>NZ_CM134186.1:752500-5552500 GCF_047521145.2 Terrisphaera buseokensis | reverse complement strand
TGATGCAGGGAATCAATCCGTCGGCGCCGAACTTGGGTTGCAGCGTCGAGCCGAGTTCAATGTCGGCGTGACTGGTACGGGCGGGGAAAACGTAGGTGCTGGTGCTCATGGAAGAGTGACGAAGTGCGCGGACCCACCGCCGGATGCGAGCCGTGGGCGGATCGAGAATCGAGGCGGCTGACGGTTGAAAACGCAAACGTTGAAGGTCCGTCGGGGAAACGGCAAGCCATGCAGGCTTCAAGGGCGACTACAGCAGCAAGGCTTCCCGGCCCGTTCAGTTGGGATTGTCCGGCTGGGGCGACGAAAGCGGGGAGCTAGAAGATCCCTCTACTGTGCTGGGGAGCTGGAAGCTCCCGCTACTGTGCCGATGCAGAAGGTAGCGGGAGCATCCTGCTCCTGTCCGCGGGAATTGGCGCGCGAGAACCACCACTCTAGCTGGCAGCGAGCGCCCGCAAATAGTCGAAACTGTAGAGGCCGGTGCGGTGACCGTCGCTGAAATCGAACCGCAGGGCATAGTTCCCCACGCGTTCCCACCCAAGTACCGTGACGCCGGGAAATACCTTCGGCCCGTCGCCGCCGTAGCGGTTGCCGAGGATATCACGTTCGCCGAGGTTCGAGGCGCTGGGCGAGGCGGCACGGAGCTTCTGGAACGTATAGTACGTTTCCGCGCCGTCGTCCCAGGCAATCGCTACCTCCTCGCCGACGATCTGGATGTTGGTTGGACTGTTCATGATGGAGCGACGCGGCCTGCGGTGCAGACCGACTCCCAGCAAGCCGCTATGGACGGGAGAAGAACAGCAAATTTCCCGGGCCGGACGTTGCGAACGGGGGTCTGAACTTCCACGTTCGACCCGTATGACTCACGACCCAGCCAGCAACCTGCCGCACATCGTGGTCGTCGGTGCCGGGTTTGGTGGCATGACGTTTCTGCGGAGTTTTCCGCAGGGGCTGGCCCGCATCACCGTGATCGATCGGCAGAATCATCACCTCTTCCAGCCGCTGCTCTATCAGGTCGCGACCGCCGGACTCTCCGCGGTCGACATCGCGCAGCCGGTGCGCGCGCTCTTCGGCGCGCGGCCCAATCTGGACGTCATCATGAGCGAGGTGAGCGCCATCGACCTCGCGGCGAAACGTGTGACGCACGCGCGCGGCGAACTGACGTATGACTATCTCGTGCTCGCGGCGGGAGGCGTCACGAGTTACTTCGGCCATCCGGAATGGGAGCAGTTCGCGCCTGGATTGAAATCGCTCGACGACGCGCTGCGCATTCGACGTTTGATTCTGTGCTCGCTCGAGCGGGCGGAGACCGAGCCCGATCCGATCAAGCGCGAAGCGGCGATGAACATCGTGATCATCGGCGGCGGCCCGACGGGTGTCGAAGTCGCCGGCGCGCTGGCCGAGCTCACCCGCACCGTCCTGCATCGGGACTTCGATCGCATCGATCCCAGCAAGGTTCGCGTGCGGCTCGTCGAGGGCAACGCACGCGTCCTCGCCAATTTTCCCGAGGCGCTTTCGATCAGCGCGCGCGCGCAACTCGAAAAGCTGGGCGTCGAGGTGCGGACCGGCGTGCGGGTCGAGTCCATCCGCGAGGGCGAAGTGGTGGTCGCCGGAGAATTGATCCGGGCGGACAACATCATCTGGGCCGCGGGCGTGGCGGCCGTGCCGCTCGCGAAGAAACTCGGGCTCGAGGTCGATCGCGGCGGACGCATCAAGGTGCTGCCGGATCTCAGTCTGCCCGGGCATCCCGAAGTGTTTGCCCTCGGCGACATCGTTTCACTGGTTGATCCGAATGGCGTCACCGTTCCGGGCGTGGCGCAGGGCGCGATGCAAATGGGTCTGCACGCCGCGAAGACAGTGGAACGCGAGCTCCGTCACGGGGCCCGGCCCGCCGCCTCCCGGCCGGCGTTTGTCTATCGCGACAAGGGCACGATGGCGACGATTGGCCGGTCGGCGGCGGTGGCGCAAATCGGCGGGATGCAGCTCACCGGGTTTCCCGCTTGGTTCGCGTGGCTGGCCATTCACCTTTTGTTCCTGATCGGGTTCCGCAATCGCTTCTCGGTCCTGATGCAGTGGACGTATGCCTATTTCACCTACAAGCGCGGCGCGCGGATCATCACGGGTGTCTCGGGCGAAGGCGCGGCGGGATCGGCGTGAGGGGGCTGGATAGGAGTTGAGGGCTGAGAGTTTAGAGTTGAGAGATCGATCAGGAACTCGATCGCAGCATTTTGGGATGAGGAAAATCCATCGGCCGCTCTCAACCCTCAACTCTCAACCCTCAACTCACCACGTGCTACTCCGCCTTCGACGCCCGGCGCATCCCGAAGACGACGAGCGCGAGTGTGAGGAGGGAATTGATCGGCATCAACGCGGCGGCGACCAGCGGGTTCATCCGACCGGCGACGGCCAGACCGACGGCGAGCAGGTTGTAGGCGACCGAGAATACGAGGATGATCCAGTGCGTGCGGCGGCGGATCGCATCGACTTCGAACAGAGCACGGAGTCCGCGGATGCCACGACCGAGATAATAGAAATCCGCTTTGCGCTCGAGCACGCCCCGATGCACCACCGGCGTGCCCCGGCAGAGCGCGCGGTCGAAGGCGAGGCTGTCATTCGCGCCGTCGCCGAGCATGAGGGTTTCGGTGGCGCCGTGCGCGTCGAGCCAGCTGGCCTTCGCGTCCGGCGTCATTCCGCCGACGGCCTGGTCCGGCGGGAGGCCGAGTTCGGCGGCGAGGGTGGAGACCTTTTCCTGGCGATCACCGCTCAGGATCGATGTCACGAAGCCGCGGGCCCCCAGCGCCTTGATCTCGGCCGCCGCATCCGGCCGGGCCGTGTCGACAAAATGAAACCGGGCGACCACCTCGCCATCGCGGGCGAGCACCGTATCCGGACTCTGGGCACCGCCGTCGCGCCAGCCCGAACGACCGAGCGACCAGGCGCCCAGCTCGACGCCGAAGCCGACGGTCTCGCTGACCTCGCCCCCGCACGGCTCGACGGTGCCGGAGGCGAGCAGTTGCTCGAGCAGGCACTGGCTGACCGGGTGAGGATTGTCGCGTACCAGCGAAAGCAGGACGGAACGGGCGGAGGCGTCCAGCGCGCGCAGGGCCTCGGGATTGCGCAGCACGGGCGTCTCCAGCGTGAGCGTGCCGGTTTTGTCGAAGGCCAGCCGGCGGACGCGGGAGAGCTTGGGCCAGAGATCGGAGTTGCGGACGAAAACGCCGCGCCGGCGCAGCGCGACCGTGGCGATCTCGTCGGCCAGCGGGAAGGCGAGGCCAATGGCGCACGGGCATGAGACGACGAGCACGGCCGTGACGACCGACCACGTGCGCAGCGCGTCGTGAGAGCTGAGCCACCACGCGATGCCGGCGCCCACGGCCACGACGATGATCCCGATGAGATAGCCGCGCACGATGCGCTCGAGCAGCGCGTGGCGTTCCCCGGCGCGTTCGGCGGGCGCGAGGAGTTGGGCGAGCAGCGAGTCGGACCAGGGCTGGAGCGCGGTCAGACTGACCTCGCCGCGCGTCACGTTCATCGCGCCCGACGGCACCCGCTGGCCGGGATGGAACACGCGCGGCTCGGCTTCACCGTTGATGGAGGCGAGGGAGAACGTGGCGTCGCCGCCCGTGAGTCGAGACTCCACCGGCACCGTCTGGCCGCTGCTGACGATCATCGCATCGTGCGTGCGCAGTTGTTCGGGCGGCACGGTCGAACCGGAGGCCAGCCGCACCTGCTGCGGCTTCGGTTGCTGGCTCAACAGCCGGCGCCGGTTGCGTTCGACCGCGGCGACCTGCGCCCAGCGGCCGGTGAGCATCAGGAGAATGAAGGCCGAGACGAAATCGAAATAGACGAACTGCTCGTGACCCGCGAGCCAGCCGTAGAGGGAACCGACATAGGCGCCGACGATGCCGATGCTGATCGGCAGATCGATGTGCATCGCGCCCTCGCGCAGCGCGCGGACGGCGCGGGAAAGGAAGTAGGTGCCACCGACCAGGAGGCTCAGCGTGCCGAACGCCGCACTGAGGATGCCGAAGAGTCCGGCCCATTCGAATGTGCTCTCCATCCCGAAGTACACCGGGAGGGCAAACAGCATGACGTTCATCGCGAACGCCGCACAGAGGCCGATGCGTTTGACGAGCCCGCGGCTCTCCGGCTCGGCGGTCGTGACGCCCGCGGGGCCGGCGAGATAGCCGAACGCCTGGAGTTTGCGCGCGAAGTCCGCCGCGGAAAATTCGCCGCGCGACCAGCGCAGCTGCATCGTGCCGTACTGGGCGTTGACGATCACGTCGCGGGCGCCGGGCTGCTGCAGGTAGACGCGTTCGATCAGCCACACGCAGCCGGCGCAGGAAATGCCCTGTACGTCGAGTGCGAGCGTGGGCACGCGGTCGGTGGTGGCCTCGGCTTCGCGTTGCGCGGCCTCCAGCCAGGAGTAGTCCCGCGGTTGGAAGACGGCGGCGTCGGCCGGCGTCGTGATGTCGTCCTTGATCCGGTAATACCCCGCGAGCCCGTGTTCATGCACGAGCCGGTAGACGTACGTGCAGCCGGAGCAGCAAAAGCCGGTTTCCACCATGCGGGCATCGACGAGCGGCGCGCCGCAATGCCGGCAGAGCGGGCGGCGTGGCTTGGACGGCGCGGGAGCGGCGAGGACGGCGGTGCTCATGTTAGAAGCAGACGAGCGAAAGCGGATCGGGCCCCGGGAAACCCAGCGTGGCGCGCAGCCGCCAGCTGATCATCGCGGCCGTGGTAAGGGCGAGGGTGATACGAACGCGCCCAAGCCAGAGGGGGGAGAGTTTCCGGCGGACCCAGTGGAACTGCGTTTGCGCCAGCCAGAGCAGCGGCACGGTGCCGAGGCCGAAGGCCAGCATCACCTCGACGCCGCGCAGCGTTGATCCCGACAGCAGCGCGAGCGAAACGATGAAGTAGAGCGGGCCGCAGGGGAGCAGCGGGGTGGCCAGGCCGACGGCGGCGGCGGCCTGCACGCGGGAACGGCCCTGCATCCAACCCTGCAGTTTCCACGTGAAGCGGCCGAGCGCGGCGACCTTGGGCAGGTATCGGTCCAGGCGCAGCGCGAGGGCGACGAAGAAAAAAACCAGCAGCCACGGCAGCCAGCGCAGCCAGGACTCGGACAGGAAAAGCAGCGGCGCGCGGCCGATGGCGCCGGCCGCGCCGCCGAGCACGGCGTATCCGGCCAGCCGGGACACGTGGTAGACGGTGCTGACGGTCTGGGCGTCGGAGCGATCGCCGCGCACCGGCATGAGCGAACACGCGAGCGGCCCGCACATGCCCGCGCAATGCAGGCTGGTGATCAGGCCGGCGATGAAGGCGGCGCCGGGGGAGTTGATCGCGGCGAGTTCCATGTCAGCGCGCGCTGCGGTGCACCAGCGGCACCTCGGCGACCCGATGATTGGACGCGATGATGATCCACGCGGTCCACACGCCCAGCTGGACGACAAAGAGGGCCACGAACCAGAGCCAGAGGCGGGAACGGGGCGCGGGCTCGGCGGCGGCGCTCAGCGGTTCTGTCTGCGGCCGGTCGGTGGAATTACTTTTTTGCACGTTTCTCCTCCTCGTCGGCGCGCAACAGCCGTGCTTCCGGGCCCAGGAACTCGACCTTGCGCTCGAGTTTGAATTTTCCGCCGTCACCGAGGATGCGCACCTCAAAGTGGAACGGCCCCGTGTATGCGCCGCGTGGTTGTTGCAGCACGAGGGGTTGAACGAGCTCCTCGAGCGGTCCGATGACGACGTCGGTGGCAAACCCGATGCGCTCGAGTCCGGCGGGTGCATCATCGATCTTCAGGCTGAACGTCGCGGGACTGTTCCGCTTGTTCACGATGCGCACGAGGAACTGGTTTCGGACCGAGGCGTCGTCGAGGATGTACGGCGAGCCGGTCATGCGGGTGACGCCGAAGTTGGCGGGCTTGACGGTGGAGAGCGCCCAGGTGGCGACACTCGCGCCGACCATCAGCAGAAAGAAATAGACCACGGTACGCGGACGAATCCAGCGGGTGCGCTGCTGCGAGAAGGCCTTCTGCGAGTCGTAACGGATGAGCCCGCGCGGGCGGTGCAGCTTGGTCATCACGTCGTCGCAGGCGTCGATGCAGGCCGTGCAGCCGACGCACTCCATCTGCAGTCCCTGGCGGATGTCGATGCCGGTGGGGCAGACCTGCACGCAGCGGGTGCAGTCGATGCAGTCGCCCGTCTTCGCCGCAATTTCCGGTGACGCCGCCGCGCCCCGCACGGGCCGTCCGCGCGGCTCGCCGCGCTTGACGTCGTAGCCGACGACGAGGGAGTGGTCATCGACGAGCGCGGATTGAATCCGGCCGTACGGGCAGATGACGATGCAGAGCTGTTCGCGAAACCAGGCGAAGTTGAAGTAGAGCACCGCGGTGGCGATGAACATGAACGCGAAGGCGCTCCAGTGTTGGCCGGGCGCGGCGTGAATCATCGACCACACCTCGGGCAGCGAGACGAAGTAGGCCAGCAGCAGATGGGTGATGATGGCCGAGGCCAGCACGTACAGCGCATGCTTCAGGATGCGCTTGAAGAATTTTGACGCCGTCAGCGGCGCCTGCTCCAGCGCGCGGCGCTGGACGGCATCGCCCTCGATCATCCGCTCGATCCGCCGGAAGACGTGATCGAGGAACACCGTGTGCGGACAGGCCCAGCCGCACCAGACGCGGCCGAGCAGGGCGGTGATGAAAAATAGCGAGAATCCGAGACCCGTGATGACGAAAAACAGCAGCCAGAGATCCTGAAACGCCAGGGTGATGCCGAAGAGATGAAACCGCCGGTCCGCGATATCGAGGAAGACAGCGGGATAGCCGTTAACCTGGATCCAAGGCAGCGAGAGATAAAACGCGATGAGGGCGTAGGCGGACCAGCGCCGCGCCGTGGCAAACCGGCCCCGGACATCGGCGGGGTGCAGAAACGGCTTCGAGCCGTCTTCGCGAATGGTCGTGACTGAGTCGCGGTTGGGAAACTCGTGGGTGGGTGTGGGCATCGGTGCGACGGTCTGGGACCAGCAGCACGAGCGCGTTGGGGCGGACGCGCTCGCGGGTCATTTGGCGGGTGGGGCGGCGGCTTCGATCAGGATCGGTTCGCCCTCCTTGTGTTTGCTGAGAATGTACGCGGTGACCTCGCTGATTTTCTTGGCGCCGAGCACCGGTCCCCACGTCGGCATGCCCTTGGTCAGGACGCCCTTCGTGATCAGGTCGTGGATTTCCGTGGGTTTGCCGCCGTGAATCCAAGCCGTATCCGTAAGGTCAGGACCGATGGCGACGGGGCTCTCGCCCTTGCCGCGGAGGCTCGCCAGATGGCAGGCGAGGCAGTTGGCCGTGTAGACGGCCTTGCCCGCCTCGACGAAGGTCGGGTTCTGGCTCATTTTCCAGAGGCTCGGATCGTCGGTCTTGGAGGAGCTGAGGCGTTCGGCTTCAATCTTCGCCATTTCGCCGTTGAGTGTCTGGACGTTGCTCGGTCCCTGGCGCAGCCACTCGTAATACGACCAGTAGCCGACCCAGAACACGATGGTGATGTACAGCGTGTACAGCCACCAGTTCGGCAGGCGCTTGTCGTATTCCGTGATGCCGTCGTAGGAATGCGGCCGGATGGGATCTTCGTGAGGATTGGGATTACTCGGCGTCATGGCGGGCAGCGGGAGTGGCCGTGTCGAAGGGCAGGTTCTCGAAGTGTTCCAACTGGGGGCGCTTCATGCGGAGCGCCCGCCAGAAGAAGGCCACGTAGATGGTCGAGGCGGTGATGAAGGCCGCGAGCGTGAAGAGCGCGGCGGATTGTTCGAAGACGAGTTGTTTAAACACGAGTCGAGGTGTTGAAGGGTGAAGGCTGAAAACGGTGGAGGACTTACTGGCTGGCCGGCGTGGCCGGACGGGCGGGGGTCTCGAAGCGACCGAGCGATTGCAGATAGGCGATCAGGGCGATGATCTCCTTTTCGGGCGCCACCAGGGCGCCCGCCGCCTTCAGGTCCTTGGCGATGGCCGCGGCCTCGTCGTTGACCCGCTCCGCGATCTGTTCAGGCGTCCAGTTGGGATACGGCACTCCGAGCGTGCGCTGCACCTTGAGCTTCGCGGGCAGGGCACCGACGTTCGCGTCGCGGGTCAGCATCGTCGGGTAGGCCGGCATGTTGGATCCAACCGAGATCGAACGCGGATCCTCCATGTGGCGAAGGTGCCAGACATTCGGATACTTGCCGCCGACGCGGGCGAGATCGGGACCGTTGCGCTTGGAGCCCCACTGATACGGATGATCGTAGATGGACTCGCCGAGACGGGAGTACTCGCCGTAGCGCAGGACATCCGGCACCAGCGTGCGGATCATCTGCGAATGGCAGGTGTAGCAGCCCTCGCGGACGTAGATGTCGCGTCCGGTCAGGGCCAGCGGTGAGTACGGGATCTGCCGGTGGTCCTCGATATTGGCCGCCTGGGTCGTGATGACGGTCGGGATGATTTGGATGAGACCGCCTGCCACGACGGCAAGGAAGGTGAGCAGCGTGAAAGGCAGCGAGTTGACCAGGAGCTTGTCGTACCAGACGCCCCAGGCGTGGCCGCGGGACTGCCAGTGGGCGTAGGCCAGGATCACGCAGAGCACGGTGCCGACGAGTCCGGCGATGCTGAGGGCGTCGCGGCCGAACATCCAGGCGCAGGAGAAACCGACCGCGAGAACGGTGAACAGCACGGGCGGGTTGAAGATCATGGCCAGCAGCCCGAGACGGCGTTCGGCCGGGGCGTGGGCCTCGTCGTCCGCGAAGACCTCGACGGTGCCGTTGACCGGCTGCGCGCCGCTGACCGTCTTCCAGAAGTTATAGGCTAGAACGAGGAAGCCCGTGAGGTAGAGGCCGCCGCCGATGACGCGCATCAGCATCAGCGGCCGGATGGAGTTCAGCGTGTCGAGGAAGTTCGGATACGCCAGCACCGTGCCGTTGTCGGTCGTGGCATTGAGCATGAGGCCCTGGGTGATGCCGCTCACCCACATGGCGGCGACGTAGAGCAGGATGCCGACGGTGCCGATCCAGAAATGGAGATTGGCGAGCGAGACGGAGTAGAGGGGCTTGTTCCAGAGGCGCGGGAGCAGCCAGTAGATCATGCCGGCGGCCATGAAGCCGTTCCAGCCGAGGGCACCGGCGTGGACGTGACCGATAATCCAGTCCGTGTAGTGGCCGAGGGCGTTGACCGACTTGATGGAAAGGAGCGGGCCTTCGAAGGTCGCCATGCCGTAGAAGGTCACGGCGGCGGCGAAGAACTTGAGCACGGGATCCGTGCGCAGCTTGTGCCAGGCGCCGCGGAGGGTGAGCAGGCCGTTGAGCATGCCGCCCCAGGAGGGAGCCCAGAGCATCAGCGAGAACGTCATGCCGAGTGTCTGCAGCCATTCCGGCAGCGAGGTGTTCAGCAGGTGATGCGGGCCGGCCCAGATGTAGACGAAGACCAGCGACCAGAAGTGAACGACGGACAGCTTGTACGAGTACACCGGACGTTCGGCCGCCTTCGGCACGAAGTAGTACATGATGCCGAGGATCGGCGTGGTGAGGAAGAACGCCACGGCGTTGTGCCCGTACCACCATTGCACGAGGCCGTCCTGGACTCCGCCGAAGAGCGGGTAGCTGTGCGTGAAGCTCGTCGGGAGCGAGAGATGGTTGACGATGTAGAGCATCGCGACCGTCACGATCGTCGCGATGTAGAACCAGATGGCGACGTAGAGGCTGGGCTCACGGCGACGGGCGAGGGTCCAGAAGAAATTGACGCCGAAGACCACCCAGATGAGCGCGACCGCGATGTTGATCGGCCAGATGAGCTCGGCGTACTCCTTGCCGCGGGTGAGACCGAGCGGGAGCGTGATCGCGGCGGCGACGATGATGGCCTGCCAGCCCCAGAAATGGAGCGCGGACAGAAAATCACTCGCGAGCCGGGCCTTCACGAGTCGCTGCGTCGAGTAGTAGACGCCCGCGAACATCATGTTGCCCACAAACGCGAAAATCACCGCGTTGGTGTGCAGTGGTCGAAGTCGACCGAAGGTCAGCAGCTCGGATTTGAAATTGAGCTGCCAGAAGTTGAGTTGGGAGGCGACGAGGACGCCCACCAGCATGCCCACGATGCCCCAGATCAGGGTCGCAAGCAGGAACTGGCGGACGACTTTGTCATTGAACTCGAGGGTGATTTTTTGTGCGGACATTGGCCGGGGAGACGCGGTGAAGGAGGAGGTTCAGGCGAAAGACTTAATGGGACCGACGCAGGCAGCCCTGGCACGGCGCGCGGCGGCCGTCGTGGCACCCGCACTCATGATCGTCGTCCTGGTGCTGGGCGGAAAAGCCGGCGAGGCGCGGCGTCTCCTCGGCGAGGGGCAGCAACGAATCGCGTTCCGCGCTGCTCACCCGGTTGCGGGCGTGCTCGCGCAGGAAAAAGACCACGAAGCTGAAGACGAGGCAGAGACTGATGATGATGGTCAGCGGTACGATGGACATGGTGAGGAAAAGGGATGCAACCAAGCCCCCGGGGCGCGCGGGAGACGTGCGCCAGACGAGGGCGGAGGGTCAGGTTGGTTTCGGGGCGGGGTTAGTTCTTGAGCTTGGCGGGCGCGGGCGCCGCGATTTCCGGCGCAGGCCGGCGGGTGGTGGCATCGCGACCGTGCCGGTGAGTGAGCATCTCCTTGGCCGCCAGCCAGTGATCGAGGTCACGGCCTTCCGGACGCCCGGCTTCAACCCACAGCAGATAGGCCGCGTGTTGGATTTCCTGCTCGGTGGGTTCGTGCAGCACGACGGTTTTGCGATTGAGGGCAGTCATGGGAGGGAGGGATTTACTCTAGTCGTTGCGGGGATTTGTGGCTGCGCGGGAGTTGGCCAGCGCTGCGCATTTATTGTTGGTCTCAGGCGGCGAACGGCAGCGGCGAACGCGAGCCGCCCGCGGGCACCGTGCCGTGCAGATGATCGCGATACGTCGACGGCGACTGGCCGACGATGCGGCGGAACACCCGGTTGAACTGTGACAGCGATTGGAAACCGGCCGCATAGGCCGCCTCGCTCACGCGCATGTGCGGGTTCACGAGGAGTTGCTTGATGCGCTCGATCCGCGTGCGGGCCAGATAGTCGGTCAGCGTGAGGCCCGTCGCGGCCTTGAACACCTTGCAGAAATAAAAGGCGCTCATGTGGGCGGCCTGCGCGACCTGGTGCAGCGACAGGGCCTCGTCGAGATGCTCGGCGATGAAGGCGCGGGCGCGGGCCACGGCGGGCGGCTCGGCGGCGGCTCCCTTCAGCATCAGCTCGTTCGCGATCATCGACAGATGCTGCGCGAAACTCGCGAGCAGACGGACGGTCGCCTCGTAGTTCGAGCGGGTCAGGACGCGGGTCGCGAAGAACGCCGTGTGCAGTTGCGCCTCGTCGACATCGGAGTGCCACTCGCGCAGTTGCTGGACGGCCTGACGAAAGAGTTTCTCGGTCGGACGGCGCAGGAACACCTGGCCGGTCTGCAGGTAACCGACGGTCTGCTCGCCGATCCGGACCGGGACGAGCGACTCGCTCAGGCCGGCAAAGCACTCGAGGGTGGCGGCGTCGTCGTGCGCCGCGACCTCACCGCGCTGCTGCAACTGCAGGCAGGCTGCGCAGGTCTTGCTGCGGGCGGCCATGAGCGTGCAAAAGCCGTTGGCGTTTTTTGCGCCATGGAACGGAGCCTGGAACGAACCGGCGGGCCGGAACACCAGGGGCAGACCGGTCGCGGTCTGGAACGCGTGCTGGTATTCCCGATACAGGTTGGACTGCTGCAAACAGGCGGCGAGGTCGTGACCCTTGGGTTCGAGGGTCGATCCGGCGTGGTGGGCGGCGGGAGTTGCGGCATTCATCGGCGGCCACTGTAGCAGGTGCGGCCGCCGCGGGTAATTGGAGCCGGGGCGGCATCTCGCTAAAGGAATTCCCTAGGGTCTTTCCGGGGCGTTCCCGTGGCTGGGTGGTGCGTGAGACCACAGTCGACATCCGGGCGGTGTGATCGGGACTTGCGGATGGTGGCTGGCAGGCGACACTTGGCACGTGCCGCATCTCGACTATTCCACCTTGCCCCGCACCGAATTGGTGGCGCGCCTGCAACGACTGGAAGCCGAGGCGGAGTTGCACGGACCGGGGCACAAGCAGCGGCAGCTCGAGCAGAATCTTTTCGCGACCCTCAAGGAGCTCAAGGACTTGAAGGCCGCCCTCGACGAGCACTCGATCGTGGCGATCACCGACCCGTCGGGGCGCATCACCTACGTCAACGACAAGTTCTGCGCGATTTCCAAGTACGCACGCGAGGAGCTGATTGGCCAGGATCACCGGATCATCAATTCCGGCTACCACTCACGGGAATTTTTTCACGGCCTGTGGACGGCGATCGGCCGCGGCCATGTCTGGCACGCCGAGATGCGCAATCGCGCCAAGGACGGCTCCTATTACTGGGTCGATACGACGATCTTCCCGTTCCTCAACGAGGCGGGAAAGCCGGTGCAGTATGTGGCGATTCGCACCGACATCACCCAGCGCAAGGCCGACGAGGAGGAACTGCAGCGGACGGCGGCGGATTTGGCGGAGAAAAACAAGGAGCTCGAAACCATCGTCTACACGGTCTCGCACGATCTGCGTTCGCCCCTCGTCAACGTCCAGGGCTTCGGCAAGCAGCTCAATCGCGCCTGCGATACCATCCGGGGCGCCATCGCGGCCTCCGCCGATGGCACCGTGCCGGTGGAGAAACTCCAGGCGCCGGTCGACACCGTGATCCCGCAGGCCCTGCGGTTCATCAACGCGGGCGTCACGAAGATGGATACGCTCCTCGCCGGCCTGCTCCGCTATTCGCGCCTGGGCCGCGTCGCGTTGAAGATCCGTCCGCTGAACATGAGCGGCCTGATCGCGGAAATTCTTGCCGCCATGAAATTCCAGCTCGATGAGGCCGGCACCGAGGTGGAGGTCGGGCTCTTGCCGAATTGTCTCGGGGACAACGACCAGACCAGTCAGGTGTTCGCCAACTTGATCGACAACGCCCGCAAATACCGCGCGCCGTCCCGGCCGCTGCGCATCACAGTCACGGGCGAGATTCGCGACGGCCACGCGGTGTACGCCGTCGCCGACAACGGCATCGGCATCGCGCCTGAGCACCAGGGCAAGGTGTTCGAAATCTTTCACCGGCTCGACCCCGACGTCTCCACGGGCGAAGGCCTGGGCCTGACGATCGCGCAGCGCGTGCTCGAACGCCAGAAGGGCCGCATTTGGGTGGAGAGCCAGTCCGACCGCGGGTCCACTTTTTTTGTCTCCCTTCCCGCCGTGCACCCTGTTTCCTCCCCGGCATGAGCAAGTCACCCACCATCCTGATCGTCGACGATGACGAAGGTCATGCGATCCTGATTCGCGAGAACCTGGAAAGCGCGGGGCTGGACAATCACATCGAGCACTTTCGTGACGGGCAGGCCATCCTGGATTTCTTCTTCAATCGCCGGCACAAACCGAATGAGACCTATCTCGTGCTGCTCGACATCCGGATGCCCAAGGTCGACGGCATCGAGGTGCTGCGCCGCTTGAAGGCCGATCCCGAGTTTCGCAAGCTCTCGGTCATCATGCTGACCACCACGGACGATTCACGCGAGGTCGAGCGCTGTCACCAGCTGGGCTGCAGCGTGTATATCCAGAAACCGGTCGACTACGATCGCTTTGCCGAGGCCATTCGCCGGCTGGGTTTGTTCGTGCCGCTCCTGGTCGTCCCGGCCATCGGGCCCCGCTGAGCGTCACCGTGGCCGTGTCGGAGCACTCCGCCCTGATTCTGGTCGTCGATGACGACGAAGGTCTGCTGACGTTGATGGCGGACGCCCTGGTGGCCGATCGCTACGAAATTGCGACCGCGGCCTCGGCGCGGGCCGCGCGCGAGTGGCTGAAAGCCCACACGCCCGACCTGATGATTCTCGATCTGAAGCTCCGCGACGGCAGCGGCCCGGCGCTCGTGGCCGAGCTGCAGCGCGACATGGCCCCGGTGCCCTTCGTGGTCGTCACCGGCCAGGGCGACGAGAAGGTAGCGGTCGAGGTGATGAAGCAGGGCGCGCTCGATTACGTGATGAAGGATACGGCGCTGCTGGATTTGCTGCCGACGATCGTCCGCCGGGCCCTGGCGGTCGCAACGCAGGCGAAAGCCCTGGCCGAGGCCCAGGCGGAGCAGAAACGCCTCGAGCGTGAAATCGTCGCCGTGGGCGAGCGCGAGCGCATGAGCATCGGGGCGGACCTGCACGACGGACTGGGGCAGCAGCTCACCGCGCTCGAACTGATGTGCACCGCGCTGAAGGAGGACTTCGCGAGCCGGCCCGACCTCGAGAAACGGCTCGACCTGATGTGCAAGATTCTCCGCGAGGCGATCGCGCAGACCCGCTTTCTCGCGCGCGGTCTGGTGCCGGTTGGTCACGATCGCGATTCGTTGCAGGTGGGCCTGGCCGAACTGGCCAACCGCATGAGCGCAGCGGGCCGGCTGGAGTGCACCTTTGAATCACCGGAGGCCATCGAGGTGTCCGACTCGTTTGTCACCGGCCACCTTTACCGCATTGCACAGGAGGCGGTGAGCAACGCCGTGAAGCACGCCCGCGCGAGTCACGTCATCATCCGTCTGTCGCGCACGCCGCAGCTCCTGCAACTCGAGATTATTGACGACGGCACCGGCATGACGAAGTCGAAGTCCACGCGCCGCGGCCTAGGCCTAGGCCTGATGCAGCACCGGGCCGCGACGATCGGCGCCGAGCTGAGCGTCACTTCGAAACGCGGCGAAGGCGTCGCCGTGATCTGTCGCCTGCCGCAGAAGGACTAATTTGCGCGCCAAGAAATCCGAACCTTTCCCCCGCGGTTCCGCCGCGGACAAACCATTACCGGCTCCGGTTGCCGTGCCGCGCCGCCGCATCCTTCTCGTCGACGATCATCCCTTCATGCGGGCGGGCCTGGGCCAGCTCATCGATCGGCAGACGGACATGGCGGTCTGCGGCGAGGCGGGCAATCCGGCCGAGGCGTTTGCCCAGCTGGAAAAGACCAAACCGGAGCTGGTGTTGACGGATCTGACGATGCCCGGCCGCAGCGGTCTCGAATTCGTGAAGGATCTGCGGGCCCTCGATCCGACGCTGCTGGTGCTGGTGGTCTCCATGCACGACGAGGCCGTGTATGCGGAACGGGCCCTGCGGGCCGGCGCGCGCGGCTACATCATGAAGGAGGCCGGCGGGGAAAATCTCCTCGCGGCGATTCGCCAGATCCTGCGCGGTGAAATGTACGTGAGCCCGCGCATGTCGGCGCGCATTCTCGAGGGTCTGTCGACGGCGCGGCCCCGCGGGTCGTCGTCGCCCATCGAGAAACTCACCGACCGCGAGTTCGAGGTGTTTCAACTGATCGGGCAGGGCAAGAGCACGCGCGACATCGCGGAGCAGCTGCACCTGAGCCCGAAGACCGTCGACGTGCACCGGTCCAACATCAAGGAGAAGCTCGAGCTGCGGGACGCCACCGCGCTGATCCGGCACGCCGTCCGCTGGGTCGAGACGCAGCAGGTGGATTCGTAGGCCGGCGCGGACCGGTGCCGCGGTGAGGTGAACAAAAGTTCATTTGCCGTTCAACCGGCGTTCATTTTCAAAGGCTATAAGGGAGGCATGATTCCCCGCCTTTTGCTGGTGTTGCTGGTGTTCGCCGGTGCTGCGTGGCGCGGTCGCGCGGCCGACCGTCCCCTCGCGATCGATCTGACGCAGTCCCGCGTCGACATTGCGGTGCGCGCCTCGGGCGACTCCTTCACCGGCAAGCTGGCGCGTTTTGAGCCGGCCGTGACGGTGAACGGCGACGGCCGCGTCGTGACCGCCCGACTGGCCTTTCACTTTCGCGACGTGGTGACCGGGAAGGACGGCCGCGACAAGGCGATGCACACCTGGCAGGACACGGACAAGTTCCCCGACGGCCGGTTTGAGCTCACCGCTCTGGAACCCGTGGCGAACCAGCCCGGCGGATACACCGCGAGCGGGAAGCTGACGTTTCACGGCGTGACGCGCGACCTGAAGTTCCCGGTCACGATCGCGACCGAGGCCAACGTGCACAAGGTCGACGGCGAGGCCACGATCGACACGCGGGAATTCGGACTGCCGATCATCCGGATGTTTCTGGTCCTGAAAGTCGATCCGCTGGTGCGCGTCATCTTCCACCTCGAAGGCCGGACCTCCTCCTGAACCGCGCATGAACGCCAAGTCCTTCCAGCGCCTGGCTGCCGCCCTGATCCGCCACGCCCCCGGCGCGTCCGCGACCGAGCCGCATCTGCGCGCGGCGATCCATCAGCTCGCGGCGACGCCCGGCAAACTGGTGCGTCCGCAACTCGTGCTGGCCGGCGCGATGCATCACGGCCTGCGTGGCGCGGCGGCCGAGCGGCTCGCGTGTGCGGTCGAATACTTTCACACCGCGTCGCTGGTGCTCGACGATCTGCCGTGCATGGACGACGCCGCGCTGCGCCGCAACCGGCCGTGCGTGCACCGCCAGCACGGCGACGCGACGGCGATCCTGGCCGCACTGGCCTTCATCAACCGCGCGTATTCGCTCGTCGGAGACGCGCTGGCGGCCGAGCCCCGGTCGGTGCGGGTGAAGGCCAGCGCCTGCCTCGATCGCAGCCTCGGCGTGGCCGGGCTGGTCGGCGGCCAGGCCTGGGATCTGGCGTTTGCAGAAACGGATCGATCAGCCCGGACCGTCGGCATGGTCGCGGCGGCGAAAACGGGCGCGCTCTTCGAGCTCGCGATTTTGCTGCCGGCGACGCTCGCACGCCCGACGCGGGCGGAATGGCGTTCGCTGCGGGCGCTGTGTCTTTACTGGGGGCAGGGTTTTCAGATCGCCGACGATCTCCGCGACGTGCTCGCGGCGAGCTATGAGGCAGGGAAGACGACCGGCCGCGATCGGCTGCTCGGGCGCCCGAACCTCGCGTACGCGCTCGGCGTGCCGGCGGCGCGGGCGCGGTTGCGGCGGCTCTCGGCGCAATCGGCGACGGCGCTGGCTCGACTCACCGCGGGCGGCGGACGACGCTGGCATTATCTGGCGGCGGCGGGCGCGGCCCTTTCCGAAGTGATGGCGACGGTCGACGAAGCGCAAAGCGCCGCGGCCTGAATTCCACGCAAGCCGCATGAAAATACTCTCCCTCGTTTTGACCAATCTGCGCCGTCACCGCTGGCGCGCCGTCATCGGGATGGCGGGCATCGCCTTTGGCGTGGCGGCGATGCTCACGATCCTCGCGATCGTGACCGGTGCGATCGGGATGTTCCAACGCATCCTCGCGAGCGACAGCCACTATCTGGTGTTCGAGCGCAACGTGTCCGATCTCTTCTTCAGCTCGGTCACGCGCGATCAGGTGGCGGCGATTCGGGCCCGGCCCGAAGTCGAGTCCGCGCATCCGGTCTTGTTCGGGATCGTGTCCGCGCCGGATCATCCGGTCATCACGTGCTTCGGCATCGAGGCGAGCGATCCGCGGCTGGCAAAGGCCGAGTGGCGCGCGGGGACGAAGGCGGATTTTGGGGCGCGCGAAGAGGAGATTTTCCTCGGCTCGCGCGCGGCGGAATTTCTCAAGGCCAAGCTCGGCGACAAGGTGCCGATCGGTCGCGCGATTTTCAAAGTCGGCGGAATTTTCAAAACGGAAAACGGCTTTGAGGATGGTGGCGTGTTTCTGCCGATCGCGGCGGCGCAGGAATTCTTCCACCGCAACGGTGCGGCGTCGGTCGTCACCGTGAAACTGCGCGACGAACGGCGCGGCGCGGACTTCAAGCGCGGACTCGAGACGGCGGAGCCCGGGATCATCGGGCTCGAGAACCGCGAGTTCAACTCGACCTACAACAGCTTCAAGATTCTCAACTTCACCGCGTGGGCGGTCGGCGTGTGCGCGTTCTGCCTCGGTGGACTCGGCGTCGCGAACACGATGCTGCTCTCCGTCTTCACGCGGATCCGCGAAATCGCCGTCCTGCGCGTGTGCGGTTTCTCCGGACCGCAGGTCGCGGCGCTCATCTTTGGCGAGGCGGCGGTGCTGGCCACGGCCGGCGTCGTCGCGGGATTCGCCATCGGCTTCGTCCTGCTCGGCATCCTCGAACGCGTGCCGCAGTTCCAGGGCTATGTGCAGGCGTCGCTCGATCCGCTGGTGCTCATCGGCATCGTGGCGACGGCGTTTGTCACGGCGGGCGGCGGCGCGATCTATCCCGCGCGGTTCGCCTCGCGGATCCAACCGGCGGAGGCGTTGCGCTATGAGTGAGAAAAACCCCCGCGAGGTTCTCGCGCAGGCAAAGGATGTTTCGAAGAGCTACGACGGCGGCCGGATCGTCGTGCTGCGCGACGTGTCACTGTCCGTCCGCAGCGGCGAAGTGGTCGCGCTGTGGGGCGCGTCGGGTTCGGGCAAGAGCACGTTGCTGCACCTCCTCGGCGGGCTCGATGTGCCGGACCGCGGCGAGCTCACGGTGTGCGGTCTCGATCCGCGCATCGAGGCCAACCGGCTCGAGCTGCGACGCCACCGGCTCGGATTCATTTTCCAGCTGCACAACCTGATTCCCGATCTGACGGTCGAGGAGAACCTGCGCATCCCGGCGCTGGCGGTCGGGCGCGGCACGAAGGAAACGGCCGCGCGCGTGCGCGAACTCACCGCGCAGGTGGATCTCGGTCACCGGCTCGGTCATCGCATCCAGGATCTTTCCGGCGGCGAGCGGCAGCGCACCGCGATCTGCCGGGCGTTGATGAATTCCCCGCGGCTGCTGCTGGCGGACGAGCCGACGGGTTCGCTCGACGAAACCACGGGCTCCACCGTGTTCGGGCTCCTGAAACAACTGGCGGAACGCGAGCGCATCGCGGTCGTGCTCGCCACGCACGAACGTCGGTTTGCCGAGGCGTGCCATCGGATCATCCGGGTGCGCGACGGCCGGCTCGACGAAGTCGCCACATGATCCCGGCGGGTCAACCCGCGGTGCTGCCCTTCGGGCGGACGGTGGCGTTGCACAGCCTCGGCTGGCTGCTGGCCGCCAACCTGGTGGGGGTGTGGCTCGGTGTCGTGGTGGTGTGGCCGGCGGTTGGCGACGCGATCGCGCCGCTCACGTACGGCCGCTGGATGCCGTTGCACCTCGACTGGCAGCTTTACGGCTGGTGTTCCCTGCCGCTGGTCGGCGGCTTGCTGGCGTGGTACGCGGACACGGGGCATCCCGATGTGCGCCGGCACGTGCAGGTCGCGCTGGGGGCGTGGTCGGTGGCGCTTGCGCTGGGCGGCGTCGCCTGGCTCGGGGGCACAACGAGTGGACGGCTTTTTCTCGACTGGCACGGCTGGGCGCTGCCGCTGCTGCCGGGCGCGATGCACATCGTGTGGGCGTTCCTCGCGGCGCACACGTGGTGGCGTTGGCGCGGGCTGTCGGTCGCGGGCCGCCGCGGACGCAGTGTGGTGCTGCTGCTGCTGCTGGTCGTGCCGTCGATCTTGTATTGGGCGGCAGGCCGGGCGGTGCATCCTCCGGTCAACCCGGACAGCGGCGGCGCGACCGGTGCGTCGCTGCTCGGATCGACGCTGGGCATCGTGACGATCTACTTCGGGTTGCCGGCGTTTCTCGGGCTCGCTCATCGTGGGCGGTGGACCTTCTTTGGCGTGGCGCTCGGGCTTTCGTGGCTGGTGTTCGCCGTCATCGATCGCGGCCATGCCTCGCATCACGCCCCGGCTCAGATCGCGGCGCTCGCCGTGCTGCTGGCCTGGATACCGCTGCTGCCGCTGCACTGGGAACGCTATCTCTGGCCGGCGGCGGCGCGGCCGTGGCTCCGGGCGGCGGCCGCGTGGTGGGCGCTGCTGGTGCTGAGCGGGTGGGTGACGTTTCTGCCCGGGGTGTCGGAGTCGCAAAAATTCACGCATGGCCTCGTCGCCCACGCGCATCTCGCGATGGCGGGACTGGTGACCAGCGTGAACGCGGCGATCATTGTCGTGCTGTCCGCGCGCGCCGTGCCCCGAGCCGTTTTCCTCACGTGGCAGGCGGGTTGCGCGCTGTACGTCGCCTCGATGCTGGTGCTGGGCGCGCGTGAGGCCGATCACGTGGCTGAACTGTTTCGCAGCGAAGGCTGGACGCAGGGTCTGCTCGGCTTGCGGCTCGCGGGCGGCGTGGCCATGGCCGGCGCATCGGCGTGGTGGATTCGGGATTTTTTCCGCCGATGAGTGCACCGGTTTCACTCCGCTTCGTGCGGATCTACGCTGCGTTGGTCGGCGCGATGGACACGGCGACGGGCGTCGCGTTGATTGCGGCGCCGGCGTTCACGCTGACGCAGATGGGCGCGAAGGTCCCCGGCGCGGAGGCGCTCGCGTTCGTGCGTTTCGTCGGCGTCTTCGTCGGCGCGGTCGGGGCCAGTTATCTCTTCGCGCTGGCGCTCGGCGGCACGGCGCGGTTGCGCACCGTCCTTGAAATCACGGCGGTCGTGCGCGTGGCCGCCGGTCTCTTCACCGGGGTGGCCGTGGCGACGGGGTATTTCGATCGGGCGTGGCTGGCGGTGACGGCCACCGATCTCACGTGCGCGGCGGTGCAGGCGTGGGTGCTCGCGAAAGGCGGCGATGACCGCACCTGACTCAGTCACTCCGACCGGAGGTCGAACGGCCTGGTGGGCGGCGCTGGCGGCGGTGGCGGCGACGTACGTCTATTTCCTGATCTTCGCCGAGTTTGCGTTGCTGGAGTTGTCGCGGGTCGTGGCGCCGACGCCGGCGTCGTTGCGTGGCATCATGACGGGACTGGGCGCGGGTGGCGTCATCGGCGCGCTGGTGGCTGCGCGGACGTTTCGCGCGGACCGTTATCCGATGCTGCTGGCGTGGGCGTTTCGCGCGTGTGCGCTGAGCGCGGCGGCGGCGCTGCTGGCGTCGTCGTTGGCCGCGATGGTGGCCGCGGCGGGGGCCGTGGGACTTTCGCTGGGCTGGCTGACGGTGATCCTGACGGCGGGACTGCGCACGGTGACGGGAACGGCGCGACTGGGTCTGGCCGTTGGGATGGGCACGGGCGCGGCCTACGCGATCTGCAATGTGCCGTTGGTGTTTCGGGCGCCGGCGTCGGTGCAAACGGGCGTGGCAGTGGCGGTGGTGATCGTGGCGTCGTGGTTGCCGCGCTGGATGACACCGGTGGCAAACGCGGCGCGCGGCCGGACGGCAGAGCGGCGGGAATCGGCGGCCGGAGTCGCCTGCTGGGTGGTGGTGTTGCTGGCGCTGGTGTGGATGGATTCGGCGGCGTTCTACATCGTGCAGCATACGGCGTCGCTGCGGGCCGCCACGTGGGGCGATGGCCCGATGCTGTTCGCGAACGCGGCGGTGCATCTCGGGGCGGCGGCGCTGGCGGGCGCGTGGCTCGATCGCGGCGGGCGCGTCGCGGTGATTGCCGGCGGTACAGCGGCGCTGGCGACCGCGTGTCTGATGCTGGAAAACGTGGTGCCGGCATTCGTGCCGGCCGCGTGGTTTTACACGGCCGGTGTGTCCCTTTACTCGACGGTGCTCGTCGAGTTTCCGGCGCGGCAGGGTGGGCCGGGCGTGGCTGCAATCGTGTTTGCGGTGGCGGGCTGGCTGGGTTCGGCGCTGGGCATCGGCATGGCGCAGGATCTGGCGCGGGTGCCGGTGGCGTTTGTGGTGGTGGCGGTCGGAACGATTGCCGCGGCGCTGCTGTGGCGCCGCCGCACGGTGCGTCAGATCGTGCCGCTCGCAATCGCGGCGGCGGTGACGACCTGCCGGGTGGACGCGGGCGAGCCCGATGCGCTGGAGCGGCTGGGCCGCGAGGTCTACATCGCGGAGGGCTGCATCCACTGTCATTCGCAGTACATCCGGCCGCGCGTGGCGGCGGACGTGGAATTCTGGGGACCGGCGGCGTCACTGGCCGAAAGTCTCACCGGTGCACCGCCCTTGCTCGGTGCGCGGCGCATGGGTCCGGATCTCTCGCACGTCGGCAACCGGCGTTCGCCGGAGTGGAACCGCCTGCATCTGATCGCGCCGCGGGCGGTGTCGCCGGGGTCGCGCATGCCGGCGTATGTGCAGCTGTTTTCTCCGGGCGAGATCCGGGGTGAGGCGCTGGTCGCGTATCTGGCAACGCTCGGCGCGGCGACGGTGGGCGCTCGCCAGGCGCAGATTGCCGCGTGGGTGCCGGCCGCTTCGGACGTGACGCCGCTGCCGCAGGCGCAGCGGCTGTTTCTGCAGCTGTGTGCGCCGTGTCATGGCGAAAAGGGCGGGGGCGACGGCGCGATCGCCGGGCGTCTCAGTATGCGGCCGCCCAACTGGGGCGTGACGCCGTGGCGGTTTGTCGGGCCGGCGGGGGACACCGACGCTGCCCTGGCGCGCATCATCAAGTTTGGGCTCCCCGGTCTGCCGATGGCGGGCCATGAATATTTGCCGGATCGCGATGTGGTTGGACTCGCCCGTTACGTACGAACCTTGCACAAGGCTCGTAGCGGCGGATCTCCTGTCGCGGACCAGCAATGAAGATTCTGATCGTCGAGGATGAGAAAAAGGTGAGCCGCTTTGTCGAGCGCGCGCTGAATGAACAGGCCTACACCACCCATGTCGCCGGCAGTTGTGCGGCGGCGCGCGACGCGCTGGCGGACACGCCGTACGATGCGGTGGTGCTCGACCTGGGCCTGCCCGACGGTGATGGCCTCGATCTCCTGCGCGAGTGGCGGGCGAGCGGTTTCAACGAGCCTGTCCTCATCCTGAGCGCGCGCGACGCGGTGCAGGATCGGATTCGCGGGCTCAACCTCGGGGCCGATGATTACCTGCCCAAGCCCTTCAGCGTCGATGAACTGATCGCGCGGTTGCGCTCGTTGCTGCGCCGGCAGGGCGGCGCGAAGACGACCGTGCTCGAGCACCGCGGCATTCGCATGGATCTGCTTGGCCGCAACGTCACGACCGGCGGCGTGCCGGTGGAGCTGACCACGCGGGAGTTTTCGCTGCTCGAGTTGTTTCTGCTCAATCCCGGCCGGGTGCTGACGCGGACGTTCATCGCGGAGAAAATCTGGGAGGCGTCGTACGACATGGAGACCAATCTGATCGACGTCTATATCCGCCGCCTGCGCGTGAAGTTTGAACTTCCCGGAACGGAGCCGCTGATTCGAACCGTGCGGGGCAGCGGTTACCAGCTCGCATGAGAACGTTCACCCAGCGCCTCACGCTGCGGTTTGCCGCGCTCGTGACCGTGACGACCGCGGTGGTGCTGGCGGTCGGCGGCTGGCTCCTCGAGCGGCAGGTGCTGCGCAGTCTGCAGCTGCTGCACGAGGTGGAGTTTCGTGAACTTCGCTCGCTGATGGGCTCCGATCCGACGCTCTCGGCGGAAGAGGTGACGCGCCGCATCAGCCACGATGCCGACAGCGACAACGCGCTCTTCTTCATCCAGGTGCATTCGGAGCGCGGCGCGATTCTGTTCCGATCCCCCAATCTCGGTCCGAACGTCCTGCCGGATCTTTCGGGCGAGGAATTGCACAGCACGGTCGAGCTACCCGGCATTGGGCCGGTGCGGTTGTCCGAGTTCAACCAGGGCCCCTGGCATGTGCAGGTCGCAAGCCCGCTCGCGCCCATGCGACGGTTGTTTCAGGAGTACGTGAAGGTCGCGATGGTCCTTGTGGTGGTCGTGGCTGGCGTCGGGCTCGCGCTGGGCTTTGCGTTCAGCCGGGTGACGCTGCAACCAGTCCGGGCAATCGAGCAGACCGCGCGTCGGATTGGCGGCGAGACCCTGAGCGAACGCATTCCGGTGCCGGCGGGGCACGACGAACTGGCGTCGCTGGCCGTGCTCCTCAACCAGATGTTCGACCGGCTCGAGGCCTCGTTTGATCAGGTCCGGCGTTTCACCGCCGACGCGTCGCACGAGTTGAAGACGCCGCTCGCCCTGGTGCGGCTCAACGCGGAGAAACTCCGGCCGCGCCTCGCGCACGACACCGAAGCGCTCTCGACGCTCGAGGATTTGCTGGAGGAGATCGCACAACTGCACCGCATCATCGAGAGCCTGCTGTTTCTCTCGCGGGCCGACAGCGGCATCCTGGCGCTGCACTCGCGCATCATCGACGTGCCGGAGTTTGTTCGGGACTTCGCCGAGGACGCCACGGCGCTGGCCCAGGATCAGCGGGCGCGGTTCGTCGTCAGCCGCGTCGATCCCGGCGAGGTGCGCGGTGAGCCGACCCTGCTCCGGCAGTTGCTGCTGAACCTGGCCACCAACGCCCTGGCTGTGACGCCGGACGAGGGCACGGTGGATCTCAGTGTCCGGCGGGAGCCGGAAGGCTGGATCATGGCGGTGACCGACACCGGTCCCGGCCTGCCGCCGGACCAGCTCGAGCGGGTGTTTGAGCGCTTTGTGCGGTTGGAAACACCTCACAGTCGAAACGGTACGCGCGGTCACGGCCTGGGGCTCGCGATTTGTCAGACCATCGCCCGGATGCACGGCGGGTCCATCCGGTGCGAAAATCGGTCCGACCGGTCCGGCCTGCGGGTCATGGTGACTCTGCCGGCGGCGAAGCCAACCGATGCATAGCGTCTGCCAACTCACGCGCAGCGCGAGACGGGCTTCTGCGGTATAGTAGCTGGCATGCAGGAATCACTATTGAGCGGTCTTCGCGCCCGCCGGCCCGAAGTGCGGGCTCACTGGGAGGGCTTGTTGCGCGCCGAGCCGGTTAACTCACCGCTTGGCCATCCGGATGCATTGGTCCACCTCATCGACTGGACGCTCGACGAACTGTTTCTTGCGCTGACAAATCCCCTGGCCCGCCACCGCGCGGGTGGCACCCGCTTTGCCCACGAGGAGAAGCCAGCCTGCCCGTGCGGGCGGAATCCGCTGCTCGCGTACTTTGTGGCCGGTGAACAGGCGATGCTCGAAGCGCTGGTGCTGGCGCAGGCCGCCACGCCGGGACTGGAGCCGCTCGAACGCGATGCGTCGTTCAACGAACTCAATCTCGTGATCCAGCAGATCGCCCGACGAGAGATCGAAGCCTTTTGCGGGATCTGTCAGTTCCGTCACGCCCTCCAGGTGCGTCCACCGGCGACGCTCAGCTGCAGTTTCTCCGAATACGCGCCGTCGTTGGCGACGTGAGGGGGCAGGACTGAGTTGAGAGCTGAGGGTTGAGAGTTGAGAGAAAAGACAATTTGTCCCGTGACCGGCGTCTGCTCGGCGTACGCGAGCCGCCAATTGATCTGTCAACCCTCAACTCTCAGCTCTCAACGTCCTCTTCCCCTCAGCCTTCGCCGAGCAGGCGGCTGAAACGCGTCCGCAGCGCCGCGGTGTTGCGCACCTTGAGGGTGTTGCCTGACACGGCCAGCAATTCCTCCGCGCGCAATCGCGCAAACGTACGCGAGAGGGTTTCGCTGCTCGTGCCGAGTTCGGCCGCCAGCACGCGTTTCGTCATGCCGAGTTCCACGGTCGTCTCGGCCTGGGTCTCGTGCTTGCAGCGCTTGAGCAACCAGTGAATGAAACGGGTCTCGACGTCCTTGAGTGTCAGATCCTCGACGAGTCCGACGAGCACGCGCAAATGCTGGCTCATCGAACCAAGCATGCGCAGCCCGAGTTCAGGCCGCCGCGCGAGCAACGCCAGAAACGGTGCCTTCGGAATCACAACCACGGACGAGGCCTCGATGGCGCGCGCATTCGCGGGATAGCCGCGTTCGCCGGCCACCGAGGCTTCCGCGAGCGATTCCCCCGTGCGAAACACATAGATCACCTGCTCCTTGCCCGTGACGCTCACGCGGTGAACGTTGAGCGATCCTTTTTGCACGACGTAAAAGCCCTCGGACGGATCGCCTTCACGGAAAAGGTAGCTGTCCTTGTCAACGTTTCGCAGCTGCGAGAAACCCGCGATGGTCTCGAGCTCAGCCGGCGGCAGGCCCGAGAACAACTGACACGAACGGAGTGTACCGGCGATGGCGGCGTTGCGTAGGGGCGTGACGTCAGTCGGCACGGCGCGATCCAAGCGACCCGATGCTGTCACGTCGCGCCAAATCTTCCGTCGACTGGAGCCATCACGCGTCGCCGCGGCGGAAACGCGTCTCCCACGCCCCGTCGTGGCGTCGCTCCGGCCGGGCTTCGAAGCCCTCGCCCTGCAGTTTTTCGATCAGCGGCGATGGCATGAACGGCGTGATCAACGCGAGCGTGTCGCCGGGCTGCAGCGCTTGAATCGCCGCCATGATTTTGGGAAACGGCTCGCCCCCTTCCGCGATCAGGGGACGGACGTCGAGTTGTCGGAGTTGCCGGGGAGCGGACATGGTCAGGGCGGGTTTCATTGGGCGGCAAGCACGACGGCTTTCGCGGCGTCGGAGACGTCACCCTGCAGCCCGGCGTGTTGATGGACGATCTCGCCGCCGGCGTTCAGCACGGTGAAAAGATTCGAGTGCGCGAACTGGCCGCGGGCGTCCTGCTTGAATTTAACGCCGAGCAGCATCGCGAGATCCTGCACGGCCGACGCCTCGCCCCGCAGCAGGGTCCAGTGATCGTCGAGGGTCATGCGGGCGCGAAACGCCTTGAGCGCCGCGGGGGTGTCGCGCGCGGTGTCGAAGCTCACGAGCACAATCTGCGTGCGATCCCGCTCCGCGGCCGGCAGCGCGGCGCGCAGGCGTTGCAGATCGTTCACGAGGACGGGACAGGCGTATTCGCAGCTGGCGAAAAACATCGCGACGATCACGGGCTGGCCGCGCAGCGACGCAAGGCGGACCGGGCGGTTGGCGTCGTTGGTCCAGATGGCGTCGTGTTGGTAGAGCGAGCGCTGGCTGAGCGGCGCGGCGGGTTTGATTTCCTCGCAGCACGGCGCGACCGCGGACGTGGCGGCGACGGACTTGGTGGCGTCACAGCACGTGGGCGTGGCGTCGGCCGCTGGGCAGCAGGGCGGGAGTGCAGGTGCGTCGGCGGCTGACAGCGAGGCGGCGGTGGCAAGCGCGGCGGCGAGGAGGATGCGGGAGTTCATGGTGATTGGGCGCAGCGGAAGCCGAGGTTGGGCACGGCGTAGGTGGCGCGAACGGAGCTGCGAAAACCGACGCGCATGAAGGCGGGAAAATCCGAAGGATCGCGGACGCCGGCGGCGCCCGCTCCGCAAAACAGGTTTCTTTCCAGGCCGGTGTCGGCCCGGGATTCGCCGGTGACCATGGCGGTGTTGAAGTCGTCGACCCACTCCCAGACCAGCGCGTGCAGATCGCGGACGCCAAAAACATTGGGCCGGCCCTTGCCGGCATCGGGCAGCCGTTCCGGCGTCGGGCGCGTGAACCAGGCGAGCACGGTGGCACTGAAGCCCGGTTCCTTCGCGCCGTCCTCCTGCGTAAAGCCGGCGGCGGCGGCCCGCTCCCATTCCGCCGTGGTCGGGAGGCGTTTGCCCGCGGCCTGGGCGTAGGCCCGGACGGCGAACCAGGAGACCCGGATGACGGGCGCGTCCGCCGGGGCGCGCGGACCGAGCTCAAGATCACCGGCCCAGTCCGCGAGGTAGCCCGTATCCGCAAACAAAGGACTGACGCGGGAACGCTGCCACGACGGATGGGCCCGGACGAACGCGAGAAACTCGGCATTCGTCACGGGCCGGACATCGAGCCAGAACGCCGCGACCGGCACTTTCTCCGGCTCGTCCTTGCTCCGGATCAGCGGCGCGTAGGTCCCGGAGGGAATCCAGGTCATGCCGGCGGGAGCCGCGGTTTCAGCGCGCGCGCCCGCCCCGCACAGGCCGGACAGGAGAAGCAGGGCGAGGGACGCGCGCATGGGATTACTTGTTGTCGCCCCGGACGCGTTTCACGTCGGGCACGGTGACATGGCCGTAGTCGTTGCCCCAGGAATTCATCACGTAGGTCAGCACGTCGGCGACCTGATCGTCGGTGAACTCCTGCGGCGGCATCATGTTGTTGTAGGATTTGCCATTGACCGTGACCGGACCGCTGAGGCCCTTCAGCACGACCTTGATCGCGCGATCCTTGTCGGCCTTTAGGTAATCGGAGTTGGCCAGCGGCGGAAACACGCCGGGCAGGCCCTCGCCGGTGGCCATGTGACAGGCGAAGCACGAGGTGAGGAACACCTTCTTGCCGCGCTCGAGTTGTATTTCCTTCGTGATATTCGCGATCTGCGGATTGGCGGCGATGGCCTTTTCCTTCTGTGCGACGAGCTCGGCTTCGCGTTTGCTGGCGGCGAAACCGGCGTCGGAAGCCTGGCCGATGTAGACTTCGTCGACTTCCTTGCCCGAGTAGAGCAGCGGATTCTCGGGCCCGGTGACCTTGAGCATGCCGAGCGCGCCCTTGTTGAAAGCGCGGGAAAGCGAGTGATCGACGAGGACAAACGTGCCGGGGACGTCGACCTTGAAGTCGACGACAGTGGAACCTCCGGACGGCACCATCGTGGTTTGCACGTGGCGTTGCGACGGGAGCGCGCCGCCCTCGAGATAAACGGTGTCGAAGATCTCGCCGATGATGTGGAATGACGAGGTCACGTTGGGGCCACCGACGCCGAAATAGAGCCGGACCTTGTCGCCGACCGTGGCCTGGAGGGCCTTGTCACCGACGAGCGAGCCGACCGCGCCGTTGAACACGACGTACGGAGGCCGCTCATCCTCGGCCTTCATCGGATCGAAGTTCTGCAGGCCCGGTTCGCCGTGGCGACCGGACGTGTAGATTTCGCCCTGCATCACATAGAATTCCCGATCGACCGCGGGCAGGGCTTCCTTCGGATCGACGAGAATTAGCCCGTACATGCCATTGGCGATGTGCATCGGCACCGGCGCCGTCGCGCAGTGATAGACAAACAGACCCGGATTCAAGGCCGTGAAGGAAAACTGCGAGGAGTGACCGGGCGCGGTGAACGACGACGCGGCGCCGCCACCGGGACCGGTGACGGCGTGGAGATCGATGTTATGCGGCATCTTCGAGGTCGGATGATTGTTGAGATGGAACTCAACGAAATCGCCTTCGCGCACGCGGATGAACGAACCGGGAACGTTGCCGCCGTAGGTCCAGAAGGTATACTCGACGCCGTCGGCGAGACGCTTCACGACTTCGCGCACCTCGAGATTGACGATGACCTTGGCGGCGTGCTGGCGCTTGATGGGCGGCGGGACGTTCGGAGCCTCGGTCAGCACTGCAATCTCGACCGGCAGATCGGCGGCGAGCTTGCTGCCGGGTTTGGCGAGGACGGTGCCCTCGGAAGCGGCGAGGCGCGGGGCCAGCGCCGCGAACGCGAGCAGTGCGGCGGTGGAGCAGTAGTAGCGAAGAGCAGGGGATTTCATGGTGGGCGTGATAACGTGAGTGGAGTTTAGACGAGGTGGGGCGGTCCGGCCTTGATGTGGGTCAAGCGAGTGGGAGTTGGTCGTTCAGTATGGCTTTTGCGGCCGGAATGAGCTGTTCGGATCATGCGATAGAAGGGGCATCCCTTGCGGATTTCGGTGCTATTCCGCCCACGTGGCGGCGATACCGACGACGAACACGACGCCGAGAACGGCTTCGATCATGCCCAACGTACTGCCGCGCAACGCGGGTCGGGGAACGGCGAGCCACAGGAACGCGCGCACTGCGAGCAGCGCGGTCGCAAGCACGGCGAACCACGGAGCCACGCCGTGCCGGGCCAGCACCACCGCGGCCACCAGCGCCAGCGCGGCGCTCAGCAGCGCGGGCGTGGTGGAAACCTTGATCTTCTTGGCGATCCGCAATGCGGCGCGAATGCACAGCACCGTCGGCACCGCGCGTCCGCACATCAGCAGCGCCAGCGCGATCGCGACGAGCGGTGGCCGCCCGGCGAGGATGGCAAACGCGGCCGGCAGGAGGGCAAACGCCGTGGCACCCGCCACCTCGGCCGCTTCCTCGCGCCCGGAATTACGGAGATCGAAGGCGAGGAAAACGCCCCCGGCGATGAGCGCGGGCGTGAGCCAGATGAGCCAGTTCCAGCCGCCGAGGGCGACCGCGGCGGCCATCGCGACCGCGGCGACCAGCGTGCAACTGACAAAGGCCCGGCGCGCGACCGTGCGACGATCCGGCTTGGTTTCCAGCATCGCCAGACGCAGCGGCCGGCGGGCCAGAAACGCGGCGCATACGGTCACGGCGAGCGCGGCGCCGGCGGCCGAGGGAGCTGCCATCAGCCCGAAAGCCAGCGGCTCAAGGGCCAGCGACCAGCTCCCGTGCTCCTTCGGGAGCAGCACGGCCCGCCACGACAAGGCCGACGGGAGACGGAGCAAGGGCAGGACGTTTTCCATGGCCCTAGCATAGCCTGCCGGTATCCGCCCCGCCTTGATTCAGGTCAAACGGGATGAACTTCGTCATCGCGCCGCGATGCGCGCGTTCGAGGGCGAATCCCTCGAGCGGAAACCCGCCGCTCCAGGGTTGAGCTGCGTCAGATGATCTCACACGCACCGCCGGCGCAGGCCACGGTCTGCTTGAGATCGGTTTCGTCCGAGGCCTCGTGCATGAGCGTGTAGTCGACGGGATTCGGATGCAGCGCATTCCAGCGGGCGATGTCGGCCTCGCTCGACACCTCCTCGCGGGGCGCTTGGGCGTAGGCCTTGTCGCCCGCGTCCTGCAGCAGCGAAATGCCGGTGAAAAAGCGGCGGTTCGCCCAGATGAAGTCAGCGACCTCGTCCCATTCGTCGCCGCGAACCGTGCACGTGTTTGACACGTTGTGGTGCAGATCCGGCGAGCGCGAAAGCGGATCGCCGCCCGGAATCACCCAGTATTGCTGCACGAGTTTCACCAGCTCCAGGAATTGGATGGCCGAGAGGTCCTTCCGCAGAATCGCCTTCTTCGGCGCCTCGACTGGAAACGTGATCACGTCGTCAGTGTCGGGCGCGTATACCGAGGCCTCCGTCATCTGGGGATTCACGGCCTTGAAGAACAGGTACACCTGCTCCTTCCGGTTCGCCTGGACGCGCCGGAAATAACGGCGTGAGTGATGCGGATGGATGCCGGAGGCGGCGTTGAGAATCAGCGATGCCGTGCCCTCGGGTTTGCAGGTGGTGAGCTTCACCGCGGGGCGGATGCCGAGGAGGCCGGCGACGAGCCGGTTGGTTGCGCGGCAGAGCGACGCGCCGTTGGCGAGGGTGTCCGGATCGAACAGCACCGCGGGGTTGTCCATGAAGCCGCAGATCGAGACGCCGAGCAGCGCGTCGTGCTCGTTCAGCAGCCGCGTGACAGGCCCGAGGTACGGCATGGCGGTGTACGCCGCCTGCAACGTGCCGATCACGCTCGCCGCGATGCAGGCCTTGAAGAACGCCAGCTCGGTCGTTGCGGCCTGGCCGTTGATCGTCGTGAGATTGCAGTGCTGAAAACCCGAGAGGCGGGTCGTGCCCGGCAGATCGCCGGTATAGCCCTCGGCGTACAAGCGGCTGACCTCCTCCGGCGACAGCTCCCAGTCGACGACCGGGAGCAGGCTGATTTCGGCGCACGGGTTGCAGCCGGCCTCGGGATGGTCGCAGAAGAAAAAGCCCGGCTCGCCAAACTCCTTCTGCGCGCGAAACAGTTTGCGGAACGGCTCCGAGGACGCGTCGCGCCGCGACACGACGGCGGAGTTGTTCGAGGCCGAGCGCTGCGGGTGGTGCTCGAACCAGTTGCCGGTCTTCGCGTTCATCATCTCCTCGTCGTCCGGCGAGAACAGGCAGATCGTAGCCGAACGGCGGATACCGCCGGCGAGGACCGCCTTGGCGATGAACATGTTGATGTCGTAGACCTCGATCGGGCGCAGCGCGCGGCCGCTCGCGTGCTCGAGGATGCGCTCGACGTGCGCGAGCGCCTTCTTGAGCGGAAGGTGGCCGGGCGCCTTGCCGCCCGAGGTCTTCAACGCCGCGCCGCGCGCGCGAATGGCCGAGTAGTTGAATTCGATTTTCTTCCCCTCGAGGAACGAGGCGAAGAGCGCGTGCAGCGCGTCCGACCAGCCCTCGATGGTGTCGGCAATGTGAAAGTGCCACACCGGCAGCTCCGCTTCCTTGCCGCGCTTCGGCAGGGCGGGGAGCAGCGCGATGTGATGGCGCTGCACGGAAAAGCCGACGCCGCAGCCGCTGAGCAGCAGGAAGAAGTATTCGCGGAAAAACTCGACGCGATCGACGTTCGAGAAGCTGCAATTGAACATGCGGCTGTGGTTCTGGAGAATGGCGTCACCGCCAAACTGCATCGAACGCATGCTCGGGAGCACGTGCTTCTGCGTCACCTGCGTGAAGGCGTCGCGGATGATCCGCGCCAGCGGCACGCCGCCCAGCGTGCGCATCAGCAGTCCCGCCTCATCACCGGCGAGGGCCTGCACGTCGGCCGGCAGCGTCGCCGGCACCTGGCGATCCAGCCGGTCGGCGAAAAAGCTGAGATGCATATCGCGCACGCGATCGACGCCCTCGGCGAACACCTCGCGCCGGCCGAGATCCGGACGGTAGCGCGCGTATTTCGCCATCGCGATGTAGTCCGCCATGCCGTTGTCGGCGTACGACACCAGCCGCCGCTCCGAACGGCGCGCGCGATACAGCATGTACGTGCGTGCGACCTCCCAGTTGCCCGCGGCGGCGATCGCCTTCTCCACGGCGTCCTGCACCTGCTCGATCGAGGGATGCCGGCCGTTGCGATAGTGCAGCTCGAGCATCTGCGAAACGGAACCCGCGATCGCCTTCACTTCGACGAAATCGGCGCCGGCCAGCCCGAAGCACGCGAGCGCGTCGTCGCGATACGGATTCGGCGCGTTGTCCGTGCGCACCTCGTGATACGCCAGTGCAATGGCTCGAATCACCTTGTTGAGATCGAACCGCACCCGGGTGCTGTCGCGTTTCACGACCATGCGCTCCTCCGGCCCGATGGCGCGATTCAGGAGGGTGGCCCCGTGCACCCGCGTGGCACGCAGCGCGGTCGGCAAATCAAGGGACGTCTGGAGGCGGGAGGTGGCGGCGAGGTTCGAATGCATGGGCGGAGGACGGCGAGGAACGGGAGCGGCGGCGGAGAGGAACGGAACGAAACGCCCGCGGCGGTCCGGAGGGCGGCGGAAGGAGAGGGAGAGGAACGAAGATGACCGTGTGGGTGAGGCTTCGAACGAGTCGGGACACGTCGCCATCGCGATCGTTATTCCGGAGGCAACCACTACCGCTTGTGGTGATGTCGCCGTCAATCCCCCACCGCTGGGGCGGTGTGGTTATTAAGCGGCATCATCGTCGACTGTCCTTGCGCTCACGGAGTGGCGGAAGGTTTCGCTCGCGGACGCACGCGGCGGACGGATTTCGGCCTTCAAAATCCGCGCACCAAGAAACGCGGAGTCGCGGTGGGCCGGGTGTTGGAAATCGTTGCCGGCGCGAAACTGGGCCGGCCGGAAGACGCGGGCTTTATTCCGACGGCGTGTTCGCCGCGGCTCCCGTTTTCGCGGACCAGCGCCGCTTCACGTCCGGGTGCGTCTCGATAAGGATGGCGTAGATCCGCTGTTTTTCGTCCGCGGGCAGATAGGCGTAGCGATCCTTCGGATCCCGGCTGGTGAGCACGGCCTGCAGGCGATCGAGGATCCTGACCTTGAGCGTTTCCGGCAGGCCGCGGAAGGTGTCGGAGTAGATCAGGTAACTGCAGCGCTGGGCGAAGAGCCGGTCCTCGAGTTGCAGATCCTTCAGCGCGAGCCCGGAGGCCGTGCGCGGCGTCTGGCGGGCGAAGGCCGCGCGGAAGTCGGCGTGACCCTTTACGCCCGTGGGCAGCGGCGCGGCCTTGCGAAAGAGCAGGTGGTCGAGCACGTCCTGAACGGCGCTCGCAAACACGCTCTTCACGCTATCGTAGGCGGGTTCGTCGGTGACGGTTTCCTTGAACGTCGTCTGCAGCCCGTGCTGGTACGCGGTCATTTTCCGCGCCATGAAGTTCGCGCGCGTGAGACTGTTCTGCATCGCCATCTGGTGCTCGGCGATGAGCAGCGCGACCACATCGCTCGTGGGTCGCAGGTACTCGGGCGTGGCGAAGAAACCCGAGAGTTCGTCGGGCCGTTGCGTCGACGGCGTGAACTGCAGCTGGTTGTCCCGTTCGGTCGAGAGGACGTTGCCGCGATGGGGGGCGGTGCCCTTGTAGCCCGTGACGTACCAGCCGCCCCAGCGTTGTTCGAACGGCGTCTCGTCGTCGACGACCACCGTGCCGTGGCGCAACAGCGGTTCACCGGTGTCGTCGGCAAAGACGGAGCGAATGAACACGCCTGGAACGTCGCGCACGAAGCTGCCGCCGTGGCAGCGCAGACAATCGCCGTCGCGCTCGATCTTGGGTTTGCCACCGGGCTGGCTGCGGGCGTCCACGGCGTAAAAAACCGGCCCGAGTTGCGGATCAATGGCGACGACTTCAATCAATCCGCCCGGGACCCAGCCGATGTAGGCCGTATCTGAATAGTAGAGGGCGCGGGGCCGGTCGGGTCGAATCCGGCCGCGCTGCAGGCTCGTCTTGGAAAACACCAGAATCTGACTGGAGGCGGGCACGCCCATGGCGTCCAGCACCGCTTGCAGGATCTGCTTTTCGCTGCCGGCAAAGGTCAACTCGCCGGACGCGAGCCGCTGCTGGAGCTTCGCAAACGCATCGTTCGCCGGCGTGGCGGAGTAACTGACCGGCGGCTGTTCGTAATCGGGGATGCCCTGGGCGCAGACGGTGGCGGCGACGGCAAGTCCGGTGGCGGTGGCGAAGAGGGCGCGACGGAGGCTCATGCGGGCGGGGTGAGGGTGGGGTCGGCGCTGGCGGCGCAGGGACGGCGGACGGCGCGGTGAGAAAGCGTGGAGGCGGACGAAACCATCGTAGTACGATACAAAGCCAGGTTCGGCGTTCAGGCAAGCACCCGGCTCTCGCGGTCGAGGGCACGCGGAAAGAGGATGTTGTTTTCCTTGTGGACGTGTTCGTGCAGGTCGGACTCCAGCTCGGCGAGGCCGGCCAGCAGGGCGCGGTGGGTGTTGCACGCCTCCGCGTTCGGCGTAAAGCCGTCGGTCAGCTCGCGCAGGCGGGCCAGCGCTGCGCCGGCACCGTCGTGTTCGAGCTCCATCTGGCGGATGGGATGTGCGATGCTGCCGCAGTGGCCCGCGGCGTCGCGCTGCCCGAGTTCGATGGCCCGCACCATGGGGAACAGAATTTCCTCCTCCTTCATCATGTGCAGAAACATCTCCCCGGCCAGTTCGCGGACGGTGGCGGCGATGGCAACCAGCCGGGCGTCGCGTTCGCCATGCTTGGCGGCGACGCGATCGGCGAACTCGACGAGCCGCGGCAGCTCCGCGCGCAGATACGCGTGGTGCGTGCCCTCGATGTGATCGGCAAGGGCGGTGAGGGAAAGGGCCGCGGCGTCCGCCATCGGGCGTTCATCGGCGGAGTCGGCGGTCGCCTCGAGCAGGACGAGTAATGTGGCCGGATCCAGTTTTCGCGCGGCGCAGGCCTGGGCGAGGCTGCGTTTGCCGCCGCAGCAATAGTCGATGCCGACGCGTTCGAAGATCCGGGCGAGCCTGGGCTGGGCGGCGACGATTTCACCGACCGTGGTTTCAGGAGTGCAGGTGAGGGTGGGCATGGGAGAAGGCGCCCCGATCGGGGTGCGTCTCATTCTGCCCTGGATGCGGGCAGACCGCCTTGACGCGCATCAAGGATTCCGCGGTCTCCTCGATCAATGCGCCGCCGGCGTGCCGTGCAACTGATCGCGATAGGTGGTCGGCGAGAGTCCGGCGATCCGGCGAAACACGCGATTGAACTGGGAGAGCGACTGGAAGCCCGCCTCGTAGGCGGCTTCGCTGACCCGCTTGTGCGGATTCAACAGAAGGTTCTTCACCTTCTCGACGCGCACCCGGGCGAGGTAGTCCGTGAAGGTCATCCCCGTCGCCTTCTTGAACGTCTTGCAGAAATAGAAGGCGCTCATGTTCACCGAACGCGCCACCTCGGTCAGCGACAGCTCCTCGGCGTGGCGTTCGGAGATGTAGGTGCGCGCCTTGCTGATCGCGGGCGATTCCGCCGACGCCTCCTCCACCATCAACTGATTGCTCAGCGCGGAGAGATGCTGCGCGAAAATGGTCAGCAGCCGCAGGATGGAGTCGTACTGCTTGCGGGTGATGACGCGGGACTGGAAGTACGCCTCCTCGAGCCGCTTCAAATCCACCTCGGTCCCGAACTTGAGCAGTTCCCGCGTGGCCTTCGCGAAGTCCGCCTGCGCGGGCGCGTGCAGCAGGATCTGGCCGGTCTGCAGGAAGGCGATGAGGTTGTTGCCCACGCGCACCGGCACGGCGGAGTCGCACAGGCCGGCGAAGCACTTGAGCGTTTTCGGCTGCAGCTGGGCCTCGACCTCGACGCGCTTCTGCAGTTGCAGGCACGCGGCGCAGGAGTGATTCGACTGCGCCATGAGCGCGCAGAATGGATTCTCCTTCGGGTCGCCGTGATGGGGGAGATCAAACGCCTCGATCGGGCGCAGGTTGATCGGCAGCCCGGTCGTCTCGCGAAACGCGTGCTCGTAGTCGCGGTAGACCTGGGAGCGTTTCAAGCGGGCGACGAGCGTCCGACTCTGCCCGGCGTTGATCGATTCGTCAGACATGGTTTAGGTGGCGCCTGTTTTCATAGAGAAATGCCGGGCTTGCGCAAGGTCCCGTGTCAGCTCCGCGCGAAAGTCCGGATGCGCAATCGAAATCAGCGCCTCGCCGCGCTCGCGGATCGATTTGCCGTGGAGGTTCACCGCACCGTATTCGGTCACGACCCAGTGCACGTGGCCGCGCGTCGTGACGACCCCCGCGCCGGCGTTGAGCTGCACCACCAGCCGCGAGATGCGGCCGCTCGAGGCGGTGGACGGCAGCGCGATGATCGGTTTTCCGCCGGGTGAAAGCGCGGCGCCGCGGATGAAATCCATCTGGCCGCCGATGCCGGAGAAAATCCTGTGGCCGATCGAGTCCGCGCACACCTGGCCGGAGAGATCGATCTGGATGGCGGAGTTGATCGCGACAACCTTCTTGTTCTTGCGAATCACCGAGGTGTCATTCGTCCAGTCGCACGGGTAGAACGCGACGAGCGGATTGTCGTGCACGAAGTCGAAGAGCCGGCGCGTGCCGTTGACGAAGCTCGTGACGATCCGGCCGACACCGACGGATTTCATCCGGTTCGTGACCGCGCCCGACTCGACGAGATCGACCACGCGATCCGAAAACATCTCGGTGTGAATGCCCAGATCGCGACGGTCGTGCAGCCGCGCGAGCACGGCGTCAGGAATCGCGCCGATGCCCATTTGCAGCGTGGCTTCATCCTCCACCAAGGCGGCCACGAATTCTCCGATCCGCGCCTCGACGTCGCTCTCCGGCGCCAGGTGATGCTCGACGAGCGGACGATCGGTGGCGACGAACGCATGGACGCGATCGAGGGGAATGACATTGTTGCCGTGGGTGCGTGGCATCTGTTCGTTGATCTCGGCGACGATCACCCGTGCGGTGTCCGCCGCGGCCTTGGCGGCGTCGCAGGACGTGCCAAGCGAACACAGGCCGTGCGCGTCCGGCGGCGAGAGTTGGAGGATCGCGACGTCCAGCTTCACCGCGCGCGACAGAAACAGCCCCGGAATATCCGAGAGGAAAATCGGCACGAAGTCCGCGCGGTTGTCGGCGATCGCCTGCCGGAGCGGAGCGCCGGTGAAGAGCGAGACGGATCGGAATTCCCCCTCGCGACCCGGGTCGGCGAAAGGCGCCGGGCCCGCGGTGTGCAGATGATAGATCCGCACATCAGCCAGATCGCGACGGGCACAGAGCGCGTCCACCAAGGGAGCGGGCGTGGCGCAGGCCCCGTGGAGAAACAAGTTGGTGCCGCTTTTCACCACCGAGATGACATCGGCGGCGGTTACGGCGCGGGATTTCCAACGATTAGGCATGGTGAAAGGTTTGGTTATCAGTGTGGGTTCAGCCCGCATTCTGCGAAGTCTCGAATCTGTGCATCCGATGCCAAGTCATGCGCATTAATTGTTGTACGGTGAGGGTGTGACGCGCCGTGCTTTCAGGCGGGGCAAATCCTGCGTGGCACCGTCCTTCTTCCCGGACGGGCGTGCGCGATGGATTCAACCCCGGACGAGGTTGGTTGCGGGGCTTGCCGGCCACCCGAAGGCGGCGGCGTGCAGCGGCCTCGCGTCAGCTCAATGACCGTAGTGCTGCCACCGCAGGTCGTCCATGATCGCGTCCAGCGAACGGTGTCCGTTGCTGTGGGCGCCGACGGGGAGCGAACCTTCCACGAAATCGAGGGCGCACTTGGCCGAGCACAGCGTGACGCATTCCGGTCCCTCATAGACGTGGCAAAAAACGCGGCCCTCGGTCGGGGGTTGACCGCACTTGGCGCAGGTCTCGATCCGAATGATGTTGTCGGCCATGCCGCAGTATCGGCACAAGCCGCGGGCGGGGCTACGCTATTCTTGTGGTTTGCTGCGCGGGGTTTGTTGATTCCGAAACAGCGGCTTGTTCGCGGCCGAATCGTCACCGGCAAGCCATGCACACGGTCCGCCAAGGGATGCGAAGCCGGTACACCCTCCGGAGGAGTAGGCTGTCGCCATGATAACCCACTACCCGTTTCCACTCTCAGCTCCCGCAGCGGAGCCACCGGCGCGCTTGACCAACCCGGCGGCGCCGGCCGACAAAAAACTCGGCTCCTGGCGCTATGTGGCGCGACCCGTCTCACGGGTAACCATCGCCACCGCGTTGCTGATCTCCGCCGGCGTGCACCTCGCGCTGTTGTTTGGCATCCGACACACCGAGAAGAAAGTCGTGGTGCCGGTGGAGGAGAGGATCATCCTGATGACGCTGGCCATGCCCGATCTCAAGGATCTGGAGGAGCCGGAAACCGTGGTGTCCGACGAGCGCGCGACTCCGGTCGATCTCACGGTGCCGGTGCCCATGCAGGCGGATCTGCCGCAACTGCCGCAGCCGAACGATTTCGTCCAACCGCTGAATTTCGCCTCGCTGCTCGAGCAGCCCGATTTCAGCGCGCTGAAGGTGTCGGTCATTCCGGAAAACTTCCGCAGCGGTGCCAAGCTCGCCGAGAAAATTGGCAAGATTTTCGAGCTGGTGGATCTCGATCGCACCCCGGAGCCGGTGCTGCAGTCCCCGCCGCGGTATCCCGTCGCGATGCGGCGCGATGGCGCGAGCGGCCGGGTCATGGTGGAGTTCATCGTCGATACGGAAGGCAAGGTGCTCGAGCCGTATGTCATCGACACCACGAATCCTGGTTTCAACGAGGCCGCGGTCGCAGGCGTCGCCCGCTGGAAATTCCGCGCCGGCCAGCGCGGCGGGCGGAAGGTCAACGTTCGCATGCGGGTCCCGATTGTCTTTCGCGTGGAAGACGGGCTAGAGTGAACCGAATGCATTCCCTCAATCCCGTTCCACGCGTGGCGGTGCTCGGCGCCGGCATCACCGGCTTGACCGCCGCCTGGCACTTGGAACGCGCCGGACTGCGCGCGGTGGTGTTCGAACGTTCACCGCGGGTCGGTGGCGCGATCGGGACGCACCGACAGGACGGCTGGCTCCACGAGCTGGGCCCGAATTCGATGCTCGAAGGCGCGGCGTCCGTTGCCACGTTCATCACCGGCCTCGGCCTCGGCCCCCGCCGGGTCTACGCGTCGCCGGTCGCGCAGAACCGCTACATCGTGCGGGGCGGAAAACTCGTGGCGATGCCAACCTCGCCGGGTCGTTTCATCACCACGCCCTTGTTTTCACTGGGGGCGAAACTCGCGCTGCTGGGCGAGCCGTTTCGCGCGCGCGGGGCGGCCGACGCCGAGGAAAGCGTGGCGGAGTTCGTGGTGCGCCGGCTGGGCCGCGAGTTTCTTGACTACGCGGTGAACCCCTTTGTCGGTGGCGTGTATGCGGGTGATCCGAAGCGGCTCTCCGTCCGCCACGGCTTTCCGAAACTGCGCGCGCTCGAGCAGGAGCATGGCTCGCTGATCCGCGGGGCGATTGCGCGCCGCAACACCTCGGGCGGGCCGAAGGGCAGCATGTTTTCCTTTCCCAACGGACTCGAGGAGCTGCCCCTCGCCCTTGCGGCGCAGCTCGGTGAACCGGTCCGCACGAGCACGCAGATCAGGGCGATTCGCCGGCGCGACGAGGTGTGGGAGATCGCGTTCACGGGCCGGGACGGAGCCGATCAGACTGAACTATTTTCCGCGGTGGTGTGCGCGCTGCCGGCCGACGCGCTCGCGGGCCTGCCCTTTGACGGCGTGCCCTCGGCCGCGCGGCTCACCGAGTTGCGCGCGATCGAGCATCCGCCGGTGGTGTCGGTGTTCACGGGGTATCGCCGGGAGAATGTCGCGCATCCACTCGATGGCTTCGGCGCGCTGATGCCCGAGGTGGAGAAGGGTGGCATTCTCGGCACGTTGTTTTCGAGCACGCTGTTTCCGGGCCGCGCTCCTGAGGGACATGTCGCGCTGACGTCGTTCGTCGGCGGAACCCGGCAGCCGGAACTCGCGCAGCTCGACGACCCGGCGCTGCTGAACGTCGTGCGGCAGGAGCTCGGTCGTCTGGTCGGAGCGAAAGGCGAGCCCGCCTACGTGCACCTGCAACGCTGGCCGCGGGCCATTCCGCAGTACACGCTCGGCTACGGGCGCTTCAAGGACGTCATCGCCGCCGCGGAAGCGGGTGCGCCAGGACTTTTCATCGGCGGGAATTGTCGCGACGGCATCTCGCTGGCGAACTGCATCGACGCCGGTCACCGCCTCGCCGCCGCGGCGCAGGGCGGGGCACTGCGGACGTTGCACGCCCCGGCGTAAGACCGGGACCCGGGAGCGCAGGCCGCCGGCCTGCATCCGGAACGTGGGTACAGGCGGGCAGGACGCCTGCTCCCCGGGGGATCCGCTGCGCGCCCTCGCCGCCGACTCACACCTTCCAGCTCTGCAGTGTGCGCAGGTAGTTGGCGCGCTCGAACGCGGACGCATCACGACAGCGCCGGGAGTTCAGCAGCCCGCGGCACTGGTCGAGGGATTCGAAACCGTGGCCGCGCATCCAGTTCAACAGACCGTCGCGCAGGGTCGGAATGACGTGCGGACCGTGTTTCAACAAAACGGATACAAGCTGCACCACGTGCGCGCCCGTCAGGATGGCCTTCGCCGCGCCGTTGCTTGTGTGGATCCCGCCGGTGGCGGCCAGGGAGCCGCGCAGTTGCGGTGACAGGATTGCCAGCCACCGGAGCCGGAGCAAAAGCTCCTGCGGATCCGAGAGCCGCAGCTGCGGCTGCACCTCGAGCTCGTCGGGGTTCACGTCGGGTTGATAAAAGCGGTTGAAGAGCACGATGCCCGCCGCGCCGGCCAGCTCGAGCGCAACCGCGAGCTGCGCGACGGCCGTGTGATAGGGCGAGAGCTTCACGGCGATCGGAATCTTCACGGCACCGGCGGTGAGCCCGACCGTTTCGAGCATGTCCGTCTCCACCTGATCGGAGTCGATGCTCGGATCCGCCACGACCTGATAGAAGTTGAGCTCGATGGCGTCCGCGCCCGCGCTCTCGAGCCGGCGTGCAAACTCGATCCAGCCGCCCGGCCGGTGCGCGTTGAGCGAGGCAATCACCGGAATCGTGAGATGCGCCTTCAGGTTTTCCAGCTGTCGCAGGTACTGGTCAGGGGAAAGCTGATACTCGGCGTGCTCGGGAAAATTCTCCGTGGCCGCGGTGGAGTTTTCGAATACCAGGGGTGCTGGCACCGGCGGCGGGGCGAACTGCTCCTCGAACAGCGAGCGCATCACGACGGCCGCGGCGCCCGAATCCTGCAGGCGGCGCGCCACGGCGGTATTGTCGCAGAAAGGCGACGCGCCGACGACAAAGGGACTGTTCAGCTTGAGTCCGAGATATTCGGTCTGGAGGTTCATGAGGGGTTGGGGAACGTCACTATCGCCGGTGCCGACGCGGCGCGCTGCGCATGCCTTGCCATTGAAAGCGCAGCCCTTGCCGAGAAAGCCGGGCGTGGGTTTCGATGCGACGAGAACGAATCACTCGTGGCCGCGAGCGCCGGCGAGTGGATCCGGGTTCACGCGTTGCAGCCGTTGCCCCAGGCTGGCCCGGGGCGGGTGCCGGAGTGCTCCTTTCAATCGTCCGCCGCAGCTCAGATCGTGCGCGAGTGCGACGTCGAGCCCTTGGGCAGCGTGGCGTCGAAACGCATCGCAATCACGCGAAGGAGCGGGCCGCCCAGCGCGGTGACCTCCAGGCCGGCTGGCGTGAACGCGATCAGGCCGTCGGCCTGCAGGTCCGTCAGCCCGGCGAGTTCAGCGCGATAGGTGGTGGCGAAATCCACGCCGAGTTCACGCGACAGGGCGGCGTAGTTGAGCCGGCGATCGCACATGAGGCGCATGATGATCACGCGCCGGTGTTCGTCGTCGCGGTTCAGCCGCAACCCGCGCTCGACCGGCAGCTGGCCGGCATCGAGGGCCGCGCGCCACTCGGGGATCGACTTGTGATTCTGCCGGTAGGTGTCGGGGGTCGATGAAATCGAGGAAATGCCGAAGCCATACAACGAGGCGCCGGCCTCGGTGCTGTAACCCTGGAAATTCCGGTGCAGCGTGCCCTCGCGCTGGGCGACCGCCATCGAATCGTCGGGGCGCGCAAAGTGATCGAGGCCGATGTCGATGAAGCCGGCGGCGAGCAGCCGGGCGTGCGCCACCGCGAACATCGCGAGCTTTTCCTCGGGGCTCGGCAGGTCCTGCTGTGTATCCAGAATCTTCTGCGCCGGCTTGATCCACGGCACGTGCGCGTAGCTGAAGACCGACAGCCGGTCCGGGCCAAGCGTGAGCACGTCGGTGATCGTCTGGTTGAACGACTCCGCCGTCTGCAGCGGCAGTCCGTAGATCAGATCGACATTGATCGATCGGAAACCCATTTCCCGCAGCCAGGCGAACGCCTGCTGGTTCACGGCCTGCGGCTGGATGCGATGGATCGCCAGCTGCACGCGCGGATTCGTGTCCTGCACGCCAAGCGACGCCCGGTTCGCCCCGATGTCGCGGAGCGCCGTCACATGTTCGCGCGTGAGCCGCCGCGGATCGATCTCAACGCTGAACTCGCAGTCGGGGGCCAGCGTGAAGTGCTCGTGAATCAGCGCGCCAAGCCGGCGCAGCTGCTCCGGCGGAAAGAACGTCGGGGTGCCGCCGCCGAAGTGAATCTGCGTGACGGGCCGCGCGCGATCCATCCGCGCCGCCGTCATGCGCACCTCGCGCACGAGGTCGTCAAGATAGTCCGAGGCCGAGTCGCGCTTGAGCGTGATGACGGTGTTGCAGCCGCAGAACCAGCAGAGCGTCTCGCAGAACGGCAGGTGGAAGTAGAGCGACACCGGACCCGAGCCCGGCCGGTTGTCGTCGGCAATGGCGTCCTCGAGCCGGAGCGAGGGCAAATCAGCCGTGAACCGCGTCGCCGGCGGATAAGACGTGTAGCGCGGCCCCGGGATCGAATATTTCCGGATGAGATCGAGATCGAGAGGCGCTGCGGGCGAGGCGGTGGGAACGGTCATGGGCTCGGTGGGTGATCAAGTATGGCATAGTCCAACCCCGAGCCGCTGCGCAACTCTTGCGGGGTCCTGCGCAGTAATTGCGGGGCCATAAGGAAACGGCGGGTGCCTTCCGACTTTAACCGTGGCTACGAGCGCCAGTGAGTGGCCGAGCCACCACTCGCTGGCGCTCGTAGCCACGATCAATCAGGAGCCCTCGGAGCAAAGGGCAAGTGCCATGGGCAAACGACGGTTGCACGAGCGTCGACGGATGGCCGGCGGCGGTGAAGCGCTTCGGTCTGCGTCTGCGCGCGAAACGTTCGACCGCGCCCGTGGACCGCCTGCGCCCGGGCTTTACATGAAGGGCGTGAACAGGCGGGCGATGCCGTCGCGCAGGCGGACCATCAAACCGCGGGCGTTGGCCTCGGCCTCGGTGATGCGGTGGGCTCGCCCTAGATTCGCTTCGAATCGATCCGCCAGCTCGCGGGCGAACGTCGCGTCGTAGCATTCGAGATCGAACTCGAAATTCAGACGAAGGCTCCGCGGATCCCAATTGGCCGAACCGCACAACACCCAGCAGCGGTCGACGATGAAGAGCTTCGAGTGATCAAAGGGCGGCGGTGAAATCCAGATGCGGCAACCGTGCTCGAGCATCTGCCACCAGTGGGCGGCCGACGCCCATTGCACAAATGGCAGGTCGCCCTTGAGCGGCAGCAGGATGTCGACCTGCACCCCGCGCATCGCGGCGAGATTCAGCGCGGAGATGAGTGCGGTGTCGGGGAGGAAGTACGGCGTCACGATCTGCACCGAGTGCCGCGCGGCGGTCAGGGCCGCGAGGAGCGTCCAGCGGATTTTCTCAAAATCCTCGTCCGGCCCGTCCGCAATGCCGCGCGCCGCGACGTCGCCCTCCGGCTCCAGTGGTGGGAACCACGCACCGCCGCGCAGCGCTTCGCCGGTCGTGAAGAGCCAGTCGTCGCAGAAGGCCTCCTGCAGGTGCGCGACCACCGGGCCGGTGACTTGGAAATGGTGGTCGGCCACCGGCGTGCGCGGCGCGCGCTGCAACCAGTGTCCGTCGCAGATGTTCAACCCACCCGTGAAACCCAGCCGGCCGTCGACCACGAGCAGTTTGCGATGATTGCGCAGATTCAGCGACACGGGATGGAGCAGCGAGAAGGCGGGCAGGAAGCGCGCGCAGGGCACGTGCACGCGCCGCAGGGCCGCCAGCACCGGTTGCCACGAGAAGAAGGTGCCGGTGGCGTCGATCAGGACGCGCACCGCCACGCCGCGGCCGACGGCGTCGCCGAGCGCCGCCACGAATTCCGTGCCGGCGCGGTCGCGATTGAAGATATACGTCGACAGCGCGATCGAGTGGCGGGCGCGCGCGATGGCGGCCAGCATCGCCGGGTAGGCGGCGTCGCCATTGACGAGGGCCTCGATGCGATTGCCCGGCAACAGTGGCCGGGACGTGACCGTGTGCACCACCCGCGCCAGCGCGTGCAGGTGGCCCGCGCCCTCCGGCAGATGATCCTCCGGCACGCCGGGATCCACGGACGGTGCCGCGCGGTAACGTTCGAGCGACTGGCGCAGGAGCACCGCGCGACGCTTGATACGATTGATGCCGAAGCCGAAATACAGCAGCGGTCCGAGCAGCGGCATGAACCAGATGATCCCGACCCAGAGCACGGCCCCGCGACTGTCGCGCTTGTAGATGATGGCGTGGCCGGACGCGATGACCGACGGTAGCACGATCAGGACGATGATCAGGGACAGTGAACCGTTCGTCACGAGGGAGGAGGCGAGGCCGTGCACGATTCCGGGTGGTGAAAGGGTTCCGCGGGATGCCGGCCGCAAGGCACGGTGCCGCCGGTCGGGCGTAGGCGCGAGCTCGCTGTGCAGGTCGTGCCCGCGGGACGTCGGGCGCCGAAACGCGGCGTCCGGCGGGACTGGATTCGCGGTGGAGGCGCGCGCCTTCCGGGACGCAGCGAGGAAGGGCGCTGGGTTGCCGGGCCGGGCGACTGAATCCCGCTCGGGCGAGCGTTCCGATCAGCGCGCGGCGACGCGCCCGCGCGCACCGGTGAGGGCGGCGGCCGGAAGCATTTCCTGGCGCGCGCGCATGCTCTTCCATTTCTCGAGCGGAACTGCCGCCAGGGCCATCAGCACCACCTGGCTGGCCGCGAAAATCGTCAGCCACCAGAACGCCGCGCCCATGAAGCCGTAGCTGTGCAGGCCGACGCCCAGCATGTTTACCCCGAACCAGCTCCACGCGGTGACGACGTTGCCGAAGATGGCCAGGACCGCGAGGCCGCGCTGGCGAACGAGTCCGCTGATCCGCGCGTGCAGGATGATCGCGTTCCAGATGACGATGAGCAGCGCGCCGTTTTCCTTCGGATCCCAGCCCCAGAAGCGGCCCCAGGATTGATCGGCCCAGATGCCGCCGAGCACGGTGCCGACGAGGCTGAACAGCGTCGCGAAGCAGACGATGCCGTAGATCATCCGGACGAGGGCATCGCCCGTCGCCGCGTCCAGCGATCGCGTGAACAGCCCGCGGACCACGAAGATGATCGCGAGGAAGCCCGCGAGGAAGGTCGCCGAGTAGCCGACCGTGATGGTGACCACATGCGTCGCGAGCCAGAAGTTCGAATCGAGCACCGCGCGCATTGTTTCCATCGTGTCGCCGCCGAGCGAGAGGTGATGCGCGATGAGCAGCGTCGCGAAGCCGATGAGGCCCGCCGCCACGCTGCCGATGGCGTTGCGATAGATGAACTCGAGGACGAGACAGAGCCCGACCGCGCCCCAGCCGACGAACAAGGCGGATGAATACAGGTTCGTGACGGGAGGCCGTGACTCGATCCACATGCGGGCGGCGATGCCGACGGTCGCGACGACGAAGGCAATCAGCACGACGTTGAAGGCAGTGCGGCCGAGGACGTCGGGCCAGCGGAGCCACGAGACGAGTGCGACCAGAAACGCCGCGACGTACAGCACCATGCTCGTGTAGAACGGCTGGGACGAATTGAAGCGGGCCTCAACCGCGCCCTTGCGCATCGCTCCGGGCAGGGTGGTCGCGAGGCTCTGCTGGTACGTGTGCACCGTGTCGTTGAAAGCGACCGGCTGACCGGCAATCCACGCGCGGCCGAGGGCGGCATAGGCGAGGGCGGCGGGCGCCACGCGGCCCTGGGCAAAACTGTCGGTCCACGCCGCGCCCGCCGTTTTCCAGCCGGCGCCGTCCGCCGTCGGATTGGTGGTCGGAATCGGATGCAGAAACCCGAACGTCTCCATCACCGCAAACGAACGCCCCAGCTCGAGGGCGAGCGCCGCCGGGCCGGAACTGTGCAGGGCGCCGGCACCCTGGGTTTGCATTGCGCTGGCGAGCGCTGGCAGCGCGCTTTCAAGTTGCGCCAGCTGATCGAGGAAGCCGGTGCTGCCGGGCGCGATGAACGTGCTCTGTAGGTGCTGATAAATCGCGATGCTGTTGCGCAGCTGGACCGTGGCGCTCTGGAACGGCGTCCGTTCCGCCGCTTCCGTAGTGTCGGCGGTCTTGGCCTGTCGATCGAGTTCACCGAGCTGCTTGGCGAGTTGCGTAAAGGAGAAACGTTTACCGCCGGCCCCGGCCTCCGGCATGAGCGAGAAGAGCGCCAGCACATCCGGGTGCACGATCTCAAACACCTGATACGTGTCGGCCTTGGCCGGCTGGAAGAACATGTCGAGCAGCCACGCGCCCGGCGCGAGCGTGGTGCCGTCGGGCGTGGTGACGCGCTGCCGGCCTTGCAGCAGCAGCAGCGAGGAGCGCGCAACGGTGTCGAGCGGTTTGAGCCGCCCGTTCGAGAGCGTCGGCAAGCGGCCGAATGCTGCCAAGTCCCAGTCGCCCGGGTTGGACGGCGTGCGCAACGTCGCCGCGACCGCCAGCACCGTGACACCGGTGAGGATGCCCGGCAGCCAGCTTGGCTTGCGCGGCGGGGCCGACGCCACCCCGTCGGGCCCGCGTGCCGCCGGTGTGGCTTTGGGCATGCGGCGGCGTTTGCCGACAAAGGCGAAGAGATGCAGCGCGAACTGTTGGATGAGACCGAGCGCCATCAACCCGCACGCGATGTAGGGCAGCAGCCACGAGGGATTGCGCACGACCTGCAGCACCGTGGTGCGATCGTTGTTTTCAAAGCCTGCCTGATAGAACGTGAAGCCCGCGTAACGCAGCGGGTTGTTCATGTAGATCAGCACCTCGCGGTCCTCCTTGCGGTCGGGTTGCGTGAGTCGCAGCCGGCTGGAGAAATTCTTGGGAATCTCGGTGCCGGCGTAGCGCTCGTGCGTGAACTTCAGGAGCGTCAGAGTGAACGGCTGGTACGTCCGCTTGGGTCGCAGGGCGAGGTGGAAGCGGCGGCCGGCGTATTCGAACACCTGCGGATCGGCGAGCTGGAGCGAGACGAGCCACGTGCCGAGTGATTGGTCCGCGGCGATGAGCTCGACGAGCGCGCTCGGCACGTTGCGCTCGCTGGGGCGGTAGGTGACCGGTTGCGGCACAGCGAGCACTTCCTGGCCGGAGCCCGTGGTCGCGCGCGGCCCGGCGTCGCTCATCGGCGCGCCCGTGACGCGCTGGTTGCGCAGCGTCGAATTCGGATAGTAGGTCTTCGGCACAATGCGGAACGGCAGCTTCGGGTGCTGGAGCTGGGTTTTGTGCTCGAGCGCAGACTCGGGCAGGGTGACGACGTCGTCGAAGCGGGCATCGGTCGTCTCGACGATCGCGAGCTCGTTGTCGCGGGAGCTCTCGGCGTAGTTCTTCGTTTCGCCCTCGTTCAACCGCAGGTGGGCGTCCTCCTGCCAGAGCCCCGTCAGCAGTTCGCCCACCAGCAGCATAATCAGGCCGAAGTGGGAGAGCAGCAGCCCGGCCTTGCGCCAGGAAAACGTGAAGCGAAACGCGAACGCCGCGGAGAGATTGAGCAGCAGGAGGCCGCCGATCGTGTAGCCGCCGGGGAAGATCGGCAGGGCGACGTTGCCGACGAGCGTGTAGACCACGAACGAGCGGAAGAATTTCTCCTGCACCGCCCAGATGCCGAGATTCACCTGATCGAGCGTCGCGGCGAAAATCAGCACGAGCGAAAAGCCCAGCAGGACCAGCGTGAGCTTCAGGGAGATGAACGTGTCGCGAAAGGAAAGGAGCCAGGCCTTCATAGGGGGGAGGGAGAAACGACAGGCGCGAGCCGCGGCTTGGTGGGGAGCCGGGTGAGCGGGGAGGGTGAGTGGGTCATTCGCGGAAGTGTGGCCGGGGCATTAGACGCCGTGTTCAGTGTGCCAGACGATGCGCACCTGCGGCTCCGCATATGTTGCGGAGCATTGGTCACTCCTTGTGAGCATGCCCGGTCGGCCTGGCCAAACAGCGCAACGGGTGCGCGCATGTTGGCAAGCGATGCGCAGCCTCGCTCCTTCCCCGCTGGCATACTAGCGTCGCAACGAACGACATTTCCCATTATGAAAACTAGCACGAAATTCCTCATTTTCGGCGGCCCGCTCCTGGCGGCTGCCGCGCTCAGCCTGGCGGCGCCGGTCGCGGAGAACTGGGAAAACCATTGCACCAAATGCCACGGCGCCGATGGCAAGGGCCAGACCAAGGCCGGCAAGAAACTTCAGGTGAAGGACTACACCGATGCCAAGGTGCAGGCGGAGATGAAGGACGCCGACATGATCAAGGCGACCACCGACGGAGTCTTCGACAAGGCCGGCAAGGAGAAAATGAAGGCCTACAAGGACGAACTCTCGGCTGACGAGATCAAGGAACTCGTTGCTTACATCCGCAAGTTCAAGTCGTGACCTCAACGTCACGCTGAACAATCACCGGCGCCGTTCCTCGGAATTGCGCCGGTCTGATTTACCCAGGTAACCGCCAGCGCCCGCACCATGTCCGATCCCATCCAGCCCGCCCCGGAGAATCGCAGCGCCAAGCCGCGTTCGCATTTCAACAACTGGATCAGTGCGATCGGTGGCGTCCTCGCCATCGGCGCGCTGTTCTCCTTCGCGCTCCTGGTGTGGATCGATTTCACGAAGGACAACTCCAACCCGTACCTCGGCATCTTCACCTACCTGGTGGCGCCCGGGTTCCTGATCGCCGGCCTGGCCCTCGCCTTCTTCGGCGCCTGGGCGCAACGCCGCTGGGCGATCAAGCATGCGGCGACCGCGCCGGACAAGTGGCGCCTGAATCTCGCCGATCCGAAGCAGCGCAAAGTCCTCATCGTCTTTGCCTGCTGCGCCGTCGGTTTCGTGATGCTGAGCGCCTTCGGCAGCTACCAGACGTATCACTATTCCGAATCCACCGTGTTCTGCGGCCAGGTCTGCCACAGCGCGATGAACCCCGAGTTCGTCACCTACAAGCGCGGCGCGCACGCCCGGGTCGATTGCGTCGAATGTCACGTCGGCGAGGGCGTGCAGTGGTTCGTGAAGGCCAAGATCAACGGCACGCATCAGCTCATCGCGTACCTGCTCAATAACTACAACCGTCCCATCGACACGCCGGTGAAGAACCTGCGGCCCGCTCAGGACACCTGTGAAAAGTGCCACTGGCCGGAGAAGTTCGCCGGCAATGTCCAGGTCGACTACGAGCATTTCCTCTCGGACAAGAAAAATACCGCCTACACCGCACGCATGCTGCTGCACGTGAACAAAAGCGCGCCAGGCAGCCCGCTCGGCGGCATTCACTGGCACGTCAGCACGACGGAGCGCGTGGAGTACTACGCCATCGACGAGAAGCGTCAGGACATCCCGTGGATGCGCGTGACGAATCTGAAGGACAACACCGCGAAAATCTTCCGGGTCGATTCCTTCAAGGGCGAGCCGCCCGCCGATCGCATTCGCGTGATGGATTGCATGGACTGCCACAACCGGCCGGCCCACATGTTCCCGACGGCCAACGACGCCGTGGAGCGCGCCATGCTCGAAGGCACGCTCAGCACCAAGCTGCCGAACATCAAGCGCGTGGCCGTGCAGGCGATGACCCAGAAGGAAATCACCGAGGCCAGCGCCTCGCAGAAGATCTCCGACTTCATCCGCTCCAAGTACACGGATCCTGCCCTGGCCGCCGAAGTGCCGGCCGCGGTGGCGACAACGCAAAAGATTTTTGCGGCGACAATCTTCCCGGAGCGCAAGGCCGACTGGCGGGTTTATCCGGACAACATCGGACACAAGAACTGGCCCGGCTGCTTCCGCTGCCATGACGACAAGCACAAGTCCGCGACGGGCCAGAAGGTCCGCTCAAGCGACTGCAACTCGTGCCACACGATCATCGCGCAGGGCAAGGGCACGGATCTCGAGCTGCTTTCGGCCAAGGGCCACACGTTCAAGCACCCCGACGGCGAACCCGACGCGGAGCTGTCGTGCAGCGATTGCCATAACGGCGGCATCCAGAAGTAGGTCTCACGCCGCGTCCGGCCGCGGGACCACGACGCGTGCAGATTCGGACGACCAAGCTGGGTGGCCCACGGCACACACGGAACACACGGAAAATCAGAGTTCCGTGTAGTCCGTGGCAAAAAATCCGGCGGTGTCGTGGCCAGGCGACGGCGCCGGCATGCCGCGTTTCTTGCGTTGAGCCCTGATGGGTCGCGCGGCGCCGCGATCGCACGTCGAACAATCGCCGCGTATCAACCGTCAACGGTTGCGTAGCCCCGCCGTTAAAAGTCGGGCATGCTGAGCCCATGAACGCGCTGTGCCGTCGGTTTCGGTGGGCCTCGCGCACCGGCCTGCTCTTCGGACTGGTCCTGCTGAACGCCCGCGCGGCCGAGCCGGCCACCACGCTCGGGCCCGCGCCGAAGCCGGCCGTGGCCAACTCGGAGTGCATGGAGTGCCACGAGGCCGAGTTCAAACCGCGCAAACGCGGACTGCCGCCCGAGTGGATCGGCGTGCGACCCGAACTGTACGCGAAGTCGGTGCATGCGAAGACCAACTGCGTCGACTGCCACAACACCCTCAAGGAGGCCGAGCACGCGTCCAAGCTGCCGCCGGCGCAGTGCACCTCGTGTCATGAAAAAGCGGTGACGCAATTCGCGACCAGCATTCATGGCACCCCGCGCAAGAACGGTCAGCCGGTCGCCGCCACGTGCTTCACGTGCCACGGTTCCTCGCACGAGATGCTGCCGGCGAAGCATCTCGATTCACCGGTCTTCAAGTTCAACCTCCCGGTCACCTGCGCGAAATGTCACGAGGACCCGGTGATGGCGAAGAAGCTCGGCCTCGAGGTCAGCGGCGGCATCGCGAACTTCCGCGACAGCATTCACGGGCGCGGTCTCTACAAGATGGGTCTCACCGTCGCGCCCTCCTGCAACGACTGTCACGGCGTGCACGACATCAAGGCCGGCAAGGACGCCACCGGCCACACCGGCAAGGCCCGGCTGACCGAAACCTGCGGCACGTGTCACGTCGGAGTCGAAAAAACCTACCTTTCCAGCGTGCACGGCCAGCTGCTGGCGAAAGCCGACACGAAGGCGCCGGTGTGCACGGATTGTCACAGCGCGCACAAGATCGAGCGGCCCGGCAGCGCCCACTTCAAGGCCACGAGCGACCAGAGCTGCGGCAAGTGCCACGAGGAGCGGCTGGCGAACTACCGCGAGACCTATCACGGCAAGGCCATGATGCTCGGCAAGAGCAACGCCGCGCCCGAGGTGGCCGCGTGTTACGACTGCCACGGGCATCACGATGTCTTCGCACACACCGATGTGCGCTCGACGCTGCACGCGGGCAAAATCGTGCAGACCTGCGCGAAGTGCCACACCGGCGCCAACGAAGCATTCACCGGCTACCGGCCGCACGCGGATCCGTCGGACGGGAAGAATTATCCCGGCCTGCACCGCGTGTACCTGTTCATGACGACGCTGCTGATGAGCGTCTTTGCCTTCTTTGGCATCCACACGCTGCTGTGGATCATTCGATTCGCAATCAGCTACGCCCGCGATCCGGCCGCGTTCAAGGCCGGGCGGATTGCGGCGCATGCTGACGCGGAGACCTACCGACGCTTCAATCCGTTCGAGCGCTTCCTGCACATGCTCGTGGTGACGAGCTTCCTTACCTTGGTGCTGACGGGCATGCCGCTGAAATTCTACTACACGCCGTGGGCCCGCACGCTCTTCAACTTCCTGGGCGGCCCCGAGGCGGCGCGCGTGCTGCATCACCTCGGCGCAATCGTGACCTTCGCCTACTTCGCGCTGCACATCGGCAGCCTGATCGGCAACGCCTGGCGCAACCGCGCCGCGATGCGGAATCCAGCGACCGGGCGGTTCTCCTTCGGCCGGCTCTGGAGCGTGCTCTTCGGACCTGACTCGATGGTGCCGTCGCTGCAGGACGGCCGCGATTTCGTGGCGCACATGAAGTGGTTCTTCGGCCGCGGCCCGCGCCCGCAGTGGGATCGTTGGACGTACTGGGAGCGCTTCGACTACTTCGCGGTCTTCTGGGGTGTTGCGATCATCGGGTTCTCCGGCCTCGTGCTCTGGTTCCCGAAGTTCTTCACGACCTTCATGCCGGGCTGGTTCATCAACATCGCCGTCGTGGTGCATTCGGATGAGGCGCTGCTCGCGGCCGGCTTCATCTTCACGTTCCACTTCTTCAACACGCATTTCCGTTTCGACAAGTTCCCGATGGATACCGTGATTTTCTCGGGTCACATCTCGAAGACCGAAATGCTGCACGAGCGCCGCCGCTGGTACGACCGCCTGGTCGCCTCGGGCAAACTCGAGCAGCATCGCGTGATTCACAGCGACTGGGAGAGCCGCAAGACGGTCTACAAGGCCATGGGCTTCGTGTTCCTCGGCGTCGGCGTGTGTCTCCTCGGGCTCATGATCTACGCGCTGCTCTCCCGTCTCCTGCACTGAAGAAAGCACCAACGATGGCCCCGCCGTGCTTGATCTCCCGTTCATGGATGCAGCGTTGGTCCGGTTGTTCCGGTTCCGCACGCGCGGGTTTCTGAAGATGCAGGACGCGGACGGCCGCGTCCCGCCGCCGCCGCGCGAGGGCGGCTGCTACCTTTACGTCCACATCCCGTTTTGCGCGGCACTGTGCCCGTTCTGTTCGTTCCATCGCGTCCAGCACTGCCATGCGCAGGCCGCGCCGTACTTCGCCGCCCTGCGGCAGGAACTGCGGCTGTATCACGCCGCCGGTTACCGGTTCACCGGCGTCTACTTTGGCGGCGGCACCCCGACGATCGAGCCGCAGGAACTGCTGGAGACAATCGCGCTCGTGCGCGGGTTGTTTGCCGTGCGCGAGATTTCCGTCGAAACGAACCCGCGCGAGCTGAAACCGGAACTGATGACCCAGTTGCGCGAAGCGGGCGTGACGCGGCTGTCGATCGGCGTGCAAAGCTTCGACGACAATCTCCTGCGCGACATGCAGCGTTACGAGAAGTACGGCAGCGCGGCGGAGATCATCGCGCACCTGCAGTCGGTCCGCGGGGTTTTCCCGACGCTCAACGTCGATTTGATCTTCAACCAGCCGCGGCAGTCGATCGACTCGCTCGAGCGCGATCTCCAGCTGGTGCGCGATCTCGGCGTCACCCAGGTCTCGTGTTATCCGCTGATGACCGCGCCGAGCGTGCAGCGGCGGATGAACACCGCCATGGGGGCGCCGGATCCGCGGCGGCTGCGCCCGTTTTTCGAGACGATTCTGCGCCGGCTGCAGCCGGAGTTCACGCCGGCGTCGGCCTGGTGCTTCACCCGCCGCGGCAGCACCGGCGACGAGTACATCGTCGCCGCGGAGAACTACGTTGGCGTCGGTAGCGGCGCGTTCAGCTATCTCGACGGTGTGCTGCACGCGACGACCTTTTCCTTGGCGCACTACGAACAACAGGTCGCGCGCGGGCTCACCGGCATCGCGGCGTCGCATCGCCTGAGCGCGTCGGATCAGCTGCGGTACGCGCTGCTCGTGCGGATGTTCGGGCTGGGGCTCGATCGGGAGTGGGCATTGCAACGCCACGGCCCGCGCTTCTTCCGCACGCTCTGGGGCGAACTGCGCACGCTGGAACTGCTGGGTGCCGCGAAGCGCGATGATCGCGGGTGGCGGCTCACCGAGCGCGGCATGTACTGGCTCATGCTGATGATGTCGGAGTTCTTCGGCTCGGTGAACGCCTACCGTGATGCCATGCGGGCGCATGTCAGCGAGGAAGAGGCCGGATGCAGTCGCGGACTCGTCCTGCCCGCCGCCGCGATCAAGGCCGGCTTGCCGCAATGCGGCTGAGGCGCGCGTCCGGACTGAGCAGCCAACGCAAACCTCGCGCCATGCTGGGCAAGGACTGCGCAGTCGACCGCGGGCTTCTCAGGCATAAATGGGCTGCCGGTTGGGATCATTGCCATCGGCCCCACTTGTGACGTCCCCTTCGCCCATTACGCCTGCCTTGTCCTGTCCGTTGCCGCTTGCGCATCGGGCCGAGATCACCGTCGGCCACGGCGGCGGGGGCCGCCTCACGCAGGATTTGATCGAGCGGATCTTTCGCCCCGCGTTTGCGCATCCGGCGCTCGCCGCGCAGCACGATGGCGCGGTGTTGACGGTGGGCGGGGCCAAGCTGGCGCTCACGACCGATGCGCACGTGGTCAGCCCGCTGTTTTTTCCCGGCGGCGACATTGGCACGCTGGCGGTCAACGGCACGGTCAACGACCTCAGCATGTGCGGAGCGACGCCGTTGTGGCTCACCGCGAGCTTCGTTCTCGAAGAGGGATTGGCCACCGCGACACTTGAACGGGTGGTGGCCTCGATGCGCGCCGCGGCGCTGGCCGCGGGGGTTTCGATTGTAACCGGGGACACCAAGGTGGTCGAACGCGGCAAGGGTGACGGCGTCTACATCACCACCGCGGGCGTGGGCGTCATTCATCACGACCTCACGATCGCGCCGTCGAGTATCCGCGCGGGCGATGCGATCCTCCTCAGCGGCGACATCGGTCGTCACGGCATGGCGATCATGGCGAGCCGCGAGGGGCTCGAGTTCGAAAGCGCGATCGAGAGCGATTGCGCGCCGCTGGGTGCGGCGGTGCAGGCGCTGCTCGACGACGGCTTGGAGATCCACTGCCTGCGCGACCTGACGCGCGGCGGACTGGCGACCGCGCTGGTCGAGATGGCGGAAACCGCCCGGCTCGCGCTGGCGATCGATGAAGCCGCCGTGCCCGTCACCGCCCTCGTGCGCGGGGCGTGTGAGATCCTCGGCCTCGAGCCGCTCTATGTCGCCAACGAAGGCCGCTTTGTGTGCATCCTGCCGGCGGCGCAGGCCCCGGCCGCGCTGGCGATACTCGAACGCACCGCGCCCGGCGGGCCGCCCCGGTTGATTGGCGAATTGCGAGCCCGCCCGGCGGGGTTGGTCACGTTGCGCAGCGTGATTGGCGCCGAGCGCGTGCTGGACCGCCTCACTGGCGAACAGCTGCCGCGCATCTGCTGAGCACCGGCTCGAGGTGCGTTCAGGCGGCGCTGGCCCGATGCCGGTACCGGTAATACGCGGCGCAGGCGCCTTCGCTCGAGACCATCGGCGCGCCAATCGGATGTTCGGGCGTGCACCGCGTGCCGAACGCCGGGCACTGGTGCGGTTTCATCACGCCGCGCATAATGGAGCCGCTGATACACTCGCCGGCTTCGACCGGCACGGCGGCGGCGAGGCCAAACTTGCGCGGTGCGTCGTAGGCCGCGAGTTCCGGCCGCAATCCCCAGCCGCTCGCCGGGATCGGGCCGAGTCCGCGCCAGTTGCGGTCCTCGACGACAAAGGCCTCGTGTACGAGCGCGCGGGCGGGGGCGTTGCCCTCGGGGCGCACCACGCGCGCGTAGGCGTTCTCGACCTCGGCGCGGCCGGCTTCGAGCTGGCGGACGCATTGCAACAATCCCTGCAGAATGTCCACAGGCTCGAAGCCCGTGACCACAATCGGCGCGCGAAACTCAGCCGCAATGGCGTGGTACTCGCCGGTGCCCATGATCGCGCACACGTGACCGGCGGCGAGGAAGCCCTGCACCCGGTTGTCTGCGGCCCCGAGGATGGCGCGCATGGCGGGAGGTACCAGAACATGGGATACGAGCAGCGAGAAGTTGCGCGCGCCCGCGCGGGCCGCGCGCAGCACCGCCAGTGCGTTGGCCGGCGCCGTGGTCTCGAAGCCCACCGCAAAAAAGACGACTTCGCGGCCGGGATTCGCCTCGGCCAGGGTCACGGCGTCGAGCGGCGAGTAGACGATGCGCACGTCGCCGCCGCGGGCCTTGGCGGTGAGCAGATCCACGCCGCTGCCGGGCACGCGCAGCATGTCGCCGAAGGAGCAGAGAATCACGCCCGGCTTTAACGCCAGCTCGACCGCGCGATCGATGAGTTCGGCAGGCGTGACGCAGACCGGACAACCCGGACCGTGCACCAGCGTCACGCCCGCCGGCAGCAGTTCGTCGAGGCCGAACTTCACGATCGCATGCGTCTGCCCGCCGCAGATCTCCATGATCGTCCACGGTCGGGTCGTCACGCGGGCGATGGCCGCCGCGAGCGATTTCACCACCGTGGCGTCGCGGTATTCGTCGACGAACTTCATGGCGGGCCCGGAATTCGCGTCGTGACCGGTTCGAGCCCGTCGAGATCGCCCATGGCCTGGAGGTAGCGAAAGGTGTCCTCGGCCTCCTTCTCGTCGATCACGCTGATGGCGACGCCGACGTGCACGAGCACGTAGTCGCCGACTTTCGCCTCGGGGGCGCAGGTGAGGCTGACGTGCTTGATCACGCCGTTGAAGCTGACGCGACCGGTGCGCAGGAAAGGATCGTCGCCTTGAATATCGAGCACGCGACCGGGAACGGCGAGGCACATGAGAGGGGAGGGTACGGACGGGCAGGTGGCGTTCAGGGCAGGGCGACCGAGGTGAGATTCCACAACGCGCCGAGGGCCTGGCCGGCGGCAATGTTGCCGTCGTTGGGCGGCAGCTCCCGGTGAGTGAGGACGGTGAAGCCGTTGGCGTGGAGTGCCGCGGTGGCGAGGTCGAGCAGGAGGGCGTTCTGAAAACAGCCACCGCTCAACGCGACTGTCCGCACGCCCGCTTCGCGCGCCATCGCCACGATGCCGCTGGCGAGGGCGTGATGAAACGCCTGCGCGAGCACGACGCGTTCGACGCCGCGGGCCGATTGCGCCAGCAGCGCGTCGATCAACAGCCGCCAGTCGAGTTCGCACACCGCGCCGCTGCACGCGGGCAGACGTTGGAGCGGAAGTGGCAGCAGCGTGCTCGGCACCACCGGCGCCGCCATCGCGGCCGCTTCGACCGCGAGCGGCGTCTGGCCTTCGAAGTGATTGCGATGTCCCAGCCCAAGCAGCGCGCCCACGGCATCGAACAGCCGGCCCGCGCTCGAGGCCATGGGAGCGTTCAGACCGCGGCCGAGCATGATTCGCAGCACCCGGGCATCGTCGGGTGAAAAACCAAAGTCGTGGGCGAGAGCATCGTAGCGCGCGCTGCCGGCGGCCTGCAGCAGACTCAGCGCCACGCGGCGCGGGTCCCGCGCCGCGGCATCTCCGCCCGGCAGCCGGAACGGATGCAGCCGCCCGAAACGGAGCGCGGTGTTCCGGCGCAGCAGGAGGAACTCGCCGCCCCACACGGTGCCGTCCTCGCCGTATCCGGTTCCGTCCCACGACACGCCGAGCACGTCATCGGCCGGCTGCTGGTGTTCGAGCAGGCAGGCGAGCACGTGCGCCAGATGATGCTGCACCGCCACGCGCGGCAGCGGGAGCGTTTGCGCAAAACGCGTCGAGCTGTAGTCGGGATGCTTGTCGCACACGACGGCGGTGAACTCGCCGCCATGCACGTCCCGCAGCATCGCGGCGGTCCGGCGAAACACCTCCGCGGTGGCCGCGCCACCGAGGTCACCGATGTGCGGACTGAGGACAACCCGCCGGTCGGAAGCGACGGCCACCGTGGCCTTCATCTGCGCGCCGACGCACAGCCAGTGGCCCGCGAGGGCGCCCGGCAGCGGGAGCGTTGTCGGGGCGTAGCCCCGTGCGCGGCGCAGCATGATCGATGCGGTGCGACCGTGGCGCACGACGGAGTCATCGACGGGATGTGCGACGGGTCGATCGTGGTGGAGAAACTGGTCCGCGATGCCCGCGAGCCTGCGGCGGGCCTCCTCTTCGCTCGTGCACAACGGTTCGTCGGCGAGGTTCGCGCTGGTCGCCACAACCGGCCGGCCGATCGCCTGCAGCAGCAACACGTGCAGCGGCGTCGAGGCGAGAAAGGCGCCGATCCACGGATTCCCGGGTGCCACGCCGAGCGCGAGCGCGGCTCCGGCCCGGCGCGGCACCAGCACGATCGGCGCGGCGGGCGATGCGAGGAGCGTGGCCGACGGGGCGGAGACGTCGGCGACCGCCGCGAGGGCGGTGAGATCGGCAAACATGACCGCGAACGGCTTTTCGTCGCGGTGTTTGCGGCGACGCAAGGTGGCGACCGCGGCCTCGCTGGTGGCGTCAACCAGCAGATGGTAGCCGCCCAGGCCTTTCACGGCCACGATTTGACCGGTGGCGATGCTCTGCGCCGCGGCGCGAATGGCCTCGTCGTCGTCCGCCATCCGGATGCCGGTGGCGTCGGTGAGGTGGACGCGTGGACCGCAGGTCGCGCAGGCGTTGGGCTGTGCGTGAAAGCGGCGGCTCGCGGGAGTTTCGTACTCCGCCTGGCACGCGGGACACATCCGGAAGGCCCGCATCGTGGTGTGCGGACGATCGTAGGGCAGGGCCTCGATGATCGAGTAGCGCGGGCCGCACTGCGTGCAGTTGATAAACGGATACCGAAAGCGGCGGTCGGCGGGATCGTTCAGTTCGCCGCGACAGGCCGCGCACACCGCGAGGTCCGGCGGCAGCGTGGCCTCGAGCGGGCCGGACGTGTCACTCTCGATGATGGTGAACTCCGGGCCCGCGTCGGGCAGCGTGCTTTCGGGCGGCTGTTCGGTGATGGTGAGCACATGCGCGGCCGGGGGGAGATCGTCCCGGAGGGCGCGTTCGAATGTTTCCAGTTTTTCACCGGGACCGACGAGGCGGATCAGCACGCCCTGCCGGTCGTTTCGCACCCAGCCGCGCAGGGCGAGCCCGGTGGCCAGGCGGTGGACAAAGGGCCGGAAGCCCACGCCCTGCACCGTGCCCCGCACGCGGAGCACGATGTCGGTCGCCTGTTCGGTCACGGGCATGAGCTTAGTTGGGTTTCCGCACCAATGACCCCAGCAGCGCGATCCACTCGCCGAAACCTTCGCCGGACCTGGCCGAGAGCTGGATGAGTTTCGCCTGCGGGGCGATGCGGCGGATGTTGTCCACCGCGGCGGCGCGATCAAAACCCAGCGCGTCCGCGACATCGATCTTGGTGAGGAGCACGACGTGCGCGGATTTGAAAATCGGCGGATACTTCAGCGGCTTGTCCTCGCCCTCGGTCGTCGAGAGCAGCACGACGCGCAGTTGTTCGCCGAGATCGAATGACGCCGGGCACACCAGATTGCCGACGTTTTCGATGAAGAGCAGTTTGACGCCGTCGAGATCGAGCGACTCGACGCCGCGGGCGATCATCGAGGCGTCGAGATGACACGTGGTGCCGGTCGTGATCTGCGCGACGGGCACGTGGGGGCGGCGGAGGCGACGGCCGTCATTCTCCGTTTCGAGATCGCCGACCAGCACGGCGCAACGCGTGCTGCCGCCGAATTCATCGAGGGTGCGCTCCAGCAGGGTGGTTTTGCCCGCGCCGGGCGACGACACCAGGTTCAACGCCACGAGTCCGCGGCCGAGAAAGTAGCCGCGATTTCGCTCGGCAAGGATGTCGTTCTTTTCGAGGAGCGGGATGCGCACATCGAGCGACTTGATCGCGACTTCACCGCCCGGACTGGCGTCGAGGGCCGCCGTGACTTCCGCGGCGAGCGGTCCGGAGAGGGTGCGCGATTGCGAGACCGTCGGTCCGCTCAAGGCAGTGACGCGGAACGTTTCGGAGACAGTGGGCTCGGTCGTGGGGTTCATGGTGGGCATTCAGGACATTTCGATGCGGGAGAGCTCGAGTTCGCGGCCCTGGCGCAGGTCACCGGACAGTTGGCCACAGCGCGGGCAGGCGTAGATGAAGCCGGTGTCGGTTTCGAAATCCTCCGCGCAGGTGGCGCAGTGGGCGCGGCCGGGCACGGCGTTGATTTCGAGCACGGCCTCGGCGGCGGGGGTCTGCGGCGCGATGGCTTCGAAGGCGAAACGGAGCGCCTCGGGTTCGACGCCGGACAGGGCGCCGACGCGAATGACAATCCGGTGCACCCGGTGGGCGCCGCTGGTGCGGACCTGCCTCAGCACGGCGTCGAGCGCGGACTCCATGATTCCGACTTCGTGCATGGCGCGTCCAACTAGCGCCGATACGTTTCGGGCGTCGAGCCCCGAGCGGGGAAAGCACAATAAGCGCGGCATGTTTCCCAAGATGCGCACAACTGCGGGCCCGGAGTTGGACTAGTATCCGCCCCATGAAAGGTGTTGCCCCGTTTCGACTCTGTGCGGCTGGTGCCCTGGCACTGGTCTTTCCCGCGGTGGTTCAGGCGCATTCGAATGGAGTTCTGGTCGTGGACTGCGCGTCGGGACTGGCGCATCCGTGGCTCGGTTGGGATCATCTCATCGCCATGACCGCCGTTGGGTTTTGGGCGGCGCAGCTTTCCGGTCGATCGCGCTGGCTCGTGCCGGCGGCCTTTGTCGGCGTGATGACATGCGGTGCCGCGGCTGGGGCGATGGGCGTGGTGCTCCCGGGGGCCGAGCCGATGATCGTCCTGTCGGTCATTGTCTTCGGCCTGCTCGTCGCTGGAGTTGTCCGCGCGGGCCTGCGCGTGAATCTCGGCCTCGTGGCCGTGTTCGCTCTGTTTCACGGCGGTGCTCATGGCGCGGAAATGCCGCTCTCGGCCGGTGTGCCGGCCTATCTCGCCGGACTTGTGACCGCCACTGCCGCCCTTCACGTCGCCGGATTTTTGCTTGGCAGCATGGCGCGACGTCGCGCGAACGGGATGCCGCAACTCGTCGGCGCGACCTGCATCGCCGCCGGGTTTCTCCTGCTCATCGCGTAGGACTGCCCATCCCCCGCCACCCGCCACGCCACCTTTGCCTTAGCCCCCAATCCCCATGATCACTCTGGAAACGCGGGTCGAAACCATTCCGACCGTCTACGAACAGATCCTCTCCCGCGGCGTGCCGCGGCGTGACTTCCTCAAGTTCTGCGCCTGGATGGGCGCGTATCTGGGGCTCGAGAGCCAGGCGGCGGCGCAGATTGCGAAGGCGCTGGAAACGAAGCGCCGGATTCCCGTGGTGTGGCTGCATTTTCAGGAGTGCACGTGCTGCAGCGAGTCGTTTCTGCGTTCGTCGCACCCGGTGGTGGCCGACATCCTGCTCGACAAGATTTCGCTCGATTACACCGAGACGCTCCAAGCCGCGGCCGGACATCAGGCGGAGGAGATCCTGCATGACACGATCACGAAGTATCGCGGCGAATACCTGATGCTCGTCGAGGGTTCGGTGCCGCTCGGGGCCGACGGCTGCTACTGCGTGGTGGGCGGTAAGTCCGCCCTGGATACCGTGAAGGAAGTCGCGGCGGGGGCGAAGGCCATCATGGCGTGGGGCAACTGCGCATGCTCCGGCTGCGTGCAGGCCGCGAATCCAAATCCGACCCGGGCGACGCCGATTCACGCGATCATCAAGGACAAGCCGATCGTCAACGTGCAAGGCTGCCCGCCGATCGCGGAGGTGATGGCCGGCGTGCTCGTGCACCTGCTGACCTTCGACCGTATTCCGCAACTGGATGCGCTCGGCCGGCCGAAGGCGTTCTATGCGCGGCGCGTGCACGACACGTGCAGTCGCCGCGCGAATTACGACGCGGGCCTGTTCGTCGAGACCTTCGACGACGAGAACGCGCGGAAGGGTTTCTGCCTTTACAAGGTCGGCTGCAAGGGACCGACGACCTACAATTCCTGCGCCGGGATGAAATGGAACAATGGCACGAGTTTCCCGATTCAATCCGGTCATCCGTGCATTGGTTGCTCCGAGGCGAATTTCTGGGACAACGGGCCGTTCTATCAACGCCTGCCGAACTTCCCGGGTTTCGGCGTCGAGTCGACGGCCGACACCATCGGCCTCACCGTCGGCGGCGTGACGGCGGCCGCGGTGCTGACGCACGCGGTGCTGACGAATGTGCGCAAGCGCGGCGAGATCGGAAAGCAGCCAGGCGAGGATGCCGAGAGTGGTGACAGTGCCGGGCGGGGAGGTGCCGCATGAGTGCCGCGACCAACCGCATCGTGGTGGATCCGGTGACCCGTATTGAAGGTCACCTGCGCATCGAGGCCGAGGTGAAGGACGGCAAGATCGTCGATGCCTGGAGTGCGGGCACGATGGTGCGCGGCCTCGAAATCATTCTCAAAGGCCGCGATCCCCGCGACGCGTGGGCCTTTTGCGAGCGCGTGTGCGGCGTGTGCACGACGGTGCACGCGCTGGCATCGGTGCGATCGGTCGAGGACGCCATCGGCATCCAGGTGCCGCCAGCGGCCGAGTTGATCCGTAACATCATGCACTGCGTGCAGAATGTGCAGGATCATGTGATTCACTTTTACCACCTGCACGCGCTGGACTGGGTCGACGTGGTGAGCGCGTTGAAGGCGGATCCGAAGGAGACGTCGCGCGTCGCGCAGAGCATTTCGCGCTGGCCGAAGAGTTCTCCGGGCTATTTCGCGGATCTGCAGAAGCGCCTTACGGGTTTCGTGCAGAGTGGGCAGCTCGGAATCTTCGCCAATGCCTATTGGGGTCATCCGGCGTTCAAGCTGCCGGCGGAGGTGAATCTCCTCGGCGTCGCGCACTATCTCGAGGCGCTCGAGTGGCAGAAGGAAATCGTGAAGGTGCATGCCGTTTTCGGCGGCAAGAATCCGCATCCCAACTATCTCGTCGGTGGCATGCCGTGCTCGCTCAATCTGGAGGAGCCGAACGCGATCAACGCCGAGCGACTCGCGCTGGTGGGCAAGCTGCTCAATGAGGCCCGGGACTTCGTCGAGCAGGTGTACTATCCCGATCTGCTGGCCATCGCGCCGTACTATCTAGACTGGGCGTCGATTGGCGGCGGGCTCAAGAATTACCTCTGTTACGGCGATCTGCCGACGGCGGGTTTCAACCAGCACGACAGCTACAAGTTCAAACGCGGCGTCATCCTCGATCGGAATCTCAACGAGGTGCTGCCGGTCGATCCGCGCGACACGCAGACCGGGATCGAGGAATTGATCGACAACTCCTGGTACGAATACCAGGGCGGCGGCGTCACCGGCGGGCGCCACCCGTGGGTCGGTGAAACGAATCTCAAGTACACGGGACCGAAGCCGCCGTACGAACACCTCGAGGTGGACAAGAAATACAGCTGGCTGAAAACACCGAGGTGGAAGGGACACGCCATGGAGGTCGGCCCGTTGTCGCGCATGCTGGTCGGTTTCGCCGGCAACAACACTCCGATCAAGGAGGCGGTGCTCGAGGCGCTCGGGGCGTTGAAGGCGCCGGCGTCGGTGCTCTTCTCCACGCTGGGCCGGACGGCAGCGCGGGGCATCGAGGCGAGGCTGTGCGCGAAATGGGGCCTGGAGTTTTTCGACTCGCTGCTCGCGCTGATCAAGGCGGGCGACACGCGCACGTTCACCAAGGCACGCTGGGATCCGGCGACCTGGCCGGCCGAGTGCAAGGGCGTCGGCACCTGCGAGGCTCCGCGTGGTGCGCTGGCGCACTGGATTGTCATCAAGGACCGGAAAATCGAAAACTATCAGCTCGTGGTGCCCAGCACGTGGAATGCTTCGCCCCGCGATGCCAAGGGCCAGCGCTCCGCGTACGAGGCGTCGCTGATCGGCACGCCGGTCCACGATCCGAAGCAGCCGCTCGAGATCATCCGGACAATTCATTCATTTGATCCCTGCCTCGCGTGCGCCGTGCATCTCTACGAGAACGGAGCGGAGGTGGCTCACCACGAACTGCTCGTCAGGTAAACCGGAGGCCACCGTGAACACTTCGCCTTCGCACGACTACCGGCGCGTCTATGTCTGGGAGCAGCCGGTGCGCTGGTTCCATTGGATCAACGCCGCAGCCATCACCGTGCTCGGCGTATCCGGATGGCTGATCGCCCATCCGCCCGCGTTTCTCACGAGCGACGAGGCTTCGGCGGGCTTCTGGTTCGGGGCGGTGCGTTTCACGCATTTCGTCACCGCCTACGTCTTCGCGGCGAACCTGGCCTTTCGCTTCTATTGGTCCTTTGTTGGAAACAAATTCGCGAACTGGCGCAATTTCCTGCCGCTGACCCGCGCGCAGATCCGGCAGGTGTGGGAGGTGTTGAAGGTGGATATTTTCCAGTCAAGCAACCGGCCCGTCCATACGCTCGGGCACAACGCGGTCGCCTATTTCACCTATGGCGGCACGGTGTTGCTGAGCCTTTTTCAGATCGTGTCGGGCTTCGGCCTTTACGCGCCGACCAGTTCATCGTGGCTGCCGCAGCTGTTCACGTGGGTCGTGCCGCTGGCGGGCAGCGAACAGAATCTGCGCCTCTTTCACTATGCGGTGACGTGGGCCTTCGCGGTCTTCACCCTCGTGCACGTCTACCTCGTGTTTTATCACGACTACGTCGAAGGCCACGGCGTGCTCTCCTCGATGATCGGCGGTTGGAAGTTCATGGAGAAGCACCAGGCGCATGCGGAACAGACGACCGGCATCTCGGCGATCGTGACCGGAGCAGCGGCTCCGACCGCGCCGGTCGTGCCGCCGGTAAAAACTGGAACGTCCGCCGGTGACTGAAGCCATGACCGGCGGCCTCCTCGATTCCACGCTGGTCGGCGAAAACTGGGCCGCTCCGCGCGCGCCCGAGCCTGGAGCGGCGGTGCTGGTGCTCGGCGTGGGCAACGTGCTCATGGGTGACGAGGGCGTCGGCGTGCACATCGTCCGGCGTTGGGAAGGCGAGCTGGAGCTGCGTGGTGTGCGGGTGCTCGATGGCGGCACCGGCGGAGTGAGTCTCCTCGGCGAATTCGACGGCGTGCGGGCCGTGGTCCTGATTGACGCAACGCGCGATGGGCGCGCCGCCGGCTCCATCACCTATGTCCAAGTCGAAACAGTGGCCGCATTGCCCCGCGGACTGGGGGCGCATGACTTCGGGTTGAAGGATCTCTTTGCCGCGAGCGCGCTGACGGGCCGGATGCCGGAACTGCATCTTTACACCGTATCCGTAACGACGATTCGGCCGATGTGCACGGAGCTGTCCGCCCCGGTCGCTGCCGCGGTCCCGGCCGTCGTGTGGGTCGCGCGCCGCCATGCCGTGCGGCTGGCCGAGAGTATTCGTTGTTCAAGTACGCGGCCGTGACGCGCCGCGCGGCCGGAAGGGCGCGACGCGCGGCGAATGCCGCTGACGCCGATGCGCGTCACGCGTACCGACTCGGTTCCGGTTCGTCGTCCGCCTTGCCTTCGTACGCGTGCACGGAGCAGGCGGAGTCGCTCCACAGCGGCAGGTTGTCGTGGTGTCCGGCCCACGTCTCGCTGATTTCCCGGGCGAGATCCGGATTGTGCGTGTCGAGCATCAGGCGGTTGAGGGCGGCGTAAGCGACGGCCTCGGGCTTGACGTTGATCAGCGCGGCGAAACGGGCGATGGCATCGTGTTCGGCCTGCTCGAGGTGAAGTTTGATGGTGGGCATGACTGCGGTCTCCTGGGTTTGGAGTTTGGATTGCGAACGATCCGCGCCGGGCGGCTGCGTCCCTACAGTAAGCCTCCGGGCGCACGTTTCACCGCGTTTCTTGGCAATTGTCGGGCGGATCTTGCGGCGCTTAAACCGGGGAGTGCCTGCGGAGCAGTCCGGCGGGAGGCGCGAAATCGGATCGTCGGGTTGAGATTCCGCCGACGGAGCGCACGCATCGCAGCCTGAAGCCCGTTTCTCCTCTGAAAACGTCCCCGTGCCGCTGGCGTGATCGCACGCGGCTGTGCAGTAAATGCCAACGTCCCTGCGTAAGAATACCAAGGCCCGCGCAGCCCTTGGCAATTCCTGCGCAGCCAGATGGCCGATCATCAGGCATAAAGGGGGGTGACGATTCAGACATTCCGTCCCGCGCTGCCCAAGCCAACCCAATTCAACCACCATGAACTTTAGACCGCGCCTGACCAAAAACACCGTCCTCTTCGGCGGTACAGCTGTATGGGGTCTGCTGCTCATATCTTGTGTGGCCGTTAATCGAACCATGCTGGCCCCGCCGTTCGTGGCTGGCGCGGCATTCGTCGGCAACAAGGGATGCGTCGAGTGCCATGAAGAACAAACGTCGAAGATCCATACTTCGCTACACGCCAAGGTCTCAGTCGCCGATGCCTCGCTCGGAAGCACGTCCTGCGAGTCGTGTCATGGCGCCGGCAGCCTTCACGTGAAGGCGGGCGGGACGAAGGGAAACATCATCAATCCGAGAAAGACCTCCGAAACCTGCTTCCAGTGCCACCTCGACAAGCGCGGTGAATTCTCACTCGCCAACAGCCACCAGGTGATGAACGGAAAGATGTCGTGCGGCGACTGCCATGACCCGCACGAAGGTCATGCCATCCGGGGCAGTGGCGCTTCGCTCGAAGCTCAGAACGAGAACTGCACATCCTGTCACACCGCGCAAAAGGGGCCGTTTGTTTTTGCGCACAACGCCATGCGGGAAGGGTGTGTCGCCTGTCACAATCCTCACGGCTCGGTGAATCAAAAAATGCTCGTGGCGCGTGATGCGAACCTGTGCCTCCGGTGCCACCTTCAGACGACCGATCGCAATGGAGCCATATTCGTGGGTGGCGAGGACCATCGCACCCGCCTTCAGAACGGCACCTGTTGGATCGCGGGCTGCCATGAAGCAGTCCACGGCTCCAACGCCAGCAAGCCCCTACGCTACTAACCTCGCGAACCTGAAAGCCATGAACGTGAAACATTTCCTCTGCTACCCGGCTGGCCTTCTGGCTGGCGCCCTGCTCGGGGTTGCTCCCGTGCGCGCTGCTGAGACCGACGCGATGCCGGTTCCGGAAAACAACTATATCAAAGTCTCAGGACAGCTTCCGTCGCTCAGCGGCAGCAAGTCGTCGTATCAAACGCGGACCCGCGAACCAAAGACCGGGTTTGGCGGAATCGAGGAGTTCAACTATTATAAGGAAATTTCCAAGACGACCTCGTCTGAGGTTAACGGGAGGATTCTCCCCGGTGCCGAGGATTATCTCCTTCAGTACAAGCTCGTGAAAAGCGAAGTGGGCTCATTCGAAGTGGGCTACAAGCGGTTCCGCACGTTCTACGATGGCGTCGGTGGTTTCTTCCCGCTGAACAATGCCTGGATGCCGATCTACAAGCGGGCATTGTACGTCGATCGAGGAAAATTCTTCGTGAACGGCACCATCGCACTCCCGAAGGCGCCCGTATTCACGTTTAGTTACTCGAATTCGACGCGGACCGGTCGCAAGGACTCGACGATTTGGGGTGACACCGATTTCACCGGAGTGCCGATCTCGTCGCTGTCCTCATTGAATGTGGTTTCCGCCAACCGGAAAATCATTCCCGCTTACATCGATCTCAACGAACGCAATCAGGCGTGGGAAGCGGCGGTCAAGCACACGGTCGGAAACGCCACGTATCGTGTCGCGCTTCTCGGCAACGAGATCGACAATCGCAACACGCGTTCCGTCGATCGTTATCCCGGCGAACTGAAGCCCTTCCCGGCGATTCCTGCGAATCCGCCCACCTTGGTTCCGCCCGCGCTGGCCAACAATCAGAACAAAGGTTTCGACGCGCAGGGTTTCAAGGAAAGCAGCGTGACGGCCCTGGCGAAAGTGGAGTTTGTCCTAAATCCAAAAGCAAAAGCCTATGTGAGTGGCAGCTATCGCACCGCGTCCATCGACACCACCGGCTCGCGGCTCATCACGGCCAGCATTCAAACCGCAGCTGGCGTGCGGACCGAGGTAGGTGGTTTCACGCCCGCCGGACGTCCCCCGTATTCCTATAATGGTTCGGGTTCAGCCAAGCAGAAGGTTTGGACCGGCGTGGTGGGGATCGATACCAAACCGGCGAAGGATTTGGAGCTCAACGTAGCGCTCAAGGCTGAGGATTTCGATACGACCGGAAACTTCCAGGCCGTCTATGTGAGCAACATGATCGTCCAGGCCACGGGCGTCGTCACGGCTGTACCGCTGACCACGCAGAATTCGTCCAAGGTTACGGACCAACCGCTGATTCCTGAACTGAGCGTACGGTACGTTGGCATCAAGAACCTGACGCTGTTCGGCAATTGGGACTATCGGACGGCCCCGGGTGATGATCGGACGATTTATGGTGGCATCACGACCTCGTCTGCCGGTCCGGTCGTCCTCTCCGCGCCGTTGGGCACGAACAATCATGTGAAAGAAACGCATTCAAATCTGAAGATTGGTGGAAACTGGGTGACGTCGAAAGCTCTCACGTTGCGGGGCGAATTCTTCACCAAGGATCACGAGAACGACTTCCGGGGATTGGGCACGGCTCTCGGTGGCTACTACACCCTGAACTTCGACATCTATGGCGCCCGCATGACTGCCACAGTGCGGCCCAGTCCGGTGCTCGCCTTCGCCACGCGCTATGTAGTCCAGCGCGGCAAGGCAAGTATCGCCGAAGATGGTTACCTCGAGGGCGATTCGAACGACTCCCGCCGGTATCAGCTCGCGGAGACGATCGACTGGAATCCGAACAAGTCCGTCTACGTGCAATGCAACCTCTCGTTCATCTGGGACAAACTAAGCACGGCCTACCCGCGAGCGGGCGGTTCGGCCAATGATGTCCTTCGGAATGCCGACAACAACTACTGGACTGGTACCTTGATCACGGGGTACGTCATCGACAAAAACACCGACGCGCAGATTCAGGGCAGCTACTATAAAGCGAACAATTATAATCCCGCCATTGCCGCTGCCACGGATCCCCTCGGGGCGGGCGGGCGCGACTACTCGGTGACCTTGGGGTTAAAGCACAAATTCAGTCCAAAACTCGTCGGCACTGCTAAGGTTGGGTACGTGGAGAGCCGCAACGACACAACTGGAGGCAACACGAACTTCCGGGGACCGGTGGGCTACGCAGCCATCGAGCACTCGTTCTGATCCAAGAATTTGGTTACCCCTAGATAAAGCTGGCCGCGGTGCATGTGGGTGCCCGCGGCCAGCGCATTTTTTGGCAGCGAGAGCGGAGTGGGCGAACCCCTGACAGCCTCGCGCCTTCCCTTGCAAGAGGGCCGTGCACACCGTGCGCGGCCCTCTGCTCGTTTTGGCGGGTGTAGCATCCGTCAGCGCCTGACAGTGGGCCTAACCCTGGACGCCGTAAGGGTCATCGCGGCTCGGGAGCTCTCGTGTCCTCGTCGTGTCTTCAGCGCCGCTTCAGCCTGATCCGTGATGGCCTCCCCAGCCCGAACCGCAACGCGCTCGGGCCTGGCGTTGAATCGGAAGTGATCGAGGGGGTGGGGGCCGCACCGGAGTCGCGGGGATCCGGGTTGGGCGCGCCGGTTGGTTAAATGACGCGTCGCGCAGGTCCGATCGTATCGCCCGTGTCCGCTGATCGCAGGAGGGAAACGAAAACCGCTCCCTGCCGGATCAAAACAAGTGCCTCGTAAATAAACTGTTTGGTTGGACGTCGACCCGCGCGCTACGAGCTAACCGCCCTGTGAATAAGTGAGTAACTTCCGGCTGAATCAGAGGCTTTTGGCTTGCTCCGTGGGGGTTAAAATGGGTTGAAATGGTGCGAAATGGGGCGGTCGGATGTCCCAGTAAAAATGGCGCAGCCAGGCAAAGCAGTCTTCACGGGCCTTTTTAGGCACACGCTGGACGACAAGGGTCGACTCACGATCCCGTCGGAGTGGCGTCATGCCCACGCGCAGGAGGACACGTTTCTCGCGACGCCGCACCCGGATGGATACATCGCGGTGCTGCCCCCGGGCGAGGTCGACAAGCTGCACGAAAAAATTTCCGCGATGAAGCTGAGCGACGCGGCGGCGCAGGCGTTCAGCGCGCGGTTCTTCTCCCAGACGCAGGGATTTTCCTTCGATAAAGCCGGGCGCATCGGTCTGACCGAGGCGCTGCTGAAGCACGCCGGGCTCGAGAAGGATGCGGTCCTCGTCGGATCGCTCACGAAGTTCAACATCTACAACCCCGTCCGCTGGCAGCAGGAGGAGTCTCGCACCGCGGGCGAAAACTTTGGCGACCTCATGCGTCGCCTCGACATCTAACCATGCGCCGCGTCGTCAAAGTAAAGAGCCTCTCCACCCGCGTTCCGCTGCGAAAGTCAGCGCTGAGCGCCACTGCGGCGGTGCGCCGGGCGTTTCCCGCGTGGATCGTGGCCGACGAAAACGGCGTGGCGTTTTCCGCCCGGGCCGGGGCGGTTCCGCGGGTGCGCGACGCGCTCGTGCTGCGCACCGTATCCAAAAAGAAAGTATCCAGCGCGAAGGGCTCGTCCGATGCCGACCGTGCTCGATGAGATTGCCGCCCGTGCCATGACCCCCGGCCATAACCCCGTGTTGCTGCGCGAGGTCCTGGACCTGCTCGCGCCGCGCGCGGGCGGCCGGTACCTCGACTGTACGTTTGGCGGCGGCGGTCACACGCGCGCCGTCCTTGAGGCCGCGCCGGGCTCCACGGTGGTCGCGCTGGATCGCGATCCGGCCGCGGCCGCGCGCGCTGCGGTGCTCGCCAGCGAATTTGGCGGGCGGTTCACGCTCGTCGATCGCGATTTCGGCCGCCTGGCGGATCTGCCGGACACCGACTTCGACGGCATCCTGTTCGATCTGGGCGTTTCATCGTTCCAACTCGACGAGACGGAGCGGGGCTTTTCCTTCCGGCAGGATGCGCCCGCGGACATGCGCATGGATCCGCGGAGCGGCGTCCCGGCGACCCGCTGGCTGGAAACGGCCACGGAAGACATGCTGGTCCGGGCCGTGCGGGACTACGGCGAGGAACAGCACTGGCGCCGCGTCGTGCGCGCCCTGGTGGCCGCGCGCGGCACCGGCGCGCTGGCTCGCACCGCCTCGCTCGCCGCGGTGATTGCGGAGGCGATTCCGGCGCGGGACCGACATGCGTCGCGGATTCATCCGGCGACGCGGGCGTTTCAGGGCATCCGCATCGCGGTCAACGACGAGCTGGGTGCCATCGAACGCGCGCTGCCCGCGGCGTTCGCCCGGCTCGCCGCTCCCGCTGCGAACCGGCCCGGCGGCGTGCTCGCGGTGATCAGTTTCCACTCCCTCGAGGACCGGCCCGTGAAACAGTTTTTCCGCCGCCAGTGCGGACAGCCGGAGAGCGCCAGCGACCACACGCCGCAGGATCTGCGGGTGAAGCTCGCCGAGCCCCTGACCCGCAAGCCCCTCACGCCCGGCGACGCGGAAGTCGCCGCCAATCCCCGCAGCCGCTCGGCCAAGCTCCGCGCGCTGCGCAAACTCTGAACGTCCGTCCGCATCCGACGCCCCCTTCGCCCGATGAAAAAGAACTCCCAGGCTTTCGTGAACCAGCTGCTCGTGTGCCTGCTCGTCACCATGACCTTCGGTGGCACGCTGGGCCTGGGCACCGTGTGGATGCGTCACCAGATTTCGGTTACGGCCAAGGCCAACCGCACCCTGCTGGCCGAGATCAACGAGGTGAACCGCCGGAGCGATGACATCGAGGCCATCATCCGCAGCGAGCAGCGCCCGGAGCTGCTGCGGCGGGCGAATCTGGAATTTCGCCTGGGCCTGGTGCCCATGAACGAGGTTCAGGTCGTGCACGTGACCGAGAACGTCGCCCAGCGCATGGTCGAGCGCGCCAATCGCTGGACCGCCAAGCAACAGCCGACCGAGGCTCCCATCAAAGTGACGTTCGCCGCGCGTTGATCCGATGTCCAAGGGTTTTGCCTCCAGCTACCGGATTGTTCTCCTCGCGACCGCACTCTTCCTGTGCTTCGCCGGGGTGGGCGTGCGGCTGGTGTGGCTTCACGTGGTTGATCGCGACTCGCTGATCAAGACGATCGAGAAGGCCCGGCAGACCACGATTCGCGAAGTGGCGCGGCGCGGCGACATCGTCGACGAAAACGGATCGCTCCTCGCCACCAGCAGCTCGCGCCGGGTGCTCGGCGTTGATCCCGCCTCGCTGCGCCCGCAGGACCAGCACCTCTGGCCGCAGTTGGCGGAGAAAATCGACATGCCGGAGGCCGAGCTGCGCCGCATCTTTCTCACCCGTTTTCGCGAGCCGGCACCGGCGAAGACGGCGACGCCGGCCGCGCCGGCCCCGAAGTCCGTTCCGCCGCTTCTGCAACTCAAGCTCGTCGCCGAGACGCCGGTGACCTCCGCTGCCTTCGCGGACGAAGACGACACGGACGTGGATCCGACGCCCGACGACAAGGGGCGGCGGGCTATCCGCTGGGCCCGCCTCCGCGAAGACGTGCCGGAGAAGCTGTACGAGGAGATCATGAAGATCGGGATCAAGGGCGTGTATGGATTGCACGAATACCGCCGGGTCTATCCCAACAAGCAGCTGGCCGCCCACATCATCGGCTACGCGAACCGCCAGCAGGAGGCGGTCGTCGGCATGGAGGCCTACGCTGATTTCTTTCTGCGCGGCCAGGAGGGGTGGCGGGTGGGCGAGCGCGACGGCCGCAACCGCGAGCTGCCGCAGTTTCTGATGCGGCGCGTGCCGCCGTCCGACGGTTACAGCGTGAAGCTGTCGATCAACACCATCGTCCAGGACATCGTCGAGCAGGAGCTCACCTACATCGCGACGACCTACGAGCCGTTGAAGGCCTCGATCATCGTGAGCGATCCGCGCACCGGCTTCATCTTGGCGATGGCCAATTACCCGACCTTCGATCCCAACGAGTACAACAAGGTGCCGAAGGATGAGCAGCGCCGGATGCGCAACGTGGCCGTGGCAGACGTCTACGAGCCGGGTTCGGTGTTCAAGATCGTCGCAGTGGCCGCGGCCATCGAGGAGGGCCTCGCCAGCCGCCGTTCCATGTTCGACTGCTCGCTCAACACGTTCGCGCATCGCGGCCGGGTGCTGTCGATGCCGGGCGAGGATCACCACTTCAAGGTGCCCACGGCCGTGTCGCTCGCCGAGGTGGTCAGTCACTCCAGCAATCGCGGTGCCGCCCAGCTCGGCATGGCGCTCGGCGAGGAACGCTTCTATCGTTACACGCGGGCCTTCGGCTTCGGCGGTACGCTCGGATTTCCGGTCGGTGCGGAGGACGCAGGACTGCTCCGCCCGCTCGCTAAATGGGATCCGATCGACATTACGCGCGTGCCGATCGGGCACTCCATCTCCGCCACGGTGCTGCAGATGCACCAGGCGATGAGCGTGATTGCGAATGATGGCGTGCTGCTCCGGCCGCAGATCATCAAGGAAGTGCGCGATGCCGCCGGTGACGTCGTTTTCCAGTATGGCCGTACGGAGATTCGGCGCGTGGTTTCCGCCGAGACCGCGCGCAACGTCGCGCAGTTGCTCACCGGCGTCGCATCGCCGGACGGCACGGCGGTCGGTGCGGCCATCGAAGGTTACGATGTCGCCGGCAAGACGGGGACGACGATCAAACTCATGGAGGAAATCCAGGCCGACGGGACGGTGAAGCGGGTTTACAATCGCTCCCATCACATTGCGTCCTTCGTGGGGTTCTTCCCCGCCGGCCGCCCGCGGGTTGCGATTTCCGTGGTGGTGGACGATGCTGATCACAAAGCCGAGCGGGGGATCGCCTACGGCGGAAAAGTGGCGGCGCCATCGTTCAAGCGCATCGGCGAACGGCTCATTCCCATTCTCAAAATCGAATCTCACCGCGCCCCGGCTCACGCGAGCCTGATCGCCGCAAACCAGGGAGTCCGCCCGTGATTGGTTATCTCGCCCAGAATTATCCGCTCATCCACGCGTTCCAGCCCCCCGCCCGCCGCACGCGGCGCGAGGCCATGGCCACGCATCGCATCTTCAAAATGGCGCCGAAACTCTCCGACTACTTCCACGAGGACGAGATTCTCGCGGTCAAGGGCACGCTGGACCGGCCCATTTCCGGGCTGGTGATCGACAGCCGCCGCGTCGTGCCGGGCACGCTGTTCTTCGCGCTCCCCGGACTGCGCGCCGACGGGGCGAGCTTCATCGACGAAGCCGTGAGCCGCGGCGCCGTGGCCATCGTGACGCAGAAGATGCCGGCGTTTCCGCCGGCGAAGGTGACGTTCATCCAGGTTGAGAACGCCCGCGTGGCACTCGCGAGCGTCGCGCAGCGCTTCTACAAGTTTCCCGATCGCGAGATGACCGTCGTGGGCGTCACGGGCACCAACGGCAAGACCACGGTCACCCACCTGCTCAAGCAGCTGCTCAACGGCGACCAGCCCGTCGGACTGCTCGGCACGATCAGCTACGATCTCGGCGCTCGCAGCGTGCCGTCGTTCCGCACCACGCCCGAGGCGCTGGATATTTACGGCATGATGGCGCAGATGCGCGACGCCGGCTGCCGCACCGCGGTGATGGAGGTCAGCTCCCACGGCATCGATCAGCAGCGCGTGCGCGGACTGCAGTTCGGCGCCGCGGTCTTCACCAATCTCACCCGCGACCATCTCGACTATCACAAGACGCTTGAGAGTTACTTCGACGTGAAGACGCGGCTCTTCACCGGCGGGAGCGGCTCGGTGCCCAAGGTGTCGGTCGTCAATCTCGACGACGCCTATGGCGAAAAACTTGCCGCCCGTCTGGGCGTCGAGGTGCCGACGACCCGCGTGGTCACGTTCGGCGAGGATCCGCGCGCGCAGGTGCGGGCCGAGAACGTCTCGCTCCAGTTCAAGCGCACGACCTTCCGGCTGGTCTGGCCGGGCGGCACGCTCGAAGTCGATTCGCCGCTCATCGGTCGCTACAACGTGAGCAACCTGCTCGCCGCCATCGCCACGGCGTGGGGCCTGGGCCGCGACCCGTTTGTATTCCTTAGCCGGTTACGCGCGTTCAAGGGCGTCGCCGGCCGCATGGAACGAATCGAGGAGGGCCAGCCGTTCAACGTGCTGGTCGACTATGCCCACACCGACGATGCGCTGCGCAACGCGCTGGGCATGCTGCGCCAGATTACGCCGGGCCGGCTGCTCGTCGTCTACGGCTGCGGCGGAAATCGTGATCGCACCAAGCGGCCGCTGATGACGCGCGCGGTGCAGGAGTTTGCCGATTTCGCCATCGCGACCGCGGACAATCCGCGGACGGAGGCGATCAGCCAAATCTTCGACGACATGCGCGGCGGTATAACGGCGCCGGAAAAAATCACCTGGATCGACGATCGCCGGCGCGCGATCAGCCTCGCCCTCGACATGGCGAAACCCGGCGACTGCCTGCTCATCGCGGGCAAGGGGCACGAGAGTTTTCAGGAACTGGCCGACACGGTGTTTCCCTTCGATGACCGGCAGGTTGCGCGGGAACTGATCGGAAACAAAGCGCTCAAGGTCTCCAGCTAGACAGCCGTGCCCACCTTTGTCCCAGACACTCTCGCCACCTGGACCGCCGGTCGCTGGACCGCGCGGCCTGGCGCGCCGCTCACGGGATTTTCGTTCGACACCCGCACGCTCCGCGCGGGCGATGTGTTCGTGGCGTTGCAGACCGAGAAGCGCGACGGCCATGACTTCCTGGCGGACGCGCAGGCGGCCGGCGCCACCGCAGCCATGGTGTCGCGTGAGGTCGGGTCGTCGCCGCTGCCGCAGTTGGTGGTCGCCGATCCGCTGACGGCGTTTCAGGCGGTGGCGCGCGAGCACCGGCGCACGTTTCGCGGCCCGGTCGTCGGAATTTCTGGAAGTGCGGGCAAGACCTCGACGAAGGACTTGCTGGCCGTCCTCCTGGGTGGCGCCGCAAGCGGCGTCGTGGCCACCGAGGGCAATCTCAACAATCACCTCGGCGTCCCGCTCACGCTCACGCGAATCGATCCGGCGCGCACGACGGCCGCGGTGATCGAGGCAGGCATCAGTGCGCCGGGAGAAATGGAGCCGCTGGCGGCGATGATCGCGCCGGACGTGAGCATCATCACGCTCGTGGCGCCGGCGCATACCGAGGCGCTCGGCGGAATCGAAGGCGTCGCGCGCGAGAAGGCTCGGCTCCCCGCCGCGACGCGTCCCGGCGGGATTGCTCTCTTCACCCGGCAGGCGGCGGAGTTCGCGCCCTTCCGTGATCTGCGCGTGCCGACGCTCGTGCTCGAACGCGCCGGCTCGCTCCACAGCGTCCCGGGCGCGGGCCAGCGGGTGCCGTTCAGCGTGAGCCATCAGGGCGAAGAGACGCGGCTGGCGCTGGCGTTCGGCCCGCCGCCGGCCCGGGAGTTTCGCTTGCGCCGCGTTTCCGACGGCATGGCGGAGAATGCGGCGCTCGCGCTGACTGCCGCGCTGCGCCTCGGGGTGAGCCGGGACGACCTGCAGATGCGACTCGCGGACTGGAAGCCGGCCAGGATGCGCGGCGAGATCCGCCGGATCGACGGCCGCGTGCTGTATCTGGATTGTTATAACGCCAACCCGGCCTCCATGGCCGATGCCCTGGCGGCGTTTGTCGCGTTGGTGCCGGCAGGCGAACCGCGGATGTTCGTGATCGGTTGCATGGAGGAACTCGGCGAGGGCGCACCTGGCTACCATCGTGCGCTTGGACGCTCGCTTCCGCTCGGGCCGGGCGACCTGCTCTTTGTGATCGGCACCCAGGCGCACGAGGTGTGTTCCGGCGCGCTCGAACAGGGTGACGTCACCCAACAGATCCAGATGGTGTCGACGCTCGCGCCGGTCGTGACGGCACTCGCCGCGTGGCGCGGCGCTGTGTTCGTCAAGGGCAGCCGCCGTTATCAACTGGAACGCATTTTCGAGGGCGGGGCCTCGCATTCGCTGCCGTGCTGACCTACCTCGCAGATTATGCCGAACATTTCGGACCGCTTCGCCTGCTGCGCTACATCACGGTGCGGACGGCATTGGCGGCGATCACGTCGCTGATCATCGGCTTCGCGCTCGGTCCGATGCTCATTCGGAAATTCAAGGAGCTGAAATTCGGGCACGGCTACATCGACGATCGCACCGGTTCGCTCGGCGCGACTTACTTCGACAAGAAGCACACGCCCACGATGGGCGGACTGATCATCTTCATCTCGGTGTTCGTCAGCGCGGCATTGTGGGCTGCGCCCAACGTCTGGGTGTTCACGAGCCTCTTCGTGTACGCGGCGCTGACCGTGCCCGGCTTCCGCGACGACTACCTGAAGGTCGTGCACAAGAACCGCAACGGCATCTCCTCCTGGGAGAAAATCGGCTGGCAGTCGCTGGCAACGCTCGGGGCGCTCGGCGTGCTGATGCTGCATCCGGACAGCGCGGCGAAGATTCACGAGTTCTGGGTACCGTTCGTGAAGCGGGCGGTCATTGAACACATGCCGTGGTGGATGCTGCTCACCTTGATTTATCTCTGGATCGTCGGGTTCAGCAACGCGATCAACCTCACCGATGGCCTCGACGGTCTGGCGGTGGGCTGCACGATCACGGTGGCCTTGGTGATGGGCGTGATGGCCTACGTCGCCGACCACGTCTTCCTCGCCGAGTATCTGCTGACCAGTCACGTCCCAAAGACCGGCGAGCTGACCGTGATCTGCGGCGCGCTCATCGGCGGGTGCATGGCGTTCCTGTGGTTCAATTCGCATCCGGCGGAAGTCTTCATGGGCGACACCGGCTCGCTCGCGCTCGGCGGCCTGCTGGGCGTGATGGCGTTCATGATCCACCAGCCGCTCACGCTCGTGATCGCGGGCGGCGTCTTCGTGATGGAACTGCTCTCGGTCGTCACGCAGGTGGGCTGGTTCAAGTATACGAAACGCCGATACGGCGAGGGGCGCCGGGTCTTCCTCATGGCGCCGATCCATCATCATTTTCAAAAGAAGGGCTGGCCCGAGACGAAGGTCGTGCTCCGTTTCTGGGTCATCTCGCTCGGCTTCGCCCTGGCCAGCCTCGCCACGCTCAAACTCCGCTAATCATGTTTTCCTTCGAACCCCTTCGCATCCCTCGGTCTCTTTCCGGCTCGGCCGCGTCGATGCACTCCGCAACGATCACGTCGTCATCGCCGCTCGCCACCAACCGCGGCTCGCGCGTGCTGGGCAATCGCGCGTTTCTCCGCGTGCGCGCGGGGCACCGGATCAAGATCGCGCTGACGCACTTCCCGCGTTCGCCCCGCTCGTAATCATTTTTTCCGTGCCCTTGCGTCCTCCCGAGTTCCTTCAGTCCGCGCTCGCGCCGCCGGCCGCCATCCTCGGCGGCGGCATCAGCGGCGCCGGCGTGCAGGGCTTGCTGACGGCAATCGGGGCCGAAGGCGTGATTTACGACGCGCAGGCCGCCAAGGGCGGGGACTTCACTGCGGCCGCGGCCCGGCGGCATGCGCTGGTGATTTTTTCCCCGGGCTTTCCGCCGGAGCATCCGTGGCTGCAGCGCGCCCGTGCTGCCGGTGCGCTGTGTTTTGGCGAGCTCGATTTCGCCTCGCTCTTCTGGCGCGGGCGCCTCGTGGCCGTGACTGGCACCAACGGCAAAACCACGCTGACGGAGTTTCTCACCCACGCGCTGGGCGCCATCGGGCGCAACGCGCAGGCGACGGGTAACATCGGGCATCCCTTTTCCCGGCTGGTGGTGGAGAAACGCGGCGGCGCCCGCGACATGACGGCCGTGTGCGAGGTGAGTTCATTTCAGGCGGAGACGTTGCAGCATCTGCGGGCGCACGCGACGCTGTGGACGAATTTCGCCGAGGATCACCTCGAGCGTCACCCGGGGCTGGAGAGTTACTTTGGCGCGAAGTGGCAACTGGTCGCGCGGACGGACGCCGGCGCGGTGTTCGCCGGCTCGTCGGTCTGCCGCCAGGCCGCGAAATTCGAGCGATCCACCCACGGCGTCCATCAGGTGGAAACGGAAGGACGGCCCGCCGATCCCCGGCTCGCGCGCACGCTGTTCGCGACCTATCCGCAGCGCGAAAATTTCCTGCTGGCGGCGGCGTGGTGGCGCGAGAGCGGTTTCGACGAGGCGGCGCTGTATGCGGCGGCCCAGTCCTTCAAGCCCGGCCCGCACCGGCTCGCTCGGGTGGCGGTACGGGAGGGCGTGACCTATTGGAACGACTCGAAGGCCACCAACTTCCACGCGGTCGAAGCGGCGCTGGCCAGTTTCGAAGCGCCGGTCGTCCTGATCGCCGGCGGTAAATCCAAGGGCGGCGACCTTGCCGGCTTCGTCCATCGCATCGCATCCCGCCTCAAGCACGCGGTGCTGATCGGCGAGACCAGCGCGGAGCTGGCGTTTCACTGTTCGATGTTCCGGGTGGCGCACACACGGTGCGCGGATTTTCCGGAGGCAGTGCGCCGGGCGACGGAACTTGCCCAGGCCGGCGATCACGTCCTGCTGAGTCCCGGCTTCGCCAGTTTCGACATGTTCCGCAGCTACGAAGATCGCGGCGAACAATTCGAGGCGCTCGTGCAGAATCTCGGCGCGCCGGCCGCAAATTTCAGATAGTATTCCGCCTTTCCCAACCTTCATCACCGAAACCAACTCCTCCTATGAAAATCCTGAAGATTTTCGGCATCGTCGTGGGCATCCACGTTTTCGCCCTCATCCTGATTTTTGCGAATCCAGGCTGCAGCTCCACCACCAAGCCGGCTCCACAGCCGAGTGACACGGTTGCCAATCCGTCCGCTCCGCCCGTGATCAACGCCGCCGGTTCCCCGGGCAGCGTGTATTCGTCGACCACGGACACGTCTGCGCCCGCGCCCGCACTCACGTTCAATCCCGAAGCGCCCGCCACGTCGGGTGGTTCGCGCGTCATGCCGACCCGGCCCGGTTCGCCGGTTGCCGGCGTGCTCGTCGCCGAGCCCGTGGGAGATGTCACGCCGGTCTCATCGTATACGGTGAAGTCCGGTGACAGCCTGTGGACGATTGCGCGGAAGAACAATCTGACCGTCGCCCAGCTGACCGGCGCCAACAACCTTCCGGCCACCGCCAGTCTCCGGCCGGGCCAGAAGTTGATCATTCCGAGCAAGCCCGCCGCGGGCGGCACGGCCACGCCGGTCGCGGCCAGCTCCGCCGCGTCGACCAAGAGCGAGCCGCACGCGACACCCGCGCCCAAGGCAAGCACCGAAGGCATCAAGCACACGGTGAAGTCAGGCGAGACGCTCGGCGCCATCGCGCGCAAATACGATGTGCGGCAGCGCGATCTCGCGGTGGCCAACAACATTTCCGATCCGGGCAAGCTGAAGCCGGGCATGGAACTGACCATCCCGGGCTGGAAAGCCCCGGCGGGTGGTGCGACGAAATCCACGTCCAAGTCGGGCGCCTCGACGTCGAAGTCGACCCCGCCGCCGGTGGCTGCTCCCGCCGCCGAACCGGCGCCGGTGATCGAAGCGACGCCCGCGCCGTCGCAGCTTCCGCCTGTGCCGGTGATTCGGATCGACGACGCCCCCGCGGTCCCGTCGCCGAAGTAACCTGAAGCCGGATACTCAGCCCAACCCCATGCGTGCCCGCTCCGATGAACCGGCCCACGGCCATTCATTCGTCAATCCCGCGACGATCATCGTCGTGTGCGCGATCGGACTGACGTTTCTCGGGCTGACGATCCTGTTCAGCGCGAGCGCGTGGTTCAAGAAGGGCCCGTATTTCTATCTCAACAAACAGCTGATCGGCGTCGTAGCGGCCGCGGTGCTGTGCTTCGTCACCAGCCGGCTGAACCTCGACTATCTCCGGCGCTACGCGTGGTGGATCGCCGGCGCGTGCGTGGTCGGCCTCGCGCTGGTGCTGGTCGTGGGCATCAACGTGAATGGCAGCCGGCGCTGGCTCGGCTACGGTTCGCTCCGGTTGCAGGTTTCGGAGTTCGCCAAGCTCGGCCTCGTCTTCTGTCTGGCACATTACCTGGCGCTGAACCAGACGCGGATCGGCGAGATTAAACGGGGCTTCCTTTACCCGCTCGGATTGATCGGCGCGTTCGCGGGTCTGACGATTCTGGAGCCGGATTTCGGCGTCGCGGCGTTGATGGTCGCCGTCGGACTTGTGCTGCTCTTTCTCGCCGGGGCGAAGTGGCGTTACATCCTGCCGACGCTCGCGCTCGTGGGCGGCCTTTTCAGCGTCGCGGTCATGAACAACCCCAACCGCCTGCGCCGCATGACGGAGTTCCTGAGCGAGGAGAAATCGTACCAGCTCCGGCAGGGACTCGCGGCGTTCGCCGCCGGTGGCGTCGATGGTGCCGGTCTCGGTCAGGGCCGGCAGCAACTCAGTTACCTGCCCGAGGCGCACACGGACTACATCTTCTCGGTGGTGGGCGAGGAACTCGGGCTCATCTTCACGATGGGCGTCGTGCTGACCTTCACCGTCATGCTGATTGCAGGCCTCGTGCATCTCCGGCGGGCGCCGAATCTGTTCCATTTTCTTCTCGTGCTCGGCTGCGTGCTCCTGGTGTGCCTGCAGGCGATCATCAATCTCGGCGTGGTCACGGCGGTGCTGCCGACGAAGGGCATGTCGCTGCCGTTCATCAGTGCCGGACTTTCGAATCTGCTGCTGATGGGCATTCTCCTCGGCATCATTCTGAACACGCAACGCACCTGGGGCCGGGCATCGCTGCCGGAGCGGGTGCGGACCCTGCGGGAGGTGATGGCGTGAGTCGTTTCCTGATCTCCTGCGGGGGCACGGGCGGCCACCTTTCGCCGGGCATTGCGCTCGCGGAGGGGTTGCGCGCGCGTGGTCACTCGACGCAGCTGCTGATCAGCCAGAAGAAGGTCGATGCACGGCTCAGTGAGAAGTATCCGGACCTTGAATTCGCGCGCATGCCTGGCACCGGATTCGCCTGGCATCCGGTGCAACTCCTCCGGTGCGTGGCGTCGCAGGCGAAGGCATTTCGGTTTTGCCGGCGGTTGATTCGGCAAACGCAGGCGAGTGTCGTGGTCGGCTTCGGCGGCTTTACGTCGGCCCCGCTCGTGCTCGCGGCGCGGGCGGCGGGCGTGCCATCGGCACTGCACGAGTCGAATCGCGTCCCCGGCCGGGCGATCCGGACCCTCGGCCGTTTCGCGCGGCGCGTCTATCTGCCGCCGGGCATCACGATCCCGGGTATCCGGAACGAGGTGACACGTCCGCTCGGCCTGCCCGTGCGGCGCGAGATCGTGCGCCACGCGCCCGCGGCGGCGCGGGCTGCGCTCGGGCTCGATCCGCAGCAGCGGCTGCTGGTGGTATTGGGCGGCAGCCAGGGCGCCTCGGCGCTCAACGACTGGGCGCGTGCGCACCAGCAGGCGCTCGCGGCGGAGGGCATCCAACTTTATGTCGTCACCGGGCTGGGCAAGGATCGGGAAGGCGTCGTCGAGTTGAAGTCCCGTGCGGGCGAAACCGTGCGCAGTGTCTTCACGCCGTTCAGCGATCGCATGGCGGAAGTGATGTCGGCCGCGGACCTCGTGCTGTCGCGGGCGGGCGCGGGCACGCTGGCGGAATTGATCCGCTGCGAGACGCCCGCGGTGCTGGTGCCGTATCCGCAGGCGGCGGACGATCACCAGCGCGCGAACGCGGCTTATTTCCAGGAGCAGGGTGGGGGCGTGGTCGTCGATCAGTCGCGGCTCGATCAACTCCACGCGGCGGTGATGGCGGCGATCCTCGACGACGCGCGGCTGCGGGAATTCCGGGTGAATCTGCAGCGGCTCGATCAGGCCGACGCCCTCGCGACGATGATCGCTGATCTCGAAGCGATGGCGGCTCAAATCTCGGGTGCGCGGGCCTCCGGTCCGCATGTCCCGAAGCCGGGCGGGAGGCCCGTGCTGTTGTAAGCCGCCCATGAGAGCCATGGAACGCCCGCTTCTGTTTGGCCGCGACGTGCGACATATCCACTGTGTCGGCGTGGGCGGCATGGGCCTGGGCCCGCTGGCCGTCTATCTGGTGCAGCGCGGGTTTGTGGTCACCGGCGAGGACGACGCGTTGACCGCGGACATGGAAACCGTGCTGCGGCGGGAAAAGGTGGAGATCGGCCCCGTTGGTGCCGACTGCGATTTGGTCGTGGGCTCGAGCGCGATTGCGCGGGGTCATCCGGCGTGTCGCGCGGCCGTCGCCCGCGGGCTACCGGTGGTCCGGCGCGGGGAGTTGCTGGCCGAGATTCTTCAGGATCGAAAACTGGTCGCCGTGTGCGGATCGCACGGCAAGACGACCACGACGGCGATGCTGGTGTCGGCGCTGCGCCACGCGCACTTCCCGGCTGGATACGTGCTCGGCGGGCTGTTCGCCGACGACACGCCGCCCGCGCGCGCGGGCTCCAACGACTGGGTCGTGGCGGAGATCGACGAGAGTGATGGCACGATCGACGGATTCAAACCGGAGATCACCGTGGCGGTGAATCTCGACTGGGATCATCCTGATTTCTACCGGCAGGCCGCGGATCTCGAGGCGGCATTCGGTGCGTTGTTTGCGCGGACGCGTGGTGCGGTGCTCGTCAGCGATGCCTGCGCGATGTCCGCGCGCGTCGCGGCGGCGCGAGCCGCGGGCGTGATCACCTTCGGGCGATCGGGTGAGTTTCGCGCCGAGGTGACGGCCGAGACCGGTGAACGGATGACGCTGCGGCTGGGTGGACGTTTTCCCAGCGGTGACGCCATTGTGCGCGCGCGAGGTGACTTCAACGCCGCGAATGCCACGGCAGCTTTGGCGGCGGCGCGCTTGATGTGCGCAGACATTGCAGCGAATGCCTTGACGGCGTTTCCCGGCGTGCGACGCCGGCAGACGGTGCTCGACGATGCGGGCGGCATCACGGTGCTGGAGGATTACGCGCATCATCCGGCGGAAATTCGAGCGTTGCTCGCGAGCCTGCGGCGTCGATTGGGTGCCGGCGGCCAGTTGCGCGTGGTGTTTCAGCCGCATCGCTACAGTCGGACTGCGCAGTTCAAGGCGGAGTTTGCCGCGGCGCTGGCGGCGGCCGACGACGTGCACCTGCTCGATGTCTACGCGGCGGGGGAGAGTCCGAAGGCGGGCGGGACGTCGGCTGACATCTACGCCGAGCTGAAGAAGAACGCGCCCGCGCTGTCGGTTGGTTACTTTCCTGCGGAGGACACGGGTTTTTTCCGCGCGCTGTCCCGTGCGGTGCAGTCCGGCGATGTGGTGGCGTTTGTGGGCGCGGGCGATGTCGATCGACGCGCCCGCGAGTGGCTGGCGGCGCGGCGAGCGGAGCGCGCGGCGGCTGGGCGGTGGGACGAGTTGCGTGCCGCGCTGCAGGGCCGGTTGAGCGCAGCGACGCGGCTCAAGCGGGAGGAGCCGCTGGCGGGCAAGACCACGATTCGGGTCGGGGGCGCGGCGAGGCTGTATGCGGAGCCGGCCTCAGTCGCGGATCTGCAGGCGCTGTTGCGTGAAGCGAAGGCGCGGGGCGTCGAGGTGTTTGTGCTCGGGCGCGGATCGAATCTCATCGTGCCCGACGAAGGCGTCGACGGTCTCGTCGTTTCCCTGGCGCACGAAGCGTGGGCGACGTTTGAGCCGGGCAGTGACGGTCGCGTTCGCGTCGGCGCGGGACTGCGCCTGAAGAATCTGTGCGGCCTCGCGACCAAGGCGGGGCTGGTGGGCTTCGAGTTTCTTGAAGGCATTCCGGGCAGCGTGGGTGGCGCGCTGCGGATGAATGCGGGTGCGATGGGCGGCTGGATGTTCGATGTCGTCGACGAGGTGCAGGTGATGTCGCTGGAGGGCAAGGTGAGCACGCTGGCGAAGGCGGCGATGCACATCGACTACCGGCACTGCGCCGAACTGCACCACGCGATTGCGCTGGGTGCGTTGCTGCGGCCGGCGTCGCAGGCCGATGCGGAAGCGATCGGGCGGCAGATCGATGTTTACCGGAAGAAGCGGCAGGAGAGCCAGCCGCGCGAGCCGAGCGCCGGTTGTGTGTTCAAGAACCCGCCGGGGAATTCGGCGGGCCGGCTGATCGACGAGTGCGGCCTGAAGGGCGAGCGCGTGGGCGACGCCGAAGTCTCGCCGGTGCATGCCAATTTCATCGTCAATCGCGGCCGCGCTTCGGGTGCCGACGTACTTGAACTCGTGCGTCGCGTGCGCGCCCGCGTGCGCCTGGTGAAGGGCGTCGACCTGCAACCCGAGGTGTTGCTGTACGGCAAAGCGTGGGAGGACGTGCTGTGAATCGCGGATTGCGGACGGCGGATTTCGGATTGAGGGCGAACGGTGCGACTCCGGTTTACCGCATTATTCCGTTTTCGTCCGGGTTCCCGATTCGCAGTCCGCATTCCGCAATCCGCAATTCTCCATGAGCACTCCCATCATTGCCGTTCTTGCCGGCGGCACCTCTGCCGAGCGCGAAGTGTCGCTCGGTTCAGGCCGGGCCAGCGCGCTCGCGCTGGCGCGTTCGTTTCCGACCCGGCTGTTTGAAGTCGACGCCGCGGCGATTCCCGCGGGCCTGGACCGGACGCGGCATGTCGTGTTCTCGACGTTGCACGGGACGTTTGGCGAGGACGGCGGGATGCAGCGGTTGCTCGATGCCGCCGGGATCCAGTATGCGGGCTGCGATGCGGCCAGCAGTTTGCTGACGATGGACAAGTCGCGCACGAAGCAGGCGGTGGCCGCGCGGGGCGTCGGAGTGGTGCCGGGGATCACGTTTACCGCAGCGGCGCGACCGACGGCGGACGACGTCATCGCGAAGCTCGGTGAGAATCTGGTGGTCAAGCCGAACAACGAAGGCAGCAGTGTGGGACTGGCGCTCACCGCCACGCGCGCCGAACTCGTTGCCAAGCTGGCGGCGATCACGGAGGGAAGCTGGCTGATCGAAAAACGGATCGTCGGTCGCGAATTCTCGATCGGCATCCTGCGCGGCAAGGCCATGGGCGTGGTCGAGATTCGGCCGAAGTCCGGCGTGTACGACTACACGAGCAAGTACACGAAGGGGATGACGGAGTATTTTGCACCGGCGCCGTTGAGCGCGGACATGACCGCGACGGCGCAGCGTGCGGCGGAGACGGCGTTCGCGGCGTGCGGCTGCCGCGACTACGCGCGCGTCGACTTCATGCTCTCGGGGCAGAACGAGCTTTATTTGCTGGAAATAAACACGCTCCCGGGCATGAAGGAAACGAGCTTGCTGCCGATGAGCGCGCGCTGCGCCGGGCTGGATTTTTCGGGACTGGTGCGCGAGCTGGTATCGCCCGCGTTGGAGCGCTTTCAGGCGGCTTCGCCCGCTCGTCGATCGTGAACCACGCCCTCATCAACGCCCCTGCCGCCCGCAGCTGGAGAGAGATTCCCCAGCCGGTGAAAGCGCGCGCCATGTCGAACGGCGGGCGCTGGCGCCTCGTGATGGCCGGCGTGCGGACGGCCGCGCTCACGCTGCTGCTCGGCTCGTTCCTCTGGGGCGCGTGGCTCGTCCTCTCGGCATTGCGCGACGATGCGAAGCACGTGCCGGCGTCGGCCAAAACGGTGCCGATGAAGGCGCCCGAGCTGCAGACGATGCGTGACGGCGTCCTCGATGGCACCTGGCTCGCCCGCACGCTGGAGCTGGCGCCGGGCGTGTCGCTGCTGGAACTCGATTTGCAGAAACTGCGCGAGCGCGTGCTGTCCGATCGGCAGGTGATGACCGCCACGCTGACCCGACGCTTTCCCGATCGCCTGATCGTGCAGGTCACGGAGCGGATGCCGATCGCCCGGGTGCGGGTGGTGGTGGGCGTCGTGCAGCAGGATTTGCTGGTGGCGCGCGACGGCGTGCTGTTTCCAGGTTATGGATACGACGTCGCGATGCTCCGGACGCTGCCCTGGCTCGACGGCGTGGTGGTGGCCCGCGATGGCGCGGCGTTCCAGTCCATTCCGCACATGGAGGTCGTGGCCCGGCTGCTGGCGGACGCGCAGTTCTCGGCGCCGCATCTCTACCACCAGTGGCAGAGCGTCTCGCTGGCCCGCCTCGAAGCCGACCGTGAAATTGAGATCACGACGAAGGACGGCACGAAGGGGCTCTTCACCGCGAAGGGCAGTTTCTTCATGCAGCTCGCGCGTTTCGACAACATCGTCGACCGGCTGGCGCGGCAGCCCGACATCCGGGCGAGCATCGATCTCACGCTTGGGCGCGAAGTGCCCGTGACCATCGAGCGGCCCGACCCTTTGGATCCGCGCGCGCCCGCAGCGGCCGCCGCCCTCAAGCCCCTGTTTCCCAGTTCGCAGTCTAAAAACAAACGTGAGCTCTAGAACCACCTTCATCGGCGCCGTCGAAATCGGCACCTCGAAAATTTCCGTTCTCGTCGGCGAATACACCGGACGCGAGCTGGCCATCATCGGCCGTGGCGAATGTTCATCGCGCGGCGTCATCAAGGGCATGGTCGTCGACTACAAGGCGGCGAGCGACTCGACGCACAGCGCGCTCGAGCAGGCGGAACGTGAAGCCGGCGAGCGGATCGACGCCGTCTTTCTCGCGCAAACCGGCGGGCATCTCGAGGGGTTCTACAACGAGGCGTCGGTGAATGTGAAGTCCTCGGACAACATGATCGATCCGGGCGACGTGCGCACGGTATGCGATCTCGCCAAATCGAAGGAACTGCCTGCGGGCCGCATGGTGGTGCACAACATCCGCCGCCCGTATCGCGTCGACGGCCGGCTCGTTCCGGGCAGCCCCGAGAATCTCGTCGGACAGCGGCTCGAGGTCGGCTACTGGAACGTCCACGGCCAGGAGCAGCGGCTGGCGGACAACATTCACGTGATTCGCGGCTTCAATCTCGAGGTGCGCGAGCTGGTGCTCTCCAGCCTGGCGTCGGGTCACATGGTCACGACGCCCGAGGAGCGCCAGCATGGCGTCCTGGCGATCGATCTCGGCGCGGGCACGACGGACTTTGTGCTCTATCGCGACGGCGCGCCGCACACGACCGGCGTGGTGCCCGTCGGTGGCGCGCATCTCACGAACGATCTCAGCATCGGCCTGCGGCTCACCGAGGGTCAGGCGGAGAAGCTCAAGCTGCGTTTCGGCCGCGCCAACGTGCAAACGAAGGACAAGGCGCAGAAGGTCTGGCTCGATGGCAATTTCGCGATCGGTGACCGGCAGTTTCCGCAGCAGGCGATCGAGCAGATCACCTCGGCGCGCGTGTGGGAGATCCTCGAGGTGGTGAAACGAAAGCTCGGCAGCTCGTTTTCACCCGAAACCTGCGCCGCGGGCGTCGTCCTCACGGGCGGCACGGCCAAGCTCACGGGCATCGCAGACGCGGCCGCCAAGGTGTTTGGCGTGCCGGCGCATCTCGGTGAGGCCCCGACGTGGGTGAACGAGAACACGCGCGATCCCGGTTATCACACCGCGCTCGGTCTGCTGTATTACGGCGTCAGCTCGCACGCCGAACGCGCCGCGCCGGCCCGGCGCGGCGGCGGTTTCCTCAAGGGTGTGAAACGCCTCTTCGCCAACGCCTGAGCCCATCTCGCGCGCCTCACCACATGAATCTCAACGAACTTCCCCTGGAGCACGGGCTGCTGACGGACCGCAACATCGCGATCAAACTCGTGGGTGTCGGCGGCGCCGGCTCGAATGCGGTCGATCGGCTCAAGATGGAGAACCTCGAGCGTCTGCAGCTCGCGGTGATCAATACGGACTATCAGGCCCTCGCGAGCTCGCCGGTGCAGGACAAGGTCCTGATCGGGATGGGTGTGACGCGCGGGCTCGGAGCCGGCGGCGATCCGGATCTCGGGCGCGAGGCGGCCGAGGCCGACCGCGAGAAAATTGCGGCCGTCGTAAAAGACTGCGATCTGGTGTTTCTAGTGACCGGCATGGGTGGCGGCACCGGCAGCGGCGCGTCGCCCGTCGTGGCGGAGATTGCCGCGGAAACCGGCGCGCTCGTGATCGCGTTTGTGACGATGCCGTTCAGCTTTGAAGGCGGACGCCGTCTCAAGCAGGCCGAGGAAGGCCTGCGGGCGTTGCGCGGCGTGTGCGACGCGGTGATCCCGCTGCCCAACGACGTGCTGCTGCAGGAAGCGGCGGAGAACGAGACCGTGCTCGATTCGTTCGCGCGGGCGGACGAGTGGATCGGCCGCGGCGTGAAATCGCTCTGGTCGATGCTCTTCAAGACCGGGTTGATCAATCTCGACTTCGCCACGCTCCGTCAGGCGTTTCAGCTGCGCGGCGGCAAGACCCTGTTCGGGTTGGGCGAGGGCACCGGTGAAAACGGCGTCGCGGACGCCATCGCGAGCCTGAAGATGTGTCCGCTGCTGCACACGCCGGAGTTCTCGCGCAAGGCGGACCGGCTGCTCGTGAACATCATCGGCGGCGCGGATCTCACGCTGCCGAAAGTGAACGAGCTGATGACGGCGATCACCGAACAGTTCGGTCGCGATTCGCACATCATCATGGGCGCGGTGATCGACGAGGACATGCCGGGCCGGGTCGAGGTGTGCGTGATCGGCACCAGCGACATGAGCGGTCGCGGCGTGCCGTCCCGGCGGCCCATGCCGGCGTCACGGGCCAAGCCGGTGATCGCTCCCGCGGGCGGGCGCGCGGATGGAATTGACGTCACGGCGACGTCGACGCCGGCGCATCCGGTCGCGCCGGAGGCCGTTTCCTCCCGCCCGGGCGAGGCGAAGATCGTGACCGTGGCCAAACCGGCGCAGGACGAGTTTGGTTTCGGCGAGGTGGAGAGTCGCGGGCATTTCGAGAAGACTGACCGCAATCTGTTCGACGGTCAGGATCTCGACGTGCCGACGTACCTGCGCCGCGGCATCAAGATTGCGTTGTAGGCCCAGCGGACGGGGCGGGTCGCAGACACCGGCGGCGCGCCCGCGCTGCGCGCCGGCGTTTCGCGCGGGGGCAAAATCGGGCTCCTTGGCAAACGCCATGCCTTCTGCATGGTTGAGGGGATGTTCGTCGACGAATGCACAGTTAAGCTCGCTGCCGGTGACGGTGGGAGAGGTTGTACCAGTTTCCGCCGGGAAAAATACGAGCCGTGGGGCGGGCCCAATGGCGGCGATGGAGGCCGCGGTGGCGACGTCATCCTCATGGGTGATGTGAACACCAACAACCTCGTCGACTACAAGTACCAGCCGCACTGGAAGGGCGAACGCGGCGAGCACGGCCAGGGCGCGGACTGTCACGGCAAGGACGGCCAGCCGTGCATCATGAAGATGCCGCTTGGCACGATCGTGATTGATCTCGCGACCAACAAGCCGGTGGCCGAGGTCATCGCGGACGGACAGCAGATCGTGCTCTGCAAGGGCGGCAACGGCGGCTGGGGCAACACGCATTTCAAGACGTCGACCAACCGCGCCCCGAAGCGCGCCAACCCCGGGCACCCGGGCGAGGTGGGCAACTACCGGCTGATTCTGAAGAGTATCGCAGACGTGGGGCTCGTCGGTTTCCCCAACGCGGGCAAATCATCGCTCACGGGCCGCATCACCAAGGCACGCCCGAAGACCGCGGCGTATCCGTTCACCACGCTGCATCCGCAGATCGGCGTGATTGAATATCTCGACGAGAAGAAGGGGCACAAACGCCTGCTGCTCGCCGACGTGCCCGGGCTGATCGAGGGCGCGCATGAGAACCGCGGGCTCGGCCATCGTTTCCTGCGGCACATCGAGCGCTGCGCCCTCTTGCTCTTCATGGTCGACATGGCGGCGACCGACGCCCGCGATCCGCGCGAGGACTACAAGCACCTGCTGCACGAGCTCGAACTCTACGACCCCAAGCTGTTGAAAAAGCCGCGACTTGTGGTGGCCAACAAGATGGACATTCCGGAGGCGGCGGCGCACCTCGCGAAGTTCAAGCGACGCTACAAATCGGTCGATGTGTTGGAGATATCCTGCCTCTCCGGCGAGGGCCTGGATAAATTGAAAAAAGAACTGTTAAAACGCGTGGTACGATTCCGTTCCGCGGAAAAAGCGTCGCTTGCTGATGGTACGTGACCAAACGTTTTCTCGCGATGTCGAAAGAAATCCGCCCTCTCATCATGCGCGCCAACCGGCTGCTCGGAGCCCAATTGGTGGAGCATAATCTGGTGCGGATTGAGGACCTCGAGACGGCGAACGAAAAGTTCATCGAGCTGGTGTCCGGCGATCAGCCGCGGCTCTGCACGATCCTCGGTATCCTCGCCTTCGATATGAAGGTGTTGAAGGAAGACGACGTGCTGCATCATCTCGTCGAGACGGAAGGCCTCGGGCTCGTGGACCTGCGCGAATACGATGTGCCGGAGGAAGTGAAGAAGCACTTCGATCTCGGCGCGTGCTGGGCGACGTGGTCGGTGCCGTTCGATCGCGAGGAGGAGTTCACCTATGTGGCCACCGCGTATTCGATGAGTCCGGCGGTGCGCGCCTATTGGGAGAAGGAACTCGGCGGGCCGATTCTCTGGTTTGGCACCACGCTGGAGGGAATCGCGGATTTCCTCGAGAAACACGCGGCCACCACTGCTCCGGCGCAGGCGCCGAAGGAACTGACGGTCGCGGCCGCCTGACGCCATGCCGCTGGGCAAGATACAGCTCCAGATTGTCTCCAAGCTCGTGGAGATGGGGCGACTCGACCACGAGCAGCGCACGGCGCTCGCCGCGCGATCCGATGATCTCAGCGGCAACGCCCTGGACAAGCTGTTGCAGGAGGAGTTCAAGATCAGCGCGTTTCAGTGTCTCGTCGCCAAGGCGCGGGCGCTGAACCTCGCGCCGTTCAACGTCGCGCACTATCGCGTGACCCCGAAGACGTTCGAGCGCATCCCGCAGGAATTCTGCCAGGAGAATCTCGTGCTGCCGGTCGGCCAGGTCGGCGACATGCTGCTGGTCGCGTTCGCGAATCCTTTCGAGGTCACGCTGCCGACGAAGATTCAGGAAATGACGGGCAAGCCCGTGGTCCGGCTGCTCGCGCGCGAAAAGGACATCAAGGAGAAGTTCGCCAAGGGGCAGAACGCGGCCGGCTTCGAGGACGTCGTCATGCAGATCGGCGCCGAGTACGGCGAGGCCGAGACGGAGATCAAGGACGACGAGGTCAGCGAGGAATCGGGTCCGATCATCCAGCTGGCGAACCGCCTGATCGAGGACGCGTTTTATTCGGGCACGAGCGACATTCACATCGAGCCGCAGGAAAAGGAGATCATTGTCCGCAATCGCGTGGACGGCATCTGCGAGGAAAAATTGCGGTTGCCGAAGAAGGTCGGTCCGGCGCTCGTCGCGCGTCTGAAGATCATGTGCAACCTGGACATCTCGGAGCGCCGGTTGCCGCAGGACGGACGCATCGTGTTCAAGCAGTACACGAAGAAGAGTCTCGATATCGATTTGCGCGTCTCGACCGCGCCGCTCAATCACGGTGAAGGCGTCGTTATGCGTATTCTCGACAAGCAGAAGACGACGCTGCCGCTGCCCGCGCTGGGTTTCTCGGAGGAGAATCTCGCCAAGTATCGCGAGTGCATCCGCCAGCCTTACGGGATGATTCTGCATTGCGGACCGACGGGTTCGGGCAAGTCGATGACGCTCTACTCGGCGTTGAATGAAATCAACACGCCGGACATTGTCATCCGCACGGCTGAGGACCCGATCGAGTACACGCTGCCCGGGCTGAACCAGATGCAGATGCACCGGCAGATCGGGCTCACGTTTGCCTCCGCGTTGCGTGCCTTCCTGCGTCAGGACCCCGACGTGATTCTCGTCGGCGAAATCCGCGACAAGGAAACCGCGGGCATCGCGGTCGAGGCCGCGCTGACCGGTCACTTGCTGCTGTCGACGCTGCACACCAACGACGCGCCGACCACCATCTCGCGGCTCACCGAGATGGGCATCGAGACGTTCATGATCTCGTCGTCGCTGCTGTGCGTGTGTGCGCAGCGACTGATGCGCCGCGTGTGCAAGCAGTGCCGTGTGGCCCATACGCCGGAGGGTCGCGAGAAGGAGATTTTGGAGAAGGCGCTCGGCTGGAGCGGCCCGATTTTCCGGGCGAAGCCCAAGGGCTGTCCGCGTTGTGGCGGCAACGGGTACAAGGGCCGGGTGGGCATTCACGAGCTGATGCTGACCAACGAGGAGCTGGTTGACGCGATCAACAAGGGGGCGGAATCCGCGGAATTGAAGCGCATCGCGATGCGCGGTGGCATGAAGACCCTGCACCAGGACAGCATGCTGAAGGTGAAGGAAGGGCTCACGACGATGGAGGAAGCCATCGCCAATGTGCCGCCTGACATGTAAACGGGGGGACCTCGGGCGGGGTGACACGTGGGCGCGGGCCGTGCTTTTCCCGCTCGAAACCGGGCGCCGCGGCCCTAGAGATGGGGCGCGGAAATGAACCATCCGCAGCTGATTCAAACCTGAGCACTCCCGAGCATCGGACTTGAAGCGTGATATGACGACGAAGCGAACCTGGGTCATGGCAATGATCGTAGTGATGCTGGCCGCAGCCACGGGCTGCGGGCCGCGACGGAAACCCGTGACCGAGCGGGATCGCAAGGAGGCGGTGGTGCTGGTGAGCGAGGCACAGTTCGCGATGAACCTGCGGGACTGGGCCCGGGCAGAGGGCTTGTTTGCCAAGGCGGTCGACCTCGCGCCAGAGGCGGATTTCTGGATCGGGCTCGCCTCGAACCGGGTGCGGCTGGGCAACCGCTCGGGCGCGAAGGATGCGTATCAGTCGGCGTTCAAGGCGCTCGAGGACGACATCGCGCGCGAGGGTGCCGGCGCCGACCTGTGGCTCCGGCAGGCCAACGTATTGGCTTTGATGGGACGTCACGACGAGAGCCGCGCGCTGCTGGCAAAGGCGGCGAAGCGCTTTCCGAATGAGAAGCGGATCCAAACGCTCCTCGATCCGGCCCAGTTCCAAAAGATGATCTCGGCTCCCGGCTTCAAGGAAATCGCCCTGTGAGCCCGGCGGCGGCTTGATGCACGACCTCTGGCTGGAGTTCTCGAAGGTCGCCGTCGCCCATGCGCTCGCCGTGGCCAGTCCCGGCCCGGACTTCGCGATCGTCCTCAAGCAGAGCCTGACGCGCGGACGCCGCGCCGCCTTGTGGACCGCCGCCGGCGTGGGCAGCGCGATTCTCCTTCACGTTGGCTACTCACTCCTTGGCCTCGGCCTTTTGATTCGCGGGTCGGAGCTCTGGTTCAACGTCCTCAAGTACGCGGGAGCTGGATACATCGCGTGGCTGGGCGTGCAGTCGTTGCGCGCGAAGCCGCGAACCGGGACCGCGGCCGGGGCCGACCTGGCTCCCGCACCAGCAACGGGGCGCGGGGCGTTCGTGACGGGCTTCATGACCAACGCGCTGAATCCGAAGGCGACGCTCTTCTTTATCTCGCTCTTCATCCTGGTCGTGAGCCCGCAGACGCCGAAGCTGATTCAGGCCGGTTACGGCGCGTGGATGGCGCTCGCGACGACGGCGTGGTTCAGCGTGGTCGCGATCGTTTTCACCCGTGCGGAGGTGCGAGGTTTGTTCTGGCGTCACGGCCACTGGATCGATCGCGCGCTCGGCGTGGTCTTTCTCGCGTTTGCGGCGAGCCTGGCGTTGTCGACGTTCGCATGACGGGAGCAACGGTCTCCCGCGAATGGCGCGAATGGGCGCGAATGTCATACCAATCGCTCCTTGCTTTTGGACTTCTGGATCGATCGTGGCTACGAGCGCCAGCGAATGGCCGTTCGGCCACTCGCTGGCGCTCGTAGCCACGGCTAAAGTCCAAAGGCAAAGAGCGATTGGTATCAGAGGTGAAATGAGTGCCGTCGACTGCCATGACCCACTTGTGGGCAGAGGTGTGATCGTTCCTCCGCCTCATTCGCGTCGATTGGCGTGATTCGCGGGCCAAAGGAATGATCGCGAACCGGCGGCGTCAGGCGTACACGCCGCCGCCGAGGAGCCGCTCGCCGTCGTAGAGCGCGAGAATTTGTCCGCTGGCGAGTCCGCGCTGCGGGGTTGCGAACTCGATTTCAGCGCAGCCGTTCAGCGTCGGGTCGGGGATGAAGCGAAGTGGGACGCGCGGGTCGCGGTAACGCACGCGGCCCTCGAGCGAGCGGGCTTCGCGCACGGGCTCGTTGATCCAGCTCAGGGAGTGCACGCGCACGGCAGTTTGGAAAAGTCCCGGCGCGTCCGGGCGATCAAACGCGACGAGCAGCGCGCGATCCTCGGCGCGTTTTCCGACGACGACGTAGGCCTCGTGATCGGTGTTGGACGGAACGCCGATGCCGCGGCGCTGGCCCAGCGTGTAGAAATGCAGGCCGCGATGAGTGCCGAGCCGGCGGCCGTCGCTGGCACCAACGATTGGTCCCGGAGCATCCGGCACGTAGGTGCGCAGGAAATCCGCCATCTTCACTTCGCCGATGAAGCAGATCCCCTGGCTGTCCTTCTTGTCGGCGGTGGGAAGTCCGGCGTCGCGCGCGATCGCCCGGAGTTCGGGTTTTGGCAGATGGCCGATGGGAAACCGGGCGTCGCGCAGTTGCTCCTGGGAGAGCAGCGCGAGGAAATAGGACTGGTCCTTGTTTTTGTCCGCGCCTTCCAGCAATTGCGGATTGGGGACTGCGGAGTGCGGATCGGATTTTACGTCCATGGCGCCGTGAACGGGCAGCGATGTACGTTCCGAATTTCGCAATCCGCACTCCGCAGTCCGCGATCCGCAATCTTCCGGCGGCAGCCGCCGCGCATAGTGTCCCGTGGCCACGGCATCGAATCCCTGCTCCTTCGCCCAGGCGCGAAACACCCCGAACTTGATCTCGCGATTGCACATGATGTCGGGGTTCGGGGTCAGGCCCCGGGCGTAACCGTCGAGCAGGTAGTCGACGACGCGGGCGCGATAGTCGCGCATCAGATTGACGACGCGAAACTCGATCCCGAGATGATCGGCGACGGCGCGGGCGTCCACGATGTCCTGCTGCCACGGACATTCGCCGATGACGTTGTCTTCGTTGATCCAGTTTTTCATGTACGCGCCGACGAGGTCGCAGCCCTGTTGCTTGAGCAGCAGCGCGGCGACGGAGCTGTCGACTCCGCCGGACATGGCGACGAGGATTTTCTCCCGGGCAGGCATGACGTTGGGCGCAAACCCACGCGGGTGCGCGTCGACTTGTCAAACTGGAGCGCACGGGCCGGACCCATGCCTGCGGCGGACTTTAGGATGGGCGCGCAGATTTATCCACGTTTCCCGCTTGTCGCTGGTTCGGTCCGGCAAATGCTTGCAGGTTCAAACATGTCCGCACCGCATCGCATCGTCCGCGCATGGCTCGAATCGCCGTCGTCGGGCCTCATTGAACTCGATCGCGATTGGGCGGGCCGGACGAATCCGTTGTTCAACCTGGGCAAGCCGGGGCCGAAACTGCTGGGCCTGACGCCCGCGGCGGGCCTGGCCACCGGGCGTTCCACGGGGTACTTCGTCGATGCCGCGAGTGGCGAAATCGCGTTCGTGCTGCCGTTGGACCATGGCAGCCAGGTCGACCCGGAGCGGGACACCGTTTTCATCGCGGGCGACTTCAACGGCTGGCAGGCGGCGGTGGGCAAGCCGGAGTGGCGGCTGGCCGCGGCTGAACTTGATGGCGGCCGCTGCTTGATCTGGCGCGGCCCGGTGGCCGACTTCACGGGGTGGGGGCAGCGCTTCAAGTTTGTGACGGGGGAGCACCAGTGGCTCCTGCCGCCGCTGGACGCGCCGAACCTCGTGCGGGACGAGCACGGCAATCTCAACCGCGTGGTCGACGCGGCGCGCACGGGGCGGCATTTGTGGGCGTTCGCGCTGAAGGAGCCGTTGAGTCTGGCAGAGCCTTGGACGCTCGGGTGGGGCTACGGTGCCGGCGAGCGGGTGCCGATGGTGCCGGGGCCGTTTTTCTATGAGCTGAAGACCGACCTGCCGATGGGCGCGCGGGTGCGTGGCCGCGAGACGACGTTCCGAATTTTTTCTCCGCGCGCCCGGGCCGTGACGCTGCTCGTCTCGCGCGAGGCCGGCTTCACCCCGGAGGCGCTCGAGCAGGCCCAGTCGTTTCCGCTTCTGCGGCGCGGCGATGCGACGGGTGACGTGGGAGTCTGGGAGGTCACGCTCGATCAGAATCTGCACGGCTGGTATTACTGGTACTCGATCGACGGCGTGCGCGAAGGACCGGGGCCGGATGGTTTCGATCCCACGATGCGCATTCTCGATCCGTATGCGCTGGCCACGGTGGGGCGGGACGGTCCGGGCATTGTGCTCGATCACGGCTGGATCGGCCGGGGCCATCGTGAGTTCAAGACTCCGGCCTGGCACGACCTCGTGATGATGGAGGTGCATGTGCGCGATCTCGCGACCAATGCGCCGGTAAAGGCCGGGGCGGCCGAGCGTCGCGGTTTCACCGGGCTGAGAAAGTGGGTCGAGAGCGCCGATTTCTACCTGCACCACCTCGGCGTGAACTGCGTCGAGCTGCAGCCGGTGCACGAGTTCGATAACGTCACCGACGACGAGTATCACTGGGGTTACATGACCAACAACTTCTTCGCGCCCGAGAGCAGCTATGCCCTCGAGCCGCAGAAGGCCTCGGGCGTGCACGAACTGCAGGCGCTGGTGGCGGCGTTTCACCGGCGCGGCATGGCGGTCGTCGTTGATGTGGTCTTCAACCATGTCGGCGTGCCGGCGCACCTGATGTTTGTCGACAAGCTCTACTATTTCGAACTCGACGGCGCCGGGGCGCTCGCGAACTGGAGCGGTTGCGGCAATGATCTCCGCGCGCGGTCCGCGATGACGCGCCGGCTGATCATCGACAGCTGTCTCCATTATTTGAATGCGTTCGGCGTCGACGGTTTCCGGTTCGACCTCGCCGAGCTGCTCGGCGTGGAGGTGCTGCGGGACATCGAGGCGGCGTTGAAGCAGGCGAAGCCCAACGTGATTCTGATCGCCGAGCCGTGGAGTTTCCGCGGGCACATCGCCGGGGCGTTGCGCGACACGGGCTGGGCCTCGTGGAACGACGGCTACCGTGATTTCGTGCGCGAGTACGTTCGGGGCAACGGCGAGCCCGCGCGGATGGAATACTTCCTGCGTGGATCGCCGTGGTACTTTGCCAAATGGCCTGCGCAGACGGTCAACTACACGGAGTCGCACGACGATCGCTCGTGGATCGATGTCATCACGGAGAATCCGGATCACAACGGATCGCATCCGACGGCCAACGATCGCCGGCGCACGCACCTGATGGCGGCGATCCTGTTCATGTCGCTGGGCATTCCGATGATCGCGGAAGGGCAGGATTTCCTGCGCTCGAAGCACGGCGTGAACAACACCTACCAGCGCGGCGACCTCAACGCGCTCGATTACCGGCGGCTTTATCGTTTCCAAGGCACGCACGCGTACTTCGCCGACTGGATTGCGTTTCGGCGCGGCGAATACGGGCGGTTGCTGCGGCACTTCACGCGGCCGTCGGAGGGTTTCTTTGCGTTCATCCACGCGAAGGGTTCGCCGGCGCTGGCCGTGGTGTACAATGCCGACTTATCCCAGGGAGCAGCGCGCCTGCTTTTCGCCATCAACCCCACGCAGGCCGATCTCACCATCCCCATTGGCGACGCGGTCGCGGGAACGGAACCCGGCGCGTGGGACCTGCTGGCCGACCACGATCGCTTCTACCTTTCAAATGCGCATGGCGCGAAAAAACCGGTCGAGTCGCAGCTCTGGGTGCCGTCGCTGAGTTGCGGACTTTGGGTGCACGAAGGGTGATCGATTCTGTATGCCGCATTCTCCTGCACCGGTGTGCCGCCAAAACCCTTGCATCCGTCCTCGGGCCCCGCTTGCTTGAACAGTCCGCGTTTACGCGGGTACATCTCTAATCAGCACTACAACACTGAACCTACCGGAGTTCCACCATGGCAGTTAAAGTCGCAATCAATGGTTTTGGCCGTATCGGGCGCCTCGTATTTCGCGCGCTAGTTGAGCAGGGTCTGCTCGGCGAGACGCTCGATGTTGTTGCCGTGGGCGATATCGTCCCTGCCGACAACCTGGCTTACCTGCTGAAGTATGACTCCACCCAGGGCCGTTTCAACGGCACGGTGGGCTCCAAGAAGTCGACGCCCGACAAGCTCGAGGACGACGTTTTGATCGTGAACGGGAAGGAAATTCTCGTGGTGAGCGCCAAGACGCCCGCGGAACTCCCGTGGGGCAAGCTTGGTGTCCAGCTCGTGATCGAGTCCACCGGCCTCTTCACCGACGCGGAAAAGGCCAAGGGCCATCTCGCCGCCGGCGCGAAGAAGGTGATTATCTCGGCTCCGGCCAAGGGTGAGGACATCACCGTCGTGATGGGCGTGAATGACGACAAGCTGAACGTCGCCCAGCACAGCATCATCTCCAACGCCTCCTGCACCACGAACTGTCTCGCTCCGGTCGTGCACGTTCTCCTCAAGGAAGGCTTCGGCATCGAAGAGGGCCTGATGACCACCGTGCACGCCTACACGGCGACGCAGAAGACGGTCGATGGTCCGTCGAAGAAGGACTGGAAGGGTGGTCGTACCGCCGCCCAGAACATCATTCCGTCGACGACCGGCGCGGCCAAGGCCACCGCGCTCGTGATTCCGGAAGTGAAGGGCAAGCTCACCGGCATGGCGTTCCGCGTTCCGGTTCCGACCGTCTCGGTCGTCGATCTCACGGTCCGCACCGTCAAGGAAACGTCCTACAAGGAAATCTGCGCCGCCATGAAGAAGGCGAGCGAGACCTACCTGAAGGGCATCCTTGCCTACACGAGCGACGAAGTGGTTTCGAGCGACTTCATTCACGACAAGCACTCCTCGATCTTCGATGCCGGTTCCGGCGTCGAGCTGAACTCGAAGTTCTTCAAGCTCGTGTCGTGGTACGACAACGAGTGGGGTTATTCCAATCGCGTGGTCGACCTCACCAAGAAGATCGCCGCGCAGATCTAACGCCTCGTTTTTTCGCCCACGGCACACACGGACCACACGGAAAAGAAAACCTTCCGTGTAATCCGCGTGTGCCGTGGGCAATTTTATTTTTGGAGATTTGACCCATGCCTAAGTTCAAAACCATTCGTGACCTGTCGCTGAGCGGAAAACGCGTGTTGATGCGCGTCGATTTCAACGTCCCGCAGGACAAGGCCACCGGTGCCATCACGAACAACCAGCGCATCGCCGCCGCACTGCCGACGATCAAGTACGCCCTCGAGCAGGGTGCTGCGGTCGTCCTCATGTCGCATCTCGGCCGCCCCGACGGGCAGAAGATCGCGAAATTCTCGCTCAAGCCGATCGCGGCGGAGCTGGAAAAACTCCTGGGCCGGAAGGTCACGTTCCTCGACGACTGCGTCGGTCCTGCCATCGAGGCCGCCTGCGCTCCGGGCAAACTCAAGGCGGGCGAGGTGGTGCTCCTCGAAAACCTGCGCTACCACATCGAGGAGGAGGGCAAGGTGAAGCTCGAGGACGGCACCTCGAAGAAGGCGGATCCGAAGGCCGTCGAGGCCTTCCGCGCCTCGCTCACGAAACTCGGCGATGTCTACGTCAACGACGCCTTCGGCACCGCGCATCGCGGCCACTCGTCGATTGTCGGCGTGGCGTTGAAGGACAAGGCGGCCGGTTTCCTGATGGAAGCGGAGCTCAATGCCTTCACCAAGGTGCTCGAGACGCCGCAGCGTCCGCTCCTCGCCATCCTCGGCGGCGCGAAAATCGCGGACAAGATTCCGCTCATCAACAATCTCCTCGAGAAGGCGAACGAGATTATCATCGGCGGCGGCATGGCCTTTACCTTCAAGAAGGAACTCGAGGGCATGACGATTGGCGACAGTCTCTTCGATGCTGAGGGGGCCAAGATCGCCAAGGAACTCTTCGCCAAAGCCGCGGCCAAGGGCGTGAAGATCACGCTCCCGGTTGATTTCGTCATCGCCGACAAATTCGACCCCAATGCGAACACGAAGGTCGTGTCCGACAAGGAGGGGATCCCGGCCGGCTGGATGGGACTCGATGGCGGACCCAAGTCGATCGAACTCTACCAGCAGGCCATCGGCCGCGCGAAGACCGTGGTCTGGAACGGACCGTCCGGCGTATTCGAGTTCGAAAAGTTCGCCGGTTCCACCAAGGCGATGGCGGACGCGATCGCGAAGGCGACGGCCTCCGGCGCCACCACGGTGGTGGGCGGCGGCGACACGGCCACGGCGGCGAAGAAGTTCAAGGTCGCCGACAAGGTCACGCACTGCTCGACCGGCGGCGGCGCGAGCCTCGAGTTCCTCGAAGGCAAGGCGCTCCCGGGCGTCGTGTTCCTCGAATCCTGATCCTCAGTCCTTCATCAACATGTCCTCCCGCAAAAAACTCATCGCTGGCAATTGGAAGATGAACAAGACGTCGGCTGACGGCGTCGCGTTGGCGCGCGACCTCGTCGTCGCCATCGGCAAACAAGCGGAGGTCGACGTCGTCGTGTGTCCTCCGTTCACCGCCATTGAATCCGTGGGCAAGGCGCTCGAGGGCTCCAACGTTCGTCTCGGTGCGCAGAACATGCACCACGAGGCGAGCGGCGCCTTCACCGGCGAGGTTTCGGCACCGATGCTGCGCGCGATCTTCGCGACGCACGTCATCCTTGGGCACAGCGAGCGCCGTACCTTCTTTGGGGATACGGACGAGTTCGTGAACAAGAAGGTGCTCGCGGCGCTGAAGAACCAGCTGCGCCCAATCTTCTGCGTGGGCGAGACGCTCGCGGAGCGCGAATCCGGCGCGACGCTCAAGGTCGTGCAGACGCAGGTCGAGCGCGGTCTCGAAGGCGTGAATCGCGATCAGGCGGCCTCGGTCATCGTGGCCTACGAGCCGGTCTGGGCGATTGGCACCGGCAAGGTGGCCACGACCGAGCAGGCGCAGGAAGTCCACGCGTTCATCCGCGGTTTGCTGACGAAGCTGTTCTCCGAGCCGGTGGCGCAGAAGGTGCGAATCCTCTACGGCGGCTCGATGAAGCCGGCCAACGCCCCCGAACTGCTCGCGCAGAAGGATATCGACGGCGGCCTGATTGGCGGCGCCGCGCTCGAGGCCCGCAGCTTCGTGGAACTCGTCACGGCCGCCGCCGCGGTCAAGTAGTCCGGGTTTCCGCTCTTTTCGAAACGCCTGCACCGGTTCGCCGGCGCAGGCGTTTTTTTTGGGGGGCGCGAAAGGATCGTCTCCGCCTCGGACTCGAGTGGCGGTGAGCGAAGTAGGTCTTGGCCCCATACTGGTCGTGATGTGGATCCTCTATGGTGGCGGAGACGCCCCACGCTTTGTGGGGCCTTTCATCCTCCACCACAGATCCAGGACATCCATGTACCCTTCGCTCACCAAACTCGTGCCGATCCTTCTCGGCAGTCTCGCGCTCGCGGCGCAGGCCGTTCCCATCACCGGTCAGATCAACATCCAAACCGGCTCCGTGGTCCTGACCCCGAACATGCTCGGCGCAGTCTCGAGCGTCGGTGGTTCCTCGAACGGACTCGTCACCGCGATCGAGGGCGCGTACCCCGCTGCGCTGGTCGGTGACTTCGTCACCTACAAGCCGTTCATCGTGGCCGTCGGTGCACAGTCCATCGCCACGTTTTGGTCCGTGACCGACACACTCGCTCCCATCGGTACGGGCTTCAATTACTCGTTCGATCTCGGCGCGATCACGTCGGTCATCCAGACACCCACGAACCTGTTTGTGAATGGAGCCGGGACCCTGCGTTCGAACAATCCGGCTCTCGATGCAACGCCGGGGCTGTGGTCGTATGGCATCAACTCGGCCGATGGTTCGCCGACCAGCGGGGCGTTTTCGTTTCAATCGAACAACGTCGCGCAGAACGTAGCCGTGCCGGACGGCGGAAACTCGCTGATTCTGTTTGGTGCGGGCCTCATCGGTTTGGGCGGCCTCGCCCGCTCGTTCAAGTTCCTCGCCTGAGCGTGATCCGGATCTGACCTCATGCGCCCGATCCGGCGCGATCATCGCCGGCGATTTTCGCCGGCGATTTTTTTTGCGCGCCTCGGGCCGGGAACGGCCGGGCGCCTTGCTCAGTCGAAAATAGGAAAGAAGGTGTTGAATGCCTTCTCGCAGAAGTGACCGGGATCGTTGAAGCGCCGGTGACGATCCAGTCCGTCGATGGCGGCCATCTCACCCGCGCTCAGCGCGAAATCGAAGAGCGCCAGATTCTCGGCGAGGCGGGCGGGCGACTGGGTCTTGGGCAGCACGGTGCACCCGCGTTGCACGCCCCAACGCAGCACAATCTGCCCGGGCGTTCTGCCGTGCGCGGCGGCCATGGAGGTCACGACCGGATCCGTGAGCACCGATTCGGCGGCCTGCGCCATGCCGAGCGGAAGATAGGAGGGCGCGCCCAGCGGGGAAAACGCCGAGACGGCGATCTGCTCCTGCTGGCAGTAGCGAAGCTGACGGACCTGGGTCAGGTACGGGTGCAATTCGAGCTGGTGGACCGCGGGACGAATCGAGCAGCCTGCGAGCAGATCGCGCAGCATCGAAATGTTGAGATTGCAGACGCCGATCCGCTTCACGAGCCCGGCGCGCTGAAGCTCTTCCATTGCGCCCCAGGTGTCGGCGTACGGTACGTTGATCGGCTTCATGGCCGGCTTGGCCGCGTTCGGATCGAAAAACCACTCCGGCGGGTAACGTACGTCGAAGGGCACGTACGCCAGCGCAATGGGAAAGTGGACGAGGTAGAGATCGAGAACGTCGAGCTTGAGGTCGCGCAATGAGCGTTCGCAGGCCGCGCGCACGTGCTTGGGTTCGTGATACGTATTCCAGAGTTTCGAGGTGACCCAAAGCTCGTCGCGCCGGCAGGCGCCATCGCGAAGGGCGGCAGCGATGCCGGCTCCCACCTCGGGCTCGTTGCCATAGTCGCACGCGCAGTCGAGGTGGCGATACCCGGCGCGGATGGCCGCCTGCACCAGTGCCGGTGCCTGCGGTTTCGGCAGTTTCCAGGTGCCGAGGCCCACAAGGGGAAACCGGCCGCCGTCGGGCAGTGAAAGGGATTGGGCGTGCGTCAGGGGCGAGGTGGACACGGTGGCAACAGTGGTGCGGGCATCGTCGGTGGAAAGAAAAACCGGTGGCACTGCACTTCTGCTGCGCTCGACGGCCGTCGCTGGGCGTGAAGACGAAGTTCGACGGTGGCGTATCTCCTCGTCACAAGCGCCGGCTTGGATCAACGTCCCGCGGCTATGAAAGCTGTGATCGGTTGCCTGGTCGTCGTGGTCGTGCTCGCCATCGGCGGGGCGGTGGGCGCGTACTTCTTTGTCTGGCGTCCGGCCAAGGTGTACGTCGCGGAGTTTGCGAAGCTCAAAGAGATTTCGCAGTTGAACCAGCAGGTGAAGAAGACGGCGGCGTTCAACGCGCCTGCCGACAACGTACTGTCGGCGTCCGGCGTCGAGCGGTTTCTGCGCACCCAGCAGGCGATTCAATCCAAACTCGGCACTCGCTTGGATGAGCTCGAGGCCAAGCATCGCACGCTGTCACCGCCGCCGGGCTCGGACCGCAGGCCTTCTCTCTCAGAGCTGACCAACGCGTATAAGGATCTTGCCGGGCTGATCGTGGAAGCGAAACGCATGCAGGTCGACGCGCTGAACCAGAATGACTTCTCCCTCGCGGAATATGAGTGGACGCGCCAGCGGATTTACGAAGCCTCGGGACTGCCCGTGGACCTCAGTGTCGCCAATGCGCTGCGCAGCATCGCAGAGGGGAAGTCCGCGGAAGCGACGCCGGCGTCGGCTGCGAGTGCCGTGGTGCCGGAAAAGAACCGCGAGTTGGTCGCCCCGCACGTCAAGGAACTGGGCGAGCGGGCCGCGCTGGCGGTGTTTGGCCTGTGATGAGGCAACCGGCGTGACGCCGGCGCGGCACGCACCCGACGGTCAGCGCGGCCGAAATTTCGGACTGCGGATTAGAACCCGAAGCCAACGTTTGCGACCTTGATCGCGGCGCGATGGTTGCAGGCTTTGAGATCCGTGATTGTGAGGTCGGAACGGATCAGGGTTTTTTCGTTCTGCATCCCGTAATTCCAATCGGCAATGGCCACGGCGCGACTGAGGAGCCGGGCCAGTTCGCAGTCTTCGGGGGTGTCGCCGGCCGAAGGGGCCAGTTGCCGCAGCACGGCGTTGCAGATGGGAGCATCGAAGCCCCACTTGGCCAGCGCGGCGGCACCAGCATCGGCGAACGATACGCCCAGCCGGAGTTGTTCGAGTTCGGCCTGCAGGGCCAGCTCCCTTTCCTTGATGGTCAGATGGCCGGCGGGAAAGATACTGCAGAGCACCCAAATCCCGACGAGGTGCATGATGCCCGCGGTGTAGGCCGCAGGATCGCGCTCGCTGATTTCGTCGATCACGAAGGCCGTGTGCAGCGACCGTTCCCAGAAATGTCCTGCGGTCTGGGTGTAAAGGTGCGTGGGATATTTGCGCAGGTCCGTCAGGGCCACGATCTGCACAATGCGCGAGACTTCGAAAATCCCCAGGCGCAGGACTGCGTCCCGCACATCGGTGGTGCGTTCGCCCCGCACGTACAGAGGGCTGTTGCAGGCGGCGACAACTCGCGCCGTCAGGGCGGGATCGGAACGAAACAGGTCCGCGACTTCCGAAAGCTGCACCTCCGGCTTGCGGACGAGCGAAATCAGCCGCGAGAGGACGCGCGGTCCGCTCGGCAGCTTTTCCAGATCGATCGATTCGGCCAGTTTCCCCGACAGCATGGTGAGGGGAGTCCTATCGGCACAATTCCGGCCGGGCAGGAGCCGTCGAACGGGTTAATGTGAACCGGCGTCCGGCCGGGCCGGTGGGAACAGTCCCGGCCAGGGCACAAGTCGTCCGCGTTGGGCAGGCGCAAGCTTCGCGCCCGCACGGGGCCTCGGCGCGCTTGCGCCGGCGGTCGAAGCCGCCAGCGTGTGCGGAATGCTCATTACCTCGCGAGCACTGGTGTTTCTCCTGGCGATGACAGCGGTCGCGGCTGAGCCGATTCCCGCCGGTCGCGGTCAGATGGATTTTCTCCTCAAAGGCGAGCCGTTGACCCTGTACACGTACAAGCCGGCGGGTTACACGGACGGGCCCTTGGTCCTGGTCTTTCACGGGGTGGTGCGTAATGCGGAAAACTATCGCGATTTCGCCGTGACGATGGCCGATCGGTTCGGAGTGCTGATCGTGGCTCCGCTGCTGGATCCTGAGCGCTTTCCGGAAGAATGGTACCAGCGTGGCGGCCTGTTGGATGCGGCCGGCAAGGCCAGGCCGAGGGGCGAGTGGATGTTTACGGTGGTCGATAGGATCGTCGACGCAGTGCGGGCGCGAGAGGGGCGCCCGGCGCTGCCATACTATCTGGTGGGCCATTCGGCCGGTGCCCAGTTCCTCGTGCGCCTGGCGGCTTACATGCCCGGTGACGCCCGTCGTATCGTTGCCGGCAATGCCGGGTCGCTGCTCTTCCCGAATCGCGAGCACGAGTTTGGCTATGGCCTCGGAGGACTACCGCCGGAATTGAGCGACGACGCGATGTTGCAGCGGTATTTTGCCGCGCCGTTGACCTTGTATCTGGGGACGGCGGACATCACTCCGCGCCGTCGATTCGACGCCAGCGAGGCTGCGATGAAACAGGGGCCTCACCGACTGGGCCGCAACCGCGCGTTCTTCGAGTTGGCGGAGAAAATGGCGAAGGCGCGTGGCTGGCCGTTCAATTGGCGCAAGGTGGAAACGCCCGGGATTGAGCACGACGCGGCGCAGATGTTCGCGGCCCGAGAGATGGAAGATGCCTTGTTCGGTCCCAAGTGAGGCGCGCGTCGCGCTCCTCGGGCAGCGGAAAGTCCGGCAGCCTCGCTTTTTGTCCAGCGGCTCCACGCTTTCGGGTGCTGTCGGCGTGAAAACGGCGTCAAGAACCGACAGGCGGTCTGGTCGGAGTCGGTTCGGGACCGGCTAAAGCCTCGGTTTTCTGACTCGGAGTGAATCGTAAGAGACCGTCTCCCAAGGAGGTGCGATCATTTCGGGCATCACTGCGTCAATAGTCCTGAACGGGCCTAGTCCTGCTAGGCCGGATTTACAGGCCCACCCGACACTCAACGCGGAGCGCAATGTTCCGTAGGCTGTGCTCACTCCCATGCACGGCTTCGCTTTTAGGACCTTCTCCGCTGTCTCCTTGAACGCTGCGGGGCACCCACGCCGGACGGACGCCTCTCGCCAGCGTCTGCGCAGTCAGCGCGGATTCACCATTCTGGAGGTGGCCATGGCGTCGTTTGTCCTGGCGATGGGCATTGCGACGTCGATCATCGCGATGCAGGTGGGTTTCCGGCATTTGGATTTGGCCCGCGGCTCGACACTCGCTTCCCAGATTCTGCAAAGCGAGATGGAGCGAATTCGTCTTATGAGCTGGTCCGGGGTGAATGCGCTGCCGGCTTCACAGACGTTTGATGGCGGCACCTTTTTCAGCTCGAACGAGCATGTCGTGGGAAAGTTCTCCGTGACGCGCACCTGTGTCGCGGACTCGGTTCGGCCGACGGAGGTCATGAACCTGAATATCTCGGTGCAATGGAACACCTATGATGGCCGCCCGCACACGCGCAGTTTCAGCAGCATCTACGCACGCAATGGACTCTATGATTACTACTACACCGTCGCACATCCGTAAGCGCAGCACGCGCAGCGCGACCGCGGGGTTTTCGCTGGTCGAGATCATGATCGGGGCGACGTTGTCCGCGCTGATTCTGGCGGGCACGATGTCGACGTTTCTATTTCTCGGCCGCAGCGGTGCGAATATCCAGAACTACAGCGACATGGAGTCGCAGGCGCGCAAGGCGCTGGAGATTTTTGCTGAAGATGCACGGCAGGCCAGTGCGATCACATGGACCAGCGACACCCAGATTACGCTGACGGTGAATTCCGCGAACGTGGTCTATACTTACTCGAATGCAAACCGCACGTTTTCACGGGTCGACGCCACCAGCAACCGGGTGCTGATCTCCGGGATTACCTCCGGAACGTTTTTGTTCCGCGGTTACAACCTTTCCGGCGTCCTGCTGCCGGTCACCACCGCCGCCGAGCTCGCCGCGGCGGGGACGAATACGAAACAGCTGCAGATATCGCTGCAGGCTTCCCGCACCAATCAGACCGTGGTCGCGGCCACGAATACCGTGCTCTCGGCCCGGTTCATTCTGCGCAACAAGATCGTCACTGCCTGATCAACGCCATGCTCGCCATGAACCTCTCCCGCCCCCGCAACCTTCATAGTCGTCGCGGCTCGCTGATGATTGTCGCCATGATCATTGCCGCCGTCATTGGCATCTCGCTTGCCAGTTACCTGCAGCTTGGTCGCACGAGTCTGTCGATTTCCAATCGTGCGCTCTATAACAATGCCGCGATGAACCTCGCCGAGAACGGCCTCGAGGAGGCGATGTATTCCATCAACAAGAAGATTGCCGATCCCAGTTACAATTGGACCGGCTGGACCACGGGCAGCGGCAACGCGTGGAAGCAGTTTCCGACCGCCGGAACCTACACGTTTGATCAAGGCGCCACCGGAATCGTCCGGGTGACGGTTTATGGCTACCTCGGCACCGCGCCCAGCGCCGTGGCCAGGTCGACGATCACGTTGGGCAATGATCCCAATCGAACGATCGAGAAGTGGGTCCGCATCCAGCTGCGCAAGACGTCCAAATTCGCGAACGGGCTCGTGGCCAAACAATTTGTCCGCTTCAACGGCAACAATGCCTCGGTCGACAGCTGGAACTCTGATCCGGACAACAACGCCGGCACCGCCGCGATTCCCTATAGTGCGGGTGTGCGCCGCGACAATGGCACGGTCGGCAGTGTGTCAGTTTCCGTCGACGCCATCCTGGTGCAGAACGCAGATATCTGGGGCTATGCCGCCACGGGCGGATCCCAGCCGACGGTGGGTCCCAATGGCTTGATCGGTCCGTTCGGCACGGCTTCAGGCGCCACCGATCCGACGCACGTGTCGACGGATTTCAGCGCAAATTTTGATCCGGTGACTGCCCCGGCAACGGCCGGCTATGCATTGGGTGCGGTGACCAATACGCTGACGCTGCCGCGGGGCGGTGATACGACGGCGGCAGACGGCAAATATTACTATAGTGCGACCTCGATTAACGTTAACAACAAGGTCATACGGGTCCAAGGCACGAACGAGAAAGTAGTCCTTAAGCTCACGGATACAACGACGAGCATCGACATCGGCGGCGGCAGTGGCGAACTCCGGGTCGACACCGGCTGCACGCTCGAGATTTACGCGCCGGGCGACATCAAGATTGCCGGCAATGGGATCATGAATGGCGGTACGACCGCGGCGACCGCGAACCAACCGGCGGCACTCCAGATTTGGGGCACGAAGACCTCGGGAGTGCAGGATATTCAGATCGCCGGCAACGGTGTGTTGAGTGCTGTGGTCTATGCGCCGCAGGGTTCGCTCAAGATCAACGGTAACGGTGACGTCGGCGGGTCGTTCGTGGCGAATGACATTACTTTGGTTGGAAATGCCGCGTTCCACTACGATGAGTCGCTGGGGAATTTCGGCGGCTCCAATCCATTTCGGGTTTCCATCTGGCAGGAACTGACGACCGCAACCGCCCGCGGTTCGTTCGCGGGGGCGCTCAGTTTCTAATCGCAAATTTCCGCCTTACGTCCGGCCGTGTCGTTCGTGACGGGCGGCGTAATTCTGCGCACGGAAGGCGTCCTGCTATGCCCGTGACAGCCCCGAGCCGTCCGTTCCACTCACTGCGACGGCTGGCGTCGAAATCTCACCGGCTCGGGCCGGCTTGGGTGACCGAATAGCCGAGCGGAGCCTCACTCTGGCGCGCCGGCGCGGTGGACGATGCGGAATGACCGGCGAGTCACCGGGTGAGAGTCTGCACCGGCCGGGAAAATCTGGACCGTGCCCCCTCGTGGTGGTGTATGAACGCGATGAAGTGCGCTTGCTCCGGTTCTACCAGTCGGGGGGCAGTATGCCTTCCAGGGATTGGTGGGGGCCGCGTGACGGCGTAAATGGTCAGATTCACGACGGATCCCCGCACATGGGCACAAAAAAGCCGCCGAAATTAATCGGCGGCTGAAAGGCTATGCTTTGAGAGAGCTGTCAGGCAGCGCTCAGCGGGTGAACCGGCGAACCAGGCCGAGGGCGGCGAGGCCCATGCCCAACAGAGCGACCGTCATGCCACCATCGGGAACGCCCGGGGTGTTGGTGCTAGTGCCTGTAGAAGTTCCGAAGATTGAGACGTGAGAAATCGCACCATTGTCAGTACCGCCATTTAGATCGGCGGCCCAAAAATTGAGTCCATTGATGGTTTCCTTACCGTTCCAAACGATCTCGAAAATGTAATGGATCGGGCTGTTGTTTCCATCCTTGACGTAGAGGAATATGGGAGAACCGGTTACGAAGGCTCCGCTGCCGTAAGAGATCGTGAAGTCTTCCTGATTATTGAAAATTGAAGACCCGGAGTATGAGCTGGCGAGCGGGCCTGATTGGCTGCCGTCATTGCCGACTTTGAAGTATTCCGTCAATGTGCCGCCAAATCCAGTTACGAGTTTAATGTCAGCTGACGAGTAATTACCCGGACCACCAACATCGGTTTCCCAGCGATTCTGGAGAGCCGCTGGATTTGTTCCGTACGCGGCTAGCGGGAAGTCGGTGTTAAGGTTGGGTCCATCGACATTGATGGTGAGGGCGTTGGCCAAGGGGCTGACGAGCGCGGCGCCCAGGGCGACGAGACCGAGGAGACTGGCGTGGATTTTCGATTTCATATGAGGAAGGCTGAATTGATTAACGTGGGACAGATAATGCAATGGGCATGCCAGCGATGGCTGATGATATCTTAAGCAGATGGTGGGTAGGGTGATAAAAGGATCAAAGGTGGTTTATCCGCCAGGCTTCTCCCTCGGTTCGGAGTGCTGCGTGTAAAGCGAGAGCGTGTCCGGAGAGGTCCGGGCCTAACGGATAGGCCGTAAAGAGCCTGTTTTCTCGGCAGGGGATGTAGACTGTAGTTGCTTCACCCTAGGACTAGCTTGTAGATCGCTTGTAATAAATAAGTTGTGTCTCATATCGCTCGGGTTGTGAACTGTAAGGATAGTTGACGCCCTTTTGTGTTACCACCGTTCGTTGGTAGTCGATGTACCTACTTCTGCGTTTTAGATGTCACTGCGGAAACCGGCCCTCCGCGCCGATACATGACAAGGATGACCATCAAGTTCCGGTTCACGCTCCTGCTGGGCCTGTTGCTGGGAGCGTTTCTGCTCTTGCTGCTGCTGCTGCTTGATCTGGATCGGGCGGCGAAGGTTCATCTCACGGCGTCGGATCGAAACGTTCGCGAAACGTTGCTCGATCATTGGGTCGACGAAGTCGGGCGCTCGTTGCCTCGCGTGGCCGATGATTTGGCCGAATCGGATTCGCTCGCGACGCTTTTGGCGGGTAGGGACGAGTTGCCGGCCCGTGCCCAGATTGGCGCTGGGTTGGCCAAGGCCAACGCCTCCGCTTTATGGATTGTTTCGCCCGACCCGGTTGCGCCGGTGCGCGCGTTCACCAGCACGGGCGCCGAGCCTTCCACTCTCCCGTTCAATCCTTCGGATCTTGATGCCCTGTTTGCTCGTGCGCCGAGCCCGCGGTTTTTTGTCGAGGCCGACGGAAGCCTGTTCGAGGTCTGCGTCCGGCGCTTCAAGGCCGGTGGAAACCGCGATTTCATTTTCGTGGCCAGACGTTGGGACGAAGCCCAAGTCCGGCTGCTGTCCTCGCTCACAGATTCGATCGTCACAATCAAAGCTGTCAGCGAATCCAAGGGCGTGCCGGCCCTGCCGAAAAAGTTGATGGTCACCCGCCGTCTCGAAGACTGGCGTGGGCGCGCCATCCGGGAACTGCGGGTCGAAAGTGACCTGCCGAATTCGGCGGTGGCGGAACGACTGACCCTGCACCCTGGCACGCTCTTCGTCGCCTACGGATTGCTGGTCGTACTTGCGATGACCTTGGCGTTGCAGGCGTGGGTCCTTCGGCCGCTGGGGAAGATTCGCGAGGGTCTCGCGACTCACGAAACCGATGCGCTCGTCCCGCTGAGCCGGGAGAACAACGAGCTGGGCGGCATGGCCGGACTGGTGATTTCCTCGCTGGCCCAGGAGCAGGCGTTGAAAGCTGAAATCGAGGAGCGGAAGCGCGCAGAAGTGGCGCTCGCTCGGAGCGAGGCCGAACTGCGCCAGAATTTTGAGGAGCGGGCGCGGGTGGGGCGCGACCTGCACGACGGCGTCATCCAGTCCCTCTACGCCGCCGGGATGGGGCTGGCCGGAATCCGGCGGCAGTTGCTGCCTGATCAAGTGGAGGTGCTCGCGCGACTGGAGCAGACGCGCGCGGTGCTCAATGAAACCATCCATGACGTGCGCAACTCGATTGTTGGACTTGAGCCGGAGGCGCTCAAGGCGCAGAGCTTCTCCCAAGCGGTCGCCGGACTGCTTGAAACCATGCAGAGTATTCGCGCCTTTCATTCGTCGGTGGCGATTGACGACACCCTTGCCGGCGGCCTGACCCTTTCCCAGCGCGTCCACGCCCTGCAAATCACGCGTGAGGCCGTGAGCAATGCCCTCCGTCACGGCGAAGCCGGCCGGATTGAGGTCGTGCTTCGTCACGAGAGCCGTCATGTCGAGTTCGAGGTAAGCGACGATGGTCGCGGATTTGACGCGACTTCAGCGAGCAGTCACGGCAGAGGATTGGTCAACTTCTCCCAACGTGCGCGTGAGCTGGGGGCCGAGATGTCCGTGGAGTCTCAGGTTGGCCAGGGCACGCGCGTGAAATTGATCTTCCCCCTCACATCATGACCGAGACTCGCGTGGCACCCCTTAGAATTGTACTCGTTGATGACAGCGAACTCGTCCGGCGCGGAATCAAGTCCGTGCTGCTTGCCGAAACCTCACCCCGCATGGAAGTGGTCGGCGAAGCCGGTACGGCCACTCAGGCGGTGTCGGAGTGCGTGCGACTGAAGCCCGATATTGTGTTGCTTGATATTCGTCTCCCCGACGGGTCGGGCATCGACGCCTGCCGGAAGATTGTCGATCAGCTGCCCAATACCCGGGTGGTGATGCTGACATCCTATTCCAACGACAGCTTCATCTACGAGGCCGTGTCGGCCGGTGCGCTGGGTTACCTGATGAAGGAAATCGACCCCACCGGCTTGGTGCATGCGTTGCACGATATCGCCGCCGGGCGATCGATTCTCGATCCCGATGCCACCAGCCGGGTGCTGCGACTGCTGCGGACCAAGGGCAACGGCGAGCTGGGATCCGACTTGAGCACGCTGTCTCACCAGGAACGCCGGGTGCTTGCGCAGGTGGCCGACGGCCTCACCAACAAACAGGTGGGCGAGCAATTGGGACTGAGTGAGAACACCGTAAAGAATTACCTCATGAATGTCTTCGACAAATTAAAGGTAAAGCGCCGGGCGCAAGCGGCCGCTCTCTACGTACAACAATCGAATCCCAAAGGGGACTAGCTACCCGCCGGCGGTGCAGAAACTACCCCCGCGAGCGCTCTTCTCCGGGAGGTTATTTTCTGCATTATAGCAAACGTTTGACGACTCCAAGCCCAGCAGTCCGCTACTCCCGGTTTCTGCGCCCGAGCGCCGCGGCCCTCGCGCGTTCGAAGCGGGGCTTCACGTTGGTGGAGGTGATGCTGGCGGCGGTCGTCCTGGTGTTCGGCATCACCACCGCCATTTCCGTTTTACAGCGCGGATTCCAGGCGCTGGACAGCGCGCGCAATCTCACCGCCGCCTCCCAGGTCATGCAGTCTGAGTTTGAACGCCTGCGACTGAAGAGCTGGGCGCAGATTCAGGAGCTGCAGGATTCAGGCAACACGCAGGTCTCGGTGCCGGCGATGCCGGGTTCGCCGGGGGGCGGATTCGCCTGCGTGCGGATCATCCGGGATTTGAAGCCCGACATGAAGGAGATTGGACTGCTGTCCACGTGGCGTGGATACGACGGACGGGAACACACTGCGCGGCTCGTCACGCGCTACGGCAAAAGCGGATTGTATGACTATTTCTACACCGCACACTAAGCTCGCGGCCGGCGCGGGCCAGCGGCGGCGGGCCGGATTCACCCTGACCGAGGTGATGGTTTCCGCCGGACTTGCCTCCATGGTTCTCGCCGGGGTGCTCGGCGCCTTCCTGCTGATCGGACGCACGGGCTACGCTTCCAGCAATTACAGTGAAATGGAGGCGCAGATGCGTCGCGCGCTGGATGTCTTCGGTGCGGATGCACGCAAGGCCACGAACATCCAGTGGACCGATCCTCGCACCATCACCCTGGCCGTCGCCGCGACGGGAAATACGACGACGCTGGTGACATATGCTTACGATGCCGATCCGGCCAGCGCGGGCTTTCGATCCTTCTACCGCGTGGCTGGTCCGGTCGGCTCCACTGCGCCGCGGACAAATCTGGTTCGTCAGGTCGCGAGTGATTTTTCGTTTCAACGCTTCAAACTCGAGCAGCCGGGCGTCCCTGACAACACCGCCGCCACTGATCTTGAGACGAAACAGATCCAGGTCAATCTGCGGGCTGAACGCACCGGGGCCACGACTGTCACGGCCAGCCAGTCCGCCGTCTCAGCGCGATATCTCCTCCGCAACAAGCGGGTGAGCAACTGATGCCCCTCGCACCTTCAGCTTTCCGGATCGAGGGGCGCGTACCCGCGGGGCAGCGGTGGCGGGGCGCGACGCGCCAGCGCGGCGCAGTGTTGATTGTCGCGTTGCTGTTTGTGGCGCTGATTGCTCTGGGCCTCGCCAGCTACCTCAATCTGAACCTGGCCTCGGGCCGGCTGGCCAAGCGCACCTTCAATAGTTACGCCGCGCTGAATCTGGCCGAGGCTGGCACCGAGGAGGCGGTCTGGTCCTACAATCGCGCGAGCGCCGGAGCGACGGATGCGTGGAATGCGTGGACGCAGCAGGGGGCGGCGGCTACGCAGCGATTTTCCGGTTTCGATTTGGGTCCTGGCACGACCGGCTGGGTCAAGGTGTACGTCGAGAGTCGCGAACCGGGGCCGACCATGCGACCGAAGGTGATCGCCCAATCCTCTGCGGTGACCGGCAACGATGCTCCGGTGACCAAGATGATCGAGGTCACGCTGCGCCGTCGCTCGATGTTCGCCAATGCGATGGTGGCCCGGGACGCGATCGTGTTTTCCGGCGCCAATACGACCGTGGACGCGTGGAACTCCGATCCGGACGGGAATCCGCTCACGCCGGCCGTCGACTACGATTCGTCGCTCCGCACCGATCGCGGCACGATTGGCACGATGTCGCTGTCGAACACGGCGCTGCTGGTGAACGAGGCGCACATCTGGGGCTACGTCGCCACGGGCGGCGCACAACCCGGCGTCGGCTCCACCGGCAGTATCCGGGGCTCGACTACGCCGGTGGGCGTCCGCATCGACCCGGCCCGCATCGCCACCGATTTCAACGTGAATCTCACGGTGGTGCCGGCGCCGGTGGACGGCACGTTTCTCGCGTCGATTCCGGCGGTCCTCGGTGTCGCGGGCACTCCGACCAAATGGCGCGCCCAGCAGTTGACCCTGAATGGAAATCAAACGCTCACGATTCTCGGTGATGTGACCCTCACCCTGACCGCCAGCTCGGGAGCCGATGCGGTGAGCGTGACCGGCAATGCCTCCATCATCATCCCCGCCGGGTCGAGTCTCGCGCTCTACACCGAGGGCGGCGTGAGGATTGCCGGCAACGGTCTCGCGAATGCCAACGTCCAGCCGCTTTCGTGTCAGATCTGGGGCACCAACTCGACGCCGGCGGGCCAGAGCATCCAAGTGGCGGGCAACGGCAGCCTGCGGGCCGTGATTTACGCGCCCAACGGCGATGTGATGGTGAACGGCAACGGCGACGTCATGGGCTCGATCATCTCGCGCACCATCCGTTTCACCGGCAACGCCGCCTTCCACTACGACGAAGCCCTGGCCACCGGCCGGAGTGGCGAGCCCTATGCGATCGACCGGTGGCGCGAACTGAACAGCGCCGCCGATCGCGCGCCTTATCTCGCCCGGTTCGAGGGCTGGTGATTTGCAGTTTCCCGGTCCGGCGCACCACCGGGCAGAGCAGGAACGCAGCTCCGCCGGCGACTCCGAGGTCTTTCCCATCGCGCCCGTTTTCCGCCGGGCTTGTACCGCGGCGAACCGGCGCGTATCCCACCGGTCTGTGCCTGCATGATTTCGCCTGATTCACGTTCCTCTCCGCCGCGTCGCTTTTCGATGCTGCGGACCTTTGTGCTGGCGGATTTCTTGACGTTGGGGAACGGCTTCTGCGGGACCGGCGCCGTGCTCGCGTCAATGAACTACCTGGTGACGGCGGAGCCGCGCTGGCTCGTCCTGGCGATGAGTCTGCTGCCCGCCGCGTTGATTCTCGATTTCGCGGACGGGCGCGTGTCGCGCTGGCGGCGGCGCTCGTCAATGCTGGGCGCGGACCTCGATTCGCTCGCCGACATCATCTCCTTCGGTCTCGCTCCGGCCGCCATTGGCTTCGCCGTGGGTTTGCGCGGCGCGCTCGATGTCGCGGTGCTCCTGTATTTCGTCGCCTGCGGCATCAGCCGGCTCGCCCGTTTCAATGCGACGGCCGACGCCCTTTCCGACGAGAGCGGCAAGGTGAAATATTTCGAGGGCACGCCGATTCCCACCAGCGTGCTCATCGTCGGCGTTCTCGCCGTGCTGCACACGCAGGGACTTCTTGGCCGGAACCTCTGGCTGGGCCACTGGAATCTGGGCGGCCTGGTGCTGCATCCGCTCACGTTGATCTATGCCGTGAGCGGAAGTGCGATGATCAGTACGATGCGCGTGCCGAAGATTTGACCAACGCCAGGGACTCGCCCGGAAATTAGCGTCAGTTGGCGTGATTCGCGGGAGCTCCTTGCGTGTTTCGGCTCATCGCGCGGCACGCCGCCGTCGTTATGGCGCGACCAGCAGCGGCGCCCACGTGCCGGGCGCGACGGTCGGAGTCTTGCCATCCGCGGGAAACGTCGTCTTCACCGCGGCGCGCAGGCGCTCACCCAACTCGGCGACGGTGGCGGCATGAGCGGGGAGCGTGGCGAGATTGGTGAGCTCCCTGGGATCGGCATCGTGGTCATACAGCTCGCGGCCGGACGCGCCCTCGTCCCATTCAGTGTAGCGCCAGCGCGGAGTGCGCAGGCTGTAGCCGAAAAAGCGTTTGCCGTTGTCGCCCGCAGCCGGGCTCGCCCCCATGCGATTGAACCCGCCGCCGCGGACCACCTGCGTCAGCGCCCACCCGCGGCCCGTGGTGTTTGGATTGCGCAAAATCGGCACCAGGCTCTGGCCCTGCAGATTCACCGGCGCTTTCACGCCCGCGAGTTCAGCCAGGGTGGGAAACAAGTCCACGTGTGCGACGGGCGTGGCGGCCACGGTCCCCTGCGTCGTGACGCCGGGGGCCACCATCAGCAGCGGCACCCGCGCCGACTCCTCGAACAGGCTCTGCTTTTGCCAGAGGCCGTGTTCGCCCACGTGATAGCCATGGTCACTGGTGAAAACGATCACGGTGCTGTCGGCGAGTCCGAGCCGATCGAGCGCCGCGACCACCCGGCCCACCTGGGCATCCATGAAACTGATACTCGCATAGTACGCCTGCAGCGCCTTGCGACGGAGGGAATCTGTAAGGGTGTCCTGCTCCTTCTTGTAGCTGCCGAGCGCGGCCGCCGGCAGGTCGGCCTGGTCTTCCTTCACCCCGGAAACGACCGGCATGGCCTCCTCCGGATAGTATCCGAAATACGGTGACTGCGGGGCGACGTAGGGCGTGTGCGGACGAAAGAATCCCACCGCGAGAAAGAACGGACGATCGCGTCGCTTCGCGCAGCGCTCCAGCACCCACTCGGCCTGCTCGGCCAGGATGCCGTCCGTGTGCTCGGCATCGCCCTTGGCGGAGGCGAGCCAGCTGAGCGTGCCGCCGAACGAACCGGGAATGAGGCTGAAGATTTTCGAGTGTTCCTCGGTGCGATCGACGCCGGCCGGATTGAGCTCGAGTTCCCACGACGCGGGATCGTCATGACCATCCGTGCCGATGGAATTGGGCACGTTGTAGTGGTACAGTTTGCCCAGGCGGGCGGCGAACCAGCCCTGCTGGCGAAAGGCCTGCGGCAACGACAACTGGGCGGGAATCGTCTGCCGGAAGATCTGCGAGTTGGCCTGGATGCCGGTGCTGTTGGGATAAAGGCCCGTCAGCATCGAATTGCGGCTCGGACCGCACAGCGGGAAGGCGCAATACGCGCGATCAAACCGCACCCCGCGCGCCGCGAGCCGATCGAGGTGCGGCGTTTTCGCCCGCGGATCCCCATAGCAACCGAGGAGATTGTTGAGATCGTCGGCGATGAGGAAGAGCACGTTCTTCGGTGGCGTGGCGGGCGCACCCGACGAGGCGGAGGCGGACAGCGCGAGCAGGCCGGCGAGCAAACCAAACGCGAGGGAGAGACGGGGTATTGGGGGCATGCGATTCCCATATACGCCTCCTTCACGAGTGCCAGCCCGCTGTTCGCGTTGGGCGGGTCGAGTCGCGTTCTCCGCGGGAATTAGGCCGGCTTGGCGCTTGCGGCGGCGTCAAGCGCTGCGCGCAGCCGGGCCATTTCCGCTGCGGGATCGTGCCACCAGTCGGTCGACCAGATGCGATGCAGCGTCCAGCCGAGGCCCTCGAGGATGACCTGCCGGAGTTTGTCGCGATCCCGCGCGGTGGCTGCCTGTTGATAGCTGACGCCGTCGCACTCCACGCCAAGCAGGTACCGTCCGGGCGACGCGGGATCGAGCACACCGAGATCGATTCGATAGTCGGAGCAGCCCACGCGCTCGTGCACCACATAGCCGAGGGCGCGGAGCCGGTCGCCCACCAGCTGATGGAATTCCCCCGAGGTGCCGGAGGCGGACTTCGTCGCGGTCGCGGCACCGAGCGCGGTCGGGCCGCGTTCGGCGTAGTCGAGGAAGCTCTTCAGATCGCGCACGCCGCGGGCGCGCGTGCGCGCCAGATCAATCTGTTCGCTGCGCAGTCCGCTGAAGACGAGCACCTCATGTTTGGCGCGTGTGATGGCGACGTTCAGCCGCCGTTCGCCGCCTTCTCGGTTGAGCGGCCCGAAGTTCATCGAGACGCGTCCGGTCTCGTCCGGGCCGTAGCAGATCGAAAACAGAATCACATCGCGTTCGTCGCCCTGCACGCTCTCCAGATTCTTGACGATGACCGGCTCGCCCTCGATCGGAGGTTCATCACCGAAGTGCGCTTCGATTTCCGGGTGTTCGCGGCGCTTTTGATCGAGCAAATCCTCGACCAGCTGCTGCTGGGCCTGGCTGAACGTGACCACACCATAAGACCGGCGCGGACCGGAATTCTGCCGCAGGCGTCGGACCAACTCCTCCACGAGCGCCGCGGCTTCACCTGGGTTGGTGCGGGACTTTCCCTTGTCATAGCGGGCCGCCGGCAGCGCCATGAAACGGACGCCGCCGAGCGCGGTCTCGGGCGACGGAAACGTCAGCAGGTCGTCCTCGTAGTACTGGCGGTTGCTGAACGCGATGAGGCCTTCGTGCCGGCTGCGGTAATGCCATTGCAGGCGTTTGTGGCGGAGGCCGTTGGTCAGGAGTTCGTCGAGGATGCTCTCGAGGTCCTTGTGTTCCTCGAGCGTGTCCTCGGCTTCGTCGTCGCCGGAGCTGTTGAAGAAATTGGTGGGCGGAAGTTGTTTCGGGTCGCCGACCACGATGAGCTGCCGGCCGCGAGCAATCGCTCCGATCGCGTCCCAGACCGGAATCTGCGAGGCCTCGTCGAAGATCACCACGTCGAATGGAGCGTGGTTGGATTCCAAATACTGCGCGACCGAGAGCGGGCTCATGAGCACGCAGGGTTTCAGCCGCGGCAGGAGATGGGGCAGGCCGGCCAGCAGCCGGCGCACGGGAAGGTGACGTGTCTTCTTGGCGAGCTCGCGTCGGAGGAGCCCGATCTCCGCTTTCGGGAGATCATCGCGCACCTGATCGCCGGGCAGGCCGGCGGCGAGCCGAGCCTGAATCAGGCCCCGCGTCAGTCCGGCGAGCTGATCGTCGAGCTGCCGGAAGCGTTCGATCCGCTCGTCGTGTTCGCGGCCGAAAAACTCCCGCAACGGTGCGTCGCGTTCCATGATCGCGTGCAGCAACGCCCGGCGGAAACTGTGTTCGAACCGATCGGCGGTGTCGGTCGCCGGCGCATCGGCCGCCTCGAGCTGTTCGATCAATGGCGTCAGCCCCAGCCCGGTCGCCTCGCGCCGCACCTTTTGCCAGGAACACCATTCCCGAATCCTGGGCCAGGCCGGCGGCAGGCGGTCCGTGAGCCGCTGGACGGCGGCAAAAAAATCGGCCGCCAGTTCGATCGGCTCGCGGCGGAGCTGACCCTCCGTGGCGAAGGCCTCCCACGCGGCCTGAAAACGGATGTGGGTTTCCCGCACGCGGATCAGAAGGCGACCGAGGTTCGTTCCCGAGGCGAACGAGCCCGGTCCTGCGCCGAACAGCGCCGCCAACTGGTCCCGCACTTCGGCGAGCCAGGCGAGATCGTCACCCGTGCAGGCGACGAGGCGCGCGTGCAGGGTCGTGCCCCACGTCTGCAGTCGCGTGAGCACGTCCGGCGAAGGCTCGCCGTTGGCCCACGATGGTCCGAGGCAGGACTCCCCGACCGACGCACCCGAGGCGAAGGCGGCGTTGATCGCGCGCAGGCGAAGTCCGCGCGGAATGACCTCGCCCGGTGCGGACGTGGCGGGAACGGAAGCGTTGTGCTGCGCCGTCTGCAGGCTGGCGCGCAGACTGCGCAGCTGAAACCACCTGATCGGAAACCACGAGCCTTGGGCCTGCTGCCAGCGTGCGAACAGGGCGTTGAGATCAAGCTGAGTGAGCCTGGGCTCGTCGTAGGCTGCGAGCGCGGCGCGCAGTTCGGCGCGTTCGTGCGCCAGGCGTGTCCATGCATCCAGCTGAGAGGACAACGTCGGCCACGGCGTGGTGGCAAACGCGGGGCCGACCGATTCCGGCGGCGCGAGGCCCTCGGCGAGGGCGACGAGCTGCGGGTGCTCGATGCCCGTGCCCGTCGGGCGTGGACAGCGGAGCCACTCGCGCCAGGCGCGGTCTGCGGCTTCGGCTTCGGGCGTCGCAGCCTTCAGCTCTTGCAGCCGATCCAGCGTGCGTTCGGCCCAGGCCGGCGTCCATTCCTCGCGGGCCAGCAGGCCCAGCGGATGATCGGCCAGCGGCAGCAGCGGCCGCGAGCGATCGTGCAGCAATCGCGCCAGCGACCGAGCCCGTTCGAGCGTCGCCGCCGGCGTATCCAGAATGGTCGTCCACGCGGGCAGCCGGACGGTGGGCTGGGTTTGTCGGGGCAGCAGATAATCGAGGCAGTGATGGGCGCTCAGGCCGCAGGGGAGGGAACGATGCAGCGCGCGTGCATAGTCGTTCAACGCGGTGCGCAGCCGGGCCATTTCCGTCGCGCGACTTTCCCATTCGGCGGGCGTGGCTGCGGTCGCAAACTTCAGGCTCTGATCAAACTGCGCGAGGACTTCGGCTTTTCCGGTCTTGTTCGAATGCAGTTCGAGGCAGAACGGATCGAGGCCTTCCTCGCGCAGCCGGCGGTGAACGACATCCAGAGCGGCGCGCTTCTCCGCGACGAAGAGCACGCGCTTTCCGTGCGCGAGGCAGTGCGCGATGATGTTGGTGATCGTTTGGGACTTGCCGGTGCCGGGCGGACCTTCGAGCACGAAATCGTGACCGGCCGCCGCGGCCATCACCGCGGCGAGCTGCGACGAATCGGCGCTGCGCGGACACAACACGTCGCGGGGCTGGAACTGATCGTCGAGCTGCGCCGGACGGATGTCGTCGGGTGGATTGGGAAACGGGGTGCCGGCGTCGTGGACCAGGTGATGCACGACGCGGTTGCGCGTGAGATCGCCGAGACGATCCGCGAGGTCCTTCCACAGCAGAAATTTCGTGAATGAGAATTGGCCGAGCCAGATGTCGGTTTTCACCTCCCATCCGGGCAGGTCGCGCACGGCGTCACGAAACAATTGCAACACCTGACCGACATTCACCCCGCGCTCGTCCTCGGGCAGCGGTTCGAGTCCAGGGATCTCCTTCTGGAAGTGCTGCCGCAGCATTTCCATCAGCGTCACGTTCAGGCGCGTCTCCTCGTCAATGCGCCGGAGCGAAAAGCCTTCGAGCACCGACTTGCGCCGCAGTTCCACGGGCAGCAGCAGCAGCGGGGCGCGCAGCACGCGATCGCTGTGCTCGGCCTCGCGCCATTCGAGAAAACCCACGGCGGCGAACAGCGTGTTCGTGCCGTTTTCGTCCAGGGCCGTGCGGGCGGCACGATAGAGTTCCGTCAGGCGCCGCGGGTGCTCGACTTCGTCGAGTCCGGTGTGCAGGCGGCCGTGGGCGAGTTCATCGCGCAGATGCTGCGCCAGCGCATCGACGTGTTGCTGTCGGGCGTACGTGCCCGGATCGCGGGGATCCCCGGCGACCATGAGTCGCGGTTTGGGCTGAAGCGAAAGTTCGCGTTCCGCGGCAAGTTCGTCCTCCACCTGCTCCGGCGCGCCGGAGAGGATGCGAATCGTGGACTTCGTTTCTTTGAAATTGAGCAGCCGGTTGCGCAGACTGAGATCGAGCAGCCGGCTCTTCCAATGATCGATGCGCGTGGCCGGCGTTGAAGCTGCGACGGCGTCGGGGAGCGACGGCGCGAACTCACGGTCGCCGAGGCCGCCGGCCGGTGCGGATTTTGCACTGGAGCCAGGCACGTCGATGGCCCGCGCTGCACCGGACATCGGCAGCGGATGGATATGGGCGAGTCGGGCGCGACGCACGTCGAGCGTGAGTCGATACGGCAGCGACGTCTCGAGATGCGGGGCCGCGAGCAACTCGGCGTCGCGCAGGGTGCCCGGTGACTCGCTCGCCAGCAATGTGGATTCGAAAACGGTGACGAGCGACTCGGCCGCGAGTTTGCGGAGTTGCTGCAGATCGTCGTCGCAAGCGTCCGGCTGTGTGCGCTCCTCCAGCCAGCAACCGGCGTAAGCGTGACCTTCATGCATCAACACCAGGGGATGCAGGCCGGCTTGCTCGCAACAGGCGGCGACGAGCAGCGAGAGGTCGAGACAGGTCGCGAAACGCCGAGCGATGATGTCCGTCGGAAAGCGCACCTTCTGGCCGCTGTTCTCGAAACTGGCCGGAGGCGTGATGTAGCGGAGCCCGAGTTCGACAATCGCGCGGTAAATGGCAGCCAGCTGTTCCCACGCGCGTTTGCGACTTTTGTCCTGATAGCCGTTGAGTGCGGCGCGGCCCGTGTGCTGCTGGAGCAGTTGCGCAGCCCGACCGAGAATGATCATGATCGCCGGATCGTTGGGCAGGACGAAGGCGGCGAGAATCTCCGGCAGCGTCACCAATCCGCACCACTCGTTGCGCGTGAAAAGCGTCACGGGCTCGGTGCACGTGCTGATGACGCCGCCGCCGGCACTGACCTCGACTTTGATCCAGCCGGCGACCTTCTCGGTGAGATCCGCGAGAAAATCGTGGGACAGTTTCAATTCCACCGGCGCGATCCGGTACTCGGCGCCTGCCTCCAAAGTCTGGAGACGCAACTCGGTGGGCGCGGCGAACGCCGGTTCGGTGGTGATGCGGACCACGAGATCGGACCGCGGCGTGGGGTCGTTCTGCAGCACCAGTTCCGTGATCACCGGAATCGCATTCTGCTGGAAGGCGTAGCTGATGCAGCGATCGTAGCTCAGCCTCAGGACGAGGCCCGCGGAGGCGCTACGGGCGGGCTTCGTCGCAGCGACTTCAGCGGACATGGTGGCGGAGGAAAGTCATGGCGTGGGGAGCGGCGAAGGTCGGAATGGCGGACGAAGTCTGGTCCGGACTGCAACAGGTCGCAGCCGGGGCCGCAACCCCCCGGCCGGGCGATGGGTCGGGTGAAAAACCTCGACCGCGGGATTGACCGACCGCGGTTCCGCTGGAAAGGCTCACTCCGCCACGCCGCGTCGCACGTAGATCGGCGGAGCACCCCGCATGAAATCCCCCGCCTTGAACCGCCGTGACTTTATCCGCGCCTCCGCGATCGCGACCTTCGGTTTTCATCTGATGCCGGCGTCGGCCCGCGGCGCAAACGAACGCATCCAGGTCGGCTGCATCGGGGTCGGCGGTAAGGGGCACACGGATACGATGGCGACGGCGGCGGCCGGGGCCGCCATTGTCGCGCTCTGTGACGTGGCCGATCCGCGCCGGCCGGAACTGGGCCGCCGCAAGAAGGCCAAGTCGGGCGAGACGATAGCGGATCACTTCAAGGACGCGCGTTTCTTTACCGACTACCGGGAGATGATCGCCACGATGCCGGGCATCGATGCGGTGACGGTTTCGACGCCGGATCATCATCACTTCCACGCGTCGATGCTGGCGATGCGGAAGGGCAAGCACGTGTATTGTCAGAAGCCGATTTCCCACTCGATCTGGGAGGCGCGCCGGCTGGCCGAGACGGCCGCGCAATACAAGGTGCAGACGCAGATGGGCAACCAGGCCCACGCCGGCGAACCGATTCGGCGCAGTGTGGAACTCATCCGCGCCGGCGTGCTCGGTCGCGTGACCGAAGTGCACGCGTGGACGAATCGCCCGATCTGGCCGCAGGGCATGACCGCGTGGCCGAAAGCCGAGCCGGTGCCGAAGGGGCTCAACTGGGATCTTTGGATCGGACCGGCGCCGTTTCGTGACTACAGTCCAACGATCGCGCCGTTCAATTGGCGCGGCTATTGGGATTTCGGCGCCGGCGCGCTCGGCGACATGGGCTGTCACATCATGGACATGCCTTACTGGGCGCTGGGACTCACCGCGCCCGCATCCGTGGAGGCAATACACGGGGGCGGCACCGCCATCGCCGGGCCGAACTGGTCCACGGTGACGTACCAGTTTCCCACAAGCACGCTCGGTTCGCCGGTGAAGTTCGTCTGGTACGACGGCGTCACCTCGAAGGAGGGCGCCTACCAGCACACGCCGCCCGAGGAGTTGTGGAAGTCGGATTTTCCGACCGCCGATCATGTTTTCCGTCGCTTCGATCTCATGCTCGTGGGCGAAAAGGGCCGGATGTTCTTCGGCCGGACGCGGCAGGACTGGGTGTTCAAGCCGGAGACGCTGACCACGGATTTCACCGCGCCGCCCAAGACGTTGCCGCGGGTGCTCGGCGGATCCGAAGAGGGCACGGGCGAGGACAGCGGCGGGCCGTATGCCGAGTGGCTCCATGCGATCAAGTCCGGCGTCCCGGCCCTTTCGAATTTCGCTGCCTCCGGTCCCTTCAGTGAAACCGTGCTGCTGGGCAATCTCGCGCTGCGGGTCGGCAAACGCGTGCAATGGGACGCGAAGTCACTCACGGCGAAAAACGCGCCGGAGGCCGCGGCGATCATCCGCCGGTCCTATCGCAAGGGCTGGGAACTGGCCTGATCTCCATTGCCGGCACGAGCTCGCAAGAACGCGACGGGTCCGAAATTTCCGATTGGTCGCGCGCCTTCGTTGTGACAGAAGACGGTCACCCATGAGCAACACCTCCGATCCGTTCCGTGCCGCGCGAACGAGCGACGGCGTCCTGAAGGCGGAATTTCAGGGCGAGACGCTCCCCATGATTCTCCGGCATGAGGACGTGCGTCGCGCCGCGAAGGATTGGAAGACATACAGCTCGGACGCGCCTTTCCGGGTGCCGATTCCATCCGAGGAGGACGCCCGCAGCATGCGGCAGCTGCCGGTCGAGACCGACCCGCCGGATCACACGGACTTTCGCGAGATCATTGAGCCGGTTTTTCGCCGGGCGAAGGATCCCGCCGTGGTGACGCGGGTGGAGACGCTGATCGACGAATTGCTCACGGAAGGTCTGAGCCGCGACTCGATCGAGATCGTGCGCGAGTTTGCGCTGCCGCTGCAGTCGCGCGCGCTCGGTTACCTGCTGAACGTGCCCGACACCGAGGCCGACGAGTGGATTCGCTGGGGCGTCCATGTCTTTCGCGATGGCGGTGACGGCAAGCCCAAGGGTGCGGAGCTGGAGGCGTATTTGTGCCGCCAGTTCGATCGCGCGGTCGCGCAGCCGGGCGAGGATTTCTTCAGCGTGCTGGCGCGGGCCACGTTTCACGGCCGGCCGCTCACACGGGAGGAAATGATGGGGTTCGGCAACCTGACGTTTGCCGGCGGGCGCGACACGATCATCTACACCGTCGCCTATGTCCTGGCTTACCTCGGCCGGAGGCCGGAGGCGCTGGAGTACCTGCGGCAGGATCCGGCCCGCATCGTCCACGCCTCAGAGGAGTTTTTCCGCATGGTGACACCGCTCACGCACATCGGGCGGGTGTGTCCGGTGGATACGGACGTCCAGGGCGTCGCAGTGAAAGCCGGCGGCCGCGTGTCGCTGTGCTGGGCCTCGGCGAATCGGGACGAGACGGTGTTCGAGGCGCCGGACGAAGTGCGGCTCGATCGCAAACCGAACCCGCATCTCGCGTTTGGCTTCGGCGCGCACCTCTGCATCGGCGCGATGCATGCGCGACTCATTGTCCGGACACTGCTGCAAAAATGCGTCGAACGGATTTCCGGCGTCACCGTGCTGGAGGCGACGGAGCGGATCGAGCACGAGGTGACTTATCAGCGCTTCGTCAGCTACGACGTGCTGAAGGTCCGGCTGGCGCCGCGCTGACGGTTTGGTCCGGCGGGCAGTGGCGGCCGCGGTTCACCGCTTCGCATCGAACACGTCGAGCCGGCGTTGAACCGCGGGGTTCTTGATCACCTGCTGCACGGGAGGCGCGACCTGCTGCACCTGCCGGCCTTTCAACGTTTCGTATGAACCGGCGAGATTGTTCTGCGCCACGGCCGCGCTGGTTTCCGCTTGGATCAACGCCTGTCTGACGGCCGCCTCTTTGGCGATGACGTCAGCCCGTGGGTCGCCCTTGGCGGCCTCAGCCTGCTTTTTGATTTCCGCCATCTTGGCCAGCGCGGCGTCGAGGCGCTGTTCCGTTTCGACGACTTTCTGCTGCTGAAGCACGAGCTCCTTTTGAAGTTCGGCGCTCTGCGCCTTCAAGACTCGGCTTTGATTTGCCGCCCACGCCTTGATCTCCTTGTCGCTTTCGGTCTGCGCGATGAAGTCCGCGAGCAAGCCGACGCGTTCCACGCCGCCCTCGAGCATGAGGTTGGCGTACGACACGCGCAGGTCGGCGAACTGTCGCTGCCGCTGGAGCTCGAGTTCCTTTTCCTTCTGCCACCAGCCTTGGATGAACGAGGCGACAGGTATGGCGCTGCCGAGCAGCGCGACGGTGACGCCGGAACGCCACCACGGTGATTTCTCTGACGAGGGGTCCTTGGCCATGGGAGTGGGGGGGGGACTGAACGGGGCTGGCGGACGTGGGGGATCGGTCTGCTGGCGATGCGCCGGGGGTGCGGTGCTGGCCGGAGGTTGGCGCGCCGGCCTTGCCAGGTCAAACTGTCACGCCGCTTCCGTCGCCTCAGGGCAGGACGCGGCCGAGATAAAAATACACGGTCGGAGAGCCGCCCTTGGCTAGGCCGAGGGCCAGATGCATCGGACCGAAGGGCGTGCTTTTCGCGACGAAGGCGCTCCCGGCGAGGATGAAGCGTTCGGGCGCAAGGCGGTTCATCTCGTTCCACGTGTTGCCGGCCTCAATCGAACCGCCGAAGTGCAGGCCCGAGGTGCCGCGGGCATCGCCGATCCGCTTGCGGATGATCAATGCCCCGACGAAAGCGTTGGAACCGAAATTCTCGTCGGTTGGCAGACCCGAAAGATTGAAGAGGCCGCCGACATGAAACGGGAGTCGCTCGTTCGAACTTTCGACTTCCAGCGTGTAGTCCAGTGCGAGCCGCGGCTGGATGATCACGCCGCCCCAGGCCAGCGGCGCGGTGGCGAGCAAACCGGCCGTCGTGGTTGCGTACCGGCCCAGCTCACGGTCGATGCTTCCCTGCAGATAGTAGCCGCGTCGGGGGAAGAACGGATCGTCGAGCCGATCCAGGGTGATAGCGCCCACGAGCCGGTTGGTTGTGTATTCAGTCAGGCCTGACGCCGGGTTGATCACCTGCAGCTCTCCCTGCGGACCGACCACGACAATGGCGGCCGATTTGACGTTCGAGTAGCTGACGGCGCCGCGTTCGGCCCCGATGCGCAACTCACCGTGCGAACCGAGGCGGATGCCACCGCCGACGCCGGCAAACACCGTCTGCCGCTCGAAGGTCAGGGGCAGTGGCGGCAGCCCGGGGATGATTCGGCCCAGCGCAAAGGAATAGGCTTCGGGCGTGCGCAGGAGCTCGGCGTGCGGTGCGACAAAGAACGCGCCTTCGCGACCCAGCGGCTGGAAGAATTCACCGTCCAGGCGATCCACGGTTCCCAGCGAGGTCTTGAACGCGAGCTCCGCGCCGAAGCGGTTGAGCTGGGTGAAGCGCAGCGAAGCGCGCACGTTGAGCTCGCTGGACCCGTCGAGATTGCTGCCCAGCCCGATGCCGAAGATCGTGAAATTCGGCCCCCAGGGTTTGGCCTTGGTGGTGATGACGAGCACGCGGCCCTCAGGTCCGTCATCGAGGCGATAGTCGACGCTCTGGAAATAGCCGAGGTCGTGCACCCGCCCGAGTCCCTCTTGCAGGCGGGCCGGCTGCAGGCGGTCGCCGGGCTTGAGCCCGAGGCGCTTGATGACGTCCTGCGCCGCGGCGTGACTGGCTCCGTCCACGGTGATGGCCGCGATGATCGGCAGGTCGCGCTGCAACCGCCGCCGGGACTGTTCGCGGGCGGCGTAGATTTCCGGCGGCAGCGCGAGTGCCGCAAGCGCGGCGCGCGCGTCCTGCGCCTCCTCGTATCCAAGTTGCGAGATACTGAGCGAGTCCTTGAAGGACGAGGAGCCGTAGCCTGGCAGCTTCAACCGCACGAGCACGTCGCGTGGTCCCAGCGTCGCGATCTGCTCCAGCGTGTCGCGTTGGGAGAGGATCGACACCAGCTGCTGCGCCATGCTTACCGGATTGGTCAACTTGTCTGCCGGCAGTAGCTCGGCGCGAACATCCACGGCAATGATGACATCGACGCCCATGTCGCGCACCACGCTGACCGGAAGGTTGCGCGAGGCGAAGCCGTCGATCAGGACGCGCCCGTCGATCGGGTAGGGCGCGAACGCCCCGGGCACCGCCATGCTGGCACGCATTGCATCCGCCAGCGCGCCGCGGTGGAGGACCACCATCGCGCCAGTCTCGATGTCGGTGGCCACGGCGCGAAACGGCACCGGCAGTTCGTCGAAGCTCGCGCGCGCGCCGACGAAGTCGGTCTTCTCGCGCAGGGCGACGAGCAGGTTCTGGCCGGAGACGAGAGCGTTCGGCAGTTTCAGACCGCTGGCATCCACCCCGAATTCGAACCAGCGGGGCGTGTCCATTTCTTCGGTCTTGGCGCGGAAGCCGCGCTGCTGTCGTGGCTGCGAATCGCTCAGGAGCTGGTCCCAGTCGCACTGTTTCAACCAGTCCTCCATCTCCCGGGAGGTGTAGCCCGCCGCATAAAGGCCGCCGACGATCGAACCCATGCTGGTGCCCACGACGCAGTCGACCTGGACGTTCAATTCCTCGAGCAATCGGATGACACCGACGTGGCCGATGCCGCGGGCGCCGCCTCCCGCCAGCACGAGCCCGATGCGAGGGCGTCGTGACGTCTCAGGAGTTGAAGCCGACTCGGCCGCGGTCGCTGCGTCGGCGCAGGTCAGCGTCAGCGCGAGCGCTAACCTGGCCAGCCAGTGACCGCGTGCCCGTCGGAAAACATCACCCCGCTTCAAATCGGTCGCCATGACTAAACCACGTTCTCCGGAGCGGCGGCACTGAACGTGACGCGGTTCATGTGGGTCCGGGCTTGCCGGGGTCGTTGAGTTTCACGTGCCAGCGATCCCTGGGCACGACCACCGCGGCCGCGGGTTGGTTCTCAAAGTGCGGCGACATGATCTGGACGCCATGTTCGTTGAACACGTCCTGGATGTGGCCATGCAAGCGCGCGAGCACCTCGCCCCGTACCGCGGCCGACGGAACGCAACCGGTCAACTCGTAGCGTACGTAGAAATCGTCGAGCGCAGATTGCAGGACGCGGGGCGGCGGATCCTTCAGCAACCCTTCCGTTAGCGCGGCGGCCCGCAGCAGCATCGCCTCGACCTGACGCCACGGGGCGTCGTAACCAATCGTGACCGCGGTGGAGACGACGGTCATGTTGCCCTCCGCGCGCGAGAAGTTCCGGATCGCCGAACTGATCAGCATCGAATTGGGAATCGTGACCTCCTCGCGCGTCCGGGTGATGACCTTGGTGGTCAGCAGGCCGAGTTCCTTCACGACGCCCTGGGTTTCACCGACAATGATGTAGTCGCCCGAGCGAACCGCGCGGGAGTAGACGGCCGCGAGCCCTCCGATGATCTGACCGACAAATCCGGCGCCGCCGAGCGAGAGCATCAATCCCAGGAAAACGGATACACCCTTGAACGCTTCCGAGTGCGAGCCAGGCAGGTAGGGAAACGCGATGATGAGCGCCACGATCCAGACGCCAATGTCCGCCAATCGCCGCGTGGCGCGCGCCGCCTCGGGATCGAGCCAGCTCGTGAAGTAGTTGCCCGACTCGATGGCGGAAAACCAGCCGTTCAGAGCGCGGATCAGCCCGCGCGTCACGAGATAGATCACCACCAGCGCGATCAGATTGGGAATCTGATGCACTGCTCCGCTGGCGAGCGTGCCCACGGCGGCAAACAGGTACTGGCCCAGCTGATCGGCCCAGTGCTGAGTATAAGGGAACCGGCCCAGCACGTAGGTCACCCAGAGGTAGGATCCGCAAAGAATCACCGCGAGCATGAGCAGGCGGGTCAGGGTGGTGACGATGCCGAGGAGCACCGGCCGCCAGTCGTAACCAAACACTCGCAGCGCGTGCCCGGCCTCCCGCGTGGTTCGGGTCACGCGGACGAGGAGCCGCGATCGCAACCACAATGCCGCGGTGCAGAAGCCCGCGAACAACAGCGTGGCAATCGCGGCCTGCACGACCGAGCGGATGACCAGCGCGACCGTGTGCTGATCCGCGTGGTCGCGCACGAGTTCGCGGAGATTGCGCATGACGTCGTTGGCGACGACCTCGGGCGTGACGCCGGCCGCCGGATCAAGATCGCCTTCCATCACGCTGAGAAGAAACAGCGGGCCGGCGGACACCACGAAGCCGCGGGCCGCGCCAATCTGGACTTTCTGCACGGCGAGCTTGGTCGCATCGATGCGGCCGAGCGCCTGCGAAATGCGTTCGCCTGCCGCCCGCGCGCGCTCCGTCACGTCAGGAAACTCCAGGGCCAGCCGATAGCTCACCAGCGTCCGGCCCCACACCACAACCGGCGCCGAGTCGCCCAGCGACGCCGCGAGTGAAGACTCACTGGTCGTCGCGGGCGGGGGCGGTGGCTCCGCGGCGCGCATCGCCGGTGAAGTTCCCAGCATGATAGCGAGGAAAAGAATCCGGCGAAAGAGCTGGCGGGTGAGACCTTCCATGGTTGAGAGGTGCCGGGTCGGGCTCCGTAGCCTAAACCCGGATTCGTCCGGGGAATCAAGCCGTCCGCAAGGTGGTGCATTCGCCGATCCAGCCTGTGCCTGGCCTGTCAAAACAGGTGGGCTCGGCGGCAGCGACGGCTGGGTCGGAGCGGGCGGCTTTCATGTAACCGGAAAGTTACTTGACCCATGCTGGAAAGGCGGGCGTTTTGGGTGGTGAACTGCCCAGGTTTGCGCCCTTCCGGTCGCGTCCCTGGCCTACCGCACCATGATAAAAAAGCTTCCCTTCACCGCAGCGGCCTGCCGGCTCCTGACCGCCGTCACCGTCTGCTCGCTTGCGTCCCTGTCGACGCCGCCGCTGGTGGCGCAGACTGCCCCGGCGGCCGTCGGCGTCGTCCAGGGCCGCGTCTTCAATCCCGCCACGGGTGAATATGTGCGCAACGCCGAGATCCGTCTCCAGGGCACGCAGCGCATAGCGTACTCCGAGGAGGGCGGTGTTTACCAGCTCGACAACGTGCCGGCCGGCAATGCGACCCTGCAGGTGACGTTTTCCGGTTATCAGACGGCCACGGCCACCGTGGCGGTGACGCCCGGGGCCGCAGCCACGCGCGACTTCGAACTCGTCAGTGCGCTCGCGCCCGGTCGGGCCGGCGGCGACGAGGTGCTGAAGCTCGGGGCGTTCGTGGTTTCCACCGATCGCGAAGGCAATGCCAAGGCGATCATGGAGCAGCGCCGCAACATGAACATCTCGACTTCGGTCGCCGCCGACAGCTTCGGCGATGTCACCGAGGGCAACGTCGGTGAGTTCCTGAAATTCCTGCCGGGCGTCGACGTCGAGTACGTCGACGGCATCAGCCGCGGTCCGCGCGTCGGCGGCCTCGATCAGCAGTACGTGGGCGTCACGATGGACGGCGCCAGTGTCGCGAGCGCCGATGCGTTCGCCTCATACGGCAGCACGCTCAACGGCTCCGCCGGCAGCCAGTCGCGCTCGGTGGGCTTCGAGCAGATGTCGATCACCGCGGTCGAATCGATCGAGATCAGCCGCACGCTCAGCGCCGACATGGACGCAAACTCGCCCGCAGGTTCGATCAATATGAAGAGCCGGCGGGCGTTTGACCGCAAGGGCCGCCGCGTCGACTGGCAGTTCAGCGTGGGTTTCAACACGCCCGATGCCGCCAAGTTCGAGCGCGTGCGCGGCTGGGACGACAATCTCCGCCGCCAGTGGCGGCCCAACTACCAGCTCGATTACTCCGACGTGTTTCTCAATCAGCGGCTCGGCGTGCGGCTCAGCCTGAGCAGCAGCAGCATCCGTTCGGAACAGCAGTATGTGACGAACAACTACAACAAGACGCAGGTCACGACGGGGGCCGCGCCCGACCTGCGCCCCATGGTGCTGACGTCAGTCGTTTTCACGGACGGCCCGCGCCTCTCAAGTCGCGCCAATGCCACCGGCACCATCGACTTCAAGGCCTCTTCCCGGCTCGTGCTGTCGCTGACGGCCATGTTCAACGCGTTTGAAAACAACGCGCACACCAAGAGCCTTACCTTCAATGCCGCGGCCAACGGCGTCGCCGCGGCCACCGGCCGCCAGAACGTGCTGGGAGACGGCCTCACCGAGATCCGCACGAACGGCCTCGCGGCCAACACCTCGCGCACCTTTGCGCACGGCGGCGGCAGCGCAATCAAGCTGACCAACTCCGTGGTGCTGACGCCGAAGTTTGAATACAAAGCCGGCGCGCTCACCGTCGACGGCACCGGCAATTTCTCCCGCTCGAAGAACGACTACGAGACCTCGAGCCGCGGAACGATCCGCGCCGAGACACTCAACACCATCCCGGTGGATTTCGTGGCCACGCGCTCCAGTGCCCAGTCGGCGGAGTGGACGATCGTGCAGACCGGCGGCGCCGACTGGTCGAACCTCGCGAACTTCACGAATCCTCGGATCACCGAGGAAGGACGCTTCGCGTACACGGAAATCCTGAGCGGCGAAATCAACGCCCGCTACGTCACGCCGTGGCGGTTGCCGACGTTCTTCAAGTTCGGCGGCAAGTGGGCCGAGGAGAACCGCGAGACCGACAACACGACGCCGTATCTGCTCTACAGCTACGTTGGTCCCGGCGGCAACATCCTCAATCCGAATGGCACGGTGACCGCCGCCGGCAGCTTCGCCGCCTTTCCGTCGCCCCGCGCGTTCAACACCGACATGGGCCGCATCCGCGCGCTGACGATCTCCAATCTGCCGACGCTCGCCAATCGCAGCGATCTCTCGCAGCTGTACCGCGAGCACCCGGAGTATTTCGTCAACACGGCCACGCCGGAGAACTACTACAGCGGCTACATCGCCAACCGTCGTGATTTTGGGCAGAAGGTGACCGCGAGCTACGGCATGGCGAACACCCGCATCGGGCGGGTTCAGATTCAGGGCGGCCTCCGCTGGGAACGCACCGAGACGATGGCGAAGGAGTTCGATCCGCTCACCGCCGCACAGGTGCAGGCGGCAGGTTTCCCCGTGTCGGCGACGACGCGGCGCGCGACGACGATTCCGGGCCTGCAGTACCAGTATTTCTCCCAGCCGCGCGTCACGCGGAAGGGCGAATACGACAACTTCTTCCCGAGTGTCTCCGCGAAGTATTCGTTCACGCCGAGTCTGCAGGTCCAGGCTGGATACAGCCACGCCATCGCGCGTCCGCCGATCGACGCACTCGGTGGCGTTTGGTCGATCAACGACATCGCGAAAATCATCACGGCACCCAACGCCAACTTGAAGCCTGAGGTGTCCGACAACTACGTCGCCCGCCTGGCGTACTATTTCGAGCCGGTCGGCAGCTTCACGTTTCTCGTGCAGCAGATCGAAATCTCCGACCAGCGGATCACACGGCGGGCCACGGCGGAGCAGTTCGGTTACGGCGACGATCCCGAATATGCGGATTACGAATTCGAGACGCAGCTGAACAACAGCACGCTCTACCGCTATCGCAGCGCGGAGCTCGGCTACAGCCGGCAGCTCACGTTCCTCCCGGGCGTGCTGCGCAACACCAATCTCAACCTCAGCTACACCCGCAACTACGCGAACCAGTACTTTCCCGGCGTCTCCCCGCACAAAGGTACGGCCAGCCTCGGTTGGAGCTACAAGCGCCTGAGCCTGCGCGTCGGTGGCGTGTGGCAGGATGATACGCCGTTCACCACCGTCTTCGGCCGTTATCAGCGTCACAACATCAAGCTCGACCTCAGCGGTGGCGTGAAGGTCACGAGCCGTGTCAGCATGTTTTTCCAGGGTCGCAATATCCTGAACGACCCGACGCTGCTCTATGAAGGCGATCCGACGCGCGGCATCCCCGCGGCGCTGTATCGCTACGGCAACTTCGGCGTGAGCTGGTCGCTCGGTGTCCGCGGCAACTTCTGAGCCGTTTCTGCAGTCCACAAAAAAACCGAAGGGCGCTGAGTGATCAGCGCCCTTCGGCGTTTTCGGAGAGGAGGAGCGTCGTTGTCGCGGACGGCGAACGAGTATGCGCTCCGATGGTTGGTCAGGACTCGACCCGGTAGAGGTGGGTTTTCGTCCGCAGGTAGAGGGCTTTGCCGTCCGCGGCCGGTGACGCCATGAAACCGCCGTCGAGGGTGTTCGTGCCGATCACCTGCAGCGTGCGGCCCGGTTTGATCACGGTCGTCGCGCCGTCCTGGCTGAAGAAATACAAGTGGCCGTCGGCGTAGATGGGCGAGGCGGCGTACTTGCCACCCACGCGCTCGGCCCAGACCACCTGACCCGTCGCGGCGTCGACGCAGGAGATGAAACTCTCGTCGGACGCGGTGTAGATCAGGCCGTCCACCAGCAGCGGCGACGCGTATTTGCCGACGCGCGTCGTGAGTTTCCAGGCGACGTGGGTGTCAGTGACGTTGCCCTGGCCGTCGGCCTTCACGGCCCAGAGTTCCTTCTTCGTCAGGCCGGTGACGATGTACGCCTTGCCGTCGCTGAACAGCGGGCGGGGTGCGCTCGAGAAATCGTTGTACTCGACGCGCCAGATTTCCTTCCCGGTGCGCGGTTCGTAGCCGTAGGAGGCTTTCGCGCCGACGCTGATCAGCTGCGGCTTGCCCGCGACGGTGGCGATGAGGGGAGTGCCGTGAGCTTTCCGGAGATCGCCGTCCTTGGCGAATTTGCTGGTGGAGTTTTCATCATTCCAAGCGACGGAGCGGTTGGTTTTCCAGACGGTCTTGCCCGTCTGTTTGTCGAGGGCGGCGAGATATTGGAGGTCGGCGCCGTCGAACGTCAGAATCAACAGATTCTCGAACAGCACGGGCGACGACGAGGGGCCGCGATAGTGGCGGCACGGCAGGTCGTTTCGTTTCCACAGGACCTTGCCCGTGTTCGTATCCAGGCAGGCGGTACCGGCGCTGCCGAAGTGGACATAGACGCGGCCCGGCTCGCCCACCGGCGAAGGCGTCGCGTAACAGTTCATCGACGCGCCGTTGCCGAGCGGCTCGGGCGTGTCGGTGTGGAAGAGCAATTCCTTGAAAAGGATTTTTCCGCTCTCCTTGTCCAAACCGATGGCGAAGCTGTCGCGGCCGTCTTCCGTCGCCGTGGTCAGCCACAGCCGATTGCCCTGCACCACGGGCGTGGACCAGCCGCGATGCGGGATTTCGGTCTTCCACTTGATGTTCGTGGTCTCGCTCCACGTGGCCGGGAGGCCGAGGGGCTTGGTACTGCCGGGGGCGTTGACGTGTCCGTCGCCTCGTGGGCCACGAAAGTCAGACCAGTCGGCTCGCGCGAGCGGTGATGACGCCAGCAGCGTCAAGAGCGCGGCACCGCTCCAAGCGCAGGCCCGGCGCATCTGCAGAGTAGCGTTTTGGAGCTCGTTTGACCGCGCGCGGGATAGGGTTGCGGGGGAGTTTTGCAGCTTACGACTGGCAGGGGTGGTTTCCATTTTCGGCGCGTTGGTGCAGTGGGTTTCGATGCAGCATCCCGGGAGTGGGGCGAATCCGTCGCCGAAGAATTGCGCCACGGACGCGTCCGTGTCGAGTGCGAGCGGTGGCGGGTGAAGCCGGGCGTCCGTAGTGGCACGCCTCCGGGAAAACCGTGCCGCTGGAAAATGGTGGTGGAGGTTGGATTCGAACCAACGGTGTCGTAAGACGGGAGATTTACAGTCTCCGGAGCGACCACTGCTCAACTCCACCAAGAGGACAGGCTAAAACGCAAAGTCTCACGCCTGCTTCAAGTGTAAAATCCGGCCATTTTCGCCCGGTTCGCACACGTTTAACAGACGCGCCATCCGGCCGTGAAGGTCAGAGCATGCCGGCTTCCCGAAAGCTGAAATAACCGCGGCCCGTGGGGTCTGCGCCCGCCCGACCGATAACCACGTGGTCCAGCAACTCGATGTCGACGGCCCGGGCTGCTTCGCGCAGCAACCGGGTGACCTGGATATCGGGTGCACTGGGTGCCGGATCGCCACTCGGGTGATTGTGGGCGCACACGATGCTGGCGGCAGATTCCCGGACGGCGGCGCGAAACACCTCGCGCGGGTGGGCGAGGGCCGCGGTCGCCGTGCCCGAAGTGACTTCGACGCGTTTGAGCAGCCGGCTCTTCCGGTTCAGGCAAAGCACCCAGAATTTCTCCACCTCGAGTCCCGCTGCGAGGGGCTGCAGATAGGTCGCCACGAGCGACGCGCGATTGAGGAGCGGTTCCTCGCCGGCCTGCTGGCCGACCACGCGCCGGGCGATTTCCATGGCGGCGACGAGTTGCAGGGCCTTGACGTGGCCGACGCCTTTGAAACGCATGAAATCGTCGTCGCGCCAGCCGACGAGCCCGGCGAGTGACCCCGTCTCGGCGATCAGCCGGCCGGCGACCGTCAGGACGTCCTGCCCGCGCGTGCCGCTGCGCAACAGCAGCGCGAGAAGTTCGGTATCGCTCAGCGCCGCCGCGCCGAATTTCTCGAGGCGCTCCTGTGGTCGCTCACCCACAGCCATGTCGCGCAGGCGGTTGGTGGACGCGTAGGCGTTCGGAGGAGCGGGATCAGCCATTGGGCTTGGCTTGAGCGACCGCGCGAATGCGAGCAACGGCGCCGCCTACTGAAAGCAGGGTAGGCCGGGGCGACGTGTAGCCCACCTGCACGCGTATACCTTCGGGCGCGGCGGGCACAAAAAAGGGACGCGGTAAAAACCGCATCCCTGAAAGGTAGAGCTGATGATCGCGTCCCGGTGTACGGGGTAAACGCGAGGCTCAGTAGTGTTTGATGTAGCCGTTGCGCCGGAGCCGCTCGAGCCAGCGTTCCTGGCTGGTCCGGCCCATTTGTTGGACGAGCATGCGTTCGATTTGGTCGCGCACTTCGTCAATCGGCTGGATGCCGGCGAACTTGCGGTCCTCGGCGAACAGCAGGAACGCGCCTTCCGGCAGGATAATGACTTTCGACGCGTCGCCCTTCTTCAATTCAAAGGCCGGATCGCTGAACTCCTTCTTGAAGTCGGAGCGTTTCATCCAGCCCCAATCGCCGCCCTTGGAGCGTTTCATGTCGTTGCTGAACTCCTTGGCGAGATCCTCGAATTTCTCCCCGGCCTTCTGGCGGGTGAGAATCTGGTTGGCCTTCTCGGTCAGCGTGGCGTCGGTCTCCGTCTCGGTGCGCGTCAGCTGGATGAGGCGCAGGTGGACGGCGTCCTCCTGGTAAAAGCGATCCTTGTTCTCGTTGTAGAACGTCTCGATGCGCACCGGGCTGACCAAGCTCTGGGACTTCTTCTGCTGGCCCTGCATGTACTGGAAGATGATGTTCTCCTCCACTTCCTTCCGGTAGTCGCGCTGCGTCTGGCCCTTGGCCTTCAGGAACGCGAGAAACTTGGAACGATCGCCCTCGAAACGCTCGGCGATTTCATCGGCGATGGCGTTGTCGACGTAGTGCGCCGGAATCTGGCGTTTCTCGTCCTTGCGGAATTCCTTCACGATCAGGACGCGGTCGACGAGATCCTGGATGGCGCTGTCCTGCAACTGCTCGAGCCGCTCCTGAAATTCCTTCTCGGTCTTGGCCTCATTCCGAATCTGCGGAATCAGCGGCCCGATGTACTGCATGATGTCCGCGACCGTGATGATTTTCTCCTCGGCGACGGCCACGATGCCATTTGCGAAACGCAGGTTCAGGTTCTCAGCGACCGCGCTGGTGGCCGGCGTCGCGGCCGGGGCGGTTTGCGCCAGCGCGCTCGCGCCGGACGCAGCGGCAAGCAAGACGGAGACTAGGCTGCAGCGTAACGTCATGGGTTCGGCAAGTTATTCAGAAACGAGATAATTTCCCTCAACCGTAGAAGGGGCTTGGGGGTGGTCAACCTTGGAAACCGCATTCCCACCTGCACCCAGTCGTCGCGGCGACCACTGTTGCGCAGGCATTTCAGGCGGCTCGACTCGGTTTCGACGGAGACGATGCCCTTTTGTTCCGCCCGAATCCGGATCTCGGTGATGAGGAGCAGCGCGCGGATTTCATCGCCAAATTTTCCGAAACGGTCGCGCAAATCAGACTCGATTTGCTTCAGCGACGGCAAGCCGTCGGCCATGGCGAGCTTGCGGTAAAAGTCTATCCGGAGCCGGGTTTCCGCGATGTAGGCCGGCGGAATCCGGGCCTGGATGCGGGCGACTTCGACGGCGTGCTCGTTCTCGGCGTCCTTGATCGCGGTGTAGCCGTCGGTGTGACGCCCCGCCTCGTTCGCCGGTCCCGCGCCCTCGCCCACAAACACGAAATCGAGCTTTACGCTCGCGCGAATGGCCGCGGCGGTTTTTTCACCCTTCAACCGTGCAACGGACTGGCGCAGCAGCTGGCAGTAGAGTTCGAAACCGACGCCCACGATGTGGCCGCTTTGCTCCGCCCCGAGGAGATTGCCGGCGCCGCGCAGCTCAAGATCGCGCATCGCGATGCGGAAGCCCGCGCCGAGTTGGTTGTGCTGGCGCATCGCGGTCAGCCGCTGGCGCGCGATTTCGAGTAGCCGGGTGTGCCGGTGGAGCAGCAGGTACGCGTAAGCCTGGTGTTTGAAACGGCCGACGCGTCCGCGCAACTGATACAACTGCGAAAGCCCAAAGCGATCCGCGCCCTCGATGATGATCGTATTGCTGTTGGGGATATCCAGGCCGCTTTCGATGATCGTCGTGGAAACGAGCACCTGGTGCCGACCCGCCACGAACTCCGTCATCACTTCTTCCAACTCGTCCGCGTTCATCTGGCCGTGACCGACGCCGATGTTCACGCCCGGCAGCAACTCGCGCAGCCGCGCCGCCACGAGTTCGATCGTTTGCACGCGATTGTGGAGATAGAACACCTGGCCGCCGCGGCGCAGCTCGAAGTGAATCGCGTCCACCACGACCTTCTCGTCGTAGGTCTTCACGATCGTCTGGATCGGGTGACGATTGGTCGGCGGGGTTTCGATGACGCTCAGATCGCGGGCGCCCGTGAGCGCCATGTAGAGCGTGCGCGGGATCGGCGTGGCGCTCATCGAGAGCACGTCCACGGTCTCGCGCATCTTCTTGAACACTTCCTTGTGCTTCACGCCGAAGCGCTGCTCCTCGTCGATGATGACGAGTCCGAGCTCCTTGAAGATCACGTCGCGCTGCAGCAACCGGTGCGTGCCGATCAGGATGTCGACCTGTCCGGCCGTGGTGGCGGCGACGATCTTCTTCAACTCCGCGCGACTGCGAAAACGACTGAGCATTTCGACGGCGATGGGATAGCCGGCCATTCGCTCGCGAAACGTGTTCAGATGCTGCTGCGCCAGCACCGTCGTCGGGACGAGCACGGCGACCTGGCGGCCGCCCTGCACGGACTTGAACGCCGCGCGGATCGCGACCTCGGTCTTGCCGAAACCGACATCGCCGCAGATCAAGCGATCCATCGGCCGCGTTTTCTCCATGTCGGTCTTCGTCTCGGCGATCGCGCGCAGCTGATCGCGCGTCTCCGTGAAGGGAAACGAGGCCTCGAACTCCTTCTGCCAGGTATTGTCCGGCGGATACGCATGGCCCGGCTGCGCCTCGCGCGAGGCGTGAATCCGCAACAGCTCGGCGGCGAGATCGATCGTCGCACGCTCGGCGGCCTGACGCGCCTTTTCCCAGCGGTTCGAGCCGATGCGACCGAGCTGGGGCTTTGCCTTGCTGAGCCCGACGTAGCGGCTGATGAGATGCGATTCCTGCAGCGGCACGTGCAGCGTCACGTGGTCGTCGAATTCCAGCGAGATGACCTCGCGGATGCCTTGCGCCGTATCCAGTTTGGTGAGTCCGCGGTAGTGCGCGATGCCGTGCTGCAGGTGGACGACGAAGTCGCCCTCGACCAGTTCGGAAAAGTCGAGGAGCTGATCGATCTGCGCGCGATGGGCCGTGACGCGGTTGCTCAGCGCGGGGCGCCGCTGGCGTTGCCGGCCGAAGATTTCAGTCTCGGTGACGACCACGAGGCCGGCCGGGAGCGCAGGCGTCCCGCCTGCCTTGGATTGCTTCCGGCCCGGAGCTCCGCTCGCCCAGCGCGCCCCTTCGCGGAACGTGATCCGAAATCCTTCGTTGAGCGTGCCCCGCCACCAGTGCGGCTGGATGACCTTCAGCGCCGAATCCTCCGCGAGGATTTCCTGCGCGCGCTTTTCCTCGCCTTCCTTCGACGCCACGAACGCGATCTCGTAACCGGCTTTCTTCCATGCGGCGACGGTGCGTAGGAATTCGTGCCGGGCGTCCTCCTCGACACTGAGACGCTCCTGCGCGACAAGGGCATCGTCCGGATACCGGCGATGATGGACCAGACTCTCGGTGTCCCACGTGACTTCGTCGGTCACACCGTCGAAGAGTCCGCTCGCTTCATCGAGATCGCTCAGGGCGAAAGACGCCGCGACGCGTTCCAGCAGCGGCGTGAGCCCGTCCTGGCCGTCGCGGGCAAAGGCGCTGAACTCCTCCTCGAGGGTGGCGGGTTCGACGAAGAGCAGGTGCGCAGCCGGGTTAAGATAGTCAGCCAGCCCCGTCTTGGACGGATCGAGCCGGATGCGTGGCGACGCGGCGAGCGAGATGGATTCGACCGCGGCACCGGAGCGCTGGGTGACCGGATCGAATTCGCGGATCGATTCGAGTTCGTCGCCGAAGAAATCCAAACGGTACGGTAGATTGGCCGTCACCGGATACACGTCGATGATGCCGCCGCGAATCGCGTAATGGCCCGGCGATTCACAAACCGCCTCGGAGTCGTAGTCCAGTTTCTGCAGCTGTTCGAGCAGGCCTTGAAACGGCTGCGTCTGGCCGCGCCGCAGCTGCAGTTCCCGGGTGGCGAATTCCTCCAGCGCCGGCACCGGTTGGAGCAGCGCCGCGGGTGTCGTTACGATCACCAGCGTGTCGGGGGTTCCGGCCAGGCCCCGGATGGCACGCAGGCGGGAGAGGACCGACAGCCGATCACTGGATGCGGCGAAGGCCTCGCGCATGTCGGCGCCGTCCTGCATCGACTCGGGAAATACCAGCGTGGACTGCGGCCGCGCATCGTCGAGGGAGCGATGGAAGAAGCCGATATCCTCGGCCAGATGTTCCGCCGCCTTCAGATCTTCAGCGACGACCAGCCAGACCGGTGTGCGGTGGGTGCGAAAAAGATCCGTGATGACGGCGCCGCGGGCGGGCGGGCAGACTCCGGTGAGCTTGCGGCGGATGAGCGTGGCGGCGGCCGGCATGAAAGGGAATCAGCAGGAAGCCGAGGAACCCGGGAAGCGCAAACCTCCAGGTGACCGCGTCGCGCCCCGACTTGGCGTCACTCCTCCGGCAGGGCAGCGAGACCGGCGCGGGCGGCTGCTTCTTCCGCCTGCTTCTTTGACGAACCGCGACCCGAGCCGAGCTGACGGTCATGGAGAAAAACAGCGACCTCGTACTCGCGCGCGTGATCCTCGCCCTGCACGCCGAGTACTTCGTAACGCAGCGCCGTGTTGCCGTGCGTCGGCTGCACGCGTTCCTGCAGGCGTCCCTTCGGGTTCTCGACGTCCTCGACGATGGCGAGACGTTCGGGGAGCGGACCGTAGAGGCCGAGCACGATGCGTCGCGTGGTTTCGAAATTCGAATCGAGGAAGATGGCGCCAATCATGGCTTCAAAGGCGTCCTCGAGCGCGCCCGCTCGCGCGCGCCCGCCCGTCGCTTCCTCGCTCGCGCCCAGCTGCAGCGCGCGCTCGAGGCCGATTTCCCGCGCCAGCCGCGCGAGAAACACGCCGTTGGCGAGCGCCGAGCGGCGCTTGCTCAGCACGCCTTCCCGATCGCCGGGAAATAATTCAAAGAGCGTCTCGGTCAGGATGAGCTGGAGCACCGCGTCGCCGAGAAACTCGAGCCGCTGGTTGCTTTCGACCAGATCCGGCCGGTCCTGCAGCAGCGACGGGTGGGTGACGGCGCGTTCGAGCAACGCCCGCTGGCGGAAGACGTGATCGATCCGGATTTCGAGCTGGTCGAGCGCGTCGTTCATGAGCTGGCACTCGCGTACCGGCGCAGGCCGCGGTTGAAGACGAAGACGGCCAGCGCGAACCAGGCGGCCGCCAGCCCGAACAGCCAGAGCGTCCAGAGGGGATCGAAACCGTGCAGGAGCGTGCGGGCGGGTGCGTTGCTGACCACGACGACGGGCAGCATCCAGACAAAGAGAAACTCGCTTACGCCCTTGAACGCCTGCCGCGGCAGCCGGGAAAATTCCGTCAGGGTGAAATAGCCGCCTTCGACGCCCTGCGCGCTCGTCAACCAGAACACCGCGGAGATCGACAGGATCAGGATGCTGTAGTGAATCACGAGACCGGCGCCCACGAGGCCGAAGTAGGCGACGACGTCGAGCACGCTCGGACTCAGCTTCAATTCATGAGCCGCGTAAACGACCACCGCGCCCGCGACCAGCGAGTTGATCAGGCCGTCCGGATCCAGTTTGCGCGTGGTCGCCATGAACATGACGTTGCCGGGCTGGGCCAGGAAGAAGTCGAAGTTGCCGCTGCGGACATTCCGGCCCATCTCGAAAATGCTGCTCCAGAAAAAGCCCATCAGGAAGCGCTGAATGAGCATCGATGTGCCGACGAGCAGCATCATCTCGTACTTGTTCCAACCCGCGATGGTGCTCGTGTGCTCGTAGATCACCGAGATCAGCAGCAGGTTCACGCTCATCCAGAAGAACTCCACGAGCGACCACACCAGGAAGTCGCCGCGAAACATCATCGTCCGGATGATCGAGTAGCGCGCGCTGGCCAGCCAGACTTTGAGATAGTGGAGCACGGGAATTGCGGAGGGCGGATTGCTGATGGCTGATTTCGAAAGTCTAAACGGGCGGTGGAGCGGGAGAGATCGAATCGAGGGCCTGAGTGAATCCGTAATCCGAAATCCAAAGTCCGCAATGGAATCAGCCGCCCACTGCCGTGTGACGCCGCAGGCCGCGGGCCCAGAGGATTTGGTTCACGATGAGCAGAATGATGACCCAACAGAGCTGAATGCCCAGGCCCTGCAGCGCGGCCGCATATTCGATGCGACCGGTGATGATCGCGCCGGGAAAATACATCTGGTAGTAGAACGGAAGGAACTGGGCGACGCGGTAGACCGCGGCGGGCAGCAGATCGAGCGGGAAGATCTGGCCGCCGAGCACTGACTCGATCGCCATCGAGAGAATGACGAAGCCCTGGATCTCGAGGAACCAGAACGTCAGCATGCCGAAACAGTAGGCGATGCTGAACTGGATGAGCGCCGACAACGCGATCGCCGGCACGCCAATCGCAAAGCGCCAGCCGTCGAACGGGAAGGTGAGATAGTCGCCGATCACGGGGAACGCGATGAGCAGCGGGATGAACACCAGTGCGCCTGATACCAGCCGCGCCGCGACGAAAATGCTGAATCGGTAGAGGAAGTAGTTGATCGGTTTCAGCAGGAACTGATTGATGAGTCCGTTGCGGATTTCCTCGCTGATTTGGTAGTCCTCGTTGAACGCGCTGATGAAAAACTGCAGCACGAGCAGCGTGACGAAGTACGTGAGCGTCTGGCGCAGATCGAAACCGCCGATCGACTCGGTGCCGGCAAACGCCGCGCCCCACAGGATGAATACGACCGCCAGGTGGAAGAGCGAAAAGAAGCCGCGGACGAGAAAGTTCCAGCGGTAGACGATGTTGCTCTGCAGTCCGACGAGGAAAGCCTGACGATACTTGTCGAGCGACGCGAACATGACGGCGATGCGGCCCGGCCTCAGCCCTTCAGCTTGAAGCGCTCGATGACTTCCTTCGCGAGATTGCGATAGGCGGTGGAGCCCGGATTCAGCGGGTCGTAGGCGAAGATCGTCTTCCCGAAGCTCGGTGCCTCGCTGAGGCGCACCGTGCGCGGAATGACGGTCTGGAAAATCTTGTCGGGCAGATGCTGCTTCACTTCGTCCACGACCTGGCGGGAGAGATTCGTGCGGAGGTCGAACATCGTCATGACCACGCCGCCCAGTTCGAGGCCGTCGTTGATGTGCGCGCTCTTCAGTCGTTCGACGTTGCGCAGAATCTGGCCGAGGCCCTCGAGGGCGAGGTATTCGCACTGTAGTGCGATGAGCAGGAAATCGGCGGCCGCGAGGCTGTTCATCGAAAGCATCCCGAGCGCCGGCGGGCAGTCGATGATGATGGCGCGATAGGTGCCGGCGGCGCGAATCGGGGCCAGGATGCCGCGCAGCTTGGCGAGGTAGTTTTCCGTCTGGGCGAGTTCGATTTCAGCGGCGGCGAGATCCTCCTCGCTGGGGATGAGCGAGAGATGGGCGTATTGCGTCGGCGTGATCATTTCGAGGGCGGTGCCCTCGCCCCGGAGCGGACCGTAGAGGCTCCGGCCGGCTTGTTTCTCGACGCCCACGGCGCTGGTGGCGTTGGCTTGGGGATCGAGATCGATCAGGAGAGTGGGAATCTTTTTCTCGGCGAGCGCCGCGCCGAGATTGACGGCGGTCGTGGTTTTTCCGACGCCGCCCTTTTGGTTGGCGATGGTGAAGACAGTGGTGGGCATGAAGGAAAAGGCAGCGTTCGGCACGAGCGCCGCGAGATGCCTAGTGACGAATGCCGATCGTCCGCAAGCGTGGCGTCGGTGTGAACGCATTTCAGCGCTTGCGCGGCGATTTTTTTCCTGCAACGTCCAGCCTTCCTGAGATGAGGGCGCGGTAGCCAAGTGGTAAGGCCGAGGTCTGCAAAACCTCTATGCGCCGGTTCAATTCCGGCCCGCGCCTCCAATCTCGCAATGCATCGGCAGCCGCAGCACCTCCTGCGGACTGTGATTTAAGCCCGGTGTAGTGATTCGATCCGCGCTGGCCGGTGTCCACCACCGCGACCTTGCGATTCATCCGCCCTGCACCGCGTGGACCACGCGATCCACTGCTCGGAAAAGCGACCGCACGAAAACGATTTCGCGTCGCGATCAGATTTTCGAAACACGCGCAAGTCCATGCGGTCAACGCGCACAGGCTCGTTCGGGCGCACACGGCGTCCGCTTCGTTGCCGGACCGAATCCGTTCTCCCCCCATGCAGCAGGACACCACCGCCGTTTATCAACTCCTCGACTTCGCCACCGAGGCCGAGCGCTACCTCACCGGTCACACGACGCCGGTTCAAAGTGAAGTCATTCAGCCCGCGCGCGACGCCTGCGCCGTTGCGCGGGGCTATGTCGATCTGGTGCGTCTCTACGGAGAGCCCGTGAACATCGACAACCTCGAGCGCGTGCTCGTCGCCGTGGCTGATGCCATCGCCGACCGTCGGGTCCAGCGTCGATACCTGACCCGCTTGCGGTCGATCGTGGCGTGGACCCGTCTCTCCTCCGCTTGAGCCAGTCAGCGGAGTCCCTTTCCCCGGGGGTTCGGCGCACCTATTATTCGCGTAAGTTGATGTTAATAAGATGTAAATATCGCGCGAAACGAGGGCTTTAATCAGCCGCAAAGTGTTTGTAGGGAGTCATTAGTGACTTATTCACATGCCTGCGGTCGGTACGTAGACGAGATTGAGGGTTTACCCCCGCGCTCCGTCACGCGCTTTTCGATGCGATGCCATACGCTCAGTCGCTCCGTTCATTTCCCGTTCTCGTTATCAAGTCATTCTTCGCCCTCATCGCGATCGCTGCCGGTTTAGCTCTCCCCAACCTGTGGGCCGCTCTTCCCGCTCCCGCACTTTCCGCAGAATATGCGGCTCCCGGCACCGATGTGACCTTCACGGTGACCGCAGACGGGAATCCTGCTCCGGCGTTTCAGTGGCTCAAGGAGTCGACTCCCATTCCTGGCGCGACCACGAGTTCGCTCGTCCTGCGCAATGTCTCGAGCGAGGACAGCGGTTTCTATTACGCCGTCGCTTCCAACGTCGCGGGCTGGGCGCTGAGTAATGAAATCTTCCTTGCCGTAGCGGTGGTCGATTCAGCTCCGGCCATCACCGTGCAACCGCCCCAAACGCTGATCGGCTATGTGGGCGGCTCGCTCAGTCTCACGGTCTCGGCGAGCGGCGTGCCAGCCCCGGCTTACCAATGGTTGAAAAACGGCGTTCCGATCGCGGGGGCCACGCAATCGACGCTTAGCCTGAGCCCGCTCGTCGCTGAAGCGACCGGTGCCTACGCTGCAGTTGCCACCAATCGGCTCGGTTCCGTGCAAAGCACGCCGACTCTCCTCGCCGTCTTTTCGGCGCAGCCTTCCGCCCCACCGAAGGGCCCGGCGATCGCGCCGCAGATCACCGTGCAGCCGGCTGCGTCCACGTCCTTGTTGCCGGGCAGCCAGATCACGTGGTGGGTGGAGGCGTCGGGCACCCCGGCGCCGACGTTTCAATGGTACAAGAATGGCGTTTCCATGGCCGGTGGCACCCACTCAAGCTTCACGATCGCCAGCCTGACGGCGGATGACGCCGGGATCTACTCGGTGCGTGCGACCAACAGCGCGGGTTCGGTCAACAGCACCGACGCCACGCTCGTGATGCTGTCGCTGCCTCGCCCGGGCTTGCCGCCCGCGACATCGTCGACGGGCTCCGTGGAGGAAAATCAGCCTCCGGCGATCACCCAGGAGCCGGATTCGATCCTCAACGCCAGCCCCGGCGCGACGGCGACGTTCACGGTGGCGGCCAGCGGCAGCCCGGCTCCGAGCTATCAGTGGACTCGGAATGGCAACGTGGTTGCGGGTTGGACGTCGGCTACGTTGGAGTTGGTCGGAGTGTCGACGAACGATGTCGGAGTCTATTCCGCCGTCGCGACCAATGCCGCCGGCACGGTGAAAACCCGCGACGTCATGCTCACTCTGGCCGAAGCGCCGTTGCCCGTCGCGCCGGCTCCGTCGTCGCCCCCGCCGCTGCCTTCGGCGGGACTCGGGCCGCAGGTGGAGGCACCTTCCATCACGGTGCAGCCCGCTAGCACGCAGTCCGCGGCCACGGGTGCGAGCGTCACGTTCACCGTCGGAGTTTCCGGCTCCCCGGCACCGACCGTGCAGTGGTTCAAGAATGGAATCCCGCTCGGCGGTGCGACCGACGTGACACTCACGTTGACCAGTGTGACCACCAACGACTCGGCCACGTATGCGGTCTCGGCGAGCAATGTCGCCGGCTCCGTGCAAAGCGAAGATGCCGTGCTGACGGTGAGTTCGCCGCCGCCCGGTCCGGCCAAACCCCGTCCGCCGTCGATCCGGTAAATCCGCGCGAGCGCTGTGCGGGAACGGCGCGAACGCATCGTGGCGTTCGCGCTGCTGGCGTCACATCCGCCGCGAGCGGCGACGTCGCAACGTGAGTCCGCTCACGGCTGCAGGATTACCTTCATGTAGCGTCCGCCGTCCTTCGCGCTGAGTTTGGCAAACCACGCCGCGCCGTCGGCCAGCGGCGCGACGGTTTCGATCATCGGCTTCACGTTGATCACGCCGCGCGCGATCAGGTCCAGGCAAAGCGGATACTCGCCGGCGCTGGCGCAGGATCCTACAACGGTGATCTCCTTGGTCACCACCGCCTGCAGCGGGAAATCCTGGGTCTTGGGCGAGAGGTTGCCCACGAGAACGCACGCGCCGCCGCGCTTCAAGACGGCCAGCGCCAGATTCAGCGTGGCCGTGAATCCGACCACTTCAAAGGCCGTGTCCGCACCCAGGCCCTCCGTGATCCGCGCCACCTCGGCGGCGGCGTCGCTGGTGCCGGAATTGATCGTGTGCGTGGCGCCAAGCTGGCGGGCGAGGGCAAGACGATTGTCCGCGAGGTCGACCGCGACCACGTTCTTCGCGCCTGCCCACCGCAACGCCTGAATCACCAGGAGTCCGATCATCCCGCTGCCGACGACGACCGCCGTCGAGCCCGGTGCGATCCGGGTGCGCTGCACGGCGTGAACTGCGATCGAGACCGGCTCCACCATGGCCGCTTCGGCAAACGGCAATGTGTCCGGTAGCCGGTAAAGAATCCGATCCGGCAGCGCGAGCCGCTCGGCAAACGCGCCGTGCTGACGATATTCGACGGGCGCGACGCCGACCACGCGGCGGTTTTCGCAAAGGTTGACCTGGCCGTCGCGGCAGAACCGGCACGCGCCGCACGAAATCGTCGAATCGAACGTCACGCGATCACCCGCTTTCCACGCAGTGACGCGCGGACCGGTACTGACCACTTCACCGGCCGCTTCGTGTCCCATGATCAGCGGCGGGCGTCGCCGGCCGGTCGATCCATCCCAGCCGTGAATGTCGCTGCCGCAGATTCCGCAGGCGTGCACTTGCACGACGACTTCATCGGCGGCGGGCGTCGGATCGGGGAACTCGACGTAGTCGAGCGTGGAGGGGGCGGACAGCAGAAGAGCCTTCATGGGTGAAAGAGGGTGAGCAGGTGCCAGCCAAACGCACGCAACGCCGCGGCGGCAAGCGCGCTGTGGTCGGGCTGGACGGTTCGATAACAAAATCCACGTGACCCCTTGCGGCGTCTCCGTCGAGGCTTCAACGTCGGGTTCCCCGGCCATGAATACCCCGATGCTCCGCAACCGCTTTCTTCGCCTGTCCGCGTTCGCCGCGGCCCTTCTCCTCACCGGTTTCTCCGCGCTGCACGCCGCGACCAAGCCGGGCAAGGTGCTCAAAATCGGTTTCGCCCAGACGGGCGCCGAGAGTGCGTGGCGGACGGCCAACTCGGAATCGATGAAGGCCGAGGCCGCCAAACGTGGCATCGATTTCAAATTCTCCGACGGCCAGGGCAAACAGGAGAACCAGATCCGCGCCGTGCGCTCGTTCATCACGCAGGGTGTCGACGCCATCGTGATTGCCCCGATCGTGGCGACCGGTTGGGATCCGGTGCTGCGCGAAGCCAAACGCGCCAAGATTCCCGTGATCCTCACCGATCGTGCGATTCAGACGGCCGACGAATCCCTCTATGTGTGCTTCATCGGCTCCGATTTCTACGAGGAAGGCCGGATGGCGGCGGACTGGCTGGCCAAGGCCGTCAACGGCAAGGGCAACATCGTCGAACTCCAGGGCACGCCCGGCTCCGACCCCGCGAACGAGCGGCGCAAGGCGTTTGCCGACGCCATCGTCAAACATCCCGGCTTGAAGATCATCGACTCGCAGAGCGGCAACTTCGAGCGCACCTCCGGCAAGCAGGTGATAGAGGCCTTCCTGAAGAAACACGGGAAGAACTTCTCCATCGTGTATTCGCACAACGACGACATGGCGCTTGGCGCCGCACAGGCCATCGAGGAGGCGGGCCTGAAGCCCGGCAAGGACATCACGATTGTCAGCATCGATGCCGTGCGCGAAGCCGTGCAGGCTGTTGTCGCCGGCCGGATCAATTGCACCGTCGAATGTAATCCGTTGTTCGGGCCGAGCGTGTTCGACACCATCAGTCGGGTTCTCTCCGGTGAAAAGGTGCCGAAGAAGATCATCAACCAGGACGAGCTGTTCGACGCCACCAACGCCGCGGCCGCGCTCCCGACGCGCAAGTATTGACGGAAGCGCGGGCGGCCCGTCCGCTTTCCGCACCCGACCGCCCGGCGACCCCGTGCTTTCATTTTCCCGGTGATGTCCCACGCCCTGCTCGACCTGCGAGGAATCACGAAGCGGTTTCTCGGCGTGACGGCCCTGAGCGGCGTGGATTTCTCGGTGCGGTCCGGCGAGATTCACGCGCTCCTCGGCGAGAACGGCGCGGGCAAGTCGACTTTGATCAAGGTGCTGACCGGCGTGCACCGGCCCGACGGCGGCACGATGACCCTCGACGGTGGCGTCATCGCTCCCGCGTCGCCCAAGGAAGCGGAGCTGGCCGGGATCAGCACCGTCTACCAGGAGGTGAATCTCATTCCAGCGCTGTCCGTCGCGGAAAACATCGCCCTCGGGCGGCAGCCGGGGCGTTTCGGTTTCGTGAATTGGGCCGCGATGCGCCGTCACGCGCGGGCAGCGCTGGCGAAACTGGAGATCGCCTGTGACGTCGACGCTGAACTCGGTTCGCTGTCCGTGGCCCTCCAGCAAATGGTCGCGATTGCCCGCGCCCTCGATTTGCGCGCACGCCTGCTCGTCCTCGACGAACCGACTGCCAGCCTGGACGAGAAGGAGGTCGGTGAACTCTTCAAGGTGATGCGGCAGCTGCGCGCCGACGGCCTGGGCATCGTGTTCGTCACGCACTTCCTCGATCAAGTCTACGCCGTGAGCGATCGCCTCACCGTGCTGCGCAACGGTCAGCGCGTCGGTGATTACGTCACGGCCGAACTGCCCCGCCTCGCCTTGATCAGCAGGATGCTCGGTCGCGAAGTGACGGACGAGTCGGGTCGCAGCGCCGTCCGCGTGGCTGAATCACTCGAGCAGGCGAATCCGTCACCGCCGGCTTCGGCAGACCCGCATGTTGCGACCACACTGTCCGACCCACTCGGCATCTCTCCTGCGCCCGTGCTCGAAGCGCGCGGCCTGACGCGGCGCGGTGCCATTGCGCCGATCGATCTCACCTTGCGCCGGGGCGAGGCGACAGGCCTGGCGGGCCTGCTCGGATCCGGGCGCACCGAGACCGCACGGCTGCTGTTCGGGCTCGACCGCGCCGACGGCGGTACGATCGCGATACACGGCCGGTCGGTGCGGATCGCTTCGCCGCGCGAGGCCGTGCAGCTCGGACTCGCCTTTTGCTCCGAGGATAGGAAGACGGAGGGAATTTTGCCCAACCTGTCGGTCCGGGAAAATCTGATCATCGCCCTGCAGGCGAAACAGGGCGCCTGGCGCACCTTGAGCCGGGCGGACCAGTCTGCCCTCTGTGCGCACTACATCGCCGGACTGCGGATCAAGACAGCGGACGCCGAAACGCCGATCAAACATCTGTCAGGCGGCAACCAGCAAAAAGTGCTGCTCGCCCGCTGGCTGGGGACGCGGCCGGAGCTGATCATTCTCGACGAGCCCACGCGCGGCATCGACGTGGGCGCGAAGGCCGAGGTGGAGCAGCTGATCGCCAAACTGTGCGCCGACGGATTGTCGGTCCTGCTGATTTCTTCGGAGATCGAGGAAATCGTGCGGACGTGCGGACGCGTCACGGTGCTGCGCGAGCGTCGCTCTGCCGGCGAGGTGGCGGCTGGCCCGGACCTCACGCCGGAGCGACTGATGCGGGTGATGGCGGGCACGCATGAGTGACGTAACCACATTTTGGGCACGGCTCGCGCGCAGTCCGATCGCCTGGCTGGTGGGCGGCTTGGTCGCCCTGACCGCGTTGAACCTCACGATCGATCCCTCTTTTCTTAAGATCGTGGTGAAGGACGGCCACCTCTATGGCGTACCGATCGACATTTTGAACCAGGGTTCGCGCACGATGCTGCTCGCGCTCGGCATGACGCTGGTCATCGCCACCGGCGGCGTGGATCTTTCGGTCGGTTCCGTCGTCGCGATCGCCGGCGCAGTGTGTGCATTGCTGCTGCAAGCGGGTGCGAGCCTCGCCACCACGATTGCGGCGGCGGTGGGCGTGGGCGTGCTGGCGGGGAGCGTCAACGGCCTGCTCGTGGCGCGCCTCAGCATTCAGCCGATCGTGGCCACGCTCATCCTGATGGTGGCTGGTCGCGGCATCGCCCAGCTCGCGAGCGGCGGGCAGGTCATCATCATCGCGCATCCGGCGTTCGAATACTTTGCCAACGGCTACGTCCTCGGCCTGCCGGTGGCGCCGTTGCTGGTCGTCGGCTTGTTTGCCGCGACCTCGATCTTCGTCCGCCGTACGGCGGCGGGATTGTTCGTCGAAGCGGTCGGGGACAATGAAACGGCGAGTCGCTTTGCGGGCCTGGCCGCCGCGCGCGTCAAGACGCTGGCCTATGTGTTCTGCGGAGGTTGTGCGGGACTCACCGGCGTGCTGACGGCGGCGAACGTGCGCGCCGCCGACGCAAACCGGGCGGGTGAAAACGCCGAGCTCGACGCCATCTTCGCCGTGGTCGTGGGCGGCACGGCGCTGACCGGCGGCCGGTTCTCGATTGTCGGTTCGTATCTGGGCGCGCTGTTGATGCAGACCCTCGCGACGACGATGTACTATCGCGGCGTCGCGCCCGCGGTGGCCCCGGTGCCGAAGGCCCTGCTGATCATCCTGGTGTCGCTGTTGCAGTCGGAAAAGCTGCGCGCATGGGTGGCGGGCGCGTGGCGGCGAAAGGAGCCGGTGACATGAGTGCCTTGGCATCCGTGGTACGGCGCAATCTGCCACTGGGCGTGACCGGGTTGATCCTGGTCGTCCTCTTTGGAGCGGCTTCGTTGGCGTACGACGGTTTCTTCTCGCCCCGCGTGATGGTGAATCTTTTCGCCGACAATGCCTTCCTCGGCATCGCCGCGGTGGGCATGACGCTGGTGATTTTTTCCGGAGGGATTGATCTGTCGGTGGGCGCGGTGATCGGTTTCACGTCGATCTTCACGGCGACGCTGATCTCCGGCCACGGGGTCACGCCGGTTGTGGCGTGGACGGGCGCCGTGGGACTCGGGGGGCTACTCGGTGCGGCGATGGGCGCGTTGATCCACGTGTTTCGGCTCCCGGCGTTCCTCGTCACACTCGCCGGCATGTTCCTCTCGCGGGGTGCGGGGTTCTGGCTGAACACGGAGTCCGTTGGAATCACGCATCCGTGGTACGAGGCGATCGCGAACTTCAGTCTCTCCCTCGGCGAACGTATCCAGATTCCGGCGGCGGCCCTGCTGCTGCTTGGTTTCGTGGCGGTCGGCTACGTGGTGGCGCATCATCGGCGCTTTGGCCGGACGCTGCTGGCCATCGGCGGCAACGAGCAGTCCGCGATCCTGATGGGCCTCCCCGTGGGCCGGACCAAGATTGCGGTCTACACGCTGAATGGCATGGGCGCTGCGGCGGCCGGCATTGTGGCGACGTTGTACACCGGGTCGGGCAATCCCAGCATGGGCACCGGCCTCGAACTGGATGCGATCGCGGTGGTGGTGATGGGCGGCACGCTCCTCGCGGGCGGGCGCGGGCATCTGCTGGGCACGTTGTTGGGCGTGCTGATTTTCGGCACGATCCAGGCGGCGATTCTTTTCGACGGCCGGCTCAGCTCCTGGTGGATGAGGATCGTCGTCGGCGCGCTGCTGCTCGGCTTCATCCTGCTGCAGCGGTTTCTCGTGCGCGGCGCGGGCCGGCGGGCGTAGTTTGAGCGTGCCCGTATCGGTTCGAGGTAAACGTAGACGATCCACTCGCTGGCGCTCGCGGCCACGCGGAGATCATCCGATCGAACGATGCGGCCTACTTCTGTCCGTAGTACGCCGCGGGTCCGTGCTTTCGTTTGAAATGTTTGTCGAGCAGCTCGGGCTCGATCTTGCGCAGCTTCGGATTCAGTTGCAGCGACATGTAGGCGAGGTGGGCGACGCATTCCACGGCCACGGCCACTTCGACGGCCTTGGCGACCGTCGGGCCCCAGGTGAACGGCGCGTGGCGCTGGACGAGCACCCCGGGAAAGTCGAGCGGGTCGAGATTGTCGGCGAGGAAGCGTTCCACGATCACGTTGCCCGTGGCCCATTCATAGGCACCGCTGATCTCGAACTCCGTCAGCTTGCGCGTGAGCGGCACGTCACCGTTGAAGTAGTCGGCATGCGTGGTTCCGAAAATCGGAATCGTGCGGCCCGCCTGGGCAAAGGCCGTGGCGTGCGACGAGTGCGTGTGCACGACGCCGCCGATCTTCTTGAACGCGAGAAACAGCCGCCGGTGCGTCGGGGTGTCCGACGACGGGTTGAGTTTTCCCTCCACCTTCCGCCCTTCGAGATCGACGAGCACCATGTGGCTCGGGCGCAGGTCGGCGTAGGCGACGCCACTGGGTTTGATCGCAAAGATTCCCCGGCTGCGATCAATCGCGGAGGCGTTGCCGAAGGTGAGATTGATCAGCCCGTGGCGCGGCAGGGCAATGTTCGCCTCGTAGGCTTCGCGTTTCAGATCGGTGAGCATGAGAGAGGGTGAAGAGTGGTGCGGTCGGACGTTTGAAGGAAGCGCGCTGGTCGTCAGCTTTCACGGGCGCAATGGAACGGCGATCCGTTTTGAGTTCAGTCGTTGCCGCAGGTATTCCAGCCGCCGGGCGGCCTCAGGAAAATCCGGCTGCAGTCGCAGGACGTACTCGAGTTGCGCGGCCGCCGGTTCCCACTGTTCCAGGTGCTCGAGAACCAAGGCGGCATTGTAGCGGGCAGGGACCAGGTCGGGTGCTAGCTGCAACGTGCGTTCGTAGGCTCCGAGCGCTTCCGCGTACTGGCCGTTCTGGGTGAGGGCACGTGCCAGCAGATGCTGGGCGGCGACAAGGTTGGGATCGAGCCGCAGTGCTTCGCGCAAGGCGACGATAGCGGCGGATAGGTCCTCAAGCTCAAAGCGGACCTGGCCCAGTTTCCAATGCGCGACGGCGTGCTGCGGGTTCAAACGCACGGCGTTTTCGGCATGCGTTGCTGCTTCAGTTAACTGGCGATCCGCCAGCAAGGCCGAGGTGAGATTCACCTCGGCCTCGAGAAAGTTCGGCACGAGCGCCAGCACGCCGCGGTAGCCGGCCCGGGCAACTCCAAATTGTCCGGCTTGAAGATGGAGATTCGCGCGTCGGAACAACGCGTCGGGGTCCGCCGGCCGCAGTTTCAGCCCGGCGTCAAAGTGGGCAATGGCGGCATCGCCTCGCCCCAGTTCCGCCAGGCAGCGGCCAGCGGCGAAGTGGGTTTCAGCGATGGGATGCAGCTGCAGCGCCGTCTCCAATTCCGGCAGCGCCTCGGCTGGCCTGCCGGCCAGCAGCAGGGAACTGCCCAGATTGTTACGCGCTTCCACGTAGGTGGGATTCAGTCGGGTCGCGCTGCGGTAGCTCGCGATCGCAGCGGGAAACTCACCGCGAAGAAGGAAGACGTTGCCCAATTCGAAGCGGGCCCGCGCGTTGTTCGGTTTGCGGACGACGTTGTCGGTCCAGAGCGCGACATCGCTTTGGTAGAGCGTGTTGCGGTGCAACGTAAGAAGTCCAAGCGCCACCGCGATGGCGCACAGTGCGATTCGCGCGTGCGCACCCAGCATCGACGTCACCGCCAGCACCGACACCACCAGCGGCGCCGCGAGCGAAAGGTACGTGCGATGTTCAAAGATGCTGTCCAGGAGCGGTACCACGCTGGAACTGGGCGCGAGGATCCCCAGAAACCACAGGCCGGCGAATCCCCAGCGCGGCCAGCGGAAAAAGGCGAAGAGCGTGCCCGCGACCAGCGCGCCCAGCGCAAACGCATACGGGGCGGCGGAGAGGACACCATCGAACGGCAGCAGTCCGCCGTGATCGATCATCAGCGGGTACGGTTTGAACGCGACGCCGAGGTAGTGGGGCACCGCGCGAATTTGGGTGATGGCGTAGGCCCAGGGCGTCACTCCGACGTCGAGACCCGCGGTGCCACCACGCCCGTCATTGCCCGCCATCAGGATCCCCAGCAGCACCCAGGAGGACACGAGCGCGGCGTAGTACCAGGGCCGCTGGCGCAGCGCGCCGGCAATCGTTCCACTGCGAAACGCCCGGTCGTAGGCGAGGATCATCACCGGGGCGGTCGCCATCACTTCCTTCGTGGCCATGCCGAGAAAGCAGGTGAACACCGACACGGCGAACCAGCCCCGGGCGTCCGTTCGTTCGGACCCGCGGATGAAGGCGTACAAGGTTGAGAGATACAGCAAGCCGCTCAACGACTCGGCCCGCTGCACGATATAGGTGACCGACTCGGTTTGAACCGGATGCACGGTCCAAAGGAGTGCAGTCCAGCCCGCCACAGTCGTGGCGCTTCCGGCGAAACGAGTGTTCGCAAGGGAACGGCGCACGACGCCAAACAGGGCCAGGCCCGCGAGCGCATGGATGAGGAGATTGAGTGCATGGTAGCTCCAGACCGCCTGACCGCTCAGCGCATGGTTGAACGCGAGCGTAAGGTTGAGGAGTGGCCGGCCGCCGACGGTTGCGCCGGCGGTATGCGGCGGTGACAGCACGGGGCCCAGCGGCCACAGGCTGCGAATCGTCGGATTGTTTACGATCGAAGCGATGTCATCGAAAATGAACGGCGCGGCGAAGGTGTTCGCGTAAGTGAGCGCCGCGGCGAGGGCGATGCCCGTTGCGACGACGTAGCAACTCGGCTGATGCGGGACGGGCCTGTTCATTCCCTCGGGGGCGGCACGACGTTCTAGGCGCTTCTCGTCCGGTCAACCCGAGTTCCACCGGCCGTGCGCGGTGGCATCAGCTGCGAAAGCCTTGGGCCAGGTGGTGGTAGACCTCGTTGGTGCGGAGATCCTGCTTGAACCGGCCGAGCTCGGTGTCGGCCCCGATGACGACGCATTCGATGCCGGCGATCGTGGCGAAGTCCTCGAGGTGTTCACGCGTCACGCAATAACTGTACCCCGTGTGATGCGCGCCGCCGGCGAGAATCCAGGCACCGCAGGCGGTCTTGAAATTGGGCCGACACTCCCACACGGCGCGGGCGACGGGCAGCTTGGGCAGTTTGGGCGTCTTGACGGCGTCGACTTCATTCACGATCAGCCGGAAGCGGTTGCCGAGATCGACGAGCGACGCATTCAGCGCCGGACCGGTCCGGGCATCGAACACGAGGCGGACGGGATCCTCGCGGCCGCCGATACCGAGCGGATGGATTTCAACCGTGGGCTTGGTTGCCGCGATGCTCTCGCAGATCTCGAGCATGTGCGCGCCGAGCACCTGGTGACCCTTGGGCGACAGGTGGTACGTGTAGTCCTCCATGAACGACGTGCCGCCTTTGAGATCGGCGCCAATGACCTTCATCGCGCGCAGCAATGCGGCGGTTTTCCAATCGCCCTCTGCGCCGAAGCCGTAGCCCTCCGCCATCAGCCGTTGCACGGCGAGTCCGGGCAGTTGCCGCAGGCCGTGCAGATCCTCGAACGTCGTCGTGAAACCCTTGAAACTGTCTTGCTCTAGGAAAGCGCGCAGACCGAGCTCGATGCGGGCGCCGTAGCGGAGCGATTCATGGCGGGCTCCGCCTTTGCGCAGTTCCTTCGCGATGACATAGCGCTCGGCGTATTCGGCGCATAGATCATCGACCCGCCGATCGTGGATGCCGGCGTCGGCAATCTTCGCGACGAGATCGCCGATGCCGTAACCGTTCACTGAGAAACCTAAGGTCATTTCGGCGGAAACCTTGTCGCCGTCCGTGACCGCGACCTGGCGCATGTTGTCGCCGAAGCGGGCGAACTTCGCGCCCTGCAAATCGTGCCACGCGCGCGCGACTCGCATCCAGGCGCCGAGACGATCCTCGACTTCCGGATCCTGCCAGTGACCGACGACCACTTTGCGGGCGAGCCGCATGCGGGTGTGGATGAACCCCGCCTCGCGATCGCCGTGCGCGGACTGGTTGAGGTTCATGAAGTCCATGTTGATCGTGCTCCACGGCAGGTCGCGGTTGAACTGCGTGTGGAGGTGAACGAAGGGCTTGCGCAGCGCGTTGAGCCCGCCGATCCACATCTTCGAAGGTGAAAATGTGTGCATCCACAGGATCAGGCCCGCGCAGTTGATCGCGTTGTTCGCCTCCAGGCAGAGTGCGCGAATCTCCTCGGGCGTCTTGACGACGGGCTTGAACACGACGTCGAGCGGGACGCGCTTGGAACCGTCGAAGCCCGCGACGATCGCCTGGGCGTTGCGGGCCACCTGCGCGAGCGTTTCGGGCCCGTAAAGATGCTGGCTGCCGGTGACGAACCAGATTTCCGGATGAGTGAGGAGATGCACGGGAAGGAGACGGGGGGCGTGGCGGGTGGCTCAGCGGCTGGCGCGCTGTTTCACGTCGAGCAGATCCTTCATCAGGCGGGAAAGATCGGCGGACTTGTCCAGCCCGCCCAGGGCGTCGTGGAGTTGCCGATACAAGCGGTAGAGTTCGTCGTAGACTTTCCGATGGGCGGCGATGGGACGGTAGCTCTTCCGCTGCACGCGGGTCATGGCCTTCTGGGCGGCCGGGAAGCTGGGGTGGGCGCCGGCGAGAACGGCGGCGCTGATCGCGGAGCCAAGGGCGCAGGCTTGGGACGAGCCTGACACCTGCATGGTGCAGCCGGTGATGTCGGCGTAGATCTGCATCAGCATCGGATTTTTCTCGGCGATGCCGCCGGCGCAGACGATCCGATCGACGGGCACGCCGTACTCGCGGATGCGTTCCAGGATGGCGCGGGCGCCGAAGGCCGTGGCCTCGATCAGGGCCCGATAAATCTCCGCCTGCGTCGTGTAGAGCGTCTGACCAATGAGCGCGCCGGTCAGCAACGGATCCACGAGGATCGTCCGGTTGCCGTTGTTCCAGTCGAGCGCGAGGAGACCGGATTGGCCGGGTTTATGTTTCGCGACCTCCTTGGTGAGGCGCGCGTGGAGCGCGGCATCACCGCGGCAGACGACCTCGACCCACCACTTGAAAATATCGCCGACGGCGGACTGCCCGGCTTCGATGCCGTAGAAGCCGGGAAGAATCGCGCCCTTGACGATGCCGCAGATGCCCGGGATGTCGGGCACGGTTTTTGCCGCCGAGACGACGCCGCAGTCGCAGGTCGACGTGCCGATGACCTTCACGATCACGCCCTCGGCCACGCCGCAACCGATGGCGCCGTAATGGACGTCCATTTCGCCAATCGCGATCGGGATGCCGGCGCGCAGACCGAGTTTCTTCGCCCAGGCGGGCGTCAGCGCGCCCGCGGAGGCGGTGGCGTCATGGGCTTTCTCATACAACCGATCGCGCAGCTCGGCGAGTTTCGGGTGCAGCAGCGTGAGGAACGCCTTGTCCGGCAGGCCGCCCCAGTCGTCGGCGTAGAGCGCCTTGTGTCCGGCGCAACACACGCCGCGGACGACATCGGCGGGCACGGTCGCGCCGGCGAGCACCGATGGTATCCAGTCGGCCAATTCAACCCAGGAATGCGCGGCGGCGAAAACGTCGGGCGCCACGTTCAGGCAGTGCCAGATCTTCGACCAGAACCACTCGGACGAATACGTGTTGCCGCATTTCGCGATGAACGCCGGCCGGTGTTGAGCGGCGAGCGCGGTGATCTGCGCGGCTTCGCGGACGCTCGTGTGATCCTTCCAGAGCCAGCACTGGGCGTTGAGATTCTTCCGCCACTTCCGATCGAGGGCCAGCGGCCGGTTGTGGGCATCGACGGGCATCGGGCTCGAACCGGTGGTGTCGACGCCGATGCCGATGATCTTGTCGGGCGAAAATCCGCGCGCCTTCTTCGCGGCGGCGAGTGCGCCGCGGACGGATTCCTCAAGGCCGATCAGGTAGTCGCCGGGATGCTGGCGGGCGAGGTGGTGATCCTTCGGATCGAGGAGCACGCCCTGGTGTCCGCTGGGGTAGTTGACCACCGCGGAGCCGAGCTCTGCGCCATCGGCGCAACGAACAACAAGGGCGCGGACGGAATTGGTGCCGTAATCGATGCCAAGAGTGAACATGGGAAGGATCAGAGTTATCCGATGCGGCGCGTGCGCTTCAAGTGCGCAACTCGGCCGCGTGTAGCGGTGGCGTTACTTCGTGGCCTGAAAGACGCGCGGAGCGAAGTCCGCCAGATACCGGCGCCAGACCGGCCAGCTGTGATTGCCTTCCGTCTCGACGTACTCGTGGCGGATCTTCCGGGCCGTCATCGTGGCCGCGAGATCCTGGTTGGCCTTGAGGAGAAAATCATCCTTGCCGCAGGCGAACCAGAGCAGCTTCAGCTGGCGGTTCAGCGCGGTGCCGTCGCCGAGGAGTTCCGCCGCCCCGCCAACGGAGCTGCTCATGCCGCCGACCCAGGCGAACCGGTCGGGATGCTTGAGGCCGATGGTCAGCGACTGGCCGCCGCCCATGGAGAGGCCGACGATGCCGCGGCTCGTGGCGTCCTCGCGCGTGCGGTAGTTTGCGGCGACGAAGGGCATCACGTCCTGCAGCAGATCGCGTTCAAACGCCACGACGTTGGCGTTGCGATCGGTGCTCGCGCCCGGGGCCACGGCGTGGCCGTCGAGCATCACGACGATCATCGGTTGCGCGCGGCCCTGCGCGACGAGGTTGTCGAGAATCCAGTGCGCGTGGCCGTGAGCCACCCAGGTGGCTTCGTTGTCCCCGGAGCCGTGGAACAGGTACTGGGTCGGATAGCGCGTCGTGGCGTTCGCCTCGTATCCAGGCGGCGTGTACACCTGCAGCGGGCGCCGGCGGCCGAGGGCCTGCGAGGCATACCAGTGCAGACTGACGCGCCCGTGCGGAACGTTTTGAAAATCGTGCAGCAGCGGCGGCTCGCCGCGGATTTCCAGGATGCTCGTGCGCGGATTGCGCATCGGTTTGATCGCGGGATTGCCCGGATCGATCATGCTGACGCCGTCGACGTTGAAGCTGTATTCGTAGAGATCGGACGGGATGGGGCCGACGGTGACGCTCCAGAGTCCGGTGTCGTCCTTCACCATGGCGGCCGGGCCTTTTTGAAACTGGCCCGACACGGTCACGACCGTCGCCTTCGGTGCGCGCAGGCGAAAGGTCACGCGTCCGTCGGAGTGCAACTCAGGGGACACGACCGGCGGGACCGGCGCGGGTCGGGCCGCGGGCCGTTGGGCAACCGGTGCCGCGGGCTGGGCGGCGAGACCGGGCAGGAGGGAGAGCAGGGCAAGGGTGGCCGGAAGCCGGATCAGACGGGCGCGGGTCGGGAGATGCATGGGGAGGAGGTAACGCTCTCAGCGTGGGGCGCGTCGGGCGAGGGCACAAGCTCGCCGCCGTGATCCGCACGGCGCGTGGCGCGGCGGGCAATGCGGGTGGCGAACGATTGCACTGGCCCGCGGCGCGCGCAGGCTGGGGACTCCACCCGTTGCCCCATGAAGTTTACCCTGCTGTTTTGCTCCGCGTTACTTGTCGGCTTCTCCAGCCTCCACTCAGCCGATCGCAAGCTGGTCATGATCGCCGGTCCGGTCAGTCATCCGCCGCTGATGCATGAGTTCCGCGCGGGTTCGATGCTGCTGGAGAAACGCCTCCAGGGCGTGCCCCATCTGAAGACCGTGCTCGTGACCAATGGCTGGCCGACGAAAATCGTCGCGGGCAAGCGCGTCGACGACAACGCGGTCTTCGAGGGCGCGGACGCCATCTTCATCTACGCCGACGGCGGGCCCAACCACCTCGCGGTGCGGCCCGAGCGCCTCGCGTTGTTGCGCGGCTTGATGCAGCGGGGCGTGAGCCTCGGCTGCGCCCACTATGCGGTGGAAGTGACGCCGGAGCGCGGCGGTGCCGAATGGAAGGAGTGGATCGGCGGGCACTATGAAAACGCCTTTTCGTGCAATCCGATCTGGGAGGCCGAATTTCAGACGCTGCCGGTGCATCCGCTGACCCGCGGCGTGAAGCCGTTCAAGACGAAGGACGAGTGGTACTTCAACCTGCGGTTCCGCGAGGGGAAGGCTGGCGTGAAGGATATTCTCGTCGCGCCGCCATCGGACGCGGTGAGGGACGGACCTTACGTCTATCCTGCGGGCCCGTATCCGCACATTCAGGCGGCGAAGGGCCGGGCCGAGACGATGATGTGGGCGGTCGAGCGACCCGATGGCGGCCGCGGCTTTGGTTTCACGGGCGGACACTTTCATCTCAACTGGCAGAACGACGATCAGCGCCGCTTGATCCTCAACGCCCTGGTGTGGCTCGCGAAACTCGAGGTGCCGGCCGGGGGCGTCGATTCCGCGCCCGTCACGGACGAAGAGGCGCGGCAGAATCTCGATGAGAAAAAGCAGTCGGCGCCGCGATCCGCGCCGTCGCCGGCGAAAACGTGAGCGGAGCGGTGGACAGGCGGAGAGACGAAGCCCGTTACCCCGCGGGGAGTTGGCGGCCATTGGCGCCGGGAACGCCGTGTATTCAGTTTTCCATGCCAGCGGCGGCGGCACAACGGCGGTCGATAAACGTTCCAAGCGAATGGTCCGCGAAGGAATTGTGCACGCGCGGGCCGGAGACTGAATTGGGTGTCGCGTTGGTGGCGGAACATTTTTAGGCTGTTCAACTCAGCTTGTTCCCGGAGCCCGACGCAGGCGCGCCGCCTGCCTGTCGCTCCACCGGATCCGCTGTTCCTTCCACCATGCGAGACGAATACGTTAAGGCCGCCCTTCTGGTCATCGATGATCCGAATGTCCTCATCAATGTGATCTCACGCCGCGTGAAGCAGCTGAAACGTGGCAACCGTGCCTTGGTCGAGTCGTTGGAAAAACTTTCGGCCGAGGACACCGCGCTCCGTGAAGTGATCGAACGCAAGATCAGCTTCGAGCTCGCGACGCCCGCCGAGATTGCCGCGTTCCGCGGATAATCGCGTCGCGCTCTTTTCCGCCCTCAGCCGCATTCGATTTATGGCCAAAACACAAAACGCAAAGAAACTGACCCGCAAAGCTCCCTTGAAGACCGCGAAAGCAAAGAAGGCGGAAAAAATCGCCGTCAAGCGTTCCAAGTAAGCGCGCACGCTGAAGCTGACCTCCGCGCGCCCACGCAGTGCAGGCATGGCTCACCGCCCGCCCGCTGCCGGCAATCGGAAGCTTCAACTGTTCTTCATCGCTCCGGCGGACCCTCGGGTCGCCGGAGCGTTTGCTTTTGGGGGGCGAACACCGCGCTGCCGCCCGGCAGGGAAAAGTCGGATTTCGCCGTCGGACGCGCTCCGGAGTGAAGGCTCGGAAGAAGCCTTACCCCGAGTAATTTCATGTAAAATATAGACGGAACCCGTCGTATCCGACGGAGGTCACCGAGGGTAGCACCCACGCGTATGAATCTCTTCATCTACGCAGTCATTGTTTTGGCGGTCCTCGCCCTGACGGCGACGGCCTACGCCCTGTTGACGGCGCGGGAAGGCTACGAGGACGACACGGGCTTTCATCCCTCTGGCACCGATCAACCCCACGGCAATGGTGCCGGCGGTCCGCCCGGCAAGCCGAAGTCACCGCTGCGGGCGCTCCTGAACGTCCAGTAGGCGACCGGCCAAAGCCCGTCAGCCGGAATGTCTGGCACGGCTTGATGCCCGGATGATGGTGGACCGGGCGAGGTGGCCGCGCCCCTGCCCGTTATACCAATCGCTCCTTGCTTTTGGAGTTCTGGATCGATCGTGGCTACGAGCGCCAGCGAGTGGCCGTTCGGCCGCTCGCTGGCGCTCGTAGCCACGGCTAAAGTCCAAAGGCAGAGTGCGATTGGTATTACGGGAGCATTTGCAGCACGACCGACGGAAAGATGCCGACGACGACGAGGAGAGCGGCCGCGATCACCAACGACGCCGCGGCCATCGCCGGTACGGGAATTTTCGTTTCGGCGCCGGCGACAGGCGCGGCCACCACGGCCTGTTTCAAGATCAGCAGGTAATAGTACAGGCCCACGGCGCTCATGCCGATGGCGAGCAGCGCCAGCCAGCCCGCGGGACTCGAGAGTCCGTTCAGCTTCAGCGCGCCGGCGAACACGGTGAACTTACCGAAGAAACCGGCCAGCGGCGGAATGCCCGCGAGCGAAAGAATGAAGATGAACAGGCAGCCGGCGAGCAGCGGCGAGCGGCGATACAGGCCGGCGAGATCGCTGAGCGACTGGCATCGGCCCGCGCGTTCCACCACGGCGATGACGCCGAATGCGCCCACGGTCGCGAAACCGTAGGTCAGCGCATAATAAAACAGCGGCGCCGGTCCGGACTTGCCGGCGGCGATGACGCCGAGCAGCAACGCGCCGGCGTGCGCGATCGCTGAATACGCGAGCAGCCGGCGGACATTGGTCTGGGCTAGGGCGGCGATGTTGCCCAGCACCAGCGAAACGGCGGAGATGATCACGACGATCGTCACCCAGCCGGGACTTGTTCCCGTTCCGGTGAGGTCGCCGGCGACCGGTGCGAGACCGCTCCAGAGCAGCCGCACGAACAAGGCGAAACCCGCCAGCTTGGACGCGGACGCCACCAGCGCTGCCGACGATGCGGGAGCGCCTTGATAGACATCGGGGGCCCACAGATGGAAGGGGGCCGCGGCGGCCTTGAAGCCGAACGCCGTCAGCACCATCACCAGCGCGACGATCAGCAGGGTGGTGACCGGCAGGCCGCGCAGTTGAAACGCGATCGCGGGCAGTTCGATGGAGCCCGTGAGTCCGTAGATGAGGCTGAAGCCGAAGAGCAGGAACGCCGCGGACATGCCGCCGACGAGGAAGTACTTCAACGCCGCCTCGGCCGACTCCGGCCGCGATTTGTCGAATCCGGTCAGCACATACAACGAGAGGCTCGCCAGTTCGAGCGCGAGGAAGGCCACCAGGAGTTGCTGCGCCACGGCCATGAGCGTGAAGCCGCACGTGGCCAGCAGCATCACCGCGACGTACTCCGCGGGATGGCGCAACCGCGAGACACCGGGCAGCAGCCCGAGCGTGAGCACGCCAAGCGCAATCACGCCCAGTCGCACGGCAAAGCCGAGGGCATCGAGCGCAAAGACGCCGTCGAAGGCCGGTCCGCCCTTCCCCGCGAGGTGCGCGCCGTAGCCGGCGGCGGCGAGCGCGAGCAGTCCGATGGAAACGGATACGCGCAGGCGCGCGGCGGCGGCGCGGCCGCGACCCGCGATCAGATCCACGCTCAGGACGAGCAGCGCGCCGAGCACGAGCGCCAGCTCCGGAAGCAGCGCGTTGAACAACTCGCGATAATGCGGGGTCACGGCGTGCCTCCTTTCAACACCGCCTGCATCAGCGGCGATTGCAGGGCCGGCGTGATCCAGCCGAGCAGGGCATCGGGCTTGAGCCCGATGTAGACCGTCGCGGCGATCAGCAGCATCGCGCCGGTGCGTTCGGGCCACGTGATCGGATCATAGTGGTGCGAATGCGCCGGGGTGGCGTGCGCCGGGCTGGACTTGTCGGTGGTGCCAAAGAAGGAGACTTGGATGGCGCGCAAGGTGAAGGCGGCGGCGACGAGCACGCCGCCCGCGGCGAACAGGGCCCAGAGCGGCGACGTTTTCCACGTGCCGATGAGAATTGTGAGTTCCGCCGGGAAACCGCTGAAGCCCGGCATGCCCATCGAGGCGAGGCCGGCGAGCACGAACGTCAATGCCGCAAACGGCAGCCGCCGGTGCAGTGGCATTGTCCGCAGCTCGGCGAGTTTGCGCGTATGCGTGCGCTCGTACACCATGCGTCCGACGACCGCGAAGAGCAGGCCGGCGATCACGCCGTGCGAAAACATCTGCAGGACCGCGCCGCTGACGGCCTGGCTGTTGGCCGCGGCGAGGCCGAGCAGCACGAAGCCCATGTGACTGACGCTCGAGTAACCGATGACGAACTTGAAGTCCTCCTGCACGAGGGCGATCAGCCCGGCATACACGATGCCGGCGATGGCGAGCCACGCGATGACGGGCTGCCAGTAGACAAAGCCGACGGGAAACAGTGGCATCGCCACGCGGAGGCAGCCGTAGGCGCCCAGCTTCATCACGACGCCGGCGAGCAACATCGAGGCGGCCGTCGGCGCCGCGACGTGGCCTGTCGGGGCCCACGTGTGGAAGGGAAACATGCCGGCGAGCACCGCAAAGCCGAGGAACACCAGGGCAAACATGCCGAGCTGTTCGGTGCGGGTGAAGTGCGTGGCCGCCGCGGCGAGATCGCCGAGCGCGAAACTGTTGCCGCCGCCCGCCGCATACGCCCACAGCAGGCCGGCGAGCACGAGCGCGCTGCCGGCGAAGGAATAGAGCACGAGCTTCATCGCGCCGTACTCGCGGTTCGTCGAACCCCAGTTCGCGATGAGGAAATACTTCGGCACGATCGCGATCTCGTAGAACACGAAGAGCACGAAGGCGTCGGCGCTGAGAAACACGCCGTACACGCCGCCGATCAGCGCGAGGTACAGGGCGAAGAATTCACCGGTGCGCTCGGTGATGTTCCACGAGAAGAGCACGCCTGCGGTGGCGGCGAGGCCGGTGAGCACGAGGAGCGTCAGGCTGATGCCGTCCGCCGCGAGATGATACCGCACGCCGAGCTCGGCGATCCACGGCACGTTGACCAGGGTCTCGAGGCCCGGCCCCGGGACAAAGCTCCGGGCCGCGAGGAGCGTGGCGGCAAAGCTCGCGAGCGAAGTGAGCAGCGCGATCGCGCGGGCCGCCGCGGCCGACCGCGCGCCCGCCAGCAGGCAGAGCGCCGCGCCGGCGAACGACAGGTAGATGGTCCACGGGAGCGCGTTCATGGGAGCACGAGATGTCCCGCCCAGGCGGTGATCAGCGGATTGAAAAGCTGCGTGAGCAAATGCGGGGCGACGCCGAGGAGGAACATCAGCGCCACGAGCGGAATCAGCGGCGCGTACTCGATGCCGCGCAGATCGCTGAACTCACCGGTCGCTGCGCCCTGCTTCGGACCGTGGAAGACACGCTGCCAGAACGTGAGGAGGAAGAGCGCGGTCGCGAGCAGGCCGAGACACGCGACGCCCGCGGCCCACGGCGTGAGCCCGAAGACGCCGCGGAAGATCAGGAACTCGCCGACGAAACCATTGAGCCCCGGCAGTCCCAGCGAGGAGAACATCGCGACGCCGCAGAGTCCGGCGAAGATCGGTGCCGCCGTGCGCACGCCACCGAAGTCACCGATGCCGCGCCGGCCCCCGGATCGCGTCTCCAGCACGCCGACACAGTAGAAGAGAGCTGCGGCGGAAAGGCCGTGGTTGAACACCTGAAGCAGCGTGCCGCTGAGGGCCGCCGTGGCGGCTTCGTTGACCGGCCGAGCCCCGCCGGTGGCGGCGGCGACGGCGAAGAGCGCGAGCAGGCAGTAATTGAGGTGATTGAGCGACGAATACGCGATCATCCGCTTCAGATCGGTCTGCCGCATCGCGGCAAACGCGCCGAGCACGATGCCACCGAGCGCGAGCCACAGCAGGCAGGGCGCCGCGGCGTGGAGCGGCCCCGGAAACAGCGGCCAGAGGATCCGAAGGAAACCGTAGACACCCATCTTCGACATCACGCCGGTGAGGAACATCGACGCCCCGGTCGGCGCCTCGGCGTAGGCCGGAGGCAGCCAGGTGTGGAACGGCCACAGCGGCACCTTGACCGCGAGTCCGATGAACACGCCGAGGAACACCGCCTGCGGCCAGCCGCCGCCGACCGCGGCGAGCTTCTGGGCGAGCGTGCCGTCCGCGGCCAGTTGCGCCAGCTGCAGGAAATCCATCGTGCCGGTCGCCACGTAGAGCGCGGCAAATCCGAGCAGCATGAACGCGCTGCCGCCGATGGTGTAGATGACAAACTGATACGCGGCGCGCGTGGCACCGGCGCCGCCCCAGAGTTTGATGAGGAAGAAAGCCGGCACGAGGCTCAGTTCCCAGAACAAGAACCAGTGGAAGAAATCGAGCGCGAGAAACACGCCGAGCGCCGCGCCCTGCAGCAGCAGGAACAGCGCGCAGAAGAGCCGCGCGGAACGCTCGAGGCGCCACGAGGCGAGCAGCGCCACCGGCGTGACGATCCCGGTGAGCAGCACGAGCATCAGGCTCAGGCCGTCGAGCCCGAGGTGATAGTGGATGTTGAGCGCCGCGATCCATGGTTCGCGTTCCACGAACTGCGGGCCGATACGCGCGGGATCGAAGTGGCTCAGCAGCGGCAGGCTGAGTGCGAGCGTCGAGAGGCTGAAGAGCAGCGCGATGATGCGATTCGTCGTCGAGCTGGAGCGCCGCAACACGGCGAGCAGCCCGGCCCCGATCCACGGGGTGAAGACGAGGAGGGAGAGGAGCGGAATCGTTTTCACTGCATGCCTCCCAGGATGACTGCCAGCACGATCAGCACGAAACCCATGGCGACCATGCCGAGGTAGCCGTGGGCATCGCCGGTTTGCGCGCGGGAATAGGATTGGGCGGCGCCGCGCAGCTGGCCGCTCGTGGTGTCGAAGCCGCCGTTGATCACGTCCTCGTCTGTCTCACGATTCACGATGCCGGCGAACTCGCCGAGCCGCGACAGGAAGCGGACGGCGCCGTCGAGGACGTAGCGATCAAACGCATCCGCAAACGTCGCGGTCGCCTGATTGAGCCGGCCGACCGTGGCCGCATAAAGTTCGTCGAAGCCGAGTCGCGCCGCCAGGGCGGCAAACACGCCCGGCATGGCCGCGGCAATGGGATCCGGTGCGCTGGCTTTCTGCCGCAGACGGCGACCGTACAACGCCCAGCCGGCACCGATTCCGACCGCCACGAGGACGATCGACGTGATCATCAGGCCGGCGCCGCCGGGTTCGCTGTGGAATGTGGGATCGAGCGTGCGTTGCAGCCAGGGCCAGTACGGCGTGCCGAGGAAACCGAGCACCACCGCGCAGACGGCGAGAATCATCAGCGGCACGGTCATCGCGCGCGGACTTTCGTGGGCGTGGCTGGCGGCGTCGCTGCGCGCATGACCGAAGAACGCCTCGGCCACGAGTCGCGTCATGTAGAACGCCGTCAGCACGACCGCGACGAGACCGACGTAGAACGGCAGGTGTGAGACACTCCAGCCGTGGGCCGCATGCAGGATCGCTTCCTTGCTCCAGAAACCGGAGAACACAAACGGCACGCCGGCGAGCGCCATCATGCCGAGCGCGAAGGTGACAAACGTGATCCGCATCGGGCCGCGCAGGCCGCCGAGCCGGCGAATATCCTGTTCGTGGTGCGCGGCGTGAATCACCGAGCCGGCGCCGAGGAAGAGGAGCGCCTTGAAGAACGCGTGCGTGAGCAGATGGAAGATGGCCGCGACCCACGAGCCGACGCCCAGCGCCAGCATCATGTAGCCGAGCTGGGAGACGGTTGAAAACGCGAGGACGCGTTTGATGTCGTTTTGCGCCACCGCGATGACCGCGCCCAGCAGCGCCGTGATCGCGCCGATCGCCGCAACGACCGTGAGGGCGTGGAGCGGAGTCTGCGTGAGCGCCTGGTCGGCGATCATGAGCGGATAAACGCGGGCGATGAGAAACACGCCGGCGGCGACCATCGTGGCCGCGTGGATCAGCGCAGAGACCGGTGTCGGGCCCTCCATCGCATCCGGCAACCACACGTGCAGCGGGAACTGGCCGGACTTGCCGATCGCACCGCAGAAAATCAGCAGGCCGACCGCCGTGGAAACGGCCAGGCCGCCGAGGGTCGTTTGCGCGACCAGGATGCTCAGCGCATCGCTCTCGAGCACGCCCTTGCCGCCATCATAAAAGAGTAGCGAGCCGGTCGCGTCGTACAACCACAGCATGCCGATGAGAAAACCCAGGTCGCCAATGCGCGTGGTGATGAAGGCCTTCTTCGCGGCGGCCGCGGCCTCGGGTTTGTGAAACCAGAATCCAATCAGCAGATACGACGCGAGTCCGACCAGTTCCCAGCAGATGAAGAGCAGCAGCAGGCTGTTCGAGACGAGCAGGCCCAGCATCGCCGAGGCGAAAAGACTGAGGAAGCAGAAGAACCGCGTGTAGTTCGCATCCTCGTGCATGTAGCCCGTGCTGAAGATGAAAATCAGCAGGCCGACGAACGTGACCATCACGCACATCAGCGCGGTCAGCGGATCCAGCAGCCACCCGAGGCGCACTGCGGCGGTGCCGAGATCGAACCACGCGAAATTGTGGGCGAGATGCGCGGAAGGATCCTGCAGGGCGGTCGCGAGCGCGCCGCACGAGAGCAGGAAGGCGAGGCCCATCGCGCCGATGGCCGCAGCGGCGGACAGCGTGCGTCCGCCCCGGGGCGTCAACGACCCGATGCCCGCCGCAAGCAGCGGGAGCGCGGGAATGAGCCAGAGCAAGTGGACGGGTAATGTCATGGGATCACTGCGGGTTGCCGCTGCGTCATCCTTTGAGCCGGTTGGCCTCCTGGAGGCGGATGTTCTTCTGGTGACGGTATACGGCGATCACCAGGGCGAGGCCGACGGCGGCCTCGGCGGCGGCGACGGCGATCGAGAAGAGTACAAACATCACGCCCGTGGCGGCCGACGGCGACGGGCCGTACCGCCAGAAGGCGATGAAGTTCACGTTGGCCGCATTCAGCATCAGCTCGATGCCGAGCAGTACCAGGATCGAGTTGCTGCGCGAGAGCGCGCCGATGAGGCCCACGACGAAGAGCGCGCTCGAGAACAGCAGGCAGAGATGAAGCGGCGTGAGGTTCACGATTCGTCCTTTCCTGCGTCCGCGCGATCGGCGGACGCGATGACGATGGCGCCGAGCAGGGACACGGTGAGAATGACGCCCACGATGAGCAGCGAAGCGGCGTGCTGCTGCATGAGCAGCTGCCCCATTTCCTTCACGGTCACAATCGGCGCAGGGCCCGCGATGCGATCCAGCGGCGTGCTCAGGACGGCGCCGCCGAGTACACCGAGGACGGCCCCGCCGACAATCAGGCCGGCGACGACGCGTGGCAGGGAATGCGGCGCTTCGCGCACGTCGGCGACGGAGTGGCGCGTCAGCAACACCGCAAATAGTACCACCATCGAGACCGCGCCGACGTACACCATCATCTGCGCGAACGCGACGAACTCGGCGCCGGCCCACAGGTAGAAGCAGGCGATGCCCGCCCAGTTGCCGATGAGCAGCAGCGCGCTGTGAATCAGATTGCGCAGCGACATGGCGACCGCCGCGCTGGCGACGGTCACAACGGCGATGGCGAGGAAGGCGAGCGGCATCATGCGTAGCGATAGGTCCGCGGGCCGATGCCGGCGGAGAGTTTGCGGCCGATGACGAGGAAGGGAACGACGACCAGCGCCACGGCGATCGCCCAGCGCGCCAGCTGCAGCGCGCCCGACCAGCCGGAGGTGAGCGACCAGAAGGCCGCGGTGCCGAGATTGATCAACGCGAGCGGCACGAGGAATTTCCAGGCGAAACGCGTCAGCTGGTCGATCCGCAGCCGCGGGAACGTCGCGCGAATCCAGATGAAGCCCAGCAGCAGCGTCAGCAGTTTCACCGCGTACCACGCGTAGGACGGAATGAACTGCAGGAACGGCAGCGGCGCCTGCCAGCCGCCGAGGAAGAACGTCACGGCCATGCCGCAGAGCGCGCACATGCCGAAGTATTCCGCCATGAAGAAGAGCGCGTATTTGAAACCGCTATACTCGGTGAGATGGCCGGCGATCAGTTCGCTCTCCGCCTCGGGCAAATCGAACGGTGAGCGGTTCGATTCGGCGAGCGCCGCGGTCATGAAGATCATGAAGCCCGCGAAGCCCCACGGCGTGAGCACGTGCCACTGCGGAATGAAACCGAAGGACCAGCCGCCCTGCTTGAGTACGATTTCCTGCGTCGAGAGCGAGCCCGCGAGCATGATGACCGGGACAAACGACAGCAGCAGCGGCAGCTCGTAGCTCACGAGCTGCGCGAGTGCACGCATGGCGGCGAGCAGCGAATATTTGTTGTGGCTCGCCCAGCCGGCCATGAACACCGCGAGTTCGGTGGCGGCGCCCGCGGCGAAGAAATACAGGACGGCGGCGTCGAGCTCGACCGGCACCAGGTTGCGGCCGTAAGGGATGACGGCGAAGGTCAGGATGGAAAACGCGAGCAGCGCGACGGGCGCGAGGAAGTGCAGCACGTGGTCCGCAGCGCGCGGCACGATGTCTTCCTTCGTGATCGCCTTCACGCCGTCGGCGAACGGCTGGAGCAGGCCGAAATAACCCGTGCGGTTCGGGCCGGGACGGTTTTGCACGCGGCCGAGGATCTTGCGTTCGGCCAGGGTGAGGAACGCGAAGAGCAGGCCGAAGACGCCGAGAATGACGGCGATGGCGATGAGGCTGTTGACCACCCAGCGTATGGGTTCCGGCAGCCAGCTGGTGAGAAGATCGCGCAGCGTGATCGGCAGCCGCTCGAGGGTGGAATCGGCGGCCGCGGCCACGTGCGTGAGCGACGGAAGAAGCGTGGCAGAAATCCACTCAAGCACGCTCGTGGCGACGACGGCGACGGGGACGTTCATCAGGCGGCGGGCGGCGGGGCCTTCGGGGCCTCCGCGCTCGGCGCGGCGGGCAGTTGAGAAGCGGGAGCGGAAACGGGCGGCGTCGGGACCGGGGCAGCGGGGGCGGTCGCGGCGGGTTTCACGGCGGCTGGAGCTGCGGGAACCGAAGCCGAGGCGGGCGCGGCGGCGGCAGAACCAGCAGCGGCGGGTGCAGCGGGTCTCGCAGGTGCGGCGGCCTTGGCGGCGGCGGCTGCTTTTGCCTTTTCGTCTGCGGCCTTGCGTTCGGCGGCGAGCCGGGCGTCGACTTCGGCGGCCTCGGTCGGGTGAATCGCGTGGTAGTACTCGTTCGGCTTGCCCAGGTCCTCGCGGTGGAGCAGCAGGGCGTTGAAGCGTTCGGTCGTGGCGATCTCGAAGACCTGATCCATCTTGATCGCGTCAAACGGGCAGACCTCGACGCAGATCTGGCAGCTCATGCAGACGGAGGTATCGATGTCGAAGATCGCCGGATACAGCTGCATCTTGCCGGAGGCGTCCGGCTTCTTGTCCTTGCTCTTCTCGATGTAGATGCACTGCGGCGGACATTCCTTTTCGCAAATCTGGCAGGCCACGCAGCGCAGCGTGCCCATCGGATCGGTGGCGTTCTCGGTGACGAGGAAGGGGAAGTTGCGATAGGCCTCGGGCAGCTTCGGTTTGACCTCCGGGTATTCGACCGTCGTGTACCGCGCCGGATCATGGAAGCTCCCCACGAAATTCTTCGCGGTGACGGCGAGACCTTGGAGTAGACCGGTGCCGAGCATGTTAACGAGGTTCGTGACGGACAGACGTGGACGGGGGGGGCGAAACCGGAGACCGGAAACCGGAGTGCGGAAACCGGAAACCGGAAACCGGGGAGACGAGACCGGAGACCGGAAACCGGAAGCCGGAGTTCGGGAACAGGAGATCGGAAACCAGGAGTCGCGGCGTGAAACGTACGGCAAGTTCCCTACGCGTGGATGGAATGCGCGTCGGGAGTTTCCGGTTTCCGGTCTCCGCTTTCCGGTTTGTGTTCACCGATCCACCTCCCCGAGCACAATGTCCACGCTGCCCAGGATGATCACGGCGTCGGCGATGGTCTGGCCGAGGCACATGTCTTCTAGGATCGTGAGGTTGACGAAGGACGGCGCCCGCACGCGGTAGCGGTACGGGTTCGGACTGCCGTCGCTGATGAGATAGAAACCGATCTCGCCCTTCGGTCCTTCGATGCGGCCGTACGCCTCGCCCGCCTTCGGCCGGAAGCCGCGGAGCTTCGCCTTGGGATCCATGATCGGTCCCGCGGGAATCCCGGCAAAGGCCTGCTGCAGGATCTTGAGCGACTCGCGCATCTCGAGCACGCGGATCATGTAGCGGTCATAGACGTCGCCGTGATCGCCGAGCGGCACGCGGAAATCGAAACGCGAGTAGACGCCGTAGGCGTCGACTTTGCGCAGGTCGTAGTTCACGCCGGTCGCGCGCAGCATCGGACCGGTGACACCCGCGTTGATCGCGAGTTGGGAGGACAGCACGCCGACGCCCTGCGTGCGCGACATGATGATCTCGTTGCCCGTGAGCAGCGCCTCGAACTCGTCGAGGAAACGGCCGTAGCCGTCGGCGAGTTGCTTCGCCTGCGCGAGCCACTCGGCCGAAGGGTCGACGCGGCAGCCGCCGAAGCGCTGGTAGTTGCACATCATCCGCGAGCCGCTGAGCGACTCGAAGAGATCGAGGATCTTTTCGCGCTCGCGAAACGCATACATCAGCGGCGTGCCGCTGCACCCGCAGTCCTGCATCAGGAAACCGGCGAGACAGGTGTGATTGATGAGGCGCGTCAGCTCCGCGAGAATCACGCGCACGTACTCGGCGCGCTCGGGCACCGGCTGGCCGGCGAGTTTCTCGACGGCGATGGCGTACGCCCAGTTGTTCGTCATCGAACTCAGGTAATCCAGCCGATCGGTGTACGGCATCGATCCGAGATACGTCGTGTTCTCCCCGAGCTTCTCGTGATTGCGGTGCAGGTAGCCGAACACCGGCTTCAGCTTCATCACGCGCTCGCCATCGAGCGTGACGATCATCCGGAACACGCCGTGCGTGGACGGATGGTGCGGCCCCATCGAGACCTCGAGGAGGTCGCCGTGAAATTCGTCGTGGACCTCGCGAACCGTGGCGCCGGTCAGCGGGGCGAGCGGTCCCAGGCCGGAGGCGGGGAGGGTGATGCCAGGGGCGTTCATGCCTTGGCCTCCTTCGGTGCAGCCACGGCGGGCGCGGCTGGCGGCGTAACTGCAGGCGCAGGATAGTGCGCCTTCGCTTTCTCGAGCACGGTGCCGTGCGGCGTCGGTTCCCATTCGTAGTCGTCGGGTTCGACGTAGTCGCGGCGCATCGGGTGATCCTTGAACGCATCCCACATCAGGATACGGCGCAGGTCCGGGTGGCCGGTGAAGCCGACGCCGAAGAGATCGAAGACTTCGCGTTCCTGGAATTCGCACGCGCGCCAGACGGGCGTGAGCGAGGCGACGCTGACGGCGTCGGTGCGATTGGCCGTGCGCTGGCGAAGAATGATCGGGCCGTGTTTCAGCGCGACGGAGTAGAGATGATAGACGACCTCGAGATAACCGGGCTGAATCCGCTTGGTCTTTTGCTCGACGACCTTGGGCGGGCCGCCGGCGGGATCGGGCACGGTGGATTTCGTGGTCTCGATGATTTCCTTCTCGGGCCAGTCGATGCCGGTAACGTTGGAACACTGGTCCAGCTGCAGCGCGGCGTCGTCCCGCAAGAACTGCGCGATCGCGGCGGCCTGCGCCGTGCCGATCAGCAAGCCATGCTGCGCCGCCGTGCCGGGATTGGTGATGAGCGTGACTTCCGCGCCGGGAAACCGGGCGAGCAGGCGGTCGCGAATTTGCTCCGGGGTTTCCATGGGTGCGTTACGCCTTTTCGGAGCGCACGATGACGGGCGCGGTCCACACCGTGGGATTGCTCGGCGGCTCGAGGTCGTGCGCGCCGAATTCAGGCACGGGATAGTCGCAGGCGATATCGGCGCGCAAATGGCGCGGAGCGTCGGGTCCGGTAAGTTTGAAGCCGCGGATCTTCTTCTGCAATTCGACGAGACCGTGCAGCAACGCCTCCGGACGCGGCGGGCAGCCGGGAATGTAGATGTCGACCGGCAGATAACGGTCGATGCCCTTCAGCACGTTGTAACCCTGCTTGAACGGACCGCCGGAAATCGCGCAGGCGCCCATCGCGATGCAGTACTTGGGCTCGGGCATCTGATCCCAGAGCCGCACGACCTGCGGGGCCATTTTCTTGGTGACGGTGCCGGAGACGATCAGGAGATCGGCCTGACGGGGCGACGGGCGAAAGACTTCGGAGCCGAAGCGGGCGATGTCGAACTTGGCCATCGACGCCGCGATCATCTCGATGGCGCAGCAGGCGAGGCCGAAGTTGAGCGGCCAGACCGAGTGGCTGCTGCCCCACGTATAAAGTTCCTGGATGCTCGTGAGCAGGATGCCCTGCCGGCGCAGTTCGTCGCGATCCTGCTGTGTGATGGACGTCGGAGCCGGGGAAGTGGGTTCGCTCATGTTATTTCCACTCCAGGTGACCGCGGTGCCAAGCCCAGACCAGGCCTTCGGCGAGGAGCAACATGAAGACCAGCATCGCCACGAGGGCGCCGGTGGGCAGGCCGGTGAAGGCGACGGCGAAGGGCAGGAGAAAGAGGACCTCGACGTCGAAGATCAGGAACAGAATCGCGTAAAGATAGTAGTGCGCCTTGAACTGAATCCACGTGTCGCCGGTCGAGGCGACGCCGCACTCGTAGGCGTCGTTTTTGGTCGCGCTCGGTTTCTGCGGTTGGAAAAAACGCGTCCACAGACGGGCGACGCTGAGCAGGATGACCGGAAACGCGAACGCCACGGCGGCGAAGAGGGCAAGAAACGCGTAGGGATGTGGGCTCATCGGTCAATCAGTGCGCTAGGGAGGCTTTGAATTCACCCCCGAGACGACAACCCGCAAAGCCCCCCGTTTCTTGCCGAAAACAATGCATCGATTGCAACGCAGACGTTGAGATCACCATGGGGCGCCGGGGGTTCGAGTCGCAGGGACGACAACAAATGAGGGGTGGGGACGGATTTCAATCAACAGTGCGGGCGGTGGAGTTCAAACGCTTTCAACGGATGGCGAATCATTCGCGCGAAAAAGTTCTTATCCGGTGCGCAGGAGGCCGCATTTTTCGGAGATGGGGTTTGGACTTGGATCGCGACCGCCCCCGGTCGCATTTCCGGAGGCGACCGGGGGCGGTCGCGGTCCCAGCGCTAAGCTCCGTCGCCAACACGAGCGCGGGCCACCAGCGCGCGCAGCGCACCGTGCACGATCAGTTCCTCGCCAGGCGCGGCGAGTGCGGCGCCCACCTGTGGATGCGCGGTGCACAACGCCGCGATCTCGGCTTCGTTCATGACAAAAAACGCGGTGGACAACGCGTCGGCCTGCGCCGCATCCGTGGCATACGCCCAGACGCGATTGGTGCGCACCGCCGGCAAACCGGTGCGAGGATCGATCAAGTGCGAACCCTTCACCGCGATCCCGGAGCCGCTCAGCGATGCGGCCAGAAGTGAAATGACGCGGCGCCCGCGGCCCTCGCCGAGACCGACGTCCCACCCGCGCGACTCCGGCGTCGGTGGCGTTTCGAGTGCAAGGACGCTGCTGCCGCCGGCGTTGAGGCAGGCCGACGTGATGCCCCAGTCGCGCAGGATGTCCGCCATCCGATCGAGCGCGAAGCCCTTGCCCACGGCGCCCAAGTCAAGATGCAGCACGTCGGCTTGGGACGTGAGGGTGTGCGCAGCGGGATCGAGCGTGAACGGCGGCAGATCGGCCGCGAGTTCCGGCGGGCGATCGGACGCGTAGGCGGGATCGAATGCCCGGTGCGTGGCCAGCGAGACGTCGGCCGCGATCATGAGGCATTCAAGCGTCTCGTGGGTGATCGCAATCGTCGCGCCGCGCGCGCTGCGGTTCGCGCGGGCGATGTCGCTGGATTCGACGTAACGACTCAGAATCGTCTCGAGGCGATCGAGCTCGCGAAACGCCGCCTCCGCGGCCTGGTGCGCGTAGTCGTACGCCTGGCCCGCGATCGCCACCTCGAAGTGCGTGGCCATCGCCTCGTGGGGAAACGTGGCGGGCGTCATCTGGCGTCGTTGGCTGTTACGTCGAACGAGGAACTCATGCGCGTGAGTTTCGCTGCGGTGTTTGGCCGCGCCAGATTTTCCAGCGGAGACCGATCATCGCGACGGCGGGACGCCACCAGAGGCGGCCGAGGCCGTACTTGGTGAGGCCGTGCTGCCGGGCGTGATGACGCACGGGAATCTCGCCGACGCGATAACCGGCGGCGACGGCCAGCGCGGGAATGAAACTCTGCATGAGCTCCATCGGAAAAAACGCGTCCCGCACTTCGCTTCGCATGGCGCGAAGCTGGCACCCGGAATCATGGATGTGATCCTGCAGGAACGCGCCGCGCACGACATTGGCGACGCGCGACATGATGCGCCGCAGGGTCGAGTCGTGGCGATCGACGCGCCAGCCGCAGGCGAGGTCGAACTTGCCCGACTCCACCAGCGCGAGCACGGCGGGAAAATCGCGCGGGTCGTTCTGGCCGTCGCCGTCCATCATCAGCAAATAGTCGCCGCGCGCGGCGCGCAGACCGGTGAGCAGCGCGACGGCCTGGCCGGAGTTTTTCTCCAGCCGCAGTTCCACGCACTCCGGCCAGCGGGCGTGGGCGGCGGCGATTTCCGCGCCGGTGCCGTCGGTGCTGCCATCGTTGACCAGAATCATCTCGAACGGCCGGCCGAGGGCGCGCAACACCTCCACGGTCGAGGCGGCGAGGGGCAGGATGTTGCCGGCTTCGTTGTAGACGGGGACGACGACGGAAAGCTGGGGAGCCGGGGCGGTCACGGTTCAGGCGTGAAGACGATGCAGAGGAAACCAGGACGCAGCCCCAAGAAGGACTCCCGGTACGATCCGCGCAACTGCGCGCGCACACTTTCCGCCTGCAGTTGGGACGCGATCACGAGCGCGCCGTCGCAGTCGTCGGGGGGAGCGGCATAGTAGCCGACCCGCGCGAGCCCGCGCAGGTACCACGGCAGCGGCCAGTATTCCTCGCTGATCACGCGAATCGGTTTTTCCGGGAAGCGCGCGGCCGCAGCCAGCGCGAGATCGCGCACCTTCAACACGTCGGGCGCACTGTGCACGTACGCGTACGGATTGCGCTGGTCCGCCGGACGCAGGAACGACGAGCGCTGCGTTTGGTGGTAGAGGGTGGCGATCACGAGCATCGCCAGCACGGTGGCGATCACGCCGCCGGCTTTCATCCGCGCCAGCGTGGCCAGCGCCGCCGCCGCCAGGATCGCCATGCCGGGCACGAAGTGCACCAGATGCCACGGAGTCTTGTAGGCAAAGAACGAGAACGCCCCGACGATCACGGCCGTGTACGCCGCGACGCCGCGCAGGTAGGGCGACCGGCTGACGACGGCCACGCCGAGACCCGCCACGGCGAACAGCGAGAACGCGAGCTGCTGCCAGACGAGTCCGCCTTCGCGATACCAACTGAGGATTCTCAGGTAATACCACCACGGCTTCTCGTGTCCGGTCGGCGCGGCCGCCGCGCCGAAACGCGTCAGGGCATTCGTGTACACCGTCAAGGCGTCGCGCAGTCCCGCGAGATGCGTCCCGAAAGAAGAGTAGAGCAGGGCGGCCGTGAGCAGCGCCGCGAGCGCGGCCACGCCGGTGCCGCGCAGGAACGAACGTGAGCCGCTGGCCGCCGCGGTTTCCAGCCGCTTGCGCTCGGGGCTGCGGGCGCGACGCGCGATCCACCACGCGAACAGGCCGGCGGCGAGAAAGAGCGGCGCGCTCGCCTTCGTGGCCTGCATCAGGCCGGCGCACGCTCCGCCGGCGACGGCCCAGCGCGTCAGGCCCGTGCGCCACCACGATCGGGCGGACAGCACGGCGGCGAGCGTGAAGGTGCCGAGCAGCGTTTCCTGGATGAAGTACCGGCTGTAGTAGACCGCGGGTGGCGAGACCGCGATCAACGCGCCGGCAAGCAGGGCCGGCCAGCGTCCGAGGGGCGACGCCAGCGCGACCACGAGCAGGACGGTGAGCGTGCCAAAGATCGCGGGCACGAGGCGCACCGTGGTTTCGGTGAGGGTGGCGAGGGAGCGTTCGCCGCGCAGCCATGCGACGGGGACGGCGGCGTAGTAGAGCGTCGGACCGTGGTGATCGCGGGGATCGAAGGCGTAGCGGCCGGCGTCGAGCAGTTCGCCGAGTTTCACCGCCTGGTTCGCCTCATCGGCGTGCATCGGCCGCTTCGCGAGGTCGTGCGTGCGCAGCCAGCCTGCCGCAAGGGCAATGATCGCGAGGGGCAGCAACCGAAGCATCAGGAGGAACACACGGGAAGGGTTGAGCGGAGCAGAAACTAAATCAGCACGGGTGCGAAGCGAAGAAATCGGTTCGGCTCGGGACCGTCAGCTGGGACCGCGACCGCCCCCGGTCGCTCCCGGCGGGAAGCGACCGAGGGCGGTCGCGGTCCCAGTACTCCCGATCCCATCGGAAATCCCGCCGGACACAAAAAAGCCGGAGCGTAGATGCGCTCCGGCTTTTGTTCTAAAATTGTACGGACCCTTACTTCATCGTGCCGAAAACCTCGACTTCGCAGTAGTGGTTCAGCTCGTCGGAGGTGTTGCCGTTGCTGATGAGGCGGACGTAGCGACCCGCGGCGCCCTTGGCTTCGAGGATGCGGCCGTGGTTCGTTTCCACGTACGACTTGTCGCTGCCCTTGCCCAGCTTGGCGGAATTGTCGTCGTCGTTGTTGAAGATCGTGGTGACGCCCTTCTTGAAATCCTTGTCGTCGGAAACCTGGATGATGACGTCGTGGTACACGCGGGCCTGTGAGTGGAAGTGCCAGACCGCGACCGCTGCGACTTTCGCCGTGGCACCGAGATCAACCTGCACCCATTGCACGCCGGGCCCGAGCTCCACGTAGGCGCCGTCGATGCCGGTCTTGTCGCCATCGGTCAGGTAGGTGAGCTCGCCGATGACCGGCAGGGCGTCGCTGCTGGTGACCGTCTTGCCCTTCGAGAGCAGCTTGACGTCGGCCGACACCATGATGTCGGCGCGCTTCGTGTTGGCCGCTTCGAGATTGGCCAGGGAAATCGGACGGGGCGTGCCGGCGAACAGCGGCTTCGGGTATTCAACCTTCAGCGGGACGTCGGCGGCGCCAGCGGAAGCCGCGAGCGCGAGAGCGGTGAGAGCGAGGGTGAGGGAGCGAGGGAGCATGTTGGGAAAAGGACTTTGGTTTGAACCACGAATGGTCACGATTGAACACTAATTTTCTGGCAGTTGCGGTGGGACGCATCGCCGCGGGGTGAAATTCAGCACATTCCCGCAAAAGTGAGGAATGCGCTGGTTTCGCCTGCGGAATCAAACCACGAAATCGCCAGGGGCAAACGTCAGCATCTTCTGGGCGGCGATGGCTTCGTTCACCTTGAGCACGGTGACGGCGCTGGCGAACGCCTCCTCGGCCGGGCAGTTGAGCGCCTCGCCCTTTTTCATGGCGTTGAAGAAGTTCTCCAAGTGCGGCTGGTGAATCGCCTTGTCGAGGGTGACCGGGATGTCCCAAGCGGAGAGCTGCGCCGTCTCGCGCACGTCGACCTTGGCCGGACCGCCGGCGGCGGCGCCGGTCGGGACCTTGGACGGCATGGCCATGCGTTGGCGCGGCTTGTCCCAGGGTTTCAGGCCGGCGGTGGCGCCTTCGCCCGAGTCCGGACGCGAGATGAGCTTCTTGGTGACGAAATCGTCCCACTCCGGGGCGCGGGCTTCGCGATAGATCTTCGTGAACTTGGGGTTCTCCGACATCTTGAGCGCGCCCTCGTCGCCCATGAAATACTCATGGTAACCGCCGCCGGCGCTCGTCGTGGTGAGCACCTCGTAGGTGGCGCGGACGATGCCTTCCTTGGTCGGGTACTCGTAGATGCCGATCGCGTTGTCGTACCACTCGTGGGTCTTGTAGTAGTCCACGCCGCCGCTCGCGATGCACATGCGGGGATTGGCGCCGAGCATCCAGTTGTAGATGTCGATCTGGTGGGCGCCCAAGTCGGACACCACGCCGCCGGCATATTTCTTGAACCAGCGCCAATTGCGGAACTCGTGCATGTTGGCGTAGCCATACTTGGCGAGCTTGGCGTCCGGAATCTCCTGGCCCTTCGGCACGCCGAAATCGTCGGTGACCGCGCGATGCCACTGGCCGGAAATGTTGGTGACCCGGCCGAGCAGGCGATCGCCGCGCACAATCTTGTCGCGGGCGTGCTGGTAGCGCGGATTGCTCCGGCGTTGGTGACCGATCTGGAGGAGTTTCTTGGTCTCGCGGGCCGTGAGCACCATCGAGCGCGCGCCCTCGACCGTGTTCGACATCAGCTTCTCGCAGTAGACGTGCTTGCCGGCCTTCAACGCCGCATTGGTGTGCTCGGCGTGCATGAAATCCGGCGTGGCGATCACCACCGCGTCGATTTCCTTCACCGTGGCGAGCATCTCCTTGTAGTCCTCGAACGGCTTGGCCTCGTGATTGTACTTCTGCAGGAGACGGGCGGACCGGTTGAGATTGTACGGCCAGATGTCGCAGACCGCCTTGAAGCGGATGCCCGGGATCGGCAGCATCGCATTCGTGAGAATGAGGCCTTCGACGCCGCAGCCGATGAGCGCGACGTTGATGGTGTCGGCGTTGGGCGCCGCGCCCACGTCCGCGCCGCGGGCAATGTACGGGGCGGCGGCGATGACGGCGCCGAGCTTCGCGCTCGAACTCAGGAAACCGCGACGCGTAAGGGGAGAGGAGGAGAAAAGTTCAGACATGGGACGGGTGGTCTGTCATTCGTCGCTACGGTCGGAATGACGCGCAGACGGTTGGGAAGATTCGGCCTGACGACTCAGTCATTCTTATCGCTCACCAGCGCAAAGCGGTTGTGGCGGCAGTAAATGAGCGCCACCGCGAACATCAGCACCTGCATGCCGATCCAGGCGACGCCTTCGCCTTCCTGCACCGACATGAGGCCGAAGCCGAGGCTGACGTACACCAGGCCGCCGAGGAACAGCGACGCGCGGGTCTTGATGCCGAAGAGGATGCCGGCGCCGAAGGCCACCAGCATGAAGCCGAGCGACAGGGCGAACATCTTCGCGGCCCAGAGCGGGATCAGGGAGTAGTTGCTGATGCCCGTGGCCATGCGGGTCATGTTCTCGGTGTAGTTCGAGAACGAGAAGCTCTTGTTCGCCTCGAATTTCTCGATGCCGGCAAGCAGCGTCCGCAGGCCCAGGAAGAGCCGGAGCAGGAGGAACGCGCCGGTGTATTCGGGGCGAGAGCTGGTCGAGGAGGAATGAGTGGAGGAGTCGTTCATTACGGGGCGAGTGAAAGGGAAACGTTACAACTAGACCGGGAAGGCTGGCACCAGAACGACCCCCGGCGACAGCGCGGCGCACCTGGAAAAAGTACGGCGCAGAGTCGGCGGTGGACGCATGGCGGGGAACGAAATTTCTGGCTGAGAACGGAAGCGGTTGGCAAGGCCGTATCGAGCTTCTACCGTCGATTGACCGGAACGGTCCAGCCTTACCTTGCCCGCGACTGAGAAATGCGCCGCGGTGAAGATGGGTATAAGCAGAGAATCCGAATCTGGGTTCGCCCAAAACAAAAAGCCGGACGTCAAAACGCCCGGCCGGGTTGCCCGCGAATCACGCGAATGAACGCGAATGACGCGAGAGCGCAATGTGGCCTCACCCCGCCTTGAACGTCGATCAAGGCAGCGAGGGCTTTTTACTCTGACATTCGCGTCTGTTCGCGTGATTCGCGGGAGGTGCTTTATCTGGGTTCCCGCTTAGAACGTGCTCTTCACGCCGAAGGTCCAGTTCGTGCCGTTGACCTCGTAGAATTGCACGGCAGGGGCGTTGGCGCCCACTTTCTCCATGATGAGGTACGGCTCGTTGAAGAGATTGCGCGCGGCGAAAAAGACATTGATGCGGTCCGTGATGCGGTAGCCGCCGCCGACGTCGATGTTGGCCCGGTGACGATAGAACCGCGGGTTGCCCGTGATCGTCGTGGGATAGTTGTCCCGCCAGTTCAGCGAGGAGTACACATTGAACCGCCGGTAACCGTAGCTGAGGCCCGCGTTGATGGAGTGCGGAATCATGTTCGCCTTCGGGATGCTCGCATAGCTGCGCGTGTAGCTCGCGCGGACATTGAGCCCCTTGAACGGCTGGGGCAGGAACGAAAGACTCTGGCTGTATTCGAGCTCCATGCCGCGCACCGTGACGTCATTGACGCTCGCGGTCGTCGTGATGAACTCGTAGTTCGAGAGATCGATGTCGCCCTGGTAGCCGAATTCCTGCGCGGTGAGCCGGTTGGTGATGAACAGGCCCTTGACGTTGTTCTGGTAGACATTGATCGCGAGGATGCCGACCGGCTCAAAATAATATGCGAGGCGGGCCGCGAGGTTCTTCGACGTCTCGGGCTTCAATGCCGTGTTCGGCGCGCTCACCGTGAGATTGTCGTCGTTGATCACCCACACGCCCGCGACATCGCGAAACGTCGGGCGGCGAATCGTCGAGCTGAAGCCGATCTGCGCGTCGAAGTTCTGGTTGATTTTATATTTCACCGACGCACTGGGGAACATGTTGTTGTAACCGCTCTCGCGGTGAACCTTCGGCTTGGAGAAGAATTGATACTTCAGGCCGTCGATCGTGGTCGCGCGCCCGGCGGTTTCCGCGAAACCAGCGGCGGCGAGTTCGTTGACCGAACGCGGATTGAACTCAAGTGAGTCGGTGCTCGTTTCTTCGCGGCGCAGGCCGGCGCGAAGCACCAGTTTGCCGATCGTCGTCGTGCCCATCAGGAAGCCGGCGTCGATCGTCTCCTCGTAATTGCGCCGGTTACCGATGAAGGCGTTGTAGAAATTCGCCGCGGTGATCGACTGGGTGAAGTTGTTCTGGTTCTCGCGGTAGTACGTGCCCATGCGCACGAGGTCAGGCATCCACACGGTGCCGCCGCCGATGGACTTGATGCTGGAGTCGGTGTTGGTCGCGCCCATGTCGAAGTCGAACGGCGACTTGTAGCCCGCCCACGCGCCCGCGGCCCCGGCACCGTTGAGGTTGAAACGCAGCGACTCCGTATCGAGGCGGAAATCGCGGATTTCGTACCGGCGTTTGACGCCCGCCTTCCAGATGATCGGCAGGAATTTATTCGTACGGAGCGTGCCGATGAACTCGCCGCTGTACACGTCGGTCAGTGCATAACGTCCGTCATCGATCGTAACGGTGGGATTGGTGTAGTTAGCGCCGTTGTCCATGTCGGGCCCGCCGGTCTGGACCACTTTCCAGTCAACGCTCTTGAGCGACGAACGCCGCGCCGTGTACGTCAACCCGGTGAGCGTCGGGCCGCCGGCATCGCGCATGGAACCGCGGCGGCCGCGGGGATCGTACCAGCTGATCGAATTGGAACCGGCGAACTTGCCCTCGAGGGTGAAATTGCCGGCGCGGTACTCGAAGCGCGGCAGCGCGGTGAGCGTCTGGCCGAGTTTCACGATGGCCGCGGGATTCGACACCACGTTCGCCGCTGGTGCGGTCGTCGTGAAGCTCAGGAGCGGATCCGCGCCCGTCACGGTGTTGCGCGCGCCGGTGTTGAACGTGAGCGAGCGCTGCGGGTTGTTCAGGTCGGCGTAATTATAGAGCAGGCCGAGCGAGAGCACGAGGCGGGACGAGGCCCTGTAGTCGGCGGTGAAGTTCACCGTCGAGCGGCGGTTCGTGCGCGGCGCGTGCAGGAAATTGATCGCTGTCGGCACCACCGGACGCGGATCCGCCGCGGTCGGCGTGTAGTTGTACGTCATCGTGGTGCGCGCGTTCGCCGAGTACGCCATCGATTCGCTGATGTTCAGATTGATGCCGAGGCGTCGGTTGAAGAACACATCCGAGTAGTCAAAAATTCCGCCTGGGTGCAGCTTGCGGGACTTGCGATCGTCGGGGCCGTAGGAGTCGTCGAAGTTGAACCGCGTCGAGAAGGCCGTGAGGTTGGCCTGGGCCGACACGCGGCGGCGTGTGAGATCGAAGGCGCGCTTGGTCTTGAGATTGATCGTGCCGGCCGGGGCGTTCGCGTCGACGTCGGCGCTGATGGTCTTCGACACTTCGATCGACTCCATGCTGCTGAGCGACACCTGCTCAAAGCTGAACGCGCGCGCATTGCCCGCCGCGCCGGCGTTGGCGTCGGCGCTCGCGAGTGACACGCCGTCGAGCGTGACCTGCGTGTATTCGGAATCGAGGCCGCGCAGGCGGATGGTGCGGATCTCGCCCTGCACGAGATCGAGCTCGACGCCCGGCATGTGCTTGAGGAACTCACCGACGTTGCCCTCGGCGACGTCACCGAACACGTCGGACGCGACGCTGTTCGTGATGTTCATCGAATTCCGCTGCTGCATGATCGCCTTCGCGTTGCCCTCGCGTTCGCTCGAGACCTTGAACGCCGTCAACTTGATGGGGCTGTCGCCGGTGCCTTTTCCGGCCTCCAGCGCACTGGTCAGCTCGAAGTCGCGCGTCACGGTGCCGCCAGCGGTCACATTGACCTTGGCGCTCGCCGGTTGTGATCCGGTGTAGGTGACCGTGATGGTGGCCGGTCCCGCGGGCACGCCGGTGATCAGGTAAAGACCGCCGTCCTCCGATGAGGCCGAGAGCGCGGTGCCTTCGACGCGAATCTGCGCGTTGCGCACGTATTCGCCGTTCGCCGGATTGAGGACGCGTCCGGTGATCGTGCCGGTGGCGCTGGTTTGGGCGTGGGCGAGCTGCGACAGCAGCAGGGTGCCGACAACGCTGCAAATGCGGACAATAAGGGTGAGACGCATGGGGAAGGGACCGCTCGGGGTGGGTGGGTGGCGCGCGGGAGCGCCGGCCAGAGCTGGGCGCAGGGAAACGGGCGCGCTGATCCGCATCACGCCCGCAGGTATCCCACTTTCGTGCGGATGCGGGCGGAACCCTCGCGGCCTGACTTCAACCTCCCGCGAATCACGCGAACCCGGACGAATTTCAGCCGAAGAGTGGAATGGACCCACTCGATGTGGATTCAGCCGCGAAAGAAGGCTTCTTTTCGTGCCCGTCATTCGCGTCGCTTCGCGTGATTCGCGAGCCACTGCCGCGGTTGCAACCTGGATTGCGACGGGCGGCGGCGATCGCGCTGGCCGGTTACGCGGGAGTCTTGCCGAGCTCGTCGAGCATCACGCGCAGCGGCGGCGAACTTTTCCCGCGCTGCCAGGCCACGACCAAGTCCCACTTCGCCGACGCGTCCTGCAACGGCCGGAACACCACGCCCGGCACCGGATGGCGCGTCGCGTACGCCGGCATCAAGCCGATGGCATCCTCGGTCACGATCGTGGAAAGCCCGTGGGCGAGACTGTCGGCGTCCTGCACGAACCGCGGACGGAAGCCCGCGCGGCGGCACAGATGGCGGATCCACTGGTTGTGCCCGGGCATGTCGCTGTCGGGCGCACCGACAAACATCTCGCCTTTCAGATCACGGAGCCGCACCGCGGGCGCCGCACCGAGCGCGTGGTGGGCGCTGAGGGCGACGACCACCGGCAGCGACGCCAGCCGCCGCACGAAGAATTCGCGCGCGAGAAACGTGCCCGCATGGCCAATCAGCGCGATGTCGAGTTCGCCTTTGCGCAAGGCCCGGATCTGCTCGCCGGGCGACATATCGAGCAGCGTCACCTTCACCTCCGGATGGGCCTTGCGCAACGCCGCCAGCGCCGGATGGAGATAATCCGCCGCGGCCGACATGAGATAGCCGACGCGCAACAACGAGGTCTTGCCGCACGCGAGCTTGCGCGTCGCATCGATCACGCGGTCAAACGACCCGAGCACCGGCCGCATGCCGTCCGCCAGCACGTGGCCCGCCGCTGTCAGCGCCACGCCGCCGGCGCCACGTTCGAGCAGCCGGCCGCCAATCTCGTGCTCGAGGGTTTGCATCTGACGGGTGAGCGTCGACTGCGAGACGCGCATGCGTTCCGCCGCCTTATTGAGGCTGCCCTGCTCGGCGATGGAAAAAAACGATCGGATCAGTTCGAGGTTCAAGCGTCCGCACGGTTATGCGAATCGCGCATGGCGGCAAGCCGTCCTGCGCAGTAGGCCGCGCCCGCTTTCGATGATATCGTCGGCCCCATGAAAACGAACACCTCCTTCAGCCGCGGCCTCCGGGTCGCCGCCATCGCCGTCCTTCTGGGCGGCGTCGGCGTCTGGGCCGCCTCCGGCGCCCGTGTCGGCTGGACCCAGACCAGCGCCGTGACCATGCAGCGCGACGACATCACCGGCATCGATTTTCCGGTGCGTCACGCGACGTTCGATCCGGGCATCGAAGTTCCGCTCATCGGCGCAGCGCTCGCCGCGGTGCTCGCCGGCGTGAGTTTCATTCCGCGCCGCGCGCCCCAGGCCGCCTGACGCCGCGCTCCGGCCTTTTCGTTTCCCACTCACCGTCACCGCTAGAAACAGCATTTCACATGAACACATCCCTCCGCACCTCGTTTGCCGTCGCGGCCGCCCTTGGCGTTTCCGCTCTTTCCCTCCAGGCCGCTCCGCGTGCCTTTGACTTCAAGGACCCGAAAGGCGTCAACAACGTCCAGTTCAAGCTCGACGCTCCGCTCGAGTCCATCACCGGCACCGCCACGGGCATCTCCGGCACGGTGTCCTTCGACGCCGCCAAACCCGAGGCCACCACGGGCCGCATCGTGCTCGATGCCGCCACCCTCACGGTCGGCAATTCGATGATGGGTGAACATCTCCGCAGCAACCAGTGGCTGGATGTCGCGCAGTTTCCCTCGATCGTGTTCGAGGCCGTCGCGCTCAAGAATGTTCGCAACCAGGGTGGCCAGATTCTGGCCGACGTCACCGGTCGCCTGACCGTGAAGGGCATCACTAAGGACGTGACGGCACCCGTGACGCTCACCTATCTCGCCGACAAGCTCGGTGCCCGCGTGGGTGACGCGAAGGTGAAGGGCGATCTGCTCGTGCTGCGCACGAACTTCCAGATCAACCGCAGCGACTTCGGCATCAAGGCCGGCGAGATGACCGACAAGGTGGCAGAATCGATCAGCCTGTCGCTCAGCATCGCCGGCGCGTCACCGCGCAGCTGAGCACGGCTCATTCATCCCAAGATCCGCAGTTGAACCACAGAGGCACAAAAGCACAGAGGAGGAAAAACTGAGAAACGGATTAAAGCCGGTTTCACCCTGAGGGTGAGTTCCTTTTGCCAGACGCTATTTCCTCAAGCGGATTTCTCGGTGGCCTCTGCGCCTTTGTGGTTCAATTCCAACTGCGGAATTTAGGGTTTGGATTTCCTCACGGTTGAAAGCGCGGGTCGGGCAGTGACGCCTTGGCCGGCGCTTTCAACCGTTTCGTTTTTGGGCGCGCGAACGGTCCGGCCTCGCTTCACTCGCCCATCTTCACGATCCCGCGGCGAATCGCCTCGGCGGTCGCCTGCGCGCGATCGTTCACGTCGAGTTTTTCGAGGATGTGACTGACGTGGCGTTTCACGGTGTCCTCGGACACGGCGAGGGTCGCGGCGATTTCCTTGTTGGCGCGGCCCGCGGCGATCAGCCCGAGAATTTCCCGCTCGCGCGGCGTGATGGCCGGGCCGAGGCGCAACGCCGCCAGCCGGCGCGCGATGTCCGGTGGCAGGAGGCGTTTGCCCTGTCCCACCGTGCGCAACGCGGTGAGCAGTTCGTCGCGAGAGGCGGACTTTTGCAGGTAACCGAGCGCGCCGGCGTCGAGGGCCGCCTGGATTTCGTCGTCGCGGGCGAAGGTCGAAAAGATCAACACGCGCGCCGCGCTGTCATGCGCGCGCAAGGCCGCCGTGGCGGCGATGCCGCTCATGCCGGGCAGCTGCAAATCCATCAGGACGACGCGCGGCCGGTGACGCTGGTACGCGGCGATGACGTCCTCGCCGCGCTCGGCTTCACCAACGACCGCGATCGTCTCGTCGAGTTCAAGCGAGGCGGCCAGGCCGCTCCTTACCACGAAGTGGTCGTCGACGATGAGAACGGTGAGCGGAGTGTCGGCCATGGCGTGGTTCACGTTTCCTGCAGGCGGGGCGCGGCGGAGGCGTCGACGTTGACGCGACGCGGGCCCGGCGGTTGATCCCAGGGGGTGAGCGGCAGGGTGATTGCGACGGTCGTGCCCTTCTGCAGCGAACTCTGCCACGTGACCTCCGCGCCGATCTTGCGGCCGCGTTCGCGGATGCCCGCGCAGCCGAAGTGTCCGCGCTTGCCGTGCACCGCCGTGGCGGCGTCAAACCCGCAGCCGTTGTCGAGGATGCGCAACACCAGTCGATCTGCGGTCGCCTCCACGTCGATCACGACGTGGGACGCGCGGCCGTGTTTGCGGGCGTTGTTCACCGACTCGCGCGCCATCATCCGCAGATCGTGGACCGTGGTCGCGGGGAGCGGTGGTAGCGCCGTCCGGCTCTCGAGGCGCACGTCGACGTCGCCATCGCTCGAATGCCGCGCGGCGACGGCCGCCAGCGCGGCGGCGAGGTCACCGGCGGTTTCGGCGTCGTCGCGCAAATCGGAAATCAGGTCGCGCGTTTCCACCTGGATGCGCGAGACGAGATTGCGCGAAGCGGCGACGAGCCCGAGGCCCTTTTCGTCGCTGATGCGCGTGGCCAGGGCATCTAGGCGCAGGGTCACGCCCGCGAGCTCCTGCTCGAGCGTGTCGTGAAACTCGCGCGCGATGCGCTGGCGTTCCTCCAGCGCCGCTTCCGCTTCGATGCGATGGCGCAGCGCCGCGGTCTGGCGTCGGACCTGTCGGCGCAACACCGCGATCCAAAGGCCCGCCACCAGGATGAGTCCACCCAACGCCGCCAGCATCGTGCTGAGCCGTCGCGGCGTCCACCACGGCGGCCGGCTCAATACTTCGAGATCCGACGCCGACATGGAGCGCAGACTGACCAGGCCCGGACGGCTTTGGAAACCGGAGCCGGAGATCGCGGTTTCAACCTGGCAGATGCCGGCGATCCTCACCTTCGCCCCCTGCGGTGGAACGTCGGTGCCGTCGGGCACGCGGGCTTGCACCGTGCGCTGGCCGCCCTGCAGCAACAGCGTCGTGCCTTCCTCGCTCTTGAAGGCGTCGCGCACAATCGCGGTGACCCGCACGAGTTGTCCGTCGTGCTTGCCCGGCTGCTGGTCGTTGGGCCTGCCGTAAAGCTCCTCGAGCGAGTCGACGCTGATTGGCGCGGGCGCCTCGCCGGGCGTGCGCGCGAGCAGCTCGGCGTCGACGACGGAGGCGCTGAAACGTTCCATCGAAGGGAAGCCCACGATGGTGACCTGATCGCCGGGCGCCAGCGCAGCCGGACGCCCGAAGCGCACGGCGAAGGCGCGTGTGCCCTGCTGGAGCACGACCTGATCGTCGCCGAAGGCGGCGGACACGACGCCCTCGATCCGGACGCGCTGCTCGCCCAGGCCGTCGACGCGAAACGCGAGCAGCGCCTCGGCGGAAATCTGCGGCGCGTCCGCGGCCGGCGGGGCGGGCGCGAGGATCTTCACCTCGGTCCAATCGATGACGCGCAGCGACGGCTGCACGAGTTGCCGGCGCGGGGCGTTGATCAAGCCGGCAGCGAGTCCGGTGATCCGCACCCGGTGATCGACGAGCGAACCCTCGGTCGGCGGCGGGGCCTCGACGCGCACGTCCATCACGCGCGACCCAATGGCGAGGCGCAGCACGCTTTTGTCCGGCGGACCCGGTCGTACCGAGCGCACGATGCCCTCGACCGAAACCCGCTGGTAATGATAGCGGCCAAAATACAAGTCGTCGTAAAGGACCGGGATGCCTGGAGGCAGTTCGCGCCGTCCGATGAGTTTATAATGCGTGTCGGCGAGCCCCGGCAGGTAGAGGCCCATGCGCGTCGTGCTCGTGAGCTCGATCTCGTCGCCGACGTTTGGGCGCGGGACCGACGGCGCGAGCCGGAAGAATGCCGTGGACGTCTCGTCCTGCACGAAGATCGCGGAGACGCTCTCAACAAACACCACCACGCCGCGCAACCGCACCGGGATGCCCTGCTCGGCCTCGGCGGGAGAAAGCGAACGCACCTCAATGGCCTTCGTGAGCACCCGTTCCTGCGCGCGCAGCTCCACCGTGCCGGCCAGCACGAGGGCGAACAGAACGAGACAGGAACGCGCGCGGTTCACGCTGCGATGGACACCCCGCCGGGCAGGCGAGGCAACGCTGGAGTGCGGCCGCACAAGGACTGGGAGCGCCGGCCCCCGGCCGGCATCAGGACGGAACCGGCGCACTGCGCGCGCCCCTGGACGAGAGCTGCGTTCCCGCTCAACCGAACAACGCGGCGATCGGTTTGCCGCCATCGGTGATCGGCACGGGCCGCGACGCGCTCACGAGATCCTTCGACGGGTTGATGCCGAGCGCCGCGTAGATCGTCGCGTGGAAGTCGGGCACGGATACCGGTTGGGCCACCGGCTTGCCGGAAAGGGCGTCGGTTTCGCCGTAAGCACCGCGGTGCTTCAGTCCGCCACCCGCCAGCACGAGGGAAAACGCCGCCGACTGGTGGCCGCGGCCGCCGCCGCCGTCGAACTGCCCGGGCCGGCCGAACTCCGTGCCGATCGCGATCAGCGTCTTGTCGAGCAGCCCCTTGGTCTCGAGGTCCGTGATCAGCGCGGCGATCGCCGTATCCAGTTCCTGGATCAGCACGTGCTGGTTCAGCTGGCCCGCGTTGTGGGTGTCCCAGCCCGCGCCGTTGATGAAGTTCAGATTGTGCGAGACCTCGATGAAGCGGACGCCCGCCTGCACGAGCCGGCGCGCGAGCAAACAGCGCTGGCCGAATTCGCCGCCGTAACTCTGGCGGAGCGAGCCCGGCTCCTCGCCGAGCTTGAAGTTGCGCATGAAGCCCGGACCGGCGAGGCGCAGCGCCTCCCGCTGGGCTTCCTCGTATTCACCAATCGAGGACCCTTCCGGCGAGCGGTGCTGGAACGGCGCGAGCAGCCGCTGGCGTTCCGCGGCCCGCGCCACGTCGATGCCGTCCTGCGGCGTGAAGCCCGCCGGACCGGACTCGGTGTCGACGAGATAAATGTAGCCGTGACGCGCCCCGAGAAAGCCCGGTCCGCGGCTCACGCTCGGATAACCGATGACCATGTACGCGGGCACCTTGTCGCTGACCGCGCCGCGCTGGTGCGCGACTACCGAACCGACGGACGGATAGATCGTGCTGCCGCTGACGGGCCGGCCGGTGTGCACGAAGTTCGTCGCGAGCGCGTGCTCGATGCCGAGCGTGTGATTGACGGTGCGAACCGCGGTCACGCGATCAGCCAGCCGCGCGGTCTTCGCCAGATGCTCGGTGTAACGCACGCCGGGCACCGCCGTGTCGATCAGATCGTAGTCGGTCCCCGCGAGCGCCGGCTTCGTCTTGGAGTTGCCGCGGCGCTTCGGATCGAAGGTGTCGATCTGCGACATGCCGCCGCCGAGCCAGATGAAGATGCAGTGCTCGGCCTTGCCTTTCGGATGCGAGACAATGCGCGCCGATTCGGCCGCGCGCAGTCCGGCGGGCAGGGAGGCGGCCGCCGCGACCGTGGCGGCGTGGGAAAGAAATGTGCGGCGATTCATGGGGTGATCAAAGGGTTCGTGATCAGCACGGTGATTTTACAACACATACGCCCATTCCGGCGCGTTGAGCAACGCCCACACGACGTCTTCGAAGCGGCGGCGCCAGTCGGGGTCGAGGCGGGTGGTCGGCGTGTCCCCGCGACGGGCCGCGGCCTCCTCCTCGAGGCGCAGCGAGTTTGCCTCGCTCTTCATGTGGTTGGACCACGCGACGAATTTCCGGCGCGCGGGCGGCGGCGTCGGATCCGCGTTCAGTTTCACCACGCGCTGCTCGTAGCCGGGGCGCAGCGACTTCGCGTAGAACGTCCGTTCCTCGGCCGTCGGCGGGCGCGTGAACAGGCGCAGGAAGAGACGATCGATGAACTGATCGAGCGGCTGAGTTTCGAGCGCGAACTGCGTGAGGCCGTGGTCGTCGCTCAACCGCGTGAGCCACGTCATCATCGTACCGTTCGAGAGCAACGCGGGCTGCAGGACATTCGCGCCGACATCGCGCACGCCGCTGGCGGCGTCGGGTCGCGCGCCGCGCCAGCCGAACACTTCCATGACCTCGGCCACGGCCTGAATCCGCGGGAGCATCAGGCTTGGGCGATCGCGTTCGTTCGAGGTCGAGGCCAGCATCCACGCCCGGCTCGCCCGACCAAGGTCGAGCGCGTTGTCGATGGTGCGGACGCTGTCGAGGTCGAGGTTCACCTGCTCGAGCACGAACGGCTTGCCGGTGGCGGCGAAATAGGAATCGACGAGCTGCTCGGCCTGGATGCGACGCGGCGCGGGCGCGGCGAAGAGCGGGCCGGTTTCCGTGAGCGTGGCGTCCGTGGCGCGCTGATACGCGTGCGAGGTCAGGATGAGGCGGGCGACCGCCTTCATATCGTAGCCGGAACGGACCAGTTCGCGGGCGAGCCAGCGCAGCAACTCGGGATGCGTGACGGTGGACTTCTCCCAGTCGCCGACGAGCGCGACGATGCCGCGGCCCATGAAACGCTGCCAGATGCGGTTGGCCATCACCTGGGCGAAACGTTCGTTCTGCGGCGCGGTGATGGCCGCCGCGAGCGTGTCGCGGGTGCTCTGCGGATTCTCGGCGAGCGTGGCGGCGGTCGCGGCGTCACAGAATTTCGCGAACGGCCACGCCGGCGGCACGGTCGTCCCGGGCGAGAGCGTCACCTGGATCATCGGCTCGCGTCCGCCCACGCGCAGATGCTCGAGCGCGACGCTGCTTGTGACCGGCACCTTGATCGGTTTGGTCGCGAGCATCGCAGCGATCTGGAAGAGCTCGATCTGCTTCGACTCGTGCGTCGGGGCGTCGTGGCAGCGCGCGCACTTCATCTCCACGCCGAGAAACGCCGAACTGAGAATGATGCCCTTCGCGGCGAGTGGCACGTCGTTCTGCGTCGCGACGCCGAAACCCGCCGGGCCGCCGAAGCGTTCGCTTCCCTCGAGCCGGATGAGTTCGGTCACGAAGAGATCGAGCGGCTTGTTGTCCTTGATCGACTCATACAGCCACCAGCGGAACGGGCCGGTGTTGTTCAGCGTCGGGTTGATCAGGTTCGGATTCTCCGCGAGCACATCGAGCCAGTAACCCATCTGGTGATCGGCCCAGCGGGGGTCGGCCAGCAACCGGTCGATCACGCGCGTGCGGCGGTCCGGCGAGCGATCGGCGAGGAACGCGTTCACGTCCGGCTCGGCGGGCGTGAGGCCGATGGTGTCGAGCGTGACGCGGCGCAGGAAGGCGAGGTCGTCGGTGAGCGGCGTGAGCTTGAGGCCCTCGCTCGAAAATTCCGGCCAGCGGGCGCCTTCCGCGATCCAACGGCGCAGCAGCGCGATATCAGCGGCGGGCAGCCGGTCGCCCTTGGCCGGCATCACTTCCTCCGGGTCGGTGTGCGTGATGCGTTTCAACAGCGGACTTTCGTCGGGCTTGAACGGCACGATCGCCGGGCCGTCGCCGGCGCCGCCCTTCAACGCGGCCGCGAGATCGTCGAGCCGGAGCTCGCCCTTCACCTTCGTGCCCTGGTGGCAGCTGTAGCAGTGCGCCTCGAGGATCGGCTTGATCTCGCGGTGATAATCGACGCCGCCCTTTTGCTTCACGGGCTCGTAGTCCGCCACGACGCGGGCGATGCGGGCGCCGAGGAAACGATCGATGGCATTGAATTCCGGATACCCGGCGGGCAGGGCCGGCACGGGCTCGTGCGGAGTCGACGCCAGCCAGGCGGTCGCGGCGTCGCGGCGGCGATTCCAATAGCCGGCATGCTCCGTGCGCCGTGCGGCGCGGGCCGCCGTGTCCATCGCGTCGAAACGCAGCCGGCGCTCGGCGGTGTACGCCGCCCAGGCTTGATCGGTGTACGGCAGGCCGGCGCCCGAGGGCGCGAGGAGTTTCCACTCCGCGGTGCCGGCGAGCGCGATCGCGACGACGGTTTCGCCCAGTTCGGGCCGGAAGGGTTTCTTGCTTTTGGGTTCGATGCCGCCGAGGAGCGTTTCGAGGACGACCGGCACGCCGGCGCCGCCCGCAAACTCCACCTCGCCCCACACCTCGCGATTGCCGGGCGGGGCGAAGCGATAGCCGGGACCAAGATCGAGAAACGCGTTCTGCTCCTCGACGGGCAACTCGCCGGCGTTGCCCACGGCGAACTGACGGGGTTGATCAAACGGCGTTTCAAGCACGACCCGACCAGCGACCATCAGCCGCGCGGCGCCGCGCGAACGCAGCAGGAGGCGGTGCTTGCCGGCGGGAAGCGTCACGGTGGCCGAGGCCCGCACCAGCGTCGGAAACGCGCGATCCGCGCGCACGCCGGTCGAAATGTATTTCTGCGGCAGTTCGAACAGGCCGAAGGCATCCTCCTGGAATGACTCCGTGGCCGCCAGCGTCGTCGCCGGCCAGCTGCCGGTGCGCGGCACCTCGTTCTCGCAGATTTCCACCGTCACCTGGCCCGCGCCCGCCGGAGCGGCGTCGGCGAAGGCAGCGACAAGAAAGAGGCAGAGGATCAGGCGGGGGAGACGAACCATGGCGGGTGGAGACGGGTAACATCATCACCAAACGCCGCCCGGCGCGAACTTCACGCCCGGCGACATCCCACTTTCGTGCAGCGGCGGAAACCCGGCGGGGCGGGCTTGCGCGCGTGGGCGCGGACGCTCGCAACCAACGAAAAAATGTCGCCGGTGGTGGATGCCGGCGGGGTGCCCTCACCCCGCGGATTGGCAGGATCGAATCAAATTGCGGGGGGAGGGCCCACAGCGGCACCAGTTCAAGTGAACCGGCGTTATGCCAAGCGCTCTTTGCCTTTGGAGTTTAGCCGTGGCTGCGAGCGCCAGCGAGTGGCCGAACGACTACTCGCTGGCGCTCGTAGCCACGATCGATCCAGAAGTCCAAAAGCAAGCAGCGATTGGTATTAGACCGCTTTCTCGCCCCAATTGGCGCGCGTCACCCGGAGGGCGTTTTCACCGAGAATCTTCCGAATCGTCTCGTCGCTGTGGCCGCGCTGCACGAGGCCGACAGTGAACAGCGGCCAGTTCGTCCACGCGATCGATTGTACGGCGTGCGGCGTGGCCGTGTACGTATCCACGGGCCAGAGATGCTCCCAGCGCGGGCCGGTGGCGGCGAGCGGCGATCGGCCATTGGCGCGGGCCGTGACTTTCGCGCGTTCCGCCGGTTCGTGCCGCGAGGTGTGGCTGATGTCGGGTCCGATCGCGACATGGTCGGCGCCGAATTTCTTCACCGCGTAATCGATGTGATCGAGGAACGCCGCGATGTCGCCGGCACCGCCGATGAAACGCGAGATGCAGCAGATGCCGATCAGGCCGCCGGTGTCGCAGATCGCCCGCACGGTCTCGTCGGGTTTGCCGCGGAAATGTTGATACACGCCGCCGCAGGTCGTGTGGCTCGCCACCATGGGCCGGCGTGACGCCTTTGCGGCTTCGAGGCTGGTGCGCCAGCCGGAGTGAGAGACGTCGCAGATCACGCCGAGACGATTCATCTCCTTCACGACGGTGTGGCCGAAATCGCTGAGCCCGCCGTCATTCGGCTCGCCCGCGCCGTCGCCAATCGGATTCCGGCGGTTGTACGTGAGGTGCATCATCCGCACGCCGAGCTCCTGGAAAATCCGGATGTGCTGCAGTTCGTCGCGCACGTTGTCCCACTGCTGGTGCAGCGGCACGCCGTTGGTGGTGAAATAGAGACAATGCCGGTTCGCCTTCTTGGCCGCGACGATGTCGTCCGGCTTGCCGGCCTTCGCGCACACGTCGGGCGCGAGATCCGTGGCAAACGTGAACCGCGCGAGGCGTTTCATCAGCCGCAGCGGATCGCTGCCCTCCTCGCCGGTGTTCTGAAAGATGCATGTGACGCCCGCGGCGCGCATGGCGTGAAGAAACTCCTCCCGCTCGGCGGCATCCGTGGCCCAGCGCGTCATCGACATCTCCTCGCGCAAGTCGACGAGTTCGCGATCGGACGCGCCTGCATCGGCCACGGCCTTGAACTTCGCGCCATCGAGCGCCGCCCGCGGCGCGAAGCCGTACGACTCGAACACCAGGGACTCGGCGTGAAGCCGGTAGCCATGGTCAAGATCGCGGGCGCTCGGCTTGAGGATGCTGAGGGCGGCTGCGCGCGCGCGCAGGATCGCGGGATTGTCCGAGGCGAACGGCGTGCGCTGATCCGCGGCGCGCACGTGGACGTTGAACGGCCCGATCGCCCCGAGCAGCGGCAGGCTCGCGATCGTCTTGACGAAGGTGCGGCGCGACGGCCGGTCGGCGGGTGCAGCAGGCGGGACGGACATCGAGGCGGACGGTGCGGGAGGCATGGGGAAAGCGTTGAGCGATTCAGTTCACGGTTGCTGGTGGCGGCAGTCAGGCCGGCAACGTCGCGCCCACGCCGTCGACGATGCGCAGGTTTTTTGCCGCGAGTGCCGAGTAGCAGTCGGGCAGATCAAACGTCTTCAGCGCGTCGGGCACGAAAGACGACAGCGGCCAGTTGTAGTCCTGCGCCTCGGCGACCGCACCGTAGCTGGACAGCGCGTGCTTGAGCGTGACGCGCGTGACGCCTCGCTCCGCCAGCAGTGCGGCAAACGTGGCCGGGATCGTGCCCCAGCCCTTCGCGACGAGGTGGATCTCCTCGTGACCGTGCGCCTGCAGCCAGTCGATCAGGCGCAGGAGATCGAACGTCCGCTGGCCGGGATACGGCTGGTCGAACATGATGCCGTAGATCGCATAGAAGTAATCGCTCCCGTACGGTTCGAGGAAGCCCTGGCCCGTCGTGTTCGGCTGCGACTCGCCGATCCCGCGGACGTCGCAGGCGTAGAATGCCGCCTCCGGATCGGCGGCGATGATCTCGCGGACGAGCGGCTCCTGCCGCAGCTCCAAATCGGCGGACTGATGGGAAACATAGAGCACCGCGCGCTTCGGTCCGCGTTGCACGCGATACCGCAGCGGCGTGTCGCCAAGCCGGTAGACCGTCGCGAGAATGCCCGGCTCGGTCTCCACCGCGTAGTGCCCGGCGTACTTCTTCGGATAGCCGCGATTCGGCACGTCCCGGAGTATCCGGTAATCGGCGACGCCGGCGCGGGCCGGCAGGTGGAGCGCGGCGGTGACGGCACGCTTGAGGGCGTCGCCCGTGAGCGTCGGGCGCGTGGTGCGCAACCGCTGCGACGCCTCGCGCGTGAAAGAGAGCACCGTGTTCGGCTGCAGCGGGGCGACCTGGCCCTTCGGCGTGCACCACAACACTTCGTCCGCCTCGATCGTCAGCGCCGGCTCAACGCTGGTGGTCGCGACCTGCGTGACCTGGTTGAACCAGCCGTACATGGCCTCGCGGTTCTTTTGGAAATAGCCGTGGGCGTCGGGGCCGATGAACAGATCCTCGCGCTCCTTGACCCCGAGCAGCGTGTAGAGCCGCTGCAGCCGGGCGTGGGATTGCTCGAGGCCTCGGGCGTCGAACAGATCCTTTTCCTGGCCGAGCAGCTTCAGGTGCCGCGGGATGAACGGTACGAGGAAGTCCGCGTGATCGAGTCCGAGCGCCAGCGTGTGCGGCGGGCACTGTTCGGTGTCGGCCGGCTGCTCGCTCTCGAACATCCGGCGAAACGTGTTGATGAAACAACTCGGCGCGGCGGCGATGAACCGCGGCTCCAGCGCGCACAGCCACGAGGTGATCGTGCCGCCGCCGGAATTGCCCGTGACCATGATCCGTTTCCCGTCCACCTCCGGGCGCGTGAGCAGATAGTCGAGCGCGCGAATGCCGTCCCACGCCTGCCAGGTGCCGAAGAACTCACCGACGAGGAACTGCGCGTTGCCCACGTACAAATGCTCGCGGACGCTGCCGCCTTGCAACGGCCGCAGCGCGGCATCGACGACCTGGAAGCGTTCGCCCTGGCCGATCGGATCGATGATCAGCACGATGTAGCCCAGCCGCGCGAGACCCTGCGCGAACGACTGGTACGTGGCGCCGGCCTTGCCGTTGAGCGAGTGACCGCACACGCCGACCACGGCCGGCGTCGGGCCCTGGCGTTGCTTCGGGAGGTACAGATTTCCGGTGACGGGAAAATTCGGCCGGCTGTCGAAGATGACGTTCTCGATCGTGTAGGCGTCGCGATCCACGCGCTTCGTCACGCGCGGATTGAGCGGAGTTTTCTCCGGCAGCGGGCCGAAGCACCGCCGCACCTTGGCCGTCGTTTCGCGAATGTACGTCTCCGCCTCCCGGCGCGTGCGCAGGCCGGCGTGCAGCGCCTCGGCGGCGGCTTCGCGTGCCACGATTCGCGCGCCGAAGTAATCCTGCATCATCCGCGGAAACCGGTTCAACGGCACCAGTGGAGCCGCGGGTGCGGCCGGGGATTTTTTGGCCGCGGCCGCTTTCGTCTCGGCCGCAAACAACGCGGGCGCGGCGTGTTCGAGCGCCGCCGCGCCGAGCAGACCGAGTCCGGCTTTTTGCAGCAGGCTGCGGCGGGAAAGCGCGGAAGGAGGAACGGGGTGCGGGGAATCCATGGCGATGCCGGACGGGTGGAGGGGCGGACGCGTTGGGTTTAGAAGCGACCGCTGATGCCGCCGCTGATCGTGACGAAGTTGATGATCGTGCTCTGCATGCGGTCGGGCGTGCCGACATAGAACCGCTGCGGCTCGTTGAAGAGATTGGCGACGTCGAAGGTGAGCGAGACGGCCGGGCGCAGCTGGTAGGCCATGCCGAGGCTGACGGTCTTGCGGTCGTAGCGGTAGAGATTCAACGCGGGGCTGGTCGACGAGTAGCTCGTGATGTGTTCGCCGGTGAAGTTGTAGAGCAGGCGCGTGCTGAACCGGCGGTAACGCCAGCTCAGGCTGGCGTTGGCCACCTTCGGGATGAAGCCGGCGACCTGGCCGCTGCGCCGATAGACCGTGCCGCCGAAATCACCGTGGGTGTCGAGGTAGGTGTAGTTGAGCGAGCCGCTCAGCCCGCGCAGCAAGCCCGGGAGAAACGTGAACTGCTGCTGGTAGCTGAACTCCCAGCCCTGCACGATCGCGGTGCCCGAGTTCGTCGTGGTCAGCCGCGTGAAGCCGGCGTAGTCGCCATTGTAGCCGTTGTCGGTGCCGTTCGGAATGATCCCGTCGTTGATGCCCGAGACGATGTAGTCGTTGATCGTCTTATGAAACCAGCCGACGGAGAAGCTGCCGACCGGCTCGAAGTAATACTCGAGCGTGGCGTCCCAGTTCTTCGCCATCTGCGGCAGCAGGCTCGGGTTGTTCACGGTGACGGTTTCGTTGATCTCGTTCACGGTTTCGTTGGGCATCAGGTTCGCCATCGGCGGACGGCCGAAGCTCGTCGACCAGCTCACGCGCGCCTTCAGGTTGCGCGTGAGGTCGTGGTTGAGATGCACGCTCGGGAACGACTTCGTGTAGTTGCCGTCGATGTCGCGCCGGGTGTTCGCGTAGTCGCGCCGCGCCGATCCCACCGGATCGGCGAGCTGCTGGGCCGCCGTGCTGCCGAAGCGCGTCCGCACCCAGCCGTAGCTCTCCGTGTCGGTGCGCTCGAACCGCACGCCGGTCAGGAAACCCGTGCGTGCGAGCCAGCCTTCGCGACCGAAACGGCCCTGGGCCTGGACGTAGCCGGCGGTAACACCCTCGGTGACGCCCCGCGCGCCGGTGTACTTGATTTGCTCCGCGTAATACAGGTCCTCGCGCCAGAGCGCGGGCACCGTGGGCTCGCCGCCGCTCGTGTGCTGGGCGACCTCCCACATCGGGAGCTGCAGGCCGGTTTTCGTCGAGGCGTACGTGATGATCGTCGGATCCGCCGCGAGCGCGGTCGTGCCGAGATAGTTCCAGCGCCGCGAGAAGTTCCGCAGGTTCACCTCCTGCTCGCGCCACGCGCCGCCGGCCTTGAAGGCCACGGGCAGCGCGCCCGTCAGCGTGTAGATCGCATCGAAACGCGCCTGCCGGATTTCCTGGATGTTGTTGTTGGGCGTCCGGGTCAGGCCGTTGGCGATCGGCCGGTAGTTCGCGGGATTGGTGATGTCGGGGCCGGCGGTCTGAACGAATCGCGGATACAGATCCGAAGCCGTGCGATCGAGAATCCAGCCGACGTTGCTGACGCGATTCGTGAGGTAGCCGACGCCCGTGCCGTTCCAGAGCTTGTTCCGGCCGCCGCCGATCGAGTAGTCGAGCTTGAGCGGGCCGAACTCGTGCTCGCCGCCCGCGTTGAACTGGTAGGTCGTGACCATGTAGTTGTTGGGGCCGGACATCATGATCTCCATCACGGAGCTCGCGACGGGCCGCACCTCGGTCACGCGGTTGGTGAAGCCCGGGATCACGCCTGACGTCGTGGCATTCGGCACCGTGGTGGCATTGCCGGTGTAGGCGCGGGCCTGATACACCCGGCGGAACTTCTCGATGTTGTCGTTGACCGTGAAGCTCGCGGTGAACTTCGAGTTGAACGAATAGCGGTAGTCCGTCTTCACGTTCAGGCTCGATTGCTTGCGGTTGTTGTAATTGTCCCACGTGCGGTAGCCCCAGACGTAGGCGGGATCGTTGAGCGTGTTCTGAAAATCTCGATCGGTGCGGAAGCCGCCGACGCCGTTCTCGCTGTAGAACAAATTGACCGCCACGCCGAGATTCCGGGTGGAGCCGAACACATCGAACACCTCCTGGTAGCCAAGCGTGAGCAGCGGATGCGCGCGATGCTTCTCGCGCAGCGGCACCTGTTCGAGGAACGGCGGCGCCACGCGCACGGTGCCGCTGTAGGTCAGCCGGCGCTTCTCGCTCATGTTGAGCGGTGAGCGCGTTTTCATGTTCAGCGTGCCGCCGAGGGAATCGGCGCCCTTGTCGGGCGTGTGACCCTTGATGAGCTCGAGCTGCTCGAACATGGTGCCCGTGATGCTCTGCAACTGGAAGCTGCGGCTCGCGCCGATCGAGGGCAGGACGCCGCCGTCGACCGTCACGGTGTTGAGCCCGGGCGCCATGCCGCGGACGTTGAACTCGTACGCGAGGCCTTCGTCCGTCGGATTGCCCGCGATGCCGGGCAGCCGCATGACCACTTCGCCGGCGCTCATGTTGGGCAGGTTGCCGAACGAATCCATCGCGACGACGTTCTTCACATTTTCGGCGTTGCGCTGGGCCGTGATCGCGAGCGCATCGCCCTCGCGTTCGCCGACGACGCGGAAGGCATCGAGCCGGTAGATCGCGGTCGAAAGCGTAAAATCACTCACGGTGCGGCCGTCGGCGGCGATGGTCACCTGACGGCGCACCGGATCCAGGCCGAGATAGGTGGCGACGATCTCGTGCGTGCCCGTTGGCAGGCCCGTGAGCACGTAGCGGCCGGTGTTGTCCGTTAGCGCCGACAACCCGGTGCCGCTCACCTCAATCCGCGCGCCTTCGAGCAGGTTGCGCGTGACCGGGTTGCTGACAGTGCCGGTGAGCGTGCCGGTCGTGGCGTCGGCGGCGTGGAGGTGGGGCGACAGCGCCGGGAGCGAACCAAGGAGAGAGGCGCAGACGAGGACCGAGGCGATCCGAAGCAGGGCGGGCAGGCGGGGGAGCTTCATGGGAGGGAAAGGAGTGCGTGGCCGACGTCGATGTCCGGGCAGGGGAGGCGGGGAAAAGCGCAACAGTGGGGGCAATGGCGCGCGTTGCGCGCTCAGCGGAGCGCGGGCTCGCCCGGAATAGAGTAAACGCCGACGGCACGGTCAATTGGTATACCCGATCGGCCGGCATCCCTTTCGTGCGCTCATGGCAGTTGGATCCCCGAGCGGCGATCGTCCATGGAAAGCGATCAACCAGGAAAAGCGACCGTCCTGGAAAAGCGACCGTCTAGGAAAAGCGACCGCCCTGGGACCGCGACCGCCCCCGGTCGCCTCCGACGGATCACGTTTGACCGATCGTAATCGGCCGGAGGCGACCGGGGGCGGTCGCGGTCCCAAGTCGGTCCCATGGATTTCCGTTCCCATGGGGTTCCATTCCCACTGGCTCCCGGCCCCACGGGCTTCTCCACCCGCAACCCCGACTCAATCCACGTACAACTCGCAGATCGCCCACGGCGTGTCTTTGCGCTCGGCCGTGTTCTTGATGATCAGATAGCGGCCGCGGGTGCCGGCGGGAAAGTCGATGATGGTCCGGTTCGGTTTGCCCTTGCCGCTCACCACGGCCTTGCCGGGTTCCTTGGGATCGTTCGTGACGTAGACCTCGTAGTGCTCGGGGAACTCGGCGTTCCGGCCGGTTTGATCGAGCGTGAGCCGCGCAAAGGGCCGCGTGAGCTTGTAGTCGACCTCGACCCACTCCTCGCCGAGCGCCGGCGTGGTCCAGCGGTTGCCGGTGTTGCCATCGAGCAGATTGGACACGCCCGCCATCGATGACGCGCGCGCTTTCGCGGGCCCGGCGAGATTGGCTCGGATCACATCGACTGCGATCGCGATCTCGGCGGCGATCGAATCGTCGGCCTTGCGGCTTTCGGCGAACGCGAGCGCGCCGGGATCGTTCGCGCGGTGGAGCAGCGCGACGAATTTCTTGCGCAGCTCGACGTCCGCGGTGGCCGCAATCAGCCGCGCCACGAGGCCGGTGGTTTCGGCCGACCATTTTTCGCGGCTCCGCTCGAAGTAACGCAGCGCGCCCTGCAGGGCGGCGGCACGCGCATCCGGCAGCGCGGCTTTCTCCGCCACGACCACGAGAGCGGACAACGCCGTGGCGTCGGGCCAGCGCGCGAGAGCACCCGCGGCGGCTTCCGCGACTTTCGCATCGTCGCGGAGCGCGAGGCGTGCGGCGCACGCGGCGCTGGACTCGCCGCCGATGCGGCCGAGCGCGGGCAGCAGGCGCAGCGCGAGCACGGGCTGCGCGAATTCAATTAATGCATACACGGCCCGGCCGCGCTCGGCGACGTCGGGATTGCGCAGCGTGACGTTCACAAGTGCGCGCAACGCCTTGCTCTGCTCCGCGCTGTCGACCGCTTCGATCGTCCAGTCGAGAATGGCTTTTTGCTCCGACGCGGGTGCCAGCTCGCCGAAGGCGGCGACGGCGGCCGCGCGGACGACCGGATTCGTTTCGCTGCGGCATTTCAGGATCGTGGGCAGGCCCTCGGACATTCCGCGCAACGCAAGCTGCTCGAGGAACACGGCGCGCGTCGCGGGATCGCCGCGTTCGGCGCCTGTCAGGATCGCGGCGGAGACGTCGGGTCCGTTCAGCCGCATCAGGCTCTGCCGGGCCACCTTCGCCTCGGCGCTGTCGTTGCCGGCGGCGAAACGGGCGAGCAGGTTGGCGGTTTCGCGGGAGCCCGGGAGCACGCCCAGCGCCTCGAGCGCGTCGAGACGCACGGCGGGTTCCTTGTGTTCGGTTGCGGCGACGATGGAGGGGATCGCCGCCCGGTCGTTGCGGCGCGCAAGCGCGGCGATGACGGCACTCTGCGTCGGCGCATCCCAGCCGGCGATCGCGCCGGTGAGCGTGGCGACGAGCCCCGACGCGCGTGACGCGGTGATCGCCTCGATTGCGACCTGCTTCATGTCCCAGTCGTTGCCGCTCAGCACCGCGGCGAGCCGCGGGGCGGCGGTCGCGGGCTCGAGATCCAGCGAAAGACGAAACGACGCAGCGCGGTGGATCGGTGTGCGCGCGTCGCGCTGCAGGCTCGCGAGCAGGGGCAGCGCGGCGGCCGGCGTAGCGCGCGCGGCCGCGGCGAGTTTGGCGGCGGCGACTGCCGGAGCGCTCGGTTCCGCGATGGCCTGCAGCGCGGCAAGGGCGGCGTCGTTGGCAATCGCGCCCAGTGCGCGAGCGGCAGCGGCGGCGGCCGGCGTATCCGGATTCTGGAGCAGGGCGGTCAGCGCGGGCACAGCGCCGGCGATCCGGCGGCGCGCGATCGAGTCGATGAGACCGAGCTGGGTGCGACCGGCGGACTTGCCGAGGGCGGTGACGAACATGCCGTCGATGACGGCGCCGGCGGCGGGCTCGAGCGCGAGCCGGGCCAGGTCGGTGTCACGATCGTCGAGCAACATCGTGCCAAGCGGCTTGTAGGCGTCGGCGCTGGCCTTGGCCGGACCTTGCGCCAGCACCAGGCCGAGCCGCTGCGCGGCGGCCTGACGGCCGGCGAACGTGGCGTCGTTGGGGCGCAGCGCGGCGAGCAGACGCTGCTCGAGGTCGGCGAGTTTGCCGGCGTCGGCGCCGGCGGCGGTGATTTCCCGGTCGAGCGTCTCGAATGGCTGTTGATCGCCGGAGTAGGTGAGCTGCGAGAGCGCGGGCGTGGCCGCAGCGGCGGTCAGCGCACTCGCGAGGGCCAGCGTGACGGGAAGGAGAAAGAGACGGACCATGGGGAAAGAGGAGTTGGAAGATGGATCGGCCTCGTCTCAGACGAGCGCATAGCCCGCGCGGCGCGGACGATCGAGCAGGCGCGCCGCGACGGGATCGCCCACGATTTCCTCTTTCTTCGGATCCCAGCGGATGGCCCGGCCCACCTGCGCCGCAATCACGTTGAGGTGGCAGACGGTCGCGCTGCGGTGGCCGACCTCGACGTCGGCGATTGGCCGCTGCCGCGTGCGGATGCACTGGAAGAAATCGCCGTGGTGATCGTCGCTCGCGTAGAGGTGGATGTCTTCGCCGCGCAACGGCCGCGTCGCCAGCTCGGGCGGATCGGTTTCGAGGACGTCATTGCGCGACACCCAGACCGTGCCCTTCGTCCCCTGAAACTCGATCATCTGTTTCAGTTCGCCGTCGTAACGCTCCACCCGCACGCCGTTGGCGTAGACGTGCGTCTGATACTTGCAGCCTTCGAAGCCGATCGGGATGAACTCGACGGGGCCCGAGTCGTCCATGCCCAGCGCGTTCTGGATGATGTCGAAATGATGCGCGCCCCAGTCCCCGTTCTTGCGTCCGCCGTACTCGAGAAAGCATCGCCAGCCGCCGCCGTAGTCGCCCTTCACGCGCTTCTCATTGTAAGGCCGCCACGGGGTCGGGCCGAGCCAGCGGTCGTAATTGAAATCCGCCGGCAACGGCTCCTCGGACAACGCCGGCGCCGCGGGAAACTCGCCGAGCTTCGTGCGGATGAGCTTGAGGTCGCCGATCCAGCCGTTGCGCACGATCTCGGCCGCCTTGCGAAACGCCTTGTTGGAACGCTGCTGCGTGCCGGTCTGCAGCACGCGACCGTGACGCCGCGCGACCTCGGTCAGGTAGCGGCCCTCGCGCACGGTGAGCGTGAGCGGTTTCTCGCAGTAGACATCCTTGCCGGCCTGCATCGCGGCGCTGGCCACGGCCGCGTGCCAGTGGTCAGGGGTGCACACGAAGATGGCGTCGAGGTCGGCCCGCGTCAGCAGTTCCTCGTGGGTGGAGTAAGTGTCCACGCCGCGCGAGACACCGCTGTCCTTGTTTTTCCCATACGCCTTGTCGAGGCGGTCGCGCATCTTCTCCACCTTCGAGCGCATGACGTCGCAGGTGGCGAGGATGCGGCAGTCGTCGCGGCCCGTGAGCGTGCCGACGTGCGCATTGCAGATGAGACCGTTGCCGACGAGCCCGATGGTCAGCTGGTTGCTCGGCGCGTTCTTGCCGAACAGCCGCGCGGGAAAGAAATTCGGCGCGAGGCCGGCGGCAAGGATGCCGGTGACGCCGTGCTGCAGGAACGAACGGCGGGAGAGGGCGGGAGCGGGACGGGGCTGGGGGGACATGGCGGTGTGAATCAACGGCATCGAGCCATGCCGCGTTTGCCAGATCAAATCGAGGCTGGAAGTGCTGGCCCTCCCGGGCGTGCGGGCGGAAGGGCAAGGCGCTCATACTTTGATTAACCACAAAGACACGGAGGCACAAAGGAGCCGGCCTTGGGGTTTGGTCTCTGTGCCTTTGTGTCTTCGTGGTTTCATCCTGGTTTTCACGAACCGAAAAACGTGGCTGACATTGGCGTTGCGCGTCGAATCGTCGGTGCACTCCGAACCCTTTACCCCTGGATGCTCCGACGACTCCTCCCTTCGATTCGCTTTGCCTTGGCCGGCACGTGTGCCGCCGCCAGCCACGCCGCGCCGCTGGAGTTCAACCGCGATGTCCGGCCGATCCTTTCGGAAAACTGTTTCCAGTGCCACGGCCAGGATGCCGCCAAGCGCGAGGGCAAACTCCGGCTCGACGACCGCGAGAGCGCGACGCGACTGCACGACGGCTACGCGGCCATTCTGCCTGGCAAGCCGGACGAGAGTGAAATGATTCGCCGGATCGCTTCGACGGCGAGCGATGAGGTCATGCCTCCGCCGGAGTCGCACAAGACCGTCAGTCCCGCGCAGGCGGCCGTGTTGCGGCAATGGATTGCCGAGGGCGCCCCTTTCCAGAAGCACTGGGCGTTTCTCCCGCCGCGCCAGGCACCGCTGCCCGCTGTGCGCAACGCGACCTGGCCGCGGGCGGCGCTCGATCGCTTGGTGTTGGCGCGGTTGGAACGCGAAGGCCTCGCGCCGTCGACAGCGGCGACCGCGGAAACGTGGCTGCGGCGCGCGAGCTTCGATCTCACGGGGCTGCCGCCGACGTCCGGCGAACTCGATGTGTTTGCGGCTGACGTCACGCGCCGGGGCGAAGCCGCCTTTGAGGCGGCGGTCGATCGGTTGCTGGCGTCACCGCACTACGGCGAACGCCAGGCGATCGAGTGGCTCGATGCGGCGCGTTATGCCGACACCCACGGCTTCAACAACGACTCGTCGCGCACGATGTGGCGCTGGCGCGACTGGGTGATCGAGGCGTTCAACGCCAACGTGCCCTACGATCGGTTCATCACCGAGCAGATCGCCGGCGATCTGTTGCCGCAGCCCTCGCTCGAGCAGCGCATCGCAACCGGCTTTGCGCGCAATCACGTCATCAGCAGCGAGGGCGGCATCATCGGCGAGGAGTACCGCGTCGAGTACGTCGCCGACCGCGTGCGCACGCTGAGCACCGCGTGGCTCGGGCTCACGATGGAGTGCGCGAAGTGTCACGACCACAAATTCGATCCGATCACGCAGCGCGACTACTTCCGGCTGTTCGCGTTCTTCAACAACGTCCCGGAGCACGGCGAGGACGGCCGCGTGGCCAACGCCATCCCGATGATCCCCGCCCCCACGCGCGAGCAGCAGACCGCGCTGGCCGCGCAGCAGCGCGAACTCGCCGCGCTTGATCAACACCTGCAGGCGGCGCGGGCCGGCTGGAAATGGAACGACGCTGCGGCCGCGCGCGTTGCCGCCTGGATGGCCGAGACGCGGCCCGCCGCGAACGCGTTCGATCCGGCGAAACCCGACGCGGTCGCGACTGCCGAGTCCGGCGTGGCCCTGATCGCGGAAAAGGATCGGCTCGGCGTCGACGGCACCGCCAGCGCGACGTGGCGCTCCGATCCGGCGCTGCCGCCGCCGAAGGTGCCCGCGGCGGCGTTGGACTTTGCGGGCAAATCAGGCGTGACGCTCACGGCGTGGTTGAAGCCGGCGGCCGACGGGCCGCGCGACGCCGTCATCCTGTCGTCGCTCAATCACGTCGGTTCGACCGAGGACTCCCAATTCGGCAAGGGCCGCGAGCTGCGGCTCGTGGACGGCGAACTGGAACTGCGGCTGAGCGAGCGTTACCCGGTGTACGCGATCGTGCTGCGTACCGTCGGCGCGGCGATCGCGCCCGGCGCGTGGCGTCACGTGGCCGTCAGTTATGCCGGCGGCAAGCGCGCCGCCGCGGTGCGGATCTTTGTCGACGGCACCGAGGTCGCGACGCGTGTGCTTTACGACGGCCTGCCCGGCGAACCGCCGAAGCGCGAGTTTCTGATCGGCGCCGACAACACGCCCGACGGTGCGCGCTGGCGCGGCGAGATCGACGACCTGCGTGGCTTCGCGCGCGTGCTGGACGCGCCGGCGATCCAACGGGAGTTTCGTGCTGGTGCGCTTGGGCGCGCCGTGCCACGGGTCGAACGCGGCAAGGCGTCTGCGCTGGAGCAAGGCTGGGTGCGCGATGCCGTGCTCGCCGACGCGAGCGCAACGCGCGAACTGGTGGCGAGTCGCGACGCGCTTTGGGCGCAACACCTCGCGTTGCAGCGCAGCCTGCCGACGGCGATGGTGATGGAGGAAATGCCGGCACCGCGTCCGGCCTTCGTGCTGCAGCGCGGCCAGTACGACGCTCCGGGCGAACGCGTGGAGCCCGGCGTGCCGGAGACGCTGATTGCGCCGTGGCCGGCGGGCGCGCCTCGCAACCGGCTTGGTCTCGCCCGTTGGCTCACGCAGCCGCAGCACCCGCTCACCGCGCGCGTGGTCGTGAACCGGTGGTGGGCGCAGCTCTTCGGCACCGGACTGGTGAAGACGCTCGAGGACTTCGGATCGCAGAGCGAATGGCCGAGTCATCCCGAGCTGCTCGACTGGCTCGCACGGGACTTCGTCGATGGCGGCTGGAACGTGAAGGCGCTGCTGCGGACGCTGGTGTTGTCGGCGACGTACCGGCAGGACAGCGCGGTGACGCCCGCGCTGGTGGCGCGCGATCCCGAGAATCGCCTGCTCGCCCGCGGGCCCCGCGTGCGGCTGCCGGCCGAGCTCATCCGCGACCAGGCGCTGGCCGTATCCGGATTGCTGGCACCGCGAATCGGCGGGCCGAGCGTCCATTCGTACCAACCGGAAAAACTCTACGAAGGTATCGTGGTCGGAGCCGAGTATCCGGGCACGAAATGGCCGACCGGCTCCGGCGAGGACCTGTATCGGAGGAGCCTGTACACGTTTTGGAAGCGCACCGTGCCGCATCCGGCGATGATCGCGTTTGACGCACCCGATCGGGAGTTCTGCACCGTGCGTCGCTCGCGGACGAATACGCCGCTGCAGGCGCTCGCACTCTGGAACGAGCCCGGCTATTTCGAGGCGGCGCGCCACCTCGGCCAGCGGCTGTTGAGAGAGGGCGGCCAGGAAGACGGCGCGCGGCTCGCCTGGGCGTTCCGACAGGCCACGGGCCGGCGGCCGACGGCGGACGAAGCGCGCGTGCTGGTGAACGCGCTCCAACGGTTACGCACGGATTTTGAAGCGCACCCGGAGGACGCGGAGCGGTTGCTCACCGTGGGGGCGTCGCCGGCGGCCGCGGGGTTTGCGCCGACGGAACTCGCGGCCGCTGCCAGCGTGGCGAGCATGATTCTGAGCTTGGATGAGACGATCACGAAGCGCTGAAGGGATCTGAAATTTGAGATCTGAGATTTGAAATTCGAGCGATGAAATTCACGAAGTGCTGAAATCTCAGATCTCAGATCCGAAATCCGAAATCCAATGTCTGCCCGAGCATCGAGTTCTGAAATTTCAAATTTGAAATCTGAGATCTAAAACCAATGTCCTGCCACCGCTACGAAGCCCTCCATACGCGCCGCGACTTTCTCGCCCAGTCCGGTCTCGGCCTCGGTGCGGCTGCGCTGGCCAAGCTGCTCGGTCCCGATCTGTTCGCGGCGTCATCGGCCCCCGGCGCTCCGTCGCTTTCTGACTCCCTCGCTTCGTCCGCCCGTGGCCTGCCCGGCCTGCCGCATTTTCCGGCGAAGGCGAAGCGGGTCATCTGCCTGTTTCAGTCTGGAGGTCCGTCGCATCTCGATTTGCTCGACGACAAGCCGCTGCTGCGCGAGCGCTTCAACGAGGATCTGCCCGACTCGGTGCGCCGCGGTCAGCGCATCACCGGCATGGTGGCTTCGCAGGCGCGGCTCGCGGTGCAGCCGAGCAAGTTTGCGTTCCAGCCGGGTGGCCGGTGCGGGACGTTGATCAGCGATCTGCTGCCGCACACGCGCGGGATCGCGGACGAGCTCTGCGTGATCCGCTCGATGCACACCGAGGCGATCAACCACGATCCGGCGATCACGTTTTTCCAGAGCGGCAGCCAGCTGCCGGGGCGGCCGAGCATGGGCGCGTGGGTGGACTACGGCCTCGGCCGGCTCAACGACAACCTGCCGTCGTTTGTCGTGCTGGTGTCGGTCAACGCCAAGCGCGCCGGCCAGGGCCTCCTCGCGCGGCTGTGGGGCAGCGGCTTTCTGCCGAGCGGACACCAGGGCGTGCAGTTTCGCAGCGCCGGCGAGCCCGTGCTCTACCTCAACGATCCCGCGGGGATCACGCGCGAGCGCCGGCGGGTGATGCTCGACGGCATCGCGGATCTCAACCGGCTGCAGCACGCACAGAGCGGCGATCCGGAGATCGAGACGCGGATCAGCCAGTTTGAAATGGCGTACCGGATGCAGCGCAGCGTGCCCGAGCTGATGGAACTCACGGGCGAGCCGGCGCACGTGCTCGAGAGCTACGGACCCGACGTGCAGCAGCCCGGATCCTTTGCCCGCAACTGCCTCCTCGCGCGCCGGCTCGCGGAGCGCGGCGTGCGGTTCATCCAGCTGTATCATCGCGACTGGGACCACCATGGTGGCCTGCACGAACACCTGCCCGCGATCGCGCGCGACGTCGATCAACCGAGCGCGGCACTCGTGCGCGATCTCAAGCAGCGCGGCTTGCTGGAGGACACGCTGGTCATCTGGGGCGGCGAGTTCGGCCGGACGCCGTATGCGCAGGGCGACGCCAACCGGGAGAAGTACGGCCGCGATCACCACGGCAAGGCGTTCTCGCTGTGGCTGGCCGGTGCCGGCGTGAAGCCCGGCATCACTTACGGGTCGAGCGACGACTTCGGCTTCAACGTCGCTGAGAACCCGGTCCACATCCACGACCTGCAGGCCACGATTCTCCAGCAACTCGGCATCGATCACGAACGCCTCACGTATCGCTTCCAGGGCCGGCAATACCGGCTGACCGATGTGCACGGTCAGGTCGTGAAGGGAATCCTGACGTAGGGTTGAGCCGGCTTTGGGAGATGGGAGCTAACCACGGAGGCACGGAGACACGGAGGTGAGGAGCGGCGGTTATCTCAGACTGCGCGGCGAGGTGTCCGCGTCGGAGCCAGCTATTTTGCCGGCAGCGCAAACGCCACGTAGGCACCGCGGATGACTTCCTGGGTGGCTGGCGTGAGGCCGGCCTGGGCGGCGGCGCAGAAGACCAGGTATTGCCGGCCGCCGGCCTCGTACATCGCGGGCATGCCTTCGAGCGCGGCCTCGAGTTCGTGCTCCCAAAGCAGCTTCCCGTTCTCGACGTCGAAGGCGCGAACCTTCTTGTCGCGGGTGCCGGTGAAGATGAGGCCGGTGGCGGTGAGAACGGGCCCGACCTTCGGGTAGTGCGTCCCGGTGTTGCGGATACCTTTCGCGGCGAGGAAGGGGACGTCGCCCAGCGGGATCGTCCATTTGATGGTGCCGGCATTGAGATCGTAAACCGTCAGCGACGTCCACGGCGGCTTGATCGCGGAGAGTCCGTCCGAGGCGATCATGAACCCGAAGCCGCTTTCGTAGCGGGCCGCCGCGCTGGTTTCCGCGGGAAGTTTCTCCTCGAGCTTGAGCAGGCTGGGCAGATCCTTCGAGACGACGACCAGCGTGCCGTTGCGGGGATCGGCGGCCGCGCCGCCCCAGTTGGCGCCGCCGTTGTTGCCCGGCATCTGGATCGTGCCACCGCGGGCGGGCGGCGTGAACAGGCCCTCGTTGCGCGCGCCGAGCATGGCGGCTTGGAATCGCGCGCGGTCGGCCTCGCTCAGGTGCGGACTGAGATCGTCGACGGTGAACGACGTGCGCGCGAACGGCGGCGGATTCGTGGGAAACGGCTGGGTCGGCGACGTCCGCTCGTGCGGCATGTCCGTCGCGGGCACGGGGCGTTCTTCGATCGGCCAGATCGGCCGCCCGGTGTCGCGCTCGAAGACCCACACGTAACCCTGTTTGGAAACCTGGGCGACGACGTCGATCGTTTTGCCCTCGTGGCGGATCGTGAGGAGCTTCGGCGCGGTCGGGGCGTCGTAGTCCCAGATGTCGTGATGCACCATTTGAAAGTGCCAGACGCGGCGGCCGGTGCGCGCATCCAGGGCGAGGAGACAGTCCGAGTAGAGATTCGAGCCGACCCGATCCGCGCCGTAGAAATTGTACTTCGCGCTCGCGGTCGGGGCGAACACGAGGCCGCGTTTTTCGTCGATGGTGAACTCCGACCACACGTTGGCGCCGCCGACGTTGGCGCGCGCGTCCTTCGGCCACGTCTCGGCGCCGGGTTCGCCCGGGCGAGGAATGGTGCGAAACGTCCAGACGAGTTTGCCCGTGCGGGCATGAAAGGCCCGGATGTCGCCGGGCGCGGAACCGTAACCTTGATTGGTGGCGGAGCCGAGGATCAGGAGATCCTCGAACACGCGGCCGGGCATGGTGGACTGGACGAGCGCGATGGTCTTCGGGTCGCGGTCGAGGCCCTGCTTCAAATCGACGCTCCCACCGTCGCCAAACGACGGCACGAGCTTGCCCGTGCGGGCATCGAGGGCGCGCAGCGCGTGGTTGCTGGCGAAGAGCAGGTGACGGTGCGCGCGATCCTTCGACTCCCAGTAGTTGATCCCGCGGTTCGTGATCAGCGTGGTGTCCGCGGGTGGCTGATACGTCCAGTTGACGCGGCCGGTGGTGGCGGAAAGCGCGACGATCGAGCTGCCCTGACCCATGACGAAAACCTGATCGTCGACGACCACGGGATTGAAGAAGTATTTCTTGTTCTCGCCGATCGGATACGTCCACGCGACCTGCAGCTGCGCCACGTTGGCCCGCGTGATCTGCGTGAGGGACGAAAACTGCGAGGAGTCGGGCCCGCCGCCGTAGTCGCGCCAGGTGGCATGGGAATCGGCGGCTGAAGCGGACAGCGCGGCCGCCAGCAGCGCACTGCAAACGAAGGGGGTGAAACGATGCACGCTGGCGATTACGCCGAAACCCGCGGCCGCGCCAAATCTATTGCTCAACTCTGTCGTGCGGTCGCGGCGCCCGTTGACATCGCCAGCCCGCGGCCGGCATAAGACGAAAAACGGAATCCCTGTGCCGCGCTTACGCTCCCTGCTTGTTTTCGTCCTGACGCTCTGGCTGCCGCTGGCGCTGTGCGCGCAGGGCAATCGTCGCGATGAGGTCGTCGCCCGCGGCGTGCTGCGGGTCGGAACCACCGGCGATTATCCGCCGTTCAGTTATCGCGCGAATCCGGCGAGTCCGTTTGTCGGCGTGGACATCGAGCTCGCCGGCCGGCTGGCGAAGGCGCTCGGGGTGCGGCTGGAACTCGTACCGACGTCGTGGCCGGCGTTGATGAAAGACTTCAGCGCGGATCGCTTCGACGTCGCGATGAGCGGCGTCTCGATCACGGTGGAGCGGCAGCAGCTGGCGCTGTTTTCGCTGCCGTATCTGCAGGACGGCAAAACGCCCATCGCGCGCTGCGCCGATCAGGCGCGCTTCCAGACGCTCGCGCAAATTGACCAGCCCGGCGTCCGCGTGATCGTCAACCCGGGTGGCACCAACGAACGCTTCGCCCGCGCCCGGCTCCATCGGGCGACGATCAGCGTGTGGCCGGACAACACCACGATCTTCGACCGCATCGTGGCCGGTGATGCCGACGTGATGATCACCGACGCGATTGAAACGCGGCTCCAACAGCGGCTCCGCCCGCAGCTGTGCGCAATTCATCCGGAAGCTCCGTTCGATCGATCCGAGAAGGCGTATCTGCTGCCCCGTGACGACGCGTGGAAAGTTACGGTCGATGCCTGGCTGCGTCCGTTGCTGGCGAGCGGCGAGTGGTCGCGCGTGCTGGAGAAGTGGATCGAGCACCCGTGGCCGCGGTCGGCGCCGGCAACGATCGCGCTGGAGCCGCTCCTCGATTTAATGGCGCAGCGCCTGGCGTTGATGCCCGACGTGGCGCGCCACAAGTGGAATACCGCCACCGCGATCGAGGATCTGCCGCGTGAGCAGCAGATCATTGACGGGCTGAAGCAGCAGGCCGAGGCGCTCGGTGTGCCGGCCGCGTGGGCCGAGCGCTTCTTCCGGGCGCAGATTGAGGCGGCGAAGGTAATCCAGCGGGAGCAGTTTGCCCGCTGGCAGGCGGCAGGGCAGGGGCGTTGGGCCGATGCGCCTGATCTCGCGACCGTGATCCGGCCGCGGCTCGATGCGCTCACGCCGCGACTGCTCCGCGAACTCGCGCTGACGTGGCCCGCGTTGTCCGATCCGGCCCAGCACGCGCGGCTCACGGCGGCGACGACGCGACTGGAGAGCGGGACCACGTCGGCAGCGGCGGCGCGTGCGGCCGCCGAGCCGTTGACCGGCGGGAGTTCGAGCACGCAGGGGCGGTGAGGCAGGCAGTCTGCCGCTGCGCCGGAACAAGGCAGTTGCCCGCGAATCACGCGAATCCACCCGAATCAAAAAGATTGGATGAGACCAATCGTTCCTTGCTTTTGGACTGCTGGATCAGTCGTGGCTACGAGCGGTTGGTATGAGACCGCACACCCCACGGTGCGCTGGGGTGTGGCGGGTCGCCGTTCAAACCTTAGCCTGAAATTCGCGGTCATTCGCGTGATTCGCGGGAGTTCTTCTGCATGCGTTTGGTTCAGGCCTGGAATCAGGGAATCCGCCGCCGCAGCGTGATCTTGTCGCCGTCGGTCGCGGCTCCGATGCCGAAGTCGGCGTCGAGCATTTCCAGCAGCGCGTCGATGCGATCGGCGCTGAGCGCTCCGCTGAGTTTCACCGTGGCGAGAGCGGGATCTCCGAGCACGATTCGTGTTCGATTGTGCCGGTTGACGGTAGCGACCAGTTCGCCCAGCGGCGTGCGATCGAATTCCAGCCGCGGCGTGCGCCACGCGAGTTTCTCGCGCCGCTCATCCTCGGGGAGCGCGGTGAGGCGAGGCGCCTCGGACGCACGATTCGTGGCCGCCACGCCGATCGACTCGCCGGCCTGCACGAACGCCAGCGTCTGAGGCGCGGAGGCGGGCGCCTCGCGGTCGAGTGCCACGCGACCTTCCGTGACGAGCAGGTCCACGCGGCCGCTTTCCCGGCCGACCATGAACGCGGTGCCGACGGCACGCGCGGTGACGTCGCCGGCGGTGACGAGAAACGGCCGAGCCTGATCCTTGCGGACGGTGAAGTGCGCCGTGCCGCGTCGTAGTTCGACGCGTCGGGCGTCGGAGGTGTAGTCAAACCAGACGTCGGCGGAGCCCTGGAGTTCCACCGCCGAGCCGTCGGGGAGCAGGTGTACTTCGGGGCCGCGCACCACCAGGGATCGGGGAGCGGCGTTGGAATGCGCGGCGTTGGGCAGGCGATAGATGAACACCACGGCCAGCGCCAGCACGGCGGCGGCCGCCCCCGCCTGCGCCAGTTTCCGACGCCGGGCCCGGCGCTGCGTCGCGCGTGCTGCGAGACTCGCCAGCACCTGGTCCAGCATTCCGGCGTGTAGCGGCCAGTCCAGGAGGGATGCCTGCGTATCTGCGTCCCGAAAGGCCGTCGCGTGGCGAGGGTCGGCCCGCAGCCACGTTTTCAACTCGGCGCTCCCGGCGGCGTCGAGACCGGCGTCCCGTCGGGCCACCCAGCGGGACGCGATTTGCGCGATCTCGTCAGCGGCCATCGGGGAGGTGATGTTCCGCGCCGTGGCTTCGCAGCCATCGACGGCAACGTTCGAGTCCGCGGGCGAGTTGGTTCTCGACGCCCTTCTCCGAGATGCCGAGGCGCTCGGCGGTTTCGCGCTGGGAAAGGAGCTGCAGCTTGCGCAGCACCACGACATCGCGGCAACGGGAGGGGAGCGCGTCGATGGCGGCGACGAGCAGTGCGATTTTCTCGTCGTCGCCAAGCCTTTCCGGCACGGAGGGCGAGTCGTCGGCCACCGGCAGCGCCGCGAGGGACGGCACGCCCTCGATGGGGCATCGCCGGCTCCGGCGCAGCCCGTCGATCGCGATGTGCTGCGCGACGGCAAAAAGGAACGCGCGTACGGAGCGGACGGGCTCCTCGGCGCGGCGACGCCAGAGGCGGAGGTACGATTCCTGCACGACGTCGTCGACATCGTGCAGCCTCGGAAACGTGCGACGGATGTACCCCTTCAACGCCGGAGCGTGCGGCTCCACTTCCTCCGAAAACCAGCGGGTCGGATCGGAAACGGTGATTTGGTCCGGGGTCGTCGGGGGCAAACTCACGCGAGGCGGGATGGAAATCCGGACCGTGCCGTCCGCCGTGGCGGGATGCGAGGGGAATTTCGCGTGGAGAAACTTTTCTCGATTTGTTGTGGGGATTCCGCGGACTCGGACGCCGTTAAGTGTATCAAGAACGTGCTTCGCCTGATGCGACCGAACCCCCATTACCTCCGGAATGCGGTCCCCCTTCCGTCTCTCCGCCTGCCTGCTGGTGCTTGCTGTGTGCGCGTCCCTGGCCGGCCGCGCGGCCGAGACGGCGGACGTTCCCCGATTCTTCGACCTTCCCGCGGCGGGGGCGGAGACGGCGCTGCGCCAGTTTGCGGTCCAATCGGGACTCGAGGTGCTTTTCGCCGCCGACATCGCCGCCGGCGTGACCACCCGTGAGGTGCGGGGCCGCCTGCCGCCGTCGCAAGCCATCGCCCGTCTCCTCGAGGGGACGCCGCTGGCAGTGGCGACGGGGACCAAATCCGGCGTGCTCCGGATCGTGCGGGTGCCGCACCCGAACGCGCGCGGCCCTGCTGCGCCCGAGCCTCCACCTTCTTCCCGTGTTTCCGTTGACCCTGACCCCATGATGAAAACCAAGAATCCTCTTCGATTGTTCGGCGCCTGGCTGGCAGTCGTCCTTGCTCCCGCCGCGTCGGTCCACGCCGCGCAGGGCGTTCCCACCGGCACGATCGAAGGCCGGGTGACCAATGCCACGAGCGGTGAATTCGTGGAGCGGGCGCGCCTGACCGTTGACGGCACGGCGCTCGAGACGTTCACGGATGAAGGCGGCCATTTCCGCTTCGCCGGTGTGCCGGCGGGATCCGCCCGGGTGACCGCCTTCTACACCGGCCTCGCGCAGCAGTCGGCCACGGTTGTGGTGGCCGCCGGCCGGACCGCGCAGCTGGACCTGACGCTCACGGCGCGAGGGGGAGATGCCGGAACGGTGAAGCTGGACGCCTTTGTCGTCGCCACGTCCAAGGAGATGTCGGCCTCGGCGCTTGCGATCAACGAGCAGCGCTTTGCTCCCAACATCAAAAATGTGCTGGCGACCGACGAATTCGGCTTCGTCGCGGAGGGCAACGCGGCCGACTTCCTGAAATTCCTCCCGGGCATCACGGTCGAGGACTCCGGTGGCAACGCCCGGTCCATTTCGATCAACGGCGTGCCGTCGGCCAACGTGCCGATCACGGTCGGCGGCTTTAGCCTGGCGAGCGCGGGTGTCGGAGACACCAACACCGGACGTTCCGTGGCCATGGACATGGTGTCGATCAACAACCTGGCCCGGATCGAGGTGGAGTATTCGCCCACTCCGGAGTCCATGGGCGATGCGCTGGCGGGCACGGTGAACATGGTGCCGCGCTCCGCCTTCGAGCGCGCACGGCCGGTGCTCAACGCGAGTGCGTTCGTGATCATGCGGAGTGGCGAGCATGATTTCGACAAGACGCCCGGGCCGCGGCTCACGCCGTCGCGCAAGGTCGATCCGGGCTTCGACTTTTCTTACGTCGCACCCGTCAACCGGAATTTCGGCTTCACGCTCTCCGGCGGCTCAGCCACCAACTTCTCGCCCGAGCCGATGACCCAAACCGTGTGGCGCGGCGCCAGTGCGGCCACGGGCGGCAACTTTCCCGCCACCACTCCGGACCAGCCCTACCTCACCAGCTTCACCTACCGCGACGGTACCAAGGTCACGACCCGCAATTCGCTCGGCGCCACGCTCGATTTCAAGTTATCGCGCTACGACCAGCTGTCGCTCGGGTACCAGTTCTCCTACTTTCACCTGTATGCGTCGAACCAGGTGCTGACTTTTGCGATGAACCGCGTGTTGCCGGGCGAGTTCAGCGTGGCGTCCACCCGCAGCGCGCCCGGCCAGGGCGAATTGCAGCTGAGCAATCTCGTGCGCGACCGTCACAATCGCACGCACACCCCGACCCTGATCTGGCGCCACACGGGCCCGGTCTGGAAGGGCGACGTGGGCCTCGGCTATTCCACGTCGTCGAACCGCAACCGCGACATCGACAAGGGACTGTTCTTCAGCACGACGGGACTGCGGCGCAACGTCACGATCACGTTCGACGGCATGCAGGCCGTGAGGCCCGACCGCATCACGGTCGTCGATGCCGCGACGGGCACCGTCATCGATCCGTATGCGATCACGGGCAAGACGTTCGATGCCGCCAATGCCATCCAGAACAACACCTCGGACGTGCAGCGCACCGCCTACGGCAACGTCGCCCGCGATTTCTACGGTTCGGTTCCCCTGCGGTTGAAAACCGGTTTCCACGTCCACCAGTCCGCGCGCGACAATCGCAATCGCAACTCCGCCTGGACCTATCTCGGCGCCGACGGCAACGCGGCGACGCTCGAGAGCGCGGGGCCCTTCTTGGATCCGGTTTACTCGGCGCGTCGCGGCGTGTTCGGCCTGCCGCCGATCCAGGGCATCGGCAACGCCCTCGCCTGGCGGCAGTATGTCGCCAATCCCGCGCAGTTCAGCCTGAACGCGAACAACGACTATCGCTCGATCGTGACCTCGTCGAAGCATGCCGAGGAACTCATCTCGGGCGCCTATCTGCGGGGCGACGCGAGTTTCTTTTCCCGGCGGCTCAAGCTCGTAGGCGGCGTGCGCGCCGAGCAGACCAACATCGACGCCGAGGGTCCGCTCACCGATCCGTCGCGCAACTTCCGGCTCAACGCCCAGGGGCAGCGCGTGGCGATCGTGGGCAACACCAACTCGCTCGAGTACTCGCAGCTGACGTTCATCGAGCGCGGCACCCGCGCCGAAAAGGAGTACCTGCGCTGGTTCCCGAGCCTCAACGCCAGCTTCAACCTGCGCGACAATCTCATCGCGCGCGCCGCCGTCTATCGGTCGGTCGGCCGGCCTGATTTCAACCAGTACGCCGGCGGCGTCACGCTGCCCGATCCCGAATCGATCCCCAGCACGGCGAGTCGCATCGTCGTGAACAATGTCGGCATCAAGGCGTGGAGCGCCGATACCCTCAACGTCCGGTTGGAATACTACTTCGCCGGCGTCGGCCAGCTTTCGCTCAATGCCTTCCGGCGCGAGTTCACGAACTTCTTCGGTTCCACGCGCTCGGCGGCGACACCCGCATTTCTTTCGCTCTACGATCTCGATCCCGATCTGTACGGGAAGTTCGACGTCGAGACCCAGTACAATGTGCCGGGGACGGTCCGCATGGAGGGCACGAGCCTGAACTACAAGCAGGCGATCACGTTCCTGCCGGACTGGGCGCGTGGCATCCAGGTGTTCGGCAACGTGTCGACCCAGCGGCGCACCGGCGCCCTGGTGGGGAACGCCGGATTCAATTTCTTTCCCCGCAGCGGCAGCTGGGGCGTGAGCTTCACCCGTGAACGTTTTAGCGTGCGCGGAAACTGGAACTACCGGAGTGCCCGGCAAGGCGCGGCCGTGGCCGGCGTGGGTCTGCCCTCCGATAATTACACCTGGGTGCCGAAGCGGGTGACGCTGGACGCGCAGGCGGAGTTCACGTTCGCCCGGCGGTACGCGGTATTCGCCAGCATGCGCAACCTTACCGCGGAGCCGGAGGAGACGCAGATCTACAACTCGCTCACGCCGGCGCCGGCGCGCTTCCGCAACCAGATCGACTACGGCGCGCTCTGGACATTCGGGATCAAGGGCACCTTCTAGATCACGTCGGAGCGATCGAACTGGAATTGAGCGCGGCTCCGCGCGTACCCACCCTTCCTTCACCCCACTTACAATGCCTCACCCCCTGCGCCCCCTGGCCTTGCTCGCTCTCTTGTTTGCGGCCGTTTCTCCGCTGACCGCCGCCGGTCCCGCGCGACCGAACGTCGTGTTCCTCGCCATCGACGACCAGAACGACTGGATCGGCGCCTTCGGCGGACATCCGCTCGCAAAGACGCCTCACCTCGACCGGCTGGCGGCCCGGGGCACGGCAATGCTCAACGCGCATTGCCAGGCGCCGCTGTGCAATCCATCGCGCACCAGCCTCATGCTGGGACTTCGCCCCACGACGACGGGTATCTATGGCCTCTCGCCCTGGTTTCGCACGCTCCCCGAGTGGCGCGATCGCGTCTCGCTGCCGCAGCACTTCAAGGCTCATGGCTACCGCACGTTGTCGACCGGCAAGGTCTATCACGGAGGTCCGGCGCCGGCCGGCCGCGGGAAAGCCAAGGATGCGGCCAAGGCGGCCACGGGCGCGCCCGAGTTTGACGTCATTGGATCGGCCGGGGGCGTCGGAGTCCGACCGCCGGCGAAACTCATCGGCGACACCCCGATGGGAAACAACCCGTTGATGGATTGGGGCGTGTTTCCGCATCGCGATGAGGACAAGGGCGACTACCAGGTCGCGAGCTGGGCGGTGGACCAGATCCGGCAGGCGCCGAAGGACCAGCCGTTTTTCCTCGCGGCCGGTTTTTTCCTGCCGCACGTCCCGATCTATGTGACGAAGCAATGGGCGGACCTTTATCCCGACGACGACAGTATCCTGCCCAAAGTGAAGGATGACGACCGTTCGGACACGCCGCGATTCTCGTGGTACCTGCACTGGAATCTGCCGGAGCCGCGGCTCGACTGGGTCAAGGAACGGAAGCAGTGGCGCAACCTCGTCCGCAGCTATCTTGCCGCCACCAGCTTCGTCGACGCCCAGGTCGGTCGGATCATGCAGGCGCTGGAGGACGCGGGCCTCGCGGAAAACACGGTGATGGTCGTCTGGGGCGACCACGGCTGGCATCTGGGCGAAAAAGCGATCACCGGGAAGAACACGCTCTGGGACGTGGGCACGCGCGTGCCGCTGATCTTCGCCGGTCCGGGCATCGCCCGCGGCGGACGCAGCACGCAGCCGGCCGAGCTGCTCGATCTCTATCCCACGCTGGTGGAGCTCTCCGGACTGCCGGCCCGGACCGATCTCGAAGGGCTGAGCCTCGTTCCCCAGCTGCGAAACGCCCAGGCCCCGCGGGCCCGCCCCGCGATCACGAGCCACAACCAGGGCAATCATGGCGTCCGCAGCGAGCGCTGGCGGTACATTCGCTACGCCGATGGCACCGAGGAGCTTTACGACCACGCGAACGATCCGCGCGAGTGGACCAACGTGGCCCTGAAACCGGAGAACGCCGCGGTGCTCGCCGAACATCGCCGGTGGCTGCCCACGATTGACCGCCCGCCGGCGCCGAACAGCGCGAGTCGCGTGCTCACCTACGATCCCGCGACTGATACCGCGACCTGGGAAGGAAAGCCGGTGAAGCGGACCGACCCGATCCCGCACTGATCGTTCGGAGCGGCAGCGAGCGAGGGTTGGGGGCGAGTCGTGGCGCGCCGGCTGATTTGAAGGTTCCGAAGGTTCCCTGCGCGGTAATACCAATCGCTCCTTGCTTTTGGACGTCTGGATCGATCGTGGCTACGAGCGCCAGCGAGTGGTCGTTCGGCCACTCGCTGGCGCTCGTAGCCACGGCTGAAGTCCAAAGGCATCGAGCGTTTGGTATAATGCGGTGGGAGCGAGGTCCGGCCGGACGGAAATCCGATCTCCGAGGTTTGACTCGGATGCCTCCCGCACGTGCATTCAGCCCCGGCATGTCTTACCCCTTGCTTCAACTGCGTCGCGCGTGGGCCGCCCTGGCGGTGGTCGTGGCCGCAGGCGCGGCCGAGTCGGTCGACTTCAACCGCCAGATTCTGCCGATCCTGTCGGACGCCTGTTTCAATTGTCATGGCCCCGATGCCGGCAGTCGGAAGGCGAAACTGCGGCTGGATCAACGCGAGGGGATTTTCCGGACGCGCGAGGACATCACCGTCGTGACGCCGGGCGACCCCGCGCGCAGCGAACTTTTCCTGCGTATCACGAGCAAGGAAGAGGACGAAGTGATGCCGCCGCCCGAGGCGAATCGTCAGCTCAAGCCGGACGAAGTCGCCCTGTTGCGTAAGTGGATTGCGGCCGGCGCGCCCTGGGGCCTGCACTGGGCGTTCACGCCGCCGGTGCGGCCGGAAGTGCCGGCGCTGCCGAAATCCGTGGGTGCGACCGCCGCACGCCTTACGCCCGTCGATGCATTTGTGGGCACCCAACTCGCAGCCAGCGGGCTCGCGTTTGCGCCGGAGGCGGATCGTCCGACGCTGCTGCGCCGGGTGACGCTCGAATTGACCGGCGTGCCGCCGACGCCGGCCGAGCTGGATGCGTTTCTCGCGGATCGATCACCGGACGCCTACGAGCGCGTGGTGGATCGGCTGATCGCCTCGCCGCGCTACGGTGAGCGCTGGGCGTGGGACTGGCTGGATCTCGCGCGCTACGCCGACACGAACGGTTTTCAGGGCGACCCCGAGCGCACGATGTGGCCGTGGCGCGACTGGGTGGTGAACGCGTTGAACGCGAACATGCCGTACGATCAGTTCACGATCGAACAGCTCGCCGGCGATTTGCTGCCGGACGCGACGCGGGAGCAGAAGCTCGCGAGCGGGTTTCACCGGAACAACATGTTCAACGGCGAGGGCGGGCGCATTGCCGAGGAGACGCGCGTCGAGAACGTCTTCGACCGCGTCGAGACGACCGCGACCGTCTGGCTCGGCGCGACGTTCACGTGCGCGCGGTGTCACGATCACAAGTACGATCCGATTACCCAGAAGGATTACTACGCGATGTTCGACGTCTTCAACCAGATGTCGGAAACGGGATCGGCCGGCGGCCAGCGCGGACAGATTGCGCCGGTGCTGGACATGTCGACCGACGCCGAGCGCGAACGCGTCAAGAAGACGACCGCCGCGGTCGAGGCGGCGGCGAAGGAGGTCGAGGCATTCGAGGTGACGAAGTTTCCGCGGCCCGAAGGCCGGCCGCTCGCGGAGTCGCCCGATGCGTTGAAACTGCCCGGCAATCTCCCGGCCACATTGGCGAAAGTGGAGCCGCGACGCCGCGGCGTGGATTCGCTGCTGGAGGCGATTCCGCATTTCAAGACCACCGAGCCCGATCCTGCGTACGCGGCGTTGTTGCAGAAACTCCTTACCGCGGTGCGCGCGCGCGATACCGCGAACAGCAACATCACGAAGGTGATGATCATGGACGAGCTGCCGAAGCCGCGCGACACGTTCATGCTCAACAAGGGCAACTACGAGAGTAAGACCGACGTGAAGGTTACGGGCGCGATTCCGTCGATGTTTGCGCGGGCCCACGGGTCCGAGCCGGGAGCGCCGGTATCCCGCCCGCTTTCGGTGGCGGATGCCGGCGGGACGCCGGCGCTCCCGGAGAAACGTTTCAACCGGCTCGACCTCGCGCGGTGGCTCGTCTCGGCGGAGAATCCGCTGGTGGCGCGCGTGACGGTGAACCGAGCGTGGCAGGCGTTTTTCGGCACGGGGCTCGTCAAGACGGCGGAGGACTTTGGCGCGCAGGGCGAACGTCCGTCGCATCCCGAACTGCTCGACTGGCTCGCGACGGAGTTTGTGCGCAGCGGCTGGGACATGAAGGCCCTGCATCGGCTCATCGCGACCAGCGCGACTTACCGGCAGTCGTCGCGCGTGACGGCGGCGTTGTACGAGCGCGATCCGGAAAACCGGCTGCTCGCGCGCGGGCCGCGTCACCGCATGCCGTCCTGGATGATTCGCGATCAGGCACTGGCTGCGGCCGGTCTGTTGATGGACAAGCCGGGCGGGCCGTCGGTGAATCCGTACCAGCCGGCCGGAATCTGGGAGGAGGCGACCTTCGGCAAGAAGACGTACAAGCAGGATCACGGCACGGCGCTGTATCGGCGCAGCCTGTACGTGTTCTGGCGTCGGATTGTCGGTCCCACGTCGTTCTTCGACGCCGGCGCACGTCAGGTGTGCACGGTGAAAGTGGCGCGCACGAACACGCCGCTGCACGCGCTCGTGACACTTAACGATCCGGCGTTCGTCGAGGCCGCGCGCGTGCTGGCGCAGGGGGCGTCGGTCGCCGCCGACACCGATGCGGCGCGGCTCGATTATGTGTTTCGCGTCGTGACGTCACGACTGCCCGTTGCGCGGGAACGAACGATCCTTCTGGAACGCCTCGCGCGGCTGCGCACGCAGTTCGCCGCGGATCCGGCGTCGGCGTTGCAGCTCGCGGCGACCGGTGAGGCCGCGCGGCCTGAGACGCTGGATGCGGTGGAACACGCGGCGTGGACGGCCTTGTGTTCGTTGCTCCTGAATCTCGACGAAACCCTTTCGCGCGAATGAAGCCGGCCACTCGCTGGCGCTCGTAGCCACGTTCACTCCTGACTCCTGACACCTGACACCTGACTCCTGACACCCCGCTCCATGGATCCTCTGCTTGAAGGCAACGCCCTCTACACCCGCCGCCAGTTCTTTGGCCGCTCGGCGCTCGGCGTGGGCACGGCGGCACTGGCGTCGTTGCTGGGCAAGGATGCGTTTGGCGCCGGCCTCGTGAAGCCGGGGACGCGCGGGATTCCGGGCTTGCCGGAGCTGCCGCATTTCGCGCCGAAGGCGAAGCGCGTGATCTATCTGTTTCAGAACGGCGCGCCGTCGCACGTGGACTTGTTCGACTACAAGCCGAAGCTGCGCGAGTGGCATGGGCAGCAGATTCCCGACGCGCTGACGGGCGGAAAGCGGTTCTCCACCATGACCGGCAACCAGACGGCGCGGCCGGTGCTGGCGGAGATCACGAAGTTTGCGCAGCACGGGAAGAGCGGCGCGTGGGTGTCTGACTTCCTGCCGAAGACGGCGGGCATCGTCGACGACCTGTGCTTCGTGAAATCGATGCACACCGAGGCGGTGAATCACGCCCCGGCGATCACGTTTTTTCTCACCGGATCGGAGATGGCAGGCCGGCCTTCGCTGGGCGGCTGGCTGAGTTACGGGCTGGGCAGCGAGACGGAGGAATTGCCGGCCTTTGTCGTGATGACGTCGCGCGACAAGGAGGCGAGCTGCGGCCAGATCTTCTACGATTTCTACTGGGGCAGCGGCTTCCTGCCGACGAAGTACCAAGGCGTGGCGTTTCGCGGTGCGGGCGATCCCGTGCTGTATCTCTCGAATCCCAACGGCATGAGCCGCGAAGTGCGGCGCGGGATGCTCGACGATCTCGCGCACCTGAACGAAATCAAACGCGAGGACTTCGGTGATCCCGAGATCACGACGCGGATTGCGCAGTACGAGATGGCGTACCGCATGCAGGCGAGCGTGCCGGAGCTCACGGATTTTTCGAAGGAGTCGGCCGCGACGCTCGAGATGTACGGACCCGAAGTGAGACGGCAGGGCAGCTACGCGTACAATTGTCTCATGGCCCGCCGGCTCGCCGAGCGCGGCGTGCGGTTCATCCAGGTCATGCACGCGGGCTGGGATCAGCATCGCAACCTGAACTCGCAGCTGAAAATCCAATGTGAGGATACGGACGCGCCGTCGGCGGCGTTGATTCGCGATCTAAAGCAACGCGGACTGCTCGAGGACACGCTGGTGATTTGGGGTGGGGAGTTCGGGCGGACGCCTTTCCTGCAGGGCAAGATTGACGATGTGAAGCAATGGGGCCGCGACCATCATCCGTATGCGTTTTCGCTGTGGATGGCGGGAGGCGGCGTGAAGCCCGGCTTCACCTACGGAGCGACGGATGAGTTCGGTTTCAACGCCACCGAGAACCGCGTGCACGTGCACGATTTTCAGGCGACCGTGCTGCATCAGCTCGGCATCAACCACGAGCGGCTCACGTACAAGTTCCAGGGCCGCAACTTCCGGCTGACCGATGTGCACGGGCAGGTCGTGAAGGGGATTCTGGCGTGATGACACGCCCCGGCGCCATCCGGCCGGTTTCTGCGTTGATGCGCGGCCGGTGACGCCTGAGGCTGGGCCGCGATGCGAAGCTTTGGTCTTACCCCGGATGACGTGCTGGCGCGATCGGGTGGCGCGCTGCGCGGCGGTGCCGCGTCGGCCGCGGGCTCGATGGTACAGGGCGCGCTGAGTTTTGCCGCGGTCAGCGTCGTCGCGTATTCGATCTGGGCGTTCAAGCTCATTCCGGGCGAGGCCGCGATGTACGCAGCGATCGCGGCGATTTACATCGGCGTCACCGGTCTCGCCCTCAGCCGGCTTGTGCTGGGCGCGGGCGCGGCGCGACGGTTTTCGCTGCTCTTTGCCACCGGGTTCGCGGTGTACGCGATCATCTGGTGCGCGTTCTGGTTCGGCCTGCACGGCAAACACCAGGCTGACCTGTGGGGCGCGGCCGTGGGGCTTGCAGCGTTGACCGCGTTGTTGCAACGGGCGTTTGGCCTGCAGGGAAACTTTCTGTCGCTGTACGCGGTGCTCTTCACGCTGCACACGTTGGGTTATTCGCTCGGCGGTGAACTCTACGCCACCGTGCGTGGCGCGCCGGGCCGGTTGCTGTGGGGTGCCGCGCACGGGCTGGGTTTCGGCGCGGGGTTGGGTTACGTCCTGTATCATGTTCAGGCGCCGCTCCGGTCGCGGGCGGGCGGGAGATAGCGCGGGAATTGGCGCAGTGTTTGCGGTGCGCGTGCGTCTTGCGCCGCGTCACGAATCGCTTCCCTTTTCTCCCACGATGCCGACCCACGCCACCGACTCCACCTACGACGCCATCATCATCGGAGCCGGTCCCGCGGGTTCTTCCGCGGGGGCAATCCTGGCGGAGTACGGGCATCGGGTGCTGATCCTCGAACGCGAGAAGTTCCCGCGCTATCACATCGGCGAGTCGCTGATTCCGTTCACGTTTCAACCGCTCGAACGGCTCGGCATGATTCCGAAGATGCGGCAGTCGGCGTTCGTGAAAAAGTACAGCGTGAGTTTTGTGCAGCCGGATGGACACCGCTCGCAGCCGTTCTATTTTTTCAACCGCTACGACCGCGGGACTGTGGCCCAGACCTGGCAGGTGCTGCGGTCGGAATTCGATCAACTGCTCCTCGACAACGCCCGGGAAAAGGGCGCGGAAGTGCGCGAGGAGACCGCCGTCAACCGCCTCGTGATGGACGGCGATCAGGTCGTCGGGGTCGAGGCGACGGATTCGACCGGTCGCACGTACGAAGTGCGCGCCAAGATCACGCTCGATTGTTCCGGCAAGGAGGCGTTCGCCTCGAACCGCCGCGGCTGGCGGGTGCGCGATCCGTATCTCAACAAAATCGCCGTGTGGACGTACTATCAGGATTCGAAGCGCGGCGAGGGCATCGACGAAGGTGAGACCACGGTGGCGTACGTGCCGGACAAGGGCTGGTTCTGGTACATCCCGCAGCACAATCGCATGACGAGCGTGGGTGTCGTCGCCGAGGGCAAATATCTCACCCGCGAAGGCGTGAAGGACCCGAAGGCGATCTTCCATCGCGAGGTGGAGCAGAATCTGTGGATCAAGGATCGGCTTTCGGTCGGCCATTCGACCGGCGAGTATTTCATCACGAGCGAATACTCGCGCCACTCGCGTCACTGCGCGGCGCCGGGCCTCCTGCTGCTGGGCGACGCCTTCGCGTTCCTCGACCCGGTGTTCAGCAGCGGCGTGATGCTCGCGCTCAAGAGCGGACATCTCGCTGGCGAGGCGATCCACGCGGGCCTCATCGACGGAGATCTTTCGCCGATGCGATTTGCGGAGTACGGCGCGACGCTGCGGCGGGGCGTCGAGAACATGCGCAAGCTCGTGTACGCGTTCTACGACCCGAAGTTTTCGTTCAAGGACGTCATCATGCGTTACCCCGAGTGTGGCGGCGCGATCACCGATTGTCTCTCGGGCGACCTGGACAAGGATTTTTCCCGGCTGTGGGCACGGATTCGCGAGTTCGTGCCGTTGCCGGATGATCTGCCTTATGGCGAGCCCCTCGCGGCGACGCCCGTCGCGGGTTGAGCGGGAGCGCAGGCGGGACGCCTGCATTTTTCGGAAGCAGGCGAGACGCCTGCGCTCCCGGAGATGCGTGCGTTCGTGCGTTTGATCGTGCGCGCGGCTACTGGCCGACGCACCAGAGATATTCCTGCCGGGCGTCGCCTTTTTTCACGCCGCGCAGGTAGATTCGGTTGCCGCAGATCGCGGGGGAGGCGAACGATTCCTCACCCAACGGATTCTGCGCGAGGAGCGTGAACTGCTTCGGCGTGGCCTCGAACACCGACGTGATGCCGCGGACGTTCGTGGCGTAGATGCGGGTGCCGACCATCACCGGTGACGAATAAAAATCGCCACCCAGCCGCTCCTTCCAGAGTTCGGCGCCGGTGTCGGCCTTCCAGCACACGGCGAGGCCGCCATCGAGGACAGCGTACACGTGGCCATCGCGCACGAGCATCGAGGGCACGTAGACGCGCGTGCCGTTCTGCCACGCGATGCGGCCGGAGCCGTCGGCCTCCACCGCGACCGTATGATTCTTCGGGTAACCGCCGCCGACAAACACCCGTTGCCCATCGGTGACGGCCGTCACCACGCATTCCTCGGTGGAGCCCGCGATTTCCCACAGCTTCTTGCCGCTGACGGGTTCGAAGCTCGAAACGAGATTGCAGCCGGCGACAATCAGCTGCGTCCGGCCCGCGGCCGTGAGCACGGCTGGCGAGGTGTAGTTGGCGATCTTCGGCCGGTCCTGGCGCCAGAGGACGGCGCCGGTGCGTTTGTCGAGGCCGGCGATTGTGCCGCCGCCGCGGCTGTCGGCGGTGACGAGGACGACGGATTGGTGCACGACGGGCGAGGAGCCGAAACCCTGGTGCAGGACGAAGTCCGCGACGCGTTGCTGCCAGACGATCTTCCCCTTGGCATCGAGTGCCGTCGTGTGCACGGCTTTCTCGTTCAGAAAATTAATGTAGAGCCGCTCGCCGTCCCAGGCGACGGACGACGAAGCGAGGGAGGTGTTGCGGTGGCCGCCGGCGTCGAGATTGCCGCGATGCACCACCGTTTCCCAGACGGGTTTGCCGGTCGCGCGGTCTAGACAGAGCACGAGTTGCTCCTGGGTGGCGACGTCGGCGGTGGCCACGTAGATGCGGTTGCCGACGACCGTCGGGGAGCTGTGGCCGCGGCCGCGAATCGGGGTCGACCACAGCAGGTTTTCCTTTTCGTCCCACTTCACCGGCACCGTCTGCCCGGCGGCGGCATGACCATCGGCGGTCGGGCCGCGCCAAGCGGGCCAGTCCTGCGTGGCGGCCGCGGCCCGCACGCTTGGAACCATGGCAGCCAACACACATCCGGAAAGCAGGAGCTGAAGACGTTTCATGGGGTGGTGGCGGAGTGTGGCGGGGAACGAACGAGACCGGCAAGCGCAACCCGCGACGCTGCCACGTGGCCGACGCCAGCCGGTCGTTGCCATGACGGTCGCGGGCGTTACGGTGCTGGCGTTGTCCGGCTGAATCCCCCGACTTTCGTTTGCCATGAAACTCCTCCTTCTGCTCACGCTGGCGTACACGTTGACCTGCGGGACGCGGGCGGCCGATGAACCCCTCGCGCTGCTCGATCTCGAGGGCAAGCGGCACACGCCGTTGGTCGCGGCGGACGCGAAGCCGGTCGTGCTGGTGTTCATCTCGCCGTATTGTCCGACGGCGAACGCGTATCTGCCGGAGATCAATCGGATCGCCGCGCTCTACCGGGGCCGCGCCGCCTTTTATCTGGTCCAGTCCGATCCCTCGGTGAAGAAGGCGGACGCGATCAAGCAGGTGGAGTTGTTTGAGATTCGAACGCCCGTGCTGCTCGACCCGGCGCAGCACCTCGCCCGGCTGGCGAAGGCGCGCGTCACACCTGAGGTGGTAGTGTTTCATGGTGCCGCGACACCGCTTTATCAGGGGAGGATCGACGACCTCTACATCAACCAGACCCGCAAACGCCCCGAGCCGACGACACGTGATCTCGTGGCTGCCCTGGATGCGATTCTGGCGGGGAAAACCGTGGCGGTGCCGCTGACCAAGGCGATGGGGTGCTCGATTCCGGAAGTGAACTGACGCCGCGATCGGCGCGTCTTCGCTCCCGCGGGGAGGCGGCGGACCGTGGGGTGGGGCGGTCGTAATGAACGCAGTCGGCGGGTGGACAGCTGCGGGCGGTTGTGAACGCCTTGTGAATGGAGAACAGTTGGTTGCGTGGAAATACCTAGCACGATTCGCGCAGTACTCCGGATGAAATTCGCCGGTCGATTCTGGCATACTGGCGGGGTCGCATGTTTTACCTTCTTGGATTCATCGTGGTCGCGGCGGGTTCGATTATCCTGATCGGTTTTGCCGGTCGCGGGCCGCGGCCCCAATCGGGTCCCACCCACGTTCGCGGAGACCTGCGGACTGCGCGGGTACCTTCCCCGAAACGGGAGCGGACGCCCGAGCGCTTCGAGGTCGAAGTCTGACCGGTCGATTCGGGGCCGTTTTTCCGCGCCGCACAAAAAAACGCATTTTTTCTGAAAAACTTTTGAGCGTTTCTGTACGCGCTGAGTCTTTCCCCGTGTAGTTCATTGCCGTCTGGTAAACGGCAATTAAGGTTTGCTTGGTGTTAGGTCACAAAAGCCGTCCCGCAAGGGACGGCTTTTGTGGTTTATAACCATCGCCCTGGGATTTGCACCCAAGCCGAGGCCCATAGCGGAATTATTGACCGCGGATAGGGCGGATAACGCGGATGACTTAATCCGCATCAGCGGCCAAATCCGCTCTCAACTCGGTTTTGCTCTCAACGCTCAACCCTCAGCTCTGCTTACTCAGCCATCATACCAATCGCTCTTTGCCTTTGGACTTTAGACGTGGCGCTCGTAGCCACGATCGATCCAGAAGTCCAAGAGTAATACCAACAGCCTCTAACATTTAGACTATACAAGCAGGTCGCTTTGGAGTAGTCCGGGGGCATGGCGAGAACTCTACCGAAACTGGGCGAGGAAGTGGTGGCACAGATTGAGGCGGCGTGGACGCAGTCCCAGCCGGACTGGGCGCGGCGGCGCCTGCTGGTGGTGCGGCTGATCGCGCAGCACGAACTGACGGTGGCGGAGATCATGAAGATTGCGGATGTGTCGCGGCAGACGGTGTTCACGTATCGGGACAAGGTCGTCGCCGGCGGCGTGGCCGCTCTGCTGCAGCGGGGCAAGGCGCCGGGAAACCGGCCGGCCGTGCGTGGGGCCGTGCAAACCGAGTTCCTGGAACGGTTGGCCGCCGGGCAGTTCCGGCGAGCGAAGGACGCCCAAGCTTGGATTAAGAAGCGCACCCGCAAAACCCTCAGTGAGAGCGGTGCCCTCAAGGTGCTGCGCCGGTTGGGCGGTAAGCTCAAAGTGCCCCGCAAGAGCCATGCGAAAAAGGATCCCGCGAAAGCCGCGGCCTTCAAAGTCGAACTGCCCCTGAAACTGGAAGCGCTCGCCGGTCCGGCCGCGCGCACCGGACAACCGGTGCGGTTGTGGGTGCTCGATGAGCACCGCTATGGCTTGTTGCCCGTGATCCGTCGGGTCTGGGGCCAACGCGGGGTCCGCGTGCACGCCCCGTATGCGACGCGTTATCAGTGGGGCTACCTCCACGAGGCGCTGGAAGTCGATGGCGCCAACCGCCTGGAACTACTGTTCACCCCGTGCATCGACCAAGACGTGCATGCGCTGTTTCTTCAACAGCTCGGCGCCACGGACCCGGCGGCGTTGCATGTCGTGATCCAAGACCAGGCCGGCTTCCACCTGCCACTCGCTGATCCGCGCTTGCCCAAGAACGTCCGACTGCTGCCCTTGCCGCCCTATAGCCCAGAACTCAATCCGGTCGAGAAACTCGGTGACTTGGTGAAGGACCAGATCTGCAATCGACTCTATCCGAGCCTGCGCCGCCTCGAAGATCATCTGCTCGCCGCGCTGCGACCGTGGCGCACCGAGAGCGCCCGCGTCGCGGAGTTGATTGGCCGCGGCTGGCTACTCGACGGCGTAAACGCTGGCGCGCCAACCTAAAGTCTAATTAATAACGGCGATTGGTATAAGGAGCGATTGGTATCACTCCCCGCGTTGCTCAGGCCCGTTTCGCTTTCAGCTCTTCGACCTGCTTTTCCAGTTCCCGCAGCCGCAGGAGCATCTCGGGTAGTTTCTGAATGCCGATCCATTGCCGTTTCGCCTGCTTGTCGGGCACGGCGGGGAAGCCGAGGACGGTTTCTTTGTCGGCGACATCGCGCATCACGCCGGACTTCCCGCCGACGGTGACCTGACGGCCCAGTTTCAGGTGTCCCGCGATGCCCGATTGGGAGGCGATCACGCAGTAATCCCCGAGCTGGGTGCTGCCGGCAAAACCGGCCTGACCCATGATGAGGCAGTGCCGCCCGAACACGACGTTGTGGGCGACGTGGACGAGGTTGTCGATTTTGGTGCCGGCACCGATCACCGTGGATCCCAGCGCTGCACGATCGATGGCGGAATTGGCCCCGATTTCCACGTCGTCGTGAATTACCACGTTCCCGACCTGAAGGATTTTTCGGTGCTGGCCCTGATCAAAAACGTAGCCGTAGCCGTCTGACCCGATGACGGTTCCGGCATGGATGGCGACGCGGTGGCCGATGTGGGTGCGCGGGTAAATCACCACGTTGGGGAACAGGCGCACGTCGTCGCCCAGCTGGCTGTCGCGGCCGATGTGATTGCCGCCGAGCAGGACGGTGCGCGCACCGATGCGGACACCGTCACCAATCACGCAGCCCGGCCCGATCTGCGCCGACGGGTCGATGCCGGCCGTGGCGGCGACGGTGGCCGTAGGATGAATGCCGGCCACGGGGGCGTCGGGCGGAAAGAAGAGGGGCAGCACCCGCGCCGCGGCGATGCGGGCGTTGGCCACCCGGATGATCACCTTGGTGGCCGAGGTGAACGGACCCGAGACCAGGATCGCAGAGGCGGCGCTGGCTTCCGCGGCCGCGAAGTAAGTGTCTTTTTCCGCGAAGGTCAGATCGCCAGGGCGAGCGAGATCCGCGGCGGCGAAGCCGGTGAGTGGCGTCGACGCGTCGCCAACGACCTCGCCTTTGAGGTGTTCCGCGAGTTGGGCAGCAGTGAGGGTCATGAAGGGAAGGCGGACTAGAGACCGGAGACGCCGACCATGCGCTGGGTTTCCACGTCCCACACTTTCAGGCGCAGGCAACGCACGATGTCGGCGGGGTGCAGTGACGTCGTTTTGGGCGACTGCAGTTCCGGGATGGCGCGCAGGACCTCGGGGAGGCGGTAAAACGGGATCCGCGCATTGAGGTGATGAATGTGGTGGTAGCCGATGTTGGCCGTGAACCAGGCCACGACGGGACCGGTGCGCAGAAAACTCGACGACTCCAGCGCCGCCTTCTCGTAGGTCCAGCCATCCTTGTCCTTGAAGGACACGCCCGGGAAATTGTGCTGCGCGTAGAAGAAGTACGCGCCGATGGCGTGGAGAATGAAATGGGGCAGGATCTGGGTCACGAGCAGCGTCGTCCACCCGCCGTAGACCACGAGCGCCGCGCTGATTGCAAAATGGACGACGATCGCCAGCAGGCAGTCCCAGTGCCGGGCCGGCCGGTTCAGGAACGGATTCACACACATGCCGTAGAGGAACATGAACACATACCCGCAGAGAATCGTCAGCGGATGCCGGACAAACAGGTAGCCGAAACGACGCGACCGCGAACTGCGTTTGAACTGCTCTGTCGTCATGATCGGATACGATCCGATGTGCGACCCGCGCAGCTTTGAGTTGTGGTTGTGGTGATGATTGTGCGAGCTGCGCCACACGCTGCTGGGGCTCAGGGCCAGGAGGCCGAAGACCTGCATCAGGCCTTCCGCCAGCCGCGAACGAGGGAGAATCGCGTGGTGCTGCTGATCGTGGTAAATCACAAACGACCGGGTAAGCAGCAGTCCGGCGAGCACACTGCAAACCAGGCGGGCGGGCAGGTCGACGAGCCAGAGGGTTCCAGCCAGCGCGCCGATGAGTAGAAACCCGGTGGAAAGGATCGCCCACCAACTGCGCCACGGATCGTCCTTGGCGAACGGCTTGGTCGCCAGAATGAGATCCGTGCCCGCTTTAGCCCGAAGCGCACGGGAGTGGGGTATGCTCATTTGCGGCCTCGTGTGTTGGGCAGGTTCGGCGGCCCTGCAAGAACGCAGTCGTAACGAAATCAACTTCGATGTTCTCGCCGCTCTCCGCCGCCCCCTCGCCGCAACCGGTTGCGGGCGACCCGCGCCGCAAAATCAGTCCGCCCTGCATTTTTCCGCGAATTTTTTGAGCGTTTTTCCGCCAGCTGAGTCTTTCCCCGTGTAGTTCATTGCCGTCTGGTAAACGGTAATTAAGGTTTGCTTGGTGTTAGGTCACAACGGCCGTCCCGCGAGGGACGGCCTTTGTGTTTTGGGCACTACGACGAGGTGGGAGTCGCCCTGGACACTTCCGCTTCAAGCCTCCCGAACCCATCGACCGCGACCGCGGGACTTCGCTGGTTGCGAAGATGATTGTCTTATCCGCCAGATCCGCGCCATCCGCGGTGGAGTGCAGGACCTTGGGGCGATGGGATATTATACCAATCGCTCCGTGCTTTTGGACTTCTGGATCGATCGTGGCTACGAGCGCCAGCGAGTGGCCGAACGGCCACTCGCTGGCGCTCGTAGCCACGGCTAAAGTCCAAAGGCAAAGAGCGATTGGTATTACGAGCGTGCTCGGGAGTAATTCAGGCGCCCCGCCGGTGCTCCCGGTGCAGGCAATAAAAAACCCGCTGCGTCTTGCGACCCAGCGGGTTTCCTAAAGTGGTGGCTCGGACCGGAATCGAACCAGTGACACAAGGATTTTCAGTCCTCTGCATCACTTTATCTGAAATGAGCTTACATGGTCCGATTCGGTCTCTTCTTGGGAGTAGAAACGCGGTCTACTCTTGGTGAACATCAGACCACAATGCATCACGAAAAACTAAGTCAGACACGGAAAAGTAAGTCAGAAACAATTCAGTGCGAGAAGGCGGCTACGACGATCGGGCGGCTCCCGAAGACGCACGAAAACTACTGGAAGGGCCGTTTGCGCCAGAGATCCTACCGCGGCGCCGGGGGAGAAATGTGCCGCGTTCCTGAATGGTCTGTGCAGTTGTCCCGGGACGGGCGCCAGCGTTGGGTAGGGTTGGGCACTTCGAACAGGGATGTGGCCGCGAAAACCGCCCGAGACCACTGGATGAACCTCCGGACGAAGGGATGGGAAGCCGTCAAACCGGCGCGCGAAACTGTTGCCAATCCAAACGTGGGGGAATTCCTGGCGGCGGTCAGAGCAGAGGCGGATATTGCGGCCGGCACGTTCGAAATTTACGCCCGGAAATTCCGGCGCTTGGTGGCGGGCGTATTCGGTATTCGCTCGGACAATTCTAAGCATGACCATGCCCGCGGCGGATACCAAAAATGGCTGGCGCGCGTTCACGCCGTCAGATTTTCGCGGATCAACTCGAGAGCCATCCAGCGTTGGAAATCGCGTTACATTTCCGGGGCGGCAACAAATCCGCTTCTCGAACGGCGTGCTCGCCGGACGATCGCGAGTGTCCTCCGTTCCAGCAAAGCGCTGTTCGCTCCGGCCGTTCTCGCCAAATTGCATATCGCACTACCGGATCCTTTACCACTGGCCGGCGTCGACGTTCCCCGGGTCTCAACGGCGCAGTATGTCTCCCGGATCTCGCCGGAAATCCTCTTTGAACAAGCCCAGCGGGAACTGGAGTCTCCGTCTGATGAACTCTTACTGAGCGAAATTTCTGAGCCGAGTCCCTTGCAGGGAACCGTCCACGCTTCGGCGCGAAACCCAGTCGAACTTGCGCGTAGCAGGCGGTTTCAGCGAGCCGTCGGCCGCGAGCGGACAGCGCGGCGCGAAATGTTCAGCGCGTTTTGCCTGGCGCTTTTCGCAGGTCTGCGCCGGGACGAGATCGACACTCTCACCTGGAAACAAATCGATTTTGCGAACGGCGTGATCCAGATCGAAACGAACGAGTTCACCCGAGCGAAGTCCGAGGGCAGCGAGGTCGGGGTTGATATCGATCCAGTGTTTTCAGAAATGCTGCGTTCGTGGATGGCAACGAGCACGTCCAAATTCGTCATCGGCGGAGCGGTTGAGGCGAAGCCGGAAAGTAGGTATCACCACTATCGCTGTGATCGAATTCTGAAGAAGCTCACGAAATGGTTGAAAGCGCATGGAGTCGAAGATCGAAACGCTTTGCACTCCCTTCGGAAGGAGTTCGGAACCCAGATCAATCGAACGCACGGCTTGTTTGCTGCGAGTGCTGCACTTCGGCATTCGTCGATACAACTCACGAGGTCGGTCTACGTTGCGAAAAAAGATCGCGCAGTTTTCTCGCTGCCGGTGAAGATTGAATTGTGCGTTGAAAAAAATGCGTCGTGAAAAAAGGGCGCTATCAGGGGTTGTATTTCGTCAGACCATGCTAATCTCGGGAGGTTCATATGAGTCCAAAACTCGTGAACCTGAAAGAAAGCCTGCTCACCAGAAAGGACGTCGCTCGGCGTCTGTCTGTTCATTCGAACTCCATTAAACGCTGGCAACGTGACGGCCGCATTTCGGCCGTCGTCATCAACTCGCGAGTCGTTCGCTACGAAGAATCAGAGGTCGAACGGTTGATCAAAGAATCCCGCCTGACCGAGCATTCGGCCGGGGGTGCACGATGACGAAAAAAAGCTCCACGGCCTTGGCGGGTCCGGGAGCTTCGCTAAACAGAATATCGTGCAGAAGGATTGACGCGAAACAGGCGGGATTGGGCAACGTCGAATTATCGCAATCGCGGGGAGGGTGCGATCTATGAGCGACTCCAGTCTCGATTTCGCCGACGAGTCCGGCCCCGCGGCAAAGCCTACGAAGGTGCTGTGCGCTGACGTGCCACCGGATGCCGAACATTACGAGGAAAAGGTAGCGCCGTTTCCGGCGCCCGTCGCACCCCGTCACTTCCTTGCGAGCGCGTCCGCGCCGGGCCGGACATTGCCGCACAGCCTTGAGGCGGAAGAGTATCTTCTTTCCTGCTGCTTCATCGACGGCGCTGAGGTGATCGGAAAGTGCCTTCGCGCGCGCATCGGGATCGATTCGTTCTACGATCCGAAGCACGGGATCGTTTTCGACTGCTTGGTTTCGCTCTACAATCGGAACGCGAAGACGATCGATGTTTCCGTTGTCGCCGAGGAGCTGAAGACCGCAAAGCAACTCGATCAGATCGGGGGCTATGCGTTTCTCGTCCAGGTAACGAGCCGCATTCCCACGACGGCTCAGACGGAATACTTTATCGACAAGGTTCGCGAGAGCGCGTTGCTGCGCGAGGTGATCCGGTCCGCGACGAGAGCTGTCGAGGATTGCTATGGTTTCACCGGAGGGATTGACGACCTTTTCGGAGCCATACGGAGCAATTTCGATCGCATCCAAATCGGAGGAAGAGTTGGGAGCGAACCGCAGCCGATCACCGCATTCGAATTGCCACCAGAAAACGACCCGGCCGCCCTCCTCGGCAGGAATCGATACATTGGCCGCGGTGACGGTGCCATCATCGTCTCATCTTCCGGCATGGGGAAAAGCGTGATGTGCTACGAGTGGCCGGTTCTTGCCGCGCTTGGCCGTGACTTTCTCGGAATCGAAACGAAGCGGCCTCTGCGGAGCCTTTTGATCCAAGCTGAGGACGCGGACGGCGATATTGGAGAAGTGATGTTCAGCCTATCGCATACCCTGAAGCTGACTCCGGCGGAGCTGGCTGTCGTCGGAAAAAACGTGGTGATCGTGCGCGAGAAGGTTCACCGCGGCGCAGCATTCCTTTCACAGCTTCGCGTCTTGGTTGCGAAGGTTAAGCCCGACCTCGTTTGGCTGAATCCGCTCCACGCGTTTGCCGGATGCGACACGCAGGCGGCGAAGGAAATCGGCGACTTTCTTCGCGGCGGACTCAACGGGATCAACAAGGACGACGAGTTCGCATACATGATCGTGCATCACACGCCGAAACCGATGACTGGTAAGGGAGTCGTCGACAAGAAGTGGCACGAGTTCATGTACGACGCGGCCGGCAGCGCCGAAATCGTCAATTGGGCACGCGCGATCATCACGCTCAAACCTGCGGAAAAGGAGGGGGATTTTCACCTCGTGCTTGCCAAGCGGGGAAAGCGCGCGGGCGTGAGGATCAAAGCTCCAGACAGCGTCACCGGAACTCGCTTTGAGTTGACGACGAAAATCCCGATCAAGCACTCGTCAGAAGAAGTGAGAATCGAGGGACGCGCTGAACCCTTCCGGGTTTTGCATTGGGAGACCCGGGACCCCGAGAGTTCGGATTCGACCGAGGCGAAGGTGAAAATCGGCCGCCCTGCCAAATTTTTCTTCAAGTCGTATTTATCGACCCTCCGGCGCGTGTGCCCGGGCCTGGAAAAACGCGTGCAGTTCGGCGTCCTGGCGAGAGCAGCGCGCGGCGTGGACGGCATCTCAGAGTCTCAGTTCCGAAACATACTCCGACAAGCGCTCCAAGACGGCGAGCTGATCAAGTCAGACGATGATAAATACTATCTCAACCTGCCGGGGGCAGGTACGGAAGCCGCCCCCGAGGTACAGGAACTCAATAATGCTCAATAAGGGTGCAATTTCTACTTCCAACAGGGCTGCAAAATTGGCCCACAAATACCCCCCCATGGGGGGGGGTATTCAATTCTGCGGTCCAAATTTTGAGCCTTTGCGAGGGCCGGACTAATTGAGCCCTGACCGATCACGGGAAAAAGCCACGGCCTTATCCTAGATTGCGGGACGTGCGAAACAGACTCCAAGCCTTTCAAGGATGCCCAAATTGTTGCCAATAACGCAGGCTCAACGGACCAAAATTCAGAGACTGTACCTTCAGGGCCAGGGTCCGGCCGAGATCGCGCTGTTGCTTCGGTCCAGTGGATTGCAGCTTTCGGCTAGGTCGATATCGAACATGGCCGTCCGGGAGAAATGGACGCGCCAGAAGGGGGAGATCGCAGAGGTACGCCAGAAATCCGTTACCGAGGCACTAGAGAGTGTGCGGGGATCGATGGGGCAGGCTGTCGAGGAAATCCTGACGATGATCGTTGAGGACCTGAAAAAAGACGCGATTGCGCTCAAAGACGGCGGTATGGACCTGGCCGTGGACGCAGCCGGTGTGAGCGCAGTTCAACGTGGTAAAAAACTGTTCGCTGAGCGGGTCTTCAAACTCGCCGGGCTCGACGCCAAGCCTGAGGAGTCGGCGGGTCGAGTGTCGGCCCTCGCAATGATTTTCGCGCGCCCATGCGGGCTTGCGAGTGCGAACGCGGCGCCGAGTGCGGCATGCGTCGAAGTGGTCACAGATGAAGTCGTGAGAGACGACGACGATCTCGAATTCGCCAACGATGACGACACCCGCTGACATCGGCCTGAGCCATCCGCCGGCTTATCCAACCGCGCGCAACGTCTGCGCTGCCCTTTCAAATTTGCTGCACGAACGCGAGGCGGCCGCCGGTTTGGTCTGTTGGCTCCAAAGCTATCGCGGGCCGATGACTGGCGAAGCGCTAGTTTTGGCCGGCCGGCTCATCCTCAACGATCACTGCATGAAACAACGGATCGATTGCGAGTTGGACCACCTGAATGATTTGAACAATGCGCTGATGCCACGGGGTGAAGTCGCCCGACGCTTTGCGGGCCGCTACCTCCGCGTCAGAGCGCTCGAGGTCGAGTCCGAATTGCTCGCGCAAGCCGTATCCGAGTTTCAGCAGCGGGCAGACCCGAATTTTATTCCTCAGTGAAAAAACGAAATAAATTTATGTCACCAGAACACCGATACGAGCGCGCGAAAAACGTACTTCAATTGATGACGCGACTTGCCGAGCGCATCGAGAATTCACGGATGTTGGTGGTTGAAATCGTATCGAACCAAGCTGCGGCGACGTTCACGAAGGCCGACCGCCTTTTGACGCTCTCCCGGCTAGTTCATATAGACGCAGCTTCTCTTTTGGGGGCGTATGTCAATCTGCTCGCCGCATTGGTTTCACATGAGGTTTCGGACGGCGGCTTGGTCGAATTCGAAGTTAAGGCCGCAAATAGGCTCCGAGAATTCACAGGAGCATTGACGATGTTCGATGCGGAACGCGTGGCGTGGGCCCGCAGGCTCGCGCGCCGGGGAATCTGGAAAAAGCCTTTGCCGAAACGTCATGCCGCAGCGCTCGAGATCGAACGCCGAAACAGATACTTCGAACGCTTCTTCGCACTCAACGGTGATGACGCGACTCCGCCACCGTGCCCGGCGAAGCCCAGGAGCCGTCGTGGTGAATCGCTTCGCCTCCATTGGGCACGGCACCGTGCTGCCAAGAACGGCGTAATGCCGAGTTGAGAACCCCCACTACGAACCAAATCTAGACCAATGACCGAAGCCCAATTCATGCCCGGCCAAGGCGCCGGAAACATCGTCGGCGCGCTCAATTCCGGCATCGGAACGGGCGCTTCGCTCATGGAGCGCCAACAAGCCATGCGGCTGCGCGAACGTCAGGCGCAAATGCAGGAGGAGGAAAGCGCACGCCAACAGCAGAAGTTTCAGATCCTCGCGCCCGCGATGCGAGCCAAGCAGGCGGCCGACATCGCCGACGCTCAAACGCACGTCGTCGGCCTCGAGCAGACCGAAGCGGCGCGCGCGGCGGCAAGCAGCGTCATCCCGAAAGCCCGGGCCGAGTTCGACGAGATCATGCAGCTCTCCGATCCCGATTCCCGGGAACAGGCCGGACTCGAGTGGATCGGCCGTTACGGGCACCTGGACAACGTGCAAGCCTACTCGAAAGAGTTCGACGCGAAGAAAAACGTCGTCGCGAAGATGCACACCGAGGCGACCGCGCTGCGTCACCTGACGCAATCAATCGCCGGGCAAAAGGAAGTGGCGAAGGTCCGCGGCGACACGGCGATCGAAGTTGCTGGAACGCGCGCGGCGGCCGGCGACAAGATCGGCCGTTACCGCGCGTCGCTCGAGGAAGCGCGTCAGGCCGGCGACGACGAGGGCGTTGCGCTGTACGAGAACCTATTGCAGAAGGCGCAGGCGAGCCCGATCAATACGGCATACGGTTCCGAGCAGATGCAACGGAAGCTCGAGGCGGCCCGCGCCGCCGGCGACCCGGAGGAAACTGCGTTTTGGGAGAAGCGAATCAAGGCGCTCACGGAGCGCGGCGTTCGCAAAGGTCTCGGCCTCGATGATCCGCGCGCGGCGGCGTTCCTGGCCGCTCCGGTGGCTGGGCCCGGCACTTCCGCGTCGACACCGCCGACGCCAAAATCGACTTCCACTCCCAACAACGAACCCGCCCGGATCCGCGTTAAACTCTCCGACCTGAAATGACGTCTATCTACGAAATCGAAGGCGAAGGCGGCCGAATCATTGAAGTCGAAGGCGACCGTCCGCCGACCAAGGAGGAAGCGCAAAAGGCGTTCGGCCTGGCTGACGCCGAGGAAGGTCGCGCGAAGAAAGAGGCGGACCGCGCTCCGCTACTCGACAAGATTTCCGAAGCCGTTTCGTCGGCGCTTCTCACGCGCAAGGGCGTCGTGAAGGCGATTCTTTCCGGCGGCGGCAAGGTCGGCGACGTGGCGGCCGACGTGGTTCCGGCAATTGGCGGCTCGATCGCGGGCGCAGTCGCGGGACCTGGCGGCGCGGCGGCGGGCGGCGCGGCTGGCGGAACGGCTGGCAACCTCTTGCGCCAAACGCGGGAATACTTCCGCGGCGAGCGCGACGACTTCAGCAAGGGGCAGGCAGTCGCGGCGGCGGCGATGGGCGCAGTCCCTGCCGGCGGAGCAGCGAAGACCGTCGCCGGCACGGTCGCGTTGCGCGGCGCGCAGGGCGCGGGCCTAGGCGTCGGGGCGAAGGCCGTGGAGACACTGATCGACCGCAAGGAACTGCCGTCTTGGGGCGAAGTCGGCTTTGCTGCGGGCGGCGGACTCATTTTCGGCGGCGCGCTCGGCGGCCTTGAGAAAGGCGTTCCGGCCATCGTCAGCAAATTGCGGAGCCAGCTCGAGGGAAAGACGCCCGCGGAAGCATCGGCCGTGCTGACGAAGGCGATCGAGACAGCAGACCCGGCGGACCAACCCCCGTTGCTGGCGCTCCGCGACTTTGTGGGTGAGAAGATGGGGATCGTCACTGCCAAGCCGAGCGCGGCGGAATCGGCGGCGCGCAAGGCAGACGTAACGGCCGCCATCGTCGCCGACGAAACCCCCGGCGCAATTGACGCGCAAATCGGGCTCAAACCGGCGTCGCCGGAACTCGGCGCGCTCAACGCCAAACTGGCCGGGCAGGAAGCCGAGGGCAACGCAGTCGCATCCGCGTCCGCGCTTGAGCGGGCGGCCGAGTCTCGCATTTCGCCGGACGATACTCTGATGCTCGGAGGCGACCCGGCCAAAGAGCAGGTCACGAACCTCGACGTCAGGCTCGGCGCCGACACGGGCGCGACCGCAGAACGCGCCCGCCTTGGCGCAGAGATTGACGCCAGCGCGCCCAAAGTCGAAGGCGGGGACATTCCCGCCGGCGTTCAGCTCTCCCCGCAGGCGCAGCGGATCGCTGAAGAGTACGGATTCGTTGCGCCGAAGCTGGCGGCAGCGCTCGCCGGCGGCGGCTCCGGGCTTGCCGTTGGCGTGTCGCAGGACGGAACGCCTGATGAGCGAATCAAACGCGGCCTGACCTATGCCGTAATCGGCGCAGGGGGCGGCTATGCCTTGGGGCGCACATTCGCCGCCGCCGTAGTGCCGAAGCTGCCTCCCGGCCAATACCCCGACATTGATCGGTGGTACTCGAACATATCTCCGCCGGAGGGCGCGCCGCTCGCTGAACGGATGGCAACTTGGCCGAACCGCATCCGCGAAGCCGTAGTCACGAAGTTTGCGCCCCTCGACCGACTCGAGTCACAGATCGCGAAAGCGAATCCCGGCAGCACTGTGATTCCCTCACCGCTGCCGATGTCGCGCAAATTTGAGCAGGTAGCAGGCGCCAGCGGAAAAGGGCTCCAGGATGTGCAGGATTTCGAGCGAGCCGTGATTTCACAGATCCAGCCATCCGAAGCCCGGGATTTCGACGTTCTGCTCGCCGTCAAGCGCACGGGCCAGCGGCTCCAGTGGAACCACACCATCGCGATTGATCAGGCAAGGATCGCAGGGATTCCAGCGGCCCAACGCACTCCCGCCGAAATCGCGACGCTCGCGAAGAACGCAGATCTAAAGCGCGTCGGCGGCGAAGACCTCGCATCTGTAGACCGCGCGCTTCAACAACTCGAGGCGAAGCTGGGTACGAAGCGGTTCGCGGAACTCGATCAGCTTGCTGCTGGTTCCTTCCAGCAGGAGCTGGACGAGAACTTGCGCCTTCAAGTCACATCAGGACGCCTCAGTCCCGAAGCCTACGCCGGCATCAAAGCGAGCAACGACTTTTACGCGCCGTTTCGCGTGCTGCGCGCATCGGAGCGTTTCGACGGGGCCGCGAGCGCGGGCGCAATCGACACGCGGCGGCAGATCGCGAAAGCGATCGAGGGCATCGACGATCCGAACTTCCACCTCGACAGTCCGACGCGTGTGGCTGCCGAGCAGATTTTTAACGGCCGTGTGCTGGCCGAGAAAAATCTGAAGATGCTCGAACTGGCGCGTCTCGCGGACCTCGACACGTCGGGCACCGTGATCAGGAAACTGCGGCCTGGGCAGGAACCGCGCGCCGGCTACCACGCGGTCAACTACTTCGATTCCGGTGTTCCCATGCATCTCGAAGTCGACGCTGCCGTTGCGCGTGCGGTGAAGGGTTTGAATGCGACGCAGACCGGTGTAATCGGCTCGTTCGCTCAGTCACTCGGTTCGGTGTTTCGGTTTGGTGCCACGTCGGCGAATGCAGCGTTTCAGGTGAGGAATCTTGTGGCCGCGGATCAACCTCGGCTTTTGCTGCTGTCGAAATACGGGGTACAGCTCGACCCGCGAGAGGCGTATCAGATTCCGATCGATTTCGTTCATGCGCTCTACGCGTCTGTGCTGAGGAACGTGGCGGGAAAAGACACGCAGCTCGCTCGCGCCTTCTACGAATCGGGCGCCGCGGGTAGCACGTTGCAGGATGCGATCTCCCGAATCGGCGGACGATTTGAGGCGACAAAAGTCACGGAGGCAGCCGTGAACGGCGGGCGCAGTGTTATCGATACGCTCCAGGATTTCACGCGTGTCCTCGAGGAGACGACGAAGATGATGGGCTTCAAGCGTGGCGTTCGCATCGAGGGGATCGACAAGCTCCCGCCGGCGCAGGCCGCGGCCAAGCTCGAGGAGATCGTTTCGGAGATCCGAAATTTTGCCGGTTCCCCCGACTTCGCGCGTCACGGCGGTCTGGCGAAGGACATGAACATGCTCTTCATTTTCTTCAACGCGCGGCTGCAGGGTGTCACAAGTGATCTCACGAGGCTTGCCGGCGGCGATGGTGGTAAGGCCGCCCGCGATTCGTGGATCAGGCTCGGCGCAACTGCTGGCGTCGCGTCGGCGTATTTCTGGTACAGAAATCAGGACCCGGAAAACAAAGCTGACTTCGAAAGCCTTTCACAGCGTGACCGGGAGAACTTCCTTTGGATTCCCCGCTACGACGAAGACGGCGCACCCCTCTACGGGGTGGATGCCCAAGGAAAGAAATTCCGTGAGTTTTTCACCGTGCCGAAACGCGAGAGCGCGAAAACGATTTCGAATCTGACGCAGGCGGCACTTGATTTCGCCGCGAGCAAGGACCCCGCGGCCGTGGCGACGTTTGGCGTCAACTTCATCGAGGATATCAGCCCGATCAACATTACCGGGCGCAACGGAACCGAGCGGGTCGAAAGCGCGATCGGCAATCTGAATCCGCTTCTTCGCGTTCCGTTCGAGATCATCGCCAACCGTGACACCTTCAGGCATGCGCCGATTGTCCCGGCTGAATTCCAGGGCGGAACCGATCCGACGCAGCAGTATTTCACCGGCCGCACGCCGGATCTCTACGTGAAGGCTGCAAAGCTGATGCCGCAAGGGTTGTGGGACCCGATGCGCTCGCCGCTCATGTTGCAACAGGCGGTGCAGGGCTTGACCGGTGGGCTTGTCAGCCAGTTCACCAGGCGCTCGGACGGGAGCACTCGTGACCCGACCACGTCAGCTCTGGCCGCGAATCCGTTCACGAAGGTTTTTGTCGGCACGCCTTTTCGGCGGGACGATGGCGCCGTTGCTCTGGCCCGAGATGTCAAGGGCAAGTCAATCGACGCGCGGCTGACGGTCGACCATGCGGCCGAGACCGAGTTTGGGGCACTGCAGGCGATGCCGACGACAGATCGCCGCGCACGACTCGAAAGACTTGCCGCAGAAAAACCGGAGTTGTTTGGCGCCGTGCTCGACGAATTCGAACGCCGGCAAAAAGGCTTCGATGCAGCGGACCGCATCGCGGCCCGGCTCGGCGTGCAGGATGGAGCGCGTGCTGAATACCTTCGCCAACGAATCGGCGGGCTGGCACCGGCTGACCGGCGCGCGTTCATTGAGGATCAGTTTCGCAAAAAGATCCTGACCGACGAAGTATGGGAGCAAATCCTGACGAATTCACCCACGGGTCGGAATTGATCTCATCACCGTTTGCTCGAAGCCGGCCGCGCCTACATCGAGCGAACCAACGCCATCACCAAGACGGTTAACCGCGCCACGGAGAGCAACCCGCCGCGTTGTTTTGCCCACCGTTTTTTCGTGCTCAACAAACAACCGCAATTCGTCTTCATTCGACTGATGGCCGCTGTACCCGGTCGACTTGGCAAAGTTCAAGTGATTTGAGGCGAATTGCGCTGTAAGGCTGACGAAACGCTGTTACGAACTTCAGATACAAAGTGAAAGCATGAGCATCTACACTTATATCCCGGAAGAGAATCATGCGAAGGCCGAAGAGCTGATGGGCGCATTCAAAGCGCACAAAGAAAAGATGGCGAAGGAGTATCCTGCTCTTACCGAAGAGCAGCACTTTATTTGTTGGTCGACTCAGAGAATCGCGAATCTCGAAGTATTGGTGCTGCGCCTTCACGAAGTACTGGATCGCGTCGTCGAGCGAGAGCGAAAAAAGGCAGTGAAACAGGTGCCACGAAGGCGAAAAACGAAATGAAAATGCCTAACGAGGCGCCATGTCCAACGATCTTCGCCGTCACGTCTCGTGCTACCGTACGATTAATCGAAATGAAGCAGCAGAGGGTTGATCGTCATGTTGCACGGGCCGCGCCGGCGAAGATCGTTGGACATCTTTGACGGTAGCCCAAAATGCTCTACGCAGATTTGAACGGCCGCAGGGTAGAAGCGACACCCACGGCTCGAAAGGCGTGTTGTCCAGTCTGTGGGAGCGACGTAGTTGCGAAGTGCGGCGAGAAGCGATTGAAGATTTGGCATTGGGCGCACAAAGGAGGTGACTGCGATCCTTGGTCGGAACCGGAAACCGCATGGCATAAGAATTGGAAAGAGCTTTTCCCTCGCGAGTGTCGCGAGGTCCGAATTGGGAATCACCGATGTGACGTCCAGACGCCGACCGTCATAATCGAGCTACAGCACTCGTATCTGAGCCCCGCGGAAATCGAGGAGAGAGAAGCTTTCTACAAGCGGATGATTTGGATTTTTGACCTTCGAAAGCTAAAGAATACGATTCGTGCGAGCACCGCCCCGACAGGCCAGTTCCGATGGCCACGTTTTAGAAAGGCTATGGCCTACTGTCGGTGCCCAGTATTCATTCATCTTGGCCGTGGCGACCTACTGCATATCTGGGATTTTGATCCGAGAATTCACTTCGGTGCGTTTCGACGCTTTAAGAAGGAAGAGTTCTTGGTGTCTGTTGGAATCGATTTTAGTTCAGAAGTGCGCCCAGTAGCGATTCGTCCGTTCACATTGATTCGAAGCGAATCTCGCCTTCGCGGGCCGAAAAGAGGCGTTTACTCTGCTGATTGAAAAAGCGCGTAGCGGGCAGTTACGCCGCAATCAGCCGTCGCCGACATTGCTCCCACTGCCTCGACGGGTCCCAGCGGCCGCGTGTACGTTCGCGGTTACACTCGCAAAGATGGTGCCTACGTGCGTTCCCACTCTCGACGCCGATGAAATTCGAAGCAAGTGCGGCTTCGGGCTATCCGTAGCGGAAATGTAGATACGCCGCCGCGCCAGCCCCGTGATCAGAGCCACGGAGCAAAAGCCGAATCTCTAAGGCTCATTTTTGTGGAAAGGGGGGGATATGGAAAACCCGGGGGCGTGATCCGGGGGTATGGGGGAGGCCGGCGGGGGGTGTCGGCGTTCTTGAAATCGCGCGGCGCTCAACCGGCTTCGTCACTCGCGCGCTTCGCTATGTGTGCTCGAGGTGACAATGGGACTGACAATGGAAACCGAAACAGTTCGTCCTCTGGACCGCGGCCGGTTTCTGAAAACGACGGCCGACAGAAGACGCGCACCTGTGCGCTCTGCTTTACCTCGCGTCGTCGTCGGGGCGCATGCCGGGCGTCGGCAACGCCGCGATGAACGCGATCAGTTGCTCGTAAGGGATCAGCCAGATCCCGCGGAGGTTGCCCGGCTGGCGGAGTCCCTTCGCCGGAACCTTCGGCTTGAAGCCGTTTGCCTTGCACGGGACCGTAAGCCGATAAAGCCCGGTCCGTGAAAATCCCGTGTGCGGGCAATACTCACCTTCAGACGGGAGCCTTATGAAATGGGGGCGAAACGGTAGCTCGCGCGAAATTGTCCGCCTTGGTCGCTTCGGGGGCGGCGGGGTAAGTGAGCCTGAAATTACAGGCGATTTTATGGCAGTGGCTTTATTCATTTTCGTTTGTCGCTAACTGCTCGTATCAAACTGTATGATACGTAGGGAATTTATTTTTGCTTGCATTCGCGCGATCACAAGCCAACGGATGCGCGCATGAACTTTGTGAGTTCATCGGGGGTAAGATCCCGAACACCGCTAGTCCGACACTTGGAGCCGCATCGAAAACGGGAGGGCGCTAGCGTGCCCAAATCTTACCCCGTGAGTAGGTGCGGCTCCTTCGTTTCAGGATCGTACCATGAAAAAGATTACACTGGGTTCGTCAGTGCTACTGCACCGCACGCTGCATCTCTCGTGCTTCCCTTCCGCTGAGGCGGGGCCGGCCGCAATCATCGATGTTAGTCGGGATTGTTGGAGCGAGATCGCCGAGACGGCGAAGGCACTAATCGACGGTGAAGACAGATGCGCATGGGCTGGCGTCCGCAAAGGGAAGCGGCAATCTGTGTTGGTCCTGTCGGATTGGGTGCCGAACCCGAAGTGGGTCGAGGGGTTCTACTGTCCGATCTCCTGGGTTCAATGGAACGGCGGCGCGATTCCGGCTTCCGATGCTGACGTGATCATTGTGTGGCGCCCGCTTCAGTCACTTCCCCGGATGACGCTGGCGCGAGCGACTGCCCGCCTCATCGCAAGCGCGTTCGGGGGCGGTGCCGTGTACGACGCACGCGGCCTACAGGAAACCCTTAAGAAATCGGAGGCGCGCCATGTCTAAGCGCTTTCCCGGCCTCGTCCTCAGCGGTCGAACTGGTCACATGGTCGCGCTTCACCGGCGCCTTTGTTTGCCGTGTTTTCCTGAAGCCGAGGCCGGTCCGGCGGCAATCGGAGGTTCGGTCAGGCTCTTGCCGAGTGAAGTGGTCTCCCACGCGAAAATGATCCAAGACGGCGCGGACAAGCCGGGATTGGGCGCGCGGAAAGGCATACGGCAGACCGTTGCGGTCCTCTCGCCTATGGTGCCCGGGTTGGTTCAGCTGGCTGCCGACGTCGACTGGCGGCTGTGGGAGAAGGGCTCATTTCCGACGCTGAACGCAGACGTGATCCTTGTCTGGCGGCCGTGCCAGATCCTGCCGCGTGTGCGGCTCGCGGACGTTGCCTGTTTTCTGGCGAATGCAGCATTCGGCGGTGGTGCGGTGTATTCGGGGCATGGGAATCTTTGGGACATGATCGCAGCCCAGAGGCTGGCGCAGCAGCGCTCCGGGCGCGCGTAGCTGTTGCCTCACTTCCGCTGGGTTCCACCCGTCCTCGAAAGGGGGCGGGTTTTCTTTTGGGATTTTGGGCGAGAGGGTAGGGCGCCGGCGCGGCTGTTTTGGGCTCCGGAGCGCCAGAAGTAAGTCAGGAATAAGCCAGCGTACTTTTCTCGCATTGAAAAACGTAGGCACAAAAAACCCGCTACTCGTTTAAGAATAGCGGGTTCCAAAGTGGTGGCTCGGACCGGAATCGAACCAGTGACACAAGGATTTTCAGTCCTCTGCTCTACCAACTGAGCTACCGAGCCACTTGAGGAACGGCGAACAAAGGCAGGGTTCGAAGGTGCGTCAACGGGAAATTAGTGAGCCTCCCGGCGCGCTCAACCGGTCGGGCCGGCCCGTTCCTGCGCCGCTGACGCCAGCCGCGCCTCCGCCTCGCGTCCGAGCTCCAGCAAACGGGTCACGCGGTCGGCATCGTAGACGCAGCCGCCCCAGCTGCCGCCGCTGGCGTTCTGGAGTGCGGCCCAGAGTCGGGTGTCGTCGGGCACGCGGGGATCCGGCCGCAGGCTCGGATGCCGCGGCCGGGCATCAAACTCGGCGGCCTCCGGCGAAATCACATCGATCGATCCCTCGAGCGTACGGGTGTCGACGTGGAGTCGAATCCGATCACCGTCGCGCACGCGCGCGACCGGGCCGTCGGCCCAGGCTTCCGGACTCACGTGCCCGATGCAGGCACCGGTCGAAACTCCGGAGAAGCGACCATCAGTGATCAACGCGATGCGCTGGCCGTCCTTCACGTACTTGAGCGCCGACGTGATCTGGTAGGTCTCCGGCATGCCGCAGCCGGGGCCGATGCCGATCAACACCATCACGTCGCCGGGCTGCACGCGGGCGGCTTTCACGGCGGCGATCGCGTGGGCCTCGCTCGTGAAGACCCGCGCCGGGCCTTCGTGCCGGTAGACGCCGTCGGCGCCGACCAGCTGCGGCGCGATCGCGGTGCTCTTCACCAGCGCGCCCTCCGGGGCGAGATTGCCGCGGAGAAACGTGATCGTGCTCGTGAGCCCGCGTTCGCGCGCGCGCGTCGGATTCATGATGACGTTGTCGGGATCGATGCCGTCGAGCGTGTGTAGCTTCTCGCGCAGCCGGCGGCGGCGCTCCGACGTTTCCCACCACGCGAGGTTTTCTCCCAGCGTGCGCCCCGTGACCGTGCGGGCGTAGAGCTTGAGCAAACCCGCGTCGCGCAGGTGTAACATGACTTCGGGTACGCCGCCGGCGAGAAACACCTGCACCGTGGCATAATGCTTCGGACCGTTCGGCAGCACGTCGACGAGCCGCGGCACGGCGCGATTGATCCGCGTCCAGTCCTCGACCGTGGGCCGCCGAAGTCCGGCCGCGTGCGCGATTGCGGGCACGTGGAGAACCAGATTGGTCGAGCCGCCGAAGGCCGCGTGCACGACCATGGCGTTGTGCACCGCGTCGTCCGTCAGGATGTCGCGCGTCGCGATGCCCTTTTCCTCCAACGCGAGCAGCGCGCGGGCCGAGCGCCGCGCGAGATCCCGCCAGATTTCCGCGCCGGAGGGATTGAGCGCGCCGTGCGGCAGCGAGAGACCGAGGCCTTCTGCGACGACTTGGCTGGTCGCCGCGGTGCCCATGAACTGACAGCCGCCGCCCGGCGAGCCGCAGGCCTTGCAGCCCATCTCGGCCGCGTAATCGAGCGTGACTTCCTCGCGGGCGAACCGCGTCGCGAGCGTTTGCACCTTGCCGGTGTCCTCGGCTTCCTCGGCGAGCAGGGTGACGCCACCGGGCACGAGAATGGTCGGCAGGTCGCGCGTGCCGGCGAGCGCCATGAGCATCGCGGGCAGACCCTTGTCGCAGGTGGCGACGCCCAGCACGCCACGCCGCGTGGGAAGCGAACGGATCAGCCGCCGCAGCACGACGGCGGCGTCGTTGCGGTACGCGAGGCTGTCGAGCATGCCGGCGGTGCCGTTGGTGCGGCCGTCGCACGGGTCGCTCACATAACCGGCGAACGGAATCGCGCCGGCTCCGGTAAACGTCCGCGCGGCTTCTTCCATCAACAGGCCGACTTCCCAGTGCCCGGTGTGATAGCCGAGCGCAATCGGCGAACCGTCAGGCGCGCGAATGCCGCCCTGCGTGCTGAGGATGAGAAACTGTTTGCCGCGGAGCAGCGCGGGATTCCAGCCCATGCCGGCGTTCTGCGTGAGGCCAAAGAGATCGCCGCTCGCCATGTGGCGCAGTTGATTGGACTCGAGCGGCAGGCTGCCCGAGGGGCCGGGAGCCGTGGTGCGCAACGCGAAGATCGCGTCGTCGGCGGAATCAAGAATGGGGTCCATGAAGTCGTTGGTCAGAGTCGAGGGGTGGCGGCACGAGGAGACGTCACCGCAGTTAAAGCCTTTGGACAGAATGAACAGAATGGAGGCAATGACTCTGCCCAATTCGACCATACTTTATTCGGCAAATTTTGTTCATTCTGTCCAAAAACTCCGCCTGCGAAACCGGATGGGATCCGCGATTCAGTCTAAACCGGATCGCGCGTCGGCTGGCCGTTCACGAGGCGCATCAATCCGAGCGGGTTTGCATTCTGCAGCGCCGGCGGCAGCAGGTCGTCGGCGAGACTCTGGTAGCACACGGGCCGGGCGAAGCGGAAAATCGCCGCGGTCCCGACCGAGGTGTAGCGCGCGTCCGAGGTTGCTGGATACGGGCCGCCGTGGTTCATGGCCGGACACACTTCGACGCCCGTCGGGAAACCGTTCACCACGATCCGGCCGGCCTTCTGCTCCAGCCCGGCCAGCAGAGCGCGGGCGCCATTCAAATCGCCCGCGGTCCCGTGCAGGGTGGCCGTGAGCTGCCCTTCGAGGGCGGCGGCGCAGGCCGCGAGCTGGCTCGCATCGTCGGCGAGCACAACCAGCGTGAACGGACCAAACGCCTCGGTCGCAAGTTCGGGGTGCGCGAGGAACTCGCGCGCCGTCGTGGTGGCCACGCTCGGTTGCGATTCCGTGCGCGCGGGATTTGCGGCAGCACTGCCGGAAGCGAGCGGTTGCACGCCGGCGACCGCGGTGACCTTGCCCCGATTCTCCACGAAAGCGTCGCGGATGCCGCGCGTAAGCATCACGCCGCACGGCGCGGCTTGTACGGCGTCAGCGAGAATCTGTAGGAACGCATCCGTCGCCGCACCGCGCACCGCGAAAATCAAACCCGGCTTGGTGCAAAACTGACCGACGCCCAGCGTGAGCGATCCGACGAGCCCTGAGGCGAGCGCGGCACCGCGTTCCTGCACCGCGCCCGGCAGCAGGAACACCGGGTTGAGGCTGCTCATCTCGGCGAACACCGGAATCGGATGGGGCCGCGCGGCGGCCGCATCGAACAACGCGCGGCCCGCGGTGTGCGAGCCGGTGAAACCGACCGCAGTCGTGGCGGGATGCTTGACGAGCGCGATGCCGGTCGTGGCCCCGCCGCCGTGGATCAGCGAGAACACGCCCGCGGGCAATCCGCACGCCGCGACGGCGCGCGTGATGGCGCCACCGACCAGCTCCGACGTGCCGGGATGCGCGCGATGCGCCTTCACGACGACGGGGCAGCCCGCGGCCAGGGCCGAGGCGGTGTCACCACCCGCCACGGAGAACGCCAGCGGAAAATTGCTCGAGCCAAACACCACCACGGGGCCGAGCGGAATCAGCATGCGCCGCACGTCGGGCCGCGGCAGCGGCTGCCGATCGGGCAAGGCGGGATCGATGCGCGCATCGACCCACGAGCCGTCACGCGCGAGTTGCGCGAACAGGCGCAGCTGGCCGCAGGTGCGGCCGCGTTCGCCGGTGATGCGGGCCAGCGGCAGCCCGGTCTCGGCGTTCGCCCGTTGCAGCAGCGCGTCGCCCAGCGCCTCGATCTCGGTCGCGATCGTCTCGAGCAGGCGCGCCCGCTCCGCGCCGGAACGCTGGCGGAAATCGGCAAACGCGATCGCAGCGGCCTCGAGGGCGTGATTCGCCTCGGCGGCGGACGCCTCGTGAAACTCGGGATCGAGGCTGGCATCGGTGGCGGGATTGACCGCGCGAAACGTTTTGCCACCGGTCTGGCCGATGACGCCGGCGATGAGGCTTTTGCCGTGAAGGGACATGGGAAGAAGACGAAGTTGAGAGTTGAGAGCTGAGAGTAGGAAGACCAATCGGGGACGGGGAGATCGACTCCGACTTGGTTGCGGGTGGGAATGACTGGTCTCTCAACTCCGCCGGCTACTGCACCGTGTTCACCAGCGTGCCGACGGGTTCGATCGTGATCCGGACTTCGTCGCCCGCCTGCAGCGTGAAGGCGTCGGGCGGCACCACCCCCGTGCCGGTCATGAGGAAGCAGCCGTGCGGAAACGAATTGTCGCGGAACAGCCACGCGGCGAGCGAGGGCAGCGGACGCTTGATCTGGCCGACCGTGGTTTCTCCCGCGAAGACGGATTTGCCGGCGCGCCGGATCTCGATCGCGATGACCGTGGTCGCGGCGGGCAGCGTATCCGTGATCACGATGCACGGTCCGAGCGCGGCGCTGCGGTCGTACACCTTCGCCTGCGGCAGGTAGAGCGGATTCTCGCCCTCGATGTCGCGCGAGCTCATGTCATTGCCGATCGTATAGCCGAAGATTTTCCCGGCCGAGTTGATCGCGAGCGTGAGTTCCGGCTCGGGCACGTTCCACTTGCTGTCGGCGCGGATGCGCACCGGCGTGCCCGGCGCGGCGACGCGATGCGGCGTGGCCTTGAAGAAGAGTTCGGGGCGATCGGCCTCGTACACGCGGTCGTAGAAACTGCCGCCGCCGGCGACCTTCGATTCCTCCATGCGCGCGGTGCGGCTGCGGAAATAGGTCACGCCCGCGGCCCACACTTCCTGGGATTGCAGCGGCGCTAGCAGCGCACTCGTGATCGCGTTCAGCGGTGCCGTCCTCGCATCGACGAGCGCGGCGTGGACGAGGGCGGCCGGATCCGCGCTCTGGAAAAGGGTGTCGAGCGAAAGCGGCTGGGCGGGCGCGTGGACGACGCCGTTGCGCTCGAGCAGGACGCCGGCGGGGGTGGAGAAAACGCGGATCATGGGGTTATTTGTTTTTCTTCGCGGCCTTCTCGACATTGCTCGCCGGCACCATGCCCTGGACGGTCCAGCCGCCGTCGACGTAGAAGGTCTGGCCGGTGACGTAACTGGAATCGTTGGACGCGAGGAACAGTGCGGGCCCGACCATCTCCTCGGTCTCGGCGGTCCGCCCGAGCGGAATCATCGCGCCCCAGACGTCGCGGTAATCCGGGTCGTCTTTGAGGTTGCGGTCCACGTTTACCGGTCCCGGCGCAAACGTGTTCACTCGGATGCCGAGCGAGGCGAGTTCGACGGCGAGCTGCTTGGTCATGCCGTGGATGCCGGCCTTGCTCGTGCCGTAGGCGACGAGATTCTTCACGGCGAGCTGCGCGCACTGCGTCGAGACGTTGACGATGCTGCCGGCGGTCTTCGTGTCGCGCATCCAGCGGGCAGCGGCGAGCGAGCAGAAGAACGTGCCCTTCAGATTCGTGTCGAGGACGACATCCCATTTTTCCTCGGTGGTGTCGAAGAAGCCGGCCCAGCCGGTGAGTCCGGCGTTGTTGATCAGGACGTCGAGCCGCGGAAATGTTTTCCGCGCCCGCTCGAACATCCGGTTGATTTGCGCGACGCTCCCGAGGTCGGCGCGCACGACCAGCGTGCGGCGGCCGAGGGCTTTGATCTCCGCGGCGGCTTCGTCGGCACCCTTGCGGTCCGAATTGTAGTTGAGGATCACATCGGCGCCTTCGCGCGCGCAACCGAGCGCGAGGGCCCGGCCGATGCCTTTGCTGGCGCCGGTGATCAGAACGGTTTTTCCAGAGAGACGCATGACAACGTTGAAAGCGGGTGAAGGTGACCGTGGACGATGCAGACGGATTGCCCGCGAATCACGCGAAAGACACGAATAGAATCCGCGGATTCAAAACCAGAGGCGAGGGTTTCATTCCTGGTTCGTCGGCAAATCACGGGCGGGCGTTCTCGCCTGTTTGGTTTCGGGTCATTCGTGTGATTCGCGGGCACTCCGTGGGGATCATTCTGGGCGAGTCCTGCCCTACTGAAGCAGGGACTTGAGATCGGCGAGCGAAAGTTTCGCGGCGACCGCATCGCTCGCCTCGAACACGTCGGCCAGCAGCGCGCGTTTCTCGGTCTGCAGTGCGAGGACTTTCTCCTCGACCGTGCCGGACGCGATCAACTTGTAACTCGTGACGGTGCGTTTTTGTCCGATGCGATGGGCGCGATCGGTCGCCTGCGCCTCCGCGGCCGGATTCCACCACGGATCGAAATGCACCACCGTGTCGGCGCCCGTGAGATTGAGTCCGGTGCCGCCGGCCTTGAGCGAAAGCAGGAAAACCGGGATGTCGGCGGAGGCTTGGAACCGGTCGACCTCGGCCTGGCGCGCACGCGTCGGCATCGAGCCGTCGAGGTAGCAGTGCGCGATCTCCTGGCGATCGAGTGCGGGGCGAAGCAAACCGAGCAACGCCGTGAACTGCGAGAACACGAGCACGCGGTGGCCGTCGTCGACGGCTTCGGCGAGGAGTTCGTTGAAGGCGTCGAGCTTCGCGGAATCCGGGTAGGCCGGCGCCGCTTCGGCCGCGGCGCCCGCCGTTTGCCGCGCCCAGCGATCGCGGCCGGCTTCGATCAATCGCGGGTCGCAGCAGATCTGGCGGAGGCGAAGAAGCTGGGTGAGCGCGGCGAACTTGAGCGCGCCTTCGCTCGCGCCGCTGGCTTCCAGATCGAAGAGTTCGCGCTCGGAGCTCTCCTGCGTTTCCCGATAGAGCCGGGCCTGCGCGGGCGCGAGTTCGCACCAGATGACGTGCTCGAGTTTTTCGGGCAGCTCGGGGGCGACGGCTTTTTTCGTGCGCCGGAGAATGTACGGAGCGGTTTGCGCGCGCAGCCGCTGGTCGAACCACGCGCGTTCGTCGCCGCGCAGGCCTGACGGTACCTTCGTCAGATAACCCGGGAGCAGGAACTCGAAGAGCGATCGCAGATCGTCGAGCGAGTTTTCCACCGGCGTGCCGGTGAGCAGGAAGCGCGCGTGGGCGCGGAGGGCGCGAAGGGCGGCGGCGTTTTGGGAGCGCCGGTTCTTGATGTGCTGCGCCTCGTCCGCGATCACGCAGCCGAAATCGATCGCCGCCAGCAGCAACTGGTCGCGCGCCAGCGTGCCGTAGCTCGTGATGATGAGATCGAAGCCCGCGGCGTCGGCCGGCGTTGCGAGCCGGTGGTCGCCGTGATGAACGAAGACGCGCAGCTGCGGCGCGAATCGCGCGGCCTCGCGCCGCCAGTTTTCGAGCAGACTGGCGGGGCAGACGACGAGCGAGGCTCGTCGTGAGTTGAGGGTTGAGCGTTGAGGGTTGAGAGCAACCGGCCGCGACTCACTTCTCCGATCACTCAACTCTAAACTCTCAGCTCTTAACTCCCTATCACCTCTCACCTCTGCGCGCAGCGCAGACAAGAGCCCGAGCGCCTGCAGCGTCTTGCCGAGGCCCATCTCGTCGGCGAGGATGCCGCCGAGGGCGTGGCGCTGGAGATGCCAGAGCCAGGCGACTCCAAGGCGCTGATACGCGCGGAGCTGGTTGTTGAGCGTCTCGGGGATCGGCGCCGGCGCGAGCGCGGTGAGATTGCGGAGCGCGGAGCTGCGCGCCTTCCAGGCTTCCGGCGGCTGGAAGCCGGGCGAAAGCTCCTCGATGATTTCCTGCGCCTCGGCGACGCGGGCGGCGGAGACTTTCTGCGTGCGACGCGGCGCAAGCCCCGCGGTGGGATCGCCGGCGAGCGTGCGCTGCGCGGTCGCGAGCTGGGCGAGCCGCGCGGCATCGAGCAGGAAGACGCGTCCGCCCGATTCGAGATAGCCGCGATTGGAGGCGACGGCCGCACGGAGCGTCGCTTCGTCGGCCGAGCCCGCCTGCAACGCGAGCGTCACGGAAAAATCGTCGCCGCTCGGCGCGACCACCGTCGCGATCTCGGCCGTATGCAGATGCGTCGTGTTCTTCTCGAAATTCGCCGTGAACTCCGCGCCGAGCCCGGTGCGCAGCCGCGTGCCGTGCGTGGCGAGAAAGTTCAGCGTCTTGTGCCGGTCCCGCAGCCACCACTTGCGATTCGAAGGTTCGAGGACGAAGCCGTTTTCTTTCACCAGCGCGAGAGCGTCGGCGTAGCGCGGATGTTCGCGGGACGGCAGCGTGAGCGAAAGGAAATGTTCGGAGCCGTCGACGACGAGCGGCGTGCCATCCGCGGCCGAGCGGCGCAACGGAGCGAGGGCGCGCGATCCGGCGGGCGAGGTGCTGTTGGCGGGTGCGGGGGGCGCAACGAGGTCGGCATGACGCCAGACGCCGGCGTGGCCGTTTTCGACGAACAGCGGTTGCTGGGCTGCGACGGCGGCGAGTTCGCGCAGCTGCGCGCGGGAGAGTTGGATGAACTTCGGCGGGGCACCCGCGCCGCACCAGCGTTGCAGGAGAGCCAGCACGGGGAGAAGTTCGGCGGCCGGAGCGGCGGTGAGATCCAGTTCCACGCGCAACGCCACGGCATCGCGCGCGGCGGCGGCGGCGAGGTTCGGCGGGAGGTGGAGGCGGAGCATGGTTGCGCGGACGAAAATTTCCGGGAATAAGACGAGGCCGAGGCAACTCATAAACCCACCGATGTCCAACGAGCCTTTCACGCAATTGGTGGATGCCCACTACGAGGCGCTCTATCGGTTTGCGCTCAGCCTGGCGCGCAATGCGTCGGACGCCGGCGATCTGGTGCAACAGACGTTCTTCATCTGGGCGACCAAGGGTGACAGCCTGCGGGACACGGCGAAGGCGAAGTCGTGGCTCTTCACGACGCTGTACCGCGAGTTCCTTCGAGGCCGACGCCGGGATGGCCGGATCACGGCGATTGAGGATCTTGCGCCGGCGGAACGCGACGTGGCGGCCGCCGAGGTCGATCGGGTGGCCTCGCTTGACGCCGCGACGGTCATGGTCGCGTTGCAGGAGGTGGAGGAGGTGTTCCGCGTGCCGCTGACGCTGTTTTACCTCCAGAACTTCTCCTATCAGGAGATCGCCTCACTGCTGGACGTGCCCATTGGCACCGTGATGTCGCGGATCTCCCGGGGGAAGGCCCGGCTGCGTGCGTTCTTTGCCCAGGAGGACCACGCGGAGCGGACGAAGGTGGTGCCGTTCGCCGGCCAACGGGGACTTTCACACTCATGAACGCTGATGACGCGAAACTGATCTTGAGCGCGTACCGGCCCGACCCGCGGGAGGCCGCCGGTCCTGACGTGTCGGCTGCGCTCCAACAGGTGAAACACGATCCGGTGCTGGCCGAGTGGTGGGCGCGCGAGCAGGCGTGGGACAACGCCATCGCTGATAAGCTCGCGGAGATTGCGCCGCCGCCAGGCCTGCGGGCGGCGTTGCTCGCCGGTCGCACCGGATGTCGCGACGTGTCGCGCGCGCCGACTGCGGGATGGCGGGCCGTGGTGTTTGCGGTGGCGGCGATGATCGTCGTGGCGTTGAGCCTCGGTGTGGTCCGCTGGCAACCGGCCGCCACGGGAGCGACGTTGCAGGACTTTGCCGTGAACACCGTGGCCAACGGATTCTTTCTGCAGAAGCGCAGCTCCGATGTGGCCGCGCTGAAAGCGTGGCTCGCGGAGAAGCAGGGACCGATTCCGCGCCAGTTGCCCACGGAGTTTGCGCACTTGCGCGCGCTCGGGTGTCGCGCGCTTTCGTTCAAGGGCCGCGACGTCTCGCTCGTGTGCTTTGAGCGCGAGGGCAAGGAATTCCACGTGTTCGTCGCGCGACGCGGTGAACTCCGTGACGAACCCGTTGACACTACGCCACGGTTTGCAAGTCGCGGCGCGCTGGTCGCGGCGTCGTGGGTGGATGCCGACTTGCAGTATGTCGTGGTGAGCGATGCCAGCATGGCCGCGCTGCGTGGCGTGCTCTAACGATCCAGTAGGGGAGCGACTGGTGGGTTAGCGTGCGGTAACTACCTATCAAAACCACTGGCTTTTTCCCGTAAGGAAGTCCGACGAAAAACGGGCGATTTTACAGATTTCGCGAGCGCGGCGGCCTCGGTTCCCGCACCGCCGGCTAGGTGCCACTTTTTTTCATTCAGCCTAAAGCGCGAAGCGCCCGAACCTAAGCGCCGGGTTCCGTTGAAACGCGGGAAAAAGTTTCTCGGATCGGTGCACAGCGCACGATTCATGCGGTCGTGGGGGCCTCGTGAGAACTCAAAACCTACCCAAGCCGCGCGTCGTCTCCCCCTGGATGACGTTTCTTTTCGTTTTGTGCTTATCCGCTGTAAGTGCCAGCGCGTCGAGTCGTTGGGCCACGCTCGAAGCCATCCACAAGCTGGAGAACCCCAAGAATTCCACCCGCCCGGGGCGTCACGGCGAGCTGGGTGCGTATCAATTCCGTTCCTCTACGTGGCGCATGCACACCTCCGTTCCTTTTCAGCAGGCGCTCGATCGGACGACGTCGGACATCGTGGCCGTGAAGCATTACGAGTGGTTGAAACGCAGTCTGGAAGCGTCGCGGGTGCCGGCCACGCCGTACAACATCGCGCTGGCGTGGAATGGCGGCTTGGGTGCCGTGATCGCGGGGCGCTCGCCGCGCGTGGCGCACGACTACGCGCAGCGCGCCGTGAATCTCGCCGCGTCGTATGATCTCAGCCGCGACAAGGCGATCAAGGCGCAGATGTTTGCCGATCTCGCGAACGTGAAGCTGGGATCCGGCGCGCAGTAATTTCCCACGGCGCCTGCGATCAGCGCCCGGCGGCCCACAGCAGGCCGCGGGCGACGATGCCGAGGTAAATGGGATCGGCCCACGTGACGTTGCCGTGGCCGTAGGTCGTACCGAAAATCCGGGTACCGTGGTAGTCGTTCACCCAGATGACCGGGTACTCCTTGCCGTCGGCTTCACTGGTGGAGACCGCGAGCGCGCGGGCTTTCGGCCAGAGCTTTTCGATGATGTACAGTTCATCCATCGGGGTGACCCACTTCTCGGGAAAGCCGCGCATGACCGGATGGTCCTTGACGACGGGGCGGACTGCATACGTGGCCTGGTGATCGTGGCGCCGGCTGGTGACGCCGAGAAATTCGCGCCAGTCATCCTGCTGCAGCAGGCGATACGTGTGCATCGCGCAGTGAATCACGACGGCGGGCGTGCCGGCCTGGTGGGCCGCGGTGATTTTCCGGACGTACGCAATGTCGTTCAGGTCGGCGAAGCATTCGTTGTGGACGACGACGTCGTAGGGCTTGGCCCAGTTCGGGTTGTCGTAGAGCGCGATCCTGGCGTCCTTGCTTTTGCCGCCCTCGTTGATGACGGTCCACGTCACGTCGCCGAATTTCTTCACGCCTTCGGTCAGGGACTTGGCTTGGAATTCGTAGTCGTGACAGCACCCGCCGGTGATGAGCAGCGCGCGCACGGGTTTGGAATTGGCGGGCGCCGCGTGGGTCACGGCGGCGAGCAGGCAGAGCAGGGGAAGGAACAACAGTTTCATGGGGTGGGGCATGGAGAAAAACATGGTATCAGATTCGTGGTGACGGGGACGCTCACATGCCGGGGAATCCGCCTTTGCCCTTCATGGCTTCCATCTGGCGCATCAGCTTTTTGCCGCCGCCGCCCTTCATCATTTTCATCATCTGCTGCATTTGCTGAAACTGCTTCAGCAGCTGGTTGACCTCGACGATTTTCACGCCGGATCCGTCGGCGATGCGCTTGCGGCGGCTGCCGTTGAGGATGTCGGGCTTCTTCCGCTCCTGCTTGGTCATCGACTTGATGATGGCTTCGGTTCGCGCCATCTGCTTGTCGGCGCCCTCGGGCAGCTGCATGCCGCTCATGCCGGGAATCATCCCCATGATGCTTTGCATCGAGCCGAGCTTCTTCACCTGCTGCATCTGCGCGAGGAAGTCCTCCAGATCGAACTCCGCCTTGCGCATCTTCTCGGCCATCTTCTCGGCCTCCTTCTGATCGATCGTCTCCTGCGCCTTTTCGACGAGGGAAACGACATCACCCATGCCGAGGATGCGCGACGCGAGCCGGTCCGGATAAAACGGTTCGAAGTCGGCGGTCTTTTCGCCCGTGCCGATGAATTTGATCGGGACGCCCGTGACCGACTTGATGGAGAGCGCCGCACCACCGCGCGTGTCGCCGTCGAGCTTCGTCAGGATCAGGCCCGTCAGCTGCAACGCTTCGTGAAACGTCTTCGCGACGTTCACCGCTTCCTGGCCGAGCGCGCCGTCCGCGACGAGCAGCACTTCATCCGGCTGGATGCGCGCCCGCAGGCGTTTCACTTCCTCGATCAGATCGGCGTCGATTTGCAGCCGGCCCGCGGTGTCGAAGATGATGCAGTCCGCACTCGCGGCCAGTCCCGCAGTGAGGGCGGTGGCGCCGATCGCGGGCACGTCCTTCGAAACGCGATCCGCGTAGAAGCCCAGTTCCTCCTGCTTCGCGAGAATCTCGAGCTGATCGATGGCGGCGGGACGATAGACGTCGACGCCGACGACGAACGGGCGATAGCCGCGTTTCTTGAGCAGCTTGCCGAGCTTGGCGGTCGAGGTCGTCTTGCCGGAGCCGTGGAGACCGACCATCAGGATCTTCAGCGGCCGGGCGGGCGAGAGATCGGTCGTGCCTTCGCCGAGCAGGCGCACGAGTTCGTCGTGAATGATTTTGACGACTTGCTGACCGGGCGCGACGCCCTTGAGGACGTCCTGGCCCACGCACTGCAGCTGAACGCGGTCGACGAACTCACGCGCCACCTTGAAATGGACGTCGGCGGACAGGAGGGCGGTCCGCACCTCCTGCAGCGCCGCGGCCATGTTTTCGTCGGTGAGCTTGCTGACTCCGCGCAGATTGCGGAGGGCGTTGCCGAGCTTTTCGGTGAGGGAGTCGAACATGGGTGAAACAGATAGGAGAAACGACGTTTGGACACTAATGAACACAAATTTTCCAGCGCCGGTCGGCGGCCATGGCAAAGTGTGTGGGTGCCACGGCGCGGGGGCTGCGCGGGGACCGCTGAAAATTAGTGTGGATTAGTGGTTTCTTTCTCTGCGACTCTGACGGGGCATATGAACCCTGTTCTAAAGCTCTTGATCGACGACGGCAGCCTCACGACCAGCCAGATGGCAAAGGTCGCAGGGCTGACGGACGCGGAGGTTAATCAGCACCTGGAACAGTTGAAGAAGGACAAAATCTTCCTCGGCTGGCGTCCGGTGCTCGATCTTTCCCGCGAGGCCGCCGCCGGTGCCGCCGTGCGCGCGGTCATCGAGGTCAAGGTCACGCCCGAGCGGGGCGGCGGGTTCAATCGGTTTGCCGAGCGGATCGCGCGCTTCGACGAGGTCGAGTCCTGCTACCTGATGTCGGGCGGCTACGACCTGCTGGTCTTCGTGCGCGGCGCGTCGCTGCAGAAGGTGGCGGCGTTCGTTTCGGAAAAGCTGTCGACCATCGAGGGCGTGCTCTCGACCTCCACTCACTTCATGCTGCGTTGCTACAAGGAGCAGGGCTACCTGCTCGAAAGTGGCGAGGCGCAAAACACGCGCCTGAACGTCGCGCCGTAACCGCGAAAGCCCTACGCACCATGAGCACCGATCCGAAACGATGGGTGGCGGGACACGTGTCCACGCTGCCGAGAAGCGGCATCCGCGACTTTTTTGAACTCGTCGCGAAGATGAAGGGCCAGGACGTCATCTCCCTCGGAGTGGGCGAACCTGACTTCGTCACCCCGTGGCACGTCCGCGAAGCCGCGATCTACGCCCTCGAGAAGGGCAAGACCTACTACACCTCGAACCTCGGCACGATTGAACTGCGCCGGGAGATTTCGAAATACGTCGAACAGCACTTCGGCGTGACCTACCGGCCCGACGATCAGGTGATCGTCACGGTCGGCGTGAGCGAGGCGCTCGATCTCTGCTTCCGCGCCTTCTGCAACCCGGGCGACAAGGTGATGTATCACCAGCCGTGCTACGTCAGCTACCACCCGAGCATCACGCTCGTGCACGGCGAGGGCATCGCGGTGCCGACGTTCGCCAAGGACAACTTCGCGCTGACGGCCGAGGCGCTGCAGGCGGCCTGGCAGCCCGGGGCGAAGATTCTCATGCTCAACCTGCCGTGCAACCCGACCGGTGGCACGTGCACGCGGGAGCAGCTGCAGAAGATCGCCGACTTTTGCCGTGAGAAGGATCTGTTGGTGTTGAGCGACGAGATTTATTCCGAGCTCACCTTCGAGGGCACCCACACGAGCATCGCGAGTTTCCCTGGCATGGCCGAGCGGACGATTTTCCTGCACGGGTTCTCGAAAGCCTTCGCGATGACCGGCTGGCGCATTGGTTACGCCTGCGGCCCGGCGGACTTGATCGACGCCATGATGAAGGTGCACCAGTACGCCATGATGTGCGCCTCGATCATCGCACAGGAGGGCGCCCTCGAGGCCCTCAAGAACGGCTGGGATCAGGTCCTCAGGATGCGCGAACAGTATCATCGCCGCCGCGATCTGATTGTGCGCCGCTTCAATGAAGTTGGGCTGAAGTGCCACCTGCCACGCGGAAGTTTCTATGCGTTCCCGGATGTCACGCCGACCGGCCTGACCGAGAAGGAATTCGCGGTCGGCCTGCTGCAGCAGCAGAAGGTGGCCGTGGTGCCGGGCGTGGCGTTTGGCGACAACGGCCGCGGTCACGTCCGCGCGTGTTTCGCCACGGCCTACGACCAGATTATCGAGGCCTGCGACCGCGTGGAGCGGTTCGTCGGAGCCAACCGGAAGTAGTTGCGCGTTCGAAGACGGGCTGAATTCAAAAGTCAGGAAGCCATGAACCAATCCTGGTTTCCTGGCTTCCTGCTTTTCCTCGCCAAGGAACCGGGCGCTCCCTGCTGATTTACCTTTGTTACCTCCGTTTCCTCCTGTTCAATGCCCGGTCATGTCGCGCATCGTTGCCATCGTCGGTCGTCCAAATGTCGGGAAGAGCCGTCTCTTCAATCGCCTCGCGCGCAAACGCATCTCGATCGTCCATGATCAGCCGGGCATCACGCGCGATGTAATCTCCGCCGAGATCGCCGAGGGCAGTTACACGCTGCTGGATACGGGCGGGCTCGGTTACAAGGGCATCGATACACCGGCGGCACTCACGAAGGCGTCGGAGCAGCAGGTGGATTTCGCGATCTCCGCGGCGACGTTGATTCTGTTCGTGGTCGATGGGCTCAGCGGGCTGAGCAGCCTCGACGAGAAAATCGCGACGATGCTGCGCAAGAGTAAGAAGACGGTGCGGCTGGTGGTGAACAAGGCCGACTTCGATGACTCGAAGGTCGCGTTGGAAGACGCTTACCGGCTCGGGCTGGGCGAACCGTTGCGGGTGTCAGCCGAACACGGCAACGGCGAGGAAGATCTCCGGGCCGCGATCGCCGAGGCGCTCGGTCCGGCGGCGCCGGTGGCGGAAACGCCCGACCATCCGAAGACGGCGGCGGATCCGTTGTGCATTTGTTTCATCGGGCGGCCGAATGTCGGCAAGTCCTCCCTCAGCAACCGGCTTCTCAAGAGCGATCGGCTGATCGTGAGCGAGGTGCCGGGCACCACGCGTGACGCGATTGAGCTGCCTTTCGATTTCGCGGGTCGCGACGGCAAAACGTATCCGTTCCGGCTGATCGACACCGCCGGCATCAAGGCGGCCACGAAGCTGGCTTCGCCGGTCGAATATTTTTCGCGCCTGCGCTCGCTCGATGCGATCAAGAACACGGATGTCGTGTTTCTCGTGCTCGACGCCCTTGAGGGCGTCACGCAGCAGGACAAGGCGATCGCCGGCGAAGCCATCAAGGAGGGGAAGCCGATCGTCATCGTGGTCAACAAGTGGGACCTCGTGCAGGCGGCCTTCAAGAAGGCCGGTGGCTTCAAGCCGTACAAGAGCGAGCGGGACTACCGCGAAAAATATGAGCACGCGCTGTTCGAGCGTCTGTTCTTCACGCCGGGTTCACCGGTGATTTTCGTCTCGGCGATGAGCGGCTACGAAGTCGACCGCATGCTGAATGCCGCGGTGAAGCTGAATCGCACGCTCGATAAGAAGATGCCGACGGCGAAGCTGAACCAGATCCTCGGCTACCTCGCGGAGCGCAATCCGCCGGCGGCGATCGGCGGCAAACGCTTCCGCGTTTATTACGCGACGCAGACGAGCACGCGTCCGTTCCGGATCAAACTCTTCTGCAATCGCGAGGAGAAGCTGACCGAACAGTACCGGCGCTATCTCGAAGCGGGCGTAGTGGAGGAGTTCGATCTCGCCGGCTGTCCGATCTATTTCGATCTCGTCGGCAAGGTGAAGGACGAGATGCGCGGCAGCCGCGGCGGTGGCGGCGCCTCCGCCGAGCATCGCGCCAAGTGGAAAGTCGCCGAGGGCGGCGACGTGGCGGAGGACTAGGAGCGAGCGGAGTTGAAAGGTGAAGGTTGAAAGTTGAAGGTCGCTTTCGTCACGGTTCTCCAAGTGAGGGAATCACACTGGTTGAACGGATCGGCCCGGAGAAAACGGCTGATCGGTGCCAAATCTTTCAACTTTCAGCTTTCACCTTTCAACTACTCTTGCCCCCGGTGATCACCGCTTCCCCGCCTTCTTCTGCCGGTACTCATCGCCGCTCATGAGGGCGGCGCGGAGTTCGCGTTCGGTGTAGCCGCGCTCGCGCATCGCTTTCTCGTAGGTCGCATAACCGGCCGGGTCGGGCTCGCGGCCGAGTACGTCGCGATAAGCCTTCGTAATCGTATTCCGGATATAACTGTCGCGGCCTTCATGGCTGCGGCGCAGGTCGTCGCGGATCTGTCCCTGCGTCCAACCCTCGCGCCACTTCGAACGATAGTGGGCCAGTCCGTTGGCGTCGGGATCCCGACCCAGCACCTCGCGAAACGCCTTCGTGATGGCTTCGTCCGCGTTCACGGCGCGCGCTTCGCTGCTGCGCTGCAAACCCTGGATCACCTGGCGTTCCGTCCAGCCTTCGTGCATCAGCCGATCCCGGTAGGTGCGCAGGCCCTCGGGGTCCGCGGGACGGTTGAGGACGTCGCGGTACGCGCGTTGGACCATCAGCTCCGCCGTGCGCCGATCCAGGCGCGGACGGACTTCCTGGATAATCACCGGCGGCGGAGGCGGGGGTGGCGACACGACGACGACCGTGGGCGGCGGTCCGCCGGGACGCGACGCAGGTGGCTGCGGTTCGTTGCGCGCAGGACCGCTCACCGAGATCGAGGCGATGGACCGGTCCCACGTGGCCGCGCCGTCGCGGCCACGTCGCTCCGCGTAGAGATCGGGGATGTCGCGCGTGATATCGAGCCGATCACCGGCGAACCCCGCCGCACTGTAAACGGACGCCGCTGCGTAACCGTCGATGCGCACGGACGAGATCACGTACATCCACGGGCGGCGATCGGCGCGCTGGAGACGATCGAGATTCTCCACCGCCGCCCCCGCCTCAATCGTCAGCGCCTCGCCCTGGTAGTTGGGCTCGGTGTAGAACGTCACCCGATTCGGACTCAACGGCGCGGGCGCTTGCGCGGAGACGGTGCTGACGCTGGCGAACAGTCCCAGCAGGCCCGCGGCGCAGGACAGGATTCGGTTGAGGATGATAGTCATCGGGAGTGGGGGAGTTTCAGCCGGGAGCGCAGGCGTCCCGCCTGCCGTTACGTTGCGGGTCAGTCGCCCCTTGCGGGGTTCAGGCCCGGCGGCCCTTGAAGGTCAGTTCGGCGACGCCGCTCTTGTCGAGTTCGCCGAGCCCGAGCGCGACCATGCGTTCGAATTGCTGCTTGGTGGCACCGGCGAGCGGCAGGTGCAGGCCGGCCTGCGCACCGAGGACCCACGCGATGGTGGAGTCCTTGGCGGCGTGGGCCGCGGAGAAGAAGCACGCGTGGTCGCGGTTCTGCATGTCCTCGCCGTCGGTCTTCAACACCTGGGAGTTGGCGCCGGTCTGGAGAAACACCTCGCGCAACATGGCGAGGTCGAGGCCCAGCGCGGCGCCGAGACCGAGACCTTCGGCGAGGCCGGCTGTGTTGATATTCATGACCATATTGACGAGCGCCTTCACTTGGGCGGCCTGACCGGTGGTACCGATATAACGGAGCGCGGAACTGAGTTTTTCCAGAATTGGCTTCGCGCGGTCGAAGCTCGAACGATCACCGCCGCACATCAAATAAAGCGTGCCGTTGCGCGCCTGGGGAATCGACGACGCCATGCAGCCCTCGAGCGTCACGGCGCCGACGCCCTTCGCGCGACGCTCCACCTCGACATGGGTCGCCGGTGAGATGGTGGCGCAATTGACGAAGATCTTGCCCTTGGCACCGGTGAGCAGCGAATCGCCCGAGGTGGCGAACACGCCGAGCTGGGCGGCGTCGTCGGTGACAACCGTGAAGATCACGTCCGCCGCGGCGGTGACGTCGGCGAGCCGCGTGGCGGGCTTGGCGCCAATTTCCTGCGCGAGCGCGGCGGCCGAGGGCGCGTGCACATCATAAACCGCGGTGACGGCGTAGCCGCATTCCTTGAGCCGACGCGCCATGTTGGCGCCCATGCGACCGACTCCGACGAAGGCAATGTTCTCAGACATGATTGGAATTTGAGACGAGGGTTGAGGTGAACGTATTCAAAGCGCGTGCCGGGTTATTGGGCGAAGAACGGGTTCTGCTGTTTCTCCTGGGAGAGCGTCGTGAGCGGACCGTGGCCGCAGGCCAGCACGGTATCGCGCGGCAGCGTGAAGATTTTTTCGCGGTCGTTGCGATACTGGTCGGCAAAGTGCGTCGGACTCCCGCCCATCGAGCTCGCGAAAACGGAGTCGCCCACGAACGCAATCGGCCAGCTCAGACCGGTGACGAAATAAGTCGTCATGCCCGGCGAGTGCCCGAACGTGAACAGGGTTTTCACCGCGAGCGAAGCCACGTGGAAGTGGGCGTTTTCCTTGAAGGTCTTCGCCCCGGCAAACGGCGCCGGCTCCAGTTCGCTGGCCCACACTTCCGCCTTGGTCTCGCCCGCGAGTTTCGCGAGGTCGGCAATATGATCCTCGTGGGTGTGGGTCAGAAAAATATAGCGCAGCGTGAGGCCTTCAGCCCGCACCAGATCCAGCATCGCTTCGCAGGTCGCGCCGGTGTCGAACGCCGCGGCCAGCTTGGCGCGCGTGTCCCAGATCAGGTAGCTGTTCACCGTCATGTCCTCGTAGGCGGTGTTGAACATCGCGAACCCCTTGGGGAAGTCGGGGAGTTGTGGATACCAGCGTTTGTGCGCGAGGGTCTCGAGGGCGGACGGGGAGAGTTTCAGGGGGCGGGCGATCCGCCGGATGACCGCATCATTGGGCTGGCCGGCCTTCACCGCGGCAAGATCCTCCAGTGAAACGTCCGCCCTGGCGGCGAGATCCGCATCGGAAATTTTCCATCCGCGCTGGGCTTTGTTGATGACGTCGTTGAAATTGTCTTCGAGCGGAATGCGGGCCATGGGAGTGTATAAATCTTTCCCGGCCGCAGCCGCAAGCTGTATGCCCCGGGCCGAATGGCCAGGCGGGGCCGGCTGCGGTTAAAGGCTCGTTTCCGCGCCGCGGGTGGCCAGTGTCGGCGGTATGTTGGTGCAAGGCATCCTCAATCCGAACCTGCTCTCGCTCCTCGCGCGGGTGCGGCATACGAATACACTGGTGATCGCCGACCGGGGTTTTCCCTTCTGGCCGGGCATCGAGACGGTGGATATTTCCCTCGTCGATGGCGTGCCGACCGTGCTGCAGGTGCTCGCCGCGGTGCGGAGCAACTTCGTGGTGGCCGAGGCGTATATGGCGCAGGAGTTCCTGGCGGCGAATTCGACCAAGGTGCGAAATGCCTTTGCCGCGGGGCTCCGGGGCGCGCAGGTCACGCACGAGCCGCACGTGGCCTTCAAGCGGCGCATACCGGGTGCGATTGGCCTCATCCGGACGGGAGACACGGTGCAGTACGCCAACCTCGTGCTGGTGTCGGGGTGAAGTGACGGCGTGCGATTTCCCGTTGCCACCGGACGCCGGGACGGACTTTGCTGCTGTCCCTTTATGAGCGCATCCCAGGACTATCTCTCCTCACTCTATTCTCTCGGCGGCAAAGTTGCGGTCGTGATTGGTGGCACCGGTGAACTGTGCGGCGCAATGGCCGAGGGCCTCGCCGGCGCCGGGGCCGAGGTGGTGCTCGTCGGACGCAATGAGGAGAAGGCAAAGCCCCGCCTGGATCGCATCGCGGCCGCCGGTGGCAAGGGTTACTTCGTTTCCGCCGAGGCGAGCGAAAAAGCGCCGGTGCAGGCCCTTCTGGCCACCGTGCTCGCGCGTTCCGGCCGGGTTGATATTGTGGTGAACGGCGCCGGGGTGAATTCGGCCACGCCCTTTCTCGATATCGCCGAGGATGAATTCGACCGCATCGTTAAGATCAATCTAAAGGGTGTCTTCCTGGGCTGTCAGATCTTCGGCAAGTATCTGGTCGAGCGCGGCGAAGGCGGCTCAATCATCAACCTCGGCTCGATGTCGGGGATCGTGCCGCTATCCCGTGTATTTACCTATTCCGCCACTAAAGCGGCTGTGCATAATCTCTCCAAGAACCTGGCCCGCGAGTGGGCGCCAAAGCGGGTACGCGTAAATACGCTCGTCCCGGGATTTTTTCCGGCCGAACAAAACAAGAAGATCCTGTCGCCCGAGCGCGTCGCCTCCATCATGGGGCACACGCCAATGAAGCGGTTCGGCGAGGCGCGTGAACTCGTTGGTGCCACGCTCTTACTTGCGAGCGATGCCGCCGGCGGCTTCATTACCGGCTCCGAAATCGTGGTCGATGGTGGTTACCACGCCATGACAATATAGTCAGCTTGTAGCATCCAGTTCTCAATAAGCCGGCTTGCTATAGTGAACACCCTCATCCAACGTGGTTGTATGGTTACTGACAAACTCAAGGAACTTCAGGCCACGCGCGTGAAACTCGCCACCCTGGAAAAATCAATTGCGGACGAGCTCAACAAGGAGCTCGCGTCTTTGCCGGCGAAGTACGGCTTCGGCTCCGCCTCCGAGTTTCTCGACGCCGTGGGCGCTGCCACCGGTGCGAGTGCTCCGCGGCGCGGACGCCGGCCCGGTGCGGTCAAGTCAGCGAAGAAAGCGGGCGGCAAGAAACGCCGGACCCGCGCCGTCATCACCGAGGACACGCGCGCGCAGGTAAAGAAGCTGGTCGATTCCGGCAAGACCGGCGCCGAGATCGCCGCCACGCTGAAGATTTCGCTCCCGAGCGTGCAGAATATCAAGAAGGCCCTCGGCCTCGTGAAGAAGCGCTGAGCCGCCATTCTCCCGTCTCGATTCATCAAGCCCCCGCCAATCCGCGGGGGCTTTTTTGTTTTGGCGTGCCGGACCTTTCGACCGAGACTGGGCCGTGTCCACGGTTGCCGCCTTCATCCAAGCCAACACCAACGGCCGGCTCCACTCCGCGCACGAGCCTGCCCTTTCGCCGCTAAGCCGGGGCTTTCTTTACGGCGATGGCATCTACGAGGTGTGGCGGACCTATCACGGCACCGTGTTTGCCTGGCACGAGCATTGGGACCGGCTGGAGCGTTCCGCCCGCGCGCTGCACCTCGATCTGCCGTGGTCGCGCACGGAGATGTTTGCCGAAGTAGTGCGCACCGTCGCCGCCTTTCGCGCGGCGGTTGCGTTTCGCGACGACGTCTATGTGCGGCTGCAGGTGTCCCGGGGCGAAGGTCCGATCGGACTCGATGTCGCCCTCGCAGACCGGCCGGAATTTGTCCTGCTCGTCCAGCCGTGCCCGGCGAGCTCCACCGCCGTGCTGCAACGGGGCCTGCGGTTGTCGGTCGCGACCGGGCTGCGGCGCAATCCGATCGAGAGTCTCAACCCTGCGTGGAAGACCGGCAATTACCTGAACAACATCCTCGGCCTGCGCGAGGCGCGCGCCCGCGGGGCGGACGACGTGGTCATGCTCAACCTTCACGGTGAGGTGACGGAGGCTGCGACGTCGAACATCGCGCTCGTGCGCGACGGCGAGGTCTATACGCCGGGGACCGGTGCCGGTATTCTGGAAGGCATTACGCGCGGGCTGCTGCTCGGATCCGTCGCGCCGGCCGCCGGCGTGCGCGTTCACGAAGCCACTCTCCGACCGCCGGAGCTGGCCGGGATGAGCGAGTGTTTTCTGCTTTCGACCACCAAGGGTCTCACGCCGGTTGGAGCAATTGACGGGATGCGTTATGCCGTGGGCCCGGACACCGTCACGGCGCGTTTGCAGGCGGCGTTGGCGCACCACGTGCGCGAGTACGTCGCGGCGCACCCGGAGCTGAAGGCCTGAGCGGTTTCTGGCGGCCGGCGCAACCGCTCACTCCGGCCCTCGCCGTCGCGGTTCGGTCAATACCGCCGCATGCCCGGTTCGATTTCCTGGGCCCACGCATCAATGCCGCCGGCGATATTGCTGACGGCGGTGAAGCCCCGCGCCCGGAGAAACTCGGTCACCCGCAGGCTGCGGCCGCCGGCGTGACACATGATCAGCAGGTGCTTGTCCCGCGGAAGCGTGTCGACCCGTTCCGGAATCTGACGCATCGGAATCAGCTCGGCGCCGGCGACGCGGCAGATCTCGGTCTCATACGGTTCGCGGACGTCGATGATGACCGTGTGGGCGGAATCGGCGTCGCGGCGCGCCTTGGCCTCGGTGACGGAAAGTTCGAGCGGGATTTCGGAGGACGACATGGTGAAAGCGTTCGGTGCGGGCGTGGTGCAGGCCGCGGCTTCGTAGCGTGAAGGATCCAGCGTGCGGAGCGTCGGGGTGTCGCCGCACACCGGACACCGGGGATCACGTGCGAACTGCAGGGTCTGGAAGTGCTGGCCCAGCGCATCGTACGTGAGTAGCCGGCCGCGCAACGGTTCGCCGATACCGGTGATGAGCTTGATGGCCTCGAGCGCCTGCAGGCTGCCGATCACGCCGCACAACGCGCCCAGCACGCCCGCCTCGCCGCAGCCCGGCACGCTGCCCGCGACGGGCGGCTCCGGAAAGAGGCAGCGGTAACACGGCCCGCCGGCGGCCGGATCGAAGACCGTCACCTGTCCCTCAAACTTGAATACGCTCCCGTGCACCAGCGGACGCCCGGCCAGGACGGCCGCGTCGTTGTTCAGGTAGCGCGCGCTGAAGTTGTCGGTGCCGTCAACGACCACGTCGTAGCCGGCAAAGAGCGCGAGGGCGTTGGCCACCGTGACGCCCTCGGCGTGCGGCACCACAGTCACAAAGGGATTGGTCGCGTGCAGCCGCCGTACCGCCGACTCCACCTTGGGCTGGCCGATGGCGGCATTGTCATGCAGGAGCTGGCGCTGGAGATTGTGATCCGCGACGCGATCGAAGTCGGCGATGCCCAGCGTGCCGACGCCAGCGGCGGCGAGGTAGAGCGCGGCCGGACTGCCGAGTCCGCCGGCTCCGATGACCAGCACGCGCGCGGCGGCGAGTTTCTGCTGCCCCGTCACGCCGATTTGATCCAGCAGGATGTGCCGGCTGTAACGCGCAAGTTCGGCGGGCGAAAGGGCGGTTGGCGGAGCGGACATTCCCGCGAAAGAGAGCCGGAACGGGTCGGGTCGCAATTGAAATTGCGCCCGCGCGCCGGCGCCCGCGGAATGCGCGGGTGCGTTTTCTCGGCATCGATCATGGCGCCCGCCGCATGGGGCTCAGCTACGGCGACGAACTCGGCGTGGCCACGCCGCTGCCCGCGCTCATCGAGGCCGATCCGGGCAGACGCTGGACGGCCCTGACGACTCTCATTGGCCAGCGGCGGATCACGGATCTCGTGATGGGACTGCCGCTGAACATGGACGACACGGCCGGGTTCAAAGCGAAGGAAGTGGAGGCGTTTGCAGCCCGGCTGCGCAGCGAACTCCAGCTGCCCGTGCATCTCGTGGACGAGCGGCTCACGAGCTACGAGGCCGAGTCAACGATCGCGAAGTCGAAGCGGCGTGAGGTCCGTGCGAGCGGGATCATCGATTCGCGCGCGGCGACGATTATTCTGCAGGATTACCTGAACCAGCGATTCCCGCCTCCGCCACCGTTCGATCCGGAGGAAGCATGACGGTGCGGCGTTGGAAATGCGTGTGCGCGTACGATGGCACGACGTTCGCCGGCTGGCAGAGCCAGGCGGGCGGAGTGGCGATCCAGGACGTGATCGAGGTGCGGCTCGCGCAGATTTTCAAGACGGCGATCCGCGTGCACGGCAGCGGGCGGACCGACGCGGGCGTCCACGCTCACGGCCAGGTGTTTCATTTTGACGCGGCGTGGGCGCACGCGCCCGCAAAACTGTTTGCAGCGCTGCGCGCGGAACTGCCGCCCGCCATTCAAATCAAGTCGCTGCGGGCGGTCGCCGACGACTTTCACTCCCGCTTCGGCGCGAAGGGCAAACGCTACGATTACCACGTGCACCTCGGTGACGCGGATCCGTTCACGCGGCCGTATTGCTGGCAGCTGTTTCGTCCGCTCGATGTCAGCGCGATGCAGGCGGCGGCAGCCTTGTTGCGCGGTTCGCACGACTTTCGGGCCTTCACTGCGCTGAACGGTCCGGAGCGCGTCGACACGGTGCGCGACTTGCGGCGGCTCGACGTCGTGAAACGCGGCCGGCGACTCGTGATCACGGCGGAGTCCACGGGCTTTCTCTACAAGATGGTGCGGAGCCTGGTCGGCGTGCTCGTCGCGGTGGGCGAAGGCCGGCTGGCGCTGGCGGACGTGCAGGCCCTGATCGATCAGGCAAAGCGCGTGCCCGCCGTCCAGACGGCCCCGCCGCAGGGGTTGTTTTTGACGAAGGTATTTTATTAGAATTCGTCGCACTTTCGCGATGAATGCAGCGCTCCGAGATCTAGCCCACGGGCTGGCCGATGTCATTTTCCCGCCCGTGTGCGTGCACTGCCGGGCCCTCGTCGAGGCCGGCGAGCCGGAGGTGACCGTCGGTCCGGACGGTGACATCGTGGCGGCCGGACCGTTTCGGCACCTTTGCCGTCGGTGTGTGGCGCACTTGGAATTCGTGCGGCCGCCGCATTGCGTGACGTGCGGCCATCCCTTCTACGGCATCGTCGAGGGCGAGCGCACGTGCGAGAAGTGTCTCGGCCTCGAGCCCGTGTTCGACGAAGGCCGGACGGCGGTGTTGTTCAAGGGGCCGGCGCGGGCGCTGGTGATCGAACTCAAGTACCACCGCGGCTGGCATGTGCTTGCGGATATGGCGGAGATTTTCCGTCGGTCGCCGCATGTGCTGGAGCGCGTCCGCGGGTCCGTCCTGGTGCCGGTGCCGCTCCATCCGCGCAAGGCGCGCGAACGGGGCTACAACCAGGCGGAATTGCTGGCGCGCGCGCTCGCGGAGGCGGCCGGTGGTGGGACGCGGGTGGCGGCGCTGTTGCGACGCCGCGCCGACACGCAATCCCAAACTGCATTCGACCGGCGAACGCGGATGGCGAATCTGAAAAATGCCTTTGCACTCGCTCCGGGCGCGGCCATTAATCCGGCGCTGCATTACACTCTCGTCGACGATGTTTTCACGACCGGTTCCACGCTCAACAGCTGTGCCCGCGCCCTGCGCGGAGCGGGTGGTTTGAGCCTCGACGTCGTCACGTTTGGCCACGGCTGACCCGCTATGCATTTCGACAAACCGACCTACTCGGTGCGCAAGTCCCGCAAGAAGGACATTCCCAAGGGCCTTTACACGAAGGACCCGGCGACCGGGGACATCGTTTTCAACAAGGAGGTCGAGGACAACCAGATGGTCGTCCCGAAGAGCGGCCATCACTTCCCGATCGGCGCGCGCCTGCGGATCGCGAAACTGTTCGACGCCGACACGTTCGTCGAAGTCGACGCCGCGGTGCGTTCGAGCGATCCGCTGAAGTTCATCGACTCGCAGCCGTATCCGGATCGCATCAAGCGCTACGAGAAGGAGAGCGGGCTGCCCGAGGCCGTGGTGTGCGGCACGGGAAAAATTCTCGGGATCGAAGTATCGGTCGCGGTCATGGATTTTCGCTTTTGCGGCGGCGCCATGGGCGCGGCGGCCGGTGAAAAGATCACCCGGGCGATCGAGGTCGCGATCAAGCGAAAGATTCCCTGCATCATCTTCAGCGCCTCCGGTGGAGCGCGCATGCAGGAGGGCATTTACTCGCTGATGCAGATGGCCAAGACGAGCGCGGCCCTAGGCCGGCTCGCCCAGGCCGGACTGCCGTACATTTCCGTGCTGACGCATCCGACCATGGGTGGAGTGACTGCGAGCTTCGCGACCCTGGGTGATGTCATCATCGCCGAGCCGGGAGCGTTGATTGGCTTCGCCGGCGCGCGCGTCATCAAGGACACCACGAAGCAGACGCTGCCCGCCGGGTTTCAAACCGCTGAGTTCCTGTTGAAGCACGGGCTGGTCGACCAGATTGTCAGCCGGCTCGAGCTGCGGGAACGCCTGCACGACATCCTCTCGGCACTTTTCCTGCGCAAGAAGACCGCGGTGCCCGCCTCGGTGGTCACCGGCTGATCGCCCGCGCCGGGCGGGCGGAAAATCACCTGCCGGAGTCCGGGGCTGCGGCCTTCGGGTTGCGTCCCGCTCCGGCTGAATGTCCGATTTTCCGCCACCCGCCGCTCCTGCCATGACTCGCGCGCACTTACCCGCCGACTACGTTGCGGTGACCGACTATCTGTTCGGGCAGAAGGCGCAGGGCGCGAAGTTCGGCGTCGATCGCATGGCCGTGCTGGCCGCGCAGATCGGCCACCCGGAACGTTCGACGCCGTTCCTGCATGTCGCCGGCACGAACGGCAAAGGCTCCGTGGCCGCGATGCTCGACGCGATTCTGCACGCCGCCGGCTGGCGCACCGGTCTCTACACGTCGCCGCATCTCGTGCAATTGGGCGAACGCGTGCAGGTCGACCGCCAGCGGCTCACGCCGGCGGAGATCGTGGCGTACGTCGCGGAGCTGCGACCGATCGCCGAGCGCCTGGCCGCGGCGAATCCCGACGATCATCCGAGCTTCTTCGAGTACATGACGGCGATGGCGTTCCTCGAGTTCGCTCGCAAGCGCTGTGACATCGCCGTGATGGAGGTCGGGCTCGGTGGCCGGCTCGACGCGACCAACATTCTCACTCCGGAAGTCAGCGTGATCACGTCCATCGCGATGGATCACTGCGAAATCCTCGGTCACGACCTGGCGCAGATCGCGACGGAGAAAGCGGGCATCATCAAACCCGGCCGGCCCGTCGTGCTGGGCCGCGTGCCGGCCGTGGCCGAGGCCACGATTCGGACCATCGCGGCGGCGCGCAAAGCACCACTGATTTCGGTGCGGGCTGAATTCGGCGAGGATCTGGCGGGCTATCCGCCCACGAATCTCGAGGGCGATTACCAGCGGTGGAACGCCGCGACCGCGACCCTGGCCGCCCGCGCGCTTGCCCCGAAATGGAAGATCGCCACGGAGTCGATTGCGCAGGGTCTGACTCACGTTGACTGGCCCGGCCGCTGGCAACGCGTGCAGATTGGCGGCCGTCTCGCCATTCTGGATGCATCGCACAATCCCGAGGGTGCGAAGGTGCTCGAGGCCAGCCTGACGCAGCTCGTCGCGGAAACGGGCCGGGCGCCCATCGTGATCACAGGCGTGCTCGGTCTCGCGCGGGCGCGGCCACTGATTGAAACGATCGCGCGTCACGCGGCCGAAATTAATTTCGTCGTCCCGCAGCAACCGCGCGCCTGTTCCCACGAGGAACTCGAGTCACTCGTGCCGGCGACGTTTCGCGGACGCGTCGTGCGCAACGACGTCGCAACCCTTTTCCCCGCTCCCGATCGCTGCACCGCCGGCGGACCGGACGACGTGATCGTCGTGACCGGGTCGATCTACCTGCTTGGAGAAGTCATGCGCCGGCTGGGGTGAGGAGCGGAGGGAAGGAGGAGTTGAGGGCTGAGAGTTGAGAGAGCAATCCGGTTGGACCGTACAGCCGTTCTGTTTGGGGTACGCCGAAAAGGTAGGGCGCGTTGTCCCCCACGCGCCGCTGGATGGATTTCTTAGCGGTGGGCGCTGCGGCTGAATCCTTCTCTCAACTCTCAGCTCTCAACTCTCAACTTTTTCTCACTACGCCAGCTTCACCAACTCCAGCGTCGCCGGAACGTCCTTGATGATCTGGGACGGCTCGGGCCCGACGCCAAGGTAGCGGAGGTTGGGTAGCTTGTTCGCCGCGGGCAGGGCGGCGCCGTCGAAGGCAACATCGAGCAGGCTCTTCACCATTGCTCCGACGTAGCGCTGGGCGTTGCGCGGGAGATTGGCGAAGTGCCGCACCTGCGACACGTCCTCGGTCCAGCCGGGATGGCGGGTGTAAACCGGACGCAGCGTGCGGCGGACCGCCTCGTTGCGCGGCACGTGCCGGACGCGTTTGCCGTCGGCTGACTCGTACGCGGTGCAGATCTGCAGATCGCCGCGCCACTCGCCGCTGTGCGTAAGCGCGTCGAGCTTGTTGATCATCACATCCTGAAATCCGCCGTAGCGCAGGGCGTCGCCTTTCTCCACCGCATCGTACCAACCCACCATCCGCTGCCGGCCCGTGCTCGTACCGAACTCGATTTGCTTGAGCTTGATGGCGAGCGGGTGCGCGTCGTCCATCTGGGTGAGGAACGTGTGCGTGCCGACCTTGGTGTCATACGCCTTGGCCACGCCGAAGGTGTGAATGCGCTGCACCGGAATGCCCGCGCTCTCGAAAAACTCCGGGGTGTACGTGTGCGACGCCGTGACGTTCGGCGAGAAGCCGTGGCGCTTGTCGAGCCAGTAAGCCTGGCCGAACTCGCCGATGATCGTGTGGCCGGCGGCCACTTCGCGCAGCACTAGTTCGCGCACTTCGCCGATGTTGCGCGCGAGCGCGGTGCCGGCGTTCCAGTAGGTCGCGGTCAGCGCCTCGAGGTTCAACGTGAACGGCACGGCCCCGCGGAAACGCGTGAAGTCGAATTCGTCCGTGGAAAACACGCCGAGCTCAATCGCCTCGGCGTTGGCCCGCCGCTCGGCCGTCGTGAGCTTTTCGAAGAACGAGTCCCACGTGGCGGCACTGACGCGGCAGACATGTTGAATCGTGCGGCACGCGCGATCGGCGCGCTGCGCCAGCTTGCGCGCGAAGTAATTCGGGCCCCCGAGAAAGTCCGCGTACGTGATTTGCTGCTGGCCCACTTCGTCGAGATACGCGGGCGTGATGCCGCGGCCGGTCGAACCGCGCGGCTCCTCGGCGAGCACGTTGACGCGATAATCCTCCCAGGCGAGGTCGAGCAGGCGGTGGGTGAGGTCCGACACCAGCGTCCGCTCGTCGATGAGCAGCCGGGACAGAATCGCGTGGCCCTTTTTCTCCAACGGCTTCGTTTCCCACCAGATCTTCCGCGGATCGGCGACGACGCCGCTGCCGATGCAAAGATGCGCCGCGTCGCGCACCACCACGCCGGCCGGGAGCAGGTTCAGCTTGATGCCGCCGGCCGTGTGGCCCGAGTTCGCGCCGCCGTTGACCTTGAGCACCACCGAAACCGGGGCGCTGGTGCCGCGCAGTTCGTCGGCAACTTCGGGAATCAAACGGCCTTTGCCTTCGTCACCGAGGGAGATTCCGACGTCGGCGATGAGCTGGCTGGTGAAGGGGAGCAGGGACATGGTTGCGTGAAGGACAGCGCAACCGGGACCGTGATGACACCCTGTTGCCGAAAAGGGAAAACGCGACGAGGCGGGGGAGGGCAAACGAAAAGTGAGGCGCTGACACGGCATGGCGTTCCCGCCCCGACTTCGCGCCGCCACACCGGCGGAAAAAGGCTCGGCTTGGCGAAGGCGGGAACGACACACTCACGCCATGAGCACCCCGCAGAAAATCGCCCTCGTCACGGGCGCTGGATCAGGCATCGGCCGCGCGTGCGCGCACGCGTTGCTCCAGACCGGTTTCACTGTCGTGCTGGCGGGCCGCCGCCGGGAGCCGCTCGAGGCGACTCTGCGGGACTCGGGACGCCCGGAGAGCGAAGGGCTGGTGGTGCCGGCTGACGTGGCCGATCCCGCTTCGGTGGGTGCGTTATTCGAGCAGGTCCGCGCGCGCTTCGGGCGGCTCGATCTGTTGTTCAACAACGCCGGCATAAATGTGCCGAATGTGGCGATCGACGATCTGTCCTTCGAGCAATGGCGGCACGTGATCGACATCAATCTGACGGGCGCGTTTCTCTGTGCGCAGGCGGCGTTCCGGTTGATGAAAACGCAGACGCCGCGCGGCGGGCGCATCATCAACAACGGTTCCGTTTCAGCGCAGGCGCCGCGGCCCGACTCAGTGGCCTACACCACGGCGAAGCACGGCATCACGGGGCTGACGAAGTCGTTGTCCCTTGACGGCCGGCGCTTCGACATCGCGTGCGGTCAGATCGACATCGGCAATACGGATACGCCGCTGGCCGGCCGCATGAAGAAGGGCGTGCCGCAAGCCGACGGCACGATCGCGATTGAGCCGACGTTCGATGTCAGTCACGTCGCGCGCGCGGTCGTTTACATGGCCAGCCTGCCGCTGGAGGCCAACGTCTCCACCATGACCGTAATGGCGACGAAGATGCCGCTGGTCGGGCGCGGCTAGAACAGCGTCGTCGCGCGCGTGTGCGTGGCGCGGAGTGCCTCGGCGTACTTGGCTCCACACGCGGCGCCGCGATAGCGGGCGAGATTGGTCTTCGCGGTCACGGCGGCATCGGGCTCGAACTCGTCGTACGGCTTCTTGCGCACGAAGGCCATCAACTGCCCGAGCCACTCCATCGCGGACGGCCACACGTCGCTCACATCGACGAACGTGTTCGGCTCGAAACCGATCGTGTGGCCCGGACCGTTATCGTAGTAATACGTCTGCGCGGGCACCTTGGCCTTCGCGTCATCGAGGATGCGGCCGGAAAGCTGCAGCGCCGCCTTGATGATCGCAGACGCCGCTTCGTGATCGGGATGCCGGTCGTTCGGCCAGAGGTTGAAAGCGATGTCGGGCTGCACCTCGGCGACGACTTCCGCGACCGCGCGCTTGCTCGCCTCGTCGAGGTGAAATCGCCCCGATGCATAATTCAGGAAGCGCGTTTCAATCCCGTGGTAATGCGCGAGCGTCTCACACAGCTCCTTCAACTCGGGTCCGCGATCCTTCGCCGGCGGCCAGTTCGTGTAGTCGCCGATCAAGGACAGTACGACGACGCGGTGATTCTTCAGCGCCGCCTGCAACAAAAGGCCGGGGATGCCGAACACGCAGTCGTCGTAATGCGCGCCGAGGGCGAGGATCGTTTTGCGCGGAGGCGTGGCCATGGGAGGGGAAAACCGGAAACCGGAAACCGGAAACTGGAGACTGGAGACAGGAGACTGGAGACAGGAGACTGGAGACAGGAGACAGGGAGTCGGTGAAGATGCTCTGGGGAGTTAAGCGAACTGAATCGGCGGGGAGTTGAGAACGCTCGTTCGGGAACGGGAAAAGGAACGGGAAGAAAACCGGATTTTTCTCTCAACTCTCAACCCTCAGCTCTCATCTCCGCGTCATCCCCTAAGACTGCGTGGCGCGGGTGGAGACTTCGATGACGTCGTGCGGCGCGGCTTCCTTCTGGCCGGCGGGACTGACGCGGGTGTAACGGGCTTTCGCGCGGAGATCGGGGAGCGTGGCGGCGCCGAGATAACCCATGCCGCTCTGGACGCCACCGATCAGGTTGGCGAGGACGTCGTCGACCGAACCGCTGACTTCCTTCAACGCCTCGATGCCCTCGGCGGCCACCTTGCGCGCCGTATCATTTTTGTCGTGACCGTAACGCGCGGCGCTGCCGGCCTTCATCGCGGAGAGGCTGCCCATGCCGCGGTACTGTTTGTAGACCTTGCCGTTGATCTCGAGAATTTCGCCCGGCGCTTCGCGGCAACCTGCCAGCAGACCGCCGAGTATCACGGCGTGCGAGAGCGTGAGGGCCTTCACGATGTCGCCGCTCTTCGTGATGCCGCCGTCGGCGATCAATTTCACGCCGGCCTTCTTCGCCGCCGTGCCCGCGACGTAGAGCGCGGTGAGCTGCGGAATGCCCACGCCCGCGACGATGCGCGTCGTGCAGATGGAGCCCGGGCCCTGGCCGATCTTGATCGCGTTGGCGCCGCAGTCACCGAGGAACGACACACCGCTCGCGCTCGTGACGTTGCCCGCGATGATCGTGAGATCCTTAAAGGCGTCACGCACCAGCTTCACGACCTCGCCCACGCCGGCGGTGTGGCCGTGCGCGGTCGAGACGGCGACGGCGTCGACGTTTTCCGAAACGAGATTGCCGACGTGCTCGAGGATCTTCTCGCGATCGAGCGAGCCGTCCGGCTTGCGCACGGGCGAAAGCGCGGCGCCGACGATCAGACGAAATTCGGTGTCGCGCGCTGGCTTGCGGCGGGACTTCGACTCGGCGGTGATGCGCTCGACGTCGGAGGCCGTGATCAATCCACGGAGACGGTCGTCATCATCGACCACCAGCATCTTGTTGATGCCGACGTTGCGGGAGAAAAAGGCGTCCGCCGCCTTGATCGGATCCTTCGCCACCGCGCGATTCTTTTCCGTGATCAGCTGCGCGCGCGGCGTCATGACGTCGGCGACCTTCTTCCCCTTATAGCGATCCTTGACGACGTTGCCCGAGAGAAGACCGGCGAGCCGGCCGTTGCTGTCGACGACGGGGAAGGTGGAGAACGCGAATCGCTTCTTTTCAATCATGCCGAGCACGTCGCTGATGAGTTCGCCGGGTTCGACCGTGATCGGATCCTGGATGAGCCCGTGGATGTGCCGCTTCACGCGGGCGACTTCCTTCACCTGCTCGGCGGCGGGCATGTTGTAATGAATCAGCCCGAGCCCGCCGTTGAGCGCCATGGCGATGGCCATGCGCGACTCGGTGACGGTGTCCATGTCGGACGAGATGATCGGAATCTGGAGTCGCAGCGATTCGCTCAGCACCGTGGAGGTATCGGCGTCCTTCGGCAGGATGTCCGAATACAGCGTGGCGAGCGAGACGTCGTCGAACGTCAGGGCCGTCGGAATGCTGGCCCGGAAAAACGCCGCGGCGGGCAGATAAAACTCCGCTTCTGCGCCCGCATCGGCGGGAGTGTGAGTCGAGGCAACCTTCGTCATGAGTTGCCATGAACGGAGTAGGCCTGGCGCAGCGGAGGGCAAACAGAAAGTCGGGTTTGCGCGTCGTGCCCCGGATGTATGACGTGGGGACATGAAGGTCCGCCTGCAGTTGCGTCGGTATCGGCTCCCGTTTCGCGCCCCGGTGCGCACGGCGCACGGCGTGTGGACACAGCGCGAGGGCCTGATTGTCCGGCTCGAAGGCGAGGGCGGTGGAATCGGATGGGGCGAGGTCGCGCCGATTCCGCATTTCGGGACCGAAACGGCGGACGAGGCCGAGGCCGCGGCCCGAACGCTCGACGAATGGACCACCACCGCCGCCCTCGCGGAGGTCCCGGAACGCCTGGGCTGTCTGCGCCACGGCCTGCAGGCGGCGCTGCGGGAGGTCGAGGCGCAAACCCGTGCCGCCGCCGACGGAGCCGAGCCGGAAGCGATCGACGCCTCCGCGCCCTACCTGGGCGTCGCTGCCCTGCTGCCAGCCGGTCGCGCGGCGCTCGCTTTGATCGAACCGCGAGCGGAGATCGGCTTTCGCATGTTCAAATGGAAAGTCGGCGTGGCCGACATCGCGGAAGAACTGCCGTTGCTGGACGACGTGTGCGCGCGGCTGCCTTCGGGCGCGAAGTTGCGCCTCGATGCGAATGGCGCGTGGGAGCGTCGTCATGCGGAGCGCTGGCTTGAACGCTGCGCAGATCGGCCGGTGGAGTTCATCGAGCAGCCGTGCCTCGCGGAAATCTCCGCCTTCGCGCGGGCAATTGGGGAAAAGGTGACCGGCGCACAGCGCAAGGAAATGGATCTGCTCCTCGGCCTCGCGGAAGATTTTCCCACGCCGATCGCGCTCGATGAATCGCTGGTCGGCGAAGGCGACATCGAGCGCTGGGTCGGCGCCGGCTGGCCGGGTGTGTACGTGGTGAAGCCGTCGTTGCTGGGCGACGTGACCACGGCCATGACGCGGCTCGCGCAGGCGAAGGCCCAAGTCGTGTTTTCGTCGGCGCTGGAAACGGCGGTCGGGGCGCGAACGGCGCTGCAACTCGCGTTCGCGTGGAAAGGCGAGCCGGCGGCTGACGGCAAGACGCCGGCTCGTGCGCTGGGTTTTGGCGTGTGGCCCTTGTTCGCCGATGCGCGTTTCGACGGACCGGGCCAGGTGCCGTTCATCCGGCGCGAGGATGTGGCGCGGATGAATCCGGAGGCGATATGGACCGCGCTGGGCTGACCGCGCTGCTGCGGGCCTCGGGTTGCGCCGTCGAGCGGAGTGGCGCCGTCTTCCTGTGCGATCCGGCGTGGAGCGAACGCGAGCGTGCCGCGGCCAGCGCGCTGATGGACCGGCGGGCCGCTGGCGTTGAAGCGGGCGATGACGGCCTCGGCTGGCTCGGCGTGCGCACGGGCGGCAGCGGCGGCGGCGTGAAATTCGCGCGTCACGATGAACACACGCTCGGCGCGGCCGTGCGGGGATTTTGTGCGCACTTCGAGCTGTCGCGGGTGAATGCCGTCAACGTGCTGCCGTGGTCGCACGTCAGCGGCCTGATGGCGGGCGTGCGTTGCGCGATGACGGGCGGGCGCCACGTGCCGTGGGATTGGAAACGTCTCGAGCGCGGCGAACTTCCTTCGCTCGATCCCGCCGTGGGCGACGACTGGGTGCTGTCGCTCGTACCGACGCAACTGCAGCGGCTGTTGCTGCAGCCGGCAACGGTCGCGTGGCTGCGCGCGTTTCGCGTGATCTTCCTCGGCGGCGGGCCGATCTGGCCCGGGCTCGCGGAGGCCGCGGCCCAGGCACGGCTGCCGGTGTCGATCAGTTACGGACTGACGGAGACGGCCGCGATGGTGGCCGCGCTCAGCCCCGCGGAGTTTCTGGCGGGCGAGCGCAGTTGCGGCCGGGCGTTGCCGCACGCGAACCTCAGCGTCACCGCGGACGGTCTGGTCCGGGTGGCCGGCGAGTCCGTTTTCCGCGGCTACTGGCCGGACTGGAGTGCGGCGCGCGTGGTGACCACCGAGGATCGTGGGACCATTGACGCAGCGGGCCGAGTGCATCTGCACGGCCGCCGCGACGCGCTGATCATCAGCGGCGGAAAAAAGATTGCGCCGGCCGAGGTCGAGGCGGCGTTGCGGGCCAGCGGGGAGTTCGACGATGTCGCGGTGATCGGCGTGCCGGATGCCGAGTGGGGCGAGATCGTCGTCGCATGCTATCCGGCGGGTTCGCCGCGCGCGCCGGATCCGGTGCGCGCCGTGGCCGGGCTGGCCGCGCATCAGCGGCCGAAACGCTTCGTGCCCGTGGTGAACTGGCCGCGCAACGCGCAGGGGAAAATCAACCGCGCCATGCTGGCAGAACAATTATCGGCCCGCTAGCGGACGGATTTTTTCGTGTTTTTCGCGGGTTTCGTGGTTTCCTCCGGCGATGACCAAGAACGAAATCGCCGACGTCCTTTCCGAGATCGCGACCCTGCTCGAACTCAAGGGCGAGAATCCGTTCAAGGTCCGCGCGTATCAGAACGGTGGACGCGCGCTCGAGGCGATCGAGGAAGGCGAACTCGCGCGACTGATCGCGGCGGAGGAGTTGAAGAGCGTGAAGGGCATCGGCGATGCGCTCGCGCAGAAGATCTCCGAATTGCACACCACGGGCCGCCTGGAGTTTTTCGAGAAACTGAAGGCCACGGTCGAGCCGGGCCTGGTCGAGATGTTGCAGATTCCCGGACTCGGGCCGAAAAAAATCCGCGCGCTGCACGACAAGCTCGGCCTCGCTGACATCGCGGCGCTCACGCAGGCGTGTCACGACGGACGCGTGGCCGAACTCGAGGGGTTCGGGGCCAAGACGCAGGAAAAAATTCTCGCCGGGATCAAGAATCGCGAGGCGTACGGCCGGCGGCATTTGTGGTGGGACGCCGCCGCCGTGGCGGAACCGATCGTGGCCGGACTGCGGGCACTGCCGCAGGTAAGCCGGGCCGAAGCGGCGGGCAGCCTGCGGCGCGGCGCCGAGACCGTCGGCGATTTGGATTTCATCGTCGCGGCCAGCGAGGTCGCGCCCGTGGTCGACTGGTTTGTGGCCATGCCCCACGTGAAGGAAGTCACGGCGAAGGGCGACACCAAGGCCAGCGTGCGCTTCGAGAGCGGGCTGCAGGCGGATCTGCGCATCGTGCCCGAGGCGCAATTCGCGTTTGCGCTGCATCATTTCACCGGCTCGAAGGATCACAACGTGCAGATGCGGCAGCGGGCGCTCGCACGCGGACTCAGCCTGAGCGAGTGGGGCCTCGTGCCGGCGGAAGGCGAGGGGACGGCGAAGCAGAAGGCGGAACACCATTTGAGCGACAAGGTGGACAGTGAACGCGGCCTCTTCGCGGCGTTGGGCCTGCATTTCATCCCGCCCGAATTGCGCGAAGGTCTCGGCGAAATCGAGGCGGCGGAGCGCGGCGAACTCCCGCGGCTGGTCGAGCTCGCGGATTTGCGCGGGGCGTTTCACAACCACACCACCGCGTCGGACGGTCGCAACACGCTGGCCGAGATGACCGCGGCCGCGGAGGCGCTCGGCTGGGAGTACCTCGGCATCGCCGATCACTCGAAGGCCAGTTTCCAGGCGAACGGGCTCAGCGAGGAACGCCTGCTGCAGCAGATCGCCGACATTCGCGCGCTGAACGCCTCGAAACGTTACAAGACCCACGTGTTTGCCGGCACCGAGTGCGACATCCTGGCGGACGGCCGGCTCGACTACGACGAAGGCCTGCTCCGGCAACTCGATTATGTAGTGGCGTCGGTGCACAACGGCTTCGCGCAGGACGAGGCGGCGATGACCGCACGCATCATCAAGGCCATCGAGCATCCCTGCACGACGATGCTCGGGCACGCGACCGGCCGACTGCTGCTCCGCCGTGAGGGTTATCGGGTGGATCTCGGCAAGGTCATCGACGCCGCGATCGCGCACGATGTGATCGTCGAGCTCAACGCGAGCCCCTGGCGGCTCGACCTCGACTGGCGGCACTGGCGGAAAGCGGCCGATCGCGGCCTGGTGTGCGCGATCAATCCCGATGCGCACGAAACCGCCGGACTCGAACATGTGCGCGCCGGAATCAACAGCGCGCGCAAGGGCGGACTCGGCGCGGAAAATATTGTAAATACGCGATCACTTGCGGCAGTCGTGAAGCTTTTTTCATCCCGGCGCGCGCGCCGTTAGTCGAGGGTGGGCTGGAGGTTCGGAGGACAGAATCGGTGCGGCGTCCGGTGTCGCCGTGACGGAATTCAAGGTTGTGTCGGCCGGGAGGATTCTACGACATGGCTCGTCGTTCGCGTTTTTTTCAGCCTTGGTCGAGCAGCGCGCCGGATGCGATACCCTGGATTTCCGCCCGGGCTGGAACAAGTCGCCGTTTCTGCGCTCCACTGCTTCACCCACCCTTTATGATGATGCCATCCCGGTTCCGAAAACTCCTCCCTCTTGGTTTAATCGTTATGGCCGGCGCGACCGCGGCTTTGCGCGCGGAGGATTACGCCATTTCCAGTTTTGCGGGCACCGGCAGCGTCGCCGGCAGTGCCGACGGCCAGCCGGGCACGTTCAACAATCCCTACGGCGTGGCCATCGATGCGGCGAAAAATCTTTATGTGACCGACACGGTCAACCACACGATCCGCAAGATCACGCCGGGCCGCGTGGTGTCCACCCTGGCGGGCGCGGCCGGGATTTTTGGTTCGACGGATGGAGCCGGGAATGCGGCACGCTTTAATTTTCCCGTCGGTGTCGCAGTCGATTCCGGCGGCAATGTGTACGTGAGCGATTCGAAGAATTTCACGATTCGCAAGATTACGCCGGCCGGAGTGGTCTCCACGTTTGCCGGCGGCGCGTTTCTCATCGGCTCAACCGATGGTCCGGGTGCGTCGGCTCGCTTCTTCCTTCCCTACGGTCTGGCCGTCGACAGCAGCGGCACTGTCTATGTCGCTGAAGGCGGCAATCACCTGATTCGCAAAATCACGGCCGACGGTACCGTCTCGACGCTGGCCGGTGCCGCGCTGATCCCCGGCACGACCAACGGCAACGGCACGGCGGCGCGTTTCAACACGCCGTTTGGCCTCGCGGTCGACGGCGCGGGCAATGTCTACGTCGCCGACAGCGGCAATCACGTGATCCGCAAAGTCACGGCGGCGGGCGTCGTAACGACCTTCGCGGGTGTCGCGGGCGATGCCGGTGCGGCGGACGGCCCCTCGACGGTGGCGCGCTTCAACCAGCCGCGCGGCGTCTCGGTGGATGCCGCGGGCAATCTCTTTGTGGCCGACTACGGCAATTCCACGCTGCGCCAGATTTCTCCGGCGGGTAACGTCACAACGATCGCGGGTGCCGCGGGCTTTTTCGGCGGCACCGACAGTGTGGGTGCCGCCGCGCGGTTCTACGATCTGACGGGCGTCGCTTCCGACGGCACCACGGTTTACGTGGCCGACACTTCGAATAATTTGATTCGCCGCGGCGTGCCCGCGAGCGCAGCCGGTCTCCCGGTCATCTCCGTGAATCCTTTCGATCAGGAGGTCAGCTTGGGCCAGTCGGTCACGTTCCGGGTGGTCGTCGGTGGCACGGTGCAGAGCTACCAGTGGTTGAAGAGCAGCGTGGCAATTGCCGGGGCCACGGGCGCCACGTTTACGATTCCGTCGGCGCAGCAGGCCGACGTCGCGACCTACGCGGTTCGCGTCACCGGCGCCGGCGGCTCGATCGACAGCTCGGTCGCGACGCTGACCGTTACGCCCGTCGGCACGGGTCCGATTCAAATCACCGCCCGCCCGATCAGCCAGAACGTCAACGCCGGCCAGAGCGCGACGTTCAGCATCACGGCCGCCGGCGCCGGTCTCACTTATCAGTGGCAGAAGAACGGCGTGAACATCGCCGGCGCGACCACGGCGAACTACGTCATCGCTTCCGCGCAGACGGGCGACGCGGCCACCTATCTGGTGCGCGTAACCTCCGGCGCCTCGATTGAGACCGCCACGGCGAAACTGAGTGTCGGCGGAATCAGTGGCGGCGTCAGCATTTCTTCGCAGCCCTCGAGTCAGACCATCCCGGTCGGACAGACCGCGACCTTCACCGTGGAGGCTTTCGGTTCGAATCTCACGTATCAGTGGTTCAAGAACAGCACCACGATCACGGGCGCGACGGCGGCCACCTATCGCATCCTCGCTGTGCAGGCGGGTGATGCCGGCAGCTATACCGTGCGCATCACCGGTACGACCGGATCGGTCGACAGCTCAGCCGCGGTGCTGACGGTCGGCAATCCCGGTCCGGGGCCTGGCCCGGGACCGTCCGATCCGATTTCACGTCTCGTCAATCTTTCGATCCTCACGACGGTGTCCTCCGCCGGTGATAGCTTCACGATGGGTTATGTCGTCGGTGGCGCCGGCACGAGCGGTACAAAGCCGATCCTGATCCGCGCCGCCGGTCCGACGCTGGGTGCCGCGCCGTTCAATATTCCGGGCGCTCTCGCCGATCCGAAGCTGGAAACGTTCGCTGGTCAGACCAAAACCGGGGAAAATGACAACTGGGGCGGCACGCCTGCGCTCACGACGGCGTTCGCGTCGGTCGGCGCGTTTGCCTATTTCAGCCCGACGTCGCTCGACGCCGCGGTCCTCGGCAATATCGCGGCCGGTGACAATTCCGTGCGCGTCGCCGCGACGGGTAGCGGCACGGGCACGGTGATCGCCGAGCTCTACGATTCCACCTCGTCGACGGCGATGACGGCCTCCACGCCGCGTCTCGTGAATGTGTCGGTCCTCAAGGCGCTCGGCACCGGCCTCACGGCGGGCTTCGTCATCGACGGCACCGGCGCGAAGAAGGTCCTGATTCGTGCCGTCGGTCCGACCATCGGCGCCGCGCCCTTCAACGTCCCGGGCGCGGTCGCGGATCCGCAGCTGCAACTCTTCTCGGGCCAGTCAGTGATTGGCGCAAACGACAACTGGGGCGGCACGGCGGAACTGACCGCGGCCTTCACGCAGGTCGGAGCCTTTGCGCTGCCGGCGGCCTCGCGCGACGCCGCTCTGCTCGCCACCCTGCAACCGGGCAGCTACACCGTGCAGGTGAACGGCGTGGGCGGCACCACGGGCGTCGCGATCGTCGAAGTCTACGAAGTCCCGTAAGCAAACGCGTCATACCAATCGCTCTTTGCCTTTGGACTTTAGCCGTGGCTACGAGCGCCAGCGAGTGGCCGAACGACCACTCGCTGGCCCTCGTAGCCACGATCGATCCAGAAGTCCAAAAGCAAGGAGCGATTGGTATCACTCACTGTCTCGGACCGTGCGCACCGCCGCGCCGCGGTCCTCAGCAAAAAGCCGCCGGGCAATGCCCGGCGGCTTTTTTGTGACCGGATTTAAAGCGCGGTCACTCCGGGAACCCGGCGGAGGAGAGTCCGGGAAAGATCCGGAGCGCGTTCTTGTAATACACCTTCTTCAGCACGTCGTCGGGCAAATCGAGGCCGTAGAGTTTCCAGATGCCATGGTATTTGCGGATTGGGTCGAAGTAGTCGTCGTCGGTTTCGAACAACCGAAAATACGTGTAGTATTCCGGGACGCTGTAGAGGTCCTTGCCGAACAGGATCCGATCCTGGTACTTCACGAAGAAACGCCGTGCGGCGCGCGGCTGGCGTCCCAGTTCGCTGGTGATCGCGCCAACCTCGGCGTACACGTTCGGCAGCCGATCGAGCAGCTCGCCCAGCCGGCCCAGGTCATGTCCGAGCCACCCAAGGTGGGCATTGACGAAGATCGTTTTGGGATGCCGCGCGAACAGCGCGTGCTGTTCCTCGATCAACTGCTCCCACGTGAAGTTGGTTTGTTGCGACTGGTTGCGGCCGGAACGCAGCTTCAACTCGAGCCAGCGCTCGTTGTTTTTGTCCATCGGCTGAAACAGGCCCCACGGATCACCGGTATGGATGAGCACCGGAATCTTGTGCTTCGCGCACATTTCCCAGACGGGATCGAAGCGCGGATCGTCCACTTTGACGCGACCCTTGCTGTCATTCAGCATCATGCCGAGGTGCTTCCAGATCTTGAGCCCGATGGCTCCGGCCTTGATGTCGGCTTCGAGCTGCGTCGCGACGCGCGTGCCGTAATTCGGATCCTCGAGATTGTTGTAGTCGATGTTCGTCATCACCGCGAACCGGTTGGGGTCCTTTCCCTTCATCGCGGTGACCATGTTGGCGACCCACTTGCCACTGCCGCCGCTCACGGGCGAGTTGATCAGGATCTGCATGTTCAGGCTGTCCATGTCGGCGACCAGCTTGTCCAGCTTCTCCGGCGACACCTCGCGCTGGTGGTTGTGCACGTCGATGAACGGAAACTTCGCGCGCGTCAGCTTGTGCTCGGGCACGCGCAACGTCGACTTCGGCTCGTACTCTTCAATGGAGATGGTCTGCCCGAGGGCGACGGGGACGAGGGGCAGGGCGAGCAGGAGGAATTTTCGCATGGAGGGACGGGGTGGTGGCGGAGACGGGCCGGGTGTTAAATGACGCGACGGCGGACCGGGTCAAATCGCGAGATGGCAGGCAACGCACGCCTGACGCGGCCGGAGGCAGGACGATGCACGATGCGGCGCAATGAAGGGCGGTGCGGCGTCCTAGGCTGACCGGCCGCGGGGTGAAGGGCATTTCTTTTGATTCGGCCGTTGCCGTCGCATCCTAACGCCGGAACGATGCGTCCTGCCGCACGCCCACTTGCGGATGTTTGTTCTGGATTGGATTTCCGATCCGAACGCGTTCACGGTGGAGCCTTCTCTCCATGATAACTTTCCCGGCTTCGCTGCAGTCCCGACCTGTTCCCGATCCTTGCAGATGGGATGCGGTCGTCATGCGTCGGCCGGGTGGATCCGGGAAATGAATCCGACTTTCTCGCCAAGTCGGGGGCGGGGTGAAGCCGGCCTCGTTCGGGGGACGCGTGGGAGCTTGGGCTGCGCGCATGAAATCGTGCGTGCCACCGCATGAAGCCGTCCATTCCACCTGACCCGTCCGATGGCGAAGCGCCGGGCGTCCCGGGCTTCCGCACCTGGGGCGGCGTCTATCTGTTCGTCTTCGTGGCCTTCATCCTGCTGGTAGTCGCGCTCGCGATATTTTCGCGCGTCTACGCATGAACGCCCTGGATTGGATCGTCTTGCTCGGGACGATGCTGGGCATCGCCGCCTATGGCACGTGGCGGACCCGACACACCGACAACCTCAACACCTACCTCAAGGGCAACCGCAACACGGGTTGGGTGACGATTGGGATTTCGGTGGCGGCGACGCAGGCGAGTGCGATCACGTTTCTTTCGATTCCCGGCCAGGGCTTCGAAAGCGGCATCGGTTTCGTGCAAAATTACTTCGGGCTGCCGCTCGCGCTGATCATCGTGTGCGCAGTGTTTCTCCCGATCTACCGCCGGCTCGGAGTGTACACGGCCTACGAATACCTCGGGCAGCGCTTCGATCAGAAAACCCGGCTGCTGGGCGCGGTGTTTTTCCTTCTGCAACGCGGCGTGCAGAGCGGCATCACGATTTACGCGCCGGCGATCATTCTGTCGACGGTCCTGGGCTGGCGGCTCGACCTGACGATCATCTTCATCGGTACGATTGTGGTCGTCTACACCGTGACGGGCGGCAGCGCGGCGGTGAACCTCACGCAAAAATGGCAGATGGGCGTGATTTTTGGCGGCATGGTGACCGCCTTCATCGTGCTGCTCACGAAACTTCCGGCCGGATCGCTCCACGTGGCCGGAGCGCTGGGCAAGCTCGAGGCGGTGGATTTTTCGTTCAGCCCCGATCGGCGTTATACGTTTTGGAGCGGGTTGTTCGGCGGCCTCTTCCTGTCGCTTTCGTACTTCGGTACCGACCAATCCCAGGTGCAGCGCTACATCGGTGGCGCCGCGTTGCGCGAAGGCCGGCTCGGCCTGATGTTCAACGCACTGCTGAAAATCCCGATGCAGCTGTTCATCCTGCTGCTGGGCGCGCTCGTGTTCGTGTTTTACCAGTTCCAGCCCGATCCGCCGGTGTTCTTCAATCGCGTCGAGTGGCAGCGGCACATCGACGGTCCGGACAGCGCGAAATTCCGGGCGATCGACGCGAAGCACGCCGCATTGCACGGCGAGCGTCAGGGCAAGCTGAAGACGTGGATGGGACTGCGCGAGGGGACCGATCCCGGCGCGGAGGCCGCCGCGCGGTCCGCCTTGATCGCGGCGCAAAACGAGGTCGATGCCGTGCGCAAGGAAGCGAAAGCCGCGCTGACGGCCGCCAATCCGCGCATCAACACGAAGGATTCTGATTACGTGTTCATCGGCTTCATCACTACGCAGCTGCCGCACGGTGTGATCGGGCTGCTCATCGCGGTGATGTTTGCCGCCGCGCTGGGTTCGAAGGCGGGCGAACTCAACGCGCTCGGCACGACGACGACGATCGATCTGTGGCGTCACTTTCGACCGCTGGCCGAGCACGACGAGGCGCGCAATGTGCGCAACGCGAAAGGCTGGACCGCGTTCTGGGGCGTGTTTGCGATCCTCTTCGCGGTGTTTGTCAGCTTTGAGGAGAATCTGATTGAGGCGACCAACATCATCGCGTCGCTCTTCTACGGCGTCGTGCTCGGGATCTTCCTCGTGGCGTTCTTCTGCAAGCACGTCCGTGGCACGGCGGTATTCTGGTCGGCGCTCGCCGCCGAGGCGCTCATCATCACGCTCTTCTTCCTCCGCAACGTGTTTCCCGCCCTGAAATTCTCCTATCTCTGGTACAACGTGATCGGCTGCGCCGCCTGCGTGCTGTTCAGCCTGCTGCTGCAAAGCCTGCTGCGAAGCGGACCGCGGGCGGCGGCGGAGGCGCGCGCATGAGCGGGGCGCCGGTCATCTGTTTCGGGCAGCAGCCGTGTGGCTTTTTCCCCCGTCGCTTCCTCTACGCCAAATTCCAAACCGCGCGCCGGATGCAGGCGGAGATGGGCGGCGAGATCGTGTTCTTTTTCCACGACAGTGATCACGATCCGCGCGAAACACAGACGACCCTGCGGCACCGGAAGACCGGTGAACCGGTGACGTTGAATTTCACCGTCGAAAACAAGGTGCAGCGCAAGTGGTCGCCGTTGTATCTGAAACGCATCGCGGACGGCTGGCACGCCACGACCGCGCGGCAACTCGGCGCCTATGTCGAACCGGCGCGGGTCGAGGCGTTCAAGCAGACGCCGGTGACGAACGTGGCCGATTTCTGCCTCGAGCTCTACCGGCGCATGGGACTGCTCGACGGCATCCGCGTGGTGCGTTCGAGCGATCCGGCGGTGCGGACCGCAGCGTGTGACGTCAGTGAATACTTCGGCGACGTGGCGTACGAGGGCCAGATCGTGCGCGCGCGCTGGCTCGACGGCACATGGAAGCTGCACGAAGGCGGCGAGAAATATCTCACGCTGCCGTCGACGCCCGTGACGAAGGCGCAGATCACGCCGACGCGTGACACGCGGTTGCGCTGGATGCAGAGCGTGATTCACTGCACGCACTACATTGCCGGCATGGGTGAACAAGCATACTTGCGGAAAGAGGACGCGCCTGAGATTACCTTCGTGAATCGTGATGCGATCGACCGTTCCGATGAAGCCTTCCACTGAGTCCGCACCCGTGCTCGTGTTTGGCGCGCACCCGGACGACATCGAGTTCGGCTGCGGCGGCGTGATCGCGCGCGAGACGCAGGCCGGCCGCACCGTTCACCTCGTCGTGTGCTCCCGCGGCGAATCGGCGACGCATGGTTCGCCCCGGCAGCGCACCGCCGAGGCCAAGCGCGGCGCGGCGCTTCTCGGCGCCTCGCTGGAATTTCTGGACCTCGGCGGCGACGCGCATTTCGAGGTGAGCGTGGCGCACGCGTTGAAACTCGCCGCCATCATCCGACGACTGCGGCCCGACATCGTGCTCGCGCCGACCGTGGTGGAAAACCAGCACCCGGATCACGTCGCGCTCGGCCGGATGGCGCGCGATGCCGCGCGGCTGGCGCGTTACGGCGGCGTGCGCGAACTGCGTTCGCGGCCGGCGCACGCGATCGGCGCGCTGTATTTCTACGCGATCACGGTCGAAGGCGAACCAGCCGGCGAGAAACCGGTGCTGTTCGATGTCTCCGCGCCGGCGGTGACGGAGGCGTGGACGCAGGCAATGCTGGCGCACGCGACGCAGGCGCAGACGCGGCAGTACTGCGCGCTGCAGATCGCGCGCGCGAATGTCCTGGGCGCGCGCTGCGGCGTGGCGGCCGCGATGGCATTGTACCCGGCGGATCCGTTGGTGGTGGATTCCCTGGCGACGCTGGGTCGGACGTCACGGCGATTTTGAGCATGGTGAACCCGCGCCCGCTTCACATCGGCATCACCTGTTATCCGACGGTCGGAGGCAGCGGCATACTGGCGTCGGCGTTGGGCGAGGAACTCGCGCGGCGCGGCCACGAGGTGCACTTCATCAGCTACGAACGACCGTTCCGCATGCCCGTCGGCGCGCCGCGGCTGCACTTTCATCCGGTCGTCATCAACGATTACGAGCTGTTCAAGTATCCGGACTACACGCTGCCGCTGTCGGTGAAAATGGCCGAGGTCACGCGTGACTGCGCGCTCGACGTGCTTCACGTGCACTATGCCGTACCGCACGCGACCGCGGCGATCCTCGCGCGGGCGATGTCGCCTGAGGCGAAGCGGCCGCGGGTGGTCACGACCCTGCACGGCACCGACACGACGTTGCTGGGCCGCGATGCCGGTTACGGTCCGGCGATCCGTCACGCGTTGATGCGTTCGGACGCGGTCACGGCCGTCTCGGCTTGGCTGCGCGATGAGACGCACCGGCTGCTTGCCGTCGATCGGCCGATCGACGTCATCCATAATTTCTTCGCGCCGAAAACGCCCCGGCGGTCGCGCGAGGACGTGCGCCGCGAGCTCGGTTTACGCGACGAGGCGATGATCGTCCATCTGTCGAATCTGCGGCCGGTGAAGCGCATCGATCTCCTGCTGGAAACGATTGCGCGCGTGCGCCCGCGCGAGGCGTTCAAGCTCGTGATCCTCGCCGGCGGCGACTTTTCGCCGTTCCTCGAGCAGGTGCGGCGGCTGGGGATCGAGGATCGCGTCCTCGTGCGCGAGAACGTCGTCGACGTGGAGGACTACCTGCAGGCGGCCGACCTGGGTCTGTTCACGTCGCAGTCCGAGAGTTTCTGCCTGAGCCTGCTCGAGGCGATGTGGTTTGGCTGCCCGAGCGTGTCGACGACCGTGGGCGGTATCCCGGAAGTGGTGACGTCGGGCGAGACGGGCGTGCTGGTGCCGACGGCCGATCCTGACGCGCTGGCGCGCGGGGTGGAGTCGCTCCTGAACGATCCCGATCGTCGTCAGACGATCGGCCGCGCGGCGCAGGCCCGGGCGCGGACGGCGTTTTGTGCCGACGCCATCGTGCCGCAGTACGAGGCGCTGTATCGACGCGTCTGTGACGGCGCGTAGGCTGATCGGTGCCGCGGTTCAGCCCAGCGGACGGAATTGATCGCGATACGCCCGGCCGCGTTCGAGGCGGGCAACGACGTCGACGTAGTCACGATTCGCGAGCGCGATTTGAAACTGGTGCAGCTCGTCCTCGTACTTCCGCAGTGCGCGCAGGACCTCGTCGCGGTTCTGTTCGAGGATGCTGCGCCAGAGTTGGGGATCGCTGCCGGCGATTCGAGTCGTGTCGCGGAGGCCGCCGCCGGCGTGATTGCGCCACGCGCTGTTTTTTTGCGCGAGAAAGGAGCAGAGCGTCGAGGCGATCACCTGGGGCAGGTGGCTGATGTGTGCCACGATTTCGTCGTGTTCATCCGCGCCGACCGTCACGACCTCCGCGCCGAGGGCGCGCCAGAAGGAGACGACGGTTTCCACGGCCTGCGGATCGCTTTCGGGCAGCGGGGTGACAAAGCACGTGCGGCGATTGAAGAGCCCGGCTTGCCCGTGCTCCCAACCGGTTTTCTCCGAGCCGGCCATGGGGTGCGCGCCGATGAAGTGCGCGCGGGACGCGAGCGCGGCGCCGCCGAGTCGGGCGATGTCGCCTTTGACGCTGCCGACGTCGGTGACGATCGCGCCGGCGGGCAGGGACGGGGCGATTTGTTTCGTCAGCGGGATAATCAGGTCAACGGGAGCCGCGACCACCACGAGACTGGCGTTGCGCACCGCTTCCTCGGGCGTGTCGGCCACGTCGTCGCACCAGGGTTGCTCGCGCAGTTGCTGGCGCGCTTCCGGTCGTCGGGCCCAGAGGACGATGCGCTCGGCGGCGTGGCGTTCACGCGCGGCCCGGGCGACGGAGCCGCCCAGCAAACCGGGCGCGAGAATGGTCAATTGGGCGAGGGCGGCCATGGGCGCAGGCACGCAAAAACCAAAGGTGGTGTCGAGCGGCGAACCTCAGGCGCCCATTTTCACAATTCGCTCGAACTCGGGGCGCAGGACGGGTTGCACGGAGAGTCGCGAGATGCGGAGGAGCGTCATCTTCGCCAGGGCCGGTTCAGCCTTGATGGCGGCGAGCGTGACGGGCTGGGCGAGGGCTTTGCCGGCCTCGAGCTCGACTGCCACCCAGCCTGCTTCCTCGGCCGTCGTGTCGGGGAACGCAGCGCGGGTGACGCGCGCGGTGCCGACGACGGCCTTCGTGGTCATGCTCTCGTAGAAAAGCACGCGATCGCCGGGGCGCATGGCTTTGAGGTGCAGGCGGGCGGCGTTGTTGCGCACGCCGGTCCAAGCGGTGGTGCCGTCGCGGACGAAGTCGGTCCACGCGTAGGCGTCGGGTTCAGATTTCACGAGCCAGTATTGCGTTGTCATGCGGCGGTCGGTTTGGTGCGCTGCACCGAAATGGAACCGACTGAGGCTGAAAAGAGAAAAGCCCGCCGTGTGCAACGTTTGCTCTATGTTCTCATGGCGCTGATGATCGGAATACCCGCGGTGATATTCGTCGTGAAATCGATTCGTTGAGCGCGCCGCCCCTTCCCATGGATAAAACCCTTCTGCCGATCCGTCTGGTATTCGTCGCCCTGTGCGCGGCCGCGGGTTGGCTCGTGTGTTACACCATCACCGACTGGGATCACTTCCGGGGCGTGGCGCTCACGGTGGGACTTTGCATCGGTCTGCTGGTCGTGCTGGTCGACGTGATGCTGAAGGGCTTTTCGCTGCGCGGCCTGTCGGCGGTGACCTTCGGCATCGCGGCGGGATCGCTCATCGCGTACATGGTCGGGGCGTCGCCGCTGCTGCAGGAAGGCGATCCCACCCGGATCTATCTGGTCCGTCTCGGGCTCTTCCTGATCTGTCCGTACCTTGCCATCGTGATCGCGCTGCGGGGGAAGGATGAGTTCAATTTGATCGTTCCGTACGTGCGCTTTGTTCCGCACGAGGTCGACGTTCCGCTGGTGGTGGTGGACACGAGTGTGTTGATCGACGGTCGGATTTCGCGCGTATGCGAAGCGGGCTTTCTCACTGCGGCGCTCGTCATTCCGCGCTTTGTTTTGACGGAGCTGAGCGGCGTGGCCGACTCGCACGATCCGCACAAGCAGGCCCGCGGGCGGCGCGGGCTCGAGGTGCTGAACGAGCTGCGCAAGATCAAGCACCTCGATATTCGCATCACCGAGAGTGAAGTGTCCAAGCGCGAGGACGTGGATGCGAAGCTGGTGTTTCTCGCGCAGTCGATGCGGGCGAAACTGCTCACGACTGATTACAACCTCGCGAAGATGGCGGAGTTTCACGGCGTGCCGTGGCTCAATCTGAACGCACTGGCGAAGTCGCTTCGCACGGAACTGATGCTGGGCGAGCGGCTCGAGGTGGAATTGGTGAAACCGGGCAAGGAGGAAGGCCAGGCCGTTGGGTTCATCGAGGACGGATCGATGGTCGTGGTGAACGGCGGGCGCGGGTTCATCGGCCGTCGCGTGCAAGCTGAGATTGTCAGCGTCCTGCCCACCGCGGGTGGGAAGATGATTTTCGCCCGACACGTGCCCGAGACGGAGGCGTGATCGCGCTCGTGGCGGAGCGAACGGGCGGGCAGGGCGAGCCGGGGGGCGCGGCCCGGAAAAATTGGTGTTTACTTGGACGCGTTCCTTTCCCAATACGTCCCTTCCCTTTTGGGCCGGTAGCTCAGTTGATAGAGCGCGTCGTTCGCAACGACGAGGTCGTCGGTTTGATCCCGATCCGGTCCACCATTTCTTCGCCTTCGTACCAACGAGGCGATCGCCGGCTCCACCGGCTGAGGGAAACGAAAACTGAGCGTCGGCAACCGGAGCGATCATCGCCGGCGATGCTCGCGGACGAGGGCCCTGAGGGTCGCGGCGGCATATGACGCACTCAAGACATGCGCAATCGCCTGCCGCCGGGCCCGTTTATCACGGTCCGGTCACATTCTCGCGTTTTCACGGAGACACAGCTGGCGCATTGGCCCCCGATTTGCTAAGATTGGGGTTGAATATGGGGTTAGCCACACTCCGTCCATCATCCATGAGCGCATCAAAAAAGACCAAGTCCAAGTCCGTTACGTCGCCCGCCCCTGCGACCAAGTCGACCGCAGCCAACCCGGTTGCAAAGAAGAAGATCGCCGTTGCCACGGTGCAGGGGACCGCTCCCACGCCCGTTGCCATGCTCGCACCGAAGCCCGCCGCGGCCCCCGCGGTGAAGGCGGTCACTCCGGCCGCCAAGCCGGTCGCCAACAAGCCCGTGCTGACGACGATCAGCGCGCGCATCGATGTCGGTTTCGGCAATGCCCTGTTCGTGCGCGGCGAAGGCGCCGGACTGAGCTGGGATCAAGGCCGCGCGATGGAGTGCGTCGAGGACACCCTCTGGCGCATCACGCTCGCCGAGTCCGCCCGCGCCTACACCTTCAAGTTCCTGATCAACGACGTGACCTGGAGCGCCGGCCCTGATTTCACCGCGGCTTGCGGCACCAACGTCACGCTGACGCCGGAATTCTAACCGGCGTCGTCAGAGACGCCGCGATTCCGCGGCACTGACGTCAGGCAGGTCGGGGTTCAACGCCAGCAGGCGTTCGCGCAGCATCGCCGTGCCGGCATCACGGTCGGCCAGTTGGTCGGCCGTGATGACTTCACAGCGCATGCGGACGCGCGAAAACGGCTTGGGCAGGTAAAAGCGATCCCAGCTGCGCAATCGCCACGCGGACGTGAATTCGCCGCCGACGAGCAGCATGGGCGTGTGGGTGCGCCTCGTGACGATGACCGTGCCGGGTTTCAACTCGTAACACGGTCCGCGCGGTCCATCCGGGGTAATGCCGACGTCGTAACCGGCGCGCAGGGTTTCCACCAACGCCGTGGCGGCTTCGCGTCCCAGCCGGCTGCTCGAACCGCGCACGGCTCGGAGCCCCGCGAGGGCAAAGAATGCCGTCAGCCACGCGCCGTCCTGGCTCGCGCTCACCAATGCATAGGGCGTTCGGCCGTGCCGAAAGCGTCGCACGATCTCCGCGGCCAGAAAGAGCCGGTTGTGCCACAGGATGATGGCGACGGGCTCGTCCTTCTTCGTGTAGGCGGCAAGATCCGCCGGGGTGAGCTCAAAGCGGAGCGAAAGACCCCAAAGCCGCACGAGCAGGGCGAACGGCCACATCACGACGCGGCGCCAGCCGGAAATTTCATGCGCGCCTGCGGGTGACGCAGTGGGGCGCGCGGGGGCGGAGGGAGTGACAGACGCCGGGTTCAACGGCGCCGTTGTTGTCGAAACCGCGCAGGCCGCCAAGCGAAACCCTCTTCGGGGCGATGGTTGACGCCGGCTGGTTTCGCCGGCACCTAGCGCGCATGCCCCCGGTGTTTCCGCCCTGTCCCCATTTACCCGTGCCACGCGCCGGGTTGGATTGGCGGACACTCCATACTTTCCGCGAGAAAGACCGGGGCGCTGACTTCTATTTCGCGTGCCTGGAATACGGCCACGTCCTGTGGCAAAAGGGCTTTGCCGCGCGCGCGCTGCTTTGTCTCGATCGGGCGCTTGGCGCCGATCTTGGCGGCACGGAACCCGTGCTGCGCGAGTGTCCGTTGCCGTATGCGGCGATGGCGTGGTTGATAGGACGGACGCCCGAAGGCGTGTTCCTCGGCAATCCGCGGGTGCATTTTCAGCATTATGCCGATCGCATGAACGAGCCGCGCCGCGATCAGCGTCGGTGGCGGGCGTGGGCCTGCTGGGCGTTGGCCCGGGCCATCAGGCCGGAGCTCCCCGCCGATCCGAAACATCACGTGGTGGAACCGACGCTCGCAGAAATCGACGCCGCACTGCGCCAATTCGGCCATCCCGGCGAAGCCGATTTGTGGCGGCGGGAGTGGAGCATGGTGGCCGTGCCGGGCGCGCGCCGGTAAATGCGACAGGCCGCGCGCCCAGTCCGCGGCCCGTCGAGCGACCAGACTCAGGCCTGCAGGGTTTTCCGGAGAAACTTGAGCCCCTTGACGGCGATGTCGTCGCGCTTCGGCTCGATCGTGCGCCAGATCGCGGCGGCGCGGGCGATGACCTTCACGTCGGTCGTGAACGACTCGATGACGACGTCGCCCTTGTACCGAATGGCGGCAAGCGCCTTCGCGATTGCCGGCCAGTCGGTGTGATCGCCACCGGGCGTGCCGCGGTCGCTGCCGCAGGCGTGGAAGTGGCCGAGAAGTTTGCCGGCTTTGCGAATGGCGGCGGCCTGATTCTTTTCCTCGATGTTCATGTGGAACGTATCGAGGTGCAGCTTCAGCGCGGGCGAACCCACGTCACGCAGGAGCTTCAGCGCCTGGTCGCAGGTGTTGAGAAAATCGGTTTCGAAGCGATTGAGCGGCTCGATGCAGATGGTGATGCCGCGGCTGGCCGCGTAGGCGCCGAGCACCTTGAGGTTCTTCACCACCAGGGCCCATTCCACTTTCTGTTGATCGGGGGCGACGGCGTCGGCCTTGCCCACGACGGAGTACACCGGGCCGATGACCCTCGGACAGCCTAGCAGCACGGCCTGATCGATGATCGCCTTGCAATACGTCATCGCGGCTTTCTGGTCGGCGGCGCTGCCGCGAAAATCACGACCCGGGCCCATGCACGCGCACACGCTGCCGATGGCGAGGCCGTGCTGGTCGGCCGCGGCACGCACTTTCACGGGATCGATGTGCGACGGGTCTTCAATCGGAATTTCGACGGTGTCGAAACCCCAGCGCTTGAACATCGGGAAGAGCTTCGTGATCTCGGTCGTGAATGGGGAGGTGAAGAGGAAGGTATTGATGCCGATTCTCATGGGGAGTGATTTGTAGGATTCGGAAAAACCCGCCGCCGCCGAGCGCGAAGTGTGGGCTGTTGGCGAAATTTCCCGTTCGTAGAACCGTTGATGCGGCGCGGGCGGAAACTACGAAGCCGGCGGTTCGGCGTTGCTGCACCCGTCGTGAAACGCTCGGATCACGGCAGCGCGCATGAAGACGATCTTCCTGTTGATTCTCCTGCTGGGGTGGCCGCGATGCGGCCTGGCGGCGGCAGTGCGACCTGCGGCTGAGGAGGCGTCGGTCGTGGCGACTGCCGAGGCGGCCATGATTGCAAAATTCGGCGCCGCCGACGTGGACGCGCAACGTCCGTTGCGCGTGCGGCCGCTGACTCCGGGTCGGACTTGGATTGTCGAGGGGTCTCACGCGGTGGCCCGAAAAAGTCCGGACGTTGTGCTGGTCGCAATCGTTCGACGGGAAGACGGCGGGTTGAAGGCTTCAGCCATGAAACGAAATTCGAAGCGCGCGCCCGGTGAACGGCCGGAACGATCACCGGCACCGACCGGACCACGGGCGTATGCTCAGCTGACGCCTTCGACGGCAAGCGGCGAGGCGCGCTGATCCGGCGCGGGCAACCGCGGAACGGCGCGCGCGCCGACTCACATGTCCTCGGAGTTTTCGATGGTGGGATCGATCCAGCCCATCCGACCGTCCGCCGCCTTGACCTGAATCCAGAATTTCCAGGACGGGGCGTTGCGCTCGTTGCGATTCCTGCTTTTTCCGCGGTGAATCCAGTGGTTGGCGAAGGTCAGCTTGCCTCCTGTCACCCGCTGGTCCCGAAAATTGCGCGAGCCGTCAGGGTCATCCTTGGGGCGCTGCGGGTTTCGGTGAAAATCCTGCTGCTTGAAGACAATGCGGGTGGGCGTAAGGGCGGGCTCGTTTCCCGCCGACACCAGGGTAAACGTGATGAGTACGGGACCTTTGCTGGCGTCCTTCTGCTTCACCGCGATCGTGGTGACATCCGGCGGGGGGCAGATGAACACCTCGCCCGCGGGATCGCTTTTCCATTCACCGCCCGTCGCGCCGACAATGGTGATTTCATCGCTGAGGGTGCAGTTGTCCTCCGGGCGGGCGGGCGGGGTGGCTGAGGGGTTCTCGACGAATTTTGTGACGGTGAGGACGAGTTCGGCGGGCATGGGAGGAAGGGACTTTATGGTTTGAGCTGCGGGGAGGGAGAAGCGGACGTCGCGGTGGTCGGCCACGGCTCAAGCGGTTGAAAGCCGAGGCGCTGCAGACGTGCGATCAGGGCGCGGCTGGTTTCGGTCTCACCGAGGTGCCAGTAGGCGTGAGCGGCGGGCAGGAGAATGCGCCAGTGACTCGAACCCGACAGACGCGGCTGCAGCAACTCGATCGCGCGCCGCCAGTGTTGGTGTGCGGCTTCGGGCTGTCCGTCGCGCCGGGCGATGCGGCCGGCCGCGACGCGGGCGAGGGCGCACTCGCTGATGAAGGCAAACGTCGGGCGCGTGGCCACGAGGCGCTCGGCGATTTCAACGGCCCGCGCGGCCGGAGTTGCGGCCTGCGGGTCGCCGCGATCCACCCGCAATTCCGCCTGGAGTCGGCACACGAAGGCCAGCCGATCCATGATCCGATTGTCGTTGGGCTCCGCGGCCGAGAGTTTTTCGAAGACTCCGCGCAGCTCGTCGGCGAGCGTGGTTGCGGCGGCCAGGTCGCCCTCCGCGCGCAGGAGCTCCGCCAGTCGCAGCCGGCCCCAGAAAAGCAGGCGCTGCCAGGACTGGTTGCGGGGATCGCCGGAGGCGAGCGATTCGAAAAGCGCGATCGCCCGGAGCCGCGGCTCCATCGACTGCTTGCGCTGCCCGGTGAGCGCGAGAATACCGGCGTGCAGTGACAGCGCGTCGGCGAGGCGACGCTTGAACGTGGCGTTGTCGGGTTCCGCCCGCAGGATGGCCTCGGTGCGGGCCACTTGATCGGCGAAACGCCGCGCAGCCTCGGTCAGGTCGCCGCTCATTTCCGCCACGTTGCCCAGCCATGAATTCGCGTCGGCGATGCGGAACTGCAGTTCGAGATCGTTGGGCTTGGCGGCCGACAACCGGGTGAGCATCGCCAGTGCGCCGAGAAACCCGCGACGGGCGGCGTCGAGCCGCTCCTCGTCCGTGTCGAGGACCGCGAGGTTGTGATGGCCGGAGGCGAGTTCCTCCTGCCAGCGCGGTTCGTCGGGATTGAGGGCGACCAGGGCGGCGCCGGTGTCGCGATAGCGCGTCAGCCACTCCGTCATTTCCTTCGTGCGACCGAGCCGCCGCAGCACGAACCCAATCCAGAACTCCGCCTGACCGCGCTCAAAAAGAAAGTCGCCGTTGCGCGGCTGACGGGCGGCCAGGACCTTCGCGCTTTCATACGCGGCCTGCAACGATTGCAACGCCTCCGGATAGCGGGCCTGATCCTTGCGATTCTCCCCGACCTGCCGCAACGCCTCCGCCTGCCGCCGCAAGGCGGTGTCGGTCAAATCGCGGGGATTCAGCGCCGCAAAGTAGGCCATGGCCTTCACGCCGACGGCATCGAGGATATCGAGCTTGTTCAGCTTCGCGAGGGGCACGCGCAGGTCGCTGACCATGAAGCCGAGCAGATCCTCGGCCTGTTCCTGCCGACGCTGCGCGTCGTTGCGCGCCTGCCAGGCGAGCGCGGCCAGTCCGAGCGTGATGGTCATGCCGCAGACCGATGCCGCCGTGATCAACGTCATCCGCCGATGCCGGCGCTGCAGCTCGCGTTGGCGCAGCTCGTCGAAGCCGACGCCCAGCAAACCGGCGACGAGCCTCAAGAATGCGCCGTCCCGGCCGTCAGCGTGCGGCCGGGCATCGGCGGCCGCAATCTCGGCGGGACGATCGGACTGGGCGTCATCGTCGCTGGTCCCGGTTCGCAACGCAGGCGGGAAACAATCGTTGTCCGCCCCTTCGCGGGGTTCGCCGTCAACGATCAGCGCGAACACGCGGCTGACACCGTGGAGACGTTTGAAGTCCGTGATTTCGGCCTGCACCCAGCGGGACCTGGCGGCCGCCGGCGAACAGATCACGACGAGCGTAGCCGAGGCCGCGAGCGCGGTGCGAATCGTGGCGCCGAGATCGCTGGTGGTCGGAAGCTCCTCGCGATCGCGAAAAACGGGGGCGATGCGCGGACCGACCACACCGATCGGCGCGAGGCGGCCCTGCAATCGCGCGGGCACCCGGAAATTTTCCAACCGGCGCAGGAGCCAGCCCGCCGATGCGGCGTCGGTGTGGCTGTAACTCAGAAACACCCGGTAGGCCGGCGCCTCAGGCCGGGCGCTTGTATCCGCGGAGCCCGTACTACGCGACGTTGCTGCAGTCGGATTCATGATCAGCCAATCGGGAAACTCCTAATCACGGCCATGGCAGGAGACGCCTGATGCACAGGTGAGGGTGGGATGCTCTTCCGGCCAAAACGTGAAGCGGCAGGTGGGTGTTCCAGCCTGAAAGAACATCGCACCTTCCAGCGGCGCGCCCGGGGGGTCAAGGGAGTATCGACCCGTGCAATTGGTCTGCGGAACGCCGGCGCGCACGGCTGCTGCGCGGACGACAGTCGCCGGGCCGGATAATCGCGGCCAACCCGATTCAACCCCACGCGACCGGCCGCGGCGCGGGCGTTTCGCAGGAGTGCCGCGGCCGGCGGCGTTGAATCAACGCCGGGCCAGACGACGGCGCAGGAGGCCGAGGCAACCGAGGCCGGCGACGAGCAGGGCGCTGGTGGCGGGATCGCCTGACGGAACGCCCGCCGGAACGTGCGTGCCCGCGAAGGTGAGCGAGACGTTCAGCGAGGCGTCACGCACCGCCGTGCCGGTGGCAATCAAGGTGTAGCTGCCGGGAGCGAGCGATCCGCCCAGCGCCGAAAAGGCGAAGGAGCCGAGCGTGCCGGAGAACGTGTCGCTGAAAACGAGCGCGTTGGCAGCGTCGAAGATGTCGATGTTCACGCCGATGAGTCTCGGGCCGGTGCCGGCGGCCGGGGTGACTTCCCACGCGGCCTCGCCCGTGAAACCGGTGACGCCAGCGCCCACCGTAAAGGCGACCGATTGCGACAGCGCGCCCGGCTGGGCGGTCACGAGCGTGTTGAGGAAAAGCGTGTCGGTCGCGAGCAACGGCTGCGTCAGGGTCGTGGAGGACGTGAGCGCGCCCGACGTCACCGGCTGTGTCACTGCTGGGATGCCGGCATCGCCGGTTTCGAAGCTCAGCGAGATGTCGAGGGACGCGTCGCGCACGCCCGTGCCCGTGGCGACCAGCGTGTAGTTGCCAGCCGCGAGACTCCCGAACGCAAATGACGACGTGGCATACCCGCTCAGCGTGCCGAGAAACGTGTCGGACAACACGAGGGCGTTGGCGGCGTCGAAGATGTCGATATTCACGCCGGTGAGCCGCGGCCCGTTGCCGGCGGCGGTGTTGATTTCCCAAGCGGCGCCACCCGTGAGGCCGGTGATGCCCGCGCCCACGGTGAACGCGACGGACTGGCTGAGCGCGCCGGTCGAGCCGGTGACCAGCGTATCCACAATCAGGTTATCCCCGCCCAGCAGCGGCGTTGCCACGGTGGTCGCGGTCGTCAGCCCCGAGAGGCGAACCGGGATCGAGTTGTTCAGGGCCGACGCTGCGGGCGTCAGGAACGTCAGGGCAAGGAGGCCGCAAAGCGGGCGGACGGAGCAGGAGGTCATGAGTCGGGTGGGAAAGGGGGACGAGATGCCGCAGGCAAACAACGCGCCGCTCCGGCAGGTCAGCCCTGCGAAACGACCCTGCGGTTACTTGAAATTATTTTGCAAAAAGCCGTGAGGCGAGCCGGAAATCCCACGGCGTCGGGCCTCCGGCGTTCAGACCCGAGGCGGATGGTCGATGGCATCGCCGGTCACCCGTCGTTCCGTCGCGACGGCTGGGAGCTGCACCGCGGGTTCGAGCTGCACCCAGCGGGCGGTGACCACGTCGTTGCCCGCCACGGCTCGCGCGAGTTGCAGCGCGTTGCCGGCGAGTGGCGACGGAAACTGCAGCGGCGCGCCGTCACGGGCGGGATCGATCACCGCGACGCGGCCGTTGGTTTCGTAGGCCAGCACCGTGTGGCCGGTGCGGACGCCGCGGTGGGTGAGATAATAGGAGAGCAGTTGCGGATGGGAGATCGCCTCACCCGCGGCCAGGCGGTCGCGCAGCGCCGCGACGCTTTCGATGAAACAACCGTTGGGCAACGAGCCGCGGGCCGGACTGTGCTCGATCCGCGCGGGGACTTCAGTCCAGCGGAGAAACCCGGGGTCAATGTCACGGAGCAGCGGTGCGAAGTCGGCCTTTTCCTCGGCCAGTCGCCCGCGATGCAGGGAAAAACTCTGCGTGCCGTGCGCGGCGTCGTAGAACCACAGCATGCCGGCGAGCTCGAAGACCAGCGCGTGGACGACGCGCGGGTAACGCGCCGACGGCGCGCGATTCTCGATGCGCAGGAGGGTTGACCAGACCTCGCGGCCCAGCAGGGCCTGCGCGTGACGGGCGGGTTGAAGCGAGTCGGTGGCGGACAGCGGCGTGGCGCTGACGGCGGCGATCAAGACGGCAATAACGATGGGGCAGCGGGAAGTAATCACGCCCCCCATAACCGCGCCAGGGTCGCAGCAATTACGCGAAACCGACGAACCGCGGAATATTTGCGACTGAAGCGGGCGTCCGTGGGTTAAGCGGAGTTCGGTGAGTACGGTAAGCGCCCGCCGTGAGCGGGGGGGGCGTGATCGAATTGCGCGCGTCGTCCGCCAGGATTGGTCGTCGCGGCTCGAACGCGAATCGCGGTGACGCGGACGATTTTGTCGTGCGCGTTCGCTGCCAATCGCCCACTGCTCATTCCCGCTCCAGCCTGGTCCGCCCCGCATCCCTGTCTTTCCCCACGATGACTCCCTGCCGTCCGTCTCTCCCTCTTGTTGGAAAGCCCGCCACGTCATTCCTCTGTGGGACCATCGTCGCGACCCTCCTCACGGCCCTGCTCGGCGGTGCGGCGCTCGCCGCCCCGGCGACCCGGCCTCCCAATGTGCTCTTTCTCGCGATCGACGATCTGCGGCCGGCGCTGGGGGCACTGGGCGCGGCCGAGGCGCAGACGCCGATGCTCGATACGTTTGCCCGCACCGCGCGCATCTTCACCCACCATTATGCGCAGGTGCCCACGTGCGGCGCGTCGCGTTGTGCGCTCCTCCGCGGAAGCTATCCGTCGGAGCCGGAGCATGTCTCCAACAACGCCATCCTCACGACGCAGGCCCGCTGGGGTGACGCCAACCTGCCGGGATGGTTCCGCCGGCACGGCTACCAGACGCTGGCACTGGGCAAGATCACGCACTATCCCGGCGGCCGCACGGGCCGGAACTGGAGCGAGGGCCCGGAAGAGCTGCCGAACGCCTGGGACCGCAGTTGGATTCCGGATACACCCTGGAAACACGCCGAGGGAATCATGCACGGCTTCGCCAACGGCAGGGCGCGCGTCCCGGGCGGAGTCCCGGCGTTCGAGGCGTTCGACGGCCCGGACACGGCGTATCCGGATGCCTGGGTCGCAGCCGAGGCGGTCGGCACCCTGCGCACGCTGGCGCAGTCGGACAAGCCCTGGTTCTTCGCGGTGGGTTTGTTCAAGCCGCACCTGCCGTTCTCGGCGCCTAAGCGGTATTTTGATTTGCATCGTGACGACCGGAGCCCGGATCCCGTCGTCGCCACCAAGCCCCAGGGACCGTCCGGCTGGCATCCCAGCAACGAACTGCGCCGCAACTACGCCCACGGTGGTCGCGATCCCGACACGGACCCTGAGTACGCGCGCACCCTCCGCACGGCCTACGCGGCTGCCACCAGTTATGTCGATGCCCAGGCCGGTCGCGTGCTGGACGCGCTGCAGGAACTCGGTCTCGCCGACAACACGATCGTCGTGGTGTGGGGCGATCATGGCTTCCTGCTCGGGGAGCATGCGATCTGGGGCAAGCACTGCCTCTACGAAAAGGCAGTCCAGTCCGTGCTCATGATCCGTTCGCCCGGTCTGCCTCACCCGGGCAAGGCCAGCTCCGCGCTGGTCGAGACCGTCGATCTCTTTCCCACGCTCGCCGACCTTTGCCGTCTGCCCGCGCCCGCCGGGCTCGACGGTCATAGTTTGCGCCCGCAGCTGGCGGCGCCGGACGCCCCGACGAAGAAGCCGGCGCTGGGCTTCTGGACCCAGGGCCAGCGTACTGTGCGCACGGATCGCTGGCGGCTGATCGTGCATCCTTCGGACGGTACTGCGGCTCCGGGCTATGAACTTTTCGATTTCAACCAGGATTCCAATGAAGCGCGCAACGTCGCAGCCGAACAGCCTGCGGTCGTGGCGAGTCTGGTCGCGCTGCTGCCCGCGCCGCTGGCGTCTGCCCCGGCGGCGGGCAAGGCGCGTTCGGGAAAGGCCAAATGAAAGACGGGTGTCGCCGCGTTTGCTCCGAGGTTCGTGCGATGCTTGGCCGCATGGCGCTGTTGCTCGGTCTGGCCGCCGCCGCCGTCGCGGCGGAAACACCAGCCCCGTCGCTGCAGGCCTGGACGGTCGAGCAGATGCCGGGTGGCACCGTGGTCGCGCGCGACGGCGGATTGGAGATCACGGATGTCGGCGGTGCGACGGTGTGGTGGCGGGAGAAACTCACCGCGCCGGTCGAGATATCCTACGACGTCACCGTGGTGACGCAGGGTGGGCCGCAGGATCGCGTCTCCGATCTCAATTGTTTCTGGATGGCCGTCGATCCGCGGTCGACGGCCGCACCGTTTGCGCCGGGTCAGGCCCGCAGCGGAAAGTTCTCCGACTACGACTCGCTGCACACGTACTACGTTGGCTACGGTGGCAACAACAACTCCACGACCCGCTTTCGGCGCTACGACGGCACCGTGGCGCGCCCGTTGCTCCCCGAGCACGATCTGCGGGACCAGAAATTCCTGCTCGAGGGCAATCGTACCTACCACATCCGGCTCGTGGCCCGCGACGGCGTCGCGGAGTTCTGGCGTGACGGCGAACGCATCTTTGCGTTCCGCGATCCGGCGCCGCTCGTGAGCGGCTGGTTCGCACTGCGCACCGTGCGGAGTCACCTGGTGGTGAGCAACCTCGTGATCACGCGTCCGTGATCGGTGCCTGCGTTCCCCTCCCGCGAGCCTGGTCGCGGGAGCGGTGGGTGGGCCGCTCGCGCGGGGCTGCGTGCGGCGGCACTGCCTACTTGCCCGGCTTTTTCCTTCCCTTGCGCACCGGTTCATCCTCGTCGCCGGGACCGCCGGCACCGCGGTGCGGGGCATCTTTCTCCGGCAGCCACTTCGCCAGTTCGGCCTTCGTGCGGGCGTATTCGGGTTTCCCGGCGAGATTGGTCCACTCATATGGATCGCTGGCCTCATCGTAGAGTTCCTCGCCGCCGTCGGCGTAGCGGATGTAACGCCACTGCTCGGTGCGCACGGTGTGGTTCTTGAAGCCGTGGGTCGTGATCGCGGGTTGATTCCAAGTGGCCTGCGGGTCGCGCAGCAGCGGCACGATGCTCGTGCCTTCGACGTGCTTCGGCACGGGCAGGCCCGCCAGTTCACACAGCGTGGGATAGATGCTCATGAAGTCCACCGGGCGCGTGGACATGCCGCCGGGGCGCGTGACGCCCGGCGCCACGACGATGAACGGGGCGCGCGTCGGTTCCTCCCACAGCGCGAACTTTCGCCAGTGGTCCTTTTCCCCGAACGACCAGCCGTGGTCGCCCCAGAACACGATGATGGTGTTGTCGCGTTGCGGACTCCGATCGAGGGCATCGAGGAGCCGGCCCACGTTCATGTCGGTATAGGCGATGGCGGCGAGATACGACTGGATGGCGTTCTTCCAATTGCCGTCGCGGACGAAACGCGCGTGGTCCTGCGCCGCCTTGGCCATCGCCTTGCCGCCCGCAGGGACGTCGTCGAGATCATCCTTCCGATACGGTGGCAGCTGGATCGTCTCGAGGGGAAACTGCTCGTAGTACTTGCGGGGAACCGCGAACGGCAGGTGCGGTTTGTGCAGGCCGCAGGCGATGAAGAACGGCTCGCTGCCCGGATTTTTCAACCGCTCGATTGAGTAGTTGACCGTGTGCCAGTCCATCAGGTCCTCGTCCTTGAGGTCGTGGCGCAACGGGTCGTGAAACCCTTCGTTCTTGTCGACGCCGTGACCCGACGCCGACAGCGACTTGGAGTTCATGTAGTCGCTCCATTCGGAAGGGAAATACTGATCGCCGTGGTAGATTTTACCTGCGCCGGAAACGCGGTATCCGGCTTTCAAGAATGGCACCGTGAGGCCTCCGCCCTCGGGCAGGATCGCCTTCCACTTGTCGCCGTTGTAGTAGAGGCCCGTGCTCCAGGGCCGGCGTCCGCCCATGAGCGCGCCGCGCGCCGGTTCGCAGGCGGGGACGGCGCAGTACGCGTGACGAAACGCGACGCCCCGGGCGGCGAGTCGGTCGATGTTCGGCGTCCGGGTCTGCGGATTGCGGCCGAGGTGGCCGACCCAGTGATTCAGATCGTCGACCGCGATGAAGAGGACGTTGGGCCGCTTGGGCGCAGCCACGTCCGCGGAAAATGCCTGCGACCAGAGGCCGGCGAGCAGGGCGGCGAAGACAAGGATACGTCGAAGGGAAGTTTGCATGGGTGGGAATCGAGTGGGGGATCGGAGAGTGGAAAAACGGGAGCTCAACGTACGTTCCGCCTGAGCGGATCGGTGTAGAAGAGAACCGTACGAAACACACGAACTACCCAGAAGATGGACGGCGGACCTATTCGATTCGAGCCGAGAACGGCCGCACTTTAAGGCAGGGGAAGGTCAGGCTTGGGCTTCCTCCGCAGCTCTTGCTTTCGGGTGATGCTTACAGTTCGCGTGAGGCTGCAGGAGGAGCCGCCGCCCGTGGTGAGGACGAGGTTGCCGGGCGTGTGGTCGAGCGTGCCGACGAAGGTGACGGTGGCGTTGCGCTTGTTGCGGTGATTGCTCGACGCGTTGAGCCGGGTGTTCTGCCTGGCCGAGACGTTGGCGATCGCCCTGGCAGCGTCGCAGCCGGAGCGATCGGCGCGACGTTGGCGGTGAAGAGGAGATGGCGCGCGTAGAATTCGTCGCGCAGGTGCGAACCCATGATGCGCATCGCGGCGATGAGGCGCGGGGTGATCGTGCAGTCAAACGTCGCACCGAGCGACGCACGCTCGAAGACCTTGGGGGCGTCGCAAGCCCTCCTGGCGAATTCGCGCGGCGCTCATGGTTGCGCAACCGATGATGAAACCGCCGCATTCTCGGTTGACAGGATCCATGGCCTGCTAATTCGTTTTAGCTCACTCGCGGCAAACCCCGGCCGACCCTTGTTTTAGCGTTGGGGTGGCCGCGCGTTTCCTACCCAAATGAGAAAACCCAACTGCGATCGCGCATCCTTACCTCCATCGACGTCGACGGCATTGCCGGATGACTCTCACGGCTCGACGCCGTTACGGCTTCTGCGGGGAGCTGCGTCCGCCTCCGTGATGAGCGCCGCGGCCCTGCTAGCGTTCGGCGCGAGCACCGTCGGCTCCGCGGGCGCGGCCCAGCCGCAAAAATCGGAAGAGGCCGTCCAACTCAGCGCCTTCGAAGTCAGCTCCAAGAAGGTCGGCCCCTATCAGGTCTCCGACACCACGAGCGGCGGCCGCATCCGTACGGATATCTTCGAGTCGACCCAGGGCATCTCGGTCATCACCCGTGAGCTCATTCAGGACATGGGCGCTTCCGACGCCCTCAACGCGCTGCAACTGGTCGCCGGCGTGTCCAACAACAGCACGAGCATCGGCGATCGCCTCTCCATCCGCGGCTATCAGGGTGGCATCGGCAATCTCGACGGCTTTTCCTCGCCCTCCAGCCAGATCAAATGGGATCCGGCGATCTTCGAGCGCATCGAGTTTGTCCGCGGGCCGAACGCCATTCTCTCCCCCGGCGGTCCTCCCGGCGGCACAATCAACATCATGACCAAGGTCGCCGAGTTTCGGGACTTCGGGCGCTTGAATCTGCAGGTCGGTCAATACGACACCAACCGCGGTGACATCGACATCAACCGCATGCTCTCGAAAGACACCGCCTACCGGTTGGTGATCGCGGGCAAGTATCACACCCAGGGCAAGAATCAGGGCTACGCGCGGGGTCTGACCGTGATGCCGTCGGTGACCAAGAAGATCGGTAACAACTCCCGCCTCACCCTCGAGTACATCTTCGCCTGGGGCCAGGGCCTCAACTACACGGGCCTGCCGCTCGACGCCTCGGTCAGCCCGCTCACGGGTCTCGCGATGCGCAAGGGCATGGACGTCTACCAATCCGCCTACGCGGACAACGTTGACGACCCCAGCGCCATGAATCGCACCAACACCCACACCTACCGCGTGCTGTTTACGTCGACCTTGTCCGACCGCCTCTCGATGCGTGCTGCGGCCCGCATGTGGTCGGGCTGGGACTCGAACAACCAATGGAACCTCCTCGGCAACACCGGCGGTGCCGTCAATCCGAAGACCGGCCTCTTCACCCCGGGCTTCGTCTTCGGCGGCGCGCCTGATTTCACCCCGTCGCCGGCACCGGCAGTGTCGAATCTCTACGCCGTCAGCCAGTCGCCCTCGAACACCTTCTTCAATAACTACGAATTCCAACACGACTACGTCTTCAAATGGAACCTCGCCAAGGTGGCGATGGAGACCTCGGGTGGCATCTCGGGTGCCTACACGAAGGGCCGCAACCGGGGTTATGCTGCCACCAGCCCTGCGATCGATATCTTCAACATCCCGGGCAACGCGACCTACACGATCAACAACACGGCCACCTCGGACCGCTTGAACGTGAACAAATCGCTGCAGGTTTACCTGAACCAGAACGTGCGGCTGCTCGACGGCAAGGTGATCGTCAACGCCGGCATCGCGCAGAACTGGTATCACGGCCGCGTGGACGACTACCGCAGCAAGATCAGTTACTTCACGCATCCCGATCCGCTCGTGACGAACTACGGCGTCGTGTATCACCCGGTGCAGGACGTTTCGCTCTACTACGGCCACACCGAAAACGCCTCGCAGATCGTGCAGCCGCGTCAGGCGGGTCGGAACAATGAGCTCCAGGACGGACGCCAGGACGAGGTCGGCGTGCGCTATCGTTTCCTCGGCTCCCGCGCCGTCGCGACGGTGGCCTACTACGACTCTAGCCAGTCGAATAACTCCATCCTGAATCCCGCGCTGTTCTCGGTGCCGCCGCCGGTGGTGTCGCCGCCGCCGCTGTTCATGGATCGCGTGGCCCGCGGCTGGGAATACGAGCTGAACATGGCGGTGTCCTCCAACCTGTCGCTCATCGCCAACTACACGAACTTCCGCAACCGCAGCCCGTACGGCACGCCGTTCCGCGGTGCGTCCGAGAATTCCGGCGCTGCGTGGGTCAACTACAAGTTCCTGCAGGGCGACCTGAAGGGCCTTTCGCTCGGCCTCGGCTATGTCCGGGCGGGCAAGCGGCCGGGCGACACCGGCAGCGGTTACACCGCGGCCAGTTCCGCCGGCAACCTGATTCGCAACCAGCCCACGTTCTACCTCCCGATCACGTCGCTGTGGAACGTGACCGCGGCCTACCGCTTCAGCGAGGCCGTGATGGGCCGCGTCTTCGTTGATAATGTGACGGACGCCACCTACTACCGCGGCGCCATCAACCGCAACGGCGTGTATCCCGGCATCCCGCGCAACGTGCGGGCGTCGGTCGAATACAGCTTCTAAGCTGACCCGCCACGGCCGGATCGCCCTGCGACCCGACCTGCACCCTACGGCCGGCCGGATACATTTCCGGCCGGCCTTTTTGTTGGTGCGGGCTGCGGCAAACCATTCCGTCACGGGTTCGGACGTCGTTCGGTGCTCGCTCGTAACTCTGCCCGGAATCGTGAAGCACCGCTCGAACCACCCTCGAAGACACCTCGGACCGCGCGCGAGCCCGTCCGGGCCGTTGAGCTGCGCACCCGGTTTGCCGCCCGGGACATCGGCGTCGCTGCCGCGCGGCTAGGCGTGCGGCAGCGACGCCCCGGCAATCGTCTGGCTCACGTGATCGCCGCTGAGCGTTTCACGCTTCATCAGGTCCCGGGCGATTGCCTCGAGCGCCGCACGGGCGCCCGCGACCATCGCCGTCGGCCAAGCCCGCCGCATTCGGGCGGTAAGTGATGGTCCCGGCGGAAAGTTCTCCGGCGGCCGCTGCGTTCAGGAATTCGGACGCGCTGGGGCGCTCAGGAGCGACGGCGCCGATGGCCGTGGAACCGGGCAGGCCTCGACCCGAGAGCGCCCAGCCGAAACCGGCCCGCAGTGAGCACCGGCTTCACTTCATCTCCTTTCCAATGCCAGTTCGCGCGGAGCCCTGGCGAGCCCGGGGCGGTTTTCGCTCGAGTGATGAAGCCGGTCGCGAAACGTGCTCGGCGCTTCACCCGCAAACCGGCGGAACACGCGATTGAACTGAGACAGCGACTGGAAGCCGGCCGCGAAGGCCGCCTCGCAGACGCGGATCTGGGCGTTGCGCAGCATGCGCTTTACGGCCTCCACCCGCGCCCGCGCGAGGTATTCGGTGAAACTGAAACCCGTGGCCTGCTTGAAGAGCTTGCAGAAATAAAACTTACCCATGTTCGCTGCGCCCGCCACGTCGTCCAGTCGCATCGCTTCGCTTTGATGCTCGGCAATGAAGGTCCGTCCTTTCGTGATTGAAGGCGATTCGGCCTTCGTGCCATCGCGCACACTCTGATTGCTGATCAACGCGAGGTGCTCCGCGAACAGGGTGAGAAGGCGGATGACTGAGTCGTACTCCTTCCGCGCGACCACCCTCGTCTTGAAATACGCCGCCGCAAGTTCCTGTTGATCGAGCCCGGGGTATTCGGTTCCGACGAGCCGCTTGACCGCCTCGAATCCACGCTGGGACGGCGCGCGGAAAAGCACCTGCCCCGTCTGCAGGTACCCGGCGCAGCCATTGACGGTCCGGGAACCCATCACGCCACGACGACCTGGAACGAAAACGGCGGGCCTCACCCGCTGGTTCCGGGCTCGGGCGTGGTTCGGTCCTCGTTCAAGGTCCTTCCCGGAATCATGACGCACCACCCGAACAATGCGCGAAGCTGTCCCGAACCGCGTCGGAGTCAGTCCGTCCAGCTGGGAGTGGAGTGATGAGGGTTCGGATCGGGACGGCGGTGGGTGTCACGACCCTTGGCCCCGCGGCGGGGTACGCGAGAACGGCCATGCTCGATCCTGCCTTGCGCAGCCGCTACGAAGCGGCCGCCCGGCCAAGAGGGAAGCGAGTCGTGCCATTTGTCGTGACGGAATGCCGAGGCGTTGGTGCAGCTCGGCTGCGACGGCCTCGTCGTCTGCGGCCACGTGCACTGGACCGAGCGGGTCCGCCATCTCGGCGCCGCGACGATCCTCAACGTGGATGAAGCCGTGGTGTGCATTGAGGTGGGCACTCCCCACTGAGTGGTAGTGCGTTCAATTCGGACCGTGCTTCGCGCCATGTCGGATAATGTTTCCGCAATATCGCGATGAATCGTTCGCTATGGGTCGGTTCCAGCAAGTGCACCATCTCGTGCACGATCACATACTCCAGAAGGTCTTTCGGCTTCTTCACCAGTTCGGTGTTGAGGCGGATGTGGCGGGCGCGGTGATTGCAGCTACCCCACTTGGTTTTCATCCGCTGGAGGAAGTAGCCGCGAACGCTCACCCCGAGCGTAGGCTCCCATTTGGCGATGATGCCCGGGACCACGGCGTGCAGGAGATGCTTGTGCCACTGGTGCACGACCTCTGCGCGTTTTGGCTTCGAACTTCCCGGGCGGAGGGTGAGCGTGATGCGTTTGTGGTCCAGTTTAACGCTGGGTTTCGCGTCCGAAAAACACACCGTCAGCAGGTGTCGGCGCCCCCAGAGATAGTGGCTTTCGCGTTCGATGAAGGCGCGGGGCGTTTCCCGGGCTTGCGCCCGGAGTCGTCGTTGCTGCTCGCGAATCCACCCGAGACGGGAGATGGCGTAAGCACGGGCGACTTCGAGTCGCGTCGTGCGCGGCGTGGCGAGCGTCACCCGTCCGTCCGGCGGATGGACGGAGAGGTGCACGTTCTTGATCTCCTTTTGCGTGACGCGGATCTCAAGCGCACCGATCTGAATCGTTTCCGTCATCAATAGTCGGACTGGCGCCGGACGATTTCGAGCATCGCCCGCGTGGCGGTTTGATCGCTTCCCAAAAGCGGGTGAATCGCCTTGATGACCTGTTTTTCCTTGGGGCCTTCGGGATCGTGTTTCCAACCGGCCGGAGCGTGGTCGCGCATCGCTTGGTCGAGGGCGAGGGCCAGCTGGGCTTTCGCACCGGGATCCGCTGGGCACTGAAAGGTGGTGGCGGCGATGCTGCCGAGGTTGTTGAAGACGACGATGGCTCCGGGACGGCCTTCGAGTTGGGTCGGATGCGCGGCGCCCGATTTGTGCGCCATGCGCTTTACCAATGCCTCAGACTTTTTGAGGAAGGCTTCATACGCAGCGGCGCTGTCGCGTTTCTGGCGAATGAGATCGTCGAGCAGGGTCGACATTTCGGCGTAGAACCTGGGGTCGGTCAGCTGCTCGCGGATGATTGTCTTGCGGACGTTGTTGATGATCGCCTCGGCGATCGAGTTGTTCGAGAGCCGTCCCTGCTGGCTCAGCTGGCGGGCGATGGCGTCGTGAATCCCCGTTTCTACGATTTGCTGGGTGAGCGTGAGGCCTTCCAAATTGCCGAGCACGACGGCGTGGTCGGCTTGGATGTAGGTGTTGAGGAGGTGGCGCATCTCGGCCTCGAACGGCTTGATGTCCAGCTCCTCCCCGGAGTGCTTTTTGATGGCCGAACGAATCTCGGCGTGAAACTCCGTCTCGCCGCGAATTGTGGCCGCCTGCTCGATGGAGTAGCCGGCTTCGATCAGGTTCTGCGTGATTTCGGAGAAGGCGCGGACGAACGCGGCGGTCGCCTTGTAGTAGGCGATCCGCAGCGGCTCCGTATCAGAGAGCGCCGTGAGCTCGCTGGCCTTGCCGCAGAAATAGTTCAGATACTGCTCGATGCCCTTCGGTGGCGGTACGGGCTCGCAGAGGTGGTAAAGCGCTTCGCGGGCGGCATCCAGTTTCCGTTTACCTTCCACGAGCCAGTCCTTGACCGTCACGTTCGCGTCGGTGCCGCAGGTCTCCGTATCGAGTTCGTCCGACGTATAGACGGCGATCGAGTCTTGGACGTCGTTGAACAGCTCCTTGTAGTCCACGATGTGGCCGTGGGACTTGTCGTCTCCGTCCAGGCGGTTGGTGCGGCAGATCGCCTGGAACAGGTTGTGATCGTGCAGCTCGTGATCGAGATAGATGTAGGTGCACGAGGGCGCGTCGAAGCCGGTGAGGAGCTTGCTGACGACGATGAGCAGCTTGCAGTTGGCCGGCTCCTTGATGAACCGCTCCTTCATCGAGTCCTCGTATGCTTTCACGGTTTGGCCGGCGGCCAGGACGTATTTCGTATAGGTATCGAACTTGTACCGTTCGTCGCTCTTCGCCGGCTCGCGCGAGATGGCGTTATGATTCGGCTCGTACGACGTGATGATGGCGCAGTGCTGGCCGAAGGAGGTGTTCTGAAAGAGCCGGTAGTAGTGGCACGCGTCGTAGATGGAGGCGGCGACGAGGATGGCGGTGCCGCGATCGTTGTTGAGCCGGGGGCGAACGCCAAAGTCGTGCAGGATGTTCGCGATGATGCGCTCCTTCCGTTCCGCGGAACTCATCAGCTTCTCCATCGTTGCCCAATGCTTCCGGATGATCGCCTTCTGAAAATTATTCAGGAACCGCGTTTTCTCCTCGAACCAGTCGTCCACCGCGTCGTGCACGGCGAGGTGCTGCTCCACGTGCCGGGCCTCGTATTTCAGATCGAGCACGACCTCGTCGGCCACCGCTTCGTGAAACTTGTACGTGTGGATGAACGTGCCGAAGACATCCGCTGTGGTCTGGCGATCCTTGCGCAGCAACGGCGTGCCGGTGAAGCCGATGAAGATCGCTGTCTTGAGCCAGCGCTTCATCTGCCGGTTCATGTCCCCGCCCTGGGTGCGGTGACACTCGTCCACGAAAACATACAGGCGGCCGTGAACCGGCGGGGCTTCCCCTTTCAGATCCGGCTCGAACTTGTGCAGGAGGGCGCAGAGCAACCGGGGCACCGGCGCGGCGAGCTTCTGCACAAACTCCGCGCGCGACGTGATGCGCGGGGACGCGGCGTCGGCACCGATGACCCCGGCGTTGCGCATCACGCCCTCGATCTGTTTGTCGAGTTCGTCGCGATCGGTGATGACAAGGACGCGGCCCTCGGGATCGTGTTCGAGGAGCCACTTCGCGAGCAGCACCATGAGGATGCTTTTGCCGCTGCCCTGCGTGTGCCAGATGACGCCGCCTTCGCCCCTGGCGACGCGGGCCTGCGCGGCTTTCACGCCGGCAAACTGATGCGGCCGCGGCACCTTTTTCCGGCCGCCGTCGAAGATCACGAAGTTCCGGATGAGATCCAGCAGCCGGTCCTTTGCGCCCAACGCGGCGAGCGGGCGGTCGAGAAGCGCACCGGCCGCAATCTGCTCGGCGCCGATCTCCCCGTCGGCCTTCCATTCGACATAAAACTGTTCCGGGGTCGTCGCCGTACCGTAGCGCAGGCCCTGCGAGTCGCTGCCGGCAAACAGGAGCTGCGCGGTCGCGAAAAAGCCCAGGTTGAAAATCGGTTCCTGGTTGGTGATGAGCTGGCGTACGCCATCGGCAATTTCGACGGAGCTCCGCTTGAGCTCGATCACCCCGACCGCGAGGCCGTTCACGTAGATGACGAGATCGGGCCGGCGTTCGTGGCCGCCCTTGAGCGTCACCTCCTCGGCCAGCGCGAACTCGTTTTTATCCGGGTCGTCCCAATCAATCAGGTGCACCGTCTCACTCGGCTTGCCGACGGCGACCTGCACGGCGACGCCGTATCGCAGGAGCTGGTACACGCGGAGATTGGCGCGATACGGCGAGTCATCGCCGGTCGTGTCCGCTGCGACCTCCAGCTTCTGCAACGCAGCCGAGAGGTGGGCGGGCGAGTAGCCGCGCTGCTGCAGGTTCGCCCGGAGCAGCTCCGGCTCGATGCAGCGGTTCCTCTCCCGTTTGGACCAATCACCGAGGTTGCGGTAGCCAAGCCCGCCCGGTCCGGTGAAGAGCTGCACGACGCGATTCTGGGTGCGGCGTTCGGATCGGGGCTGGTCGGGCATGACTTCGCCAGAGTCGGGAGAGGGCGCCTCGAGTCAAAGCAACAGGAGAAGGGACCGCCGGCGGAGCTCGGCGGCACTGATGCGGAGGGGAAGGATATCCGGACGGCAAGGCCCGTCATCGACGCGAGAAATGCCTGCTCCCCGGGGGAAGCCCAAGGTTGACAAAAATGGCATCAAGTTTGTTTTTGTAAACATGCGCCCCGAACCTTCTGACGTCTTCGCGCGTCGCCTGCAGCAGGCGCGCGGTATGCGCGGCCTCTCCCTGCGCGCGCTCGCCACGGCCGTGGGCGGAGCTGTCTCCCACAACGCCCTGGCCAAATACGAGCGCGGCGACATGCTGCCTGGCAGCGAAGTGTTGATCGCCCTGGCCGATGCCCTGGACCAGCCGGCGGATTTTTTCTTTCGCCCCTTCCGCGTCGTGGTGAACGAGGTTCGCTTCCGCAAGAAGTCCAGGCTGCGACTGTCTCGCCAGAAGGCGATTCGTGAGCTGGCCGCAGACTATGTGGAACGTTACCGCGAGGCCGAGGAGTTGGCCGGCGATGTGCGTGAATTTTCGCCTCCGCTGGCCGGTCGGAAAATTTCCACCGTGGCCGAGGCCGAAGCGGCGGCGACGGAGCTGCGCCGGGCCTGGCACCTCGGGTTGGATCCTTTGCCCAACGTCTTCGAGTTGATGGAAAGCCGCGGGATCAAAGTGCTCGAACTCCCCGACGATGATCGCGATTTTGACGGCCTGTCCGCCGACACGGAAGTCGGCCCCGTGGTCGTGATTGCCTCGCACCTGAACGAGAATCTGCCGCGCAAGCGCATGACCGAGGTGCATGAACTGGGACATGTGACCGCGCAGGTGGCGGACCGCGTGGACGAAAAAGCCGAGGAGAAACTGATCGGAGCTTTCGCCGGGGCTTTTCTCCTGCCGGCCGAAACGTTCACCGAGGCGTTTGGGAGAAATCGTCACCGCTTCGCCGTCGCCGAGCTGGTCGAGATCAAGGCGCACTTCGGGGTCTCGATCATGGCGATCATGCGCCGGGCCCGGTCGCTCGGGCTGATCCAGGAGCCCACGTATAAAAACTTCTGCATCACCGTGAGCCAGCTCGGATGGCGGAGCAAGGGGGAGCCGGGCGACGACCGCTATGTGGGCTGCGAGTCCGACGGGCGCTTCCGCCAGTTGGTGCGCCGCGCGATCGCGGAGGAGTCGATCAGTCTCTCCAAAGGTGCGGCGCTCCTGGGCGAGCCGTTGAGCCGCGTCCGACACGATCTGGAGCAGGTGATCGGTTGAGCATCCGATGCGCATCGCAGTCAAAGATGCCAGCATCCTGATCGACCTCGCCGAGGGCGATCTGCTCGGGCTTTGGTTTCAGCTCAAGATCGAGACGCATACGACCGATTTTGTGCTCGGCGAGGTGCGGCGGGAGGCGCAGTGGCAGGCGGTTTCGGCGTTTGTCGATGCCGGGCTGATTCACAAGCACACGACGGCGGCGCCCGACCTGCCCGAAATCGTGACCTATGCCCAAGGCAACGGCATCAGTCTCGCCGACGCCTCCGCGGTGTTGCTCGCGCTGCGCCTCAAGGCGGACCTGCTGACCGGCGACCGCCGCATGCGCATCACGGCCAAGGCCGACAACGTGGCGGTACGCGGCGTGCTTTGGGTCCTCGACCAGTTGGTCGAGGAGAGTGTCTTGCCCAAGAGGGACGCGATTGAACGGCTGGAACGCATTTGTGCTGCCGGCAGTCGCCTGCCGAAGGAGGAATGCGAGGCGCGGATCAGGGCGTGGCGGGCGTAGCTGGCGCGGCGTTGGAAGGCCGCCGTACGGAGAGCGTCACCGTAGAGCAGATCAAGTTATGCTGTGACCGCTGTGGGCACCCCGCCCACAGATGCGGAAGTAGCCAGGAGACGTTGTCTCCGAAGGAAGCGGCGCGGGTCGGTTGACTTGGAGGCCTGCGTCCGCTTCAACCACGCCACCGGTGGACAAAACTCGGCTTCATGCCGTGTGTTTCGGGTCTCAGAACCAGCGAAACCTATATCCATCGGTTTTTTATTTTCGCCGGATCGGACATCTCCCTTTTCCGAATGAGAGATCAGACGATGCGGGTCTGGCCGGTGAGGAGTTGCTGCATCATGGCCTGCTTGAGGGCGCGGGTCTTTTCGCGGCGGCGCTCCAAGGCCGCCAGCTCCCCGTCTATCTCACCCAGCACCTCGGCGATCGCGGTTTGTTCAGCGACGGTGGATGGTATCGAAAATTGAAAGGCGTGAACGTCATTCCGATTCAGTGTTGGCACGCCCGAACCTGTAGCGAACTGCTCCAACCCAAGTTTGGTATAGAGATAGAAGATGAATTTGGGGTCGTTTCCCTTGAATGTGGTCACCCAGAGCGAGGTGTTGTGAGGCCAGTAATCTTCTTCGAGAAAAGTCACCCTCCCGATAGTTCCAGATCGCCCGGTTACCACACCTGGCCCTTTCACTTGGTAGGAGACATGATAATTCAGTATCCCATTTGAATAAACTACCGGGTAAGGACCGTGCTTCAGCTGTGGGTTGGGTAGATCAAATCCACGCTGTAGCGGTGCTATATCTGCCAGCCGTTTTTTCACCCACCTGCCGTAGCAGCCGGGGAGACGGGTTTGGGCGGTGAGGAGTTGCTGCATGGCGGCCTGTTTGAGGTCGCGCTTCTTGGCGATCAGCCGGTCCAGCCCGCCCAGCAGTCCATCCACATCGCTCAACGCCTCCGCGATGGCGCGTTGCTCGGTCGTGGTTCGCGGGGAAGCGATCCAGAAATCTCGTAGATTTTGCAGGTTTAACCCTGGCTTACTTTGACCTGACTGACTCCCGGAAATCTGTGGATTTCCGGGCGAATTGGGGGAGAGGTAGCGGCATATATATGATCCGGTTTCTGGCTGCTTCAATCTCACCAGCCCAACGTGCTGGCTAATATACGCCTCGTCGAAGGCCTGCTCCGCGAATGCGACGTTACCAACGCTATTACCTGTAATTGTGATTAATACGTCGTTTTGTTCCACCTTGGTGCGACTGCCTTCCGAGTCTGATGGAGGTGAAACGTGCTGCTTGTCGTCGAAGCACAACCTGCCATCGCCAATATTTTGGCTCCGGATAAACAGCGCGCCCGCGTCGGAATAAAACTGAGCCCAACCTCTTGAGCCGCTTGTGATGAAACGCGCGAGGTCACCAAGCCGATTGACCTCCCAATCCTCCGGAATCACCCCGACTTCGGTTTGTTTATAGCCGGGTTTCATGAGGCGGCGGACTCCATCTTTTTCAGGTGAGCGTCGACCTTCGCGGCAAGGGTAGCGACTTCCGCCTCCAACTCGGCCAAGGGCGTGGCATAGCGATCGGCGAGGGTGCGGATGCGGCTGGTGAGCGTTTGCGAGACGCGGTCGACCTCGCCGCGCACGGCGGTGGCGAGGGTGTGCAGCCACTTGTCGTCGACGACGAGGGTCTGCACGTCGGCTTCGCCGAGCGCGGAATATTTTTCGTAGGCGGCGCGGTCGAGGGCGGCATCGGATTCGCGGATGGCCTTTTTGAGCGCGGCTTCCTCGTCGGCGAGTTTCAGCCAGGTGCGGAGGGCGGAGATTTCGTCGGCGGTGTCGGAGTCGGAAGACGAGGCGCTTGCGGCGGGCGGTCCCGGAGGTTCCGCCCTACTTTTCGGATTCAATTCCTTGAGCCGGGCGGTGATCTCGGGGCGGGCGATTTTGTCGAGGGCGCCGAGGCAGCCTTCCTCGCCGCCGTGCTCCTCCTCCAGCTCGGCGAGGCGGGCGGTGACGGTTTCGAGCGCGGCTTGTTGCGCGTCGAGCGCGGCCTGCGCGGCGGCGAAGTAGCGGGCGACGACGAGGGGCTTGGGCACGAGATCGCAGGTCCAGCCGCGATCCTTGGTTTTGCCCTTCTTGTCAGTTTCGAGGATGCGGCTGGTCTTCGCGACCCAGCCGTCGGCGGCGATGAGGTAGCAGTCGTCCTGCATCGTGGCGGCCCAGTAATCCATCAGGTGCTGGTAGACGGCATAAGCGTCGACCAGCGGACGGCCTTCGTAGTGGGCGAGCAGGTTTTCGGAGAGCGCGTGGATGACCGCCTTCGGCTGGCTCTCGCGCCGGACGTCCTGGCGCAGGCGTTTGGCGGCGGCCTTGCGCCAGCGGTCGAAGTGCGCGCTGAGGCCGGAGATGAGTTCGGCGAACGGCGGGAAATCCTGGATGGTGGAGCGCAGTGCGGTGGCCGGCACGCGGACGGAAAAATAGCCGGCGCGGACCCGTTTGAAGAGGGCGGTGCGCAAATCGGGGCAGACGCTCCAATACGCCGTGAGCGCATCGAGGTCGCGCGCCGGGATGCCGCCGCGCAGGTGGGCGGAGATGTCCTGCACGTCCTCGGCCTCCTGGCTGTCGAGGTAGCGCGGCAGGTTGAGGTTGAAGTCGTTCTTCTCGATCTCGGCGTGTGGGACGAGGCGCGAGTAGCCCGGCTGCTCCTCGCCGTGGGTGAACACATCGACGATGCGATGGAGATCGCGCTCGCGGAGGCGGTTCTTGTTGCCGTCCTTGATGAAGTCGCGGGAGGCGTCGACGAGGAACACGGCGCGGCGGGCGGAGGCGTTCTCCTTGTCGAGGACGAGGATGCAGGCGGGGATGCCGGTGCCGTAGAACAAATTGGCGGGGAGGCCGATGATGCCCTTGAGGACGCCGGAGCGGACGAGATTCTGGCGGATGACGGCTTCGGCGTTGCCGCGGAAGAGGACACCGTGGGGGAGAATGCAGGCGGCCTTGGCGGTGCTCTTCATCGAGCGGACGATGTGGAGCAGGTAGGCGTAATCGCCCTGCTTGGCGGGCGGCTCGCCCCAGGCGAAACGCTGGTAGGGATCGGCGGACGGCGTGAGGCCGGTGGTCCACGCCTTGTCGGAGAAGGGCGGATTGGCGACGACGTAGTCGTAGGTGCGGAGCTGGTCGCCGTCCTTGAACTTGGGGGTGGCGAGGGTGTTGCCCGTGAGGATGTTGGCGGTCGGGAAATCGTGCAGGATCATGTTCATCCGCGCGAGGCCGGCGGTGGTCACGTCCTTCTCCTGGCCCTCGAGGGTGATGTGTTTGCCGGCCTCGGCGGCGAGCTTGAGGAGGAGGGAGCCGGAGCCGCAGGTGGGATCGTAGACGGAGGTGGCGGCACGGGTGTTGGCGGGCGATATGCCGAGCACCTTGGCGATGACGCGGCTGACTTCGGACGGCGTGTAGAACTGGCCCTTGGACTTGCCGCTGTCCTGGGCGAAGTGCCGCATCAGATACTCGTAGGCGTCGCCGAGGATATCGTCGTGGTCGGCGCGGTTGGCGGAGAAATCGAGCTCGGGCTTTTGGAAGATGCCGATGAGGTGAGTGAGGCGGTCGACCTTGTCCTGGCCCTCGCCGAGCTTGTTGGAGTCGTTGAAATCGGGGAAGTCGGAGCGGGCGAGGCGGCTGTTGGCGTCGATGAGTGGCTGGATGACCTGGGTGTTGATCTTGTCGCCAATGTCGGACTTGCCCTTGAGCGCGATCATGTCGCGGAAGTGGGAGCCCGGCGGAATCACGACGGGCGCGACGAAGGCGTCGGCGTGCCCGTATTTGTCGGAGACGTATTTGATGAAGAGCATGAACAGGACGTAGTCCTTGTATTGGCTCGGATCCATGCCCCCGCGGAGGGCGTCGCAGGACGACCAGATGGAAGAATAAAGGTCGGACTTCTTGATGGCCATGGTCGGGCGCGAAGGTCGCGGACGCGGCGCAGGGCAGGCGAGAAGTATTTAGAGCGGAAGGCCCTTCCAAGGGGGCTGGACGTGACACCTCACGAACGAAACAGCACCCACCCGCTCACGTCCTGCGGAGCGGATCGTCGCGAGAGTGACCTGTTACGGCCGGACTCCTTGGCTCGTTCCTGGGGAGGGGTTCGGGGTTGCTTCGGGGCGGGGGGACGGGCTGTTTGGGGGGAGACATGAAAACCTCGGCGCGCGGCTCTATTGTCGGGGTGATTGCCGGTGGGCTGGTGGGCTTTTTGCCCGTGCTGCGGGCTGAGCTCACGGCGGTGCAACGGGCTCAGGCGCAGGCGAGCGCGGTGGCCGTGGCGGCGGGTAACGTGTTCGAAGCCGATAAACATCAGCCGGAGGCGGCTTCGCCGGCGGATCGCGCGGAATGGCTCGAACGGCGGGGACGGTGGTTGTTGCGCGATGAGAGACTGCTGGATGCCAGGAATGATTTTCTGGCGGCGAAGAAATTGACGCCCAACAGCGTTCCGGTCGCGGCGGGGTTGGCGGAAGTAGCGTGGCAGCGCGGGAAAAAGGAGGAGGCAATGGCCCTGATCAAAGCGGCTGCCGAACTGCGCAAGGAGGATGATCCCAATATGTTCTTTTACGGCATTGATCCGGGGGTGCCCCATATTTTCCTGCTCTTGCAGGAAATGAATTCCGGCGGCGTATCGGAAAACACGGTGGATGTATTTCCGTTGGGTGACGCGTTGCCCGATGCATTATTGATGGCGGCGCGCAACGTGGCCAAGGAAGGCAATGTTGCTTCTGCGCGTGACCTCAGCACCCGTGCGATCACGGCGGCGGGCGGAAAATTTCCGGCGGCGGAACGGCTGCGTCAGTCAGTGCGCGCTGCGTTGGCGCAGGCGGAGGCGATGGAACCCAGTGCACCTGAGCTGGGGCGATTGCGTTTTTTTGCCGAAACGCGCTTGGCCGACGGCGATGTGTTCAACGCGCTGCGAGCGGCGGAGGAGGCATTGAAGTCGGGCCAAGCCTTGCCGACGTTCTCCGCGCGGCAGGTGTTGTGGGCCCGGGTGGCGGCGGCCGTGGCCTTCACCGAAGACAGGTGGCCGGACAAGAGCTCCGAAGTGAATGCGGATGTCCTGGAGGCGGTGCATGTGCTTGCGAGCACGCCCGAACCGGATGCTGCGGCACTGCCGGTCGAGAGGGCCCTGTTGAAGCGTTTGCGGCAGATCGATCCGCTCTGGCCGGCGGGATCCTTGCCCGCTCCAGCGAAGCTGGCGGCGGATTCACCCCTCCGGCAGGCCCTGACGGGCGAGCGCTTGAGCGGCGGGGCCGATCGCGTGGTGGCGCTGGAGAAGGCATTTTTGGCGCAGTGGGGCCGAGGGCCGTCGGCGGTTGACCTCGAAACGGCGGAGGGCCGGGCGCGCTGGGGGGAGATCGGCCGGGAAGGGGCGCTCATCGCGCACCTGCGGTGGCTGACGCTGCCGGCGAATTCGGCAGAAGCGGCCAAGGCGTGGGCCAACGCGCGGCAGCGGACAACGCTCGCTTTGCTGTGTGTGCCGGAAGATACGGCGGCCCTGCACGCGGCGAAACGACACCGTTGGTTCAATGAGTCGGGCGGACGGGATTATGTGAGCGGCGCTCCCGGGGTGCTCACGCAAAAGTTGAAAATTCTTTTAGCCGGCAGCCGGCGCTTGAATTCTGCGCCACCGGAAAATACTGGGGAGTTGTCCACCTTGTTGACCGACGTGATGCCGTTGGCCGAGGGAGCGACTGATTTACCGAGAATGTGTCCGGGCATCGCAACGGTGGTGGCGTTGCGGGTGACAAACGAGGTCGGGCGGCTCCGGATGAAACAGCACGACGACGTGCCCTTCATTGCGTCGTCGTTGGCGGATTTTGTGTGGGAGTGGACGGCCGATCCGGCGCGCGCCCTGGACGTGACCGACTGGGGCGCTGCGCAGAATGAGATGCCGTCGGCCCAGGTGAGATTTCCTTTCCGACCGCCGGCCGGAGTCGAGCAGACACCGCTCGGCCGGCATGTGATGGAGCTTGATGCCTGGGTGTGGAAGGGCGCGGATCCGAAAACAAAACCCGTGACGCCGGAGGCTTGGGTCAAGGTGCCCTCGGTGGTGTGGCGGCAGGCGCTGGGCTCGGGCGGTACGCCGGGGAATTTCAAGCAGCGGATGGAGGCCAATCGCAGTGGGGAGTGGGGGATGAGTCTTTCGATTTCATCGAGTGCGGGTCAGGCGGTTCAGCTGCTGGACAAGCGACTGGGTGACAAGGTGCTCGCGCCCATGAGCGCGCCGGTGGCGGCGGCGTGGCTCAATGTGCTGGCGGAGATCGACGCGATGGTGAAAGAGGCAAGCGTGACGCCGGAGGCGCGCACGCGATTGGGCAAGCAACTGAATTTGCACCGGGCACAGGTGTTGATCGCCTCGGGTCAACGGGAGCTGGCGATGAAAGAGCTGCCTGCCCTGGTGGCGCAGCTGGAATTCAAGCCGCCCGTACCCAGAGCTCCACGAGAGGAACAAGGGATCGGTCTCGTGGAAATCCTGCCGAAGGATCCGAAGGTCGCGGCTCGAGAGCGGCAACTCGAGCGTGAGAGGGTGATGAAGCTGGAGGCGGAGCGGGCCGCGGCGCAGGCCCGGGGGCGCAAGGAGGTCGTCGCTCAAAAATGCCGACGCTGTCTGGGGACCGGAGAAGTGTTCGATGTCGCGGCCAAGGGCGGCACGGATATCTATATGCGAGTGGACGGGACGAGGCTGACGGAAAAACGGTCGACTAATAATGTGCGATGCCCGGCTTGCGGTGGTTCGGGGGAAGCGAGACCGTGATTTCTCCCAGCAGCTCAACGTGGAGAGATCGAGCGGATTGACGACGGACTCCGGATCACCTCTGCCACACCCCCAGCATTTCAACGCCTATCCATGCGCGCTTTCTTCCTTCTGCTTTTTGCCGGCGCCGGCCTCCTTTGCGCCCAGACGCCACCGTATGAGGTGTTTCCCGCCGCGGAGCCGCCGTATTACCGGGTTCGATACGAGGCCTCGACCTCTCCCGGTGAGCTGACGTTTCCCGTCAACTATACGATCTGGATACCAGCGGGCGTGAAAACGCTCCGCGGGGTGGTGGTGCACCAGCATGGTTGCGGCGAGGGCTCGTGCAAATCCGGCCTCACCGGGGCATACGATCTCCACTGGCAGGCGCTGGCGAGGAAACACGGCTGCGCGTTGCTGTCCCCCGCCTACGAGCAACCCGACAAAGCCCCGTGCGCGCTTTGGTGTGATCCGCGGAATGGTTCCGATCGCGCGTTTCAAAAGGCCCTGCAGGAACTCGGCGCGAAATCCGGCCACCCGGAACTGGCGCGCGTGCCTTGGGCGCTGTGGGGACACAGTGGCGGCGGCACGTGGGTGGGCAGCATGACGCTGGTCCACCCCGAGCGCGTGGCGGCGGTCTGGATGCGCTCGGGGGCGCCCTCGGCGTTTTCCATTCGGGACGCCACCTTGGGCGTGCCGATGATGTGCAATCTCGGCACCAAGGAGGGCGTCACCGTGAAGGACGAGCGTTTCGGCGGAGTGTGGCCCCACCTGGAACGCTTATTCACCGAGCTGCGGGGAAAAGGGGCCCTCATCGGCGTGGCTGTCGATCCGCTGACGAGCCATGAGTGCGGCAACCAGCGTTATCTGGCGATCCCGTGGTTCGACGCCTGCCTGACCGCGCGCCTGCCGGAGTCCTTGGGCGAGCCGTTGCGCAAGATGCCGGACAAGCTCGCGTTTCTTGCACCGCTTTATCTCAACGCCGGCACCCTCGTCGCGCCGGTCGCGGCCGCGCAATTCACCGGTGCCCGCGAACGCTCGATCTGGCTCCCGAACGAAAACGTGGCCCGGGCCTGGGCCCGGTATGTCACCGATACCCAAGTGCCGGACGCGACTCCGCCGCCGGCGCCGCGCAATGTCCAGGTCAGGGAGAACATCGTCACGTGGGAAGCCGACGCCGATCTCGAGAGCGGCCTCGCCCAGTTCGTCATCGAACGCGACGGCGAACCGCTGGCCACCGTCCCCGAGCGCGCGGTGAATCGGTATGGTCGGCCCGTTTTTCAGAACCTCCAGTATAGCGATACACCCACGCAGCCGCTGATCGCGATGCGCTTCACGGACGCGAGCGCCGCTCCGGGGAAGACGTATCGCTATCGCGTCTACACAGTGAACACGGCGGGCCTCAAGTCAGTCGAGTAAGTACGGCGTATGCGACGGGCAGACCCTTTGCCACCGGGTCCAAAGGAAAAGCCCCGGTCGGCCTGAACCGATCCGGGGCGTTAAGACCGGAGTGGTCAGGGTTTATTTTTTCTCCGGAGAGTACGGGATACTGGATTTGTGGAGGACGATGCGCAGTTTGCCGTCATCGCCGCGGCGGAACATCCAGGTTTTCTCTACTTTGGTCTCCTTGCCAGAGGTGTCCGTGAGGATGACGTGCCCCATGGTGATGCCCAGATCGCCTTCAATATAGGTGGCCGCATTGTCGAACCGGGCACTGGCCCACGGCTTGAGCGCGAAGCCGGTGTCCTCGGGGAAGGCGGGGTTGCCGCCTGCAAAATACGCGAGCGCCCCCTCGCGGGTCGTGCGGAAGGTGTGTTCACCATAGGCCAAGGTCGGTTTAAACAGGACCGGCGCCTGAGCGTAATTATAGGCCGCATCGATAATCTTTCCCGCGAGGGCTTTTGTGTCCCCACCTTCGCGGTGAGTCTTGCTGATCAAGAGCAAGGCGTCACACCAGCCGCGCTGGGCCTTTTCGAGTTCAGCTACGGTGATGGGGGTCGGACCGCCGTGGACAGCAGGCTGCACTCGCGCGTAGCCGGGGCCCGCGAGCAGGAAGACCAGCAGTACAGGAACGAGACGAGGGGTAGCTTTCATGGAATCGGATTATATATATAGTGAGTTGGAGATCGCCGTCATGACGGCGTGACGGCGAGGGAAGGACTCGCGTGCCTATATGCAATTGTAACTGGATTGGAATACATCGTGTTTTTTCCACGCCGACATTCGGTGGCGGCTGCTTGTCGCGTGGGTGGCACCCTTCCGTGGTCCATCAAGCCATGTCTCTCCGGCCGAGAAGAAGGGGAACGTGATGGGGCGGAGTTGGGCCAGACGGCCTCGTGGTCGTCGCTGATGGTGCGGCAGTCTCGTGGAAACTTGAGGTGACGGGTCGTCTGCGATTGGCCGTGGCGCGTCCCACCGCTGGATGGGTGCACGACCTGGGATGCGAGCGTGTGGACTTTCGCATTCAGGTATGCGGGCGAACAATCCACGCGCAGAAGGATGACATCAATGACGGGCAAAACCCGTTCGATCGGGCACGATAGTACTCGGCGGCGGCAAAGCACTCGACCCGCGTCGCTCCTTCCCTAAGGTCCGCGACACGACTTGCCGCCATGGGATTTCTGACCTTCAGCCTCAACGTCACCCTCGACGGTTGCGTCGACCATCAGGAGGGAATCGCCGACGACGAGACCCACGCCTTCTTCACCCGTCTCATGGATGAGAGCGGCGCGATGCTGTGGGGCCGCGTCACCTACGAGATGATGGAGCGTTACTGGCCGGCGGTCGCCCGTGGCGACGTGGAGGCGCCGGGAGCGATACGCGCATGGGCGGTCAAGTTGGAGGCCAAGCCGAAGTTCGTGGTGTCATCGACGCGAACGGACTTCCCTTGGAAAAACAGCCATCTCCTCGCCGGCGACCTGCGCGCGAATGTGCAGAAGCTGAAGGGCGCCACCCCAGCCGGCGTGCTCCTCGGTAGCGGCCAGCTCGCGACCGAATTGGACCGGCTGGATCTGATCGACGAGTATCAGTTCCTCGTTCACCCCAGAATCGCCGGCCACGGCCCGACCCTGTTCCAGCGCGGGCTGCCCAGCACGCGACGGCTCGAGCTGGTCTCGGCGAAGCCGCTGCGCAGTGGAGCGGTCGCCCTGCACTACCGGCGCGCGCGCTGACTCAGATCAACTCAGCGACACGAGCGGAATCCCGGCGATTCAAGATTACTTCACCTCAAACGCTCCGAGATCGGGCGCCGGACCTTTGAAGGGAAGTTCGACCGCGATCCCGGCGTCCAGCAGGCGGCTGCCAAGTTTGGGTCGCATGAAGGGGAGCTCGGGCAGTCCGCCGTCAGGCTGACGCGGTCCGTCGACGCCTTTGGGCTCGGTGCTCATGAAGTCTTCGGCCGTGACCGTGACCGTCTCGAGGTTCCAGGAGTTGAACTGATCATCCGGCGGGTTGCGCTCGTGGCCGGACAGTGGCGGGGCGGCGCCGAGGGCGACGTTGTTGCGCAGCACGTGGGTGACCGGCTTGGTCAGCCGCGGCGCCACCTTCAGGTTGAACTGGGTGGGATTGTTGAACGCGGTGTTGTTGTAGAAGCGGAGCAGGCCCGGGTGGTAGTTGGCGTTGAAACCTTCCGCCCGGTTGTTGAACGCGAGGCTGTGGTGGATCACGTGCACCGCGATGTGACCCGGGAACCGTGCGGGATTGAGCAGCCAGCCGCCCATCTTGAAGCCGCCGCCGTTGCCGGCGCGCTGGTCGGTGTCGGGCACGAAGCCGTTGCTCCACGCCCAGCAGTGTTCGATGCGGTGCACGCCCCGGGCGTGGATCAGGTCGAAGCCGTCGTCGCTGTTCGACCACGCGCGGCAGCCGCGGAAGACATTGCCGTCCTGACGGGCGTGGCCGCCGAAACCGTCGGCATTTTCGCCGCGTTTATCGGGGTCGTAGTTGTGATGGGAATCGCAGTTGAGCACGAGGTTGTCGCCGCCGTCGGCGATGAAGAATCCCGGCCCTTCGTGGTGGTGCAGGTTGAGCCGCTCGAAACTATTGTGGCTGCCGCCTTCGACGCGGATGCCCCACGACTCGTTCGTGTTGGTCAGGATCTGCTGCACACCGCGGACTTCGAGTCCACGCAGGTGAAGCCAGCTGGCCTTGACGCTGAAGCCGCGGATCCGGACGGGCGTGGCGAGTTGATGAAAATCGAACACCGGCGTCTCATTCGGGTACGCCCAATAATTGATGCGCTTGCCCTCCGCGCCGCTCTTGGTGAGCAACACGCCGATCTCGATCGTGGTGCCGCTGAAAACGTAGCTGCCGCCGCGAAGCCAGACGGTGTCGCCCGGCCCGGCCGCCTCCTGCGCGCGCGTGACCGACGCGAACGGTTGCGCGAGCGTGCCCGGATGGGCGTCGTGGCCGTCGGGGTGAACGTAGAATTCGGCGGCGGTGGTCGGCTGGAAGGGGAGGAGCGCGAACGCGAGGACGGCGGCCCACGAAAGGCGGGAGCGGGGGTTCATGGGCCGGACGCTGTGGGTCCGAACGGGGGCTGACGACTTCGCGCGCAGCGGACAGTCTCGTTAGCGTTGGTTTGGCCGTACACCTGAGGGCGAGCCCTCCAGGACGGCGTATGCAACGGGGTCTGCCTGTTACACGTTAGCAACTGAACTCGCTGCTGCTGCCCTTGGACTTGGATTGGGTTCGAGAAAGCCCGTTGTCGTCGGTTCAGCTAACGTGTAACAGGCAGACCCTTTGCCACCGGGTGCTTGGGTACCTCGGGGAACTGCCTGTGCGCGCGGTCGTTTTGTGCGCACGCGCCGGGTGACCTGATCACTGCCAAAGCAAAAACCCGTCAGCCACTTAGGGCTGACGGGTTTCAAAACTGGCGGGATGGACGGGACTCGAACCCGCGACCTTCTGCGTGACAGGCAGACGCTCTAACCAACTGAGCTACCACCCCGTGAAATGGGAAAGGAGGCGGAACGTAGGTTTGGCGGGAAGCGAGTCAAGCGTGGTTTTCCCTTGTCGCATTTGCCCCCACAATTTACCCGTGCAGGCATGGTTTGCGGTGGTAGCTCAGCTGGATAGAGCAGCGGTTTTCTAAACCGCCGGTCGGGTGTTCGAGTCACCTCCACCGCGCCATTCAGCGCTCTGCGGCCGGCGGGATCGCCGGCACGCCCACGACTCCCGGAGGCTCCGGAAAGTGATACGTGGTGTTGAAAATGAGTTCGATGCGCTTGGACACGAACACCCGCACTTTGATCTTCCCGCTGCGGGCGTCGAGTGGCGTGGCCTTGCCCTCGATCCGACGTTCCGCGCCGTCCGTGCGCACGGCCTGACCCTTGAATTCGATCGGCTCGCCGCGGCTCAAACGCTGCAACGCCTCGTCCGGAATCTCGACGTGCAGCCGGCCGCTCTCGTTGGAGAAGAAATACGGGAAAACCTTCGCCGCGTAGGTCGTCTCGTACCGCTCCCCGACCCGTGTGAAGCGCGGCATCGTCATCGTCACGGTGCCGACGTAAATCGACGTCTTCGTCGCCGCCACGTCCACGTGCGCGAACTGCCCGGGATAAAACTCCGCCGCCACGGCGCCTCGCACTCCCACGACGAGCGCAAAGCCCAGCACGAGCGCGGAAAGGCAGGGATGCATGGTCGCACTGTGCAAGGCCGGCCGGACGCGGCAAGTGCGGAGGCACCGGTGCGGAGGCACGCGCACCGCGGCCCGGCCATCTTTCCCATTGCGCGCCCGACCCGGGCCGCGTCAGCTCTCGGCGCTATGGCCAAGCCTTCCCAAGTCACGTGGGGCGGGCGGTTTTCCGCCGGTCCCGCCGAGTTGATGCTGCAGTTCAGCGAGTCGGTGTCATTCGACCGCCGACTGGCGCCGTTCGACGTCGCCGGCAGCAAGGCGCACTCTGCGATGCTGGCCCACGTCGGGCTCATCACCGAGGCAGAACGCGACGCCATCCACGCGGGACTCGATGTGATCCTGGCCGACATCGCGGCAGGGAAATTCACCTGGGACACGAAGCTCGAGGATGTTCACATGAACATCGAGCAGGCGCTGACCAAGCGCGTGCCGGCGGCCGCCAAGCTCCACACGGCGCGCAGTCGGAACGACCAAATCGCGACGGACATGCGGCTGTTCTTCCGCCACGCGTGCGGCGTGTTACGGGAAAAAATCCTCGGCGCCGAGCGCGCGCTGCTGACGCTCGCGGAGTCCAATCGCGACGTGATGATCCCGGGCTACACCCACCTGCAACGCGCGCAGCCCGTCGTGCTGTCGCACCATCTCTTCGCCTGGCTCGAGATGCTCGATCGCGATCGGGCGCGGTTTGCGGACGTCGCCGCACACGCGAACTGGTGTCCGCTCGGCTCCGGTGCCATCGCCGGCACCACGCTTCCGATCGACCGCGAGTTTTCCGCCAAGGCGCTGGGTTTCGTCGACGCCAAGGGCCGGCCGCAGGTCACGCAGAACTCCATGGATACGGTCGCCGACCGGGATTTGTTCATCGAGTTCGCCAGCGCCTGCGCGCTGTTTGGCGTGCATCTCTCGCGCATCGCCGAGGACTTGATCCTCTGGAGCAGCGCGGAGTTCAAATTCATCGATCTGCCCGACACGTTTTGCACCGGGTCGTCGTTGATGCCGCAGAAGAAGAACCCGGACTCGTGCGAACTCCTGCGCGGGAAGTCGGCGCGCCTGCAGGGCAATCTCCACACGCTGCTGACGCTCGCGAAGGGTCTGCCCCTGACCTACAATCGTGATCTGCAGGAGGACAAGCCGCCGGTGTTCGACAGCTTTGATCAGACCGCGCTCTGCGCCGATGTGCTGGCCGGCACGCTGGCAGGCATCACGTTGAATCGCGACCGCTGCGCCTCGGCGGTGCGCGATCCGGGGCTGCTGGCGACGGACCTCGCGGATTATCTCGTGCTGAAGGGCGTGCCGTTCCGCGATGCCCATCATGCAGTCGGTGCCGTTGTGCGGCTCGCCGAGAAAAACAACGTCGAGATCAACCAGCTTTCCACTGCGGACGTGCAGCAGGTGCACAAGGCGTTCGAAGCCGACTGGGCCGATGTGTTCGATCTCAAGCGGGCGTTGTCCAAGCGCGAGGGCACCGGCATGCCGGGGCCGAAGCAGGTCGTGAAGCAATTCGCGCGCTGGAAAAAGATTCTCAACGAGTGAGGCGTTGCCCGGAAGTGCGGGCATCGCGCCCGCTGAGCCAGGCTTGCGGATGGAAGATCCGCGCTCCCACCTTTCGTCATGGCGTCGCTTTTTCCGACCGCGAAGTCTGATCCGGACCTGGCGCCATTCCGGCCCGGCCTGGTCTTCGCGTTCTTCAACGCCCTGGCGTGGCAGATCGGCATTGGCACGCCGATGGTGCTGTTTGCGGAGCAACTCGGTGCGACGCCGTTTCAGGTCGGACTGGCTTACTCGTTCGTATTCGTACTGACGCCCCTGCAGATCGTGTCGACGGCGCTGCTGCCGCGGTATGGCTTCAAGGCGGTGATGCTCGGCGGCTGGCGCACGCGCAGTTTCTTTCTCGCAGTGCCGGCGCTTCTGACGCTCGTGGCCGCGCGTGGCGAGCAGCCGTGGATGGTGCAGGTGCTGGTGTGGAGCGTGTTTTTCTTCTGCGTCTTTCGCTCGATTGGCGCGGCGTCCGGCACGTCCTGGTTCTATGCGATCCTGCCCGAAGCGGTGCGCGGACGCTATTTCGCCTCCGATCAATTCGTCTCTGCCGTCGCGGGCGTCGGCACCCTGCTGGCGAGCGCGGCGTTGTTTGCGCTGCTGCCGGTCTATCCGGCCCTGCTGGCCCAATACGTGATCGCGCTGCTCGGCTCGACGATCAGCTATTACTCGCTCAAGCAGCTGCCCGACGCCGAGCGCCCGAAGTCGATCAGCCTGCGTACGGTGTTTCGGGATACGCCGCGGCATCTGTTCAAGGCGTCGCATTTTCGCCGCTATGTGTGGCTCTCGGTCGCCGGTGCCATTCTCGTCACGCCGATCCCGCCGTTCGCGGCCTATTACCTGAAGGTGGGACCGAAGCTCGCGACCGGGCAGATCATGTTGTTCGAGGTGCTGCGTTATTCCGGGGTGATGGTGGCGGCGTGGGTGATTCGCCGGCGCATCGATGTCACGGGCGCGCGGCCGTTCTTTCTCCTCGCGCTCGGGCTCTACGCCCTCGTCGGCACCTATTGGTGGTTTTATCTGGAGAACGGTTTTGGCGGCGTCGGTGGCATCTTCGTGGTTTATTTCCTGCTCGGCCTGAGCGCGGCCACGTGGGCGATCGCGAATCTCAAGTACCTGCCGCAAGTGGTGTCGGCCGAGGAGCGCACGCTCGCCGTATCGGTGCACGGCGCCGTCACGGCGTGCTTCGGCGGCATTTCGCCGGTTGTGTGGGGACTCTTTTTGAAAAGCGGTGAGGGCGTCTCGCGCGGGATCAACGTGGAGGTGTTTCAGTGGTTCTTCGTCACGGTCGGCGTGGGCGCCGTGCTGCTGTTCTCCTTCGCGGGCCGGCTGTCGGAGGAGAAGGGGCAGCCCGTCGATCCGATTCTGATCGGCAATGCCATCCTGCGGCCGTTTCGTGCCGTGACGTATCTGGTGAATCTGGTGGAGCCGCGGTCGCTGGGCCAAACGAAGCCGGCGAAAAAGCCCGACCCGTGACGTCGCGCCCGGCTGCACGCCTGTGTTGACGCGCCGCGCCGAAACCCCGACCAACTTGGGTTCAACGCATGGCCAAAGTCCGCATCCTTCCCGACCGGGTCGCCAACCAGATCGCCGCTGGCGAGGTGATCGAGCGGCCGGCGGCGGTGGTGAAGGAGCTGGTCGAAAACGCCCTCGATGCCGGCGCGACGCGGATCGAGGTGGAGTTCCGTCATGGCGGCCGGTCGCTGATGCGCATCGAGGACAACGGCCACGGCATGTCGCGCGACGACGCGCTGACCGCGCTCGAGCGTCATGCCACGAGCAAGATAGCCGAGGCGGCGGATCTCGATCGGCTCGCGAGCTATGGTTTTCGCGGCGAGGCGCTGCCGTCGATTGCGAGCGTGTCGCGTTTTGAACTGCAGACGCGCGAGACGGGCAGCGATGTGGGCACGGAGATCCTCGTGAACGGCGGGAAGTTCGTGCACGTGCGCGAGTGCGGCCGGCCGGTGGGCACGCGGATCGAGGTCACGCATCTGTTCAACTCGGTGCCGGCGCGCCGGAAATTTCTGAAGACGGATCAGACCGAGGCCGCGCACATCGTGCACTGCGTGCGCCTGTACGCGCTGGCCTGTCCGCGCACGGCGTTCACCTTGATCGAAGATGGGCGGATTATTTTCCGCTCGCCGGAGTGTCGCACCCTCGAGGAACGGATCGCGGAGATTTTCGGCCGGCAGATCGCCGAGTCGCTGATTCCGATCGATCAGGCTGAAACCGGCCTGCGGCTGAGCGGGCTGGTGGGCAAACCCGGGGTGGGGCGCTCGACCCGGCACGAGATGATCGTGTTCGTGAACGCGCGGCCCGTGGACAGCAAGACCCTCAACTATGCGCTGATTGAGAGTTATCACGAATCGCTGCCGAAAGGCCGCTACCCGCTCGCGTTCGTGTTTTTCGAATGCGATCCCGCGGCCGTCGACGTGAACGTGCATCCGGCGAAACGCGAAGTCCGCTTCCGCAGCGAGGCGCAGGTCCGGGGCTTTGTGATTCGCAGCGTGCTGCAGCGACTCAGGACAATGGCGGAGCTGTCGAAACCGGAAACCGGAGACCGGAAACCGGAGACAACTGAGGAAAACCGGAGATCGGAAACCGCTGGGGAAAACCGGAAACCGGAAACCGGAGACCGGAAACACTCCGCGGAAATCACGTCGGCTGGGCCTGCGATTCATCGCGCGGATCTTGCAACATTGCATGTACCCGTAGCCGTTTCCGGTTTCCGGTCTCCGGTCTCCGGTTTCAATCCTCCGGTTTCCGGTCTCCGGTCTCCGGTTTCGGTCTCGTCCGCTCCCGCCTGGCGTTTTCTCGGTTTCGCCCACGGCAGCTACGCGTTGTTTGAAACCGCGGCGGGCATCGTGCTTCTCGACCGACGTGCGGCGCACGAACGCGTGTGGTTCGAGCGGTTGCGGGAGGAGTTTCGCGCCGGACGCGTTTCCAGCCAGCGGCTGTTGCTGGCGATTCCGATCGAGCTCGACGCCATCGCGGCCACCCTGCTGCTCGATCGCCTGAAATTTCTCCAGGAACACGGCTTCGAGATCGGCGAGTTCGGGCGGAATTTTTTCCGGATCGAGGCGGTCCCGGCTTGGATGGAACCGGCCGACGCCGAGCCGTTTCTCCGCGATTTGATCGGCGCGTTTCGCGAGGGCGTCATTCCGGATCGCAACACCGATCTCGCCCACGACGAACTCGCGCGGCTCGCCGCCGCCAAGGCCGTGCGCCTGCCCGACGGCGGGGGAGAAGCCGGCGTGCGGGCGCTGGTGACGCAGCTCTTCGCGACGCGCACGCCGCTGTCGAGTCCCGCCGGCCGGCCCACGTTTATCGAACTGAACCACGGCGAACTCGCCCGGCGGTTTCAACGCTGAGGCTGAGCAAGGCGGTTGAAAGGTGAAAGCTGAAGGTTGAAAGCCCCCGGCGGTTTCCAACGGTCATAGAGTACGGGCAGTTTTTCCACCGATTGGTGAGTACCTGCATTCGAGCCTAATCCACGGTGTTTGGTCTGTTTCCGGATCTTTCAACTTTCACCTTTCAACGTTCAACTGCGGGAGCCGGGCTAAACCGTTCACGTAGCGAAAATATCACTTAACCTTCGCTCGCTCTGGCACGAATCGTTCTACAAGGTCCTCCTCCTCACTCATGCCGCCCGCCGCCAAATCCAGTGCCTCCCGCACCGCCAAGCCTGCCGCTGCTGTTTCCGCCCGAAGTGACGCCCTGAGCGGTCCTTCCAGCACAGCGCCGTTCACGCCCATGGGTGATCTGAAGGCGATTCACCATCCGCAGGCGTCCGGCGACAGTCCCGAGGCGGTGATGCGTTCGCTGGTGCAGCGGCACCTGGTGTCCACGCTCGCGCGGCACACCGGCTCGGCCACGCCTCGCGACTGGTGGGTGGCCACGGTGCTCGCGTTGCGCGACACGATTCACGAGCGGATGATCGCGACGCAGGCGGTGCACAACGCGCAGAATGTCCGCCGGATTTACTACTTCTCTCTCGAGTACCTGATGGGGCGGCTGTTTGGCAGCAACCTGACCGCCACCGGCCTCTACGATACGGCAAAGGCGGCGCTGGCCTCGCTTGGCCAGGACTTCGATTCGATTCGCGAATCTGAAGTCGACATGGGGCTCGGCAACGGTGGCCTCGGCCGGCTCGCGGCCTGTTTCCTCGATTCGCTCGCGACGCTCGACTATCCGGCGCTCGGCTACGGCATCTATTACGAGTTCGGCCTGTTCAAGCAGGGCTTCATCAACGGCCACCAAGTCGAGCATCCCGACAACTGGATCATCTTCGGCGATCCGTGGGAAATTGTCCGCCCCGAGTACACGCAGCAGGTCCGCCTCTACGGCCGCGTGGAAAACGTGTTCGACGATCGCGGCAACTACCGTCCGCGCTGGGTGGATACCAAGACCATCCTCGGCGTCCCGCATGATATTCCGATCGCCGGCTTCGGCACGAAGACCGTGAATCTGCTCCGGCTGTGGGCGTCGAAGGCCACGGAGGATTTCGATTTGGCGGCGTTCAACAGCGGCGGATACGTCGAGGCGGTGCGCGAGAAGGCCGTCGGCGAGACCGTCTCAAAGGTCCTTTATCCGAACGACAAGAGCGAGGCCGGCAAGGAACTGCGGCTCGTGCAGCAATACTTCTTCGTCGCGTGTTCGCTGCGCGACATCCTGCGCCGTCACTTCCGCACGCCCGGCAATTCCTGGGATAACTTCGCAGACAAGGTCGCGGTGCAACTCAACGACACGCATCCGGCGATCTCGATCGTCGAGCTGATGCGCATCCTGCTCGACGAACATCAGGTGGGCTGGGAAACGGCGTGGGGCATCGTCACGCGCACGTTCGCGTACACCAATCACACGCTGCTGCCCGAGGCGCTGGAGAAGTGGGGCGTCGGTCTCTTCGAGCGCGTACTGCCGCGGCATCTCCAGATCATTTTCGACATCAACGTGCGCGTCATGCAGACGGTCGAGGCGCACTGGCCGGGCGACAACGAGAAGAAGCGCATCTGCTCGCTCATCGAGGAGAATCACGGCAAGGCGGTGCGCATGGCCAACCTCGCGGTCGTCGGCTCGCACGCCGTCAACGGCGTGGCCGCGCTGCACACGCAGCTGTTGAAGAAACATCTCTTCCCGGAATTCGACTCCCTCTACCCCGGCAAATTCCAGAACAAGACCAACGGCATCACGCCGCGTCGCTGGCTGCTGAAGAGTAATCTCCGGCTTGCTGCGCTCATCACCGACAAACTCGGCACCGGCTGGCCGCGCGATCTCGATCAGCTGCTCGGCCTGGAGAAGTTCGCCGACGACGCCGTCTTCCAGCAGGAGTTCATGGCGATCAAGCGCGCGAACAAAGTGGATCTCGCCGCAGTGATTCAGGCGGAGTGCGGCGTGACCGTTTCACCCGACGCGCTCTTCGATGTGCAGATCAAGCGGCTCCACGAGTACAAGCGGCAGCATTTGAATCTGCTGCACATCATGGCGCTGTATCGCCGGCTGCTGCAGAATCCGTCGCTCGACATCGTGCCACGCGTGTTCGTCTTCGCCGCCAAGGCCGCGCCCGGCTACGATCTCGCGAAGAACATCATCCGCGCGATCAATGTGATTGGCGCGCGCATCAACGCCGACACGCGTCTCGGCGGCAAACTCAAGGTGGCGTTCCTGCCGAACTACCGCGTGTCGCTGGCGGAGAAAATCATTCCGGCGGCGGATTTGTCCGAGCAGATTTCGACCGCGGGCAAGGAGGCGTCGGGCACCGGCAACATGAAGCTCTCGCTCAACGGCGCGCTCACCATCGGCACGCTCGATGGCGCGAACGTCGAGATCAAGGAGGAGGTCGGCGACGACAACATCTTCATCTTCGGTCTCACCGTCGACGAGGTCGAGGCGCTGCACGCCAAGGGTTACAACCCGTGGGATCTCTACCACCAGGACGAGGAGCTCCGCGCGATCATCGACTGGCTCGGCAGCGACTACTTCTCGCCCGGCGAGCACGCGGCGTTCGCGCCGATCCACGGCAGCCTGATGCACGGCGGCGATCCGTATCTCGTGCTCGCGGATTTCCGCAGCTACAGCGACTGTCAGGCGCGGGTTGATGCCGCGTATCGCGACCGCGCCAAGTGGGCGCGCATGGCGATCCTGAACACCGCACGCATGGGCAAGTTCTCGAGCGATCGGACGATTCGCGAATACGCGAAGGACATTTGGAAGCTCACGCCCGTCGCCGTGCCGTGAGATAAGGGGAGCGCGGCTCGAATCCACTCGGTCGCGCTCGTAGCCACGCAGTTGAACCACGGACACAGAGAGCACAGAGGGAAAACGGGAGGCAGATGAAGAACGGATTCACCCTGACGGTGAGTTCCGTTGGCCAAACGTAGTTCCAGCAAACGGTTTTCCTCCGTGGCCTCTGTGCCTTCGTGGTTCAGCTACAACTGCGGAATTTGGGTTCATACTCTGGGCTAGCCACCGGCGCGCGTTTGCCGAATCTAGGCGTCATGTTCCGGATCCGGTCCCGCGTCTTCGCCTTCGTCGGTGGCGTCGCGCTGGCGTGCCCGCTCCTCGCGGCCTCTAACCCCTGGAAACTTCCGCCCCTCGACGGCAACCTCGCGGGTGAATTCCTGCTGGGCCCGGCGGGCGTGGTGCCGGAGTTGAAGTGGACCGTCACGCTGCAAGCCGCCCGACCGCGCGAGCGGGCGATCGCGTTTTCGCTCGAGGGCCCGGGATTCAAGGTACGCGGCGATGCCGTGCTGGATCCTCGCGGCGAAGGTGCGTGGCGGATTGACGAGGCCGAGATCGATTTGGCCGAGTGGTTCAGCTGGGTCGCGCCGCACGTTGCGCCGGAGTTCGCGGCGGCAGCGGTGACGGGCACCTTGCGGCTCAACGGTGCCGGCACGTGGCAGGGTGGCGTGCTGGGCGGCCGCGCGACCGTCAGCCTGCGCGACGGCAAGGTCGACGACGTCGCCCACAAGGTCCTGCTCGAGGGCATCTCGGTGGACGTGGAGATCTCCGACCTCGCCGCCCGGCGGACCGAACCGGCGCAGGTGTTCACGTGGCGCAGCGGGCGCTATGATGTGGTCGCGCTGGGCGTGGGCCGGATCGAGTTCGCACTCGAGGGCGATCAGGTGCGCGTGAACGAGGCGGCGATCGATGTCTTCGGCGGCGAGCTGACCGTGCCATCACTGGTAATGTCGACCAAGCGTCCCGAGTTTGACGTCATTGCGCGGATGAACGGCGTCGCGGTCGACCAGATGCTGTTTCTTCTGCCGCCAATTCTGGCCGAGGCAAAAGGGCGGCTGGACGGCGATGTGGCGCTGCGGCGCGATGCGACTGGCATCCAGATCGGCAATGGGCGGCTGTCGTTGCGGCAGGGCGAGACGGCCGACCTGCGGCTCGCGGTAAAACCCGGCTGGTTGTCGACGAGTCTGCCGCCTGAAATCGTGAAATATTTTCCCGGCTTCAAGAAGATGGAGAATGGTGAGATCCCGATCCGGGCGCGCGTGCTCGATGTCACGCTGACACCGCGGGGCGACGCCCAGGGCCGCACCGCGTGGGTGCATCTGGCCGGCGGACCGAACGATCCGGAACTGACGGCCCCCATCGACGCGAACGTGAACGTGCGCGGCCCGTTGGAGGAGCTGGTCAAGATTGGCGCGGACCTGGGTACGAACTCCCGGTTGCGGTTCAGTGGGGCGAGATAAATGAATCATTCGTTGAATGCCGTCGTCTGATGGGTAACCTCAATCACGTCATGAAGCGCATTTTCCTCCTCGCCCCGCTCGTGCTCGCCCAAGTGGGCTGCCTCAGCATCAAGACCCACCACACGGTCGACCCGATTCAGATCAACGTGGATGTGAACGTGAAGGTCGACAAAGCGCTCAACGACTTCTTCGGCGACCTCGACAAGAAGGTTGCGCCCACGCCCTGAATAACGTCCCGCCCACTTACGTCTCACTGCCATGAAATCCCTCTTCGTCCGTCTGGTCTTTGTGTTCGCCGCCCTGAGTCTGGCCTCGTTTGCCTCCGCGGCGGAGGACTTGAACAAGGTGAAGGCGCGCATTGAACAGCGCCTAGGTTCGGTCAGCGCGCTCAAGGACAAGGGCGTGGCGGGAGAAACGAACCGCGGCTACCTCGAAGCCCGCGGCGCGGCGGATGCCGCCGAGCAGCAGGTCATCGCGGCGGAGAACGCCGACCGACGCACGGTATACGCCGACATCGCGGCCAAGACCGGGGCCAACGCCGACGCCGTCGGCCGCCAGCGTGCGCAGCAGATCGCCGGGCTCGCCCGCCCGGGTCATTGGATTCAGGATACGGCCGGCGCTTGGAAGAAGAAGTGAGGCATAGAGACAGAATGGACGGAATAGATCGGCGCCTCGCCTGATTCTGTCCCATTCTGTAAATTCTGTCTCCTCCTTTAGCGTAGGAAACGGCGACCTTACTTCAGGAAATTCAGCGCGGTCGTGATTAGGATCGCGTTGGTGAAATCGATCAGGAACGCGCCGACGACGGTCACGATCAGAAAGGCCCGCGGTGCCGGACCGAAACGCCGGGCGAGCACGCGCATCGTGGCGACGGCGTTGGACGTCGCTCCCAGCCCGAAGCCGATCATGCCGGCGCTCATCGTCGCCGCCTCGTAGTCGCGGCCCATCACGCGGAACACGATCCAATACGCGAAGGCGGAAATCAGCACGACCTGCACCGCGAGGATGGCGAGCATCGGCAGCGCGGCGTGGGCCAGCTGGCTGAGTTGCAGATCGATCATCACGACGGCCAGCAGCCACGTGAGCGCGAAGGACGCGATGGCATCCACCCGCTCGTTGGTGATCCATTTACCGCCGAGGGCATCGTGCGTGTTGCGCACCAAGGCCGCCACCAGCATCGAGCCCATGTAGACGGGAAACGTGATGCCGGCCTGCTGAATCATCCGGCTCAGGAACGCCCCGAACTTCAGGCACACCAGGAGAATCACGAGATGAATGAGCACGGTGCCGGCGTGACGAAAAAGATCCGCCGCCTCGGCGAGGAAGCCGTGGCCGGAGTCGTCGTCGCCGCCCGTCGTTGCGGTGTTCGTTCCGCCGCGCCCGGGCTTGGCGACGGCGTTGCGCGTGAGCAACCGCCCGGCGATCGGACCGGCGATGAGGCCGCCGGCAATCACGCCGAACGCCGCCGAGGCGATCCCGATGGCGCCGGCACCGACGAGTCCGGCCTTTTCAAATTCCGGCGCAAATCCCGCCGAGGTGCCGAAGCCGCCCATCAAGGACACGCTGCTGCACATGATCCCCATCAGTGGGTGCTGGCCCATCGCCAGCGCCGTGAGGACGCCCGTCACCGTCTGCAGCAACGCAAAGCCCGTCGCGAGTCCGAGGTACATCACCAGTGGCCAGCCCCCGCTGCGGGCGACGCCCCAACTCGCGTTCAAACCGATGCAGGTGAAAAAGAGAATGAGCAGCGGACGTTCGACGTCGGTGGGCCGCGTGGCCGCGAAATCCCACTGCGGCAGCACCGGCCAGAGCCAGAACGGGTTTGCCGTGCTCCCTTGCAGCGACACCCAGCCGGGCTGCAGTTCGGCGATCGCCGCGAGGGCAATCGCCGCGATCAGTCCGCCGATGATCGGCGCGGGAATGTTGGAGCGGCCCAGCCAGCCGAGGCGTCGCGCCAGTTGTTCGCCGAGCAGCAGGACCGGAATGGCCAGCAGCAACAGCGTGAACGGCCCGATGGTCCAGGCATGGGTCGTGACGGCAGGCATCGTGAGACCGAAGCAGGAATCGCGCGCGCGTGCGCCTTAGCTGCCGACGACGAGCACGGCCTTGAAGAAGATGAGGATGAAACCGACGAAGGCGCAGCAGCCCATGAAGCCGAGGAAGTCCTGCCGATCCCATTTCGTGAACTCCCAATTCGATCGCGGGAAGACTTTCGTGTGATCGAAACGATCCGGCTTGGCCGCGCTCGCGGCGACCGCCACAACGTCATCCTCCGGCGTCGCACCGACCGGGGTCTTCAGCCGGGCGTGGAAGCGCGCGACGCGCAACGGATCGGTCGGGGCGGTCAGCAGGCTCACCACCACCAGGAGGAAAAGCGGCAGCACGGCATCGACGACGTACCGCAGCGTGAGCAGCACCGCGGGCGAGAGCGTGGTGACGTCGACCCCCAGGCGCGACACGAGATAGATTTCGATGTTGAAACGACCGACGCCCGACTTCGGCGAAGAGAGATCCTTGGGATCCACCCGGGCTACGCCTTCCTCGAAGAAGACCGCAACCGGTTCGATGCGCTGCGGCTTCGTGATGAGCGTGCCGACGGCGGCGGCGCGGCCGGCGGTGACATCGGCGGCGTCGGCCCGCACGCGCGCCTCACCCATGCGTTCTTTCGTCATCTCGGTCAGCGCTGCGGATTGCCGCAGCGACGGGACGGCCGACACGACCCACGGAATCACGCCGATGAAGAGCAGCGTGACGATGACCTGCACGCGCACCGCCGTCTCGGTCAGTCGACGCCAGATGAAGATCATCATGATGGGCGCGCCCCAAGTGACCTGCAGGGCGATGATGAATTTCAACAACGCCACCGCGCTCGTCAGATACAGCGCGACGCCGATGCCGAGGATCAGCACCACCGGGATCGTCGCGCGGGCGACAATCATATAGTGGCGCGCGGACTTTCCGGGCCAGAGCGGCTCATAGAGATTCTTCACGACCAGCGCGGACGTGACGATCGAGACCGCGCCGAGGTAGGCGAGTTTGCCGCCGAGGATGCCGATGATCATGACGCCGACGAGTCCGACGGGCAGCAGCGTGCGCGTGAGCAGGCCCCACGTCTGATCGGGGTCGGACAGATTCGGACCGTAGAGCGCGATGGCGATCAGGCCGCAGAAACACCAGCCGATCGTCATGAAGCGCTTGCCGAATCCGCCGGACACGGCGCCGAGGCGGGCGGCGAGTTCGTTCTTGGCGGAGCCACTGATGTTCATGTTGCCGTGCGCGGCGTGGATGCCGAGGAACGACACCAGCAGGAACGCGCTGATCGAATACCACGTGTACTCGCCGGCGCCGCTGGCGCCGAAGATCTGCATCATGTGTTCCGGGACCTTCGCGTGCAGGCCGGCCAGGCCGCCGATCTTCGCGAGGCCGAAGGGAATCAGGATGAGCGAAATGACGATGACGAGGACAGCCTGTAGGCCGTCGACCATGGCCGAGGCCTTGAGTCCGCCGAGCACGATGAAAATTGCGACCAAGGCCGACGACGCGACGTAGAACGCGATCGGCGTGAGATGGGAAATGTACGACTGCAACTGGCCGCGATCGTACAGCCCCTTGAGCATCTCATAACGCTCAGCGGTCGTTCCCGCGAGCGGCGCCTCGGCCCGTTGTTTTCGCAACTGCACGAACTCGTGGTAATCGCGGACCCGCTGCGCCTCCTCGGGCGTGTATGCGGATTCCTGTTTCACCATGATGGGTTGGAGCGTTTTGAGGCCGACCACATTGCCGAAGCCGATGCTGATGATCGTGACGAAAATTCCGAACACCGCGTAGAGCGAGCCGAGGAAGCGGCGGCCGAAACGGTCCTCGAACAAGTCGGCGATCGTCGTGAGCCGCACGCGCCGGAACCAGACGTTCATGAACCAATAGTAGGGCGTCATGAAGAGCGGGATCAGTCCCAGCCAGACGCCGCCCGCACCCTGCTTGTAGACCGAGCTCGCCGTCGTCGCGGCCGCGCTCGGATCGGTCATGTTGCCGAAGTTCAGGAAAAACTGGAACCACTTGCCCAGCTTGCGGCCCGCGAGGAAGAAATCGTTCTCGCCTTTGACCTTCCGGGAGAGGATTTCGCCGATGGCCAGAACCGCGACGATGTAGACGACGAGGATCAGGGTATCGAACCAATGGAGACCGAGGAAAGTCATGCAGGGAGGGGTTGGGGAGAAACGCAGACAATCGGCTGTGCCTAAGGCAAGCCGGGGTTTGTGCGATCGCGATCCCGCTTCGGAAAGTCGCGTGCGTTCGCGTGATTCGCGGGAGCTCTGCGGCCGGCTCAACCTAAGTCAGCATCGCGGCGACGCACGCCGTCAAAAAGCACGCGATGCTGCCGCCCAGCAGGGACTTCAAGCCGAGCTGCGCGAGCACCGGACGTTGGTTGGGCGCAAGTGCACCGATGCCACCGATTAGGATTCCGATCGATGCGATGTTAGAGAACCCGCACAGCGCATACGTGAGGATCACCTGCGCCCGCTGATCCGAAAGCACGCCCGAGTCCTTCAATGTCGCGAGGGTGCCGTAGGCGTAGAATTCGTTGAGGATGGTTTTCTCGCCGATGATCTGACCGGCCACCATCAGCTGACCGCTGTCAATGCCCATGAGCCACGCGAGCGGGGCAAACACGAGTCCCATCACATACTGCAGGGTGAACTCGGTGTATCGGCCGCTGGTTGTTTCGGCGATCCAGGCGTTGAGTCCGCTCCAACCGCCGATGCCGGCGGACAGAATCCAATTTACGAAGGCCACCATCGCCGTGAACACCAGCAGCATAGCGCCGACATTGATCGCCAGCTTCAGTCCGTCCGTCGTGCCGTTCGCGATCGCCTCGAGTGCGTTGGCACCGATCTTCTCCCGCGGAATCTCGATGTTGCGATCGATGTTCTCGGTTTGCGGTTCGAGGATCTTGGCGGTGAGCAGCGCCGCCGGGGCGGAAAGCACCGAGGCGGTCAGGAGGTGCTTCGCAAAGAGCAGCTGGCCCGCCTCCGTCGGCCCGCCAAGCATGCTGATGTAGGCGACCATCACGGCGCCCGCGATCGTGGCCATGCCGCCCACCATCACGGCGAGCAACTCCGAGCGCGTCATCGTCGCAAGGTAGGGTTTGATCAGCAGCGGCGCCTCCGTCTGGCCGAGGAAGATGTTGGCCGAGGCGCTGAGACTTTCCGCGCCGGAGAGGTTCATCGTCTTCGTCATCACCCAGGCAAAGACGAACACGATGCGCTGCAGAATCCCGAGATAGAAAAGCAGCGAGGTCAGCGCGGAGAAAAAGATAATCGTCGGCAGCACCTTGAAGGCGAAGAGGAAGCCCCAGGCTTGCGACGCATCGAGCAGGTTGCCGAACAGGAAGCGCGCGCCCGCCTCGTTGAAATCGAGGATGCGCACGAAGAAACGTCCCACGCCATCGATGATCACGCGCACCGCGTCCACCCGCAGTACCAGCAAGCCGAATACAATCTGGAGGGCCATGCCCGTGAACACGAGGCGCCAGGAAATCGCCCGGCGGTTGGAGCTGAAGCACCAGGCAATGCCGATGAAAGCGGCAATGCCCAACAAACCGCGGCCGACATTGGTCAAAGTGTCCATGGAATGGGGAGGCAGGAGGGAACGCCGAGCTTGCCGGCCGGGGCCGGGTGCGCGAGAAGAAGTTTGTATGACCCTCCCGGAACGCCTCGCGCGCCATCTTGGTCGGACGCCGGACCTCTCCCGCGCCGCCTTCGTTGCCCCCAATGCGACCGTGATCGGCGATGTGACGCTCGGCGCGGGCAGTAGCGTGTGGTACGGCAGCGTCCTGCGGGGCGACATCAATTCCATCGTGATTGGCGAGGGCTCGAATGTGCAGGACGGCACGATCGTCCACCTCGCGGATGCGTTGGGCGTGACCGTGGGCAATCACACGACGATCGGACACGCCGCGATCATCCACGCCTGCACCATAGGCAATGAATGCCTGATCGGCATGGGTGCGACGGTCCTCGACGGCGCGCAGATCGGCGATCGCTGTATTGTGGGCGCCAATGCGCTGGTCACCCAGCGTTTCGTCGCCCCGCCGGGTTCGATGATCCTCGGTTCGCCGGCCAAAGTCGTGCGGCCGCTGACGGACGCCGAGCAGGCCGGTCTGCGGCGTTGGGCCGAGAAGTACGTCGTGGTGGCGGCCGCGCACGCGAGCAGGCGTTGAAGTTGGAGTAGGTAACGAGTGCGCCCCCGGGACCGCGACCGCCCCCGGTCGCATTGACCGGCACGGATCGAAGTCGGTCTAGGTTTCAGCAGCGACCGAGGGCGGTCGCGGTCCCAGGGATCCGGTCCCTGGGGATTCGAGCGTGCTGAACGTGTATCGGAAATTTGCGTCACTACTCTCGCGACGGGAGAGCTCGCGCCACGGGAGCTGGCGCCACTCGGGAAATAACCTGTCACCGGGCACCTCTGCATGGATCAGCGTGAGGTGGAGCAGCATCGGCCGATTCAGCGCGAGCGTTTCCTCGTAGATGCGTTGCCCGCCGCAAATGTAAATGTCGCCGGGCAGCGTCTCCGCCACGGCGAGGGCGGCGGGGAGATCGCGCACGAGCGTGGGGGGCGTGCTGGTGTCATCGGTGGGTCGCGGCGCAAGTTCGGCCAGGGAACGGCTCGTGATCACCACCGGCCGCCGCCGGTCCTGGCGCACGCGCGGCCAAGTCTCGTAGCAAACACGTCCGAGCACGCAGACTTTCCCCGCCGTCTCCTGGTGAAAATGCCGCAGATCCTCCGGGATCGACCAGGGCAGCCGCTGCTGTCGACCGATCACGCGGTTCTCGGCACAGGCGACAATCAGATGCAGCAGTTTGGGCATGGCGATTCTTGGCGTGTAATTCCCCTACATCGTGCTTTTGCTGCCGCGATGACAATCGGCGTCCCGAAAGAGATAAAGATTGGTGAGACCCGGGTCTCGATGACCCCCAGCCTGTGCCGGCGCTGCGTTTCGCTCGGCGCGCGTGTGCTGATTGAAAAGCGGGCCGGCGTTGTCGCCGGTTTCACGGATGCGGAGTATCGCGCCGCCGGAGCCACGCTCGTGGGCGATCCTTCCCGCATCTGGCGCGCCGCTGATCTCATTCTCAAGGTCAAGGAGCCGTTGCCGGACGAGTATTCACTGTTGCAGGACGGCCAGACGATTTTCACCTACCTGCATCTCGCCGCCGGACCGGAGCTGGCGAAGGTCCTGCTCAAGAAAAACATCCTCGGCATCGCCTACGAGACCGTCGAGGGCGTCGATGGCAGTTTCCCGCTGCTGAAGCCGATGTCGCAAATTGCCGGCCGGCTCTCGATTCAGATCGGCGCGTATTTCCTGCAGTCCCAGCACGGCGGCTCGGGCGTGCTGCTCGGCGGCATTCCCGGGACGATGCCCGGTCATGTGGTCGTCGTGGGCGCCGGAAACTCGGGTCGCCACGCGGTGCAGATGGCGGTCGGCATGGGCGCGCGCGTGAGTGTGCTCGATCTGGATACGCGCCGGCTCGAGAGCCTCGACATGGAGTACCGGGGCCGCGTGGTGACGTTGATGTCCAACCCGGCCAACATCGAGTCCGAGGTGGCTGATGCGGATTTGCTGATTGGCGCGGTGCTGATTCCCGCGGCCAAGGCCCCGATCGTGGTGAAGGCGAAGACCGTCGCCCGCATGCGGCCCGGCAGCGTGATCGTCGACATCGCCATCGACCAAGGTGGCTGCATCGAGAGCATCCGGCCGACCTCGCATGAGAAGCCCGTCTACAACGAGCACGGCGTGATCCACTACGCGGTGCCGAACATGCCCGCGCTGGTGGGCCGGACCGCGACGCTCGGCCTCACCCAGGCGACCGAGCCGTATCTGGTGATGCTGGTGTCGCGCGGCGTGGATCGCGCGCTGGCGGAGCACGAGGGCCTGCACCGCGGCGTGAACACCCGCGGCGGAAAAATCACGTACCCCGCGGTGGCGAAAGCGCTCGGTTACGCCTAGGATCCCCGGGAGCGCAGGCCGCCGGCCTGCATCCCATCGAAGCGGGCGGGACGCCCGCGCTCCCACGATCACTTTTCCATGCTGCGCTTCCTTCCCTTCCTTCTGCTGCTCGCTTTTTCGCTTCAGGCCGAACCGTTGCCCAAAGGCCCGGCGCGCGTCGAGTACGCGAACGGCGCGGAGCCGCTCACGCTGTTCACGTACAAGCCGCCCACCTACAAGGACGGCCCGCTGCTCGTGATCTTTCACGGCGTGGCTCGCAATGCCGAGGACTACCGCAATTTCGCCATCACCATGGCTGAGCGCTTCGGGGCCATCGTGGTCGCGCCGCTCTTCGACAAGGACCGTTTTCCGCTGGAGCGTTACCAGCGCGGCGGATTGCTCGACGCGCAGAACCGCGTGCAGCCGCCGGAGCAGTGGACCTATGCCGCCGTCCCTCGCATCGTCGCGCACATCCGCGAACGCGAAGGGAAGCCGGCGATGCCGTACTACCTCGTCGGTCACTCCGCCGGCGGCCAGTTTCTCGTGCGGCTCGCCGCCTTCATGCCCGGCGAGGCGGTGCGCATCGTCGCCGCGAATCCGGGCTCGCACCTGTTTCCGACCCGCGATCAGGAATTCGGCTACGGGCTCGGCGGACTGCCGGCGGAATTGAGCAGCGACGACGTCCTGCGCCGTTACCTCGCCGCGCCGCTGACGATCTACCTGGGCACCGACGACATTTATCCGCGGCCGAGCTTCGACGATAGTCCGGCCGCGATGCGGCAGGGCAAACACCGCCTCGAGCGCGGACGCGCGTGTTACGCGGCCGCGGAAGCGCTCGCCCGGGCACGGAACTGGACGTTCAACTGGCGCAAGGTCGAGACGCCCGGCATCGGCCACGACGCCGCCTTCATGTTTGCCGCGAAAGAGACCGGCGATGCCGTGTTCGGCAAAAAGTAAACGCGAGCGTGCACCCGGCCGGGATCTGCCCGACCGATGCGTTTTTCATTGGGTGCGATGCAGGTGGCGGTGGGCGGCTCCGCTGTTGATCGCGTTCAGTGCGATTGGTGGGCCACGCGCCGCGCGTGCGGCCGACGAAACGTGGTCCAAGGTCACGACTGACCACTTCACGCTGCTGACCACCGCGGGCGAAGCGGCGGCCCGGCGCTGGGCGATTGAGTTCGAGCAGTTCCGGCGCGGGCTGCAGCACGCCATGCCCGTCGCGGTGGAGCGGCTGCGGCCGGTGACGGTGGTGCTCTTCAAACAGGATCGCGCGATGCAGCCGTATTTGCCGCTGGAGCACGGTCGGCCGGCGCGGCTGGGCGGGTTCTTCGTCCGCGCGAACGACATCAACACGATCATGCTCAGCCTCGCGCGCGACGCCGAGGAGACCCGGCGGGTGATTTTCCACGAGGCGGTGCACTGGCACTTGAGCGCCGGTGACGGCTCCCTGCCGCTGTGGCTCGGGGAGGGGCTGGCCGAGGTGTACGCGACGTTCGAGGTGCCCAGTGCAAAAACCTACGCCTTCGGTGCCGCGCTCAAGGAGCACGTGGGCCGGCTGCGCGACGAGCAACTGTTGCCGCTGCCGAAGTTGCTCGGGATCGGACGCGACTCGCTGCTCTATAACGAAGGGACGCGCGCGAGCATCTTCTACGCGCAGGCCTGGGCGTTCGTGCACTTTCTCCACTTCGGCGAAGGTTCACCGGGGCCGGCTGCGGTCCGGCGTTACCTCGATCTGCTGCCCATCGTACGGTCGCCGGACGATGCGTTCTTCACCGCCTTCGGCGCGGACTACGCGGAGATCGATCGGCGGCTGCGGCGTTACATCGCCAGCGGAAGTTATCACAAGCACGTGTATCCGCGCGTCACGGACGACATCGCCCGGCGGATCAAGGTCGGCCCCGCTGCACCGGCGGACATCGCCCTGGCCAAGGGCTCGCTGCTGCTGGGCGCCCGCACGGCCGAGGACGCTGAACCGCATCTCGGCCGGGCGGCCGAGCTGGCGCCACTCGATCCGCGGCCGTGGGAGCTGCTCGGTCACGTTGCGATCGGGCGGAAGGACTTCGTCACCGCGCAAGTCGTGCTGGGCAAGGCGGTGGCGGCGGGTTCCACGAGCTATCTCGTGCATCACAATCTGGCGGTGGCGCGGCTGCCGGAGTTGACCGAGCCATGGTTGCCGAATCTCGGGATCGACCCGCGGGCGATGGACGCGGCGGCCGCGGATTTTCGCCGGGCCATCGGGCTGTCACCGACGCACGTGCCGTCCTATGAAGGGCTCGCCGGCGTGGTGCATGGCATGGCGACGTTTCGCGCCGACGACATGGATCTGCTGGCGCGCGGCCTGGTGCAGTCGCCGGGCAATCCCATGATCGAGGCCGGGCTCGCCGCCGCGGAAGGGCGGGCGGGGCGGCCCGAGGAGGGCCGGGCACGGCTCGAACGCTTGTGCGCCCGGCATCCGACGGGCAACGGCGTCGGGCTGATGTACGCGCGGCGCCTCCTCGCAATCGAAACGCTGAAGGCGGAGAGCGAGGCGATCACGAGCCTGACCGCCGAGGGCCAGCTCGACCAGGTCATCGCGATCGCCGAGCGCGCCCTGGCGCGCCCGCTCGATGCTTCGTCGCGGACTTACATGGAAAGCGTTCTGCGCCGGATGCGCGGTTACCAGGGCGTGCGCGCTGCCGTCGAGCGGGCGAACGATGGTGACGCCGCCGCCGCCCGCCAGCGGCTCGAGGCCTTGCTCGCCACGCAGCCCGAGCCGGCCGTGCTGGCCGAGGCGCAACGCGTGCTGCGCGAAATCAGCAAGCAAGCCGAAGCCGCTCGCACCGGAAGCGCCGGCCTTCGACCGGCTCCGGCTCCGTAACACAAAGAAAGCGGGCTCAAGGCCCGCTTTCAATTAACGGTGGCGACATTCCGTGGCTACGAGCGCCAGCGAGTGGCCGCGTGACCAAGCGCCGTAGGCTGACGCTCGCAGCTACCGCTGAGGTGTGCCGCGAAACGTGCCTGGCTCAGGCCGCCGCGACGATCGTGATGCTCTCGACCGCGATGCGTTCGACCGGCGTGCTCTTTTCGCCACCGCCACCGGACTTGGTCGGGACGTTGGCAATCTTTTCGAGGACGTCGTCACCCTTCACGAGCGAGCCGAACGCGGTGTACTGCTTGTCGAGGAAGCGGGCGTCGCCGTGGCAGATGAAGAACTGGCAGCCGGCCGAATCCGGAGCCGACGAGCGGGCCATCGAGATCACGCCGCGCACGTGCGGCTTGGCGTTGAACTCGGCCTTCACCTTGTAACCCGGATCGCCGGTCCCCGGCATGCCGCTGGCACCTGCCTTGGTGTTGGGGCAGCCGCCCTGGATCATGAAACCCTTGATGATGCGGTGAAAAGCCGTGCCGTTGTAAAAGCCTTCGCGGGCCAGCTTCTTGAAGTTCTCGACCGTCTTCGGCGCGACGTCGGGCCAGAAGGCGAGGGTCATTTCGCCGTAGGCGGTCTTGATCACAGCGTGTTCGTTGGCGGGGGCGGTGGTGCTCATGGAAGGGGACAGCGAACCCGAGCGCCGGCCCGCGGCAAGAACCGATTTGCGGCCGGCCCGGCTCCTGCTGACATGGTTCGCATGTTCCTGCGCGCAACCCTCCTTCTCGTCCTCAGCAGCCTGTTTCCAACGGTGCCGGCGTTCGCGGCGTCACCCGAAATCATCCGCCCCAAAGTCGTCGTCGTCGCGATGTTCGAGGCCGGTGAGGACACCGGGGATCGGCCCGGCGAATTTCAATTCTGGGTCGAGCGGGAAAAGCTCACGCGCGTGCTCCCGTTTCCGCAGGGCTATCGCGACGTGCGCACCAACGCCGACGGCAGCGTGCTTGGCGTTGTGACGGGCGTGGGGACGGCCCGCAGTGCCGCCACGATCATGGCGCTGGGCCTCGATCCGCGGTTTGATCTCTCGAAAAGCTACTTTCTGGTCGCTGGCATTGCCGGCATCGATCCGCACGACGGCTCCCTGGGCTCGGCGGTGTGGGCGGAATGGGTCGTCGACGGCGATCTCAGCCATGAGATCGATTCCCGCGAAATGCCGAAGGATTGGAAGACGGGCTACATTCCGCTGCGGAAAAAGAAACCGTACGAGCAGCCGGTCGATCGCAGCGAAGGCGAGGCCTACCGGCTGAAACCGTCGCTCGTCGAGTGGGCGTACCAGCTGACCAAGGACACGCCGCTCGCGGACACCGAGCCGATGCGCAAGCGTCGCGCGCTGTATCAGGGTTTCCCTCACGCGCAGCGGCCGCCGCTCGTGATGAAGGGCGACACGATCTCCTCGATGACCTACTGGCACGGCGCATTGCTCAACCAGTGGGCCAACGACTGGGTGAAGTACTATTCGGAAGGCGCGGGCAACTACGTCACCACCGCGATGGAGGACACCGGCACGTTGCAGTCCCTGACCTGGCTCGCCCGGGCGAAGCGCGTGGACGTGGACCGCGTGCTGGTGCTGCGGACGGCCAGCAACTTTGACATGCAGTGGCCGGGCGGTGACGCCGCGGAAAGCCTGAGCGGGGAAAAACTCGGACCCGGCTACTCGGCGTACCTGCCTTCGCTCGAAGCCGCGCATGCCGTCGGCAGCCGCGTGGTGCACGAGCTGGTGAAGAACTGGTCGCGCTACGAAAGCACGCTGCCGACGGCGAAGTAGGTGGAGCCGGGGCGCGTTTGAGAAGTGTAGGCGGGGTGCCCTCACCCCGCAATCGTTGCGTCCATTATTCCGGTTCAGCGGGGTGAGGGCACCCCGCCTACATTTACCTTTGCGCGGCTACGACAGTGAGCGATCGGCGATTCGCGACGAATCGCTGGCACGCTTCCCGCTTCTGCGGAAACGCCAATCACTCCCGCTCTATGAATTTATCCCGCGCTCGCGCGGTCGCGTTTGCCGCGACTGCGTCGTCGGTGACGGACGCCCCTGCGGTTGTCCGTGCCGGCTTCGTCTCCACTCGATCGGTTATCGCGCTCGCGACCCTCGCGGTTGCCGGCCTCGTGCCCGCCCGGGCCATCGAGATCCCCTACGATCACCATGTGCCGTTCACCCCGGAGACTGCGATCATCGGACACTTCTCGCCGACGAAGAAGCCGGTGCTGACGGTGAAGTCGGGCGCCACGGTCCGGATCGACGGCGGCGGCGGTCAGCGTTGGCGCGAGGACAATCCGAACCAGTGGCTCAAGGAAAACAACATCGCGACCACCATTGAGACGAATGCGGCGCTCGCGGAAACGATCAAGGTGTTGAAGGAATCGACGCATCGGCTCCCGCCGCCGCCGAACACTCCGCCCGGGACCGTGATGTCGGGCGGCGGTCATCTGCTGGTCGGCCCCATCGCGGTCGAGGGCGCCGAGCCCGGCGATTCGCTCGAGGTGCGCATTCTCGATGTCACGCCGCGCATTCCCTACGGCACCGTCGGCGCGACGCCCGGCCGCGGAGCCTTGCCCGATCTCGTGCCGCGGCCGTGGACGCGCGTCGTGCACATCGATCTCAAACGCAACGTCTGCATCTTCGACGCGCGCACCGAAGTGCCGCTCGCGCCGTTCATGGGCGTGATGGGCACGTGTCCGCCCGACTCCGAGGGACCGATGCGCAAATCCGGCCCGCCGGGAACGTTCGGCGGCAATCTCGACTGCAAGGAACTCATCGCCGGCTCCACGCTTTATCTGCCCGTTTACCAGAAGGGCGCACTCTTCTACACCGGCGACTCGCACGCGGCCCAGGGCGACGGCGAGATCACGATCAACGCCGTCGAAACGGCCAACGTCTGCACGCTGCAGTTCATTCTCCACAAGGGGAAGAAGCTGTCCGCCCCGCGCGCCGAAACGCCCACGCACTTCCTCACGTTCGGCCTCGATCCCGATCTCGATGCGGCCATGCGCATGGCGATGATCCAGACCGTCGATTTCCTGAAGGAATACCGGAAGTACGATTTCTTCGAGGCGTACGCGCTCGCGAGCATCGGCATCGACTTCCGCGTCACGCAGGTCGTCGACGGCACGCTCGGCATCCATGCGATGATTCCGAAGAAGCTCTTTCGCGATGAGCTCGACACCTACTGGTACCGCACGCGCTGAACGCCTCCCTCCCCATGAAACTCTCCCGGTGGACGGTGGCGGCACTCGCGGCGTTCGGTGCCCTGACGGCGCGCGCGAAAACCTTTGATCTGGCGACGGCGACGGTGCTCGACGTGCAGGACGCCATGACGGCGGGCGCGCTCACGTCCGAGAAACTCACGCAGCTCTATCTGGCGCGCATCGCCGCGTACGATCAGGCCGGCCCCAAGCTCAACACGATCATCACGCTCAACCCGAAGGCGCTCGAGACCGCCCGCGCCCTCGACGCCGAGCGCAAGGCGAAGGGCCCGCGCAGTCCGTTGCACGGCGTGCCGATTGTACTGAAGGACAACTTCGACACGGCCGACCTGCCGACCACCGGCGGTTCGCGTGCGCTCAAGGGCACAGTCGCGCCCGATGACGCCTTCACCGTGGCGCGCCTGCGCGCCGCCGGCGCAATCATCCTCGCCAAGGCGAACCTTGATGAGTTCGCCCGCGGCTCCACCGGCACGAGTTCGCTCGGCGGCCAGACGCTCGATCCCTACGTGCTCGACAAGATTCCCGGCGGCTCCAGCGCCGGCACCGGATCGGGTGTCGCCGCCGTGTTCGCCCAGATGGGCACGGGCACCGAAACCGGCTCCTCGATCCGCAGCCCGTCGAGCAACAACAACCTCGTCGGCATCTCGCCGAGCGAGGGCCTGGTCAGTCGCGACGGCATCATTCCGATTTCGTTCACCCTCGATCGCGGCGGACCGATGGCGCGCAACGTCACCGACGCCGCCGCCATGCTCCACGCGATGGCCGGCATGGATCCCGCCGATCTCACCACCAAGCGCGCGGCCGGCAAGAAGCCCGCCGGCGGTTATCTCTCAGCGTTGAAAAAGGACGCGCTGAAAGGCGCGCGCATCGGCGTGCTGCGTGATCTCGCCACGCCCGGTGCCGACTACACGGCCAACCTCGCGGTGTTCGACGCCGCCGTGGCCGACTTGAAGAAGGCCGGCGCCATCCTCGTCGATCCGGTTTCCACCGGCACCGACTTCCAAGCGGTGCTGCGCGACGTGAACATGAGCGATCCGGAATACAAATACGGCCTGAACGCGTATTTCGCGACGCGCGGTGCCACGATTCCGGTGAAGACGCTCACCGATCTGATCGCGAACGGCGGCTATCTCGGCCGGCTCAAGGACAACTACATCAAGTGCGACGCGTTTGGCTTCATGGATGTGAATGCCGACTACCTGGCCCGGCTTGAGGGCCGCGAGGTCGTGCGCCGTGTGATCAACGAGCTCATGGATCGCTACGCGCTCGACGCGCTCGTCTATCCGCACCGGCTGCGCGCCGTGCCGACGATTGCCGACGCCGCGCCCGACAACGGCAACGCCGTCGTCCCGCCCGAACGCAGCGAATTGACCCGCGCCGGCGGTTCCGCGCGCCTGAGCACGGTGACCGGGCACCCGACGGTCATTGTCCCCGCCGGCTTCACGCCCGATGGCATGCCACTGGGGATCGAATTCTTCGGCCGGCTCTTCACCGAGGCCAAGCTCATCGGTCTCGCCTACGCCTACGAACAGGCGGCGACGCACCGCAAGCTGCCTGCCGTGACCCCGCCTCTCGCCGGCGAAAAATTCGACTACTGAAATGGGCCGCTTTCCCACTAAAACCGTCGTCGTCGGCGTCGTGGTTCTCGGCTGCGGTGCGTTTGCCGCCATCAAGGTCTGGCCGCGCGCGAACGCACCGGCGAAGGACGTTGCCGCGACCAAAAAGGAAAAGGGCAAGGGCTCGTCTGCCTCCGCGCCGCTGCGGGTGTCGGCCGTGACGATCGTGCCCGGTCCGCTCGCCGAAGTCATCAGCTCGACTGGCACGCTGCGCGCCGAGGAGGGCGTGGAACTCCAGGCAGAGGTCAACGGCAAGATCGTGTCGGTGCACATCGTCGAGGGCGCCCGCGTGCGGAAGGGCGACCTACTCGTGAAACTCAACGACGCCGACCTCCGCGCCACGCTCCAGCGCGCAGCTTGGCGGAAGGAACTCGCCGAACTCAAGGAGCGGCGCCTCGCGCGCTTGCTCGAAAGCGCGAGCGTGAAGCAGGAGGACTATGATAGCGCGTTGAACGAAGTGAACGTGCAACGCGCCGAGGTGGCGCTGACCGAGGCGCAGATCGCCAAGACGGAAATTCGCGCGCCGTTCGACGGCGTGGTCGGGCTGCGTTTCGTGAGCGAGGGCGCGTTCGTGAACGCCACCACGCGCGTCGCGACGCTGCAGAATCTCGATCGCATCAAAATCGATTTCTCGGTGCCGGAGCGCTACGCGGGCCGCGTCCCGAAGGCGGCGCCCATTGCGTTCACCGTGCCCGGGATGGAGCAGAAGGTGATCGGTACCATCATTGCGATTGAGCCGCGCATCGACACCGGCACGCGCACGCTGCAGTTGCGGGCCGTGGCCGCCAATCCCGACGGCCGCCTCCTGCCGGGCGGTTTCGCCAACATCGAGCTCACGCTCTCATCGATTCCCGACGCGATCCAGGTGCCCGCCGCGGCGGTCGTTCCCGGCGTAAACGACAAGAATGTCTTCGTGATCGTCAACGGCGCGGCCGTGCGCCGCACTGTGCAGACCGGCACGCGCAGCCAGACCGCGGTGCACATTCTCGATGGCCTCAAGCCGGGTGACGTCGTGATCACCTCGGGCTTGCAACAGATGCGCGCAGGACTGCCGGTGGTGGTGGCGGATCTCGCCGTGCCGGCCGCTGCTCTGGCCGTGGCAGGCGGAAAGAAAAAGCCCGCGGATGCCACCACGACCGGGGCTTCGGCGAAGGCGGACTAATCCCCATGGATCTCGCGGCTCTTTCCATTCGTCGGCCGGTGCTGACGCTCGTGCTGTCGCTGCTCATCACGCTCTTCGGCGTCATCGGCTTCATGGGTCTGGGCGTGCGCGAGTACCCGGCGGTTGATCCGCCCACGCTCTCGATCTCCACGAGTTATCCGGGTGCGGCGGCCGAGGTGGTCGAGGCGCAAATCACCTCGCCGATCGAGGAAGCCGTAAATTCGGTGGCGGGCATTCGCACGCTGATGGCGACGAGCCGAGAAGGCACGAGCCAGATCACGGCGGAGTTCACGCTGGAAACCAATCTGGATACGGCGGCCAGTGACGTTCGCGACCAGCTTTCACGCGCGGCGCGCAATCTGCCGCCCGACGCGAATCCGCCGATCCTCATCAAGTCGAATGCCGACTCGAGTCCGATCTTCGGCCTCGCGATTCGCAGCGAGCGGCGCTCGCAGCTCGAACTCTCGGCCATCGCTGACCTGCTCAAGGAACGCCTGCAGACCGTGCCCGGTGTCGCAGCGGTGGATCAGCCGGCGGAGAAGCGTTACGCGATGCGCCTGTGGATCGATCCCGATCGGCTCGCGGCCTGCGGGCTGACGCCGCTCGACATCCGGCAGGCGCTCACGCGGGAGAACGTCGAACTTCCTTCGGGCCGGATCGAGGGCGAAGCCGTCGAACTCCCAGTGAAGACGCTCTCACGGCTGAACACCGCGGAGGAATTCAACAACATCGTCATCCGCCGCAGCGAGGATCGGCTCGTGCGCTTTCGCGACGTCGGCTATGCCGAGCTCGGGGCGTTGAACGAGCGCGGCGCGCTGAAGATCGGGCGCACGCCGATCGCAGGTTTGTATTTCCGCACTCAACCCGGCGCCAACCAGATCGAGATCGTCGATGAGCTGACGCGGCGGCTCGAGCAGATCAAACGCGAGGTACCGGCGGATGTGCAGGTTGAGGTCGCGTATGACAACACCCGTTACGTGCGTCGGTCGCTGCTCGAGGTGGAGGAAACCATCCTCGTGGCGTTCGGGCTCGTGCTGCTCGTCGTCTTCGCCTTCTTCCGCGAATGGCGCACGACGCTGATTCCCGTCCTGGCGATTCCCGTTTCCATCATCGGTTCGTTTGCGGTGATGAAAGCGGCGGGGTTCTCGATCAACGTCCTCACGCTGCTCGGCGTGGTGCTTGCGATCGGCCTCGTCGTCGACGACGCCATCGTCGTCCTCGAGAACATCTACTCAAAGATCGAACGCGGCGTTCCGCCCCTGCAGGCTGGCGTTGAGGGCACGCGCGAGATCTTCGGCGCGGTCGTCGCCACGACCGTCGTGCTGGCGGTGGTGTTTCTCCCGCTGCTTTTCATGGGCGGTCTCTCCGGACGGCTGTTCCGCGAGTTCGGCGTGACGATCGCCGGCGCGGTTTTGATTTCGGCGGTGGTGGCGCTGACCCTCACGCCGATGCTGAGCGCGCGGTTGCTCAAGGCCCACGCGGGGCATGGCTGGCTGTTTCGTGTCACCGAGCCCTTTTTCACCGCGCTGGAACGCGGTTATGGCACTTCGCTGGCTGGTTTTCTCCGGCAGCGTTGGCTGGCGGTTGTGGTGCTGCTCGCGGCGATTGCCGGCATCGGCTACGGCATGCGGGCGCTGCCGCGCGAACTGTCGCCGCTCGAGGACCGCGGCCGGATTTGGGTTCGCGCCACGGGACCCGAGGGCGCGGGCTTCGATTACATGGCGGCCTTCATGGACGATCTGGCAATCGCGGTGGCCGACAAGGTGCCGGAGTCGCCAATGATGATGACGCAGGTGCCGGGTTCGGGCGGCGCGCCCGGCGCGCAGGGCGTGGTGAACAGCGGTTTCATCCGCGTCTTTCTCGCCGACAAGGAGGAGCGCACGCGCACGCAGCAGCAGATTGCCGACGTCCTGCAACCCCTGGCCCGCCAGTTTGCCGGTGCGCGGGTCAATGTCACGCAGGACGCCAGCATTGGTGAGCGCCGTGCCGGCGTGAGCGGCGTGCAGTTCGTGATTCAGGCGGCTGATCTCGACGTGCTGCGCGAGAAGCTGCCGGGCTTCCTCGAGGAAGTGCGGAAGAGCCCGGTGTTTTCGTTTGTCGACAGCGATCTGAAGTTCAACAAGCCCGAGCTGCGGTTGAGCATCAACCGTGACAAGGCGCAGACGCTCGGCGTGAGTGCGCTCGACATCGCGCAGACCCTGCAGGCCACGCTGAGCGGCCAGCGGTTCGGCTATTTCATTCTCAGCGGCAAGCAGTACGAGGTCATCGGTCAGACGACGCGCGACTTCCGGGCCCGTCCCGGCGACCTCGGCAATCTTTCCGTCCGCGCTGCGACCGGTGAACTCGTGCGGTTGGACAATCTCGTCTCGGTCGAGGAACGCAGCGCTCCGCCCGAGTTGTATCGGTACAACCGATATGCCGCCGCGACGGTGTCGGGCACGCTCGCGACGGGCCGGACGATGGGCGAGGGCATTGCGGTCTTCCGCGCCGCCGCGCCGCTCACGCTCGACGAGCGTTGCACGACGGCGCTCTCCGGTGCGGCGCGTGATTTCGTCGAGAGCTCATCGTCGCTCGGCTGGGTGTTCGCGCTGGCGCTCGTGTTGATCTATCTCGTGCTCGCGGCGCAGTTCGAAAGTTTCCGCGCGCCCTTCGTGATTCTCTTCACCGTCCCGCTCGCGGTCGCCGGTGCCGTCGGGGCGCTGTGGTGGTTCGGCCAGACGTTGAACATCTTCTCGCAGATTGGCCTCATCATGCTGATCGGATTGGTGACGAAGAACGGCATCCTCATCGTTGAGTTCGCGAATCAACGGCTCGAGGCGTGTGGCGGCGACGCCCGGCGCGCGGCGCAGGAAGCCGCGGTCGCCCGGTTGCGGCCGATCCTCATGACGTCACTAGCCACCATTCTCGGCATCGTGCCGATTGCGCTCGCGTTGGGCGCGGGTGCGGAGAGTCGGGTGTCGATGGGCATTGCGGTCATTGGCGGCCTCGCGATCGGCACCGCGCTCGCGATCTATGTCATTCCGGCGGTCTACGTGATGTGTTCACCGCGCGCCGCGCCGAAGCGCGAAGCACCGCTGCATCCCGAGGGACTCGCGGCGGCTGAGCTGGCGAAGTGATTGTGTGCAGCGTTTCGCCGCTCGCTTTCGGACGCTGGTCAGTTGTGGCTCCGAGCGCCAGCGAGGGGCCGGACGGTAACCGCGGCATTCGGTCGCCACAATTCACTCGGACACTCCCTTGAGCTCCGACGACAGGATGGGGCAGGATATAAAAAAGACCGGGCGAACTTTGCCCGGTCTCGTCCGACTCACGGTTGAGGAAGCGTAGTCAGTTCCGTGCGACAATCATCGGCCGTGGCAGCGTGAAGTGCTGCTGCAGCCGTTTCACGTGGGCGCGGATGGCGACGAGTTCCTTGTCGGTCGGCTGCGACGGGTTGCTGGCGCGGGGCGGAGCGCCGTGCACTTCGAGGGCTTCGGCGAGGACGCGTTGCGCTTCGTTCTCCGAGAGCGTGCCGGCGTTGACGAAGAGTTCGTCCGGGCAGGCGGCGACGTCGCCCCCGGGCGCCAGTTTGACCACCGGCAGGCCGCTCAACACGGCGAAGCGCAGCGCGCGTTCGGTGCCGGGTGCGAAGACACCGTGCGGTGCACCGACCCCGAGCAGGCCGGCACGATTGCCGGACTGCTGGAGCTGCGCCATCTGCAGGAGAACGCTGAACTCACCAGCGCCCTCCCGCGACGTGTCGCCCGGTGACCAGGCGGCGTTGCGGATTACTCCCACGGCGGGGGCGGCACCGAGGACTGATGGATGAAGTCCCGCGGCGAACAACGCAGCGGCGACGAACAGACCCTTTCTGGAGCGGCCCGGTCGAGCGATTGGCATGGCTCCTTATAGCAACCAGTGTGCCCTGACTGGTCAGATAGACGTGGCATGAACGAATTTCAGGTGAGGCGTGCCTCGCGTGAACCGTGTGGGCACAAAAAAACCGGCCCCGTGAGGGGCCGGTGGGTAAGCAACGGACTGCGGCTAACGCTCAGGCGCGAGGACCGGCCGGCACATCCTTGAGGGCGGCGCGGATTTCCGAGCGCACGGCTTCCGGCTGGCGATCCAGCTGGGCGCGGCAGATATCGAGGACCTTGCGGTGGCTGGCGGCGTTCTGCGCGATCGCGTAACGGACCGCGAGGGTGAGGTCGCGCTCGTTGGTGCCGAGGGCGTTGAGCATCGCGACGACGTGACGGTCATTGCCGCTGGCGAGGAACGCACCCCACTGCAGGCGAAGTGACGATTCGGATACGACGACCGTGTCAGCCACGGGGGCCGGACCGCGGCGGAGGAGGTCGGCAACCTGAATCTGGACGACCTTGTCGTCGTTGGCCGAAAACGTCCGCATCAGCTCGAGGCCCTTCGGGTGACCGGCCTGCCAGGCGGCTGCGGCGAGAATCCGACGGTGCGCCTCGGGGAGACTGGCCGTCTGATCGAGCCACTGGCGGACGCGCTGCGGGTGGGTGGAGAAGATTTCGGTGAAGAAGCCAATCGCCGTCGCCGTGTTGCCCGGCTGTTCGAAGAAGCCGCGGGCGCTCAGCTGGTGAACGGAGGTGAGCAAATCGTCCGGACGGGGATTTTGATAATACTGGTTGAACCACGTTTCAGCGCGCGAGGCCGATTGAACCTCGACCGAGGCGAAGCTGGGGGAAAGCGCGGCGAGCAGACTGCCCGCTGCGAGAATGCATTTCAGGGTTTTCATACGATGGGGATTGGAGTGATTGGACTTTTGCCCCGCACGTTCGTTTGGGGCAGAAGCACTGCTACTCCTCTGCGCGCGAGAGTAAAGCGCCGCATGGCTGAAATGAATTCATGCGCGCACGCAGCCTCATGAATACGCAGTGTGGATACAGCGTTTCAGAGGTAAATCAGAGTTTTTTCCAGACGAACAGTGTAGCAGTTGACGTGCCGTCTTCGCGTTCACGTGGCGGTGTGGCGAGGGAAAGATGGCCGCTGGAATCAAAGCTGTAATATCGCTTGGCGGCCTGGCCGACTTGCGCGGCGTTGAGATTGCCGTCCTGACGGTGAATCACGCAGCCCTCGCCCACGGAGAGTTCCCACCGGCCGAAGTAGCTCGAGAACCCCTCGGCCGAGCCGGCGGCAACGCGACTGCGATCGTTGGTGGAGATCTGCACGGAGAGTCGGCCATTTGCCGTGTAGACCAGTTGGCCGGAGGCGGGCCCGCGCGGGGAGGGTTTGACCACGCCGGTCGCCGCGTTGCGCTCGTCGATGCGGACCAACTGCCACGTCCCGATGAACTGATCCGCGAACGACGTCGCCAGCGGTGGCGTCGTCGGTGGCGCGCGGCGATGATGCGTCGCCTGCTCGTAGGCGTGGGCCAGCGCGAGGAGCGTCGGTTCGCTCCATGGCCGCCCGATGATCTGCAGGCCAGACGGCAGGTTTTCGTACGTGGTGCCCATCGGCACGACCGCGGCGGGCCAGTGGAGACTGGATGCGATCCACGTCGTGACGCCGGTCGGGGTGGTGTTGCGGTCGCCGTTGAGCTTCGGCGGAAAACTCGCAACCGGCAGAATCAGTGCGTCGACCTTCGCTGCGTCCATCGCCGCCAGATAGGCCTGCCGCATCCGGACTTCGTCGGCCTCGAGTTTGCGCACGATCGGGTCGTCCTTCGGCGCGGGCGCTTTGCTCGCGAGGATGAGGCCGTTCTCATGCAGCGGGTGGAATTTCTTCGCGCTGACGACGTCGGCCACGGTCTTGGGAAAGGACGCACTCGTCGTCGCGAGATAGCGTTCGAGCGCGGCCCGCACTTCGCTCTGTGGATGGCTCTGCGAGGGAAACTGATCGAACTCGGGCACGACGAAGGAATCGACGACCTCGACGCCGAGCCTCTTCAAGTCGGCGGCAGCTTGTTCGAACAACGCCACGACCTGTGGATCCGAGCGGTTCGCGGGAAACGCCTGGCGCAGGATGCCGACGCGTTTGCCGCGGGCCGCGCCGGGCTGGAGCGACGCCGTGTAGGTCGGTGGGATTTTGCCCTCGGCACCCGCCGTGGCGGGGTCGGCCGGATCGACGCCGGCGATGACGTCAAGCAACCGAGCGAGATCCGCGACCGTGCGGGCCATTGGGCCGGCGGTGTCGCGGGCGTCGTAAAGTCCGACCATGCCGGCGCGGGAAACGAGCGCCCAACTGGGCCGCAGGCCGGCGAGCGCATTGTTCGACGAGGGATTGCGAATGGAACCGAGGGTGTCGGAACCGAGGCCGACGACGCCGAAGCTGGCCGCGAGCCCCGAGCCCGTGCCGCCGGAGGATCCGCCGGTCGCATGCGCCAGATTGTACGGATTGCGCGCAAAGCCCGGGAGCACGGAGTTGATGTTGTCGAGTCCGCCGCGGGCCCATTCCGACATTGTGGTCTTGGCGAGAATGATCGCACCGGCCGCCCGGAGTTTGGCGACCGCGGTGGAATCCTTGGCCGGTATCCAGCCGATCAATGCGACTGAGCCTCCGGTGGTCTGGACGCCTGCGACGTCGTAGTTGTCCTTCACCAGGACGGGAATCCCGTGCAGCGGACCGGCGAGCCGGCCGGTGGCTTTGTACGCGACGTCCAGCGCCTCGGCGTCCGCGAGCGCGGTGGCATTCACCGTGATGATGGCGCCCAGCGCGGGACCACGCTGGTCGTACGCGGCGATGCGATCCAGGTGCGCTTGCGTCACCTCGCGTGCGGTCGTCAGGCCGGCGCGATACGCGGCGTGAATGTGTTCGATGGTCGCTTCCTCGACAGGGAAGTTGGCCGCTAACGCCAAGTTCGCGCCGCTCAGCGCGATCACCGACAGCGCTGCGAACGCCGACAACCGAACGTGTAAGGATGGAACGAGACGCATCAACGAGAACTCGCGCTCAATGTGGCCGCGGGCGGCCCGAGCGGCGGGACGGTGGGTGCCGGGCGGCGGTGACGCGTCGCCTGCTCATAAGCGAAGGCGTAACCGATGATGCGCGCCTCATCCCAGGCCCGGCCGAGAATCTGCAGGCCCACCGGCAGATTGGCGCCGAGGTATCCGCTCGGGACGGACAGCGCGGGCCATTGCAGCGTGCTGCCGACAAAGGTCAGGCTGCTGCCGAGGCCGGTGACCGCACCCGGAGCCGCGGTTGCGCCTGCGGGCACGGGCTTCGGGGTGTCGGTCATGAGCTGGGTGTTGCGGTCGCCGTTGACGACGGGAAGTTGCGCCCAGGTGGGAAAGATGACGGCGTCGATCCGCCCCGCGTTCATCGCCGCGGTAAAAGCGACGCGGTAGGCTTCCTCAACTTCGAGCCCCTTGAGCGTCGCCGGATCCGTCTCAACCGGGCCGGCCGCGGCGTACGATTCCAACGCGGTCTGATGGAGCGGATGCGCCAGTCGCGAGTCGGCCATGGCCTGGGGCGTCGGATAGGGAATGCCGGGATGATCCGCGAGGAACTTGATCATGTCCGCCTTGCGCCGGGCCGGCGTCTGCGGAGCGCGGGGCAGTCCTTCAATCGCGGATACGGTGAAGGGATCGATGATTTCGGCGCCGGCGGCTTTCAGTTCGGCGAGCGTCGCCTCGAAATGCGCGAGTATCCGGGGATCGGTGACCTTGGCGGTGAACACCTGGCGCAGGACGCCGAGCCGCGCGCCTTTCAGGGCGTCGCGTTTGAGCGCGGCGGTGTAGGTGGGAGCGATGTGATCGGTGGCGCGCAGCGTGGCGGGATCGGCGGGATCGGTCCCGACGATGGCGTCGAGAAGGACGGCCAAATCGGTGACCGTGCGCGTCATCGGACCGCCCGTGTCGCGAATGCTGTTGTTCGGCTGGATGCCGGTGCGCGACACCAGGCCGACGGTGGGACGCAATCCGACGAGCGCGCAGTGGGCGGCCGGCATGCGGATCGAGCCACCGGTGTCAGTGCCGATGCCGACGAGGGCGAAATTGGCGGCAATGCTGGCGCCAGTCCCGCCGGAGGAGCCGCCGGTGGCGTAGGCGGTGTTATAGGGATTGCGCGCGAATCCCGGCAGCACGGAATTGATATTGTCGCCGCCGCCGTTGGTGAATTCGGAGAGCGAGGCCTTGCCGAGGATGATGCCGCCGGCGGCCTTGATCTTCGCGACGAGCGGGGCGTCCGTGGGCGGCGCGTAGTTTTTCCAGCCTTGAAAGCCCGAGGTCATCGGCATGCCGGTGGCATCGATGCAATCCTTCACGAGCACAGGGACGCCGTGCAGCGGCCCGGTGAGCTTTCCGGTCGCGCGAAGGCGGGCGTCAAGCGCGTCCGCCTCGTCCAAGGCGCGCGGATTCAGATTGATGATGGAGTTGAGGTGCGGCCCCTGCTGATCGTAGGCGGCGATGCGGGCGAGATACGCCGAAACGATTTCGCGCGCGCTCACTTCGCCGCGGAGATAGGCCGACTGAATGCCTGCGACCGTGGCCTCCTCCACGGGATAGAAGGTTGCCGCGGGATCAAGCGGCCGCGCTAATACGGAGAACGGGAGCCACACTGCCGACACCACAGCCAGGAAGTGTCGTCTCATCAGTATTCCCGTTCTCCGTAGAAGGTGCGGCGGTTGAGCCAAAGGTTTCAAACGGGCGGCATCTGCCAGCCACCGCTCCGGGCTTCGAGAAATGAAGCCACGGCGAGACAGATGTCCTCGCGCCAAGGCGCGCAGACAATCTGGAGGCCGATCGGCAGTCGGCCATCACTCGAACTGCCGCAGCGAACGACGACGGATGGCCAGCCGGTGCTGTTGAACGCGCCGGTGTACGGCCAGCCACTGCCGGGAGCGCCAAACGTGCTGGCGGCGGACGGGTCCACGTCGATCGGTTGCGCGGGCTTTGCTGCGACGGGACAGATGAAGACATCGTAGGCCTTCATCCAGCCGAGCATCTGGGATTTCGTTTCGTCAGCCTTCTCCCACGCATCGACGTACTCGGCGCTGGTGATGGCGGACATGCGCGACATGCGGTCCTTCACGGACGGCGAAAAGTTCTTCGTGCCATGCTTGTCGACGAGCCGGCGGTAAAACGCCCACGCATCACCGCCGGTCAGTTTGGTACGGGCGGCGGCGAGTTCGTTGAGAATTTCCTTCGGATGATCCTCCTTGATCATCGCCACGGCGGACTCGAGCCACTTCGCGGCCTGGCGGACGGTCTGCTTCGTGTCGTCACTCGTCATGGCCGCGGGTAGCGTGGCTCCGTTGTCGGCGCAGAACGCGACGCGCAGTTTCTTCAAGTCGACGGATGCGGGATCGGTCCACGGCACGGGGGCGCACGCGGCGTCCTTGAAGTCGGGCCCGGCCAGCAACGGCGTGATCAACGTCAGGTCCTCGACGCGGCGCGTCATCGGCCCGAGTTGTTGCCACAGATCGAATACGCCACCGAAGTCGACAATGTGGCCGGTGCGCGGGAGGCGGACACTCGTGGGCTTGATGCCGGCGATGCCGTTGTTGTGCGCCGGTCCCCGAATCGAGCCGCCCCAGTCGGAACCGATGTCGAACGCCGCACCGCCTGCGGCCACGATTGCACCGGCGCCGCCGGAGGAACCGGAGGTCGACCGCGTGAGGTCGTACGGATTGTGCGAGCCGCCGAAGAGCAGATTGCTCGCCGTGCTGATGCCGGCCAGGCCACCGAGGGTGAATTCCGGTGTGTTCGTCTTGCCGAGGAGAATCGCGCCATGCTTGCGGGCGCGGGCCACGACGGTGGCGTCCTTCTTCGGCACGAACGTCTGGCGGCCCATCGTGCCACCGGTGGAGACCACGCCCTCGGTGTCGAGCGAGTCCTTGATCGTCATCGGCACGCCGTGCAGTGCGCCAACGAACTCGCCCTTCGCCGCCTTCTCATCGAGCGCTTTCGCCTCAATCAGCGCGCGGTCGTAGCAGTTCGTGACGACGGCGTTGAGTTTGTGGTTCACCGCGATCTGGCGCTTCATGTACGCCTCGACCGCTTCGGTCGCGGAGATTTTCTTGGCGCGGATCTGGGCGGCGAGTTTCGTCGCCGACATCGCAATGATCTCGTCGCCGCCGCCGGTGGCGGCGCGAGTGGAGGGAGCAATCGCGGCAGGTGTCGCGACCGCCGCCGAGAGCAGGCCCGTGCGATGGAGGAACGCGCGGCGCGTGGTGAGCGTAGGACGTGCGGTGCTCATGCTTGGGTCCTTTCCGAGGCGAATGACGGTTTCTTGAAACCACCCGATTTGGCTTCGACCAGGCTGAGCGCAGCGAGGACGACGTCGTCACGCCACGGTTGCGCCACAATCTGGATGCCGAGCGGCAATCCCGGATCGGCGGTTGAGGTGCCGGCCCGAACGACACCCGCCGGCCAGCCGGTGGTGTTGTACTGGCTGGTGTAGCTCGAACGGCTGCGGGCCTCGCGTCCACCGGGTTGCTCATAGTCGAGTGGAATAGGCGCGCGCTGGCTGGCCGGGCAGACGATGAGATCGTAGCCCTCGAACCAGCTGAGCTGCTCGGAGCGAATCGCATCCATCTCTTCACAGAGCCGCGTGAATTCGGAACTCGGCAGGATGTCGCCTTCGACCCGCAGGCCAGGTGACGCCTGAAGCGTCCCGTGTTTCTTCAGCAGTCGGCGAATGTGATCGCGGCCGTTGGCGCCCTCGAATTTCTGCCGGGTCTCCGCCAGTTCCCTCATCTTCGGCGGCTTCGCGTCGGTGACGACGCAGCCCAGGGCCGAGAAGTATCCGACGCACTGATTCACCAGCGCCTGCACTTCGGGCGTCGGATCCATCATGCCGTTCGTCGTGTAGAACGCGACGCGCAGGCCCTTGAGATCCACCTTTGCCGGATCGCCCAGCGGCACCGGCGCCATCGCCGCGTCGGACCAGTCGGGTCCGGAAAGAATCGGCATCAGCAAAGTGAGATCTTCGACGCGACGCGCGAGCGGACCGGTTTCCTGGAACGAATCGAACGCGCCGCCGTAGCCGACGATGTGGCCGGTGCGCGGGACGCGGCCGAGCGTGGGCTTGATGCCCGCGATGCCATTGGCGTAGGCCGGGCCGCGGATCGAGCCGCCGTAGTCGGAGCCGATGTCAAAGTGCGCGCCGCCCGCCGCAACGATCGCGCCGGCGCCGCCGGAGGAACCACTCGGCTGATATTGGGTGTGATGCGGATTCCGCGTGACGCCGTGGATGAGATTGAGCGTGCCCTTGCCGCCGCCACCGAGCGTGAACTCCGGCGTGTTGGATTTGCCGAGGAGGATCGCGCCGGCGGCGCGTGCGCGGGCGACGACGGTGGCGTCGCTGCCGGGCACGTAGGTCTTGCGGCCCAGCGTGCCGCCGGTGCTGACGACGCCCGCGGTATCAAACGAATCCTTGATCGTCATCGGCACGCCGTGCAGCGCGCCTTTGAGTTTGCCCTTGGCCAGCGCGGCGTCGGCTTCGGCCGCTTCCATCAGCGCGCGCTCGCGGCACATGAACACCACGGCGTTCAGCTTCGGGTTCACCTCGTCGATTCGCTTGTAGCAGAGCGTGACCGCCTCCGTCGCGGAGATCTTCTTCGCCCGGATCAGCGCGGCGAGTTTCGTCGCGCTCATGAAGAGCGGATCGTCCGTGGCGTCGGTCGACGCCAGGAACGCCCCCGCGGACGTATCCGCAGCCTTGAGACGCGCGATCAGGGAGGAGGCGACGAAGGCTGCGGCCGTGCCGTAGCCGGCACTGCGAATAAAAGCGCGACGCGAAGGCGGCGCGCCGCGGGAGACGGGTCCCGGGAGCGGTGAGTTCATGGCGGACGAGGGGAGTGATTGGCGGTTCTCACCGAGCAGGAGCGATGCCACAAAAATGCGCGCGTCGGCTTTGCGTGGAATCGCGCGAAGGAGTTCACCTCAATTAATTCGGGATCATTTCCGCCTTAACTGAAACGGCTGCGAGGTGGCGCGAAAAGGTCGGCGCGAGCGAGGGAGGTGATGCCGCTTGTGGTTGGTCGTCTGGCTCAACTCCTGCATCGCCGGCTGCACCCGCCGCCGTTGGCGGGCGCACGCGCGGGTCACCACTGGCTGCGCGCGTTAACGCCAATGACATCGTCCTCCGTGCTTCGAAATCACTCGGAAACCGGGCCTCACCGCCGTCGGTTTTCCTTCGGAGCGCGCCCGCTCCTGCTGGGTGCGATCCTGCTTAGTCAAACCGCAGCGCTCCGCGCCAGTAGTGCGCCCGCAGCGTTTCCAATCGAGGAGGCGACCATCGCCGACATTCATCGCGCCATCGAGAGCAAGCAGCTCACCGCGGTGGCGCTCGTGAAGCGCTACCTCGCCCGCATCAAGGCCTACAACGGCCATGCGGTGGAAATGCCCGAGGGCATTCTCGGCAAGGTGAAAACCATTCCGCACGCCGGACAGATTAACGCGCTCAGCACCCTCAATCTGCGGCCGGCCACGCGGCGCGCCTGGGGCTTTGACGACACGAAGGCCCGCAGTCTCACCGATGCGGTCGACGCGGATCCGAAGATGCCCGACGCGCTGGAGGTCGCGGCGGAGCTTGACCGGACGTTTGCCGCGACCGGGAAACTCGTCGGTCCGCTGCATGGCGTGGTGATGGCGATTAAGGATCAGTATGATACGTTTGATCTGAGGACGACCGCGGGCGCCGATGTGGCGTACGCCAACGATCGGCCGCCGGTGGACGCTGATTTTGTGACGCGGCTGCGCGCCGCGGGTGCCATCATCCTGGCGAAGTCCAATCTGGGTGAATACGCGTCCGGCATTCCGCGAAGTTCATTCGGCGGCGTGTTTGTGAATCCTTACGACACCGAGCGCAGTCCGATGGGCTCGAGCTCCGGTTCGGGCTCCGCGGTCGCGGCGAATCTCGTGACCTGCGCGATCGGTGAGGAGACGGGTACGTCGATTCGCGGACCTGCCTCGTACAACAATCTCGTCGGCATTGCGGGCACGCAGGAGTTGGTCAGCCGTCACGGCATGATCGGCGCCGGCACGAACACCCGGACGGGCCCGATCTGCCGCACGGTCGAGGACGCCGCTCGCATTCTCACCGTCATCGCCGGTTACGACCCGAAGGACGAGATGACCGCCTTCAGCCTCGGGCGGCTGCCGGAGCAGCCGTACGAAACGTTCGCGCGGGAGAAGAGTCTCAAGGGCCTGCGCATCGGCGTGGTGCGGGAATACATGGACAAGTCGAAGTTCACGAAGGCCGACGAGGAGAACATCGACATCGTCGACCGCGCGATCGCGGATCTCAGGAAGCTCGGGGCCGACGTTGTGGAGCCCGGTCCCGAGGGTCTGTTCACGCCGTACATCCGCCGGTACTACCCACAGGTGCAGAACGCATATTACACCCGAAAATATCCGCAGCAGTTTCCTCTCAACGCGGCGGGCAAGGCCGCGGCGGATCACGTGTCGACGCTTGTTGCGATGTCGCTCGATCCCGCCCAGGTGCCCGAGATGCTCACCATTCGCGACCTCGGCCAGGCACGCGCCGAGGGCGAGAGCAAGTTCATGCTGCTCCGCTATCTCAAGCTGCGCGGCGATGCGAACGTCCAGTCGATCAGCGATCTCATGACGAAGGCGAAATTCTTCGACGATGTCCGCTTTGGCAGTCGCCGGAGCAGCCTGGAGTCCAACGAAAAATCCCAGGTGCTCGACACCGCCGTGCGCATGCAGCGTCGTTTCGCCGTGCAACAGATCGTGCTCGCGTGCATGGCGGAGCTGAAACTCGACGCCGTCGTTTATCCGACCAACAACCTGCCGCCGCCGAAACTCGGGACGCCGCCTGAGCCGAATGTTAACGGCCGAAACGCGGTGTGGAGTTTCCTCGGTGGCCAGGGTTTTCCGACGATCACGGTGCCCGCCGGATTCACCACTCAGGTGTACGACCGCGTGGAGGATGCGACCCAGCCGTTGCCGCCGGCACCGGCTGAGGGCGAGTATGTGGCGAGTTCCTGGCGCGTCGGTTCGCGCTTGGTGGGACCCGTCGCTGCGCGGCTGCCGGTCGGGCTCGACGTACTGGCCCGACCTTTCGGCGAGCCGGTGATGCTGCGCATCGCCTCAGCCTATGAGGCCGCCACCCACCACCGCTCACCGCCGCCCGACTTCGGACCGCTCAAGGGGAACGGCATGGCGGGACAGTGACTCCGGAGGTTCTCCTTGCGGAGAACCTCAGTTGAAAGTTGAGGGGTGAAAGTTGAAAGACCAATCACCAGAGGCCGAGCAGCGAACGGTTACTAGGATGTCCTGAATGCACCCAGTGTACCTCTGGTCTTTCAACTTTCACCCTTCAACTTTCAACTCCGTTCCTGCCGACTCAGTGCGTGTCAAAGACCGCCTGATACGCTTTGAGTTTTTCCTTGGTGGCGGCGAGTTCGGCGGGAGTCGGAGCGGTGGGATCCTTGGCCGGGGGCAGGGCGCCAAATTTGAGGAGGCAGGCCATGAGTAGGATCCGGGATTTGGTGGCGGTGAGATTGGTGGACTCGATGCGCAGGTTGTCCGGGCTCGCCTGCATGTAGCCGTTCGAATCGCCGCGAGCAGCCTGCACGACGGGAATGCCGCTGAGCACGACGCGATCGAGCGCGGCCTCCACCGGTGCGATCGAACTGCCGTACGGCGCCAGGCCTTCGCTCACCAGTCCGGCGGGCATCGGACGGCCGACGATCGCGTCGAGTCGGGCGAGGATTTCGACTTGGGACGAGGCGTCGCGCGCCGTGTCGTTGTCGGTTTGCCAGCGGGCCGACTTCACGATCGTCACGGCGGGAATCGCGGCCGGCAGCAGGTTTCCCTCCGCATCTTTCGTCGCGAACGGTACGGTGGTGAGTCCGCCCTCGGTGCGCGCCACGACCGCGACGGTCGCGGGCAGTTGCGTGAGACGCACGTCGGACCGATGCGTGCTTTTGCGTACCGGCAGAAACGTGAGCTTCGGACCGTAGTCCGTCGTACCGACGATGCCGCCGAAACCGCCGGTCACGACGTAGCCGCCGGGCCGGGCGTCGCCCTTCTGCACTTCGCGGGCGTTGTAGATTACCTGATCCATGATCGTGACGGCCCCGACCCGGTCGCGGCCGGCGGTGTCGCGCCACACGCCCGACGTGATGTAGCCAATCGAATCGATGATGTTGGCGTCTCCGTCCGCGCTGACGAGTCCGCGGGCGCGCTGCGCTGAGTTGCCGACGATGGGCTTGGCGGTGTCGATCAGTAGGCCGAGCCAGTAGACCGTATCCTCGATGCTGGGACTGCCTTCGAGCCAGACTGCGCCGGCATACTTGCCGGAGGCGAGGGCGCGTTGAACGATGTTGGTGGCGCGGGCGAGATGCGGGCGCGAGGGCGATGAGCCGTAGGGCCCGTAGGTGAAGAAGTCTTCGCCGAGTTTTTCCGCGACAATGTCGCCGTCGCCCGCATCCGTGCGGGCCGCGGCCGGCAGTCCCTGCGTATAGCCACCGGACGGCGCGGGCCGGTAGAAATCGAAATCGGCCTTCTCATAAATCCGGCCCCCGGCGCGTTCGATTTCCTCAAGGATGCGCGCGGCGTTCGGATAGAAGGTCTGACGCGATTGCGTGAACGGTGCGCCGCGTCGCGCGGTGGTGGAGTCCCACGCGGAGCCATCGGCTTGGCGGCCCATGAAGGGCAGAGGGTAGACGCCGTCCTCGGGTTTCAGCGTGACGGCGTATACGGGTTTGTCGGTGGGAGCGCGCCGGGTCTTCGCAAACGAACCGTCCGGGGCGACGTAGCCGTCGGGCGCCGCGTACAGTTTCGCCGCGTCCGATTCGAGCGGGTGCGCCGTGAATTGTTCGACGTACACCGTGACGGGTGCCGCGACGCGTTGCGGGTAAAGTTCATCAAACGTGAGCGGCTTGCCGTCCGCGCCGTTGAGCAGCGGCAGCCCGGCGGCTGCGCGCGCCTTGTTGCTCGTGACGAGCGGCCGGGAGTTTTGAATCGTGGCCGTTGGGCCGGAGAAGACGGCGATGCGCGGCTTGGCGTCGGCGGCGAAGAGTGACGTTGCGAGACTGAGGGCGGCGCAAAGGAGGCGGAATGACGTGGGCGTGATCACGGTGAAAGTGTGAATGGCGGAGGGAGGGATTTCTTTTTGGGACCGCGACCGCCCCCGGTCGCCTTCGGTTCGGAAGCGACCGGGGGCGGTCGCGGTCCCAGGGCAAAATGGCAGGATTCTCAGTAATCGAACTTCTCGCCGGGCAGCGGAGGCGTCGCGGCGGGAAGCTTGCGGTGCGGCGCGGCCTGCTCGTAGCCGAAGGCGACCTGCAGGAGCTTCGCGTCCTCAAAGGCGGCGGCCATGAACTCAATGCCCTCGGGTTCACCGTCGGGCGTGAAGCCGGCGGGCACGGTGATGGCGGGGAGGCCGCAGTAGTCGCTGACGCTCTGACCGGAGGCACCGGGCGGCATCGGCCACGTGCCGGCCTTCGGGAGCGGACCGGAGCGCACCGGATACACGAACGCGTCGAGGTCGAACTTGGCCAGCAGGTCCTCGAGCGTTTTCTTGAGCGCGGCGCGATTCCGGTACTTGCCGGCGTATTCAGAATTCAACTCCATCGCCGGGGCGGCCTCGGACTTGCCGTAGTTTTCCGCCAGCCGCGGATGGAATTTCCCGGAGGCGATCAGGTCCTTGAGCGTGTAGAAGGGCTGGTTCGGGCCGCGCGCGGCGAGGTAGGCGTTGAAGGCGTACTTGTACTCGTAGTTGCCGAGGCTCTGGCCCTGCGTCATCGCCAGCAGATCGGTGCCGGTGGAAACCGGATCGACGATGACGGCACCTTCCTTCTTCAACACTTCGATGGCCTCGAGGATGAGTTTGATATACGGTTCGTGCTCCGGACCGGTCTTGAAAAGATCCCGCAGCACTCCGATGCGTTTGCCCTTCAGCACGCCGGGCTTCAGGAAGCTCTCGTAGGGCGCGGAAGGCGTTTTGCCGATGCTCAGGCGGGTGATCTGATCGTTCGGATCGACGCCCGCCATCACAGTCAGCGACACCGCGAGATCATACACGCTCGCGGCCATCGGGCCGCCGCGGTCCTGGGACATCGAGATCGGCATGATGCCCGCGCGGGAGAGCAGGCCCTCGGTGGCGACCATGCCGGCGATGTTGTTGTCATTCGCCGGATGACGAACCGAGCCGCCGGTTTCGGTGCCGAGTCCGAGCGGGGCGAAAAACGCCGCCAGGCCGGAGCCGGTGCCGGCGCTGGAACCGCCGGGGATCAAGTCGGGCCGGTGCGCGTTCAGCGTCTGTCCACCCAATGAGGATACACCGTTTCCGCCGCGCGCCATCTCGTCCATGTTGGTCTTGGCGATGATGACCGCGCCGGCTTCACGGAGCTTTTTCACCATGAAGGCATCGTGCGCGGTGATGGCGCCCTTGAAACCAATGGAGCCGCCGGTCGTGGGGAGATCGTAGGTGTCGAAGTTGTCCTTCACCAGCACGGGAATGCCGTGCAGCGGCGAACGCGGCCCCTTGGCCTTGCGTTCGGCGTCCAATGCGCGGGCCTCGTCGAGCGCCTTCGGGTTGAGCGCAATGATCGCGTTGAGCTTCGGTCCCGCCTGGTCGTAGGCGGCGATGCGCGCGAGGTAGAGCTGGGTCAGTTTCTCCGAGGTCAGCGCACCAGCGGCGAACGCCGCGTTGATGTCGGCGGTGGTGGCCGTGGTGAGGTTGAAGGACGCGGCCCGGACGGCGTGCGAGACCAGAGCGAGTCCGGTCGTTGCCATGAATACAGTGAGCAGCGGTCGGACGATGTATGAACGCATTTTGTAGGAGAGAGGAAAATGTTTGCAACGGACATCCCGGACGGACGTCCTGAGGCTTAACCTGATTGAGTTTCTGGACGTGCGAGTGCGGTTGAGTGATTGGCGTTATTCAGCAGCAGGAGTTACCCCAGGGCTCTTTCAGGCCTCTCACTTTCCAGCGATCAGACGGAGTTGAATGGGCTGAACGGGCTGCGCGCCCGTTGCCCAGGGAAGGCGGTTTGTTCCGAAGCCGACGATTCACACCGGCGGCTTGCGCCAGCCGCCCGTCTTGCTTTCGACGAACGCCGCCGCGGCGAGCACTTTGTCCTCGGTCCAAGGCTGACCGATGATTTGCACGCCGATTGGCAGGCCTTCGGGGGAAAAGCCGGCGGGCACGACGGCGGACGGATAGCCGCTGGTGTTGTGGACGCCCATGTAGCTGCTGCCGGGGCGGCGGGCGTTGGGTTGCTCTCCGATGTTAATCAACTGGGCCGGCTTCGGCATCACCGGGTTGATCACGATGTCGTAATTTTTCATCCAGCCCAGCAGCTTGCTCCGGTTGGCGTCCTGTTTCTCGAGCAGCTCGGTGAGCTCGGCCGTCGATGGCATTTCCTGTTTCGCGCGCGTCACGATGGTGGGCGAGATGGCCTTGGTGCCCGACTTTTCGGCCAGTCGCAGGAGGCTCGCGCCGGAACACGGTGACAGCTTCGCGCGGATTTCCTCGAGTTCCATGATGATGGCCTTGGGGAAATCCTCCTTCACCGGGCAGCCGAGTTCGCTGAAGTAGGCGGCCGCCTTTTTGACGATGGCCACGGTCTCCGGCGTGATTTCGGCGACGCCGTTCTCGGCGTAGAAACCGACGCGCAGGCCCTTCACCTCAACGCCCGCGGGATCGCGCCACGGGATCGGGATCATGGCGGCGTCCTTGTAGTCGGGGCCGCAAATCAGGCCGGTGATCAGATTCAAGTCCTCGACGCGGCGCGTGAGCGGTCCGATCTCCTGCCAGGAATCGAAGATGCCGCCGAAGTCCACGATGTGGCCGGTGCGCGGGACGCGACCGAAGGTCGGCTTGAGGCCGCAGGTGCCGTTGTTGTGCGCGGGCATGCGGATCGATCCGCCGTAGTCAGATCCGATGTCGAACGAAGCGCCGCCCGCGGCGACGATGGCGCCCGCTCCGCCGGACGAACCGGCCGTCGAGCGTTTCAAGTCCCACGGATTCTTGCTGATGCCGTAGATGATGTTCGCCGTCGTCCCCACTCCGGGGATACCGCCGCCGGCGAGTGTGAACTCGGGGGTGTTGGTCTTGCCCAGCAGGATCGCGCCAGCCGCACGCACGCGGGCCACGACGGTGGCGTCCTCTGGCGGAATGTAGGCCTGGCGTCCGACGGTGCCACCGGTGGAAATCACCCCGGCGGTGTCGAGCGAATCTTTGATCGTGAACGGCACGCCGTGCAGCGGGCCCATGATCCGGCCGGCGGCCAGCGCCTCGTCGGCCGCCTTGGCCTCCGTGCGCGCGCGGTCGAAGCAGGTTTGCACAACGGCGTTGAGCTTTGGATTCACCTGCTCGATGCGCTTGATGCAGGCTTCCACCGCGTCGCGGGCGGAGATCTTTTTCTGGCGGATCATCTGCGCGAGCTTGGTCGACGACATCCAGAGGATGTCCTCCGACGGATCGCTCGAAGTGAGCCAGCTGGACGAGGCCTTGGGTGGCGCGCCCTCGGCAAAGGTGAGCGCGGGGAGCGCGGCGAGCATGGCGCCGGTGGAACCGACGCCGAGTTTGCCGAGGAAGTCGCGGCGGGAAGTGGAGGGGGAAAAGGTGCGCATGGTCGGGAGGATCAGACGGCGGTGGGTTTCTGGTAACCGAAGCCGGACGCGGCTTCGACGAACGCGGCGGCGGCGAGCGAAACATCTTCGCGCCACGGCTGGGCGATGAGTTGCACGCCGATGGGCAGGCCTTCCGGCGAGGTGCCGGCGCGTACGACGGTGCCGGGCCAGCCGGTGTTGTTGTAGGTCGTGGTGAAACCGATGTTCTTCGGATCCGGTGCCGTGGGCTTCAGGGAGTCCGGCCACGGCTCCGCGGGGCCGCGGTTGGCGGGACAAATCAACAGGTCATACGGCTTGATCCATTGCAGGAACTTTGACCGGTTTGCATCCAACGCGTCGGCGAGACGCGTGAACTCGCCGACGTCGCATTGCGGCGAGTCGGTGAGACTGATCACCGGCGAGACCTGCGTCGTGCCGTACTTCTTCAGCATCCGCTTGGTCCACGCGCGACCATCGGCGGTGGAGAGAGCGGTGCGGAGATCCTGCGATTCACGGATGAGCGCGGTGGGACATTCCTCGACCACGGTCACGCCGAGATCGGCGAACCGCTTCACGGTGGCTTTCACCGCGGCTTCGGTTTCGGGCGTGAGCGGTTTCTCCGAACCGTTGTTCAAATAGTACACGACCTTGATTTTCTTCAGGTCGACATCGCGCGGCTCGAGCCACGGTGCCGGCGCGATCGCGGCGTCAATGTAATCAGGGCCGGAAATCAGCGGCAGGATCAGTTCCAAATCCTCCACCCAGCGTGCCATCGGGCCGATCACCTGGAAGGAGTCGAAGTAGCCGCCGAAGTCGACGATGTGACCGGTGCGCGGCACGCGGCCGGTCGTCGGTTTGATGCCGGCGATGCCGCAGAAATGCGAGGGCCCGCGGATCGAGCCACCGAAGTCGGTGCCGATGTCGAAGGGCGCGCCGCCCGCAGCGATGATCGCCGCGCCGCCGCCCGTGGAGCCGCCGGGCTGGTAGCCGAGTTTGTACGGATTGTGAGTTTTCCCGTAGATGAGATTCGTTGTCTGGCCGGAGAGCGTCAGCTCGGGCGTATTCGATTTTCCCAATACGATGGCGCCGGCGGCGCGCACCCGGGCGACGTAGGTGGCGTCACGCGCGGGAATGTAGCCCTTGCGTCCGAGCGTGCCACCGGTGGACACGACACCCTGCACTTCGTGCGAGTCCTTGATCGTGCAGGGCACGCCGTGAAGCGGCCCGAAGGACCGGCCCTGCGCGGTGGCCTCGTCGGCAAACTTCGCCTCGGCGAGCGCGCGCTCGAAGATCGGGAAGACCACCGCGTTGAGCTTCGGGTTGACCGCTTCGATGCGCTTGATGTGCGCGGTGACGACTTCGGTGGCGGAGATCTGCTTCGCCTTGATCATCGCCGCGAGACGCTTCGCGGAGGTGAAGAGGGGATCGTCGGGGATCTTGGACGTCTCGGCCGTGGCGGCCCGCAGGCGGGTGGCGAGAACGGCGGACGCGGTGCCGGCCGCCGCGATGGAGGCGAGGAAACGGCGGCGGTTCAGCGGAGGCGGAGTGGAGCGGGAGTGCGACATGGTGAGCAGCGGTGTGGGTTCAATACTCGTCGAAGATGCGTTTGATTTCCTTGGGGTCGCTGGTCTTGGCCAACGCGACCTGCAGCAGCATGCGGGCTTTCTCGGGGGTGAGATTGTCCGCGGGAATGATGCCGGATTCGCGCCGGCGCGGGGTGTCCTGCACCCGGCCGCCACGCGTGCGGGCCGTCACCACCACGATGATACCCTTCGCCTGGGCGCGCTTGATGGCCTCGGTCTGGCCGGTCGCTCCCCCCGTGGGGCTGCCGGCGCCGGTGCCGTCGACGACAATGCCCTTCACGCCGTGCTCGGTGAGCGCGTCGATGAGATAGCCCGGTGCCTCGGTGTAGGCGTAGACGCACTCGACGGCGGGCAACGCCTTCGAATCGGCCGGCAGGTTCGCGATGTTGAACTCGCTCTTGTAGGTGTGGCGGCGGAGCGGCTCGGTGTAGAAGACCACGCGGTCCGGATCGGCGACGCCAATCACGCCGAGATCGATGCTGCGAAACGTATCCATCCGGTACGCACTCAGCTTCGTGACGTCGCGCGCGGTGTTGATGTTCTGGTTCATCGCGTGCAGCACGCCCTTCCCGCCGGCGGCGGGAGTGGCGGCGATGCGCACGGCGTTGTAGAGATTGAGCGGGCCGTCACCGCTGATGCCGGTCCACGGCCGCTGCGAGCCGACGAAGACCACGGGCTTCTTGATGTTCACCGTGAGGCTCATGAACCACGCGGATTCAGCCATGGTGTTGGTGCCATGGGTGACGACGATGCCGTCCACCTTGTCGTCCGTCGCCAGTTCCTGGAGACGGCGGGCCACCTTGTAGAGTTGTTCCGTGGTGGTGCCGCCAGCTCCGCCGGTCGAGGGCGGCGCGCCCGGGGCGGCGGGCGGCGGCTGCGGCGGACGAAAGTCCTCCGTCGTCACGCGCGCGATCAGCGCGAGGTCGGGGAGATCGGCGACCCAGTGTTCCGGGTCAACGCGCGGCGAACCCGGCCCGCCGTAGTTGTTGATGTTCATCCGGGTGTCGCCCCGGCTCGCGATGGTGCCGCCCATCGACATCAGGACGACGCGCGGCAGGTTGAGTCCGGGCGGGGCGATCGGCGGAATTTCCTGGGCGGTTCCGCGCAACGCGGAGGTCGTCAGCGCGATCGCGGCGACGAGCGAGGGGGAAAGGGAAATCAGTTTCATGAAAGTGAAAGGGTGGTCGACAGGACGGTTTTCGATTCGGTGGGTTGGCTCGGATGGGAACGTTGCGGCAATGAGGTCGGCGGGTGGTCGACGTACGTGAGGCCTTGCGGTGGCTCGAACTCTCAACCCTCAGCTCTCAACTCCGAACTCCCCCGCCACCTCAGTATTCGTTGAAGATGCGCTGAATTTCCTTGGCGTCGGTGGTCTTGGTGAGAGCGAGCCGCAGGAGCACCCGGGCCTTCTGGGCGTTGAGATTGTCGGCGGTGATCAAGCCGCGGCCCGCGACGCGCTCGCTGTTCAGCACGCGACCGGAGCCCTTGCGATCGCTCTGCACGAGGACCACTCCCTTGGAGAGTGCGAGGGACGTCGCGCGGCCGAACGACGGCGCGCTGTCTGCGAGAATGATGCCCTTCACGCCGGCGGCGACGAGGGCCTCGAGCGGGGCGGCGGAGGCTTCCTGGTAACCGTAGACGATGTCGACCGCGGGCAGCGTCTCCAGTTTGCTGACATCGAACTCGGAGCGCGTGGTGTGCCGCGTCAGGGGCGAGCGGTAGAACGCGATGCGATCGGAGTCCGCGTAGCCGAGCGGTCCGACTTCGCGCGAGACGAAGGTCTCGACCCGGTAGGTGTTGTTCTTGGTCACGAAACGCGCGGAGTGAATCGTGTCATTGAGCAACACCATCACGCCCTTGCCCACGGCTTCGGGTGCGGCGGCGGTGCGCACCGCGTTGATCAGGTTGAGCGGGCCATCGCGGCTGATGCCGGTCCAGGGCCGCATCGCGCCGACGACCACCACGGGCTTGTCAGACTTGATCGTGAGCTGGAGAAAGTAAGCCGTTTCCTCGAGTGTGCCCGTGCCGTGGGTCACGACGGCGCCGCCGGATTCGGGGAGTGCGAGCCAGGCGTTGAGACCCTTGGCGAGCTTGAGCAGGTGCTCGGTCGTGATGCCGGGGCTGCCGACGTTGGCGATCTCCTCGAAGTCGACTTGGGCGAAATCCTTCAACTCGGGCAGGTCATCGATTAACTCCTTGGGCGTGACGCGCCCATCGTTGTATTCGGCGATTTTTTCGCGGTGCGCGCCCTTGCTTTGGATCGTGCCGCCGGTGGTGAAGAGCCGGACCTTCGGCAGGGCTGCGCTGGCCAGGGCGCCGAGCGGCGCGGCGCAAAGCAGACAGAGGAGGAATCGGAGTGAACGCATGGAAGTGATCAGTAGGTGATGGTTTCGCCCGGCAGCGCAGGCGTGGTCTTGGGCAATTGGCGGACCGCACCGGCGGTGGCCTCATAGCCGCTCGCCAGTTTGATCAAGGTGGGTTCGCTCCACGGACGTCCGAGGATCTCCAGCCCGACCGGATTGCCATCGGGCGTGAAACCCATCGGGACGATCAGCGCCGGCAAACCGGTGAGCGGGCTGAGCTGGTTGGCGTCATACTTGCGCTCCGCGTCGTCGCGCGGGCCGAGTTTCAGCGCCTTGCTCAGTTTGTGCGGGTAGATGAGGGCATCGAGCGCGTAGCGGTCCATCAGTGCGATCACCGCGGCGCGCAGCGCGGCCTTGCCCGCCAGCGTCGCACGATACTCGGGGTCGCGATTCAGATCGATCGGTCGCTCGATCGCGGCCTTGTCGTTGGCGCGGCCGGGCACGCCCGGATGATTCAGGAGCAGTTCAGAGGCGTTCTTGAACGGATAGCCCGGTCCCTGGCGCGCGAGGTAGTGGTTCACCGCCGCGATGCGTTCGTACCGACTGGGAAATACGTTGGCCGTAAGAAACTGCGGGAGATCGAGCCCGAGGGAAACGGGTTCCATCACCTTGGCGCCGCTCGTGGTGAATAGCGCGATGGCCTTCCGCGCGATCGCGACCACGTCCGGATCGTGCGCGGGGGAATGAAAGTCCCAGCCTTCCTTCAACACCCCGACGCGGGCTCCCTTCAGTCCGTTCGCGTCGAGAAACGAGGCATACGGCTTGAGCGGCATCTGGCCGAGGCTCTGCGCGGTCCAGAGATCGAAACTGTCGAAGCCGGCAATGGCATCAAGGACGGTGCAGAGATCAGCCATGCTGCGCGCCATCGGTCCGCCGCGCTCGCCGGTGATGTAGCTCCACATCTGGCCGTCGCGGGAGATCAAGCCGGAGGTCGAAGCAAGGCCGTAGAGGTTGCTGTCGCTCGACGGGGTGCGAATCGAGAAACCCGTTTCGCTGCCAAGGCCCGCCGCGCCGAATACCGCCGCCACCGCTGCGCCCGTGCCCGAGCTCGACCAGCCGGGCGTGCGCGAAAGATCGTAGGGGTTGAGCGTGTTGCCCCCGAGCGTCGAGGCCGCGACGTTGGCCGGCTGGCCGTACCAGTCGGACTGATTCAGTTTCGCGAGGATGATGGCGCCCGCGTCGCGCAGCCGCTTCACCACGAAAGCGTCCTTCGTCGGCTTCACGCCTTTCAACGGCACGTAGCCGCCGGTGGTCGGCATGTCAGCGGTGTCGAAGACGTCCTTCACCACGATCGGCACGCCGTGCAACGGGCCGCGCGACTTTCCCGCCTTCAGCTCCGCGTCAAGTGCGCGGGCTTCGGCGAGGGCGTTGGGATTCAGGAAGAGTACCGACGCCAGCTTCGGCCCCTGCTGATCGTAAGCGGCAATGCGCGCGAGGTAGAGCTGGGTCAGTTTCTCGGAGGTCAGCGCACCCTTCTCGATCGCGGTGTGCAGTTCGCCGATCGTGGCGGTGGCCAGATCGAGCGTGGCGGCCCGCAGCGGCTGCAGGGCAAGGGCGGCGGCGAGGAGGAGCGGAAGAGTCGGTCGCGACATGAAGCGGGAGGAGAGGACGATGAAACGAAAACTCAGTAGGTGATGGTTTCGCCGACGAGCGGCGGCGTGGTGGAAGGAGCTTTCCGGTGGCGGGTGACCGCTTCGAAGCCGCTGGCCAGTTTGATCAGGGTCGGCTCGCTCCACGCGCGGCCGATGAACTGCACGCCGAACGGCATGCCATCGGCCGGAAAGAAACCACCGGGCACGATGATCGTGGGCAGGCCGGTGTACGAGGAGAGCGTGTTGCGTGTATCCGGACTCTGGGTGCTGCGGGCGTCGCCGCCGACGTCGTCGCTGCGAAACGTCCGGAACGGCAGCAACAGCGCGTCGAGTTGCAGTTTGTCCATCAGCTCGACCAGCACGGTGCGCAGGGCGTCCTGTTGCCGATAGGCGGCCAGAAGTCCTGCGCTGCGTTCGAGCGGCGTCGGGTTTTTCGCCGCCTCGACGATGCCCGGCTTCACGAGTTTGCCGCCCTTCGCGATCATCTCATCGACGGTCCGAATCGGCGCGGTGTCCGGGAGGCCGGCGAGGTACTTGTTGATCGCGGCGGCGACTTCGAACGATGAGGCGGCGGCGTCGGCTTGAAACTGAATCAGATCGAGCCCGGTGCGCACGGGATCGACGAGGAGGGCGCCGGCCTTCTTGGCGTCGGCGACGGCCTTTTCAAAGAGCGCCACACCGGCTTCGTGACCGGGGCCCGTGCGCACCATGTCGCGCAGCACGCCGATCCGCGCGCTGCGCAGGCCCTCGGCGTGGACGTAGCTCGTGTACGGGCGATCGGGCATGCGGCCGATGCACGCCTCGGTGGCGAGGTCGGCGGCATCGTAGCCGGCGATGGCGTCGAGCACGGCGGCGCAATCGAGGACGCTGCGGCCCATCGGCCCGCCATTTTCCTGGCGCGGCGAGCTCCACATCATGCCGGTGCGGGAGACAAGGCCGTGCGTCGTGGCGAAGCCGACGAGATTGTTCTGGGCGGTCGGAATCGTGATGGAACCGCCGGTGTCGGAACCGAGCCCGACGGTGCCGAACCACGCCGCGATGCCGGCGCCGGTGCCCGAACTCGAGCTGCCGGGAAACTTGGCGACGTTGTACGGGCTGAGCACCTGGCCTTTGAGCGTGCTGGCGCCGCGCGGCGCGACGCCGTACCAGTCGGACTGGTTCAGCTTCGCCAAAACGATCGCGCCCGCGGCGCGCAGGCGGGCGATGACAAAGGCGTCGCGGGACGGCTGTGACGCCGCCATCGGCAGGAAACCGCCGGTGGTCGGCAGGTCCTTGGTGTCATAGACATCCTTGGCCAGAATCACGATGCCGTGCAGCGGACCGCGGACCTTGCCGGCGCGGCGCTCGGCGTCCAACGCGCGCGCCTCGGCGGTGGCGCGCGGATTGAGCGTGATGATCGTGTTGAGCTTCGGCCCCTGCTGGTCGTACGCATCGATGCGGGCCAGATGGAGCGCAACGAGCTTCTCCGCGGTCAGTGCGCCGCTGCTCATCGCCGCCTGCAGATCGGCGACGGAGGCGGTGGCGAGATCCAGCGTGGCCGCGGAGGCTGGCGGCAGCGCGAGGCCGACGCCGAGGACGAGAAGGGCGCGGAGCGTCATCACGGCGTGGCGACGGCGACTTTGCCGCTGAACGTATCGGCGGGCAGCAGCGGCGTGGTTTTCGGCAGCACGCGGGCCTGCGTTGCCTGTTCGAAATCGAAACCGTAGCCGAGCAGCTTGCCTTCCGAGAAGGCGCGGCCGAGGAGCGAGATCGCCACGGGCAATCCGTCGTTCGCGACCCCGGCGGGAAGGACGAGATCCGGAAAACCGGTGAGATTCGCAATGTTCAGCGGCGAGGCGCCGGCGCCGCCCGCCGGAGCGCCCGCGGGCGGATTGATCAGGGCAACGGGCTCGGGCGAGGTAGGGTAAAGGATCGCGTCCAGCTGATGATTCGCGAAAACGCCCTCCATGGCGGCGCGGACGTACATCGTGCCGTAGTCTTTCGCCGCGAGGTAAACCGGGTCGGTCAACGCGAGCGCATTGGCGGCGGAGTACTTCAGGCCGTAGGCCTTGCCGGGACTGCGGTAGCCGGATTTCGGGTCGTTGGCGCGGGCCGCGAGCTCGTCGAGATTCTTTGGATACGACGGTCCGACCGTCTTGAGGTAATCGGCAATCTGCGCCTTGAACTCGGCGGTGCGCACCGTGTTGTACAGACCAGCGCGCGCTTGGAGCACGGCGGGCGGAATGACGATCGGATCGACGATGACAGCGCCTTGCTGCCGCAGCGCTGAGATCGCGCTCTCGACGACGCGGTCGATCTCCTTGTTCTTGCCCATGAAGTCCCGCGCGATGCCGATGCGGGCGCCCTTGAGCGCGCCGCGGCGAAGATGCGTGGTGTAATCGGCCTCCGTGTGTCCGACGCCCTTCTTGGTAGAGTCATCGGTCGGGTCGAGGCCAGCCATCACCGACAGCGCGACGGCCGTATCATAAACGTTGCGACTGAGCGGCCCGACGGTGTCGAAGGTCAGCGCGAGCGGTACGACGCCGTCGCGGGAGATCAGGCCGTGGGTTGTCTTGAGTCCGACGACGCCGCACGCGGCAGCGGGTCCGCGCACGGAGGCGGCGGTGTCGGTGCCGAGGCCGAACTGCGCGAACGCTGCCGCGATGGCGGCGCCGGTGCCGCCGGAGGAACCCGCCGGCCCGCGCTCGAGCACATGCGGGTTGCGGGTCTGGCCGCCCATCGATGAGTAACCATTCGGAACGTTGCCGGCCTTGAGAACTGCGGGATCGGTCGCGCCGCTGACGGAACCGCCGCCTCCGGCGAACTCGGAGAGGTTGACCTTGGCCACGATGATGGCGCCGGCCGCGCGCAGTTTCTTCACGACGAACGCGTCGTCCGGTGGAATTGATCCGGCCAGCAGTTGCGACCCCGCCGTCGTGGGCAGATCAAACGTGTCGTAGTTGTCCTTCAGGACGATCGGGATGCCGTGCAGCGGACCGCGGACTTTTCCGGCTTTGCGCTCGGCATCCAACGCCTTGGCGGTCTCGAGCGCCTTGGGATTGAGGAGAATGACGGAGTTGATCGTCGGTCCCTTTTGGTCGTAGGCGGCGATGCGCGCGAGATACACCTGGGTCAGGCTCTCGGCGGTGAGCGCGCCGGATTTCATCGCAGCCTGCAGGTCGGCGATTGTCGCCTTGGCTACATCCACGGCGCGCGCGGGAAAGACCAGCGTGGCGAGGGCGAGTGCCGTCGCAGCCAGGCGAATACGACGAACCGGAAGCAGGTGGACAGGTCTCATGGAAAGGTGGAGGCGGAAATCAGTCGGAGAGCTTTTCGCCCGGCAGCGCGGGCGTGAGTGGCGCAGGCTTGCGGTGACGCGTCGCGGCTTCGTAGCCGCTGGCAAGTTTGATCAACACGGGTTCCGTGAACGGGCGGCCGAGGAACTGCATTGCAAACGGCATGCCGTCGCTCGGGAAAAATCCGCCGGGCACGATGATCGTGGGCAGACCGGTGTAGGAACTGAGGTTGTTGCGATTCTCGCGGCTGAAGTAGGTCTTGACCGGAATCTCCGGCACCGTCGCGGTCGAGAAGGGCAGGATCAGGGCGTCGAGCTGAAAGCGATCCATGAGCGCGACGAGCGCCTGGCGCAGGCTCTCCTGATGCTTGAGCGCGGCGGCGAACTCCGGGTTGCGCGCGAGCGGCGTGGTTTTCAGCGCCGCGTTGGCCGCGACGATGTTCGGTTTCACCGTCGTGTCGCCGGCCTTGCGGATCATCTCGTCGACAGTCCGGACGGGCGCGTCGGCCGGGAGTCCGGCCAGATATTTGTTGATCGCGGCGGCCACTTCGAAGCGGGAGGCGCCCGCGTCGACCTGCGTATCGATTAAGTTGAGACCAGTGAGAACGGGATCGAGGACAACGGCACCCGCGGTCTTGAAATCAGCGATCGCCTGCTCGGCCAGGGCGTTGCCCTCGGTGTGGAGCGGGCCGGTGCGGAACATCTCGCGCAGCACGCCGACGCGCGCGCCCTTGAGTCCGTGGGCGGAAACGTAACTGGTGTAGGGCCGATCGGGAAGTTTGCCGACGCTCGCCTGCGTGGGCAGATCGGCGGGGTCGTAACCGGCGATGGCGTCGAGCACGGCGGCGCAGTCGTAGACGCTGCGACCCATCGGTCCGCCGTTCTCCTGCGAGGGAGAACTCCACATCATGCCGGTGCGCGAAACGAGACCGTGGGTGGTGGCGAACCCCACGAGGTTGCTGAGCGTGGAGGGAATCGTGATCGAGCCGCCGGTGTCGCTGCCCAGGCCGACAGTCGCAAACCACGCGGCCATGCTGGCGCCGGTGCCGGAACTCGAGTAGCCAGTGAATTTTTTCAGGTTGTACGGACTGAGCACCTGGCCGGTCAGCGTGCTCGCGCCGGCCGGCATGACGGCGTACCAGTCGGCCTGGTTGAGTTTGCCGAGGATGATCGCGCCGGCCTCTCGGAGGCGCGCAATCACGAACGAGTCGCGGGCGGGCTGCGATGTTGCCATCGGCTTGAAGCCGCCGGTGGTGGGCATGTCCGCGGTGTCGAAGACGTCCTTCGCGAGGATCGGAATGCCGTGGAGGGCGGAGCGCGGCCCCTTGGCCTTGCGCTCCGCGTCGAGGGCGCGCGCGGTTTCAAGCGCGCGCGAATTCAGGGCGAGGATCGTGTTGAGCTTCGGACCCTGCTGGTCATAGGCGGCGATCCGGGCGAGATAGAGCGTGACGAGCTTCTCCGCGGTGAGCGTGCCGGCCGTCATCGCCGCCTGCAAATCGGCGACGGTGGCGGTGGCGAGTTCGACCGGCTTGGCCTTCGCCGGCGCGGGCAGTGACGCCAGCGTGGCGAAGGTCGCGGCGAGGAGAAGCGCGCGCGATCTCATTTGGCCGAGGCGGACGCGACCATGGCGCTGAACGTGTCGCCCGGCAGCAACGGCGTCGTCTTCGGCAGCATCCGGGCCTTGGTGGCCTGTTCGAAATCGTAGCCGTAGCCGAGCAGCTTGGCCTCGGTGAACGCCGTGCCGAAGAAGCTGATCGTCACGGGCAGCCCGTCCTTCGTCATGCCGGCCGGTACAATCAAGTCGGGGAAACCCGTTTGGTTGGCGAAACTCGTGGCGGAATCCGCGCCACCCGTCGGGGCCGGCGTGAGCGGCTTGATCATCGGCGCGGGCCGCGGCGACGTCGGGTACACGATGGCGTCGAGCTTCTGCTTGGCGAAGAGGGCGAGGATCGTCGACTTGATCAGCGCGAGGCCCTGGTTCTTCGCGGCGAGGTAAACGGGGTCCGTGAGGTCGAGCGCGACCGACGCGGTGTACTTCAGGCCGTAGGCTTTTTCCGGGCTGCGGTAGTTGGTCTTCGGGTCGTTCGAGCGGGCGACGACTTCGTCGAAGGTTTTCGGATACCCGGCCTTCGTCGTCTTGAGATACTCGGTCACCTGGGCCTTGAACTCGGACGCCATGATCAGCGACGAGATGGGTTGCTTGGCCTGGAGGATGAATTCCGGGTACTTCACGTCGACGACCACGGCGCCGAGCTTCGTGAGTTCGGCCACGGCGGCGTTGAAGATGCGATCGGTTTCCGGGTCCTTGCCGGTGAAGTCGCGGGCCACGCCGATGCGTGCACCCTTGAGCGCGCCGGTCTTGAGGAACTTCGTGTAGTCCTTCTCGAATTTGCCAGCGCTGGCCTGCGTGGCGGCGTCGGCCGAGTCGACGCCCGTCATCGCGCTGAGCGCGACGGCGACATCGTACACGTTGCGCGCCATCGGTCCGGCGGTGTCGAAGGTGAGGGCGAGCGGAATGATGCCGTCGCGGCTCAGCAGGCCGAGCGTGGGCTTGAGGCCGACGATGCCGTTGGCCGAGGAAGGACCGCGGACCGAGCCGCCCGTGTCGGTCCCGAGACCGAACTGGGCGAACGTGGCGGCGATGGACGAACCCGTGCCGCCGCTCGAACCGGCGGGGCCGTGCTCGGGATTGTGCGGATTGCGGGTCTGCAGGCCCATCGAGGAAAAGCCATTCGGGACCGCGCCGGCTTTGAGTACCGCGGGATCCTTGGCACCGCTGACGCTGCCGCCGCCCCCGGCCCATTCACTCAGGTTGACCTTTGCGATGATGATCGCGCCGGCCGCGCGGAGTTTCTTCACGATGAAGGCGTCATCGGGCGGGATCGATCCCGCGAGCAACTGCGAGCCGCCGGTCGTCGGCAGATCGAACGTGTCGATATTGTCCTTGAGCACGATCGGAATGCCATGCAGCGGGCCGCGGACCTTGCCGGCCTTGCGCTCGGCATCGAGGGCCTTGGCTTCGGTCAGCACCTTCGCGTTCGCGGTGATGACCGTGTTGAGATTCGGACCCTGCTTGTCGTACGCCGCGATGCGGGCGAGGTACAACTCAGTGATCTTTTCCGACGTGAGGGTGCCCTTGGCCATCGCGGACTGGAGGTCGGCGATGGAGGCGGTGGCGAGGTCGAGGGCGGGCGAACGGGTCGTGGCGACGACCGCAAGCAGCGAGGCGAGGAGGAGGCGTTTCATGGGAAAAGGGAACCGGTTCACTGCGCGAGCACATCGCTCGGCAGCGCGGGGGTGGTCTTGGGCAACGCACGGGCCTTGGTGGCCTGTTCGAAATCGTAGGCGTAGCCGAAGAGCTTCGGTTCGCTGAAGGCGGGCCCGAAGAAACTGATCGTCACGGGCAGGCCTTCCGGCGTCATGCCCGCGGGGACGATGAGGTCGGGCCAGCCGGTCATGTTGGCGATGCTGCTCGGCGAATCGCCCATGGTGGCGGGCGTCAGCGGATTCGAGCGCACGATGGGCGCCGCCGGGCGCGGGCCGGTCGGATAGACGATCGCGTCGAGCTGATGCTTGGCGAACAACGCCTCGATGCCGGCGCGCACCAGGGCGAGGCCTTCCGTATGGGCGATCACGGATACGGGATCCTTGAGATCGAGCGCGACCTGGTCCGTGTACTTCAAGCCCGCGGCCTTTTCCGGGCTGCGGTAGGCCGTGGCGGGGGCGTTGGCTTTGGCGGCAATCTCGGCGAACGTCTTCGGGTAGCCGGGCTTTGTGACCGCGGCAAAATAGTCCGCGATCTGCGCCTTGAAGTCGGAATTGAGGACAGTGAGGAACAGTGACGTCCGCGCCTGGAGGACGAACTCCGGATACTTGACGGGGTCGACGATGATGGCGCCGAGTTCCTTCAGCTTCGCAATCGAGGCTTCGATCACGGCGTCGGTGCCGGCGTCCTTGCCCATGAAGTCGCGGGCGATGCCGATGCGCGCGCCCTTGAGCGAGCCGCGTTTCAGGAACGGCGTGTAGTCGGTCTTGAATTTGCCGGCGCTGAGCTGCGTGAGCGGATCGGCGGGATCCACGCCGGTCATGGCGCCGAGCGAGACAGCGACGTCGTAGACACTACGCGCCATCGGACCACCGGTATCGAAGGTGAGCGCGAGCGGTACGATGCCGGCGCGGCTCAGCAGGCCGTTGGTGGGCTTGATGCCGGCAATGCCATTGGACGAGCACGGGCCGCGAATGGATCCGCCCGTATCCGAACCCAGTCCAAACTGCGCGAATACGGCAGCGATTGCGGCGCCGGTGCCGCCGCTGGAGCCCGCGGGACCGCGGCTGAGATCATGGGGATTGCGGGTCTGGCCGCCGGCCGAGCTGAAACCGTTGGGCGGGCCACCGATGCTCGGTGGCACGCCGACACTGCCACCCGCGGCGAACTCGCTGAGGTTCACCTTCGCGAGAATCACGGCGCCGGCCTCGCGCAGTTTCTTCACCATGTAGCCGTCCTTGGCCGGCACCCAGCCCTCGAGCAGCTGCGAACCCGCGGTGGTCTGCAGGTCCGCGGTGTCGTAGTTGTCCTTGAGCACGACCGGAATTCCGTGGAGCGGACCGCGCACTTTGCCGGCCTTGCGCTCGGCATCGAGGGCCCGCGCGGTTTCCACCGCCTTCGGATTGAAGACGATCACGGTGTTGATCGTCGGTCCCTGTTTGTCGTACGCCGCGATGCGCGCGAGGTAGGCCTGGGTGAGTTTCTCCGCCGTCAGCGTTCCCTTCGCCATCGCGGCGTTGAGATCGGCGATGGTGGCGGTCTCGAGATCGAGGGCGGTGGCGCGCGCAGCGACACCGGCGAACAGGGCAAGGAGCAGGCGGAGGGACGGGTGACGGCGCATGGCGGGCGTGGATCAGAGTTTGTCGCTGGCCAAACCCGGCGTGTGCTTGGGTGCCTTGATTGCCTTGGTCGCCTGCTCGAAGTCATAGCCGTAGCCGATGAGTTTCGCCTCGGTGAAGGCGCGGCCGAAGAAGCTGATCGTGACCGGCAGGCCTTCCTTCGTCATGCCCGCCGGAACGATGAGATCGGGGAAACCGGTCTGGTTGGCGAAACTGGTCGGCGAATCCATGCCGCCACCGGCGGTCGGCGTGGCCGGGAGGATCAACGTGGCCGGGCGGGGCGACGTCGGGTACACGATCGCGTCGAGCTTGTGCTTGGTGAAGAGCGCTTCGATACCGGCGGTGATGGCGGCGAGCTGCTCGTGCTTGATCGCGAGGTAGCTCGGGTCGGTGAGGTCGAGCGTGCGGGTGGAATTGTACTTCAGGCCGAAGGCCTTGCCGGGACTGCGGTATCCGGTTTTCGGATCGTTAGAACGCGCGACCACTTCATCGAAGCTCTTCGGGAAGCCCGGCTTCGTCGTCTTGAGATAGGTGGTGAGCTGCGCCTTGAACTCAGCCGCGACGAGCGTGTTGTAGATCGGCTGTTTGGCGGCGAGCAGGTACGGCGGATAAACGATGGGATCGATCACGACGGCGCCGAGCGCCTTGAGTTTGGCGATGGCCGCCTCGACGACCTCGTCGGTGCCGGCGTCCTTGCCCATGAAATCGCGGGCGATGCCGATGCGCGCGCCCTTCAGTGCTCCGACCTTGAGATACTTCGTGTAATCCTTCTCGAACTTGCCGGCGCTCTTCTTCGTGGCGTCGTCCGCGGGATCGACGCCCGTCATGACGCCGAGGGAAACGGCGATGTCCGCGACGCTGCGGGCCATCGGCCCCGCGGTGTCAAAGCTCAACGCGAGCGGGATGATGCCGTCGCGCGACATCAGGCCGTGCGTCGGCTTGAGACCGACGATTCCGTTGGCCGAGGAGGGACCGCGCACGGAGCCGCCGGTGTCGCTGCCGAGGCCGAATTGAGCGAAGCCGGCCGCGATGGCCGCACCGGTGCCGCCGGAGGATCCGGACGGACCGCGGGTGAGGTCGTGGGGATTGAGCGTCTGGCCGCCGGCGGAGCTGAAGCCGTTCGGGACCTGGCCAGCTTTGGTGACTGCCGGGTCGGTGGCCCCTCCGACGCTCCCGCCGCTGCCGGCCCATTCGCTGAGATTCACCTTGGCGATGATGACCGCGCCGGCGTCACGGAGCTTCTTGGTGACGTAGGCGTCATCCGGCGGCAGGGAGCCTTCGAGCAGCTGCGAACCACCGGTGGTGGGGAGATCGACGGTGTCGATATTGTCCTTCAGCACGATCGGAATGCCGTGGAGCGGGCCGCGGACCTTGCCGGCCTTGCGCTCGGCATCGAGGGCCTTCGCGGTCTCGATGGCTTTCGGATTCAGGGTGATCACGGCGTTGATCACCGGTCCCTGCTTGTCGTAGGCCGCGATGCGCGCGAGGTAGGCCTGCGTGAGTTTCTCGGATGTCAGCGTGCCCTGCGCGAACGCCGCGTTCAGTTCCGCGATGGTGGCGGTGTTGAGGTCCAGCGCCTGAGCGCGGGGCAGATGAGCCGAGGCGACAATCGCGACGGCAAGGAGGAGGTGGGAGTGGCGTCGCATGTGAGAAGGTCGGACTTAGTACGTGATCGTTTCGCCCGGCAGCGGGGGCGTATGCACCGGCGTGCGCCGGGCCTGCGTCGCCTGCTCGAAGGCGTAACCGAGTGCGAGGAGGCGCGGTTCGCTGAAGGCGGGACCGAAGAAGGAAATGCCGACGGGCAGGCGGGTGCTCGTGAAACCGGCGGGAACGATCAAATCGGGGAAGCCGGTGAGATTCGCAAAATTCGTCGCGGAGCTCGATCCCGCGGGTGCGGCGGCAGCGCCACCGGCGGGAGGATCCTCGCCGAAGCGCGCGGGGCGGCGTGGTGACGTCGGATACACGATGGCGTCCAGCTTCTCCGCTGCCATGAGCGCCTCGATGGCGACGCGCACCAACGGCAGCCCATGATCACGCACGGTGAGGTAACGATGATCGGTGAGGCTGGTGCTCTTCGCCTCGTCCTTGAAGAGATTCCAGCGGCCCTGGTTCGGCATGAAGCCATCGCGTGGCGACGTGAGCTTCTCCGACAGCTTCATCAGGTCGTCATGAGTCTTCGGATACCCCGGCTTGAGCGTCGCCAGGTAGTCGTTGATCTGGGCGCGAAACTCGGGCCGGCGGATCGCGTTGTAGAACTCGGTTTTCGCATCGAGCAGCCACTTCGGATAGCGCACGTCCACCACGGTGGCGCCGGCGGCCTTCATGGCGGAGAGGGAAGCCTCAACGACCCAGTCGACCTCGGGATCCTGGCCCATGAAGTCGCGGGCGAGGCCGATGCGGGCGCCTTTCAGAGCGTCGGCTTTCAGATACTGCGTATAGTCGGTGGCGAAGCGCCCGGCGCTCTTCTGAGTGGCGGCATCGGCGGGGTCGACCCCGGTCATCACGCCGAGCGCGACGGCCACGTCGTACACGCTGCGCGCCATGGGGCCGCCGGTGTCGAAGGTGAGGGCAAGCGGGATGATGCCGTCGCGGGAGAGGAGTCCGTGCGTGGGTTTGAGGCCAACGATGCCGTTGGCGGTCGAGGGGCCGCGGATGGAGCCACCGGTGTCGGTGCCGAGACCGATCGTGGCGTAGCCGGCGGCGATGGCGACGCCGGTGCCGCCGGAGGAACCCGCGGGCGTGCGGGTGAGGTCGTGTGGATTCAGGCTCTGGCCGATGATGGAGCTCATCGCGCCGCCCGAGGCGAATTCACTGAGATTGACCTTCGCGAGCAGGATGGCTCCGGCGTCGCGGAGTTTCTTGACGACGAAAGCGTCGTCGGGCGGCAGGGAGCCTTTGAGCAAAAATGATCCGCCGGTCGTGGGCAGGTCGGCGGTGTCGAAGTTGTCCTTGAGGACGACCGGAATGCCGTGCAGAGGACTGCGGACTTTCCCGGCCTTGCGCTCGGCGTCGAGGCCACGGGCGACTTCGAGCGCCTTGGGATTCAGCGTGATGATCGCGTTCAGTTTGGGACCGGCCTGATCCAGCGCCGCGATGCGGGCGAGATGGAGCGAGACGAGCTTTTCTGAAGTGAGCGCGCCGGCGGCGAAGGCGGCGTTGAGGTCGGCCACCGTGGCCGTATCCAGATTGACGGACGCGGCGCGGGCGGCGGGGAGACCGGCGCAGACGAGCGCGAAGAGGCAGACGCGAGCGGAACGGGACATGGCGGCGGTCCGCGCCAGAAACGTGGCGCGAGCGTGGACGGAGAGGGGGGGCGGGGAAGCGACCGACCCGCGCGCAGGCGGGCCGGTCGCGCGTGCAAGCGGACGTCAGAACTTGCGGGAGAACGTCACGTCGAAGTTTTGGGCGAACTTGGGCGCGAGCAGGCGCTCGGTGACACCGCGGCCGTAGAGGCTCTTGTTAAGCACGTTCACGATGTTGGCGTAGAGCTCCCATTTCTTCGTCCGGCGCCCGAACGAGAGGTCAACAATCTGGCCGCCGGGGATCTTCAAGGTCTGCATGCGGTCGACGAACTGCGGACCCTGGTGGATGCCGGTCGACTGGATGAAGTAGCCGTTGTTGAACGTGTACGTGACCGTGAGATTGCTCACCGTGGTCGGCAGTGACTCCACCTTGCGGAAGCGCGGGTCGCTGTCCGGAATCGATGTGCTCATGCGACCGCCCCAGACGAACGACTCGGCCGGAATCAGAATCTTGCCCGTGGTCGGGTCGATGACGTCCGGGTAGCCGGCCGAGCGACCGTCGATCTGCACCACGCCGCCCTGCAGGTAGTGCGCGTAGGACCAGGTGCCCGTGCTCGCGATGCTCAGGTTCTTGGTCGCGAGCCAGCGGATTTCGTATTCGAAACCGCGGGTGAGGGTGGAGGACGCCGCACCGCCGACCGTCGTGATGGGGTCGAAGGACGTGCGGGTCTGTTCATAGGTCGCGAGGGCGAAGAAGAACTTGCCGCCCTTGCCGAGCGAGCCCTTGAGGCCGGCTTCCATGATCTCGGACTTGCCGACGAGACTGTTGCGCAGCGTCTGCACGTTCACGCTTTGATCCGAGGCGTTGTTGATGAGCAGCGTCTGCTGGCCGAGCTGGATGTACGGACGCAGGCCCCAGGGCAGCTTGTAGCCGAGGTTGACCATGGTCGAGGGGCCGCCCGAGTTGCCGCGACCTTCGTAGGAATTCGGGTCGAAGAGGCCGGTGCCGATGTAGGTGTTGGCCGGGCCGCCGACCCAGAGGGACGTCGGCGCCGCACCGCCACCGCGCTCGTAGATGCCAGTGCCGACCTTGGAGAAGGCATCGACGTAGTCGTAGCGGAAGCCCGCCATGATATTCAGCTTGTCGAAGAATGTCTGGTCGGTGAGGAGACCGAGGCCGCTGACCGTGGTGCGCGAGTTGGTGTAGGCCGAGACGGCGCTGCCGTCGTAGCCCAGCTTCTGAATCATGCTGTAGAACGTGTCGTTCGGCGTGAACGTGTTCTCCACGTTGCTGCTCGCGTTCAGCTGCAGGTCGCGGCGGAAGTCATAGTCCGTCGGGTTGGTCGCGGCGCGGTAGGACCAGACCGAATACGTGTTGGCCGAGGCGATCAGGTCCAGCTTCCACCACGGCTTCGGGTTCAGGCTGCGCGAGTAGCTGACCTTGTCCTCGAACGACGTCACTTCCTGGCGCTGCGAGAACGGATTGCGGCCGTCCTTGATCTGGCGGTGGCCGTCCACGAGAATCTGGTTCTTCAACGTCCACTCGGTGCTCGAGTCGTTGATCATGTCGACGAAGAAGGTGCCGATGTTGGCGCGGTAGTAATCCTCGCCGAAGCCCATGCGCTCGTTCCACGGTTTTTCGACCCAGGTATCCGGATCCTGGTCATACGCGGGCGGCAGCCAGAAGGCCTGCTTGGCGGCGTTCTTGTTTGGAACCTGGCCGGGAGCGCCAACCGTGTTGCCGTCCGAGATCGTCGGATACACCATCAGCTGGTAGCCGGTGCGCTGACGGGCGCGGCCGGTCGCGGGATCGACGAACCCGAGCGCAGCGGCCTGCGTGTCGGCATAACCGGCCTTGAACTGCGCCATCGTGATGGTGCCGCCCTTGACCGGGCCGCCCTGCCATGGGAGCCGGCGGGAGAACGGTTCGTTCTGCTGGCCGAAGTAGTAGAGGCTGGGACCGATGCCGGTGGTGCGGCGGGCGGGATCGTTGGTGCGGGCGCTGAGCTGCGCGGTGCCCCAGAAGTACGAGTTGCGGATTTCGCGCTCGGAGATCTGCCCGTCGCGGTTCTCGTCGAGCTGGTAGCTGAAGGAGCCGCTCCAGTACGTGCCCTTCTCCAGCTGATCCTGCGTGGTGCGATTCGTGCCGCCGGGCAGGCCGCCGTTGCTCTTGTGGTAAACGAAGCCCGTCTCGACCCGCAGCGTGCGAGCGAGGTCGACCGTGTAGGTCGCCTGCACGAGCTGCTGTTTGTCGAAGCTGTTCAGGAAGTAGCTGCTGGAGTCCTCCCAGTAGCCGTAGACCGCGAAGCCGCCCTTCTTGCCGGCGATGTCGGCCGGACCGGCCACATCAATCGAAGCGATCTTCTTGTCATAGGCGCCGACGGTCAGACGGGTCGAGCCGCTGAGGTTTTCCAGGTACTTGCCCGTCGAGGCGCGGGCGGTCTTCGGGATGAAGTTCACGTAGCCGCCGATGCGGCCGAGGCCGAAGATGGGCGAGGCGGGGCCGCGCACAATTTCGAGGCCGTCGTTCGCGCCCCAGATGGTGCGGAAGTTGCCCTGCGGATCGATGCGCTTCATGCCGCGGAAATAAAAATCCGAGGTTTGATTGCGGATCGAGATGTTACCCTGGAGGCCGTACCGGAAATTCGAGTACGTGGAGGGGGCGACCTTCACCAGGTCCTCCGACACGCGAATGCCGATGGACTCCATCTGCTGGGTCGAGATCAGCGAGATCGCCTTGGGCGCCTCGACGACCGGCTTGTCGAAACCGAAGGCGGAATTGACCGGCCGGTTGTCGATCAATCCGGTCGGATCGAAGGCCTTTTCCTGGGCGACGAACTTTTCGAGGACGACAACGTCCTCGGAGCGTTTGGTCGTATCGGTGGCGGCCGCCTGGGCGCGAATCGAAGATGATCCGGCGCCGGCAAGCAGGGCGGTGGTGATGAGCGCAGCATGAAGCCGCGCATGTGGTAGCAGGCAGGTTCCCATAGTTCTCCCTCGGGTTACGTCGAGTTAGGCTGACGAGTGATTGGCACTCGCCCCTAAGCATCCGCGATGCCAGCGCGCGGAGATGTCGCCGCCGGATGAATACTTTTCCTGCAACTGCCGGCGCGAAGTAAAATTCGCGCGCCCGCTACGAGGGAAACGCAGCGTCGATCAACGCGCAGAAGTGGTGAATCAAAAACAAGTGTGCTTCCTGCGCCGCGGCTCCGCTCTCGCCCGGCATGATCAATTCGCAGGTGGCGAGTCCGCGGGCCTGGCCGCCGCCGCGACCCAGGAATGCAACGCTGTCCACGCCGATGTTTTTCGCCGCGTGCAGGGCCGCCACGATGTTGGCGGAGTTGCCGCTGGAGGTGAGCACGACCACGAGATCGTCTTTCTGCGCGAGACCGGCGACCTGCCGGGAGAAGACCTGATCGTAGCCAAAGTCATTGCCGATGCACGACAGCAGTGAGCCGTCGGAGGAGAGCGCGATGGCGGGGAGCGAGCGGCGGGTCTTCGCGTAGCGGCCTACGAGCTCGGTCGCGAAGTGAGCCGCCTCCGCCGCACTGCCGCCGTTGCCGCAGATCAGGAGTTTGCCGCCGCGCTGCAGGGTCGAAATCATCATCTGCCCGGCGCGATCGATGGCGGGGCGAAGCGTGGTCAGCGCCTGGAAGGTGCGAACGGTTTCGGCAAGCGAGGCATCGAACGTCATGCTCAAAAGTAGTGAGTAGCGGGTAGCGGGTAGCGAGCATCTTTGCACCGGGGCAAGCCAGGAGCAGCGAGGATTTTTCTACTCGCTACCCGCTACCCGCTACCCGCTACTTCTGCCCCGATGCGTCTGCGAAAACTCACGGTGCGACACTTCCGCAATGTGGGGTTTGCCGCGCTCGAGTTTTCCGGCCGGCAGCACTTCCTGGTCGGCGCCAACGGGCAGGGGAAAACAAACTTGCTCGAGGCGGTGGGGTTCCTGACCGCGGTGCGTTCGTTCCGCACGACCGACAACAAGCTGTTGGTCGGGCACGGGCAGCACTGCGCCGCGCTGGCTTACGTGATCGATCACGAGCGGCAGCACGAAACCCACGTCACGATCAAGCTGCGACACGATGGCAAGGAGCTGTGGTCCGATCAGGCGCGCGTCACCAAACTGGCGGATCACCTGGGGCGTTTTCCGACCGTCGTGTTCTCCTCGCAGGATCTGCAACTGGTCCGCGGCTCGCCAGCGAACCGGCGGCGCTGGCTCGATCTCACGCTGGCCGCGATGGATGCGACCTATCTGCGCGCCCTACAGACGTACACGCGCGCGCTGGCCGAGCGCAACGCGCTGCTCAAGTCCGGGCGGCCGGGCGCAGCGGAGCTCGGGGCCTTCGAACAGACCCTGGCGCCGGCGGCGGTGGAGTTGATCGCCCGCCGCGACGCCGGCGTGCGGGCCCTCGATGCGACGCTGAAGTCGGCGTACGCGCGCCTGAGCGCCGAGGCGGAACCGGCGGCGATTACCTACGAGCCGAACTTTCGCGACGCGTCCGCGGAAGCGCTGCTCGCGCGGCTGGAATCGGGCCGCGCGAGGGATCAACAGTTTCGCACCACGCTGGTCGGCCCGCATCGCGACGACTTTCATTTCACGGTGAAGCACACGGCCGCGCGGGACTTTGCCTCCGAGGGGCAGCAGCGTTCGCTCGTGCTCGCGCTGCGGCTGGCGCAGGCGGCTTGGTTTCAGGCGAAGAGCGGCGTGCGTCCGGTGCTGCTGGCCGACGATGTGCTGGGCGAGCTTGATCCGGGGCGCCGCGCGCGGTTCTGGGCCGCGATCGATCCGGAATCGCAGGTCATCGCGACCGGCACGCAGTTGCCCGAGGCGGAGCTCGGCACCTGGCAGGTGTTCGAGGTGCGCGACGGAGACTTTTCCGAAAAGGTCCCGGCATGATCACGCTGCAGCCGTCGGAGTGGGCGTTGGCCGTGGTCGCGGCGTTGATCGTGGGCGTGTCGAAGGCGGGCATCGGCGGGCTCGGCATGTTGTCGGTCGTACTGTTCGCGCAGATCATGCCGGCGAAACAGGCGACGGGCATGGTGCTGCCGCTGCTGTGCTTCGGGGACATCATTGGCGCGACCACGTATCGGAAGCACGCGAAGTGGCCGCATATCTGGCGGCTGTTTCCCTGGACCGCGGCCGGCGTGATCATCGGTTACCTGGCTCTCGATCGGATCAACGAGCACCAGGCCCGCTGGCTGATCGGCGGGATCATTCTCACGCTCGTCGGCCTGCACCTGATCCGGCGGCACGTATCGGGCCACGAATCCGATCACGGCGCGTGGTTTCCGCCGACAATCGGCGTGCTGGCCGGCTTCACGACGCTGGTTGCAAATGCCGCGGGGCCGCTGATGGCCGTGTACATGTTGTCGATGCGGCTGCCGAAGCTCGACTTCGTGGGCACCGGCGCGGTGTTTTTCCTGCTGCTGAATCTTTTCAAGGTGCCGTTCATGGTCGATCTCGGGTTGATCAACGCGGCGAGCTTTTCGATCAACCTCTGGCTTGCACCCGCCGTGGTGGTCGGAGCGTGGTTCGGGCGGAAGCTCGTGATGCGAATCGATCAGCGCGCCTTTGAAAACATCGCGCTGGCGTTGAGCCTGATCGCGGGACTGAAGCTTTTGTTCTGATCGTGAGTGGAGCCGAGCCAGAGCGGGTGCCCACGGAACACACGGAATACACGGAACTCATACCAATCGCTCCTTGCTTTTGGACTTCTGGATCGATCGTGGCTACGAGCACCGGCGAGTGGTCGTTCGGCCACTCGCTGGCGCTCGTCGCCACGGCTAAAGTCCAAAGGTAAAGAGCGATTGGTATGAGTTCCGTGTATTCCGTGGGCCACCCGCATTGGGCTTCTCCCCTCTCTTCGGCGCAGCGCGATGAGATTTTTCGTGTGTTATCACGCCTCGGTGGGCCAACCTCGGGCATGGCGCGAATGAACGTCAGGCAAATGTGGGCGGCGAAGCTCGCGGGGCGGCCGGTGCCGTCGGCCGTGGCCGTGCCGGCCAATGCGGCGCCGACCGCGGCGGCGTCACGCGCGGCGCAACCGCGGGTGGCGTTTGTCGGGACCGTGCTGGGAATCGATCCCTCGCTGCGCGGCACCGGCCTCGCGTTGATCGAGTTTGCCGCGGGACGTCAGCCGGTGCTGTTGCGCTGCCAGACGGTGCGGGTGGCGCCGAAGTACACGATGGCGGTGGCGCTCGGTGAGATTCACCGGGCGGTCACGGCGTTTCTCGACGGCACGAACGTGCGTCACGTCGCGCTCGAGCAGACGATCTACGTCCAAAACATCCGCACCGCGCAGATCCTCGGGGCGGCGCGCGGAGCGGCGATCGCAGCGGTGGCGTTGCAGGAGTGTCCGGTGTTTGAATACGCGCCGCTGCGGGTCAAACAGGCGGTCGTGGGCGCGGGCCGCGCGAGCAAGGAGCAGATGGCCCGCACCGTGATGGCGCTGCTCGGCCATGGGCGCACGCTGGCGCTCGATGAAGCCGACGCCGCCGGCGTGGCGCTGTGCCACGCGTTCACGTGGAGAGCGTGAGGCGATTGCGGATTTGGGATTTCGGATTGCGGATTGGTTCGGAGTGATGGGGTGCTCCGAGCGTCAGGTGTGTTGGTCGCCGCTGGAGTGGTGGTTGCGGACAACGCGTTCATCTTTCCGCGTTGTCGGCTCAAACGCCGTCAAAATCAGTTCCCCTGCGGTTGAGCGACCGATGCCGTTCTCGGTAGTCTTTGGAACACGGGTCGAATCACCTTTCCGAGTCCCACTTCGTCCCAATCCGCAATCCGAAATCCCCCATCCGCAATTGAATCACCCGAGCACGGTCTTCAGCACCTTGCCGAGATCGCCCACCCGGTAGGGCTTCGTGAGGTAGCCGCAGAAACCCTGGGCGAGGAAGCGGCGCGCGATGTCGTCGTTGTCGTAGCCGCTCGACACGATGGCCCGCACTTCGGGATCGAGGGCTTTCAGGTTCGTGAAGCATTCCTCGCCGCCCATCGCGCCGACAACATTGAGATCGACGATGACGGCGTCGTATGGGCGGCCGATGTTGAGGTAGCGTTTGTACAGCGCCACCGCCTCCTCGCCGTCCTTCGCGAGGTCGTATTTGTAGCCGAGATTGTCGAGCATGCGCGCGGTCAGCGCGGAGATCGCGGGATCGTCGTCCATGAACAGCACGCGGCCGGTGCCGAAGCGGAGCGAGACGGCGCGTTGCGCCTGCAGCTCAAGCGGTTTTTCCGCCTTGGGCAGATACACGGTGATCGCGGTGCCGACGCCGAGCTGGGTGTCGAGGCCGATCTGCCCGCCGTGTTTGCGCACCACGGACAACACCGTCGCGAGGCCCAGGCCGGTGCCGTGCTTCTTCGTGGTGAAAAACGGATCGAAGATCTTGTCGACGTGCTCGGGCTTGATGCCCCCGCCGTTGTCGCGCACTTCAAACTCCACGTAATCGCCCGCGGCCAGTCCCGGCACCTGCTGCTCGGTGAGCGCGACATTGCTGGCGTGAATCTGGACGCGCGCGCGATGCGGCGGTGGCGGCATCGCCTGAAGCGCGTTGATGATCAGGTTCTGGAAGACCTGCAGCATCTGGGCGCGATCCACGAGGACGGGATCGGTGCCCTCCGAGACGTGCAGCGAGATGTCGGCCGGCGATCCGGCGGCACCAATCTTGATGGCATCGTCCAGGATGTCGTGCGCCAGATGAACCGAGGGCGCCCCCACGCCGCCCCGGGCAAACGCGAGCAGCTGTTTGGTCAGCGCCTTCGACGCGATGCAGGCCTTCTCGGCGTCGCCGAGCGCGACATAATCGCGGATGTCGCGCGCGATGGAGATCCCGCCGAGGATCGTGGTGAGGAGATTGTTGAAGTCATGCGCGATGCCGCCGGCGATCAGACCGAGCGATTCCAGCCGGTTCACCTTCACGAGCTCGTCCGGTGTGAGTGTCATCTCGGCTGGATCGCGGAAGACCACGACCACGCCCTGCACTTCGCCGGCATCACCGGGCACGGCTCGCGCGGTCCAGACGATCGGGCGCGGCGGCGCGTCGGGCGTCGACGGGGACAGGGCGTCATCCGCGATCAACGGCAGCGGCCGGTCAGCAGCTAGGGCCCGGTGAATCGGGTTGTCGCCAGGCCGCAGGCTCTGGCGTTGCACCAGCCGGAACACATCGCCAAGCGGCTGGCCACGGACGGCGGCGGGATCGAGATTCAGCAGGCGGTGAGCGCCGGCATTCGCAAACACGATCCGGCCGCTGGCGTCGGTCACGATCACCGCTTCGCCGAGCGTGTTGAAGGCGGCGCCGGTCACCTGTGACGGCAGCGCATCGGGGTCGACCACGCGGCCGGCCGGAAGCGGGCAGATGAAGCCGACGACGCGGACGAGCTCGCGCTTGCGATTCAGCGAGCGGTGCGCGCCGATGATCACGGAGACAGGGCGGCCGTCCTTGGCCCGCAGGCGCACCGCTTCCGCGAACGTGGTCTGTCCGGGAGCCCGGGCCAGGATCCAGGGCTCGGTTCCGTTCGGCGCCTCCTCGTCCGGGAGCACGGCGGCAAACGACTCCGGTTTCCGCGCGAGCTCGCCCTCGTCGTAGCCGAGCAGGCGTTCGAACGCCGGCGAAAACCAGAACACGCGGTGGACAAAATCGAGTTCGAACGCGCCGAGCGGACCGCTGCCGCTCAGGTCGTGCAGCCGCGCATCGTTGGCGGCGAGCGAATCCTCCAGTTCCTTGCGCTCCGTGATGTCGACGTGCACGCCGACCACGCGCTCGAGCACGCCCAGCGTATTCAGGACCTGGACACCGGCGCACTGCATCCAGATCCAGTGGCCGCGCTGGTGCCGCATCCGAAACTCGACGCTGAACGGCCGCGGGCCGCCCGTGCCCCGACGGCCCGGGGTGTCAGGTGCGGCGCCCGTGTCGTCGGGATGGATGAGCGACTGCCAGGTCTCCAGCGTGTCCGCCAGCTCTGCCGGCGCGTAACCGAGCAGCCGTTTCCATGAGGGCGAAAACTGTGCCGTGCGCGCCGCGAGGTTCAGTTCGAAGAAGCCAACGGTGCTCGACTCCGTGAGCAGCCGCTGGCCCGTCACGCCGGCGGGTTCGGTGGCCGCGGCCGGGCGTGCGACGGGTTCCGGTGCGGGCCGAATGGTGGCGATGTAGCCACCGGCGCCGCTCAAATGCGGTTCGAGGCGGACGCGCACGTCGCAAGGCGGGCACTGGCGCGGAGCCGCGGTGAGCACGGTCTCCCCGCCCATGATGCGCGAGAGCAGCGATTCCCACTGCGCCTGCGCCACGTCCCCGCCCGCGGCCGCGACCTCGAACACGAACAGGGAGACAAAGGGCTGGCCCTTCAGGCCGGCGTCACCGGGCTGCCACAACCGGTGGGCGGACGCGTTCGAACCGATGATACGACCGACGGCGTCGAGGACGAGCACCGCCAGCAAATCCGGACTCAGGCCGGGACTGCGGGTCGGGGCGTTTTCGGAGTGGGGCGATGAGTCGATCTCGCTCACACGTGCGAAGCGGCGAGCCAGCGCTGCACGCGCGAGGCAAGGAAGTCGATGAACGCCGGGTGGTCGTTCGGGCAGGGGATCTGCTCGAACGATTCGCCGCCGGCCTCCATGAAACTCTCACGCCCTTGTTGCTGCAGTTCCTCGAGCGTCTCGAGGCAGTCGGCCGTGAACGCCGGCGACATCACCAACAGGCGCTTGAAGCCGGCCTTCGGCAGGCGCTCGAACTCATAGTCGGTGTAGGGCGAGAGCCAGGGTTCGCCGGCCAGCCGCGATTGAAACGAAACCGAGAACTTGGACGCCGGAATACCGGCGCGGGCGACGAACGCCTTCGTGGTCGCGTAGCACTGGGCACGGTAGCACGTCGCGTGCGCCGGGGAGCACGTGTTGCAGCAGTCCGGCACTTTCATGCAGTGCGCCTGCGAGGAGTCGGCCTTGCGCATGTGACGCTCAGGGAGGCCGTGATACGAGAACAGGACGTAGTCGTGCGGCTTTTGCAGATACGGCGCGGAGACCGCGTGCACGGTGTCGATGTAATCGGGATCCGCGAAGAACGGCTGGACCGTCGTCACCTTGAGCTTCGGCGTCTGGCGCGCGACCTCCTCCATGACGCGCACGACGACGGTTTCCCAGGAAGCCATTGCGTAGTGCGGATACTGGGGAAACAGCAGCAGCTCCTCGACGCCGGCGGCGGCGATCTCGGCCATCACGGCGGCGATCGACGGCTGGCCGTAGCGCATGGCGAGGTACACCGGCGTCGACGGGCCGAGCTTGGCGGCGAGCTTCGCGTGCACGCTGCGCGAGATGACCACCAGCGGCGATCCGTCCTTCGTCCAGACCTGCGAGTAGGCGTGGGCGGATTTCTTGCCGCGAAACGGCACGATGATGCCGTTGACCAGGAGCCAGCGGAACGGCTGGGCCGGCTTGTCGATCACGCGCTCGTCACCGAGAAATTCACGCAGATAGCGCTTCACATCGGGCACGGACGTGGAGTCCGGTGAGCCCAGATTGACGAGAAGAACGGCGCGTTTTGGCATCCGAAGAACGTGGTTGGCGTCACCGCCCGGTGTCAACCGAGCGCGTGCGGTTAAAAAATCATGACGTCGCGGATTGCGCGGCCGTGGGTCCGGGTGGCGTTCGCGCAACTGCAGGATCTTCAGCGGGGCGGAGGAGCTCAACCTCCGGCCGGCGATGCACGCGGCAGGAGGCCCCGCTCGTGAACAGGTGGTCAAAATCGGCGGCGCGCCGCGTGTATGCAGGGAGTGACTACGTGATCGCGCGAAGTGCGGGCGCGAGCGTGGGACCGGCCGGCATCGACTCACTCCAGTCCGCCGCAGAACTTCAATTGGGCGATCAAGCGGTGGACGTTTTCCGGCGCGATCCGATCCGTGATCACGGAGCGCGGATAGTTGGGTTCCACGTCGAGCCGCACCCCGCGCTCGGTGCCGGGCCGGACAAAATCCTCGACGAAATCCATGCCGCCGCGGGCGCGGATCCATTTCCAGTAAGGATCGGGATCCTCCGATTCGATGACGATCTCCGCGTGGAGAAAACAGTGGCAGTAGAGCGTCAAATCCCGAAACGAGGAAAACCACGTCGGTGGTGTCACCAGTTGGTCTCGAATGATGAGGGACATCGTTCGTGGGTTCGGAAAGCAGGCTTGCTGCCAATTCGACACATTTGCGGAAAATGTGAGCCCGAATCTATTGGGACCGCTGGCCGCGGCACCGCGCCACTCTTTCTCAGTTTTGCCTTTCGTGCGGGGGCGGGAACGTGTGAGGGTGGGGTTCCTTTTTAACATGACCACTCCGCGCAAGCCCGTTCTCCTCGTTATCCGTGATGGCTGGGGCAAGAATCCCGATTCCTCCCAAGACGCGACCAACGCCGTCGCCCAAGCCCGGAAGCCCTGTGACGATGCGCTGCATGCGACGTATCCACGGACGCTGGTCAGGGCGTCGGGGCTCGATGTCGGCCTGCCCGAGGGCGTGATGGGCAACAGCGAAGTCGGCCACGAGAACATCGGTGCGGGTCGCATCGTCGACCAGGAACTCGTGCGGCTGAACAAACTCTTTTCCGACAAGCGGCTCGTCGGCAACGCGGTCTGGCGTGCGGCGATCGCGCGGGTGAAGTCGCGACCGGGCGCGCGGCTGCACCTCATGGGCATCGTGAGCGACGCCGGCGTGCATGGCATGCTCGAGCATCTGTACGGGCTGCTCCGTCAGGCCAAGGAAGACGGCCTGACGCGCGATCAAGTTTTCATCCACGCGTTCACGGACGGCCGCGACACGCCGCCGCACAGCGGACTCGCCTATGTGCAGCAGGTCGACGAACAGTGCCGTGCGATCGGCATCGGTGCGATTGCGACCGTCTGCGGACGTTTCTGGGCGATGGATCGCGACAATCGCTGGGAGCGGGTGAGCAAGGCCTACAACATGCTGACTGGAAAATCCGCGGGCGCGACGGCGCCCAACGCGGCGGCCGCGGTGCAGGCGTACTACGACAAGCCGGTGAACGATTCCCAGAAGGGCGACGAGTTTGTGCCGCCGACGTGGATCACCGGCGCGGACGGGAAACCGCTCGCGACGATTCGCGATGGCGACGCGGTGCTGTTCTACAACTACCGCGGGGATCGTCCGCGCGAGATCACCAAGGCGTTCGTCCTCGACGGCTTCAAGGAGTTCGATCGTGGCGCGAAGCTCGATCTCTACTACGCCACGATGACCGAGTATGAGAGCGGGCTGCCGGTGAACGTCATTTCGCCGAAACCCGAGGCGCTGAAGAACATCCTCGGCAAGGTGGTGAGCGACGCCGGCATCGGGCAGTTCCGCTGCGCGGAGACGGAGAAGAATCCGCACGTGACGTTTTTCTTTAACAACTACCGCAAGGATCCGTTTCCCGGGGAGGATCGCGCGTGTCCGTCGAGTCCGAAGGTGGCGACCTACGATCTGCAGCCGGAAATGTCTGCCGTTGAGGTCACGAAGGCGGCGAAGGAAGCGATTCTGTCCGGCAAGTACGGGCTCATCGTGGTGAACTTCGCGAATCCCGACATGGTCGGTCACACCGGTTCGCTGCCGGCGACGGTGAAAGCCGTTGAGGCCACGGATCGCGGTGTCGGCGAATTACTCGCGGCGTTGAAGCAAATGGGCGGCCGGGCCGTGATCTGCGCCGACCACGGTAACGCCGAGCAGATGTGGGACCCGACGGTCAACGGACCGCACACGGCCCACACGCTGAATCTCGTCGAGGTGTTTGTTGTCGGCGACGACTACTCCGCCGGCAAGACCCGGCTGCGTACCGGCGGCCGGCTCGCCGATCTCGCGCCCACGGTGCTTGCGCTCATGGGACTGCCGAAGCCCGCCGAGATGACGGGCGAGAGCCTGCTGGCCTGAGCCGGCTGCAGCCAGTTGAGAGTTTCGGGTTGAGCGTTGAGAGCCCCCTTACCGCTCAGTTCCCCGGGCGGGGGAGACAGAATGAACAGAATGGACTGAAGGCCGTGGACGGTTTGAATTCCGTCCCTTTTGTCCATTCTGTCCAAATGCGTCGCTAGGCGACGGGCGTGGACGGCCGCAGTTCCCGGATGCGGGCGACCGGCGGGGTTGGGCTGGTTTTCTCCTGGGTCACGGTTTGCGCGGGCGGGCGCATCTGCGACGGACTCCAGCTGCCGGCGTCGTCGGCCGTTTCGCCCTTCGGAGCGGTGAAAAGCTCGGTGCCGATGTGCTCGCCCAGCTTGCGGTAACTCTCCCACTGGGCTTCGTCGAAATACTGATCCGAGGTGGGTTCCTGCGGGAAGATCGTGTGCTTGCGCTGGTATTGCAGCACGTCCTCGGCTTCGTCGCCCATGATGCTTGGCTTGATCAGCATGAGCCACGCGAACTCGTCCGTGTCCAGATAGTGGATGCGCGCCAGGATCGCGTGGCACTTTGCATAGCGCCGCGATGCCGGTTGGCCCGCGTCGTCCTCTGCCTCCGCCTCTTCTTCCTCGGCTCCGGCCAGGGCGCTGAAGTCCTCCGGGGTGCCGAAGACGTCGAGCAGGTTCGGATGCAGGATCTCCTCGAGCTTCGGCAGCGGGAAACGCACGCCGGGGTCGTCGGTCGCGAGATCGTCGGCGCGTCGGATCACCTGAATTTCCGCGCCGAAATCGATGCGCGCCTTGCGGACGAGGTTCGCGAAATCGTTGAACTCATACGCGGGATCCTGGCCGGCGTCGCTGCAGACGATGAACGGCACGCGGCGGCGGATGAGTTCGTAGCAACCGGTGTTTTCGAAATGGCCGCCGTCGGACAGGTACCAGTGCCGCCGCGCGGGGCCGTGGAAGCGCGCGAAGAACTCGTTCATCAGGTACGACTGCACCGGGAGGATCCGACTGACGAGGCGGCTCGCGAGCTCGAGGAAGTTCGGCTTGCGATTCCGTCCGCCGCTCTGGCCGGAGGTGATGCCGCTGTCCCACCAGTAACCGAGCCGCACGTTGCCGAGACCGAGCAGCAGGCTCAGGCCGAGTTCGGTGTTGGAGCCCGTGCCGGTCGTGAACGCCGCGCCGGAAATGGCGGTCCACCGGCCGATCGGCAGCGCCTCGATGCGTTGCAGCGGCGGCTGATCTGTGCCGGTCTTGGTCTTGCCGGAGTCGCAGAGGGCGTGAAAACAACCGCCGCCGGGTCCGTCGGAAATCGGAACGATGCAGCGTTCGCGTCGTTCCCAGCGCGCCTGGCGTCGGGCGAACGGCGAAGCCGACATCGCGTTGTGCGACCAGAGCGCGTGCGAATCGATGCCGACGGACAGGCCGCTGGGGCCGATCGCCATCGCGAGGCCCTTGCGATCGCGCCGCTCGATCTGCGTCTTGCCGGAAATGGTTTCATTCACGGTGACGTTGATCAGGTGCAGCGGGCCGCCGTGTTCGTGCGGCATGTAGGCATCGAGCCGCAGATCGTCGCCGTCGATCAGGTCGGTCATGCTGTGATTTCCGCTGTCGCGCCGTTCCGGATTCGTCGCGCCCAGATACGCGCGGGCCAGACGCGCCGAGTAGACCTGCTGCATTGAGGAGAGATTGACGAAGCCGAGCGCGCGGCTGAAGACCCATGAGGCGACGAAGCAAATCGCCACCGCGAGCATCAACGGCCAGGCGCCATCCATGCGGTTGAGATGCTCGCCCGACCACACGAGGTCCCATTCCCACGCGATGCCGCACGCCGTGACCGAGAGGCCCACGACGATCAGCACGCCCCAGATCAGCGCAAGGCCGAGGGCGGCGACGCTGGACGGCAGCCGGAAACGCCGCTTGCCCAGCAGACCTTCGAGGGCGACCGCGATGCGTGCGCCCAGACCGAAAAGACCGATGCCCGCACTGGTGAGCATGGCCCAGAGCGAAGGGAACTCGAAGTCGTTGGCCGACCAGTGGAGGTACACGGTCTGCCCGAGCGAATCGACCACCGCCAGGCCGGTCAGCGTGACGGCCATGATGAAGCCGAGCGTGAAGGTGCGGGTGAGGGCGTGTTGGGATTTGCCCGCGAATTCCTCGTTGGTCATCGCCCGGACCGGCTTGCTGAACCAGCCGATGATCCGCCGGAGGACGCTCATCAGCGGCACGAACTGCGTCAGCCAGTAGGCATGGCCGGTCGGCACCATCAGCACGGCAAACGGAATGACCGGGAGAATCAGCCACGGACTCCACCAGATGCCGAGGATGTGGTGATCGCTGTTCCAGAAGAACTCCTCGATCGCATTCCAGACATTGCCGGTCGACTGCGCCATCCAGAGATCGGCGCGAATCAGGGTGCCGACACCGAGGATGAGAAACGCGAACGCGAGCAGGACGACCTGCAGCGCGACCCAGTTGCGCAGTGCGACGGCGGCGCTCAGCCAGTTGTCGCCCGAGCCGTTGGGCGAGAGGAAGCGGCCGTTTTCGCGCAGCCACCTCACCGGCCAGGAATAGTTGTCGGAGAGATCACGCTCGACCGTGTCGACGTTCGCGCCCGAGCGGGAAAAGGCGGTGCCGAGGAAGGAGCCGAAGTAGCCGCCGCCAGAAACGGTGGAGAGAAAATCGACGCGACGCAGCAGCCGCTGCCGGGCGAGCGCCTGCACGAGCCCGAGGGAGAAGGTTGCGCTGCGAATGCCGCCGCCCGAAAGCGCCACGCCCACGACCGGCGTGCGCGGATCCGTTTCGCTGCGCGCGCGACGCTCGTGGATCGCGGTCTGTTCCGCGGTCTTCAGCGCGGACGGATAGTGGTTCTTGAACGGAGGAGGCGTGGGGGAGTTCATGCGCGAACTAGGATGAAAGGGGAGGGGTGGCGCTGCGCTCGGCCCGCCAGGTGAGCAGCGTCCAGAGGAAGCTGCCGGCGTCCTGGATGGAAAACATCAGTGCGAGCGCTCCCGGAATAATGCCGTGCCACCAGAGTACGAGCATAACCAGCGGGACGAGCGGACGATCGAGCAGCGACGCAAACGCAAAGCGCGACGAATTCAACCGGCCGCTGGCGACGTAGAGCATGCCCAATCCGCCGATCGGAAGTCCGAGGATCCGAAAATAATTCGCCGCCTGCGCGTTCAGCGCCGGGAGCTGGAGCAGGGCGGCGGCCTGATGCGGCGCGAGCAGCATGACGGTACCTTCGAACAATATCACCCAGCCAAACACCTCGATGGTGCGCGCCGTGCGCGTCTGCTCCGGAGCGTGGAGCAAACGCTGAAACATTTCAGCGAGGGACGGGAGCATGGGCCGGCAGCGTGAGCTGGAGTGGGTTTAACGCCTGCGGGGCGCAGGCGACATGAACGGGGTTCAAAGCGTCTTCAGATACTCAATGATCGCCGATTTTTCGGCTGGCGACAGCGTGGTGCCGTAGGTGTGGCCCTGATTGCCGTTACCGCGCTCGGTGGTGTCGAGTTTCCAGCCGAGCCGCGCCGTGTCGAAGCCGCTCGTGACGAATCCCACGTTGACCGGGTCGTAGACGTCGTATCCGCGATGGAATGACTTCGGCCGTTCCGCCACCGATGCGAGCAGATCGCGCAGCGTCGGCACGCTGCCGTTGTGCAGATACGGCGCGCGCATCCAGATGCCGTCGAGCGGCGGCGAACAATAACCTTCGATCTTCACCATGTTCGGCCGGTTGATGCCCATCTCCTTCACGCGGCGGTTTGCTTCGTCGGCGGCGGACTGCAGCCACGTGTTGGCGCGCTCGACGTCGGTGCCGATTTCAGCGAACGGCACCGGCTTGTTGGTGTAGGTGCCGCCGACGTCGTGACACGCGGCGCAGTGCTGCGCATAGAGCGGCTTGCCCTGCGCGACCAGCGCGGCGTCGATGGGAAACGGGTACTTGGGCGGCGGCGTCTCGCTCAGGAACGTGTCGAGCTCCTCCATGCGTTTGACGAACCACGCGCGGCGTTTGAGCGACCAGCTCAATTCGTCAAAGGGCAGGTTCGGATCGGGCGCGGCGCCGAGGCCGAGGGCGGAGTCAATCAACACGGAGCGAACCGCGGGCGTGTCGCAGCTCCAGTTGAGGTAGAGGCCGTCGCCCTTGCGGATCTTCAGATTCCAGACAGAGGGGAAGTCGGCCTGGCCGGTCGAGTTGTCGACCTTCATGTTGGTCATGAAATATTTTGTCAGGTTCATCGGGTCGTCGCGGCCGCGGCCCCACTCGGGCCAGCCCGGACGATTCATCCACTCCAGCTGCGCGTGCTGCTCTTTCAGCGCGTTGCGCGTGAGCGGAATCAGCGCGAAGCGATAGATCAGCCGGTCGATGAACGAGAGTTTCACCTCGCGATCGATCTCGGCGAGAATCGTGTCGGCCGTGAAACGCGGATCCATGCCGCTCTTCGTCAGGAAACGCAGCAGGCCCTGCACGTTCGTGGTGTGCGAGGGCGCGGTGGCGATGACGTGCGGCGTCTCGTCCTCCTTGCTGCGCCAGGTCCCGACGTGGCAGATCGCGCAGTTGTTGGCGACGCGCGGGAAGCCGATGACCTTCTTCGTGAAGCCGACGGGCATTTCCTTGCCTTCCTCCCACACGAGACCGAACGCCTTGTAGCCGCCAGCGCCGGGGATGTACTCCGGGAAAATCCGCGGCAGCACGAGCCAGATGTAGTAGGGCAGGCCGCGCGCCGCTTCTGCGCCGATGCTGCCGTATTTGAAGCGCTCCGTCTCGTTGGCCCACGCGGGCTCCGGTTCCTCGCGGAAGAATTTGTACCAGCCAAACCAGCCGCCGGCGATGGCGAGCACGCCGACGACGATCACGCAGCGAACGAGCAGTTTTTTGAAGCGCGGGGAGAGGCTCATGGTGGGAAAAGATGACTGTGGCCGGGTGCCCTCACCGCGTGGGTGATTCGATCCGTGCAAGCCGCGGGGTGAGGGCACCCCGCCTACATTAAAGCAACGTGAGGTGGACTAGAATTTCTTCAGGTACTCGATGAGGGCGTTCTTGGCGTCGGGCGAAAGCTCCGTGCCGTACTCGCGGCCTTCGTGGCCGAAGTTGCCGTTGCCCGGCAGGCTCGTGTCGAAGCGGAAATATTTCCGCGACTTCTCCGTCGCGACCTGGCTGACGAAGCCGACGTCCTTCGGATCGTAGACGTCGTAGCCACGATGAAACGCCTTCGGCCGCTGGTCCGCGGGCTTCAGCAGATCGCGCAGGGTCGGCACCGAGCCGTTGTGCAGATACGGCGCGCGCAGCCAGAGGCCGTCGAGCGGTTGGTTGGCGTAGCCGTAGGTTTTCCGGAAGTGCCGGAAACGTTCGTCGGGGTTCGCCGCGTACAGCAGGTTCTGGTTGGCGGCGAGTTCCGGTGAGTACGAGTCGAGCCGGTGGCGATCCGTGCGAATCACTTCGATGGGCGTCACCTGGCCAACGAGCTCGCCGGAGAAATCAGTGCCGCTTGCGCCGTGACAGCGCGCACAGTACTCGCGGTAAATGGGCGCGCCGCGGGCGGCCAGCGCCTCGTCCACGGGAAACGGATACGCCAGCGGGGCGGCGTCGAGGAGGTAAGTTTCCATCAGGCGGATGGACGGCCGGTCGAGCGTCGGTGGGATCGCGCCGGTGCCGAACGACGCGCTGCGGTTGCGTTCCTCGACGGAGTTGTTGTTGCCGTCCCAGTGCAGCCACATGCCCTTCCGTTTCGCCTGATGCCAGACGGACGGCAGATCGCAGTTTCCGACCCACTCGCGCTCGGGCAGGAGGTCCATGCGGAAATTCAGCAGCACCTTCGGCGGGTTGAAGGTGTCGACGCGGCCCGGGCCCGAGTCCGGCTCGCGGTCCATGAACTTGAAGCGATCGCGCAGGAACAGCAGGCGTCGCCGGCCGATGTCGACGGCGAGGTAGCGCAGGATGATTCGGTTGATGATGTCGTCGCTCGCGCCAATCCGCTTCATCTCCGCCCCGAGCCGTTCCGGCGTGAACTTCTCGCTCGTGGCCGCGTTGAACAGGAAGCGCTCGAACGCCTGCAAATCGACGGTGTTGGCCGGCATGCCGGTGATGATCCGCGGCGTGCTTTCCGGGGTGTCGCGCACGGTGCCGACGTGGCAGACCGCGCAGTTCAGGAAAACGCGATCGATGCCCTGCACGTTCCGTTTGGATACACCGACGGGCAGGTCCTTGTCGGTGGGGCGGGTGGGATCGAAGACGAAGCCGAGCGAGGCCAGCCCTTGATCGGGTTGGGGCAGAAACTCGGCGAACATCACCGGCAGCACCTTCCACATCCAGTACGGCACGCCGGCGTCGCGCTCGCCGCCCGTGGAGCCGTACTTGAAATGATCCTCCGGGACCGCGTACGTGACCGGAACATCGCGATTCAACCGGACGGCGAGATAGAGCCCGAAGACCAGCAGCGCGGTCGCGGCGATCGCACAGAACCGACGCCACGCCTTGGGGGCGGGTTGATATTGGAAGCCGACGGAGAACTTCAGGATCGGTTTCCGATTTTGGCCGAGATAAACTTGGCCGAGATAGAGTCCGGGTGCGACCAGGCGGATCTCATCGCGCACGACTTTCGCGACGAGCGACGTCTTGCTGTAGTCGATCACGATGCACTCGCGGCCGTCGAACCAGCTCGTTCCCGTGTACACCTCGGCCTTGATCGCGGTGAGGCTGAACATCGACACGCGGTTGCGGAGGCAGCGTTCCTGCGGGTCGAAGATTTTTCCCTGCCAGAGAAAGACGCGGCCAAACCACGCGATCACGCGCGACCGGAGTGTGCCGGGCCAGGCGATGGCGGTGCCGGTCGCCTCGCCGACGGGAATCGGTCCCGCCGGACTGGCGGCGAAGAGCGCGTCGAGTTCGGCGCGGCTTTTTTTCAGGAGCTGGCGGGCGGTGAGTGACATCGATTCCGGGAGTGGCGTGCGATCGGGCGATCCGCAGGGCGGCGCGCGTGGTGACGCGATCCGGCCAGCGGGAAGGGCGGTGGCGGCGTGATAAGAAGATCCCGACGAGTCTCGGGCCGAGGCGGGTTAGCGGGGAAACCGCAGCGCGAAGTCCACGAGCCGGGTCTGTCCCCACCAGACTTTGCCGAGGTAGAGCCGGTTGACCGGATCGACGAGCCGGATCTCGTCGCGGATCTTTCGGGCGAGCAGCGACGTCTTGGAGTAGTCGAGGACGATGCACTCGCGCTGGTCGATCCAACTCGGGGTGTGATACACGCGGGCGACAATCGCCTTCACCCCGGCGATGGTGATTTTGTTTTCAAGCGTGGCGCCGTTGCCGTCGGGATTGAGCGTGAAAACCTTCCCCTGCCAGGCGAGGGCGTGGACGAAGCGCGCGATGCATCGGCTCCAGAACGAGCCCGGGCAGACGATGGCCTCGCCCTGAGCGTCGCCCTGCGGAATCGGGCCGGCAGGGCTCGCCTTGAACAGCGCGTCGAGCTGGGCCTGCGACATGGCTTTTAGGTCGTCGAAGGTCATGGCGCTTAGAGGAACTTGAGGTACTCGATGAGCGCGCGTTTGTCGGCGTCCGGGAGATCCGTGCCGAATTCGTGGCCGCGATCGGTAATGAAGTCCGGACTCTTGCTGGCGGCGAAGAGGGCCGGCGCGACGTCGCGTTTCATCAGGTCGCGGGCGGCTTCGGCGTTGAGATTGCGCAGCTTGATTTCGGCGAGCGCCTTCTTGATGCGGATGAAGATGCCGGCGAGCTTCGTCGCATCGGTGTCGGGATTGAGATTCGCCAGCAGGTTGACCGGCGTGCCGGCGGGAATCGGTCCGAGCCGGAAGTAACCGTCGGGATCGATGTGCTCCTTGAGCAGCACGCGCAAGGCGCCCGGCAGGACGGCGGCCTGCAGCTGGATGCTGCACTCGCGCGAGGTACGCCAGATGGAGTCCACGTCCAGCCGCTTCTCGGGCCAGAGCAGTTTTTCCGCGGCGTCGTCGAACGCGGCCATGCGCCCGGCCACGGACGGATCGCCGGTGAATTTGCCGAGCGCGTTGTTGTGCAGGAACGGTGCGGACGTCCAGAGGCTGATGAGCGGCGGCGGACGCAGGTAACCGGGGCCGCCGGCCGGCGCCTTGAACTTCTGGTTGGAGCCGGTGTACGGATTATAGACGTCGATTTCGCCGACCGAAGGCAGGTTCTTGTAGGTCTCCGAGGAGAAGTTGGCCCAGACGTGGCCGCGCATGGCATTCGTGCCGAGCGCGCGGCCCGCGTTGGTTTTGATCTTCGTGATCGGGTAGCGTTTTTCGTCGGACAGGAAGTTGTTCTCGAGGAAGTCCGGCTTCTGCACGGCCTCGACAAACCAGGCCTTCTTGTCCGGCGCCGTCGCGGGCGGCTGCTTGCTCGAATGGCATTCCGCGCAATGGCGGGCGAACGCGATCTTGCCGCGTTTCAGGACGTCCTCGTCCTTGGTCAGGTAGGCCTTGCCGCCGGGCGCATCAGCCAGGTACATCGGCTGCAGCTTCGTGAAGAACTTGGCGATGTTCTGGAATTTCTGTTCGGTGGCGCGCCAGTACACGGAGTTCTTTTGCGCGGTGGAAATCTCGAAGGGCTTCTGTTCGCGCAGGCCGATGAGCGCATTGTGCTGCTGCAGCCAGTGCTGCGAGTACATGCCGATGTTGATGTAGACGCGCAGCGTGGCGCCGGGAACGCCGACGGAATCGGCGCCGTCCTTCAACACGTGCGGCACGCCCATTTCCTTGGAGTTGCCGGGCAGCAGCAGCGATTCTCCCGCGAGTGTTTCCTTGTCGTTCCGCTCCGCCAGCGCGAGCCGTTCGCCGAGCATGAAGATCGGATTGATCATGTTCGGGTTGTTGATGTGGTCCGTCGCGATGCGCGAAGTGTCGGACGTGCCCGGCGGTTGCACCTTCAACATTTCCCAGAAGAGGCCGCCTTCCTTCACATTGTGGGCGAAGGTGCGACCTTCGCGGATGTATTGGTTGCCGATGGCTGAAGCCAGGTTCTCCCAGCGCGGATTGACCGGATCGGCGGGCGGATTGAGCGGATGAAACGCAATGTGGCAGGAACCGCAGGAAACGCCGACGCGGTACGGCCGGATCAAATCCTTGCCGACCGCATAGTCGGCATCGTTGTAGTAGCGCTGCGCGTCCCACTTCTTCTTCGCCTCGTCATTGAATTCCGGATTCGGAAAGAGTCGGAAGCCCATGATGCCGGTTGGGCGGCCGTACACCTTCGGATCGATTTCCTTCGATTCGGGTTCGACGGCCTCGTCAATCCAGAGACCGTATTCATCCGGCTTCGACGCCTGCCGGTAGCCGGGTTGGTTGATCAGGCCCATCTCCGCGAAACGCTGCGCGCGTTTGCGCGAGTCGATCGTTTTCAGTAGATCCATCAGGCCGAAGCTCTCGCGCGACATCCGTTCCCAAAACTGTTCGTTGCCCCCGGTCCAGAGATTCCACGTGTTGCGGCCCTTGATTTCATCCGCGGACAGCGTGATGCCGCCGTCCATGGGCTTGAACACATCCACGGCCAGTTCGGGAAAATCCTCGGGCTTGCGGCCGCCGGCGTCGTCGATGGCGGCGGTCGACTTACGGCCGCAACCGGCCGTGAATCCGAGAGCGATGAGACCGGCGAAAACGCCGAACCTAAGGGCGCGTGTCTTGTCCATGATGCTGCAATGTTCGATTTTCCGTGGGAATTTCGCGTGGGGCGCGCGAAGCGGCATGGGCCGCAGTCTGGGTAAACCCTGTGACGAGCCGACCGGGGAAGGCGAATCTTTGCCCGCCGGCGAAAATCTTAAAACCGCATCGGGAAACGGACTTGAGGCGTTCAGATCGACGCAAACGGGTTCATTCCCTCAGGCGTCGTGCAAGTGTATAGGCGAAGGTGGTCAGGCGGGCCCAGCGAACGCGCATGGTGGTGAGGTGTGATGCGAACGCATTGCTCGCGCGGCGTGGCCGAAATTCCAGTTGCTCTTGGTTGGAGCGAGCCGCTTAGTTTCCGACTCTTTTGCCATATGAAGCGCACCCACCACTGTGCCCAGCTCTCTCCCGCCGATCTTGACGCCACGGTGTCACTTCTCGGCTGGGTCGACACGATCCGCGATCAAGGCGGCATCATCTTTGTCGACCTGCGCGACCGCAAAGGCGTCACGCAAATCAAGCTGGAGCCGCACGATAATTCGACGCTGGCGGGGCAGCTCAAGCACCTCAAGACGGAGTCGGTCATCGGCATCACGGGCCAGGTCGTGCGCCGGCCGGCCGGCACGGAAAACAAGTCGCTGCCGACGGGTGAGGTGGAGGTCGTCGCGTCATCGCTCGACATTCACAACATCTCGGAGACGCCGCCGTTCCCGCTCGATGATATCGGCGGTGACAAGGTCAACGAGGACCTGCGTCTGACGTATCGTTACCTCGATCTGCGCCGGCCGAAGATGCGCCGGAACCTGCAGGTGCGGCACAAGGCGGCGAAGTCGATCCGCGACTATTTCGACTCCCAGGAGTTCATCGAGGTCGAGACTCCGGCGCTCTTCAAGAGCACGCCGGAAGGTGCGCGCGAGTACCTCGTGCCGTCGCGCATTCACCCCGGTCAGTTTTACGCGCTCTCGCAGTCGCCGCAGCAGTTCAAGCAGATCCTGATGGTGGCGGGCGTGGAGAAATATTTCCAGATTGCGCGCTGTTTCCGCGACGAGGATCTGCGGGCGGACCGGCAGATGGAGTTCACCCAGGTGGACGTCGAGGCGTCGTTCGTCACGCGCGAGGACATCTACGCGCTGTTCGAAGGCATGCTGAAGAAGCTGTGGAAGGACGTGCTCGGCACGGACATTCCCACGCCGTTTCCGCGGATGGCGTTTCACGACGCGATGAACCGTTTCGGCGTCGACAAGCCCGACGTGCGTTTCGCGCTCGAGCTCGTGGATTTTTCCGAGACGTTCCGGAACTCGGCCTTCAAGGTGTTTCAGGCCACGGTGGCGGGCGGCGGCGTGATCAAGGCGATCAATGCGAAGGGCCTGGCCGATCTCACGCAGGGTGAGCTCAAGAACTTCGAGGAGATCGCAAAGTCCCTCGGGGCGAAGGGCCTCGCGTTCATCAAGGTCGAGGGCGGCGAATGGAAATCGCCGATCGTGAAATTCTTCTCGGAAACCGAGAAGGCCGAACTCACGGCCAAGCTCGGCATCGCCGAAGGCGACATCATTTTCTTCGCGGCGGCGCCGTGGGAAAAGGCCTGCGCGATTCTCGGCCGCCTGCGGCTCGAGTCGGCGGCGTTGCTGGCGAAGCGCGGCCGGATGACGATCCGGCACGAGGACTGGAAGTTCCTCTGGGTGATCGATTTTCCGCTCATGTCGCACGACGAGGCGGAGAACCGCTACGTCGCGACCCACCATCCGTTCACGGCGCCCGTGCCGGAGGACGCCGGTTTGCTCGACACGAATCCCAAGGCCGTGCGCGGTCAGCACTATGATGTGGTGTTGAACGGCATGGAGCTCGGTGGCGGCTCGATCCGTATTCACCAGCCCGCGCTGCAGAAGAAGGTGTTTGAAGATGTGCTCAAGATTCCGGCCGACGTCGTCGAGAGCCGCTTCGGGTACATGTTGAAGGCCTTCACGTATGGCGCGCCGCCGCATGGCGGCATCGCGTTCGGCCTCGATCGCATGTGCGCGCTGCTCTGCGGCACGACGAGCATTCGCGACGTCATCGCCTTCCCGAAAACGCAGAAGGGCCAGGACCTGATGGCCCAGAGTCCGACGCCGGTGACGGAGCGTCAGCTGAAAGAGCTGCACATCGCCACCGTCATGCCGCAGTAAGGCGGCACGGCGCTCCGGCTTTTTGACAGAATAGACAGAATGGAACCGAATCGGGCTGCTCGAAGCCCGGAAGATTCGGTTCGTTCTGTCTACTCCTGCACTCGCGTCGGCTTGCCTGACGCATCGCGATCGTCCCGCCGCGTTGGAACGAGGGCTTGCTCCGGCTGGCGCGCGGCGTAGAACCAAACTGCCGCTCAATCCCGTTCTCCCATGAAGCTCATCATCGCGATCATCAAACCGTTCAAGCTCGAGGAAGTGAAGGAGTCGCTCGCTGCCGCCGGCATCGAGGGCATGACCGTGACGGAAGTGAAGGGCTTTGGCCGCCAGAAGGGGCACACCGAGATCTATCGCGGCAGTGAGTATACGGTCGATTTTCTCCCGAAGGTGAAGCTCGAGGTCGCGGTGTCCGACGAGGTCGCCGGCAAGGCGATTGACGCCATTGCGAAGGCCGCGAAGACGGGCAAGATTGGCGACGGCAAGATTTTTGTGCTCCCGCTCGAGGAAGTGGTGCGCATCCGGACCGACGAACGCGGCGAATCCGCGGTCTGATAAAGGGGCGCGGCGCGGGACGGCCACCGGGCCGCTCTGTCATAATCGTCGGCTGCTTCGGTTCATGGATTGCGTGACCCCGATGAATTGTTCTCATCGCGGCACCCCGCATGCAGCCTTCGCGTTTGTCCCGCTTTCGTCCGATCCTACTCTCGTTGTTTGCCTTCCTGGCCCTCGCCGGCGCGCAGGCTCAGCCGGCGCCCTCGCCAGCCACTCCCCCGGTCGTCACCGCGCAACCCGTGGCCAGCGTGGAGCAGCGGCTGGCGGCCATTGAAGCGTATCTGGCCAACACGGATCCGGCGGCGGCGCTGAAGGACGCCGCTGGCCGCGTGCCGGCCGGGCTGACCACGCCGGCGGCACTGACGCCGGGTCCCGCGCACAACACGTGGATGATGGTGAGCACCGCACTGGTGCTGTTGATGACCCTGCCGGGCCTGATGCTGTTTTACGGCGGGCTCGTGCGGACGAAGAATGCGCTCTCGGTTGTCGCATGGTGTTTCGGCATCACGAGCTGGGTGGCGGTGCTGTGGTGGGCGGTGGGATACAGCCTCGTGTTTGGCCGGAATTTCGGCAGCCCGTTTTTCGGCGGCACGGAGTTCTTCTTCTTTCGCGGCGTGGGGGCCGCGGCGAATCCGGACTACTCGTTCTGGGTTTCGCAGAATGTCTTCGCGATGTTCCAGCTGGCCTTTGCCGTGATCACGCCGGCGGTGCTGATCGGCGCGGTCGTCGAACGGATGAAATTTTCCGCCGTCCTGCTGTTCACGACGCTCTGGCTGTTTCTCGTCTACGTCCCGCTCGCGCACATGGTGTGGGGCAGCAACGGTTGGATGAACGGCGTGTGGAACGTCGGCGCGGGCATCAAGGCGATCGATTTTGCCGGCGGCCTGGTGGTGGAGATGGCGTCGGGTTACTCGGCGCTCGTGCTGTGCCTCTTTGTGGGTCCGCGACTCGGCCACGGTCGCACGCCGATGCCGCCGCACAGCCTCGTCCTCACGGTGGTCGGCACGGGTCTGCTCTGGATTGGCTGGTACGGCTTCAACGCCGGTTCGGCGCTTGGCGCCGATGGCGTGGCGACCAATGCGTTCATGACCACGACGCTGGCGGCGGCGGTGGCGGCGGGCGCGTGGGCGCTTTTCGAAGTGCTGGTCCGCGGTACGGCCAGCGTGCTCGGCTTCTGCTCGGGTGCGCTCGCGGGACTCGTGACGATCACGCCGGCGTGCGGCTTTGTGGACGCTTCGGGCGCGATGATCTGCGGCGCGCTGGGCGGCGCGCTTTCGTTTCTGGCCTGCACCAAGGTGAAGGGCTGGCTAGGTTATGACGACGCCCTCGACGTCTTTGGCGTGCATGGTGTCGGTGGCACGATCGGCATGGTGCTCACCGGTGTCCTTGCCACTCCCGCGGTGAATCCGAATCTGCTCACGCACCTGCAGGGCGTGGTCGGTCACACGCTCGTGCGCGAGCAACTCAAGGCGATGGCCGTGACCATCCTGCTGGCCACGTGTGGCACGGCGCTGATCGCCCTCGTGGTGCAGCGCGTCGTCGGGCTCCGCACCACCATCGAGGCCGAGACGGAGGGCTTGGATCTCAGCGAACACGGCGAAGAGGCGTACATCTTTGACGCGAAGTCGTGATCGCCGGCACTATTTTATTATGAAGCTCATCATTGCGATCATCAAACCGTTCAAGCTCGAGGACGTGAAGGCCGCCCTCGCCGAGGCGGGCATCGAGGGCATGACGGTCACCGACGTGAAGGGGTTTGGCCGGCAGAAGGGGCACACGGAGATATATCGGGGAAGTGAATACACGGTCGACTTCCTGCCAAAGGTGAAAATTCAGATCGCGGTCGAAGCCGACCGCGTCGGCGCCACGATCGATGCGATTTGCCGCGGCGCGAAGACCGGCAAGATCGGCGATGGGAAAATTTTTGTGGTGCCGCTCGAGGAAGTGGTGCGGATTCGCACCGACGAGCGCGGCGCGTCGGCGGTGTGAGCTGATCGCGGCGAGGTTCAGTTAGACTGGGGCGCGGGGCGCAACGTGGCGCCTCCGGCTCCGGCGCGCGTGGCCACGAAACCGACGTTTCGACAGTAAGCTGCACCTGCGTCCGGCGGCATGACGATCGTCATCGCCGGATCCTTGGCACGGCTGGTGCTTGGTCGCTGCGTCTCATCGTCCACGCCCTCCGTCATCCTTTGATTCATCATCGGGCGCCGCCGGGCAGGAGACTGCTCAACCACAAATCACATAAGCGCATGACCTGTTCACGCCCTCGTCGCTCGAAGCTCTTCGCGTTCCTGGCCCTCTCCGCAGGGCTCGGCCTCGGATCGCTGTTTGCCCAAACTCCACCGGCTGCGGCCACTCCACCTCCGCCTCCGCCACCGACGTTGGAGCAGCGGATCGCGGGAATCGAAGCCTACATCGGCAATGGTGATCCCACGGCGGTGCTGAAAGTCGGGCCCAAGGACAAGGACGGCAACGCGACGATCCCTGCCGGGCTCACGATGCCGTCGGTCGGCACCGCGGGTCCCGGTCACAACGGCTTCATGATGATTTGCGCGGCGCTCGTGCTCTTCATGACGCTGCCCGGTCTCGCCCTTTTCTATGGCGGCCTCGTGCGCACCAAGAACGTCCTCTCGGTCATGGCGCAGTGCTTGGGCATTGCCGGCCTGGTCACGATCATCTGGTGGGCGGTCGGTTACAGCCTCGTATTTGGCAAAAGCTTCAACAGCCCGTTCCTCGGCGGCACCGAGTTCTTCTTCATGGCGGGCGTCGATAGCGCGCCGAACACCGACTATGCGTTCTGGGTTTCCCAGAATGTCTTCTCGATGTACCAGCTGATGTTCGCGATCATCACGCCCGCGCTGATTGTCGGCGCCATCGCCGAGCGCATGAAGTTCTCCGCCATCATGCTCTTCGTGCTGGTCTGGATGTTCGTGGTTTATCTCCCGCTGGCCCACATGGTGTGGGGCGTCACGGGCTTCATGAACGGCGTGTGGAACGCCGGCGCATCCATCAAGGCCATCGACTTTGCCGGCGGCACCGTCGTGCACATGTCCTCCGGCTGGTCCGCGCTTATCCTCTGCATCATTCTCGGGCCCCGTCTGGGCTTCGGCAAAACGCCGATGCCTCCGCACAGCCTCGTGCTCTGCATGGTCGGCACCGGCATGCTCTGGGTCGGCTGGTATGGCTTCAACGCCGGTTCGGCCGTGGCCGCCGATGGTGTGGCCGCCAACGCCTTTGCGACCACGACGCTCGCCGCCGCTGTCGCATCGTTTACCTGGGCCGCCCTCGAATACGTGACGCGGGGCAAAGCCAGCGTCCTTGGTTTCTGTTCCGGCGCCGTCGCTGGTCTCGTGGTGGTCACGCCGGCCTGCGGCTTCATCAACACCACTTCGGCAATGTGGGTGGGCATCATGGCCGGCGCGGTTCCGTTCTTCGCCTGCACCAAGCTGAAGGGCCTGCTCAAATACGACGACGCGCTCGACACCTTCGGCGTTCACGCGGTCGGCGGCACGCTGGGTGCGTTCATCACCGGAGTCTTCGCGACGCCGGCCGTGAACGGAAACTTGAACACGAATCTCAAGGATATCGTGGGCAAGACGCTCTGGCTCGAGCAGGTCAAGGCCATCGCCCTGACCCTGGTGCTGTCGGTCGTCGCGACCGTCATCATCGCCTACATCATCAAGGCCGTCATGGGCCTGCGGCCGACTCCGGACGCGGAACAGGAAGGTCTCGATCTCACCGACCACGGCGAGGAAGGCTACATCTACGAGGGGAAGTCCTGAGCCACGCCCAACCTTAACCTCCATTCTCAATGAAACTCATCATCGCCATCATCAAACCGTTCAAGCTCGAGGAAGTGAAGGAGGCCCTGGCGGCCGCCGGCATCGAGGGCATGACGGTCACCGAGGTCAAAGGCTTCGGTCGTCAGAAGGGCCACACCGAGATCTATCGCGGCAGCGAGTACACGGTCGATTTCCTTCCCAAGGTGAAAATCGAAGTCGCCGTCGGTGACGAAACCGCCGGCAAGGCCGTCGACACGATCGTCAAGGCCGCCAAGACCGGGAAAATCGGTGACGGCAAGGTGTTCGTGCTCCCGCTCGATGAAGTGGTGCGGATTCGCACCGACGAGCGCGGTGAATCAGCCGTCTGAGGCTCGACGCACATATCGGTCCTGAAGTCATTCCAGCCGGGCTCGTTCGCGAGCCCGGCTTTTTTGTGCCGGATGACGGGCGCGCAGGCGTCCCGCCAGTATTGGTTTACGAAGCGGACGGGGCGTCCGCGGTCCCGGCGCTGCCCACCATCGCGTCCGCGCCGGGCACTTTTTTTAGGATTTCATGCATGCGCGGCGGTCGCGGCATCGATTTTGCTCATGGGCCGGGTCGTCACATGAAAATCCTTCGATTCCAACCCCTCCGTCCGCTTCTCGCGGCGTTCCTGGCGCTGGCCGCTGGTGCGTCCGTTTTTGCCCAGGCCGCTGCGCCGGCTCCCGCCGCACCTCCGCCTGTTCCGACGCTTGAACAGCGTATCGCCGGCTTGGAAGCCTACCTGGGCAACGGCGACCCGACCGCGCCGTTGAAGGATGCCAAGGGCAACGTGCCCGCCGGACTCACCACGCCTTCGGTCGGCACCGCCGGTCCCGGCCACAACGGCTTCATGATGATCTGTGCGGCACTGGTGCTGTTCATGACACTCCCGGGTCTCGCGCTGTTTTACGGCGGCCTGGTGCGGACGAAGAACGTCCTCTCCGTCATGGCGCAGTGTCTCGGTCTCGCCGGGCTCGTCACCATCCTGTGGTGGGCGTTCGGTTACAGCCTCGTTTTCGGCAAGAGCTTCAACAGCGCGTTCCTCGGCGGCTCCGAGTACTTCTTCATGCGGGGCGTCGATAGCGCGCCGAACACCGACTACTCGTTCTGGGTTTCGCAGAACGTGTTTTCCATGTACCAGCTGATGTTCGCGATCATCACGCCGGCGCTGATCGTCGGTGCGATCGCGGAGCGCATGAAGTTTTCGGCGATGCTGCTCTTCATGACGTTCTGGATGTTCGTCGTCTATTTCCCGCTCGCCCACATGGTGTGGGGCTCGACCGGATACATGAACGGCGTCTGGAACGCCGGGGCTTCGATCAAGGCGATCGACTTCGCGGGCGGCACCGTGGTGCACATGTCCTCGGGCTGGTCGGCGCTGATTCTCTGCCTGATGGTCGGACCGCGTCTCGGCTTCGGCAAGACCCCGATGCCTCCGCACAGCCTCGTGCTCTGCATGGTGGGCACCGGCATGCTCTGGGTCGGCTGGTACGGCTTCAACGCCGGCTCGGCTGTCGCCGCCGACGGTGTGGCCGCCAATGCGTTTACGACGACGACGCTCGCAACCGGCGTGGCTTCGTTCACCTGGGCCGCCCTCGAATACATCACCCGCGGCAAGGCGAGCGTGCTGGGCTTCTGTTCCGGCGCGGTGGCGGGCCTCGTGGTCGTCACCCCGGCGTGCGGCTTCATCACCTCGAGCTCGGCCATGCCGCTCGGTGTGCTGGCCGGTGCGATTCCGTTCTTCGCCTGCACGAAGCTCAAGGGCATGCTGAAGTACGACGACGCCCTCGACACCTTCGGCGTCCACGCGGTCGGCGGCACGCTCGGCGCTTTCCTGAGCGGCATTTTCGCCAACGCCTCGGTCAACGCGAATCTCAACACCAACCTGAAGGATATCGTCGGCAAGTCGCTCTGGATCGAGCAGCTCAAGGCGATGGGCCTCACGGTACTGTTGTCGGTCACGGCCACGGTGGTGATCGGTTTCGTGGTCAAGGCGCTCATCGGACTCCGCCCGACGGTGGAAGCCGAACAGGAAGGCCTCGATCTCGGCGACCACGGCGAGGAAGGCTATATCTACGAGGCCAAATCGTGAGCCGCGTCTCCACACTCTTACTACGCCCCAATCCATGAAACTCATCATCGCCATCATCAAGCCCTTCAAACTCGAAGAAGTGAAAACCGCGCTGTCCGAAGTCGGCGTCGAGGGAATGACCGTCACCGAGGTCAAGGGCTTCGGCCGGCAAAAGGGCCACACCGAGATCTACCGCGGCAGCGAGTACACGGTCGACTTCCTGCCCAAGGTGAAAATTGAAATCGCCGTGGCCGATGGCGTCGTCGCCAAGGCGATCGATGCCATCGTGGCGTCGGCGAAAACCGGCAAGATCGGCGACGGCAAGGTGTTCATCATGCCGCTCGAGGAAGTGATCCGGATTCGGACCGACGAACGCGGCGACCCGGCGATCTGACCGCAACCGCCCCGCGCGGCAGCAGGCGCTGCTGCCATGCGGGGCGGTTGGGTTGCCGTGGCGACGCGCGCCGGCGAGTGGACGGAATTCCGTTCACTCGCCACTCGCCGTGTCCGGCCGCAGCGCCAGAAGCAAAGTGGGATGCCTCTTACCGTGCGCCAAGCTGGCGGGCCGTTTGAGCGTGTAGCTCGGCTTCATCACGCCGGCCCGTTTGGTGTAAGGCCAGCGCGAGCTGGAGATGCGCCTCGCCGCTGCGCGGTTCGAGCTCCAACGCCGCGCGAAACCGGGCGATGGCGTCGTCGTAGCGTCCGATGCCGGCAAGCGCGCGACCAAAGCTGAGGTGGGCATGGGGCAGCGCGGGATTCAGTTGGAGCGCTCGCTCGAAATGCGGGAGCGCCTCGGAGGTGCGACCGGTTACTGTCAGCGCGACGCCCCAATTCAGCTCGGCCTCGGCATATCCGGGATTCAATGACAACGCGCGCTCGAAGTGCGCGATCGCCTCGGCGGGCCGGCCCGACGACGCGATGGCGAGGCCGTGGTTGAAGTGTGCGACGGCGTCACGGGGGTTCAGTCCGATCGCCGTGGCGAAGGCGGCGATGCCTTCGGTCGACCGTCCGACTCCCATGAGGGCCGCGCCGAGATTGTTGTGCGCGTCGGCGTAACCCGGTTTCAATTGGATCGCCCGTTCGAGGTGGGTGAGCGCCTCGGCGTGACGCCCCAGACGGGACAGGGCGTAGCCGAGATTGTTTTCCGCCTCGGCGTAATCGCGGCGCAACCCGAGTGCCTGATGATAGTGCGTCAGCGCCTCGTCAGCGCGGCCGGCATCGACGAGGGCGATGCCAAGATTGTTGTGCGCCATCCAGCACGCGGGATTCTTCGCCAGCGTCGTACGATAAAGTGTGAATACATCGCGGTAGGTGCCTGCGTGCTGCCACGTGAACGTCCCCAGCGTGCCGAGCAGCGCGATAGTGACCGCGATCGCGCCCGTCCGGGGTAGTCGTTCCAACCCGCGCGACGCTCCGGCCGCTCCGAGCGTGATGAGCCCGAGGCTGGCGACATACTGGAAGTGATCCGCGACGTACGAGTAGAGGAACGGAAAGACGTTCACGAAACCCAGCGCGGGGAAGAGCGTGCCGCCGAAAAACAGCGCGCCGGCCAGCAGTCCGGCGTTCTGCCGGCGACGCCACGCGAGTCCGGCGATTAGCGCCATCGCGCCGAGCGGAAAGAGCCACTGCCACGCCTCGCCGGCGTCGATCGTCCAGCGCGGATAGATGAAGATCAGCTCCGCCGGCCAGACGACCTTGGCCGCGTAGAACCACAGCGCGCGACCCGCCAGCAGGACGCGTTCGACCGGTCCCAGCGCGAAGTCGGCGCCCTGCGCCCCAATTTGCGCATGCTCGAACCAGGCGGTGTACAGCCCCGCGGCCGTTCCGAGTGCAAACCACGGCAGGAGCGGTGCGACGTCGCGGCGCCAACCGAGGCGGCCCTGACGCCACCACAGGATTACGAGCAGGGCGGCCGGCAGCGTGGCCGTGACGGTCTTGGTGAGTAGTGCGAGCGCGAAGCACGTGGTGGCGAGGGCATATCGCCCCGGCCGGCGGTCGTCATTGAAACGCAGATACGCGAGCGCGGCGCACAGGTAAAGTACGGTGGAGAGGGTGTTCTTCTGTTCCGAGATCCAGGCCACCGAGTCCACCGCCACGGGATGGAGCGCGAATATCAGCGCGGCGAGCCCGGCGCCGGGGACCGCCAGCCGGCGAAGGATGGCTCCGACCAGACAGGCGCTGGTCGCGTGCAGCAGGACGTTGATCAGGTGGTAGCCGAATGGCGCATCGCCCCAGAGGCGGTGCTCCAGCCAGAACGCCGAATGCAGCAACGGATAGTACTGTTGCGTTGCCCCCGGCTCGAACCAGATCCGTGCAAGACCCGCGAAGGAGCGCAACTCCGGCCGCGTGATGTGGCCGGGCTGGTCGTCCCAGATGAAACCGCCCTGGAGCGCGGGAAAGTAGGCGGCAAGCGTGGCCGCAAAGATGATCACGCCCAGCCGGAACGGCGTGAGGATGTCGGGCGGTGGCTGGGGATTTTCGAGCTGACGGGGCTTCACAAAGAAATGGAACCGGGAGCGCAGGCGTCCCGCCTGCATCAGAACCTGCCGGTGAGACCCGGGCGCTCCCACAAAAAAGCGCCGGTCTCTGGAGACCGGCGCTTCGCTGACAGGGTACTGGATGTTACAACGCTACAAATCGAAGGTTGCAGTTAGGATGAATTGTCGTGGGTCCACAATCCGATACGTGTGGGGCGTACCGTCCGGGAACGCGCCGATCGCCTGCAGACGGCCCCCGCTTTCCTGCAGGTTCCGCACGTTGAGCTGCAGGGTCGTGCCAATCTTGTTCGTGAACAGTCGCGTGCGATAACGCAGGTTCACGTCGAGGGAATAGTGGCCGGTCGTGCGTTTGCCGAAGAAGCTGCCGGTGTCCCAGATGGGGCGGGTGCGATCGAGATCCGTGATGGTGGCCGGGAGTTTTTGCACGCCGTAGTACCCGAGGAAGCCCTTGTCCTGCCAGCGGAGCGCGCCGCCGATTTCGAACTTCCGGAGCGTCTGGTGCTCGGTGATGCCGCTCAGCTTGAAGTTCGTGCTGAAGCGCGCGGAGTACTTGCGGATTTGGGGATTGGGCGTGCCCTCGGACTGCTGCACGACCGCGTAGGGCGAGCCGACGAACACCGCGAAGTTCTGTGCTGCCGTCTGCGCGCCGCCGTAGTTGGTATTCCACCACAGCTGACCGGTGCGCTGATCGCGGATCGTCGTCCAGATCGGCATGCGCTCGCCGATCCACTGCGCGATGTCGCTCGAAACGTTGGCGTTCTTCGATTCGTTCTTGGTCGCGGAGGCGGCGACGGTCCAATAGGGCGTCGGGTTGTAGTTGAGTTCTATTTCCTTGCCCGTCGCGATGATGTCGTTCGTGGAGGAAATCAGGCCGGCGTCGAAGGCGTTTTCGATCGCGACCTGGCGCTCCCACGGGATCCCCATCTGGCGGCCGACTTCGGTCTCGATCTGCGTCTGGGTCCAGGTGGGGTTGGCGGCGGCGACCCAGAGCAGCGCCTGGGTCTGCAACAGGAACGCGGCCGTCGACGCGACGTCAGTGCGGGTCACGCGCTGGGCAATCGTGCCGGCGTCACCGCCGCGCGTCTTTATTTGCTGCGTCTCGTAGCTGTTCACCCGCAGGACAAATCGATTGTCGAACATGTTCAGCGCGAAACCCCAGTCCTTGCCCTCGCCGGAAGGGTTGGGGAGCGGCTTCAGGTAGAGGTCCACGCGCGGATCCTGCGGGCGGAAGCTGTCGGACTCGTTGTACGTGAGCGACAGTCCGTTCAGCGTCTGGCCGAGGAAGCGCTCGAGGCCGCTGCTGCGCGCCAGGTTCGTGATCGGAGCCCAGCCGCGGAACGGCCGAACCACCGCGCCCTTCTGGGTCGTGTCGCCGCTGTTGAAGCGGTAGTCGCCCACCGCCCAGTGATTGATCGACTCGTAGTCGAAGGACATGCCGTCGGCAGTGAGCCGCTGCGGCGTCGAGCCGTTCTTCACGTACTGCTTGTCGGTGCGCTTGCCGAAGGTCGTGACGATCCGGCTGTCGAGAAAGTGGCTTTGGATCACGCCGCCGAGCGTCTTGAGGATTGTCTTGGAGTTGTTGCCGGCACCGGTGCGATCGGTGGTCGCGATCTGGCTGATCAGCGTCGGCTCGCGCACGAAGCCCGTGGTCGGGTTGCCATAGAAGAACGGATACGTGCCGCTGCTGAACTCCGCGGGGGCGTAGTCGATATTGTTGCCGCTGGCGTCGCCGAGGTAGTAGCGATAATAGCCGCGGGTGACGTTGGCGGCGGCCGCGGGGCCGCCGGTGATGGCGCCCTGATTGACGCGGGAGACACCGGCGGGAATCCAGGGATGATTGCTGGCGATGCCGTCCTTGTAGGCATAGCGGCGGTTGATGCGGTACTTGTACTCGTCGTATCCGGAAAGCTGGTGCATGCCGAGCCAGTGCAGGAAGCCCTTCTCCTTTGTCAGATCGAGCCGGTAGCCGATCTGGGCGCGGTAGGTGTCCCACTTCTGCGGCTGCCAGGTGGTGAACGGCTGATCCACGCCCATGTAGGGACGGAGGAAAAACGGGTTCGTCGAGCCGTCGATCAGCCGCTCGTTGGGATCAATCAGGAGCTGGCCGGACTGGCCGTTGGCGTTGAGCTCACCCATGATGTTGCGTGTGTAACGCTGCGAGTCCTCCCGCAGGAACGAGACCTGGGCGTCGATGCGGTGCATCGGCGTGTCGATCACGTTCTGGTCAATCGAGACACTCGACGTGAACGTGCGATCCATCACGCGATTCATCGCCTGCAGGTTTTGCTCGGTCCAATCGTAGAGCGCCTTGCTGCTGACTGACGGCGTCGTGGTGAACAACGGCTGGCCGGTGAAGCGGCCGGCCGCGATGCCGGAGCCGGCGCTGACGGACATGTAGCGCAGCGTACCTGAACCGGTGCCGGGATTGGTGTTGAGCGTCGAACCGGAAGTGCCGAGCAGTTCCAGCCCGCCGGGTCCGACATAGGCATAGAAGCGGCCGCTGCCGGTGAAACTGCGGTTGAAGTAGTCCGGTACGTTGGCGTCGGCCGTGATCGGCGTGGTGGTGCCGAGTCCGCCGTTGCCGATGGTCTGGCCGTTGACGTGGACGACCTGTGCGACGGGATCCCAGGTGGGCCGGCCATTCGCGATCCAGTAGGAGATGTTGTCGCGGGGCGGGCTGGCGTTGGGCCGGTTGCCGTTCATCCGGTACACCGCGTAGGACGCGGTGATGTTCGTCTTCTTGAACGGCTGGTACTTGACCATGCCGCTGTAGCGCACGGTGTTCACGCCGGAGGGCTTGCGGACGAAGCCGTCGTGCTGGAACGAACCCGTGGCGCGCACGGCGAGGAGGCCGTTCTTCACCACGCGGTTGACGTCGAGGCTCGTGCGGTAGCCGCCGTAGCTGTCGCCGCGCGCCTGAAACTGCGTGCGGTTGCGCGTGAGATTGGCCGAGGCCGGCACCATGTTCACCGTGCCGGACGGATTGCCGAGGCCGAACACGCTGGCGTTCGGGCCGCGGCTGATCTCGACCGAGTCGATGCCGAGCGGATCGACCGGTACGCGGCCCATCGTCTCGAAGTTGCCGAGGGAAACGTTCGCGGCCGCGATACCGCGGATGCGGTTGGCGCCGGTGGGGTTGAGGCTGACGTTTTCCTGCACATCGCCATTTCGATTCACCTCGAAGTCCGTGTAGTTGCCGGTGCCCTCGGCGCTCGCGGTGTAGAGGAACACGTCGTTGATATCGAGCATCGCGAAGTCCGACATCTGTTCCTTCGTCATCACGGTGATCGATGAGGCGAGGTCCTCGAGCTTCGAGTTGAAGCGCGTGCCCGACATCGTGTTCGCTCCGTAGTAACCTTTCGTGTCGGAGATGACCTCGAAGGGTGAGAGCGAGATCACTTCGTCCGCGGCCTTGGCACCGGCCGTCGCGGGAGCGGTGGCGGATGCGGCGCGGCGCTGGTCGGCATCGAGCGCGGACTGCTCATCGGCGTCGAGCCGGCCGTTTCGGTTCGTGTCGTATTTGGCGAGCGTCGCGGCGTCCGGAGCGCGGGCGGGCGCGACCTGGGCCGCGAGTGAACCGCCGCCGAGGAGCAGGATGCAAATGGGGACGACGGCCGAGAGCCGGGGGGAGCAGGGTGGTGGGGTATAGATTTTCATGGAAAGCACGCGGCTGCGGGCGTGGCGCGAACGGAATGAGTCCAATCGGCATCGTCAGCAGGGGAGGCGACGGGCGGGGAAAACAAAGGGGTACGAAAAGCAAACCTGACCGGACACGTGTCCTACGGACTCGCGCCTACAGCTCAACGCAAAAAGCCGCGGTGCGGTGCGGGGCCCGGGGCGCGAACAAAAAAACGCGCCCGGTGAAGGGCGCGTTGGGTAGGACGCAGAGACGCGGGGGCGCGGCGTTGCGATGGTTACGCGGTCGGCGCCGCGGGTGCGTTCGGCGCGGCGGGTTTTTTCTTATCCGGCAGCGAGCGCGTGCTCACCTCGGTCTTGAGCTTGGCGAGGAAGGTGTCGGCCACCATCACGCCTTCGTCGCCGCGGGCGCGGGAGCGGACGGAGACGCTGTTGGCGTCGGCTTCCTTCTGGCCGATGACGAGCGTGTACGGAATCTTGTCGAGTTCGGCGCGACGAATCTTGGCGCCGAGCTTGTCGCTGTGTTCGTCGAGGCTGGCGCGGAAACCCTCCGCGCGGAGCTTGGTGAGCAGGCCGCGCGCGTACTCGTTCGTCTTGTCGCTGATTGGCACGAGTCGGACCTGTTCGGGTGCCAGCCAGGCAGGGAAGTCGCCGGCGAAGTGCTCGATGAGCACACCGCAGAAACGCTCCATCGAGCCGAAGGGTGCGCGATGAATCATGACCGGACGGTGCGACTGGTTGTCCGCGCCGATGTAGGAGAGATCGAAGCGCACGGGGAGCACGTAGTCGACCTGGACGGTGCCGAGCTGCCACTCGCGGCCGATGACGTCCTTGATCACGAAGTCGATCTTCGGTCCGTAGAAGGCCGCCTCGCCGGGCTCTTCGGTGAACGGCACCCCGAGCGTCGCTGCCGCAGTGCGGCACGCGGCTTCGGCGATATCCCACTTGGCGGGATCGCCGGTGAACTTGCTGCTGTCAGGATCGCGCAGGCCGACGCGCACGCGATAGTCGCTCATGCCGAGCGTGGTGAGCACGGTTTTCACGAGCGAGAGACAGCCGAGCACTTCGCCGGCGACTTGATCCTCGGTACAGAAGAGATGGGCGTCGTCCTGCGTGAACCCGCGGACGCGCGTCATGCCGTTGAGCTCGCCGCTCTGCTCCCAGCGATACACGGTGCCGAACTCCGCGAGGCGCACTGGCAGGTCGCGGTACGAATGCGGCTGGGAGGCGAAGATCTTGATGTGATGCGGGCAGTTCATCGGCTTCAGCATGAAGCCTTCGAGCAGCTTGTCGGCGTCGAGGACGCGGTCCGCCGCGATCACTTCCTTGCCGGCGCGCTTGTTGATCTCGGCGGCGAACTGGGCTGACACGCCCTCGAGCCGGCGCGTGAGTTCCGCGCAGGAGCAGCCGTCGGTGGCGAGCTGCGCCATGGCGTCGGGCTCGGCAAACGCGGTGAACTGCGACTCCTTGTAGTACGGGAAGTGGCCGCTGGTCTTGTAGAGCGCGAGCTTGCCGATGTGCGGCGTGAAGACCTGCGAGTAACCCTGCTTGCGCAGTTCCTCGCTGATGAAGTTCTGCAGCTCCTGGCGAACGATGGAGCCGTTGGGCGTCCAGAGGATCAGGCCCTGGCCAACTTCATCGTCGACGACGAAGAGTTTCATCTCGCGGCCGAGCTTGCGGTGGTCGCGGAGCCGGGCCTGCTCGATTTGCGTGAGGTACGCGGCCAGTTCGTCCTTCGAGGGGAACGCCGTGCCGTAGATACGCTGGAGCTGCTTGTTCTTTTCGTCGCCGCGGTGATACGCGCCGGCGATCGAGAGCAGCTTGAACGCCTTCAGCTTCGACGTGTAGCGCACGTGAGTGCCGGCGCAGAGATCGATGAACTCGCCGTTCTGGTAGAACGAAATCTTTTCGTTCGCCGGGATGTCGGCGAGACGGCCGAGCTTGTAGCGCTCCTGGCCCATTTTCTTGATGATCTCGACGGCTTCCTCGCGGGACACTTCCTTGCGCAGGAACGGCTGGTTTTCGTCCGCGACCTTCTTCATCTCCGCCTCGATCTTCGCGAGATCGTCGAGGGTGAATTTATGATCGAGATCGATGTCGTAGTAGAACCCGGTGTCCGTCGGCGGACCGATATCGAGCTTGGCCTCGGGATAGAGGCGGAGGAGGGCGGTCGCCAACACGTGGGAACACGAGTGGCGGAGTTCGTCGAGCGGTGTCATCGGCATACTGGGAATTGGGTCGAGGAGGGACTTGAAGGCGAGGCCGGAAGCGTTAGGGTCAGCGCCATGCGAGCATCACTGGAAAGGTTGCTGGGGCGGCCGGTGGAGTTTCCGGCCGAGATTACGGTTTCTACGGGCGAGAAATACCTCCTGCCCCATCCGGACCACGCGCACATGCATCCGAATTCCCGCGACCTCGTGATCTATCCCGACGAAGGTCCCTTTTCCCTGGTGGTGAATCCCGACCAGATCGTTTCGATTCGCTGTCTGCGCAAAGCGTCCTGAGGCGAGGATCATTTCTTCAGGGGTTCGAGCGAGAAGCCATCCTTGCGATCGAGCATCGACCAGCCGGCGGCGGTCAACTCCTTGCGCAGGGCGTCGGCAGCGGCGAAATCCTTCGCCTGTTTCGCGGCCCAGCGTTTGTCGGCGAGAGCGGCGACGGCCGCGGGAACCTCGGCTTTCGGCGCGGTCGGCGCGGCGAGGTTGAGCCCGAGGGCGAACATCACGCGGTCGAACGCAGTCGCGTCGAGGCCGGCCGGGCCACGATTCACGAGCGTGAAGAGCGCGCCGAGGGCCGCCGGCGTGTTCAGATCATCGCCGAGCGCGGCGAAGACCGGGGCAAACGCGCTCGCGTCGCCACCGGTGGCTGCGAGCGATGCCCGGAACGCCCGCAAGGTCGCCAGCGCTTTCTCCGCCGCGTGCACCGAATCCAGCGTGAAGTTCAGCTGTTTGCGCGGATGCCCGGATAGGAGCGAATAGCGCACGGCCATCGGCGAGAACCCCTTCGCGGCGAGATCGTCGAGCGTGTAAAGGTTGCCAAGGCTCTTGCTCATCTTCTTGCCGTCCACCAGGAGGTGCTCGCTGTGGTACCAGTGGTTCGCGAACGGCACCCCGTTGCAGCACTCGCTCTGGGCGATCTCGTTTTCGTGGTGGGGAAACAGCAAGTCGACGCCGCCGGTGTGCAGATCGATGGTTTCGCCGAGATGTTTCTTGCTCATCGCGCTGCACTCGATGTGCCAGCCGGGCCGGCCGCGGCCCCATGGGCTGTCCCAGGCGTTCTCGCCGTCGTCGGGCTTGTGCGCCTTCCACAGGGCGAAGTCACTGACGTCTTCCTTCTCGTCCGCATCCGCCGCGTGCACCTTGCCGCTCAGCGCGCTGCCGACCTGCAACTCGCGTTCCTTCACGCGGGAAAGGCGGCCGTAGTGATCGAAGGACGAGACCTTGAAATACACGGAGCCATCAGCGGCGCGGTAGGCGTTCCCTTTCTTCATGAGCACGTCGATCATGTCGACCTGCTCGTGAATGTGGCCGGTGGCGGACGGCTCGACGTGGGGCGGCAGGCAGTTCAACGCGGCGCAGTCGGCGTGAAACTTATCGGTCCACTGTTTGGTGACGTCGCCGAGCGGGCGCTTTTCCTCGCGGGCGCGCCGGATCGTCTTGTCGTCGACATCGGTCAGATTGCGCACGTGCTTCACCTTCGCGGCACCGAACTCCAGTTCCAGCAGCCGACGCAGCACATCGTTCACCACGAAGGTGCGGAAGTTGCCGATGTGCGCCGGCGCATAGACCGTCGGACCGCAATTGTAGAAGCGGTAAACGCCGTCGGGATGCGACGGCTTGAGTTCGCGCACCTCGCGGGAGAGCGAGTCGAAGAGACGGATGGCCATGGACAGAGAGTGAAATGAAAAGGCTAACAGGGTTTCGGCCGCAGCGGAAAGGTGTTTTTGCAAAGTGTCCGCCCGTTGGCGAGCCCGCGCGCAGGGCCGGCCCGGGCCTGTGTTTCGACTTGAGCGACGGCGCGTGGCGCTGCAGTGGTTAATACGTATTAGATGCCCGGTCGATTCCCCGCCGGTGCAGTGTGCAACCCCTCTCCCCATGATCATTCCCCGTCGCTTCGTTGCGTTCGTCGTGCTCGGCACGGCCGTTCTGTTCCCGCTGGCCCACGCTCAATCCACCCTCACCGGCATGATCACGAATGCCGCGACCGGCCGCGCGCTCGAAGGCGCACGCGTGTCGCTGAAGGGCACGGATCGCACCGCGCTCTCCGACCGCCAGGGCGCGTACGTTCTCGACAACGTCACGCCGGGGCCGGTGGCGCTCGAAGTGTATTACTCGGGCTTGGACACGGTGACGGTCCCCGCGACGGTCACGGCCAATCAAGCGAACCGGGTGGACGTGAAACTGACCGCGCAGATCTACGCGATGAGCCAGTATGTGGTCGCCGGTGAACGCGAGGGCAACGCCCAGGCCGTGACCCTCCAGCGGCTGTCCGCGGGCGTGAAGAACATCGTGTCGACGGATGCCTTCGGTAATCTCGCCGGCAATCCCGCGGATCTCCTCGTGCGGCTGCCCGGCGTCGAGGGCGCGACGGTCGACGGCACCGTGCGCTACGTCCGCATCCGCGGGCTGAACCAGAACCTCACGACGATCACGATGGACGGCAACCGGCTCGCCGACGCGGCCTCGGCCGGTTCCACGCGCGAGTATCAGTTTCAGACCGTCAGCGCCGACACCGTCGAGCGGCTCGAGGTCGTGAAGTCACCGACGCCCGACATGGATGGCGATTCGATCGGCGGCGCGGTGAACATGGTGTCCAAGTCCGGCTTCGACACGAAGGACCGGGTGCTGCGCGGATCGTTTGGCCTCACTTACCGGCCGTTCGATGATCGCATGACCGGTCTGCCGTACAATTACGCTGTGTCGTACGCCGAGGTGTTTGGCGGCAAGCTCGCGGTCGCGGCAAACTTCGGCCACCGGAAATTGTTCACGCCGCAGGACACCGTGAACCAGTCGCACCAGACGCCGGCGAACGGCGTCACCGGCCCCGCGTATACCTTTCAAACGCAGTTCACCGACGAGCGGCTGCTGACGTCGCGCTGGGGCGGTGGCCTGCGGCTCGACTACAAGCTCGACGAACGCCATCGCGTTTACCTGAGCACGACAGTCAACCGGCTCACCGATCACGACACCGATCGGATCTCCATTTTCACGACGCCGCAGGCAGTCGCGACCGTCGATGCAGCGGGCAACCTCACCGGCACCGGCGGCATCCTGCCGGGTTTCACCAACGAATTCACCGCCGTGCGCGGCGTGCCGAACAGCACGGTGAACGTCCAGGCGGACACCGCCTACAAGGATGCGAAGACGCTGTATCACCAATTCGGTGGCGTGCACAAAATCGACATGCTGAACCTCGATTGGAATCTTTATAAGTCGGATTCGAAATCGAATTACTCCGGCCAGCGGAACTTCGGCTTCACGGCGCGGGGCATCGGCTACACCATCGACCGTCGGGCCAACGCGGAGTTTCCGACCGTGACGCAGACCTCGGGTCCGAGCATCGCCGATCTCGCGAGTTTCAACGACAACCGTTACCGGATCGATCGGCGCGCGGGGTGGGACGGCTACCAGGGCGCGTCGCTCAACGCGCAGAAGAAGTTCACCACGCCCGTGCCGTCGTACCTCAAGGTGGGCGTTCGCTCCCGCGAACAACAACGCAAGCTGGAGGCGACCCAATGGAGCGGAAACTACGTCGGGCCCGACGGTGTGATGGGGCTCAACGCCGCCACGGGGCGCAACGACGACAATCTTGCGCAGTTCGGTTTGATCGAGCGCGGTGAACTGTACACCGACAAGACGCGTTTTCCCAATGTGCCCGTCCCGGCGTTTCCCGGTCACACCAACAAGCAGATCGACACCGTGCTGGAAACGAGCCCGCAGCTGTTCGTGCAGGAAGTCGCGGCGAACGTGCAGGCGCAGCTCACCGGCAACCAGCGTTTCAAGGAGCGGATCGATGCGGCCTACGTCATGGGCAACGTCGACCTCGGGCGGCTTTCGATTCTCGCGGGCGTGCGCGTCGAGCGCACCAAGACCGAGGGCGTCGGCGCGCTGCAGGCACTCACGGCTGAGGAACGGGCGCGGCGCGCGGCGTATGTCGGCACGCCGACGCCGGCGGAGCTCACCCGGCGCACGACTGCGGAGTACGGCGGACGCCAGACGCGGACGGGCGATTACCAGGAGGTGCTGCCGGGCGTGCACTTCAAGTACTCGCCGACTTCGCAGCTCGTCACGCGGCTCAGCTATTCCACGAACATCGGCCGTCCCGGCATCGGGCAGCTCATTCCCCGCACGACCGTCAATTTCGACAACCAGACGATCTCGACGGCGAACCCGAGCTTGAAGCCGCAGAAGGCGGACAATTTCGATTTCTCCGCGGAGTATTATTTCGAGCCGGCGGGCATGGTGTCGGTCGGTGTGTTCCACAAGGAAATCAAAGGATTCATCTACACTGCCGGCGGATTGGTGGTGCCGGCGGGTGCAGAAAACGGCTTCGGCGGCGACTATGCCGGCTACGTGCTGACCACGCAGTTCAACGGTGGCGCGGCCAAGGTCCGCGGCATCGAGCTGAACTACAGCCAGCAGTTCACGTTTCTCCCTGGAATTTTCGGCGGACTCGGCGCCTACGCGAACTTCACGCGGATGGAGACCGAGGGCAATTACGGCGCGGGCAACGCCATCGCGCTCGCGCCGAATCCCAAGGGGAAGGTCGCGGGCTTCAACCCGGAGACCGCCAACTTCGGCCTCTCGTACATCCGCAACAAGGTCACGGTGCGACTGCAGTTCAATCACCGCGCGCGCTATCTCACGACCTACAACGTCAACGTGTCGCAGCAATCGTATGCGATTCGCCGCGACACGCTCGATCTGAAGACCGCCTACCAGTTCTCGCGTCGGCTCGGCGTGTACCTCGACGTGAACAACGTGCTCGGCGAATACGAGACCGGCACGGACATCGGTCCCCGGCCGAGCAGCCGACGGATTCTCACGCCCGGCTTCTTCTTCGGGGTCAACACGCGGCTCTGATCCGCAGGCGGCGCGAAGGGAAACGCACGCTTCGCGCCGAATTTCATGTCGCGCCGGACCGCCCGCCCGTTAGCGTGCGGTCCTTCGCCATGGCCAATCGATTCTCGCTCGAACTCGCGCAACGTCCCCGCCGGCTGCGGCGCACCGCCAGCCTGCGGGCCATGGTGGAGGAGACGGTCCTGCGGCCGTCCGATTTCATCGCGCCGCTCTTCGTCGTCGAGGGGAAGGCGCCGCCGGATGAAATCAAATCCATGCCCGGGGTGTTCCGGCTGAACATCGCCGACCTCGTGAAGGAGTGCCGCGCCCTGCACAAGCTGGGTGTGCCCGCGGTCGCGTTGTTTCCCAAGCTCGATCCGAGCCTGAAGGATGACATCGGCACGCAGGCGCTGAACGAGGATACGCTCGTGCTGCGCGCGGTGCGCGCCGTGAAGAAGGCGGTGCCGGACCTGACGGTAATCACCGACGTCGCGCTCGACCCGTACACCTCGCATGGTCACGACGGCGTTCTGACCACGGCGCGGGATGACGTGGAAAACGATCGCACGGTGGAGATTCTCGGCCGGATGGCCGTGCTGCAGGCGCGGGCCGGCGTGGATATGGTGGCGCCGAGCGACATGATGGACGGGCGGGTAGGGGCGATTCGCCGGGCGCTCGACGCCGAAGGCTTCACCGGCACCGGCATTCTCGCGTACTCAGCGAAGTTCAACTCGGCTTACTACGGCCCGTTTCGCGACGCGGTGGGCAGTGCGCAGGCGGCGGGCACGCGCCTCCTCAGCAAGGCGACGTATCAGATGAACCCGGCGAATCGCCGGGAAGCGATCACCGAGGTGATGCTCGATGATGCCGAGGGCGCTGACATTCTCATGGTGAAGCCTGCGGGCCTTTACCTGGACATCATTCGCGACGTGCGCGAAGCCACCCGCAAGCCGGTCGCCGCGTATCAGATTTCCGGTGAGTACGCCCAGATTCAGGCGGCGGCGCGCCTGGGCTGGCTCGACCTGGCCCGGTGTCGGAACGAGTCGCTGATTGCGATCAAACGCGCGGGCGCGGATCTCATTCTCACCTATTTCGCCAAGGACATGGCGACGCTGCTCGGCCGCTGAGTTAAGACAGAATGGACAGAATTGAGAGAATGGCCCGAGCCACTGCTCCGGCATTCCAAAAAATTCTGTCCATTCTGTCTAAACCCTAAAACGCCGAGCGCGAGACCTGCAGGGAATCGCCGGGCATGAGGCGCGGATCTTGGGCCGGATTTTTCTGCGCGAGCTTCACGTCGATCGGGTAGGCGTTCTTTTCGCGCACGAGATTCACGGCTGTTTCCTTGGCGTAGAGAGTGAAGCCGCCGGCGGATTGAATTGCTTTCGCGACGGTGAGATCGGGCGTCCACACGATCCGGCCCGGGCGCTGTACTTCGCCGCCGACATAGATGAAGCGCTCCGTGACGCTCACGGACACGTCGACGGTCATGTAGATTTTCTTGGTGATGTAGGTCTCGCGGATGCGCTGCGACAGCTCGGCGGTGCTGAGACCGGCGACCGGCAACATGCCGATGAACGGCAGGCTGATGAGTCCTTGCTCGTCGATCTGGACGCTGTTCGTGCTGGCATCGGGCACGCCTTGGAGCGCGATGGTCAGGCTGTCGCCCGAACGCAGCTGGGCGGTGGACGCCGGGAGCGGAATGGCGGGATTGGCCGGCGAGACCGCTTCGGTCGTGCAACCCGCGACCAGAAGCAGCAGCGCCAAGGCGGAGCAAATGGGGCGGATCCGACGTAGTTGAACCATGTGGGTTGTTTCGTTGAAGAAAGGCCGGGAAAAGGCAACGCCGCGGTGCGACGCTGGCCGCTTCCGGGGGGCACGGCGGCGGCCGGGCACAAAAAAGCGGCAGCGTGGTGGCTGCCGCTCTCTTTGAAACGAAGCTTAGAACGGAGGGTTAGCGCTTACCCTTGGTCTTCTTCTTCGGCTTCTCGTCCTCGTCGTCTTCGGCGTCGTCGTCGTCCTCATCATCGTCGTCCTCGTCGTCGTCATCCTCATCGTCGTCGTCGCCGAATTCGTCGTCGTCGCCCTTCTCCTTGGCCTTGCCGTCGACCTTCTTCTTTTCGCCGTCTTTGGTTTCCTTGCCCTCCTCGCCCTCCTTGCCCTCTTCCTCGTCCTCGTCCCATTTCAGGGACTCGTCGTTCTTGAGTTTCTCCTCTTCCTCTTCGTCGAGCTCCGGCAGATCGTCGTCGCCCTCGTCCTCGACATCCTTGGCGGGAGCTTCCTCGTCGGCGTCGTAGCCGGCGGGCATGTAATCGAGAATGGACGTGAGCTCCTCGAAGGAGTGGACCGCCTTGCCCTGGATGAAATTGCTGTTCTGGTCCTCGCGGATCTCGTCCTCGACCTCGTCGACGGACAGCTTCGACTCGAAGTTGAAGAGATCGTTCAGCATCTTGACGCGGCAGCGGGTCAAGTGATCGAGCAGGTCGGCGTAGGGCCCGTTTTCTTCGTCGAGGATGTCCGGGAGGCCAAAGAGTTTTTCCTCGGAGTCGAAGAGTGACTCCTTGACGCGCTTCAAGCGGACCTTCGCGTTGCCCAGATCCTTGTCGATGCGGAACGGGATGAACGCGGCCTCGAACATGTCCTGATCGAAACCGTAATCCCGCAGGGGATCGACGAGTTCAATCAAGTGCTGGAGCTGGCGCGGATCGATGATACTGAGGCCATCCACATCCCAACGGACCGGATCGCTGGTCTCGGCGACCCACCAGTTGTGATCGTCCCCGAGACGTACGATTGCCCAGTCGAGAGTGGAAGTAGCTTTTGCCATGGAAAGTCAGGTTGAATTTTTTCGCAGCGTGCGAGGGGAGGTTGAAAAAACAAGCACAAAAGCGAAGCGTCGCCGCGCAATCGAAATGACCCGATTTCCGAGCGGAAAATGCTCAGAACACGAGCGTTCGGATGCGCGCAACTCTTGCTAATTCGGCTTCAAGTTTTCACCCTCGTGTAACATGGGCCACTACTACGAAACACTGTTTCGACCCTCGCTTTTCCGATTGGATTCCGAGGCGGCACACGAACGGGGCGTCAACGCGATGGCACTGCTCGCCGCGCTGGCCCCATTGCGGTGGGCGTTGGAGCGCTGGACGCGATCGGGTTTGAGCGGCACGCGTCCGATCGAAGCCTTTGGCCTGCGCTTTCCCAACGCGGTCGGCCTGGCCGCCGGTTTTGACAAGAATGCCCGCGCCTGGCCTGCCGCGGCGGCGATGGGTTTCGGTCACGTCGAGATCGGCACCGTCACCGCGCACGCGCAACCGGGCAACCCGCGCCCGCGGATGTTTCGCTACCCGGAACAGGAAGCGGTCATCAATCGCATGGGGTTCAACAACGAAGGCTCCGCGGCCGTTGCGGAGCGCCTCGCCGGGCAGGCCCAGCCCGGATCGCGGGCCATTCCGCTCGGCGTGAATCTCGGTAAATCGAAAGTGACCGAGATCGAGCAGGCCGCGGAGGATTATCTGATCAGTTTCGGCCGCCTGGCGGATTTCGCGGACTATCTGGTCCTCAACGTCTCGAGTCCGAACACGCCGAACTTGCGGCAGCTCCAGGATGAGTCGCGCCTGCGGGAATTGCTGGCCGCCGTGACGCAAGCCAACCGGACGCGCGCCGCGCTGCCGGGCAAGCGCCGGGTGCCGGTGCTGCTGAAGATCGCGCCGGATCTGTCGTGGCCGCAAATCGACGCCGTCCTCGGCGTGATCGCAGAATTCGGCCTCGACGGCATCATCGCCACGAACACCACGCTGGCTCGTCCGGGATTTTTCGCGGGCGTGAACGAAACCGGCGGCCTCAGCGGCGCTCCACTGACCGAGCGTTCGACCGAGATTGTCGGCTACATCTCCCGCGCCACCAGCGGCAAGCTCCCGATCATCGGCGTCGGCGGCATCGTCGACATCGAAAGCGCCGCGAGGAAGCTCGATGCCGGCGCGACGCTCGTCCAGGTTTACACCGGCATGATTTACCGCGGACCGTTCTTCGCTGCCGAACTCGCCCGCGGGCTGATGGAGCGGCAGCGGCAGCGCTGATCACAGAGGATGGCGGGGCGAATTTCGGCGCCGTTTTCGGCCGGATTTTTTTGATTTTCGCGACCGATCATTTCAGGGCTGGACAAGCCCCGGGTCATGTCTCTTAGTCCGCGTTTCTCGTTTCAAAACTGCTCGGGTGGTGGAACTGGTAGACACACATGTTTGAGGTGCATGTGCCGCAAGGCGTGCAGGTTCGAGTCCTGTCCCGAGCACCATAAAGTTTGAAAACGAAATGAGGCGGCGACGGCGCCGCGATTGCCGTTGACCGTCGTACGCAGCGCGCAATTCATAAGCACATGGTGCCGAGCGTGCTCATCGTCGACGACGAGAAACACACCCGCGAAGGGCTGCAGCAGGCTCTGGCGGACAGCTACGACGTCACCGTGGCGTCCAATGCCGACGAAGCGTTCAATTTGATGGACGCGCAGCCGTTCGACGTCGTGCTCACGGACCTGAGAATGCCGGGCAAATCCGGACTCAAGGTCATCGACAAGGCCCTTGCGCTGCCTCTGCGCCCGGCCGTGCTCATGATGACGGCCTATGGCAACATCGATACCGCCGTGGAGGCGATGAAACGAGGTGCCGTGGATTTCCTGACCAAGCCGGTCAACATCGAGCGGCTCGAGGTGCTAATCCAGCGCGCCCTCAAGACCAAGACGCTCGAGGTCGAGGTTCAGGCCCTGCACGAGCGGCTCGACGAAAAATTCAAGATCGAGGGCATCATCGGCGCTTCAGGGAAACTGAAAGCCGTGATCGACAAGATGAAACTTGTCGCGGCGTCGCGGGCTACGATCCTCATCGAAGGCGAGTCCGGCACTGGCAAGGAACTGATCGCGCAGGCCATCCATCAAGCCAGTCCGCGGGCCCGCGCGCCGTTTGTCGCGGTGCATTGCGCGGCGCTCTCGGACAATCTGCTCGAGAGCGAGTTGTTCGGCCATGAACGCGGGTCGTTCACGGGCGCGACGGAACGGCGGATTGGACGCTTTGAGTCGGCCGACACCGGCACGCTGTTTCTCGATGAGATCGGCGAGATTTCGCAATCAACGCAGGTTAAGCTGCTGCGCTTCCTGGAAACCAAGGCGATCGAGCGGGTGGGTGGTTCGAAACCGATCGAACTGGATGTGCGGTTGGTGGCCGCGACGAACCGGAATCTCGAGCAGATGGTGCGCACCGGGAAATTCCGCGAAGATTTGTTTTTCCGCCTGAATGTGGTGCGGCTGTTGATGCCGCCGTTGCGCGACCGCTCAGAGGACGTGCCGCTCCTGCTGGCGCACTTCATCCGGGTGTTCTCCGAGGAGAACGGTGTGCCGCCCCTGACGGTGGAGCCGGGCGCGCTCCGCACGCTGCAGTTGTACCCCTGGCCGGGAAACATTCGTGAGCTCCGCAATTTCTGCGAAAACGCCGTCGTGCTGCGGCGCGGTGGAAGTCTCACCGAGTACGATTTGGAGCCGAAGTTTCGTAGCGGCGCGCTTCTGGTGTCGGCCCCGGAATCAGCCGGCGGACAGCAATTGGAACCCGGCACCACCTCGGCCACGGGGTCGACTGCAACCGCCGGCGCGTCGCTATCCGTCGAGGAAAATGAAAAGCGGCTGCTGCGCGAAGCGCTCTTGAAGGCCCGGGGCAATCGCACCAAGGCGGCGAAGTTGATGGGCGTGAGCCGGCGCACGTTGCATCGCAAGGTCGCGCAATGGCCGGAGCTGGACGTCCTCGATAAATGAGATCCATGCCGGCGGGAGCCCGGGCTTCGGGCCTGCAGATCGTCATGACCATGGGTGCCACGCCCGCGCACCCGTGAAGAACGCCCAGGAATTCATTCACTGGCTGGAAGTGGGCGGAGGCGCGCGGTGGATTCGCCGCGCGGCCGTCGTGGGCGTCACTCTCGCGCTGTCGCTGCTGGTGGCGTTCAAACAATTTCACGGGCCGACGACGGAGGCCACGCTGGTCCAGGCCGACGTGGGCCGTCAGCTCGCCCGCGGTGCGGGGTTCACGACGCTCGTAATTTATCCGCAGACTGCGGCCACCTTGGAGAAACGCGGCGTACGGTTTCAACCCGACCGCGCGTATCCGGAACTGCACCAAGCGCCGCTCTACTCGATCGTCATCGCCGTGGGACTGCGCTGCCTGCCAGCGGATCGGCGGGCGGCGCTCTTCGCCTCGCCGCCGGAGCCGCCGGATGGTTTTGCGGCCGACTACTTTCTGCTGGGCCTCAATCTGCTGCTGTTGTGGCTGGCGGCTTGGCTCACCTACGACTTGGGCCGGCGAATGTTTGACGCCGCGGCAGGCTGGCTCGCGTCGTTCGCGCTGTTGTTGTCGGTGTCGCTCTGGCAGGACACCGTCGCGGTCAACGGCACACCGCTCCTCATGGTGCTGGCGCTGCTTGCGTTTCACGTCTGGCAGCGCATCGAGGTCGCCGCCGGCGAAACAGTCGCACCACGCGCACCGTGGGGGGGGCTGGCGGCGTTGGGCACGGTCTGCGGATTTCTTTTTCTCACCGAATACTCCGCTGGTGCCCTCGGCGCGGTGGCGGTGGGGTACGCGGCGCGGCGGTTTCATGGGTCGGCCCGGGTTGTGGCCGTCGCCGCCGTGACGCTCGGCTTTGTCGTCGTGAGCGGTCCGTGGATCGCGCGCAATCTCGCGCTCACGGGTCATCCCGTGGGGCTGGCTGCACAAGGAGCCGCGCTCAAGGCGGGCGATCCGACGGCCGAGCCGGCGATGGTCCGCGCGGCATTGTCGGCTGAGCCGCCCGCGCTCGACCTGAAGAAATTCGGCAACAAGACGCTGACGTCGCTCCAGGAAAACTTGAAGACGCGCCTGTGGTCGGGTGGGGCGATGTGGCTGACGGCGTTCTTTGTCGCGGGCTGGCTGTACGCGTTTCGGTCGGCTTCCGCGAACCGGCTGCGATGGGTCTTTGTGGCAGCGCTCGGTGTGCTCCTCGTTGCACAGGCGGCGCTCAATTCCGGCGAGACGGACCGGCACGTGGCGGCGTGGCTGGCACCCCTGATCATGATCTTCGGTGCCGGATTCTTTTTCGTGCTGCTCGGCAGTAATGCCACGCTGGCGCAGTGGCCGCGCTTGACCGCGGCGGTGCTCCTGCTGGTGCAGGCACTCCCGCTGTTGCATGACGCGGCCGAACCGCGGCGCCTTCACTTCCAGTATCCGCCCTATTTCCCCGGGCTCTTTCAAAGCATGCGCGACGAAATCGGGCGGCGCGATACGACCGGACGGTTTGGGATCATGGCTGATGTGCCCGCGGGCGTGGCGTGGTACGCCGGCACGCGTGCGTGGGCCCAGCCGTCGCGCTTGCGCGACTTCTATGCGGTCACATTGGTGCAGCCCATCGGCGAGTTGTTGCTCACGCCGCGCACACTTGACCGGCCCTTTTTCACGGAGCTGAACGCACGGCCGATTTTGCCCGGAACGCTCAGCGCCGTGCCCAACCGCTTCGGCGACTGGGGGGCGATCTATGCGGGGTTGTTGACCGGGAGCCTGCCGAAGGAATTTCCGCTGGCGTCACCGCAGAAGCTCGCGGAAAACCTCTTTGTGTTGCTCAATCCGGCGCTGCCCCCCGTGCGGGGAAAGTAATTGCTTCGTCCAGCGCTTTGCGCCTAGCGTCCGCGACCCTTTTCCCGGCCAAGCATGATTCAACTTATCCGTGCCATCACACTCGTCGGACTGTTGGCGGCACTGCCCGCTCAAGCGGTCTACGCTCCCATCCCCGAGCAGGAACAGGGAAAGGATCTCACTCTCTCGCTCCGGGGCGGCCTGGCTCACGACAGTAACATCTTTGGCTCCGCCACCAATGAGATCGACAGCTGGGTGTGGACGCTCGCGCCGCGCGCGGCGTACAATGTTTCGCTGACCGACCAGACGTTTCTCTCGGCCGCGTATGCGCTGACGCTCGATCAATTCGACAACCGTCCGGGCGACAAGCTGCTCGACAGCCATGACGTGTCGGTGCGCGTGGCCCACGCATTCTCCAAGGTCACGACGATCGATGTGAGCGACGTGTTCACGGTGTCGCGCAATCCCGAGTCGCTGCTTCCGGGCCGGACATTGAACACCAACCAGTCGTTCACGCGCAACCAGCTCGACGGTCGTTTCTCCACGCCGGTCAACGCGAAGGCGGGCGTCACCGCGAAGGCGCGTTCGGTGTATTTCGATTACCATGACAGCGACCTCGGTCGCAGCCTCGACCGGACGGAAAGCCTCTTCGGTCTCTCGGGCGACTACGCGGTGCTGCCGCAGACCAAGGCCGTTGGCGAATACCGGCACCAGGAGGTCGCCTATCGCAATCGCGGCGGCACCAAGGACAAGACGTCCGACTACCTGATGGCCGGAGCCGATCACGAGCTCGCGCAGAAAATCTCGGTGAGCGGCCGGCTCGGTGTCGAGTGGCGCAAGCGCAAGTCCGAGCGCGACACGACGTCGCCCTACGCGGAATTCTCGGCGAAGTATTCCTACACGCAGAAATCATTTCTCGCCGGCGGCTACGCTTACACCATCGACGAGACGTCCGATCCGGATCGTTTCACCGACGCGAAAGCACACCGCCTGTTCGTGAATGTACAGCACGCCGTGACGCCGCTGATCGTGGCGTCGGGCTCCGTCAGCTACGAGCCGTCGACCCTGGAGGGACGCGTGAGCCTCGCGAATATTTCCGAGCGCACCGTTCGCGCCGGCGCCGCGTTGAGTTATCTTCCCACCAAGAACTGGGTGACTTCGGCCAGTATCGACCACGATCGCGTTCGGTCCGACGAACCGTCGCGCAAACTGAAGCGGGCCCGCGTGTCGCTGAGCGCGACGTTTACGTTCTAACCGGCTGCGCCGCCGGGCCTCGCTGTTCATGGCCAACGCTTACGTCAGCAAGGAAAACGCGTCACTCGCCGATTTCCTGCAGATCCTCCGGCTTCGCAAGGCGCTCATCGCGCTCATCCTCGCGCTGGTGGTCGTGACCGCGCTCGCGGTCACGGCGTTCCTGCCGAAGTGGTATCTGGCCACAACGAAGGTGCGCGTCGAAAAGCCCGAGGGCGAAGTGAAGCTCTTTCAGGCGCAAAGCAGCGGCGGCTTCGATCCCTATTTCCTGCAGGATCAATTCAAGATCATGCAGTCGGAGAAGATCCTCTATCCGGTGATCGAGCGGCTCGGCCTCAACGCCAAGCTTGCCGCCACGCTGGACGCCACCACGGCGCTGCCCTCCGCGGTCACCTACCGTTACCTCGTTGAAAAGATGCTGCGCATCGAGTCGCAGCGCAGTTCCTCGCTGATCGAGATCAACGTCTTCGCGCAGGATCCGCAGCTGGCGGCGGATATCGCCAACGAGATTGCCCGGACGTATTCCGCCGACCGCATCACGCTCGCGACGTCGGATCAGCGCGAAGGTCTCGCGCATCTCCGGCAGGAACTCGTGGCGCAGGAGGCCGTGGTGAATCGGCAGCGCGACGCTTTGGAGAAAGTGCGCAAGGATCTGAATATCTCGGGCGTCGATCTCAACGCGCGCTACTCCGACATGGAGATCGAGACGCTGCGGCAGATGCAGAACACGCTGATCGCGCTGAGCGTCGATTCGATTGGACGCAAGACGCGCTGGGAACGGTTCAAGTCGATCGCGCCGGCCGATCGCGTGAGTCTCGTGAATTCGGAGCTCATTCCCGATCAGAACATCCAGAATCTCCTGCAGGCTTACCTCATGTCCGACCAGAAGGTCACTCAGCTCAAGCCCCGGCTTGGCGAGGCGCATCCGGATCTGGTGTCGGCGGTCGACGCGCGCGCCAAGATCAAGGAGCAGCTCGACGGCCAGCTCCGCGGGTACGAAAGCTCGCTGGAGATCGCCTACAAGGAAGCCGATGCGCGTGTCGCGGAGCTCAAGGGGCAGCTGGCGCAGGCGAAGGTCGACCAAATCCTCTCCGCGCGTGAACGCATGCGGCCCTTCGAGGAGGCCGCACAGAAGCTCGACGATGAACAGCGGCTCCTGACGACCCTGAAGCTGACGTTGCGGCAGCGTGAAATCGATTTTCAGGTGCCGAAGAAGACGATCGAGATTCTCAACACCGCCGAGCCCGCGCGCTTTCCCAGCCGGCCCAATTGGAAGCTGAACCTGACCTTCGCGTTTCTGTTTGGTGGCGTGTTTGCGGTCGGCGTGGCGGCGCTGCTGGAGTATTTCGACACCAGCTTTCGCAACGTGGCCGACGTCGAGACGCGGCTCCGGCTGCCGGTGCTGGGCGTGATTCCGTTCGCTCGGGAGCCGCTGGGAGTTCACGCCGAAGATCCGGCCGAGCTTGAGCCGATTCGCGTGCTGCACACGAATCTGAACCTCACGTTGAAAGCCGGCCAGCCGCACGCCTTCGTGATTTTTTCCGCGGGTCCGGGCGAGGGCAAATCCACCACGCTGCACCGGCTCGCGCGGCTGATTGGTGCCGGCGGAGAGCGTGTGGTGTTGATTGACTCCGATTTGCGGCGGCCCACGCAGCACCGGCTGGCGGGACGCAGCAAGGAGCCGGGCCTGAGCGAACTGCTCCTCGGCCAGAGGACGCTCGACGACGTGATCCAGAAGAACATTTCGCCCGGCTTGGATTTCATTCCCAGCGGTGGGGTGAACGGTTTCGCGCTGAGTCTGATTTATGGCAATCGGCTGCGCGAAGTGATCGCCGCGTTGAAGGGCCGCTACGACAAGATCGTGTTCGATTCGCCCCCCATCATCGGCGTCAGCGACGCCAGCGTGCTCGGCAGTGCCGTCGATGCGATGGTGTTGCTCATCCAGCACCGCCGCAATCCGCAGAGCATGGTGCTGCGAGCCCAGCAGATTGTGGAGAGCCTCAAGACTCCGTTGATCGGAGTCGTGCTCAATCAGGTGCCGTTGAACGCCGGCGGCGATTACGGGTATTACACGAACAATTACGCCTACTACGGCGACTCCACCGGCAAGACGTCGCGGAAATCCGCGCGGAAATCATCGGCGGAACCAAAGGGCTCCGGCACCGGAGAGAAGGATCGACTGATCCTGCGCGAGCCCGGCCAGGAGTGAAGGGGCGTCGCGCCCGCGCGAGCATCGCATCCATTTGATGCGCTGCGCCTGAGTCGGCGCTGAAGGCAGTGTGGTCACAGGACCGCAGGCGTCCCGCCTGCATCGTTTGAAGTGACGGGCGAGACGCCCGCGTTCCCGGTTTTCGGCCGGGGCATCAACTTATTCTTCATCTCGAAAATAGCTGTTGACGGATACAAACGCGGGCCTACTTCTTGCACCCTGATTTGCGGGCGTAGCTCAGTTGGTAGAGCACCACCTTGCCAAGGTGGACGTCGAGAGTTCGAGTCTCTTCGCCCGCTCCATTTCCGGAAAGCGCCTCGTGGTGACACGAGGCGCTTTTTCGTGCCCTAACGCGACAGTCACAGAGGCTTGCGAGATTGGCGCGAGGTGACCAGCGGTGACAGTAGCGGACTTCGAACGCCTGAAAATGCCCCCTGCGGGTGAGTGCCGAGGTGCGTCGTCTTTTGGCACATTCAGCGACGGCAAACCGTTCAAAGCGGACTGCAAAGGGAGGTGCGACGCATCGGTGTAAACCTTCTCCGTCAGCCGGCTCTCACTGTGCCTCATCAGCTCCATTCCAGTCCGCAGGGAAACACCGCTTACCGCCAGCATCGTCCCGAACGACTTCCGCAAGGCGTGCAGGTCCATCCGACGCCCCTGCTCATCTTCAAACGGGATTTTCGCGGCTTCCAGGTCCCGCTTGAACGTGGGAACCCGTGGCACCTGGCCACGGAATGCCCATTCGGACGGTGTCGCACCGGCGGGCTTGAATTGCCGCAGCGCGGCGACCACCTCAGGCCGCAACCCGTGCACGGACGCCTTGCGATTCTTTGAAATCGAAGACGGCACCCGCACGCACGGCGGAACGCTTTCTAGATCAAAATCCGCCCATTTCAGGCCTTTCATTTCCGCTACGCGCAGCCCCGTGTAAAGGATGGTCAAATACACCGTGGCGCGATGCGGAGGCGCGACGTTGAGTAGGCGCTGCGCATCTTCCGGGAGGAGAGCGCGGCGGAACTCACGAGGCGCGCGGTCATGCACGCGCCCCACATGCTTGAGCGGGTTCGCGAGGATGAGCTGTTGCCGTTCCATCCAGTGCAGGAAGCTCGATGCCGCTCCGAGCAGGTCGTTGAGCGTTTTCGCGCGCAGACCGCTTTGCGCCCGCCACACCGTGAAAGATTGCGCCGTGATATCCTTCACCAACGACCAGCGACACCGCTTGCATAGCGCCGGGATGCAATTGCGATATTTGGACAGCGTGTTCGCCGATCGCCCTTTCGCTTCAAGGTCGGCGAGAAATGCCCGCAGATGCTCGGCAAGTGGCGCCTGCGCGGCGTCCCGCATGACTTTCGGAGCGATGATGCCCGCCGCCTCACGCTCCAGCTCCTGAACTAGCTTTTCGAGCTTCTGTTCCGCGACGCGCTTGTCCGTCACGTGTAGCGGAATCGAGCGGTCCCGCAGCCAGCCACCGAGACGGACACGCGCCGACCACAGACGAGACCGAACGCCCTTGCGCGAAGGTTGAAACACGAAGGCTTTCACGTTTGAGCCCCTCCGGAAAGACTCCGCACATACGTTTGCAGCGCCACCAGCGGGACGCGCGTGGACCGCCCGATTTTCACCGGCCGGGGAAATCGGCCAGCAGCAATTTCTCGGTGTAGCGTGCGGGTGCTGAGGGACAGGCGCGCCGCCGCTTCTTTAAGCGTGATCAGCAACGCCCCGTTGGGATTTTCAAAAGAGGTCATGCCAGGTCGAAGCGCCGCTCTGCTTTTGCGCGGGAGATGGGGCCGAGGCCTTCGATGGCCTCAAGTTTCACGGCCTCGATAGCTTCGAACGACCACTTCACACCGTTTTCCACGATCGCGAGAACTTCGTAGCTTGTCGCCAGCACGTCCCCGAGATCGCCGATAAGCGCGAACCGCGTTTTCGGTTCGGTCACCTCAATCTTATCATCGCGCACGATGACCAAAACGAAGGGAGCCGGGTCCCCGCGGCCGGTAATTTCGCCAACTATCGCATCCAAATCGGGAGCGTACCGCTGAGCCGCGTCGCGGGACAAAGGGATGTTCGGGGGGCGGTCTTCCGCTTCGTTCAACATATCCTCGAAAATCGAACCCTGCTCCATGAGGTCCGCTCGTTTCGCGTCCCAGTTTGTGGCGCGAAGTTTCTGGAACATGGATTTGCGGGACGTGAAGCGGCTCCCGGGTCCGAAACTGCCGGTGTTGCCGTCTTCGAACTCGGTCGAGAGATGAACGCCATCCGTCGCGAACGACAACGAGACGGAGAAATCGTTCGGGACGATGCGAAGGACCTCTTCAACGAGGGCGTTAACCTCATCCCGGAGATCGTGAGGCAGCAAAACCGTGGTTGCTTGGTAATCTTCGCCCGCCAGGTAAACGCGGCCGTCTTCCGCAAGGGGCGTGGCGAGCAGTTTCAGGGACAGGCGCTTCAGGTTTTCGGTGGCCATGACTTATTTCCCCCCCCGTGATGGAATCGAAGAGAGCGCGCTTCTTTTGAATCTCATCCTGGCACTCCTCGAGGAAATCCAGGAGCGCGGTGCGTTTCAGCGCCCCACGCGGTGACTGCGCGGCCGCCATGAACCTCGTGACGATCTCCGTCAGGATGGCCGAGCGCCGCTTGTGTATGCAGTGGCTCAGTGCATCGATGGTGTTTCTCTCATGCTCCGTGACGGTGAAACACACCGTCGAATTGCGAGGCTCATCCGGCCTGCGCCCCGGACGGTGGCCCGTTTGCGGGCCTTCGTCGGCTTCTGTCTGGTTCGGAATTGCGGTCATTGTGACCGCATGAAGGGTGACCTATAGGTTAAGTCAAGAGTAACCTATAGGTAATCTCGGGAATACGGAAACTCGACCACGAGCCAAGGTGATCACCAGGGAACGCGACACGTCACGGCGTTATTTCGCCTTCCGAAGCTGCTGCACCTCTCCGTAAAACTCGCGCGGCGTGATCACCTTGTAAGCGACCATCATCAGGAGAAGGCCCATCACGAGTACGGCACCAGTTGCGAAGGCGTTTCCAAAGCGCATTTGGACAGCACACGCAACCCACGTCGCCGCAGCGCAGCCCAGCAGAAAAAGCAACCTTTGCCACTCTTCAGTAACCGGAAGTAGGGCAAGCAAAGCCATCGCGAGCACATAGAAGCCGACAGCAACGAGCAGCCACTCGCGGGACATTCGCTTCGGCGGCGGTATAAAGTAGTCCTTCGCGCTCAGGCCATGGTCTTCAAAGAAGTCCTTGATCTGCTTCGGCGTGCCTTCGACGTTCCCGATTTTCATCATCGGCTCCTGTTCCGCGGGCTCAAAACGCCCTGGATATCTTTCGCAGCCGCTTGCTCTGTCCATTGCGCTTGCGCGTCGTCCTTGATGAGAATGATCCGCCCGGTTTCGAGGATCACGTTCGTCCCTGCGAACTGGAAGCCATTAAGATTCCCGCCGAATGCGCTTTGGGGAACATTGCGAAGAGCTTCGTTTATTGTCGTGCTCTCGGGCCTGTAGTCGTCATCGCTCGGCGCGTCCGGAGCAAAAGCGAACTCCACGATTGCGCCTCCAGAAAGCGCGGGATGGACCGTGCATCGCATGCCGATTCCTGGCCGCAAAGACGGCGCGATCAATCGCCGGAAACTGTTCACGTAACGCTGGATCGTAGCGCGGTCCATTTCGTGGATTTAAGATTAATGCATCGCGCCGACGCAATCCCTGATCGAACAGGAAACATCGTCCCGTAAACCGGGCGAGTCAGTTACCAAGCATCCATGTCCGGATACGCTTCCATTGCTGAGTTGATGTTCACTCTGCATTTCGGCGAGGACGTCCAGCAGTAACTGCCAATCTTCGCTGGACGCGAGGGTGATCGCTTCACGCAAGCGATACGCCCACTTTATTCCGAGCCGGCGCCGAATATCGCCTATGTCCTCGACCCTGATAGCCGAGCCCAACTCGCCGACTCGTTTGCGCCACGCGATCGCACCAGGAGAATGCCATGCGAAGACTCGGGTGCATCTCAGCCACGCAGTCTTTCCTCGCCGGTCGAATTCTACGCGACGGCACCCTTTCCACGAGTGGCGCCGGAGGGTTAGCCCCGCCTCGAGATATTTGCCGACGTATTCCGATATCGCTTCTTTCCCTTTTCGGAGCGGCAACAATTCCGCACGTCCAAGGCCATATCGTGGCAGAACCTTTCGGAGTAGGGACCATAAAGCGACGAGCTCGGGCGCGGCCGAGGCTTTGTAGCGGGCGCGCAGTTCGCGGAAGCGAGGAGTCGGGCCGTTCGCTTTCCGCTCCTGCTGGCACTCGTCAAATGCGGACCAGTCGAACGAATCAGCGCGCGTGTCCCAGGCCACGGCGACAAGAAGGTGATAGTGCGGGCGGCCTTGTTTCTGCGGTTCAAGCACGCGAATGTAGCTTTTGATCCACGCGCCATTGCGGACCAAGTAGCTATTCCAGCGCCGGGCGAACTGGGTCGGATGCAGGTTCGCCTCGTCGGTGAGCGTGAAGAACAGGCAATGATTCCGGCCCCAATGCTCAACGAATGACGCCACGTTGAGGCGAAGATGGAATGCGGACTTAGCTTCGGCTCCGCTCGGCATCCCCCAACGTCGAATTGTGTCACCGTCGAGCTGCTCCCAAAAGGCTGTTTTGTGCTCCTTGGACCTAAACAGCCCGTCCTGCCCTGGCACCTTGGCCAGTCGGTAACGCTTCGCCGGTTTGTTGGAATTGTTACTATTCTGACAAGGAAGGCCGGCCGGGCCGTCCGGGCCGCGCTGCGCGCGGCTCCGGTCGGCTCCGGCCGGCCCTTCCGGTGCGAACGCGACGACGCCAGCCGGACCCGCAACATTGGTTTGCGACAGGCCGCCCGCTTCGCGGGGGGGTATCGGCCTGACCGTCTCAAATTCCGCGCTGGAGGCGCGGCCAGAGGGCTCATTGCCGCCCTCTGGACTCGCGCTAGGGGAACTAAGAACGGCAGGCCACTCCGCGACCCCCGTGTGCGCGCGGCTCATCGAGCATCCTCCCCTTCGGCAGCTCGGGCATTTGCGTCGAGTGCGTCCCCGAGTGCGTCGGCGGACAGGTCTCCGAAGTAACTGATTTCCCGGCTAAGCGCTTCGAGAAGGACTCGGATGAGTTCGAGTCTCTTCGCCCGCTCCATTTACGCGAAAGCCTCGGTTGACCACACGGTTAGCCGGGGCTTTTGTCGTTTGTGGCGGCGAATCTCTGCACCTTGCCGGAACTTTTCCCGCCGATTCTTAACCATGGGAATGGCCGAGCCGGACGGAACCTGGCCGTGGGTCGCATGACGGACCGAGACGCACCCATGCCATTGCCGGTTAAACGTTCTGCAACGAGGATTCGGACCCAACCGCGAAGCGGTCCGGGTTCGGGCCAGTGACCAATCTCAGGCTTCAGTTTCGCGCCACCCTTCCCCCGTATCTTTCAACTCCATCGCTTCGACCACGTCGTTATGTCCCGCTCAACCTCCAATACCATGACTCACTCGTTTAGCGTCCGCACGCGGGTGCGCGTTTCCTGCCTGGCGTGGGTGCTGGCGATGGTGCCGGCCTTTGGCGCCGAAACCCCCGCGGCGAAGAGCGAACCGGCCGCGGCAGGCCGCGCGAGGGCGGGCGATAAGGATGTGATCGTTTCGTCCACGCCGATGCAGATCGAAGCGGAGGACGCCGGCGCGCACGGTCAGCTGGTGGTCGCGACCGAGGTGATCAGTCCGGAGTCGCGCACCGATTTGGTGTTCACGATTGCGACGGAGCCGTTGCATGGCCGGGTGGGCCTCGCGGGAGCGGGTGACGAGGTGGATTTCTTCAAGAACAAGACCTCGCGTCTGGGTTATTTTGCGTACCGGCCGGAGGAGGGCTACGCGGGCGAGGATTCGTTCAGCTACACGGTGCGCAACGAGACCAGCGGTCTCGTGTTCAAGAACACGGTGGTGATCACGGTTAAGCCGCCGCCCGCGCTCATGCTGCAGAAGTTCGAAGTCGGGGCCAGCCGTGAGCGCAGCGTCAATGTGCGTGACGTCGTGCTCACGACCCGTCCGAACACGCCGGTCACGCAAAAACTTCCCAGCCATGAGGACTTCCTCACTCCGGCGGATCGGCTCGGCATCGCTGCGCCCAAGGTCGCATTCCTGCTCGACGACAAGGCGAAGGCGCAGCACGGCACCGCCAAACTCGATCGGACCACCGGCCAGCTTACGTACGCGCCCAACCCGGGCTTCATCGGCGAGGAGCGCTTCAAGTATTACACCATTGACGAGAACAACGCGCATCTCGGCGTGGAGAATGTCGTGTCGGTGAACGTCGAGCCGATCCGCAACGTGAAGCGCGTGGCGGTGGACCGCTCGCGCAGCCGCGAGGTCGACCTCGTGTTTGTAATCAACAACTCGCCGTCGATGGCGGCGCACCAGAGCCGCATCGCGGCCAACCTCAGTCGGTTTCGTCAGCTTTTTCACACGCGTGACCTCGACTACCGCATGGCCGTGCTCACGACGGATTTCGTGAACGCGGATCCCAGCCGCGGACCCGAGGACCAGCCCTTCTTCAAGGACGTGCGATCCGTGCAGCTCGACCCGGCGGGCAATCCGGTGCTCGACAACCGCGGCCGGCCGAAGTCGGTGACCAAACGTGTGGCCAGCAACGGCACGCTCGTGACGCTGCCGGTGCTGGCCCAGCCGTGGATCACACCACAGACGCCCGACGGGATTTTTGCCGAGCTCGTGAAGGTGGGCACGAATGGCGACAGCAACCGCACGGCTTTCACCGCGGTGTATAATTTTGTCGCGGGCTCGTATAACCGGCAGCACACCTTCCTGCGCCCCGAGGCCACCACGATCGTGGTGTTCTTCATGGATGAGGAAGAGACGCGCATGGCCGTTTGGAAAGAGCAGCGCAACGGGCCGCCGCAGGCCGAATGGATCGAAAACGGCAAGCTCCCGGACTTGCTCAACCAATACAACTCCCGCAATCCGCAGAAACGTCAGACGCTGGATGGCTACATCAACTATTGGGTGCTGCGTCCCTTCATCATCGCGAAGGGCAACAAGCGCGGGAAGATCGAGATGCACGCCGTGGTTGAGCCGGGCAACATCTCGCACCGGCGGGCAGCCGAGCTCACGCGCGGCACGGTGTTGAACATCGAGAGCGATTTCTCCGCGCCGCTCGCCGCGCTCGGCGATCGCATTGCCGATACTGTTGCAGTCGCACTCGAACCGGTGGATGCGACGGCGACGTTTTACGCCAAGAGTCTTCGCGTGCTGGTCGACGGGCAGGAAGTGGGACCCGATCCTCAAAACGGCTACGTCTACGATGCGCTGACCCACAGTGTCCGCTTCCAGGGCGCGGCGAAAAAGAAAGCATTCCTGGCGAAGATCGACATCACCTACGAGGAGCACCTGTGAAGTGACGGCCCGTCACGGATGAAAACGACCGACCGCAGGAAAGAGCCATTGTCGCCGGAGGAGCGCGACCAGCTGCTCGCCGGGTTGAAGGCTCGGTTTGAGCAAAACGTGAGCCGCCATCGCGGCCTGGTGTGGGCCGAAATCCGCGCAAGACTGGAAGCGAGGCCCGAAAAACTGTGGTCGCTCGCCCAAATGGAAGCGACCGGCGGTGAGCCGGACGTGGTGGGGCACGACAAGGCGACGGGAGAATATCTCTTCGTGGATTGTTCAGCGGAAAGCCCGGCCGGGCGCACCAGCGTTTGCTATGATCGCGAGGCACTGGAGTCGCGGAAGGAACACAAGCCCAAGGACAATGCCATGGATATGGCGGCGGCCATGGGCATCGAGCTTCTGACCGCACAGCAATATCGGGAGCTGCAGCAAGTGGGAGAGTTCGACCGGAAGTCGTCGAGCTGGGTGCAAGCACCGGCGGACATCCGAAAACTCGGCGGCGCGCTCTTCGGCGATCGCCGTTATGGCCACGTCTTCATCTATCACAACGGAGCCCAGTCGTACTACGCAGGCCGCGGTTTCCGTGGTTCGCTCAGAGTCTGAACGCCGGAGCGGCCGAACGACAGTTGCACGCATCCGCCTCGCCTTGGGCGTCACTCGCTGAATGATGGCCGGAATCCACCGTGAGTTCCGGCACTGGCCTCATCGATCGCTTTTATCAGACAGGACGCCGGCTGCGGCGCATGCCGTTGCTGCGCCACGCCACGTGGTTCTGGACCGCCGCGCATCTTCCGATCTTTGCGTTCCTGCGTCTCGGCCAGTGGCCGGTCCGGCAAAAACTCGCTCGGGGGCTGGTGTGGCGGATCCCCGGATTCTTCCTGCGCCGGGACTGGGAAAACTATGAAAGGGAAGCCGTCGGCGCATTGATCGACTGGTGCCGCCTGCCGACGGCGCGACCTAAAATTCTGCTGGATGTGGGGAGTTCGGTCGGGCCGTACAGTGCCGTGGCGCTGTTCGCGGATCACGAACTCGAGACGTATGCGTTCGAGCCGGATTTCGAGAGCCTGCGCTTCGCACCGCAGTTCTGCCTTTACGCCCCGGGCTCGCGCTTGCGATGCGTGCATGGATTCATCGCCGATGTTCAAGGAGACGGGGAAACGCTGGCCGTCGCGGTTCAGCGCACTGAGGCGGCGATGGCGTCCGCCGGCCGCCACCCGAAACTGCCCCTGACGTGCTACCGCGTCCTGAACGGAGCAGGGGCGGAAGCGATTCCGAAGCGCTCGCTCGATCAGCTGACGGATAACGGCGCCGGCCTGGACGGTCGGCCGGTTGTGCTCAAAATCGACGTGGAAGGCTGGGAGCTGGAGGTCCTGCGCGGCGCAGCGGAGTTACTTCGCCGCGTGCGGCCGCCGGTGTTGCTCAGCGTGCATCCCGACGTGTTGCCGAAGCTCGGCCACACGACCGCCGAGGTCGGCGATTATCTCCGCGCGCTGGGCTACCAATGGAAAGTCGTCGGCGTGGATCACGAGGAGCATTGGTGGTGCGCCCCGGCGTAGACGATCTCGGTACGGGTTGCGGGCCAGGCACGCTCCTACGTGACTTTATCTCGTCGCGCCAGAACCTAGCTGCCCGTCGCAGAGAGGCGCGGACGCAACTGGAGCAGATCGTCAATCGCTGCGGACCGCCCGGCGTAGCTGGCCGCGGCGGCGGGGAGGCCGAGGTCGGTGTCGAACGTAGGGATCATCGCTTTCATCCGCGAGTGACCGTCGGGCGCGCGGAGTTTTTGCGCAAAACAAGTTTGGATGACCTGCAGCGCGATGTTGGTCGAGACCGACGCTCCGGGCGAAGCCCCCAGGAGTGCGGCGAGCGTGCCATCAGGAGCCGTGACGACCTCGGTGCCAAAATGGAGCCGGCCGGCGTCGGCTCGTTTCAATGCCTGAACCCGAATGCCCGCGTCGATGAGACGCCAGTCGGCGTCACGGGCCTCGGGATAAAATTCCCGGAGGGCGCGCAGACGGTCCGCCATGCTCTGAAACGCCTGTTTTATCAGGAAGCGCGTAAGGACGACATTGTGCGCTCCCGTGCGCAGCAGCGTGCCTAGGTTGTCCGCGCGAATTGAACGTGGCAGGTCGGTAAGGCGACCGGTGCGGTGGAGGAATTTTGTGGTCCACGTGGCGAAGGGCCCAAACAGCAGCACGCGCCGACCGTGCAGATGGCGAACGTCGAGGTGGGGGCCACCGAGCGCGCCGGAGTCTGGCGGGGGCGGGCCGTAGACCTTGCCGAAGTGCCGGGCGACGATGTCCGGCTCGTCGCAGATGAGCCACTGGCCCGCGATCGGGAAGGCACCGAGCCCGTGGGCGACGGAAAGTCCGGTGGCCCGAAGCAGCGGAATCGTGCCGCCGCCGGCACCGATGAAAACGAAGCGGGCGCGGACCGGATGTGAGTTGCTCGAATCGACGTGACGCACGGTGAGGTCCCACTCGCCGGCCGCCCGGCGCAGCCCGGTGACACGGTGTCCGGTGAAGACGCGGCAGCCGTCCTGCACGCCGAGCCACGCGAGCAGCCGGCGCGAGAGTTCGCCGAAATTCACGTCCGTGCCGGCATCGATCCGGGTGGCGGCGACGGGCCCGTCGGCTCGTCCGTCGATCAGAAGCGGGGCCCAGCGGCGTAGAGCGTCGCGGTCGGCGGTGAATTCCATCGAGCGAAAGAACGGATGCGCCTTCAGCGCGGCGTGACGGGCGCGCAGAAAAGCCACGGGCGATGCACCGCGGACGAAGCTCAGGTGCGGTACCGCGCGAATCCATTCGGCCGGACTCGGAGCGAGGCCATGGGTGACGGCGTAACTCCAGAACTGCCGTGACTGCTCGAAGCGCGCGAAGATGTCGACGGCCTTGGTGACGTCCACGGGCGCGCCGGCGACCACAGGCGGCGGCGTATAGTTGAGTTCGCAGAGGCCGGCGTGGCCGGTGCCGGCGTTGTTCCAGCCGTCAGAGCTTTCGCGCGCAAGATCGGGGGCGGCCTCGTAAACGACGATGGCGAGTCGAGGATCCAGTCGCTTCAGCATCACCCCGACGTGCGCGGACATGATGCCGCCGCCGATCAGCACGACGTCGGGGACAGGGGAATGCATGGGAACCAGTATGAGAACGCGTAGCCGATCGCTGCGCAACGCGCGCGTAAGGGGTCAGGCTGTTGCACGTTGCATCCGGGCGGATTTGAATCCGTCCGCGCAGACGCCGGGCGTCACTGCAACGTGCAACAGCCTGACCCCTGCTATGGGAAAAACGAGGTCAAGCGTTCTTCAAGGCGGTTTGTAGATTGGGAGCATGGGAGTGAATGAAGCGGCTCCTTCGCGAACGGCGTCGGTCGGCGACCGGGCCTTAGCCTGCTATCCGCGCGTGCGCCATAGGCGCAGCGCATCATGATCGATTCAAGTCGGCGCGAAGGAGTGACGGGCCGCCCCATCTTTAAGCACGGGCGTGGCAAAGCACACCCAGGGGTCAGTGCGGGCGGCCCGCCGCTCCAAAGTCTAGTTGGTTTGCAGTCCGAGCGCGGCTGCGGTGGTGCGACCGGTGCCCAGTCGCCATAGGTCGACCGCGAGCTGACGGGCAATCGCGACGACGATCTTTTTCTTGCGGGCGCTACTTAACCGCAGAGCCGTGAGCGCGGTGTGCCATTTGACGATCGCGTGATAGTCCGGTTGGAACTGAAACAGGCGCCAAGCCGCTTCAATCAACAAGTGACGCAACCGTGGATTACCGTGCCGGCTGATCGAGCCCTGCAAGCGCGACTGGCCGGAGGAGTGTTCGCTTGGACACAAACCGGTATAGCTCGCCACTTGGCGACGGTTGCGGAAACGGTGCCAGTCGCCCACTTCCCGAGTGATCAGTTCCCAAGTCATCGGGCCCAATCCCAGTGGCAAACCCGTGGGCGCGGCCTGCTGCAAGCGCACGGTCAACGCTTGTAGCTCGGCATCGATGCATAACAACACGCGCTGCCAGATCACTAGTTGTGCGAGCAACTCGTCCGGCAACGCCAGCGTCGGGAGAACCTTCGGCGCCCACCAATCTTTCGACAGGCGCAGGCCGCGCAACAGTGCGGCGCTCTTGCCCTGCAGGATCAGACGCACTCGCTCTCGCGCCAAGCTCTGGCGCTGTCGGCCAATCGCCCGGGCCGCTTCTTCCGCTTCACTCGGTACTCGCACGACCGCCAGCGCGCCGCGATTGCCCGCTAGATAACGATCCAAGCATGAACAGAGCGCTGCGGCGTCACGGCTGTCGGTCTTTACTCGCTCACCATACGTGCTCCAGTCGCGGGGGCGTACCACGAGATTGTGCACGCCCAAAGCCGTGAGCTGCCGATGTAGCGTGTAACCGAACGGTCCGGCCTCATAACAACTATACACGGCCTCCGCTCGCACCAGTTGTCGTCGCATGAACGCTGGCAGTTGTTCGGGACTAAGATGCTGCGCCGGCTGCGAAACCTGCGCGTCGATCTGTCTGACCACTACAATCGAGCTGGAATGAACGTCCAACCCGAGCTTGATTACTCCGGCGCGAGCGCCGGTCACTGTCTGGATATCAGGTTCTGATGTCATAGCTCGGACAGCCTGGCGCTTCGCGCCCCGCTTGTCCGCCCCATGTCATCTTTCATGTCGATGCGTGTTGCGCTTGCCGCGCGCGGTCGAGTTCAGCTGTTCTCGTTTTCCTGCATGTCCCAGCCACAGCCGGTCGACGTTCGCGCCCGCCTCGACGCCGTTTACCGCACGGAGTCCGGCCGCATCCTCGCGACCCTCATCCGTCTGCTGGGCGACTTTGCGCTCGCCGAGGACGCGATGCACGACGCCTTCAGCGCCGCCCTCCACCGCTGGCCGGTCGAAGGACTTCCGGCGAATCCGCGCGCGTGGCTGATCTCGGCCGGCCGTTTCAAAGGCATCGATGCGTTGCGCCGCCGCACGCGGCTCGAGGCTTCCCACGCTGACATCGCCGCGGTGTTGCATGGCAGCGCGCCCGTTCGCCCGTCCGCGGACGACGAACTGCCTGATGATCAACTCAGGCTCATCTTCACCTGCTGCCATCCCGTCCTTGCGCCCGACAGCCGCGCGGCGCTCACGCTGCGCGAAGTGTGCGGACTCACCACGGAGGAGATTGCGCGCGCCTTTCTCTCGTCCCCACCTGCGATGGCCCAGCGCATCGTTCGCGCGAAGGCCAGGATTCGAGATGAAAACATCCCGTTCCAAGTGCCCTCAGTTGCGGAACTGCCGGTGCGCCTCGGCGCGGTGTTGACCGTGGTCTATCTGCTTTTCAACGAGGGCTATGCTGCCTCGTCGGGACCGAGGCTCACGCGGGTGGAGCTGTCCGCTGAAGCCATCCGCCTCGGTCGCGTCATGCTCGAGCTGCTGCCGGACCCGGAGGTCGTCGGCTTGCTCGCGCTCATGCTGCTGCATGAAGCCCGCCGGCTCTCCCGCGTCAGCGCCGGGGGCGAGATCGTGCTGCTCGAGCATCAGGATCGTTCCACTTGGAACCGTGCCTTCATCAGTGAAGGCATCGCGCTGGTGGAGCGCGCACTCGCGACGCGCCGCTTCGGGCCCTTTACGCTGCAGGCGGCGATCGCCGCCGTCCACGCCGAGGCCAGCACCCCGGAGGCGACTGACTGGCGTCAAATTTGCGCGCTGTATGCCGCGCTGCTGGCGATGCAGCCGTCGCCCGTCATCGCGCTCAACCGGGCCGCCGCCGTGGCCATGCACGAGGGCCCGGTGGCCGGTCTCGCCCTGATTGATGCGATCGTCGCGAGGGGTGAATTGCGTGACTATCACCTCCTGCACGCGGCGCGCGCCGATCTCCACCGCCGCCTTGGACGCAGGGCGGAGGCCCGGGCCGCCTACGCGCAGGCCTACGCGCTGGCCAAGTCGGAGCCGGAGCGGCGCTTTCTCGAGAAACGGCTCCGTGAACTCGAATAGCGTCGGCGCGTTGAGTCCGTGGCGCAGCTCCCGCTGCACGCGACGCGGATTTTTTCACCTTCATGTCGAATTCGGCGGTGCTCGTTCGATTAGTAAGCGAACGGAGCTCACATCCGGGCCCCGCCCATTTATCCTTCACCACCATGAAATACATCTGCCTCGGTTACTATAATGCCACTGCGTTCGCCGCCCTGCCGGAAGCCGAACAAGTGGCGATGATGGACAACTGCTTCGGCTACGACGAATACCTCCGGGCCAACGGCCACTTCACCGGAGGCGAGGCCCTGCAGCCGGCGGTGACCGCCATGACGCTGCGCGTCACCAACGGACAGGTGGTCGTCACCGACGGTCCCTTCGCCGAAACCAAGGAGCAGATCGGCGGCATTCTCATCCTCGAGGCCCGCGATCTGAACCACGCCGTCGACCTCATCTCGAAACATCCCGGCGTGAAGATCGGGCCGTGGGAGATCCGCCCAGCTGCCGACCTGAGCGAGATCGTGCGACAGAGCGCGGCGCGGCGCCGGGTCGCGAGCACGTTTCATACGACGCGTGAACTCCCCGTGTCTCCCGCGCAGGTCTTCGCCGCCATCCAGGATCCGTCCCGCCTTGCCCGGTGGTGGGGCCCGAATGGTTTCACGAACACGTTCGAACAGTTTGAGTTCAAGCCCGATGGAAAGTGGGTCTTCACCATGAACGGTCCCGACGGCCGGCAGTATCGCAACGAGTCGGTGTTCGGCCCCATCGTGCGCGACCGCCAGGTGGTGATTCACCATGTCTCGGCGCCGAAGTTTGTGCTCACGATTTCACTCGAACGCACCGCGGCCGGCACGCTCGTCATCTGGGATCACGTCTTCGATGATCCCGCGGTGGCGGAGGCGGTTCGCCCGATCGTCGAACCCGGCAACGAACAGAATCTCGATCGGCTCGCGGCGCTCGTCCGGGCGTGAACCGGATCGGGTCGGGCGGATTTCCCAGCCGGGGATCGGGAGTGAGCATGCCGCTCCCGCACCCGGAAAATTTTGCCTCTGGTCAACCGGCAGCAAGGTCGCAAACGTGCCCGGCTCATGAGTCGCGAAATGTGTTACCGTTGTTTCTGGCCGAAGCCACTGTGCTGGTGCGGCTCGATCACGCCCATGACGACGCGCACGAAATTCGTGTTCCTCATGCACCCCTATGAGTTCAAGCGGGTGAAAGCGGCCACCGGCCGGCTTACGCATCTCTGTCTGGCCGAGAGCGAGCTTCATGTCGGAATCGGTTTCGATCAGAACGAGGCGGTGCAGGCCCTGATTCACGACCCGGGGAATTTTCCGGTCATGCTGTATCCGACGCGGGGCGCGCTCGATCTCTCGAAGGGCGAGCTGCGCCAAGCCGACATGGCCGGGCGCCGGCTCGTGGTGTTCCTGCTCGACGCCACTTGGCGGCTCGTCCGCGCGATGTGGCGCACGAGTCCGAGTCTCCATCATCTCCCGCGGATCATGTTTTCGAATGCGGCCCCGAGCCGTTATGTGATCAAGCAGCAACCGGAGCCCGGCTGCCTTTCAACGCTGGAGGCGACGCATGAACTGCTGCTCGTCCTCGAACGCTCCGGTCTGGATCAGTATCCGCTGCCCGAGCAACTGCTCGACCTGTTTCAACGCATGCAGGACGTCCAACTGCGTTGCGCGGCTGAAACCGCGCGCCAGGGGATTCGCCGGCACGTGCGCCGCGTTCAACCCGGGGAGACGACGGACCCGACGCGACCAGCGTCGAAACGACGACGGATCTTTCCGGTATCGACGCAAATCGCGTCGACCCCACCGAACGCCGCGCGACCGGCCTGAGCGTCTGGCGTCGTGGCCGTTCCTCGGCCTGACGCGTTGACGGTCGGCCGCGCTAACCGTGCTGGCGCTCCAGCGGACCGAAATTGTCGCCGCCGTCCTGACTGGGTTGAAGTTCGGCCAGCGCGGAACGCATCCGATCCATCACCCGATCCACGTCCTCGGCCCTGAGCGGTTCGCCGTACTGACGGGCCAGCTCAAGATACCCACGGGCAAGCGCGCAGGCATGACGAATGTCGTGGGATGCGAAACCCCGCGCCAGGATTGATTCTGCTTCCGCGGCCAGGGCAACGAGACGTTCGAGGGGGGACAGGTGGTGGTTCATGAAAATGGGCGACAGGTGTGTACGGCGCGACAGTGGCGCGGGTTCATCGCCGGGGGTTGCGGCGACGAACAGGGAGCGGGTCCCGAGTGACCCGGGATTCGTGGACCCGATGATCGGGCCGTTGTTTCGAATTTTTCCCGGGACGTTTTTCTTCACCGCGCCGCGTGCGCACAAAAAAACCCCGCGCTTTGCAGCGCGGGGTTTGGGAAGGTTCGAATCCGGGAGCGACAGCGCTCCCGGTCGGGGCGCGTTACTTCTTCTTCGCCGCCATCAGATCGCTGACCGCCGCCTGGGCGGCCGCGAGGCGGGCCACCGGCACGCGATACGGCGAGCAGGACACGTAGCTCAGGCCGATCTTGTGACAGAACTTCACCGAGTCCGGATCGCCACCGTGCTCGCCGCAGATACCGAGCTTGATGTCGGGCCGCTTGCTGCGGCCCTTCGTGATCGCGATCTGCATCAGCTGGCCCACACCGGTCTGATCGATCGAGGCGAACGGATTCTTCTTCACGATTTCGCTCTCCGCGTAGGCGGGGAGGAACGAGCCCGAGTCATCGCGCGACATGCCGAGGCAGGTCTGCGTGAGATCGTTCGTGCCGAAGCTGAAGAACTCGGCCGTCTCGGCGATCTCGTCGGCGGTGAGCGCGCCGCGCGGGATCTCGATCATGGTGCCGACGCTGTACGCGATCTTCGTCTTCTTCTCGGCCTGCACGGCCTTCGCGACGGAGTGCACGAGCTCCACCTGGAGATCGAGTTCCTTCTTGAAGCCGACGAGCGGGATCATGATTTCCGGCTTGGCCTTGAAGCCCTGCTTGTTCGCGTCAGCGGCAGCCTCGAACACGGCGCGCGCCTGCATCGCGGTGATTTCCGGATAACGGATGCCGAGACGGCAGCCGCGGAAACCGAGCATCGGGTTGAACTCGTGGAGTTCGTGCACCCGCGACATGATCTTCTCGACCGGAATGCCGAGCTTCCGCGCGAGGTCAGCCTGCTGCTCCTTCGCGTGCGGGAGGAACTCGTGCAACGGCGGATCGAGGAAACGAATCGTCGCCGGGAATCCTTTCAGCGCCTTGAAGATGCCGAAGAAGTCGTCGCGCTGGTAGGGGAGAAGTTTCGCGAGCGCCGTCTGCCGGGCCTCGAGCGAGTCGGCGAGGATCATCTCGCGCATGGCGTCGATGCGATCGCCTTCGAAGAACATGTGCTCCGTGCGGGTGAGACCGATGCCGACGGCGCCGAACGCGATCGCGTTCTGCGTCTGCTCGGGCGTGTCGGCGTTGGTGCGGACCGACAGCTTCGTGGCCTGCGAGCACCACTTCATCAGCTGCGCGTAGTTCTTGAACTTCTCGGTGGCCTGCGCGGCTTTGTCGCCGTGGAGGAGGCCCGCGATGATTTCAGAGGGAGCGGTCTTGATCTGGCCGGCGTACACCGTGCCCGACGTGCCGTCGATCGAGAGGAAGTCGCCTTCCTTGAACGTCTGGCCGGCGATCGTCGCGGTCTTGGCCTCGTAGTCGATGTGCACGGCGGCGGCGCCGCACACGCAGACCTTGCCCATCTGACGGGCGACGAGCGCGGCGTGGGAGGACACACCACCGCGGGCGGTGAGAATGCCTTCCGCCGCGATCATGCCGCGCAGATCCTCGGGTGAGGTCTCGACGCGGACGAGCAGGACCTTCTCGCCCTTCTCGGCGGCCTGCACGGAACGATCGGCATTGAAATAAATCTTGCCGGTAGCGGCGCCCGGACCCGCGGGGAGGCCGGTCGCGATGACCGTGGCCTTCTTGACCTCGTTGAGATCGAAGATCGGGGCGAGCAACTGCTCGAGCTGGTCGGCCGGATTGCGAAGAATCGCGGTCTGCCAGTCGATGAGCTTCTCCTTCACCATATCGATGGAGAACTTCAACGCGGCGGCGGCGGTGCGCTTGCCGTTGCGCGTCTGGAGCATGAACAGCTTGCCTTCCTGGATCGTGAACTCGATGTCCTGAACGTCCTTGAAGTGCTTCTCGAGCGTCGCGCGAACCTTGAGCAGTTCGGCGTACGACTTCGGCATCTGGTCCTTCAGCTTGAGGACGGGCTCGGGCGTGCGGACGCCGGCGACGACGTCTTCACCCTGCGCGTTGATCAGGAATTCACCGTAGAACTCATCCGTGCCGTTGGCCGGATTGCGGGTGAAGGCCACGCCGGAACCGGACGTGTCGCCCGTGTTGCCGAACACCATCGCCTGCACGTTGACCGCGGTGCCCCACTCGGTCGGGATGTTGTACTTGCGGCGATAAACATTCGCCCGATCGTTCATCCAGGAACCGAAGACCGCGCCGGCCGCGCCGCGCAGCTGGTCCCAAGGATTGTCCGGAAAGGACTTCCCGGTGCGCTCTTTCACGAGCGCCTTGAAGCGCTTCACGAGTTCCTGCTGATCGGCCGCGGTCAGCTTCGAGTCTTCGACGTCCGCGTGGTAAACCTCGTGCTTGAATTCGTGGATCGCAGTCTCGAACGGCTCGTGATCTTCGTTTTCCCGCTTTTGCACTCCGAGGACGACGTCGCCGTACATCTGGATGAACCGACGGTAACAGTCCCAGGCAAAGCGCTCGTTCTTCGTGGCCTGGCTGAGCGCGAGCACGGACTTGTCGTTGAGGCCGAGGTTGAGGATCGTGTCCATCATGCCCGGCATCGAGTCACGGGCGCCGGAGCGAACAGCGACGAGCAGCGGCATGCCCTCGGTGGCGCCGAACTTCGTGCCCATGATCTTCTCCATGTTGGCCATGCCGGCCTCCATCTGGGCCTGCAGCGAAGCCGGATACGTCTTCTTGTTGGCGTAGAAATAAGTGCAGACTTCGGTCGTGACCGTGAAGCCCGGAGGCACGGGCAGACCGATGCGCGTCATCTCGGCGAGATTCGCGCCCTTGCCGCCTAGCAGGGGTTTCATCGAGCCGTCACCGTCGGCGCGACCGGCGCCCCACGTGTAGACGTATTTGGTGCCCTTTGCGGCGGATTTCGTGGCAGGCGAGGCTTTCGCCTTCGCGGCGGGTTTCTTGGCTTTGGATTTTACGGCCATGTGAGGGTGGTTTGAGTGAAAAAACGAACGAAGCGCGGGCGCGCGAAAGGCGAGAGGCAATAGAATGGGACGAGGGGCTGTCAACGATGCAGGCGCGCCCCGGCAAGAACGGCGCAAATCCGGCCGACTCGGGGGTGCGGCCCGGCGCCTCTCATCTTTTTTGCAGCTGTAGGGGCGTGGCTTGACCACGCCCGCGGGCGCGCACGAGGCGCGCCCCTACAAGGGCGGCGCATCGTGCGAGAAACTGACATGCGCCCATTGCGGCAGAGAGCGCCACATCGCGCTTCCGTTTTGGAAAAATCTTCCCACCATGCCGTCTCCCTACGTTCAGTGAGCGACCAAAACGCACATCCCGACGATCCGTATACGCCTGCCGAGGTGAATCCTCCGCCGTCTCCCCGTGAGAAGGCCATGGGCTTCTGGGAGCACCTCGACGAGCTGCGCGGCACGATCGTCAAGAGCCTCGCGGTGTTCGTGGTGTTCGCCGTGCTGATCGGCTATTTCGCCGTGGAGTTCAACCAGGCGCTCCTGTGGCCGCTCCACCATGTGGCCAAGGATTATCCGAACATGGATACCAAGCTGGGCACGCTCTCCATCATGGAGGTGTTCAACATGGTCATCCAGATGTGCGTGTTCGGCGGGCTGACGCTCGCGGCGCCGTTCATCCTGTTTTTTGTCGGACAGTTTGTGGCGCCGGCGCTGACCGAGCGGGAAATGAAGGCCGTGCTGCCGATGTGCATCGCGGCGCTGATCCTCTTTCTCATCGGCGCGTGCTTCAGTTTCTTCCTGCTGATGCCGAGCACGATTCGAATTTCGACGGAGCTCATGATCGCGTTCGACCTCGAGAACCGGTGGACCGCAGGCAATTACTTCAGCACCCTGACCTGGCTCGTGGTCGGCGCCGGCGGCGTGTTCGAGTTTCCGCTCGTGATCGTCCTGCTGGTGTGGCTCGGCATCATGACGACAGCGTTTCTGCGAAAGTACCGCCGCCACGCGATCGTCGTCATTTTCATCATCGCGGCGATCGTCACGCCGACGCCCGATCCGATCACCCAGACCGTTTTCGCCGCGCCGCTCTACGCGCTCTACGAAATCGCCATCCTGGTCTCGGCCCGCATCGAGAAGAAACGCGCCGCGCGGAAGCTGTAAGCCGGTCGACGGTTGAGGTTCTGCCAACCGGACGGTGTCGTTGCACCGTCCGTTCCACGCCCCTCGACCTATTGAATGCGGTTAAGGAGAAGAGCTAGGGATGGGAAACATCACTCATTCGTGGCTACGAGCGCCAGCGAGTGGCCGAACCACCCCTCGCTGGCGCTCGTAGCCACGGCCGATGTCCAACGACCTCACATGCCTTTTTTCACGAAGGCGATGTCGCTCGAGGAATCCTTGATGCGAATCGTCTTCTGGCCCTGCGAGTCCTTGCCGATGTACTCGATGCTCGCAGCCACGAGCACCGGCAGGTTTTTGCGAATGTCGCGACTCTCACCCTCGCTGGTCACGTCGACGGTCCAGACTTCCTGCTGCGGCCGGCCCTCGGCGGCCTCCTTGTTTTCCCGCGCCGACAGCTTCAGGTATTTTTCGTAGACCGTCACGGTCACGATGTATTCGCGGAAGCCGGCAAACTCCGTCGTCGGTGGATCCTGCACCGTCACGGTTTGATAAATCGGCCGGCCCTGAGAATCGGTGCCGACCTGCACGCGCTCGGTGCGAATCTGGCCGGGAAGGGTGATGTAGACCGGTTCGGACACGGTCTCCTTTTTCATCTGCGGCGGACCGACGCCGTAATCCAGATCGACCACCACATCCGCTTTCGTATTCGGCGGGGCCTCGTACATCCCCTTGCCGGACAGCGCGGTCTTCACAAATCCGGCGGCTTCCTTGTAGCGCAGCGAGTCGTCGGCGACGAGCGGGTTGCGGTTCTTGATCTCGTAGGAAATCGCGTCCTCCGCCTTGGGCTTGGAGAGCGAATCGACTTTGACGACATGGGTGGTTCCGCAGCCGGTCAAAAAGAGTCCCGCTGCGACGAATAGGAATGCTCCGCAGCAAGCACTCCGGCTCTTCCTGCTCGGCTGCGAATCCGATGGGTGATCGGCATTCATGTGAGTGAGGCGCACCGTAATTGAAGAAACGCGCGAGGCAACTCCAAGGATGCAAGAATCCGGCCGGAACGGGCCCGAACCGCGAATTTTCATCCGCCTGAAACAAAAAACGCGTGCCGGACAGGCACGCGTTGGAGGAAAAGGAAAAGGAAAAGGTCGCTGAAAACTTACTTTCGGCTCTCGGAGCGCTGGGACCGCAGCACCACCCGAAACATCTGCACGCACAGCCAGAACACGCCGCTCATGCACGCGGCGCAGAGCCCGCCCCAACGCAGGATCATCTTCGGATCGTTCGACGGCACATGCGGCGACACAATCGTGTAGATGAAGAAGAAGAAGGCGACGACCAGGATGGCGTCGACAACTAGACTGACGGGAGACGTGTGCTTCATTTCCGGCTGGGCCATTGGCCGAAAAGAGACGGTCGGGCCCGGGATGTCCATGGTTTTTTCACTGGCGCAGCGGGCCATTAGGATAAAACCACGGTGGCGTTAGCCAGGCCGGTTACCTTACCAGCGTTTCGGGATCGCGCGGGTGAGGTTCTCGGGCGAACCGCTCGTGACGAGGATGTTGTCCTCGATGCGGACGCCACCCGTCGCGAGATGCTGGTCCACCAGCGGCCAGTTGACGCACGCCTGGAAGCGTTCGCGTCGCGCCGGATCCGTGAGCAGCGGCGGAATGAAATAGAGACCGGGCTCAATCGTCACGACATAGCCGGCCGCGAGCGGCAGATCCATGCGCAGCGTGCGCAGGCTGGGCCGGGGATCCTTGAGCCTCCCGGGCTGCAACCCGCTGCCGTCCCGCACGCCGAGACCGACCATGTGGCCGACACCATGAGGGAAAAACAGCGTGTGCGCCTCCTGTTCCACGAGCGACTCGGGCTGTCCGCGCATGACGCCGAGACTCACCAGGCCAGACACAAGGTCCACAGCCGTCGCGAGGTGCAGGGCCTTCCATTCGGCCCCCGGCACACAGCGCGCAATCGCCCGTTCCTCGGCGCCGAGCACCACGTCGTACAGGTCGCGTTGAAACCCGCTCGGCGTGCCCGCCACGTAGGTTCGCGTGACGTCGGCCATGTAGCGGTCGATCTCGGCTCCCGCGTCGACCAGGACAAACTCGCCGTCGCGCAGCCGGCGTTCGCTGGGCTCGAAATGCAGGACGGCCGAGTTCGGACCGCTGCCGATGATCGTGCCGTAGCCTGGCCGCGAAGCACCGGCGCGAAAGAAGCCGGCCTCGAGTTCGATCTGCAGCGCCCGCTCGCTCTGCCCGGGCCGAATCAACGGTGCGAGGGTCGCAAATCCCGCCGCCGTGGCCGCCGCGGCCGCGCGGATCCGTGCGATCTCCCCTTCGTCCTTGACCCGTCGCGCGTGGCTAAACGCCTCGCGTATCCGGGCGGAGAGTGCGCCATCGATCGCGAGGTCGACCGGCGGTGCGCCCAATCCCGCGATCGGTCGGCCGCGCCGCGCCTCCAGCCAGCCGGCGAGGGCGTTGAGATCGGTGCCCTCGGTCTGACGGCGGCCTTCCCAAACGCGTTCGGCCTCGGTCACCGCCGGGACGAACGATACCCAGCCGGTCTCGACCCCGTCACGCGGATCGAACACCACGACGCCACCGGCGCACTCGCGATCGGTGAGATGGAAATACTCCGCGTGCGACCGAAACGGATACGTCTGATCGCTGCCTTCCGGCAGCGCAACCGGGTGACCGGCGCCGACCACCAGGAGCGCGTCGTCGAGCGCGAGGGCCGCCGCGAGGCGGGAGCGACGGGCGGACAGGGAACTGCTCATGCGCCGGAGACTGTGACCCCGGGTCGCGGTCGCAAGTCGCGATGCGGACGAGCACCCCGGGAGCGCAGGCGTCCCGCCTGCTGTTTTCGATTAGGATGCAGTCGGTACGCCTGCGCTCCCGGGGCCACCGATCACTGCGGTGTGATTGTGAGCGCGTCACCCGCGGCCGTCGCCACATCCACCGTGTGCGTCGCCGGCACGCGCAGCGTCCCGGGCGTGGACGTTGGCATGCTCACCGGCTTGCCGGCGTCGACGATCCGGAAAAACGGATTCGAATTGGCGTCGCGCGCCGGTACTACGGCCACGCGGCCGGCAGGGGCGGTGGTTTCGATTCGCACTGCGGCCGGCGTGCGCAGCCGCAGGTTGCCGCCGAGCTTCGAGCGGACGACCGCGCGCGTGAGCGTGCCGCCGGCCCACGCGAGGTCGACTTCGAAGCCGCCGCGCGCCTTCAGGCCGGTGACGGATCCGGCGGGCCATGCGGCGGGCAGGGCGGGGAGAAGCTGGAGGACGCCGGCGTGGCTTTGCACCAGCATCTCCGCCACACCCGCAGTGTAGCCGAAGTTGCCGTCGATCTGAAAGGGCGGGTGGGCGTCAAAGAGATTCGGATACAGGCCACCGCCCCGCATGCTGGTTTCGGAGGTGCCGACCAGCGTGAAGAGATTGCGGATGATCGCGTACGCATGATCGCCGTCCTGCAGGCGCGCCCAGAGGTTGATCTTCCAGCCCATTGACCAGCCCGTCGCCTCGTCGCCGCGCAACTGCAGCGTCCGGCCCACCGCCTGGAACAGCTCCGGTGTCGTGTCGGGGTTGATCTGGTTGCCGGGATGAAGCGCGTAAAGGTGCGACACGTGCCGGTGCTTCGGCTCCGCCTCGGCGTAATCCTCCCGCCATTCCTGCAGCTGGCCGCGCGCTCCGATCCGGTACGGCGCGAGTTTGGCGAGCTTTCCGCGCAACTCGGCGACCAGCGCCGGATCGCGCTGCAACGCTTCCGCCGCCTCGATCGTCCGCGTGAACAGCTCGCGGATGATGGCGAGATCCATGGTGCAGCCGACGCTCACCGCCGCGGATTTTTTGTCGGGTCCGATGAACGCGTTCTCCGGTGACGTGCTGACCGGTGTCACCAGTTCCCCGTTGCCGGCGTCGACCAGCCAGTCCGCATAAAATTCCGCCGCGCCCTTCATCAACGGGTACGCCTCGGCGGCCAGGAATGTCCTGTCTCCGGTAAACAGATACCGCTCCCACAGGTGGCTGCTGAACCATCCGGCCGCCAGGTTCCAGAACGCGGCGCGCGCCTGGCCATCGACCGGAAACGCATCGCGCCAGATCGTGGTGTTGTGGTGTGCGACCCAGCCGCGCGCGTGGTACATGGTGCGGGCGGCGAGCTGGCCGGTCTGGCTGACTTCACCCAGCATCCGGAACAGCGGCTCGTGCAACTCGGAGAGATTCGTGACCTCCGCCGGCCAGTAGTTCATCTGCGCGTTGATGTTGATGGTGTAGCCCGAGGCCCACGGCGGGATGACCTGATCGTTCCACAGGCCCTGCAGATTCAGCGGCTGCGTGCCGACGCGCGAACCCGCAATCATCAGGTAGCGGCCAAATTGAAAACACAGCGCGGCCAGGCCCGGATCGCCGGTGGCGCGAAACGCGGCGATGCGCTGATCTGTTGGCAGCGTTTCCTTGGCCGGATCGCCTTCGAGGCGGAGCTTCACGCGGTCATAGAGCGCCTGGTAGTCCCGCACGTGGCGCTCCCGCAGCGCGGCGGCGCTCTGTGTCACGGCAGCTCGCACCTCGCGCCCCGTGCGCACCGCGGGATCGAGGCCGTCGCGACTGGGGCTGCGGTCGAAGCCGTTGAAGCTGCTGCCGGCGCCGACGATCAGCGTGATCTCGCTGGCAGCCTCGATCCGGAGGCCGTCCTGATCGCGGACGGTTTTGCCGTCGGTCTTTACGCCGAGCCGGGCCTCGAAACGCATCCCCCGGCCGGCGATGTCGTCGCCGTAGAGCACGGTGCCGTTCCGGTCGTCGCCTTGGTACGGCTTGGCCTGCGGGCGGCGCTGCAGCGCGGCGTCGTAGAGTTCCGGATACCGGGATTGCTCGCCGGCCTGCTCGATGGTCTTGAGCGGCCGCCGCGCCACGTAGCCGGGGAGCTGGCCGCGCAGCACCAGCTCGTCGCCCGTCACCTGCGGGCGGGCGGTGGGATGCGGGGACGTGAACGTCGCCCGCACTGCCAGCGCGCCGGCCCGATCGGCGCGGAGTCGGATCACAATCACCTGGTCAGGCTGGCTGGCAAACACCTCGCGCGTGAAATGGACGCCGCCGCGCTCGTAGCTTGTACCCGAGGTCGCGGTGGCGAGGTCGAGCCAGCGGCGATAGGTGCGCACCTCGCCCGAGGCGCCCGCGCCCGCGAAGTCGAGGACCAGATCACCGAGCGGCTGGTAGCACTGCTGGTTTCGGCCGAGCCAATGCTTCGTGATATAGGCATCCGCTTCGCTGTTCCGGCCGGAACGCAGCAGGCCGGTGACGTGATCGAAATCCCTGCGCACGTCGATCGTGCGCAGATCGGCCGGCGGCTCGCCGGAGTAAAGGGTGTCCTCGTTCAGCTGCAGGCGTTCGCGATCGATGCCACCGTGCACCATTGCGCCGATGCGGCCGTTGCCGATCGGCAGCGCGTCGGTCCATTTCTTCGCCGGCTGGTCGTACCACAACGTATGGCCGGGCGTGAGGGCCGCCGGCAGGTCGGCGGCAGGGAGACGAAGGGCCGCGAAGAGTCCCAGGGCGAGGTAGCGACGGACAAGGTGCATCGGGGTAAAGAGTCTGGAGGGAAGCGCCTGGCGCTGGCGAGTCACGATCCCGGCCACTTCCAGCGTTGAACTGGGCCGCGGTCGAACCTCACACTGTGGCCTTCCTTTGCCGTCGACCCTGCGTTCCGATGCGCGGAACCGTCGCGTCCGACCCTCTCACCTCGCTGTACCCACTCTTCCATGACACCCCGCACCCTTGGTTCCCGCTGGCAGAAACTGCTGCCGCTTTTCGTACTGGTCGTCCTGATGCGGCTGCTGCCCGGCGCCATCGCAGCCGACTCCGCGCGGCCGAACATTCTCTTCATCATCTTCGATGACTGGGGCTGGCAGCACGCCGGCGCTTACGGATCGACGTGGGTAAAGACGCCGAACTTCGATCGCGTCGCGCGCGAGGGCGTGCTGTTTCAAAATGCGTTCACCTCGAATCCGAAGTGCAGTCCGTGCCGCGCCACGATCCTGACCGGCCGCAACACCTGGCAACTGAAGGAAGCGGTCTCGCACGGCGGCATGTTTCCCGAGGGGTTTGAAGTGTATCCCGATCTCCTCGAACGCGCGGGTTACACCGTGGGTTTGACGGGCAAGGGCTGGGGGCCCGGCGACTTCAAGACCGTCGCCAAGCGCACGCGCAATCCGGCCGGTCCGGGCTTCGACGAACATCGCGCCGAGCCGCCGGCGTCGGGCATCGGTCGCAATCACTACGGCCGGAACTTCGACGCCTTTCTCGACCAGCGGCCGAAGGACAAGCCGTTCTGTTTCTGGATGGGATTTCAGGAGCCGCATCGTGCCTACGAGCTCAACTCCGGCGTGCGCCTCGGCAAGAAACTCGCCGATGTGACCGTCCCCAGTTATCTGCCGGACACCGCGCTCGTGCGCGGCGATCTCGCGGACTACGCCATCGAGGTGGAGTACGCTGACGCCTACATCGGCCGCGCGCTTGCGAGCCTCGAAGCGCGCGGCGAACTCGAGAACACACTCGTGATCGTAACGTCGGATCACGGCATGCCGTTCCCATACGTGAAGGGCCAGATTCACGAGGATGGGTTCCGGCTGCCGCTCGCGATGCGCTGGGGCAAGGGCATCAAGCCGGGCCGCGTCGTGCAGGATTTCATCAACGTGCGCGATTTCGCGCCGACCTATCTGGAGCTGGCCGGCCTCGCGCCGCACGCACAGATGACCGGAAAGAGCCTCGCGAAGCTCCTGCGCTCGCCGGACTCGGGCTGGATCGAAAATCGCGCCGAGATGCTGGTGGGCAAGGAGCGTCACGACCTCGGCCGGCCCAATGATCTCGGCTATCCGGTGCGCGCGCTGCGGACGAAAGACTTTCTCTACGTGCACAACTTCCATCCCGATCGCTGGCCAGTCGGCAATCCGGAGACTGATTTCGGCAACTGCGATCCAAGTCCGTCGAAGGAACTGCTGAAGGCAATCGGCGGGCACTATTATGAGTTGTCCTTCGGCAAACGGCTGCCCGACGAGCTCTACGATTTGCGCCGCGATCCCGAGGGCGTGAACAATCTCGCGCACGACCTCGCCTACGCGGGCACGCTGGAGTCGATGCGTTCGCGCATGATGACGATGCTCAAGGAGGAGCAGGATCCGCGCGCGCTCGGCCAAGGCGCGATCTTCGACACCTATCGCTATGTGGGCGCGCGCAACAAGGCCTACGACACCTGGCTCAAGGCGCAGGAGGCGAAGCAACAACTCTCGTCGATCGAGTCGCCGGCGCCCGACGCCGCGAAGAAGGGCGGCAAGCGCAAGCAGGCTCTGCCGTAAGGGGAGTGGGGAACCGGATACCCTGGGATGGCAGACTACCTGGAACGAAAGATTCCCTGGGACCGCGACCGCCCTCGGTCGCTGTCGGCCGATGCGACCGAGGGCGGTCGCGGTCCCACCCACGGTCCCAAAAGATCACAGTAACGCTCCCAGCCTCTTCACCCCGAGGCCCCAATCGCCGCCACGCCGTCGAAACGCACCACTGCGCGATTTTCCGCGCGTGAAGCGGGGAGTGATACGGTGAACGTCACTTCCCAGTCGTTCTGTTCCGTGGTGTCGATCAGCACCTGGCCAATCGTCCACTCGGCCTGGCCGGCAGTCGCTTCCGCGCTCCAGTGTGTGTGCTTCGTCGAGCGACCTTCGGGGTCCAGCCGGAAGCGCGTGCGGGCGTCGAAGTAGGCGTTGAACGCGGCCTCGATGCGTTTGGCCTCGGGCGAAGCGGGAGCGCCTTCGACGGCCCCGCCAGCTTCACCGGTCGCGAGGCGCGACGCGGCGCTTTCCCAATCGCGCGCGGCGACGTCCTGCAGGAAGCCGAAGATCGCGGTGCGCACGAGCCGGCGGAACGCGGCGTCGTCGCGCGTGATGTCGAACGTCGCCGGCCGCGCGGGCTTGTCGCCATCGGTGACCGTCGCCACGAAGTCCGGATTCCGCAGCCGTTCCCACTCCTCGAGCAAACTCGAGTCGATGTCGCGGATCAGTTCGCGGAAGTAGTCTTCCATCTCGATCACCGGTTCCGTCTTGGCGGACGTCGGCACGGTTTGCGCGAGGACTTTCCACACCTGCGAGAGGTGGCGCAGCAACAGGCCTTCGACGCGCTGCAGCCCGTAGTCGCGGATGTAATCGGCAAACGACATGTAGCGCTCGAACATCTCGCGCGCGATCGACTTGGGCCGCACGTTCTCCTGCTCCACCCACGGATGCGCCGCGGCGAATGCGTTGAACGTGTCGTAGAGAAACTCGCGCAGCGGTTTCGGGTGCTCGATCTGCTCCAGCTTTTCCATCCGCTCGTCGTAGCTCGCACCCGCCGCCCGCATCTCCTCAACCTTGTCGGTTTTCAACTTGTCGACCTGACGGCGCAGGATCGCCTCCGGATCCTCGACGATCGCCTCGCACAGCGTGAGCACGTCGAACGGATAGTCCGGCGACTCGCGATTCAGCAGCGGCAGCGTGTCGATCAGATAAAGCGAGAGTGCCTGATGCAGCGAGAAATCGTCCTGCAGATCGACATTCACGCGCAGCTTGGGCGTGCGATCAGTCGGGAGTGCGCCGGAGATCGCCCCCGGGAGCGCAGGCGTCCCGCCTGCATCCGTCTCCGAAGTCAGACCTGCTCCCTTCGCTCCCGTAATCTCCACGATCTTCCGGTCGACGAGCGCGCGAAACAACTGCCAGCCGCGTTTGCGCAGCGCGCGCTTGCGGTGCTCGGTTTCGTGCGAGTCGCGGATCAGGCGCTGCATCGCGCGGCAGCCGTCGGAGTCGCGACCGAGCACGAGCAGCAGCATGCCGTGGGACACATCGAAGCGCGACGACAGCTCCTCGGTGGGCGCGGTGCGCAACCGTTCGAAGGTCTTGAGATCCCAGCCGACGGATCCTTCCGGGGCGCGCTGCTTCACGAGATTCTTTTTCTTCTTCGGATCGTTCGCGGCCTTCTCCTCGGCGCGCTTGTTTTCGATCACGTGGTCGGGCGCCTGGACGATGACGTAGCCGCGATCGTCGTAACCTTTTCGACCCGCGCGGCCGGAGATCTGGCGGAAGTCGCGCACGCTGAGAATCGCGGCCTTCTTGCCGTCGTATTTCCAGAGCTGCGTGAACACGACGGTACGGATCGGGACGTTGATGCCGACGCCCAGGGTGTCGGTCCCGCAGATGAGTTTGAGCAGTCCCTTTTGCGCGAGCTGCTCGACGAGAATGCGGTACTTCGGCAGCAGGCCGGCGTGATGCACGCCGATGCCGTGACGCAGCCAGCGGCGCATTTCCTTGCCGTACGGACTGCTGAAACGCACGCGTTCGAGTTCGGCCTGGAGCGCGGCCTTTTCCTCCTTGGTGCAGATATTGAGGCTCATCAACGCCTGCGCCGCCTCGCTCGCGGAACGCTGCGTGAAATAGACGAGATAGATCGGCGCGCGCTTGAGCGTGAGCAGTTCGGCCACGCGCTCCGTCAGCGGCATCTCCGAGTATTCAAATTCCAAGGGCACCGGCCGCCGGTCGCTGCGCACCGTGACGCTCTCCACGCCGGTCAGCCGTGTGAGTTCCTTTTCGAAGAAGGCCGTTTCACCCAGCGTCGCAGACATCAGGAGAAACCGCGCGCGCGGCATCGTCAGCAGCGGCACCTGCCACGCGTAGCCGCGCTCGGCGTCGGAGTAGTAGTGAAACTCGTCCATGATCACCGCACGGATGTCGCTGTGCTCGCCGCGATGGAGCGCGATGTTCGCGAGGATCTCGGCGGTGCAGCACAGGATCGGCGCGCGCGGGTTCACGCTGGCGTCACCGGTCATCATGCCCACGTTCTCCGGCCCGAAGTCGCGGCACAGGGAGAGAAACTTCTCGTTCACGAGCGCCTTGATCGGGCAGGTGTAGACGGAGCGTTCGCCGGCGCAGAGGGCCTTGAAGTGAAATGCGGCGGCGACGAGCGATTTGCCCGAGCCGGTGGGCGTGTTGAGGATCACGTTGTGACCGGCGAGCAGCTCGAGGATGGCCTCCTCCTGTTCCGGGTAGAGCTCGAGTCCACGGCTGGCGATGACGGCCAGGAAACGTTCCAGGATCGCGTCGGCATCCGGCGGGCCGCCGCCCGGAGCGGACAGCGGGGCGAGGGGAGCGGACGGCGGCGCGAGCGAAACCATTCGATACAAGGGCCCGGGGCGGCGGGGGGAGTCAATCCACGGCCTCGCTGCCGGCGTGTTGCGGGGCGGGCCCCGAAAAAATCTCCCCTAAGCCGTTCTTCCGCACGGGCGTGCCGGCGTTGGGCTTCAGGGGGCCCTGCGGACTCCGATCAACGGGGAGACAACCGGCGTGTCGCCGCACTTCCTGCGCGCGACGAAATTGCCGTCTCACCATGGCCAACATCCTCCTCCTCGACGAAAGCGACGTGGCGGAGCGTGCGATGCACGGTATCCTGGCGCGGGGTAATCATCGGGTGTCGTCGGCCACGAATCCCACCGATGCCTGGCGCATGTTGCGCGCGGGCGTGGTGTACGACCTCGTGATCCTCGAGGTGAAACTCACCGGCGGCGGCGGCGTGCGGTTTCTCCAGCGGCTGCGTGACGACTGGTTTTTCAAACCCCTGCCGGTGGTCGTGTACACGTCGGAGAACGACGCGACCCTCATCCGGCGCGTGCTCGGGCTCGGGGTGCAAAACTACCTGGTCAAGCCGTACAACGATGACGTGATCCACTCGGAGGTCGCGAAGGCCGTGCTGGAGCCCTGGCGGAACCGGCACTTCGAGGAGGCGAAGTCGTTCTGTGCGCTGCTCGATCTTACGCCCGAAGCCCTGGCGCAACGCCGGCGCGAAGTGATGGCGGGTTTCGATCGGGCGGCGCGGACGTTTCCTCTCTGGGCGGACAACCGGCGCATCCACGACGTGTTTGATCAGATGGCGGCGCTCGTGGCCGGCGCGAAGGAGGCTGGCATCAAGGCCGGCATCGACCTGATCGCGTACCTGCGTGAACAGGCGTTGAACTCAAACTGGATGGCCTTCGAAAAGTGCGGCGAGCCGCTCGAATTCGCCAGCCAGCTGGTGTACTTTCAACTCAACCCGGGCGAGGTTCCGCCGGGCTTGGAGCACGAAGCCCACCGGGCCTCGGACAAGGATGCGGACGAGCGGCTGCGCTGGGACAGCGTCAATGTCGACGTCCAGGGACCGGTCGTCGATCCCGCGGCTCTCACGCGCAAGATCGACAAGCTCGCGGGCTGTCCCGTGGTCGGCCCCTCGGCGGCGGCGTTTCAGATGCTGGCCGATGGCCGCGCCTCGACGATTACGCAGCTGATGGATCTCGTGGCCAACGATCCCGGCCTGTGCGCGCAGATCCTCTGCGCGACGAACCGGCTGGCGCACGACGACCTGAGCGAGATCGACGATCCGCGGACGGCCACCAGTCTGCTGGGGGAAAAAAAGCTGCAGGCGATCGTGCACGCACTGCCGGTCGTGGAGGAGCGGCATTTCGATTATCCGCCGATGTCGTGGACCGGCTACTGGATGTTCCAGGTCGCCGTGGGCCGCGTCGCGCAATTCGTCTGTCGTTATCTCGAGTTTGATTTTCTCGTCGGCAAGGCTGCGACCGCCGGACTGCTGCACGATCTCGGGACGCTGCTGCTGATGAAGGTCGAGCCGCTCGCGTTCCAGGCCATCGTGCGTTACGCGCGCGAGCATCACGTGCCCCGCATCGAGGCGGAACGGCGCTACCTCGGCTGCACCACGCAGGATCTCGCGGCGCATTTCGCACGCACCCAGCATCTCCCGGCTGTATTCACCACGGTGATTCGCTGGATGGAAGCGCCCGCGCTCGCAACGGAGCATCTCGATCTCATTGCGATCACCTCGGTGGCGCGGCACATCTGCCAGCACGCGCACATCGGCTGGTCGGGCGATCCCAACGCGCATGGCAGCGGCATGATTGATGTCACGCCCGCGTGGAGCGTGCTGCGGACGCGGCTGTTTCCCAGTTTCGACGTGCGGAAGTTCGAGGTGCAGGCGCACGCGTTCTGCCTGACATTGCGCAACGAACTCTCCGGCCAGCGCGGCGACCGGCGTCCCGCGCACGCGCAGCGCGCGGCGGAGTTGGTGTGAGCGGGTGAGGCTATTCGATGCGGGAGCTGGAAGCTCCCGCTACTTTGGGTGAGCGCGCGCTTCAAGAGTGGCGGGAGCATCTTGCTCCCGCAGTTTGGATCGGGGGCAGGGTGCTCCGAATCATGACGAGCGGGCGATCGTGCTGCCGTGTTAGGAACGGGAGCTGGAAGCTCCCGCTACTTTGGGGTTCTCGCGGATGTAGCGGCGGATGGTCTCCAGCGCAGACGCGCTGCGCACAATGTGGTCGTAGGATTCGTGCTGCCAAAGTGGGCCGGTGCGCCCCAAGCGACGGTTGAGTTGGTTGGCCGTGTAGGATTTCCAGGAATGCAGGGTGTTCGCCAGCCCGTAGCCAGCCAGGGTCTTCACGAGGACATGCACGTGGTTGGGCATGACGACATGCTCGTCGAGTACGTAGCGCTGGCCGTCGAAGTGACGAAGTGCGCCGCGCACGAGGTCCGCGTACACGGGATCACGAAGCACGCAGGAGCCGCTGCCGGCGTGTAGCAGCTGTTCGTAACGTGCCGAGAAGAGCTGATGGTATTCGGCGAGGTCGTCGCGCGAGAGGCGGTGGAGGTCGTGAGTCCGTCGCCACTGTTTACGTTGTAATCGGATTTTCTCCACGACGTCGCGAGGCAGAGCGTCGGCGAGGCGGAAGGTGACGAAATACCAGACTGAGGCCTGTTCCCAGTGAGGAAGATTTCCGCCGGTGCGGATTTCGATTTCGGAAAGCGGATTGAAGAATTCCCAAACCGTGCCGCGAACGGGCGGAGTAGCGGGAGCATCCTGCTCCCGCGATTCGAAGAGGGAGCTAGAAGCTCCCCCTACATCCCTCGCGCCGTGCCGTTTGTCTGAGTGTTCGGCAAAGCGGCTCGACATACCGCTAAGATTCAATCCGTAGATTCATGCGGCAATCCGGATTCGACGGTCTGCGACCCCCGTTCTCGGGGGCTTTCTAGGTCGATTGCCGGCAAACGGAGGGCTTGCGCTCAGCGGCCGTTCGAATCGTTCCGGCGATCGCCACCGCGATTGCCGCGACTGTCGCCCCGCGAGGCTGGCGCGGGGGCGGTGGCCGGTGCTGCTGCGGGTGTCGTGGCCGCGGGTTCAGCGGCGGGTGGCGCGGTGACGACGGGGGCGCGACTGGCCGCGGGTGGAGCGGGACGCTCGGTACTGCGCGCACCGGCGGAAGGCGGAGTCCGATCCGGCGAACGCGGGCCGGCCGGCGGGCCGGAGCGTGTATAGGTTCGCGCCGGCGTCGGCGCGGCCGCGGGTACCGCCGGCAGGCCGGTCGGGGCCGGCGGCGCCGTGACGACGGTGGTCGGGGCGGCGGGCGCCCCGGTTACGGTCGGGTTGTGCGACGGGCGGGCGCGACTGTCGCCTTCACGCGGAGGGTTGCCGCCTTGCCGGCGCGCCTGTGGCAACGGTTGAAGATTCGGTGTGGCCGGGGGCAACGGCGCGGGTGTGGGCGTGGTTTCAGCCACCACGGTGGGATTCACCACGAAGGAGCGTGACGCTCCGGACGGCACGGCCGGAGGCGCGACGGGCGCTGAATCGCGCCGGCGTCCGTCGAATCCAGGAGACTGATACGGATACGATCGGGAAGACGAGACGACGCCGAACGGCGCGGGGCGCACGACCTGTGGCCGGTAGTTGGACGCAACGCTGAAGGGCGGCCGGGTCACGTGGGGCGCCGGGCGCCATTGCCGCACGTCCGGGCCGCGGGTGAAGGTGTTGGCCGGCGCGATCGGCACAACGGGGCGATGCCAGTCGTGACCGTTCCACCGCCGATGACGGTCGCCCACCCAGATCGTGTTGCGGCGCCAGTCGCAGTCGAAGGCGAGCCAGGAACCTGCCGCCACGCCGAAACCGAAGGTAAGGAACGGGCGCGGATAATAAACGGGACGCTCGATGAAAACGATGTCCGGTTCGTACTGCGGCACGTAAATGATATCCGGCTGCGCCGGCACGATGCGGATGATCTGCGCCTCCGCGATCACCTGTTGCTGCGGCGTGTCGATCAGCGTGCCCGCGGCGCGAGCCCTGGCCCGGAGGCGTTGGATGGCCTGCATGACGTCGGCCGGCTGGGCGGCGAACGCCTCGCCGAGTTGCTTCGTCCACTGGAGATTTTCATCCATCCAGGCCAGCACCTCGGGATAATTCGTGAGCGACTTCACGCTTTCATCCCAGGCGCGGTGCTCGATCTGCGAGCGGTCGCCGGGATTTTCGCGCACGTGGCGTGACGCCAGCACGATGTCGGCGGGCACGGTCGAGGCGGGAAGGATCAACGCGATCAACGCATCCGGATAGAGCGCGATCGCCCCCACCATTTGTTCCAACTCCTCCGGCGTGCGCTGGGCATTGGCCACGTCGTTGGTCAGCACGGTCGGCGTGGGGGCCTCCTGCGCCACCAAGGGAAAACCGACCAGCAGCAGCAAAAGTGACGCGCGAAGGGTTTTCATGGTGGGTGGGGGGCGGCGGGCTGCGAAAGGCGGGACAACGCTCCGACGCGTGCCCACACAGCAATATTCACTTCTGACCCGATCGCACGAGGGAAAGTGCCGCCTGCGGGCGAGCAAAACGAAGGTCGCTCAGCGCCCTCAGGTTGCGCGGGTTCCAAAACGAAGCGATCGGGGAGAAATTAATTCAGAAGCCAGGAAACCAGGAAACAGACCAAGTCAGAAGAGGGTACCACGAAACACACGGAACACACGAAAGGCAGAGACCGGAGCGGACCAAAACTGTCTGCTCCTGGCTTCCTGGCTTTAGAATTCAGCCGATGTATTCCGGCTGCTGAATTTCTCCGGGTTTCCTGGTTTCCTGCTCCAGCCTTACCAGGGGCAGATTAGATCTGCGAGAAAGCCGTCGGCGTCAGGAAACGCGCGGTGTTCTTCGACGTGTTGTTGGCGTACTGCGGCAGGTCCTTCATTTTCACCCAGCGCGGATCAGGGCCGAATTTTTTCCAGTTGGCCAGGTGCGAGGCGAGGTCGGGGGCGCTCGTGATGTAGCGCAGGTGCGGGAGGTTCGGGCCGGTCAACGCCTGGCCGAAGAAGACGGGCGACATGCCGAGATCCTTCATCACCGTGATCTCACCGTCGTTGAACATCGCCATCTTGCTCAGCGCGCGCTCCTCGCTGTGGCTCTCGTAGTCGCGCATTTCGAAGACGCGTGTCGCCACGCGGCTCTTCGAAAATGCCGGCAATTCCATCTTCGGCATGCCCGCAAACGCGAGCAGCAACCAGCTGTCGATGCGATCGAACGCCGGCGTGGGCTTCGGGACCTGCAGGTACGCGGCACCGGCCTTCTGCACGGCGGGGTCGGCGTTGATCTCCGCGTTCACACTGACGAAGGTGTCGAGATTCGTGTACGGAATCAGCACCCACACCGGCGTGTCGGCCTTGGGCGTCGCGACGCCGGTCGCCTTGACGACATCGAGCTCCGTGAACACGCCGACGTTCTTGATGCCGCGCTGATCAAGCGCCGGCACCAACGCTTTTTCGAGATAGCCTTCGATCACCGCGCGGGACGCGCCGGGCTTCAACCGGTACGAGCGCAATTCGTAATACTCGCGGGCGGATTTTCCGCCGGCCGACGCGGCGTGTGCGGCTCCGGGGAGCGTGGCCGCGGCGGAAGCGAGGAGTGACGTTTTGAGGAAGGTGCGACGATTGGGATTCATAGGCGTTGGAGGAAGAAGGGGCGAGGGAAACGTGAGCGCAACGCGGCAGGGTTTGCGAGTGTGGGCTGATTATTTCTTGCGAAAGGTTTTCACGTAGTCGCGCACCGCCGCCTGCTCGTCGCCCGTGAGGCGATCCTTGAACGCCGGCATGCGATCCACTCCCCGGCCGTCCTTCACGCCGGCGCGAATTTGTCGCGCGATCGCCTCGTCGGTGGCCGTGCTGGCCGAGAGATCGCGCGCGCCCAGTTTTTTGCCGGCCGGTGTTCGCGCCTTGCCGTCGAGGCCGTGACACGACGCGCAGTGGTTCTCGAACACCACGATGCCGTCGGCCGCTCGTCCGGGCAGCGAAACCGCGAGCAGCAACAGGCCGGGGCCGGCGAGGGCGGGCAGGTGGGTGAGGTGCAACACGCGTGCAAGGACGGCCGCTTCGCGGACGGTTGGCAATGCCGGAGCCGCCGCGCGCCGCCGGCACCTCAGCGCGTGCTATATTTTCATCGCGCGAGAGCAGCGGGAGCGTTTGCATCGCGGCCGTTTTTCGCGTTTCCACCCCTTCGTTTTCAAACCATGTCCGCTTCCCTTTCGATCGCATTCATTGGCACCGGCGTGATGGGCCGCAGCATGGCGGGTCATCTGCACAAGGCCGGCCACAGGCTCCACGTGTTCAACCGCACCAAGGAAAAAGCCCAGGCGCTGCTTGACGCGGGCGCGACCTGGCACGACAGCGCCGGCGCGGCCGCGGCCCACGCCGATGTCGTGATTACGATGCTGGGCTTTCCGACGGATGTGGACGCCAGCTACCTCGGGGCCGGTGGCATTGTGGCACAGGCGAAACCCGGCGCGCTGCTGATCGACATGACGACGTCGAGTCCCGTGCTCGCACGGAAGATCGCAGAGGCGGCGGCGAAACGCGGCCTGGCTTCCCTCGACGCTCCCGTTTCCGGCGGCGATCTGGGCGCCCGTGAAGCGCGCCTCGTGATCATGGTCGGCGGCGACGCCGCGGCCTTTGCGCGCGCGAAACCGCTCTTCGAAATCATGGGCAAGAACATCGCGCTGCTCGGAGCCGCGGGTGCCGGCCAGTATTGCAAGATGGCCAACCAGATCGCGGTCGCGGTGGGCATGGTGGCGTGGGTCGAGGCGCTCGCGTATGCGAAAAAGGCCGGCCTCGATCCGACTGCCGTGCACGCGAGCATCAGCGGCGGCGCGGCCGGCAGCTGGGCGATGACGAATCTCGCACCGCGCGCGCTGGGCGACAATTTTGCGCCGGGCTTCTACGTGAAGCATATCATCAAGGACATGAAGATCGCCCTCGAGAGCGCGGCGGAGTTGAAGCTCGATCTCCCCGGCCTCGCCAACGCCAAGAAACTCTATGAACAGGTCGCCGCCCGCGGCTGGGAGGATTGCGGCACGCAGGCGTTGTACCGACTGTATGCCGCGCTCTGACCAGCGCGGCAGTTGAAAGTTGAGGGTTGAGAGTTGAGAGACTCCAAACCCCACTTTCGACGTCGCCGCGATGGTTTGCCGGACTCTCAACTCTCAGCTCTCAACCCTCAACTGCGCCGCTGCGCGGCGCCTCCCCCATGAAACTTCCCCCTGATTTTCGCAAACGGGTGCTCGCGCGCGAGTGGCTGGCCGGCACTTTTCTGAACCTGGGTTCGCCCGTCACGGTTGAGATCGCCGGCCTCGCGGGCTTCGACTGGGTGTTGATCGATCACGAACACGGTCCGGGCGGCGAGGACACGTTGCTCCACCAATTGCAGGCCGCCTCGGCCACGCCCACGTTCCCGATCGTGCGCATCGCGCAGAACGACACGCCGCGTTTCAAACGCGCCCTCGATATGGGTGCCCTCGGCGTGATGGTGCCGTATGTGAGTACCGCCGCCGAGGCGCGCGCCGCGGTGTCGGCGATGCGTTACCCGCCGCACGGCGTGCGCGGGGTCGCCAAGTTCAATCGCGGCGCCGGCTTCGGCGGTGACTTCGAGGAGTACTACGCGCACGCGCACGAACGTCTGCTCACCGTCATCCAGATCGAGACGGTCGAGGCCATCCAGAACATCGACGCCATCGCGGCAGTCGACGGCGCCGATGTGCTCTTCGTGGGACCGACCGATCTTTCCTACAACATGGGGATCCGCGATCAGCTTGAGAGCGCCGCGTTCACCGAGGCGCTCCGCAAGGTGAGCGATGCGGCGAAGCGTCACGGCAAGGCCGCCGGCATCCTCGTTCACAACAACGCCCTCGTACCTAAAGTCCGCGATCTCGGCTACACCTTCACCGCGCTCGGCAGCGACGGTGGCGCGGTGCGCGCCGGGTTGCTCGGTTTTGCCGCCGCGTTGAAAGCGAAGTAATCTTCCGCGCGCGCGCCACTCGCGCGCGCTCCGCCGCGTCTCCACCGCGAGGTTTCCGACCCCATGAAAATCACGGACATGTCCATCACGCCGATCGCGCTCGGCGATCCGCCCCTGCTGAATGCGGCCGGCCTGCACGCGCCGTACTGCCTGCGCACGGTGGTCGAAATCACGACCGACACCGGTCTTACCGGCCTGGCGGAAGTGCCCGGCAGTGTCGCGGTCGATCAGGCGCTGGCCGCGGTGCGCGACACCGTGATTGGCAGCGATCCGTTGAACTGGAATGCGCTCCGCGCCCGGCTCGCCGCGCGCTGTTCGCCCGAGACCTCGGCGTCGCGTGGCGACAAGCCATGGGACGGTCGCACGCGCGTGCAGGTGTTCAGCGCGCTCGACGTCGCGTGCCTCGACGTGCAGGGCAAGGCCTTTGGCGTGCCGGTGGCCACGCTCCTCGGCGGCATCGTACGCGAGCGCGTGCCGTACTCCGCGTACCTGTTCTATAAATACGAAGGCGCCGGCGGCGAACTCGCCTTCGGCACCGATCCCAAGGCCACGGGCTGGGCCGCGGCCCGCCAAAAGGCGGCGCTCGATCCCGACGGCGTCGTTGCGCAGGCCGAGGCGATGGTCGCGGCCTTCGGCTTCGAATCGATCAAGCTGAAGGGCGGCTGTTTCGAACCCGCGCAGGAAGTCGCGGCGATGAAGGCGTTGCACCGGCGCTTCGGTCCGAAGGTGCCGCTGCGGCTCGACCCGAACGCGCTGTGGACCGTCGAGACGTCGATTCGCTTCGGTCGCGAACTCGAGGGCATTCTCGAATACCTTGAGGATCCGTGTCGCACGCAGGAAGGCATGGCGCGGGTGCGGCAGGCGTTGAAAACGCCGCTCGCGACAAACATGTGCACGACGTCGTTCGACGATCTGCCTGGCAGCGTGCGCACCGGCTCGGAGGATATCATTCTCACCGATCACCATTTCTGGGGCGGACTGCATTCGTCGATGGAACTCGCGGCCCATTGCCGGGTGTTCGGCCGCGGCGTGTCGATGCACTCGAACAACCACGCGGGCATCTCGCTCGCCGCGATGACGCACCTGGGCGCGGCGATGCCGAACCTCAGCTACGCGCTCGACACGCATTATCCCTGGCAGTGGGAGGAAATCATCGTGGGCGGCCGCATGGCGATCGAGGGCGGCTGCGTCACGCTGCCGAAAGGACCGGGCCTCGGCGTCGAGCTCGATCGCTCGGCGCTCGCGCGGGCGCACGCCACGTATCAGCGCGCCGGCCTCAAGGAGCGCAACGACGAGATCGAGATGCAGAAGAAAGTCCCGGGTTGGAAATTCTCTGCCACGCGCTGGTGAGCGCCCCAATTCTTTCCATGAATTCCCCTGTACAACGGCTTGGCGGCAAACAGGCGCTCGTGACGGGCGCGGGTTCCGGCATCGGTCGCGCCATCGCGGTGCGGCTGGCGGCGGAGGGCGCGGAGGTGACGATCCTGGAGGCCAAGGCGGAAGCGGGCGAAGCCACGGCGGCGCAGATTCGCGCGGCGGGCGGCGCGGCGCGCGTGATCGCGGCCGATGTTTCGAACACCGAATCGATGCGCGCGGCGTTCGATCAGGTGGAGAAACTTCACGTGCTGGTGAACAACGCCGGTATTTCTCACGTCGGCAATGTGCTCAGCACGACGCCCGAAGACATGGATCGCGTGTACGCGGTGAACGTGAAGGGCGTGTATCACGGTCTGCATTTCGGCGTGCCGCGGCTGCTGGCGTCGGGCGGCGGCGCGATCGTGAACGTCGCGTCCATCGCCTCGAAAATCGCGCTGCTCGATCGCTTCGCCTACGGCATGAGCAAGGGCGCGGTGCTCACGATGACGCTCGCGGTGGCGCGCGACTTCGTTGACCGCGGGCTGCGTTGCAATTGCGTGTGTCCGGCGCGCGTGCACACGCCGTTTGTCGACGGCTTTCTCGCGAAGAATTATCCCGGCAAGGAAAAGGAGATGTTCGACAAGCTCTCCGCCGCGCAACCGATCGGCCGGATGGGCAAGCCCGAGGAGATCGCATCGCTCGTGGCGTTTCTCTGTTCCGACGAAGCCGGCTTCATCACGGGTTCGGCCTACGACATCGACGGCGGCGCGACGCTGCTGCGCTGAGTTGGCTTCCGCGCGGCGGCAGTGCTACTCGCTGGCGCTCGTAGCCACAGACGACGGCGAGAAGGAGCGAAATCGCACTGCTCTTCCTGCCCGGCGCCTGGTTTGGACAGAATGGACAGAATGAACCGAATGAGCCCGGGTCCCTGCAGGGGGAAAAGTTTGTCCATTCTGTTCATTCTGTCCCAACTCAGGCGAGTCGGTGACTCGTTCCCCAATCGTGAGCGAATCGCTGCTACCGTCCGCCCTGCTGCAACAATCCGCGCGCCTGCACGTGCGCGGGATCGATCTCGAGCGCGCGGCGCGCGGCGGCCTGCGCGGCCTCGCGTTGGCCGGTTTGCCACAGGACGGTGGCGCGCGCGTACGGATAGTCGGCGACGGCCGGAGCGACCTGTTCGGCTTGCTGCAACGCCCCGATGGCGTCCGGGCCGCGTCCGGTCTGCGCGAGCAAGAGCCCGAGATTGTACCACGCGCGATCGAGCCGCGGGTTGCGGCGGACGGCTTCACGCAGGGCGAACTCCGCGTCGGGCAACTTGCGCGCCGCGGCAAACGCGAGCGCGGCATTGAACGCCGCGGTGGCGTCGGTCGGATTGAGCTGCGCCGCACGCCAGAGCGCCGCCGCCGCTTCCGCGGGTTTGCCCACTTCGTTCAGCACGATGCCGAGCGCGTCGAGAATGCCAGGCGAGTTCGGATCCCACTCGGCGGCTTTGCGCAACGAGGCCTCGGCCTCCGCGGCGCGCCCGCGATTGAAAAGATCCTGACCGATGCGCATCCGACCCGCCGGCTGATCGGCGCTCACGGCGAGGTAGGCGTCGAGTTCCTTGCGCGCGGCGGAGTCGGGCGGGAGTTCGGCTGACAACGGCCACGCGGCATCGAGCCGCACGAGGCGCGTCGCATCGTTCAGGAGCGGCCGCAGATTCGCCACCTCGGTGGGCAGCGTCGACAACACCTGCGCGGCGGCCGAGCGCACGAGCGGATCGGCGTCGCGGGTCAGCGTCCGCGCGGTCTCGATCACCTTCGGCGTCGTCGCGGCGTAGTTGCGCAACAGCAGCAGCAACGTCGCGCGCCACGCCGGCACGTCCTCGGAAGCAATCAGCGCGAGGACTTTCTCCGGGGCTTCGGGGGCGTTGGCCTGCGCGGCGGTGACGGCCCGCGTGCGTTGGCGCTGCCGTGACTCCATCTTGGGCCCGTACCACTGGTCGGTGTGCGTGATGGCCCAGTCGACGGTCTTGTCGGTGTGACACCGATTGCACGCGTTCGGAATGCCGAGTTCCTTCGTGAGCAGCGGATCGGGTTTCAGGAAGCCGTGATCGTGCCGCGGGTCGCGCTGCATGTAGGGCGTCGTCGGCATGTGGCAGGTGACGCACTGATTGCCCGTGCTGCCGGCCGGGTGGTGCGAGTGCGCGACGGGATCGATCACCGGCGCGTTGAGCCGCGGGGACGGTCCGTGGCACTGCAGACAAAGCGCGTTGTTCTCGACCGGCAACTTGGTGCGGCCGCTGTGCGGATCGTGGCAGTCGAGGCACGTGACGCCGGCCTTGCCGCCCATCCGGCTCGTGAGGAGCGACGTGTAATTGAAGTCCTCATCGCGCACCTGTCCGTCCGGATAGAATACGGCGGCTTCGGTCGGCAGCGTGAGGCGGTAATAATCGTGATACGAACCGCCGGGCTGCAGGCGGCCGGTGAGCAGCTCGTTGCGGGCGTGACAGGGCGCGCACGTTTCCTGCGCAAGCTTGAGCGCGGCGGCGGTTGGATTGCCGGGCGGCGTCGAACCGCTCGCGGGTTTGCGTTTCGGGTCGGAATGGCCGGGCGCGAGGTTGGCGTGGCATTGCGCGCAACCGACGCCGTGCTCGCGCCACGTGGTCGCGTAGGTGTCGGTGACGGGATTGTAGTTCTTCTGGTAGTCGGTGAGGTGGCAGTGCGCGCACATCGAGTTCCAGTTCATGCCGCGACCGCGCCAGTGGCCCCATTCGCCGGGCTGGCGGCGTTCGTCGCCGAAGACGTTGAACCATTCCTTCTTCGCCGGATCGAAGGTCAGCTCGGCCGCCTGGTAACGTCCGCCGCCGACGGGCACGACGTATTGCCGCAGCGGCGTGTGGCCGAGCACGAAGTCGGCGGTGTAGACCTGCGCGGGCTGGCCCTCGCGTTGCTCGCTGACTGCGGGCTTTCCGTCCTTCCACTCGGTGCGGTACTCGATGCCGTTCACCGTGACGCGATGGCCGGGGGCAAACGCATCGGCGTCCTTGGCGGCGTCGACCGGTCGGTGCGCGAGCGCGTGGTGGGATCCGGACCAGGCCTTGTAAACGTCCTCGTGACACGAGCGGCAGTCCGCCGAGGCGAACGACACCGGCGCGGGCGTGGCGGCCGGCGCGGTTGCGGCCGTGGCGGTGGTTTTCGTTTCGCGACTGCAGCCGCCGGCCAGGCTGCCGAGGAGCAGCCAGAGAGCGAGCGCACCGACCGAGAGGGGAATGAGGGGCGCGGAGCGCAGGCGGACGGGTCGCATGATCAGCAGACGTCGAAACGATACACGGTCGTGGAGCGAAGCGTTTCGCCCGGGGCAACGATCACGGAGGGGAAAGCGGGCTGGTTGGGCGAATCGGGGAAGTGCTGCGTTTCGAGGCAGAAGCCGTGGCGGTGCTGGTAGACGTGACCGAGCTTGGCCGGGAACGAGCCGTCGAGGAAATTGCCGGTGTAGAACTGCATGCCGGGTTCGGTCGTCAGCACTTTCATGATACGGCCGGAAGCGGGATCAACCACGGTGGCCGCGGGCGCGAGGGCGTTGGGCTGGCCGGGCGCGTGCGTGATCACGTAGTTGTGATCGTAGCCGCCCGCGAGCTGGAGCTGTTCGTGTGGGACATTGATCCGTTCGCCGATCGGATGCGGCGTGGAGAAGTCCAGCGGCGTGCCCGCGAGCGGAGCCACGTGGCCGAGCGGAATCAGGCCGGCGTTCACCGGCGTGTAGTCGCGCGCGTGGATCGTGAGCATGTGACCGAGGACATCGCCCGCGCCTTCGCCGGCGAGATTGAAGTAGGCGTGATTCGTCAGATTGATCGGCGTGGGCTGATCGGTGATCGCCTCGTAATCGATCCGAAGCGCGTTGTCGGTCGTGAGCGTGTAGGTGACCACGACCTCAACGTTGCCCGGGTAACCTTCCTCGCCGTCGGGACTGCGATGGTGCAGTCGCAGGCCCGCTTCGCCCGCGCGCGTGAACGGCTCGGCCCGCCACACCGCTTTGTCGAAGGCCCGCAGACCGCCGTGCAGGTGACACGGAATGCCACCGGGCGTGTTGTTGAGCGCGAGCGTGTAGCTTTTGCCGTGCAGGGAAAACCGGCCGTGCGCGATGCGATTGCCGACGCGGCCGATCACGCAGCCGAAGTACGGCGAGCGTGCGACGTAGTCGTCGAGGCGATCGAAGCCGAGTGTCACGTCGGCGAGCCGGCCCTGGCGATCCGGGGCGAAGAGCCGCACGACCGTCGCGCCGTAGTCGGTGATGTCCGCGCTCACACCCTGCGCGTTGCGCAAAGTGAAAAGATGGGCCGCGCGGCCGTCAGGAGTGGTGCCGAAAGGGATCATCGCAGCGAACGCGATTGAGCGGGAGGCACGGGCGCGGACTGGGAGAGTGCGCGCACGCCGTCCGCGGTTTTTCCGACGGAACGCGCATGGAGTTTCGGGGGCGAGAATCGGCTGATTTCTGCGGACACGATCGGTACCGAACCGGATGCGCCGCCCGCCCGCAACGTGTAAGATTGGGACTCATGAATTCACTTACTTCCACCGTATCCACCGACCTGAACGCAGACGAAGTGGCGCGTCGCGCCTATGAGATCTGGCAGAGCGAGGGCTGCCCCGACGGCTGTGACCAACGTCACTGGCTGGAAGCCGAACAGGAACTCACGGCCCGCGCCTCGGCCGGGAAAGTCCCGGCCAGCGTGCCGCCGCTGAGTGAGGCGGCGATCGAAGCGCAACGACCGTCGGTTGACGTGCCGCTCAAGGAGTCGCGGCGGCCGGCGAGCGAATCCGCTCGCGAGCGGCGGCGGGACAGCGCGACGCCGTTTGCCGCGCGCAAGCCGTGGACGGGCACGGGACGGTGAGCGTTCACCTTTCGCCCGTCGCCAACGGGTAGGGCGCGTTGTCCCTCAACGCGCTGCCGCTTGAGGAAACCCATCACGTTAGTTCCGGCGGCTGGTGGACCAGCCGCCCTACTTTGCCCTTCAGCGCTTCAGCCTTTCAGCAGTGATTCGGCGCCGTCGATGAACACCTCGGCGCCGGTAATGTGCGTCGCGATGTCGGAGCAGAGGAACCAAATCAATTCCGCTACCTGACCCGCGGTGCCGGACTTGCCCCCGGTGAGCGGGACTTTCCCCTCGGGAAAGATCACGGGCAGGGTCAGCGCATCGACATTCCGGCGCTCGGTGTTGTCTTCGATTTTCGTTTCAATCGAGCCCGGGCACACGGTGTTGACGCGAATGCGATGCGCCGCGAGTTCGAGCGCCATCATGCGGCCGAAGGCCACCTGGGCCGCTTTCGTCGTGGCGTAAGCGCTCGCGCCGACGCTGCTGAATGTGCGGTTGCCATTGACGGACGACACGATCGCGATCGCGCCGCCGTTGACCTTCAGCAGCGGCACCGCGTGTTTGACAGTGAGGTATGTGCCCTTCGCGTTAATCGCGAACGTCTCATCCCAATCCTCCTCGCGCAGTTCCTCGATGCCGGTCCAGACACCGTTGATCCCTGCGTTGGCAACGACCACGTCGAGCCGGCCCCAGGAATCACGGATCGATTGGAAGCCCGAGGCGAGTTGGTCAGACTTCGCCACGTCCGCCAGCAGGCCGATCGCGTCGCCGCCCGCATGGCGGATTTCCGTGCAGGTGGCTTGGGCCTCCGCTTCGTTGCGGGTCAGCACGGCGACGCGGGCGCCGGCGTAGGCGAATAGTTTCGCGGTCGCCCTGCCGATGCCGGAACCCGCGCCTGTGACGAGCGCAACTTTGCCGGCGAGTGAATCCTTGAAGAGGGTGTGCATGATGACGTCAGCGGAGCGGCGGAGCACGTCCGAGTCAGGACGCGCTCTCCGCCGGCCAGCTCAGCGGGTGGTCTTGGTGGCTGACGCGCGCGACGCCGCCCCGCCGATCGCTTTCGCGTGAATGCCTTCGTGGAACTCCTCGATCATCTTCGCGTTGAAGGCCGGGATGTCGTCGGGCTGGCGGCTGGTGACGAGACCGTTGTCCACCACCACCTCGCGATCGACCCAGTTCGCGCCGGCGTTCTGCAGGTCGCGTTTCACGGAGACATAGGAGGTCAGGGTGCGACCGCGCACGACGTCGGCTTCAATCAGCAGTTGCGGAGCGTGGCAGATTGCAGCGACGGGTTTGCCGGCGTTGAAAAACGCGCGCACAAATTCCACGGCCTTCGGTTCCATCCGGAGTAGGTCGGGATTCATGACTCCGCCGGGCAGCAGGAGCGCGTCGTACGTGGCGGCGTCCGCGTCATCGAGCGCGAGATCCACCTGGAGTTCGTCGCCCCAATTGCCGTCCGTCCAGCCGCGGATCGTGCCGGCCTTGAGGGAAACGAGTTCGGTGTCCGCGCCCGCGCGTTCCAATGCTTCGCGGGGCAGTTTCAGTTCGCTTTGTTCGAAACCGTCGGTGGCGAGAATCGCGATGGTCTTGCCGTGGAGTGAGGTGGGAGAGTCTGCCTTGAGCATGATGCGTCCTTTTTTTCAGTGGTGGGTTTGAATTGAAGCGACGCTGGCATCGCCACTGACCGGGCTCGCTCCGGTCGGTTCGTGCGGCGGAACAAAGTTTCCCGCCGGGGTACCTTGGTGGAGTGGCCGCTGACCTTCCCCTCCTCTTCGTGAAAACCGGTTGTCCGTATTGTACGGAGGCCATCACCTTCCTCGATCGGAACGGCGTCGGCTATCGGCTGAAAGACGTGACGGTCGATGCCGAGGCGCGGGCGGACATGGAACGAAAGTCGGGGCAGACCAAGGCGCCGACGCTCGATTGGAACGGAAAGATTCTCGCCGACTTCGGCGTCGATGAACTGATTCCGTTTCTGCGCGGCCGGAACGTGAAGCTCGAGGACAGCTGAGCCGGGGCGATGGGGTCGCCCGCGAATCACGCGAATGGGCGCGAATAAAATCGGATAAGAACGAGATTGGCCTGACGGTGGGTGTAGGCAGGCGCGGTCGGATCTGATTTCACGTTGTCGCTGAAATTCGCGCCGGTTCGCGTGATTCGCGGGAGCTTGTTTGTGTCGGCCGGGCTCGCATTCGCGCGTGCGTACGGTTGAGCTCGCCGTCGCATGGTCCTCGATTTTTCCGCGCTCCGCCCCCGTGACGCCTATGGCTGGATGATATCCACGATTCTCCCGCGACCGATCGCGTGGGTGTCGACGATCTCGGCGGAGGGGAAATCCAACCTCGCGCCGTTCTCCTTTTTCCAGGGCGTCACCGCCAACCCGCCGACGCTCATGTTCGTGCCGGTGAACAAACGCGACGGCAGCAAGAAGGACACGGTGCAGAACATCGAGGCCGTGCCCGAGTTCGTGATCAATCTCGTGTCGTTCGAGTTGGCGGAGCAGATGAACGCCTCCGCCGCGCTCCTGCCGTATGGAGAAAGTGAATTCGAGCGTTTTGGCATCGCCGCCGCGCCCAGCGATCGCATCCGGCCGCCCCGCGTCGCGGCCGCCCCCGTGGCTTTCGAGTGCGCGCTCGAACGCATCGTGCTGATCGGCGAGGGACCGCTCGCGGCGAACGTGGTGTTCGGCCGCATCCTCGTGGCGCACGTCAACGACGCCGTGCTCGGGGCCGACGGCCGGCCCGATGCCGGCAAACTTGATCTCATTGGTCGGCTCGGCGGCGAGTCGTTCACGCGCACGCGCGATCGGTTCGATTTGGAGCGGCCGGATTGAACGGGAGCGCGACCGCCCCCGGTCGCATTCGGAGATTTTGGGTGTAATATGGATTCGGAAAAAGCGAGCGGGGGCGGTCGCGGTCCCAAGGTATCCCTTCTAATTTGCTTCTTTCGAACTTAGTCGCGGTCGGGATTTACTTGGCGTTTCGGGGTTGGCCGCTGAGCTTTGTCCCATGAGTGAGGTCGTGATTCTCTCCGCCACGCGCACACCCCTGGGCGCGTTTCAGGGCGCGCTCGCGTCCGTGCCGGCGCCCCGGCTCGGCGCCGTGGCGATCCGCGGGGCGGTGGCGCAGGCGGGCGTGCGTGCGGATGAGATCACGGATGTCCTCATGGGCCACGTGTTGCAGGCCGGAGCCGGCCAGGCGCCGGCGCGACAGGCGGCGTTGTACGCGAGACTGCCGCCGGCGGTGCGTTGCACCACGGTGCACAAAGTCTGCGGCAGCGGCATGGAGGCGGTGATCATGGGCGCGCGTGCGCTGGCGGCGGGCGATGCGACGCTGGTCGTGGCGGGCGGCATGGAGACGATGAGCGCGGCGCCGTACCTGCTGCCGAAAGCGCGCGACGGTTACCGGCTCGGTCACCAGCAGGTCGTGGACTCGCTGCTGCACGACGGACTCTGGGATCCGTATGACAATCTGCACATGGGCAACTGCGCCGAGCAGTGCGCGCGCAAATATGGCTTCACGCGCGAGCAGCAGGATGCGTTTGCCGCGGAGAGTTTCCGCCGCGCCCAAGCCGCGCAACAGGACGGGCGGCTGGCGCAGGAAATCACCGCCGTGGAAAAGCCCGGCGCAAAGGGCGCGACCGTCGTCGTCGATCGCGACGAGGGGCCGGCGAAAGTGAATTTCGAAAAAATGCCGACGCTGCGACCCGCGTTCGAGGCCGCGGGCACGATCACGGCGGCCAACGCCTCCACGCTCAACGATGGCGCGGCGGCGCTGGTCCTCGGCACCGTGGCGGACGCGAAGGTGCGTGGGTTGAAACCCATCGCGCGCGTGGTGGCCTGGGGCGCGCACGCGCAGGAACCGGTCTGGTTCACCACGGCGCCCGTGACGGCTGCGCAGCACGCGCTCCAGCGCGCGGGGTGGAGCGTCGACGACGTCGACGTGTGGGAAGTCAACGAGGCGTTCGCCGTGGTGCCGCTCGCGTTCATGCACGAACTCCGCGTGCCGCACGACCGGCTCAACGTGCGCGGCGGGGCGATCGCGCTCGGCCATCCGTTGGGCGCCAGCGGGGCGCGCATTCTCGTGACCCTGCTTGCGGCGATGCGCGAACGCGGCGCGCGGCGCGGGCTCGCAGCCATCTGCATTGGCGGCGGCGAAGGCCTGGCCGTGTGCGTGGAGACACTTTCGGCATGAGCGATTACATCTGGAGACCGGAGGATCACGGCTGGACGCGCGACGCGCACGTCGCCCGTTTCATGCGCACGCGCGGCATCGGTTCGCTCGCGGAGCTGCGCCAGGCGTCGGTGCACTGCTACCAATGGTTCTGGGACGAAGCCCTGCACGATATGGGCCTGGAGTGGACGCGGCACTACACGCAGGTGCGCGACACCTCGCGCGGGTTCCCGTGGACACGCTGGTTCATCGGCGGCCAGATCAACGTCGCGCACAACTGCGTGGATCGCCACGTGCGCGACGGCCACGGCGACGAGACGGCGTTGTTCTTCGAGTCCGATTCCGGCCGGACCGAAGAGTCGCGGCGGGTCACCTTTCGTGAGCTGGGCGAGGCCGTGAATCGGTGCGCCGCGGCGCTCCAGTCGGCCGGCCTGCAGCGCGGCGACGCCGTCGGACTCTACGCGTCGATGCAGGTGCCCACGGTGGTGGTGCTGCTCGCGACGATGAAGATCGGCGCCCGCTTCGTGCCGATTTTCTGCGGCTACGGCGAGGAGGCGTTGCGCGAGCGGCTCGCGTTGTGCGAAGCGAAGATCCTGTTTGCCTGCGGCACGCTGAAACGACGGGGCAAACCCGCCGACACCGGCGCGATTGCCCGCGCGGCGGCGGCCAAGGTGCCATCGATCACGCGCGTGGTCTGGACCGACACCGCCGACTGGGACGAATTCCTGCACAGCGGCGTGTGCCTGGTGCCGCGGCGCGCGGCGGTGGCCAAGGGCGAGCAGCCTGCGGTCGACTGCGCCGTGACGGAGGCCGAGGACCCGTGCCTCATCATCTACACCAGCGGCACCACCGGCCGGCCGAAGGGCACGGTGCACACGCACGCCGGTTGTCTCGCGCAGATGGGCAAGGAACTGCGCTACGCGTTCGACGTGAGGCCGGGCGAGCCGTTTTTCTGGGTGACGGATATCGGCTGGATGATGGGCCCGTGGGAGATCATCGGCTGCCTGATGTATCGCACGCCGATCGTGCTGTTCGATGGCGCGCCGAATTTTCCGACGAGCGATCGCATTTGGGAGATCTGCGCGAAGCTGGGCGTTGTCACGCTCGGCTGCTCGCCGACGCTGATCCGGATGCTGCTGCGCGCGACGGACGGACGCGGACCAAAGGCCCATGACCTGTCCAAACTGCGGGTGCTCGGTTCGACCGGCGAAGTCTGGGACGAGGCCTCGTACCGATGGTACGCGGAGAATGTGGGCGGCGGCCGTTGTCCGGTGATCAACATTTCCGGGGGCACGGAGATCGTCGGCTGTCACGTGCAGCCGTATCCGGTCGAGCCGCTCAAGGCCTGCACCGTCGGCGGGCCGGCGCTCGGCATGGATGTGGACGTGTACACGGACGAGGGGAAATCCGCGCCGCGCGGCACGATGGGTCACCTCGTGTGCAAGCAGCCCGCGCCGTCGATGACGAAGAGTTTTCTCCACGACGACGCGCGTTATCTGGAAACTTATTTCAGCCGCTTTCCCGGCGTGTGGTATCACGGTGACTGGGCGAAGGTCGACGACGACGGCCAATGGTTCCTGTTTGGCCGCACCGACGACACGATGAAGATCGCCGGCAAACGTGTGGGCCCCGGCGAGGTGGAGGACGCGCTGACGTCGCATCCCGCGGTGGGCGAGGGGGCCGTCATTGGCATTCCGGATGACATCAAGGGCACCGCACTCGTGTGCTTCGTGGTGTTGAAACCCACTGGCGCGCCGCCGCGCGAGGCGGAATTGATTGCGCACGTCGCGCTCCAACTCGGCAAACCGCTCGCGCCGAAAAACATCTTCGTGGTGGGAGCGCTGCCGAAAACGCGCAGCGGCAAAATCGTTCGCGCCGCGATGGCCCGCGCGTTCCTGCAACAGCCGATCGGCGATCTCACCAGCGTCGAAAATCCCCAGGCGTTCGAGGCGATCGCGAGTGCGGGTGGAGTGGGCGCGAAATGAGCGCGGACGAATCGAGTGGCGGCACGGCGCCGATCCGCCGGGTGGGCGTGGTCGGCGCGGGTGTGATGGGCTCCGGCATCGCGCAGTGGCTGGCGGCGCGTGGGTGCGACGTCGTGCTCCGTGACGTGCAGCCGGCGGCGCTCGAGCGGGGCGTCGCGGTGATGCAGGGCCTGTTCGCCGAAGCGGTGCGGCGTGGAAAACTCTCCGGGCCTGAGGCGGAGGCCGGACTGCGACGGATTGCGACGACCTCCACGTGGGCCGAATTCGAGCACTGCGATCTCGTGGTCGAGGCGATCGTGGAGGACGTCGCGGTGAAGCGGGTCGTGTTTGCGGCCATCGCTGGCGTCGTGCCGACAACAACGCTGCTGGCGTCGAATACCTCGGCCCTGCCGATCGAGGAGTTCGCCGGAAGCGTGACCGCACCCGGGCGCGTGCTCGGCCTGCATTTTTTCAATCCGGTCAGCCGGATGCCATTGGTGGAACTGGTCGTCACGGCGCAGACGAGCGCGGCGGTGCAGGCGCGCGCGCAGGCGTTCATTCGCGCCATCGGCAAGCAGCCCGTCGTCTGCCAATCGTCGCCCGGCTTCCTGGTGACGCGCGTGCTGTTCTTCTACCTCAACGCCGCCGTGCGTCTCTGGGAGCAGGGCGTGCCCGCAGCGGTGATCGACGGCGCATTGCGCGACTTCGGCTGGCCGATGGGGCCGTTGCGGCTGATCGATGAGGTGGGAGTAGACGTGACGGATTTCATCTTCGGCGAGCTCGCGCATTATTTTCCCGGACGATTTGTCCGCTCCGGGGCGTGCGGGCGTTTGCTCGCGGCCGAACTGCGTGGACGCAAGAACGGCAGCAGTCGCGGATTCTATCGTTACGACGGCGGCACGGAGGCGTTGAACGAAATCGAGACGCGTTCGCTCGTCGCCGCCTTTTCCAGCGGCGCTCGGACTGGGGCGATGTCATCCGCGGATGTCTCCGCTTTCCTGATGCGCGTGATGGTCGACGAGGCCCGGCGGTGTCGGACCGAGGGCGTCGTGGCGTCCGCCGATGATGTTGACCTCGCGCTGCGCATCGGCGCGGGCTTTCCAGTAGCGAAAGGCGGATTGCTGGCGTGGGCAGCTGGGCAGAGGTGATATCAAAGGCCCGTGGCCTTTTTCCTTCTTTGATTATCGTGGCTACGAGCGCCAGCGAGTGGCCGGACCACCACTCGCTGGCGCTCGTAGCCACACCTGATCGTGCGGTAAGATTACGCGCCGCGCTGCGCGGACCAGAACCGGCACTCGTCCGAAAAATCGCGGACGGCGCGGGTCTCCTTCGCGATGGTGCTGCGCATCGCATCGAACGTGTGACGCCATCCGGTCGCGGCGAGATCCTCGAGGATCTCGCGCCGATCAGGCAGGTGCATGAACGTGCGGCCCGACTCATCCTCGAAGTACCGGTCGCCGAACTCGACCAGCCGCGGGTCCTGATCGCCGCGGGTCCAGCGGAGCGTTTCCAACCGCCAGAGCGCGCGCTCGGTTGGCGACGAATCGCGATCGTGGGTGGTGAAAAGCAACGGTGCGCCCGGCGCGCAAACCGCGTGCAACTGCTGCAGCGCCGCGCGCCGATTCGCGCGGCCGGGGATCTGCATCAGGCCGTTGAACATGAACAAAGCGCCGTCGAACGGTTTGTCATTTATTGGATGACAAGATGCGAGGGTGGTGGCGTCGGCGTGGAGGAAGGAGATGCCGTCGGCCTGGCGTTCGATCGCCAGGCTGCGGGCCTGGTCAACGAGCTCGGCGGCGAAGTCGAAGGCGGTGAGCTGGCGGTAGCCGAGTTGCCATAGGCCGAGCGTCACACGCCCGGCGCCGCAACCGGCCTCGATCAGCGCTGCGGTGCGGTCGGGAAAGAATCGCTCGATCAGGGCGCGCTCGGACGCCCACAGCCCGAGTTCGTGGGCAGCGCGCGTGTAGTGCACGACCGAGAGCAGATCGTTGAAGTCGGCGCGGACTTGTTCGGCTGAAATCTTTTTCACCGCGAAGAACGGGGAGCGGCTCGGAGCCGCGGGCGCGCGGCTCGCGGCCTGGCTTGATTTTACTTCGTGCGTTTCCAGCCGGCGATGAACATGCCGTTGGCGTTGAGCGCGTGCGGCCAGAGCGTGAGGCGGGGGGTGGCGGGCTGGAGCCGGGACGCCGTGAGATCGAGCGGCACGAGTTCCGGGTGCGCCGCGCTGAAGGCGTCGGCGACCGCATTGGTTTCGCTCCGCGTCAGGGTGCAGACGGCGTAGATGATACGGCCGCCTGGTTTGAGCGAGCCGACGACCTGGTTGAGCAGCGCGAGCTGCACGCCGGCGAGTTCGGCGACGTCGGCGGGCGTCGTGGTCCAGCGCGCGTGGGGGTTGCGCTGCCAGGTGCCGACGCCACTGCACGGGGCGTCGACGAGAATGCCGTCGAACTTGGTCTTCGTGGGCAGCTTTTCCGGCGTCTCCCAGGCGGCGACGCGGTAGTTGAAGATCTTCGCGCGCGCGGCGCGGCGTTTCAGCGTATCCAGCCGGCGGGTATGACGGTCGCTGGCCCAGACGGTGCCCTTGTTGCCCATCAGGTCGGCGAGATGCAGAGTCTTGCCGCCTTCGCCGGCGCAGGCGTCCCACCAGGTTTCGCCCGGTTTCGGCGCGGCGGCGTGGCTCACGAGCTGCGAGGCCAGATCCTGGATCTCAAACTCGCCGGTCTTGAACTGCTCGGTCTTGAAAAGGTCCTGCGTGCCGGTGAAGCGTAGGGCGTCGGGGGCGTGATCCGTCGCCTCGGCCGCGAAGAGCGACTTGGCGAGGTCCGCGCCGCGGCCCGGGCGCGCGCGCAGCCAGAGGGCCGGCTCGCGTTGAATTTGCCGCAGGTAATCTGCGGGCAGGTCCATTTCGGTCGCAATCCACGCGGGCACGGCACGCACGGCGAGCGTCTCGGCCTTGACGGACTTTTCGTCGGCGAGATTGCGCTCATGCATCGAGAACGCCTGCTCGAGCCGCTTCTGCGGCGAGAGCTTCGGATCCAGCCAGGAGAGCCAGCGGAAGTAGGCGAAGACCGTGTGGCTGATGGCCCGCCGCGCCGGCGGCTGGAGGTAGCGATGGTGCTCGAAATAGAAACGGAGCGCGGTGTCCGCCCGCTGGTCGGACGAGATCTGGGCGAGCACCTGGGCGGCGTGGTTGAGCGTGGCTTGGTCGGGCATGTTCGGCTGACGAAAGAGAGGAACGGGGGCAAAAGCGAAATTATAGACAAACGGGCGGGGGGCGGGCTGCTGATCTCAGAATCTGAGATTTGAGATCTGAGATCGGCACGTGGCGGAACGACCACTCGCTGGCGCTCGTAGCTACAGCCCTGGGGGCGCGCTCAACCCGCGCTACGCCTTCTTCTTCCAGCGGCGGTCTTCCTTCAATTCCAGGTGACGCGTTTCGACCAGCACGCCGGCGACGGCGGGATGCGACCGGAGCAGTTGGAAGCTGGGGGCGTTGAGTTTCCACGTGAGCGCGGTGCTGGCTTCGGCGATCGGCGCGACGCGACCCTCGAACAGAAAGGCGAACTCAACGCGCGTGTCGCCGACCTGTTTGTTCAGCGTTTCCCGCAGCTGGCGCAGGAAGGCCGGGACTTCGCGGTGCGCGGGGTGGAGCAGCCAGGTGACCTTCTTCACCAGCCCTGCGACCTGGGCGTCGAGGGGGTAACACTCCTTCACGTTGATGCGCGCGCCCTCCTGGTTCACGAGGATGTTGCCCTGCACGAGCACGAGCGCGTTTTCGGCGAGGTTCTGGCCGTAGGCGGCGAAGCCGTCGGCAAACATGTTCAGTCCGAGCGAGGCGCGCTTGGTGGCGAGGGTGAACGAGACCCACGGGCGGTTGTCTTTTTTCGACAGGCGCTTGGCGAGATTGCTGGCGATACCGCAGAGGCGGAACTCGACGCGATCGCCCTGCAGCAGCAGTTGATCGACGGGATACGTGTCGATGGCCTCGGCGAGCCCGTTGTAGTTGTTCATCGGATGCCCGGTCACGTAGAAGCCGAGCAGCTCCTTCTCGAACGCGAGGCGCTCGGCGGGCGGGAAGTCCTCCGCTCCTGCGGAGGATTTGAGATCTGGGATCTGAGATTTGAGATTCCGAGCCGCAGGCTCGGGCGCGGCGAGCATGTCGAGGAAACTGTGCTGGCCGGCGGCCTTGTCGCGGGCGGCGGAGATCGCGCCGGCCAGCGCGGCGTCGATGCCGTCGAAGAGCTGCTTGCGCGACGCACCGCTGTAGTCGAACGCCCCGGTCTTTACCAGGTGCTCGAGCACGCGCTTGTTGATGGCGCGCCCGTCGATGCGTTTCGCGAAATCGGCGAAGTCGACGTACGGGCCGTTCTTCTCGCGTTCGGCGATGATCTGCTGCGCGGCGAGTTCGCCCACGCCCTTGACGCCGGCGAGACCGAAGCGGATGGCGGCGTTGGCGGAGGCGAAGGCGGCTTCGCCGCCAGTTGAGAGTTGAGGGTTGAGGGTGGAGAGAGGCCGTCCGTTGGCCGTGGATTTACTCTCAGCTCTCAACTCCGGACTTTCAACTCGCGGCGCGGCTGCGCCGCGGAAAACGGGCGTGAACATCTCGCGCGATTCGTTCACGTCGGGGCCGAGGACCTTGAGGCCCATGGCCTCGGCCTCGGCGACGAAGTGCGACACCTTTTCCGCGTTGCCGAGCTCGGCGGTGAGCACCGCGGCCATGAACTGCACCGGGTAGTTGGCTTTCAGATACCCGGTCTGATAGCTGATCACCGCGTACGCGGCGGAGTGCGACTTGTTGAAGCCGTAGCTCGCGAATTTGTTGAGCAGGTCGAAGATCTCGTTGGCCTTCTTCTCGTCGATGTTGTTCACGCGTTTTGCGCCCTCGACGAACTTGATGCGCTCCTTCGCCATGGCCTCGGCGTCCTTCTTGCCCATCGCGCGACGCAGCATGTCGGCGCCGCCGAGCGTGTAGCCGGCGACGATTTTCGCGCACTCCATGACCTGCTCCTGGTAGACGATGATGCCGTAGGTCTCCTTGAGGATCGGCTCGAGCAGCGGGTGCGGGTACTCGACGGTCGAGGGATCCTTTTTGCCGCGCGCGTAGTCGGGGATGAACTGCATTGGGCCCGGCCGGTAGAGCGCGCCGACGGCGTTGATGTCGTCGATGTTCGAGATGCCGACGAGCTTCGACGCGTTCTGCATGCCGCCGGACTCGAGCTGGAAGACGCCGATGGTCTTGCCGGCATTGAGGAGTGAATACGTCTTCGGATCGTCGAAGGGGATCTTCTCGATGTCGAAGTCCGGCGTCGCGGTGCGACGGATGTTGTCCACCGCGTCGGAGATGACCGTGAGCGTCTTCAACCCGAGGAAGTCCATCTTCAGCAGGCCGAGCTTGCCGACGGCGTTCATGTCGAACTGCACGGTGACGTCGCCTTCCTGCGAGGTGAGGGGGACGAATTCGTCGAGCGGCTTGTCGGTGATGATGATGCCGGCGGCGTGCTTGCCGGTGTTGCGGACCATGCCTTCGAGCACGCGCGCCTGATCGAAGATGCGTTTCGCGATCGGATTGCGGGCGACCTCGTCGCGCAACTCCTGTGACTTCGTCAGCGAGTCCTCGAGCGTGATGTTGAGCTCGTCGGGGATCATCTTCGCGAGGCGATCGGCGTCGGCGAAGGCGAGGTTATGGACGCGCGAGACGTCGCGGATCACCATCTTGGCGCCGAGCGTGCCGTAGGTGATGATGTTGGCGACGCACTGGTCGCCGTATTTTTTCCGCACGTAGTCGATGACCTCGCCGCGGCGGCGCATGCAGAAGTCGATGTCGAAGTCAGGGGGCGAGACGCGCTCGGGATTGAGGAAGCGCTCGAAGAGCAGCTTGAAGCGGATCGGGTCGAGATTCGTGATGCCGAGCAGGTAGGCGACGAGGCAGCCGGCGCCGGAGCCGCGGCCGGGGCCGACAGGCACGCCGTGTTCCTTGGCCCAGTTGATGAAATCCCAGACGACGAGAAAGTAGTCGACGAAGCCGGTGACGGTGATGATCGAGAGCTCGAAGCCCATGCGGACGGCGAGCTCTTCCTCAAGCGTGAGACCGCTGTAGTCGGGTGCCTGGGGCTTCTGGCCGGCGGGCAGGTTGGTGAGCTTGGCGAGGCGTTCGGCGACGACGGGGTGGGCGATGATCGGTGCGTAGTCGAAGCCGTAGCGCCGCTTCAGGCCGACGACGCACAGCTCGTGCAGGTAGCCGGCGCGGTCGGTGGTGACTTCGGGCGGGAGCGGGTACTTCGGGTAACGCTCGCTGCCCTTGGGAAACGGGATCGCCAGCTCGCACATTTCGGCGACGAGCTGGGTGTTCGTCACGGACTCCGGCACTTCGGCGAAGAGCTTCGCCATCTCATCGCGCGACTTCAGGTAAAATTCCTGGCCGGTGAACCGCATCCGCTTCTCCTCTTCAATCTTCGCGCCCGTCTGAATGCAGAGCATGGCATCGTGCGGGCCGGCGTCGGTGTTGCGGACGTAGTGAACGTCATTGGTGCAGATCACCTTGAGGTTGAATTCCTCGGCGATTTTGAGGAGGCCCGGGATGATTTTGATCTGCTCGGGGATGCCGTGGTCCTGGATCTCGACGAAATAGTTCTCGCGACCGAAGATTTCCACGAAGCGGCCGCAGGCCTGGCGGGCTTCCTCGTAGCGGTCGTGCAGCAGGTGCTGCGGGACGAGCGAGGCCAGGCAGCCGGTGAAACCGATCAGTCCGCCCGCATACTTCGACAGGGTCTCGAAGTCAGTCCGGGGCTTGTAATAGAAGCCGCGCAGGTGGGCGTCGGAGACCAGCTTGAGGAGGTTTTGGTATCCGGTGAGGTTCTTCGCCAGCAGGCCGAGATGGAAAATGGTCTTACCCTCGTCGGCAACGCGGCCGTTCTTTTCCAGCCGGGAGGTTTCGACGAGGTAGAGTTCGCAACCGATGAGGGGTTTGATGCCCTTGGCTTTGGCCTGCGTGTAGAACTCAATCGCACCGTAGAGGTTGCCGTGGTCGGTCAGCGCCATCGCACTCATGCCGAGCTCGGTGGCCCGGTCCATCAGACGGTCGATCCGACAGCAGCCGTCGAGGAGACTGTAGTCGGTATGGACGTGAAGGTGGACGAAATTTTTGTCGACGGTCGGCACGCGGATTTCAAACAAGCCGCTCGGCGGTGGTGCGCAAGGCCAACCCGCTGGCGGCGGCTTGGCCGCCGCGATTTGAGATTTGAAATTTGAGATCTGAGATGCCGCGGCGCCTGAGTGCGGAATCCATGCAAAAATCCCGTTGACGCCGCCGCGGCAGGGTGGCCTATTTCTCGGCTTTTCCTTTCACCACTCGTCCGTCTACGACAGTCCTCATGTCCATCGAAATCAAAATCCGCAAGAACGAGCCCATCGACCGTGCGCTGCGTCGCATGAAGAAGAAGCTCGATCGCGAGAACATCATCAAGGGCACCCGCGCGAAGCGTTACTTTGAGAAGCCCTGCGAGAAGCGCCGTCGGAAGGAGAAGGTCCAGGCCTTCACCCAGATGCTGCGCCGCCGTTACGCCGAATAAGGTTCGCTGACGGATGTTGAACTGAATTTACGCCGCGCCTCCACGTTTGTGGGGGCGCGGTTTTTTTGTTGGTCGCGGAGCTGCCGGCCTTTGGCGCGGTCCGTGCAGTGACCATGTCCGAGCCTGTCCCCGCCGTGAAACCCATCCTCGCCCTTTCGACCAGCTGGTGTTCGCACCGGCACCAGGACGGCTATGCGATGATCAAGGAGATGGCGGGACTCGGCTTCGACCACGTGGAATTGAGCCACGGGATTCGCATCACGCTGGTGCCGGGCATCCTTCGGGCGGTGGAGGAAGGCCTCGTCAGGATCAGCTCGACCCATAATTTCTGTCCTTTGCCCACGGGGGTGATGCAGGCGGCGCCGAATCTCTTCGAGCCGTCGGCGCGGGAGGTCCGGGAGCACGACCAGTGGCTCCGGCACACGCGGCGTTCGATCGACTTTGCCGCCCAGGTCGGCGCGCAGGTCCTAGTGTGCCACCTGGGCAGCGTGACCTTCTTCTGGTTTCACCCCGGCCGGAAGCTCCGTCGCTATCTGGAGGAACACCCCGACGCCGGGCGTCGGCCGGAGGACAAGGCCTACGCCGCTCTCCTGCGCAAGAGCCTCGCGAGCCTGCGCCGGCGGATGCCGCCGTTCTGGGCGCAGGTGAAGGCCAGCATCGCCGAGGTGATCGACTATGCGCGCCAGAGGGGCGTGAAGCTCGGGTTCGAGAACCGCGAGAAATTCGAGGAGTTGCCGCTCGATGCGGATTACGCCGAGTTTCTGGCGGAGTTTCCGGCGGCCGCCCCGGTGGGTTACTGGCACGACACCGGTCACGCCGACATCAAGGCTGCGATGGGGCTGCTCGAGCACCGGTCGCACCTGCAAGCGCTCGCGCCGCGGACGATTGGGTTTCACCTTCACGACGTCGACGCGCAGGGCCACGACCATCAGCCGATCGGCGGCGGGCAGATCGATTTCGCCATGGTCAGTGCATTCTGGCGGCCGGAGCACCTGCTCACGCTCGAGTTGAGCCCGCGGGTGAGGACGGAAGACGTCGTGCAATCAAAGCAGCGGATCGAAGCGTTGGCCGCGAAGTAGTCGCGACGCGGCGTTGCCGGCGATGCGGCCTACTGTGGTTGAGAATGATCGCTGCTGAGCGACGGCGCGGGCCGGCCGCATCACTATTTCGCTTGTTGGCCGGGAGCGGCGCGCGTTTCCTCGCTCGTTCGTCCGCTTTTCTCCGCGCCTTGACCCGTGCGGAAAATGCCGCCTCCAACCCCTAGCTCGTCGTCCGCCGCGCCTGCCTCCTCGGGTGGCCCGCTGGATCCGAAAACACCCTGCATGACCACCCCGCTGCCCCGCACTGTACGTTTCCTTTTCGGTGCGTGCCTCCTCGCCACGACGCTGCTGACACTGTCCTCGCTCACCAGGGCCCAATCCGCCGCCACCGGTTCCATTGAAGGCCGCGTGTTCGATCCGCGCCGCGGGGAGTTTCTCCCGAACGCGCGCGTCACGGTCGAGGGCACGACGATTACCGCGCTGACCGATGACACCGGCGTTTACCGCCTGGTGAATGTGCCGGCGGGCACGGCGAAAGTGTCCGTTTTCTACACCGGTCTCGGCGTTCACTCGGAGACGGTAGTCGTGACCGCCGGGCAGATCGCCCAGCGGGATGTGTCCTTGGCCGCCGCCACCAAGGCCGCGGATCCCGGCAAGGAGGTCGTCACGCTCGAAAAGTTCGTGATCACCACGTCGAAGGAGATGGACGGTGCCGCGCTGGCGATCAACGAGCAGCGCTTCGCGAAGAACATCGTGAATGTGGTCTCGGCCGACGAATTCGGCACGATCGCCGACGGCAGCATCGGAGAGTTCATGAAGTTCCTGCCGGGCATCACGAGCGACTACACCGGCGGCGACGCCCGGCGCTTTTCGATCAACGGCGTGCCGGCGGACAACGTGCCGATTTCCATGGGCGGCTTCGACATGGCGAGCGCCGCGGGCGCGGGCACGCGTCGGGCCGTCGAACTTGATCAAGTTTCGATCAACAACATCTCACGCATCGAAATCAACCGCTCGCCCACGCCGGACACGCCGGGCTCGGCGCTGGCGGGCGCGGTGAATTTCGTGCCACGCAGCGCGTTTGAGCGCAGCAAGCCCTCATATAACTACAGCTTCGCGTGGCTGATGAAGGACGCGGAGCGTTCCTTCGGTCGGAAGTCACCCGGACCGGGCTGGGGGCAGGAGACCTACAAGATTCATCCCGGCTGGGATGTGTCGGCGGTGGTGCCGGTGACGAAGACCTTCGGCTTCACGATTTCGGGTGGCTACTCGCTGCAGTACACCCCGCAGGCCAACACCGCCATGCAGTGGATCGGTGCCGGCACGGCGTCGAATGCCACGGCGACGGCGCTCACGGGACGGCCGGCCACCACGCCCGACAATCCGTATCTCGCGATTTTCTCGTGGCGCGACAGCGGCAAGAACACGTCGCGCGAGTCATTCGCGACCACGGTCGACTGGAAGCCCACGCGCACCGATCGCTTCTCGTTCGGTTTCTCCTACGGCATGCTGCGCGAACACTTCGCGACCCGCACGCAGACGTTCACGATCAACCGCGTCGCGCCGGGCAACTGGACGCCCGACCACACCTGGGGCATGGTGAGCACGTTTCCCACCACCGGCACCGCCATCAATGCCGGCCAGTACACGCTGTCCAACGGCGGTCGTATCCGCCCGGGCCGCACGATCACGCCGTCGCTGCGTTGGATCCACGACGGCCCGATCTGGAAGTCGGATGCCGGCATCGCCTACGGCAACTCGCGCATCCACTATCAGGACATCGACAAGGGCGCCTTCAACGGGATGACCGTTCAGCGCAACAACGTCCAAATCCTCTTCGACGACATCTTCTACCTGCGCCCCGGCAAGATCACCGTGCTCGACCACCTCGGTCGGCCGGTCGATCCCACGCGACTCGAGAACTACTCGCTCGTCTCGGCCAACAGCAACCGGCAGCGCACCTACGACACCACGCGCCAGGCCTACTACAACGTCCGCCGCGACTTCACGGTGCGCGACATTCCAGTGACCTTGAAACTCGGCAGCGACATTCGCACCAAGGTGCGTGATCTGCGCGGCCCCGCCGGCGGTCTCGAGACCTACACCTATGTGGGCGCTGACGGCCGCGCCAGCACGACCCCCACGACGCAGGCCGGCTTGATCAATGATGACAACCCGACTCGATTCCTGGACGTCGCGTATTCGGAGCGCATGCCCGACTTCGGCCTGCCGAAGCAGCAGCAGGTCGACAACGGCAAGCTCTGGGCCGACTACGTCGCCAATCCCACGCATTGGACGCGGAACGCGAACAACGACTACATCGCCCTCGTCAATAATTCGAAGCGCGCCGAGGAAATCATCTCGTCGCTCTTCGCTCGCGGTGACGTCTCGCTGCTCAACAACCGCCTGCGCATCGTCGGCGGCGTCCGCGCCGAGCAGACCAACATCGACGCCGTCGGACCGCGCAATGATCCGACGTTGAACTACCAGCGCGACGCCAGCGGCAACGCGCTGCGCGGGCCGACCGGGGCGCTGCTGCTCAAGGTGCCGACGAACGCCGGTCTTCCGTACTCCCAGCTCACGCTGCTCGATCGCGGCGCCCGCGCCAAGAAGGAGTACCTGCGTTTCTTCCCGAGTGTGAATGCGAGCTATAACTTCACCGACGGCCTGATTGGCCGCGTTGCGTATTCGCAGTCGGTCGGCCGCCCGGACTTCAACCAATATTCCGGCGGCGTCACGCTGCCCGACCTCGAGAATCTCAACCCCAACGCTCGCATCACGGTGAACAACGCCTCGATCAAGGCGTGGCAGGCGGAGACTTACATGGCGCGACTCGAGTATTATTTCGGCACCGTCGGCAGCCTGTCGTTCGGCGCCTTCATCCGCGACTACCAAAACTTCTTCCTGAACGTGACCAGCGTGGTCAGTTCCGATTTCCTGGAGACCTACGGACTCGATGCCGAGGAGTACGGCTCAATCCTCACGGTCACGCAGTTCAACTCACCCGACGTGATCCGGCAGCACGGCTTCGAGATCGACTACAAGCAGGCGCTCACGTTTCTGCCACAGTGGGCGCGCGGCGTGCAGATCTTCGCGAACATCAGTTCCCAGCGCGCGAAGGGCACGGACAATCTTCAGGACATGAATCCGTTCACGGCCAACTGGGGCATAAGTCTCACGCGCCAGAAGTTCAATATTCGCATCAACGAGAACTATCGCGGCATCCAGCGTCGCGCGCTCGTGACCGGTGCCAGCATCGAGCCTGGCACGTACAACTACCGGCCGAAGCGGCTCTACATCGACGTGACCGGCGAGTATTATCTGAAGCGAAATCTCGGTCTCTTCTTCGCGTTTCGGAACATCGGCGCGGCCACGGAGGACACGAAGATTTACGGCCCGAACACGCCGGCATTCGCGAAATTCCGCCAGCGCGACGACTACGCCGGGCTCTGGACCGCGGGCATCAAGGGATCGTTCTAATCCGATTCGCGCCGGCCTCCGTGGAGGGTGGGAGGACGATGCGCCGCAGATTCACGGGGTGCGCCGGGCGAGAATCTCGGCCACCCAGCGGCGGTGCGGGCCGGAAAGGGTGAGCGCGTCCAACTGATCGAGCGGCACCCAGACAAGATCGGGGCGCGTCGCGGCGCGCGCCACCTGCGGCGGAGCGCGATGGATGCATTCGGTAATCTGATACCGGGTGATCCCGCGCTTTTTCCGGGCGATGAGTTCGCCCTGGATGGCGACGGCCTCGGTCAATCCGGCATGTTCCGCGGTCGGCAGTTCGTGCTGGTTGGCGAGGCGTTTGGCGCCGGGCGGGGCGCGGTGCAGCAACAGGGCGCCGTTGCGCTCACACCACACGCGCACGACGGTGCGTTGTTCCATCTGCTTCGGCGCGAGCCGCGGAAAGGACTCGGGCTCACCCTGGCGAGCGCCCGCGCAGAGCTTTCGCACCGGGCAGGTGAGACAGAGCGGCTTTTGCCGGAAGCATACCGTTGCGCCGAGTTCCATCATGGCCTGATTGTGATCGCCGGGCGCGGCGGGCGGCAGGAGGGCCTGGGCGAGGGGCGCAAAGACTTTTGATGCGGAGGCTGAATCGCGGTACTCGGTCGCGTCCGCCGTCAGGCGCGCGAGGATCCGCACGACGTTGCCATCGACGCAGGCCGCCTGGGCGTCGAACGAAATGCTGGTGATCGCGGCGGCGGTGTAGGGACCGACGCCGGGCAGTTCCTGCCATTCGGCGGGCGTGCGGGGCGGGGTGGCGCGCGCGGCCAGCGCCTGGGCGAGGCGGTGGAGATTGCGCGCGCGGGAATAGTAACCGAGGCCTTCCCAGAGTTTCAGGACGCGGGCTTCGGGCGCGGCGGCGAGAGCGGCGAAGTCAGGCAGGGCGTCGAGCCAGCGCGCGAAGTACGGAAGTACGGTTTTCACCTGCGTTTGCTGCAGCATGAATTCGCTGACGACGGTCTTGTAGAGTGACGGCGCCTCGCGCCACGGGAGCTGGCGCGCGTGAATCCGGTACCAGCCGAGCAGGGCGGATTGGAATACGGACTTCGCGGCGACGAGCGCCTCGGCATGAGAGCGTGGCATCCCTGAACCATTGCCCACGGAACACACGGAACACACGGAAGAAAACCCGCCTTCCGTGTATTCCGTGGGCAAACCCGGTTTGGGATCGTTTGGATTCCGGCCGGACGTCGGGTTCTTTTCTCCTTTGCGCTTTCCGCGGGTTTTTGCGGCTGTTCTCGGCGATGCCCAAACAGTTCAACGACGAACCGGAAGCGCCCAAGAAGCTCGCCTCGTACACGGTGAAGCTCGATGACGCGCAGATGGAGAAGCTGCGGGCGATTTGCTTGGCGCGTGGCTGGACGCCGTTCGAGGTCGCGTACACGCGTTTCGCGTTCAAGGCCGAGCACCTGAAGATCAACCTGTCGGCCTACACCAGCGGCAAGGTCGTGATCGCGGGCAAGGGCACGGAGGATTTCGTGCGCGACGTGGTGGAGCCCGAAGTCACGGGCGCCCCGAAACTCGGTTACGATGAGGTGTTGCATCCCGACTGGTTCGAGTCGCACGCGGGGCTGGACGAGAGCGGCAAGGGCGACTTCTTCGGGCCGGTGATTGCCGCGACGGTGATCGCGGACCGGCCGGCGATCGAGTCGTGGATCAAGGCCGGCGTGAAGGATTCGAAGAAGATCGCCGAGACGCAGATCATGAAGCTCGACCACATCATCCGGGAGACGAAGGGCGTCGCGGTGCGCACCTGTTTCTGCGGGATGCCGAAATACAATGAGCTCATGGCGCGGCCCGGCGCGAATCTCAACCGGCTGCTGGCTTGGCAGCACGCGACCGCGCTCGACCAGGCACTCGCCGAGAAACGCGTGCCGTGGGGTTTGCTGGATCAATTCACCGAGCAGCCCCTGACGCAGCGCGAACTCGCGAAGAAGGGAGTGAAGGACTTTGATCTGCGCATGCGCACGAAGGCCGAGGAAGACCCTGTGGTCGCGGCGGCGTCGGTCGTCGCGCGCGCGGAATTTGTGCGCCAGATGCACCTGCTTTCGAAAAAGCTCGGCGAAAAACTCCAGAAGGGCGCCGGTCCGCTGGTGAAGGAACAGGGCGCGCGCATCATCGCGAAGTTCGGCGCGCGCAGCCTCGGGGAGTTTGCGAAGCTGCATTTTCGCACGGCCTACGAAGTCGTCGCGGCGGCGGGAAAACTGGAGGAACTGCCGCTGCCGGAGCCGCGCGAGAAGATGGAATGGTAGGTGGATTGCGGATCGGGGATTTCGGACTGCGGACGTCGGATGGCGGATCGGAGGGCCGCGCGGGATCGCGGCGGACGGCGGTGATTTGGTTTTCCGCCCGTTGGCTGCTCGGCTGTGGCTTGCGCCTGCGGTTTCGATTCTTTCACATCGCCGGATGAAACGCCGCCAGCTGCGCGGCTTTGATCTCAAGCAAATCACCGGAGTCAACCACCTGATCGGCGTCGATGAAGTCGGCCGCGGGGCTTTCGCAGGCCCGGTCGTCGCGGCCGCCGTCGTGGTGTCGCGGGAGTTTCTCGAGAGCCGCTGGGCGGTGACCAAGAGCAACCGGATCAACGATTCCAAGCTGCTCTCGGCGGAGCAGCGCGAGGAGTTGTGGAGCGAGTTCGAGACATTGTCGGGCGAGGGCCGGATTCACGCGCACTATGGCCTGGCGAGCGTGGACGAGATCGCGCAGTTTAATATTCTGGGCGCGACAAAACTGGCGATGCGGCGGGCGCTGGGCGGGATGTATCCGCCGGAGGCATTCGAGCGCAGACGGGAGGAGCCGGATCTGTTTTCGAGTAGCGAGGAGCGCACGACGTTTCAGCCCGCGGTTTCGGCGCGCGTGCTGATCGACGGACTCCCGCTGCGGGGCTTTCCGTACCCGCACTCCGCGTTCGTGAAGGGGGACGCGCGGTCGTTGTGCATCGCGATGGCGTCGATTGTCGCCAAGGTGACCCGCGATCGGATGATGGTGGCGCTCGATGCAAAGTTTCCCGGCTACGGCTTTGCGCAGCACAAGGGCTACGGCACCGAGGAGCACCGCGACGCGGTGCTGCGCATCGGCCGGTGCGCGGAGCACCGCGAGGCGTTCCTGCGGAAGCTGCTCGCGACCCGGGTTGATCCCGCCCAGATGGACTTTCTGGCCGAGTAGGTGGGTGATCTGAGATCTGAAATTTGAAATCTGAGATTTGAAGGCCGAACCCTGAACTCTGAAAGTTGAGCTTTGAAATCTGAGATCCACCCAACCCATGCCCGTTAAAAAACACTCTTCGCTGGATCGAGTGCTGGGAAGGCTCGACACGCTCGATTCCGTCAATCTCTCCAATCTGGTGCAACGCCTCGCCCGCGAGCGCGGCGTCTTCGAGGAAATTTTCAACACGCTCCAGGAGGGCATTCTGGTGGTGCGCGACGACGGTGCGATCGACTATGCGAACGCGGCCGCGGAACGCTTGATTGGACTCGGGGGCGGGGACGAACTCGCCGGTCAGGTGCTCTGGCGGCTGGTGCCCGGGCTGCGCAACTCGCTCGGAGCGGCGCTCGACAACGAACTCGGCGGACGAGCCGCGCCGGTGGTGGCCAGGGAGTTTGAGCTGACGTATCCCGAGCCACGCATGGTGCGGCTCTACATGGTGCCGTTTCGCGCCTCCGGCGGCACGCCGGCGCGGCGCTACGCGGTGATCCTCTCGGACGTCACGAAGGAGAAACAATCGACCGAGGCGCGGATCGAGAGCGAGCGCACCTCGTCCATCCTGCTGCTCGCCGCGGGCGTCGCCCACGAACTGGGCAATCCGCTCAACTCGCTGACGATTCACCTGCAGCTGATGGAGCGAAAGCTCAGGAAGTTGAAGGCAGCGAAGGAAACGGAATCGCTGACCGAGTCTGTGCGCATCTGCCGCGACGAGGTGACGCGGCTCGACGGCATCATCAGCAACTTCCTGGAGGCCATCCGGCCGCGCCCGCCGGATCTGGCGGAAACGGATTTGAACGAAGTGCTCGCCGAAGTGCTGCGTTTCCAGCATCGCGAGCTGGCGGATCGGGGCATTGCGGTCGAGGCCGACACGCCGGAGCTGCCCCGCGTGCTGGCGGACCGGAATCAGATCAAGCAGGTGTTTTTCAACATCACGAAGAACGCGATGGACGCCATGCGGCCCGGCGGGAAGTTGAAGATCCGCTCACGGGCCGACGATGAGTCGGTGTTCCTGTTGTTCGCCGATAGCGGCAGCGGAATTAAGCAGGAGGATCTCGGCCGGCTGTTTCAGCCGTACCACACGACCAAGTCGGGCGGCCACGGGCTCGGCCTGATGATCGCGCAGCGCATCATGCGGGAGCACGGCGGCCAAATTGGCCTCGATAGCAAGGAGAACCTCGGGACGATCGTGACGCTGCAGTTTCCCCGCAAGGAACGCCGCGTTCGGATGCTGCAGAGCTGATCCGTCGGAGTCTTACTTCTGCGCCTTCTCGAATTCCTTGCGCAGCGATTCGGTGATGACGTTTTTCACGATCACCACCTGCTGCTCCTTCTTGCCGCCAGAGCGGACCGCCAGCTTCAGGGGGATTTCATCGCTGGTGACGCCCAGCTGGGAAACCATCGGATCGAGCACGCCCTTTTCGCCCGGAGCGATGGTGAGTTTGGGCGGACGCACGGCAAAGTTGCCCAAGTCGGAGTTGACCTCGGTGACTTCGATTTCGATCGGCTCGGTCCCCTTGTTTTCAAAGAGCACGCGCAGGGTGACGGGCGGCATCGGACTGCCGGCGGCGCGGCGGGCGCGGGCCTGGCGGATGTAATCTTGCATCGCCTCTTTTTGCTCCTCCTCGGAGTCGCCATAGCCGCCGATGTTGTAAACTTCCGTGAAGGCGCCGGCCTCGTCGCGCTTGTTACGCCGGCCGTCTTCGAAGGCACCTTCAGCGCGCGGTCCGCCTTTTCCGCCCTTGCCGCCGCGGGCGGGGCCGTTGCCGCGATCAAAACCGCGACTCACTGTGGCGAGCGCCGTGATTTTGCCCTCGAGGAAGGCACCTTCGCCACGCATGGCGACCGGGCGTTCGACCGACTGTTTGGACGCTTCTTCCAGCATGAGATCGCGAGGCGTGGAGCCCGAGCCGCAACCTCCGAGCAGTCCTATTCCTCCGAGCAGGGAGACCACCGTTAACAACTTCGGAAAATGCGCCGGATTCTTCATGGGATTTCGTTCGACGCCCAGCCGAGGGGAAGGTTGCAATGAATGCAAGGACGCGCCGCAGAGCGGCGAATCTTTCTGGCGTTTCCCGCGTCTTGCTGCTCACACCAATGCACGCTGCATGGAATCCAATTCACCGACTGCGCTGGCCGATTTGGTTCGGCGGGCTCAAAAGGGCGACGAAGCCGCCCAGCGAGAGCTCATCATCAGCTACCAGCATCGGGTTGCAGGCTTTGTCTATGCCATGACGAGCCGCAGCGATTACGTGGAGGATTTGTCGCAGCAGGTGTTCATCAAAATGGTGCGCGCCCTCGACCGCCTGCAGGCGCCGGCGCAGTTCGAGTCCTGGCTCTTCCGGCTCGCGCGCAACACGTGCATCGATCAGCTCCGGCGGCAGAAGCTGCGCCGGATTTTTCTCCCGTTCGGGGAGGAGCATGAAAATATTCCGGAGCCGCCCGGTGCGGTGGGCTCCGAGGAACTCGACGCCCTGCGCCATGCGCTCGGCCAGTTGCGTCCCCAGGACCGGGCGCTACTGGCGCTCGTGCAGGAAGGTCGCAGCCACGCTGAAATTGCCGAAACACTCAGTACCAGTGTCGCCGCGGTGAAAGCTCGCCTCCACCGCGCCCGGGAACATCTTCGCGAGCATTACCAGCCCGATCATGAAACCTGAAAAAGACGCCTGGAACGCGCTCAACGCCCACGCTGCCGCGCAGCTCAAGGGCGACTTCGCCGATCGTGTGCTGCGGGCCGCTCGTGGACCGCAGGCGGAAACATGGCAGGAGCTCAACGCCGCCGCCGCCCGCCAGTTGCGGCCGGGGTTTGCCGACCGCGTCCTTCGCGCCGCGCGCGCCGCCGCCGACATGCCTTCACTCGCCAGCCAGTTTGCGCTGAGCGCCGTCACCGCGGCCGTCTGTCTCGCTGCCGTCATTTTCATTCACCAGCGCAACGTCAACGCGGCCGACGAACGCAACCTCGCCGAATGGCGGCAGGTGGTGTCGGTGGCCGAAGAGTTTGAAGCAGGGGTGCTATGACCCAACGGCTCTTCGTCGCACTGCTGACGGTCGGGGTGTTCCTTGCCGGCTACGGCGCCCGCGTCTGGACGGAGCCGAGTCAGGCCGTGCCGCCGGTACCCGCCGCGCTGGCGCAGGAATATGTCAGGGCGATGCCGGCAGCGACCGACAGCAAGAGCCGGCGTCAGCTGGATCGCGCCAAACTGGTCGCCGAGATCGAAAAGCTGCGGCCGCAGATCATCGCGTACACAGCCCGCGTCGAAGAAATCAACGCCGAGTTCGATCGTGAATTCGTGCAACTCCTAACGCCGGCGCAGCGGGAGAAATTCGGGCAGTTCCAGAAGAAGCGTGCCGAGCGCGACGCGAAACGTCTCGCCGATCGCGCGCCGCTGTCCGACGAGGATATCCAGCGGGAGAAGGAAAGCCCGCTCACGTTCATTTACTGGATGGTCACGGTGAATCCGCGACTCGAGTGGCTCACGAAGGAATACTCCCTAGACGCCCCGCAGCAATCGACGGTCCGTTCGCTCCTCGCGCTCCGGCGCAACAAGTTCATCGCGCTTTTCGATGCCACGCCGCATCCGAGCATCCGGCTGAGCCGGCTCGCGCCGCAGATCGAACGGGTCGCGGCGCCGACGAAGAAGTAGGCTTCTGGTTTCAAATTTGAGATCTGAGATCTGAAATTTGAGATCCAAGGCGAGCAGTGAGATCTTGAATTTCAGATCTCAGATCCATAGGTAAGATCGAGTCTGCAGAAAATTGAGTGGAGCAGCGTGCCTCGAACGCCACAGTGGCCGCATGGCCAAATCTCCGCTTGCCGGACTCAGTGTTCTGCTCCTCGAGGATGAAGTGCTGCTGCGCAAGCGGCTCACGGGCTTCCTCGAGAAAGAGGGCGCGGAAGTCACGGCGGTGAACACGGTGGCGGCGGCGCGTCAGGCGCTGGCAGGGAGTTCGTTCGAGGCGGCGGTCATCGACGTCAACCTCCCGGACGGCCGCGGCACGGACCTGTTGCGCGACAAACTTTTTCCGCCCACGACCAATGTCATTGTGATGACCGCCGAAGGTGGCGTCGCCGGTGCCGTCGCCGCCTTGCGTGCGGGCGCCGCGGATTATCTCGTGAAACCGTTCGACCTCGACGAGCTGCCCGTCCGCCTCGCTCAGGCGCGACGGTTGCGGCAGGCGAAACGCGCCGACGAGTTTCGCAAGGGCCAGCAGACCGAACTCGTGTTTGGCGAGAGTCTCGCGGCCGTGCGCGAGCAGCTGGCGCGCATCACGACGGCTGATCGTCGCCTGAGCGGACCGTTGCCGCCGGTGCTGATCGAGGGCGAGACGGGCACGGGCAAGACCGCGATCGCGCGCTGGATTCACCGGCATGGACCGCGTGCCGACGAACCGCTCGTGGAACTCAACTGCTCCGCGCTCCCGGACGCGCTGGCGGAGGCCGAACTGTTTGGGCACGAACGCGGGGCCTTCACCGATGCGAAGGCCGCGCGGATTGGCCTCATGGAGGCGGCCGACGGCGGTACGCTCTTCCTCGACGAACTACCCAGTCTCGCACTCGGCCTGCAGGCCAAGCTGCTCACGACGCTCGAGGATCATATGCTGCGTCGCGTCGGCGCGTCACGGCCGATCCCCGTGGACGCGCGCATCATCGCCGCCACGAATCTCGATCTGCCCGCGCTGGTGAAGGCGGGGAAATTCCGCGAAGACCTGCTGCATCGGCTCGATCTCTTCCGCGTCCGCCTGCCCCCGCTGCGCGAACGCGGCAGCGACATCATCGTCCTCGCCAACGAACTGCTCGGCCGCGTGACGCGGCGGTACGGCTTGAAGACGGTGCACATTCCTGCCGAAGGCCGCGCACGGCTGCTCGCCCACCGCTGGCCGGGCAACGTCCGCGAGCTGGCGCACGAGATTGAGCGCGCGGTGGTGTTCGGCGGCGATCGCGGACTCTTGTTCAGTCATTTGGGCGTGGCGACGGGCACGGGGGCGGGTGCGGAGTGGCTGCGCGACGACTTTGTATTTCCCGAAAGCGGCTTCTCGATGGAGGCGGCGATCGACGAACTCGTTGCGCACGCGATGCGTCAGGCGAATGGCAACGTCTCCGGCGCGGCGCGGCTCCTCGGCGTGTCCCGCGATGTCGTGCGTTACCGGCTCAAAGGGGGGCGGGAGAACGGCAGGATTGGGGAATAACTCGCGTCGATGAGTAAGACTTGGGCTTTTTTCCCCATTCCAGCGATGCTAGCCGACCGGGCGCGAATGGCATTACTCATTACCATGCAGCGAGAAGATGCAGGGGCATGGGGTTGGCACGGCCAGTGCAACGAGGGCGGTACACCTTGAGCACGTCGCTTACATCCTCCGCCCATGGGTTTCTGCTCGTAGCCTGCCTGGCCTTGAGTGCCAGTGTCGGTGCGGCGCAGACGGCGCCTTCGAGTGCCGACGCCAAAGCGGCTGCGGTGGCGGCCAAGGACAAAGTGCGGAAGACGATCACGTCTGCGGCCGATGTGAAGAAAGCGCTGGAGGAAGCCAGCAAGCAGCGGGACCAGTTCATCGCGGACTATGAGTCGCTCGCGAAGCAGTTGAAGGCGGCGACCGAGGAGCAAAAACAGGCGATTCGGGAAAAAATGGAAGCGCAGAAGAAGGCCTTCGAGGAAGTGACCAACGCGCTCCACAAACAGATCCGCGACGACCAGCGCAAACAACGCGCGGCCGCGGCCAAGCGCTAGACCAATTTAGGCGTAATATCGATTCGGCGTAATGTCAGTCAAAGGGCGGTCGCTGCAAGCGGCCGCCCTTTTAGCTGTCCAACAGAAAGCATGAACATGACTTGAGTGGCGGGGTCTGTCGTCGCACGATCTTCGTCCGCTTTTCCCGCTTTGTTTGTGACCACCCTGAATCGACTTATCGTCATCGCTGGCTGCGCCCTCGTCGGGGTGGGTGACATCGGTGCAGCACAGGCCGGTGGTACCGCGGTCCCGGACATCGCCGAATTTCTGGCCGCATTGCCCAAGTGGAGTACGTCGGTCGCGGTGAAAGCCGGCTACGGATTCAAGGACAACCTGCTGCTCAGCCATGCCGGCGAGGAACGCAGCGCCTTTGCCCGCGGCAGCATGGAATTCCTTTTGCTGCGCGTGCCGCAGGGATCGTTCGACTACATGGTCTTTGCCGAGTTCGAGGGCACGCATTACTTCACGGCCAAGACCTCGGATCGCGACGCGAAAGTCTGGGTCAGGACGGAACCGGCCTACCGTCTGGGAGAAAGCGTGAAGCTTTCGCTGCCGGTGACGGGCTACTACTACGATCAGGTTTTCGACGTATCCGACACGGACGTCGATCGCCGGGTGGCCGAGCTCAAGGTGCGCGGCGGCATGATTGGTCCAGTCGTGCGCTGGGATTTTCTGCCGGCGTGGTCGGTGGAGGCGCAGGCGGTGGGCCAGCGCAAACGCTATGACGACGGGGCCAACGACGGACACATTGGCGAAGGGGTGGCGACGCTCGGCTGGCGGCGTCATGACTGGCTCGAAGTGCGCGTCTCCGGTGCCCGGCGCTGGCGCGATTTCGATCGGCGCACGCAGTACTCGGCCGCAGGACGCGAACTCGCCGGCACGAAGCTGAAGATTGCCGAGCGGGATCTCGAGGCGCGCTTCGACCTGACTTGGGATGCGGCGGCGCACTGGCAGACTTCGACGCGAGTGAACCGGCTGCATTACGGCGACAACGGCTCCGGTTACTTCAACTACCGGGAGCAGAAAATCGGACAGGATCTGGAGTGGCGCAACGATGCGTGGCTGGTGCGGATCGGCGGCTCCGCCGGCCGTGTGGAATTCAGCGTGCAGACGGTGGGCCTGGGCACGGAACCGCCGGCGCGCATCACCGACGACTATGTGGCCAGCGTCCATATCGAGCGGAAGCTCACGCCGCGGTGGACGGTTTACGGTTCCTATGCGTGGGAGCGCAGCCGGTCCAACGATGTGTTTGCATCCTACGTGGTGAACGAGGGGTTGCTGGGATTGCGTTGGAGCTGGGAAAAGTGATGCTCGGGTTCCGTCATGCCCGTCACCGCCGCCTCGTTGCCTCCCGGCCGCTTCTCGCACTTGAGTGTGCTTGCGGTGACGGTGGCTGTTTTCGGCGCGGTCGTGGCGACGATCACGCTGCGCCTTCGCGCGGATCTCCATGCGCAGATCGTGCGGCGCGAGGCGGAGTTCCTCGCCTCCATCGTGGCCATGCAGGCCGACGATGCCGCCGAGGAAGTTCCCGCCGCGATGTACGTCGCCGTGATGAAGACGCAGAAGCTGGCCGGCGTGCTGGGGCTCCAGATTTTCGATATGGACGCGCGGTCGAGCGGCACCTGGCTGCTGCAACCGAGCGCCGCTCCCCCGCCGGAACTCTGGCGCCGCGTCGTGCGGGGTGAGTCCATCGGACGCCTCCATGCGGAACTATCCGAGGAGCAAAGCGCGGAGCTGATTGGGATTTCTCCGAACGACCCGGCGTTCGAGGCCTGGGTGCCCTTGCGTCGCAAGGGTTCGGATACGCTGTTGGGCGTCGCGCAATGCTGGATGCGTGGCGATGTCCTGACCGGCGACCTGGCGAAACACGACCGCCGGATCTGGCTGCAAGCCGCGGTCGCCTGGCTGGTGGGATCCGTGGTGATTGTGGTGGCCTTGAGCTGGGCCTTCCGGCGGCTCGACGTGGCAAACCGGCAGCTGCGGGCGCGGAGCGAGGACTTGCTGCGGGCGAATCGCGAACTGGTGCTGGCGGCGAAAACCTCTGCCCTTGGCACCGTCATCGCGCATCTGATGCACGAGCTGAAAAATCCGCTCGCCGGCCTGGAGTCGATTGTGGCCGGTCAGGCCGAGAACGGTTTGCGCCCCGAGAATGGCGGCGGCGAACTCGCCGCGGCGTCCGAGCTCACCCGGCGTCTGCGCACCATGGTCAACGACGTGGTCGGCGTGTTGCGCGATGAGCAGACGAGCGCCGAGTTTGAACTCACCTGCGCCGACATCGCCGAAGTGGTGCTCGCCAAGGTCCAGCGTGAAGCCGATGAACGCGGCGTGAAGCTGACGGTGAACGCGACGCCGGAGTTGTCCGTGCCGGGCCGGCGGGCGAATCTCGTCACGCTGGTGCTGCGCAATCTGCTGCAGAATGCGCTCGAAGCGACGCCGCGAGGTCGAACCGTGGCGCTGACCGGTCGCGCCAGTGCGGGCGGCGAGGTGGAGTTTCTGGTCGAGGATGGCGGCTCAGGCCTGCCGGACGCGGTGAAGGCGCGACTTTTCCAACCCTGTGCCAGCAGCAAAGTCGGGGGCAGTGGTCTCGGTCTGGCGCTCAGCCACCAGCTCGCGCAACAGGCTGCGGGCCGGCTCGAATTGGTGCGCAGCGACGCACGCGGCACGTGCTTCCGTCTTGTGTTGAGGCCCGAGGCATGATTCGAGCGCTGCCTGCGAATTTTCCGCTCATACATCCGGGCGTTTGCCGCTGATTCCTTCATCCGCTCGAGGCGTTGCCGGATGGGACTGCAGATGCTTGCCGTCATCGTGGTGGCGGCCGGTATTTCTCCGGCCTTCGCGCAGCAGGACGGAGAGCGGCTCTGGCGATCCTCGGTCGGAGGCTTTGTGACGTTGTCGTCGCCGGCTCTCAGTCCCGACGGCCTGACGGTTTATGTCGGGGTCGAAACGAGCACGGGCGGCGGCCGGATCGTCGCGCTGTCCACGCGCGACGGCAGCTCGCGCTGGGGCCAGTTGGGCCGCGTCCTGTCCGATCCCGTGGAGTCGTCGCCTGCCGTCGGTCCCGATGGCACGGTGTACATCGGTGCCGGCAATGGAAAACTCTACGCCCTCAACCCGGCCACGGGCGCGAGCCTGTGGGAGATTACGCTCGGCGGCTTCATCAGCAGTTCCCCGGCGATTGGCAGTGACGGCACGATTTACGTCGGTGGCACGGATGGCGTGCTGCACGCGGTTGCGCCCACGGGCGTCGCCCGCTGGAATTTCTCCACGGGGAGCTGGATCGATTCGTCGCCCGCTGTGGGCGTGGACGGGACGATCTACGTGGGCTCGAACGATGGGAATCTTTACGCGGTGACGCCGGCGGGGCAGGAGAAGTGGCGGTTTGCGACCAACGGCGTGATCTTTTCATCACCGGCCATCGGCGTGGATGGCACGATCTACGTCGGCTCGCGCGATCAGCGACTGTACGCGATCACCCCCGATGGCACGAAGCGGTGGGACTACGTCACCAACGGCCCGATCGATGCGTCGCCCACGCTTGGGGCCGACGGCACGATCTATTTCGCCGCCGATCGCAGTTTCTACGCGCTGCGTCCGGGCGACGCCGAGGAGCGGCTGCGCTGGAAGGCGGACATCGGCTCCGGCTCCATCTCAGGGGCGGCGGTGCGGGCCGACGGCTCGATTATCTTTGGTGCCGACAGCGGCGTTGTTCGGGCGCTCCTGCCGGCCGATGGCACCGAGAAATGGCGGTTCGATACGAAGACCGGTCCCGACAATCTCATCGAATCGTCGCCCGTGATCGGGCCGGACGGGGCGATTTACGTCGGGTCGTTTGACGGCGCCCTTTACAAGCTCGCCGGCAACGGTTCGCCGCTGTCGGCCTTTTCCAGCTGGCCGTCGTTTCATCGTGATGCGCGGCATTCGGCGCGTATCGTATTGACGAATACCGGCGGTCGGCTGGTCAACATCGCCACGCGGGCCCAGGCTGGCGGCACCAACAGTCTGGTGGCGGGGTTTGTCGTGCAGGGCGCCGCTGCCTCCGGTCGCGCATACATGGTGCGGGCGGTCGGGCCCGGGCTGGGGCAACTGGGCTTCGCGGGCTTTGTTCCGGATCCCAAGCTGGAAATCTATTCGGGGCAGGTCTCACTGCAGGCGAATGACAACTGGCTGCCGAATGACGACGTGTCGGGATTCTCCCTGGCCGACACCGCGGCGGGCGTGGGCGCGTTTCCGCTGGTGCCGGGCAGCCGTGATGCCGCCATGATTCCGCTGCCGTTGCCGCCGGGATCCTACACGGCCCACGTCGGTGCCGCGAACGGCGGGCAAGGCGTCGCGCTCGTTGAAGTGTACGATGCCCGCGCCGGCGATTCGACGGGCCGCATCATCAATCTCTCCACGCGCGGTCAGGTCGGAACCGGGGCGAATTTCCTGATTGCCGGAGTTGTCGTGAGCGGGACCGGGTCGATGCGGCTGCTGCTGCGCGGCATTGGTCCGGGGCTGGCACAGTTTGGCGTGCCGGGGGTTCTGGCCCGGCCACGCATGGAAATCTTCCGCGGCGCGGTCTCGCTTGGATCGAATGCCGGTTGGGTGGGGGACGGCCTGTCGAAGGGCGATCTGGCCGGGGCCGCGGCGACGGTGGCGGCGTTTCCGCTGTCGGAGGCGAGTCTCGACAGTGCCATGGTGTTCGATGCGTTGCCGGGCGAGTATACGATTCAAATTTCCGGCGTCGGCGGGACCTCGGGCGAGGCCATGGTCGAGGTGTACGTCCTGCCTTAGCCCGAACTTTGGGCCGATTCTAGGGAAATTCCCGGTTTACCGGGTCTCACCGAAAGGTCTGGGGAAACCGGGAAACTGCTTGCCACTGCCCCGTGGGCGCTGAGACTGCCGAGCGCTTACGACCGCGTAATAGACACTCAGCTAACCACGCGGGTAACCACCCGCTTTTCCCGGACTACATGGACGACAACGCCCCCAAGGAGAATCCGCCAGCGGATTTCAACAAACTCGATTTGAGCCAGCTGCAGGGCTTCAGCTTCGGCACGCAGTGGTCGCAGGAGAAGCCCTCCTCGTCCGACCGACGCGACGGCGACGATCGTCCGCGGCGTGACGATCGACGGGATGGTCCGGGCGGAGGAATGCCCGGTCAACGCGACCGTCGCGCCTTTCGTCGTCCGGCCGGTCCCTCGGGTCCGGACAACACCGGCGGTGCGGCCGCACCAGCGGGCGGATCTCCCGGCGGTGGTGGCGAGCGACGGAATTATTCCGGCGACCGGCGTCCGCAGGGTGCGGGTGGCGGTGGTGCCGGTGGTGGTGGAGACTATCGCGGCGGCCCGCGGCGCGAAGGTGGCTACAGCGGCGGCGGTGCCGGTGGCGGTCAGCGGTATGCACAAGGTGGATATGGTGGTCGCGGTGCGCCGCAGGAGCGGGGCCCGTACGACAGCCCGTACTACGCCGTCACCTTCTATCCCGAGGACACCAGCTTCAACACGCTCGTGCAGACGATCCGGAAGTCCTGCCGGACCGTTGAGTTGTTCGAGATTGCGCGCACGGTTGTCGCGAAGACAGATCGCTTCGTGGTGGTCGTGGCCCACAAGTCGGCGGGAGCCGATTCCTCCGACTCGCGTCCGCCGCAGGGCGGGGCAGCGGACGCCGCCGCGGCGCCCGCGGTCAAGCCGCCAAAGCCGTTGTTTCATATTTCGGTTCCGGACGGGATCCCGTTCGAGAGCGACGAGGCGGCCGTGGCGCACGTTCTTAGCAAGCACCTCGACAAGTTTTTTGAGACGGCCGAGGTCGAGATCGATCCGCCGAAGGGGAATTACTTGGTGATTAACCGCTGCGGCATCACGGGCGAGCTGCTCGGGCCGCCGAATTATCACCGCTACACGCAAATCGTGCAGCAGCATTACGCGGCCAAGGTGGCATCGCGGATGGGTTACGAGGCGTTTCGCAGCCGGATCGAAACCGTGCGAGATCCCGAAATCGTCACCCAGTGGTTGACGAAGATGAAGAAGACCACGCGTTACTCGTGGAAACTCGCCGTCCCCGGTGCCGCCCCGAGTCCGGTCGCCCCGGCGGCCGAAGTCGCGGCGCCTGTCGCCGACGCCGCGCCGGTCGATGTCGCCGCTCCGGCTCCAGCCGAAGCCACGGCGCCCGCGCTTTCGACGACCCCGACCTTCGATTCGCTCGAGGACGCCCGCGTTTACCTGCTCACTCAGTCCCGGGACAAAGTTGTCCGCACGACGGAGAACGCCCGTTTCCACGGCAAGATCGCCGAATCCATGCCTCCCGGAGAAATCCGCGCGGCTGTTGAAGGCGCGCTCGAGCGCCAGCGTCGTTTCCCATTGGATACAGCCAACGCCCTTCGCGGTCGGCTGCGTCGTGAGCACTTCACCATCTTCAAGAAGGGTTCGAAGGGCGTGTCGTACGTGTGCGCCGTGAAACGCAAGTTCCGCATTCCCGGCCAGACGTTCGCCGACAGCATCGGCGCGCTCATTTCGTTCATCGAAGTCAATCCGATGGTGCGGGCGAGCGAGCTGGCGCCGAAGTTCCTCGGGATTGCCGCGGTTGCTCCGGCCAAGCCGGCAGAGTCCGCCGCCACGCCGGCAGATGCCGCCCAGGCGGGCGACGCCGCTCCGGCCCCGGTCGAGTCACCCAAAGTCGAAATCACCTTGTCGATCGACGAGCGCGCCAAGCTCTCTCGTTTGCAGGGCGATCTGATGTGGCTCGTGCGCGAGGGTTACGTGACCGAGTTTATCGACGGCCGGCTCTTTGCCCCGCCGCCGATGGTCGAGGCGCGCAAAAAGGAAATCGAGAACGAGGAGCACGATCCGGAAAACTTCCCCGAGGCCCCGCCCGCGGTGGAAACTCCGGCTCCGTCCGCCCCCGCGGCGGAAAGTCCGGCACCTGCCGCCGAGCAGGGCAATCCCACCGAGCCGCCGGCACCTGCCGCGAGCTGAACCGAAAGCCACGAAGCGCGTTGAAAAACGCGCTTCTTTTTTTGCCCGGATTCCGGCGCGCTAGCACAGTTTCAGCGTGTGCCGCTCGTCCGGCGCGATTCCGAGCTCCAGGTGCAGCGTGGTCGCAGGCAGCCAGCCGGCGATTTTCTCGGGCCATTCCACCGCGAGGCACCACGGTGAAATCATGAAGTCACCCAGCAGGAGATCCTCAACCTGCTCCGCTCTCTCCAGGCGGTAGGCGTCGAGATGAAGCAGGTTCGTCCGTCCCCGATGCAGCGTGAAGATGTTGAACGTCGGGCTCGTCACCGCATCGCGGATACCGAGCCCGCGTGCGAGTCCCTGCACAAACGTGGTCTTGCCCACGCCGAGGTCGCCGTGCAATGCGAGTGTCGAATCCGGCGGCAGGGCGCGCGCCAGCTCTGCGGCCAGCGCCCGTGTTTCCGCCGCGGTGCGGGTGGTGATGCCGGTACGAAGCGTGTCCCAGATCGTCATGGCGTAACGTTTCAGCGCAGGTGCTCGTAACCCTGGTACCCGGCCAGGTCGAGGGCGTCGGCCGGCAGCCCGAGCGCCGGCGCGAAATGGCCGACGCAGCTGAGGCGTGTCCGTGGAAACGCGCGACGCCATGCAGCGGCAAACGCCGCGGCCTCGGCCCGCTGTGACACCACAAAAACAAGTTCGTAATCCTCGCCGTCGGTGAGGGCCGCGCGCACCGAGACGCCCTCACGTCGGGGCAGCGCGTCGGCGGTGATGGCCGGAGCGGCCCCGCGGGGCGTGAGCGCGTGCAGGTCCTTGGCGAGGCCGTCGCTCACATCCATCATTGCGCGCACTTCCGGACGGCGCGCGATCCACGCGCCTTCGGCGAGGCGCGGCGAAAACCGATAGTGATGTCCGCTCGCGAGGCTGCCGCCCAGCCGGCCGGTCACATAAATGCGGTCGCCGATCGCCGCGCCCGTGCGTGTGAGTACGCGTGCGCCCGCGGCTTCGCCGAGGAGCGTGAGACTCGCGGCGACGACTCCGTCCGCCTGCGCGATATCGCCGCCGACGATGGAAACCCGGTGGCGACGCGCTGATGCGGCGAGGCCCCGGTAGAATGCGGCGAGCCAGTGCCGGCTGACCCGCGCGTCCAAAGTCAGCGCCAGCACGGCCGCCACCGGGCGTCCGCCCATCGCGGCGAGGTCGCTGAGGTTTCGTTTCAGTAGTTTTGCGCCCACGGCTGATGCCGGCACGGTCGCGTCGAAATGCCGGCCGTACACCACGGGATCGACGGTGATCAGTTGCCGGCCGCGTGACGCCGGGAGCACAGCGCAATCATCGCCGATCCCGAATGGCGACTTCGGCGACGTGTTGCCGAGCCAGCGGCGGATGGCCCGGATGAGTTTCTCCTCTCCCCAGGCGCCGACGGAGTCGAGATGACGCGATGTGAATGGGTTCACGGCGCTAGACTCCGACTCCCGCCACGATCAGCACGATCGTGTTCAGATTGAAAATCGCGTGCGCCACAATCGCGGTCCCGATGCGACCGGTGCGTTGATAGGCCAGCGAGAACATCACCGCGAGGACGACGAGTGGCACGAGACTCGAAAGCCCTTCCAGCGTCGGCCAGTTGACGTGGAGCGTGGCGAAAAAGAGCGCGGGCGTGAGCACCGCCGCCCAGTGCGGGATCCGCGTGCGCAGGTAACGGTAGAAGCCGGCGCGAAAGACCAGCTCCTCGGTCAGTGGCGCGATGAGGATCGCGAGCGACGTCATGATCGCGAACAACCAGATCGAGTCGGCGTTCGCAAACATCGCGATGAGATTCTGCCGCTCCGTTGGCAGGCCGAAGGTCTTGAGGATGAACGCCCACGCCAGCGACGCCACCAGCACGATCGGCAGCGAGATGAGAAACGTGGCCGCGCCGGAGCTGAACACCCCCGGGGCTTTGGGTTCAGCTGCCTCCGGTGGACGGCCCGGGCGGCGGTGAAACAACAGGACACCCGCGAGCATGCCCAGCTGTGAACCGGCGCCGTTGACGATCGTGACGGCGTCACCGCGCAGCTGCAGCTGCTTCCCAATCACGCTGGCGATCGCCGCGGCGAGGAGCGTGCCGCCGATGACGAACAGGATGAACATCAGGAAGTCCGTGATCTTGATGTCCCACGGCGCCAGAGCCGGCGCGGGCTGGGTTTCCCGCGCGGCGGGTCGCAGCACAATCCGCCACAACAGCACCGCCCCCGTCAGGGCGAGGCCGAGCTCGAAGCTGGCGGCGAGGGTGGAAACACGTTCGGACATGCGGTCAGTCCACGCGAAGTCCGGCGGCGCGCAAGGTGGTTCGCCTGCCGCGAACGCCGGCGCCCGGGATTACAGCGGCTTTCCGACAATCTTGCCCTGGTCGAAGACCACGCGACCGGCGACCACGGTGGTTTTGACGCGACCCGTCAGCGTCTGGCCGGACCAGGGAGAATTGCTCGATTTGCTGAAGCCCGCCTTGGCGTCGTAACGCCACTTCTCGTCGGGATCGAAGACGCAGATGTCCGCCTCCTGGCTCGCCGCGAGGGTGCCGCCGGGAAGTTTGATGAGCTCGGCCGGCCGTCGCGTCATCAGGTCGATGACGTAGGGCAGCTTGAACTTGTTCTGGCGCACGAGGACCTCAAGTGTCACGGCCAGCGCCGTCTCCAGTCCCAGGATACCGTTGGGCGCGAAGTCGAATTCCTTGTCCTTCTCGTAATCCGTGTGCGGCGCGTGATCCGTGGCGATGATGTCGAGCGTGCCGTCGCGCAGCCCGTCGATCAGCGCGCGCCGGTCGTCCTCGGTCCGCAGCGGCGGGTTCATCTTGAAATTCGTGTCGTAGGTCGCGAGGGCGTCGTCGGTCAGCGCGATGTGATGCGGCGTGGCCTCGGCCGAGATGCGCGCGCCGCGCTGCTTGGCCCGGCGGATGACGTCGACGGAGAACTTCGACGAGATGTGCTGCAGGTGAATGTGCGCGCCCGTGTATTCGGAAAGGATGACGTTGCGCGCGACGATCAGGTCCTCCGCGGCGTGCGGCCAGCCACGCAGGCCGAGGCGCGTTGACATCACACCTTCGTTCATCACCGCGCCCTGGGTCATGGAATGATCCTGGCAGTGATCCATCACCGGCAGGTCGAACATCCGGGCGTATTCCACCGCGCGGCGCATCAGGTCGTTCGACTGGACGCAGTCACCGTCGTCGGTAATCGCAACCACGCCGGCGCGCTTGAGCGAGCCGATCGGGGCGAGGGTCTGGCCCTTCATCCCGACCGTGATGCAGCCGGTCGGGTAAACGCGGATTACCGCATCGCGCGTAACCACATCCTTGATCAGCTGAATCGTGCCGGCGTTGTCGGCGACGGGCGAGGTGTTCGGCATGCACACCACCGTCGTAAAACCGCCGGCGGCGGCGGCGCGGGAACCCGTGCCGATTGTCTCCTTGTGGGTCTGGCCGGGCTCGCGGAAATGCACGTGGATGTCGACCAGACCCGGGCAGGCAACGAGGCCTCGGGCGTCGATCTTCATGGCGCGGCGTTTCACGTCCGCCGGCAGTGACGCCACGAATTTGCCGTCGCGGACAAAGAGATCGCCGACCTCGTCGCGTTTCGCGGCCGGGTCGATGACGCGGGCACCTTTGATCCAAAGTGAGGACATGATGATTCGTTAGAGAAGTCCCTGGGGCGCGTGGGCGGCGGGCGGCCTCATTCGGCCGGCATCACGTTTTCAGGTTTTCCACCGGAGCACAGGTAAAGCACGGCCATGCGCACGGCGATGCCGTTGGTCACCTGCTCGAGAATCACGCTGCGATCACCGTCGGCGAGCTCGCTGTCGATCTCGACGCCGCGGTTGATCGGGCCGGGGTGCATGATGATGGCCTTTGGATTGAGCCAGGACGCACGCGTCTTGTTCAGACCGAAACTGCTGGTGTATTCGCCCAGCGAGGGAAACAGCCCCGACGCCTGCCGCTCGTGCTGAATGCGGAGCAGCATCACGACCTCGGCGTCGGCGAGCGCGGATTTCAAATCGTGCGAGACGCTCACGCCCATCTCGGTGAACCAGGACGGGACCAGGGTGGCGGGACCGACGAGCGTGACGGCCGCGCCCATTTTGGTGAGCGCGTGGATGTTCGAGCGCGCGACGCGGCTGAACAGAATGTCACCGAGGATGACAACCTTGCGGCCCTTCAGGCTGCCGAGGTGCTCCTTCATCGTGAAGGTGTCGAGCAGACCCTGGGTCGGATGCTCGTGCGCGCCGTCACCGGCGTTGATCACCGGGATGTCGAGAATGCGCGAAAGGTACAGCGGCGAGCCGGCGGCGGCGTGCCGAATCACAATCATGTCGGCCTGCAGCGCTTGGATGTTCTGGGCCGTGTCACGCAGGGTCTCGCCCTTCGTCGTGCTGCTGCTGGAACCGTCGAGGGAAATGACATCGGCGCTCAGGCGCTTGGCGGCCATGTCGAAGGCCATCCGCGTGCGGGTGCTGGGTTCAAGGAAGAGATTGACGATCGTCTTGCCGCGCAGCGCGGGCACCTTGCGCACGCTCCGCTTCATCGTGCGCTTGAAAGCGACGGCGGTCGCGTGGATTTGTTCGATCTCGGCGAGCGAAAGTTCCTCGAGCGTGAGCAGGTGGCGGCGGGTCCAGGGCATCGTGGAAATTCCGGGGTTAACGGGCTGATTTTGTGCCGGGGGTTCCGGCGGGTTCGACCCGGATGACATCGTGCTTCGGGTGCCGGGCGTCGAGCGCGACGACAATCTTTTCCTCTGCGGACGTGAACAGATCGATGCCAACGTAGTCCGCTGCCACCGGCAGTCTTCGGCCGCCGCGATCGACGAGGACGGCCAGCTCGACCTTCGACGGCCGGCCGTGATCGAAGAGCTCCTCGAGTGCGGCCTTCACGGTGCGCCCGGAGAACAGCACGTCGTCGATCAGGATGATCGTGGCGTTCTGGACATCGGCTGGAATATGCGTCGGCGCGAACTCCTTTGGAATCGGGTGCCGGCCGATGTCGTCGCGGTGAAACGAGATGTCGAGCGTGCCGGCCCGGGCCTTGAGCAGGCGGGCGAGCCGCCGGGCCAGTTCAATACCGCCGTTGGCAATGCCGAGGAGGAGCAGGTTTTCCGGCGCAGCGTGGCGGCTGGAAATGGCATCAGCGAGCCGCTTGATCGCAGCCTTGATTTCACCGGAACCAATCGTTTTTGCGGTGGGCACCGGAGCCGTTTGTGACCGCTGAAATCCGGGGAGGGAAGGCTTTTTTGGAAAAAGAGCTTGCCGTACTAACCGTACTAGTGCGACTAGGACAGTGTGCTCCCGTTCTCCATCGAACTGAAACCTGGCCTGCCGGTGGCGGAGCAGATCCTGTTTGCGGTGAAGAAAGCGGTCGTGGCCGGTCAGCTCCGCCCGGGCGATCGGTTTCCTTCGGTCCGGGTCTTGAGCCAGGAACTGCGCGTGAATCCGAACACGGCGCACAAGGTGATCGCGGCGCTGGTCACGGAAGGCGTCCTCGTGACCACGCCGGCGGTCGGAAGCATTGTTGCCGAACGTGAGCCCGGCGGTCGCAAGGAGCGCACGGAATTGCTCGGGCCCGAGGTCGAGTGGCTGGTGGTTGAGGCAAAGAAGCTCGGGCTCGGCCTGGAGGACGTGCAGGCGGCGGTGGCCGCGCATTGGAAGAAACTCGGCGGCAAGTGAACCGGTTCGAACTCCCACACCCATGAACATCATCGAAACTCAGGCGCTCACCCGACGGTTCGGAAAAATGGAGGCGGTGCACGATCTCACCCTGCACGTGCCGGAGGGCAGTGTCTTTGCGCTGCTCGGATCGAATGGCGCGGGTAAGACCACCACGCTGAAGCTCCTCATGAATCTGCTGGCCCCGACGGCCGGAAGCGCCCGCGTGCTGGGCGTCGACTCGCGCCGGTTCGGCGAGCGTGAGTTTGCGCAGATCGGTTACGTATCCGAAAACCAACAGCAGCCGCTGTGGATGACGGTGCGGCAGTTTCTCGACTTCTGCCGGCCGCTGTATCCGACCTGGGATCGCGCGCTCGAGGCGTCTCTGCTGCGGCAGTTTGCCCTCCCGGAGTCGCGCAAACTCTCGCAGCTGTCGCGCGGCATGCAAATGAAGGCCGCATTGCTGTCGTCGCTCGCGTACCGCCCGAAGCTGCTCGTGCTCGACGAACCGTTCAGCGGGCTTGATCCGCTGGTGCGCGATGAATTCATCCGGGGCGTGCTGGAGGTGTCGGCCTTGGGCGAGTGGACGGTGCTCGTCTCGTCGCACGACATCGAGGAGGTGGAGCGGCTGGCCGACCGCGTCGCGATCCTCGACGCCGGCCGGCTGCAGCTCAACGAAACCACGGAGTCGTTGCAGGCGCGCTTTCGGCGGGTGGAGGTGACGGGCGCGCGCGCCGCGGTGGCCGCGGCACCCGGATGGCTGGAACTGGAGGTGGCGGGCGGACTCACGCGTTTTGTCGAAACCCGCTTTGACGGAAACGAGAGCGAACGGAAGTACCGCGAACACTTTGGCACCACGGCGGTGTCGGTCCAGTCGCTCGGCTTGCGCGAGATCTTCATGGTGCTGGCGCGCGCCAGCCGCAATCTTCCGGCGGAGGCGTCGGCATGAGTCGGTTCTGGCATGTGGTCCGCAAGGACCTCCGGCGGATGATCGCGCCCGCGGGTTTTTGGCTGGCCTGCGTGGTGGCGGCGACCAGTTGGTTCCGCTTCGCGTCGCCCGGCGGCGTGGAGGGCGTGCCGCCGGATGTGGTCGGCTGGCTCGCGGTGATGCGGGTTTGGACGCCGATGGTGACCGGCGTGCTCCACGTCCTGGGATTTCTGCTGACGGCCGCGCTGGTGCTCGAGGATCCCGTGGTGGGCACCGACGGCTTCTGGCTCACCCGGCCCATCGGGCGCGGGCGGATGCTGGCGTCAAAGGTTACGTCCGCGGCGATCCTGTTTGTCATCGCGCCGGTCGTCCTGATCGGAGTGCTCGCGCGGGTGGGAGGCGTGACGGGCGGCCCGGTCCCGGTGGCGCTGGGCGGGCTGGCTGAGGCCTATGGATTTACGGCTGCGCTCGGGATCATGCTCGCCACCCTGACCCGCACGCTGGCGCAGGTGGTCTTCGCCGCGGTGGCGTGCGTCGTCGGATGGTTCCTCTCGACGCTGGCGGTGGCGCTGGTGTTCAACTTTGCCGGCGTGCCGGCGGCGCAGCGCTCGTTTTCCGTTTCGTTCCAGCCATGGCTGGCCTGGACCCTGGTCGCCACTGTCCTGATACACCAATATTGGACGCGTCGTCATGTGCGATCGCGGCTCCTGTTGGCGGGGTGCCTGCCACTGTTGGCGCTCGGCGTGGTCGGGATGCCGCTTCTTCCGCTCGGCCGGAAGTCACAATCCAGTGAAGGGAAGGAAACGGCGGCGATCGCTCTGGCCGTCGAGCCCGCGAGGATCGCGACTCAGCGGGTGGGCAAGCGGGAAAAGTATAGCCTGCAGGTGAATCTGAGGGTGAAGGTGACTCCCACACCGTTGGCCGATGGCCGCTTTCCCGCGCCCGCGGGAGGATGGCTGGATTTCACTCCGGACAGCGGCGAGCGCGTTCCCGTCCGTTTATCTTCGGGCGTGGGTTGGGAGCCGGCTGCGCGCGACCTGGTGCTCGGTCGGGTGACGGATCATATCCTCTTCAGCCAGTACGGACGCTCGACGCAGTGGCTGGACCGCGAGCCGACTGAAGGAAGTTTGGCGGGATTCGTACAGCTCTGGTTGGGGCGGATGCAGATCGTGGGCGAGTTTTCACCGGAAGCCGGTGCGACCATGACCTCGCCGTCGGGCTGGCTGCGCGTGCTTTCCGTTGAAACGCCAGGCGGCTGGGAGCGGGCGCTGGTGGTCGAGGAGCGCGATTTCGATCTCGTTTCGTCGACGTCGGCTTCGCTCAATCCCGAACGTGACTCCGAGCGCGAGCGGCGGTGGGTCGACGTCTTGCTCCTCGTCAATCGTGCGCAGGGTCAGGCCGAAATGCTCAATCCGAGCGAGTTGGGCGGAGTGGCCTTGAACCATCAGGTGACGCACTTCCGCCGGATCTATCTCCGGTCCGCGCGGACGGACGAGACCTGGCTCAAGGATGCCGTGATCGTGAAAGTCCGCATCGAACGCGATGGCGTCATCGAGCGGCCGCTGGAAGTGCCCGTGACACCCGTACGGAGGCGACCATGAAAATGATCGGGCATTGGGTGGTGAAAGATCTGCGGTCGCTGCGTGCGTGGCTGGCCGGCTGGCTGGCGGTCGTGGCGTTGCCCAGTGTGGCGGCGTCGACTCTTTTTTGGGGCGACGACGCGACGCGGCGCGGGTTGCTGGACGTGTTTCAGGACTATTTCACGCTGTTGCAGGCCGTGGTGGCCTATGTGCTCGCGCTGCTGGTGATGCAGTCCGATCCCGTGGTGGGAACGCAGGCGTTCTGGCTGACGCGTCCGATTGGGCGGCTCCCCTTGCTGGCCTCCAAGCTGGTGGCGATCGCCTTTGTCCTCGGGGTCCTGCCGTTGGCGGTGCTGCTGCCATGGTGGTGGCGGTGCGGGTTCAGCGCCGGTGACATGAGTCTTGCGGTCGTGGAGTGGTGGGCGATGGGCGCAGTGCTCACCGTTCCCGCGGCTCTCGTGGCAGTGTTAACCGACTCGGTTTCGCGAGCACTCCTCTGGAGTCTGGTTCTGCTGACCGTTTTCATCGTGGTCGGGGCCAGCTTCGGGAGCTCGACGTCGTTTCTTCAGCGCAGCGGTCCGTTGCTACTGTCACGTCAGATCCTGGGCGCGGGGGTGGTCGGACTTGTCTTTTCCGCGGTGATCGTGACGCAGTTCCTCGTTCGCCGCCGCGGCCTGTGGCTGGCGGGAGCGGCCGTCGTGCTTCTGATCGGGCTGGTGGTTGTCAGCCGCTGGCCCCGAACATTCCTAGCCACGGAACCCGAGGTCTTCCGGCCGGAGCGCGGGGCGACCGTTCAGGCTCGACTGGAAACAGCGGTGTCGGATCCCCTCCCTCCGGCGCGACCCGGTGAGCTCGACGTCCTTCGCCGCCAGCTGATTGAAACCCGGTTTCTGATCGAAGGCGTCCCTGCGGGAGTCTGGCTGACGGGTCTCGGCGCGAAACAGGTTTGGCGATTTGGTGATCAGTTTTCCACCGAGTGGTCCGAGCATCTGGTCGGCAGCGGTGAACATGACCTGCGCCTAGATGGTTTGAAGCTGTTCGATCCGTGGAGTGATCCCGAGACGCACCGCGCCTTGGAGGCGCGCAGGGAGAATCTTAACGGCGTGTCCGTGCCGATGCCTAAAGGGGATCGGGCGTGGCTGGCGACCTCCGCTCAGCTCCGGCCGTCCGTTGTCGCTCGCATGCGGACCGAACCGCCGGCTTATGCTGCGACGCTCTGGTTGGAACTCTTGCGGGCTACTCTCCATTTTGAAATGCCGGTTGCGCCGAGCGCTTGGAAAACGGGTTCCGGGTGGGGCGTCCGGATCGTGGCAGTCGACTCCTTGAAGCCAACAAACAGCGATGCCCAGCTGGCGGGGCGAACGGTTCGGCTCCTCGAAACGACACCGAGTCCGTGGATTGAAATGGTCCGGGCGCGGATGGCCAGAGGCTTGTGGTTTCGAGCGCCGGTCGCCGAGCGAAAACAAGGCTTTGTCCTTCTGCATCGGGGCGCCGGACAGTTTCACGCGTTAGTCGGCGTGGAACGCGGCCCGCCCGATCTGTTGATCAACGGGGTCCGCCTGCGCACGGTCCAGTTGAGCGCGAGAATTCCTGGCGTGATGCGCGACGGCGTCGGTGTGCCGGCTCCGGGATGGGACGAACGTTACACCCTCGGGCGGGCGTCGTTTGAAACGGAGGCGATTGTGGTGCGCGAGGTGCAGACGCCATCGTTTCAAGTGGCGGAGAAGTGATCGCGAGCGATCGTGACGGCGAGGCCGCCGGCAAAAGAAAGCGGCCGGCTTCAGCGAAGCCGGCCGCGAGATTACTTCCGAGCTACTAAGAGACGATCCGCTTACGGGACCTCGTAGATCTCCACGAGCGCCTCGCCACTCGCGGTGCCGCTGCCCGCGGTGATCTGCATCGTGTAGCTGCCCGGATCCAGCAGGGCCAGCGTGGAGGCGTCGGCCGATCCGCCGTCGAGGGCGAACGCGCCCACGAACTCGCGCGCCGTGAGCATCTCGGTCACGAAGTCGGCGCTGTTCCAGTCGTTGTTCGCCAGCACGCCGCGGTTGTTGCTGTCGAAGATCTCGAGCCGCGGATCCGCAATGGTGTTGGAGACGCCAAAGGCCGCGAGTTGCGGGCCGATGCCGCGCGTGAGCAGCGTGCGCTTGCCCTGACCGGCGATGTTGAGGCCAAGGATCAGCGTGGCGTCGCCGCTGCCCGTGGGGCCGCGGACCGAAACGTTGGTGAACTTGCTTGCGCCGGTGACGTTGCCGGCGTCGTACACTTCGAAGAGCACGATGCCGCCCTGATTGTTGTTGCTGAAGACGTGAATCGAATAGCCCTTGCCGGCTTCGAGTTCCAGCACCGCGGCGGCGTCACGGCTGCTGGCGGGCAGGTTGAACGCGCCGACGGCCGCGGCCACCGGGGCGACGCTCGCGGCCCAGTCGTTGTTCTCGGCGATCTTGGTGTTGCCGTCGTAGACTTCGAACTTCGGATCCGGCATCGTGCCGCCGACGCCGAAAGCACCGAGCCCCGGACCGACCGCGCGAATCAGGACGCGTTTCTTGCCAACGCCCGAAATGAACAGCGCCGGAATGACCTTGTCGCTGCCGCCGATTGCGATGCGGCCGGAGAGATTGCCGAGGCGCGAGGCGTCGGGGTTCAACGTGACGGTGGCCGCCGAGGTGGTGACGGTGGAGCCGCCGCCCGTGAGACGCACGGAATACTGGCCGGCGTCGGCGGCGTTTACGTTTTGCCGCAGCAGGATCGCGCCGGTTTCGCCCGCGAGGACGGTGCCGTTGCGGAGCCACTGGTACGCGATGCCGTTGCCGACGGCGGCGGTGGCGAGCGCGAACGTGCCGCCAGGTGACACGACCTTGTCGAACGGCTGCAGCACAATCTGCGGCGCGGCCGCGGTGGCCGGCACCGTCAGCGTGCCCGCGGTGAAGGTCTGCACGCCGGCGGGGTTCGTCACGCGCACAGTGTAAGTTCCGGCGGCGGCCGCAGTGACCGTATCCAGAATGTAAGGATTGCTCGTCGCGCCGGTGATCAGCGTGCCGTTGCGGAACCACTGATACGTGAACGGGCCGGTGCCGGTGACCGAGATCGGCAGCACGAAGCGGCCGCCGAGGACGACGTTGAGCGAAGGCGCGCGATAGTCGGCCGGCAGCGTCGGCACGACTGCCGCCGCCGTGGTGGTGAACGCCGTGCCCGACGAGCCGGCGAACGAGAAGCTGCCGCCCCACGCGCCCCAGGCGGACGTCGTGATGCCGTTGCGCGTGCTCGCCGGATAGCTGCCCTGGCCGGGTAGAATCGTGACGGTGACGGTCTTGGTTTCGCCGACCGCGATGACGCCGGCGTGAACCGCCGCGCGGGCCACGCTCGAGTCATCGGTATAGATGTCGCTGCCCCAGACCGCGCCGCCGCTGGCGCCAGTGACGACGAATTCAAAGGCCTGGCCGACGCGGTTGCGGTAGCCGGTGAGATTGACGGGTGACGCGATGACCGTCGGAGCGATCGCCGCGACGGTGTTCGTGCCGGTCGCGGCGGTGCCGACGGAGCCGCCCGTGTTCAACGTCGTGACTTCCGCGGCGGTGAGCGCGCGATTGTAGATGCGGATTTCGTCGAGATCGCCCTGGAAAAGATCCAGGCCGTTGTCCGAGCCTGCGATCATCATCATCGCGGAGGCGAACGGCGTCAGCGCGCGCCCGGTGTTCGTCGTGCTGTCGAGCTGGCCGTCGCGATAGATGCGCAGCGTGCCGGCTTCAAACGTCGCGACCACATGCACCCAGGTGTCGTTGTTGATCCGGCCCGTGCTGTTGATCTGCTGGGCGATTTGCGTGTTCGCCAGGAAGGCGACGCGGCGCGACGCGGTGAGGCCGTCGAGGAAAAGGCCATAGTAGTGGGCGGACTGGCCAGGGAAACCGACCGCGACCAGGCGCGGGTTCCAGTTGCCGGGGCCGGTCGGGCGGACGAACGCCGAGATCGTCATCGCACTCGCGCTGAACGTGCTGTTCACCAGCGCGCGCAACCGCACGCCGTTGGTCCGCAGTGCACCGGCGCCGATCCGGCCGGTCGTGCTGCTGACGACGCCGTTGACCGGCGAGAGCGTGAAACCGCGACCGGAGTCGTCCCTCAGCAGATTGCTCGGATCGTTGAACGAATAGTACGCCAACAGATCGCCGCCCGTCGTGCCGCCGCCGCCACCACCCCCACCGCCTCCGCCTCCGCCGCCGCCACCCGGGGCCGCGGTGAACGAGGAACTGGCGTTGAGACGAAACTGCGTCGTGCCGTTGCCGAGGACATCGCCATAGGCCGAACTCAGCTGGTTGTTCGCAATCGTGGCCGTGCGCACGCCGAGGGTGGCGAGGCCCGCGCCCGTCGAGAACGTCACCGCGCCGCTGGCCGAAACCGTGCCGGTGAAGAGCCCGGACACGTTGATCGCGCCATCCGCCGTGACGGTGGCGATGTATGCGCCAGCACTCGATTCAATCGTGCCGACGATCGGCACGGTGACGCGGGTGTTGATCGTGCCGATATAGGTGCCGGCAAACTGGGCTTGGGCGTGAACGGCGAGGGGCGTGAAAAGGGAAACGGCGAGCATTGCGCCGGAAGCGAACCAACGTCGAAACATGGATTTGGCGTACATGGGTAATCGAAGTTCGATGTTACCACAGCCTGGGGTCAAACCTCTATACGCAGTAGTGCGTACGGCAGCCGCCGCCCGCCGTTCGTACCTGCCCGCGAACGAGCGCGAGATCGCCTATCGGTCGTTTTCCAAGATCGCCTCGAGTGCGGTGCCTTCAGCGGCGGGAAGCGACAACCCGAGCAGCCGCGCGATGGTGGGCGCGACATCCACGTTCCGGATACGGCCGAGGTGCACGCCTTTCTTGATGCCGGCCCCGCTGGCGATGAAGATGCCCTCGAGTTCGCGGTCGCCGTTGAAGTAGCCGTGCGAGCCGGCGTAGTTGATCGACGGTCCGGCAGCGGCCTCGCCCGTGACGCCGGCGTTGAACGAATATCCTTTCTTGGGATACAGGATCAATTCGCCCATGCCCTGGTTTTCGGCGGGGGTTGGCATGCCGAGCGAGTGCGCTTCGTTCGCATCGATGACGCGCTCCACGCCTTCGGCGCCGGCGAGGAGTTGTTTCAACCGCGGGATCAGTTCGGCCTTCCGCGCGGGATCGAGCACGTAGACGAAAGCGATGCCGCCCTGGGTCATCGTGTAGGCATCGCAGTGCGTCACGCTCGGCCCCGCCGCCTTGATGAGGCCGGCCTGTTTGAGCACGACGTTCGGATAGGCGAAGTGGGTCACGGGCTTGAAGCCGTGATCGGTCGTGACGATGAACGTCGTTTTTGCACGCAGGCCGCTCTCGTCGACCGCGCGAATCAGATCGCCGAGGAGCCGGTCGGCGTACGCGAGCGCAGTGTAGCTCGGATCCGTGTTCGGCCCGTATCGGTGGTGGATGCCGTCGCTGTTGAGCGTGTGATACATGAGCAGGTTGGGCTTGTGCTGCTTGAACATGTACGCGGCCGCGCGCGTCCAGAGGTTGTCACGCCAGATCGTTTTCTTGCGTTCGCCACCCGGTCGCATCCACCCGAGCTCCTGCTCCGTCATCAGGCCGGCCGCGAGCATCTCCTTCACGACCTGGCTGTCCGGTTCCGGAATCTCGCCGAAACTCCAGGTGATGGTGCCCGGGCGGGTGACCGCGACCCAGTCCGACTCCGCCGTGGTGAGCCCGGCGGCGTGCGCGGCGTCGTAGAGCGTGGGAATGAACACCAGCTTCGCCTTGTCGACCCACGGTTCGATCTTCGGCGGCTTGCCCGGACCCTGGCGGACGAGCAGGCCGTTGAAGAGCACGCCGTGCTTCTGCGGCGTGGCACCCGTCACGAGCGTGGTATGACACGGCCACGTGATCGAGGGATTGGAAACGGTCATGGCGTCCGCCGCCGCACCGTCCGCGGCCAGCTGGCGCAGAATCGGAACAGGAAGGGTGGGGTCGCGCCACAGGTCGGCCGGAAAACCGTCGATCGTCACGAGCACCACGTGGCGATCGGCGTTGGCGGCGGACAGGGACGGGGTGACGAAGGCGACGAGGGCGAGGAAAGCGAGCGCGCGCATGAGGCTGCCATCTCGTGATGCTTTGGGCGCAATGCCGAGCGGAAATGCACGGCGGCTTGAAACGCGCCCTGGGCCGCGACAGAACGGGGCGTGCGACGCATTTACCCCCTCCTGTTGTTGATCGTGCTGCCGGTTTTCGCCGCCGAAATTGCGCCGCAGCCGCGCGCCCACGCCCACAACGATTACGAGCACGCCCGGCCGCTGCTCGATGCCCTCGAGCGCGGCTTCTGCAACGTCGAGGCCGACATCTATCTCGTCGAGGGCCGGCTGCTCGTGGCGCACGACCGCAAGGATGTGAAGTCCGAACGCACGCTGTCCGCGCTGTACCTCGATCCGCTACGCGAACGTGTGCGGCGCAACGGCGGCCGCGTGTTTCCCCAGCAACCGTCGTTCGTGTTGCTGATCGACGTGAAGTCCGAGGCGGCCGCGACGTATGCGGCCCTGCATGCGGTGCTGACTGCATATGCGGACATGCTCACGAGCATCCGGGCCGGGGTGGTGGTGCCGGGCGCGGTCACCGTCGTGGTGTCGGGCAACCGCGCCGTGAACGACATCGCGGCGCAGTCCGTGCGCTATGCCGCCGTCGACGGTCGTGCCGACGATTTGGATACGAATCCGCCCGCCGCGCTGGTGCCCTGGGTGAGTGAAAACTGGAGGAAGGCTTTCAAATGGAACTGGCAGGGACCGATCCCCGCGGCCGATCGCACCGCGCTGCAGTCCTGGGTCGAGCGGGCGCACCGTCAGGGCCGGAAAGTGCGCTTCTGGAACACTCCGGATCGGCCTGAAGCGTGGACGGTTCTGCTCGAGGCGGGTGTCGACCTCATCGGGACCGACGACCTCGCCGGGTTGCAGCGGTTCCTGGTCGAACGCAGCCGTTAGACGCACCCGCAGCACGCTCTGACGTTTCTGGTCTTCGCAGAAATCCTCCCATTCAGCTTGTCATCCATGAGATGACGAACCGCTCGGAAGGTCTGGGAAATTAACGAACAGATTTGTCCGGTTGAAACGCGGGGGCCGCCACCCAGCCCGGGCGCAACCCGGGTTTGGCGGCGGCGGCGTTGCGCAGGTGGGCCAGTTCGTCGGGTGAGAGTTCGCCCTGGCCGCCGGTTTTGAAGAGCCAGCTGGCCGTCTGATAATAGGCGATGGCGTCGTCCAGCAATGCGGGGTCGGCGGCGATCGGCTTCATCTCGTGCGTCGTCGCGTTGTAGCCGAAGGTCGACGCCTGCCGGATTGGTTTCAGCACGGCGAGCGCGCCGTCGCGGAGCAGACCCAGCTTCTGGTAGTTGCCGATGAGGGCGCGGCCGGAGGAACCCGCGGGCAGGGCGAGGACGTCCTCGCCGTAGAAGCGACTCGGATACGTCCAGCGCAGCAACCCGAGCAGCGTCGGAGCGAAGTCGATCTGGCTCGCGATGGTCTTCACCACGCCGGGCTGAATCTGCCCGCCCGGAGCATAGACCAGCAGCGGGATGTGGTAGTTTTGCACGGGCAGTTCCGTCTTGCCGGCGCTGGCCGCACAGTGGTCGCCGACGAAGACGAAGAGGGTCTGCTTGAACCACGGCTTGGTGGCAGCCTGCCGCAGCAGCTCGCCGATGGCATAGTCGGAGTATTTCACCCCGCCGGCGCGGCCGGAGGTCTTGGAGGGCAGGTCGATCTTTCCGTCGGGAAACGTGAAGGGCCGGTGATTCGACGTCGTCATGACGAAGTAGAAAAACGGTTTTCCGGCGGCGTGATCGCGATCGGCCTCGCGGAGCGTCCAGCGGTAGAGATCCTCGTCGCATGCGCCCCAGATGTTCGCGAACGTGATGTCATCCTTGGCCACCTTGGTGCGGTCGACGACGCGGTAACCGTTCTCGCCGAAGAAGTGGTTCATGTTGTCGAAGTAGCCGAAGCCGCCGTAAATGAACGCGGTTTCGTAGCCATGCGTCCGGAACACCGAGCCGAGCGTGAAGAGATGCTCGTTGCGCGGACGCTTCACCAGCGAGCGTCCGGGCGTGGGCGGAATCGACAGCGTGAGCGCCTCCATGCCTCGATCCGTGCGGGTGCCGGTGGCGTAGAAGCGTTCGAACACGAGGCTCTGCTGCGCGATGGCCTCCATGTTCGGCATCAGCTTGGAGGCGCGGTTGAAGGTGCTGAGAAAGTCCGCGCTCAGGCTCTCCACCGTGATTTGAATCACGTTCAGTTGCTGCGGGGTGCCCTCGTGCCGGACCAGCCGGAGCAGGTCGTGAGGGTCCGAGGTCAGCCGGCGGGATCCATCGCGGGCGAGCAGCTCATGCACCCGCGTGAACGCTTCGGCATTCGGGCGCGTGGGGTAAAACTGTTCGTAGTCGAGGGCGTTGTCCCGGAACGCGGCCACCAGCGACCAGAGACCGTTCTTGGCCAGCTCGCGATTGTAGTTGTTGGCGAAGCTGGGCAGCTGCCCCTGCTGAAGACCGAGGCCGAAAAGCACGAGGGCGCCCGACCAGGCGGCCACTGCGGGCCAGCGACGGAACGGTGCGGGCGCGGCCCCCGTTTGCGACCACTGCCCTAACCATCCGGTGCGGGCCAGCAACCACCACGCCGCGATCGCCAACGCCAGCAGCCCGGCGTAAAGCGCCGGCATGGGATACGACTCGCGAATGTTGCCGAGCACTTCCTTCGTGTAGACGAGGTAGTCGACCGCGATGAAGTTGAAACGGACGCCAAACTCGTCCCAGAAAATCCATTCCGCCGCCGCGCCGAAAAACGCGGCGTAGAACAGCCCGACAAAGAAAACGTGGGGCAGGATGCGGCCGGCGCGGCTGGCGAGAAAACGCGCGGGCAGAAACAGGAGCGCAAGCGCCAGGGGCGTCGCCCACCACAGGGCGGCCGCGACATCGTAGAGCAGCCCCCAGCCGAACGCGGCGACGAGACTCGAGTTCCACGCCACGTCCGTGGCCGACTTCCCCAGCAGCGCCAGCCGCGTGACCAGACCGGCGACTGCGGCCACCGCGACCGCCAGGGCGGCGAGACCGTCCCGCCGTCGTAGGAGCGACACTTGGGTTCGCTGCTTCCGCTCGCGGGAGTTGGGTTCGTGGAAAGGCATGAGAGTCCGACGCGTTCGGGGCCGAAGCGTTAGAAACATTACGACGTTGTCATCTGCGACCGACCGCTGTCGAGGAGTTCGCGCTCGTGCATCGGGGCGGTTCGCATCACGCTTGGCGGATGCGCGTGCTGGTGGTGGAGGACGAACCGAAGGTGGCTGCGCTCGTGAAAGCGGGCCTGGCGGAGCAGGGCTACGCGGTTGACGTGAGCACCGACGGCCATCACGCGCTGGAACGCATCGGGCGCGAGACCTTCGATGCGATTGTGCTGGATGTCATGCTGCCGGGGCAGGACGGATTGTCGGTGCTGCGAACCTTGCGCGAGCGACGCCAGGAGGTGCCCGTCATCCTGCTCACCGCGCGCGGCAGCCTGGAGGACCGGGTGGCGGGATTGAACCTCGGCGCCGACGACTACCTCGCCAAACCGTTTTCCATGTCCGAGCTCGTGGCGCGACTGAAGGCCGTGCTGCGCCGCCGCACGGATACGACGTCGCTGGTGCAGTCGTATGCGGACGTGAGCGTCAATCTCGCCACCCGCGACGTCACCCGCGGCGGCGTGCGCGTGCCATTGACGACGCGGGAGTTCGCGTTGCTGGAGTGCCTGCTGCGGACACCCGGCAGCGTGGTGACGCGCGTGGAAATCAGCCGGAGTGTGTGGGGCTATCAATTCGACCCCGGGACCAATTTCGTCGATGTCGCGATCCAGCGGTTGCGGCGCAAACTCGACGATCCGTTTCCCGTCAAACTCATCCAGACGGTGCGCGGCACCGGCTATGCGATCCAGCGCGACCCATGAAACCGCTGCCCATTCGCTGGAAATTCGCGGTGTCGGCCGCGGCGCTGGTCGGACTCGTGCTGGCGATCTTTGCGTTCGGCACGTATCTGAATCTCTATCACGAGCAGATCGAAGCAGTGGACCTCGCGCTTGAAGCGGAGCGGCAGCATCTTGCTGCCGTGGATGAGCCGTACCTGTTTGATCGCACCATCGACGAACTGGTCCGCTTCCAACCCTGGCTGGCCATCGCCATCTTCGACGACGCGCGCGTGATGCGACGCTCCGACAAGCTCCCGGAGGCCGTGGCCCGCGCTGCACTCCGGTACTCGGGCGTTCATACGCAGCAGGACGCGGCGGGCGAGCCGTGGCGGATAGTCACGGTCAACCGGCCGGGCAAAGCGGTGGTGATCGCACACACGCTGTCCGAGGTGAACGAAATCATCCGCGACCTGTTCACCGGCTATGCCCTGTCGCTCCCGATCGTGCTGCTGGTGGCCGCGGGGGGCGGATGGTGGATGTCGGGCCGCGCGCTCGCCCCGCTGCGCGCGCTGACCGCGGCGGCGGAGGGCGTGCAGGCCAGCCAGCTGGATCGGCGGGTGCCGGTCGGCGCGGCCGACGACGAATTGCGCCGGCTGGCGCATGTGTTCAATGCGATGCTCGCGCGCTTGCAGACGAGTTTTCAGCAGGCGCAGCGGTTTGCGGCCGACGCCTCGCACGAGTTGCGCACGCCGCTGACGATCATGCACGGCGAGATCGAGCGGCTGCTGCGCGCCCGGGGCCTGGAACGCGGGCCCGAGGAAAAGCTGCTCAGCCTGCAGGAGGAAATCGGCCGGCTCGATCGCATCACCGAGCATCTTCTGCTGCTGGCGAAATTTGACGCCGGCAATCCGTCGATGACGCTCCGGCCGATCGACGCCGGCGTCCTGGTGCGGGCCGTGTGCGAAGACGCCGAGATTCTCGCGGAGGCGCACCAGGTGAGTCTCGAGACGGACATCGCCGCCGGCGTTTGGATCCTGGCTGACGACGCGCAACTCCGCCGCGCCCTGCTGACGCTGCTCGACAACGCCGCCCGCTACAATCTCTCCGGCGGCCGCGTCCGGTGTCTGCTGGCGCGACGCGGCCCGGTGGCGGAACTGCGGATCAGCAACACCGGCGCCGGCATTCCCGTGGAGGGAAGGCCGCATCTGTTTCAACGATTCTTCCGCGGCGATCCCGCCCGCAGTCGCGGCGGTCACGGTCTCGGGCTCAGTCTTTGCCGTGAGATTGTGCACGCGCACCGCGGTGAGATCGAACTCGCGGCCGCGTCACCGGCGGGCTGGACGGAATTTGTCGTGACGCTGCCGTGCGTCGAAGGCGCGGTATCCGAGCCGTCGTGACGAGACCAACGAAAAGGCCGGGCGCGCTGCGCCCGGCCTGGGTCAAGTCGCGGGCTCCCGACGGAGCCGCAGATCAGCGGCTGTTGCGGGCGCCGGTCCGGTTGATCGTGTACGAGAAATAAATCGAGCGCGGCTCGCCGATCAGGCGGTTCACGCGGAGATATTCACGATCGAAGAGGTTGTTCACGTTCAGGGCGAGCGAGTGGTCGATGCCGTTGCGCATCGCCGGCAGCTTGTAGCGCAGGCCGATGCTCCAGACGTTGAAGGACGGCACGCGCAGGCGCCACTGGTTGGTGGAGCGGGTGACCACGCGGGCGCCGGTGCCGGGCGTCGTCACGTAGGTGTCGCCCGCGGTCGGGGCCTCCGTCGGCGTGGACGCGACGTAGGCGACGCCGATGTTCCCCGACAAATTCTTCAGCAGTCCCTCGCGCGGCGCGTACCTGACGTAGGCGCTGCCGTTCTGCGGCGAGATGTTGATCACGCGGCGGCCGATGGCCGCGGGAGAAGCGGTGCCGAAGTCCGTGTAAACCGAATACACATGCCCCCAGCTGCCGCCGGCGGAGACGGCGTCGGTCACGCGCCACGTGAGATCGATCTCGTAGCCGCGCACGAGCTGATCGCCGTCGCGCACCGTCACCTGCACGAAGTTGCCGGACCCGAGGGGCGTCTCGATGTTGTCCGTCACGCTCACATTGTTGCGGTTCGCATAGTACCCGCTGATCGTGTACGTGAGGCGATCGTTGAAGAACGAACCCTTGAAGCCGTAGTCGTAGCCGTCCGCGACCTCGGACTTGTAGGTCGGATCGAAGTGGGCCTGCGCATTGTCGTTCTGCGAGACGAAGTAGCTTTCGCTGTAGCTGGCGTACACGCGGAAGTTTTGGGTGATCTTGTAATTGAAGCCGTAGTTGGGCTTCAGGAGATTGACGCTCTTGTCGATCAGCGTGCCCGGGACGTAGCCGGCAAAGCCGATGTAGTCGGTGTCGCGGAAACGCACGTCGTCAAAACGCGCGCCGGCAAACGTGAGCAGCCGGCCGTTCATGAACGAGGTCTGCTGGCGGAGCAGTCCGCCGAATACCGTCGTGCGGCGCTTCTGGTGCCGCGTCTTCACGCCCTGCGTGGGATCGTACAGCTTGGGGAAATACGCGAGCGGCGCGACCGGGTTGTAGTTGCGATCCAGCGTGACGGTCCGCACTGCGTTCCAAGCCACGAGATCGGGATTGGTCGCGCCGGCGTAGTTGAGCGAGGGATCCCAGCGGTAGTAATCGTTGATATCGAGGGTGACCAGCGTGCGGTGCTCGAGCGCGCGGTTGTTGGTCCAGTAATGGGCGAGAATGTCGCCCTGGAAGCCGCCGCCGTCCTCGATGATGCGCGTGGTGTTGGGTGTCGCGCCGCGGGCGCTCGTGACCGGCGTGGCAGTGTTGGCGGGATTGATGATGATCGCGCCCCAGCCGGTGTTCTGGTTGAAGTCCCAGCGGCGCGCGAGGTAGTAGTTGGCGGCGACGCGCGTGCTCCAGACCGAGTTCAGCTTCTTGTCGTAGACCGCGTTGAAACCGGTGTTGCCGCGGGTGAGTTCGCTGTTCGGGCCGAAGGCATTGTAACGGGCGAGATTGAACGCGTAGCCAATGGCCTCGTCGTCCAGATTGCTCGCCGTGCCCTTTTGATCGGTGATCAAAGGAGCGGAGGAATTTGGCGAGTGCCGCAGCTGGAGGAAGTACTCCGCCGAGAGAAACAGATTCGAGCCGTCCGGGAAGTCGTGCGAGACGGCGAGGTAGTATTCCTGGTTCCGGTTGCGGGCGTATTCCTGGTCGAACTCCTTTTGATAATGACTGCCGGTGAGAATGTACGAGGTCTTGCCGAGGCTGCTATTCAGGATCGGGCCCGTGGTTTCGAGCGTCACGCGCTGCGTGCCCTCGTCGCCGTAGTTGAACGTCAGCTTCTGGCTCTCGCGTGACTTCGGTTGCTTCGAAATCATGTTGAGCATGCCACCCGGCGACGTGCGCCCGTAGATGGCGGCGTTGGAACCCTTGATGACCTCCATCCGATCGACGTTGCTGGACCCGTAGCGGCCGAGCCGGAAGAAGCCGTCGCGCAGCTGTGAGGATGAGCTGAAGCCGCGGAGGTTGAAACTGCCGCCGACGTCGAGGCCGGTAAAGCCGCCGATTTGAATCACGTTGTCCGAGAGTTCGAAGATGCCGAAGTCCTCAAAAAATTCGCTGGTGAGCACGTTCACCGTGTAGGGCAGGTCGGCGATCTGGGTCTTCACGCGACTGCCGGTGAGCGTTTCGGACGGCGCGTAACCGCGGTCGCCATCGGCGCGGACGGAAAACTCGGAGAGTTTGACCACATCATCCGCCGGCCTGGCGGCGGGGGTGGCGGGCGTGGTCTGCGCGTGGAGGGCACTGACGAGCAGCGCGGCGCAGAGGCCGGCAGCTGACAATCGGGTGGGGAGGGAGCGTGGGTTCATGGGTTTTGGTGGGCGCGGTCAACAGAAAGGGCGCGGGGTGTAACGCTCCGCCGGGAAACGCCCGGGGCAAGCGTTAACCGGCCATGATTTCGCTTGCGCCAGTCAACAGAAGCTTCGTCTTGCTTTCATCCTTAAGCATGAGCAACGGCGTCACGATGAAGTCGATCGCCGCCCTGGCCGGCGTGACCCAGGCGACGGTGTCGATGTGTCTGGCCAACAACCCGCGGATTCCGCCGGCCACGCGCGAGCGGATCCAGGCCATCGCGCGGAAACTCAATTATCAGCCCAATCCGTACGTCTCGACCCTGATGCGGATTCGGCGCCAGGGAAAACCGCTCCGCGACAAGCCCGCCCTCGCGCTGGTGTGCGCGCAACGCACCGCGGACGGCTGGCGCGATCATCCCGCGCCGACGATCCGGCAGATGCGTGAAGGCGCGCTTGAACGGGCGACGTTGCGCGGCTACCGGGCCCAGGAATTCTGGCTGCATCGCGACCAGATGTCGAACGAGCGCTTCTCCGCGATGCTGCACGCGCGGGGCATTCAGGGCGTGTTGATCAGTCCGCTCGCCGAGGGCGATCCGCCGCCGGCGTTGCGCTGGGATTATTTCGCCGCGGTGGGCCTGAGCGTGCCGCTGCCGTCGCTCACGATTACGACCGTCTGCAACGATCACTTCTTCTCGAGCCTGCAGACCGTGCGCGAATGCCACCGCCTTGGCTATCGCCGTCCCGGCCTCGTCCTGCGGCGCGTTCACCAATTGCGGTTTCAGGGGCGGTGGGAGGCCGGTTACCTGATCGGCGGCGAGATGCTCGCCGACCTTAAGCTCGCGCGGCCGCTCTATGTCGATGACTGGGCCGACGTGAAACGGATCTTCGCGTGGCTGCGGCGCGAGCAACCGGATGTGATCATCACGCCGGCGGCGGATCCGCTCGCGGGCACGCTGGCGAAGGCGGGTTGGAAAGTGCCGGCCGATATCGGCCTCGCGCTGCTGGCGTGTCCGGAAAGCGGCGACAGCCACAGCGGCGTCTACCAGAACGGCCGCATGATCGGTGCGCTCGCGGTGGATACGTTGATCAGTCTCGTGGAGCGCAACGAGCGCGGCCTCCCGGAGCAGGCGACCACCGTGATGGTCGAAGGGCAGTGGAACGAGGGGAAGACGTTGCGCCCGGCGCGGAGCGCCGCGCGCAGTTGAAAGTTGAAGGGTGAAAGTTGAAAGACCGGAAACTTCTCCGGTTCGTTTGGTGCATTCTGGCCAAGGCTAAGTGCGCCCACTCGACACGGTCTTTCAACTTTCACCCTTCAACTTTCAACTCCCAGCTCGCTCAACTCTCAGCTCTCAACCCTCAACTCCCTCAACTCTGCCCCCTCCGCCGCTTCCAGCGATCAAACAGCACCGCGGCCAGCAGGATCAGGCCGCGCGCGACGTATTGGTAGCCGGGCGCGATGTTGAGCAGGCTCATCGCGTTCTGGACCACGCCCATGATGAGGACGCCCGCGACGACAAACGTCATGCTGCCGATGCCACCGGTGAGCGAGACGCCGCCGAGCACGCAGGCGGAAATGACGTCGAGTTCGAATCCTTGCGAGGTGTTGGGCTGGCCGCTGGTGAGGCGCGAGGCGAGGACGATGCCCGCGAATGCCGCCATGATGCCCTGCGCGGTGAAGATGATGATCTTCACGCGGTCGACGCGAATGCCGGCGAGATGCGCGGCCTCGGCATTGCCTCCGACCGCAAGGGTCTCGCGGCCGAACACGGTGCGGTTCAGCACGAATCCAAACACGATGAAACACGCGACCGTGATCCAAATCGGCGTGTCGATGCCGAGGAAGCGCGAGTTGCCGAGGAGGAAAAAGTTCTCGTGCGTGATGCCGACGGCCTTGTAGTCGGAGACGATGTAACCGAACCCGCGGACGATCTGCATCGTCGCGAGCGTGGTGATCAGCGCGTTGATCCGCAGGCGCGCGACGACGATGCCGTTGATCAGGCCGGAGGCCGCGCCGCAGCCCAGCCCGGCGAGAATGCCGAGCGTGATGCTGCCGGTGCGATTCATCACGAGCGCCGCGACCACCCCCGCGCAGGCGACAACCGAGCTGATCGAAAGATCGAAGTCTCCGGCCGCGAGGCAGAACAACATCGTGCAGGCGACCATGCCGGTCATGGAGACCGACAGCGCGAGGCCCTTGAGATTTACGACGGAGAGAAAGTTGTCGATGAACAGCGAGCAGCCACCGAACAGCAGCGCGAGGACCAGCAGCATGCCGGCGCGATCAAGCAGGTTGCTGACGAAGGATGGGCGGGCGGTGGAGGCGCTCATGAGGCGGAGGCGGTTTCGAGCGGCAGCGCGAGTTTGAGGAGTCGTTCCTCGGTGGCGTCGGCGCGATCCACCATCGCCGCGATGCGGCCCTGGCGCATGACGGCGATCCGGTCGGAAACGCCGAGCACCTCAGGCAGCTCGCTCGACACCAGCAGCACGCACACGCCGTCACGCGCCAGTTGCTGGATGATGGCGTAGATCTCGCTCTTGGCGCCGATGTCGATGCCGCGCGTCGGTTCGTCGAGCAGGATGACACGCACGGTTTCGGAGAGCCAGCGGCCGAGGATGACCTTCTGCTGGTTGCCGCCCGAGAGATTGCGAATGAGCTGTTGCGCTGACGGCGTGCGCACCCGGAGTTGATCGATGCGCTGGCGGGCGTTGGCGTTTTCCCAGGTTTCGTCGATCAGCACGCCACCGTGCGAGCGTCGGCGGCGCGCGCTGAGGTTGATGTTCTCGAGCACCGAGCGGACGGGCACGATGCCCTCCTTCTTTCGATCTTCGGGACACAGCACGATGCCCGCCTCGATGGCCTCGCGCGGCGACGCCGGATGGAGGTCGCGATCGAAGAGCGTCACGCGTCCGGCGCGGCGCGGGGTCGCGCCGAAGAGCAGTCTGAGCAATTCCGTGCGACCGGCGCCAACGAGGCCGAAGAAGCCGACGATTTCGCCGGCGTGGACGGTGAACGAACACGGCTCGGCGAGGCCCGGTCCGAAGAGGCCGTCGACCGCCAGGCCGCCTTCGCCCCGCGGGCGCGGCGCGTAATTGTAGATGTCGGCGAGTTCGCGGCCGACCATCCGTTGCACGACGCCGTCGCGCGTGAGCGTTGCCAGCGCCGCGGTTTCGACGTGCCGGCCGTCACGCAGCACGGTGAGGCGATCGCAGAGCGCGAAGATTTCCTCCATGCGATGCGACACGTAGAGGATCGTGCACCCGCGGGCTTTCAGATCGCGGATGATGGTGAAGAGCCGTCGCACCTCGCGGTCGGAGAGGCTGCTGGTCGGTTCGTCGAACGCGATGATCCGGGCGCCACGCGTCAACGCCTTCGCGATCTCGACCATCTGGCGCTGCGCGAGCGAAAGGCGGCCGAGCTTGGTGTCGGGATCGATCGCCTCGCCGATCAACTCGAGCTGCCGCCGCGCGGCCGCGGCGAGCGCGCGGCGATCGACGAAGCCGAGTCGGTTCGGCAGGTGACCAAGGAAGAGATTTTCCGCCACGGTCATTTCCGGGACGAGGTGCAACTCCTGGTAAATCACCGCGACGCCCGCTGCCAGCGCTCCGACCGTGCTCGCAAACTGGCGCGGCTGGCCGTCGATCACCACCGCGCCGGAAGTCGGCCGGTAAGCGCCGCTGAGGATCTTGAGCAACGTGGATTTGCCCGCGCCGTTCTCCCCCATCAGCGCGTGCACCGAGCCGGCGCGCACGTAGAACGAAACGTCCGTCAGCGCTTTCACGCCGGGGAACTCCATCGAGACGCGATCGAAGGCGAGGGCGGGGTGTTCTGACATGACGCAGGGGCGGGTGGGAGCGCGGGCGTCCCGCCCGCAGGCTCCGTTTGCAGGCGGGACGCCTGCGCTCCCGGGAAGTTTACTCGCGCACGCCTTGGTCCTTCAGCACCTGGCGGAAGTTTTCGCGCGTGATCAACGTGCCGACGGTACGGGTGTCGAGCGGCGGTTCCACGCCGTCCTTGATCCACTTATACAGCATCTCGGCGGTCTTGTAGCCGTGCTCCTTCGCGGAGAGGAGCATCGAGCCGTGGAAGGACGTGGGCTTCGCCTTCTCGAGTTCCACGATGCAGTCGGTGCCGTTGATGCCGATGCCGACGCAGCTTTCCGGGGCGAAGCCGCGGCCTTCGAGCGCGCGAATGGCGCCGAGGACGGCGTTGTCGTTGGTGCCGCAGACCAGCCAGTGCTTCACGCCGGATTGTTGCGTGAGCAGGGTGTTGGTGGAGTCGAGGGCGCCGGGAATATCGGTCGTGCGCATCGGAGCGCGGAAGATCCGTTCCTTCGGAATGCCGGCCGCCATCAAACGTGAAATCGCGCCGTCGGTCCGCTCTTTCGCCGTCGCGAGTTCATCGTAGGTCACGGCGCAGACCGCGGTGTCGGCGAGCGCGAAGCCGCGTTTCTTCATCTCGGCGGCGAGGGTGTCGCCGACGCTCTCGCCGATCTTGCGCGCCGAGATGCCGAGGTAGTGGACGTTCTTCAGCGGCTGGCCGTCGGCACCGAGGAACTGATCGTCGACGGCGATGAACTTCAGGTTCACGGCGCGCGCCTTGTTGACGATGGCCGGTCCGAGCTTGGTGTCGGGCGTGCAGATGACGAAGCCCTGCGCGCCGCCCGCGGCAAAATTGTCGATGGCCGCGAGGGCCTTCTCGCCGTCGTTACCGCCCATCTTCACGAGGGTGAAGCCGAGTTCGCGCGCCGCCTGATCGGCGAATTTCCACTCGAGCTGGAACCACGGTTCCTCCGGCTGCTTGACGTAGAAACCAATTTTCACCGCGCCGGCCTTCTTGCCGCCCGCGGGCGCGGCGTCGGTCTTGGCGGCATCGGTTGACTTGCTGCAGCCACCGATCACGGCGGCCAGACCGAGGAGTCCGACGGCGAGGAAGGGGCGGAGGGAAAAGGGCGCGGGGAGGTAATTCATGGAGGGCACCAAGGCACGTGAAACAGTCCCGGTGGCCGCCGGGTGGCAACAGTGAAAACGGGCGGCTGAGGATAGGCGCGCAGAGTTGGGAGCGCAGGCCTCCGGCCTGCACGGATCGGATGCAGGCGGGACGCCTGCGCTCCGGGTGCTTCCTTGGCGCGATTGCAGTTCGCATTCCCAGTGCGCGCTCGACTCGCTCCCACTTGCCGCTTGCCGCTGCGGACCCGGGCAATTTGCTGGCGGGCGATGGCAGCCGTCGCTGATACCCCGAGCCTGGCCGCGCCCGCCCCGGCGTCGGAGCCCGGTTCGCTGTCGCAATGGGCGCTCATCCGGCGGCGTTTCCTCCAGCACCGCCTGGCCGTGGCGTCGCTCTTCCTGCTCGTGGTGCTTTACGTGCTCGCGATCGGTGCGGAGTTTTTCGCGCCGTATTCGCGGCAATGGCGCGATCTCGCGCAGGCCTACTGTCCGCCGCAGCTCCCGCGCTTTTCCTGGCAGCACGGGCTCCATGTGCCCGCGCTGACGGTGTCGGTCGATCCACTCACCTTCAAAAAAACCTACCTCGAGGATCGAACCCGGCCGATTGCGCTGGGGTTCTTCGTCCGCGGGGAACCGTATCAGCTTTTCGGACTCGTTCCGCTCGAGCGGCATTTCTTCGGCGTGAAGGAAAGTGCGGCGCGGCGAGCCGATGGCGCGACGCCGGCGTTTTATTTTCTCGGGGCGGACAAGTACGGCCGCGACATCTTCAGTCGCCTCATTCACGGATCCCGGATCAGCCTCTCGGTCGGGCTGGTGTCGATTGCCGTGACCTTTGTGCTCGGTGTGACCATCGGCGGCATCTCCGGTTATTTCGGCGGCGCGGTCGACACGGTGATCCAGCGCGTGATCGAAGTGGTGAACGCGTTTCCGCAGATTCCGCTGTGGCTAGCGTTTGGTGCCGTGCTGCCGATCAGCTGGCCGCCGCTGTCGACGTATTTTGCCATCACGCTCGTGCTCAGCCTGCTGGGCTGGACGGGACTCGCGCGCGTGGTGCGCGGAAAAATCCTCGCGCTGCGCGAAGAGGATTACGCCACGGCTGCGCGCTTGCTCGGCGCGAGTCACGCGCGGATCCTGTTTCGCCATCTCCTGCCGGGGTTCACGAGCCACATCATCGTCGTGCTCACGATGAGCGTGCCCTCGATGATTCTGGGCGAGACGTCGCTCTCGTTTCTCGGGCTCGGGCTGCGGCCGCCGATTGTCAGCTGGGGCGTGATGCTGCAGGACTGTCTGAGCATCCAGACCGTTGCCAACTACCCGTGGCTGCTCATGCCGGTCGTGCTGATCGTGCTGACCGTGTTGTGTTTTAACTTTCTGGGTGATGGATTGCGCGACGCTGCGGACCCCTACGCCACGAAATGAACTTCCCCCCGGACTCGCCCCTGCTGCAGGTTTCCAACCTGCGCGTGTCGTTCTTCACCCCGGACGGCGTCGTCGGCGCGGTGCAGAACATCTCCTTTTCGATTCAACGCGGACGCACGCTCGCGCTGGTGGGCGAATCCGGCAGCGGCAAGAGCGTGACGGCGTACTCGTTGCTCCGGCTCGTGCAGCCGCCCGGCCGGATCGTCGGCGGCCGCATGGTGCTGCGCTCGCAGCGGGCGGGGGAGATCGACATCGCGCATCTCGATGAAAAATCCGGGCTGCTCTTCAAGGTGCGCGGCGGGCTCGTCAGCATGATTTTCCAGGAGCCGATGACGGCGCTGTCGCCGGTGCACACGATCGGGAGCCAGATCGACGAGGCGATCCTCGTGCATCAGGACGTGAGTCCGGCGGCGGCGCGACGGCTGACGCTCGAGATGCTGCACAAGGTGGGCATCGCAAACGCCGAGCAGCGTTACGCGCAGTATCCGCACGAGCTTTCCGGCGGCATGCGCCAGCGCGCGGTGATCGCGATGGCGCTCGTGTGCCGGCCGGAGTTGCTGATTGCGGACGAGCCGACGACCGCGCTCGACGTGACCGTGCAGGCGCAGATTCTTGGGCTCATCAAGACGCTGCAGCGCGAGATCGGCTGCTCGGTGCTGCTGATCACGCATGACTTCGGGGTCGTGGCGCAGATGGCCGACGACGTGGCCGTGATGCGGCAGGGCGAGATCGTCGAGCACGGCACGGTGCGCGCCGTCCTGAAGTGTCCCCAGCATCCTTATACGCGCGCGCTGCTCGACGCGCTGCCGAGCCGGCGTAGTGCGGCGGCGCGGACGGCGTCCGCCGGCCGCGCGGGTTCCGCCTGATCCGAGTCTCATGCCTGCGCGTACCACCGCTGCCGCAGCATCCTTCCGTCCTCCGTCCGGGCCGCTGCTGAGCGTGCGCGGCCTGAGCAAGCACTTCCCGATCTATGAACCCGGGTTTCGGTGGAAGGTAAGCGGCGCCGTGAAGGCGGTGGATAACGTGAGCTTCGACCTGGCGCCGGGTGAATCGCTCGGGCTCGTGGGTGAGAGCGGTTCGGGCAAGACCACGACGGCCCGCTGTCTCCTGCGCGCGATTCCGCCGACGGCGGGCGAGACGCTTTTCCGGCTGCCCGATGGCCGCGTCGTGGATCTGGCGCGACTCTCGGATCGCGAGCTCAAGCCCGTGCGGCAGCACGCGCAGATGGTGTTTCAGGATCCGTTTTCGTCGCTCAATCCGCGCATGACGGTGCGGGACATTGTCGGCGAGCCGCTCGTGATTCACCGGCTCGCGCACGGGGCGGAGCTCGATGATCGCGTGTCGGACGTGCTGGCCCGCGTCGGCCTGAAGCCCGAGCACCGCTCGCGTTATCCCCATGCGTTCAGCGGCGGCCAGCGTCAGCGCATCGGCATCGCGCGCGCGCTGATCATGCGGCCGTCGCTGATCGTGTGCGACGAGGCGACGTCGGCGCTCGACACGTCGGTGCAGGCGCAGGTGCTCGACCTGTTGAAGGAACTCCAGCGGGAGTTTCAGCTCACGTATCTGTTCGTCGCGCACAATCTCGATGTCGTGCGCGGGTTTTGCGATCGCGTGGCCGTGATGCGCAAGGGCCGGCTCGTCGAGGTCGCCGCCACCGAGGCCATCTTCACGGCGCCGCAACATCCCTACACGCGGATCCTGCTGTCGGCGGTGCCGTCACCCGATCCCGACATTCCGATGAATCTGAACGTGGCGGAGGAGCTCGCGAAACTGGATGCGATGACCGGTTGAGACGGCGCGATGCACGAAGCCGAGCCAAGTTGAAGGTTGAAAGGTGAAAGTTGAAAGGAACCGGAAGCAGATCGAACCACCGTCGATTGGGCTCGAATACAGTCACGCACCAGTCGGTGGAAACCTGCACGCACTCTAGGACCGTTGGCTGCTGCTGGTGATTGGGCGCTTTCAACCTTCAACGTTCACCTTTCAACTGAATGGTTCCGGCTGGGAGTTGAGGGACCAATCCACCGGCCAAGCGAAACCCCGTACCTCGCATCCGCCGCGCCACTCAATGAGCGCGCGTCGCGTCGGGGACGGATCGCTCATGGCGGCCGTGGCCGGATGCCGGACGCGGCCCCTTTCGTTTGCGATTGAGCGGCGCGGGTCAGCCGCTCTACTCGTTGTTCCCATGCTCGTTCACACTGTTTACTTCTGGCTGAAACCTGAACTCACCGCCGCCCAGCTCGCGGACTTTCGCCGCGGCGTCGAATCGCTCGGCACGATCAAGGCCGTCGACAAGATTTACGTCGGCACGCCGGCAAAAACCGAGCGGCGCCCGATCATCGACAGCTCGTATTCCTTCGCGCTGACGGTGCTCTGCAAGGACGTCGCCGCGCACGATGCGTATCAGGTCGATCCGATCCACCTGGCGTTCATCGCGAAGTTCAAGACGTTCTGGACGAAGGTGCAGATTTACGACGCCGAGTGATTCACTGAGCCGGAATCACGGCTGGAATCGCGGATCCGGTGAGACGGATGCCGCGTCGAATGTGACGCGATCGGGAATGCCTCGGGGAGGCCCGGTCGCCGCGGTCATTCGCCGCGACGACTACGGGTCGGTCGCGGCCCGCCGGAAACCGCGGCGCGAGTGTCGCACGGTTTCGCCTTTGCCCTATCTCAGGTTGGCATAGTCCTCGGGCAGATCCGTCTGGGTGGACGGGGGTGAATCCGGAGACGCGGGCGGAACCGTTGGTGACGTTTGGTTCTGCCGCAGGTTCGCGTAAACGCTCGGAATGTCCGAGTGGGTGGTCGGCGCCGAGGGAGTGGTCTGCCGCGGGTTCGCGTAAACACTGGGGATGTCCGCGGTGGTCGGAGCGGTCACAGCCGGCGACACGGGCAGGCTGCCCGACGGCAGTGGGGTCGGGGTCGAACCGGTCTTGGGCTTGGCTTCACTCAGCACCGTCGCGAGTTTTTCGTGCGCCCCCGGCGTGCCGACGTGGGGAAAGTCCCGCTTGAAGACCTTGATCACGTCGTCCATCGGCGGTCGCTTGTCGGGGTCGACTTGAAGCAGCGAGGCCATGAACGCGTGGAGTTTCTCCGCCATGCCGTTGGGCCATTTGGTGGCATCGAGTGGGGGCAGATGTTCCGGATTGGAGGGATCGAAGTGGAGGATTCGATCGGTCGCTGCCGCATTGTAGAGCTGCGGGAACGGCAGGCCGCCATACACGACCTCCATGAGCATGATCCCGAGGCTCCACACGTCCGCCTTCGGACCCGTGGTTTCGCCCTTGTGGGCTTCGGGCGCGGTCCAACGGATCGGGAGCGGGTTGGACGTGTCGGGAATACTTCCGGACTCCTTCGGACCATCGGTCACTTTCTGCACCTGCCGGGTCAGGCCGAAGTCCGCCAGCTTCGCCACGCCCCGCGCGTCGATGATGAGGTTCCGCGCGGCGAGGTCGCTGTGGACCTGCCCCGTCGCATAGAACATGCGCTGAAGCGCCGTGAGAATATCAGCGACGGGCGTGAGCTTGAGGGTGGCGCGATCGTCAGCGGACATCGCCACGTTATCGAGCGTCTTGAGCGCATGGTCGAACGAGCCATTGCCCATGTAACGCATGATCAGCAGGAGCGAGTCGTCGGTGCGTGCGCCGTCGATCAATTCAGTGAGGTTCGTCTCCATCGCGGTGCCGTTGCCCCGGGCCGTGATCAGTGCACGACCCTCGTTGGACGGGCCCTCGATCTTGTCGCCCTTCGGGTGCTTGACGGCGATCCAGTCCTCGTCGGTGCCTTGGTATTCCGGACGGTAGACGACCACCGAGCCGGAGTTTCCCTGGCCGATTTCCTGGACCGGTAAGAAATTCTTCCCGCCGAGGACGAGCACGCCGTCGCCTCTCATGTAGTTGCCCAAGCCCTTGACCGCCTCATGGTGAAAGTTGCTGACGGCCCCGGAATTTTTTAGCGCGGCCTTGGTGCTTTCCACTTTGGCCTTGTCGTGGTCATTGAGCGTGCCGGACACCTCGTCGATGAGCGAAAAGAGAAAGTTCTGGCCGTGGGCCAGCGTCAGGGCGAAGCGTGCGCTCGGACTGAGGATGTAGTCTGTCCCGTCCTTGGTCTCGTGCGTGGTTTTGAGCACGGCGTTCAACATCCGGTCGAGGTTCCTGACCGCCGCGGCCCCCTCGTCGCCTCCCTTCAGCAGCGCCTCCTTGAATCGACCCATGAACGTTTGAAAACGCTGATTCCCGCGCAACTCCAGCGGGAGATTGGCGGCGGAGAAGTCGTTGGGGTCGACCCGGCCGTAGTTCGGCATCTGCTTTAGCCGTGACGCGAGGTCGCCCTGCGCGACGGTGAGGCCATCCTTCAGGGCCTGCCGGATCTCCGGATTCTTCAACTGCGCTTCCACCATCTTTCGATCCCCCTTGGGCGCGTCCGCCACGGCCTTCGCGATCAGGTGGTCCACCAGGGCTTCGCGGTTGTTGATCGGAACCCCTTCGTTGGAAAGGGCACCGGGCTGGCTCAACACGGCCTTCATCAGGCCGACCAGTTTCACCTGCCAGACATGGTCGCCCACGGTGGCGCGCTGCGCGAAGCGCGACGCGATGAATTTCGCGATATCGTCGAACACCGGCGGGCCGTCGGGTTTGGCCGAGGCTTTGGCGCGGGCGGAGACGGGCGACCCGGACGTCACGTTGCGCTTGCCCAGCGGCCGATCGATGCGCGTCACGCCGGGTTGCTGCACGCGGGGAGCGGGGGCCTTGCCACTGCGCACGCGACCGCCGGACGGAACGTCGACGCCATCGGTTTTCGAGACGGCGGATGATCCCTGATTGGGGCTGCTCTGGCTGACACCGTTGTACATGGGAGGAAATCCGCGGCCGGCGGGAGCGCGGGCGGCGGTGTTTCCAGCCTTGGCGTCGCAGGGGCGGCCGCGACGACGATCCTCTTGAAACCACCCGAACGGGTGACGTCAGGAGGTCATGACTTCACCACGAAGGGCGCGAAGAACGCGGCCTGCGTCGGTGGATAACGGCCGAACAGCCGGACGCCGTCGTCGAGCTGTTCCTCGCTCTGCACGTGACCGACGGCGTGGAGGCGGGCGATCACGTCGTAGCGCTGGTGCGGCACGAGCAATTCGGTCGTGGCGTGCGCCTCGGCGATCAGCTCGAGACAGCGCGCCTCGAGGACATCGAGGCCCTCGCGCGTGAGGGCACTGACAAACAGCGCTTCCGGCACCAGCCGGCGGGCGCGGGCGATCATCTCGGGCGTGGCGGCGTCGACCTTGTTGAACACCGTCACCATCGTCTGGCTGCCGGCGCCGAGCTCGCCCAGGACGGAGATCGTGGTGGCGTGATGCTGTTCGAAATTCGGATTCGTGACGTCGATGACGTGCACGAGAAAATCGGCGACGACCACTTCCTCGAGCGTGGCCTTGAACGCCTCGACGAGCCCGTGCGGCAGGCGGCGGATGAAGCCGACGGTGTCGGTCACGAGCAGCTTCTGGTTGCCGCGCAACACGAGCTGGCGCGTGGTCGGATCGAGCGTTGCGAACAGCTTGTCGGCCGCGAGCACCTCGGCGCCGGTGAGCGTGTTGAGCAGGGTGGACTTGCCGGCGTTGGTGTATCCGACAATCGCGCACGTGGGAATCGGCACGCGCTGGCGTTTGCGGCGCTGGACGTTGCGCTGCTTCACCACGCTCGCGAGTTCGGTCTTCAGGTGCGTGATGCGATCGCGGACGATGCGGCGATCCTGCTCGAGCTGCGTTTCGCCCTCGCCGCCCATCTTGCCCTTGCCGCGCTGGCGCGAGAGATGCGCCCACGCGCGCGTGAGACGCGGCAGCGAATATTCCATGCGGGCCAGCGCGACCTGCAGCGTGGCCTCGCGGGTGTGGGCCCGGTCGGAGAAAATTTCCAGGATGACTTCCTGCCGGTCGATCACGGCGAGACCCGAGAGTTCCTCCCAATTGCGCTGCTGCGCGGGCGAGAGCGCCTCGTCGAAGACAATCACGTCGGCATCAAGCGCCTTCGCCGCGGTGATGATTTCCTCGGCCTTGCCGCTGCCGAGAAACAGCGAGGGCGTCGGCCGGCGCAGGTTCACGAGTTCGGAATGCGCCACCGTGATCCGCAGGTTCTCGACCAGCTCCTTCAACTCGGTGAGCAACTCGGCTGCTTCGCCTGCGGGCATTTCCGGGGTTTGGACGCCGACGAGAAAGGCGCGTTCGAGTTTTGCAGGTTTGTCGGTGAGGAAGTCGGCCATCGAGGGGAGGGAGGGAGCGAAGCGCGGTGCGGGGTGGAGTCAAACGGGTAGGGCGGAGCGGCGGGCGATAGTAGAGAGACGATCGAGGCCGCCAGCCTCCTGACCGCTGAAAGCGCCCTTCGGTTGCGCCCCGCTTTCAAGCCTGCGCCCGCCCGCCGCTGACCCTGTCGTTGCAGGGTGGCATACCCCATAAACGTGCGATGCCCCGGCGGATGTTTTCGGTTGTGGTGGCTCGGACCGGTGTATCAAACACAGGTCATGTCGACTGCGACACCCACGCCGCCCGGTCCCAAGCCGCCCAACGTCCTTTGGATTGTCACGACCCAGTGGCGCGCGCAGGCGTGCGGCTACGCCGGCGACGTCAACGCGCGGACGCCGGTGCTCGACGCGCTGGCGGCGGAGTCGGTGAATTACACCCAGGCCGTGACGCCGCATCCCTTCGGGCCGTTTGCGCGCGCCGCAATGCTGACCGGCGTGCCTTCACCCGAGAACGGCGTGGCGGACTATTTCGATCCGCTCCCGATCGGCGCGCGGACGATTGCGCACGCGATGAACGAGCGATCCTACGCGACGGCGTTTTTCGGCAAGTGGCATCTGTCGGAGCGTGAGCGGAACGTGCCGCTCGTCGGCGTGCAGCACGCGGTCAGCCATGTGCCGGAAGAGGCGCGCGGTGGATTCGCGCACTGGGAGGGATTCGAGGGCGGCTTTCAGCTGAACAATCCGTTTCTCCACGGCACGGAGCTGCCGGGCGCGACGCAGTTCCGGGGTTATCAAAGTGATGTGGTGTGCGAGCGCGCGCTGCGCTGGACGGATCGCTTTCAGTCGTGGTTTTGCGTGGTGAGTCTCGAGCCACCGCATCCGCCGTACGACGCCCGCACGCCCGGCGTGAAGCCGCGCAACCCGTCCCGACTGGTGCTGCCGCCCAATGTGCCGCGCGGGGGCGAATTCGAGGCGCGGGTGCGGCAGGAATTGTCCGGCTACCATGCGCACATCGAGGCGACCGATCGCGCTCTGGAGGGCCTGATCTCGGTCGTGGCCCGCGAGAACACGATCATCGTCGTGACGTCGGTCCACGGCGACATGCACGGTGCCCACGGTCTGTTGCGCAAAGGCTGGCCCTATGAGGAGTCGGTGCGCGTGCCGTTCCTGGTCCGCATGCCGGCTGGTGGTGCCCGCCGCGACGCCAGCGCGGTCTCGCTGCTCGATCTGCCGGCGATGACGCAGGCGTGGGTCGATGGGCGTGACTGGACGGCGCCAAGTCGCGCCGCAAAAATCTCGATGCCGTCCGTCGTGGCGCTGCCGCACCAGTGCGATCGCCCGTGGCGGGGTGTCCGCACGCCGGCGCGCAAACTGGTGTTGAACGCCGACGGCTCGCCCTGGCTGGCGTTCGACCTCGAACGCGATCCAGGCGAGTCCACCAATCTCGCGGCCGATCCGGCGCGCGCCGCGGAGTTCGCGGGCCTGCGCGATTTGCTGTGAGACGGACGGCGCGTGGACGTTAACGCGGATCCGGTTCGGCTGCTTCCGCGGCGGAAATCCGGCGGGTGAGATGCGAGAGTACAAGCGTGCGCGGAAACAGCAGGGTCAGAAGCCAGGGCAGCAGGGTGATGCTCGCGATCAACGCGAGCCGGATTAGCCCGGCCATCCCGGAGAGGGCGAGCCCGAGCACCATGATGGCGAACGCGCACGCGGGAAAAAAGCCGGCGGGCGTGCGCAGGCCGGCCGCGATGGCCACGGCGAGGCACAGGGCGAGGCCGGCGATGGGCAGGGGGAGAAAGCCGACGACCAGCCCGGCCACGAATGCGAATGGTGCGTGCGTCGTACCAGGCTGTTTGCTCACAAAGGTCTGCAGCCCGACGGCCGTCGCGAGCACCGCGCCTTGTACGATCAGCGCGACGTGGCGCCAGGGTCCGGTGGCGTCGGGCAGCGCCGCGACGCCGGCCGTCAGGCACCACGCCCCCAGTACCGCCCGGCCGAAATCAATCGAGTGCAGGCCCAGGCCGAATGTCCGCGTCCAATAGCCGCTCCAGTCGTGACTCAGCGCCCGGTAACGCACCCGCCGCCCGTGAAACCAGGCGATGGGCGGGAGCAGGCAGAGGAGAGCAGGCAGGAGTCGGGTCCAATCGATGAGCATGTACGGTGACGCGCCGTGCTGACGCGTCGTCGCAGGTTGGCGGAGACGCGAGCGACAAGCGAGCCCGCCGCGGGGACGGCGGTGCCGCGGCCAGGGCGGTTTCAGGTGAACAGTAGCCGCCTGCAGCAACCACCGGAGGCAGCTTTTGTTCAATTGCCCTGCCGCGACGTCGTGGGCGCCGCCGCCGGCTTGACGAACTGCCGGCGAATCGCGTCCGCGATCTCGTGAATCTTCACCGGCTTTGAAATGTAGTCGTCCATGCCGGCGGCGAAACAGAGATCGCGATCGCCCTGCATCGCGTTCGCGGTCAACGCGACGATCTTCGGCTGACGCGTCGCCGGCAGGCGTTGCCGGATCTGTCGCGTCGCCTCGAAGCCGTCCATTTCCGGCATCTGCAGATCCATCAACACAAGATCGTAGCGGCGGTTCTCGAGCGTGGTCACGGCCTCCAGGCCGTTCGCGACCGCGTCGGCGCGATAGCCGAGCCGCTCGAGCAGGCGCAACGCGACCTTCTGGTTCACCGCGTTGTCCTCCGCGATGAGGACTTCGAGTGGGATCTCGACGCCCATCGGGCGGTCGCTGGTCAGACTCGCGGCGAGACTGCCCTGCGCGGCCGATTGGAACAGGCCGGATACACTCAGGATGAACGAAATCGTCCGCAGGGGCTTCGACGTGCTCGCGAACGGCTGGCCGTCGGACGGCGGAATCGGCGCCGTGCGACCGAACGGGTAAAGAGCGAGCCGCGGGCAGCGAATCGCCGTGAGCGTGTCGAGCGGCGCCGGTTCATCGGGCGAATCGCCCGCGTCGAAGACGAGCAGCGCGGGCGCCTTCGCGCGGCCGGCGGCGAGAGCCACGGCCGCGGGCGCATCGGCCACGACCACGCATTCCACTGACCACGTCGCGAACAGCGCGCGCAGTCGCGCCTGGGTCACGGGATGATCCTCCACGCACAACACCCAGCCGCCGCGCAGGGCATCGGGCGTGGACGACAGGCCCGAGTCGCTGCGCGACGGGGCAATTTCGGTCGCGAGGGTGAAAATGATTTCAGTGCCGCGCGTCTGGTCGGACTCGACGCGAATGTCGCCGCCCATCAGCTGGCACAGGCGCTGACTGATCGCGAGTCCGAGACCGGTGCCGCCGTACTTGCGCGTGGTCGAGGAGTCGACCTGGCTGAACGCCTTGAAGAGCCGCGCCATGCGCTCGGGCGGAATGCCGATGCCGGTGTCGCGCACCCTGAACTCCAGGCGCGCGGTTTCGAAGTCGGCGTCCGCGGCGCGCGGCTGAATTTCGATGCCGGTGAGGGGCGGCTGATTGCGCACTTCGACCGAGACGCTGCCGCTCGGCGTGAACTTCACCGCGTTGTTCACCAGATTGACGATCACCTGCCGCAGGCGGGTCGCGTCGCCGATGAGCCACGTCGGCACGTCCGGCGCGATGAGGTAGCCGAGTTCGAGCCGTTTGGCGGACGCCTGCAGGGCGAAGAGATCGAGCGCCTCCTCGAGGCAGAGCGACAGTTCGAAGGGCGAGCGTTCGAGCTCCATCTTGCCCGATTCGATTTTCGAGAAATCGAGAATATCGTTGATGATCGTGAGCAGCGCCTCGCCTGACGTGCGGATCGTGTTGACGTAGTCGGTCTGCTCCGCGCTCAGCGTCGTATCCATGAGCAGACTCGTCATGCCGATCACGCCGTTCATCGGCGTGCGGATTTCGTGCGACATCGAGGCGAGGAACTCGCTCTTCGCGCGCGAGGCGTCGTCGGCCTCGGCCTTTGCGCGGCGCAGTTGATCCTCGGTTTCGACGCGGGCGGTGACGTCCGTTTCGACAGCGATGAAATGCTCCACGTCGCCGCCGCTGGTGCGCACCGGTTGAATCTCAAGGTGCAGGTGGTACTTGCGGCCCGATTTCGAGTAGTTGACGACGTCCGTGCTGATGCCGACGCCGCGTGCCATCGCGGCGCGAATTCGCGTGATCGTGCGCGGGTTGGTGTCAGGCCCGTCCATGAAATGCACCGGATGCCGGCCGACCACCTCGTCGCGGGTGAATTCCATCACGCGGCAGAACGCCTCGTTGACCCATTCGATCCGGCCGTCGGGCGAGGCGATGAGCACCGGGCTTTCGGTCTTGGCGGCGACGAGCGAGAGCTTGCGGGCCTCGGCCTGGCTGGCGCGCAACGCGATCTCGGCTTCGCGCCGGGCCGTGATGTCCTGCACCGTGCCGATGATCCGGGTCGGACGGCTGTCAGCGGTGGTGGCGACCGACTTCGACCGCGTGTAGACCCAGCGCCAGTCGCCGTTGCGCGCGCGCACGCGGTATTCGGCCTCGATGAAACTCAGGGCGCCCGTGAGCTGCGCCTCGGTGCCGCCGCGGTAGTGCGGCATGTCGTCCGGATGGATCAGGCTCTGCCAGGCGTCCACCGTGGACGGCATGTGCATCTGTTCGTAGCCGAGCATGGCCCAGAGTCCCGGACTGTAATAAACGTGGCCCGAGATGACGGCGCGCTCGAAGATGCCGATGTGGGTGGCGTCGAGGGCGAGCCGTAACCGCTCGTCGGATACCTTCAGCCGGTCCTCGATGCGCCGGCGCTCCACGTTTTCCGCGTGCAGTTTCTCGTTGGAGAGTTCCGCGGCGCGCTGGCCGGCCCGGGCGCTGCGGGCGAGTTGCACGCTCAGGCCGAGCAGCGCCGTGAGGCCGAATCCGGCGGCGAATGCGAGTTCAGGCAGGAAACGCCGGGTCTGCGCGAGCGTGGTTTCCGACGGCGTGATGCCGACCCGCAGCCGGTGGCCGGCGACGGCCTGGGTGCGTTCGGCGGCGAGGGCCGGGAGGCGCGTGGCGTCGCTGGGCGCGTTCTGGAACAATGTCACGCCGTTGGCGGCGATGGTGACGTGGTAGTGATCGTCGATCCGGGCGCGGGAGGTGGTGACGACATGGAAGAATTTCCGCGCCGAGAACTCCGCCGCGACGGCGCCGGTGGCCCGGCCGGCGCGGTAAACGGGCGCGTAGATGACGAAGCCCGCCTCGGGCCCGCTGGTGCCTGGTACCCGGGCCTCCAGCGTCACGGCCGGCTGGCCGCCGCCGGCGAGCGCGCGCTCGAGCGCGGCGCGGCGTTCCGGATCCAGCACGGACGCGGCCGGCGGCATCGCGGCGTCATCAACGACTGGATACGACCAGACGAGTTGTCCGGCGGTGTCGAGCGAAGTCACGCTCACGCAGCCGAGTTCGGCGGAACCCTGTTTCATCAGCGCCGCGGCGTCGGCGTCCCGCGAGGCCCGGCCCCCGTCCGGCGCGTCGCCCCAGAGGCGGGCCAGGCGCTCGGTTTGCGCGATCTGTTTGTCGAGATGGTCCTCGGCCTGGTGGAAAAACTTGTCGAGCTGCGACAGCGTGTGCTGCGCCATGAAGTTCTGTTCGCGACTGCGCAGGCCAAGCCAGAGAATGAGGGTCAGCGTGAGACCGATGATCACCGCAGGCAGCGCCGACCAGGACGGGGCGTCACCGTGCGTGTTCAGGTTTTCCCGCCAGGCCAGCAGCACCAAGGCAAGGCCCAGGATCATCAGGGCCACGCCGGCCACGGGTGGAACGGCGGTCGCCATCCCCCATTGATACACATGCGGCAGATCCGCGCCGTAACCCAGCAGCGTGGCCAGGCCGCCAGCCGCGAGGAGCGATCCGAGCCCCGCCTGCACCGGCAGCCGCACCGTTCGGAGCCGCCCCGAAAACCGCCACAGCAACAACAGGCCCGCGATGACGAGGCAGGTCGCCACGGTCGCTGCCATCCGGCCCGGATGCGCTTCCACCACGAGGGAGCGTCCGGCCGCCAGCAGCCGATCGACCCCGAGATTACGTTGCAGGAGATATTCGAGCAGCGTGACCGCACCGAGGAGCGGCCCGACGGTGGCGAGGGCCGAGGCGAGCCGGAGACGCGACTCGGCGGCCCACAGCGCGGCACCGAGTGAGGCGAAGCCCAGCGCGGCGCTGACTTCGAGCGGCGAAAACGCCCCGAAGGGCTGCAACAACTCGTCCACCCAGAGCCACCAGCCGGCGAGCGTGGCCGCACTCACCAGCATCAACGCCCCCGCGAAACCCAGGGAGGCGCGCTCCAAACGGGAGAGCTGACGAGGGTGCAGGGCGGTAGTCATTGAGGGTTTCACCCTAGGTTATTCGTGGCTTGGTCGCGAGTGCAATGGGAAAGTCTGAGGGCTCAAGCCGACGTAACTCGCGGGGATTGGTGCGTTAAGGTGGCGGCGGGGCGGCGGGCGGGGGCGTTGCGCCGGGGTTCGGGGGCGGGGCGGGGGCATCCGCTTCGCCGGGCGTCGCCTCGGGTTTGGGGGCGTCAGGATCACCGGGCGCGAGGGCGCGCAGGAAATTCGTCGGACCGCGCACGAACGTCCAGTCGGGTTTCTCGAGCGAACCCTTGAGTTTCACCTCGAAGGCGTTGGAGAGCGGTGAGAGCACGGCGCCGACCACGGTTTTCAGGAGGCTCTCGCTTTCCTGGAAGGGAAAGATCTTCGCGTTGAAATCCAGGCCCTGGCGCTCGAAGTCGTAGGTACCGTGGGCGTCGATTTTGGAGTTCGAACCGCGCACGATGAATTGGGGAAACACCAGCTTGCCGCCGTCGATTTTGAAGTTCGCGCGGGCTTCGGTGAAACGCAGGGCGGTGAACTTGAAGAGTTCCGAGAGCGTGCCGAGCAGCGGCACCTCGCCGATCTCCGCGCCGTTGAGGACGGCGTTGCCGTCACCGTGATAACTGGTGGTGCTGTCGTAGCGTCCCTCGGCGGACGCGGCCAGATCGAGCCGGACGTTGGCCTTTTCCTGCACGAATTTTCCGGGCGGCGCCGGTGGCTGGCCGCGCAGGCCCGCGAAAAACTCCTCCAGGCTCGCGGCGACCAACCCGAGACTGGAATCCACGAGGGCGACGTCGAAGCCAACGCGCCGCGCGGCACCTTCGCCCCAGACGCGCGCGTGGCCGCTGACGTTGCCTCCGGCGAAGCGTGCGGCGATGTCGTCGAGGGTGATTTCGTCGCGGTCGACCGACGCAATGAACGACACGTCCTGCAGGGGAAAGCCGTGGAAGCGAAAATTGCCGGTGGTGCGGGCGTCGATCCGGAGTTTTTCCACGCGGCCGCCCGGCGCGTCCGCGGGCGCAAACCGACCCTCAAGCTTGAGGGTCGGCGGCCTCGCGAGCTGGAACGGCACGAGGATTTTTTCGCCGGTCGCACCCAGCAGCCGGGTGATCAGCGGCAGATCAAACGTCGAGTCGAGCCGCAGATCCAGCGACTGCCACGCCTGGGTTTCAGGGTTGCCGACGTAGGTGAACCGCCCGCTGGTTTCGCCGGTCCCGGCGGTTGCCAGCAGTTCGAGGCTGTCGAAGTAGGCCGGACGGATGAACAGCCGCGTGCGCACGCGATCGAACGGCGTGCCGCGGATGACGGGCCGGGTGGTGTCGGCGAAAACGAACACGTTCGACTCCCCGCTGTCGCGCCACGTGCCGCGCACGTCCACGCTGGCGTCGGGCGGGCCCGCGGTGAAATCAAGCTGGCGGAAAAAATCCGGCCACCACTCGCGAAACCAGCGCGAGATCGCCAGCGGGCGCAGCCGGCCGTCGAGCAGGAATCGGTAGCGATGGGTGGTGAGATCGTGCTCGTAGGTGCCCGACGCAAAATTCTCCCCGACCCGCGCGAAGGCTTCCGGCGATCCGAACCGGCCCGGCTCGAGTTCAACGACCGCCCGGCCCTCCTCCATGATCACGCCGTAGGAATTCATCCGCGGTATCGCGACCCGTGCGCGCAGGCGCTCGAATTTCCAGCCCGGCCCGAGACGAACCTCGCCCTGCTGCGCCTGCAGCGACTCGAATTCGTAGAACCGGCGCACGTCGGTGCCCACGCGTTTGCTCACGACCTCGAGCACCGCGGGCGAGACTGCGCCCTCAAAGCGGACCGCCGCCTGGCGCGTGCCCAGATCCACGTCGGCGCGTACGAACAGCGGCGCGCCGAACAGGGCGAACACGGCGCTCGTCTCGAAGCGTGGCAGCCCGCGCGGAAACATCCGGGCCGACACCGCCGTGGCGTTCACGTCCGCGACGCTCACGGCGTCCGTCGTCAGCGCGACTTCGCGCAGATCAAACTGGCCGTCGTCAAGCCGGTAGCGGCCGATGATGCGGGCGTTGACGCCGCGGGCCGACGCGCCGTCCGGCAATTGCAGGTCGCTCACGGACACCGCGACGTCCGAGGGCGGAGCGTCACCGAAAAGCAGCAGCGTCGTGCTCGCGCGAAGGTTGCGCGCCTCGACTGCCACCGGTGCCTTCAGCCGCAGCGTGCGCGCGAGCGCGAGCAGTCGCAACGTCGGTGCGCCGGACTCCGAGGGGAACACCTCGATGTTCACCATCGGTTCGTCGAACTGGGTGACGAAGTCCGCGACGGCGAGCGCCTGCCGGCAGAAGCGCGAGAACCGCTGCGTCACGATCTCAGTCAGGCTCTCGCCGGGCGGAGCGCTCCGATCCTTGCGCAGCAGCACGCTGCCGCGGACCGACGTCACCACGCCGGCGATACGGCCGTTCAGCTGGTGGATCGCCACGGCGTGGTCTGACGGCTCGAGCGTGACATCGAGGTCGCGCACGAGCGTGGCCGACGCGCCGGTGGGTGAAAGCATCGCGGGCACGGAGGCGGTGACGCCCATGAGGCGGATTTCGCGCGGCTCGACCCGGCCAACGACGAGGAACCACGGGCTCAGGCGGACGTAGGCGGCGCGCGCGGTGACCACCGGCTCGTTGAACGCGGGCAGCGACAGCTTGATGTCTTCGATCAGGACGCGGCCCGACGGATCGAAGGTGGTGCGCGAGAATGTCGCCCGCAGACCGGACTCCGCCAGCTGGGTTTCCAGGCGACGCAGAATGAAATCGGGCAGCGTCAGCTCGTTCGCCGCGAGAATGTACAACTGGAACACGAGCACCAGCACGAGGCCCAGCCAGAGTGTCCAGAGCACGAGCGAGCCAACCCAACCCAGGCAGGTCAGGACTGCGCGCGCGCCCAGGTCTTTCCAGGATTTCATGCGTTGCTCGTCGTCACATCAGTGTGTGTGTCACGGGTCCAGCGCGTCCCGTTCCATCGCTGCTGACCGCTTACTTCTTCGGCGCCGTGCGGGCACCGGGATCCCGGTCGCCGTACGTGAGCGACCACAGCGCGTCGATCAGCGGCTGCTCGAGGGAGAAGGCGGTGTCGAGTTCCTTGGAGCCGGCGAACTGCAGGTTGCCGCCGACGCGTTCGGAGAGCAGCAGGGTGAACGGAGTGGTTTGCTCGAGGCCGCCCGGTCCCGGCAGCGTGATGCTGGCCTCGAGCTGGAGGCGCCACGGCCGATCGTCGCCGGCCGCCGTGATCCGTTCCGAGAAACCGCCGGGGACGAATTCCTTCGCCCGCAGATTGCGCAGGGCACCGATCACATCCGCGAGCGCTTTCGGATCGCGCGGCGGCGTGGCGGGCGCGCCGTCGGCCGCGAACGTGGTTTCAAAGAGCACGATCTTCGAGTCGACATACGACACCTTGAGCGCGCTGATCCGCGCCGTGGCGGGCAACGGCTCGGTCACCGCCCGATCGCGCCACGCGAGCGGGCTGAGCGGAAGCTCCGGCTCGATCTCGGATCCGATCTGATAAATCGACGTGCCGGCGTCGGCTGCCGTGCCCGGTCGCGCGTAGTACGCGGTGCGATTGGCGTCAGTGCCGATCCGCAACACCAGCGGCGCGGCGTTGCCGGCGAGCGTGAGCGTGATCTCGCGCAGCGGGCGGTTGAAGCCCCATTCCTCGAGATCGGCGCTGGTCGGGGCGTCGCTCTTGAACGCCTTCGCCGTCAGCAACGAAAGCTGCTCGATCAGCCGTTGCACGGACGCGCGGTTGGCGGGGAGTGTTTGCGGGCCCTGGGCGCCTTCGCCGCGGCGGACGACCTGCCAGGGCAGCGCGGCGTTCGGGGCCTGGCCGGGCGGCGGTTCGAGGCGTTGCAGCGTGACGGGCGGCTGGTTCGGCTGCGTCGGCGAGGAGAGTTCGATCTTCGTCACCGCACCGGAGTCGAATTCCAGGAAACGCGTTTCGCGCAGGCTCGTCTGCGCGCTCCGCAGGGCCTCGAGCAGGACCTGGGGAATTGCGACGGTGAAGATCGCGTTGCGACCTTCCAGCTGGGCGAAGTACTCGGTGGCCGGCGGGGTCGGGACGGCGGCTTCGCCCGGGCGCGGTGCAACGGGAGTCGTATCGGCGACGGGCTCGCCGATGAAGAGCGTTTCGATCCGGTTGTTGCCCTCGATCGTGATGCGCAGCGTGGGCGCGGCGGCAGGCGACGGGGCCGTGGCGGGAAACGACTTCGCGTGGAGCGCGTTGAGTTCGCTGATGCGCAGTTCAACCGCGGTCTTGCTGGCGCGGGCGTTGTGCGGCGACTCGAAGGTCCAGCGCGTGCCATCATTCCGGATACGCACGCGGACGCCCGGGGCGGATGAGCGCGTCGACTCCGCGGCGGCGGTCTGTACCACGCTGACCGACTTGGCTTCGAACACGCGGACCGAGAGCAGCGTGTCGGCGCGCAGCTTGTCGAGCGGGACGGACAGGCTGTCCACCAGGCTGCGCGTCACGATGTGCACCCGTTCGCGATCGGGCGAGAGCACGTAGAGCCGCTTGCCGTCCTTCGTCGTGTCGCCGATGCGCAGCTCGGTGAGTGGACGGGATGAGCCGCCGGTGAGCGTCGGATCGCTCGACGAGAACGCGACGACGATCTTCGGCTTGTCGAGGCCGTAGTCCGCGAGGGACAGATTGTTCTTGGCGAGATCGCTGACGGCGAAGGCGGTCTCGTGTTCGAGGAGCTGGAGTTCGTTGACGATGGCGCCGACGGCGTGGGCGTTGGCCGGCCAGTCGAGCGGTTTGGTCAGCGACCAGGCGTCGCGCTTGCGTTCCAGGCTGTAGGAGGCGCCCGGCGCGGAGCTCGTCACCACCAGCGAGCGAATATCCGCGGCCTCGGCGCCCAGCACGCGGCGCCGCGTCTCCAATCCCCGCGATTCCGTGCGCCAGTTGCGCTCGAACTTGAAGATGAAGAAGAACAGCGCGACATTCAGGAAAATCAGGACGAGCGTGACTTTGGTGCGCACCGGTGAAGTTGAGAGTTGAGGGTTTAGAGTTGAGGGACGGCGGGCGCGGCGGAAAGTCGGGCGATGGTTGGGATTTCACTCTCAACTCTCATCACTCAACTATCAACTTCAGCCTACGCCCGCCGGGTCCAGTACACCAGCAGGCCGAGGAGCATGGCGGCACCGGGGAGGCCGAGGAGGACGGCGTAACGGAGGCGGGTGAAGTCGGCGGCGCTGAGGGAGAGTTGGAAACGTTCGATGGGGCGGGGCGGAATCGAGAGCTGGTTGTCGCGATCGACGGTCCAGTTCACGGCGTTGAGCGCGAGTAGCAGGCTGGCATTGTCGAGCCGGCCGTTGGTCAGGAGATCGCCGCTGCCGATGACGACGAGTTTGCCGCCGCGCACGCTGAACGGGAGATTGTCGCGCACGGCCAGCCGTTCCGAGGCGACCATCACGCCGAGGCGATCCGGCGGTTCCATGCCGCCGATGGGCCGGGTGTCGATGCCGGGATTGTAGCGCGGCACTTCCCCGGGACGAAATCCGCCGCGTTCGCCCCACGCGGTCGGCGAGGTGGCCGCGAGCGTGATCGTGTTGAGCCCGCCGCTGAGGCTCCGGCCCGGATCGGGCATGACCGTGCGCGCCATGCCGAGTCGCAGGGGCTGGCTGCCGCTGTCGACGAGGGCCTTGGTGATCGGATGCGTCGGGGCGAGCGCGCGAATCAGCAGCTCGAGGTTCTCCGTGATGTTCTCGGGCCCGCTGTCCAGGATGACGTCGTTGTGCACGAGCACACCCCAGTCGAGCAGCAGATCGTCGAGGCCCAGCGCCGACGTCGTCTTGCCGGGCGTGAGCAGCATGATCAGGCGACCGGCGTTCGTGCTGAGATACTGGCGCAGGTTTTCCTGCTCGAGGCGGGAGAAGGCGCTCTGCGGCGCGACGATCACCAGCAGCGAGGCGTCGGAGGGGATCTTGCGGTTCGACGTGAAGTCGAGGCCCTCGACTTCGAAGTTTCTCAGTCGAAGTTGATCACGCAATGTGGACAGGCCGATCTGCGGATCGGCGTTGTCGATGCGCAGCTCGCCGTGGCCGGTCACGAAATAGATTCGTTCGCGCTTCAGCATCGAGACGTCGAGGATCGCCGCGGTCAGGACCTGTTCGCCTTTGAACGTGTCCCGTTTCTTGTCCTTCATCGTGTAGAGATCGTCGATCGTGACGATCCGGCGCTTGTCGCCCGAAATCAGCATGATGATCCCGGCTTGGTCGACGCCCAGCTCCTCGGCGCGCCGGCGGTTCTGATAAACGTCGAGCGTCTCGCGCGTCACGCGGCCTGAGGTCCGCTCCTCGGTGGCGTAAACGTATTCGTCGATCAGGCCCTTGACCTCCGGGTTGTCGTTGTCGGGTGACAGCGTGACGATCACGTGCACCGGCCGCTGGAGATTACGCACGTACGAGAGCGATTCCGGCGAGAGGGAGAATTTGCGGTGCTTGGTAAGATCGAAGCGCCAGGCGTGATTCTTCGCGACGTAGTTGAGTCCGCCGAAAAACGACAGCACGAGCACCGCCTGCAGCACGAGATTCAGCGTGCGAAGCCAGCGAACGGCGCGGAAGCTTTCGAGGAAGGACATGCGGCTGAGTTGAGAGTTGAGGGATGAGAGTTGAGAGCAGGTGGTGGAGCGGAGGGTGATTCGGTTGGGCAGTCCAATCGCTCAACGCTCAACTCTCAGCTCTCAACTATTCTAGGAGTGCAGCAGCTTCGCCTCCACGCTCAGGATGCTGAAGATCAGCGCGAGCACCGTGCCACTGGCGTAAAAAAGCAGGTGCCGCGTATCGATGACGCCGCGGGTGAAGTCGTCGCGGTGGCCGAACACATGCGCATACTCGATCACCGATTTCGCCGGCTTCAGCATGCCTTGCTCAATCCACGGCGAATCCGAGAGGGCGTTGCCGCCGAGAATCAGCGACGCGAGCAGCACGCAGCCGAGAATGCCGGCGACGGACTGGTTGCTGGTGAGCGCGCTGGAGAAAACACCAATCGCTACGAAAAATAATCCCGAGACCGCGATGAACAGGAAGCCGCCGACGAGCGGGCCGGAATCGAGAAAACGCGCGTCGCCCGAAAACTTCGTCAGGATGTAGAAGAACCCGACGGTCGAGGCCCACAACGCACAGTACAGAAAGTAAGCCGCGCCGAACTTCGCGAGCACGACCTCGGTGGTCGTCACGGGCGTGGTGAGCAGCGTCTCCAACGTGCCCAGCCGGCGCTCCTCGGCCAGACACTTCATCGTGAGCAGCGGCACCATCACGCACGCCGGCAGCCAGAACAGTTGGAAGTAAACGCTGGCGGGCGACGCCTCCTGGGGCGTGCCGCTGTAGATCTCCAGGATCTTCGTGAAGATGAGCCCCATGAACCCGAGGAACAGCGTCGCCGCGACATACGTCGCCGGGCTGACGAGCAGCATGCGGATCTCATGGCTGAGCAGGGTCAGGAAATGTTTCATCGTCCGGAAACGGGATGGAACGGCGGGCGGGAAAAGTGAAAGCGTGGCACGGAAGTGGACTCAGCTCTGAGACTCCGGCGATCCGGGTTTGCTCCGCGTCGGCGCGATTGGCGCCGCCACCGTGTCCCAGCTGCGACGCGTGGCGGCGAGAAACACATCCTCGAGCGTCGGCTGCTTGCGGGTCAGCGCGCGCACCCGGAGTTCCTTGGCGAGCAGCGTGCGCAGCAACGGTTCGCCCAAATCGTCGGGGCGATGCGTCGTCAGCGTGATCTGGCGGAAGCCGCCGGCGTCGGGCTCGGACTGCTCGGAAATCTGCAGGCCCGCGTCGATGTCCATGACTGCGGGTAGCAGCGCCTCCACGTTGCCCGCCAGCTCGAGCTTGTAGGTCGAGAGCCCGAAGATTTCCTGCCGGAGCTCGGCCGGCGTGCCTTGGGCGACAACGCGGCCCTGATTGATGATGAGCACGCGATCGCAGGTCATCTCGATTTCGGGCAGGATGTGCGACGAGATGATCACGGTCATCCGGCCGCGGAGACTGGCGATGAGATCGCGCACGATCAGAATCTGGTGCGGATCGAGGCCGATGGTCGGCTCGTCCATGATGATCACCGGCGGCTCGGCGAGGATCGCCTCGGCGATGCCGACGCGCTGACGGTAACCTTTCGAGAGCTGCGCGATGATTTTGTGGCGAACGCGCTTCAGGTCGCACACCTCGAGGACCTCGTCGATGCGCGGTCCGAGCTTGCGACGGGGAATCTCCTTCAGCCGGCCGCGGAAATACATGTACTCCGACACGCGCATGTCGTCCGGCAGCGGATTGTTCTCCGGCATGTAGCCGATGCGGCGCTTGATTTCATCGGGCTGCGTGGCCACGGGCACCCCGCAAATGTGGACCGAGCCGGACGTCGCGGGCAGGTAGCCGGTCAGGATGCGCATCGTCGTGGACTTGCCGGCGCCGTTGGGCCCGAGGAAGCCGACGATCTCGCCTTGGGCGACGGTGAAGCTGATATCGCTGACCGCAGTCACCCCACCGTAGGTTTTGACCAGGTGGCTGACCTCAATGGCGGCAGTGGCGTCGGGCATGTCGATGGACTCGTAATGTGCGCGAATGACGGGCGATGGCTAGCCCGGATCCTGACTTCATCATCGGTTGGGTCGCAGGTGCACGTCAGGACGTTTGTCGGGAAGGGTGGCGCGCGGGACGGTTCCTGGTTCAGGACGTCTTTTCCATCGTGACTTCGCCGGCGCGAAACCGGTGCGCCTTGCCGTGTTGGTCGCGCAACAACAGTGCGCCCTCGTCGTCCAGACCGCTGACGATCCCGTGATGCCGCCGTCCGCCTTCGATCAAGGTGACGGGCCGGCCGCGCAGCAGATCGTAACGGTGCCAGAGATCGGCGAAGGTGCCGAGGTGCTCGCCGTCCACAAATTTGTCATACGCGAGCAGCACCCGGCCGATGAGCGCGGCGGCGAGCCGGTTGAGATCGAGCGGTGCGCCCGTGACCTCGGCCAGCGAGATGGCGCGGCGCGCGAGATCGGCGGGCCAGCCGCCGGACGGGCTGTTGACGTTGAGGCCGAGGCCGAAGACGAGGTCGCGGATTTGGTCGGAGTCGACGCGCGCCTCGGTCAGCATCCCGCCGGCCTTGCGCCCGTCGAACAGGATGTCATTGGGCCATTTGATGCCGGGTGCGAGTTGGGCGAAGTTCGCGAGCAGTTCGCAGATGTTGACGCCCATCCACAACGTGAACGTCTGCATCCGCTCGGGGGCGACTCTGGGCCGGAAGGCGAAGCTCGCGTAGAGATTCGTGGTCGCCTCGCTGTGCCACGCGCGTCCGAACCGGCCGCGGCCGCGACTCTGCCGGCGCGCGAGAATCGCGAACGGCGCGGGGCGTCCGCCGGCGAGCTGTCGCGCCGCCTCGTCGTTGGTGCTGTCGACGTCATCGAGCACGAGCAGCGAGAAATTCCGCGGCCGCACCTTGAGCTGCGTTTCGACCAGCGGCGCGTACAGTGTGGGCGGCCGTTCCGCGATGCGGTAGCCGCGCGACCGTTGCGCCTCGAACGCGAAGCCGGCGGCGCGGAGTTTCTCCATGTGCTGCCACACCGCGACTCGGCTCACTCCGAGGCGCTTGGCCAGCACCGAACCCGAAACCCAGCTCGGTTCGCGGGCGAGCAGTTCGCGGAGAATGACGTGTTCGGCGGTCGGCATGCAGTCGGGCGGCGGAAGGAAACGGAAGAGCGTGCGGCAGGGAGAGTTGGTTTGAAATGACAAACCCTTCGGCCAGTTTGGCGCAAATGTCATTTGCCGACCTGCAACGATCGATTGAGCGCGAAACGACGCCGCCCGCCGGCGCGAGTCTGGCGGTACATGCCTTGTGGCACGATGCGCGCGGCGACTGGGCTGCCGCCCATGGCTGCGCGCAGGACGACCACAGTCGTGACGGTTCGTGGGTACACGCGTACCTGCACCGCAAGGAAGGCGACGACGGCAATGCCGGTTATTGGTACGCCCGCGCGCGGCAACCGGTGCCGGAGACCGGAACGACGCTCGAGGCGGAATGGGCCGCGATCGCGCGGGCCCTTTGTTGAGGGAAAAGCCGGGGAGCGATGTCTTGGGGCCGATGTCTTGGGACCGATGCCCGTGGACCGCGACCGCCCCCGGTCGCTTCCGACCCATTGCGACCGGGGGCGGTCGCGGTCCAATACAAGCCAACTCAACCCCGTTCAAACCATCGCCGCTCGAACCGCGCGGTCACTTCACGCCGCCACCGTTCCAGCCAAAATCGCTCGTGCGGAGATACGTTTTCTGTGCCTCACGCCGGATATAGGTGCCGGCCGCGGCGTCGGATTTACTCGCGGCTTTGGCGTCGTCTTCGAGATCGGACATGTTCCGCAGCCGTTCGTCCTCGGCGTACATGGCGAGCGCGCGGCGTTCGGCCAGGGCGCTGAAGAATGGCAGGTTCGCGAGATTCAGGGCGCGATCGACATCGGAAATATAGCGCCGCATCGCGATGTCCTTGAGACCTTTTTCCGTGCTGATGGACCGCTCGGTGAACACCGGCGACTTGGGCTCGCGCACGATGTACTTCGGCAGGCGCACGATCGTGTTCTTGGGTTTGTCGGCCTCCCGCAAGTCGGGCAACTCGGCCTCGGGTTTCGGTTCCACCTTGGGCGCCGGCGCGGGCGCGGTGTACTTCGGTGCCGCGGCAGCCAGGGCGGCGGCCACTTCACTGGAAATCGCGCGCGTGCGTTTCGGCGCCGATGACGTCTGGGATTTTTCGGCCGGTGCCGGCGTCAGCACGGGCGAGGTGGACGCAGGCGGGGGTGTTTGCGATCGTACCGGTGTTACGCACAGCAACGCGGCAGCGGCGACAGTCAGGACTCTCAAGGGGTCGAAGCGATCCATGGCAGTATGTCTGTACGGTGGCGGCGGCGGGAGTTCCGCGCAAGACCAAGGAACATTTCGCCGGGGCTGGAGCCGGGCTGCCGCGTTTCTCCTCATCGTCAGCCAGGCGGAACCATTCAAGTGCCCGCGAATCACGCGAATGATACCAATCGCTCTTTGCCTTTGGACTTTAGCCGTGGCTACGAGCGCCAGCGAGTGGTCGTTCGGCCACTCGCTGGCGCTCGTAGCCACGATCGATCCAGAAGCCCCAAAGCAAGCAGCGATTGGTATGAGACCCAAGAAACGCGAGGAGCCACCAGCGGTGCGCGCAAGGTTGATCGGTCGATCCACCTTCGGCCGCTGGAATTCGCGTCGGTTCGCGGGATTCGCGGAAGAGTCCGGAGCGCGGAGGCGAAGACGTTGCCACCCTCCGGGCCGTCAGGCGTCGGAGCGAGCGCGGCGCATCCGCAGGAAAACGACCAGCGATCCAGCCGCGAGCAGCACCACTGTCGAGGGCTCGGGAATCGCGGCGGGCGGTCCGTCCGAAAGCAGCGCGCGCGCGGGCGGCTCCGTGGACGAGAAGGTCTTGTAGAATCCGAGCGCCGCGATCGTGCCGCCCGACGGTGTCACGTCTCCGGCAAGTGAATACTCGCCCGCGGCAAACGTCGTCGGCAGCGAAACCGCCAGGACGCCCACGACCGGCGTCGATTCCGTTCCTGACGGGAGCGAAACCGCTTCCGGCAGCAGCGAGCCGCCCGCTGCAGCCACCGAGCGAAACGCGTGCGCGTTGATCGTGCCCCAGCCGCGAAACGCACTGTGCTCAGCCGCCTGCAGCGCCGTCAGCTCGATCGCGCGCAGCGTGGTGTCAGTGCTCGCACTGCGCGGCCGCGCGTCATCGAGCGAATACGAAAAACGCAGCGCGTACGTGTCCGGTGTGAGCACTGGCCGGCGCGCGTGCATGATGTCACTGGCCGCCGCGTGGTGACCCAGGGTGGCAATTGTTTCACCGGCTTGCGCCAGCGGCTCGGAGCGTTCGCTCGTCGTCGGGGCCGCTTCCGTCCGTGGATTTGCTGTCAGCGGCGGAACTGCCAAAGCAGTTCCGGACAGCCAGAGGAGGAGGTGGCGGGTCGCACGCACGACGCGGGAATGTGCAGACGAATGTAACCTTGGCAATGCGTTTGGAGGAATACACCCTAGATTTGTCGGTTCGACGCACCTGCCACCCGATCACGTTCGGTGAGCAGCTGACCGGCGATGCTCAGGGCGATTTCGTGGGGGTGGTTGGAACCAAAATCGAGGCCCACCGGGCAGTGGAAGCCGGCGGCTCGCTCGGGAGGCAGTCCGTCCGCCAGCAATTCACGCCGCAGGACCGCCGCTTTGGCGTCACTCCCGATGACCCCGATATAGGGAAAATCCCTAGCCTGAAGGGCGCGCAGCAGGATCGGACGGTCGGTGGCGTGTCCCTGGGTCATGCACAGGAGAAACGTCGCGTCCGGCAGCGTGGCGACAAGGTCGGCGGGGTGGTCGTGACGCACCGTGCGCACATGGGCGGCGCGCGGCAGGCGGTCGAGCCATTCCGGACGCGAGTCGCAGACCGTGAGTGAGCACGGCAGCGGCAACAGCACCGGCACGAGCGCTTGCGTCACGTGGCCGGCACCGAAAATCGCGATGGGCCAGACGCGGTGCGCGGCGGGATGCGGTTCAAAATAGAGCTTCACCGAACCGCCGCAGGTCATGCCGACGTCGGCCTTGAGGCTCCAGTTGACGAATCGGGGCGGCGTTGTCGCGGCACCGGACGGACCGATCATTTCCTGTGCGAGGGCGATGGCCTGTGCCTCGACCCGGCCGCCGCCGACGGTGCCGCTGTGGCGGCCGGCCGCGGTGACGATCATCTTCGCCCCGGCGTCCTGCGGCGTGCTGCCCAAGGTTTCGACCAGCACCACGAGCACGCAGCCGATGCCGTCGCGTGCGAGATCCATGACGGTCTGGTACAGACCGGCCGGACCGGGCGGGGAGGAAGCGGAGTCGGTCATGCGGTGGCGCGCCGTGGCGCCTAGGCCCGTTGCAGCACCGGACGTCCGTCGTCGACGACAAAGGTCGCGCGCGTATGCAGCGGCGCGCCGGGCCGGGATACGTACGGCACCGTCTTGTAGGCCGTCGTCCACTGGCGGGGCGTGACCTCGCAGGTCACGTAGCCGCGTTCGCCGTTGAGGAACTTGACGAAAGGATTCTCCGCGACGGACTTTTCTCGGCCCTGTGGCACCGGCGAGCCGTCGCCGCCGGAGGAGATCGACGTCCCGACGAATTCGACGCCGACATTGCGGGAGTCGAGCTGATCGAAATCCGCGATGAGTTCGTTGGCCCAGTGGGTGTGGATGTCGCCGGTGAGCACAATCGGGTTTCTGATCTTGTGGTCGTGAAAGTGCCTCAGCACCCGGCGGCGTTCGAATTCGTAGCCGGGCCATTGGTCCATGCTGTAGTCGACTTTCGGACCGCTGGTGAGATCGACCCGCGCCATCATGACCTGCTGCGCGAGGACGTTCCAGGTCGCCGCCGAACGTTCCAGGCCGGCGGACAACCACTCGCGCTGCTTCGCGCCGAGCAGCGTGCCCTTCGGATCCATGAGGACGGGGGAAGCCGGCTTCCGGCCGTCGCCCTGCGGCTGATCGGTGCGATACTGGCGCGTGTCGAGGACGTTGAACGACGCGAGCCGGCCGAATCCAAGACGCCGATACAGCAGCATGTCCGGTCCGCTGGGGAGCGCCGACGGGCGGAGCGGCATCATCTCGTAATAGGCCTGGTAGGCCGCGGCGCGCCGGCGCAGAAATTCGTCGCGTGGACCGGGCCGGGCCGGAATGTCGCCGGCGTAGTTGTTGGCCACCTCGTGATCGTCCCAGGTCACGATCCACGGCGCGGCGGCGTGGGCGGCTTGCAGCGCGGGATCGAGTTTGTAGAGCGCGTAGCGGGCGCGGTAGTCGTCAACCGTCATGATCTCGGGGCCGTTGTGCCGCCGCACCTGTTTCTCGCGCACGGCGCCTTCGTAAATGTAGTCGCCGAGGTGAACGATGAGATCGAGATCCTCCCGCGCGAGATGCTGATAGGCGGTGAAGAGGCCGGTCTCGTAATGCTGGCACGAGGCAAACGCGAACCGCAGGCGAGCCGGCAGCACGTCGGCGGCGGGCAGGGTGCGGGTGCGGCCCTTCGGACTCGTTTCGCCACCGGCCTTGAACTGGTACCAATACCAGCGATCCGGACGCAGCCCGCCCGCTTCGACGTGGACAGAGTGGCCCCAGGCGGGATTGGCGACCGCCGTGCCGGAACGCACCACCTGCGCGAGCGCCTCGTCCTCCGCGATCACCCACGAGACTTCGACGGGTTCGGGCCGCATGCCGCCGCCGGGTTCGAGCGGCTTCGGCGCGAGCCGCGTCCACAACACCACGCTGTCCGGCGCCGGATCGCCCGACGCGATGCCCAGGGAAAATGGATACGCGGCAAAACGCGGCGAGCCGGTGACGGCCCCCAGCAGCCGCGACGATGACAGCCAGGCGGCGGCGGCGAACGAAGCCGTTCCGGCCACGAAGGCCCGGCGGCTGAAAGTCGGCGCGGAGGGGAGCGGGAACAGCGGGGACGACATGACGCGAGCAAGGTTTCCGCCGGGCGGTGCGTCAAGAATCCCCGGGGCGAGACCGGGGCTGGACAACGCCATGCCCCGTGCGCATCAAAACCGCATGCGTTACCCCCGGATGACAATGGCGGTGTGTGGAGCAATGGTCGCGAGTGCGTGGCTGCACGCCGAGGACTTCGATGTCGTCGTGTACGGCGGCACCAGCGGTGGCGTGATGGCCGCCGTCCAGGCGAAGGCGATGGGCAAATCCGTGGTGCTGGTCGGCCCCGACAAACACCTTGGCGGCCTGAGCAGCGGCGGCCTCGGGTACACCGACACCGGCAACAAGTCCGTCATCGGCGGACTGGCGCGGGAGTTCTATCACCGCGTCTGGCGTCACTATGATTCCGCCTCGGCCTGGCGCTGGCAGCCGAAGAACGAATACGGCAACAAGGGCCAGGGCACGCCGGCCATCGACGGGGCGCAGCGCACGATGTGGATTTTTGAACCGAGCGTGGCCGAGAAGGTGTTCGACGATTTGGTCCGCGAGAAAAAAATCCCGGTGGTGCGCGACGAGTGGCTCGACCGCGCGAAAGGCGTGAAGAAGACCGGCGCGCGCATCACGTCGATCACGATGCTGAGCGGGAAGACGTACACCGGCCGGATGTTCATCGACGCGACCTACGAGGGTGATCTGCTGGCGGCGGCGGGCGTCGACTATCACGTCGGCCGCGAGGCCAACCGCGTGTACGGCGAGGAGCACAATGGTGTACAGACCGGCGTGCTGCACCACCGCCATCACTTCGGCGTGTTGGCGGAAAAAATCAGCCCGTACGTGGTGCCGGGCGATCCGAAGAGCGGCGTGCTGCCGCGGATCAGCGCGGCGCATCCGGGTAATTTCGGCGAGGGCGACAAGAAGGTGCAGGCGTACTGCTACCGGATGTGCCTCACCGACCACGCGGAGAACCGCATTCCGTTCGCCAAACCGGAAGGCTATGACCCGAAGCAGTACGAACTGCTCGCGCGCGTGTACGCGGCGGGCTGGAAGGAGACGTTCGGCAAATTCGATCCGATTCCGAATCACAAGACCGACACGAACAACCACGGGCCGTTCAGCACCGACAACATCGGGATGAGCTACGACTACCCCGAGGGTTCCTACGAGCGGCGCCGGGAGATTCTGAAGGAGCACGAGACCTACCAGAAGGGCTGGCTCTATTTCATCACGACGGATCCGCGGGTGCCGAAGGACGTGCGGGACGCGATGAGCAAGTGGGGGCTGCCGAAGGACGAGTTCAAGGACAACGGCGGCTGGCCGCACCAGATCTATGTGCGCGAGGCGCGCCGGATGGTGGGCTTGTACGTGATGACGGAAAATGAACTGCGGAAGAAGAAGCCGACGCCGGACTCGGTCGGCATGGGCAGCTACACCATCGATTCGCACAATGTGCAGCGCTACATCACGCCGGAAGGCTACGTGCAGAACGAGGGTGACATCGGCGTGCCGACGGGTGGGCCGTACGAGATCGCTTACGGTTCACTCGTGCCGAAACGCGGCCAGGCCGACAACCTGCTCGTGCCGGTGTGTCTCTCGAGCTCGCACATCGCGTTCGGCTCAATCCGGATGGAGCCCGTATTCATGATTCTCGGACAATCCGCGGCCACCGCGGCCGTGATGGCCATCGACGCCAAAATCGCGGTGCAGGATGTGCCCTATGCGAAGCTCAAGGAGCGGTTGCTGCAGGACGGGCAGATTCTCAGCTACACGATGACGGCGGAAGAAAAAGCCAGGAAGTAAGCCGCAGAGTCAGGAGAGCGATGGGCAACGACGGGACCGCGACCGCCCCCGGTCGCCCGCTCTTGGCTGCATACCAGCGCCCGGGCGCTTGGCTCTGCCTCGGCAAACTTGCCGAGAGCACCCGCGGATCACGCCCGTAGGAGCACGGGTGGGATCGCTCCCCGGAAGTCCACCCGAAAATCCCCTCACTATTCACACCTGCTTTTCATCTATCAGATGACAAACAGGCGCGGCGGTTTTACTCCGGAGCGGACAGGAGGTGCTGCCATCCGGGTGACCATTCGGCGGGGTGAGGCGGGGCCCGGCGGGCTCGCGGCACCACCGCGCGGTTTGTGGATCTGGGGATGGAACAGCACGCCGATCTTACGGAGGGTGTCGCCACAGTGTCGCCGGACTTTGTGGGCGGTTCGCCCCGGTTGCGGGCGGGCGCCGACACGTTCAGCAGGCGAAAGTCGAAACGCGCTTCGTTAGGGCGGCAAGCGACCGCGGGCGGTCGCGGTCCCGGCAAATAAAAAAGGCGGGTCGCCGCGCGTTGCGCAGCGACCCGCCTTGGGAGGAAACCGTTTAGAAGCGGCCGTTCACGCCGAAGGTCATCGTGACGAAGTTAATCGTCGTACGACGCATCCGATCCTTGTATCCGACATACCAGACTTGCGGCTCGTTCAGGAGGTTGGAGACGTTGACCGAAAACCCGAGATTCGGCTTGTACTGATAGCCGGCCGAGAAGTTCAGGGTCTTCATCGTGTAACGGTATTGGTTGAGCGCCGGGGCGAGCACGCTGATGGAGGTGGGATTCTCGCCGGTGACATTATAGAGCAGGCTCGTGTTGAACTTATTGTAGCGCCAGCTGATCGACGCGTTGTACACCCATGGAATGAAGTTCGCGATGTCGCGCTTGCCGAAGTAAACCGCCGGCGTTCCGGGGCCCGGGGCCCGGCCCAGCACCGGAGTGCCGCCAGGAGTCGGTGCAGCGCCGATACCATGCTGCTCGGTCAGGCTGTAGTTGAACGACGCGGACAAGCCCTTGAGCACGCCCGGCAGGAAGGTGAACTGCTGGTTGTAGGCGAACTCCCAACCTTGGACGTAGACGTCACCGGCGTTCAACGTCGTCAGCTCGGAATAGCCCTCGTATTCGCCGTTGTAGCCGTTGTCCGCCCCGGCGCCCACGATCCCCGCCTGAAGATTAGAGACGATATAGTCGGTGATTTTCTTGTGGAACCAGCCGAAGGTGATGCTGCCGACCGGCTCGAAGTAGTATTCGAGAGTGGCATCATAGTTCGAGGCCCGCTGCGGTTTGATGCCGGGATTGTTGAACGTGATGGTGCGTGCGGTGTCGTTGGGAGTTTCGGCGGGCAGCAGGCTGCCGAGGGGAGCGCGGCCATAGCCGGTGGACCAACTCACGCGGGCCTTGAGGTTGGGCGTGATGTCGTGGAACGCATGCACGCTCGGGAAGCTCTGATCGAACTTGGCCGAGAGATTGCGGGGGTTGTTGGCGTAGTCGCGCTGGGCGGAACCGACCGGATCAGCCACCTGCTGCGCAGCCGTGCTCAAGATGCGGGAGCGGACCCAGCCGGAGGCTTCCGTGCGAATCTGCTCGAAGCGCATGCCGGTGAGGAAGCCGGTCCGGGAGAGCCAGCCCTGGGTGCCGAATCGGCCCGAGGCCATCAGGTAGGTGGCCGGAATCGTCTCCTTGAGCCGGTTCGTACCGACGAATTTCTGGCTCTCGAAATAATAGAGGTCCTCGTTCCACAGGCCGGGATTCGCCGGCTTGCCGTCGACGGTGATGCCCTCGGCCTGCCAGACGGGAATCGCGCGGCCCGTCTGCACGCGGTCATAGCTCAGGTAATTGGTGTCAGGCGCGAAGGTGACGGTGGGATCGTAGGCGGCCGTGGCCTTCGGCACCCAGCGGCGGCGTTCCTTGCTCCACTGGTCCATCTGGAGCGTACGCCAGTGAAAGCCGGTCTTGAGCGCGATCGGCGCGGTGATCGGCAGGCGGTACTTGGCGTCGATCCGGAACTGCTTCTGGATCTGGTCCGATTCGTTGCGCTGCGAGACCAGACCGTCGGTCGCGCGGGGAAGATAGTTGTTGGGGTTGGTGAAATCCGGACCGCCATTCTGAATGAAGCGCGGGTGCAGTTCATTCGCCGTCTGATCGAGGGTCCAGCCGGCGCCGCCGAAGAACACGGCGCGGCCGGGGACCTGCGCCGCCGGATCGAAGAGGCGCATGTTCAGCTGGCCGCCGCGTCCCTGGCCGCTGTTCAGCGTCGTGCGCGCGATGTTGGCCGCGTACTCGAGATTGAACGCGTTGTAGGTATGCTCGGCGTTGAAATCGACGCGACCCATGCGGACGTAGTAATTCAGCGGGCCGTCCATCTGCACATCGATGTTGTTCGTGTTCGTGCCCGCCGCGGAGGTGCTGGCGATCGGGCGGACCACCGTGACGGTGTTAGTGAACAGACCGGGCACGATGCCGGTGGTGGCGCTGGGGACCGCGGTGTTGCTGTTACCCGACGCGGCGGCGGTCACCCGGACCCGGCGGCGGTGCCGCTCGAAATTGTCGTTTTCCGTGACGCCGAGGGAGAACTTAGTGTTGTTCGACCACTTGTAATCGGTCTTGAACGCGATGCTCTGCTGCTTGCGGTTGTTGATGTTGTCCCAGGTCTGGTAGTTGAAGACCGGGGCGGGGCCATTGGCCAGGCTGGTGCGGTCGAAGATCGTCTCGAATCCGCCCACGGCGTTCTCCGAATAGAAAATATTCACCGACATGCCGAGGTTGCGCTGACCCCCGAGCACACTGAAGACCTGCTGGTGCGTGAGATTGAGGATCGGATGCGCCCGGTGATCGGAGCGCATCGGCGTCTGCTCGAGGAACGGCGGGGCCCAGCGCACGCTGAAGTTGTACGTGGTGCGGCGGTCCTCCCGCATCGAGAACGTCGAGCGGGTCTTGAAGTTGATGGTGCCACCGAGGGAGTCGGCGCCCTTGTCGGGCGTCTGGCCCTTGATGAGCTCCATGCCCTCGAACATCGCGCCCGTGATCGACTGGAGTTCGAAGGCGCGATTCGTGCCGAGCGTGGTGAGCGAGCCGCCGTCGACCGTGACGTTGTTGAGGGTCGGATCCATGCCGCGGATGTTGAAACGATAGGCGAGGCCCTCGTCCGTCGGGCTGCCGGCCACACCGGGGAGCCGCATGACGACTTCGCCTGCACTCATGTTCGGCAGGTAGCCGAAAGCATCCATCGCGATTACGTCCTTCACGTTGTCCGCGTTCTTCTTCTCGGTGATCATCGCGGCATTGCCCTCGCGTTCGCCGGTGACCTTGAAGGTCGCCAGCTGGTAGATCCCGGTGGTGAGATCAAAATCCTGCGTGGCGCGCTGGCCGGCCGTGATCGTCACGCTGCGCTTCAGCGAATCGAGGCCGATGTAGGTCGCGACCACCTCGTGCGTGCCAGCGGGGACGTTGTTGAAGGTGTACCGCCCGGAACCGTCGGTCAGTACGGACATGCTGAGGGACGGGATTTCAACCCGGACGCCTTCGAGCATGTTTTTCGTGGCGGCGTTGCTCACGGAGCCCGAAAGCGGGCTGCCGGCGTCAGCCGCGACGGACTCCCGGTTAAATGCACAGGCAAGTGCGACAATGAACGCCGCGGCGCGCAGCACGCGACCGGCGGAAATGAACAAGGCGGGGATGGGGACATCCCGGAGGGTTTGGTGCATATCAGGTCAGACTGGGGGCTGGGGGGCTTTCGCCTGCGAGAGGCGAAAGAGAGGCCGGTTGAACCGCCCTCGGTGCGGTCGGAGCGAAATTTCTACGCAGCAGGTTGGCAAGGACCAATACCAATCGCTCCTTGCCTTTGGACTTTAGCCGTGGCTACGAGCGATCCAGAAGTCCAAAAGCAAGGAGCGATTGCTATAATACCATGCGACCGGGGGCGGTCGCGGTCTCGCAAAATGAAAAGGCGGGTCGCCGCGTGAAGCGCAGCGACCCGCCGGTGGTCAAACCTGTTTAGAAGCGGCCGTTCACGCCGGCGGTCAACGTGACGAAGTTTACGATTTCGCGGCGGACGCGGTGCTTATACCCGATGTAGAACTGCTGCGGCTCGTTGAGGATGTTGGAAACATCGAACGAGAAGTTCAGCCAAGGCCGGGCCTGGTAGCCGAAGCCGACGTTCACCGTTTTCATCGAGAAGCGATATTGGTTCAGGCCCGGATTGGTGGCGTTGAACGTCGTGATGTGTTCGCCCGTGAAGTTATAAAGGATCTGGGTATTGAACTTCCGATAGCGCCAGGCAAGACGCGCGTTGGCCGCGTGCGGAATGAATCCGGCCACTTCGCGGCGCGTGAGGTAGCGGGTGCCGTCGCGCGTGCCGTGGGTGGTGATCCACGTGTAGTTGAACGAGCCCGAAAGTCCCTTGAGCGGGCCCGGCAGGAAGGTGAATTGCTGCTGGTAGGCGAACTCCCAACCTTGGGCGATGGCGTTGCCGCCATTGATGTTGGTGCGCTCCGTCCAGCCACTGTACTGACCGCCGTAGCCGTTGTCCGGGCCGTCGGCGATTGTCCCGACATCCGATGTGATGATGAAATCGCGGATGTCCTTGTGGAACCAGCCGACCGTCAGGCTGCCGACGGGTTCGAAGTAGTACTCAATCGTGGCGTCCCAGTTGGTGGCCGTGTACGGCCCGAGACCGGGGTTGTTGACGGTGACGGTCTGGGTGGCCTCGCTGGGCGTCTCACCGGGCAGCAGGTTGGCAATCGGCGGACGGCCGTAGCTCGTCGAGTAACTGGTCCGGAGCTTGATGTCCTTCGTGAGATCGTGAAACGCGTGGATGCTCGGGAAGCTCTTCGTGTACTTGCCCGGGTTCTCGCGGTAATTGTTGGCGTAGTCGCGGTCCGCCCAGCCAATCGGGTCGAGGGCCTGCTGCGCCGCGGTGCTGAGGACGCGGCCGCGGACCCAGCCGCGGGCGTTGGTCTTCGTGGTCTCGAAACGCATGCCGCCGAGATAACCCGTGCGGGCGAGGAGGCCCTCGGTACCGAGGCGGCCCTGCGCCATGAAGTAATAGGCCGGGATTTCTTCGCTGAGCCAGCGCGTGCCGGTGTACTTCTGCTGCTGGTTGAAATAAAGATCCTCGACCCAGAGCGCCTTGTTGGTCGGCCGACCGTCGGTCGTGAACATGTGTGACTGCCACACCGGTATCGCTCGGCCGGTCTTGATCCGGTCGTAGCTCACATAGGTGGGATCATTCGGCAGCGCCGGGCCACCGGGAGCGTAAGCCCAGCGATGGTTGTCCAGCGTCGCCGAATCCATGTTCAGTTCACGCCAGTGGAAACCGGTCTTGAGATTCAGCGGCGTCGCGATCGGCACCGTGTAGCGCATGTCGAAACGGAACTGTTTCAGGAATTGATCGTTCTCGGCGCGGTTCTGCACGAGGCCGTCGGTCGGACGCGGGCGGTAGTTCGCCGGGTCGTTGAAATCAGGACCGCCGTTGGCGAGGAAGCGCGGGTGCTGCGCATCCTGCGAACGATCGAGAATCCAGCCGGAACCGCCGTAGACGAACAGCCCGGTCGCGGGATTCACGCTGCCGTTGCGCATGTTGAGCGTGCCGCCCTTGCCGTTGCCGCTGTTGAGGTGCGTCGTCGCGAGACTGCCGGCGTACTCGATCAGGAGCCGGCCGTAGTTGTGTTCGCCGCTGGCGTCGAGGCGACGCATGCGCACGTAGTAGTTGAGCGGGCCGTCCATCGTGACGTCGATCTGGGCCGCAGTGACGGGACGAACAACGGTGATGTAGTCGTTGAACGCACCGGCCACGACCCCGGTCGTGGTGGCGTTGGGCACGGTGGTGTTGCCACCGGTGAAGGCGCGGACGGTCACGCGGCGGCGCATCCGCTCGAAGTTGTCGTTGCCGGTGACGCCGAGGGAAAACTTCGTGTACTGCGACCACCGGTAGTCGGCCTTGAGGTTGAGGCTCATTTGCTTCCGGTTGTTGATATTGTCCCACGTCTGGTAGTCCCACACCGGTGCCGGGCCGTTGATGAGATTCGTATAATCGAAGATGTTCGCGAAACCGCCGACGGCGTTTTCGCTCCAGAAGAGATTGGCGGAGACGCCGAGATTCCGGGACTCGCCGAAGACGCTGAAGACTTCCTGATGCGAGACGTTCAGGATGGGGTGGGCGCGGTGCTGGGATCGCATCGGCGTCTGCTCGAAGAACGGCGGCGCGTAACGCATGCTGAAATTGTAATTCGTACGGCGATTCTCGCGCATCGAGAACGTCGACCGCGTCTTGAAGTTCACCGTGCCGCCGAGCGAGTCCGCGCCCTTGTCGGGCGTGTGGCCCTTGATCAGCTCGAGCGCGTCGAACATTGTGCCGGTGATGCTCTGCAGCTCGAAGCTGCGATTGGTGCCGAGCGTGGTCATCGACTGGCCGTCGACGGTGACGTTGTTCAGCGTCGGATCCATGCCGCGCATGTTGAAGCGGTACGCCAGACCTTCGTCGGTCGGGCTGCCCGCCACCCCGGGCAGGCGCATGACGACTTCGCCGGCGCTCATGTTCGGCAGATTGCCGAAGGAATCCATGGCGATGACGTCCTTCACGTTGTCGGCATTCCTCTTTTCGGTGATCATCGCGGCGTTGCCCTCGCGCTCGCCGGTGACCTTGAACGTCTCGAGTTTGTAGATACCGGTCGTCAGCTCGGCGTCGCGGGTGGCCCGGGCCGCAGCGGTGACGTTCACCACGCCGCGGGAAGCATCAAGGCCGATGTAGCTGATCACGATCTCGTGGGCGCCGACCGGCACGTTGGGCAGCGTGTAGCGGCCCGTGTTGTCCGTGAGGGTCGAGATTTTGAGCGTGGGCAACTCGATGCGCGCGCCTTCGAGCATGTTGCCGGAGGCCGCATTGGAAACGGCCCCCGAGATGGTGCCGGTTTCCGCCGCGCGGAGCGCCGATGGGATGAGGAGGGTCAGCGACAGGAGCAACGCCAGCGAACGCAGCAGGCGTCGGGCGGAAGGGAGCAGGCAGGTGCGCGTAACAGCCAAGGGTGTTGGGTGCATGACGGTCGGGGTGGGGGATGAAGGGGCCTTCGATCGCAGCGAACTTATCGAAGGGGATCGGTACAGGCCGATCCGGGTAACGGTCAGGAGGGAAATTTCTCCGCCGCCGCGAGGCAAGGGGGAAGTCCTTGGTCGCACGAATGAGCAGCCGCTCCCGATCCCGTTAAAACCGTCAACGGCACGAAGGCCGCGGAAACCCCGGGGCGACCTGATCCGCCGCCGGTGGGGACGCTTCAGCCGAAGAGTTCGCGCACAGCTTTGCCCTTGCCGTCGACTGTGACGTAGAACGGCCGCTTCTCCACGTCGTAGCCGTGGTTCGCCGGAATGCCCAGCGCGCGATAGATCGTGGCGTGCAGATCGGTGATGGTGACCGGATCCTTCAGCGTGCGGCAGGGCCGCTCGTCGGCCGTGATGCCGTGCACATGGCCGCGCTTCATACCGCCGCCAAACAGCAGCACGCTGCCGGCCGCGGTGAAGTGACGGTGCATGCCGTAGTGCTTCGGGTCGTTGATCACCTCGGGCACTTCAACCTGGTTCTTTACGCCTTTCTCCGGCTTGCCCTCGACCATCATGTCGCGGCTGAACTCGCTCGCGAGGATGATCAGGGTGCGGTCGAGCAGGCCGCGTTCCTCGAGGTCGCGCACGAGCTGCGCGATCGGCGCATCGATCATTTGTTTCATGCCGACCAGACGCGAGTGTCCGTTCTCGTGCGTGTCCCAATTGAGAAACGGAATGTACTCCGTCGTGATTTCGATGAAGCGCGCTCCGACCTCGCACAGCCGTCGCGCGAGCAGGCAGCCGAGGCCGAAGCGACCGACCATGCCTTCCTCGTATTTGCCGCCAAAGCGATCCCGCGGCGTGTCGAAACGCATGCCGGGCTCGTAGGCGGGATAATATTTCCGCACGCGATCCAGCGGCTCGAGCGCGAGATCAAACGCCTTGGACGCCGGCGAACTCAGCAGGCGGTGCGCGTTGTCCATCGACCGCAGCAGCGATTCCTGCTGGTAGCCGCTGCCCTCGCGTCCGATCGGACTCGCGGCGAGAAGCTCGCGGTAGAATTTGTCGCGATCGGCGAACCGACCCGGGCTCATGCCCGCCGGCGGACGCACCGCGCTGGCGGCGAGTTCCGGGAACGGCACGTTGAACGGCCCGTACTCGCTGCCGAGAAAACCCGCGGTTGTGAAGGCCTTCAACTCCTCGCCTTCACCGAGATCGAAACGCTGGCCGATGTTAATGAACGCCGGCACGGCCGGATCGAGCGGGCCGAGGGTTTTCGAAATCCAGGCACCGAGGTGCGGGGCCGCCACCGTCTGCGGCGGGACGTAGCCGGTGTGCCAGTTGAACTGGTGACGCGAGTGCAGGATGAAGCCGAGATCCGCCGACTGCATCGTGCGGATCAGCGTCGCCCGATCCATGACCTGCGCCATCTGTTCCAGGCCGGCGGAAAACTGCACGCCGTCGACGTTCGTGGGAATCGACGGGAACGTGCTGAGCACCTCGTTCGGATTCAGGCCGGCGGCGTAGGGCGTGTAGCGCTTCGGGTCGAACGTCTCCGTGTGCGCCATGCCGCCCGCCATCCAGAGCACAATCACGCGATCGGCCGTGGGCTTGATGGTCTCGGTGGGCTCGGCGGCGAGCAACGACCGCGGCGCGCCCGCGGCGAGGGCGGCGAGCGTCGCGGCGGACGCGGTCTTGAGAAAGTCGCGACGCGACCAGTGGTCCGGCTGGCTCCGGCGGAAGGCGTCTTGCAGCAGAAGGCGGTTAAGATTCATGGCCGGTCAATAAATGAGTTGGAATTCAGGGAGCATCGTCAGCGCCCACAGCAGGTCCTCGACGCCTTCCGCTTTCGCGGGCGAGCCGACGAGCCGGCTCGCCACCGTGAGTTCGGCCGCGGTGGGTTTTCGACTGAGCGTCTGCTGGTAAAGCGTGGTGATGAGCGCCGCGGGTTGGTCGGGCTGCGCCGTTACGATGCGTTCGGCCCCGTCCTTGAACAACGCGGCCAGCGTGTTGCCGTTGGTGAGCTCGAGCGCTTGCAGCGTGGTGGCGGTGCTCTGCCTGACGGTGACGATCTGTTCGCGATTGGGCCGGCCGAGCGCCACCATCAACGGATCGGCGGCGACCAGCGCGGCGCGTTGCACGGGCAGCGTGTCCTTCGTGGCCGCGGCCACGTCGAGGAAATGCCGGCCGAGGCGCCACGGCGCGAGGTCGATGCCGCCGAGTTCCTCCGCCGGCGCGGGCGTGGCGGCGGGACCGTGCGTCCACGTGCGATCGGAAACGAAGTCCATCACCGTGTCCGCGGCGCGGATACGCGCGTAAAGCAGGAGGCCGGCCGGGCTGTCGGTGGGCGGCCTGGCCTCGGGGGCGAGCGCGCGGCCGTCGTCGGGCGGCAGATTCGCGACGGTCACCTCGACCGTGTTCGCGCCGGGCTTGAAGTGGGCGGCGACGTCGAGGAAGTCCGTCAGCGTGCTGTTGCGCCGGCCCGACGCGGCGGCGTTCTTGCCGTTGATCTTGAGCGTGTAGTTGTCGTCCGCGGCGATCGCGATGACGGCTTCGGTGGGGGCCTCCGCCAGCGTGACCTCGCGGCGGAAAATCACCTGGCCCGGCTTGGTCTTCACCTCGGCCCCGGGCGTGCTCCAGATCCAGCGGGGTTGCAGCGGCAGCGCTGATTTTTCCTGCGACTGCAGCGCGGCCTGGCGGTTGAATTTCGCATCGGTCCTGGCGTATTGCGTGCGCGCCAGGGTGACGACGGCGTCGGAAAACTGCTCGGCGCTCAGCCGGCGCACCGCGGGGCCGCGAAACACAAAATTCTCCTCGGTCTCGCCGAGACTGACCGACGGCAGCTGGTAGGCGCGGGAGGTGAGGATGCGCGTCATCAGATGTTTCAGGTTATAGCCGTGGGCTGCAAAATCCTCGGCCAGCCAGTCGAGCAGCGCCGGCGACCACGCGGGATGATCCATTTCGTCGACCGGCTCGACCAGGCCGTAGCCCATGAAACGCTGCCAAAGCCGGTTGACCACGGTGCGCGGCAGGCGCCCGTTCTTCGGGCCCGCGATGATGGCGGCGAGTTGCTGTTTGCGGTCGGCGGGTGCGACGCTGCCGTCGATCGCGCCGAGTTCGTCGTAGAGGAACTTCACGCGCGCGGTGTGGCCGGTGGGCTTGTCGCACTCGGCGATCTCCAGAGGGCCGTCGGCGTAGATGCTGGCGAGGCCATACGAATCCTTGAGCGTGTACTCGTTGATGAAGCTGTCGTGACACGAGGCGCACTTCAGGTTCACGCCGAGAAACACCTGCGCGATGCCCTGCGCGGCCTGCATCGGCGGCACCATGCTCGCGTTGACCGCGCCGCGCCAGAGGATGCCTTTCGTGAAACCCTCGGCCTCGGCGCCGGGATTGATCAGCTGCGCGACGAACTGATCGTACGGCAGATTGCGCGCGAGCGCGGAGTAGAGCCACCCGGTGATCTGCTTGCGGCCGCCGTCGATGTAGCCGGTGCCCTTGTAATCGTTTCGGAGGAGATCGTTCCAGAAACTCAGCCAGTGTTCCGCGTAACGCTGGTCGTCGGCGAGCAGGCGCTCGACCAGGCGGGCACGTTTGTCGGGCGCGCGATCAGCGACGAAGGACTCCAGCGCCGCGGGCGGCGGCAACAGGCCCACGACGTCGAGCCACACGCGCCGCGCGAACAACCGATCGTCCACCGGCGGGGCCCAGCGTCCGTTTTTCTGGGTGAAATAGGCGTCGACGAGGCGATCGACGGGATGATCGAGCCCGGCCTTCGCGGGCGGCGGCGTGAGCCCGCGGGCGCGCAGGTTCGCCGGCTCGTGCTTGAAAAACGTGATCTCCTGCGGCCACGGCATGCCTTGATCAATCCACGCGCGGAACAGGCTGACCTGCGCGGGCGTGAGTTTCTTGCCCTTCTGCGGCATCACGTTGTCGGGCGTGAGGCCGGAGATCATCTCGATGACGAGGCTTTCGGCGCTTTTGCCGGCGACGGCCGGCACGCCGGTTTCACCTCCCTCGAGAAAGTCCCGGCGTGTCTCGAGGCTGAAATCGCCCTTGTTCTTGCCGCGGGCGTGACACTGGACGCAGCTCGCCTCGAAGATCGGCTGGATGTCGCGGACGAAATCAACGCGTTCGCGCGCGGGTGCAGGGAGTTGCGCGCGCTTCTCCGGCGGCAGCGCGGCATGCGCGGTCGAGGTGGCACCGGCTAACAGGACGAGAACGGCGAGAAGGGATGCGGCGTGGAACATGGAATCGGCTGCGGTCGGAGGCACGGGGTGCGGCAACGTGAATCAGGTTTGCCACTGAAGCCAGCACGGGCTTGCGGGCAAGTCGGGAAGCGGGAGCGGCCTGTCGGGCGTCGACCATCCGTGGCATGCGACCCTTTGGGACCGCGACCGCCCTCGGTCGCTTCTGGCCGATCAGCCACCCGGGCGGTCCCAGTCCCATTCAAGCCATCTCACCGCCGCCGGCTGATGCTGATCTGCAACGACACCGGCTGCCGCGGGCGAGCGAGGTACTTTACGATCGCACGGGCGGGGCACAGCACGAGGATCGTCCTCCCGTTCTCCTCTTCCGCTCCGTTGACCATGCCGGCGACTTTGCCGGTGGCGGCATTGAGCAGCGGGCTGCCGCTTTGCGACTGCGGCGTGACGGCCTCCCCGAGCCGGACCTTGATCAGGTGGCCGGCATCTTCCACGACGCGCGCCTCGATCCAGACGTAGCCGGCCTCGTGGTCGCGGCTCTTGTTGGGGAACCAGAAGGCCGTGCCGACTTCGTAACGCTCCACGGCTTCGAGCTGCAGTTTCGTGCCCTCATCGAGGGCGCCGGTCAGCGGCAGCAGCAGGAAATCGTCGGCCACGTGCCGCGGGGTCGTGATCGCCGTGCGCAGCGGCCGGCCGAGACTGGTGCGAAAGGTCGCGAGCGGGCGCTCGGAGTAGACGTCCAGCCACGTCGCGGAGTGCAGGCCGCCGGCGTTGAAATTCAGAAAGTGGATACTCGTGACGCCGTAGGTTTTCCCCTCGTGCGCGATCACGTAGCCCGTGCCCTGCAGCGTGGTCTCCGAGTTCGCCCAGAGGAACTGCGGCTGGAAAAGAAGTTTCCCGTCGGGACGGGAGGCGTCGGTCGCCCTCAATCCGTTCGCGAGCTGCACAGCCAGCACGGCGCAACCAAGCAGCGCAGGGAAACGGAGACGCATCGAAACGAAGGAGATCACGGTGAGGGCCGGAACCGGCGCCCGGCTTTAGAAACGGGCGGGCGGTTCAAGTCACTTCATTTTCAACTCGTCGCGCGGCAGAGGTTGCGGCGCGTCGCTTGCGAACATCCGCTCGAACGCCTCGATGTGCAGCCGCGCGTTCTTGAAATATGCGTCGTCGTCCTCCCAGTACTGCGCGAGGTCGCGCACGCTGCGCTCGTCGTGCTGCTTGAACCGGAGGGCCGCGCGTTTCGCGTGCGACGGCTTCAGGCCGAGCGCGCGCATCACGTCGACGCCCAGATCGAGCGAACTGCCGAGCGTCTCGCGATAGAACGTCTGCACGCCGCGCTTCTGGAACTCGTACGCATGGACGCGGCCCACGGCGCGCGCGAAGATCTGCAGGTGCGGGAAATGTTTCTGCACGGTCTCCGCGAGCGCGACGGCCTTCTGCTCGTCGTCGATCGCGATCACGATGATCTTCGCGCGCGCCGCGCCGGCCGCGTGCAGCAGATCGAGGCGCGTGGCGTCGCCATAAAACACCTTGATCCCGAGCCGTCGGATGATCTCGACCTGCTCGGCGTCGAGGTCGAGGACGGTCGTGCCGATCGCGTTGGCGCGCAGGAGCCGGCCCACGATGTGACCGAAACGTCCGAACCCGGCGATGATCACCGGATTTTCCTGCGAGGCGGCATCGATGGCGTCAGCGGCGCGTGCCGTCGCTGGTCGGCGCGCGAAGCGGGGCTGGACGACCTTCTCGTTGAAGACAAACAGCAGCGGCGCGGCGGCCATCGACAGCGCCACCGCGGCCACGAGCGGCGACGTCTCGGCTGGGCTCATGACACCGTGTTGCGCCACGAACGACAACAGCACGAAGGCAAACTCGCCGCCCTGCGCGAGCGCGAAGCTAAAGAGCAGGCCCTCGGGCGTGCTCAGTTTGAACACCCGCGAGAGCACCAGCAGCACGGTGAACTTCACCGCGAGCAGACCCGCGACGAGCGCGGCGATCGTCCCCGGTTGGGCGCGCAGCAGGCCGAAGTCGATGTTGGCGCCGACGGTGATGAAAAAGAGCCCGAGCAGCAGGCCCTTGAACGGCTCGATGTCGGCCTCGAGTTCGTGCCGGTACTCGCTGTTGGCGAGCACCACGCCGGCGACAAAGGTGCCGAGCGCGGCGGACAGCCCGACGAGTTGCATCGCGAGCGAGATGCCGATGACGAGCAGCAGTGCCGCCGCGGTGAAGAGTTCGCGCAGGCCGGTGCGGGCGATGGCGCGAAAGATCGGATTCACGAGATAACGGCCGCCCGCCACCACCGCGCCCACGGCCAGGATGACGAGGCTCGCCTGTTGCCAGCCGGGCAGGGTGGCGATGCCGGTCGCGGCGGCGGGAGTCGGTCGGCCGCCATCGGCCAGCAGCGGCAGCAGCGCGAGAATCGGGATGACGGCAATGTCCTGAAACAGCAGGACGGCGAACGACGCCTCGCCGGCCGGCGTCTTGAGTTGACCGCGTTCCTGCAGGGATTGCAGCACGATCGCGGTCGATGACATCGCGAGAATCACGCCCGTCGCGATTGCGATTCGCGGGGCGAAGCCCAGCGCCAGGCCGATGCCCGCGACGACCACCGCGGTGCCGGCCACCTGCAGGCCACCGAGGCCGAAGAGTTGCGCGCGCATCGCCCAGAGGCGGGCGGGCTGCAGTTCGAGTCCGACGAGAAACAACATCATCACGACGCCGAACTCGGCGAAGTGCATCACGTGCGTCGCCTGATCGCCGACGAGGTTGAAGACGTGCGGACCGATGAGCGTGCCGGCGAGGAGATAGCCCAGCACCGAACCCAGCCCGAGGCGCTTCGCGACGGGCACGGCGATGACCGCCGCGAGCAGGTAGATGAAGACGTGGAAGAGGACGGAGTCCATGGGAGCGGGAGAGACGTGGGACGGGAACGAGTCGCGGCGTCGGAGCGAACCGGCACCACCCGCCCGCGCGGTCGGCGGGGTGACCGCCCGCGGGAGCGTGAGGGAACGAGGGACCAGTTGCCGCGCGTAATCAACCCGCGATCACCGAGACTCCAGGCGACAAGCCGCATGGCCTCGCTCGGTCGTGCATCGCGGCGGAGCGCCCAAGGCGATCCGGACTTTACGCTGGCTTAACAATAAGTCGTCGAATCGTCACACGGGATTAACGAGACCCCGCCATGCTGCGGCCATGAGCTTCGCTCTTCTTCGCGCCATCGAACGTTCGCCAAAGCTGGGCCGGATCCGCTTTCAGGTGCGGATGGTCGCCTTCGTCGCCACCGCGCTCTTCCTGCGCTACACGCTGGGGGCTGCGCCGGTGCTCAACGAAATCATGGTTCGGCCGGGGGCGGCGTTCCCGGAGAACACGGCGCTCGAGTTCATCGAGGTGCACAATCCCGACGCCATGGCCGTCGATCTGTCGGGGTGGGCGATTACGACCGGCGCCGATTTCACCTTTCCCGCGGGCACCACGATCACCGCCGGCGGATTCCTTGTGGTTGCAGCCAATCCGACCGCCTTGAAGGCCGGCAATCCGGCAGCGGCCGGCGCCACCGTGCTCGGCCCTTGGAAAACCGGCGCGACCCTCGCGAACCGCGGTGAAAAAATCACCTTGTCCCGCCCGGGTGCGACCGCCGGCACGTGGACCGACGTCGACCTTGTTACCTACGCCAACGAAGGCGACTGGGCGGTCCGCACGCGCGACACGCTCGGGGGTTGGTCCTGGGTCAGCGCGGCCGACAGCGCCGGCTCCTCGCTCGAGCGCCGCACGCCGTCGCTCGCCAAAAATTCCGGCCAGGCCTGGGGCGCCTCGACCGCTGCGGGCGGCACGCCCGGAGCCGTCAACTCGCTGCGCGTTGCCAATGTCGCGCCGCTCATCACCGGCGTGAAACATGAGCCGGCGGTGCCGCGGAGCACGGATCCGGTGACGATCTCCGCCAACGTCACCGACGAACTTTCCGCCGGCGCGGCCGCGGTGACGGCGACGTTGTTCTGGCGCGATGCCACGAGCGCGACGCCCGGGGCGTTCCAGAGCGTCGCGATGGTCGGGGATGCGACGGGAACGTTTTCCGCCACGCTCGATCCGAAGGCCGACAAGACCATCGTGGAATTTTATGTGCAGGCCGGCGACGGTGCGTTGAACCGAACGTGGCCCGCCCCGACCAGCGAGGGGCAGACGGCGAATGCCGTTTACCAAGTGGACAACGAGGTCATCGCCGGTCCCGCACCCGCGTACCGGCTGATTCTCACTGGTGCCGAAAACGCCGCGTTCAACACCTACACGGGCGGTGGCGGCACGACGACTCCGGGCCGGCCGGGTGGGGGCGGCGCGGGCGGCATCGGCGATCGCATGTTCAATTTCACGCTCGTCGCGTCGAACGGCGACGACACCACGATCCGCTATCTCGCGTCGATGCGCGTGCGCGGCAACAGCAGCCGCAATTATACCATCAAGCCGCTGCGCATTTCGCTGCCGTCCGACGATCGCTGGGACGGCATCAGCGATTTCCTAATCAACCCGCGCGGCGCGCCCGTGCAGTTTCTCGCCCACCGGATTCAGCGCGCCGTCGGGCTCGTGGCCGCGGACGTGGCGCCGCTCGAAGTTCGCCGCAACGGGGTCGAATACGCCGTCACGACCTCCGCCACGGCCGATCACGGCCAGCTCGTCCGCGTGGAAGAGATCAACGGCGACTACCTCGACCACCACTTCCCGCTCGCGACGTCGGCCCAGATTTATCGCAAGGTCGCCGTTTCCGGCTGGGCCCACACCGCTGCCGCGCCCGCCAATCCCGATCTCACCTGGAGCGGCTGGTCGAAGCAGAACAACAGCGCGCTCAACGACTGGTCGGACGTGATGAATTTCTCCAAGGTGTGGCAGGACACCGCCGCGTCGCATTTCACGGGCGCGACCGCGGGGAACGTCGCCGCCGGCACGTGGAACGGCGTGCCGTTCACCGATGCCGAGGTCGCCACGCTCTCGAACGTGGCCGATCTCGACTACCTCGCGCGCTGGCTCGCGGTCATGACGATCATGCCCAACGGCGAGGAGAATCTCTCGACCGGCGAGGACGACGACTACGCGGCGGCGTTTGTCAGCGACGGCCGGACGAACCGGATGATTCTGGTGCCGCACGACATGGATACGACCTTCGGCCTCGGCGAGGTGACCGTCGCCGCGACGGCGAAGGGGCTCTACGACGCCACGGAGACGTTTGCGCAGAGCGGTGGTGGGTTCGCGGATACGCTGATGAAACCGCTGCAGCCCCTGCTCGGTGACAGCACGAGCCCCGGGAACGCGGCCTTCCGGCAGAAATACCTGACCGCGATCCGCGAGTTGTTCGGCTCGGTCTTCGACGCCGACACCACCAGCAACGCGAACCCGGCGTTCTACCAGTTCGTCGACAATCATCTCGGCACCTGGGCGCCGGCGTCCTACCGCACGCAGATCAAGACCTTCATGACGCAGCGCCAGGCGTTCCTGCTCAACCTGGTCGGAGCCGCGAAGATCGTCCCGCCCACCGGGACGTCCACGTCCACGCTCGCGGCGACGGCCACGCCCGCGTTGCGGATCAACGAGGTGCTGGCCACGAACACAAAGATCGCCAATGGCGCGACGTTCCCCGACCTCATCGAGCTCCACAACGCCGGCCCGACCGCCGTCGATCTGGCCGGCCGGAGTCTGAGCGATGATCCGGCCACGCCGCGCAAGTACATTTTCCCCGCGGGCACGACTCTCGCCGCCGGCGGCTACCTGGTCGTGTATGCCGACACGGATACGACCGCCCCGGGCCTGCACACCGGCTTCGCCTTGGATGCGGAAGGCGACCAGGTCCTGCTCTACGACAATGTCGCCAGCGGCGGCGCGCTGCTGGATGCGATCACGTTCGGCATTCAGATCCCGGATTTCTCGATCGCGCGCACCGGGGCGAACGCGGCCACGTGGGCGCTGACCACTCCGACGCCCGGCGCCGCCAACGCCGCGGCCACCGCGCTCGGCAGTGTGTCCGCCGTGAAGATCAACGAGTGGGCGGGACGCATCAGCTTCCGCGTCGATCACGATTTCGTCGAACTCTACAATGCCGCGGCGCAGCCCGTCGCGCTCGCGGGCACCCGGCTGACCGACGACACCGTGAATTATCCGAGCCGCTTCACGTTTCCCGCGCTCAGCTTCATCGCGGCCAACGGTTATCTCCCGTTGTTCGGCGCCGATCTGTCCTTCGGCCTCGATGCCGACTTCGACGTTGTCGCGTTGATCGGCGAGAACGGCGCGGTGGTCGATCAGATCGATTTCGTGGCGCAGCCGGCGGATCATTCCACCGGCCGCACCACGGATGGCGCGACGGCCTTCAGCGACTTCTCCTTGCCGACGCCCGGCCTGAGCAACGCGACGGCGCTGCCCGCCGCCTACGCGGCGCTGCTGGCCAATCTTCGGATCACCGAGCTCATGTACCAACCGGTGGCCGCCGCCAGCGCGGGCGATTACGAGTTCATCGAGCTACAGAACATCGGTGCGGCGACGCTCGATCTGAGCGGCGTGCGTTTCACCAACGGCCTCGACTACACGTTTCCCGCGGGCACGACGCTGGCCAGCGGGGCGTTTATCGTCGTGGCGAAGAACCGGACGGCATTTGCGTCCCGCTACCCGGGCGCGGTCGCGACGCTTGCGCCGAATCAGTTCGCCGGTGCGCTCGACAACAGCGGCGAGACGATCGCGTTGACGCTGCCGGCGCCGTGGTCCGTGCACATTCTCAGTTTTCGTTATGAGTCGACGTGGTCCGCGCTCGCCTCCGGCGGCGGCTATTCGCTCGTCGTGCGATCGCCGGTCACGACGCCGGCGCGTGACTGGTCGCGAAGTGCGGTCTGGCGCGCGGCCTCGGCGGTCAATGGCAACCCCGGCGCGGCCGACGCGGGAGGCGTTGCGATTGCGCTCGCGACGACGGGCACGGTGACGACCACCGCGGGCAGCAGCACGACGCTGCGCGTGACGGCGAGTGCCGACGCCGCGGTGACGTTCCAATGGCAGACGCTGGTCAATGGCCAGTGGGTGGCGGTGCCGGGAGCGACCGCTTCCACATTCACGATCGTGAGCACGCAGACCTTCAACGCCGGCACGTATCGCGTGCTGGTCAACGCGGCCAACGTTACGACACCCAGCGAGAGTGTCGTCGTGGCGGTTGCCGCGGCCGTGACGACCGGCGCGCGCCTCACGAATCTCGCGACGCGCGCGACGTCGCTCACCGGCGCCAACGCGCTCGTGCCGGGCTTCGTCGTCACGGGCTCCGGGAGCAAACGGCTGCTCATTCGCAACGTCGGACCGACGCTGTCGGCGTTCGGCGTGAGCGGCGTGCTCGCCGATCCGCAGCTCACGTTGAAGCGTTACGATGCGGCCAGCGCGGCGTACGTGGACGTCGTCGCGAACGACAACTGGGGCACCACGAACGGGCTTTCCACCCTGACGACCACGACGGCCTCGCTCGGAGCGTTTGCACTCACGTCGGGCAGCGCGGACTCCTCGCTGCTGGTCGATCTTCCGCCGGGCCAGTACTCGGCCGCGACGGGCGGCGCCAACAACGGCACCGGCATTGCGTTGGTGGAAATCTACGACGCCGACACGACCGCCGCGACGGCGAAGCTGGCGAACATCGCCACGCGGGGCTTCGTCGGCACGGGCACCGACATCATCGTGGCCGGTTTCGTTATCGCTGGTGAGGGCGCCAAGACCATCCTCGTGCGCGCGATCGGGCCGACGCTCAGCAGCTTCGGATTGACCGGCGTCCTCGCCGATCCGCAGCTCGCGATTTTCCGCGGGAGCGAAAGCATTCTTACCAACGACAACTGGTCGGGCGGCACCACGGCGGTCTCGACGGCAAGCGTGGCCAGCCAAGTTGGCGCGTTTGCCCTGCCGACCGGCAGCAAGGATGCAGCCTTTGTCGTCACGCTGCCGGCCGGCGCCTACACCGTCCAGGTGAGCGGCGTGGCCGGTGCCACCGGTTTGGCGCTCGTGGAAATCTATGAGGCGCCGTGAACAGACACCGCCGCAGCCGTCGTGGGGACGGCGGCTGCGGCCCCCCATTCACGCCTGACATGACCATCGATCGACTCCAGACCCAGCGCTTTGAACTCAAGTACCGGGTGGACGAAGCCACCGCCGTGGCCGTCCGCCGCTTCGTGCAGGCTTATCTCGTGCCCGATGATTTTGGCCAGAACCGCGCGATTCCGTCGTATCCCGTTCACAGCCTCTATCTCGATTCGGCGGAGCTCGCGCTCTATCGCGCGACGGTCAACGGCGACACCAAACGCTTCAAGCTGCGGGTGCGTTACTACGATGACCGGCCGGAGACGCCGGTTTACCTGGAGATCAAGCGGCGGGCCGATCGCTGCATCATGAAGGAACGCGCGCTGGTGACGAAGACCAACGCCGCGCGCCTGATCGCGGGAGAGGAGCCGGCGCTGCGTCATCTGGTGCGGCCGGACGCGCGCGGTTTCGCGGCACTGCGGACGTTCTGCGGCCTGATGCGGCGCATGGGGGCGACGCCCCGCGCGCACGTCGGCTACGAACGCGAAGCCTGGGTCAGCGCCGGCCGCAACGCCGTGCGCGTCACCATGGATCGCGCGATCCGGTGCGAGCCCTGCCTGCAATCGCGCTTCGAGACTGCGTTCGGGCACGGCCGGCCGGTGTTTGCGGACCGCGTGATCCTCGAGGTGAAGTTCACCGATCGCTTTCCGGCGTGGGTCGGTTCGATGGTGCAGGCGTTCGGGCTGCAGCAGCAGAGCGCGGCCAAGTACGTCGATGGCGTTGCGGCCTGCGGTGAGCCGCAGGTCCGGTTGATGCCGGCATTACCGGGCACGCCGCCGTCTTTTCCACCTGTGTCCGTCGCGATCTGATCTCCACGACCCAACTTCATGTTCGAATCCTTCCTGCACGGCGATCACGCCTCCGCTCCCACGGATTTTTCCGTGGTCGGCCTGGCGGTGCTGCTCTCGTTTCTCCTCGGGCAACTGATCGCGTGGGTCTACATGGCCACGCATTCGGGCCTCTCGTATTCCCGCGCCTTCGTGATCTCGCTGCTGCTGCTGCCGGTCCTGGTCGCGATCGTCATGATGGTGCTGGCCAACAGTCTCGTGGCGGCGGTGGGCGTGATGGCGGTGTTTGCCATCGTGCGGTTTCGCAATGTCGTGCGCGACACGCTCGACACGGCGCATGTGCTCGCGGCGATCGTGCTCGGCATGGCGTGCGGCCTGCAGAAATTCAGCACGGCGATCTTCGGCGGCGGCGTGGTGGCGGCGATCGTGGGCTACGCGTGGCTCACGTCGTTCGGCCGCCGCCGGCCGCACGACTTTCTCCTGCAACTGCAGTGGAGCCGACCCGTTGCGGAATTGCCCGAGCTGACCGCGTTTCTTGATCGCCATGCGCGCCGCTGTGTCTGTGCGCATCGCCGCAAAGCCGTCGACGGCCGCGCGACTGACCTCGCGTACACGCTCCAACTCCGTGATCCCGATCGCGCGGACGAACTGCTGCGCGAACTGGCGGCGGTGCCCGGTGCTTCGGAGATCACCGGCATTCCTGCGGGCGACGAATCTGAACCATGAAGGCCTCCCTCGCGCCGCTGCCCCGCATTCCCACGCCGTCGCGGCATCGCTGGCGCATCTTTTGCGCCGAGGCGTTGCCAGCCGTGATCTTCGCCGCCGGTGTGGTCGGCGTCATCCTGCTGTGGCGTCCGGCCGGCGCAGCCCCGACGCTCGTCGCCGAGGTCGAGCGCGTGCAGTCCGAGGTGAAGGCCGTGCGCGCCGGTGTGGTTACGGACGTGCGGGTGAAACTGCTCCAGTCCGTCGCGGCGGGTGATCCGATCGCACTGCTGCACACAAGCCCGCCCGAGGTGCTGGCGGCGTCGCTCGCGGTGATCCGGGCGGACATCGAGTTGTTGCGCGCCAATCTGCAACTGGAACTCGGCCCCCGCCGCGTCTCGCTGCAGGCGGCGCGGCTGCAGCTCGATTGGATGAAGGAGCGGGTGACGCTCGCCTCGCTGGGCGCCCAGCTGGAGCAGGCGGAGAGCGAGTTCCGGCGGCTGGACCCGTTGCATCGCCAGGGTTTGGTGACGGATTCCGCCTTCGACTCCGCGCGCCTGGTGCAGGAGCGGCTGCGCCTCGAGGGCATCGAGCAGCGGCGGCTGGTGGATCGGCTGGCACCGACGGTCGAGGCCGCCTGGCTGGCGTCGGACGACGTACCCGACCCGCTGGCGGCGGCGTTGCGCGTGCAGGAGGAGAAACTTCATTTGGCGGAAGCGCAATTTGCGCCGGTGAAACTCACCGCGCCCTTCGCCGGCATCGTGTCCACGGTGGTGTCGGTGCCCGGTACGACGGTCGCGACGGGTGACGTGGTGGCGACGGTTTCCGCCGAACGCTCTGAGCGGCTCGTGGGTTTCCTGCGTCAGCCGCTGCCGAAAGACATCCGCGTCGGGACCCGCGTGGAGCTGCGAGCCCGCACTGCCACCGGCCAGCGGGCCGTCGCGGCGATTACCGAAGTCGGCCGCGTCCTCGAACCGGTTTCGCCGACGGTGCTCGCGTTGTACAACCGCGCGCAGATGCCTGAACTCGGGTTGCGCGTGCACATCGCGCTGCCGCCGGGATTTTCCGCCCGACCCGGCGAGTGGGTGGATGTGACGGTGCGCTGATCGCGAGCAGGAGGGCACGCGGTCGTGACCGCGGCGTAAAAACCAACGCGCCGGCCGAGAATTTTCTTTCGCCTCATACCGTTGGACCGTTAGAAGGAGTGAGTCTGGTGGCTCGCATCATGCGAACACGCTTCAACCCCATTTTCCCGGGCGCGCGCGGGCTGCGCCTGACGATTGCACTGTCGCTTGTGCTCGCAAGCGGACCGATGCTCGGCGCCACGGAGCGCCCGTCGACGGAGGCGGCGTATCGTCTCGACGTTCAGGATACGGCGTTGCTCGACGAGCTGCAGCGCCGCGCGGTCCTCTATTTTGTGGAGCAGTCGGATCCCGTGACCGGACTGGCGATCGATCGGGCGTCGGTCGACGGCGCGTCGCGGCGGGCGCCGTCAAGTGTTGCGGCGACCGGCTTCGCGCTGACGGCCTGGTGCATCGGCGACGCCCGCGGCTGGGTGCGACCCGAGGAGGCACGACGGCGCGTGCGCGCCGCGTTGGAGACGCTGGTCGAGCGGCACGAGCACGAGCGCGGCTGGTTTTATCATTTTGTCGATGCGGCGAACGGCCGGCGGGTGTGGCAGAGTGAGGCCTCGACGATCGACACCGCGCTGTTGCTGCAGGGCGCGTTGCTGGCGCGCGAGTATTTCAAGGACGAGGCCATCACGGCGGCGGTGAACCGCATCTATGGCCGCATCGACTGGCGCTGGGCGCTCGATGGCGGCCGCACGCTGTCGCACGGCTGGAAGCCGGAGGGCGGATTCATTCCGCACCGGTGGGACAACTACGCCGAGACCCTCGGTTTGTATCTGCTCGGCATCGGCGCCTCGGCCCAGTCGCTGCCGGCTGAAACGTGGCACGCCTGGCGGCGCGAGCGCCGGAGTATTCATGAAGGCAGGACGTACGTGCAGGGCGGGGCGCTTTTCACCCACCAGTACGCGCACGCGTGGTTCGACTTTCGCGGCCGGCGTGACGCCTACGCGGATTACTGGCAGAATTCGGTCGATGCGACCCTCGCGCAGCGGGCGTGGTCCGCGGCGCAGCAGGATCGGTTTCCCTTCTGGTCCCGCGATCTGTGGGGCCTGACGGCGTCGGACAGCGCCCGTGGCTACCTGCCGTGGGGATCGCCCTGGCCGGCAAAACCGGCCGACGATCTTAGCGACGGCACGCTCGTGCCGTGTGCGCCCGGTGGCTCGCTGCCCTTCGCGCCCGCCGAGTGCCTGACCGCGCTACACCGCATGCGGGACGTGGGCGGCGAGCGCGTGTGGGGGCGTTATGGCTTTGTGGATGCGTTCAATCCGCAGACCGGCTGGGCGTCCGGGGACGTCATCGGGATCAACGTCGGCATCACGCTGTTGATGGCCGAGAATCTGCGCAGCGGACTGGTCTGGCGGACGTTCATGCGCGCGCCCGAAGTGCAACGCGGCCTGCGGCTCGCGGGCTTCAATCGCATGCCGGTGGCGGAGAATCCCGGCGTGCTGGCGACAGTCACGCGGTGATGCTGGCCTGGGTGCTGGGCGGATTTCGGAGTTCGGTCTGATACCAATCGCTCCTTGCTTTTGGACTTCTGGATCGATCGTGGCTACGAGCGCCAGCGAGTGGCCGTTCGGCCACTCGCTGGCACTCGTAGCCACGGCTAAAGTCCAAAGGCAAAGAGCGATTGGTCTGAGCCTCCAGGAGCACAGGCGTACCAACCGAATTCTCTTTCGATTCTTCTGCGATGCGGGCCGGAGGCCTGCGCTCCCGGGGGCTCCGTTGCCGCGTGGTGCTCCGGTTGCCTGAGCGACGGTCGCGGGAGCGCAGGCGTCCCGCCGCCGGCTTCGGCCCATTTCCGGCCGTAGGACAGCGTTCCCGCTCAATTCCCGCCGCCGCCGAGTTTCTTGATCTCGGGATGGTTCAGCAGAAAGGCGCGGCGTTGATCGGCGAAGCTCTGCAGGCTGCGCGGGCTGCCGACGAGGCTCTCGCTGAAGGCTGCGTAGCTCTCGAGCTTGCGGGTGTCGCGCTTCACGTCGGCGTCGATGAGGTCGTGAAACTCCCGGGCGATCGGACCAAGTTTCTTCCAGTCGAGCCAGGTCTCGGCCATTTCGCGCACATAGCCGAGGTAACGCGTGCGCAGCGCCGGGACCGCGAGGAGCTTGGCGGCGAGGGCGGCGTTGGGATTCTTGATGGCCGCCAGCGGATCGAGCGTCGGTCCGCCGCCAGCGCCCGGAAAACCGAAACCGCCGCGTCCGCCGCCCGGACCGCCCGGACCGCCGGGACCGCGCCCGGGCTCGCCGGGCTCGCCGCGGGGGCGTTCGCCGCCCGGACCAAACCCTGGATTCACGTTGCCGCCCGGACCGCCGGCCACGTCGGGGCCGCCGGGACCACCTGGCCCACCGGGTCCACGCGGACCGCCGCGGCCACCCGGGCCGCCGCCAAAGCTGAAGGTTTCGTTCATGTCGTGCGGGATGACGTGGAGCCGGCCCTTGTCGTCTTCGCCAATCGTATAATCGCTGGCGCGCGTCCAGAAGCCGTCGCCGTTGGCGAACGTGACATCGAGCGCGAGGAACTTCAGCGCGCCGTCGACATCGAGGTGCGGCGCGAGGGCGGCCTCGAGTTGTTCCGGCGGCGTCTCCTCGAGCAGCTTGCAGACGCGGATCAGTTTCGCCCACGAGGCCGCGTCGTCCTTCGACTTGATTTCGTAGATGCGCTTGTAGGCCGAAGCGTCGTCGCCGAGGTAGGCCAGTCCGCCGCGGCCACCGGGACTGCCGCCGACTTTCCAGCGCGCGCCCTTGCTCGAGCCAAACCTGCTTTTCAGAAAGTCCTTGTTGAACTGTTCGGCGCTGCCGTAGACGCCCCAGTTCTCGCCACCGATCACGACGCGCACGAAATTCACCTTGGGTGCAGGGACGTACTCCTGCGCGATGCGACTGAAAAGCGCGCTGCGGATGAACGAAGGATCCTCGTGCGCGTTGAGCAGATTCAGCGTCCGATAGCCGAGGAGGTTCTGGTCCTCGCGGGCGTAGTCGAGCGTCACGTTGAGCGAGCGTTTCCGGCCCGTGCCGACCATCATGTAGGAGGACATGCCGCGGAAGTGGACGCCGACGTCGCGGTACGTTTTGCCGTCCACCTGGAGCGTGGCGGGAATGTCGACGTCGGTCCGGTTGAAGTCCTCCATTTCCTTTTCCCAATCGGTGCTCTCGAAATCGAGAAAGAGCGTGCGCAGCGTCTTCACGTCGTAAAGCGCCTCTGCGCCGTAGGCTTTCACGTCGGCCGCCGCGAGTTTCTCGCCGGGACCCACGGGCTCCTGCTCGCCGCCGCGCCCGAAGCCGCCGCGCGGTCCGGGAAAACGTCCGCCCGGGCCACCGGGTCCGCCGCGACCGTTTGCGCGATTGGCGAGGTGAAATTCGCGGGCGGCCTTGCGCTCGTCGGCGTCGAGCCGCTTGTCGCCGTCCTTGTCAAACTGCGCGACCAGCTTCGTCTCCTGCATCATCGGCGGCCCAAAGCCGCGGCCGGGACCGCCTGGAGGAAAACCGGGCGGCGGTCCGTCCGGTTGTGCAAACAGCGGGAAGCCGGTGCCGGCGGCGAGAACGAGGGCGAGGTAACGGGTGCGCATGGAGGTGAGGGGTAGGACGCAGCCAACGGACGAGAGTCACAGGAGAAACCGGAGGTTGAAAACCGGAAACCGGAGACCGGAGACCGGAAACCGGAGGCCGGAGACAGGAAATCGGAGACTGGACACAGGAGACTGGAGTCAGGGGACAGGTGACCGTCCTACTGACACGAAACTCGATCGGGGTGGCTCGGAAGTTTCCGGTCTCAGGTCTCCGGTTTCCGGTTTTCAATCTCCGGTTTCTCCCCGGCTCGGTTCCGGAGGCGAGCAACCGCAACGTCAAATCAGTCCCAGCTTCATCTTCCCTTCTTCGGAGATCATCTGCTGATTCCACGGCGGATCCCAGGTGATGCGCACGTCGGCATCGCTGACTCCGGGCACGAGCAGAATCTTGGATTTGGCGTCCTCCGCGATTGCCGGACCCATGCCGCAACCGGGCGCGGTGAGCGTCATGGCGACGTTCACGCGAAAGCCGGGCTCGGGCTCTTCAATCTTCGCGACGTCCATCGAGTAGACGAGCCCGAGGTCGACGATGTTGACGGGAATCTCGGGGTCGAACACGTGACGGAGCTGGGCCCAGATGGCCTCGGGATCGGGTGCGCCGTCGGCGAGGGTGGGTGCGGCCACGCTGTGATCGGCGGCCGTCTCACCGAGCGCGTCGCCGTCCTTGCCGTCGATGCGGAAGAGGCCGAAGTCGGTCTGCACCGTGTAGCTGCCACCGAGCGTCTGGTGAATGAAGACGCGGGAGTTGGCGGCCAACGTCTGCTTGTCACCGGACGGAATCTGCGTGGCGGTGACTTCGCGGGAGAGGTTTCGTTCGCGGTTCATGGTTCGACAGAATCTACAGAATGAGAAAAGGCTCGGCCTGAATTCCGCCGATTTTGTCCATTCTGTCCAATCTCACTTGGTGAACTTGGTTTGGATCAGCGTGCGGAGGGCCGCGTGGAGATCGTCGTTGGTGAGACGGTTCAGCACTTCCTCGAAGAAACCGAACGTGAGCAGTTCGTCGGCGGCGGCTTTCGCGATGCCACGGGACTGCAGATAAAACTCCTGCTCGGGATCGATGCGGCTGCTGGTGGCGCCGTGCGTGCAGCGAACATCATTCGCCTGGATTTCCAGACCGGGGAGCGAGTTGGCCTCGGCGTCCTCGCTGAGCATCAGGTTGCGATTACTCTGGTAGGCGTCGGTTTTCTGCGCGTCCGGATCGACGATGATCAGGCCGGAGAAAATCGTGCGGGCGCGGTTGAGCAGCGCATTTTTGTAGAGGAGATCCGACTTCGTGTTCGGCGCCTGGTGAATCTGCAAGGTGCGCTGATCGAACTCCTGTTCGTCATGCGCCACAGTCAGCGCGAGCATCTCGGAAAACGCGCCGGGTGCCTGCAGCTGCGAGAGCGATTCGTGGCGCGCCTGGCGTCCGCCAAGGTGCAGATTCAACGACTGCACGCGGGCGTCACGACGGACGACGGTGGAGTTCGACTGGAACGACAGCGTGCGGTGACTCCAGTCCTGCTTGCCGACGTAGGTGATCTGCGCGCCATGGCCGGCGTAGAGATCGTTGGCGCCGGCGGCGAACTGCGCCTGCGTGTCGTTGGCCGAGCCGAAGTACTCGATGACCGTGACGCGGGAGTTTTCGCCCGCCACGACGAGCGTGTGCGGGAAGACGGCGGTGGTGTCGCCGAGCGCGTAGGAGAACACGCCGATCGGCAGTTCCACGTCGACGCCCTTCGGCACGTAGATGAAGGCGCCGTCGGTGAGGAAGGCCTCGTGCAACGCGGAGAATTTCGCGCCGCCGAGCTTCGGCGGCTGAGCGAGGAGATGTTCGCGCACGAGATCACCGTGCTGGACGAGGGCGTTTTGCAGCGTGTCGACGATGACGCCACGCTGCGCGAGATCCGCGGGGAGCGTTTCGCGCGAGAAGAGCCGGCCGTTGGCGAAGACGAGCTTCGCGGCCTTCGGGATGCCGATGGGCGCGTGCGGCACGGAGGTGGCGGGCGCGGCGAGCGTGAAACCGTCGAGCGTCAGCGTGCTGATGTTGCTGAAGCGCCACGCTTCATCCGTGCGCACCGGCATCGGCAGCGCGCTGAAACGTTCAAACGCGGCGCGCTTGCGATCGAGCCACCACGCGGGCAGCGGCGGCAGGCTGGCGAGATGCGCGGCGAAAGCGTCGGCGGTGAAGCTACCCACGAGTGACTTGGCGGGACTGGTTAAAACGGGAGCGGACATGGCAAAATTGCGGATTGCGAAGTGCGAACTGCGGATTTTCAGCACGACTGCCGGGTCGCGGATCGAAAATCCGCAGTCCGCAATCCGAAATCCGCAGTAGGTATCAGCCGACCGATCCTTCCATTTCGAGGTCGATGAGCCGTTTGAGTTCGACCGAGTATTCCATCGGGAACTGGCGGGCGAGGTCGTTGATGAAGCCGTTCACGGCGAGGCTCATCGCCTGGCCCTCGGTGAGACCGCGCTGCTGCATGTAGAAGATCATTTCTTCATTCACCTTCGAGACGCTGGCCTCGTGCTGCACGTAGTTGCGGTCGCCGCGGACGGTGATCGCCGGATACGTGTCGGTGCGGCTGTTGGAATTGATCAGCAGGGCGTCGCACTCGGTGTTGTTCTTGCAGCCCTTGAGATGCTTCGGGATGTGGACGACGCCGCGATACGTGCTGCGGCCCTGGCCAACCGAGATGGACTTGGCGACGATGTTGGACGTCGTCTCGTCGGCGGCGTGAATCATCTTCGCGCCGGTGTCCTGGTGCTGGCCGTCGTTGGCGAGCGCGATGGAGATGACCTCGCCGCGGGCCTTGCGGCCCTTGAGGACCACGCCCGGATATTTCATCGTGAGGCGGGAGCCGATGTTGCAGTCGATCCACTTGATCTCGGCCTCCTCGTGCGCGACGCCGCGCTTGGTCACGAGGTTGAACACGTTGTTCGCCCAGTTTTGCACGGTGATGTACTGGATCTTCGCGCCCTTGAGGGCGACGAGCTCGACGACCGCGCTGTGCAGGGTGGAGGTCGAGAACTTCGGCGCGGTGCAGCCTTCCATGTACGTCACCTCGGCGCCTTCGTCGCAGATGATGAGCGTGCGCTCGAACTGACCGAAGTTTTCCGCGTTGATGCGGAAGTAGGCCTGCAGCGGCTGCGCGACCTTCACGCCCTTCGGGACGTAAATGAACGAGCCGCCGGAGAACACGGCGCTGTTGAGCGCGGAGAACTTGTTGTCGCCGGTCGGGATAACCTTGCCGAAAAACTTCCGGAAGATCTCGGGATGTTCGCGCAAGGCTTCCGTCGAGTTGGCGAAGATCACGCCCTGCTTGGCGACGATCTCCTTGATATTCGAGTACGCGGCCTCGGAGTCGAACTGGGCCTCGACGCCGGCGAGGAACTTGCGCTCTTGCTCCGGAATGCCGAGTCGCTCGAACGTCTTCTTGATGTCGTCCGGCACCTCGTCCCAGGTGCGCTTGGGCTTCTGGCCCTGCGAGAGATAATACCGGATTTTGTCGAAATTGATGTTCTCGAGATCCTTCGTTGCCCAATGCGTCGGCATCGGCTTTGAGCGAAACACTTTCAGCGCGTTGTGGCGGAAGTCGCGGATCCACGACGCCTCCTTCTTGACGCTGCTGATGTAGTCGACGGTCTTCTCGTTAAGCCCGGTGCCGGCGTCGAATTCGTACGTCATGTCGTACTGAAAATCGCCCTTGGTCTGGTCGATGCCAGCCACGGGATTGGCCGCCTCTTCAAAGGGCGGTGCGGAGGAAACAGTCTCGGTTGCGGACTTCATGGTGGATCTGAAATTTGAGATCTAAGATGTGAGATCGGGCCGGACTTACGCCGGCACGGCCGCAGCGAGTTCTTTTTTGACCCAGTCGTAGCCCTTGGCCTCGAGTTCGAGGGCGAGGGACTTGTCGCCGCTCTTCACGATCCGGCCGTCGTACATGACGTGCACGAAATCCGGGACGATGTAGGAAAGTAGACGCTGATAGTGGGTGATCATCAGCACGCCAAGATTCGTGCTCCGAAGGGCGTTCACGCCGTCGGCGACGATCCGCAGCGCGTCGATGTCGAGGCCGGAGTCGGTCTCGTCCATCAGCGCGAACTTCGGCTCGAGCATGGCCATCTGCAGGATTTCGCAGCGCTTCTTCTCGCCGCCGGAGAAACCGTCATTGACCGAGCGGGACGTGAACTTCCGGTCGATCTTGAGCATGTCCATCTTCGAGTAGAGCCGCTTGTAGTAGGCGGTGGCGTCGAGTTCCTCGCCCTCGGCCATGCGCGCCTGCTGGGCGGCGCGGAGGAAATTGGCGATCGAAACGCCGGGGATTTCGCTCGGGTACTGGAAGGCCAGGAAAAGTCCGGCGCGCGCGCGCTCGTCGGCTTCCATCCCGAGAATCGACTTCCCGTCGAGCAGCACGTCGCCGCTCGTCAGCGTGTAGTCGGGATGCCCGGCGATGACCTTCGCGAGGGTCGACTTGCCGGTGCCGTTAGGCCCCATGATGGCATGGACTTCGCCACTGTTGATCGTGAGCGAGAGACCCTTGACGATTTCCTTTTCGCCGATGGAGGCGTGGAGATTTTGGATGACGAGCGAGGACATGATTCGAAAAAGTGGAAAAGGGGCGGGAGACGGGTGACGGAGCGTTCCTGAGATCAGCGGGTGTGGGTCGCGCTGTCCGAGGCGGACTGGGCTTTGCCGCGAAATGTGATCTCAACCGACTTCGCGTCGAAGCCGCTGGGCAGAACGCCGTTCAACGTTTCGAGCACCGACGGCGGCAGATCGATGTCGTGCGTGCGGCCGGTCTTCTCGTCGTGAAAATGTGCGTGCGGCCGGAGATTCGGGCAGTACCGCGTCGGCCCGCGCTCAAAGTTCACTGCGCGGACGAGGTCGCATTGCACGAGCGTTTCCAGGCAGTTGTAGACCGTCGCCAACGAAATTGTCGGCAAATCTGACTTCACTCGGGCGAACACTTCGTCCGCCGTCGGATGATCGCGTTTCTTGAGGAGTACTTCGTAAACCACCTCGCGCTGGGGCGTGGAGCGGAGGCCGCTGTCGGCGAGACGCTGGGAAAGGGCGTCGGAGTTTTCGGTGGCAGCCATGTGTGGGAGGAAGGAGCAACGAATTGGAATGGTTCTAAGGCGCAAGTAATAATTGGAATTATTCTAAACAAAGAGCGCGGATGGTGGCACCGACAGGAGACCGGCTGCGAATTCGCTGTGAGTCCGTTCTCTTCGTCGGCTTCAAAACACGCGATTTTCAGTCACCGCAATTTGGGTTGGAGGCGGTCGGCTCCGCGCTCAGCGTTCCCGCACCTCGCCCCTCCCCATGCTGCTCCTCCGACGATATTTTGCGCTGGCCGGCTGCCTGTGTGCAGCGGTGGCGAACGCCCAACCCGATGCCGCTGCGATCGAGGCCCGGCTCAGCCGGCTTGAAGCCGCGCTGGCCCGAATTGAAGCGCGCCTCGGCGATCGCGCGAACGTGCCGGAACTGGCACCGGTTGCGCGGGAGCTGAGCGAGGTGACCCGCGACGTGGCGACAAAAGTGCCGACGGCGATTCCCGCCCAGATGGCCGGGCGCGAGGAGAAACTGGCGGTGGGCGGCCTGCTGCAGGTCAATGCCGGAGCCGGCGGGGTGCCCGATGCCCGCTACGACGGCGTGCGCAACCGTTTCCTCGTGCGTCGCGCGCGGCTGATGGTGCGCGGAAGTTTTGCGGAGAACGTTGACTTCATGTTTCTGCCGGAATTCGGCAACGCGGCCATCACGGGCGTCAGCGGTTATCGCGGGCAGTTGACCGACGCGTATGTGACGTGGAGAAAATATCCGCAGGCCACGCTGCAAGCCGGACAATTCAAGACGCCGTTCGGCTACGAACAGTTGATCAGTGACGCGAAGGTCGTGACGGTCGAACGCTCGCTGCCCAACGATCGCCTGACCTTTGGCCGGCAAATCGGCGCCAGCCTCTCGGGTGTCGCCGCAGGCGAGACCCTCACGTACTCGGCTGGACTCTTCAACGGCAACGGCACCAACAACGGCAACAACGATAACGACCAGATGATGTCGGCCGCGCGCGTGGGGGCGGTGGTCTGGACGCACGGCACCGACAGCCTGCGGATCAACGCGAATCTGCTCCACTCGCGCGACACCGGTGTCTTCACCGGCACGCGCGACGGACGCGGGATCGATGTGCAGTTTGCGCGCGGGCCGCTGGAGGTGGCGGCGGAGTATCTGCGCGTCGACTCCGCCCGCGCTGGTGGCAGCACGATCGTTGCCGACGGCTGGATGGCGCAGGCGACGTGGTTTTTCGGCTCGAAGATCTGGCAGGCCGTCGCCCGTTTCGAAACGTTCGATGCGAATCGTCGGGCCGCAGGCAATGTCAGCGACGGCTGGGTCCTCGGCTTCAATTACTACCTGAAAGGCGACGATCTGAAACTTTCGTTCAACTACCACCTGGGCAATCCGGCCGGCCCGCAGGCGCAGGAGGATCGCGTCCTCGGGCGGGTGCAGGTGGTGTTCTGACCTGCGGCGCGCGGCAGTTGAAAGGTGAAGGGTGAAAGTTGAAAGACCCGAACCTTTAGGGGTTGCGGCCAGCTCCGGTCTTTCACCCTTCAACTTTCACCTTTCAACTGCTTCCCTCCTACACCGACCCTTCCTGCCAGAACCAATGCCACGGCTCGTAGCCGATGCCGTGCGGGTTGTCGCGCGGGTAGGAAAGCGTGAAACCGAATTCTCCGGCGTGCCACTCGAGCCAGCGGTAGGCGGCGGTGTGGGCGAAGTCCTCGTCGAGTTCGAGATGATCGGGTGAACCGATGTCCAGCGCGCGCCCCGAGTGATGTTCGCTGAAACCGGGCGCGGCGACGTAACGCAGAATGGCGTCGAGCTGCTGACCGGCGGCGAGTTTCTCCCGAAAAATCTCGGCCTGGCGTGCCACCGAGCGGAAGCCCGAGATCGGCATCAACTCAAGGTCATCACGCGCCGCCGCGCTCCGCATGTTGGCCCATGCCTCGGCGGCCGGACGCACCAGCAGGATGGGCCGGCCGTCGTCGTTGATGCCCACCTCGACCAGTTCACCGGCGGGCGCATCCGCATACGCGACGAGCTGGCGCTCCGCCGCATACGTTGCCGGGATCCGTAACTCGCGATGCAGCGCCGCGAGTGGGCGGGAGAGGGGCGGGTTTGGTTTCGGGCTCGGCACGATCGGATCCTCCGGGACTGGCGTTGACGTGGGAACGGTCTCCACGCCGGCCGCCGGTCGCACGCTACAAAAAACGCGGGCGCGTACGGGCGTCAAACTAGCCGCCGTGTTCGGCGAGCCAGCGCTCCGCGTCGATTGCGGCCTGGCAGCCCATGCCCGCGGCGGTGATGGCCTGGCGATACGTATGATCGGAGCAGTCGCCGGCGACATAGACCCCGGGGACGTTCGTCTGCACCTGAGAGCCCGCCTGTGGCTTGAAGTAGCCGCCTTCATCCACGTCCAGCGGCGGAGCGAAGGGGCCGGTGTTCGGAATGTGGCCAATCGCGACAAAGATGCCTTTCACGGGCAGGACCGACTCGGCACCGGTTTTCACGTTCTTCACCTTGAGGCCGTTGACCGCGCCCTCCTTCACGCCGAGCACTTCGACCGGCACGCTGTCCCAGACCATCTGGATTTTTTCATGCGACGTCGCGCGGTCGGCCATGATCTTCGAGGCGCGCAGGGTGTCGCGACGATGGACGAGATAAACCTTGCTCGCGAAACGGGTGAGAAACAGCGCCTCTTCGGCCGCGCTGTCGCCGCCCCCGAGCACCGCGACTTCCATCTTGCGGTAGAACGCCCCGTCGCAGGTGGCGCAGGTCGTCACGCCCTTGCCGCCGTACAATTCCTTCTCGCCCGGAATCCCGGTGAGGCGCGGCGAGGCGCCGGTCGCAATGATGACGCTCTTCGCGAGGATCACGCGGTCTCCGCAGATCAACTTGCGCGGCGTGGACGTGAAATCCACGGCGGTGACCATCGCCTGCTCGAAGCGCGTCCCGAATCGCGTCGCCTGCGCGCGCATGTTCTGCGTGAGCTGAAAGCCGTCCACGCCGTGCTCGAAGCCGGGGAAGTTTTCCACCTCGCTGGTGGTCGTGAGCTGGCCGCCGGGCAGCGGGCCCTCGAGCACGAGCGGATTCAGATTGGCCCGGCCGGTGTAGATGGCGGCGGTGAGACCCGCGCAACCGGTGCCGATGATGACGACGTTTTCAACAGGAGGGTTCGACATGTGAAGCGTGACGGAAAGACAGAGACGCGGTCTCGCGTGACTGCAACTCCGGAGATGCAGTACCAATCGCTCGATGCCTTTCGACTGTAGCCGTGGCTGCGAGCGCCAGCGAGTGGCCGAACGACCACTCGCTGGCGCTCGTAGCTACGTTCGATCAGGAGGTCCAAGAGCAAAGGGCGATTGGTCTAACATGAGGATAAGATCACGTTGCACCAGTGGCCCCGGATCGCATCGTCCGCGGGATGTCCCCGGATTCCGCGAGCGCGTTGCACGAACGCTTGTTCACCTTCGACACGCACTGTGACACGCCCACCGCCTCGCTGATCAAGCCCGGCTGGGATTTCGGTGCGCGCCACGATTTCGCCGTCGATGGATCGCAGTGCGATCTGCCGCGGCTGCGCGACGGCGGCGTCGATGCGATGATGTTCGCCGTCTACGTGGGCCAGGCGGCACGAACGCCGGCCGGGCATGCGGTGGCTCACGACGTGGCGCTGCGGTGCTTTGAGCGGACGCATGCCGTGCTGCGCGAAAACGCGGCGCAGTGCGGCCTGGCGCTATCGGCGGACGACGGTCCGCGCCTGAAAGCGGAGGGGCGTCGTGCGATCTATCTGAGCATTGAAAACGCGTACTCCCTCGGGCGCGATCCGGGCCACGTCGCGACCTTTCACCGGCTGGGCGTGCGCATGCTCGGCCTCACGCACATGCTCAACAACGAGGTCGCCGATGCGTCGACGGATCCCCGCGGACCGGAGTGGGGCGGTCTGAGCCCGCTCGGACGTGAGATTGTGGCCGAGTGCAACCGGCTCGGGATTGTGCTCGATGCCTCGCACGCGAGCGATGCCGTCCTCGAACAACTCCTCGCGCTCTCGAGCGCGCCGGTCGTGTTGTCGCACAGCGGGCCGCGCGGAGCGTGCGATCATCCGCGGAATGTCGGTGACGACCTGCTCCGGGCACTCGCGACCAAGGGCGGCGTGATCCAAATCAATGCGCTCGCGATCGCGTTGCGCGATGATCCCGGCAATGGCCGGACCGCGGGCATTGCCGACGTGCTGATGCAGTATCGCGATGCGGTGCCGACGCCGGAAATGCGCGCCGCGGAGAGTCGCGCGTACGATGTCGTGTGCGCGCAACACCCCAACCCGACGGTGTCACTCGACGACGTGATTCGTCACATCGAGCACGCTGTGGCCGTGGCTGGCATTGACCACGTCGGGATCGGTTTCGATCTCGACGGCGGGGGCGGGGGCTTCGCCGGCCTGCGCGACGTCAGCGACTATCCCAACGTCACCCGCGCTCTCCTGGCTCGCGGCTGGAGCGAGGAGGCGCTGGCCAAACTGTGGGGCGGCAACACGCAGCGCGTGCTGCGCGCGGCTAGCGTGATTTGAAGCCGCCCGTCAGCAGCAGAATCACGCAGATGAGGACAATCAGGCCGACGGCACCGCCGCCGAACACCGGACCGCCGAAGTAAAAGCCGCCGCCACCGAACAAGAGCAGCAATACGATGATGAGAAGGAGGGGATTCATCCCATCATGGTACGGTGCGGCGCGCCCCGGTTCCGTGGGCGTGCGAATAGTTCCCGCAAACGGGATTGCACGAGGCCGGTAAAGCTCACGAAGTCGTCGGCGCAACGCGTCCTCCGCTCTGGAACCCCAGCTCCGCGTTCACCCCGCTCCCGTGTTCGGACTTCATCCCTACGATCTCGCCGTCATCGTCGGCTACCTGCTCGTCACTGCGGCCATCGGCCTGTCGGTTGCGCGACGGGTCAGGGACACGAACCACTATTTCATGGGCAACCGGAGCTTCGGGAAGCTCCTCATGCTCGGCCAGTCGTTCGGCATCGGCACGCACGCCGATCAGCCCGTCGGCACCGCGGGCAAGGCGTACCAATGGGGCTTCTCGGGACTGTGGTTCGGCTGGAAGTTCATCTTCTGCACGCCGCTCTACTGGATCATCGCCCCGGTGTTCCGGCGGCTGCGTTGCGTGACCAGCGCGGATTACATGGAGGCGCGATTCGGGCGGGGCGTCGGTCTGCTCTACGGGATTTACGCCCTCGTGTTTCTGATGATCAACATGTCGGCGATGCAGAACGGCGCCGGCAAGGTCGTGAGCCAGGCGACGGGCGGCGCGATCCCTCACGGCGTGGTGGTGTGGTCGATGACGGGAATTTTCATCGTCTACAGCCTCGTCGGTGGCCGCATCTCCGCGGCGGTGACGGATTTTTTCCAGAGTTTCCTCATCATCGTCCTGTCGTTCATCATCGTGCCGTTCGGCCTCGCGAAGCTCGGCGGATTTCAGGCCATGAAGGCGTCGCTCACGGAAGCGCAGCTTTCGCTCAGCGTCCCCGGCGGCCTGACGCTCGGGTTGATCGCGGTGCTCAGTCTCCAAAGCATGTTCGGCATCTTCGCCCAACCGCAGCAGATGGCCGCGGTGGGCACCGGCAAGACGGAGATGAACTGCCGGATCGGTTTCACCTACGGCAACATGGTGAAACGGATCTGCACCATCGGCTGGGTGTTGGTCGGCCTGATCGTGATTGCGATGGCGGGTCGGCAGATGATCCCGCCGTTGCAGGATCATGAGGCGGCCTTCGGCGTTGCCTGCCAGACATTGCTCGGCCCCGGCTTCCTCGGGCTCATGGTGGCCAGCGTGCTCGCGACCAACATGTCGACCTGCTCCGCCATGATGGTCGATTTGGGCGCGCTCTTCGTGCAGAACGTGTACAAGCCGTACTTCCGTCCGGCTGCACCCGACGCGCACTATCTGGCGATGGGCCGCGTGTCCGGAGTGATCCTCACGTTTGGATCGATGGGCCTGGTTTACGTGCTGCCGAACGTTCTCGATGCAATTCTCCAGAGCGACAGCCTGGCCGCCTTCATGGGCGTGCCGTTCATCGCCGGGCTGGTGTGGAAGCGCGCGAATCGCGCCGGGGCGCTGGCGGCGTTCGTGGTCGGCACCGGGATGAACGTCGGCCTGAGCCTGTACCGGCACGGCAATGTCGCGGAGTGGCGGCAGGATATCTTTCTCTGGTCGCTCGCCGCGAGTCTGGTCGCGCTGGTCGTGGGCAGCCTGCTTACGGCACCGGAACCGGAGGAGCATTGGACTCACCTGCAAGCGCGTCTTCATCTGCCGGCGTCGGTCGAAGATGCCCCGCCGGCCCAACGCGCCGAGCTGGCGCGCGTCGCCGAGGCTCGCGGCGAAGGCCTCCTGCTCGCCGATCTCTTTCAGCTGCGACGGACCTTTTCGTTTCAACGCTATCGCAACGATCTCGTGGGCGCGGGCGTGGCCGCCGGCATCGTCGCCGCGCTCATCGCCTTCGCCGTAGCTCTCGCCCGCGCGTAGGCCGGCAAACGGGCGAACAGCGCAGAGTCGGTTTACCCTCCCGGAGGATTTTTACAGGAGGCAACGGAGGTCACTGAGAAAAGGCCCGGACTCGATTGCCTCTGTTGCCTCCTGTAAGATTTCTGCGGTCTCGGTGTGGCCGCCTACATCAAACGCTGGACACATTTTTTCTTAAGTTGCCCGTGCGGGCTCTCACCACCCGTAGCTGCGCTTCATCTTCAACGGCTGGTAGAGATCACTCGAAAGCTCGGTGAGGAAACGACTCGGCGTCTGCAGCATCGCGGGCCCGCCCTTGGTGTTCACCTTGGGGAAACACAGGTAGAGCTCGTCGCGCGCGCGGGTGACCGCGACGTAGAACAGCCGGCGCTCCTCCTCGACGTCACCGGCCTCGATCGCACGGCGCAGGGGAAACATGCCGTCCGCGAGGCTGATCAGGAAAACGGCGGAGTACTCGAGGCCCTTGGCCTGGTGCACGGTCGTCAGTCGCAGAGCGTCGGCGTCGGGATCGGCCGAACGATCACTGGTCTCGCTGTTGAGCAGCATGACCTGCGCGAGCAGTTCCTGCATGTCCTCGTAGCGCGACGCGAAACCGATCATCGATTTCAAGTCGTCCAGCCGCGAAATGTAATTCGAGAACGCGCCCTTGAGGTAGTCGCCGTACCAGCCGTCGATGGCGATCTCGACGGCGTTGTGCGGCTTCATCGTGCGCATCATTTCCTTCACCTGCTGGAGCGAGGCCACGAACTTGGGCCACTCCTCCTTGGCGTCCTTCGGCACGCGTGACGCCACATCGTCGGTGGCGAGTGCATCGATGAAGTCCTGCTGCATCAGACGCGCGTGTTCGTGCGCGGCGGCGTGGAGCTTTTGCGCGTTCTTGTCGCCGACCTTCGGCAGCAGCACGGCGATGCGATTCCACGCGGCGGTGTCGCTCGGGTTGTAGACGAAGCGCAGCAGCGCAATGAGATCGCGGATGTGCGCCTGCTCGAAGAACCGCACGCCGCTCGTGATCTGATACGGAATCTGCAGCCGCGACAGTTCGAGCTGGATGTCGAGGGCCTGGAAATGCGCGCGGTAAAGAATCGCGATGTCGCTCAGCGAGCAGCCTTCGTCGACGAGCCCGCGGATGCGTTGGACGATGAACTGCGCCTGCTCGCGGCCGTCCATCGCCTGCACGAAATACGGTTTCTCCGAATTGGCGCGATGCGGCCGCAATTCCTTCTCGAACGAGCGGCCCTTCGGTTGCGCGAGCAGCACGCCGTTGGCCAGCGCGAGGATCTGCGGCGTCGAGCGGTAATTCGTCTCGATGCGGTGAATCTGCGTGCCCGGGTGGCGGTCGGGAAACGTCAGGATGTTTTCGACGTTCGCGCCCCGCCACGTGTAGATGCACTGCGCGTCATCGCCGACGGCCATCACGCGGTGGTGCGAGCCGATGAGATCGACGATCTGAGACTGCAGGACGTTGGTGTCCTGGTACTCGTCGACGAGCACATGGCGGAAGCGGTGCGCGAAATACGCGGCGGTTTCCGGCGAGCGTTTCAACAGATCGAGCCAGTGTTCGAGCAAGTCATCGTAATCCAGGATGCTGGCCTCGCGTTTCTTCTCCGCGTACTTCTTCGCGAAGAGCGGCACGCGCTCGATGATGGCCTCGTGTTGCGGGAAGAAGCGCTGGATCGTCTCGCTCAGCGGCAGCTGCGTGTTGCGCGACATCGAGATGATCGAATGCAACGGACCCGCGCGCGGATGGGTCTTGTCCTTGAAGAACGTCTTGTCGGCGGTCTCGACGGCGTCACGGAGCACGCCCTCGGACTCCTCGGCGTCGAGAATCGTGAAACTGCGCGGCAGGCCGATGGCGGCGCCGTGCATGCGCAGGGCGCGATGCCCGATGCTGTGAAACGTGCCGCCCCAGAACCGGCCGGGCTCGACGCCGGTCAGCTCGTGCACCCGGTGGAGCATTTCCTTCGCGGCCTTGTTGGTGAATGTGAGCAGCAGGATGTCGCCGGGCCGCGCGCCCCGCGAAAGCAGGTAAGCCACCCGGTAGGTGAGGGTGCGGGTCTTGCCCGAGCCGGCGCCGGCGAGCACGAGCAGTGGCCCCGGTTCCGCGGTCACGGCGGCAAACTGTTCGTCGTTGAGTTCCCGGCGGAAATCAATCGGCGGAAAGCCTTGCGGCGCGGAAGCTGGGTCCAGGGCGAAATCCATGAAGGCGTGGTGCGAAAGGAGGATGGCCGCAAAAAGGCGCTGGCGGCGCAAAGAAAATCAGAGCGAACGCAGGGGGAATGGGAATCCGATTGCGACGGATCCAAGTCTTGGGCCCACGGAACACACGGAATACACGGAAAACGGGCCTGAGCTTCCGTGTATTCCGTGTGTTCCGTGGGCACCCTGCTGAAAGACGGAGTCGACGGTGGAGTCGGAATTTTTCCAAGGAACTCGCTGCTGGCGCGTCTATCCTAGATGGCTATGTCTTATGTCATGAACATCCGGCTCGTTTCGCTGCTTTCCGTCGTCGCTTCCACTGCGTTCGCCCAGCCGGCGCTCACGGTTTACAATCAGGGCTTCGCGGTGGTGCGCGAGCGCGTGCCGCTCGACCTCAAGGCGGGCGAGAACGCATTCACGTTTGCCGGCGCCACGGCGATGCTCGAAGCGGACTCCGTGGTCCTGCGCGATCCGGCGGGCAAGGTGGCGTTGCGCGTGCTGGAGCAAAGCTACCGCGCCGACGTGATGTCACAGGGCGTGCTGCTCGCCCTCAACGAGGGCAGGGCGATCGATTTTCTCGTCCGCGATCAAAACGCCAAGGAATACACGGTGAGCGGCAAGGTCATCCGCAGCGGCTACGCGCCGGGGGGCGAACAAAGCGCGCCGATCATCGAGGTCGACGGCAAGCTGCGGTTCTCGCTGCCGGGCGAGCCGTTGTTTCCGACCCTGCCAGGTGACGGGGTGCTGAAACCGACGCTCACGTGGAAAATCGGCGTGGCCCAGCCGGCGAAGCTGGAGGCCGAACTCGCCTACATCACGGGCGGGTTGAGCTGGCAGTCGGCGTACAACCTGGTCGCGCCGGAGAAGGGCAACCAACTCGACGTCGTGGGCTGGGTGACGGTGAACAACCAAAGCGGCAAGGTGTTTGAGAACGCCGCGGTCAAGCTGATGGCGGGCGATGTGAACAAGATCGCGCCGAAGGCCGCGCGGGGCGGCGGGCCCGTCCGCATGGAGATGATGGCGATGGCGTCGATGGATGCCGCGGTCACCGAAAAAGCCTTCGATGAATTTCACCTCTACACGCTTCCGCGCGCGGTGACGCTCCGCGACCGCGAGACCAAGCAGGTCGAGTTCATGCGCGCGACGGGCGTGACGGCGCCGGTGATCTATGTCTTCGACGGCGCGTCGAACTACGGCACGTACCGGGGCGGCATGATGCGCGATCCCGGCTTTGGCACGCAGGGCAACACCAAGGTGTGGGTGATGCGGGAATTCAAGAACAGCGAGGAGAACAAGCTCGGGCTCCCGTTGCCGAAGGGGCGGCTGCGGTTTTACCGTCGTGACGACGCCGACGGCCGCATCGAGTTCACTGGTGAGAGCGAGTTGGATCACACCGCGAAGAATGAAATGATCCGGGTGAAGACTGGCGATGCCTTCGACGTCGTGGGTGAGCGGATACGCACGAACTTCAACGGCAACAACCGCCAGGATTTCGCCGAGGAGGATTTCGAAATCAAGGTGCGCAACCGCAAGGCCGAGCCCGTGACGGTGCGAATCGTCGAGCACCTCTATCGCTGGAACAACTGGCGGATCGTGCAGCAGTCGGACGAGTTCACGAAGAAGGATGCGCAGACGATCGAGTTCAACGTGACCGTCCCGCCGGATACGCAGAAGACCGTGACGTATCGGGTGCGTTACGAGTGGAAGTGAGGGAAGGACGTGATGGGGAAGATCGGCCTGGGACCGCGACCGCCCCCGGTCGCTGATTAGGGCGACCGGGGGCGGTCGCGGTCCAAGTGCTGCACGGTTCCGATGGTCTACACCGGTCCTTGGTACGCTCTGCTCCACGGCCAATCTTCCGCCCGGGCCACGAGTCCCGCAGTCACCGGATTGCGATGGATGTAATCCACGGCGGCGCGGTAGTGCCGTTGGTTGCGGATGTACCGATCGAAGTAGTCCAGCTGCCAAATCCGCCCTCTCCGGATCTGTGGCCCCCCTGGACCGCGACCGCCCCCGGTCGCCTCCGCATCCGTCGCTTCCAAAATCCTCCGCGCACTCACGCTCTTCCAAGCCGAAACCGTCTTCCCAATCGTCACCTCCGCCAGCGGCTCGACGATCACATGCACGTGATTCGGCATGATCACCCACGCGTAAAGCCGGTAGTCGTGGTCGTTCCGATGATGGAGGGCGTCACGCACCGCTGCCGCACAAGACGGCTGCCGCAACAGACACGTACCGTGGTGCGCGTCGAGGTAATGCTCGACAGCGGCGCGACGCTGGGCGTCATCGAGCGCCTGTTCTTCAAGTCGTCGGCAGACGTGAACAGGAAGCGAATCCGCCAGGTGATAGGTGATGGCCTGCATGGCCCGGCCGTCGTCGAAGTGCGGGAGGTAGCCGCGGGCATGCCAGCCGGGAGAATCGGGCATGATTGATTCTGGGACCGCGACCGCCCCCGGTCGCCAGCCGTACGGATGCCCGAAACACAGTACAAGCAGCGACCGAGGGCGGTCGCGGTCCCAGTCCGGTCCCAGTCCGGTCCCAGTCCGGTCCCAGTCCGGTCCCAGTCCGGTCCCAGTCCGGTTGCAAGCCGATCGCCTGACCCACTTCAACTCCTCCGCGCACTCACCCGCCTACAACAACACCAGATCGTTCCGGTGCACGACCTCGAGCCGCTTGCGCGCAGGATAGAGCCGGGCGACGTCGGCGCCGTGTTTGCCGGCGAGCGCCGGAATTTCCGCGCTGCCGAACGCCGCTTTGCCGCGGGCGAACACTTCTTTGTCCGGCCCGGCGATGTTGACGATGTCACCGGCGGCAAACTCGCCTTCGTTGCCGGTGACGCCCACCGCCAGAAGACTGCGGCCCTGGTCGCGCAGTACGGGCACCGCGCACGCATTCACGACGATCGTGCCGGCAGGACGCTGGAAAAAGGCGAGCCAGCGTTTCTTCGCTTCCATCGGCAGTCCGCTCGGAACGAAGAACGTGCCCGGGCCGCGGCCCGCGAAAAGTTTCTCGAGGATGCGCGGCTCGGATCCGCTCGCGATGAACACGCCGCAGCCCGCCTTAATCGCGAGCTTCGCCGCGGAGATCTTGCTGATCATGCCGCCCGTCGCGGTCTCGCTGGTCGTGCCGCCGGCCATCGCCTCGATCTCCGGCGTGATCCGCTCCACCACGGGCACGATTTCCTTCGTGCCCTTCATGTCGATCAGGCCGGGCGCGGTGGACAAAATGACGAGATAATCCGCCTGCGTGAGGCTCGCGACCATCGCCGACAGCGTGTCGTTGTCGCCGAACTTCAGCATCGCGCGAATTTCGGCCGCGCTGACGGTGTCGTTTTCGTTGATGATCGGCACCGTGCCGTAGGCGATGAGCTGTTCGAGGCACTGCTTGATGCCCAGGTAACGATCGCGATCGCGCAGGTCTTCGTGCGTGAGCAGCACCTGGGCAACGGTGAAACCGTGCGGCGCGAAACCGGCCTGCCACGTTTGCATGAGCAACGACTGGCCGATGGCGGCGCAGGCCTGCTTTTTCGAAACATCCTTGGGTTTGCGCGCGAGCTGCAGCGCGCCCATGCCCAAGCCCACGGCACCGGAGGAAACAACGATGACCTCTGTGCCGCCCGCGCGCAACGCGGCGATCTCCGCGCACACGGCTTTGATGCGCGTCGTGTCCAGTTGTCCGATACCGGTGGTCAGGACGCCGGTGCCGAGTTTCACGACGACCCGGCGCGGACGCGCATGGCTGAGACTGGAGGCGGCGGGCATGAGGCGGGAGGCGAAGCGTGACGGCACAGCGAAAGCGCCGGCGGCAGGCGGAGGCCTGACATCCGGCGCGTTCACTGCGGCGCGTGGCTTAGACCGTCAGCAGGTCCTTCTCCTTGTGGGCGAGATGGGTGTTGATGTCGGCGATGGCCTTGTCGGTCGCGGTCTGAATGTCCTTTTCGAGGCGCTTCATTTCGTCCTCGGGCAGCTTGGCCTTCTTGGCGGTCTCGATGGCGTCGCGGCGCACGTTGCGCACATGGACGCGGCCTTCCTCGGCGAGACGGTGGGCGTTCTTGACGAACTCCTGGCGGCGCTCGCGGCTCATGTCGGGGAGCGGCACGCGGATGATTTTACCATCGATGATCGGGTTGAACCCGAGGTTGGCGTCGATGATGCCCTTGGCGATGGCCTTGGAGAGCGTGGTGTCCCACGGCTGGATTTGGATCAGGCGGGCGTCGGGCGTCGAGATGGCGGCGCACTGTTTCAGGGGCGTCATCGAGCCGTAGGCCTCGACCATCACGGTTTCCACCATCTGCGGCGTCGCCTTGCCGGTGTGGATGGAGCTGAACTCATGCAGCGTGTGATCGAGGGCTTTTTTCATGCGCGCTTGCGCGTCGTTCAGGATGGGATGGCTCATGGAGGAATGGGTTGAGAGGTGAGAGTTGAGGGTTGAGAGCCAGAAACTTCAAGGGCGAGTCGGACTGTGGTCCGAGATCTCTCAACCCTCAACTCTCAGCTCTCAACCGCCGGGCCCGCTCAGTTGCGCACCAGCGTGCCGATTTTCTCGCCGACGATCGCCTTGCGGATGGCGTGCTTGTCGTTGAGGTCGAACACCAGGATCGGGACGTTGTTGTCCATGCACAGGGAGAACGCCGTCGAATCCATCACGTTGAGCCGCTGCTTCAGCGCGTCGATGAACGTGATCTGGTCGTACTTCACCGCATCGCTGTGCTTCTTCGGGTCCTTGTCGTAGATGCCGTCGACCTTCGTCGCCTTCATGATGATGTCGGCGTGCATCTCACTGGCACGGAGGGCCGCGGTGGTGTCGGTCGAGAAATACGGATTGCCCGTGCCGGCCACGAAGATCACGACGCGGCCCTTTTCCAGATGGCGGACGGCCCGGCGCAGGATGAACGGCTCAGCAATCTGGTTCATCGGAATCGCGGACTGGACCCGGGTGTTCACGCCCAGTTTTTCCAGGCAATCCATCAGCGCGAGGCCGTTGATGACCGTCGCCAGCATGCCCATGTAATCACCGGTCGTGCGGTCCACGCCGCGCTTCTCGCCATTGAGGCCCCGGAAGATGTTGCCGCCGCCAATCACGACGCACACCTGCACGCCCAGCTCATGGATCTCCTTCACCTGCGAACAGACCTCGGACAGCGTGGCGCCGTCGATCGGATCCCCTCCTTTTCCACCCCGAAGCACTTCACCTGAGAGCTTCAGGATGACACGTTTATATTTGGCGCGGGGATCTGGTTTGGAATCACGCATGCCCTGCAGGAAACGAGCGGGAAAAATCCGCGTCAATGCCCGAGATGGTCGCATCTTCGGCGCGATCCGGTGATTTGGGCCGGGCTCACGGTCGGCGCGATCCCTCCCGTCGGAAGGGTGGTTCGCCCGACCTGAAATTGTCCGTAACGCCCAGCCTGCATGTGCGCAAGTCTTGCGCGCCCGCCGGCTTCGTTGCGCAAGGTCTGCGCAGTTTTTCCGGCTGAATCGGCGGTTGGAAAAAATTCTGATCCACTTTCCCGCTTATTTCCCGATGGCTGGGAGTGCCGCTGACTGGCAATTGCGGAGCGCAGGCGGACCGGTTTGCCCCGAGGGCCGGGTGTTTTATCGGGGGGGCGAAAGGGGGCGGTCGCAGCATTGGGTTCTGGCGAGGGTGGTGCCCGCCTGAGGCCTCACCCCCATGGCACAGGAGTTGCGATGGGGTGGGCGCCCCTATGAAAACTCCCTCGTCTTCGCGGCCTTTGGCTTCGCCGTCGCCTTCGTCCCGCGCCTCTCTGCGCGTCGTTCCGGCTCTTGGATTTGCGGCTCTGCTCTGGGTAAGCGCGGGCACCGTGTTTGCCCAGGCGCCTGCGGCCGGGGCCGATGACGCGAATCGTCGGCGGCGCCCCACGCAGGACGGCGCGGCTGGCGGGGATCGGGGTAATTTCAATCCGGCGGAAATGCAGGCGCGCATGCTGACGCAGCTGCGCGAACGGCTCGAAGTCACGGACGACGAGGAGTGGAAGGTGATTTCCGATCGCATTGCCAAGGTGAACGAACTCCGGCGCAGCGCCCCGGGCGCGGGTGGCGGCATCGGCGCCTTCATGGGCCGCGGCGGTCCGGGTGGTCCGGGCGGTGGTCCTGGTGGCGGCGCGCCGGGCGGCGGTGGCGACACCAGCGGCCGGGGCCGCGGCACGCGGACCGGCGGCGGGAGCACCGAGATGACGGCCCTCGCCAGCGCGCTGCGCGACAAGCTGCCCGACGCTGAGGTCAAATCGCGTCTCGATCGCGTGCGCGAACTGCGCAAGGAGAACGAGCTCAAGCTGACGAAGGCGCAGGAAGAATTGCGGGTCGTGTTGTCGGTTCGCCAGGAAGCGACCGCCGTGATGTTTGGCCTGCTGCCCTGAACCCGTGGCCACCGAACTTGCACCCGCCGGCGGCGCCAACGGCGTCCTCCCTGAATTGCTCGGCCGCATGATTGCGGACCGGCAGCTCACCGAGACCGATGCCCGCTCCTTCCAGAAACAGAATTCGGGTGCCGAGGCGCTGACCGAGGAGCGCGTGCTGCGCTGGCTGGCGCGCGAATACGGCGTGCCGTTTGCCAAGCTCGACGAACTCGAGCCGGACAAGCAGGTGCTGTCGCTCTTCCCCGCGCGCCTGCTGTTGCGCGACGAACTCCTGCCGCTGCGCCGGGTCGACAACCAGATTGAGATCGCCACGAGCCGGCTCTTCGCCACCCAGGGCCTCGACGGCCTGAAGGCGCTGACCGGGCTCCGGCTGCGGCCGGTGCTCGCTCCATCGGAGGCGATCCAGCGCGAGATGAAGAAACGTCTCGGCGTCGGTGCCGACACGATCGACACGCTCGACGACGAGGCGGGATTGCAGGTCGTCGACGAGAACGGCACCGGCGACAACAATCTCGACGAGGCGGCCGAGGACGCGTCGATCATCCGTTTCGTCAACCAGGTGTTGAAGGACGCGATCGAGCTGCGCGCGTCGGACGTGCACCTCGAGCCGTTCGAGGACGAACTCCGCATCCGCTATCGCATCGACGGTATTCTGCAGGAAGTGCCCGTGCCCGCGCAGATCAAACGCTTCCAGCCGGCGATCGTGGCGCGCGTGAAGATTCTCAGTCATCTCAACATCGCCGAGAAACGCCTGCCGCAGGACGGCCGCATCAAGGTCCGGATCGAGGACGCCGAGGTCGACATCCGCGTATCCATCATCCCTATGCTGCACGGCGAGGCCGTGGTCATGCGCTTGCTGCGCCAGAACTCCAAGCTGCGCGGCGCGCGCGATCTCGGCATGGGCGAACGCGAACTCACGTGTCTGCAGCGCGTGCTCGAGCTGCCGCACGGCATCGTGCTCGTCACCGGCCCCACCGGTTCCGGCAAGACGTCGACGCTCTACACCGCGCTCAACGAAATCAACGACTCGGAGCGCAAGATCATCACGATTGAGGATCCCGTCGAATATCAGCTCAAGGGCGTGAATCAGATCCAGGTGTCGGAAAAGTCCGGTCTCACCTTCGCCCGCGGCCTCCGCTCAATTCTGCGTCATGACCCCGATGTCGTGCTCATCGGTGAAATCCGCGACCAGGAAACCGCGCAGATTGCGGTCCAGGCTTCCCTCACGGGGCACTTGGTCTTTTCGACGCTGCACACCAACGACGCCGCCGGCGCGCTCACGCGTCTCGTCGACATGGGCGTGGAACCGTATCTCGTCGCTTCCTCGCTGGAAGCGGTGCTCGCGCAACGCCTCGTGCGTCTGCTCTGTCCGCATTGCAAGGAAGTCGACACGACGACCGAGTCGCGGGTGTACCGGACGAAGCTGGGCATCAAGCCCGAGGCGAAAGTGTATCGCGCGGTCGGCTGCCGCGAATGTCGTCAGACCGGCTACCATGGCCGTCGCGCGATTTTCGAATGGATGGATTCGAGCAGCGAAATCCGTTCGCTCATTTTGAAGAACGGCTCGACCGACGCCATTCGCGATTCCGCCCGCCGCGCCGGAATGAAGACGCTGGCCGAGGACGGACGCCGGCTGGTGGAGCAGGGGATTTCGACCATCGAGGAGATCTTGAGCGTCACGACCGTGCACGAAATGGAAACGACCGACGCCAAGCCGAACCATCACGCGCCCGCCACCAACGGAGCCGAAGCCGCCCTGCCGCGTTCGTTGATCTAAACTCCACTCCGCGATGCCGCAGTTTGCCTACAAGGCCATGCAGCACGATGGCGTGCTGACCGAAGGATTGCTTGAAGCCAGCAACCGCCAGGAGGCGATGCGCCAGGTGGAAGGCCGGGGCCTGAAACCGATTAAGCTGGCCGAATCGGCCGGCGGTGCCGCCCCGAAGAAACCGGGCGGTGGCGCGGGCGCCGCACCGGCGACGGGCGGCGGCTCGGCGCTGTCGTTTGGCCGGAAGGCGAAGATCACGCCGCGCATGCTGGAGAATTTCACGCGCCTGCTGTCGAGCCTGCTCGCGGCCGGCGTGCCGTTCAGCCGCGCGCTCGTCATCCTGCACCGTGAATCCGGCGAGCCGGTCGCGAAGGCCAAGTGGAAGGAGATTCACGATCTCGTGATCGACGGCATGTCGCTGTCGAAGGCGATGGAGCGCTCGCCCGAGACCTTCCCGCGCGTTTACGTGGCGATGGTCGAGGCGGGCGAGACCGGTGGCTTTCTCGACGTTGTGCTGGCGCAGATCGCAGACTTCCAGGCGCGCGAAAAGGAGCTCAAGTCGAAGGTGATGACGGCGCTGATGTATCCGATCATCCTGCTGATCCTTGCGCTCGGCGTGCTGGTGTTCCTGATGGTGTTCTTCATCCCGCGCTTCCAGCTGATCTTCGCGGGCTTCAACGCCGAACTGCCCCTGATCACGCAGGTGATCGTGAAAACGAGCGAACTCGTGCGCGGCTACGGTTTGTTTCTGGCCGCGGCCGTGGTTGTCGGCGTGATCATGCTCAAGAGCTGGTTCAACTCGCCGAAGGGCCGGCGCGCGTGGGAGGGCATGTTGCTCAAACTCTCGATCGTCGGGCCGTTGATCGCGCAATTCGCGATGGCGCGTTTCTGCCGCATGCTCGGCACGCTCTTGCAGGCCGGCGTGCCGTTGATCAGCGCGTTGAACGTCGCGCGCCGCTCCATCGGCAACCAGGTTCTCATCGACGCCGTGTCGGACTCGATCGATCGCGTGAAGGAGGGCAAACCGCTCGGCAAGAGCCTCGCGCAGAACCGCAATCTGTTTCCCGGCGCGATCGTCGAGATGATCTCGGTCGCCGAAGAGAGCGGCAAACTCGATGTCGAGTTGATGCGCATCGCCACGGTCACCGAGGGCGACCTCGATCGTCAGCTCAAGTCCGCCGTCGCGCTCGCGGAACCCGTCATGCTCTTCGTCATCGCCGCGTTCATCGGCACCATCTTCATCGGCATGGTGATCCCGATCTTCTCCCTGCAGGACCACATCAAATAATTTTTCATCCATGAATCTGAACCACTCGAAAAAGACCCCGCGCGTTTCGTTCCATCGCGGCCCAGCTCGCCGAAGCCGCGGCGAAGGCGGCTTCACCCTCGTCGAGCTCCTTCTCGTGCTCGTGATTCTCGGCATTCTCGCCGCGATCGTGGTGCCGAAGTTCGGCGGCCGCACCGAGCAGGCGCGTATCACCGCCGCGGTGACGCAGATCTCGACCTTCGGCACGGCGCTCAACGCGTTTGAAGTCGACACCGGCAGCTATCCGCGCGGCCAGGACGGTCTCCGGCAGCTGCTTGTTGCCCCCGCGGACATCACCGGCTGGCGCGGGCCGTACCTGATGAGCGACATTCCGCTCGATCCCTGGGGCCGCGCCTACCTGTACGAGTTTCCCGGCCGCGTGAATCCCAGCGGCTACGACATCGTTTCGATGGGACCGGACGGTCAGCCCGGCACGCCCGACGACGTGGTGAATGCCAGCATCACCGGAAAGTAAACGCTCGCGCCGCTGGTGTCGCGCCTTCCTCCGCCGCAATCGCAGCGGAGGCGGGTTCACCCTGATCGAATTGATCTTCGTGCTCGCGCTGCTGGCGATCGGCGCGCTGTTCGTGGCGTCGCGCATGGGCGCCTTCATCCGCGGACGCGCCCTGAACTTCGAGGCGCGGCGGCTGTTGTCGCTGTCGCATTATGCCCAGAGTCGCGCGGTCGCCGAGGGCGTGCCGATCATACTTTGGGTCAACGCCAAGGACTCCACCTACGGCATTGCGATCCAGTCCACCTTCGGCGTCACCGGCGACGACGAGGTCGACATGCACGCGGTCAGTTATACCGCCGAGTCCAGCGTGACGTTGGAAGCGCCCACGGGGCCGACGGCCGCCGTTTCCGAGCAGGAAGACGAACGCCTCGGGCTGACTGAAGGCCTCGCCGCCATCCGCTTTAATCCCGACGGCTTCTTCGACGAATCGAGCGTGATCAAGATCACGCTCCGTCAGGGCACCGAGGCCGGCCTTGAGTTGGTCCAGACGGCCAACCGCCTCGCCTACGAAATTCGCCCCGCGTCCAATGCCGACTGACGCCCAGTTCCGTCCGCATCTCGGTTCGACCAAGAACGGACCCGCCCGCCGTAGCCTTGGCGAAGGCGGCTTCACCCTCGCCGAAGTCCTCGCCGCGCTTTTGTTCATGGCGATCCTCGTGCCAGTCACGATGCAGGGCGTCACGGTGGCGAGCCGCGCGGGCATGCTGGGCCAGCGCAAGGCCGCGGCGATGCGCATCGCCGAGCGCGTGCTCGAGGAGCAGCTCGTATCCGGACAGGTCGCGACGGCCACGCCCTACGGTACGGTCGTTGACGGCGACATGAGTTATCCGTGGAGCATGAGGTCCGACCCGTGGCCGGAAGACACGGCGATCGCCCTGAACGTGCTGACCGTGCGCGTGGAGTTCACCGTGCAGGGGGCGACGTTCGACGTGGCTGTATCCACCTTGTACGATCCGGCGATCACCGTCACGACGTCCACCAGCTCACCGGCAGTCAGCGTCGAGTGATGATCTCCCGGCCTCCAGTTTCCCGTCTTAAGTGCGGCCGCAATCGCGGCCCAAGCGGACCCGTCCGCCGTAGGCTTGGCGAAGGTGCACCTGTCCGCCGTAGGCTCGGCGAAGGCGGATTCACCCTCCTCGAACTCCTCCTCGCCACCGCCATCGGCGCGGTCGTGCTGCTGGTGGTCAACGCCACGTTTTTCTCCGCGCTGCGCCTGCACAACGCCACGCATGATCGGATCGACGGCGATCTCGTGATTCAGCGCACGCTGGGCATCGTGCGCCGCGATCTCGCGGGAATCATGATCCCGCCCAACCCGCAGGCGACGACGCCCAAGCTGTCCGGGCAGCTGGTCACCGACGGTGCGACGACCAACGCGATGGACGCCACCGCCGAACGCATCACGCCGGACATCTACACGAACTCCGGCCGGCTTGATGGCTGGTCGACCTTCTCCGATGTGCAGATGGTGTCGTATTATCTCGCGCCGGCCACCGATGGATCGCCGACGAAGAATCTCGTGCGCGTCGTGACCCGCAACCTGCTCCCCGTGATCGAGGCGACCACCGAGGATCAGACGCTGCTGACCGGCGTCACGGCTGCCGCGATGAGTTATTTCGATGGCGAAAACTGGCTCGATATCTGGGACTCGACGGCGAGCAGCAGTCTGCCGACCGCCATCAAGTTCAGCGTCGTGGTCGCGCCGCGCGATCGCACCGTGTCCAGCGCGGAGCCCGCGCCGATTGAACTGATCGTGCCGGTGATCGTGAAGACGATTGCCACGTTGCAGCAGGAAGTCGCCGCGGAGGCGGCGTCGCTATGAAGCGCGTTTACGAACGCCCCCTCGCTTCCAGTCGTGGCTACGAGCGCCAGCGAGTGGCGCTGGCTCCCCGTTCGTCGCGCGGCTCCGTCCTGATCATCGTGATGTGGATCTGCCTCGGGCTCGTCGCGCTCGCGCTGTATTTCGCCAACTCGATGAACTCGGAGCTGCGCGCCGGCGACAACCGCGTCGCCGAGGTCGCGGCCCGCCAGGCCATCGCCGGCGGCATCCGCTACGCGACGTCTGTGCTGACCCAATACGCCGTCGGCGGGACGGTGCCGGCCCTCGAGGATTATCGCGCGGAGGCCGTGCCAGTGGGTGACGAGGCCAGTTTCTGGTTCATCGGTCGCGCCTATGATGCGTTGCCCTCGCAGCAACAGACCAACGAGCCTTTCTTCGCGCTCGTCGATGAGGCGTCGAAGCTGAATCTCAACACCGTGACGTCGGCGATGCTGCAGGCGCTGCCGCTGCCCGACATGACGCCCGAGTTTGCCGACGCGATCGTGGCGTGGCGGAGTGCCAACAGCCAGAACGCGGCGATCGCCGAGAACTATTATTCGCAGCTCGACCCGCCGCGGCACAACAAGGGCGCGGCCTACGAAACCGTCGACGAGCTCCGGCTCATCAACGGCGCGATGCTCCCGCTCGTGCTCGGCGAGGACATCAATCGTAACGGCGTGCTCGATGCCAATGAGGACGATGGCGAGACCTCGGCACCCCGCGATGATCAGAACGGCCAGCTGCTCGCCGGCTTGTTCGAGTATGTCACCGTTTATACGAGCGAGCCGACGACATCGGCCTCCGGTTCGCGGCGCATCAACGTCACCACGCTCACGACGCTGCAGGCGCGGCAGCAGTTGCAAAGTCGCCTCACGCAGCGCGGCATTCCGGCGCAACGCGCGGCGCAGATCATGGGACGCATTCCGTTCAGTGCGACCAATCCGACGCAGAATCGCGCCCTGACGAGCGTCGCGGATTTCATGGTGACAACGCAGATGACGGCGGACGAGTGGGTGCTCGTGCACACCGATTTGACTGCGACGACCGCGGCCAACGGCATCGCGCAGGGCCTGGTCAATGTGAACACCGCGAGCTACGCCGTGCTTTCCGCCATTCCCGGCATCGGTCCCGACAACGCGGCCACGCTCGTGGCGTTTCGGGCGGCGAATCCCTCGCTGCTGACGTCGTTCGCCTGGCTGACCCAGGTGCTCCCGGCGAACAGCATTCGCACGGCGGGCCGTTACATCACCGGCCGCTCGTATCAGTTTTCCGCGGACATTGCGGGGGTGGCGGCGAACGGTCGCGGCTACGGGCGCGTGAAGGTCGTCTTCGACATGAGCACCGGCCGGCCGCGCATTGTTTACCGACAGGATCTGACCGCGTACGGTTGGGCGCTCGGGGCCACCACGCGACGCACTCTCAGCGGAATGAAAGATACATGAGCATGAAACGGAAGACCAAGAAACGCGCCCAGTCCGTCCTCGGCCTGACGCTCATCGACGGCCAGTTGCGGGCATATCATGTGACGCGCACGAAGGGCGGTCCCGAGGTCGTGAAGGCCGTGAGTGCCGCGCTCAAACTCGATCTCCTTCATCCCGAGGCCGAGCTTGTCGGCCGCGAGCTCAAGAACCATCTCGATGAGGCGGGCGTGCGGGAGCGGCATTGCGTGGTGGGCATTCCGCCGCGGTGGCTGATGACGCAGCACACGAAGGTGCCGGATCTGGGCGTGGAGGACACGGCGAGCTACCTGCAGATCGAGGCGGAGAAAGGGTTTCCGGTCGATTTGGCGCAGTTGCAGATTGCGCGATCGTTCCAGCGTTCGACCGCCGGCGAGTTCGTCACGCAGCTCGCGGTCCGCAAGGAGCAGCTCGACCAGCTCGGCGAGGTGTTGAAGGCGGCGGGGTTGAAGCCGGTGAGTTTTTCCCTGGGCCTCGCCGTGCTGCCGCAAGCGATTCCGGCGGCCGGCAGCGGCGGCCGCATCACGGTCGCCGTCGAGCCGGCGGGCGTCACCTTTCTGATCGCAGCCGGCGGCGGCGTCGCGGCGTTCCGCACGAGCGAGGCGAGCATCGATTCCGAGGCGGGCGAGAAGATCGTCAACGGCGCCTCCATCGCCCGCGAACTGCGCATCACGTTTGAGCAGCTGCCCGCGGAGTTGCGCGCGGAAGTGCGGGAGTTGTTCCTGACTGGCGAGACGACGATGGTGCGTCAGCTCGCCGACGTCCTGGGCGACTGGGCGAAGGCGGCGGGTCTCGCGATCACGCGTGGCGACCTGCCGGAAAAGAATCTCGCCGCCGAAATGGCCGAGCGCCTCGCCGTCAACTGGCTCGAACGCGGCACGCCCGATCTCGAGTTTCTGCCGCCGTATCCAGGCCGGTGGGCGCTGCTCATGGCGCGGTACAATTCGAAGCGCCTCGCGACGGCCGGCTTTGCGGTCGCCGCCCTGGTGCTGATCGTGGTGGGCGCGTTCGGCTGGCATGAATTCCGCCGCTGGTCGCTGCAGTCCGAGTGGAACGAAATGCAGGCTCAGGTCACGCAGCTCGACGCCGTGCAGGCGCGCATCCGGGAGTTTGCGCCGTGGTACGACACCAGTTTCCGCAACCTCAGTATCATGAAACGGGTGACGGAGTGTTTCCCCGATAATGGCAGCGTCACGGCCAAGAGCTTCGAAGTCCACGGCAACGCCATCGTGACCATCAGCGGCACCGCGCGGGACAACGCCTCGCTGTTGCGCGTGCAGGAGCAGTTGCGCAAGGCCAAGGAAGTCCAGGGTCTCAAGATCGAACAGATCCGGTCCAAGAATCCGATGCAGTTCACCCTTACGTTCCGTTGGAACGCCAGCACATGAAACTGAACATTCCCGACCGCCAGCGCTGGCTCGTGATCGTCGCAGGCGCCTGCGTCGCGCTGCTCATCCTGGAATATTGGGTGCGCGCGCCGCTCTTTGGTTTATGGCAGGCGCACTCGCTCGACATCGCCAAGCTGCAGAAGAACGTCACCGTCGGTCGCAGCACGATCTCCCGCGCTGCACAGATCGAACGCCGCTGGCTGGACATGCAGTCGAACGCGCTGCCGAAGGATCCCGCGCAGGCCGAGCAGGACGTCATTTCGGCGTTCGATCGCTGGGGTCGCGCGAACAACATCGAGCTGAGTTCCATCCGCCCGCAATGGAAGCGCGGCAGCACGGACAAGTACTCGTTGCTCGAGTGCCGCGTCGATGCCACCGGCACGATCCCGACGCTCAGCCATTTCATCTACGAACTGGAACACTCGCCCCTGGCGTTGCGCGTCGACGCGGTCGAATTGACCTCCCGCGACGACAATGGCCAGAAACTTACCCTCGGCCTCATCGTCAGTGGCCTGCGGCTCTCCCCTTTGGAGCGTAAACTACAATGACCCTGCGTCCCTTCCTTCTTTTCCTGATCGCGGCCGGCGTGGGTCGGGCCGCGACCGCGGAGCCCGTCGCGGCGCCCGCGATCGTTCCAGCTCGCACACCCGCAGCGGCTGCGACCAAGACAGCGCCGGCGCGAACCGACTCCTCGGTCGCGCCCACGGCCAGTTTCGATACGTTCCGGCTCGTGAGCGACCGCAACATCTTCAATCCGAACCGCACCGGCCGGCGTGATCGCACCGCCGAGGAGAAGCCGCCGCGGACCGACATGATTGCCCTCGTGGGCACGATGGAGTCGGAGCGCGGCCTGCGGGCGTTCTTCGATGGATCCGAAACCGGTTACCGCAAGGCGCTGCGGGTGGGGGAGTCGGTCGACAAATTCAAGGTGACGCAAATCACGCCCACCGTCGTCGATCTCGAGCGTGACGGAAAGAATCTCTCGGTGAAGGTCGGGCAGCAACTGCGCCGGCCCGAGGGTGCCGATTGGGATTTGGTCGGCGAGGACGTCGTCCGTCGCGAAGCCGAGGCACGGGCGTTGGCGGAGAGCAAGGCTGACCCGGCGGCTACCGTCGTCGTGGCACCTCCGGCGTCCGAGATCGAAAAGCGCATGAGAGAGCGGCGGAAAAAGGATTTTAAAGACAAAGACTTCAAGAATTGAACCCATGAAAACCACGCATTTCACCCCGACCGTGTGGCTCGGAATCGCCGCCTTGACCGCGAGCGGGTGGGCCCAGACCGCCCCCGTTCCCGCCACGCCGCCGGCGACCGCGCCCGACGCCGCTGCCGCCCCGCGCGGCACGCTGCGCTTCAATTTCCGCGCGGCCCCGCTGGAGACGGTGCTCAACTACATGAGCGAGGCCGCGGGCTACATCATCGTGCTCGAGACGCCGGTGCGCGGCACGGTGGACGCGTTCAGCGCCCAGCCCGTCACGCGCGAAGAGGCGCTCCAGCTCGTCAACGGCGCGCTCAACAAGAACGGCTACACCAGCCTCGTGCAGGGCCGCACGATCACGATCTCCTCCAAGGAGGACGCGAAGAAGAAGAACCTCCCGATCCGCACCGGCAACGATCCGGAATCGATCCCGAACACCGCCGAGATGTTCATTCAAATCATCCCGCTCCGGCATCTCGACTCGGCCACGGCTGCGCGCGACCTCGGCACGCTGTTGCCCGGCTCCGCAACCATCACCGCCAACGCCGACAGCAATTCGCTGATCGTCACCGACACGAACATCAACCTCAAGCAGGTCGTGTCGCTGGTGAACGCCCTGGACTCGTCGAGCGACACCGTGTCGACGATGAAGATCTTCAAGCTGGTCAACGCCGACCCGTACGAGATGGCGCAGCTGCTCACGAATCTCTACGCCGCGCCCGCTTCGAACCAGCAGAATGGCCGTGGCACCACCGGCCAGTCGTCGAACAGCAGCCGTAATCTTCCGCCGGGCATCGCGGCGTTCGCGGCCGCCGGCGGCTTTGGCGGACCTGGCGGTGGATCCTCCCGTACCGGGGGCGGCCGGGGTACCAACACCAGCGTGCGCACCGTGCCCGTGGTGGCGGTGGCGGACCCTCGCACCTACTCCGTGATCGTCACTGCGGCGAAGGAACAGATGCCGGACATCACCGAGATGGTCGGGCAGCTGGACTCCAGCTCGGCCCGCAAGCAGCAGGCCTTCATCTACACGATGGAGAACGCGAACGTGAAGCAGGTGGAGACGATTCTGAAGAATCTCTTCCAGAGCAGCACGGGTCGCACGACGACCAACAACCAGCCGGATGCGTTGACGACGCGCGCGACGACCAATGCGCAGCAGAACACGACGCAGAATCTCCAGCTCAGCACCGGCAGTTCCGCCGCCACCAGCACCGCCCGCTAACCGCGGCGTCCCTCTCGCTTCAATTTAAGGAATCCTTTTTATGAATTTCGGAGTACTTCGCATCCAGCCGCGCGCGCTGGCCACAGTGGCGCTCATTGTCCTCGGCGCCGCCCAGGCGTCGGCGCAGACGCAGACTCAAGGCGGCCGCGGCGGCCCCACTGGCGGAACCACCGGCGGTGGCGGCGGTGGCGGCAGCACCAGCGGCGGCAACCGTTCGTATCAAAATACCACGATGATCGGTGACGCGACCATCTCAAGCGATGTCGACACGCGCCGGCTGATCGTCGTGACCGACGCGGCGACCAACGAGAACATCAAGGCGATCATCGCGAGTCTCGATAAGCCGAAGCCGCAGGTGTTGATCAACGTCGTCTTCCTGCAGGTGACGCATAACAACAATTTCGATCTCGGTGCCGAGGCGACCTACAAGGGCCCGATTTCCATCAAGACCAATCCCGAGGGCATCGCGTCGACGAACTTTGGCATCGAGTCCCAACGCCGCACCGACACCACGTTCTACGGCGCGTTCTATCAGCTGATCGGGCGCGATGTGAACGCGACGATCCACGCGATGTCGGGTGTGGCCAAGACCGAGATTCTCTCCCGGCCTTCCATCCTGACCCGCAGCAACCAGCAGGCGACGATCCTCGTTGGCCAGCAAGTGCCTCTCCTCGACACCTCGGTGCAGAACACGAATTCGAACTCCATCACGAGCACGGTGAACTACCGCGACGTCGGCATCATCCTGCGCGTCACGCCCTTCATCACCGCCGAGGGATTGGTGGAAATGATCGTGTCGCCGGAAATCTCCTCGCTCAGCGCGACAACGGTGTCGATTCCGGGTTCCGGCACCGCGCCGGTGATCGATCGGCGTTCCGCGGACACCGTGGTGGTGACGCCGAGCGATCGGACGATCGTGATCGGCGGACTCATCTCGTCGCAAAAAAACGACACTGACACCAAGGTGCCGGTCCTCGGGGACATTCCCCTGATCGGTTATGCGTTCAAGCGGAAGAAAAAGGAGGACGTGAAGACGGAGCTCCTGATTTTCCTGACGCCGCACGTGGTCAAGACGCCCGACGATCTTTCCCATCTCACCGAACTCGAGCGCGCAAAACTCAATCTGGCCCCGACGGCGTTCAACCAGGCCGACCTCAGCAAGTTCGTCCCGTCGGCGAAAAATTGAGGCTTGGACCCAGGGCGCTTCCGGACGCAGTGTGACGTGCGCTCCATGGGCTCGCCCGCTGCCAAACGCCGTCTTGTCATCTCTGTCACCCTGATCGGACTGGGTCTGGCAGTGTGCGGCTGGCAGGCGCAGGAGCACGTGCGGTTCAAGCGCAACGAGGCTCAGGCGCTCGTCAATCGCGGTCGCGACATCACCTCGACGCTCGGCGTGCTGCTGCGGGCGCAGCGCCGCATCTACGGCAGCATCGTCGTTTCCAAGGAACGCCTGGAGACCGCGCTGCAGGATCTCGTGCGACCCAACGAACTCGAGTCGATTGCCGTCCTCGGCGCGAAGGGCGCGACGATCGCCAGTGCCGGCACGCGCGTCGAACTGACGCCAGACATGCTGGCCGCCGGCGGGCCGTACTGGCACGACCGGACGGTCACCATCATGAATTTGATGGATCTCAGTGCTGCGGCGGGCGACGACGGCCTCCGCGTGCAGCCTCGCATCGTGGTCGCGGACGACGAACGCCAGGCGCGCGCGCTCGGCGGATTTCGACCGACGGCAGGACGGCGACCCCCGGACGCGGCGGCCGCCACCGCGCCAAAAGATGCCGCCACTCCCGCCGCTTCCACCACCACCGCTGAACTCCCCGCGGCCGGTGCCGGTCGCTCGGTCTTCGGTCGTCCTCAGGGCATGCTCAAGGAAGACTACGAGGCGCTCATCCAGAAGCAGGGCATGCACAGTCTCCTGTTGTCGATCTCGACGGCGGAGATGAAACGCCGCGTGAACGCCGATCTCCTGTTGCGCTCGCTCGTCAGTCTGCTCGCGATGGGCGGCGCGATCGTTTCGACGCTCGCCTGGCGGAACGTCGGCAAGAACGCGGAGCTCCAGATTCGCCTGGTCAAGGCCGGCGAGATGAACACGCACCTCAAGGCGATGAATCTCGCCGCCGCGGGCCTTGCCCATGAAACCCGGAATCCACTCAACCTGATCCGCGGCTTGGCGCAGATGATCGCGATGCAGGCGAAGGACGCGCCGAAACTGAAGGAGCACGCCTCGACGATCATCGAGGAAGCCGATCGCGTGACCGTCCAGCTGAACGAGTTCATCGATTACTCGAAGCCCCGCGAAGCCCACTTTGCCCCGGTGGAGATCGCGCGCCTTGCGACCGATGTGATCCGCACGCTGATGCCGGACATCGAGGACAAGCAAATCCAGGTGCAACCACCCGTCGCCCCGCTCGTGGTGCAGGCGGATGAGCAACTCGTCCGGCAGGCGCTCTTCAATTTGCTCCTCAACGCCGTGCAGGCAGTCGAGCCCGGCGGTCGCGTTGAGATTCGCTGGATGGCGACGGGCCCGGAGGAGGTGGCGTTGGAGGTCTGCGACGACGGCCCGGGCGTGCCCGAGGCGGAGCGCGTCAACATCTTCAAGCCCTACGTCACGATGCGGCCGAAAGGCGTCGGCCTCGGTCTCGCGATTGTGCAGCAGATCGTGTCGGCGCATCGCTGGGAAATCGCCTGCCTGGCCAACGAACCGCGCGGCGCCATCTTTCGCCTGAGCCGGATCAAGTCGCAATCGTCCGCGGCATGAAAGCCGACGTCACCAAGACGGCCCGCATCCTCGTGGTCGACGACGACCAGGGACAGCGCAGTCTGCTGGAAACGTTTCTCCAGGCGAAGGGATTCCGGACGCAGACCGCGGCCTCCGGCGAGGCGGCGCTGCAGCTGCTCGCGGACGAGCCGTTTGCGATGATGATCAGCGATGTGCGCATGCCCGGAATTTCGGGGATCGAGACGCTGCGTCGCGTGCGGGAAAAACATCCGTTGCTCCCGGTGCTGCTGGTGACGGCCTTCGCCGATATTCGCAGCGCGGTGGCCGCCATGCGTGACGGCGCGGTCAACTACCTCGCCAAGCCGATCGATCTCGACGAACTCATGATGTCCGTGCGCCTGGCGCTCGATCCGCAGGCGGAGCCGGCGACCGAGGAGGCGTCCGACACCTCGATTCCGCCCGGCGTGATCACGCAGAGTCCGCTGATGCGGGCCGTGTTTCGTGACGCGGCCGTCATCGCGCCCTCGGAAACCCGCGTGCTGATCACGGGCGAGAGCGGCGTCGGCAAGGAGGTCGTGGCCGACGTCATCCACGCATGGAGCCGGCGTTCAGCGGGGCCGCTCGTGAAGGTGAATTGTGCGGCGATTCCGGAGAACCTCCTGGAGAGCGAATTGTTCGGTCACGAGAAAGGCTCGTTTACCGGGGCGGTGCAGCAGCGGATCGGGCGCTTCGAGGAGGCGAAAGGCGGCACGATTTTTCTCGATGAAATCGGCGAGCTGCCGCCTTCACTGCAGGCCAAGCTACTGCGCGTGATCAACGACGGATCGTTCCGCCGGATTGGATCGAGTCGCGATTTGCAGACCGACGCGCGCGTGCTGGCGGCCACCAACCGCGATCTCGAGGCACAGATTGCGGCCGGGCGTTTTCGCGAGGATTTGTTTTACCGGCTCAACGTGATGGAGATTCACCTGCCGCCCCTGCGGGAGCGGCCCGAGGACATTCTCCCGCTGGCCACCCATTTCATCGGCGTGTTCTCCAATCGGAAGTCGCGCTTCTCGGCCACGGTGGCCGCCGGTCTCACGAGTTATCGGTGGCCGGGCAATGTCCGGGAACTGCGCAACGCGATGGAGCGAGCGGCGCTGTTGTCGCGTGGCGACATCGTGCTCCCGGAACATCTGCCGGCGCGGATCCTCGCGGCCGGCACGGAGGCGGTGCCGGCGCTGCCGCACGGTGAGACGCAACGGCTCGAGGAAATCGAGCGCGAGGCGATCCTGAAAACCCTGCGGAAAAACAAATACAACCGGACGGAGACGGCGCGCGAACTGGCCATCAGCCGGCGCGCGCTCACGTACAAGTTACAGCGGCTCCGCGCTGAGGGCGTGCCGATTGATTTGCCCGGGACGTAACACTGGCAATCGACGTAAGCGGCGGGCCTGAGCTCTCACGCGTCTCGCCTTGCAGTGTGGCAGAGCGACCGAATCAGCGGAACCGACGTCGGCCGTCCCCGGGAGCGCGGACGTTTCGACTGCATGCGGCCGGAGCGGACGGGGGCGTCCGCGGTCCCAGGGGCCCAAGGGATACGACTTCCCTGACGTGGGACGTTGTGTCTTCGCCGACGGGCCCAGGGAAGTCGCCCTCGGCCGCGTCGGTACCATTCCAATTCCCCGTTGCTTGTTCACCTTTTCGGCGGAGGTGGCTGCGAGCGCCAGCGAGTGGACGAACAGCCACTCGCTGGCGCTCGCCGCCCCGTGTTCGGTCTCAGCGCCGCGAAGCATCCCCGCCTTCGTCATTGCGAGCGCTGGCCATGCGTTCGCAGATGAACGTGTGCGCCTGGTCGGCGATCTTCGCGAGCAGCAGCAGGTCGTCGCGGCCGAAGCTGTCCGTGTCGTGAAATTTCTTCTCTTCGTCCATGTAGGTGCGAGCGAAAGTGACATTGAAAAACGCGCGCTGGTCGGCGCCGTTTTCCCACACGGCGGCTTTGAGGCGGCCGAGGCGGAGCGTTTTGATCGGAGCGGGAGCGGCGGGCGCATTGCGCGCAGACGCCTGGGGCGGGGAGTATTTGGGCGGCATGGAAGTGCGCCTGAACTGTTGCGAGCAACGCGGGCTCGCGCCAAGGACCCCGCGTACTGAATTCAGGGGGCCCTGCTCAGGCGAAGGCGGCGCGGAGCGTCGCGATGCTCTCGGGCACGGCGACGTCGGGGTCCGCCTTGCCTTCCATCTCGAGCGCGACCCAGCCGGTGTAACCGGCGCGCTGCAGGATGGCGGCGATGCGGGTGTAATCGAGATCGAGCGAATACCATTCGCCGCCGCCTTGATACGTCTTCGCCTGCACGTACACGGTCTGTGGCGCGATCGCCTCGAGCTTCGGATACGGGTCCTCGAGAAAGTTGCCGGTGTCCATGAGTCCACCCAGCCAGGGCGACTTGATCTGATTGAGGATGCGCAGCAGCCCCTCGGGCGTGCGGGCGAGGCCCCAGTGATTCTCCAACGCGAGGACGACCCCGCATTGTGCGGCCTTTTCCAGACAACGCTCGATGCCGTCGATGCACCACTTGAACCCTTCGTCCTCCGTGTGGCCCGGCAGCACCGGCTCGATGCCGCGGTTCGCCATCAGGGCATCGAAACTCCGCGTCGTGCCCCAGCGGCCGGTGTTGATGCGGATGCACGGACACCCGAGTTCGTAGGCGAGCTCGATGCACTTCTTCGTGTGCTCGACCTCCACCGCGAGTTCCTGCGGGTCGGCCTTCACGAAACTCTGGTGCGTCGACACGCAGCAAATCTCGAGACCGTTCCGGAAGGCATGACGCTTCAGGCCGTGGAGGTAGGCGCGGCCGGCGGCATCCAGCGGGGCGCGTTCCGCGATCGCCATCTGGCGGTGGAGAATATCGACGCCCTCGACGCCGATCTCGGCGGCGCGATCCATGACCGTTTCGATCGGCACCTTGGTGGTCTTGAAGTGCCAGTACGAGTAGGTGGCGATGCCGAGTTTGATCCGCTTGCGACGCGCGGTCGCGGCTTTCGTTTGCGCGGCCAGCGGCAGCGAACCGAGGAGTGCAGCCGCACCGGCCGCGACTGAGGACGTGAGGAAGGAACGACGATCGATCGACATGGGTAAAACGGGGTGCCGCGAGCGGGACAGGATTCCCCGCCGGGCGCAATCACGGTCGGCTGCAAAACGACGGTAAACTCGGCCGGCCGCGGACGTCGTGCGTTACTCCTGACGCGTGGCGGCGTCATGCCAGGCACTCGCCATGACTCCCTTCCTTCTCGCCTTCACCGGAACGTGCCTGCGCCGTTGGATTTTCCTGTTCACACTGTGCGGCACCCTCGGCGGACTCGCGGTCGCCGCGGAGGCGCCCGCGCGCCGCGAATGGAACGTGGACGGCGTCACACGCACCGGGCTCGTATACGCGCCGGCCGCGGCGAAGGGCCAGCCGACGCCAGTGGTCTTCGCGTTTCACGGCCACGGCGGAACGATGCAAAACGCCGCGCGCAGTTTTTCGATTCACACCCAGTGGCCGGAGGCGATCGTGGTTTACCTGCAGGGCGTGCCGACGCCCGGTCAGCTAACCGATCCCGAGGGAAAACGCGCGGGCTGGCAGGGGAGAGCGGGCGACCACGCTGACCGGGATCTCAAGTTCTTCGACACCGTGTTACGTGAGCTCCGCAGCGAGCTGCGCGTGGACGACCACCGGATTTACGCGACGGGCCACTCCAACGGCGGCGGTTTCACGTACCTGCTGTGGGCGACGCGTGGCGATACGTTTGCCGCGCTGGCTCCGTCGGCCGCGGTCGGCAGGTTCACGCGAAACGATCTCAAGCCAAAGCCCGTGCTGCACATCGCCGGGCAAAAGGATCAACTGGTGAAGTTCGCGTGGCAGGAGGCGATGATCGCCGTGCTGAAAAACGTTAACCAGTGCGGCGCGGGCGAGCCATGGGACCGGGACTGCACGCTCTACGCGTCGCCCGTCGGCGCGCCCGTGGTCACGATGATTCACGCGGGCACGCACGCGTATCCGCCCGCCGCGCCGCCGCTGATCGTGAAGTTTTTCAAGCAGCACGCGAAGCCTTGATCCCCTGGGACCGCGGGCGCCCCCGCCCGCTGAACGTCCGATCATATCCCGCTTGTTTACCGCACAAACGCCGCACTGTAAGCGACGACGTTCTTCCCCGCCACGCGCAGCCGGATGTACTTTCCCTTCAGGGCGTCGAGCGTGGCGTGGTTCTTCCACCCGATTTCGCGCCGCAGGCTGTCGCCCGTGACCGGCACGCAGTCGGCCAGCGCGAAGCCCTCGTAGTCGCCGCCGTAGCCCGGACGCTTGATCGAGACCGTGACGTCGCTCGCGCCGGCGAAGTTGAGCAGGAGCCGGCCGCCGGGGCAGACAAAGGGCAGCGTGGCGAACGAGCCGTCGTGTTCCGTCTGCTGGCCGACGAGGCGATCCTTGCGAAACGTCGCGTACGCGAGCGACGGCCGCTGCGCGGGATTGCCCCCGGTGTCGGCTGTGTCGTGCCGGTCGGCCGACGCGTAGTAGTAATACCGATACTCGTCGCCAACGAGAATCGGCTCGGCGAGCCCGACGTACGCGCCGCCGCTGTCGTAGGTCCCGGGCGGGCCGGGTTGCAGCAGCCGCGGACGCGACGGCATGCGCCGCCAGGTGTGGGTGTCACCGCTTTCGATCAATTCGATCCACGTTGTCTGCGTCGTGACGTCGTAGAGATTCAGAAACCCGAGTGTGCGACCGCTCAACGTGAACGTCGATTGGTTGTAGAAGTTCGTCCCGTCGTGGTCACCGTGATCCGGCGTCACGATCCATTGCGGCTCGGTCCACGTGCGAAAATCGTCGCTGGTCGCGAGCATCCGGCTGCGGCTGTTGCCGAGCCGATCCTTGAGGAACGCGTGGTACCGGCCGTTGCGCGGGTCCTGCCACAGTGACGACGCATCCTGGCCCGGCAGCACCGTGCCGGTGAACGTCCAGCGCAGGCCGTCGGGCGACACGAAGAGGCCCGGACCGTTCAGGTCGCGGTTCCTCGTATCGAGGTGAAACATCATCAGCTTGTACCGGCGCTGCGGATCGGGGTCGCGGAGATCCTCGATGACCGAGGCCGAGTCGTTGTAGTAGGAGGCCCAGGTCAGGATGATGTTGTTGCCGGGAAACTGATCCTGAAAATGGAGATTCAACGCCGGCCGCCGCCACGTGAGGCCGTCGTCCGACTCGGCATAGCACACCACGCAGTGATTTTTTCCCTGCATGGAATTGTCCACGAGCACGGCGCCGTCCTGTGCGCCGGGAAAATCCGTGCCGTAGAAAAATTTGAACTTACCGTCGATCTGCGAGCGGATCACGCTGCCCCAGGCGATGCCGCTTTGCTCCCACGGCATCTGCGCGGTCATGACCGGATTGCCCGCCGGTTTCCGCAGCGGCTCGAAACGGTCGTAGGTGTTCTTGCGCTCGGTGATGTTGCCCGGACTGAACAGTACCTCGCGCAGCACGGTCCCGGCCGACGCTGCCGTCGCGGACGCGGGCGCAGCGGGCGCTTGCACTGGTCCGGCGAGGGCGACCGCGAGCGTGAGCATGAATGCCCGGAAGCAGGCCGCGCGCGCGCAACGGGAAGGAAACGGAGTGACGGAGCGACGGGAATGGCGGTTCATGATTGCGAGGCGGGTGCGTTCAACCGGATCGCCGGAGTAAGTCCACTTGAGTTCGGCGAGGCGGGTCGTGGAGGGGCGCATGGGTGGCAACGAAGGGCGTGGAGCGGGAGGAGTTGCACTGCTGCGGAAGCGTCGCGCCCACGGCGATTTGACGTAAGGCCGATCCCGGATCGAGTCGATAATGCCGTTTGCGCAACCATGAAGACCCGCATCGGCATTCTCACTGGCGGGGGCGACTGTCCCGGCCTTAACGCGGTGATTCGTGCGGTGGTGATCGCCGCCGCCAAGAACGCCTGGACGACCTTCGGGTTCCTCGGCGGCTTCGAGGGCCTGCTCAATCCGGTCCGGGCCCGGGTGCTCGATCCCGATGACATGGACGGTCTGCTCTTTCTCGGCGGCACCATCCTCGGGACCAGCAACTCCGGTCGCTTCGCCGCCAAGGTGGGACACGGCGAAAAGCGCGAGATCGATCACGCCGTGATCGTCGAGGCCAAGGGGAATTTCGACCGGCTCGGCCTGCGGGCGCTCGTAGTCGTCGGTGGCGACGGTTCGCTCTCCATCGCGCAACAGCTTCACGACGGCGGCGTGCCCGTCGTCGGCGTGCCCAAAACGATCGACAACGACATCGCGGGCACGACGGTCACGTTTGGTTTCGACACCGCGGTGTCGTTTGCGACCGACGCCCTGGACCGCCTCCGCTGCACTGCGGCGAGCCACGAACGCGTCCTCGTATGTGAAATGATGGGACGCTACGCGGGGTGGATTGCGGCGCATAGCGGCATCGCCGGCGGTGCCGATGCGATTTTGATTCCGGAGATCCCGTTCAATATTGAGCGCGTCTGCGAAAAGATTCGCGAGCGCGAGAAGGACGGGAAACGTCACTCGCTCGTCGTCGTCGCGGAAGGTGCGCGGCAGGACGGCGGGGAGTTTGTCACGCAGGGTGCGCCCGCCGCGGGCATCGGCCCCGGTGGTGGCGCGTTTCGCGAGGCCCGGCTCGGTGGCGTGGCGACGATGGTCGCCGATGAAATTCAAAAGCGCACCGGCAAGGAAACCCGCGTCTGCGTCCTCGGTCACCTGCAGCGTGGCGGTGTGCCCACGACCTTTGATCGCATGCTCTGCACACGCTTCGGCGTCGGGGCCGTGCGGCTGATTTCCGAGGAACGCTTCGGCGTGATGGTGGCCTCAGTGCCGCCCGATACCATCGGTATTCCGCTGCAGGAGGCGATCGGTCGCCTCAGCACCGTGCCGCCGGATGGCGATATCGTCCGCACGGGGCGGGCGCTGGGCATCAGCTTCGGCGATTGAGCCGCGGGTTGGGAGTGGGATTGTGGGACCGCGACCGCCCTCGGTCGCTGCATGAGGGTAGCGACCGGGGGCGGCGCGGGCCCAGCTCACCGTTCCCAAGGCAGGGAAACGAGATGGAAGCGCCGCGGGCGGGGCAGGACAATGCGAGCGCGTTTTTGTGCCGAGTCACGCGCGCTGATTTCCGGGAGTTATCGCCCGGGCGTGAGTGCCGCCATCTGACTTTGTGCCACCATCGCGAGGTGACCGGAAGGGAGGGAACGCGTGACGGCCTGCAGCAAGTCGCGGGCGGCGGCGGCGTGGCCGTCCCGGGCCAGCTGCGAGGCGGCGGTAAACGCGGCGTGCGCCGCCGGCACGCGCAGATCGGCGGGGCCAGCGGCGAGGATCGTCTGCAGGGCTTTCGCCGCTTCGGTGGTCCCAATCATTCCAAGCGAAGCGACCGCTTCCGCGGCGACGCCCCGTTTTGCATCCAGCGCCAGTGCTTGCAGCTCGGATACGGCGGCGCTTTCGCGGCGAACACCGAGCGAGTTCACTATGCCGCTCAACGGTCGGCCGCTCGCCGTGCGCAGGGCCTGGCGCAGGGCTTGGCCGGCGGAGGGATCCTTGATGGCCTCGAGGCCGCTGCGCGCGTAGTCGGCCAGGGGTTCATGATTCAGGAGCGCGGCCAAGGCCGGCACGGCTTCGGGTCCTCCGTACACGCCAAGTTCCTGACAGGCGCGGGCTTTTTCCTGCACCCCGGCCTCCGAGTTGAGCACGCCCAGCGCCGCGGTTGCGGCCGGGTTGATGGCGGTCGTGGTACAGCCGACCAGCGCGAAGACGACGACGGCGGGGATGAAGGAGCGAAGGGCGTTCATGGATTTAACTTCAGCGAGTTTTCAGCCATGCCAGGGAGCGCGACGCGCTCGGCTGCACATGCGATTCGCATCGTTGTCGTTCACGAACGACTCGGTGACGGGATCGAATTGCACCTTGCGGCCGAGCCGCCAGCCGATGGACGCGGCGTGGGAAATAATGTGGCCGCGACGCGTGACCTCGGCGTTGGCGGCCGGTTTGGCGCGCGACTTGACGCAGTCGAGGAAGTCGCGGACGTGCTTGCTCGGATCGGTGCCGGCCATCTCCTTCGGCGCGCCCGCCGCCAGCAGCGACGGCGATGACACCGCGATCTTCCCGGTATCGGCGGCTTCGACCCAGCCTTCGTCACCTTCGAAGCGCACCGGACAGGTTCCGGGGACGACCCAATTGCCTTCGCCTTTGAAACCGGCGAGCCGCATGACGAGCTTCACGCCGCTCGCGTAGCGCCCGTGGATCGTCTGGCCTTCGCCTTCGAACTCGACGGGCGTCGTGTGGTCGGCGCTGGCGGCCCACTGACACAGATCAACGGTGTGCGCGCCCCACTCGGGCAGCGCCGCGCCACCGTGGAAATCATAGTAGCCGCGCCAGCGACCCTGGACATAGTCCTTGTTGTAGGGGCGCCACGGAGCCGGGCCCAGCCAGCGATCCCAGTCCACGACGTCGCGGGCCGGCTCAGGCTCGGCGGGCAGCCACTTGTGGCTTTCCTGGAGCGGGAGGATGCCGGCATGGACCGTATGAATCTTCCCGAGGCGCCCGCTACGCGCGAGCTCCGCGGCAAAACGGAAGTTGTCCACGTTGCGTCGCTGCGTGCCCGCTTGGAAGACGCGTCCGTAGCGATTGATCGCATCGGCCAGCTCCTGGCTTTCGCGGATCGTCATGCTGCAGGGTTTCTCGCAATAGATGTCCTTGCCGGCCTTGGCGGCCAGGATGCTGGCGAGTGCATGCCAGCGATCGCCGGTGGCGATCAGCACGGCATCGATGTCGGCGCGGCCAAGCACCTCGTACATGTCGCGGGTCTTGACGCAGTCCTGATTGTTGTACTGCCGGTTGGCCATCACGCGAACGACCTCGCGGCGCGCTTCCTGCACGTCGGCGATGGCCACGAACTGAACGTCGGGCTGGTTCAAAAACGACTTCAAGTCCTCGCGTCCGCGCGGACCGATGCCGATGCCGGCGAGCACGATGCGGTTGCTGGGTGCGACCGCGCCGTTCCGGCCCAGGACGGCGGCGGGAATGATCGTCGGCATGCCGAACGCCACGGCGGTGCTCTGCAGAAAGTGTCGGCGGGTGAATTTCATGGGCGGAAAAGCTCGGGTATCGACGGAACGGAGACAGGAGTTGCAGGGGAGCACGGGCGGGGCACCGCACCGTGGAGTCGTGATTCAGTATGGTCCGGTTCGGCGCGAGGGTCTGCGCGTCCCTTGGCCAAGCTCACGCGAAAATTGAGGAGTTCTGTCGTGTGACCACACCGCTTGCCCGGCCGTCTGGTCAGTCTCTGCAACCAGGTGAAGCGCAGCTCTTATCCGTTCGCTTGCGGTCGGCCGCGGGCGTTGGATCCCAGGATCTGCAGCCGCGCGCGAAACGCCTCCACGATCGTGCCGAGCCAGGCATTCTCAAACCGCTTCCTGGCGGTCAGGGCATAGAAGCGTTCCACCAGGCCAGGGACGCGCAGCATGAATTTGATCTGCCGCGACTCCAGTTCCCGCTCGACGACAATCTTCGAAACGAGGGCCAGGCCCTCGCCCGACAGGGCCAGCAATCGCAGCAACGCCATGTCGTCCACCTCCGCGCGCACCTCTGGTTCGATGCCCGCCTTTCGCAGCAGCAGATCAAAGTCCATCCGCACGTGGCTCTGGTGACTCGGCAGGAACAGCGGCCGTCCGCGCAGGAAATGAGGGAATCGCTGCCTGGTTCCTTTGAGCGGTCGGCCACCGACCAGAAAGACCGGCACCTCGCCGAGCAGATGGTTGAAGACGTTGTGCTCCTGATCGGCGCGAAGCGGGATGTTCGACAGCACCAGATCCAGCCGGTGCTCCCGCAGCTGACGCGCGAGCTGGTCGAGTCCTCCCGCGACCACGACCACCTTGGTGCGGTCGCCCGCCAGGAGCGGTTGAATGAAGTCGAACTGGAGGTTTTTTGAAAGCGGCCCCACCGCACCGAGGCGCAGGACGCGCTGCTCCCCACGGTTCGCACTCCGGAAACTCGTCATCAGCTCGCGCCCCGTTTCGAAAATCGTTTCGGCATGCTGCAACGCCACCTGGCCGGACTCGGTGAGGTGCAGGGTCCGGCCGCGCCGTTCAAACAGCGGCTGCCCCAGCCATTCCTCCAGTTCGCCCAATTGCTCGCTCAGGGTGGACGGCGAGATGTTCAACGCCTCCGCCGCCCGCGTCATGCTGCGGTGCCGGGCGATCATCCAAAAATGCCGCAGATGGTGGTAATTGAGCCATTCCGGAGTTTCCAGCATCTCGACCATGCGTTCGGGGTAACCGAACGATAGCATCGGAACAATCTGTTTTTCAGAATCTCCTCCGGTTGTTACCATGATCCCACATGGATCTCTTCTCCGCGCTCTCGGCCAATCTGCTCTCGCCCGCGGTCCTGTTCTTTGCGCTTGGACTGGTGGCGGCGGTGTTGCGGAGTGATTTGAAGTTTCCGGAGGCGCTTTATGTCGCCCTCACCATTTATCTTCTGACGGCGGTGGGGTTCAAGGGCGGCGTCGCGGTCAGCGAGGCGGGCATCGGTACCGTGCTGCTTCCCGGTCTCGCCGCGATGTTGCTCGGTGCCGCGATCCCGCTCTGGGTGTATCCTTTGCTCCGTTACGCAGGCGGGTTTCGTCCCGTCGATGCGGCGGCGGTCGCCGCCCACTATGGGTCGGTGAGCGCGGTGACCTTCATTGCGGCCACCAACTACCTCAAGAGCATCGACGTCCCCTACGAAAGCTATGCGACCGCGTTTCTCGCCGTGATGGAGTCACCTGCCATCATCGTCGGGGTGCTGCTCGGCAAGGTGTCGGTCGCACGCCCGGAATCCGTCTTTGCCCATTCATGGAGAACGGTGATGCATGAGGCCCTCTTCGGTCGCAGCGTGCTGCTCCTGGTCGGCGGGCTGGTCGTCGGAGCGTTGTGCGGGCCGGCCGGGATGGAAAAAGTCGGGGCGTTTTTCGTGACTCCGTTTCAGGGCGTGCTCGCGCTCTTTTTGCTCGAGATGGGTTTGGTGGCGGGTCAGCGGCTCGGCGACCTGCGCCGGGTGGGGCCGTTTCTCATCGCCTTCGGCATCCTGGTGCCGCTCGTCCACGGCGCCCTGGGTGTGCTGCTGGGCAAATACACCGGACTGAGCGTCGGTGGCTCGACGCTGCTCGGGGTGTTGGCCGCGAGCGCCTCGTATATCGCCGCTCCGGCCGCCATGCGACTTTCGCTGCCGGACGCCAACCCCACGCTTTACCTCACCGCTTCCCTCGCGATTACGTTTCCCTTCAACATCACCATCGGGATTCCCATCTACTACGGAATTGCCCGCTTCCTGCTCGGCCCTGCATGAAAACCCATCCCGTAAAACTCGTCACCATCATCTGTGAGGCGCTCGCGCGTGATCCGCTCGAGCGTTTGCTCCGCGACGTGGGAGCCCACGGCTACACCGTTTTCAGCGTGGAAGGGGAGGGGCGGCGGGGCCGGCGCACCGCGGACATCCTTGAATTTACCAACATTCAGGTCGAGGTGATCGTGCAGCCTGCCGTCTCGACGCAGCTTCTCACCCGGCTCGAACAGGAGTTCTTTCCAAAATTTGCCATGGTCGCTTACGAGACTGACATTCATGTACTCCGCCGGGAGAAATTTTGACCATGCACGAAACGTACGAACAGGAAGGCCTGCCACCCTCTGCCCGCCCGTTCGCGAGCGCCCGCCTAGGCATCATCGGCGGTGGACAGCTGGCCCGCATGACAGCTCTCGCGGCACTTCCGCTCGGCTGCGAAGTGAGCGTCCTTGAGCGCAACCCGTTCAGTCCCGCCGCCCAGCTCATCCCGCTGACCGTCACGGGCGATTGGAGCGACGACGAGACCCTCCGCCGATTCGTCGCGCAGGTGGATGTCGTCACGTTGGAGAACGAGTTCGTCGATGCGGCCGTGCTTCGTCGCTTGGAGGACCGCGGGCACAAGGTGTTTCCGAGTGCTGCGTGCATCGCTCTCACGCAGGACAAACTCCTGCAGAAGGAAGCCCTGGTGCGGGCCGGCCTGCCCGTCGCGGAATTCTGTGCCGTCGACTCGCCAGCGCAAATCGCAGCCGCCGGAGAAAAATTCGGCTGGCCCCTGGTGCTCAAGACCCGGCGCAACGGCTATGACGGCAAGGGTAACGCCACGATTCACTCGCCGGCTGGAATTTCAGCCGCGTGGGAGACGCTCCGGGGCGATGACCAGGCCTTGCTGGTCGAGGCATTCTGGCGTTTCAGTCAGGAGCTGGCCGTGATTGTGACGCGCGGCCGCGACGGCAACGTCGTAACCTATCCCGTGGTTGAAACCGTGCAGCGTGATCATGTGTGCCACGTGGTGCGGGCGCCGGCTGCGATTGCACCGGCCTTGGCGGATCAGGCCGCCGAGATTGCCCGGCGCGCTGTGACCGCGGTGGGTGCGGTGGGCAGTTTCGGGGTGGAGCTGTTCCTCTCGGAGACCGGTGCCATCGCCATCAACGAACTCGCGCCGCGGGTGCACAACTCCGGCCACTACACCATTGAAGCCTGCGTGTGCTCACAGTTCGAAAATCACGTGCGCGCCGTGCTGGGTTGGCCCCTCGGGAGCCCGCGCTTGATCGCCCCGGCCGCCGTCATGCTCAATGTGCTCGGCATGCAGCGTGGCGGCGGCCGCCCGCTGGGTCTGGAGCAGGCGCTCGCCGTTCCCGGTGCCTTTGTGCACCTCTACGGCAAGGCGCAGTCTGGGGCGGGTCGAAAGATGGGACACATCACCGCCCTCGGCCAGACCACGCGTGAGGCCATGGCAACGGCGCAGGAGGCCGCGCGCGCCCTTTACTTCGAACCGATCACATGAAAACCAACTCTCAGCCGCTCGTCGGCATCATCATGGGCAGCGATTCGGACTGGCCGACCATGGAAGCCGCGCTCAAGGCCTGCGCCGACTTTTCGATTGCCTGCGATGTGCAGGTGGTGTCGGCGCATCGCACGCCGGACGACATGGCGCGCTACGCCAAGTCCGCCCATCGCCGCGGGCTGCGGGTGATCATCGCGGGGGCGGGTGGCGCCGCGCATCTGCCGGGAATGGTGGCGAGTCACACGCCCCTGCCGGTGATCGGCGTGCCCGTTGAGAGTCGGAGCCTGAAGGGACTCGATTCCCTGCTCTCGATCGTGCAGATGCCAGCTGGCGTTCCGGTGGCCACCATGGCGATCGGCGGCGCGCGGAACGCGGGGCTGCTCGCCGTCTCGATTCTAGCGACGTCCGATCCGCGGCTGCAGGCAAAGGTGATCCGTTTCAAGCAAGGTCTCGCCGCCGAATCCCGGCGCCGCGGCCGTGAGCTGCGTGCCCGCATTGCCGACAATCGCGCCGCGCCCGAACCAAAGTGACCGCCTTGCTCCGGCCAATACCGCTTTCAGGTGGGCTCACATCGGGCAGCCGTAGGCCATGAGCAAACCGGCCTCGACGGCCCGGCGAAGGGCTGCCCGACATGGATAAAATCGAGAACGTTTGAAGCGAATCAAACCGACGCGCTGCCCGTTTCGGACGCAGCTTCCTCAATTCTAAAAGGAGTCGTGGGCTTGACCGACGTCTATTCCTGAAGGCTAACCCAAGTGTGGCCCAGCGCCTTTTCGGGCATACCGATTGAGAACCTCCGTGCGGCAGACCTCGAGGATCTCGTCCGCCAGCGATGAGTCGTCGGGACAGGCTCGCGACAGCACCAGCGCGCCCACGACATGCGCAAGGGTGTCGATCCGCTTGGCGCGCGCTTCCCGTTTTTCGCTTTCGCTAAGGGAACTCTCTTCACGCGCCAGGATTGCCAGTTGATTTTCAATGCCCGCGGCAAAGGCCTGCTTGATTGAATCAGGCTGACGGGCCGCATCCCCGGAAAGGGCCGCGAACGTGCAGCCATCGCCACGCGAATCGCGGTGGGGCCGGGATAGGTATTCCTGAATATACTGCGGCGCGTTGACGCCCGCGAGAGAGGCTACCGCCCGCGAGAAGCCCACACCGGCCGCTTCGGCCATGAGGTCGGCCTTGGAGCCAAAATGCTTGTAGAATCCACCGTGGGTAAACCCGGCCGCCGCCATCAAGTCCGCCACGCTTACGCCGTCGTAACCGCGCTCACGGAAGAGGGTTGAGGCTGTGTCCACAATGCGTGCCCGGTTCTCAAGTGCCTGTGCTTTGGTGACTTTCATTTTATGAGCTCCTGCGGAAAACCAAGGCCTCAAGGAAGAAAGATGTCAAACGTCATCTAAAGTGCTTGACGGTTAGATTATGATCATAATCTATGTGCGCCGTAGCCCAGCTACCTGACCAAAAACTCGATTCCTATCCACATGACCTCGACCTCTGATCTCACCGGCAAAGTCACGCTCGTCACCGGGGCCTCATCTGGCATCGGCCGAGAAATCGCCCAGCTCCTCGCGGAGCGCGGCGCTCGTGTCTTCGGCACGGCCCGCAATCCAAGATCCGCCAGCCCTGTCCCGGGCGTGGAAATGATCGGCATGGATGTCACCGACGATGCCAGTGTGGACGGAGCACTGCAAAGTATCGTCCAGAAAGCCGGCTCCGTTCATTTCTTGGTCAACAATGCCGGATACGGTCTGACCGGCGCGGCGGAAGAGACCAGCCTTGCCGAGGCGCGACAGCAGTTTGAGACCAATTTCTTCGGTGTCCTGCGCGTGACGAATGCGGTGTTGCCGGGGATGCGGCAGGCCGGCTTTGGCCGTCTCGCCAATATCAGTTCCGTCGTGGGCCTGCTGCCGGCGCCCTTCATGCCGATGTATGCTGCGAGCAAACATGCGATCGAGGGCTACACCGAGTCGCTGGACCACGAGGTGCGGGGCTTCGGGATCCGGGCGTCGCTCATCGAGCCCTCGTTCACCAAGAGCAACATCAGCCACAGCGGAAAAGACGCGGTCATCCGGCTCAAAGAATACGCGGCTCAGCGCGACGGGATTTCGCGCATGGCCGAGAAGTCCATCGCGAACGGAGACGATCCGCAGCTGGTGGCCGAAGCCGTTTTCACCGCGCTGACCGCCAAGGCGCCTCGGCTGCGCTACCCGGTCGGCAAGGGCATCCTGTTGACCCGGCTCCGTCGCTTTCTCCCCGCGGGGATGTTCGACGCGGCCATCCGCAACGAATTTCAACTGAACTGACCCAACCGTGATTTGAACACACTCCGCAAGGAAACACTGCAGGCGCAGTCATGAAAGCACTTACCTTCACCCGTTACGCCAAGTCCGACAACATTGTGTTCTCCGAGATTCCTGAGCCCACGATCAAGCCGGACGAAATTCTCGTCCGCGTCCACGCGGTCGGCTTGAACAAAATCGACACGATGATTCCGAAAGGAATCTTCAAGCCGATCATCCGGTTGCAGTTGCCGGCCACGCTGGGCAGTGATCTGGCGGGCGTGGTGGCGGAGGTGGGCAGCCGCGTGACCCGCTTCAAGGTGGGCGATGCCGTCTTCGCCAGCATCTTCGACCTGGGCACAGGCTCGCTCGCCGAATTCGCGGTCGTGCCCGAGAGCGCGGCGGCGCTGAAACCGTCGAACCTGGACTTTGTGCAGGCGGCCTCGATCCCGATGGTCGGATTAACCTCCTGGCAGGCGCTCAAAGATCGGGCGCAGGTCAGGCGCGGGCAAAAGATATTCATCCCCGCCGGCTCCGGCGGCATCGGCACGTTTGCAATCCAGCTTACCAAACACCTCGGAGCCAAGGTCGGTACGACCGCGAGCGCGGGCAACCTGGAACTGGTGCGGAGCCTCGGTGCCGATGAGGTGATCGACTACAGGAAGCAGGAATTCGAGGAAGTCCTCCGGGACTACGATGCCGTGCTGGGCACCGTTACGGGTGACTCGCAGAAGAAATCCCTGCGGATTCTGAAGCCGAACAGCAATGTCGTCTCGCTCGTCGGCCCGCCCGACGTTGCCTTCGCGCGCGGCCGAGGCATGAACTTTATGATGAAGGCCGTCTTCGGTTTACTGAGCGCCGGCATCATCCGGCAGGCCAAGAAAATTGGCGCGACCTATTCATTCCTCTTCGTGTATCCCGACGGCCGTCAACTCGCGGAGATCGGCGAACTGCTCCAAGCGGGCAAAATCCGGCCGGTAATCGACGAGGTCTTCCCATTTGACCAGGCGAAGGAAGCTCTCGCGTATCTCGAAAAAGGCCGGGCTAGGGGCAAGGTCGTGGTGCAGATGAAATGAGCTACAGGTCGCTCGCGGCGGGGCGGCGAATGGCATTAAGAAGGCGGCCGGTGAGCCACAACTCCGCCACCACCGAATCGCCAACTGGCTGCCCGACATGGATTCGAACCATGACTAGGCGAGTCAAAGTCGCCTGTGCTGCCATTACACCATCGGGCATTGCGGTGAGAAAGGGAGACGGTGCGGTGCCGGTCCGGCCGGTCAAGGATGGAAACAGGCGGGTTTCACGCCCACCGCTCCACCGTTCGCTATCGTTTACGGCATCTCGTAAATTTCGATCAACGCCACGCCGGTCGTCGCCCCGACGCCGCTGACTTGCGCGGTATAACTCCCCGGAGCGAGCGTCACGAGCAGCACGGCGTCACGGCTGTTCGCGGCCAGCGCAAACGCCGCCACGTTCGAAAACGCCGCGCTCAGCGCCGGCGTGCCGCCCCAGTCGTCGTTGCTCTCGATCACGGTCGTGCCGCGGTAAAGATCGAGCCGCGGATTCGGGAGCGCGCCGCTGACAGCGAAACTGGTCAGCGTGGGACCGATGCCGCGAATCAGCACGCGCTTCGGCACGTTGCCGGAAATCGTGAAGCCAGCGATAAGCACGCCGCTGCCCGTGCCCACCGCCGCGCGGGCGGACAGGTTCACCAGCCGCGCCCCTGAACCGGAGTTGGTATCGTAGACCTCAGCGAGTGCGATGCCGGATCCGGTCACGCCCGTGATCTGCGCGGAATACACGCCGGGGTTGGCGGCGCGGAGAATCGCGGCATCGAGTGAATCAGGACGAAGCGCAAACGCTCCGACGCCGGTAAACGTGTTCGCCAGCGCGGCGGCGCCGCCGGCGGGCACGCCCCACTGATCATTCGACGCCAGCACGGTGCCTTCGGAAAACAGCTGCAGCTGCGGATCGGCGAGTACACCCGTGACGCCGAAATCCGCCAGGGTGGGACCGATGGCGCGAATCAAGACGTTCTTCGCCGCCGTCGGCGCGCCGGCCACCACGAAGCCGACCGCGAGCGTCTGCTCGCCGCTACCCGCGGTCGTGCGAACAGAAAGATTCGTGAGCTGGCCCGGCTGGCCGGCCTCAACCGTGATCATCGCGGGAGCCGAAGCCACCGTGCCCTGCGTGTCCGTCACCGCGACGGAATAACTTCCCGCCGAGCCGGCCGTGACGGTGGCGATCGTGTACGATGCCGCCGTCGCGCCCGGAATCAGCACGCCGTCCTTGCGCCATTCATACGTGAGCGTGCCCGAACCGCCCGCGACGACGCTGAGCGTGAGCGGGAACCCGAGCACCGCCGTCTGCGACACGGGCGAGGCGAACAATGTGATCGTCGACGCGGACGCCCGGCCGGTGCGCCGCGCGTTCTGCCGGTATTGCGTCCACGGGCCCGCCGTGCCGGTGCCGATGTCGAACGCATACAGCTGCTGGTCGTTGCTGCCGATGTACAGCGTGCGACCGGCGATCGCGGGCGAGGAACGCACGATGTTGCCGGTCGACCACGTGCGCTTGAGTGTGCCGTCGGGATTCACCGCGTAGATGAGGCCGTCATAGCTGCCGATGTAGATCACACCGTTCGCATCGACGGCGGGCGACGACGCGCGCACTTCCTTGCCGAGCTTGAACGTCCAGCGCGGTGCTCCGGTCGTCGTGTCCACCGCATGCAGCACGCCGTCGTAGCCGGCGAAATAGACGGTGGTGCCGCTCGGGCTGAAGGCCGGCGACGACGACGTGCCGAGCGTCGCGCCGCGATAGATCCAGCGCTGGAGTCCGTTCGGCGTGACCGAATAAAGCCGGCCCGACGAGAGCGTGCCGAAGTAAAGATTGCCGGCGGCATCGATCGCGGCCGCGGTATAAATCGGATTGTCGACGGGAAACGACCACTTCGTTTCGCCCGTCGCGGGATTCAGCGCGAAGAGCCGGTGCACTGGATTCGTGAGCGCGGGATCGTCGCAGCCGAGATAGATCGTGCCGTCGGCCCCAATCGAAACGGAGGCGTACGACGTGCCCGGAATGGCCACGGACCATTTCTGCTGCGCCGTCGTGCCGGTATCCGTGTAGGCGAACAGCCGGCCTTCGTCGGAGTGCACGTAGATCGTTCCGTCCGCGCCGAGGGCGACCGCGTTGTTCGCGTTCACCCCGGTGCCGACGACCACCTCCCATTTCTTCGCGCCGGTCGTGCTGTTGTAGGCGCGGAGGCGCGCGGTGCCGGCCTGCAGCGCGTTGCGTCCGCTGCCGAAGTACAGCGTGCCGTCGGGCGCGAGCGCGGCCGCGGACGTGTCCTGCGACGACGAACTGAGATCGATCGCCGGCCAGCGGCGGGTGCCGTCGGCATTGAACGCATGGAAAAATCCGTCCGTGCTGCCGACATACACCGCGCCATCCGGACCGATGGTGGGCGCGCACGTGATGCTGCTGCCGGCAAAGCCCTGCCAGAGCGAGTCGTTCAACGTGAGGGTGAACGGCGCAATCGTGGGCGGGGAACCGCCGCGCGCGTTGCCGTCGACCTGGATCGTGTAGGTCGTCCCGCCGACCGCGTTGACCGTCACGAGCGCGCTGGTGTTGGCGGAAGTGCCGCCGGACTCCTCTTCGTAATCGTCACTCGAACCGACGAGCGTGAGCGCGTTCAACGCGCTGCCGGTGTACACCGCGAGGAGCGGATCGAAACCGCCGCTGCTGAGCCCGATTTGGAATCGCCCCGTGGCCGGCGCCGTCCAGCGATACCACAGCGATCGCCCGCCGATCCGGCCGCGAATCTGCGGCTCGTTGGTCTCGAGCGTCGCCTGGGCGTTGGTGGCCTGAAGCAGCACGGTCGGGCCGAAGATGGATTCGGCGCTGGCGAAGTTGTCGTTGGCCGGCACCGCGCCGAGATCGACGAGCGTCAGGCCGGTGCCGCCGCCCTTGCCGCCGACGACGATCTGGTAGGTCGTGCCGCCCTGAGCGGTGAACTCCACGCGCGACGTGAGCCGCGTGCCGTCGTTGTCGTTGGAGGCAATCGGCGTGAGCGACGCGAGGGTCGAACCCGTGAACACGCCGACGACCGTGTCGTAGGTGCTGCCGGCGGTGGAGAGCCGCACGAGGCTCGTGGTCGGCGCGGTCCACTCCCACCACAGCGATGCGCCAGCGGCCTGGCCGGCGATGGCGGGTTCGGACTCGGTGGTGGCACCAGTGTTGACGGTGCGGATGGCGAGATTGCTGCCGGCGATGCGCGCGCGCGCGGCGAAGTCGTCGTTGAACGGCCGGTTGTCGGTCGAGCGCAGAGCGCGATCGAGATTGAGCCGGCCGCCGGTCTGCACCTTGCCGACAAAGGCGGGCACGGGATCGACGGAGCGCAGCAGGCGATTGACGAGTTGACGGTAGGTGTCGGCGGGAAACTGCGCCTTGAGCAACGCGAGCGCGCCCGTGACATGCGGGGCCGCCATTGATGTGCCGGAGCGCACGATGTACGGCGAGGCGAGATCGTTCGAAAGCGAGTAGATGTCGCTGCCGGGCGCGAAGAGTTCCACCGAGCCGGAGCCGAAATTCGAACTCAACGACACCTCGTCGCGGTTATTGGAGTTGGCGACCGAGATGACGTTCTCGAGCCGGAAGCCGCCGGGGTAGCCGGTGACGACGTCCATGTTGGCGCCGTCATTGCCGGCGGCAGCGACAAACAGGATGCCGGCGTCGCGGGCCTGGCGGATCGCGTCGAACTCAGCGGGATCGTACTGCGTGATCGAACTGGCGGCGGCGCCGTAGCTCGCGTTGATGATGTGCGCGCCGTTGGCGATCGCGTACTCGATGCATTCGATCGCGTCGGAGGTGACTCCACGGCCGGCGTTCGCGCCGGTGTCGCCGCGGAGGAACTTCAGCGGCATGAGCTGCACGCGCCACGCGACGCCGGCCATGCCGAGCGCGTTGTTGCCGACGGCGCCGATGATGCCGGCGACATGGCTGCCGTGGCCGAGGTCGTCGTTGGGGTTGCCGGTGTTGGTGATCGCGTTGATGCCGTTGACGTCGTCGATGTAGCCGTTGCCATCGTCGTCGCGGCCATTGCCGGGAATTTCGCGCGTGTTGCGCCAGAGATTCGCGGCGATGTCGGGATGATCCAGGCGGATGCCGGAATCGATCACGGCCACGATCACCGTCGAGGCGTCGGTGCGCACATTCCACGCTTCGATCGCCTTGATGTCGGCGCCGGTGATGCCGTTGTTCGCGCCGGAGTTGGTGAGCGGCCACTGGCGGTTGAGGTTCGGGTCGTTGGGCGTGGCGCTGGCGTAGCGAATCGTATCCACCTGCACGTATTCGTAACGTCCGCTGGCCCGCAGCCGCTCGACCGCGCGATCGACGGTCTCGCCGGCGGGCACTTCCAGCAGGCGCAGGCCGCCGAAGCGATCCCAGCGCCGCCGCGTGCGCAGGCCTTCGCGGGACTCGTCCGCATCAGCCGAGGCGCGCCGGCCCGGGAGCGGTTTCACGAGCAGCACGCCGTCCCGGAAACCCTGGGCGACCTCCTTGGCCGTGAACGGTTCGCTCGGCGGCGGCGGCTGGAGGGCGGCGGCGGCCAGCGTGCACAGGCTGACGAAACCGCAGAGGAGACGGCAAAACGCGTTTTTCAATCCGAGGAAGAAGCGAGGTTGGCTCGTACGAGACAAGCAACGCGACCCAAGGTGCAATAAAAGTGACGGGAGAACCGAGTGGTAAAGTCAGGCATGGATGGCAGGCGGGCGGCTTCGTTGGAAGCTGCCCGGAACCTGCTTCGGCACGCAGCCAAATCCTCGCGAGCGCGGGGATCGCGTGGGAGGGCTTTTACAACAAATTACCGTGCACGACACCGGATCGGATTCCGGTCGGTTTCAATGCTGCGGGAGACGGGCGCGGCTCGGGCGGCGTCGGTCCAGGGCGCATGCGCTCACCGGCTGCGGCCGAGCGTCGCGTCGAGGGCGACCACGTCGCCCGCCTGCGTCGGAAAGTCCCGCGTGACCTCGCCCCGCCGCACGCGCAACGGGCCGCCGCGGGTCGAGCGGATCTGCGCACTCACGAGCGCGCCGTCGCGCCACGTGAGGTCGATCTCGAAACCGCCCCGTGCCCGCAGACCGCGGACCGAGCCGGTCGGCCAGGCGGCGGGCAGCGCGGGCAGAAGATCCACTTCGCCCAAGTGGCTTTGGAGGAGCATCTCGGCGACGCCGGCGGTGAAACCGAAGTTGCCGTCGATTTGGAAAGGCGGGTGCGCGTCAAAGAGATTGGGATACACGCCGCCGCCCTTCACCTCGATGCCGTCGACGTTCGCGCCGACGGGCCGCAGGAGATTCTTCACCAGCAGGTGCGCGTGGTCGCCGTCCCGGAAGCGCGCCCAGAAATTGATCTTCCAGCCGAGCGACCAGCCGGTGCCGTCGTCACCGCGGAGCTCGAGCGCGCGCCGGGCGGCGGCAAAGAGTTCGGGCGTCGCGGGCGTAATCTCGCTGCCTGGATACACGCCGAACAGGTGCGAGACATGGCGGTGGTGGACGTCCGTTTCCACGAAGTCGTCGAACCATTCCTGCAGGTTGCCGCGCCGGCCGATCTTCGCCGGGTACAGCCTGGCACGGGCTGCTTCGATCCGCGCCGCGAACTCCGGCTCAATCCCCAGCTCGCGCGCCGCGGCGAGGGTGTTCGTGAAGTGATCCCGGATGATCTGCATGTCCATCGTCGTCGCCATGCTGACGGACGCTCGGTAGCCGTCGTGGTCGAGGAATCCAATTTCTGGAGACGCTGACGGCGCGGTGACGAGATGGCCCTGGCCGTCGTCGATGAGCCAATCGAGGCAGAACTCGGCGGCACCCTTCATCAGCGGCCACGCCTGGTCGCGGAGAAACGCCTTGTCGCCGCCGAACGCATAATGCTCCCAGAGATGTTGGCACAGCCAGGGCCCGCTCAGCGCGAAGTTGGCCCATACCGGATCACCGAGGCCGTAATTGCCGACCGGCGCGGACTGGCGCCAGAGATCGGAGTTGTGATGGGAGACCCAGCCGCGGGCGCCGTAGTTGATCGCGGCGGTCTTGCGGCCGTTGACGGCCAGCTCGGCGATGAAGGCGAAGAGCGGCGTGTGGCACTCGGCGAGGTTCGCGACCTCGGCCGGCCAGTAGTTCATCTGCGTGTTGATGTTGATCGTCCAGTTGCTGCTCCACGGCGGACGCATCGAATCGTTCCAGATGCCCTGCAGGTTGGCGGGCTGGCCGCCGGGCCGCGAACTCGCGATCAACAGATAGCGGCCGTAGTTGAAAAGCAGTGACGCCAGGCCGGGGTCGGCCACGCCCTTGAGAAAGCGCGCGAGCCGGGCGTCGGTCGTCAGCGCACCGGCGCCTGCGGCCGAGCCGAGATCGAGTTCGACGCGACGATAAAGCCGCTGGTGATCGGCGGTGTGGCGCGCGATCAGTTCATCGTAGCCGCGGGACTGCGCGGCCTTCAGGTGCTGTGTGGCGATCGCGCTCGGGTCGCGGCCCTGCCGTGCGGGTGACTTGTCGAAGCCGTTGAAGCTGGTGCCGGCGGAGATCAGCACGGTGACGGCATTCGCCTTGGTCACCGTCAGCGCCGCGCCGTCGCGTTGCACCGCGCCGCCTTCGGTGACGATGCGCACGCGAAAGTCGAAGGTCATCCCTTCGGCGTCGGGTTCCTCCTCGTAACGGATCGGCTGCGGCGTGTTGCGCAGGTAGTTCGGATCGACGTGCGTCGGCGCCTTGCCCTGCAGGATGATCGTGTCGTCGCTTCCGCCGGCGTGCACATGCCGGAGCGGGGAGTCGATGCTGGCGGTGAACGAGAGCCGGCCCGGCTGGCTGGCGGTGAGACGAATCGCGATCAGCTGATCAGGGAAACTGCTGAATACCTCGCGCGTGTAGGTGACACCGCCGAGCGTGTAGCGGGTCGTCGTGACGGCGCGATCGAGATCGAGGCTTCGCTCGTAGTCGGCCGGCGTGGCGTCACCGACCCCGAAGTCCAGCTGCAGCTGGCCGAGCGGTTGGTACGACTGGTTGTACGGTCCCTGCATTTTCTTGCAGAGCGCCTCGGCTTCGCGGAAACGGCCGGCGAGGATTGCCTCCCTCACCTTGGGGAGCACGGCGCGGGCGCCCGCGTTGTTCCAGTCCTTCGGGCCGCCTGACCACAGCGTGGCCTCGTTGAGCTGCAGCCGTTCTTGCGCCCAGCCGCCAAAGACCATCGCACCCAGCCGGCCGTTGCCCACCGGCAGTGCCTCGACCCACTTTTCCGCGGGCTGCGAATAGCGGAGGGAGTGTTCGGGCGCGGCGGTTCCGACGGACAGAAGCAGAATGAAGACGGCAGCGAAACGGTGCATGAGGACTGGATACATTTCGTCCCAAACGGGTTGAAAATGAAACGGTGCGTTCCGCGTCGACGAGTCAATGTCCGCCGGAAGCCGCGTGGCCGTGGCCAACGCGGGCGTTTACTTGGACGAAGGGGCCAGAAACTTCCGGTCGCCGAGCCACTCGTGAAACCGCATGGTCCAGGCGCCGGCGGGCGACTTGTTCGTGTCGCGGACGCCGAAGCCGTGGTTTGCGCCGGCGTACATGTGGAGTTCTGCGAGTGCGCCCGCGCGCTTGCTCTTGAGATAGAATTCCGCGAGGCCCTCGGCGATGTTCTGGCGGTCGCCGTAGCCCGCGGCGAGGAAGACCGGCGGCGTGGACTTCGTCACTTCGATGTCGGTGCGCGGCAGTCCGCCGGGATAAATCAGCGCGTAGAAATTGGCGCGGGCGCTCTGGCGTTCGATCGGATCGGGGGCGGAAGGTTGACCATCGGCGCCGCGCGTCGCGGCGAGCAGCGCGACTTCGCCACCCGCGGAGAAACCGAGGATGCCGACGGCGTCGGGGCGCACGCCCCATTCCTGCGCGCGGGCGCGCACCACGCGGAACGCCCGCTGCGCATCGGCCAGCGCATCGCGATCGACCGTGTAGGGTTGCGGCTGGCCGGCGGGCGTGGCGTCGTCCTTGGCGAGCCGGTACTTCAGCACGAACGCCGCGACGCCGTGACTCGCGAGCCATTCGCCGACGTTGTAGCCCTCGTGCTGGATCGCGTGGCGCGCGTGACCGCCGCCGGGGGCGACGATCACCGCCGCGCCGGTGGCGGTGTCCTTGGACGGCAGATACACCAGCAGCGACGGGTGGTGGATGTTGGAAACGTTGCTGTTCGCGACTTTCTCGGGTTCGGCGCGGCGGGCCTCGGAACCCGGTGCGCCGTTGGGCCAGAGCGGAACGACGGGCCGCGGATCGGCGGCGAAGGCCGGGCGCACGAGCGCGAGGGCGGTGACGAACACGAGGAACAGCGGGGTGGTTTTCATCGGGGGAAGTGAGAGAAGAGTAGAATGACAGTACGTGAGGGCGGGACTGGCCGGGAGCGCAGGCGTCCCGCCTGCATTTGACCGATGCCGGCCGGAGGCCGGCGCTCCCGGACGATGAGGCTTGCGGACGGCGAGGGTGATTACTGCGAGAAGTTTGGTTTCGCGAGCTCGACGGCGTAGGTGTGGGTGAGGGCGCGGCCGCGCTCGTCGCGCGGGCTGTGGAAGTTGCCGCTGAAAATGATCCACTTGCCGTCGGGAGTGAACGTGAGATTCGGCTCCACGCCGCGGTCCTTGCTGTAGTCGTGTTTCGACATGTCGACGAGACGCTCCGACTTGAACGCGCCGATGTCGATCAGCGGCTTCTGATCGCGGAACGAGCTGCCTTTCACCATCACCGGCCGGAAGAGATAAATCCACATGCCGTTGCCGGGCGGAGTGAGGCGTTCGCCGTCCGGGGAAAACGCCGCGACGCTGCCCGGGCCACCGCCGTCGCCGGCGAAAAATTTGCCGTCGGCCGACACGTTGTAGTGGACCGACCATTCCTCGCGTTTGACGTGGTACCAGGTGCGCTTGCCGGTCGCGAGTTCCACGCCCGCGAGCCAGAAGACGGTACTGCGCGGCGTCTGCAGATCGAACCAGACCCACTTGCCGTCCTGGCTGAAGAACTCATGGCCCTCGATCTCCATGTTCATGGTGCGCTCGTGCAGCAGTTTTGCCGGCCCGCCGTCGGCGCGGATCGTCCACGTGCGATCGTTGAAATGCCACGGGCCCTCATGACAGAAGAGAATTTGCTGCGGGTCGGTCGGGGAGCATTGCAGGTGATTGGTCCAGTCGTTTTCGCGGTGCAGCACTTTGAATTCACCGGTCTTCACATTGACGGTGTAGATCATCTTCGGGGTGCCCGCGGACCATTGGGCCTCGAGTGTGCCGCCGGCGCCACCGGCGGGCGGGGTGCGGGGAATCGTTTTGCCGTCGGGGTCGGGACCGATCGCGACGAGCAGCGATTCATCGCAGTTGATCGCGAACTGCGCGCCGCGGGCCTGCGGCGGCAGCTTCACGACTTCACGCACGACCTTGGTATCGAGGTGCACGGCCTTGAGCGTGTTCTCGCCGCGGGGAAAGAAATAGGCCTCCCGCGTCCGCCAGGCGGTCGCAATCGGGCTCGCGTTGGCCAGCACGAGCTCGGAGGTCGGACGGGTCCGGCCGAGCGTTTTCAGATCCACCGCGAGAATGCCGTCGCGCGTGCGAAGGACGACCTTGTCACCTTCGGGCGTGTAGGCGCGCTGGTGAAAATAGAGACTCGTGCTGCCGGTTTCGGGCGAGAGCCGGATGACGCGATGACCCGTCTGGGGATCAATCCAGTCGGTGGGCAGCGGACCGGTCGCGGTGGGTTCGGCGGCGAACAGGCGCAGTGCAAGCAAAGCGGATACAACGAGCAGGCGGGCGGGGTGGGGCATGACGGGAGGGTTGGCCGCAGGACGCGGGGGGCGAGGGTCGGATGCGCGACAACGAGGCGGACAGTTTGAGTGCGACGGGTATAACGGTGGCTCGATTGTTCGCTACGCGGGAAGTTTCACAGGAGGTAACGGAGGGAACGGAGGAGGAAGAGGAGAGGATTGAAAAAAATCCGCCGGCTCCCTCGGTCCCCCAAAAATTCGCTCAATCTCCTCAGTTCCCTCCGTTGCCTCCTGTGCCGATCTGGATGTTTCCGCTCGTCGTTCGCCACCCGTTACGCCTGCGGTGCCTTGGCGAGGTGGCCGGCGTCGACGATGTCCTGCAGCATTTTCTCCGCGTACTGCCACAACGGATCGCAGCCGTCGGCGATGTGACGATTGCGCGCGACCACGCGATCGTGCGTGATGCCGTGGCGGTTCCACGCGGCGCCCTGCGACCGGCAGTTGAGGAGCATCGGCTGAAAGCGATCGACGGCGGTGGCGAACTTCGCCTCGGGCGTCGTCTTCGCCTCAAACTCATCCCACAGCGCGCGAAACTCCACCGCCTGATCCGGCGGCAGCAGGCCGAAGATGCGATCGGCGGCGATGGCCTCGCGTTCGTGCTGGTGGGCCATGGCGGCGACGTCGTAGGCGAAAGTGTCGCCGGCATCGATCTCCACGAGATCGTGGACGATGATCATCTTCAGCACGCGCAGCACATCGAGCGTCCGAACATTCGCGTGCTCGGCGAGTACGATGACGCACAGGCACAGGTGCCACGAGTGCTCGGCGTCATTTTCGGCGCGGCGGCTCTGGGTGTTCACCGTCTGGCGGAAGATCTCCTTCAGCCGATCGCACTCGGCGATGAATTCGATTTGGCGGGCGAGGCGGGCGAGCGGTGAGTCGGACATGGATAAGGGAAACTGCTCCACGCAACACGCGGAACCCGCGGAAGAGAATCAGAATTCCGTGCGGGCGCGGTCGGAAGCGGCGGCAGGATTCAATTCCATCCGGTGGCCCACGGAAGACACGGAACACACGGAGTTCCCGCAGACGTGATGCATGGCGACGTTCGGGCTTCGCTTTGGGCGGGGCTCGCCATTATAGCAGGCGGGGTGCGAATGCGTTCAACTGCTGCCAGCACCGGCTCGAAGCAGGCGGGACGCCTGCGCTCCCGGGCTTACTTCAGGAGTGGCGCGATGACCGGTTGCCAGACGGCGTAGCCGGCTTCGTTCATGTGGAGCATGTCCTTGACGAAAAGCTCCGGCCGCGGCTCGCCTTTGGCGTCGAGCATCGGCGTGTAGACATCGGCGTAGGCGCAACGCGAGTCGGCGGCGCAGGCGGCGGCGATCAGGGCGTTGGCCTTGATGATCTTGTCCTTGATCTTCCAACGTGAGGGACTCGGCTTGATCGCAATGTAGACGAGGCGCGCCTTGGGCAGCGCGGCGTGAAGCTTGCCGGCGAAGGCCTTGAAGTCGGCGAGGACGGCCTCGGGCGTCTTGCCGGCATTGAGATCGTTGTCGCCGGCGTAGAGCACCACCGTGCGCGGCGCATACGGGATGACGATGCGATCGATGTAGAACACGCTGTCGTCGAGCTGGGAGCCGCCGAAGCCGCGGTTGAGCAGCGCGACGCCGGGAAAGTCCCGGGCGAGCGAAGTCCATTTCACGATCGACGAACTGCCCACGAAGACCACGCCGCCCTTCGCGGGTGCCTGCACGGCGTCGGCCTGCGTGAACTTGTCGATGGCCGCGGTCCATTTTTCGGGCGCGGCGGCGAGCCACGGGGCGGCTAACAACGCGAGGGTGGGCAGGAGGGCGCGGGGAAACGTCATGGCGTCATCGAAACGGGGAACGTCCCCGCGGGGCAATGCAGGAGTGGGTGCGCGCGGCGCCGGTCGCTTTTACGTTGCGCGGGCGCGGTGTCGTCGAAGCAATCCCACGCTTCTGATGGCCCGCCCGCTTCGCGTTTCCGCCGCACCCGTTTCGTCCCCACCTGCGCCCGCCTACAGCGGTTGGATCGGACTGGCGTTGTTCGCGGTGACGTTTCTCGCGTACGCGCCGGCCTTGCGCGGCGGGTTTATCTGGAACGACAGCGACTACGTGACCGCTCCGGCGCTGCGGTCCGTCGCGGGCTTCTGGCGCATCTGGTTCGAACTTGGCGCGACCGAGCAATACTACCCGCTTCTCCACAGTGCGTTCTGGATCGAGCACCGACTCTGGGGCGACGCGGCCGTCGGGTATCACCTTTTCAACGTCGCCGCGCACGCGACCTCCGCATGTCTGCTGGCGGCGATCCTGCGGCGGCTAATGATTCCCGGCGCGTGGCTGGCGGCGTTTGTCTTTGCGCTGCATCCCGTGGGTGTCGAATCCGTCGCGTGGATCTCGGAGCAGAAGAACACGCTCTCGCTCGTGTTTTACCTGCTGGCGGCGCTGGTCTATCTGCGGTTCGACGCCACGCGCCGGCCGCGGTGGCATGCGTTGGCGACGCTGCTGTTTGTTGCGGGCCTGCTCACCAAATCCGTGATCGCGACGCTCCCGCCGGCGTTGCTCGTGATTTTTTGGTGGCAGCGCGGCCGGATCGACGGGCGGCGTGACGTCCTGCCCCTCGTCCCGTGGTTCGCGCTGGGTGCCGCGATGGGACTGCTGTCGGCGTATGTGGAAAAGGTCTACATCGGGGCGGAGGGCGCGGAGTTCGCTCTGACGCTGCTGCAACGCGCGTTGCTGGCGGGACGGGTCGTGTGGTTCTACGTCGGCAAACTGGTCTGGCCGGACGACCTGATCTTCATCTACCCGCGGTGGGAGATTGATCCGGGCCAGCCCTGGCAATGGCTTCCTTCGATCGCGGTGATCGTGGCGCTCGGGGTCTTGTGGCGGATGCGCGGCTGGTCGCGCGGCCCGCTGGCGGCGGTGTTGTTCTTCGGCGGATCGCTCGTGCCCACGATCGGCTTCTTCAACGTTTACGCGTTCCGTTTCTCGTACGTGGCCGATCACTGGCAGTACCTGCCTGCCCTCGGCCTCATCGTGCTGGGTGCGGCGGGAATCGTGACCGGGCTGCGCCGCGCGGGCGCGCCGGCGGCCGTGCGGGTGCTGATCCTGGCTCTCCTGCCGGCCGTGCTGGCGTGGCGGAGCGTGGGTCAGAGCCGGATGTATGCGGACATGCCGACGTTCTATGCGACGACGCTCGCGCGGAATCCCGCGGCGTGGATGGCGCACAACAATCTCGGCGGCCTCCTGCGCGAGGCGGGCGAATTGGACGCGGCCCGCACGCACTTCGAGGCGGCGCTGCAGGTCCGGCCCGATCTCGAAAAAGTGCACAACAATCTCGGCCTCGTTTTCCTGGCGCAGCGGCGCGAGGCGGACGCCGAGCGGCACTTTCAGCGCGCCATCGAACTGCGGCCGGACTACGCCGACGCCCTCAACTCGCTGGGCGCGCTGCGCCGGCAGCAGCGACGATTGCCGGAGTCCATGGAGCTGCTGTTCCGCGCACTGCAGATCGATCCGGAGTTTGCCGACGCCCACAACAATCTCGGCATGACCTTGCGCGATGCGGGCCGGCTGACGGATGCCATCCGCCAGTTTGAACGCGCGGTCCGGCTCGCCCCGACGATGGCCGCCGCGCACCTGAACCTCGCGCTGTCGCTTTCGCTCGCGGGCCGCAACGAGGAGGCGATGGGGCATTTTCGCGAGGCCCGGCGGCTGAATCCGGCCATTCCCGATCTGACGGCACGTTGACGCGCGCGGTGGCGCGGGCCGGCGTGAGCGCGATTTCGCTGCAATCGTTCATGGTTATTAGGCCGCGCTCACAATAAATGGGCCGCGTCCGGCAATCCATGCGCAGCCGTGGCGGCGGGGTGGTGGCATCATGGCGGCTTCACTACCATGACCCCGATCAAACCTGCCGTTCATCTCCCGGTGCTGCGACTGCTGCTCGCCGCCGGTTCACTCCTGTTTTCCGTCCTGACCGCCCAGGCCCAGACCACGGGAAACATTCAGGGACGGATCTACAATCCGCTCACGCGACAATATGTGCGCAACGCCGAGGTCCGGCTGGAAGGCACGGAGCGGATCGTCGCCACCGAGAGTGACGGCTCGTTCGCGTTTCCGAACGTGCCCGCCGGTACCGCGGCGATCACCGTGATCTACACCGGCTACAAAACGGCGCGCGAAGCATTCACCGTCACGGCCGGCCAGACGGCCACGCGTGAAATCAATCTCGTGAGTTCGCTCGCCGGCCTGGAAAAGGAGGGCGACACGATTCAGCTCGAGGCGTTCACGGTTTCGAGCGAGCGGGAGGGCAACTCCAAGGCCATCATGGAGCAGAAGCGCAACATGAACGTCACGACCTCGGTCGCGTCCGACATCTTCGGCGACGTCACCGACGGCAACGTCGGCGAGTTCCTCAAATATCTTCCCGGCGTCGATGTGGACTACGTCGAGTCCGAGACCCGCGGGCCGCGCCTCGGCGGCATGGATGCGCAGTACACGGCGGTGTCGTTTGACGGCGTGCGGCTCGCGAGTGCCGACGCCAACCGCACCGGCGATCTCGGTCGCGCGACGAGTTTCGAGGCGTTCTCGATCAGCAGCATCGAGTCGATTGAAATTCATCGCACCACCAGTTCCGACATGGATGCCGATGCGCCGGCCGGCACGATCAACATGAAGACGCGCCGGGCGTTCGACCGCAAAGGTCGTCGCATCGGCTACAACACCAGCCTCAATCTGAACTCCGAGGAGTTTCACCTGCGCAAGACGTTCGGTCCGGCCGCCAACCAGGAGTACAAGGCGCGCCTGAATTACAGCTTCGAATACTCCGACGTGTTTCTCACCGGGAGCGGCAGTCCGCGTCTCGGCATCGTCGCGAGCATCAACCATGTCGATTCCTACACCGAGCAGTACCGGCACAACATCACGTACAACAAGACCCCGACGGCGGCCGATCCGCGGCCCATGGTGACGACGGCGTTGAACTTCAAGGATGGCGCCAAGAACATCGGCAAGGACACCTACACGCTCACCGCGGATTTCCGTGCGACGAGCCGGCTGGTGCTGTCCAGCACGCTCATCTACAACTACGCCCTCGGCCAGTTCTTCAACCGCGAGGTCACCTTCAATTCGGCGCTGAACAACGCCAACGTGAACCTCGGTCGCGGCACGGTCCTCGGCGATGGCGTCACGGACGTCCGCACCGACGCCCGCGTCGATGCATCCCGGAGCTCCGCGCTCGCCGGCGGCAGCGCGAGCAAGATCACCAACACCGTGACCTTCGCGCCGCGGTTCGAGTACAAGCTCGACAGCTGGGTGATCGACGGCGGCGGCGCGTACTCCCGTTCCTTCAATAATTATGAAGCGCTGGAGAAAGGGCACACCGCGAACGATCCGGTGAACAACATCACCAGCGGCTTCGTCGCCACGCGGCCCGGCATCACGTCGCACGAGTGGACGATTCAGCAGACGAGCGGCGCCGACTGGTTCGATCTGGCCAACCGGGTGAATCCCCGCATGGGCAACGAGGGCCGTTACGCCCGGACCGAGCTTTACACCGGCGAGTTGAACGCCCGGTGGGCCACGCCGTTGCGGCGGTTCCCGACGGCGATCAAGTTTGGCGGCAAATGGACCGAGGAATCCCGCAAGAACGGTAATGAGACGCCGTATTACAATTACCTGTACAACGGTCCCGGCGGCGGCAACGCGGGTAGCTGGGCGGTCTTTGCGCCGAATCCAAATTCCTGGGACACCGGCACGACCAACATCCTGACCACGAAGAACGCGGCCGGGCAGGTGCTGTCGATTCCCCGGCCGGACTCGAACAAGATTGCGGATCTGTTCAACCAGCATCCGGAGTTGTTCGTGAATGTCGCGAACCCCGATGCCTACTATAACGCCTTCATCGGCAACCGGCGCAACGTCGTGCAGACCGTCGCTGCCGGCTACGGCATGGCCGACATCAAGGTTTCGTCGAAGGTGAGTGTGCGGACCGGCCTCCGGTGGGAGCAGACGGAGAACAACTCGCGCGACTTCGATCCGAAGACCCCTTCGGAAGTGGTGGCGGCCGGCTATCCGGTCAGCACCGCGGGGCGGCCCACCACGATTCAAGGCTACGAATACCAGTACTTCACGAACCCGCTCGTGACGCACATTGCCAAGTACGATAATTTTTTCCCGATGATCGCGGTGAAGTACAACTTCACGCGGAGTCTGCAATTCCACGCGGGCTTCAACAAGGCGATCTCGCGGCCGCCGGTCGACAGCATCTCCGGTGCGTGGCTGATCAACGAGACCACGCACGTCGTCACGAGTCCGAATCCCAACCTGCTGCCCGAATACTCGAAAAACTATTCGGCCCGGCTCGCTTATTACTTCGAGCCCGCCGGCCAGTTCTCCCTGACGGCGTCGCAGAACACGATTCGCAACCTGCGTGAAACGCGGCGCGGCACGGCGGACGAGTTTGGTCTGGGCGACGATCCCGAGTACGGCAGCTACGAATTCCAGTCGCCGTTCAACGTGGCCAGCCCGCGGCGCTTCCGCAGTCTGGAGGTGGCCTACAATCAGACGCTGCCGTTCCGCGCGGAGGCGCTTCGCGGCATTTCAATCCAAACCGCGTATACGCGTTCGTATGCGGATTCCCGCCGCGGCGGACTGCTGCCCCATCGCTTCACCTCGAGCCTTGGTTATAGTTACAAACGCTTCCGCGGCCGCGCCGGCGTGGTCTGGCGCGACAATACGGACGACGGCAGCGCGACGACCGATTACGGCCGCTACCGGCGTCACGACGCCAAGCTCGATCTCGGTGGGGAGTTCCGCCTGACCGCGTGGGCGTCGTTGTTCTTCCAGGGGCGCAACGTCTTCAACGACGGTCAGACGTGGATGGAAGGTCCGTCGACCAACGTGCAGGGGCAGGGAGCCGCCATCCGCGTCTACGAGAACTACGGCGCGAACTGGAATTTTGGTTTCAAGGGAACGTTCTAGGTTCGTCCCGGAGCGCAGGCGGCCCGCCGGCATGGAGGAAATGCCGGCCGGAGATCGGCGCTCCCGGACGCGTACGACAGCGGAGGCATAGGTTTACGCCGCCCAAGAAGGGCGGCGTCTTTTTTGGGGGGACGGGCCACGGCTGGATGGTGCAGCCACGGGGGCTTTTTCTTCTCCAGGCACCGCGCAAAGCGCTTGCCTGGGCCCCGGGAATTCCCCCACGCTGGATCCGGTCCGATCGCGGCTGCAACTTCGCGGACGGATTCTACCTCCAACACCAACACTACCCCGGTCGAGCGTCGTCGGCACTGCTGTGTCGCTCGGTGCCGGAGCCCCTGCTCCATGACAATCCCATCCGTTTGCGGCGCGCTGTGGCGCCGACTTTTCCTGCTGGTCACCTGCGCGCTCACGGCCGCTCTCGCCCCGGCGGCTCAGCCGGCCGCCACCGGTACCGTCCAGGGCCGCGTGTTTAATCCGGTCTCCAAGGAGTACGTCCGCGACGCCGAAGTCCGGCTCGAGGGCACCAATCAGGTGACGTACACCGAAGGCGACGGTTCATTTCAGTTCATCGGCGTCGCGCCGGGTTCGGCCGCGATCGCGGTGAGCTATACGGGCTACAATCCCGTGAAGGAGTCGTTTGTGGTCACCGCCGGGCAGACCGCAGTCCGTGAAATCAATCTCACCAGCACGGCCACCGCTCCCGCCGCCGCGGGCAAGGAAGGCGTGGTGCAGCTCCAGGCCTTCACGGTCTCCTCCGAGCGCGAGGGCAACGCCAAGGCCATCATGTCGCAGCGGCGCTCGATGAGCATCACGACAGCCGTGTCCTCGGATATTTTCGGCGACGTCACCGATGGCAACGTCGGCGAGTTTCTGAAGTATCTGCCCGGCGTGGACCTCGATTACGTCGAGTCCGAGGCCCGCGGCCCGCGCCTCGGCGGCATGGATTCGCAGTATGTCGGCGTATCCTTCGACGGGATGCGGTCGGCCAGCGCCGACGCCAACCGTGGCGGCGGCGAGTCGTCCCGGGCCACCAGCTTCGAGGGGTTTTCGATCACCGCGATCGAGTCGATCGAGATCAATCGCACGACGAGCCCGGACTCCGATGCCGACAATCCGGCCGGAACGATCAACATGCGCACGAAGCGCGCCTTCGACCGCAAGGGCCGGACGTTTGGCTACAACACCAGCCTCAACTTCAACGCCGAGGAGTTCACGTTCAGGCGCACCGCCGGTCCGCGCGATGGCGTTTCGTTCAAGTGGAAACCCAACTACTCGATCGACTATGCGGAGTCGTTTTTCAACCAGCGCTTCGGCATCCTGTTTTCCGCCAGCCGCGCCAACTCGTACACCGAGCAGTACATCGTGAACATGGGTTACAACCGCAGCCCCAACGCCACCGATCCGCGGCCGATGGTTGCCCGCCAGATCGACTTCAAGGACGGCAACAAGACGATCCTCAAGGACGCCATGACGATGACTGCGGACTGGAAGGTCACCCGCAACCTGGTCCTTTCACTCACCGGCATCTACACCTACACCGAGGGTGAATTCTGGAATCGCAATTTCACCTTCGTGGCCGCCAACGACAACGCGAACGTGAACAACGGCCGCAATTCCGTGGGTGGCGATGGCATCACGACCCTCATCGCCAACCGCGCCGGCACGGCCAACTCCGCCACCCTGAACAACGGCGGCGGCACCTCCGCCAAACTCACGTACACCCGCACGCTGTCGCCCAAGTTCGAATACAAGAACGGCCGCTGGGTGGTGGACGGCGCGATGGGCTATTCCCGCTCGGTGAACAATTACGATTCGCTCGAGCGCGGTTTCTCCAGCAGCGAGGGCGGCGGCGCAGCGTCGGGCTTCGTTGCCACGCGGCCCAATCCCGAGTCCTGGGAGTGGGAGATTCGGCAGACCTCGGGCAATGACTGGTATGATCTGCGCAGTTTCACGAGCACCGACACCCGCGCCGGCGGTACTCGCGTCAACAACGACAACCGCACGTGGATCACCGCGATCTACAGCGGCCAGCTCAACGCCCGCTGGACCCTGCCGTTCCTCGAGCGTTTTCCGACCTCGTTGAAGTTTGGCGGCAAGTGGGCGGAGGAGAATCGCGACAACAACGTCGTGAGCGATTGGGATATCTGGTCCTACGTCGGGCCCGGCGGCAATACGGTCACCCGCAACGCCAACAACGGCGCGTTCCAGAACGTGACCTTCGGCAACTGGGGCAACGTCGGCCCGCAGTTCACTTCGCCCCATCCCTTCGACATGGGCACGACCAATGGTCTGACCGTTTACAACCTCGCCGGTAAGCAGGGCATGCCGCCGCGCGTGAATCGGCAGGAAGTCCTGCGGCTCTTCCGCTCCAACCCGGAGCAGTTCGTCCATACGGGTACGCCGGAAAATTACTACGCATCCTTCTTCGCCAACCCGCGCGATTTCCGGCAGACGGTCACCTCCGGCTATACGCAGGCGACGATCCGGCTCAGTTCCAAACTCACGATGCTCGGTGGCGTGCGCATGGAGGAAACGGAGAATCAGGTTCGGGAATTCGACCCGCTCACGCGGGCGCAGGTGCTCGCCGCTGGCTACACCGTCAATGCCGCCGGCACCAATGGTGGCCGCGCTCTGACGCTGCCCGGCATGATCTATCAGTATACCTCGAACCCGAAGGTGACGCGGACGTCGTCGTACCGGAATTACTTCCCGTCGGTGATGCTGAAGTACTACATCACCTCGGATTTCGAATTCCAGATCGGCTACAACAAGTCGATCTCGCGGCCGCCGATCGACAGCGTCACCGGCCTGTGGGGCATTGACGAGGTCAACTTCCGCGTGTCGGCGCCGAATCCCAATCTGCTGCCGGAGTACCACAAGAAGTTCCAGTCGCGGCTCGCGTACTACTTCCGCGGCCGTTCGCCCGGTCAGTTGACGCTCGATCTGACCCAGAACAAGGCGACGAACTTCCGGCAGACGTTCGACTATTCGGCCGAAGACTTCGGCATCGATGATCCGGATTTCGCGCCCTATACGTTCCGCACGACGGTCAACAGCACCGAGGAGCGGCAGTTCCGCAGCATGGATCTGGCCTACAACCAGACGCTTGGTTTTCTGCCGAGCGAGTACCTCCGCGGCATTAACTTCAATGTGGCCTACTCCCGTGCTTACGCGAGTCAGCGTCGCGCCAATCTCGCGCCCCAGCGCGTGTCCTCGCGGCTGGGCTACGCCTACCGGAAGTTCAACGGCTCGATCGGCATGGTCTGGCGTCCGGATACCCCGGACAGCACGACCTACGGTCAATATCAGGGTGAGATCACGCAGTTCGACGTCTCGCTCAACTGGCGCCTGAACCGCTACGCGACCTTCTACACCCAGGTGCGCAACATCACGGGCAAGCCCGTCCTCTGGTATCACACGCCGCCGGGCGTCGTCGAAGGCCAGCAGCGGGCACTGCGCCAGCTGCAGGAATACGGCGCCAACTGGGTCTTTGGCGTGCGCGGCCAGTTCTGACGCCGTCCGCAGCGTAGTTCACGACAGCAGGCCGGGCGCAGCGCGCCCGGCCTTTTGGTGCGCGGAGCCGATTAACCGATCCGGCGTCGCGGGCATGACGTGGCTACGAGCGCCAGCGAGTGGCCGGGCGTTCTCTCACTGGCGCTCGTAGCTCCGTCAATGCCGGAGGCGACATGAGCCAGCCAATCCTTTGCGCCTCAGGCCCGCGGCGCTGCTTCGTCGCTTGAACTTGCGCCGCTCCCTCCCGAGCGTGGAGGCGTGATTTCCCCGCGTCGTCCCGGTCTCCGCTGCCTGGCGCTCGCCGCCGTCATGGCGCTGGCGATCGTGACAGCGTACGCGTATTCGCTGCGCGGAGACTTCCTCTGGGACGACGATCTGCACATCACCGCGAACCCGACGATCATCGGGCCGCTGGGCTTGAAGGAAATCTGGACGAGTGCGCGCGCGAACTATTTTCCGCTCGTGCTGACCAACTTCAAGGCGCAGCACGCGCTCTGGGGCGTCGAGCCCTTCGGCTATCGTGTCGTCACCCTCGCGTTTCATGTCCTGGCCGCGCTCGCGCTGTGGCGGGTGTTGTTGCAGCTGCGGATGCCGGGAGCGTGGCTGGGCGCGACGCTGTGGGCGCTGCATCCGGTGCAGGTGGAATCGGTCGCGTGGATCTGCGAACTCAAGAACACGCAGTCCGCGGTCTTCTTTCTCGCCGCCGTCTGGTGCTGGTTGCGCTGGATCGAAGCCGACGGCGGCAAGGAGCGTGAGCGGGACGTGCGTTCGAGCGGACCTCACGTGCCCCGCGCAACCGCACCCCAGCGCTGGTTCTACGCCGGTGCGCTGCTCGGGGCGGTGGCCGCGATCCTCAGCAAGCCTTCGACCGTGATGCTGCCCGTGGCGCTCGGGCTCTGCAGTCTGTGGGTGCGGGGACGCATCGACTGGCGCGACGTGCTGCGGCTCGTGCCGTTCTTTGCGTTCTCCGGCCTCGCCGCCGGCTGGACGATCTGGGAGCAGAAATATCACTCAGGCGCGATGGGCGCAGAGTGGTCGCAGAGTCTGGCAGAGCGCGGTGCCATCGCAGGACGCGTTGTCTGGTTTTATCTCGGCAAACTGATCTGGCCGGAGCCGCTGATCTTCATTTACCCGCGATGGCAGATCGCAGTCGCAAATCCGCTGGCGTGGGTGCCGGTGCTGGCGGCGGTGGCGGCGGGCGTCGTCCTGTGGCGTGGCCGACACGGACGCCTGCGGGCGCTGGGATTGTTGGCGGCCTATTTCGTCGCGCTGCTCTTTCCGGTGCTGGGCTTCTTCAACGTCTACTTCTTCCGCTATTCCTTCGTCGGCGATCATTTTCAATACCTCGCGAGCATGGGACCGCTCGCGGTGGCCGGCGCGCTGGTGGCGCGATTCGGCGGCCGGATGACGTGGCTGATCGGCGCGATGGCGGTGCTTGGACTGGGACTGATTTCGTGGCGCGAGTCGCGCAGTTATCTCAACAACGAGGCGCTGTGGCGCGACACCGTCAGCCGCAATCCCGCGGCCGTCATGGCGTGGCTCAATCTTGCGGATACACTGGCGCAGGCGCAGCGCTACGAGGAGGCGATTGCGACCTACCGCCGCGCGCTTGAGATCAAGCCGACCGATCCCGATGGCTGGAACGATCTCGGCAACCTGCTCGTGATCGTCGGTCGACCCGCCGAGGCCGTGCCGCTGTTTGAACGCGCACTCACGCTCAAACCCGACTATGCGGATGTGCACAGCAATTTCGGCCACGCGCTGCGGAGCCTCGGGCGAGCCGACGAGGCGATCACGCACTACCGTCGCGCGCTCGCATTGAAGCCGAATCACACGGGCGCGTTGAACAATCTCGGCGCGGAACTTGCCGAACGGGGGCAGTCCGCCGAGGCGCTGGCTTTGTTCGAGCAGGCGGTTCGCCTCAAACCCGGCGACGCAGCTACGCTTGAGAATCTCGCAGGAGCGTTGCGCGGCCTCGGACGCCTCGATGAGGCGATCACACAGCACCGGGAATCGATTCGATTGAAACCGGACTCGGCGACGGCGCACGCGAGTTTCGGCCGGACCCTCCTGCGAGCGGGCCGCGCGCCGGAAGCGCTGGCGGAGTTGGAGAGGGCGCTGCAGCTGAAACCGGCGCTGGCGTCCGCCCGCGGGCACTACGCGATGGCGTTGGCGTCGCTGGGCCGTCCGGCCGAGGCGATGGCACAGTTGGAACGCGCGGTCGAATTGTCGCCCGAGTCGGCGGAGGCGCAGCTGAATCTCGGCACGGCGTTCGCGCAGGCGGGCCGGACCGAGGAGGCCGCGGGCCGGTTTGAAGCGGCGGTTCGGCTGCAGCCGGGGTTCGCAACGGCCCACGCGAATCTGGGGACAGCCCTCAGTGCGCTGCGCCGCTGGGGCGACGCGATTCCGCAGCTGGAAATGGCCGTGGCGTTGCAACCGGAAGCGGTCGCCGTGCGCGCGCAGCTCGCCGTCGCGCTCGTGAACCACGGTCAGCTGGAAAAGGCCGTGCCGCACTTCGAGCGGGCGGTGCAGCTCGATCCGCAGAGCGCGCAACTTCGCGAGCACTTCGGCCAGGTCCTCAACGCCCTCGGACGCAAACGCGAGTCCTTTGAACAACTCGAAGAAGCCGCCCGCCTGCGGCGCACGCCCCCGCGATGAATGACTCCCGGAGCGCAGGCGTCCTGGCTGCAATGCTGTCGAACTCTCTGCTCGCCGCGTGCGACGTGCGCTTCGACGTTCACGCCGGTCCGATTCTTGCCAACCCGTCGAGGCTGGCCACCGTGACCGCATGCGATCCCTTCTCACCGTGATTCTTCCTCTCGCCTCCTGCGCGGCGCCCGCCGCCGCGCCCGTATCCAGTTATCCGATTGCGCCCCGCGGAGAGCAGGTCGACGACTATCACGGGACGAAAGTTCCGGATCCGTATCGCTGGCTCGAGGATCTCGACTCGGCCGAAACGGCAGCGTGGGTGCAGGCGCAGAATGAGCTGACCGCGGGCTTTCTGCGCGCGTTGCCGGCGCGGGAGACGTTTCGTGCCCGACTGACGCAGCTCTGGAATTACCCGCGTGCGGGCGTGCCGAGCAAGGAGGGCGGACGCTATTTTTTCTCGCGGAATTCCGGGTTGCAGAACCAGGCGGTGCTTTACGTGCAGGTGTCGCTCGCCGCCGAACCGCGGGTGCTGATCGATCCCAATCTCCTCGCGGCGGACGGCACGGTGGCATTGACGGGCACGGCGGTCTCACCGGATGGAAAGTGGGTCGCGTACGGGACCGCCGCCGCGGGTTCGGATTGGAACGAATATCGCGTCCGCTCCGTGGATACAGGGCAGGACACGGGCGACCTGATCCAATGGGTCAAGTTCTCCAACGTGAGCTGGACGAAGGACGGCCGCGGCTTCTTCTACTCCCGCTATCCTGCCGGCGCAATCGCAGCGGGCACGGGCAAGACCTTCGGCAAGCTCGAGCACCAGAAGATGTATTACCACCGGCTCGGCACGCCGCAGGGCGAGGACCGGATGATTCACGCGGTGCCGGACCAGCCGCAGTGGTTTGTGCGCGGACATGCGAGCGAGGATGGGCGGTTTGTCTTCATCTCGATTGCGCGCGGATCGTCCGCCGAAAATCTCCTCCGGTTCGTGGACCTGGGCGATCCCCTCGCGCCGCGGCTCGACGCGCCGGTCCAGTCGCTCGTCGAGGAATGGAAGGCGGAGTTTCGGGTCGTCGGCAACACCGGGCCGATCCTCTACGTCGTCACGAACCTGGACGCGCCGCGGAAACGTCTGATCGCAATCGACGCGGCGGCGCCGGCGATGGCGAACTGGAAAACGCTGATTCCCGAGAGCGCCGATGTCATCGATTCGGTCGACCTCGTGGGCGGTCGCCTCGTGGTGAAGACGATGCGCGACGCCAGCAGCCGGCTCGCAATCTACACGAAGGAGGGGAAGCAGGTGGGCGACGTGGCGCTGCCGGGGATTGGCAGCGTCGGCAGCGTCAGCGGCCGCGACGACGACAACGAGTTCTTCTACAGCTTCACGTCGTTCGCCACGCCGGCGTCGAACTTCCGTCACGATGTCGCAACGGGGCGGGGCGGAGTGTTTCACGCGCCGCAGGTGGCGTTCGATCCCGCGGACTACGTCACGACGCAGGTGTTCATCACGTCGAAGGACGGCACGCGGGTGCCGATGTTCATCTCGCACCGGCGCGGACTGAAACTCACCGGCAACACGCCCGCGATTCTGTATGGCTATGGTGGATTCGACATCTCGCTGACGCCCGGATTTTCGGTCACGAACCTCGCATGGATGGAGGCGGGCGGCATCTACGCCGTGCCGAATCTGCGCGGCGGCGGCGAGTACGGGCGCGCGTGGCACGAGGCGGGCACGAAGGAGCGGAAGCAGAATGTCTTCGATGATTTCATCGCCGCAGCGGAGTGGCTGGTGGCGAACCGCTACACGTCGCCGGACCGACTCGTGCTCAGCGGGGGCTCCAACGGCGGTCTGCTCGTCGGGGCCGTCATCAACCAGCGTCCGGATCTGGCGCGGGTGGCGTTGCCGGCCGTCGGCGTGATGGACATGCTGCGCTTTCACAAGTTCACCATCGGCTACGCGTGGCGGAGCGACTATGGTTCGAGTGACGATGCGGAAGGATTCAAATACCTGTCCGCCTATTCACCGCTTCACACCGTGAAACCCGGCGTGAAGTATCCCGCGGTGCTCGTGACGACCGCCGACCACGATGACCGCGTGCATCCGGGACACTCGTTCAAGTATGCGGCGGCGATGCAGGCGGGCGTCGCCACGGATCTCGCGCAGCGGCCCGTGTTGATTCGCATCGAGACAAAGGCCGGCCACGGCGCCGGCAAGCCGACCACGAAGGCCATCGAGGAGGCGGCGGACAAACTGGCGTTCGCCGCGCACTTCGTCGGACTCAGCCGGGCCCGGGGCGCCGAGTAGGCGCAGGGAGCGAGGGATACGGTGCAGCGACTCGGTCCTGACGAGTCAGCCGTACCCTTGCCGGTTGGCTCCCCTCTGTGGCTACGAGCGCCAGCGAGTGGCCCAGCAGCCACTCGCTGGCGCTCGTAGCCACGGAGTCACGTAAAGCGGAACGAGGATTGCAGCTACTTCGCCATGCCGGCGGCGGCCGCGGCTTCGTCCTCGCGCTCGATTTCCGCCACGGGCTTCGGCGTGAGGTAACGGGTGAAGCGTTCCATATAGAGGTAGAACACCGGCGTGATGTAGAGCGTCAGCAACTGCGAGACGATGAGGCCGCCGACGACCGCGAGGCCCAGCGTGCGGCGGGCCTCGGCGCCCGCGCCCCAGCCGAGTGCAATCGGCAGCGTGCCAGCGAGCGCGGCGAGCGTGGTCATCATGATGGGACGGAAGCGGACGATGCAGGCCTCGAAGATGGCCTCCTCCGCGCCCTTGTTGCGGTTGCGTTTCGCATCGAGCGCGAAGTCGATCATCATGATCGCGTTCTTCTTCACGATGCCGATGAGCATGATGAGTCCGACGTAGCCGTAGATGTTCAGCTCCTGCTTGAAGATCAGCAGCGTCACGAGCGCGCCGAACGTCGCCGACGGCAGGCCGGACAGAATCGTGAGCGGGTGGACGAAGTCCTCGTAGAGGACGCCCAGCACGAGATAGATCACGAGCACCGCGATGAGCAGCGTCCAGCCGAGGCCGCGCAGCGAACTGGTGAACGCCGCCGCCGTGCCTTGGAAGGTGCCGTTGATGGTCGTGGGCAGCACCTCGCGGGCGATGCGCTCGATTTCTTCCGTCGCCTGGCTGAGCGCCAGTTCGGGGCTGAGATTGAAGGTAATCGTCACGGCCGGCACCTGCCCCATGTGGGCAACGGTGAGCGGACCGACGGTCGGGCGCACCTTGGAGACGGTTTCCAGCGGGATCAGTTTTCCTTCCCGGTTGCGCAGGTAGAGCAGCGCGAGCGCGGTCGGATCGCGCTGGTACTTTTCGTCGAGCTCGAGGATGACCGCGTACTGATTGGTGGACGTGTAGATCGTCGAGACCTGCCGGGCACCGAAGGCGCTGTAGAGCGTGTCCTCGACCTGCTGGGCGTTGAGCCCGAGCGAGGAGGCCTTGTCGCGATCGATGTCGATGATGATTTGCGGGCTCGTGATCTGCAGGTCCGAATTCACGTCGATCAAGCCGCGGATCTCCTTCACGCGTTCCAGCATCACGGGCGTGATCCGGTAGAGCTCCTGCAGATCCGTGCCGTACAGGGTGTATTGATACACCGAAGTCGAGCCGCGGCTGCCGAGGCGGATGCTGGGCGGCACCTGCGGGAAGACTTTGACGCCCGGAATGCCGGCCGTTTCGGCGCGCAGCATCTGGGCGACCACCGTCGCGCTGGGCCGGTCCTTGCGATCGATCAGGCCGACGAACATGCGACCGGTGTTGCCGGAGCCGCCGCCGCTGCGGCCGAAGCTGCCCATCATCGACGAGCGGTCGTTCACGTAGGGATTGCGCGCGACGGCGTCCATCACGGCGCGCTGGTAGCGGCCCATGGCCTCGAATGACACGTCCTGCGCCGCCTCGATCGACACGCTGATGCGGCCGGTGTCTTCAGTGGGAATGAAACCCTTCGGCACCAGCGTGAGGAGCCAGATCGTGAGCCCCACGCTCGCAAAGGCGACAAGCAGCGTCACCACCCGGAAGCGCAGACACACCCGCAGCGTGCGTTCGTAGAGTTTGACCGTGGCCTGGAACATGCTCTCGGTCGCGCGGTAGAACATCCCGTGTTGCGCATTGTGCTTCACCGGCTTGAGGAAACGGCTGCAGAGCATCGGCGTCAGCGTGAGCGAGACGAAGCCCGACACCAGGATCGCCGCGCTGATGGTGACGGCGAACTCATAGAGCAGGCGGCCGAGGACGCCGCCCATGAACAGCACCGGGATGAACACGGCGACGAGCGAGATCGTCATCGAGAGAATGGTGAACCCGATCTCCCGCGAGCCCTTCAGGGCCGCGGCCATCGGTGACTCGCCCAGCTCGATGTGCCGGACGATGTTCTCGAGCATCACGATTGCGTCGTCGACGACGAAGCCCACCGAGAGTGTGAGGGCGAGCAGCGAGATGTTATCGATGCTGAAGTTGAAGAAATACATCACCGCGAACGTGCCCAGCACGGCGATGGGCATCGCGATGCTCGGGATGATCGTGGCGGAGGCCGAGCGGAGGAAGAGGAAGATCACCAGCACCACGAGGATGATGGCGAGCACGAGGGTGAACTTCACGTCATGCACCGACTCGCGGATGGGAATCGATTTGTCGCTGAAGATTTCGAGGCTGACCGTTGCCGGAAGCTGCGCGCGGAACGCCGGGAGCAGTTCCTTGATGCCGTCGACGACCTTGATGGTGTTGGTGCCGGGCTGGCGTTGAATCGAGAGCGTGATGGTGCGGGTGGCCTTCTGGCCCGACACGAACTCGGGATCCTCGACGCCGCCGGGAAAACGCAGGTCGAACCAACTGGCGGATTTCTCGTTTTCCACGCTGTCGATCACGTTGGCCACGTCGGCGAGGCGGACGGCGGCACCGTTGCGGTAGCTGACGATCACCTTGCGGAAACCCTCGGCGCTCTTGAGCTGGCCGGTGGCAATGAGGGTCGTGGCTTTGTGGGCGCCATCGAGCGTGCCGGCGGGAAGATTGACGTTGTTGGTGTCGAGCGCGGTGCGGACCTCGTCGATGCCGATGCCGCGCGCGGCGAGGGCGCGCGGGTCAAGGCGCACGCGGACGGCGTATTTCTGCGCGCCGTAGACATTGACCTGGGAGACGCCATCCACCGTCGAGATGCGCTGGGCAAGAATTGTCTCCGCGTATTCGTTGACCTCGGACAGGGAGAGCGTCGACGAGCTCAACGCGAGCAAGAGGACGGAATCCTCCGCCGGATTGGATTTCCGGAATGACGGCGGATTGGGCATGTCGCGCGGCAGCCGCCGCTGCACGGCGGCGATGGCGGATTGGACATCCTGCGCGGCACCGTCGATGTCACGGTCGAGGTTGAACTGAATCGTAATCGACGTGCTGCCGAGCGAGCTGGTTGACGTCATCGAGTCGATGCCCGCGATGCTGGAGAGCTGTTGTTCCAGGGGGGTGGCGACGGACGACGCCATGGTCTCGGGGCTCGCGCCGGGGAGGCTGGCCGAGATCGAGATGGTGGGGAAATCGACGTTGGGCAGATCGCTGACGGGCAGCTTCTGGTACGCCATCCAGCCAAAGAGCGTGATCGCGGCGGTGATGAGCGTCGTCATCACGGGCCGGCGGATGAATTGTTCGGGAATGTTCATGGCGTCGTTTTAGTCTGCAGCCCGCTTCTCGGCGGGTTTGGTCTCCGCTTCCTTCTCCTTCTTCTTGCCCTTGCCGTCGCCGCCCTTGCCGCCCTTGCCCGCCTTGCCGGCGGCGGCGGGATCCTTGATGTCGACCGGGCGGCCGGGAATCACGCGCAGCTGGCCGTCCACCACGATCGTTTCTCCGTCCTTGAGGCCTTTGCCGATGACGGCGTCGGCTTCGTAAATGCGCTCGACCACCACGGGACGGAGTTCGGCGACTTTTTCCGCCGAGATCACATACACGTATTGTCCCGCCTGGGACGTCTGGATCGCGGCGCTGGGCACGGTCAGGGCCTCGGGGGAGGCGAGCGTGACCTTCACCGTCGCGAATTGTCCCGGCCACAGCCGCTGGCTGTCGTTCGGGAACGAACCCTTCAGCTTCAGCGTGCCGGTCGACGAATCGACCGTGTTGTCCATGAAGGTGAGAAGGCCTTCCTCCGGCTTTTCGTCGATGCCGGGCGGAACGACCGTGACCTTGAGCGTGCCGGTGGCGCGATAGCGCGCGAGCGTCGCGAGGTACTGCTGCGGCACCCCGAACGTCACGTAGATGGGATTGAGCTGGTTGATCGTCACGAGCAGGCCGCCGGCGTCGTTGACGCGCACGAGGTCGCCTTCGTGGACTGACATGTTGCCCGTGCGGCCGGCCAGCGGGGCGCGGATCGAGCAGTATTCGAGCTGCAGCTTGGCGGTGGAAACGCGCGACTCGTCGGCGAGCACTTCGGATTCGAGGCTGCGCGCGGTGTCGGAGATCTTCTCGAACTGCTCCTTTGAAACCATCTGGTCGGCGGTCAGCGTGCGGTAGCGCGCGACCTGGGTGCGGGCGGTCTCGAGCTGGACCTTCGCCTTCTGCAAATCGGCCTCGGCGGATTTGAGCGCGTTGACGAACGGACGCGGATCGATCTCGAAGAGCAGGTCGCCCTCCTTCACGTCCTGGCCTTCCTTGATGGCAATCTTCTGCAGGATGCCGGTGACCTGGGATCGGACGGCGGTTGCGCGAATCGGTTCGACGGCACCGATGGCCTCGATCACGAGCGGCACAATCTTGCGCTGGGCCTGGCCGACGACGACCGGCGCGGCACCACCGCCGCGGCCGCCTTTGCCGCCACCGCCACCGGTGGCGGCTGGTTTTTCGCCGCAACCGCTGAGGAGCGACACAACGATCGAGGCTGTGAGACTGGCGAAGAACAACCGGCGGAAAGGTTTCGGCATGATGAAAGCGTCAGGGGAAGGCGGTGGCGAATGGGGGCCGGTAACCGGAGCCCTCACCGCTCGAAAACTAGGACGAGCCGTGAAGGAGTTGTCAAAGGCGACCAGCAAGACGGGGCCGAAATGAAAAGAGTGCACAGAGAAATTAATAGCGAGGTTGGCGGACGGTGGCGCACGTTCGTGCGGTTGTCCGCCTCTCGGGTGCACCGCAAGCCGGGCTGCTGGCCCGGGCGGGCAAGCCGGAGCGGCGTGCGGCTGGATTTGGACGTGACGATCGGACCTGCCGCCCTGCGGTTTTCACCGGGTCGTCATACGCAAAACTTGTCCTTGCTAGGGGAGGTGGGGGCGAGTTCCCTCGGAGCCATTTTCTTTCGATGAAAGTCCTCGTCGCTGACAAGATCTCACCCAAGGGAGTCGCCTTTCTGCGCCAGCAGCCGGGCATTGAAGTGATCGAGGCTTACGGCTCGTCACCTGAAAAAGTACTCGAACTGGTCAAGGACGTGCACGCCATCGCGGTGCGGTCGGAAACCAAGATCACGGCGGAGGTCTTCAAGGCCGCGCCGCTCCTCAAGGTCGTGGGCCGCGCGGGCGTCGGCGTGGACAATGTCGACGTCGAGGCCGCCACGAGCCATGGCGTCGTCGTCATGAACACGCCGGCCGGCAACACGATTGCCACGGCCGAGCTCACGTTCACGCACATCCTCTGCGGCGCCCGGCCGGTGCCGCAGGCCGCCGCGTCGATGAAAGCGGGCCAGTGGGACCGCAAGAGTTTCTCCGGCATCGAGCTCTTCAAGAAGACGCTCGGCATCGTCGGCCTGGGCCGCATCGGCGGCGAGGTCGCGAAGCGCGCGCAGGCGTTCGGCATGCGCGTCCTGGCTTACGATCCCTATCTCGCCCCGAGTCGCGCCAAGGCCATGCAGGTGGAGGGCGTGACGCTCGACGAACTGCTCAAGCAGGCGGACTACATCACGGTGCACATGCCGCTGACCGACGACACGAAGTACATGATCGACGAGGCGGCCTTCGAGAAGTGCAAGAAGGGCCTGCGTATCTTCAACTGCGCGCGCGGCGGCATCATCAAGGAAACGGCGCTGATCGCGGCGCTGAAGAGCGGCAAGGTCGCCGCCGCCGGTCTCGACGTCTTTGAAGACGAGCCGCTCGCGAAGGACAGTGAATTTCGCACCCTGCCCAACGTCGTCCTTACCCCCCACCTCGGCGCGTCGACGGCGGAAGCCCAGGAGTCAGTCGGCATCGAAATCGCCGAGCAGATCGCCGACGTCCTCAACGGCGGCGTCATCCGCAATGCGGTCAACGTGCCGTCGATCGACGCCGCCGCGCTCAAGATTCTCGGGCCGTACCTCGATCTCGGCACCAAGCTCGGCACGCTCGTGCAACAGATCGCGCCGGCGCAAATCGCGCAGCTGCGCATTACGTTTTGGGGCAAGCTCGTCGACCTCGACGTGAACGCCGTCACCCGCGCCATCGAGCGCGGCTTCCTCCGTCGCATCAGCGGCGAGGCGGTAAACTTCGTGAACGCTCCGGTGATCCTCGAGCGTCTCGGCATCCGCGCCGAAGTCGTGAAGTCGACCGATGACTCCGGCTACAGCGAATTGATCCAGGTCGAGGCCTCGACTTCGGAAGGCACCGTGCACTCGGCGGCCGGCACGCTGATTGGCAAGGGCAACCAGCCGCGCATCGTCAGCATCAACAGTCGCGAGGTCGAGGTCGCCGCGGACGGCAAGCTGCTCGTCCTCGAAAACGTCGACCAGCCCGGCATGGTCGGCACGATCGGCACGATCCTCGGCAAGGCCAACGTGAACATCGCCGACATGTCGCTCTCGCGGCTCACGCCCGGCGGCACCGCCTACATGGTGGTGCGCGTCGACACCGAGCCGAGCGAAGCCGCCCGCAAGGACATCAAGGGCCACCCCGCCATCAAGATGGCGAAGTTCGTCCAACTATGAACGAAGGCGGTATCGAATCGACGGCCGGCAGCGGGGTCCGCCCCGCGCCCGCCGCGCTTTTCTTTTCCGCATCCCCGGCGGCCCTGCGTTAGCCCGCCCTTCTGCCATGCTCCCGCTGCTGCTCACCGCCATTGTCATCGGGTATCTGCTGGGCTCGCTGCCCTTCGGTTACCTCGTGGCCCGGGCCAGGGGCGTGAATATCTTTGAAGTCGGCAGCAAGAATCCCGGCGCGACCAACGTGCGCCGCGTGCTTGGGCACGGCCCGGGCAATCTCGTCCTGATCCTCGATGGCTTGAAGGGCGCCGTGGCGTCGGGCTGGCCGCTCGCGTGGGCCGGATTCCGCTCGGGCAACAGCGCGGCCCCCGACGAAATCGTCGCCATCGCCGGCGTGGTGGCCGCGATCGTCGGCCACAGTTTCTCCTGCTTCACCCAGTTCCGCGGCGGCAAGAGCGTCGCCACGGGCGCCGGCGGCTTCCTCGTGGTGTTTCCGGTCGGCATGCTGATCGCCATCGGGGTTTGGCTGCTGACCCTCGCGCTGACGCGCTACGTTTCCCTGGCCTCGATCCTTGGCGCGATTTCGCTGCCGATTTCCGCGATCGTGCTGCATCGGTCCGTCATCCTGGTGAGCATCACCTCCGTGATTGCCCTGTTCGTGATGCTGCGGCACCGCGCGAACATCTCCCGACTCATCGCGGGCACCGAATCCAAAATCGGTCGCAAGTCCGCCCCCGCTTCACCGTCCTCCGCTGTTCCGAAATCATGAGCGAACCCGCCTCCTTCAACATCGGTCTCTGTGGCTTCGGCACCGTCGGTCAGGGTGTCTGGAAGCATCTCAACTCCCACCGCGCCGAACTCGAGTCGCGTCTGGGCGTGCGGCTCAACCTCGCGCGCGTGTCGGTCCGCGACCTGAAGAAAAAGCGCGACGTCAAGGTCCCGGCCCGCGTGCTCACGACCGACCCGCTCTCCATCGCGAACGATCCGTCGATCCACATCGTGTGCGAGTTGATGGGCGGCACGACGCTCGCCCGGCAGGTGACGCTCGACGCGCTCAAGAAGGGCAAGGTCGTCGTCTCCGCCAACAAGGCACTCATCTGCGAGCACGGTCCGGAGATCATCGCGACCGCCCAGCGTTACGGCGGCCATTTCTTTTTCGAGGCCTCCGTCGCCGGCGGCATTCCGATCATCAAGGCCCTGCGCGAAGGCCTCGTGGCGAATCGTTTCCCGCGCATTTACGGCATCCTGAACGGTACCTGTAATTACATCCTCACGCAGATGGAGGATCAGGACGCGCCGTACGCCGCCGTCCTCGCCGAAGCCAAGCGCCTGGGCTACGCCGAGGCCGACGAGTCACTCGACGTCGATGGCTGGGACACCGCGCACAAGGCGTCCGTCCTCGCGTGGCTGGCCCACGGCGTCTGGGTCGGCACCGACCAGATGATCGTCGAGGGCATCTCGCGCATCACGCCGGCGGATTTCAAGAACGCCGCCACGCTCGGCTACGGCATCAAGCTGCTCGCGGTCATCACCCGAGACTTCAAGCAAAACGAACTCTCCGTCCGCGTGCATCCGACGCTCCTCCCCGAGGGCAGCGTGATCGCGAATGTGAGCGGCGTGTTCAACGCGATCTCCGTGACGGGTGACGTCGTCGGCACGACGTTGTACAGCGGACGCGGCGCAGGCCAGGACGCGACCGCGAGCGCGGTCATCGCGGACATCGCCGACGCGGCGTCGCTGCTGAAGCACGGCAAGGGCGGCCATCTGCTCGGTGAAGTCACCACCCCACAGGCCAACGGCTGCAAACTCGCGCCGCCGGAAAGCATCCGGTCGCGTTACTATCTCCGCCTCACCGTCAAGGATCAGCCCGGTGTGCTCGCGCGCGTGGCGTCGGTCATGGCGAAACAGAAGGTGAGCATCGCGAGCGTCATCCAGGGCCCGGCCGACGAACCCGGTGCGGCCTCGCTGGTGCTCACCACGCACGAAAGCAACGAGCGCGCGGTCGGCACGACGCTCAAACAACTCAAGGCCCTCGCCGCCGTGCTCGACGAACCCGTGCTGCTGCGGATCGGGGACTTTTCCTAGTCAGGAGTTGAGGGCTGAGAGTTGAGAGAATGAATCTCCCGAACTTTCACCCTCAGCCATCTAACTGCCTCCGCTCTCAACTCTCAGCTCTAAACTCTCAACTGTTTCGCAATGGCCCGAATCGTCCAAAAATATGGCGGCACCTCCGTCGGTGACGTCGACCGCATCAAGAACGTCGCCAACCGCATCAAGCTGGTGCGCGACGCCGGTAACGAACTCGTTGTCGTGGTGTCGGCCCGCGCCGGTGTCACCAACGAGCTCATCGCCCGCGCCAAGGCGATCACGCCGCTGCCGAGCGAGCGCGAGATGGATCAGCTGCTCGCCATCGGCGAACAGGAGACGATCGCGCTGACCGCGATGGCGCTCCACGCGATCGGCGTCGATGCCGTGAGCTACACGGGCGCGCAGGCCGGAATCGTCACCGACAAGGTTCACACCAAGGCGAAGATCAAGGGCATCGACGCGAAGGCCCTCGAGAAGGATCTGCACCGCGGCAAGGTGATCATCGTCGCCGGATTTCAAGGCACGGATCAGGAGGGCCAGACCACGACGCTCGGCCGCGGCGGTTCCGACCTCACCGCCATCGCACTCGCGGCGGCGATCAAGGCCGACAAGTGCGAGATCTACACCGACGTCGATGGCGTTTACACCGCCGATCCGCGCGTGGTGAAGGACGCGAAGAAACTGCAGGAGATCAGCTACGACGAGATGCTCGAGCTGGCCTCGCTCGGCTCGAAGGTCATGCAGACGCGCTCGGTCGAGTTTGCCGCCAAATACGGTGTCGTTTTCGAAGTCCGCTCCTCTTTCAACAACAACCCAGGAACCATCGTGAAACAAGAAGTCGCCTACATGGAAAAGGTCATGGTCCGCGGCGTCGCCGTCGACAAGGACCAGGCCAAAGTCGTCGTGAGCAACATCGCGGACAAGCCCGGCACTGCCGCCACGGTCTTCCGCGCGCTCGCCGATGCCAGCATCAACGTCGACATGATCGTCCAGAACGTCGGTCGCGGCGGCCTGGCCAACCTGACCTTTACGGTGCCGTTGTCCGAAAAGGACAAGGCCGTCAAAGCCCTCGCGCCCGCGCTGAAGGCCGTTGGCGGCGAAGCGACCTTCGACGAGAAGATCGCGAAGCTCTCGGTCGTCGGCGTCGGCATGAAGACGCACAGCGGCGTCGCCGCGGCGCTCTTCGAGGCGTTGGCGAAGGCCGGCGTGAACCTCGAGCTGATCAGCACCTCCGAGATCAAGATCTCCGTGGTGATCGCGAAGGATCAGGCCGACGAAGCCGCCCGCGTCGTGCACGCGGCGTTTGGCTTGGACAAACTGTGATTTGGTTGAACCACGAGGACACCAAGGCGCGAAGAGAAGCGATGCTCTCCGTGCCTCTGTGTCGTTGTGGTTAATTCCTTCATGCGCTTCCTCTCCACTCGCGGCCAAACCCCGGCCCTCGGCTTTTCCGACGCCGTCGCCACCGGTCTGGCGCCCGACGGCGGGTTGTTCCTGCCCGAGTCGATGCCGGACTTTTCGCGCGATCTCGCGCGGTTCGAAAAGCTCACCTACGCTGAACTCTGTTTCGAATTCCTGCGCGTCTTCGCCACGGACATTCCGCCGGAAACGCTGCGCGGACTGATTGCGCAGAGCTACACGAAGTTTTCCGATCCGGCGATCGCGCCGCTCAAACCGCTCGCGAAGAATCTGTACGTGCTCGAGCTGTTTCACGGCCCGACGCTGGCGTTCAAGGACTTTGCGCTGCAGCTGCTCGGCAATCTTTACGCGCATCAGTGCCAGGTGCGAAAGGAGACGATCAATGTCCTCGGGGCCACGTCCGGCGACACCGGCGCCGCCGCGATTCACGGCCTCATCGGCCGGCCGGGCACTGCGATTTTCATCCTTTATCCCGACGGCCGCGTCTCGCCGTTGCAGGAACGGCAGATGGCCTGCACCGGGGCGGCGAACGTGTTCGCCCTCGCCGTCGATGGTACCTTTGACGACGCGCAGACCGCGTTGAAAGAGGTCTTCGGCGATCAGGACTTCCGCAAGCGGCACCGGCTGTCGGCGGTGAACTCCATCAATCTCGCCCGTGTGCTCGCGCAGTGCGTGTACTATCTGTACGCGTGGCTGAAGCTGCCAGCCAGCGAACGAAGCAACGTCGAGTTCGTGGTGCCGACGGGAAATTTCGGCAATGTTCTTGCGGGATGGATGCTCCAGAAAATGGGCGTGCCGATTCGCGGCTTCCGCGTCGCGACCAACCAGAACGACATTCTGTACCGCCTGTTCCAGACCGGCGAATATCGCGTCGGCGAGGTGCATCCGAGCCTGGCGCCGTCGATGGACATCCAGGTGGCGTCGAACTTCGAGCGCTTCATCTACTTCGCCGTCGGGCGCGATCCCGCGCGGGTGCGGGAGGTGATGGCCACGTTCAAGGCCACGGGCGCGTACACGTTCGAGCACTTCAACCGCGACGCGTTTTCGGCCTCGCGGACCAGCGACGCCGAAATCGCGAGCATCATCCAGCGCGTGTATCGGACGCACGGTTACGTGGCGGATCCGCACACGGCGTGCGGTTTCAAGGACCTGAATCCCGATCGCGTGAATGTCGTGCTCTCGACGGCGAGCCCGGCCAAGTTTCCCGACACCATCAAGGCGGCCATCGGCCTCGAGCCGACGCACCCGAGCCTCGAGGCGCTCAAGGCCAAACCGATCGTGAAGGACCTGCTCAAGGCGACGCCGGATGCAATCCGGGCCTACATCGACGCGCGCGCGGTGCGGTGACGGACCGTGGCCTCGCTCCGTTGTTGTTCGGTTCCCCGGCGGCAGTTGGGATGCCTACAATCTTGGCTGAAAGCGGTGAGGTTTTTCTCCTCATCCTTTCGTTCCGCGCGAATCGACCGGTATTGTGCGCAGCGATTCTGCAATGCAGACCATCCGCGAGAACCCCAACGTAGCGGGAGCTTCCAGCTCCCGTCTCCCCGACCGGGAGCAAGATGCTCCCGCCACAACCAGCACGTCACACGGGGTCACGTCGCGCGGCTTTGAGACCGCTAGGCTCGTGATCATTCCGTGCGCACCTTCGAAGCGAGGCCTTCGGTTCCCTCAGCGCAGCTTCAACTCGGCGACGATCGGGAGGTGGTCAGATGCTTCGGATGACAGCACGGCCATCGAGACGGGCGTGATGGAGTCGGGCGTAATCCACACATAGTCGATGCGCTTCGTCGGCTTGCGCACGGGGATCGTGAAGCCGTCGCCCTGGCCGACCGCTTTCCAGGTGTCGGTCAGGACCTCGCGGATTTTACCGACGGCGGCGCTGTCCGGGGCGGCATTGAAATCGCCGCAGAGAATGACCGGCATCCGGCCGGCGGCGGCGACGATCTCCTTGAGTTCGCCGGCACTCCGTTCGCGTTCGACCGGATCGCGGCGGGCGTCGAGATGCGTGTTCATGAACAGCACGTCGCGGCCGTTGACGTCGAGGACGAGTTGCAGGACGCCGCGCTGCTCGCCGGGGCCGACCATCCTGAGGTGGGTGTTCCTCGCGCGCTTGATCGGGAATCTCGTCAGCACCGCATTGCCGTATTCGCCGCCCTGATGCGCGATGTTCTTTTCGAAGTGGACGGTCAGGCCGGTGAGTTTCGCGAGCTCCGCGGGCAGATCGCGCTTCTGCGTGCGTTCGACGCCGCGGTCGACTTCCTGGAGTGCGACGATGTCGGCCTTGGCGTCGGTGATCAGTTTCGCGATGCGCTCGAGGTCCAGTTTTCCGTCGAGCCCTTCGCCATGGTGAATGTTGTAGCACAGCACGCGGAAGGAGGCCGGCGTCTGGGCGAGTCCGACCGAAACGAGCACGGTAAACAGCAATAGGAAACGCGAGGTCATGCCGCAACGATGGGCGGGGGCGCGGGCCGGGCGCAATGCCGGGGTGGGTGGACGGTGAATTTCAGCCGCGGCCCGCCCCAACATCGACCCGGCGCCCAAAAGCTCCCTTGCCAGCGGCACGCCTTGGGCCAAGCGTGCTCCGTTCGCATGAGCAACGCCGTCAAAATCTATGACACCACCCTGCGCGATGGCACGCAGGGCGAAGGCATCAGCTTCTCGGTCACCGACAAACTGCTGATTGCCCAGCGGCTGGATCAGTTTGGCGTGGACTACATCGAGGGCGGCTTTCCGGGGTCGAATCCCCGCGACATCACCTTTTTCCAGGAGGCGCAGAAACTGAAGCTGAAGCACGCGCGGCTGGCGGCGTTCGGTTCCACGCGGCGCGCGGGCGTCCGTTCCGAGGAAGACTCGCAGCTCCGCACGCTGCTCGACAGCGGCATGCCCGTGCTGACGATTGTCGGGAAGACGTGGACGTTGCACGTGACCGAGATTCTGCGGACCACGCTCGAGGAGAACCTGGCGATGATCGAGGACTCGACGCGCTACCTGGTCGCGCAGGGCCGTGAGGTGATTTACGACGCGGAGCATTTCTTCGACGGCTACAAGTCCGATCCGGACTATGCGATGAAGACGCTCGCGGCCGCCATGCGCGGCGGGGCGAGCAATCTGTCGCTGTGCGACACGAATGGCGGCACGATGGTCGACGAGTTCAAGGCGATCGTCGGCCGGGCGGTGAGCGAGTTCGGCGGCGACAAGGTGGGCGTGCATTGCCACAACGACAGCGGCCTGGGCGTGGCGTTGACCCTCGCCGGCGTGGTCGCGGGCGCGACACTCGTGCAGGGCACGGCAAACGGCTATGGCGAGCGCGTGGGCAACGCGAACATGACGACGGTGCTGCCCAATCTCATTCTCAAGCTCGGCAAGACCGCGCATTGCGCGCCCCAGCTGGCGCAGTTACGGGACCTGTCGCTGTTCTTCGACGAGCTGGCGAACCTGCGGCCCGATCCCAAGGCGCCGTATGTCGGGCACTCGGCGTTTGCGCACAAGGGAGGCCTGCACGCCAACGCGGCGCAGAAAGTCGCGCGGAGCTACGAGCACATCGATCCGTCGCTGGTCGGCAATCGCACGCGCGTACTCGTATCCGACATGGCTGGACGATCCAGCCTTGCCCTCAAGGCGCGTGAGCTGGGCATCGAGCTGGACGAGAAGCGGCCCGAGATGAAGGGGCTGATTGAGGAGTTGAAGGAGCGCGAGTTTCGCGGCTACGAATACGAGGCGGCCGACGCCTCGTTCCGCCTCCTGGTGGAACGGCATCTCGGACAGCGGCAGACCTTTTTCGAGGTGGAGAATTACCGCGTGATCATCGAGCGCCACGGCCAGGAGCTCTGGGCCGAGGCGACGGTGAAACTGAAGGTGAACGGCCAGTCGGTTCACACCGTGGCCGAGGAGGCCGGACCGGTGGGCGCGCTGGACAAGGCGCTGCGCCTCGCGCTCGACAAGACGTATCCGCAACTCGCGGACATGCGGCTGCGCGACTACAAGGTGCGCATCCTCGAGGGCAACAGCGGCGCGGGTTCGCGCACGCGCGTGCTGATCGAGAGCGGCGACGGCGCGAAGATCTGGGGCACCGTGGGCGTCAGCGACAACATCATCGACGCCAGCTGGGAAGCCCTGCGCGACTCGGTGGAGTACAAGCTCGCGATTGGTTGAGCGCCGGGAAGGCGTGAGGCTCCGGGGGCGCAGGCCTCAGGCGAACTCATGCCAATCGCTCCTTGCTTTTGGACTTCTGGATCGATCGTGGCTACGAGCGCCAGCGAGTGGCCGTTCGGCCACTCGCTGGCGCTCGTAGCCACGGCTAAAGTCCAAAGGCAAAGAGCGATTGGTATCAGGCAGTTGAGAGCTGAGCGATGACGGTTGAGCGCAAAACCAAATGGTGAATTCCGATCGGCCGGTTGATGGTCGCCCGCAGGCTCCAGCTTTGGACTCTCAACTCCGCGCCTGAAACCAATGCCGTCGGGACGCCTGCGCTCCCGACGGCGCCGGGCTATTTCGTCCGCGAGGCCATCGAGGCGACCAGGGCATCGAGGAAGGCGGTGTCGCCGGGCAGCGCGGCGATTTCTCTCCGCGCAGCCGCGGTGTGGTCGGCGGCGATCCGGCGCGCGGCGTCGAGGCCGTGCAGTTTCACGTAAGTTGTCTTGCCGGCCTTCGCGTCCTTGCCGGCGGTCTTGCCCAGTGTCGCGGTGTCGGCCGTGGCATCGAGGACGTCGTCGATGATCTGAAACGCGAGGCCGAGGTGCCGACCCGCGTGGCGCAGCGTATCGCAGGCTGGCTCACTTGCCCCGCCGGCGAGACCACCCATCACCAGCGCTGCCTCAATCATCGCGGCGGTCTTGTTAAGATGGATGAACTCCAACTCGTCGGCCGTGGCGTCGGTCTTCTTCTCCGCCAGCAAGTCCTCCATCTGACCGCCGATCAGACGCCGGCTGCCGGCCGCCTCGGCCAGTTCGCCGATCAAGGCGCGCGCGAGCACCGGTTCGCCCGCGTACGCGGTGGCGAGCAGGGCAAACGCATGCGTGAGCAACGCGTCCCCGGCGAGGAGCGCGGTGGCCTCGTCGAAGGCCTTGTGGGCCGTCGGCCGGCCACGACGCAGGTCGTCGTTGTCCATGCACGGGAGATCGTCGTGAATCAGCGAGTACGTGTGGATGCACTCGATCGCGACCGCCGCGGGCAGCGCGCGATCGTCAGCGGCACCGAACAGGCCGGCCGTCGCCAGCGTGAGCACCGGCCGCAGGCGTTTTCCGCCGGCCTCGAGGCTGTACCGCATGGCGGCGTGCAGGCGGGCCGGACGGGTGTCGGCGCGGGGGACATGCCGGTCGAGTCCGTCTTCGACGCGGGTCACCAGGCGTTTGAGTTCAGCCGAAAGATCCATCGGGGTGTCCGAGTAGCGCCGGCTTCAGGCAGGCCATCAAAGAAAAAATGTGCGAAGATTCGCCGTCCGCACTCCGCACTCGCCAACGCCCCCGGGCGCTTCCATAACGCCGCGACCACGATATGCCGACCTACGAGTACGCCTGCGCGAAATGCGGCCACGAATTTGAGCAGTTTCAGTCGATGAGCGCCGAGCCGCTCAAGAAGTGCCCGAAATGCAAGAAGGCGGGGCTCAAACGGCTCGTCGGCGGCGGCGCGGGACTGATTTTCAAGGGCACCGGTTTCTACATCACCGATTACAAGAAGAAGAGCGGCGGCGGAAAAGAGGGTGGCGGTGACGCCAAGCCGGCAGAGTCGAAATCCACCAGCACGTCCACGACGAAACCGGCGTCGGATGCGGCGAAAAAATAACTCCTCCCATGTGCGCCACCTTCAACCGCAATCGCAACATCCCGAGCTGGAACGAAGTCATCCTGGGCGCCGTGCTCAGTGTGATCCTGGGCGTCATCGTGGGAGCGGCCCTGTTGGTGCTGCGACCCGCGGTCGCGGTGCGCGAAGTGCCGAAGGGTGACAAGCTGGATCCCAAGGCGATCTATTATGTGAAGGGCAACCGCGACGCCGGCCGGGCCAAGGCCCTGCTTGAAAAGCGCGCGGCGTTTCTCAGCGGCCAGTCGATCACGCTGACCGAGGGCGAGCTCAACACGCTCGAGGGACCGGCGCCGACTCCCGCTGCACCAAAGGCCGACGCGAAGGGCGCGGCACCGGCCTCCGAGGGCTTTCTCACCACGGGGCCGCTGAACTTCCGCCTGCACGACGGCAAGCTGCAGGTCGCCGCGCCCGTGACCGTAAGTGTGATGGGGGCGTCCACCGAGGTCGTCGTGCAGACGCGCGGGACCTTCGTGAAAGAGGCCAACGGCTTCGTCTTCGAACCCGAAACGCTCTACGCCGGCTCGTGCCCGCTGCTGCGGCTGCCGTTCGTGGCGTCGTATGTGCGCGACAAATTTCTCGGCGAAAAATCGCTGCCGGATGAGTTGAAAGCCGGCTGGGCCAAGCTCGCGAATGTCACGATCGAGGGCAACGCGCTGAAGCTGACAATGCCGTGAGCCGGGAGCGCTGGCTTCGGGCCGGCCCCATGAATTCGGGAGTGAATGTGAAAACGAATGCAGGCGGGACGCCTGCGCTCCCGAAAATGAACCAGTGGGCAGCCGCGCGTTTGGTTTGCCGGTCCTGGAAAATCGCCTGGGCGCTGGGGGCCGCAGGCCTGAGTTTGGGGGACGGTGGCGGGCACGTGTCGGCCGCCGAGCCGTCGTTCATCCTGATCCAGAGCGCGCCCGGGCGCTTTGAAATCGCCGCCATCGATCCGTCCCTGGCGCACGGCGTTTCGGCCATGGCGGAGGAAGCCTGGCGCGTGCTGAGCGGCCCGCTGGGACTGCCGACCGGGTTCTCGTCGCCGATTTTTGTGCGGGCCGTGCCCCCCGATCCAGGCGGGGCGGGCGACCCGGCGCCGTTTCGCGTGACGGTGGAAGTCGGCGGAATCGTTTCCGTGCGGCTGAGGGCCGATCTCGCGACGCCTGGAGTGGTGCGCCGCGCCCTTGTCCAAGGCGTCCTGATGCGGCTGGCGGTGGCGCAGCATGGCGCGACGACGACCGTGACGTCGCCGCTCTGGCTGGAGCAGGCGTGCGTCGGCTGGTGGCTGACACGGAGTGACGCGGCCCAGCTCGATGCGTTGAAGCAGGAATCGGCCCGGATCGCGCCGCCGGCGATTGCGGCGTTGCTCAATGCGCGGCACGGCGGACCGGAAAACCGGCGTGATGTCGTGGGCGCCACGTGGCTGATGATTTTCCTGCAGGCGGAAGCGGCGCGCAGCGGCGAGTGGCCGGAGTTGGTGCGCCGCCTGCTCGCCGGCGACGATCCGGCGGCGGCATTGGCCGGGAGTTTTCCCGGCCGTTTCGGCGATCCGGAGGATCGGGAGCTGTGGTGGCAAACAGGATACCATCACGTCCGCCGCGCGCGCGCGCTGCCGGGCCTGGATGCGGTGGAATCGCGCGAGCAACTCGGCGCGCTGGCGCGCTTTGTCTTTGCCGATGACACCGGCGCGGCGGATCGCATCGTCGCGCTCGGGGACGTCGTGGCGCGCGCGCAGGAGCCGGTGGTGGCCGTCGAGCTGACGCGCCGCGCCGCCGTGATCGAAAAACTCACGCCGTTGCTGCATCCGTTCTATCGCAACGCCGGCCTCGCTCTCGGCGAAGTGCTGGCTGCCCGCGCCGGACCGGCCGCGCCACGCGCGACGAAGGCGGCCGCCTATGAACAGGATTGGCGGGATGCGGTGGAGCTGGAAGCGGCGACCACCGCGGCGCTCGATCGTCTGGACCGCCGCTGAGGTGGCCCCGACAGGGTGTGCGGGGGTCGGCCGCTGCGATTGAGCGAGCCCTAGGAGCGCCGCGCCACCGGATGCTTGCTAAGGGCGGCGCCCCAACGCGAAGCTTCGGCGCGTGTCCAAGAGCTTCAAAAACATCAGCGTCGTCGCCTCGGCGACTATGGTGTCGCGTTTCCTGGGTCTTGGCCGCGATGCCCTGACCGCGGCGGTGTTTGGCGTGGGGCCGCTGGCGTCCGCGTTTGTCGTGGCGTTCACGCTGCCGAATCTCTTCCGGCGGCTGCTCGGCGAGGGCGCGCTCACCGCCGCGCTCGTGCCGACGCTCAACGAGGAACTGCGGGCGCGCGAGCGGGCCGGGGCCTTTGCCCTCGTGAACACGGTGGCGAGCTGGCTCTTCGTCGTCACCGGTACGGTCGTGGTGGTCTGCATGGCGGCGATCACGCTGGCCTCGCGGTTTGCGACCGGTGCCGCGCAGTGGGGCGTGAGCGCGGCGACGGCGGCGCGCTGGCTCGAGGCCGCGGACATGGCGGTGTTTCTTTTCCCGTATCTCGTCTTCGTGTGCCTGGCGTCGGTTTTCAGTGCCGCGCTGCAAACGCTGCAACGTTTCCTCGAGCCGGCGCTCTCGCCCATCTGGCTCAATCTGGCGATGATTGGCCTGCTGGCCGGCGCGGCGTACGGCGGCTGGTCGCGAACCGAGGGCGAGAAAATGTTGTGGCTCTGCAGCGGGGCCTTGATCGGCGGCTTCCTGCAACTGGCGGTGCCGGCGGGCGCGCTGGTGCGGGAAGGGTGGCGGCCGCGCTTCGACTTGAAGGGCAGCGAGCCGCTCCGGCAGATCGTGCGGCTGATGGGGCCGACCGTATTCGGATCGGCGATATACCTGATCAACATGGCGGTGTCGCGGCTCGTCGGGCTGTCGTTGAACGACTCGGCGGTGGCGGTGCTCAACCTCGCGACGCGCCTGATGGAACTGCCCATCGGCGTCTTTGCCGTCGCGATCTCGACGGTGGTGTTTCCGTTGATCGCGAAGCACGCGGCCGCGGGTGACTGGACGAGCATGGCCAACGCGTACCGCAAGGGCGTGCGGTTGATCCTCGTGATCAACGTGCCGGCGGCGGTCGGCCTGATGGTGCTCGCGACGCCGATTGTGCGGCTGCTCTTTCAACGCGGGGCGTTCCGGCCCGAGGACACGGCGCTGATGCAACCGGTGCTGATCGTCTTCGCGCTCGGACTGCCGTTCTTCTCCTTCGTGAACATCGTGCTCCGCGCGTTTTACGCGCAGAAGGACACGCGCACGCCGGTGCACGCGGCGGTGATCAGTTTCATCGTCAACCTCGCGCTGAGCTTTGCCCTCATGCGGCCGTTCGGCACCGTCGGACTCGCGATTGCCAGCAACATCGCCGTCGTGGTGCAGGCGTGGTATCTGCAGCACCGGCTCGCCCGCACGCGCGACGGCCTTGAGTTCGCGCCGATCCGGGCCGATCTCGCCAAGGTGATCGTGGCTGCGACGGTGATGGGGGGCGTGGTGGCGGCGGGCGGCTGGGCGGCGGCGCGGCTGCTGCCGGTTTCGAAACTCAACGACGCACTGCTTATCGCCGCATTGATCGCCGTGGGCGTCGCGGTTTACGGGGCGTTGATCTGGACGCTGCGCGTCGAGGGTCGTGACGACATGGCCGCGGTCTTGGGGAAACTGCGCGCGAAGTTCGGCGGCGCTCGGACGCCGGAGCCGGCGAAGGTGAAAGGTGAACGTTGAAGGGTGAGAGACCAAGCGGGGACGGCGCGGGCTCTTCCTGCGCGGCGTACGCGGGCCGTGCGGGCTTCTCCCCGTGCTTTCATCCACCCATCTGTACCTTTCGCCATTGGTCAATTCCGCCGGCCGTCGCGTCATGAGATTCAAGCCCGACTGGTTCATGATCGGCATGGCGCTCGCGACGCTGCTCGCGTGGGCGTTTCCGGGACCAGGTGCGGCCGGAGGCTGGATGCAGCCGGAGTTCACGACGAAGGCGGGCGTCGCCCTGATATTTTTCCTGCACGGGCTCACGCTGTCGTTCGCCGCGTTGCGGGCGGGGGCGTTGAACTGGCGGCTGCACGCGCTCGTGCAGGGCAGCACGTTCCTGCTCTTTCCGCTGATCGGGCTCGCGTTGATCGCCGGGCTGGACGGGCGGATTGCGCCCGAATTGGCGCTCGGTGTTTTCTTTCTCTGCGCCCTGCCATCGACGGTGTCGTCGTCGGTCGCGATGACCGCCATGGCCCGCGGCAACATCGCCGGCGCGGTGTTCAATGCGACGCTCTCCAGCGTCGTGGGCATCGTGCTGACGCCGCTCTGGGTGACGTGGGTGATGAAGACGTCCGGGGTGTCGCAGCCGATCGGTCCGGTGGTGATCAATCTCTTCAAGTGGCTCGTGCTGCCGCTGGTGGTGGGGCAGGCGTTGCGGCCGTGGTTTGGCGCCTGGGCGCAGCAGTATAAGTCGAAGATCAGCCTGGTGGATCGTCTGACAATTCTGCTCCTAATCTACACCTCGTTTTGCGATTCGTTTCAGCAGCGGATCTGGTCCGGTCGCGGCGTGGGGCAGTTGTTGTTCCTCACGGTCCTTTGCGCCGTGCTGTTTGCAGTCGTGATGGTGGTGATGTCGCTGGTTTCCCGCGCCCTCGGCTTCACCCGCGAGGATCGGATCACCGCGATGTTCTGCGGCTCGAAGAAGACCCTCGCGTCCGGCATTCCGATGGCAAAGTTGATCTTCGGCGCGCATCCCGCGTTCGGACTCATTCTCCTGCCGATCATGATTTATCATCCGCTGCAACTCGTCATCTGCGGACTGCTTGCCCAGCGGTGGGGCAAACAGCAGTAGGCGGCTTGCGTTGAAGGGCCGGATGGAAAACGTGAAGCGCATGAACACGCCGCAATCGGGAGTTGAGGTGCGCCACAATCGCGCCGAAGGACGATTTGAAGTGGAGGTCGACGGCCTGCTCTCGGTCGCGGACTACACGCTGAGCGATGGCCGGATGACGTTCACGCACACCTTCGTGCCCGATGCCCTGCGTGGCCGTGGACTTGCCGAAAAACTCGTGCGCGCGGGCCTGGCTCATGCGCAGGCCGAGCGATTGACGGTCGTGCCGGCCTGTTCGTACGTCGCGACCTTCATCCAGCGGCACGCGGAGTTTCAAGCGCTGCTGGGGTGAGCGAAGTCGGAAAGTTGAGCGCTGAGAGCTGAGAGTTGAGGGAAAAGACAGCGACCGCTCCACGTATCAACGTTTAGGTGACTGCTTTTGCCCTGAGGTTTGAACCCTCAACGCTCAACTCAAGACTCTCAACTTTTCGTCATCCTTCATGTCCCACCTCTTCGCTCCCTTCCCGCTCAAGTCCATCACGCTCCGCAACCGCATCGGCGTTTCACCGATGTGCATGTATTCCTCGGAGGATGGCTTGGCCAACGACTGGCACCTGGTGCACCTCGGCGCACGGGCGGCCGGTGGCGCGGGGGTGGTAATCGCCGAGGCGACCGCGGTGGCGCCGGAAGGCCGGATCACTCCGGGCGATGCGGGCATCTGGTCGGATCGACACGTCGAACCGCTGGTGCGCATCAATCGTTTCGTGAAGGCGCAGGGCGCGGTGCCGGGCGTGCAACTGGCGCATGCCGGCCGCAAGGCGGGCGCGGCGCGACCGTGGCACGGCGGCGCACACCTGGCCGATGACGCCGGCGGCTGGACGCCCGTCGGGCCGAGCGCGCTGGCGTTTGGCGACGGCCTGGACCGCGTACCTCACGAACTGTCGGCGACGGAGATTGCGCGCGTGCAGAGTGATTTTGTGGCGGCCGCCCGCCGCTCCCTCGCGGCCGGCTACGAGTGGCTGGAACTCCACGGGGCGCACGGCTATCTCGCGCACGAGTTCCTTTCGCCGCTCTCGAACCGCCGGAGCGACCAGTACGGCGGCGCATTCGAAAACCGGATACGCTTTCTCGTCGAGACCACCCGGGCGGTGCGCGCGGTGTGGCCGGAGCAGCTGCCGCTCACCGTCCGGCTTTCGTGTTCGGACTGGGTGGAGGGAGGTTGGAACATTGAGGAAACGGTCGAGCTCGCCCGGATTCTAAAGATCGAAGGTGTCGACCTCATCGACTGCAGTTCCGGTGGAAGCGTGGCGGCGGCGAAGATTCCAGTCGGCGCGGGTTACCAGGTGCCGTTCGCGGAGCGCGTGCGGCGCGAGGCGGGCATCGCCACGGCGGCGGTGGGTCTCATCACGGATCCCATGCAGGCGGATCAGATCGTCCGCAACGGCCAGGCCGATCTCGTCTATCTGGCGCGGGAGCTGTTGCGCGATCCCCACTGGCCGCTGCGGGCGGCGCGGGCCTTGCGGGTGAAGCCGCTGCCGGCGCCCCCGGTGCAATATGCTCGCGCGTGGTGAGTCGGTGCGCATGTAAGTTGACCCGCGATGTCACTTTCCCTTTCACCGCAGCACGTCGTCCACGCCCTGAACTGGCGTTATGCGACCAAGAAATTTGATCCCGCGAAACGGATCCCGGACGACACCTGGGCTGCGCTCGAGCAGGCGCTCGTGCTCGCGCCGTCGTCGATTGGACTGCAGCCGTGGAAGTTCATCGTGGTGCTGGATCCGCTGGTGCGCGCGCAGCTGGTCGGGGCGTCGTACCGGCAGGCTCAGGTGACGCAGTGCTCGCACTTCGTGGTGTTCGCCGTGCGGCGTGATCTGGATCCGGAGCATGTTGATCGCCACATCGCGCGCATGGTGGAAGTGCTGGGCGTCACGCCGGATTCGTTGACCAAGTTCCGCACCATGACGCTGGGCAATCTCGAGCGGGCGCGAACCGAAGGCTCGCTCGACATGTGGCAGGAGCACCAGGTGTACATCGCGCTCGGGCAGTTCATGACCAGCGCGGCCTTCCTCGGCGTGGATACGTGCCCGATGGAGGGCATCGTGCCGGCGCAATACGACGAAATCCTCGGGCTTGCCGGGACGCCGTATGCCACCGCGGTGGCGTGTGCCGCGGGTTATCGCCTGCCGGACGACAAGTACGCGGCGATGAAGAAAGTCCGATTCAAGCCCGAGGACGTCATCGTGCGGATGTAGGGGCCGCGTTGTTCGGGGCCAGGGCTGGCGAACAGCTCGCGCCTACGCGAACACGGCCGCCCGCTCATCGGCGCTGAGTTTGCGCCAATGGCCGGCGGCGAGTTCGGCCAGCGCGAATGCGCCGATGCGCACGCGGATCAGCCGCAGCGTGGGATGGCCGACGGCAGCGGTCATGCGTCGTACCTGGCGGTTCTTTCCCTCGATCAGTTCGAGCGCGATCCAAGCATCGGGAACCTGCTTCCGGAAACGAATCGGCGGCGTGCGCGGACCGATTGCAGGGGCAGGCGCCAACCGCCGCGCGCGGCAGGGCAGGGTGCGGTAGGCGTCCAGGGCGATGCCGCCGCGCTCGAGCCGGGCGAGGGCCGTCGCGTCGGGCTGTCCCTCGACCTGCGCCCAGTATTCGCGGCGATGCGCGTGTTGGGGATCGAGCAGCTGGGAGTTGAGGCCCGGTTCATCGCTCAGCAGCAGCAGACCTTCGGAATCTGCATCGAGCCGACCGAGGGCATAGATCCCTTTCGGCAAACCGAACTCCGCGAGCGTGCGCCAGCGCGAGCCAGGCTCCGGCGTGAATTGCGAAAGCACGCCATAGGGTTTGTGAAAAGCGCAGAGCATCGCAGTGCGATGGAAAATGCGGGCAACGAGGGCGGCCGCACAAGGCGGAAGCATGAGTTCGCGCTCCCAGGAGAACGCGGTCACCGGCGGCACCCTTGCTCCGTGGGCGGTTTCGCGTTTGGTGAAGGCCTCATGCGCGCCGTTCAATTTCCCGCTCTGAATCAATGGTCAGTTGTGGACGTGCCGGATCCGACGCCTGCGCCGGGGGAAGTGATCGTGGCGTTGCGCGCCGCCGCGCTGAATCACCGCGATGTCTGGATCAAGGCGGGCCAGTATGCCGGGGTGACGTTTCCGTGCATTCCTGGATCGGACGGTGCCGGTGAAGTGATTGCAGTCGGCGACACGGTCGATCCCGCGTGGCTGGGCCGGGAGGTGGTGATCTATCCCGCGCTCGGCTGGGGCGAACGCGAGCAGGCGCAGGGCCCGCAGTTCACGATCCTGGGGCTGCCGCGCGCGGGTACGCTCGCGGAGAAGATAGCCATTCCGGCCGCGCAGCTGGCGCCCAAGCCGGCGCATCTATCGTGGGCAGAGGCGGCCGCGCTGCCGCTGGCAGGACTGACGGCGTTTCGCTCCGTGTTTTCGCGGGCGAACCTGCAGCCCGGCGAACGCATCCTGATCAGCGGCATCGGCGGCGGAGTGGCATTGTTTGCCCTGCAGTTTGCCGTCGCAGCGATAGCAGAGGTGTGGGTCACCTCGAGTTCGCCGGAGAAGATCGCGCGCGCCGTCGCGCTCGGGGCGAAGGGTGGTTTCGATTATCGCGATCCCGCCTGGGCGACGGCGGCCTTGAAGGCGGCTGGACCATTCGACGTCGTCGTCGATAGCGCCGGCGGCGAAGGGTTTTCCCGCTTGATCGACGTGACGGCTTCCGGCGGCCGCGTGGTGTTTTTCGGCGCGACGCGCGGTGACGCCGCGTTGCCCGTGCGCAAGATTTACTGGCGGCAGATTTCGCTGCTCGGCTCCACCATGGGGTCGCCGGCGGACTGGGCGGCGATGACCAAGTTCGTGACCACGCACCGGATACGCCCCGTGATCAGCGAAGTCCTGCCGCTCGCTCGCGCCGGCGAGGCCTTCGCGCGGATGGAACGCGGGGAGCAGTTTGGTAAGATCGTTCTGACCATCAGGGGCTGACGTCCAGCGCGGGAGGTTTCGGGCTCGGGGCAGGGCGGGGTGGTCCGATGATTCTCTCGCGGCAGACCGGAGGTTTCCCGGGTTTGGTTTCGGGAATCCGCGGGGTGGTCTGGGTATTAACCGGCCCTGAAGGATTTGCGCTTGGCGAGCCAATGATTGGCGGGAGAAACTCAGGCGAATGAACGACAATTCCCGTTTTTACGCGTGCATCATGGCGGGTGGCAGTGGCGAGCGCTTCTGGCCGATGAGCCGGGCGCAGACGCCGAAGCATCTGCTGAAACTGCTTTCCGATCGCACGCTGGTGGAGGAAACGGTGCGGCGCGTCGGCCACGTGGTGCCGGCGAAGAACATCTTTGTCCTGACCAATGAAGTGCAGCTGCCGGGCACGCGGGCGGCGCTGGCCGGCTTGGTGCCGGCGGATCAGATCATTGCCGAGCCGGCGAAGCGCGACACGGCGCCGGCGGCTGCGCTGGCAACGGCGCTCGTGCGGGCCCGGGGTGGCGAGGGCGCAACGCTCGCGCTGCTGCCCGCGGATGCCTTCATTCCGGACGCGGCGACGTTTCAGGCGCAGCTGGAGGTGGCGTTGCAGCACGCCGGGCCGCGGAATTCGCTCATCACGTTCGGCATCAAACCGGATCATGCGGCCACGGGGTTTGGCTACTTGGAACTCGCGCCGGAGCGCGGCGAGACGATTGGTGGTTCGCTGCTGCGCAAAGTCGTGCGCTTCGTCGAGAAGCCCGACCGGCCCACGGCCGAGCGCTATCTCGCCGGCGGCAATCACGTGTGGAATGCCGGCATGTTCGTGTGGACCGTGAGCGCGTTTCTGGCCGAGGCCCAGGCGCACGTGCCCGAACTGGCGACGTTCATCCGCGAGTTTCCGACCGGCGATTTCAAGGCGTTCCTCGCGGACCGTTTTCCGAAGCTGCCGAAGATTTCGGTCGATTACGCGATCATGGAAAAGGCGCGCGTCGTCGAAACCGTGCTTGCGCAGTTCGGTTGGGATGATGTCGGGCTCTGGACCGCGTTGCCGAAGCATCTGAAGACCGACGCGGCGGGCAACGCGACCCGCGGCGCCGTGGTCGTCAGCGATGCGGCCAACAACATCGTCGTCAGCAACGGTCGCACGATCGCGCTGTGCGGCGTGAAGGATCTCGTGGTCGTCGAAACCGCCGATGCGATCCTCGTGTGCCACCGCGACGCCGTGCAGGACATCAAGAAGATCGTGCAACAGCTGCCGAAGGAATTGCTGTAAGGCCGGTGCTAAGTCCGCGGGCGGAATGCGATCCGACGATCGGATCGCCTTACCGCTTCGATGCCGCGCGTCGCAACCGGTCGTTGATCGCATCGGCCAGGCCACTGCCGGGCGCCAGTTCCACGTGAATCCGGGTAAACTGCTGCGCGTCGAGCGCGCGTAGTGTGCCGAACAGACGCCGGGCGGCCACGGTCGCGCGGCCCGTCGGCGTCAGGGCGAAAATGTTTTTGCCGGCGAGACCGGTCGGTCGGGCGAAGAAGAGCCACGCCTCGGTCGTATCCGTGAACGCCGCACGGCGGCGGTCGATCGCGGCATGCAATTCCACCGGCGTGCGCGGACTGTAGTGACGGCTCAACATCCCCGGCGCGAGCTGCGCCTGGGTGGCCGGAGTCGCGTGTCGCGCTCCCTCGGATACGCGACGACCGAGCGCTTTTTCCAGGGCGGCGCGGGTGATGGCGCCGGGCCGCAGCAACCGCGGTCGCTGCGGATCGCGGATGTCGACGATGGTCGATTCCACGCCGATGGCGGTCGGACCGCCGTCGAGAATGTGTCCGATCATGTCGCCGAGACCGTCGCGCACGTGCTGTGCGGTGGTCGGACTGACGTAGCCGAAGGGGTTGGCGCTCGGCGCGGCGAGCGGAATGCCGGCAAGCCGCTGCAGGCGTCGAAACAGCGCGTGACGCGGCATGCGCACGGCGACGCTCGGCAATCCGGCGGAAACGATGTCGGGCACGACGGACTTTCGCGGCAGGATCATCGTCAGTGGTCCGGGCCAGAAGGCGCGGGCGAGTGTACGGGCCGCGGCGTTGGTTTCGGCGATGGCTTTGAGTTCCCGCCAGCCGCCGACATGGACGATCAACGGATCGCTGGTCGGCCTGCCCTTTGCGACGAAGATGCGCGCGCAGGCATCGGCATCGAGCGCGTGCGCCGCCAGGCCGTAGACCGTCTCCGTCGGGACCGCGACGAGTCCGCCGCGACGCAACACCGCCGCCAGCCGGCGCAGGTTGTTCGGCGTGGCGCGATAGATGCGCGCGCGGGCGTGTGGCTTGGACTTCTTCGGACGCATGACGGGACCCGCGAGAATCCGCCGGAGCGTCGGAAGGTCAAGGGAGCGTCGAGTAGTGATTTTTACAGAGTCAACGGCCCCGTTTCGTCTGGCCGATATGGGAAGTGCGACGAACGGTAATGAACCACGAAGACACAAAGCAGAGCAGGCTTGGGTCTGGCTTTGTGCCTTTGTGTCTTCGTGGTTCAAACCTGATCGGCGCTTTGAAAACCGCTTCAGCGGAGCCGCGGCATCCCTGCGTACACAAAAAAGCCCGCCGGCGAAAAATGCCGGCGGGCTGAGAGTGAATCGGAAGCGTGGTCCGCTTAGCGCTTGGCCTGCTTCGAAGCCTTCTGGCGCTCGCCGTTGTTCAGGATCCGCTTGCGCAGACGCAGGTTTTTCGGCGTGACCTCGACGAACTCGTCGGCGGCGATGTATTCGATCGCGCGTTCGAGCGAGAGCTTGGTCGCCGGGGTGAGGCCCGACGCCACGCCTTCGCCCTGGGAGCGGAAGTTCGTGAGCTTCTTTTCGCGGACGGCGTTGCAGGCGATGTCCTCGTTACGGGGATTCTCGCCGACGATCATGCCTTCGTACACCTGCTCGCCGGGGCTCACGAAGAGCTTGCCGCGTTCCTGCACCATGACGAGCGCATACGAGGTGGTCTCGCCGGCTTCCGTCGCAATCAACGTGCCGGTGATGCGCGTGAGCACTTCGCCCGCGTAGGGACCGTATTCCTTGAACAAGTGGCTCAGCACGCCGCGACCGCTGGTCGCGTTGACGACGTCGATTTCCATGCCGATGAGACCGCGGGTCGTGATCGTCGCTTCGATCATGGTGGAGTGCGGGTGCTTCTCCATGTTCGTGAGCTGGCCCTTGCGGTTGGCGAGGTTCTGCATGATCGAGCCGACGCACTCGTCCGGCACTTCGATCCAGACCGTCTCGTAGGGCTCGAGGCGTTTGCCGTCGACGACCTTCTCGATCACGGTCGGGCGGGAAACGAGGAGCTCGAAGCCTTCACGGCGCATCGTCTCGACGAGCACGGCCACCTGCATGGCGCCGCGGGCCTTGACGTTGAACACGCCGGCCTTGTCGGAGTCCTCGATGTTGATCGAGACGTTGGTCTTCAGTTCGCGCATCAGGCGCTCGCGCAGCTGACGGGAGGTGACGAGCTTGCCTTCCTGACCGACGAGCGGGCCGTCGTTGACGCAAAACTGCATCTCGAGGGTCGGCGGATCGATCTGGGTGAAGGGCAGGGCGTGGCCGGCTTCGTCGGCCGTCAGAGTGTCGCCGATGTCGATATCGTCGAAGCCCGAAATGCCCACGATGTTGCCGGCGACGGCGCTGTCGGTTTCGCGCGTGCCGAGGCCGGTGAATTCGAAAACCTTGGTGATCTTGGCGCGGATGCGTTTGCCGTCGGAGTGACGGATGACGAAGACGGCCTCACCGATCTTGGCGCTGCCGCCGAGGATCTTGCCGACCGCGATACGGCCGACGTAGTCGCTCCAGTCGATGTTCGACACCAGCATGTGGAACGGCTCGTTCGGCTTGGCGAACGGCGGCGGGACGTGGTCGAGGATCGTCTGGAAGAGCGGCGACATGTCCTTCTTTTCCTCGCCGAGGTGGTACATCATGTAGCCGTCGCGGCCGGAGCCGTACACCACGGGGGCATCGAACTGCTCCTCGGTGGCGTTGAGCTCCATCAGGAGTTCCAGCACCTTGTCGTACATCTTCGCGGGCTCGGCGTTGTCGCGGTCGATCTTGTTGATGACGATGACGACCTTGAGGCCGTGGTTCAGCGCCTTGCGCAATACGAAGCGGGTCTGGGCCTGGGGACCGTCGTACGCATCGATGACCAGGAGCACGCCGTCGACCATGCGCAGCGCGCGCTCGACTTCGCCGCCGAAGTCCGCGTGGCCGGGGGTGTCGACAATGTTGACGATCTTGTCCTTCCAGTGGACCGACGTGTTCTTCGCCTTGATCGTGATGCCCTTCTCCTTTTCGAGGTCCATGGAGTCCATGGCACGCTCCTCGACTTGCTGATTGGCGCGGAAGACGCCGCCTTCCTTGAGAAGCTTGTCGACCAGGGTGGTTTTCCCATGGTCAACGTGGGCGATGATGGCGATGTTACGGATGCTCTGGTTCATTGGCGGACGCGGTCGGATGTTGGAAAAAGAGGTCCAACGTGCGCGGCGCGCCCCCTGAAGGCAAGGCCGAAGGCGGGTGGTAAGCAATCCGGCGTGCGCGTTCCCTTTTCAGCCGTGCAGCGACCGTGGACCAAGGGCTCCCGCACGGCTAGAATGCCGCAGGAATCACACCCTGTAACCGGGGCAATAAATTCAAAAGCCAGGAAGCCAAGAGACATCCTGGTTTCCTGGCTTCTGAATTCATCCTGCTCTGCGTGCCCGCGGCGAAGACCCGTTAGTTCGTGAACTTCCGTTCCTTGAACCAGTGCAACAACTGATCGGCCCACGGCGGGGCGGTGCGGGTGGCGTTGCCGAAGCCGAGACCGTGCGGGCCCTTTTCGTAGATATGAAGTGAGAACGGCACGCCGGCGCGGCGCAGGGCCGAGGCGAAGAGCAGGGCGTTTTCAACCGGGACCGTCTTGTCTTCCACGGTGTGCCAGACGAAGCACGGCGGCGTCTCCTTGGTGACCTGCAATTCGTTCGAAAGGGACTTCACCAGTTCGGGCGAAGGATTCTCGCCGAGCAAATTCTTGCGCGAGCCGGCATGGGCAAACTCGCCAAACGAAATCACCGGGTAGCAGAGGATGCCGAGGTCCGGGCGCGAACTCTCGCGTTCCACGGCATCGGAGGCGTCGGGTTTGCCGGCGTCGAAATGCGTGACGAGCGTGGACGCGAGATGACCGCCGGCCGAGGAGCCGATGACGCCGATGCGCGTGGGATCGAGGCCGTCGCGTTTGGCAAAGGAGCGGATCAGGCGCAGGGCGCGCGCGGCGTCGTTGAGCATCGTCGGATGCCGGTAGCCGTTGGAGCCGAGCCGGTACTTGAGAACGTAAGCCGTGATGCCGTGGGCCGCGAAGAATTCCGCGTAGCCCTTGCCCTCGTGTTCGGCGAGGTTGCCGTAGCCGCCGCCGGGGAGAATCAACATCGATGCGCCGTTCTTCTTCGCGGCGTCGGGATAGTACGGCGTGAGCGTGGGCGTGTCCTGGGGCCGTTCGCCCTTTGCGTCGGGTGCGGCGCCTTCCCAAAGCCGGATGGGGCCGAGAATGAGCGGGTAGGGCACGGGTGCGGGCGATTTTTCCGCGGCGAGCGTTTTCAGGGCGGTCGTCGCCAGGCATGCGACGACAAAGACAGTCAGGAGGGAACGGGGCATGGGAAAGGAATGAAGCCGATACGAATGCGGCGACAAGCCGTTAAGCGCCAGGGTGCCAAGACGCGAAGGCAACGCGACGCCCATGCATCTGCGCTCGCGGTCTTCGCGTTGCCTTTGCGCCTTGGCATCTTCGCGCTTAATACCAATCGCTCCTGCGTTTGGACTTCTGGATCGATCGTGGGTAAGAGCGATTGGTATAACTCGCCGGCACGAAAAACAAAAAGGCCCCGGAAGCTTTGCAGCTTCCGAGGCCAATTTGTGGGAGTGGGCGTTCGCCACGCGCTCTTTCCCGGTGGCACACGCTTGGGCGCGCTCGCTTTCGCGGGCGGTGTGCTTCCCGACGCCACTCTCCGCGGCATGCGGATGTTTCGGTCTCATGGCGGGACCGTCCTGACCGTTGCCGGTCGGGATTTGTCGAGTGAGGCCTCTTCGCCCGGTTCGGACGCTCCCTGCCGGGAGCGGCGCGCCGGACGTGGTGCTGACACGCCTGCAATTTTCATTGTCTCGCGTCGGCACCCTTACCACGGGGACGGCGCCAGCTTTTGGCCGGCCGTTGGCCCCGCGTTACGGGTCTGACCTCTTACCTCTCAGGTTGCATTTCGCTTTTGCAGCGGGGTGATCCCGCTTTACGGGACCGCCCCAAATGAGGAGGTTCACGAACTTTGCCTAGGTTCGTTCTCTCCCCGCGGTCGTGACTCCTTTGCGCGCCCGGCTCGTGCGGCGAGCTGGGCCTTTTGACGGGGTCGTCCCGTCGGAGCCGCGACTGCGTTCTGGTCTGCGCAGTAGCAACCAAAACCCTCTGGGGTAACTGCGTCGGCGCACGGGTCGAAACGTCCCGTGGGCCTGACTCCACTCGGCGTGGTTTCTGATCACGCTTCATGGCTCAGTTCCTGATTCGTGTGTGAACTGACCGGACACGACTCCGGCCAGAGGAACTGGTGATATATGCCTCTCAACTGGCTTTCGCCGCTGGAGGGGAGGGCGGCACCAGCTGCCGCCACCCATTCCCCGGTCGCCCGGGATTATCCCAGTCGTGCTCTCAGCGACGTCTTTCAGGCCGCTGCGCTTCGACTGTTCTATCAAGGAACGAGACAGACAGTGCGACTCTCCCGCGCGATCTGAAGCCTTTGTTCTCCACAACTTCTTCACCGGCGGGATCGGTGAATAACTTGGGAGCAACGTTGGTCACCGGTTATTCACCGGCTTCGGAGATCGGACAGAATGAACAAAATTGACAGAATCGGTGCGCGATGGGTTTTTGCCCGGTCCATTCTGTCCCTTCTGTTCATTCTGTCTAAAAACTGAATCGTGCCGCCGCGCGCCCTTCCGATCTACGAACTCGAATCCGCCGTGGTCGCTTCACTGCGCTCGCAGGGACGGTTGATCGTGCAGGCGCCGACGGGCTCGGGCAAATCGACCCAGATTCCGCAGATGCTGTTGCACCACGGACTCCTCGAGGGACCGGCGCGGCGCGGTGAAGTCGTCGTCCTGCAACCGCGCCGCCTGGCCGCGCGCATGCTGGCGAAGCGCGTAGCGGAGGAGGTCGGCACCGCGCTCGGCGATGTTGTCGGCTACCAGATCCGGCTCGAGTCGCGGGTCAGCGAACGCACCCGCATCCGTTTCGTCACCGAGGGAATTCTCCTGCGGCAGATGTCGTTCGATGCGACGCTCCGCGGCGTGACGGCGCTGGTGTTCGATGAGTTTCACGAGCGGCACCTGTACGGGGACATCTCGCTCGCGCGCGCACTGCAGATTCAACAGAGCACGCGGCCGGACCTGAAGATCATCGTGATGTCGGCCACGCTCGATGCCGGCGTGCTCAAGACCTACCTCGCGCCGTGCGACGTATTGGTTTCCCAAGGACGCAGCTTTCCCGTGCGGATCGAATACCTGCCGAAGACGGCGAACTTCGACCAGGAGCCGGTGTGGGAGGTCGCGGTGCGGGAATGTGAGCGCGTCGCGGCGAGTACCAGCGGCGACCAGCTCGTCTTCATGCCCGGCGCCTACGAAATCAATCGCACCGTGCAGGCCCTGGAGGGATCGCGCGCGCTGCGGGATTTCGTGGTGTTTCCCCTGCACGGCGAGCTGCCGCCGGAGCAGCAGGACCGGGCCGTGGCCCGCTACGAGACGCGGAAGATCATCGTGTCGACGAATGTCGCCGAAACCTCGCTCACCATCGATGGCGTGACGGCGGTCATCGACTGCGGTCTGGCCCGCGTGGCGCGTTTCGATCCGCATCGCGGGATCAACACGCTGCTGATCGAAAAGATTTCCGCCGCGAGCGCCGACCAGCGCGCCGGCCGCGCCGGGCGCACCGCGCCGGGCGTGTGCGTGCGGCTGTGGACGGAACGCGAGCACGGGCTGCGCGCGCCCCAGGAGCTGCCCGAGGTGAAGCGACTCGATCTGTCCGAGGTGGTGCTGACGCTCAAGGCGAGCGGCATCGACGACATTGCGAACTTCCCCTGGCTCGAGAAGCCGGATCCGAAGGCGCTTGAGCGTGCGGAGACGCTGCTCAGCGACCTCGGCGCCATCGGGAGCGCGGGCGTCCCGCCTGTATTTTCCGCGGAAGCCGGCGGGAAGCCGGCGCTCCCGGGGAGAATCACCGAGGTCGGGCGCAAGATGCTGCGCTTTCCCGTGCACCCGCGTTATGCGCGGATGTTTCTCGCGGCGCAGGAACGCGGGTGCGTGCGGCCCGTCGCGTTGATGGCGGCGCTCACGCAAGGGAGGAATTTCCTGCTGCGCGGCGTGGACAAGCGCACCGAGGAGGCGCGCGAGGAAATCCTCGGCGAGGAGCACGAGAGCGATTTCTTCCTGCTGATGCGCGCGTGGCGCTATGCCGATCAGGCGAACTACGGGCTCGAGGCGTGCCGGCGTCTCGGGATCCACGCCCAGGGCGCACGCCAGGTCGGGCCGTTGTTCGAACAGTTTCTCGAAATTGCGGCCAAGGAGGGGCTCGATGTCGCCGAAAAACGCGTCGACAGCGCCGCAGTCCGCAAGTGCGTCCTCGCCGGCTTTTCCGATCAGCTCGCGCGCCGGCTCGATGCCGGGACGTTGCGTTGCGAACTCGTGCACCGCCGCCGCGGCGTGCTCGCGCGGGAGAGCGCGATCCAGAAATCCACCCTCCTCGTGGCGGCGGAAATCAGCGAGATCGGCCGCGGTGACGGCGAAGTGAATACGTTGCTCACGCTCGCGACAGTCATCGATGAAGCGTGGTTGAAGGAAATTTTTCCCGACGACTATTACGAGACGCGCGGAGTCGTGTACGACGAGGCGGCCAAGCGGGTGATGTCGCGCCGTGAGCGGCGTTTTCGCGACCTAGTCCTCGAATCGAAAGCCAGTCCCGATGACGCGCCGCTTGACGCTGCCGCCTCGATCCTGACGAAGGAGGTCCTGGCCGGACGGTTGAAACTCGAGGCCTGGGATGAAACCGTGGAACAGTGGATCACGCGCGTGAACCGGCTCGCCGAATGGTTTCCCGAGCTGGAGGTGAATCCGATCACCGAAGCCGATCGCGCGACGCTGGTGGAGCAGATCTGTTACGGCGAACTGGGGTATCGGGGAATCAAGGACAAGCCGGTGATGCCCGTCCTGCGCGACTGGCTCACGGCGGAGCAGTTTGCCGTGCTCGACGATTACCTGCCCGAGCGACTCACCATGGGCAATGGCCGCCGGTCGCGGTTGACCTACCACAAGGAAGGCCCGCCCGTATTGAGCGCGCGGATTCAGGAACTGTACGGCATCGACGGCAGGTTTGCGGTCGGGCACGGACGCGTGCCGGTGAAGATCGAAGTGCTCGCGCCCAATCAGCGGCCGATTCAGGTCACCGACGACCTCACGAATTTCTGGCGGGAGCAGTACCCGAAGGTGAAGGCGGAACTTTCTCGACGCTATCCGCGCCACGAGTGGCGCTAAGGCCGTGGCCGGTCACTCCAGCCGGACCTCGCGCCAGTCCGTGATCAGCAGGCTGTTGGGTGTAACCCCTTTTACGGACGGACGCATCAGGTAGACGCGGTCGTTGTGGAACAGCGGGATGTACGGCATCGAGTCGGCGAGCGCCGACTCCATCGTCGCGAAGTGATGGAAACGCTCCGTATCGGATTTGGCGGTACGCAGTTCCTCCAGCGCCTGCTCGAACCGCGCGTCGGACCAGCCCGCGAAATTGCCGATGTTGCCCTTCGACGCCTTGGCGACGAGCGGCTCGCTCGGATCGTCGACGGAATAATAGTATCCGACGATGGCGGCGTCAAACTGATGAGCCTCGAGCGAGGCCACGATCGTCTTGAATTCCATGCGCGCAATCGTGATTTCGATGCCGAGATTTTTCTTCCACATCTGCTGCATGACCTCGGCGAGCGCGGCGTAGTCGGAGCCGGCGCTGTTGACCCGAAGCTCCACCGCAGGAAAGCCCCTTCCGTCGGGATAGCCGGCCTCGGCGAGGAGCCTGCGAGCGGCGGCGGGATCGGATGCCGGCCACGGCGGAGGATCGAATCCTCCGGTGCCCGGTCGGATAAACGAGCGCGCGGGGAGCGAACGACCGCTGAACGCCGCATCCGTGGCGCTGCGGGTATCCAGCGCGAGGGCGAGGGCGCGGCGCACCCGCACGTCGTCAAACGGGCGCCGACCGCAGTTCAGCGCGATCATGTGAGTATGAAGGATCGGGGAACGCTGAAACTCGGCGGCTTGATTCTGGCGGTAGCCCGCGATCTTGGTCGGCGGAATGGTCCAGGTGAGGTGCAACTGGCCGGTGCGGTACATCCGCTCCTCGGCGGCGAGGTCCTCGACGACCTGGAAGCGGATTTCCGGCAGCCGCACGCGGCTCGCGGCCCAGTAGTGCGCGTTCGGGATCATCGTCACGTGCTGATTCGCTTTCCACTCCTTCAGGACAAACGGCCCGTTGCCCACCAGTGAACCGGGTCGAGCCCAGCGGTTCTGGCGGTCCGTCAGTCCTCCCTGTTTTTCGACCGCGCCGCGGTGCACCGGCATGCCAAGGGGAGTAGCCGTCGAAACGGTCGTCAGAAAGAACGGTGAGCGAGTGCGCAGCCGGTACTCGAGGGTGTGGGCGTCGATCACCCGGATGCCAACCGTGCTGAAGTCCTTGCTTCGACCTTCGAGGAAATCGAGGGCGCCGACGATTGGTTCAACGGTCGACGAGGAAGTGAATCCGAGAGCGGGGTTCAGCATCCGCTCCATGGAGAATTTGAAGTCGTCGGCCGTCAGCGGGTCGCTGTTCGACCACTTCGCGTCGTGACGGAGGTGGAAGGTGTAGATCAGGCCGTCGGGAGAAATATCCCAACGTTCGGCCACCCCCGGTTGAATGGTGATGCCATCCCCGGCGAGATGCGTGAGTCCCTCGAAAAGCGGACAGAGCACCTGCCATTCGAGCATCATCGTAAAAAGATGCGGATCGAGCGTTGCAGGGTCGCCGAGAAGGCTGACGTTGATGGCTTGTGCCGGGGCTCGGCCTGGCCCCGCGGAATCGCGGCGGCTGCAGGCGGGGAGCAACGCGGTGGCGGCGATGATCAGCGCGAGGCGAAGGGGAAATGAGTTCATTGCAGCGTCACTCGAGCCACAGCTCCCGCCAGTCGATGATGGCGAACCGATTTCCCTTCCAGCCCTTCACGGTCGGATGCATCAGGTGCACGCGATCGAGGTAGTACAGCGGGATGTAGGGTGCTTCCTGGGCAATGAGCTGTTCGGCCTCCGTGAAGATCGCGATGCGCTCGGCGTCGGAGCGGACCTGTTCCAGACGCGCCAGCAGTGCGTCGAAGCGCGGCTCGCTCCAGCCGGAGTGGTTTCCGTGATAACCCGACTTGCCCCGCATCAGCGGATCGATCGGGTCGTCGAGCGCGTAAAAGTGTCCCATCGCGCAGAGGTCGAAATCGTGCGCCTGCAGCGAGGCGAGCATCACCTTGGCCTCCATGGGCGCGATCTCCACGTCGATGCCCAGCGCCAGCTTCCACATCTGTTGCAACGTCTGCGCGGTCGCGAGCGCGTCCGACGAATCCGTGCCGATCGACATTCGCACCTTGGGAAACCCCTTGCCCTGGGCAAACCCCGCCTTGGCCAACAGCCGCTGGGCCTCTGTCACGTCCACTCCGGGCATCGCCGGAGGGGAGAAGTTTCCGGTCCTTGGACGGGTCAGGGAATGGGCGGTTTCCGAGCGACCCCGGGTGGCGGTCGTCGTCACGACCTTGCGGTCGATCGCGCGGGCGAATGCCCGGCGAACATCCGGGTTCGAGAAAGGGGCGCGAGAACAGTTCAGCACGATCATCGACGTCTCCAGGATCGGGGCGCGCTGCAGCTCCGTCGAACGCTCCCGCTGGTACGTGTCGAACTTGGAGATCGGGATGTCCCACGTGACGTGGAACTGGCCGGCGCGGTAGGCCTGCTCCTCGGCGGCGCTGTTGGAGATGGGGTAAAAACGAACTTCGCGCAGGCGGACCCGCTTGGCATCCCAGTAATGCTCGTTGCGCACGACGCTGATGTGCTGGTTCTGACGCCATTCTTTCAGGACGAAAGGGCCGTTGCCAATCAAGCGGCCTGGCGCGGTCCACTTGCCGTCACGCCGTTCCATTCCGCCGTGTTCCGTGACCGAAGGAATGTGAACGGGCATGCCCCACGCTGCGCTGTTGCTCACGCTGACCAGAAAGTACGGCGCGCGATACAGGAGCCGGAATTCCAGCGTGAAGTCATCGAGCGCCTTCACGCCGACCGAGTTGAAATCCTGGGATCGGCCCGCGTAGTATTCCTTCGCTCCCACGACGCAGTCGATGATCGCCGGACTCATCTGCGCGACCTTCGGGTCGAGCATGCGGCGATAGGACGCGATCAAGTCGCGGGTGATAAGCGGATCGCCGTTGGACCATTTGGCATTCTTCCGCAGGTGAAACGTGTAGGTCAGGCCGTCGGCCGCGATGTCCCAGCGTTCGGCGATTCCGGGCAGGATCGTCACGCCGTCGTTGGCGATGTTGGTGAGGCCTTCGAAGAGCGCGGTCAGCACCTCCCATTCCGCCATCATCGTGTTGATCTGCGGATCGAGCGAGGCGGGCTCTTCCGCGTTCCCAAGATGGAGCGTTTGCGTGGCGAGCGAGCCGGCGACGATGGTCTGGCGTTTGCCGCAGCCGGACGCGACCAGGAGCCACGCCAAGGCAATGCCGCCGGTGAGGAAGCGAATCATGGGGAAAGCGTGAAGTTGAAGCCGTCGCTGGGAAGGACGGAGCGGGACGTCGCGAGCTAAGACTGCACGGCAGGACGTGCAACAGCGGAGTCGTGCGGGAGCCTCTCGTCGGACGCTTGCGTTTTTCGTCCCGTGTTGCGTTCCTCGACGCGAAACTCCCCCCGGCCGTCCGGTGTCGGTCGCGCCGCCCTGTCACGCGCAGCAGTCCTCCCCCAATGAACCTCCTCACCCGTCGCTCGTTCATCCGCAACTCCACGCTCGCCGCGGGCGCCTTCGCCCTCGTCAGCGGGACCCGCTCCTCCGCCAAGGTCATTGGCGCCAACGATCGCCTCCGCATCGCCGTCGCCGGCTGCAATGGCCGCGGCAAGAGTCACATCGCCGGCTGGCTCGAGCAGCCCAACGTCGAGATCGCGTATCTGGTCGACCCGGACAAGAAGGTGCTCGAGCGCTCGCTGCAGGCGCTCGCGGAGAAGACGAAGGGCAAGTATACGACGAAGGGCGTGAGCGACATCCGGCGCGCGCTCGAGGATCCAACGGTCGATGCGATTTCCATCGCGGCGCCGAATCACTGGCACTCGTTGATGACGATCTGGGGCGCGCAGGCCGGCAAGCACGTCTACGTGGAGAAGCCGATGAGCCACGATGTCGCCGAGGGCCGCATCGTGGTCGAGGCGCAAAAGAAGTACGGCGTGGTGATCCAGCATGGCACGCAGCGTCGCAGCGACGAGAAGCTCGCGGGCCTGCACGAGGCGATTCAGGCCGGCAAGTTCGGCAAGCTGAAGATTTCCTACGGCTATTGCTGCAAGCCCCGCGCGAGCATCGGCATGAAGGCCGTGTCGGCGCCGCCCAGCCACCTCGACTGGAATCTCTGGCGCGGCCCCGCGAAGATTTCCCAGTACCACGAGAACCTTGTGCACTACAACTGGCACTGGTTCTGGGCGACCGGCAACGGCGACATGAATAACCAAGGCACGCACCAGCTCGATGTGGCGCGCTGGGCGCTCGAGCCGCAGCTGACGCATCCCGTGCGCGTGATGGCCATGGGCGGGCGCTTCCAGTGGAATGACCAGGGCGAGACGCCGAACACGATGTTCGGCATCGGCGAGTATCCCAATGGCCAGTACGCGTTCTTCAATGTCCGCAACGTGAATTACAAGGGCTACGTCCACCAAGTGGAGAACGAGTACTACTTCGAGGACGGCGGGAAGATCGTGAAGGGACTTTACTATGGGAAGGGCAAGAACACCGGCGAGAAGGTGTCGGTCCCGCCCGGCAAGGTTACCCCGGGCGGCAACTGGGCCTCATTCATCGCCGCCTGCCGCGCGGGCAAGCCCGAGATGGCCAACGGCAACGCACTCGAGGCGCACAACGGCAGCGTGCTCGGGCACCTGATGAATAATTCCTACCGCCTTGGCCAGAAGGTGCCGTTCAACGCGAAGGCCGGCCGCTTCGGGGACAACAAGGACGCGCACGATCACTTCATGAAGCTGCACGAGATGATGCGCGATGGCGTCGGTGTGCCGGAGAACGGCGCCGAGTATGTCGTCGGCCCGTGGCTGACTTTCGATCCCAAGACCGAGACGCACACCGGCGCATTTGCCAAAGAGGCCAACGCGCTGCTGAAGGATCCCAACAGCCCGGGCTTCGAAGTCCCCTCGGTGGGCAAAGTCTAAGTGTAGCCGGACGGTGCACCGCGGGGCACGAGGGCGGCGAGAGTGAGCGAGTCGACCCGATCGACTCACTCGCTCACGCTCGAGGCTACGGACTGCAAAGCCTGGTGCTTCCCGCGTTGCCGGCGGTGCGTTTTCGCCGCTTAAGGCGCGGCGCGGGTGCCGCCGCGCTTCTCGGCAATGAATGTCACCCACGGGCTCAACGAAGGCAGACGTTGCAGCCCGCAGGCTTTTTCTATTCCGGTGAAAACGGGAACCAGCGGGGAATTGCTGAACGAGGGAATCGGGAACCAGCAGAGCCCGCGCTCCTCGACGAAATCGAAACCCTCCGTGCGTGCGCGGTGCCGCCATGATCCGTAGCTTTGGACGTAGCAGTCCTGGCCGCCAAAGGCCTTGTCCATGGCGTAGCGGTAGTAGCCGCGCGGGGAGAAGCGGTTGAAGAACGCGCCTGAAAAAAGCCCGCCGGGCTTGAGCACGCGCTTCACTTCGCCCAGAAACCAATCGCTCTCGAGCATGCGATAGACGCCGATGCAGAGGACGAGTCCGACTTCGCCGTCGCCGGCGGGGAGCCTCCGGAGATTCCGATCTGCGAGGATGCACTGCGCTTTCGGATTGGCCGCCTGGGCCCGTCCCAACGACGAGGCGTCGATGTCGACACAGGTGGCCTGCCAGCCCCGATCCATGAAGAAGCGCGTCCATCGCCCCGGACCGCAGCCGAAGTCGATTAGCAGCGAAGGCCGGCCGGCGCGGTCATGCGCCAGTTGCATGACGCCCCGTTGATGGTCCGTCATGTAGCGCTGGAAGCGGCCCTCGAGGGCAATCTCCCAGGCGGTCAAATCTTTTGGCTGCGCGGAGGACGCTGAGCTCGGGGTGGGTGCATTCATGGGCCGGAGGGTAAAATAGGCTGACGGCGGGAGGCGTCAAACGATGCGAGGACGGCTGCGTAGAATCCGACCTGCAGGGAAAGTGCTGGACAGATTCCCGAAATTCTCAGGCAGGCGCGGAAAGAACGGGGCAAGGAGGGAGTGGGGCTGAGAGGGCGACTCGGAGTGCGGATGTCGACCGGCGCATCCTCCTGCAATGCGCACCCGCAGCTACCGTGCAGCGTTGGGGCTTGGTTCAGAAACGCAGATTGAACTGCGTCGCGTAATTCATCTGCAGGCGGTCCGTCTGTCCCGCCTCGTGTTGACCGCTCGCCTGGAACTTGAGCTCGAGCCGCGAGGTGAACCGGTATCCGGTCGAGGCGTCGATCCGCCACAGGCTGCGGCCCCAGCGCAGGCGAGCGCCGCGGCCGTCATCGATTTCTGAATACCCCTGGCGGTTCCACCGCAGCGCCCCGAACAGCTGGGGTGTGAACTTGTACTTGGCTTCCACGTACCCCGCGATCGTTTCCACCGTGCCGATCAGCGGGACGTCGAAACGCGACTGGAGGATCTCCGCCCAGATCTGCAGGTGACGCCACGCGAAGCCGAAGTCTGCGCCGAGCAGCCGTTGGTGAAAGTCGTGCCGATCCGTGCCGGCGGGGAGGTGCTCCGCTTCCGGGGTGAAATAGGCGCTGTCGCTGGCGGATACGCCCACGCTCCAACGCAGATCGGGCCGATAGCCGATGCGGCCGGCGAACGCGGGGCGGCCGAAACCGAGCGCCCGGATCGACCACGCCTCCGGCCGCGACGACGGGCCCGCGTTCTTCATTTCCACGGCGAACTCGAACGGACCATGCCGCGCCGCGAGGGCGATGCCGGTGGCGTAGCTCGGTCCCCAGATGATCGGGTTGTAGTCGTACTTCTCGTCGGGATCGAACGTGGCGAAATCGACTGCCGACCGCGGTGCCTCGGCGTCGTAGATGGTCGTCTGATTCTCGTACGGCAGCGGCGCGTTGATGAATGGGTTCTCCCAGGAGTCGTGGCGGGCCATCCAGTTGCCGATCACCGTCGCGAACTGCCCCACCTGCACGTTGAATTTGCGATGGGCCCACGGAATGTACGTCACCGTATATTCGTCGAGCCGGAGCCGCAGGCGCTCGTTGCTGGGATCGAAGCCGCGGTCGGCCCGGACCTGGACAAAGCCGAGGAGCTGCGGACCGAGCTGGGCATTGAGAAAGACGGCGAGGCGTGGATTGAACAGGCGCTCGCTCGTGGTGAACAGAAGGCCGGGCGACGGCTGCTCGATCTTATAGCCTTCGAGGGTGAGCAATCCGCTCAGGCGCGCGCGGAGTGAGTCGTCCCAGGCGGAAAAAGTCAGTCTTTCCTCCATCCGGTCGAACCACTCGTCGCTGGCGTACGCCCCCGCACAGGCGGTGGCAGCCAGGATGAACGCGCTCACCCACCTCATATCGAGCTAGCGATGGAAATTTGGGTGGGAATGGCTAGCCGAAAACTTGCCTCGAATTCGGTCCAGTCGTTGGCGGACGTGGTCAGGCGCACGTTTCCCCCGTGCAGCCGGGCCAGTTCGCGCGCGAGATTCAGGCCGAGACCGTGGCCGGGCACATCCTCGGCGGCGGTGCCACGGTGAAAGCGATTGAAGATATGCGGCTGCGCGCTCGTGGGAATCACGCGACCGGTATTGCCAATGGTCAGCCACGCTCGCCCGTCCGCCGCCCGCGCGCTCACGTGGATGCGACCGCCCGGGCGGTTGTACTTGCGCGCGTTCTCGAAAAGATTCTGCAACACCATCGACACGTAGCGGCGCTCGCCCGCGATCGGCAGGCTGGCCGGCAGGTCGGTCGTGATGTCGAGGTTCATCGCATTGGGCAGGACACTGAGATCATCGAGCCACGAGGCCACGAGGTGGGCGAGATCGACCGATGCGAATTCGATCTTCAACCGGCCTTCCTCCAGGCGCGAGAGCAGCAGCAAATCCTCGATCATGCCGGTGATGCGATAGGTCTGCGTGACGAGCGTGGAGAGCTCCTCGCGCACCGGCTCGGTCAGGTCGTTGCGGGCGAGCAGTTCGTCGAGACTCGCGCGGAAGACGGCGATGGGGGTCTTCAACTGGTGCGACGCGTCCGAGGAAAAACGCGCCGCGCGCTGCAACTCCGCCTGCGTCAGCTCAAGGGCGGCCTCGGCACGGTCGCGACTGACGATGGCTTGCGCGGAGTCGGCCGCGAGTTTTTCGACCGGTCGCGACAATCGCGCCGCTGCCACCTGGCTGGCGGCGAGACCCGCGACCAGGAGGAACGAACCGAGCCCGAGAATCTGCCAGCGCAGGTGCCGCTGGCGTTCGCGGGTCGCGGCCAGCGGATAAAGGCAGACTTCGTGGGCGATGGGATAAGCTGAACCGGGATTGAGCTGCTGGAAGAGCACGAGGTAGGAAGCGCCGGCGAGCGAAACCGGGAGGGGCTTGCCGGCGTTTTCAGCGACCGGAAAGAGGCGCGCGAGTTCCGCAATCAACGCCGTCCGCGTGATATGATCGAGGCCCTGAAGCTGCAACTGACCCTCGGCCCACACGCCGCGTTTGATCGCGGCCTCCCCGCCAATCGATCGCTCGACGGTTGAGGCGAAGCCGACGACCAGCGCGGCAATCGGCTTGCGGGTTACGTTCGAGAAGATCGGCGTGGTGATGATCTGATCGAGTGTGTCGTCGGTGAAGTCGTCCTCGAGGCGCGGCAGGTAGCCCAGTTGCGGCGCGGTCGGCACGCCGGCCAGTGCAAGGCGCGCGGCTTCGGTGGGCGTGAGCAGGCCGAAGTCCGTCGGCGTCGCGGCCGGAATCACCGCCCCGCGCGCGTCGAGAAAACGCCAGAACTTCGCGTGCAGCGCGGAGGCGCCGCGCGGCCCGACCTCGGTTTCCGCCATCAAGTCACTGAGCTCGTCGCGAGCGTTCGGATACAGCAGATCCAGGGCGTCGTCCTCGAGCGCGGCGTGGATCCGCGCCTTCTGCACCAGGGTCAGGCAGCGCTGCTGGAGCGCCAGAATCCGCGTCTCCCGCGCGGCCTGCAGGCCGTCGAGGGCACTGCGAAAATCGCGTTCCACCTCGTTTTCCGCCTCACGCTCCGCGTGGTGCTGGGCGAAATACAATCCGAATGTCGTCAGCGCCCCGACGACCAACATCATCGTCGCGACGAGCCGGAAGCGAAAGCCGGTGAAGCGTGGGGGCCTCGCCGTGGGTGCGGTGCTCAAGGGAAATCGACGCGCAGACTCGCGTCAGGCGCGAGGTCGACGGGGTGCGCGCGGGTCGTGGCGCTGTCGACCCAGGCTTTGAGGATGTAGCGGCCCGCCGGCACATTGGTCAGGCGGAAGCGGCCCTGCTCGTCCGTCACGACAAAGTGCGGCGTGTTGAGCACGAGCACCAGGCCGCGCATGTGGTTGTGAATTTCACAGCGCAGCGTGACGAGCCCCGGCTTGTCGAATACCTGCGACGGAATCGGACGATCCTCCGGCCGGTAGCGGCCCAGATCAAAGCGCTTCGGCGGCGAGAAGGAAAAGATGTTGTGATAAACGTCGTCGAGATTGGGAAACTCCACGCGCGTCCCGACCTGGATCGGCAGGAGGGACGGAATGAACGCGAGGCCCTTCTGTTCCAGCTTCACGGTCGGCGCTGGCGCCGCCACTGGGAATTCCCCCTCAAGGTACACGACGGCCAGCGCGGGACTCGTCGCCACCACGCCGCTGGCCACGACGACTTCGTAGCGCTGGGTCTTCACCGGCGCGACGAGGGTCTTGGGCAGTTCAACTCGGCCGGTGATCTCCGCCGCGCTGGCGATGGCGGCGAGCAGGGCGGGGAGCAGGGCGCCGGTGAGGCGGGAAAGGGTCGTGCGCACGGGCGGGGCGGTCAGGCCGGGAGACGGAGGGTGTAACCGACGTTGCGGAGAGTGTGGATCAGCGCGGGGTCGAAACCAGCGTCGATTTTTTTGCGCAGCCGCGTGATGAACATGTCGATGATGCGAACATCGTAGTCCTGCTCGCCCTGCCAGACGCGATCCCGCAGTTCCGTGCGGGCGAAAATCCGGCCGGGCTCCTGCATGAGCACCTGCAGGAGATCGAATTCGCGCGGGGACAGCGCGATCGCCTGGCCGCTGCGCGTGACGTGCCGCTGCGGCACGTTCATGTGGAGGTCGGCAATCTGGAGATTGGTGCCGGAGAGCGGCGCACCGCCGCGGCGACCGAGGGCTTCGACCCGCGCGATGAGTTCCTCGATCGCAAAGGGCTTGGCGAGGTAGTCGTCGGCCCCGGCCTTGAGTCCCTTGATGCGATCGTAGACTTCACCGCGCGCAGTGAGCATCAGCACCATCGCCGGACACTTGGCCTGGCGGAGCCGCGTGAGGACTTCGAAGCCGTCCATCGCGGGCAGATTGATATCCAGCAGAATGAGGTCGGGCTGATCCTTCAGTGCAAGCTGCAGCGCGACCGCGCCGTTGGCCTCCACCTCCGACGGGTGGCCGTGGCGAATCAGCGCGGCGCGGATGTGGCGCGCGAGCTCGGGTTCGTCCTCGATGATCAAAATACGCATGGAGCGTGAACGAAAGGGAGGGACGAAATGAGGTGTCCGTCGAACGTGAAACGCGGGATTCTGCCATCGGCCCGACCGCTCTGTTTCCGCCACCCTGAGGTGCAGTCTGCAACCGGCGAAGGGCGGACACACAAAAGAGGCATGGGGGGCCATGCCTCTTTGGCAAAGGTGCGCCGGGGGCGGATTCACCCGCGCCGGCTGGAGCAATGAACCGCGAATCAGCTCGTCGGCACGCTCGTGCAGGACAGCTTCGTGGCGTTCTTCGTCGCGTAGTCGTAACGCGCCTCGACCCAGGTGCCGAGCGTGATGGCGGAGAAATCGCAGGCCGAGTTGTCGAGCGAGATGTCGGTGCTCGACGTGACGTTCAACAGGCCGGAGCCGTAGTACGAGGCGCCAATCTGAATCTTGGAGTTCACGTAGTCGATCGCGGTCACATAGCCGGTGACGCGGGATTCAACCACTTTGACGCTGCCGCCGCCGCCCGCGCCACCCTTGGCGTTTACCATCGTCGGCATGGAGCCGACGAATGAGACCGCCAGCAGCAGCGCCAGCGTGGTCTTGAGGAAGGAGGCACGGGAGTTCGTATTGTTTTTCATGGGACGTTGTTTTTGATTTTCCTAAGGGAAAGGGAGGGCGTGAGGGACGCCGCAGGATCAGCGCGGCGTGAGCTGGATAGGCGCGGACCTTGCCATTGAGCAGGCCGGTGCCGACGATCTGTCAGAGATCGTTCACAGCGCTGGCGACTGCCGACGTGAAGCCGGGCCGCACCCCGAGGTCGGTGAGCGTGGAGCTCGGCTGGGCGCTGGCGCAGGCGACGGTGGCGAGTAACGCGAAGGACTGAAGGAACCGGTGGCGCGAATGAGCGGAGGGCATGGGCGGGTGCAGTGGCGTGGAGAAAATGGGTCGTGTGCCGGAGGCTGTAGCGCGGGTTTCCCCGGCGGTGGCAGCGCGAACGGCGAGCTGATGGCGAAACGGATACACGGCGGCTCCATGAACTGAAGCGCGGCACGGTAACGGTTTTGATATATGGCGCCGTTCGCGTGCGATCGGACGCCGCACCGGGGCCGCTGAACGTGCGGATTTCCCTCGTGGCGATCCCACCCTCACGGTCGCCGTGACCAATGATTTCACGGTGACGGCGAATGTCCGCTGGGGCGGACGCTACCGCTTCTTTTTCTTTTTCGCCGGCTTGGCGGGAGTCTTCCGCGGTGCCGGCACGACCACGACCGGGCAGGGCGCGCGTTTCAAAACGCCGCTGGCCGTGCTGCCGACGAGCAGGTCGAAGAAGGCGGTGTGACCGTGCGACCCGATGACGATGTAGTCCGCCTCGAGCTTGGTCGCCTGATCAATGATGGCGGGCACCGCGGCACCGGTGAGCTGGATGGATTCGGCGTGCGTGAATTCATTCTCCAACCGGTCTTCGATCTTCGCGAGTTCCTTGGCGGCGGCCTTCGCCGTGAGATCGGTGATTTCCGCGATGCTTTCGATGAAGGCCGTATAGTCGGCGGCGATGATCACCGGTGCGGTGACATTGAGCAGCACCACCCGGCCGTCGAGCGCGCGGGCGAGGCACGCGGCTTCGGCGACGACGCGATCGCTTACCGGGGAGAAGTCAATCGGGGCAAGGATGGTTTTCATGGGGTGGCCTTGGATTGCGCGAAACCTAGTCCCGAAGCTCTCGCCCCGCTCCGCACGGTTTGCGATTCGCCCCGCGTTATTTGCGGCGAGCAATCCCGGTGGACTTGAGTCCGCCGCGCGCCGATGCGGTGTCGCAGCGTGTCACAAGGCATGCCGACCAAATGACAAGAATGGCGAGGCGGCGCAGTGCGTTTGGGACTAGACTGCGCACCGAAGAACGCGACCGCGGTCGCGCGCCTGCGGAAACCCACACCATGAAATCAAATCGCTTGCGCCCACCGCCCGCGCCGGGAGCTGCGGGTCGATTCGCCCGCTTCACCGCTCTCGTGGCCGCCGCCGCCGGCGACGGCGAACGCTTGCTGAAAGCCTGCCGGCACCAGCGCGGACGGCGTCATGTCCATGCCTTGCGCGTGGCGTCGCGGCGCCTGCAGGCGTACCTGCAACTGGCTTCGGCGGTCTTGCCGGCCGCACCCCGCCGGGCAGCGCGGCGGGCCCTGGCCGACGTACTTGAAGCGCTGGGACGTTTCCGTGACGCGACCGTGCAGCGGGCCCTGGCCGGCGCGTTGGTCCCGGACCTCGAAGCCGCGGGCGAGCTGGACCGCCTGCTTGCCCGGCGCGAACGACGTCAGCGCAGGGCCGCCGTCGCCGCCTTGAAGCGTTTGCGGTTGCGCGGCTCGCTGCAAGCCGCGGTCGCGGCCCTCGGTGCGCGCGTGGGCCGCGCGGGGATTGACCGACGTTTGGATCAGGGACTGCGCCGCGTGTTGCTGCGCGATTGGGAGCGCATGGTGGAACGCTGGCCGCGCGAGGCCGCGGACACCGCCGCCTTCCACCGCGCGCGGGTGGCGTTGAAGCGCTATCGCTATGCGGTCGAGGCCCTGCCGGCGGTGTTGGGACGCCGGCATGGGCTTGGAATGGCCACGTTGAAGCAGCGCCAGCGGCAGCTCGGTGAACTGCACGACGACGAGCTCCTGCTGGCGCGCGTGACGACGTGGGTGGCCCGCGGTAAACTCCCACCGTCCCTGTGGCACGCACTCCAGCCCGTGGTCGCACGGCGGATCGCCCGCCTGCGCCGGGCGTGCCTCGCGGGGCCGCCCGCCTTCGTTGCCTCCGGTGGGATCTGATCCGGTTGTAGTGGAAAAGCTGACACCGCCTGCGCTCCGCCGCCGCAGGCGCCCTACTTGTGCCGGCCGTGCCGGATGATGTCCCAGATGACGTAGAGCCCGAGGATGGCGGAGAGCAGATAGCCGACGATGCCGAGAGCGGGATAGCCGAACAGATGCGGCTGGATGCCCGTGGTCACGATCAGGGACGACCCGATGATCAACGCGCCGATGATGACGCCGAGCGTGATGCGGTTGGCGGCGATCTTCACCGCGTCGTCATGGTCCTCGAGTCCGCGGTGCTGCAGATTGATGGACAGGTTGTCGTGCTCGAGCCGGCGGAGCAGGCGGCGGAACTCGAAGGGCAAATCCTGCAGGCTGCTCAGGCTGTGCCAGAGGAGATTGCCGGAGCGGCGCAGGAAAACGCGCGGGTTCACGCGCTCCCGCTGCAGTTCGCGCAGCACCGACGTCGTGTGCCGTCGCAGGTCAAAGACGGGGTCGAGCATGCGGCCCGCCTCCTCGATGGAGAGGACTGCCTTGGCCATCAGCGCGTAGTCGCGTGAGAGGGAAATCCCGTGCTGGCCGAAAATGAACAGGAGCCGGAGCATGGCGCGGCCGAGCGCCTGGCGGCCGATCGAGAAGTTCAACTCCTCCCGCAGCACCAGCGTAATGGCTTTCTCCATACCGCGCAGATCGGGGCGCGCGTCCACCGGCGCGAGATCCGCGGCGATCTGGACGACGCGCTCGACGTCCTGCTCGACGGCGGCGATCCAGAAATCGGCCAGGGCGTAACGCAGCCGGCGGGTCAGATGACCGGCAAGACCCCAGTCGATGAAGCACAGCCGGCCGTCGGCCGTGACCAGCAGATTGCCGGTGTGCGGGTCGGCGTGAAAAAATCCGGCGATGAAGACCTGCCGGATGATCGACGCGGCACCCTGGCCCGCGAGCCGCTGCCGGGTGGCTTCCGGCAGCGCCGCCGCTTCGCTCACGGAGATGCCATCGATCCACTCCATCACCAGGACGCGTTCGCCGGAAAATTCAGGGAAGACGCGCGGGGCGTAGACCTGATCCGGATGGGGATTCAGGGAGTTGAAATACTCCTGGTTGCGCGCCTCGTGGCGAAAATCGAGTTCGTGCAGCACGCCCGTGCGCGCCTCGGCGAGAATTCCCGGGAGGTCGATGGTCTGCAGCGCCGCCACGCGGGGCCGCAGCAAGCCGGCCAGCCAGTCCGCGAGATCAAAATCGATTTCAATCCGGCTCAGCAGATCCGGTTTCTGGATCTTCACGGCCACGGCGGTGCCGTCGAGCAACCGGGCCGAATAGACCTGAGCGAGCGACGCGGCTGCGACCGTCGCTTCGTCAAATTCCGCAAAGACGCTGTCCAGGTCGCGGGCCAGCGACGTGGCGAGCACCGGCCGCATTTCGGAAAACGGCAGCGGCTGCACGTTGTTCTGGAGCTGGCGAAGTTCCAGGATGATCTCATGCGGGACGACGTCCGGGCGCATGGAGAGCATCTGGCCCAGCTTCACAAACGTCGGTCCCAACTCCTCCGCCGCGAATCGGATCCGTTCGGCGAGACTGCGTTCCGGCCCGGGCGCAGGCAGTAATCGGGACCAGAAACCTGCGGGCAGCTCGATCTGGCTCAGCAATTCGGCAAAGCCGTGCCGCGCGAGGATTGCCAGGATTTCCTTCGCGCGAACCGCGTGCGCCACGACTTTGCTATTCGGAAACACGTTGGTCGTTGTGGAACTGAAGGAAGGATACGGTTCATCCGCCGCAAAGCCCAGCAAATGCGACGGATTGATCGGGGATCGTCGCACGGTGTGCGGAAAGGCCCGGCGTCAAGAATTCGGACGACTCCTGTCGGCACTGTTTACAGATTCCCGAGCTGACCGTCCGCGCGCTGCTGGGGCCGTAAGTGCAAGCTCCTCCTCAATAACGTATCTGGGGTGCGAGTCCCGAATGGAACTAGGGTTGGCACCCTATGTGCTCGATGGGTTCGCTGCGCCATGATGACTTCCACCACGCTGAGCCGCCTGCGGCGCGCCCTTCTCATCAAAGTCATCTCCCGTCAGGCCCCCTCGCGGAGTGATTTCGCCTCCGTGCTGGAACTGACGGCGCTGAAGGTGATGGAGGCGCTGCACGCGCAGTCCATTCGGTTCTATCTGACGGAAGGCGATCAGCTCGCGCTCCATCGCGTCTATTTTTCGCCCGCACTTTGGGCGGACGATCCTGCAAAAGAGCAGTGGTTTCGCAGCTCGGTGGAAGAGCTGCAGGCGCGGCGGCTGCCGCGCACTGCGGGCGTGTTGGGCCGCGTGATTGAAGGCGGTGAGCCTGAGTTCGAGCGTCACGCTCCAGGCGGGACGGAAGCTCCGTCGTTGCAGGAAATGGGCGGATTGACGGTGCACTCGGCGCTCACCGTGCCGCTCAAGAGCACCAGCATTCTCGGCGCGTTGCAGGTTATGAACAAGGATCCGCACGCCGGCTCCGGCGGGGAGTTCACGGTCGAGGACCTCGCAGTGTTGCAGGAGATTGCGGAGTACGCCTCGACGCTGATCCACCGCATGGCGGACCCGCGCTTCCAGCCGCCCGCCGAGGACGCTGCGCGGTTTGTGGCGCGTTTCACCGAACTGCCCCTGGTGGGTGCGGCCGCCGAACTCGAGATCGATGAGACGCTGGTGGAGAGCGTGGGCGAGGCCGTCATCCGGCGGGATGGCGTGTTCCCCTTCAAGCGGCTCGCGAACAATGCCATCGCGGCGTTAATGACCAATCCGCTGGATTATTCACGGCGGGAAATGTTCACGCGCGTGACCGAACTGGAAATCGAGGAGGTGCGGGTGGTGTCGGCCACGCTCTTTGAGACGCTGCTGAAAAACCATTTCAAGGACGGGAGCGGCGGCGCGAGCCTCGACGCCCAGGATATCAACATCGGCGCCGTGGCCGAGGCTATCACTTCCGTGTACGGGATGGATCGGAACCCCGACATCAGCGCAGCCGATCTCGAGCGGGAGGATTCCGCGCCGATCATCCAGCTGACCAACCGCGTGATCGAGGATGCCTACATCAGCGGAGCGTCGGACATCCACATCGAGCCGTCGGAAAAGGATCTGCTCGTCCGGTACCGCATCGACGGTCTGTGCCAGGACAAGCTGCGGCTGCCGAAGGCCGCCGCCGGGGCGATGGTCGCGCGCCTCAAGATCATGTGCAACCTGGACATTTCCGAGACCCGGTTGCCGCAGGACGGACGCATCATTTTCAAGAAGTACACGAAGAAGAACATCGACGTGGATTTGCGCGTGGCGGTCGGGCCGGTGACCCATGGGGAGAAGGTCGTGATCCGGCTCCTCGACAAATCCAAGAGTGCGCTGCCGCTCGGCGCGCTGGGTTTCTCCGACGAGAATCTCGCCCGCTACCGCGACTGCATTCACCAGCCGTACGGGATGATCCTGCACTGCGGGCCGACGGGCTCGGGCAAGTCGATGACGCTCTACTCGGCGCTCGGCGAGGTGAACACGCGGGACACGAACATCCAGACTGCGGAGGATCCGATCGAGTATACCCTGCCGGGTCTCAATCAAACGCAGATGAACCGGCAGATCGGGCTGACCTTTGCCCGGGCGCTCCGGGCCTACCTGCGCATGGATCCCGACATCATTCTCGTTGGTGAAATCCGCGATCAGGAAACCGCGCAGATTGCCGTCGAGGCAGCGCTCACCGGGCACCTGCTGGTCTCGACGCTGCACACCAACGACGCGCCCTCGAGCGTCACGCGGCTGACCGAGATGGGCGTCGAGCCGTTTAACATTTCCGCATCCCTGGTCTGCGTGTGCGCGCAACGGCTGATGCGCCGCGTCTGCCGCACCTGCCGCCGCGTGCATGAACCGAAGGGACGCGAGGAGGAGATTCTGCGCCGGGCCATCGGCTGGTCGGGGCCGATCTTCAAAGCCAACCCCAACGGCTGTCCGGCGTGCGCAGGTCTTGGATACAAGGGGCGCGTTGGCATCCATGAGCTCATGGTCAACAACGAGGAGCTGACCGAGGGCATCAACCAGGGGGCCAACGTCGCCGATCTGAAGCGCATCGCGATTCGGAACGGGATGAAGACACTGCACCAGGACAGCCTGCTCAAGGTCAAGTCGGGCATCACGACACTGGAAGAGGCGCTGGCCACGCTGCCGCCCGATGCCGTGGTTTCGAATCGTGCGGTGAGTGCGATGGCAAGCTGCGCCTGACCGGCGTGAACGATGAGTCGGCGCCCGGGGGTGCCGTCGCGTTCAAGGGACCGCGGCAAACGGCCAGTACTTCGGCACCAGGATCATCGCGATGACGAAGATCACCACGGTGAGCGGGGCGCCGACGCGCACAAAGTCGACGAAGCGGTAGCGTCCCGGGCCGTACACCATGAGGCACGCGGGCTCGAGTGGCGTGAGGTAGGAGCAACTTGCCGCGACGGCGATGCCCATGACGAACGTGCGGGGATTCAATCCCAGATGGGTCGCAGTCTGGATCGCGATCGGCAGGATCACCGCGGCGGCGGCCTGGTTCGACATCGGTTGCGTGAGCAGCACGGTGAGCAGGAAGAAGCCGCACAGCAGCCACGTGGGCGAGAGTCCGCTGGTCGCCGTTGCGACGTGCTCCGCGAGATACTGGGCCGCGCCGGTGGTCACCATCGCCTGGCCCAGCGCGAGCATGCACGCGATGAGGATCACGACCCGCCACTCGAGTTCGCGGTAGGCGGTGGCGGGCTTCACGCAGTTCGTGACGAACATCGTGAACGCTCCCAGCATCACCGCCACCGGCAGGGCCACGAGGCCGGTCGCAGCCATGGTCAGCGCCACGGTGAAGATGGCCATGGCCCGCCACGCGCGCGGCCGGTGGATCCGGGTTTCGTCGACGGCCTGCAACACACTCACGAGTCCCTCCTCGGCCAGGCGGGCGATGTCGCGCGTCCGTCCCTGCACCAGCAACACGTCGCCGACCCGCAGTACCGTGCGGCCGAGTTTTTCCAGGATGTTGCGGCCATGACGATTCAGCCCGAGCACCTGCAGCCGGTAGCGTTCGCTGAAGCCGACGCCCCGCAGCGTGTGATCCACCAGGCGTGAGCCGGGCACCACGAGCGCCTCGACGAGCGTGGTGTCCTCCACACTCAGATCGGGATCGGAGAGCACGACGTCGGGCCGGATCTCGATGCCGGCGGTGTCCTTGACCTGCAGCACGTTTTCGCGGGCGCCTTCCACCAGCAGGACGTCGCCGGCGCGCAGCGCGAGCGAACTTTGCGGCCAGAGGTACTGGTTCGGTTCGCGCAGTACGCGCACCACGGCGAGATCGAGATCGCGGCCGAGATTGGCCTCGGCCAGGGTTTTTCCCACGAGCGGCGAATTCGGCAGCACCAGCACTTCGGTGATGTAGGAACGTACGCCGAAGTCCTCCAGAAGGCCTTCGCCCGGGGCGCGCTCCGGGATGAGCCGGCGGCCAATGAAGAACATGTAGATCAATCCGGCCGCCGCGATCGGCAGTCCGACGGGCGCCATTTCAAACATGCCCATCGGTGGCAGCCCGACGTTGGTCATGAGGCCGCTGATCACGAGATTCGTCGAGGTGCTGATGAGCGTGACCGAACTCGTGAGAATCGAAGCGAACGCCACCGGCATCAGCAGCCGCGACGGCGAGGTCTTGGATTTGGCCGCGATGCCGAGGACGACCGGCAGGAAGAACGCGGCCGCAGCGGTGTTGCTGATGAACGCACTCAGGGCCGCGACCGATACCATCACCACTGCCAGCAGTGGCAGCGTGCGGGTGCCGGCATAGCGGATGATGCTGCGGCCCACGAGATCGACCACGCCGGTTTTCGCCAAGCCCGCCGTCATGATGAGCAGTCCGAGCACCATCATGACGGTGTCGCTGCCGAACCCGGCAAACGCGTCCTTCACCGGGAGGAGTCCGGTCACGATGATCGTGAGCAGCAGGCCCAACGCGACGACGTCGCTCGAAAGCCATTCGAACGAGAAGAACACCAGCGCCACGACAATGAGCGCCAGCAGCAAGCCGATCTGGAAAGTCACAGCGTCATCGTGTTGCCGGATCCGGGTTCGGTTCCACAGTTTCTGATCGACCAGGCGGGCTTTTCTCCCCAACTTCCTCCGTCAATCGGCAATGACGCTCGCGGGGAGGCCGTGGGCGCGATCGGGGAGTTAGCCGCGGGTCGCGTCAGTGAAAATCGTGCGAGGCCTGTGCCGGCAGCGCGGCCGCGGTCAACGCCTCGATCTTCTCCGCCTTCACGTGGATCACACCGTGCTGGTTTTGGAGCTTTCCGCTGATCCGGAGCGCAGGTTCCTGGGTGATGAGCAGCCGTAAGGCCTCGAAGAGCTGCGGCACCACGATGACGTTGGCGATGCCGGTTTCGTCCTCGAGGCTGATGAACATGAAACCCTTGGCCGTGCCCGGGCGCTGCCGGCAGATGACGGAGCCGGCGACAGTCACGCGTTCGCCATCCTGCCCGACGCACAGATCGGCGGCGCGCCAGACGTCGGGCAGCGTGGATCGAATCAAAGCCATCGGATGCACCCCGGTCGTGAGGTCGAGCCCGGTGAAATCCGCGCGCAGCCGCTCGGTGAGCGTCATCGGCGCGAGCGGAGATCCCGGGAGCGCGGGCGTCCCGCCTGCATCCGCGGCCCCGAACGTGACGTCAGCCCTCTCGTCCGCAAATTCGCGGAACAGACTTTCTTCCTCCGACCACGCGGCCTCGACCTGCCAGAGCGCGGCGCGCCGGTGCGGCGCGAAGGCGTTGAGCGCGCCGACGGCGGCGAGCGCGCGCCGCTCCGCCGGCGTGAAATCCGTGCGGCGCAAAAAATCATCCAGCGACGTGAACGGCTGGGTGCGTCGCACCTCCAACATCGCCCGTGCCGCCGTTTCGCGCAGACCTTTCACGTAAAGCAGACCGATCCGGATCGTGGCGTCGTCTTCGACCGTACAAGTCCAGTCCGACGCTGCGACGCAGACCGGCTTCGCTTTGAGCCCATGACGGCGTCCGTCCTGCAGGAGTGTGGCGGGCGAGTAAAACCCCATCGGCTGATGATTGAGCAGACTCGCCGTGAACTCGGCGGGCCGGTGCACCTTCAGCCAGGTGCTCGCATAGGCCAGCAGTGCGAAACTGAGCGCATGCGATTCGGGGAATCCATACGCGGCAAACGAGAGCGCGGACTCGCTGACTCTCTTCACCACGGCTTCGTTGTGTCCCTTCAGGCGCAGCGCGGCGCAGAGTTTCGCGAGCGCCCGCTGCAGCCGGTCGTGGCCCTTGGTGAAACCCATGGCGCGACGCAGTTCTTCCGCTTCGCCGCCGGTGAAATCCGCGAGCCTCATCGCGAGTTCCAGCATCTGCTCCTGAAACAGGATCACGCCCATCGTGCGCCGCAGGATCGGCTGGACGATGGCGTCCACGCTCGGATCGATGTAGTCGGGCGCCTCGAGTCCGTTGCGCCGGCGGATGAGCGGGTGCGCGAGATTGCCGACGATCGGTCCGGGGCGGACGATCGCGACCTGCATGGCGACGTCGTAAAAGCACGCGGGCCGCATGCGGGGCAGCGACGCCATCTGCGCGCGGCTTTCGATCTGAAACACGCCGACCGTGTCGGCCCGCTGCATGGCCGCGTACGTGGCCGCGTCATCCTGCGGAATGGTGTAGAGTTCGATCGGATGGCCGCGCGCCCGGCAGAGTGCGAAGGTGTCCTGCAGCGCCGCCATCATGCCGAGGCCGAGGAAGTCCACCTTCACGATCCCGAGATCCTCGCAGTCGTCCTTGTCCCATTGCACGACGACGCGCCCGGGCATCGAGGCGTTTTCGAGCGGCACCACGCGGTCGAGCTGGCCCTGGCAGATCACCATGCCGCCGCTGTGCTGGCCGAGGTGGCGCGGCAGGCCGTGAATCTGGTGATAGAGCCGGACCATCGCCTCGGCGCGCGGGTGCCGGGCGGCGATGCCGGCCATGGCGAGCTGATCCTGCAACTCGAGCGTCTCGGGGAAATCACCGTTGGCATACAGGCCCGAGAACCGATCGAGCGCGTCGTCGCCGAAGCCGAGGACCTTGCCGATCTCGCGCACCGCGCTGCGGCCGCGATAGGTGATCACGTTGGCCGTCATCGCGGCACCGCGCGGCGCATAGGCTTCGTAGACGCGCTGGATTATTTTCTCGCGCAGCTCGCCGCTCGGCAGATCGAGATCGATGTCGGGCCACGACGGATGACCGTCGCGCCCGACGCGGCCTTCGCTGAGGAAACGTTCGAAGAGCAGTTCATGCTTGATGGGATCGACGGCGGTGATGCCGAGCGCGTAGCACACGACGCTGTTGGCGGCGCTGCCGCGGCCCTGCGCCAGGATGCCGCGGTCGCGGGCGAAGGTGCAGATATCCCACACGATCAGAAAATAGCCGCAGAATCCGAGCCGCGTGATCAACGCGAGCTCCTTGTCGATCTGCGCGGTGACGCGGGCGTGGAGCGTGCCGTAACGGCGCAGGGCGCCGGCGTACGTGACCTCGCGCAGGAACGCCGGCATCGGCTGGCCCTGCGGCGTCGTGTAGTCAGGAAACCGATACCCGAGATCGTGCAGCGTGAACTCGAGCCGCGCGTCGAGCCGCACGGTGTTGGCCAGCGCCTCGGGCAGATCGGCAAACAACTGCGCCATGTCGGCGGCGGACTTGACGTGGCGCTCGGCGTTGACCGCCAGTCGGCGGCCCGCGGCATCGAGCGTCGTGTGGAGTCGCAGGCAGGTGAACACATCGGCCGTCGCGCGCCGCGCCGCTGTGGCGTAGTTCACGCCGCCTGTGGCCAGCACGGGCACCGCGTGCGCCGCGGCGAGATCGCGGAGGAAGGTGACCTCGCGGTCTTCGCCGCGAATCCGGTGCCGTTGCAGCTCGACGTAGAGTCGATCGGGACCGAACACCGTGGTGAGTCGCTCCAGTGCGCTCGACGCCGCTTGGGGCCCGACCGTGCGCCAAGCTTGACGCACGGGTCCGTCCTCATCGCCGGTGAGCGCGATGAGGCCTGTGCTGTAACGCGCGAGTTCCTCCCACGTGGCGAAACACGGCCGCTTGCGATCGCGCGGATCGGGTGCGTGGACGTCCGGCCCGGCCGGCAGCGGGCACGTCGGCGGCCGGGCGGTGAGTTTGGCCTCGGTGATGAGCTGGCAGAGATTCTGGTAGCCGGTGCGGGTGGCAGCGAGCAGCGGCACGACGCTGCCGTCCTCCATCGTGACCTCGGCACCGACCCGCGCGCGCAGACCGTGGTCGCGGGCGGCGCCGAAGAAGCGCGGCGCGCCGCACACGCCGTCGCGATCGAGCAGACCGACGGCGGGCAGGCCGGCGGCGGCCGCAGCCAGGATCAGATCCTCCGGCGACGAGGCGCCGCGCAGGAAGCTGAAGGCGCTGCGGGCGTGGAGCTCGAGATAGGCGGACACGTTTTTCGTTCTCTTGGGCCGAGTCAGGTGAGTTGAGGGTTTAGGGCTGAGCCGGAACCATGCAGAAGGCCTCCCGCGAATCACCCGAACGGAAGCGAATTTCAGAAGGGAAAGTTAAGTCCACCCGCCTTTAATCGCGTTCACTGTTGGGTGAGGGACGCTCTCTCTTCGTTTTCATTCGGTTTGTTGGCGTGATTCGCGGGCAGCTGAATCGTTGGCTGAGAGTCGAGAGATGAAGACGTTCGGGGTGGGCCGTAGCGGTTTTGGCTCTCAACCCTCAACTCTCAGCTCTCAACGTCTCAGTCATACTCCCCCTCGATGAACCACGCTTCGTCGACGCGCAGCAGGCGGTAGAGTCCACCGCCGGCGATCGCGATGTCGTATTCAATCCGCTGCCACGCGCGATCGCCCTGCCACCAGTCGCCGCTGCTGCGCCACGGTCCCCGCAGATCCGTGATCGCGCCGTGAAAGCGATCCGTGTGCACGTACACCGGCTGGCGCGCGGGCGCGGCGAATTCCAGCGTCGCCGGCAGCGGCGGCCGAAACCGTCGCAACGGCAGCCCGTGGGGCGCATGCACCGGGGCCTCAGCCGGCGGCGGCACGACCGGGGCGGGCGTCACGAGTTTCACGGCATCCGGCCGGTGCGTGTCCTCGCGTTGCGGCGTGCCGACGCGCTCGGCGTGCACCAGCGCGGCGACGCGCGCGAGCGTTTCAGCAAAGCCATGCGGATCGCGCAGACCCGTGTCGAAGATCCCGTGCTGCCGCACCAGCGGCCGCGTCGGCACGAGGTTGAGTTCGAGCGCGACAATGGCGGCGTCGGTGCGCAACGACTCGAGGTGCGTGTGCAGCGTGCGAAACAGAATCTCCGCATCGGCCGTCGGCTCGGGCAGCCGGAAATTGCGGGTATGACGCGCGTCACTCTCGAGCCGGATCGTGAAATCGATCGCCGCGGCGACATGCTGTCCGGCCCGCAACTCCAGTGTGAGCCGATCCAGCAGCCGGCGAATCAGGAACAGCAGCGGCTCGAGGGTTTCGACCGCTGACTCGAGCTCCAGCGCGACGCTGAATCCGGTGGCGGGCACGACGAGGTGCAGCGGACGCGTCCCGCCGCCAGTGGCGCGCTGCCACAACGCGAGGCCCGCGGCGCCGAAGCGGCGGACGATGTCATCACGGGGCAGTGCCGTGAGTTCGCCGAGCGTGTGCACGCCCCACGCGAAAAACACCGGCGCGAGTTCGGGCGGCGGCTCCGCGCTGGCGAGCGGGAGCGGGGCGAGAAAGCTTTTTTCATCGATCACGGTCCGCACGCGTCCGTGGTGGGCGTGGTACGGTGCCGGCGCCTCCGCGAGCCGATCCGGCCGGTGAGCCGACGCCTCGGGCGGGTGCTCCGCGACCAGCTGGAAAAAATCATCCGCGGCGGGCAGTGACGGCTTGGTCCACCGGCTGACGTCGTCGGTGGCGGTCGGTGGTTCCGGCGGTACGCCGCTCCCGACCTTCGCCGCGTAGAGCGCCAGCAGCGGCGTGCGGGCGATGCCGGCGGTGGCGGGCAGCCCGAGGTGATCGAGGCGCGCCAGGGCGGCGGCGGCGAGGGTTTCGGGCGACGTGCTGCCGCCCTTGAGATCGGCGGTGCACACGCCCGGCGCGGTGTCCTCAATCGCGGGCGAGAGCGTGAAGCCCACGGCCAGCAGGGCGGCGCGCGCCTCGGCCTGCACGGCGGGCTGGGGCGTGCGAATCAGCAGCGTCGGACAACGGGCGACGGCCTGCGGCGCGGTCATGCCGGGCTCGATCCCGGCCCGACGCGCCGCGGCATTTGCCTCGAGCACGATCGATTTCTGCCGGCTCTGGGCAAAGAGCGCGGCCGCCTGCGCGGCGGATCCGGGTTCGGTCCGCAGCACGGCGTGCAGCGCGAAGTCGGCAATGTACAGGACGGCAAACACGAGGAGAGACGAGGAGAGACAGGGAACGGCGGGGGAAGCGGAAGCGCAGGAGAGCAGGGCGCCGCGACCCGGCGGCCGCAGGGCAGGCAGGGCAGGGTGCCCGGCAATCAGCCAGCGGAGCTTCGCTCCAGGCCGGCGAGCCCCGACCAAGCCGGAAGCCATGAAGCCAGGAAGGTCCTGCCCGTTTTTCCGGCCGCTGCCTTCACGGTCGGTGTTTCCGCTGGTGTCATGGTTTCCGGCTCATCTTTGAATTTGTAGTCACGTTCGATGCTCATCGCCTCTAACCCGCGGCGAGGTGACGGCGCTGGCGTTCCAAGGCGGGCGCGAGAGCGCCGGCCAGCGTGGCGCGCTCCCGATCAAGCGCGGTGGCGGGATGGGAAACCGACAGGACAAAACGCACCTGCGCGCACGGCACGCAGGCGCGGGGCGTGGCGACGAGGAGCGAGAGGTCCGTGGGTTCGACAGCGCGTTGCAGCCGGTACCAGTGCGAGGCGGGCACGCGCCGCAGCTCGGACTCGGCAGCCTGACGGAGATCGAGCACCACGAGGCCGAGGTTGGCGTCGCGTGCGAGCAGATCGGCGGCGTTGAGCGCGGCACGCGTGCCGGCGCAGCGCACCCACACGAGATGCGCGAGCAGATCCGGGTCGAACGAACCGGGATCGAACGAATCGGTGCTGTCGATTAACGCGACCCGCGCGCGGCTCGTGCGCGTGGCCTCGAGCAGACGCCCCAACAACAGCTGACTGCCGCAGCTCGGCGCGGCACAGACGACTTCGGCGACGGCGCCGAGCGGCAATCCGCCGGTGGCCTCATCGAGCGCGGCGACGCCCGTGGCCAGCAGGCGGCCCGTCGTGCGGGGCACGGTGGGAAAGCGCTCGGCGAGCAGATGCCGGAGCGCCGCAAGCCGGTCGGGCGGGGCGGACATGAACGAAGGACGCTGAAAGACGCGGTGGGATCACACGGCGGACGGAGCCGGAATCAGACGACGGAGCGGTGAGAGGTGTGCGGGCGGCGGCACGCTTAACCCAGAAACGGCTCCTCACGGCTGCGTTGCTCGCGCAGCGGTTCCCACAGGCGGAAAAAGGAGTGCTGACGAAACACGCGAACGAGACCGAAGGCATGCAAATCGCGCAGGGTGGAGCGGCGGTGCGAACGAGGCTTGAAGGAAAAGATGAATTTCATGGGGAAAGAAAGGGCTCGGAGCGGAGGAGGGAAAAGGCGCGGCGCAGGCCGTGCGGTTAGTTCGTTTGCGTGCGCAGCAATCCGATCATCACGCCCTGGATGATCAGTTCCTGCGCGGGGAGGAGATCGGGGTAGCGCGGGTTCTCGGCGCGCAGGAAGGCGTGACCGCGTTGCACCAAGTAGCGTTTCAAGGTCGATTCGCCGTCGATCAGGGCGGCAACGATGTCCTGTTGCCGCGGCTCGCGCGGCGTGAGGAAGACCGTGTCGCCATCAAGGATGCTGGCGTTGATCATCGAGTCACCGCGGACCCGCAACGCGAAGAGCTTGGTCGTGGGCCGCACGCCGAGGGAAACGGTGTCGACGGAAATGTAGCTGTCCGGTTCCGTCACCTGGGTTTCGACGCCGAAGCCGGCGGGAATCGTGCCGTAGAGGGGAATCTCGGCCAGTGCGCCGCGGCGCGGATGCGAGGAGGGGAGGAGTCCGCGCGCCTTGCCATCGAGCCGGCGCAGCGCGCCTTTCTCCGTGAGAGCGTCGACGTGACGCTTGATGCCGAACGGACTCGCGAGTCCGAAATGCGCCTGAATCTCGCGCAGCGACGGTGATACGCCGTGCTGGCGGTGATGCGCGTTGATGAAATCGAGGACCTGTTGCTGACGATCGGTGAGGGGCTCGCTCATAGTGTTCAAGTGAACACATGGGCGGGGAAAAGCAAAGCCGAAGATCGTGAATTTTCGCGGACGCGCCGCGTTCTCAGTTGAGAGTTTAGGGCTGAGAGTTGAGAGAAACCGCGACCCACCGGGACCCTGTAAAACAGGATGGAACGGAGTCAGACATCTGCCCGGATCGGTCTCTCAGCTCTCAACCCTAAACTCTCAACTCCTTCCCCGACTAGCGTTTCTTCTTCCGCCCGTTCTTCGGCTCGATGTTCAGGTAGGTCTTATTAAGCATCTGGCTCTCGTAGAGCTCGAGCAGGCGCACGCCCTCGCGCGGCTTGACCTGATCCTTCTTCGTGGCGGCGTCGATCTGCGCCTTCATCTTGCGGCACAGATCCTCCTGCTGGTACTGCACGCCCTCGATCACGTCGGCGATCCGGCTGCCGCTCAGCGCCTCTTCAATATAGAAGCCGTTCGGCTCGTCGTCCTCGAGGAACACGTGCACTTCGTTCACGCGGCCGAACAGATTGTGCAGGTCGCCCATGATGTCCTGGTAGGCGCCGGTGAGAAAGATGCCGAGATAGTACGGCTTGTTGTTCAGCGGGTGCAGGGTGACGTAGTCCTTCACGTCCTGCAGATCGATGAACGACGAAATCTTGCCGTCCGAGTCGCACGTGATGTCGACGAGGATCGCGTTGACCGTCGGCTTCTCGAGCAACCGGTGCAGCGGCGCGACGGGGAACAACTGTTTCAGCGCCCAATGATCGAGCAGCGACTGGAACACCGAGAAATTGCAGACGTACTGGTCGGCGAGCAGCGTATCCAGCTCGTGGAGCTCCTCGGGCTGGTAGCCGGTCTTGCGGCCTTCCTTGGCGATCTGCTCGCAGATCTGCCAGAAGAGCGATTCGGCGGCGGCGCGGTTTTCGAGATCGAGGTAACCGAGGTTGAAGAGCGAGAACGCCTCCTCCTTTTTCTGTACGGCGTCGTGAAACCGCTCGAGCCGGCCGAGCTTACCCTTGTTCTTCAGCATCACCTCGAGATCGGTGACGACCTTGTGCTTCTCCTTCGGCTGGTGCTGGTGGCCGAGCGACTCGCGCTTGTTGATGCGCTCGAAAACCTCGACGACCAGCAGGGAGTGGGGCGCGACGATCGCGCGGCCGGATTCGCTGACGATGTCGGGGACCGGGATGCCCGAGGCGGTGCAGATCTCGCGGATGTTGAACACGACGTCGCGGGCGTATTCCTCCATCGAGTAGTTCATCGACGACTCGAAGTTCGTGCGCGACCCGTCGTAGTCGATGCCGAGGCCGCCGCCGACGTCGAGGTAACCCATCGGGAAACCCATCTTGGCGAGCTGGCAGTAGAATCGCGTCGCCTCCACGACGGCGTTCTTGATCGTGAGAATGTTCGGCACCTGCGAGCCGATGTGGAAGTGCACCAGCCGCAGCGACTGCGTGAGCTTGGCGGCGCGGAGCTTCTCGATCGCGAACAGGATCTCGGCGGTGTTCAGGCCGAACTTCGCGTTGTCGCCGGTCGACGTCGCCCATTTGCCCTCGCCGCGGGTCTGCAGCTTGGCGCGGAAGCCGATCATCGGTTTCACGCCGGTCTCCTCGGAAATGCGGATGATGTCGTCGAGCTCGGCGAGCTGTTCGACCACGATGATGATCTTCTTGCCGAGCTTGCGGCCGAGCATCGCCAGCCGGATGTAGTCGTGATCCTTGTACCCGTTGCAGATGATCAGGCGCTGCGAGCCCTCATGCATCGCGAGGGCGATCATCAGCTCGGGCTTCGAGCCGGCCTCGAGGCCGTAGTTGAATTCCTTGCCCGCCGCGACGATCTCGTCGACGACCTCGCGCAGCTGGTTGACCTTGATGGGAAACACGCCGCGGTACTCGCCCTTGTAGCCCTCGTCCTTGATGGCCTTGCGGAACATCTCGTTGAGCTGCACGACGCGGTGGCGCAGCAGGTCCTGGAAACGGATCACCATCGGCGCCTTCAGGCCCATGCCGAGCGCCTCCTGGACGACGTCCAGCACGCGAATCCCGCGGCCGTCAACCAGGGGCTGGACGTTCACGAAACCTTCGTTGTCCACCGAGATGTGACCCGAGCCCCAGCGCTTGAATCCGTACTGTTCTTCGGACTTGGCGGCTGACCAGGCGGAGGAGGATTTTGTCTTCAATAAGGTGGGTGTTGAGGGATCGTGGCCCGGTTGCGAGCTGAGGGTCGAGAGTGGAGGCTGATGGAGCTGCGACGCAAGCGAGCTTGCACGTTGCCGGGCTCTCAAGTCCCACTCTCAACTTCGGCAGGGTTATAGCTTGCTTTTGCCAGAGGCGAATCAGTTAGATGCATGTTTTCTTTTTTCAAATCAACCAACACGCAATGACGAAAATGTCCTCGTTGTTTTCCGGCCTCGAATTTCTGGCGCAAGCCCCCGCTCCCGGCGCCCCGCAAGGACCGGCCGCCTGGATGCAGATCATGCCGATGGTGCTGCTTTTCGCGGCGATGTATTTTCTGATGATTGCGCCGCAGCGAAAGAAGCAGAAGGCGCACGAGGCGATGCTGAAGTCGCTCGAGTCGGGTGACGAGATCATGACGACCGGCGGCATCTATGGTGTGATCACCAACGTGAAGGAAGACCGGTTCATTGTGCGCGTGTCCGACACGACCAAGCTCGAGATCGGCAAGAGCTTTGTGACCACCGTCGTGAAGAAGACCGGCGCCGTGGAAAAGAAGTGATTTTTTGGGAGCGCGGGCACGCCGCCCGCAGCGATTGATCGAGCGGGCGGGATGCCCGCGCTCCCGTCGACCCCTTTCAACCCAATAGACCCATGCTTAAACGCAACCTCTGGAAGCTCGTGCTTTGCCTCGCCATTCTGGCGTGGTCGGTCACGCAGCTTGTGCCCATCAAGGACGAGCCGTTCGTCTCCTACGCCCGCACGCATGCCACGGCGAAACCGGCGGACTTCGCCAAGCTGCTCGATGAAGCCACGGCGCGGGTGAAAGGTCTCCAGGCCGCGAGCGAATTCGTGGCGCTGAAGCAAATTGGCAAGGAGCGGAAGCTCGATCTGTCGCAGTATTTCCCGGCCATCCGGCTCGAGGATTCACTGAGGAACGTCGAGAAGCGGAATGACATTCTCCTCACCGAGATCCTGCGGCGGTCCAAGGGGCACCTCCAGCTCGGTCTCGACCTCAAGGGCGGCGTGGCGTTCACGCTCGAGGCCAAGGATGAACCCGGCAAGGTCGTCGACGCCTACCAGCGCAAGGAGAAGCTGCAAAAGGCCATCGAGATCATCGGCACGCGCATCAACGGCTTTGGCGTCGCCGAGCCCATCATCCGCCCGATCGGCGATAATCGCATCGAAATCCAGCTTCCCGGCATCAGCACCAAGGACAATCCGGACGTGGTCGATCAGGTGAAGGCTCCGGCCCGCCTCGATTTCCGGATCGTGCATCCGTTCCTTTCCCCCGGTCCGGGCGTGGAAACGCCGGCCGGCTACGAAATCAAGACGCTCGACTACGAAGGCCGCAAGGGCGAGTCGGGCTCCGAGGAAGTGTTTGTGAAACGCATCCCGGAAATGACCGGCGAGATGATTTCGAATTCGCATGCACGCCCCGACATGTACGGCAAACCCGAGGTCATCCTCGAGTTCACCAAGCCCGGCAAGGCCCGCTTCGCTGAAGTCACCCGCGTCATCGCCGAGGGCGGCCGCTCGGGCCGGCTCGGTCGTCTCGCTATCGTGCTCGACGGCAAACTCTACTCCGCTCCGACCGTCCGCGAAGAAATCAACAGCGACTCCGCGCAGATCACCGGCAGCTTTTCCGACCGCGAGGCCATCAACCTGGCCAACGTGCTCAACAACCCGCTCGATATCGCGCTCGACGTGAAAGAGCAGTACGAGGTCGGACCGACGCTCGCCGCCGACGCGATCGTCAGCGCGAAAAACGCGTTCATCATCAGCACCGTGCTCACGATCGGCTTCATGCTCGTGTTCTACACCATCGGCGGCGGCGTCGCCGCGATCGGCATGGCGGTCAACGTCCTCATCACGCTCGGCGTCATGGCCAGCATCGGCGCGACGCTCACGATGCCCGGCATCGCCGGCATCGTGCTGACGCTCGCGATGTCCGTCGACTCGAACATCCTGATCTTCGAGCGCATGCGCGAGGAGTTGAAGCTCGGCAAGTCGCTGAGCAGCGCGCTCGAGGCCGGCTTCGACAAGGCGTGGTCCGCGATTCTCGACTCGAACGTCACGACGCTGCTCGTCGCGTTGATCATGATCTGGCTCGGCACCGGTCCCGTGAAGGGCTTCGGCGTCACGCTCGCGATCGGTATCTTCACCACGATGTTCGCCGCGGTGGTCGTCAGTAAGCTGATCCTCGAGTTCCTGATTCACCCGGGCACGATCAAGTCGCTGAAGATGTTCTCGGTGTTGCAGAACACCTCGATCGATTTCCTGAAGTACACCAAGGCCGCGGTGATTGGCACCGTGGTCATCCTGCTCGTCGGCATCGGCGCGGTGGTTTACAAGGGCAAGGAAATCTACGGCATCGATTTCGCCGGCGGCGACATGGTCACGCTCAATTTCGCCAAGAAGCTGGAGATTTCCGAACTGCGCAACGCCGCCACCAAGGCCGGAATCAAGGAGATCAACTTCTCCTACCAACAGCCGCTGGGGATGGAGCGCGAGATCCTGAAAATCACGACGCCGTTCGACCTCGGCCGGGACAGCGTTCAAAAAATCCAGCAGGCCCTGCCTGAGGCCAAGTTCGACATTGCTGGTGCGACGCGCATTGGCGCCTCGGTTGGCGAGGAGATCCAGTGGAACGCGCTCAAGTCGGTCCTGGCCGCACTTGTCGCGATTCTCATCTACGTGGCCTTCCGCTTCGAGATGGGCTACGGCGTCGGCGCCGTGGTTGCGACCGTGCACGATTTGATCCTGACCGTCGGCCTCTTCGTGCTCTTCGACCGCCAGTTCAACGCCTCCATGGTTGCTTCCATCCTGCTCATTGCCGGTTACTCGATCAATGACACCATCGTCGTGTTCGACCGCATCCGCGAAGAGCTGAAGCTGAACCCGACTGGCACACTGAAGGACATCATCAACCGCGCGCTCAACCTGACGCTCTCGCGCACGATCATCACGGGCGGCACCACGCTGCTGACCGCGGTGACGCTGATTCTTACGACCAGTGGGGACGTCAACGACATCGCCTTCACGCTGCTCATCGGTGTGCTCACCGGCACATTCTCGTCGCTCTTCATCGCGACGCCGGTGTTCTTCTGGTGGCACAAGGGCGATCGCAAGCACGTCGAGGCGCATCACGACGTCGCGCCGAAATACGAGTGGCAGGGGACCAGCAAGGCGTCGGAATAACCCGGTAGGGATCGGTGCCGGTCGACGCGTTGCTGTGGAGGATTCGTTCCTCCGCAGCGGCCGCTGCAGGCACCGCCAACCTGCCCCTCCACGCCATGCGCTGGACCCACACGCCGTTCCCGGCCGTTGAGGTTGAGGCGCTGAGCAAACGCGCCGGGGTCAGTCGCGTCCTGGCTGAATTGCTCCTGCGGGCCGGGCTTGCCGATGGCGACACGGCCGCTGCGTTCATGCAGCCGGCCCTGGCCGGGCTGAACGATCCCTTTCTGCTGCGCAACCTGGAGGCGGCCGCCACGCGGCTGCGCCAGGCGATCGCACAGCGCGAACAGGTCGTCGTGCTGGGCGACTACGATGTCGACGGCGTGAGCAGCACCGCGCTGCTCGTGATGATCCTGCGCCGCTTCGGCCTCAACCCGCGCTTCGTCGTGCCGCGGCGCTCGGAAGACGGCTACGGCCTCTCGCGCAGTGCGATCGATCGCGCGCTCGAAGGCGGAAAGCCGAATCTGTTCATCGCGCTCGACTGCGGAACGAATTCGCATGCCGAGGCGGCCTACCTGCGTGGCCAGGGCATCGATGTGATGGTGATCGATCATCACCGTTCCAAGGAGCAGGCGCTCGACCAGTGTCTGCTGATCAATCCCCACGTCGATGCCTGTGATCTCAGCAGCGACGGCGCATGGCGGCATCTGTGCACGGTCGGGCTGGTGTTCAAGTTGTGTCACGGCCTGCTCAAGCAATTGCGCGCGGACAATCACCCCGTCGCGTTCCGGATCAAGTTGCGTGATCACCTCGATCTCGTGGCGCTCGGCACCGTGGCGGACCTTGTGCCGCTGCGCGGGGAAAACCGCATCCTGGCGCGGCACGGCTTGCGGATTTTGCAGGAGACGCAGCGGCCCGGCATCCAGGCGTTGATGGAAGTGGCGGGCGTCAAGCCGTCGCAGGGTATCACGCCCACGGATATATCGTTTCGCCTCGGACCGCGGATCAACGCCAGCGGCCGGCTCGCGGACGCGGCGCTGTCGGTCGAGTTGTTGCTCAGCGACGATGCGGCGTTCTGCGCCGACACGGCACGGCAGCTCGATGCGTTCAACCGCGAGCGTCAGGAAATCGAGCGCGCGATCACCGAGGAGGCGGAGCGCACGATCGAGACGCAGTTCATGACGCATGCGGGCGTGGTGTTGTTCGCGGAGAACTGGCACCCGGGCGTGGTGGGGATCGTCGCGGGGCGCGTGACGCGCAAATACAACCGGCCGTGCGTGGTGCTCGGCAATGAAGGCGACATGGCCAAGGGATCGGGCCGCAGCGTCGATGGCATCAACCTCGTCGACGTCCTCGGCACGTGCTGCGAACATCTCTCGAGCTGGGGCGGACATCCCATGGCGGTGGGCGTGGCGCTGCCCAAGCTGCACATTGAAACCTTTCGCGCGCGCTTTGCCGAGGCGGTGCGGGCGCATGCGGGCGGTGATATTGCCGAGGCGCGCCTCGAGATCGCGGTGTGGCTGACACCCGAGCAGATCACCGAGCGGCTGATGGACGAACTGGATACGCTGCATCCCTTCGGTCAGGGCAATCCCGAGCCGGTGTTCGCGGTGCGTGGAGTCGTGCTGCGGTCGCCGTGCGAAGTGTTCAAGGAGCAGCATTTTCGGTTTCACTTTGAGGACGGACGCGGCCGGCGGCTGCATGGCGTGGCGTGGAAGATGGCGCATCGTTGTCCGCCGTTGGGTGTTCCGCTCGATCTGGCGGTCGAGTTGAAGTGGAATCATTTCAATCACCGCAAGCTGCTCCAACTCGGGTTGATCGACTGGCGCGAATCACCGGCGTAAGGCGGCCGAAAAATCCCCGCGGCGTTTTCAAATTCTCGCTTGCGCTTCCGGATGAATCCTTGCTTCTTCTGACCCTCTTTCGCGCACCCGTAGCTCAATTGGATAGAGCATCTGACTACGGATCAGAAGGTTTGGGGTTCGACTCCCTACGGGTGCGCCAAATTTTCCCCTGCTGGATGGTAATGAACGACTCGCGCGCCCTCAAGGGCGGGAGTCTACCGGAAATAGGGGAGCTGCGTCAGGCCCTGTAAGAAAGCACGCGAGCAGGATGTCGTAGGCAAGGAGACCAGGCCTATGGCAAGAGGCGAGGTCACCGTGCGGCAGACGGGTGAGTGCGGGTGAAATGCGGCCACTGGCTGCGATCCGGTGGAACCATGTCGTTGCGGCGCTGCGGGGGACAACGGGAAGCGCAAAGCCAAAAGCCTTTGCCCGCTGAGGCCACCGATGAGTTCACTTCCGTGGACGACGTCAGCTCGGAGTGCCGCCGGACCTCAACTCCGCACCCAGGCGAGCAGGGCCAGAAATGCGCCGATGATGGCGAGCGTCACCGCGCAGCTCACCGCGAAGCCGATCGTGTCCGTCTTGTTCCAGCGCGTGAATTCCCACGCTGAACCGCGCAGCAGCTTGTGGTCGTCGAAGCGATCAGGCCGGCGGCGCGTTTCCTCGAGCTCCACGCGATCGGCTTCGGGGGTCGCGGCGACAGGTGTTTTCATTTTGCCAAAAAACTGCCGAACGCGATCCCCGGCCGGCTTGCGGGTGAACAGACTGACGGAAAAGAGCAGCACCAGCGGGAGCAAGGCATCGACCAGAAAACGACCCGCGAGGCGGCCGCCGGCACTGGTCTTCACGACGTCGACGCCCACGGCGCGCAACACCAGCAACTCGGTGTGGAGGCGGCCGCGGCCCACCAGCGCGCTGTTGGCCTCAGCCGGGTCGGATCGCAGCACCGCTTCGAAATACACCGGCGTGGCCCGCCCGGAAGCGTCGGTGCTGCGCACCGTGAGCGTCGGGCTGGTGCGCAGGGGTTCGATGTGCTGCGCCGCGAGCGGAAACAGGATGTTGATCACGGCCGATCCGATCACGGCCGTCCACACGGCCGCCGCGGTCAGGCGCCGCCACGTGAACATCAGGAGAATCGACGCTCCGAACGGCACGTTGATCGTCATCGCGAACTGCAGCACGGTGTAGACGTCGGAGAGTTTCGTGGCGACGAGGACGCCGAGGATCAGCACGACGACGAGCGTCATGCGGCCTGCGCGGACGACCTGTTCGTCGGTCGCGTCGCGCCGCAGGCAGGTATACACGTTGCGCGCGAACAGTGCCGATACCGCCATGGCCTGTGCGGCCACCGTCGACATGTTTGCGGCCAGCACGCCGGCGAGCATGAGGCCCAGCAGTCCCGGCCCCAGCAATTGCCGCGACATGGCGCCCCAGACCGCATCCGGGTCGGCGAGCGAGTTGGCACCGGAGAACAGCACGATGGCGATGAGTCCGCAGAACGCCCACATCACCGTGACGATCCGCTTGCCGAACGTCCCCGCCACGGCCCCGAATCGCGCGGCGAACTCGTTGCGCGCGGAGCTCGCGATGCTCATGTTGTGCGGCATCGCGTGCGCTTGCAGAAGGGTGGCGAAGAAGACGGCAGCGATCGTCCAGCCGGTGAAATCCGAGGCCCCCGACGCGCCGAACAGGTCGAGCTTGGCGTGCGGCAATGAGGCTCCGAGCTGATCCCAACCGCCGATGGCCTGCAGTCCGGCGGGAATCAGCATGAGCGACAGGATCAGGATCAGAACACCCTGGAAAATCTCGTTCAGCGCCGTGGCGGTCATGCCACCGAGCACAATGTAGAAGCCCACTGCGACCGTATAGACGAGGTAGAAGGACCACGGTTCGAGCGCGGGCACATAGCTGTTCAGCTCACCGCGCGCCTTGCGGTCTCGCAGCGCGGCAAGCTTGGCCTGCTCGGGAGCGGACAGCGGTGCGTCGCGCCGCGCCAACTCGAGTCGGGTGAGCTCGCGATAGTCGCTGACCGATTTCGCCTCGGTGGCGGTCCAGGCCGTCTCCGGCTTCGTCACGAGGGCCGATGAAATCTTATAGGAGACCAGATTGCCGAAGGCCATGGTGACCGCCACCGCCATCACGATCTGGAAGCTTGCGTAGAAGAGCGCCAGACGGCGGCTGCCGAGCCGATCCTCGAAAATGTCCGCCATCGTCGTGAGCCGCACGCGGCGATACCACGGAAACATGAACCAGTAATACGGATTCAGGAAAATCATCTGGAACCCCACCCACACGCCGGAAACGCCGTGCTGATAAACCAGACTCGACGTGCTGACCGTGTCATTTGCGGCGACCGAATTGCCGAAGTTCAGGAAGAACTGGTAGACTTTGCCGAGCTTTCGGCCCGCCAGAAAAAATCCTTCGCCGCTCTTCGCGTGCTTCGCGGAAAGTTTTCCCAACCCGATCAGCACCGCGAAATAGGCGCCGAGGATGAGATAGTCGAGCAGGTGAAGGCTGGCCATGAGCGGTGGGTTAACCGCGGCGAACGGCGTCAGCGGCGCGACGGCCGCAGGTCTGCGGCGGGAACGCGTGGGACCGACGGTGGCCGCGGTTCGAACGAGGTAAAACAGGGTGAGGAAACAGCCGGTCGCATAAAAAACAACATTTGCGTTCGGTCGCTGGGTGCGGAGCGTCGGCCCATCGTCTGCGCGTGATGGCTACTCCTCCATTTCGTTCCTCGACTGCGCTCGATCTTGCCGGCGGTAAGGGGTGTGCGCACAGGATGACGGGCCGCTCCTGCAGTTGGCCGAAACGCGTCGCGCCGTCGCCCCCGGCCATCCACCGCAATCATCCGGTCGCTTCCGCCGGAGCAACGTGATCGGGCCTGAAGCGTCAAACCGCGATACATCCATGAACCTCAACCTTCACGTCCATCGCTGCGCGCGCCCCGTGCGTTCCTCTCTTCCCCGGATGGGCCGGACCGGCGCGCTGGTGCGCGGGGCTGCGATCACCTCGCTCGGTCTCTTGTTCGTTGCTGCTGCATGGGCGCAATCGACGCCCGCCACGCCCGCCTACGTCCCGCGTTACGACAAGAACGGCAACGGCCGGCTGGATCCGGAGGAGGTGGCCGCCCTGCAGGCTGATGAGGCGAGGGCGGCCGGGGCGCCCCGGGCTGCATTAACTGCGGCACCGAGCGAGATCGTGACGCTTTCGCCGTTCGAGGTCGTCGACAACAATCGCGGCTATTACGCCGCGAACACGATGTCGGGCACCCGGATCAATTCGAAGATCGAGGACCTCGCTTCGTCGATCACCGTCGTGACGAAGGAGCAGATGGCCGACTTTGCGATGCTGGATATCAACGACGTGTTTGCCTACGAGGCCAGCACGGAGGGCTCGGCCACCTACACGGATTTTTCGTTCAACCAGAGCGCGCAGCCGAACGACAACCTCGCGGCGAATCCGAACACCGCGAACCGGGTGCGCGGCCTCTCCAGCGCCAATATCGCTTACGGCGGCTTCGAGACGAGCCGGCGCGTGCCGCTCGATCCGATCAGTTCCGATGCCGTCGAGATCAGCCGCGGCCCGAACTCCAATCTGTTCGGTCTGGGCAACGCCTCGGGCACCGCCAACACCGTTCCCTCGACGGCAAATCTCTCGCGCAACAAGAGCCAGCTGCAATTCCGGCTCGAGCAATATGGCCGGCTCGACGGCGAGATGGGTTACCGGCAGAGCCTGGACGTCAATCGCGTGCTCGTGAAGGACAAGCTCGCGGTGCGTTTCAGCGAAGTGCTGCAACAGACGGAATTCAACCGCCAGCCCTCCGGCGTGAGGACGGAGCGTTACAACGGCATGGTGAAGTACCGCCCGTTGCGAAACACGACCATCAGCGGCACCTACCAGTATTTCCACAGTTACGGGCGCCGCCCCAATAGCATCACGCCCCGCGATGCGGTCAGCCAGTGGGTCGCCGTGGGTTCGCCCACGTGGGATGCCACGACGAACACCGCTTACATCAACGGCTCGCCCGTTAACCGCGCGGGCGCCCCCGTTACCCAGCTGGGCCAGGGCGTGCCGAACATCAACGCGGGCGCCGCGATCTTTAACAGCGCGTTCCAGACGACCGGTCGCGGCACGTCGCTGATGATGATCGACACGACCGGCGTGAGCTATTGGACGGCGCCGCGCGGCACGACGACGCAGGACGCGTTGCTCACCACGGCGACCTCCAACAACCAGACGGGAAACAATTACATGCTGATCAACCCGCAGACGCTGCGCCGCACGCAGCCGCTGTGGACGTCCGACGGCGCGGTCAGCGACAAATCGGTTTACGACTGGTCCCGAATCAATGCCGCCTCGATGAACAACTTTGATCAGGCGGTGGGCAGCTCGCTCGTCACGATCGATCAGGTGTTCTTCAACACGCCGCGACAGATGCTGGCCGGTCAGGCGGGCTGGTTCCGCGAGGACTCCCCGCGTTACCGTCAGGATTTCCCGACGGGCAGCGCTGGCTCCACGTATCTCTATGTCGATGTGAATCAGAAGCGTCTCGACGGCACGCCGAACCCCTTCTTTCTCCGGCCGTATTTCGGCATGACGGAGACAAACGTCATTGAGCGACCGCTGTTGAATGACACCTATCGGGTGCAGCTCGCCTACAAGCTCGATCTCTCCAAGGAGAGCAACTGGATGCGCTGGCTGGGACTGCACCAGTTCAGCGGATTTGGCGAACACAAGAAGAACGAGCTGCGCTCCTACTATTACCAGCTCGCCATGCTCGATGATCACGCGTGGCTGCCGGCGGGCACGCCACGCGCCAACAGCGCGATCCTGCAAGGCGACACGCTGCCCCAGGATCAGCCGTCGCCCACCGGATCCCGCAGTTATCGCTTCTATTACGTCGGCGACAACCGCGGTGCGAACGTCGACTACGCACCCTACACCGGTGAGCTCCGCGGCGCGTATCCGTATACCTGGGGCAATTTCGCCGGCGGACGAGTGAACAACGAGACGACGCAGCTCGGCCTCGCCGCGAGCATCAACGGCACCGCGGGCGCGCAGAACTCATTGAAGATCCAAAAAACGCAGGGCCTCGTGTGGCAGGGCCATTTCCTCAAGGACCGCCTCGTGACCACGCTCGGCTTCCGCAAGGACCGCGTTTACACCAAGAGCGGCGTCAACGCCCGCCTGCTGCCTGATGGCAAGACGCACGATTTCGCCTGGGACCAGCAGTGGGCCAGCGGCGACTACGAGTACAACCAGGGCAATACGCGCACCAAGGGCGCCGTGCTCAAAATCACCCGCTGGCTCAGCGCCCACGCGAACGAGTCCGATAGCTTCATCCCGGCCGACGCCGCGATCGATCTGCACGGTCGTTTCCTCCCGAACCCGAAGGGCAAGGGCCAGGACTGGGGGATCAGCCTGAATCTCTTCGACGGCAAGTTCATGGTCCGCGCCAACCAGTTCATCACACGGACGACGAACGACCGCAATGGCACCTCGTCCACGCTGGCCACGCGCTCGGTGAAGATGGATGTCTACGACGGCCAGCCCGCGCGCAATTTCTCGCTCGATGTGCGGGCTCGCCAGTGGCTCCAGGCGACGCAGCCCGGCCTCTCCGGCGCCGCGCTCGATGCCGCGGTCGCGAAGGAAATCGGCATGGATCTCACCACGCTCCAGACGCTGCAAAATAGCGTGAACTTCGGCGGCCTGCCGATCTCCCAAGGCCAGGATGCGTTGAGCAAGGGCAAGGAAATCGAGTTCAACTTCAACCCGACCACCTATTGGACCGTGCGCGGCAGCGTCACCGAGAACGAAACCATTCAGGCCTCGATTGCGCAGGACCTGCTCGACTACTTGAACGAGCGCATGCCGGTCTGGACGAAGCTCGTCGACAAGGAGACGGGCCAGCTCTGGTGGGATAGCAGCTACGAGGGCCGGCAGATGCCAAGAAATTACCTCCCCGGCAACGTCTCGAGCCCTCTCGCCATTGCGCAGCAGACCGTCGGCAAGAGCCTGCCCCAGGTCCGCAAGTATCGCGCCAGCGTGTCCACCAACCTGCACCTGCGGGGCCTCACCGACCATCGCTGGCTGCGCGCCGTGAACGTCGGTGGTGCCATCCGCTGGGAGGACAAAGGCTCCATCGGCTACTACGGCGTCGAGAGCCTGCCGGCGATCATCAACTCTCTCGATCGCGACCGGCCGATCTACGACAAATCGCGTTACTACGTCGACCTGCTGGCCGCGTATCGCACCAAGATCTTTTCGAACAAGTTCGGCCTGACGGTGCAGCTCAACGTCCGCAACGTCGCTGAAGGCGGCCGGCTCCAGGCGGTCAGCGCTTTCCCCGACGGCATGCCCAACGCCTACCGCATCGTCGATCCCCGCCAGTTCATCCTCAGCGCAACGTTCGACCTCTAATTGCATGACCACGGGCCGCGCCCTTGGCGGGTGCGGCGCCCCCTGTCGTGTCCCAACCTCCTCACGTTATGGCGACCTTTGCCCGTTCCCTCTGCGGCGTCGCGCTGGTTTGCGCTGCGCTGTCCGCTCTTGCCGCCGATCGCGGCGCCTTCCTCGTGCAGGACGGCCGCCCGGCTGGCGTCATTGTGCTTCCGACCCAGCCTAACGCCGTCGAGCGTTACGCGGCGCAGGAGCTCAGCGAACATATCGCGAAGGCGACCGGCGTGACGATCCCCGTGCAGAATGAAAACGCGCTCGGCGGTGCGGCGGCTGCGACGAGGATTTATCTCGGGGCCACGCAGGCGGCGCAAACGGCCGGTCTCGATGGAAAAAAACTGCCGCGCGAGACGTTCACCCTGCGCAGTTCCGAAACGGCGCTGTTCATCGTGGGTCGCGACGAAGCCGGTGATCCGCTTGATCGCGACACCTCGGCCGGCACGCTGTTCGGCGTCTACGAATGGCTTGAGCGCGAACTCGGCGTTCGCTGGCTCTGGCCCGGGGATCTCGGCACCGTCGTGCCGCGCACCCGTGAGGTCGCGCTCCGCGCCATCGACGCCACCGTGCAGCCGAAGTTGTTCCAGCGTCACGTGCGAACCGGCACGGGTTTCACGAGCGGCAATCCTGCGCTCGGCTTCACGAAGAAAGCGGCGGAGGACTATGCGGCCGCGCAGGCGGTGTTTCTGCGCCGGCACCGGATGGGGCGCAGCGAGAAGTTTTCCTACGGCCATGCGTTCACGGATTGGTGGGAGAAATACGGCCGCGAGCATCCCGAGTGGTTCCAGCTCGTGAACGGCAAGCGCGGACCGGAGAAGCCCGGCGCGCGTTTCGCGATGTGCGTTTCAAATCCCGGCCTGCACGCGCAGATCGTGAAGCTGTGGCGCGACAAGGGCGGCGCCGAGAAGACCAACGGCCGGAGCTTCATCAACGCGGTGGAGAACGACATCGTGGGCCAGTGCGAGTGCGACCGGTGTCGCGCGTGGGACGGACCGACGCCGCCCGACGCGATGAAATACTACGCGCCCAACTTCAAGGTCTACGGTTCGCGCTTCGTCTCGGATCGCTACGCGAGGTTTGCCCTCGCGATTCAGCAACTCGCGGCGAAGGAGAATCCGAACGTGACGGTGGTGGGGTATGTTTATTTCAACTACTTCCAGGCGCCGACCTCGGGCGTGAAACTCAACGAGCACATTCTCCTCGGGTTCTGCCCGTCGGCCGGTTGGTATCCGCGCACCGATGACGAGCACGAGTGGTATAAACGCCAGTGGGCGGACTGGCGGAAGACCGGCGCGCAGCTCTTTTTCCGGCCGAACTATTTCCTCGATGCCTACAGCATGCCCTTTGTTTTCGCGCGCCAGTTCGCGGACGATTTCCAGAACGGCGCGCGCCATGGGATGGTCGCGACCGATTTCGACTCGCTCACCGGCCAGTGGAGCATCCAAGGCACAAGCCTGTATCTCCTCATGCGGCTGCACGTGACGCCGGATGCGAATCCCGACGCCCTGCTCGCCGACTATTTTGGCGGCTTCGGTCCCGCTGCGGCGCAGGTGAAGGCGTATTTTGACTACTGGGAGGATTACACGATGAAGCACCGCCGGATGATCACGGAGGTGTTCTACGATCGCGTGGCGATTCGCTGGCGGACGTGGGCCAAGGCGCCGCACCGGATCTTCCCGCCGGAGACGTTCGGGCCGGCCGAGGCGCTGCTCGCCCAGGCCGCCGCGGCGGCCGCCACCGACCGCGCGGCGCGCGAGCGCGTGGCGTTCCTCCAGACGGGCCTCGCGCACGCGAAGCTCTGTGCCGAGACCGCGAGCCTGCTCACGCTGGCCGATCCGGCTGCCACCGTGGAGCGCGGGAAGGACAAGCTGACGGAGCTGTTGAAGTTCCGGCGCCAGCACGAGCGTGAGTGGTTCGCCAACCTCGGCCATAACGCGTGGGTCGAGGATCTGAGTTGGAAACTCGCGAACGAAACCAAGCAGCCCGCGGACTACTATCCGTGATGCGGCAGCCCGTCCGAGCTCTCGTCCGTTGCTGGGTCGCGCTCACCGCCACGCCGGCGGTCGGGCTGGCCGGAGCTAAACCGAAGACATTTTTTCGCATGAAAACTCCACCTTGCTTTCCATTGCTCGTTTGTGCGGTCGTCAGCGTGCTGCCGTCGAGTCTGGGCGCCAGCGCGACCGCGGAGACCGCGTTGCGCGACGAAGCCGTTGCGAGCCTGAAGCGGGCGGCGACCTATTTTCGCACGCATGCCGCCTCGCACGGCGGCTACGTTTACTACGTGGCCGAGGACCTGAAGCGCCGGTGGGGCGAGGGGGAGGCGACGCCCGATCAGATTTTCACGGAGCCGCCGGGCACGCCCACGGTCGGCATGGCCTATCTCAACGCCTATGCCGCGACCGGCGATCGCGACTATCTCGAGGCGGCGAAGGAGACGGGCGCCGCGCTGATTCATGGGCAGCTTGAGTCGGGAGGCTGGAGCCAGCGGATTGATTTCAACGCGAAAGGCACGCACGCCGGCCGCTATCGCAACGGCAAGGGCAAGCCCAACGGCCCGAATCACTCCTCGCTCGACGACGACCAGTCGCAGTCCTCGCTGCAGTTTCTCTCGCGCCTCGATCGGGCGCTGGGATTCAAGGACGCAACGGTCCACGACGCGGCGATGTTTGCGCTCGATGCGCTGTTGAAGGCGCAGTTCCCGATCGGCGCGTTTCCCCAGGGCTGGGATGCGCCCGTGCCGTCGCACCCGATCCTGAAGGCGAGCTACCCGCGTGAATGGCTCCGGGTCTGGCCGCATGAGCCTTACCACCGCTACTACACGCTGAACGACGGGCTCGTGGGCACCGTTTCGGACACCCTGCTGACCGCGATCGACGCCTATGACGACGCGCGTTACCGCGCGGCCGTGGTGAAACTGGGCGACTTCCTGATCCTCGCGCAAATGCCGGACCCGCAGCCCGCGTGGTGCCAGCAGTACAATTTCGAGATGCAGCCCACGTGGGCCCGGAAGTTCGAACCGCCGGCGATCTGCGGCCTCGAGTCGGAGGACGCGATCGAAACGCTGATGAAGGTTTATATCGTCACCGGTGACAAAAAATACCTCGAACCGATTCCGCGCGCGCTGGCGTATCTGCGCACGGGTGTGTTGCCGGACGGCACGATGCCCCGGTTTCGCGAGCTGAAGACGAATCGCGCACTCTACATGACGCGTCCGCCCGGCGTCAGTGGCAGCTCCAGCGCGCCCGGCTACTACGAGTTTTCCTACGAGGACAAAAACCTGCCTTCGCACTACGGCTGGAAACAGCCGCAGCGTCTCGCTGAGTTGGCGCGCCAGTTCGCAGCTTTGCAGACTGGCACCCGCCACTCGCCCAGGGTCACGCAACGCGTCACGCCGGGGGGCAAGCTCTTCACGGTGTGGCGCGACGATCCCGACGCCAGGCGCACCGCCGCGCAGCTCGAGCCGGAGGTCCGCAGGATCCTGAAGGATCTCGATGCGCAGGGGCGCTGGGTGACGGTCCACGACGGCAAGACCCGCCTCGTCGGCCAGCCGAAGTTCGAGCAGGGCTTTCGCTACCTCGCGAGCAACGTCTTCAACTATAACGTTGAAATCCTGAGCGACTACATCGCCGCCACGGCGAAGCCATGATCCGCACTCATGCAAAAGGCCTCCCGCGAATCACCCGAACGGACGCGAATTTCAGAGGTGAAAGTGAAGTCCACCCGCCTTCAGTCACGTTCACGGTGGGGTGAGGGAGGCTCTCTCTTTGTTTTCATTCGCGTTTATCGGCGTGATTCGCGGGCAACTGATTGACTCCGGATGATCCCCGCGCGTTGCAGTCGCCGTTTTCCCAGCGTCGCGGTCGCCGTTGCGCTCGCGATGGTGGCGCACGCCGCGGAATATCCCACGCCCGAGGGCCGGCGGCTGCGTGACGCGCTCGTGCACGAGGCGACGCTACCGCTGAAGCCGCAAGGGCGCGCGATGTTGCTCAATCTGGCCGAGCTGCATGGTCGCAGCGTGCTGCCCGCGCGCGGCTGCCTCCGCTACGGCGATGCCGACGCCGCGCACCGGCTGATTGAGCAGGCGCTCGATGCGACCGCCACGCAGTTCGACCGCACGGGCGCGATCTGGGAGTTCTATCATCCCCAGCTCGGCGATCAAGCGACGCTCGTGCGCAAGCCCGCCGCCCGGAAGGATCCGTGCCGCGATTACGTTGGGCACAACCCGCTCTTCGCCATGACCGATCTGTGGCGCCGCGCGGGCGGTGCGGTGGGGTTGCCGGTGGTTGACCCTGACTCGAAAGCGCGCGGCGTGCCTCCCACGTTGCGTCCACGCGATGAACCGCGGCGCTGACGTGAGCACCCATCGATGAATGCCTCCTCCCATCTCCACGCTGCGCCCCGACGCTCGGTCTTCTCCGCATGCCATGCGCCAACCCTGGTTTCCCGTGCAGTGGATTTTTTCCGGCGCGGCGGGCCTCTGCCTGGCGGCTGAATCGCCCGCATCCATCAGGACCGCGCTTGCGGCCCACGACCGCGCGATCCATGTCCACGACTGCGGTCGAAAAGTATGGTTGGGTTCATAGGCGACAGATCTGGGCGGTCGGAACCGTGAATTTGGCGGCGGGAAAAATTCACCCCGACGCCTACATGCAGTGAAACGGGGGCGGGCGGAAGACGGCCAGACAGGGCGGCAAGACCCCGACCGTCGCTCCGCTCTGACATGGGGCAAACGACATCGAAGTCCGAAGTTGCGCCCGAAGCTGTCAGCATCAGCGTTGCGACGATGAACCGAAGAGCTTTCGTCGGAGCTGCAGTCGGAGCGATCCCCGTGATGGCGTGTGGTCAGAAGGCTACTTTTCCCGCTGCTTCGTCGCCGTTGTTCGTCAAGTCTGGCTCTTCGGTGGACGATGACGTGCTCCAGCTTGGAGACCGTAGTTTTCTGCATTTCAAGGTGTGCGGCCGGCACACCCATGGCGGTCAATTATTGATTGAGCAGAGCCAGTTGCGACGCTTTGGTCCGCCCCGCCACCTGCATTTCGAACAGGACGAATGGTTTTATCCCCTCGCTGGTACCTTCCACATCGAGGTCGGCGATGAGCAGTTCGAACTCCGTCCAGGCGATTTTCTGTTCGCTCCAAGAGGGGTGCCGCACGTTTGGAAGCACTTGGAAGAGGATCCAGGGCGAATGTTGGTTGCGTTTCTGCCCGCTGGGAAAATGGAGTCGTTTTTTCGCCGCTTCACCCAAGGCGGAGTCATGCCAGCCCAGAAAGAGCTGCCGGCGTTGTTCCTCGAGCATGGCATGCAGGTCGTAGGACCACCGCTATGAGCAGCAGCCCGGGTGATATAGGCGGAGGGCACACCCAGGATTCGGCCCGGCAAGCCGCCAGGGCCAACGCCAGTGGGCGTCATGCCGCGTGCGATGTCGCGACTGACCGAAGCTAAACTGCGGAGTCAGGAAAGCAGCGAAGCACGCATCGCGCCGGCCGCGGGCGTGGCGCATTCCTGTAGTCAGGCGGGAGAATGCCGCACATGAGCGAAAAATCCGACCGTTTGAGAGTGCTGTTCGTTTGTGCGCTCAATCAGTGGCGTAGTCCGACCGCCGAGCATTTGTACCGCGACGACAGCCGGCTTCAGGTTCGTTCTGCCGGCGTGCGCGCGCAGGCCCGGCGCAGAGTGACCGAAAGTGACTTGGTCTGGGCCGACATCGTTTTCGTAATGGACCGAGAGCAAAAGCAGTGGATTGGAAAGGAGTTTCGCTCCTTGGACCTCCCCGAAATCAGAATTCTGGACGTGCCGGATGAGTTTCAGTACATGGACCCCCGGCTGCAGGCCGCGTTGCGAGCGGCGCTGGACCCCGAGTTGGCGGCAATGATCGAGTCGAAAGAATTGAAATGAGCACCGAGCACGAAGAATCAGAACCGGAAAGCGATGAGAAGAAGAGCTATAGTTTTATTGGTCGTTTCATGCTCTTCCTGTTCATCGCTGGTCCGGCCAGCGTCTTTGCGTTTGGCATCTACGGACGGATTGGCATTCGCAATGCGATCGCCGCAGCCGCGGAAAGAGGCGACTACTCTGGCATGGGAATACTCGCGCTCTGGATCTTCGGTCTAGTCGGAACAGCGACGATGATTTTCAAGCGATGAATGCGAAATCGCCGCACAAGGCGTCCGAGCCATGCCGCGCGCGCGATCACGAGCTCGCGCTATGAAACCGCGAAAGCCAATGCGTAGCGCCGACGAGAGGGTCAGTCCGCTGATCGCTGACGCGTGCTCAACGCAATACTTGGAATCTCAGTGAGCGCCGCACCGCGGGCCGGTGCCCTGAACGGTACGTTTCCATCGCAGGCGCCGAAATCAGCGTTCAGCGGACCGACCCCGTACGATCGGTTCCCCGCGGGAAACGCCGAATCAACGCGCGCCGGCCTGCAGCTCGGCGGACATTTCGAGCAGCGTGGCGAGCATCTTGGTCGCGGCTTCGGGTTCGAGATAGTTGGTCCCGGGCCAGGTCTCGTAGCCGCCCAAGGCAAAATGCCGCGGCGTGGGCAAATACCCGAAGTAGCCGTGACTCAATTCAATCATGAATCCGCGCGCGGACGGAGTGCGCTTTTTGAACTCGAGGCCGGTTTCGGCGAACGTCTCGCAGGGAAAGGTGCCAATGCCGATATCGCCGATCCGGAACGCCTGCAGGGGAATTCGCGCGGGCTGCTCGGCTGTGGCGAGGATTTGCACGCGGCCGGCGTAGCTTAACCGCTGCACCCAATCGGGCGTCGTGGGCCAACGCGCGCCGACGGGGATGTCGCCGCGTTCGAGCCGCGGCGCCTTGGCTTCGGTCTCCTTGGCCCAGGCCAGGATCTCGGGTCCGATCGTCCGCCACTGGATCGGAATCTCGCGATACTGGGCGGCGAGTTCCGCGCGGTCGCGCCATGCGACCTGACGGAGCGCGGCGTGGACCTTGCCGGCGACGTCGCGACCGACGCGGCGCATTTTCTCGTACGGCGGGAGCCGCGGGCCGGCCGCCCGGAAGTCGATGTTGTTGATGTCACCGCTGGTGCCGTTGGCGAGCAGGGCGACGAACGGCGGGCCATCGTCCGCGGACGCGACAAGCCGTTTCAGCTCCTCGCAGAACACGCCGTAGTAGTCGGCGGAGATCGCGCGGCCGGCGACGCCGCCGACGTAGTGGAGCGAATAGGCGGCGAGCACGGAAATGGGGCGACCGTTGGGTTCGCGCACGGCGATGAACGACACGGTCGGATCGGTCGGTCCCGCGGGCTCGATCAGATTCGGGCTGCCGGTGGGCGGATTCATGCGGGCGCGTTCGATCTTTCCGAACGGGTTCACCGGCGCGGTGCCTTCGCGCATCAGCCAGCGGCGATTGAAGACGTGCTCGGGGGCATCGACGGTGCCGAAGGCGATTTCGGCGGGGCGCAGCGCCCGGACGGCCCGTTGCACTCCGTCCGCGACGCGCTGGGCCACGAAACGTTGATAGTCATTCAGCGGCTGCTCGTAGGCGAAACGGCTTTCGCCGAGCGCCGAGCCGGCGGAATGCGTGTGCGTGCCGGCGATCAGGACGTGGCTGGCAGGGATGCCGGTCGCGGCGGTGATGAGGCGGCGGGCTTCGACGCTGACGGTGCGGTGCAATCCGAGGAGATCGCAGATGACGAAGGCGAGCTTGGTCCGGCCGTCGTCGAGCACCAGACAGCGGGCGTGCAGCTCGTCGTGCACGTCGTCAGCCGGAAACGGCGCGAAGCCGCCGACAATGGGTGTGCCGAGCGGCGGCGTAATGACACTCGTGGCCGCGCCCGCGCGCAACGGAGCCGCGGAGGGCGTGGCGGCGCGGGCCACGGTGGCGAGCAACAGGAAGACGAGGAGGAGGCGCATGGGGAGTGAAGTCGCGGAGCCAGGAGACGAGGAACGCGCCCGAAAAAACGGCCACGCTCCGCGTCGGCGGGGAAGGGGAGTACGGCTCCACCTTCAACGGCCGGAGCCCTCCAGCTCAATCCAAAGCTGCGGGAAGCGATCGCACGGGGTCAGTCGCTGATTGCTGACGAGTGCTCAACGGAATACGTGGAATCTCAGAGAGCACCGCACCGGTGGCCGGCGCCCCCATCAGCATTCAGCGGACGGACCCTGTATGATCGGTTCTGCTCCAGCGGTTCGGAGAGGGAGCTGGAAGCTCCCTCTACTTTGCACGTGATGGGATCAGCGGTAGTAGCGGGAGCATCCTGCTCCCGTGTTCCAGAAACGGCGCTGTAAGCCCCCGCGACTTTGCCCGCCTAACTCATGCGTAGGTGCCGGCGGCCAACAGAAAGAGGGCCGGTCGGACGGGGTCTGCCTGTTACTTGTTACATGTAGCGCAGACGAGAGGGTCAGTCCGCTGATCGCTGACGCGTGCTCAACGCAATCCTTGGAATCTCAGTGAGCGCTGCACCGCGGGCCGGCGCCCTGAACGGTACGTTTCCATCGCAGGCGCCGAAATCAGCGTTCAGCGGACTGACCCCGTACGATCGGTTAGCCGTCAGGGATTTTGATTCGTCTTCCCGCTTACTCCCGCCGGGACGCGCGGTCCGAGGTGAAGCGTGAGATTGTCGCACGTCGAAACTTTGCCGTCCGCATTCTCCGAGGTGACGGACCCCGTTAACAACAAGGTGAATTTTGCCAGATCCAGGACGCCATTGTCGGCGCTTGCCCGGTAAATTCCGGGTTCGCCCGCGACCGTCATGACTACGTTGGCGTGACCGCGGAAGTAACGCACGCCGTCCTTGGTCTCCCTGTGATCTGCACTTAGTTTCAGTTCAAACCTACCCACCTTCATCGTCTCTGCGCTCGACTCCACCACATCAACTCACGTTTCCGACGGATATCGAAGGTTGAGCCGTTCCGGCGTCCCTCTCTCGTTCGCTTGCCATGAAGCAGAAAATCAACGGCCGAAAGGTTCAGAACTGGCACCGCCCCCTCGGGGTCGCGCAGCTTCGAAAGGGATTTCGTCAGCGGCGCTACGACGATCCAGCGGCTGCCAGCGACGGGAGATCGTTCAATGATGACGCCCTAGTCGATGCTCATTGGGATCCGTTCGACCCGATCAAGGATGATGATTTTAGCTGGGAACTCTCGGAGCATCGGCTGGAAACGTTTCTCCAGGAGATCCTGAACCCGCCGCAGGTTTGGCGTTTGGAGGGACTCGGTGAAACCACCGCCGACGGCCTGCTCCCGGATCCCGAGTCAACCACGTCATTGGAGGAGCGTCTCAGGGACCATGCAACGCGGGTTCTGCACTTTTCAGAAGCGGGCGATCTGCTCCGCACGAAGATAACACGGGCGGTCGGCGCCGCCGATTTGGAGATCATCAAGAGCGAAGGGAACAGGTTCCTGGCGGGAAACCGCTTTGCGCGAAATGTATGCCTGTTTGCTCCGTTCTGGATCAGGAGTCCGCGAACCTGGAAAAGGAACAGTCAGCTGACTCTGGCCGAACACATTTTTGCCGCGCATCCCGTTCCTTCATTTCTGCACGCAGAGTGGCATCGAAGGGATGTTACGGCCAAGTGGCTGCACTGGTTCATTCTGTTTGGCCAGGGAGGAAGCCTGAAGCGCGCGGCCAAGCTCTTTCAATGGAATATCCCCCGCAAGCTTCCGATCCATCTCGGCGAGGTTCCCGGCAACCTGTCTCCGCTGTTGGCCTGTATTTTCGCCGATGTGAAGGGGCTCGGCGGTGCTGAAAGAGACTTTAATCGCATCATCGTGAATCACGCGTTTGTGATCGATCCCACGGAATGCTCCACGCCGTCGTATGATGGGTTTTGGCACGACACGATTCGCTGGGTGGTTGCCCACTATGACGAACTCAGTGACGACGAGAGCGGGGCCATCCTCGAATGGGCCTTGCACGAATATACGGAGGCGGAGCGTGCAGGCCTGAGTTTTTCCTGGAAGGCGCGTCGCGCCCGGCCGACGCTGGCGCGAAGTCTGGAGTACCGCCGCCAGCGGACGCTCCCGTACTCCCCCTCTCGCTGGATGGGGCACGGCTTCGATTGGAAGTGGGAGCAGACCCCCGATGTATGGTCCTTTGTCGAGCTGACCACCGGCGCGGAGCTTTACCATGAAGGCCTGGAGCAACACCATTGCGTTGCCAGTTATGCCGCGCGCTGCGCCGCCGGACATTCAGCGATCGTCTCGTTCCGCTGGAACGATCAACGGCGCGTCACTATAGAAATCGACCCAAGGTCCCGGCGTGTCGTCCAGTGCAGGGGCCCCTATAATCGCGAGGCGAGCGCCGAAGAACAAAGTGTGATCGGGCTTTGGGTGGCGGAACGCCTCCGGCTGCGCGTTTGACTGCGTAGAGTCTGCGCTGCGCAGGGCGCAGACGAGAGGGGCAGTCCGCTGATTGCTGACGAGTGCTCACCGGAATACGTGGAATCTCAGAGAGCACCGCACCGGTGGCCGGCGCCCCCATCAGCATTCAGCGGACGGACCCTGTATGATCGGTTCTGCTCCGGCGGTTCGGAGAGGGAGCTGGAAGCTCCCGCTACTTTGCACGTGATGGGATCAGCGGTAGTAGCGGGAGCATCCTGCTCCCGTGTTCCGGAAACGGCGCTGTAAGCCCCCGCGACTTTGCCCGCCTAACTCATGCGTCGGTGCCGGCGGCCAACAGAAAGAGGGCCGGTCGGACGGGGTCTGCCTGTTATTTGTTACATGTAGCGCAGACGAGAGGGTCAGTCCGCTGATCGCTGACGCGTGCTCAACGCAATCCTTGGAATCTCAGTGAGCGCCGCACCGCGGGCCGGCGCCCTGAACGGTACGTTCCCATCGCAGGCGCCGAAATCAGCGTTCAGCGGACTGACCCGTACGATCGGTTCAGAGTGCAGATCAGCACCCTGCATGGGTGGCCACAGGCGCAGTCCGGTGAACGTGAGCGGCTTGCGGCGTCGTGTGGTCAGCGCCCGAGTCGCGGAGACCGACGGCACACGCGCGGTGACGCCCGACACGCGCAACGATAGCTCGTACGTTGCGGCTTGATCGTTCCAGGTTTGGACCGGTCGGGGTCCCGCGTTTGACAGCCCGGATCCCGGGGGCATCTTTCGCCTCCCATCGCTTGAAACGTTTCTTCAATGTTTTCGCCGGCCCTCGTTTCCGCGCGTTACCCAGGCTTTAGCCATGACCGAGTCCAAGACTTACTATTTTGATAGCAACGCTACCACGAGCGTCGCGCCGGCAGTCCTGCAAGCGATGCTGCCCTATTTGACTGAAAAATGGGGCAATCCTTCGAGCCCGTATCGACTCGGCAAAAAGCTCGTGGAGCCGATCGAGCGAGCGCGGGAATCCGTTGCCGCCCTCATCGGCGCCGACTCGGCTGAGATTGTTTTCACCAGCTGTGGGACCGAGAGCATCAATACCGCGATCACGAGCTGCCTTTATACCCAGCCGACCAATCGGCATGTCGTCACCACCGCGGTCGAACACTCAGCCACGAAAAATTGCTGTGCGGCCCTGGAGCAGCGCGGCTACGACGTCACTTACCTGCCGGTGAACCGCGATGGTTCACTCGACCTCAAGGGATTCGAACAATCGCTCCGGCCTGACACCGCGGTGGTGTCGATCATGTGGGCGAACAACGAAACCGGCGTCCTGTTTCCCGTGGCAAAAATCGCGGCCATTTGCCGGCAGCGGGGGATTCTCCTACACACGGATGCGGTGCAGGTGCCCGGCAAACTGAAACTCGATGTCAACGAGCTCGGCGTCGACCTGCTTTCGCTTTCTGCGCACAAGCTCCACGGGCCGAAAGGAGTCGGCCTCCTCTACGTTCGCAAAGGCACCCCTTTCCAGCCGCTCATCGTGGGAGGACATCAGGAGGAAGGTCACCGCGGCGGCACCGAGAACGTGCCGTACATCGTGGCCTTCGGCCGGGCGGCCGAGTTGGCGGGAGCGGTCACCGTTGATGCGCAGCGCAAGCTCGCGGCTCTGCGCGATAAGCTCGAAGCCGAAATCTTCGCCCGGATCCCATCTACCGCACGCAACGGGGCGAAAGAACCGCGTCTGCCCAACACCACGAGCATCGCGTTTGCGGGGGTGGAGGCGGAGGCGCTCCTCATGATGCTGGATCAATTGAACATCTGTGCGTCGAGCGGCTCCGCTTGCACGACCGGTTCGGTCGCGCCGTCCCACGTTTTGACCGCGATGGGACTGAGCCCGGCGGAAGCGCGCAGCACGATCCGCTTCAGTCTCGATTACGAAACGTCGGACGAGGATGTCGCCTACCTGATGAGCCATCTCCCTCGCGTCGTGGCTGAATTGCGGACGGCGGGCTCGCCTCGAACGGCGGTACGCGTCCTCCAGCCCAAGCTCGTCGCTCACGCGGTGTGACCCCAACGAAGTAATTGCCGTGAAAGCGATCGACGATCAAACCGCAGGCCTGAAAAGCCCCGACGATAAACTGCGCGAGTACGTGCGTGAAGTACCGCTCTACCAGTCAGCCGCTGCGAGAGGCGGCAGCGCCAGCGCCGCGGAGTTGTTGGCCGCTCTCCCGTACATCAACAAGCACGACATCAAGCGGGACTTCCCCCGGAATTTTCTTCGCGCGGGCCAGTCGCTCGACGAGCTCGTGGCGAAGAAATTGGTCGAGGTCGAACATACGGCGGGCACGACGGACAACCGGACCGATCTGCTGCTCGAGTATGGCTGGTGGGCCCGCCAGGAAGCGTGGGCTCTGTCGCTCAATCCCCACATCGAGCGCGTGCTGCAGGAAAACCGCGGTGCGCATCGCGTGACAATTTCGTCGCCCGCGTGCAACGGCGACATCACCTACAACGGGACGCCTTCCGCCAAACGCCGGACGTTGGGCACCACGCGCGTTCTAAGCCTTTCGCGTTTTCCGTTTTTGTTAAGCACCGAGGATCTGGATAGAATGGTGGCGGAGGCGCTGGAGTGGGATCCGGTGTTTCTTGATACCGATCCGGTTTACGCCGTGGTCTTCGCGCTGCACTGCGAGCGAAAGAAGGTGAGCTTTCCGAAACTGAAGTTCATCCTCACGACCTACGAGTACACGAGTGTCCTGCATAAGCGGATTCTCGAGCGCGTGTTCGGCGTGCCCGTCTACAATCTCTACGGATCGACCGAAACCGGCCACCTTCTCATGGAGAACGGCACCGGCCAGATGGTTGAAAGCAAGGACATCGCTCGCCTTGACGTCATCAACCAGGACGACCGCGGCATCGGCGAGTTGGTGGTGTCGACGCTCAGCAACGACTACATGCCGCTGCTGAACTATCGGATCGGTGATCTCGTGGAACGTCGCTCGAGCGCCAGCGCGCCCGGCGGCAGCCCGACCTACATTCTTCACGGACGCGCGCCGGATACGTTGAAGGCTCCGGACGGCCGCCGGGTTACGACCCGCGATGTCGACCAGTGTTTTGTCGGCTGTGAGGGCGTCGTGCACTATCGCCTGCACGAATTCAGTCCGGGACAATTTCTGCTGAGCTATATCGCGGAGGGCGACGGCGATCCCACGACATCCATCGGTGCGGTGGTGCCGAAGCTGCAACAGCTCATCCAGCCACCACAGAAGATTGAGACAAAACGGGTGAAATTTCTCCTTCCTGAAGGCTCGGGCAAGTTCGTGTTCAACTACCCGTTCGTGCCTTAAAGATCACCGCGTTCCTCGCCTGCCATGGAATGAGGTTTTCGCGTCCTTGCGCGCTACCAGCTCAGTTCACCCGCCGCGGCCGAGACGGTTCTAACGGAGACAGGACGCTCGATCCGCAGCGAGTCGAGATGGAGCACGCTCTGCGGGCCGAGGCCGGTGACCTGAACTCCCCGGACCACCAGAGGCTTGCCCGCAGCGATCACTTCGGGCGCGGCCGTGGGGACGACGAGCCACGCCAGGCCGTTCTTTTCCGTGAAGACGCGGGCGGTCGAATCCGGTTCGACGCAGACGGCCGTGCCTTCGTCGATCGCGAGGCCGATGGGGCGCGCCGCCCCCGGCTTTTCTTCGGCGGACAAGCGCGAAAGAAACGCGACCAGGCGGCCGAGGCGCTGGCGGGCCATGAAATGCGAATCAGTCAGGACCCGTTTGAGCGCAGGCGCCGCAATGAAGTCACGCCCCAGGGTGACTTTCTGATCGAACGGATCCGCGAGCGCCACGGTGCTGGTGACCGAGTCTTGCAGCGCCGAGAAATAATACTGGCCGAGAACCGCGAGTCCCGCGCTCGTGCCGCCCAGCGGTTTGCCGGCGCGGAGGTGGGCGTTGAGGGCGGCGCCGACCGGCGTGTCCTTCCAATACCGGACGTATTTCGACTGATCGCCACCGGCGAGGAAGATGCCGTCGGCCCGGGCGATGCGATCGAGGACGCGAGAATCGTGGGCGGCCGAGGCCTCGTTGAACCGAATGGTTTCGACTGAGTCGACGCCGCCGATGGTGGTGAAGACGTAGTCGTTGTATCCGTCCGCTCCTGACGCCCGGAGGATGACGATGTCGCCGCCACCAGCGCAGGCGACGAACCACTGCCAAGCCGCTTTGACATCGCCGCCGCCGCCGGCCAGCAGAAGTCCGGACCGGGTGTGGGCGGGGGTGGCGTCCGCCGCGTTGCCCGTAAGCCAATAGTCGTAGCTGGCGGCGGATAACTGCACGCACACGGCCGGCACCCAGAAGAGCGCGAAATGAATACGGCGCATGGCGCGATCCTCGCGGCTTTCCGGCCGCGAGGCTAGGGCGAAGGTGCGGCAGGGGTGCAAATACGTCTTTGGTGGTATGGGTTTTCAGCTGCGCGGCGCAGTTCCTGCGAGCAGCGTGGTCGCACATGAAACGATGGCTCGTGGCGGGATTGGCTCTGGCGTTGGCGGCGGGTTGCGCCCGGCGGGAAACGCAGGTGGCGGCGGGCGACCGCGACCAGGTCCTTTATCGGGGCAATGCCTCCGAGCCGGAGTCGCTGGATCCTTATCTCGTGCGCGGTGCCGTGGAATGGACGATTGTGGGCGGGTTGTTCGAGGGCCTGGTGACGGCCGATATGGCGACGCTCGAACCCAGGCCCGGCGTGGCCGAGCGCTGGGAGATCTCGGCGGACGGGCTCGTCTATACCTTCCACCTCAGGGCAAACGCGGCGTGGAGCGATGGAACGCCGGTCACGGCGGGGGATTTCGAATACGGCGCGCGGCGGCTGCTGGCCCCGCGGCTGGGAGCGGCGCATGCGGAGAACAACCTGTTCTTCGTCCGCGGTGCCAGCGACTATCAGGCCGGGCGGATCAAGGATTTCGCCGCGGTCGGGGTGAAGGCGCGCGACCCGCGCACGCTCGAAATCACCCTGGCGCGGCCGACGCCGTTCTTCCTGTCGGCGCTGATTCTCTTCTTTCCCGTGCCCCAGGCGACGGTGGAGAAGTTTGCCGCGATGGATGAGCGCGTGAACAACTGGATTCGTCCGGGCAACCTGGTGGGCAACGGGGCGTTTCGCCTGAAGGCGTGGCGGCAAAACCAGGGCGTGGTGCTGGAGCGAAATCCCCGTTACTGGGACGCCGCGCGCGTGCGACTGAAGGAGATTCACTTCCTGCCGATCGAAAACGCCCAGGCGGAGGAGGCCGCGTTTCGCACCGGCCAGTTGCACGTGACGAGTGCGGTTCCCTTGAACAAGTTGGAAGTGTATGCGCGCGAGCAGCCGGAAGCGCTCAAGGTCGTCGACGATCGGGGTGTATATTTCTATTCGCTCAACGTGGCGAAGCCGCCGTTCGATGACCGCCGGGTGCGACTCGCGTTGTCGCTGGCCGTCGATCGGGAGCGCCTGACGAGTCAGGTGATCAAGGGCGGGAAGTCACCGGCGTGGAGCTTTACGCCGCCAGGGATCGGCGGCTACACGGCACGCGCGCGGGTAGCGTTCGACCCGGAACGGGCCCGCGCGTTGCTGCGCGAGGCCGGCTTTGACGGCGGTCGGAATTTTCCGGCGGTGGAGCTGCTCGTGGATGCGCGTGAGCATCACCGCATCGTGGCGGAAGCGGTGCAGGAAATGTGGCGCCAGCACCTCGGCATCACGGTGAAACTGCGGAACGAGGAGACGCAGGTGCTGAATTCCTCCAAGCGGCAGATGGACTTCCAGCTGGTGCGCGGCTCGTGGAACGCGACGACGTATCAGGATCCCTTTTACTTTCTCGGGGCCTGGCGCTCCGGTGCGCTCTACAATGAGTCGAAATGGTCGAACGCGGAGTTTGATCGTCTGATTGAAGCCACCTGGACCGTGGATCGCGCGGTGCGGGAAAAGGCGTTTCAGGAGGCGGAGGAAATTTTCCTCCGCGAACTGCCGGCGATTCCGTTGTTCTTCTCCACCCAGACGATGCTGATGAGTCCCAGCGTGAAGGGCTGGCAGCCCAAGCCCTTTGCGGATCGAAGGCTCAAGGACCTGTGGCTGGAGAAATGATGAATCGACCTGGCCCGTGCGGCGCACGCGGCTTTTGATCGGGCGGCGGTTCCTTGACGCGGGGTGTCGGGGCGGGTGAGCGTGCGGCATGAAAACCGCCCGGGCCCAGCAGGAGGCACACGCAAACTGGGAGGCACTGCTCTTCCCGTTGCACGCCGCGACCGAGGTGGAGGAGTTGGGCCGGGCGACGCTGCCGTTGCTGCGCGCGGCGTTTGCCCCGGCGGTGCGCGCGACCCTGTTTCTTGGCCACTTCGGGATGCGGGAGGCGCGACGGGTTTTCACCGATCCGCCGATCGAAGGAACAACGGAGTGGTTCAAGGAGCGGGGACGCATCAATCCGTTCACCGCTCATATCAACACCCACCGCCGGGCGACCCACTATCGGTTTCGCGACGTGCTCGGGACGGTGGAGAAGTTCAAGGCGACGGAATTTTATCTACGGTTCGCCCGGGCTGAGGGCTGGACCGACGGCATGTCCGGCTTGTTCTGGAAAGGGGACGAAGTGAAGGCGATGTTCAGCGTCTATCGCGCGCCCGGCGGGCCCGAGTTTGGTCCGGCGGAGGTGGCGCGGCTGAAAGCCCTGCGGCCCCATCTCGAAACCGCGATCGACCGCGTGATGCTGCTGCACACCGAGCGGCTTTATCGGAAGGTGCTGGAGGAGTTCAACCGTTACATTCCGCTCGGACTGATGCTGCTCGACTGGGAACTCGAGCCCGTTTTCGCCAACACCGAGGCGGTCAAGGAATGCGCCGTGTGGTGCCATGGCCCGAAGATTGCGCGCGGATTGATCTCGCGTGACCGGCTGGAAGTGCCGCCCCCGATCAAGGCGGCCTGCGAACGCATCCGGGATGAGATTCTGAACGCGAACGCGAAGGATCGTCCGGTGTTTTCGCATCCGCTGGAGCGGCTCGCGCATCCGCATCTCCCGGACCGGCTCGCCGCCGTGTCCGCGGTGAACGCCTCGGCGGGACTGCTGGCGAAGCCCGGGTTCCTTGTCGTGCTGGAGGATCGCAGCCTGGAGCGTCAGCCCCGGGCCCACGTCGCGGTGGAGAAACAGCGGCTGCTGTGGGTGCTGACGCCAAGCGAGCGCGAGGTGGCGTTGCTCATCTGCGAAGGCTGCTCCAACGCGGAAGTGTCCCGCCGGCTCAAAAAGAGTCTGCTCACGACGAAGAAACAGGTGACGTCGATTTTCGCGAAGCTGAACGTGCGGAGCCGCGGCCGGCTGATGGCGCTGCTGCGGTGAAGCGTGGAAATCTCAGCGCGAGCAATTCAGTTGCCCGCGAATCACGCCAATTTACGCGAATGAAAACAGAGCAGAATGGGTCTTAACCCAAAGGGGAGTCTGATTGAGACCAGATTGATCCAGTTTCCCCTCGGAAATTCGTGTCCGTTCGCGTGATTCGCGGGAGTTCCTCTGCATGGATCCCGCTCAGGGCTCCACGCCGTAAATCTCCACGCCGGCTTCGCCGCCCGCCACCTGGTACGCCCGGTACATCCCGGGTGTATTGAACGGCATTGCGATCCGGCCCGCGCGGTCGATCGCGATCACGCCGCCGTCACCGCCCAGCCGGCCGACCTTGGCGATCGTGGCGGCGGCGGCGGCGGCGACCGACGCGTCCTTGTACTCCATCTGGGCGGCGATGTCGTAGGCCACGACGCCGCGAATGAAAAACTCCCCCCAGCCGGTGGCGCTGACCGCGCACGTGGCGTTGTTGGCGTAGGTGCCGGCTCCGATGATCGGCGAATCGCCGATGCGGCCGAATTTCTTGTTGGTCATTCCACCCGTGGACGTGCCGGCGGCGAGATTTCCCTCCTGATCGAGCGCCACACAGCCGACCGTGCCGAATTTGGTTTGCCGCGTGAGATACGCTTCGTCGCCGGGACCGAACGCAGGCTCGTCCAAGCCCGACCCGGGTGAAGCGCACAGCGGGGCTTTCCGAGCGTCGCGACTCCTGGCCTGTTCCCATTGCTGACGGCGGAACGTCGTTTGAAAATATTCGTTGGGCACGAGGCTGAAGCCCTGCTCCTGCGCGAAACGCTCGGCGCCGTCGCCGATGAGCATGACATGCTCGGACTTTTCCATGACCGCGCGCGCGAGTGTAATCGGATTGCGGATATGCCGAAGCCCGGCCACCGCCCCGGCCGACTGCGATCGCCCGTCCATGATCGAGGCGTCCAGCTCACACTGTCCGTCGGCATTGAGCACGGAACCGCGACCGGCGTTGAAGAGCGGATTCTCCTCCAGCACCGCGACGGCTGCGACCACCGCGTCGAGCGCGGTGCCGCCGCGTTCGAGGATGATATAGCCGGTGTCACTCGCGTCGGTGAGCGCGGCGCGATACTGCTGCTCGAGATCGGACGACAGCGCGGACCGGGTGATGACCCCGGCGCCGCCGTGGATGACGAGACCGAACGTTTTCTTCACAGCGGGAGAGGATGCAGGAGCGGCTGCAGTTGAACCGAGGCTGCTTTAGAGATTCCAGCGGATGCCGAACGTGGCGGCCCAATCAGTGTACTCGTTGTAGTCGGGTCGCGTGCGCTCGTTGCCGTTGTAGCCGTGACGGGGCTCGCTGAGGGCATTCTGGACCTCTACAAAAATCGTGAACTTTCGGCCCACCTTGTAGCTCGCGGTGAGGTCGAGTTCGGTGCTCGGTGCCTCGTAGCGCGCGAGCGCGATCGGGTTGTCGGTGGCGAGTTCGAACAGCGTGGTGCTGCGCTGGTGCACGGAGGCGCGCAGGCGGAGCGCGTGCTTCTCGTAGTAGACGCTCACGTTAACCGTGTCCCGAACCTGGTCGAAGAGCGGAATCTTCACGCCGGCGAGCCGGGGCAGGCCGGTGTCGAGCGACGAGTCGGCGTAGGTGTAGTTGAACGTGACGCCGAGGCCATCGAAAGGCGCGGGCAGGAAGCGGAGTTGCTGGTCGTACGCGAACTCGAGGCCGGTGAGTTTGCCGCCGCGCGCGTTGCGTTCCTGCGTGACGCTGGTGTTCGGATCGCCCTCGAAGAGCTCGATCTGCGTGGAGCGAAAGACATTATTTTTGAAATCCTTGTGGAAGGCGCCGAGCGAGACGTAGCCGACGCTGCCGAGGTAGTATTCGGCCGAGAGATCGAAGTTGCGCGACGAGACGCGCTTCAGATCGATGTTGCCGCGGCTCACGGTGTCGCTGGTGGTGGAAACCGTGGCGCGCGGATTGAGCTGGTTGAACGTGGGGCGCGCGATCGCCTCCGTGTAGGCGGCGCGCAGCACGAGGTTCTTCGACTGATCGAACCGCAGGTGCAGCGCCGGCGTGACGTCCGTATAGTCGCGTTTGGGCGCGATCCGCTCCGGGAGGCCGTTGACCACTTTGAAGGTCTTGAACTCGATCGTCGTCTGCTCGAGGCGCACGCCACCGAGGACGGTGAGTCGGCCCGACCTTAACTGTGCTTCGCCAAAGCCCGCGGCGACATCCTCCGTTGCGCGGTAGTCGTCGATCTGGCTGTTGAGCACGTTGCTGGCCGTCGGCACGAGCAGGCCGCGGGCGATGAGCAGTTCGCCGGTGTCCCGGACTTTTCTCGGATCGAGAAAGTAGCCGTAGTCGTAGTGGCCATCAGCAGTCGCGCCGTCCTTGGCTCCGTAGTTCGCGAGCAGCGAGCCGATGTCGGACTGGCCCGTGTAGCCGAGCAGATTCCAGGACGAGTTGGCATTGAAGCTTCGCGCCGTGGCATCGCGGTCACGCGTCTTGGTCCGAAATTTTCCGCCGGCCTTCAGCCAGCCTGGCAGATCGGCCAGCGTGAGGGCACGTTTCAGATTGAAGGCGGTGTTCCACTCCTTGTCGGTCGAGTCGCGCGTGCCGCGCACGAGGCTGCGCAATGTGTAGGCGCCGGCACCGAGTGGAGTCAGCCGGTCGAGGCTGGTGGTGATGGTGGGAAAGCGGGCGTTGCCGGGCGTGATGCTGTAGGCGTTGGTCGAGGTGGCGTTTTGAAACTGGGCTTGGAGGGCGGTGTTCAGGCCGCCGTCGAATTCGCCCTGATTGTAGCCGATGCGGTAGTCGGCCGTGAACGCGCCGAGGCGGGATTCGCCATCGAGGGTCAGCGTGGCCGTGCTTTGTTTCTCGTCGAAGTCGCGGACTTCCTTTCGGACGGTGTTGTTGCGCGCGGAAACGCTGGTGTAGGTGTCTTCGGTGACGATGGGCGTCGCCGTCAGCGCGGCGGTCGCAACGTTGAGCGGAAAGAAGATCTGCTGGCGTTGGCGGCCGCGGTTGGTTTCACGGGCGTTGTAGCCGGCGAACAGCCGGAAACGGTGGTCGGCGGCGGGACGAAATTCGAGGGAGCCGTTCGCGCCGCGATTGGACATGTCGTCGAAGTAGTGTTGGAGCACGAACGAATCCATGGCGTACGGCGAGGCCGCCGTGCCGGCGCCGTTCCAACCGGTGGTGCTGTTGCGCTGTTTGACGAAGGCGCGATCGCGATAGCTGGCGGAAAGCGAAAGGCCCCACTCGCGATTCGCGCCGAAACGATCGGAGACGTTGACGGCCGCTTCGTGGGTCGGGTTTTCGTACGGATAGCCGTAGTAGCTCGAAAGCAGCGAGGAGTAGCCCAGCGCGGCCTTGATCGAGGCGGTGCGGCCGTTGTGGCTGAAGGCGCTGCGGGTCTTGATGTCGACTGCGCCGCCGAGCGAGTCGGCGTCTTGATCGGGACGCAGGGCCTTCGACACTTCGATTTGATCGGCGGTGTCGGAAGAGATCACATCGAGCGGCACCCGGCGCGTGATGCCGTCGAAGTCCGTGACGTTGACCCGCATGCCATTCACCGTGACCGCATTGAAATCGGCGGTCATGCCGCGCACGGTGACATAGCGGCCTTCGCTGCCGCCGGTGTCGCGATCCGTTTCCACCGTGACGCCCGGCAGCCGTTTCACGGCGTCAGCGATGTTCTTGTCCGGAAACTGGCCCGAGAAATCCGCCGAAATGATCTGCGTGAGATTCTGGGCGGAACGTTGCTGATTGAGCGCGCGGGCCTGGCCCGTGCGCGTGCTCTCCACGGTGACGGCGGCGAGCGAGAGAACCGGGTCGCCCATTGAAATCTCGATCCGCACGGGAGTGGCGGACGAAGGCGGCAGGGTGACGGTCTGGGATTTGGGCGGCAGTCCCAGGTAGTCGAGGACGAGGAGGTAGTCGCCCGGCGCACCCGCGAGGGTGAACTCGCCGTTGGCGTCCGTGGCGCCCTGCAATGCCGGCGCGCCGGTCTTCGTGGGGGTGAGCGTGACCGTGGCACCGCGCAGGACGCTCTGCGTGGTCGCGTCGATGACGCGCCCGGAAAGGGTGGAGACGACGGCGGAGGACTGCGCAGACGCAGCCGGGATGGTCGCGGCGGCAACTCCGAAGGCGGCAAGAAGCAGGACAAAAGGCGAAAGAACCCTGCGCGGGAAGCGATGCATGGTGTGGGCAGTGTAGCAGGAAGCGGGGCTGTCTGCGTACCACCTAGGGCGTATTGGGTGCATACGCTCGCAGCGGGCCTTAGGCGTGGAGGGTGAGGGACGAGGGGCGAACAGTCTGGTAGAGAGGAAAGCTCACGCCATGCCCGTGCCGGCCCCTGCAACCGTAAAATCAATTCACCGGTGTGAGGGGAAAGATGGATACGTCGACCGGCAGCGCGGCGAGCACCGAAGCCGGCTCGCCCGCCAAGTGGAATCCAGCCTGTCGGGCCGGTTCCGGCGACAACGCGGTGACCCGGGGTACGTAGACGCGATACGGCTGGTGATGCACGCGACCGGAGTAGAGCCGACCATCCTGGTCGGCGGTGAAAAGCAGATAGCGCTCGACGAGAAAGAATTCGAGCGAGCCCGGCGCGACGCACGCGGCCTCCTCACGCGGAGTCCAGGCATAGCGGCAAAGCGGCGCAGCCTTCTCCTGCCGCTGGCACTCGTAGTGCAGCGTACCGCCGTGCCACGAGGCCGCGATGCGGGCATGGAAATAAGGCAGATGGAAGAAGCGCCGCGCGATCGCGATGGCCCGGTTGCAATCGAGGGAGTAGAACCAGACGCCTGGCCGCCCGGCCGCATCATGAACGTAGGTGCGAACGTTGAGTTCGAGAAACCACGACAGCCACGGCATCGGAGGCAGCCAGGCCGGGCGAATGCGCTCCATCGCAAAGGGGACGATCCCGAGATACGCCGCACCGGCAAACCGGTCCACAAAGAGGCCGCGGGGGAGAGTGGCCTGCACCGCCTCGGCGTCGACCACCCAGTGCGCGAAGAGCAACTGGTTCCAGCGCTGCCGGCCGACGCGGCGGCCGGTGGGACGTTGCTGCAAGGCGGAGCGCTGAGCGTCGGTCGGAGCCCGGACTTCGGAGTCGTTCGAAGCTGGGCGCATGTCAGTCAGGCTGGTCAAGACGCCGGTAACCGAGCGCGAGTGAAGGTGCCGACCGACTATCGAATCTGAGGAGGGACCACCGCACGCACCGGAATGTGAACTTCAAAGCGCTTGAGAAAACCGGGCGTGAACGGACCGTTCCAATACACCGCGTAGGGCGCACCTGCGGCCTCGACGTCCTTTCGCTCGGATAACCAGGCAACCAGGCGATCACGCGTTTTGGCGAAGTTTTGCGCCGAGTAGCTGCCGCGGGCGCCGAGACTGGCCACCCAACGCTCCGGAATTTGCACCACTTCGACGTCGCCCGTGCTGCCGGCTACTTTTGCCGCCTCGCTTTGTGCCACCCAGAAATACATCTCCGCGCCTTCGATTTTCGCCTCCACGGGTGTCGTCATGGCGATGTCATGCGACGAAATGTATCTGAACAATGGGCCGAAGAGCCGGTTCGATTGGTCGAAGTAGTTTCCCTTGGCGGAGGCTTTGAGCAGTACTCCGGCCGGCAGCGTCTTCAATTCTGCTGCGTCGACCGGGGAGGGAGGAAACGCCTGTTCAGTGGCCATGGCGGATGACAAGAGGGCGAGCAGCAGGAAGATTCGTTTCATCGGGCGAGGTGACGGCAGGCACGGGAGTTCAAGGATAAGGCAGGGAAACCGAATCCGCAATGGATCCGTTTCCGCCCATGCAACGCGCCGAGGTGCGCGACGGATGCATTCAATCCCAATCGCCCTTTGCCTTTGGACTTTGGCCGTGGCTACGAGCGCCAGCGAGTGGACGTTCGGCCACTCGCTGGCGCTCGTAGCCACGATCGATCCAGAAAAGGGCGGGTACTTCTGACGGGGCTGCGCCCCAGAACGACGAGAGAGGGTTGAGCAGGAAGCCAGGAAGCCATGAGAGCGTGCTTCAACGCTTGAGTCCGGACTTCTGTACACGTGGTCTGATTCTTCCGGGTTTCCTGGCTTCCTGCTCAAACACTGCCTGGTGTGGGCGCAACCGCCGGTTTGGTTTCCTGCGCGAGGGCAACGGCGGCGAGGATGGCGAGCGCGATGCCGGCGCTTTCGAGCGCGCCGATTTTTTCTCCGAGGAAGATCAACGCGAGCACGATCGTGACCAGCGGTTGCACCGCGGCGGCCAGCGTCGTGACGATGGCCGCTTTGCCGTCGTAGCGGTAAGCGGCGAAGGCGGCGATGACGCCGAAACTGTTGAGCGCACCGGCGGCGAGTCCGGACCAGACCATCGCGGCGGACATGTCCCAGTTGAGGGGTTTAAAGAGGACGATGCCGATGGCGATCGGGACAAAGGCGGCGCACCAGGCGAGGTAGGACATCTCCGCGGAAACGTGATTGGTGGAGACCTTTTGCGTCGCGCTGAAGACGCCCCAGCACACCATCGCGCCGAGCGAGTAGAGCATCCACGGCGTCAGGCTGATGCGGCGCAGCATTCCCATGGGATCGCCGAGATTCTTTGCCTCGCCGCTGAGCAGGATGATCGCAGCGACGGAGAGCACAATCCCGAGGCCTTGGACGAGGTTGAGCCGTTCCTTGAACCCCACGCAGGCGATGACGAGGGTGACCAGCGGATAGATGTTGGTGAGCGGGACCGCGATGGCGGTTTCCGCGCCGGCTTCGAGCGCCAGGTAGAAGAAGATGTTTCCCGCGGCTGCGATGAGGCCGGAGACGAAGCCCCAGAAAAGACCGCGCGGTTTGTTGGTACCGGTGCGGACGTTTTTCGAGCGGGCGGCAAAGATCACCGACGGCACGAGCGCAAACGTGAACAGCAGTTGCGTCATCCAGCCGGAGAGTTCGCGACTCGGGCCCTTCGAGAGGACGCCCCAGATGCCCCAGCAGGTGGCCGCGACGAGGGCGTAGAGCAGCCAGGGCGGAACGCGTGCAGGCTTCGCGTTGGACGACATGGTTGAAGAAGGTGGGAGCTGAATCAGGCGACGACTGTGATTTTGGTGGCGCGCTCAAAGCGGCCGGGTTCGCGGCCAGCCAGCGCGGCGAGCGCAAGGGAGAGCATCTGTACGGGCAGCATTTCCACCACGGGACGCAGGTGCGCGGGCAACGCGGGCAACTGGAACGGTCCGGGTGCGGTGTTTTCGGCGACGAGCGCCGCTCGGCCGCCGGCGCCGCGGATGTCGCGCACGAGCGCCTCGTTCAGCGCGACGGTCGCGGCGTCACCCGCGAAAACGAGCGCGAAGAGACCGGGGCTGACCATTTCGAGCGGACCGTGCCGAAAGGCCGGGCTGCTCATGCCCTCGGCGTGAAAGCGCGTCGACTCCTTCACGATGAGCGCTCCGGTTCCGACGGCGGCAAGCGACGCGCCGCGCCCGGTGAGGAACAGATGCCGAAGACCGGTGAATTCGCGGGCGAGGTGCGTGACGTGGTCCGGCCACGCGGCGAGATAGGACGCGATGGCAGGTGCGGCCTGGGCGAGCTCGGTGTGGAGCGCGCCGAGCTCATCACCACCCAACGCGCAGCCCAGCCACTCCAGCGCCACGAGCGTGGCGAGGTAGGTCTTGCAAGAGACGGAGTACTCGGTGCCCGCGCGCAGCGGCACGACGAAGTCGGTCCGGGTGGCGAGCGGAGAGTCAGGGGTGTTGGTGATGCCAATCACGCAGGGGCGCGACGGGCGCCCGCCGATGAGGTTAAGCAGCTGGAGCGTTTCGGCGCTGCGGCCGGATTGAGACACGGCGACCACCAGCGTGCGGGCATCGAGCAGATCGGATTGGCCGTGGACGAGCTCAGAGGTCTCCACCATCAGGGCGGTTCGGCCGGTGCGGGTGAGGCGAAGTTGGAGGGGATGGAGCGCGTGCAGCGAGGAGCCCATGCCCGTGAGCACGATGCGCTCGGACGAAAGCGCGCGGGCGGGCAGCGGGGGCAGCGTGCGCAGCGCGGCGACGGTATCGGCCACGGCCTGCGGTTGGGCGAGAAGGTCGCGCAGATACGCGCCTTCGAGGACGGAAAGATCGACGGACATGAAGTGGAAATTATTTTGGCGCGAGGCGATAAGTCTGGAGCTGTTGCCGCGCGAAATCCATGGGCAGCGCGCCGTCGGCCGTGAGCGCAACCGGATCGAGGTCGGTCTCGACATGGCTCGTGCGCTGCACCGACCCGAGACCGGAAGTGAGAGTGAGATTCGCCGTGACCGGCGCGTCGGAGACGTTCCACAGCCGGGCGATGATGCCGCGGTGCATGCCTTCCTCGGCCGGCTTCACCGCCCACAGGAGAACATTCGGGTCGCTGACCCTGAGCAGCGAAAAGGTGTCCGCAGGAAACGGACCCTTGTCGTCGCCCATGAGGGCGCCGGTGACGAACGGGTTCTGGTGCTCGAGCGCGAATCTCATCGCGGCGGCCGGATCGTATCCGCCGTGTGGACGCAGGGCGAAGCGCTGGAGAAAGTGCGTCGCACCATTTTGCGCGCGGATGCCCAGGCTGGAACCGTCGACCTGACCACCGGCGAGCACGTTGATCTGCGGCGTCGTGGAATCGAGCGCCGTGATCGTGCTGCGGCCGAGTCTGGCGAAAGCGAGATCGGGATTGGACAGCGTGACGCCGCTACGGCCGTCGCCCGCCGTGATGTCGGCGAAATGATTCAGCGTGACGTAGTCGTAGCGCGCGTGGGTGGTCGCGTAGGCACCGCCGTCGGTGGTGAGTTTGTTCAGGTTGATGGCGCCCACTTCCTCGGTGCGGACCGAGGGAGAGGGGAGATTGAAGCTGAAGGCCCAGTGACGGACGTCGCCGAAGTTGGCGGTGATCTCGTTGCGCACGTCGATGCGTTCGGAATCACGGTAGAGCGTGATCGCGGTGGTGTGGTCGAGGCCGGCCTCGCTGCGCGCGCGGAGCGTGACGGACACCGGACCGGCGTTTTCGATCCGGAGCGTTTCGCCCTCCGCGGAGTGGGGCGCGAGATCGTTGAGCGCGAGACCGTCGATGGTGGCGGCGAGTTCGGTCGCGGCGTGGCGGCGGTCGATCAGACTGCTGATGGCGCCGTCGCGCTCGACGACCAGTTTCACGGCGGCGTTGGCGAAGGAGTGCGTACCGTCGGCGCCGGGCGTCGCGGTCGCGACGGCGTCGGTGGGCGCCGTGCCGGTGCCGGGCAGGATTTCATAGACCTTGTAGCCGGCGGAAGGCACGTCGCTCGCAAGGATGCGGAGGTGACGCGCACCGGAGAGTCGCACGATTTGGTGCGGGACGTCCCGCCCCGTCGCGACATCGCGCACGTGGATGTCGGCGGAGCCGTTGTAGGAATGATCGGCGGCGCCGGTGCGCGACCAGCCGAGGGAATTGAGCACGAAGAACCGGTTGGCTTTGTCGGGCCGCGGGATGAGACCACCGAGGCGGATGACGGCTTCGGCCTGGATCGAGTTCACATAGGACTCGATCCCGGTGACGACTTCCTCCTGCCAGGCGGCGCGCTGGCCGCGCGAGATCGGGCCGTCGGCGGTCCAGTTGTGTTCCCAGAAGAGGCCGATGTTCGTGAAGGCACGATCGCGGGCGGAGGTATGGCGGCGCATGAAGTCGGGAAACTTCAGGCTGACGAGAGTGGCGAGGAATTCGGCGGTGCGGAGCTTTTCCACCGCGCGTTTCGCCCGCGCGGAGGTTTCCGCCATCGAGGCGGAGTAGAGATCCCACTCGTTGCCGTACGTGACGGTCTTGGCGGGCAACGTGGCGCCGTGGGAGCGTTCGAAGTCGGCAAAGTAGTCGAGCTCGTTGGAGACGATCACCTGGCGAGCGGGCGTCGATTGCTGCTGGGCGATCACATGGAAGTGATCGACGTGGGGCGAGGAGACGATCTTGTGCAGTCCCGGCACGCCGGGGACCTCCGGCGGCGGCGTCACGCCCGTCTTGCGCGCGAGGTCGTCGCCGCCGTAACCGAAGAGACCGACCACGCGGTAGGGTTGTCGGGTAACCGGATCGACGTGGCGACGGAGGAAACCGGCGTCGGTCGCGGCGTAGGCCAGCGCTTGCAGCGGATCGCCGGCCTCCCAGTAGCCGCCGACATTGTGCGCACCTAGCGAATACCATTTAAGCAGAACGCCCTGCCCGTCGTAACCGGTCCAGCGATACACCTCATGCTCGCGCTCGCCGAGGATGCGGTTGGGCAGCTTGCTCGCACAGCCACAGACGCCGCGCCAACTGTAGCGCGCGCCTGAACCGGCGAAGAGCGAGGCGAGGCCGAGCGGGAGCGTCTGGTTCTCCATCGCGATCGCGAGCGGGAAGCGGACTCCGTGCGCGCGTTCGATCCGACCGGCGTAGTACATCCCGCGCAGGACGGCTTCGATGGGCTGACCGCCGAAGGTGGATACGACGGTGTTGAGCGGAAAGCTGATCGTGCCGTCCTTGATGCGGGCGATCAGCCGATCAAATTCGGCGGGAGACTTTCGCTGCTGGTAGGTGGCGAGCCAGAGACTGCCGTCGGCGTTGAAGCGGTGGCGGTAGGGCGGGGGATTGGCGGCGGTCGCGTCGGCAAGGTTCAGATGCCAGTCGAGCATCTCGACAAACACGTTCGCGTAGGTGTCGGCGTCGGCTGTCCACATGAAGTCAGTGTGGTCGTCGTTCGCGAGGTAGACGCGGGTTGGCTCGGCCGCGGCGAGGGTGTGCGCTCCGAGTCCGAGGAGGATCACGGCACCGCCGAGCGCGCGCCGCGGAAGGAGCAAGGGGGAGCATTTCAGGAGCCCGACGATCGCGTGAAGAGGGATACGAATCATCGAGAGTTTGACGGCGAAGCTCGCGGGCGGAGGGGGAACCGAAATCTTCCGGCCGCGGCCCGGTCGAGGCGCGAGGGCGGGGATCGGCGGACGGATCCTATCGCAACACGACGTTTCGCCAGAGGGCGTTGCCGGCGGTGCGGTTGGGGACGAAGACGCGCTGGTAGAGACGCAGGGTGGTTTCGCGGCCGGCGAACTCAGCGAGGTCGATGTCGACCGTGCGCCATGCACGCTCCGCGGTCGTCGAGCTGATGACGTCCTTGAAGAGGACCTTGTTGTTGGCGTAGACGGTGAGTTCCCAGGCGCGACCGGGTTCGCTGCCGGCTTCGAACGTGAGACGCGGCGTCGCGCCGAGCGTGGTCGTGCGACGCAGAAGACAGGCGCGGACTTCGTCGCGCGGATAGGTGGCGAGGATGTCGCCCTCGAGACAGGTGATGCCGCGGATGCCGGCCATGCCGCCGCCGGCTCCGCCGAAGCCGGCGCGTTCGAGCGTCCAGTCGGCGTTCCAGAAGCGCGTGAGATCGGCGAGGACGAAGCGTTCGGCGGGTTGGGGCGCGACGGTCTGGGCCGGGATCCGGATGGTGTCGCCAGCGGCGGAGGCACGCTCGGCGAGCAGGATTTTTTCGCCGATGACGGCGGTGCGGCGGGCGAGTTCGCTGATGCTTTCGTCCACGGGCGGGGTGAATTCCTTCACGCTGCCCATGCCCGTGCCGACGATGCGATCGTTGAACTGCGCGACGAGCGCGGCGGGCAGCGCTTTCATGCCGTGCATGGCGCCGAGGACGGCGGCGGCGTTGGCGCCGTTGCAGTCGGAGTCCGAGAAATCGGCGGCCCGCGCGATGAGGTTCATCGTGGTCCAGAAATCCCCGCGGCCGAACCAGAGACCCGCGGCAACGAGGCCGCCGTTGGAGACGGCGTTGTTGGTGGCCGGATACTCGGCGTGCCAGCGGTCTTCAACGGCGTGAACGATTTCGTCGAAAGACTTTCCCGCATCGGCGAGCGTGATGACCTGCTCGATGCTCTGGCGGTAAGGCGAGCTGGGATCGAGAATTTTGACTGCGTCGCGGACGACTCGCTGCGGGTCCTGGGTGGTGAAGCCGAGGCTGATGGCGGCGGCGGTGAAGACGGCGCCGTCGGTCCCTTCGGCGTAGCCGTTGATGTGACCGAAGGCGCGCGCCATGCGACCGGCCACGTTCGGCAGGCCGGGCGCAAGGGCTCCGTAAAGATCGCTGCTGAATTGCGGACCGAGCGTGAACCAGAGTTTGTTGTAGCGGGGATGGCCGAGGTCGGCGCCCTTCAGCCCCTTGGCGAGATTGAGGCGCGCTTGTTCGCTGGAGCCCCATGAACCGCAGCGATTCTCGGCCCACTGCGCTCCCAGTTGCTCGACGGTCAGGCCGATGCCGTGTTTCTCGAACGCGCGCAACGCGGCCATCTCGTAATACCAGTCGTCGTCAACCGGCGCGAACGTGGCGGGCTTGCCGGCCCATTTCATCGGCAGGTTTTCGATCGGAACGACCGAGGCGGTGCGGTGCTCGAACTCGAGGAGGACCAGCACCGCGATGATCTGTCCGGTCCAGATCGCCTGCACGCGGTCGGTGTAGTCGGCGCGCGTGAGCACAAGGTCCGCGCGCGCAGGCGTGACGACGGCGAGAACGCCCAGCAGGAAGCAAACGGTAACGCTTTTCATGGAGGGAATATGGGCGACCCCGGCCACGCCTGCCGTGATCGGAGTCGCTATTAAGTCTGCGTTCCTCTGGGCCGTGGTCAAAAGCTGAACGAATTGCTGAGGTACCAACGCCGTTCGGGCGCGAGGCGGACGGCCGCGGGTGAGCCGTCAGGCTGCGCGGTGATCGCGATCGTCTGGTCGTCGCCGATGACGTTGCGGACGTTGAGCTGCACTTTCCAATCGATGCGCTGGTTCCAAATCCTGCGGCTGTAACTGACCCAGCCGTCGACGTTGGTTTCGCCCGGGGCGAAGTAGGGTTTGGCCCGATCAATGAAGACGGAGCCGGTGGACGTGTAGCTCGTCGGGTAGCCAATGCCGACCTTGTCCTGCCAGCGCACGCCGGTGCCGACGCCAAAGCCGTTCAGGAACGTTTCGCGGCCGAAGCTGTAGCTCGTGACGAGATTCACGCGGTACTTGCGGATCTCCGGACTGCTCACGCCCTCGGCGGCAAGGATGCTGGCGAAGGGCACGTCGACATTCGCGAAGACGTATTGGGCGACGGTCTGCTCACCGGCGCCCGCATCGAGCGAAGTAACTCTCCCCGTGACCGGATCGGTGGGGAAGGTGTAGCCGGTCGCGGAACCGAGGCGGGGACGGTTGGCCAGCCGGTCGAGCACCGGGCGCATGCGGGCGATCAGTTCGCGGGTGCCGGGCGCGATGTTGCTCTGCACGGTTTGGTTTTTGGCGAAGTTCACCAGGATGCGCCAGTTTCGCGTGGGATTGTAGACGACATCGACCTCGGTGCCCTTCGCGACGTAGTTGGCGGTGTCACTGTAGCTGGGCAGCTGCGTGAACGTGAGGGCATAGTTCTGCGTCGCGGGACTGCCGGTGTAGGCGAACCGGTTGAGCGTTTGCCAGCCGGCGGGAAACGGACTCAGGAGCAAGTCGACGTCCGCCTGGCGCGAGGCGTTGGGATTGCGGTTGATTTCCGCGACCCAGGCACCGGCCGTCTGCAGGACGACATTGTTGATCATCTGGCTGAGCGGCGCGATGCGGCCGATGTTCGCGTCCTGGATCTTGGTTTCATAGTGGTTGAGGCGGACGTTGAAGCGGTTGTCGAGGAACGAGAAATTCAACCCGTACTCGCGCGTCGTGCCTTTCGGCGAAGGCAGGAGTTCGCCATAGGCGTTGGTGTTGGAACCATTGGGCGTGAAGTTTTCCGAGATGTTGTTGAAGACACTCACGTCCATGTTTTTTGGCAGACGCAGCCACTTCTGCGGCCAGCGGACGACGACACTGTAGCTCTTCACTTCCTTGCCGGCCGCGAACAACGGCGTCTTGGGGAGCGTGAACTCGTTGAAGTCGCGCTCGACGCGGGAGACGTTGGCGAGTCCCTCCGGCGTCACGCCCGTGGGAATGGAGAACAGCTGGAAGTAATCTTCGTCCCGGCGGATGCCGACATTGGTGACGACGAGGTCGTCGAACCAATAGCTCATCAGATTGGCCGCCTTCGATTTGATCACGTCGCGCGAATAGTTGCCGTTGCGAAAGGTCTGGCGGAGTTCCCACGGCACCGTACCGACCTTCGCCTGGGCCGGGTCGCCGGCGGGAGCGAGAAAGAAGGTGGAGTCGGCCCGAACCGTACCGGTGAGCGGCGCGGAGGAGATCGGTTCGAGTTTGAGCGGATTGTTGTTCCCAATCACCGAGGGCCCGATGTAGGCGACGAGTTTGGCGAGCCGGTTGAAGCCGTAGGGATCAACGCTGGTGAACCCTTCATACTCGCCGAAGAAGGTGAGCTTGCTCTGGACATTGAGCTGATCGAGCTGAGTGCGTTCGCCGAGAATGGTGGCGGTGTGCTTGCCGAGCCATTTGCCCAGCGTGGGCGAGACATCCTTGAAGTCGTAGCGCAGGTACGCGGTGCCGCGCATCGCTTCACGTTCGCGCCGGTTCTGGTTGAAGATGGCCTGGGCGGAATCGACGTAGGGGCGGCCGACGTTGGGATTCGGGCGGCCGTCGGGGAGAAACAGATTCGGATCGATGCGGATGTGGTTCGCGTTCGCCTGGGTCGAAACGTAGTTGTTGCGGTTCTTGCGCTCGAGGGACTCGGCGAAATAGGCGAGCTCGACGCCCACGCGATCCTTCCACGCGCGCTGTTCGAGCGAGACCGTGAAGTTGCGGAAGGTATCATTCTGCCGGCCGGTTTCATCGAGTTGCCGGCGGGCAAAATCGAACGCGCTGAAATCGGTGAAGCCTTGTGACTTCAGGCCGGCCGGCACGCGGTTGTCGGCAAAGAAGGCGGCCGGCATCTCGAAGATGTTGCGCGTTTCGTAGAACGCCTGGCCGTCGTCGGCGCTGTCGCGATTGAAGACCGGATCGAAGACCGTCCGGCGAATGGTGTTCAACGTGAGCGAACCGGTGCCGGTAACGGGGCTCGAGCCGGGAGTGGCCTGGAAGCCGAGGCCGAGTGCGCCGTTTCCGGCGGTGGGATTGGCGACCGGAAAGACCAGTGTGTTGAAGATCTGCTGCGAGCCAATGTAGAAGCCGCGAAACTGCTGGGCCGGAGTGGTGCCCGGGATGTTGCCCGCGGAACTTTGCGCCGCCGCACTTGGATTGCGGGCGGGGTCGTCATAGAACGTCCAGTCGAATGCCTTTCGATCGCCGTCAAACCACGGCTTGGTGCTGTTGAAGGGCAGGACAGAGAACGGGCGGTTGGCCTTGGTGTGGCCGGTTTCAAAATTGCCGCGGATGACCGTGCTGCGGAAGGGTTCGAACGTGAGTGCTCCGTAGAGACGCTGCTTGGTCTCAAAGGCGGGACGCTGGTCGTAGCGCTCGCGGTCATCCAGGGCGGCGAGGCGCACGGCGAGTTTGCGCGGAATCAGCACGCGGTTGAAATCGAAACTCGCGCGCGTGCTGTCGTTGTCGCCGTAGCGGAACTCGGTGCGGTTGGAGTTACGCCGCGGGTCCGCCTGCAGCAGCGTGGTGTCGACGACGCCCGAGGGGCTGGCGACGCCGAAGAGGATGGCGTTGGGCCCGCGGTTTACGGTCACGGCGCTGGTATTGTAGCCATCGATCGCAACCTCCGACACGAAGAAGCCGCGCGTGTAGGTCGGACCGGCGAGACCGCGGGCGCGCGTGCCGCCCTGCGGGGCGTTGCGCACGCTGTCGCCGACGACGTTGGTCTCGGTGATGTTGTTGCCCGCACCGTTGGAAAAATTTCCGCCAGGACCGGCCGCTTCCATGCCGGTGGCGTAGATCAGGAGTTCATTGGCGTTCGTCGCGCCGATGTCGTTGAGAAAATCCTTCGTGTAGACGGAAATGGAGGCACCGAGGTCCTTGATGGGCGTGTTGAGCCGCGAGCCGGCGAGCGTCGACGTCGCCTGATAGCCGGTGTCTCGATCGCTCTGAACGGTGAACGGACTCAGCATCACGGCGTCGGTGCGACCGGACGGTGTGACTTCTGCCGGGATGGCGTCCTTGCGGGCGGTCGGAGTGGGCGAACTGGCAGCGGGCGCGATCTGGGCCTCGACGGCGCTGACGGCGAACAAACCGGTGGCAACGGCCACCAGATAGTGGGGAGGTAGTTTCATGGGTGCGGGGTGGGAGCGGACTACAGGCAAACAGGGCAAGCGCTTGCCTATTGAGAGGGAGAGGTCGGGCAAGCAGATTCACGCCGGGATCTCTGTCTTACGTGCAAACGCCTGCCTGTGACCCGGGTGCAGGTGAGTCCGGGGGCGGGCGCGGAACGGAGGCCGACGGCTCAGGGCGTCCGCAAAGGGCGGGCCGGGCCGGTGGATTCCCGGATGACCAGATCGGTCGCAAGTTCCGATGCCACGCCGGAGCGACGGGGCGACTCCAGCATGGAGTGGAGTATATCCAGCGCGAGGATACCCAGCTGCTCGCGTGGAATTCGCACGGTGGTGAGCGGCGGATGGGAGATGGCGGCGAGCGGAATGTCGTCGGCCCCAACCACCGAGATATCCCTGGGGACGCTCAGCCCGCATCTGAAGAACGCGCGCATCGCGCCGAGCGCGGTGAGGTCGTTGCTGCACAGGACGGCGGTCGGCGGTTCCGCCAGGGTGAGCAATCGGGACGCGGCTTCGGCCCCGCTCTCGGCGTCATTGTTGCCCTCGATCACGTGCAATTTCAGTCCGAGTTTTTTCAGTTCGCTTTCGACGGCCGTGCGGTAGCCGGAGTGCGACGCGCGATGCTGCGGGCCTGCGATCAGCGCGAACCGGCGGTGGTTCAGGGTATGGAGATAACGCACGGCCTCGCCCGCGCCCTTGGCGTAGTCGAGCCGGAGGTTGCTCTTGCGCGGACCGGGACCATCTGAATCCAGAAAGACCGAGACGATGCCGTGTTCGGCCAGATGCTGGGCCATGGCGGAATCCACCCGCGAGGTCATGACGGCTACGCCCGGGGATTTGTTCTCGATCATCCGCCGGAAGACGTGCTCGGTGCGGGCCGGGTCGTAGTTGGTCGAGCAGAGCAACACTTCGTATCCTTTCGCGAGCGCGGCGGTTTCGAACGACTTGATCAGGCCGGGGTAAAACGGGTTCTCGATATTTGAAATCACGAGCCCGAGGAAATCACTGCGGCCGCGGGCCAGGCGGCGCGCGTGGGAGTCGCGATGAAAGTTCAACTCGCGCACCGCCTGTTCAACGCGAGCGCGGGTTTCCGGTTCGACGAATTTGGTGCCGTTGAGCACGCGGGAAACGGTGGACTCGGCCACCCCGCAGCGTTTCGCCACGTCCTTCATCGTCGACTTCGTCGGCTTCGTCGGCTTCTTCATCGTGCGCAGAGCTAGGCCGGGCGGAATGACAGCGCAAACTCCAATGGACTCACGGCCGACGCGGTTGCCATGGAATTCCCGTGGCAGCGGACGGTGGTCACGCGGTCCCGCCGGCGAGGATCTCGGTCCTCGCGGTTGGAACGAGAAACGCACCGCGTCCGGCGTCGGCGAAAAAGCTATGATGAGCCTTCGGCAACTATGGACGCTGGCCGAAGCACGCGTCGTTTTCGACGACTTCCGTCACGACTATAATACGTAGCCTGGGATTGCCTCCCACACCATCATCCACTACATCAACCCACGTCTCTGCCTGGCATCAAAGGTGGAACCGTTCCGGCGCCCTTCTCAATCTCATATTTGACGTTGGCCAACGCGAATGACCGCGGATCATAACAACCTTCGTGGGCGATAACGCATGAGAGCAGTCGTGTATAAAAGATATGGGCCGCCCGAGGTTCTTCAATTGACCGAGGTCGAAAAGCCCACGCCCAAGAACAATGAAGTCCTGATAAAAACCCATGCGACCACGGTGACCTCCGCGGACTGGAGGGTGCGAAGTCTCAATGTGCCCGTCGGCTTCGGGTTCATCTCGCGTTTATTTTTTGGCGTCGCAAGGCCAAGGCAACCGATACTGGGAACAGAGATCGCCGGCGAAATTGAATCCGTCGGCAAGGACGTCAGCCAATTCAAGGCGGGCGACCGGGTTTTTGCCCTGAGCGATACGAGCATGGGTTGTCATGCGGAGTACAAATGCATGCCCGCAGACGGGGCGGTGGCACTAAAGCCGCCCAATCTGACCTATGATGAAGCGGCCGCGCTATCGTTTGGTGGAACCACGGCGTTGGATTTCTTCAGAAGAGGAAAGCTGCGGAGCGGAGAAAGCGTACTCGTCAATGGCGCTTCCGGAGCGGTTGGCACGGCGGCGGTGCAGCTGGCCCGGTACTTCGGGGCTGACGTGACCGGGTTGTGCAGTTCCGCGAACGTCGAGTTAGTCAGGTCTCTGGGTGCCAGTCAGGTCATCGACTACACGAAAGAGGACTTCACGCAGAAGGGTGAATCCTATGACATCATCGTCGATACAGCCGGCACGGCCCCGTACTCACGTTGCAAGGCTTCGTTGAAAAAAGGAGGACGCCTCCTTCTGGTTTTGGGTGGGCTGCCGGACATGCTGCAGATTCCATGGGTGTCGATGACGAGCAGCAAGCAGGTCATTGCTGGACCGGCGGCCGGGCGCCCGGAGGATTTGCGCTTTCTCGCGGGGCTGGCTGAGGCAGGAGCGTTCAAGCCGGTCATCGATCGGCGCTATCGGTTCGAGCAGATCGTCGAGGCTCATCGCTACGTCGACACCGGGCGCAAGAAGGGAAATGTCATCATCACTCTGGAGCGTGACGATTGAATCTCGGAGTGATCGTACGGGTTCGGTCCTCTGATCGCTGACGAGTGCTCAACGAAATACTCGCAATCTCAGTTAGCACCGCACCGCGGGCCGGTGCCCTGCGTGGTACGTTTCCATCGCTGGCGCTCGTAGCCACGGCCAAAGTCCAAAGGCAAAGGGCGATTGGTATAACAGCCAGACCCCATCTGATTCACCGTGGTGCTGGGTGAAAACGCGTTCGTTTGTGGTCGGGTGAACCCATCTTTCCCTCTCAATCAGGCGATAGCGGCCCGCGCAAAAAAAGCCCGCTTCACTGGCTGAAGCGGGCGATGAAACCGTTGGGGAATTCCTTACCTCAGGTTCTGATCAAAGAACGCCGCGATCGCGTCGAAGGGGATTTTTCCCACGCGGTCGTAGAGATCGACATGGCTGGCCCCGGGAATGATTAACAGCTCCTTCGGCTCGGCCGCAGCGGCGTAGGCGGTTTCGCTGAAGTAGCGCGAGTGGGCCTTTTCGCCGTGGATGAACAGAATCGGGCGCGGCGAGATTTCCGCGATGTAGGTCAGGAGGGGCATGTTCATGAACGACAGCGGAGTCGTGAGCGACCAAGAGGCGTTGGAATTGACCGCACGGGGATGGAAGCCGCGCGGGGTTTTGTAGTAGTCGTGATAATCCACGAGGAACTGCGCCTCGCCGCCCTTCAATTCATTCATGGCCGGACCATAAACGGGCGCTCCCTTTTCGGCGTCCTGCCAACGCTGCCGACTCATCTCCTCCAAGATTTGAGTGCGCTGTGCGAGGGTCACGCGGTCGTTGTAGCCTTTCGACATCACCCGGGTCATGTCATACATGGTGCTCGTCACTACCGCCTTGATGCGCTTGTCCACCGCAGTGGCGTTGAGGGCCATGCCGCCCCAGCCGCAAATGCCAATGATGCCGATGCGATTGCGATCCACGAGGGGGTTCAGGCCGAGGAAATCCACGGCTGCGCTGAAGTCCTCCGTGTTGATGTCGGGCGATGCGATGTTGCGCGGCTCGCCGCTGCTCTCGCCGGTATAGGACGGATCAAAGGCCAACGCCACGAAACCGTGTGCGGCCATCGTGTTGGCATACAGACCCGAGGACTGCTCCTTGACTGCCCCGAAGGGGCCACTGACCGCCAGCGCGGGCAGTTTTTTGCCCGCATGAATTTTCGGCAGGTAGAGGTCGCCGGTCAGCCGAATGCCGTAGCGGTTGACGAACGACACCTTTTGCCGCGTGACCTTGTCACTCAGCGGGAACGTGTAGTGCTCGGAATTTTCTGCGGTGTTCATGCATTTGGCGGATGGGTTGGAGGACGTGTCCTGGGCGAAGGCCTGGCCTGCGCACAAAGCGAGGCCGGCGGTCAGTGAGGGAATGAGTTTCGATCGCTTCATGGTTGAAGCCGGACGATACACGGACTGTCGCCGGCGTGCGCGCCGCGCCTTGCTTGACCTTTAGTCCTGTTGCTCGAATCGGCGGTCAGATGGCGACCGCGTGGAGCGCCGCCGCCGTCAGCGTTGACGGCGATACTCGCTCGGCGTCATCCGCGTCTCGCGGCGGAAAACCTGCGCGAAATGGCTGGCGCTCGAGAATCCGACATCGAGCGCGATGGCGATCACGCTCTCGTGGGTCTCGCGCAGACGCCGCCGGGCTTCGTTCATGCGGCCGCTCATTTGATACTTCGCCGGTCCCACGCCGGTGGCCTGCTTGAAGAGGCGATGGAAATGAAACTTGCTCAAGCCCGCCATCGTCGCGAGTCGGTCCAGATCGAATTCCTCGTCGAGGTGCGCCTCGATCCAGTCGGTCACCTGCTTGAGTTTGAAGCCCGGAAGCGCCGCACTCTCTGCTGCGGGATTTTGTGGCAGCTCCGCATAGTGACGGGCGAGATGAGTGGCGATGAGTTGCGCCAATCCCTGCACGCGCAGCACGCTGGCGCGGCGGGCCATCAATTCCTGGCGCACGCTCTCCATCATCCAGCTGAGGTCGGGATCGGTGAAGGCAGAGAGATCGCGCAGCTGCACTTTCGAGGCTTTGGCGCCAAATACCTCCGCCATCGCTCGCCGCAGCAGAGGCAATTCGATGAAGACCATCATGGAAAGAAAGGGCTCGGGCGTCAGCGCTTTCCAACGGCACTCATAGGGGCCGCCTCCGGTGGTGAGAAAGAAAGAACCCTTCTTGATGCGATGCGTAACCCACGGACCGCTGCCTTCGCGTTCCTGGAACTCTGCTTCGCCTGAAAATGTCCAAGCCAGATAGGCCTCGCTCACTCCCGGCATCGACAGCGCTTCCGTTTCCCTCAGGGGCTGGGTGATCCAGGCTTTAAGGTCCCGCCACGCTTTGCCCCGACTTGGACGCAGCGACTTCGCTTTCGTGTAAGGCAGATAGGCTTCGGCCGAGGTTTTGTCGGGAATGGGCATCGCGGGAACTCTGACGCACCATGAAAACCTCGGCTGAAAGGTCAGCAGTAATGTAACGCCCCCGGGGATTTTCAGGAGTTCTCCGGCACCGGCGCTCCCCCTGCATCGCTCGTTGTCGTGCCAGCCCAACGCGGAAAAGCGAAGTCGTCGTCCCGGTGAGTGCGCGAACGGTCGTGCCCTTGTTCGAGTCGAGCAGCGGGTGATAACGAGGCCCTGACATCACGCGGGGAGACGAATGCTGTCGTTCACAGCAACCACACTACAGGCTGCGCAAGGCGGCGTAAGACGAATGCGGCGATGTGGGGTAGGGTAGGCAACACAAACGCGCACCTTGCGTCACATATTGCCTGATACACTCCCATGGAAACGAAGTCCCTTGCTCGCCGCACCTTCTTGAAATCAGCCGGCGTCGCCGTCCTCGCTTTGCCCGCGGTGCTTCGCGCGCAATCCACCAACCGCTCACTTCCACCACAAAACGCTCTCATGAAGATTGAAATCACCCGCACCGGCTCGAAGCCGTCCGTCAAAGGGCCGGCAGACTGGTTCACCGGGACCACTCGCATCGATCCGCTCTTTGAGCCGAACGAATCGGCGCGAGCCGGAGCGGCGCAGGTCACGTTTGAGCCTGGCGCGCGCACGGCCTGGCACACGCACCCGCTCGGTCAGAGGCTGATCGTCACGTCCGGCCTGGGGTGGGTGCAGGATGAAGGCGGACCCGTGCAGGAAATTCGTCCGGGCGATGTTATCTGGTTTCCGCCGGGACTGAGGCACTGGCACGGCGCGACGCCCACCACCGCGATGACGCATATCGCGATTCAAGAGCAGCTCAATGGCCGGGTCGTCGACTGGATGGAAAAGGTCAGTGACGAACAGTATCGCCTGTGACGACCGTCTCTCGTCCCGCGCGGTCCCGGAGAGACGCTCGATGAGCACCACGACTCCCATAATGAAGTCATTCATTTTTCTTCTGACGCTCGTTGCGGGTGGTTTTCCGACCTTTGCGGCGGAAATCGCCGGAAAGGCCGGCGCTGGCAAAGTTGCGGAATCTGGTGCCCCCGTCGCTCAACCCATGAAAATCACCATAGGCAAGCGGGTGTTCACCGCCACCCTGCAGGACAACGCTGCGGCCGTGGCGTTCAAGGCGATGTTGCCGTTGTCGCTGACCATGCATGACGTGAATCGCAACGAGAAGGCGTTCGACCTTCCGTCCGATCTTCCGACGGCCGACGCGAATCCACGCACGATCCGCACCGGTGACCTGATGCTCTGGAATTCCCGCACGGTGGTGCTCTTCTACCAGAGTTTTGCCACGTCCTACAGCGATACGAGACTCGGGCAAATGGACGATGCCTCCGGACTGGCTGCGGTGCTGGGTGCAGGGAGTGTAAAGGTCGCTTTTGAACTCAAGTGAACGGGAGGTGATCGCAGCCGCGGGGCTCCCCAATGCGGGCGAAATGGGGTTGCGTCAGGAATGCGGCTGTTCGGACGGGGTCTGCCTGTTACTTGCTACATGTAGGACAAGCGCGGATACGGACGAATCCGGACCGTTGCCCCCCCCTGAATTGGGTGGGGAAAGGGTGGCGGCGGCGTGGAGGCGGTGCGAACGATTGCGGCGCGGTCCCCGACGCCAAAGGCGCACGCGGGAAGGTTGAAATCGCGCTCGCGTTGCGGAAACGGAACGGCGTTCCCTGCGTTTGGATCTCCCGGTCGCTGGTCATCGGCTCAACCAACGCCGTGCGCGTCGCGGTTGGTCGACTCGCTAACCGGTAACAGGCAGACCCCCATCTGATTCGCCCGACGGCCAGCACCTATCCGGCCCGGGATCAGGGTTGCGCTGGCCGCGCCCACGCTGGCGGAGTCAGCGGGTCGAAGTCCTTGATCGCCGGAATCAGATAGAAGGCGGCGAGCACGATCACGGCGGCGCAAACCAGGTTGAGCCGCAGCCCCTGGCGCACCATGTCACCGACGGAGAGGGTGCCGGTGCTGAAGGCGATGGCGTTGTTGGGCGAGGCGCCGGGCATCATGAACGCACAGCTCGCGGCGAGCGTCGCTGGAATCATGACCAGAAAAGGATGCACCCCGAGGCCGCCCGCGAGCCCGGCGAGAATGGGCAGAAAGGCAGTGATCGTGGCGGAGTTGCTCATCATCTCCGAAACGGCGGTGATGATCACCACCACACCCACGACCACGAGCCACACCGGCACCCCGTGCATGATCTGCAACGCATCGCTGAGCCACCGGGTGACGCCGGTTTCCGTGAGGGCTGCCGACAGGCTGAGACTGCCGCCGAAGAAAATCAAAATGCCCCACGGGAGCTTCTCTGCGTCCTTCCACGTGAGCACGCTGGTTTGCAGGCGGCGGTCGAGCGGCGTGATGAACAGCAGCAGCGCGCCCACGATCGCGATCACGGCGTCATCGATCGGGGCGCCGATCAGCGCCGACCAGGTGTCGCTGAAAACCCAGCCCACGACGCAGAACGCAAACACGGCGGTGGTGACGACCTCGCCGGCGGTGAAGCGGCCGATCTTGCGGTATTCGTCCGCCATCATCCGGCTCAGCCCGGGCACCGCCGGAGCGCGGCGCAGCAGCGAGAAATACAGGAGCAGCCAGCAGCAGCCGAGCAGGAGCAACGCCACCGGGACGCCGAAGGCCATCCACTGCGCGAGGCTCAGGTTGACGCCGTAGGTCTTGGCGACGTACCCCTCCAGCACCGCGTTGGTCGGCGTGCCGATGAAGGTCGCCAGCCCGCCGAGGCAGGGGGCGTAGGCCACCGCGAGGACCAAAGCTTTCGTGCTGGACGGGGTCGCCGCGCTCCCCTGGCTGATCAACGCGGCGATGCTTACGGCCATCGGCATCATCACCATGGCGGTCGCGGTATTGCTCATCCACATACCCATGAAGGCGGTGACGAGGAGCAATCCGGCGAGCAGGCTCCCCAGATTCCAGCCGGCGTAGCGGAGCAGCCCCAGCCCGAGGCGCTCATGCACCCGCCATTTCTGAATGGCGATCGACAGGACAAAGCCGCCGAGGAACAGGAAGATGATGTCGGCCGCGAATCCCCCCGAGGCTTTCCGCAACGGCATGATGTTCATCAACGGCAGCACCACCAGCGGCAGCAGCGCCGTCACCGGCAGCGGGAGGGCCTCGGTGATCCACCACACGGCCATCCAGAGCGCGAGCCCGCAGACATGCCAGGCCGGCTGACTCATCCCTTCCGGGGACGGCACCAGAAAGGTCAGCAGGAACAAGCCTGCACCCACCCCCATTCCGATCTTCTTCAGGACCGGCGAGGTCTGATCGGCGTTAGCGGCGGAATGGGCGGGTGTGGCCATCGGAGGTCAGAAGAAAGTAAGCGCGGAGCCCGGCGGAGCAGCGCGAGGTGAGCTGCGCGGCCCAAGCCCGCCGGCTCGCGCGGCCAGGCGCATTTTCCCGGATATCTGCGGCCTTCATGCTCACAACTCCGCCGGCCAGGTGCGGCCGCGCCGCAGCCAATGCGTACGAAGCGTGGCGGCGTGGCGCTGCAGCACGATTTGGACGATCATGGCATCGTCGAGCAGCCCCACCTCCGGAACGGAATCGGGGATGCGATCGAATCCCTTCAGGAAATACAGCAACGCAAACGCCGCCTCCCGATGCGCCGGGGTGCCCCGAATTCCGTCGGTGCTGGCCTCGTCGAAGTACGTCGCCAGCAGTTCGAGCCGGCGCTGCAGGTCCCCGGATTCTTTCAGTGCGGCGATTTTTGCGTGCAGCGGCTTGCGCAGGTGTTGCAGGGCCATCACGGCTTCAGCGGTCACGTGGGCGGCCCCGCCATCAATATAAGTCGCGACGCCCGGAAGGTCATCGCGGGTGTTGGCCGAGAGATGCCGGTTGAGGGGTTCGGGAACGGAGATGTTTTTGGATTTAGCGACCATGGGTAGAAGGGCTGGAGGATGAAGGGACGACGGCCGGTCAGGGCCGCACCGGTGTGGGTGCGGTCGCGGCGGGCCGGGAAAAGGCAAGGGAAGCGGCAATGGACGACGCCAGGATGGCGCCGATGATGCCGAGCGACCACGTGATGGGGAACTTGCCGCCGAGGAGCTCGTTGAGCCACGCCATCTTCAGGCCCACGAAGATCAACACGAGGCCGAGACCGTATTTGAGGAAGCGAAACTTGTGCACCACGCCCGAGAGCAGGAAAAACATGGAGCGGAGTCCGAGGATCGCGAAGATGTTCGAGGTAAAGACCACGAGCGGCTCATTCGTGATGGCGAAAATCGCGGGCACGGAATCGACGGCGAAGATGATGTCGCTGAACTCGATTGCGGCCAGCGCCACGAGGAGCGGCGTGCCGTGGCGGACGCCCTTCTCCACGACGAAGAACTTCTGCCCTTCGAAGCGCGGCACGATCGGCACCCAGCGGCGGAGCAGGCGCAGTGCGGGGTTCTTCTCCGGGTCCATCGGCTTCTCGGGGGCAAAGAGAATCTTGAGCCCCGTGAGAATCAGGAAGCCGCCGAAGACCCAGATGACCCAGTCAAATTTCATCAGCACCGAGCCGAGCGCGATGAAGATCACCCGGAAGATCAGCGCGCCCAGGATGCCGTAGAACAACACCCGGTGCTGATACTGCGCGGGGATGCCGAAGAAGGTGAAGACGACGATGAAGACAAAGATGTTGTCCACCGACAGCGAGAGCTCGACGACGTAGCCGGTCAGAAACTCCAGCGCCGTGCGCTGCGCCAGCTCGGAGGCGGCCGCCGCCGTCACGCCCGCCTCGATCAGCCGCGGGTCCAGCGGCAGCTTCCACTCGGCGTAGCGCCAGAGCCCGAAGCAGAACACGAGTGAGAGCGTCGTCCACGCGATCGTCCAGCCCAGCGCTTCACGGAAGCCCACGACATGGGCATCGCGGTGAAACACGCCGAGATCGAGCGCGAGCAGCCCCAACACGCCCAGAGTGAAGAGCGCGTAGAACCACCAATAGTCGGCAAACGGAAAAAGAGACGGCATTGTAAGAGGAGTAAGACCAATCGCTCCTTGCTTTTGGATTTCTGGATCGATCGTGGCTACAAGCGCCAGCGAGTGGTTGTTCGGCCACTCGCTGGCGTTCGTAGCCACGGCTAAAGTCCAAAGGCAAAGAACGATTGGTATAAGGGATTACCACGCGCGCCCGGTGCGGGCCTTGGCCGGCTGCTGGAGCTGGCTGCTCAGCCGTCGGCGCCGGCGCGCCTGGCGCGCCACCACCTGTTCCTCCACTGCGGCGATCGCCTTCTGCACCGCCACCCGCAGGGTATGGTCGCAGGCGACGGCATGGATGTCGGGGCCGGGCACGCGAATCAAAATGTTCGCCTGGTAGCGCGGGCTGCCCTCGCGGTCGTCGTTGAGCCGGACCACGGCCTCATCGACGTGCTGGCGCTCCGCGAGCGCGACGAGACGGGCTTCAATGAGACGATCGAGCGCAACGGAGGTGCGCGTGTTGCCGGGCTCAAGAATGAGTTTCATGCGATCACTTTAGCCGACTTCCGCCGCTTCGACTAATACGCAGTTTGAGTCGGAACGTTAGGTTAAAGCTAAGGATAGCCCGGAGACTGGGCGGACGCGTTTCCCCAGCTCGTGACCCGGCAAATCCTGGAGCCGGTGTTCGCCCCGCCGCAGGTGGTCCACGTGATCTGCCGGGAGGGCAAGGTCGGGGACCTGCTCGCCCAGCTTGTGAGCCACCGGCCTGCCGCGCTGATGAAGGTCATGGCCTCCGGAAAACTCGGACGGGGCCGGCCTTCCTCAGCGTTCCAGCGGTTTTGTGGTTGTTAGGTCGGCGGCCGATTTGGCAACATGGGGTTGGAGTTAATCCCGTCGCATTCCCCCCATGACTATCGCAACGTTGCCTGCTTTACGCCTGGCATGTTTGTTAGGGCTTTTGGTGTTTTCAGCCCGCGGAATGACGGCTGCCGAGGTGCCGGCGCCGCCGGACTCCCCCCTGAAAAGCCTGGTCGGGAAACTCGCGCAGAAGCGACCCGCGGCCAAGGCCGGTCAGGTCGCACCCAAGCCGGTTCCAAAAAAGGAACTGCTTCGCCCGGAGTTCCGCTTCAAACCCGCGAAAACCTGGCAGCTGTTGCCTGAACTCGCGCATACGCTCGGCACGAACGCCGAGGAGCGGGCAGCCGTGCTGCAGTTGCTCGATGCCGGCGCCACCGAGGCGCGCAAACTTCTCGCCGCTGAGGGGGCCGAAAATGACGTGGCGGCGGCGACCGCACTTTTCATTTCGCAACTTTGGCAGGTGGTGCGCCAGCAGGAATTGCCCGAGGCGAAGGTCGATGCGCTGCACGCGCAAATCGTCGGGGTGATGGCCGGGCCTGAAGTCGCGAAGATGAAGGACGCTGACAAACAGCGTTACTGGGAGTTTTGCGTGGGTTACCCGATCTTCATCGTGGGCATGGCCGAGGTGATCGAAGGCGAGGCGCAACGCGCCGACCTGCGCAAGGCTGCCGGTCTGGGCTTTGCGTCGCTCCTGGGCGTGAGCCCCGAACTCGTCGATATCGGTCCGGCTGGGCTCACCCTCCGCGCGGGCGTGGAAGAGGCGGCCGCCGCGCTCGCCCGGGAAGACGTGGCGAAGCCGACGGCGCCGCAGCCTTCGCCGGCGAGTGTCCCTGCGCCTCCTGCCAGCGGCCCGGCGATCCAAGGCATCACCTACACCGCGCCCGCCGGATGGTCGCGCGAGACCTCAGGCGGCAATACCATTTTCCGCGCCACGCTCGGCGATGTGGACAACAACGGCCGGCTCGAGGCGAACAACCGCGCGAGCCACATCGCCACGATCGCCCTGTTGCCCATGCTGACCTCCCGCGGCGCCGGGGCCACGGCGCTCTTCGATCAGACCTGGCGTGATCAGTTCGCCGAATATGTGTTGGGCGACACGTTCGTGCACTACCGTGCGCGGATGAGGAGCAACCTCGTCGTGCTTTATATGGGTCGGTTCTTTGAGCGGCCGAATGCGGGCCGATACGAGGGCAACCCCAAGACCTACGGCGTGCTCTACCTCGTCGATCTCGGGGGTGATCGCTTTCAGCCCATCATCGCCCTGGTCGACGCGCGCGACCCGGGCGTGGGCATGGATTCGTTCAAGGAGGGGGCGGCCCTGAAGTCGCTCTCGTTTCCGCTCGGCGCATTCCTCGATTCGATCAAGCCCGCGAAAGGCGCGCCGCCGTATCCAGCCGGCGGATTCTTCGCCGCGGCCGATCTTCGCGGCCGTTGGACCCAGTCGAGCGGCGCTTATGGCGGCACCTATGTCAGCGCCGCCACCGGGGCCTTCGCCGGCGCGGCCGTCTCGTCCGCGGGCGGCCGCTTCGCGCTCAACCACGATGGCACCTATTCCTATGATTTTGCCTACCAGTCGACGCATCCGCAGTTCGGCAGTTCCGGCGGCTCGACCAAACACAGCGGCCGCTACCGGCTCGACGGCGACATCGTGCTCGTCGAGCCGTCCAAACCGATCGGATACAACTTCACCTGCTGTGCGGTCGGGGTCGGCACCCGGAAGACGGCCAACGGCGTGAAACGCATCCTTGTCACCGTCTCGGCCAACAGTTCCGGTGGCTTTGCGGCCGCGCCGCTGATCCCGAACTGGGACAGTTATCAGGGCACGATGACCTGGTACACCGAGGAGTGAGCACCCCATCCTGCAGTCACCAACCGCCATCTCCACTCCCATGAAACACGTCCACTTGGCTCTGCTGTTGGCTTCGCTGGCCCTGGGCGCACTCGCGCTGCAGGCGCAGTCGCCGACCAACTCGACCAAGGGTCCGAACGTCCCGCGACCGCAGGATCTGCCGCCCGTTGCGCCCGAATCCAATGCGGCAACCGTCCCGGGCCCGACGGTGGTGCGACCGACCGTTCGTGGTGTCAGTCCGTTGGCGCGGCCGGCCAATACCGGCACGGTTTTGCCTGGCCGCGATGGCGCACCCCCGCCGCCGAAGCCCGGCGCCGAACGCACGACGGGCGACGAAGACGAGCTGGACGACCTCACCATCGAGCGACGCACCGCGCCCAGTGATCTCGGAACCACGCCGCTGCCTTCACCCGGAGCGCCGCTGGGCTCCGCGAGCACGCGGCCGGTGAGCGCCAGTCCACTGGTCGTGCCTGGCCCGATCGCCCGGCCCGTCGCTGGTGGCCCGTTGCGGAAAGGCGGGGTCGCGCGCACGACCGGGGACGAGGACGAGATGGACGACCTCGACATCCAGCGGCGCACCGCCCAAGGCGATCTCGGGAAAGCGCCGCTGCCATCGTTCGATGCTCCGCTGGCGGGCCGCACGGTGCCGATCGTGCCCGGGCGCGCGGTCATGCCGGATCTGCCGGTGGAACGACTGCTGTCGGCCCGGCGGACCGCGGCCACCGCCGCCCCCATTCCGAATGCTCCTAAGGGCGTGGGTGCTGCGGCCGGCCCGAGCCTGCGCATGAGCAAGCCGGTGTACGGCACCAGCGACCTGATTGTCGTGGAGTTTGCGGGCGCGCCCGGCAATGTGCACGACTGGATGTGTATCGTTCCGGCGGATGCGCCGGATGGGACCAAGGGCGGTGACTGGAACTTCCTCAAAGGCGAGACCGCCGGTCAGTATCGGTTCGCTCGTCTCCTGCCTGCCGGGCGCTACGAGGTGCGCCTCTTCGCCGACTGGCCGCGTGGTGGGTACAACGTGATCGCCCGCGTCGCTTTCCAGGTGAAGTGAACCGCGCCACCGTCCGATGCACATGACGTTCGCATTGAAATCACCCTCGGCCATCGGCCTGGGCTCACGCGTCGCCGAAACGCGGCTCCTGCCGCACGGATTCGTCTGTATCGGGATGCTGGGTATGTTGACCGCGCTGGGTGCCTCGAGCGTTCGCGCGCAAGACTCGTCGGCCGGGCTGGAGCGGCCGGTTATTCAAGCCCTTCAGCGGGTGCCGTTGCCACCCGAGCCATCGGGCGTGACGTTCGGCGAGATTGAATTTCTCCCGCCCGATCGCCCCGCTCCGCCCCGCCCGCGGCCGCCGGCTCCTGCACCGCCGAAAAACACGGTGACGTTCGGCGAGGTCGAGTTCGAGGTTCCCGCCGGGGAAGGCTTTCCGCCGGGCACGACGCGCTCTCACGACAAGGCAACGAACAGTGACGTGGTTAGTCTCCCCGATGGCACGCGCCTGATCGAGCACCAGGATGGCTCCGTGACGCGAATCAACACCGACGGAACGGTCTCGCGCAGCGGCGGCGTGACGTTCGGCGAGTTCGAATTCGAGAAACCTCCGCCTTCCATCGGCCAGCTCAAGAAGAGTGTGAAGGCCGTGCTCGACAAACAGCGCAAGGCGCAGAAGGCGATCGACCGTGAGCTCGACGAATTGGAGAAGAAGAAGAAGGGCGAAGCCGCGAAGCGCTGGCATGCCCGTAACATCCCCGGCGGCAATGCCCAGGTGGGCGTCCTTCGATCCCAGGCCCTCGCCGACGCGGCGATCTACACCGCGCCCGTCACGATCATCGGCGATCCCGTGGTCCCCGTTCAGGTCAAGCCGGGTGTCGCCGAGAAGGAAGAATTGTCCGGTGCGGCACTCGTCACCGTGCTCGACACCGATGCGGTGCTGGAGGCGCGTTGGTCGTTTGAAGAGGTGATCACGACGAGTTTGAACAAGACCGAGAGGAGTTACGCGGGCACCTCGATCACCGCCGACTCAACCGAGCAGCGCGTCGTCGGCTCAGGCCTCGTGCGCTTCGAGGAACGCCCACCGCCAGGCACCGCACGCGCGGAGTGGGAACAGTCCCGCTCCTTCCTGTCCGGTCAGGGCCGTCGCAATCTCCTGGCTACTGCCGCCGACGGCGGCCTCTACATCGCCGGTGGCTACCGGCACGCCTTCTCTGGTCCGAAAAGGTCCGAGCAGTCCGACGGCGTTTTCCAAGGATCACCTCGATCCCCGCGACTTCCGGCCGACGTGCCTTACAACGTGACTCTGGTCCGCTCCGGCAAGGGCTGGCGCCTCGACGCCTGGTTTGTCAACCAATGGCGACCGGAACTCGTCATCGGCACCAACGCCTCTCATCGCAGTCGCACCCTCGAACAGCAGAGCGATGCCTCCTACCACTGGATTGCGCGCGCCTGGACCACCTCCGATCCACCCGGGCGCCGGAGTTTCGATATCTACACGCCGGTCAGCACCCCCGATCGCACTCCTTCACCCGGCGCGAAGGTCGGCCGCATCGGCAGCACCGAACTGCGCCCGGCCGGTCCCGGGCGATTCACCGGACGACTTTCCCTGAGTTTCGCCATCGAGACACCCGACGACGGGAAGTCGACCAACCGCACCCAGCGCCGCACGACGTGGGACTTCACCCTCGAGATCGAGGAACCGGCACCATGATCACTCTTTGTCGCCAGTTTGTGGTTACGCTGGTGCTGGGGCACACGTGGCTTGTTGCGCAGTCGCCGATCCCCGCCGATTCTCCGGCCGAGGGGGATGCCGCGGTCTTGCCGATCGAGGAGACCGTCATTGAGTCGAGGGGCGTCATTGACCACACCGGCGGGCGTCTCGTGACGGCGGATGGCGCGGTCACGATGGAGTGGGCGCCGAATCCCGCACGTCCGCCCACGCCGGCGAAGATCTGGCGCATCATCGCGCCGGGCGGTGTGGGCTTTCAGGTCTCCGGTCCGGCCGGCCCGGGGCAACTCACGTGCCTGCCCCCGGGGTCGGCCCTTCCGCCGGGCGTCACCGATACTGCGGCCCCTGCCGGCGGCGCGCCGGGTGGTTCAGCCAGTGACGGTGGGGTCGAAATCCTCGGACCGGATCAGGCATGGACAACGACGAAGAGCACGCTCAACCCGGACGGCTCGCGCACGATCGAGTTCATCGACGAGCGAAAGCCGCTGCGGAAGAAAGGCCTGGTGAAGGGCAGCTCCGGCCCCTACGTCATCTACCCCCAACGAGCCACCGTGTTGCGCGGGCGTACGGTGAAGTTCAAGGCGGTGAACGAAAAGGAAGCGCAGAAGGAATGGAAGGACGCCGTCAAATCCTCCGCTTCGGCGGACGACGAGGAGCTCGCACCCCTCGCCCCGAAAAAGCCTGCGTCGACTTCCGCTTCCGACGCCGGCACCGGCGACCCGGACATCGATGATCTCGCGCCACTCGCTCCGCGACAGCCCGGCGGCACCCGATCGAACACCGCGAAACCGTGACGATGTTTCCTAAAGGCCCATCCCTCCTGCAGCGTTGGTGCGTCGCGGGCGTTTTTTCTGCGCTCGGGCTCATGAGCTCGGCGCAGGTCATTTCTGCCTCGGAGACGCCGGTGCAGCTCGCGGTCTACCTCCGGGGTTCTGACAACGGCGTGCTCTACAGCGGAGATCCCGTGCGTATCGCCGTGGTCGTTACACCCACTGCAGGCACCCAGGAAGCCGTGCGCCTGAGCGCTCCGCCGGGTGCGCCGTGGACGGCGGGCGTGCGCGTGCGCCTGCATCGCGAGGATGGAAAAGCCATCGGCCCACCCGCGTGGTCGGGCAGCCCGCGCGTGGAGCGTGAAATCGATATTTCTGCGGCGCACCCCGCTGGCGGAATCTGGTGCTGGTCCGCCAGCGTCACCGAGGCTTTGCCGCCCGGCATCTATCGTGTCTCAGCCCGCCTCGTGCCGCCCGCTGGTGCGGCGAAGCGGGCCGGAGCGGCATCCCCGGTGGCGGAGACCCTTTTCACCCTTGCGCCCGCTCCCGAAGTGATGACGCCGGCTCAACGGACGCGCTGGCATTTCGAACTCGCGATGGTCGCGTTTCACGCTGGCGATCGGGCGCGCGCCACGCGGCTCGTCGAGGCCGTGCTCGCGGGGCAACCACAGCACGAGGGAGCCCGTCGACTTCAGTCGGCCCTGGCCGGTTCGCCGTTGCCTGCTCCGCGCGCGGCGGCGGTGCCAGCGTCGTCTTCACCTGTTGTCGCGCCACGCGAACCGTCCGTCGATTCCGCTGCGGGCCAATGGGCCGTCTCCGCGCGCGCGAGTTCCGAGTATCGGTCAACCGACTACAGCGCCCTGCAGGCCACGGGTGCGCCGAACGTCGCGCGCCACGGTGACCATGCCAGGGCCTGGGCGCCGAAGCTGGCTGATGGCGGCGAGGAGTGGATCGAGCTTACCTTCGCGCAGCCGGTGCGAGCGACCGAAGTGCGGGTGGTGCAGAATTTCAATCCCGGGGCGATCATGCGCATCGAGGTGATCGACGAAGCGGGCAAGGCTGCGATCGTCTGGACGGGTCCGGACAAAACAGCCTACGCGAAAAACGAAATCGGCACGCTCGCGGCGAAGTTTCCCGTGACTGAAAAACCGGTCGCTCGCGTGAAACTCGTCCTCGATGCGAAGGCCGTCGCCGGCTTTAACGAAATCGATGCGGTGCAACTGGTGCGAGGCGCGCCGTGAAGGCGCCGCGCGCAGAAGATCCGAATCCTTCCTGGTTCTCCCGGCACTCCGGGGCGCTCTTCGTGGGCGGGTTCGGGCTGGTTTTCTCCGTTGCCGGCCTGCTGATCTGGTGTGTCGCCGTGCCCTCCGTGCGGGCGCGTGCCGCCGCGGCCGAGGCGCTTTCAGTCGTTGTCCCAGGGCAGGTCCCAACTCATCTTGAAGGCGCCAGAGTGTTGCTCGAGGCGCACATCGCTGCGGATGCGCCCGAGGTGTTTCGCGACTTCGTCGCGTTTCGCCGGCGCGAGTTTCGGGGCTGGAAGGAGGAGGGGGGCCGCCGGCGTGAGCAATGGGAGACGAAGGAAATCGTGGCACCGGCGATCGCTCTGGGTGACGGCCGCCTTCGCGTTCTTGTCGTGAATCCGGACTATGAGATGAAGGGCGAACCGCACCGGTGGCGCAGTACGGAGGGGCTGGAATACATGCTCTTCGGGCCAAGCACTCAGGATGTCGTGGGGTTCCGTCGGGGAGATCAGGTGACGATCGACGGTGTGCTTGAACCGCGCTCCCGACCGCCGGGCATCCGGGCTGCGACGATGGCGGGCGGTGACGCCGCCGGCTACCGGGCGGGCTTGCGGGAATCTGTCGCCGCACTGGAAATCGTCGGCCCGATCTTCAGTGGCGTGGGTGGCATCCTCTTCGTCGGCGGGCTGGTGAGCCTGTGCCGCCGCAGAAAGTAGCCGCGCGAGAACCGGCTAGACGGGGTCAGGTTTCAAGTTTTTCAGTGGGTGGACGGTGAGATGCCGACTGGACCGACACTCCGGGCCATCGATCGCGGCGATGAGCTTGCCAGCATCAATCCTCCCTCGCCGAGCAGGCCGGGAGCAGGTCGATTGAAGACGTTTAGACCTGACGATCTCGGATGGGCCCAACGAAATACGTGGAATCTTAATGAGCACCGCACCGGTGGCCGGAGCCCTGCGCGGTTCGTTTCCCTCGCTGGCACCACAATCAGCGTTCAGCGGACCGACCCTGTGCGATCGGTTCCGTGCCGCGAATCGGCGGAGTAGCGGGAGTTCGGAGAGGGAGCTGGAAGCTCCCTCTACTTTGTACGTGATGGGATCAGCGGTAGTAGCGGGAGCATCCTGCTCCCGTGTTCCAGCGGTAGTAGGGGGAGCATCCTGCTCCCGTGTTTCGGAAACGCCGTCGGAAGCCCCCACCGTAAGCGTTGCTCTCACTCGCCCACTACAGGAGATTGGTGGGCGGCGTCTTCACCCCATTCCGGTCTTTTTCAGATGAAACTCTCTCTCTGGTCCGCGTTCTTCGCGTTGCTGCTCTTGGTTCAAGCCGCGCTTGCGCAGTCACCTGTCCCGCCGGCGGCGCCAGCGAAGGCAGCGAAGGGAACGGGACCGGCGAAGAAAGCCCCGACGCCGCCCCCGATCACCGCCAAGCCGGAGGAGCTCGCGAAGATCAAGGACCGCACGGAGCAGATCGCAACGTTGGTGGCGGAGCTGAAAACAAAGCACGCCGCTCCTGAGCTCGTGACGGACGTCGAGGTTTTTGCCCACGCGGGCCGCATGCTCCTGGAGTATCCGGATATGTTCGGAAACCAGGTCGCAATTGAACATGCCTTCGTGACCCTCGATCAAGGCATCGAGCGCGGGAAACAACTGCTGTCCGGTTCGCCCCAATGGAGTCAGGGGAAAAAACGAATCCATGCGTACACCTCGGAAATCGATGGCGCCGTTCTGCCGTACGGCGTGACCCTGCCGGACAACTACGATCCCTCCCGGCCGACGCGTCTCTATGTCTGGCTGCATGGGCGTTCGAACACCATGGTGGAGACCGAATTCATTTACGGCTTCCTCAACCGCAAGCCGAGCAATCCTCCCGTGGCCGATCACGGCCAAATCCAACTCGACTGCTTCGGGCGCATCAATGGGGCGGGCTGGCACTGGGCCGGAGAGAAGGATGTCTTTGAGTCGATCGCCGCAGTCAAAAAGCGTTTCAACATCGACGATCAACGCATCATTCTCCGCGGGTTCTCGCAGGGCGGGGAAGGGGCGTGGCACATTTCGCTGCATCACCCGGATCGTTTCGCTGCGGCGGAAATCGGGGCGGGGACCGTGTCACGCACGGCGGAGCAGCGCCCGGATCTCCTGCCCTTCCAGCGCTCGACCCTGCGAATCTGGGAGAACATTTCCGAGTGGGCGCTCAACATCCACAATCTGCCGCTCGCCGGGCATGATGGCGAAAACGATCCTGGCCAGCTGGAGTCGTCGCTGCGCGCGCGGGCTCAGCTGGAACGCGAGGGATTTCCCTCCGTCGGCGAACCGGACCATCTGCGCTCCCAAGGCGCGCCGGGGCTGTGGATGGTATCCAAGGATACAGGACATGGCACCAGCCCGTTGGTGCGGCAGCGACTCGATGCGTTTCTCAAGGAACACGGCGACAAAGGCCAAAGCTCGCCGGACCATGTTCGGTTCGTCACCTACACGACGCGCTACCATCGGAGTTATTGGATCTCGGTTGAGGGCATGGGCCGTCATTACGAGCGGGCGGAGGTGGACGCGCGGCGCACCGCGGACGGGCGCACGCTTGAAATCAAAACCGGCAATGTCACGCGGCTCGCGCTGCGCGAAACGACCCGGGCCCGCGAAATCAGGATCGACGGCGAAACGCTCAAAACGAGCGGGGCACCTGAAATCACGTTGGAGCGCCGGGGCAACGCCTGGATGATGGCAGACCGTAACGCCGGCTGGGGCTTGCGGAAGACTCACGCGCTGCAGGGACCGATCGACGATGCGTTTCTCGATCCCTTTCTGCTGGTGCGTCCGACGGGGCAGCCGTGGAATGAGGCGGTGAATCAACAGGCGCTGCGCACGCTGGCCCGCTTTGACCGCCTGTGGGGCCGATTCTTCCGCGGCCATCCGTTCGTGAAAAACGATACCGACGTCAAGGCCGCGGATTTTGCCCGGTATCACGTGGTGCTCTTCGGTGATCCGGGAAGCAATCGCTGGATAGCAAAGCTGAACGGGCAGCTGCCGTTTACCTGGACGAAAGCAGCGGTGACGCTCGGCGGGCGAACCTATGCGGCGGCGGAAAATTTTCCGGCGCTCATCTATCCCAATCCGCTCCATCCGACGAAGTACGTGGTGATCAACACGGGACTCACGATCGACGACCGCGGTTATAACGGCGATTACGGCACCCCGATGTGGGGCGATTACGCGATCGCCAAAGTGAACGCGGGCGCGGCGCTGCCTGACTTGGTGCAGGGCGGACTTTTCGACGAGAACTGGCAGCTGCCGAAACCGTCGGCGCCGTGATCGCTGCGGCGTGATCGGCAGAGCGGCCAGACGGGAGCGGCCGGACGAGGTCAGGTTTCCATTTTTTCAGTGGGTGGACGGTGAGATGCCGACTGGCCCGACACTCCGGGCAATCGAGCGCGGCGATGAGCTTGTCAGCATCAATCCTTCCTCGCTGCGCAGGCCGAGGGCAGGTGGATTGAAAACGTTTAGACCTGACCCTCCCGGGTGGGCGCGAACCGGCGGAGTAGCGGCGCATCCTGCTCCAACGGTTCGGAGAGGGAGCTGGAAGCTCCCTCTACTTTGCACGTGATGGGATCAGCGGTAGTAGCGGGAGCATCCTGCTCCCGTGTTCTGATCGCCGTTCGCATGCCGGTGTACCGGGCGAAGCGGCCAGACGGAGTCAGGTCTCAATTTTTCAGTGGGTGGACGGTGAGATGCCGACGGGCCCGACACTCCGGGCCATCGAGCGCGGCGATGAGCTTGTCAGCATCAACCCTTCCTCGCTGCGCAGGCCGAGGGCAGGTGGATTGAAAACGTTGAGACCTGACCCTCTCGGGTGGGCGCGAACCGTCGGAGTAGCGGCGCATTCTGCTCCAACGGTTCGGAGAGGGAGCTGGAAGCTCCCTCTACTTTGCACGTGATGGGATCAGCGGTAGTAGCGGGAGCATCCTGCTCCCGTGTTCTGACCGCCGTTCGCATGCCGGTGTACCGGTCGAAGCGGCCAGACGGGGTCAGGTCTCAATTTTTTCAGTGGATTGACGGTGAGATGCCGACTGGCCCGACGATCCGGGCCATCGAGCGCGGCGATGAGCTTGCCAGCATCAATCCTCTCTCGCCGAGCACGCCGAGGGCAGGTCGATTGAAACGTTGAGACCTGACCCTCTCGGATCGGCCCTGAGGTCTTCAGCGTGGGCCGATTGAATGTTGCTGCCTGGACGTTTAGGGACAGCGGTCGTTTCGCCACGTTAGCCGGACGCGGCACCCGCCCGGTAGCGCACGCACGATGTCCCAACTGTAGGAGAGCGGGGTGTGCACGCCGAGGAATTTGGCCTTCGCGAAGGCGATGCGCTTCGTGGGGTCGAGGTCAGTGACAGCGATTTGGGCTGAGGCCCGCGTGACGTTCTCCGCCGCGATCAGGGAATGGTTTTGGACCCATAGATCCTTTTTCCCATTATTCTTCAGGGGAATCGTGATCTGTTTCCACCAGGTCACCGCTTGACTGCCGTTGTTACCGAGTTCCAGGGAGAACTCAATGTTGTCGGCAGGCACGACGTTGTATTCGACCACGAAATCCACGAGGTCACAATCATCGCCGGTCTGCAGCGTTCCGGAATTTTCAGCCAGCTGCGGGGGAAACGGATAGACTTGTTTGACGAAGGCAATGTCGGTTGGGGAGAGATCTATATTTATCGGAACGGAAAATCCATCCAGGGTGAACTCAGGATCAATCCAGTAATGCATGATTGAGGTCGGATCGTACTGGGAAAAATTGGTGGTACTGGCGGAATATTTTTCAAAGAGATTAAGGTCTACTCGTTCCCTCGGCCAGGAGGTGGGTGGAGCGCCCAAAATGGCATAAACTTTTTCCTTGTCCCATTGTATACCCGCGCTGGGCGACTGGTGTTCATGAATAAAACCCAGCACATGCCCGAATTCGTGCAGGATGATGCTTTTGAATTCAACTTCACTCGTGAGATTGGTAAACGATCCAAAATACATGGTGTATTCATTCGCCGAAGCGAAAAGTGCATCGCGTCCGACGAGGGACCAATTTCGTCCATCGGCGCCAAAGTATATCCTGATTGATCCCTCAGCCGGAGTGTTCACGAACTTGAAAGTGATGTTGGCGACCGCCTCCCACTGCCGGGCATAAAATTTCAGTTTCTCCAATATCAAAGCCGATAAGGAGGCCGAGGTGAGCGGGTACATGTAGACGTTAATGGTCTGGCCGGGATTCCACATTTTGCTCGTTTCGCCCGCCAAAGGCTGGCGGACCGTTTGGGCGGTTGGAAGGGAGCCGTCGCGGTTGATTCGGACGGGTGGCTGGATCGCCGAATAATCCCTTGGCGGCAAAGCTCCCGTGGCCGGCGGTTGATCGAGACATAGACTCAGGGGAAGAGTCCGCGACGTGGGGTTTTGGGTTCCCGTCAACGGCGGTCGGACCGGCCGGACGGGTGGGGTGAGGACAACGAGCGGTGGCGTCACCGGTTGAGAACTCTCCGCATTGGCCACAGTCGGATGGGGTGGCGCGGGGGGAATCTCCACGGTGCGGTGCCGCGCTGCGTCGGTCCGAGACACAATCGGAACACCTCGCGTCGTGGCGGGAGCAGGAGCAATGCGGGGACCGGTGGCCGCGTCCAGCAGGAGGTTGAACGCTTTCGCCCGCTCAGCCTCGACGATGTTCTCAAAGCTGAACCCCACATACACGAAACGGCCGCCGCCGAAGGGATGGGCCGACGCGATCGGCACGGGCCCCTCCCTTGTTTTCCTTGGGTCGAGCGTGGAGGTAAATACCACGGCGGCGCCGTCCGGATTGATCGCGCTGAATTGGGTTTCGATGACGCCTTTGCCCTCGACGGCAAAGTTGGTTCCATCAGCGCCCCGCACGGTGCCTGCCTCAAAGCGTTTCGCCAGGCTCGCAATGCCATTCACGCCCATCACCTCGTTCAGAAACGGATTATCGGATTCGGTCCAGGTCGTGGCGTAGGTCCGCGTCGTCATGAATCCAGGCGAGATGAGAATAAACGCTCCGCCGACTTCCTGTAGATAACGCCGCGCGACCTTCTCGTCTTCCACGCTGAGCGTCGAACGTCCATCGTACCCACCGCCATAAGAGCCGCCCGTGTACCAGATGATCACGTTGAAATCGCGGAGCCGCTCAAATGCGGGGCCATGTTTATAGGTCTCAACCATCTCGGTGGACCACGCCGCCGCATCGCCCTCGACTGCTGCCGCGACGAGCGCGCGGAAAATCTTATCTGAGCCGGAGGGCTGCGCGCCGACGATGTTGCCGTCCCAGTCGTCGTCGACGAGGAGAATGCGGCGCGCGCCCCCTGCCTTGGGCGGCGGCAGGCTGGCGAGCGGCGGTGACGGCTTGCGCGCGCCCGGCTTAGGCGAAGAGGCCTCGAGTCCACGTGAAGCCGCGATCGGAGCAACGGTGGTCGGTGCCGGCGCGAGCGGCGATTCGCCGGCCGGCGCCGCCGTGGGCGGCGCGATTGGCGCGGGAGTTGGCGTCGTGGCCGGTGGAGTGGGCGGCGCGGTCGGTTGGCCACTGCGCTTTTCGGTGAAGCGTCGGACCAACTCACTCAGCGACGTATCGGCGGCAACCAACGTCGACACCGCCATGCTAAGGACGAAAATCGAGCCCGCAGCCATGAGCCGGGCGGAACGGGGAGGGCAAAACGTAGGCATGCTGGAAAACCTTGCGGCGAAAGGTGACGACTCGTGGCGCGCGGTGCTGGAGGCGCGAGGACCAGACCGGCTTTACAATCGCTCACCACCACGCGCAAGGCTGGTTTCACCCTGACGCCAACGACAAGCCATCTGATTCGCCCCACACCGTGCCAAGCACCGGCGGAGTAGCTGGAGCATCCTGCTCCATCGGTTCGGAGAGGGAGCTGGAAGCTCCCACTCCTTTGCACGTGATGGGATCAGCGGTAGTAGCGGGAGCATCCTGCTCCCGTGCGCAGCAAGGAGGGGTCTGGTCCGGCGCCGGTCGTTTTAATCCCGGAGCGGCCAGACGGGGTCAGGTTTCAATTTTTTCCGTGGGTGGACCGTGAGATGCCGACGGGCCCGACCATCCGGGCCATCGAGCGCGGCGATGAGGTTGCCAGCATCAATCCTCCCTCGCCGAGCAGGCCGAGAGCAGGTCGATTGAAAACGTTGAGACCAGACCCTCTCGGATGGGCGCTGCTCCATCGGTTCGGAGAGGGAGCTGGAAGCTCCCTCTACTTTGCACGTGATGGGATCAGCGGTAGTAGCGGGAGCATCTTGCTGCCGTTTTCCAGAAACGGCGTTGGACGCCCCCTCCGTCCGACCGGCTGCATCAGACCGGCTCGCTTAAAACGAATACGTGGTCGTGAAACGCCACTCGCGTGGCACGACGAGGTCGTACCGGCTGTACCCGAGCCCGCGGCCGCCGGGTACCTGGAAGCCGTCGGGAGTCGCCGCCGACGACGCGATTCGCACCGGAATGATGTCCGTGTCGTCGAGTACATTGTACACATTGATCTGGAAACGGAAGCGACCGGGAATCCGGGGAAGCTTCGTGGTGTAACCGATCATCAGATCGGTCGCGACGAGCGCCTTGCCGGTCCGCTCCCCACCCGACGAATTACGGCCGATGATATTCGCGCTCCGCCAGCGCCAGCCGCCGCCCGTGGTGAATCCGCGCAGGCGTCCTTCCTTGAAGTCGTAAGCGGTATAGAGGCTGATCTTGTGCGGCCGTACGCCCCAGCGTTGCTCGTTCACCTCCTTCGCATCGTTGATGACGTCCACCGCGTCGAAAATTTCTTCCGCGACCGTCAGGCCGTTCGAAGCCGTGAGCGTGCCCACATTGGCCTCCGGGTGCTTTGCCGCCAGTTCCAGCCATTTCGCGATGGTCCCATTCGCCGCGTACGCCGACGCATTGACCACAAATTGGCCGCTCGCGTTCTGACTCACGCCCTGAACCAGACGGTTGCCGTCCCGCTTCATCCCGTACCAATCCGCAATCTCATCGGCCACCTTCGTCCGCAGGGTGTCGGTATAGGAATAATTTGCGACCAGTCGCCAGTTGCGAGTCAGGTTGGCCGTCACCCGCGCTTCGTATCCGTCCGATTCGTAGTCCGACGATGCGGCCGTCGCCGGTGGATTCAGCGCGGCTCGGATCGGTTCCCATTCCGCCGCGGAATAAGGCCGACCTGCGCCCACCAGCGCGCTCGCCAGCGCGTCTGACACGCGGGTGTTGCGCCCGGCCGCACCGCCGAAACCGGTCGTGGTGATCTTCCCTTTCTCGACCGAAGTAAAATAAACCACCTTGGCATTCACCCGTCCGTTGAAGAGATCGAAACTGAGTCCATAGTCCGACCCTGTGCCCTTCGAGGGCGCCGCGAGCGAGCCATTGGGAAACGTTTTCCGCACGAACGAAGGCACGCCTTGATTCGTCGAATAGTTCGCCACGAGCGAAACCCATGGCCGCAGATGATAAACCAACCCGGCCGTGCCCGTATAGCCGGTTGCGCTCGTTGTCTGCGATTTGCTGCGGTCGCGATCCACGATGTCGCCCTTCAAGGGATCATCGTAGTAGCCAAGCTCGATCACATCGACCTCGTCCTGCCGATAGCCAATGGTAGTGACGAGTGTGTTGTCGGCAAAGAAACTCTGGATCACGCCCAGGGCGGACTTCGCCTCCTGTTCGCCCCCGCTGTTGTTGGCGCCCGCCACTTCGTTGGCGAAGACGAGCCCATATTCCCGACCGTCAAACGTCACCGTCCGCGGCAAACGACGGTGATCGCCCACTCGATAGGTACCGTAGTTGCCCTCCGTAATATAATTCCGCACGGTGATCCGGTTGTTCGGATTGTTCGGCACCGCGTTGTAGGGCCGCCCCGCAAAAGCGAGCCACGAGTTCGCCCGCACATCGAACTGGTCCTGGGTCGAGAGCATGGCTGCCACCCGGTGGCGTCCGAACCATTTCGATTTCGTGTCGAACGCATAGGAGGCCGAGAGTCGCGTCTCGGTCACTTCGCCTTCGTGCACGTCCTCCCGCCAGTTGCCGTCAAAATAGAGCCGGCCTGCATACCGATTCACCGGGCCGTTCACCCCGAGGGTGCGATTCGCATCGCCGCGAAGGGTCGGATCCGTGCCCACCATCAGGGTCACTTTCGCCTTCGTTCGCTGATAATTGTGGGCGAGGTTCAACGTGAAGTTGCGCGTGACCTGCCAGTCGGCGGACAGGGTCATGTTCCGCAAGCTCTGCTCGCGCGTCATTCCGGGACCGGCGGCATTGATGTGACGCGGAAAAATCCGTTCGTCGTTGACGCGCAGAACTCCGGTCGTGATCCCCGGAGTGCCGTCGGGCGCACGCACCGCCGCATTGTTATAGCTCCCGGTGAGAAACGTACCCCGCGCGTCAAACACCGTGCCGTCGTTTTCGATGAAGATCGCCCGGCGGTTCTGGCCCGTCGCCGCCACCTCCCGCGTGGTTACGCCCAACGCCTGCATGGCGGCTGTCGGCAAGGTGTTGTTCGGCGCGAAGGTCACCGCCGTCACGCCGCGCGCCTCCCGGTTATCGTACCACGCCAGTGCTGCATCCGAATCCACCGTCGAACGGATCACCGCGTTGATGTCCCGCCCGATCTCGCCCATCGCCGTCAAGGTCAGCCGTCGATGCGGCCGTACCGACACCGACGCGAAGATCCGCTCCTTGTCGTTGAACTCCCAGTCACGCCAGCCGCCGTTTTCCTGGTCGAGGGCTGCAATGGATATCGCGAGCTTGTCCTTGATGAGGATTTTGTTGGCGTAGATTTCAGAGCGGTTGCGGTCCCACGATCCATAGCTGTACCGGAGTTGCGCCGTGTCGCGCGTAAACTCGGCAATCCGGGACGACTGGTTGATCAGGCCGCCGGGCGCACCGACGCCGAACAGAATGCTGTTCGGTCCGCGACTATCCTCGATCCGTCCCGCCCGATAAGGGTCGGTCGGAATAATACTGGTGAAATAGTCCAGTCCGAGACTCGCGGTCAGTCCCCGATTGAGAATGGACGGCGTCAGGCTCTGCGCATTGACGACCGGGTTCTGCTCCGAGACCGATTGATTTTCGTTCGTATTCATCTCCGCATTGACGGTGTAGCGGAGGAGTTCGCTGAGATCAGTGATGCCCGTGTCGGTGAGAAACTCCTGGGTGAACACGGAGACCGAGCTCGCGGTGTCCCGCAGTTGCGTGTTGAGCCGGCTGCCCGCGAGCGTGCTTTCCGCCTGATAACCGAGATCGCGATCCGTCTGCACCGTGAAGGGGCTCAACTCGACCACTTCACTGGGCTTGGGCACGGCCGGAGCCGTCGCGGGCGGCGCCGGAGGAGTGCCGACGGCTTGTGCTGGCATCGTCTTCGCCAGAGATAATCCGGTGAGGCACGCGATCATGAGACGAATGGGGCGCTTGGAGCTCATGTCTGGTGTAGGGTTCAGAGTGAGACGTTGAGATCACAGCAGGGGCCTGCTGTGAGCGAGAGGGCACCGCCACGCGTGGGGTGGACGGTGAAGCATCGGCGAGGGGGGACGCCAATGCTCTGTCTGGTAGCGCCGCCCTCATCGTGGTGCAACCAGATTTGGCAGGCCGTCGAACGGGGTCTGCCTGTTACCTGTTACGCGTAGGGAACAAGCAGAGCCCGTCTGATTCGCCGCGAACCGGCGGAGTAGCGGGAGCAACCTGCTCCAGCGGTTCGGAGAGGGAGCTGGAAGCTCCCACTACTTTGCACGTGATGGGATTAGTGATAGTAGCGGGAGCATCCTGCTCCCGTGTTCCGGAAACGGCGTTGGAAGCCCCCCCGCGATTTTGCCCACCTAACTCAGGTGTAGCGATCGTACGGGGGCAGCCAGACTCCGTCCGACCGGCCCTTATCGAAACCGACCTCGGCCGCCTGGCCGGTCCTCATGGCACTTCGTAGACCTCCACCAACCCGGCGCCTTGACTGCTCTCATAACCGAAAACTTGGACGAACCAGTTTCCAGGGGGAACGGTTCGGATCCAGGCAGAGTCACGGCTACCCTCATCCAAGGGAAAAGCGCCGGCGCGAACGGCTGCGGCCCGTAGTTCGGCGTGGTTTGATGTCGACCAGGATCCACCAGGGTAGATCGGGCCACTCGTGCTGTTGCTGAGCCCCATCGTCGGCAATGCAATCGGGTCGGTGACCCCGAAGCGTGCCAGACTCGGGCCCACGGCTCGGATCAGCAGCTTGATCGGTGTATCTCCTCCCACACTGAATCCGGCAATCATGATGTTCTCCCCCGTACCCACCGTGCCCCGGGTGGAAAGGTTGACCAGTCGCGACCCGCCCGTAACGGCATCGAGATCGTACGCCTCGATCAGAACCACGCCAGCTGAAGCCAGCCGGCCCGACACTTGAACGGTGTAATTCCCCGGACCCAAAGTGCGAAGGAGCGCGGAATCTGCGCTGCCTTCCTTAAACGGAAAGGCTCCTACTCGGCTGCCCGCCTCACGCAGCGCGCTGGCGTCCGGCGACCCGCTCCACGCCGCCGCGGTGGCTATGATTGCGCCACTGGCGTCAAACACGGTGATTTGCGGTTGTGCGAAGGGAGAGGTGGTTACACCCAAGTCTGCCAATGACGGTCCGGCTGCTCGGAGGAGGACTTGTTTCGGAGCAGTCCCCGATACGACGAGCCCCGAAACCATGAGGCGCTCCTGCCCGGCCACGAAGCCACGCGTGGAGATGTTCATCAGTCGGCCTTCCACCAGGGGGGGCGGATTGCAGGATTACTTCGTTTCCGCCGACGACGTAGAACGTGCCGTTGTGGAAGGTTCCTGCGAGCAGGTCTGAAGTCGTGCCGCTGCTGACGACGGGCCACGGCTGCGTCAAAAATTCTGCGATGCTACAGATCAAACCACCGTCGCCGACCGCCAGGAGACCTCGACCGCCTGCGATGAGGCCGCGGAATCGCGCACCGGGCCGGGGTGCGACACTTTCGGTGTAAAAGAAGGCGGGCTGGAATTCGCCCGCAGCGGACATGACGTCGAAGGAGGTGGCGCGGTGGAGCGAGCCGTCGTCAGTCAGCGCCGCGACCTGGCCAAGTGCGCGGTTTCCCACCGCGGCCTGAAACGATCCGGTGAACGCCCTCGAGACGGGGAGGCCACGGACCCAATTGAACGCGTCATTCGACCTTGCGCCGCTGATGAAATCCCCGCCGGCGACGAAACCGACGGCCGGTTCGAATCCAATGCCTCGGAGAGGGCTGGGGTTGACGAGCTCGACGGCGCGCCTGACCCAGACACGGCCGTCCTCAGAGGTAAAAATGCGTCCGGCGTCTCCCACGGCGACAAAAACTCCGTTGCCGTGAGTGACGGCGTTCAGCCGCAGGCCATCGCTTACGGCCGAAGTGCTCCAACGTTCGCCATCTGCAGAAACCACGACGCGACCCGAGTCGCCCACCGCCACGTACGTGCCGGAGCCAAAGGCAATGCCGTTGAGGTTGTCGGTGGTAACGGGCGTTGCTGCGATCCACGTCTGTCCGTCGGTCGATGTCAGCGTGCGGCCGAAGTTGCCGACGGCCACCAGCCGATTGTTGGCTCCGACCATGCCACGCAACTCTCCTCCTCCCGGACGGAAATTTCGCGTGGTGAACGAAAACTCGGCGCGTCCCAGGACCGTGAACGACAGCGCAGCGAGCGTGCACGCGAACGGGAAACGGCCGAACATAAAGCAGAGGGATAGATGAAACGTGCGCATGGGGAAGCTTTCGATGAGACCGGTGCGAGTGGCGCCGACTTCCGCTGGAGTCGCCTCAACCGGTGTACGGACGGCCCGCGATCCGAGTGGCATTCGGCGGCGGGCTGGCTACGGAATTGGGCTGGAGAGGTCTGCGCCCAGCTGGAGCTGTTATCGAGCGGATCGGGTCCTGTAATCCGCACGGGGTACAAGCCCGAGGCTTGGATGAACTGACCCGCACCTGGGCGATGGGCACGTCTGGATGGAAGCAGGCGCTTGCCCAAACCTATAGCTATCTGGCGCTCGAACTCGATCTTCAGCGAGACGAGACGCGCGCTTTGAAAGCGGCGCGCGGGACGGCGTTCCTCGACGAAGAACTGCGACGTCACCGCTAAGAAGGCGTCGACGTGGCCCGAGAGGCCAAAGGCGCACGCTGGAAGGTTGAAATCGCGCTCGCGGTGCGGAGACGGAGCGGCGCCCCTATGCTTGGATTGCGCGGTTGCTGGCCGTGGGTTCACCCAACGCCGCGCGCGTCGCGGTCAAGTCGACTCGCTAACGTGTAACAGGCAGACCCCGTTTGATTCACCCATGAAACTAGTCTCACCGGATAAACTCTTGCATTGACGCACCATCATGCACCACGATGCACCATCATGGCCCGCAAATCACGTAAAGCGCGCGCACACAGCGAGGAAGCGAATGTGGTTCGCTTCAGCGTAAGTTTGCCAAAGGCGTTGTGCGATGAAGTGGACCATATCGCAGATCGCGATTCCCGCTCGCGAAATTGGGTAATCAAGAAAGCAGCCGAGGAACTTGTGAAAAGTGACCAGCCCTTGTTCCATCAGCGCTGAACACATGCCAACCTTCTACGAATTTTTTGCAGGCGGCGGCATGGCCCGGGCTGGGCTAGGCGATGGATGGCGCTGCACGTTCGCAAATGATTTCGACGCAACTAAAGCGTCAATCTACCGTGAGAATTGGGGTGGTGAGCATCTCTTTGAAGGTGACGTCGCCAAGATCGAGGTAGAACAATTGCCCGGGGAAGCAGATTTGGCTTGGGCTTCGTTTCCCTGCCAGGATTTGAGTTTAGCTGGTTGCTATCGAGGGCTAGAGGGGGAGCGAAGCGGCACCTTTTGGGCGTTTTGGGAATTAATTCGGAATTTAGCCCGAGAGGATCGCGCGCCGAAGATCGTCACGATTGAGAATGTCTACGGTATTCTCACGTCGAACGACGGGTTAGATTTCAAAGCAATCGCTACGGCCTTCGCGGATGCGGGATACAGCGTCGGCGCAATGGTGATCGATGCCTGTCACTTTTTGCCGCAATCCCGGCCTCGTTTTTTCCTTGTCGGTGCACGTAAGAATTTGGCTATCCCGGTGCACCTTCAATCGGATACGCCACACACATTGTGGCACCCTCCGCGATTATTGGAGGCATATTCAAGACTTTCCGACCGCGTTAAACGACAATGGATCTGGTGGGATCTCCCAGCCCCTAGTGCCGAGGTGCCTACTTTAGTCAGTATAGTCGAAGATCAGCCGATGCTCGTCGAGTGGCACACCCCGGCGGAAACCCGGCAATTGCTGGCCATGATGTCAGCCAAAAATGCTGCAAAGATGCGCCTCGCTCAAGAGGCACCCGGGCGCCAAGTTGGGACTCTCTATAAACGGATGCGAGTAGACGAGGATGGTAAAAAGGTGCAGCGGGCTGAGGTTCGGTTCGATAAAATTGCTGGTTGCCTACGAACTCCGTCTGGCGGCTCATCGCGACAAACTTTGGTTATTGTCGACGGTCAACGTGTCCGCTCGCGACTTTTGTCCCCTAGGGAAGCAGCCCGATTGATGGGCCTACCAGATACCTACAACCTGCCACAGAAATATAATGACGGCTATAAGCTCGCCGGCGACGGAGTGGTCGTTCCGATCGTTGCGCATCTTGGCCGTCATCTTTTTGGGCCTCTCGTTCGTGCGAATGCTGAAGCCGTGCTCCAAGCGGTATAGGGCCCAACGGACTCTTGACCGTTTAATTCTTGGCTTTTTTTGAGGCGGTCTTTCGCGCGCGTGTAAATGACGCGGAAGAGTCTGCAATGTGAAGATATCGGCTCAAGCGTCGGACCAGAACTCTCTGATGCTCTTTTCGAAGTTCGTGCTCCCAAATTCGAAGAACTATCCATTCGCGGGCTCGAAGGTATTTGGTAGTTTTTCGGTCTCTTATTCGGTTTAGCGAGATTTTCTGCGTCCAGTATTCACGATTAGAGGTTGGACTCCGATGGTGTTTTTTGCAGCCATGCCAGAAACACCCGTCTATAAAAATGGCTGTGCGCACGCCGAGAAAAACGAAGTCTGGCCGACCGTAGAGGGGATATCCCCGCCGCCACCCTCGGGCACCAACTGTTTTCAGCAATCCGATAAATTTCTGCTCGGTGGAAAAATTTCCCGAACTGCGGATCGCAGCCATAATTGAGCTGCGTGTCTTCGAACTGACGGTATCGGCCATTGCTCAATTTAATCACCGAATCTTGCACCGCGACAACCCTAGGATCGCTCCCCCTCGGCTGTTCAAGGCGTAAGCGCCTTATTAACCTCCCGCATCAAAAACCTTTACGTATCGGGCGTTGAGTCGCACTTTCAGGCCATGTGGACTAGCTCATCGAGGCACCGTTCCCCTGCAAAATGACCGGCTCTTTCCCCATCGAAAGTGCAGCTCCGTGCCGTCATCGCGGTGCTCCCAGCGAAGCATTGGTTGAACGAGTAGTCGGGCTCCTTTCAGACAAACTAGCACTTGATCGCGCCTACCTCGAGAAGCACGGATTGGCTCCTGAAGAATACGCGCAGGCATTGCCGGCTGCGATTGAAAAACTGCGCGGGAGGATGGCTGCCAATAACAAGCGTCGGCGAGACTTCGTTGAAGAAGTCGTGAACCTGCTGGTCGACACTGGCGTAGCCACGCACTATCAGAAGCCCAAGTATGGCGACGACACGGTGTATCGGTTGTTTTTGAAGGAAGGGATACAAGTCGGCCTAGTTCAAAAAGGATGTCCCGACGGGAGGCACAGTAGCGTCGCGTGGTCGCGTCCGGACTGGGCGCAGGAGCTGTATCTATGGTGGGTATGCGACAGCAAAACGGCAGAGCCTGGCGAGCATATCTGGAAAGGTGTTACCCGGGTTCGAGGTAAAATAAGCACACCGGGGGAGGACCAATTGGATGGATTGATTTTTTTTAATCGGCTGTGCGGCACGCCAGATCGGCCGTGCCCGAAGATGCAACACGCGGTTGAGCGCAACGGAGTGAAACTCCCTCCGCCCTGTGTCTACGTTTTTCCGCACTGGGAAACAAACAAGAGTAACCTAAATTGGCGCGGAGAAACTCAACGGGTTTTCCCTGCGCTACTACTAAGCGCTTTTGGCCTTTCTCCAGTTCAAGCACCTTACTTTATCGGGCATGTCGGCTTCCGTACCTCGGGAGCGACTACGACCAGCACCGAAATCACAAGCCGCTATGGGATCGCGAAAGCGTCTACCGCGAGAGGATAATTATGTCACACGCTACCAACCCGTTCATGGATCAAGGACGATCCACTTTTCTCCAAACTCGGGTTAACGCGACGCCCCAAAGGAAGGGGTTGCTAGCAGCTTGGCCGCGTGAAACTCGGGAACTCCCCAGCGTCGAATTGGATGTCGATTGGGTCCGGTTCTCGACTCTCAATCATCGAACTAAAGCGGAACAGCTGCGAGAAATCGCACGCGCGACCCAGCCTGATCTGTTTTCAGGCGATCCTCTGGGCAAGGCCGCGCAAGATGCGCAGTATCGCATCTTGATTGATCAGGCGGGATTTGACGAGTTAAAGGCGGATCTCGCCGAAAGACGGCAGCAGGAGCCGGCAGTAATTACAGCCGACGGCGTTTTGATAAACGGAAATCGACGCGCCGCCGCCTTGCGCAGTCTCTTGCACGATGAAAATAACTTAGACGGCCGGTATATTCGATGCCTCGTATTACCCGAAGATGCCACGCCAGCCGAAATTATTCGACTGGAAGCAGAGCTTCAGGTCGCGAAAGATTTCAAAGAAGCTTATTCTTGGGTCAATCAGGCCCTCTTGATCGAAGAGCTATACAACGACAATGGTCGGAAATTTGAAATCGTGGCCGCCATGATGCACCGGCAGGTGAAAGACATTATCTCCGACTACGAGAAGATTCAGCAGGTAAATCAATTGGTGGATCTATCCAACGGCCGTTGGCTGCATGTCGATTTCGAGCCAAACGAATCCGCGTTTGATGAATTAGCCCAATACATCAGAAACAAGAATGATGACGAAAAGGATCTGGTGCGTTCGGTGTATTTCCTCGGAACATTGACAGGGGTCAACTACCGCGAATTGCGCCATCTTCGCCGCCCCGATTGTCAAACCCTGGTAGAGGCAGAACTTCGCGGAGACCTTCTGATCGCCCCGTTGCTTCAACTATCGGCAAACGCGACACCGCGCCCCAATGATCAGCAAGACCAACTTCTCGACAGTGTCTTGGGGGACGGACGGCCCACGGGGATCGTCGGCCAACTGCTCGATTTCCTAGCAACGCACGACAGAAGTCAGCCGATAAAATTCGGTGATGGTTCCCAAGTCGCCGCTAAAGACGTGACAGACCAAATTGCGCGAGCCGTTCAGAAAGCGGCTTTGGAAGCGGAAGAGCAGAAAAAAGATCTGACGATGCTTACGGCACCGACGACCCGTCTTGAGCAAGCGATCAAAAACATCGAAAGAGCTCGGGATATCTTAGATCGTTCGCGAGCACTGCCCGGATGGAATGAAGCCGCCTTCAGTGCGTTGGTCACCAAGGCAAAGGAAGTCTTGGGCGAGATTAAACCAGCGACCAAATGATAAGCTTGGAACTGTTTGAAGCTGATCGCCCGACCGTCATTGTCGAACGCGACAACGAGCATGTAGGCGCTTGGTCCCGTCTCCAAGAAGCACTTGTGCGCGGAGTGGTTGGAGGGTCTGAGACCCGTTTGGAAGTGCGGGCGGACGTAGTATTTTCTGAGCTGGAGGTTTTGAGAGAACTGCGGCGTGCATACAACGTCCCACTGACACTTGGTCCGCGATTGAAGGAGCGCCTTGGCAAACTTGCTGAGGATCGCGCACGACGCGAAACGGCGGTCACAGCGCCGGCGATTACTGCAGACGAGATGTCTGCATTGCTCGTCCGCTCGGGTTTTCAAAGAACACTAAAAAGCTTTCAGCTACAAAATCTTTGTCGTCTCGCAGCGCTCCCTCACGGCGCGGACTTTTCGGTGCCAGGAGCCGGAAAAACCACAGTAGCCTTGTCGGCTTTTGCGGTCACCAAAGCGCTGCATGGGGTAGAGCGGCTCTTAGTGGTAGCTCCACTCGCGGCGTTTGCTGCGTGGAAAGAGGACTCCCAGGCGTGTTTTGGGACGAATTTCAAGGTGGCGGTTCATCTTGGGCCGGACAGTAGCATACCTCTCACCTGTGATTTGTTCCTCACAAACTACCACCGCTTGGCCGGAGACTACGATCGACTTCGCGCTTGGGTTTCAGAACGGCCTACTCACGTAGTATTGGACGAGGCCCATCGAATTAAGCGGGGCCGAGATGGTATTCATGGTGCCGCCGTGCTGGATTTGGCGTTCTCTGCGTTTCGGCGCGATGTCCTCACCGGAACGCCAGCTCCGCAAGGAGCGCACGATCTAGTAGCGATGATGAAGTTTCTCTATCCGGGGCAAGAGCGCCAGTTACTTCCTCCCGATGCGTTTGTGGAAAGTCTCGGGCGTAGGCCCGACGTTCTGCAGGCGACCCATGGCACGATTAAAAAATATTTCGTTCGGACATGCAAAAGCGACCTTCAACTCCCGCCCACTCAAATTCGCACTGACCGTCGTCCTATGGGGCCGGTCCAAAAAGCAATCTATTCAGCGCTGGTCGGAAAATATATTGGATCACTAACGCATAACACCACCGACCGGCGAAGCCTCAGAGACCTAGGATTGGTCGTCATGTATCTGCTCGAAGCTGCGACAAATCCGCTGCTTGTTACAGCTGGCTCCGACGAAAACGATTTACCTGCTTTTGCGCACCCGCCGCTGCAAGTCCCCAACAATACAACTATTCTAGACCTGTTGAAACGGTATTCAGAGTTTGAGCGCCCTTGGAAATACGAGGCTATAAAGGACATCGTGAGCCGGGCGGCGCAAGGGGGAGAAAAAGTGCTAGTATGGTCGAGTTTCGTCAGAAATCTGAAGTTCTTGAACCGAGAATTGTCAGGCTTTCAGCCGGCTATCGTCCATGGAGGAATTCCGCCTGCAGATGGAGCTCCGCCTAGTGCGACCACCACGCGCGAAGCCGAGCTTGATCGTTTCCGCTACGACCCTGGCTGCTCCGTTCTTTTGGCTAATCCAGCCGCATGTGGAGAGGGAGTCAGCTTGCACCACTGGTGTCATCACGCGGTCTATCTCGACCGCACTTTCAACGCCGGACACTTTCTTCAGAGTCAGGACCGCATTCATCGTCTGGGGTTGAAGGCGGGCACCGAGACGACCTTCACGTTCTTGGAAAGTGAAGGATCTATAGATATATCGGTCGATAAGCGGCTCCGAGAAAAAGTTGTCGCTCTGTCGGTATTGATGGATGACCCAGGATTGGTGAAGGTTTCGTTGCCCGCGGTGGACGACGACGACGCGACTGATGACCAAATTTTCGAGTCATCGGACACTGCAATTATCGCGAGCCATCTGGACGCATTTGATAAAGATTAAAATCAATGCTGCCTACTCGTGGAACTTGTCACGGCATCTTTTTGCTCACCCATTCAGCGCGCAGTGGGTGCCGGCGCTCGATTGAAGCGTGGGTGGCTTTTGCAAAAGGCATGCCCACGGTCATGGCTGCAGCGGTCAATCTTGAAATTGTCGCCTCTGTATTGTGCGCATCTGGTTTAGCTGCCGTTAAGGATAACCGTGTTATTGTCGCTCCCTCCTTGGCCGCACTGGAGCCTGTCGCCAGCGACGAAGTGTTAATGGCGATTGCAGCTATTTTCTTGGCGGCGAACCCGCCGCCATGGTTACACGCTTCCGTCGGTTCCGGTCGCTTCTACCCTGAGTATGTTCCGACATCTGAACTCAGCTCACTTCGGTGGCTGGAAGATGCTCTTGAGCCGTTGTTGGCGGGAGTAAAACGCGAAGGCGAAACGGAAAACGCGTTTAAGATTTGGTTAGGAGCACTCGGTGAGTCGTTGATCATTTCCACTGAACGTGGAGCCGGTGCAGTCGCGCGGCAGGTTAGTCTTATTAGCGATCAATTCGGTTACGATGTCGAATCTCTGCGTCAAAGACGCTATCGCTTTGAAGTTAAGACATCCATCATTGGTTCCGATGGGCGCTTTTATATCACGCGGAATGAAGTCAATACCGCGAAAAAGAATCCCGAGGAATGGTTTTTGGTGCAAGTTGTCCTTAAACCTGAAGCAGTCACGGCTAGTAGTGTGACTCCTGAACATGTGCATTTGATTCGGCAGTTATCTAGCGGCTCGCTTGTTGCTGTCGTGCCCGTGGATTCAGAGTATAGTCGCTGGATAGAGTCGGCGGAGGTTTCGACCGAAACTCTTCCGTGGATGTCCTATGAATTGGCGGCATGCATTCCGCATCAATGGCGTTTTAAACGGATGGCTGGCCGAACCTAACGGTTGAGGCCAGTGCAGGGTGCAGTCGCTGCCATCGTCTGACATTGGAGCGAAGCGTATTCAGGTTTCCGAGATGTAGTGTAAACGGCCGGCCGAGGTCCCCTGGGTGAGATCTTGATGGTAACCATTGCGATGGTCGCAATGGGCACCATTGAGATCGGAACTACGACGCAGCCGGTTGCCACGCGCGCGGCGTGAGGGCGCGAAGGTCGTCACGGTTCGTCATCCGCGGCAGACGGGTGAGGATATCTTTCATATACGCCATCGGGTCTTTGCCGTGGCGCTGGCACGAGACGATGAGCGAGTACAAGATGGCCGAGCGCTGGCCGGCATCGGGGTGGCCGACGAACAGCCAGTTCTTCTTGCCCACGCACGAGGGCCGGATCGCATTTTCGACCAGGTTATTGTCGAGCCGACTTTCGCCGTGATGCAGATGAGTGATGAGCGGGGCCCACTGGCCGAGCAGGTAATCGCAGGCCTTGCCGAGCGTCGACTTCGGCAGCACGCGCGACCGCGCCCACACGGCGAGCCGCTTCAGACTGGCCGTTGTTCGTGCGAGTCCCTCGGGTTCGCTGCGCGCTTTCGCCCGCTGCGCCGGCGTCAGCTGCTGTTCGTCCCAGGATCGTTCGCGCAGGTACATGCGGCCGATCAACCGCAACGCCGCCTGCGCCACGCGAGGATGCTCCTGCTGCGCCTCGAAGAACCGACGCCGAGCATGCGCCCAACATCCCAACCAGACGACCGCCGGGTGCGACCGCGCATACGCACCATACGCCTCGTAACCGTCGGATTGCATCAGCCCGGCGTAATCGTCGGTCAGCAAGGTAGTCAGTTCGCCATGACGGCGCGACAGTCGCCAATCGAACACGACGTCGCCACCGGGAGCGCTCACCACCCACAGATACCCCTGCGTCGTGCCCCGGCCCTTTTCATCCGGATCGATAAATTTCACCGGGGTTTCGTCGCATTGGACATAATGTCCGCGCAGCAAGTCGGCGAGCATCAGCTTGTAGATCGGTTCCGCCCAGTCGGCCGCGATTCGCACCCAGTCCACCATCGTCTTGCGGTTCAGTTCCGCGCCCCACTGCGCCGACATCTGCTCGATGCGATAGAGCGGAAGGTGGTGCTGGTATTTGGAGATGACGACATACGCCAAGAGGCCCGCCGACGCGTAGCCGCCCGCCACCGGCCGCGGCACCGCCGGTGCGATCACCGGGGCCGCCTCACGATCGGCTTCGCGCCGGAACTTGGGTCGCACGAACTCGCGCTTCACCAGTTTCGGCCCGATGATTTCCACTTCAAAGGTTCGCTCCTCGCTGATCTTTTCAAATGCGTCGGGCGCGGCCTGCACTTCGTCAGGGATCAATTCGACGGTCTCGTGCACCGGCAGCTGGGCAAAGATCTCCGCCGGCATCGGCCGTTTCTCGGACGTCGGTGCCCGGCGCTCGTAATTCACGATCTGGGTTTTCGGCTCGTTCGCTGGCAACTCGGTCAGCCCAAGCTTCGCTTGGGCGGGCGAGGCCATCGCCAGTTTTTCGCTCCGGCTGCCGGCAAACATCTGCCGCTGGAACCACGCCACCTGCGCCTGCAGATCCGCCACTTCCGCTTCGAGCGAAAGGACTTTCGAGTAGAGTTCTTCGGCGGGCGGCATCTGGCTCTATATTATTGTGCTGCAAAAGCATAGACTATACCAAGCGGGCCTAAAGTTCTTTCATACCAAGCTTTTTGGCAACCGTCCTTCAGGTCGATCCCCGCCAGCAGCATCGTCAACGCTTCCGGCGCCAACGACAGCTTCGTGCGATCACTGCCCACCGGCCAGGTGAACCGTCCCTTCTCCAATCGCTTCGCAAACACCCACGGTCCGGTACCGTCAAAATAAAGCATCTTCAGTCGGTCGCGGTCCTTGTTGACGAAGACGAACACCGCACCGCTACGCGGGTTCTCCTGGAGTTTTTCCTCCGCCAGACTCCACAGCCCGTTAAACTGTTTGCGCATGTCCACTGGCTCCACCGCGAGATAAATCCGCAACGCCGACGGGAACGTTAGCATCGGACCAGTTGCAGTAGGCGCGCCACGTCCTCGACCTTGCTGCCGCGGATGATCGTGCCGTCGGCCAGCTGCACCTCGAGTGGCGCCGCCGTGACCCGCGGTAAGGTGAGTTCGGTAAATCCGATCTTCGGCTCCGGCCGCCGGCGTCGGCACTCCTGCACCCACGACACGAACGTCGTATATTTCATGCCCTCTTGTTTCGCGAACGCCTTCTGCGTCAGGCCGCTCGCCTCATACGCACGCACCAGCGTTTCGCGTTCATTGGCTCGCGTGATTCGTCGCCCACGCTCATCCCGTTTCGGCTCCATCAACTCCGTCGCAATGATTCCCATTGCGACATCGTATATGAGATCTCACTTCTCGCCTACGGGGTCCCCGGCCAGCCGCTTACGATGTAGTCTGCGGGCAATCCAGCGGAAAGGGGCCGCCGATTCCCGCCGAAGCGTCGCCGCCACCGCAATCTTCCAAGGTGTCGATGGCGGTGTCACCGCAAGGTCGGCAGATCGGACGGGGTCTGCCTGTTACATGTTACACACCGTGAAGCGAGCGCTGGCATCGGGGCGGTGAGAAGCGGCAGTTCCACCGTCAGGCCGTTACCCGTGAGAAGGTCGGACTGACGGCGAACTCCAGAAAAGGTCGCGGTGACGTTTTAGGAGCGTGGGGTCGGGCGTGAAGCGGTGCGGTAAAGCGATCTGCCGGCCTTCGTAGGGCTGAAAGTTCGCTCGCACGGCCTCGGACGTAAAATGGTCGCGGATAGATTTTGAGAGCACCACGCGCAGGTCCTCGTCCAGGGTGATCAGGTGGCGGTCGAACGCGGCATCCTGGGTTTTCGCGAGGCAGAGGCCGTTGCGCGGATTCAAGCGTTGGGCGCGATCTGCCGACCAGGCGACGATGTGGCTGGCCGAGAGTAGGGTAGGGATCGGCGTGCCGGTGATGCAGCAGCGGTGATGGTAGCTGACGAGAACGGTGCGGCGAAAAAAGTCCTGACCGCGACGCCGCCGGGCCGTGGTTTCCACTTCCGTCGGGCCTTCACGCAGTATCCAACGCTCTTCTTCCTCGGCCGCCAGCGCGGTTCCCAGGAGTGCGGTGAAGCGCTCTTCACTTTCGGTGCCCAGCGTTTCCCAATCCGCCTGAAAAGAACTCCACACTTCGCGGTCTAGCCGGCTCGCCCCTTTGAGCCCGACCCGTCCGCGGCCGGTCACCGCCGGGTCGAACGACGCGAGATTGCACAGCTTCATCGCCAGCGAACTTGGACTGCGGTCCATTTTTGCGGCAGTTGCGACGATCAGGGGATGGCGCGCGTGGAGCTGCCCAAACGTCAGGCGACTATACAAGTTCATGGCGACGATCAGCTCGTCGCGCGTCCAGATGCGGGCCATAGGTTCAATCCATGATGCAATGCGGTGCGATGGTCACGTCGGGAGTCGGCTCGAACGGACCTTACGCAGCAAGTCAGTCCCCTGGGGGAGACGATTGAGCAGTTTGCTCGTCTGACCGACCACGAGCGGCAAGACGGGGTCAGGTTTCCATTTTTTCAGTGGGTGGACTCTGAGATGCCGGCTGGCCCGGCTATCCGGGCGATCGAGCGCGGCGATGAGCTTGCCAGCATCAATCTTCCCTCGCCGAGCATGCCGAGAGCAGGTCGATTGAAAAAAATTAGACCTGACCCGCTCGGATGGGTCATGCGCCAGACCGCGAATGACCTCACCGCTTGCAGCCGGTGGGATCAAGTTCGCCACTGGTGAGGCCTCGAGGACCTCAAGGCCGCTTTGCGGGCAGAGCCTCGGCGCTTGAAGCGGAGGTCGAGGCGGAGGAAGGTGTACCCGAAGTCCCGGCGAAGATTGCCAATCCGATTCCAATGAGGGTCGCGGCGATCCCGACGCGAAAAAATACCTTTTGCTCAGTTAAAAGGACCAGCGAGCAAAGGACGATGGCGATGTGGAGCGCAATTTCCGCATACTCATAAAAGTGATGCCGATGGGCGGCAGATTGGGCGGCGACGCGGTCCGCCTCGGCGCCATCAAGGATCTGCTTGTTCTCAATCTCGTACTCACTGTTCTTCGTCAAAAAACGAGCTTTGTTCGCCTCGAGGATTTTTCGTTGGGCGCCCGTGGCGGGACCGGCGAGTTCGAACTCAATCCGCTTGAGTTCAAGTTCGTTGGCGTAGGAGCGTTGGCGCTTCGATTGGTACCAGGCGAAGCCGTTCGAGGCCTTTACTTCCTTCACGATCATCTCGTTGGCCTGCTGTTTGGCCAAGGCGCCGATGACCGCCATGACGACGGCGATGATCGCAATGAAAACGCCGATGCGTTTATGCTCAGGTTTGTCGGAATGGGAGTGGGAGCCGTGGCCGGACATAGCCGGCGAGCGTTAGGACTGCTCACCGCCTGCCAAGCCGAAACCGAAAACCGGGGCCGCGCCTGTCCGCGGATGTTCCCATCGCCGCAGCATCGCTGGACGATGGCCTGACCCTGTATGATTGGCCGATTTCTCTGGAAAAAACAGGAAACGAGAGGGCGGACTATGGCTCGCGGGAAGTGACCTTGGTTTTGAGAAGGTCGATGGGGGCGTCGTTGGACTGGCGGGGGCCGGGAGTGCTGCGGCCCTCGGCGACGTAACGCTCGAGAAGCGCGGTGAGGCGAGCGACGACGGCAGGGTTGGCGGCGGCGAGGTTACGGGATTCGGCGGGATCGCCGGCGAGATCGTAGAGTTGAACTTCCGGGAGACCGGCGGCGCGCGCGGCGGCATCGCCGGGTTTGCCCCAGCCGCCGGAGCCGGGACCGAGTACAAGTTTCCACGGGCCCTGACGGATCGAAAATTTCCCTTCGATTGAGTGGTGCACGATGGCTTCGCGCAGCGGGGCACGCGGGACGCCCCGGAGCGCGGGCAAAAAGCTCTCGCTGTCCTCGCCGGCAGTGGCCGGGAGTTTCGACCCGAGGAGTTCGGCGCAGGTGGCGAGGAGATCGGTGTGACAGATGACCTGTGCGCTCGTGGTGCCGACGGCGATACGGCCGGGCCAGCGGACGAAGAACGGGACGCGGTGGCCGCCGTCCCAGATGTCGGACTTGTAACCGCGGAGGTGGGCGCTGGCGAAGTGGCCCTGGGCTTCGAGGCCGGGGGTGTCGGCTTGGGGGGAGCAGCCGTTGTCGGCGGTGAAAATGACGAGGGTGTTGGCGGCGAGATCGTGTTCGTCGAGGGCGGCGAGAATTTTTCCAACGACGGCGTCGGTCTGCATCATAAAATCACCGTAGGCCCCGAGGCCGCTTTTGCCCTGCCACTCGGGCGTTGGGAGAATCGGGGTGTGCGGCGACGTGAGGGGCACGTAGAGGAAAAACGGTTTCCCGGCCTTCGCCGCAGCAGCGTGATCGGCGACGTAGGCGACGGCCTGACGTTCGAGCCGCGGGAGCATTTGGATGGGAGGGAGATTTTCGACGACGCGCTCGTTTTCGATCAGGCCGGACATCGTGCGGGCGTTGGAGCAGCCCCAGAAATAATCGAAGCCGCGCGTGATCGGGCCATCGATGATGCGCGAGCCGACGGGCAGGCCGGCGTCACCCATCTTGGATTTGTTTTTCTTCGCGGCGGTGGTGGCGGGTGCCGTCGCGGCGGGACGTTCGGAGAGGAAGCCGAGGTGCCATTTCCCGATCGCGGCGGTGGCGTAGCCCTGCTGCCGGAGGAACGCCGGCACGGTGAGCCGGCCCTCGGCGATAAGCGGCGGATCGTCGGTGCCATCGAGCACGCCGCGTTGCAGGCGGGTGCGCCACGCATAGCGGCCGGTGAGCAGGCCGTAGCGCGTGGGCGTGCAGACGGAGGAGCCGCTGTGGGCGTCGGTAAACGTCATTCCCTGCGCGGCGAGGCGGTCGAGGTGCGGCGTCTTGATTTTGCCGCGCGTGGGATTGAGTGCCTGGACGTCGCCGTAGCCGAGATCGTCGGCGAGAATGTAGACGATGTTGGGCTTCGCCGAGGTGGCGGCATCGACGCGAGGCGAGGTCGCGCCGAGGAGGAGGCCGAGAAGAGCGAGGCGGAGTGACATGGACGGCGGTGGGGGCGGGTGACTTAAAAGCTTCCCTTGACGCCGACGGTCCATAGCGAACCGAAGTCCTGGCGGCTGCGGAACTGGGCGTGGGCTGGGGTGGCGGGGCCGGTGATTTCGACGTCCTCGGTGGCGTCGTTGACGTTGCGGAGGTTGGCGAAAAGCGCGAGGCCGCGCCGGATGAAGTATTCGCCTTGGAGGTCGAGGTTCAGCTTTTTGCCCAACCACGTATAGCTCTGCGGATCGGAGGCCAAGCCTGCGCCGTCGCGCTGGCGGCCGCGATAGTTCCAGTTGGCGCGGACGTTGAATTTCTGCCGCGTCAGGCTCACGCCCCAGCTGTAGACGCGCGGCACGTAGCCCGCGAAATTCTCCGCCGCCTCGCCGGTTACGCGCTGGGCGCTGGCGTTGGCGAAGACCTGCACGCCCCGCGCCCAGTGTGGAAGTCGGGTCAGCGCCTGCTTGTAGCTGAAATCGACTCCGCTGGTTTTCACCGTGCCGGGGATGTTGCGCTGGGTCGCGACATCGTAGCCGCCGTAAACGGACGGATCGATGCCGTAGAGATCGAAGAAGTCCGTCGGAGCGCGGAACGTCACGGCTTCGAAGAAATTCTCATAGTCGCGGCGGAAGCCGCCGATCGAAACCTGGCCCACACCCTGGAAATAATACTCAAGGCGCGCGTTTACGGTGCGCGCAGTCCACGCCTTGATGCCAGCGTTGTTGACGACGATGCGGTTGGTGTTGCTGGCGGGGCTTTCGGTGTCGGGCAGCGTGATGCCGCCGGCGTATTGGTTGAGATTGGGGCGGCCGACGGATTGGTAAACCGCCACGCGGGCCACGAGGTTCTCGCGCACATTGTAGCTCGCGTTGAGGCTCGGGAAAAAACGGAGGTATTCCTTCTCGGTGCGCGCGCCGCGCTCGAGAAAGGTGAGCCGCGACACGGCGAGCGCATCGGTGGCGATGGGGACGGTCACGCGGCGATTGGGATCGGCGGGCGTGGGACTGGCGATTGTGATGATGCGACCGGAGGCGTCGCGCTGGAAATTGCGGGTCGGGTCGTTGAGCGGACCGTCGGCGGAGACATCGGTTTGCTCGGCGCGGACGCCGCCGATGAGTTTCAGGCGGCGCTGGAGCAGTTCGACGTCGCCGCGGATATAGACGGAGGAGACCGTTTCCGCCGCGAACTTGGAGGCGGTGACGATGGAGCGATACTCGCTGTTCGCATTGGGAACGAAGTGCGTAGGATTGGCGCGGTAGGATTCGAGCACGGCTTCGTTGCTCACCCACTCGATGCGTGGAAAGCCGAACGGCGCGACGCGGGTGGCGGCGCCGGCGTCGAGGAAGGGCAGCGCCGCGTCGTCGCCGCCCGCGAGCGTCGTGCTTGGCCGGCCGTCGCGGCCGACATACGAGTAGGACGACGTGAATCCCTGCAGATCGCGATCGGAGCGGCGGACGTCGAGTCCGGTCCGGAGTGTGACGGGCACGCGCCAGTCGAAGGCCCGGCGGAGGCGGGCGAAGGCGGTGCGCTGCGTGTCGCTGTTGTGCTGCTCGCTGCCGGTGGTGGAGAGGAGTGCGTAGTTAGAAAGCTTGTACGGGTCGACGGGTGTGGCGGCCGCGCCCTCGGTGACGGTGAGGGTGTTCGGGCGGAGATAGAAGATGTCGGCGAACGAGACGGTCACCCCGGTGCGCTGGGCGTTCGTGTTGTTGAAGAGCCCGCGGTCCATGTTGCGAAGCGTGTGGGTGGCGCGCGAATACCCGAGGCCGACTTCACCCTGCCAGAGCGGGCCGGTGTGGCGCCACGTGAGCGTGGGCATGACGGTGCGGTTGTCGCGGGTCTGGCCGACGTTCGCGAGCACGAGCGTGCCGGAGCCGGTGCGGCCGCGGGTGGAAAACGGCGTGAATCCGCCGACATCGGTCGCGCCGACATTGAAGGTGAGCGTGCGGCTCATGTTAGCGAAGGCCGTTGAGCTGAATTGAAACGAGAAGGTGAGCCGGTCCGAGGGGCCGAGGCGGGCGTCGAGCGTGGTGCTGAAGGAATTGCGCGTACTGTCTTTTGTGTTGTCGCGCACGGCGGTGGACGAGAGATACGGCCGGTCCGGGGTCGTATGGGGAAACGTGGTGCCGTTGGTATCGGCGCTCGCCCCGCGCCAGGTGTTCTGGATGAAATCCTGGTTGAGGTAGTTGGTCGAGGTGCCGGCGGAGATCGTGAATCCGAAATTCTTGTTCACCGGCTTGAGGTAGGTGAAATCGAAACCGGGATGGACCTTGCGGGTCGCGGCGCGCTGGGGGCCCGGGGTCTGGTGGAAGTGCCGCGCGTTGTCGCGCATGAGGAGATAGAGGTTCCAGTCCACGACGGGCTTCGCGCGCTCAAATGAGCTGCGCGGGACCATGTTCACGGACCCGGCGAGCGCGGAACCCGGGCTCTCGGGCGTGGGTGAAAACACGACCTCGACGCGCGCGAGATTGTTGATCGAGAGCATGTCGAGCGAGACGTTGCGGGCGGTGCCGCCACCGGGATTGGCCGAGGCGACGCTGAAGCCGTCGATGGTGACGGGCACGTAATCGGGCGACACGCCGTTGAGCGAGACGCCGCGGGCAAAGCCGCCGACGTTGTCCACCGAGACGCCGGGCATGAACTTGATGAACTCGGCGACATTGCCCTCGGGCACGAAGCCGAGTTCGTCGGTGGCCACGACGTTCCGCAGGTTCGGCGCGAAGCGTTGCTCGTTGATGGCGATGGCGGCACCGCTCATCTCCTTCGAGGTGGCGACGGTGAAGGCGTCGAGTTTCACGACTTCGCCGCGGGCGTTGGGCGGCGCGGTGGCGCCGAGCGTGACGTTGAACTGGGTCGTCTGCGCGGCGGCGACTGCGATGGATTCGATCTTCGGCGCGAAGCCGGTATAGAAAAATATCACGCGCGCGGTGCCCACGGGCACGGCGGTGAGACGGAAAACGCCGTCGGCATCGGTGAGCGTTTCCTGGGCGGTGTTTTCCACCGTGACGCGCACGCGCTCGAGGTAGCTGTTGCTCGACGCGCTGAACACGCGGCCTTCGATGGCACCGGTGAGTGACACGCTAGCGGCGGCTGAAAGGGCGGGACCGGACGCGAGGGTGAGGGCGAGCCAGCCGGCGAGATTACACAAGGGGTGTTTGCGTTTCATCGGGGTTAAAGGAGCGAACGAAGAAGCGGGTGACTGAGAAAAGCCGGCGGGAGCTTCGGGGTGTCCGCCGCCAGGGCACCGAAAGGAGGAAGCGGCACTAAGTTAAGCTCAAAAACTGACGCGGACGGAGGCTCGGAACGACAACGGCGGGCCGGAGCGATTGCCGTTAAACGCGGCCACGTTGGCCCAGTAGTATTCGTCGAGCAGGGCGTTCGGACGGGGTCTGCCTGTTACTTGTTACTGCGAAGCCCGGCTCGCGGTGTAGGTGTTGTACCGTGCAGGGGCCGCGCGAACAGCGGTCAGCAGGGCGAGGGTGCCCGACGTCGATCATGACGACCAGACGCCGTCCGCTCGGGGCTCCGTGAGGAAGGTTCCGCCGGTGCGGATTTCGATTTCGGAAAGCGGAGGGGAGAATTCCCACACCGTACCGCGAACTGGCGGAGTAGCGGGAGCATCCTGCTCCAGCGGTTCGGAGAGGGAGCTGGAAGCTCCCTCTACTTTGCGATCAGCGGTCGTAGCGGGAGCATCCTGCTCCCGTTTTCCGAAAAGGTGTTGGAGGGAATGCCGGCCCGCCTCAGAGGCGCGTCGTGACGCTGAAGCTCCAAGTCGTGGGCTCGGCGTAACGGTAGACGAAGTTCGGGCGGCGGAACGTGGTGTTGAAGGACGTAGCACTGGTAATCCGATAGCGGCTGTCGCCGTTCATGATGTCGTAGATATTATTCACCCCGAGCCGGAAGCTCGACTGGTACTTCTGCAGAATTCGGCGTTCGTAGATCAGGTAGCCGTTCAGCGGGAAGGAGGCGCCCGCGCGGTACGGCGTGCCTTCGAAAATATAGACGTTATAGTCAGGCGTGAAAATGCCGTTGAGCCCGAAGCGCAGACCGCGCACGCGCGGCACCTGGTAGTCGACCACGAAGCTGCCGGTGTAAGGCACGCTGCGGCGGCCGGCGACTTCGTCGGTGAGCGTATTCGAACCGAGCACGTTGCGCGCGTTGTTGAGGACGGCGGGCAACTCCGCCATCGTGCGGTCGCCGCCGGGCGCGTTGGCAGCCGTGGTGCGTTCCTCCGCGGCCTGAAGGTAGGCGCGAAACTGGGAGAAGTCAGCCTGGGCGCGGACGCGGTTCTTCGAAAAACCGATGCGGGACTGCAGGCCGAGCCAACGCTGGCTCTGCAGCGTCATCTCGATCCCGCGGGACTGCTCGTTGGAGTTCACCGTGCGGCGCTCGTTGTTGAGTCCGTTCACGACCTCGATGTACTTCGCATCGCCGGGCAGGACATTGTTCGGGTTGATGAGATCCTCGAGTTGCGTGAGGTTGAGGACGTCGGGCTGCCAGGCGTAGGCCGCATTGACGCGCTTGGTGTCGTAGGCCGACACCGTATAGGTGAGCTTGCGCCGGAAGAGCTCGAAGCGCAGGCCGACTTCCTTCGTTTTGCCCCGGACCGGCCCGATGTCGGGCCCGAAGAAGACCTGGCGCGACTGCCAGTTGAACGACTCGGAGTTCGAGCCGATGACATACACGCGCGCCAGCTCGGCCCGCCACGCCTCGATGGTGATACCCGCCATCTTGCTCTGCGCGGAGAGATCGAAACGCGGATCGTATTCGTAGGCGCCGGGATTGTCCTCGGGCATGCCGGGATGGATGAAGTTGCCGCGCGCGTCGGTCACGAACGTCGACTCCTTCGGGATCTTGCGCTTGAGGCTGTTCCAGCTCACGCCCAGCAGCGTGTTCACGCGGCCGTTGAGATAATCGCCCGAGAGCGACGCCGTCTGCGTGCGCGCGTAGCGGATATCGACGAACGGCCCCGTGATGGTCGCGCTCTCATAGAACCCCGGCTTGAAGGTCGGGGTGACCGGCAGGTTGGGGATGAGGAATTGATCGAAGAACTGCGTGGTGCCGAAGGCCGGATCGTCGAGGTAGGCCCGCAGGCGGATGCCGTTGTTCGCCGCCAGGCCGGGAGCGGCGAGGTTGGTGAGACCGGTGCGGCGCGAGAGCTTCAGATCCTTCTGGTGAAGCGCCGTGACGACGAGGAGCTGTTTGCCAAAGCGGCCGAAGTCGAAGGGATACACCGCGGCGACGCGGCCGGCCTTCACCACGTTGCCGAAGATCTTGAACGCGGCGCCGCCGATCGACTCCTCGATGTACGGCCGGCCGGTGCTGTCCACGCTGAGGACGGGCGGAGTCTGGCTCGTGCCGAAAGAATTGTCGTTTCGGTCCTCGTGCTGGAATTGCTGGTTGTAGGCGAACTCGAGGTAGAGTTTGCCGATGCGCTGTTCCACCGTGGCGTTGGCGACATTGAAGATGCGGTTGTTGTAATCGACCGAACCCAGCACGTTCGTGTATTGATCGAAACCGGTGAAGTTCTTGTAGGTCCCGTTGGGCAGGCGCACCGCCTGCGTCTGGCCCTGGAGGAGCGAGACCTGATTGCCGGAAGGACCGCTGCGATCGATCGCGAGGGGAGGATTGTTGGCGGTGCGATTGAGGATCTCGCCGTCGGACGTGTAGTACCACTGGTTGTTGCTGCTGAAGCCGCGGCCGGCGGCGGCGACGTCGTTGATGGCGAGCGCGCTGTCGGCGCGCACGCGGTGGGTGGCCCCGCGCTCTGCCTCGACGCGGATCGTCGTGGTCTTGAACGGCTCGTACGTGAAGGCGATGTGCCCCGCGCGGAAGACGTCGTTGGTGTTCTTGACGTAGGTCTTGTTGCGCCGGTTCACCAGGTTCACGCGGACGAAAAGCTTGTCGTTCAACTTGCGGTTCACATCCAGCTGGAAGCGGAAGGCCTCGTAGGAGCCGACGCTCGCGAAGAACTCCGTGGCGTTGCGCGAGCGCGCGCGCTTGGTGTAGATCGTGGCCTGCCCGCCGGGCGAGGAGTCGCCGAACATCAGTGAGTTCGAGCCCTTGGCGAAGTCGTACCGCTCGACGTTGTAGGAGTCCGACGGCACATACCACGTGAAGAAATTGCGCGACATGCCGCCGGTGCTGAGGCCGCGGTAGTTGATGCGGTCGTCGTTGCGGGTCTCGAGCCGGGGCGAAACGTCGACGCCGGCCACGAAGGCCGCGGCATCCTCCATGCTGAACAGGGCGAGATCGTGCATGAACTCGGACGTGATCACATCGACGTTCACCGGGACCTTGATCAGTTCCTGATTGGTGCGGCTGCCGATGAGCGTGGTCGTGGCCTGCCAGGATTTGTCGTCGGCGTCGGAGACCGTGAACGGAGAAAGCGCGATCACTTCATCCGCGGCGGCGGGAGGAGTCGGGGCTGGGGCGGCGAGGGCATGGCCGGCCGCGAGGATGGCGGACACGGACGCGACGAGAATGCGCAAGGAGGTCATGTGAACCGGGGTTTGGCGTGGGTAGAGGGTCAAAACCGAACAGCAGAGCTTCAGTACGGTGCGATCCACGGTCGGGGTCAACGTTGCCCCTTGCCGGCGTCATGGAGTCCGGGGCGGAAACGCGGACGTCACCATGAAGGGCCTTGTGCGATGACGCTCCTGCGCGGAAGCAGTCCGGTGACCGTGAGAGGCTTACGGCGCAGTGCGGTGAGCGCCCGAGCCGCGGAGACCGCCGGCACAAGCGCGGTGACACTCGCCACTCGCCCGGTAACGACCGGCACGGCCGCCGTTACGACCGACACTCCCGCTGCAACGACCGACCTGGGCCTTGTGACGGCCGACACAGCCGCTGCAACGAACGACACGGACGCTGCGACGACCGACACAGGCGTTGCGACGGCCGGCACGGGGGCTGCAACGGTCGACACGAGCGCTGCGACGGCCGACGCGGGCCTTGTGACGACCGCCCCGGGCATTGCGAGGGGCGGCACTTTCGTTGTGACGAACGGCGCGACCGCGAAGACGTTCGCCGCGGAGGCAATGAGGCTCGGCCGACCCGTTGCAACGAACGCCACGATGCCTGCAACGAATGCCCCGACGCCTGCGACGCGCGCCCCAGTGGCGGCGAAGTTCACCCCGCACCGAACGGCAACCGGGAAGGACCTCATACCAATCGCTCTTTGCTTTTGGACTTTAGCCGTGGCTACGAGCGATCCAGAAGTCCAAAAGCAAGCAGCGATTGGAATCAGCCGGATGCGTGCAGTTGAAGGGTGAACGTTGAAAGATCCAGAAGCAGACCGGTGCATGGTGCATTCAGCACATCCACTGAAAGTTGAGGGCTGAGCGTTAAGAGACCGGACGGTTTGGCACTCCACTCTCAACCTTCAGCTCTCAACTCAGTTTGCTTTCACCTTTCACCTTTCAACTAAATGAATGGTTCCGTCTCAGAGCCGAATCCGCACCCCTACGGCTTCGCCCACGCGGGCGTGCCGAACCAGTCGTGCATCTCCTTGGCGAACGGTGCGACGACGTCGCGGGGCTCGGGGATGTGGCCGCGATCGCCGGTTTCAACCATCCAGGTATCCAGGGCGGCGCTGAGCCGGGCGTGGGCCGCGCGGTGCTCGGGTTCCGTGGAGAGCATCAGGTTCTTGATCTCATGCGGATCGGTCCGGAGATCATAGAGCTCCTCTGAGGGGCCGGTGCGCTGCATCAGTTCCAAGGGCGGGCCGGTGAGCTTGCCCTCGGCGAGGAGCTGGCGCATGAGCGGGTAAATCGGGAAGCACTTTTCCTTGTAGCGATTGAGGGAGGCGAAGGTGGGGCCGGTGCTGAGCGTGCGGATATAGTGATAGCGCGCGTCGTGCACGGAGCGGATGCGCTGCTCCGTCTCGTCGATGCGATCGCGCGCCGCGAACGCATAGCGGCGCGGCGGCGCGGTGCGCTCGCCGAGGAGACTGTGGCTTTGCATCAGCATCGGCCGGGGCTCCCCGGCGGCTGCAAGGGTGGTGGCGGTGAGATCGAGGAGGCTGACGATTTCGTCGTTCACCGTGCCCGGAGCGTAGCGGCTCGGGGCGGGAAAATTCTTCGGCCAGCGAATGATGAGCGGCACGCGCAGGCCGCTGTCGTAACACCAGTGAATGCCGCGGGGTTCGAGCCGCCCGTTGTCGCCGAAGAAAATGATCACGGTGTCATCCTCGCGGCCCTCGGCCCGCAGCTTGTCGAGCACGACGCCGAAGCGTTGGTCCATGCCGGAAACGGAATTCAGGTAACGGGCCCATTCCTCGCGCACCACCGGGTGATCGGGATAATACGGCGGCGGGGTGACGTTCTGCGGCGTGGCGATTTTCTCGTGCCCGCGCTCGCCGACCCATTCCGGGTGCGGGTGCTTCCACGTCTGGCGATCGTAGATGTCGTACTCGGATTCCATCGCGTTGACGACGGCGAAGAACGGACGATCCGTCGGCAGCGTCGACCAATCGCTGGAATTGTCGTGATAGATCGGACCTTCGTTGACGAAGTTCAGATCGAGCTTGCCGGTGCCAATCTCTTTTCCGTCAAGGGTCTTGAGGTTCGCGGTGAAATACCCCGCATCACGCAGGCGGTGGGTGACCGGCCGCACGCCCTCGGGCAGACGGTACGCATCGCTGCGATGCGAGCGCATGGGGTGCGTGTCGGTGCTGGTCTGATACATCCCCGTGAAGAACGCGGAGCGGCTGGGCGCGCACGTGGGATTGGTGGCGATGACATGCGTGTAACGCACGCCCTCGGCGGCGAGCCGGTCGAGGTGGGGCGTGCGGACGTTCTGCGCCCCATAGCAGCCGAGGTCGTGGGCGAGATTCTCACCGGCGAGCCAGAGGATGTTGGGTCGATTGGCCGCGGCGCCGGCGCTGACGCAACCGGCCAGGGCGACGATCAAGGCGAGGGGAAGTCGGAGTGTTTTCATCCAAATTTTTTTCGCGTCGGCAAAGAGCGCATTCCTTTCCGGTGGCGCCGTCGACTCGATTGCAACCGCATCAGAACAACCGCGTCAGCTTGAAACCGAAGGCGAAGATGACGGCGGCCACGCTGATGCAGCCGTGCAGGCCAAAGGCGACATAGGATGCGATCTCCGCCGCACGCTGGTGGCGGAGGGCCCAGCAGGCTCCTGCCAGTACCAGCAATTCGAATACCATCAGGCCTGCGTACGGCCAGTCCTTCGCCGCCCAAATGTACCGCAGCCGAAAGCCGGCGCCCACCAGCACGGCGAGCGCCACGATCGCGTTGAGCGCCAGCAGCGGCTTCATTCCGTCCGCAGCGAGGCACAGCCGCATGAGGACGCCGAGATGCGCGACCACCGCGAGCAGGGTCGTGGCTTGGAGGACGGCGTTGGAGGAAATGGCGGGAAGCGGGGACGAAGGCTGGGGCGGAAACGACGCACCGTGGCGGCGCGTGAATCAGCTGTCGATGCACGATTCAAATCGTCGCCCGCAGGAGCATGAGCAACTGGATGATCGTCGGGCGATCAACGTGCGGCCGCACTTTTGGCATCGCTTCGTCGGGCCGGGTGAAATCACTTCCGACGGTGAACGCACGACGGCACGCGCTTCCCCTTGGCCTCTCATTGTTGATGGTGACGTTGGCGTGGGTCGCGCGGGCGGCCGAGGCGCCGCCGCTCACGACCGCGGCCGCGGTGCGGATGCTGCCGCCGGACGCAGCGGCCGCGGAACGGCCCGTGCGGTTGCGCGGGACGTTGCTGCTCGTGACGCGTCAGCGCGATGCGTTGGTGCTCCGTGACGAAACTGACGGCATCTACATCGAATTGAACCACACGGTGGGCAACGCCCGCCGGCCCGGGGACCAGTTGGAGGTCGAGGGCGTGACGGGGGCGGGGGACTTCGCGCCGATGGTGCGGGCGCAGCGCGTCACCTGGCTGGGGACGGGGCCGCTGCCGGAACCGCGACCGACGACGATTGCGGAATTGAATGCCGGTGGCTTCGACGCCGCGTGGATCGAACTCGAGGGGATTGTGCGGGCGTGCAAACCTGCGGCGCCGGAGGGACCGGCGGTGGCACGCGGTGGCGCGATCGCACCGGAGGTGTGGGCGCTGACGCTGGCGCAAGGCGACGACCGGATGACCGTGCAACTGCGGGATCGCGCGGAGCCGGAGGCGCTGATCGACGCCAGGGTCCGCCTGCGCGGCGTCGTCTTCAACGTGCACAACGCGAACCGCCAGTTCGTGCGCGCCCATGTCCAGGTCGCGCATCAAGATCTCATCACCCTGCTCACGCCGCCACCGCCGGATCCGTTTGCCCGCCCGTTGCAGCGGATCGACGACATCCTGCGTTTCACCCCGTCCGGTTTCACGGGCCACCGCGTCCACGTGCGCGGCGTGGTGACGGCGCATCACGAGGGGCGCACGGTGTGGCTGCAGGACGGAAATCGCGGGCTGCGCGTTGCGTCGGACCAGGAGGGCACGCTGCTGCCGGGCGACGAACTCGAAGTCGTGGGCTTTGCCGATCACGGCGGCTACGCCCCGGCCCTGAGCGACGCGCGTTTCCGGAAAGTGGCCACGGGCGCACCGCCGCTTCCCGTCGTCCTGCGCGCGGCGGACGAGATTGCGCGGCAGGATTCCAACCTCGTGCAGATTGAAGCGCGGCTCGACGACGTGCGGTCGACGGCGGACGGACTCGTGCTGACGTTGAACTGGAACGACTCGATCGTGGGCGCACTGTGGCCGCGCCGCGCCGGCGAGCCGGGCGATGCCGCGTGGGAGCCCGGCAGTCGGGTGCGGGCGACGGGGATTTGCGTGCCGCGCCAGTTGGATTTTTCCCGTCCGTCCGGGTTGTGGGTGGCCGATCAAATGCAACTCCTGCTGCGCACCGCGGCCGACCTGACGGTGATTCAGCCGGCACCCTGGCTGAACAGCCGGCGCGCGTTGCTGGTCGCGATCGCCGTCGCGGCCGTCGTGCTGTGTGCGTTGGTCGTGGTCGCGATTCTGGCGCGCCGGCAGATCGCGCAGCGGGAGGAGGCGCGCAAGTTCGCCGAGGTGGAGTTCGCCGCGATGCTGGCCGAGCGCAATCGTCTCGCGCGTGAACTCCACGACACGATTGCGCAGGAGCTGAACGCCGTCTCGATGCAGATGGAACTGGCGAAGAACTCCGCGACGACGGGCACCATCGACGACGTGCTGCCTCATCTGTCCACCGCCCACGGCATCGTCCGCGGCTGTATCGCCGAGGTGAGGGAGTCGATTTGGGACATGCGGTCGCACATCCTGGAAAAACACGATTTGCTCGGCGCGCTGCGCCTCGTCGCGGAACAGCTGAGCGCGGGGCAGGGCTGCGCGATTCACGCCCAGACTTACGGCCGGCCGCGTCGCCTCGCCCCGATGATTGAAAACAACCTGCTGCGCATCGGGCAGGAGGTGGTGTCGAATGCGTTGAAGCACGCGCAGGCGCGGGAGATTCGACTGGAACTGCACTTTGATCCGGCGCGCGTGCGTTTGGTGGTGCGCGACGACGGCCGTGGTTTCGATCCGAACGCTCCGCGTCCGGGCGGACATTTCGGACTGCGTGGCATCAGGGAGCGCGTCGAGCAGATGAACGGCGAGCTGCACCTCCGCGGCCGCGACGGTGACGGCACGACGGTCGACGTTGCGGTCCCGGTGGCGGATGCCTAAGCTTTCCGGCCTTGATCACGCCATGAAACGGAAGTCCGCCGCACCCATCTCCGTCCTGATCGTCGAAGACCATCCGACGTTTCGCATGGGACTCGCGGCGTTGATCGAAAGTCAGGCCGACATGACGGTGACGGCGCAGTTCGGCTCCGGCGAAGAGGTGCTCGCGGCTTATGCGCGGGGAATCGCCTCGGTCATTCTGATGGATCTGCGTTTGCCCGGCATGGGTGGAGTGGAAGCCATCATCGGTCTGGTCGCGCGCGATCCTGGTGTCCGCGTGATCGTGCTCACGACCTACGAGGCGGATGAGGATGTGTTCCGCGCGATGCAGTCCGGGGCGAAGTCGTATCTGTTAAAAGACATGTCGACCGAGGAAATCGCGGGCACGATACGCGCGGTGCATCGCGGCGGCACCGAGATCCCGCCGCGCATTGCGGAGCGCCTCGCCGCGCGCGCCCAGCGTGAGGATCTCACCGCGCGGGAGCGGGAGGTGCTGCAGGCGTTGGTGCGCGGGCGCAGCAACAAGGAGATCGGGGCGCAGCTCTGCATTGCGGAGGAGACGGTGAAGTCGCACCTCAAGACCCTGTTCGCGAAGCTCAAGGTGCGCGACCGCACGGACGCCGCCATCAGCGCGGTGCGCCAGGGTATCGTGCACCTGGAGTAGTTCAGTCCCGCGAATTCACCCCAATGGGGGAGTGGTGGCGGTTCGGCGCATTTGGTACTCTCGTGCCCCGCGGTGCAGTTGAAAGGTGAAGGTTGAAAGTTCCTGCAGGCCAGCTGAGCAGCTCTTTCACCTTTCACCTTTCACCTTTCATCTGCACGTGTCTCGAACCCCACTCATCATGACCCGGCTACCCTTTGGCCATTTTGCCCAACTCCCTGCTTCCATTTCCGCGGTGCCCGCGAGTTCCCGTCGTGCCGCCGCCGTGGCTCGCGCCGTGGCGTTTTCGATCGGTTTGCTCGCCGCGCCGTGGGCTCTCGCGCAAACGGTTGCGCCGGTCACCGACCCGAAGCCGGAGGATCCGGTCGAGTTGAGTCCGTTCGTCGTCGCCACCTCGAAGGATGTGGGCTACCAAGCCACGAACACGCTCGCCGGTACCCGCCTCAACACCAACCTCAAGGACATCGGCGCCGCCGTCTCGGTCTACACGCAGGAGTTTCTCGAGGACATCAACGTCTCGAAGCTCCAGGATATTCTCACCTTTACCGCCGGGACGGAAGTCGGTGGGCAGAACGGCAATTTCTCCGGCGTCACCGGTGAAAGTTCCGCCGAGGTGCGCGACGATCCCTCGAGCGTCAATCGCGTGCGCGCCCTCGCGCAGGCCACCCGCACCCGGGACTTTTTTGCGACCGACCTGCCGGGCGACGCCTACAATTTCGACACGATCACCGTGAGCCGCGGACCGAACGCCGTCCTGGCTGGCGTCGGCAACGCGGGCGGCATCATCGACTCGTCGCTCCGCAAGGCGACGTTCGCGAACAACGCCCGCGTGGTCTCCCGCTTCAGCTCCTACGGTTCGCATCGCGAAGAGCTCCACTTCAACAAGGTTCTCGTCCCGGGCCGTCTCGCGATCCGGCTGGACCTGCTGAACGACGAAAAGAAATACCGCCAGCAGCCCGCCTATGAAACGGATCGGCGCCTCTACGGCGCCGTGCAGTACCGCGTGTTCGAGCCGAAGCGCGGGGGCGTCCTCGGTCGCGGCACCCTCCGCGCCAACGTGGAGACCGGGAACATCGACGGCGTCCCGCCCGATCCGCTCACTCCGACGTTCACCGTCGGCAACTGGTTCAACGCGCTCAATCCGAAGTGGCAGTGGAATGGCGCGCTCCAGCAGTTGCAGACCTCGTCCGGTGCTCCGCTCACGGGCACGGTGGCTCAGACCGGAGTGTACCAGGGTTTCCCGCTCTATGCCCAGTGGGCGCTGATTTACTCGAACCCGAGCTCCGGGGTCGCTGGCTTGGGGAGTGCGGACGCATCCCTGGCCAACCTGCAGGGTTTCCAGGGCACCATTCCCGCCGCGGCCGCGGGCGGACCCGGCGGCGCGCTGCGCGGCACGGGCGATCCGGCGCGTTCCAATGGCAAGCCCGGCTATCTGCGCACGCACCTGATCGACCCGCGGATTTTCAATTTCTACGACCATCTGCTCACGGGCGTGTTCGACCATCGCTCCCAGACTTTCAACGCGAGCGATTTTCGCTACGAGCAGCTCTTGCTCGGGGGCAAGGCGGGCTTCGAGGCTGCTTACAATTACCAGACCTTCACCCGACGCCGCGATTTCCCGATCCCCGGCTCCGGTGATGACGAGGGCATCTTCGTCGACGTGAATTCCGTCCTGAGCATCCGCACGCCGGCTTATCCAAATGGCGTGCCCAATCCGAACTTCGGCCGGCCGTTCATCTCCACTCCGGATGTGTTTCGCGATCAGATGAACCGCACGACGCGCGAGTCCTACCAGCTGACGGCGTTTTTCAACCAGGATTTCTCCAAGAGCGAAACCCGGTGGGCCCGCGCGCTCGGCCGGCACACGCTCTCGGGCCTGCTGTTCAAGACGAACATCGAGCGTTTCAACCGCACCTACGGCAGCACGTGGGATCCCAGCGGACCGCTCAATCCCTTCACCAACAACTCCGGCGTCCTGCCCGGGCTCTTCGGCGCGCAGGTCAACGGCTGGTTCTATCTCGGCCCCTCGATGCTGTCTGCCAACAGTGTCTCCGACGTTCGCCTCCAGCCCATCAGCGCCGAGCGGCCGCAGTACGGGCAGTCCTACACCGTCCGTATCTACGATTCCACGACGCGGTCCTTTGTCACCGGATCGGCGAAACCGATCCGCGTCCTGAACCGGCTCGTCGACCAGCGCGAGGAGCTGAACTCGTCGGCCGTCGCCCTGCAAAGCCACTGGCTGAAGGATTATGTCACGACCATCGTCGGCTGGCGTGAGGATCGGGATGAAGGCTCCTCGTCGCTCACGCCAGCGCGGCTGGCCAACGGCAATCTGGACGAATCCGCAGTGACGTTTCAGCCGTCGATCGCGCAGGGCAAACGCAGCTGGACCAAGAGCGTCGTTGGCCGCCTGCCGGTGCGGTTGCCCGGCGACACCGAGCTGCGCGCCTTCTGGAGCGAGTCCGGGAACTTCACGCCCGGCGGTCAGCGTCGCAACATCTGGAACGAGGAAGTCGGTTCGCCCGCGGCGGAAACGACCGAGCAGGGCGTGTCGATCAGCACCTTCAACGGAAAGTTTTTCCTGAAGGTGAACCGCTTCGACACCCGCATTCAAAACGATGCCGTGAGCGGGGTCCGGAACGCCTTCGCCTACATCAGCTCCACGATCAATAACATGGTTCAGGCCAACCTCGGCGGCCTCGCTCCGTCCGGCTACGGCTACACCACCGCCAGCGGCGGCAGTCCGTACGCGAACTTCGAGCAGGTCGCGCGGGCACTCTACGACACGATCCCGAAACGGCTGCGGATCGGCAGCGAGTATAATTTCAATCCGCGCCTGACCGGGTCCGGCGCCGGTTTGCAGTGGGTGCCTGACTCCATCACGGGCCTGGTCTCGACCAGCGACACGAAGTCCACCGGCACCGAATTCGAGGCGATCGTCAATCCGCTCTCGGGTTGGCGCGTCGCTTTCAGTGTCACCGAGAATGAAGCCGTTAAGGCCGACGTGGCGCGCCAGGAGCTGGCGTTCGCGAACGAGTGGGTGGCTAATGTGCGGGCGAAGGACGGCGGCGCGCTCATCAACGGGCAGCGCAATCCGGTGCAAAGCGCCACGCTCGGGACCTTCCTCGCCCAATACGACGGCGAGCACACGACCTTCATCCGCACGTCCGCCGCCCAGTCCGGTGTATCCACGGCCGAGGTACGCAAGTGGCGCGCGAACGTCGTGACGCGCTACGAATTCCAGCGCGGCCTGCTCCGCGGCGTGAGCGTCGGCGGCGCCCTCCGCTGGCAGGACAGGGTTGGCGTCGGCTATCCGAACCTCAGCGCGACGCCCAACACGCAGTATCTGCCCGACATCGCGCACCCGCTCTACGGACCGCGCGACACCCAGGTCGACCTCAGCCTCGGCTATCGTCACCGCTTCAAGGTGCGCGGTGCTCCGATCACCTGGAATGTCGGCGTCAATGTTCGCAACCTGACCGCCAAGGACACCCTCATCCCGATCGCCGCGAACCCCGACGGAACCTGGGCAACGTTCCGCATTCCGCCCGAGCGCACGTGGAGCGTGGCCAACTCGTTCGCGTTCTGATTGGAACGGGGCACTGCTTGTGAACATGCCCTTTCTTCGTTTTGCCTTGGCCGCGTGGGTGGCCGCCGTGAGTTCAGCCGTCGCCGCGGAAACGCGGCCCAACATCGTCGTGATCGTTGCGGACGATCTCGGCTATGGTGATCTCGGCTGCTACGGCGCGACGCGGGTAAAGACGCCGCATGTCGATCGCCTTGCCGCGGCCGGTGTGCGTTTCACGGCGGGCTACGCGCCGTCGTCCACCTGCACGCCGACGCGCTACGCGCTGCTGACGGGCGAATATGGCTGGCGACAGCCGGAGAAGAAGACGGCCATCCTCGATGGCGACGCGCCGCTCGCCATCGAGCCGGATCGCGCCACGCTGCCGCGTTCGCTCCAGCAGGCGGGCTACCGCACGGGCGTCGTGGGCAAATGGCATCTGGGCCTCGGCAACGGTCGCGTGCCGGTGGATTTCAACGGCCGAATCCGGCCGGGCCCGCTGGAGATCGGTTTCGACTACTGCCACATCATCCCGGCCACCGTGGATCGCGTGCCGTCGGTGTGGATCGAGAATGATCGCGTCGTGGGACTCGAGGCCGCCGATCCGATCGCGGTGAGTTATCAGAAGGATTTCGGCACCGAGCCCAACGGCGTGGATCGTCCGGATCTGCTCAAGGTCGGGGCGGACCGGCAGCACAGCGGCACGATCATCAACGGCATCAGCCGCATCGGCTATATGCGCGGCGGGAAAGCCGCGCGCTTCAAGGACGAGGAGCTGCCCGACACCGTCGTGCGGAAGTCGATCGCGTTTCTCGAGGCCAACCGCGCGCAGCCGTTCTTTCTCTACGTGGGACTCTTTGAGCCGCACGTGCCGCGCACGGTGGCCGCGCGTTTCAACGGCGCGACGTCGCTCGGCATTCGCGGCGATGTGATCGCGCAGATGGACTGGATGACGGGCGAAATTATGCAGGCGCTCGACCGGCTCAAGCTGGCGGACAACACGCTCGTGATCTTCACCAGCGACAACGGGCCGGTGCTCTTCGACGGCTATCACGATCGGTCGCGCGAGGACACAAAGGATCATCGTCCCGCTGGCGGCCTGCGCGGCTGGAAATATCTGGTGTACGAAGGAGGCTGTCGCGTGCCGCTGATCGCCCGCTGGCCGGCACGGATTCGTCCGCGCGTGACCGATCAGATGTTCAGCCTCGTTGATCTTTACGCGACGCTCGCGCCGCTCGCTGGCGCGAAGGTTTCCTCCGCCGCGACCGACAGCCTGGATCTCTCGCGGGTGTTGCTCGGCGAGACGGCGGCCAATCTGCGCGACCACACCGTGCTGCACGGCATCGCGAACACGCTGTCGCTCCGCGCGGGCGACTGGAAATATGTGCCCGCCACCGCGAGCGGTCCGGCGTCCGGCATCGGCAGCGGGGCGAATCCGGACGACACCCGGTTTGCGGAGAGCCGGATTCCGGCGCCGCAGCTGTTTGATCTGCGCACCGATCCGGCGGAATCGAAGAACGTGATCGCCCAATTTCCGGACAAGGCGGCCGAGCTGAAGCAGCGGCTCGCTGCCATCGTGGCCGGCCGGAACCGCAACGGCGCGCCATGACCGACGCGTCGCCGTCCAGGAGGTGCGAGTGAGCGGGTCAGGCACACGGGCCTGATCCCAGCAGCCCGTAATCGCTGGATTTTGGGCGTGGTCGCCTGGTAATCCGCTCGCGACCCAGATAAGCGCAAAGACGCAAAGGTCCAAAGGTCCGGGCAAAGGATATACCTTAGCGGCTCGACCTTTGCTTCTTTGCATCGTTGCGCTTAGTCACACCTCGGGCGAGTGGCCTATCGTCAAACGATCAAAGGACGTTGGTATGATACCAATCGCTGCTTGCTTTTGGACTTCTGGATCGATCGTGGCTACGAGCGCCAGCGAGTGGCCGAACGACCACTCGCTGGCGCTCGTAGCCACGGCTAAAGTCCAAAAGCAAAGAGCGATTGGTATGAGGCCTGAGACTCACGGCGCCGGTGGGGTGAAGGGGGGGCGCGTGACTTAAGCCGGCGGCCAGACTGATCCGGCCAGTTCCCGGGGGAGTTGGGTGGGATCGGTCGGGTAGACGAGGGACAGGTCCATTTGGGATTTTGATCCCTGCAGAAATTCGAGCTCCTCCGGCGCGCCGATGATCAACCACAGGACCTCGCGATCGGTATCGTTGAACACCTGCCGCAGGGGTTCGGGGCCGACGAGGACGCCGCCGTAGCGCGGCACGGTTAACGTTGTTTCGCCGACGCGCATCCGGCCGACGCCTTCCAACACAAAGTAAAACTCCTCGGCGCGGATGTGCTTGTGCAGCGTGTTGGCGCTTTGGGGCGGTAACCGCCAGAGCCTCGCGCCGAGGTTTTCACTCCCGGTGCGCTCGAGAAAATCCGCGTTCGGGATTTTCATGAGATGAGAAGGACGCCAGTGGAGATCGTCGGGCGTGATGAGTGAATAGCCTTGGATGGGTTTCATGGATTCCGGGTGGGTGGGTGGGTGAACGGGCGCCGGCGCTATTTGACCTGAAGGGCAGAGTCGCGACTCGCAAACGTACGGGCAAAGGCTGCGCAATTCAGGGAGTTCTTGCCCCAATCAAAAACCTGGGTGACCCAGCTGCACCTCGACTCCACCGAGACCACGGAGGCGTGGACTTTCACGGTCACGAGCTCACCCCAGGAACGCCAGCTGGCGCGCGCCCGGTAAACAAAATGGTGGTCGGTTTCGTCCAGCTGGCGCCAGCCCACGAGCGACGCGCTTTGCCGGGCGCGAGCTCGGGCCTCACGTGGGTTCAGCGTATGAACAATTTCCTGACATTGGCTGGCGGTGAGTGGCAGCGGCATGGAAGAAGGAGGGCGGGCGAAGAAAACCAGCGAGGGCGGTGCCGTCCCATCGGTCCTGCGCGCGAGTGTCTTTCCTCAGGTGGCGGGAGAAGAAACTTTATTTGGCGCGAGGGCTCGAGCTTCGGCCGCGCGAACCAGCGCCCACAGGGTTTGATTGACCGGAGTGGGTACACCCCGGTCGCGTCCGAGCCTCGCGATGTAGCCGTTGAGCGCATCGATTTCGGTGCGCTTCTTCCGTTGGAGATCGAGGGCGGTGGAAGAATAGGCACCCGCGATTTGACGCGTGAGTTGGCGGACCGTGGCGATTGCGGCAGCCGCGTCGGCCATGTGGGTCGGATTGACTCCCGCCGCCCGGGCGACGGCCAGTGCCTCAAGGATCACGCTCACGGCCGTTTCCCAGCAGGCGTCGTCCTCTCCGATCGCTCCGTAGGTCAGGTGACACAGCGCAGAAATTGCATTCAGCGCGCAGTTGCAGATCAGCTTTTCCCAAAGCTGATCCTGGATCCGATCGGAAACGACGCAGCCGACGCCCGCGTCCTGAAAGAGCTGCGCGATTTCCTGCAACCGGCTGCCGTTCGGACCGATGACGAGATCGCCCCGGCCGGTGTGTTTCACGACGCCCGGCGTGGGCATCGCCGCAGCCAGATAGACGGCGGCCGGGATCGTCGGGCCACCCGTGGCCGCGCTGATCAGGGTCGCGTTCTCCACGCCGTTTTGCAGGCTCAACACCGTGCAACCGGGCCGCAGGTACGGCGCCAGCGCCCGCGCCGTGGCGACCGTATCCGTGGTTTTCACACCGAAGAGAATCAGATCGGCGCCGGCGGCAGCGCTGAGCTGAGTCGAGGCGTCCACCGCAATGGTCTCCTTGAACTTCAAGGTATCCAGGACGAGTCCGTTTCGTTTGATGGCTGCGACCACGGCCTCCCGGCCGATCATCACGGTCGGAATGCCGGCCCGGGCCAGCATGCCACCGAAATAACCGCCGACGGCGCCGGCGCCGACGACCGCGACCCTGAACTTTGTAGGCCCGAGGCGAAGTGGCATTGGTGCTGGATTTGAAATCTCAGTCATCGGGTTCGGTTCACTCGACGGCGGCGTCCGGCATTTTCCGAAAGCTGGCGGCCATCCGGTTCCAGAAGTTCGCCAGGCTGGCGCACAGGGTCAGTTCAACGATCTCAGTTTCGGAATAAAAGGCCTGGAGATCGGTGTAGAATTCATCGCTGGGCGGAGCGGAGGCGAGCAGCGTGACGGCCTCCGCCCAGGCCAGCGCGGCCTTCTCCTGCCGGGAGAAAAACGGCGACTCCCGCCAGACCGGAAGTGAATCCAGCCGTTGTTGTTTTTCGCCCCAAGCGCGGGCCTCCCGGCTATGACGATCGGTGCAATAGACGCAGCCGTTGAGTTGGGAGATCCGGGTTTCCACCAAGGCCCGGACTTTCCGATCAAGCGTGAAGGCGTCCTGTTCCTGTGTGAGGGTGCGCAGTCGGCCGATCAATTCGGGCTTTGTTGCGAAGTAGTTTGCCCGGAGGCCAGCGGTGGGGGTGCTCATGCGTCCTCCGGTCAAAGCACACCGGCCTCGAGCGGCTGCAGATAAAGAAAGCGTGGCGCCGCCACGCCAGCATCCTTGCGGATCTGCGCCAGCCGGGGAGATTCGAAAAAGCTCCTGGCGTCGGCGTGGGAGGACCAGCTCGAGAAATGGACAATCAGATTCGGTGCGGCTGCGTCGCGGAGCACCTGGTAGGACCGCTCCCCGGCGGCTTTTCGAATAGGGGCGGCCGAATCAAAAATACCCTTCCAGTGTGCGTAGTCCCGCACCTCGTGGATGATCAGCACGTGCGGGTGATGAGGAAGGGAGTCGAGGTTGGTGATAGCGTCGCGCGAGGGCATGCGGGCAAAGTATCAGCAACGGCATTATGCTGGAAATACCAAGAATGTGACGTATCGATACCGAACCAGCATGATTGATTATTCGCTTCGGGAGTTGGAATGCTTCGTGGCGGTGGCCGAGGAACTTTCGTTCACGCGGGCCGCGCGGCGCATGCATTTGTCCCAGCCGCCACTGTCGCGGCACATCCAGTCCCTGGAGGACCGGCTCGGCGTCCAGCTGTTCGTGCGGTCGCCCCGTTCCGTGGCGCTGACGCCGGCAGGGCGCGCGTTTGTGGCCGATACCAAGGGAGCGCTGAACCAACTGCAGCGGGCGGCGGATCGGGCGAAGCGCGCGGCGCGCGGAGAAGTGACCCGGCTGGATCTCGGCTTTGTCAGCGCCGTGTTGAAACCGGAACTGATCAGCATCTTGCAACGGTTTCGCACGGCCTGTCCCGCGGTAAACCTGACCCTGCATGACTGCCCTCCGGCCGATCAGCTGCGGGCGATTGCCGAGGGCCGCCTGGACGGGGGCTTCGTGGGATCGTCGCCCGTGACGCCGTCGGCGGGACTCGTATTCATTCCGTGGAGTCGGGAGCCGTTGCTGGCGTTTCTTCCCCGCGGGCATCGGTTCCAACACGCGGCCAAGGTCAGGCTGGCGGATCTGGCCGGCGAGCCGTTTGTCATGGTTGCGGCCGAGTCGGCGCCCTGTTTCTCGCTCCAGATTCACGAGCTTTGCAGCCGGGCGGGCTTCCGGCCGAAAGTGGTGCAGGAAGCGGTTCGCGGACAGGCGGTCGCGGTGATGGTGGCGGCGGGCGCGGGTGTCGCCATTCTGCCCGCGTCGATGGCGCGCATCGCCGGAGATGCCGTGGTCGCGATCCCGCTCGCGGACAAAGGCACCGCGGTGACGTATGTCTTTGCCCACCGCAGCGGGGACAAGGCTGCCTCGCTCCGGGATTTCGTGGCCCGATTGCAGCGATGAAGCGGGGGCTTGGCTCAAGGTCCGCGCGGTCGCCATCGTCGGAGTAGGGAAGCGAGTGGCCCGATCCGGTTCCGGCAAAGCCTCCGGGCGCGCCTGCCGTTAGACGCAGCACCGGCGGTTTGGGCCTGGTCGAAAGTGGGAAAAATTTTGCCAACGTGTTTTTGACCTGAACCCGCTCGACACTCCGCGACGCCGATTCGATAAAACGTCGCCCCTGCCCCCGGCCCCTCCGGCGGCCAACCCCATGTCCACCGCCGAAAAGGCCCGCTGGTTTTCCGAGCACGTCCACCCGCACGAGCCCGCTCTCCGCGCCTACCTGTCGAAGCGGTTTCCCGCGCTGCCCGACCACGACGACCTCGTGCAGGAAACCTACGCGCGACTCCTGCGCGTCGAGGATCCCGACCGGCTCGCGCACCCGAAGGCCTTTCTCTTCACCACCGCCCGCAACGCCGCCATCGATCTCTTTCGCCGCCGACACGTCCACCCGCACGAATCCCTGGCCGATCACGAGGGGCTCATCGAACTGCCGCTGCTCGACACGCCGCCCACGGCCGTCGAAACGCTGGAACGCCGCCAGCGACGCGAGGCGCTCACCGAGGCCCTGCGCGCGCTGCCCGAACGCTGCCGCGAGGTGATGCTGCTCCGCTACCTTGACGGCTGCTCCGGCAAGGAAATCGCCGGCCGCCTCGGCATTTCCCTCGGCACCGTCAAGGGCCACCTGCTCAAGGGCGTCCGCGACTGCGCCCGCTATTTCGAAGCCCGCGGCCTCGTCGACGCCGCGCCCGACCGCGAACCGGCCCCATGACGCCTCCGTCCTCTCCCGCCACGCCGCCGCCCGATCCCGCCGCAGTCGAGGACGCCGCGATCGGCTGGCTCACTGAACGCGACGACGGCTTCACGCCCGCCCGCGAACGCGAGTTCACGCAATGGCTCCGCGCCGATCCGCGCCACGCCGCCGCCGTCGCCCGGCTGGAGCAAACCCTCGGCCTGCTCGGTGAACTCCCGGACTTCCGCGCCGAGCTCAACACTACCTTCGATCGCGCCGCGCCCGTCGTCCCGTTTCCACCCCCGGCCAATCCCGTGCCGCACCGTCGGCCGCGGCGCGCCTACGCGTGGGCCGGCGTGGCGGCCGCGCTCACCCTAAGCGCCTTCGTCGGCTGGCGCGCCCTGTCGCGGTCACCAGAAATCCACTACACGACCACCGTCGCCGGCTACGAGCGCGCCCGCCTTGACGACGGTTCGACCGTGGAACTCAACGCCGCCACCGCCGTGCGCGTGCAGTTCACCGGCGCCGAGCGTCGCGTGCAACTGGAGGCCGGCGAGGCGCACTTTGCGGTGGCCCCCGATACGACGCGCCCCTTCATCGTGAACGCCGGCGGCGTTTCCGTGCGCGCCGTGGGCACCGCCTTCAACGTCCGCTACGCGACCGACGGCGCTGTCGAAGTCATCGTCACCGAGGGCAAGGTGCGCGTTGGCCAGGCCGGTCCCGCCTCCTCGGCCGCGGCGTCCGCTCCGCTCGTCGCCGCCGGTGAACGCCTCGTGCTGCCGAAGCGGGCGCCGCCGCCGGTCGTGGAAAAGGTCGCTCCCTCGGCCCTGCGCGCCGCGCTGGCCTGGCAGGCTACGCTCGCGGATTTTGCCGACGCCCCACTGGTGGATGTGATCGCCCGCTTCAACGCCCGCAGCCGCGTGCAGCTGATCCTTGCCGATCCGGCGCTCGCCGACCGCCGCGTCGGCGGCACCTTCGCGCTCGACGAAGCCGAGGCCTTCGTGCGGTTGCTGGAGCGCGACGGGGAAATCGCCGGCGAGCGCCGCGGTGAAACTGAAATCCACCTGCGCCGCGCGCGGTGACGTGAGCACGCAGTGCCTCCCGAGCCCGTATGCGTGGTCGATCCCAGACTCTGTGCACAGGAGGTAACGGAGGAAACGGAGCGGCTCAGCCGGACATCCGGTCTCCGTTCCCGCTGCGTCCTGCGATGAAACGGATTTCTGTGGCCGGCCCAACATGACGCAGACCCCTATGCGCGGTCGACTTCAGGCCTTGCTCACAGGAGTTAACGGAGGAAACAGAGCGGCTTCGTCGGGCATCCGGTCTCTGTTCCCTCCGTTTCCTCCTGTGAAAGGTTTTTCCTTACCCGGCTCCGGCTCAAAAAACGTTCCGGTGCGACCAGGTCCTTTTGTCCGTCGCTGCGTTACTGGAGTAGTCCTGCTGCTCCGCATGCTGTCTCCCCACGTCTCCGCACCCCTCGCCGTCGCCGCCCTGTGCGGTACGATCGTGTCCGGCGCGACGACTCCCGTGGCGGCTCCGGCGGAGAAGCGGGCCTTCAACCTCCCCCGCGGCGACGCCGCCGTCACGCTCAAGCAATTCGCCGCCGCCGCCGGCACGCCGATCGTCTATCTCGTCGATCGCGTCCGTGGCACCACCACCAACGCGGTGAGTGGCGAGTTCACGCCCCGCGAAGCCCTCGAACGCATGCTCGCCGGCTCGGCCCTCGAAGCCGCGCAGGACGCCGCCACCGGCGCCCTCGTCGTCAGCCGCAAGCGCGTCGCCGAAGTCGTGCCGCAAAAAGGGGAGGTCGGACCTGTTTCAGACCCGCAGCCGCAACCGAAGGCAACCCCCATGAAATCTGCCCGCACTCTCTTCGCCGCGCTTGTTTCCGTGCTGCTCGCGCCGCACCTCGACGCGCAAGCCGGCGCCTCCGCGAATCCTGCCGCCAGGCCGGCTGAGACGGTCATCGTGCTCTCGCCCTTCCAGGTCGCCTCCGATGCCGACCGGGGCTATCAGGCCCTCAACACTCTCTCCGGCACGCGCCTCAATTCAAAACTCGAGGACCTCGGCTCTTCGATCACGGTCGTGACCAAACAACAGATGACCGACCTGGGCATGCTCGATATCAACGACGTGTTCCGCTACGAGGCCAGCACCGAGGGCACCGACAATTTCACCCAGTTCGTCCGCGACCGCACCGGCGGAATCGGCGATCAGGTGCAGTCGAATCCGCAACAGTCCAACCGTATCCGCGGTCTCGGCGCGGCGGGCACGAGCGGCCTGGGCGTCAACACCGCCTTCGGCAATTTCGCGACGAACAACGCGATTCCCTTCGATCCCTACAATATCGCCGCCATCGAAGTGTCCCGCGGACCCAACTCCAATCTCTTCGGCCTCGGCGCCGCCGCCGGCACCGTCAATGTCGTGCCGACGCAAGCCAACTTGGAGCGCCGCAGCTATAGCGCCGATCTGCGGTTCGACAGTTACGGCGGTCATCGCGAGAGCCTCAACATCAACACCCCGCTGCTGCCCGGGAAACTTGCCCTCCGGATCGCCGGCGTGAATGAAAGCAAAGGATTTGTGCGCAAGCCGTCCGCCGAGCGGATCCACCGCGAATTCGCCACGCTCCTCGCGCGGCCCTTCCGGAACACGACGATACGCGCCACGGCCGAACGCTACCGCAACGACTACCGCCGCCCGAATTCCATCACCCCGCGCGATACCACCACAGAGTGGAAAGCCGGTGGCAGTCCCACTTGGGATCCGACGACGCAGATGGTCACGTTTGCCAACGGCACGAAGGCCGGGCCCTTCGCTTCGGACAACGCCGCCGCGATCACCGTCGCGCCCGGAGTCACCACCGCGCTCTCCGCTTTCCCGGCCGGCTTGATTGGCGGCTACAACGGGTTCTATTCCCGCCCGATGGTGATAGTGGACAACAACCGCATCCAGGAATTCACCATTACGAAGACAAACAACGCCGTCACGGGCACCACGCTCCCGACGAATCCGTTCAACGGCGGCAACAGCACGCTGCGGTATTTGCAGACCGGCACCGACATCATGCGGCGGTTCTCCGTCCTCGGCTCGCAAGGCCTGCCGCTCTACATCGTGCCCGGCACGACGGATCGATCCGTCTATGACTGGACCTCATACAATTTTGTTGCGCCCAATCACGGTACGGATCGGGCGAAAACCTACAGCACCGAGATCGAGCAGATCATTCTAAGCAACCCGACCCACCTGCTCGCGGCCCGCATCGGCGGATTCCAGCAAAAATACTCCAAGGACGACTATACCTTGGTCAATACCCTCGAGAGCGTGATTTACGTGGACGTGAACGAGAAGCGGCTCGATGGCACCCCCAACCCCTACTTCAAGCGGCCCTACGTTCAGGCGGCGGCACCGTCGGCCCGATTCGTCCCGAACGATGTCTCCATCCTGTCCGCCGACCTCGCCTATCAGCTGACGCCATCGCAGCAGCCGAAATGGCTCAAGTGGATCGGTCAGCAGCGCTTCGGTGCCCACGCCGAGCAGAACTTCACCGATGCGCAATCGTTCCAACGCGTGACGCGCGCCATCGACACCAACAAGGCTTGGATCAATCCGACTGCCGCGCTGAACCTCAGTGGCGGTCAGTTCCCCTCTCAGCGCTGGTACGTGGGTGACAATCAGGGACAGAATGTGGACTACGGCACCCCGGCCACAGACAACATCATCGGCACCTATCCGTTGACGTGGTTCAACAACCGCACCGGCACGTGGATCAACGACCCGGTCACCATGCGCGAACTGACCAACACCGGTCAGGGCGCCCGGACCCGCACCGAAGTCCGCACCTTCAATGTCACTGCCCAAAGCTTCTTCCTGAAGAACCGCCTCGTGACCACCGTTGGCTGGCGACGGGATCGTCAACGCGTGCGCACTGGCGCCAGCGTCTTCGTCAATCCGGCGACCGGACTGCCCGACGAGTCCAATCTCAATCTGTTTGGTCCCCTCGTGAATTACTTCCCGGCCGCAGGCGGCGGTCCCATCAGTCGTGTCGGTTGGGAGGAACAAGCCGGCGACACCAAGACCTATGGTGCCGTCATCAAGGCGCTGAGCTGGCTCAATTTTCACATTAACAAGTCTGACAGCTTCGCGCCGCAGCCGGTGCTGACACGCGTGGACCGCATCGGCAGCGTGCCCAATCCCCACGGCTACGCCACCGAGTGGGGCGTGAGCGTCACCGCGCTCCAGGGCAAACTCAACGTGCGCCTCAATCGCTACCAAACCAAAGAGCTGAATTCACGCGGCAGCGAGGTGGGCACACTCGGCAATCGCTATCTCGACATGGAAGGCATTCCGGACGGCAGCAATCGGATCCAAGTCTCGTCGTTCCGGTATTTCGCCACGGAAATTGCCCGGGGGCGGCTCGCAGCCCAAGGCATCGCCAACCCCACGGCCGCCCAGCTCGATCCCGCGGTGGCCACGTTGATGGGCATCTCCAATGAAATGTATACCCGCATGGTTTATTCCGGCGCCAGCCAGCCGCGGACCGTCGGCACTACCAATGTCAGCTCGAAGGGCTTCGAGCTTGAGGCCACCTACAATCCCACGCGCAACTGGCGGATGAAATTCACCGGCGCTCAGACCCGGGCGCAGGACGATTCCGTGTCCCCGGAGATTTTCGATTGGTGGCAGGCCCGCCTCCCCGTTTGGACGAGTCTGCGTTCCGACGTGGTGCCCGGTGACGGCAAAGGCCGGCTCTGGTGGGACACCGTTCCTGCCGACTACGTTGTCGGCGGTGAAACGCGCACGCCCCAGACCCGTTGGCTCACCGACCAGTATGGTGCCTTTTTGGCTGCGGCCACCAATGTCGGCCGCCCGCGCACCCAGATCCGCGAGTTCCGATTCACCGGCATCACGAACTACACGTTCTCCGAGGGCCGACTCAAAGATTTCAATCTCGGCGGCGCGGTGCGGTGGGAAAGCAAAGCCTCGATTGGATTCCTCGCCGGTGCGCCGGAGACGAGCGGTGTCTTCCAAGGTGCCGTGCTCTTTCTCGACACCAACAAGCCGGTTTGGGACAAGGCGCGAGCCTACGTCGATCTTTCGGCCGGCTACCGCCTCAAGCTTTGGGGCGACAAAGTGCGCACCAAGGTCCAGCTCAACGTGAAGAACGCCTTCGAAGGCGGCCGCCTCCAGCCCATCGCCATCAATCCAGACGGCACCCCCTACGCCTATCGGATCATCGATCCGCGCCAATTTATCCTGAGCGCGTCCTTCGAGCTTTGATCATCCGATAGCGCGTGTTGGGTCTTTCTCGACGTTGCCGGCGACCTGGTCCGCCCCTGCGGGCGTTCGGTGAACTTGGCAGTGTACGAGTTTGCACCCGCTCTCGTCCTGAATTTGCTCCGCGATGCCCATGGCCCGGAGCAACCCACGCCCTCAACGTCACCGCGTCGCGACCCCGCGCGCCGCTTCTGCGCCAAAAGCCGGCCGCGCGCTCATCGTGATCGATGACGTCCCGTTGAAGCGGGTCGCGTGGGCGGAATTGCAGGAGGCCCGACGGCGTCACGACAAGGCGGCGCGCGATCTCCACCGCCACGAGCAAGTGGACGTCCCCGCCTACGACACGTGGCTGCATCGCACTTTCCCGACCTTCGTCACCCGCCTGCGGGAACTGCACCAGGATGTGTTTACCAAGGGGCGGCGCGTCGAACAGGCGGCAGCGATCGCAGAGATGACCGGACGGCCGGCGCGGAAAATCTGGCGCGAGCTCAGGGAAGAGGAAGCCAACCCGCGGCCGCCCGAAGCGGAGACGGGCAGGGAAGGGGCAAAGGGGCGTCGCGATCCTTTTGGGAACGACGACGATTTCTTCGAGGATGAAGCCGACGCGGCGGGCGATTTCGGCGCGGACCCGGACGACCGGTTCGATCCGATCCGGCCGGCGTCCACCCGGCCCAGCCCGGGGACGGACGCGCGTGACGTTTACCGCCGGTTGGTGCAACGGCTCCACCCTGATCGCGGAGGCGAATGGACCGCGGCGCGCCAGCGGCTGTGGCACGAGATCCAGCAGGCGTGGAGCGCCGGCGACGCCGACTGGCTGATGCGCTTGGAAGTGGAATGGGAAGCGGTCCATGACGTGCTCAGTGCCGGGTCACCGCTCAGCCGGCTGCGGGCCGCGATCGCCGAGTTTCACGCCGCCCGGCGCGACACGGAGAGCAAGCTGCGCGACTACCGGGACGCGCCGGCCTGGCGCTTCACCTTGTCAGAGAAAAAGCGCGACCAGCTCCATCGGCGCACCGCGACGCACTTCCACCACGACATCGATTTCCTCGAGCGGCAGCTCGCCTACCTCGATGCGACGATTGCGAGCTGGGAAAAATCACCGCGCCCCCGGCGCCGGTCGCGTTGGGCGTCCACCGACGCCGATTTCGATGACTGATGCGTCGCAGCGGGGAAGTGCCCGCGCGACATTAGGCGTTTACATCGGATCGCTGCACTCGCGAGATACGGACCTATCCCAGACATGCGCGACCCGTGGTCAGGCAAGGTGGACGTCGCGGTCCTCACCGCATGAGGGTCGCGGCTCATTCCGACTCGGCCCCAACGCCGGGCGCTCGTCGCCCGCTGCACCGGTTCCTGACGGCGTTGGTCTGGGTGTTGCCGATTGTCGCGCTGGCTGTGGGCGGCTTCTGGGATCTGTTCACGACCTTCAAGTTTCACGACGACGAAGGTTACGTGCTGTATTCACTCCACCACTTCGCGGCCGGTGGCGCGCTCTACACCGAGGTCTACAGCCAGTACGGTCCGTTCTTCTTCCTCTTCAACGACACACTGCACCGCCTGCTCGGCTTCGAGTTCACGCATGACGCGAGCCGCGGCCTGACGCTGCTGTATTGGGTGAGCGCGGCCGTGCTCGGAGCCGCCACGGTGCACCGGCATGCCCGCGCCGCGTTTCCCTGGGTCGTCTTCGCCGCGATGGGAACGTTCGTGCACCTCCGGCAAATGACCTTCGAGCCGATGCATCCCGGCGGCTTCATTGCGTTCGTGGTGGCCGGCGCGGCGTGGTCGGGCGCCAACGCCGTCGCGGCGCAGCAGGCGCGCAAGCTGGCGCTCGTGATCGGCATTGCCGGCGCGGTCCTGGTGTTCACCAAGATCAACGTCGGCGTGCTCTTGCTCGCGTCATCGGCGGCGTGGCTGTTGTTGCAGGTGAACGTCCGCGGCTGGACCCGCCTCGCGCAGGTTTTTGGGGTCGGCATCCTTGGCTTGGTTCCGTGGGTGCTGATGCGGCCGCTGCTGGGCGACGCGTGGGTCGTGACGTTTGCAGTCGTGGTGGCGAGTGCGGGGTTGGGCATGGTGTTGGTGACGCGGTCGACGGCGACGCCGTGGTTTCCTCCCGGCAAAGGGGCGTGGCTGATCGGCAGCTTCGGTCTCATCGCGGTCGTCGTCGTGGCAATGTTGGCGGCGCGCGGCACCGGGTTGACGGCGATGATCGATGGCATGCTGCTCGCGCCGCTCCGTCATCCCACGATCTTTTCGTTGCCGTTGGCCTGGCTGCCGGGCGCCGGAGTTCTCGCGGTGATTTCGCTGGGGCTGGGCATCGCAACTCTCGTCACGGCGTGGCGGGGAACGCCGTGGTTCGCGCCGGCCGTGGCCGCGCTGCGACTCGTCGCCGCCATTGCCACCGCGGTGACCTGGCTGCTCCCGTCGCCATTTGCCGCGCCGATCTTCGCGCTGAGTTACGGACTCCCGCTGCTCTGGCTGCTCGTCATTCCGCTGCGCACCGACGCTCAGGCCGCGACCGAAGCCCGGGTGCGCAGCTGGCTCGCAGGTTTGTTGGTGCTCCAGTCGTTGCACGCGTATCCGGTCGCGGGCAGTCAGCTGGGGTGGGGCACGTTTCTCTGGGTGCCGCTGCTGACCATGGCGTGCGTCGAAGCGGCCTCCGTGCTGAGCGAGTCGACGCGGCGGTGGCTGGGCGCGGCCGCGCTAATCGCCGCGTTGGGTGCGCTGCAAACCGTCGTGCTCACGCCCCTGCAACGCTGGCGCGACGGCGAGTCCCTCGGCTTGCCGGGAGCTAGCCTCTTGCGATTGCCGGGCGTCACGGCGGCCGGACTGCGCATGCTTTCGCTTAACGCCGCGACGCACAGCGACACGCTTTTCAGCCTGCCGGGACTTTACAGCTTCAACCTGTGGACCGGCCGTCCGACTCCGAACGGCATCAATGCCACGCTCTGGTTCTCGTTGCTCTCGCTCACCCGGCAGAACGAGATCCTGCAGCGGTTGAAATCGGATCCGCGCGCCGCCGTGATTGTGGAGCGCGTGCTCCTCACCTTCGACAACGCGACGCACGCGCCCTTCAGTCCGTTGCGCTCCTATCTCGAGACGGAGTTTTCTCCGGTCCTCGCCACGGGGTCCCATGAGTTCTGGGTGAAGCGCGGGCGAACGGTCGCACCGCTCTCGACGGCCGCGATCTTTCGCCGGGCCGCGAGCGCAACGGGTGCGGCCTGGCGGCTTGAGATGTCGGTCGCAAATCCGTCCCCGGTGACGATCGCCACAGTCGAGTGGATTGCCTACGCGAGCTCGGGTGCGGGCCGACGCGTACTGACGCTCACGGCGGCGAATTCGCAACTCGAGGTCACGCCGATCGTGAGCAGCGGAGCGAATGCGGGTCCGTCGGTCACGGGCAAATTTCCAATCGTGGTGCCGCCGCTGGCACGGTTGGTGATCGACACGGATGAAGCCCTCGGCGAGCTGCCCATGCCGGCGGTGGTGCGGCTGCGCGATGCCAACGGCGCGCTGGCGGCCGAGGCGGTGTTTACGCGCTAGCTTAGGCGCGGCGCGGCCAGGCCGGAGTTGATCGTGGAGCTGCCGGCCCAATCGTTGTTCGCGTCAATCCGCCGCCCCTTCATGGCTTGCAGCCGTCTACAGCGTTGGGTCGATCGCGACGGGCTCCCATTCGCGGGCGGGGATCTCTTCCAGGAACGCGCCGCTGCAAAGGCGGCACGTGCCGTCGGTCCACTGCACATACCACAGGCCCGGAATGCCGCTGAAGCGGACGATGGTGCCGGCAATGCCGGGGCTCAATTTCTGCCGGACGACCGCGCCGACGGCAAACGCGAGCGGCCATCGCAGTCGGGGTGAAGGTGAAAGTTGGGGAATGGGGTTCATCGTCGGGGTGAAGCGGGGAGCGCCATGCCGGTCGGAATGCCCGGCGCGGGAGCCAGGGCCGAAGGGCGGAAGACGGCGCTAACCGGGGCAACGCTGGGCGCGCCGCGGTGGGCGGGGAGAAGCAAGGGGGCTGAAGGGGGAGTGGGCGTGAAGGGAACACCACTCGACCGCGGGTCTTTCAACCCTCACCCGCTGACATCGCTGTCAGGTTGGCGCGACGTCGCAGTGCAGCGACGAAAGAGCAGGGGCACGTTCTCGCCGCCCGAGCGGAATGGTGCGCATTCCGACGGCGCGATTCATCGCGTGGCGATTGCGCCAACGCGGGAACGCCCGCACGCTGGTGCTCCCCGCAATAGCCTCACCTCATCCTTCACACCCCGTGCTGATGAAAACGAAAACGCGCTCCGCCCTTGTCGGCGCCTGCACCGCGATGGTGCGAAACGCCGACGACAGGAAGATCATGGAAGGGCTGCAGAGCAAGGGCGACGGACGCAGCCTGCGCGTGACGCTCATCACGCTCTTCTAACCGCACGCCCGCCCACGCTGACCGCGTGGCGCGGCGTTCGCGCGGGAGCGGCACCGGTGTGGGCACGGCGGGCCTGGGACCGCGACCGCCCTCGGTCGCAAAGGGGCGGATACGGCCGCAGACTTTTCCCGACAATCGTCATCGCCTTACCCGTGGCGGTCCGCCTTTTTTTGGGCGGCGAGTCGCTCCGCTCCACCGGCTCCCCGTCTTTCATGCTCCTGCTCCAACGTTTCGATCAGTCCCTGCTTGGCCGCGCCGAAAAACCAGCGCTCGAATTTGAGCGTCCCGGTGCGCCACGCCTGACGTTCACCTTTGGCGACTTCGAGGCGCGCTCGAACCGGCTGGCGGCGTTGCTGCGCCAGCGCGGCCTGCAACGCGGCGACCGGCTCGCGTTCTTCCTGCAGAACCGCCCCGAGGTGGTGGACCTCTGGCTCGCCGGGGTGAAGCTGGGCCTCGTGCTCGTGCCGGTGAACGTGCTCTACCGTGAGCGCGAATTGAAACACATCCTGACTGATTCCGCGCCGACCGCCGTCGTGACGTCGCAGGACATGGCGGCGTTCATTCCGGTGGGCACGGAAATCTGGGACGTGGACGCCCTGACTGCGGAGGCGGCGGCGCTGCCGGCGGAGCGCGTGGCGGAACATTGCGATCTGGATACGCCGCTCTCGCTGATCTACACGTCCGGCACGACCGGGGCCTCGAAGGGCGCCGTGCTGACGCAGCGCAATTTTGCGTCGAACGGCGAAACCCTCGCGCGCGACTGGAAGTTCACGAGCGAGGACCGGTACCTGGCGACGCTGCCGCTCTTTCACGTGCACGGCCTGGCGAACGGCCTGCACATCTGGCTGTTCAGCGGCTGCCATATGCGCCTGACCGAACGGTTCGAGCACGCGAAGGCGGCCGAGTGGTTCGAGGACTACCGGCCCACGGTGTTCTTCGGTGTACCCGCGATGTACATACGCCTGCTCGAGCTGCCGCCGCCGCAGGCGCGCGCGATCGGATCGCGGCTGCGGCTGGCGGTTTCGGGGTCCGCGCCTTTGCCCGCCGAGGTACACGAGAAATTCCGGCAGCTCTACGGCTCGGTCATCCTCGAGCGTTACGGCATGACCGAGACGCTGATGAACATCGGCAATCCCTACGACGGCGAACGGCGGCCCGGCACCGTGGGCCTGCCGCTCGCGCATGTGGCGGTGCGGATTTGCGACGAGGCCGGTAAGGACGTGGCCGACGGCACGACCGGTGAAGTCTGGGTGAAGGGGCCGAACGTCTGCGCCGGTTACTGGCGGCGGCCCGAGGCGACGGCGGCGGCGTGGTGCGACGGCTGGTTTCGCACCGGTGACATCGGCGTGCGCGCCGCGGATGGCTACATCACGCTGCAGGGGCGGCGCAGCGATCTGATCATCTCCGGCGGGTTCAATATCTACCCGCGCGAGATCGAGGAACTGCTGCTCGAGCAGCCCGGCGTGCGTGAAGCGACGGTGGTGGGGAATCCGGATCCCGTGCGCGGCGAAGTGCCGGTGGCGTATCTCGTCGTGGACTCCGCGACGTTTGACGAGACGGCGGTCAACGCCCGCTTGCGGACGCAGCTTGCGTCGTTCAAGCAGCCGCGCGCGTTTGTGCGCGTCGACGCCATTCCCCGCACTGCGCTCGGCAAGGTGCAGAAGCATCTGCTCCCGCGGTTCACCGCCGGCTCATGAGTCCCGCGACGCTTTCGCTGCTGGCGCTGCTCGCCGTCATCCTGCTCAGCCTGACGTCGCGCATCAACGTCGGCATCCTCGCCGTCGCGCTCGCGTTTCCCGTCGGCGTTTATGCGGCGGGCTGGAAACCCGACGTCGTGCTCGGGCTGTTTCCGTCCTCGCTGTTTCTCACGCTCGCCGGCGTCACGCTGCTCTTCGGCATCGCGCAGGAAAACGGCACGCTTGGCGTGCTCGCGCGCCGCGGTGTACGCGGGTGCGGCGGCACGCCGGCGTTGCTGCCGCCGCTGTTCTTCGGGCTCGCGTGCGGCCTCTCGATGATTGGACCGGGCGCGATCGCGGCGAGCGCACTGCTGGCGCCGCTGGCGATGTCGGCGGGAATCACGGCGGGCGTTCCGCCGTTTCTGATGGCCCTGATGGTCGCGAATGGCGGCAACGCCGGCAACCTGTCGCCGTTCAGCGCGGTCGGCGTGATCGTGCAGGCGCAGATGCACAAGGCGGGGTTGCCGCACAATGATTGGAGTATCTTCGCGGCGAACTTCGTCGCGCACGCCCTGGTCGCCGCGGCCGCGTATCTCCTCTTTGGCGGCATCAAGCTCCTGCGGGCGCCCCGCGTGGATCCGGGGATCGAGGATCGCACGCCGTTGGGCGGGCGCCAGTGGTTCACGCTCGGGGTGCTTGTGGTGTGGATCGCCGGGGTGGTGGTGTTCAAGATCAACCCGGGCTTGTCCGCGTTTGCCGGTGCGGCGATCCTGATCATGGCGCGCGCGGCCGAGGATCATTCCGCGGTGGCGGCGGTGCCGTGGTCGGTGCTGCTCATGGTGTCCGGCGTGAGCGTGCTCGTGGGCGTGCTCGAGAAGACCGGCGGCATGGATTTGTTTTCCTCGCTGCTGGCACGCATCGCGACGCCGGGAACGGTGAATGGCGCGATGGCGTTCGTGACGGGCCTGATCTCCACCTACAGCTCGACCTCGGGCGTGGTGTATCCGGCGTTTCTACCGATGGTGCCGGGCCTCGTGGAGAAACTCGGTGGCGGCAATCCGCTTGAAGTGGCGTTGAGCATCAATGTCGGCGCGGCCATCGTCGACGTGTCGCCGCTTTCGACGATCGGTGCGCTTTGCATTGCCGGTCTGCCCAAGGGCGGCGACGGCCCGCGGCTCTTCCGGCAGATGCTGCTTTGGGGGTTGTCGATGATTCTCGTCGGCGCACTGTTCTGTCAGCTCTTCATCCGCTTTTTTGTCCCATGAAAACGTTTATTGCCCTGGTTCTGTTGAGCGTTCTGCCGTGGTCCGCGCGGGCGGCGGACGATGCGGCCAAGCGTTGGGCGCAGTACGAGCCATCGTTCAAGGCGTTCGCGGAACTCGACCGCGCGCACCCGCCGCAGCCGGGCGGCATCCTGTTTGTGGGCAGCAGTATTTTCAGACAATGGACGACTGTACCTGAACAGATGGCACCGCTGCCCGTGTTGAATCGCGCGTTTGGTGGCTCGCGCACGGCCGATCAAGTTGCGCGCTTCGATCAGCTCATTCCCGTCTACGCCCCAAAGATCGTGGTGTATTACTGCGGCAGCAATGATCTGAAGGCCGGCACCACGCCCGAGGATCCGGCGGCGATTTTCGCCCGCTTCAAGGCGTTTTCTGAAAAGCTCCGGGCAACGCGCCCGGGAACACGGCTGGTCTTCGTGTCGAGCACGCGTTCGCCCGATCGCGTCGCGCGCTGGGAGCAGGTCGACCATTACAACGCCCTCGCCCGCGCGTACTGCGCCGCCACGCCGTATCACACCTTCATCGACCTCAATCCCGTGCTCGTCGATGGGAACGGTCATCCGCGGATCGATCTCTACGTGGCGGACAAGCTCCACTTCAAACCGGAGGCCTACGTCGAGTTCACCGCGATGATCAAGCCGGTGCTGACACGGCTGTGGGCCGAGGTGAACCCCGCCGCGCGTTAACGAGGACGCGAACGCGGCCCGGGAGCGCAGGCGTCCCGCCTGCAGCGGTTCGCGGATCGCAAACAGCAGGCCGGAGGCCTGAGCTCCCGGCTCCGGTGCGCTGGCTTATACCAATCGCTGCTTGCTTTTGGACTTCTGGATCGATCGTGGCTACGAGCGCCAGCGAGTGGCCGAACGACCACTCGCTGGCGCTCGTAGCCACGGCCAAAGTCCAAGGCAAAGAGCGATTGGTATTACATCTTCAAGGTCACCTGCAGATTGTAGCTGATCGGCTGCTTGAGCGCGAAAGTCAGGGGGACGGTTTCGCGGGCCGGGCTGCGGTAGTCGCCGCCCTTGGGGCGCAATGCCGACGCCGTCTGCGCGATCGACGAATACTGCGGGCCGCGGTCGTTGAGCAGATTGTTGATCACGAGATTGGTTTGGATCTCGCGGCGATTCTTGAAGCGAAACGTGTACGCCAGCGTCGCGGTCACGATGTAATAATCCTCCGGCGTGTACACGGGCGTGTAGGCATCCACGGTCGGATCGTCGATGGCGCGGGTGGGGTTGGCCGGATCTGCAATCGTGTCGGACCCGCGCGAGCCGATGATCTGCTTCCCGCGGTAACGCACGCCGGCGCCGACACGCAGGCCCTTGAGCCGGCCGCTTTGCATCGTGTAGTCGCCGAAGACATTCACGATCGGCTGATCCTGGCTCAGGCGTTTGCCTTCGATGATGTTTTGGCGAAACGCGACGATGTTGTTGTACGCGGTGGCCGTGGCGGTGGCGTCGGGCGAACGCTGGTTGATCGGAATCGAGAGATCCACGCTGGCGACATTGTTGGCGTCGATCAGGACGCCCGTGTCGGCGGCGATCTGCTTGAAGAGCCCGGCGTTCTTGTCGATGTAAGCCTTCACGTCGGGGTACAGGTTCGACTCGTACACCTTCGGGAAGCTCACGCTGCCGGTGAGGCGGAACGCGCGCGACGGATTGTAGACCACCTCGAATTCGAAACCGTCACCCGACCGCGTGCGGATGTCGCGATACTGCACCGGCAGCGTGCCGGCGCCGCGGATGTTGCGGCCGACCGCGCTCTGGTCGCCGACAATGTTGGCGTTGTAGAGCGTATTGAAGAAGTTGGGACCGTCCTGGGAGATCGCGCCGTTGATCTCCTTCGTCTCGTAGTAGGTGAAGTTCAGATTCAGCCGGTTCTGAAACAACTCCATGCGCAGGCCGTAGTCGGTGCCGGTGGAGATCGTCGGTTCGAGCTGCCGCGCGTCGATGCGCACGATGCCGCCGGGCGGGTTGAAGGTTTCGGCGAAATTGATCGAGGGGTTCAGCCAGTTGGTCAGATGGAGCACGGATCCGACGGAGCGCGTGATCTGGCTGCCCTGCACCGGCGAGGGATTGTAATCATCCTTGAAACGATCGTTGGCGTAGAGCGGATCGCGATCGCCGTTGGGCGCGAGCCGCGGACGAATCGCGGCTTCCTGCGGCTCGCCGATGGGATTGCCGCGGGCGTCACGCTGCCGGTACGTGAGCGAGGCGAAGTCTGCCGGCGCCGACGGACGCATGATGCGCGTCACGCCGTCCCAATCGAGCGGGTAGTCGCCCTTGTCGATCTGCTGTACCGTCCGGAAGAAATACGAGTCGTAGCGCACGGCTCCGAGCACCACGAGGCGGTTCTTGAAGAACTTCGCGTTGATGGAGCCGAGGATGTATTTGAACTTCGACGAATCGATGCGTTCGGTGTCGCGCCGCGCGATGTTCACGGCCCACAGCGGCTGAATGTCCTTCGTCACGCGGGTGTTCGGATCGACATACTTGATCGTGCCGAGCGAGAGGTCGGGAATCGGCCGGCTGAAATCATTCCAGTAGCGGCGAATCCGGACGGTCTGCAGCACCGTCGATTCCAGAAAGCCCCACAGCCGGTGGTCGTCGCCCTGCGCGACGCTGAGGTAGCGGTAGTCCTGATCTTCCTCGCCGCGGTTGATGCCGCCGAGGGTGTTGAAGGCGAAATTGCCCCAGCGGGTGTCCAGCACGTAGGCCGCGGCGCCGCGCACGTTGTTGTAGTCGAATTTTCGATTCGCGCGCATCAGCGAGCCGTCCCCGTACGCCTGCTTGAAGTGCGGGTTAGGCGCGCCGTTCGGCAACACCTGATTGATGTCGATGTAGGTGTCGTTGCTGCTGCGGTTCTGCTCGCCGTTGATGACCGCGCGCGCCCGGTTGATGTCGGCGGCGATCTCGAAGTAGAAGCTGCCGAGCCGCTGGTTGAACGTGAGCTGCAGGTCCTTGAAACGCTGCGAAAGGATCGGGGCGTCCGGCGAGATGGTGAATTCCTCGGACGGCGGACGGAAAAACGAATTCGCGACCGCCGTGGCGAAGCGGTGCTCCGGCACGCCTACGGCATGCAGGAAGGTCGCGCCGTTGCTGTTGAACGCGGGCAGCGCGCCCTGGACGAAGCCCGCGATCGGCGTGGTCGTGCTCGCGCCGCCGGCGAGCGTGATGGGATCATTCTGGTAGTTCATGATCGCGTTCGCGCCGGAGAACGGGTCGTAGACGTAGTAGTTCGCGCCGCGCCGCCCGATGCCGAGGGCGTTGGCGTTGGCCGGCAGCGTGGTCGCGCCGGCGGCGGCGTTGAACACCGTGCGGCCATCCCAGCCGGACAGGCGGTCGTCGAGCGTGGTGAAACCCGACTGGCGCGAGTTGGTGCCGTATTCACCCTCGATGCGGATTTCCGTGCCGCGATACGGTTTGAACGTGGTGGTGAGAAACGCCGCCTTGCGCTTGTCGAAATCCTTCAGCCGCCAGCCGCTGCTGTCGCCCCAGACGCCCGATGCGCGCAATGCGATCTTGTCGTTGATCGGCTGGTTGGCGTCGAAGGTCGCGCGATAATTCCGCCACGAGCCGACGCTCAGCTGGACGCTCCGCGAGGGCCGATTGGTCTGCGCGCGCTTCGTCGTCGACGAACTCACGCCGCTCAGCGATCCGTTGCCGAAGAGGATCGAGTTCGGACCGCGCCCGAAGTCGTAGCGCTCGAGATTGTAGCTGTCGCCGTTGTTGTACTGCGGAAAGAAATTCCGCTGCGGCCGCGTGTTGCCGGTGCCGCGCGTGGTGTAGTTGATCGGTGCCGCGAAGAAATTCTGCATGCCGTTGTCGACATTGAGCGTGCTGCTCGTGGTCCACTCGGCGGCGCTTTGCAGATCGGTGATGCCGAGGGCGTCGATGAAGTCGCGCGTGATCACTGAATACGCGACGGGCGTGTCGCGCAGATCACCGGCGAGACGGCCGCCCGCGAGCGAACTCGTCGCCGCGAAGCCGGTGTCACGGTCGGTGTTGACCTCAAACGGTGACAACACGACTGCGTTCGCCGGTAGGGACTTTTCGTCGGTCGGTGAGGTCGTTGGTTTCGTGGTTGCCTGCGCGAAAGCGAAAAGAGGGCTCAGGAGCCCGATGAGGACGAGCGGGCGGAGCGTCGGACGAAACCGACGCGGGGCGTGGAGGTGCATGGCAGACGGGCGGGACGAATCCCGGTGAGGCTGGGTTGGGTCGATGGCGCTGGAACGCCGGGGCGGGGTGCGTTGGTCACCGTTGAGGTTGCGGCGTGGCATTCGAGCCAATTGTGCGGCGATTCCGCCCGCGGTGTTGGGGCCGGCGCGGCGGTGGCATTTGCATTTGCGGGCTGGGGGCTCGTCGTCGATTGGTGGCGGATGCGTCCTTCCGTTGCTCCAAACTGCTCCGTGCGCCCGGCGCCCCGCGTCCGTCGCAGCGACGGCAATCGGTGGGTGCGCGCGGCGGCCTCGTCGATTCACGGCCGCGGCGCGTATGCACGGGAGTTGATTCCCGATGGCACGCGCATCATCGAGTATACCGGCGAGCGAATCACGAAAGCGGAAGCGTCGCGGCGCGAGGCGCGGCGGCTCGCGCGCCAGCGGCGGGGCGGCGACGACTGCGTGTACATCTTCGTCCTGAACCGCCGGTACGACCTCGACGGCCGCACGCGGCGCAACGTCGCCCGCCTGATCAACCACTCCTGCACGCCCAACTGCCGCGTGGAGATTGTGCGTGGCCGGATCTGGATCGTGGCCCGGCGTGAGATCGCCGCGGGCGACGAGCTGACCTTCGACTACGGCTTCAGTTTCAAAGAGTGGCCCTTGCATCCATGCCGGTGCGGGAGTCCGCGGTGCGCAGGTTTTATCGTTGCGGCGGATCAACGCTGGCGGCTGCGCCGCATCCCGTGGCGCGAGCGCGCGCGGGTCGCCGCCGAGGCGCGGAGTTTATTTGATTCTCCCGGCGGGCGCGACCCGGCAGCCTGACGGCATGCCTGTTACTCTTTCGGACATCCGGGCGGCGCAGCGTCGTATTGCGGGCGGAGTTTATTTTTCGCCGTGTCCCGAATCGATACCGCTGAGCGAGATCACGGGCGCGCGCATCGTCTGCAAGCTCGACAACCTGCAGCGCACCGGATCGTTCAAGGAACGCGGCGCCCGCAACGCGCTGCTACGTCTCACCCCCGCGCAAAAGAAACACGGGGTGATCGCCGCCAGCGCGGGCAATCACGCGCTCGGTCTTACTTATCACGGTCATCTGCTCGGCATTCCCGTGACCGTGGTGATGCCGGACTACGCGCCGCTCATCAAGATCGCCACCTGCGAGAAACTGGGTGCGCGCGTGATCGTGCAGGGACGTGATTTCACCGAGGCGCGCGCGCAGGCGGACGCCCTGTGCGCCCGGGAACATCTCACCTACATCAATGGCTTCGATGCGCCGGACGTCATCGCGGGGCAGGGCACGCTCGGCCTTGAGATCCTGCGGCAGGTGCCGGACGTCGACGCGATTCTCGTGCCGATCGGTGGCGCGGGCTTGATTGCAGGCGTGGCGCTCGCGGTGAAGGCGGTGCGGCCCCGCGTGAAAATCATCGGGATCGAAAGCACGCACACGAAGAATTTTGCCGCCGCGCTGCGGGCGGGAAAGCCGGTGACGGTCCCGCGCCGCGCCACGCTGGCGGACGGCCTCGCGCCGCTCACGGTGGGACCGACCGCATTCGCGCTCGCGCGGGGTCGCGTCGATCAGGTTATCAGTGTGGGCGAGGAGTGGATCGCGCTCGCGATTCTGCGGATGATCGAGCTGGAAAAAACCGTGGTCGAGGGCGCCGCGGCCGTGGGACTCGCGGCGCTGATGGCCGGCAAGCTGCCCGAACTCCGCGGTCGGCGCGTCGCGCTGATTCTCAGCGGGGGCAACATCGATCCACCGGTGCTCGGCCGCGTGATCAAGAAGGGCCTCGTCCACGATGGACGGCTGACGCGGTTCACCGCCACCGTCACGGATCGACCGGGTGGACTCGCTGCGCTGACGCGCGTGATCGCCGACTGCCGGGCGAGCATCCAGGACATTGTCCACGAGCGGGCGTTCGGCGGAACGGACGTCTTTGCGGTGCAGGCGGTGTGCACGGTTGAAACGCGCGATCACGCGCATGTGGCCACGCTGCATCGCGCGCTGAAGGCGGCGGGATTTTCCGTCGCAGTCCTGAACGGGCAGTGATGTCCCGGTGCGAGCGGGAAGCGGGGAAGAGCCTTGCCGAGGGTCCGTCTCCCCCCGCGATTCTGGTCGCGCAGGCCGGCTTTGCCCGGAGCGCAGGCATCGAGCTTTTCCTTTCGGGTCGTTTCTGTGTTTGGTAGGTCGCGTATGCATCCCGTTTTTCAAGTCATGCTCGGTGTTGCGGCCGGCTTCATGCTCGGATGGTGGATACGCAGTTTGCGGGGCACTCCGGGCGATCACCGGCTCGAGGGCGAGTTGCGCGAGCAGCTGCAGGCCCGGATCGCGGAGGTGAGCTCTTTGCGCGACCGGCTCGAGTCGGATCGCGCGGCCCAGCAGGAACAGATCATGGCGTCGCGCACCCGCGAGGCGGAAATGGGCGAACGCATCGCGTTCCTCAACGAACGTCTGGCCACGGAACGTCAGCAGATCGAGGCGCTGCAGCAGCGTTTCAGCCGGGATTTCGAGGCGATCTCGCACAAACTGCTCGTCGACAATGCGGCGCGTTTCAACCAGCAGTCCGCGGAGAGTCTGGATAAATTGCTGGCTCCGTTGCGCGAGAATCTCGGGCACTTCAAGGCGAGCCTCGACACGACGCGCCAGGAGGCCGCCAGTCACAGCGCGTTGTTGAAGGAGCAGGTCGGCCGGATCGGTGCCGAGGCGGCGAATCTGGCGAAGGCACTGAAGGGCGACGCCAAGGTCCTGGGGAACTGGGGCGAGAACATGCTCGAAAAGCTCCTCGAGAAATCCGGCCTGCAGCGCGATGTGCACTATCGCCGGCAACAAGGTGCCACCAGTGCGGACGGCGCGCAGCAGTTTCTGGATGTCGTGATCGATTTGCCGGAGAAGCGCCACCTGATTGTGGATTCAAAGTTGTCGCTCCGGAGTTTCGAGGAGGCGTGCAACGCTCCCGACGAGGCCGTGCGTGCTGACCTGATGGCGCGGCATGTCGACGCGACGCGGAGACATTTCCGCGATCTCGGCCGGAAGCGCTATCACGCGAGCTCCGGGATGAACGCGCCGGATTTCGTGCTCATGTACATTCCGATCGAGTCGGCGTATTTCTCGGCGATCGCGCAGGATCCCTCGTTGTTCGAGGAGGCGATGGAACTCGGAGTTGTGCTCGTTACCAACTCCACGTTGCTGCCGACGCTGCGGACGGTGGCGAATGTCTGGCGGCTGGCGGACCAGCAGAAGAATGCGATCGAGATCGCGGAGCGGGGGGGCCGGCTGCACGACAAGTTTGTCGGCTTCGTCGACGACCTGCGCAGGGTCGGGGAGGCCTTGCAGGCCGGGCGGGAGGCGTGGCAGGCGGCGAACAGCAAACTCCACACCGGTCCCGGCAACCTCGTGCGTCAGGCGGGGCAGCTGAAGACGCTCGGCGCCAAGGCGGCGAAGGACCTCCCGGAGGCGGAGAGCGTGGCCGATGACGGGTAAGCGTCGCAGCCGGGACCGGACTTGAGGTTTTTTGGTTCGGGTGCGGGTATCTCCAGTTCAGGCCCGAAAGGCCGAATACGCCTTCTTGTTCATACTCGTTGCGAAAGCGGCGGCGCGATGGGGGGCGCGTCCCGACGGCGCGTCCACGCTCCAGACCCTCCCTGGCCGCAAGAATTCAAATCCCTTCACCCCACAGGCTGCCCCGGGGCCCCGCGGATCGGGGCGGCGGGGTGCCGCGCTCTGCCTTGCCTTCGCTGCCTCGATGGTTGCGCCGACGTTCGCGGGTGCCGCCGCACCGGCCTCGTTTCCCACCGGACCTGCACCGAAGATGAGTCTGGCGGATCTCTCCCTGAAGGAACTGCTCGATGTGCAGTTCGACACCGTGTCCACCGCGTCGCGCCGCAGCCAGCGCCTCTGGGAGGCCCCTGCCTCCGTCAGCATCGTGACCCGCGAGGAAATCGCTGTATTCGGATACCGGACACTCGCCGACGCGCTGGGCAGCACGCCCGGCGTCTACACGACCGACGACCGTTACTACACTTACCTTGGGATGCGCGGCTTCAGCCGGCCCGGCGACTACAACTCGCGGGTGCTCCTGCTCGTCGACGGCAGCCGGGTTAACGACAATCTCTACGACTCGGGTTGGGTGGGGCACGAGTCGCCGGTCGACGTCGACAACATCGAGCGGGTCGAGGTGATCCGCGGCCCGTCCTCGTCGCTTTACGGCAGCAGCGCCTTTTTCGGCACCGTCAACGTGATCAGCCGGCGCGGCGGTTCGCTGAACGGTGTCGAGACCACGGCGGAGGCGGGGAATTTCGGCAGCTACCGCACCCGCACCGCGGCCGGGTACAGGTACAAGTCAGGTTTCGAGTTCTTCGCGGCGGCTTCGTACTTTGAGACGCGCGGGCAGGACCGGCTTTATTACGCGGAGTTCGACGCGCCCGAGACGAACCACGGCATCGCGGAGAACCTGGACTACCAGCGAGCGTGGCATGCCGCCGGCAACGCCGCGTATCGCGGCTTCACGCTTTCCGGTGTATTCAACAAACGGACGCGCGGCATCCCGACGGGTAGCTTCGGCTCCTATTTCAACGATCCCCGCGCGCAGACTCAGGACATCTCCGGACATCTTGACCTGAAGTTTGAGCATGAATTCACCCCGGGGACGCAGCTGATGGCGCGCGTGGGTTATCATCGCTACGACTACCATGGGCTCTATCCGTACGATGCGGCGGTGGCGGGTGATCCCGTGAAGGTGTTGCTCAACCGGGACGACGCGCGCGGCGACTGGTGGGGGACCGAGGCCACGCTATCGCAGCGGCTGTCCAGCCAGCTGACCGTCACCACGGGGTTGGAGGTCAGGCAGAATTTCCGGCAGCGGCAGCTCAACTACAACGCGACCGAGCCCGCGACGGTCTTGGTCGACGACGCTGGCGGGTCTCAGCACCGCCGCGCTGACGTTCGACGACAAGGCCACGGCCGGCGAAATTCTCAGCGAGCTCAAGGGCCAGCGGCACATCAAGTGGGCCGTCATTTTCAAGGACGGCACCGCGTTTGCCAGCTACCGCAATCCGGGCTTTGTGGGAACGCTGCCCGGGCGGTCACCGGCTGAATTTGGCGAGAGCTTCAGCTCCGCAGGTCTCCTGCTGCATACGGCGATCGAGTTGAAGGGGGAGCGGGTCGGCACGCTCCAGCTGGCGGCCGACACGTCGCAGCTTGGGGCGCGTCTCTGGGAGTACGGCCAGATTCTGCTCGTGGTGTTCGTGGCGGCGTCGCTCGTCGCGGTCTTTCTGGCCGCGCGTCTTCAGCGGGCGATTGTGACCCCCGTCCGCCACCTGGCCGAGGCGGCGCGACTCATTGGCGAGGGACAGAACTACTCGGTGCGGGTCGAGCAGCGGAGCAAGGACGAACTGGGCCGGCTCACGATGGCGTTCAACCAGATGCTGGCGCGTATCCAGACTCAGGATGCCGCCTTGCGCGAGAGCCGGGAGCGGTTCGAGATCGCCGTGGCCGGGGCGAGCGACGGCATCTGGGACTGGAATCTCCTGACCAACGAGCGCTATCTCTCGCCGCAGTGGAAGGCGATGATTGGCTACGCCGAGGACGAACTCGACGTGAGCCACGAGGCGTGGGTCGAATTGATCCATCCCGACGATCGCGAAAATGCGGTGCGGGCGGTGACGGAGTACCTCGCCGGCAAGCGAGCGGTATACGAGGTGGAGTTTCGGATGCGGCACAAGGACGGTTCCCACCGCTGGATTCTGTCCCGCGGCGCGGCGTTGCGGGACAAGTCCGGAAAACCGTACCGCATGGCGGGCTCGCACACGGACATCACGGAGCGCAAGCAGGCCGAGGCCCAGATTCACGCGGCGCGCGAGAAGTTCGAATCGCTGGTCAACTCCATCAACGGCATCGTCTGGGAGGCTGATGCCGTCGAGGCGCACGTTCTCTTCATGAACGGCCAGGCTGAGCGCATTCTCGGTTACCCGCTGGATCGTTGGCTGGCCGAGCCGAACTTCTGGGCGAAGCTCTGTCATCCGGATGATCGCATGGCCGCCGCCCGGGCGAACAAGCGCGGCATCGCCATCGATATCACCGAGCAGAAAGTGGCGGCCCAGCAGATCGAGCGCATGCAGCGCGAGCTCGTCGACGCCTCTCGCCTCGCCGGCATGGCCGAGGTCGCGACCGGCGTGCTGCACAACGTGGGCAATGTGCTGAACAGCGTGAACGTCTCCGCGACGCTGCTGGTCGAGCCGGCGCGCAAGTCGAAAACCGGCAGTCTCACGCGCGCCGTCCAGCTGCTGCAGGATCACGGTCCGGACCTCGCGGCATTCCTCACCAGCGATCCTCGCGGCCGGCAGTTGCCGGCGTTTCTCGCCGCTCTCGCTGATCAACTGGCCCGCGAGCAGGCGTTGTTTGTGAAGGAGTCGCACGGCCTCCAGCAGAACGTCGAACACATCAAGCAAATCGTGGCGATGCAGCAGTCGTATGCGAAGGTGTCGGGCGCGACGGAGCTCATTGCAATGGCTGATCTCATCGAGGACGCGCTGCGTATTTCCGCCAGCGCGCTGGGACGGCACCGCATCGAGCTCGTGCGTGAATTTGAAAGTGTCCCGCCGGTTTCCGTCGATCGCCACAAGGTGATGCAGATCCTCGTCAATCTCGTCACGAATGCGAAGCAGGCGCTCGATGCGCGGGCGGAGGGGCGCAAAATTGTGCTGCACCTGTCGCGGAGCGCGGAGGAACGCGTCCGCGTGGAGGTCATCGACAATGGCGCGGGCATCGCCGCCGAGAATCTTGCGCGGATTTTCAACCAGGGCTTCACGACGAAAAAGTCGGGCCACGGCTTCGGCCTGCACAGCAGCGCCAACGCCGCCAAGGAAATGGGCGGGAGCCTGCACGTCCGCAGCGCCGGTCCCGGCACGGGTGCGACGTTCATTCTCGAGTTGCCGTTCGGCAAAGCCGACGGTCCGCGCCCGCGGGCCGGGGCGGTTGAGGACGCGCTTCGATCCCGACGGACGGAGGCGTAACCTGGCGGCGCAAGTGCGATATTGCCAAGACCAGCCGCGACGTTGACAGCCGCCGGTCGCTGACGCGGCCGAAGGACAGCTGGCTTTCAATATCGATGGCTGCGCTTGAGACGAAGACGAGAGCCCGTCTTCGCCGAGCCTACGGTGGGCAGCCCTCGCCTGTGGATAAAGGGTCGAATCGGTAAGCTGGCCTGCCAGCCGCAGGCGTGGCGAAGGCTGGCGGAGAGGGAGGGATTCGAACCCCCGGGACCTTGCGGCCCAGCGGTTTTCAAGACCGCCGCGATAGACCACTCTGCCACCTCTCCGTTTGGTTTTGTAGCATTCAAACCAAGCCTGCCTCCCGGGAAACTTGGGACTGCGACTCCGTTCGGCAAGCTTGGTTTGCGGGAACGCCCGGAGCGCCCGCTTCGCCCGCGTGAAGTCTCCGGCCTCACCCTCGGGCGATCGCAGGTTTCCCCTGTCGGCAGCGGCAAGCGGTGCGAGCGACGATGGGCATGCCGACCTGTTCGTCAGGCGGGCCGAAGTGCCTCCCCGATGTCGATGCGGGGCTCATGCGTATCCGAAACCGACTTACGACGGATGGCATCTTTCCCTCGCCGGCACCTGGAAGAGCGTGCGACCGGGCAGGACCCGCGCGATGAGGGCACCGCCCCGAACGCAGGATGGGTCGATTCCAATCTACACCGGGAATCGGTTCGAGCACCTGGTTGCCGGATGCATCCGTGGATGCACCGCCCGCGGCGACGTTTCTGTCCGGCCTGGTTTTCAGGAATGGGGAATAACGGGCTGAAACGGGCGCTCTCATTGGCGCGCTCCTCAATCTCTCCGCCATGACGCCGCTTTCACCTGTCCATGTCGCCGTTCACGCCAATCTCGCCGTTATCCGCCAAGGGATCGGCCTGCTGGCGGAGCTGGGTGAGGCCCGATTCACCGCGCGCATTCCGATTTGTTACAACGCCTCGGTCGGCGGCCATCTTCGCCACATCGTCGAGCACTATCAGTGTTTTCTCCGCGGCTTGGGCGAAGGCGGGATCGATTATGAGGATCGTGCGCGCGATCCTCTGATCGAGGGCAGTCCGGGCTATGCGTCGGCGATCATGGAAGAAATTTCCCATCGTCTCACCGTTTTGGCTGCGACGCTGCCGAACCGCGGCTTGCAGATCGGTGCCGGGACCGCCGAGGGCCTGATGACCGACACATCGGTGCTGCGGGAACTCGAGTTTCTCCTCAGCCACACCATCCATCACTACGCGATCGTCGCGGTGATGGCGCGCGTGCAAGGGTGCGAGCCGGAGGCGACGTTTGGCGTCGCGCCCTCGACAATCAAATTTCAGCAGACGCAGAACGTATGTGCACGGTGACCTGGAGTGGCGGTCGGGGAGGGTACGATCTTTTTTTCAATCGGGATGAATTGAACACCCGCGCGCCTGAGACGCCGCCTGGTCTTGCCCGGACGGCCGGCGTGAGCTTTGTCGCGCCGCGCGACGGGGAGCACGGCGGCACCTGGCTGCTGGCCAACGAATTTGGCCTGACGATTTGTCTGCTGAACGACTATGGCAGCGCGTGGCATCCGTCCGCTGCCGGGGCCCGCTTCAGCCGCGGGCACGTGGTCGTTGCGTGTGCCGGAGCAAACGCCCATGCGAGCGTCTACGCCATCGTGGACCGGCAACCGCTCCGGCGCACCCCGGCGTTTCACCTCGTGGCGCTTTCGCCGGAGGAAGGCCTGCTCGTGCTGCACTGGGACGGGACGACGCTTGCACGGCGAACGCGTTCCGTGCGCTGGCCGATCCTCTCGTCGTCGTCGTATGCCACCGCTGCAATCATCGCGAAACGCACCGCGTGCTTTGGCGCCATGATGCGATCGCCGCGGGCACCGGCCGTGGAGGAACTCGCTTCGTTTCATCGCCAGCACGAGCGGGACGGCGGCGCGCATTCCGTGCTGATGCGGCGACCGGACGCCGCCACGCGGAGCATCACGCACGTGTCGGTCCGCGCGGGTGTCATCGGCTTGAGCTACGCGCCGGTGCGTTGGGTGACCGGGGAGCCGGAGGTGCTGGGGCCGGTGCAAGTGAGGCTGCGAATGCGGCGGCGCGCGCCACTCGCGGCCTGAATCGGAACGATTCAGTTGAAAGGTGAAAGTTGAAGGTTGAAAGCCCCCAATCACCGTTCTTTCGACTTTCACCTTTCAACCTTCAACGGCATGAGTCCGGCTTGAGTTGCCGGCCGCGTGCTCGCAGCGGTGACAAATGACGCCGCCACCCGGAATAGTCCGGTGCGTCGCGGCTCTCATGCTCGATGCACGACGAGACTTTTCCGGCACTCGTGGAGGCTTACTACGCCCCGCTCTACCGCTTTGCGTTGAGCCTGGCGAAGAACTCCTCCGATGCCGGCGATCTCACCCAGCAGACGTTCTATGTGTGGGCCAGGAAGGGCGACGCGCTGCGTGATAAATCGAAAGCCAGGTCGTGGCTCTTCACGACGCTCTACCGCGAGTTTCTGCGCACGCGTCGTCGCGGCAACCGGATCACCGCAATCGAGGCTCTCGCCCCCGGGCAGCAGGACATGGCGGACGCGGAAGTCGACCTGGTGGCCAGGCTCGACGCTCCACTCGTGATCGAGGCCCTGCAGGAGGTCGACGACGCGTTCCGCGAACCACTCGCCTTTTTCTATTTGCAGGAACTCTCCTATCGCGAGATCGCAGAAATTCTCGGCCTGCCGATCGGCACGGTGATGTCGCGGCTTTCGCGTGGCAAGGCCCAGCTCCGCGTCCGGCTCGCGGAAAAATCCACGGGCGGAAGCATCATCGAATTTCCCCGGAAAAACGCCCGCCCATGAACCACCACGAGGCCAAGTTTCTTCTCCGCGCCTACCGTACCGATGGCAGCGATGCCGCGGATCCGATGTTCACCGCTGCGCTCGCGCAGGTGGGGCGCGATCCGCTGTTGCGGGATTGGCTCGAATGCGAGCAGTCCTTTGATCGTGCCGTCACGGCGAAGCTCAACGCCGTGCAACCTCCCGCCGGCCTCCGCGAGGCGATCCTCGCCGGGGGGCGCGCCAGCCAGCCGCGGCGCCGCTGGTCGGTGAATCCCGGCTGGCTCGCCGTCGCCGCGGCGATCGCGATCGTTTTTTCTGTCACGGTGCGGGTGCGCTCTCTCCGTTCATCGGAAACTGGCGCCGGCGATTTTGCCGCGTTCGCCATGAATGAAGTGGCGAAAACGCACGACCTGCACACGACCCTCCGCCCCGAACTCGCCGGCTTGCAGGATCGCCTGGCCAACGCGGCTTTGCCGCTGCCCGCGCACCTGCAGATGGACGGCGATGAACTTCGCCGGCTGGGCTGCCGCCGGGTGAGCTTCGCCGGACGCGAGACGTTCGAGGTCTGCTTCTACCACGGCGGTTTCCTCTATCACCTCTATGTCACCGCCGTCGACGGCCTCGCGCCCGGTTCGGCGACGGCGGTGGAGGCAGTTTCGCGCGTTGCTTCGAGCGGGCACTTCAACGCGACGGCCTGGAAGGATGCGAAGTTCGCCTACGCGCTTGTGACCTACGATGGAGCCCGGGCGCTGCGTCGGTTGCTCTGAGGTCCCCGCCGGATCGGCGTGCTCCACTTGAAAACGAATTCGTCCGGGCCAGACGGGCGGCGGGGGAATAACGGGCGCGAGTCGCGCTCCTACTGGCAATGAAAGCACCTTCCCCGCTGTCCAAGCCTCTGGTCGTCGTAAGCTGGCTCGCCCGCATCACGGTTGCGGTCATTCTGCTGCAGACGCTCTTCTTCAAATTCACCGGCGCGCCCGAGTCGGTCTACATCTTCACCACAGTGGGGCAGGAGCCCTGGGGGCGCTACGGTTCGGGCGTGGTGGAACTGATCGCGAGCGTGCTGCTCTTCGTGCCGGCCACGGTCGCCGTCGGTGCGGCCCTCGCTCTCGGGACGATGAGCGGAGCCATTTTCTTTCACCTGACCAAACTCGGCATCGTGGTCCACGACGATGGCGGCACGCTCTTCGCCCTGGCGCTCGTCGTGTTCGTCTGTGCCGCGTTTCTCCTCTGGCTCCATCGCCGGACGCTGCCGGTGGTGGGCCCGCAGCTTTGAATTTTTCACTCGAATGAAATCGCGCTGCATCCGTCTCTGCCTCGCCGTGCTCATGATCCTGCCCCTGATTGCGCGTGCTGAAAAGCCCGTCAACGCCTCCGTCTTCGGCGTCGCGATCAAGGGCTATGATCCGGTCGCCTACTTCACCGACGCCAAGCCCGTGAAGGGTGGGACCGATTTCACGTTCGATTGGAATGGCGCGACGTGGCGTTTCGCCAGCGCCGCGCATCGCGACACCTTCAAAGCCGCACCGGAAAAATACGCACCGCAGTATGGTGGTTATTGTGCGTGGGCCGTCAGCGAAGGCCGCACCGCCGGAATCGATCCCGCCGCGTGGAAGATCGTGAACGGAAAACTTTACCTGAACTACAGTTTGGAAGTTCAGAAAAAGTGGGAAGCGGACATTCCCGGCCACATCGCCAGAGCCGAGGTGAACTGGCCGAAGCTGCTGAACAAATGACTCCGCGCTGCTCTGCCGGGTTCACCTTCCGTCGTGCCTGATTGGTTCGAATCTGTGTTGCGCGAAGCCGGCGCCGGCGGCCCGCTCGCCTTGGCGGCCCTCGCGCTCGCCACGCTGGTCAGCGAGGACCTGGCCTGTATCGCGGCGGGGCTGCTCGTTGCCCGGGGTGGGTTGAACTTCGGGGCTGCCACGGCGGCGTGTGGGGTGGGAATTTTCGCCGGCGATCTGCTGCTCGTTCTGGCTGGTCGCGGGCTTGGTCGTCCCGCGCTCGGGGCCAAGCCTTTGCAGCGGTGGATTCCCGCCGAGGCAGTCGCGCGGGCTGAGCGTTGGTTCGGCCGCCGTGGCCCGGGCCTGATCCTGGCCAGTCGCTTCATGCCGGGTACGCGGCTGCCGACCTACTTTGCCGCTGGTGTGCTCCGCGCCCCGCTCGCGCCTTTCGTCGGCTGGTTTCTCCTGGCCTCCGCAGTCTGGACGCCGCTGCTGGTTGGCGGCGCCGTGGTGTTGGGAGAATCGGCGCTGCGACTCCTGGAAACGTGGACCCAAGCCGTGCCGGCTTTGATCGGAGCGGGCGTTGTGGTGGGTGTGGGCCTGCGGCTCGTGGTTTCTTTTAGCACGTGGCGCGGGCGACGTCTGCTGCTCAGCCGCTGGCGTCGACTGACGCGCTGGGAGTTCTGGCCCATGTGGGCGGTGTATCCACCGGTCATCGGCTATATCCTCTGGCTGGGAGTGCGTCATCGGAGCTTCACCTTGTTCACGCTTGCCAACCCGGGCATCGGCGCGGGCGGTGGTCTGGCCGGCGAGTCGAAGAGTTCCATTTTGCGCGGCTTGGCCGGTGCGGGCAACGCGGTGGTGCCGTGGGCGCTGATTTCCGCCGGTGCGCCGGACGCAAGGACCGCGCAGGTCGTGGGCTTCATGCGCCGTGTCGGACGGGAATTTCCGGTCGTGTTGAAACCCGATGTCGGCGAGCGCGGCCGCGGAGTCGTGATTGTGCGAGATGGAGCCGCGCTGACTGCGGCCCTCACGCACGCCGCCGCGCCGATGATCGCGCAGGCGTACGTGCCCGGAGTGGAGTTCGGCGTGTTCTATGTTCGCCGGCCGACAGCGGCGCGCGGGGAAATTTTTTCGATCACCGCCAAACACCTCGTGGCCGTGGTGGGCGATGGCGAAAGGACCTTGGAGGAACTCATCCTGGCCGACGACCGCGCCGTGTGCATGGCGCGGTTCTTCCTCCGCCACCATGAGGCGCGGCTCGACGAGGTTCCGGCCGCCGGAGCATCCGTCGTGTTGTCGGAACTCGGGACGCACTCGCGCGGCGCGCTATTTCTCGACGGCACGCACCTCGTGACGCCGGCGCTGACCATTGCGATCGAGCAGGTGAGCCGCGCTCATGCAGGATTTTATTTCGGACGCTACGATGTCAGGACGGCTTCGGTGGAGGCTTTCCAGCGGGGAGAGTTCACCGTGATCGAATTGAACGGCCTGACATCGGAGTCGACGAGTATCTACGATCCGCGGCACAACGTGTGGTTTGGCTGGCGCGTGTTGTGCCGGCAGTGGCGGCTGGCCTTTGATATTGCCGCGGAGAATCGCGCGCGCGGGGCAAAACCGCTCACGCTGCGGGAAGTGATGGCGCTGGTCGCGGCTCATACCCGCTCCCCATGAACCCGCTTGTGTTTCCCGTCGTGGCCACCGGCCGCTACGAACTCTCTCTCGCGGAAGATCTCGACGACGTGCGCGCGGTCCAGCGTCTGCGCTTCAGGATCTTCAACCTTGAACTGCACGAGGGCCTGGCGGAGGCGTACGCCACCGGTCTCGACGCCGATGCGTTCGACGAAGTATGCGACCACCTGCTTGTGCGGGATCGGGAAACGAATTCTGTCGTCGGCACCTATCGCCTCCAGACCGGTCGCAGCGCCGCCGCGCACCGTGGCTATTACAGTGCGCAGGAGTTTGAGTTTCACGGGTTCGAGCCCGTGCGCGATCAGCTGGTTGAGCTTGGCCGGGCCTGCGTGGCGGCAGAGCACCGCAATCTGATCGTGCTGAATCTGCTCTGGCGGGGCATTGCCCGGTACGCGCAGTCCCACGGCGCGCGCTACCTCACCGGCTGCAGTTCACTGACCACGCAGGACGAGGCGGCGGCACTTGCGACTTACAATGGCCTCGCGGGCGCGCATCTGGTTGAAGCGCGCCTGCAAACCCGCCCGCGCTCCGGCTGGCGCTGCTCGGCGTCCACCGGACGGCCCGTCGCGTTGCCGATCCCCAAACTCCTCCGGGCCTATCTTGCACTGGGCGCTAAAATTTGCGGCGAGCCAGCCATTGATCGCGATTTTGGCACCGTCGATTTCCTGACGTGGATCGACGTGCAGTCGATTCCGGTGCGCACGCTCCGCACGATCACCGGCTGATGTCCTGCCTGGGCTCACGCGTCCGTGCTTTCGGTCGGGCCGCCGCCTTTGTGTTGGTGGCGGTGGCGGCCGCGGTGATCATCGTGTTCCGGCGAGGCGATGTCGCGGCGCGTGCGCGCTGGCTGCAATGGACCTGCGGCCGGGTGGTCCGCGTCCTCGGCCTCACGATCACCGAGTTGGGCGAACCTTCGGCCGGTGAAATCATCGTGGCCAATCATGTCAGCTACCTCGACATCGTGGTGCTGGCGGCCCTGCGGCCCGTCGTGTTTGTGGCGAAACGCGAGGTGCGGGACTGGCCCTTTCTCGGTTGGTTCGCCCGGTGGGCCGGCACCCGCTTCATCGACCGTGAGCGCCGCGGGGATGTCGCGCGCGCGGTGACTGAGTTCGCTGCGGCCGTCGCGAGTGGCGTGAGTATCGTGATTTTCCTGGAAGGCACGAGTAGCGATGGCCGGGAGGTGCGGCCGTTCAAGTCTTCGCTCCTGGCACCGGCCGTCGCAGCGCAATGGTCCGTGGTGCCGGCGGCGATCTCGTATTCGCTGCCGACCGGACACGACGTGGCGACAGAAGTGTGCTGGTGGGGTGACATGACGCTTGCGCCGCACCTGCTCCATCTCTTCACGCTGCCCCCAATCCACGCGTGTGTGGCGTGGGGTGCCGCCGTGCCGGCGTTGGCTGACCGGAAGGCGCTCGCGGTCACGCTGCACCGCCACGTGAGCCGACTGAATGGGGTGGTCGTGGCAGCGGCGGGCTGAGCAGCGACCAGGCGCGGAGAGTTTTTCAAGACCCTGAAGTTTCGATCGGCCGCGCCCCGGCGGTCGCACGTATCCTGAAACCTGCGACCAGGTGGCACCGGCGCGGATGGCGCCGGCTCGACACCAGCGACGTCACGGACCGTCGCGCAACGGCCCCCCCCGGACCTCCGTGAATCTGTCACCCTACGAGGCTATGCCGGTACGGGTGCAGTGCGTCACCGGCGGATTCTGCCGGCAACGGCGGGAGTGACGGCCTTCCTCCCAATACGGAGTAGGTGCGCTCCTTGTCGGACGTCTGGTGGTGAGCACGCTCGGCGGCGATGAGCTACGTCTCCCCCGTTTCACCTTCCGCCGTGGCCGAGCTGCAGGGACTCTACGGCGCTTTTTCGTTTGCCGAAAAGCTGCTGCAGAAGATCTGGCTGCGCGGCGATTTCGATCGCGCGGCGGCGTGCACCACCGATGGACGGCGCGTGCGGTTGGTGCACGCCGGCAGGTGGAATCTCCTCGGCGGACCGGATTTCACCGACGCGCGGCTGCGACTCGGTGACGACGCGGACCCGGAGATTCGCGGCGACGTCGAGGTCCACCTGCACGCCGAGGATTGGAACGTCCACGATCACGCGCGCGATCCGGCGTATGATCGGGTGGTGTTGCACGTGGTGCTGTTTCCGCCGGGCGAAGGCCGGGTGACTCGTGGCGTCGGTGGACGCGAGATTCCGACGCTGGTACTGCTGCCGCTGCTGCACCGCGGGATCGAGGAGTTCGCGGCGGATGAGGCGGTGGAGTCACTGGCCCGGCGCCCGCTGGCTCGACTGCCGGCGGAACTTGGGACGCTGCCCTTGGTGGAGCTCGAAGTCTTGTTGCGGCTACAGGCGCTGGAGCGCTGGCGGCAGAAGGTCCATTTTTCCCGGATACGCGTGGAACGGCTCGGTTGGACGGAGGCCTGTCATCATGCGGCGCTGGAGATTCTGGGTTATCGTTTCAACCGCGCCCCGATGTTGCGGATTGCCGGACGTTGGCCGCTGGCGGGTTGGGCGGATGGGGCGGTCGATCCGGATGAGGCCTTCACGGCCGAAAGCGAAGCGTGGAGCGTGCAGGGAGTGCGGCCCGCGAATCAACCTCGTGCGCGGCTCCTTCAGTACGCGGCGTGGACGAGGGCGCGTCCCGACTGGCCCGTTCGGCTGCTCGCGTTTAGTGACAATGAGGCGGTGGCGGTCGCGGACATGGCGGGAGCGACGCGAGACTGGCGGCGTCGGCACGGCCTTGGCGCATTGCGGAAGAGAGTGGCGGACGAGTTGTGCGGTGGCGTGCTGGGTGGGACGCGGTTGGACAACGTGATTTGCGACGGGATGCTGCCGCTCATGGCCGCACACCGGGGGGGCGAAGCGGCCGGAATGTGGTATCATTGGTATGCCGGAGATTTGCCCGCGTGGCTGACGAGTGGATTGCGGCAGCTCGGGTATTTTGACGGCCGGAATTTGCCCGTTTGTCATGGCGCAGCGCAGGGGGTGTTGGGGTGGTTTTTGCAACGCGAACCGACCCGCTAGTCCCTCGGAGGGGCGGGGGGCTTGACAAAATTTTGCACGGGCCGATACGTTTACCGACTCAATACAACTCACTTTCAAGAAGTGGGCCCTGCGGCCCGCTTTTTTTTTCCTTATCAAGCGCACCCTATGAGCAGCGAAATTCTATCCGTCCTGGAATACATGGAGAAGGAGAAGGGCATTCCGCGTGCCGACATGATCGCGACCATCGCGAATGCCTTGAAGACCGCCGCGCAAAAGGGCGTAAATTCCGGTCAGGAACTGAAGATCGATATCAATCCGAAGAACGGCCAGCTGCATGCGTGGTCGGTGCTTAAAGTCGTTGACTCCGTAAGCAACCCGAAGACGGAAATTCATGTGGAAAAAGCCCAGGCGGTGAAGCCGGGCGCGGTGATTGGGGAGATGCTCGAGAAGGAGATCGATCCGTCGACTCTCGGTCGCATTGCAGCTCAGACTGCGCGTCAGGCCGTGATGCAGCGGCTGCGGCAGTTCGAGAAGGATCGCATTTACGATGACTTCAAGGACCAGGTCGGAAACATCGTGACCGGCACCGTGCGCCGGCGTGAGCGTAACGATCTCTTCGTCGATCTCGGCAAGGCCGAGGCTGTCATGCCGGGCAAGGAACAGGTCCCGGGTGAAGAGTACCAGCCGGGCGAGCGTATTCGCTGCCTGCTGATGGAAATTGAGAGCACGCCGCGCGGGCCGGAGATCATTCTCAGCCGCGCGAGTCCGAAGTTTGTGCGCCGCCTCTTCGAACTCGAAGTCACCGAAGTGGCCGATGGCACGGTGAAGATCGAGGCGTTCGCCCGTGAACCGGGTTACCGCACCAAGATTGCGGTCACGAGTTCTGATCCGAAAGTCGATCCAGTCGGTGCCTGCGTCGGTGCGCGCGGTGCTCGCGTCAAGACGATCGTCCGGGAGCTCGGTGGCGAGAAGATCGACATCATCAAATATTACGCTGATCCGCGCGAGATGATCATCGAGGCGCTCAAGCCGGCGGTGCCGCGCGAGATCGTGCTGGATGAGAAGACGCATCGCATCCTGCTCAAGGTGGCAACCGACGATCTCGCGGTGGCCATCGGTCGCAAAGGCCAGAACGCGCGGCTCACGTCGCGCTTGATTGGCTGGCGGCTCGACATCGAGGAATTCAAGGCGGTCGGCGCGGACCCGGAGGGTGACGCCAAGCGCAAGCTGGTCACGTCGCTCGGCATCCCGGAAGCGCAGGCTCTGCGTCTCGTCAAAGCCGGTTTTGTTTCCCTCGAGTTGTTCGAAGGCGTCGAAGCGGGCGACCTCGAGGGTGCAGGTTTCACGGCGGAAGAAGCGGCTGATATCATCAACCGTGTCGCCGCGCGCACTCGATAATCTTTAACTTTTCCGACCTTAGGTATACCGCTGCATGAGCATTCGCATTCACAAACTGGCCGAAGAACTCGGTTTGGACAACAAGGAGATGATGGCGCTTCTCAAGGAGCGAAAGATCATCGCCCAGGATGTGAAGTCGGTCTCGAGCACGGTGGATAACATCAATGCGTCGGCCTTGCGCGACGAGTTCGCAGCCAAGAAGCCGGCGGCTGCGCCGGAAGCACCCGCGCCCGTCGCGGCCGATGCTGGCACGACCGAAGCTACGGTGCCGCGCGTGTCGATGCCGACCGGAGCTTTTGTCAAATCCAAGCAGGATATCGAGCGCGAGAAGGAAGCGGCGATCGCCGCCCGCGCCGCGGCGCTGAAGGCCGCGTCCACGCCCTCGGCTCCTGCCGCCATTCCCGCCGCTCCGGCTGCGCCCGCTGTTTCGCAGCCGCCGGCGGCCCCGCGTCCGGTTTCGGCGCCACCGCCAGTCGCGCCGCCGCCGCGCTATGTGTCGGCCCCGCCGCCGCTCGCCCGGATGCCGGTCACCCCGCCGTCGCCGCGGCCTGCCGCCCCGACGCACGCTCCGTTTACGCCTTCGCCTTCGATTCCGCCGGTGAAGTCCGCTGCTGCGGCCGCCGCATCGACGCCCCCGGCCGTTCCGCCGCCCGTGTCGGCTCCGGCCCCGATGCCGCCTCCGGTGTCCCGCGCGCCCTTTGCGCCGTCGCCCGTTTCGGTTCCGCCGATGGCCAAGGCTCCCACGACGCCGCCGGCGTTTCCGCCGCGCGCCTCCGCGCCGTCTCCGGTCATGGCCCCCAAGCCGCCGCCCCTGCCGGGCACCTCGCCGGGATTTGCCAGCACGACGCCGGTCGTGCCGCAGATTACGATTCAGGGCGACGTCAAGATTCTCCACCTGAAGCCGCCGATCGTCGTGCGGGACTTCGCCGTCGCGCTCGGCCTCAAGCCGTTCAAGCTCATTTCGGAGCTGAACCAGATCGTGGGATTCGCGGCGATGAACTCGAACATCGAGGAATCCGTCGCGCAGAAGGTGGCCGAAAAGTACGGCTTCATGCTTGAGATCAAGCACCGCGGCGACGTCGCGGCGCAGCAGGCAGCGGCCAAGGAGAAGAAGGAAAAGAAGCCGGACGAGGATGAGTCCAAGCATCTCGTCACCCGTCCACCCGTCGTGTGCATTCTGGGTCACGTCGACCACGGCAAGACCTCCTTGCTCGACGCCATTCGCAAGGCCGACGTGGCCGCCGGCGAGGCCGGTGGCATCACGCAGCATATCGGCGCGTACCAGATCGAATTCAACGGCCGCAAAATCACGTTCCTCGACACGCCCGGTCACGCGGCGTTCACCAAGATGCGCGCCCGCGGCGCGAGCGTCACCGACATCGCGATCCTCGTGGTCGCGGCGGACGACGGCTTCATGCCCCAGACGGATGAAGCGCTGAAGATCGCGTTGAGCGAAAAGCAGAATCACCCGGAGCGCTTCGCCCTCATCGTGGCCGTCAACAAGATGGATGTGAAGGGCGCCAATCTGGATCAGGTGAAGAACCAGATGCAGCAGCGCAACATCGCACCGGAAGACTGGGGCGGTGAGACGATCACGGTCCCTGTCGCCGCGATCAAGGGGCAGGGTATCAACGAGCTGCTCGAGATGATTCTCCTGCAGACGGACGTCCTCGAGCTGAAGGCCAACCCGAAGGCCGAGGCCAGCGGTGTGATCATCGAGTCGGAAATTGATTTTGGCCGTGGCCCGCTGGCGACCGTCATTGTCCAGCGCGGCACCCTGCGCGTCGGCGATGCCATGGTGAGTGGACCGAACTACGCGAAGGTTCGCGCGATGTTCGACGACCAGGGCAAGAACGTGAAGGAAGCCCCGCCCGGCACGCCGGTGCGTGTCATCGGCTGGACCGGCACGCCGGACAGCGGCGCGGCCTTCAAGGTCGTGAAGAATGCCCGCGAGGCGGAGAAAATCGCCGAGGACGAGCAGCTTCGCATCAAGAAGGTGGCGACCACCGCGGCCGCCGTCCCGAAGGAAGTTTCGGTCGAGCAGCTGTTCGCCAACATTGCCGCCACGCAGGCGAAGGTGCTCAAGGTCATCATCAAGACCGACGTGTTTGGTTCCTCCGAGGCCGTGCGCAACATCCTCGAGGGCATCAAGAGCACGAAGGTCTCGCTCGAAATCGTTTCGATCGAGGTCGGTCTCGTCACCAAGAACGACATCGCGATGGCCGCGTCCACCGGCGCGACCGTCATCGGCTTCCACACCAAGCTCGAGAACGGCGTCACGCCGCTCGCCAAGCATCACGGCGTGCGGCTCGAGACCTACGACATCATTTACGAGATGGGCGACAAGGTGCGCGAGATGATGGCCGACCTGCTCGATCCGGATCTCAAGGAGACGAAGACCGGTGCAGCGGAAGTCCGTCAGGTCTTCCCGCAGGCCAAGGGTTTCGTCGCCGGCTGTCTCGTCACGGAGGGCAAGATCAACCGCAACGCTTCCGCCCGGCTCCGCCGCGGCAAGGAGATCGTCCACGAGGGCAAGATCGCCACGCTCCGCCGCTTCAAGGACGACGCGAACGAAGTTCGCGCCGGTCTCGAGTGCGGTATCAAGCTCGACGACTTCAACGGCTACCAGGCCGGCGACGTCATCGAGTGCTACGAGGTTCAGAAAGTCCGGGCTGCGCTGTAACCAGCGCGGACCGGGGATGGCGGAGGGCGGATCGGTTGTAAACGACTGGTCCCTCCGACGTCCGCCCTTCGAAATCCGACATTGCCATGAGTAACCGCATGATTCGCGTCAACGAGCTCGTCCAGCGCGAGCTGAGCGACATCCTGCGCAAGCGCTACCAGAGTGAGTCCGTGGCGATCACGATCTCCGAGGTCAAGGTTTCGCCGGATCTGCACGACGCGCGGGTGTTCGTCTCGATCATCGGGGATGAGGAGACCGCCACGCAGAAGCTTCGCTGGCTGCGGACGAAGGCCGTCGAAATCCGCGAGGAAGTCGGCCGTCGGATCGTCCTGAAGTTTCTGCCGAAGTTCGAATACGTGCTCGACCAGTCGGCCATTCGCGGCGCGCGCATCCTGAAGATGATCGACGAGATCGTGCCGCCGGCGGACGCCACGGGTCCGGCGACCCCACCGCCGTCCGTACCGAAAGTCGAGTGACCGGCCTGTTGTCGTGGAAAAATACTACCCGCAACTCTCGGCTGACTTTGCCCGCCTGCTCGCCGCGATCGCCGGCCGCAAGGTGGCCGTCGTGGGCCACGCCCGGCCGGACGGCGACTGCATCGGCTCGCAGGTGGCGCTGGCCCGCGTATTGGCGGCGCGGGGACATGATGTCATTTGCGTGAACGCGGATCCGGTGCCGCGGCGGTTGCTGTTCCTTGTGCCAGGGATGAAGTTTTACCGCACCGACGAGGTGTTGCAGTCCACGGAGGATCGCGCCGCGATCTTTGTGGATTGTGCCGATCACGCCCGTCCGGGCGAGCGGTTGAAGCTGCGTTATCCCGCGCCGGTGGCGGCAATCGATCATCACCTGTCGAATGGCGGTTTCGCGACGTTCAACCTCATCGACAGCACTTCCGCGGCGACCTGCGAGATTCTGGCGGGAATGTTTTTCGACAACGGCCTGGCCGTCGATGCGATCACGGCACAGGCGCTGTTCGCGGGGATACTGACCGACACGGGGCAGTTCCGTTTTCAGTCCACGTCGCGGCGCTGCTTTCTGCTCGCGGGCGAACTGGTCGCGCGCGGTGCGAAACCGGCGCAGGCCGGCTATGAACTTTACGAACGGGAGTCGGAGGCGAAGCTGCGACTGCTGCAGCACTTTCTCTCCTCGCTCAAACTGGAGTGTGGTGGCCGGGTCTGCATCGGCGTGCTGCCGGCCGGAATCTTCGAGCAGACCGGCGCGACGGCCGAGGACACCGAGGGCCTCGTGGATTACGCGCGCAGCATCGACGGCGTCGAAATCGGCGCGTTGATTGAGGAACGGGCCGATGGCGGACGGAAGGCAAGCCTGCGGGCGAAGGAGCCGGCCTTGCGGGTCGATCTCGCGGCGGCGGTGTTCAATGGCGGCGGGCACGCCTGTGCGGCGGGGCTGAACCTCAAGACCGGGGCCGAGAACTTTTACGCGCGGCTTGTCGCCGTGCTGGCGCAACGGATTGCCGCGGCGGACGCGGAGCGGACGCGTTGATGACATGCTGTTACAGCCCAAGGAACTGGAGGGCATCCTCCTCGTGGACAAACCCCGCGATCACACGTCCCACGACGTGGTGGCGCGGCTCCGCGGCAAGTTGAAGATGAAGCGTATCGGCCATGCCGGTACGCTCGATCCGATGGCGACGGGACTGCTGATCATGCTCGTCGGCAAAGCCACGCGCGTCTCGCAGTACCTCACCAGTCTCGACAAGGAGTACGAGGGCACGGTCGAGTTCGGCAAGGTCACTGACACCCAGGACGCCGACGGCGAGGTGATGGAGACGCGCCCGGTGCCGCCGCTGACGGAGGCGGACGTGAAGGCCGCGCTGCAGGGCTTCCTCGGCGATCAGTACCAGACGCCGCCGATGTATTCGGCGATCAAGATCGACGGCGTGCCGCTCTACAAGAGCGCGCGCAAGGGCGAGGACGTCGAACGCGAGCCGCGGTTTATCCGGGTGATGAGCTGGGACCTCACGCGCTTCGCGCTGCCGCAATTTGATTTCCGCCTGCGCTGCACGAAGGGCACCTATGTCCGCACGCTCGCGCACGACATCGGCCAGAAGCTCGGCTGCGGCGGGCATCTTGCGGCGCTGCGCCGCACGGCGACGGACAAGTTCAACGTCTCGCAGGCGCTGACGCTGGATCAGATCCTCGCGATGCCGATCCCTGAAATCGAAAAGCGCCTGATCGCACCGCGCGACGCGGTGCCGAGCATCGCGCTGTAACGCGACGCGGGACGGAGCGTGACGGTCACCGCGCAAGCCACGATGAATCTGCCCGTGTCGATCGACGGTCTGGAGCAGGCGGCTCTCCCGCCACGACCGCTTCATCTCGCGATCGGGATGTTTGACGGCGTGCATCTCGGCCATCGCGCCGTGATCGATGCCGCGGTCCAGTCCGCGCACGGCAGCGGCGGACTGGCCGGCGTGCTGACGTTCTGGCCGCATCCGAGCACGCTGTTCCGGCCGCAGGAACCCACGCGCCTGATTCAGGACTCGGCGACGAAAGCCCGCATGCTCACCGGGCTCGGTGTGGACGTCGTGATCGCGCAGCCCTTCACCCGCGAACTGGCGGCCGTGGCAGCGGAAGAGTTTCTGCCGTGGTTGAAACAGCGGCTGCCGCGCCTCGCGGCCGTGTATGTGGGAGAAAACTTCCGTTTTGGACAGGGCCGACGGGGAGACGTCGCGCTGCTGATTGCTTCGGGTCGGCAGCTCGGCGTGCGCGTCTTCAACGCCGCGCGCGTGCGCCTCGATGGCGACTCCATCAGCAGCACGCGGATTCGCCGGCTCCTGGCTGCGGGTGAAGTCGAGGCGGCGAACGCCCTGCTCGGTTACGCCTACGTGGCTTCGGGCGTGGTCACACCGGGCAAGAGGCTGGGGCGGACCATTGGATTTCCGACGTTGAACCTGGAGTGGGCACCGGAGTTGAAGCCGCGTTTTGGCGTGTATGCGGTGCGGGTTTCCGGGGCCAAATCTGCAGCGCCGTTGCCCGCCGTCGCGAATTACGGCCTCCGGCCCACGGTGGAACAGACCACGGTGCCGCGGCTGGAGGTGCACGTCCTCGGCGATTGTCCCTTCGGGGAAGGTGACGCGGTCACGACCGAGTGGCTGCGTTTCCTGCGACCGGAGATGAAGTTCGCGAACGTCGAGGCGTTGCGCGCGCAGATCGCGCAGGATCGGGCGGCGGCGGCGGCTTATTTTGGCCGTTAACGGCGCGAGATTTTTCCTTGCGCTGCACCGCGGTGCTCGCGTTACTCGCCGACTCAGATTTTCGGACCTTTAGCTCAGTTGGTTAGAGCGTTTCGTTGACATCGAAAAGGTCACTGGTTCGAGTCCAGTAAGGTCCACCATCTTGATAAGCCGCTACTCCTTAGGGATATGCGGCTTTTCTGTTTTTGGAAAAGTGCCGTTTGCTAACGTGGATGCTAACGTGTCCGCTCGCGTTCGCGCACGTTTGGGCGCGTCCAGACCCGCAAGACCTGCGGATCGGGCTTTTCCGCTGTTTGATGCGCTCTGTATATTTTTAATATACATAACAATCAACTGCTTACGTGTTTTCCGTGCTTGTCTGGCCGGCTAAAGTGCCGTTTAACAGGGGCAGACGACGACGGCACGCCGCCGCACGGCGCAACGACAGGACCAAAGGACCAAAAACATGAAAACAACTGCTTCTCTCCAGCCAAAAACGGGAACCGAGTACGACACTGAACAGGTCGCCTGGGCGTTCGGACGTCTGCTCGACTTCAGCGACTCACTGAGCGACGCCTTGGCCTTCTGGGAGGGCCAGAATGGCAGCAATGGGACCACGTTGGCCGCGCGTGAAGGCTTGGCGTGCCTTCAGGACTTTGCGGCCATCTGCGAGGCGACGAACAGACACCGGAGGAGGGCCGAACCAATCGCGATCCGCGCCATGGTTGCCGAGGCCTTCGCTGAGCACGCAAAAGCAGAGCGGAAACGAACGCCGGCAGAAATTCGGACGGACGGCGTGACAGATCGCGCATTTCGTCGAACGAAACGACGCTGAGTAACCTCCTTGCTGTTTAAACGCGTTGCCGCTCTCGAAAGGGGGCGGCTTTTTTGCCGATATTCGCGCACGTCAGCCCGAGTAAGAGAGGCTTCGAGGCTGGACCTTTTGAGGCTCGCTGATTGGACTGCAACGCGCAGTGACAGATTCCTCTACATCGATTTCCGCTCCTAACCCTGAGAACAACGGAGTAGAGCAGGTCCAGACTGGCGGTTCTTCCCTCGTTTCGTCGCTCCCTGAAAACTTACAGCGAGTGGGGGCCCTGAGCAATTATGCTGCTGCTGATGCAATCGAGGGTGTTGACGGAGGAATTCGACAGGGTCCGGCGATGAAGTTCCTCGCTACTTGGGTGCGCGGCATTGAGCACCGGGGCATTGAGGATAGACAGGCACGCGAAACGGCAGAAAACGCCCTGGCCGCCGCTCAAGTGACGGTGACGAGGTTGTCCGTCACCAACGCAGAGCAAGCCAAGGATATTGAATCGCTGAAAGCTGATCGACGACTTCGGGGAGCAATCATCGGAATCTGTGCCGCGTGTTTTGGCGTTACGGCCCAAATCGCAATTGAGAAACCGTCTTTTTTGGCGGTGTTTTCTACGTGCATGTTCGGTGTGATAGCGGGGGCCGGTTACTTCCTTCCCTCGAGAAATTTAAAGAATTAGCGATGCTCCGATTCGATCCAATTCCCGAAATCCAACTGCTCGGCGTGTTCGATGCCGGAGTGCCCAACCGTGAGCGAATTGCTTTCCAGATAAAGCTAGCAGTGAACCTTGGGAATTACGCGGTCGTTGTTGGGTGGAAGGGATCGGATGGTAGTGCGATTCCACTTCCTGATCAGTTCTATTGGCTCGGTGAGCAGTGGGTGGACGCAGATTCGATTCTCCTGCTATACTCAGGGTCGGGGACTAGGCAGACCGGCATGCTGCAAGAGTTGAAAAAGACCTACCTCGCTTTGCATTGGGGAAAGCCCTCGGTCATTTTCGACAACCCCAACTTCGCTCCGTTGCTATTTCAAATCGGAGCAGTCGGATTCACGGACACTTCGTACAGCTTACTTGCGCCGAAGACTCCGTCGTTGCCAACGCCGAGCGGAACTCTCCCGACTTTGCCGGTTGGCCCGTTGGCAGGGGCCAAAGCTCCTCCCTACAATCCCTTCGCGTTTGATTCCCCGAAGTAAGTCGTTATCGAGCGGGCTCCTCGACTTTGTTCAGCGGTTACGTTTCCGGAAAATGAACCCCACCGCGCTGGTGAAACCCGTGCTCCCCATGACAGAGGGAGCCCAACGCGGCGAGGAATGAAGGGCGCTCGCTTAAACGCCCGACAAAGGGTCTTGAGACAAAAAGAAGTGAGCCCGCCGTGCTGTTTGAAGCGCGTGCACTCCACGAGTGGAGTCCCAGCACGACGGGCATTGAACGGCGGCGATGCAGAACCGCCGAACAAAGGGAAAGCGCACGTCGTTTAAACGGCGCGAGCGAACGAGGTCACTCGGCAACGATGGCGAGATCGTCGGCGTGGGCTTCGACGAACGCGGCAAGTTCATCCTCCGCGGACGCCATGGCTTGCTTGGCCGCTGCGGTCTGCCGGTCCATTTCGGCGGCGGCGAGCCGGAGCGCGGAGATCGGAGCGCCCAGCGTGTTCAGGTGCACCCATTCCACGCCTTCCGTCTTCGAAAGGTACCGACTCAACTCTGACTCGGCTTGCTGGAGACGACTCGAGATCCGAGTGGCCTTCGTCACGCGAGAGTTCAACTGTGCCCATGCCTTTTCCGCCGCCGCGCGCAGTTGATCACGCTGGGTGAGTAAGACGACCCCGGCGTTTTGCTCGCGAGCAATGGCTTGGTTGAACTCTCTGAGCTTCGCGGCGGCTTCGTCGCGCTGTTTCAACAGAGATTCCTCCCGGTTGAACATCCGAGCGAAGGCCGCAACGACAACGTTGGGCTGGCTACGTTCTGCGGCGACGGCAGCAAGCGCATGCTTCATCGACGGTGACTTGCCCGAGCGCACGCGCTCACGCGCCTCAGCGTGCATCGGCAGCGGTGCGCCCATTTCGCCGCGCCCGACAACCATGTGCTTGCCCTGGCCATGACCAAACGGTAGCGGGCCGCGTGCGTCAGAATTATTCACGGGACCCGTGAGAGGGTCTTTGGCCGTGCGAGGAGTTTCGGCGGCGTTGGAGCTGAGTGGTGCAGGTACGCTGCTAAGGGTGGGTGTATTCATAAAATGATGACTGATTAAACGGTGAGGCTGGCGCGGAGTTCTTTGATGCGGGCGACGATTTGCCCGCGTTCGACTGGCGACTTCGATTCGTCGAGTCGCGCTTTCAGTTCGTCGTATTCGGAAGCTGGCGACGCATACGCGACGGCCGGTGAATTGCTGCCACCGTGGGCGCGACGGTGAGCCTCGCCCCATGCGTCAATGTGGCTGCTCACGCGGTCCACGAGGCCGGCGGCGCGGGCCGATTCCCCGAAGAACGCTTGGCCGCGCATGGCCTCGGGCTGGATGCGCTTGCGGCCGGATTTCACGTCACGGCTGAACATCGCGAAAAGCTCGTCGGCCCGCGCTTGAAGGTGGGCCATCTGTTCCTCGGTGTACGAAGTGCCGGGATAGCCCATTCCCTTGTAAGTGCCGCCCGTGTTTTTGACGACGCCCGTCTTGATGCCCGCGGCCTCGCCGGCCTTCGAAGAGTCCTTCCATGGGAAGAAAACGCCGATGCTCCCCACATTCGCGGACGTGCTCGCGACGATGGTCGAGGCTTGCGACCCGATCCAGTAAGCGGCGCTGCCCATCATGCCGTCAGTGAAGGCGACGACGGGCTTTTTCTTGGCCGCGTCGCGAACCTGGGCGGCGAGTTCCGGGATCCCCGTGATTGCACCGCCGGGCGAGTCGATTGTAAGCAGGATCGAACGGACCTCAGGCGAGAGCATCGCTTGCGACACCTTCGCGCTGACGGCTCCGGTGTCCGTCGCGCCGAGCAACACCCTTTCGAGGATGCCGGGTGCGCGGAGGAGCGGACCGTTGATCGGAATCTCCGCAACGCCGTCAGCGATGGACATTGCCGACGCTCGCTCGCGCTGTTTCAGCAATTCTTCCAGAATGCCCGCGCTGTAGTCGCTGGCGTGTTCGAGCGTTTCGAGCAATGCCTCGTGCGCGCCAGCTTCCAAAAGCCATGGGTGCGCGAGCAACTGCCCGTAGATCATTGCGAGGGCGGGGTTCATTTCGCGGCGGGAGCGTTGGGATTGAGCGGGTCCCCGACATCACCCCGCCGCATGCTGGCGAGGATCGCGGCGTCCGATGCCTCAGGACAGATCGGCGCTTCGATGCGCTGGCTTTGGATCGGTCCATCGGTCGGGCGGACGTGAACGCTGCCTTGCCGAACTTTCAGGAACGGTGCGACGACGGCTGTGAGCGCGTTCCCGTCGTACAGGGGGATCACTGCCCGGCCGAGCGGGTCGAGAACCGCGGCGGGCTGGATGCCCAACGATTGAATGCGACGCTGAGCGGTGAGCACTGCGATGCCGCCCGCGCGCGCGATGGTGGAGACGTTGTAGAGCCGGTGTGGAGTGGAGGTCATTGGTTATCGGTTAAGAGTGGTCATTTACCAGTGGTCACGGTGTTACCGGCCGCGGCCGATTTCTCCTCTGTAGGTCGAGGATCGGCGCTGGCTTTCGGGATGGGTTGCCCGCACTCGGCAGGATGTACCGGACACGGCGTGCAAAATGATTTTAGGCGTAACGCTGTTACGTCGGGGCCAATCGCACGCCAGAGGGGCGGAACCGCGCACGAGGGGGGCCTTGCATGTAACATCGCCCGCGGCTTCACACAAAAGGAAACGGCTTGGTGTCTCCTTACCTAAGAACCTCGCGCCGGGGCGAAGAGATTCCTTGTGCCGGGGGGTGGGTCACAGGGCCGGAAGCGCCAGCGGGGGGCCGTCCTGTTGCGTCTGTGCCCGTACATGGCGCGTTCGCGGCCTTCGCCTTCTGCCATCGCTTGCGAGCCGATTCGCTGAGCTGGTCACGGTTCTTTTGCGTTCGAAGCTGCGCTGACGTGATGCCAAACGTCTTCTGAAAATCGGCTGAGTGTAAAGCGAAGCAACGGCGCGAGGCTTTGACGTGTGGGAGTCGCCCGATGGCTGCGAGCGATTGACCGCCTAACAGTGCCGGCCGGAGGAGCGATGCGGCACAAATGGCACGCTTGCCGGCCTCCTCTACGCTGACGAGGCACGCGAGGGAATGGTTGGCCCTATCGCTTGGCCCTTGCCGGCGTCTACCGAGAACTACCCAGCGGACAAACTCAGCCAGGAGGTGCGCCATCTCGGCTTGAGTGTACGTCCGCGGGGCTGCGTCGCCCGGTGCGTCGTCGGCGGGACAGTGCCCGTCAACGGCTCTGTCGATTTGGTCGTAGTCGAATTGCTGATGCTTGGATTCATTCATTGCCTCCGTGGGTTGTTGGTTAGTGCGTTGTAACGAGAAAAAAGATACGCTATTGATGGCCGTTTAAACGCTGCTGCTGCGCCGATCCATCGCTGGGCTTGCGGCCGGTCTAAACGTAGTCGTGGCTCGCTTGAAGTAGAAGCCCTCCGCGCCCGTGCCGACGTTGCGGCCTTTCGCCTGAATGAGCTGCTGAAAAAACTCCGGCCGATCTTCGACGCTATCCGTGTCCTTCTGCGGGGCCTTCGTAAATTTGTCCTCGTCCGGGCGGTGGATGAAGATGACGCGATCCGCATCCTGCTCGATGTCGCCCGAGTCGCGGAGGTCGGACAAACGGGGCTCGCGATTCCCGTCGTTGACGCTGCCGCGGTTGAGCTGCGCGAGGAGAATTACGACGCAATTGAGTTCCATCGCGAGGCGCTTCAGCCCCTTCGTCACGTTGCCGACCGCCTGCGCTTTGGTCTCGCCGCGGGCGGGCTCGCAATCGGCGATCAGACCGAGGTAATCGACTGCAAGGATGTCGAGCGGGCTCTGTGAGTGGATCGCCTTTGCCCGTGCTGTGATGGCTGCAAGCGTGCGGTCGCAGTCAAAGATGTGAAGATTCGGAACGTCGAGGCAGCGCAGGGCGTCAACGAAATCCTTTTGATCGCCGTGGTGAGCGGTCGGCAGTTTACCCCATGTCACTTTCGAGGCAGTCGTTGCCATCTGGATCGCGATGTCGTCGGGCGACACTTCGAGCGATACAACGAGAACGTTCATCCCGTCCATCGCAGGCTTCAACACCAGCGGGCGCATGAGCGACGACTTTCCGACCGATGGACGCGCGGCGATTACGATGAACTCTTTGCGGCGAAACTGCTTGAAGGCATGGTCGAGAATCGGCCACGGAAACGGGACCGTTTCGCCCAGAGGCTCGTGCTTTTTGTCGATCAATTCGAAGACCCGCTTTTCAACGTCGCCGATGACTTGCTTCCATTTACGGACTTGGCTCGCGTTGCAGCCTGCGACTGCTGACGAGAGCTTCGCGAGGGTTTCTCCAAGATGTTCTTTCAGGCTACCGCCCGTGAAAGAGTAGCAGAGTTCGACGAGCGCCGTTCCGAGCCGGATGATTTCGCGCAGTTGTGCCAACTCACGGACCTTTTCGACAAAGTACCACGCTTGCGCGGTCGTTGGAATGCGGCTCGTGACCTGCGCTAGAAACGCATAGCCGCCGACACGATCCAAGTCGCCCGACTCCTTCAACTTTTCGGCAACGGTACCGATGTCCGGAGTGACGCCCGCGGCGTGCAGGTCTTGGCATGCCGCGAAAAGAGCGCCGTGTTTTGGGTCGTAGAAAGACGCGATGCCAATGCCGGCGGCGTAGCATTTCGCCAGCACTTCAGCGCCGTCGAGGAAGATGCAGGAAAGCAAATACTCCTCGGCTTCCAGGCTGTGTGGGAGCGTGCGCCCGACTGCCGGAGCGCGGATTTCTCCCGGTTTGATCGGCTGGGCGGTTTCGAATGATTCGGTCGGTGTCATGGTGTTCAAACGGGTTTGAGGTTCAGGCGGTTTGCTTGGGTCTGAATTGTCGGCCATTGCGAAAAGAGTTCGGCGAAGCGCTGCGGGTGCACGCTGGCGAGGTGCTGCAAATCGGAATCGCTGAAGCGCGGAACCTCGGCGGGGCGCTGGACTGCGGCTGCGCCGGGCTTGGCCTTCGGTTCGAACAACCCCTGCCATTGCTGGGCGACAGTTTCGCGAATGGACTGGATCGCTACGTCGTGGCCCCATTCTGCGAGGCGGGAGAGCTGTGCCGTTTCAGACTTCGGGACGAGCTTCGCAAGGTGACGCTCGCGACGATAGCCGGCGTAGTCACTCCAAGCGCTTCGAAAGGCCGGGGTGTTCAAAACATCAGGTAGTGGGACACCCGCGGCGTCAGCCGCTTGTTCTGATTTTCTTCTGATTTTCTTCTGACTTTCTTCTGATCTAGCCAACGGCTCAAATTTGGCGCGTTGGCTAACGCTCGCCACTGGCTGACTATCGCTGGCCGTTGGTTGGCTAACGTTCGCCGTTGGTTGGCTAACGGCTAGAAGCGTGAACGTCGAAGGGGCACGAAGGGTGGGTGTTGAAATATGGAGAAGGCCCATTTCAACGAAGACAGGAAGGTGCGCTTTGATCGTCGTAACGCCGACGCCGCTGATGCGCTGGATCCAAGCGTGAGTTGTCTCGTAGGTCTCGGACCCTTTGTCGCTGGCGATCTCGCAAAGTGCATCGTAAACGCCGAGCGCGGATGCGACGTTGTTGGTTGCGTCAAACGCGTCGCGGATTCTCCGTCGAACGGCCTTACTCTGCCAACACCAAGGGTCTTCCTTGCTGCAAACGCGGATTGGAAGAGGGTCAGCCATGACATAGAAAGCCTTTCTTTTGCGACGACAGGACCGTCGATGCTTGGAGAGAACGGATCTGAGCAGGGGAGACGTGAGGCGGTGCGGCCTTGCAGCGCGCAGCACCCGGTGGGGCCGCGTGCGTGTTCACTTTTTCGACGATTGGCCCGCGCAGCCGTGCAGAAATCCGAGAAGGCTCGCGACGCTGATTAACCGCACGCCCTTCAGCCCGCCGGTCTGTCGCAGGCTCACGCTTTTTACTGGCGGCTTGAAGCCGTTTACCGGGCAGGGGAGGATGAGGTTGTTGAGTCCGCTTCGGCTCATGCCCGTCAGAGGGCAGGGTTTTCCATTCTTCGGGAGGCGGATGAATTCAGGGCGCGCATTCAAAGCGACGCCCGACTGTAGTGGTTCTGCCGTGTTTGCGTTGGGCATGCATATCCGCATGCGTCATTCCGCGTGAATTGCTAGAGGAAATCGCGAATCTGTATCGCTGAAATTCGTAACTGACTGGAAAGGCGTAATATATCTTAATATATCTGATACATGCCTCACTGTGAGGCATTTGATACAACTTAAGTATATCGAAAATATATAGAAATGATATGCTTTCGATAGTAATTAAGAAACGGATACTACGACGATACGTCAGGAAACAGGTCAAAGGCATCTCGCTTCGACTGCTCGGAAACGTGTGTGTAGTTTCTGGATACTTCTTTGCTGTCGTGGCCGATGATGTCCATCACGACGGATTCGGAAACGCCGGCATTTTTCAGGAGTGAAGTCGCGGTGTGCCGCAGGCTGTGAAACGTGATTTCGCTGCGGGCGCGTGGCCCGCTGCGACCGACGCCGCTGCTCTTGTCTTTTGAAAGACGAGCGACCGCTAGGTTTGCGGTAACGAGTAGATCGAAGAATTGCCCGCTGAGCCGGCTCGTGCTCCCGCTCTGGCCGAGCAGCGAGAATGCGTTGGGAAAGACCACGGCGCGGGCGTCGTCTGGCGCGGGCAGGTCGTCAAAATAGGCTTCGAGTGCCTTGGCCATCGGAATAATCTGGCGGCGCTTTGTTTTCGAAGTCGTGAGCGAAATTTCGCGCCGGGAGAGATCGACGCTTGTCCACCTGAGCGATGCGACATCCTTCAACCGCTGGCCGGTGTAGAGGCCCACGAGAATGATTCCTCGCCATTCGCCGGTTGCGACGCTGAGCAATCGCTTCAGTTCCTCGACGGTGAAGGGGCGGCGGATCGAGTCCTCAACCTTCAGCGTTGTGACCTTCGCGGCTGGATTGTCCGGGATGTACCCGTCGCGCCACGCGCTTTGCAGCAGGGTCCGCACGATCTTGATCTTGTTGTTAGCGGTCTTGCCGGAAGCCTTCGCCGCCGCTCTGTCGCGAAATGAAGCGATGTCTGCCACGGTGAGATACTGAAGGCCCACGTTGGCCTTCGCCGGAGTCTGCTCGACGAATTCGTTGACCGCGGATTTGTAGGCAAGAAAACTGATGCCGCCGATTTCCACGCGCTTTCTATCCAGCCATTGAGCCGCGAATTCTTTCAAGGTGACGGTTGCAATCGGCGTTCCGCTCAACCGCTCGCTGAGGTCGCTCAAGAGGCGGCGCATCTGGCCTTCTGTCATGCGTCGGGCGTGCGCTTGCTCCAAGGCATCGGCGATCCGTTGGGCCTCTTTTCGGTCCTTGGTTTTCGTGCTCGTGTAGGCGCGAGCGCCGTCGTGTCGGTAGTAAGCGGCGCTCCAAAAGCGCGAACCTGGGCGTTTGTGTACGGATGCCATGCCGGACACTGCTAACGTGAGTGCTAACGTCCAAGCATATTCTGGCGTGTTTAAACGCGTTGTCTACGAGTGAAAAAGAAAAGTGGATGGGCTGGAAAACTTCTCACTGGTTCGAGTCCAGTAAGGTCCACCATCTTGAAAGCCGCTTCTCCCTCGTGAGACGCGGCTTTTCTGTTTTTCAGCGTCCGCCCATCGGAGATCGCGCGACGCCGCTCAGGGCTTCTTTCCGATCACCAGGGTGATCGTGTTACTTGGTTTTGATCCCTTGGTATTGGCGGCGATGCAGACGTAGCGGGCGTTGTCGTCGTCTTTCGAGGCCTTGAATTCATACACGGCGGCGGTCGCACCGCTGATGGGTTTGTCGTTCCGCCACCACTGATATTTCAGTGGCGGCGTCCCGTCCGAGTTCACCCGCAGTGAAACCTTTTCGTCCGGCAGCGCATACTCAATCGGACTCTGTGGGGCTTGCGCCGCCCAGGCGGGTGAAAGGGCTGCGGCGGGCGGCGGCGCGGGTGCCGCGACCGGAGTCGCGGCGGGTGTGGCCGGAGCGACGACGGCGAGGGCGGCCGTCTTTGACGCGGGCGTCGCACCGATCGTAAACTGGGCCGGCTCACTGGTTACGCTCCCGGCGGCGTTGGAAACCGTCACGGTGTACCGGCCGACGTCGTTGGTCGTCACGCCCACAAGCGTGAGACTGCTCCGCGTCCAGCCGGCAAAGGTCGTGCCGTCTCGATACCAGATGTAGGACAGCGGCGGCGTGCCGGACGCCTTAACTTCGAAGGTCACGGAGCCGAGCGTCTTCGCCGCCAGGTTGGTCGGCTGCTGCATGATGACGGGGGCGGTCGCGGGCGTTGCGGCCGAACCGGCTGTGGTGGCGAGGAGCGCAAGCGCCAGCAGGTGCCGGCCGACGCTGGCTGGAAACGGGCGTGGCGGCGTGAGGGCGATCTGGACAGCGACAGCGGGCATGGAATGCGCCGGGTGGCGGCGGTTTCAAACGCAGCATCAGGCAGGGGCGCGTGGGAACAGATAGACGAGCGGCGTGAAACATCAACCGCCGAACGGTCAGCGCGGGTCGTTCGTATCTGCACTTGGGCGCGCTTGGTCGCGGCAAAATTCGCGACTGGTTGCACAAGAAATGCACGGGATTGGCGGTCGCCCGGCGGCCGCTTGCATTTCACCCTGAGGTGGCGGACCGACGCTTTTATCCGCCGTTCGCCGTGTTCGTGCCGACTACCTTCGTCCCTTGGTGCACCATGAAAACCCCGTCGCTGTTCCGCCTCGCCGTTATCCTCGCCATCGTCGTCGCGTTGTTTGCCGGACGCGCGCTCGCGGCCGACACCTCCGCAATGCCGGCGATCGTCTCCAACGAAACCTCCACGCAGCGCGACGCACGGATGAAGTGGTGGCGCGAGGCGCGCTTCGGTCTCTTCATTCACTGGGGGCTCTACGCGATTCCCGCCGGCACCTGGCAGGGCAAACCGGTCGCCGGCATTGGCGAGTGGATCATGAACCGGGGGAAAATTCCCGTCGCCGACTACGCCAAATTTGCGGCGGAATTCAATCCGGTGAAGTTTGACGCCGACGCCTGGGTCCGCCTCGCGCAGGGCGCCGGGATGAAGTACATCATCATCACGTCGAAGCACCACGACGGCTTCGCGATGTTCCGGTCCGCGGCCAGTCCCTTCAACATCTACGACGCCACGCCGTTCAAACGCGACCCGCTGCAGGAACTGGCCGACGCCTGCCGTAAGCACGGCATGAAACTCGGCTTCTATTACTCGCAGGCGCAGGACTGGCATCACCGCGGTGGCGCGGCGAGTGGCGGCCATTGGGACAAGGCCGCGCAGGATGGTGACATGGATGCGTACCTGCACGATATCGCCGTGCCCCAGGTGAAGGAGATTCTCACGAAGTACGGGCCGATCGCCGTGCTGTGGTGGGATACGCCGACGGACATGACCCGCGAGCGCGCCGACCTGCTGGCGCCGCTGATCAAGCTGCAGCCCGGCCTCATCACCAACAACCGCCTCGGGGGCGGCTACGAGGGCGATACCGAGACACCCGAGAACAAAGTGCCTGCGACCGGCTATCCGCGCGACTGGGAGGCGTGTATGACGATGAACGATACGTGGGGCTTCAAGTCCTACGACGACAACTGGAAGTCCGGCGAGAAGCTCATCCGCACCCTGATCGATATCGCGAGCAAGGGCGGCAACTACCTGCTGAATGTCGGACCGACGGCTGCGGGTGAAATTCCCGCCCCGAGCGTCGAACGCCTGCAACAGGTCGGTGTGTGGATGAAGCGAAACAGCGAGTCGATCTACGCCACCACGGCGAGTCCGTTCCGCCGTCTCGAATGGGGACGCGCCACCCGGAAATCCGGCGATGCGGCAGCGGGCCGGCCCGGCAAACTCTACCTCAATGTCTTCGCCTGGCCCAAGGACGGTGCGCTGATCGTGCCGATGCGCGGTACGGCGAAAAAGGCCTACCTGCTCAGCGCGCCGAGTGTGGCGCTCGCATTGACGCCGTCGCCCGCCGGCTTGCGCGTCACGGTTCCCGCGGCGGCTCCCGACCCGATCTCGTCGGTCGTTGTGCTCGAGGTTGCGGGACCGATCGATCCGCTCCCGCCGCCACCGATCACGGCTGGTGGAGACGGCGTCATTGCGCTCGGCTGTGACGACGCGGATCTGTCCGGCAAGGCCCTTCGCGTCGAAGGCAACACCCAGCTGAATCTCACCGGATGGAATAGCGTCGAGTCTTACGCGCAGTGGGACGTGCGGATCGAAAGGCCCGGCACGTACCGGATCGCAGCGCTCTACGCTGTCCCCTCCGGGCAGGGCGGCAGCGATTTCAACGTCACGGTTGGCGCGGTCTCACTCGCGACGAAGACCGAGGTCACCGGCGGGAGTTTCAAAAGCGTCGTCCTGGGGACGGTCCGCGTTGAAGAGACGGGCCCGACCAAAGTCACGCTGCGACCGGCGAAGATCAGCGGCGCGGAATTGATGCGGCTGCGTTCGCTCACGTTACAGCCGGTCGCCACGCCGTAGTACCCGCCCGCTCGCTCCGCGATGCTTTCGGCTGTGCCGCCGGTCGCCGTCCCCGTCGCGGAGGCCGGCATGCTGGTGAACGCCGCGGTGATTCCGCAGCCGCATCCGGACGTGTATCGTGAAGTGATCTGAGGCGCCGGGAATGCTGCGTTCCTGTTACGGCCGGAAGCCGCTGATCAGGGTGCGTCGCTGGTCGCGGTGTGATCGCGCAGGGACTGAAAACCGACCAGGATCTTGCGACAGAGCACGCCGCCGCGATCGAAGGTCCGGCACACGGCGGGACGCCGTTCGTAGATCGTGCAGGCGCGCGTCTCGGGATCGAGCGCCACGCAGGCGCCGTCGCTCTGTTGATCCATGAAACGCATGCCGCTGTACGTCGCCACCATCGACTCGGGCACGTCATCGACGCCCGGCTCCAACTCGACCAGCAGGTGGCAGCAGCGGGCGCACCCGACGCAGGCGGGGATGTCGTTGTGTTCGGTGGTGGCGATGGGCGTCACACGGGCAGGAGTTGACCGGGGTGGCGATGCTGAATGCGACAGCGGGTTTGCGCGGCGCTAGCGTGGCCGGTTTGACTGGGAGCTCAGGCCTCCAGCCTTCTGGTTGAGCATGAAGCTCGTGCGAGAGGGTTGTTTGTCCGGCCGTCGACGGACCGGCGATGGATCGGTTCGGTGGTCCTGAACGCTTTCGGGGCGGCGCGCCGCCGTAGGCCGCCGGATATCCTGCAAACAGCGAAACCGCCGCTTGATTGCCGGCGATTTTTTTGTGCCTTATGGCGGCATGCTTCAATCGCTGCGCATCCGCAACCTGGCTCTGCTCGAGGAAGTCGCGCTCGATTTCGAGGCGGGTTTCACGGCTGTCACCGGCGAGACCGGCGCCGGCAAGAGCATCCTGCTCGGAGCGCTGAGTCTGTTGGCGGGGGAGCGCGCCGACAAAACGATCATCCGCCAGGGCGCTCCGGCGGTGGAGGTGGAGGCGAGTCTCTTTTTCGAGGATCCGACGCGCATCGACGCCGTGCTCGCGCAACTCGAACTGCCAGCCTGCGAGGACGGCGTCCTGATTCTCAAACGCAGTCTGCCGCGCGAGAAGGCGCCGAAGATCACCGTGAACGGCAGCCTCGCCACGCTGGCGGCGTTGCAGCGCCTCGGCGAACACTGGGTCGACTTCCACGGCCCGAGCGAGCCGCGCCGGCTGCTCAAGGAGAGTTGCCAACTTGATTTGCTCGATCTGTTCGGCCGCGCGGGGCCGGCGCTCGCGGCGTACGCGGTGAGTTATCGGGCGTGGCGTGATCTCGTGGCCGAACAGGCGCGCATCGCGACGGAGACGAAGCTCGCGCCGGATCAAATCGATTTTCTGCAGAACCAGCTCGCCCGGCTCGATGCGTTGGAACTGACCGACGAGGCGATCGAGGCGCTCGAGCGGGATTTTCAACGTATGAGTCGCGCGCAGGAGCTCATCGAGCTGGCATCGGCGCTCGCCGGCGGCTTGCAGGGTGAGGAGGGCGTGCAGGGGCGGATCGCCGAGTTGCTGCGGCAGGCGCGGCAGCTCGAGAGCATTGACAACGCGAGCCGTCCGCTGGTGGAGCGACTGGCCTCGGCCGCGGTGGAGCTCAACGATCTCGGGGCCGAGTTCTCCGGCCTGAGCCAGCAGTTGCAGTTCGATCCCGAGCAGGCGGAGACGTTGAGCGAGCGGATGCACACCTGGCTCGAGGTGAAGCGCAAGCATGGCGGCGAGGTGGCGGCGGTGGTCGCGGCGCGCGAAGACATGCGCCGGCGGCTCGACGTGCAGGGCGATCTCGAAGGCACGCTGCTGCGGCTCGAAAAACAGATCGCGGACGCGGCACGCAAGGCGAAGAAGGACGCGCAGGCCTTGCGCGCGATCCGCGAGAAGGCTGCAAAGGAACTCACGAAGGTGGCCGCGAAGGGCATCGCGCAGCTCGGCTTCAAGAAGGCGGATTTTCAGGTGCGCGTCGTGGCGCTCCCGGAACTCACGGCGGCGGGCGATTGCAGCGTGGAGTTCCTCTTCTCGCCGAACGTCGGCGAGGCGCCGCTGCCGTTGAGCCGCATCGCGTCGAGCGGCGAACTCGCGCGCGTGATGCTGGCCCTCAAGACCGTGCTGGCGGACCTGGACGAGGTGCCGCTGCTCGTGTTCGACGAAGTCGACGCCAACGTCGGTGGAGAAATCGGACGCGTGGTCGGCGAGAAGATGGCCGGGATCGCCGCGAATCACCAAGTGCTCTGCGTCACGCATCTGCCGCAGGTGGCCGCGCAGGCGGCGTGTCATCTCGTGGTGACGAAGGATCAATCGAAGGATCGCGCCGTGGTCAGCATTGAGCCGATTCAGGCGACGCGGAAGGCGCGGGTCAGCGAGCTCGCGCGCATGCTCGGCGATCGCAACGCAAAGAGCGCGCTGGCGCACGCCGAGGAGCTGCTCGGGAAGCGGTGAGCGGGCACCCGTTCCCGGGTGGGTTTCGCCCGCGAATCACGCGAATCGACGCGAATAGTCGGAGTATTAAAATTCCGGTTCACGTCCATTCATCGTTTTCTTGCTGGGCATTTCTGCCTGATTGCATTCGCGCCCATCCGCGTGATTCGCGGGCGAACTTCCGCCTGGTTCTGCGCCGTAATACCCATCGCTCTTTGCCTTTGGACTTTGGCCGTGGCTACGAGCGCCAGCGAGTGGCCGTTCGGCCACTCGCTGGCGCTCGTAGCCACGATCGATCCAGAAGTCCAAAAGCAAGGAGCGATTGGTATAAGGCGGAAGATTGCGTCGGCCGGTCGTCGCCGCTGGGCTGAAGCGATGGCTGAGCTGCGAACCGCTTCCGAATCCCGTTGTCTCGGGCTGTTCACCCGTCGCGTGCGCTGGGGACTGTCGGGGCGCGGTCTCGCAGCTCTGGTCGCGGTGGGTGTCGGACTTGGATTGGTTTTCGTTTTCGGCGCGTATCCGTATTTTGCGATCACGGACCGGGTTGATACCCGCCTGATGGCGGTCGAGGGCTGGGTCGACGCGCATACGTTCCGCATGGCCGCGGAGGAATTCAAGACGCGCGGATATGAGCGCGTGTTTTCCACGGGCGGGCCGGTGCGAGGCGTGGGCGGCTACAAGAACGACTACAGCACCGCGGCCAGCATCGGCGCGGGGCAGCTCCGCACGGCCGGCGTGCCGGCGGCACAGGTCCAGATGACACCCTCACGAGTGTCGGCGCGCGATCGCACCTACAGCGCGGCTGTGGCCCTGCGCGACTGGTGCCGGGAAAACCAGGTCGAGTTGAAGGCCATCAACGTCGTGACCGTCGATGTGCACGCGCGCCGGACGCGACTGCTTTACCAAAAGGCACTCGGGCCTGAGGTGAAGGTGGGCGTCATTTCCGTGGCCAGTCCCGACTACGATGCGCGCCGCTGGTGGCGTTACAGCGAGGGCGTCCGCGCCCTCCTCGGCGAGTGCATCGCGTGGGTGTACGCGCGGTTTCTGTTTTATCCGTAGCAAAAGCAGGCGGTGGCCCGCCAATCACGCGAATGGTCGCGAATCAGAAAAACAGAAAAGGCCTCTACCGGCGCTGAGGCCGAGCGGAGCGCGGTTGATTACCTGGCGCCGATATTCGCGTCGATTCGCGTGATTCGCGGGCGCCCTTCAGCGGCTGCCGGCGGGCGCGGGTTCCTTGCGGAGGACGGACGCCGTGGACGCGCTCGACGCGAAGCTCCGCCATTTCGAGAGCGGGAGATTGGCGAGTGCAATGATGGCCACCTGCGAGATGGCGAAACTGGTCAGCGCGACGAACGCGGCATCGGTGAATCCGTAGCTGTGCAGTCCGACGCCCAGCATGTTCGTGCCGAACCAGCTCCACGCGGTGGCGATGTTGCCGCCGACGGCGAGACACATCAGGCCGCGCTGCTTGATCAGGCCGCCCCAGCGGGCGTGCAGGATGATGGCATTCCAGATGACGATGATGAGCGCGCCGTTTTCCTTCGGATCCCAGCCCCAGAAACGACCCCACGACTGATCGGCCCAGATGCCGCCGAGGATCGTGCCGACAAAGCTGGCCAGCGTCGCGAAGCACACGATGCCGTAGACCATGCGGGTCAGGGAATCGGCGGTGACCTTGTCGAGGGTGCGCGTGAACATGCCGCGGAAGATGTAGATCAGCGCGAGGAAGCCAGCGAGGAAGGTCGCCGAGTAACCGGCCGTGACGACGATGACGTGGGTCGCCAGCCAGAAATTCGAGTCGAGCACGGCGCGCATCATTTCCAGCGTGTCACCGGTTAGGGACAGGTGGTGTGCGATCAGGAGTGTGGCGAAACCGACGACACCGGCCGCCGCGCTGCCAATCGCGTTCTTGAAAAACGATTCGAGGATAAGGCAGAGACCGGCGGAACCCCAGCCCACGAAAAGTGCGGAGGAATACAGGTTGGTTACCGGCGGGCGGCCTTCGAGCCACATGCGGGTGGCGATGCCGACGGTCGCGGCGACCCAGGCGACGGCGGTCAGCCAGAACGCGGCGCGGCCGAGCGTCTCGGGCCAGACCAGCCAGGAGAAGATCGCGAGGAAGAACGCCAGCGCGTACAGCGTCATGCTCGAGTAGAACGGCTGGGCGGCATTGAAGCGCACCTCGGTCGTGCACTTCTTCAGCTGGGGCTCGAAACGTTTCACGAGATCCGCGCGGAACAGCTCGATGAGTTTGTTGAACTGATCCGGCTTGTTGTTCTTCCAGCCGTGCGCGAAGCCGGCGTAGGCGAGCGCGGCGGCGTTCACGCGGCCCGTGCGAAACGTATCCAGCAAAGCCGCACCGGCCGGTTTCCAGGCGGTGGGGTCGGTGACGTCGGCGTCGGGCGGGATGACGAGGAAGTTGGTCGACTCCGCCATGATGACGAAGCGCTCGCCGATTTCGGTCATCGCGGCGGCGGCGGCTTCGTCGTGGGGCTGGCCGGCCTGCTTGGCACGAACGGCGGCGACGCCCGCGGTGACGTTGTCCTGCAGCTTCAGGAGATCGCCGAGGAAGTCCGCGCTGCCGGGTGAAACCAGCGCGTGACGCAGCCGCTGGTAGTGCACGAGATTGCCGTAAAGCTGGATGACGGCGCGTTGGAATGGCGTGCGAATCGCTGCCTCCACGGGGCCGGCGAGCTGGGCCTGGCGCTGCAGTTCGCCGATCTTGGGCTGGAGCTGGCGCAGCGAGAAGCGTTTCTCGCCCTGACCGTCCTCCATCTTGAGATCGAAGAGCGCGAGCACGTCGGGATTGACGACTTCAAAGGTCTGATACGCGTCCGCGAGGTCCGGTTTGAACATCACGTCGAGCAGCCATTCGATCGGCGTGATCTTGTCTCCATTGGGCATGGTGACCGTCTGCCGGCCCTGCAACTGCAGCAGCGAACTGCGGGCGACGGTGTCGAGCGGCTTGAGCCGTCCGTTGACGAGGACGGGGAGCTGGCTGAAGCCGACTACGTCGAAGGCGCCGGGGTTCTTCGGCGTGCGCGCCTTGTTGCCCACAAATCCGATGGCCAGGATCAGGGTGAGGAGGGGAATGAGCTTCTTCATGCGGACAGGGGATGAGGGACGTGGGACGCTGACGCTTCAGACGGTGACGGGCGTGCATTCATCGCTTCGCGCCGTCGCGCGCGGGACAAACGCCGGTGTCTTCGGGCTGGTTTTCAAGCGGTCTTGGACTGCAGCGCCGGGCGGCGCTTGCTGACGAAGGCGAACAGGTGGATGCCGAACTGCCAGAGCAGGCCGAACGTCATCAGGCTGCACGCGATATAGGGCATGAGCCAGCTGGGGTTGCGCACGACCTGGAGGATGGTGACGTTGGGATTCTCGGGGTCGAAGCTGGCCTGATAGAACGTCATCCCGGAGTAACGCAGCGGGTTGTTCATGTAGATCAGCACTTCGCGGTCGTCCTGGCCGTTCGGTGTCTGCAACCGGATGCGGCTCGAGAAGTTTTTCGGAATCTCGGTGCCCGCGTAGCGATCATGGCTGAACTTCAGCAGCGTGAGCGTGAACGGCTTGTAGGCGCGCGTGAAACGGAATTGCAGCGTGAACGTGCGGCCACCGTGCTCGATTTTCTGCGGGGGCAGGCGGGGATCGGCGGACACCATCCAGATGCCGAGCGAGCCTTCGGCGGCGAGCAGCTCGACGAACGCGGCCGGGATATTGCGCTCCTCCTGCTTGTAGGTCATCGGAATCGGAAACGCGGCGACGTTGAGGCCGATGCCCTTGGTCGCCTTGGAGGGCGGCAGATTGGCGGCACCCGGTGACGTCGATTCACGGCTGCGAAGACTCGAGTTGGGATAGTACTCGCGGACGGCGACGCGGAACGGAAGTTTGGCGTGTTGAATTTCGCCGCCGCGGGCAACGACCGTTTCCGGGATGGCGACGACCTCGTCGAACTGCGGATTGCCCGTGTCGACGAGTGCCAGTTCGTTGTCGCGAAAACTTTCCGAGTAATTCTTCGGTTCGTTCTGATTCAGCCGCATGCTGAAATCCTCCTGCAGCAGGCCGGTGAACAATTCGCCGACGAGCAGCATGATCAGGCCGATGTGCGTGAGCTGGATGCCGGCCTTGCCCCAGGTGAATTTGAACCGGTAGACGTGCGCGGCCACCAGGTTGACAAGCAGAAATCCACCGATCAGGTAACCGCCGGGAAAGATCGGCAGCAGGATGCCGCGGACGTCCTGCAGCACGAAGAAGCTGCGAAACCATTTTTCCTGAATCGCCCAGATGCCGAGGTGGACCTGATCGATGGTGGCGGCGAAGACCAGCAGCAGGCCGAGCACCAGCAGGATGACCGTCAGTTTGATCGAGACGAAGAAATTACGAAACTGGCGAATCGTGTCGTTCATCGAGCGGCCGCGGGAGCTTTGATGGTGTCGACGAAGGCGAGGAACGCCGCCTTCTCCTTGGCGATGACGGCGTCGGGTCCCATCAGCTTGAAGAACCAGGTCGCGCCCGCGTACGGAATCATCGCACCGACGATCCGTTGGGCATTGGCGCCGGAGCCCGCGAGGTCAACGACGGTGATTTTCAGGCCGTTGCGCTCGAGCCGCTGTACCGCCGCTTCAAATTCACCCTGCGCCACGGGTGGCAACTGAATCTGGCCGCGCCAGCGATTCAGATTGGCGAGATCGCCGCCCACATCGCCGGGAAAGGCCGTGATCGAAAGATCGCCTTCACCGGCGACGCCCTCGGCCGTGACCGTATAGCTGCCCTTGCGCATCGCGGAGCCGGGTTTCGCTTTCCACGTCGCGGGCGCGGTCCACGTGAGGCCCGGGCCCGCCGCGGTGGCGACGGCGGTGTTGGCCATCGAGGCATCGGCGGCGGGTGCGCCGCCGGCCATCGGTGCGGCAGGGGCCGCGGACGGAGTGGCGGCGGGCGTGGCGGGAGGCATTTCAGCCACCGTCTCCTTCGGCACGCGGTACGATTCGACCTCGGGTTTACGGCAGGACGTAAGGAGCGCCGTGAGCGCGAGCAGGGTGGGCGGGACGCAACGGGCAATCATGGGCGAGCATTAGTCGTGTGACCCGCGTGAAAGTTCAAATCAAACCGGCCGGTTCCCGGCGGTTCATTATGGGGACCGCGGCGGCCCATGAGATCCGTTTCCGCATCGACGCCAAGCGTCCGACCTGTCCTGTTTTCCGTTGTCCCGGCCTTTACCCCGATCCGGTCTGAATCGGCGCGTTCCTGACGATGTTGTTACTCTTTGGTGCGTGCCGATCCGACGCCTGCGGCAATGTTTCCCTTCCCACCATGAAAATCATCCCGGTACGTGGACTGTTATTCGCGGGCGCCTTGTGCGCCCTGGTCATCAACGCCAGCGGCCAGGTGGTCGAACTGCGCGCCACCATCAACGCGGCCCAGGAAAATCCCGCCACCAGTTCACCCGCGACGGGCAGTGCCATCATGCTCTATGATGTAGGCACAAACCTGTTCGATCTGATCGTGACGATCAATGGCATGGCGAACACCGCGACCGCTTCGCACATCCATGAGGCGGCGGCCGGCGTCAACGGCCCGGTCGTGACGAATCTCGGCGCCGACGCGGTCTACACGCGCACGGGCACGACGCTCACGGCCAGCTTCCGCGGCATCCGGCATGGGGGCGACCGCCTCAAACTCATTCAGGGCGGCGCGTATTTCAATATTCACTCGGCGCAGTTCCCCGGCGGCGAAGTGCGCGGCCAGCTGATTCCGCGCCCGAAGCGGTTGTATGCGAACATGGACGTCGCGCAGGAGCAGGCGGCGTTTCCGGCGTTGAATCTGTCCGGACTCAACGATACCGGCGCGGCGATCATGCTCTACGATCCGGCGACGCACACGATCCGGCTTCGTCTCTCACTCTATAATTTCAACAACCCCTTCACGAATTCCCATTTTCACGCGCAGATTCCCGGATTGAGCGGTCCGGTGGTGGTGAACCTCGGCACGAATTCTAATGCGGGGGGCTACTCGTCGGCGAACGGCCACATCTCGGGCACCTTCGACATTCCGATGACGGGTGCCGATCCGATCGCCGTGCTGACGGGCGGACTCTATTTGAACTTCCACAGCCAGGTCTTCACCGGCGGTGAACTGCGCGGTCAGGTCTGGCCTTCGGATGAAGTTCCCGGCTCCCGGCTCGGCAACCTGTCCGTGCGCGGTTTCGTCGGCACCGGCGACCAGGTGCTGATCCAGGGCATCACGGTGAACGGCCCCGAGCCGATCCGCGTGTTTATTTCCGCCAAGGGGCCGTCGCTCTCCGGCTTCGGCATCGCCGGTGCGCTCGCGAATCCGCGGTTGGATTTGTATGACTCCGGCCGTCGCCGGATCGCTTCGAATGACGACATCGGCACCCTGACCGCCGGCTCCGAACTCGCTTCGCTGCCGGGCGTGCCGACCAATTCCGCCGAGTCCGCGCTGGTGGTCGTGCTGCCTCCCGGCAACTATTCCGCCATCGTGTCGGCCGCAACGGGCACCGGCATCGCCCTGCTCGAAGTCAGCGATCTCCGCAACGCCGGCTCGGCGGCGGTGGCACCGGCCTCGGCTGGTGGCCAGCTGGTCGCCCAGGGCGACGGAACCGCCGCGAAGGCACCGGTGGAATTGTGCACGCTACCGATCGCAGTGACCGTCGCGAATCGCTGATCTTTTCTTCCGTCTCATCGTTCCAGCCCGACGCTTCAACGGCGCCGGGCTTTTTGTTTTGCGGGCCGGGAGTCCGAGCGGATAGTGGCGTCATGACGGTTGCCCCGCTTGGTGACTCCGCCGTTATGATCACGCTGGGTGAAAGCGTTGACCCGCTGATGGCGGCCCGCGTCCGCGCGATCGCGGCGGAAATCGAGCGTCATCCTCCAGTGGGCGTCACCGACGTTGTCCCGGCGTTCGCCAGTGTCGCGGTGTTTTTCGAGCCCGCGCATGCGCGTCCGTTCGAAGCGGTGTGCGCCGAACTGCAGGCGCTCGTTGACCGGGCCGAGGCCGCGGTCGTGGCCGTATCTGCACGCCGGGTGGAAATTCCGGTGTGCTACGGCGGTGACTACGGTCCGGATTTGCATGATGTGGCGGCGCGCGCACGCCTCACGCCGGCACAGGCCGCGGCGCTGCATGCCGGCGCCGAGTATCTCGTGCATGCCGTGGGATTCTCGCCGGGCTTTCCCTATCTCGGCGGATTGCCCGCGGCGCTCGCCACCCCGCGGCTGGCGACGCCTCGTTCGCGCGTGCCGGCGGGCAGCGTGGGCATTGGCGGCGGACAGACGGGCGTCTATCCGATTGCAACGCCCGGCGGCTGGAACCTCATTGGCCGCACGCCGCGCGCGCTGTTCGATGCGCGACGCCCCGAGCCGGCGCTGCTTCAGGCCGGGGATCGCGTGGTGTTTCGCCCGATCTCGGCGGACGACTTTGCCGCGCAGGCGGCGGCCGCGGACGTGCCGACGGAAAACGCCGCGGCGCGCCCCACCGGGTCGGGCATCCACGTGGTGCGGGCGGGAATGTTCACGACCGTGCAGGACGCGGGGCGGCGCGGACACCGTTCGCGGGGCGTGCCGCAGAGCGGTGCCGCCGATGCGCTCGCGTTGCGCCTGGTCAATTTGCTCGTGGGCAATCCGGAGGGGGCCGCGGCGCTCGAGTTCACGCTGGTCGGACCGGAACTGCGTTTTGATCACGACACGGTCGTGGCGATCGGGGGCGGCGACTTTGGCGGCGACGTGCCGCGCTGGCGTCCGATCGAAATTCGGCGCGGTACGACCTTGAAGTTCGGCGCGGCCCGTCACGGGTGCCGCGGTTATCTCGCGGCAGCGGGAGGAATCGACGTGGCGCCGGTGCTCGGCAGTCGCAGCACGTACGTGCGCGCGGAGCTCGGGGGCTTCCACGGCCGCGCGTTGCGGGACGGCGACGATCTGCCGGTGCCGGATGTGCAGCGGCACTTTCGCGATCACTGGCGGATCGACGAACGTATCCTGCCGTCGAATGCGCGCCCGGCGCGGGTGCGGGTGGTGCGCGGTGGTCACGCGGATCAGTTTGCGGGCGACTGGATCGCGCGGTCGTTCACCGTGAGCCCCCAGTCGGATCGCATGGGGCTCCGGCTCCAGGGCGCAGCGTTGGAGCGCCGGACAGGAGCGGAACTGGTGTCGGCACCCGTGGCGCCCGGCACGATTCAGGTTCCGCCGGACGGCCAGCCGATCGTGCTGCTGGCCGACGCGCAGACGATTGGTGGGTATCCGCGTTTGGCGCACGTGATCGCGGTGGATCTGCCGCGAATGGCGCAGTTGCGTCCGGGTGAGACCGTGACGTTCTGCGAAGTGTCGCTGGCGGAGGCGCGCGACATCGCCCTCGCGCAGGAGCGGGCGCTGGCGCTGTTGCGCGAGGGTCTTGCGCAGAAGCTTGCGTGAGGCGGCGGCATGGGTTCCGTGGTGGAAGCGTGGGCGGATGGCCCGCGTTTCCATTCATGAAGCACGTTGATCTCAATTCCGATCTGGGAGAAGGCGCCGGCCACGACGCGGCGCTGATGCCGTTGATCACCTCGGCCAACATCGCCTGCGGGGCCCATGCGGGAAACCTCGAAACGATGATCGAGGCCGTCGAACTCGCCGCCCGGCAGCACGTGCGGATCGGTGCGCATCCCGGCTATTTTGACCTGCAGACCTTCGGTCGCGAAGAGCGGGCCATTGCGCCGCGCGAGGCGGGAAATCTGGTGCTGATGCAGATTGAGCAACTCTACGAGGTCGCGGGCGCGCGGCTGCGGCACGTGAAACTGCACGGCGCGTTGTACAACCAGGTCTCACGGGACGTCGCGCTGGCCGATGCCGTGGTGGCCGATTTGGTGCGGCTCTGGCCCGACCTGATTCTCTTCGCCCTTTCCGGCAGTCCGCTGGCCCGCATCGCCAGTGCACGGGGACTGCGGGTGGCCGAGGAAGTGTTTGCCGATCGCACCTATCAGGCCGATGGCACGCTGACGCCCCGGAGTCAGCCGGACGCGATGATCACGGACGAGGATGCGATGGTCGCGCAGGTGTTGATGATGGTGCAGCGTGGAATGGTGCGCTCGGTGCAGGGAACGGAGATTCCCATCACGCCCGACACCGTCTGCCTGCACGGTGACTCGGACCGCTCGATCCGTTTTGCGACGCGGTTGAGGCAGGAACTCGCGGGTGCCGGAATTACGGTAAAGGCGTTCAGCGCGTGAGGCGCGCGGTGCGTTCGCGCCGCCCGGACGGATCGCGTCCCGGTTGGATTGCGGGAACAGTCGGCAGACGTTAAACGCGCGTGGACTCGATCGCGACGACGCACACGTCGTCCTCGAACTCCGCCTTCCCGCTGAACGCGTGGACCGTGGCCAGGAGGTGATCGCACACCGCGGAACCGTCGGCGCCGCGCATCGAAGCCAGGAGTTGCTGGAGCCCGGCTTCGCCGAACTGGTTGCCCGCGGCATCGGCCGCCTCGATGAGTCCGTCCGTGTAACCGAGCAGCAAGTCGCCGGGATGAAACTCACACTCGAGCCGCGTGTACGGGAAACTTTCCACGAGGCCGGTCGCCGGTTCCGGATCGGAGGGAGCCAGGCGCGTGGGGGCGGCATTTGACGCCCGGCGGATGAGGGGCGCCGGGTGGCCGGCGTTGGCGTACGAGAGGGTGCGCTTCGCGGTGTCGATGACGCCGAAAAAGGCGGTGGCAAAGACAGGCTGGCCGGTCTGCTCCACGATTGGCATCAGGCTGTGATTCACCTCGCCCAGCACGAAGGCGGGATCGGCGGCGCGCTCGCCCATTTCCTCGACGACGCCGCGAATGAGGGCGGTCAGCAGTCCGGCGCGGACGCCGTGTCCCATCACATCGCAAATCAACACGCCGCAGCGGGTGTCGGAGAGTTGCAGGATGTCGAAGAAATCGCCGCCGAGCGTCGTGGTTGGAATGTAGCGGTGCGCGAAGTGCAGCGCGCTCGTAAGGGACGACACGCCGCGGGGGAAGACCGGATACTCGCGATTGAGAAACGCCTCCTGGACCTGCCGCGCCATCTTCAGATCCGTTTCCATCTCGGTGCTGCGGCGGCGCAACTCCTCCTCCGCCTTCTTTCGCCGGGTAATGTCGTGACTGATACCGACGAGGCCGATCAGCTTGTTGCGGATGTCGAAGAGCGGCACCTTGGTGACGAGCGACCACCGCACGGAGCCCTCGGGCCCGAAGTCGGATTTCTCGTGGTTGAGAATCGGCGTACCGCCCTCGAGCACCTGGCGGTCGTCGATGAGGGCCTGGCGGCCGCGCTCACCGGGAAAGTAATCGATGGTGGTGCGCCCGACGGCGTCCTCCTGCGAAGGTGCGCCCAGCATGGCCAGATGCGCCTTGTTGTTGAGGACGTAGCGCGACGCGGTGTCCTTGACGTAGAGACGGCTCGGCAGGTGATCGATGATCGTGCGGAGAAGGTTGCGCTCCTCGGTGAGCTTTTCCTCCGCGTCCTTCGTGGCGGTGACATCGCGGGTCAGGCCAAAGGTGCCGACAATGCGGCCGGAGGCGTCGCGCCACGGCATCTTCGTCGAGGAGGCCCAGCCCTTCCGTCCGTCGCGCATCGTCAGGCGCTCGACCTGCGAGATCAGTGGCTTGCCGGTGCGGATGATCTCCTGTTCGTCGTGAAACGCCCGCTCGGCGTGCTCACGGGAAAAGAAGTCGAAGTCGGTCTTGCCGACGCATTCATCGGGCGACGCCGCGCCCAGCGAGCGCGCGTGGGTGGCGTTGTTGCGGACAAACCGGCTCTGCAGGTCCTTGAAGTAAATGCGGTCGACACTGGTGTCCATCAGGACACGCAGGATCGACGAATCGAGGGACTCGATCGGTGCCGGGTCGTGAGACGGGCTGGGGGACGCATCGCTCATGGAAGCCGACGACGTTGCAGACCCGTTCTTGCGCAGGCAACCTCCGTTGTTGGCGTTTGCCCGGCGCGTGAAAGCGGAAACGAAAGCGGACGAGGTGTTCGCGTTCCGGCCGGTCACTCCTTCACAATCGTGAACCAGTCGCGCTTCTCGCCCTTGTCGTTCAGGAAAATGAAATCAAGCTTCAGTCCGTCGACATCCACGACCGAGGAGCCGGCCTCGTTAAGGGAGAGGTAGAACGCGGGGTGGTTCAGCGGCACGGGCTTCGCACTCGCGTGGCCGGCGCTGCCGGTGACGACGTTGATGTCGCCGAAATGCGGCGTGCGGGCGCGGGGCTTGCGGTAGACGCCGTCGCCGTCGGCCCGGCCGGAGACGGATTGCTTGACGTGCTGTTTGGCGTCGAACGTCTGGCTCTTGCCGTAGTGACCGTCCATCAGCCAGGAACGCTCATAGACGTGGGAATGGCCGGTGAGGATCAAATCGACACCGCCCTGTTCGAGGACCGGCAGGAAGATGGCACGCATGTCGTTCATGCGGCCCTGGCTGTCGGAGTCCTTGTCCGAATCATGCGTGCCCTTCGTGTAGGTCGGGTGGTGGAAGAACGCGATGATCCAGTCCCGCTGGGTGGCGGCCAGATCCGCCTTGAGCCACTGCATCATCGGGCCGGTGTCGGTCCGATCCGAGTCGTGCGAGTCGAGGCACACGAAGTGAATGTTGGCGTAGTCGAAGGAGTAGTACGCCTCGGTGCCGGACATCACGCCGCCGGCCTGGGCCTGCGAGGGCAGGGTGAAGATGTCGTAGTAGACGCCCGATTGCGTGAGGGAGTTGGCGCTCTTGCCGTCGTGATTGCCCAAGGTCGACCAGACCGGGGAGGTGGCGAGGGTCTTCGGATACATCTCAAAAATGGCCTTCTGGTAGTCGGCGTCCGTCCCGTCCGGATACGCGTTGTCGCCGAGCAGCAGCCAGAGATCCGTCGCACGGTTGCCGGTGAACTTGTAATATACGTCGCGGACCGCGGTCTGCACCGCGTTCTTGGTGCCCGGATCGCCCAGCACCCAGATGCGGGTGGGTTTGGCGGGGCCGACCGGCGGCGGAGTGGTGAAGCTGTTGACCGGATTCTTTCCCGCGGCGTCTTCGCCGGCGGACTTCTTCTCGGCGTTTGCCGGCGGCACCGCCGCCGGTCCGATGGTGTAATAATACTTCGTGTTGGGTTTCAGGCCGGTGAGCGGGACGATATGCTCGGCGGTGACACCCTCGGCCTTGGCTGAGCTGGTGAGCTGGTTTCTCTCCAGTCCATAGCTGACGACGGAGCCCTCGGTGTTATCCGTGCGCCAGCGCACCACCATGCTGGTGGGGGTCGCGGATTGCAGATACGGACCGCGCACGATGGTCGTGGCGGCGTCGAGCAGGGGCAGAACGAGCAGAAACGATGCGATCAGGAGGCGACGGGGTGTGATCATGAGGTGGTCGTAGAGGTGGGCCGGACGGCGGTGATGCGGGAAAGTTCCTCGGCGAGTTTTACGGTCGGCGGCGAGGCGCGCAGCCAGTCGGGCAGGGCGGCAATCGCGGCGAGAGCGGCCGCATACGAAGCGCGCGCTTCCTGGATTCTCCCGGCGCGGGCGAGCACGTCGCCGCGCCGTTTGAGCCACGACTCCTTGCGTTCGGAGCGATCGGCGAGTCCGTCGATCCGCGCGACCGCGGCATCGACCGCCCCGAGCGCGAGCTCCAATTCGAGTGCCCGCAACTGCAGCGAGAGGGCCGGTCCGATGCGTCGCACGCCGTCGTCGAGGCTGCGCACGGCTTCGGCGGGAGGAAGCAACGCGGCGCGTTCGAGAAAAAGTTCCGGCGCAGGTGTTGCCACCAGAGTGAGCACGCCGTTCAGATCCGCGACCGCTGCGTCGCGCTGGCCAAGACGGGCCTGGGCGCGGGCCCGCACGAGCAGTGCATCCGGATCCGCGGGCGCGCGTTGGAGCGCCACGTTAATCAGGGTGAGCGCGTCGGACGCATGCCCGGTGGCAAGGGCGAGGAGGGCGCGCGCTCGATCAAGCCGGGGATGATGCGGGGAGAGTTCTGCGGCCCGGAGGAGATTGGCCTCGGCTGCAATCCAGTCTTCGTGCGCGGTGTAAAGTTCGCCGCGCTCCAGGTAGAGCTCGGGATTCTCCGGCGTCGCCGCGATGCCTGCGTTCAAGCGGACGAGCGCCTCCTCGAGTCCGGGATGCGCCTGCGACGACAGCGTCGCCAGGGCCAGAACGGAGAGAGCGAGGACGGGGCGAAGCACGCCCCGCACTGAGAGCAAACGACTGGTTGAAGGCAACTCCGGGTCCCGGTGACGCACGAAAGTTACAATCCGCGCCGGCTCAGGTGTTGAAGCGGAACAGCGCGACGTCGCCGTCGGCGAACACGTATTCCTTGCCCTCGAGCCGGTACTTGCCGGCATCGCGCGCGGCCGCAACGCTGCCGAGGGTGGTGAGGTCCTTGTAGGAGACGATTTCCGCCTTGATGAAACCCTTCTCGAAATCGGTGTGAATGACGCCCGCGGCCTGCGGCGCTTTCCAGCCCTTCTTGATCGTCCACGCCCGCACCTCTTTTTCGCCGGCGGTGAAATACGTCTGCAGGCCGAGCAGGTTGTACGTGCCGCGGATGAGCGACGAGACGCCGGAATCGTCGACGCCGAGATCCTTGAGAAACGCCTTCGCTTCGTCGGGCGGCAGGTCGATGAGCTCGGACTCAATCTTCGCGCTGATCGGAACGTAGGCGGCGTCGTGATGGGTGCGGACATATTCCGCGACCTTTTGCACGAACGGATTCTGCTCGGCGGTGGCGAGATCGCTCTCCGCCACGTTGCACGCGAACAGCACGGGCTTCGCAGTCAGCAGCTGGAACAGTTTCATGAGCGCCTTCTCGTCGTCGGTCGCGGCGAGCGTGTTGGCGGTCTTGCCGGAATTCAGGTGCGGCTCGAGTTTCTGCAGCAGCGCGACCTCGATGATGGCCTCCTTGTCGCCCGACTTCGCTTTCTTCTGAGTCTTGTCGATGCGCTTGCTGACGGCGTCGAGATCCGCGAGCACGAGCTCCGTCGTGATGACCTCGATGTCACGCACCGGATCGATGCTGCCCATCGTGTGCATGATGTCGGTGTCCTCAAAGCACCGGACCACCTGGACGATGGCGTCGACTTCGCGGATGTTGGCGAGAAACTGGTTGCCAAGGCCTTCACCCTTGCTCGCGCCCGCCACGAGGCCGGCGATGTCGACGAACTCGATCGCGGCGGGCACGACGACGTTGGTCTTGGCGATCTTCTGCAGGACGTAGGCGCGTTCGTCGGGGACGATTACCACTCCTACATTGGGATCGATGGTGCAAAACGGATAGTTTGCAGCCTCGGCCTTGCGCGAGCGCGTGAGGGCGTTGAAGAGAGTGGATTTGCCCACGTTGGGCAGGCCGACGATGCCAGCTTTGAGCATAAGAGGATCGAAGAGAGCGGCGCGATCCGGTGCTTGACAAGCTGATTGTGGACCGGTGTTGTCGTCAGCTTTTCCAAGCAAGAATCGCTCCGCAAAACATCTGACATGGCTCTCAAAATCCGTCTTACCAAGGTTGGTTCCGTGCACCAGCCGCTTTATCGCGTTGTGGTCGCTGAAGCGCGTTCCCGTCGCGATGGCGCGGCGGTCGAGAACCTCGGCACCTATCGCCCCGGCGACAAGGGCAGTCCGATCAACATCAAGCTCGATCGCGTCGATTACTGGCTGAGCAAGGGTGCTTTGCCGACGAACACGATGCACTCCATGATCAAGAAGGCGCGTCGCGCCGCAGGTGCGAAGTCGGAAGCTCCGGCGGTCAGCGCCTGATCAGCTCCCACACAAACACGGAGGCATACAGGCCTCCAACGACGTAAACCTCGGAATTCAAATTCCGGGGTTTTTGTTTTCTGTGCTCCCCGTGTTCGTGATCAACTTAATCCCATGCCGCTCGCGATCGACGTCCTGACGCTTTTTCCGCGCATGCTCGACGGCATTCTGGCCGAGAGCATTCTGGGCAAGGGCATCGAGGCCGGGCATCTCAGCGTGCGAGTTCACGACTTGCGCGCGTGGTCGACGGACAAACATCGCACGGCGGACGATCGCCCGTTTGGCGGCGGCGCCGGGATGGTCATGAAGCCGGAACCGGTGTTCGCGGCGATCGAGCAACTGCAGACTCCGGGCTGCCGGAGAATTTATCTGACGCCCGACGGCACGCCGCTTTCGCCGGCGATCGCGCAAACGCTGTCGCGCGAAAAGCACCTGATTTTCCTGAGCGGACACTACGAAGGGATCGATCAACGGATCCGCGACACCATCATCGATCAGGAGCTTTCGATTGGCGATTACGTGCTGACGAACGGCACCTTGGCGGCCGCCGTTGTCATCGATGCGCTCGCGCGTTTCATTCCCGGCGTGCTCGGGGAGGAAAAGTCATTGACGCACGAATCCTTCACCAGCAAGTTGCTCGACTTTCCTCAATACACGCGTCCCGCCGAATTTCGGGGCATGTCAGTTCCCGAGGTTTTACTCTCGGGCAACCATGCCGAAATCGAAAAATGGCGAGCCGCGCGCCAGCTGGAAAAGACCCGTCAGGTCAGACCCGATTTACTCAACTAACTCACTGCCATGAACCCGATCATCAAAGAAGTCACCGCATCCCAGGTGAGAAAAGACATCACGTCGTTCAAAGTCGGCGACGGTGTGCGCGTGCACACGAAGGTTCGCGAAGGCGACAAAGAGCGCGTGCAGGTGTACGCCGGGATCGTGATTGCGCGTAAAGGCGCTGGCATCCAGGAGACGTTCACCGTCCGCCGCCTCAGCTACGGCGAGGGCGTCGAGCGCGTTTTCCCGGTGAATTCGCCGAACATCGAGAAGATCGAGGTCGAGCGCGAGTCCGAGCCGATGCGCGCCCGCCTTTACTACCTGCGTCGCCGCACCGGCAAGGCCGCTGTCGCGATCAAGGAAAAGGATCGCGCCGCCGAGATTCACGCCGCCAAGGTCGCCGCTGCGGCGAAGTCGGCCCCCGCCGCCAAGCCGGCGGCTGCGAGCGCCAGCTGAGTTCAGCTCAATCGTTACATTTCAAAAGCGAGTCCCCTTCCGGGGCTCGCTTTTTTCATGTCCCGGTGGCTTCAGGCTGCCTCACAACTTCCAGAATCAGTAGGGGATTGATGAACGTGGTTGGTCCTGATTCGTCCTCGTGGATGATGTGGCCCTGTACGGTAACATTTAGGACATCTGGATTTCCGACGTGATGTACTTTGCCGTTTGCCAGCACGAGCGAGAAGGGCGCAAAGGGGGTAGCGTGAAGAAGCTCCTTCAGGTGTTTGGGATTCACTCGGCGAAGTTTGACGCGCTGGGCCCGGGTCGTCAACCGCTGGACGCATGACAGAGGAATCGTTCACCTACCCAAATTCGGGCTTTCCCGCCGGCTCGGTGCGGTCTACGGCTAGGCGGAATTTTCCCATGACGCTGCAAACTCATCTCCTCGCCAAGGCTGCCAGTCAGGCTCGCGGTCTCGCCATCGACGCCGTCCACGCCTGTTCCTCCGGCCATCTCGGCCTGCCCTTGGGTGCCGCTGAAATCGGCGCAGTGCTGTACGGTCACGCGCTCGTGCACAATCCGGAGCGTCCCCGCTGGATCAATCGCGACCGCTTCATCCTCTCCGCGGGCCACGGCTCGATGTTCCTCTACAGCTGGCTCCACCTGAGCGGCTACGATCTCTCCCTCGATGAGGTGAAGCATTTCCGCCAGCTGCACAGCAAGACGCCCGGGCATCCGGAGTTTCACGAAACGCCCGGCGTGGAGTGCACCACGGGCCCGCTCGGCCAAGGCATCGGCAACGCGGTCGGCATGGCGCTCGCCGGCCAGATGGCCGCGGCGCGTTTCAACACCGCCGAGCACCCCATCTTCGATTATCACGTCGTCTGCCTCGCCGGCGACGGTTGCATGCAGGAAGGCGTCGCCATGGAGGCCGTCGCGTTCGCCGGCCACCAGAAACTCGACAACCTGATTCTGATTTACGACTCGAACGACGTCACCCTCGACGCGATGGCGGACAAGACGCAGAGCGAAATGGCTGCGCTGCGTTTCAAGGCGATTGGCTGGGACGTCCAGACCGTCGATGGCCACGATCTCGCGGCGGTCTTGAAGGCCTTCAACAGGGCTAAGAAGACCAAGAGCGGAAAGCCGCAGCTGATCATCGCGAAGACGATCATCGGCAAGGGCATCGCCGAAGTTGCCGGCACGGCCAAGGGCCACGGCGAGGGTGGGGCGAAATTCTCCGACTCGGCCCGCGCCGGTCTGGGGTTGCCCGCCGATCAGCACTTCTTTGTGAGTGACGACGTGCGCGGCTATTTCGCGGCGCACAAGGATCGGCTTATTCGCGCCTGCAACAAGTGGTCGCGCACCTACAAGGCGTGGCGCGAAGCGAATCCGGACAAGGCGGCGCTGCTCGACTCCGCCGCCGTGGCGCCGGTGGCGTCCGCGCTGCTCGAAAAGATCCCGGCGTTCCCGGCGGATGCGAAGCTGGCCACGCGTGCGGCGGGTCGCGACGTCCTGCAGCCGCTCGCGGCCGCGCTCCCGCTGCTGATCGGCGGCAGCGCTGATCTCTATGGTTCGACGCTGAACTACATCGCGGCGGACAAGGATTTCGACGCGTCGAATCGCTCCGGTCGCAACGTGCGTTTCGGCATTCGCGAACACGGCATGGCCGCCATCGCCAACGGCGTCGCCTACGACGGTCTGTTTCGACCGAGCGTCGCGACGTTCCTGGTGTTCGCCGACTACTCGCGTCCCTCGATGCGCATCGCGGCCCTGTCGAAACTCCCGGTGATCTATGTCTACACGCACGACTCCGTCGGCGTCGGTGAGGACGGTCCGACCCACCAGCCGGTCGAGACGATTTCCGGCCTGCGCGTGATCCCGAATCTCGATGTGATCCGCCCTGCGGATCCTGAGGAGACGGCCGGCGCGTTCGCCGCCGCGCTCGAACGCACGGACGGTCCCACGCTGCTCGCGCTCACGCGGCAGGCGTTGCCCACCCTGAATGACATTCCGCTGCAAACGCGTCGCGAAGGTGCACTCAAGGGCGCGTACGTCGCGGTGAAGGAGACGGCTACGCTCACGCACATCCTGATCGCGACCGGCAGCGAAGTGCAGCTGGCGATTGCCGCGGCGAAGACGCTCGGCGCCGGCACGCGCGTGGTTTCGATGCCGAGCACGCAGCGTTTCGATCGTCAGTCCGCCGACTACCGCGAGAGCGTCCTGCCGGCGTCCTGCCGCAAGCGCGTCGCGGTCGAGGCGGGCGTGACCGTGCTCTGGCACAAGTACGTCGGTCTTGACGGCAAGGTCGTCGGTATCGACCGCTTCGGTCTCAGCGCTCCGGCCCCAACCGTCTACAAGGAACTTGGCATCACGGCCGACGCCGTGGTCGCCGCTGCGCAGTCGCTGTAAGGTCGGCGTTGCTGCCATCCGGCGGCGGGCGCTGCCCGCTGCCGGCGCGCGAAATGCTTCGCGCAATCGCTTCTGCCCCGGCGGCAGCACAAGGTGCGACCATTCGGGCGGAGCAGGGGTTTGGTCCGTAGTCACTGCTCACCTGGCTTGCGCGTCCCTGGCCTCCGACTTGCCCGCGGATAAGTTACACTCGTTCCCCGTGAAGGGCGGCCACTGTACCGCTAATAGGCAAAGGTCGGGCTTGCAGTTGTCGTTAGGAGCCTAACTATCTGCCGCCTTACTTTATTTCATGCCACTGCTCATGCTCAAGGATCTCCCTCGCTACGAATGCCTCCTCGAGGCGGCGCGGGAATTTCCCGACCTCGATCCTTCCGCGACCGAGGTGTTCCTGAATCTGCTGCGCACGGGTGACGAGGCCTTTCGCGCCGTCGAGGCGCATCTCGCGCAGCATGATATCACGCAGGGCCGTTTCGGCGTGCTGATGGCGCTGTGGGCGTGCGATGGCGCCGCGGAATGCGGCGCGACGCTCAGTCCCGCGGTGCTGGCGGAACGCACCGGGGTCACGCGGGCGACGATCACTGGTCTCGTTGACACCTTGGAGCGTGACGGGCTGGTCTCGCGGTCGCCGGATCCGGAAGACCGGCGCATGCTCTCCGTGGGGCTCACCGCTCGCGGCGAAAAACTGCTGCGCAAGATTCTCCCTTCGCATTTCCGGCAGATGGCCTGGCTGATGCAGCCGTTGTCCGAGAGCGAGCGGAAGACGCTCGTCCGGCTCCTGACCAAGGTTCTCCAGCGCGCGGCCGAGGTGCCGCCGACCGCGGCATCGTCCGCTCCCGTCCTTTCCAGTGCTCGTTGATCGTCGTAGTTCGTCCCACACCCACTCCCTCGTTCCCATGCTCAAGAAAGTCATCATCTACACCCTGACCGTGATTGGTCTGGTCCTCATCGTGCTCGCCCTCGGCGGCACCAAAATTCTCCAGTTCAAGTCCATGGGCGCCGCTGGTGCCGCGTATTCGCCGCCGCCCGAGATCGTGACGGCATCGCCGGTCGTAGAGCAGGCGTGGGAAAAGATCCTCACGGCCACGGGCTCGGTCGCCGCGGTGCAGGGCGTAACGGTCGGCGCCGAAATGGCCGGCAAGGTCGAAAAGATCGCGTTTGTCGCGGGCGCCACCGTGGCCGCGGGCGATCTGCTCGTGCAGCTGGATGTTTCCAACGAACTCGCCCAACTGCGCTCGGCCGAGGCCGCGTCGGATTTGGCGAAACTGAATCTTGATCGCGCCAAGTCGCTCCGGGAAAAGGATTCCAACTCCGCCGCCGATCTCGACATCGCGAACGCGCAGGCGAAGCAGGCCGCGGCTGCGGCGGACAGTCTGCGCGCCATCATCGCCAAGAAGACGATCCGTGCGCCGTTCGCCGGCCGGCTCGGGCTGCGGCTCGTGAACCTCGGCCAGATCCTCAAGGACGGCGAGGCCATCACCACGCTGCAGACAATGGATCCGATCTATGTGAACTTCTCGCTGCCGCAGCAGCGCCTTTCGGCCATTTCGGTGGGCGACACGGTGCGCGTCGCGAGCAACGCCCTCGCCGATGAACTCATCGCCGGAAAGATCACCGCGATCGCGCCCGAAGTGGATCCCGCCACCCGCAACGTGCGCGTGCAGGCCACGCTCGGGAATTCAGCCGAGCGCCTCCGGCCCGGCATGTTCGCGACCGTCACGATCGTGCTGCCGGAAAAATCCACGAACCTGATTATTCCGGCCACGGCGATCCTTTACGCGCCGTACGGCGACTCGGTGTTCGTGGTCGACGAGAAGAAGAACGAGAAGAGCGGCGCGATGGAGAAAGTCCTGCGCCAGCAGTTCATCCGGCTCGGGCCCGCACGCGGGGATTTCGTGACCGTGGAAACCGGTCTCAAAGTCGGGGAAACGGTCGTGACCACGGGCGCCTTCAAGCTGCGACCCGGCATGGCCGTCGTGATCGACAACAAACTCGCTCCGGATGCGAAGCTCGCGCCGAAGCCCGACAATTCGTGAAGCGCTCCAGCGCCCCGTGCAACGTCCGCGCGACTGAAAGCCGCCCATGAAATCTTCCTTTACCGACCTCTTCATCAAACGCCCGGTGCTGGCGATCGTGGTCAACCTCGTGATCGTCATCGCCGGACTCCAGGCCTGGCGCTCGCTCAACGTCCGGCAGTATCCACGCAGTGACAACGCCACCGTCAACGTCTCGACGGTCTACGTCGGCGCGAGCGCCGAGCTGGTCCGCGGCTTCGTCACGACGCCGCTGGAGCGCGTCATCGCCGCCGCCGACGGCATCGACTACGTCGAATCCAAGAGCCTCCAGGGATTCTCGTTCATCAGCGCCCGCCTGAAGCTGAACTACGAGCCCACGAAGGCGCTGGCGGAAATCAGCGCCAAGGTGAACCAGGTGCGCCAGGATTTGCCGCCCGAAGCCGAAATTCCCTCGATCAGCGTCGTCTCCGCGGACTCCCAGTTTGCGTCGGCCTACCTGAGCTTCGCCTCGGATATTCTCACGCAGAGTGAAATCACCGACTATCTCGTGCGCGTGGTGCAGCCGCGTTTGTCCGCGGTCCCGGGCGTGCAGCGCGCGGAAATTCTCGGCGCGCGCACATTCGCGATGCGCATCTGGCTGAAGCCCGATCGGATGGCGGCGCTGAACATCAGTCCGTCGCAGGTGCGCGCCGCGCTCGCGGCGAACAACTATCTCGCCGCCGTCGGCACCACCAAGGGCTCGTACGTGCAGGTGAATCTCACCGCCAACACGGATCTGCACTCGGCCGAGGAGTTCAAGCGCCTCGTCATCCGGCAGCAGAACGACACCACCGTCCGCCTCGAGGACGTTGCCGACGTCGTGCTCGGTTCCGAGGACTACGACACGCAGGTCCGCTATTCAGGCCAGACCGCGGTCTTCATGGGCATCTTCCCGCTCCCGCAGGCCAACACGGTCGACGTCGTGAAACGCGCCCGCCTCGAACTCGAGGCCATCAAGAAGGACCTGCCGACGGGCCTTGCGGCCCGCATCGGTTACGACGCCTCCGAGTACATCAGCAACGCCATCCACGAGGTCACGGCCACGCTGATTGACACGCTCGTGATCGTCGTGGTGGTGATCTTTCTTTTCCTCGGCTCCTTCCGCTCGGTGATCGTGCCGATCATGGCGATTCCGGTGTCGCTGATCGGCGGCATCTTTCTGATGCAGATCTTCGGTTTCACGATCAATCTGCTGACGCTCCTTGCCATCGTGCTTTCAGTCGGTCTCGTGGTCGACGACGCGATCGTCGTGGTTGAAAACGTCGAACGCCATCTGCGCGACGGCATGACCCCCACCGCCGCCGCCATTCTGGGCGCGCGCGAACTCATGGGGCCGGTCATCGCGATGACCCTGACGCTGGCAGCCGTATACGCGCCCATCGGATTGCAGGGCGGCCTGACCGGCGCGCTGTTCCGAGAGTTTGCACTCACCCTCGCCGGGGCGGTGACCATTTCCGGCATCGTGGCGCTCACGCTCTCACCGATGATGGCGGCCAAGCTGCTGCGCAGTGCGGCCGACGAGGAACGTGGCTTCGCCGGCTGGGTGAATCACCGTTTCGATGCGCTCCGCCGTTCCTACGGTCGCGTGCTCGACGGCACCCTCGCGCACCGGCCTGCCGTTTACATCGTTTGGATTGTCATCACGGCGCTCACGCCGGTGATGTTCAAGTTCTCGCCGGCCGAACTCGCGCCGGCCGAGGATCAGGGCGTCATCTTCGGCATTCTCACCGGCTCGGCGAATGCCACGACCGATCAGAAGGCGATCTACGGCAAGGCCGTCGAGCAGGCCTTCCTGTCCACCAAGGAAGTCGACCTGAGCTTCCTGCTCATGTTTGGCGGTGCGGCGGGCGCGGTCAGCGGCGCCGACGGCTTCGGCGGCATGGTCGTCAAACCCTGGACACAACGCGATCGGAGCGTCTTCCAAATCATGCCGGAGTTGCAGGGGAAACTCAGCACGGTCACCGGCATGCAGGTGTTCGCCACCACCCCATCCGCACTGCCCGGCGGCAGTAATTTCCCAGTGGAATTCGTCATCGCCTCGACACAGGACGCCGAGCGCCTGCTCGAGTTCGCGGAGAAGATCCAGCAGAAGGCGGCGATGAGCGGCGTGTTCGCGTTTCCCCCGCTGATCGATCTCAAGGTCGATCAACCGCAGGCGGAAGTCGTCATCGACAAGGAAAAGGTCGCGACGCTCGGCCTCAATCTGTCGCAGGTCGGCGCCGATCTCAGCGCGGCGCTTGGCGGTAATTTCGTCAACCGGTTCAACATCGCCGGCCGCAGCTACAAGGTGATCCCGCAGATCGCCCGCGCCGAGCGTTTGAATCCGGAGCAGCTTCGCGACCTCTACGTCACGGGCCCGAACAACCAGCTCGTTCCGCTGAGCACGATTGCGACGATCAAGAACAAGACGGTGCCGCGCTCGCTCAATCGTCTGCAGCAGCTCAACGCCGTGAAAATCTCCGGCGTGACGACCCGCACGCTCGACGAGGCGCTCAAGGTGCTCGAGGCCGCCGCGCGCGAAGTGCTGCCGCCCGGCTGCGTCATCGACTACACCGGCGAATCGCGCCAGCTGCGCACGGAGGGCAACAAGTTCCTCCCGGCGTTCATCCTCGCCGTCGTGCTGATCTTCCTGGTGCTCGCCGTGCAGTTCAATTCGTTCCGCGATCCGCTCGTCATCCTCGCCGGCTCCGTGCCGCTCGCGATGTTCGGTGCGCTCGTGTTTACCGTCTTGAAGATGCCGAATCCGAACATGCCGTTCTGGACGAACGGCTGGACGACCACGATGAACATCTATGCGCAGGTCGGCCTGGTCACGCTCGTCGGCCTGATCGCGAAGAACGGCATTCTGATCGTCGAGTTCGCCAATCACCTCCAGGAGCAGGGCAAGTCGAAGATCGAAGCCGTGCGCGAAGCCACGCTCACGCGCCTGCGCCCGATTTTGATGACGTCGGTGGCGACGGTCGCGGGACACTTTCCGCTGACGCTGGTGTCGGGAGCTGGCGCCGCCGCTCGTAACTCGATCGGCTTGGTGCTGGTCGGCGGCATGGCGATCGGTACGATCTTCACGCTGCTCATCCTGCCTTCCATCTACGTGCTCATCGCCCGCGACCACTCGCTCAAAACGGTCAAAGAGACCGACGCCGCCACCGCGGTGGAAGGTGAGCCGGTTCTCGTCAAGTAACTCACACGCTCATGAAACTTGCCCGTTATCATTTCTCGCCGGTGGCCTCGTTCGCAGCGCTCACGCTGACGTGCGCCGTGGCCCAGGCCCAGCCGGCCGCCGTGCAGCCGGTGCCGGACTCGCTCGATCTCAAGACCGCGATCTCGTACGCGCTCGAGCACAACTTCGCGATCCGCCAGGCGCGCGAACGCATCAAGCAGCAGGAAGGCATCGTCGTCGAGGTCTCCGCCCGCACGATTCCCAACGTGTCCGCCGATGCGGCGTACCAGCGCAACGATCGCGACATCTCGAACAGCTTCCCGGCGAGCGACCAGGGCTGGCAGATCAATCTGACGGCGTCCCAAGCACTCTACGCCGGCGGCGGCATTCGCTCTGCGGTCAAGAGCACCCAGCTGGCGCGGGATGCCGCGATGCTGGATCTCAAGGCGGTCATCAACGAGGCGCTGCTTCAGGTGCGCGTCTCGTTCTACCGCGTGCTGCTGGCCCGCGAACAAATCAAGGTGCAGGAGTCCAATCTCGAACTGCTCAAGCAGCAGCTCAAGACCTCGACCGACCGTTATGAGGCCGGCACGGTTTCGAGCTTCGAGAAACTCCGGGCCGAAGTCGCCGTGGCCAATGCCAAGGTCCCGCTGATCACCGCGGCAAACGATTTCCGCCTCTCGATCGAAAGCCTTCGCCAGGCGCTGGGCTTCACGACCAACACGGCGGAGTTTGCGCGCAAAGTGCCGGAGTTTATCGGCTCCCTCGAGTTCACGCCGCAGAAGTTCGACCTGCAGGCGGCGTTCGACTCGGCCCGGGTCAACCGGCCCGACCTCGAGCGCATCGCCAAGCTCGCAGACTCGCGCGCGGAGTCGGTCACCACCGCGGGTTCGACGCGTTATCCGAACGTCGCGGCTTTCGGCGGCTACACGTTGCGTCGCGGCAGCACGAATAACTTCGGTGACTCCAATCACGGGTGGCTGGTCGGCGTGCAGTCGCAGTGGGACATCTTCGATGGCCGGGCGACGGCCGGTCGCGTTGCACAGGCGAAGTCGCTGCTGGAGCAGACGCGGCTGACGCTCGAGGAGGCGCGTCTCGCCGTCGATGTCGAGGTGCGCCGGGCCCATTCGCAGTGGCAGCAGGCCACCGAGCTGGCCGAGGCGTCCACCCGCGTGGTCGAGCAGGCCACCGAGGCGGTGCGTCTCGCGAACGCCCGCTACAATGCGGGCACGGGCACGCAGCTTGACGTCCTGGCCGCCCAGGTTGAGCTGACCACGGCCCGCAACAACGAGATCCAGGCGTTCTTCAGCTACAACGTCGCTGTGGCCTCGTTGCGCAAAGCCATGGGGCAGGCCGACGAATTTGTTACCAAGTAAGTGTCGCCGGCAGGGCGGGCCGGTTTAAAAAACGGCGGCGGGGTTGAGTGTGGCGTTCAAATTTTTTCCGCAACCATCTCAGAAACCCGCCCTGCCTGTTGGTGTCGTTTTTGCCGTCCATGCAACGTTTCCGGCTTCCTCTCATCGCTTTCGGTGCCCTCGTGGTGGCGCTGGTCGTGATCGTGGCGGTGGCGTTCACCTCCTCGTTTCAGACGTGGGCGGCGCGGCGATTCATCGCCGGCCAGCCCGGACTGCGGGCGACTGTCGGCCAGGTGTCCGCCGGGTTGAGCCGGGTGGAGGTGACCGAGGCTCGTTACGAGCTCACCGAGGGCGTCCTGACGATTCCGCGGCTCGCGGTGGAGCTCCCGGTGTTTGCCGCGGGTTGGAATAAGAAGGTGCAGATCTCCCGTCTCGTGGCCAAGGGCTGGACGCTCGATCTTTCGGCTCCGCGCCCGCCGGCCGCGCCCGCTCTGACCCCAGCGGTTGGCCCTCAACCGCCAGCACCGACCGACGGTACGCCCTCCGCCGTTCCCGTCGCGCCGCCGGCCTCGTCAACGGCCTCGCCGGCCAGCGTGGCCGCCCAAGCGTTTGCGGGGATCTTTACTCGGCTTGATCTGCCGGTGGATCTTTCCGTCGAAAGTGTGTTGCTCGAAGGTGAGGTGAAACTGCCGGAGGGTCGCGGAACGGTGCGAGTCACCGTCCAGGGCGGAGGTTTGGGTGTCGGACGCGAAGGGCGTTTCGATCTTACGGCCGACGCTGCGTTGCGGGATCCGGCCGTCGAGACGCTCACCGTCCAAGGCCGGTTGGCGGCTGCGATGGCGACGCCGCGAACATTCAACCGCGTTTCGGCACAATTGAACGCCTCGGCCCGCGGGCCCCAGTTTCCCGCCGGCGTCAGCCTGCGCGGCACGAGCGCGGCGGCGCGCACGGACACGGGCGAAACGTATTCCGTGGCGTTCGTCAGCGACGATCGCGAACTCGTCAACGTCACCGCCGACTTCCCGCGGCAGGGGGCAAAGCTCACGGGCCGTTGGAAACTCGACGCGCGCACGGCGGACGTGAGTCCGTTCACCCTGGGCCAGCCGCTGCCGGAGTTCTTCGCAGTGGGCGAGGGGGCCTTCGATACCGATCCGCGCTTCGAGTCGCTGCACGCGCTCGGCCAGTTGCGCTGCACTGCGGATCGGCTCCAGGTGTTTCGTCCCGAGCTGGCGGCGCTGGGCGAACTCGGACTGGCGGCGGAATTCGATGTGGCCGCCCACGGGGGGACGTTCGCGGTGCGGAAACTCGAACTGGCGGTGAGTGCCTTGGAAAAGAACGCCGCGGCCGAACGCCTCGCGAACGCGCGCGTGCCTGGCAGCGGCCGGCTGGTGGCCACGGTGCGCACGCTGCAGCCCTTCGACTTCACGCCCGGGACGGGCGAACTCAACGCCGCCAATCGCACCATTGATCTCGTCGGCGTCGTGCTGCACGGCGTGCCGCTCGCGTGGGTGAAGCCGTTGCTCCCGGAATTCGAGCTCTCCGGCGGCCACCTGCGCGGCGAACTCGCTGCGACGGCCCGCGGCGGTGGCGTCACCCTGCACTCGACCGTGCCGTTGACCGTCGACGGCGTCGCACTCGCCCAGGCAGGAAAGCCTCTCCTCCGCGCCATCGACCTCAGCCTCGCCATGACGGCGGACTACACCCCGCAGGGCTGGCAGGCGGAACTCAGCAACGTCACCGTGACCTCCGGCGGCGCGAGCCTGCTCTCGCTCAGTGCGAAGACCGGCCAACTCGCCGGCAAGGATCGTTCCGTGAAGGCGGCCGGCCGCGCCCGCGTGAATTTGCCCGCCGCCCTCGCGCAACCGGCGCTGGCTGGCAAGGCCACGCTGGCGTCCGGCGACGCCGCGATCGATTTCGTCGTCAGCCTCGGCGAAAAGAAGGAACTGCAGGCAACCGTCGCCCTGACCCAGCTCACGACGCCGGCTCCGGCCGGGGCCGTGCGGCTGCCGGCCCTCTCGTCGAACATCCGGGCCGATCTTGCGGCCGACGGCCGCATCGCGATCAACGCCCCGATCGTCCTCGATCACGAGGATCGGAAATCCGACTTGAACCTGATCGGCACGATCGATCCGGAGAAGAACAAGTCGCGCGCCATCGAGGCCGAAGTGACGAGCGCGTATCTGGTCATGGGAGACGCTCGCCTTTTGGGCGCCCTGCTGCCCTCCGCCGCGACCCCGGTGCCTCCGGTGGCGCCGGCGGCCGCGCCCACTCCCGCACCGGTCATCGCGGCTCCGTGGTCCGGCCTGCACGGCACAATCGCGCTCCGGCTGAAGCAGGTCATCTATTCGGATACGTTGAGCGCCAGCAATGTCACCGGCCGGCTGCGGCTCGACGCCGGCATGATTAAACTCGAGGGCCTGCAGGCGGGGCTGGGAGAGTCGGGCCGCGCTCACGTCAGCGGCTCGGTGGCGTTCGAGGCGTCGACCTCGCCCACCTACACGCTGGCGGCTGACGTCGCCGTGAAGGAGTTCGATCCCGCGCCTTTGTTTCGCGCCAGCGGAACGGATGCTGCCGCCACCGTGGAGGGCAAGTTCGATGTCACCAGTCGCGTCTCGGCGGTGTCGCCAACGCTCGGCGGGCTCGCCGACGGCGCGGGCGGCAGTTTTCAACTTACGAGCAAAGGCGGCGTGTTTCGCGGCCTGCCGGTGAACGTCAGCACGATTGCGGACACGACGAGCAAGTTCGCCGCGTTGATTGCCTCGGCCGGAACGGCGATCAGTGCGATGACGGGCAAGAGGGACTACGCCGACGTCGCCAACCGCGCCGAGGCGGTGGCCGAACTGGTTCGCGGCCTGAATCCGATCCGCTTCGACCAGCTCAGCGTCGTCCTCGCCCGGGACGAGGCCTGCAACACCACGCTGCGTGACTTCACGCTCATCTCCCCGGAGGTCCGGCTGTCGGGCGCGGGGGTGGCCGTGCACCGGCAGGGCACCGCGTTGCTCGATGACGCGCTCACCATGGAATTCACGCTGCGGGCACGGGGACGCCAGGGGGATCTGTTGAAATATCTGGGCGCGATTGAAGCGCAGACCGACGATCTCGGTTACGCGACGTGCACCGTGCCGCTCAAGGTTGGAGGCACCGTGGCGCGGCCGGAGACGTCGGAGCTCAATCTCAAGCTCACCGCGCTCGCGATCGAGAAATCAGGCCTCAGCGAATTTGCGACCGAACTGCTGAACCGCATTCGTGGCGGAAAATAGCCGCCGTTGGTCGGCGCGCATTGGGACATTGCCACCGGCGAGCGTCCGGATCATTCTCAGGCCGTGATCGCGTCCATCGCGTTTCGAAATTTCAAGGCCCTGCGCAGCACGCGGGTGGTCCTGACCCCGTTCAACCTGATCATCGGGCCGAATGGCAGCGGCAAGACGAGCTTGATCGAGGCGCTCATGCGGTTGCGGACATTGTCCAAGTTGCCGCTGAGCGACGACAGCACCGGGCCGCAGAAAGAAGGCGGACCCGAGATCGAATTTGCGCTCAACCCGCCGCATGCCGGGATCGTGGTCCGGCTCGGGTGCGTTTCGGAAATGGTGTGCGACACGCTGCGGATCGATCCGGCCGGGGCGCCAGGCTGGTCCGGGCTTCGTTCTGAACTGGGTTCGATTCGCAGCTACGTGCTGGAACACGAGGCGATGTCCCGGCCTTCCGCGAAGACGGATGGCGCGGTGCTCCGACCCAACGGCGCCAATCTGGCCGCTGCACTCGCTCACCTGCGCACGCATGCACCCGACGCTTTTTCCGCCCTGACCGCCGAGCTGCTGCGCATCATGCCGGAGTTTCGCTCACTCGAACTCGTCGAGCACGCCGACGATCAAGTTGAGTTCGGCCTGCGACTGGTGGAGAACGGCCTCGTCCCCGCCGCCGAGCTCTCCCAGGGAATGCTGTACCTGATCGGCATGCTGGTCCTCGCGTTTGATCCGAAGCCGCCGCGGATCCTGTGTATCGAGGAAGTGGATCGCGGCATTCACCCACGGATGCTGCGTGAGGTCCGGGACGCGTTGTACCGGCTGAGTTTTCCGGCGTCGTTCGGCTCCGCGCGCCAGCCCGTCCAGGTCGTGGCCACCTCGCATTCCCCGTATTTCATCGATCTCTTCCGCGATCATCCCGAAGAGATCGTCATCGCCCACAAGCACGGCCGCGCAGCGGAGTTCACGCGGCTGACGGACCGGCTCGATCTGCCCGAGCTTTTGCGTGAGGGATCGCTCGGCGACATGTGGTTCAGCGGCATTCTCGGCGGTGTGCCGGAGGAGGAATGATCGCACGCCCCATGGAGCAGTCGGCGCAACAGAGCGGACGGAGTGGCGAAGGCGATTTTTCGCCCGCAGGTTCCAATGAACACGCCCGAGAAATTCCGTCTTGCGTGTATTCCATGTGTTCCGCGGGCACCGCCGCATGAAGGTCGCCCTCCTCAGCGAGTCCCCGGCGGATGAAGCGGCCTTGCGCGTGCTGGTGTCGGCGGTGCTGAAAACCCAGCCCGCATACGTGGCTCCCGGTTTTCGCGCGCGCGGCTGGCCGAACGTTGGACAGCTGATGCCGGCGGTGCTGCGTCACCTGCATTTCAATACCGACACCGACCTGCTCGTGGTCGTCGTGGATTCCGACGACTCCGTGGTGCACACCGCGCGGCACGACGCGCCCGACTACTTTCATCCGCACTGCCGGATGTGCCAGCTCCGGGCCATCTACCGGCAGACGACGAAGAAGCTGCCGCGCGCGCACGGACGTGATCGCGTGATTCGGGCGGTCGGCGTGGCGGTGCCCGCGGTGGAGGCGTGGTATCTCTGCGGTCGCGACGACTCCGTGAGCGAGGCGGTCTGGCTCGCGGGGCAGGAGAGTGGCCGCCAGCCGTATTCGCGGGCGGAGCTCAAACACCGCGTCTACGGCACCGACCGGCCGAGCCTCCCGCACGAGACCGCCGTCGCGGTCCGTGAGGCCGGACGCCAGCGGCACGACACGCGCCGGCTGGAGCATGACTTCCCGGGCTTCGCCGCCCTCGCCGCCGACCTGCGCGCGGCCCAGCTGCCAAGATAGTTGACATATCAACCATGGTAGTCACAACCGTTGGCATGCGCCGGAAGCTTGCCTTCGAACTGACCACGGCGGTGATGGCCACGGCCGCCACCTTTCTGCGGGAGAGCCAGCGGCTTTTCCGCCCGCACGGGCTGACCGCCGCCCAGTACAATGTCTTGAACGTGCTCGTCGGCCGCCCCGACGGCATGAGCCAGCGCGAACTCGGCGATCTGCTGGTCGTGGACCGGTCGAATGTCACGGGCCTGCTCGATCGCATGGAAAAGGCGGGCTGGGTGCGGCGGGCCGACGATCCCGCTGACCGCCGCGTGTACCGCGTCACGGTGACGGCCTCGGGCCGCGCGCTGTGGGCGCGGATCGAGCCGCGTTATCGCGAGGTCGTGGACCAGGTGACCCGCCGCTTCACCGTGAAACAAATGGGCGAGGGGCTGGCGCTGCTGCAGGGGCTCGGCGAAGCCGCGACGCGTTGGACCCTGCCTGAGGATTGAACTCCACCGCCATGAAGACCTTCGAGGAAAAGCTGGAGCAGGCGAGTGCCGGTTGGGTCGACGCCGGCGTGATCACGTCCGGCCAGCAGGCGGAGATCCTGCGCCGGCATCCGGTGGTGGCAGGTGGGTCGACGCGTTTCATCGCCATCGTGGCGACGATCGGCGGACTTCTCTTTGCGGTCGGCGTGAGTCTCTTGATCAAGGCCAACTGGGCGGCGATTGGCGACTGGACCAAGCTCCTCGGACTCGTGGCGCTGCTGGTGTCGGCTTACGCTGCCGGCTGGAAACTGACCTGCGGGGAACACCGCTCCCCGATCGGTGAGGTCTGTTTGATGGTGGGCGGCATCTTCTTTCTCTGCGGCATCGCGCTGGTGAGTCAGATCTATCACCTGAACTCCCGGCCGGCCAACGGCGTGTTGCTGTGGTGGCTGGGCATCGCGGCGGTGCCGTGGCTCACGCGGGCCAAGGGCGCGCAGTTTCTCTGTGTGGTTGCGGCGCTGGTGTGGTTCGGCATGGAAATGGCCACGCCGGGATCCTGGATCGAAGTGGGTGCGCGGGCGCGGGGCACGTCGCACGACTGGCCGTTCTTCGCGGCGACGTTCGTCGTGCTCGGCGTGGCGCTCTGGCTTTCGGGCCTGGCGCTGCGCGGCACGCGTTGGGAGACATTTTCCGGCCTGCAGGAAAAATGGGGCATCGTGGTGACGGGCGCGGCGCTGTACTGGCTGGGTTTTCTCCGGCACGACTGGAAGCATCGCTGGGAGCACGTGGCGGGAATGGATCGCAGCACGTGGCTCGCGCTGGCCGTCGGCCTCGGACTCGTGGCGGTGGCGGCGCTCGCGGCGGGCCGGGCGGCGCGACCGGCGTTTCGGGCCCTGGGCCCGTGGCTGGCGCTCGCGTTGATCGCGCCGCTGGGCGTCGCGGCGATCCCCGCTTCGACCGACGCCGGCTGGCTGTGGAGCGTGGTGGCCTGGATCGCGCTGTTTGCGCTCTCGATTGCGGTGGTGCGCGTCGGGCTCGAGACCGGCCGCGAAGGCTGGGTGAACCTCGGCATTCTTTTCGTGGCCGCGAACATCATCACGCGCTACTTCGATCTCTTCGGGACACTCCTCGAAGGTGGCGTGTTCTTCATCCTGACCGGCGTGCTGGTCACGACGCTTGGCATTTATCTGGAAAGAAAGCGCCGGTCACTGCTGGCCGGTATCCGCCGGGAGGTGACGCCATGAGCCGCTCCCTTCGCTGGTTTGGCCTGATCGTGATCGCGCAGGCGGTCTTTCTCCTCGGCTGGGCGGGGTGGCACGAGCACGTGCGAAGGTCCGCGCCGGTGGTGCGACTCAAGACCGTGCCGGTCGATCCGCAGGATTTGCTGCGCGGTGACTACATGATTCTGCGCTATGAGATTTCCGCGGTGACGCCGCCGGCACCGCGTCCGGGCGACGATCCGTCGACGCGCAACGCCGAGTTCTGGGTCACGCTTGAACCGCGGGACGGATACTATTTCGCGCGCGCGTCCAGCTGGGATGAGCCGGTCCTGACGCCGGGGCAGTTCGCCGTGAAAGGCTGGCCGGGCAAACGCGGCGTCGCGTACGGCATCGAGGATTACTACGTGCCCGAAGGGAAGGGGACGCCGCGCTTCACTTCCATCGAAGTCGATGCGGTCGTCGGCCCCGCGCACCGGCTTTACCTCAAGCGCGTCCTGGTCGACGGCAGGTCGTATCCGTAGCCCGCGCGACGACTCCGCTTCCTCGGCTCGAGACGTTTCGCCAATAAATCCCGTTGAACGATCGCCCCGCAAACCCGCATAAAACCCTGCGCTGATGGCCACCCCACTTTTTCGCCGCCGGACGTATCTGCCTTTCTACCTCGAGATCATCGCCGCCCTCATTGCCCGGCTCCTGTACCGGGTGCGGACCAGCGGCCTCGATCGGTTTCCGGAGAGTGGCGGTGTGCTGCTGATTTCGAATCACATCACGTACGTCGACGTGGTGGTGTTGCAGCTGGTGTGTCCGCGGCCGATTCGTTTTGTCGGTCACCGCGGCCTGCGCCGGAATCCCTTTTTCAACTGGTGCTTCGAGGCGTGCGGTTGCATCGGCATCTCCTCGGAGGCGCCGCGCGAGGGCATGCGGGCGGCAGTCAAGGCGCTGCAGCGCGGTGAAGTGGTTTGCCTGTGTCCGGAGGGTCACATCTCGCGGACCGGGCAGCTGATGGAAATCAAGAAGGGCTTCGAGGTGATCGCCCGGCAGGCGCAGGTGCCGGTGGTCGCGGCGTCGATTGACGGACTCTGGGGCTCCATCTTTTCCTTCGCGGGCAACAAATACCTCTGGAAATCGCCGCGTCTGATGCCGACGCATGTGTTCATCGCGTTCGGCCGGCCGACGCCCTGCGATGAGGTGTCCGCGGCGTGGGCCCGGCGCGAACTGCTGGATCTCGGTGAACTCGCCTTCAACGAACGTCCCGTGCTGCGCCGCCACCTCGGACGCGAGTGCGCGCGCACGCTGACCAAGCATCCGTGGCGTGAGTTCATCGTCGATCGCACGGCTGCACGCCGCGTGCTCACCTGCGGCCAGCTCTTCGCCGCGGCCGCGGTGCTCTCCCGGCGGATTCGGGCCACGGTGCCGGAGCGGCGCGTGGGTATCGTGCTGCCGCCGGGGGCGGGCGCGTTCATCGCGAATCTCGGCGTGATGTGCGCGGGCAAGATTCCCGTGAATCTCAATTTCACCGCGGGCAGGGCCGCGCTCGAGACCTGCCTGCGCATCGGCGGCGTGAATACGGTGATCACGGCCGACGCCCTGCGCGCCAAGGTGCCGGCGTTTCCCTGGCCGGAGCGCACACTCGATCTCAAGTCCGAGATCGAGGCCGCGGGCGGAAAGAAGGCGATGCTGCCCTGGCTCGTCGCCGCCTGGCTCCTGCCGAACCAATGGTGCGCCACGCTGGTCGGTCTGCCCCAGCGGGGCGACGGCGAGGAGGCTGGATTGCTGTTCACCAGCGGCAGTTCGGGCGAGCCGAAGGGCGTCGCCCTGACCCATCGCAACATCCTCGCGAACTGCGCGCAGATCTCGTCGCTCTCGATTCTGCCGGAAACGTGTTCGCTGCTCGGCTGCCTGCCGGTGTTTCATAGCTTTGGTTTCACCGTGACACTCTGGTACCCGATGTTGCGCGGCTGCCGGATCGTCACGGTGCCGAGCCCGCTTGAAACACGAAAGATCATCGACGCCATTCGCGACGAGGCGGTCACGGTGCTGATCGCGGCGCCCACCTTCGTGCGGCCGATCCTGAAGAAGGCGGAGCCGTCGGAACTGCGCACGCTCGATCTCCTCGTCACTGGGGCGGAAAAGCTGCCGGCCGATCTGTACGAGTCGTTTCTCGAGACGTTCCACATTGAGATCCTGCAGGGCTACGGCCTCACCGAGACGACGCCCGCCGCCAACATCAACCAGCCGCACCCGCCCGTGGTGCTTTCGACCAATGAACCGCAGGTGGGGAAGCGCTTCGGGTCGGTCGGCCGGATGATGCCCGGCATGACGGCCCGTATCATGGACCCGGAGACGGGCCGCGAGCTGCCGTTCACGGAGACCGGGGTGGTTCTGTTCCGCGGCGCGAATGTGTTTTCCGGCTACCTCAACGATGCCGACAAGACCCGCGCCGCCTTCCAGGACGGCTGGTTTGTGACCGGCGATCTCGGCCGCTTCGACGACGAGGGGTTTCTCTTCATCGAGGGCCGGCTGTCGCGTTTCTCCAAGATTGGCGGCGAGATGGTGCCGCATGGCACGGTGGAGCAGAAGATCACCGAGGCGTTCGGCTGGGAGGATATGGAAACGCCGGCGGTGTTCGTGACCGGCGTGCCGGATTCGACCAAGGGCGAGGCGCTCGTGCTGCTGACCACGCAGGACGTCACTGTGGAAGGCCTGCGCGGAAAACTCGCCGAGCTCGGCGTGCCAAACCTGTGGGTGCCGCGGGTGATCAAGCAGGTCGACCAGATTCCCATGCTGGGCACCGGCAAGACCGACCTGAAACGATGCCGCGAACTGGCGCAGGAAAAGCCGGAGTAACAGCGCCGCCCCGCCGCGGCGGCAAAGTCACTTCGCCGCGGCCGGCAGTTCGAGGACGAAGGTGGCCCCGTGGCCGATGCCGTCGCTGTGCACCGTGAGATTGCCCTTCATCTCGCGGGCAACGTTCAGGGACGAGTGGAGGCCAAACCCGTGGCCGCCGGAACGCGTGGTGAAGCCGTGGGTGAAGATCCGATCCACGTTCTCCTGTGGAATGCCGATGCCGTTGTCCTGGACGACCAGGCGCACGCGGCCGGCCTCGCCCGGTTCGATGCGCAGCGTAACGATGCGCTCGGCGGCGCGACCTTCGTCGGCGGCGTATTTGGCGTTGCGGATGAGATTGATGAGGATCTGCAGCACCTTCGCCTTCTCCACCACGATGGACGGCACCGGCTGGTAATCCTTCACGCACGAAACGTGGTGCCGCACGAGCGCGCCGGCGTTCATGCGCAGGGCGTCGTCCATCAGTTTCGCCGGATCGAGCGTCTCGACGGTGCCCAGCATCGTCGCGTACGTCTGCTGCATCGTGACGATCTCCTTGATGTGATCGATGTTCTCCTGGAGGCAGGTGACCTCCCGCTGGATGCGATCACGCTCCTCGATCCAGTTCTTGGCGAGGGAGTCGATGAACTCGGGTACGCGGCGACCTTTGGGGTCGTGGGCAATGAAGTTGCCGACGTCCGTGCCCCGGTCCTGCAGCAGGGCCGATAGTTTAACGATGCTGTCGGCGCGCGACTGGTGCAGGCTCGTGGCGATGACGCTGGCGGAAACGTTCAGGCTGTTGAGCACGTTGCCCACGTTGTGCAGCACGCCGGTGGCGACCTCGGCCATGCCCGCCATGCGGGACGCGTCGAGAATGTGACGCTTGGCCTGCTCCAGCTCGTGTTTGACCTTCTCGGCCGCGGTGACGTCCGTGCTCAGGCCGAAGGTGCCGATCACGCGGCCGGCTTCGTCGTAGAGCGGCAGCTTGCTGACCTCGGTCCAGCCCTCGCGGCCGTCGAGCCACTGGGTGCGCTCCAGCTTGCCGAGCACGGGCGTGCCGGTGGCCATGATGCGCTCCTCGTCCTGCCGGGCTTCGCGGGCATGACGCTCGGCGAAGAAGTCCGCGTCGGTCCGTCCGATGAGATCGCGCGGCTCCAGGTGGTGGCGGCGCGCTTTCGAGTGACTCACGGCCACGAACCGGCTCTCGCGGTCCTTGAAATAGACGATGTCCGGCGCGTGTTCGAGAAACGCGGTGACGAGCGCCTGCTCCAGATCGAGATCCGTGCCGGCGGTCATGTCGAGCAGCGGTGAGGACGCGGATGTCATGAAGCGGCGGATACTGCGGCGGAGACCGGCAGATCCAGGATGAACGTTGCGCCGCGACCCGCGCCGGCGCTTTCCACGGTGAGCGTGCCCTTCATCTCCCGCGCCGCGTTCGCGGCCGAGTGCAGCCCGAAGCCGTGGCCGTTGGCGCGCGTGGTGAAGCCGTGGGCGAAGATGCGCGTCAGAATGTCGGCGGGAATGCCGACGCCGTTGTCGGCGACGATGAGGCGCACGCGATCCGCCCGGGTGCCGGGGCAAATCCGCAGCACGAGCCGCTTCTCCACCTGCTGGCTCTCCTCGCAGGCGGTCCGGGCGTTGCGGATCAGGTTGACGAGGATCTGCAGGACTTTGGCCTTCTCGCCGAGGATCGCGGGGACCGGTTGAAAGTCGCGCTCGATCTGCACCTCGTGGCGGTGCAGCGAGTCGGCGTTCATGCGGAGTGCGTCCTCCATCAAACCGGTGGGATCGAGGGGCTCGACCGTGCCGAGCATGGTCGCGTAGGTCTGCTGCATCGACACGATCTCCATGATGTGATCGATGTTCTTCTGGATCGCGCCGATTTCCTGGAGCAGGCGCGCACGCTCGTCTGTGGCGTGGCGCGCGAGCGACGCCAGAAACTCCGGCACGCGCCGGCCCTTCGGGTCGTCGGTGAGAAAGGAGGCGAGATTCGGCTGATGCTCGCGCAGCAGCGACCCGAGCTTGCCGAGGCTCTCGGCCTTCGACTGCCGCAGGCCGGTCGCGATCACAGCGGCGGAAACGTTGAGGCTGGTGAGAACGTTGCCGACGTTGTGCAGCACGCCGGTGGCAACTTCGGCCATGCCGGACATGCGCGAGGCGTCGACGAGTTCCTTGTGCGCGTCGTCGAGGGCGAGTTCCATCTCCCGGGTCGGCGTGACGTCCTTGCTGAGGCCGAACGTCCCGACGATTTCGCCCGCGGCGTTGCGGAGCGGCAGCTTGTTCGTCTGCAGCCAGGTGACGGTGCCGTCGCGGGCGAGACACTTTTCCGATTTCCCGAGTATTTCCCGGCCGGTGCGGATGATCTCCTGTTCGTCGTCGAACGCAGCCTGGGCGTGGGCGGGATCGAAGAAGTCGAAGTCCGTGCGTCCGATGATGTCGGCTGGACTTCGACCGCCGAGAGCGCGGACCAGCGAGTGGCTCACGGCAATGAAGCGCGACGCGCGGTCCTTGAAGGAGACGAAGTCCGGGATCTTTTCGAGAAAGGCCGAGACGAGCGCGCGATCGAGGGGCGTGGGTGGAACTTCGAAGGTGGGCTGGAGTGCCGGCGTCATTGGGCGAGCGCGCACGGGGCGACTTCTTCCGCGCCGCGCTGGGGCGGGAGATAGCGCTGCAGGATGGCTTGCAGCGCAGTGGGCCGGACCGGTTTGGCGAGATAGTCGTCCATGCCCGCCTCGAGACACATCTCGCGATCTCCCGCCATGGCGTTGGCGGTCATGGCAATGATGCGCAGCTCCCGCGGGAAGGCGGGATCGCCCGCGGCCTGCGCGGCGCGGATGTGGCGCGTGGCCGTGATGCCATCCATCTCCGGCATCTGCGCGTCCATGAGGATCAGTGCGTAGGCTTTCCGCTGGACGGCTTCGACCGCCTCCCGGCCGTTGTGCACGATGTCCGCCGCGTAGCCGAGATTGCGCAGCTGCAGCAGCGTGACCTTCTGATTCACGAGATTGTCTTCCGCGACGAGAATGGCCGTTTCCTGACGAAGCGGCACGGGGGGCACGTGCTTCACGGCATCGCCGATCAGTCGGGCCGCCGCCGCGCCGTTGCTGCGCGCCGCCGCCATGGTGCGGGACAGCGTGCTGCGCAGTTTTTCGGGATGGATCGGCTTCAGCTCGCAGGCGGCGAGGCCGTGTTCCTCCATCTGCGCCTGCAACAGGCGTTCACCGCGGGAGGTGAGCATCACGAACGTCGGCCGGGGAATCGCCGGGTCGGAAATGACCATCGCGGCGAGACCCAGGCCGTCGATGTCGGGCATGTGATGATCGAGAATGACGAGGTCGAACGGATCGCCGGCCAGCGCGGCATCCCGCAGTTCGAGGAGTGCGGGCAGTGCGCCGTCGACCGCCCGATGCGGGAGGCGCCAGCCGGTGCACAGATGAATGAGCAGTTTCCGGTTGGTGGCGTTGTCGTCGACAATCAGCGCGTGATGGCGCTCGAGTTGGGACGGCGCCAGCGCGGGGCCCGGCAGCGGATCGATGGGAAGCTCCAGGACTGCGGTGAACCAGAAGGTGGAACCCCGGCCGTCGGTGCTCTCGACGCCGATCTCGCCGTGCATCAATTCGGCGAGACGCTTGCAGATGGCGAGGCCGAGGCCCGTGCCGCCGAAACGCCGCGTGGTGGAGGTGTCGGCCTGGACGAAGGGTTGGAAAAGCCCCGTCTGAACCTCCGGGGGGATGCCGACACCTGTATCCGAAATTTCAAAACGCAGGATCGGCCGCCGGTCACGGCGTCCGTCGGTCCGCACCCGCAGCACCACCTCGCCCGCCGCGGTGAACTTGATCGCGTTGCTCAGGAGGTTAAGCACGACCTGACGGAGCCGCACCGGGTCGCCGCGGACGCGCGAGGGCACGTCGGCGTCGATGTGCATCACCAGTTCGAGCGATTTGCGCGCGGCCGCGTCGGCGTGGAGGTCGACGGCGAGCTCGAGATGTTCGGCGAGGTCGAAGTCGATCGATTCCAGCATCAGCCGTCCCGCCTCGATTTTGGAGAAGTCCAGGATGTCGTTGATGATCGTCAGCAGCGTCTCGCTGCTCTGGCACAACGTATCCGCGAGGTCGCGCTGTTCGGTGGAGAGCGGCGAGGACAGCAGGAGGTTCGCCATGCCGATCACGCCGTTCATGGGCGTGCGGATTTCATGGCTCATGTTGGCGAGGAACGCGCTTTTCGCGCGGTCGGCGCTCTCCGCGATGTTCTTGGCGCGCTTGAGATCGATCTCCATCGCGAGCCGCCGCATGATTTCATCCTGCAGCGTGCAGTTCGTGGCCTCGAGCGCCGCGGTGCGCTCGCGCACCCGGCGTTCGAGCTGGGCGGCGTGGGCGTGCGACTGCTGGATCAGATTCCACTTTTCCGTCAGCGCGTTCGCGAGTTGGAGGACCTCGATGGCCTCGAAGGGCTTCTTCAGGATGACGAGCCGATCGGAACGCCCGAGCTTGGTGAGCATCTCGTCCCAGGAATAGTCGGAGTAGGCCGTACAGATCACAATCTGCAGGTCGGGCGCCGCTTTCCACAGTTCGATCGTGGTCTCCACGCCATCCCAGCCCGGCGGCATCCGCATGTCGACAAACGCCATCGCATACGGCCGGCCGGCGGCGTTGGCGGCCATGACCATTTCCAAGCCCTCGTGCCCCTGATGCGCGTCGTCGACGACGAAGGGCTCAAACTTCGGCCCGGCCGCCGTGGTCGAGTCGAGCAGTTCCGCCTCCAGCTCGTCCAGCGACGCCGCCGCACTGCTTACCGGCGGGCAGAGAATTTTGCGCACGTCCGCGTGGATCGCCGGGTTATCGTCGATCACCAGAACGCGATGATTCCGCGCTAGAGCTTCGGCCGCCGCTGCGTGCATGTCAGATGGTTCTCCGGTTGAACGGAGATAATGAATACGGCGTTAATCGGTCCCGCGGCCTGAAGGTTAAGGGCGAGTTCCGCGTGCTGCCGGGGCCGGCGTGCGGGAAACTCTTACCAACCAACTGGCCCGGTGTCGCTGCCCGCTCCGACTCATCGGTCGCATCGGGTGGATCCTCGGTGGGCGGCAGCCGAAACGCGGCCAAACGTCGCTTCCACCCGGCCGAATTCCGGTTGGAAAGCCTCCCGTCTACCGGAATTCCGGTAGTTTAGGGGGTTTCCTCCTGCCAAACGGTGGTTTTTGTCCGTGACAACGCTGGCCGCCTCTGGGCCGGACCCTCCTGCCGTCCTCAATTCCATGTCGTCGCCAACGTTCAACTCCGAGTCCCGCCCCGAGCCGATCGTGGTTCTGGTCGCGGACGACGTGCCGGAGATCCGGGAACTGGCCCGGCAGTGGCTGGCCGATGCGGGGTACGCGGTGATCACGGTGGGAACCGGGCGCGACGCCCTGCGCGTGCTTCGGGCGGAGCCGATCCAGGTGGTGGTGACCGACGTCCTCATGCCCGACGGCGACGGCCTGGAGGTGATGGCCGAGATGAAGCGCATGAAGTCTCCGGCCGGAATCCTCGCGGTCTCCGGCGGTGGTGATCTTCTGCGGGCCGACGATTGCCTGAAGATTGCCCGCGGGCTCGGCGCCCACGAGGTGCTGATGAAACCCTTTCTGCGGTTGGATTTCATGGCGGCGTTTGAGCGGGTCCTGCGGTCACGCCGGCCACCGGCGGTTCCGTAAAGCCAGCAGTGCCCCGGCTCGTGGCGGCGACGGCGATCCGCGCCGGTCCCGGCGTCACGATGCCGCGGATACGCCTGCCGGTCCGCCGCCGCCCGCCACCGGCGCCTGGAAAACCTTTTCGCGCCGGCTGGCGCTGCGTCCCTGAAACGCGACGCGTTCCTCCGGTGGTTTGTAAGCGCGATGCCTATAGCCGGTCCGGGTCGGATCCGCGGCGCACTGCAGCTGGAAATCCTGCATGCGCTTGAAAAGCCCGAGCAGTTGCTCCGGCAGCGGGTAGCGATCGAGGCCTGCGTGTTCGAGCGCGAGCAGCAGCTCGTGCGTTGCCTCCAGCGTGGAGAGGCAGCCGGGATTCGGCTGGTGTTTGATCACGTAGCGGCTCGGGGCCGAGGGCGTGAACATGATCTTGGGCAGACGCTGCAGGCTCGCACTGAGCCGGAGCATCTTTCGACCCAGCGCCCACGTGGCATCAAGGAGGAAGACCACGAGCTGGCGGGGCGGAGAATCGGCGCCGAGCGGAGTCAGCGCGGCAAGCGGTGCGTCCGGTGATGCCGTGGAAAGGTTGATGGCGTCGCGTCCGGGGTAGAGGAGCACGGGTAGGTTGCCCGGATCGCGAATCAATGCCTGCACCTCCTCGTGGTCATCGAAACCGATGCCCATGTGCACCTCGCTGCGTGTCAGGCACAGGTGCGTGAGCCGGCCCGTGGCGGCCTTCTCCTGCTTGAATTCCTTCGGATGCATCAGAAACACGAAGCGCGTCCGTGTTTCCATCGGCGTGATCGAGCCGCACCAGCACAGCGACTGGGGCCAGAAGCAGCGGTAGCAGGTGACGCGCATGCTAGGACTTCTTCGCCGGTGCCGCGGGCGCCGGCGCACCGGGCCGCAGCGTCAGTCCGAGCGCGTGATCGGCGGGCGTCAGGCCGCGACGGTATCCTTTGAAGGCATACGGCGTCGGTTCGAACGGATCGACGAAGCGCACGTCGGTGCGCTCGGGGATGTCGAGTTCGAAACCCCAGAGCACGGCGTTCACCACCAGGCGGCGCAGGCCTTCGTTGGCGAGGTCGGTGGCGGCGCCAAGCGTGGTGCAGAACACGCGATTCGGCTTTCCCGTCGCGGGTCGGTGCGTCCGCGTCCATGCCGCCGGCATCGCGGGATCGTTGATCCCCTGTTCCTGGTTGTCGGACTTCCGCTGCTTGCGGTACGTGTCGGGTTCGTCGTGCGGATTCATGCCCTTCAGCACGTAGCCGCGGAGAAGGATTTTCGCGTCGGCAACCGGATGCGTTTCGTACACGCCGGAGTCGCCGAAGACATCGCTCACGCCGCGGAGGATCGGATCGCTTTCGGCGCCGGGTTCGATGACGCCGCGCGTGGCGCCGCGCCGATTCGCGCCCCAGTGGCTCACCCAGTTTTCACCCAGCACCTCGCGGCCGAAATGGTTGTACTGCTTGTAGGTGCTCGGGCTGTTGGTGGGAAAACGAAACGCGTGCGTGCTCGTGCGCAACGCCACGATCGGCACGCCCCGCGCGACCGCCGCGGCAAAATGCTTCATGGCGGCGTCGGGCCACTGGCGGAAACGCAGCGCCATCACGATGCCGTCGGCTGTATCCAGCGCCTCGATGCCGCCGACGCTGGTGTTGTTGTCGGGATTGATCGTGCCATCGGGATCGAGCGCAAAGAGCACGGTGCATTTGAACCCGTGCCGCTGGCTCAGGATTTTCGCGAGCATCGGCAGGCCTTCTTCGCCGCGGTACTCCTCGTCGCCGGTGAGAAACACGAGATGCCGGCCCCGGCCCGGCCCGGGCTGCGCGGCATAGGTGATCGTCGGTGCCGACGCAGCGTGAACCAACGGCGCGCCGCCGAGCGTCAGCAGGCCGGCGAGGGCGAGGAAAAGGGCGCGGGGTGACGTCATGGCGCCTTGCTGCGCGGGATGCCGCGCGGGGTCAATGCTGGGACGGTGGACAATCCCGCGGACATGCGTTTCGTTGGCGCACCCCAACTCCCATGTCCTTGCTCAAAGCTCTTCTTCGGTTCAGCGCAGTCTGCAGCGTCGGTCTATCGGTGGCTTTCGCCGCAGACGACGGGCGGCCGGCCGCTGCACGCTACGAAACGCGCAACCAGCCCAGCCGTGACGGCATCGGCAAGGTGTATTTCGGGCGCGAGATTTCGCATGTCATGGGGCACCAGGCGGCGAACTGGCTCGAGCGGCCGGAGCGCGAGACCGAGGAGCGGACCGATCTCCTGCTCGAGGCGCTGGCGCTGAAGCCGGGGGAAATTGTCGCCGACATCGGCGCGGGCAGCGGTTATTTTTCGTGGCGGATGGCGCAGAAGGTGGGCGAGCAGGGCGTGGTGTACGCGGTCGATATCCAGCAGCAGATGCTCGACATTCTGATGAGCCAGATGAACCGCCGGAAAGTGGGCGCGATCGTGAAACCCGTGCTCGGCACCGTGCAGGATCCGAAGCTGCCGGCCGCGGGCGTCGACACGATTCTCCTCGTGGATGTCTATCACGAGTTCGACTTTCCCTACGAGATGACGCGGGCCATGGTCGCGGCGTTGAAGCGCGGCGGCCGGCTCGTGCTGGTCGAATACCGCGGTGAGGATCCCGACGTGCCGATCAAGCCGTTGCACAAGATGACCGTTGCGCAGGTGCAGAAGGAAATGAGCGTGCACCCCATCCGGCTGGAGAAGGTCCTCAAAGTTCTGCCCCGGCAGCACATCATCGTGTTTCGCAAGGACTGAGCGTCCAAGGTGGTCGCTCGCGGCTCACGCGATTCGGCGAGGGAGCTGGAAGCTCCCTCTACTTTGCACGTGATGGGCTTGGCGGCAGTAGCGGGAGCATCCTGCTCCCGTGCTCCGAAAGTAAGTCACGTCGATTCGCGTGATTCCCGGAAGGATAGGTTTCCCGCGCACCTCCGGGTGTGTTGCCAAACGTGTCTTTGCCTGTCCAATGACAGCAGTCGGGGCGCGACCTGCGTTGCCGGCGTATTTCCACCCGTGCTCCGGCCCTACCTCTGTCTCCTCGTCGCTTCCCTTGGCGGACCACTGCCCGCAGGGTTTGCCGCCTCGGCCCCGACCGCCGCGTCCGCGCCGTCGGTGTCGTTCAACCGCGACATCCGTCCGATCCTCTCGGACATCTGCTTTCACTGCCACGGCAACGATCCGAAGTCCCGCAAGGCGGGCCTGCGGCTCGACCTCCGCGACGAAGCACTGAAGCCGACGAAGAACGACCTGCTGCCGATTGTGCCGGGCAAGCCGCACGACAGTGAGATCATCCTGCGAATCATGGACGCGCAGGATCCGATGCCGCCCGAGGAGTCACACAAGCGCCTCACGCCGGAACAAAAGGAACTGTTTCGCCGCTGGGTCGCCGAAGGCGCAGTCTATGAGCCGCACTGGGCCTATGCGCCGCTCGTGAAACCGGCCGTGCCCGCCATCGGGGCGGCGCATCCGATCGACGCCTTCATTCGCGCGAAACTCGCAGAAAAGAAAATTTCGCCGTCGCCGGAGGCGGCACGCACGCGGTTGCTGCGCCGGGTGTCGCTTGATCTCACGGGCTTGCCGCCGACGCCGGAGGAAGTCGCCGCGTTTCTCGCCGACGACCGGCCCGGTGCCTACGAACGTCAGGTGGATCGGCTGCTGGCGTCGCCGCGTCATGGCGAACGCATGACGGTGTGGTGGCTCGATATCGCGCGCTTCACCGACACGGTTGGGTTTCACGGCGACCAAAATCAGCGGATCTTTCCGTATCGCGACTACGTGATCGACGCCTTCAACACCAACAAGCGCTTCGACCAGTTCACGATCGAGCAGCTCGCCGGCGATTTGCTGCCGAATCCCACGACCGCGCAGCGCGTCGCCACCGGCTACAACCGCCTGAATATGATGACGCGCGAGGGCGGGGCGCAGCCGAAGGAATATCTTTCCAAATACGGCGCCGAACGCGTGCGGTCCGTTGCCGCCGCGTGGTTCGGCAGCACGTTTGGTTGCGCCGAGTGCCACGATCACAAGTTCGATCCGATCAAGGCGCGCGACTTCTACGAGCTCCAGTCGTTCTTCGCCGATGTGAAGCAGTGGGGCGTGTATTCCGATTACGGTTACACCAAGAACCCGGATCTCGAGGGCTTCACCAACGATCATCCGTTCCCGCCCGAGATCGAGGTCGACAGCGCCTACCTGCAGGCCCGTCAGCGTGAGGCCGAGTCCGCGCTGGCGGCCCACCGCGCCACCACCCGGGCCCGTTGGCGCGAGGCCGGCGCGACCGCGACGCTCGAGTCGTGGATCGCCGAGTCCCAAGCGTGGCTCGCGCAGCAGCCGGCGGGCTGGCAACAGCCGCCGCTGACCGCGACCCTGGTCAGGGGCAACAAGCCGGCGGCCGGTGTTTCCGTCGCGATCGACGACCAGCTCACCGTGTTTCATCGCACGCCACTCGCACGCGGCGAGAGTTTGAAACTGACGCTCCAGCCGTCGCCCGGACGCTTGGCCGCCATCCGACTCGACGTCATCGACGAACCGGTTCGCGACTCCGCGCAGAGGAAAAACGCCGCCGCGCGCAACGCCCTGCGCCTCGCCGCCAGCATCCGCGGAACCGATGGCAAGGAGCGGAAGCTGGAATTCGTGTATGCCGACGCCACCGTGAAGGAGGCGCGCTACGAGAACGGGACCGATGTGCTCGGCATCGTCGGCGGCTGGAAGGTGCCGTCCGGGAACAATCCCGGCCGCCCGTCCGGTATCTGGTTACTGGCGACGCCGCAGGTTCTGACCACGGATGAGGCGCTGGTGCTGACCGTGACCGGTGAGGCGGCGATGCCGCTGCGGGTGGCCGTGAGTCCCTTCGGCGCCGAGGATCCGCTTGCCGTGGCTTCGGAACCGTTGCGCGCCGCGTTGCACGCGAATGCCGCGATGCGGACGCCCGCGCAACGCGATCTGATTGCGGACACCTGGCTGCTCAGCACGGCGGATGATCGCGCCGCATTCGATCGCCAGCATCAACTCGCCGCCGCGGTGCGCGCCACGCGCAACGGCCGCGCCTCGACCCTCGTCACGCAGGCGTGGGACCCTATTGAAGTGCGCGTCCTGCCGCGCGGCAACTGGCAGGATGAGTCCGGTCCGGTGGTGCTGCCGGCAACGCCGAGTTTTCTCCCCGGGCGCATCGAGAGCACCGAGGGCCGGCGGCTGACCCGGCTCGATCTGGCCCGCTGGATCGTATCAAACGACAACCCGATCACGGCGCGCACGGTTATGAACCGGCTGTGGCAGCAATGCTTCGGCACTGGCTTGAGCGCGGCGGTCGACGATCTCGGGTCGCAGGGCGAACTGCCGTCGCATCCGGAGTTGCTCGATTGGATGGCCGGCGAGTTTCGCGATCGCGGCTGGGACTTGCGGCACATGCTGCGGCTGATGGTCACGAGTGCGACCTACCGGCAGAGCAGCAGTCTGCGTCCGGAATTGCGCGAACTGGATCCCAACAACCGGCTGCTGGCATCGCAGAATCCGCGACGGCTCGAAGCCGAGTTCATTCGCGACAACGCGCTCTTTGTCGCCGGTGCCCTCAACCTCAAGGACATCGGCGGGCCCAGCGCGAAGCCGTATCAGCCGGCAGGATATTACGAGGCGCTGCAGTTTCCGAACCGCGACTACATGGCGAGCAAGGACGACAGCCAGTGGCGTCGGGGCGTCTACATGCATTGGCAGCGGACGTTTCTGCACCCGATGCTCGCGAATTTCGATGCGCCCGCGCGTGACGAGTGCGCGGCGCAGCGCGTGATCAGCAACACGCCGCAGCAGGCGCTCACGCTCCTCAACGATCCGACCTTCGTCGAGGCGGCCCGGCTCTTCGCGGCGCGCGTGCACGCGTCCGGCACGACCGATCCCATGCGGCTGCGCCAGGCGTTTCTCCTCGCGCTGGGCCGCGAACCCAGGGCGGCTGAAACCGCTTCGCTCCAAACGTTCCTCGCCGGCCAGCGCGACTACTACCGCTCGAACGTCGCCGAGGCAGAGAAGTTGATCCGCGTGGGATTCTCGCCGCCACCTTCGGGTGACGCCGCTGAGTTGGCCGCGTGGACAAGTCTCGGCCGCGTGCTGCTCAACTCCCAGGAAGTCATCACCCGTTATTGACCATGCCCCGCTTCGATCCCACGCGCCACGCGCTGAGCGTCAATCGCCGCGCCTTCCTGACCCAGAGCGCCTACGGCCTCGGCGGCCTGGCCTTTGCCCTGCTGCAAAATAAACTGGGCGCCGCGGCGTCCGGCGCGAGTCGTCCGCCCGGGTGGAACGGCGCGCTCGCGCAGTCGCATTTTCCCGTGAAGGCGAAGCGCGTGATTTTTCTTTGCATGGCGGGCGGGCCGTCGCAGTTCGAGACCTTTGACTGGAAGCCGGAGCTGAAGGCGCTGGACGGCAAACCGTTTCCCGAGTCGTTCACCAAAGGCCAGCAGCTCGCGCAACTGCAGAACACCGTGCTGAAGGCGCGGGGCGCGTTCACGTCGTTCCAGAAGCACGGGCAGTCCGGCATCGAGGTAAGCGAACTCTTTCCGCATATCGGCAGTGTGGCGGACGACCTGTGCGTCATTCGCTCGATGCAGACCGAGCAGATCAATCACGACACCGCGCACGCGTTCATGAACACCGGCTCGATCATCAAGGGCCGGCCGAGCATGGGCTCTTGGCTGTTGTACGGGCTCGGGGCAGAAACGCAGGAACTGCCGGGCTTCGTCGTGCTGACCTCGGCCGGAAAGTTCGGGTTGCAACCCATCTCCGCGCGGCAGTGGTCGAGCGGCGTGCTGCCCAGCCGGTTTCAAGGCATTCAATTCCAGTCGCGCGGCGACGCCGTGCACTACGTGGGCAATCCCGACGGTGTGTGCCAGAGCACGCAGCGACAGGTGGTGGACGAAATCAGACGGCTCAACGGCTTCCTTGCGGAGGAGCAGGTGGACCCGGAGATCGCCACGCGTATCGCGCAGTACGAGCTGGCCTTCAAGATGCAGACGAGCGTGCCGGAGCTCACTGATTTTCGCCGCGAGCCGAAGGAGATGCTCGATCTCTACGGCATCAAGGAGCCCGGTGACGGCAGCTTTGCGTCGAACTGCCTGCTCGCGCGGCGGCTGGCGGAGCGCGGCGTGCGCATGATTCAGTTGTATCATCGCGCCTGGGACCACCACGGCGATCTCGAGAACGGCATGAAGGCCGGCGCGCGCGACGTCGATCAGGCGACCGCCGCGCTGATCAAGGATCTCAAGCAGCGTGGGCTGCTCGACGACACGCTGATCCTGTGGGGCGGAGAGTTTGGTCGCACGCCCATGGGGCAGGGCACCGGACGTGATCATCACATCCTCGGCTTCAGTGTGTTCATGGCCGGTGGCGGCGTGAAGGGCGGCGTGACGTACGGCAGCACCGACGATCTCGGCTATCGCGCCGTCGACAATGTCGTCAACGTCCACGACCTCCACGCCACGATGCTCGCGCTGATGGGCATCGACCACGAGCGCCTCAACAGCAAGTTCCAGGGCCTCGACGTCCGCCTCACCGGTGTCGCCGGCAAGGTGGTGAGCGGAATCATGGCGTGAGGGGGCGGGCTGAGAGAAGAGAAGTTGAGAGCTGAGAGTTGAGAGTTGAGCGATCGGGCGGGACATTCCCTCTTTACGCTCTTTGCTGCACGGATCGAAGTGTCCGACACTCACGTGTCGCCCCAATGAGTCGGAGTCCACTGGAGCCGCGATGCGGATTGGCTGTTTCTCTCTCAACTCTCGGCCCTCAACGCTCAACTACGATCCGCTGTCGTGCTGACCGCTGAAAGCGGCGGGAGTCCGAACTCGTTACGTTCCGTTGCGCCCGCTCAGCACGGCTGATGGCCCCAGTCCGTCTCCTTCAGCTCCTTCTCGTATAACGCCATCTGCTCCTCAGGCGTGAGGGCATTGGCCGGCGGAGAGTCCGCCGGTGATGCGACGGGCGCAGACGCGGCAGGCTTCACGAGCGGTGGGCTCGGGCGGGCGACGGAGGAAGGGGGCGGGTCATCCGGCATGCGGTTGAAGCTAGGCGCTCACGCACTTTTTTTCCAGTCCACATACCAGGCTTCAAGTCGCGTGCGCGCCCAGGGCGTTTTGCGCAGGAAGGTGAGGCTCGACTTGATGCTGGGATCGAATTGGAAGCAGCGCACCGGGATGCGGTGGCCGAGTTCGTCCCAACCAAATTCCTCGACCATCTCGGTGAGCAGTCGCTCCAGGGTGATGCCATGGAGCGGATCGCGCGAAGGAGTGGCGTTCATGATGCGGGGCATCGTTGGCGTTCCCGCGGGCTAGGCAAGAGTGGCTGGTGAAAACGCGTGATTCGCGGGCGGTGTGCGGTTTTGCTGGCCGCATGCTTGTTTCCACCGCCGAACTCGCCCAGCACCTCACGGACCCGGCCTGGGTAATCTTTGACTGCCGCCATGATTTGATGGATACGGCGAAAGGCCGGCGGTTCTACCAGGAGAGTCACGTGCCGGGTGCGCACTTTGCGCCGGTCGACACCGCGCTCTCGGGGCCGAAGACGGGCCGCAACGGCCGGCATCCGCTGCCCAAGCCGGAGACGTTCGCCGATTTCCTCGGCCATCACGGCGTCACGGCGGCGAAGACCGTCGTGGCTTACGACGACGTCGGCGGGCAGTATGCGGCGCGACTCTGGTGGATGGCGCGCTGGATCGGGCTCACGCAGGTGGTGCTGCTCGACGGCGGACTGCCGAAGTGGGTGGCCGACGGCCGGCCTGTCAGCGCCGAGGTGCCGCGCCCAACGCCGGCGATTCTTCCGGCGCGGTTGAGCGATCGCAGCCTCTGGCGCGTGACCGAAGTGCAGAAGCGCCTCGGCGATTCCCGGTCGCTGGTGATCGATGCGCGCGCGGCCGAGCGGTATCGCGGCGAGACCGAGCCGCTCGATCCGGTGGCGGGGCACATTCCCGGCGCGGCGAATCGTTTCTACAAAGCGAACCTTCGCCCCGATCTCACGCTGCGTCCCGCCGACGAATTGAAACGCGAGTTCACCGCGCTATTGGCGGGCCGAAAGCCCGAGGACGTCGCGCACCAATGTGGCTCGGGCATCACCGCGTGCGCGAATCTCTTCGCGATGGAATACGCCGGATTGCCCGGATCGAATCTCTACGCCGGCTCGTGGAGCGAATGGGTGGCCGATTCCGCGCGGCCGGTGGCGAAGGGATGAAAGGCCGGGAGCGCAGGCTTCCCGCCCGCTCTCTCGGATGCAGGCCGGAGGCCTGCGCTCCCGGTTGCGATGACTGCGGCGCAGCCCGCCGTTTGAAACCCTCTACGGCTTTCGCGCCGTGATCACGCTGCGATCCGCGACGGTCGGCTCGTAGTGCACGTCCTTGAAACCCGCGTCGCCGAGCAGCGCCGACATCTCTGCGATCGAGTAACATTTTCCCTCGGTCACGCTCATCAGCATTGCCGAGTAGCGTGCGACCGGCAGCGGGCCGTCCTTGGTCGCGTGGATGTGCGCGTCGTGCACGAGCAGCGTGCCGCCGGACTTCAGGGCGCGGAACGACGCCGTCAGCAGCGGTCCCACTTTCTCCGTATCCCAGTCGTGCAGCACATTCGAATACAGGTGGAGATCGTAGCCGTCTGGCAGCGGGTCGGCAAACATGTCGCCGGCCACGACCGACACCCGTGCGGCACACCCGCGTTTCTGGATCATCGTGCGGGCAATGCGATCGACGGGCGGACGCTCAAACACCGTCGCGGTCAGGTGCGGATGCTGCGCGGTGATCGCACACGCGTAGATCCCGGAACCGCCCGCGATGTCGAGGAGACGGGTGGCGTGGCGCGCATCGAGTTTTTTCGCGAGCGCGGGTCCGAGATAGATGCCGCGGCAATCCATCGCGGCCGTAAACGTCGTTGCAAACTCGTCCGTGAGCATCGCGTCCGTCCACGGCTTCTCGTGCTGATAACTGCCCCAGTTGGCCGGCTTGCCGGTCCGCAGGATCTTCACGAAATCGCGCGCGACCGGACGCTCCTTGAGCGATGCGTAGTACGGACCGAGAAAGAACGGCGACGTGCTGACGAGATGCTCGCGCGCCATCGCCGTGAGTTCGAAGCGTCCATCGGCCTGACGGATCAATCCGTCCGCGGTAAAGAGCGTCAACATGACGTCGGTGGGTCGCGCCGCGAGCCCGAGACCGGCGCAAATCGCGGCGAGGTCCGCGGGCCGCGCGGCGAGCCACGTGAAGAAATCGAACTCGGTGATCGCCGCGGTCAGCAGGTCAGCGGCGTAGAGACCGTCGCGGTAACGGTAAAGTTCGAGCGGGTCGGTGAGGGGCGGGCGGGTGAGATCCATGGTGAACGGTCAGGCGGAAACGGTCGGGCAGAAAAGCGGCGGCAACTCTCGTGCGGCGTTGCGCCGCTGATCTGCTCCGGTCGGGCGGACGAGGGCGTCCGCGGTCCCGGGATCAAGCGGTTGCCTGATCGGCCGTGTGGTACGCCTTGGGAAATTTCACGAGCCCGACCATGCTCTCGAGGGCCTTGAGTTTCACCTGCTGCTGCCGCCAACGGGCATCGACTTGGAACTCCAGCGGCACGCCGCGCAGATCCTGTTCAAGCATGAAGGCGAAGACCTGGAGCTTCCTGGCTTTCACCGCGCAGACGACTTTCCAGAAGCGGGTCGGAATCTGCACCGGGGTGCCGCCGAAGCGCAGATCGCTGTCAGCGAGCACCGGGCCGGCGAAGATGCAGAACTGCTCGGTGTCCGCCTGGGCGCCGATGAAGTTTTCCAGGCCACCCCAGATGCCTCCGAGATTGGACCGGTTGTAGTTCCCGCGCTGGGGCGAACAGTTCGTGACGTGAAACGTGTCGCCGTTGGCGCGCTGAATCTGGGCGTGGGTCGTGCCGAAGCAGACGTCCTCGCGACGCACGATGTGGCCTTTGTCGAAGGTGCCGTTGTCCCGCGTGTAGAAGCTGTCGGGAATCTGGAACTCCGGACTGACACGCGCGTCGAGCACCCACTTCTCCTGGTCGTTGTCGTCGAGTCCGGTGAGGTCCTTGCGCGAATACTTCTTGTTCGGCTCGGGCCGGCGCACCGCCGCGCGACCGTCGACGTTCGATGCGGTGTAGATCGCGAGCTTGCGGGTCTTGTGCAGCACGACGCTGAAATGCTCGTACGGAATGATTTTCCGGCCATCCAGCATCGGTGCCACCACTGCCGTTTTCGTGATCGTGGGCAGGGGCGTCGCGATCCCGAGGAAGTTTGGATCGAACCCGCGCCGGGAGGCGTAATTGCGATCGATGATCGGCTCCTTGAGGGATTCGGCTGAGGCACTGCTGGAATCGGAGCCCGCGGTCACGGCTGGCGCGCTGATCACAGGCGCGAGGGGCGCGGGCAGGGGCGCGCTGCCGAGCAGGGCCAGTCCACCCGAAGCCACTTCGAGTACAAGTGAACCCAGGACAATGCGGCCGGCCGCGGGGGCGACGGCGGGCTGACTCTCGAGCGGTGCGCCGGCGACGCGGGTGCTGCTGCCGGCGCGGGCGTAGGCCGACGACAGGACGTCTCCGTTTTCCTGGGACGCCTTCCATTCCGCAAGGCAGCCATTCCTCTCCCGCGCGACGGTGTTGAGCGTTTTGCAGATGCGGCTGACGCGAATGCCGGCGTTGGCCACCCAGTCGACATCGGCGTCATCGGCGTCGGCCAGGTCGGCGACGGTCTTGCCGCTCTTCAGGATGATCCTGGAGCCCTCGCGTCGCGGCACGCCGGCGTGATGGAGGGCGACGACCTGGAAACTGTCGTTGAACACCGGCGATCCGCTCGATCCCTGCGCGGTGTCGCTGACGTACCACAGCACGTCCGGATCGTCATCCTTGACGCATTGGTTTTCGCGCATCGCGAACTGACGGCGGCTGCCGCCGGGATGCTGGATGATGTTCATCCATTCCTTCAGGAGGGTCTTGCCCCGCTCGGGAATGAGGCGGTGGTACCCAAACCGGCGCAACTCCGTCGCTCCATCCTCGCTCTTTGGATCCACTGCGACGACCGCGAAATCGAGGCGCTGATGGTTGAAGAAGTACACGTCGGGACGGAGCTTGAACCGGAATGAGGGCTCCGGCCGGCCGGCGACGTTGTAGCGGTAGTTGAACTCGGCGATGGACGGTTCCGCCTCTTTCGCGGAGCCGAATACGTGGTGGTTCGTGATCATCAGCCGCGGTGAGATCATGAAGCCCGTCGCGGATCCGCGTTCATGGCCGGTCGCATCACGAATGCCGATACGGCAGACCGGCAGCGCGGCCAGCAGCGCGCGTTCGAGATAGAATTCGTCGACGAGATCGTTCGTGCCCATCACGCGTTCGAGTTCGCGGGCGGACGGCTTCGCCCCGCCGCCGCTCATGAAGGTGAAGCGGCGCGCGATGCGCTCGGGGTCTTCGGTGCCCTGAAGATGGGGCGCGTAATCGAGCGGCCCGCGCTTCAGCGTCTTGGCGGAAATGCCCTCGGCGCTGCGGCTGATGGCGGTGACGACACGGTTGGGAATGTTCATGGACTGGAGGGGAACAGGGGTGGCGGCGCCCGCGCCGCGTGCGGGAAACCTGCCGCGGCTTCGCCGCAAATGGAAACAAAAAGCCCGGGCGGTGAAGCCCGGGCTTTTAAGTTGAGACTGTTGAAGCGCCGCTCAACGCACCACGCGCGCGCCGCCGCCGCCCATCGTCTTCTCGACTTCCTTGCGGGTCGCCATCGACGTGTCGCCGGGGGTCGTGGACGCCAGGGCGCCGTGGGCCGCGCCGTACTCGACGGCCTTCTGCGCGTCGTTGAACTGCAGGAAGCCGAACTGCACGCCGGAGGCGAAGCTGTCGCCGCCGCCGACGCGATCAAGGATCTCGAGGTCCGGATACTTGCGGCTCTCGTGGAATTTGCCGTCGTGCCAGAGAATCGCGGACCAGTCATTGACCGTCGCACTCTTCACCACGCGCAGGGTGGTCGCCGCGACCTTGAAGTTTTTGAACTCCTTCACGGCCGTCTCGATCATTGCCTTGAAGGCGTCGGTCTCGATGTGGCTGATGTTGTGATCCACGCCCTTGACCTCGAAGCCGAGCGACGCGGTGAAGTCCTCTTCGTTGCCGATCATCACGTCGACATACTTCGCGATCTCGCGGTTGACCTCCTGCGCCTTCTTCAGGCCGCCGATGGTCTTCCAAAGCGAGGGACGATAGTTGAGGTCGTAGCTGACGATCGTGCCGTGCTTGTTCGCGGCCTTGACGGCTTCGACGGTCAGTTCCGCGGTCGAGGCGGAGAGGGCGGCGAAGATGCCGCCCGTGTGGAACCAGCGCACGCCGAGCTTGCCGAAAATATGATCCCAGTCGAAGTCGCCCGGCTTGAGCTGCGAGGCGGCGGTGTTGCCGCGATCGGGATTGCCGACGGCGCCGCGGATGCCGAAGCCGCGCTCGGTGAAGTTGAGACCATTGCGGACGTTGCGGCCGATGCCGTCGTCTTCGCGCCACTTGATGAAGTCGGTCGCGACACCGCCCTGCATGATGAAGTCCTCAACCAAGTGCCCGACCTCGTTATCGACGAACGCGGTGGCGACGGCGGTCTTGTAACCGAAACACTTCCGCAGGCCGCGGGACGTGTTGTACTCGCCGCCGCCCTCCCAGACCTTGAATTCGCGCGCGGTGCGAATCCGGCCCTCACCGGGATCGAGGCGAAGCATGACTTCGCCGAGCGAGATTTGGTCGAAGGCGACCGAGTTGGCGGGTTTGATTTGGAGGCTCATGGAGGAGGCAGGTGAAAAGAGGGATTGAGAGTTGAAAGGCCCGTGGTGGGACGGGTCAATCGTTCACTGGCCGACCGGAGAGGCACCGCATTCCGGTTGCGGGTGGAACGTGGCGGGACATTATCGGCGGCGATGAACCGACGCCATTTTCTGCAAGCGGTGGGCCTGGGTGGGGTGGCGGGCGTTTGGGCGGGTGGGACGGCCATGGCGGCGGCCGCGGCTGTTCCGCGCGGAGCGGGTCCGCGGATTCTTCTGCGGGAGGCGCTGCAGTTCGAGAACATCGGCGACAGCGGCCGCGTACCCGGGACAATCCGGTTGTTTTTTCAACATCTGCCGGAGGCGGAGGTCACGCTCTGGCCGTGGCATCTGCACGAACGCGAGCGGCAACTCCTGCGCCGGACGTTTCCCCGCCTGCGCATCGCCGAGGGTGAGATTGATGCGGAGGGCCGGGCGTCGACTCCGGAGCTGGCGGAAGCGTGGCGCACGGCCGACGTATTCGTGTCGCCCTCGAAGAACGCGGCGACCTACAAGGAATGGATTCGCACCGGGCGGCCGTATGGCTTTTTCGGATCGGCGTTTGATCCGATTACAAATCGAGCCACGCGTCCGGACGGGGCGTCGCTCGCCGCTCTGAAGGCGGAGATTGACCTGCTGCCGACCGACGATTTCAGCCGCAAGTTCGGCGCGCGCGCGGTGTACGACAACGCGGCCTTCATTTTCTGCCGGGACAGTCTTTCGCTGCGGTACCTGCGTAACCAGAAACTGAGGACGCCGGTGCTTGGGTTCGGGCCGGAAGGGGCGTTCGCGATCGCGGTGCGGGACGAGAAGCGCGCAACCGCGTGGTTGCGGCGGCATCAGCTGGAGGACGACGGCTACATCTGCGTCGTGCCGCGGCTGCGTTACACGCCGTACTATCGCGTGCGGAATCTGCCCCGCGAGGAATCCGACTACGCCGTGGATGCGATCAACGCGCGCACGACCTCGCGCGATCATGCGCCGCTGCGCGAGCTGATCACGCTCTGGGTCCGCCAGACGGGGCGGAAGGTGATCGCGTGTCCGGAGATGACCTACCAGATTCAGACGGCGCGCGAGGAGCTGGTTGATCCGCTGCCGGACGACGTGAAGCGCAGCGTCGTGTGGCGCGATTCGTTCTGGGTGGCTGATGAGGCGTCGTCGATCTACGCGCGGGCCTGCGCCGTGGTGAGCGTGGAATGTCACTCGCCAATTCTCGCGCTCGCGAACGGCACGCCGGGGCTCCACGTGCGGCAGCCCGTGGATTCGGTCAAGGGCGAGATGTACCGCGACATCGGCGTGGGCGACTGGCTTTTCGAGTGCGAGACTGTTTCCGGTTCGGAGTTGTGGGAGGCGTTGCAGCGCATCCATGCGGATCTCCCGCAGGCGCGGGCGCGGGTGCGCGCGGTGATGGCGCGCGTGGCGGAACAGCAGCGGGACATGACGCTGGCCGTCGCGCACGCGGCGGCAGCGCGGGCGCGTTGACGCATTCGCCGGTGGAATGAGTCCGGTCCCGGTGTCGGATCGTCCCGGGCTGACCGTCAAGAACTGGGCGTGATCGGCCAATTAATGCCCAGCGTCCCGCGCCCGGTGGGCGTATGGTGAGGCGTAAAGCGAGGCGCCGGATTCTCCGGCATCGTCCCAACACCAAAACGGAGGACGTCATCATGCTAAAAAAATACACGGTCGAATACAGTCTGCACTTCAGGAAGCACTCGCCCCCGGAGCATCACGAGTACTATACCGACGACCCGGTCGCGTGTGAGGAGTTCGTCCAGGGTTTGTTGCAACACGGCATGGGTCTGCATGCGATCCGCCACGACGGTGTCGATATGTCCAAGGTGGATTTCGATCGCATGGTGAAGATCGCCGCCGCGGAAGTGGCGTCGCGTCTCATCTGCACGTCCCTGAACATCAAACCCGAGGAGGAGCGTCATCGCTTCGGCTTCGCGGCGTAGGGCCAGACCGGATGCGGGGCGCCGTCGCCGCGGCCGGCGCCCGTGCAGTCGCGTCCACGCGGCTCACAATTCAAGCGCAGGGAATCTCCCCGACGGCAGGGCCCGGGAGAGGAAAGTGTGGCAGGTTTCATTTCAACGAAGGTCCATCATGAACCACTCCTACATTCGCTGGTTCTCCGACCTCGGGATGGCGGATTTGCCCACGGTCGGCGGCAAGAATGCGTCGCTGGGCGAGATGTTCCGCGAGCTCACGTCGGAAGGGATTCAGGTGCCGGCGGGGTTTGCCCTGACCGCGGACGCGTACCGGCTCTTCCTGCGCGAGGCGAAACTCGACCACACCGTCGCGGAACTGCTCGGCGGCATCGATACGCGCAACATCGAGGAACTGCGCCGGCGCGGGCAACTGATCCGGCATGCGATCCTCGCGGCAGAGCTGCCGCTGATTCTCGTCGCGAAAATCACCGAGGCCTACACCGAGATGGCGGGAGAAAAAACCGGCTTGCCGTCGGTGGCGGTGCGGAGCAGTGCGACAGCCGAAGATCTGCCCGACGCCAGTTTCGCGGGCCAGCAGGAATCGTATCTGAACGTCCAGGGCACGTACGCGCTGCTCGACGCCTGCAAGCGCTGCTTCGCGTCGCTGTTCAAGGATCGCGCGATTTCGTACCGCGTCGACAAGGGCTTTGATCACCTCAAGGTCGCGCTCTCCGTCGGCGTCCAGCACATGGTGCGCTCCGACCTCGCGTCGTCGGGTGTCATTTTTACCATCGATACGGAGACCGGATTTCGCGACGCCGTGCTGATCAACGCGGCCTACGGTCTGGGCGAGAATGTCGTGCAGGGCACCGTCAATCCCGACGAGTACTGCGTGTTCAAGCCGACGCTCAAGGCCGGCTTCAAACCCATCCTGCAGAAGCGCGTCGGGACGAAGGAATTCAAACTCATCTTCGATCAGGGCGGCGGCAAGATGGTGAAGAATGTCCCGGTGCCGGCGGGCGACCGCGCGAAGTTTGCCATCACCGACGAAGAGATTCTGCAGCTCGCCCGCTGGGCCTGTCGCATCGAGGATCACTACTCGAAACGCCGGGGCCAGCCGACGCCGATGGACATCGAGTGGGCAAAGGACGGCCTGACCGGCGATCTCTACATCCTGCAGGCGCGGCCCGAGACGGTGCAGTCGCGCAAGGATGTGGACGTGATCGAGTCCTACACGCTCAAGGAGCGGAGTGCGCCGATCATCACCGGTCGCAGTGTGGGCGAGAAGATCGCAGGCGGTCCCGTGCGCGTGATCAAGAGCGCGCAGCTGTTGGGGCAGTTTCGCGATGGCGAGGTCCTGGTCACCGACAAGACGGACCCCGACTGGGAGCCGATCATGAAGAAGGCGGCGGCAATCGTGACCAACCGTGGCGGCCGGACGTGTCACGCGGCGATCGTGAGTCGCGAGCTCGGCGTGCCGGCCATCGTCGGCACGGAACACGGGACGGAGCGGCTGAAGGACGGGCAGGTCGTCACCGTGTCCTGCGCGGAGGGTGACACCGGCTTTGTCTATGACGGCAAGCTGGCCTTCGACGTGCGCCGCACGAATCTCAAGACGCTCGGCCGGCCCCGGACGAAAGTGATGATGAACGTCGGCAATCCCGAGGAAGCGTTCGCGCTCTCGTTCATCCCAAACGACGGCGTTGGCCTCGCCCGCGAGGAGTTCATCATCACGTCCACGATCAAGATTCATCCGCTGGCGCTGCTCGACTACGACCGGCTCGCGGACGCGGAGGTGAAGCGCCAGATCGACGCGCTCACGATCGGCTACGCGGACAAGCCGCGGTACTTTGTGGAGAAACTGGCGCAGGGCGCGGCGATGATCGCGGCGGCCTTCTACCCGAAGGACGTGATTCTCCGGCTCAGCGACTTCAAGACCAACGAGTATGCCAACCTGATCGGCGGGCGCGCCTACGAGCCGGCGGAGGAGAATCCGATGATCGGCTTCCGCGGCGCGTCGCGCTACTATCATCCGCGTTATCGAGAGGGCTTCGCGCTGGAGTGCCAGGCGGTGCGCAAGGTGCGCGAAGAGATGGGGCTCACCAACCTCAAGGTCATGATTCCGTTCTGCCGCACGGTGGAGGAAGGTCGCAAGGTGCTGCTCGAAATGGCAAAGCATGGCGTGACGCGCGACGTGAGGGGACTCGAGGTCTACATGATGTGCGAGATTCCGAGCAACGTGATCCTCGCCGACGAGTTCGCGGAGATCTTCGACGGCTTCAGCATCGGCTCGAACGATCTGACGCAGCTGATTCTCGGCGTCGACCGCGACTCGGAAATCGTGGCGCCGATTTTCGACGAGCGAAACCCGGCCGTGAAGAAGATGATCGCGCAGGCGATCGCGGCCTGTCGCGCGCGCGGTCGCAAGATCGGCATCTGCGGGCAGGCGCCGAGCGACTATCCGGAGTTCGCGCAGTTTCTGGTGGAGCAGGGGATCGACAGCATCTCGCTCAATCCGGACACCGTTTTGAAAACCACCGCCGCGATTCTGAAAAAGGAACAGGCGGTCCAACCGAAAGGATCCTTCCATGAAACCGTCCCGGCCCTTCGTCATTAGTGCGACGAACTTTTCGTCCCACGCCAGCGCCGCCGCGACCGTGGCGGCCAAGCTTGCGCTCCGGCACTCCGGCACGCTGATGCTGGTGCATGCCACGGAGGCGACGGGCGCGGGCGTGCTGGCCACGCTGCACGATCGGCTCGTGGCGGAAGCCCAGCGGCTGCAGGCGACCGGCGTGGTCGTCGATCACGTGCTGCTCGAGGGCGGCCGCCCGGCCGAGGCCCTGATCGGCCTGATTCGCGAGAAATCCCCGTCGCTCGTCGTGGTGTCCGCCGGCATGAAGGGCCCGATGGATCGCTGGGCGCTCGGCAGTTTCTCCGAACGCATTGCCGAATCCTCGCCGGTGCCGACGCTCGTGGTGCGCAACGCGGGCGCGTTCGACGCTTGGGATTGGACGCAGGAGCGGCTCACCGTCGTCCTGGCCCTCGATTTGTATGCGACCTCCGACGTCGTGCTGCGTTGGGCGAAGGAGTTTCGGCTGGCCGGGCCGTGCGATCTCGTTTCCTGCTACGTAAACCGTCGCATGCCGACGATCGAGGAAGCCGCGGTTGCGCCGGGACGGCCGGTGAATCCGCCGACGCTGCAGAGCCGGCTGGAACGCGAGCTGCAGAAAAAAGTGCGCGATCAAATCGGTGACGACGTCAGCCCCGTCATCGTGCGTCCGCACTTCGGCGATCCCGGACCGTGCCTGGTGGAAATCGCGACCGAGGTGAAGGCGCAGCTGATCGCCGTCGGCACGCACCAGCGGCACGGTCTCAGCCGGCTCACGCAGTTCTCCGTATCCAGGGAACTGTTGCGCCAGTCGGGCATGAACGTCGTGTGCGTGCCGGTCAGCGCGACCTTCGATCCGCGCGAGGCGCACCTCCCGGATTTCCGCCGCGTGCTGGTCACGACGGATTTTTCCGAGCTGGGCAACGCCGCCGTGCCGGTCGCGTGTGCGGCGTGCAGCATCGGTGGCCTGGTGAAGATCATCCACGTCGCGCCGCCGCCGGTGCGCGGCGCCAAACGCGTCACGGGCGGCGGCGATCCGGATCTGGCCGAGCAACTGCGGCTGCTGATTCCGTTTGAAACGGGCGCGCGCTGCCAGCCGCCGATCGTCGAGGTGATCGAGGGCCACGACGTCGCCGCGGCCGTCTGCGAGGAGGCGGAACGCTTCGGCGCCGACATCGTGTGCCTGTCGTCGCACGGGCTCGGGGCCTCGCACGCGCTGCATGGCTCCGTGACGAAGGCCGTGCTGAAGAAACTGCGCCGGCCGTTGTTGGTGGTCCGCCGCTCAGACGAATGATTCCCGACCGGAGCAAACTCACGCAGTCGCCCGGCGGGCGGCGGACCGCGCATGACCTGCGCCACGACGAGTTGCTCCGTCTGTTGGACGTCGATCTCGCGCAGGGATTGACGGACGAGGAAGTCCGGCGGCGGCAGAAGCAATTCGGCCCGAATCGGGTCACACCGCCCCGCGGCCCCGCGGCATGGTTCAGGTTTCTCCAGCAGTTCCACCAGCCGCTCGTCTACATCCTGCTGCTGGCCGCCGGGGTCACGGCGCGTCTTGGTGAGTGGCTGGATGCGTCCGTCATCCTCGGCGTCGTGATCGTCAACGCCGTGGTCGGTTACTTGCAGGAGGCCAAGGCGGAGAAGGCCATCGAGGCGCTCGCCCGTCTGGTGGCGACAGAGACCACCGTGCGCCGGGCCGGCGGGAATCGACGGATCCATTCCGCGGCACTCGTGCCGGGTGACGTGGTGCTGCTGCAGGCGGGCGACCGGGTCCCCGCGGATCTGCGGCTTTTCCGGGTGCACCAGCTCCACGTCGATGAATCGGCCCTGACCGGTGAGTCGGTCCCTGTGGCCAAACACTCCGATCGGCTGGCCCTCGACACGATTCTCGCTGATCGGAAAAACATCGCCTACACCGGCACGCTGATCACCCGCGGCCACGCGGAGGGCGTCGTCTGGGCGATCGGGGATCAGACCGAGACGGGACGCATTTCCCATCTGCTTGCGAGCGCGGTCGAGCTGTCGACGCCGCTAACGAAAAAAATCGCGCAGTTCAGCCGCCTGGTGATCTGGGCAATTCTCTCCCTGGCGGTGGCGACCTTCACCTTGGGTGTGGTGCGGGGCGAAAATCCGGCCGACATGTTCATGGCGGCGGTGGCCCTCTCGGTCGGCGCGATTCCCGAAGGTCTGCCGGCGGCCGTGACGATCGTGCTGGCGATCGGTGTGTCCCGGATGGCGAAGCGTCGGGCCATCATCCGCCAGCTGCCCGCGGTGGAAACGCTGGGCAGCACCACGATCATCTGTTCCGACAAGACCGGCACGCTCACTGAAAACCAGATGACCGTGCGGGAGATTTTCGCCGGGGGCAGGCGCTATGACGTCACGGGCGCGGGCTACGAACCCAGCGGCGAGTTGCGCCTCGACGACACGGTCGTGGTCGTCGCCGAGCATCCCGCGCTCGCGGAATGCCTGCGGGCCGGTCTGCTCTGCAACGAATCCCAGGTGGTGCGCGAGGGCGGCCGCCTCACGGTGCAGGGCGATCCGACGGAAGCGGCACTGCTCGTCGCCGCCGGCAAGGGCGGGCTGGTTCACCGTGACGCGCGACGCGAATCGCCGCGGGTCGACATGATTCCGTTCGAATCCGAACACATGTTTCGGGCCACGCTGCACGAGGCGCAGGCCAGTCGTGTCATCTACAAGGTCGGCGCCTTGGAGCGACTGCTTGAACGTTGTACCGACGCCCTCGGTGAGGCGAACACGCTCGTCGCCCTTGATCGGGCCGTGGTGCACCGGGCGGCCGAGACCATGGCGGCCCGCGGGCTGCGCGTGCTGGCCCTCGCCCGGCGGGTCGTCGACGCGAACCACGCGCGGCTTGAGCACGCGCATGTCGCCGCCGGGCTCACGTTCCTCGGCCTGCAGGGCATGATGGATCCGCCGCGGCCCGAGGCGATCCGGTCGGTCCGCGAGTGCCAGCGCGCCGGCATCGCCGTGAAGATGATCACCGGCGATCATCTGGTTACTGCGCGCGCCATCGCGCTTCAGGTGGGATTGGGCGACCGCGATGCGCCGGCCGGGCTCGTGGCGCTCTCCGGCCGCGAACTGGATAAAATCTCCGACGCCGACCTGCCCGACATCGCGGAGCGCACCGCGGTGTTTGCGCGGGTCGCGCCCGAACAGAAACTCCGGCTCGTGCGCGCCCTCCAGGCGCGCGGTCACGTCGTCGCCATGACCGGCGATGGCGTCAACGACGCGCCCGCCCTGAAGCAGGCGGACATCGGCGTGGCGATGGGCATTGCCGGCACGGACGTGGCGAAGGGCGCGGCGGCGATGGTGCTCACCGACGACAATTTCGCCTCCATCGAGGCGGCAGTGGAAGAGGGGCGGGGCGTGTTCGACAACCTGACGAAGTTCATCGTGTGGATCATTCCGACCAACCTCGGCGAAGCGCTGACGCTGCTCGGCGCCATCGTGCTCGGCCTGCCGTTGCCGCTCGTGCCGCTGCAATTGCTCTGGATCAACCTCACCGACACGCTCCTCGGGCTGTCGCTGGCGTTCGAGCCGAAGGACCGCGAGGTGATGAGCCGCCCGCCGCGTTCGCCCACGCAGCCGTTGCTGACGTTGCCGCTGCTCATGCGCACCGGGCTGGTGGCGCTCATCATGCTTGGCGGTGCCCTCGGATTGTTTCTTTGGGAGCTGCGCGTGGAGCTAGCTGGACTGGCCGTGGCGCGCACCGTGGCGGTCAACGCCATCGTGCTGGTCCAGACGATTTATCTCTTCAACTGCCGTTCACTCACCCATTCGGTCTTCGCCATCGGGTGGTTCACGAACCGCTGGACGCTCCTGGGGGCGCTCGCGATGCTGGGCGCGCAGCTGCTCCTCACCTACGCGCCGGCGATGAACCTGCTGTTCCACACGGCTCCGCTTGGCGGAGCGTCGTGGCTGCGCCTGGCCGGGGTGACGGCCGCCGCCTTCGTCGCGGTGGAAGTCGAAAAATGGATACGCTTTGGCGGCCGGCGGGGAGAACGCGCGCTGCCACAGTGAGGCCGGGAACAAGCCAGACCATGACACCAGCGGGAAACTCCGAGCACTTCACGCGTATGCCTTCGACACCCGCTTCGATCCGTCACCGACTGCCCGTATCAACCCCGTCGCCGCCATGAATGCTCCCTCCCTGGCGTTCGCCGAACCGCGCCGAATTTTTGTCCCGGTCGACTTTTCCGCGCCCTCACTCGCAGCCCTTCGGGCCGCCGTCCTGCTGGCCACCCGGCCTCAAGCGAGCGCTCGTTGGCAGTGTGGCCGAACGCGTCGTGCGCCACGCGCCGTGTCCGTCCTTACCGTGCGGGTGGAAGGAACCCGCTGAACGCCTTGGAACAATGCGCGGCCACCTGCCATGAGTGAACCAACCTCTGCGTCTCTGCCGCAGCCTCCGCCGTCCGAGGCCCGGCCCTCGCGGCCGGCTGTGTTTTCGGCCGAGCTGCGTGATCTGGTTGTGGGGTTTGACGATCGTCCGGTCCGCCTGGAGGAAATGCTCGCAGCGACGCAGGGCCGCGGGACGCACCTGCTCCTGTTGCTGATTGCGCTTCCGTTCGTCGGGCCCGTTCCGCTGCCGGGCTTCTCGATTCCATTTGGCCTGGTGGTCACGCTGCTGGGCGGGCGGATGGCCCTCGCGAAGACGCCCTGGCTGCCCCGGCGATTGTTGCGGCATGAGTGGCCGGCGAAGGTCCTCGCCAAATGGATCCAGGCCGCCAGCCGCATCATGGCCGGAGTCGAATATTTCCTTCGGCCGCGCCTGCTCTTCGTGCCGGACCACGCTTTTTTCAGTCGCCTCGCCGGCGTGCTGATCGCGGTCTCCGGCCTCATGCTGATGCTGCCGTTTCCGCTGCCGTTCAGCAATTCGCTGCCGGCGTGGACCGTGCTGCTGCTCGCCGCGGGCGCACTCGGTCGCGACGGACTTTTCTTCTTCATCGGCTGCGCGTCCTTTGCGCTCTCGGTCGCCTTCTTCACCCTGATCGCAGTCGGCGGGGCGGAGGCGGTGGATGCGTTGCGCCGACTCCTGACTTTCCACTGAGCACTCCGTGAAATCATGAAACCCGCCGTCCCGCTCCCGCCCGCCGCCGTCGCGCGCCGTGAAACCCGCCGGCGGGGCCTCGGCCTTTTCTTCGCGCCCGAAGTGATTGCGGTGATCGGCGCCAGCGCGGAGGAGGGCAGTGTCGGACGCGCGTTGCTGGAAAACCTCTACGAATACGAGGGCCGCGTGTTCCCGGTGAATCCACACCACCGCACGGTGCTGCAACTGCCGGCCTTTGCCCGGATCGCGGATCTGCCGGTGCCGGCGGATCTGGCGATCATCGCCACGCCCGCCGCGCTGGTGCCCGGGCTCGTGCGCGAATGCGTGCAGGCCGGGGTGAAGGCGGCGCTGATTCCCTCCGCGGGTTTCAAGGAATGCGGCCCCGCCGGGGTCGAACTTGAACAGGAGGTGCTGCGCGAGGCGCGCCGGGGCGGCATGCGGATCATCGGCCCCAACTGCCTCGGGCTGATGGCGCCGCACCACCGCTTGAACGCCACCTTCGCGCGCACGATTGCCCGGCCCGGCAGCGTGGCGTTCATCAGCCAAAGTGGGGCCCTGTGCACCGCGGTCCTCGACTGGAGCCTGCGCGAAAACGTCGGCTTCAGTGCGTTCGTCTCCGTCGGCTCGATGCTCGACGTCGGCTGGGGCGATCTGATCACCAGCCTCGGCGACGATCCGCACACGCGTAGCATCATCCTCTACATGGAGTCGATCGGCGACGCGCGCTCGTTCCTCTCCGCCGCGAGGGAAGTCGCGCTGACCAAGCCCATCATCGTCGTGAAGGCGGGCCGCACCGAGGCGGCGGCGAAGGCCGCGGCGTCGCACACGGGCGCGCTGACCGGCAGCGACGCCGTGATCGACGCGGCGTTCCGGCGCGCGGGCGTGCTGCGCGTCGACACGATCGAGGAACTCTTCGACATGGCGGAGGTGCTCGGCAAACAGCCGAGTCCGCGCGGCGGCCGGTTGGGCGTGGTAACGAATGCCGGCGGTCCCGGCGCGCTCGCCGTCGACCGGCTCGTGGCGGGCGGCGGCGAAGTCGCACCGCTGACCGCGTCAACGCTCGCCGCGCTCGACCAGTGCCTGCCGGCCCACTGGAGCCATGCGAATCCGGTCGATGTCCTCGGCGATGCCGGTGACGAACGATTCGCCCGGGCCGTCGAGCTGGTGGTGGGCGATCCGACGACCGACGGCGTGCTGGTGATCCTCACGCCACAGGCGATGACCGATGCCCTCGGCACCGCGGAGGCGATCAAACGCTTCTCGGGCCGTCCTGGCGGAAAACCGCTGCTCGCCAGCTGGATGGGCGGCTCGGCGGTCGAGGCGGGCGAAGCGGTCCTCAACCAGGCCGGCGTGCCGACCTTCAAGTACCCCGACCGCGCGTCCCAGGCGTTCAACTACATGTGGCGTTTTCAGGCCAGTCTGAAGGCGCTCTATGAAACCCCCGCGCTGATCGATCGGGCTGCGGACGACGCCGGCACCGGTCGGCGGGCCGATGCGATCATTCGGGCCGCGCGGGAACAGAAGCGCACGCTGCTCACGCAGCATGAGGCCAAGGAACTGCTCGCGGCCTATGGGATTCCGGTCGTGGCGGCGGTGCCGGCCGCGACCGAGGACGACGCGGTGGCCGCCGCCGCGAAGCTGGGCTATCCGGTCGTGGTCAAACTTCACTCGGAAACCATCACGCACAAGAGCGACGTCGGTGGCGTGTACTTGAATATCGGTGACGCCACGCATGTCCGTCAGGCCTGGCGCGCGATTCGCCGCGGTGTGCTGGAAAAGGCGGCCGAGCGCGACTTCCAGGGCGTGACGGTGGAACGCATGATCACCGGTGATGGCTGCGAACTCATTCTCGGCAGCAGCGTCGACGCGCAGTTCGGCCCGGTGCTGCTGTTTGGTGCGGGCGGCGTGTGGGTCGAGGTCATGCAGGATCGCGCGATCGGCCTGCCGCCGCTCAACACCACGCTCGCGCGCCGGCTGATGGAGCAGACCCGCGTCCACGCCGTGCTGAAAGGCCTGCGCGGGCGTCCACCAGTGGATCTCCCGGCGCTCGAACAAATCCTCGTGCGCTTCAGCCAGCTCGTGGCGGAACAGCGGTGGATCAGGGAAATCGACGTCAACCCGCTGTTCGCCGCCTCCACCCAGATCATCGCGCTCGACGCCCGCGTCATCCTGCATGACGCGACGCTCACGGAACAGCAGCTGCCCGTGCTCGCGATTCGTCCGTACCCGGCGCACTTCGCCACCACGCTGACGCTGTCGGGCGGACCGCCGCTGGTGATGCGCGTGATCCGACCCGAGGACGAGCCGATGATGGTGCAGTTCCACGCGACGCTCTCCGACCAGAGTGTGTATTATCGCTACTTCACGTCGCTCTCGCTCAAGCAGCGGACCAGCCACACCCGCCTCGCGCGGATCTGCTTCATCGACTACGATCGCGAAATTGCGCTGGTGGTCGTGCACGACGAGCCGGATCCGGCGCGCGCGGAAATCATGGCGGTGGGCCGGCTGTGCAGGGCGCATGATCGCAACGAGGCGGAGTTCGCCATCGTGGTTTCGGATCGGTGGCAGCGCCGCGGTCTCGGCGGACGGCTCCTGCAACGCCTCGTCGAAATCGGCCGCCTCGAAAAACTCACCCGCATCACCGGCACGGTGCTCGCTGAAAACCACGCGATGCGCCGGCTCTGCGAGCGCACCGGCTTCACGCTGCACGCCCGCCGGGGCGAGCCGGAATTTGAAGCCGTCATTACGTTGTAGCGGGCGACGGCCCTTGCCGCTGACCCGCCGCGATTGCTACAAGGAAACGTGAACTCGCCCGAGCTGTTCGAAATCATCGGTCGTTTCGGGATCGCCCTGGGTCTGGGCTTGCTGGTCGGACTGCAGCGCGAGCGCACGGACTCGCGGCTGGCCGGTTTCCGCACGTTTCCGCTCGTCACGCTGCTCGGCGCCCTGTGCGGCCTGCTCGCGGAGCGCTACGGCGGATGGGTGGTGGCGGGTGGGTTTGGCGGAGTGGCGCTCGTGATCATCGGCGGCAACCTGCCGCTGTTGCGCGCGGGGCAGGAACGTCCGGGCGTAACGACGGAGGTCACGATGCTCGTCATGTATTCACTCGGGGCGTACCTCGTGAAAGGCTCCGCGCCGCTCGCGATCGCCAGCTGCGGAGCGGTCGTGGTGCTGCTGCATTTGAAACCGCAGCTGCATTCGCTGGCGTCACGGATTGGCGATCGTGACTTCACCGCCATCGTCCAGTTCGCGCTGATCTCCCTGGTGATTCTGCCCGTGCTCCCGAACCGCACCTTCGGGCCGTATGCGGTGCTGAATCCATTCAAGATCTGGCTGATGGTGGTGCTGATCGTGGGGATCAGCCTCGGCGGCTACGTCGCCTACAAGCTCATCGGCGTGCGCGCCGGCGCGTGGGCCAACGGCATCCTCGGTGGCCTCATTTCCAGCACGGCCACGACGGTGAGCGTCGCCCGCAGCAGCAAGGAAACGCCCGGACGCCCGGGGCTGGCGGCGTTTGTCATCCTCCTGGCGTCGGCCATCGTTTTTCTGCGGGTGGGCATTCTGCTCGGCGCGACGGCACCGTCCTTTCTGACGTCCGCGCTGCTGCCGATCGGCCTCATGTTCGTCACCTTGGCCGCACTCGGTTGGGTCAATCTCGGAGGCGGCGCGACGGTCGGGGCGGCGGTGCCGCTGCAGAGCAATCCGTCCGAGTTGAAGCCGGCGTTGCTGTTCGGCCTGCTCTTCGCGGTCGTGCTGCTGGCGGTGGCCGCGGCCAATGATCGCTTCGGCGCGCGTGGATTGTATTTTGCCGCGGCGATTTCGGGTCTGACCGACATGGATGCGATCACGCTGTCCGTGGCGCACCTGGTGAATGCGGGCGACATCGACGGCGCGCGCGGGTGGCGCGTGATCCTGGTCGCGGCACTTTCGAATCTCGCGTTCAAGGCGGCGACGGTCGCGGTGCTGGGCGATCGGGCGCTGCTGCGGCGGATTGGACTGGGTTTTGGCACGGCGGCCGCATTGGGTCTGGGGCTGCTGGCGTTCGGGCCGCACTGACGTGGCGTCGGCGCGTGGGGGCATTCCCGCAAGCCCTGCACACCTTCGGACAACGGTTGCGCAGATGGCGCGGCGAATCCGCGTTAGATTTTGCCGTGGATCCTCCCCCTTGGAATCCCCGAACCCCAGCCAACGCATGAAAGCCATCCTCGCTCCCGTCGATTTTTCCCGTGTCAGCCGTCGCGTGGTCGACGAGGCGATCGAGATCGCGCGCACGATCAACGCCCGGCTCGTGCTGATGCACGCCGTGCAGCCGCCGAGCGTCGTGACCGATCTCGCGCCGCTCGTGGGCGAGGCGCTCCAGTTCACCGCGGAAGTCGAGCGTCGCGCGCGCCTGCATCTGCAGCGCTGGCAGCGCAACCTGATGAAGCGCGGGATCACGGTGGAGACGGTGTGCGAGCAGGGTTTTCCCGTGCCGCTGATTCTCGCCTGCGCGCAGCGGATCGGCGCCAGTTACATCGTTATCGGTTCGCATGGCCACACCGCGTTCTACGATCTCGTGGTCGGCAGCACCGCGAGCGGGTTGTTGAAGCGTGCGACGTGTCCGGTCATGGTCGTGCCCTCGCAGCGCACGGAAAAGGCCGGGGCGATCCGCCGGCGTTGACGCCCGCCCGGCAGCTTCCTGCGCCGGCATGAGCTGCCGGCAAATTCTGCTGAGGAAAGAGCAAGGAGAGCGGAGCGGGTGGGGGACGACGGTGCTACGTTCCGTTCATACGAGGGCTGCGGCGGAACGCGCCTGATCGCGCGTGAAGCGGGGTCCGCCAGGCTCCCAACCGGAGGATGTCCCCATGGCTGAGAAACAATTCCTCTTCCGCCAGGCGGTACGCGTCACCTCTCGGACCCAAAGTGCGGATCTGTCGGTGGGGTTGAATCGAATTGTCGATGGCCCCGGTAACTTCGGCTGCGATGCGCTGACTAACCCGTATGGCGACAGGGTGCAGACCGGTGCGCGCGACCCCGGCAAGGTCACGCGGATTGCGCTGCAGCCTGCCGCGTCGATCGCCGGCCTGGCGTTGACCACCGAATGCATGATCGCGCGGTGGCCGGAGGAAAAACGGGCGAAGGAAAATCCGGAGCCCGACGACGTGAGGTAACAGAAAGGAAAATCATGAACACCGCGGCAATGGAAGCGACGGCCCTCGAGCTGGTGGCTCCGGGCAAAGGGATTCTGGCGGCCGACGAAAGCGGCCCGACGATCGAGCAGCGCTTCAAGGGCGTCGGCATCGCGAGCACCGGCGACACCCGCCGGGCGTATCGCGAGATGTTGTTCACCACGCCCGGACTGTGGGCGTTCATCAGCGGCGTCATTCTTTACGACGAGACGATCCGTCAGAAATCCACCGATGGTGCTTCGATGATCGAGGTGCTCGGCCGGCAGGGACTCATTCCCGGCATCAAGGTCGACCGGGGCGCGAAGGCGATGGCTGGATTTCCCGGAGAAAAGATCACCGAGGGGCTCGATGGCCTGCGCGAACGCCTCGCGGAGTACGCGCAACTGGGCGCGCGCTTCACCAAGTGGCGGGCGGTGTTGACGCCCGGACCGCAGCGGCCGACCCGCACGAATCTGCAGGCGAACGCCCACGCGCTGGCGCGGTTCGCGGCGTTGAGCCAGGAGGCAGGCCTCGTTCCCGTGGTGGAGCCGGAGGTGCTGATGGACGGCGACCACTCGATTGCGCAACACGGCGCCGCGACGGAGACGATGTTGCAACTGGTGTTCCGCGAACTGGCCGAGCAGGGCGTGCGGCTCGAGGCCGTGCTGCTCAAGGTGAACATGATTCTGCCCGGCACGACCTGTCCCGAGCAGGCGTCAGTGACCGACGTCGTGCAGGCGACGGAGCGTTGCCTGTGGCATACCGTGCCGCCGGCGGTGCCGGGCATCGTGTTTCTTTCCGGCGGTCAGACCGACGTGCGATCGACCGAGCACCTCGATGCGTTGAACCGGCTCGAGCACAAACCGTGGGAATTGAGTTTCTCGTTCGGTCGCGCGCTGCAGGCCCCGGCCCTGCGCGCGTGGGCCGACGGATCGGTCGCGGCCGGACAGGCGGCCCTGCTGCACCGGGCGCGCTGCAACTCCGCCGCCCGCTTCGGTCAATACACCGCCGGAATGTAGGTAAGAGCCGCATGAACCCCTCGCTTGTCACTGACGTCGGTCTCACCGACGCGATTTTTCACCGCCGGGCGGTCCGCGAGTTCAGCGCCCGCGAAACCGAGCCCGACTCCGTCGAGCAACTGCTCGTCGCCGCCGTCCAGGCGCCCAGCGCCTTGAACCAGCAGCCGTGGGGCTTCGTCGTGATTCACGGTCGCACCCGGCTCGCGGATTACAGTCAGCGCGTGAAAGCGTTTCTCGTCGCCACGTATCCGACGAGCTTCGAGGTGCATTCACGCAGCGACCTGTACGAGGATCCGCACTACGATATCCTTCACGGTGCGGACACGCTCGTGGTCATCTACTCGAAGCGAGGCCGCCTGCATCCGACGGAGGACTGCTGCCTCGCCGCGGAGAACCTGATGCTCGCCGCTTACGGGCAGGGGCTCGGGACGTGTCCGATTGGTTTTGCGCGGCCGTGGCTTGATCTGCCCGAAATCAAACGCGAGCTGGGCGTGCCCGATCACTGGGTCGCCGTGTTTCCGGTTGTGCTCGGCTATCCCGCGGGACCCGTCGCACCGACGCCCCGCGAGGAGCCCGATGTGGCGAACTGGGTGTGGGAAACGTCCTGACGCACCGCGGTGAAGTGGGTCGAATGAAACCGGAGCCTCGTCGGAGACGGGGATCGGCCCAGACCGAGGGATCGGCTGGGCGCGATGGATTGGCCGGGATTGGCGGATCGGCTGGGACCGCGGACGCCCTCGTCCGCTCCGCCTGAAGCCGGCGGGACGCCGGCGCTCCCGGGGGGCGCTCCCGTGGGGGCTCTTTTGACGCTTACGATCCTTCGCGGCGCTGCGCCTGACGCGAGCCGCCGAACTGGCGTGCGCGCACGCGCTGGCGGGCACCGGAATCGAGGACATTCGTGCGATTGTCGTGGGCCGTGCCCGGCGAGTGGAAACGATGCAGCGGATCGCTGAGGTGGGCGGCGAGCGTTTCCTTGATCGAGAAGTGCGCCGACGCCGCTCCCGCCGGAGCCGCCTCGTCGCCTTCTTCCTCTGACGGCGCCTGTTTGAGTTCAGCCTCGGCGGCAAACCAGTCCTGCCAGTCATTGCCCTCCGGGCAGCCACGGTCGAGCCAGCGGTAGTAGGCGCGAAGCCGGATGGAGTTGGCCGTGAGCTCTGTGGTGTCAGGGGCCGGGACTGGGTTTGTTTTCATGATCGGTGATCGGGGTTGATGAATCTTCACTTACAGTAAGCCCGGCGGCGAAAACGCCTCGTCATTCCTTGCCGTAGATGGGGCGGATATTGGCCGTGCGGCCGGCGCCCTGGCAGTGCCCGCGAATGACGCGAACCGGCGCGAATTTCAGCGGCAAGATGGGATGAGTCCGCTCCCTTCGCTGTGGTCTGGTTCGCGTCCATTGGCGTTATTCGCGGGCGCGCCGTCTGGAGCGCACTAATTCCCAAAAAATGCGGCGTCGCCTGGGTCGCTTCGCAGTAAGGTGCGCGTGCCGGACGGCCGCCTGGGCGCGCCGTATCCGGACTCTCGATGCCTGCGAACCGCACGGTGGCTTATTTCTCGATGGAGATCGCGCTTGATCCCGCGATGCCGACCTATGCGGGCGGGCTCGGTATCCTGGCGGGCGATATGTTGCGTTCGTGCGCGGATCTGGCCGTGCCCGTCCTCGCGGTCACGCTGCTGCACCGTCACGGCTATCTGACGCAGCGCTTCGATTCCTCGGGCTGGCAGCACGAGGTGCCGGCGGAGTGGCCCGTGGAAAAATATCTCACGGAAATGCCGGCGCGCGTCACGGTGCAGATCGAGCACCGCACGGTGGCGCTCCGGGCGTGGCGTTACCAGCTGACGGGCCTCGGCGGCGCCCAGGTCCCGGTGTTTCTCCTCGATACGGATCTGCCGGAAAACGCCTCGTGGGATCGGACGCTCGCGCACTTCCTCTACGGCGGCGACGCGTACTACCGCCTCTGCCAGGAAATCGTGCTCGGGATCGGCGGCGTCCGGATGATGCGCGCGCTCGGCTGCGAAAACGTCCAGCGTTTCCACCTCAACGAGGGGCACGCGAGCCTGCTCACACTCGAGCTGCTGCACGAGGAGGCGAAGCAGCACGGGCGCACCCGCGTTACCGGCGAGGACATCGACGCGGTCAAGGCCCGCTGCGTGTTCACGACCCACACGCCCGTGGCCGCGGGTCACGATCAGTTCGCGATGGATCTGGTCGGGCAGGTATTCGGGCCGCGTGTGGGGGTGATCGATCTGCGCGACGTGTTCTGCGCGGATCTCGTCCGGCGGGTCGTGCAGCTGGAGCGGCCCGAGGCTGACCTGAGCAACCTCTTCAGCCGGGGCAACACGCTCAATCTCACCCATCTCGCCCTCAACCTCAGTCACTATGTGAATGGCGTGGCGATGCGGCACGCGGAGGTGTCGCGCCAGATGTTCGGGAAATACCAGGTCGACGCGATTTCCAACGGCGTGCATGCGGCCACGTGGACTTCGCCCGCCTTCCAGCAGGTGTTCGATCGCCACATTCCCGGCTGGCGCGCGGACAATTACAGCCTGCGCTACGCCCTGAGCATTCCCACGCCCGAGCTGTGGACCGCGCATCTCGCGGCGAAGGAGAAACTGATCGCCGCCGTGCGCGCCGCCACGCGCGTGGAGCTCGATCCGCAGTTGCTGACGCTGGGCTTTGCGCGCCGGTCGACGCCGTACAAGCGGCCGGACCTCATCTTCACCGATCCGCCGCGGCTCCAGGCCATCGCCGCCCGCGTGGGCGTTTTGCAGATTATCTCCGGCGGCAAGGCGCATCCCAACGACTCCGGCGGCAAGGAGATCATTCAGCGTATCCTCCGCCTGCGCGACGCCCTGGGCGACCGCATCCGGGTCGTGTACTTGGAAAACTACGACATGGGGATCGCGCAGCTCATGACCGCCGGCGTGGACGTCTGGCTCAACACCCCGCTGCCGCCGCTCGAGGCCTCGGGCACGAGCGGAATGAAAGCGGCGCTCAACGGCGTCCCAAGCCTCAGTGTGCTCGATGGCTGGTGGCTGGAGGGCTGCATCGAGGGCGTGACCGGCTGGTCGATCGGCGATCATCAGATCAGTGCGGCACCGGCGGCGGATCGCACCGCCCGCGACGCCGCCTCATTGTATGATCAGCTCGAGCACGTCGTGGCGCCGCTCTACTATCGCGAGCGGGCGCGTTACTTGGAGGTGATGCGCACGTGCATCGCCTTGAACGGATCGTTCTTCAACACGCAGCGGATGGTGCAGCAGTACGTGTTGAAGGCTTACGCTGAGTGAGGCGAAATCCGATAGCAGGCATCCCGCGAATCACGCGAATGAACGCCAATGAAAACCGGGCGCATTTGCGTTCATTCGCGTGATTCGCGGGAGGCCGAGTGGTTCCGTTGGAGCGGAAAGTTCACGGGCATCACCGGGTGGGACAGCGAATGTCCCACGGGGTGGAGTAGGGTCACGGCATGAAACTTCTACGCCGCATTCGCTACGGTTTGATTCAGCTGTCCGGTCCCGCTTCCTGTCGCCTGCAACGCGAGTGGGCTGCGGTTGAAAGCCCCGCGCTGCCGGAGTGGCTGCGGCGCGGCGCGCCCGTCGAGCGCATCGGTCCGCGCCGCGTGCTCACGGGCTCGTGCGTTCCAGTTCGCCGATGATTTCCTGCACGTTGCCGCTTTCGCTCGCCCGGATCGCCGTGAGGGTGGCGCGGGCGGTCAGGCTCGGCGGGCGTTCGAGCAGGTTGCCCAGTGCGGTGACGTAGTGATCAGCCACGGCAAGCCGTCGTGGCCATTGCGCCGGACGAAGCGTCGTGAGTTCCTCACCGAGCTGCCACGCAAACGCGCGCGCCTTGACCAGGCTGAAGTTAATCAGCGTGTGATCCGTGTCGGGGTTGATGCGCTCGAGGTGGCCGATCAGCGGCGAGAGACTACCGATCTGCCGGATGACGTTGGGTACGGCTTCCATCAGGATGTCGTTGATCCGATCAAAGTCGCGGCGCAGGGCCGAGAGCGGCTGCCCGCGGCTGGCCTCGGCCACGGCGATGCCGAGGTCGAAGTTGATGTGCGCGTTCATGCCCAGCAGCAGGTGCTGCACGATGACCGGCCGGCGTTGCGCGGCGGCGGCGAAGGCCACCTCCCAGCACCGGCTCGTCGTCTCGTGCCGATGATAGCGATCGAACGCCTCCACGTAGCGGTCGGCAAAGATGACGTCGAGCCGCTCCATCCGCGGGCCGTCGTCGAAGCGACCCTGCGCAATCCCTTCGCCGACCTTGATGGTCACGTTGCGATAGAGCGTGGCGAAGAAGCCGAGCCGGCTGCGTTCGGCCATCGACCAGGCGATGATGTCGTCCAGCTGGGCGATGACGTCGGCAATGCGGCGGGTGCGGGCAGGAGCGCGGGAGGGCATGCGGGTGGCGGCGATGTTCACCGTCCCGACTCCGGCCGCAAACTTTCGTTGCGGGGGCGTCGTCGGACGCTGACCACTTGACTCACCTCTTGAAGCGGGGAGAACTGCAGCATGTCGCACGTTTTCCTCCGTGAGTGCGCCGGCCGATTCCAAGCCGGACTCCGACTTGGCCTGGCGGCCATGCTGCTGGTGGTAGTGGCGGGTTGCGGACGGACCGGCGGCGATGCGGCCAAGACCGCCGCGGGCAACCTGCCGCCGCCGGCGCCCGTGGTGGCCGTGATCGAGACAGATCGGGGCACGATCGAGATCGAGTTGTTGCCGGGCGAGGCGCCGAAAACGGTCGAGAATTTCCGCCTGCTCGCGGAGCGCGGCTATTACGACGGCCTGACGTTTCACCGCATCGTCAAGGGCTTCATGATTCAGGGCGGCGATCCGCAGGGCGACGGTCGCGGCGGCGAAAGTGCGTGGGGCGGCAAGTTCAACGACGAGATCAAGCGCGACTCGCCGCTCTACGCGCGCGGACTGGGGTACAAACACGGCATCGTCGCGATGGCGAACGCCGGCCCGAACACCAACGGCAGCCAGTTCTTCATCCTACACCGCGATTACCCCATGGCGCCGAGTTACACGATCTTCGGCCGCGTGGTGGCGGGGCTGGAGGTCGTCGATGCGATTGCCGAATTGCCGACGCAGCGGGGCGCTGAAGGCGGCAACACGAAGCCCGTCACGCCGCCGGTGATGCGAAAAGTCAGAATCAAGCCCTAGCCGGCCCGCGGTGGTCGCTCGTCCGGCTTCACTTTTCTATGTCCTCCCCTGACTCACCGGGTCCCCTGACGCGTCGCGAATTTCTGCACACGGGTGCGTCCGCGGCGCTCGTGAGTGCCGTGGCCGGTTGCCAGGCAATCGGTCCGACGACGCCCGGACCGCGCCGTTCACTCATCGCCGCGGAAAATGCGCGCGAGGGTTCGCGGGACTGGCAGCTCACGCGGGTGCGGGTGGACAAGGACGGGTTTCGTTCGCCGTGGATTGAGGGCTACTGTTCTAAGCAGAGCGTGCTCGCGGGCGAATCGATCGACATCATGGTGTCGGCCGAACCCGCGCGAAAGTTCCGGTTGGAGATTTTTCGCACCGGTTACTACGGCGGCCGCGGTGCGCGCAAGATGATGGAGCTGGGGCCGCTGCAAGGCGTCACGCAGCCCACACCGAAGCCGGGCACAAAGAATCTGCACGAGTGCCGCTGGACGCCCGCGACCACGCTGAAGATCCCGGCTGACTGGCCGAGCGGCGTTTATCTCGGGCGCATGACGACCCTGCCCGAGGCGGCGGCCGAGCCCTACTGGCAGAGCTACGTCGTGTTCATCGTGCGCGACGAGCGGCCGGCGGACATCCTTTTTCAATGCAGCGACAACACCTGGCAGGCGTACAATCGCTGGCCGAACAACTACTCGGTCTACACGCATCCGAAGGGCAACCAGGGCCCGTGGGCGGATGTGAGCTTCGATCGCCCCTATGGCCGCGAGGCCCAATGGAACGGGGTCGTGAACGACCCGCTCACGGTTGGTTCGGGCGAATGGCTGTGCTTCGAGTTTCCGCTCGCGTACTGGCTCGAGCAGCAGGGCTACGATGTGAGCTACTGTTCCAACAGCGACATGCTGACGCCCGAACGCGGGTTGAAGTGCAAGTCGTTCCTTAGCGTCGGCCATGACGAGTACTGGGACATTCGGCAGTTCCGCAGCGTCGAGACCATGCGCGACGCCGGGGTCAACCTGATGTTCCTCTCCGGCAATTCCGTTTGCTGGGTGACGCCGTATCGGGAAAGTGCGGACGGCCGGCCGAACCGCATCATGTTTCGCGGCGGTCCCTATGGCGGTGAGAACGAGTACGCGAAGAATCGGCAGAAGCTCAACGGGCCGTTTCCACACCACGGGCCGGACGAGGGGCTGCTCATGGGCGCGCGCAACGTCGAACCGGTCAACGGCGGTGGCGACTGGACCTGCGTGAAGCCGGACAACTGGATCTTCGCCGGCACCGGCATGAAGGCCGGAGAGCACATTCCGGGGCTGATCGGCTGGGAGTATCACGGTCAGCCCGCGACCGAAATTCCGGGCCTGGAAATCGTGGCCGCAGGCAAAGCCTGGGTTGGCGGCGTGCGCCCGCAGGAGTGGACGGCGACGATTTATCCCGGACCCAAGGGCAACTTCGTGTTCAACGCCGCCACGATCTGGTGGGCGCAGGCGATGTCGACGCCGCCGGGCCACGTCCTGCCCTGGTCGCACTGGAGCCGCCCGCACGGCCCCGACGAACGCGTGCAACGGATGATGACCAATCTCCTCGAGCGGGCGTTGCGCTGAAGTGAGCTGAAACCAGGCGGCGCCCGCGAATCACGCGGATGGACGCGAATATCGGAAGGGAGTCAAATCCGCTCAGTCTCCCTCACGCTGTCACTGCAGGCAGGAAGCTGGGTTTTCTTTCCCCTTTTCGCGTCCATTCGCGTGATTCGCGGGCAAACGCCTGTCTCAAGCTGAGGCTGCGTCGCCGGCAATCCACTCCACTACGAGGAGGAGAGTTCGGCGAACAGCGCGGGATCGTCGAACTGCAGCGCCGCGAAGGCCTGTTCGAGATGCGCGGGCGTGCGGCCGCCGACGAGCACCGTGGCGATGCCGGGTTGGTGCAGCGCCCATGCCAGCGCGAGGTGCGTCGGCGCGTGGCCTGTGCGGGCCGCCACCGCCTGCAAGTGCGCGAGCCGGCGAAACGCCTCGTCGTGGAAGTAGACTTTCTGGTGACCGGGAATAAGTTCGAAGCGCGTGCCGGCGGCGGCGCCGCCCTGGTGTTTGCCGGTGAGAAATCCGGCGGCCAGCGGGCTGTAGGTCACGACGGCGAACTCGTGCCACGCGGCGAGCTTGAGCATCGCGGCGTCGACGTCGCGCACCGCCAGGTTGTGATTGTTCTGCACCACGCGAAACGTCGACAGACCGAGCTCGGCCTGCAGCTGCAGGAGGGGCGCAAGCTGTTCCGCCGTGACGTTGCTGAGCCCGAGACGCCCGACGCGGCCGCTGCGGACGAACTCATCGAGCGCGCGCAGGGTGGCGGGCTCCGTGGCCGTGCTGTCCCAGCGATGTAGATACAGGACGTCGACCGACGCCAGCCGCAGACGTCCCAGGCTGGCGGTCAGTCCGGCCTCCAGTGTGGCGGGCGTGTAGGGCGGAAGGAGTTTCGTGGCCACGACGGGCGAGCCGGGCCGGGCGCGGCGGGCGGCCAGCCAGGCGCCGACGATCGACTCCGAGGCGCCGCCGCCGTACGCCGCCGCGGTGTCGAGAAAGCGGATACCGCGCTCCCAGGCGTGATCGAGCAACGCGAACGACGCGGCCTCGTCGATCTCGCGACCGAAGGTGACGCAGCCGAGCCCAATCGGGCCGAAGATCATGGGGAGCGTGCTCATCGGGCGGGGGCGAGGGGCTTCACGGTTTCGCCGCCGACAAAGCGCGGGAAGATGAGGCTGGGTTCGGCCGGCAGGTAACCCTGACCCACCATCTGCAGCATGAGGCGGGAAAGCCGGTGCGCGAACGATTCGCCGCGGAAGGCGTAGTGCGAGAGTTCATTTTCAAAGAGGGGATCGTGGTCGCGCGAAATCAGCGAGACCGTATCCGGCACGGTGATGCCGCGACGCAGGAGAAAGATGATGACCGAGAGCGTGTGCACCGGCTTCGCGACCAGCAGCGCGGTCGGCGGATGCGGCCCGGCAAAGAGCGTCGCCAGCCGGGCCGTGAGGTCGGCCGCCGTGCCGTTGTGTCGGACGACACTCGCGTCCACTTTCACCGAGCCGGCGCGGGGCGCGGTGCCTTCGAGAAAGCCCTCTTCGCTGACAAGGTCGCCGGCGACGCCGGAGTCGGGCACGATGAAAGCGATCCGCCGGTGCCCCTTGCTGCGGAAGATGCCGGCGGCGTGCCGGCAGACCGCGCGGTAGTCCATGTCGAGCGAGGGCAGCCGGACGTCCGGGTGACACGATCCGAGCACCAGCGCGGGGATCGCGTGGGTGGCGAACCATTGCTGCAGTTCGCGGCTCACGGAAATCAGCACGCAGCAGAACACCGGATTCTCGCGGACAAACGCTTCGAGCTTGCGGCGCTGGGCGCTCGCGTTGCGCCCCGGGCACACGAGGGTCTCGGTGGTGAAGCCGTGCTCGGCGAGGTGCGTGCGCATCTCGCTGATGCCCTGGTAAGCGGTGGGCGTGGTGTGCGAGATCGGCTGGTGGGAGACGATGACCACGAGACGGCTTTGCGGGCTGCGGACGGCGCGCGGGTGGGTGATGATCCGGTTGCGCCGGCCCTGCTGGATGGCGATGACGTTGTCTTTCGCGAGCAGTTGCAGCGCGGTGCGAATCGTGGGGCGGCTGACCTGCAGCAGATCGCAAAGCCGGCGCTCACTGGGCAAATATTCGGGCCAGACTTCGCGGGCGATCGCCTGCCGGATGGCTTCCGCTGCCTGAAAGGAAAGCGACAGGCGTCGGGGAAGATCGAAGACTCCGCGCGAACTGGTCATAAGGTGCGACCACCGGACAAGACGGCACTCGGGGCGCGGAAACAATCCCGATCGGCGTCGAAAGGAGGGAATCCCTGGGACCGCGACCGCCCTCGGTCGCACGGGGCCGGAGGCGACCGAGGGCGGTCGCGGTCCTTGTCCTTGTCCCTGTCCCGATCAACCCGGATCCACCCGGCTTACGGCTTCAATGCCGCGGTCACGAACGCGAAGAGTTCCTTGGTCGAAGGATCTCCGTCCGCACCGAGGTTGGCGTTGATCGCGGTGTGATGAGTTTCCCGGGCGCCGAAGGCCTTCGCGCTGATACCGGCGGCCTTCAGCACCGCGGTCAGGCGCTGGGCCTGCGCGGTCGTGTCGGGATTGTCGGCGACGTACAGGACGAGGAACGGCGGTATGCCCTTGTTGGGCGCGACGTGTGTCACCGCGGAATAATCGCGATGCTGGTCGTCGGTCCCGAATTTGGCGCGGTGGCCGAACTTCGGCTCGGGCTGGCCGTGCAGGCGGCGGCGGGTCTCGCCGGTGGCGACGATGGCCGGGACGTCAAAGGTGTCGCCGTCAACCGGCACGCAGCCTTTGAGGATCGAAAACGGCACGCCTTCAGCCTTCAGGTAACGGTCGTCGGTGCAAAGCAGGGCGGCGAGTTGTGCGCCTGCAGAGTGGCCCATGACGAGGACCCGGGTCGGATCGCCGCCGTGACGCGCGATGTTCTCGTGGACCCAGCGGAGCGATTTTGCCAGGTCGCGGTTGATCGTGCCCATGTCGAAGGCGGGCAGCAGTCGGTAGTTCGTGGATACGAAAACAAAACCGCGCGCGGTGAATGCGGCGGGCTTCAGCTGCACGCTCGTCTTGTCGCCGGTTTGCCAGCCGCCGCCGTGGATCCAGAAAACGACGGGCAGGTTCTTCGCGCCGGCGGGCGCGTGGACGTCGAGCACCTGGCGTTCGTGGGCGGTGCCATAGGCAAGATTGGCGGCGAGCGTGGGTTTGGAATCGGCGGCGAACGCCGGCGTCACTGCGAGCAACAGCGCGAACAAACGTGAAGTCATGGGGTGAAGGCGGGGAGGCTGCACCCGGCCCGAACGCGGGACGGGGTGCCGGACTCTCTCCCCGGCGTGGCGGCGGGTGCAACGCTGGAACGCAGGTGGCGCGCAGCGCTGGAGTGAGCGGAGGGGCGTGACGGGAGCTGGAAGCTCCCGCAACTCTGGATGAGCGCGCGGCTCAACGGTGGCGGAAGCAGCGCGGCTCAAAAGTGGCGGGAGCATCTTGCTCCCGTACGCCTTCAGCTCGCGCCGAGTCCGTCGCTCAGCGTCTTGCCGAACGCCGGCAGCACAATGCGGGACCGCCTGGCATATGGTGTGACCAGTTGGTAGAGTTTGCGTCTGGCGGCGTGCTTATTGCTATCCCTCCAGCGCCCGCAATCCTCCCTCCGTGCCCCCTCTGCTCCAAGGCCTGCTTGTCGTCCTGCTGTTCGCGCTGTCCGCGCGGGCCGAACCTGGCCTGCAGGAGCACGTCGCACCGCTGCCGTTTCCCCACCAGGGACCGTTCGTCCGCGGCGGCGACCGCTCGATCTGGGGCGTCGACGCGAAGGGCGCGCTGGTCTCCCGCGACGAAGGCCGGACCTGGGTCCCTCGGACGATTTACGATGTCGCGCGATTCGACGCCAGCGGCGAGCGCGCGCTGCTGCGCACCAAGGAGGGCGTGCTGCTGTATGCGTTTCTCAATCTGAAGGAGCGCGCCTTCAAGTGGGACGACGCCAAGGGTGGTCCGCAGGAGGGCTGCCGGCTGCCGGTCTACCTGGCGCGGAGTGGCGACGACGGCCGGACCTGGGCCGAACCGGTTAAACTCCAGGACGGGTGGTGTGGCGCGGTGCGGCAGATGATTCAGCTGCGCACGGGCCGCGTGCTGCTGATCTGCCAGCAGGCGGCGGCGAATCCGGGCCGGCACGTGACGATCAATTATTACTCCGACGATCTTGGCCGCACGTGGCAGGCGAGCGACACGATCGACCTCGGCGACGCCGGCAATTATCGCGATCCGACGACAGGCATCCGGACCACCACGCACGGCGGCGGGCTCGAGGGCACGGTGGTGGAAAAAGCGAACGGCGATCTGAAGTTACTCCTCCGCGTGCCGCACGGCTACTTCTACGAACTTACGTCAAAGGATGGCGCGAAATGGAGCACGCCCACACCGTCGATGATCGAGGCCAGCGACTCGCCCGGCACGATGCACCGGCTCGCGAGCGGCCGCGTGGTGCTGCTCTATAATCGCTTTCGCGATCCGGTGAAACGTCTCGGCCGGCGCGAGGCGCTGTCGATCGCCTTCTCGGAAAACGACGGCCTCACCTGGTCGCCCCCGCAGGTTATCGCGGTGAATCCCGTCCCCGCGGGCCAACGCGAGGGCGCCTACTGGATTTCCTATCCGTACGTGTTCGAGGTGGCGCCCGGAAAATTGTGGATCTCCACGATGCAGGGTAAACTCAGTGTCTCGTTGAACGAGTCCGACTTCGTGACGCCCCTCCGTAGCCCGCTCGACGGTCCTGCCGCGCGCGTGATTCTGCTCGGCGACTCGATCACGAAAGGATCACGGCCGGGCGTGAGTCCGACGCAAACGTTTGCCGCGCTCACGCAGGCGTCGTTGCGCAGCCGGGGCGCGCGGGTGCAGGTGCACAACATTGGGATCGGCGGCGAACGCACGGACCAGGCGTTGGTCCGACTCGAGCGGGACGTCATCACGCAGCGTCCGCACCTCGTGACCGTGATGTACGGCACCAACGACAGCTGGGTCGACGAGGGTAAAACGGCGTCGCGGCTCAGCGAGCGCCAGTTCGAGGACAATCTCCGGGAAATCGTTCGCCGGCTCCAGGCCGCGAAGACTGAGGTCGTGCTGATGACCGAGCCGCGCTTCGGCGAGCAGAACAAGCGCAATGGTCTCGGCGAGGATCCGAATGTCCGGCTCGGCCGTTACATGGAAATCACGCGGCGCGTCGCGCGCGAGGGCGGGGTGACGCTCGTCGATCACTTTGCCGGCTGGGCTGCGGCCCAGGAGAGCGGACGCGCGCTGCAGGCGTGGACGACCGACGGCTGCCATCCGAATTTCGACGGTCACAGCGATCTCGCCGCCCGGATGGTTCCGGTGCTCGCGCCGCTGGTGCGCCGTCACGAAACCGCTTTATGAATACGTGGATTCGCCAGCTGATGAATGCCGGTACACTTGCTTTCGCGGCGCTTTGCCTCGGTGGGCTCGGGCTGCCCGCCTTGCATGCCCAGACGACGGCCAGCATCGAGGGCCGCGTGCTCAACGCCTCGACCGGCGTCTATCTCAACAACGCGCGCGTCACCGCCGAGGGCACCACGGTCGAGGCGTTCACCAATGAGAACGGCGAGTTCCGACTGCCCGGGGTGGCGGCCGGCGAAGTGCGGCTGCGGGTGACGTATGCCGGACTCGAGCCGCAATCCGCCACGGTGCGCGCCGCGGCCGGTGCGGCCACGAAACGCGATTTCGAGCTGACGCTGCCCCGCACGCAGACGACGGCCGGCGATCCGTCGGTGGTTAAACTGGAAAACTTCGTCGTGGAATCGACCACGCTCAGCGCGCAGGCCGCCGCGGTGAACGAGCAGAAGTATTCGCCGAACATCAAGAATGTCGTCGTCCTCGAGGAGATCGGCGACCTCGGTGACGGCAACATCGGCGAGTACCTGAAGTACACGCCCGGCATGTCGATCGTCTTCGGTCCTCAGACCGCGGCCACCGCCTCGATCCGCGGCATGCCGGCCGGTGGCGTCGTGTTCATGATCGACGGCGCCGAGGTCTCCTCGCCCTCGGCCGATCGTAATTTCGACCTCGCGGCGAGTTCCTCCGGCAGTGTCGATCGCATCGAGATCACCAAGGTGCCCACGCCCGATCGCCCCGCCAACGCCGTCGGCGGCACCGTGAACATCGTCGGCAAGAGCGGCTTCTCCAATCCCCGCCGGCAGGTGCGGCTCAACACCTACGCTGCCTACAACTCCGACAACCGGCTCGTGCCGCCGGGCTTCAACCAGCGCGTTGGCAGCGATCGTTACTCGAGCGAGCGCGCGATCCAGCCGGGCTTCGACCTGAATTACTCGCAGCCGGTGAACAAGGCCTTCGCGTTCACGCTCAACCTGAGCAGCATGCTGCGGGTCTATGACATGGATTACGACTCGCCGACGTGGGACATGATCCGCGGCGTGCAGACGACTTCGACGATTCAGAACGTCCTGCAGACGACCGAGCGGCAGCTCGCCTCAACCACGCTCGACTGGCGGATCAACCGCGAGAACTCCCTCCGCCTGAACGTCGAGCACGTGCAGATCAACACGCCGACCCGGCAGAACATCTACGCGGTGGCGTGGGGCGCCGGCAACACGGGCGGTGCGACGTTCACCCAGGGCGCGGCCGCCGGCAACGACCTCGTGCGCCAGACCGTGACCTGGGGCGATCGCACCCGCGGCACGTCCTCGGCGGTGCTGCGTTACCAGCACGAAAGCCGGCTCTACAAAATCGACGCCAGCGCGAACTACTCCCGCAGCTGGGATGAGCGCGTCGATCTCGAGCACGGATTTTTCCGCACGATCGGCACGGCCTCGCTGGGCAATCTGATCGTCCGCGCCGATGGCCTCGATGGCATTTACGAGCGTTATGCGCCGCGCCTGAAGGTCACGGATCGCGCCGGTCTGACGGTCGATCCTTATGACAACGCCCAGCTCGCGCTCGGCGCGCCGGTCAGCCAGCCCGAGATGATCAAGACGGACATGAAGAGCCTCGCCGCGAACATCTCGCGTTCGTTTGCGCTGCCGATGCCGGTTACGGTCAAGACCGGGTTCTCGATCAACCGTCAGCGCAAGGATCGCACCTCGGTCGCGAAGACGTGGACGTTTTCCCCGCCGACGGGCGTCAGCCGTGTCGCCGGCGGCCACGACCTGACGAATGACATGCTGTCGCCCCAGTCATTCTTTAACGAGACGCTGAAACTCAAGTGGGTCAGCCCGGTGAAGTACTACGATCTCTACAAGGCGCACCCCGACTGGTTCGTGCTCAACGAAGCTGCGGCGTATCAGTCCGGCGTGGCGAATTCGCGTTTCTTCGAGGAGACGATCTCCGCCGCCTACGTGCGTACGGACGTGAAGTTCCTGGAGAACCGGCTGTGGCTGGTGGGCGGCGTGCGGTTTGAGAAGACCGAGGACTACGGTGCCGGCTCGCTCGACGACGTCCGGGCCACGTACCAGCAGGACGCCAACGGCAATCTGTTGCGCGACGCGGCGGGCCGTTTGATTCCGGTGACCACAAACGCGCTCGCCCTCGCGCGGCTGCGTTACACCGAGCGCGGCGCCGAGGCAGAACGCAGCTACTCGGATTACTATCCGAGCTTGAACGGCACGTTCTACATCACCGACACCCTCGTCGCCCGCGCGGCCTACGCGAAGACTCTGGGCCGCCCTTCGCTCGCCGAGGTCATCCCGGGCATCACGGTATCCGATCCGGCCGCGGCGGTGCGCACGGCGACGATTGTGAATTCGGGGCTCGCGCCGTGGAGCGCCGACAACTTCGACCTCTCTCTCGAAGCCTACGGGGTGAAGGGCGCGGTCATCTCGGTCGGGCTTTTCAAGAAGGACATCAAGAATTTCTTCCTGCAGGTGCGCGCTCCCGCGACGCTCGCGCAGCTCGAAAGCTTCGGCCTCGATGACGATTATCTCGACTACGAGATCATCACGAAAACCAACGGCGGCGACGCGTCGGTCGAAGGCTACGAGGTGAGCTGGCGCCAAGCCTGGTACTTCCTGCCGCCGTGGTCGAAGGGTTTCACGACCTTTGCGAACGCGACGATCTCGCGCGTCGAGGGCCAGAACGCGCAGGACTTCACGCCGTTCGCGCACAAGAACATCAACTGGGGCCTCAGCTACGCGCGGAAGGCATTCTCGTTCAAATTCAACGTCTCCTATGCGTACAAGGTCTCCGGCGCGCTCGTCGCCGCCAGCGCCACCGTGCCGCCGGGCACGCGCTCCTATGTCGCGCCCCAAATCACCCAGGACTGGTCGATCGAATACCGCTTCCTGAAAAACTTCACCGTCTACGGCGGCGCCCGGAATTTCAACGGCGCCAACAAGCGCACGGAACGCACCGGCGGCAGCGCGCCGGAATGGACGCGCCCACAGTCGTATCAGAATTTCGGTACGCTCGTGACGGTCGGACTGCGTTCGCAGTTCTGAGCTCATCCCACCTCGCGCCGTGACCAATTCCTCTCCGAAGCCATCGCATAAGGTAGGGCGCGTTGTCCCCAACGCGCCGCTCTACGGAATCCGTAACGGTGAGCGCGGCGGCTTCGGGACAAGCCGCCCTGCCAGCCGGACCGCGCGATCGGACGCGATCCGTTGCGCCGCCGTGCTGCTGCTGACCGCGTTCGGCGGCGGCGCGTCGTCGGTCCGTGCGGCCGATGAAATCATCACCTCGTTCATCGCGTCCGCCACCGCGGAAAACCCGCGTCACACGGAGGCGGACGTCCTCGTGCTGCGCGACGGCACGCTGCTCGCGGCCTGGGCGGAGTTTTACGGCGGTTCGAGGGACGATGCGCCGGCCCGAATTGCTCAGGCGCGCTCCCGCGATGGCGGTCGCACGTGGACGGACCGGGGAGTGCTGCAGGAAAATTCCGGTCGCGCGAACGTGATGTCGGCGAGCCTGCTGCGTTCGCGCAGCGGCGACGTGCTGTTTTTCTACCTGCAGAAAAATTCGCTGAGCGACTTGAAGGCCTACGTGCGTCGATCGACCGACGACACGCGCACCTGGGGGCCGTCGGTGCTGGTGACGGCCGACGACGGCTATCACGTGATGAACAACGCGCGCGTGCTTCAGCTGCGTTCCGGCCGGCTGCTCGCGCCGGTTGCCAGCACGAAACAGGTGTGGACCAAGAACGACGATTTCCGCACCAGCGTGTTTTTCTCGGACGATGACGGGCGCACCTGGAAGCGCAGTCGCTCTCTGGTCAGCGCGCCGAAACGCGGGGCGATGGAACCGGGCCTGATCGAACTCAAGGACGGCCGCGTGATGCAGATCATCCGGACGCAGACGGGACACATCTGGCGGTCGTTTTCGAGTGATGGTGGTGACACCTGGACCGAGGCGGCGCCGTGGAACATCGAGGCGCCTGAATCGCCCTCGACGCTGGTGGTGGTGCCCGGCACCGGCGAGTGGTTGCTCGTGTGGAATCCCAACGTGGCGTGGAGCAATCCGGAGAAAACCGTTTTGGGGGCGAATCACGGCGGTGCGCGCACGCCATTGGCGGCGATGATCTCGCGCGATGAAGGCGTGACGTGGGGACCGCGCCAGCTGATCGAGACCGATCCTGCCTGCACGTTTGCGTACGTGAGTGTCACGTTTCAGCAGGACCGGGCGCTCCTGAGCTATTATCACTTTCCGAGCGGCGGAAAACTGCTCTCGCTCAAGTTCAAGAGCGTGCCGCTCGCGTGGTTTCGTTCTCCGCCGTGATGCGCTGGGGCCAACTGTTTTCCGTGGTGCTCCTGCCGTGGGCGGCAGTCGTGGCGGCGGGCGCGGAGTCAGCGCCCGTGAACATCACGTTTGTGGCGAACGCCGAGAACCTGACCAAGCCCCGCGTCCGCTTCACGGGGACGGAATGGAAGGCGGACCAGGGCGGGTTTCTCATCGGCACCGGTCGCGGGCACCGGCTGCTGGCGGAGAACGCACCGGAGGCGGGTGATTTCCGCATGGAGCTCGAACTGGCGTTGCCGCGGGCTGGACGGGAGAGCCTGATCGTCGTCGGTGCCGGTAGCGAGGTGGTCGTCGCGGCCGGCGCGAAAACGTGGAAGCTGCGCGGGCGTTTCTTTCGCGCCGCGGATCAGCCGATCGAATTTGCCGCGCCTGAGATCAAACCGGGGCGGAGTTTCTCGCTCGTGATCGAGCGGGTCGGCGCGAGCGTCGCGGTGGCGGTCGATGGCCGGCCGGTTCATCGCGGCCCCTGCAGTGCGGGCCCGGTGGAGGTGGCTGGAATCGATCCGGACGTCGGACAGGTGCAGCTATACACGTTCTCCATCCGGGGCCGCTTCGGCGCGGTCGCGGCGGCGAAGCCGTTCGGCAATCGCTTTGGCCTGCAGCTGCGGGCAGCGCCCCGTGACCTGCGCTCGGTGTTCGCCCCGGTCATCGTGCGCGAAGCGCCGACCAACGAGGCGTCGATCGTAGCCCGACGCGATGGGACGCTGGAAATCTACGCAATCACGAAGCCGGAGAGCGACTCGGTGAGCGTCATCCGGTCGCGGGACGGCGGCCTGACGTGGGGCGCGCCCGAGATCGCGTTTCGTCTGCCCGGCCGCGCGTACTATGCGATCATCGTGCTTGAGGCGGCCGACGGCAGCATGCACGCGGTGTATCACATTCTCGGCGACGGTCCCGGCGGCTACCGCGGCCGGTTGTACGAGGTGTATCACACCCGCCGTCCAGCCGGGGCGGAGTGGTCCCCGCCGACCAAAGTCGTGCCGGGCTACGTGGGCTCGATCAACGGCTTCATCCAGCTCCGCAATTCCGGTCGTCTGCTGCTGGCGGTCGCCCGCGCGATTCCGGAACGCGAACAACCGCCGGCGAGCGGGCCGGACCGCGGCTGGAACGACACGTTTGTCTATGGGAGCGACGATCAGGGCGCGACGTGGCGGCAGTCGCCGGACACGCTCAGCCTCGTGCTCGGGACGCCCAACGTCACCCGTTATGGCGCGATCGAACCGGCGCTGATCGAACTTCGCGATGGCCGGATCTGGATGCTGGTCCGCGATCGCGGTGGACGGCTGTGGCAATCATTTTCCGCCAACGGCGAACGCTGGAGTCAACTTGTCCGCACGGGCTTCATCTCGTCGGATTCGCCGGCGGATCTGCTGCGCCTCCGGGACGGCCGGATGGTGCTGCTCACGAACGCGTGTCAGAACTGGTCTGACCCGCGCAGTTACGCGATGGGCGGGCGGGAGGTGCTGCACGCGGCGATCAGTCGCGACGAGGGCCGGACGTGGCACGGGTTTCGCGAGATCCTGCACGAGACGGATGTCGTCAGCGGGGGCGATCGCGGCACGTCGTACGCCTCGCTCGCGGAGAATGCCGCCGGGAAGGTTGTGGTGGTCAGCGGTCAGGGCGAGGGTAAGCGCGCCGTGGTGATGTTCGACCCCGCGTGGTTGGAAGAGCCGGGAGCAACGAATGATCTCACCGTCGGTCCCGTCGAGTGGACGCAATACGGCGGCCACGGGCTGGGCGTCACCATCATGGACGACGGTGCCCGCGCCCTCGCGATCCCGCTGGAGGCCTCGGGACTGAACGGCGCGCTATGGAATTTTCCGTCGGCCGACACAGGCGAGATCCGGTTGCGCATGCGCGTGCCGCGCGAGGTGAGTTCGCTGCAGTTCGCGCTGTCCGATCACTTCAACCGGATCGACGACCGCGCCGCCGCCGCGAATGGCGTTGCCGCGATCCCATTGGAAAAACTTTCCGGCCTCGCTGATGGCCGCTGGCACGATCTCACGCTGCGCTGGCGGGCGGCGAACGCGGCGGGGGCGGTCGAACTCAACCTCGACGGCAAACCGATGGGCGCTATGCCCGCGCTGCGCCCCGCGCAGTTCGGCGTGAACTATCTGCGCATCGAGTTTCGCGCCGCGACGGAGCAGGGCAGCGTGCTCATTGCCGGTGCCGCGATGCACGCACTCCCATGAAGCGCGTTTTCACTCACACGCTGTTTGCCGTGTTAGTGGCGTTGGCGGTCGGCCTGCGCGCCGCGGAGCCGGCCGCCCGGGTGCGGCCTGACTTCGGCGTCGTGTTCAACGACGATGCGGATCTGGCGTTTGTCGTGCCGGATCGCGCGCAATCCGAGGCGCTGCTCCGGGCGAATGTCTCGGCGCTGGCGGACACGCCGGTGAAGACGTTCGTCTACTGCCTCGGGATGGGTGGCGACCTGCTCTACTACAACACGAAGGTGGCGAGTCCGGTGGGCTGGCGCAAATCGCCTGACGAGACGCCCGGCTCGCTGATGGAAAAGCGGATGGAGAACGCCCGCGTCTGCCTCGCGCAAGGTGCAGACGCGGTTCGCACGGCAGGGGAGGAGGCGAAACGTCTCGGGCTGCGTTTCATTCCCAGCCTCCGCATGAACGACGCGCACTTCATGGCCAATCCGGACCAGCACGCGATGACGAGCGAATTTTGGTTCAAGCACCGCGAGCGCTACATCATCAAGGACTCGCCGCTGGTGTTCCAGAAAGCCTACGGCAATCTGCTCGATTACACGCATGAGGCCGTGCGGCAGCTGCGGTACGACACGGTGGTCGAGGCGCTGGAGCGCAACCGCGATCTCGTCGACGGCTTTGAACTCGATTTCAACCGCTTCCAGGTGTTCTTCCCGCAAGGACGGGCGGAAGCCGGGGCGCCGCTGATCACCGCGCTGATCAGGAAAGTCCGGATACGCCTCGACCAGCTGGCCGCCGAGGTGAAACGCCCGCTCCACCTGTTCGTGCGCGTGCCGCCATCACTCGCGGACTGCCGCACGGCCGGGCTCGAGGTGGAGCGCTGGATGGAGGAGGGGCTGGTCGATCTCGTCTCGCCCGCCCAGATCATGACGCTCGCGGGTGACATGCCGATCGCCGACCTCGTCGCTCTCGGCCGTCGTACCGGCGTGAAGGTGTATCCGTCGCTTTATCCGCGCACGAGCTGGCGGCTGCCGTTTCCCTCGCCCGGTCCGAATCGCTACGCCGGTGCCAAACTCACGCGCGACGCCACGCTCGAGGAAATCTGCGGCGCGGTGGCCGGTTATCGTGCGGCCGGGGTGGACGGTTTCTATCTGTTCAATTTCTACAATGCCTTCGGCAGCGCGCGGCCGCATGACGAACGCCTGTATCGGGTCTTTCGTGACGCCGCGCGGGTGGAGAATCTTGCCGGCCAGGCGAAGGTGTTCGCGGTGACGAAGAGCTACTACAACGACGGCCCCGGCTCGTATGCCTACGGCAAGCAGCTGCCCGCGAAACTGGATGCCGGCGGAACGTTGCGTCTGACCTTGCCGGCGGCGGCGCCGACGCCGTCGCCGTTTCCCGTGCAGGGTTGCGAGATCCGGCTGGGAGTGCGCGGCCTGCCCGCGGACGCGACGGTCACGGTGAGCTTCAACGGGCATGGCCTCGGGGAGCGCGCGGGAGCCGCGAGCACGCGCGCCGTGACGCAACCGATCACGCGCAGCGCCCCGAAACCCCGCGACGCAGCCGAAGTATATCTGCATTTTCCCGTCCCGGTACCCGAGTGGGTGGCAAACGGTGAGAACCGCGCGGTCGTGACCGTGAGCGGTGCCGGATTCACGACCGAAATCACCGACTTCGAGCTGCGCACCGACTTTCAGAACGACCTCGAAAAACTCTGGCTGCGGGTGCCGACGATCTTGAATCCGCCGTAGGCCCGCCGGCTTCCGGCCCCGTGGCTACGAGCGCCAGCGAGTGGCCGATCTGCATTCGCCGCCAATGTCCGTCACGCTCCGCCACTCGCTGGCGCTCGTAGCCACGATCAGCCGGCGAATGCATCAGCAGCGAGCCCGTGCGTGCCGACGTTCGCCGCGAACAGGAAGCCCGCCTCGGGCTGGGCCTTTTGCTGATCGGCCGTGAGTTTGCACGCGGCGGTCGTGATGAAGAGCGTGTCGAGTTTCGGTCCGCCGAAGGTGCACGTCGTGACCTGGCTCACGGGCAGCCGCACCGTATCCAGCAACCGGGCACTGACCGGGTCCCAGCGCATCACGCACCAGCCGTCCCAGAATGCGATCCACAGCTTGCCCTCGGCGTCGATCGTGCAGCCGTCGGGAAAGCCCTGCTGCTGGGACAGGTCGATCGCGATCCGCGCCCGGGAGAGTTCGCCGGTGTCAGGATCGAAATCGAACGCCTGCACCGCCCGCGTGGGCGAATCGATATAATAGAGCGTGCGGCCGTCGAGCGACCAGGCGAGGCCGTTGGAAATCGAGACCTGCTCGCGCATGCAGCGGCTCGTGCCGTCGGCCGTGATGCGATACAGCGCGCCCTGGCGCGGAGATTCGTCGAGCGACATTGTGCCCGCCCAGAGGCGGCCGCGCGGATCGCACTTCGCGTCATTGAAACGGACACGCGTCGCATCGTGTTCCGCCGGCCGGGTGAAAAACGTCGTGCGCCCGGTGTCGAGGTCAACGCGGTGCACGCCGTCCTGCAGGAGCGCGAGCAGCCCGCCCGCGGCCGTGGGGATCACGGCGCCGACGAGCGCCTCCACCGGCCGGCTGCGCGTGGCGTCCTGGCCGAGCGTCGTTTCCAAAATCTTCCGGCCCATGATATCGACCCAGAACAGCGATTGGCGCGACGGATGCCAGACAGCGCCTTCGCCGAGGATGCTGGGAACGGATCGGAAAACGGAAGCACGGGAGCGGGTGGACATGAGGGAAGGGTTCGGATCGCGAGGCGCGACGGCGAGCGTTGAAGCCGTAACGGATCCAGGGGCGCGGCCCAGCCAAAACCGCACTGCGGCTGAGGTGGGACCATGCCGGAGATCTCCCGCGAATCGGCGAACCCTCCCATTCGGGGGTTGACATGGCAATGGTGGGATTCACGTGTATACAGAAAGACCGATTCCATGTCTCGTTCCCACGTCATCGAGCAGTGCGGGAGTCACGTTGCCCACGTTCGGCCTGAACGGTCGCGGCGTCGACCGCGGGGCGTCGGGGTGTGGCCGGCCGCGCGACGTCCCGCCGTCTGACGCTCGTGGTGCTTTTACTTCTCCCGATGCTGTCGACCCCACCCCGTTTCCTTGCTCCCCTTGTCGCCGCGATCGCGTTGTCCGCGGGATTGCCGCCGGCCGCCGGCGCACCGGCGGCCAAGTCGTCCATGGTGGCGGCCTCGAACGTGGCGCTGCCGCCGTCGATCACCCGCGTGATCGCCATCGATAACGTCTGCGCGTGGCCGATGCTGGTCACGTTGCCCGACGGCACGTTTGTGGCCGTCATCCACAATCGACCGAGCCACGGCCAGATGGAAGGCGACGTCGAGGTGTGGGCGAGCCAGGACGGGGCGTTCTGGGAGAAGCGTGGCCATCCTGCGCCCAACGATCCCAGGACCGTGCGCATGAACGTGGCCGCCGGTCTGGCCCGCAACGGCGATTTGCTCGTGCTGTGTTCGGGCTGGACGGATGTGAAGCAGCCGGATCGGCCGAAGCAGGGCGTGTTCCGCGACGCCGTTCTGCCCATCTGGGTCTGTCGTTCCGCCGACGGGGGGCGCACGTGGACGCAGCATAAACAATTTCCCGACGGCGAGCGCGGGTGGATGCCGTTCATTCCCTTTGGCCCGATCCTCGTGGGCGAGGGTGGGGCGCTGCACGTGTCGTGTTACGCCGGCGAGTTTGTCGATCCGGCGGCGAGCACGCGCACGAAGAGCTGGCGCGCGTGGCATTTCCGCAGTGACGACGACGGGCGCACGTGGCGGCAGACGTCCGTCATCGGCGCGAAGCACAACGAAACGGCGATCTTCCACCTGGGTGGACGCAACTGGCTCGCGGCCGCGCGCATCGATGCGATGGAGATTTTTCGTTCGACCGACGACGGTGCGACCTGGGGTGACATGCGGCGCGTGACGGATAAAAACGAAATCAACGGTCACCTCGCGCGCTTGAAGGACGGCCGGATCCTCCTGAGCTACGGCAGCCGGATCGCCGGTCAGTTTGGCGTGCTGGGGAAATTCAGCTCGGATGAAGGCCTGACGTGGAGCGCGCCCGTGCGGCTCGTTCACAGTCTCGAGCAGGACTGCGGTTACCCGAGCAGTGTGCAGCGGCCCGACGGCAAAATTGTGACGGTTTACTACGCGAAGCGCGTCGAGAATCACGAGCGTTACCACATGGGCGCGGCCATCTGGGAGGCTCCCGCGCGATGAAATCGTCGGCCACGCGTGCGCAATGGCTGGGCGGATGGATCGCATTCGCCACCGTAATCGTGTCGGGCCAGGAGTCCGCGATTAACGGATCGGTGGCGTCGCCTTCGCCGGCCGACGTGGCCGCGATGCAGGTCGCGCCCGGGATCGTGCGGTTCGAGAAGACGAGCACGAAGGTCATCAGCCACCAGCCTGAGTACTATCACGGCTGGCCCACGGTGGCCGCGCGGCGGGACGGCTCGCTCGCGCTGATCTATTCCGGCGGGCGCGATTATCACGTTTGTCCGTTCGGCCGGATCGACACCATGACGTCGACTGACGGCGGCGAAACGTGGAGCTGGCCGCGCACAATCATGGACAGCCTGACGGACGATCGTGATTCAGGCCTGCTCGAGACGAAGCGCGGCGTGTTGATCGCGACGTTTTTCACCTCGGTCGCGTATCAGCAGCACCTGAATGCGCCCGAACGGCTGCTGGCGAAGGTGTACGGCGGTACGCTTGATCGCACGTTGGCGCGCTGGCGAACGGCGGAGATCGGCGCGACCCAGGCCGAACGCAAGGCCGACGTGGGGTACTGGCTGATGCGTTCCACCGATGGCGGTCGGACGTGGTCGGCGCGTACGGCGGCGCCGGGCTATTGTCCGCACGGGCCGATTTCGCTCCGGGATGGTCGCGTCTTTTATGCAGCGGCGGATGGAAAGAAGGCGGCCGCGTGGGCCTCGACCGACGACGGCCTGACCTGGACGCACCTCGCCGATCTGCCGACGCGCGCGGGCGAACTGCACTCGGTCGAGGCGGGCGACGGCACGTTGATTGTACACGTGCGCGACAAAGTGCAGACGGCAACCGGGACAGCGCAACGCACCCTGCAGACCGAGTCGCGCGATGGTGGCCGGACGTGGTCGGCGCAGCGTTTCGTCGCCCACGGTTATCCCTCGCATCTCGTCCGCCTGCAGGACGACACCTTGATCAGCACGTACGGTTCGCGCACGGCTCCGTTTGGCATCCGGGCAAAACTCAGCCGCGATCATGGCCGCTCCTGGTCGGCGGAGTTTATCCTGACCGACGACGCGGCGAATTGGGATCATGGATACCCGAGCACCGCGCAGCTGGCTGACGGCAGCCTGGTCACGGTGTGGTATGAGGCTGCGGCCGACAGTCACCTCGCCGGCCTGCGGCAGACAAAGTGGCGGCTCGACCCGCGCTGATGAATTCTAACGGACATTCGAAAAACAGTGTCCCTGCCACTGCGTCCGCCCGTGCCGCCGTCACCTAGTTTTTTGGAACCCCCTCCTCCCACCAGCGCCATGAAAACCAAACCACGTCTCACACCACGTCTCGTCTGTCTGCTCGTCCTGGGCTGCGGCGTCACGTTTGTCTCGCCTGGCTTCGCCCAGTCGACGCCCAAACCCACGACCTCGCCGACCGCCGGGGACGAGGCCGTGAAGTTGAAGGAGTTTGTCGTCACCGACTCCGAGGATGTCGGCTACTCCACGCCCAACGCCGTCGGCGTGGGCCGCTTTCCCACCGCGTTGATCGACACGCCGCAGACGATCAACGTGCTCAACCGCCAGTTCATGGATGACTTTCAGGCCGCCGAATTGTTCGACGTGCTGAAGTACGTCGCGGCGGTCTCGATCGAATCGAACGTGGGCGACAGCGTGCAGGTTCGCGGTTACACGGTGCGCGATCAGTACACGGACGGCGTCGTCGACAACCAGAACCAGAGCCAGATGGGCGCGGAACCGTTCCAGTTCGAGCGCATTGAGGTGATGAAGGGGCCGTCGGCGCTCGTCTATGGCTCGACCGCGATCGGTGGCGTGACCAACCGCGTGCGCAAGACGCCGCTGTGGAAACCGAAGGGCGAGCTCGGTCTCACCATCGGCAATCACAACCAGATCAAGACGGACTTCGACTACACGCGGCCGCTCGGGAAATCGGTGTCGGTCCGCCTCATCGCGACCTACCGCAACGAGGACATCGTCAACAACGTCGCGGCGCGTTTCGCGTACGCCCGGCGCTACAACATCAATCCCATGTTCACGTGGCGGGTGAGCGCGAACACGCAGCTGCGCATCGTCGGCGAGTTCCTGCACGAGAAGTCCTTCAAGCACTGGGGTGAGAACGGCATGTTCCAGCCGTTCGTGCCGGTGAAGGGCTACACCGTGGTGCCGAAAGGCCTCACGCAGGCGCAGGGCGGCTTCACGACGTGGGGCCTGCTGCCGCGCGATTTCACGTTCTCTGAACAGCAGGCGCATGTCCGCAACGACAAGCAGGCCGGCTCGATCTACTACGAGATGCAGCCGATGAAGGATCTCATGGTGCGCATCTTTGGCACCGTCAGCTTCTGGGATCACTTCGTCGAGGACGTGATTCCCGTCGGCATGGCCGCCAACAACCGGGAAATGACCCGGCTGTGGCGCACGATCGGCAACGATGACTTTTACGTGACGGGTGGTCTCGATTCCAGCTACCGGCTGAATCTCCCGGGCAACGATCACCGGCTGCTGTTTGTCACGCAGTACACGACGCGCCGGCTCTGGCAGGAGATCGTGCAGGACACGGCGAATCCCATTCCCAATCTGAATCTCTTCAATCCGGTCTATGCGCCGTTCACCCCGAAGACGCCGCGCCAGACCAACTACCAGTTCACGAATGCGGGTAACCACAATTTCTCCTTCCAGGATCACGTGAAGTTCCTGCAGGAGAAATTCCAGGTCGTCGGCGGCGCGCGGTTCGACAAGTTCAACACCCGGACGGACAACGTGCTGACCCGCGTCAACGGCCGCACGAATTTCGGCGAAGCCTGGACGTACAAGTACGGCGCGATCATCAAGCCGACCAAGTCGGGCTCGCTGTTCTACAATCACTCTGAAACGTACGCGCCCAACTTCGGATCGCAGCCCGATGGCACCGCCTTCGAGCCGCAGCTCGGCGTCATCGAGGAAGTCGGATTCAAGCTGGCCCTGTTCGAGGGCCGCGTTGCCGGCACCATCTCGATGTACGACCTGCAGCTCCAGAATCTCCTCACCGCCGATCCCGATCCGGTGCGCGCGGCCCAGGGCTGGCGCATTCAGATCGCGAAGCAGCAGACGAAGGGCGTCGAGCTCGACATCTTCTTCAACGTGACCCGCAACTGGTCGTTCAATGTCGGTGGCGCCAAGATGGATGTCACGCTGCCGAGCGGTTTGTACCCGCGCGGATCGCCGCGCAGCACGGCCAACTTCAACACCCGGTACAAGTTCTCCTCGAGCGAAGGCCCGCTGAAGTTCATCAAGGGCGTCACCATCGGTGGCGGCGTCATGCACAAGGGCCCGGCGCCCGTCGACGCAATCAACTCGTACTACCTGCCCAAATACACCGTCGGCGACATCTTCGCCAACTACACCTGGGGCAAGTACCGGTTTGCCCTCAACGTGAATAATTTCACGGACAAGTGGTATCTCGCCCGCGCGGTGTCGAAGGAACAGGTGTTCCAGGGCAGCGACCGGATTATCAAGTTCCGCCTGACGCGCACCTTCTGACCCGCGGCGTCCAATTGAAGGGTGAAGGTTGAAACCTGCATTCAGCCTTCATCAGCCTGGGCGCGATCACGTCACTTCCGTTTCCCTCGTTTCCTGCCGGCATGAAAATCATCAAGGAAGGCGGTCACCGTCTGTTTGAAACGGATCCGGAGACCGCGCGCTACGTCAGCGATCTCCTGCGGCAGCTGCAGGCGGGCGGCATGGATGCCGTGCGCGCGCTCAGTGCGAAGTTCGACGGCTGGTCTCCGGCGGACTTTGAACTCACGCCGCAACAGATTGCCGACGCGGTGGCGCAGTGTCCGGAGGAGTTGATTCGCGACACCGCATACTGCCAGGACAACGTCCGGCGCTTCGCCCAGGCGCAGCTCGGCACGATGGCACCGCTGGAGATGGAGCTGCGGCCAGGGGTCCGGCTCGGGCACCGTCACATTCCGGTGGGATCGGTCGGCAGCTACGTGCCGGGCGGGCGGTATCCGATGTTTGGATCGGCCCAGATGAGCATCATTCCCGCGAAGGTCGCGGGCGTGAGAACCGTCGTCGCGTGCACTCCGCCGCTGCAGGGCGGCGGGGCGTACCCCGCGACGATCAACGCCATGAAGGCGGCGGGCGCAGATCGCATCTTCGTGGTCGGCGGGGTGCCGGCGATGGCGCTCATGGCCTTTGGCATGGGCGTCGTCGACCCGGTCGACATCCTGTGCGGTGCCGGCAACAAGTTTGTCGCCGAGGCGAAGCGCCAGCTCTTCGGGCAGTGCGGCATCGATCTCCTCGCGGGCCCGACCGAGATCGCCATCATCGCCGATGACTCGGCCGATCCGGCGCTCGTGGCCTGCGATCTCCTCGGGCAGGCGGAGCACGATCCGGCGAGCGGTCAGTTGCTCGTGTGCCTGAGCGAGGCATTTGGCCGCGAGACGCTGCGCGAGCTCGAGCAGCAGTTGCGCGTGCTGCCGACGCGCGAAATCGCCGGGGCTTCCTGGACCAGTCACGGCAAACTCTACGTGGCGGACGACGTCGCCGAGGCGATTCGCATTTCCGACGACTACGCACCCGAGCACCTGGAGTTGCATGTCACCGATCCGGACCACTATTTCCAGCGGCTGAAAAACTACGGATCACTGTTCATCGGCGAGGAGACGACCGTCGCGTACGGCGACAAGAGCATCGGCACGAATCACATTCTGCCCACGAGTCGCTCGGCGCGCTACACCGGTGGCGTGTGGGTGGGAAAATTCCTCAAGACGGTCACCTACCAACAGATGACGCCCGCCGCGAGCGTCGAGGTCGGAGCGGTGACCGCCCGGCAGTGCGACGTGGAACGCATGCACGCCCATGCGATCACGGCCCGCGTGCGCGTTGCGCGTTATTCACGTGGTTGATCCATCGTGTTCGCCGATCGACCTGTTCATTCACCGCTTTCAATCATGCCCACCCAAACTATTTCAACCCTCCGCGCCCGCGCCCTGCGTTGTCTCGCCGCCGGCTTTGCCGCGATGACGTCAGCCGTTCTGCTCGCCGCCGCGCCCGCGGCCTCGAGCCCCGGTATCCGCAAACTTGATGACGTCACGCTGTACGCGGACGCCCGTTTTCACAGCGCGTTTCCCTCCATCGTGCGCCGGCCCGATGGCGAGCTGCTGGTCGCGTTCCGCCGCGCGCCCGACCGGCGGCTGCTGGGGGACGAGAAGACGTCACATACTGATCCCAACAGCTACCTGGTCACCGTTCGCTCGCGCGACGCCGGCAAGACGTGGACGAAGGAGCCGCAGCTGATGTACGCGCATCCTTACGGCGGGTCGCAGGATCCCTGCATGGTGCAGTTGCGCGACGGCACGATCGTGTGCGCGAGCTACGGTTGGGCGTGGATGCCGCCGGCGGCGCTGCCCAAGCTGCCCAAGCCGAACTCGGTCGTGGGCGAACGTTACGTCTTTCTTGGCGGCTATCTGCTGCGATCCACCGACGGCGGTCACGCCTGGAGCGGCCCGCTGTATCCGCCGCGCACGCAGGGCGACAACCGCGTGGATATTTACGGCCAGCCGCTGCCGGCCTATAATCGCGGCGCAATGTGCGAGGGAGCCGACGGACGCCTCTACTGGGTCGTGGCAATGAACGCCGCCGAAGCTCCGCGACGGAGTGAGAATCACCTGCTGGTGTCGGCCGACAAAGGACTCACATGGAGCTATGCTTCAGCGGTGGCGGTCGATTCCAAGGTGACGTTCAACGAGACGTCGATCTACGAAACGCCCAAGGGTGATCTCGTGGCTTTCATCCGCACCGCGGATTTCAACGATCACGTCGTCATGGCGCGCTCGAAGAACAAGGGCCAAAGCTTCGAGCCGTGGACCGATGCCGGCTTCCAGGGCCATCCGTTGCATGCGACGCGTCTGCCGGACAATCGCGTGCTCCTGGTCTACGGGTATCGGCACAAGCCCTACGGCATCCGCGCCCGCGTGTTGAATGCGGAGTGCACCGATGCTGCGACGGCCCCCGAGGTGGTGTTGCGCGACGACGGCGGCGGCACGGACCTGGGTTATCCCTGGGTGACGATGATCGACGCCAAGCGCGCGCTGGTGGTTTACTACTTCAACAAGGAGAATGGCCCGCGCACCATCGAGGGCACGTTCGTCCAGGTGGAGTGAGATTCAGTCCACCCGCTCAACGCGCCGACGCCAGCAGCTCGCGCCACCGGATCCGGAACACGGCGTCCGTGCGGTGGCGCTTTTTATCCTCGCCGCCGAGGCAGTAGAGCCACTCGCCGGCCTGCACGAGTCCAACCATGCCCGCGTAAGGCAGCGGCCGGGTGGGGAGGTAGGTGCGCGACGTGACGTCGAAGAGATAAGCGTCGGCCACAAACTCGACCTCGTCGTTGCGGTAACCGCCGGCCACCAGGATGTGGCGATCGTCGAGCGTCACGGCGCAGTAACCGCGGCCCGGGTGGGGCAGGGCGGGAAGTTTCTCCCAGCGATTGGTCGCAACCGAGTAGACGTGCGCCGAGCGATGATTCACGACCTTCTTGTCAGTGGCGTCCCAGCGGGCGCCGCCAAAAACAAACATGCGATCGCCCAACGCGGCGGCGGTGCCGGTGGTCAGGCCCGCCTCGGGATAACTTGCGAGCCTGGTGATCGCGCCGGTGGCGAGGTCGATGGCAACGAACGCGCTGCCCACGCGATCGATGGCGGCCTGATCGTCGGTGCCGCCCACTGCGTACAGGCGCGCACCGATCCGGGCGTGTGCCGCGTAGACGACGCCGCTGGTCAGGGGCGCGACGAGTTGCGCGGCTTTCCCCGTCTCGATCTTCCAGAGCGACTGATGTGTTTTCTCGCCGGTGCTACCCCCGGCGATCCACCACGTGCGGCCATCGTGGCCGGTCACGCCATAGGCGAGGGGAGCGGGCAGGCGGCCAGCGTCGCGCCAGGCATTCTTCCGCGCATCGTACGCCCACACCTGATCGAGCCACAACTTGGTGTCGCCCTGCCAGGTGGTGCCGCCGGCGAGGTGTACGTCGCCGCCGAGCACGGCGCTGACGAAGCCGCCGTTGCCCACCGGCAGCGGTGCGAGGCGTTCCCAGGTAGCGGCGGTGGCGGCGTGCACGTTGATCATACTCAGGAGGAGGGCGAGCCAGCCGGCCCGGCAAAAATGAGAGAAGGCGACGTGGATCATGAAAGCGGGGCGCGGCGCACCGCGGCTCCGCGTGGAAACACCGTCGAGTCATTCGCGGTCGCAGGCAAGTCTTCGCGCCACCCGCGGCGAACGCGCTTGCGCGTCACTGCCGTTGCCGGGATTTTCGGGCGCGGTCGCATGAACCTGCGGCGACTCCGATCAGGACGCGCGCCGGGTTCGTCTCTCCTCTTTGTATGAAGCATCTCCGTCTTTTTCTTCTCCTGATTGTGATCGGCGGCGCGGTGGGTTGGGCGCAAACGCCGGATCGCGTCACACCGATTTCATCGCTCGAGGAATTGCGCACGCTGCGCCAGCGGGCCGCGGAGCGCCAGCGGCGCGTGATCTTCAACAACGATGGCAACGAACCGGTCTACCTCTGCAAGACGACCTCCGCCGAGGAACTCCTCGGGTATCGCACCACGCCGCTGATCGGTTCGCAGGTGGATGCGATCTTCTACTGTACCTGGAGTTCCGGTTTCGGGCTGTTCACTCATGGCACGAAGATCGGCGAGGTGTTTTCCACGACGGAGGATTTGTTTTCCCGCAACCTGGCACCGGCGCTGATCGCGGCCGGGACGGACCCGCTGCGCGTGATGACGGACTTCGGCCGCCAGCATGGGATCGAGATCTTCTGGTCGTTTCGCCTGAACGACACGCACGACGGCAGCGGCGCCGCATACGGGCCGGTGATGTTTCGCGCCAACCGGCTCAAGCGGGAGCACCCGGAGTGGCTGATCGGCTCGCCGACGCAGAAGCCGAAATTCGGGGCGTGGTCGGCGGTGGACTTCACGCGTGAGGAGATCCGCGACCTGGCGTTTCGCTACGTCGAGGAGGTTTGCCGGAACTACGCGGTCGACGGCGTCGAAATCGATTTCTTCCGCCACCCCGTGTTCTTCAAACGCGCCGCGCAGAGCGGGACGGAATGCAATGACGCGGAACGCGACCTGATGACGGCGTTGATGCGTCGCATCCGGACGATGACCGAGGTCGAGGGGATGAAGCGCGGCCGGCCGATTCTCTTTGCCGTGCGCGTGCCGGACTCCGTCGCGTACTGCCGCGCGAGCGGCCTCGACCTCGAGCGGTGGCTCGCGGCCGGACTAGTCGACCTGATGATTCCCGGCGGCTATTTCCAGATGAACGAGGTCGGCACCAGCGTGGCGCTCGGCCACAAGTACGGCGCCAAGGTGTATCCGTCACTCGACGAGTCGCGGGTGCGGGATGAGGCGGCGCGCAAACTGCGCTCGTCCACCGCCGCCTATCGCGGCCGCGCGCTCGCCGCGTGGCGCGCCGGTGCCGATGGCGTTTACCTCTTCAATGCCTTCAATCCGAAGGATCCGATCTGGCGGGAACTGGGCTCGCCGGCGCTACTCGCCGCGGCGGATCGCGATGCGTTTGCCAGCGTGCTCGGCCAGGGCGCGGCGGCGGGTGGGGCGTATCCCCATGCTGGATTCATGACCGTCCCGCGGCTGAATCCCGCCAGTCCCATCGCCCTGCGGCCCGGCGCATCGGAAACGCTGCCGGTGAATTTGGGCGGTGCACCCGGTGATCCTGTGGCGGAGCGCGTGACCCTGCGCCTGCAATTCAGTGCGCCACCTGATCCGGCGGCAGTCGCGGTCAGCGTCGGGGGAGTCGCGTTGCAGGGTGGCGTGGTGAGCGAGCGCTGGCTCGAGTTTGTGCTCCCGCCGTCCGCGACGCAGACGGGCCGCACGACGGTGCAGGTGACGCTGGCCGCGGGCGCGACGGCGGTGAGCTGGACGGATCTGCACCATAGCGTGCGTTTCGCGGAGTCGGCGACCCGTTGAGGGCGCGCGGGTGACGGGTCGCCTTGGAGGGGACCTGCAGCGGAGCTCCCGCGAATCACACGAATGGACGCGAATTTCACTGCTGAAGATCAGTCCAGCGACCCTCCAGGAATGTTCACCGTTTGGGGGCGGGCGAATTTCCCGTTCTTCTCGTTCGCGGCCTTTCGCGTGATTCGCGGGCCACGGAGTCGATTGGCCTCAGCACGTGAGGCGCAACGTCGGTTCGTGCGCCAGGCTGATGAGTCGCGCGGAGGCCGTGCTGCCGGCGAGCCGGGCGGCGATGAGCTCGACCGCCTGCGTCACCATGGTGCCCCATGGAATGCCGATGGTGGTGAGCCGGAGTCGTTCCGCGACCGGGGCGTTGTCGAAACCGACGAGCGGCGGCAGGGCCCGCTCGTGCGTGCGGCAGTGCCTGATGATCGCTTCCGCGAGCCGGTCGTTGCAGGCGAAGATGCCGGCCGGACGAGCCGCGAGCATTGCCGCGGCGTGCTCGCCACCGGCCTCTACGAACCAGGACGCGGCATGCACCACGCGTGCGCCGGCGGCGTGCCGGCGAAAGCCCGCGATGCGTTGCAGGCTGCGCGGATCGTCCCTCGGCCCGCCGAGGACGGCGAAGCCGCTGGTGCGTCCTGTGCGTTGCCTGAGTAACTCGGCGGCGCACGCCCCGCCGGAAAAATCGTCGGTGGTCACCGCGTCGACATAACTGCCACCGAGACCTGACGGCGGGTGATCGTTCAGGCAGAGCGCGAACCGTTTCGATTCCGCCGCGGCCTGCACGGCCGAGCTGGATTCCCACACGACCGGGAAGTGATCCGGCCGGAGCCGCGGCGGGCGGGAGGCGTCGGGCCAGCTGTGCGTGACCGCGATGCCTTTGGCCGCGAGCGCGTCGACGAGCAGTTCAAGCAGGTGCGCGCCGAAGCTCTCCTTGCGTCGCGCCCGCGGGTGGAAGATCAGCTGCACACCGCGCAGCGTGGCGCGCACGCCCGGCACATAGGATCCCGAGGCGGCCTGCCGGCGCAGCATGCCTTCGTCGGAGAGTTCGGCCAGCAGGCGGTGCGCCGTCTGATAGCTTACGGAAAAACGCTGCGCCACCGCCCGCGTGGAGAGGAAACGCCCGCCCGGATGGGCGAAGTCGCTCCGCAGCCGGGCGGCGAGGGCGGCCTTGACCTCGAGAACGTGAGCGGAGCGCGGACGCGGCATCGCGGCCGTTTTATTATCATATCAGTTACCGAGGCGAGCGATTTGATGACCGTTGAATGTTCACGCTGATCAGCTCCACTGGGAGCGCATGGCCGGACCCTTGTTGGCGGACAAAGTCATTGTGATCATAGGCGGGACCACGGGGCTCGGCCGTTCCGCGGCGCGGGCAATCGTCGCCGCCGGCGCGCGGGGCGTCGTGGTGACCGGGCGAAATGCCGCCCACGCGCAGGAGGCCACCTCGGAGCTCGGCGCCGCCGGAGTGGCGCAGGTGGGCGACGCCACCGATGCCGGGCATGCGGAGGCCGCGATCGCGCGGGCGCGGGAGCGGTTCGGTGCGTTTCACGGTCTCTACCATGTCGCGGGCGGCAGCGGCCGACGGATGGGCGACGGGCCGTTGCACGAGCTGACGGACGACGGCTGGCGCGCGACGGTGGATTTGAATCTCACGTCGCTCGTCTATTCGAACCGCGCGGCGGTGCGACAGTTCCTGGCGCAGGGCGGGGGCGGCGTGATTCTGAACATGGGCTCGGTGCTGGGCTGGTCGCCGTCGCCGCACTTCTTCGCCACGCATGCGTATGCGGCGGCCAAGTCCGCCGTGGTTGGTTTCACCACGAGTATCGCGTCGTATTACGCCCCGCAGGGAATCCGGGCGAACGTGCTCGCTCCCGCGCTGGTGGAAACGCCGATGGCTCGTCGCGCGGCCAGTGATCCGACGATTCTCGCGTTCGTCGCGACCAAGCAACCGCTCGACGGCGGACGCATTGGGCAACCGGAAGACTGCGACGGCGCGGCGGTTTATTTTCTCTCGGATGATTCGCGTTTCGTGACGGGCCAGGTGCTCGCCGTGGACGGAGGCTGGACCGTCAGCGAGGGACAGATTCCTCCACCGCGACCGGGGACAAAGCCATGACAGCGTTTCACGGCCCTAATGTAGGCGAGTTGCCCTCACCCCGCGTCGACGATCGATTGCTTTCACTTCCTTCATGAGCGCCGCCACCGATTACTACGATCAGACCCAGGCCTTGCTCTCGCGTTTGCGCGCGACGCAACTGCCCGCCATCGAGCGCGCCGCCGCGATCTGCGCCGGTAGCATAGCGCGCGGTGGACTGGTCTTCATGTTCGGCGCGGGGCACTCGCGGATGATGTGCGAGGAGATGGCGCCGCGGCAGGGCTGTTTCGTCGGTTTCTACTCGTGGGCGGAGCAGGCGGTCTCGCAGCACTGTGCGACCGTCGGGATGAACGGCCTGCGCGGTCCGCTTTTCCTCGAGAAGATCGAGGGCTACGCCGAGCAGTTGTTGTCGGGTTTCAAGTTTGGCCCGCATGACACCTTCATCGTCATCTCCACCTCAGGCATCCGGCCGCTCATCGTTGAGATGGCGCTCGGCGCCAAGGCGCGCGGCTTGCCGGTGATTGGCCTGGTTTCGGTGGCGCACTGTTCGCAGTCCACCCCGGCGCACTCGTCCGGCCGCAAACTGATCGATGTCGCCGATGTCGTGCTCGACAACCACTGCCCGCCCGGTGACTGCGTGGTCGAGGTGCCGGGTCTGGACTGGCGCACGGGGCCGACCTCCACCGTGACGGGAGCAATGCTGATCAACATGCTGCGCTGTGAGACCGCGGAACAGCTCCTGCGCCTCGGCCACAAGCCGGTCATGCTGCCGAGTCACCAGTTTGTGGGTACAACGACGGCACACGCCGCGGAGGAACAGCTCGAAGCCTATTACGAAGGCTACCGGCGCAGCGTCGCCCACCTTTATCAATGATCTGGGCGGCCGGCATCGACATCGGAGGGACGCAGGTGAAGGCCGTCGCCGTGACGGACGCCGGCGAGGTGCGGCAGCGTGCCATGCGGGCGACACGGGACGGCGAGGCCGGTGCGGCGGAGTGGATCGCGGGCGCGCGCGGACTGCTGGCGGACTTTTCGTCCGCGGAGGGAAATGCCCCCGCCGCAATCGGCGTGGGTGCACCGGGCCTCGTCGCCTCCGACGCACGCAGCATCGCCCATCTGCCGGGAAAACTCGCCGGACTGGTCGGGCTCGATTGGACCGCGGCGCTCGACCGGACAACGATAGTGCCGGTACTCAACGACGCGCAGGCCGCGTTGCTCGGTGAAGCGTGGATCGGCGCCGCGCGTGATCGGCGACACGTGGTGATGGTGACGCTCGGCACGGGCGTCGGCGGGGCGGTGCTGAACGATGGCCGCCTGTTGCGCGGCGCCATCGGCCGCGCCGGTCATCTCGGGCACATGTCGTTGGATCCCTCGGGTCCGGCGAGCATCACGGGCATGCCGGGGGCGATTGAGGTGTGGATGGGTGACTGTACGGTGGCTGCGCGCACCGGTGGACGATTTTCAACGACGGCGGAGCTGGTGGCGGCGCATCGCGCGGGTGACGCCGCGGCGTCTGCGATCTGGCTGCGTTCCGTGCGGGCGCTGGCTTGCGCCATTGGTTCGTGGATCAATCTCTTCGACCCCGAGGTGGTCGTCATCGGCGGCGGCATCGCGCTGGCGGGCGACGCGTTGTTTGTCCCGCTCGCGCGCGAACTCGACGCGATCGAGTGGCGGCCGGGCGGACATCGCGTTCCGATCGTGGCCGCCGCGCTCGGCGAATGGGCCGGTGCCATCGGGGCCGCGCGCCATGCCCTTACTTTTCATGACTCCCACTGACACTTATCTGACGCGGGTTCGAACGCTCGTGGATGCCGTCGCCGCGCAGCACGCGGCCATTGCCACGGCGGCCGACTGGTTTGCCGGCACCATCCTGGCCGGGCGCATGGTTCACCTCTTTGGCTCGGGCCACTCGCGCATCATGGTGGAGGAAATGTGGCCGCGCTACGGTTCGTTTCCCGGCTTCAATCCGATTGTCGAACTGTCGCTTTCATTCCACAATCTCGTCGTGGGCGCGAACGGTCAGCGACAGGCGATGTTTCTCGAAAACGTGTCCGGCCTCGCCGAGCGCATCCTGCGCAACTACGCGCTGGCGCCCGTCGACACCGCGCTCGTGATTTCATCGAGCGGCTGCAACGTCGTGCCGATTGAGATGGCGGAACAGTTCCAACGTCGCGGGGTGCGCGTCGTGGCGCTCGTGAGTAAGGCGCACGCGGCGGCGTCGACCTCCCGCCGCGCCGACGGCAGGAAGCTCACGGATTTTGCCGATCTCGTCCTCGACACCGGTGCGCCGGTCGGCGACGCGATGGTCGCGATCGAAGGACTGGATACGCCGGTTGCGCCGGGCTCGACGGTCGGCGGCTGTCTCATTGTGAACACGATCAAGGCCGAGGTGGCGGCACGGCTCACGCGGGCCGGCCAGCCGCCGAAGGTGTTGAGCGCCGGCGTGGTCGTGGGCGCGGCGCGGGCGACGGCTCTTTTTGAATCCGCGTACGACGAGCACGCGCATCGACTGGCGCGGCTCTATGCGAACGTCGGCCCGGCCTGACCCGTTTTCGTTGCAACGTCCGTTTATCGTCCAACCCCCATGAAATCGAACCCGTCGCAGGAGTTGCCCCGCCGCCAGTTCATCGCGCAGGCCGGTCTCGGTCTGGCTGCGCTCTCGACCACGCGTCTCGCCGTGGCGCAAGGGAGCGCGGCCAACAGCAAGCTTCGACTCGGGGTGATCGGCTGCGGCAAACGCGGCCAATGGATCACCGCGCTCTTCGCGGAGCACGGAGGCTATGAGATCGCGGGGCTCGCGGACTATTTTCCGGAGGCGGTGAACGAGGCGGCGGGCAAGTTCGGCGTGCCATCGGCGCGCACGTTCACCGGCCTCAAGTGCGCCGAGAAACTGATCGCGCGGGGGAAACTCGATGCCGTGGCGATCATCAGTCCGCCGTATTTCCACCCTGGACAGGCTCAGGCGGCGGTGGCCGCGGGCATGAACGTTTACCTCGCAAAGCCGGTGGCGGTGGACGTCCCGGGCTGCCACGCGATCACCGCGAGCGCCGATACGGCGCGCAAGCAAGGAAAGGTGTTCCTCGTGGACTTTCAGACCCGGACGAACGAGTTCTACCTCGAGGCGCTGCGCCGCGTGCACGCGGGAGCGTTGGGCGATCTGTGTTTTGGCGAGGCATCGTATCACGACGGACGCCTCGCCTTGAAGGCGCCGCCCGGAACGCCGGAGGCGCGGCTGAAGAACTGGGTGTTCGATCAGGCGCTGTCGGGGGACATCATTGTCGAACAGAATATCCACGCCATCGACGTGATGAGCTGGGTCATGAAGGACACGCCGCCGCTGCGCTGCACCGGCACCGGCGGCCGCCGCGTCCGGCTCGATGCGGGCAATGCCTGGGATCATTTCGCGCTGACTTACGAGTATGCGAACCAGATCGGCGTGACCTTTAGTTCGCGGCAGTTCGACGCGCACGGCACGCCCGGCGGCATCCTCAACCGGATGTTTGGCAGCAAGGGCGTGCTGATGACGGCCTACGGCGGCGACGTCCTGATCCGTGGCGCGGGCGATACGTTCTACCGCGGTGGGAAAACGGGTGGAATCTACAAGGAGGGCGCGGTTGCGAACATCCGCGCGTTCCACGCGGCGGTGCAGAAGCAGGATGTGACCAACGCCACCGTCGCGCCGAGCGTGACGAGCAATCTTGTGGCCATCATGGGCCGCACGGCTGCCTACGAGAAACGCACGGTCACCTGGGCGGAACTGGTGGCATCCAAAAAGGTACTACAACCGGAGCTCTTCGGTCTGCATGCCTGAACCTGGGAGCGCAGGCGTCCCATCTTCTTCCGATCCTGGCAGGCGGGACGCCTGCGCTCCCGCCACCACCTCATGAATTCCCTCACCCGTCGCACGTTTCTCAAGTCCTCGGTCGGGGCCGCGGCCTTGCTCGGTGCAGCCCGCGCGGCGGAATCGACGACGGCCGCTCCGGCGTCGGGCTTTCGGATCTTTGCCTGCGACTGGACGCTGCAGAAGACCTGCAGCCCGGACGCCTTCGCCCTCGCGGCGAAGATTGGCCTCGATGGCGTGCAGGTGGACTTCGGGCGATTGAAGGAGGGCGTGACGACGCCCCCGTTGTTCGACGAGGCGCAGCAGGATCGGATTCTCGCGGCGGCGGTGGAGCACCGGGTGGCGATCGCCTCCCTCGCCATGGGCGTTTTGAATGCGGTGCCGTACAAGAGCCACGCTGCGACCGAGCAATGGGTGCTCGATAGCGTGCGCGTCATGCAGCGCATGCGGGCCCGGGTGACCCTGCTCGCGTTTTTCAGCAACGGCGATCTCGTCAACGATCCCAGCGGAGTGTCCGAGGTCATTCGCCGACTCAAGGTGCTCGCGCCGCGTGCCGAGGCGGCGGGCGTGGTGTACGGTTTGGAGTCGTGGTTGAAGGCGCCGGAGTTGGAAAGGATCCTCGACGCCGTGAATTCGCCCGCCATCCGCGTGTATTACGACGTGGGCAACATGCAGAAGGTCGGCGAGGACATTGGGGCGGCGATCCGACGCCTGGGCCGCGAACGGATCTGCGAGGTGCACCTCAAGGACTACGACGATTTGTACGGCAAGGGTTCGATCAACTTTTCCGGCGTGCGCACGGCTCTGGACGCCGCGGGTTATCGCGGCTGGCTCGGCATCGAGGGCGTCAAGACACCGCTCGGCGTCGAGGCCAGCATTCGTTACGACCTCGATTACCTACGTCCGATCTTTCCGCGTTCCCTCTGATCCCTTTTCCTTCATGCAATCCAGTCCCCTGCGCAGTTCCGTCATTGGCAGTTATCCGTTCCCGAGCTGGCTGGAGTTCGCCAGCCGGCACCTCGAGGTGTTCGGGCGCTCCGATGTGAGCGAGATCCAGGACGACGCCGTGATCGCCGCGGTGCACGATCAGGTCGGCGCCGGCCTCGATGTGATCACCGACGGCGAGCAGACGCGGCTCGACTTCAACCTGTCGTTCTACGGCTACATCGAGGGCATCGAACTCGAGGCGGCCTCTCCGCGGCGGTTCGGTCCACCCGCACACGATCAGCGCGGCAAGCACGCCATCACCGGTGAACTCCGCGCGCCGCGCGGCCTCGGCGTGGTCGAGGAATTCAAGCGGCTGCGCCGGCTCGCTCCGGCCGGGCCGACGCTGAAGGCCAGCGTGCCCGGGCCGTACACGCTGAGCGGACGGCTGGTGCCGAATGCGCAGTACGCCGATCGCTGGGCGATCACCGAGGCGCTGCTGCCGATCGTGCGCAAGGAACTCGAGGATTTGGCGGCGGCCGGCTGTCGCGAGGTGAGCGTCGATGAGCCCTCGATGAGCTGCTATGCTTACAAAGAGGATACACGGCGCTTCGTGGACATCTTCAATCGCACCGTCGAGGCGGTGTTTGGTCGCACGCGGCTGTGCACGCACCTGTGCTTTGGCAACTACAAGGGACGGGCGGTCGGATTGCGCCGCATCGCGCCGATGTTTCCCGCGTTTCTCGACTTCAAGGCGGACGAAATGCACGTGGAGATGGCCAGCCGGGAGTTTGCCGAGATTGAGTTGATCGCAGCGATCGCGCAGCGCATGGATGTCGCCGTCGGCATCATCGACGTGAAAAGCTATTACATCGAAACTCCGGAGAACGTCGCCGACCGCGTGCGGCTCTGTCTCAAACATGCGCCGGCCGACCGCCTCGTGTTCGCGCCGGATTGCGGCCTGAGCCAGACCGCGCGCTGGGCCGCGCAGCCCAAGCTGCGAAACCTGGTCGCCGGGATCCGCCAGGTGAAAAAGGAGTGCGGGTTGTGAGTGCACCTGGGCGCGCCGGCGTCCCGCCGGCTGCAGCAGCATGCCGGCCGGAGGCCTGCGCTACCGAGGGCGGACCACGGAAAGCGTTGTCATGATTGTTCCCGCGCTGCACGACGACGCCTTTCTTGCAGACGTGGCGTCGGCGCGCCGCGAGGCCGGGCCGGGCCGGCTGTACGTCTGGTGGCTCGGGCAGAGCGGATTTCTGCTGCTGCACGCGGGAGAGTTCCTGCTTTTCGATCCCTATCTCAGCGATGCGCTGACGAAGAAGTATGCGGCCACGGACAAGCCGCACGTGCGCATGACCGCGCGCGTCGTGGATCCCGCGCGCCTGGATTTCGTCGCGGTCGTCACGTCCTCGCACCAACACACCGATCACTTCGATCCGGACACGCTCCGGCCGCTGTTTGCCTCGTCGCCGGCGGCGAAGCTGGTGTTGCCGGCCGCGACGCTGGCTGCGGCCGGTGAGCGGCTGGGGGCGGCGGCAGTGGACCGACTCGTGCCGTTGCGAGAGGGCGAACGGGTGACGCTCGGTGCGTTCACGCTCGAGGCGGTGCCGGCGGCGCACGAGGAACTGGCACCGGTGTATGCGGGATTCGTGGTGAGCGTCGGTGCGTTTCGAATCTATCACAGCGGCGACACCGTGCTGTTCCCAAGCATGGAGGCGCGGCTGCGGCCGTGGGCGGTGGACCTCGCGCTGTTGCCGATCAACGGCCGCGCGCCGGAGCGCCGGGTGTCGGGCAACCTCGACGGCGTCGAAGCCGCGCGATTGGCGCACGCGATCGGCGCGCGGGTCGTGGTCCCGTGTCACTACGAGATGTTCACCTTCAACACCGCTTCGCCCGCGGGGTGTGTTGCGGAATGCGCGCGGCTCGGGCAGGCGTGTGCGGTGTTGCGGGCGGGCGAGCGGTGGACGCTGGACGCCCGCACGTGAGCCGGCGGGCGACCCCGAGGGCTGGTGCAGCGCGGAGTTGTCATCGGGCGGGCGGCGCTGTTTTCCTGACGGCCGGAAACGGTCGCCGCATTCTCTCCATGAAAAAGCTCAAAGTCGTCGGTCTGAATTTCGATCACATGCACATGGGCGATCTGCTGCGAAAGTGTCATCAGCACCCGGACGTGGAGATTGCCGGCATCTGTGACGAGGATCCCGCGCGGATGCGGGAGGCGATGGCCAACTTCGCGATTCCGCCCGAGCGCGTGTTCACGGATCCGCACCGCTGCCTGGCGGCGACCGAGCCGGACTTTGTCGTGTTGTGTCCGGCGACGGCGCGTCATGCGGACTATGTCGAACTTGTCGCGCCGTACCGGGCGCACGTGTTTGTGGAGAAACCGTTCGCGGCGTCACTGGCCGAGGCCGATCGCATGATTGCCGCGGTGAAGCGCACCAAGCGGCTGCTCGCGATTAACTGGCCGTTGCGGTGGGTGCCGGCGCACGTCACGGCGCACCGGCTGGTGCGCGAAGGGCGGATCGGTGCGCTGCAGGAGGTGCATTTCTACGATGGCAATCGGGGGCCGCTCTGGCATGCGGCGGACAAGCTCGCGATTGCGCCGACGGCGGCGATGAAGCGGGAGAGCTGGTTCTATCGGAAGAAGCGCGGCGGCGGCTCGCTGCTCGATTATCTCGGCTACGGTACGACGCTTGGCACGTGGTTTCACGACGGCAAAAAGCCGAGCGAAGTCACCGCCGTCACCGCGGGTGCGCGCGGACTGGAAGTGGATGAGCACAGCATCACGGTTGCGCGGTATGCGAGCGGGCTGTCGAAGTTCGAGACGCGCTGGGGAACGTTCACCGATCCCTGGATCCAGCAGCCGCAGCCGAAGTGCGGTTTCGTGCTGAAGGGCGAGGAGGGCACGATCAGCAGTTACGACTACGAACCCACGATTCGCGTGCAGAGCCGAGCGCATCCGGGGGGCGAGATCGTGCCCGTGGATGAACTGCGCGCACCGTTCGCCGATCCGATCCAGTATTTCGTGCACTGCCTCCGCGAGGGCCGGCCGCTCGAGGGGCCGCTGTCGCCGAAGATCTCGCGCATCGGCCAGCAGATCGTCGACAGCGCGATCCTGAGTGCGCGGCTTGGCCGGACCGTAAACCTTGTCGACTGAACCATGAATGACGCAAAACCGGGCGGGACGTATGGATTGAGTGCGGCCGGGACGCGCCGCGTGATGCCGGTGCCGGTGGTGCCGTACCTGCCGCCGCGGCCCCACGCCTACCGCCCCAACGTCGCCCTGATTGGGTGCGGGGGGATTTCCGAGTATCATCTCCGGGCGTACGACGAGATGGGCCTGGCTGTCATTGCGCTGTGTGACTGCGAGCAGGCGCGGGCGGAGAAGCGACGCCTGGAGTTCTTTCCCGAGGCACGCGTGTACACGGATTATCGCGACGTCCTGTTGCGGGACGACATCGAGGTCGTGGACGTGGCGCTGCATCCCGAAGCGCGCGTGACGGTGATGGAGGCCGCGTTGCGGGCGCAGAAACATGTGTTGAGCCAGAAGCCGTTCGTGCTCGATCTCGCGGTCGGCGATCGCCTGGTCGCGCTCGCGGATGAGAACCGCGTGAAGCTCGCGGTGAACCAGAACGGCCGCTGGGCGCCGCATTTCAGTTATCTCGCGGCGGCGGTTGAAGCCGGCGTGGTGGGAAACGTGGCGAGCATCGACTTCACCCTGCAATGGGATCACACGTGGACAGCCGGCACGGCCTTCGAGAAGATTCGCCATCTCGTGCTTTTCGATTTCGGCATTCACTGGTTCGACATGGCGGCGCGTTTGATGCGCGGACGCACGCCGGAACGGGTGTGGGCGAGCGTGCGGCGCACGGATTTCCAGCAGATGTGGCCGCCGATCCTCGGCCACGTCACGATCGATTATCCGGACGCGCAGGTGCGGCTGAACTTCAACGGCCACGTCCGCGAAGGGCAGGAGGATCGCACGGTGATTTGCGGCAGTCGCGGTACCTTGCGCAGCTTCGGCTCGAGTTTGTCGCAGCAGACCGTGACCGTGCACACGAGGGCGGGGCAGGCGACGGTGTCGCTCGAGGGCACGTGGTTCACGAGCGGTTTTCAGGGCGCGATGGGCGAGTTGCTCTGCGCCATCGAGCAGGACCGTGAACCGGGCAACAGTGGCCGCAACAACCGTGACAGCCTCGCGCTTGCTTTTGCCGCGCTGGCCAGTGCGGACTCGGGCGAACCGTGCCAGCCGGGAACCGTCAGCCGTTACGCTCCGTAGCACGCGGTCGCTGCGCCAACACTGGTTGAAGAGCTCCCGCGAATCACGCGCAGGAAAGCGAATTGCGGACGGCAATCCAGTCCGGCGCCCGGCTTCGTTTCACTTTCCGCCTCTTCGCGGCCGTTCGCTTCATTCGCGGGCACCTTGATTGTTCCGCTCAAAGGGAGCTGGTCCCGACCGCGGCAGACGTGGGCGTGCCACGGCGCACGCGTCGCGTTGCCCGGAGTACCTTCGATTCTCCGCGCGGCGGTGCGGGCGGCTGGCGTCAATGCGCGGATTGCGTTTGGCGGGTGCGACAAGGAACGCCCACTGGAGGACAAGAAAGGCGACGCAAATGTCCGGGATCAGACTACAATGCCCGCATGGAATCGTCGCCCCGGAGAGCCGTGCGATTCCGTTCATTCCCATGAAAAAGCACTCGTCCTCCGCCGTTAAATCCTCGGGCCGCGCGCGCGCTGCGGCGCACCCGGCTCGTTCTTCCGCCAAGCCCATCCCGGCTGTCCTTGAGGAAACCGTGGCCGTGGCGCTCGAGGTCACCAGCGAATTCCCGGTGGAATCCCTGGAGTCACCGGCAATGGCCGCGCCCGTGGAGTTGAAGGCGGTGCGCTTCGGCTACTTCAACCCCGACGCGCGCGAAGTGTTCGTCGTCGGATCGTTCAATGACTGGAATCAACGGGCAAACCCGATGAAGCGTGACTCGATCGGCGATTGGTCGATCGAGCTGTCGCTGCCGCCCGGCGAGTATCATTACCGGCTGATCGTGGACGGCGAGTGGCACGATGATCCGAATGCGCAGCAGACGGCGATGAACAGCTACGGCAGTTTCGACGCCGTGGTCGTCGTCTGACCCCGGGGGCGCGAGGAGCGGCAACAACCTTGCAGTGGCCCGCGAATCACGCGAAGGAACGCGAATGAATACTAGGAGAACTGATCCCTCTTTCGCGCGTGTGCGTCGATCGAGTTTGATCCTGTTTTCCTCCGTCATTCGCGTCCATCCGCGTGATTCGCGGGAGGTCGGCCGAATCGTATCGGTCACCGGAGGATTTCGTGCACTTTTCGCAGCAGTGCGTCCGGTGAAAAAGGCTTCGCGAGAAATCCCGCCCGTAGTTTCGCGACGCTGGCCTTGAGGGCGGCGTCGCTCCCCACGCCGCTGATGAAGAGCAGCTTTACCGCGGGATTGAGCCGCAGGATGGCATGGGAGAGGGCGTGGCCGTCGAGGCCCGGCATGTCGAGATCAGTGATCACGAGGGACACTTCGGCGATGCGGTTGGCGTATTCCGAAAGTGCCTCCATACCGTCGCCCATCGGCAGCGGCCGGTAGCCGTGTTGCGAGAGGATCGCGCTGATCGCGCCGCGGATATTGGGTTCGTCGTCGACGACAAACACCAGTTCACCGTTGCCCCGGGCGCTGAAAGGGTGGGCGGACTCGCCGGCTCGTTCGCCCGCCGCGCGATCGATCGCGGCGGGAAGGTAGACGCGAAAGATCGAGCCGACGCCGACGTCGGAGGCGACGGTGACGAAGCCTCCGTGCCGTGCGGCGATACCGCGAACGGTGGCGAGGCCGAGGCCCGTGCCCTTGCCTTCACCCTTCGTCGTGAAAAACGGATCCCAGATGCGCGCGAGGATGTCGGGCGGAATGCCGCTGCCGGTGTCCGCCACCTCCAGCACCAGAAACTGCCCGGGCGAGGAGCCGGGGAGCGCGTGGGCCTCGCGTTCGCTGAGCACGCGGTTTTCCGCTTTCAGCCGCAGGCTGCCGCCCTCGGGCATGGCGTCGCGCGCGTTGATGCAGAGGTTCAGCAGCACCTGGTGAATCTGCGTGGGATTGCCCTGGATCGTCCAGAGGTCGGTGCCGGTGCGGGATTCGACGCTGATTGATTTGGGGAACGTCTCCTGCACCAGGTCGAGGATGTCGCGGAGCAGGTGCTTGGTCTGGATGATGACCTTTTCGTGATCGGCGCCGCCGGCGAACGACACGATCTGTTTCACGAGGGCCGCGCCTCGGCCCGCACTGCGCTCAAGGATGTCGAGCACGCTCAGATCCCGTGGATCCGTGGCGCGCGTGCGCAGGAGCTGTCCCGCCATCAGGACGGGCGCGAGCGCGTTGTTGAGATCATGGGCGATGCCCGCGGACAGCATGCCGAGGCACTCGAGTCGTTGGGCGCGCAGGTACTGCTCCTCGAGATTCTTCTTTTCCGTGATGTCGGTCAGGATCTTCAGCCGCGATTTCGGCCGGCCGGCGCGATCCTTGATGAGCGTGATTCGTACCTCCACCACGAGCGGCTGGCCCTGCTTGTTGACGAGCCTGAGCTCGCCCCGCCACTCGTCAGCCTGGGTGGCGCGTTCGTTCATCGCGCGGATGTCGCCGGCGATATCCGGGCTGAGATGATCACCGGGCCGCTGGCCGATCGCCTCCGCGGCGGTCCAGCCGAGAATGCGTTCGGCACCGCGGTTCCAGAAGATGATCCGGTCATCCAGATCGGTGACGATGATGCCGTCGCGCGCCTGGTTCAACAACTCGGCCTGTTCGCGAATGCGTTCCGCGTCGTCGCGCTGCCGCCGCTGCTCCGCCTTCTCGCGCATGGCCCGCTGAATCGCAAGCGGCAGCCGCTGCATCCGATCCTTCAATAGATAGTCGGCCGCCCCGCTGTGCACGAGCTCGACGGCGGTGTCCTCGCCCACGGTGCCGGAGAGGAAAATGAACGGCGTGTCGGGTGCCAGCTCGAGCGTCAGCTGCAGCGCCTCCTGGCCGCTGAAGCCCGGAATCTTGAAGTCGGACAGGATGACGTCGTGTCCCGGTCCGGCGAGCGCCGCGAGAAAACTCTCGCGGTTCGACACCACGGTGACCTGGCACTCGGGCCACTGGGATTTGAGGAGATCGGCGACGAGTTCGGCGTCGTGCCGGTTGTCTTCAAGATGGAGGATTCTCATGCCGGGTGGAGCTGCGGACAACGGACGGCGTCATCAGGGCGCGGGTGGAAGTTCACGCGGTGGCGGTTCATTGAGGAGGGCCCAGAAGGCGCCTACGACCTTGATGGCCTCGATGAACGCGTGGAACTCGAGCGGTTTCACGACGTACGCATTCACGCCGAGTTGGTAGCTTTGCACGAGATCCTGCTCCTCGCGGGAGGACGTCATCACCACCACGGGGATGACCCGGAGGCGGGCGTCGGCCTTGATCTGACGCAGCACCTCGAGTCCGTCGACGCGCGGCATTTTCAGATCGAGGAGAATGACGGCGGGATTGCCCTCGGCGCGGTCCGCGTAGGCCCCGCGACGATTCAGGTAGTCGAGCGCCTCCGCGCCGTCGCGCAACGCGACGATTTCGTTGGCGAGGTGGTATTGCTGAAACGCGTCGATCGTCATCTCGGTGTCGCGCGGACTGTCTTCCACCAGCAGGATGCGTTTGGGATTCATGGGGAAAGCGGGGCGGGCGGGTCCGGCCGCGCGCGCTCGAGGGTGAAGAAAAAGGTCGCGCCGGCGTCGGGGGCGGCGTCCGCCCAGATGCGTCCGCCGTGGCGCAGGACGATGCGCTGGACATTCGCCAGACCGATGCCGGTGCCTTCGAACTCGTCGGCGCGATGCAGGCGCTGAAAGACGCCGAACAGTTTTCCGGCATATTTCATGTCGAAGCCGGCGCCGTTGTCCCGGACGAAGAGGATGACGCGGCCCTGCTCCTCGCCGCACGTGCCGAGAGTGATCTGTGCCGGATGACGGTTCCGGGTGTACTTGACGGCGTTGCCGACGAGATTGGCGAAGATTTGCCGGATCATCGCGGGGTCGCCGCGAACATCGGGCAGCGGTGCGACGGTCCAGGTGATGGACCGATCCTGGCAACCGCTCTCGACGTCCTGGCGGATGGAGGCGATGAGCGGGGCGAGAGCGACGACGGTCGCCTTCATCTCCGTGCGACCCATGCGGGAGAACGCAAGAAGATCGTCGATCAGCTGGCCCATCTCGCGTCCCGAATCCGCGATCGTATTCAGGTAACGCAGGGACTTTTCCGAGAGCTGGTACTGGGCGTCGCGCATCAACATCGCGACGTAGCCCTGGATGTGGCGCAGCGGGGCGCGGAGGTCATGGGATACCGAATACGAGAAGGACTCCAATTCCGCGTTCGCCGCGCGCAGCCGCTGATTGGCGGATTGCAGCTCGTGCGAGCTGCGGAAGATCTCGGCTGCCATCGCTTCCATCTTCGCGCGCAGCGTGCGTTCCTCGTCGGCGCCGCCGGCCGGTTTCGTCCGCACAAAGTCCGTCACATCCTCGACGCGGTGGATGATGAACTCGATCTCGCGGTCCGGCCCGAGCAGCGGTGAGTTGATCGGGCTCCAGTACCGCTCCTCGAACGTGCCGTCGGGCCGGCGCACGTCGTAACGCTGGATGGCCATGGTGTCGGCGGCGCGGGTCTCCCGCACCCGGTTGAGCGATTGCCGGAGATGGGTGACGCCGGTGGCGCCGGGATCGTTCGGGTTGTCCGGAAAGACGTCGAAGAGGTCGCGACCGACGATGGCGTCGCGCCGGAGCATGGCGGACTGCAGGTACGAGTCGGTCGCGGTGACAATCGTGAGGTCGGGCCGGAGGACGAGGAAGAGGCCGGGCAGTGATTCGAACAACGCGCGCAGTTGCGTGTTCTGCCGCTGGATTTGCTCCTCCGCCTCGCGCCGATCCGAGATGTCGACCACGATGGAAAGATCCTCGTGACCGCCGTGGGCCAGAGTTTGCCGCTGGAACGAGAGCATCACCCAGACGACGCGGCCGTCCGGTTTCACGTAGCGCTTGTCCATCGCGTAACGACTGATCGTGCCCTCCTCGAGCTCGCGCACGTAGCGGGCCTGCAGCGCGCGATCGTCCGGATGCGTGATGCGGATGAAGTTTTCCGGGGCGTCGAACTCCGCGGCCGTCAATCCGCAGATGCGCAGATGGGCGTCGTTCACGAGCCGCGAGTGCCGTCCGTCGGCCTCGATGGCCGCGAAAGAGATGCCCACCGGCACTGCGTCGAAAATAAAGCGGAGCCGCGCCCGCTCGCGCGCGAGTTCATCGAGCGCCGAGGCCAGCCGCGCCTCCGCCGCTCGCTCCTCGGTGATGTCGCGGAAGACCAGGACGACACCGAGAACCCTCCGGTCGTGATCGCGGATCGCAGTGGCGCGCTCGGCAATCAGGCGCTCCGCGCCGTCACGGGCCACGAGCAGCGCCTGGCGGGTGAGGCCGTGGGCGGTGCCGGTGTCGAGGGCCTGGTGCACCGAGACGGCGAGCGGATGCCGGGTCTTCTCGTGGACCACCCGAAACACCTCCTCCGTCGGCCGGCCCTCGGCTTCGCCGAAGCTCCAGCCCGTGAGCTGCTCCGCCACGCGATTCATCCGGGTGATCCGGCCGGCGGTGTCAGCCGCAAGCACCGCGTCCCCGATGGAGTGGAGCGTCACCGCAAGGCTTTCCTCGCTCCGCCGCCGCGCCTCTTCCGCCTTCCGGCGTCCGGCAAAGTCGCGGCGGAACGCGATCACGGCGAGGCTGAGCAGTCCGCAGGCCAGCAGAGCGCCGCCGCCGATGATCGCCTGCGTCCGGGTGGAGCACGCAGCGTCCGCGCGCAACTGCACCACGGCGTACAACGCGATCAGGCCGAGGGCGACCAGGCTGACAACGGCGAGCGCAAGCGCGCCCAGCATTTTTCCGTAGGTGGCCACGCAGGCCGCCTCATCCGGATCCGTCGGGGCGCGAGGTCGCGCCGTCCGGTCCGACAAGGGAACGGTCTGGGACGAAAGATCAGCCCGGTGGTTCTCCATGTGGCGTCGTTGATCGGGCGGCGCGCCCGCTCAAGGAGCGAAAGCCACCGATCGGTACGGATGGTCGGGTGGGCCGGATTGGGGTCGCGACGACCCTGACTACCGGGATTCCGGTAGAATCCAGGCTTGACGCCTTTTGCGGTGCCTCGATCGCGGCCGTCGTTGACCTCGCGCGAACGCGTTTTCAACGTCCGCTTCCCCTCATGCATTCCCCTGCTCCCATGAATCGTCGTTCGTTTGTGCACACTGCCGGCGTCGCGGCCGCGAGTGTGGCGCTGAGTTCGCGGCTGGCCCTGGCGGGCGAGCCTGGCAGCGGCCGCAAACTCCGGATGGGCGTGGTGGGCGGTCGTTTCGGGGCGACGTTTCAGTTTCACGAACACCCGGACTGCATCGTCGAAGCGGTGAGTGATCTGCGCGCGGACCGGCGGGCGGCGCTGCAGAAGGTGTATCGCTGCGCCAAGGCCTACGACTCCCTGGAGCAGCTCCTCCTCGACCGGGCTGTGGAGGCGGTGTTCATCGCGACGCCGGCACCCGATCACGTCCGCCACGCAGTCCTCGCGCTGAAAGCCGGGAAACACGTCCTGTGCGCGGTGCCCGCGGCGATGACACTCGAGGAGTGTCGCCAGTTGATTGATACGGTGAAGGCAACGGGCCTCACCTACATGATGGCGGAGACGAGCGTCTGGCAGCAGCCGACGATTTCGGCGCGACAGTTCTTCCGCGAGGGCAAGTTCGGCAACATCTACTGCACCGAGTCGATGTATCATCACGCGGGGCTGGAGTCGCTGTGGTTCGAGAACGGCAAGCCGACGTGGCGTCACGGGCTGGCGCCGATGAATTATCCGACGCACTGCACGGCCCACCTGATCAGCCTCACCGGCGAGCGGCTGACCGAGGTGTCCTGCCTGGGGTGGGGCGACAACGATCCGTTGCTCCGCGGCAACCCGTACCAGAATCCGTTTTGGAACGAGACCGCGCAGTTCCGCACCAATCGCGGCAACACGATGCAGGTGCAAGTGTGGTGGCGCGGGGCGCATCGCGGGGGCGAGCGCGCGCGTTTCTACGGCGACAAGATGAGTTTCTTTTTTCCCGATCCGAACGGCCTCGGCGCCACGATTGTCCGGGCCGGCAAGCAGACCGAGAAGGACAGCGGCGGCTTCGAGCGGGCGTTGAGCGCGTTCGAGACTTATGCGGTGCCGCAGTGGTGGGCCACCGATCTGCTGCCCGCGCCGCTGCGGCACAACAGCGGTCACGAAGGATCGCACACCTTCATCACCCACGAGTTCGTCGACGCCGTGCGGCAGCGGCGTCGTCCGGTGGTCGACGTCTATGAAGCCGTCGCCTACACCGCCCCCGGCATCGTCGCCCACCAATCCGCGCTGAAGGACGGCGAACGGCTGAAGGTGCCGGGGTTTGATGCGTGAGGGGAGGCGATGCGCGGGCGCATCGCAGTTGAGAGTTGAGGGCTGAGAGTTGAGAGAAACGTCAGCGTCTATCCGTAAATCGATGGGCTTCCACATGTCTGTTCTCTCAACTCTCACCCCTCATCTCTCACCTCGCTCTCGGCGTGCCTGACGTCATCGGCTGCGACGTCGCTCGGTCACCCACTGCAGCCTCGAAGCCCGGCCCGCGACCTGCTTGCGTGCGATCCATGAGTAACGTCCTGCGCGTCGCGTGTGTCCTGATGGGTCTCGGGTTCCTGCGGTTGCCCGCGGCGGAATCGATCAAGGTCGGCTTCTTCATGTCGATCACCGGCCGCGACGCCTCCTTCGGCGAGGCGTCGTTGCGGGGCGCGCGCCTGGCCGTCGAGACCCTCAACGCCAACGGTGGCGTGCTGGGGCGTCCGCTCGAGCTGATCGTCGAGGACAACCGCTCGCAGGCGGGCGAGTCCGCCACCGCCGCGAAGAAACTCATCACCCGCGATCGCGTGGTGGCGTTGATCGGCGAGTGCTCGTCGGGCCGCACGCTCGAGGCCGCTCCCGTGGCGCAGGCGGCCGGCGTGCCGTTGATCACGCCGGCGTCGACCAGTCCCAAGGTCACGCAGGTCGGCGATGCCATCTTCCGCGTGTGCTTCATCGATCCGTTCCAGGGTGACGTGCTCGCGGCGTTCGCGCGCCGGCGGCTCGGATTGAAACGCGCCGCGCTGCTGGTCGATTCCAGCTCGCCGTACTCCGTCGGCCTCGCGGAGTATTTTTCCCGGACCTTCACGGCTCTCGGTGGCGAGATTGTCGTCGCGCAGAAATACACCGGCGCCGACACCGACTTCCGTGCCCAGCTGACCGCGATCCGCGCGGCGCAGCCCGATGCGATTTTCCTGCCCGGCTATTATGTGGCGGCGGGCCTCGTGGCCCAGCAGGCCCGGCAGCTCGGGTTGACGGCCACGTTGCTCGGCGGTGATGGCTTCGAGGCGCCGCAGTTGCTGGAGATCGGCGGGGCCGCGCTCGAAGGCGCGTATTACGCGACGCACTTTGCGGTGGAGAACACGGACGCGGCGTCGCAGCGGTTCGTCGATGCCTTTCGCGCGCGGCACGGCGCGCTGCCGAACGGACTCTCCGCGCTCTCTTACGATGCAGTCGGCCTGGTGGTCGACGCCATCGCCCGGGCCGGCACCACGGAGAAGGGCGCGCTGCGCCAGGCCCTCGCCGCGACGAAGGATTTTCCCGGCGTGACGGGCCGCACCACGCTCAACGCGCAGCGTGACGCCGACAAGGACGCGGCGATCATCGCCGTGAAGGGCGGGCGACTCGCCTTCGTCGAAACCGTGCGGCCGTAACGGGAGCGACCGTCGGGAGCGCAGGCGTCCCGCCTGCCTGAATCGGAAGCACGCGGGACGACTGCGCTCCCGGTGTATGACTTTCGCATCGTTTCGCAGCGACCCTGTCACCACTATTTCACACCCCCATGTCACTCCGATTCCTGCCGGGTCGTTTTCCGCAATCCGCCGCCGCGATCGTGTTTGCCGCCGCGATGGTGACGTCCACTTCCGCGCAAACGCCCGCCGCCGCGGCCGCTGCGATGGCGTCGCCGCTCCACGAACTCGATCGTTACGCGCCGAACGTCATGCATCCCGGCAGCCAGCTCCGGGATCACATCTATGAGCGTTCGCGCCGTTTCTTCGCGGCGGGCGACGCTGCCCGCGACGCACTGACGACGCCCGAGGCGGTGCGCGCGCGGCAGGAGTTAATCCGACTCACCGTCGTCGCGTCGCTCGGCGGTCTGCCCTCGCTGACCACGCCGCTCAACGCGCGCGTGACGGGCACGGTTGAAGGCGACGGTTTCCGGATTGAGAAAATCATTTTCGAGTCGCGCCCGCGGCACTACGTCACCGCCAACCTGTACGTGCCGAATGCCCGTCCGTCCAGCCGCACCGGGGCCGTGCTCTTCCTGAGCGGACATCATAACGCCGCCAAGCAGGTCGCCGAATACCAACTCGTCTGCCAGGTGCTTGCGCGGGCTGGTTTGGTCGTGCTCTCGCAGGATCCGGTGGGCCAGGGCGAGCGGCTTAGCTACGTCGATCCCAAAACCGGCGCGAACCCGGTGGGCATCGGTACGCGCGAACATGACTACGCCGGGACGCCGCCGCGGCTGCTCGGCGACACGCTTGCGCGCGTGATGCTGCACGATGCCATGCGCGGAATCGATTACCTGATCTCCCGCCCGGAGGTGGATCCCGCGCGCATCGGCGTGACCGGGAACTCCGGCGGCGGCACGCAGACGTCGTTGCTGATGCTCGCCGATCCGCGCGTGGCGGCGGCCGCGCCGGGGACGTTCATCATGAATCGCGACTCGTACCAGCGCACGGGGCAGCCGCAGGACGCGGAGCAGATCTGGCCCGGCTTCACCGCCGCGGGCTTCGATCACGAGGACATCCTGCTCGCGCTGGCGCCGAAGCCCGTGAGCGTGCTCGCGGTGACGTCCGACTTCTTTCCGATCGAGGGCACGCGTCGCACCGTCGCGCGCTCGCGGCGGATCTGGGAACTGTTCGATCGGAGTGCGGCACTGGAGCATCACCAGGACGACTCCACGCACGCGTACACGCTCACGCTGGCGCGGGCGGCGGCGCGCTTCTTTGCGCGGCACTTGCTGGGAAGTGACGTCGACCTCGCGGGCTTCGAGCCGAAGGCCTTTCCGCCGGAGCAACTGCAGTGCACGAAGTCGGGTCAGGTCCGCATCGATTTCCCGGACGCGGAGTCCGTGCCCGAACTGACCGCAGCGCACCTGCAGATGGCGGAGGCCGCTCGTGCCGCCCTCGCGCCCGCGGTGCGACGCGAACAGGCCCGGACGTGGTTGCGCGCGGAGGTGATGCGGCAGCGCGAAGACATTCCGCTGTATCCGCGACGGCTGGACCGCGGCCGCAAGGTCGGACCCTATGTCGTCGATGCGGCGCTCTGGAACAGCCAGCCGAATCTGTTCAACGCGGGCCTGTTGATCCGATTGCAGGCGCGCGGGACGGCGCCGCAGCCTGTGACCTTGGCGTTGTGGGACCAAGGCACGGCGGCGATCTCGCGGCATGCGGAGTGGATTGCCGCGGAGTGCGCCCAGGGCCGGGCGGTGTTCGTGCTTTGTCTCTCCGGCATGGGGCCGCTGCAGCCCGATGCGATCGGCCAGCGCGGGTTGCACGAAAGCTTCGGCACCTGGCACAAGCTCGCCGACGATCTCGACTGGATGGGCGACAGCCTCGTGGCGTTGCGCACGTATGAGATGCTGCGCGCGGTCGATGTGCTGGCGGAATGGCCCGACTTGAGACGCGACGATTTACGCGTCGTGGCCGAGGGCCGCGTCGGGGTTCACGCCCGCCTCGCTGCCGCGCTTGATCCGCGACTGAGCCGTTGCGAGTGGAACGACGGATTTCGCTACGCCGACTTTGTTCGATCCCGAACGTATGAAGCGAAGGATCTCCGGCCCTACCTCCTGCCCGGCGTGCTGCGGCACTTCGACCTCGACGACCTGTGACGCGCGGAGCGTGAGTCTGCGGCGCTACTGCGCTGCTTGCTTCAACTCTGCAAAGCGCGCGCGCAACTCCGCGAGCCGGGCGGCGTTCTCGGGTTTCCCGGCGAGATTCTCCGTTTCCTCGGGGTCGGCCTTCAGGTCGAACAGCTCCTCGTGTTTGAAGTCCGGCCAGTAAAGATACTTCACGTCCTTCCGCACGAGCGCCTTGGATGACGGAATGAAATCTATGCTTCGGATCGTGGCGTGCTCGTAGAAAAATTCCGTGCGCCAGTCCGGTTTGCGGGCGGCGAGATAGAGCGGTGACAGATCGCGCCCCTGCATGCGTGGCGGCGCCTTGATTCCGGCGGCGGCAAGAAATGTGGGTGCGAGATCGACATTGAGCGTGAAGGCGTCGTCGGTGCGGCCGCGCCGGTCCGCGGGCAGGCGCGGATCGCGCACGATCAGCGGCGTGCGGATGCTCTCCTCATACGGATACCATTTGTCGGCGAGGCCGTGCTCGGCGTGGAAGTAGCCATTGTCGCCGGTGAAGATTACGAGCGTGTTCTCCAGCACGCCCTGGCGGCGCAGTTCCTCGAGCACGCGCCCGCACACGGTGTCCACCTCGGTCGCCAGCCGGTAGTAGTTCTTCATCATCGTCTGGTATTTCTCCGGCGAATCAAAACGCCAATGCCAGCGCACGCGGCCCTCGTTCTTCTCGTTGGCGATGAAGGGCGGCAGGCGCTTGAAAAACTCGTCGGTCGCCGTGCGCGGCACCGGAATCGTGACGTCGCGGTACAACGGCAGGCTCGCCGGCTGCGGCAGGAACTGCAGCGGGTTCTGGTCCTCGGCGTGAGTGGCCACGAAGGCCAGCGTGAGGCAGAACGGCTGCTCCTTCGGCCGCGCGCGGAGGAACGCCATGGCGTCGTTCTCGTTCTTCTGCGTGACGTGAATCTCGGTGCCGTCCGGCTGCTTCAGCCAGTGTTTCATCGGCGTGATCGTGCCTGCGCCGAAGTCGTAGCGTTCGGCGGGAAACGTCCCGTTGTGCCACTTGCCCACGTGCCCGACGAAGTAGCCGTTGGCGCGCAGCAATCCGGGATAGGTTTCCGCCCACGGGGTTTTGAACATCGCGAAGGCGGGATTGCCGTGCCGCGACATCCACTGGCCGGTGAGGAGCGTCGCGCGACTCACGCCGCAGATCGACGTCGTCACGCAGTTGTGCGTGAAGCGCACGCCTTCGGTGGCGAGGCGGTCGAGATGCGGCGTTTTCACGACAGGATTGCCGGCGGCGCCGAGCGTGTCGTGACGCCAGTCGTCCGCGTAGAGCACGACGATGTTGAGCGGTTTGGTTTCAGCGCCGGTGGCGCGCAGCGCGAGGACAGCAAGGAACGCGACGAGGGCAGTGAGGAACGGGCGGGACTTCATGCAGGGAGGGAAAAGAGAGAGGTGGAGCGAGCGAGGAAACGGGTCAGTCACAGACTAACGCGGCAGCGGCACCTGACGCTCGCTCATCAGATAAGCAATCAGATCGGCGAGTTGTTCATCGTTCAAGGCCGAGAGCAATCCCTCGGGCATGAGGCTGGCACCGAGTTGTTCGTCGCGCGCGATGTCGGCGCGGTCGATGACGGTTTCCTGGCCCACGTTCCGCAAGGTGAGCGTGCGATCGTTCCGGGCGGCGACCATGCCGTTCAGGACGCGACCGTCCTTCAGCGTGATCACGTGCAACAGGTAGTCGGCGGCCACGACCGCGCTCGGGTCGGCCAGGTTTTCAATCAGGTAACTCACCTCGCGCCGCCCGCTGCCCGTGAGATCGGGGCCGATGGCATTGCCCTCGCCGTAAAGCGTGTGGCAGCCCGCGCAGACGCTGGCGAAGAGCGTGCGACCGCGGCCCGGGTCGCCGCGGCGAATGAACGCGGGCGTGAGTGTGGCGGTGAGCGTGGAGACCAGCGCCTGTTTGTCCGCGGACGACTCGCGCGCCTCGCCCCAGACCTCGATGAGTTTTTGCGTGAGCAGCGGATCGTTGAAGCTGCGGATCTGGCGGGCCAGTGCCGGTGAAAGATCCTGCCGCGCGATGGACGTCGGCTTCGCGGGGTTCTCAACGTGTTCGAGCAGGACGCGCGTGAACGCCGGGCGCGAGGCCAGGACGGCGAGCGCGGCGGGACGTTCCTGCGGCGTGAGGCTGCGGTAGCGGGCGATGATCCGGCTGGCGGCCGCGGGATCGTCGAACGTGCCGAGACCTTGAATGGCCGCGAGACTCAGCCCGGGAAGGTTCACCAGCGATTCGCAGATTTTCCGCAGCTCGGGCGGACGGGCTTCGATCAGCGTGCGCAAAGCGGCCCGGCGCTGATCGGTCGGAGCCTTGCTGTCGAGCGCGAGCGCGCGGATTTCGTCGAGCGCGCGGCCACTGCCAAACAGCACTTCGAGGTCGCGGAGCAGGGGCTGGACCGCGGCGTCGAGCGACGCGGCCGCTCCCGTGGCAAAGGCATCCCAGCCGGTGGGCTTTGGCGCCTTCCTCCAACCCTTGAGCGCGTCGCTCATCCCTCGCACCACGTCGGCGGCGTGGCTGGTCGCGCTGACGGCCAACAAGGTCGCCAGCGGGCCGGAATCGGTCGCCAGATCTTCGCTGACGCGCCGCGCGATGAGTTGGCGCACGAGCTGAATGCGGCCGTCCGGAAACAGTTTCACGAGATCGCTCGGAGCGAGTTCGCGCAGCCCCGCCCAGATCATCAACGGGAGATTGTGATCGGTCGCGTCCTCGCCGTGGGCGAGCAGCCGGGCGGCGAGGGCAATGCGTTCGGGCGCGGGCAGCGAAGGGAGCGCGGAGGCGCGGGCGAGGCGTACGAGGGCGCTGGTGTTTTCCAGGCTCGGATGACCAACGGCGAGCGCCTGCGGCGTCACCCAGCGGTGCAGGTGCTCGTCCTTGCTGCCAAGCATCGCCTGCAGCAGCCGTGTGTTCGCGTCACGGTGGGCGCGAGAGTCGTTCGGCGCGGCCTCCGCCGTTTGCTGCAGCGTCCACCACGCGTTCAGTTTCACGCTGGACTCGGTCGCGGACTCGAAGGTCTGCACCAGCGCCGGCGTGATCGCGGGCAGGCCGCCCTGGGCGCGGGCGCGTTCGCGTAATGCCCAGCGTGCCATCCGCACGAGCCATTCGTTGTCGCTGCGCTGGAGCGCGACCAGCTGGGTGTCGTTGAGCCGGGTGAGGTCGCTTTCGGCCGGCCGCTTGGCGTCGCCGTAGGTGAGCTTGTAGATGCGACCCGAGGTGCGGTGAACGCCGTCGTTGTCGTGGCATTCGCCGATGTCGCTCCAGTCAAGAATGTACACGCCGCCGTCAGGTCCGGCCTGGATCTCGATGCCGCGGAACCACGGGTCGTCCGTCAGCATGAAGTCGGGCTCGTGTTTCCCGACATAGCCGCTGCCGCGGCGTTCGAGGCGATCGACGTTCACGCGGCGGCCGTGGAGATTGGTGGTGAATAGCTTCCCGCGGTATTCCGGCGGAAAGTTGTTTCCCTGGTAAAGCATCAGGCCGACGTGCGCGTGGCCGCCACCCGAGCGCGACGAGGCCGCGGTCACGCCCAGCTGGCGGACGTCGGTCCATTGCTCGCTGCTGTCCCAATGATAGTGGTCCGCGTGTTGATCGATCAGGTCATAGATATGCGGATACGGATCGTCGCCGTGCATGCGCTTGTAGTGCGCGCCCTGGATGCCGTGCCAGAGATGGCCGATGACGGTGTTGATGAAAAACATCTCGCCGTGGCGGTCCCAGTCCATGCCCCAGGGATTCGTGGTGCCGTGGCAGTAAGGCTCGTAGACTTTGCGCACCGGATGATACCGCCAGATGCCGCCGGCGGTCGGCTGTCGCTGCGCCTGAGGCGTTCCGGGCACGCCGGCCCAACTCGTACTGCTGATCCCGACGCGGCCGTAGAGCCAGCCATCGGGGCCCCATTTGAGCCCGTTGGCAAACGTGTGCCGGCTTGCGGCGGTCGTGCTGAAGCCGTCGACGAGAATCTGCGGCGGACCGCTGGGCTTGTCGCCGTCGGTTGGAATCCAGAGCAGATGCGGCGGGCACATCGCGTAGACGCCACCGAAGCCGCGCTCGATGCTGGTGAGCATCTGCAGATCCTCGGCGAAGACCGTGCGTCGATCGAAACGGCCGTCGTTGTCGGTGTCCTCGAGAATCAGGATGCGATCGCGCAGCTTCAGATCGAAGCGCTCCTTGTTGTCGGAGTAGGTGTAGTTTTCCGCGATCCAGAGACGTCCGCGATCGTCCCAGCACATCGCGATGGGATTCTGCACGTCGGGTTCCGCCGCGAACAACGTGGCCTTGAACCCGGGCGGCAGCTTCATCCGGCTTACGCGGTCAGCGGCATTCGTCAGGGGCTGCGCGGTGACGTCCTGATTGTTCGTCGGCGTGGGAAACGGCGTTGAGCCAGCGAACAGGTCCGCGGCGGACCACGTGAAGGCGAAGGCGGCGGCGACGAGCGGGGCAATCAGGAGGCGCACGTCCGCACTAAAACCCCGGAGGCAGGCGGGCGCTAGCCCGGAAATCGCTGCGCGCCCGATCACCGGGCACCGCGGCCGGGAACGCGCACGGGCACCTCGTGCCTCACGGCTGCTGCTTCTTTTTCTGCGGTGGCGTCGGTACCGGCATCTGGGCGTGCCAGGCCTGCCACTTGGCCTTGAGCGCTTGCACGCGCTCCGGCTGGGCGGCGGCGAGATCATTTTTCTCCCCGAGGTCGGCGGACAAATCGTAGAGCTGCGGCGAAGCACCGGGCGGAAGGAGAAGTTTCCACACGCCCTGGCGCACGGCGCCGATGCCGCTGATGCTGAAATACAGTGCGTCGTGTGGCGGTGTGGAAATTTCTCCGGTGAGAAAGGGCGTGAGATTCACGCCGTCGAGCCGCGGCGGCGGTTTCGCTCCCGTGAGCGCGACGCACGTGGCGAAGAGATCGAGCGTGCTGACGGGATGGGAAAACGTCCGGCCCGCGGGAAACGTCCCGGGATACGACGCCAGGAACGGCACGCGAATGCCGCCTTCGTAGAGACTCCACTTGTAGTCGCGGAGCGGCCGGCTCTCGCTGCGGTTTTCCGGGTGGCCGCCGTTGTCACCGAAGAATAACACGATCGTGTTCCGATCGATGCCGGCCGCCTGCAACGCGTCGAGGATGCGGCCCACGCCCTCGTCGAGCGCGGCGATGGTGGCCACGGTGTCGGCGCGGGCTGTGTCTCCAGGAAACTGGGACGCGTAGTGCGCCGCCTCGCCGGGCCGGGCCATCGGCACCTTGGGAATGTCGAGCGTCCGGCCCGCCGCCAGGGCTTCGTCGTACTCGCGGCGGATAATCTGCGCGTTCTTGACCACGCGCAGGATGTGCGGGGCGTTGAACGTGACCGTGAGCGCGAAGGGGCGCGCCTGGTTGCGGGTGATGAAGGCGACGGCTTCCCGCGTGAAGAGATCGGTCGAATACTCGTGGTGCTCCTCGACGACGCCGTTGCGGGCGAGCTTCGGGTGGTGAAAGTCGATGAAGGGGCTCGAGACGGGCGAGCAGAGCGTCTCGTCGAAAATGCCGCGCTCATGCGGCATCGGGCCAGTGCTGTGCCATTTGCCGATCAGGGCGGTGCGGTAGCCGGCCTGGCGCAGGACGCCGGGCAGGAGCGGCTGCGTCGTGGGAATTCCGCCGCTGTTGTCGACGAAGCCGAAGCGTTGCGGGTAGACGCCGCTGAGGAAACCTGCGCGCGACGGGCCGCACAGCGGCGTGGTCACGTATCCGGAAGTGAACTTCACCCCGGACTGCGCGATCCGGTCGATGTGCGGAGTTCGCACCTCGCCGGCGTTCAGGCAGCTGACGTCGCCCCAGCCAAGATCGTCGACCAGGAGCACGACGACGTTGGGCGGACGCGAAGGGGCGGCATGCAGCGTGAGGCCGCAGGCCGCGAGCAGGAGAATGGTGCGCAGGAGGTGCATCAGGCGGGACGTCACTTGGATTTTTTCTTCGCTCCACCCGGGGCGATCAACGTCACCGGCTGGCCGCGAAGCAACGGAGTGCCGAAAACGGGCTGGGTGTCGCCCTGCTGCTTCATCCAGGCGTCGAGGTCGGCGCGCAGGGCGCCGAGCCGGGCCGCGTGGGCGGGATCGCCCGCGAGATTGCGCTGCTCGTGCGGGTCGGCGGCGAGATCGTAGAGTTCCTCGGCGGGACGTTCGCTGTAGCGTGTGACGATGGCGGCCGCGGCGGGATCGCGTTCGGCGGCGGCGACCCAGGTTTTCCAATACACGAGGCCGCTCGGCCCGGAGGAACGTGAAATGTGCGTGTGATGCTGGAATTCCGGATGGAGGTTGCGGATGTATTTCCAGTCGCGGGTGCGGACGGCGCGGATGGGATAGACGTTGAAGTCGCCGTCTCCGCTGTGCGTGGCGAAGACCCGGTCACGATGGGTTGTCGCGGTGCCGCGCAGGACCGCCGCAAACGATCGACCGTCGATGCCGTCGGGCACCTTGCCCCCGGCGAGCTCGATGAACGTCGGGAGCAGATCGGGCCAGCAGACCATGGCGTGGCTGACCGAGCCAGGTTGCAGGTGTCCGGGCCAGGCGATCAGGAGCGAGGTGCGGATGCCGGCATCGTAGAGCGTCCATTTTGAGAACGGCCAGGCGGCGCCGTGGTCGGCGGTGTAGATGAAAACGGTGTCGCTGGAGAGTTTCTCGCGCGCGAGCGCCCGCACTTCGCCGAGCAGGGTGTCGGCTTTGGTGACATCGGTCAGGTAACTCGCGCGTTCGCCACGGGTGACCGCGGTGTCGACGTGCGTCGGCGGAATCGTCACCGCAGCGGGATCGTAGGTGCGGTCGGCGCTCCACACCGTGTGGGGATGCCGCGTGCCGACGAAAAGGCAGAGCGGCTTCGAGGGATCGCGCGCGGCGAGGAATTTCGCGACGGCCGTGGTGTCGGCGAAACCGGGATTGGGTCCTTCGATGAAGTCGAAGCCGTGATCCTGGGCGTAGGTGTTGTGCGCGACCTTGCCGATCGCGGCGACTTCGTAGCCGAGGGCGCGGAGCACCGGGGGCAGCGAGGCGACGTCGGGCCGTTTGGGTTTGTGATTGGGCTCGGCGCCGTTGCGCGCGGACCACAATCCGGTCAGCAGCGCGGTGCGGCTCGGGCCGCACGACGGCGACGCGACGAAGGCGTGCGTGAATTTCATGCCGTCGTCGGCGAGCTTCGCCATGTGCGGCGTGCGCACCTCGGTCGATCCGTAAGCCTGCGAATCGAGCATGCCGTGATCGTCGGCGATGAAGACCACGATGTTGGGCCGCGCCGCCTTGGTTTCAGCGGCGGGTGCGGCACTCAGCGCCAGCGCCAGGGTGGCGAACGCGGCGGCGAGCGCGCGCAGGATGAAGGGGTTTTTGTGCATCAGAAAGAAGTGCGGTTCACGGCTCGACGAAACTCCACGCGACGCGTCCGTTTTGCACCGAGGCCACCGCGAAGCGGCCGTTGAAGCGAGCGTCGCTGGCTCCGGCGCGGACAATGAGCGTATCGCGATCGAGTGCGGACAGCACATAGTCGGTTCCGCGGGCGGTTTCGATGACGAGCACGCCCGGTGCGGGTTGTTCCACCTTGCGGACAAACGGCTCGGTGCCGACGTGGGCTTCAAACACGGAGATGAACGTCTTCACGCCGGCGCCCTCGGTGCGGCGCACGACGTAGGGCAGCGTCGCGCCGACGTCGGAGTTCTTCCAGTCGCGCTGGCCCCAGCCATCCGCGATGAACGTGCGCTCCTCGGGCTGCCGCACGGCCCACGCGACGGCGGTCAGCTTGGGACCGGCGGGCCAGGTGAGGCGCCACGCACCCGCGGCCTCGATCGCGCGCACGCGGGCGAAATCATAGAGCGGGTCGTTCACCTCGCGGGCGCGGGCATCGACGAGTCCATTCGGTTCGGCCGACGCATGAAAAACGTAGTCCTGCCGCTTCCCGCCGTTGACGCGGAAAAAATCCACGACGTAGGAGTGGCCGTTGCCGTGATCGATGATTGCGGCGCTCCGACGGTAGAGCGTCGCCTGGGTGTAGGCCTGCGACGACGCCTCCATCACCTTCACGTGCTCCGAGGTTCGGAAGAAGCCGACGTCGCCGCCGCGCTCGCGCGTCACCTGATCCTTCTCATCGATCAGCACCGTGTTGTGCGCGAGCGTGCGCGACGTCTGGTGCTTGTGTGGGTGATCCCAGAGGTAGCCGAGGTCGGAGAGAATCTCCTGGCCGTCCTTGCCGTAGGTGAGGTTCAGGCTGTCCTGGTGATGGTGTCCACCCCAGCGGCTGGCGCTCAACAGCAGCAGGCTTTCGCGGCCGGTCGGCCCCGTGCGCAGGTGGCCGATGCGCAGTTCCGGCGGGCACCAGTCGGGCAGCACGAGCGGCGGCGCGCTCTTTTGCTCCAGGCCCGGCTCGCGGTAGTAGAGCGCGAGCGGGGCGTAGCCGCGGGCGAGATCGTCGCCGCAGGTTTCCTTGAGCAACGCGAGGTACTCGGGCCGCTCCGGATAGTTGGCGACCATCAGCTCGACGAAATTGGCGCCGAGTCCGGACTTCGGATACGAGTCGGCGAATGGCGGATACGTCAGGTTGCCCTGCAGTCCCTTGAAGCAGTTCTCCCACACGCGCTCATAGGCCGTGCCGTGGTAGAGATCGACCGCGTCGCGACGACGCCCGTCGGGTCCGCGATAACCCGGTGGATCGGAGTAGCCGCGCAACGCCTGCGGCATGTCCCAGATGTTGCCGAGCGTCATCGTCGCGTACGCCGGCGATTCCGAGGTCGTGCCGTCCGGCAGAAACCACTCGTCGATCGTCTGCTGGAAGCCGTCCCAGCCGAAGCGCACCAGGCCCGGATGACCGACGCAGAGGCCGACGAGCGCCGCGGCGGTGCGGTTGCCGACCGACTTGTTGTTGATCTGTCGGTCGCTCACCAGCAGCAGCGTGCCTTCCAGCAGCAGGTCGCGCTCGATCGTGAGGCGCTCGGCGTCGCTGTAGACCGGCGTGCCGTCGGCGCGCGTGGCGGTGCAGGTGAAATCATAGGCCTCGACCATGCGACGGACGAAGCCGGACTCCTGGCCGACGCCGCTGGCGCGGCCGGCGCTCCAGTAGCCGGTGTGCAGCTTGCGGTCTGGCCGGTTGGGCGGCGGGCAGAGTTCGGGCGCGGGCAGCTGGTTGATGAACTGCGAGGCGACGCGCGGATCCATGTCGGCGTATTCGCCGTAGCCGGTGTGGACGAGCCAGCCCGGGTAGCAGGCGGCGAAGCGGAGCAGGATCGCGCGCACGCCCAGGGCGTATTCACGGTTTCCCGACAGGAGGTGGGCCTCGGCCAGGGTGCGGGCGAGGCCTGCAAGGTGGCTCACTTTGCGTGCGCGAATGTTGGCGCTGAAACTGGGCCGGCCGGTCTTGTAGGAAAAGATAACGAATGGATCGCCGCCGTAGAACGTCAGGGTCTGCGGCTTGCCCCAGGTGGTCTGCAGCGCGATCGATTCCGGATAGCGGTCATGGGGAAACGTCGTGCGGCACATGTCGCACACCAGCTGATCGGGCTGGTTTGGGTTCCAGGACCAGAGGCCGTGCGGGTGGACGGGTTTGCCCTGATCACGGCAGGCCGGACAGGGCGTGAACTTTGGATCGCCCGGCGTCGTGGTGGGAATCATCACCTCGAGGTAGGCCGGGGAGAGTTTGCCGAGGGCGTTTTTCGCCGTGCGCTCAAGTCCTTCGGCGTACGTGCGGGCCCAGGCGTAGCGCTTGAGATTCTCGCGGGCGCGCGTGACGTCCGCCGGCTTGAAGGCACCGCTCGGATGCGTGACCGAGCTCCGGTATTTGTCGCTATCGGACCAGTCGAAGAGCGGCTCCGGCGCGGGCGTGGCGGCGCGGGCAGCGATCAGACTGCAACACGCGAAAAGGAAAAGGCGGGGCAGGGTGGCACCGGGATTCATGCGACGGAAGGCAAGGGGAGCGCGAGTGTGTTGGCGCCGCCACGCCGTTGCACGCGCAAAGGCTGGACGTCGCGCCGCGGCTCGCCGACATCTTGGGCATGAACACCACCCCCTTGGTTTCCCGCCGCAACGCCCTGAAGAGTCTCGCGGCCACCACCGCAGTGGGCCTCGGCGCCCTGTCCGGGGCGCGCGCCGCCACCGCGTCCGCCCCCGCCGCCGGCGGTTCGACGTATCGCATCCAGCACGGGCGGATCAAGCAGTCGGTCGTGCCGTGGTGCTTCAATCCGATGACCGTGCCGGAACTCGCGCGTCATTCGGCCGCGATGGGGCTGAAGTCGGTGGAGCTCTGCGACCCGAAGTTCTGGCCGGCGCTGAAGGAACTCGGGCTGACCTGCGCGATTTCCGGCAGCCATGGGTTCGCGAAGGGTTTCGCGCGCACCGAGGAACACGAGGAGTGCCTCGCCGTGCTGCGCAAGCGCATCGAGGAATGTGCGGCCGCGGGCGTCGAACGCATCATTACTTTTTCTGGCTTTCGCCGGGGCGTCAGCGACGAGGTCGGCATGAAGAACATGGTCGACGGCCTGAAGAAGATCGTCGGCTTCGCCGAAACGAAGAAGGTCACGCTCTGCCTCGAGATGCTGAACTCCCGGGTGGCGGTGAACATGAAGGGCCATCCGGATTATTTCTGCGACGACATCGAGCGATCGGTGGAGGTCTGTCGTAGCATCGGCTCGGAACGCATGAAGGTGCTCTTCGACATCTATCACGTCCAGATCATGCACGGCGACATCCTCACCCGGATCAAGCAGCACCTGCCGTACATCGGCCACGTGCACACGGCGGGTGTGCCCGGGCGCAACGAAATCGACGCCAAGCAGGAGATCAATTATCCGCCGCTGATGCAGGCGTTGGTGGATCTTGGATACACCGGGTACGTCGGCCAGGAGTTCATTCCGACGCGCGACAAGATCGCCTCGCTCGCGGACGGCGTGCGGATCTGCGACGTGTGATCAGGCTGCGGGTGCGGACGCTCCTTGAATCGGCGGGCGCGGGGTTGCGCAGCCGGCCGAGGTGGATTTCATTCCCGGATTGATTGATGCCCACATGACCACGCGCCGCATGCTTCTGCAGTCGGGATTGGCCGGTTTGCTCGGCGGCGCGCTGGTCGGCTGCAGCACCGGGGCGCGGCGCGAATTCACGCCGACCCAGCCGGCGATGCCGATGATTCTCGCGGCCACGCCGACGCTGCCGGCCGAGCCGCCGGAGCACGAACTCATGGAGACCGCGTTGCGGCAGGCGCGCGCGGGCGACGCCCGGGCCGCGGTGGCCACCCTAGCGGCCGTGCACGATCCGGCGCGGCGCGGTCAGCTCAACGGACGCGTGCTGTCGATCCTCGCGGCGCAGGATCCGGCGGTAGCAGCGAGCCTGGTGGTGCAACTGCCCGCAGGGCCCGGCTGGACGGACGCGCTCGATCTGGTCGCGCGTACCTGGACGCAGCGTGATCCCGAGGCCGCGCTGGCGTGGGCCGCGGCGTTGCCGGAGGACGCGGCGGGACCGGTAGCGCGCAGCGCGGTCGTTGACGCGTTAGTGGCCGCCGATGCGAGGGCGACGATTGATCGCGTCCGCGCGTTGCCGGCGGGTTCGCGTCGAGACGATCTTCTCGTCCTGGCGGCGGCGGCGTGGGCGCGGCGCGATGCAAACGCGGCGGTGGGCTGGTTGCGCGAGCAACCGCAGGACAACCTGCGGCCGCGGCTGACGTCGGGCATCGGTTTCGGCGTGGCCCAGTCGCGTCCTGATCGCGCGATCGATCTCGCCGAACTGCTGCCGGCGGGCCGCGAACGCTGGCTGCTGTTTTCGGCGATCGCGCAAACGTGGGTCGCGGTCGATCCGAAGGCTGCGCTCGCCTGGGCGCAGCAGTTGCCGGCGGGCGCGGGCCGCGATGCGGCGTTTGCGGGCGTCGATACGGGATTTGGCGTGCCGGCCTCGCGTCGGCTCCGCGCCGGACCCGGCACCAGTGGTTCGGCCGGGCGCACGCGGGGCGGTGGCGCGGTGGTCGCGTCGCTGCCGGACGTCAACTCGCCGGCGTTCACCGCCTGGCTGGCCACCCAGGCGCCGGGACTTTCGGCCGACGAGGCGGTGCTCGAGTACGTGCGGCAGCGGGCGGCGGTCGAACCCGGCGCGGTGGGCCCGATGATTCAGGCGCTGCCCGGCGGGACGACGCGGGATCGTGCCATGGCGCTTTACGTGGACGGGTTGCTGCTCAGCTCGCCCGGTGAGGCGGTGCGCTGGGTGCAGGCGCTGCCCCATACGGAGCGGACGAATGAATTGATCGAGAAAACGGCGCGCCGCTGGCTGCAAACGAATCCCGACGCCGCGGCGTCGTGGCTCGAGACCACGCTGTTGCCGCCATACCTGAAGGAACAGCTCCTGCGCGAAGCGGGACGGTGATGGGGCGGGAGCGTCCGGGGCTCTCTCCGGTTCACCGATCGATGTCGCTGGGAGCGCAGGCGCCCCGCCTGCACCGATTCAACGCAGGCGGGACGCCTGCGCTCCCGGGCGACGCTTGGGCTCCCGGGCGACGCCTGTGTTCCCGGGTTATACCAATCGCTCCTTGCTTTTGGACTTCTGGATCGATCGTGGCCACTCGCTGGCGCTCGTAGCCACGGCTAAAGTCCAAAGGCAAAGAGCGATTGGTATTACGTCGCGTGCAATCGCGCTACGAAACGATCGATGTGATCGTGATCGGTCAGCGGATTCATAAACACCGCCTTTTCGCCGGGCAACGGATGCCACGCGCCGGTGTCGCTGTAGCCGGTGTTCGTTACGAACTGCACCCAGTTGGTGTAGAGGCCGTGCTTGCCGCGGCGCAGGAACACATCGCGGTGATAGGCGTTGTTGCGCGTCACGCGTTCGCGGTGCGCGGCGCTATCGTCGAACTCCTTTTCAAACGCCAGCTCGGCGACCGGATCGGTCACAATCGCGGGATCGTAAAGCCGGAAGCCGACCGACGGTCCCTGGTTCTGCTGCGCGATCACGAGGGCGCCGGGCGTGTGGGCGAGGCGGTGGCGGAAGTAGTTCGCGTTCTGCAGCCCGTGCGCAATGAGCATCTGGTAACCGCGCTTCCCCAGGTACTGCAGGGCTGAATACGCGCCGAAGAGGCCCGCTGCGCCGCGGGAGCATTCGATCGTGCTTTGGAAGTGCGTCTGGCCCTGCGTGCCCTTTTCGAAATAGGAAAAGTTCTCGGGATCGTGTTCGAGCGCCTGCAGCGACGCGCGCTCCTTGATCATCACGAGGCTCGAGGTGTAGGGCACGAAACCCCATTTCTGAAAGTCCACCGTGAACGAGTCGGCGTACTTGAGTTCGCGGAACCGCTCCACGTTGTGGTGCAGGCTGGCGAGCGTCGCCGCGTTGATCGCGAGCGGGTTGGCGGCGAAATCGTAATCGAGGAAGAAGATCAGCGGCCAGCCCACGGCGGAATCGACGTGGATGTGCGGCACCGTGGTGAGCCCGAAACGCGCGGTGAGCTGGCGGCAGAGATCGTAGACCGGCTTGACCCGATCGACGCCGAACGTGTCGGTCGTGCCCATCGTGAGCATTATGCAAGGCACGAGGCAGTTGAGGCGGAAGCAGGCGACGAGCTGGTCCTCGAGGTCCTTGAGGTCGATGTCGTGGGAGGACGTGACGCGGACGCGGATCGTCTTGCGCGCGAGGTTCACGCCGAGCAGCGAGAGGTTGGTCGTATTCGAATAGTGGCCGCCCTGCGAGTTGATGATGCGGTAGTCCTGTCCGTGCTCGAGGCCGAGGTGGAGGGCGTCGGGCATCGCCTTGCGGATGCCGAAGAGGTAGCCGTACAGGTTGCAGAATGTGCCGCCCTGGGTGAAGACGCCGGTGGCCTCGGCGGGATCATAGCCGACGAGTTGTGCGATCTGGCGCACGACAGTCTTTTCCAACTCCTCCGCAACCTCGCAGTATTCGCGGTAGACGAGATTGGGATTCGCCGCGACGCCGAGCATCGCACCGTAGATCGCGGGATCGCACGGCATCGTCACGACGTTCTCCACGCTCGATGGATTTTCCCACGCCTTGGACAGCGCCGCGGCGAAGAGCAGCGGCTCGTGCACCTCGCCCGGGATGCGCGGGCCGTCGGGAATCGCGTGATCGGCCTTGAGGGCGTCGAGCAGGTGTTCGCCATTCGGATACGCCGCGAGGCGTTCGGCGGTCGGGGCGTGGTGACGCCGGGACTCGACCAGCCGGCTCAGCCCGGGATCGCGGAAGACGGGCCAGAGCTTGGGATCACGCGCGAAGTAGCGCGCGCGCAACGTGGACATTTCCTCGTTGAACGCGGGGGCGACGGCCACGGCGTCCGGCTCCACGTACAACGGATCAAGGCGAAACAGCGGGTGGCTCGGGGGTGTATTCACGACGGAGGGGATAGCATCGGGCGGGCCGAAACAAGCAGGGGCGGAACGCCGCGAAGCAATCCCGGCTGCTGCCCTTGGTCAATTCAGGGGCGTCGGTCGCGCAGGCGGCGGGCAAGGTCGGTCGTGAACGCTTCGGCGCCGTTGGCGTTCATGTGCTGGGAGCTGTAGAACAGGCTGATCTGCCGGGAGAGCGGTGAGTCGCTGTAGTCCCAGAGCGGCACCTGGTATTTCTCGCTGAGCTGCCGGAACACGGCGAAGATTTCCTTTCGATTCTGCAACAGCACCTGCGCCTCATAGAACTCCGGCGAGTAAACGAGGATGAGATCGATGCCGCGCGCGCGGCACAGCTCGATGATTTCGGTCAGCGCCGCCACGCCGGCAGGATCGATTTCGTAGTTCAGGCCGTGAATGGCGCTGGCGCGGAACTTGTCGAAGTCATCGGTCCATTGATCGTAGCGCGGATAAAACCCCTGGTGATATATCTCCGGGCCGGAATAGCCGGCCCACGCGAGCAGGCCGAGCGCCCAGGTGAATTTCAGGTCCTCGACGGCGTAGCCGTACATCGGAATGTGCCGCCATTTCCAGGCCTCGGGCGAAATGCGCCGGAACGCCTCGTACAGATCGTCCGCGCGGCGCAGATACGGCTGGAACGCGGTCGGATCGTAGATCTCGCCGGACTTGGCCGTCACGAGGCTGAACGACTCCAGGTTCTGCAGGACCAGCTTGGGCGGCGCGTTGTTTTTCAGGTACGATTTCAGCACCGCGAGCTGGATGTTCGTGCGCGCGGCGACCATGCCGATGTTGTAGGCGGACCGGCCGGTGATCGCGGTGATGACGCGAGGATCGTAGTGAAACAGCGCGCGCGAGGAACCGTTGACGATGATGTCGGCGTTCACTTTTCCGGCCATGATCCGGTTGAGCGACCCGAACTTCGACGTCGTGATGCGTTTCAGCCCGGCGCTCACGATCCAGTCGGCCGCGTAGGTGAGCGCGGTCAGCAGCGCGAAGAAGCCCGCGATTTTCAGCAGGCCGGGAAACCGGCGCGGGGTGGCGGCGGCGGGCGTGGACGCAGGGGATGCGGTGGAAGCCATGGCGTCAGAACTGAAAATAGATGAACTGATTCGAGCTAAAGACGCCGAAGAAGATCATCAGCAGCGCGAAGCCGGCGTAGGCAGGCCAGCGCAGGCCCAGGGGCAGTCGCGCGACGCGTTCGCCGACGGACCGTCTCGTATTCAGGAACTGGATGAGCTCGAGCGTGACGATGGCCAGCAGGGCCGGCGGGAAATGTTTCAGATAGAAGCGTTCCGTGATGATGGCACCCGGGTTCCAGCCGAAGGGCCAGTGCGTCAGGATGTGCCACGCGTCCGTGAGCGAGTTCGCGCGGAACACCACCCAGCCGGCGCCAATCAGCACCAGGGTGGAAACGGTCTGGATTAATCGTCGCGGCGCGGTTCCGGCGCGCAGGCCGACGGCGCCCAGCACGCGATCGCGGAGCGGCTGCGTGACGCGGCCCGCGATCAGGCCGACGCCGTTCATGAGGCCCCAGACCACATAGGTCCAGTTGGCGCCGTGCCAGAGGCCGCTGAGGCCGAACGTGACGAGGATGTTGCGGGCCCAACGCCACGGCCCGACCTGGCTGCCGCCGAGGGGAATGTAGACGTAGTCGCGGAACCACGTGGAGAGCGATAGATGCCAGCGTCGCCAGAAATCGCCGAGCGACGTCGCGGCGTAGGGGCGGTCGAAGTTCTCCCGCAGCGTGAAGCCGAGCACGCGCGCGGAACCGATCGCGATGTCGGAGTAGCCGGAGAAGTCACAGTAGATCTGATACGCGAAGAACACCGTCGCGACCGTGAGCTGCAGGCCGTTGAAGTTCTGCGGCGCGGCGTAGACGTCGTTGACGTAGAACGCCACGCGGTCGGCGATCACGAGCTTCTTGAACAGGCCCCACGCCATCCGTTTCAAACCGCTGACGATGCGGGCGTAGTCGTAGTCATGGCGTTCCCGGAACTGATGCAGCAGGGATTGCGGGCGTTCGATCGGGCCGGCGACCAGCTGGGGAAAGAACATCACGTAGGTCGCGTAGACGACGACGTTGCGCTCGGCCGGCTGGTGGCCGCGGTACACTTCCACCACGTAGCTCAGGCTCTGGAACGTGTGAAACGAAAGTCCGATCGGCAGGATCAGCGCGAGCGACGGATTCTTCAGTTCCCAGCCCAGCACCTGCGCAAAACCCGTCAGCGAGCCGGCGAAGAAGTTGAAGTACTTGAACACGAAAAGCACGAGGCACGTCGCCACGATGCTCACGGCGAGCAGCAGTTTCCTGCGCCGGCCGCGGGCGTGCTCGAGATAGAGTCCGGCCGTGTAGTCGATGACGATGGTCAGCCCGAGGACCAGGATGTAGACGGGAATGAACGCCATGTAGAACCCGCAGCTCGCGACGAGCAGCAGGGGCGTGCGCCAGCGGAGCGGCAGCGTGAAATAAAGCGCGCAGACGATCGGGAAAAACAGGGCGAACTCGAAGGAGTTGAAAACCATGGACGGCGGACAGGGCGGTATAGCGGGCGCGGCAGGCGGGGCAATCTCCGGGTGCCCGCATGGGTAGCGTTCCCCTGGCCGCGAACCGCCAAAACGGCGTTTGCCTCCGCGCGGGGCCGCGGCCTGAGTCGAAATGTTCCTCACCCCGCATGACTTTCCCCCGCGTGTTCCGCCGTCTGATGTTCGCCGTGGCCGCCAGCCTGGCCGCGTCCCTTGCCCTCGCTGCCGCACCGTTGCCGGTGCCCGACAAGCTCATCGTGCTCACGTTCGACGACTCGTCGGCCTCGCACGCGACGATCGCGGCGCCGCTGCTGAAACGATATGGTTTCGGCGCGACGTTCTTCATCACCGAGGGCTTCACGTTTCGCACGAACAAGCGCGATTATATGACGTGGGAACAGATCGCGCAGCTGCACCGCGACGGCTTCGAGATTGGCAACCACACGCGCGATCACCTCGGCATCACGGAGAAAACGGTCTCGCGGCTCGCCGAGCAGCTCGAGGTCATTGCGTCACGCTGCCGCGAGCACGGCATCCCGCCGCCGGTGAGCTTCGCGTGGCCGGGCAACAAGTTTCACGTGAGCGCGCTCGCGGTGTTGCAGCAGGCCGGCATCCGCTTCGCGCGGCGCGGCGGCGAGCCCGAGGTGCCGTATCAGAAAGGTGGAGGCGTGGCATTCGAGCCCGGCGCCGATCATCCGTTGCTCATTCCCACCGCGGGTGACGCCCGACCGGACTGGTCGCTGGCGAGTCTGCAACGGGCGGTGGCGCCGGCGCGCGCGGGCCGCATTGCGGTGCTGCAGTTTCACGGCGTGCCCGATGGCGAGCACCCGTGGGTGAATACGCCGCGCGAGCGTTTCGAGGAGTACATGGCGTGGCTGCACCGCGAGGGTTTCACGGTCGTCGCGCTGCGCGATCTGGGACGTTACCTCGAGGGACGCCCGGTGCCGGCGGATCCGATGGCGGTGATCAATCAGCGATTGGAAACGGCCAAGGCCTCCGCGGCGCCGTGAGGCGCAAAGAGGAAGCGTTCAGATTCCGGACAGAATGGACAAAATGGTCGGAGGCCGCTGGTTCATTGCAGAATTTTGGAGCCATTCGGTTCATTCTGTCCGGCTGCTGTCCTGGCCGCGCTGAGGTATTGAATAATACCAATCGCCCTTTGCCTTTGGACTTTAGCCGTGGCCACTCGCTGGCGCTCGTAGCCACGATCGATCCAGAAGTCCAAAAGCAAGGAGCGATTGGTATAAAGACCTACGGTGACAGCAGCGTCGCGACGTCGGCCTGGGCGACGTTGACCATGCGCTGCATCAGATCGGCGGCGTCGAGGGTGGAGGCGTCACGCACCTCGCCGACGATGCCGTTCCAGCCGTGCGTTTCCACCTGGGCGATGAACTGCGTTAGGTCGGAGCTGAGTGCGACGGCCTCCGCCATTGTCATCTGGCGGGCGGCAAGTTCGTCGACGCGCTGCGGCCACCACTGAGCGTCCACGAGGTCGCGGTTCACGTGGGCGATGAGGGCGGTTTCAACTCCGCCGGCGTGCGGGTCGCCACGCTCGAGCGAGAACGGCACCAACGGGTCATACAGCCAGCGGAACGCCCATCGGCTGCACCGGCTTTCGCGCAGGGCCTGCTGGATCGCCTGGCGGTGCACGAGTGATCCGTGCACGTCGACCACGTAGAGTGCCCCGGGATTCTGCCAGGCCAGCAGGGCGTCGACGCAGCCGCGCACATAGCGGGTCACCAGCGGTGGCGTAAGATCAATGCTGAGACCGAACGGCAGGCCCCACGTGAGATGGCCGTAGTCGATCGGCGGGCCGATCGCGATCCCAGGGTGGGCCGCGGCAAGCCAGTGGAGCACCGCGTAGCTTTGCATCGTGTCGGTCGCGAGCGGCAGGTGCGGACCGTGCTGTTCGATCGCGGTGTCGATGCTGAACGCGAGGACGCGTGGCGGTTGCGTGGGCCGCGCGGGTGTTTGCCGCGGCAGTTCCACCACGTCGAACGAGCCCTGAAACTCCGCGCGATCGCGGGTGCCGGTGAAAAACGGGAAACACGCGCGGATGCGATCGACGATGGCCGCCTTGAGTCCCGGGTCGGCGTCGAGGCCTTCGTGATAGAGCGGCGGGAGGACCAGCGGCGCGAGCGCGGCGAGGCGTTCCGGCGCAGTGCCGAGCGAGCAGATCGGCAGGACGATGCGATCCGTGCGCACGCGGAGCTTCAACGCTTCCAGCGAGTACCCGGCGGCCCATGGCCCGGTGTTGATCTGCGTTGGCAAAAACGGGGTCAGGCGGGAGGAAAACATCCGGTTCGAGTGTCGAAGGGCTTTTCAGGGCGGGCAAGTGCTTCCGGTGAAGGCACAACGGCGGTGCTAATGCAAAGCAGCTGCCGTGCTACTGCCCCACCACGGGGGCGCGATTCGATTTGATATCATGAGAACCCAGGGCATGGTGTTCCTCATCTCCTCCGCTTAGCGGAGGATTGGGGTAACTAAGAAAGCAATGCCCGCCGTGTAGGGGTACACGGCGGGCTCTTTTTTTGCCCAAATTCCGGAATGCGGCGCTCGTCAGTGATTCTGGTGCCTCATTTCTCCGATGGGGCGCAGCGGCTCTTTCCCGATGGCGTCCGTGCCGGATTGCTTGGCCTGTAATTGCTTCCGTATTGCCAGCTGCCGGTTCGCTTTCGTAAATCGATCCGTCCCGTCGCGGTCACTCCATCCCTCATCGCCTACTGGCGTTTGTCGGTGCCGTCATGCGGGTTGCCCCTTTTTCCATGAAATCCACCGTTGTCGCGACGTCTGCGGGCCTGTTCCGCGCGTTTGTCCTGGTTTTGACCTGCCTGACGCTCTCCGCCGTGCCGGCACGATCGGCGGACGCGAAACAGGAGCCGATCAAGTTGATCATGCCGGATGGCCAGCTGCAGACGCGTTTCATCCGGGTGTTTGTCACGGACGACATCACGATGGACATGAAACCCGTCCTGCACCTTTACGGACGGCTTGCGAACATGGGTGCGGTCAGCGCTGGCGCGGCGAGGGGAAGCGTGGAGATAGAGAATGCGGCGATCGGCGGCGGCGTGAAGGTTTCCCAGATCTCCCGTCATTACCCCTGGGTGATCAAGTCGGCGAGCGGCGGACCTGACATGCACGAGAAGGGGACTCTGTTGCTCTTCGACATGCATGAGAAGCGGATTCCCTGGTACATGGCCATGGTGCGCGTGATGCCGTCCGTGACGTGGAATCCGGGCGACGCCGAGCGCTGTGCGATCGGCGAAACCGAGGTCTACATCGCCAACACGCGGGCTGCGGTGCTGTGGTCGGTGGCGGTGATGGCCGTGCTGGCGTTTCTGATTTGCCTGCTGTCATGGCGGGCGACGGCGACGGCGCGAAACCGGCCCGCCTGCGCCCGGCTGTTTGCTTCGATGTGCAATCGCAATGGCAGTCTCTCGATCTCGCAGGTGCAGGTGGCGGCGTGGACGATGGCGATCGGAACCGTGGTGTTCTGGTTCTCGCTGATCCGCCTCGAGGTGCCGGACATTCCCCCGAGCCTCGTGGCGTTGATGGGACTGTCGCTGCTCACGGGCGGACTGGGCTCGTTGAAACGGCCCGCGACCCCGATTCCCTCCAAGGACGACGGGGAGGGAGCGAGCGGAGCGCCGATGTTCGTGCCGGATCTGCCCGCGACGCGGCCGTCGATGGAGCCGGTGGGATCCTCGATGCCAACGGCGCCCTTCAAACTGCCGATGCGGGCGTCCGATTTGATTACGTACTACGACAAACAGTCGGGGCGTCGTGAGGTTTCGGTGGCGAAGGCGCAGATGATCTTCTGGACCGTCCTCACGCTCGTGGTGTTTGTGGCCAAGAGCGTGACGGATGGGACGCTCTGGCCGGTGCCGTGGCAGATGGTGGCGCTGATGGGCATGAGCCAGGCGGGCTACGTGGCGCCCAAGCTGATCCCGGCCACGGCGCAGCAGTAACCCGCAGCGCGCGGCGATTCCGCTACGCCACCGGCAGTCCGCTCGCCCGCAGAATCGTCTCCTGCACGGCGAGGTCGTGCGCGGGTTTCCACGCAAACGGCTCCTCGCCGCGAATCACCTGGGCGAGGTCCGCGAAGTCGGCCTCGTAACGCGGCCGGCTCGCCACGGTCACGTCCTGCGCGCCCTTTTTGTAGTCACCGCGGGCCTGCGCGAGCGTGAGTCGGATTGAGGGCGGTTCGAGCGGACGAATCTCAAACGTTCCGGCGTCGCCGCACACGGTGAACTGCCGGCGGGCGTTGCCCGACACCTCGATCAGCGCGCTGCGCACCGTCACCAAGGCGTGGTCATATTCGAGGGTCGCGATCTGGTGGTCGAGGAGCGGGTCGGCAAACGCACCGGCGTGCCGGGCGTGTGCGGTGACGCGCGTCGGCTTGCCGAGCAGCGTGACCGCGGCGTCGATCACATGGCAGCCGAGTTCGAACATCGCGCCGCCACGGTAGGGGAGCAGTTTCGCGCGCTCGGAGGCGGAACTCGCCTTGCTCATCGCGGCCTCGATGGAAAACACCCGGCCGAGCCAGCCTTCGCGCGCCGCCTGAAAGCACAATTGAAACGCCGGGTTGTAACGAAACATGTAGCCCAGCTGCACCGTGAGCTGGCGGCGGGTGGCTTCGTCGAGCAGGTGCTTGAATGCCGCGAGCGATTCGCCCGCGGGCTTGTCGAGATGCAGGTGCAGGCCCGCTTGCACGCAACGCGTGCCGACGGCCAGCAGGTCCTTGACCTCGGTCTCGACCGCCACGGCCCGCAGGCCCGGCGTGTTGAGCAACTCCTCCTCGGTCAGCCAGCGGATGCCCTGATAATCCTTCCGCTTTTCCGCGGCCCGCCGCAGCTGGCCGTCAGGTTCGACGACGCCCACCAACTCAAAGTCGGGTGAACGCCGCAGCGCCGCGAGCTTGCCGTCGGCGTGGGCGTGACCGGTGCCGATCTGCCCGATACGGAGCCAGGGCTTGGCCCGGGCCACGCCGGGCACCGGAGCGGACGCCGCCCACGCGCCCGAGGCCGCGAGACCGACCTGGCCGAGGGTGGTGAGAAACGTTCTCCGGCGCATGGCGCAGCGGTGAGGAATGCGAAGTTCGGAAGCGGGCCGGGCGTGAAACGCGCGGCCCGACTCCACGTCGGATTACATCCAACCCGGACGATATTCCTTCGTGATGAACTGATTCGCTTCCGGAATGTTCGTCACCTTCATTGCCTTCGAGTCCCACTCGATCCGGCGCCGCGAACGGATCGCGACGTTCGCGAGCAGCACGGCCTCGGTGAACGGGCCGGAATACTCGAAGTTCGAGCCGGGCTTCGGTCCGCCCTTGCAGCCCAGCGCCCACTCGGCAAACGGACCGTCCTTCACCCGCGGGATCGTCTTCGCCGGCAGACTCGGCGCGATCTCCTGCATCTTCACCTCGGGAATGATGCGCACGGTTTCGTAATAGAAACTACAGAGCACGGTCGCCTTGCTGCCGAACAGAAGCGTGCCGGCCTCCTCGGGCAGCTCGCGGCCGAACTCGAGTTCCTTCGGGAAGGGAGGCATCAGGCTGCCGTCCGACCAGGTGTATTTCACCGGCGGCATGTTGCCGCGCGCCGGGAAATAGTTCGTGACGACCGAGGCCGTGGGCGTCGCGAGCTTGGTCGCACCGGTCGACATCGCCTCGACCGCCGTCGGCGCGCCGAGATCGAGGGCCCAGTACGCGCCGTCCATGATGTGACACGCCACATCGCCGAACGCACCGGTGCCAAAATCCCACCAGCCGCGCCATTTCCACGGGGCGTAGGCCGGATCGTAGGGACGCGGTGACGCCACGCTCAGCCAGGCGTCCCAGTTCATCGTCTTCGGCACCACCGGCACAAACTTCGAGTGATCCGGCGCCTTGAACGAACCGATCGGCTCGCGCCACGGCGGATAGAACGGGCGGTTCGTCCAGCTCACGACCTCGCGCACTTCGCCAAGCACGCCGGCCTGCACCCATTCGCGCAACAACCGCGTGCCGTCGTGCGTGTGGCCTTGGTTGCCCATTTGCGTGACGACTTTCTTTTCGCGCGCCATCCGGGTCAGCTCGCGCGTCTCCCACACGGTGTGGGCGAGGGGCTTTTCCACGTAGACATGCTTGCCGAGGCCCATGGCGGTCATCGCCGCGGGGAAATGCGTGTGATCGGGCGTCGACACCGTCACCGCGTCGATCGACTTGCCGAGCTGGTCGAACATCTTGCGGTAATCGTTGAAGCGCGGCGCCGCCAGGATCTGTTTGCCCTCGGTCGGGAATTTTTCCGCGATGCCCTTCAGCGAGCTGTTGGCGCGATCGTCGTCGACGTCGCAAATCGCCACGATGTTCTCGTTCTTCATGCCGGTCACCGCGGCGCCGCCGCGACCACCCGCGCCGATGATGGCGACGTTGAGCCGGTTGTTGGGCGACGGCGTGCCCGGCGCTTGTGAGCGCAGGACCGCCGGGAACGCCAGCGCGCCGGCCGCCGTCGTGGTTTTCAGGAAAGTTCGTCGGGTGACAGGGGTTTTCATGAGGAGCGAAAGGGGTGAACGAGACGCTGCGCGCCGGACCCACCAGGGGTCCGGTGTTGGCGGCAGTGTGCCGGTGGTTTCCCCGGCAGCGCAATTCCAGAGATGCGACGCACACGGTTTTCCGACGACTGAATCGTCGCGTGGCCGCCAATCCGCTTGCGGGTGCCGGCGAAAGGGCGTCATCGTTGCCCCGGATGAAACCGCGCGAAACGACTTCAGGGGATTCGCGATGAGCGTGCCGCTTCAGACCCGCAAGCGCGTGCAATATGCGCTCGGTTACATCGGACTGGATTTGCTGCGCGAGGCGGCGAACGAATTGGATCAGCTGTCCGCGGCGGATCAGCAACTGCCGACGGTCCGCGCGGTGCGCGTGGATTTGCACATGGCGGCGAAGGACTGGGAGGCCGTCATCGAGTCAGGCAGCGAACTCGCGCGGGAAAATCCGGAGTGCGAGAACGCCTGGATTGGCTGGGCGTACGCGTTGCGCGAAATGCAGCAGATCGTCGAGGCCCGCGAAGTCCTGCGCATTGCCGAGCTGCATCACGGCGGCACCTCCGCGGTGCTCCACTACAACCTCGCCTGCTACGAGTCGCTCCTCGGCGATATTCCGAGCGCCCGCGACCGGCTCTCCACTGCGTGTCGCATGGAACCGCGCTTCAAGGCGGAGTCGGCCGCTGATCCGGATTTGGAAGCGCTGCGCGCCGCCGACAGTCGGAAGAAGTCGGGGAAGTAGGCCAGATCGGGAAAGTTGGACTCGGACCGCGACCGCCCCCGGTCGCTCAGCGTCCGTCCGATTTCGATCGGCTGGCTTTCCTTCAGCCGGATGCGACCGGGGGCGGTCGCGGTCCCGGGGGAAGCCCTGGTGACGACGCCACTGAAGATTGCTTCCGGCCGCGCGAACGCTTTTGGATGCGCTGCGATGGTTCGCCACCCGACGTTTTCCCTCCTGTCCGCCTGCCGTGGCCGCGGCCTGCGTGGGCTGGCGATTGCGCTGGGCGCGGGCGTTCTCGGCGTGACGGCGGCGACGCCCCGCGCGCCGGACGGAAAACGCATTTTCCAAAAACAGTGCGCCAGCTGCCACGGCGTGAAGGGCGAGGGCGTGAAGGACAAATACGCCGAGTCGCTGACGGGCGACTGGTCCGTGGCCAAGCTCACGCGCTACGTCGCGGCCAACATGCCGGACGACAAACCCGAGACGCTCGCACCCGCCGAGGCCGAGGCGGTGTCGCGTTATCTGCACGACGCGTTCTATTCCCGCGCGGCGCAGGCGAAACTTCATCCCGTCCGCGTCGAGCTCGCGCACCTTACCCACCAGCAGCACCTCATCACCGTCGCGGATTTGCTGCGCGGACTCGAGCCGCCTGATCCGGCGCCGGTGGCGGGACGCGGACTTGACGCCGTGTATTACAACGCGGCGCGCCGCGGCGGTTTCGACGCCTCCAAGATCGTGCACCGCGGCGTGGATGCGGAACTCGATTTGGTCTTCGCCGACGGCAGCCCAGCGCGCGAGCGCGTGGGCGCCGCGGAGTTTTCCGTGCAGTGGCGTGGATCCGTGCATGCCGATGAAACGGGCGACTACGAATTCGTCGTGCGCACGCCAAACAGCGTGCGCGTCTGGATCAATGCGGGCCTCGCGCCGGCCGTGCCCGCCGAGGCTGTGATTGATGCGTCGGTGTCCAATCCCGCGGATCCGAATCATCGCGTGACGCTCCGCCTTATCGGCGGCCGCCGCTATCCGATCGCGATCGATTTCTGGGCGCTGCCAGGCAAGGCCGGCGCGCCGGCTCCGGCGCTCGCGCTGCGGTGGAAGCCGCCGCACGGGGCGGAGCGGACGATACCCGCGCGCAATCTGTCGCCGGCGAAAGTGGGACCGACGTTCGTGCTCTCGACGCGCTTTCCCGCGGACGACAGCAGTCTCGGTTACGAGCGGAGCACGACGGTGTCGAAGGCGTGGGACGACGCGACAACCGGCGCCGCGTTCGAGGTCGCAACTCACGTCGGCCGCAAACTCGATCGCTACGCCGGAACCAAACCGGATGATCCCGCGCGGGCGCAACGGTGCGAGGCGTTCGCCGAGAAGTTCGTCGCGGCGGCCTTTCGTCGGCCGCTGACCGCCGAGGAGAAGAAACGTTACGTCCGGGAACGTTTCGCGTCCGCGCCCGATCTTGAAACCGCGATCCGCCGTGTCGCGCTGCTCGCACTGAAGGCCCCGGCGTTCCTGTATCCGGAATTGCCCGTCGGCCGCGTCGGCGCGACGCAGGTGGCGGCCCGGCTGTCGTTCGGCCTCTGGGATTCCGCGCCGGACGCCGTGCTGACGCAGGCGGCGGCGGAGGGAAAATTGAACTCGCGCGACGCGATCCGCGCGCAGGCGGAACGGATGATCGGCGATCATCGCGCCCGCGCGAAGCTGCAGGCGTTCTTCCACCACTGGCTGCAGATGCGTTACCTCGAGGATCTGCGCAAGGACGAGACGCTGTATCCGGATTTCACCCCCGAGCTCATCGACGACCTGCGCACGTCGCTGAACCTGTTTCTCGAGCGCGTCGCGTGGAGTGGGGCGGGTGATTATCGCGAGCTGCTGCGCGCCGACACGCTGTTCGTGAACGATCGGCTGGCGGCCTTCTATGGCCTCCCGCCGCCGCCAGCCGGCGAGTTTGTCCCGGTCCCGACTGCACCGGGCGAACGTTCCGGCGTGCTCACGCACCCGTACCTGCTCGCGGCGTTTTCCTACAAGGGCACCACGTCGCCGATTCACCGCGGCGTGTTTCTCACCCGCAACATCGTGGGCCGCGCGCTCAAGTCGCCGCCGATGGCGGTCGCGTTCAACAACGAGGAATTTCCCGCCGGCCTGAGCATGCGGGAGAAGGTCACGAAGCTCACGCGCTCGGAGTCGTGCCAGGGGTGTCACGCCGTGATCAATCCGCTCGGCTTCAGCCTCGAGTGGTTCGATGCGGTGGGCCGCTTCCGGCGCGAGGAAAACGGCCGCGCGATCGATGCGGTGAGCGAATATCTCACCGACGACAACCAGACCGTGCGGCTCGCCGGCGCGCGCGATGTGGCTGACTTCGCGGTCGGGAGCGAGCGCGCGACCGACGGCTTCATCGAGCAGCTGTTTCATCACGTCGTGAAGCAGCCGCTGCTGGCGTACGGTCCCGACGCCGCGACGGAGCTGCGGCATTCTTTCATCGCCTCGGGCTACAATCTGCGCCATCTCCTCGTCGAGATTGCCACGCTGGCCGCCCAGCGCGGCGTCGCCTGGAACGTCCCGCCCCCGACCCCGCCACCCGCCCGCTCATGACCCCGCTGCTTCGTCGCCAGTTTCTCAAGCAGGCCGGACTTTCGGCCGCCGTGCTGCCGTTCATCGCAGGTCTGCCCAGCCTCGCGCTCGCCGCGCCGGCGCGGCCCCGACAGCGGCTCGTGATTCTCTTCACGCCCAACGGCACGATCCCGCCGGCGTTCTGGCCCGACGAGACCGGCCGCGAGTTTGCGCTGAAGGAAATCCTCTCGCCGCTCGCGTCCTACAAGGAACGCATGCTGATCCTGCACGGCGTGCACAACCGCGTGCGCGGCGACGGCGACAATCACATGCGCGGCATGAGTTGCCTGCTCACCGGCGCCGAGTTGCTGCCGGGAAATATTCAGGGCGGCGGCAAATCGATCCCGGCGGGGTGGGGTGGCGGCATCTCGATCGACCAGGAGTTGAAGAATTATTTCCAGAGCCGGACGGAAACGCGCACGCGCTTCGGTTCGCTGGAGTTTGGCGTCGGCGTGCAGGATCGCGCGGACCCGTGGACCCGCATGTCGTACGCCGGCGCCGGCAAGCCCGTCGCGCCCGTGTCCGATCCGTACCAGATGTACGAAAAACTCTACGGCCAGCTGAAGGACAAGGAGAGCCTGCGCAGCGTCATCGACGATCTGCAGTCCGAGCTGGCCAAGGTCCGCAAGCTGATCAGCGCCGAGGATCGCCGCGTCCTCGCCGAGCATGAGGCGCTGGTGCGGCAGCTGGAACGCGAGCTCGACGACGCGGCGCGCCGGAAATTGCGCGTCGGTCCGCCCGCCCTCGACGCAGGCATCGCGGATCAAAACGACAATGTGCCGCGCCTGAGCCGCATGCAGATCGATCTGCTCGTGAATTCATTCGTCAACGACATGGCGCGGGTGGCGACGTTTCAGTTCACGAAGTCGGTCGGTGGCGCGCGGATGAGCTGGCTCGACATCACCGACGGCCATCACGGGCTGTCGCACGAACCGGACACCGACGAGGCCGCGAAGACCAAGCTGGTCAAAATCAACCAGTGGCTCGCGGGCGAGGTGCGTTACCTCGTGGATCGGCTCGCGGCCACGCCGGAACCTGGTGGCGACAGCAAACTCCTCGACAACACGCTGGTGCTTTGGACCAACGAACTCGGCAAGGGCAACAGCCACACGCTCGACAACATTCCGTTCGTCCTCATCGGCGGCGGCTTCGGATTCGACATGGGCCGTTCGCTGAAGCTCGGCGGCGTGCCACACAACCGGCTGCACCTCGCGCTCGCGCACGCCGTCGGTCACCGGATCGAAACCTTCGGCAAACGCGATCTCTGCGCCGGCGGGCCGCTCGCGCTGGGCTGACGCCCGGCGGACAGAAGAGACGGCGCGGCACGCGCATCGCCCCGACGCACCCATCTGCGATTTTTATCCGCGTTCATTCGCGGGCGACGATCGGCGTCCGTCGAGCTTGTCGCGGGCGGCAACCCGCCGCACAACTCTCCCGTGCCTTCCGATGCTGATGCGGTTCCGAGTTCCAGTTTCTCCGCGGTGTTTCGTCGCCTGGGGGCGGCGGGGCCCGTCGCGGTGGTCATGTCCTTCTGGCCGCCGCTGGGTGGATTCGTGCTGCTGGCAACGTTGACGCGGCTCGGGCCGTGGCTGCGCGAACAGGGCACCACGGGCATGGTGATCTACTTCGTCGTGCTGGGACTGCTGATGGGGCTGTCGGTTGTACCCACGTATTCCTGCGCCATTCTGGCAGGCTGGGCGTTTGGCTTTGTGGTGGGATTTCCGCTGGCGGTGGTGACGATCACGGCGGCCTCGGTCATCGCTTATGCGATCGGCCGGTGGATCGCGCGCGATCGCGTGATCGAGGTCGTGCGCGAACGACCGAAGTGGAACGCGATTTACCTGGCGCTGCTCGGCCGCGCCACCGGGCGCACGCTGCTGGTGGTGACATTGCTGCGGATTCCGCCGACCTCGCCGTTTGCGATCGCGAACCTGGTGCTCGCGGCCGGAAAAGTTCGGCTGCTGCCGTACACGCTCGGGACGTTCCTGGGTGTCGCTCCGCGCACGGCGCTGGCCGCGTTCACCGCGGCCGGGCTGGAGCAGTTGAAGTTCAAGAACGCGACCGAGACCTGGGTCGTGGTCACCGGAATCGTGGTAACGCTGATCGTCTGCGCCGTGCTCGGTCTGCTCGCCAATCGCGCGCTCGCCCAGTTGACCGACAACGGCGATCATCCCGACGCGATCGCGCCGGCGCGAGTCGAGTGATAACCGGCTACGACTGCATTTCCCGCTCCTGATCGGCGGAGTGCCGCAGCGCGTAGGCCATGGCGAGGACGATCCCGGCGTTGACGGCAAAGACCGCCACCTTGAGCCAGGTGACGTGGTGGAATATCTCGTAGATTTCGACGGGAATGTAGAGGGCGCCGGCGACGAGTGCGAACCACTCCGCCCACCGTCGTCCGTGCCACAAGCCGAACGCTTCGACGCCGCGCACCACCGCATAGGCCGCGGCGGCGGCGGCCAGCCACCACAGCCGCTGATTTGTCACGTGCGACGCGGCCTCGACAAAAATGTGCGGGTAGTGGCTCGCTGGATTCAGATGGCTCAAGCGGACGACGTGCTCGGCCATCTCCTGCACATCGCGATCGATCAGGGTCAACAAGCCCAGGCCGGCCACCAGCACGAGCGCGCCTTTCCCCGCTTCAAAAAGCGCGACAGTCCTGACCCCGGTGCGAAGCGGCCGATTGAGATTCACGCGGTGTTGGCTACAGCGTGGTTCGAAACCGGCACCGTGCAACTCCACCGGCAGGCGGGTGGGTGGCCGTCGCAGCCAAACGACTCATGCAGGTGAAGGTTGAAAGGTGAGAGTTGAAAGAACCGGAAGCAGACCGAACCACCGTCGATTGGATTCGAATTCAATCAAGCACCTGTCGGTGGAACCCCGCCCGAACTCCAGGAGCGATGGCGGTACTGGGGCTTTCAACCTTCAACTTTCACCTTTCAACTGCATGGTTCCGTCTCAGCCCTCGCCGCTGCCCAGCGCCTTGTCCACCCACTGCTTGATCCGGAGCAGGCCGTTCGTGCGCTTCGGATCATCGGGCCGCATGGTGCCCAGAAGCGTGATCACCGTGGCGGCGTAGTCGTCGGCGTTGGACGTGACGAGCGTGGGCAGCTCGAAGGGATTCATCTCGCCCTTGCGAATCATCGCGCGGGCCTCGTGTTCAAGTTCGATTGACGTGCCGCCGAGCGCGCCGCCGTCGCCTTTGCCCTTGGAAAAGCCGCCGCCGCCACCGCCGCCGGCCGCGTCGCTCGAGGCGCCTTCGGTCCGGCCGCGTGGCTGGCGTTCGATTTGCGCGGGGTAGTCCTTGCCGTCGCGGCCCGTGACGGTGCCGGGTTGCTGAATCTTGCCGGACTGGACCAGCTCCATGCGGCAGCGGCGTACGAGGTCCGAGGATACGCGGCACAGTTCGGCGAGGACGGGATTGGCCCGGTCCGGCCACTCTTCGAGTGCGATCGCGACGGCTTTGCGCTTGTCCGCATTGTTCCGATACACGCCGTTGGTGGCGTTGGCGCCGAGCGCATGGCGCAGGGCGTCGGTGCGGCCGCCCGGAAACACGTCGGCGGAAATGGTCGGCCGCTCGATGCGCCGGGCCGCGAGGAAGCGGTGGAAGCCGTCCGCGAGCCAGTACGTCGCGCCGTCGTAGTAGACGACGATGGGCGGGAAGACGGCTCCCTGGGACATTTCGTCGGCGTAGCTCTCGATGGCGTCGTCCGTCGTTTGCACGCGGGCCTGGGTGCCGCCGTTGATGTTGATGAGTTCGAGGAAGAGATCCTGCGCGGGCATGGGAAAAAAGGTGCGTTTGTGCGGGAGAACCAATCCCGACCGCAAGGGCAATCGCCGGGCTGGTGCGCGCAGAAAATTCAAACGCGGCGCGCCGGGAATTCCCGCTTGCCACCGCCTCCCTTGCGCCCGTTCTGTGAGGGTTGAGCCACGGGCACGGCCGCGCTTGAAATGCAACCGGCGGTGTCCGCAGTGTCGCCTACCGTCGACGCGGCTCATGACCCAACCCCTGCCATGACCGAACTCCCCGCCTGTCGCGTGTCCGTTATCCTCCGGCGTTCGCTGCGCCGTTTCATTCCCGCTCTTGCGGCCGCGTGGGCGCTGGTTCTGCTGGCGGCACCGCCGGCGGTCGCGGCCGAGGTCGGCGTCGTCACGGGCGCGGTGAGCAACACCGCCACGGGCAATCTGCTGGAGGGCGCGCGCGTGGCCGTGCCGCAGCTGGGGCTGACGACCCTCACGGACGACACCGGCCGCTTCGTGCTGGCCAACGTCCCGGTCGGATCGCACGAGTTGGTCGTCTCCTACATCGGCCTCGATACCGTGCGCAGCACCGTCGTCGTGGCCGCAGGACAGCGGGCGACGCGCAACTTCGATCTCACGACGGCGATCTACCAGCTCGACGCCTTCAAGGTCACGGGCGAGCGCGAGGGCGGGGCGGCGGCAATCACGGCGCAGCGCAATGCGGACAACGTGAAGAACATCGTGGCGATGGATTCCTTCGGCAACCTGCCGAACATGAATGCGGGCGAGGTCGCGATCCGGCTGCCCGGCGTGGCCGGCAATCTGAGCGACGAAAACCTGGTCGACGGTTTCACCATCCGCGGCATCGGTCCCGGACTCAACAGCGTCACGCTCGACGGCTCGCCGCTCACGAGCCAGGGCGCGCTGACCCGCAGCACGAACATCAATAATCTCACGGGCACGATGTTTGATCAGCTGGAGCTCACGAAGGGCCACACGCCGGACAAGGGCGCCGATTCCCTCGGCGGCACGATTAATTTGAAAAGCCGCTCGCCGCTCAGCATGCGGGAAAAACGCCGCATCTCCTACAGCGCCGGCGTGCGCATCGCGCCCTCGTTCACCGAGCAGGTGCCGCTGCGCGAGGCGCACCGCGCGCATCCGCTGTTCAACGTCGCCTGGCAGGAGGTGTTCGGGGTCCTCGGCGGCGAGCGGAATCTCGGCGTGTCGGTCAATTTGTTCTACAGCGAGAATGCCGTCGGCGGTTTCCGCACCGTGCGGGATTTTCAGAACACGACGGCGCAACCGGCGTACGTCTGGGACTACCGCACGTGGGACAATTACAACAACCGCAAGCAGGCCAGCATTAACGTCAAGACCGACTACCGGCTCTCGGCCAACACCAAGCTCTCGCTCAACGCGGTCGTGAACGATGCGATCGAGACCTTCCGCCGCCAGTACGAATCGCGGGCGTTCACCGCGCAGACCGTCGGCACCACCGGAACCGCCGGTATCCTGCCCGGTTATACTGACCGCATCACGCAGGTGCGCGCGTCGACGGCGTCGACGATCGACATCACGTCGACCGGCCCGGGCAATTTCTACAACCGGATGCGCCGGCTGGATTTTGGCGTCGAGCAGCAGTTCGGCCGGCTCCAGCTCGATTACAACGCACTGTACACGCAGACGAACATCAACGGCGGCGGTGGCGGCCGCGGCGGCATTCTCGTCAACCGCATCACGAATGTCGGCTGGATCCTCGACCGCACGCAGTCGGATCTGTTTCCCCGCTTCACCCAGACCGAGGGGGCGGATTTCACCAACGCGGCCAACTACCGGCCGACGACCTACAACAATTCGATTCTCCAGAACGACAATGACAACAAGGAGGTTCGCGGCAACGCCCGCTACGAGCTGCCGGTGTCGTTTCCGCTGTACCTGAAGGCGGGCGCGCTATGGCGCGAGCAGTACGCGGACGCATCGAGCGTCGCCCGGCGCTGGAATTACGCCGGCACGACGGCGCTGCCCGCGGATCCGACCATTCGGAGTTTTGACACCGTGAAGACGGGCCGGCGGCTGCCGCAGTGGGAGGCGGTGCAGTTCGTCGCCGACCGCCAGCCGATCACACCGGCGCTCTGGCGGGAGGATTTGTATTTCTACGAGCAGAACAAATACACCGCGAACCGCGCCGTGACCGAGGAAGTGACGGCGGGTTACGCGATGGCGCAGGGCCGGGTGGGGCGGACCGGTTTCATCGCCGGCGTCCGCACCGAAAAAACGGATACGTCGAGCTGGGGCTGGGTGCGCGCCCGCAACGGCAGCACCGTTGCGCAGCAGACCGCGGATCCGGTGGGCTCGGCGCAGCGCGACTATGCGAACACCCAGCGCCGGAACAGCGGCAGCTACACGAAGTCGTTTCCCAGCGCGCATCTCACCCACGACGTGACGCCGAACATCAAGGCCCGGCTGAGCTGGTCCACGAGCTTCGGCCGCCCCGCGTTGAACAACGCCCTGCCGAACGAAACGATCAACGAGACCAATCAGACGCTCACGGTGAACAATCCGAGCCTGCTGCCGCAGACGGCGGAGAATTGGGATGCCGCGCTCGACTACTACTTCGAACCCGTCGGCAATCTCTCGGTCGCCTGGTTTCACAAGACGATCAAGGACTACATCGTCACGGGCACGAACGCCGGCACGATCGGCACCGGCACCGACAACGGCTTCAACGGTGAATACCCCGGCTTCACGCGGCTGACCTCGGCCAATGCGGGCACCGCCATCGTGCAGGGCTGGGAGTTCGCCTACCAGCAGCAGTTCACGTTTCTCCCCGGCTGGCTGAAAGGCTTGGGCGCGTCGGCCAACTTCACGGTGATCGCGACGCACGGCAATTTCGGCGGGACCACCGAGCGCGCGACTGACGAAGTGCCTGGCTTCATTCCGCGCACCGGCAACGCCAGCCTCTCGTGGCGGCACAAGCGTTTCAGCACGCGCGTGCTCTATAACTACACGGGCGATTACATCACCGCCTTCACCGCGGCGAGCGTCGGTCGGAATCTCTACCGCTACAAGTATTCCACGGTGACGGCCGGCGTCGCGTATCAATACCGGCCGTGGCTGCAGTTCACCGCGGACGTCGCGAACCTGTTCAACGAACCGCAGGCGCAGTACCGCGGCATTCCGGATCAGATGGCGAACACGATTATCAACGGCACCACGATCACGCTCGGCGTGAACGGCCGGTTCTAGCCCGAAATCGTTGCTGGCGCGCGGCCACGCGCCAAGTTTGCCGGACTGTCCTTCGGCCGGGAGTTCGCGCTTGCCTTGCGTTCGACGCCGGGCCTTTCCTTGCCTGTTCGTTTTACCCTGTCGACCGGGCACTGCGTTTGCCCGGTTTTCCTGCTACCCAACCCAAGTTCGGCACCCCTGTCATGCCCTCCAGCTACCTCGCAGCCCTCTGCCTAGGCCCTGCCTTCTCCCTTCGACGCTGCACGCGTCTTGCCGCCTTCCTGCCCCTGCTCGCAGGTTCGGCCCTCGTATCCCCGGTGGCGGCGGCGGAAGCCGGCTCGCTCACCGGTTCGGTCAGCAACATCGCCACGGGCAATCTGCTCCAAGGCGCCAAGGTGGAGGTCCCGCAGCTGGGGCTGACCACGCTCACCGATGACAGCGGCCGCTTCGTCCTCAACGGCGTCCCGGCCGGCACGCACGAAATCGTGGTGACGTACATCGGCCTCGATCCGGCCCGCGGCGTCGTGGCCGTCGCCGCCGGCCAGCGCGCCGTGCGCGATTTCGATCTGACGACAGGTATCTACAAACTGGATGCCTTCAAGGTCACCGGCGAACGCGAGGGTGGCGCCGCCGCCATCACGGCCCAGCGCAACGCGCCCAACGTCACGAATGTCGTCGCGATGGATTCGTTCGGCAATCTGCCCAACATGAGCGCCGGCGAGGTGCTGATGCGCCTGCCGGGCGTCGCGGGCAGCCCGACCGACGAAGGTCTCGCCTATAATTTCAACATCCGCGGCATGGGCGCCGGCCTCAACACCGTCACGATCGACGGCGGCCTGGTGACCTCGCTCGGCAGCAGCCGCGCCTTCGAGATGCAGAGTATTTCGGGCGCGCTCTTCGATCAGCTCGAGCTCGTGAAGGGGCACCGGCCCGACAAGAACGCCGACTCGCTCGGCGGCACCGTCAACCTCAAGTCCCGCTCTTCCCTCAGCATGAGGGAAAAGCGCCGCGTGACGTACAGCTTCTCCTCCCGCATCGCGCCGTCGTTCGTCGACCAGATTCCGATGCGCGAGCAGCATCGCTCGCATCCGCTGATCAACTTCGGCTACCAGGAGCTCTTCGACATCTTCGGCGGCAAGCGGAACATCGGCATCAATGTGAACCTGTTCTACAGCGAAAATGCCGTGGGTTTCTTCCAGACGGATCGCGATTATCAAAACACCACGACCCAGCCGGCCTACGTGTGGAGCTACCAGACCTTCGACAATTACAACAACCGGAAGCAGGCCAGCATTAACATCAAGACGGACTACCGCCTGACTGCGAACACCAAGGTGTCGGTCAACGCCACGGTGAACGATAACTACGAGGACTTCCGCCGCCGCTACATCACGCGCGCCTACAGTTCCCAGAATCAGAACACGGTGCCGAGTGCGACGACCAGCGTCGTCCCCGGGTTCACCGACAAGATCACCGTCATCCGGCCCGTCGCCACCTCGCTCATCGAGATGCAGAACCGCGGTCCGAATAACTACGCCGTCCGCATGCGCCGGCTCGATCTCGCGGCCGAGCAGGACTTCGGCCCGCTGCAGCTCGACTACGCCGCCTACTACGCGCGCACCAACCTGAACAACGGCAACGGTCACGGCGGCGAGCTGACGCACCGGCTGACCGGCGCCGGCTGGATTCTCGACCGGACGGACTCGGAGCTCCACCCGCGCTTCATCCAGAACGGCGGACCTGATTTCACGGACCCGACGAATTATCGTCCCACCGGCCAGCTGTTGAACAGCAATGGGCACAACGATCAGCGCGTGCGCGAAGCCCGCTTCAACGCGATGTACAAGCTGCCCACGTCGATTCCGCTTTCGATCAAGACGGGCGCGCAGTGGCGCGAGACCCTGGCGCAGACCGAGAGCTTCAACCGCCGCTGGAATTACCTCGGCACCACCTCGCTGCCGGCCGACCCCAGCATGATCACGTATGATCAGGTGAAGACCGGCCGGCGGATGCCGCAGTGGACGACGTCGATGTTCATCGACGAGCGCACGCCGAAGGATCCGACGCTGTGGTCGGAGGACCTCTATTACGCGCTGCAGCAGCGCTACACGGGCACGCGCAGTGTGACCGAGACCGTCACCGCCGGGTATTTCATGGCGCAGGGTAAATTCGGCAAGGAGGGCATTCTCGGCCGCACCAGCTTCCTCGGCGGCGTCCGCATGGAGAAGACCGACGATGACAGTTTCGGCTGGGTGCGCGCCCGCATCGGCAGCACGACGGCGCAGCAGGTGGCTGATCCCGTGGGGTCCGCGACCCGCGACTACGCCGGCACGCGTCGCGTCATCGAAGGCAGCTACACGAAGTCCTTCCCGAGCATCCACCTCACGCATGATATCACGCCGAACCTGAAGGCGCGCCTCTCGTGGTCCACGAGCTTCGGCCGACCCGGCTTCGGCGAGCTCTTCCCCAACGAGACCGTCAACGAGAACGCCCAGACGCTCACAATCAACAACGCGAGCCTGCTGCCGCAAAACGCGAAGAACTGGGACGCCTCGCTCGACTACTATTTCGAGCCGGTCGGCAACTTCTCCGTCGGTTTCTTCACGAAGACGATCAAGGATTTCATCGTCCGCAACATCAACGTCGGCACGGTGGCGTCCGGCCAGGACAACGGCTACAACGGCGACTACGCGGGCTTCACGGAGTTCACGTCGGCCAACGCCGGCACGGCCTACGTGCAGGGCTGGGAGTTCAGCTACCAGCAGCAGTTCACGTTTCTCCCCGGTTTGCTCAAGGGTTTGAGCGGCTCGGTCAACTACACGCAGATCGACACCCACGGTGACTTCGGCGGCGCGACCTACCTCAGCGGCGGTCAGGTGGTCGGCTTCATTCCGAAGGCCGCCAACGTGATGCTCTCCTGGCGCTACAAGCGTTTCAGCACGCGGGTGCTCTACAACTGGACCGGCGACTACATCGTCGAGTACTCGGCGGCGACCGTGGGCCGCAACCGCTGGCGCCGGGCGATGGACACCGTGAACCTTGGGTTGGCCTACCAGCTGAACCCGAAGGTGAACCTGACCTGCGACGTCTCGAATCTCTTCAACGAGCCCCAGCAAATCTATCGCGGCTTCCGCAACCAGCCGTCGACGATCATCTACAACTTCATCACGGTGAATGTGGGTGTGAACGGCCGCTTCTAAGGCGGGTTCGCTCAACCTAGCGTTGAAGTTACTTTCGAAGGGCGGCGCCGAGAGCGCCGCCCTTTTTTGTGCCGGTTGGAATTTCGGCCCCGGGAGCGCAGGCGTCCCGCCTGCAATGAATCCCGATCGAAATGCAGGCGGGACGCCTGCGTTCCCGGGGGGCTTGCGTTCGCCGTCCCGCGGGTGGATTCATTTTGGCCTCCGCCATGAACCGCTGTCCGTTTCGTCTGCTCGTCGTTGCCGCTGCGCTTACCTTCGGTCGCGTAGGTTTGACGGCGCAGCCCGCGGGACCAAGTGGACCGGCGGAGATCAAGCCGACCGTGACCGTGGCCGGCGGCGACACGGGCGGGACGTTTTTCGGCCGGACGCCGGATCCGAACAAGACCCGACACTACTACATCGCGGCGGAATCGGTGCTGTGGGACTTCGCCCCCGCGGGCCGCGATGAAATCTGCGGCCTGCCGCTGCCGCCGCCGCTGTTGCGCGAACGCAAGGCGGGCAAGGTGCGTTATGTGCAGTACACCGACGCGACCTTCACCGCGCAGGTCATCGCGCAGCGCAGTCTCGGCATTCTCGGCCCCGTCCTGCGCGGCGTGGTCGGCGAGTTTCTCGCGGTGACGTTCCTCAATCGCACGGACCAGCCGTTGTCCATGCACCCGCACGGGTTGAGATACGACAAGGACAGCGAGGGCGCGCACTACTATCCCAATCCGGGCCGCGGCGCAGCGGTCGGTCCCGGGGCGCGTTACACCTATGTGTGGCAGCTGGACGAGGCCTCCGGGCCCGGTCCGGGCGAGCCCAGTTCCAAAGGCTGGCTCTATCACAGCCACGTCACGGGAGACACCGAATCCAATCTCGGCCTGGTCGGAGCGATCGTCGTGACCGATCCGCAGCGCGCCCGGCCCGATGGCACGCCACGCGATGTCGATCGCGAATTCGCGACGCTGTTCATGATCTTCGACGAAAGCGGGCTGGACGCCGCCGCGGTCGAAGCCGCGGAATACGCCGGCCTGCCCGGACTTTCGAGCACCGCCCCGGTCGCCACGTGGGCGGAAACCCAGCAACAGCTCGAGCAGGGGGCGCGGGCCGCCATCAACGGTTACGTGTTCGGCAATCTTCCCGGCCTGCAGATGAACGAGGGCGAGCGCACGCGTTGGTATCTGTTCGCGCTCGGATCCGAGCGGGATTTTCACACCGCACACTGGCACGGCCAGCGCGTGCTCGAAGACGGGCGGCGGCGCACCGACGTCGTCGAGCTCCTGCCGGCCTCGATGAAGGTCGCGGACATGCTGGCCGATAATCCGGGTTCGTGGCTTTTTCACTGTCACGTCGCCGACCACATGCGCGAGGGCATGTTCGCGCGGGTGACCGTGCACGCGCGCGACACCATCGGCGTCAGTCGCAGTCCCGCGCAGGCCTTTCTCGGCTACCCCGCGTCCGGCCAGTCGCTGCGGGTCGAGCGGTGGGAAACTCGCGCCGATCGGGTGCTCGTCCTCAGCGGCGCGGTGACGGTGTTCGACGGCTTCGCGCTGTTCAACGAACCGATCCGCGTGCAGGTGGCGGGGCAGACGCTGGAATTTCGGCCGGACCAGCGCGGACAGGCCCGGGTGGGGGCGGCTTCGTTTCGCGTAAAGAACGCCAACGACTCCGGCGTCATTCTCGGCGGGCTCATGGAGTTTGAGCTCCGCGTGCCGACGCCGGAACCGGCGGATGCTGAACACACCTTGGCCATCGACGTCGGCCGCGCGCATCACGCAACGAAGCTGGGCGCCGCCGGGCCGTGAGGTCGTGCTGGCGCACGCGGCCGGTGGTCTGGAAACTGGAACGATTCCGGCTACATTCCGGAGCCGCCGGTGTCCGGTGCTTCCCATGTCGCTCATGAATCTCCTGCCGATGGAGCGCCTCGGGGCGCACGAACGGGCTCCGGGCCAGATGGCCTTCGGCGTCCTGCTGCCGTGGGTTTCCGCCGCCGACGGCAATCGCGTCGCGGTGAAAATCATCCACGAACGCGATCAGTTTCTCCGCACCGGCGGCTCGAGGGAGTTTCCGCTCACGCACGCGACCGATCCGACGTACGGCGATTTCTGGAGTACCGAGGTGGAAATCCGGGCCTCGCCCCAGACGGCCGGAACGTCGTGGGGCCAGCCGGGCCGTTACGTGTACCGCTACGTCGTGAGCAATCCGAACGTGGGCGTGCTCGACTGGGTGGCGGATCCCTTTGCCCGCGAATTCGGGGTCGGCAAGTTGTCCGCGTTCACGCTCGGTTACACGCCGTATGTTTGGAGTGCGGGTGAGACCGGCTGGAAGACACCGCGCCTGTCCGACCTCGTGATCTACGAGTTGATGCTGGCGGAATTTGCGCCGGACCTCGACGCCGCGATCGAGCGGCTGCCGTATCTGGCGGATCTCGGCGTGAACTGCCTGGAGGTCATGCCGGTGTCGAATGTGGCGCTGACCGTCGACTGGGGCTTCCTGCCAATCGGCTACTTCGGCGTCGATGAACGCTTCGGCAAACGATCCGATTTTCAACGCTTCGTCGACGCTGCGCACCAGTGCGGCTTGGCGGTGCTGCTCGATGCGGTCTATGGCCACACGAGCACGCAGTTTCCATACAGCGATCTCTACCGTCGGTTGCAGTATCGCGAGAACCCGTTTCTCGGGGCGTTCGCGAAGGATTACTTCGGCGAGAGCACGGATTTCAACCGGCCGTTCACCGCGGACTTTTTCCACACCGTCAACCAGCACTGGCTCGAGGTGTATCACGTCGATGGATTCCGCTACGACTGCGTGCCGAACTACTGGGACGGCCCGATGGGCGCGGGCTACGCAAACCTGGTCTACACGACCTACCAGACGGCGAAGCGTCGGGTCGCCGACGGCGGGGCTTGGACGCGCTTTGACGCCGGTCCCGGCGAGCCGTTGCGCTTGATCCAATGCGCCGAGCAGCTCGAGGACCCGGAGGGCGTGCTCGCGCAGACCTACACGAATTGTACGTGGCAGAACCGCACGCTCGATGCGGCGGCGCGGGTCGCGGCCGCGCCGCACCGGCATTTGACGGATCTTGGCTTCGCATTCGGCCTTGCCGGGTTTCCCGCGTCAGCGGTGCACGACGGCGAGCGCATGCCGAAGCTCGGCCTGCAGTACATCGAGACGCACGACCACTCGCGCTTCGTCTGTCGCTTCGGCACGCTCGCGAGCGACAACGATCTGCTGCGCGAAGGCGATCGTGCCCAGTGGTACAAGGTGCAGCCGTTTGTGATCGGCACGCTGCTCGCTCCCGGCATTCCGTTGCTCTGGCAGGGCCAGGAGCTGGCCGAAAACTATTACGTGCCCGACAGCGGCATGGGGCGGGTGATGCTGCTGCGTCCGGTGCGATGGGACTACTTCTATGACGCCATCGGCCGCGACATGCTGAGCCTGGTGCGACGCTGCCTGGATCTGCGGCGCAGCGCGGCGGAATTTCGTACGGGCTCGCATTATTTCTACAACGAGGACGCCCGTTACCAGTCACGCGGGCTGCTGCTGTTTTCCCGCGCGGAGGCCGGACGCTTCAGTCTGGTCGCGCTTAACTTCTCCGACGTCGAGCAGACGGTGCCGTTCTGGTTCCCGGAGGCGGGCGATTACGTCGAGCAGCTGCACGGTCATCCGTGGGACACGCGCGCCGAGGTCGCGGCACTGAGCGAACAATGGCTCACGATTCCACCGCATTACGGGCGGGTCTGGCGGAAGGCGTAACGGCGAGCGCGGGGAAAACTCCCGCGAATCACGCCAATTTACACCAATCCCAAGGTTTGAAAAGTCTTCCGCCCTCTCGCGGCCAAGGCTCCCGGTCGGACGATGAATCACTTCTTATGCTTCGCATTCGGGTGCATTCGTGTGATTCGCGGGCAACTGAACGGTTGGAAGTCTGCCGGGGCCGTTTGCGTTTATGGGCACCGCGCGCAGATTGAGTTGTCAGGATTTCGCCGGTTCACCCTCAACCCGCTTACCACCATGAAATCCAGCGTGCTCGCCTGGTTTTTGGTCGCCGCCGCCCTCGGCCATTCGGCCGAAGGCGTTTCCACTCCAGCGTCGGAAGCGAAGCGTCAAGTGACACCGGAGACGGCGGCTCGGATCTCGGCCGCGACGCAGCGTCTGGCTGTTCCGCCAGCCGAATTGAAGGCTCCGACCGCAACCGCGGAATCGCCGATCGCGCGCGAGCCCGCGAAGCCGCGCAACCAGATCATCCGGCTGCCGGACTACGTCGTGCAGGAACCGAAGCTGCACGGGCCGACCAAGGAGCTGCAGGTGCTGACGCCGAAGGGTCGCGTGGCGTTGGCGCTGGAGCGACGGCCCGGACTGCGCATCGGCGGCCCGCTGGCCTGGCTCAATCAACCGATCGCGATCGCGATGCTGGAGGACGACCTGCGCGCGGAGCGTCGGCGCGAAGAAGCGGAGTTGTGGAGCCTTTACCGGATTCAAGCCGCAGCGCCGACGGTCGTGTCGTCGCCGTGACGCGCGCGGTTTGACTGCAGGCCATGACGCTGCGTCGCGCCGTCACCGCGTGATCATCAAACCGAAGCGGAGCTGATCCTTCCGGCGCACGTCGTAGTCGAGCAGGCTCTCGCCGTAACCGTTGAAGTATTGCACCTGCGCGTAGCCGCCGAACGTCCGCAGAATGATCAGTTTGAGCAGCGGCGTCTGGATCGCGGGCCACGTGAAATTGAGCTCGATGCTGCCGTGCCCATCGACCTTGCCGCGCGCCTGGAGCGACGCCTGGATACCGCGATCATAACCGGCGCGGAGCAACAGATCCACGTAGCCGCGATAGCGGTGGATGTCGGGGTTTTCGTCATTCTGGAAATAAACACTGGCGTGCGCGCGTGCCTCGACGAAGAAGTCGTTGTCGCCCGTCCAGCGGAGCTTCGGGGCCAGGTAGAGCGTGTTGAGGCTGCGGGTGTCGGACGCGTGGCGCTGCGCGTTGGTCGGCGAGAGGAGTCCGGAATCCGGATACACCGGCGTGGCGCCGCCGCCCTTGCCGTTGGACTCGTGCTGCGCGCCGGCCTGCAGCGTGAGTCGCCACGTGCGCTCAGGATCGAGCACGAGCGTGCGGAGCAGGAACGCGGTCGGCTTGTAGCTCGAATCGTAGAACGGCTTCGAGAATGTCTCCAGGTCCCAGATGGTGGTCTGCGTATAGGCGAAGTAGAAGTCTCGGGCGGCCTGCCGGGCCCAGGACTCCGCCGGCGGTCCGCTTTCGAAGACGCGGTACTTGAAACTGAATTGGAAGCGGGCGTTGAAACGCTCGCGCCAGCCGACGGCGAAGTAGATCGGATCGTAACCGGAGATGTGGCGGCGCATGGCTTCGAGATCGCTTGTGAGATCGAGATGCCGGCCGGGCACGAGCGGCGGGCGATGCGACGGGGTGGCGGAGTTCCGCGCCGTGACCGGTTCGATCGGCAGCACTTCGAACATGATGGCGTTGGTGGCCGGATCGGTGAGGCGGAGGGAAACGAAACCGCCCGCCCCGGGAATCGGATCGAGCAACTGGAGCACCACCGTTCGCCGACTCATCGGCGGTACGGCGCACTCGGTTTCCGCGGGTGAGGAGGCGACGAGACGGACCCGCCCCTGACCGCGCTCACTCGCGTAGCTCGCGAACCATTCGCGTGGCAGGTGCATCGTCTCGGCGAGCTCAGTCGGATTGTTGAGATAGAGCGTTAGCTCGGTGCCCGGCCCGGCCGCGACGGCGCCCGCCGGCGGGACGAGGAGGAGATCAATCCGAGCCTGCAAGACACCGCCGGGTACGAACAGCAACAGCAGGAGCGCGAAGGAGCGTGGCATGGGAATTGGAAAGTTGGACGAAGGGAATCGCCACGGGAGACCGGGGAGCCGGGAGCGCAAGGCCTCTGGCCTGCATTCAAAACCGCGCAGGCGGGACGCCTGCGCTCCCGGGAAACTCAGCGCGCGGGCGCGACGAGCCGGTTGTACTGTTTCAGGATTTCCTGCAGGCGTGGGATCGGCACGCCCTCGGCCGTGTGGCCGTCGCGACCGGTCATCGTCTCGCCGGCGACGAGCGCGTTGATGATGGCCTCCTCGACGGCTTCGACGGTGCTTTCAAAGAGCGGACTCATGCCCTCGTTGGTCAGCGCCTTCACGTCCACCGGCGTGCCGATGGCGGCCGAGGTGCCGACCGGCGCGGTCGAGAAGGCGAGGAAGAGATCGCCTGAGCCGTTGCCCGAGACGGCACCGGTACGAGCGAGCCCGAGCGCGGCGCGGCGGGCGAGGCGTTTCAACTGGTGCGGCAGCAGCGGCGCGTCGGTGGCCACGATGATGAGGATGGAGCCGGTTTCGCCGACGCTCAGCCCGGCGAGATCGGTGGGATTGCTGCCGGCAAACCGGCGGGTGCCGCCGCCGATCTCGCGGCCGACCGGCACCCCGGCCACGACGAGCTGGCGCCGCACGCCGTGATTCGCCTGAACGAGTACGCCGAGCGTGAAACCGCCGAGATCCGCGGCGAGGCGGCGGGACGCCGTGCCGATGCCGCCCTTGAATTCATAGGACACCATGCCGGTGCCACCACCCACACTGCCCTCCGGCACTGGACCATTGCGAGCGTCGTCCAGCGCGGTGAACACATGCTCCGGTTTGACATGAAAGCCGTTGATGTCGCTCAGCCAGCCGTCCCAGGTTTCAGCGACGACCGGCAACGACCATGGAACGTCGCGCCGGCCCGATCCGGAACGGCGCACCTGCCATGCGATGATCGCATCGCGCACGACGCCGACGCTGTGCGTGTTGGTGAGCAGGATGGGGCCTTCCAGAAACCCGGACTCCTCGATCCACGCGGTGCCCGTCATCTCGCCGTTACCATTCAGTGAATACGTGCCCGCGAACACCGGCGCGGCGTCGGCCGCCTTGCCGCGTGGCAGGATCGCGGTCACGCCCGTCCGCACCGGGCCGCGGCCCACCTCCAGCGGGCCGTCGCCGGCGATCAACGTCACGTGCCCGACCTCGACGCCTTGCACATCCGTGATCGCGTTGAGCGGTCCCGGCGTGCCGTCGAACGGAATGCCGGCGTCGCGGGCCCGCGGCCGGGCGGAAAGCGACGCTACGCTGAGGGCGGCCAGCGCGGTCAGGATCGTGATTCGCAGCATGGCGCGAACGTGTCAGGGAAGGCTCGTGATGCAACGGCGGAGGCGGTTTCCCGCCGGAACGTGCCCGTGGTCGCAGTGCGAGCGTGCGACGGAAGTTTTCCGCCACCGTTTGCGGAACCGGTGAAGCCGCGCATGTTCGCCGCGATGAAATTCCTGCACCTGAACTTCCTGCCGCGCAGTGCGGACCTTGCGCTCCTGGTTATCCGACTGTGGTTCGGTGGCGCGATGCTCGTGCTGCATGGCTGGGGCAAACTGATTGGATTTTCGGACCTGGCGTCGAAGTTTCCCGATCCCTTGGGCGTCGGAACCAAGGTGAGTCTTGCCCTGGCGGTGGGCGGCGAGGTGCTGTGCGCGGCGTTGCTCGTACTCGGGCTGTTCACCCGCGTGGCGGCGCTGGGAGCCGCACTGACGATGGCGACGGCGTTCTGGTTTGCCCACGGCGCAAAACTCGCGGGACCGGGTAACGGCGAACTGGCGTTCGTTTACCTCGGCGCGTTCATTGCACTCTTCTTCGCGGGCGGCGGAAAGTTTTCCGTCGACGCCTCGACCGGCGCGAAGAGCTGAGCGCGAGTCACCGTCAGCGCAGGCCGCTTCGCGCGCACCGTTGAAGCGTCATCGTTTCGATTGCCTTCGGCCGGCGCATCTTCACCCATGGGCGTTCACATCCCTGAACGCCCTGCATGAAGGCCTCCGATTTTTTTGCGCTTCCCGCTTCGCTCGCGCCGTTCGCGGCGTTCTTCCATCCCGACGTTGCGCCGTGGGAGTGGTTGAAACAGATCGGGCCGGCGCTGGCTGGCCTGACGATCGAACCCGGCACGCCGCGCGTTCCCGCCGGCGTGCATCTCGAGGGCAGGGTGTGGATTCACCCGTCGGTGAAGTTGCCGCCGTACGCCACGATCATCGGGCCGGTGTGGATTGGCGCGAACACGGAGATCCGGCCGGGGGCATTCATCCGTAACAACGTGATCGTCGGCGAGGGCGCGGTGCTCGGCAACGCCTGCGAGTTCAAGAACTGCCTGCTGATGGACGGCGTGCAGGTGCCGCATTTCAACTACGTCGGTGACTCCATTCTCGGCAACCGCGCGCATTTTGGCGCGGGCGTGATCTGCTCGAACCTCCGGCTCGATCAGCAGCCGATTGTCATCCGGACCGCCGACGCCACCTACGACACCGGACTGCGGAAGTTCGGCGCGATTCTGGGCGACAAGGCGGAAGTCGGGTGCAACGCCGTGCTGAATCCCGGCACGCTGCTCGGACCGCGCGCGCTGGTGACGCCGGCGATTGCCATTGGCGGCTATATTCCCGCCGCGACCATTGCGCACGCCCGGCACACGGTGAAACTGATCCCGCGCCGCGACTGAAGCCGGTGGTCTGACGCCCCGGCGGGCGGCGGCGCACCTTACCGCCGGCGGCCCGAAAATCGGTCTCGTTCTCGTTCCCGGAATCGTTCTGTCTTTTCGGTTCGGGCACGCGACCGACGCCCTTTACGACCAACGACCACGATCCGACATGCGCACACTCACGGGTATCCAGCCTTCCGGCACGCTTCACATCGGCAACTATTTTGGCGCGATGCGCCCGGCCATCGATGCGCAGGCGCGCGGCGAGTGTTTCTACTTCATCGCCGACTACCATTCGATGACGTCGCTCTTCGATCCAGCCGAGCGGCGCAAGAACACGCTCGGCGTGGCGCTCGACTGGCTCGCCTGCGGACTCGACCCGAAGCACAGCGTGTTCTGGCGTCAGAGCGACGTCTCCGAGGTCGCCGAGCTCATGTGGCTCCTGGGCACGCTGACCCCGATGGGCCTGCTCGAGCGCGCGCACAGCTACAAGGACAAGACCGCGAAGGGCATTTCGCCCAACTTCGGCCTGTTCGCCTATCCGGTGCTGATGGCCGCCGATATCCTGCTTTATGATACGCACCGGGTGCCGGTGGGCCGCGATCAGAAGCAGCACCTGGAGATGACGCGCGACATCGCGATCAAGTTCAACCAGACGTACGGCGAGACCTTCGTGGTGCCCGAGTCGGAGATTCGCGATGACATCGCCGTGATTCCCGGGCTCGACGGCCAGAAGATGAGCAAGAGCTACGGCAACACGATCGACATCTTCGGCGAGGAGAAGGCCACGCGGAAGAAGATCATGGGCATCGTGATGGATTCCCGCACGCCGGCGGAACCCAAGCCCGATGCCGACAAGAATCTCGCGATTCAGCTGCTGCGCCTCGTGGCGCCCGCGGACGTCGCGACGGATTTTGAAAACCGCCTCCGCGTCGGCGGACTGGGTTACGGTGATTTGAAGAAGGCGTTGTTCGAGCACTACTGGAACTACTTCGCGGCCGCGCGGGCGCGTCGCGCCGAACTCGCCGCCAACCTGGATCACGTCGAGGCCCTGTTGCGTGAAGGCGCCGACCGCGCGCGGGCCGTCGCCCGCGTCGTGCTCAAGCGTGCGCGCCAGGCGAGCGGGTTGGAGTGAGCGCGATGACGGTTTCGTAAATGTGGGCGGGGTGCCCTCACCCCGCTTTATTCAAAACGAGAGGGAATGGATCTCTCCTTGGTACGGCCACAGTTCAGGCACGGAGACAAAACCGGCCCTGACTGGATTTGCTCGAACGTATTCCCACTTTTCGGCGTACGATTCCGCGTTTCGCAGGATGTGGTCGAAGGTGTCAGGCTGCCAAATCGGTGGTGGCACGGTAGTGACAGCGGAAATACGCCGCGAGGTCACCGATTTCCACGTCTTGCACCACGCGGATCGACTCCTGGCCTCGAGGGCGGGCATCGCGAAGAAATGGACGTGATCCGGCATGATGACAAACCGGCCGACAAACCAGCCGTCTGCCGTCGCTGATTTTGTCCACACCTCACGGAGAACATGCATGACAGTTTCCGACGCCAGAATCGGTTGTCGCCGCGCCGTAGCCGCCGTGAAGAAACAAAGCGGGCAATTTTGGAACGGCGCAAGATGGGGCAGATGCATGTAATGACTGCGGGGTGAGGGCACCCCGCCTACATTTATTGTGTTTCGACTCCCCCCGGTCGATGAGCGTGGGGACGTCCTGCCGCGATCGTTTAGATGACTTTTTCCGGCGGCGCCTCGAGCTGCGCGATCCGGGCCATGATGCGTTCGCTGGCGATCTGGTAGCGCTCCTTGCCGGCTTTCGGATCGTCGTAATCCTGCGGCGTCATCGGCCGGCCGAAGACGACCGTCACGGGGGTGCCGAGCCGGACCGAACCACTTTTGCCAAAAGCCTCGAACGATCCAAAAATTCGCGCCGGCACCACGGGCACCTGGGCGCGGCAGGCGAAGAGACCGACACCCGGCTTGGGCGATTGCAACGCGCCCGTCGGCGAGCGCGTGCCCTCGGGAAACATGATGATCGTCTTCTCCTGCTTCAGGGCGTTCAGCACGCGCTTGATTGCCGTCACGTCGGAGCCGCCGTCACGGTCCACGGGAATCACGCCGACGGCGTTCAGCCACCACGAGACGAAGCCGGGTTTCCACAGCGTCTTGCGCGCAAAGAATGTCACCTGCCGCGAGACCTGCGCGCCGACCAGAAAGGGATCGAGGTGGCTCGCGTGATTCGCCGCGATCAGGATGCCTCCGTGTCGGGGAATGTGTTCCGCCCCGATCGTCTCACCGCGAAACGCAATGTCGCTGCTCGTCACGGAGAGGAAATGGAAGAAACCGTAGATCGGCTCCATCTCGACCTGCGGAAACGCGTGGCTCATGCGAAACCGGGCGTGGCCGCGATGGCCGTTGCCATGAGTTCCACCACCTCGACCAGTGTCTGATGCGTGGTGTCGATCGAGGTCGCGCCCGGCGGGCAGGCGAGGGGCGAGGTCTTGCGCGAAGAGTCGAGCCGGTCGCGTTCGGCGATGGAGTCCTGCTGGCCTTCGCTGGCGCGACGGCGCGCGCGCTCGTTCTGATCGGCGTGCAGGAAAAAGCGGAAGTTCGCGTCGGGGAAAATCACCGAGCCGATGTCGCGCCCTTCCATCACCAAGCCGCGAAAGCTGTGCTGGCGGGCGACCTCGGCCTGGCCGCGTTGGTAGGAGAGCAGGGCGTTGCGCAGCGCCGGAATCGCGGCGAAGTGCGAAACGTGATCGTTGACCTCGCGACTGCGGATCTCGTCGCCCGCCACGCGTCCGCCGATCTCCATGCGCGCCGAACGGCCCTCGACCCGCGTCCCGAGTTTGATGTCCGTCAGTGCCGCCTGCACCGCCGCAGGATCGTTGGCCGGGACGCCGCGTCGCAGCATCTCTGCGGTCAGCGCGCGGTAATATGAGCCGGTGTCGACGTGCAGCAGGTGGAAGCGTTCGCTGAGCGTACGGGCGGAGGAGGACTTGCCCGAGGCGGCGCCGCCGTCGATGGCAACGATGATGAAAGGAGTGGGTGCCATCAGTCTGCCAACGATTTTTGCCGCAGGCGCTCCAGCAACTCAAAAAAGTGCGGAAAGGTTTTGGCGCAGCAGGCGGGATCCTTGATCGAGAGCCACGGCTGGCCGTCGCGGTTCAGGTCGTGGCAACCGAGCACGCCAAAACTCATCGCGAAGCGATGGTCGTGGTAGGTTTCGATGGGCTCGCCCGCGCGCACGGGCTGCGGATGAATCTCAAGCGCGTCCTCCGTTTCCACGACGCGCTGCCCGAGGCGGGTGAGCTCGCGCGCCATGCCCGCGACCCGATCCGTTTCCTGCTTTCGCGTGTGCGCAATGCCGGAAATGCGCGTCGGGCCGCGCAGCAACGGCGCGATCGCCGCGAGCGTGAGAAAGGTGTCGGAGATCGCCTTGAAGTTGCGGTCGAGTCCGCTCCGCGCGCCGCCAGGGGCAAATGCCACGTCGAGTCCGCGCGTCGTGGCCGTGACGGATCCGCCCACGGCGCGCACGACGTCGGCAAACTCCGTGTCGCCCTGCAGGCCGCATTTCGCGTCCTGCGCACCGAGCAGGCTGAGCTGGCCGCTCGTCACCAGCGGCAGTGCGAGAAAATAACTGGCCGCGGAGGCGTCGGGTTCGATCGCGTAGCGGCCGCCGCTGCGATGATACGGTGCGGTACGCGCGGCGATCGTGAACGACTGCGCGTCGCGCCGCTGGATCAGCGACGTTTGTTCGGCGGTGAACGCCTGCATGACCTGCGCGGTCATATCGACGTACGACCAGCGCACGCTGCCGCGCAGCGTCACGGTCACGTCACCGCGCGCCAGCGGCGCCACCATCAGCAGCGCAGACAGCAGCTGGCTGCTCTCGCTGGCGTCGAGTTCGACCGCGCCCCCGGCAAGGCCGCGGGCATGAATTTCCAACGGGAAAAATCCCTCCTGCCCGGTGCAACGGATGTCCGCGCCGAGGGTGCGCAGGGCGTCGAGCAGCGGCTTCATCGGGCGCTTCCGCATCTGCGGCACGCCGTCGAGGCGGTACACCCCGCGCGGGGCGGCGGCGCACAGCGCGGTGAGAAAACGTGCAGCCGTGCCGGCGAGGCCGACGAAGAGCGTAGCCTCGGCCACGGGAAACTCACCACCTCGACCCTCGATGCGAATCTCATTGCGCGCGGCGTCTTCCGTGACCGCGAAACCCAGCTCGCGCAGCGCGGCGCTCATCAGTTGGGTGTCCTCGCTGAACAACGCGCCCGAGAGCGTCACGGGTGCGTCGCACAACGCCGCCAGCGGCAGCGCGCGATTGGTCAGGCTCTTGGATCCCGGCAGCACGACTTCCCCGCGCGCAGGGCGGGTGAAGGGCATGATCGGCAGGACATCGGGCAGCGGCATGGAAGGACCAGCGTCGCGAACTGGAACGCGCCCGCCAAGGAGTTTCTGCTCGCAGAGCCGAGTGAGCAGGAAACCAGGAAACCCGGAGGACTGAGGAATTCAGAAGCCAGAAAGCCAAGAACCGGAGTGCGCGGGTTCCATTGCGTCGCTCTCCACGTTTTCGCGTCCCAGGTTTCCTGGCTTCTGAATTTGATCGATCACGATCCGCGAATCGCCCTTCCGGGTTTCCCGGCTTCCTGCTCTATTCCTCGTCCCAGTAAATCCCCGTCGGATCCGAATGCGCTCTTCCGATCGCAATCCTTTGAATTCAGAAGCCAGGAAGCCAAGAGATCCGGGACGCTAAAACTCGGCGAGCGAGGCGATGGAATCCGCTGACTCCGCCTCCTGGCTTTCTGGCTTTTGAATTCCTCCGTTCTCCGGGTTTCCTGGCTTCCTGTTCACCCGGTCCTGTTCAGCGGCTTGACCGCGCGCGCGGGTGCCATCTGGCTTCAGGTCAACCCCTCTCGTGCATGCAGCGTCGTGAGTTTCTTCAACAGGCTGCCGGCCTGACGACCGTGGCGCTGGCCGCAGGCGCCGCGGCCCTTCGCGCGGCGCCGGCAACGCCCCTGACTGCGGCCGTTATCGGCCATACCGGTCGGGGCAATTTCGGCCACGCGATGGAGTTGGTGTTCGCCGATCGGCCCGGCATCGACGTGGTCGCCCTGGCCGATCCCGATCCCGCGGGCCGCGCCAAGGTGCAGGAACGGGTGAAGGCGCGACGCACCTATGCGGATTACCGCGAGATGCTCGTGAAGGAAAGACCGCAGCTGGTGTGCGTGGCGCCGCGCTGGACGGATCAGCATCATGCGATGGTCAGCGCCGCGCTCGCGGTCGGCGCGCACGTGTATTGTGAGAAACCCTTCATGCGCACGCTCGCCGAGGCGGACGATGTACTCGCGCAGGCGCAACGGTCTGGACGCAGGATCGCGGTGGCGCACCAAGGCCGGCTTGCGCCGGCGACGCTGTTGCTGAAACGCCAGCTCGATGCCGGTGTGATGGGCGACCTCCTCGAGATTCGCGTGCACGGTAAACAGGACAAGCGCGCGGGCGGCGAGGATCTGCTCGTGCTCGAGACGCACCAATTCGATCTCGTGCGATTTTTTGCCGGCGATCCCGCGTGGTGCAGCGCGCGGGTGCTGCACGGCGGGCGTGACATCACGCGGGCCGATGCGCGCACCGTGGCCGAGGATATCGGTCCCGTGGCCGGCGATGAAATCGAGGCGCTGTTCGCCCTGCCCCGCGGGGTGAACGTCCACTACACGAGCCGCGCGCGCGCCGCCGCAACCGCCGGACCGTGGGGCATCGAGTTCATCGGGTCGAAAGGGCGGGCGCGTTTGCTGAACGACGTTGTGACCGATGCGTTCGTGCTGCACGAAACGCCGATGTCGGCACGCGGCCAGACGCGCGAATGGCGTCCGCTGGTCGATGCCGCGGCCGTCGGAGCCGGGCCGATCGATCGGGGTTTTCCAGCCGCGAATCGGCGCGTGGTCGACGACTGGCTCGAGGCCATCGCAGCGCAACGCGAACCCGTCTGCAGCGGGCAGGCGGCGATGAAATCGCTCGAGCTGATTCACGCGGTGTTCGCCGCCGGCCTCTCGCGCGGACGGGTCGAGCTGCCGCTGAAAGATCGCGCGCATCCGTTGGAGCGGCTCTAGTCGTTGCGTATGTATCCAAAATTTCCTGCGAGTCGCTGGGGACAATTTGTGGCGCTGGTGGCCGTGAGTCTGGCTGGGTTCGCCCGCGCGGCGGTCGACGACGATCCCGCGGCGCTGCGGCTCAAGCCGGACGACGCCCGCGTGGCCGTGCACGGACTCGGTTGGTACGCGGAGGACCGGCCGGCGTGGATGCGTTTGCCGGCGCGACTGAAAGCGGAGATGCCGCCCAAAGTGTGGGCGCTCGCCCAAGTTCCGGCCGGCGTGCGGCTGCGGTTCGCCACGGATTCGGCTGTCGTCGGGGTGGTGGCGACGGGCGCCACGGCAGGGGCGGCGGCGCACGTGACGGCGTTCGGCAGTGCCGGCGTCGATCTCTATGTGGACCGCGGGTATCGCGGCAGCGCCGCGCCGGATGCGCGCGGCCAGTTGCGCAAGGAGTGGGAAACGGGCCGGGAGCGCACGCGGCGGGAGATCACGCTTTATCTGCCGTATGGCCGGCCGCTCGCCATCAAGGAGATTGTGCTGCAGCCGGGGGCGTCGGTCTGGCCGGCGAAACCTTACGCGAAAGCGAAGCCCGTCGTCTATTATGGATCGAGCATCACGCAGGGAATCGCGGCCTCGAATGCCGGTGGGACCTATCAGGCGCTGCTCGAACGCTGGCTCGACGTCGATTTCATCAACCTTGGTTTCAGCGGCAACGGCTTCGGCGAACCCGCCCTTGCGCGGGCGGTGGCCGAGATCGACGCGGCGTGTTTCGTCGTCGATTACTGGGCGAATCCCACGACGGAGATCTATCGCACCACGCTACCGGGGTTCATTGCAACGTTGCGCGCGAAGCATCCGACCACGCCGATTCTCGTGACGGGACCGTACTTCAACCCGTCCGAAGATCTGCCTGGCGACGCGGGGCGGCGGCAGATCGAGAAGCGGGCGTTCGCGCGCGAATTCGTGGCGGCCCGCCGTGCGGCCGGAGATACGCGGATCGTGCATGTCGACGGCTTGGAGATGCTATCGCGCGAGCATGCCGACGGCCTCGTCGACGGCCGGCATGCGAACTCCATGGGATTCTATCTGTGCGCCAAAGGCATCGAGCCCTACCTGCGCGCGGCGCTCGAGCTGTCGCGTTGAGCGATCACATTCAGAAGCCAGGAAGCCAGGAAATAGGACCGTCAACGACTCGCGCGCGAGGGAGTCGGCCCTGACTTCCCCGCCTCCTGGCTTTCTGGCTTTTGAATTTCTCACCGCTCCGTGGGAACGATGGAAATCAGAAGTCAGGAAGCTAAGAAATCGGAACACCGAGGTCTCCCTCGCGAGGAAGCGGGCTCTGCCCAATTCATTCTCACTCGCCGCGAACCCTGCGCCGAAAGTCGCGCGGGGCCTGGCCGAAGCGGCGCTTGAAGCAGCGGGAGAAATAAAATTCGTCGCAGAACGCCAGCTGCGCGGCGATCTCCTTGATCGACTGGCGTCCGTGATGGAGCAGGTCGGCGGCGCGGTCGATCCGGGCGTCGAGATGGAAGCGGCCGGGCGAGAATCCGATCGCATCCCGAAATTTCTTGCGAAAGGTCTCGTAGGAGAATCCCAGTCGACGGGCCACGATGGCCGGACTCAGGCTGTGGTGGGTGTCGGGCTTGGTGAGCAGTTCGCAGGCGGTGTCGATCCAGCCTTCGCGCGGAGCCGGCGTTTCCACCGGGGCGTCGCTGTCGGCCAGAAGCTCCGTGAGCACCGACGCAAAGCGGCTTACGGTCACCTGCGGCGGTGTCTTGGCCCGCAGGTGCATGGGCGGGATGATCTGGAAGAAGCGACGAAACCAGTGATCACAATCGTGCGTGTGATGGATGGGCCGGCGCGCATTCAGCACGCGGGTGTCGCGCATCACATCGAACACCGGGCCTTCAAACTCGAACCAGAGTTCGTCCCAGAATTCGCCGAGCTTGGTGCCGCACTGATGCGGCTGACCGGGAAAGAAGATCACGAGATCGCCCTTGCCGATGCGGGTGACGCGCGTCGTGGCGTCCGCGTACAGACCCGAACCGCTCAACAAATACACCAGGCCGAAGCAGCGGAGTGTGCGTCGCGGGCCGGGCGGACGGCCAACGCCGAAAGCGCCCAGGTTGACGCCGCCGAGGCGAATCGTGCCGAACGTCGACTGCACCGGGCGGAGCAGCAGCCGGGTCTTGACGGTGGGATCGAGCGGGTGGGGCATGGCGACACGCGAAGCGTGACCAGAAAACACATGGTTTCTCCCAGTTGCCCCATTCTGCAAGGGACAACTTTCGCCTAGAGTGGGCTGCTTCCAACCCAAGGAGTTCATGTGCGTGCCGGCCGCGGTCACTGCGCGCGACGTGATTCACCCCTCCCGCCGGCGGTCGTGCCCGCTCATCCCCGGGCTGCGGTCGACGTTGTCCCTTTCCCACCCAAACCCACCATGTACGTTTCCACTTTTGCCTCGTTGCCGCCGGCCCGCTGGGCGGTCCATGTCCTCGTGTTGGCCAGCGCTGCGCTCAGCGCTCACGCGGCCGCGCCCGTCACGGCGCGATCGGACGAGGCCGTGCAGCTTTCGACATTCACGGTGACCGCGGACGATGATCGCGGTTACTACGCGCCGTCGGCGATCAGCGGCACGCGGACCAAGACCGAGCTGTTGAATCTGCCGATGAATCTCAACGTGCTCACGGAGCAGTTCATCAAGGACATTGGCGCGACCGATCTCGTCGACATCGTGACTTTCACCGCCGGCCTCGCCGCGGCGCCGGCGACCTCGGGTGACACGAACGGTGGCGACACCACCGGCTTTTCTCTCCGTGGCTTCGGCACGCACGTGCCGTATCGCAACGGCTTTCGCCGACTCCGGATTGTCGATACGACGAACATCGCGCGCGTCGAGGTGATCAAGGGACCGTCGTCGGTGCTGTACGGGACGGCGTTTGCCGGCGGATCGGTGAACTACGTGACGAAGCGGCCCGAGCCCACCAAACGCATCACCGAACTGACCCTGCGGACCGGCAGCTACGATCTTTTTCGCTCTGAAATTGACGTGAACCTGCCGGTCATTCCCAAGAAGCTCGCGGTGCGCTTTGTCGGTGCGCTCGAGGATTCCGATTCCTGGTCGGCTCGGGCGCACACGGATCTTTGGGTGCTCAATCCGGTGGCGACGTATTGGTTTCGGCCCGACAGCTACATCACGGTCGAATACGAACGCACGAAGAAGAGCATGAACGGCTATCGGAGTGCGCTGCCGTATCATCCGCTGATGGATTTTCAGACGATGGGATTTCCGATCGACGAGAGTTGGAACACGCACGCGGCGGGCGACTACATGGATAATTTCATGGCCGTGTTTTCCGCCGAGCTGGTGCATCGCTTCACGCCGTACCTCACGCTGCGCGGCAACTACACGAGTTCTTCGTGGAAGGAACTCACCCGTCGCAACGGCGACTCGATCGGCTTGGTGACCGCCAACGGTTATGCGTCGTCGCCCTGGCTGCAGCCGATTCGCATGTCGGCCCGTCAGCTCAACGCCTACTCCAGCCGCGGTTCGTGGGACGAGTACTACCAGGCCGAGCTCGTGAACAATTTCTCGGTCAAGGGTGTCGCCTCGCAGACGCTCTTCGGCGTGCAGCGTTCGGTGGAGACGTTTCGCTCGCTGTTCTCGACGCTTAGTCCCGGCTTCGCGTTTGGCGGCCGGGCCGCGGTGAACTGGCAGCTCTACGATCCCTCCACATGGCGGATCACCGAGGAGACGGAGGCGAATGTCACCGGCCCGAATCCGAGCGGTCTCGACACGATGGGCCGCTCGCGCTTCGACACGATGTACCTGACGAACCAGCTTTCGTTTTGGAGCGGCCGGCTGCGCACGATGCTGGGCTATCGCATCGACAAGTTCAAATCCGACGGCCACGGCCCGAAACGAAGCGTGACGGGTGCGGCGCTGGTGCCCGTCTGGAGCCAGGCGGAGCTGCCGGCCTTCAAGACGCCGCAGGTTGGCCTGCTCTTCAAGGTGACGGAAAGGCTCTCGCTTTTCGCCCAGTATTCCGAGTCGGTCGTGAATCTCTTCCTCACGCAGCAGCGCCGCGAGGACGGCACGCGTTTCATGCCCACGCCGGGCAAGGGCGAGGGCTACGACATCGGAATCAAGGGCGAGTTGATGGACAACCGCGTTTCGTTCACCGCGTCCGTCTTCAAAATCGACAACGCGAACATCATCCGGATTCTCGCGGCCCGCGCGGATCCCGAGGCGCCCGGGCTCACCTTCAATCCCGCGGATCAAGGTGGCGTGCAACGCAGCGAAGGCTTCGATGTCGATTTGCGCCTGCGTCCGTTCAAGACCACGCAGGTGATCCTCGGCTATGCGAACATCGATGCCTTTGTGCTGGAAGCGACGGACTTCGTCACCGTCAGCGGGCAGCCGCAGCTTACGCGCAAAGGTCACCAGCTCGCCAATGCGCCGAAGCGGACGACGTCGCTGTGGGTTCGCCAAGAGCTCGGCAGCGTCGGCGGCGTCAAGGGGCTTTGGATTGGTGGCGGGTTTCGCTTTGTGGGCAACCGCGCGACATCGGACACCTACAACGTGATCGACTATACGACCTTCATCAACACCACCACGTTTACGGGCGGCCGGCTGGTGGAAGGCTGGCGGCTGCAGTCCTATACCGTGGGTGACGTCAGCTTTGGCGGCCGCTTCGAACTCGGGGGCGTGAGGTACGGCGTGTCGGGTTCGGTGCGAAACGTGACCGACGAACGATATCTCATTCAACGCTTCCACTTCGGCGCGCCGCGGACGTTCGAGCTGCGGTTTTCGACGTCGTTCTAAAACGGTTTCAAGCCGCGTCCCCGGGTCCTGCGATGGTGGGTAGCAGGGTGGCTACGAGCGCCAGCGGGTGGACGATCTCCACTCGCTGGCGCTCGTAGCCACCCTGCGGCCAAATATAGCAGTGTTGAATCTGCTCTCACCGCCGCGCCGCGCCGGGCGCCGGAGTGGGTGAGTGCGCTCAGTGCGCAGAACCGGCGGCCGGCGCGGCGTGGGCGGCGTGCGCCACCGTCGCATGTGCGGGTGCCTTGGCGTCGTCGAACACTTCCACCTTGCCGGAGCTCAAGTCGTAGCGGGCGGCGACCACCTTGATGTGTCCGTGTTTGGCAGCCTCGCTCAGAATCGGATCCGACGACCGCAGGGCCGCAGCCACCATCCGGGCGTTGGCGCGCACCGCGTTCTCGACCTTGTCGCCGCTTTCCTCCTCCGAAGCCTTCACCGCGGGTACAATGGATTCCACGATACTTTGGATGTGGCCGGGCGCATGACCGCCGGCAGCGGCGGCGCTCACGGCTCCGCATTTGGAGTGACCGATGACCATGATGAGGCCGGCGCCGAGATGTTCGACGGCGTACTCGATGGAGCCGATCGTGTGATCGTTAAGGATGTTGCCGGCGTTGCGCAGGACGAAAATGTCGCCGAGGCCCTGGTCGAAATAGATTTCCGGTGCCACGCGCGAGTCCGCGCAGGTGAGGATGATGGCGAACGGCTTCTGCCCCTTGGCGAGATCCGTGCGCCGGCTGACGCTCTGATCCGGATGCAGCAGGCCGCCGGCGGCAAAACGGGCGTTGCCCGCCATCAGCAATTGCAGCGCGGCGTCGGCGCTGACTTTCGGTTTGGCGTCCTTCGCGTCGGATGCGATCAGGCCGGCCGGGAGGCAGGCGACGAGAAGGAGCAACGTGGCTTTTCCGGGGATATGCATGGGTGTGGACAGACCTTCTCCCGAGAACGACCCGCCACGGCCTGAACTTCAGGGCTTTCGCCGCGGGAAAACCGGCCGGCAGCGGCGGTCGACACGTACGGGATTTGCCCAGCGGAGGTGGGCCGTCGGTTCCTTGTGGCGAGCCGAGGTTTCGCGCTTGCCGCGCAGGACGAAGCCACGAAAGCCTCATGAGCATGAAGGCGTTGCTCGCAGGGGTAGTTGTAGTCGCAGGGTGGGCGCTCGCGGCGCGGGCTGAACTTCAACGCGACATTGAATACGGGCAGGCGGGTGGGGAACGCCTGCTGCTCGATGCCAGCGTGCCCGATGGAGCGGGGCCTTTTCCGGTCGCCATTCTCGTGCACGGCGGCGGCTGGGACAGCGGTGACAAACAGGGCAGTGACAAGCCGGGCAACGGGGCTGACATCACGCCGTGGTTCGCGCCGTTCACCGCGGCCAAGTTCACCTGGTTCTCCATCAACTACCGACTGGCCCCGAAGCACCGGTGGCCGGCGTGCTTCGACGATGTCCAGACGGCGATTCGCTGGGTGAAGGCCAACGCCGCTGTGTACAAGGGTGACGCGCGCCGCATCGTCCTCGTCGGACATTCCGCCGGCGGTCATCTCGTCGCGCTCAGCGCCACGCGTTCCAATGCGGACACCCGCGTGCAAGCCGTGGTGGGATTCGCGCCCGTGACGGACCACGAGCAGGATCTCGCGCAGCGCGGCGGACTGAGCATCGCGTTGCAGCACCTGCTGGATCGGCCCAGGGAAGTGACGCCCGATGCGCTCACCCAACTGCGCGCGATGTCGCCCGTGAATCGCGTGCGCGCCGGCCAGCCGCCCGTGCTGTTGATCCATGGCGATGCTGACAAGACTGTGCCCATGCAGCAGTCGTTGACGTTTCAGAAACGGCTGAAAAGCGCGGGCGTCGCGTGCGAGCTGATCACGATCAAGGGCGGCCCGCACGGTCTGCTCACGTGGTCGAAACTCGATCCGACTTACGAAGCGGCGATGATCGCGTGGATCCGGCGTACGCTCGGCGAGGCAGGAAACTAACGGGACGATATGCGAGTGCTGGGAGAAAGGGCCAAGCAGGAAGCCATGAACCCAGGAACTTCTCTTTGTGTGCCCCGGTGGCCGAATTCAGTATCCTTCATTTCCTGGATTCATGGTTTCCTGCTCGTTCCTTGCCGTCTGCTGGCCGATTCCCGCTGTTCATCCGTGCCAGGTGTGATCGGCGGAACAGCCCCGGTTTCAGGAGTCGAATTCTCATCGTCAAGGCCCGCTGCGGTCGCGATGCTCCGGTCATGGCGCTCGAGTTCAAAGATTACTACGCAATCCTCGGCCTGACCCGTACCGCCACGGCGGACGACATCAAGAAAGGCTTCCGCAAGCTGGCGCGGAAGTATCATCCGGATGTCGCGAAGGACAAGAAGATGGCCGAGGAGAAGTTCAAGGAGATCAACGAGGCGCACGAAGTCCTGAGCGATCCCGTGAAACGCCGCCAGTATGACGAACTGGGTGCAAACTGGCAGCAGGGTGCTGCGGGTCAGCAGCCGCAGCCGGGCGGCATGCGCGGCACGCGGCGTCCGAGCCCGGCCGACGAGCAGGAATTTCAATTTGGCGGCACCGGCTTCAGCGATTTCTTCGAACAGTTCTTCGGCGGCGGCCGTCGGCCCGGTGGCGGTGGGGATCAGGGCTTCGGACGTCGCACCACGCGCGGTGGCATGCCTGAAGAGCCGGAGTACGCCGAGCGCGGCGCCGAGGTGGAGGGCGATATCCTCGTGACGCTCGACGAGGCGATGAAGGGCTCGATGCGGAAGATTTCGCTGCAGCACGTCGATCCACGGACCGGCGAAGCGGAACGGGAGACATTCACCGTGCGCATTCCGCCCGGAGCACTCGAAGGCCGGCGCATTCGTGTGCCTGGTAAAGGCGGGCCGGGCAGTGGCGGCGGTCCGGCCGGCGATCTCTATTTGCGCGTGCGACTGGCGGCGCATCCGGACTTCGAGGTGCGCGGAGCGGATCTCTATCACGATCTCGAGCTCGCGCCCTGGGAGGCCGTCCTCGGACGGAAGGTCGCGGTGCCGACCCTGTCGGGCGCGATCAAGCTCAAGATTCCGGCGGGCACCAGCAACGGACGCCAGTTGCGCGTTCGCGGCCAGGGATTGCCGAACGGCACGGCGGGCGAGCGAGGCGATCTCTACGCCGTCGTGAGCGTGCAGGTGCCGCCCGCCGTGACGGACGAAGAGCGTGCACTCTGGGAGCAGCTCGCGAAGGTGTCGAAATTCGATCCCCGGTCGATCGATTCCTGAGGTTGCCCAGGGACGCCGGCGCTCCCGAGGTCCTAACGGTAGCGTTTCAGCAGGGCGGCGGCGGTCGTGCGCATGTGTTCACGCAGCTCCCGCGGTTGCAGGACCTCGGCGTCTGCGCCCCAGGTGAGCACCCAGCGTTCGATCTCGGCGAGCGCGCCCAGACGCAGGCGCAGTTCCAGGCCGCCGTCGGGCAGATCGCGCAGATCCTGCGATTCGTGCCACTCGCGCTCGCGAATCCGATCGGCGACCGACGCCGCGAACCGAATGACGACCCGGTGATCGCGTTCGCCGCCGAGGACGCCGAGGGCGTTGGCGAAAAATTTCTCAGGCGAGAAATCCGCCGGGCGCACGAACTTCGTTTTCAGCACGCTGGGATTCGTGATGCGGGGCAGGGCGAAGGTGCGCAGGGCGTTGCGCTCGGAGTCGAAGCCGACGAGGTACCAGAGGTTCTCGCGGTGGGCGAGGTGGTAGGGCTGTACGCGGCGGCGGGCGGCCTTCGTCTCACCCGGCTTGCGGTAGTCGAACTCGATGTCGTGCTGGCGCAGCGTGGCGGCGCTGAGGGCGTTGAAGATCGCCATGTCGGCCTTGCCCAGCCCGACGTTCTTGAACGAGACCGACTGCAGCTCGTCCGCCGGCGAAAACGAAATGCGATCCTTCAGCGCGCCCGTCAGCTTGTCGAAGGACGTTTCCAGCTGCCGGTGAAACGGCGTGCCGCGGTACTGCTCGAGGGCCTTGCGGGCGACGAGCAGGGCGAGCAACTCGCCCTCGGACACCTGCACGGTGGGAAAGGCCGAGACTGGGTGCGTGTACCGGTAGGCGTTCAGCTGCGGCTGGAATTCGATCGGCAGCTCGAGCCGGTCGCGCATGAAGGCGATGTCACGCACGATAGTCTTCCGGGAAACCTCGAGGGTGCGGGCGAGCTTCGTGCAGTTGGTGAACGCGCCGCGTCGCAGCTCGTCGTGGATGCGAAGCATGCGCTCGATCGGCGGCCGCGAACTCTGGGAGGCAAACGTCATGGCGCGAAGAGAACATTTTTTCCGGGTGGGACAAGCAATGTCCCACCCACGGGCGTAGGATGCGCGCATGAACTCACTCGCCCGTTCCGCCCGCCGCTCCCCGGCTGTTCGCAAATCCGCCATCAGTTCCTCGCCGCAGTCGGGATTGAATTGGATTCATGATGGCATCCGGCAGCGCGTCACGCTCTGGCCCGAGGTGCGGTTCGAACGCGAGGTCGGACCCGACGAATGGGTCGCCGGCGATCCCGGTGAGGACGTGTTTGCCTCGGCTGCGCTCGGTGTGACCGCCGGCCAGTGGCGCCGCTACCTCGAATTCGTGCCCGCCGCGGAGCGGGAGTTTCTGGCCCGGTTCCAATTCGGTCGGCTCGCCGCGTTGCATGTGATCACGCAGTGCCCGGAACTACTGCCCGCGTTGCAGGAGACGGCGGCGCTCACACCGTTCCTGATCATGCACCTCAGCCTGCGCGGCGGCAGCGGACCGGCCTGGCGCGAGATTGCGGCGGTCTTCGAACGCGACGGGCTTTTCGGCGTGTTGCAGTGGCTCGGTCTTCCGGCATCGCGGCAGACGGTCGCCATCCTGCAGGCCATTGCCGATCCGGATCTGCCGCGCCGGCTGCTCGAGCCGCTCCGCGCGGCGCTCTGGGAGCCCGAGACGATCTGGGCGCTGTCGCGCGGTCCGGCGCTCACCGACGAACGCCTCGCGGCGACGTGTCACGCGCTGGCGGCGTAGGTCGACTGCGTTGCAAATACTCCGCTGGACGCGGCGAGATGGGGTCGCCAATCTCCCGGACCCCACATGAACACATCATACCTCGTTTGTGCCCTGGCAGGAACTCTGGTCGCGACGGCCTTTGGCCAGCCGCATCAGCTCGTCAAGAAATGGGAAACCGAAGCGTTGTTGAAAACGCCGGAGTCCGTCCTCTTCGACGCCGGTGCCCGCGTGTTGTACGTCGCGAATATCGACGGCAAGGAGCCGTGGACGAAGGACGGCGCCGGCTCGATCGGCAAGGTCGGCCTCGACGGCAAGATCATCGCCGCCGAATGGGTCAAGGGCCTGGAAGCGCCGAAGGGAATGGGGCTTTCGAAGGGCAAACTCTACGTCGCCGATATCGACCGCATGGCGGTGATTGACGTCGCCAAGGGTGCGATCGCGGAGTTCATCGCGATCCCCGGTGCGCAGCAATTGAACGATGTCACGGTCGACAAGACCGGCGTCGTCTATGTGTCCGACATGAAGGGCCTGAAGATCTATGCGATTCGGAATGGCAAACCCGAGGTGTTCCTCGAGGGCTTCAAGCGTCCGAACGGCGTGCTCGCCCAAGGTGATGATTTCTACGTGCTCGACTCCGGCGCGTTGCTGAAATTCAGCAAGGGCAAGCAGCGCACGACCGTCGTCGAGGGCATGGATCCCAGCACTGATGGCATCGAGCATGTGCAGGGCAACGAGTTCATCGTGTCCTGCTGGGCCGGCGCAGTGTACTACGTCAAGGGCGGCGAGAAACAGCAGCTGCTCGACACGCGTACCCAGAAAATCAATTCGGCCGACATCGGCTACGACCCGAAGGGCAAGGTCGTCTACGTGCCGACGTTCTTCGTCAACACGGTCGCCGCCTACGAGCTGAAGTAAGGCCAATCGCAATTCCGGGTTCCGTCATCCATGGGCCGGGCACACGCTGCCCGGCCTTTTTAGTGGGCGCAGCGTGAGCGTGACTGACATTCGGCGCCAGCGGGCGCGAATTCAGGTCGTGCGTGGTTTACCAGTGAAACCGCCGGCGGGATTGCGGATGGGTGCAGAGCGTGCCCGGTTTCCGGGTCCGTGAACCCACCCCTTTCCATGAAGCTGTCCCCCGCCATTCTTTCCCTGCTTTTCTCGGGCGTCGTCTGCGCCCAGGTCGCTCCCGTCGCTCCTCCCGCCGGGCCTGCGGCGGGTGCGGCCCGACCTTCGCTCAAACCGGAGGATACGATTGTGCTTACGCCGTTCACCGTGAACACGGACCGCGACAACGGCTTTGCGGCCGCGAATGCCGGGACCGCGACGCGCATGGCGCTCGACATGAAGGATGTGCCGGCCGCGTATCAGGTTCTCACCCGCGATTTCATCGACGCCCTGGGCATCACCAACATCCAGGAGGCCACGACGTGGTCGACGAATGGCGGCAGCATCGTCGACGGTAACGGCCAGGATGTGTTCAACATCACGTTTCTCGCCAACATGCGCGGTGTCGCCCTCAGCAGCGGCCAGCAGCGCAACAACTACCTCTCGGCGGGCACGCTCGATAGCTACGCGCTTGAGCGCTACGACATCAGTCGCGGCCCCAATGCCGCGCTCTTCAGCGTGGGCGCCAACACGGCGCTGGGCGGGGGCATGGGCGGGCAGACGAAAAAGGCGCGCTACGACAAACCGCTCGAGACGCTGGCGTTCACGTATGGCTCGTGGGACTACAAGCGCACGACCATCGATGTGAACCGGCCCCTGACCGATCGTCTCGCCGTGCGTGCCAACGCCGTCTGGTTTGATCGCGGCGACTGGCGGCTGAATGGCTTCGAGAAAACCAAGGGCATCACGGTCACCGGCTCGTATCTCCTTACGCCGAAAACGGAGCTGCGAATTGAAGGCGCCTACGACTATACGCGCCGAAACAATCCGCAGGTAAACCTCTTTGACAACGTCAGCGGCTGGGACGGCGTGACCGTGCTCCGCGGGCCCATCACCAACGCGGTGTGGGGCGATCAGACCGGGGCGTTGGGCGCGACCAGCGCGTCGGGCGCCCGTCTGAGCTACAACGGCGAGGTGCAGGGCGTGAACCGCCAGGGCAGCCCGTACTACGTGTGGAATGCCTTCTCGGGCCAGAGTGCCGTGATGAACTACCAGTTCGAGGGCTACACCCGCCGCGCCGATGAGACCGCGCGCACGCCCATGCTGGCGAACGGCACGGTGATTTCGCGCAACGGCAACACCGCAGTGCTGCCGTTTGGCAATGCCGGCCAGACGCTGCGTCCACCGACGCCCACCGCGACCAGCAATTCCGGCGAGCTCGATTTTCGTTATCAGCAGGTGCTGCCGGCGGATCGTTTCAACCGCGCCCTGGCGGGCTCATACTTTCGCGTGCCGGACAAGCGCTACACCAACTCGCTCGACACTGAGATTCTCGGGCAGCTGACGCGCGACGCCAACTTCACCCTCGCGCACCAGATCGGCGACAGCCTTTACCTCGAACTGGGCGGCGATGTGAACCAAGTGCACGACCGGCGGATGAATCCGAACAACCTGCGGAACGTCCGGATCGACATCAATCAGCTGCTGCCGAACGGCGCGCCGAACACGCACTTTCTCCAGCCCTACATGGACACGCCGCTGGTGTGGAACAATCGCTTCACCACCAATTCCGCGCTGCGCGCCAACGCGGCGTGGAAGAAGAACGCCGGTAAGTGGGGCGACTACATCTTCAATCTGAATGTCAGCGCCAACAACCGGAACGTGCAGAACCGGAATTATGTCTACAGCATGGCCAGCCTCGCGGACCACCGCATGTGGCAGGGAGCCGACGAACAGATTCGCACCCGTTACTACTGGAACGACAGCGCGCGGCCCTACACCGACAGCGGGGTGCCGGCCAGCGTGTATCGTGTCAGCTGGGTTGATCCCAACGCCCCCGTCGCCTCCACCGTCGCGGTGGCGCCGCGCTGGACGCTCGGCGACTGGAACGATCAGGACGAGCGTTTCAACAATGCGATCCTCGCGATCAGCGCGAAGTACTTCGGCGGGAAACTGGTCCTGTTGAGCGCGACGCGCTACGACGCATTCCGGACCCGGACGAAAGCGCGGGTCGAGTTTGGTGATCTGCCGGTCGACTGGGATGGGTCGGCGCGTACCTACAAGCCCGCCGCCCCGGCGGACTGGCGCTCGCTCAGCTACATTCCGCGCAACAACACCACGGGCGTCGCCACCGCGACCAAGGCGATTCCGGCCGCGACGCGGCCCCGGGTGAATACGACGCTGCCTGCCAACACGACCAACAACGGCGTGCAGGTGCCCGTGAGCTTTTTTGCGAACGACCGCTTCCGGAATGACTACAGCCCGCCCGACAACAAGGGCGACGGCCTGAAGATCAGCGACGGATTCGTCTATCACGCGCTGCCGTGGGTGTCCTTCGTTGGCAACTACGGCTCGACCTACGTCCCGCCGCCAACGAATGCGTTCGACCTGAACAACGATGTCGTGATGCCGCAGGAGGGCTGGGGCTTCGACAGCGGTCTTCGTTTCACGTTCTTCCGCGGCCGCCTGACGGTGAACGCGAATTACTTCTACAACGTCGAGGAACACCAGCGGACCGATCCCCCGGTCAAGGGTTCGATCAACGGGCTGCTGGCCCGCAATTCGGCCGACGACGGCGCCACCGACGGCCGCAATGTCCGCGGCATCCCCGATGTCTTCGGCACCGACTACCAGTCCCAGAAGAACAAGGGACTCGAGTTGGAGGTCATCGGCCAGATCGCGCGCGGCTGGCGGATGATGCTGAACGTCGGTACCGGACGCGTGGATACGTTCGATCGCTGGCCGCTGGCCAAGGCGTTTGTGCTGGAGAACGCCGACATCTACCGGCAGGTGCTCGAGGATGCGGGCGGGCGGCTCGACACCACGCAGAAGCCCAGCAGCGCGCCGCATGCGCCCGGACTGGCGGTGGTCAATCCCGCGGTGACGCCGGCAATTGCCGCGGAGCGGACGAATGCGATCAACGACTACAACAACATCTGGACCAACTATGAGTTGATCCTCGGTGACGTCCCGTTTCCGGGCACGAACCGGCTCACGGCCAATCTCTTCAGCGACTACACCGTGCAGTCGGGCCGTTTCCGCGGGCTGCGCATCGGGCTCGGTTATCAATATCGCGGCCGGAACTTCATCGGTTATCGAACCGCCGACACCATCGTGAGCCCGACGAACCCGAATCTTGCGATCGACGATCCCGACGCCGGCACGAACACGCCGATGTACGTGAAGATCCCCGGCATCGCGACCGCGACCTTCGGCTACACCTGGCGGCCGAAGGGCTGGAAGCGGCTCGACGGCAAGGAGGTCGCGTTCCAATTGCGCATCCGCAATCTCTTCAATAATCAGCAGGTGGTTTACCAAGACGAAGGCGTCCAGGCACGTCCGCCGAACGGTGACTTCTCGAAGCCGAATCGCGTGAGCGTGCCCGTGCGCATCGGTCAATTCACGGAGCCGATCAGCTTCCTGTTCACGACGACGCTGAAACTGTGAACGGAAGCAGACGTTGATGCTGAGGATTGAAGGATTGAACTCCCGCACTCGTGGGGCGGGCTCTTGCCTCAGGAATCGACGGCCGGCTTGCGGCGACGGTCAGCGCGTCGGTGCGGACAATGCGTCTGTGTCCTCGCGCACGATTTCGTTCCGCTGGGCGCCGGGATTCTGGACGACCGGCGCCGCGGTGTTGAGACGTAGCACGATGTCCCGCGCGAGCGCTTCCGCTTTTTGATAGTGCGCGTAGCCGCGGTGGGTCGCGAGTTCGATGGCGAATCCCGGAGGAACGAAGGCGGGGTCAGGGGTGCGCAGCGTGATTCGGTGGCTCCGGCCGTTGACCACGGCAAGCAGGTCGTTGGCGAGGCCGCCCCGGCTGTCGAGCAACTCGAGTTCCACCGTGGCGTCATGGGAATTCACATACGGCAGGCTGAGCGCCTCGCTGTAGCGCGCGTCGGCGCGGCAGGCTTGCAGCCCGTCGCGCGAGCCGACGTTGAATCCGGTGGCGACGCACTCGCGCGCCACGCAGTTGACGAGCGTGTCCGCACTGCTGCTCAGGCCGGTGCAGAAGCCGCGCCGCATCCGGGACACGGTACAGTCGACGATCCGCGTGGGACCGGTGGGCTGACCTTTGCCCGCGCCTTCGTAGAGCCGGATTCCGTCTTCGCTCAACGCGATCATTTCATCGTGCAGGATGCGTCCGTCCGCGCCCACGTTGACGCCTTCAATGTAGCCGTGGCCGCGGGTCATGAAGGCCCGCTCGAACGCATAGCCGGATTTCTCGGCGAGAATGTCATTGGTGGAGCGAAGCAGGCCATCGACGTGACAGTCCTGGATCAGCGTGTCGCGGGCGCCTTGCACGAAGATGCCGTGGCCCATGGCGCGCATGTGGACGCGGCAGCCGACGAGGCTCACGTTTCGCGCCGGCCAGCCGACGCGGATGCCGTTCATCTTGCGCACGTCGCCGCCGCTGATGCCAAACAGGCTGCCGTGGCCCCACGGGCTCGAGCCGGAGGTCGTGATGTCGACGTCGCGCAGCACAATGTCGCTTCCGGTGAGATCGAAGATCTTGTTGCGGCTCTGCAGTCCCGGCCGGTCGCCGAAGTTTTCGGTCCGCAGGCCTTCGAAGGTGATCCGGTTTCCGGTGAGTGAGAACGCACAATAGAACGATCCGGAACCGCCTGGACTCGCGGCGATCTGGCGGAAGAGGTTGGTGTCGATCCGGAGCGTAACGCCTCTGAGATCCCAATGCGTATCGTCGCCGGTGAGGGCGATGAAGTGACGCGACGAAGCCTGATCCAGCGTGTACGTGCCCGGCTTCAGCCGGACCTTGACGCCGCTTCTGCCGGCGAACTCGCGCAGGGTCGCCAGCGAATCGATCGTGATGAAGCCATCGCGCGCGGGCGCTGTCGCGGCTTTTTCTGCCGCGCCGCTCGTCGACACTGCGAGCTGGCCCGATGCCGCCAACACGGCCGCGCAGAACCAGCGAAAGCATTGGAGACGGAGAGGGGGCACCGGGGTGAAGGGACGATGAGCGCCAGTGCGGACCGAGGCAACGCAAGGAACGCCCCGGGAGCGCAGGCGGGACGCCTGTGCACCCGACTGCGATGCTAACGCAGTATCCGTACACCCACGACGCGGTTTTCGACCAGGTCGATGAAGAGTGTGCAAAGGGCGGAATCCTCGGTGATCGCTGCCTGGCCGGGGCCGGACTTGGTGCTCATCAAACTGGGCCCGCCGGGCGCGCTGGATGAAACCACCGTGCCGATGGGCCGGGTTCCCGGGGTTGAGACTCCGACGGTAACGGCGGTCCCGGCTTCGTAGAGGAAGTTGCGATACACCCACGTCTCGACCTTGCCGTCGTCGGTGTCTTTGAGCGTGACGCGATTCGGCCTGCCGAGTGCCATGTAGACCACCTCGGAGGAGAATCCGTAGTTGAACAGTCCCTTGCGCACCAGTTCCTGGGAGAAGCGATCGAGCGAGGCAAAAAGGGCGGGGTTCTCCTGGATCCGGGCGTTGCGTGACGTCTCGCAGCCACTGCACAACGCAAGGGCAAGCAGGGCGGCCAGCGCGGACATCGTGGGAACTTTCATGGGGCGGGGTGGCGCAGATTCAGCGCCAAAATGGAGCGACGATCGAGCCGGATTCGCGGTCACTGGCGGGGCGCTGTTCGGGTGCAGACACAAAAAAGCGGAGGCCCGTGAGGGCCTCCGCCGTGGGACCAGGCGCAGTTGCGCCGGTTCTTAGAACTTGAGGGTCGTCGTCATCAGCCAGTTGCGGGCCGGAGACTGGGCGAACGAACCTTCGGAATACTTTTCATCCAGAAGATTGTAGACACCCAGACCGGTCGTGACGCGGTAGCCGTAGATTTCCCACGGATAGGAAACCGTGGCGTCGAACACCATGTAGTCGCCCGACTGGTAACCACCGGCGAGGGGATTCCAGTCAACCGAGCGGCTGACCACAGCCTTGGAGGAGTAACGCATGCCGCCGCCGAGGGCGAGGCCGCGCACGACACCTTCCGTCAGCGTGTACTTGCCGAGGACGTTGAACCGGTATTCCGGCACGTTCTCGAGGCGGGCATTGTAGTAGATGTCAGACGCGACCTTCGCGGCCGGGGTCGAGGCGTTGTACGCCGCGGTGCCCGGAGCATTGCGGGTCTTGTCGAAGACCGTCTTGGCGGTCCACAGCCAGGAACCGTTGATGACAGCCTGGAAGTTGCGCAGCGGGGTCCAGATGACCTCGGCCTCGGTGCCTTCGATCCGGTTCTTCAGGTCGGTCGTGCGCCAGCGGAAGTTGCGCTGGTTGTATCCCACCGTGCCGGGAGCAAACAGCGTCGTGCTGAAGTTGAACGGTTCCTCGAGGTTGGACTGCTTGGCCGGGTCATCGAGCTTCTGGTTGGAGCGCTCGCCGCGGAAGAACGAGACCGTGCCGACGATCTTGCTGTCCAGCGTGGAGATCTTCGCGCCGAATTCGACGTTCGTGCCCGACTCGTTCTTGACCTGGGCATAGGCGCCGCGGGCTTCCATGACCTGCTTGGCCTGCGCGACCGAGGTGATGACCTGGCCGAGGTAGGTGAAGCGGCCGCCGCCGTTGTTCAGGGCGCTCTGGTAGACGCTGAGTTCGTCACCGACGCCAGGTCCGGGGAAGAACCCGCCGACGTTACCCGAGTTGAACTTGAAGAGCTTGGAGGCCGAAGCGTAGACGTTGATCTGCTTCGTGACTGCGAACGAGAGGCCGGCCATCGACGAGCGACCCTTCTGGTCGAGCGGGATCGTCTGCTGGTAGGCGCGGGAGTGACCCCACTGGTCTTCCGCATACGCGCCCGGATTCGTGATCATGTCGGACGTGTAGATGTACCACGGGAAGTTGTTCGACTGATCCTGCCAGCGCTCCCAGCGCTTTTCCTCGCGGTAACCGGCGAGCAGCGTCAGGCGGTCCTCGAAGAACGAGCCCTGGTAGTTCGCGTACATGCTCTGCAGCGACGGACGGTAACCATCGAGCGCATTGCGATCGTCCTGCCAGTACACGCTGATGTCGGGGCTGATTTCAGCGCCCGGATCCCAGTTCGTGTAGATCTGACGGACCGGCTTGATCGCGTTGTTGCGGTCACGGATGACCTGATTCACCGGCACCGCGCCGAAGTCATAGACCTTCGGGTTGACGGCGTAGTCAGGATTGGAGGTCAGGTTGCGCGCGCCAGGCAGGAACGCGAGGTTGACGTCGGTCGCCGCGGCCTTGCCGAGGTAGAGCTGACGCCAGTCGGACTTCTGACCGCCGACGAGCAGCTTGTTCTTGATGCCCCACTTGTCGTACTTGAACACCAAGTCGAGCAGGGACGTCTTCGTCTCGCGGTAGTAACCGGAGCCGCCGGCGCCGAGGCCGACGTTCCAGTGCACGCCGTCGGCGTAGGGCGTGGTGACCGCGCCGTTGCCGTAGTTGTTGAAGTTGGACACATCCCGCACCCAGGCGGCGCGGCCGCTGAGCCAGGAGAAGGGCGAGAACTCGACCGAGGCCGTGGCGACCTTGACCTCGTTGTCACTCCAGGAACCGCGGCTCGTGTAGTTGAACGCTTCGTCGTAGATCGTCTTGCCGGCGGTGTCGATGTAGTAGCCGCCGCGCTTCACCTTGGTGTAGGCGGGCAGCGTGAGATCATTCGTCGCAATGCGCTTGTTGTTGATGTAGGTCGCGTACGCCACCGTCGGGGTGGTGGTGTTCTGGACGACGCCGTTGACCGTGTTCGAGAGCGTGGCGGTCGAGGTGCCGTACTGACCGGTGCGGGCGGCGCTCTGCCAGCCGGCGAAGTCGCTGAAGATCCAGTCGTAGTCGTTGTAGTTGAACTTTTCCTTCAGGTACTCGAAGTCCAGATTGATCTTCACCTTGCCGCTGGTGAAGGGCAGGATCGTGAGCGAGGGCGTGATGTTGAACGCCTTCTTGTACTCGAACCGACGCTCGCCGACGGTGTCCTCCCAAGCGCCGACCACGCGGAACGCTACGGTTTTGGACAGCACGGCGTTGTGGTCGTACTTGACCTTGTCGCCGCCGTTGTCGTCCACGAGGAACGAGAACTGCGTCGGGGTCTTGGCGAAGGTGGCGCGCTTCGTGATGTAGTTGATGACGCCGCCGGGATAACCCTGGCCGAAGAACACCGAGGCCGGGCCCTTCACGATTTCAACGCGCTCGACGTTGTCGACGCTGTAGGCGGTGTAACGGAAAATGCCGTCACGCATCAGGGTGTTGACCGAGAAGCCGCGCATCGTGAAGCCGCCCTGCGGGGTGGCTTCGTTGGCCGGCACGCGCATCGCGAAACGGGTGTCGCCCGCCGCCGCCGCCGTGTAACGGAAGAGATCGGTGAGCGAACGGACGTTCGTGTCATCGAGGAATTCGCGCGAGAGCACCGAGATGTTCAGCGGGATCTTCTGGATCTCCATGCCGATCTTGGTGGCGGTCGCGGAATTGGTCTTCAGGTAACCATAATCCTTGTCTTCCTTGATCAGGAACGGCGACAGCGCCTGGATGCCTTCATCCGTGGCGAGCGTCGAGCTCGTGGTCGAGGTCGTCGTGGTGGTCACCGGACGGCTGGCCGGCGCAGCCGGAACCGTGGTGGGCGGGATTGCCGGGGAGGTGACCCCTTTGGTTTGGAACTCGGCGAGCTGCTTGCGCAGCGCGGCGTTTTCTTCTTGGAGCCGGCGGAGGGCTGCCGCGTCAGTTTGCGCAGAGGCAAACGGAGCCGCGATCAGCGCCGCCAGCGTCGTCGCCAGTACGCGACTGGCGAGCGGTCCTGGGTTTGTCATGGTTTTCATGGTTTGGGTACGGATACGGTTGGGTACAAAAAACAGGGCTCAATGGCTCGCATGACCGTTGCTTTCCGGCAGCCGGAGCGAGGGTGACACGGTGACGCCGATGCGTCCGACCGTCGTGCGGTTTTCGATCCGCCAGATGAGATGATCGACGACCTTGCGCACCAGCGTGGGCAGGTTGATGTCGATCGCTGCGGGGAGATGATCGAGATTGTGGTAGATCACCGGATTGTAGTTGCCGAGGACGACCTCGAAATCACGTTCCGGCCGGCGGCCCGCCTCGCGGAGACCCCGGAAAAACGAGCCGCAAAAATGATCGATGGGCAGGTACAGCCCGGTCGCCCGCGGCGTCGCCGCCAGCAAGGTCCGCACCAGCGTGTCGCTCTCGCTGTGGACCGGCACGTATTCAAGATAGCTTACACCGGGATTGGATTTCCCGAGAATGAGATGCACCGGCAGCTTCAGCTCGGCGGCACGCTCGGCGAACGCCTTCACCCGCCGCGCCACTGCGCTGTAGTCGGGATCGGTGCTGATCACCGCGGCCACCTTGTGGCCCTGCTGCACCAGATAATCGGCGGCCATGCGGCCGTTTTCCTCGTTGTTCGGCTCGACGTAGTCGCCCGCAAATGAGGCGGAACGCCGCGTCATGAACCACACGTACGGCAGATCGCCGAGCTTCGTCAGGCAACTCGCCGCGGGCTCCATGCCCTGAATAATCAGACCATCGAGTTTTTCCGTGGCCAGTCCGGCGGGCAACTCGTGCGGTGAATTCGAAAACAGGACGCGCAGGTCGACGCGATAACGCGTGTCGTTCGACTGCACCTGCAGCAGTTCATCCTGAAACCAGTTGTGACTCGGATTGCTCGCGCGCGCACCGACAAACCACACGCCCACGCGCCGCTGCTCCGACATCCGCACCTTGGGCCCCCGCCGGCGGTTCAACGGCGCCGGCACATAATTGTGCGCCTCCATCACCGAACGAATGCGGGCCAGGCTGTCGGGCGCGACGATCTGCGGTTGGTTGATCGCTCGCGAAACGGTCGCGGGCGATACCTTCGCTTTCTTCGCAATCTCCGTAATCAGCATGGGGTGGGGTGTGGGGTGCTGAAAATTTCAGCAAACCGAATGAAATGGACCGCCCGCGGTCAAGCAGCTTTTGAACGCCGGCTATTCGTAAGTAAGTGGAGGAAAGGACTGAATTCGTCGTCTCGCCGGCCGACCGGCGTCGCCTGCGTGGGTGCTCTGGCGTTGCGGGCCGGCCCTTTTCCGCGGCTCAACCGACCCGCCGCAACGCCCGCCGCCACGAGCCGAGCAGCTCCTGACGGGCCCGCACCGCCTCGGGCCAGGCATGGGGCTGGGTGCTGAGGTGGTAACCGTGGCTCATGCCCAGCTCGGGACACACCCAGAGCTCACCCCCGGGTTGCGGTCCTTCGAGCCAGCAGACGAACAGGTCCTCGGCGAACGCAAGGTAGTCGCGAAACTCGACGGTGAGCGTGCCGCGGCCGTTGGTCACCGGAACCTGGCAGTGCTGGCCGTTGAACGGCCGGAGGTGAAACATCTGCGACGCCTGGATCACCTTGGGCCACACCAGCAGCCGGGCGGAATAATCCGGCGGCTGCAGGTGCTTCGAAACGGCGAAGTGCGAGTGATCCCAAGTCACGGGCAGAGTCTCACCGGTGGCGCGGCGGTACAACCGCACGATCTCGTCGAACTTCTCCGGCGTCTCCGTCGCGGTGTCGCGATGCGTCTCGAGGTGCACGCCCACGCCGAGTTTGCGCGCGGCGCGGATCAACTGGACCGCGGTCCGCGCCGCCACGGCCGGAGCGGTGTCGTGATTGAGCAGCTGCACATTGATGAAATGTGCCCCGGCCTCGCGTTGCGCGCGCAACCGCGGCAGCGCGTCGGCGACGCTCTTCGCGTCAAAGCCGCTCATCATCCGCAGCCCGAGCTGCCGGGCCTGCAGAGAAATCTCGGGGGTGATGTACGAGCAGACACCGTCAAAACCCGCCGCCTTGATCGCCTGCAATTTCCGGGTGATCGACCACTCTCGTTTCGCCGAGGGATAGGCGATCATCGACCACGTGGCGGCGCACATCACGAGCTGTGGCGGAGGGGAATTCACTTCCATGGGGCTGAATGAAAAAACATGAAAACGGTTATTGAATTTCAAAAGTGCGCGAGCTTATTCCAGCGAGCCGTGGTCGCGCCCCAGCGGGGCGTTGTTTCGCCTGACGTATGTCCCTTCCTTTCGTAAACAGCGCCGCGTGGATTTGGTCCGCGGAAGGCACGCATGCGACGCCCGCGCCGGATGCGTCGACGCCGTCGCATTATCAGGTCCGGTTGTTTCGCCGCCCGTTTCAGGTGTCGGTGCTCGCGGACGCCAAGCTCACGGTGCACGTGTCGGCGGACAGCCGGTATGTCTTCTACTGCAATGGCGGCCTCGTTGCGCGCGGGCCGGCCAAAGGCGACGTCAATCATCACTTCTACGAGTCGCTCGATCTGACGCCCCACCTGCGCGCGGGCGCGAACGTCCTCGCGGCGCTGGTGCTCGACATGTCGCGCGTGGCGCACCGGCCCGCGTTGCTCGGGGCGCCGTGCTCGGTAATGACGTACGCCGGCGGTTTCGTGCTGGAAGGGGGCGTGAGCGATGTCGCCGGACGGGTGGGTGAAACGCTTTCGACCGACGGGCAGTGGAAGGTCGCCGTGGATAGCGGGCATCGGTTTCAAAACGACGGCACGACCTTCGAGGGCTACCAGGGTTATTTCGAGCACCGCGTCTCGCGCCTCATCCCGGCGAACTGGACGCTGCCGGAGTTCGACGACACGGCGTGGGCCGCGGCGACAGTGCTGTATAAGGCCGAGCGGTACGAGAATCGTCGCGATCCCGCGAGCCCGTACGGGCTCGTCCCGCGCCTGATTCCGCTGCTGCCTGAGGCGGCCGGAGCTCGGTTCAGCGACGTGTTTGTGCCCGGAGGCGGTGCGGCCCCGTCCGGTTGGGCGGGCTTGGTTTCGGATGGTGGCCGGGGAGCGCAGGCCTCCGGCCTGCTTCCCGCTGAAAGCAGGCCGGAGGCCTGCGCTCCCGTGGTGATTCCGCCGCATACGACGGTCGAAGTCATCTTCGATGCCGGCGAGCTCACGACCGCGTACCCGCAACTCGAGATCGCAAACGGCGCCGGCGCCACCGTGCGTCTGACCTACGCGGAAGCGCTGCGGCTGCCCTGGGGCACGGCGGGCGCGACGTTGCTCGGACGCCAGCAGCCGCTGGCCAATCTGGCGTCGCACTTCGCGGACGAGAGCACTGGCTGGACGTTTGATCGCCGGGGAAAGCTCTCCGGCTGGAGTGATGGATGGGAGCCGGCGGGGACGGGACGCGGCCCGGCGGCAGAAGGAGTGGCGGCGTCCTTCGAGCGTTTCGAGCCCCTGCACTGGCGGGCGTTTCGCTACGTTAGCCTGCGAATCACGACCGCGGCCGAGCCACTCACCGTGGGTTCGTTTCGTCACGCGTTCACGGCGTATCCGTATCGCCTGACGGCAGACTTCGCCTGCTCGGATCCGGCGTGGGAGCGCATCTGGCGCGCCGCCGTGCGGACGATGCAGCTGTGCTCGCACGAGACGTTCGAGGATTGTCCGTATTACGAGCAGATGCAGTACGCGGGCGACACGATGATCACGTCGAAGATTGGCATGCTCGTCTCAGGCGACTACCGGCTCACGCGCCAGGCCCTGTTGCACTTCGACTGGTCGCGGCTTTCAGACGGCCTCACGCAGAGCCGCTATCCTTCGCGCCTGGTGCAGATCATTCCGTCTTGGTCGTTGCACTGGATCACCACCGTGCGCGACTACGCGTACTGCTCCGGCGATCTCGCCACCGTGCGCGAGCTGGTGCCTGGCCTGCGCACGGTGCTCGACTGGTTCCGGCGGCACGCGGATGCGGACGGGTTGCCGGCCCGCCTGCCGTTCTGGAACATCACCGACTGGTGTCCGTGGTGGCCGCGCGGCGTCGTGCCGGGAGCGGACGCCGGTCCGACCTGCATCATTTCCGCGCAGTACATCGTCGGCTTGGACGAGGTATCCGATTTGCTGCGACTCGTCGACCGCGCGCGGGAAGCGGACGAACTGCACGCGGAGGCGTCGGCGTTGCGCGGGCGGCTGCACGCCCGGTTCTGGTCGGAGGCCGAGGGGTTGTATTTCGATCGTCCGGGTGGGCCGGAGATCAGCCAATATGGCAACGCCTGGGCCATCGTCTGCGGTGCGGCCGGCGCACGCGAACGGGCGCGCATGCTCGCGCGGTTTCCGCATGGTGCGCAGCTCGCGCCGGGATCGTTCTTCTGGTGGCACATTGGATTCCGCGCGCTCGACCAGGCCGGCGCGTACGAGCGGATGCCGGACTGCCTCGCGCCGTGGCACGAGATGATCGGCTATGGGCTGAGCACCTTCGTCGAGGAAAACAGCTACTGGCGCTCGCTCTGCCATGCGTGGAGCGCGCATCCCGCGATTGAATTTTTGACCCGCATCCTGGGCGTCACGCCGGGCGCACCCGCTTTCGCGCGGATCGACATTGCGCCGCGCTGCTGCGGTTTGCAGCACGCCCGCGGTTCGGTGTGCACGCCGCGCGGGCCGGTGAGCGTGGCCTGGCACATCGAGTCCGGACGCTTCACCATCACCGTCGACGCGCCGGTGGCGACGCCGGTGCGGTTGCGCCTGCCGAATGGCGAGGAGCGAACGTTTTCCGGCGGACCTTTTTCGGCTGCAGTGGATCTGGGAGTGCCGGCGTCCCGCCCGCCAGCGATCCCGGCCAGCGTTCCCTCTGCGCTTTCATTATGAGTTCCTCCCTCACGCTCCGTCACGAAACGGGCCGCCACGTCGATCTGGTCGCCGGCACCCAGCTGATCGCGCGCTATCGTTACGCGCCGGATACGCCGGTGAACGAAGCGCGCCGGCCGTTCTTCCATCCGGTGTGCTCACTGGCGGGCGATGTGCTGACGAATTTCCGGCCGAACGATCACCCGTGGCATCACGCGCTCAGTCTCACCGTGACCAGCATCGACGGGGTGAATTTCTGGGGCGGTCCGTCCTACCGCGCCGAGGACGGCTATCGTCCGCGCGAGGATCACGGCGTGCAATACCACCGCGCCTGGGAAACGCTGACCGCGGAACGGCTCGTCGAGATCGTGGAGTGGCGCGAAGCCGCGTCCGGTCGCACGCTGCTCGAGGAACGGCGCACGCTGGTTCCGACGGTGACGGCGCCGGCGTGGTCGCTGCGTTGGACGAGCGAACTGAAGAACGTGTGCGGCTGGGAGCTGACGCTGGGCAACTATCACGCCCTCGGCGGGCTCGCGGGCTCGCATTACACCGGCCTGCAGTTTCGCGGCGCGCGCGATCTGCTCGACGAACACGGCGACGCCACGATCGGAATCACGGCCGAGGGCGATCTGCGCGGCGAGCAGGCAGTACACGGCACGCGGGCCCAGTGGATGGAATGGTCGTGTCAGCACGATGAATCGCTGCGCCGGACGCGCATTCGCTTCGCGTCGGAGATGGGCCCGCTGCCTTGGTTCGTGCGCGGCAAGAACCCCCTCGCGGCGTTTGCCTTCCACGACAACCGTCCCCAGTCTCTGGCGGCCGGCGACACACTGCGCCTGGATCACCTGCTGACGTTTACCTGCCTATGAGCTTCGACCGCCGGACCTTTCTCACTCGCACCGCCCTCGGCGCGGCCGGACTCGCCGCCGGCAGCCGCCTGCAGGCCGCGGACAAGCCTGCTGCCGCAGCGCTTCCGACCTTCGATGCGGCCCAGCCCGAGACCTTCTGGCGGGCGGTGCGCGCGCAGTATCCACTCGCTCAGGACTTCATCTATTTCAACACCGGCGGCCTTGGGCCGAGTGTGCAACCGGCGCTGACGGCTGCCGCCGAGACGACCCGCACGCTGCAGCTGCGATCGGAGCATGGCCACAATCTCCTCGCCGGCGCGCGGGCCGCCGTGGCGCGTTTTCTCGGCGCTGACCCGGAAGAGATCGCCTTCGTGCGCAACGCCACCGAGGGCAACGCGATCGTTGCGGCTGGCGTCAAACTCGCCGCGGGTGACGAGGTGATCTTTGAAACGCACGCGCATCCCGGCGGATCATTTCCCTGGGTGAACCAGGAGAAACTGCGCGGCGTGAAGACGAAGCTCTTCGAGCCGGATCCCGCGGACGCCGCGGGCAACCTGGCGCGGATCGTGGCGTTGATGACGCCGCGCACGCGGGTGGTGCAGGTGTCGCATGTCACGGCGCCGACCGGCATCGTTCTGCCGACGCGGGAAATTGCCCGCGTGTGCCGCGAGCGCGGCGCGTGGTTCCACATTGATGGCGCGCAGTCGGCGGGGATGTTTCCCTTTTCACTCCACGAACTCGACTGCGATTCCTTTGCGACGAGCGGACACAAGTGGATCGGCGGCCCGCTCGAGACCGGTGTGCTCTATGTGCGTCGCAACCGCCTCGACGACGTGGCGGCGACTCTCGTGGGCGCGTATTCGGGCGAGCTCGATTTTCTCCCGGGCGACCTGCGCCTGGCGCCGACGGCAATTCGTTATGAGTACGGCACGCGCAACGCGGCCGCGATTGTCGGGCTCGCCGAGGCGATGAGTTTTCAGGAACGCGTCGGCCGTGAACGCATCGCCGCCCGTGGCCGCGCGCTCGCGGCGCAGGTCCGCGCGGGCTTCGAGCGGATTCCCGGCCTCGAGATTCTCACGCCTCGCAATCCGGAGCTGAACGGTTCGATCCTGACCTTTCGCACGCGGGCGATTCCGTACGACAAGCTGTTTGGCCGGCTGATGAAGGATTACTCGATTCGTTGCCGTCCGGTCTCCGAGCAGAAACTCGATGCGCTGCGGGTCTCGACCCATCTCTTCAACTCGCCAACGGAGTGCGCGGCGCTCGTGGAAGCCGTGGAGAAAATAGTGCGCACCGCATGAAGGCCTTCGTCCCGCTCGTCGGTCCGGCGGTCGGGCGAGGCCAGCGCCCGCCGGGCGGCTTACTGAACCTCGACGATCATCTCGATCTCGACGACGGCGCCGACCGGCAGCGAACCCATGCCGAGCGCGGCGCGGGCGTGGCGGCCGCGATCGCCGAAGACGGCGACGAGCAGATCCGAGCAGCCGTTCATGACCTGCGGCTGGGCCTTGAAGTCATCCACAGCGTTCACGAAGCCACCGACCTTCACGATGCGCTTCACCTTGGAGAGATCGCCGATTTCCTTCTTCAACGTGGCCAGCAGCGCGAGCGTGGTGACGCGCGCGGCAGCGTTCGCTTCCTGCTCCGTGGCGTCACGGCCGACCTTGCCCGCGATGACCTTGCCCGCGGCATCGCGCGGAATGTGGCCGGAGAGAAACACCAGATTGCCCGTGCGCACCGCGGGCACGTAGTTGGCGATCGGGGCGTTGGTCGCCGGCAGCGTCAGGCCGAGCGCGGCGAGTTTCGCCTCGGGCGTCGAGGCGTCGGCGGCGCCGAGCGGCGCGAGCGACAGCAGGGAAAGCGTGAACACGGAAGCCAGGCGGCGGAGCGTCATGGCCGCAGATTGAGATCATGAGCACCGCGCGACGACTATTTTTTTTCGGACTCGCGCTGACGACTGCGGCGGTCGGAAGCCTGTCGGCGGGAAACGTCCCGAGTCCGACCTTCACGCATGATCTCTATCTGTGCGTGAACCTCAGCGGTGAGACCGGGATCATGGGCCGGAGTGGTGGTTCGAAGAGCGGACTCTATCGGTCGAGTGATCGGGAAACGTTCGAACACATCGGGCCGGAGCACATCCGGATGTACACGCTGACTTCCGACCCGCGCGAGCGCTCGACGCTTTACGTGGCGGCGCTCGACGGCGTCTTGCGAACGCGCGATGGCGGGCGCTCGTGGCGAATCCTGACGAGCTGGGATATGACGGAGCCGCGGTCGATTGCCGTGGACGAGCGCGCGCCGGACCACCTCTACGCCGGGCTGCCGGACGGCATCGCGGTCTCGCGCGACCGCGGTGCGACATGGCAGCGGATGAACGACGGTATCCGGCGCACGTTTACGCAAACAATGACGGTCGATCGCACCCGGGCTGGCCGCGTGCTGGCTGGAACCGAAAAGGGAATTTTTCTGAGCGAGGACGCGGCGCGCAGCTGGACACTCGTGCGAGCGACCGAGGAGACGACCTACGATCTGCGCCAGTCGCCGCACGACGCGATACACTTCCTCGCCGTGACGGCCCGCGACGGTGCGCTGGCGTCCCGGGATGCGGGCCGCACGTGGCAGACAATCGCTGGGTTGCCGGTGGATCGCACCCTGCACAACTGCGATTTTGATCCGCACGAGTCCGGCCGGCTGCTCGTGTGCGGTTGGGGCGTCGGGGTGATGCTGTCGGAGGACAATGGCCGGACCTGGGTGGATCGCACCGGCGGCCTGCCCAAGCGCGAGGTCTGGCGGGCGAAATTCGATCCCGACATTCCCGGCCGGATCTACGCGGCGCCGTACCTGGCGCCCGTGCAGGTATCCGATGATCGGGGACGCACCTGGCGTCCCTTGCAGTTCGAAAAGGCCCTCGTGTTCGACCTCGCCTTCGTGCCGCGATCGTGAACGCCCCCTGCGTCCGCCCATGAAGCCACCCCGCTGCCTCGCGCTTCTCGTGCTGTGCTTCACCGCCGCTCTGGCCAACGCCCAGCCGTCGTTCACCGGGCCGGCGCCGGTTCCGACCGTGATCGAGGACGCGGCCCAGCGCCGGGCGGCCTTTCTGACGCGGCGCGACGAAGTGATTGCGTGGCGCGCGGGCCGGGCGCAGCCGGGAGTGCCCGCGACGTTCGGCCTGGGGGAAATCGCCGCGCGGCTGGCGCTGCGCCAGGACGCCGCGGCCTGTTCCGCGCAGCTGATCGAGGTATTGAAGCGGCCGACGGGCGACATGTTCTGGATGTTTCCGGTCACCTGTATCGCCTACCTCGGGCGCGATCAGCTCACGCCGGCGGCGCAAGCGGCGCTGCGCGAGGCGTGGCGGACCTATTTCCCGCTGCGCGGCGACACCGAGAATCACTGGGTGATGTACTACTCGACGCTGTACTTGATGGCGCAGCTGTGGCCGGACGAGCCCGGTGAACGCTGGTTCAACGGCAAGAGTTCGGCCGAGATCACGGCCGAGTCGCAGGCGTGGCTGCTGCACTGGATGGATCTCACGACGACGATCGGGCAGGGCGAATACGACTGCACCCACTATATCGGCGAGTACTCGATTCCGATGTTGTACATGGCGACGTGGGCGAAGGATCCCGCGATGCGGCAGCGCGGCCGCATGATGCTGGATTACGTGATGGCCGACTACGCCGTCGAGACGCTCAACGGCATCACCATCGGGGCGCATGCGCGCACCGACGACACGACGGTGTTGGAAAAGTGGAACGGGTTGGCGTCGTTCTTCGGCTGGCTGCTGCTGGGCAACTGTCCGCCGCCGGCCAATCACGGCGGGTGGGGCTTCTTCTTTGCGGTGGTCGCCGACCACTACGAACTGCCTGAGGTGATCTACCGGATTGGGACGGATCGCGCCGGCGCCTACACGCATCGGGAGCGCAAGCGCACGCGGCACCGCTGGCGCAACAGCGACGTGCGGAATGCGCCCGTGTACAAGACCTCGTATCTGACGAAAGACTACGCGCTCGGATCCGACCAGGGCGGATTGCTGCAGCCGATTCAGCAGCACTCGTGGGACCTCACCTGGGCGGTGCCGGATCCGCGCGGCGTCCACAACACGATCTTTTCGATGCAGCCTTATCACGGTTCCCACGAACTCATGATGTATTTCACCGAGATGCCCGACTACCTGCCCGCGGCGGTGACCTTTCAGGGCAAGCCAAGCTACATCGCTGAAGACAAGCTGCTCGGCGGTTCGCCCTACGAGCAGATCTTCCAGCTGGACGACGCGTTGATCTCGCTCTGCGACATTCCGGCCGGCACGAATTTCGAGCAGGTGAACGGTTTCTTTTCCAAGGATCTCGCGGTGGTGGAGGAGGACGCGTCGGGCTGGATCTTCGCCCAAGGCGGTCGCGCCTTTATCGCGTATCGTCCGCTGGCGCCTTACACGTGGCGGCCGCTGGCAGCGGGCGACCGGCGGCTTTATTCGCCGCACCGCCAGAATGGCACGATCCTTCAGGCTGCGTCCGCGGACGAGTTCAAGAGCTGGGACGCGTTCAAGGCGGCGATTCGCGCGCTCCCGCTCGCGATCACCCTCGCGCCAACGCCGAAGGTTTCGTTCACGAACCTGCGCGGCCAGCAGCTCGAGTGCGCGTACGGCGCGTCGCCGCGGGTGAACGGCCGCGTCATTGATCACGCGCGCGAATGGAAACTGTTTGCCGGACCGTATCTCAATGCCGAGGTCGGCAGCCGCACGTTGACGCTCACCCATGGCCGCCTGACGCGCGTGCTCGATTTCAACACCCTCACCATCACCGATGCCGTCGCCCCTTGAGTTTTTATCCTCCCGCCGCGTCGGGCTCTTCCTCGCGCTCACCGCCACACTCGCCGCGGCCGAGCCGGGCGGGTCACTGGCGCCGCACGCGTTTCTCCAGCAGCTCTGCGACGACTTTGGCGGGCGGCTGACGGGCAGTGCGGCCAACGTCCGCGCGATGGATCGGTTGGCCGCGGAGCTGCGCGGTCTCGGTTACGCACCCGAGAAGAGGTCGTTCACCATGCCGGGCTGGGAGCGCGGCGACGATCGCGTCGATTTGGTCGAGCCGCTGGCGCGGCGACTGCGGGTGGCGTCGCTCAGCTACACGCAACCGCACACGGCCTTCACGGCGGACATGGTGGACATCGGCAACGGCCGGCCCGCGGACTATCCCGCCGGCGATGTGCGAGGCCGCATCGGGCTGCTGGCAGCGGGCACGCCGTTGCAGGCGGCCGACTTCGTATCCGCGGCGGAAGCACGCGGCCTGCGCGGGCTGCTGTTCGTGAATCGCGAGGGCGGCGGGCAACTGCTGGCGCGCACCGGAAGTTTCTCCGGCCGGCCGCTGCCGCTGCCGGTTTACTCGATCGCGCAGGAGGAAGGTCAATGGTTGCAGCGACTGTTGACCCGCGGCGCGCCGGTGCGGGTGCGGCTGGAAACGCAGTCCCGGTGTCGGCCCATCGAAACCGCGAACCTCGTGCTCCGCATTCCCGGACGCGTGGCGAGCCGGCTGGTGGTCGGAGCGCATTTCGACAGCTGGGATCTGGGGCAGGGGGCGATGGATAACGGCATCGGCATCGCGCAGCTGTTTGCGCTGGCGCAGACCCTGCGCGGGGCAGCTCCGTACCACACGATCGAACTCGTCTGGTTCAACGGCGAGGAGCAGGGACTCTGGGGTTCGCGGCATGCGGCGGCACAGCTGGGTGACGCGCCCGTGGTCGCGATGATGAATCTCGACATGGTGGGCGTGCCCATCGGGGTGAACGCGCTCGGGGACGACGCGCTGGTCCCGGCGCTGGAACGCTGGCACACCGCGCGCGCCGAAGCGCAGCGCCTGCCGAAAGGCGTGGAGAACATCAACTGGCTGGCGAGCGATCACACGCCGTACCAGCTGGCCGGCGTGCGAACGATTACCTTCAACGGCCCGATCCCGCGCGAGTCGGTGCGCTACTATCACGACTTGGCGGATACGATCGACAAGGTGCCGCCGAAGTTGATCGAGGATTCGACCGCCATCATCAGCGACCTGGTGCAGCAGCTGGCGCGCGACGAGAGCCTGCCGTCGGCACGTCGCCAGAGTGTCGATACGGAGCTGCTGTTCACCCGCTTCAATCTCGAGAAGCGGATGCGCGCGATGGGCCTGTGGCCGTTTCCGGCGAAGTAATATCAATCGCTCCTTGCTTTTGGACGTCTGGATCGATCGTGGCCACTCGCTGGCGCTCGTAGCCACGGCTAAAGTCCAAAGGCAAAGAACGATTGGTATAAGGCGAGCGTTGCGCGGGGGCAGCCTCACTCGGACGGGTCACCGGCGCGCGCCCCGGCAGCGGCAAGAAATGCCGCGAGCGCGGGCTCGGGCGCGGGCGTTTGGCGCCAGCCCAGGACCAGGCGGCTTTCGGGCGCGGGTCCGGCGAGCGCGCGAAACGCCACCTCCGGCGGCAGATGCTGGGCTTCCGACGGCGTCATGAACGTGGCGCCGAGGCCCGCGCGGACGAGACCGATGCCGTTGGCGCGCGGCCAGATTTCCTCGGCGATCCGCGGCGTCACGCCCGCGCTCGAAAACGCCGCGAGGATCCGGTCGTAGAACCCGGGATTGTGTGTGCGCGGAAACAGCACGAACGGCGTGGCCGCAAGATCGCGAAGTCGAAGTTGCTCGCGTGGGTCGCGCGCCAGCGCGTGGCTTGCCGGCAGCAGCACGCCGTTGCGCTCACGCAGCAGCAGGCGGGTCCGCAGGCCCGGCGTGGGGGCGTCGGGATGAAAGAAACCGCACGCGATGTCACCGGCTTGCAGGGCCGCGAGCTGCATCGAGGTCGGCGACTCCGTCAGTTCGAGTCGGATCCCGGGGTGACTTTGATGAAATTCCCGGAGAATGCGCGGCAGCACGGTGGCCATCGCGAGTCCGGTGAACGCCACGCGCACGTGTCCCACCTGGCCGCCGGCGAGCGCCGCCAAATCGCGGGGAATGGCGGCGAGGCCGCGGAGCAGCGGCTCGATGCGTTCCAGCAGCAGCCGGCCGGCCGGGGTGAGTTCCACGCCGCGTCGCGTGCGGTTCAGGAGCCGTGGACCCACGGCCCGCTCCAACTGGGCGATGGCGCGGCTGAGGGCGGGCTGGGCGATAGCCAGCGAGCCGGCCGCCTTGCGAAAATGGAGCTGGCGGGCCACTTCCCGGAAATAAACCAGGTGGCGCAGCTCAAACGGGTACTGATACTCGCGCGGCATCACCGACCGCTAAATAAGTATTTCCCTGGTATGGCAAGGGTCTGGTAGAGTGAGTCACGGTCGCAGCCGATCGCAGGTCACATCGGGGACCGCGTTCGGCTGATTTTCCACTCCCTTCAGCTCGTTCACGTCGTTTCCTTTCTCTCATGCCCAAATCCCTTTTCGAAAAAGTCTGGGACGCCCACACGGTCCGCACGCTGGCCAACGGCCAGACGCAATTGCTCATCGGCACGCACCTGATCCACGAGGTGACCAGCCCGCAGGCCTTCGGCATGCTACGCGATCTCGGGTTGAAGGTCGCGATGCCGCACCGGACGTTTGCGACGGTCGATCACATCGTGCCGACGGATCAGTTCGCCGAGCCGTACCGTGACACGCTCGCGCAGGCGATGATGGACGAGCTCCGCAAGAACTGCGCGCAGTTCGGCATCACGTTTTTCGACCGTGCCTCGGGCAAGCAGGGCATCGTGCACATCGTGGGACCGGAGCAGGGTATCACCCAGCCGGGTACGACGATTGCGTGCGGTGACTCGCACACGAGCACGCACGGCGCGTTCGGCGCGATTGCTTTCGGCATCGGCACGACGCAAATCCGCGACGTCCTCGCGACGCAGTCGATGGCGCTCGGCAAGCTGAAGGTCCGGCGCATCAACGTGAGCGGCAAACTGGGTCCGGGCGTGTATGCGAAAGACGTCATCCTGCACATCATCCGCGTGCTCGGCGTGAACGGCGGCACCGGCTTCGCCTACGAATATGGCGGCGAGGTATTCGATCGCTTCACCATGGAGGAGCGGATGACGGTGTGTAACATGTCGATCGAGGGCGGTGCGCGTGCCGGTTATGTGAACCCCGACGAAACGACCTTCGCTTATCTGAAGGGCCGTCCGTATTCGCCGAAGGGCGCGGAGTGGGATGCCGCGGTGGCGCGGTGGAAGAGTTTCGCGAGCGACGCCGGTTGCCATTACGACGACGTTGTCAACATCGCGGCGTCCGAAATCGCGCCAACGGTCACCTGGGGCATCAATCCCGGCCAGGGCGTGGCGATCAACGAATCGATTCCCGATCCGGCCAAGGCCACGTCGGTGGACGAGAAGTCCTCCATCGAGGAAGCGCTCGCTTATATGAAGCTGAGCCCCGGCGCGCCGATCAAGGGCACCAAGATCGATGTCGCGTTTCTCGGATCCTGCACCAACGGGCGGTTGAGCGACTTTCAGGAAGTCGCGAAGTTCGTCCGCGGCAAGAAAGTCGCCGCCGGCGTCAAGGCCATCGCGGTTCCTGGATCGCAGATTGTCGCGCTCCAGTGTGAAAAGCTCGGCCTCGACAAGATTCTCGCGGAAGCCGGCTTCGAGTGGCGCGCCGCGGGTTGCTCGATGTGCCTGGCGATGAATCCGGACAAGCTCATCGGCGATCAGCTGTGCGCGAGTTCGTCGAATCGCAACTTCAAGGGCCGCCAGGGCAGCCCGACCGGCCGCACGCTGCTCATGAGCCCGCTTATGGTGGCGGCCGCTGCCGTCACCGGCCGCGTGGCTGATGCCCGCGAAGTCTTCGCCGTTGGTTCCAACTGAGTCCCTCAACCTTACCGTCCGCACTTCACGCCGCACCCACGATGCCTTTCGTGTGATTCGCGTGTTTCGCGGGCAACTCTTCCTTCCATGGCTCTCGAAAAAATCACCTCCATCGCCGGTCGCGGCGTGTTTGTTCCCGGCAACGACATCGACACCGATCGGATCATCCCGGCGCGGTTCATGAAGTGCGTCACGTTCGACGGTCTCGGCGAGTTTCTCTTCTTTGACGTGCGCAAGAATGCGGACGGTTCCGACAAGCCGCACCCGTTGAACGAAGCGCGCTTCAAGGGCGCGACCGTGCTGTTGTCCGGCACGAACTTCGGCTGCGGTTCGTCCCGCGAGCACGCGCCGCAGGCGATCCAGAAGTACGGCTTCAAGGCCGTCGTGGCGGAAAGCTTCGCCGAGATCTTCTTCGGCAACTGCGTGACGCTCGGCATCCCGTGCGCGACCGCGGCCCGCGAGGACATCGCGAAGATCGCCGCGGCGATCGAAAAGGATCCGAAGACGGAGATCGTCGTCGATGTCGCCAAGCAGGAGCTTCGCTTCGCCGGCCAGACGGTGCCGGCGCAGGTCCGTCCGGCGGCGCGCGATGCGCTGATCAACGGACGCTGGGATGCGATCGGTGAGTTGCTCGATGGCATGACCGACATGAAGACCACGGCGGCCAAGCTGCCGTATCTGGCGGCTTAAGACGGCGTCGAAAGGTCAGGGCGCGTTGTCCCCAACGCGCCGCTTTTCGGAGCTCATCACCGCGAGCGCGGCGGCTTGGCGACAAGCCGCCCTACCATCGCTCATTCGTTCTCGACCTGAGCGAAGGGGGCGGGCGCGGTCGGGACGGCCCGGCGGTTGCAGGGTGACGCGAGCCGCAAGCGCCCGCGGTCAAATTTCAGCGAACTTTTCCCTCGCCGCGCCGTCACACCGCGGCACGTTCTACTTTCCAGCCATGTTTTTCGCCATCCTTGATGTTGTAAAGGGCGCGGGGGTTCTCATCTGGCCCCTGCTCCTTTGCTCGATTGCCGCCGTGTTCATCGTTTTCGAGCGCGCCTTCGCGCTGCGCAAGGCCGCGGTGATGCCGCAGGATCTGGTGGACGCCGTGGTGAACGGCCGGCCGCTCGTTGGCGGCAAACACACGGTGCTCGCGCGCATCGTGGAATTCGCGGAGCAGCACAAGAACGACGAGGGCGCCGTGAAGGCGTTCGCGCGGCTGGAGTTGAACCGCATGGAGCGCGGCGTGCCGTATCTGGATGTCATCTACGCGGCGGCCCCGCTCATCGGCCTCACCGGCACGGTCGTCGGTCTGCTCAAGGTGTTCTCGCAAATTTCTCCCGACACCGGTCTGCCTGATCCCGTCGCGTTTACGCAGGGTGTCGCCCTCGCGTTGTCGGCCACGGTCATCGGTCTGTGTATTGCGATTCCGTCGCTCGTCGGCAGTGGCTACCTGCAGCGCAAGATCGAGAATTACTCGGCGCAGCTCGACGTATTGCTCGAACGGATTCTGCAGCGGACCCGCTGATGAGCCTCGCGCACCGCCAACGCCGCAAGCGGCCCGAGTTGAACCTCGTGCCCCTGATCGACGTGCTCGTCATGTTGATCTTCTTCGCGTTCGTCACGATGCAGTTCAAGTCGGCGTCGACCTTGAACATCACGCTGCCGAAGGTGGAGACCGCCGGTAAGAACGAGTTTCGCGGGAACGTCACCATCGCCATCGCCAAGGACGGCGCGCTGAGTTTCAACGGTAAAGACGTGACCGATGCGCAGCTGATCGAGGCGCTGAAGGCGGTGAAGAATATCGACAAGGACACGCCCGTGCTCATCCGCATGGATGAAAAGGGCACGCTCGATCGCCTGACGTTCGTCTGGGACGCCTGCCGCAAGGTCGGACTGACCAAGCACAGCCTGCAGAGCCGGTGATTGAGTCGAGGAGGCGAGAAGACGAGACGTCGAGAAGCCGGCCGTTGTCGTTACCCGAATTGGGTTCGTCCGGCTCCTCGACATCTCGACGGTTCGACCTCTCGACTCCTGGCCGTTTCGACTCCACGTTCCCATCATGAAAATCGTCATCACGGGTGTGACGCGCGGCCTCGGTCGCGCCTTGCTGGAGGAATTCATTCGCGGCGGCCACACGGTCATCGGCTGCGGGCGCAGCGGTGATGCTATTTTCGATCTGCGGATGACCCATCAGGCACCGCATGATTTCTCCGTCGTCGACGTGGCGCTCGACACGAAGGTCTCGATCTGGGCCGCGAAGGTGCTCGAGCACGACAGCGCGCCGGATCTGTTGATCAACAATGCGTCGATCATGAATCGCCTCTCGCCGCTCTGGGAGCAGGACGATCGCGAATTCACCAAGCTGGTGGATGCGAACATTCGCGGCACGCAGAACGTCATCCGGCATTTCGTCCCCGCGATGGTGGCCCGGAAAAAGGGCGTCATCGTGAATCTCAGTTCAGGCTGGGGGCGCAGCGTCGCCCCTGATGTCGCGCCCTACTGCATGTCGAAGTGGGCGATCGAAGGCCTGACGAAAGCGCTGGCGGCGGAACTGCCGGACGGCATGGCGGCGATCCCGTTGAATCCCGGCGTCATCGACACCGACATGCTGCGCTCCTGCTGGGCCGACGGTGCGGCGTCCTATCCGAAAGCGGAGCAGTGGGCGAAGACGGCTGCACCGTTCATCCTGAAATTGGGACCGAAGGACAACGGGCGCTCGTTGAGCGTGGGCGGCGCCGAGGATTGAACTGATACGCGCTCCTCGCGGGGCCGCGAGCCTGCCGGTGCACGGATCGCGGACGCAAAAAAAGTGGCTACGAGCGCCAGCGAGTGGAATCAACCACTCGCTGGCGCTCGCAGCCACGTTAAGATCAGGTTCGTACGTCTACTCGCCCCGGCGGTCGTTCACTCGGATGACGGCCGGTTCACGGAGGTCGTCCTTGGAGAGCGGGAGGAGAAAGGGAAACTCCTGGGCGCAGCGCCAGGAACGACGTTCAAAGGTCTCTAGAAACTGGATCATTCGCTGCCGCCGCCGCTCCCGACTGAACAGGGACACGGGGTGGATGGGTGTAGAGTATGGGGTCTGCATGGGTGTCCCTGCTAACGCAGTCAGTATGCCACTTCGCCGATCGGCGTTCTTGCCGTTGGTCCGCAGCGAGTAAAGCGCGTGAGTGCGTCTTTGCGCCCGGGTGCAGACTGGGGGAATTTACCCGAAATGAAGCCCGAGGATGTGCAGCAGACCCCAAATGGACGGTGCCCGTCCCTGCGTTTGGAGGGAATCACGGGCTCGGGGCGCGTTCAATCGCAGTACCGCCGACGGATTCGACCCGTTGCAGGGACGCGCTGACGACGCTGCGATCCCACGGGTCGGGTTCGGCGGATTTTTGGGGAGCTGGACCCACGCCGTCACGCGCGCCGATCTTGGTGGCAACGAAGCGCTGCACGTCGCCGAGGGTGGCAAGGTGGGTGAGTTCCTCGTTCGAGACCGAGATCAGCAGCGCTTCCTCGGCGATCATGACGACCTCCATCATCGTCAGGGAGTCGAGGCCGAGGTCTTCGCGCAGACGCAGGGCGTCGCCGCCTTCCGCGAGCTTCGGGCGCAGATCACGTTCGACGAAGCGTTCCACGACTCCGTGCACGACCGTGCGCAGATCCGCGGCCGCACCGCTCCGGCGGAACTTGCAGGCGGCGTAGTACGTGGCGGGAGAGCAGCGCTTCAGCGTTTCGCGCAGCGCGGGATCGTCGACAGGAGCGGGGTGATCGGGGGAAAGCACGGCGTTGGGTTTTCCCGCAACGACAACTGGCGGCGGTGAACCCGCCATCCGGTGCCGGCTCAAAACGCGGTCGTGAGCGACAGCGAATACACGCGGCCGCGCCAGTCTCCGTAGGGCTGCACGCCCGCGCCGGACGCGTCGTTCACGTATTTCGGAAACGCGAAGCCGAACACGTTGTTGATCCGCAGTTGGGCACGGAGTCCTTCCGGCGCCCATGGGAGCCAGTGTCCCAGTTCGCTCTGCAGGTAGGAGTCGAACTGCCAGTAGGGCTTGATCCGGTCGCGGCCCTGTGCGTTGCGCTCAACGAGCGGCAGCACGCGCGAATGAAAAAAGTGACCGTCCATCCCGAAGCCGAAGCTGCGGTTCGACCAGCCGGTGCCGAACTTCGCACGGTATTTCAACAAGCCCGACGTGCCGCCGTCCGGCTCGCTCAATTCGTTCACGATGGGCGAACCGGGCAGGAGCTTCCGATCGTAGCGCGAAAAGTGCAGCACGCGGCCGTAGAGTTCGAGGGTGCCGTCGAAGCATTCGGTCCACGCGTAGTCGACGGACGCGTTCCAGTTGTGCGATCGCCGCCACGCGAGATTGGTCGTGCCGGTGAGGACCGACACCACGCGCCCGACGCCACGATCATCGCCCGGCGCGAGGGGCAAGCGCTGCACGCGGTCCGGAAAGGCGGACTCGAGATTGAGCACCGTTTGCAGATCAAGCAGCAGGAGTTCGTTGGCCTTGTAGGTATCGACGTAATCGAGCGACGCGCGAAAGCGGTGCGTACGGCCGCGTTGAAACAAGATTCCGGCTGTCTGGGTCAACGCCTCCTCCGGCTTGAGGTCGGGGTTAACGACTTCGTTTTCCTGCACGCCGTAGCTTTGCTGGCGCAACGGGTCGTAGGCGTATTGCAGGTTCGGGCCGGCCACGGTGCCGGCGTCGAATGACGGCGTGATCGCCAGCCGGCTGAGGTGGGGCGTGGGAAACCGGCTCGACGTCGTGATGCTGCCGCGCAGCGCGAGGCCGCCGGCTAGATTCACCTTCAATGCCACCGTGGGCGCGACGTTGGCCTCGTTCGAAAGATCGGATGCAATGTAGCGCACGGAGAGGTCCGTATCCACATTCCGGACGCCGGGAGGGAGCCAGCTCGCCGGCAGCAGCGGCGCCTGCAGCTCGCCGAACGCACTGTAACGTTGGATCGTCCGGCCGGCCCAGCGGATCGGCGCGCCGGCGATCTCGCCGTCGGCGTAACGCCGGATGTCGGTGTAACGGCCGAGCTCGTTGCGCCGATAGTCGCCGCCAAAATTCAAAAGGCCGCGGCCCGTGGGCAGCGGCAGGCGGGTGTGGGTGACGCGTCCGGCGGCGTCGAGCGTGTGATAGTCACCGAGCGTGACAAACCGCCCGGGCCCGCCGCGATAAATCAGCACCTGATCGTAGAACTCCCGGGGCGGCCCAAACACCTGCGTGTCGCGCAGCGGGTTGTAGCGGCCCTGGTCGATCAATCGTTGCCAGCGGGAAAGATCGGCGCCGGCGAGCCCGCGAAAGCGCGCGACGTTGCGACCGTACTGGCCGTCGATCAACACGCGCCACCCGGCCGGCAGAGTGAGCATCGCGCCCAGCACGGCTGATCCGAACTCGAGTCGCGCCTCGCTGTAGTTTTCGCCGAGGAGCGGCGCCGTTTCGTTCAGCGCCACCATCACGTCCTGCTGAAAGGGATTGAACGGCGACGCGCGGCTGAGGCGCAGATCGGCGGCGAACACATCGAGGCCGCGATGAACGTCCGTGCGGGTGAACGTGCCGTCGAAGCCGAGCTGCAGCCAGGGAAACACGTCGTACGCGATCGATCCGAAGTACGCGGTCCGGCGCTGCTCGCGACCGTACGGAAAGTCGATGCTGTCCAGCGAGGAGGCGAGGCCGCCCGGCGAGTTGAAGAACGTGAAATTGCGCAGGCCCTCGCGGCCGGCAAACGCCGCGCGCCCGCCGTTGCCGTCGGCGCCGGGTGAGACCGACGTCACCGGCGACGAATTCGCGCCGAACAGCGGCGCGAGCGCGAGGCCGCGCACGAGGTCGGTGCCCGGAGCGTATACGGGAATGATCGTGGCGTTGCGCACATTCGGCGTGGCGCGAAAAATCGAGGCGTGCAGCGCCGGCGTCTCGAGGATCCGGCCCTGATGAAACCCCAGCTCGGTCTCGGTCGGCGGCGTGATGCGCGTCACGCTCGCGTTGAACCGCACGCGCAATTTGCCGTTGAGGAGCGCGCGGCTGTGCAGGAGCGACGCCGAGGTCTGCGGTGCGTCGTAGGTGGCGAGGGCGTTCGTGTAGGTGAGCGCGACCTCGGTGGCCTCAGCATCGACGCCGGGACGGAGCACGATGTTGATGACGCCACCGACGGCGTTGCCGCTGTAGAGCGAGGAGGCGGAAATGGGCAGCACCTCGACCTGTTGCACGAGGCTGAGCGGAATGAAGTTCACGTCCGGCGCGGCGGTGGCGTCACCGCCATTTGTCAGCACCTCGGGCAGGCGCCGGCCGTTGACGAGTACGATCGTCTGATCGGATCCGTAGCCGCGCAGGTTCAGGTTGGTGCTGCCGGCGGCGAACGTGGGCAGGCCGCCGTCCTGCTCCGGCGGACGCTTTGTGGCGTCGCTGTCGAGCAGTTCGCGCTGGAGAAATTCGTTGAGATTCACGACGCCGCTGCGCGCGATCTGTTCGCGATTGTAGATCGTGAAGGGCAGGGCGTCGCTCTCGGTGCGCGCCAGATCGAGATTCCCGGCGGCGGTGCGCGGGGCGAACGTGGTGTCGCTGTGATCGAGCGGATTCGTGCGGGCCGCCTCGGCTTTCACGACAAACGCCGCGAGTTGCGCGGGCGTGCCGCTGGATTCCAGGGTTTGCGCCGCGAGGTGTGCGGTCGTTCCGGCCGTCACGCGGACCTCGGGAAACTGCAGCGGCTCGCAGCCCTCGGCGACCGCCGCGAGCCGGTAGCTGCCGGCGGGCACGGCGGAAAGATGAAACGCGCCGCTGGAGTCGGTGAACGCGCGGTGGCGCGTGCGCGGCAGCGTAACGGCGACACCATACGCGGGTGTGCCATCCGGCCAGTGCAGCTGGCCGCGGATCGAGCCGGTCGGCTGCGTTTCGCGCGTGACGACATACTTCTCGCCGCCGTTGCGCGTGGCGGCAAAGCCCGTGCCGATCAGCAGGCGGCGCAACGCCTCCTCCGGTTCGAAGCGACCCACCACCGCGGACGAGCGGGCGTGACGCAGGGCGTCGGATGAAAACAAAACTTCGATCTTCGTCAGCTTGGCGAACGCCAGCAACGCGTTCGCGGCAGCTTGCGCCGGCAGATCGAAGTCACGGGCGCGCGCGCCCGCCGTTGCGGTGCCCGGCGGTGTTTCTGGGCTGCTGGCGCCCGCGAGGCCGGGCAGTGCGGCGAGGCCGAGGGCCAGCCGGAACAGGGAGCGGGCGGCACGACCGAGGGGCAGGAGACGAAACCGCACGGCGCGCCGGGTTGGAGTTACTGGCCGGGCCGCGCGCCGATCGTGACCGCGCCGCTGAGATCGTACGTCGCCTTCACTTCCAGCACCACCTCGAGGCCGCCGAGGAAGCCGCTCAGATCATCGATGCTGTAGCGTCCGCCGATGGGCTGTTCGGCGACGCTGGCGGCGACGTGGATTGCCCGACCATGATAGTGCGCGAAACGCGCCGCGGCGTCGCGCAGCGGGACGTCGCGAAACACAATCTGCCCCTGCCGCCACGCCAGGGCGTCATCGATGTCCGCGGGCGACAGCGCGCGCCGCTCGAACGTGCCCGCCCGGACGGCGAAGGCATCGCCGGCACCGAGCGCGATGGGACCGGCGGCCGCGGCGCCTCCGACTCCGCCCGGTCGGACCTGCACCGAACCTTCGAGCACGGTGACTTCGAAGGCGGCCTGCGCCGAGGCCGTGCGGACATTGAAGGTCGTGCCGGTCACACGGACGGAGCCGCCCGGCGTTTCGACGATGAACGGGCGCGCGGGATCCTTCGCCACGGTGAAGAGCGCCTCACCGCCGGCGAGCCGGACGCGGCGCTCGGTCTTCGTGTTTTCGAACCGCAGGCTCGTCTGCGCATTGAGCTCGATACGCGTGCCGTCGGCGAGCGTGTGCGTGCTGCGCTGCACGGGCGCCGTCGCAAAGGTCTGCACGGGTTCGGCGGGACGCAGCGTGAAGAATGTCACCGCAATGGCCGCTGCGGCGGCCAGGGCGACCGCGGCCACGCGGGGCGCCGTCCAGCGTCGGCGCGAGGCCTGCGCGCGCGTCGCATCGGCGGGAGCCGCGATGCCGCCGGCGGCGACGAGGGCGGGCACCTGCGCCTCGAGGTCGGCGGAAAACTGGCAGTACTGCGAGAGCAGCACGCGGTGCGCAGGCTTCTGCGCGAGCCACGCGTCGAGTTCGGCGCGTTGGGCGCGATCCAAGGTGTCACCGTCGATGCGGGCGGCCCACAGGGCGGCCTGTTCGTCGGCAACGGGATCGTTGAAAGCGGTCTGCGACTTCATGAGCCGGCCTTTCGTTGCGCCGCGGGGGCGGGTGGGTTTTCGCGCCCGGAGAGGTCCGCGGGCAACGCGGCCCGGAGCAGGCGCAGAGCCCGGGCGTGTTGTTTTTCCACGGTGCTGACCGCGATGCCGAGACGGGCGGCGATCTCGCGATGCGAAAGGAGTTCCACTTTGCGCAACAGCAGCACGGCCCGGCAGCCATCCGGCAGCTCCGCGATCGCTGTCTGCAGCAGGTTCAACTCCTGCCGGGCCATTACTTGCTGAGCGACGCCCGGAGCGGCCGACGCCGATGTCTCGAGGGCCGACGGATTGGCGTCAAACGGGGCGATGCTCCGGCGTTTCAGCCGGTTGATGGCGAGCCGGCGCGCGGTCGTGTAGAGCACGGCCTCCGGTTGATCCGCGTTGGACTGGGATCCGTTCGGATAAACGCGAAGGTAGGCGTCGTGCGCGACATCCTGCGCCTCGGGGGTATTGCCGAGGAGCCGCGCCAGGTAGCGGCGCAGGGGCGAAATAGTCGCCTGGTAGATCGACGCAAAATCGCGTCCGGGTGGCGGGACGTCACTCATCGCCGTGGGCGCAGCCGGGGTCACCGCAGTGGTGACGCGAGGGAAGGGCGGAGAAAAACGTGGGTTCACGACTGACCATGATGACAAGCGAACTCCTCAAACCCGCTAGCGTTGCAGTAAAATTCCTCCGTGCCGGCCGAGTGTCGGCGCTCAGGACGTTGACAACGGTGCGCGCACCGTCGCCGCAAGTCAAAGCCGTGGGCGCGGTTTGGGGTAATACCAATCGCTCCTTGCTTTTGGATTTCTGGATCGATCGTGGCTACGAGCGCCAGCGAGCGGTCGTTCGGCCACTCGCTGGCGCTTGTAGCCACGGCTAAAGTCCAAAGGCAAAGAGCGATTGGTATAACACCAGCGGCGCGCGCCCGACCGGCCGAGGTCAGCGTGGCGTCGGTCCGTCCGGCCGCAACTCGCGGCGGAAGAACTCCATGATCCGCAGCTGCTGCCGCAGCCGGATGTTGGGATCGGACACCATGTGCGTGCCGAGCATCGGCATCAGCTCGTAGGTTTTCCCGGCGCGAAAGAGAGCGTCGGCCAGCTGCAACGTGTGCTGGAAGTAGACATTGTCGTCGGTCAGCCCGTGGATGAGCAGCAACGGCCGCGTGGCTTGGGCCGCGTAGGTCGTGACGTTGCTGACGCGGTACGCCTCGGGTGCGTTCTGGGGCAGTCCGAGATAGCGCTCGGTGTAGTGCGTGTCGTAGTTTTCCCACGTCACCACCGGTGCGCCGACGACGGCGCAGCGAAAGATATCGGGCCGGCGAATCGCGGCCATTGCCGCGAAGTAGCCGCCAAACGACCAGCCCGTCACGCCGACGCGCGTGAGATCCAGTTCGGGCCGTTCGCGTGCGAGTGCCTGCAGGCCCGCGATCTGATCCTCGAGCGCGACGTCGATGAGGTTGCCCTTGACGACGCGTTCCCACTCGCGGCCGCGACCCGGCGTGCCGCGACCGTCGAGGCGCACGACGATGTAGCCCTGGTCGGCCATCCACTGGTCGGGCAGGAAGCCGCGAATGTCGGCCGTGACCCGTTTGCTGGTCGGACCGGCGTAGACCGAGAGCAGGACCGGATACGTGCGGCCCGGCGTGGCGTCGCGCGGGCGCGTGATCGCGGCGTCGAAGGCCCGCGGGCCGCTCGTGCGCGTGAGCTCCGTGCCGGGCCAGCGCGCGGGTGACTCGGCGAGCGAACGCAAGGTGGCGACCACGCGGGCGTCGTCGGCCGCGACGATCTCGCTGCGATAGGCCCCGTCAAACGCGTCAATGGTACGTAGCAGAAGCCGCGATTCCGGGAAAAACGTGGCCGCGTGCAGGCCGCGTTCGCGGGTGAGGCGCTCGCCCGGACCACCGGCGAGCGGGAATTTCCACACGTGCACCTCGCGGGCGTCGTCGCCGCCCCGGACGTAAAAGCTCTGGCCCGTTTCATCGAGGCCGATCAGGCCGCGATAGGTCCAGGCAGTCGAAGTGAGCTCGCGCACGAAACGGCCGGAGGCGTCGCGCAGTTCCACCTGCCACGCGCCGCGGCGCTCGGTCGTCCATAGGAAATGCGAGCCATCCTTGAACCAAAACGGCGGCCGCCGCAGCCCGGACGAGCCGGCGAAGTTGTCGTCGAGGTTGAGCCACGCGGCGTCGGTCTCGCGCACGAGTTCGTGCGTGGAGCCGTCGGTGGGATTCACGGCCAGCAGCCGTTGATCGGTTTGCTCGCGGTTCTGCACGAGAATCGTCAGCGGCGCGCGAGCGGGCCACAGTACGCCCGCGAGATAGGGAAACGCCGCGTGATCCCACGCGACCGCACGCGGTGCGCCGCCGGTGCGGGGCACGAGGTGCAGGCGGACGACGGCGTTCGGCGTGCCGGCGCGCGGGTAAAAGAACTTCGTCGGTGGCACTTCGGGCTGGAGCGGATCGGCGACGTAGCGCGTTTCCACCGCTGACTCGTCGGTCTCCTGCACGAGCAGCGTGCTGGCGTCGGGCGACCACCAGTAGCCTTCGCGCCGGCTCATTTCCTCCTGTGCGACGAACTCCGCGGTGCCATGGGAGAGCGTGGCGGTGGCACCGGTCGTGACGGGCCGCGCGGCGAGCGGCCGGCTCGCGAGATCGATGACGTGCAGTTCGCGATCGGCGCCGGCGGCGGCGACGAAGCGGCCGTCGGGCGAGAAGCGGGGATCAACCCAACCGGTGCCAGGCAGCGCGGTAACGGCCGCAGTCGAACGTTCCACGAGGTAGAGCCGGCCGGAGAGCGTCACGAGCAGGCGGGTGCCGTCGGTCGACAGTTGAAACGCGGTAAATCCCTTCAGGCTTTGGCGCTGGCGTTCGCGTCGGGCTTTCTCCTCGGCGGAGAGCGTCTCGGAGCCGCCGGCGAGCAGTTGCTCCGGCGTGAGCAGTTCGCGTTCGCGGCCGGTGGACAGTTCGACCTCGAAGAGCCGCAACGTCGGATCGCGCGGCTGCGCGCGGAGGAAAAGCGCGTGGCGCCCGTCCGGCGTGAGCTTCGGTGACACGGGTCGGCCGAGCGTGTAGTTGCGCGTCTCGGCGAGATCCCGGAAGTAGGTGAACTGCGGGTCGGAGGCTGCGGGCGCCGCGGCCGCACCGGCGACGAGCGACAGGGCGAGAAAGGAAACGACGCGAAGGCTCATGCGAGCACGTGAAGAATCACGGTGCGAACGGCGGGTCGAGATCACAGCGCTCTGCGTTGTGATCTCAGATCTGAAATCTGAGATTTGAGATTGTAGCCGCCCGGGGCTACTCGCGTGTTTTCGAATCGATCACGATCGTGACCGGGCCGTCGTTCACGAGGGCGACGTCCATCATGGCGGCGAAGCGTCCGGTGGCGACGGGCCGGCCGAGGGCGGTGGACGCGTGGCGGTTGAAGGCCTGGTAGAGCGGGATCGCGAGCTCGGGTTTGGCGGCGTCGTTGAACGAGGGCCGCGTGCCCTTGCGCGTGCTGGCGAACAGGGTGAACTGGCTCACGACCAGCACGCCGCCGGCGAGGTCGACGACGGAGCGGTTCATCTTGCCGTCGGCGTCTTCGAAGATGCGCAGTGCGCACACTTTCGCGGCCAGCCATTGCGCGTCGGCGTCGGTGTCGGTCTGGCCCACGCCGAGCAGCACGAGCAGACCGGGACCGATTTCGCCCGTGATCTCGCCGCCGACGGTGACGCGGGCTTGGGAAACGCGTTGAATGACGGCGCGCATGGTGCAGTGGCGTGAGGCTCGGCGGGGCGGCGGCGCGATGACGTTCCGACGGGCACCGCGCCGCGGGGCGCGGGACCGAAGCGTGCGCCGGCCCCCCCGCAGCGGTCACCTGGCCGCCGTCGTACGCGTTACAGCATCGGCCGGTGCGGTTCGGTCTCGGCCTCGTAGTTTACTCCGGCCAAGCCGAAGCCGAAAAGCTTCAGAAACTCGGTCCGGTAGCCGGCGATGTCGGTCTCGCTCGCGAGATTCTCGGTGGTGACCCGCGGCCAGATTTCGCGCACGGCCTGCTGGATCTCCGGCCGCATCTCCCAGTCGTCGATGCGCACGCGGCCGGATTCGTCGAACTTCGGCGTCTGGCCGCCGTACATCTGCGTGGCGAACAGGCGCTGGATTTGCTCCATGCAGCCCTCGTGGGTGCCGCGCGCCTTCATGATCTTGTAGAGGATCGAAATGTACAACGGGACCACCGGGATGGCCGAACTGGCCTGGGTCACGAGCGCCTTGTTGACAGAGATGAACGCCCGGCCGCCGCCGTTGAGCTTGAGCAGCGAATCGATGTTCTTCCCGGCGCGCTCGAGATCGTTCTTGGCGAGGCCGATGGTGCCGTTCTTGTAGATCGCCCAGGTGACTTCAGGCCCGATGTAGGAGTAGGCGACCGATTGCGCGCCGGGGGCAAGCAGCTTGGCCTCGGAGAGTGCGTTCATCCACAGCTCCCAGTCTTCGCCGCCCATGACGGCGGTCGTGTCGGCGATTTCCTGCTCGTTGGCCGGCTCGATCGTGACGGTGCTGACGATGCCCTTGTCGGTGTCGACTGTCTTGTTCGTGTACGACGTGCCCACCGGCTTGAGGACTGATTTGTGCACGACGCCGGTCGTCGGGTGGGTCCGGCGGGGCGAGGCGAGCGAGTACACCACGAGATCCACCTGGCCCAAGTCGGCGCGGATCAGGTCGAGTGCCTGCTTCTTGATGTCAGCGGAGAAGGCGTCGCCGTTGATGTTCTTCGCATACAGCCCGGCGGCGCGAGCGGCCTGGGTGAACGCGAGGGTGTTGTACCAGCCCGGCGTAGCGGGGCGGCCCTCTTCGGAGGGACGCTCGAAAAACACACCCAAGGTGCCGGCGCCGGAGCCGAAGGCCGCGCCGATGCGGGACGCCAGGCCGTAGCCCGTGGACGATCCGATCACGAGGACCTTCTTGGGGCCGCGTGCGATCGGGCCCTTGGCCTTTACGTAATCAATCCACTCCTGGACGTGAGCGGCACAGCCTTCGGGGTGGGCGGTGACGCAAACGAAGCCGCGAACCTTGGGTTTGATGATCATCGCCCGGGAGGTTTCGCGGCGAAGCAACAAGTGACAAGTTTCAAGTGCGGTGGCGCCGGGCCTGCGGCCCGCAGATTTCAGATCTCAAATTTGAGATCTGAGATGCGCGAAGCGCAGCCTCGCGCCTACTTGCCGAGCAGCACGAACGGACCCTCGGCCTTCGGCACGCCACCCTTGCGCTCGCGCGTAACGGCAAACGCGTTGATCGCGGCGACGGGCAGGTTGGCCTTGAACTTGTAGCTGACCGTGCCGGTCGACGCGGTTTCCACGCGGAAGACGCCGCCGTCGACCGGAATCGGATACTGCGGATCAACCACCCAGAGCTGGTAGTCCTCGTTGGCGGCAAGCGCGGGCAAATCCTTCACATTCAGGATGCCTTCCTGCTTGCGCGGATCCCAGACGGCGATCGCCTGGGCCTGCGGAGAATTTTTCAACAGCGAGGCGAGCGCCGTGATCTTGAGATCGGCGAGATTCCCCTGCTGCTTCAACTCGTCCGAAAGTTTGGCCACCTGCTGTTTCGCTTCGCCGAGCTGCCGGCCGATGTCGGCGGACGCGCCGGCTAGGGCGTCGACGCGCTGGGTGAGGCTGGCGAGCTGCTGATCGCGTTCGCCGAGGCGGGTGCGGGCGTCGGCGAGCAGCCGCTCGCGGTCGGCGAGTTGATTCCGGGCCTCGGCGAGCAGACGGACATTGTCCGAAGTCTGGGTCCGGGCCTCGTTCAACTGCGTGGTGGCCTGGGCCAGTTGCGCGGTGACGCTGGCGATCTCCTTGCCGTTTTCCTCGAGCCGCCGGCGCGTGACGATGCGCTCGGCCTCGAGCTGCTGTTGCGTCATCTGCGCGGAAATTTCCACGAGTGACTTCTGGCTTTCCAGCGTCGCGACTTCGTTGCGCACGGTGACATATCGCTGCCCCAGCCACACCGCGCTCAACGCGAGACACGCCGCAATGGCCCAGGGCAGGAACGTACTCCGGCGGCGAAACTCCACCGGCCGGATGATGTTGTCCGGCGCGGTCGTGCCGGCGCCCGTTGACGTGGCCGCAATCGAAGCGAGCACGCGCTGTTTCAGCGCGCCTGGCGGAGGCGTAGCCGGCGCGGTGTGCGCGAGCGAGGCGGCGGCGCCGCGCAACTCGCGGACGATCGCACGCAACTGGGGATCGCGCGCCAGCTCGGCCTCAAACTGTGTGCGTTCAGCGCCCTCGAGCAGATCGAAGGCGTAGAGCGAAGCGAGTTCCTCGTGACGTTCGTCGATCATAACCGTTGCGCGAGCGAGTCGCGCAGTTTGATCAGTCCGCGGCGGATGCGGGCCTTCACGGTCCCGAGCGGCTCCGATAGTTTCCGGGCAATTTCCTCCTGCGTCAGTCCACCGAAAAAGGCCAGTTCCAGCGCCCGCTTCTGTTCGAGCGGCAGCGTCTCCACCGCGGCCCGTACCGCCCGGGCGTCGTCGCCGAGCGCGGCCGAATCGTTGCCGAGGGACACTCCGCCGCCTTCATCGTAGCCGAGGTCGTCGGGCGCGGATTCCGCCAACAATTCCGCGCGCCGCCGCCGCATCCGGACTCGATCAATCGCGCGGTTGCGCACCAGGGTCACCGCCCAGGAAAATGCACTGCCGCGGGTCGTTTCAAAGGTCGCGGCCTTTTCCCACAGCGTCACAAATGCGTCGTGGACGACGTCCTGCGCTTCGGTGGGATCGCGCAGGATCCGCACCGCCGAACCGTAGAGCGGACCGGAGAATCGATCGTACAATTCCGAGAACGCCTGCTTGTCGCCCTGCGCCACGCGCTGCAGGAGGTGAGCGTCAACGCGCTGACGCTCGTCCGGTTGCGGAGATTCTGGCGTTTCGGGCGATGTCATGCGCCCGGGCGGCCGCTGGTGCGCGCCGCTCTCCCAGTCCGCGACGGCATAGAAATGCCGGGCAGGGAAACAGGAGAGTGAGATGGACATTTCCCTTTCATACGTTCGCCGGGCAAAAGGGGATGCAGCCGGGTTGAATCTTGGCGAGGCTTTTCGGCCGGCCTCGTTTTATACCTATCGCTCCTTGCTTTTGGACTTCTGGATCGATCGTGGCTACGAGCGCCAGCGAGTGGCCGTTCGGCCACTCGCTGGCGCTCGTAGCCACAGCTAAAGTCCAAAGGCAAAGAGCGATTGGTATTACAGGACAACCTGACCAATCAAACCCAGGACAATCAAGAGGGCCAGAAACGCGAGGATCGCCTGTTCGCGGCGGGTGACGGGGAGGGGCATGGGGCAGCGGCGGACATCTCTGTCGGCCGCCCGTTGCTCCTGCCGGTTTCACCGCTGGCGGGCAAACGCTCCGGATACCGAAAACCAGGGCCTTGATCGGGACTTGCGTGCTGCGCCGGGCTGACCTCTACGGACCGTCCGACCGCCTGAAAATGAGGCAAAACGATAGGGCGCGTTGTCCCCCACGCGCCGCTTTCCGGAGTTCATCATGGGGAGCGCGGCGGCTTGGGGACAAGCCGCCCGACCATCGCCCACACGGTTTCAGGGCCCGCTCACACCTTCACTGCGAACAGCTCCGGGTGCATCGTGCCTTCGGCCACCTTGTTGACGGTGCCGGTCATCATGATCGAAAAGCCGTCGCCGATCTCGATGCCGATCTGGCCACCGGGCATGTGCACGGTGACGTCCCGGTCGATCAAACCCAGCCGGTGCGCCACCGCCGCAGACGCGCTGGAGCTGCTGCCGGAGGCGAGGGTGTAGCCGGCGCCGCGTTCCCAGATCTCGATCTGGATATTCTTTCGATCGCGGACTTTCAGGAATTGGACGTTCGTCTTGCGCGGAAACGCCGCATGCGTCTCCAGGTGCGGGCCGTATTTGTGCGCGAGCTCGGGCGAGATTTCCGGCAGTGGAATCACGCAATGCGGATTGCCGATGGTCGCCGCGCAGTAGGTGAACTCGCGATCGAGAATGGTGATTTTCTCGTTGAGGACTTCGCGCGGCGCGCCGGTGAGGTTCACCGGAATCTTCGCACTGTCGAAGCTCACGCTGCCCATCGCCACCGTGATGAGCCGGCCCTGCTCCTTGATCACGGATTGGACGTGGCCGCCGGGCGTCTCGATGGTGAACTGCGGGTTCTTCACGAGACCCTGGTCCCAGAGAAAACGGGAGAAGATGCGCAAGCCGTTGCCGGATTTCTCTGCTTCCGAGCCGTCGGGGTTGAAGATGCGCAGCCCGAACTCGCTCTGCTTCGACGGGAGCGGACCCCAAAGGATGCCGTCGGAGCCGACACCGAAATTCCGGTGACAGACCACGCGGATCTGTTCGACCGTCGGCGCCGGTTTCCACGAGGGAAAGTCCGCCGGGTTGAGCACAATGTAATCGTTGCCGAGAGCGTGGTATTTGTGGAAACGCATATGCGAGCGGGCAACCTTGCCGGTCGATTGCCATGAATCCACGGAAAAATGAGCAATCATACCAATCGCTGCTTGCTTTTGGACTTCTGGATCGCTCGTAGCCACGGCTAAAGTCCAAAGGCAAAGAGCGATTGGTATCAGATCGTCGATTCCGAGCTGGCGATCGAAGCCGCCGGAGCTGGGTCGCCCACGGAATACACGGAATACACGGAAAAGTCAGAGTTCCGTGTATTCCGTGTGTTCCGTGGGCAAACTGCCCGGAGTTGATTTTGCCTTACGGGACGGTCGGCAGCGCCGGTGTGGGCTCGCTGTAACCGAACAGGCGCCGCTTCTTGATCGCGGTGGCCACGGTGGACGGCACCATCTGTTCCCAACTGGGATCCTTGTCGCGGATGCGGCCGAGGACGTCGCGCGAGAAGATACCCAACACATCGCGGTCGAAGCCCACGATGCAGTCGATGTAGTGATTCTCGAGCAGGTAGTCGTACAGGTTGCGCAGGTGATCGGCTACGTGGACATTCTTCGCGGTGATCAGCACGTTGGCGGCAAACGCGTGGCCGACGTGCGATCCGGGCGTCGCCACCGCGCCGGTCGATAGGTACCGATCGTACGCCTCCTGCCGCATCGGATAGATGTAGAGTTTGACGGCGTTGCGGAACATCCGTCCGAACGACTCGAGAATGCCGCCCTCGAGGTGCTCGTAGTACTTCTCGTTGAAGATCTCGAGGAGGTTGTTGATGCCCATCACCACGCCGATCATCTCCTTCGTGTAGCGGCGGAAGTAGGACGTCAGCCGGTAATACTCGGAGTAATTCGAGATCATCGTCGTGAAGCCCAGCTCTCCGAGCAGATCGACGCGTTGCAGGAAGTCCTGCGCGTCGAGTTCGCCGGCGGCGAGCAGGTTGTTCATCGTGATCTCCATCAGCACGACGATGTCTTTGCCCTTCGCATCGGGCTCCTGCACCAGCTGCGACGTGGCGCAGTTGAGCATGTCGACGTTGACGTGCGTCACGGGCCGGAAGCTGCCGCGCTCAACCAGGATCGCCTTCTTGTAGAGCACTTCGGACGGCTGCAGCACTTCACCCTGCGGTCCGAACATGACGGCGTTGGTCAGGCCGAACTGGACGAGGTAGAGCGCCATCAGCCGGTTGTCGACCTGGGCAAACGCCGGGCCGTTCAACTTCAACATGTCCACCTCGAGCCGCTGGATGCCGAGATTGTCGACGAGCGACTCGATCAGCCGCTTGGGATCATCGCGGTAGTAGAACGCCGCGTAGATCAGATTGGTGCCGGCGATGCCCAACGCCTCCTGTTGCAGGACCGCGTCCTTGTCCCACATGCGCACGTGCAGCAGGATGTCGCTCGGCGCGCTGCCCGGCTCGGTCTGGAACCGGATGCCGAGCCAGCCGTGGGCGTCGTTGTTGCTCTTGAAACCCTTCGTGGCGACGGTGTCGGCGAAGACGAAGAACGAGGTGCGCTCGCCGCGCTGGGCACCGAGCCGCTCGATCAGCAGATTGTACTCGTGGTCGAGCATCAGCCCGATGCGCTCGCGCGACACGTACCGCGGCGCCTTGCCGTAGATGGCGTCGCTGAACGTCATGTCGTACGCGGAGATCGTTTTCGCCACGGTCCCGGACGCTCCGCCGGCCTGGAAAAACACGCGCGCCACTTCCTGGCCCGCGCCGATTTCGGCAAACGTCCCGTACTTCCGCTCGTCGAGGTTGATCGTGAGCGCCTTTCGGTTCGTCGTCAGCAGTTCCTTCTTCTCGCTCATGGGGGATGACTGTGTTGGGTTGGGTGGTGGTTGCAACGTGTTCGTCGGCATAGGCGAGCGGGATTGGCTTAACTTATCGTGCCCGCAGCCGATTTACCTGAGGACTAATTGTCTCCGTGCGTTAAACTCGCCCTTTCTACTGGAGGAACCAGCGAAAGCGGGTAGCGTCCGCGCGACGCATGAAGAATTTTTTCACCTCGATGCTCGGTGCGCTGGTGGCGCTGATGATTTTCTCGGTTGGTTGCGCCCTGCTCTGCATCGGGTTCCTGGCCGCGATGGCGGCATTGGGCGGAAGTCAGAAGGGCACGCCGTCGTTCGATCGCGGATCGTATCTGGTGTTCGATCTCTCGACCAACATCTCGGATGCGCCGCCGCCGGTGGACATGAGCTTTTTCGGGGGCCAGAAGGACACGGTGCAGCTGCGCACGGTCACACGGGCGCTGCGCGCGGCCGCCAACGATGACCGCATCGCCGGCGTGTTCATCACCGGTGAACTCACGCCCGCCGCGTTCGGGTCCGGTTATGCCGCGCTGAAAGAGGTGCGCGGCGCGATCGAGGACTTCAAGGCCTCGGGCAAACCCGTGACCGCCTACCTGACTTACGCGACGACCAAGAGTTACTATCTGGCGTCCGCAGCGAGTGAACTCGCGATCGATCCCTACGGCGTCATCCTGATGCCCGGCCTCGCGAGCGAGCCGATGTTCTTTGCCGGCGCGTTTGAAAAATACGGCATCAACGTGCAGGTGACCCGCGTCGGCAAATACAAGGCGGCCGTCGAGCCGTTCACGCGCCGGGACATGAGCCCGGAGAACCGCGAGGAAGTGAAGAAGCTCCTGGGCGACATCTGGTCCGACCTGCTCGCGGACATCGGGCCCAGCCGCAATCTCACGCCGGAAAAAATCCAGGCGACCGTCGATGCCGAGGGCATGGTGCGGGCCGACTTGGCCAAGGAAAACGGCTGGGTCGATCGCGTGGCCTATCGCGATGAAGTTTACGATGCGTTGAAGGCCAAGACGGGCCGCTCCGGCTCGAAGGAGCCGTTCAAGCAGGTGACGCTGATCGATTACGCCAAGATCGCCCGCGATGTGGCCGACGTGCCGAAGAAGGGTCACGACAACACCAAGCCCGTGGGCAAGAGCGGCCGGATCGCGATCGTGTATGCCGAGGGCGAGATCGTGGACGGCGAGGGTTCGCCGGACGACATCGGCGGCACGCGTTTCTCGCGCAATCTGCGCAAGCTGCGGCAGGACGAAAACGTGAAGGCGATTGTGCTGCGGGTGAACAGCCCGGGCGGCAGCGCCTCGGCGTCGGAAGTGATCCAGCGCGAGATCCGGCTGATCAAGAAAGTGAAGCCCATCGTCGTCTCGATGGGATCGTACGCGGCGTCGGGCGGGTATTGGATTGCCGCCTACGGCGATCGCATTTTCGCCGAGCCGACGACGATCACCGGATCGATCGGCGTATTCGGAATCCAATTCGACGTGAAGCAGCTCGCGAATAATTTCGGGCTGACGTTCGACAGCGTGAAGACCGGCAAGTTTGCCGACGCGCTCACCATTTCCCGGCCCAAGACGCCGGAGGAACTCGCCGTGCTCCAACGCATGGTCGACTGGATCTACGGAGAGTTTGTCGGCAAGGTCGCCGAGGCGCGTCAGATCGCGCCCGCGCGCGTCGAGGAAATCGCGCAGGGCCGCGTCTGGTCTGGCCGCGAGGCGAAAGAGATCGGGCTCGTCGACGAACTGGGTGGGCTCGACGCCGCGATTGCGTTCGCCGCCGAGAAGGCGGGAGTCACCGGCAATTACCGGTTGGTCGAATACCCGCGGCAGAAGGAATTGATTGAAGCGATTCAGGATTTGCTCGAAGGCGTGACGCCGAAGCACGCTCACTCCAGCAGTCTTTCGGCCAAAATCGCGGCCCGCATCGAGGCCGAATTGAAAATGTTGAATTCCTTCAATGATCCGAACGGCATCTACGCCCGGATGCCGCTGTCGCTGAATCTGCGTTAGGCTCGGCCGAACGGGCGACGCAGAATGAGTGAAGTTGGAAGGTGAAGGGTGAAGGTTGAAAGCAGCCGAACCCTCACGTCGGCTTCCAGGAAGAGTTCGATCATGCCGGGCTCATTCCCTCCCGCACTCAACGCCACGCGAGGTTCGCTCTTTCAACTTTCACCCTTCATCGTTCAAATCCTCCTCCATGTCGAACGTGCACCACTTGATTCAGGACGTCTCCGCCACCGTCATCCCTGCGGGCGATGTCGTCACGCTGCCGCGCGACACGGAAGTCTTCATCGTGCAGACGCTCGGCGGCAACGTCACCGTCCGCACCGATCGCGGGCTCTTTCGCATTGCGCGGGAAAACGTCGGCGTGATTGGCGGCTACGTGCCACCCGACGACAAGACCGGCGCGCCGGTGGTGGGTGAGTTCAGCGAGCAAGCGGTATGGGATTCGCTCAAGACCTGCTTTGATCCCGAAATTCCCGTCAACATCGTGGACTTGGGATTGATCTATGATTTGTCGGTCGAGGCGACGCCCTCGGGCGGCAAGTCGATCGACGTCAAGATGACGCTCACCGCGCCGGGCTGCGGCATGGGGCCGGTGATTGCCGAGGACGCCCGCCAGAAAATCGCCGCGCTCCCGACCGTCGAGCGTGCCAAGGTGCACATCGTCTGGGATCCGCAGTGGACCCCACAGATGATCTCCGAGACCGGCCGCAAGGCGCTCGGCCTCGAGTAACGGTCGGGGATCCGGTTAATACCAATCGCCCTTTGCCTTTGGACTTTAGCCGTGGCTACGAGCGCCAGCGAGTGGCCGTTCGGCCACTCGCTGGCGCTCGTAGCCACGATCGATCCAGAAGTCCAAAAGCAAGGAGCGATTGGTATAAGCCGGAGCCAGGCGGAAGCCTCCCGCGAATCACGCGAATGGACGCGGATGCTATCTCACCGCTGAAATTCGCGACCGTTCGCGTGATTCGCGGGCCAATGAATTCTTTCGGCTTCGGTCCCGCGGCGCTTACGCCGTGATCGTTTCGAGCGAACAGCCGTCGGTCGCAGCGTCGGGCGTCTCGCAGTTGGGCCGCGCGATGACGCCCGCGTAAGGCTCGGGGACAAATTCACGATCGGGTTCGGCCATCAGGTGACGGTCACACACCGCGAACAGTTCAGCCTCGGTCTCGGTCCGGCGCATGTCGTGGAGGAATGCACCCGTGGGATCCACGCTCTGCCCGACGAAGTTCAAATACTTCTTCATCTTGTTCACGTGATACCGTTCCAGCAGGCCGGGAAACTGCGTGGCGCGATAGAGACGCTCGATGTACTCGCGCACGTGCGACAGTGAAATCCGCGTGATCGGCAATCCGGCGGCGCCTTCGCGGCATTGCCGAAAGATCCACGGATTGCGAATGGCATGACGACCGATCATCACGCCGGCGGCGCGCGTTTCGGCCAGGATGGCGCCAGCGCGCGCGGCGGACGTGACGTTGCCATTGGCCAGGACCGGACACTGGACGCGGCGCACGGCGTGGCCGATGAAGTCGTAGTGCACGTCGCTCCGGTACATTTCCTTCACCGTGCGACCGTGCACGCTCAGCAGATCGACGCGGTGCTCGTTCATCAGGTCGAGCAACCGATCAAAATGCTCCGTGCCGTCGAAACCGATCCGCATCTTCACCGTGAACAGGCCGGGCACCGCGGCGCGGAGCAGCGCGAGGATTTCGCCGACCTTCTTCGGCTCGCGGAGCAGGCCGCCACCGACGTTCTTCTTGTACACCTTCGGGGCGGGACAACCGAGGTTCAGGTCGATGCCCGCGACATTGTGCTTCAGCAACTCCTCCGCGGTGCGGGCGAGGTGACCGAGATCCTCGCCGATCAACTGCGCGAACACCGGGCGGCCGGTGATGTTCTCGTCGATCGAGCGCAGGATGTGCTTCTCGGGACGGGACTGCGCATGAACGCGAAAGAACTCCGTGAAGAAAAAGTCCGGCGCGCCGTAGTGCGCGATGACGCCCATGAACGCCAGGTCGGTGACGTCCTGCATCGGCGCCAGCGCGGTGAGCGGTCCGCCGGATTGCAGGCCGGCGGGCAGGGGAGAACGACTCGCAGCAGAGGACATGCGGCCGCTCAGGTCTTCTCTTCCTCGTCGTCGTCCGTTTCTTCGGACTGCTGGCGGAGCACTTTTTCCAGAATCTCCGTCATGTCCTCGACGGAATCGAACACCTGGCGCGCGACATAGATCGGCCGCTTTTGCTGGAGCGCGAGGACGATCGAGTCGCTGGGCCGCGCATCGAGCTCGACGATTTTTTTCCCGAGCTCGTTTTCCATCCGCAGGAGGATGCGGGCGAAGAACGTGCCTTCCCGCGCGTCGTTGACCACCACGTGATCGAGTTGCGCGCCGAGACCGAGCAGCAGGCTGCCGATGAGATCGTGGGTCAGCGGACGATCCTTCTTCACACCACTGAGCGTCATCTGGATCGCGTTGCCGACCGAATGATCGACGTAGATGACGAAGGTCTTGTCATCGTTGCCCAGGAAAACGGCGCACCCGTTGGCAGTGGGCATCACGCCCTTGATGGAAACGGGAACGACATCGGATTTCATGACAAACGCATAGTGGAGCCATCCGCCCGTGCGTGCAAGCGGGGACCGGCCGAGGTGAAGGAGCGCCCCTACAAGACGGATACCGCAAGCTATGACCGGACGGTGCCGGCTCCGCCCTTATTCGAAGCCGAGCAAACTGATGCCCCACGACTTCGCTTGCGCGAGCACGGCGGGCTTCTCGAGTAGAATGACCTTGCCGGCCTCGAGGGCGGCGGCGCCGAGATGGGCTTCGCGCATTGTTTCGAGCGTGCGGAGGCCGAAGCAGGGCACATCGAATCGCCAGTCCTGCCGCGTCTTCACCGTCTTCACGAACAACGCTTCGTCCGTCTTGAAACCTCCGGCGCGGCGGAGCATTTCGTCGGTGCCTTCGAACGCCTCGACTGCGAGCACCGTGCCCTTGCGCACGACGCAACCCTGGCCGATGTCGAGCCGGGCGCACTCGCGCGCAATCTGGATGCCGTGGTCGACGTACTCGGCGTCGATGGGAAACTTCCTGCCCGTCATGCAACCCGCCGTGGCGAGGTGCTCGTCCATGAAGGCGCGCGCGTCGAGCAGCGTGACGCCGAGCGCTTCGATCTCCTTCGCGATCGCGCCGAAGATCGTCTCGGCGTTGCGACGCTTCAGGGAAAATAGAATGCGCGTCGCCTTGAGGTCCGGGTGCAGGCCCTTGAAGAGCCGGCGCGGGGTGATTTGCCCCGCCATGATCGCGTAGCCGGCGTCGAATTCCTTCAACGCATCGAGCATGTGCCCGAGCTGACCGACCTTGAAGACGCGGTGATCCTGGCGGCTGAACGACGCCACGAGCTCCGGGCGCGTTTCCTCCTCGAACGCGACCAGCTTCAGCGGAATCCCCGCGGCGCGCACCGCCGCGGCGATGATCATCGGATACACGCCCTGGCCCGCAATCAGCGCGATCGGACGCCGGCCGTCGAAACTGGCGGGAAGAAAGGCGGAGGGCAGGGCCACGGCGGGAAGCTTATTCGACGACGATGTTCAGGATTTTTCCGGGGACAAAGATGATGCGCTTGATCGTCTTGCCCTCGAGATGCGGCGCCACGCGGGCGTTCGCCCGCGCCAACTGCACGGCGGTGTCCTGCGTCGTGCCGACGGGCACGAGCTGGTCGCCGCGGTGCTTGCCGTTCACTTGGAACACCAGCTTCGTCTCGGTCGTCACGAGCTTGGCGGCGTCGTAGGCCGGCCACGCGGCCGCCATGACGGAGCCGCTGCCGCCGAGGCGGGACCAGAGTTCCTCGCCGATATGCGGCGAGAACGGCGCGACGAGCTGCACGAACGCGAGCGCGCTCGCGCGTTTCACGGCGGGCGCCTTCTGCAGCGCATTCCCGCAGATCATCATCTGGGCGATCGCGGTGTTGAAGCGCAGGCCCTCGATGTCGTCGCCGACCTTCTTGATCGTCTCGTGCAGGATCTTCGTGAAATCCGCGGGCTCATCCGCCGTATCCGAGATCTTGGCACTGACGCCGCCGTCGGCACCGATCAGTTCGCGCCAGAGTTTCTGCAGGAAGCGGTGCACGCCCTCGATCTGCTGCATGCTCCACGGCTTCATCGCCTCGAGCGGCCCGAGGAACATGAGGTAGAGGCGCAGGGTGTCGGTGCCATGCGACGCGATGATCGTGTCCGGATTCACCACGTTGCCGCGGCTCTTGGACATCTTCTCGCCGTCCTCGCCAAGGATGATGCCCTGGTGAAACAGTTTCTTGAACGGCTCGGGCTCCGGCACCGCACCGAGATCGAACAGCACCTTGTGCCAGAAGCGCGCGTACAAGAGATGCAGCACCGCGTGCTCTGCACCGCCGACATACAGATCGGGCGTGCCCCAATAACGCAGCGCCTCGGGTGAGGCGAAGGCGGTGGCGTTCTTCGGATCGAGGAAACGCAGGTAATACCAGCACGAGCCGGCCCATTGCGGCATCGTGTTCGTCTCGCGGCGGCCGCGCACCCAGCGATCGCCAGCGGGCCGCGGATTCGACGCGGGCACGGCGGCGCCAGTCTCGACGTTGAACCAGATTTCGAGCCACGCGGTCTCGTTCGCCAGCGGGCTTTCGCCGGTGCCGCTCGGGAGATAGGATTGCACGCTGGGCAGTTCCAGCGGGAGCGCACCGGCGGGCAACGGCAGGGCGTAGTGGACGACGCCGTCTTGCTTGAAGGTGACCGGCTCGGGCGGCAGCGACGCCCCGCGCACGGCCTTGGCCAGCGCGTAATCCGACTCGCTCACCCAGACGATCGGGAAGGGCTCGCCCCAATACCGCTGACGCGAGAACAGCCAGTCGCGCAGCTTGAAATTCACGGTGGCCTTGCCGACGCCGCGGCCGCCGAGATCGCTCGTGATTTTCTTTTTCGCGTCGGGCCAGGGCAGGCCGTTGTAGGCGCCCGAGTTGATCAGCGAGCCGTCACCGACGAAGGGTAGCTTCGTGGCCGCATCACCGCTGTCGATCACCTGGACGATGGGCAGCTTGAATTGCTCGGCGAACTCATAGTCGCGCTCGTCGTGCGCCGGGACGGCCATGATGGCGCCGGTGCCGTAGCCCATCAGCACATAGTCGGCGATCCAGATGGGCACGCGCGCGCCGTTGACGGGATTGATCGCGTACGAGCCGCTGAAGACGCCGGATTTTTCCTTTGCGAGGTCGGTGCGTTCGAGATCGCTCTTGCCACCGGCTTTCTGCCGGTAGGCGGCGACGGCCGCCTTGTGTTCGGACGTTGTGAGGGTGTCGACGAGCGGATGCTCGGGCGCGACCACCATGTAGGTGCAGCCGAAGAGGGTGTCGGGCCGCGTGGTGAAAATCTTCAGCTGGCCGAGCGCCTTGTTTTCGAGATCGAACAGGATCTCCGCGCCTTCGCTGCGGCCGATCCACGCCTCCTGCATGCGCTTGGTGGAGTCCGGCCAGTCGACGTCCTTGAGATCGGCGAGGAGCCGATCGGCGTACGCGGTGATGCGCAGGACCCACTGCCGGAGATTGCGGCGTTCGACGGGAAAGCCGCCGACCTCGCTCTTGCCGTCGACGACCTCTTCGTTGGCGAGCACGGTGCGCAGTTCCGGACACCACCACACGGGGCGTTCGTCGACGTAGGCCAGCCCGCGCTGAAAAAGCTGCAGGAAGATCCACTGCGTCCAGCGAAAATACTTCGGGTCCGTCGTGTCGATCTCGCGATCCCAGTCATAGGAAAACCCGAGCGCCTTGATCTGGCGCTTGAAGTTCACGATGTTGTTCTGCGTGTTCGACGCGGGATGCGTGCCGGTCTTGACCGCGTGCTGTTCGGCCGGAAGGCCGAACGCGTCCCAGCCGATCGGATGCAGCACATTGAAACCCTTCGCGCGCTTGTAGCGGGCGAGAATGTCGGTGGCCGTGTAGCCCTCGGGATGGCCGATGTGCAAACCGGCGCCCGACGGATAGGGAAACATGTCGAGCACGTAGAACTTCGGCTTCGACGAGTTGTTTTCGGCGCGAAACGATCCCTGTTGCTCCCAGAAGGATTGCCAGTGTGGCTCTATCTCATGGAAGTTATAGTCAATGCACTTGGTAGCCATCGTGTGAACCCGCCACTGTGAAACCTTTCTCCGCCCGGTCAATCCTCGCGCTGAGCGCGGGAGCAAGGAGCAGGGAGAAGGGAGAAGGACTTCGCGTATTACGACGCGGCTGGTTGCTTCTCGTTCTCCTTGCCGGCTCCGTTTGCCTAAACTTGCCCTCGTCCGCCGTCGCGGCCGGGATGAGCCGCGGGTTTAACCAGCTGCTGGACGCGGTCGTGCGGATCGACGTGCGCGAGATCGGCTTTGAAGCCGGCGCGCGCCGCTACACGGCCAGCATCGGTTCGGGCGTGTTGTTGTCACCGGACGGAATCGTGCTGACCAACGCGCACGTCGCGAGCCCGCGGGCCGTCGAACTCAACATCACGCTCTCCAATCTCGAACGCGTGGGCGCGAAGCTCGTCGGCTGGGATCATTGGACGGATCTCGCCGTCCTGCGCATCGACATGGCCGAGGTGAAACGCCGCGGCTTCAAACTGAGCAGCGCGAAGTTTGGTGACAGCACCAAACTCTATCCCGGGCAGGAAGTGTACGCGGTCGGAACGCCGCACGGGCTCACGCGCACGGTGACGCGCGGGATTGTTTCGAACCAGAATCGCTATTTCGAAGACAACCGTGGCATCGGCGGCTATGAGACGGGCACGTTCAACACGTGGCTGCAAACGGACGCCGCGATCAATCCCGGCAATTCCGGCGGACCGCTGGTGACCGAGGACGGCAGGGTGATCGGCATCTCGTCGCGCGGTTACATGGGCGCCAACAATCTCGGCTTCGCTATTCCGGCTTCCACGGCCAAGGATGTCATGGAGCGGCTGGTACGCGACGGCACCATCGTGCGGAGCTACGTGGGCCTGGTGCCGGGGGCGCTGCAGGACTTGGAAAACTTCTACTCGCTCGAGCTGAACACCGGCGTGCTGGTCAACAGCGTCGATCCTGGATCGCCCGCAGCCAAGGCGGGCCTGCGCGGCGGCGACATTGTGCTCTCGATCGAGGGCGCGAAGGTCGATGGCCGTTTCCCCGAGCAGCTGCCGCCGATTCAGAATCTGATCGCGAGCCAGCCAGTCGGCGCGACGCTGCGGTTTCTCGTCAAACGCGGTGCCGACACAAAACCCTACGCGATCGTCACGGAGAAATTGGAAAGCCGCGTTGGCGAGGAGTGGGCGCTCGAAAAGTGGGGCCTGAGCGTGCGCAAGGTGTCGCGGGCGTTTGCGCGGGAGAACCAGCTCGATGACACTACGGGCGTGGTGGTCATCGGCGTGCAGCCCGGGTTTCCGGCGGAGGCGTCGGGGGTGTCGCGCGGCGACGTCATCACGAAGATCAACCAGCAGCCGATCACGTCGCTCGATGTGATCAAGGCGGCGCATGCGACCTACGAGGCGAAGCCGGCCCCGACCTTGTTGGAAACCCAGCGCAACCGCCGCGTGTCCCTTTATATTCTCAAACCATGATGCTGTCTTTCTTTCGACGCCACGCGGCGGGTTTTGGCGTGGCGCTGCTGTTGCCCCTCGCGCTTCACGCCGCGGCTGACTTGCCGACGCTGTGGGCGGAGCGGGTGAAGAGCGTCGTCGCCATCGAGTACGTCACCGAAACGGAAGTCGCCCGGCAGCCGTCCTCGGCGATGGGCACCGTGATCGATGCGCGCGGCACGATCATCCTGCCTTCCGGCGCGATCGATCCGCGGGCGGCGACGTGGCAGCTGAAGGAGTTCAAGGTGTTTCTCCCGGGCAGCGCCGAGGGGACGCCGGGCGAGTACCTCGGCCAGGACGCGTTCACCGGCTGGCATTTCGTCCGCGCGGGCGAGGCGATTCGAAGCAAGCTCGTGCCGGTGACGACGTTTGCCGGAGGCGGCGAGCCGCGGGCGCCGGCGCTGGCGGAGTTCGTCTGGGGCATCGGGCTGCGCGGCAAGGACGAGGACTTCGGGCCGTATATTTTGCAGAGCCACGTGGCACTGTTGCAGTCGCTGCCGCAACGCAGCGGCATTGCGCAACAGGAAGTGGCGGCGCCCGGGCTGCCGGTGTTCAATCGTGACGGCGTGCTGGTCGGCGTGGCGGGGCCGTCCGGCGGGCAGACGTTTCTGCAGATTTCGCGCACCGGCCGGCCAGCGCCGACGATGTTGATCAACGTTGAGGAGAGCAGCGCGTTCGTCCTGGCGGGCGAAGTTCTGCCGTATCTCGATCGCATTCCGAAGAACGTGTCGGGGCGTCCGCTCGCGTGGCTCGGTGCCTACGGCCTCGAGCCGATGGACCGCGAGGTGGCGAAGTTTCTCAACCTGACGGCTCAGTCCGGCTTGGTGGTGAGCGAGGTGCTGGCGGGAAGTCCCGCGGAAAAGGCGGGACTTCTGGCGCGCGACATCATTCTCGCGGTCGATGGCCGGCCGTTGCCGGAACTGAAACCCGATCGGGTCGTGGCCACCTATCTCGAACGCGAGATCGAGCGGCGCGCGCCGGGCGATGCGTTTGCCGTCACGGTGTTGCGCGGCATGGAACGGTTGGAGCTCAAGGCGGTGCTCGGGGACGAGCCGAAGCTCATGCGCGAAGCGGAGCGGAAACATTTCGAGCGGCCCGGCGTGACCGTGCGGGAGTTCGTTTACGGCGATGCCATCGAACGACGCGCGAACGCGGCCGAGACCTCTGGCGTGATTGCGCACTTTGTGAAGCCGAGCAGTCCGGTGGCGATCGCCGGGCTGCGCCAGGAAGACTGGATTCGCGAGATCGACGGCGTCGAAGTGAAAACGTTCGCCGGCGCCGTGGCGAAGCTCGCGGAAATCGATAAGGACGACGCGCGGCCGGAGTTCGTGATTCTCGTCGCGCGCGGCGGCGAGACGGCGGTGCTGCGCGTGAAATTGAAGTGAGCCCGAGTGGCTACGAGCGCCAGCGAGTGGCCGTGTGGGCCGAACGCACGGCCACTCGCTGGCGCTCGTAGCCATGACTGAAGTGTGGCGGCACCGGGCGATCGGACGACGAACGTTCGCCCCGGACGAAGCGATGGCCTCAACCGCGCTTCGGCGCGGCGTCGCTGGCCCAGACGATCAGCCAGCCGCTCTTTTCATCCACGAACACCATCGTCGAGGCGTTGTTGCCGGGAGCTTCCACGGCGTCCACCCGCGCGACCTGCGTGGCGTTGGCAATCGGCGCTGGCACCACGGTCGGGACCGTCGAGGGAACGAACAATGTGAATGCGACGGCGGCCGCGGCGGCCACGCCCAAGGGCAGAACGAGCCACGTGAAAAGCGGGCGGCGGGCGGCCGGAGCACTTTCGTGGCGGATCCGGCGGCGTACGGCGTGCCACTCACGCTCGGCATCGGGCACCTGGGCGGCGGTGGCTTCATTCTGCCACGACGTGATCGCTGCCGCGAGGCCGGCCCGGACTTTCCGGCAGGCATCGCACTGGGCGAGATGCCCGTCGAGCGCGGCACGCTCGTTAGCCTCGAGCGTGCCGTCCCGCTCGGCGAAAATCCGGTTTTGAGCCTCGCGACAGTTCATGAAGGTGGGCGGATAAAACGACAGCGGTTAACGGTTCCAACCACCCCGGTGGTTGTCATAGCCGTAGCTGTAGGCGCCACGGCCGTCACGATACGGGGACCGGGCATCGCGCCCGTCCACCCAAACCCGCTCGGTGCGGAGGGCGTAATAGCCGGGCTCGCAATAACGTTCCGGGCGGCCCCAGCGATTGTGACGGACGACCCAGCGCTCCGGGACCCAAGTCCTCACTTCGACATCCTTCCAGTAACTGCGGGACGGAGCGACCACGACGGTCGGAGGTGCATAATTGACGACCGGAGCGGGTGCGTACACGACGGTCGGAGGCGCAGGCCGGTAGGCGGGTACGCCGAGATTCACTCCAATGCTGACCCGCGTGTCGGCCCGGGCGGAACTGGCCCCGAGCGCGGCGGCCGTGACGAGAACTGCGAGAGTGATGCGTTTCATGGTGTTTTCCTTGGTTGTGGGATTCGCACCCTGAGACGCGACCGCCGGGAGGAATATTCACTTTTCCAGCGGCGCACGGAATCAACGGCAGGCGGGTGGGTTACCGCGCGATAAGGATGATGATGGGCGTGTCGCCATCACCGCTGGGCCGGCGGCCAAGGACGGCGGGGACGCCGGGCTGGAGCGTGAGCGTGGTGTTCATGACGACCGACTTGCCGTTGAACCATTGGACTTTCACGCGAATGCCGCCGCCACCCTTGTCGCCTTCCAGGTCGAGGCGATGGCCTCGACCGAGCGTGATGGCGGCATGGCCGCCCGCGGTGATGGCCGACGAGCCCTCGGCCACGTAGCGGAACGAGCTCAGCGGCAGGTTGCGCTGCAGTTCGGCTTCAAACGCGTCGAGCTTCGGGTCAGCCTCCTGCTTTTGATTCGTGGCCGTAATCAGAATGGCGCGGACGGACGCACCGCCGGCGGCGGCGGTCACCGGGTGCGGGCACGCGAGGACCGCGAGCAGCAGGGCGAAGGCGAGGTGGATGGTTTTCATGGCTGATCGTCTAATTTTTTCACCAGCAGGCGGCGGGCGTGGAACAGGCGTGACATGACGGTGCCGCGTGCCACGCCCAGATTCTCGGCAATTTCGTCGTACGAGAGCCCCTGGATTTCACGCAGGGCGAGCACGGCGCGATGCTTGGGCGGGAGCGAGTCGATCGCACGTTCAAAGCGCAGGTTGCGCTCGCGTTGCTCGAGATCCTGGCGCGGATCGCTCGCCGCCACGGCGTCGGGCGCCGCCACGACGCGATCGCCGCCTTCATCGGCGTCGCCGGACGACGCGTCAGAGAGAAACGGAATGAACCGGCTGAACCAGCGCTTGCGTCCCCGGAGGTGATCGATGGCCCGGCGCGTCGCAATGGGATGAATCCACGTCGAGAATTTCGCGTCGCCCCGGAACGTCGCGATGTTCTTCCACACTGTCAGCCAGATCTCCTGGCACACATCGCGGGCACTGTGTTCGTCGCGGAGCATGGCGTTCACGTGGCGAAACACCGACTCGTAATGCTGCCGCATAAGAGTGCCGAACGCCTCCTCGCTGCCCGTCTGCGCGCGCCGCACGAGCTCGCGCTCGGCTTCGGGGGTGATTTCAGCGGCGTCGGACACAGGTGGGTGGAAAGGGCGGTGGGTGGACTGCGAGACAACTCCTTCATAACGGAGTTCGACGCGCAAGTGCTACACCGTATTCACGGCCGTGATCGCCCCGGGGCGAGAACCGGGGCGTTACCCGCGAATCACGCGAATGACGCGAAAATAATCCATCGCTGCAGCCGAGCCAGCGGGCAGCGCAGCACGCGAGCTTGCGCCGGGGCTTGCGGTGCGAGTTTCGGATTCGCGTGTTTCGCGTGATTCGCGGGAGACCCCATCACGGACGCCCGGCCGAAGGTTTCGTTTGCGGCTTGGCGGGGCGGGAAATCGCGGTTTGCTCAGGGCGTCCCATGTTTACAGGCATCGTCGAGGAAACGGGTCGGGTGTTGGCGTTCGAGCCGCGAAGCGAGGCGTGGAGCCTGGCGATTGCGGCGCGGGCGGCGCTCGTCGATCTTTCGCCGGGTGACAGCATTGCCGTGAACGGCTGCTGCCTCACGGTCACGGCCTTCGATGCGACCTCGTTTCGCTTCGACGTGCTCGAGGAGACGCGGCGACTGACCAATTTCGCCCGCCTGCGGCCCGACGCCCTCGTGAATCTCGAACGCAGCCTGCGCTTCGGCGGGAAGGTGGGGGGGCATTTTGTCACGGGCCACATCGACACGCTCGGCACCGTCGAGGTGTTCGAACCGCGGGGGAAAGACTTCTACCTGCGCATCGGCGTTGGCCCGGCCTTCACGCGTTATGTCGTGCACAAAGGCAGCATCGCGATCGATGGCATCTCGCTGACGATTGCCGAGGTGACGGACCAGGCCTTCGCGGTGTGGATCATTCCGCACACGCTGACCGTGACCAATCTGCGCGAGAAACGCGTCGGGGATTCGGTGAATCTGGAGTTCGATCTGCTGGGCAAGCATGTGGAAAAACTGCTGCTCACCCGCACGCCCTGAGCTTCATGCACCATGCGCTCCAGGCCCTGACCGATGAGCTCCGCCGGCTCAAGACCGCCGGCGTGAAGACCGTTTCGGTCTCGGAGGAGAGTATCACAGCCCTACGGCGCGTGGTGGCCGAGCGGGCGCAACGCGCTCCGTCCGTCCCGCGGGCGACGGCTCCGACGGCGGACGCGGCCGCGGTGCCCGCAGCCGCACCGGTGAAGGCAGCAGCAGCGCCGAAGCCCTACGAGCCGCCGGCCGCGCGGTCGTTTGCGGCGAAGCCGGCGGCACCCGATGAGGCGGCGCCGCGCCTGCCGGATGCGCCGGTGGTGACGTTGCCCGCGGGCGACAAGGCGACACGCTGGGCGGCGTTGCACGCGCTCGTGATGAACGATCCGACGTGCAGTCAAAACGTGCGTCCGGGGAAGAAGGTCGTGCTGGGCGTCGGATCGCTGGACGCGCGCATCATGTTTGTGGGCGAGGCCCCGGGGGCGGAGGAGGAAATTCAAGGGGAGCCATTTGTCGGTCCCGCGGGTCAGTTGCTGACCAAGATGATTCAAGCCATGGGCCAAAAGCGTTCGGATGTGTACATCGGCAACATCATGAACTGGCGTCCGCAAATGCCGACCGTCGACGGCCGCGAGCAGGTGGGCAACCGTCCGCCGACGGAGCGGGAAATGACCTACTGCCTGCCGTACCTGCGCGCGCAGATCGACGTGGTGAATCCGGAGTTGCTCGTGGCGCTCGGCTCGACGGCCGCGCAGGGCCTGCTCGGATTTGGATCGTTCAAAGCGCTGGGCGACATCCGCGGCCGTTGGCACGAGTTTGCCGGCAAGCCGCTCATGGTGACGTACCATCCCAGTTACATCCTGCGCAATCAGTCGAACCGTTCGAAGCGCATGATTTGGGAGGATCTGCTCAAGGTCATGGAGCGTGCGACGCTGGCGATCTCGGAGAAGCAACGGGCCTTTTTTCTGGACCGATGAACGCCCTCGATCTGGGCGGCGTCATTCGGGAGGGAAAGCCCGCCACGCGCCGCCATCGCCTGCTGATTACTTTCCTCGCCTTCGCGCTGAACGCGGTGGCCCTCGCCGCCGGCGAGAAATTTGATTTTGAAGTCCTCCGGGCCCGCGCCCAGGCGCTGGCGTCGAGCCCGCGCGTGCTGCCGCAGGGCCAGGTGCCAGAGTGGTTGCGCCAGTTGAGCTATGACGACCTCCGGCTCATCGAGTTCGATGGCCGGCACTCGCTGGGCTTTCGCGAGAAGCTGCCGTTTCAAGTGCAGTTTCTTCACCCCGGATTTCTTTTCGACAAGACTGTGCACCTGTTCGAGGTGCGGGGCGGGGTGGCGGAGCCGGTGCCGTTCCGGCGGGAGTTTTTCAATTATCGCACCGCCAAGACCGGCGCGGTGCCCGAGACGATGGGATTCGCCGGCTTCCGTCTGATGTTTCCATTCGACGGCCCCGGCACCGGCCACAAGGAAATCGGATCGTTTGCCGGCGCGAGTTACTTTCGCTTCCTGAGTCGGGGCGCGGCGTACGGCCTGTCGGCGCGCGGACTCGCGCTCAACACCGCGGAACCGACGCCCGAGGAGTTTCCCTTCTTCACGAACTTCTGGCTCGATCAGGGCGGAACGAATGCCCGGCAGATGCGGGTCTACGCGCTGCTCGAAAGCGAGAGCGCGACCGGTGCCTATCAGTTCACGGTAAGCCCGGAGGCGCACCTGGTCGTGCAAGTGAAGGCCGTGATCTATTGCCGGAAGAATCCCAAGGTGTTCGGCCTCGCGCCGCTGACGTCCATGTTCTGGCACGGCGAAAACTCCGACGTCGCGCGGGACTTCCGTCCCGAAGTGCACGATTCCGACGGCCTGCTGCTGCACACGGGTAGCGGCGAGTGGATCTGGCGTCCGCTGGTCAATCCGCGCCACCTGCGCGTCTCGGCGTTCTCCGATGAGAATCCGCGCGCGTTCGCGCTGCTGCAGCGCGATCGGAACTTTGAAAACTATCAGGACCTCGAGGCGTCGTATCACTCGCGACCGAGCGCGTGGGTCGAGCCGGTGGGAAACTGGGGCCGCGGCAGCGTGCGGCTGGTGGAGATTCCCACCGACAAGGAAATCGACGACAACGTCGTGGCTTTCTGGGTGCCGGAAAAGCTGCCCCCGCCCGGCGAGCCGATCGAGCTGGAGTACCGGCTGCATTGGTTTCTCGACGACATGGGACCTCCGGCGGGATTCGCCCGGTCGACCCGGCACGGGCGGTCGGCCGTCTACGAGCCCGGCTTCGAACGCTTCGTGATCGATTTCGACGGCCAGCAGCTGCAGGCGCTCAAGGGAGATGCTGCAATCGAGCACAGTGTCACGGTCGGAGCCGGCGGCGTGTTGCATCACTCGTCGCTGCAGAAGAACGCGATCAACGGCACGTGGCGCGTGGCGTTCACGGTGAAGCCGGACGGCAGCGGCCGGCCGATCGAGCTGCGCTGCTTCCTCCGCCGCGCGGGCGCCAGTCTCACCGAGACGTGGTCGTATCTGTGGCAGCCATGAGCGAACTTCCCCTCGACACGCACGAGATCGAACGCTTCCCGGCCGCAGGCGCGCTGTCGCGGTTTCGTCCACGCACGGGCACGATGGAGGATTGGAACGCCGCGTATGTGCGCGTGGAGGACTACCTGCGCGCCCACCGGATCCACAACCGGCTGCATCAAAGCCGGCTGATCGAACAGATTCTCGAGCGCGCGGCGCAGCGGCATGAGGCGCGTCCCTCGATCACGCCGACGGTGTTTGCCGCGGAGGAGACGGAGGCGCTCATGGATCAATGGTTCGCCGACATGCTGGACGAACGCGGCCAGCCGCACGAGCGCATCGCGGTCGACGGCCGGCTGGCACTGCTGCTGTCCGACGGACCGCGGCGGTGGCCGTATGCGTTCCTGGATACGGGGCGCATACCGGCCGAGTTCGAGCAGGCGATGCGCGCCGGGGTTATCCGCGCGGGGCCGGACATGGCGATCTCCAGCATGGTGCCGCGGCCGATCGACCTCGGTCCGATTCCCGAGGCCGCGGGAGAGACGATGGAACGCATGGAGCGCTGGCCGATCCTGCGCACGCTGTTCCTGTGGCTCGTCTTCGCGAGCGCGCTCGCGGCGATCTTTTATGTCACCCGGTGAGTACGCCAGGCCGTTCGACCTGATCCCGTAACGATGCGACTTTATCTCACCGACAACATGAGTGCGCGCCGGCTCGGCCGGAGGCGATTCCTGTTTTTCTCGACGATCTTCGCGCTCACCAGCATCGCCACCTGGTTCATGGCCGACCTGCTGTGGCGCGGCGGACTCAGCGGCGTGGAGGTCGCGCTGCTCGGCCTGTTCGTGATTCTGTTTGCGCACATCGCCGCGGGCTTCTGCACGGCGCTGGTCGGTCTCTATGTGATCAACCGCGGTGGCGACAGTTCGCGCATCATCAACACGCTGCCTGCCGACGAGGAACTCCAGCTGGCCTCGACCGCGATCGTGATGCCCGTGTTCAACGAGGACGTCAGCCGCGTGTTCGAGGGCCTGCGCGTCGTATACCGCTCCGTGCAGGAAACGAAGCGGCTCGAACACTTCGATTTCTTCGTGCTCAGCGACTCGAACCAGCCGAACCAGTGGATTCAGGAGGAGGTCGCGTGGCTCGAGCTCTGCAAACAGGTCGGAGGTTTCGGGAAGATTTTTTATCGGAAGCGGCGGCACTCGATCAACAAGAAGGCCGGCAACGTGGCGGACTTCCTGCGCCGTTGGGGCCGGCGCTATCGTTACATGATCGTGCTCGACGCCGATTCGATCATGACGGGCCGCGCGCTCGTGCAGCTCGTGGCCATGATGGAGCGGAACCAGCAGGTCGGCATCATCCAGACCGCGCCTCGCATCGTGAACGGGGAGACGCTGTTCGCGCGCGTGCAGTCGTTCGCGAGCCGACTGTACAGCCCGCTGTTCCTGGCCGGGCTCAACTACTGGCAGCAGCACGAGGGCAACTATTGGGGCCACAATGCCGTGATTCGCGTGCAGCCCTTCATTGATCACTGTGCGCTGCCTGATTTGCCCGGCAGCGAACCGTTCGGGGGGCGCATCCTGTCGCACGACTTCGTCGAGGCGGCGTTGATGCGCAAGGCAGGCTGGAGCGTGTGGCTCGCGGGCGACATCGACGGCACCTATGAGGAAGGCCCGCCGACCTTGATTGATTCCGCCAAGCGCGATCGCCGCTGGTGTCAGGGCAACATGCAGCATGCCTGGCTGCTCACCGCCCGCGGCTTCCGCACGGCGAACCGCTTTCATCTGCTCATGGGCGTGATGGGCTACGCGTCGTCGCCACTCTGGCTGCTGTTCATGATGCTCTGCACGATCCACGTGTTTGCGCAGGTGACGTCACCGATCGCAGCGACGGGCCCAGCGGAACTGGGCGTGTATCACCTCGGCCAGCCGGGCGCGGGACCGACGGCCCTCGCGTTGTTTGTCTTCACGATGGTGCTGCTGTTTCTACCGAAGGTCGTGAGCGTGATTGTCACGATCGGCCGGCCGGAGGAGGCGGCGCGCTTCGGCGGCCAGGGCCGGCTGCTGGCGAGCGCGCTGCTCGAGACGCTGATTTCGATGCTGCTGGCGCCGATCAACATGATGTTCAACTCGAAGTTCGTCATGTTCACGCTGCTCGGCCAGGGCGTGTCGTGGGTGACGCAACGGCGGAACACCGCGGGTGACGGCACGGACTGGCGGGAAGGCATCATCACGCATGGCGGGCAGACGGCCTTCGGCCTCGTGTGGGCCACGTGTTCCTACATCATTTCACCGTTGTTCTATGCGTGGCTCAGTCCCGTGGTCGTGCCGCTGATGGCGTCGATTCCCATTTCGATTCTCCTCAGCAAGGTCAGTCTCGGACGCGCCACGCGTTCGCTCGGGCTTTTTCTGACGCCGGAGGAAACGGCGCCGCCCTATGAGTTGAAGCGGCTGCAGCAGAACTTGTCGGAGTGCTATCGCCACCTGCCGCCGATTGAGCCGTTGCGTGCAGACTACGGCCTGATGCAGGCGGTGCTGGATCCGTATGTGAACGCCCTGCACGTCGCGCTGCTGCGGCAACGGAAGCCGACGGAGGAGTCGCGGGAGTGGTTCCTCCAGTTGCGGGAGCGGTTGCTGCGCGACGGCCCCGCGAAGTTCACGCTGAAGGAAAAGATGGCGCTGATGATGGACGCCGAGTCGATGATCGCGCTGCATCGCGACCTGTGGAGTTGTCCGGCGGAGGATCTCGCGGAGTGGTGGCGGCTGGCGATGCGCCAGTACAACGTCCTGACGGCCGCGCCGACGACGGCGCTTTATCGCTGAGCAAAGCCGGACGCGGTGCCGGACGTCGTTTTGGCCGCAGAGATTCGCGTCCGTTCGCGTGATGCGCGGGAGTTCGCCTGCCGAGCGCGGGCTGACCAACCGCCGGATACAGCCGCCTCAGCGGGCGATGAGCGCCTGCAATTCCGCCCGGGCGCGTTCGAACTCGGACTTCACCGCCGCCACCAGTTCGGTGATGCCGGTCAGGCCGTCGGTGCGGGCCTGCAGCTCGAGTTTCTCCGCGGCGGATCGCAGCGCGACCGCGCCGAGATTGGAGGAACTGCCCTTGATGCTGTGGGCGGCGCGGGTGAAGCGGGTGACATCGCCGGCGGCGAGGCTTTGATCGAGTTCGGCGATGCGCTGCGGAGTGTCGTCCAGAAATATTCCGGCGATTTCGCGCAGGAACTCATCGTCATCGCCCGGGTTCAATGACCGGAGATTTTCAATCGACTGCGGATCGATGATTGAAGCATCAGCCATGGGAGAAGGTGATCGAGTAGGGGTCAGGTGGCCCACTCGAAGGCGGTGTTCTGCTCGATTTCGTCGATGGTGGTGAGGCCGAGCAGCACTTTCTTCAGGCCGTCGTAGCGCAGCGGTTTGTAGCCGACCTTGGCGGCGGCCCGCGCGATATCCTGCACGCTCTTGCCCTCGCTGATCAGCGCCCGAACCTCGTCGGTGATGAGCACCAGCTCGTGAAACGCGACGCGGCCCTTGTATCCAGTATGCCGGCACGCCGCACAGCCGCGACCGCGGAAGAACGGGACTTCGGTCAGGCCCTCGTCCTTGAAGTACTTTTTGAGCTCATCCATCGACGGATAGTAGGCTTCCTTGCACGCCTCGCAGATGCGGGCGGCCAGGCGCTGGGCGAGCACGCCGATCACCGACGGTGCGACCATGTAACCGGCCACGCCGATCTCGATCAGGCGGATGATTGCCTGGGGCGCGGTCGTGGTATGGAGGGTGGCAAAGACGATGTGACCCGTGAGCGCGGCCTCGGTCGCGATCTTCGCGGTCTCGAGATCGCGGATTTCACCGATGAGGATGACATCCGGATCCTGCCGCATCAAGGCGCGGAGAATGGTGGGGAACTTGAGATCGATGTTGGCGTTTACCTGGCTCTGCGTGACGCCAGGGAGCTGGATTTCGATCGGGTCCTCAATCGTGCTGATGTTCGTGTCCGGCGTGTTGATCTCATGCAGTGCCGCGTAAAGCGTCGTCGTCTTGCCGGAGCCCGTCGGGCCCGTGACGAAGATGATGCCGCTGGGATTCTGGATCAGGCGGCGGAAGGGCTGCAGGATGGTTTGCGAAACCATCATCTTGTCCAGGGTGAGCATCGTCTTCTTGCCCGCCATGGCGAGAATGCGGATGACCGCTTTTTCTCCGTAGGCCGAGGGAATCGTGGACACGCGGAAGTTGGCGGTCTGGCTGCCGACCGCCATCGAGAAGCGGCCGTCCTGCGGGAAACGCGATTCCGCGATGTTCAGATTGCAGAGAATCTTGACGCGCGAGAGCAGCGCCCGGTGCAGCTTGCGCGAGTAGGTGAGGATTTCCCGCAGATTGCCGTCGATGCGGTAGCGGATGCGGCAATGGGTTTCCTGCGCCTCGATGTGAATGTCGGTCGCGCGCTCGCGCATCGCGAAGTAAATGATCTCATCGAGGATCTGGATGAGCGCGTTGTTCTCCGCGAGCGCGGCGAGTTTTTCGCCGGCAATCTCCGGCCGGTCAAAAAGGCTGGAACGTTCCAGTTCACCGAGACTCTCCTCGAGTCCTTTTTCGGTGCAGTACTGCACGGCGATGGCGTCCTCGATCTCGCGCGGCAGGGCGAACACCGCGCTGACGGGCGTCTGCGCGATCTGGCCCAGGCGGCGAATCAACTCGGGATCCGTCGGGGCGCTCATGGCCACCGTGAGGACGTTGTTCAGCACGTAGAGGCCGATGGCCTTTACCTTCTTCGCGACCTCGCCGGGAATTTTTTCAATCGCCTCCTCCGTGATCAGCGAGGCGAACGGATCGACGTAGGCCACGCCGAGGGCGTCGGCCCAGAACCGGCAGGCGTCGTCCTTGGAGACGTATTTTTCGTCGATGATGGCCTGCAGGAGCTGGAGCGACTCGCCATGACGGGCGGCGAGGGCGGTGACCTCCTGGGAATAATCGAAGTTGGGCAGCGCGAGAACCCGTTCCAGAAACGGGTTACTTTTTGGATTTTGCACGGGTTGCCTTCGATTTGAACAGTTTCGCGATTTCCTTCTGGTCGAGCTTCTCCATCGCAAACGTGCTGGACGCACGCTCGGTCTTCAGCTCCTCCAGCATTTCCGGCAGCGAATATTTTACCTCGGTGAGCACAAGCCGGACGGGGCCGGGTGCAGGGGACTCGGAAGGGACAGACATCGGGGACGTGGGCTTAAACGGTGTCAGAGGTTGGCTTGATGCACTCGGCGAGCGACTGCGCGATTTCTTCCTTGGGGGTGTCTTTGCGGATGTAATTCAGAGCGCCCAGCTCAAGGGCGCGCTCGACGGTCTCGCGGTTGGCCAGGGAGGTGAGCATGATAACGCGGCAACCCGAATCCAGTTCCTTCAGTTTGCGCAACGTCTCGATGCCGTCCATTCGCGGCATGTTTACATCCAGCAGCACGAAATCGGGCTTCTCGGCCTGATAGATGACCAGGGCGTCCTCGCCGTTGCTGGCTTCGATAATGACGGGCCGCCCCAGTTGTTTCAGGATGAGTGAAACAAATTTGCGGATGTGAACCTCGTCATCGACGAGGAGAATCTTGCCGGTAAAAGTCATCGTTGGTCGGGAAGGGTAACGCGAAATTCACAGCCGCCTTGAGCCAGGTTCTCGGTGACAATCATGCCTTGATGCGCCTCGACGATCTTGCGGCAGATCGCGAGTCCCAAGCCGACGCTTTTTTCCCCGCCGGTGGGTTTGACCGAGAGACGACCGAAGTCCTTGAAGAGTTTGTCGCGCTCGTCGTCCGGGATGCCCGGGCCCTGATCGCGGACCGAAAAGCTGGCGGCGCCCAACGAGGCCTTGTGCTCCGCCGTGACGCGGATGGTGGAGCCCGGCGGGGAGTATTTCACCGCGTTGCTCAACAGGTTGTCGATGACCTGTTTCATCTTGGCCGAATCAATGGGCACGAATACAGGCTCGGCGGGTGGATCGAAGGTGACGAGCGTTTTCTTTTTCGCGGCCTCGCGGTTGGTCATCGCCACGGACTTGGCGATCAGGTCGCCGAGGTTGTGGCGGTCAATCAAGAGCTTGAGCTCACCCGCCTCGATGGTGGCGACGTCCAAGAGCTCGTTAACCATGTCCAGCATCGACTGGCTCGCCCCGTGGATGGTCTCAATCAAATCGAGCTGATCCGGCGTGAGCGGACCGACACTGCCGTCGCGAAGAAACTCGGCGATGCCCCGGATCGACGCGAGGGGATTGCGCAGGTCGTGCGCGGCCATGCCGAGGAAACGGTTCTTGGCGTGATCCGCCTTCTTCAATTGCTCGACGAGCATCTTCCGCTGCTCGGTGAGGATCTTGTTCTGCATGTGCGAACGGATCCGCGCGAGCACCTCCTTGGGCTTGAATGGCTTTGGCAGGTAGTCGACGCCGCCGGCCTCGAGTCCCTCCACCACATCGCTCGCTTCGCTCTTCGCCGTGATGAAGATCAACGGCGCGCACTTGTCGCCATACTCGGCCTTGAGCCGCCGGCAGGTTTCAAAACCGTTGATGCCCGGCATCATCACATCCAGCAGCACGAGATCCGGCTGAAACTGGGCATACACTTCAATTGCGCGCTCACCCGAATTCGCCTCCGACAACACGTAACCTTCACCCTTCAAGATCCCGCCCAAGATCCGGATGTTCAGGCGGTCGTCATCGACCACGAGGACTTTTCGGCCCGGAAGCAGAAGTTGCGCGGAGGTCGGCGGAATTTCCATCAACTCGGATGTTGGGGCCCGATGCACCGAGCGCAATCGGAAGTTTGCAGCAGGTAAGTTGGATGGGTGTGAGCGTAGTCGTTGCATAATCGCTGCAGATATTACGCATCACAGAATCGGCATATGTTGATGTTTGGGCTTGCCCATGCGGGCGGCCCGCTGGTTTTCTCGGCCTTTCTCATCCTCCACATGGCCAAATCATTTGTTTTTTCTTCTGAATCCGTGGGTGAAGGTCACCCCGACAAGGTCGCCGATTTGATTTCGGACAGCGTTTTGGACGCCTGCCTGACGATCGACAAAACCAGCCGCGTGGCTTGCGAAACGTTTGTGAAATCGAACGTCGTGGTCGTCGGCGGCGAAATCACGATTCCGAAGCTGCAGGACAAACGCACCGGCAAGACCCGGGCGCTCGAGGAGGCGATCAACATCGGCAAGGTGATCCGCGATGCGATTCGCGACATCGGCTACACGAACGACGACGACGTGTTTCACGCCGACACGGTTTTCATCAACAACTACCTTACGGCGCAGTCCGCCGACATCGCGCAGGGCGTCGATGCGAAGAAGGCCAAGGGCAAGAAGACCGCGGAGCAGGGCGCGGGTGACCAGGGCATCATGTTCGGTTATGCCTGCACCGAGACGCCGGAGTTGATGCCCACTCCCATCATGTTTGCGCACCGGCTCGGTCGTGAACTCACGAAGATTCGCAAGTCGGGCAAGGTTCCGTGGCTGCGCCCGGACGCCAAGTCCCAGGTGTCGGTCCGCTATGAGGACGACAAGCCGGTCGAGGTGGTGAACGTCGTCATCTCGACGCAGCACACCGCGAGCGTGGAGCACGCTACGATCGAAAAGTACCTGATCGAAAACGTCGTGAAGAAGGTGATTCCGGCGAAGATGCTGAACAAGAACACCGAGTACCTGATCAATCCGACCGGTCGTTTCGTGATCGGCGGACCGCAGGGCGATTCCGGCCTGACGGGCCGTAAGATCATTGTCGATACGTACGGTGGCTGGGGCCGCCACGGCGGCGGCGCCTTCTCGGGCAAGGATCCGTCGAAGGTGGATCGTTCGGCCGCCTACATGGGCCGCTGGGTCGCCAAGAACATCGTTGCGGCCGGCCTCGCCACGCACGTCGAGATTCAGTTCGCCTACGCCATTGGTCACCCGCAGCCGGTGTCGGTGCGCGTCGAGACCTTCGGCACCGCGCTCCTCGGCCTCTCGGACGAGAAGATCACGGAGGCGGTCAACACCGTTTTCAGCTTCAAGCCCGCCGACATCGTTTCGCAGCTGAATCTGCTGCGCCCCATTTATCGCCAGACGACGAACTACGGCCACTTCGGCAAGAACGGCCTCCCCTGGGAGCAGACCAACAAGGTCGCCGCGCTCAAGGCGGTCCTGAAGTAAGCCCGGACGCCCGGCTCGTCACAGAAACTCAACTACAACGTCACTCATTCTCATGTCTTCCACCACGTCCGCCGCCCAAGCCCAGGATTTCCACGTCAAGGATCTCAGCCTCGCCGAATGGGGCCGCAAGGAAATCTCCATCGCCGAGCATGAGATGCCGGGCCTGATGTCGGTGCGCCGGAAGTTCGGGACGCAAAAGCCGCTCGCCGGCGTGCGCATCACGGGCTCCCTGCACATGACGATCCAGACCGCGGTCCTGATCGAGACGTTGAAGGAGCTCGGTGCCAACGTGCGCTGGGCTTCGTGCAACATCTTCTCCACGCAGGATCACGCGGCCGCCGCGATCGCCAAGGCTGGCACGCCGGTCTTTGCCTGGAAGGGCGAGACGCTCGAGGAGTACTGGGATCTGACGCTCAAGGCGGTCTGCTTTCCGGGCGGCAAGGGCCCGCAGTTGGTCGTCGACGACGGCGGTGACGTCACGCTGCTGATCCACAAGGGCTGCGAATTGGAAGAGGGCAGCGATTGGGTGAATTCACCGTCGGGCTCGCACGAGGAACAGGTGATCAAGAACCTGCTCAAGCGCGTCCATAAGGAGGATCCGCTCCGCTGGACGACGATTGCGAAGGAATGGCGTGGCGTTTCCGAGGAGACCACGACCGGCGTGCACCGCCTCTACCAGATGCTCGAGAAGGGCAAGCTGCGCGTCCCGGCGATCAACGTGAACGACTCCGTCACAAAATCGAAGTTCGACAATCTCTACGGCTGCCGCGAGTCCCTCGCCGACGGTCTGAAGCGCGCGACGGATGTCATGATCGCCGGCAAGGTGGCGTGCGTGTGCGGCTATGGCGACGTGGGCAAGGGCTCCGCGCATTCGCTCAAGGGCTTCGGTGCCCGCGTCGTTGTCACCGAAATCGATCCCATCAACGCGCTGCAGGCCGCGATGGAGGGCTTCGAGGTCAACACGATCGAGTCCACGCTGGGCACCGCGGACATCTATGTCACGACGACCGGCAACAAGGACATCATCACCCTGGAGCACATGCGCCAGATGAAGGACCAGGCGATCGTCTGCAACATCGGCCACTTCGACAACGAGATCCAGGTTGACCTGCTCAACACCTCCGATGCCAAGCGCATCAACATCAAGCCGCAGTACGATCTCTACACCTTCCCGAAGGGGAACAGCATCTATCTCCTCGCAGAGGGACGCCTGGTGAATCTCGGCTGCGCGACAGGCCATCCGTCGTTCGTCATGTCGAACAGCTTCACCAACCAGACGCTGGCGCAGATCGATCTGTGGAAGAACAAGGACACGTACGCAGTCGGCGTGTATCGCCTGCCGAAGCACCTCGACGAGGAAGTGGCGCGGCTGCACCTCGAGAAGATCGGGGCCAAGCTCACCAAGCTCTCCAAGGCGCAGGCCGAATATCTCGGCGTGCCGGTCGAGGGCCCGTACAAGCCCGAGCACTACCGGTACTGATCGACCTCATTCCCTTTGCAAAGCGCGAGCCATCCAGGCTCGCGCTTTTTTGTGCCCGCCGTCGCACGAGGCCACGCGGGAGACGCTGGTGCCCAGCGCAGAGTGCCCGCCCGACTGTGTCAGACTGCCTGACTCTGACTCTGGATTTGGACGTGCGGCTGGCCGTAACGGACCGGGAAGGGAATCGTCGTGTCGCCCTTCTCGTAGTCGCTGAGCAGGGAGAACCGGAAGGTCGTGCCTTCGCCGGGCTTGCTGTCGACGGAAATGGTGCCGCCCATCAGCTCGCACAGGCGCTTCGAAATGATCAGGCCGAGGCCGGTGCCGCTGCGGCGGCGCTCGGCGGAATTGTCCACCTGGCTGAAGGGCTTGAAGAGCTTCGCGATCTTGTCCGGCGCGATGCCCACGCCCGTGTCCGACACGGCAAAGAAAAGGCGGAGCGAGCGGCGCGAATCGCTGAGGCTGATCGGTTCACCACGCATGCAAGAGACGTGCACCGTGATCCGGCCGCGCTCGGTGAACTTGAGCGCGTTGCCGATGAGATTCGTCAGAATCTGGCGGAGTCGCGATTCGTCGCTGTTCACGATCACCGGCACGTCCGGATCGATGTTGGCATTGACGATCAACGCGGCGGCGCGGGCCCGCGGCTGGAAGAAGGCGATGACGTCCTCGACGCACTTGTGCAGGGCGAAGGGAGCGGACTCGATTTCGATCTTGTTGGCCTCGATCTTCGAGAGGTCGAGGATGTCGCCGATCAGTTTCTCAAGCGACTCACCGCTCGACTTGATGATGCCCACGTGTTCGCGCTGCTCGGGGGAGAGCGGCGAATCCGCGAGAATCTGTGCGAAGCCAATCACGCCATTGATCGGCGTGCGGATCTCGTGACTCACAATGGCGAGAAATTCGCTCTTCGCGCGGTCCGCGGCTTCGGCGGTTTCCTTCGCATGGAGCAGCGCCGCCTCCGCTTCCTTGCGCAGCGTGATGTCGTGGCCGACGGCTTGAAACTCGAGCGTGTTGCCCGAGTCGTCCTTGATCGGACGCTGCGTCCACATCAGCCAGCTGCGGCGGCCATCCGGCAGATCAATCTCGCGCTCGAACGTGTACGGCTCGTCGGCGATGGCGCCGTCCGGCGTGAAAAGCGGGAAGGGCTGGCCGACGAGTTCGGTACGCTTCCGTCCGAACGCCTGCGCATACGCGCTGTTCACGAAGGTCAGTTTGCCGTCGAGCCGGTAGCGGCAGATCAAGTCGACTTGATCCTCGACGATGCCGCGGTAACTCGCCTCGGTTTTCTGCAGCGCCTGCGCCATGCGCTCGATGTTGCGCGCGAGGCCGATGATTTCATCGTGGTCCGCTTCCATGCCCGGCTCATCGGGCGTGACCGGCACCGTCGTGCGCAGCGTTTTCAACCGCTGCATCAGGGTTCGATCCCAGACGTAGCCCGCGAGGACGAGCAGCACGCTGCTGATCATCGCGAGACCAAGAACGTAGTACCGCGTGCCGAGGTGTTCGCGGAGTTCGTCGTCCGTGATCACTGCGATCAGCGCCACCACGAGGCTGAAGGCGAGTGACAGGATGAAAAACGTCTTGCGTTTCGAATTCTCGGCCATGTGGCGCAACAATTGCCGCTCGGATTGGGCGAAGTCTAACGAAAAAGAGCGGGGCGTCCGGACCGGGCATCGCCCGAATTATCAAAAACTTGTAACGAATTTGATCGGCTCGCGCGGGCGAAGAACAGCGGCGTATTCGGCGCGGACTGACGCAGGACTTCAGTCCGCCGAATCGTCGTTCATTCCTCCGGTTTCAGAGTGTGCAGAGCGGGAAGATGGCGGAGCGGCGGCACGGCGCGGGCGATCGCGACCGTCACCAAAATGGTGCCAATTCCTCCCCAAACCACCGCGGCCACGGGGCCAATCAGGGCCGACATCAGGCCTGCGCGCAGGGCTCCAATCTCGTTTGAAGAACCTATAAAAATTTGATTCACGGCCGTGACGCGCCCGCGCAGGGCGTCCGGCGTGAGCAATTGCACGAGCGACTGGCGCACGACGACGCTGATGTTGTCGAACGCTCCCGTGAGAAAAAGCGCGACGAGCGAGAGCCAGAACCAGCGCGAAAGGCCGAACACCACAACCGCGGCGCCGAAGCCGGCCACCGACCACAGCAACGCGCGACCGGGTTGCGCGAGCGGCGCGCGATGCGCGATCCACATCGCCATCGCGAACGCGCCGAGCGACGGCGCGGCCCGCAGCCAGCCGAAGCCGATGGGCCCGACATGCAGAATCTGATCCGCGTACACCGGCAGCAGCGCCGTCGCTCCCCCGAGCAGCACCGCAAAGAGATCGAGGCTGCTCGCGCCGAGAATGACTTTTTTCCGCCAGATGAATTCACCGCCTGCAAGGACGTCACGCCACGTGCGTTGAAGGGTGGAGCGCGCCGGTGGGGCAAAGTAGGTCACGCGCCGCAGCGTGAGCAGGAAGAGAAGTTCGAGGCCTGCGCCGAGCGCATAGACGGAAGGGATGCCGATGAACGCGATCAGAAATCCGCCGAGGGCCGGTCCCGCCACGGTCGCAATTTCAAAGGTGCTCGTGTTCCACGTAATCGCGTTGCTCAACGCGCGCGTGGGCACCAGCAGGGGCGTGATGCTGGAGCGCGCGGGCCAGATGAGGATGCGCGCGCACGCGTGCGCCAGCAGCAGTAGGAAGACGATCGGCAGCGCCGGTTCATCGAAGCGCAACGGCCGGTCGCCGCCGTGGTGTTCAAACACGAGCGCCACCTGTCGCAACGCGGCGTTGGCCCAGCGCAGCGGCGCGAGGTCGGGCACGGCCGCGTGCCAGTACGCCACGCCGCCGAGCGCGAGGTTGACGCCGGCCATCACGGCGGTGCCCGCGGCAATCAGTTTCCGGCGATCCCAGCGGTCCGCGAGCGCGCCGGCCGGAAGTGAGAGCGCGAGTAGCGGCAGGACGTTCACGAGTCCCACGAGTCCGAGCGCGGTCGAGGAATGCGTCCATTCATAGACCTGCCAGATGGCGACCGCGGTGACGGCCTGACGTCCCAGCAGCGCGAAAAAACTCCCCGCGAGATAGTCGCGATAGTTGGGAATCTTCAGCGCCGCATACGGATCGTGCGCGGTCGGCGGATTGGACGGTGCGGACATCGGGCGCCGGGCAGCGACGCAAAGTTTTTCCGGCGAGGCGAGCCGCTTTCCCGTCGGCCCGGGTTGCGGCCTGGTTCGTGGGTGGAGCGACGTCGGACAGCGGACACGACCGCGAATTGCTTTGAACCCGCGCCGCCGGTTGGAACTAAATTCCGGCGATGCGAATTGTCTTCCTGGGTTCCGATGCCATCGCGTTGCCGTTGCTCCACTGGCTCGCCGGGCCGGGGGCCGCGGTGGCGCAGGTGGTCGCCGTGTTCACTCAGCCGGATCGCGCGGTGGGGCGCGGGCAGAAGGTGCAGCCCAACGCCATCAAGCTGTGGGCGATCGAGCGGGGACTGCCGGTTTTGCAGCCCGAGAAGCTTGACGAAGTGGTGCGCGGACAACTGGCCGAACTCGGGGCGGACCTCGGGCTGGTGATGGCATACGGTCACATCCTGCGCGACGATTTCATCGCGACGCCCCGACTGGGCATGCTGAATTTGCACACGTCGGTGCTGCCCAAGTATCGGGGCGCATCGCCGATCCAGACCGCCATCGCCAGTGGCGAGCGCGCCACCGGCGTGACGCTGATGCGGATCGTCCGGCGGCTCGACGCCGGGCCCGTCGCGGACGTCGAGCGCGTGGCAATCGGAAATCTGGATACGGCCTTGGACATCGAGTCCCGACTCGGTGCTGCGTGCGTCGCGCCCGTGGCCCGGGCGCTGCCGCGGCTCGCCGCGGGCGAACTCGAGTTCATCTCGCAGGATGACGCCGCGGCCACCTATTGTCGCAAGTTGCAGAAGGAGGATGGCGTGTTGGATTTTTCCGTCGCGGCGTCCGCGCTCGCGGCGCGAGTTAACGGCCTGTATCCATGGCCCGGGTGCGCGGTCGAAATCGGCGGACAGATCGTCAAGCTGGGTTTGGCCGACGTCGCCGCGCCCGGGGGCGCCGGCGTCCCGCCTGCATCGGGCGACGAAAGCCGGCGGGACGCCGACGCTCCCGGGGGAGCTCCCGGCGAAGTGATTGGCGCCGACGCTGACGGTCTTCTGATCGCCACCGGTCAGGGCGTGTTGCGCCTGCGGCGGCTGCAGCGTCCCGGCGGACGCATGTTGCCGGCCGCGGAGTTTCTGCGGGGCTTTCCCGTGGCGGCGGGCACGCGACTGCCTTCACACCCGATGCCCGTCCTGGTCACGACGCGTTGACGCGTTCAGGGGGCGCGTCCGCCTGGAGACGGGCGCGCGGTCTTCATTTTTTCCCGGGCTTCGGCGGGAAGGTTGATCCGGTTCACCGGCACATAGGTGAGGATGACGATGCGCTGCTCGCTCACGGGCACGGCGATGCGGGCACGGGTGGCGCGGCGCACGCCTTCCACTTTCACTTCGTAATCCCGGATGACGCCGCCGCGAAGATTCATCGTCACCATCACGGTGGTCGCGGGCTCGGCGTCGTCCTCGTTGGGTTTGGCCGGATCGCCGGCTCGGCTGCGAATCCGGGCAATGAAGCTGTCGGCGAGCGACTCGAACTCGCCGTTGCTTTTGAGGAAGGGCACCAGTTCCTGATCGGGCCGCCGGATGTCGGGCCGATCGGCGCGGCGCAGCCATTGGTAACGTGCGGTCGGGGCCTGGCCGCGAAGCCGTTCCTCGGCCTGCGCGGTGAGAATCTCGCGATCAGTCATCCAGCCTTCGGGCGTGCTGGTGATCATCGCGCCGTCGGCGCCGATGACCGTATCGAGACGCAGGCCGTCCGGCCATTCGCGCTGAATCAGCATGTCGCCATTGCGATCCAGCTGACCCTTCAGGTTCGGCGCCATGCTTTGCTGCACAGTCGTGACGGTGCCGCGGCGCGTTTCAAACTGCTGCGCGACCGGCCCGGGGTCGCTGTTGATTACCTCCCACGAGTAGGATTTTTGATCGCGCAGGTATTCGAGCGCGGATGCGAGAGCGGATGGCGGGGCGGCGCACACGGTCGCGGCCGGCACGATGAGGAGAAACAGCAGACGGACGATGGCGGCCATGGGGAAACGTGGGGCGAACGGCGAAGCGGAGGAGACAATGTTGCCGGTGCGCGCGCCGCGTCAATTCCGCCTGCACCCACCGTAGTCACAAGCCGCTTGTTTTCGCCGATCGTTTCCGCAAGCTGGATCTTCATGTGGAAAAGATTCCTCGCGGGCGGGGTGCTGGCTGCCTCCGCATTCGCCCAAAATTCGCCTCAGATCGACCTCGCCAATCTGCGCGAGGACGTGCGCGGGCTCACCCAGCGAATCGGAGATCTGGCGCTGCGACTCGAGCAACTTGAACGGGAGAACGCCGAACTCCGGCAGAAGGCGAGCACCGCGGACAAGTCCTACGCGACCGTCGCGCAGCTTAATGAAAGCATCGCGGAGGCGAACCGGTCGCTGCGGGCCAGCGTGGCCGCGGCCAAGTCCGAAACGCTCCAGCAGGTAAGCGCGCAGCTCGAGAAGCTCGGCAAGCAGACCAATGCGGCACTCGACTCGCTCGCGAAATCGAGTGCGACGCGCCCGACCGTGCAGACCAGTTTCGCCGAGGACTACGTCAAGGAGGGCGTCAGTTACACCGTGCAGAAGGGTGACAGCATCGCGAGCATCGCCAAGAAGACCGGGGCGAAGCAGCAGGACATCATCAACGCGAACAAGATTTCAGATCCTTCTCGCATCGTGGTCGGGCAGACGCTCTTCATCCCCGGAGGCAAATAAATCGAATGTCGGCAGCACCCAAATCCCGTCTCGGCCGCGGACTCGGCGGCCTGATCGCCGCCGCGAAACCGGCCACTCCTCCGTCTTCCCCTTCCGTCAAGGAAGGCGAGGCGGACCAACGTCCGGTGGCGCCGCCGCCGGCACCGGCGGGCGCACCGGGTTACCTCGAGGTGGCGGTCCATTTGATTGAGCCGAGTCCTTATCAGGCGCGGCGGGAAATCACGCGCGAGCAGCTGGGCGAGCTCGCGGAGAGCATTCGTTCCGAAGGCCTGCTGCAGCCGATCGTCGTGCGCAAGGCGGGTGACAAATTCCAGTTGATCGCGGGCGAGCGCCGCTGGCGGGCGTTCCAGCTCCTCAAGATCAAGTCCATTCCCGCACGCATCGTCGAAGCGAGCAACGCCTCGTCGGCCGCGCTGGGCTTGATCGAGAACCTGCAGCGCGAAGGACTGAATCCGATCGAGGAAGCGCATGGTTATGCGAGCCTGATTCGGGATTTCGATCTCACGCAGGAGAGCGCGGCGGAGCGGGTGGGGAAGGGCCGGGCGTCGGTCGCCAACTCGCTGCGGCTGCTGTCGCTCGATCACGATCTCCAGGGCTACGTGGCGAAAAACATGCTGAGCGTCGGTCACGCCAAAGTCCTGCTGGGCATCGAGGACGCCGCGCAGCGTGCAATGCTTGGCCGCCGGATTATCGAGGAGGGACTGAGCGTCCGCGTGACGGAAAAGCTGGCCGTCACTGCCAAGGCGTCGACCGGCGCCGCGCCCGCGCGCGCCACGGCCCGTCCGGGGCTTTCGCCGAAGGATGCGTCCACGGTCACCGGTATCGAAAAGAAACTTACGTCCCATCTCGGCGCGCGCGTGGCCCTGCTGCACACGCCGAAGAAAGGCCGGATTGTCATCGAGTACCGCGGTAACGATGACCTCCAGCGCCTCCTTGAAAAGCTGGGCGTCGAAGCCTGAGCGGGCTCCGGCGCAGCGACGTGAAATCGCGCCGATTTCCGTCGGCGCGACTAGTTTTACACCACGATTGACAACCCGCAGCTGGCGCTGCACTCCTGACCCTTTCACATGAGCATCCTCCTTGGACTCCTCACCTTCATCCTGATCCTCATTTCGCTTTTTCTCGTCATGGTCGTCCTGATGCAGAAATCGAAGGACGGTGGCATGGGCGCCGCTCTGGGCGGCGGCGCGGCGGAGGCGGCCTTCGGTGCCGACACCTCCAACGTGCTCAGCAAGTCCACGATCTACGCCGCGGTGCTCTTCTTCATCCTGGCCTTTGCGCTCTATCTGGGCCGCATCTATGAGCGCAAGCACGCCAACGCCGCCGCCGGCAGCGCGCTCCCGACGATCGCCGTTCCGGCCACTCCGCCCGCTGCTCCCGCCGCTGGTGGTGCCGCCGCCACGACCACCCCGGCGCCCGTGACGCTTCCGGCCGCGGCCGCTGCGACCCCGGCCCCGACCGCTCCCGCGGCCACGACGCCCGCGCCCGAGCCGGCGAAGAAGTAAGTATTTGCAATGCCCGCCGCCGGGAAATTGACGCCCGCCCATTCATGGCGGGCGTTTTTCGTTTTTGGCTGCCTCGTGGCGGCAGCTGCGGCACCGGCGGCGACTCGACCGGGCGCGCTCCCGGAACTGGCCCAGGTCGGTGTGCCGAACGCCGAGGAAGGGGCCCGCCTGATCGAACAGTTTCGCCAGGCCGGCATCGCGGGTGAGTATTTCCTGGAGTTCGAACTGCGTTCGCTGCCGCGGCGGGGCGACGGACGGACGTTCAAGGGGCGCTGGTGGGGCGGACGCAACGACCAGGGCGCAATCACCCGCATTGAAGTGACCGACGCCGCCGGCGGCCTGCACCGGCTGCTCCTGCAAAACGGCGACAACCCCAAGGTGTGGCGACTCAAGAACGGCCTGCCCGTCGAGGTCGGCGTGGCCGAATTGATGGCGCCGCTCATTCCCGGCGTGGAAGTGTCGGCCTTCGATCTCCAGATGCCCTACCTTTACTGGCCGGGCGGCAGCGTCGAAAAAATCACGCGCGTGCTGGGCCGCCCCACGAACGCGTTTCTGTTCCCCGCGCCGGCGTCCTTTAAAGCCCAATACGCCGAGATCGCGGCCGCGCGCGCATATTTCGACACGCAGTTCAACGTGCCGACGCAGACCGAGGTGATCGGCCGCAACGGGAAGATCACGAAAACGCTGTCGTTGCTCAGCCTGCAGACGGTGAACAAAACTCAGGTGCTGCCGAAGGCGTTTGATTATCGCAATGAACTCACGCGCGACAAAACGCGGCTGCAGATCGTCGGTGCCGCGTTGAACCAGACGTTTCCGGCCGCGGTATTCCAACCCGCCGCACTGAGTCAGGCTGTGCCGCCACCACCCGCAGGTGCGATGGTTCCCTTCACTCCATGAGCCGGACGCCTCCGCCCCGGGCTGTCGTCTTCGACCTCGATGGCACGCTCATTGATAGCATGCCGCTGGTGATCGAGGCGGTCGCGCACGCGATCGCGCCGTTTGGCACGCGCTCGCCGCATGAGATTTTCGCCCGGCTGGGCGGACCGCCCGAGCGCTTTCTCGGCTTGCTCATCGGTGAAATGAAGCATGTCCCCGTGGCCGTCTCACGCATGGAGCTTTTTCTCCGTGAAAACGCGCACCTGATTCGGGTGTTCGACGGCGCGGTGGCTCTCCTGCAGTCGCTGCGCGGAGCGCGGGTGCACGCCGCCCTGTGGACCGGACGCGATCGTGCGTCCACGGAAGTGCTGCTGGGCCGCCATGCGCTGGGAACGTATTTCTCGACGGTGGTGTGCGGCGATGATCTGCCCAGCCACAAACCGGACCCGGCGGGCCTGCGGGAGATCATGCGACGGCTTGAGGTCGCGCCCGGCGAAACGCTTTTTGTCGGTGACGCGGACGTCGACGTGCTCGGCGGGCAGGGGTGCGGAGTGGATACGCTGTTGATCAGGCACGATCGGGAAATTGAAAGTCACATCACGGCGAAGTCCTGGCGGACGGTGCGCGCACCTGAAAATGCTTTTCAGTTGGTTCTTCAGTCGCTGCCGTCGGCGGTCTGAGGCTTCGCGGCAAGGTTCCTGAAATTTTTCATTGCCGCCGGGGCTTCGCGGGTGCCTGCTCTCGTTTAGAAAGCTTTACCCCGATTTTTGTATGGCAAAATCATCTCGTAAGCCGTCCGCCCCGCTCACCTTCGATTTACCCGAATCGCTCATCGCACGGATCGAGACCTGTCGGAAGGGTCACGGTTTTGCGAGCGCCAGCGAAGTCGTTCGCACCGCCATTGCGGGCTACGATTTCGAAAGTTGCGAACCCTCGCGCGACCAGCACCGTCAGATCTCCGTGCGCATCACGGCGGATCAACGGGCGACGTTGAAGCGTTACGCGAAGAAGAAAAGTGCGAGCGTGGGCGAACTGCTCCGGCTCGCGCTTGAAGCGCTGCCCACCAAGGGCGCGAAGAAGAAGTAACCGGCTGCGCTGACGCGCCCGGGCACCCCTGCGACGGCGGCAATTCACCGCCGTCTTTTTGCTGTCTGGATCATGCGGTTCGCGGTCGCACCGGTTGCGCTGTGGGCGGGCTTGCTTTTCGCGCGCCGCGACCCTTTGGTCGACGCGTTTGTCCATGAGCAACCCTCCCGCGCCTCTCTCCACTTGGGCCCGTAACGTCTCGCCTTCGCCGACGCTGGCCGTCGACGCCAAGGCCAAGGCCCTGCAAGCAGCCGGTGAAGATGTCTGTGGTTTCGCCGCCGGCGAACCCGACTTCGACACCCCCGAGCACATCAAGGACGCGTGCATCGCCGCGCTCAAGGGCGGCAAGACGAAGTACGCGCCGACGCCCGGCATCGAGCCGCTGCGCCAGGCCATCGTCGACCGCTATGCGGCCGAGTACGGGCTCAAGGCCGCGCCGTCACAGGTGATCGTTTCGCCGGGCGGCAAGTTCAACTGCTACCTCGGGGTGCTGGCGACGTGCTCGCCGGGCGACGAGGTGATCGTGCCCGCGCCGTTCTGGGTCAGCTATCCCGAGATGGTGAAGCTCGCCGGTGCCGTGCCGAAGTTCGTGCTGGCCGACGACACGACGGGCTTCCGACTCACGCCCGCGATGGTCGAGGCGGCGATCACGCCGAAGACCAAGCTGCTCATTCTCAACTCGCCCTCGAACCCCACTGGTGCCGTGTACTCGCGCCAGGAGCTCGAGGCCATCGTGGCGGTGGCGATGAAGCACAATCTCTACATCCTGTCCGACGAGATGTATGAACATCTCGTATACGACGGCGCGAAGCCGACGTGCATCGCGACGTTCAGCAAGGAGGTCGAGGCCCGCACCATCACCGTGGCGGGATTTTCGAAGACGTATGCCATGACCGGCTGGCGCATCGGTACGACGCTGGCGCCCGCGCCCATCGCGAAGGCCATCTCCGAGTTGCAGAGCCAGATGTCGTCCAACGTGACGACGTTCGCGCAATACGGCGCGCTCGCCGCGCTCAAGGAGAAGGAGAAGACCTCGGCGGCGCTGAAGACGATGCTGGTCGCCTTTGATCGGCGCCGCAAATTCCTGCATGCCGAGTTGAACAAGATTCCCGGCGTGACGTGCCTGCTGGCCGAGGGCGCCTTCTACCTTTTCCCGAACATCTCGAGCTTCGGCCTCAAGGATCTCGATTTCTGCAACCGCCTGCTCGATGTCGAGAAGGTCGCCGCCGTCCCCGGCAGCGCGTTCGGCGCCGAAGGTTACCTGCGGCTCAGCTACGCCACGAGCGATGAGATCATCAAGAAGGGCGTCGATCGCCTCGCGCGTTTCTGCGCCTCATTGAAGAAGTGACGGGCTGAGGCGCCGCCAACGGTGATTTCGTGGGCGTGAACTTTTTCCCGCAACCGAAGCGGTCCGGGGGAGTCTGCGATCCATCGCATGTCCGCGTTTGAGTCCTACGCCATTTCCGCGCTGACGGGAATCGTCAGCGGTCTCCTGCTGTCGATTCCCGTCGGCCCGATCAACCTCACGATCATGAACGAGGGGGCGCGCCGCGGTTACATGTGGGCCGCCCTCATCGGCCTGGGCGCGACAGTGATGGAAGTGATCTACTGCACGGTCGCATTCACCGGCTTTGCCTCGTTCTTCGGCAATCCGATCCTCAAGGCGGCGATGGAGCTCTTCAGTTTCGCGTTCATGCTGATCCTGGGCATAAAGTTCCTGCTCGCCAAAAACGTCGTTGCGCCGCTCGACCTCGGCGAGGCCGTGGACCGGATGGAGCACCAGATCGAGCGCAAGCTCCACCCGCATTCGGCCTTCTGGACCGGCTTCGTGCGCACGATGGCGAACCCGGGCGTATTGCTTTTCTGGATCGTGCTCGCGGCGAGCTTTCTCTCCCGCGGCTGGGTGGACGATACGTGGGCGAGCAAGCTCGTGTGCATCGGCGGCGTCACGGTCGGCGTCGGCTCATGGTTTTTCGGCCTGGCATGGCTGGTCTCGCGAGGCCAGGGCAAGTTCAGTGAGCGCACCTTGCTGCGCATGGAGCGAGGTTCCGGCATTGGGCTGCTCGTCCTCGCGCTCGCGCACGGGATTGTGATGATTTCCCACCTCGCGCGTCACGCCTCCTGACGGCGGCAGCTTGTGACGCGGGCGCCCGACCGCGGACGCCCGAAGGTTATTTCCGTGCGGCGAGGCTGACCACGACGTCCCAGTTGAAACGGACGAAGGCGTACAACGCCTCCTCGAGGATTCGTTCCTGATCGCTGTGGGCGCCAAACCCCTTGGCCGCATCCTCCATGTCGATCATCGGACCGATGCCGAAGCTGGGAATGCCGTTCGCGCGCAGGAACGCCATGTCGGTGGCGCCAGTGCTCATCGTCGGTAGCGTGATCACACCGTAGTGCCGCTTGATCGCGGCCTCGAGGACCTCGAAGGCCTCCGTGCTGAGACTCGAGGGCGGGGCCCCCGGCCGGCTGTGGCCCGGCGCGGTTTCCACCGTGACAGCGGGATCGTTGATGACCTTGCGCAGCTGATCGAGGAAGCGCGGCATGTCCTCATCGGGCAATGAACGGATGTCGAGGGTCGCCTCCACTTCCGACGGGATGACGTTCACGCGGTAACCGCCGCTGATCATGTTGGGCGAGATCGAGGTGCGCAGCGTCGAGTGATACCGCGGCTGGTTTACCGCCAGATACTCCTGGGCCGAACCGGATTCGTCGCCCTGCAGGATGGCACGATAGCGGGCGGCCTCCTCCGGAGCGCTAATTGAGGCCAGGCGTTCGAAGAAGGCCCGCGTCGTTTCGTTCAGCCGCATTGGCGTCTGCCAGTCGGCGATGGCGGCGATGGCCCGTGAAAGATGGACGACAGCGTTGGAGCGCAGCGGCACCGAGCCGTGGCCGGCCACGCCCCGAGCAATGAGGCGGACACGGTTCGGGATTTTCTCCGTCGTCTGCACGCTGCCGTACTGGGGCTTGCCGCCGCTGCGCACGACGCTCCCGCCCTCGGCGAGGCAGAACTCCGCCGCGATTTCGGCGAAGTGTTCGCGCACCATGTATTCGATGCCGAACTGCACGGCTCCCTCCTCGCCGGCTTCCGCGAGAAAGATGACATCACGATCGAGCGGCACATTGCTCCGCTTCAGCAGGAGCATGGTCATGAGCGCAGCGGTGACGTTGTCCTTGTCGTCAATCGTCCCGCGACCGTAGATGTGGCCGCCCTCGCGGGCCGCCGAGAAGGGCGGGTGTTTCCACTTGGCGGCGTCCACGTTCACCGTGTCGGTGTGCCCCATGATGAGCAGCGGACGCTTCGTGCCGTTGCCCCGCAACCGGGCCACGAGGTTGGGGCGTTTGGGATCGAGGGCGAACGTCTTGGTCGCAATGCCCTCCGCTTCCAGCACCTGCTTCAGGTAGGCGACGACGGGCTGTTCGTTCCCGGGCGGATCGCTCGTATCCATCCGCACCAACGCCTGGAAGTGTTGCAGTGTTTCCCGGTCAACCGCCGCCCAGTCGGCGGGCACGGCGGTGTCGGCGGCAAACGCACGTCCGACCGACAACGCGAAGATCACAATCAGGCAACGCAGCAGCGACATGGTGGGGAGGAGCAGTGGGAGGGACGTGACTTGATCGCCGGTGCATCTTAGATGCCAAGGTCGGCGGAGATTTCATCCGCAACGCGTTCGCCGGTTTCCACGGCGCCTTCGAGATAACCCTGGGCGTCGATGGAAGTGTGTTCGCCGCAGAAGTGAGCGTTGCCTTCCTGGACGCCCTCGATGCCGGCGAAGCGCGTGTACTGGCCGACCTGCCAGTAGGAATAGCTCCCGCGCGTGAAAGCGTCGCCGCGCCAGAAGTCGACCGTCGCGCGACCGTTGTACGTGGCCGCGACTCCGGGCAGAACCGGTTCGAGCTGGCTGAGGAACGTCGCCGCCTGACTTGCCGGCGTGCCGCTGCCGAACGAATCGGCGTGGGTGCCGCCCGAGTAGCCGACGAGAATACCCGAGTTGCCAGCCTGTCCGCGCGAAACCTCCCACGAGGCCTGATACCCTGTATCCGAAAAGGTGTCACCGTTGTTGCCGCGGTCGACCCAGGCGCGGCGGTTGAACTGCACGTTGAGTTTCGAATTCGAGCCCATGCCCAGCTCCGCGATCGCGGTTTGCTTGAGCGGGCTGAAACCCGCCGCGCGCACGTCGACTGCGGTGTTGAGCATCGAAAACGGGAGTGCGAAGACCACCTTGTCCGCCACCACCTCGAAGGTTCGGGCGTCGCTCTGGAGCGTAAGCGAGTAGGCGCCGGCGGCCGTGCGCCGGGCGGCGAGCAACGCGGTGCCGGGCACAAGCTGGGATTGCAGCACGTGAGCCAGCGTCGAGACGATCCGATCGTTGCCGCCGCGGACATGGTATTTCTCGTTGGACGCGCCGAAGAGGCTGAACTGGCCCGGGCTGTTGTAGCCGAGAAGATAGATCAGGCTGAGCGCGCTCTGCCGTTCGCATTCCGCACCGTATTCGATGTTGTAGGCGACATCGAGCAGTCGGCCGAGTTGCGACTGGCGCCCGCCGGGGACCGACTCGTTGATCCAGTCGATAATCGACATCTGGTCGAGCTGCCGGCCGCGCGGGGTGGAACGATTGTAGAGTGTCGGATAGCCCGCCTCGGACAGGTCGCGGTGCAGTTTCTGCCAGATGGCCTTCAGATCGCGCGTGGCCGCGGTGTACGGATAACGCTGACCGGCGAAGTGGAAGAACGCCTCGGTGCCCTTGGGCTCCGTCATCAGCAGATTATCGAGTGGCAACCGGAGTTCCTGGGCGAGCTGGCGAATCCGGGTGTGGCCCTGATCGATCAGTTCGCCGCCATGTTCAGCCAGCTGGCCGTCGGCAAAATCGTTGCGCCGCGTCCAACAGCGCCCACCGATGCGCGACTGAGCTTCGTAGATCGTCGCGTCCACGCCTGCAAGTTTCAGCCGGTACGCGCACGTCAGGCCGGCGAGGCCCGCGCCGACAATGACCACCTTGGCCGTGGGACCGGGGCGTCCGCCGGCGCGCAGCAACGGGCCGGCGGCGATCGCGGCCGCGGTCACACCGGCGTGTTGTAGAAAACGTCGGCGCGATGTCTCCGCCGGCTCGGCGGGCGTGCGGTGAAGGGATGCGGCGGGCGGTGTGTCGGCGACCGCAGTGGACAGCAACGTGCGTAAACGCCGGGCAAGGGGGGTGTGGGGCATCGTGGGCGAAAGGAAACCCGGGGCGCCTTTTGCTGCAAGCCCGGGCCGCCGGGCGGAAAACACGCACGCGCTAGCGCCGGCACCAGGCGACCAAGGCGGCGCCGTAAGCGGGCAGATCGGGCGGACGCCGGGCGGAGACGATGTGGCCGTCGACGACCACGGGCTGGTCGTGCCAAATCGCGCCGGCGTTTTCGAGGTCGTCGCGAATTCCCGGGGTGCTCGTCACCTGACGGCCGCGCAGAATCTTCGCCGAGATCGGAATCCAGCCGGCGTGGCAGATCAGGCCGATGAGTTTCTGCGCGGCGTCGAAGTCACGGGTGAGTTGCAGGACCTTGGCGCTGCGGCGCAGCTTGTCCGGCATGAAGCCGCCCGGAATCAGGAAGCCGTCGAAATCGCGGGCTTCGACCGCCGAAATCAGCGCGCCGGTCTCGCACGGATAACCGTTCTTGCCCGTGTACGTTTTCAACTCGAGTCCCGCGACCACGACTTCCGCGCCCTCCTCTTCGAACCGGTATTTCGGATACCACAGCTCGAGATCTTCGTACAAATCATCGACGAGGGTGAGGTAACGTTGGCCGCGCAGGGAGCTCATGCGCCCGGGTCTAGTCACGGTCGCGCGCGTGGCAACCACGGCGATCGAGGCGGGTGCCACGTCGCCCGGGCTGTCACCGCCGTCGTGGAATCAACCCCGCGTCGCCATGCCGCCGGCCGTCAGCGCGGCCACCGCGGGGTGGTGGATGCGACGATCCGCCGTGATGGCGAAGAACTGATCGCGACATTTTTCCGTCGAGCCGATGACGCGGAGTGAAAAGCGATCCACGGCTTCGGCGGTGACGAGGCTGGGCACCGGAATGAAGCCGCGGCCATCGGACGCCATCACCTTCATGAGGGCCGCATCCTCGAACTCCGCGACGATCCGCGGCACGATGCCCAGCGATTGAAACCAGCGATCGAGTGAACGCCGCAGGCCCGTGCTCTCGGCGGGGAGCAGCGCGGGCGCCTGGTGCAGCGAGCGGGGAAAGCCCTTGCGCAGCGCGGCGGCGAGGCGCCCGACGGCGCAGAACGTCACGCCGCATTCACCCATCGGATGATTGTACACCCGGACTTTCAGGCTGCCGGGCGCGGGTTCGTCGGCAAGCACCACGTCGAGCCGGTGCGCCACCAGCTGGGCGAGGAGATCCTCGACCTTGCCCTCGCGGCAGATGACGTGGACCACCTCGGGCAATGAAAACACCGGCTCGAGGATCTGCTGCGTGATGAGTTTGGGCAGCGAGTCGGCGATGCCGACATGCAGGCGCAGCGCGCGGGCGGACGGGCGCTGGGTGACGGCATTGGAGAGCTCGCGACCGAGGCTGAAGATTTCGTCGGCGTAGCGCAGCGCCACCTGGCCGGCGTCGGTCAGGACATTGTTGCGGCCGCTGCGGCGAAAGAGCTTTTCGCCAAACGCGTCCTCCAGTTCGCGGATCTGCGCGGAGATCGACGGCGCCGAGACGTTCAGTTTCTCCGCGGCCTGCCGCAGTCCGCCCTCGCGCGCGACCATCCAGAAATAGCGGAGGTGATGATAATTCAGCCAGTCCATGGTTTCATCACTTAGGATTAAGCTAACAGTAACTGTCAAACTGCGTATTAGTGGAAGCAGAGAGCGGGTGATACACTGGACGCATGAACCTTATCCTTCAGCCTGGTAATGTGCGTTGTCCCGCGAGCCTCGCCTCCCTGATTGAGACCCGCCTCGTGGCCCTGGCCGCGCGGCAGCGCATCGAGGAGGCGCTGGTGCGACTCTCCGCGGAGCGTGAAGCCAACCCGCGTTTTCAGGCGGCGATCTCGATTCGCGTGCCGGGTCCGGACATCCACGCCGCCGCCTGCGATCATACGCCGCGGGTGGCCGTGCAGAAGGCACTGGCGGCGGTGGAGGCCCAGATTGAGGCGCGTCACGTTAGACGCCGGCAGCGGGCCCGTGGCCTTCGCCAGCTGACGTCGGCCGTTCGCACAGGGCGCAGCTTGTGATCGCTCCCATTTCATCCCTAATGACACCTGCCCTGTTTCCCTTTGCCGAGTACTGGTGGTTTTATGCGGTCTTCACGCTCGGCGTCCTGGGTCTGCTGGCGCTGGACCTGGGCGTTTTCCATCGTGAGGCGCACGAGGTCTCCTTCAAGGAGGCGCTGACCTGGACCTGTGTCTGGGTGACCCTGGCGCTCGTGTTCTGCTGGGGCTTCTGGCAATACGCGCACTGGAAGTTTCCGCAGGATCCGCGACTGATCGCTTCAGGCATGACCGCGGCGGGCGCCGCCGCATTGGCGGATCGGGTCGGGCTGGAGTTCCTCACCGGGTTCGTGATCGAGTACTCGCTGTCGGTGGATAACATCTTCGTGTTCGTCGTGGTGTTCGGCTTCTTCGCCATTCCGCCGAAGTACCAGCACCGGGTGTTGTTCTACGGCATCATCGGTGCGCTCGGCTTCCGCATCCTGTTTATCGCGCTTGGTTCCGTGCTCATGCAATGGGAGTGGGTGATCTGGGTGTTCGGCGGCTTTCTGATTCTCACCGGCATCAAGATTCTCTTCGCGCCGGAAAAGCCGCTCGATCCCGAGCGCAACATCCTCATCCGGCTGCTCCGCCGCTTTGTGGCGGTCACGCCGACCTTGCACGGCGACCGGTTTTTTGTGCGGCACGCGGGCGTGCTGCAGGCGACGCCGCTGCTGGTGTGCCTGGTGTTCCTCGAGGCCACCGACATCGTCTTCGCCATCGATTCGGTCCCGGCGATCTTCGCCATCACGAGCGAGCCGCTGATTGTGTTCACGTCCAATGTATTCGCAATCCTGGGACTGCGCTCGCTGTTCTTCCTGCTCGCCGGGGCCATGCACCGGTTCCGCTATCTGAAATACGGCCTCGGTCTCATCCTGATCTTCGTCGGGCTGAAGATGGCCTGGCTCAACGAGGCCGCCGGCGGGAAGTTCCCCGTCGTCTGGTCGCTCGGCATCATCGCCGGTATTCTCACCACGACCGTGGTGGCCTCGCTGGTGATGTCGCGGGCCCCGGCGCCCGCTCGCAGTTGATTTCGCAACACTATGCTCCTCCAAGAAAAACGCTCCATGACCACTAAGAACACCTCGATCCCGGAAACCCTGAACCGGCACCTTTCCGCCGTGTCGCACGACGACATTGCCAGTGTCGCGCGGTACATCGACCTCGGTGCCGGTCTGGTCACGCCCGACGCCATCAACGCCCTGCGCCGGCTCGGCCGGTCGCTCGACAAGAAAGTCGCCGGGCTCGGTGATTCCGAGCGGCTGCGGCGGAGAATCGAGCTGCTTGCGACCTACTTCGAGGAGGCCTGCGTCGACGGACAGATGGGCTCGCCGGCACATCGCGACGTCGCTTTTGCCCTGCTGTACTTCCTCAAGGGCTTCGACCGTATTCCCGACAATATTCCCGAAGTGGGACTGCTCGACGATGCGATGGTCGTGCAGATTGTCCTGCAACGTCACGCCAGCACGCTGCGCGCGCACTGGCTCCGGCAGCGCCGGGTCTGGCCCGCGGAATTCTGATCCGTGCGGGAGAGTCAGCGCGGGGCGCTCTGGAAAAAGCGGTGAATGCCCTGCGCTGCCCTGCGCGCATCGCGCACGGCGTGCACGACCAGGCTCGGGCCGCGGACCGAGTCACCGCCGGCGAAGACGCCGGGCACGCTCGTCATCTGATTCGCGTCAATGCGCAGTCCGCCCCAGTCATCGGTGGCAAGCTGGGCGAATTCACTGCCAGGAGGGAACGGCGCCGGGTCGAAACCGTAGGCCACCAGCAGCAGATCAGCGCCGACGGCAAAGTCGGAGCCCGGAACGGCGCGCGGCTTGCGGCGACCCGATGCATCCGGCGCGCCGAGTTCCATCCGCGTGCAACGCACCTCGGCCACGGCGCCGCCTGAGGCATCGGGCACGAGCGCGACGGGATTGGTGAGAAACTCGAACCGCGCACCTTCCTCGAGGGCGTTCGCGTATTCCTTGCGGCTGCCAGGCATGTTCGCGAGGTCGCGCCGATACAGGCAGACGGCCTCGCGGGCACCGCAGCGCAACGCGGTGCGCAGGCAGTCCATCGCGGTATCGCCGCCGCCCAAGACGGCGACGCGTTTTCCTGCGACGTCGATCGGCGCGTCGTTGAGCACCGGTGACGCGACGTTCTTCTGAATGAGAAACGGCAGCGCCGGCAGTACGCCGCGCAGGTCGGCACCCGGGATGTCGAGGGCCTTTGGTTTCTGCGCGCCGACGCCGAGGAAGATCGCCTCGAAGTCACGCCGCAGATCGGCGAGCGTGATGTCCCAGCCCACGCGGACGCCGAGCCGGAATTTCACCCCGCGCTTGGCGAGCGTGTCGATGCGACGCTCGACGATGTGCTTCTCCAGCTTGAAGGCCGGGATGCCGTTCACCAGCAACCCGCCCGGGATGAGCATGGCCTCGAAGACGGTGACATCGTAACCCAGCTGCGCGAGTTCGTCGGCGCACGCGATGCCGCCGGGGCCCGAACCGATGATGGCCACGGTGTGGCCGTTGGGCGGCGCCGGCGGCGGGGCGGTGATGCCGTGGGCGATGGCGTAGTCGTTGATGAAGCGCTCGACCGCGCCGATCGCGACGGGGTCTGTCTTTCCATTCAGGATACACGCACCCTCGCACAGTCGCTCCTGCGGGCACACGCGTGAGCAGATCTCGGGCATGTTGCTCGTGCTGCGGGAGACGAGCGCGGCTTCCATGAAATCGCCCTGCGCGGCGAGGGCGAGCCATTCGGGAATGCGATTGCTGAGCGGACAGCCCTGCATGCAGAGCGGGTCCGGACACTGGATGCACCGGCTGGCCTGGGCCTGCACGGTGGCCGCGTCGTAGTTGGCGTAGATCTCGCAAAAATCGCCGACGCGCTCCGCCGCGGCGCGTTTCGGCGGCGCATCACGCCGGACGAGGCACCAGGCGTATTTGGAGTTGGGAGTGGTGGGCGTGGTGGGGTGCATGTGGGGTGCAACACCGCTGGCCGCAGCTAGATTTTCCAGGTTTGCAGGATGCGGATGTAATTGGCGCGTTCGAAGGCCGCGGGATCCGGGCACCGGCGGTGACTCATCGCGCCTCGAAGTTGATCGATGTTCTCGTAGCCGTGCTCGACCAGCCACTCGCGCAGGCCGTTCGCAAGCGTGGTGATGAAACGCGGGCCATGGCGCAGGAGCACCGACACCAGCTGCACCGTGTGCGCACCGGCGAGGATGGCTTTCACGACGTCACTGGTCGTGTGGACGCCGCCGGTGGCGGCGAGCGAGCCGCGAAGCTGCGGCGAGAGAATGGCAAGCCAGCGGAGGCGCAGCAGCAATTCCGAGCGATCGGACAATGCGAGCTGCGGAGAGGCTTCCATCTCCTCGATGTTGAAATCCGGTTGATAAAACCGGTTGAACAACACGATGCCCGCGGCGCCGGCGTACTCGAGCATGCTCGCGAAATGGGCCGGGGAGGTGTGAAACGGTGAGATCTTCACCGAGACGGGAATGCGCACACTCGCCGCAACCTGGCGCACGGTTTCCACCATGTCGGCCTCGACCTCATCGCCGGCCATTTCGGCGTCGGTGATGAGCTGATACAGGTTCAGCTCGATCGCATCGGCGCCGGCGCTCTCGAAGCGGCGGGCGTAGTCGGTCCAGCCGCCGGGGCGCGCGCCGTTGAGCGAGCCGATGACCGGGATGCTCAACGCGCGTTTGAGTTCCTCGAGCTGGCGCAGGTAGCGGTCGGGAGAAAGCTGATACTCGGCAAACTGCGGGAAGTACGACGTCGCCTCCGGGTTGCTGTCGGCCGGCGTCTCCATGTGATGGATCAACGCCTTTTCCTCGGCGTCGATTTGCTCCTCGAACAGCGACCGCATGACGATGGCGCCGGCGCCCGCATCCTGCAGCTGGCGCGCGGCTCCGACATTTTCACAGAAGGGCGAAGCGCCCACGATGAAAGGGCTGCGGAGTCGCAGGCCGAGATAAGTGGTGGAGAGGTTCATGACGCGGGGGTGGTCGGCGTGGGCGCGGTCTGGCCGTTGGTGGAAGCCGGAGCGGCCGGCGGAGCGGGTGGAGTGGGTGGCGCCGCGAGGCGTTGGTACAGGGCGTAGTGCTGGTTCACCTGCGTCTGTGCTTCGCGCGCGAGTTCCGTGGCCCGCGCCGGCGCGATGTTCTGCAGAATGCCGAACCGCGTTTCATTCGCGGTGAACCGGCTCAGCTCGAGCTTGGGCGGCGCGGAATCGAGCTTGAGCGCGACCTCGCCCTTTTCCGCGAGGCGCGGATCGAAGCGGAAGAGCGGCCAGTAGCCGGTGTCGACGGCGAGCTTCTGCTGCTCGAGACCGAGATGCAGCGGGAACCCGTGCGCGATGCAGTGCGAGTAGGCGATGATGAGAGCGGGACCCTGGTGAGCCTCGGCTTCGCGAAACGCCGTCACGGTCTGGCTGTCCTTCGCGCCCATCGCCACGCGGGCGACGTACACGTGGCCATACTGCATCGCCATCAAGGCGAGATCCTTCTTCGCGACGGATTTTCCGCCGGCGGCGAACTTGGCCACGGCGCTCAGCGGCGTTGATTTCGAGGCCTGGCCGCCGGTGTTTGAATAGACCTCGGTGTCGAGGACGAGAATCTTGACGTTGGCGCCGGATGCCAGGACGTGGTCGAGGCCGCCGTAGCCGATGTCGTACGCCCAGCCGTCGCCACCGACAATCCAAGTCGTCTTGCGCACGAGATCGTCCGCCAACTTGTCGAGCCGCGGCGCATCCGGATGATGCGATCCGCGCAGGGCGGCGCGCAGTTCGGTGACGCGCTGACGTTGTGCGGCGATGCCGGCTTCGTCGTTTTGCGCGGCATCGCGCAAGGCGGAAACGAGATCCGCGGAGAGGCTGACGCCCACGCGTTGGAGGAGTTCACGCGCGGTGCGGGTGCGTTGTTCCGTGGCGAGATGCAGACCGAGACCAAACTCCGCGTTGTCCTCGAAAAGCGAGTTCGCCCACGTCGGGCCGCGGCCTTCGCTGTTGCTGCAATAGGGCGTGGTCGGAAGGTTGCCGCCGTAGATGGACGAGCACCCGGTGGCGTTGGCGATGGTGAGCCGGTCGCCGAAAAGCTGGGTCAGGAGCTTGAGGTACGGCGTCTCGCCGCAACCGGCGCAGGCACCGGAGAACTCGAAGAGCGGGGCGAGAAATTGCGTGCCCTTGACGGTCGTCACGTCGACCTGGCGCCGATCCGGATCCGGCAGCCGGGTGAAGAAGTCCCAGTTCGCGCGTTCGGCTTCGAGCCGCGGCGGCTGCGCCACCATGTCGATCGCCTTGTGGCGGGGGTTCGATTTGTCCTTGGCCGGGCAGACCTGCACGCAGAGCGAGCAACCGGTGCAATCTTCCGGTGCCACTTGGAGAATATAGCGCAGGCCCGGGTGTTCCTTGGAACGGAAGGGCGTGGACGCGAAGGTCGCCGGCGCGTCAGCCAGCTGTTCGGCCGTCGCAAGCTTCGGGCGGATGGCGGCGTGCGGGCAAACCAGCGCGCATTTGTTGCACTGGATGCAGATGGACGCGTCCCAACCCGGGATCTCGAGCGCGATGTTGCGCTTCTCGAAGCGCGCCGTGCCGGTGGGCCAGCAACCGTCGAGCGGAATGGCGCTGACGGGCATCAAATCGCCTTCGTCGGCCAGCAGCCGGGCCGTGACCTTCTGCACGAATTCCGGCGCACCGGAGAACGTCGGGGGCAGCGTGCCGATGGCCGCCGGATCCTCGTCGGTCGGAATGCTCACTTCCTGCAGGCCGGCGAGCGAGGCGTCGACTGCGGCGTAATTCATCTTCACGATCTGCTCACCCTTGCGGCCATAGGTCTTGAGGATCGATTTCTTGATCTGCGTGATCGCCTCGTCCTTCGGCAGCACGCCGGAGAGGGCGAAGAAACAGGTCTGCAGGACGGTGTTGGTGCGGCGGCCCATGCCGTTGGCTTGGGCGACCTTGGTGGCATCGATGACGAACAGCCGGATCTTCTTCGCGATGATCGTGTGCTGCCAGTCGCGCGGCAGCCGGCGCCAGGTGTCCTCCGGCGTGAACGGCGAGTTCAGCAGGAGCGTGGCACCCGGTGCAGCGTAGCCGAGGACGTTGATCCGGCCGATGAAGTTGAACTGGCTGCACGCCACGAAGTCCGCGTGACGCACCAGATAGGGCGCGCGGATTGGGCGCGGTCCAAAGCGCAGGTGCGACGTGGTGGTCGAACCGGATTTCTTCGAGTCGTAGACAAAATAGCCTTGGGCAAAGTTGTCCGTCTGCTCGCCGATGATCTTGATCGAATTCTTGTTCGCGCCGACGGTGCCATCGGCACCCAGACCGACGAACACGCAACGACGGACATCGGCGGCCTCGAGATCGAACTCGGCGTCCCAAGGCAGGGAGGTGCCGCTGACGTCGTCGAGAATGCCGAGGGTGAAATGATTGCGCGGTTCCCAGCCCGCGAGGTGGGCGAACACCGCGCGCACCATGCCGGGGGTGAACTCCTTCGAGCCGAGCCCGAAGCGGCCGCCGATGACGCGGGCGGAACCGGCGAGCGGCGACCGACCTTCGGCCAGCGCGGCGACGACGTTCAGGTAAAGCGGTTCGCCGATGGAGCCGGGCTCCTTGGTGCGATCCAGCACCGCGATGGCCTTCGTGGTCTTCGGCAGCGCGGCGAGGAACGACTTCACGTGGAACGGCAGGAACAACCGCACGGCGATCACCCCGAGTTTTTCCCCGTGGGCGTTGGCCCAGTCGACGGTCTCGGCGATGGTTTCCACCGCGCTGCCCATGGCAACGATCACGCGCTCGGCTTCCGGGTGGCCGTAGTAGTCGAAGAGGTGATACGACCGGCCGGTCACGGCGGCGAAACGATCCATCGTGTCCTGCACGATGCCGGGCAGCTGCTCGTAGAATGGATTCACGGCCTCGCGGCCCTGGAAGTAAACGTCGGGATTCTGCGCGGTGCCCCGGAGCGTCGGATGATCCGGCGTCATGCCGCGGGCCCGGAAGGACGCGATGTCCTTCTCGTCGATCACGGCGCGAAGATCGTCGTCGGAGAGCAACGCCAGTTTCGCGACCTCATGCGAGGTGCGGAAACCGTCGAAGAAGTGAATGAACGGAATCCGCGAACGGTAGCTCGCGGTGTGCGCGATCAGCGCGAGGTCGTGCGCCTCCTGCGCAGAGTTGCTGCAAAGCAGCGTGCACCCGGTGGCCCGGCAGGCCATCACGTCCTGGTGGTCGCCGAAAATCGACAGGCCCTGGGCCGCGAGGGCGCGGGCGCTGACGTGGCAGGTGAAGGGGAGCAGCTCGCCCGCAATCTTGTAGAGATTCGGGATCATCAGCAGCAGGCCCTGCGAGGCGGTGAACGTCGTGGTCAGCGCGCCGCCGAGCAGTCCGCCGTGCACGGCGCCAGCCACGCCGCCCTCGGATTGCATCTGCACGATCCGCGGCACCTCGCCCCAGAGGTTGGGTTTCTGCTGCGCGGCCCACTCGTCGCAGGACTCGGCCATCGCGGACGACGGCGTGATCGGATAAATCGCGATCAGCTCGTTGAGCCGGTAGGCGACGGAGGCCACGGCTTCGTTGGCATCGCAGGTGATGTAGTTCGGTGAAACGGGTGGGCGGGACATGGCGCGAAGGTCGTTTGGGCGGGTTGCCGACGAGAGTGCCATGAATCCGCAGGCACCGCTGCGCAGATTTTGGTATTTGCGGCGCGTGGATTCACGTTAACCAATAGCGGCGTAGCGATTGGCAAGAACTGCGGAGGCATCCGCCCTCGGTCAGGCTAGGGTGTGAGCGATGATTCACTCACGCATGCCGGCCGATTTCTCAGCTTGGGGCGCGCCCCTGCAGCCGCGCGGAGCCGCGCTGCTGGCCGATCCCCTGCTCAACAAGGGCACCGCGTTCACCGAGCGTGAGCGCGACGCTCTCGGACTGCGCGGACTGCTGCCGCCGCGGGTGTTTACGCTCGAGGAACAGGTGCAGCGCAGCCTCGGCGCCATCCGGCGGAAAGCCGATCCGCTCGAGAAATATATCTACCTGACGAATCTCCAGAATCGAAACGAGGTCCTCTTCTATCGCCTCGTGGTCGACCACGTGGAGGAGATGGTGCCGCTGATCTACACGCCGACCGTCGGCCAGGCGTGCCTGGAGTACGGTGCGATCTACCGGCGTTCGCGCGGCATGTTCATCACGCTGCATGAACGCGGTCGCATCGCCGAGATCCTGCGGCAGTGGCCGCGCGAGAGCGCGCGTTTGATCGTGGTCACGGATGGCGAACGCATCCTCGGCCTCGGTGATCTCGGCGCGCTCGGCATGGGCATTCCGGTCGGGAAGCTTTCACTCTATTCCGCCTGCGCGGGTGTGCATCCGTATTACACGCTCCCGATCACGCTTGATGTGGGCACCGACAACGAAGCGCTGCTCAACGGGCCGTTCTACATCGGCATTCGCGAGAAACGCGCACGCGGCGAGGTGTACGACGCGTTCATCAACGAATTCGTCACCGCGGTGCGGACGGTCTTTCCGAAGGCGCTCCTGCAGTGGGAGGACTTTGGCAACACGAACGCGTTTCGCCTCCTCAACACCTATCGCCGTCAGCTCCCGAGCTTCAACGACGACATCCAGGGAACGGCGGCGGTGGCGCTCGCCGGCGTCATGGCGGGCCTGCGTCTCACCGGCGGAACCCTGCGTCAGCAACGCCTGCTCTTTCTTGGCGCGGGCGAGGCCGGCACCGGCATCGCCGATCTCTACGTCGCCGCGGCGTGCGCCGAGGGCATGACGGAGGCCGAGGCGCGGCGGCAGTGCTGGTTCGTCGATTCCAAGGGGCTCGTCGTGAAATCGCGCGCGGCCCAGCTCGCCGAACACAAGCTCCACTACGCGCACGATCATCCGTTCGTGGCGACGCTCGGCGAGGCGGTGGCGGCGTTGAAACCCACGGCGTTGATCGGCGTGTCCGGGATGCCGGCCACGTTCACCCGCGAGATCGTGACGCAGATGGCGGCGTTGAACGCGCGGCCGATTGTCTTCGCGCTCTCCAATCCGACGTCGAAGGCCGAGTGCACCGCGGAGCAGGCCTACACGTGGTCCGACGGCCGGGCGATTTTCGCCAGCGGCAGTCCGTTCCCCGCGGTCGAGTTGAACGGCCACCGTTATGTGCCCGGTCAGGGCAACAACATCTACATCTTCCCTGGCGTGGGGCTCGGGGCGCTCGTCAGTGAAGCCTGTGAAGTCACGGACGAGATGTTCCTCGCCGCCGCGCGCACGCTGGCCGGCATGGTGGAACCCGACGATCTGGCCCAAGGCCGCGTGTATCCGTCACTGACCAAGATTCGCGCGGTCTCGCTGCAGATTGCCACCGCGGTCGCCAAGGTGGCGCACGACCAGGGCCTCGCGCGCTGTCAGCGTCCCGCCGATTTGTCGGCCGATCTTCACGCGCGGATGTTCGATCCTGTCTATCGCGAATACGTCTAAGTGGGCGCGCGCGAGGCGCGCTCCGACTGGTGCGAGCGCCTGAGAAGGCCTGCTCAGCTCAACGTCGCGTTGATCTGCCGGGCGCGGTTGCGCGTCTGACCGACCGGGTCGACTTCTTCGCCCGGTGCCAGCAGTGCAGCGCCGTCGATGGACACTTCATCCCCGGAGACGGGCGCGGGGAGGGTCAAGACGCCGATCACTTCGCCATGGAGCACGAGGGCCACCTGATCGTCGTGATTGAGCACCGGCTGCAATGCCGCTTGAAAACGCGCCATCGCCTCGGGCCTGACCGAGAGCACAAGCGACGAGGTGCGAACGCGGCCGCGACTCGTCGACCAGATCGTGCGGGTAACCGCCGTCACGCGGGTCAGGTCGGTATTCTCCAGCAACGCGGGAAACTGCAGTGCCAGCGCCGGCGCATCGCCGGGCAGGGGCACGTGATGTACGTCGGGACCTGATGCACGGGCCACCCGGCACAGCGCGAACTGCAGTCCCAGAGAGGTCAGCGACGGTTCCGGTCCGGACGGGGACTCTTCGTTCAATTCGAACGCGTTGGTCACGAGGGAAGGCCGGACTGGGCGGGGCGTTTCCAAGAGCGAACGCACCGTAGCCGATGTTGGGTGAGCGCGCCATGGGCCGATCAGCCCCGGGCCGAATGGCCCAGGCAGGCGTGCCGCCCGTGCGCGATCGGGAGGCCGCAAGCGTCGGTTGCATTTGGCTGGTAACTTTGCGCTCCGGCCGCCGTTCTGAGGTGACAATGAATCGTGCGGTGCCGGCTGGGATGCGCTTGCTTGCCATCGAACTCCGGAACCCGCGTTTGCGCCTCGATTCGGCGCGAAGCGCGGGTCGCATCCTCGCGGTCGTGATTGCGTGGTGGATGGCAGCTTCGGGGCTGAATGCGCGTGAAACCTGGCTGCGCGCGCGCACGGATCACTTTGAGGTGTTCAGCGCGGCCTCGGAGAAGCAGACGCGCCGGCTGATTGCCGATCTCGAGCAGTTCCGGGCGAGCTTCATCGCGACCTTCGGCCTCCGGCCCGCGCATGAACCGCGCGTGACGGTCCTGCTGTTCAATTCGGACAAGCTGTTCACGCCGTACAAGCCGACCTACAAAGGCAGGCCGAAGGAAGTCACCGGCTACTACATCGGCGGATCGGACGAGGTCGTGATCGCGCTCAACGCGGCATCGGACGACGATGACTATGGCGATCCGGCGGAGACGATCTTTCACGAGTACGTGCACCTGCTGCTGCACACGCGCGGCCTGCAGCTGCCGGCGTGGCTCAACGAGGGCCTCGCGGAATTGTTCTCCACCTTCCGCGTCAACGGCGAGATGGTGGAGTTCGGCCTCCCGAAGCAGTCCTACGTGGACCAGCTGCAGGTGAGTTCGATGCTGTCGCTGCCACGGCTGATGGCGGTGACGGAAGCGTCGCCCGACTACAACGAGGAGTCGCGGGCCAGCCTGTTCTACGCGCAGTCCTGGGCGTTGGCGCACTTCCTTGTTTGCAGCGAGGATCGCACGCTGGCCGCGCGGCTCGCGCGCTTCCTCGCCACTGTGAACACGGCTCCGACAACTGCGGACGTCACGTTCCGGGAAATCTTCGGGCAGGACTTCGACGGTCTCGATCAGAAGCTGCGCCAGTACCTGCAGGGCGGGCGTTACTACCAGCGGCGCGCGCCGGTCATGCTGAAGAACCTGGCTGCGGGCATCGCGATTCGACCGGCGACGGACTTCGAGCGGGACTTTGCGCTCCTGAACCTGCGGTGGCGGGTGCATCGCGCGGGCGACACGATGCTGACGGCGCTGCAGCTGGCGGAGAAGTTTCCGGAGTCACCCCGGCCGCACGAATTGCTGGCGGCGATTGCGGCGGCGGACAGTGACACCAGCCGTGCCCTCGAGCGCTGGCAGCAGGCCGCCGAGCTGGGCACGGAGAACGCCTTCGTGTTCGTGCAGGGCGCGCGCGCAAAACTCGTGGACGCCGGTTTCACGGCTGACCTGGACCAGCGGATCTCGGACGACGACACGGCGTTGCTGCGGCGGTGGCTCGATCAGGCCGCCTCGCGGTATCCGCTTTACGAGGACGTCCTCGAGGTGCTGGCGCTGGTGGAGGCCCGCGCGACGGAGTTTCGCGTCCCGGTGGTGAACCTGATTCAGTCCCGCGTGCGGCAGTTCAAGGATCCGTATCCGACCCTGCTGGCGCTTGCCCTGATTCGCTGGCGGGCGAAGGATGCGGCGACCGCGGACGAGATCGTGGCGTCGGTCATGAACGCCGAACGCGCGCGCGCGGAAACCAGGATCGCGGCGCAACTCTTGCAGGTGCGATTCGCCGCCGAGCGCGGCGTCGTGCCCGACGCCCTGCCGGTCCGGCGCTGAGGTCGAAGCAAGGGCAGTCGCCACGCGCGCGGGCGAATCGCGCCCGCCTCGATCCGCCCGCACTCGTGGGGGCGGGGGTGGAGCGCGGCCCGGGTTGGCCGCCGGCCTTCACTCATCGTGGCCGGAGTGGCTGCCGTCGCTGGCGACCAGGCAGGTGAGGGCGATGAGAATGATGATCACGACAAGCATGCGCGGACTATAGGTGGGCGCCATGACAGCGTGCTGTCAGGAGCGGAGCTGGGATGCGGCGAACGGGGCCGGGCGACGAGTGGCGGGTCACTCCTCTACGACGAACAAGCGTGGTGACGTTGGACATCACGCGCCCGGCCGGTCTACCAGCCGGGCCTTGCCGGAAGGAAGGCGAACGGTAGGTTCGCGGCACACTCATGCCTTCGTTGTTGCTTCGGATTCATCGCGCCTGGATTGCGGTAGGGCTTCTTGCGCTGGCCTACCTTACACCGGCTGCGGCCGCGACGCCAGGCGTGGCGGCGGTTCGTGCCCCGGCCGGCGCACCCAATGTGATTGTGATCATGTGGGACGACGTCGGCTTTGCGCAGTTCGGTTGTTATGGCGCACCGTTGCACACGCCGCACGTCGACCGGCTGGCGGCGCACGGGCTGCGCTACACGGATTTTCATACAGCGCCGGTGTGTTCGCCGACGCGGGCCGCGCTGCTGACCGGCCGGAATCCCCACGCGGTTGGGATGGCGACGATCACGGAATTCGCCAACGGCCAGCCCAACAGCCGCGGCGGCCTGCGTCGGGAGGCAGGCACGCTGGCCGAGTACCTGCGCGCGGGCGGTTACAGCACCTATGCGGTCGGCAAATGGCACCTGACGCCGATGGCGGACATGAACCCGGCGGCCTCGAGTGATCATTGGCCGACGGGACGCGGCTTCGACCATTACTATGGCTTCATCAGCGGCGACACCAACCAGTGGTCGCCGGAACTTTACCAGGATCGCGAGCGGATCAAGACCGCGGCCGTGCGGGCGGACGGATCGGCCTATCATCTCGACGCCGATCTCACGGACCGCGCGATCGCCTACATCGCCGGCCAGTCAGCGAGCCAGTCGGCGAACCCCTATTTCCTTTATCTGGCCTACGGGGCCGGGCACGCGCCCCACCACGTGCCCGCGGATTATCTCGCCCGCTGGCGTGGAAAATTCGATCGCGGGTGGGACGTGGCCCGCGAGGAAACGCTCGCGCGGCAGAAAGCGCTGGGCCTGGTTCCGGCCGACACCGTGCTGCCGCCGCGCAATCCGGGCGTGAAGGCGTGGGCCGATCTGCTGCCCGACGAACGCCGCCTCTATGCCCGCTACTACGAAACGTTCGCGGCGTTCATGGAATATACCGACGCGCAGCTGGGGCGGCTCCTCGATCATCTCGAGGCGTCCGGCGAACTCGACCGCACCCTGATCGTGCTGGCGTCGGACAACGGCGCCAGCCCCGAGGGTGGGCCGGAAGGCATGTGGAGCGAAGTGCGGCTGTTCACGACCAACTCGTTCGACCGCTGGGCCGACGGTTTCGCGCGGATTGACGAACTGGGTTCGGACCTGACCTTTCCCACGTATCCCATGGGCTGGACGATGGCCGGCAGCACGCCGTTCCGACGGCACAAGGGCACGGCACACATGGGCGGAACGCGCGTGCCGCTCGTGATGCATTGGCCCGAGCGGATTCGCGACGCCGGGGGCGTGCGGCCGCAGTTTCACGGCGTGATCGACCTTCTGCCCACGATTCTCGAGGCCGCGGGAACTCCGGCGCCCGCGGTGCTCGACGGCCGCGTCCAGCAGCGAATTGACGGCGTCAGCATGGCGTACACCTGGGCCGGCGCGCCGGCGCCGTCGCATCGGAAAACTCAATACGTCGAGATCCACGGGCACCGGGCGATTTATCACGACGGATGGAAGGCCGTCACCTTTCACGCGCCGAACCAGCCGTTTGATCAGGATACGTGGGAGCTCTATGATCGATCCTCGGATTTCAACGAGACGCACGATCTCGCGCTGACGCGGCCCGAGAAGCTGGCGGAGTTGAAGGCGGTCTGGGAACGCGAGGCGCGGCTGCATGAGGTGTATCCGCTCGACGACCGGCGAGCCGAGCGGGAGTTGGTGCGCCCCGACGACGCTCCGCAGCGAGGGACGCACTTCACGTTCTTGCCGCCCGCGAGCGGCATCCACAAGGGCGCGGCGCCGGAATTTCGGGGCCGGGCGTGGACCCTCACGGCGCGGGTCGATGGCGCGACGGCGTCGGCGGACGGCGTGCTGGCCGCCAATGGCGGGCGGTTTGCCGGCTGGTCGCTTTTCCTCAAGGCGGGCCGGCCGTACTTCCATTACAACTACGGCGGCATCGAACGCACGACCGTCGCGCCGGAGGCGGCGTGGACGGGAGCGGTGAAGGAAAGCGTCGCGGTGGCGTTCGAACCGACGCCGGACGGCGGGGCGGCGGTGAGCGTCACGGTCGACGGCCGCGTTGTGGGCCGGAGCCGGATTCCGCGGGTGATGGCAATCATCTCGCACGAGAGCCTCGATTTTGGCTGCGACCTCTACACGCCGGTGTCCGAGGAGTATGTGGCGCCGGCGACGTTGCGCGGGGCGAGCCTGCGCCGCGTCACGATCGAAGCCGCGCCGTTTCCCGCCCAAGTGCGAGGGCGTTAACGTGCGCTGGCGGCGGCCCGCGCCGGAAGGCGGCGTGGCCGATTTCTAGGCGTCAGCGGTCGGTCCAGCCGCGCAATCGACGCGTGAGGGTGGCCAACGGGTGCGCAGAGCGCAGGACGGCGGGCTGGTATGCTGCGGATCGCCACTCCCGGCGGTGAAACGTCGCGGGGATGGTGCCGGTTGCGGCAGCGTCTCGACTGACGCGGGATGATAGCCCCGCCGGGGTGCAATTCCCCGAGCTGCCTACACCGGTGCGCTGTTCTCGCCCGAATGCCATTAACCGTCGCCATGACCTACACGCAGATTGCCGGAATTCTTCCCGCGGTGGTTTTTCCCGCGGCGACGCTGGTTCAGCTCGTGCGCATGGTGCGCGCCCATTCCGCCGCCGGCGTGTGCGTGGCGACGTGGGTGCTGTTCGGTTTCGCGAACCTGGCGATCTACATCTACGCGGAGCGCTACACCGAGTGGCAGGCGATCGTCGGGATGCTGGTCACCGCGATGCTCGACTTCCTGATCGTCGGGCTGGCGTTGCTGCGTTATCCGCGCCGGCAACCAGCGGTCGCGGTTTGAACTGGTAGGCGAGGGAGCCAGACAAGTCATCCTTTGCGGGTGGACGCGGGGAGCGTCCGGGGGGCTCGGGCCACTCGCTGGCGCTCGTAGCCACGACGGAACGTGTGGTCCGGGTGCATGGGCATACGTGGGACGCGTCGACCGGGCGCAGGCATGGACGGTTCGCGTGCGGCCGCCGGGTGACGTGAAATCACACGAAAGGCGCAGAGTCGGACTTGCCCCCGCTGCCCGCGGCAAGCTCCCTCTCTCTCATACACACACTCTCTCCGTCACCGTTTCGCCCGCTCTCGTTCGCTCTCTCTCCTTTCATCCGTTCATGGTCGCGCGCCGTCCCGCCTTCTTTCTCCTTCCGGTCATCTATCTCGGGTTCATCAGCCTGGGCTTGCCGGACGGCACGCTGGGCGTCGCGTGGCCGGCGATTTATCCGGAGCTGGGGCTGCCGATTGGTTTGGTGGGAACGATCACGATTGTGGTGACGCTGTTGTCGGGCGCGGCCGGATTCTCGAGCGGGCGCATCATCGCGCGCTTTCAAACCGGTCCCGTCGTCATGGTGAGTTGCGCGCTCACGGGTTCGGCGTTGCTGCTCGTGGCGCACGCGCCCGGCCTCGCGTGGTTGGTGATCGCCGCAGTGCCGCTCGGCTTGGGCGCGGGCGCGGTAGACGCCGGGTTGAACGGTTTTGTCGCGCGCCATTACAGCGGCCGGCACATGAACTGGCTGCACGCCTGCTGGGGCCTCGGAGCGACATGCGGTCCGCTGGTGATGGGGCAGGCGGTGATTTCGGCGGCTGGCTGGCGCGGCGGATATCTGCTGCTGGGAGCCGTGCAGCTGACGCTCGCGTTGCTTTTTCTGCTGACGCTGCGGCTGTGGGCATCGGTGCCCGAACGAGCCACGCCTGCGACGGACAAGGAAACGTCGCTATCGGCGGGTATCCTCGCCGCGGATTCGACGGCTGGCTGGCTTTCGCCCGCGATCTTCGCGCTATATGCCGGGCTTGAAGCGACGACGGGCTTGTGGGTGGCGTCGATTCTGATGGTGGGCCGCGGCTTCAGCCCCGGCGTCGCCGCGCTCTGCACGGCCGGCTTCTATGGAGCGATCACGGGCGGCCGAATCCTCGTCGGTTTCGTGGTGGATCGCTGGGGCAATCGAACGCTGGTGAGCATCGGTGCCATGGCCGCGCTCGTGGGGGCGGGACTTTTTGTCGTCGCAACGTCAACGCTCACCGTGGCCGTGGCGTTGGTGGTGCTGGGCCTGGGACTCGCGCCGGTGTATCCGTGTCTCATGCACGAAGTGCCGCGCCGCTTCGCCGCGAATGCGGCGCAGACGGTGATCGGCCGGCAGTCGGGAGCCGCGAATCTCGGGGTCGCGATCATCCCTGCCGCCGCCGGTTGGCTCGCGCAGCGGCACATTGAGTCAATTCCCTGGGTGGTGGTCGCGGGCGCGCTCGGCTTGATTGTTTCCATTCGCTGGCTCGATCGATTGTCGGGAGGAGCGAGTCCCGCGCCCGCGGCAGTGGAGTGAAGGCAGCCCGCCCCGGGGCGCATCTCGAGACACATCCCGGGAGCGCAGGCCTCCGGCCTGCAACTCAGGAGGTTCGAGACGAGGCAGGCGGGACGCCTGCGCTCCCGGGGCCGCGCAGGTAGCGCACGACGTCTTCCGCCGCATACTGATCGCTCGCATCGGAGACAAAACGCGCCACGTCCGTCACTTCGTTGCCGGCGGTCACCAAGACGGGTTCGGGTGTGCCGTGGCGCACCTGGCCGTATCCGACTGTGGCGGCGAGGCCGTTGCAGAGGCATTTGCGGCCGACGGTTTCAAGCGCGTTGCCGCCTTTGCGCTCGAAGTCGGCCACGGGCTCGGCGGCGCAACGGTAGCCGACGCTGCCGTCGTCCTTGCGGTAGGGCTGGCGCAGATACCCGAGGTCGCAGATGCGGTCGCGGGCGGCAAAACAGTCCGTCTCTGCCAGCGTGCCGGGCAGTTGCACGACCTTGAACGGAAAGCCGGTGGGCGAGGCCGCAGGATCGGTGAAGACGCGGACGGTGCCGCGCCGGCTCGCGTTGATCACGTCGGCCTTCACCCGGTCCGTCATGCCGGACTCGCGACAAAATGCGAACGCCGTGCCGACCTGAATCCCGTTGGCGCCGATCGCGCGGGCCTCGGCGAGTTTCTCCGGCCGGGCCTGCGCTCCCGCCAGCCAGAAGGGCAGACCGATCGCGCGGATTTTTTCGAGATCAGGAATGTCGCGCGGGCCATACAAGGGTTCGCCCTGGTCCGTCAGCTGCAACGGGCCCCGCGGCGGCGCGTTATGGCCGCCGGCAGTGTCGCCCTCGACGATGAAACCATCGACGCGCCCGTTCGATTTCTTCGCGAGGGTCAGCGCGAGGGTGGCCGAGGACACGATCGCGATAAAATGCGGCCGGTGGAGTGCGCGTCCGGGCGTCAGTCCGTGGTTCTGCGGATCGAGCCGAAGAATGAACTCTTCGCCGGGCCGGGCACCGTCGACGTCGATCTTCAACTCCGCCGCTTCTCCCGCCGCAAAGCGATCGAGCACGCCGGGAATCCCGCGCGGAATGCCCGCGCCCATCAGCACATAGTCGACGCCCGCCAGCATCGCGCCGAGGAGCGAGGGAAGGGTGGCGAGTTGGACTTTCTCGAGGAGATTGATCCCGATCCGCCCGGAATGACCTTCCTTCGCGAGAAACACTTCGACGAAGTTCGCCGCGATCGTCAGTTCGGTCAGGAACGGGTTCGGATCGAGCGTCGGCATCGGCACCGCCGCATACGCCGCGTCCGGGGCTTTGCCGCCGGGAATGAAATACCGTCCTAGGATCCGCTCAGCCACCCCTAGCACGGGCAGGTGAGAAAGCGCCCGGCGAACATCTCCGTGCGGGTCGCCGTCTGCCAGCCGGCGGGCCAGGATAACCGCGAGGAGCGTGCCCGAGATCACGCCCAGCTCGCCGAGTTGCGACACGGCGCGAGCGAGCCGCCAATTGGAAACGGCGACGCCCATGCCGCCTTGGATGATGACCGGATGTACCATGAATAATGCGCTGGCCCCGATCGTGGGACCGACTTACGGGCAAAGAAAGTACCATGCGCGCCCCGGGAATTGTATTAGGCCGCGGCGGCGGCCGAGCGGCGCGTCGGGAACTTATGTCCGCAGCAAATTATGCGGGAACAGGTCTGCGCTGGTCAGACGCTGACTCTACCGCCTTTTCGCGCGTCGACCTTGGTCACTTCGCGCGCAACGCGAGACCGTACGGATGCAGCGTGCCGGTCATCACGCCCTGCGCGACGCACGGATCGCCCAGCATGAACTCCCGCGCCGCCGCTTCGTCCGCGGCTGAAAACACGACGAGGCCGAAGGTCTTTGCCAAGGGTTCCTCGGTCCGACCTGCGAGCACCACTTGCCCGGTGGCGACGGCGGCCTGCAGGCGCTTGAAATGCTGGCCAACAGCGGACTTGTCGGCGTCGGTCCAGCTCTTCTCGTCGTGGAGTCGTGGCACCAGCCGCAGCACGATGAGGAAATGCTTCGTGGGCGGCTGCGGCGCCGACGAAGGCGCTGGCGCGGGCGTGTTGTCTGCAGCCGACCCCGCGACGGTGGAAAGCGAGACGAGCGCGAGCAGGCAGGCGAGGAGTCGGGCCGTGGTCATGGGCAGGAGATGTTCACCGTATCGGGATGGCTTGGACGGCCGGTGGTTCGGAGTGGGCTTCACCGGCGGGGTTGCAGCGATCAAGTCACCCGGGCTCGAGGCGTCGACCCTGAAACACCGCGGCCCGTGGCGCAGGATGGTTTGCCGGCGAACCGTGCCCGACCTCGGCTCGCTCGGATTTCCCGGACCGCAGGTGGAGGAACTCCGCCGTCGTGCGGCAGTCGCAGGACAACCACCCCATGAGGATGCTCCTGCTGATTTCCATGCTCGCCTCGGTGGTGAGCCGCGGAGCCGACGAAAACGCCCTTACGGTGCGGCAGAAGCTCCAGGCTAGGATTAAGGAGTCGTTGCCGCCTTCACCGCTGCCGCAGCCGTCGACGGAGCCGAAAGAGTCGGTCGCCCCGGCGGTCCTGATGAAGCCGGTGGTGGTTTCAGATTCGAAGCTCCTGCGTGCCGTCACGGAAACGCTCGAGCGCGCCGAACAGGATCGACAGGAGGAACGGTTCACGCCGGTGAACGGAGGAAAAATCTCCAGCGTCGGTCCCCTGCAACTCGGCAGCTGGTGGTCTCCCGGCGAAGGTTGGACGTTTCTGCGGCTCAACCAAAGCCGGACGCTGCGCCAAACCGAGGCCGCAGAAGCGAAAATGAAGGAGTTCCAGGAGTTGGCGAACTTCCGCGAGAAGGTCACACCGTAGTCGGTCTGGTTATTCCGCATGAGAGGGAGAGGGAACTGGAGCGGCCGCTGGGACGATGCGAGCACAGGTGCGGACGCGGTCACTCTGCGGAGACGCGGAGGACTCCCTTCATCAAGGCGGCATGAGGCGGCGCGGAGCGCCGCCTCAGAAATCAAAACTGTTCGTCAGCAGAAACACGCGCGGCTCGGGGTACTGGAAGACCACGGGCGCGCCGTTGGAGGAGAGTCCGCTCTGTGCGATCAGCTTGTCGTCATCGAGGAGATTGCGGACATTGAGCGACACGTTCCAGCGGACCCGCTTGTTGAAGAGCGCCATCGAGTAGCCGAGCACTGCGTCGGTATTCACTGTGGCGCCGCCCATGATCGGCTTGGCGACATCGGCAAGGGTGATGCTGGACCCGGCCGGGAAAAGTCCCGGGACACCCAGAATCGGATCGTTGGCGAGGTCGGCGACGTTGATCGTCTTGTCGCGGTATCCAAGGATGCGATCGCCCCGATAGCGCGCGCTGCCGCCGAAGCGAACGCCCTTCAGCGGCCCACTTTGGATGCGATACGAACTGGTAAGATTGCCGCGCCACTCGACTTCCTGGTTGTTGGCCTGACCTTCGCTCTCGCGCAGGAAGGCCCAGCCGAGCGCGGCGCTGCGCATGTAGGCGAGCAGCGTTTCGTTGGCATTGGTGCCGGCATTGAAGTGCAGCTGCGTCGGTCCGGTGCCGCCGGCGCGCTGCGGGGCGGCTGTATCGTTGGCCGCCGCGAGCCAGTCTTTCAGGCGGTAGCCGATCACGCCGAACCAGTCGGCGGCGATGCGGGCGCTGCGCGTGTTGTTCTTGGCGAGGCTCGCGCTCACGCTCCAACCGCGCGTGGGATTCGCGATGAGCCGGTACTCGAGGCCCTTCGCAATGCGGTCCGACGAGTTGTTGTATTTGAGCGAGAAGGCCGTGCCCGCGGCGCCTTCGCTGGGCCAACTGAGGACATCCTCCTGCAGGTAGCGAATCGGGCTCGCGGCATCGATGCCGGTGTTGGTACCGCCCAGCACGGGCGCACCCGTCGCCGCGGATTCGTAGCGGCCGCCTGACTTCACCAGGTTGTAGTTCTGCACGGATTTCTCGATGTGGATCGCGGTCCAGCGAATGTCGGCCCGATCCATGCCGGAATTGCCGCCGGCGGCCGTGGGATTGGGCACGGTGATCGCGCCGCCTGAGACGCCGAGGTAGATGGACTCGTAGGCGTTGACGCGCAGCACGAGCTTGTTCTCGAGGAACCGGAGTGAGAGCCCGTACTCGCGCGTCGTGCCGTCGTCGAGCTGCGCCTCGGCTCCGTTCGGCGACTTGCGCGTGAAGTCCGCGACGAACGCCGAGGACGATTCGGTGTAGTGGAGGCTCGGAATCGCATTGCGGCCCAGCGGATGAAGCACGACGCCCTTCATCCTCGACGTGACGCTGTACTCGGTCGGCGCCTCGAGGGAGTCGAACTCGCCGCCGCGGCTCAGCATTGCATCCCAGGGTTCGAACCCCGCGTTGCCGACGGCTTGCCCGTTGCTGGGAAAGACGATCGCGGCCCCGTTGCGGACGGGCTCCTCATACTTGCCGGTCGCGGCGTTGTAGCGGCGCGGCAGCCGGCTGGTGGCGCCGCCCTGGCCGACCCACGGTGCGAAGGAGGCGTCCGAAAAGCGCTCGCCGATGGTGAGGTTCAGGCGGCCCTGGAGGAAACTGCTCTGGAGGCCCCACTGCAGGGCGTCTTCCTTCTTCTTGCCATTCGAAGTTGCGACCTGCGCGCCGTACGGGTTGCTCATGCCGGAGTTGACGACGACATCGCGACCGACGGAGTCCTTGCCGATCACGCGCGTCTCGGAGTCCCAGAGATTGAACGGGGCCTGCAGTTCAAACTGACCCCTTCCGCTGTTGTTCTGCGGCGTGTCGAGGTAGAAGCGGGTCCGGAGTCGGCGGGTGTTGCGCACCGCGTCGTTGGCGGCGTTGGTCCCGGCCGGATAAGTGATCCCATCGAAGGTGTTGTCGGAGATGATGCGGGTGTTGTTGTTGTTCTGCTGCACGCGCATGTTCACGCCGCCGGTGTACATGACGGCACCCTGGTGAGAACCCAGCCAGCGCCAGAAACCTCCACGCTTTTCCAGATCCTGGGCAAAGGCGACCTGCAGTCGCTGTTCCGAGCGATGGTTGCGCCACATGCTCCCGGTGATGTCGTCCTCGACGTAGTAACGGCCGAGATTCGGATTGGGGGTGGCGCCATCGGGGAGAAACCGGTTCAGATCGACCCGGAGATCGGTGTTGTTGCCGGAGAGAAAGCTCAGGGAGCGGGTGTCGAAGACCTCGCGGTTGTAGCCGCCCTCGATGTAGATGTCGCGCCACGGATTCACCTCGAAGACAAAGCCGTGGATGCTGCTGCGCCAGCGCCGTTGCATGGCGTTTCCAACCACGCTGCGATCGAGCGGATAAATGGAGGGATCGACGATGCTCGGGTCCTGGGTGCCGTCCAACGGACGACTCGACGTGACGGTGTTGGTCCAGTTGCGGATCGAGGTCGGCTGCGTGCCATCGACGTTGAAGACGACGGTGCCGGCGGATGCGACATTGTTGAATCGCTCGGCGGAGCGCGCGAGGTCAGCTCCCTGGGCGTTGAACGCCGTCGTGAATTGGGCCGCCGTGCTCGTGGGCGTGAGGCCGGCGTTGTTGAAGGTGGGGCGCGTCGAGGTCGCGAGCCACGGACTCACGCGATCGGCCACGAGCGTGTTCGCGGCGTTGCGCTGCCGCGACTCGTATTTCTCGAGCCACCCGCGCACCGCGAGTCGCTTGATTGGTTGGAGCAGCAGGGACGCGAAGAACCGGTCCGTCTTCGAACCGACGCCTTCGCGGTAGTCGCGCTCGTCAGCACGAAGGCCGGCCACCCGCAAGCCGAGCACGTTGCGGATGAGCGGTTGGCTTAGATTCAACGACGCACGCAGGCTGCCGTTCGAGTCGGCCCGGATCGTGGTATTGCCGGAGAATTTTCTCAGGTCCGGCCGGTCGAAGGCGACGTCATTGGTGCCGCCCGCGAACCCGGCGCCGAACAGGATCGCGTTGGAACCGGAGACGAGGGTGAAGCGCTTGCCGGTATTATAGGTATCCAGGGGAACGTTCGTCTCGAAAAAATCGTGTGTGTTGTTCGAGCGACTGAGGCCGCGGGTGCGACTGCCATAGGCGGAGGAGAAAACGCTGTTGGTGTTGGGGTCCGTGCCCGGCGAAAAGTTCTCGTCGTTCGACTCGATGTTCATCGAGTAGCGCAACGCCTCGTCGAGCGTGAGTGCGCCGATGTCGTCGAGGAACTCGGACGTCATCACATCGATTTGCGACGCCACGTCGCGCAGTTCGCTCTTGAGGCGCGTGCCGCCCAGGGTGCTCGTGGCGGCGTAGCCGGTGTCGGAGCTGGCGTTGACGGAAAACGGACTGAGCACGATCGCATCCTGCTTCGGGTCGGCGGCGGAGGTCACCGCCGGAGTCACGGGCGCGACCTGGGCGCTGCCGGGAGAGGTGACGAGGCCCAGCATGAGGAGCAGGGTCGGCCACGAACGGACACGGGCGGTTGATCTGTCGGAGGTGGGGATTGAGGCGGTCATGGGGCGGGTGGGGGTAATGAACGCGTTGCCGTAAACGCTGCGGGCGGGGATTTTTAAAACTGACGGTGCCGACTGTCATAGCTGAAGAGCGGTTGGCCGAGATAATTTTGGCTCCACTCGCACAGAAGCGCAGGCGCGCACGGGGCACCCTGCCTGCACCGCATCTCGGAGCTGCGGGGATAAAAAGCGCCAGGATAACCCAGGGTAACCCCAGGACGGACGTAGGATGACAGATTGCTCTGCCGCCGCGGTCGCCCGGTCACTTGTTGGTCGAACGCGATGGGGGCGCAGCTCTGAACTCGACGGCTTCGGACTGGAAGAGCGTCACCTTGTCGTCCGCATCGAATTCGTACCGTCCGAGCAGACGCGCCTGCGTGAACTCGAAGATATACCGGTAACTGCGGAGTGGGGGCTCGGCCCGATTCTCGACCAAGGTGAGGGAAACCAGGGAGCCGAGCTGCTTGAGATCGGCGTGAATTGATTTCTGCGCCGGCCCGATCGCCTTTTGCCAGAACGGCGGCGCGTAATCCGTTTCCCGCATGGCGCCCGCGGCAGCGTGCTCGATCAGCTGGCGCGCCCGGGCGGTCACTGCGGGCTTGGTGTCCGCCACGGGCTGAAATTCATCCAGGAAGAAACGCTTCATCGCGTTGAGCAGCGGACGCGGCGCGGTGCCCAGCTGCTCACGAATACGTCCCATGTCGTAGTAGTGGCCGCCCTTCGCCAGCTCGGTGGCGAGATTGAGTGTCACGGACTCGTTCGCCCGCGGGTCCGGAAACAGGACGATCCCGCCTGATTTCAGATCGAACACATTGGAATACTTGGTGCCGCCCGCCCCGGGCTGAACGCAGGCGCGAAGAATCGCGGACGCTGAGGCCACGGTGGAGGGTGGCGATTTCGCCAGCTCCAGGTCGAGCTGGCGACGGGCCCAGCCAAACCCGCGCGAACCGGAGTGGCGCATGAAATGGATTTTCCCGTCGCGCGCGCCAATGATCACGGATGCGCCGGTGCGGTCGGCGATTATGATCCGGGAGCGACGGAAATCGGGCTCCAGGTGGGTTTGGTAAAACGTGATCGCCTCCTCGATCGTCGAACACGATTCCAGCATGCGTTCACTCGGGTTGCCGCGGACCGTTTTCAATCCGAGCGCGGGCTCGTAGTTCTCCTCGAAACCCGAGACCCAATCAAAGGCCAGCCCCTTCTCATTGCAGCCGCCCTGGGCCCACCCGTTGTCGAACCCGACGTACGCACACCCCAGGTGATCGGCCCCGCGCGGTACAAACCAGAGCCGGGTCGACGGGTTGAACCAATCCTCGTTGTTGCAGAACAGCGTGTGGTTCTCGTCCGTGAGGACGAAGATGGTGCAAGCTCGTCCGGGCGCCGCGGTCCACAGCAGTAGAACGAGCAGAAGGCGTGTCAGGTGCATGAGTGATCTGCGTGCAGAACCCTGAAGATCCTCCCGAGTTGCACGCTGCCCGCAAGATTGGAGCGTGATGCCGCGGCTTGCGGTGCGCCCCGAACGCAGCGAGAAACTCGGCTTCCCCATGAAACGACTCCACTTCTGTCTGCTCAGTGCCGGGCTTGCCCTCGGTGTTCTGTCTGCCGTCGGCGCCGCCGATGCGACCGCAACGAAGAAAGCCCCCGCCAAACGCGCGCCCGATCCCTCGCTTGCCCCCGTCAGCGATGTGGCCGGCCTGCCCCGCGTGCTGCTGCTCGGCGATTCGATTTCCATGGGTTACACCGTGCCGGTGCGCACCCGTCTCGCCGGACTGGCCAACGTGCACCGGCCGCCGGAGAACTGCGGTGATACTGCCCGTGGCGTCGCGTCGTTGAACAAGTGGATCGGTGACGGCAAGTGGCACGTCATCCATTTCAACTTCGGCCTGCACGACCTGAAATACCTCGACGACAAGGGCGCGCTCGCGGCGCCGGACAAGGGGAAACAGGTCGCTTCGCTCGCCGTGTACGAACAAAACCTGCGGGCCATCGTCGCGCGCTTGAAGGCGACGGGCGCGAAACTGATCTACGCCACGACCACGCCGGTGCCGGGCGGTTCGCTCGGACGCATCGAACACGACGAGCGGCGATACAACGAGGTGGCGGTGCGGGTTATGCGCGAAAACGGCGTGGCCATTGACGACCTGCATGCGTTCGTGGCCGCGCGGCAGGCGGCACTCCAGCGGCCCAATAATGTGCACTTCACGCCCGAAGGCTCCGCGCAACTGGCAGACGTCGTGGTGGCTGCGATCAAGCCTGTGCTGCCGCCGGCGCGCTGATCGCAATCGTGCAGTGCTTTTGGTTTTAAACGCGGAAAGCACAGATTGCGCCGATTGGTTTGGCATCCGCGCGATCCGTGCAATCCGCGGTTAACGAGGGAGGGTCGTCCGTCAGTCGCGACGTTCGGGTGGTTGCCGTCGTGCGCGCGCCTCGAAGTGCAGGCGCGCGACCTGCCACATGTAGGTCGGACCGTTTTCCGCGGAGCGGGCCCAGCGATTCGCGACGGCCTCGCGTAGCAACGCGAGCGCCAGGTCCGAGTGGCCCAGCCGGGCCTCGTGGAGTCCGGCATAGTAGTGCGCGAAAAACATGACCTGAGGATTTGTCAGCAACTCGCGCGCCTTGAGGTCGGCGAAGAACTCCGCGGTGGTCGTCGATCCGGCTGCGAGTGCATAGAGTCCGGGAAACGGCTCCCGGTCGAAGCGGGTGTAGCGGAGCATCGCGGCGCGGGCCCGGTCCGCGCCGGCCACCTCGACGTCGCAGAAAAACTTCCAAAGCCCGTTCTCACGATCCCCGCCGTCGTACGCGTGGTACTTTTCAAACTGCTTCGAGGCCGCGGCAAACTTTCCACTGAAATAGTAGGCGATCCCGAGCCGCCAGTGCGGCGCCTCCTGGGTCGGGTCGAGCGCGATCATCCTCTCGAAGTCGGTCACCGCCGCGGCCGCGTTGCCCAGAAAAAGCTGCCGGTCTCCGCGGCGCGAATACACCGCGACGTCACGCGGCGATCGCGCCGCCGCCGTCTCCAGGGCCGCGAGCTCGGTGCGATACGCCGCGAGCATTGCGTCCCGTTCAGCCGCCGGGAGCGGCGGCTCGGCGGCGAGAACGGTACGCTCCGGTGTGCCGATGAAGCGGACCTGCCGCACGCGCCAGCCCTGCTCCGTCCGCACCCAGGCGTGTTGCTCGCGATAACGCAGTCGCAGGCGCGTGACGACGGCGGTGTCCGCCGAACGCTCCGCGCGCACCATCGTCTGGGTGATCGTGACGTCCGCCGTCGCGGAATCGGTAAAAGCGATGCGGTCGACCGTGGTGTCGAGCGACTCGATGGCGACGACCCGGGCAAACAAGGCCTCGGTGCGCGCGATGAAGCCGGCGCGATCGAAACTGACCCCGTCGGGCCCGGTGAACGTCCAGTCGGGCGTGCTGTCTTTCACGATCCCGGCGGCCGAACGTTCGAGAATGGCGGTGCGAATTCCGGCGATAGCCGCGCGGATCTCGGGTTCCGCGGCGTCGGCCCCGCGCGCGGCGACGACGGCCAGGGCGGCCAGCAGCGAAAGGACGGCGAACCGGCATGGCACTTGGAGACCGGGGAACACGCGGGGCGACATGGCGGGGCGGAATCGTGAGCCGCCGGCGCGCCGGACCCGAGCACAATCGGGAGGCTCGTCTCGCCGTCGGGCGGACGCTTTTCGGCTCGTTTCCAGGCCGGGATCGATCCAGCGTTTTCACGCCGCGCGATTACCCCCGCGTGTCTCCACGTCCAGCCGTTCCCCCACTGATTTCATTGCGGTGCCGATCACGGTCGCAGCGGCGACCACCGGCCATTCTCCCCTCGAGCCTCAGCGCCCGGAAAGTGTCACCATGACTCCTCCCGCCTCGCAGCCTCTGGTCCTGAAGATCCTCATCACGGTCGTGGCCACGGCGGCGATCGTGTTCAAGGCGGTGTATCCGGCATGGGACGTCGACGCCGTGACGCTCGGTCTCTTCGTCATCGCGATTCTGCCCTGGCTCGCGCCGCTGATCAAATCCGTCGAGCTCCCGGGCGGTTTGAAAGTGGAGCTGCAGGACATCAAGGAGGCGGTCGAGAAAACGAAGGGCACGGCGGAGAGTGCGCGGCAACGCGCGGAGTTCGCCGTGATTCAGGCGGAGGCAACGTCGACGCGTCCGATCGAGCCTGTGCCCGCCGCCGCGCCGGCGCCGGTGCGCCAGGAGGTGGCGGCCGCGCTCGTAGCGGACTACAACCGCGTCCGGGCGGAGCTACCCTCGGGCCAGCCGCGCACGCAGCGGATGACGGAAATCGTGACGAAGATGATCGACGCCGCTCACCGGGATCCCGCGTGGAACGTCCGGGAATTTCTCGCGCACGCGGATCGCGGATGGCGGCTGATGGCGTATGCGTTTGCCTACGCCCGGCCCGATTTCGCGCTGTTCAATCCACTCGTGGCGAGTGCCTGCACCTTCACCGACGATAACCAGCCTTTCGGGCAGTACTGGAGCATTCTCGCGATCGAACGCGTGCTCGGCGTGCGCGGCAAGGCCCCGGTGTCCCGGCCGGACGCGGAGCAGCTCGAGGCGTTTTACCGCTGGCTGACGCCCGGCACTGACCGCAGCGAGGAAATGCGCCGGGTGATGGCGATGGTGCGCGGGGGCAAGCAGCCATGATCTTTCAACGCATCCTCAAAGGCATCGTCGGCGTGACCGCAGCCGACGCGCGGCGCCGGTTGAACGGGAGTGGCCTCGAGTGCAACTGGTGGCGGGCCGTCGATCCGCTGCCGGAGTCTGAAGTGCCCGGCCGGCTCATTCCCGAGAATCTTCGCCTGCATTTGAGTTCATACGATCAAGTCGATCCCGCGACCGGCCAACCCTTCGGCCTGCTGACGCCGTTCATCTCGACCACGGCCGGAACGGTCGAGCGCGATCCCTACGTGGCGCAGAACACCCTGTTCTCGGCGTTCGTGACGGCCCTGGCGTTTGCGACGGAGGGATTCCGCACGGACGGCGCGGTGTACTTCGGCTACGTCAATGTGCTCGGCCGTCCGGCGGTGGGCCTGCGCGAGTTCGCGGAGGAGACGCGCGATTTGCACCAGTGGCACGACTATCAGCCGTATCACCCCGAGGGGGAGATTGTCGCCAAGATCCAGATACCCGCGGCGCACCTGGAAAAGGCGGAGGGTTATAATGGACCGGCGGCTCTCGCCGATTTCCGCCGCCGGCGCCTGCCACGGCCGGCCTGGCAGGAGTTGAACCAGAGCTGCTACGTGCGGCCCGAGGACGTGTGCAACATCCGCGACGCCCTGACCTGATGAGCACGCGTATTTGCGAGTGGCTGCAGTTGGATCGCGACCGGGTACTGGCTCAGGCCACGGCGTATCAAGGCTTGGCCTACGCCAGGGAGCCGCTGGCCGCAGGAACGGGGGAGGGCGGCGCGTTTGAAGCAGAACCCGGCGACGAAGGTCAGGCGTGGGAACATGTGCGGTCGCTGGAGCCCGGTAAGAGCCCCGTGGGCGCACACTATCTCAAAGTCGCGGCAGCGTACTTGAGCGCGGCGGCGCCGCGAGAGGCCGGGCGTGCTTTCGCGGCCGCGGCCAGGTGGGCGCAGCGGCAGGCGGAACTAGCCAGCGACGACCAGCGTGACGCCGGAGCGCGTCGTTTGAGCTGGTTGCGGCAGGCGGTCCTGATGGACGCGTGTCGGGCGACGCCCGGGATTGAAGATCCGATGGCCATCCTTGGCGTGGAAATCGAGCAGCTGGCTCCCTCGGCGGTGGGGAAACTGCTTGCAGTCTCCTTGCGGCATCTGACGTTGCGCCGGGCAAGCGCGGCTGAGGTGGAACGGGCGATCGCCACCCTGTTGGCGGCCGGCCGCACGAAGGAGCACGCACTGACCGGAGTCCTGCAGCTACCGCTCGGCTTCGCGCTGCGGTTGGGCCGGATGATGATGGAAGACCGGCACGGTGCGACGCGGCCGGCGCTGGTGTCATGGACCCTCGAGTTTGCCGGTCGGCTCGCCGAACGCGTGGCGATCGCGCAGGCGAGTCAACGCCATTGGCGCGCGTTGTACTCGCGGCTACTGCCGATCGAGCCGGAGGCGTTGCTGGTGGTGGCGGCGTGGCGTGATTTTGCCCGCGGTACATTCTCGCCGGAGGGCATGGCGGAACTGTTGCAGCATCAGCCGCCCGTCCTGCAGGCCTATGTCGAAGCGGCCCGGTTGATTTTTGACGCGGACGCCGGCCCGGACCAGGGCGAGCCGGAGGAGGTACCGATCGGACCGGGCGGCGGCAGGGTCGGAGCCTGAAGCGTCCGGTTCCGCGCCAACGAACGATTTCCGCCGCGTCGCGGCGAGAGCCAGATTCTGGTTGCGCGCCTCCCGGCTTGTCGTCGGCCTTGAGTGCATGGGCGCCAAGTATCTACCGACGATCAAAGATCAGAAAGCCAATCTCCGGTTTCAGCAGAAGCAGAATCCGTTGCGGAAGTTCAAGAAAGCCAATCCCGTTTCCGGCAAGAAAGGGAAGGGCAAGTAAACGCCCGCGGCCGGCGGCCGGGGCTTGGCCTCAGCCAACGGACTCATGCAGTTGAAGGTTGAAAGGTGAAAGTTGAAAGAACCGGAAGCAGTCCCAACCACCGTCGATTGGGTTCGAATTCAGTCACGCACCAGTCGGTGGAACCCTGCCCGCACTTTAGGAACGTTGGCTGCTGCTGGTGATAGGGGGCTTTCAACCTTCAACTTTCACCTTTCAACTGAAGGATTCCGTCTCAGCCCTTCTTCACGAAGCAGGCTTTAAGCGCCATCGCGCTGCCCTCGATCTTGCAGTCGATCTCGTGGTCGCCGTCGACGATCCGGATGTTCTTCACCTTGGTGCCCTGCTTGAGGACGCCGGATGAGCCGCGCAGTTTGAGATCCTTGATTAACGTGACGGTATCGCCGTCAACCAGCGCGTTCCCGTGGGCATCCTTCACGACGCGCGCCGCTTCGGGCGCGGCTTCCTTGGGCCATTCGTGGCCGCAGGTGGCGCATTCCCAGTGATCCGGGTGGCTGAGCACGTCTTCGAGCGTGCAGGCAGGGCAGGAGGGTTTGGTCATGGAGGGGAAGAGTGGAGCGCGCCGCTCGAGGCGGTGCAATCCCGCTGTCGTGGGAGCGTTCACCGTGGCATCGCTTGATCCCCGCGTTCGCGCCGGCTGCACCGGATCTGATCTTGATGCCGGCGGCGTCGGCGACAGCGTGGTTTCCACCCCTATGACGACCCCGACTGTCTCCGCCCCGTCCCTCAATCGCCGTGAGTTTCTGACGCGAGCCGGAGCGCTCGCCGCCGCGGCCAGTCTCGCGCCGACGGGCTTGTTGGCCGCCGCTGCACCCAAGGCGACCGCGGTGACGACTCCCGCCAAAGCGTCGTACGAGATCGGCGTATTGGAAAAGTGGTTCTTCGATGGCGGGAATGGCGGGCCGCTGAAGTACACGCCGGACGAGATGGCGCAGACGCTGGCCGAGATCGGCCTCGACCTCGAACTGACGCTGCGGAAGCAGGGACACATCACGCCGGAGAAAGCGCCGGATGAGTTGCCCGTGATGGCGGCGGCACTCGCGCGAAAGAACCGGCGCATTCTCTGGGTGGCGCTCGACACCGTGCGCCCCGACGAGCCGCATTGGGAAAAGGCGATCCGCGTGGCGAAGCAACTCGGCATCCCGCAATACCGGCATCGAGGTTTCAGCTACACGTCCGGCCGGCCGCTCAAGGCGCAGATCGCGGATTTTCACAGCATGGCGAAGGACTTTGCCGCGGTGAACAAGGCCGTCGGGATTCAAGCCGTTTATCAGATCCATGCCGGCGCGCGCAGTGCGGGCAGTGCGGCGTGGGATCTCGATCTCATCCTGGGCGACATCGATCCGAAACACTTCGGCGTGGCCTTCGATACGCGTCACGTGATGGTGGAGCAGGGTCAGTCCTGGCCGAATGCCGTGCAACTCCTCGCGCCGCGGACCGTGGCGCTGTGCGTGAAGAGCTTCAAGTGGGACGGCGACCAGACCGTCGAGGTGCCGTTGGGCGAGGGGCGGGTGAAAAAGGCGATCGTCGATCAGGTGATCGCGGCGCACGGCGGTCCGCTGCCGATCTGCATTCATGTCGAACACTTCAAGGACGCCGCCGGAAAACTGGCGCCCGTGCCGTTTGCGCAGCGTGCGCGGATCGTGGAGGCGATTCGCGCCGATGCGCGCGTGCTGCGCGGCTGGCTGGGCCTGCCGCAGAGTTGAACGGAGCGCTGTCGTCACTGCGTCGGGTCACCCTCAATCCCATTTCCCATGGCCAATCCCTTCGTTCACGTCGAACTCAGCACCACCAGCGTCCCGAAGGCGAAGGCCTTTTACTCGAAGCTGTTCAAATGGAAGCTCGCGGATCTGCCGATGGCGACGCCGGGCGGCAAGTACACCGCCATTCAGGTCGGCGATGGCACGGGCGGCGGCATGATGAAACAGATGATCCCCGGCGCGGGATCGGCGTGGATGCCGTACGTCCTCGTGACCGACATCGACGCGGCGACGAAGAAGGCGAATAAACTCGGCGGCAAAATCATGAAGCCCGTGACGGAGGTGGAAGGGATGGGCTGGCTGAGCATCATTGAAGATCCTACAGGCGCGATCATCGGCCTGTGGGAACCGCAGGACGAGTAAGGGTGCGGCGGCGTACGCGCCGACGGTTGCGATCGAAAGGCTTGAAAGCCGTGGGGCGCAGGTTCCTCCTCCGGGTACCCCGTTACTCCACCCCAAGCGAAACCCCTCGCTTCTTCACGCCAGCGTCACCCGGCGGTCACGGCTCCGTCACACGGCGTTGGCATGATGAAATTGGTCCGTTCAACCGTCATGCCCTCCCTGCCCATGTGCGATTTGCCCACGCGTTCTGCCCGCCTTGTTCCTGCCACCGCCCGCCGCGCGCTCGGTGCCGGATTCTTCCTGCTGCCTCTGCTCACGCTGACGGCGGCTGAATCCGTGGTGACGCCCGCGGCCGCCGCTAACGCCGCGAAAGGACCGACGAAAGAGGAAGTCGTCGCGCTCCAGAGCTTCGTGGTCACGGGATCGAACATCAAACGCCTCGACATGGAGAAGATCGTGCCGGTGACCGTGCTGGGCTTCGAGGCGATGACCGCCCGCAATGCCTTCACGCCGGTCGACATGCTGACCTCGTTGCCGCAATTGACCAGCCTGCCCGAAAACGAAACCCGCACCGGGTCCTCGGGCGCGCGCGGCGACAACGCCAACATCAATCTCCGCAACCTCGGCGCGACGGGCACGCTGATCCTGATCAACGGCCGCCGCATGGCGGTGAACCCGATGACCGCGGGCCTTTCACAGGCGGTGAACGTGAACCAGCTGCCCACGCAGGGCGTCGAACGCGTCGAGGTGCTGCGCGACGGCGCGTCCGCGATCTATGGATCCGACGCCGTCGGCGGCGTCGTGAATTACGTGATGCGGCGGGATTTTCGCGGCGCGGAAGCGACGCTCCGTTACGGTGTCCCCGAGGGCAAGGGCGGCCAGTACAGCCAGGCCTCGTTCACCTTCGGCCAGCCCTTTGCTTCGGGGCGCGGGCGGATTCTCGGGACGGTGGAGTATTTGTATCGTGAAGCGATTTATCTGCGGGACCGGGAGTTTTCCGCGTCGTCGAACGTCACGTCCCGGGTGCCCGCGCCCTTCAACGCGCTCGGCGGCGCGTTCGACGCCCGCACGCCGCGCGGCCGTTATCCGACGTTCCTCGTCGGCACGAGCACGGCGAACAACTACTTCCGGATCGTGAACGGCGCGCCCGCGCTCACCACCGTGGCTCCGACGCGGCCGGCCAATCCGGAGTTCTATCTCGATCTCAATGAACTCAGCATGGCCCAGCCGCGGGCCAACCGCTTCAACTCGTTTTTCTCGGCTGAATTCGATCTCACCAAGGAAATCACGGCATTTGCGGATCTGTCCTACTACAAGTCGAAGTCGACGATGGTGCGCCAGCCACTCGCGTTGAACGCGCCCACGACCGATCAGCTGGCCGTGCTCGCCATCGGCAATCCCTACAATCCGTATGGCTCGCGCTTCTACGACGCGGCCGGCGCGCCGAACGCCGACGGCACGCCGCGTCTGACCGGGGCGCCCCGCACGGTGAGCCTGGTGTCGCTGACGCTGCAGGACCTGCCGGTGGAGGAGATCAAGACCGATGCGAACGTCGTGCGCATCACCGCCGGCCTGAAGGGGAAGATCGCCGACAGCTGGACCTGGGAAGTGGCGGGTTTCTACAACCGGGCGCGCGGTGACGATGCGGCGAACAACGATGTGCGCGAGAGCCTGTTTCAGCAGACCCTTCAGCGGACCGACGCCTCGGCGTATAACCCGTTTGGTTACACGTTCCGGGTGCAGGGCAACGCGGTGGTGGCCGACCAGCCCTACAAGAATCCCGCGTCCGTGGTCTCGGCTTTCGCAAAGACGTTTGCGCGCAACGCCCAGAGCTACATCGCGAGTGCCGACGCCCGCGCCACCGGCCGGTTGTTCACGCTGTGGAGCGGCGAGGTTCGGGCGGCCGTTGGCGCCGAACACCGCGCAGAGGATCTCAAGGACCTGCGGCCTCCGTTCAGCGGTGAGAATCCCGCGGGCTCCGGCCTCGATCCGTTGAACAACGATTTCCTGCTGCACCCGCCCCGGCCCGACGTCCGCGGCGATCGCAAGGTGACGAGCTACTACGCCGAGGTGGTGGTGCCCCTCGTGAGCCCGAAGAACCGGATTCCGTTCGCGCAGACGCTCGAGCTGACGGCGTCGGGCCGGCGCGAGCATTACAGCGATTTCGGCGACACCACGAAGCCCAAGTTCGGCGTCAACTGGCGTCCGGTCCAGCAGGTCATGGTGCGCGGCTCGTACAACGAGGGCTTCATGGCGCCCAGCCTCGCGGCGCTCTACACCAGTCCGCGCTGGAGCATCACCGCGGGCGCGGGCGACATCGACATTTACCGCAATCCGGTGACGAACGAGGGTCCTTACGTGCAGCGGAATTATTTTGGCGGCAACGCGTCGTTGAAAGCGTCCGAGTCGAAGGGCAAGACGGCCGGCGTCGTGATCGATGTTCCCGGCGTGAAGGGTCTCAGCATTACGGCCGACTACTGGCAGATTCGGCGGGTCAACCTGCTCGGGCAGCGGAGTTCGGCGCAGGTGTTCGCGAGCGATACCGCGCTGCTGCAAACCTACGTGAAGGAACAGATCGCCGCGGGCCGTCCCGTGGGTTCGATCGATCTCGGCAGCGGCACGAGCGCCTACAAGGGCGATCAGGACATCGTCCGCCTCGCGCCCACCGCGGCGGATATCGCCGCCTTCGCTGCGTACAACGCCGCGAATCCCGGCAACCCGCAGGCCGTCGCCGGGCGGATCTTTTCCAACAACACGCCGTTCCTCAATCTCGCGAGCAGCCACGACGAGGGCGTCGACCTCGGCCTGAGCTACGTGCTGCCGAAGTTGAGGATCGGATACGTGACGCTCAACTCCGACTGGTCGTACCTGACCAAGTCGCGCACCACGACGCTGCCGACGAACGTGGCGCCGATCACGACCGACAACGTCAATGTGAACGGCGCGGCGCGCTGGCGCGGCACCAGCACGGTGGCGTGGCGCAACGGCAGCTGGTCCGGCTCGTTGGGCGCCTACTATGCGGGCGCCACGCAGGATTCCGGCGCGACCACGACCCAGGCGGTCTACGATTCGCTGGGCCAGCCGGCCTACATCGCGCGGCACTTCACCGAGGGGCGCTTCGTGTACCGTTACCGCATGCACGATTCGATCACCTTCAACACCTCGGTCGGCTATCGCTTCGGCGCCGAAGCGCGCTGGTGGTTGCGGCAGACGCGGGTCCGGCTGGGCGTCGTCAATCTTGCGGACGCGACGCCGCCCGTGGCGTCAGGCCAGTTCGGATACAGCCCGTCGGTCACCGGCTCTCTGGCCGTCGGCCGCACCTGGACGCTCGAGCTGACGCGGGCGTTTTGAGTCCGCTCGCGGCTAGCGCACCGCGCAGAGCGCGAGGCGGAAGCCGATGGTGTAGTCGAGCCGTCCTGGCGAACCGCCGCCGCGGGCGGCGGAGCGGCCGAGCTGCGCGCCGGTGCGCCAGCTGCCGCCGCGCGCCATGCGGTAGTAGCCGCGTTCGGGGCCCGTCGGGTCGGTGACCGTGCCGCCCGGGTAGTTGCCGTACCAGTCGTAACACCATTCGAGTACATTGCCGGTCATGTCGTGCAGGCCCCAGGCGTTCGGCCGCTTGAGACCCACGGCATGCGTGGTGCCGTCGCTGTTGCCGCTGTGCCACGCCATCGCGTCAGGCTCGCCCGGATACGCGCCGGTGGTGCCGGCGCGGCAGGCGTACTCCCACTGCGCCTCGGTCGGGAGGGTGTAGGCTTCCTGCGCGGAGAGCCGGCCGGCCGCGCGCTCCCGTTCGGTCAGCTTGCGGCAGAACGCCATCGCATCGATCCACGACACGCGCTCGACGGGATGGGTTTTCCCGGCGGTGCTGAACGTGCTGGGATTCGCGCCGGCGATCGCCTCGTACTGCGCCTGGGTCACCTCGGTCCGTCCGAGCCAGAACGGCTGCGTGAGCGTCACCAACATCCGCGGTGCCTCCGCCTTGTTGCGCTCCGGTTCCTCCGCAGCGCTACCCATGGTAAACGTGCCGGGTTCGATGCGGATCAGCACCAGGTCGAGATCGGCGATGACACGTTCACGGGATTCGACGGGGGCGGGAGCAGACGCGGCGGCGCGAAGGGGCGCGGTCGTGATTCCGCAGAGCAGCAGACTGAGACTGAACGGTCGGGACAGACGCAGGAGGGCGGCGGCGAGAGGAACCAGGGCAGCGAATCTCATGGAATGGAAGGATGCCCGCGTGAAAAACTCCTTCCGCCTCGAACGAGGCAGGCGGCAGGGTGGGGTTTGCGATGCAGGCGACGCAGCAGAGTGTGCCGATTCCAGGCGATCGCGGCACGGCGTTTTTTGGCGAAAGCTGGTGGATTGTTGCTTCGCTGTCGTCGACGTGCCCCGGGAGCGCAGGCGGGACGCCTGCGCTCCCGATCGTCCTTGGCCGCGCTAGATCGTCGCGGGGCTGAGCGGGATAAACTGCGGGTGCCGCTCGATTCGCTGCTCGAATTCGAGGCGTGCTTCCGGCGACAGCGTTGCCGGCGCCTTCGAACTGCTCCGTCGCCATCGCGTCAGCCACTTCTCGCCCAGCAATTGGGGCCCGCGGGGATGGAGCCGGGCGCCGTCGGCCCGGGTGAACGCGATGGTCGTGTCCGCCTTTGGTCCGGTGCCCACGCCTTCGCCGACAAAGAAGCCGGCGCTCAGCAAAGCCACCCGCGCCGCGGTGGCGGCGGAATAGGTGTAGAGTTCCGCCGGCTTTGAAGCGCAGGCGGCGATGAGCCGCGTGAAGGTCTCCACGGTCCACAATGCCGAATCCGTTTTAAAGGAGAAGGGATCGTAGAAGATCAGGTCCGGCGGCCGGGCGGTGCCGAAGAGCGCGAGAAAATCTCCGTGCAGCAACTCCCAGTGCATCCCGCCCGACCGATGCGACCATTCGCCCCGGTTCAGGATGGCTTGGGGCGCACCGTGCCGCACGTGTGGAAAATAGCCGGCCTTGCTGGCGGCGAGGCGCAGCGGATCGAGGTCACACTCGAAGCTGACGAGCCGCAGCGGGCGGAGCGGGCGTCCGGCGGCTTCGGTATGGCAGCGTTCGAAGCAGCGCAGCACGGCCATGGCGTTGGTCGCGGCACCGAGCCCGACGTCCCACACGACCAGTTCGGCGGTGGTCGCTTCGCCGGTCGTGAGGCGCTCGGCCAACGCTGACTGCTCGACGTAGAGCCGGTTGGCTTCCTCGTCGGGCTGATTGATCGAATGCATGACCTCGCCCGAGCTGATCTGACGGACGCTGTTGAAGCCGCCCGGCCCTGGATGAATCTCGTAGTCACCGAGCCGCGGGTAACGAAATTCCTGCGCCGGCTTCGGTTTCACGCTGGGATTGAGCTCGTCGGTCCGGGCGAGCTCCCGCCGCATGCGTTCGTAGAACGGAAGGAACGCGTCGGCCAGAATGCTCGCCCGCATCGTTCGCATGAGATCGTGATAGAACGTCAGATTGTGAATCGAAAGCAGGTGCCAGCCGAGCAGTTCGTCGGACTTCACGAGGTGATGCAGGTACGCGCGCGAGTGTTCGCGGCACGCCTGGCAGGTGCACGTGGGATCAAGCGGTTCCTCGGAGAATTTGTACACCGCGCGTCGGATGTGCAGCCGGCCCTGCGACGTGAACACCGTGCCGCGCTGCGCCAGCTGCGACGGGATGATGCAGTCGAACATGTCGACGCCCCGATGCACGGCCTCGAGGATATCGAGCGGCGTGCCGACGCCCATCAGGTAGCGCGGCAGATGCTTGGGCAGGTGGGACGTGGCCACGCCGGTGAACTCGTAGCGTTGCGCCGGCGTTTCGCCCACGGCGAGACCGCCGATGGCGAGGCCGTCGAAAGGCAGTTCCCGCAGGAATTCCGCGCTGCGTTTTCTCAGCTCAGGGAAGCACGCGCCCTGCACGATGCCGAACAGCGCCTGCGGTGAATCGCCGCGAGCCGCGAGCGATCGTCGCGCCCAGCGATGCGTGAGCTCCATCGCCGCCTCGGCTTCGGCGAGCGGGGCGGTCGACGGGATGCACTGATCGAGCACCATCATGATGTCGCTGCCGATCGCCTTCTGCATGTCGATGCTCGTCTCCGGCGAGAGCAGGTGCACGTTGCCGTCGACGTAACTCTGAAACGTCGCGCCGTCCTCGGTCATCCGGCGCGATCCTGGCAACGAGAAAATCTGAAATCCGCCCGAGTCCGTCAGCACGGGGCCGTCCCAGTTCATGAACCGGTGAATGCCGCCGATCTTGCGGAACACCGCCGGGCCCGGGCGCAGCAGCAAGTGAAACGTGTTCGCGAGCAGCACGCGCGATCCCGTGGCCTTCAGCGTGTGAATCGTCTGGCCCTTCACCGTGGCCTGCGTCCCGACCGGCATGAAGATCGGCGTCTGCACGGTGCCGTGCAGGGTCTGGAAATGGGCCGCGCGGGCGCGGGAGCCGGTGGCTTCTCGTTCGAGGGTGAAATTCAGGCGGGACATGGCGTGGTGCGGAGGGAGCGGAATCTCACTGTGACTTTGGCGCACATGCGACGCTTCTTTGTCGGGCCCGTCGCGCCGCACTGAGACGGCTATCCGTCCGGCCCGAGTTGCGTTTCCGTAATTCGTCGCTCCCTTCACCTTCCACTCCGCCTCGTTGTCGTCTCCATCCATGCATCACGCTTCGCTCTTCACTCCCGTCACCCTGGGCACCCTAGCGCTCCCGAATCGCATCGTCATGGCCTCGCTCACGCGCTGCCGGGCCGATGCCGCTCATGTGCCGACTGACATCATGGCGACCTATTACGCCCAGCGCGCCAGCGCCGGGCTCATCGTGGCGGAGGCAACCATGGTCATCGAAGGCAATTCCGCCTTCGGCGGACGCGAACCGGGCATTTACTCGGCGGCGCAGGTGGCAGCTTGGAAAAAAGTCACCGACGCCGTCCACGCCGCCGGCGGAAAAATCTTTTCGCAGCTCTGGCACGGCGGGCGCGCCTGTCATTCGCTGTTGAACGGCGGTGCGCAACCGGTGGCGCCGAGCCCGCTGCGCATCACCAATGACGAGACGCACACGCCGCAGGGCAAGAAGCCGTACGAGATTCCGCGCGAGCTGCGCGATGACGAGTTGCCGGGGATCATCGCCGGTTTTCGTCACGGCGCGGAAAACGCCAAACTCGCGGGCTTCGACGGCGTCGAGCTCCACGGTGCCAATGGCTACCTGCTCGATGAATTTCTGCGCGACGGCAGCAACCAGCGCAGCGGCCCGTATGGCGGCTCAATCGCCAACCGTGCGCGGCTGCTGCTCGAAGCCGTCGACGCCGCCGTGTCCGTCTGGGGCGCGGGCCGGGTCGGCGCGCGCATTTCGCCTCTCAACAGCTACAATGACATGAAGGACAGTGATCCGGTGGCGATCACGAGTCACGTGGCCACGGAGCTCAATCGGCGCGGGATTGCCTATCTCCACGTGATGCGCGGCGATTTCTTCGGCCTGCAGAAGGCCGACGTGGTTACGCCGGCGCGTGCCGCGTTCAAAGGCGCGCTCATCGGCAACATGGGTTACTCCGCGGCCGAGGCGGCGCAGGCGGTCGAGGCGGGCACGCTCGCAGCGGTCGCGTTCGGCCATCACTACGTCAGCAATCCTGATCTCGTGGCCCGGGTGCGCACCGGTACGGCGTTCGTCGAGCCGGACAGCAAGACGTTCTACAGTCCGGGCGCGCGGGGCTATACGGACTATCCGGCGGCCGTCGCGGCCTGAGCGGTCGGTGGGAGGTGACCGTTGGGAAGTAACCGGTTCGGACCTGAACGGTGGGGACCTGACCGTTGGAAGTGGCCGTTGGGAAGTGACCGTTGGGACCGCGACCGCCCTCGGTCGCTTCCGGCCGGCAGCGACCGGGGGCGGTCGCGGTCCCAGGAATTAGTCCCAATGACTCGTCACGCCATACCCTTGGCCTTCAGCAAAGCGGCGAGTTCAATCGGATCCGCCACGCCCTTCACGGTGTTGAGGTGACTCAACACGACCATGCGGTCGTCGGGGCCGCAGGTGGAAATTTCGATCATCCAGTCCTCGGTCTTCGGCGCGGCGACGATCACTTCGTCCGCCCACGCGATCACTTCGGAGGCTTCGATGAAGCCTTTCGTGATGCCTTGAATGTAATACTCCGCCTTGGTCCGGTAATTCATCGCGGCCACTGTTCCGCGGTGACGGGTGCCTGCCAAGTGCGAAAGGCCACCCGCGAGGGCGAGAACTAGCCGCTCGCCCGCACGGCCCAGCGGAGTTTCGCGGAGACGCTGCGCGGGTTCGCCCGGCGTTCCTCCGGACCAGCCCGCACGAGGTCGTCGTTGGTCGAGGCGTAGATCCCCGACCGCACGCCCTCGCGAAACGCCTGTTTCACGCGCCGGTCTTCGCCGGAATGAAACGTCAGAATGGCTACGCGGCCGCCGGCCTTCAGGCACGAGGGCAGGTGACGCAAGAACATGTCGAGCGCGCCGAATTCGTCGTTCACTTCAATCCGGATCGCCTGAAATACGCGGCGGATGCAGGCGTCGTCCGTCGCGTTGTCGTGGCGCGGATTGTGTTCATGCAGAATCGTCCGGATCGCCCGGGCCAGCTGCAGCGTCCGCGTGAACGGCGTCTGGCTCTGCTGCGTCGTGATCGCGCGGGCCAGCAGAACGGCGTGGGGTTCGTCGGAGTTGTCGGTCAGCGCGGTCGTCAGCGCCTTGACCGTGACGCTCGCGAGCCAGTCCGCAGCCGAGGGCGCGCGCGTGGGATTGAGCCGTAGATCGAGCGGGCAGTCGGTTTTGAACGTGAAACCGCGCACCGGATCGTCGAGCTGCATCGACGAGACGCCGAGGTCCGCGAGAATTGCATCGACGCCATCAAGCCCGAGCTGCTGCAGCACTTTGGGCAGGCCGGCGAAGTTGGAGCGCACCGCGGTGAACGCCTCCTCGCTCCAACCGTCGGCCCGGAGACGGGCCGTGGTCTTGGCGTGTTCCACGGGATCGACGTCGAGTCCGATCAGACGTCCCCCCGGCGCGAGGCGCGCGAAAAGCTCCTGGGCGTGACCGCCGAAGCCCAGCGTGCAGTCCACTGCGCTCTCACCCGGCTGCAGCGCAAGGACAGTGAGAATCTCCGCGACCAGGATCGGACGGTGCGTGCCGGCCGGCGTTTTGCCGGAGGCGATCACCTTCGCGACGTCGGCTGCGTAACGCTCGGGATTGTGCTCCTTGTATTTGTCCTGGAAACGCTGCGGGTTTTTGCCGGCGTAGCGGGTCCGGCGGCGGTGGATCGAGGGTGCCGCCGCGGGCAAAGCAGGAGACGGCGGCGAGGCGGAGGACGGGTTTTCGTGAGTGGACATGCGTGAGCGGTGCAGACCTCGTAACGACGTCCGGGGGCAAACGCCATCGGCGAACACAGCTGGCCTGATTTTTATGCCGGCAGCGGGGGCGGTGCCGTGGCGGCGATGTATCAGCTGGCGATGGCGAAACCGCGCGCGAAGAAGAAGCGGTGAACCGACGGGCCGCGCGGGTCGCGCAATCAGAATCGCGGAACACGCGCCGATTGGGCTTCGGCCGCCGCGCGCAGTTTATCCTTTTTGTTCGGCCGTTTCCCCTTGATGCCGCCAGTGGGCGGGGCGGGAACCTCCGTCTGGATCGGCTCGAAGCCCGCGATCTGTTCGCGCGGCAGGCTGAGGCCGTGGCGTTTTTCAATCAGCCGGAAGTGCGCATGCGTCTCGGCGCTGATGAAGTTGATCGCGATGCCGGTCTCTCCGGCACGTCCGGTCCGACCGATGCGGTGCGTGTAGTCGTCGGCCGAACGCGGCAGATCGAAATTCACCACGACCGGAAGCTTCGCGATGTCGATGCCGCGCGCCGCGAGATCAGTGGCCACGAGAATCTGCGTGCGGCCTGCCTTGAAATCGGCGAGCGCGTCGGTGCGCGCGCCCTGGCTGAGTTCGCCGTGCAGGGCGTCGGCGTTGAGGCCGGCCCGGCGGAGTTTGTCGGCGACGTGTTCCGTGGCGTACTTGGTGGCGACGAACACCAGCACGCTCGGCCACTTGGCGTCCTCGACGAGCTGCCGGAGCAGTTGGGTCCGGCGCGGGGCGTCGACTTCGATGGCGCGCTGCGCGATGTCGGGCTGGGTCGCCGGCGCCGCGGGCACATCGAGGCGCGCCGGATTGCGCAGCAGGCCGGTGGCAAGCGCTTCCACCGCGGCCGGAAACGTGGCCGAAAAAAGGAGGCTCTGCCGTTGCTCCGGCAGGAGCGCGACGATGCGGCCGAGTTCGGCGCTGAACCCGAGATCGAGCAGCCGATCGGCTTCATCGAGTACCAGATGGCTCACGGCCGAGAGCGAGACCGCGTTGTGTTCCAGCAGATCGATCAGGCGTCCGGGCGTGGCCACGAGTACATCGGCGCCGCCGCCGAGCGCCATCATCTGGGGATTGATTGAGACGCCGCCATAAACGACCAGGGTCTTGAGCGGCTCCGGCAGAAACCGCGCGTAGCGGCGCAGCGACTCACCGATTTGCGCAGCCAGCTCGCGGGTGGGAACGAGAATCAGCGCGCGCGTGAAGCGCCCGGGCCGTCGCGGCGCCGCGCTGAGCCGTTGCAGGAGCGGAAGCGCAAAGGCGGCGGTTTTGCCCGAGCCGGTCTGGGCCGACGCCCACACATCGCGTCCGTGCAGGATCGCGGGAATGGCACTCGCCTGAATGGGCGTTGGCGCGGAGTACTTTCGTTCCGCGATGGCGCGCAGCAGCGGTTCGGAAAGGCCGAGGGCGGAGAAAGGCATGTGCCAGCAATCCTAACGGCGGTTCACGCGTCGAATCGAATGCAATCGCGGCGTAATACCAATCGCTCTTTGCCTTTGGACTTTAGCCGTGGCTACGAGCGCCAGCGAGTGGTTGTTCGGCCACTCGCTGGCGCTCGTAGCCACGATCGATCCAGAAGTCCAAGAGTAAGGAGCGATTGGTATAGGCCAGCCGCAGTGGCGGTACCCGCGGGCACGAAAAAGGCGGGATCCCTCGGATCCCGCCTTGGGAGTTTTCAGCTGTGCTCGCCGGTCGACGCGACGCTGCGCTCAGAGCGTCGCGAGGATGTCGTTCAGTGTCTTGCTCGGCCGCAGGGCGGCGTTGGCCTTCGTGTCGTCGGGCTGATAGTAGCCGCCGATATCGCTCGGCTTGCCCTGCACGGCGATCATCTCGGCGACGATCTGCTTTTCGTTCGCAGTGAGTTTCTCCGCGATGGGCGTGAAGAGTGCCTTCAACTCGGCATCCTTCGACTGCGCGGCCAGGGCCTGGGCCCAATAGAGCGCGAGGTAGAAATGACTGCCCCGGTTGTCGATGCCGGCGCCGACCTTGCGGGCGGGCGACTTGTCGTACTCGAGGAACTTGCCGTTCGCTTCGTCGAGGGTTTCAGCGAGCACTTTGGCTTTGGCGTGATTCTGCGTGATGCCGAGGTGCTCGAACGACGCGGCGAGCGCGAAGAACTCGCCGAGCGAGTCCCAGCGCAGGAAGTTTTCCTCGGTGAACTGCTGCACGTGCTTCGGCGCGGATCCGCCGGCACCCGTCTCGAAGAGGCCGCCGCCGTTCATCAACGGAACGATCGACAGCATCTTCGCGCTCGTGCCGACCTCGAGGATCGGGAAGAGGTCGGTGAGATAGTCGCGGAGCACATTGCCCGTGACGGAAATCGTGTCCTGGCCGGCCTTGAGGCGCTCGAGGGTGGCCTGGCAGGCGGCGGCCGGCGGGAGGATTTTGATGTCGAGGCCGTTCGTGTCATGCTTCGCCAGATACGTCTTCACCTTGGCGATCACCTGGGCGTCGTGCGCGCGTTTTTCATCGAGCCAGAAGATCGCGGGCGTGTTCGAAAGGCGGGCGCGATTCACGGCGAGTTTCACCCAGTCCTGGACCGGCGCGTCCTTCGTCTGGCAGGCGCGCCAGATGTCACCGGTTTCGACCGCGTGCGAGAGGAGGATTTCAGATTTGAAATCTGAGATCTGAGATTTGTCACCGGGCACGGTGACGACCTGGATCGTGCCGTTGCCCGGGGCCTGGAAGGTCTTGTTGTGGGAGCCGTATTCCTCGGCGGCCTGGGCCATCAGTCCGACATTGGGCACCGTGCCCATCGTCTTCGGATCGAAGGCGCCGTGTTTCTTGCAGAAGTCGATCGTGGTCTGGTACACGCCGGCGTAGCTGCTGTCCGGAATCACGCAGAGCGTGTCCTGGCCCTTGCCAGCGGCATTCCACATCTGGCCCGAGGTGCGGATCATGGCCGGCATCGAGGCGTCGACAATGACGTCGCTCGGGACGTGGAGATTCGTGATGCCCTTGTCGGAGTTGACCATCGCGACGGCGGGACGCGCGGCGAAGACGGCCTTGATGTCGGCTTCGATGACGGCGCGCTCGGCCTCGGGCAGGGACGCAATCTTACCGAGGAGATCGCCGAAGCCGTTGTTCAGATCGACGCCCAGCTGCGTGAGGGTGGCGGCGTGTTTCGTGAAGAGGTCCTTGAAGAACACACGGACCGCGAGGCCGAAGATGATCGGGTCGGAGACCTTCATCATCGTGGCCTTCAAATGCAGCGAGAAGAGCACGTCGTCTTTCTTCGCCTGGTTGATCTGCTGGGCGAAGAACGCACCGAGCGCCTTCCGGTTCATGAACGTGCCGTCGATGATCTCACCGGCCTTGAGCGTCGTTTTCTCCTTCAGGACGATCGTCTGCGCGGCCTTCGCGATGGCCTCGGGCGTGGCACCGGCGGGCGGGGCGGCCGGAATGAATTCGATGCGCACGACGGTGTCGGCGGGAACCGTCACCGACTTCTCGTTGGTGAAAAAGTCATCCTTGCCCATCGTGCCGACCGAGGTCTTCGACGTCGGCGACCAGGCGCCCATGGAGTGCGGGTGCTTGCGGGCGTAGTCCTTGACTGCCTTCGGCGCACGGCGGTCGGAGTTGCCCTCGCGGAGCACGGGATTCACCGCCGAGCCCATGACCTTCGTGTAACGCGCCTTGGCATCCTTCTCGGCGTCAGTCTTCGGCACCTCGGGGAAATCGGGAAGCGCGTAACCCTTCGCCTGCAACTCGGCGACGGCGGCCTTCAGCTGCGGCACGGATGCGCTGATGTTCGGCAGCTTGATGATGTTGGCCTCGGGCTTCAGCGTGAGCGCACCGAGTTCGGCGAGCGCGTCCGGGACGCGTTGCGCGGCCGGCAGGAGATCGGAAAACGCGGCCAGGATGCGGCCGGCGAGGGAGATGTCGCGCGTTTCCACCGCCATGCCCGAGTGCTTCGTGAACGCCTGGACGATCGGCAGAAAGGAATAGGTGGCGAGCGCGGGGGCCTCGTCGGTCTTGGTGTAGATGATGGTCGGTTTCGCGGACATGATGAGGAAAGTGTGGGGGAAAAGGGAGCCTGCGAGCTAAGCGCCCCGGGTGGCACGGTCAAAGGCAATTGCTGCGCGGTTCTTGCGACGAGCCGCGCCCCAACACCGCGGCCGGCTGCTTTTGTTTTGGCGTGATGGATTCCTTCGCTACGGTCCGACCACCCCATGATTCCCCTTCTGAAATCGGTCCTCGCCGCGGGCGTTGTTGCAGCCTGGTCGGCTCCTCTGGTCATGCGTGCCGCGAGTGCAACGGCACCGATCGATACCTCCGGCTTCAACGACTCCGCTCATCACTGGCGCAGCATCAAGCAACCGGAGCGAATCATGCAGGCTGAGCCGAACCAGCCGTCGCACGCGCCGGGCGACGTGCGCGCAATCGCGGGCAACCTGCTCCTTTTCCAACGCTCGAATGGCGGGTGGCCGAAGGACTACGACATGCTGGCGGTGCTGACCGAGGCGCAGAAGAAGCTGATCCGCGACACGCGCGACAATACCGACACCAGTTACGACAACCACACCACGCATCCGCAGGTCGAATACCTCGCGCGGGCGTTTGTCGCGACGCGGGACGAGGCGTACCGCGCGGCGTGCGTGCGCGGCCTGGCCTTCATGCTGGCATCGCAGCACCCGAACGGCGGCTTCCCGCAATGGTGGCCGAAGAAGGGGGACATCGCGAAGCGCATCACGCTCAACGACGGGGTGATGATGGGGATCCTCAACGTCCTGAAGAACGCCGCGGATCGCACGCCGCAGTTTGTGTGGCTCGATGAGCCGATGCGCGCGCGGGCGGCCGACGGCGTCGCCCGCGGCACCGCTTGCCTCGTGCGCATGCAGGTGAAGGCCGGTGGAGTGCCGACCGGCTGGGGCCAGCAGCACGATGAGACGACGCTCGAGACGGTCGGCGCGCGGACGTTTGAGCTGCCGTGTGTGTCGCCCGCGGATACGACCGAGGTCGTGCGCTTCCTGATGCGTGACGAACGTCCGTCTCCGGAGATCGTGGCGGCGGTGGAAGCTGCGGTGACATGGTTGAAAAAGGTCCGGCTCGACGGCATCCGCGTGGAGCGCGTGCCCGCGCCCAAGGTGGAGTTTGTCCGGCACACCAGCGAGTTCGACGTCGTGGTCGTGCCGGATGCCAAGGCCCCGCCGCTGTGGGCGCGGATGATCGAGCCCGGCACGGACCGGCCAATCTTCGCGAGCCGCGACGGCGTGAAAGTGTATTCGCTGGCCGAGGTCGACCGGGAGCGCCGGACCGGTTCCGGCTGGTACGTGACCAACCCGCTGCGACTGATCGAGCGCGACTATCCGAAATGGGCCGAGGCGCGCGCGAAGCGTCGGTAGATCGAGCGGTTTCTCATAGCGAAACCGTCCGACGTGCGTACAGTGGCGCCGAATCTTTTTTCTCCGCGATGAAAACGCTCCTCACCTTCTTTCTTCTTTCGGCCGCCTGCGCCTGCGCCCAGGTCGAAACCCTCAATTTTGGCGCGCGCGGCAAATTGGTCATATACCTGCCGGGAGAATGGAAATCGACGACGACCGACATGGCGGGGCAGTACACGCTGACGATCTCGCCGAAGAAGGAATCCACCAATGCGTCGTGCACCATCACGGTGACATTTCCCGACGTTGATCGCTACGACACGCGGATGCGGCTGAAGCTGCGGGTGGAAGCCGATTCGTATTCGGCCGCCGAGGGCTCGGTGGAGGGCAAGGCGATCGCGAAGGAGTTCCTGCTCCGGAGCGGCTACGGTTTCTACTGCAGCTTCACCGACCCGGAACTGCGCGGCAAACCGTCACAGCCCGGCAACTACAAGGTGATGAGCACGGGGAAAATCCGGCTGTCGCCCGAAGTGTTGATTGATGTGACGATGCTCGCCGACGGTTTCAAGGAAGAGCCGTACCAGCAACTGCTCGGCGCGATTGAGGGGATGGAGTTCACGCCCGGTCGCGGTCGGTAATAGGCCTGCGCTCCCGAGGCGCTCGTGTTGGGCTTCGGGGGGTTCACCCGACGACGGTCAGGATGATGCCGGCGAGCACGCCGAGGATGGCGGGCAGTTTCTTGCGTCCGTTCAGTTCGCCGAAGAGCAGCATGCCGCCGGCGAACGCGACGAGGATGCTGCCGCGGCGCAGGCTGGCGACGACGGACACGAGCGACTCGGGGTCGCGCAGCGCCGTGAAGTAGATGAAGTCACAGACGAGCAGCGCGACCGAGACCATCGGTACGCTCCAGCGCCAGTGAAACTCCTGCCGCGGCCACCAGCGGAGTTTCCAACCGATCGCGAGCGGCAGGAAGAGCAGCGCGAGGTAGATGGAAAACCACGCCTGCACCGTCGAGGCGGTGAACTGCGCGTGGCCGAGGAGGTATTTGTCGTAGAGACCGCTGACGGTGCCGAAGAGCGTGCCGGCGAGGAGCCAGCCGATCCATTTGTTGCGATGGAAGTGAATGCCCTCGGCGCGCCCCGCGACCGAGAGGCCGAAGAAAGAGCCGAGCGTAATCAGGATGCCCAGCATCTCGAGCCACGAGGGGCGTTCGCCCAGCACGAGCAGGGCGCCGAAAAGGGTCCAGATCGGGCCGGTCGCCTTGATCGGCGAAGCGATGGACACCGGCAGTTGCTTGACCGCGAAGTAGGAGCACACCCACGACGTGGCGACGATGGCGGACTTCAGGATCAACTGGCCGTGTTGGTGCAACGTCATCGGCTCCACGACCAGGCTCGCCGGTAGCACGCCCGGCGCGGCCGCGGCAAAGCTCATCAGCGCCAGCCAGATCGTCGCGCTGCACACGTTGGCGAAGAACAGCACCGGCAACACGGCGTTGTCGCGGACTGCGTGCTTGGTAAACAGATCGTAGCAGCCGAGGAAGAAGGCTGATACGAGACTGGCGACGATCCAATGCATGCGACCGTTCAGGGTGCCGGTCCGGCCGCGGGTATCGCAAGCGTGGAGACAGCGCGGCCTGAACCCGGGAGCGCCGGCCTCCGGCCGGCATCGGAGCGAAGCAGGCGGGACGCCTGCGCTCCTGTTCAAGGGGGTTGGGGGCCCCCCGCCTACATCCATCGGTGACTGACTCGCTCAGTCGACGTCCGGCTATTTCTTGGCCGCCGGCGGCGCTTTCGGCGTCGCGGCCGTCACGAGCCGAATCACGTAGTACGCGGCCGGTGTGGTGCCGACGTTGCGGAAGCCGTGCAGATCATTCGACGTGAGCAGGCTGACCGAGCCGGGACCGGCCTGCTGGACCTGATCGTTGATCAGGAACTCCATCGTGCCTTCCTTCACGATCACGATTTCGTCATCGGGATGACGGTGCGCCCCGTGCAGCGCGTCGCCGGCGCGCACCGAAGTGACGTGGCAGGTGAGGCTCTCGAGCGTGACGGTTGATCCCTTCAACACCTCCCGCCGCTCGCCGACCTTCGTCGGTTGCACGGGCATCTTCGTCCAGTCGAACACCGCCGACGTCCGCGTCGGTTTCGCGTTGTGCTTGCTCGCGTCGTGCGTCGCGGCCGAAGCCAGATTGATCACCCAGTAGGTCGCGCGCGTGTCGCCGACATTGGTCACGGCGTGGGCGTCGTTCGACGCGTAGAAGAAAACCGAACCGGCTCCGGCGCGCTGCGTCTGGCCGTTAATGTGCACCTCGAGCGTGCCGTCCTTGACGATGATCAATTCCTCCTGCGGATGCCGGTGCGGCGCGTGCGACGCCTTGCCGGGATTCAGCGTGGTGATGTGGCATTCGAAAACGTCGAGCGTCGGCGTGGCATGGTTGGCCACGTCGCGCCGCTCGCCGTTGGGCGTCGTCTTTACCGCGAGGTCATCCCATTTGAAGACGGTCGAGCGGAGCATGGGCTTGGCCTGTTTTTGACCCTGAGCGGGTTGGGCGGCGAAAGCCGCCGTAGTCAGCCCGACCAGCAGGGAAAGGATCGTGACGAAATGCGTCCGGCGCGGGTTCATGGGGTGGGCGAGGATGGGTCTGAACGGCGGGGCGACGCAATGCGGACTTTCGAGGTGACATCGCCCAGGCGACCACGCACCGTGCCCACCCCGCTGTGACGCTTTTCGCTTTCTACGCCGTCGTAATCACCCTTGGTATCCTAAGCATGGGCTTTCAGCTGCTCGCTTCGCGCCTGCTGAACCCGCACTTCGGTTCGTCGATCATCGTGTGGGCGTGGCTGATCTCCACGTTCCTCGCCGCGTTCAGCATCGGCTCGATGGTGGGCGGCGTGATCAGCAATCTGCCACCGGACGCCCGCCGCCGCGGTCAGTTGGCGGGTGCGATTCTTGCGATTGTGACGCTCGCGTTCACGGCTGTGTATGGTCGCGCGATGCTGGGCCACATCGAGGAAGCGTTTCCCGAGGTCAGCACGGCGCTGCTGGTGTCGTGTCTGGGCATTTTCTTTCTGCCGGTCACCGCGCTTTCGCTCTTTGGTCCGCAGTGCGTGCAGTTCCTGGCGTCGCGCGGCACGCCGCCGGGCAAGGCGTCGGGCATCGTTTACGGCGTGAGCACGCTCGGGAACATCGCGGGCGTGATGCTCACGGCGTTTGCGCTCATTCCGCACCTGCCGGTGTCGACTCTGCTGTATGTGTGGCTGGGTGTCGCGGTGTTGAGTCTCGCGGCCCTCGTGCGATTGCTGCGCGTTCCTGTTTCCTCATGAAATCACTGCGCTTCCTTCTCGGCCTTGCGGCGTTGCCGGCGGCCGGCGTTGCCGCCGAGGGCAATTTCGTCGAGCACTTCGACACGATCTACAACAGCCTGACGGTGGAAAAGCGCGGCAGCATCGTTGAGTTGCGCGCGCGGGCCCGCGGCAGTGAGGCGCTGGAGTCGGCCGTGGATCTCAGCGATCCGCTGCAACTCGTGGTGCACTACACGCGGTCGCTCTACGGCGCGCTCTATCTCCAGCCGAAACCGGAACGCGTGCTCATGATCGGCCTGGGTGGCGCCGGCTTTCACCGTCTGTTCATGGCGGCGTATCCGGATTCGTTGCTACAGACCGTGGAACTCGATCCAAAGGTGCTCGAGTTGTGTGAATCCCGGATGCAGTTCAAGCCGACGGCGAAGACGCCGGTCACGATCATGGACGGTCGCATGTTCGTGAAGCGCGATCGCCAGCAGTGGGACTGGCTGGTCCTCGATGCGTTTCGCGGCGGGTTCGTGCCGCCGCACTTGAAGACGGAGGAATTCTACCGCGAGTGCGCCGCACGGCTGACTGAGCGCGGCGTGTTCGTCAGCAATCTCCACGCGACCAGCCAGCTGTATTATTCCGATCTGAAGACGATTCAGAAAGTCTTCCCGCAGGTCGTGCTCTTTGAAGTCGGCGGTCGCGGCAACGTCATCGCGTGCGCGGTGAAGTATCGCGAACCGGTGATGACCGATCCCTCGCGGTGGGTGTCGGCGTCGAGTCTCGCGAATCCCGCGTTTGCCGGCCGCCTCGATCTCGAGGGCATCAAACGTGAGTATACGCCGTTGCCGGTGGCGCAGATTCGGGCCGGCCGCGTGCTGACGGATGACTTTGCGCCGGTCGAATTCCTCGACGCGTTGAAGTCGAATAATTCAGACCGGAAGAAGTAAGCGGTCGCCGGGTCTGAGAACCGGCCTAGACGAGCGGAAACAGTTTCGCGGCGAGCATCACGATCAGCGATCCGACGATGCCCATGAGGGTGAACATCACGGACATCGTGCGGAGCGTTTCGCGCTCGGTGAGTCCGCTGGTCTTGCACACGACCCAGAAGCCGCTGTCGTTCATCCACGGCGTGATCTTCGAGGCGCAGCCAATCGTCAGCGCGAGATAAACCGGATGGAAGCCGAGCGTGCCGGCCGAGGCGAACGCGCCGAGAATGCCGACGCTCGTGACCATGGCCACGGTGGCGGAACCCTGCGCGGTGCGAATCAGGGCGGTGACCATGAACGCGAGCGGCAGCACGCCGATGCGATATTCGCGCGCCAGGCCCTGGATGCGTTCGCCGACGCCGGTTTCCTGCAGCACGCCGCCGAACACGCCGCCGGCAGCGGTCACGAGAATGATCATGCCCGCATCGGCGAGCGCGGACTGCACGGTGGATTTCACCACTTTCGGATCGCTGCCCGGTCGCGTGGCGACGGTGGCGAGCGCGATGGCCGCGGCGATCGCGAGGGCGATGTTGGGATGCCCGAGGGCATCGATCCAGCGGTTCAACTCCGGCGACACCGTCACGATGTCCGCGATCGTCGAACCGGAAATCAGGATGACCGGCAGAACGATGGGCGCCATCGCGAGCCAGAACGGGGGAAGCTCGGAATCGGGCCGCTCGACCTGGGGCGCGAGCGTGGCGTCATCGGAACCGGAGCGTGCGTCAATCGGCCAACGGCGGTTGGCCCACCAGGCATAGGCGAGGCCGAAGCAGGCGGTGAACGCACTGAGAATGAGCCCCGCCACCATCATCGTGCCGAGGTCGACCTTGAGGGCGTTGGCCGCGAACAGCGGACCGGGCGTGGGCGGCACGAGCGAGTGCGTCATCGTCGTGCCCACCGCGATCGCGAGAACGTAGAGCAGGTAGTTCTTCCCGGTGCGCACCGCCATCGCGCGCGCCAGGGGAATGAGCAGGAGGAACACCGTGTCGAAAAACACCGGCACCCCGAGCACGAGCCCGCTGGTGGCAAACACGAACGGCGAGCGTTTCTCACCGAAAAATCCGAGCGTGGTTCGCACGATCCGGTCGGCACCGCCGCTATGCAGCAGACACACGCCGACGATCGACGCCATGGCGATGAGCACACCGAGACTGGTGCAGGTGTTGCCGAATTTAGCGGCCAGTTTTGCGCCCAACGGTTCCTGGGCGCGGGCCGTGGCCTCCGCCTGCGGCCGCTTCTGCGCGAGCACCGACTGCTCGATGTACGACTTTGGCGTCAAGGCCGACACCACGATGGCCGCGGCGAACAGCGCGATGAACGCGTGCAGCTTCAGGAAAACAATTCCGCCGATGACAATGACGACACCGATCAGCAGGAGAAGAAAAGGATCCATGGGGTATGGGAACAGGAGCCGGTGCGGCGGCGGGGAAGGGCACGAGTCAGCCGGGATTCGGAATCGATGCAAGCCATGAGCCGGACGATGACAGCCGCGTCGACGCGCAAGACCGGTGACAACGGAGCGGCACTCGGAGTCGAGGCTGAATGCGAGCGAAGGTCTTTCCCGGCCGGCTTCGAATTTTTATTTTGAAGCAGCCACCGGGGCATCCATGAAGGTGTCCTCCTTTCTCCGCGTTTCCTCGCTTCCTGCTTCCACTCTCATGTCCCTCTTCATCGGCATCGATTCCGGCACCCAAAGCGTCAAGGCGGTCGTCCTCGACCTCGACACCCGCGTCGTCATCGCGGAAGCCCGCGCCCCGCACGCCCTCATCAGCGGCCTGCCGGTCGGGCACATGGAGCAGCAGCCGGAAGCATGGGTCGCCGCGCTCGATCAGGTGATCCTCGAGGTCGTCGCGAAGGTCGATGCCTCGCGCGTGCGCGGCATCGGCGTTTCAGGTCAGCAGCACGGTTTCGTGCCGCTCGACGCCGGCGGCCGGGTGATTCGGCCGGCGAAGTTGTGGTGCGACACCAGCACGACGGCCGAATGCGCGCTCATCACAAAGAAGCTCGGCGGCCCGAAGGCGGCCGTGCGCAAGACCGGCAACCTGATCCTGCCGGGCTTCACTGCGCCGAAGATTCTCTGGCTGAAGCGCCACGAGCCGGCGAATTACAAGCGGCTGCGTCATGTGCTGCTGCCCCATGACTACCTGAACTTTCACCTGACCGGGAATTACTTCATGGAGTGCGGTGACGCCAGCGGCACCGCGTTGATGGACGTGCGGAAGCGTGCGTGGTCGCGCGATGCGATTGCGGCGATCGATCGCAATCTCGGTGACTGGCTGCCGCCGTTGAGCGAGTCACATGAAGCGGCCGGCACGCTGCGGCCCGAGCTTGCGGCGCGTTACGGACTTTCAACCGATGTCGTCGTCAGCGCGGGCGGCGGCGACAACATGATGGGCGCGATCGGCACCGGTAACGTGTCGCCCGGCGTGATCTCGGCGAGCTTCGGCACGAGCGGAACGATCTACGCGTTTGCCAATCAGCCGGTCGTCGATCCGCAGGGTGAGATCGCAGCCTTTTGTTCATCAACCGGCGGCTGGCTGCCGCTGCTCTGCACGATGAACGTCACGACCGTGACCGAACAGGTGCGCACGCTGTTTGGCGTCGATCACGCCGGCCTCGAAGCCGCGGTGACGAGCGCGCCGGTCGGGGCGAACGGACTCGTGCTGCTCCCGTATTTCGCGGGTGAACGCACGCCGAATGTGCCGGACGGCACCGGCGCGCTGCTCGGACTCAACCAGGGTTCGTTGAATCGGGGTGCAATGGCGCGCGCGGCGATGGAAGGCGTGACGCTCGGCATGAACTACGGGCTGCGCCGGCTGGCGGAGCTCGGCGTGAAGGCGAAGGAGATTCGCGTCACGGGCGGCGGCGCCAAGTCGGCCGCCTGGCGCCAGATCATGGCCGATGTGTTTGGCGTGCCCGTGGTCGGGATGAAGGAGGACGAGGGCGCGGCGCTGGGCGGCGCGTTGCAGGCGGCGTGGTGCGTCGCTCGACGTTCGGGTCAGCCGAAGGCGCGGCTCACGGATTTCACCGCAGGCATCGTGGCGCTCAACGAAGCGACCCGTTGTCTGCCGAACAAGGCCAACGTTGCGCGTTATCGCGAGCTGCAGGCGCTGCAGGACGAACTCAGCGGCGCGCTGCGCGGCGTCTTCGCGCGGCACCGGGCGTTGCAATTGGGTTGATATCCCCCGGGAGCGCAGGCGTCGCGCCTGCCTCTCAAGGCAGGTCGAAAAAGGTAGGGCGCGTTGTCCCCAACGCGCCACTTGATGAGAGTCGTAGTACCAATCGCTCCTTGCTTTTGGACTTCTGGATCGATCGTGGCTACGAGCGCCAGCGGGTGGTCGTTCTGCCACTCGCTGGCGCTCGTAGCCACGGCCAAAGTCCAAAGGCAAAGGGCAATTGGTATAACGCTGAACCCGGAGGCTTGCGGGCAAGCCGCCTTACCGTCGTCTGACATCATTGACGCACCCGAAATGCAGGCGGGACGCCTGCGCTCCCGGGGCGGACGGGAGACGACGTCGGTGTCCGCTTACCGCCCGAGCACACCGCCGAGCGCGGCCTCACCGAGGATTTTCCAGAGCGAGGAGTTGTCCGGCTTCGAGGGTGTGCCGCCGACACTGAACGTGCGCGACATGAGCGTGTAGCCTTTCTCGTCCTGTTTCTGGCCGAGGAGGTTGGAGCGCTGGAGCAGGTAGCCGAGCTCGTTCTTGGCGCCGAGCTGGAGCAGGATGTTCATCGGGGCTTTGTCGATCGTCGTGTCCTTGCTCTCGACCGTGCCCGAACCGGTGAGTCGCAGAATCGGCGACAGCACTTCCATCGACGTGAGTTTGAAATTCAGATCGGCACCACGCTCGACCTGCAGTTTGATCGAATCGAACGGCACTTCCTTCAACAGCCGCGTGATCTCGGCGAGCGAGCTGGTGGTGGCGGAGTTTTTCTGCGCGCCAAAAATCGCGAGCCCGGTCGCGAGCAGATCCACCGCGGCGCCGGCCTGGCCTTTGCGGGCGAGGACGCGCATCGTTCCCTGAGTGCCGGTGAGTTCGAATTTGCCGAAGGCATTTTTTCCGAGTTCGGCCACCGTGCCGCCGGTGCCGTTCAACTTCGCGCTGAGCGTCGCGCGGGTCTCGAGCGCAGGCTGTTCGTCGGGGCTGGACGCCTTCAGGAACGCGCCGACATCGAATTTCTCCACGTCCGCCGACCCCGTCATGGTATAGGGCTTCGGCTGGTTCGCGGCGAAGTTCACTCCGGCCATGACCTTGAACGGGTTCTCCTTGAACTTACCTTCGAGGCCGTCGAGCGAGAGCTTGCTGTCGGTGATCACGGCCGTGCCGCGCACACCGCTGATCACGTAGTCCTTGCCGTAAACGATGCGCTTGAGATCGACCTCGACCTTGCCGTTGACGCCGTTCCAGAACGGCACCGTGTCGCGGGTCGGCGCTGACGGCGCGGGTGTCCGCGGCGCGGGGGTCGCCGGCTTCGGGGCTTCGGAAGCCGGCGCCAGACCGGCGAGCGGTTGAAAGTCATCCACGAGCAGTTGATTGCTCACGATCTTTCCGGTGAAGAGAAACGTCGTCTTGTTCGCCGCCTTGCCGAAGGCGCCGTCGATCGAGAGGTCGGACTTGCGGTCGCCGTTGGCGAGCGTGAGCGGCAGGGTGAGCGTGCCGCTGCCGTCCGGCTTGACGTTGGCGACGAGCTTCACGTCGAGATCGCCGAGCGGACGGTTGTCGACCTTGGCGACGAGATTGCGGCCGGTGATGACGGCGTTGGCCTGAATCGCATCGGCCATGGTGGCGTCGAAGGCGGCCGTGATGCGGCCGCGGGCGAGCGTGGCGTTGGCCGCGAGCGCCGGCTGCTTCATCAACGCGGCGACATCGGCATCGAGATTGCCTTTCGCGGCCACGGTCAGCTTGGCCCCGAGTTTCGCCTGGCCGGAAACCGCCAGCGACATGAGCGGCAGGTCGCCCTGCTTCAGCTCAAGTTTGCGGACCTCGTAGCCGACCGTCTCGCCCTTCTTCGAAGCGGAAAAATCGGTGGTGAGGTTCAGGCCCTGGACCATCGCCTTGCCGTCCATCGTCGCGGCCACGCCTTGGAAGGCGAGCGGCGCCGTGGTGCTGACGTTGAGATCGTCGACCGAGCGCATGGCCAGCTCCAGGGTCGCGCCCGAGAATGTGCCCGCGAATTTCGACTTGGCGACGAACCCCTCAGCCCAGGCCAGCGGAATCTCGCCGAGCTGCACGCGCGCGGCGGTGGCAGTCGGATTCGCGAACGCAAACGTCGACGTCTTCAGGTCCGCCTTCACGGCCTGCTGCAGTTCGATCGACGCCAGCAAGGTGCCGTTCTCGCGATTGACGATCGTTGTAGCCTTGGCGAGCTGCAGCGTTTGACCTTCATGCCGGCCCTCGATGGTCGTGGCAATTGAGAGCGGGCCGGTGTCGACCGGCAGGAACGGCTTCAACAGGCTCACGATCTTCGCTTGGATCTTCGCGGTGAACGCGGTCGCCGGCGACGTCGCGAGGTTGGTCACGTCAGCGGTGACATTTCCGGTGACGGAGTCGCCCGCGGGCATCGTCACAGTCAGTTCGGCGAGCTGCGCGATGACGCGCGTAGCCGAGTAATCGATGGTGGGACGCACGGTGAGCGTGAGGCGGTCGACGAGTTTCTTGTCGCCTTCGCGCACGGTGACGTTGCGGAGCGCGAGCGGTTCGGCGCTGCGGACGCGGATGCGGCTGCCGTCCGGCTCGGCCTCCACGGCGAGCACCATGGAGAGATCGCCGCTTTCGATCGCGCGCGGCTTGGCGAAGGACTGGGCCCAGGCGAGCGGAATGTCCTTGAGCGAAACGCGGGCGAGTTCCGCCTTCGGGTCGGCGAGGGTCACGCGCTTGTCGGCGAGCGCGAAGGTGATTTTCTGCAGGGCGCGGATCTCGGCGAACTTGCGGCCGTCGGCGGCGGCCACATCGAGCACGAGTTGATCGAGGCGCGCGACGTTGTCGGCCATCGCGCCGTCGAAGGATACCTTCAGCTCCACGCTGCCAATGGGCGCGAGGTCGGCGGAAATTTTCTGCAGCTGAGACGCGCGGGCGAGCAGGTTGCCGCTCGCAGCAGCGGCGCCGGTGTCGGGTTTCACGCTGAACTTACCCGTGCCGTTGGCGGCCACCTCGGGCAACCCGAAGCCGGAGAGCAGGGTGGCAAGCTGTTCGGAGCGAATCGCGAGCTCCCAGGTGCCGGCGATTTCGCGGCTAGCGGCGAGGAACTGTGAGGCGGTCTTGAGCAGCGGCTCAACGTTGCCGCCGCGCACGAGGCTGATCGTGGAGTTATAGGATTCGTTGCCGCCGGTGGCGGGGCGTTCGGCTTTGGCGGATACGCGCACCTGATCGTTGGGGATCTTCGGTCCCATCGCGGATGCGGTTGTCTCCAGTTCCACGAGATCGATGCGGCGGTCGGCGGCGATGCGCAGACCGAGTTTACCGATCGAGCGTGCCGCGCGGAGGTCCGCACCGGCTGTCGAGTCGGCGAAATCCACCGTCCACTCCAGCGTACCGCGCTGGCCGGTGTCGATGCCGCCGCCCTTGAGTTCGAAGGTGACGACCTGATTGTTTGGCAGGAGCGCGCGGCCCTTGACGGCCAGGGCGCCGAGGCGGACGTCGAAGGGCAACTGCGCTTCCTTGAGCAGGCCCTCGAACGGCGAGGCTTTTTCCGCGGCGGGCTTGGCCGGGGCGGCGGGTTTTTCGCCGGCCTTGGTCGCAGGGCCGGCCGGGGCGGCGGCGGGCGCGGGTTTCGCGTTGCGCAGATCGACGACGAGCTCGTCCACGGTGACGGAGTCGGCGTTGATGCGCTTGTGCTTGATGTAGTCGGAGGCCGAATACCGCGCGGAGACCGACTTCGCGGTCACGATCATGCCGTCCTTGGTGAACCGGAAATCGGAAATATCCGCGGCCGAGAGGCCAGCGGCCACGCGGGACACCTCGATGGTCATGCCCGGCTGGCCGGCGACGGCTTTGCGCACCGCCCAAGTCTGGACCGACGACGTAAACGCGAGCGCGACGACGATCGCGAGCAGCACGACCACACCGCCGACGACGATGGCAGAAATCTTGAGAGCTTTCATGTCTGGATAAAAGGAAGGTGCGACCACCGCCGCCCGTCGGACGACAGGCGACTCAATGGACGTTCAAGCCTTACCTTAGGCGTCAGGGACGCGAAGCGCCACTAAAAGTTCCGGCCGGTGCCGGGCGGCTTATACGCCGCACACACCTGGCTGATGGCGGTCGCAAGGGCGCACTCCAAGGCGGCGATTCGTTTGGGCAGAGGCAGCGACGAGGGCGTCTCGATCGTGTAGCTCAACCGGCTGTGGTGCGCCTGGAGATAAATCGACTCCGGCCAGGTCTCGCGCAGGAGCGGATCGGCGAGCGGCCGGACGATGCCGGGTTCCGCAATGTCGCGGCCGTCGATGACCGTGGCGGTCTCCATCGGACAAATACTCGAAACGGCTTCGATCAGCGGACGCGCCAGGCTGGGGGCGTCGGCGGCGTTAAGTTCGTAGACATAGAAGCCGCCGGCCTCCCAGTCCTCGTGCAGGCAGATCGTCAGGTCGAAGTTGGGCTGGTGTTGCAGCCAGCCCACGTGGGCGCGGATTTCTGCGGACCGCAGCGCCTTGTAATCGCGGTTCAGATCGAGGTCTTCGGCGTTTTCGCGCGTGCGGGCGAGGAAGCCGGCGGGGTTGAGCAGCGGGCAGAGAAACCAGGTCGCGCGATCGTCGAAGAGGCCGTGCTCGAGGGCTGATAGCAACGCGAGTGGTGGCGCCGGTTCGTCGCCGTGAATGCCGGCCGAGAAGTAGATCCGGGGCCGCACGCCGCGGGTGCGGCGGGTGAGGGCGAGTTGCGGTACGCCGGCGCTCTGCCCAAAACGTTCGACCCGAAACCCGCGCGCGGTGGCCGCGGACGCGATCCGATCGACGAAGGCCGCCGGGTCGATGACAGAGTCTTTGACAGGTGGGGCAGAATGCACGGAATGCTCCTTTTTCGCTCCCTGCCAGTCCCTGTCGAATCCATTCACCGTCGTCCATTGCCCATGTCCCAGGTCCGCGTTCGCTTTGCACCCAGTCCCACCGGTTTCTTCCACATCGGCAGCGCCCGCACGGCGTTGTTCAACTGGCTGTATGCGCGCCACACGGGCGGCACGTTCATCCTGCGCATCGAGGACACGGATCAGGAGCGCAACAGCGAGGCCTTCCTCAACCTGATTTACGACAGTCTTTCCTGGCTGGGGCTGAACTGGGACGAGGGTCCGAAGATCGGCGCGAACGGCGGCGGTAACTTCGGTCCGTATCGGCAGAGTGAACGCGGCGCGATCTACAAGGACCACGTGGCGCGCTTGATCGCGGCCGGGCGCGCTTACGAGAAGGACGGCGCGATTTGGTTCAAGCTGCTCGGCGAGCGGTACGAGGTGTTCGATGAGCACCGCAAGAAGACGGTCACGAAGGTGAAGCTGCCGCCGGTGGTGATCAACGACCAGATCCGCGGCCGCGTCGAGCGGTTGGAGGACGAGGATTTCGTGATTGTACGGTCCGACGGCAATCCGGTGTTTCACCTCGTCAATGTCGTCGACGACATCGCGATGCAGGTCACGCACATCATCCGCGGCGAGGATCACCTCTCGAACACCAGCAAGCACGTGCACCTGTACGAAGGCTTCGGCGTGACGCCCCCGGCCTTCGCGCACATCCCGCTCATCCTGAAACAGAACGGCCCGGGCAAGATGTCGAAACGTGATCAGGGCGCGCTGATCGAGGAGTATCAGAAACGTGGCTACCTGCCGGAGGCGCTGGTGAACTTCCTCTGCCTCCTCGGCTGGAATCCGGGCGACGATCGCGAGAAGATGCCGATTGCGGACATCATCCGGCTCTTCGATTTACCGGGGGTGAACCAGAGCAACGCGCGTTTCGACGACAAGAAACTCGCGCACATGAACATGGCCTACCTGCTCGAGCTGCCGGCGGAAACGTTCGCCGTGCGAGCTCGCGAGTTCCTGGCCCGGCAAACGGAGAGTCCCGTGGCCCAGGCCGCGCTTGCGGCACCCGATGCTTATTTTCGTGCGGTGCTGGCGCTCAGCCAGCCGAAGATCAAGGGCATCGAGGAACTGCCGGCCTACACGGGCTACTTCTTCACCGAGGAGTTTTCGGTCGACGCCAAAGTGCGCGAGAAGGTCATGGGCAAGGGCGATCCCAAGGCGCGATTGCGGGAGTTGATCGCGGCGTTGCCGGCGATGGATTTTTCCAGCGACACCGCGATCGAGGACGCGATCAAGGGGCTCGCAACGCAGCACGGTCTTGGTTTCGGCGACTATCAATCCGTGGCCCGGCTGGCCGTATCCGGCACAAATGTCGGCCCGAGCATCACCGGCATGTTCCGGGTGCTGGGCCGCGAACGGGTGGCGGCACGGCTGGCGCGATTGCACGAATCCGCCTAAGACAAAGCGGAAGGCAGTTGGACCGAGAAATTCAGAAGCCAGAAAGCCAGGAACTCCGGGCTGCTGGGTTGGATGCAGAAGCTGGAAAGCGATGAACTGACTTTTCCTGGTTTCCTGGCTTCCTGCTCAATCCTGTTCGGTCGGAAAAGGTGCGTCCTCAATACCCCTTTTCCTTGTCCACCACGTGTCGCAACGGTTCGCCTTTGGCGAAACGGATCAGGTTGTCCTTGTAGAGCTCGAAGTAACGCGCGCCCTCGCCGTCAGAACGTCCCGCGATGTGCGGCGTGATGATGACGCGGCCCGTTTTCCAGAGCGGGTGGCCCTTCGGCAGCGGTTCGGTGGCGGTGACGTCCAGCCCGGCACCGGCAACTTTGCCCGACTTGAGCGCCTCCACCAGCGCGTCGTTGTCGTAGATCCGGCCGCGCGAGACGGCGATGAAGAGCACGCCCGCCTTCATCTTCGCGAACTGCGCGGCCTTGATCAGATTGTCCGTTTGCGGCGTGTGCGGCGCCGAGATGAACACGACGTCCGCCTCAGGGAGGACCGCATCGAGACGATCCGGCCAGACAGTGCGGTCGAGAAACGGCGTGTACGGCAGGTCCTTCGGATCGACGCCGATGACCGTCATGCCAAATGCCTTCGCGCGGATGGCAATCTGGGTGCCGATGCCACCAACGCCGACCACGACGGCGGTTTTCCCGTGGAGCTCCAGCGGCGGACCGTATTGCTGCAGGCTGCGCCACGTTTCGGACTCACGATCCTTGACCGCAATGTCGATCCGCCGGGTGAGGCCGAGCAGCAGGGCGAACGCGTGATCCGCGATTTCGATGCCCTGGACGATCTTCATGTTCGTGACCGTGACGGGGCTCTGCACGATCTCGGGAATGCCCGTCAGGACGTTCTCCACGCCGGCAGAGGTGATTTGCATCCACCGTAGTTTCTTCGCGGCGAGAAACTGCTCGCGGGTGACGCTGCCGAACACCGCCTCCGCGTCCACCAGTTCCTGGCTGAGATTCTCGCGGGTGGGAAACACGAGATTCAGCGCCGGCGCCGCCTGACGCATCTCGCGGATGTCGCTTTCGCTGAGGCGCAGGTTGGAGGTGAAGACGACTTTGCGGGACGGCAGCGAGGCTTGGGCCCAGGCGAGGGCGGGCAGCAACGCGCAGGTGATCAGGGCGAAACGGAAACTGAGTTTCATGGGAAAGAAAGAGGATGATTGAGTGGGCGAAGGAGTGCCGGGCGTCGCAGCCAAATCAATACAGCGGGCGATTCTTCAGGTCGGGCGCGGTCTTGCCCGCCGCCTCGAGCAGCGGTTTGGCGCCGGCGCCGATGAGTCCGATTTCACTGGAGCCTTGGAAAAACTGAAAGCCCTCGGCCATGAAACCTTTGATGTCGGCTGCGCCCGCGGGACGACCGACAGGCAGACCGCGTTTCTTGGCGGCGGCGACAATGGTGGCGATGGCCGCTTTGACCTGAGGCGTTTGCCGGCCGCGGTCGCCGTACGAATAGGACAGGTCATTCACGCCAATGAACACGACGTCGATGCCCGGGGCGTCGAGGATGGCGTCGATGTTTTCGACCGCACGCTTCTCCTCGATGATGATGATGACGAGGGCATTTTGGTCGGCGAAGTCGGCGTAACCACCGGGCGCGGGCCAGCGCAGAGACGCGAGGCCCGGGCCCGCGCCGCGTCGACCAAGCGGCGGATACTTCGCCGCGGCGACCGCCTGGCGGGCGAGATCCGGCGTGCTGGTGAAGGGAAAGATCACGCCCATCGCGCCGCAATCGAGTGCGCGTTTGGCGGTCCAGAGTTCGTTCACGGGCACGCGAATCAACGGCATGATCGCGGTCCCTTGTGTCGCCAGAATCATGTTGCGCGCCGATTCGAGCGTGATCGGGCTGTGTTCCATCTCGATCCACACGAAATCGAAGCCGAGCCGCGCCGCCTGCAATACGACATCCGCGTTCGGGATTGTGACGGTCATGCCGATCACCGGCTTGCCTTCGCGTAATAGTTTCTTGAGCGGATTCTCCCACGTGGCCGCGGCCGGAGTGGAGGCGGGTGGGGTCGTCGGCTGGGCTGCGACGAGAGTGGACGACGCGAGCAGGACCAAGGCGGCTAGGCGACGCTTCATGGGGCAGTGGGGTGTCCGAGCGTGGCGCACGCGCCCAACTGCGGGCGAGCAGAAAGAAAGCCGGGAGCGCCGCCGTCGCGGCGGCCGGCTTGAACTACGAACTACGTTTGCGCCCCGCGCCTCCGGGGAGCGGCGCGGAACGTGCGCCGCGTTATAGCCGCGCCAGGATCAACCGCAGCAATTCGTCGTACTCGTTGACGGCGGGAAACTGCGGGAACTGGCGCACGACATTCTCCGGCGCATGAAACAGAAAGCCGTGATTCGCCTGCCCGAGCATCGAGGTGTCGTTGAACGAATCGCCGGCGGCGATCACGTTGTAGTTGAGTGACTGCAGGGCGGCGACCGAGTGACGCTTCTGGTCCGGCATGCGCAATTGATAGCCGGCGATGCGATCTTTTTCCACGACCAGCCGGTGGCAGAAGAGCGTCGGCCAGCCCATCTGGCGCATGAACGGTTCGGCGAATTGCTCGAAGGTGTCGGAGAGAATGATCACCTGCGTGCGCTTTCGCAGTTCGCTGAGAAAGTCCAGCGCGCCCGGCAGCAGCGGCAGGCCGGCGATCACGGCCTGGATCTGCGGCAGCGTGATGCCGTGCTGATCCATGATCCCGATGCGGTAGTGCATCAGCTTGTCGTAGTCCGGCTCGTCGCGCGTCGTTCGACGGAGTTCGGGGATCTGCGTGCGCTCGGCGACGGCGATCCAGACTTCCGGGGTGAGAACCCCTTCCATATCGAGGGTGACGATGCTTTGCTTCACAAGTGGCCCAGTGAACCAGAGGTTTTTGCGTCAATGCAAGCGTCGCGGTGAGCGGTGAGCGGCGGAGGGAGAGGTCGGCGACGGGGAGTTAGTTCAGAAGCAGTAAGCCAGGAGCCGAGCGACGAGCCTAGGTCCGGCGTGGGCCATATCGCACGAGGGGGCGGGCTGTGGCTACGAGCGCACGAGGCATGGGCTGTAGCTACGAGCGCCAGCGAGTGGCTCCGCGCAGCTTCGTCTACAGCCCATTCACTCGAGCGCGGAACGTCGAGTCGATGGCGGTAGCGCTCATCTCCTGGCTTCCTGGCTTTAGAATTAATGCGTCTCCCGCCCCGGCGCGCACCAGCTTTATTCAAACTGCCGGCGAAATTCCGCGAAGGTTTCCTTCAGCGTGGCGAGTTCCTGTTTCACGGCGGCAAGTTCGGCTTCGACGCGCGCGAGGCGCTCGTCGCTCGGTTTCGAGGCTGACGGCGTGAGCTCGGGTCGGGCGCTGGTGTCGGTCACCGCGATTGCAGGCGATTCGATTGGCCCGGACAGCAGCTGGGTATAGCGCGATTCCTTGGTGCCTGGCTGGCGCGGCAGGCGTGTCACGAGTGGCTGCGGCTGACGGCTGGCGAGAGCGTTCAACGCCTCCTCGAGTTCGGGCAGCGTATCGAACTTGAACAGGCGTTCGCAGCGCACGCGCAGTTCGCCCACGGTCTGCGGGCCGCGCAGCATGAGCACGCAGAGCAACGCGACTTCGGCGGGCGTGAGCAGCAGGGCGTCGGTCAACGTGTGCTTGTACTTGGCGACGCGGCTCTCGGCGCCGGAAAAGAGCGTGGCGAGGCGCTTTTCGCGCAAGCCATCGATTGCTCGGACGATCACGGTCTCATCGAAGGCGACCACGGGCTCGCGATTCGTGAGCTGGTTGCACGCGTTTGTCAGCGCGTTCAACGTGAGCGGATAGTAATCGGGCGTCGTGATCTGTTTCTCGATCAACGAGCCCAGCACGCGCACTTCGGCGGCCGTCAAGGGTGCGATCGGATCATCCATGGTGCAGACGCCGCGAGCGGCGGATCACTTTTTCACCCAGGTGTCTTTCAACGTAATCGTGCGATTAAAGACCGGCTTGCCAGGCGTGCTGTCCTTGGCGTCGGGTACGAAGTAGCCGACCCGTTCAAACTGGAAATACTGGCCAGGTGCGGCGGCGGCGAGCGACGCCTCGACCTTGGCGCGGACGACTTCGAGCGAGTGCGGGTTGACGTACTTCTTGAAGTCGTCGGTCGCGCCGGGCTCGGCCACGGTGAACAACCGGTCGTAGAGCCGGACCTCGACGTCCACGCACTGCGTGGCGCTGACCCAGTGGATCGTGCCCTTGACCTTGCGGTCGACGTTTGCGCCGCCGGAGCGCGTGGTGAGATCGGCGGTGCAGCGGAGTTCGGTGATCTGGCCCGCGGCGTCCTTCACGATCTCGTCGCACTTGATGATGCAGCCATATTTCAGCCGCACCTCACCGCCTGGTTTCAGGCGGAAATATTTCGGTGGCGGCACCTCGGCGAAGTCCTCGGCCTCGATGTAGACTTCGCGGGTCAGCGCGACCTTGCGCGTCGTGGGCGTTTCGTCCTGCGGATTATTCGTCGCGTCGCACTCGAGCATTTCGCCGGCGGCAATGTTGGTGAGCACGAGTTTGAGCGGCCGCAGCACGCCGAGGCGGCGGGCGGCGAGGCCGTTGAGTTCCTCGCGCACGGCGTGCTCGAAGACGGCGATGTCGGTCACGCTGTCGTATTTCGTGACGCCGACCATCGCAGCCAGACGGCGGATCGCGCTGGCGGGAATGCCACGACGACGGGCGCCGGAGAGCGTCGGCATCCGGGGATCCTCCCAGCCATTGACGAAGCCTTCCTCGACGAGCTGCAGCAGGCGCCGCTTGCTGAACACCATGAAGCTCACGTTGAGCTTCGCGAACTCGTACTGGTGCGGGAGCGCGCGCGGCAGTTCGAGGCTCTGCAAAATCCAGTCGTAGAGCGGACGATGCACCTCGAACTCGAGCGTGCACACGCTGTGCGTGATGCCCTCGAGGTAGTCGCTCAGGCAGTGGGCAAAATCGTAGAGCGGGTAGATGCACCACTTGTCGCCCGCGTGGTGATGACCGACGTGGCGGATGCGGTAGAGCAGGGGGTCGCGCAGCCAGATGTTGGGCGACGCCATGTCGATCTTCGCGCGCAGACTGCGCGCGCCGTTGGGGAACTCGCCGGCGCGCATCCGGGCGAAGAGATCCAAGTTCTCAGCGATGCTGCGGGTGCGGTGCGGACTGTCGCGTCCCGGCTTGTCCGGCGAACCGCGATACGCGTCCGTTTCCTCGGGGGTCAGGTCATCGACGTAGGCCTTGCCCCGGCGAATCAGCTCCACCGCGTAGGTGTAGATCTGTTCAAAGTAGTCGCTCGCGAAAAACGCCTCCGTCTCGATTGCAAATGGCGGATTGCCGATTGCGGAATGGGACGGATTTGCCGCGGCGAGGTAGTAATCGTCGCGACCGTTGACGGACTGCAGCGCGGGCGTCGCTCCCTTGGCTTTCAGGCCCAGACAGTGATCGGCCCAGCCGGCGATCAGCCAGTTGACGTCGGCGGTGATGGAGTCGACGTACTCGACGTCTTCCTTGACGGGATTGGTGTCGTCGAAGCGCAGGTTGCACTGACCGTTGTTTTCCCGGGCGATGCCGAAATTCAGGCAGATCGACTTGGCGTGGCCGATGTGCAGGTAGCCGTTCGGCTCGGGTGGGAAGCGTGTGACAATTTTCGAGTAGCGCTGCTCGGAGAGATCCTTCGCAACAATATCGCGAATGAAATCGCTCGGGGCTGGTGCCGCGGGCGCGGCGCTACTCTCGGTTTTGTCAGCGGACATAAGGCGCGACGATGCGAACCGCGCGACGGCGAGGCAACGCCGATTTGCGCGGCCGGGTGCTTCGACTTCCCAAGCGGTTGTCTTTCTGTACTCTGGCGTCCGGCGGCGAAAACCCACTGCGCAATCCAGGATGAATCCAATCAATCGTCGGGAGTTTCTTCAGACCGCGCTGGCCACCGGTGCCGTCGCGTCGTCCACGTCAGCCCTCAGTGCGGCAGTCGCGCGGGCGTCCACCCCGGCCGGGAGCCTCCGGGTGGCGACGTTTCGCTTTGAGGTGACACCGCCGAAAGGCCATTCGCTCTGCGGCGGCTGGATCAAACCGGCGAGCGAAGTCGATGATCCGCTTGAGGCGATCGGCTACATCCTGCTCGGCGCGGGCCGGCCCATCGTGTTTTGCGTGGTCGATTGGACGGGTATTCTGAACGAGGCGCACCGGCAGTGGCGCGTGGTGCTGGCTGAAGCCGCGGGTACGACGCCTGATCGCGTCTCAGTGCATTGCGTGCACCAGCACAACGCCCCGCTCGTGTGCTTCGAGGCGGGCCGGCTACTCGAAGGTCAGCCCGATCTGCCCCGCGTCTTCGAAATGGATTTCTTTCAACGCTGCCTGGATCGGGCGCGGGCCGCGGTCACGACCGCGATGGAGCGCTCGCGGCCCGTCACGCACGTGGGGCAGGGGGCGGCTCCGGTGGTGCAGGTGGCGGCGAACCGACGGATGGCGCGCGACGCTGGCGGCCGGGTCACGGCGATGCGCGGCAGCTCGTGCAAGGATCCCGCGCTGATCGCGATGCCCGAGGGTCCGATCGATCCGCTGCTGCGGACGATCGCGTTTTATGACGGCGACACGAAGATTCTGGCGTGTCATTATTACGCGACGCACCCGATGAGTTACTACGGTGACGGCCGGGTGAGTAGCGATTTCTGCGGACTCGCGCGGCGGCGGCGCGAGCGGGATGAGCCGGGATGCACGCACATCTATTTCACCGGTTGCGCGGGCAACATCGCCGCGGGCAAATATAACGACGGCACGCCGGCGTCCCGGGTGCGGCTGACAAACCGGATCTACGAGGGCATCGTGGCATCGGAGGCGGCTTTGCGCCGCGAGCCGGTCGGCACGGTGGAGTGGCGCACGCGGGACGTGTTGCCTGCAATCAATCCCGCGATCGCCGTCGATGCGCTCCAGGAACTCATCACCAAGCAGAAGGACTCCGTCGTGTTTCGCATGCGGCCCGCCTTCAAGCTCTCCTACCTCCGGCGTTGCGCGCGGAAGGAGCCGCTCGTCTTGGGCGCCCTGCATCTCAATGACGTCGCCTCCCTCTACCTGCCTTCGGAGCCGTTCATCGAGTATCAATTGCGGGCGCAGACGATGGGCAAGCGATCCGTCGCGGTGGCCGGCTACGGCGACAACGGTCCGTGGTACATTCCCACGAAGGGCGAATATCCGTTCGGTGGTTACGAGGTGGACTATGCGTTCAGCAGCGCGGAAATCGACGACGCGTTCGTCAGCGCGATGCGCGAATTGCTGGGGTGAGGAGCGAGATGGCGGGGCCCCTCGATCGCGACTACCGTCCGTAAGGGTCAGCAACGGTCTTTCAGGCGAGGTTAAATTGAGGATTTTTAATGAGGTGGTTGAGAAGGACGACGAGCTTCCGCATGACGGCGGTGATGGCTACTTTCTTAGGCTTACCTGCGGCGACGAGTCGTTGATAGAATGATTTCAGAACGGGGTTGAATCGGGTGGCGACGAGGGCCGCCATGTAGAGGACGCGGCGGACTTTTACTCGACCGCCGCGGATAGTTCGTCGACCGCGGAGGGTGCCACTGTCGCGATTGTAGGGCGCGACACCCGCGAGTGCTCCGACTTGCTTGCGGCTGAGTTTCCCCAGTTCGGGGAGCTCGGCCAAGATGGTGGAGGCGGTTACTTTCCCGATGCCTTTGACCTGTTGCAGCCGCGCGCTCTGCCCGCGCAACGTGTCATCGTCATCGATCTGTTGCTCAATCATCACCTCGATTTGCTGGACCTGTTTCTGCAGCTCCCCGATTAGACTTTGGATCAGCTTTTTGAGCACGACGTCGCGAGTCTGCATCAGTCGCTGTTCCTCCATTGTGAGCAGGTTCACCAGTTGCTCCCGGCGCTGGACCAGCGCGGCGAGTCTTTGGCGTGAGGGCGAAGGAGCTTCGAGGACCGGGGGCTGAAGGAGTTCACCAAACTCCCGTAGCACCGACGCATCAATCTCGTCGGTCTTCGCCAGCAGCCCTTGCGCCCTGGCAAACGACCGCACGCGGGCAGCGTTGACCAAGCTGACGGGAATGTTGGCGGCCCATAACGCCTCCAGTAGCTCGCGTTCGTAGCCGCCACTCGGTTCACAAATCACGTGCACCGGGCCCGCCATTTTGCCCAGCGATTCGATGAGGCCAGTGATTCCGGCGGCGGCGTTGTCGTAGCGCTCCGGACTGCGTCCAACGAGCGAGACCTCCAACGCTTCTTTGCAGATATCGACTCCGGCGTAGGTCGGAGCTGGTTCGGTCATTTTATTCATAGCGCTCTGTCTTGCGATTCGAGCTGCGCGGCCGTGAGGCCCCCGCGCTCTTCCAACGGTTCGAGTTTGCATGAAGAATCCCGAGCCGACCGCGCTGACCCACGAGATCACCTGGCGTCTCAAGGCCATGTTATCGATCTGACTCGGAAAGGGAGTCGCCACCGGTCTGGTTGCGGCTTCCTCCGACGAGCTTGTCGCCCATTCTCGGAAGCCGCAACCAGACTTTCGCCGTTCAAGATACAAGGCTGTTGCACGTTGCAGCACCATTAACCGCCCACCTGCCGGAGCGTGGAACTCAGGCTGCAACGTGCAACAGCCTTCTCTGAGTGAAAGCAGTCAAGTGGGATTTTGAGAGGTATGGGAAAATTGGATGCTTAGCTTCCTGGGCTTTGGTGCCCCTAGCCGGGGTGAGGGGCGGCAATGAGCGCCCCGCGGGAAGATCCCGTGGGTGAAGACCGGCTTTGCGGGTGAAGGAAGAGGAGATTCCGCGATCACACTTCTCTCAGCGGCAGGCACGAGGCCTCCGGCAGGGTAATGAATCAGATTCCCGGCCCTCTATCCTGACCCAAGACGCGCATCACTGAGGATGCCGTCAGTCCGTTATGAGAGCGGCCGGGGAAGTTGGTTTGGCGACGGGGGCGTGCGGGGAGTAGTCTCGTTCCTCGGTGAGCATTTTCCAGGCGATTTTAGCCATGCGGCGGGCGACGATGGTGATGGCGTCGTTGGCGCCTTTGCCACGCAGCCGCTGCTTGCGATAGAAAGAGCCAAAGTAATCGGAGCAGCCCACGGCCACCCAGGCCGCCTCGATGAAGGCCCACTTCAGCCAGCGGTTGCAGAAGGGTAGCATGCGGCCGTGTGCGATCTTGCCGCCGGAGGCGTGGGTAGTCGGGACCAGGCCGGCGTAGGCGCAGAGTTTGTCGGCGGTCTTGAAGCGCTTGACCTGGTCAATCTCCAACGCCACGACCGGAGCCAGGATCTTGCCCACCCCCGGCAGGGTTTGAAGCCGCACCGCCAGCCGATTCGCGGCGTTGTCGGCGACGATCGTCTTCTCCAGCGCGTCGATTTGAGTTTGCAGCAGCGCGTGCAACGCGAGGTCGTCGTCCAGCAACGTGCGATCGGCGGTGGGGAGCGGGGCGCGCTTCATCCACGCTTTGCCCTGGTTGCTGAAGATGTCCTTCACCGCGGGCCGCTCCAATTGCGGGTGCCGGTCGATCACGCAGTGGATGCGATTGCGAATCATCGTGCGCAACCGGGCCAGCCAGAGGCGCTGCCGTACGTCGCGGGACGGCACGTGCACTTTCGCGACGAAGTCGCCCCGCAAGAGCGTGGCGAGCGCCTTGGCGTCGATGCGGTCGTTCTTGATCTGCGCGTCCGCGATGATGCGATTCTTCGCCGGATGCGAGAGCACGACCTTCGCCACGCCCGCCGTGTCTTCGAGCAAATCGTAAAGCACACCCCAATTCCAGCAGGCCTCGATCACCACCTCGCTGGGCGTGCCGAGTTTCTTGAAGTAGGCGGCAAAAGCCGTGGACGCGTTGCCGTCGATCCGCGCTTCGTGGAGCTTCTGGCCTTGGGCGTCCAGCGTGCAAGCCACCGAGTAACGTTTGTGATAGTCGATTCCAGTATAGATCATGGCACTTGTCATTGTAGCACCACGCACCTCGCGTCGCGCTATCCCGACTTGCCGCTCATGTTACCTGACCCCTTACGGATCGCGGATTGATCTGCGATTCGGCGGCGTTTCCTCCAGGCACAAAAAAGCCCGCAAATGCGGGCTGAAATTTCGACCTGACCTCAATCTGGATTGTTACGTCTTCATCCAGCTGGCCTGCCAGCCGAAGCCTTGGCGAAGGCTGGTGCGAGCGCCGGGAGTCGAACCCGGATCAATGGCTTCGGAGGCCACTACACTATCCATTGTGCTACGCTCGCGAACAACAGTGGGATCAGTGAAGCCTTCCGGCGGCGTCACCGTCAAGCTTGCGTGCGATTGGCGCGCGATTCCTTCCACGCGCGCCAGCCTTCGAACACCATCGGTACGACCGACAGGATGATGATGGCGAGGATGACCAGCTTGAAATTCTTCTGCACGAACGGCTGGTTCCCGAAGATGAAACCGGCGTAGATGAAGAAACCGATCCAGATGAAACCGCCGACGACGTTATAGACGATGAAACGCGAATAGGTCATCTGGCCGACACCGGCGACGAACGGCACAAAGGTCCGGACGATCGGCACGAAGCGCGCGAGGATGATGGCCCGGCCGCCGTATTTCTCGAAGAACGCGTGCGCCCGCTCGAGATGCTTTTTGCGGAGGAACATCGAGTCATCGCGCTTGAAGACGGCTGGACCGAGCTTCGCGCCGATCCAGTAGTTGAGGGTGTCTCCCAGGACCGCCGCGATGAAAAGCAGGCCTGCCATCAGGTGCACGTTCAACCCGGTTTCAGGTTTGGCACAGAAGGCGCCGGCGGCGAAGAGCAGCGAGTCGCCCGGCAGGAAGGGCGTCACGACCAGGCCGGTTTCAGCGAAAATGATCAGGAAGAGAACCGCGTAGGTCCACGTACCATAGTCGCGGATGATTTCCGCGAGGTGGGCGTCGATGTGGAGGACGAAATCAACCAGCTTTTTGATCAGATCGAACATGATGCAGGCGGAAGGGTGGGTGGAGGGGACCGGGCAAAAAAAAGGCAGGCAGCGAAAACTGCCTGCCAAGAGAGGGCGAAAATGAGATCAAACGTCGGGCTTCGTCTTGCGGAGACCCTGGACGCGGTCACCCGGCTTCCACTGGTTGCGCTTTCTGAGCAATTCGACGCGCTCGAAGCGCTTCAGGACGTTGCGTTTAACGACGAGGCCGGAGGCGCCTTGGAGACTTTTGTGCTGTGACATGGCTTTAAAAGAGTGGGTTGCGACTTGTTAAAGGGGCGGAGTGCTAGAGTTCGCCGCCGCCCATGACAAGTATTTTTCTCCCACGGATTCAGCGCGAACCGCCAGCCACTCCGGAATTTCGTAGGGATGGTGTTTCACGACGTGGTCTTCGAGGGCGCGCAGGCTCGCCGGCCGACACTTGAAGGTCAGGCGAAATTCCTCGGCGCGCTCCGTGCGCCCCTCCCAGCGGTAGTGGGAAACGATCGGGCCGTCCACCTGCACGCAGACGGCGAGGCCCCGCTCCACGACCCCGGTGGCGAGGCGGTCGGCGTCGGGCCGCGTGGCGACCGTGGTCCAGGCGATAAACATGGGCAACGGTCCGGCCGGCCAGCTCGTTCCGCAAGCTGGAATTCGCTATTGACGGCCCATGGGGCGGCGGTTGCTGTTGCCGGTTTTCACTCAGCCGATCCCGTCACCATGAGAGACGATTACATCAAAGACGCCCTGAAAGCGGTCAACGATCCGAACATCCTGATTAACGTGGTTTCCCGCCGCGTGAAACAGCTGAAGCGGGGCAACCGCCCGCTCGTCGAGTCGCTGGAGAAGCTGTCGCCCGAGGACACCGCGCTCCGCGAGATCATCGAAGGCAAGATCAGCCACGAGTTGGCGAACTGAGCATCCAAACGCCCGATACTTTAGGCGGCACCGCGATTGCGGGCGCCGCCTTTTTCGTTTACGGATAGTCTCATCGATCGATTTCGATCCCTTTCATGGCCGCGAAAAAAAAAGACTCCGAGCGTTTCACCGAGATTCGAAACTCGAAGGCGCTGCGTGACTATTCGGTCGACGAGCGGTTCGAGGCGGGGATTCAGCTGCGCGGCACCGAGGTGAAGTCCATTCGGGCGGGCAAGGCGCAGATTAACGACGCGTTTGCGCGGGTCGAGAAGGGCGAGATCTGGCTGCACAACGCACACATCGAGCAATACGCGTTCGGCAACATCAACAATCACGACGCGAAGCGGATTCGGAAGCTCCTGCTCCATCGCCGCCACATCGACAAGATCCAGGTTGCGCTCAGCACCGGCGGCCGCGCCCTCGTGCCGTTGCGGATGTATTTCAGGGACGCCTTGGTGAAGGTCGAAGTGGCGCTGGCCACGGGCAAGAAGCTCTATGATCGCCGCGACGACTTGAAAAAACGGGTCGTGCTGCGCGAAGTTGATCAGGCGATGAAACAGCACCGGCGCTGAGCCCGCGGCTCCTGCGCTGCGTCAAGCTTTACGACTTCCCGTTCGGGCTGAGGCCTCCGGTCGGACTGGGGCGCACACACGTGGCCGGCCAGACGCGGAGGATTTCATCGGCGAGCGTGCGCCAGCCAAATGGCTTCGGCAAAAACCCCTTCAAGGCCGGGAGGCGATCCATCGCTTCCTGCTCGGCCGAGAGATTGTTTCCGGAAATGAGCACGAATGCAGTCGCCGGCACGAGCGGCGTGGCCCGCCGGATCAGCTCAAGCCCGTTGAGGTCCGGCATGAAGTAGTCGGTTACGACGACCGCCGGGTTCAATGAGGGCAGTGCGGCCAGCGCCGTGGTGGGATCGAGAAACGCGTCCACAGGACAGTCGAAATGGTCTGTCAGCAACTGCCGCATCAGGGCGTTGTAGGGCTTTTCATCGTCGATGAAGACGACACGGCGTTGCGGTGCGGTGGGCACGAAGAAGGGGTGCGGAGCGTTCCGGTCGGAGTGACGATCCAAAAAGGCAAAAGTAACCCGTCATCCAGCACTTGATTTGCCCGGGGCGGAGCGGAGTATCCCGTCATGCTGCACGTCGTGCTCTTCCAGCCGGAAATCGCGCCCAACACGGGAAACATTGGCCGGATGTGCGCGCTGACCTGCACGCGGCTGCACCTGATTCATCCGCTCGGCTATGTGATCAATGACCGTAACCTGCGGCGCGCGGGCATGGACTACTGGAAATCGCTCGATGTGCACGAGCACGCGGATTGGACGGCGTTTCGCGCGAGTCCCCACGCGCCGCAACGGCTGTGGTTGTTCACCACGAAGACCGAGCGGACCTTTTGGGATGTGACGTACGCGGACGGAGACGGGCTCGTGTTTGGCAACGAGAGTTCCGGCGCACCCGAGTGGCTGCACCGGGAGCTGAGCGCGACGTCGCTTACGATCCCGCACGCGAATCCCACCCTGCGTTCACTCAATCTGAGCACTGCGGCGGGCGTCGCGTGCTACGAGGCGGTGCGTCAATTGACCCACGCCGGCGTCAAAGGCGCTTAGTCGTCGGGAGCACGCCCGTCGCGGGCGCGTCGACCGGCGATCGCAGCGTCGCATCGAAGCGAAGCTCATCCGCGCTGGGCGCGCGCAACGGCACGCGCGGCACTAAGGAGGCAGGCGCCTTGGCGGACGGTGCGCTGGAGAGCGAACGTTTCCCGAGCGGGACGAAGGTATAACCCTCGCGCGACGGCACGAAGCGAAACACGGCGGGTTCGCCGGCTTTCGACGCGGCGGGCGCGATCGAGAGCTGCGATTTGGACGCTGGTTTCCCGTGCGGCGGTGAAAGGAGATCGGGTCCCGTCAACAGCGTGAGGCGTTCGAGGCTGCGGTCGACGATTCCCGACTGACTAGCGAGGTTCTGCGCGATTGCGGCGAGCGGTGCGATCGCGGCGATGACAGCGGCGAGGCAGGCGACTTTTCCAACGATGGTTTTCATGGGGCGAGGCGTTGAGGTGTCCTGCGAAGCTGGCGTAACGAAGTATCGCCCTTACGAGCCGGGATCGCAATCCAATGTTCCGGTAAACCGAGAGCGCCAAAATGTGAGCGCAACTCTGCGGCCTGCCTGCGCCGAAGAGCAGGCGAGGCGCTTACTCTACCCGGGGCGAACTAGATCTCGCCGAGCCTGACGCACGCGACTTCGCGCGTTGGGTCGGCGCGGGTCAGCGGCGGTACCGCCGCTTTGCACTTGTCTAGGGCATGCGGGCAGCGCGGATGAAAGGCACAACCGGCGGGCGGGTTGATCGGCGAGGGCGGATCGCCGGCCAGCACGATGCGCTGGCGGGTGCGCTCGACGTCGGGGTTGGGCGTCGGAATCGCACTGACCAAGGCCCGCGTGTACGGATGCAACGGCCGCTCGATCACGTCGACTGCGGGCCCGAGCTCGACGATCTTGCCGAGGTACATCACGGCGACGCGGTGTGAGATGTGTTTCACGACCGACAGATCGTGCGCGATGAAGATGAGCGAGAGGTTCATCTTCTGGCTCAGCTGCCCGAGCAGATTGAGAATCTGCGCCTGGATTGAAACGTCGAGCGCCGAGACCGGTTCGTCGGCGATGATGACCCGCGGTTCGAGCGCGAGCGCGCGCGCAATCGCGATGCGTTGACGCTGGCCGCCCGAAAACTCATGCGGATATTTCTGCATGAAACGCGGTGCGAGGCCGACGAGTTTCATGAGCGACGCGACCCGGGCCGGGATGTCGGCCGCCGGGCAAACCCGATGCACCGCGAGCGGCTCCGCGAGCGTGTCGAATACGGTCATGCGCGGATTCAACGACGCATACGGATCCTGAAATACCATCTGTAGGTGACGCCGCGCGGTGAGAATCTCGGAGGTCGAACTGCTCGTTAGATTCCGACCTTCGAGCACCACGGTCCCCGCAGTCGTGGGCACGAGCTGCATGATCGTGCGGGCGAGCGTGGACTTGCCGCAGCCGGATTCACCGACGAGGCCGAGCACTTCACCGCGCTCGATCGACAACGTCACGCCATCGACAGCCTTCACCGTGCCGACCTGCCGCTTGAAAATGAAACCCTGGCTGAGCGGGAAGTGGGTCTTGACGTCGTTGAGCTGGAGAATCGGGTCGGACATTTTCAGGAGGGATCGCCCACGGAATACGCGGAATACACGGAAAATAAGTCCCGAATAGGCGAGGCTTAGATTTCTCCCTGCTGGGCCCGCAGGCAGGCGTGGGCGTGGCCGGGTTTGACCTCCAGCAGGCGGGCGGGAATGGAAACGCATTTATCGAGCGCGAACTCGCAGCGCGGCGCGAACGGACAGCCGGGCATCGGCTTCGAGAGGTCCGGCGGCATGCCGCGAATCGTGTAGAGTTCGCTGCCCTTGCCCTGGAGCGCGGGAATCGATCGCTGCAGCGCCCGCGTGTAAGGATGCAGCGGCGAGTAGAACAACGTGCGCGTGTCAGACGTCTCGACGATCCGGCCTGCGTACATCACCTGCACGCGATCGCACAATCCGGATACAACGCCGAGATCGTGGGTGATGAAGATCACCGCCATGCCGAGCTCGCGCTGCATCTTTTTGATCAGTTCCAGGATTTGCGCCTGCACGGTGACGTCGAGGGCGGTCGTCGGCTCGTCGGCGATCAGCAACTCCGGTTTCGTGATCAACGCCATCGCGATCATCACGCGCTGCCGCATGCCGCCCGAAAACTCGTGCGGATACAGATTCATGCGGCGCGCGGCGTCATTGATCCCGACGGCCTCGAGGACTTCGAGGCCGCGGCGCAGGGCGTCGGCCTTGGAAATCTTTTCGTGGATCAGCAGCGGCTCAATCAACTGCTCGGAAATCCGCAGGTACGGATTCAGCGACGTCATCGGATCCTGAAAGATCATCGCGACCCGCTTGCCGCGGATGGCTCGCGATTGCGCGGGCGAGCAGTGCAGCAGATCCACGCCGTCGAACATCGCCGTGCCGCTTTCGATGCGGCCGGGCGGCTGCGGGATCAGTCCCATGATCGAGTAACACGTCACCGACTTGCCCGAACCCGATTCGCCCACGATGCCGAGCGTCTCGCCGCGTTCGACGGCGAAGCTCACGCCATCGACTGCGCGGTAATCGCCATTACGAGTGTGAAACGTGGTGCGAAGATCGGTGACGGTGAGGAGGGGCACGGTGTGAGGCGAATTACGACACTGCGGCGGGCGCGAGGGCGCGCAAGGCTGAGACGACAGTTTCGGGCCGAAGGTCTTCGAGCGATCCGCCGCCCGTCGCGGGACAACCGGGCGGCTGCAGCAGCCGGACAGGCCCGGCGAAGACCGGTCCGGTGCGCACAGGATTGGTTGGCCCGAAGAGCCCGATAATCGGCACGCCCAGCGCATTTGCCAGGTGCATGCCGCCGGTGTCGTTGGTGACCACGGCGCGGCATTCACACAGCGTGCGCGCGAACGCGGGGAGGTTGGTTTTGCCCGCGAGATCACGCACGCGTTCTGGTGCAAATCCCGCCGCCACGGCCGAGGTGATCGCCGCGTCGGCGGCGGTGCCGAGCAACACAAAGGACGCATCGGGCAACGCGGCGATCAACGCGCGCCAGTGTCCGACCGGCCAGCGTTTGGCCGGAGTATTTTCGGAGCCGCAAATCAAGCCGATCGGCGCCGTGAGGGTGGATGCTTGTGGACCGGCAGGCGCGGCGAGCGGCGAACGATCGACGGGCGCGTTGAGGCCGAAATGGCGCAGGAAGTTTTCCCAGAGCTCGAGCTGGTGGTGCGTGCGCTCGTCGAAATCGGCCGGCACCCGAAAGGTGTGCGACAACAGCGGACGTGACCGGCCCGGACGCTGCAAACCGAAGCGTTGGCGGCAGCCGCTCAGCCAAGACTCCAGATCGCCGCGGAACGAATTCGTGAAGAGCAGCCAGACGTCGGGATACTCATGCCGCAGCGTGCGGAAGTGAGTGAAGTAGCCGAGCCCTCGTGGCGGCAGCGACTCAATGCGATCGGCGATGCCCCACGATTCGAGGAGCGGACGAAACTGGGCTTTGGCGACCACGGTGATCTCGGCGTCGGGACGTGAGACCCGCAGGGCCCGCAGGAGCGGCAGCGCCATGACGACGTCGCCCAGCCAGTTGGGCAGGCGAATCCACACGCGCGTGCGGCGCGGCGCGGCGGTCAGGCCGCGGGCGGCGAGGTCGGCGGCGAGCAGGTTGCGCTTCGCTTCGAGGCGAAACCGGCGCGCGGGCATGTCCTGGTTGCGCCAGCGATCGTGCGCCCAAAGCCAGGACGGGCAGAGCGTGTCGTCGCTGCGCAGCAGCGTCTCGAGCCAGCGGTTGAGCCCGAGAGTGACGGCGTCGCCCGAGCCGTCGTGGGCGATGGCCTGCGCGCCGATCTCCACCCGCCAGAAGCCGAGGCGGCGCGGGAAAATGCCATAGACGCGTGCTTGAAACTTCTCCGCCATCAACCCCGGCAACTCGGTTGTGGAGCAGACGCGGTCGAAGAGGGTGGTGAGCGCGCCTTGCAGGCCGGCGTTCTGATCGAAAAGTACGCCGACAAAGCCGCGGCGCCGCAGGATTTTCAGCGCCTCGGCAAAGCCTTCCTTGCGCGACAGCAGTTTCATGCCGAAGCGTTCGCGCGACGTTTTCACGAGCGTGTTGGCGGCGGCGTTGTCGAGCGGACGAAAGATGATGCCGAACTCGGGAAACGGCGCCGGCACGACGAGCGGCATGGCGGTCTGCGCTTCCCAGTAAGCGATGTGCGGCGAGCAAATCAGCGTGGCCGCAGGGTCGGTGCGGTGCAGCGTGTAGACGGCCTGCATGGCCGGTGAGAGCGACACGATCGCGCGAGTGCGCTTTTCATTGAGAAAGGGCGTCGCCAGCGAAAGCAGACCGGTTTCGATCAGCCGGCGGCAGCTCTCGCGGCCGATGGCGCGATGCCACGAGGCTGGTTTTTGGGGAAACGCGTGGTGCAGGTTGGACAGCACCAGGCGTCGGCGTCGCGGCAGGCAGAAGAAAATGAAGTCGCCCAGGCCCGCCGCCATGATCCGGAGCAGAAATTCCGGGCAATGCGCCGTAAGCCAGCCGAGAGTCTTGAGCGAGAAATACAACACGCGGGCCTTGTGATTGCGAGGTGCGGCGCGGCGAGGCAACCCATCTTCGGCGTTGGCCTCGACCGCAGCGGTGGCTGGCGCCGGGAGCGCAGGCGTCCCGCCTGCATCCGATCGAACGAGCAGGCGGGACGCCTGCTCTCCTGGGTTTCACGGCGAGCCGGTCTTGGTAACGCGAGCGTTAAACTGCGGGCTTCCCATCGATGCAGGGTGACGGCCTCACCGCGTAGGGGCGCCAGAGACCGCGGACACTTTGTCGCCTGCCTGCCGATTTGGAATTTGATTTCCTGCCCTCTTTTCCCTGAAACCTACCGCTCCCGCGGGACCTTCGGTGTGCCACCGATCCGTGGACGCATGACCGAACTCCTCATCATCAAACCTTCCTCGCTCGGCGACATCGTCCACGCCCTGCAGGTCGCGACGTCGCTCAAGGCGCAGGTCCCGCATCTGCGGATCTCGTGGGTGGTGCGCGAAATCTTCGCGCCGATCGTGCGGGCGTGCGAGGCGGTCGACCAGGTGTACGTGTTCGAACGGGCGGGCGGCGCCAAGGGCTTCATGCGGTTGATGAAGGAACTGCGGAAAACGAATTTCGACTACGTCTTCGACATGCAGGGGCTGCTTCGCACGGGGCTGATGACATCGCGCACCAACGCCACCAAGAAGGTCGGCCGCACCGATGCGCGCGAGTGGTCGGGGGTGTTCTACGATCAGAAGGTGCCGCTGCCGCCCGAGGGCAAGCGCAGCCACGCGCTCGATATCCTGTTGCAGTTCTGCACGGTGTTCGGCGCGAAGCCGGAGTTGCGCGGCTCGCTGAAGTTTCGCGAGGTCGACAGCCTTAATCTCAGCTTTGCTGATACGCGGGGCGGGGGAAAACCGATCGTGATGTTTCCCGACAGTCGCCGGGCGGAGAAATGCTGGGGCGGCTTCAAGCAACTCACCGAGCTGATCCTGCGGGAGGACAAGAACCGCAAGGTCGTGTGGGCCGGGAGCAATTACGTGCATGACCGCGGGGGGTATCCGCCGGCGCAGTTTTTCAATCTCACTAGCAACACCAGCCTCGTGTCGCTGCCCGCGCTCGTGAAGCGCGCGGACTGGGTGATCGCCAACGACAGCGGCCCGATGCACCTCGCGGCGGCGCTCGGCGTACGCGTGCTCGGCATCTTCGGCCCGACGGATCCGCAGCTCTTCGGCCCGTATCCGCTGAACGCCCCCAGCAACGTCGTGGTCCAGGCCCCCGTGGGCGATTTGAAGCTGCTTTCGGCCAAGGATGTTTATTCGCGGTTTCAGCGCGCGCGCGCCCGATTCAAGTAAGCTGACCTGCACCGGCCCTCGTTTTTCCCATGCTCGATCCGAAGCTCATCCGTGAATCGCCCGACCTTGTCCGGGCGGCGATTGCCAAGAAACATCTCGAGGTCGATCTCGAGGCCGTCCTCGCGATCGATGCGTCCTGGCGCACTCACCTGCAGGACGTCGAGGCCTTGCGCGGAAAGCAGAAGGCGGCGAACAGCGCCATGGCCGCGCTGCCGAAAGGTTCGCCGGAGTTCATCGCCAAAGTCGGCGAGATGAAGGCCGTGTCGGCGCAGCTCAAGGAGCGCGAAACGCAGCTGAAGGAGACGGAGGAGACGTTTCGCCACGCGATGCTCTCCATTCCCAACCTGCCGCACGCGAGCGTGCCGGAGGGAAAAACGCCGGAGGAGAACGAGATTTTCCTGCTGCACGGTGCGCACGAGGAACCGCGGCCGCACGCGCTCCCGCATTGGGAAATTCCGGGCTTCGACAAACTCTTCGACTTCGCGCGTGGCGCCAAGGTGACGGGCGCCGGCTTTCCGTTCTACATCGGCGACGGTGCGCGGATCGTGCGGGCGCTGCTCCATTTCTTTTTGGATGAAAACGCCAAGGTCGGCTACGTGGAGGTCAACCCGCCGATCTTCGTGAACGCGGCGAGCGCGACCGCGACGGGCCAGCTGCCCGACAAGGAAGGGCAGATGTATGAGACGACGCCCGATCATCTCTACGCGGTGCCGACAGCCGAGGTGCCGCTGACGAATTTCTTCCGCGACGAAATTGTCGATGAAGCCGCGCTGCCGATCTACCGCTGCGCCTACACGCCGTGTTTCCGCCGCGAGGCGGGCAGCTACGGTAAGGACGTGCGCGGACTCAACCGGCTACACCAGTTCGACAAGGTCGAGCTGCTGAAGTGGGTGCATCCGGCGAGCAGCTACGACGAACTCGACAAGCTGCGTGGCGACGCCGAGCGGCTGCTGCAGAAACTCGATCTGCCGTATCGCGTGCTGCTCATGTGTGGCGGCGATCTCGGTTTCGCGCAGTCGAAGAAATACGATCTCGAGGTGTGGTCGGCGGGCCAAAAACGCTGGCTCGAAGTCTCGAGCTGCTCGAACTTCGAGGCCTTCCAGGCCCGGCGCGCGCAGATTCGTTTCCGCTCGAAGGAGTCCGGCAAACCGGAACTCGTGCACACGATCAACGGATCCGGCCTCGCCGTCCCGCGCGTACTTGCCGCCCTGCTGGAAAACAATCTGCAGCCCGACGGTCGCGTGAAGATCCCCGCGGCGTTGGTGCCGTACTTTGGCAAAGAGTATCTCAGCTTCCAGTAAGTCTGCCAAGGCGCTCACGGCGATCGCTGCGCGCCTCGCCGCGCTCATTCCGCGCGACCGCCTCGATCCGGCGGTGCTCGCGTGGGTCGCGTCGGCCCCGCCGCAGCGCGTGTGGTCGGTCGCGTTTTCCGGCGGCGCGGACTCGCTCGCGCTGCTGCTGCTGCTGTGGGCGCACTGGCCGCAACGACGCCGTCGGTTGCAGGCGCTCCATTTCAATCATCGCCTCCGTGGCGCGGACTCACGCGCCGACGCGGCCTTTTGCCGGCGCGTGGCTCGCGGCCTCGGCATCACGTTCATCGCCGGCTCCTGGCGAGCGGCGAAGCCCGACGCGAGCGAGGCAGCGGCGCGGGTCGCGCGGATGACGTTCATCGAGCGGCATGGCGGTACGGTGTGGTTTGGTCACCAGCAGGACGACGTCGCGGAGACGATGCTGATGCGCCTCGCGCGTGGCAGTGGCGCCGGCGGACTCGCGGCGCCGCGGCCCGTGCACGTGCACCCGCTAGGCCGCGTTCACCTGCGGCCTCTGCTCCCGTTGAAGAAAACGGAGATCGTGCGGGCGTTGTGCGCAGCAGGCGCGACGTGGTGCGAGGACGCGAGCAATCCGGGCGACCGGTATTTTCGGAATCGCGTGCGAAGCGCCGTGATTCCGGCGTGGGTGGAAGCGGCGCAGCGCGACGCCCTCGCCGGTGCCGCGCGATCCCGCGTTTTGCTGGAGGAGGACGACGTCGCGCTGGAGGCATGGCTCGATGAACTGCAGCCGCTGCGATCACCCGGAGTGCTGGCGCTGGCGCCGCTTCAGGGGAAACCGCGCGCGCTCCTGCGGCGAGCGTTGCATCGGTGGCTGGCGGGGCAGCCGCGCGCGGGAGAAGTTTCGCGGGCGGCGTTTGACGCATTATTGAATGCGCTGGCGAGCGGTCGGCCCACGCGACACAGCCTTGGCCGCCATGGTTTTGCGGTCATCGACCGCGCGTCGCTGCGCTTCCAGCCGATGGGAAAAGCCGGACGGAATTTCCACCGGTCCGCCAATTGACTTCTCGCGGGGGAACATCCACGTTTCGACCTCAGTCCAAAACGTAAATGCCTGAATCTGAAAATAAAAAATCCCGCCGGCCCCTGAAGAACCTGCCTCCGGATCGGTTTCAGCCGAAGATGCTGATCTTCTGGTTGGCGTTGGTGGCGGCGGTGCTTGCCCTCCTGTACTACACGCCGGGCATGAGCAGCCAGCCGGACAACCTGACGATTCAGGATGTTCTCGAGCGCGCGGAGGCGAAGCACATTCAGGCGAACCCGCCCGCGGTGATTCGGCCGGATTTGAGCGGCGGACGTGACTGGCATTCCATCACGGGCCAGAGCCGCAAGGACGAATCCAGTCCGTACCGCCCGTTCCGGGCCGCCGGTCGCGTGACCGATGCGACCATGACGCGGCTGCAGCAATCGAAACTCTTCATTGAGCAGCCTACGCAAACGCTGCTGACGTCAATTGCGGCGCAGGTAATCCCGTTCGTGATCATCATCGGCCTGCTCTATTTCCTGTTTGTGCGTCAGCTGCGCCAGGCCGGTCGGGGCGCGTTGAGCTTCGGCAAGAGTCGCGCGAAGCTGCTCACGCGGGATCGCGACAAGCTCACGTTTGCCGATGTCGCCGGTTGCGACGAGGCGAAGGAAGAGGTGTCCGAGGTCGTCGAGTTTTTGAAGGACCCGAAGAAGTTCACCAAGATGGGTGGCCGGATTCCGAAGGGCATCCTGATGGTCGGCCCTCCCGGCACCGGCAAGACGCTGCTCGCAAAGGCGGTCGCCGGTGAAGCCGACGTGCCGTTCTTCAGCATCTCGGGCTCGGACTTCGTGGAAATGTTCGTCGGCGTCGGCGCGAGCCGGGTGCGCGACATGTTCGAGCAGGGCCGCAAGAGCGCCCCGTGTCTGATCTTCATCGACGAAATCGACGCGGTCGGTCGCCAGCGCGGCGCCGGTCTCGGTGGTGGCAACGACGAGCGCGAACAGACGCTCAACTCGCTGCTCGTCGAGATGGATGGCTTCGACACCACGGAAGGCGTCATCATCATTGCGGCGACGAACCGTCCCGACGTCTTGGATAGCGCCCTGCTTCGCCCGGGTCGTTTCGACCGACAGATTTACGTCGACCTGCCGGATTTGAATGGCCGCGAACAGATCCTCCGGGTGCACGCCAAGAAGGTGAGCCTCGCGGAGAACGTGGACCTCCAAGTCATCGCGCGCGGTACCCCGGGTCTCTCCGGCGCCGAGCTGGCCAATCTTTTGAATGAAGCGGCGCTCCTAGCCGCGCGCCGCGGCAAGAAGAAAGTCGAGATGATCGACGTCGACGACGCCCGTGAAAAGGTGCAGTTCGGCCGCGAGCGTCGTCGTCTCATGGATGACGAGGAGAAGAAGCTCACGGCGTATCACGAAGCCGGACACGCGTTGATCCAGGCGGTGCTCGATGACGGCCACATGCCGGTGCACAAGGTCACGATCATCCCGCGCGGACGCAGCCTCGGCAGCACGATGTTCATTCCGAAGAAGGACATCCTGACCCACGCAAAGAAGCGCATGGAAGGTCAGATTGCGATGGGGCTCGGTGGCCGCATTGCTGAGGAATTGGTGCTCGGTGACATCTCGAGCGGCGCGGCCGGCGACATCAAACAGATCACCAAGATCGCGCGCCACATGGTGTGCGACTGGGGCATGAGCCCGTTGGGACCGATCGCGTTCGGCGACAGCCACGACACGGTGTTTCTCGGTCGCGACATCACGCGCAACGAGAACGTCTCCGAGGAAACGGCGCGCCGGATCGACGAGGAGATTCACCGGATCATCGACGAACAATACCGCCGCGCCACGACCATTGTGAGCGATCACCGCAGCGCCTTGGACAAGATTGCCGAGGCCCTGATCGAGCACGAGACGATCGACGGCAAGCACGTCCTGGAGATTCTGCAGTTCGGTGAGATTCGCTCGCCGATTCTGCCGAGCCTTCCGTCGGCGAAGTCCGACGGTCAGCCGCCCGCGAAAAAGGCCCTGGAGAAATCCACGGCCACGGAGCCGCCGATCGGTCCGGCCACCGCGCCGAATCCGGCGTAAGTGAAGTCATATTACATCCTTTCGAGGGCGGACCACGGTCCGCCCTTTTTTGTGTCACGGGCCCGCGAAATCCTGCTTGGGTTTCTCAAGTTCCGTCTCAATTCTCCGTTATCTTTCGTATGAAAATCTGTTGTATCGGTGCTGGTTACGTGGGCGGTCCGACCATGGCGATGATTGCGCTGAAGGCGCCCAGCATCGAGGTGCGGGTGGTGGATATGAACGCGGCCCGAATCGGGGCGTGGAACTCCGATACGCTCCCCATCTACGAGCCCGGATTGGATGACGTCGTCCGGCAGACGCGCGGTCGCAATCTGTACTTTTCCACGGATGTCCAAGGCGCCATCAAGGCGGCTGATATTATCTTTGTTGCCGTCAACACCCCGACCAAGACTTACGGTATCGGTGCCGGGCGCGCCGCGGATCTCCGTTACATCGAATCGGTCGCGCGTACCATCGCCGAGCACGCCAACGGCCCGAAGATTATCGTCGAGAAATCCACTATTCCCGTAAAGACGGCGGAGACGATCAAGGACATCCTTGCCGCGAACACGCGCGGTCACGTCTTCGAGGTACTATCCAATCCGGAGTTTCTCGCCGAGGGTACGGCGATTGCGGACTTGCAGGCACCGGATCGCGTGTTGATTGGCGGCGAACGAACCCCTGGTGGCGCGGTCGCAATGCAGAAGCTCGTCGATGTGTACGCGCACTGGGTGCCGCGCGAGCGGATCATCACGACGAACCTGTGGTCGTCGGAACTCTCGAAGCTCGTGGCCAACGCGTTTCTCGCCCAGCGCATTTCCTCGATCAATTCGATCTCCGCCTTGTGCGAGGCGACGGGTGCGGACGTGGACGAGGTTGCGAATGCGATCGGCAAGGATTCGCGCATTGGGCCGAAATTTCTCAAGGCTTCGGTCGGCTTCGGCGGTTCGTGTTTCCAGAAGGATATCTTGAATCTGGTGTACCTGTGCGATCACTTCGGCCTGCCGGAAGTGGCGCGCTATTGGGAGAGCGTCGTCGGCATGAACGACTGGCAGAAGCGCCGCTTCGCGGCGAAAATCGTCAGTTCGCTGTTCAACACCGTCGCGGACAAACGGATCGCGGTGCTCGGCTTTGCGTTCAAGAAGGACACGAACGACACGCGCGAGTCCGCGGCGATTTCCGTCTGCCGCGATCTGCTGGCCGAACAGGCGCGGGTTGTGGTGTACGATCCCAAGGTGCCGGCGGACGAAATCCGCGTCGAGATCCTGGGGAAGGGCCGTGACGATCCGCGCCTGACCGTCGCGAACTCCGCGTACGAAGCGACCCAGGGTGCTCACGCGCTGGCCGTCGCGACGGAGTGGGATGAGTTCAAGACCCTCGACTACGCTCGAATCTTCGCGTCGATGCAGCAGCCCGCGTTCGTGTTCGACGGCCGGAATATCCTCGATTTGCCGAAGCTGCGGGCGATCGGTTTCCGCGCGTCCGGCATCGGCAAGTGATCCGTCGCCGGAAAAAAAGGCCGCCCCCGTCACAAGGGGGCGGCCCGTAGTCTATGGCGTAATATCCATCACTGCATGATGGAAAAGCTTTGGACCCGCGTTCGGCGCGGGGTGCGAAACTCGGCGCGGCGTGGTCGATCTGGCGGGGCGGACGTTGCGTGAAAACGTGCGCGGCTCATGACGGAATTTCTACGATTTCGACTGGAACGGCTCAACAGGAACTAACGGCAGCCTGGAGCGGAAAACGCGTAGCGTGCCCTGTCGAAAGTTTGGATCGGAACGGTGGATTTGCAACCGGACGGGAAGAGTGCGCCGTCAGGCGAGCGGGGTAAAACGGAGCGTCGCCACGGCTAATATGAATCGCTCTTTGCCTTTGGACTTTAGCCGTGGCTACGAGCGCCAGCGAGTGGCCGTTCGGCCACTCGCTGGCGCTCGCAGCCACGATCGATCCAGAAGTCCAAAAGCAAGGAGCGATTGGTATAAGGTCAACCGGTGGCGGGCGTTGGGTTCGGGCCCGCGGCGACGAATTCAATTCAGGCCGATCCCGCCGGGGCGCGCCTGCGGGATTCGGGCGCAGCGCGCGGGGCCCGGACTGTGGCGGTTCAGACAAAGCCCAGTGGCTCAAACCGACCGCCGAGAATGGGTGTCGCGGGCGAGCCCAGCCAGCGTTCGAGCGCGGTGGCATAAACCTGACGAAAATCAGTGCTGAACACGAGGTCCTGGTTGCGCTCGAGTTTCAGCGACGGCGGGGTGCCGTGCATGCCGCCCTTGACGCGCGATCCCATCACGAAGAGCGGCGCGGCCGTGCCGTGGTCGGTGCCGCGGCTGTCGTTCTCGCTCGGGCGGCGGCCGAACTCCGAGAACGTCATCGTGGTGACCTGGCCGTCGAGTTGCTTCGACTCGAGGTCCTTTTGAAACGCGGCGAGGCCCTCGGAGAGCTGCGTCAGCAACGCGGCGTGCTGGGTCAGCTGCCCGCTGTGCGTGTCGAACCCACCGAGCGAAACAAAGTACACCCGCGTCGGCAGGCGCGCCGCCACCAGCGCCGCGACGTTGCGCAGCGAGGCGGCGAAGGGTGTTCCCGGATACGTCGCGCCCGGCCGGTAGTCGCCGATCACGCGCTGCACTTTCTTTTCCGTCACCAGCGTATCCATCAACGTCTGACGCAGGAACGTGGCGTTGCCGGAAACATCAGCGACAGGCTGCGGCGCCGGAGCGATGGCAGCCTCGAGCATTTTCCGGGTGTCGTCGTTGTCGCGGCGGCTGCCGCCGCCGGGCACCATGCCGAAGGTCGGGTGCGTGGTGCCGCTGAGGAAGGATTGCGGCACACCGTTCGTGATGTGCACGGCGACGGGATCGTGCGAGTCGGCTGGCATCCCGGCGCAGGCGTTGTCGAGAAAACGGCCGACCCAGCCGGTCGCGGCGAACTCGTCGCTCGCGCTGGCCGTTTCCCAGATTTCCGTGGAGCGGAAATGGCTGCGGTTCGGATTCGGATACCCGACGTTCTGCACGACGGCGAGTTTGCCATCCTGAAAGAGCCGGTGCATGGCGGTGCAGGCCGGATGGAGGCCGGCGACGGCGCTAGTCTTGAGCACCTGATCGCCGGGAATGGCCAGGGTGGGGCGGAGCCGGCGGTAGTCGGCGTCCTCGAAAGGAATCACCGTGTTGAGCCCGTCGTTGCCGCCCGCGAGCTGGACGAGGACGAGGATGCTGCGATCCTTTTCCGGAGCGGGCGTGGCGGCGCGGGTCGACTGGACCAAAAACTCTGGCGCAAACTGGCTGAACGCGAGCAGGCCGATGCCCTTGCTGGAGAGCTGGAGAAATTCCCGGCGGGTGGTCGGCAGAAACGGCGGGGCGGAGGGAGTGGCCATGGCGATGGGGCGCGTTAGCAGAGTTGGTAGTCGGGTGACTGAAGGAGTGTGGCGGCCGCGCGGCGGAGGCGGCGCAGCTTTTGCCGTTCGTCGTCGGCGCCGGTGGCGAGGTAGGTTTGCAGGGTGGCGCGGACGTCCGTTGCGTTCGCGTCCGGCAGGAGGCGGGCGGATAGTTGCGCGGCGGCGGCGGCCGGAGGGAGTGGCGCGAGACTGGCCAGCCAGTCGTCGGTGACGGTGAAGTGATCGATGCCGTTGGATCGGGCCGCGACGATTTCGATCTGTTCGTCGGCGTTCAGCGAGCGTTCGTCGATCGGCGCGAACAGCGATTCGACGAACTGACGGCGGGCGGAGAGCGTCGAGGAGTTGATCCACTGACGTCCGCCGACCCAGCCGCGCACATTCGGCGGGTAGAACAGCGCCTGCCCCATCTGTCGCAGCGGCGCGATGGTGAGACGCGGGATCGGCGCCACGTCGAGACCGAGGTCCTGGATGAGCGCGAGATAGAACTGCACCGGGCTCTTGATGAAGTTGCCGCGGAACTCAGGCGCGTAGAACAGCCGGCTGCCGAAGAACTGGCGCACGAGCGCGCGCAATTCGAAGCCGTTCGAGCGCCACGTCTCGCCCAGCGCCGCGAGGTGTTCGGGCGGCAGGGCGGCATCGCTCAAATAGAAGCGGGCCATTTCCCGCGGGAGGAATGTCGCGGCGGCCGGCTGACGGTAGGCGAGATCGATGACGTCGTCGCCGCTGAAGTTGCCGGTCGCGCCAAACAGCGTTTTCTCCCGCTGATCCTGCTGGCGGGGATCGAGGCGGAAGAAGCCGTCGGCGCGCGCGCGATAGCCGGTGAAGGCCCGCGCCGCTTCCTTGATGTCGGCCTCGGTGTAGTTGCCCTCGCCGAGCACGAACAACTCGAACAGCTCGCGCGCGAAGTTCTCGTTCGGCGCCTTCACCTGGCTTTGCCCGAGATCGAGGTAGATCACCATGGCGGGCGAACGCGACACGGCCTTCGCGAGCGCCGGGGCCGGGCCGAGACCGTGGCGCGCGAGAAGATCGAAGTGTTGAAACACAACCCCGGCATTCCGGACTTTTTCCGCTGAGACCACGTAGACGTCGCTCAGAAACAGCACCCACTTCGCGTAGGCTGCCGCTGCGGGCTGCGCGGCGTGTTGCAGCCACTTCACGCTCAACTCCTGCACGGCCAGCCGGCCGCGTTCCTGCAACTCCCGCTGGCGCACGAGACGCTCATCGCCCGTCTTGCCCTGGAGATCGCGCACGAGCGCAACCGCCGATTCCTCGAAACGGGATACCAACCTCGGCTTCTGCAGCAGCGCCGGTTCGGCCGGAAAAAGCCGATCGAGGGTGGCGGCAAGACCTTCGTTGACGGCTTGCGCGACGTCGGCGGGCCGGGCGGTCCAGCCTGCACGCCGCAACAGATGCCGCGCCGTTTCGGCGTTCCACGCTGAGGGTGGAAGCGGCTGCCACGCGTCCCGCGGTGTGAGGGAAAGGCTCATCAGCGCCAGTGACGACTGTTGCCCCCCGGGGTTTCACGGGTGGGGTAGGTTCACGCCGCGTTTATCGTGGTGGTGGCGCGCGGTGGATCTGCGGCGTCCACGTCACGTAGCTCGGCTCCTCGTGCAGGAACGCGTCGGGCGCGTCGGTGGCGTGTAACAGGTCGGTGTCCCAGACCGCGGGCAGCAGGTCCGCGAGCGAGTAGGGGACGCGTTTCACGCCGGCCGGCAGCGGCGACCAATGGCGGAAGTGCTCAGGCATCACGAGTTCGCCAGTCAGATCCGCGGCGGCGACGCGTTGCAGCCCGCGGCCCGCAACGTAGTGGTGCCACGAATCGCGTCGCGCGTCGGCAATCACGCCGACCTCCGGGCGGTTCATCGCGGCGGCGACGACCGCCAGGCTCGAATAGGCAAACACCGGGCGCGGCTTGAGCAGCGTCCAAGTGCGCAAGGCCATCGCGACCGTGCGAATGCCCAGCACCGAGCCCGGGCCTTCGCAGAAAATAAAGGCGGAGACGTCATCCGGATTCACTCCGAGCCGGGCGATGCCTTCGAACACGGCAATGCCGGCTTCGTCAGGACTCGTTGACCACACGGCCGGTGCGTCGGGGCGGAGCAATCCGATCTGGACCAGCGCGGATGCGGCGTCGATCACGAGGGCGGGAAACTGACTGCTGATCTGGCGGAAGCTCGGCATCTCAGAGTGACCAAACGAGCCGCGGGCGGCCCGTGCAAGCGCGCAGAATCCGTCATTGACCGGCATGCGGTCGGGCGTAGCGTGACCGATTCTTTAAGCACAAATCCCGTCCGCAATTTCCGCTGTGAACGTCCAACTGAATAACGTCTCCGCCACCCGCAAGAGTCTCGTCGTCACGCTCGACCCGAGCGAAGTCGACGCCGAGCACAAGGCCGTCGTCGGCGAAATCGCGAAAGTCGCGCGCCTCCCCGGCTTCCGTCCGGGCAAGGCGCCGGCCGCGATGATCGTCCGCCGCTTCAGCAAGGAAATCACCGATGATTTCAAGCAGAAGGTCGTGGCCAAGGCCTACCGTTCCGCGCTGGAGAAGGAGAAGCTTGATGTGCTCAACGTCGTGAACGTGGAGGAAGGCGAGATCGCCACGGGTTCTTCCGTGACCGTCACGATCACCCTCGATGTGCGGCCCGAGTTCGAGGTGCCGGACTACTCCAATCTCGCGACGGAAATCGCGCCGACCGAGGTCACCGACGCCGAAGTCGAAACCGTTATCCAAGGCCTCCGCGCTGAGCGCGCCGACTTCAAGCCGGCCGAGCGCCCCGCCCAGAAGGGCGACTACGTGAAGCTCGCCTATGAAGGCAGCGTCGACGGCAAGCCGATCACCGACCTGGCGCCGGACAAGCAGCTTTACGGCAAGGTCCCGCAGACGTGGGAAGAAGTCGAAGGTACTAACGAGGGCGTGATTCCCGGCCTCGGCAAACAGCTCGCCGGTCTCAAGCCGGGCGACAAGAAGGACGTCCCGGTGACGTTCCCCGCCGACTTCGCCGCCGTCCCCGCCCTGGCGGGCAAGGCCGCCACGTACGCAGTCGAGATTCAGGAGATCCGCGAGCGCGTGCTGCCGGAGCTGAACGAGGAGTTTTTCAAGGCCCAGCAGGTCGATGATCTCGCGGGTCTGCAGTCGCAGGTGCGCAACAACCTGACGATGCAGAAGCAGCACCAGAACCGCACCGGCCAGCGCCGGCAGGTGACAGAGCAGCTTGCCGCCAAGGTCGACATTCCGGTCCCGGATTCCCTGGTGGAGTCGGAGACGCAGGGCGTGCTCCGTCAGTTCCTCGAAGAACAGGTCCGTCGCGGCGTGCCGCAGGAGCAGTTCGAGAAGGACAAGAAGGAACTGTTCGCCGGCGCCCGTCAGGCCGCCGTCAGCCGCGTGAAGCTCCAGCTGATCCTCGCGAAGATCGCGGAGAAGGAGAAGCTCGAGGTCACGAACGACGACATCAGCAATTATATCTACCGGGAAGCGATGCGTTCGGGCGAGAAGCCGGACAAGCTGGCGCGGGCGCTCGGGGCCGATCGCGAGCAGCTGCGCTCGGTGCAGCAGTCGATCATTTTCGACAAGGCGGTTGATTTTCTGGTGTCCAAAGCTAAGGTGACGACTGTCCAGCCGAAGGCCTGAACGGTCCAAACTCCTCCCAACACCACGTGAGCTACTACGTCCCTATCGTCCTTGAGAACACCGGCCGCGGCGAGCGGTCGATGGACATCTATTCGCGCCTGCTGAAAGATCGCATTATCTTCATCGGCACGCCGATCGACGATATGGTGGCGAACCTGGTGATTGCGCAGCTGCTCTTCCTGCAGATGGAAGATTCGAAGAAGGACATCCATCTGTACATCAACTCCCCGGGCGGCGTGGTCACAGGCGGCATGGCCATCTATGACACGATGAACTTCCTGCAGTGTGACATCGTCACGTACTGCGTGGGCATGGCGGCCAGCATGAGCACCGTGCTCCTTGCCGCCGGCACCAAGGGCAAGCGTTTCGCGCTCCCGAACAGCCGGGTGATGATTCACCAGCCGAGCGGCGGCGCGGGTGGCCAGGCCACCGATATCGCCATTGCCGCCCGTGAAATCCTGCGCTGGCGCAAGACACTGAACGAGGCCATTTCCCGCCACACGGGCAAGTCCGCGGAGCAGATCGAAAAGGACTCCGATCGCGACTACTACCTGAGCGCTCCGGAAGCCAAGGAATACGGGATTGTAGATCACGTCGTCGCTTCGACCCGTGAGGCGCAGACCGTGGTCCAGACGGCTGCCTGAGCCTTCGGCGCCCTGCCGCCTTCCTTGGCGCGTGGGTTTTGCGTCCCACCCCATCGTACGGGGTGGGGCCTACCGGGTCAGAACCTAGGTGAAAACCGAACCGGGCTGACCCAATCACATCTCGACACTTCTCCGGTCCACGTCACGTTTTCCTTATGGCTAAATCCGCGCGCATGACCCTGTGTTCGTTCTGCGGCAAGTCGCAGGCCGAGGTCAAAAAGATCATCGCGGGCCCGGGCGTGTACATCTGCGACTCGTGCGTGAACGTCTGCAAGACGATCATCGATCGCGAAGTGAAGGCCCCGGCGGTGGATGCCAAGCCTGCGTTCCGCCTGGTCAAGCCGTCGGAAATCAAGAAGACCCTCGACGATTACGTCATCGGTCAGGATCACGCCAAGAAGGTCCTCTCGGTCGCGGTGTACAATCACTACAAGCGGCTGATGTTCGATTCGGGCCAGACGAAGGATTCCGCCGCGATTTCGCCCGAGTTCAGCGAGGTCGAGGTCGAGAAAGCCAACATCCTGCTCGCCGGCCCAACGGGCTCGGGCAAGACGCTGCTCGCCCGGACGCTCGCCAAGATTCTCGATGTACCGTTCGCGATCTCGGATGCGACGACGCTGACCGAGGCCGGTTATGTCGGCGAGGATGTCGAGAACGTAGTGCTGCGGCTGCTGCAGGCGTCGAACTACGACGTGAAGAAGGCCGAGTGCGGCATCATCTACATCGATGAAATCGACAAGATTGGCCGCAAGACCGAGAACGTCTCGATCACGCGCGATGTGTCAGGTGAAGGCGTCCAGCAGGCGCTGTTGAAGATTCTCGAAGGCACGACGTGCAACGTTCCCCCGCAGGGCGGACGCAAGCATCCGAATCAGGAGTACATCCAGATCAACACGTCCAACATCCTGTTCATCTGCGGCGGCGCGTTTGTCGGACTTGATTCGATCGTCCAGCGGCGCATCGGGACGCGAAGCCTGGGCTTCTCGTCGATTTCGGCGCAGCACCAAGCCGCGCTGAATCCCGAGCAGATGATGAAGTCGCTCGCCCCCGAGGATCTCATTCGCTTCGGCATGATTCCGGAGTTCATCGGCCGACTTCCGGTCGTGTCCGTTCTGGATCAGTTGTCCATCGCCGACCTCGAAAAGATTCTGCTGCGCACGAAGAATTCGATGGTGAAGCAGTACGCGAAGCTCTTCGCGATGGATGGTGTGCGCCTGAAGCTGACGAACGACGCCGTGAAGGCGATTGCCGCCAAGGCCATCGAGCTGAAGACTGGCGCCCGCGCGCTGCGCGCCATCATGGAGAATCTGATGCTGGAGGTCATGTACGAGCTCCCGCAGCGCGACGACGTCGCGGAGGTCGTGATTGACGCCGCGGTGGTCGCGGGCCGGCGCAAGCCGACGCTCCGACGCGTGGCCAAGGTCGAGCCGAAGCAGGACGCGGCCTAAGGCCCGGCGTCCGGGCGGTTCAAGCCGCAGGGGACGGTGTAGAGGCCGTCCCTGCAGGATTCCCGTCCTTCAGGGACGTTCGGATTACCAGTGCGCGTAGTCGCCCTTTTCGAGGCTCTTCGCGAACTCCACGAGCAGCTGCACGCAGCGCTCCACGTCCTCGAGATCGACGACCTCGCTCGGCGTGTGCATATAACGGAGCGGAATGCTCACGAGACCGGTCGCAACGCCGCCGCGGCCCATCTGGATCGCACGGGCGTCCGTCCCGGTGGGGCGCGGGTCGGCTTCGATCTGGTAGGGAATCTTGATCTTCTTCGCCGCCCGCAGCAGGCGGTCGTAAATCTTGGGATTGATGTTGGCGCCGCGGCAGAGGATCGGGCCGCCGCCGAGCTTCGTCTCGCCGAACCGGCGGTTGTCGCAGTCCGGATGATCCGTCGCGTGACCCACGTCGATCGCCACCGCGATGTGCGGGTTGACCAGATACGCCGACGTCGTGGCGCCACGCACACCGATTTCTTCCTGGGACGTGGCGACGCTCACGACTTTCGCCGCGAACGGCTTCTTCTCTTTTGCGAGCCGGATGAGCGTTTCGCCGACGATGTAGGCGCCGACCTTGTTGTCGAAGGCGCGGGCCGTGCCGATGCTGCCGCTGATCAACTCGAGTTCGTGGTCGTAGGTCGCGACATCGCCAATCGCGACGCGCTCGAGGGCCTCGGCCTTGCTGCGGACGCCGATGTCGATCCAGATTTCGTGCTTCTTCGGCACCTTCTTGCGATCTTCGTCGTCCATGAGATGGATGGCGCGTTTGCCGGTGACGCCTTTGACGGGACCGTTCGCGGTCTGGATGATAATGCGCCGGCCGGAAATCACGCTGAGATCGTGGCCGCCGATCGTGTCGAAATAGATGAAGCCTTCCTTGTTGATGAAGGTGATGATCAAGCCGAGCTCGTCCATGTGTCCGGCGAGCATCAGCACCGGGTCGCCCTTCGGATTCAACGTGGCGATGCGATTGCCGAGGGCGTCGTTCGCGTAGGCGTCGGCGGCCGGCTTCACGTGACGGTCAAACACCGCCTGCGCCTCGGCTTCGTAGCCGGAGGGCGAGCGGGCATGCAGCAACTCAGCGAGAAAAGCGGGCACTTTGTAAGTCGACATGGGTTTTAGTCTCGCGCTGCCGGGCGCGGGCGCAAAGCGTTTTTACCGAATGACGATTTATCCCGCCATTGACATCAAGAGTGGCCGCTGTGTCCGGTTGACGCAGGGGCGCGCGGATCAGGAAACGATCTACGCGGAGAATCCCGCGGACGTCGCGGCGGAGTTCAAGGCGGCGGGCAGTGACTGGGTGCACGTCGTCGATCTCGACGGTGCGTTTGCCGGCGAGCCGCAGAATCTCGCCGCGGTGCAGGCCGTCGCCGCCCTCGGCATGAAGGTGCAACTCGGCGGCGGGCTGCGCACGCGCGCCACGGTCGAACGCGCGCTGGGTTTCGGCGTGAGTCGGGTCGTGATCGGCACGCGCGCCGCGGAGAGCGAGGCGTTTGTCGGCGAGCTCGTGCAGGCTTTCGGCGACAAGATCGCGGTCGGCATCGATGCGAAGAACGGCCAGGTCGCAGTGAAAGGGTGGGTCGCGACGGCGGCGATGAGCGCGCTGGCGCTCGCGCAACGGATGGACGCCCTCGGCGTGCGCACGCTGATTCACACGGACATCGGCACCGACGGCATGCTCACCGGGCCTAATTTTCCTGCGCAGGAAGCGATGTTGCGCGCGGGAAAATTCAACGTGATCGCGAGCGGTGGCGTGAGCCGGCGTGAAGACGTCGTGAAGCTCATGGCACTGGCGCGGCAGCACGCAAATCTCGACGGCGTGATCGTGGGCAAGGCGCTCTACGAAAAGCGCGTCGAGCTGCCGGACCTGCTGACGATCGCGCGGGGCTAGGCCGGAACCGGAGTAGTTCCGCTTCCTGAGACTTGGGACTCTCAACGTCACCCTTCAAGGGCGGCCTGCTTGGATCGAGCGGGCGAAACTTTGGTGCTAAAGGCGCAGAGCTGGTGAGCAATGTGGTGGGACCGCGACCGCCCCCGGTCGCTATGGGCCGGATGCGACCGAGGGCGGTCGCGGTCCTGGTCAACCCATCGCCGTTTGGACAACGGCCCCGAAACGTTCAACCGTCTGCGCAGATTCAGCGCGCTTCGATCTTCTCCGCGATCTCTTCGAGCGGGTACGTGACGATTTCGGCGAGCGTTGGGTGATACCACGGGGCGCGCAGGAGATCGAAGACGGTGGCCTTCATCGCGAGCGGGCCGCTGAACGCGTGAATGAGTTCACCGGCGTCCTTGCCGACAATTTCCGCGCCGAGGATGCGGCCGCGTTTCGGTTCGGCGATGACTTTTACGTAGCCGTAGTTCGCGTCCATGAGGATGGACTTGCCGTGATCGTTGAACGGATAGCTCGCCGTGAGATACGGGGTGCCGCTGGCGTCGAGATCGTCCTCGAGCCGGCCGATGGTCGCGAGTTGCGGATCGGTGAAGACGACGTTGAGGAGAAGCGAATAATCGACCGGCTTGATCCCTTTCACCTTTGCCGCATGGCGCGCGGCGAGTTCGCCCTGTTGAATGGCGATGTGCACAATTTCGGCCGGACCGGAACAGTCGCCGGCGGCGTAGATGTGCGGTGCGGTCGATTGCTGCCAGCGGTTCGTGATGATCTGTCCGTTCGGACGCGTGTCCACCCCGGCCGCGGCGAGTTTCAAGGGGGCGGTGTTGGCGTCGCGGCCAAGCGCGTTGAACAGATGCGCCGCGCGGCGCCGCACGATCTTCCCGTCGTGAATGAATTCGACGCCGAAGCCGTGCCGGTCGTGCCGCACCTGCTGCAGCTGCGTGCCGGCGAACAGCTCGACGCCTTCGTCGACGAAGGCTTTTTGCACCACGGTGGAGGCGCCGGGCGAGTGATCGCGCAGGATGTTGGCGCTGCGTTGCACGAGCGTGACGCGCGTGCCGATGCGATTGAGAAACTGCGCGAGTTCGCACGCGACGATGCCGCCGCCGAGCACGATCACGCTCTTGGGAATGAAATCGAGATCGAGCACCTCGTCGCTCGTCCAGAACGGCACGTCCGCGAGCCCGGGCACGGGCGGCACGCTGACCTTGGAGCCGGTGCCGATCAGGATGTGTTTCGCGCGCACGCGGTTTCCGTTTGAGAGCGCGAGGGTGTGGGCGTCGACGAATTCCGCGTGGGCGCGGATGAGATCGAAACGGCCCGCCTCCAGCGCCTTCACCCGGTAGTCGGCGAATTCGGCGATGATCTTCTTTTTGCGCGCATGGATCGCCTTCATGTCGGCGCGCGCCGAGGGGATTTTGAGGCCGAATGTCTTCGCTTTTTGGGCGAGGTGCAGCACATCGGCCATGTAGAGGAGCGTCTTCGACGGCATGCAGCCGCGCAGGATGCAAAGGCCGCCGAGGTCGCGGGCGCCGTCGATCACGGCCGTTTTTAATCCGAGCGAAACCGCGACGCGGGCGGCGTTGAAACCGGCGCTGCCGCCGCCGATGGCGACGAAATCATAGGAGGAAATGGCCATGGTGATGGTGCGTCAGGCGCAGATGGAGCGGGCGATTTCCGCGGATTTTTCAGGGCTGAAGAGCTGGGCTACGAGCACGAGGCCGAAGTCCAGCGCAGTGCCGGCACCGCGCGAGGTGATCAGCTTTCCGTCGACAACCACGCGTTCGTTGGCGAGCAGGGCGGGGAGCTCGGCCGCAACGGACATGTGGGCCGTGAAGCGACGGCCGGTCAGCACGCCGGCGTCGAGCAGGACGGTGGGTGCGGCGCAGATCGCGGCGACCCAGCGATCGAATTTCACGTTGCGCAGGACGAGGCCCCGCACGCGGGCGTCGGCGCGCAGGTGTTTCACGCCGGGGCCGCCCGGCAGGAGCACGCAGTCGAAATCCCGCTCGAATACCGCGGCCAGCAGAGTGTCGGCGTGCATCGTGAGGCCGCTGCGTCCGGTCACGTGAATGCTGTCGGCGATCGCGGCGATCGTGACGTCCGCCCCGGCCCGGCGTAGCAGGTCGATGGGCGTGACGGTTTCGATCTCTTCAAAGCCTTCAGCGAGGAGAACCAGGATGGAGGGCATGGACGGAAAATGCGGGAAACGACTCAGGCCTGACAAGGGAATGCCGTCCGACGCTTGCAGCAAACGGCCCGCAGCGATGAGGTGGTGGCATCCATGGAGGCCCTTTCCGGCAAGCGACTCGTGATTTTTGGCTGCGGTTATGTCGGCTGCGCCGTGGCCGACGCGGCGAGCGCCGCGGACGTGCACGTCACCGCGCTGACGCGCAATCCCGACACCGCGGCGCGTCTGCGGGAGACCGGTGTGCACGTCGTGGTCGCGGATCTGGCGTGCGATCGCTGGCATGACGCCGTCGCTGGCGGGCCGGACTTCGTGCTGAATTGCGTGAGCTCGGGCGGCGGCGGCACGGACGCGTACCGGCATAGTTATCTGCAGGGCATGGAGTCGATTCTCGCGTGGGCGCGCGTCCGGCCGCCGATCGGAACGTTGCTTTATACGAGCAGCACCTCCGTTTATCCGCAGGGCGACGGCGCTCGGGTGGACGAGCAGTCGCCGGCAATCGCGGCGTCGGATCGCGCGCAACTGCTCCTCGAGACCGAGGCCCGGGTGCGTTCACCCGATGGCGGGTGGGGGCGCTGGTTCATTCTCCGGCTCGCCGGGATCTATGGTCCGGGTCGGCATTATCTGATCGACCAGGTGCGCGCCGGCGCGGTGGCTGGTGCGGCGGAACATCACCTCAACGTGATTCATCGCGACGACATCGTGAGCGCGACGCTGGCCTGTTTTGCGGCGCCTGCCACCGTGGCTAGCGACGTCTTCAACGTGGCCGACACGGCCGCGGCGCCGAAATCCGAGGTGGTGGCCTGGCTGGCCGGACGGCTGCACGTGCCGGTGCCTCCGTTCACCGGTGCGCAGGCGGCGGGGCGCCGGATGGTTACGCCCGACCGCGTGATCGTCGCCGGGCGGATTGCGTCGATCCTCGGCTGGCGTCCGGCCTACCCGACGTTTCGCGAAGGCTACGCCAGTTTGTTGTCGCATTGAATCGCGCCGCACTTCTCAACTGTGGGTTCACGCAGCCGGTCCGGCGGCGAAAACACCTTAACCCACGTCACCATGGCAGGTCTTGGCAAACTCGTTAAACAGGCGGAAAAGATGAAGCGCGGCATCGAGGCGTTGCAGACGCAGCTCGACGCCAAGGAACTCGAGGTCACCAGCGGCGGCGGCGCGGTGAAGATCAAGATCAACGGCAGCGGCAAGTTTCTCGCCCTTGCGCTCGACGCGGAGTTCCTCAAGGAGGATCCGAAGCTGGTCGCCGACACCGTCCTCGCGGCGGTGCAGGATGCGGCCAAGCAGGCGAAGGATTACAACGAGTCCGAGATGCAGAAAATCACCGGTGCGTTCCAGATGCCCGGGATGTTCTAAGGCGCGCTCGGTCGCCCGGCGTGGGTCCCGCGCATGACGCCTGCCTTCGAAAAGCTGCAGAAGCACCTCAAGCAGTTGCCGGGACTGGGATTTCGCTCCTCGGAGCGTATCGCCCTGCATCTGCTGGTGGAGAAGCCCTCGCGCCTCCCGGAATTGGTGGCGGCGCTGGAGGAGGCGGCGCGATCCGTGCGGCGCTGTGAGCGCTGCGGGAATCTGGCGGAAGCCGAGCTGTGCGGCATCTGCGCCGACGAACGCCGGGATCGCGCGGTCGTGTGCGTCGTGGAACATGTGCCGGATCTCGTGGCAATCGAGCGCAGCGGCGCCTTTCGCGGCGTGTATCACGTCCTGCACGGCAAGCTGTCGCCCATCCACGGGGTCGGCCCGGAGGATCTTTCGCTCGCGGCGTTGCAAGCCCGGCTGGTGTCCGGCGAGATCAGCGAACTGATCCTGGCGTTGCCCAACGACGTCGAGGGCGAGGCGACTTGTCACTTTATCACCGAGCAACTGCCGCCCGATCGGGCCGTGAAGGTCACGCGCATCGGCTTCGGGCTGCCGAGCGGGGGCGGGGTGCTTTACGCGGATTCGGTGACGTTGAAGAGCGCCCTCGACGGTCGTCGCGGTTACCAGTGAACGGGTGGCTTCCGGGGTGCATGGCGGCCCGGTCCCTCATGATTGCTCTTGCCGAAATCACGGCCCACCCGTAACGATAGACACCGTTCTGTCTGGACAGGGCGGGCGTAGTATATCGGTATTATGTGTGCTTCCCAAGCATGAGAGGCGGGTTCGACTCCCGCCGCCCGCACCAATCATCAACCCAAAGTTACCTATGAAGAAATCCTCCAAATCATTGTTCGCCCTCATTGCCTTCTCCCTCGCCACCGCTGGCTACGTGTTCGCGGCTGACAAGGTCGAGAACAAGGTTGCCGGCTGCTGCGCCAAGGCCGCTGGTGAAGGCAAAGTCTGCGCCCACGCTTGCTGCGTTGAGGCCGCCAAGGCCGGTGACAATTGCACGAAGTGCAAAGGTTCCGGCAAGATCGTGAAGAAGTCCGAGGCGAAGAAGTAAGTATCCGCTTCTCCTGATCTCTCGACCGCGCTCCCCAAGGGGCGCGGTTTTTTTATGCCCACTTGCGGCGGCGTCACACGCAGGCCAACTCCGGGTGGCTACGAGCGCCAGCGAGTGGCCGCGCGTTCGGGTCTAGTCGCGGCTCCCACGCGCGGGCGTTCTTGGCCACGTCCCGCCCCACGTGCGCCTTTCCGTTTTTTCAACCTTCACCTTTCAACCTTCAGCCCCCGCCGCCGCGCGCCGCGCAGCGCGTCACACGTCGGCTTCGACGTGCTCGGCGTGGAGATTCCGCCACCGTGCGACAACGCGACGATGGACGTCGTCCGGTGCCAGGCCGTAGCTGGCGCGCAGCACGTCCACGCTGCTCCCGTGCTCGACAAATTTATCCGGCCAGCCGATGCGTTCCACCGCGGCGGGGCAGTCGGCGTCCTGCAGCGCCTCGAGCACCGCGCTGCCAAAGCCACCCGCCAGCACGTGATCCTCCATCGTGACAATGAGCGGAATGCAGGCGGCGTGACTCAGGAGCAAAGCGCGGTCGAGCGGTTTCACGAAGCGGGCATTGACCACGCCCACGGAGAGGTTTTCCCCGGCGGAAATGCGGTCGGCGAGCTTCAGCGCATCCTGCACCATCGAGCCGAGCGCCCAGATCATGATGTTCGACCCTTCGCGCAGGACTTCGGCATGGCCCACCGGTAGCAGGGCGGGCTGCTCCTTGATCGGCACGCCCATGCCGGCGCCGCGCGGATACCGGATGAAGCCCGGGCCCGGCAGGTTCAGGCTCGTGTGCAACATGTCGACGAGTTCGTCCTCGTCCTTGGGCTGCATGATCGTCGCGTTGGGCACGCAGCGCAGGTAGGACAGATCGAACAGGCCGTGATGCGTCGGGCCGTCGTTCGGCGAAAGCCCCGCGCGATCCATGCAGAACGTCACCGGCAGATTCTGCAGCGCGACATCGTGAATCACTTGATCGTATGCGCGCTGAAGGAACGTCGAATAGATCGCACACACGGGCCGGAATCCCTTGGTGGCCATGCCGGCGGCGAAGAGGACGGCATGCTCCTCCGCAATGCCGACGTCGAAGAACTGCTGCGGCACCGCCTCAGCCAGATGCGAAAGGCCCGTGCCGCTGGGCATGGCGCCGGTGATGCCGACAACGTTCCGGTTGGCGCGGGCAAACCGTGTGACGGCCTGGCCAAACACGTCCTGAAAATTCGGGGCGGCTCCAGGCGTGGGTCGCTTGTTCTCGCCGGTAATCGGATCGAAGGGCGCGGCGCCGTGGAACTTCTCCGGGTGGGCGATGGCGGCCTCGAGGCCCTTGCCCTTCTTCGTGAGCACGTGCACGAGCACGGGCACGTCGCAATGCTGGGCGAACTCCAGGTTCTTCCGCAGCGCCTCGAAATTATGGCCGTCAACCGGGCCGAGGTAGCGCAGCCCGAACTTCTCGAACAGCGACGACTCGACGAAGAAGTCCTTCGTCTCGCGTTTCCACTTCATGTACACGCGATTCATTTCCACCCCGGCCGGGAAGCTCTTGAAGAACGCCTCCACGTCGTGGTGCAGCTTGTTGTACGTCGCACTCGTGCTGATGCGATTCAGGTAGTTCGAGATCGCACCGACGTTCTTGGCGATCGACCACTCGTTGTCGTTGAGAATGACGATCAGGCGCTTGGTCGAACTGACGACGTTGTTGAGCGCCTCGAGCGTGATGCCGCAGGTGAAGGCCGCGTCGCCGCACACCGCAACGACGTGCTCGCCCGTGCCGCGCAGATCGCGGGCCGTCGCCATGCCCAGCGCGGCGGAAAGAGCAGTGCCGGCGTGGCCCGCGCCAAAGGGATCATGCGGGCTCTCGCTCCGGTAAAGGAAGCCACTCGCGCCACCGGTCTGGCGCAGTTTCTTGAAAAAATCCCCGCCGCGGCCGGTCAGCAGCTTGTGCACGTAACCCTGGTGCGCGACGTCGAAGACGAACTGGTCATCCGGCGAATTGAACACCCGGTGCAGGGCGATGGTCAGTTCGACCACCCCGAGATTGGGGCCGATGTGGCCGCCGTTCTTTGACGTCACCCCGATCAGTTCCTCGCGAATTTCCTGCGCCAGCCGGGGCAATTGGTCGGGCGCAAGCGCCTTGACGTCGGCCGGGCCGCGAATGGAGGCCAGCAATCGCGGCGGGAGCGAGGAGGTGGGTGCGTTCATCAGTGACGGTGGAGGCGAAACGATCAGGAATTTCAGTCTTCGCGGCCGGCTTCAAACTTTTCGAAGACGACGCTGCCGTCTTTTTGCTTCTTGAGCAGCTCGATCTTCACTTCCGCGTCCTTCAGGCGGGTTTCACAGACTTTCAGCAACTTCGTGCCCGCCTCGAACTTCGCCAACAACTCGGCGAGCGGCACGTCCCCGGATTCCATGGACTCGACGATGGTCTCGAGCTGACCAAGCGCGGTTTCGAAAGAGAGTTTGGCGTCAGGTGCGTCCACAGGGTCTCACGCTGCGTCGGGTAACGCTGCATTTCAAACCATCTTTGGGCTGGCGGAGGCAGGCAATTCGCATGGATTGGGACGATGCTCTCCGTCCTCCTCGCCGTCGCCGCTCTCCTGGTGCTGCGGCTGATCGCCGATCTGGTTCTCTCCGCGTTGAATCGCGCAGAAGTGCGCCGGCATGCGGGCGCGCCGCCGCCGGCGGTGGCGGCGATCATGGACGGACCGACCTACACGAAGTCGGTCGCCTACACGCTGGAAAAGTCGCGCTTCGGCGTGCTGACCGAGGTGTTCGACACACTGGTGCTCGCCCTCGTGATCTTCGGCGGCGTCCTGCCGGCGCTGTTTTCGCTCGTGGCCAGCTGGGGCGGGCCGGAGTCGTTGTGGACGCGCACCCTGTTTGTGCTCCTGGCGGGCGTGTTGCTTTCGTTGCCAGCCCTGCCGTTCGAGTGGTGGGAGCAGTTTCGCCTCGAACAGAAATTCGGCTTCAACAAGAGCACCACCGGGCTCTGGGTGACGGACAAGCTGAAGGGCGTGCTGCTGATGTTCGCCATCGGGTTTCCGCTGTTGTGGGTGCTGCTCTGGCTCGTCGAGCGGGTGGGACCGACCTGGTGGATTTGGGGGTTCGGAGTGCTGTTCGGCTTCCAACTTCTCATGTTGATTCTGTACCCGAAGGTGATCCTGCCCCTCTTCAACAAACTGACGCCGCTGCCGGAAGGCGAACTGCGCACGCGCCTGATGGCGCTGGGCGATCGCACCGGCTTTTCCGCGAAGACCATCGAGGTGATCGATGGCTCGAAGCGCTCGGGACACTCCAACGCCTACTTCACGGGCTTCGGCCGCTTTCGCCGCATCGTGCTTTTCGACACCCTCATTGCCCAACTCACGCCCGAGGAACTCGAGGCCGTGCTGGCGCACGAAATCGGTCACTACCGGCGCGGGCACATTCCCAAGATGATCGCGTTGTCCGCAGCGATGATGTTCGGCGGTTTCGCCGTCATTGCGTGGCTCGCGCGCAGCCCCTGGTTCAATGTCTCCTTTGGTTTTCCCGCCGGCGAGATGGCGCCGTCGCTCCTGCTGTTTGCGCTGCTCAGCGGCGTCGTGACCTTCTGGTTTGCGCCGCTCGGCAATCTGCTGTCGCGGAAGTACGAGTATGAAGCGGACGCGTTTGCCCGGAATGCCATGGGCGGGCCGGCGGCGATGGTCGGGGCGTTGCGGAAACTCGCGCAGAAAAATCTCTCCAACCTCACGCCGCACCGGTGGTTCAGCGGCTTTTATTATTCGCATCCGACGCTCGTCGAACGCGAGGCGGCGCTGGCGAAGCCGGTGTGACCGCTAACGGCGCCGATGACGCGGACCGCATTGCACGCCTTCGGCCCGTGGTTCGCGCGCGCGGTGTTATTCCTCGGACGGGGCTGGGGTGGGCTGCTGCTGGTGGTGACGTCGGTGGCGGCCGAGACCCTGACCGTTGCGACGTACAATCTCGAGAACTACGGCCCGGCGAACCGGATGACGGAGGCCGGCTATCGCACCGACTACCCGAAGCCCGAACGGGAAAAGCAGGCGTTGCGCACCGTGATTCGCGGCCTCGCGGCCGACGTGCTCGTGGTGCAGGAAATGGGCGGCGCGGCCCATCTCGAGGAATTGCGCCGGGATTTGCGGCGCGAGGGCTGTGACTATCCGCACGTCGCGCTGGCCCAGGCCGCCGATGCGGATCGTCATCTCGCCATTCTCGCGAAACGACCGCTCACGGCGGTCACGACGCATACCGATCTGCAGTTCACTTATTTTGGGACGAAGGAAACGGTGAAACGCGGCTTGATTGAAGCCACGGTGGCGACGGCGGCCGGTGACGTCACGGTGTTCGGGCTGCACCTGAAGAGCCGCTTTACCGATCGGGCGGATGATCCGCTTTCCGGCGTCCGGCGCGCAGGGGAGGCGACCGCCATTCGCGATCGCATCCTGCAACGTTTTCCGCGGCCGGCCGAAGCGCGGCTCGTGGTGCTCGGCGATTGCAACGACGGGCGCACGAGCAAGGCCGTGACGTTCCTGCAAAAACGGGGCCGGACCGAACTCACCACGCTGCTCGCCGCAACGGATACGCGCGGCGAGGTGTGGAGCCATTTCTATCGCCGCGAGGAAACCTATTCCCGGGTCGATCAGATATTCGTCTCACCGGCGCTGGTGAAATCAGTCGAAGGCGGCTCGGCGCGGATTTACGACGGCGAGGGCGTCCGCGATGCGAGCGATCACCGGCCTGTCTACGTCGTGCTCACGCTTGAGCCGCGCTAAGCGCGGCTCGCACGGAAACGCGGGCCTCTGGCGCGCGTGCGCTCAGCGACCCGAAACCGAAATCGGGATCGTCATCTCGCCGGAGCCGAAGCCCTTCATGAAGAGGTTGCCGTTGCCGGCCTTGCCGCCTTCGACGGTGACGGCGACGCTGGTCTGGCCCTGCGGGACGATCACTTCGGGCATGATGACGCTTTCCGGAATGTCGGTCGTCACGTCGATCAGCGTGCCGCCTGCGGGCGCCGCGTTCGGCAGCGTGAAGCTGAGCGTCTGGCGTTCGCCCGTACGGAGCGAAAGCGTAGTGGGTGAAACGGAGACGCTGCTGGTATCGACGCGGAAGGTGCCGACCGGCGAGTTGCCCGCCGTGCCGTTGACCGTGACCTGATAGTTGCGGCCGGCTTCCAGCGCCGGAACGAAGAAGCTCAGCGCGTTCGGCGATTCGAACACCGTGCGGGCGGGCGTGCCGTTTACATGCACGACATCCTGGGCGGTAAAGCCGCGGCCGAGGACGCTGATGCGGGATCCGACCGGGCCGCGATTCACTTCGAGTGACAGCACGTAGCGGCTCACGATCTGAATGGTCTCCACCTTGGTGTAGGCTTCCTGCGGCGTCTGCATGCCGTTGCCCTCGATGTTGAAATTCACCAGATAATAGTAGGCGAGGCGGTCGCGGCCGGACGGCAGCTGGTACTCGAATTCATAGATGCCCTCGCCGAGTGCGCTCTTCTTCATGTTGTGGCTCTTGCCATCCACGATGATCGTCGGCGAGACGCCTGAAACCGTCGACGTGCGCGGCGTAACCCGCAGGCTGAACGTGTAAATGTGCGACGGATTTTCGGCCATCGATTTGGGCGTCAGGTCCGTGAGCGTGACGGTGTCGCAGCCTGAGAGCAGGGCCAGCGCCAGCAGGGACGTGAGCCAGACGATGATTTTTCTCGCGGGAGAAATTCGGTTGGTGTGCATTGGATCCAAGAGTGAAAACCAGTCGGTTAAAAAGCGTTAGTAATGAGTGGCGTACCGGCAGAGCAAGCTAAAGCTGTGCGCTTGGCAACGACGACCACCGCACTGCAGGCATCGACCGACACGCTGAGCTCCCACGGGACTGCGGCGGAACCGCTGGGAATCTACGTGCACGTGCCGTTCTGTGCATCGACGTGTGACTTTTGCGCATTTTATCAAAAGCAGCCGACCGCGGATGAGGTCGTCCGGTTCCTGCAGGGGATTGAACGCGAGAGCGCGTTGGTGAACTGGCCGCGGCCGGTGACGTCGGTCTTCTGGGGCGGCGGCACGCCCGGCATGCTCGCACCGCGAACGCTGGGTGAGCTCGCCGAAATTGTCCGCGCCCGCTGCGGTGGGACGCCGGCCGAGTGGACGGTCGAACTGGCACCGGGGTCCGTGACGGACGCGCGCCTCGCCGTGTTGCGCGACGCCGGCGTGACGCGGGTGTCGATGGGCGTGCAGAGTTTTCAGCCGGAGTTGCTCGATGCGCTCGGACGCCAGCACACGCGTGAACAGATCTATAGAGCATACGACCGCGTGCGGGCGGCGGGCTTTCGCAGTGTAAACCTCGATCTGATGTTCGCTCTGCCGGGTCAGACCGCGCCGGAGTGGGCGGGCGACGTCCGCGAAGCGGTTTCCCTCGGGCCGGATCATCTCTCGACGTACTGCCTCACCTTCGAGGAAGACACCAAGCTCTGGGTGAAGCTGTCTCAGGGCCGGGTGAAACTGGACCCGGAATACGAGGCGGCGCTCTATGAAGCCACCTGGTCGCAAATGGCGGACGCCGGTTATGCGCAGTACGAAGTGTCGAACTTCGCGCGACCCGGACACGTGTGTCGCCATAATCTGAACACCTGGCGCATGCACGAGTGGGTGGGGCTCGGCCCGTCCGCCGCCTCGCAGCACGGCGGCTGGCGCGGCGGTAATGTGGCTGACCTCGAGAAATGGCTCGATCAGGTCGGTCGCGGCGAACGCATGACGGAGGATCGGCTGATGCTGACGCCGGCGGCGCTGGCCGAGGACGCGTTGATTTTTGGGCTGCGGATGAACGAGGGCGTCGATCTCAGCCCGTGGCGGTTGCGTGCGCCGGAAGCGCCGTGGTCCGTGGTCGAGGACACGCTGGCCACGCTCGCGGCGGGTGGACTGCTCGTGCGCACGGGCAGCATCGTGCGGCTGACCACGCGGGGCCGGTTGGTCGCCGATGCCGTCGGCGCGGAAGTGATGGCGGCATTCGAGCCGATCACGGAGACGGCATGAACAGGAGCGCCATTGCTATCTTTGAATAGTCTGCTGAACGTAGCGCTCACACTGCACATGGATGATTTTGCCGAGACCCACAGCCTGGCCGGTGGCGCGGAATGGAGCGTCCGCATGGAGATGATCGCGCCATGATTCGGCGATGGGCCGCGGGGTTCCTTGCCGCGGGTGTGCTGCTCGGCCTGGCCGGCTGCCAGTCGTCGGCCAAGAAGCCGCTCGACTACACGCCGATGGTCGCGCGGTTTTTCCTCGAATCGGGCAGCGGTGACGGCATGCCGCTCACGCTGCCGCAGAGTGACGTGCGCGTGACGGTGAACACGAAGCCCGTGATCACCGAAGGTGACATCGGCAACGTGGAACTCGTGCAGGTCGATCTCGGCAAATGCCTGCTGATCCAGCTCACGCCGTCCGCGATCCGCGATTTCTACCGCATGTCCGTCACGCACCAAGGGCGGCGGCTGGTGCTCATGATCGACAACGTCGCGCTCGGCGCGCGGCGGATCGACGGTCCGGTGACGAACGGCGCGCTGTTTGTATTTGTGGAGTTGCCCGACGCGTCGCTGCCGGCACTCGTGGAGAATCTGAAAAAGACGTCGGCGGCATTGCAGCGCGAGCTGGCGCGCAAGGGATGAGCGGGCGGACGTGGCAACTCATGGCGGGCTGGTTGGCGCTGCTGCTTTTCTGCGGCACCGCAAGGGCCGCGGAGCGTTTTCAGCTGGTGTGGCCGACGCCCAGCACCGCGTGGAGTGACGGCAAGCCGCCGGCGCAGTGGTTGCAACACGCCGGATCCGGTGATCCCGATTCGGGTGGATTCGGCGGCGTGCGCAGCGGCGGCGGACATTTTCACGAAGGCATCGACATCCGGCCCGCGGGCCGCGACCGCCGGGGCGAGCCGACGGACGACGTCATGGCCGCGATGCCGGGAGTCGTGCGGCACATCAGCGCTTCGGCCGGCGAAAGCAGTTATGGCCGCTACGTCGTGCTGGAGCATCCGACGATGACACCGGCGGTCTATACCTTGTACGCGCATCTGGCACGCATCGCGCCCGGGCTGAAGATCGGCGACACCGTCACGGCCGGACAGGTGCTCGGCCGGATGGGCCACAGTTCGGGCGGTTACATGATACCGACTGACCGATCGCATCTCCATTTCGAGATTGGGGTCGCGGTCACGCGGAATTTCCAGGCGTGGTACGACCGGCGCAAATTCGGCAGTCGCAACGAGCACGGCATGTGGAACGGCATGAATCTCATGGGCGTCAATCCGCTGCAGTTCTTCAACGAGTGGCGGGCCGGAAAACTGGAGCGCGTGCAGGATTTCTTCGAGCGCATGGAGCCGGCGGTGCGGCTGCGGATCGCGACGCTGCGCACGCCGGATTTTGTGACGCGTTATCCGTCGTTGGTGACCCGCACGGTGCCGATGGGCCAGCTGGCGGGATGGGAGATCAAATTCAACTGGACGGGCATTCCGTTCTCCTGGACGCCGCTCACCGCCATCGAGGTCGCCGGGCTTCCACCCGAGAAGCCGCGCCTGGTCGATGTCGACGCCGCGCTCGAACGGCGGGAACGCAGCAAGAGTCTCGCGGTGCAGAAACGCGGCGTGTGGACGCCCGGCAAGGATCTCGAAATCGTGCTGCAGCAGTTGTTCGGCATGCCGTAAGCCGGCAGGCCTGAAGAAATCCCTGCATCAACCCCGCCTTCAACTCTGCGGCTTCAGCGTCTGCAGCAGAGCCTGGAATTCCGGGTGCCGCTTCAGGGCGTCGAGATCGGGATCCTGCTGCATCCAGTCGAAATCGGTGTAGCCGAGTTTCACGGCGGCACGCAGCTCGCGCAGCGCGTCACTCTTTCGTTTCGAGAGCGCGAGGCTGCACGCGAGGTTGTAGCGCGCGGTGGCGTTGTCGGGCTGCAGCCGCACGAGCTTGCGGTCCATCTTCAGTCCGTCGGCGATGCGACCCTGCCGGGTGTAGAGCCCGCCGAGCAGCTCGACGACGGCGGCGTACGCGGGCTCGCGGCGCAGGACCGACTCAAAGAAACGGATTTCGAAATCCGGATCGTGCGTGCGTGCTTTCGCCATCGATGGAACCCGGACGCGCTCAGCCACGCCGCGGGCAGGTGCCCGTCTCCCGGAATTGATTGCAGTGCGCGCTGACCTGCAGGCGCTGCGTCACCGGCGTGAGCCCGAGCTTCGACGACACCGTGCTGCCGTACCACGACATGAACGGCGCGCTGATTTCAAAAATCTTGTCGCAGTCGATGCACACGACTTGGGCGATCTGTGTGCTGTCGCCCTCGCGGTTGGGCCGGTAAAACTTCTCGCCGGAACCGATGTCGACTTCGCGGAGCAGCGCGCTCTGCGTCATGATCGGCAGCGTGCGATACACCGTGGCGCGCGAGACCGAGTCGTCGATCGTTCGCGCATAATCGAGCAGCTGCTCGGCGGTGAAATGCTCCGGCTGGGCGAAGGCGGCGTCGAAGATGGCCAGACGCTGATTGGTGGCCCGCAGTCCTTTTTTTGAAAGGAAAGTCCGGAATTTTTCACGGGCCGCAGGTATGCTCACGGTGCGACTGTTCCCAGCCCGGCCGCCGGCTGTCAATGGGATCGTTTGCAAGTGCCCGGCACTCGCTGGCGCGGGTGTTTCCCGCTCGGGCCGGGCGGAAAAGAAATTGCGCCCGCCCGCGCGGGGCGACGTCATCGCGCCCAATGATCATTGGGGTTCACCCGCTCGCCGGCTTCGACAAGCTCCTGCACTATCGCGTGCCGGAGAACCTGCGCGACGCGGTGGCGGTCGGAACGCTCGTGCGCGTGCCGGTGGTGAACGCGCTCAAGCTCGGCATCGTGGGTGAAATCGGCGCGCCGAAGGATTTCCCGGTCGAGCGATTGAAGCTCATCGCGCAGGTCGTGTACCCATTTCCCGCGCTGCCGCCGGATCTCCTCGGACTCGCGCGCTGGATGGCGCGTTACTACGCGTGCGGGCTCGACAGCATCATCGAAACGATGATTCCCGTCGCGGTCCGGCGCGGCGCGGGCCTCAAGCAGGAGAAGCTGGTGTCGATCGCGCTCAAACTTTCGCCCGAGGATCTCGCGACGCTGGACAAACGCGCGCCGCAGCAGGCGAAACTCTACCGGTTTCTCGAGCAGCAATTCCGCCCGCAACCCAAGGCCGTCGTGATTGCGCGCCTCGGCCTGACCGCCGCGGTCGTGAGCGCCCTGGCCAAGCGCGGCGTGCTGCGCGAGGAGTCGCGTCGGATTGAGCGCATTGCGTACGACGACGATCACTCCGCGGGCGAACTCGTCGCCGCCATGCCGCACGCGCTCAACGCGGAGCAGCAGACCGCGGTCTCCGCGCTCGCGACGAGCATTGCCGACAACGCCTTCAGCGTATCGCTGCTCCACGGCGTGACCGGCTCGGGCAAGACCGAGGTTTACCTGCGCGCCATCGACACCGCGCTCAAGGCGGGTGGCGGCGTGGTGTTTCTCGTGCCGGAGGTGGCGTTGACGCCCCAGACCGTGGCGCGGCTGCGCTCGCGGCTCGAGGCGATCGCGCAGGGCCAGCGCTGCGTCGTCTGGCACAGCCACCTGAGCGAAGGCGAGCGCCTCGACGGCTGGCTCGCCCTCGCGACCGGCGAGGCACGCGTCGTGGTCGGCGCGCGGTCGGCGATTTTCGCGCCGGTGCAGAATCTCCGCCTCATCGTGGTCGATGAGGAACACGAACCCGCGTACAAACAGGACGAGACGCCGCGCTACCACGGCCGGGATGTCGCGGTGATGCGGGCCAAGCTCGCCGGCGCGGTGTGTTTGCTCGGGTCCGCGACGCCGTCGCTGGAGAGCTTCACCAATGTCGAGTCCGGCAAGTACCGGCTGCTGCAGCTCACGCAGCGCGTCGACGATCGGAAGCTGCCGTTCATCGACGTGGTCGACATGCGCATCGAGGCGATGAAGCAGCGGACGCTGCCGTCGCTCTCGGGTAAGCTGGTCCGCGCGATGCACGATCGGCTCGAGCGGCGGGAGCAGACGATTCTGTTCATCAACCGTCGTGGCTACTCGTCGTCGATGCTGTGCACGAAGTGCGGGCACGTGGAGGAGTGCCGGCATTGCAGCATCACGATGACGTATCACCGGGCCGACGAGATGCTGCGCTGCCACCTGTGCGGTGATCAGCGCGACGCCCCGGCGCGCTGCCCCAAGTGCGGCGCGCCCGAGATCCGCTGGCGCGGCCTTGGCACGCAGCGGGTGGAGGAGACCGTGCGCCGGATGGTGCCGCGGGCGCGCATCGAGCGGATGGATACGGACACGATGTCGAAGAAGAACCGGTTTCGCGAAGTGCTCGCGTCGTTTCGCGCCGGCAAGATCGATGTGCTCATCGGCACGCAGATGATCGGCAAGGGGCTCGATTTCCCCAACGTGACGCTTGTGGGTTTGATCGACGCCGACATGTCGATGCACATCCCGGATTTTCGCGCCAACGAGCGGACGTTCCAGTTGCTCGTGCAGGTGGCGGGCCGCGCCGGCCGCGGCGATCGCGCGGGCGAGGTCATCGTGCAGACATTCACGCCGCAGGCGGAGGCAATCCAGTTTTCCCGCCAGGCGGATTTCGCCGGCTTTGCCGCCTCCGAACTCAAGATCCGCCGCGACTTCAACTACCCGCCGTACCGGCATCTGATTCATCATCTCTTCCGCGGGCCAAATCCGGAGAAGCTGAAATTCTTCGCCGAGCAGTGGGCGAAGCTCGTGGAGAAAACGCTCGGGGATCGGGTCGAACTGCGCGGTCCGTCCGCCTCGCCGATCGAGAAGATCAAGGATCAGTATCGTTGGCAGCTCTGGTACTTCACCAACGCCGTGACCAAGGTCGTGCCCGAACTCGCCCGCCTGCGCGAAGGCTTCGCCTGGTCCGATGACATCACGCAGGTGATCGACGTGGATCCCGTCAGCCTGATGTGAGGGGAGTGGGGGAGTTGAGAGCTGAGAGTTGAGGGTTTAGAGTCCAAAACCGCTTCATCCCGCTCGATCTCCGTAATGACGCGCCTTCCGATCGATTTTCTCTCTCAACTCTCAACCCTCAACTCGCTCCATCAATCCGTCCGCAACGCCTCGACCGGGCTGAGGCGGGACGCGCGGATGGCGGGATAAAGACCGGCGAGCACGCCGACCGTGGCGCTGGAGGCGATGCCGATGACGAGCGCGATAAGCGACAGCTCCGGCCGGTTGGCTTCCACGACAAAGTGCTGCATGACCTTGATCAGGATCACGCTGGCGACCATGCCGATCAAACCGCCGGCGAGCGCAAGGGTGAGGGACTCGGCGAGGATTTGCACAAGGACGTCGATGCGCTTCGCGCCCAGCGCGCGGCGCACACCGATTTCACGGACCCGTTCGCTGATGGAGGCGAGCATGACGTTCATGATGCCAATGCCACCGACGATGAGACCGATGACGGCCACGCTGCCGAGCGAAACGTAGTAGCTGTTGCGGGTCTTTTCGAAACTCTGCAGCAGGTCCTCGCGCGTTTCCAGGCGGACATCCTGGATGCCCCGATGCGTGTGCGTGAGGACGTTCAGGATTTGTTCCTGCGCGTGGGGCATGTCGGCGACGTCGGCGAGCTGGACGTTCAGCACGTCGACATTTTCGTCGATGCGGAAAAGCGTCTGCGCGGTGGTGAGCGGGATGAAGACAGCGTAATTCTTCTGGCTGACGCGCCCGCTGCCGCCGCCGGCGCTGCCGGAGGCGAGGCGATAATCCTTCAATACGCCGACGACCGTGAAGGGCTGGCCGTTGAGGGTGATGACGCGGTTGAGCGGATCGATGCCGCGGGGAAACAGGATCTCGGCGATGGTGGCACCGATCACGACCGTCTGCATCTGCAGTTCCAGATCGAGGTCGCCGAGCAGCCGGCCGTCGGCGATGTCGAAGCGATCCATGATGAAGGTTGCCGGCAGCACGCCGCGCACGGTCTGGCCGGTCGCGCGGCCCTGGAAGTAAATGCGCGCGCCGCCGGGGATCAGCACTTCGGCTGTGACGCGCCGGGCGAGGGGCACCGCGGTGAGGATGGCCTGCACGTCATTCAACGTGCGGCCGGGCGAGAGCGGCGCCTTCTCGCGCTGGTATTCGGGGGCCGGGCGCGATTGCACGCTGATGCGCTCGATGCCGCCGGTCTCGTAAATCATGGTCTCGAATCCGCGCAGCAGGCCCTTGACCACGCCAAGCATGCCGACAAGCGCGGCGGCGCCGAGCACGATGCCGAACAGCGTCAGGAAGGATCGCAGCTTGTGGGCGAGGACTTCCCGCCAGCCGCTGGCCACACCCATGAACAGGAGACGCATGGGAGCGGGCGTTACGAACGGCTGGGTTTGCCGCTTGAGCGCGGCTTCACCGGACCGAACGGATCGCTGGCCGGCGACTTGCTGGATTTCTGCTTCGGTGGCGGCGCGACGGGCGGCACAGGGAGTTCGCCTTCAAATTCGAGCGGCCGGGTGCGGGCAACCTCGTCACCCAGCTGCAGGCCGGAGTTGATTTGGACGTAGCGCGTGTCGGCGATTCCGATGTCGACCTCGTGGGCGACAAACGTCTCCTCCTTGCGCATGAACACATAACGCGCGCCTTCCGCGGTGGAAAACACGGCGTTTAACGGTACCGCGAGCACGTCGTCGGCTCGCGCCAGCGTGAACATCACGGTGGCCGACATGCCGGGCCGCAGGCGTTCGTCGGCCTCATCCAGAATGACATCGACGGGAAACACGCGGGTGCGATCCACGCTGCTCTCGAGCGCGCTGGTCGCGATGCGTTTGATGGTGCCGGTCATCTGGACGCTGCGCATCGAATCGACGCGGACCCGGGCGACGTCGCCGACCTTCAGGCGCGCGACGTCGATTTCGTTGATGTTGGTGCGCACCATCAGCAGGGAAAGATCGGCCACTTCGCCCAGCAGCGACCCGCCATTCTGGGCGGCCGCGCCGGTGATGACCTGGCCTTCGGTCAAGTCCCGCAGGAGCAACGTACCGGAGTGGGGCGCCCGGATGACGGTTTTGGCCAGCTTGTCGCGGAGGTTCGCGGCGCGCGCCTCGGCGATGGCGGCGTCGTTCTCCGAAAGCGAAAGCGTGATGCGGGAATCCTCGAAGTCCTTCTTCGTGACCACGCCCTTCCCCTGCAGATCGATAAGACGGGCATGATCGCGGCGGGCGCGTTCGGTCCGGAGCTTGGCGGCTTCGATGCTGCGTTCGATTTCCTGGATTTGCGTCAGGAGATCCTGCTGATCGAGCCGGAGGATTTCCTGCTCCTTGTCGAGCTTCTGCCCGTCGACCGCTAGAATCTTGACGATCTTGCCGTTGATTTCCGAGCGGAGTTCCGTGGAAAAAACCGCCCGCAGCCGGCCGACGGCGACGATTTCCTCGGAGATGGTCGCCGTCCGGACCTTGGAAACGGGAATGACTTCCTGGCGCTTGTTCCCGAGCAGGCCGGGACTGATCTTACGCCAGACAATGGTCCCTCCCCAACCCACACCTCCGAGAATGATGAGCACGATGATCGTGCGAAGGAGAGGCCGGGGCCGGCGGGACGGCGTCGCTGAGGAAGACATGGAAGGGGTTGAGACGTGCGCGAAGCGGTAGGGAAACGCGGCAAAGCGAAATACTGCGAGCGACCAGTCGAAAGGCCCGCGTTGCAGGGACGCAACCTCCCTTTCGTGCGGTCGCAAAGTAACTGATCGTGGAGCTGCGTGCCGTCCGGCGGCCGGCGACATCAGATTGTTGCAGCGCCTGGAACCGCCCGGTTCCCCTTGCGATCAACACTGGGCTGCCATGGTCCGCGTCCGGCGGGTTTCGCCCGCGGACTGCGCAGGAAACAGAGAGAACGGCGCCCGCAACTGACGCGAACGGACGCGTCGTGCGCGGGCAGCTGAAAGGTGCTGGCTACGCGGCAATACGACCGACGTTGAGACCGAACGCTCCGGCCCACGTGTGCGCGGCGCCGGCGATCCACGTGCCCGGCCAGCTGGCCGACGGCAGGTGCGCGGTGTGTGCGGACAGTCCCTGCAGCTGGCGCTCGGAATTGATCGGAGTGGACGCACCGGCGTCGCTGCTTTCGGCGTACGGGACGGCCGCGGTACCGTTGGGGGCGTCGAGATCACGCACGATTCCGATGTAGTACGTGACCAGTCCGGCGGTGTTGCGCACCGGCGAGATCGAAAGGTGATTCCAGAACGTCGAGCCGTCCTTGCGGTAATTCTGGATGCGGTCGGTGAACTCCGTGCCGTCGGTCAACGCGCGCTGGATGGCTCCCAGCGTCCGCGGGTCCGTGAGCGGTCCCTGGAGGATCCTGCAGGTCTGCCCGACCATGTCCGCCTTGGTGTAACCCGTGATTGCCGTGAACGCCGCGTTGATGGTGCGAACGATCCGGTCGGGACCGGTGAGGACCACGCCATGGCAGGCGGTTTTACTCGTCACGCCGGCGGCTCCAGCGACGGACGACGCTTCCGGTTGCAGGCGTGGGGCGTCATCGTTGCGGCGAATCGCAACCGCGCCGGGCACGAGTTCGGCGGGCGCAAAGGAGGGAAAGTGCGGCGAATTCATGGTGACGGTGAGACTTAGAATGCAGCGCCTGCCACGACCGCGGTCGCGGGCGCTGGCGATCGCGGACGAACGCCGCTGGCCGATTGCTGGCGCGCGACCTCGTCGCGACATTCGAGGGCGGTGAGGGCAAGGCGTTCGAGCGTGGCGTCCGAGAGGCCCAGCGTGGTGACTGCGCTCGCGTCATGCATGACGGCAAAACTTTCCCAACCGGGCGACGCGCCGGATTGGTGGGCGAGGGCGTCGGCGACATGCACCACGGCGGCCAGACTGGCACCTCCGGTTGCGGGCAAACGATGATGGGCGGCGACCGCCTCGACGATGATCTCCGGGAGACGCCATTTGCGCAGCAGGGTCGCGCCCACCTCCGCGTGGTCGCAGCCGATGACCTCCTTCTCCGCATCGATCAGCGTGAGTCCGCCCAACCGCACCCGTTCGTGAAGGGCATGGCGCGCGTCGGCGCTGATCGCCTGGCCGATCACGAGTTTGCCGATGTCATGGAGCAGACCCGCGGTGTAGGCGATCGAGGTGTCGGCCCCCGTGCTGGTCGCCACCGCCGCCACCCGGGGCGTCAGCAACGCGGTGACGATTGCATGCTGCCAGAGGGTCCCGGCCGCCATGTCGTAGCCGGGGAGCTCCACCCCAATCGAGCCACCGAAACTCAAGGCCATGACCAGCCGGTGGATTTCACCGAAGCCGAGATAGAGCACGCCGTGGTCGAGGGAGGCGACGGGCCGCGCGAGACCGTACATCGCGGAGTTGCAGACGGCGAGGAGCTTGGCGCTCAACACGACATCCCGCGAGACGACCGCGATGACCTCGTCGTAGTCCGCTTCCGGCTGATCCAGGAGCGTCAACAGCCGCACGACCGTGGCCGACGGGGCCTGCAGCGTGCGCGCGCCCTGGACCAGGGCCTCAGCTGACAACCGGGTGGGACTTATCATGCGATGGTGGAACGTTGGCCCGCAGACGGATTCACACGGGCGTCGTTTCCTATCGGCGCGCGAGGTCGCGCCGCCAATCGGTGTTAGGCGGAACCTCGCCTCAGTTGTCGACCTTCCGCTGCGTAGGCAAAAGACTACGCGGCGCCCGGCGCTCGGGCTGAAGCCGCCGCCGTCAGGCGGGCAGGCGGCCGATCAGGCCTCGTTCGGCGGCGTAGTGGGCGAGCTCGACGTTGTTTTGCAGGCCCAGCTTTTCGAGCACCCGGGAGCGAAAGGTGCTGACGGTCTTCACGCTCAGGGAAAGTTCCTCGGCGATTTCCTTCAGCGAACGGCCGGTCGCGAGCTTCGTCATCACTTCGAATTCACGGGGGGAAAGACTTTCGAGCGGCGCGGCTTCCAGGCCCTGCCGCATGCGTCCGGCGATTTTTTCCGCCAGGGTGGCGCTGATGTAGCTGCCGCCGGCGAGAACCTTCTTCAGTGCCAGCACGAGTTCCTCGTTGGCGGACTGCTTGGTGACGAATCCCGCGGCGCCCGCCTCGAGGGCGCGGACGGCGAGCTGATCTTCCGGATACGCCGTCAGCACGAGCGCGGGCAGCCTGGGCTGGCGCTGCTTTACTTCCTGCAGGACCTCGAACCCGCTCCGGCCGGGCATGTTGATGTCGAGGACCATGATGTCCCATTTCTTGCGGCTGACCAAATCGATGGCCTCGGAGGCGTTCGCCGCCTCGGCGATCTCGGCCCGTTCGAGTTCGTCGATCAGCAACTGCTTGAGGCCCTGGCGCACGAGGGTGTGGTCGTCGACGATGAGGATTTTCATGGAAGCGGGGCCGCCGCGGGGGCGGCGAGCGGTGTGGTGACGCGCACCACTGTTCCGCCGCCGGGCGCGGGTGCAATCTCCGTCTCACCGCCGAGCAGGGCCGCGCGCTCCCGCATGCCGAGCAGGCCGATCGATTTCGGATTTTCGAGTTCCTCCGGCGTGATGCCACGGCCGTCGTCGCGCACTTCCAGCCGCAAGCGCCCGTGCTCGGAAGCGAGCGTGACCTCAACGCGCTTTGCCGCCGCGTGACGGATGACGTTCGTCAGGCTCTCCTGCACGATGCGAAAGAGCGCAGTGGCCTGGGCGCGTTCGACCGGGGGCAGGGCGGCGGCCACGCCCGCGGTGCACGGGATGCCGGTTCGGCGCTGAAAATCCTCCGCCAGCCATTCGAGGGCCGGTCCGAGCCCGAGACTGTCGAGCACCACCGGCCGGAGATCCGTGGCCAGCGTTTGCACGGACTCGAGGGTGACATCGGCGAGTTCGATCATGGACGAAAGCTTCTGCGCCAGTTCCGTCCGCGTCCCTTCGTCCACCGGATGCGCGATGCGGCGGCCGAGCCAGGCGAGATCCAGTTTCAGGCGCGTCAACTCCTGGGCCAGGACGTCGTGGATTTCGCGGGCGATCCGGGTCCGCTCCTCCTCGCGAATGACCTGGAGCCGCTGGGCGAAGGCGCGCAGCTGTTCGCGCGACGCGCGCAGGATGTCCTCCGCCCGCTTGCGCTCGGTGATGTCGCGCGTGACGCCGATGTAATGCGTCAGCTGGCCGTGTTCATCGCGCACCGGCGAAAAGGTGAATTCATTCCAGAAGGCGGTGCCGTCCTTGCGGTAGTTGTAGATCTCGCCGGAAAACTCCACCGCGTGCCGGAGCGCGAGGTTGATGGCCGACACCGTGCGCGGATCGGTCAGCGGCCCCTGCAGGAAGTGGCAGTCCTTTCCCGCGATCTCCGTCTTCGCGTAGCCGGTGATGGCCACGAATGCATCGTTGACCGATACAATCTGCCGATCCGGGCTGGTGATGAATACGCCCTGCGAGACGGCCCTGAGCACGACGTCGTTCACCCGGAGCTGCCCCTCCGCCTGTTTGCGCGCGGTGATGTCGGCGAAGCTCACGATCACCTGGCGGATGCTGCCGTCCGGATTGAATTGCGGATCCGCGTTCACGAGGAGCCAGACGCGATCCTGCGTCGGTGGGCGAAACACGCCCATCTCGACATCGCGGACCGGCCGGCGCGTCGCGATCGCAACCGCCACCGGGTGCTCGGTGCCGGGAAATGGAGTGCCGTCGGTGCGCACGACATTCCAGGCGGGATCGATGGAGGAGCGACCACGGAGCTGGTCGTCCGACATGCCGAGCAACTCGGCGGCTTTCGGATTGCTCAGGATGATGGACGTATCCGGAGCGTGGATCACGACTCCAACCTGCAGCTGCGCGGTGAGATTGCGGTAGAGCTCCTCGCTGGCGCGGAGCTGGGCGTCCGTCTTTTGCTTGTACAGCGCCATCTCGAGCGCGGTGCGAAGATCCCGCTCGGAAAACGGCTTCAGCAGGTAGCCGCAGGGATCGGTCAGCTTGGCCCGGGCCAGCATGCTGTCGTCGGCGTAGGCCGTCAGGAAGATGATGGGGATGCCGTGGCGCGTGCGAATCGCCTGGGCCGTCGCGATGCCGTCCATGCCGCCCGCCAGCTGGATGTCCATCAACACGAGATCCGGCCGGGTTTCGCCGGCCAGCGTGACCGCCTGCTCGCCACGCGTCGCGTGGCCGACGGGCAGGTAGCCCATTTCGCTGAGCTGCATCTGCACGTCGCGGGCCACGACGGCCTCGTCTTCCACCACCAGAATCCGGTACTTCCCGGCGTCTTCGGGCCGGGGCGCGGGCGGCGGGGCGGGATGATGTCGTTTCACAGGGAGTCCGGCGAGAAGGTGATGGTGAACGTCGCGACCGGTCCGGCTCCAATCTCGAGCGTGCCCTGGAGCTGCAGGGCCAGATCGGAGACGAGCTGCAGTCCGAGCGAATCGCCGCGCCGCTCGGCGAAATCCGCGGGCAGGCCGGCGCCGGTGTCGCTCACGCGCAGGCGCAGCATGCCGTCGCCCTCGCACCGGTGCAGCTCGACGCGCACTTCGCCCGCCCGCTGATCGGGGAAACCGTGCTTGAGGCAGTTGGCGATGAGTTCGTTGACCAGCAGCCCGCAGGGGATGGCGTGGTCCATGCCGACGTGCACGGCCACGAGATCCAGCTCGAGCCGGATGGGGGAGGGCGTGGGCACCAGCGAGCGGAACGACTGGGTCGCGATCTGCCGCAGGTAGGCGCCCAGATCCACCGCCGCGAACATGCCGGAGCGGTAGAGCGACTCATGCAGCAGCGCCATGGAGCGGATGCGCCCCTGCATGGCCATGAGCGTGGCCTTTGTATCCGATTGGGCCCCACGCGCGGCCTCGAGCCGCAGCAGGCTCGTGATGACCTGCAGGTTGTTCTTCACGCGGTGGTGCACCTCCTTCAGCAACGCCTCCTTCTCCTTCAGCAGGGACTGCAGCGCCTCCTGGGATTCCTTGCGCTCGGTCAGGTCCATGTGCGTGCCCGCCATGCGCCGGGCCGTGCCGCTGGCATCGCGCTCCACCACCTTGCCCCGCGCCAGAATCCAGAGCCAGTGGCCGTTCTTGTGGCGCAGGCGGAACTCGGTTTCGTAGTTCACGGTTTCGCCCCGCAAATGCGGTTCAAGCACGGCCCGCACACCCGGCAGATCCTCCGGATGCATCAGCGAGTACCAGGTGCTGGCGTCGGGCCGCAGTTCGTCGATGGCGTATCCAATCATCCCGCACCAGCGGGCGTCGAAGACCGCCTTGCCGCTCTGCACATCCCAGTCCCAGAGGCCGAGGCCCGCGCCCGCGAGCGCGAGTTCCTGCTGCTCTTCGCTGAGGCGGAGCAACTCCTCGGCCCGTTTGCGTTCGGTGATGTCCTGACAGGTGCCTTCAAGACCGATCAGCCTGCCGCCTTCCCCGACGACGGGATGGCCGCGCGCATAGACCCAGCGGACCTGGCCGTCGGGCAGCACAATCCGGTAATCGTGGTCGTAGTCCGCGAGCCGGGTCTTGGCGTCTTCCAGCGTCGCGATGACCCGCGCCCGATCATCCGGATGCACAGCGTCGATATACTCCCCGACCGAGGGATCGAAGCCGGTCAGCGGGCGGCCGTAGATCCGGTACAGCTCGTCGGACCACCTGACCACGTCGGTGCGCGCATCCCAGTTGAAATTGCCGATGTGCGAGATCGCCTGGGCCTCGCGCAGGCGTGATTCGCTCGCGTCCAGGGCTTCGCGGCTGAAGATGCGCGACAGCGCGCCGCCGCAATAATCCGCGAGCGACTGCAGCGTTTCCAAGTCGGCCGGTTGGTACGCGTCGGCCTGGTAAGAGTGGATCGCCAGCGTGCCGACCGTCGTGTGGCCGTCGCGGATGGGGACGAACATCAGCGACGCGGAGCGCCGGGTCGTGGTATTGAAGAGCGCCATGCCCTCGACGCGGTCGGCGGGATGGCGGCGGAGGATCAGTTCCGCGCCTTCCACGATTGTCTTCCGCATGCGCGGCGACGGCTCCAGCCCGTCACGGGCGGACGGGACCTCGCGCTTCACCCCGTCGACGAGGTCGATGTTCACGACCGGCCGGCAGGTGTGCGTTTTCTCGTCCAGGATCACCAGTTCGGCCGAATCCCAGCCGATCAGTTCGTCGGCCGCCTGGGTGATCTTGCGTCCGGCACTCTCGATTGAGTTGGAGTTGCTCAACTCGTGGGCCAGCCGCGCATAGGTGGTGACGCGCAGATCGGCTTTTCTCTTTTCGGTGATGTCGGTAATCGTGCCGACCATCCGGGCAGGCTCGTTGGCCTCGTCCCGTTCGACGACCTTGCCGCGATCGTAGAACCACCGGTACTCGCCCGTCTTCAACCGGAGGCGGACTTCATGCTGCTTGATCAGGATGCGGCCCGCAAAATGTTCCGCGAGGACGTGTTTGACGCGGGGCACGTCGTCGGGATGCAGCACGGTATAGAAAAACTCGACCGTTTGCGGGACCTCGCCGGGTGCGTAGCCGAGCAGGCGTTCCCACTGCGGGCTGAAGTAGACATGTCCCGTCTTCATGTTCCAGTCCCAGACCCCGTCGCGGGTGGCGTCGAGCGCGTGGGCCAGGCGGCCTTCGCTCTGGCGCAGCAACGTCTCCGCGGCCTTGCGGGCGGAGACGTCACGCATCACGTGACGGAACTCCGTCACCTCGCCGCTGCTGTTGCGCACCAGATTCTTCGCGAGTTCGACCCAGAGCACCCGGCCTTCCCGCGCCTTGATGCGGAACTCCAGCGTCGCCGCCGCCACGCCGTCGCGGATGAGGTTTTCGCATTCGGTCATCACCCGCGGCCGGTCCTCATCGGTGATGATCCGCAGGAGAGACGTGCCGATGAGCTCGCGCTCGGGGACGCCGATCATCGCCGCCACGGCGGGATTGCAGTAGGTGAATTGATGCTGCCGGTTCGTGACGAAGTAACACTGGTCGATGTTCTCGACGAGATTGCGGAAAAGGTGCTCGGACTTGGCCAGTTGCACGGTGCTCGCGGCGAGCGCCGCCGTGCGATCGATGACGAGGCGTTCGAGCGTGGCGTTGAGCCGGCGCACGTCATCCTCCGCGGCCTTGCGGGCGGTGATGTCGGTATTGGTCCCAATCATCCGCAACGCGCGGCCCGCGGGGTCGCGCTCAGTGACCCGGCCGTGACTCATGATCCAGTTCCAGCCGCCGCTCGCGGTCGCCATGCGCTGCACGACGCGATACTCGTCGGTTTCGCCGTAGACGGCGCGCCGGACTTCGCGGGAGATGTCGGCTCGATCCTCGGGATTCGCAGACGATATCAGCCGTCGCCAGGTGGTGACGGTGGGACGGGGGAGGAAGCCGCGCATTTCCTGCCACATCGGATCGAGGGTGACGCGGTTCGCGGCGATTTCCGCATCCCAAGTGCACGCGTTGGAGGCGCGCAACGCAAGTTCCAGTCGTTGCCGCACCGTCCGGAGTTCGGCTTCCACTGCCTTCAGGTGAGTGACATCCACCGCGATGCCGTCGCGGACTTGGGCTCCGTCGGGGCGACGCTCCAGCAGGCGGGAGCTGAAATGCGTCCAGATGTAGCCACCGTGGGCGTTCCGGATGCGGGTCGTCATCGACGCAATCTTCCCGCTGGCCAGCGCGTCGCGAATCGTCTGCTGGAAACCGGGCAGATCAGCCGGGTGGATGAAATCGAAGATCTGCGGCGGATTGGCGCGGAAGGCGTCGGCCGGAATGCCGATCAGCTCCTCGATGTTCGGGCTGATGTACGGGCACTCCATCCGACCGTCGACATGATAGACCATGCGATAGACGCAGGTGCCGGACAGGTTGGAGTTGATCGAGGAGAGCAGCTCAGCGCGGTCGCGGATTTCTTGATCGCTGGTCTTCAGTGCGGCCGCGGAGCCTGGGGTGGCGCTTGCGATGTCGCCGCGGTGTTCCCGGCGCAGGAAAAATCCGGCCAGCGCCAAAGCCACCAGCGCGATGCCACCGCCGGCCAGCAGGACTGGTTTCAAGAACGCGGGCTGCGGGTCTCCCCCGAGCTGCGCGCTCCAAGCGAGGCCCGTGGAGCCCGCGACGGCGATTCCTGCAAGGACGAGAAACAGAAAAATGTTCGAACGATTCGACATGCGCCAGGGGTTGATGAAGGGGACGGGTGCAGGATGACCGCTCGCGCGGGAGGGCCAACTAAATTACTCCGCCTGGTCCGTCGCGGCGGTCGGTGACACGAGCCGGGCTTGCCCGTCGGACGGGCCTTCGAAACAGTAATGGCACGATGGTCCTCTACTTCATGGGCATTTGCGGCACGGCGATGGGGAACGCGGCGCTGCTCGCGCGCGCGGCGGGTCACCAGGTGTCGGGCGCGGACAGCAACGTCTATCCGCCCATGAGCACCGTCCTCGCCGCCGCCGGCATCACGCTCCACGAAGGCTACGATCCCGCGCGCCTGGAGCGGCTCGCGCCGGACCTCGTGGTGATCGGCAACGCGATGTCCCGCGGCAATCCCGAGGTGGAATGGCTGCTCGACACGCGCGCGTTCGCGTTCACGTCGCTGCCCGCGATGCTGCACGACCTCGTGCTGCAGCGGCGCCGCAACCTCGTGATCGCCGGCACGCATGGCAAGACGACCACGACGGCGCTCACGGCGTTTCTGCTGCGCGCGGCGGGCCGCGATCCGGGCTTTCTCATCGGCGGCGTGCCGCAGGATCCGCCCGTCGGGTCGCACCTGGGCGCGCCCGGCGATCCGTTTGTGATCGAGGGCGACGAATACGACAGCGCCTTCTTCGACAAGCGCAGCAAGTTCATCCACTACGCACCGCACATCGCGGTGCTGAACAATCTCGAGTTCGATCACGCGGATATTTTTCGTGACCTCGCGGACGTGCAGCGGACGTTCACGCACTTGGTGCGCATCGTGCCGCGGAATGGCTTTGTCGTGATGAACGGTGACGACGTGAATCTCCGCGCCCTCGGGGCGATGGCGTGGACGCGGGTCGTGCGCGTCGGGCTCGACGTTGGCAACGACGTGCAGATCGCCGGCTTCACCGAGACGCCCGCCGGCACCGAATTCGAACTGCGCTGGCGCGGCCAGCCGTGGGGCCGCGTGCACTGGTCGCTCTCCGGGATCTATAATGCACGCAACGCCGCCATGGCCGCGACCGCCGCCGGACTGGCGATCAATCCCGCGAATCCCACGGGGCTCAGTCTCGCGCCGCTGACGCAGTTTCGCGGCGTCAAGCGGCGCCAGGAGATCCTGCTGCGCAACGATCGCTTCACGGTCATCGAGGACTTCGGCCATCATCCCACGGCCCTGGCTGAAACGCTGCTGTCGTTTCGCGCCCGCTTTCCCGGCACGGTGCTCACGGCGGTGTTCGAGCCGCGCAGCAACACCGCCCGGACCAAAGCCATGCAGGCGGGATTTCTTCGCGCACTCGCGCTGGCCGATGAGGTTTACCTCGGCCCGGTGAATCGCCCGGAGAAACTCACCGCGGAAGAGCGTTTCGATCCTGACGCCGTCGTGCAGCAGCTGGAAACCCAGGGCGTCACGGCCCACGCCGCTCCGACCAACGCCGCACTCCTCGATCGGCTCGTCGCCCAGACGGCCGGCAGTCAGGGCGGCAAGCCACGGGTCGTGGCCTTCTTCACCAACGGCAGCTTCGACGGCATCATCGGGAAATACGTCGCCGCCGTGCAGTGACGCTCTGCCGCGTCATCGCGCTTTGCCGCTTGCGTCAGCGAGGGGTATGGCCTCTGTCGCAGGACCCCGAGTTTCCACCTATGCACTTCCTGTCCCCACGAAGAGTGACGTTGTTGACGCGCCGGTTGGCCTGGCTGGCGATCGCCGCCTTCGCCCTTGGATCCGGAGCCGGGGCCCAGCCGGCAGTTGCGGCCGCGGCGGCGTCCACTCCGGCCGAGGATCCCATGCTCGCGCGCGTGTTTCCCTCGATCGTACGCATTGAGGTCATCCGCCTGCGGCCGAGTGATGGACGTCTGACGAAGCAGTGGACTGCGGGCAGCGGCGTGATCATTTCGGCCGAAGGTCATGTGGTCACCAACTGCCATGTGACGGAGGACGGGGATTATTTTCGGTGCTACCTGTTCGATGGTTCGCACGTGGATGCGAAGAGTCTCGGCCAGGATGCGCTCACCGACCTCGCGGTGTTGAAATTGGATCTGTCGCAACGCCCCCCGGGTGCGGTGCCGCTGGTGGTGACCTCGTTTGCCGACTCCGATCGTCTGCGCGCGGGCGACGTGGTGTTCGCACTGGGCAGTCCCGGCTTTCTCGCCCAGTCGGTGACGCGCGGGGTGGTGGCCAATCCCTCGATGGTGCTGCCGGAGCAGACGGCGGGACGCTTTTTCCTGCGGGGAGAAAATGTCGGCACGCTTGTCCGCTGGATTCTGCATGATGCCCAGATTTTCGGCGGCAACAGCGGCGGACCGCTGGTGAACGAACGCGGTGAGATTGTCGGCATCAACGAAATTGGCGTCTTCAATCTCGGCGGCGCGATTCCCTCGAACGTGGCGCGCGTCGTGGCGGACAGCATCGTCAAACACGGCCGCGTGATTCGCGGCTGGTCGGGTCTTTCCGTGCAGCCGCGGCTCGAAGCCGACGGCGCGGGCGCGGGTGTGGTGGTCAGCGATGTCGCGGTGGACTCTCCGGCGGCCAAGGCCGGCATGAAGCCGGGTGATCTCATTCTCGCGGGCGACGGCCAGGCGATCGAAGGCGGGGAGGAGCGGGCGGTCGCGCATTTCAACCGCCTCGAAGCTGCGCGGCTGCCGGCCAGCGAATTTGCGGTCGAGTACGTGCGCTCCGGGGTGAAACAGACGGCGCGCATCGCGCTCGCGCCGCGCGAGCCGGCCCAGTCCGACGACGTCGAATTGCGCAGTTGGGGCGCGGTCGTCCGCGATCTGACACAGAAACTCGCCCGCGAGGAACGTCTCCCCGATCTCACCGGCGTCTGGCTCGAGAACATCCAGCCGGCCGGACCTTCCGGGCAGGCTGAACCGAATTTGCGGCGCGAAGACGTCATCATCGCCGTCGAAGGCAAGCCCGTCGCCACGGTGGCCGAGCTCCGCGATGTCACGAAGGAACTGCTCAAGGGCGTGACCGACGGCAAACGCGCCGTGCTCGCCAGCATCCGCCGCGGCGGTGCCGTGTTGAACTCCGTCGTCGAGCTGCGTGAGTTTCCCGAGGACAACGTCACGCCGCAGGCGCGCAAGGCCTGGCTCGGTGCGGCGTCACAGCCGCTCACCGCGAAGTTGATCGCGAAACTCGGCCTCAAGGTCGAAGGCGGCGCGCGTCTCACCCGAATCTATCCTGGCACGCAGGCTGAAGCGGCGGGCCTGAAAGTGGGTGATGTAATCGTCGCCATCGATGGCGTGGACGTGCCGGCCCGCCGGCCCGAGGATACCGATGTGCTGGCCCGCCAGATCCGGCAGTACAAGAACAGCGCCACGGCGGTGTTCGCCATCTGGCGCGACGGCCAGAAAATCGAGGTGCCGGTGACGCTGGAGCAGCAGCCCATTCCGGCGGCGGAGTTGAAACGCCGGCGGGATCCGCAGCTCGAGTTTACCGCCCGCGACATCGCCTTTGACGATCGGGTGCGGCTGCAGCTGCCGCCCGGCGCGAAGGGCGTGATGGTCGAGAGCGCGGTGCCCGCCGGTTGGGCGGCGCTCGGCGGACTTCGCGCTGACGATGTGATCGAGCAGGCCGGTGGCACCGCCGTGACGACGGTCGACGAGTTGACCGCGGCGCGTGAAGCGGCCGCGGCGAGCGACAAGGCGTGGTGGGTGCTGCTCGTGCGCCGCCGCGGTCAGACTTTGTTTGTCGAGATCAACCTCAAACCTGCGAAAACCAAATGAACCGCTCGTGCTCACTCCTTGCTCTTGCCGCGATTGTCGCCGCGACGGGCCTCACTTCCGCGCACGCCGCGCCGGAGGCCCAGGCCGCGGCGGGCCGGGCGCTGGTGAAACGTTACGCGGACGCCGTGGTCGGGATTGAACTCGTCGTCACGGTGAAGCTCAAGATGGGGAATCAGGAGGCACCGCCGCGCGAGCAGCGGATCGAGATCAACGGCACGGTGATTTCACCGAGCGGGCTGACGGTCACGACGCTCGCCGGCGTGGATCCGCAGGTGCAGTTCGACGCCATGCGCGCGGCCCAGCCGGGCGGACGCGTGCCGGAACTGGTCGGCGCGGAGTTCAAGGAAGTGAAGCTCCGTTTCGCGGACGGCAAGGAAGTGCCGGCGCGGTTTGTGTTGAAGGACGTCGATCTCGATCTCGCCTTCATGGCGCCGGAGACGGCGGAGCCGGGCCGCGAGTACGCGCATGTGAAACTCAGCGACGCGGCCGAGGGCAAGGTGCTCAACGACTATTTCTACATCGCCCGCGCGCCCAAGGTCCTGCAGCGGGCACCGTTGGTCCGCATCGGCGAAATCGTCGGCATCATCGAAAAGCCCCGCCGTTTCTACCTGCTGACCTTCCAGGATCCGGGCTCACCGGTCTTCGACATGGACGGCAAGGTGCTCGGCATCACAGTCCAGAATTTCGCCAACGGTCGGATGACCGGCTTTGTGGTGCTGCCGTCGGCGGACATCGCGGAGATGTCGGTGCAGGCGGCGGCGGCGCAGGCGGCCCCGGTCAAGACCGGCGGCTGATCGCGGCGGCCTTCATGACGGGAGCGGGCGTGAGTCCGACGGCGACCGGGTGAGCGCCGTCAGCAGCGTGCGAAATTTGCGTAGGTCGAGCGGCTTGGCCAAATACTCGTCCATGCCGGCCGCGAGACATTTTTCGCGGGTCCCGCGCGCGATCGAGGCGGTGAGCGCGATGATCGGCGTCTTGCGTTCCTCTGTCTCCGCAGCCCGGATACGCTGCGTGGCGGTGTAGCCGTCAATCCCCGGCATCTGCAGATCCATCAGAATGGCGTCAAAGCGCTCGGTGGCGGCCAGGCGGACGGCTTCCTCGCCGCTTGCGGCGATGTGCGGGTCGAATCCGTTTCGCTGCAGAAAAATCCGCATCAGGAACTGGTTCGTCTCGAGATCGTCGACGACGAGGATGCGGGGCGGTGCCGGCGCCCGCACTTCCGCCGCCGGCAGTTCCGGCGGCGGCGGTTCGACCGGCATGGCAAACGTCGTGAGCGGCAGGCTGAATGAAAACTCTGATCCCTCGCCGGGCTTGCTCTCCACCACAATCTTGCCGCCCATCAGCATCACGAGCCGCTGGCAGATCGCCAGGCCCAGTCCGGTGCCGCCATAGCGACGCGTGGTCGAGGTGTCGGCCTGCATGAACATCTGGAAGAGATCCTTCACCTTCTCCGCCGGAATACCGATGCCGGTGTCACGGACGCGAATCGACAGCAGGCCGGGCTGGTGGGTGGACTCGGGCGCTTTCCACGCCATGTAAACGGTGACGGATCCGCGGGTGGTGAACTTGATCGCGTTGTCGACGAGGTTCACGAGAATCTGGCGGAAGCGCAGCGGATCGCCGCCCACGAGCAGGGCACCGGCAATCTGGGCCTCGAAGCGCAATTCGATTTTCTTTTCCGCTGCGCGCGGATTCAGCAGCCGCAGGACTTCCTGCACGGTCTCCACTGGCGCGAAGGGCAGGCGTTCGAGGATCAGCCGGCCTTTCTCGATTTTGGTGAGATCGAGAATGTCGTTGATGATCGCGCCGAGGCGCGCGCCTTCCGTCGTGATGGTGGAAACATAGCCGCGCTGGGCCTCATCGAGCCGCGTCTCCGCGAGGAGATTGGCGAATCCCATGACGGCATTCAACGGCGTCCGGATCTCGTGGCTCATCACGGCGAGGAAGTCGCTTTTCGCGCGGTTCGCCTCGTCCGCCTGCAGCTTGGCCTGCTGCAACTGCCGGCCGGCGTCCGCGTGGACGCGAAGTTCCGCGCGGAGCAGCGCGAGTCGGGCGGCGGACGTCAGCATCACCGCGCACAGGAGCAGCGCCGCGCCCAGCACCGCGCCGCGGGCCAGCATGATCGTGGCCAGCGGCGTTCCTCCGGGCTGGCCGAGCACGAGCGTCGTCCACTCGGCGAGCAGCGCGCCGGAGATCGCCAGCACTGCGACCGTCATGCACGTCAGATCGGAAAGCTCCTGCGCCGCCCCGCGCCGGCGCACATGGAGCCGGCAGGCGACGCATGCGATCAACACCACCGTCGCGACGGCGATGGCGTCGAGGCGGAAGCGCAGAATGAACGTGAGTACGTCGAGAACGAACGGCATCGGAGTGGCTGGACCCTCCGAGCCTGCACAGCCGGAATGGACGGGCAAAAGGCGGTGCTACTACTTGACTACGTACCGTGGTAAAAATCGCGCTAAGTGGCGCTACGGAGTGGCGGGCGGATGGAGCCCGGACCGGACCGCGACCGCCCTCGGTCGCAATCGGCCGATGCGACCGGGGGCGGTCGCGGTCCAAATCGGTCGATTCCCGCAAGTCGCCCGCCGACTACTGCGCCTGCCGCGCCACCTTGCGGGTGGCCGGTTCCTGCCCCACGGGCAGGGCGAGCAAATCGTAGTCTTCGTAGCCGGTGATCTTCACCGGCGCGAATTCCCCCACGGGCATCGTGATCGGCACGTACACGCGACCGTCGATATCCGGGGCGTCGGCGGCGCCGCGGGCCACGCCGGGCTCCTCGACGAGGACCTTGAGCGTGCGGCCGACCTGGCTCGCGCTGACCTGCGCGGCGACTTCCTGCTGCAGCTTCATCACGCGATGCCAGCGCGCTTCCTTTACCTTGGGCGTCAGCTGTCCGGCCATCTTGGCCGCGCGCGTGCCTTCCTCCTGGGAATAGCGGAACACGCCGAGCCGTTCGAATTTCGTTTCGCGGATGAACGCGCAGAGCTCATCGACGTCGGCCTCGGTCTCGCCCGGAAACCCGACGATGAACGTCGTGCGCACCGCGATGCCCGGAATGCCGGCGCGGATTCGCTTGATCAGGTCGCGGATGTAGGCGGACGACGTTTCACGCTGCATCAGCCCGAGCATGTGGTCGCTGATATGCTGCAACGGAATGTCGATGTAGCGGGCGACCTTCGGGCACTCCGCGATGGTGCGAATCAGCTCGTCGCTCCAGTGCGCCGGATGCGTGTAGAGCAGGCGGATCCAGAAATCGCCTTCAATGGCGTTCAGTTCGCGGAGGAGCGTGGTGAGGGCAGTGCCGCGGGAGGAGTCTACCGGCGTGCGGGGATTCGGGCGCTCGTCCCACGTGTCCATGCCGAAGAATGTGGTGTCCTGCGAAATCAGATTCAGCTCCTTAACGCCCTCGCGCACGAGTTGGCGCGCCTCGGCGACGACGCTCTCGACGGTGCGGCTGCGGTGCCGGCCGCGAATCTGCGGAATGATGCAGAACGTGCACGGGTGATTGCAGCCCTCGGCAATCTTGATGTACGCGAAATGCCGCGGCGTGAGCCGGAAACGCGGCGTGTCGTAATCGGGAATGTAGGTCGAGCGCCCCTCGATGAACGAAGCGGGCGCCTCGCCGGCGGCGCGATCGCGCGCGTAGATTTTTTCGATGATCGGCCCGACCTGCGTGACCTGATCGAGGCCGATGAAGGCGTCGACTTCATCGTGCAGCTCAGTCTCGAGATTCTTCGAGAACCGCTGCGACATGCAGCCGGCGACGATCAGCTTCTGGTGCTTGCGGCGCTTCTTCATGCCGCGCTGCTGGTGCACCTCGAGGATGTGGCCGATCGACTCCTCCTTGGACGAGTCGATGAAGGAACACGTGTTGACGATGACGACGTCCGCGTTTTCCGCCTCCGGGATGACCGTCATGCCGGCTTGGTGCAGGTGACCGACCATGATCTCGGAATCGACGAGATTCTTGGCGCAACCGAGGGAAATGAGGCTGACTTTGATCATGCGGAGGGAAACGAACACGCTGCCGTCATACCGGCGAAAAGCAAAAACGGCCCCGACAGATCGGGGCCGCGGCAGGCAGGTGAACCCTATGGGCTCGAACGCTTACTTCTTCTTGGCGGTCGCCTTCGTGCGTTCCTTCTTGCGCTTCAAGTAGGCAGCCCGGCGTTTGCGTTTCTCGTACTTATTCAGTTGTTGGCCCATGGATGTAGGTAGAGTGAAGGGTCGATGTTTCAGAGCGTGCCGGGCGAGTCAAGCGCCGCGGCAGGTGGTCGCACGTGCTACATTTTTCCTTTTCTGAGTGCGTCTTTACCCTCCGGTAAAATCCCGTCGCGGCGTATCACCGTCACTCCCGTCCATGCCCACCCCTGCGCTCATCTCTTCTTCCGTCGTCGATCTCGTGGTCGTGGGCGGAGGCATGGCAGGCGTGATGGCCGCGCTCGCCGCCAAGAGCCCGCGTACGCGCGTGCTGATCGTCGAACCGAGCAACGTGCTCGGCGGCCAGGGCACCGCGGGCGGCGTGGCCGGCTTCTGCGGCGACACCGCGCGCGTCAACGCCCCGTTTGCCGAACTCGTGGCGCGGCTCGCGCGGCACGGCTTGATTGAGCCGTACCGCCCGAACGACGACCGCCGGGCCTACGATCTCGAGTGGTGCGCCTTCTTCCTGCAGGAAATGGTGCTCGCGCAGGGCATCGAGGTGCTGCTCCACACACGCGTGATTGCCGCGGTGGCGAGCGAAGGCGTGGTGCGGGAACTGACGCTCTCGACGGCCGGCGGACTCCTGACGGTGACGCCTCGTTTCGTCATCGATGCGTCCGGCGCGTGTGTCGTGCCACTGCTGACGGGTTTTCCGGTGGTGCACGAGGGCGCGAACCGGCAGCTGCCGATGAGTCTGTACTTCACGTTGTGGGACACGGGCCGGCCGGTCACGCCGGTGCTGCCCGACGGCTGTCCGCGCTGGACGCATGACAACGAGATTCCGATGACGAGCCTGCACCGGTTTCCCTCCGGCAAGGTCGAGGTGAAGATGAAGGTGGTCGGCTTCGACGCCGCCGACGGTCTGAGCCGTTCCGCGGCCGAGGTGTTTGCCCGCCGGCAGATGCACGCGCTGATCTATTACCTGCAGGTGGTGGGCTATCGTGGCCGGAAACTGGATACGCACGTGCTGGCGTCGGTTTCGCGCGGCATCGGCGTGCGCGAGGAACGGCGGATCATCGGCGAACACGTGCTCACAGAGGTTGAGGCGCGGCGCGCGGTGACGTTCCCCGACGCTGTCGCCGTTAACACGTATCACATCGATTTTCACTGGCCCGACCGGATGCAGCGGGCCGGCACGGGCATCACCGACATGCTCGATCCGCACCACCTGCCGTTGCGCATGATGATTCCGAAGAGCGCAAAGAACCTGCTCGTGCCAGGTCGCGGCGCGTCCGGGGATCAGACCGCGATGAGCGCGTTTCGCGTGATGGCGGTCGTGGCGCAGATGGGTTTCGCCGCCGGTCATGCTGCGCGCCAGTGTCTCGCGCACGACCGCGACCTGACCCGGGTCGACATCGCGTCGTTGCAGGCGGCAATCGAGGCCGGCGGGCAGTCGTTGAACCTGTCGGACTATGGCGACTATCTGCGCGGCGATCTGTTCGCGCACGAAACGATTCGCACCGGAGGCTCACCCACGGACTACGGCTCGCTGCAGGTGCGGCAGGAACGCGATGCCCGGTTTGTCGTCACGTGGCACGGCCCGGGCGCGGGCGGGGCGGGTGAGTGGCACGCCGATCGACGGGAGAAAACGTGGTCCGTCCGCGCGCCTGCCGCGACGAGCTCCGGCGGCCGTGGCACCGCTCCGCTCGGGGCCGTCTCCGCCGTGTTGGTCGATGACGGACGCCACGTGCGGCTGCGCGCAACGCCTGCTGGTTTGAGCGTGGCGCTGTCGGCCGATCGGGGCGCGACCTGGTCGGATGCGATCGGTTTGCTGCCCGCGTGCAGCGATGAGGTGACGCCGGCCTGCATCGCCACGCGCACAGGCTTGGCCATCGTGTACGTGGAGCGCAGCGGCGCGTTGAAATTCTGGCACGGCTCCGTCGAACGAATCCTGGGCGAGACCGTGGTGCCCGCATCGGTCCGACTCGATGCACCACCGGATCAAGTGCACGAGACGCATCCGCTGCGGGCGTGACCCCGATCCAGGCGGTTGCCCACGGAACACACGGAATACACGGAAAATCAGAGTTCCGTGTATTCCGTGTGTTCCGTGGGCAACCGCTCCGGTGGTTTGGAGGTTTTCTCCTCCTCCATCATCCGCACCGCCGCAGCGGGAGTTTGCCAGCCATCGCGTTTGCAACCGCGATCTCTTTCCCTATCCCTCCGTCTCTCTGTCTCTCCTTCTCTCGCGCTCCCGTCGCTTTCTCTCTCCGCGTAACGCATGCCCCCTGTCGATGATCGCCGGAAAATTCTGACTGCGCTGACCGCGTGGCTTGATGCGCCGACGGCGTTGCCGGTTCGCCGCGTGCTCGAGGGCAAGCGGCCGGCGCATGAACAGCCGGCGTACTTCATGGAGGTGCCGCGGCTCATCGTTGGGCTCGAGGGTCGGGGAACATTTCTCACCGTCGAAAACGATCAGGAGGTGATCTTCGATCTCGCGGCCGGCCAGGTGCTCTTCCTTGCCCCGTACACGTGGATCTGTCCGGTGCCGCGTACGCCGTATCGATCGCTCGGGGTCGTGCTGCGCGCCGACTCCACGCGGCTGACGATTCATGCGCGACGCGGCATGGCAAAGGACGGTTCCATTGCCAGCCGTTATCTCGCGCAATGGGGCACGCAGGAAATGCTCGGGGCGAAGGGTGAACATCTGCTGCAATTGTTGCGCGAGACGCCGTCGCCGCGCCTGGGCGAGCGGATGTTTTCGGCGCTGATGGAGATCCTGCTCGCGGAGTTAGCCCAGCTGGTCGAACGCTCCGCCGAGCACGGTCGCGGCACGCATACCGTCCTGTGGCAGTCGGTGTGCGACTATTTGTCGGAGCACTGGTCCGATCCTGAACTCAGCCGCAAAGGCACCGCGCTGTTTTTCAACCGCCACCCGAACCACTTCTCGCGCTTCTTCCACGCGCACACGAAGCAGAACTTCCGCACCTACGTGAACGAAATCCGGCTCGAGCGCAGCCTGCACTTTCTCCGCGACCTGCGTTACAACGTCACGGATGTCGCCTGTCTCTGCGGCTTCACCGACGTGCAGTATTTCATCCGTTGCTTCCGCCAGCGCTTTGGCTTCACGCCCGGGGAATATCGCAAGCGGAATGAGGACTAGCCGGTGAAGGCTTGGACAGAATGGCCCAAATTTAAAGAATGAGGGCGACGCTGAGAGGAACGGAACAGTTGAGTGTTGAGGGCTGAGAGTTGAGAGATCGATCCGATGCGTTCTGCATCCAGGAAAGTGGCAAGCACCACATCGATTGATTTCTCTCTCAACTCCCAGCCCTCAACGCTCAACCGCACGAGTCCGCGAGTTATCCGAGCTCCCAGCGATTCTGCCCATTCCGTCCATTCTGTCCAAAAACAAGCATCACATCCGCGCTACCTTTTTCCCCCTCTTGCTAGTTTATTCGCCTGTGCGCGCCGGCCGCAGCCGATCCACCTTCGCCCTCGTCCCATGAAATCACCCCGCTTCCTTGGATTTGCCCTTTGCTCCGCGTTCGTCGCCGCCGGCTTCGTCTCCTCCGCTCACGCGGCCAATGCGAATGCCAACGTCGCGCCGCCGCACCCGGCGAAGAACCCCGGCTCGCGCGTCATGCTCACGGGCGCGTGGGTGCCGGCGGATCCGGCCACGATCGACTTCGAACGCCTGCCGCGCGTCCCCGTCGAACATGTGGTGATCTGCGACGTCTCGGCGAAGAAGGGCGTGAATCAGCACAATTACCTCATCCACCACGACGGCCGTTTCTGGGCGATGTGGAGCGACGGTCCGCGCGTGGAGGATATGGTGGGACAGGTCGTGAAATACTCGACGAGTGTCGACGGCCTGAAGTGGGACGAACCGAAACTCCTCACCGGCTACCCGCCGGGTTCGGGCCCGGATTCACCGCATTACAACACGCGGAAGAAGGAAGGCCTCCGCTATATCTCGCGCGGCCTCTGGGTGCGCGAGGGGCAGTTGCTGGCGCTGGTCTCGCTCGACGAAGCCGCGGGCTTTTTTGGCGAGAGCCTCGAACTCCGCGCCTTTCGCTGGAATTCGGGTGAGGAGAAATGGGTCGACGGCGGCATCGTGCAGAAGAACGCGATCAACAACTTCCCGCCACAGCGCCTGCCCACCGGCGAGTGGGCGATGACCCGACGCAAACACGATTACAAGGAGACCGGCGTCGAGTTCCTGATCGGCGGCGTGAAGGCGCTCGACAACTGGACCTCGGTGCCCGTCGTGCGCGGGGCGGGCGGTGACATCGCGTTGAAGGCCGAGGAACCGATCTGGTGGACGCTGCCCGACGGCAACCTCATGGCGCTTTTCCGCGACAACGGCGGGAGCAAGTCGCTGTTCCGCGCCTTCTCGACCGACAGCGGTCGCTCGTGGAGCACGCCGGTGCAGACGGACTTTCCCGATGCGCGGTCCAAGCTGCACGGACTGCGGCTCAGCGATGGACGCTACGCGCTGGTCTCCAATTCCAATCCGAAGAAGCGCGATCCCCTCACGCTGGCGCTCAGTCGCGACGGCATGACCTTCGACCGGCTGTTCTACGTCGTGGGCGGACGGCACGTGGACTACCCGCACATGATCGAGCACGGCGGTTATCTCTACATCGCGCACTCGGGGGCCAAGATGTCGGTCGAGATCGAGCGCGTGCGCATCGCCGATCTGGATCGGCTGAGCATGCCGGCGGGGCGCTAAAGCCGGACTCATCCAGAAGGACTCCCGCGAATCACCCGAATGACCGCGAATTTCAGGCTGATGCTCGAACGGCGGCCAGCCACAGCGCACCGTTGGGTGTGCGGTCTCATACCAATCGCTCCTTGCTTTTGGACTTCTGGATTGATCGTGGCTACGAGCGCCAGCGAGTGGTCGTTCGGCCGCTCGCTGGCGCTCTTAGCCACGGCTAAAGTCCAAAGGCAAAGAGCGATTGGTATCATCCAGCCTCTTGCATTCGGGTGGATTTGCGTGATTCGCGGGCAACTGCCTTGTTCCGGCTCAGGCCGGACGCTACCTTTTTCCCACTCTTGCTAGCTAATTCGCATCCGGGCCCCCGGGGTCCGGCGTGTTGTTTTGGCGGCCTCGCTTTGCTTCCAACGTCCCCGACCGCTTCCCCCTTCGCGGCCAACCCCGAGTGCTTCCCCGTCCATCATGACTAAGACCCCTGGATTCCTTGTGCGCCGTCTGCTGTTGCTGACGGCGGTGCTGCTCAGCGTGTGCAGTCCCGTTCGCGCCCAGCCGGCCGCGACGGGCAGCGTCGCGGGCCGCGTGGTGAACGCCGCCACCGGCGGCTATCTTGAGGGCGCGGAAGTGTCGGCCGGCAGCGGCGCCGCGGTGCTCACCGATCGCAACGGCCAGTTCACGCTGGGCAATCTCGCGGCCGGTCCCCAGCGGCTGCGCGTGTATTACACCGGCCTCGATCTCGCCACGCCGACCGTCGAGGTGCGGGCGGGTGGTGTCGCTGAACTCACGGTCAGCCTTGAGTCCACGGTCCAGCGGCTGGACGCGTTCACCGTGTCGGCCGATCGCGAAGGCACCTCCGCCTCCATCACGCGCCAGCGCACGGCGGCGAATGTGATGAACGTGGTGTCGACCGACGCCTTCGGCAGCGTGGCCGACGGCAACATCGGCAATCTCATGGTGCGCCTGCCGGGCGTCTCCGGCGAGTTCGAGAATGGCGAGGTCGTGGGTATCAAGATCCGCGGTACGCCGCCGGAGTTCAGCTCGCTCAACATCGACGGCGTGCGCAGCAGTGGCGCGTTCTCCGGCTTCAACACCCAGGGCGACCGCGGCGCGCAGAGCGATCAGATCCCGGCCGAGTTCATCAAGGAGGTGCAGGTCACGAAGGCCCCGACGCCTGACATGCCGGCCGATTCGATCGGCGGCTCGACCAATCTCGTCACGAAGTCGGCGCTCGATTTCAAGGAGAACGTTTTCACGTATCGCGTCGGTTTCAATTACAACACCCACCGCGACGACCTGAAGAACTTCACGCCGAATGCCGCGATGACCTGGCTCACGCGCGTCGGTGCGAAGCGCAATCTCGGCGTGGCGCTGTCGCTGAGTTACACCGACACCGAGGCACCGCGCGATCGGGTACAGGTGCAGCGGGCCGAGGCGGACGGCCGGACGACGCAGGCGCGCACCCTGACGAACATCAACCAGCGCATCCGCGCCGGCGCGGGGCTCAAATTCGACTACCGGCTGAACGATCGGACCGACGTGTATGTGAAATTCCAGCACAGCTACTATTTCTTCGACAGCAACCGGCTCGTCTACGCCGCGTCCGACAGCGCCACGCGGCGCATTGCGGACTACAACATCGTGAGCCGCGCCCAGATTCTGGCGGGCACCGTGCCGCGCACCACCGCGAACCTGACCGCCAGCGTCGCGCCGGGTTTCTCCGATAGCTTCACCGAGATGCTGCATGCGAACTGGACGTTCGACGGCGACAACAACGAGAAGACCGGCCGGCAGTATCTCGTGGACGCGGGCGGCGTGCTGAAGCTCGCGGGCGATCAGGAAATCCAGGTGCAGGGCTCGTACGCGCCGTCGTCGTTCAAGAGCAACCTGCGGACGTTCCTCATGACGTTCCAGTCGCCGATCGGCATGTCGATCGACACCACCGCGAACCGATCGCGCCCGATCTTCCGCCAGACCTACGGCCCGAGCATTCTGTTTGGCCAAACCGATCTGCGGAACTATCGCGGGCAGATGCAGGGTCAGCCGGAGACCGGCAAGGAGGATGTCTACAACGCCAAGGTCGACTACACGAAGCGCTTCAAGCAGAGCGCGTACGCGCCGGTGCTGAAAGCCGGCGGTGTGTGGCGTCAGCAGTACCGCAATCTCGTCGTGGGCCGTCCGAACTGGAACTACACCGGCGCCGACGGCGTGGCGGGCAATGCGGACGACGATCTGGCGTCGATCATGCTCACCCAGCCGGCCTACACTGTTTTCAACAGTGGCGGCACCTGGCAGTCGCTGCCGGGCGTGGATTTTCCGAAGGCGTGGAATCTCTTCAACACGCGGCCCGAGGTGTTTCGCCCGGTGGGAACGTCACCGACGGATGCGCCGAACTACAGTGAGATTCAGGAGGACGTGACGGCCGGCTACGTGCAGGGGCGCCTGCAGGTCGGTGCCTTGAATATTCTGGGCGGTGTGCGTTACGAGCGCACGGACGTGGAGGGCAAGGGGCGCTACTCGGATCCGCGGCGGCCCGGCGTGACGGCGACGAAACGCGAGGGCAACTACGACGACTACTTCCCGAGCCTGCATTTCCGTTACGATCTCACGCGCCAGTTCGTGGCCCGCGCGAGTTATTCCACGGGAATGGCGCGACCGAACATGACCGACCTGTATCCGACGACCACGGTCAGCTACAACGCGACGACCGGGCTCGGGAACGTCACGCAGGCGAATCTCGGGCTGAAGCCGCAGCGGTCGGAGAACTATGATTTCTCGCTCGAATACTATGTGGAGCCGGCGGGCGTGATCTCCGTCGGTTACTTCCGCAAGGACATCAAAGATTTCCTGGCGCGCATCGTGGACGACATCGATGCCGGCCCGAACAACGGCTTTGGCGGCGACTTCGTGGGCTTCGTGTTGAACACGACGGCCAACCAGGGTTCGGCCAAGGTCGAAGGCTGGGAGATCAATTACAACCAGCGCCTCGTGATGCTGCCCAAGCCGTTCAACGGCCTCGGCATCTTTGCGAACTACACGTATCTGAAAACCGAAGGCACGTACCAGGCCGGCGCGGCGGAGCTCGCGGGCTTTGTGCCGAAGGCGGCGAATGCCGGCGCCTCGTTCCGGTGGCGCAAACTGGAGGCGCGCATCGCCTGGCGCTACACGGGCGACCAATTGCGCAGCTACAACGCGAACGTGTACGCCCAGGCCCGTTTTCGTCCGGTCGAGTCCATCGACATCAATCTGAAATACGATTTCCACCCGCGCCTTTCGCTCTATTTCGACATCATCAACCTGCAGAACAAGTGGCCGGAGAACTACAGCGGCCGCGACCGGGGCCGCATCACGTTCGCGGACAGCTACGGCACGCGCTACAACATGGGCGTGTCCGGGCGGTTCTGAGGCCGGCCGGAGAACCTTCCCGCGGGCTCGCGTCATGACGTGTCTTTTTTCCGCGGGGACTGAAGGTCGGCCGTCCGCGCCGCGATTGTTTGCGGGCTGGTCGCTTGTCGTGGCGCTGCTGCTGGCGAGTGCAGCTTCGGCCGCGCATGTCGTGCAGCAGAAGGCCACCCGCGACGATCCGGCGTTTCAACGTCATGCGGTCGTGCGGTCGGACGGTGCCGTCATCGCGTACTACCTGCGGCCCGGGACCGGGCCGACTTTGGTGCTGGTGCCCGAGACCCACGGTGATCGCACCCAGTTTCAGGAGCAGGGATTTCTCCGCACGCTGGATCCTTCCTTCGGCGTGCTGATCGTCGAGTGCCGCGGCCAGGGACGCAGCTGGCCGCCGCCGACACCGGCGTACGCGACGATCGAGCGTTATGCCTCGGACGTGCTGGCCGTGGTGGCGCAGGCCGCGCTGCCCGCGTGGTACATCGGCGGGCACAGTCTGGGCGGCATGATTGCGTTGGAAGTCGCGGGCAGAAGGCCCGCGGGGTTGCGCGGGGTGATTGCGCTGGAGGGCTGGGTCCATGCGCGCGTGCAGCGGGAGGCGTTTCCCGCTGCGGCGCCGGTCGACGAAGCGCAGAAGGCGGAGGCACGGCGCCAGCGCGAGGCCCGTTACCAGAGTCAGCGTTGGACCAGCGAGGAGGTCGCCGCGCTCGGCCAGATCTGGACGAAATGGCAGGGCGGCGAAGCGATCGTCCGCGCGCTGCGCACTCCGCTGCTCTCCGTGTGGGGTGACCGCGGGCGCAAGCCACTGCCGAACGAAGCCCTGCTCCTCCCGACGCAGCCTCACGTCGAGGTGCGTTGGATCGCCGGTTCCGATCACTACGTCACCGATCCGCCGCACGACGTGCCAGTCGCCGCGGCCATCAATGACTTTGTCCGGAAGGTGGAAACGCGTTTCGCGACCGTGGCTCCGGAGCACAGTGACGTCTTTCACGAGCCCGGACGCTTCGGCGGATGGCCGGCAAACAATGGACTCTGGAGCTGGGGTGACGAGGTGTTGGTGGGAATTACGGCCGGCTGGCACAAGAAGCAGGATTCAGCGCGTCATCAGATCGATCGCACGCGTCCACCCGAGCCGGCGTTTGCCCGCAGCGTCGATGGCGGGCGGACGTGGCAGTTCGAGCGTCCGGCCGGCATCCTGACCGCGGAGGCGTCGGTGGCCCTGCTCGCACCGCTCACGGAGGCGATCGATTTTCAGCGGCCGGGATTTGCGCTCACGCTCCGTTATCACGGCGGGGTATCGTACTACTATTTCAGTTACGACCGGGGCCGCACGTGGCGCGGGCCGCACCGGCTGCCGGAAGGCGGACTGCGGGGCTTGCAGGCACGCACCGACTATCTCGTGCACGACGCGCGGGAGCTGACGGCTTTCGTGACGGCGTTGAAGTCCGACGGCAAGGAGGGCCGTCCGGTCGCGCTGCGCACGTCCGATGGTGGCCTGACGTGGGCGCGCGTCGGGATGATCGGCGAAGAACCGGCGGGTTTCAGCATCATGCCGTCGACCCTCGCGCTCGCGCCCGCAGCCTGGCTGACCGCAGTCCGGGTCAACGATCCGGCGGGTAACTGGATTGACGCGTGGAGTTCGGCGGATCGAGGGCGGACGTGGCACGCGGCGGGACGGCCCGTGCCGGACACCGGCGGCCGGGGCGGAAATCCGCCGTCGTTGATCCGGCTTAAGGACGGGCGACTGTGTCTCACGTATGGCTATCGTTCACCGCCGTTCGGCATCAGGGCCCGGTTGAGCCGAGACCAGGGCATGACTTGGGAGCCGGAAATCGTGCTCCGCGCGGATGCCGTCGCGCACGATCTCGGCTACCCGCGCAGTTTCCAGCGGGCCGATGGCAAAGTGGTGACCGTTTACTACTATAACCTCGGCACTCACACGGAGCGATTCATCGCCTCGACCACGTGGACCCCGGCGGAGGTCTGCCCATGAAGCCGGCACTGATTTGGGCTTTGGCGTTGGGCCTGGCCGGAGCCTTCGGGCTGCGAGCGGCGGAGCCGGTGACGCGTCCGAACATCGTGTTGATCGTCATCGACGATCTCGGTTACGGGGATCTGGGCTGTTACGGCAACCGTCTCCATCGCACGCCTCACCTCGACCGGCTCGCGGCCGAAGGCGCCCGCTTCACCGATTTTCATTCCAACGGAGCGGTGTGCAGTCCCACGCGCACGTCCATCCTGACGGGCCAGTACCCGCAGCGCAGCGGCATCGAGGCGGCGATCGGATTCACGCTCACGGACGGCGTACCGCTGGCGAAGACGACCATCGCTGAAGTGCTCGGACCGCTCGGGTATCGCTGCGGGGTCTTTGGCAAGTGGCACGTCGGCCACGTGACAAAGTTCGGGCCGAACGACCAGGGCTTCCACGAGAGTTACTGCACGAACAACAACCCGGACTACCACTCCCATGTTTCGCGCGACGGGAAGGTGGACTGGTGGAAGAACCAGCAGCTGGCAGACGAACCGGGCTACCTGACCGACCTCGTCACGCGGCACACGCTGGACTTCATCCGAGCGAATCGCGACCGGCCCTTCTTCGCGTACATGCCTCATTTGGCGGCGCACTTTCCGTTTCAAGGCCCGAAGGATCCGGCCCATCGCACCACCGGGAAAAAATGGGACGACGCGTCGAAGTACGGACCGCTGGCCAAGGCCGACTTTCCGCGCGCTTATCGCGAAATGATCGAAGCCGCCGATGCGAGCGTCGGCCGGGTGATCGCCCTGCTCGAAGAGCTGGCATTGCGCGAGAAGACGCTGGTCTTCGTTTGCTCGGACAATGGCGCCTACGCCTGGGTGGGCAGCAACGGCCCGCTGCGGGGGCAGAAGGGTGATCTGACCGAGGGCGGACACCGGGTGCCGGCCATCGCCAACTGGCCCGGGCGCATTGCTCCGCGGCAAGTCCGGACCGAGACGGTTCTCACGATGGATCTCCTGCCCACGCTGGCGGCCGTCGCGGGTACGCGGAGTCCGGATACCGTCGATGGAGTGGATTTGAGCGGGCTGCTCTTCCGCAATGAGGCCTTGCCGGCGCGCACCCTGTTCTGGTGCGACGCCCAGCAGAAGGCGGTGCGCCGTGGTCCCTGGAAGCTCGTCGTCACCGGGGAGACGGCCGCGTTGTACGACCTGCGTTCGGACTTGGGCGAGCAACGCGATCTCGCCGCGTCCGTGCCGGAACGGCTGCGCGACCTCAGCCTCGCGCTCGCCGCGTGGGAACGCGACGTGGGCCCGCGCTCCACGGCACGGTAAGGCGCGCGAGCTCCAGCATTTTTATGAAACGGCACCTCCTCATTTCGCTCGGCACACTTCTCTGGGCCACGGCGCCGACCTTCGCGGCCAACCCGCCGGGCGCTCCCGACCCGGTGCGCAATCCGTCGTCGCCGATCATGCTCGCGGGACCCTGGGTGCCGGCGAATCCGCATGAGATCGATTTCGATCGGCTGCCGCGCATTCCGTCGAAGCATGCCGTCGTGAGCGACGTGCTCGGCGCGGGCGGACACCGGGTGAACCAGCACAACTATCTCGTTCACTTCGCCGGTCGGTTCTGGGCGATGTGGAGCGACGGACCGGGTGAGTCGCGCGGGCAGGGCAAGGTGCCCGGTCACGATCGCGCCGGACAGGTGGTCTCGTTTGCGACGAGTCCGGACGGACTCAACTGGGGACCGATCGGCCGGCTCGGCAGCGTGCCCGATCCCGGATACGGCTGGATCGCGCGCGGCTTCTGGGTGCGCGAGGGGCGGCTGCTGGCGCTCGCCAGCCGTTATCAGGCTCCTGGATACGCGGGCCCGGGACTTTCGCTGCATGCGTTCGAACTGGCGACGGAAACGCCGGCGGCGTGGCGTCATCTCGGCCTGATGTTCGATGATGCGCTCAACAACTTCGCGCCGGCGCGGCTGCCGAACGGCGAGTGGATGATGTCGCGGCGGGACGGACGCCAGGATGTGCACTTCCTCGTCGGCGGCGTGAAGGGATTCGATCAGTGGACGTCGTTCAACGCCGTGGGTTATGGCGATTCCTCGTTCAAGGCCGAGGAACCATATTGGTGGGTGCTGCCGGATCGATCCATCGTCGCGCTCTTCCGCGACAATCGCTCGTCGGGCTTTCTGTATCGCGCGTTTTCCACCGACCACGGCCGGACCTGGACGCGGCCGGTGCGCACCAACTTCCCCGATGCCAAGTCGAAGTTCAGCGGCGTGCAGCTGCCCGACGGACGCTATGTGCTGGTGTCGAATCCGCACCCGCAGCGACGCGATCCGCTCACGCTCGCGATCAGCCGGGACGGCCTCGTCTTCCACGCCATGGGTTATCTCGTCGGCGGCCGTCACGTCGACTATCCCCACGTCATGCACCACGACGGCCATCTCTACGTGGCGTTCGCCACCGCCAAGTCCACGGTCGAAGTCCTGCAGGTGCGCGTCGCGGATCTGGCGGGGTTGGAAGCGGCGCAGCCGGGCGGGGGGCCACGCTAGGCGCGCGGCGGCGATCGCGCCGGCTGGCCTGATCTTGGAATTGTCCCTCCACTCCCTCCTTTGACTTCACTCACCATTCGTCCGCTCGATGCGATCGCGATTGCGGCCTATCTGGTCGGCATGCTGACGCTCGGCTTCATCTCGGCGCGCCGCAGCGCGACCGCGGAACACTACTTTGTCGGGCATCGCGATTTTCCCGGCTGGGTGATCGGGCTCTCGATGCTTGGCAGCATCATCAGCTCGACCACGTTTCTCGCGCTGCCCGCGGCGGCGTACGTCCTCGACTGGCGTCAGCTCACGGTGAATCTCATGGTGCCGATCGTGGCGGTCGTCGCGATTGTGATCTTCATCCCGTTCTTCCGCCGGGCCGGGCTGACGTCCGCGTTCGAGTACCTCGGCGATCGCTTCGGTCCCGTGGCGCGGCTGTACGGCACGGCGAGTTTCATTTTCCTCCAGCTGATCCGGTTGGCGCAGGTGCTGTTCCTGATGTCGCTGCCGATGCAGTTTCTCACCGGTGCGTCCATCGAGTGGGTGATTGTCGGGGCCGGCGTGTTTGTCGCGCTGTATGCGGTCGCCGGCGGCATGGAGACCGTGGTGTGGGCCGACGCGATTCAGGCGGCGATCAAGGTGCTTGGCGGCGTGCTCTGCCTGATCTGCGTCGTGAAGGAAATGCCCGGCGGCTTCGCGCAGATCGTCGACGTCGGGACGGCGAACAACAAGTTCAGCCTCGGTAAATTCGAGTGGGACGTGCACCAGCGGACGTTCTGGACCGTGGCCATCCTCGGGCTCCTGAACTGGCTCAACATCTACTCCGGCGAGCAGACGATCGTGCAGCGGTACGTGTCGGCGAAATCGACGTGGGAGGCGCGCAAGGCGACGATGATCTTCTCCGCGGTGGCGGTGCCGGTGTGGACGATGTTCTTCTTCATCGGCACGTCGCTCTTCGTGTTCTTCAGGGTGTTCCCCGATCCGGCGGTCGCGAGTCTCCAGCCGGACCAGATGCTGCCGTATTTTGTTTTCAAGCACGTGCCGGTCGGCATCGCGGGCATTGTAATCGCAGCGGTCTTGGCTGCCGCGATGAGTGCCCTCGATTCCGGCGTGAACTCGATCGCGACGGTGACCGTCGTCGATGTGTTGAAGCCGTACCTGGCGAAGGGCCGGAGCGATCGCTTTTATCTGACGGCCGCGCGCGTGGCGACGGTGGCTGCGCTGGTGCTGGCGGTGGGCGGGGCGCTGTTCTTTTCGCGCCTCGAGAAGGAAAGCATGAACGACGTGAGCCTGATCGTGTTCAGCGTGCTCGGCGGCGCGATCACCGGCGTGTACATGCTCGGCTTCTTCACGCGGCGGGTGGATGGCTTTGCGGTGAACATCGCGCTGGCCGTCGCCGTCGCGCTCAACGTTTACCTTGGGCTTGGCGTGATGAAGGTGCTGCCGGAGGCGTGGCGCGTGCCGGTGCACAGCTATTGGGTGGGAACGGTCGTGAACCTGGTGTTCATGGCCATCGCCTACGGCATCGCGCGTTTCCGACGCGCGTCGACGCGGGACTTGAGCGGCCTGACGGTGTGGACGATGAAAAAGGCCGACGGACGACCGGAAGCAGCGGGGCAGTAATATCAATCGCTGCCTGCTTTCGGACTTCTGGATCGATCGTGGCTACGAGCGCCCGCGAGTGGCCGAACGACCACTCGCTGGCGCTCGTAGCCACGGCTAAAGTCCAAAGGCAAAGAGCGATTGGTATAAGCCTCGGGTTGCAGTCACGGCCACAAGGCGGGCCGCGACTGCGGCTTGACCGCGGCGGGCAGGACGCGAAATTGAAGTCATGGTTGCGCCCCTGTTACCCCGCGTGGCTGCTGGTTTGGTTCTCGCGTCAGCGTGGGCCGTGGAACCGATGGTTCGAGCAGCCCGCGTCGTTTGCCGGAAATCGGCCGGGGACGCTGCACCGTTTCTTTTTCGGTCCGGCGAAGAAAAAGACCGGAGCAGCTCCCGCAAAATGAAATCACGAATCGCCCGGGTCGCGTGGGGATGGTTGGTGCTGTCGGCTTCGCTGTTAGCGGCTGACGCGCAATTCGACCTCGTGATTCGCAACGGCCGCGTGGTCGATCCGGAATCGGGGCTCGATGCGGTGCGGCACGTGGGCATTCGGGCCGGGGTGGTGCAGGCGATTGCGGAAACCGAGTTGACCGGCCGGGAGGTCTTCGACGCTTCCGGATGCGTGGTGGCGCCGGGGTTCATCGATTTGCACCAGCATGCGGTGGAACCAGCCGACATGGCGCTGAAGGCGCAGGACGGAGTGACGCTCGTGGCGGAGCTGGAAGTGGGCGCGGCGAACGTGGACGCGTGGTACGCCGCGAGGAAGGGCAGGATGCTGATTCATCATGCGGTCAGCGTCGGGCATATTCCCAGTCGTCTTCAGGTGATGGGGGATCGACCGGCTTTTCTGCCTCCGACCAGTTCCGCCGCCGCGACGCGCACGGCGACGGATCAGGAGATTGCCGCGATCTGTCAGGTGATTGATGCCGGTTTGAAGCGTGGGGCCGTCGCGGTGGGTTTCGGATTGCAGTACACGCCGGCCGCCACGCCGTGGGAAACGCTGGAGGTGTTTCGCGTGGCGGCGCGGCATGGTGCTCCGTGTCACGTGCACATGCGGTCCAAAGGAGGATCGGGCCCGGCGAATATTTTCTCGGCCGTGGAAGAATTGGTGGCGGCGTCGGTCATCACCGGGGCGCCGGCGCATGTCTGTCACGTGCAAAGTACGGCGAACCAGTTCACGCCGCGCATTCTCCAGTTGATTGGCGAGGCCCGCGCCCGGGGAGTTGATCTCACTGTCGAGTGCTATCCTTACACCGCCGGCATGACGGAAATCCGATCGAGCGTCTTCGATCCGGGCTGGCGGGAGCGGGGCGGTTACGACTACGGCGATCTGCAGTGGCCGGCGACGGGGGAGCGGCTGACGGCGGAGAGCTTCGAACGCTATCGGCGTGAGGGTGGGCTGGTGATCCTGCACTCGAACCCGGAGTCGGTGATTCGGGAAAGCGTGGCCCATCCGCTCACGATGATTGCGAGTGACGGCTTGCGCGGTCACCCGCGCCATGCTGGCTCGAGCGCCCGCGTGCTCGGGCGTTATGTGCGCGACGAGAAACTCCTTTCTCTCTCCCAGGCGATCGAAAAGCTGGCATTGATGCCGGCACGCCGACTCGAAGGCCGGGTGCCGGCGATGAAAAACAAAGGTCGGATCCGGGTGGGGGCGGATGCAGACTTGGTGGTGTTCGATCCCGCCACGGTCACCGATCGGGCCACGTACACCGCGCCGGACCAGCCCTCGTCCGGCTTCCAACTGGTCCTGGTGCAGGGTGTCGCCGTGGTGCGAGACGGCGCGTTGCAGGCCGGAGTGCTCCCGGGCACGGGCGTCCGCGCCCCTTTGCGGGATTGATTTCCCCTGCCAGCGCGGACGGGGAAGGGGAGAGGAACTCGCCGGGTGAACGGGCGTTTGACATCGTCGCATGCGTCGTCACTTCTGCCGCTGTTCACCCCGCCACCGTGAGTTCCCCGCCCACCCAGCCGTTCACCTTCAACGACCAGTCGCGGTGGTTTGCGGAAGAGGTGCTGCCGCACGAACCGCCGCTGCGGTCGTACCTGCGGCAGTCATTGCCGACGCTGGCGGATGTCGACGACCTGGTGCAGGACTGTTTCGCGCGAATGATGCGGGCGAAATCCACCGGCACGATCCGATCGCCGAAGCCGTTGCTCTTCGCGATCGCGCGGAATGCCGTGCGCGATTTCATCCAGCGCAAAGGGCGCGCCGAGCTGATTCCCATAACGGAAAACGTCGAGTTCGCCGTCTTGGAGGAGGGAAGCGATGTGGTGGAGTTGGTTTGCCGCAAGCAGGAGCTCGCGTTGCAGGCCGAGGCCATTCACGCGCTGCCCGAGCGCTGCCGTGAAGTTCTTCTCCTCCGCAAAATCAAGGGCCTGTCCCAAAAGGAAATCGCCGCGCTGCTCGGCATCGCCGAGCACACGGTTGAAGCGCTCGCGGCCAAGGGCACGCGTCGCTGTGCCGAGTATCTGCATTCCCGCGGCCTGGAGGCGCTGCGCTGACGATGGCTGCGGATCCTGAGCGTTACGATCCGGCGCTGGCGCAGACGGCGGCCGAGTGGGTGGCCCGTCGCGATCGCGGGTTTTCCGCGCGCGAGGCGGCCGACTTCGCAGCGTGGGAACGGGCCGATCCGCAGCACGCTTTGGCCCTCCAGCACGTGGCAGCCGCGTGGCGAGGACTCGATCGCATCGGGGGCGTCGTGGAATTGGAAACGATGGCCGACCAGGTCGTACGGACCGCACGCGCGCGGCAGTTACGCCGTCGCCGCTGGCAGTGGACGCTCGGCGCGTTCGGCGCGGCCGCAGCGATTGCCGTCGGCATCGCCGGCTGGCAGCGGTTCAAACCGGTGCCGCCCCTGGAAACCGCGTTACCGGACAACATCCGGGTGCTGGCGAGCACGCTGCAGAGCCGCACGCTGCCCGACGGATCCGTGGCCGAACTCAACGGCCGGAGCCGGATCGAGGTGGAGTTCTCCGCCACCGAACGACGTGTGCGGCTGACCGAGGGAGAGGCGCATTTTGTCGTGACGAAGGATCCGACGCGACCGTTCTACGTCACCGCCGGCCCGGTGACCGTCCGTGCCGTCGGCACGGCGTTCAATGTCCGACTTGAGGCCGCGGCCATTGAAGTGCTCGTGACCGAGGGCAAGGTGCAGATGGAGGCGTCGGCGACCGCTCCGGTGGTGCCCACTGTCGTCGCCGCGCCGCCGCCCGCGCTCGTGGCGGGCCAGCGCGTCCTGATCGATCGCGTGGCCGGCATGACCGCCGCGGTGGCGGTGGGCGAGGTGGCCCAGTCTGAAATCGATGAGGCGCTCGGCTGGCAGGGCACGCGCCTGGTGTTCAGCGCGACGACGCTCGATGAGGTGGTGGCGGCGTTCAACCGTTACAACCGGCACCGGCTGACGCTCGGCGATCCCAAGCTGAGCACGCGCACGCTGACCGGGACGTTCCGCGCGGACAATCTCGATGGCTTTCTGCGGCTGGTGCGGCAGATGGTCGACGTGAAGGTCGAACTGCGCACGCCGACCGAGACCGTGTTGCTGCCCGCGCGGTGACGGGAGCGCAGGCGTCCCGCCTGCCAACGAAAGACGCGAGGTTGCAGGCCGGAGGCCTGAGCTCCCGGGTTCGCGCGATGCGATTTTTTTAGTTGGTCGTAACGGAAAACGCCGCAGTCACAGTCTTGGACTGCGGAGCGTGGTGTTCCACGCGCCTGAACCCCTCCATGAATCGCCTCTTCCGTCTTCCCGTTTTTATCCCGCAGCGCCGCCGGACCTCGCTGGGTCTGGTCGCTCTCGTGCTGCAGGTCGCCGGCCTGCTCCTGGCCTCCGCTCAAGCCGCCGAGCCCAGCCGGCGCCTGTTCGACATTCCGGCGGGAGCGGCGGAAATCACCCTCCGGGCTTTCGCTGAACAGGCTGCGGGGCAGTTTCTTTTTTCGGGCGACAAGGTGGCCGGAGTCCGGACGCAAGCCGTCAAGGGCGAGCTGGCGCCCCGCGAAGCCCTCGAACGGCTTGTGGCCGGCACCGAACTGCGGGTCGTGCAGGATCGCGGCACGGGCGCGCTGACAGTCGATCGCGTCGCGGCGGTCGCAACCGCGGGCGCGAGTTCCACCGGCTCGATCGAAGGACGCATCTTCAACGAACGCACCGGCAGCTACCTCAACAACGCGCGGGTGGTCATCGAGGCGCAACGGCTCGAGACGTTCACCGACGAGTACGGCCGTTACAGTTTTCCCCGCGTGGCGGCAGGCGAGGCGAGGGTGCAGGCGTTCTATACGGGCTTTCCCGCCGAGACGCTCACCGTAAACGTGACGACCGGGCGCCGGGTGGAGGCTGATTTCAATCTGCGTTCGGCCAAGGATGCCGCGGGCGACGCCACGGTGCAGCTCGATGCGTTCACGGTCGCCGCGAAACGCGACATGGCGGCGTCCGACGTCGCGGTGAACGAGCAGCGCTTCGCCGCCGAGATCAAGAACATCGTCTCGACCGATTCCTTCGGCGACATCGCGGACGGCAACGTCGGTGAGTTCGCGAAGTACATGCCGGGCGTGACGCTCAATCGCAGCGGCAGCGACGGCTTGACCATGTCGATCGGCGGCGTGCCGCCCGGCGGAACGCCCATCATGCTCGACGGAAACGGCATCGCGAGCGCCACCGGCTCGAACGCCAACCGCCAGGTTGAGTTTGAGAACATCGCCGTCGGCAGCCTCGCGCGCGTCGAGGTGTCGCGCTCGCAGAACCCCGATTCACCGGCGAACGCGATCGGCGGCTCGGTCAATCTGATCAGTCGCAGCGCGTTCGAGCGCTCGCGGCCGCAGTACACGATCCGGTCGCACCTCTCGTTCCGCGGCGACGACTTCAGCTTGAGCAAGGAGCCCAATCCGTTTGCGAAAAAGGATTACGTGTTCGAGCCCAACCTGGAACTGAGCGCCGTCGTGCCGCTCTCGCGCAACTTCGGTTTCGCGGCCAGCGGCCTGGCGTCGCGGACGCGCAACAATGGTCCCGGCATCACCCAAGACTGGGTGCCGACGGTTGCGGCGCAGTCGGCGAACTTTCCCGCGACCACGCCCGATTTGCCGTACCTCGCGCGCTATCGCCTGCAGGAGCGGCCCAAGATCACCGTCCGCGATTCGCTGAGCCTGTCCGCCGACTGGCGCGTGTCGCCGGCCGATGTGCTCACGTTCGGCTTCCAGTATTTCTACCACTCCCAGAAATTCTGGGTGCGGCAGCTGAACTTCGACACGGGCCGCGTCGCGTCATTCGGCCGGGACTTCACGCAGGGCGTGGCGGGCGCGGGCTTCGTGCAAATCCTCACGGACGCGCGCGAGAAGAATAATACGAGTTTTGCCCCCAGCTTCCGTTACAAGCACAACGGCCCGGTGTGGCAGTGGCAGGTGGGCGGCGCCTACTCCGGCGCGACCAATCACTACTCTAACAAGGGCTACTTCCTCGGCAACAATGCCTTCTTCCGCAATGTCACGGTCCGCTTCCAGGGCCTCACCGAGGATCATCCGTCGATCGTTTCGGTGAAGGACGCCGCCGGGGTACGCGACGTGGACCCGTACTCGCTCGCCAACTACAATCTCGAGAGCGTGTCCGGCCAGACGTTTTCGAGCGCCGCCGCCGTGCGCACCCTCAACGCCTTTCTGAAGCGCGACTTCAACTTCGTGGTGCCGCTCACGGTGAAGACCGGCGCGGATATTCGTACGGAGTCCCGCGATCTGCAGCGGCCGACCTATGGCAGTAATTTCGTCGGCGCGGATCGCACGGCCCGCACGCCGGACGACAGCGCCGCGCAGTGGTTCGATCCGATTTACTCCCAACGCGAACTCAAGTTCGGCCCGAAAATGCAGTGGTTCGATCTGAACAAGATCGGCGAGACCTATCGCGCGCATCCGGAGTATTTCACCAGCACGGAAGCGGAGGCCGTGACCGCGTATCGCAGCCAGGTCACCACCTCGCAGGCCATCACGGAGACCATCCTCGCGCCGTATCTGCGGCTGGACGCCGGCTTCCTGAACGGCCGGCTCCAGGTCACCGGTGGCGTGCGCTACGAGCGGACCGAGGACGATGGCAATGGTCCGTTGATTGACCCGACCCGGATCTACCAGCGCAACGCCAGCGGCCAGATCGTCCGCGACTCGGCCGGACGTCCGGTCGTGGTGGCGCCGCTCGCGACCCTCGCGGGCACGAAGCTCGCCTACATCGAGCGTGGTGCCAGCACGAATACGACCTACGACGACTTCTTCCCGAGCGTAAACGGTTCTTTCAAGATTCGGCCCGATTTGATCGCGCGAGCATCTTACGGCCGTTCGTTCAATCGTCCGGACTTCGGCAATATTCTGCCCTCGATGAATCTTCCGGACACCGAGTCGACGAACCGGACGATCACCCTGACGAACCCGGGCCTCAAGCCGTGGTTCGCCGACAGCTACGGTCTCGCGCTCGAGTACTACTTCAACGAGCCCTCGACCGGCGTCGTGTCCGTGCGCGGCTATCGCCGCGACATCACGGATTTCTGGGGCACGACTCTGCGCCCGGCGTCGGACGATCTGCTCGAGCCCTTCGGCATCGATCCCGACGTATACGGCCAGGCCCTTGGTTACCAGGTGAGCACGACCAGCAATGTCGGCGATGCGCGCGTCACCGGCGCGGAGTTCGATTACCGGCAGAACCTTGTGTTCCTGCCGCACTGGGCGCGCGGGTTCACGGTCTTCGGCAACCTGACGCTTCAGCGCCGCACCGGCTCGCAGACGGCGAGTTTCAGCGGGTTCGTCCGCAAGACGTTCAACTACGGCGTCACGTTCAGTCGCGAGCGCTTCACGGCGCGCGTGGCGGTGAATCTCCGCGGCGAGATCGAGCAGGGGCGCGTAACCACCGCCGGAGCCGAGCCCAACACGATCACCTATCTGCAATCGCGGGCCATCGCGGACGTGTCGGCCGAGTATCGCCTGACGCGGAAAATCTCCGTGTTCGTCACCGGTCGCAACGTCAACTCGGCCAACGAAGACACCGTGACCTACGGGCCGTCGACGCCCAGCGATCGCATCATCCGCGGACGGATCAACTACGGCGCCACGTGGTACGTGGGGTTCAAGGGCACGTATTGATACCAAGGTCAGGGGCTTCCCGCCTGGCTTTGGTCGATAATTCAGTGGCCCGCGAATCACACCTATTGATGCGAATCAGATCAGTGCAAAACCCTTCTCCCGCACGAGAGGCTGTTTGGGAGCGGATTAACTTGGGTTCATCGCTGAAATTCGCGTCCGTTTGCGTGATTCGCGGGAGTTGTTCTGCCCAGTTCCGTCGTAGCTCCCTTTGTATCTCATGAATCGCCGCGCCTTCCTCGCCCAGACCACCACGGCACTTGCCGCCGGCGCGACGGCATCGCTCTGGGCGGCTTCGTCCGGCCCAACGGCGGCGTCGGGCGCGATGAAGCCGCCCGCGTTCTTCAACCGGTTTCCGGCGTGCACCGACTTCGAGGCGGTCGTGCCGATCGTTCGCATCGCGACGAACCGGATCATTCACCGCTTCTTCGACACCTCGCCGATCAGTCCATCCGGACGCTATGTCGCGTTGTTCCGCCTGCCGAACGAAGTGCGCACCCCGCAGCCGGGCGAGTCCGGTGACGTGGTCCTCGTTGATCTCGAGACGGCGCAGGAGCGCGTCGTCGCGCAGTCGCGCGGCTGGGAAACGCAGATGGGCGCGAACGTGCAGTGGGGCGCGACGGACGCCGATCTGTTTTTCAACGATGTCGATCCGGCGACGTGGACGCCGTTCGCAGTGCAGTTGAATCCCGTCACGGGTGCGAAGCGCAGAATCGAGTGCACCGTCTTCACGGTCTCGCCGGACGGAAAGTTTCTGACGTCGTACAACCTGATCACGTCGCGCCGCATCCAGGTCGGCTACGGCGTCGTGCTGCCGGAAGACCGGACGCCGCGGAATGTCGGTCCGGTCGCGACCGACGGCCTCTATCTCACGGAGATCGCCACGGGCCGGACCCGGATGATTGCGTCGATCAAGGATATCTACGAACGCGCCGTGCCGAGTATCGCGGTCGAGCATCCGCAGCGCTTTGAGTATTATCTCTTCCAGATTCGCTGGAATCCGCAGGGCACGCGGGTGATGGCGTTTCTGCGCTGGGCCGATCCGGCCAAGGCGAGTCCGGTGCGACTGCTCACGCTCGTGACGATGAAGCCGGATGGCACCGACATCCGCGTGGCGGTGACGCCGAAGCAGTACGCCCGCGGCGGGCATCACCCGATGTGGACGCCCGACGGCGAGCACATCACGCTGAACCTGCGCATCCGGGACGGTGATACGGCTGGCCTCGATATCGTGCAGGTCCGTTACGATGGCGCCGATCTGCATTCGATCTTTCCGGTGGGATCAGGGCATCCGTCAATGCATCCGACGCGGCCGTTTCTCATCACCGACGCGTACCACACCGAGCCTGTGACGCGCGGCGATGGCACCGCGCCGCTGCGCTTGATCGATCTCCGCAGCAAGCGCGAGACCGTCATCGCGCAAGTCCGCGCGCGGCGCAGCGACTCCGGCAAGCTCACCTCGGAGTTTCGCATCGACGGCCACCCCGTGTGGGACAAGTCGGGCCGGTACGTCGTGTTCAACGGCGTGCACAATGACACGCGCTCGGTCTTCATCGCCGATCTGGGAGCGTGGTTGGAAAAGGCTGCGGCCGGCGGATGATTTCCACTCGCTCACACTCGTAGCTGCCGCCAGAACCCGTTTCAGCCTGTCACCCTTCTTCCTCTCGCCATGAACCGTCGTCACTTTCTTGCCTCCACTGCCGCCGCTGGTGTCGCCGCGACCGCCCTGCGTTCGCCCCTTTTGGCCGCTGCAGCCAAGTCGGGTCGTCCGCCCCGCATCCTGCTGCGCAGTTCCTGGCAAAGCGTGAACATCGGCGACATCGGGCACACGCCCGGCGCGCTGAGCTTGATTGAGAAACACTTTCCCGAGGCGGAGATCACGTTGTGGCCGGGCAGTCTCGGCCACGGCTCGCGGGACCTGCTCACGAAGGGTTATCCGCGGCTGAAGATTGCGGAGGGCAGCGTGAAGGACGACAAGCCCACGACGCCGGCGCTGACGAAGGCGTGGGCCGAGGCCGATCTTTACCTGAGTGGTTCGGGTTCCGGGTTTCCCGCCAGTGCGCACGCGGTGAGTTTCCAGAAGGCCACGGGCAAGCCGGTGGGCGTGTTCGGCGTCAGCAACGATCCGATCTCCGGCATCGGTGGCAGCCGCGATCCCGAGGGCGGCACGCTCGTCAGTCTGCGCGAGCGCGCGCTGAAACTTCCCCCCACGCATCTCAGTACGGATCTGCGCTACATCATGGATCGCGCGGCGTTTTTCTTCTGCCGCGACACCATCACGCGCGATTACCTGAAGGCGCAGGGCGTGAAGTCGCCGATCGTCGAGTTCGGGCCCGACGCCCAGCTTGGCATGCATCTGCGGGACGACGCCAAAGGCCTGGCCTGGCTGGCGGCCAACCAGCTGGAGGCGGGAAAATTCATCAGCGTGATTCCGCGGCTGCGTTACACGCCGTACTACAAGATCCGCAACACAGCGCGCGGGCCCGACGACCTGATCAAGGACGCGATCAATGACCGCACGACCGAGAAGGATCACGCGAAGCTGCGCGAGATGATCGTTTCGTACGTCAAGCACACGGGCAATAAGGTCATGGTCTGCGCCGAGATGACCTACCAGGTTGAGATGGGGAAGGAAGTGCTCGTCGATCCGTTGCCAGCGGAGATCAAGAAGAACGTGGTGTGGCGTGACACCTACTGGCTCCCCGACGAGGCGGCCTCGATTTATGCGAAGGCCCAGGCGGTCATCAGCGTCGAATGCCACTCGCCGTTGATTGCGCTGCAGACGGGCACGCCGACGTTCTACGTCCGCCAGCCGACGGATACGTGCAAGGGGCAAATGTACCGGGATATCGGCGCGAACGATTGGTTCTTCGAAGTCGACGAGACCAACGGCGCGCAGCTGTGGTCGCGGCTCGAAGCCATCCACAAGGATCCGGCGGGGGCACGCGCCAAGGTGAAGGCGATCATGTCGACCGTCGAAGCGCGGCAGAAACGCATGGTCGCGGCGGTGCGCGAGGCGTGCAAGGTCGCGTGACGCGAACCTGGAAACGGTAGCCAGCCTGGCTATGGGACCTGGCCTAGGACCGCGACCGCCCCCGGTCGCTTCGGGCGATTTGCGACCGAGGGCGGTCGCGGTCCCATGGCTTGTCCCAACGTTTGTCCCAGGGCCAGTCCATGGCGGCAAAGAGTTGCGCGGAGCCCGGAGACGCCGCACGTTTTGACCGCTTGTCACCCCGTCTTACACTCGCGTTTCTGCTGACCGCCCCGGTCGCTGCCGTCGCCGCCGTGGATTTCAACCGCGACGTCCGGCCCATTCTGTCGGACAAGTGCTACCACTGCCACGGGCCCGATGCGGAAGGGCGCAAGGCGAAGCTCCATTTTGATACGAAGGAAGGCGCGTTTCGATTGAAGGACGGCGTGGCAGTGATTCTGCCCGGCAAGAGCGCCGAGAGTGAGATCATCTTCCGTGTGACCAGCACGGATACGGAGGAAGTGATGCCGCCGCCCGACTCCAAGCTGGGCCGACTGAGTCCGGCGGAGATCGACACGCTCAAACGCTGGATCGATGAAGGCGCGCCGTATCAGTCGCACTGGTCGTTCGCGCCGGTGGAGCCCGTCAAGTTGCCGGCTGCGCCGGTGGTGCTCCCCGCCGGCGTGAGCCTGCACAACCCGATCGACCGCCTGCTGGTCGCGGGTCTCGCGAAGCGTCAGCTGCGGCCCCAACCCGAGGCCGATCGCGCTACGCTGATTCGGCGCGTGTCCTTCGATTTGACGGGCCTGCCGCCGACGCCTGCGGCGGTGGACGCGTTTGTCCGCGATCCCGATCCGAAAGCGTACGAGCGGCTCGTCGAGCGCCTGCTGCAATCGCCCCGCTTCGGCGAACGCATGGCCGTCGACTGGCTGGATGTCGCGCGCTATGCTGACAGCTACGGTTTCCAGGTCGATCGCGAACGCGACATGTGGCCGTGGCGCGACTGGGTGATCAAGGCTTTCAACCAGAATCTTTCGTGGGACAAGTTCGTGACCTGGCAGCTGGCGGGCGATTTGTTGCCGAAGGCCACCGACGAACAGATTCTCGCCACGGCGTTCAATCGGTTGCATCCGCAGGAGAGCGAAGGCGGATCGGTCGAGGAGGAGTATCGCGTCAACTACATCAACGACCGCGTGACCACGTTCGGCACGGCGTTTCTCGGGCTCACGCTCGAGTGCGCGCGCTGTCACGACCACAAATTCGATCCGATCAAGCAGAAGGATTTCTACCAGTTCTTCGCGTTCTTCGACGACATCGACGAGGCCGGCCTCTACTCGTTTTTCACCCAGTCGGCGCCGACGCCCGCGATGTGGCTGCCGGATGCGGCGCACCGCGAGAAGTACGCCGCGGCAACGGCGGCCGTGAAAACAGCCGAGGCGAAACTCGCCGCCGTGCGCGACTCGCGGCGGGCTGCGTTCGCAAGCTGGCTGGCGAGCCAGGGCGGGGCGCCGCTCACGCTGAAGGGCGAGCTCGCGCGCTTCGATTTCGATCACCGCGACACCACGCCGCCGCCGCCTGCTCCTCCGGCTTCGGGCAAGGCGAAGGCCAAAGCCGCGACGACGACCCCGGCGGAAGCGCCGGAGCCCGCGGCCGAAAAGGCGACCCCGCTGGCACGGTTCGCGAGTTCCATTTTGAAGGACGGCAAGGAACAGATCGCTGCGACGCCGAAGGAAAACGAATCCGTGCCGGGTCGCACCGGTCTCGCCGTCAAGCTCACGGGCGATCACGCCGTCACGACGCCGCTCGGTAATTTTCAGCGGCACGATCCGTTCACGCTTTCGCTCTGGATTCAGACGCCGGACGTGAAGGAGCGCGCGGTTATTCTGCACCGGTCACGGGCGTGGACTGACGCCGGCAGTCGCGGCTACGAGTTGTTGATCGAAGAAGGCCGATTGAAGTGGTCGTTGATTCACTTCTGGCCCGGCGACGCGATTTCGGTGCGCGCCACGCAGCCGTTGCCGATCAACACCTGGGTGCAGGTGACCGTGACAAACGACGGTTCGTCGCGGGCCGCCGGTCTGCGCGTCTACGTGAACGGCGAGGCGGCGGCCACGGACGTCATCCGCGATCATCTTACGAAGGACATCACCGGCGGCGGCGGCGACACCATCGCGCTCGGCGAACGTTTTCGCGATCGCGGGTTCAAGGGCGGGTTGGTGGATGATTTGCGCGTGTTTGGACGGGAATTGACGCGGCTCGAGGTGCGGGAGCTGTTTTCGGCCCGGACGGCGGAGCAGATGCCGGCGGGGACGCCCGCGGTCCAAGCGGAGGAGCGGTTTGACGCGTATCTGGCGAATGAGGACGAACCGTTCCGGGCCCAACTCGCGGCGTTGACGCAGGCGCGCGCGGCGCAGACGAAACTGGCCGACGAGGCAAAGGACATCATGGTGATGCGCGAACTGCCGCAGCCGAAGACCGCTTATGTGCTGAAGCGCGGCGAGTACGATCAGCGCGGCGAGAAAGTGGAGCCGGACACCCCGGCGGCGCTGCCGGCCTTTCCCCGCGATCAGCCGCGCAACCGCCTGGGCCTCGCGCGGTGGTTGACGGATCCGCAGCATCCGTTGCTCGCCCGCGTGACAGTGAATCGGTTCTGGCAGGGACTTTTTGGCCGCGGATTGGTCAAGACCGTCGACGACTTCGGGAGCCAGGGCGATCGCGCCGAGTATCCAGCGATCCTGGACTGGCTCGCGGGCGAGTTTGTGCGCACCGGCTGGGACGTGAAGGCGTTGCTCAAGACCATGGTGTTGTCGCATGCCTACCGGCAACGGAGCTTCGCCGCGCCGGAAGTGATGGCGGACGATCCGGAAAACATCTGGCTCGCGCGCGGACCGCGTCACCGGCTGCCGGCGGAGATGATTCGCGACAACGCCCTCGCGGTGAGCGGACTGCTCGTCGAGAGGATCGGCGGTCCGCCGGTGTACACCTACGACATTCCGGAGTCGTTCAAGCCCGCGCCCGCCGGCAAGGGCGAGCAGTTGTACCGGCGCAGCGTGTACACGTTCTGGCGGCGCAACGGCCCCGCGCCGATGCTCGAAGCCTTCGACGTGCCGAAGCGCGTGGTGTGTGTCGCGCGGCGCGACACCACGAACACGCCGTTGCATGCGTTCGTGCTGCTCAACGGGCCGCAGTTCGTCGAGGCCGCGCGCGTGCTCGCCGAGAAACTGCACCGCGATTTTGGCGGCCGGCGCGATGAGTTGCTCGACCAGGCGTTTCGCCGGCTGCTGTGCCGCGAGCCGGACGTGACCGAGCGCCGCGTGCTGGCGAGGATGTACGACGAACAGCGGGATTGGTTTCGCCAGCAGCCGGAGAAGGCCGCCCAGTATGTGAAAATTGGCGACACGCCGCCCGACGCCACCTTGCCGGCGCCTGAGATCGCCGCGGCCGCGACGGTCGTGAACACCCTCATGAATCACGATGGATTCGTGGTGAAACGGTGATGAGTTATTACGTGAAAGCCCCGGATTTTTGCCCACGGAACACACGGAATTCCCCGAGCCGCTTGGTTCGATTTCCGTGTATTCCGTGTGTTCCGTGGGCACCCTGCCTTGGTTTGAAATGATCTGCTCAGGATGAACCCAATCCCCAATCCCTCGCTCTGCACGGGTGAAGAACCGTGGCTTCGCCTGAGCCGGCGCGAATGCCTGAACCGGCTTGCGCTCGGGCTTGGCGGGATCGCGCTCGCCGAACTGCTCGGTCGGGGCGTGGCGCAAGCGGCGCCGGCTGCGACGGCCGGTGCCGTGCGCCCGCCGCTGCATTTTCCGGCGAAGGCGAAGCGGATCATCTATCTCTTCCAATCGGGCGGTCCGTCGCAGCTCGATCTTTTCGATCACAAGCCGCTGCTCAACCAACGGCACGGCGAGCAGCTGCCCGATGCCGTCCGCGGCAGTCAGCGGCTCACGGGCATGTCGGGCAACCAGAGCTCGATTCCGATCGCCGGTTCGCCGTTCAAGTTCCAGCAGCACGGCCAGAGTGGCGCGTGGATGAGCGAGTTGCTGCCGCACACGGCGCGCGTGGCGGATGACCTGTGCATCGTACGATCGATGTACACGGAATCGATCAATCACGGCCCCGGTGTCACGTTCATGCAGACCGGATCGCAGATTCCGGGCCGGCCGAGTTTCGGTTCGTGGCTCGACTACGGCCTCGGCAGCGACAACGAGAACCTGCCGTCGTTCGTGGTGCTAATTACGAAGGACAAGAAGGGGCAGCCGTTGATGTCGCATCTGTGGGGCTCGGGCTTTCTCCCGGCTAAACACCAGGCGGTGCGTTTTCGTTCGGGCGGCGATCCCGTGCTTTATCTCGGCAATCCCGCGGGCGTGGCGCCGGAGAACCGCCGGCTCGCGCTCGATCGGTTGCGGGAGTTGCACGAGCATCAGTTTGCCGGTACGCCCGACGCCGAGATCTCCGCGCGCATCGCGAACTATGAGATGGCGTTCGCGATGCAGACCAGCGTGCCCGAGGTGACGAACCTCAAGGACGAGCCCGAGAGCATTTTTGCGGAGTATGGCGAGGAGGCGCGGCAGCCGGGGACGTTTGCGGCGAACTGCCTGCTCGCGCGCCGGCTCGCGGAGCGGGGCGTGAAGTTCATCCAGCTGTATCATCAGGACTGGGACCACCACGGTGGCCTGCCGGGTGCGATCAAGCGCGAGTGTCAGCAGACGGATCGCGCCACGGCGGCGCTCATCACCGATCTCAAGCGACGAGGCATGCTCGACGACACGCTGGTCGTGTGGGGCGGTGAGTTTGGCCGCACGAATTACTGTCAGGGTCTGCTGAAGGCGGGCAACTTCGGCCGCGATCATCATCCGCGGTGCTTCACGATCTGGATGGCGGGCGGCGGGGTGAAGCCGGGCCTGACGTTTGGCGAGACCGACGAATACGGCTACAACATCACGAAGGATCCGGTGCACATCCACGATCTGCACGCGACGATCCTGCATTTGTTCGGCATCGACCACGAGCGGCTCACGTACAAGTTCCAGGGCCGGCGCTACCGGCTGACCGACGTGCACGGCAAAGTCGTCAAGGACGTGATTGCCTGAGCGGGGGCGGGGCCTTAGCGAAGAGGGCGATGAACCTACGCACCCCTTTGTTCGCCCTCGTCGTGGCTGTGGCGGCGTCGCCGCTCTTCGCGGTCGAGCCCAATACGCTCTCCGCCGCGGAGAAATCCGCCGGCTGGAAACTCCTCTTTGACGGCACCTCGCTCGCCGGCTGGCGCGGCTACAAGACCGAGCCGGTCGGTGCCGGTTGGAAGGCGCAGGACGGCGCGCTCGTGCTCACGGCCCCGAAGGCGGGCGACATCGTGACGGCGGCCGAATACGGGGATTTCGAACTGAGTTTCGAATGGAATATCTCCGAGGGCGGAAACAGCGGCGTGATCTATCGCGCAGGTCTCGGTGACAGCGCCCCGCATCGCACGGGCCCGGAGTATCAAGTGTTGGACAACGCCAAGGCCACGGACAACAAACTCGACAACCACCTCGCCGGTTCATTGTACGATCTCGGGAAGGGCGCTCCGCGCGAGCTGGCGAAGCCGGCGGGGCAGTGGAACGCGTCGCGCATCGTGGTCCGCGGCTGGAAGGTCGAGCATTGGCTGAATGGCACGAAGGCCGCGGCGGCTGATCTCGCGAGCCCCGAAGGCAAGGCGTTGATCGCCGCGAGCAAGTTCAAGGCGGTGCCGAAGTTCGCCACGCTCGCGCGCGGCCACATCGCGTTTCAGGATCACGGCAACGTCGTGAGCTACCGGTCGATCAAAATCCGCGAGCTGAAGTAAACGCGTTCCCCGGGAGCGCAGGCGTCCCGCCTGCCTCGATTTGAACGCAGCATTTCTCGGCCGTGCCGGCCGGAGGCCGGCGCTCCCGGGACCAGATCACCCGAGGCTCTCGCCGCCGGTGACCTTGTCACTGTCACGGTGCCAGCGATACACCAAGGGCGCCTTGGTGCGTTCGAGCTGCTTGAACAGCGCCGAGTCGGCGCGCTTCGGCAGCTCGAGTTCGACGAGGCCACTGGCGTCGCAGTTCAACCAGCGCGCGTACGGCTTGTAGTGCTCGACGCGCCCGATCACGCGGGACAGCCCCGGGAGCGCAGGCGTCCCGCCGGCGTCGTCCCGCTCCGCGGCGATGAAACAGTACGGCAGGCTGCGCAGATCGATGCCGGCGCGCTGGCCGAATTTCACCCAGTTGGAATCGGCGAAAATCTCGGGGGGCGGCGGCGCGAAGAAGTGACACCAGTGGCGCTCGTTACCCGGCGTCAGCACGGGACACGGATTCGCATGCGTGCACGGCGCGACGATCTGAAACGTCGCGCGCAGGTCGTCGCGTAGCGCGCTGAGCTGGCGGCTGACGACGTGCGTGCCGGGTTCGACCCACAGCACAGCGTCGGCCCGGGCGATCAGTGCCTGCAGGGCCGCGAGGGCGTCGGGTGGCAGTTCGTTCAGCACGTGACTGACCACAAGCAGGCCGATCGGCGTTGGCGCGGCCAGCAGTCCGGGCGTGGCCTGCGTGAGCGTGAGCGCGGGGAACGCCTGCTGCGCGGTGGCCGCGGCGTAGTCGCACGCGAGTGGCGAGTGGTCCCACACCGTGAGTGCGTCAAAGTTTTCGGGGCCGAAGCCGGCGATGACCCGGCGCGCGGCCACGCCGCTGCCGCAGCCCCAATCGAATACGGTGCGGGCACGCGGACGCCAGTTGCGGAGCCGGAGTTCGCGCAGGACGTGATCCCATTTCCAGCCGATGCGCTCGCCGTAGGTGTAATCGTAGTTCGCGAGGTCGTCCGCGGATTCCCAATACGGACCGGCCGCGGCGGCGTTGCTGAGGAAGCGGCCGCGCAGCCGCTCGAGGATGGACCAGTCGAGCTCGTCCCAGGTCATGACGCCAGCGAGAGGCCGAGATGGCCGGCGAGACGTTGGGTCCGGATGCCGTAGAACGCGGCGAACTCGCGGACGCGGCTGGCGCGAAGGGCGTCGCCCGGGGCGTGGGACTTGATGGCGGCGATCATGAGATTCTTCGCAGTGTGGTCGGTGGAGATGAACTCAAAGACCTTGGTGCGATAGCCAGCCCATTCCAGCAGCTGCGCGCGCAGGGCGTCGGTGACAAACTCCGCCTGGCGCTCCTGGAAAATCCCATGGCGCAGCGCCCCGGCGAGCACCGGCGGCGCGGTCAGCTGCGAGCGCAGTTCCTTCTGGCAGCACGGCGCGACGACGAGGAGCCGCGCGTTGGCCGCGATGCCCCGGGCGAGCGCATCGTCGGTGGCGGTGTCGCACGCGTGCAACGCGATGAGCACGTCGCACGCCGCGACCGGAGCCGTGGTGATCGTGCCGGCGGTAAATGTGAGCCGCGACGCGAAGCCGTGATCGCGCGCAGCGCGATTGCACAGGTCGACGAGTTCAGGCCGCACTTCGACGCCGTGAATTGACGCGCGGTCGCTGAGGATTTCCGCGAGCGCGAAGGTCAGGTAGCCCTTGCCGCTGCCCATGTCGACGACCTGCAGCGGAGCCGCCGGCGCGGCGGACGGAACGATGGGAGCGGCAACGGCAGCGGGTAAGTCGGCTGCGTCAGGTGCGGAGGGGGCGACGGCTTCAGTCGGTGGCGGGAATGATTCGTCGAGGAGGTGTGAGAGCAGTTCGGCGAATTTTTGGATCTGGCGAAACTTGTCCGCCATGCCCTCGCGCGGATGGCCGCGTTCGTTGACGACGCCCAGCGCGCGCAGCCAGGGCGCGTTCACTGGAATCAGATGCGACTTGGCGCGATTGTGCGTGGCCGGGGCGAGGGAGATCGCACCGGAATTCTTTGTGACGCGCAGCCGGGCGTCGCCCTCGGGTTTCGATTCGAACTGGGCGTTGTCCGTGGCGGTGAAAAGATGGGCGTCGAGGAAATCGCGACCGACCAGCGCCGCGACCTGCTGGAGGGTTTCCTCCGGCGAAAGATTCTTGGTGACGTCCCGCGTGGCGTGGCGCCACACGAACGCGAAGTGCGGGCCGACCTTCAAGCGGACGGGCCGGATGAACACGTTCTTCAGTGAGGCGTCGCTGCCGCGGTACTTGCCGAGCGTGAGCTTGACCAGCGTGTCCTCCTGGACCGCGGTGTGGAGCAGGGCAAGGAAGCGATCGTGAGCGGAAGGTTGCGGCATCGCGCCGAGTAGGCGGGCAGCGCGGCCAAACGTGAAGCAGGAAACGCGGGCCGCGCGGGCCCGTCGCGGAGTGCTGCCGCGCGGACCCGTCGGGCGCGGCCCGGGCGGCGCTTATTTCGGCAGGAACTCGGTCGTCAGCGCCTTCGCGGCAGTGATCTTGCCCTTGGGCAGAATCCCGAGCTCCTCGAGTTGGGCGATCTGCGTGACGTAGCGCGCGGGATCGAGGCGGCCGATGGCCTGCGGGCCGCCACCGGCGTCGCGGCCGGTGACGAGCTTTTCGGCCAGAATCATTTTCCGCGAGTAGAGCATGAACTCGTCGGTGTTGGTGGGATTGGCCTGCTTCATCGCGGCGTGAGCCGCAGTCGGATCGCCCTCGAGGTAATCGCGCCAGCCGCGGATGTACGCGCGCAGGAACGCCTCGAGCTCACGCGGGTGATCGCGTGCGAATTTCCGCCCGGTCACGAGCACTGCGTACGCGCGGAAGCCGGCGTCCCAGGTCGAGAGAAAGCGCGGTTCCTTGCCGCCGGCCTTCGTGATGTGGTACGGCTCGGCGATGAAGTAGCCCTGCTGGAGCGCCTCTTTGTTGCCGAGGAACGCAGCGACGGAAAAATTCTGCGGGATGATCGTGAACTTCAGCGCATATTTTTTCTCGAGGAATTTGAGAAACGCCCACTCGGGTCGCGCGATGATCGGCTTGCCCTTGAGATCGGCGAAGGTGCGCACGCTGCTGTCGGCGTTGACGAGAATGCCCGACGGGTCGTCCTGAAACACTGCGGCGAACTGCACCACCGGGAGGCCCTCGGCCTGTTGGAGCAGGGTGTTGGTGCTGTCGGCCTGACCGATGTCCGCCTTGCCGGTCGCCACGCTGGGCATGACGTGTGCGCCCGGTCCGCCCTGGATCAGCGTGACGTCGAGACCTTCCGCGCGGAAAAAACCGCGGGCCTCCGCCTGATAAAACCCCCCGTGCTCCGGCTCGGCGACCCAGTCGAGCTGGACCGTCAGCTTGGTGAGCGGCTTGTCCGCGGCGGAAAGCGCGGTGGCCGTGAGCAAAGCTAAACAGAGGGGGCGGAGGGGCGGCATGAGGGAATGAGAATTGAAATCCAAGGACGGCAAGAGGACCGGCGCACTATTCGTTGGGAGCGCAGGCGTCCCGCTTGCCTGCGAAGGACGCCGGCTGGAGCCCGGTGCTCACGGGAGCCATTCGATTCACCGATCCGCCCGCTCGTACGAATCGTGCCAGTGGCGCATCGCGAACCACGCCATCGTCAGCACGGCGGCATTGAGGATGAAGCCCAGGATGCAGGTCGTCGCCGCGGTCGCGAACAGCGCGGGATACTTGGCTTGCGCGGAATAGATCACGGCCTGGAAACCCAGTCCGCCGCCGTCGCCGGCCGACGAGCCGGCATTCATGTCGGCGACCACGGCGCCGATTGGCGCGAGCGTGGCGGCGATGCGCAGGCCGGTGAAGAAATACGGCAGCGCCGACGGCACGCGCAGCAGGAAGAGCTGCTGCCAGCGGCTCGCGCGGTAGAGGTTGAACATCTCGACCAGATTGCGATCAGTGGAGATCAGTCCCTGCGTCGTGTTCACCACGAGGGGGAAAAACGCGATCACGAAGGTCAGGAGCGACACGCTCTTCAAACCGGCGCCGACCCAGATCACGCAGATCGGCGCCAGCACCGGCAGGGGCGTCATCTGCAGAGCCATGAGAAACGGATACAGGCTCGTGCGCACCAGGGACGACAGCGACAGCAGGAGCGCGAGACCGAAGCTGACCGCGATGGCCAGGCCAAAGCCGATCAGTGCGCCCTTGCTGGTGTTCCAAGCGGCGCGGATCAGAACGTCGTGATTGTCGCGGAACGCCTCGAGGATGGCTCCGGGCGTCGGCAGCAGGAAACGCATTTCCTCCGACAGGTAAAAGTGCAGGCCGTACCAGAGCGCCACGACGAAGGCGCCAGCCGCGGCGGGCAGCAGAATTTTGAAGAGCGGGCGCGACATCACCAATGACCGGCGCGAACGACCGGAAGCGAACGAAGCGAGGCGAGCGCGTCGGAACGAGATTGCGCGAGGATCGGGACGATGGCGTCGTTCATACCGTGTAGTTCTCGACCGAGCGCAGGATCTGCGACACCTCGGCGACCAGATCATGATAGGGACGCGACAGGCGCGTGTCCTCGGTACGGGGATACGGCAGCGGCACCACAACCTCGGTGTGAATCCGGCCGGGGTTGGCCGACATCACAAAAATCCGGTTCGACAGGAAGACGGCCTCGGCGACCGAGTGCGTGACGAAAAACGCCGTCCACGCCTCCTGCTGCCGGATGTCGAGCAGTTCCTCGTTGAGGTGTTCGCGCGTCATCTCGTCGAGGGCGCCGAACGGTTCGTCGAGCAACAGAATCTTCGGGGCCTGGGCGAGGGCGCGCGCGATCGAGACGCGCATTTTCTGGCCGCCGGACAACTGGCGCGGATACGCGGCGGCCTTCTCGCCGAGCCGGACGAGTTCGAGCACGCGCGCCGTGGTGGTCGCGCGCTGGGGCGCGGGGATGCCGCGGAGTTTCTGCGGCACCTCCACGTTATGCGCGACGGTGAGCCACGGCAGCAGGGTCGGTTCCTGAAAGACAAACGCGAGATCGGCGGCCGCCTCGTCCGGCGTCCGACCATCCACGGACAGCCGGCCGCTTGAGACTGGACTCAGGCCTGCGATCAACCGCAGCGCCGTGGATTTACCGCAACCGCTCGGACCGATCAGGGAAATGAAATCGCCGGGGCGCGCCCCGAAGGAAAGGCGATCGAGCACGAGCGGTCCCTCGCCGAAGCGCTTGGAGACGTCCTTGAATTCCACGACTGATACCGCCGACATGCGCTGAAGGAGTGGCGACCGCGATGAAAGAGGGCGAGCGGGAAAGCGCGCAGCAGGATCATGCAGGGGATCTCCCGCGAATGACGCGAATCCAGACGCAAGACGAAGTCCGGCGATTTTCCCCGATTTTCCCGCTCGGTGAGGGGGTGGCCTGCCTCCTTCCCGTTCGCGGCCCTTCGCGTCATTTGCGGGCGACTGCTCGTTCAGGACTTCGCGGGCAACTTCGCGAGCGCGTCCGAGGCCTGGCGGTTGCTCGGATCGATCTTCAGTGCGGTTTCGTAGGCCGCGCGGGCCTCGTCCCACTGTTGCAGGCGTTCCCGCAGGTTGCCGATGCGCTGCCAGGTGTGGCTGTGGGTCGGTGACGCCGGCGTCGGTGGCGTTAGCGTGAGACAGGTTTGCAGATGGACGAGGCCCTGCTCGAGGTTCTGGCCGCAAATCGATGCGGTCCGGCCGTAGTGATACAGCGCAGTGTAATTGGCCGGATCCCGCGCGAGCACGTCGCCGCACAACGTGAAGGCGGCCGTGTAGTCCTTCGCGGTTACTTTGGTCGTCACGCTCAGCACCGTCGCGAGATCGGGCGACAGCTGGCGAATGGCGTCGAGTTGCGCCCCCGCCTTGGCGCTGCTGCCGATCGGCCACGGGGCGCGCTGGTAGAAGTGAAACAAGCCCTCACGGGCGTTGAGGTTCTTGGGGTCGAGCGCGACGGCCTTTTCCAGGGCGTCCCGGCCCTTGGTGGCGTACGAAAGCGAGTTGCTGCGCCCGGCCAGCTGCAATGCCGCGGCTCCGTAGGCGGCCTGATAGCCGGCGCGGTTCGGCTCCAGTTGCACCGCGGCGGCGAGGTGTTTCACGCCTTCCTCGAGGGCAGTGGGATCGTTGCGGGCGACGATCACGCGGCCGAGATAGTGGACGGCGGCGGCGTTTTTTGGATCCGCGGCGACCATGGGTTCGAGCAAGTCGCGGGCCTCCGGATAGCGGCGGGCTTCCACCAACGCGATCGCGGCGGCCAACGGTTCCGCGGCCCGGAGATTTCCGGTGCACAGCAGAAGCAGCAGGCTGAGGTAGCGCGCGCGCGGGGACGTCATGAGCGTGAAACGAGCAAAGATCGCGCTTACGGCAAGGCGATTTGAAAAAGGTGCACGGGGTGGGCCGGCGGATGCGGCGTCTTTGCAGGATCGAATCCCTGCCAGCCGGCACCGGCGATGACGGTGAGGCGATCGCTGACCATCGTAAGCAGGCTCAAATCCGACAACTGCGCGTGGCCGCTGGCGAGCACCGTGACGCCGGTCACCGCATCCCACGCCGGCGAAAGGGTGAGGCGAATCACACGTTCGGGTTCGACGCCGTTCTGCGTCGCCACGATTCCGGCGGGCGTAAGGATCAGGCCGTCGAGGCCGAGCAGCGTGGTTTTCTTCGGTGAGTGCAGCGCGGTGACGTTGCCCGTCGGCAGGTCGACCGCAAAGAGCCCGTTCGCGTAGTCGGCGACGAGCAGCGTCTGCTTCTGCAGGACGAGTCCCTGCAGCGAGGAAAACAAGGGCGAGTCGGCGACCTTCTCGAAGTCCTCCGCGCCCGGGGCGAGTTTCCAGACCACGGGCGCCTTCGAGTCGGTGGCGTAGATCGTGCCGTCGGGTCCGACGATGAGATCGCCCAATGCGTTCTGGCGTCCGTCGCCGGCGAGCGGGATGACGCGGCGCAGTTCACTCGTCGCAAGATCGAATTCGGCAAGTCCGGAGTGGCCTTTCTGATCGGCGGTGAAGCCGTCCATCTCGGGCACCGCGGTCATCGCCGCCCACAACGCCTGGCGGGATTCGTCGAGGGCGAGCCCGAAGATGCCGAGCAGTTCCTCGTTCTCGGCGCTGAAGCGCGTGATCTGGCCGGTGCGATCGCGACGCCAGATGCAGCGATGGTGGACGTCGCCAAGAAACAGATCGCCGGTTGAGGTCCGATGCGCGATGCCTTCGATGATACCGGTGCGGCCGGCGAGCGTGGCGATGATTTCCGCCTCGCCCTTGGGTTCGCGGTTCGCGGCGAGTTGCTGGATGACGCGCAGGAAGGGCGGGGTGCCCTGAAGTCGGGCGAAGTCCGGGTCGCGTTCGATCGGAGGCCCCACCCCGAGGTCGGCGAGTTCGCGCAGTGTTTCAATGGCCGTGGCGTCGTCGCCCGTCAGCGCGGACAGGGCGGCGAAGTTGGTCAGGTAACGCGGCGAGTCCGGACGCAACTCGAGGGCCGCGAGCGTGGCCGCCCGAGCGGCGGTAAAATCCTTGCGCAGGTAGGCGGCTTGGGCCTCGGCGCGGAAGTCGAGATGCGTCTTCTCGGCCGCGGTCAGCGGGACGAAAGCGAGGACCGTGGCGGCGAACAGCAGGCGCATGAGGTGGATTCGGGCGCCTGTCGCACCGCGGTGGCTACGAGCGCCAGCGAGTGGTACTTCGGCCACTCGCTGGCGCTTGTAGCCACGGCTGAAGTCCACGGACCGGGCGTTACTCGTAACGCAGCGCGTCGATCGGGTCGAGCTGCGCGGCTTTGCGAGCCGGGTAGTAGCCGAAGAACACGCCGATGACGGTACTGACCGCGACGGCGAGCAGCACGGAGGTCGGAGAGATGAGGGTGGGGAGGCCGAAATAGGCGGACGCAAATTCGGAGGCACCGATGCCGCAGAGGATGCCGAGCACGCCGCCGAGCAGCGTGAGCAGGATCGCCTCGATCAGGAACTGCAGCAGCACGTCGCGATCGTGCGCGCCGATCGCGAGACGGATGCCGATCTCGCGGGTGCGCTCAGTGACCGACACGAGCATGATGTTCATGACGCCGATGCCGCCGACGACGAGTGAAACGACCGCGATGCCGCCGAGGAGCAGCGTCATGGTCTTGGACGTCTCGGTGGCCGTGGCCGCGATCTCTTCCTGGGTGCGGACGGTGAAATCAGGCTCGCGACCCTTGCGGCGCTGGTTGAGCAGATCCTCGATCCGTTGTTTGACGACGTCGAGTTTGTCGGGGGATTTGCCCTGGACGAGAATCGTCGAGATGTTCGAGCGGCGGGAGACACGCTTCATGTGCGACGAGTACGGGATGATCACGACATCGTCTTGGTCGGAGCCGAAAAGACTGAAGCCCTTGACGTCGAGCACCCCCACGATGCGGAACGGCAGGTTGCGGATGCGCAGCGTCTGGCCGATCGGATCCTCGTTCGGGAAAAGCTGATCGACCACGGTTTTGCCGATGACGGCGACCTTCGCGAGCGACTTCACGTCCTGGTCCGTGAACATCGCGCCCTGGACGATATTCCAGTTCTTGATGTACGGGTAGTCGGGGGACTCGCCGTTGATGTTCGTGCTCCAGTTGAGACCGTTCGCGAGCACCTGGTTGCGATCGCGGACTTCGGGGCTGACGCCGTCGATGTCATCGACCTCGGCCGCGATCGCCTCGGCGTCCTCGACGGTGAGCGTGGGGGCGGAACCAAAGCCGCCGCGCATGCCGCCGGAGCTGAAGCTGCCCGGGTAAATGGTGATGATGTTTTGACCGAGGGCGGCGACCTGTGCTTCGACGCGCGCCTTGGCGCCGTTGCCCATGCTGACGATGGTGATGACGGCGCCGATGCCGATGATGATGCCGAGCGCCGTCAGGATGGAGCGCATCGTGTTACGGCGGAGGGCGCGAAGGGCGACGCGGAAAATGGTGGTGAACCTCATGGCGGGAGCGTGGGCGGGATTGAGTTTCGAGTTTCTGCGGCGTGGCGGGCGGGACTGGAGCGGTGAAGGCCTGCGCGGGCGGTGCGCGGGAAATCGCTCAGCTGGCGGGGGTGGCGAGAAGTTTGGCGGCGGTTTCGGCCGACTTCAACTTGGCGAGCTCCTCCGAGGCGATGCTGCGATTGGGCACCGCTTCATCGCGGACGACGACGCCGTCACGCAGGATCAGATTGCGTTTGCAGTAGTGGGCGATGTCGAGCTCGTGCGTGACCATCACGATGCTGATGCCCTGATCGTTGAGGCGTTGGAAGACGCCCATGACTTCAATCGACGTCTTGGAGTCGAGATTACCTGTGGGTTCGTCGGCGAGGAGAACCTGCGGCTCGTTGACCAAGCCGCGGGCGATGGCGACGCGCTGCTGCTGTCCGCCCGAGAGCTGGTTCGGCATGTGGTCGGCGCGATTGGCGAGGCCCACGATTTCGAGACAGTGCATCGCGCGCTCGCGAATCTTGGCGCCTGAAAGGCGCCGGTGCCGGCCGTACAGCATCGGCAGTTCGACGTTCTCGAGGGCGGTGGTGCGGGCCAGCAGGTTGAAGCCCTGGAAGACGAAGCCGAGTTTCTGGTTTCGAATGTCGGCGAGCTCGTTCTTGTCGAGGGCGGAAACGTCCACTCCGTCGAGCAGGTAGGTGCCCCGGGTGGGGCGATCGAGGCAGCCGAGCATGTTCATCAGCGTCGACTTGCCCGAGCCGCTGGCGCCCATGAGAGCAACGAATTCACCTTTGCCGATATCGAGGGAGACGCCGCGCACGGCGTGCACGGGAATCTCTCCGGATTCGTAGATCTTGTGGATGTCCTTGATTTGGACAACGGGTGCCATGGCGTCGGTTGCGAGGAGGATTGAGAAAGCGCCCGGCTCGATTAGCGGCCACCGCGGCTGCTGCTGCCGCCAAAGCTGCTGCGGCCGCCGCCTTGGAACGGATTGTTCATGCCGGCGGGAGCACCCGCCGCCGCGGCCGCGCCCGGCATGGTCACGCCGGTGAGGACGGTATCGCCTTCGCTCAAGCCCTCGAGGACTTCAGTGTAAAAGCCGTCGGAAATGCCCAGACGTACGGAAACCGGATCCAGCTTCTTCTCCTTCGGGTCGGTCTCGATCAGCTTGTAGAGCGTGCGCGTGATGACCGTGTTGTTGAAGCCGCGATCGCCGCCGGCACCGCCGCGGGAACCACCGCCGCCGCCCGAGCCGCCGCTGCGGGAACCGCCACCACCACCGCCATCGGTGCGCTTGCCGCGGCCACCGGGAGTGGCCATGCGGGCGGCGACCAACTCGGGGTCGAGGCCCTTTTCTTTCGCGAGAACCTTGGCCTTTTCAATTTGTTCAGGACTGGCGGGAGTGCCGCGCTCGAAGCCGACGGCCCGGATGATTTCCATCGTGGAGCGCATCTTCTCGTCGTCGGTCATCGCGGTCGCGCCGCCCGGAGCGGCCTTTTCATCGCCGGCCTTGCCCGGCGTGGCGGCCGCGGCGGGTTTGGCGGCCAGGAGTTCCGGCGGCACGCGGACGCGGAGGGCGCCGTTGGCGACGCGCACGACACCCGGACGCTGCTGGACGATGATCGAAACATTCGCAGTCATGCCGGGCTTCAGCTTCAGATCTTCGTTCGCGACGTCGATGATGGTCGCATAGGAGACGACGCTCTGGCTGGTGCTGGCGGCGTTGCGCACCATGCGGACTTTGCCGGTGAACGTCCGGTTCGGGAAGGCATCCACCGTGAATTTGACGTCCTGGCCCTCGGCGATCGTGCCGATGTCGGCCTCGGCCACGGCGGCGTTGATCTGCATCTTCGTAAGATCGTTGACCAGGGTGAACAGCACCGGGGCGTTCATGCTGGCGTTGACCGTGCGGCCCTTGTCGGTCTTGCGGTCGAGGACCATGCCGTCGATCGGGGCGGTGATCACCGTGCGCTCGAGATCGAGCTTGGAATTCGAAACCGCGGCCTCACGGGTGAGGAGCGTCGCGTTCGATTGGGCCAGCTGGGCGTTGATGCTGTCGAGCTCCTGCTGGGAAACGAGGTTCTTGGTGAAGAGTTCCTTCGTCCGCTGCTGATTGATCACCAGCAGCTGGTTGTTCGCCTTGGCCGACTCGAGATCCGCCTCGGACTGGCGCAGGCGCTGCGTGGGCGTCGCTTCGTCGATGCGGGCGAGAACGTCGCCGGCCTTCACCTTCGAATTGAAGTCAACGAGCACTTCCTTGATCTGGCCCGAGACCTGGGCGCCGATATCGACGGTGGTGACCGGTTGCAGGTCGCCGGTGGCGGTGACGCTCTGGACGATGTCGCCCCGCGCGACTTTCACCGACTGAAACTCCGGCTTTTTATCGCTCTTGCCCCGGAAATAATACCAGCCGCCGCCCGCGGCGGCGCCGATGACAATCAGGAGGACAATGAGACCGCCGTAACTTTTGGATTTGGCCATGACGAGAAGATGACTGGATGAAGGGGAAAGTGAGTCGCGAGCAAAACTGAGCTCCGTGGCTGGATGACGGAGGCAACCTTGGAAGTTGCGTGGTCCGCAAAGACGCAGGCCTCAGGGAAAGGTGACGGATTTTTGCGGGGGCAGGACAGTGATGGGGGAAAGCGTCAGTGGACAGCCCATCACGGAGTGGATCAAGCTTCGACGTGGGGATTATCGCTTCGAAGGCAAAGGAACCGGCGCCGACTGGCAACGGGCAGAATGCTCGCGCTTCACTTTCGACGCCTGCACCGAGAATCGTCCTGGCTCACGTCCGCACCGGCGCGAACGCCCGGGACAAGGCCGCGGCGACGTTGGGCGGGACGAAGTGTTTCACGTCACCGCCAAACTTGGCGACCTGCTTCACCAGGGTGGAGCTGGTGTAGCTGAATTGCTCGTTCGGCATCACGAACAGCGTCTCCATCTTGGGTTCGAGGTGCCGGTTCATCAGGGCCATGTTGAACTCGAACTCGAAGTCCGACAGCGCGCGCAGGCCACGGATGATGGCGTCGCCCTTCTGCGCCATGCAGAACTCCACGAGCAGGCCGCGGAAGGTCGTCACGGTCACGTGCGGCCATTTCACGAGGTTCGGCGTGATCATCTCGACCCGCTGTTCCGCCGTGAAGAGCGGCGCCTTGCCCGCGCTCTCGGCGACGGCGACGGTCACCTTGTCAAAAAGTTTGGCGGCGCGCGATAGCACGTCGAGGTGGCCGTAGGTGATCGGGTCAAACGTCCCGGGGTAGATGCAATGACGCATGGGCGGTGGGAGCGGAGCGAAGGGGAGAGAAAGGCGGCTGGCGACAGTGTTTTTCTCTCGGATTGGCGAACCCGCTGCTCCCGGGCCACCTTTTTGGGACCGCTCCGCGCTTGCCATCGCTCGCCGCGCCCTGTTTTGCCTTCGAGGTCTGCATGAATCTTCCGAACATCCTCACCATCTCGCGCGTGCCGTTGATGTTCATCGTGGTCGGGCTGATGTATGCTGACTTCCCTTACGCCGCGACCGCTGCCTTCTGGCTGTTCATCGCGGCGGCGCTTACGGACTGGCTCGATGGAAAAATCGCGCGCGAGCGCGGCGAGGTGTCCGCTTTCGGGCGTTTCATGGACACCGTCATCGACAAGGTGATGGTGCTCGGCCTGATGATCGCGCTCGTCAACGATTCCGCGAATTTCATGGGGCACGACATCGTCGCGATGGTGCTGCTGCTGTGCATCCTGTGCCGCGAGTTTGCCGTATCCGGTTTGCGGATGGCGGTCGCGGTGAAAGGGCAGATCGTCGAGGCCGACGCCGGCGGCAAAGTGAAAACCTTCGTGCAACTCAATGCGATCGGGTGGCTGATCGGCGCGCGGATGTTTTTCCACGATTTCGGCTTTCACGGCGACGATCGCCACTGGGTCACGACGGTGCGCGTGATCGGCATGTCGCTTTACGCCCTGTCCGCGGTGCTGACGATCACGTCGGGCTGGTCGTACTTCCGCAAACACGGTCGCGTGCTCTTCAGTTGAGCGAGCCCGGGGCGGGAACGACTTCATGCGACTCGCGCAACCTGCCTGGTCCCGGCTGCTGCCCACGGCGGCAGTGATCGCGCTGGCGACCCTTGGTCCGCTGGGCCGCCGGCTGCCGGCGCCGGGCACGTGGGGTTCGCTGGCGGGACTGCTTTATTTCGTAGTGTTCTTTCAGCGCGCGAGCATCGGTGCGACCCTGCTCGCGAGCGCAGTGGTGGCTTATCTGGCGGTGGGCCTCTGCGGCGAAGCCGAGATTCGGCTGCGCAAACGCGATCCCGGCGAGGTCATCCTCGACGAGGTGATCGTGATGCCGCTGTGCTTCCTGGGCTGGCGGACGCTGCCGGCCTCGATTCCGTTCTGGGCGGTGCTGGCGGCGGGCTTTGCACTCTTCCGGCTTTTCGACATCGCGAAACCGTTCGGCATTTCCCGACTGCAAACGCTGCCCGGCGGCTGGGGCGTGGTGGCCGACGACGTCGCCGCGGCCCTCGTTGCCTGCGCGATGTTGCACATCGGCGGGTGGATTTGGCTGCGGGTGTGAAGCCCCGGCCAAAGGCAACGAGCCGGTCGCCCGCGAATCACACGAATTGCACGAAAACCTGAACTCGGTTTGGCCGCCTGAATTCGCGCGATTCGTGTGATTCGCGGGAGGCGGTTCGGATCGATTCAGGGCAGGGGCTGCAACTGGTCCGCGGGCAGGCGGACGAGCAGGCCTTTTTGGAGGACGTCGATCGCGAGCATCACGCCGCGCGGGTCGGCGGGATTGTCGACGTAGCCCTCGAGGCCGTGCAGCGGGCCGCCGATGATTTTCACCCGGCGGCCCTTGGTGAGCAGCGGCATCACGCTGAGCTCGAGGCCTGACGCCACGATCAGACGGACGTCCTCGAGCTGACGCAGGAAGGCGGGCTCATCCTCGACCCCGATGGTCCGTGCGAGCAGATCCTGCTGGAAGATCCGCGTTCGCTTCGCGGTCGTGACCTGGGCGAACACGTAGCCGGGAAACAGCGGCTTCGTGAAGGTCTTCGTGTTGTGCGCGTACCGCCGGACGCTCGCAATCAGCGGAAGATAGTAGGCGAGCCGCTCGGCCTCGAGGAGGGCGGCGAACCGTTTTTCGCAGCGTGGCTTCGTGTGGCAGACGAGCCACGAGGTGTCGCCCATCGCTCAGCTTTTCAGCAGGAAGCGGATCGCGGCGTGGTAACCTTCGAGGCCCAGCCCGGTGATCACGGCGATGCAGGCCGGAGCCGTGAGCGACGTGTGGCGGAATTCCTCCCGCTTGTAGATGTTCGAAATGTGCACCTCGATCGTCGGCAGGTGCGCGCCGAGCAGGGCGTCGCGCAGCGCCACGCTGGTGTGGGTGAACGCGCCGCCGTTGATCACGATGCCGTCGTATTTCGCATCGGTGAGTGCCGCGATCTTGTCGATGAGCGCGCCCTCGTGATTCGACTGGAAGAACTCCAGCTGCGCCTTCGCGGCGAACTCGGTTCGCAACGCCTGCTCCAGATCCGCGAGCGTGGCGCGACCGTAGATTTCCGGCTCCCGCTTGCCGAGCCGGTCGAGATTGGGGCCGTTGAGAATCGCGATCTTTTTCATGAGAGGATCACCACGAAACACACGAAATACACGAAAGGGGAAAGAATGTTTTCGTGTATTTCGTGTGTTTCGTGGTTCAGCGGCTACAGCGGGTTGCCGGTGGAGATGAAGGCCCAGGGGAGCTTGAACTTCCTGGCGAGCTCGGCCGCGAGCGCCTGCACCGCGTGGACCTCGGTGGCGTAGTGGCCGCACAGGTACAGGTTGAGTTTCTCCTCCTGGGCGCGGTTGAAAAACTCCTCGCGCAGTTCGCCGGTGACGAGCGTGTCGACGCCCGCCGGCAACAGTTCCGGGACGGCGCTGTTGCCCGCGCCGCTGCAGAACGCGATCGCCCGCGGCGTCGCGGATCCGTGCTCGATCGCAATCACGCGATCGTAGTGCCGGCCGAGCCGCGCGCGCAGGGCCGCACGGCTCAACCGCGACGCCGCGATGCAGCCGATTGCTTCGCCGTCGCGCACGAGGAACGGCCGGGAGCGTTTCAACCCGAGTTGCCGCGCCAGCAGCGCGTTGTTGCCGATCTCGGGATGGCCGTCGAGTGGCAGGTGATTCGAGTAGAGCGCGCAGTTTCCGCGCACGAGCGTGGCGACGCGCTCGTAGGCGGCGCCCGTCAGCGGCCGCGGCATGTCCCAGTACATGCCGTGATGCACGATCAGGAAATCGACGCCGGCCGCGACCGCCTGCTGAAAAGGCACGACGCCCGCGTCGACGGCCGCGCCGATCCTGGTGACGCGGCCGTTGTTTTCGACCTGAAGCCCGTTGAAGGCTCCGGGCGCATCCTTGAACGCAGCGCGGCGCGTGCGCTGGTCGCAGTAACGAACGAGTTCGGCGAGTGTGGCCATGGTGGTGGGAGGACACGTCGTGCGGTCGTGACCGGAGTCGACGTGCGCTGAGCGAGGACGAATCCGCCGCGGAGGACGAGCCCGTTTCGTCGGTTAGGTTGCGCCCAAGCGGCAGCTGTGGGCGCTGAAACCCGCACCGAAACTCACGAGCCAGAAATCGCCGCTCGCGTCGGGCGGACCGGCCTTCAGCGCCTCCTCCAGTGCAAAGAGCACCGACGGACTGCTCATGTTGCCGCACCGGCGCAGCACGGCCGCGCTCGTTTCCAGCCCGAGCGGGGCGAACACCGGAGCGAGAGCCAGCAGCACATCGCGTCCGCCGGCGTGCGACACGACCTGCGTCACCGGGGCAGGTCCGCGCTGCGCCCAGAGCCGACCGACCGCTCCCGCCGCGAGATCCGGGACCGAGCGGTGGAGCAGGTTGCGGAGTTTGCCGCCGCGCTGCTCGAAGCGCAGTTTGTCGCGATCCTGCGGCTGATGCACGGTGTCGAAGCCGTACGCCCGCAGCGGCGTCGCAGCGGGCGTCGACTTCCAAATCGAGGCCGCCGCGCCGTCGCCGAAGAGACATGCGCTGACGAGTACGCCGGGATCGTCGTCGACGTAAAAGGCCGCGGAGCAAATCTCAACCGCGACGCAGGCGACGACGGCGTTCGGCTGCGCGGCGAGCACATGGCTGGCCGCGCGCAACATCGGAATCGCCGCGCCGCAACCGAGTCCGACCAAGTCCTGCAGGAACGTGTTGGCGCGAAGACCCAGTTGCTCGGCGACAAAACTCGTGAGTCCGGGACACAGGTAGCCGGTGCAGGTGCAGATCAGCAGGGCGTCGATTTCCCCGGCCTGCACGCCCGCCTGTTCGAGCGCGCCGGCGAGCGCGCGGCTCGCGAGCCGCGGAGCTTCTACCTGAAACGCCGCGTTGAGCTGATCGGAAGTCAGGTCGAAAACCGTGCCGGGATCGGGCATCGCGAAGTGACGTTTCGCGATGCCGTGCTCGCTGGTGAGGATCGACTGCAGGATCATCATCGATCGCCGCGTGAGCCGCTCGCGCAGTCGCGAGCGCAGCCCGATCTCCCAGCACTCCGCTTGCGTGTAGGAAACCGGTGGGACTGCGGTGCTCAGGGCGTGAAGATACATGGGGTCAGTGGAGAGCCGCGTAGATCGAACGGAAGGGAAGCACCCGCGCGCGACTCAACGCGGTGAACCAGCGCTGCCGCCAGGGTGAGAGCACGAAGGAATGCAGGGCCCGCGCCGAGGTGAGCCGGAGCCGGAAGCGATCGTGCACCGCCCGGTGAATCGCGCGACAGGTGTCGCTCCACTCCATTTCGCCGCGGGCATAAGCGCGCAGCGGATCCAGCGCGACCTCGGCGCTTTGAAACGCCATCGCCATGCCGTTGCCCGTGAACGGCGGGATCATCGCGCTAGCATCGCCCAGGCAAACGCTCCCCGGAACCAGCGGCTGTCGCTTGAAGCTCAACCCGGCCACGGCGCATACGGACGCGGGATCAATCGATGCAGCCGCCACGCGATCCGCGAGCGTGCCGAGGCCTGCGGCCCGGAGGTAGGCGAGGAGCAGCCCGGCACCGCGGCCTTGCAATGCGCGCACGCGGAACAGGCCGCAGATGTTCACGCCCTCGGCGATCCGCGCGAGCCCGACATAGCCGTGCGCGCCCAGATGCATCTCGAGGTCGCGCGTGAGATCGAGGGCGGCGGCGTGCAATTTCAAACCGATCCAACGGGGCGGGCCGGCCGCGCGCCCCGTCGCCAGCACCCGGCCGGGGCGCGTCTCGGGATGGTTGATACGCGATCGGATGTGCAGGCCGCCCCCGGCGGCCGTGAACGCCTCCGCCAGTCGCGCGTCGAGCACGTGACGGCTCAGGCCGAGGGCGGGCACCGGCAGGCGTTGAATCACCGGTCGGCCGCCGGAACGGGACCAGGCCACTTCGTCGTGGTGCAACGCATCCTGCAGGCAACCCGTGATGCCCAGGCGGGCCATCGTCGTGGCCTCGAGTCCGGCGATGAACTCGCCGCAGACGCGATGGCGCGGATAGTCGCCTGCTTCATGCAGTGTCACCGGAACGTCGTCGCGGCGCAGCGCGAGGCCGAGCGACAACCCGGCCAGGCCTCCGCCGATGATTTCGATCGGGCGCATCCTCACGTACGACGGACCGCGACCAGGCGATACAGGCCGAGCAGCGTCGCAGAGCAGTGGATGTTCCATTCCCTGCGATGGAACCCAAGTGCGTCCGGCAGTTCCATCCCGACAAAACCGGCGGCGATGCTGACGTGGGCGTCGTGGAGCGAGACGTGGTTGGCGCCGAAGATCGGGCCGAGCGTCCGGTAAGCCAGCTGGGAGAACCGACGCCGGAGCGGTTCACAAGCGACGAACACGCGCGTCGTCGCGCGGATCGTGTGGCCGAAGCCGGCCAACTCTGCGTCGGAGAACTGGTGGAAAATCAGATTCCCCACAATGGCAGGGTAGCTGGCAAATCCTGCAAAAGTTCGGAGATCGACTTGATGCCAAGCCGCGGCCTGCGGCCAGTCGGGCGGTCGCGGCCAGAGATCAAGTCCCGCCATCGCCACCCCCGCGGCAGCCAGACGCCGGCCGAGTTCGCCCGTGCCCGCGCCGATTTCCAGCGCCACCTCCTGCGGCCGCAGGAGCGGCGGCACGGTGCGTTCCAACCAGCGATGACTCCCCAGCAGCCGGTTCGTCACGCGCAGGTCCCGGCGGTTGTGCAACGCATCCGGGTGATCGAGCGGGAGTGAGTCCAGGATCTCCGGCTGAAGGCTGCGCTGCATGGGAATACGTAGGCGGGAAGATTCGGCGCGCAAACTCCAGCCTCAGTTTGTTGCAACGAGGGTTGCCGGGCCGCGTCCGGTTGTGCACAGTCGGCGGCGTTCTCCATGAGTCTTTCCGCCCCCTCTTCCTCGACGTTGGAAAAACCCGCGATCCCGCCGGCCGCGCTGCAGCCGGTCGATCTCATCGCGGAGGCCGCGGGCAATTTTCCGCACCGGCCGTCGTGGGACGAGTATTTCATGGCGACCGCGGTGTTGATGTCGTCGCGTTCAAACTGCGAGCGGCTGCACGTCGGCTGTGTGATCGTGACCGGCGGTGAGCGCAAAAACCGGCTCGTGGCCGCGGGCTACAACGGCTTTCTGCCGGCGACGCCGCATGTGTCGCGGCTGCGTGACGGACATGAACAGGCGACGGTCCACGCGGAGCAGAATGCGGTGGCCGATGCCGCGCGCCGCGGCAGCTCGGTCGAGGGCTGTGTCGCCTACGTCACGCACTTTCCGTGCATCAATTGCGCGAAAATTCTGGCGGCCGCGGGCATTGCCGAGATCAAGTACCGGCTGGATTACTCGAATGATCCCCTCGTTGCCCCCCTGTTGGCCGATGCTGGCGTGAAGGTATTGAAACTGTGAGCGGGCGCTGACACCCGCACGACACGAATGAGAGAGCGACGCAAAGCTTCCCGCGAGACTCTGGCGGGGTCGCTATTGCTCGCGCACCCCGCGATGAAGGATCCGAATTTCCGTCGCAGCGTGGTGCTGATGTCCGCGCACAATGACGAAGGCGCCATGGGCGTTGTGATCAACCGCCCGATGGGAAAGCGTCTCGGTGAATTGAGCGGCGACTTCGCTCTCGGTCCGCTGGCGGGCGTGCCGCTGTACAAAGGCGGACCGGTGCAGACTGAGCAGCTTGTCCTCGCGGCGTGGCAGGCCCGGGACGACGGCTTCCGGCTGCACTTCGGCATCGAACCTGAGAAAGCGCAGCTGCTGATGGCAGAGGAGGGCACGCACGTGCGGGCGTTCCTCGGATATTCCGGCTGGTCGGCCGGGCAGCTCGAGAACGAGATGAAGATGAACACGTGGGTCGTGGTCGAGGTGCCGGCGGATCTCCTGGCTCAATCCCAGGACGACGGGTTGTGGCGGACGGTGCTCGGACGCGAAGGCGCGGAGTGGCGTTTGCTGGCCGACGAACCCGACGAGCTGGGCGGCAACTAGTCCGGAAACCGTTCACGGAGCGCCTGCGAATCACGCGAGCGGCGGCGAGTTTTAGAGCTGAAATGGAGTCTGAACCCTCCCGTTCACGCTCAACCTGAATGAGGGTGCGTTTTCGTTTGGCCTCATTCGCGTCCATTGGCGTCATTCGCGGGCAGCCGATTCGTTGCAACGAGAGCCGCGGGCCGGAGGGTTGCGGCGGTTTTTTACGTCGAAAAGCGGCGCGGCGCGTCGACGTTGATTTTGCTGGAACTATTCCGTTGACAGAGGCGGGGGCGGGCTATGCTTTTGCACCTTTTATGAAAGTTGTTTCCTCCATCAAATCGGCCAAGAAGCGTCACCCGGCGTGCCAGGTGGTTCGTCGCAAGGGCAAGATTTACGTCATCAACAAGGTCGAGCCGCGCTACAAGGCTCGCCAAGGCTAACCCTACTTTACCGCGATGAAAGCCGAAGGACATCCCACACTTAACAACGTCTGCTTCCTCGATATCGGAACCGGTCGTCGTTTCATGACCAAGTCCACCATGAAGTCCGCCCGCAAGGAGCAGATCGATGGCCAGGAATATTTCGTCATCGCCCGCGACGTCACGATGGACTCTCACCCGGCTTACACCGGTGAAAAGCGCCTCGTCGATACCGCTGGCCGCGTCGAGAAGTTCACGTCGAAGTTCAAGCGTGGCACGACGACCACGAGCGCTGCCGCCAAGAAGTAACCGGCGCTGCCGACCCACTCTCAAGCCCTCCCGCAACGGAGGGCTTTTTTTGTGCCCGTTGGGACTGCGTGCTTGTCGGCTGTGCGATCGACCTTTGAGCACTTCATACCAATCGCTCCTTGCTTTTGGACTTCTGGATCGCTCGTAGCCACGGCTAAAGTCCAAAGGCAAAGGGCGATTGGTATCAGATATTTCACAGGAGGGAACGGAGGCCACGGAGCGGCGCGAAATGGAGTTTTCTGTCTTCTCTCCGCGATCTCCGTTTCCTCCTGTAAATTTTAAGCGCCGCGACGCCTGACGGGTGTTGCCGGCCGACGCGGCTGCTATCCGATCGCCCCATCAACCCTTCGGAGGTTTCACAGGAGGGAGCAGAGGCAACGGAGCGGTTTGGGGGCATCTGCCCTCTCTCCGTGACCTCCGTTTCCTCCTGTGAGATTTCAAGCGCACCCGACACATGACAGGGATTGCCGGGCGCCGCTGATTTTTTCCGTGTGTTCCGTATGTTCCGTGGGCCAATCTGGCCGCTCCTTTCCTTCGATCATGCGCATCCATCCTTTTCAAGGTCTCGTTCCCACGCCCGCCGCCGCGGCTGAAGTCGCGTGCGTCCCGTACGATGTCGTCAACGCCGCCGAGGCCGCGGTCCTCGCCAACGGGAAGCCCAACAGTCTGCTCCATGTCGATCGCGCGGAGATCGATCTGCCGGCCGGTACCGATCCCTACAGCGACAGTGTGTATGCGAAGGCACTGGCGAATTTCCTGCTGCTGCAGCGCAATGGCGTGCTCGTCCGCGAGACCGAGCCCTGCCTCTACATTTACCAGCAGCAGATGGGGACGCACGTGCAGCGCGGGCTCGTGAGCGGCTGCCACGTCGACGACTACGATCAGGGCTTGATCAAAAAGCACGAGAAGACGCGCAAGGACAAGGAGGACGACCGCACGCGGTTGATCGACACGCTCAGCGCGGACACCGGCCCGGTGTTTCTCACCTATCGCGATAACGCGGCTGTTACCGCGCTCGTGAATGCCAAGACCCGCGAAACGCCGCTGCATGATTTCACCGCGCCCGACGGCATCCGCCATACGTTGTGGCGCATTCCGGGTGGCACCGAGTGGGTCGCGGCGTTCGGAGCCGTGCCAGTCACCTACATCGCCGACGGTCACCATCGCGCGGCGAGCGCGGCCCGTGTCGCCCGGCTGCGGCGCGAGCGCAACCCGCTGCACAGTGGCAGCGAGGACTACAACTGGTTCCTTTGCGTGCTCTTCCCCGCGAGCGAACTGAAGATTCTCCCGTACAATCGCATCGTCCTCGATCTCAACGGCCGCTCGCCCGCGGATTTTCTCGCGCAGGTCAAAGCGCTGTTCGGCCTGCAGGAAAACGCCGCGCCATCGCCGGCCGCGGTCGGCCAGGTGAGCATGTATCTCGGCGGAAAATGGTACGGCCTTCGCACCGTCGCCGATCCGAAGGCCGACCCGGTGAGTCGCCTCGATGTGAGCGTGCTGCAGGACAAGCTGCTCGGGCCCGTCCTCGGCATCGAGGACGTGCGCACCAGCAAACGGATCGATTTCGTCGGCGGCATCCGCGGCACGGCCGAACTCGTGAAACGCGTCGATGCCGACGGCGGCGTGGCCTTCTCGATGTATCCGGTCACGCTCGCGCAGCTCATGGACATTGCCGACGCGGGCCAGATCATGCCGCCGAAAAGCACGTGGTTTGAGCCGAAGCTGCGTTCCGGTCTCGTCGTGCACACGTTCTGAGGCGTACGAGCGGGAAACGCCGGTTCGTCTTGCGCGGTGAGTCCGCCCGCGTTTCCTGAGCGACCATGCGACGATCAAACCCAGGCAGCGGAGTTGCAGTGCGGGCAGCGGGTTTGATGCTGGGACTGCTTGGGACGCCCGCGTTCGCGGCCGCTGCGGCGGAAAGTGCGTCGGTGTTTCCCCGGCCGCTGGCCAACTATGCCGCGACGGACGCCCCGGGCCTGGGCGCCACGCTGCTTGCCCGCATCGAGGCGGAGCCGTTCAATGTGGTCGCGTCGATTATTTTCCTGCTCGCGATCGGCCACACGTTTCTGACCTCGAAGTTCCGCCATTGGGCGCATCACGCGGAGGCGGCGCACGCGGCACGGCTGAAAGCCGAGTCAGCCCAAGGCGGCGATACGAATGACGACGGCACGCCGGACGAGGTGAGTTTCAAGGGACAGATCCTGCATTTTCTCGGCGAGGTCGAGGCGGTGTTCGGCATCTGGGTCCTCGCGCTCGTGGGGGCGATGATGTGGTTTTTCAACTGGCAGACCGTGCTCGACTACATCGGACACACGGTGAACTACACCGAACCGATGTTCGTCGTCGTCATCATGGCGATGGCGGCGACGCGGCCCGTGCTGCGGGCGGCCGAGGCCACGCTGCGGCGGGTGGCCGCCTTGGGGCGCGGCACGACGGGAGCCTGGTGGCTCGTGATCCTCATCGTCGCGCCGGTGCTGGGATCATTCATCACGGAACCGGCGGCGATGACGATCGCGGCGCTGCTGCTTGCGCGGCAGTTCTACGCGCTGAAGCCGTCGCCGCGTTTCGCCTATGCGACGCTCGGCCTCCTGTTCGTCAATATTTCGGTCGGCGGCACCTTCACCCATTTCGCCGCCCCGCCGGTGTTGATGGTCGCGGGTCCTTGGAATTGGGATACACCGTTCATGTTTCTGCACTTTGGCTGGAAGGCGCTGATCGGCATCCTGGTCGCGACGCTTCTCTATTACGTGATATTTCGCCGCGAACTGGCGGCGCTGGAAGAGAAGCGCGTGGCGCATGCGGCCGGTGCCGTCGCTGGGAACGACGCTCCCGTTCCGGCGTGGATCACGCTCGTCCAGCTCGGTTTCATGGCTTTCACGGTCGCGGTGGCGCACTACCCACCGCTCTTCATCGGCGGGTTTCTGTTCTTCCTGGCGTTCTCGCAGGCGACGGCGCACCACCAGGGCAAGCTCGATCTCGGGCCGCCGCTGCTGGTGGGTTTTTTCCTCGCCGGCCTCGTGGTGCACGGCGGGCTGCAGGGCTGGTGGATTGAGCCGGTGCTCAAACGACTGGAGGAGGTACCGCTCTTTCTCGGCGCGACCATCCTGACGGCGGTCAACGACAACGCCGCCATCACCTATCTGGCCACCTTGGTGCCCGGGTTTACTGACGAACTGAAATTCGCGGTCGTGGCCGGAGCGGTCACGGGCGGCGGCCTGACAGTGATCGCCAACGCCCCGAATCCCGCCGGTCAGGCCATTCTGCAGCGCTTCTTTCCCGGCGGAGTGGGGCCGCTCGGTCTCCTTGCGGGCGCGCTGGTGCCGACGGTGGTGATGGGTCTGGCCTTAATGTTGCTGTGAGGCCGGGGCCGCTTTTCCTTCGCGGCCTCGTATGTCTTCACTCCTGCCCATCGCCGCCTCCACCGGGGCGGACATTCCGCTCTGGCTGATCGCGCCCTTCGCGCTGCTGCTGCTCCTGATCGCGACAATGCCGCTCGCCCCGGCCCGCGTGAAGCATCTGTGGGAGCACTACTACCCGCATGTGGCCATCGCCCTCGGTCTGGTCGTCGCGATCTACTACGTGCTTCGGATTCCGTCCGGCGGCGCGATCCTGTCGCACACGCTGCAGGAGTATGTGTCGTTCATCATCCTCATCGGTTCGCTCTTCGTCGTCGCCGGTGGCATTCACCTCAAGGTGAAGGGCGAGGCCTCGCCGATGGAGAACGTGGTCTTCCTCGCCGTGGGCGCGGTGCTGGCGAACGTCATCGGCACGACGGGTGCCTCGATGGTGCTGATCCGGCCGTGGATTCGGATGAACAAGATCCGCATCAGCGCGTTCCACGTCGTCTTCTTCATCTTCATCGTTTCGAACGTCGGTGGCGCGCTTACGCCGATTGGCGATCCGCCGTTGTTCCTGGGCTTCCTCCGCGGCGTGCCGTTCTTCTGGCTGATCGAACATGTGATGGTGCAGTGGATCGTCACGCTCATCCTGTTGCTGACCGTCTTCTATGCGTTCGACTCGCGGAGCTTTCACCGGATGCCGCTGAAGCTGCAGCGCGACGCCAGGGCTGAGGAGACGTGGCGTTTCGACGGCGCGATCAATATTCTCTTTTTGATCGCGATCGTATCCGCCGTCTTCCTGCCCGCCGCCTATTTCCTCCGGGAGGCGATCATGCTGGGCGCGGCGGTGGGCAGTTATCTGCTGACGCCCAAGCGCGTTCATCAGGAAAACTCGTTCACCTTCGGCCCGATCAAGGAGGTGGCGTTTCTCTTTGTGGGCATCTTTGCCACGATGATGCCGGCGCTCGGTTACCTCGAGCTCCACGGCGTCGATTTTGGCTTCACCCGCGCACTGCAGTATTACTTCGCCTCCGGCGGGCTCTCCGCGGTGCTCGACAACGCCCCGACCTACGTGAATTTCCTGCAACTCGCGCAGACCACCGCGATAGCGGAAAATCCCGCGGCGTTCGCCGGCACCTCGGGCGCCGCAGCCACGCTCGTGTTGCTGCAGCAGAAACCGCAGTTCGTCGTCGCAGTCAGTCTCGGCTCGGTGTTCTTCGGCGCGATGACCTATATCGGCAACGGTCCGAACTTCATGGTCAAATCCATCGCGCACGATGCCGGCGTGCACTGCCCCAGTTTCTTCGGCTATATCTTCCGTTTCAGCCTGCCCATCCTGCTGCCGATTCTGGCGTTGGGCGGGTGGTTGTTTCTCTGACGTCACCTGCGCCCGGAGGGGCGGCGGCTCCCCGTACCGGACGTCCACGGCGACGGCCCGAGCCCCGGCTGGGCCGCGGGACGGACCCGGCAGGAGGGAAGCGACGCGGACAAATCGCTTCGAACCTTGATCGTGTGCGCGATCCCTCCCACGTTCCGGGCGTCAGCGAATCCGGCCGCGCAACCTCAACCCGCACGTCACGCCATGATCGCCACGCAAGTTCGCCAGAAGGACGCCGTCTTCTATTTCGCCTCCTACAAGTCGGAGCAGCTGCTCAAGAAAGTCCGCTTCATCAGTCGATTTTACGACGAACAGGGTGGCGGCATCGCAGCGGATGCGGTGGCGGCAGACGACGATGTCGGCCAGTTCATCGCCCGCATTGAGCGGAGCGACAAGGCGTTTCAACGCGAGATGTCCCGCGCGAAGGTCGCGGCGATTCGCAACTTCTACGAGACGGCAATCTCGCAGCCACCGATTCCCGGCGTGGTCTTGCTGTTCACGCCGCAGAAGCTCGCGTTTCAGGCGTGGGACGACGGCAGCGGCGTCGGCCGGCTGCAGGAGCCTGACGAGAAGTTTCTCATCATCGACGGACAGCACCGGCTGGCGGCGCTGGAGTTTTTCGAGCGCACGCATCCCGACGACGCGAAGAACATCCAGGTGCCGTGCGTGATCTTCGACGGCCGCACGGAGGATTTTGCGACCGAGATGTTCGTGATCATCAACTCGACGCCGACGCGCATCAACAAGAGCCACCTCGTGGATCTCTACGAGCGCGTGTCGTGGGCGGAGCCGGACCGGCGCTTCGCCGCGCATATCGCGGAGATGTTATACAGCGAGGCTGACAGCCCGCTGCGCTATCGCATCAACCGGCTTGGGGGCCGGAGCAAGCAGGAGAAATGGATTCTGCAGGCGGAGCTCTTCAACGAAATCCACCGCTGGGTGAAATCAGCGTGGAAGCGGATCACGGCCGAAGGCACGGACAAGCGCGCGGCGGGGCGCTACTACGAGCAGGTCCGGGATTTTCTGAAGGCGGCGGCCGCGGTCTGGGGCGACGCCTGGGGCCACGCCGGATACATGGTGACGAAGCCCGTCACGTTGAAGGCCATGCTGCGGGTGTGCGCCGACCTTGCGGCGGCGGATGGCGAACCGGGCGAAGGCCGCGTCGAACGCTGGCGTGCCGCGCTGGCGCCGTGGTCCGAGCAGGCGCGGGAGTTTCGCAACGAGGGTTTCTACGAGCGCTTTCCCGCCAAGGGCCAGGTCGAGCGCGTAGCGCGCATCCATCGCGATCTCGGCCGCGCCGCGGGCATCGCCCCGCGCGCTCGTGCGAAGGAGTAGTTTCCTCCGCACGTCAGTTCAACTTGGCCCGCGCTTCGTCGGGGATGTACACCTGCGTCGTGCCGACGTCCTTGATCACCGTACGTGTGACTTGGCGGACGGACATGGGCCTGACGCCCTGCGAGGCCTGAACGTGCAGGGTGCCTTCGAGCGTGATCTCGTAACGGGTCACCGCGCCGTCGCGTAGCCAAAGTTTGAATGCGCCCGTCGCTCGCACCGGCGTCAGCGCGTCCTGACCCTCGCGCACCAGCAGGAGGCGGGCGCCGAGGTCGGTGAGCGTGCCCGAGACCGTGTTGCCGTCGGCGACAAGGTCGCGGTGGCTGCTGACGATCAGCCCGAGTTCTTCGTGCGGCAGACTGACCCCGAGCTGGAGATTGCTGTAGCGACGGTGTGCTGCGGAATTGCCACCGGGCAAAGGTGGTAGCGACGGCAGCGGAACTTCAGGCAACGCCGTGCCGTTGGCGGTGACCGTCACTTCGGTCCTGGCCGCGACTGCGGGCGGCCGAGGCGTGCGTTCCGCGGGCGGCAATTCGTCGGGACGCTTCCAGCCGTCGTCGGTTTCGATCACGCAGGCCACCTTGCCGCGAAAGATGAATTCAACCTGCGTGTCGGTGACGCTGCGGCCGAGTTGCCGGCGGACGGAGTTGACGACGGGCATGCGCACGCGCGCATAGCCGGTGCGATCGGTCTGGCCGTGGATGTCGTACGTGCGGGCATCATCCACGACGGTCGCGACCCAGCTGTAGCTGGCCTGCTCGGACAGTCGCATCGCCGCGACGATGGCGTCCGCCGCCGGATCGGCGCGCGCGATCACCGACATCAATCCGGCGAGGATTGCCAACAGCAAACCTCGGGTCACGTATCCGCCTTTCCCGATCGGTTTCCGGTTTCCGGTCTCCGGTCTCCGGTTTGGAATCTCCGGTTTCGGAAGGTCACGGAAAGAGTCCGCGGCTCTGCTTGGCATCGGCCACGCGCTGGATGCCGAGCGTGAGGGCGGCGAGGCGGCGGCTGAATTTGAACTTTCGCATCTGGTATTCGACCGAGTCCTTGGCCTTGTCGAGGATGGCAAAGAGCTTGGTGATCACCTCGTCGCGGCCCCAGTAGAAGCTCGAAAGATTCTGCAGCCACTCGAAGTAGGAAACCACGACGCCGCCTGAATTGCAGAGGACATCGGGGATTAACTCGATGTCGCCGCGATCCTCGATGATGCGATCGGCCGCGTTGGTGGTCGGGCCGTTGGCCGCCTCGGCGAGGAGCCGGCAGCGCAGTTTGGAGGCGTTCTTCTCGGTGATGACGCGCTCAAGCGCGGCAGGGACGAGCACGGTGCATTTCAGCTCAAGCAGGGTTTCGTTGGAAATGGGTTCTCCGCCGTCGAAGTCCCGCAGTACTTTCTGATACTGCACGTAGGTCAGCGCCTTCTTGAGGTCGATGCCCTTGGGGTTGTGAATGCCGCCCGTGTAGTCGGAGATGGCGATGATCTTTGCGCCGTAGCCGGCGAGCGCGAGTGCGGTCTCGCTGCCGACGTTGCCGAAGCCCTGGATCGCGACCGTCGCCTTGGTGATCGGGATCTTGAGGTCCTCAAGGTATTTCTTGACCAGATACGCGACGCCGGCGCCGGTCGCCTCGCGCCGGCCCTGCGAGCCGCCGAGCGAAATGGGTTTGCCGGTGACGACTGCGGGCACGACGTGGCCGACGTGGTTCGAGTAGGTGTCCATCATCCAGCCCATGATCTTCTCGTTGGTGCCGACGTCGGGGGCGGGCACGTCGGTGTGCGGCCCGATGAAGTTCACCATCTCCTGCATGTAGCGACGGGACAGGTGCTCGAGTTCGTTTTCGGTGAGCTGGTTGGGATCGACGATCACGCCGCCCTTGGCGCCACCGTAGGGGAGGCCGACCAGCGAGCATTTCCAACTCATCCACATCGCCAGCGCCGCGACTTCGCCGAGGGTGACGTGTTGATGAAAGCGGATGCCGCCCTTTGAGGGGCCGGTGGAGAGATTGTGCTGCACGCGATAACCCTCAAAGACGGTCACGCTGCCGTCGGCCCGCTTCACCGGCAGCGCCACCGCGAGACAGCGCCGCGGGTACTTCGTGCGATCGCGCAGGGCGTCGGGCAGATTGATCGCGTCCGCGGCCTTGTCGAACTGCCGGCAGGCCATCTTGAAGACCTCTGAATCATAGAGTGATGAAACAATGGCTTTCGACATGGCTTCAGGCTGACCGCGGTGGGTGGCGTTTGCAATCATGGCCGCGTGCCGAGGTCGGGCGCATCACGACTATTGCGGGCGGGAGGCCCGCGCTCCCACACTGCTTCCGAATGCAGGCGATGCTTCTCAGACTGGCCCTGTGGCTGTGGCAGAAAATGGCCGCGACGGTGATCATCGTGGTCCTCGCGCTGGCGGGCTATGGCCTGTGGCTTTTCCTGCAGGAGGAAGGCGTGTTCGAGGCGCGGCGGATGGAGCGGTTGCAGGAAGCCTACGTGAATCGCGAACGCCTGCTGGCGGCGGAGGCGGCAATCGAGCAGCGCATCGCGAGCCTGCGATCGGACATCGAAAAACAGCGGGAAAACGTGAAGCGCGCGGAGAAGGTGATCGCCGTGCTGCGTGATTTGGAGAGCTGGTGGGAGCGGTGGTTTGGCAATCGCGAGCAGCAGTCCGCGAACGTCGCGCAGTTGCAGCGCATGGAGCAGTTGAAGACGGAAACGACCGGAAAACTGATCGAACTGCAACAGGTGGTGACCCACGCGCTGTGGGAGAAGGACGGCGCGGAGGCGGCGCTGCGCCGCGCGAGTGCCGACATCGTCAATCTCGAGACCAGCCAGTCGCGGGTGCGGCAGTACCTCGTCCTGGCTTGGGAGAAAACGAAGTGGTACATCGCCCTCGCGCTCGCGAGTTACTTCTTTGGTCCGACGCTCTGGGCGCTGTCGCTGTACTATGGGCTGGCGCCCTTTCTCTCGCGGGGGAGGCCGATCCGGCTGGGGCCCGATCCCGTGACGCTGCCCGAAGTGGGGGCAAGCCATGTGTCGGTCGAGGCGACGCTGAATCCGGGCGAGCTGCTCCGGATCAAGGAGAAGTTTCTGCAGGCCTCCGACGAGGGCATCGAGAAGCGCACGCGGTTCGTGCTCGATTGGCGGATACCGTTCACGAGTCTTGCCTGCGGTCTCGTCGAGCTGGTGGAGATGCGGCACGCGCGCGCGACGGGTGTCTATCGCGTGACGCTGTCCAACGGCGATGATCCGCACATCGAACTCGCGCTGGTCGAGGTACCGGCGGGAGCCTCGATCATCCTGCGTCCGAGCTTTCTTGCCGGTGTGCTGCAGTACGAAGGTCAGCGGCTGAGGATCCGGCGGCATTGGCGAATCTTTCGCTGGCAGGCGTGGATCAGCGGGCAGTTTCGCTTCTTCGAATTTCTCGGACCGTGCCGCCTCGTGGTGTCGGGCAGTCGCGGGGTGCGGGCGGAGCGGCTGGCCGATCGAGCGGGGCAGACCGCGCCGGCGCGGCGAACCAATCAGGATGCGACAATCGGTTTTACGCCCAATCTGGAATACCGGCCCGTGCGGGCGGAGACGTTCTGGAGTTATTATCGCGGGATGAACCCGCTCTTCGACGATCTCTTTTCCGGCCAGGGGCTCTTCATCCTGCAGGAGACCGCCACCGAGGGCGCGGCCGCGACCGCGGGAAAATTCTGGTCGAGTACCTGGAACGCGGTGCTGAAGGTGTTTGGCTTGTGAGTGAGACTAAGCAGGAATCCAGGAAGCCATGAAATCGGAGATTGATGATCCGCTGACAGGAAAAGTAATCGGGGTCGCGATTGGGGTGCATCGCGAGTTGGGTCCCGGTTTCCTTGAATCGGTTTACGAAGAAGCCGTGGCGATTGGCTTGGTGGACTCCGGTCTTCCATTTCAGCGCCAGGTGACAGTTCCTGTGTTATTTCGTGGCCAGCAAGTCGGAGAACATCGCCTCGACCTCATTGTTGCGTCTGCGGTGGTCGTGGAGCTCAAAGCGATCAAGGCGTTTGAGGATGTCCATTACGCTGTGGTCCGATCCTATCTCCGTGCGACGGGCTTGAAATTCGGACTGCTGATAAATTTCGCGGCACCCACGTTGCAAGTGAAACGAATCGGGGCTGAGTTTCGGTCCACAATTTGAGCCTGCTTCCTGGTTTCCTGGCTTCCTGCTCCTCCTCCTATCCGATGCTCTTCAAGCTCAGTTCCGATTACAAACCCACCGGGGATCAACCGCAGGCCATTGAGAAACTCGTGGCTTCGCTGCGCGCGGGGAATCGGCATCAGACGCTCCTCGGCGTCACGGGCTCGGGCAAGACGTTCACCATGGCCAACGTCATCGCGCAGCTGCAGCGACCGACGCTGATCATGTCGCACAACAAGACGCTCGCGGCGCAGCTCTACTCGGAGTTCAAAAACTTCTTCCCGGAGAACGCCGTCGAATACTTCGTCAGCTACTACGACTACTACCAGCCCGAAGCGTACATCGCCTCGAGCGACACCTTCATCGAGAAGGATTCGTCGCGCAACGAGGAGCTCGAGCGGCTCCGCATGTCGACGACGAGTTCGCTGGTGTCGCGCAAGGACGTCATCGTCGTGGCCAGCGTCTCGTGCATCTACGGCCTGGGTTCGCCGCAGGAGTTCACCGAGATGCGCATTCCGCTCCGTCGCGGCGCCTCGATCGGGCGGCAGAAGCTGCTCGAGCGGCTCGTCGACAACATCTACGAGCGGAACGACTACGAATTGAAACCCGGCCGTTTCCGGGTGCGCGGGGACGTGGTGGATATCATGCCGTCCTATCTGGAGCAGGGACTGCGGGTGGAATTCTTCGGCGACGAGATCGACGCGCTCAGCGAATTCGATCCGCTCACGGGCAACGTGATCCACACGCTCGATCAGTTCGATCTCTACCCGGCGAATCAGTACGTGACGAGCCGCGGACGCCTCGAGCCGGCGATCGCCGCCATCAAGCGGGAGCTCGACGAACGCGTGGCTTACTTCGAAGGCCGCGGGCAGTACCTCGAGGCTCAGCGCATCCGGATGCGAACGAACTACGATCTCGAGATGCTGCAGGAAATGGGCTTCTGCAACGGCATCGAGAATTACTCGCGCCATCTGACGGCGCGAAAGCCGGGCGAGCGTCCGTTCTGTCTCATCGATTTCTTCCCGAAGGATTTTCTCCTCATCATCGACGAGAGCCACGCGACCGTGCCGCAGGTGGGCGGCATGTTCAACGGCGACCGCGCACGCAAAACGACCCTGGTGGACTTCGGCTTCCGCCTGCCGTCGGCGCTCGACAACCGCCCCCAGGCGTTCGCGGAGTTCGACGCCGTGACGGGCCAGACCGTGTACGTGTCGGCCACGCCCGCCGAGTTTGAGTTGAAGCGCTCAGCGGTGATTGCCGAACAGCTGGTGCGCCCCACCGGCCTCCTGGATCCTGAGATTACGATTCGACCGACGAAGGGGCAGGTGGAAAATTTGATCGCGGAGGTGAAGGCCGCGGCCGCCGCGGGTGAGCGCGTCCTGGTGACAACGCTCACCAAGCGGTTGTCCGAAGATCTCACGAGTTTCCTGCGCGAGGCCAAGGTGCGGGTGGAATATCTGCACTCCGACATCGATGCGATCGAGCGCGTGGAGATCTTGCGCAACTTGCGGCTCGGGAATTTCGACGTCCTCGTCGGCATCAATCTCCTGCGCGAAGGTCTCGATTTGCCCGAGGTGGCGCTCGTTGCCATTCTCGACGCCGACAAGGAGGGATTCCTGCGCAGCGAGACGTCGCTCATCCAAACCGCAGGCCGCGCGGCCCGGCACGAAAAGGGTCGGGTGATTTTCTACGCGGACAATATCACCGAATCTATCCGCCGCACGCAGGAGGCCGTGAAATACCGGCGGGAGAAACAGCTCGCCTACAATCTCGAGCATGGGATCACGCCGCGCAGCGTGAAGCGCACGGCGCAGTCGAGCCTTCACGTCTACGATGGCTCCGGCCAGAGCACGGAGGAGCCGGTAGTCGCGGAAAGTGCCGATGACGTCGCCGCGGTGATCGCGGAACTCGAAGAGGAGATGGCGGGCGCGGCCGGGCGGCTTGAGTTCGAGCGCGCGGCCGTGTTGCGCGATCAGATCAATGCCCTGAAGTCCGGCGACTATCGCAAGGCGGCGCGGGCACCGACGAAGGATTATCCGCGCGCGCGGAGTACGGCGGCAGCGGTGCGAGGCAAATCGCGCCGTTAATGATCTGACGCAGAGTGTGCGCGAATAGACCGAGCGACACTTCGTTTGGGAGCGCCGGCCTCCGGCCGGCAACGAATCAAAGCCGGCGGTACGCCGGCACTTCCGTATGAGCGGATTCGCTCTATCGCGGAATCGGCTCCGCGCGAAGGAAACTCAGCCCGTTGCCCACGCGCCGGCGGTCTGCTTGTCGGGCCGCAGGACGCCGATGCCGGGCAGGTTGCGATAGCGTTCGGCGAAATCCAGACCGTACCCGACGACGAACTTGTCGGGAATCTCGAAGCCGACGAAATCGGCTTCCAGCGCGACTTCGCGCCGGGCCTTTTTGTCGAGCAGCACGCAGGTGCGGACGCTCGCCGGCTTCAGTTCCAGCACGAGATCGCGCACGAGCTTCAGCGTCTTGCCGGTGTCGAGAATGTCGTCGATCACCAGCACGTCGCGGCGGGCGATGTCCAGAGTCAGATTGTAGATCACCTGCGGCGTTCCGATGGACTTCGTCTTCGCGCCGTAACTCGAAACGCGAATGCAGTCGAGCCGCACCGGGTTGTCGATTTCGCGCATGAGATCGGCGGTGAACATCACTGCGCCATTGATCAGCGAGATCATGGTGAACTCGCGGTCGTCGTAGACCTTTTTGATTTCGCGCGCGATCGACTTCACCCGGCGCCGGATTTGAGCCTCGGTCAGGAGGACTTCGGCGAGATCGGGATGCAACGTGGCGGGCTTTTTCGCGGCGGGCATGGCGGGGTGGCGAGCCAGACAAAGCGGGGTCGGAGATGCAACTGGATCCTGCGGCCGGCGAAGGCTCGCGCGTTCGGCGCTGCAGGGGAATTTACTTTGACTATGCCGGGGCTGAAATCTTGCTTCGGCGGCTGCGCCCAGCGGCATGATCTCCATACGCATCCAGCAACTGACGAAACGATTCGGAGCGGTCACGGCGTTGCAGCATCTCGATCTCGCGATTGAGCCCGGGGAGCTGTTCTTCCTGCTGGGGCCGAGCGGCTGCGGCAAGACCACGTTGTTGCGCAGCCTGGCCGGTTTCTACATTCCGGAGGAGGGGAAGATTCTCTTCGGGGACGAGGACGTGACGCGGCTCGCGCCCCACAAGCGAAACACCGGGATGATGTTTCAAAGTTACGCGCTCTGGCCCCACATGACAGTGGCGGAGAACGTCGCCTTCGGCCTCGAGGAACGAAAAGTCGCGAAGGACGAAATCAAGCGTCGGGTCGGTGAGGCCCTGGAGTCGGTCCGCATGGGCGCATACGCGGAGCGGCGACCCAATCAGCTGTCCGGCGGCCAGCAACAGCGCGTGGCGCTCGCGCGCGCGCTGGTGATCCGGCCGCGGTGTCTGCTGCTCGACGAGCCCCTGTCCAATCTCGACGCCAAGCTGCGGCTGGAAATGCGCGCGGAAATCCGGCGGGTGTGCAAGGAGTTCAAGCTGACGACGGTGTACGTGACGCACGATCAGAAGGAGGCGCTGTCGGTGTCGGATCGCATGGCGATTCTCGATCGTGGCTCGATTCTCCAAGTGGGATCGCCGCGCGACGTGTACCGTCGTCCCACGTGCAAGGTCGTGGCGGACTTCATTGGCGAAACCGATTTCATCGAGGGCACGCTGGTCGGATTGGATCGCGGGCGCGCAACGGTGGAGACTCCGGTGGGCCGATTTGAAGGCGTGATGGGCGATTCGCGGGCGACGCCGGCACCGGGCGCGAAGGTCACGCTGTCGGTGCGGCCGGAATGCTGGGTGTTGAGCCGGGAGGCACCGGCGCGTAATGCGGTGCGTGGCCGGATTGGCGAGGCGATTTATCTCGGCGAGCTGGCGCAGTACGAACTGATCGCGGGCGAGCGCGCGCTGAAGATCCTGGAACTGAATCCGCGTTTCATCGACCAGTCGGCCCGGGGCGAGGTGTTCGCCAGCGCCGAACCGGACGATGTGGTGGTGCTGGTCGAGTGAAACGGCTGTTCATCATTTCCGCGCTGGTCGCGATCGTCGCGCTGCCGTTCGTCCTGCGACCCAAGCGCGCGGCCGTCGGCCGGGCCGATGATACGGTGGCGATCGTGACGCCGCACAACGAGGCGATCCGGTACGAGTTCACGCGTGGCTTTGCCGAGTGGTACAAGCAGCGGACCGGACGGACGGTCTCGATCGACTGGCGGATCATCGGTGGCACGAGTGACATTGCGCGCTTCCTCGAAGGCGAATACGTCGCCGCGTTCGAGCATCACTGGACGCGGACGCTCGGCCGGCCCTGGAGCGCGGAGATTCAGGCCGGCTTTCACAATGGCCGGCTGGCCGCGGATGCTCCAGCCATCGTGAAGGAGGCTCGCGCCGCGTTCCTGGCTTCGGACGTCGGCTGCTCGATCGACGTCTTTTTTGGCGGCGGCACCTACGACTTCGAGCGGCAGGCCCAGGCCGGTCGGCTCGTGGATGCAGGGGTCATGAAGGCGCATCCCGAGTGGTTCACGGATGCCGTCATTCCCAAACGCTTTGGCGGCGAGGACTACTGGCAGCGTGACGGATTATGGATCGGCACGGTCCTGAGTTCGTACGGCATCATCTACAATCGCGATGCCCTGAAGCGCCTCGGCTTCGAACGGGAGCCCACGCAGTGGTCGGATTTGGCCGACCCGCGGCTCGTGGGCGAAGTCGGACTCGCGGATCCAACGAAGAGCGGATCGGTCGCGAAGGCCTTTGAGAACATCATTCAGCAACAGATGCAGCGGCGGTTGCACGCATTGCAGGCGGAGACGCCCGGCGCGGATCCGGCGGCCATCGAGGCGCGGGCGGTGCGCGAAGGCTGGATGGAGGGCATGCGGCTGTTGCAGCGCATCGGCGCGAACGCGCGTTACTTCACGGATACGTCACAGAAACCGCCGATCGATGTCGCGACGGGCAATTGCGCCGCCGGCTTGTGCATCGATTTCTACGGCCGCCAGCAGCAGGAGGCAGTGCGGCGTCGCGACCACTCGGATCGCATCGGCTATGCGGCACCGACGGGTGGATCCGTGTCGTCGGTCGATCCCATCGCGCTGTTGCGCGGCGCGAAAAACCGGCCGGTGGCGACGGCATTCATGGAGTACGTGCTTTCGCTGGAAGGGCAGAAACTCTGGAACTTCAAGACGGGCGTGCCGGGCGGTCCGCAGCGCTTCGTGCTACGGCGTCTCCCGGTGCGACGCGATTTCTACGCGACGTCCGAGTGGCGGCAGTATCTCACCGATCCGAACGAATCGCCCTATGACGAGCGTGAACCGCTGATTTATCGCGAAGCCTGGACGGGACGGATTTTCCGCGAAATGGCGTTCATCACCCGGATCATGTGCCAGGACACGCATGCGGAGTTGAAACAGGCGTGGCGTGCGATTCTGGCGGCGCCGGAGCCGGCAAAATCCCAGGCTCTGGCGGTGATGCAGGAACTGGCAGTGATCGACTACGATCGCACGTCGAAGGACATTCGCGGACGCCTCAACGCCCGCGACAAGGTCGAGGAAGTGCGGCTGGCCAAGGAGCTCGCCTCATCGTTTCGGGCCAGCTACGCGCGGGCCGAGGCGATCGCGCGCGGCGCAAAGTAGCGCCGTCAAAGCGACGAAACGTCAGAGCCGCGCCATCGTGGCGGCAAACGCGGCCTGGTCCTTCGCCCGGAAGAAGGAGGTCCCGGCCACAAACGTATCCGCGCCGGCCGCACGGCATTCGGCCGCGGTCGCGAGGTCGATGCCGCCGTCCACTTCGAGGCGGAAGGTGAGATCTCGCGAGCGGCGCCAGGTGTCGATGGTCTTCAGCTTGGCCAGCATCTCGGGCTGGAACGCCTGGCCGCCGAAGCCCGGCTGCACGGTCATGACGAGCACGAGGTCGACTTGGCTGAGGACCGAGAGAATCGATTCGGGCGGCGTGCCCGGATTCAGCACGATGCCGCACTGGCATCCGAGTTCGCGAATGCGCCGAAGCGTGCCCAGCGTGTCGTACTCCGGCTCGATGTGGATGCTGATGAGGTTGGCTCCGGCCTTGGCGAAGGCTTCGACGTAGCGCTGTGGTTCCGACAGCATCAGGTGGGTGTCGAAAAACAGTTTTGAACCCGAGCGGCGCAGGGCGGCGAGCGTCTCCGGACCGAAGGTCAGGTTGGGCACGAAGTGCCCGTCCATGATGTCGAGGTGCAGCCACCAGATTCCGAGGTCGGCCACGGTTCGGGCACTGGCTGCGAGATGGGCGTGATCACCGGCAAGGAGCGACGGAGCGAGTACGGGAGCGTGCATCGGCTGCTGAAGGAGAAGCGAGCCGGGGGAAGGGAGCAAGAGCGGAGCCGGGCGCGCCGGCGCGCCTACCACACGTCGAGCGCGGCGTGGACGACTTTCACGGCCAGCGCTTCGGAAAGAATGGGCAGCGTCTGGTACTCTGATTGGAGCAGACCGCTGTCGGTGAAGACTTCGCGGACGGCGGTCACCGGGCGATTTTCGAAGAGGGCCTTGCCGCCGCGATTGTCGCGCAGCGTGCAGGTCACGCCGAGGGTGACATTGAATTTCCGCGCGAGTCCGGTGTCGCCTTCGCGCACCGCGGCGATGTCGCGGTGATAGTCGTTGATCGCGACCACCAAGGTGGCGTCGGCGTTGGCGGCCGAGTTAACGATCTGCACGCGGGCGTCGCGGGCGAACGCTTCGCGGAGATGGGTGGAGACGAGCGCCTGGGCCTGGGGCAGCAGCGTCTTGTTCATCACCGGTTCAACGTAGAGCGTGCGAAAGCCGGGGCCGGCTCCGGTGCCGAGCTGATAGTGGGCGCAACCCGAGGCCAGGAGGCCGCACGCAAGGGCGACCGAGAGTCCGGCGAGAGCGTGGCCGGACCGGTGGAAAACGGACGCGAGCGTGAAACGAATCAGGCGCATGCGGGAGGGGGAGTCTGCGCTGCGTTCGTAATGACGACGCGATCGGCGGAGCGAAAAACGGTGCTGGCGCGGGCCGCGCTCAGAAGAAGAAGAACCGTTTCTTCTTCGCCGGCTGGGCCTCGCCCGGCGCGGCCGGGGCGGGTTGGTTGGCGGCCTTGGCTTCGACCTCGGCGAGGCGGGCCTTGGCGCGCTGGGCGATCTTGGATTCCGGATACGCCGTGATGGCTTCGTTGTAGAAGACGCGGGCCGCCTTGAAATTCGAGCGCTTGTAGAAATAGAAATCGGCCATGCGCATCTTGCTCTCGGCGAGCATGGTCTTCATGCCGTCGAGGCCTTTCTCCGCATTGGCGACGCCGGTGTCGCTCGGGAACAGCAGCATGAAGTCGGTGAAGTAGGTGATGGCCTCCTTGGTGGAGCCCTGATCGTAGTAGGGGCCGTCGACCAGCGAGGCGTGCGTCTGCGCCAGCTTGAGATAGGCGTCGGGCGCGAGCAGCGTCTGCGAGTACGTGTTGATCATGCGATCCAACGCATCGATCGCGTTCTCGGTGTTGCCGAGCTTCTGGTGGCCGCGCGCGACATTCATCAGGGAGAGCGGGGCGTAGTCGCTGTACGGAGCGTTCACGAGAATCGTTTCGAAGTACTCGATGGATTTTTCGCGCTGTTTGAATCCAGGGAGCAAACCGAAGAGCATCCGGCCGCGCGCACCGTCGAGCAGGGCGCTGGCGATGCGATATTGTTCGCCGGTGATTTCGTTGAAACGCCGGGTGTTCGGATAACGCGCGAGCACCTGCTGAAAATCTTCGAAGGACTTGTTGTATTCCTTCCGGGCGAGGCGGATTCGGGCCGAGCGATACAGCGCCTCGGGCGCGTAGATGGAATTCGGATACTTCTTGGCGATGGCCTGATAGGTCCGGATCGCGCTGCGGCCGCTGCCTTCCTCCTCGGCGGTGCGGGCCTTGTTCATCTGGTCGAGCGCCTTGCTGCCCTCCGCGCCGGCGAGGCCCGACAGGGCGCCGCCCTCGACGCGCCACCCGGTTTGTGCACTCCACACGAGGTCCGCGCGAGCCAGCCCCGTCAGCAGGCCGAAGGCGAAAAGGAAGAGACTGAGGACGGCCGGGACACGGCGGGCTGGAGCAGAACGCATCGAGAAAAGGAGTTACCAGCGAATCAGCGCGCTTCCGTAGGTCAAGCCCGCCCCAAATGCGACGAGCAACGTGAGATCGCCGGCTTTGATCCGGCCGCTCCGGCGCGCTTCATCGAGCGCGATCGGAATCGAGGCGGCGGACGTGTTGCCGTAGCGGTCGACGTTCACGAAGAAGCGTTCCATGGGGAGCTCAAGGTACTGCGAAATGGCCTCGATGATGCGAAGATTGGCCTGGTGGGGAATGACGAGTGAAATCTGATCAGCGCGGACCCCGTGTTGTTCCAGAATATCACGGGCGGTTTCGTCCATGGCCCGGACTGCCAGTTTGAAAATTTCCTTCCCCTTCATCCGGATGCAGTGATCACGCGCGGCAATCGACTCGGTCGTGGCGGGCGAACGCGTGCCACCGTGCGAAATGTAGAGGAGATTTGCCTCCGCGCCCGAGGTGCCCAACCGCGTGCCAATCAAACCCACGTTGGGTTCGTCAGAGAGACCGATCACGGTGGCACCGGCGCCGTCGCCAAACAACACGCAGGTGGTGCGATCCTGCCAGTCGAGAACGGCGGACAGTTTTTCGACGCCAATCACCAGTGCCTTGCGGTAGCGTCCCGACGTGAGCATCGCGCACGCGGTATCGAGGCTGTAAACGAAGCCGGAGCACGCGGCATTGAGATCGAAACACGCTGCCGTCGTCGGCACGCCCAGCTTGTGCTGGATGATGCACGCGCACGCCGGCATCGGCATGTCGGGCGTCACCGTGGCGACGATCAGCAGATCGATTTCGGCGGGACGGACGCCGGCATCGTCGAGGGCGCGCTGGGCGGCACGGACGCCCATGTCCGACGGCGCTTCGTCCGGTGCGGCGATGCGCCGTTCACGGATGCCGGTCCGGGTGCGGATCCATTCGTCCGAAGTGTCCACCATGTGAGCGAGGTCTTCATTGCTCAGGATGCGCTCGGGTGCGTACGAACCGGTGCCGAGAATAACGGTGGAGCGGGTGGGCATTACGTGGAACGAGGCAGGAAAAACGACGCTGGTGCGCGGACCCGGATACTCGGGCGCGACACCGACTCGTCAGGTAAACGCCGGCTGGGCGATCAGCTCGTTGGCGCGCGCGACGTCGGCCTCGATCTGCGGATTGATGTTCGCCTTCACCATTTCGTGAGCGGCGTTGATCGCGTACTTGATGGCGCGGCGATTGGAGGAGCCGTGGGCCTTGAAGATGTTGCCATTCAGTCCGAGGAGCGGCGCGCCGCCATAGCGCTCGGGATTGATGCGTTCCTTGAGGGCGTTGAACGCGCCTTTGGAGAGGAGGGCGCCGGTGGCGCGCATCGGATTCGCCTGGAGTTCCTCCTTGAGCATCGTGGAGAAGAAACGGACCAGCGATTCCCAGCTCTTGATCATGATGTTGCCGACAAAGCCGTCGCACACGACGACGTCGACGTGTTCGGCAAACACATGAAAGCCCTCAATGGGGCCCGCGTAATTGACCAGAGAGCCCACCTTGCGCAGGAGTTCGTTCGTCTCGGTGATGAGGGCGTTGCCCTTGCCCTCCTCGGTGCCGATGGTCATCAGGCCGACGCGAGGCGACGCGACGCCCAGCATGACCCGGCAGTAGTGGCTGCCCAGAATCGCATTGTGGACCAGATGCTCCGGGCGGGCCTCGGGATTCGCCCCGGCGTCAATCAGCACGAAATGTCCACCTTCGCGCGGGCACACGGCGGCGAGTGCCGGTCGGGCAATGCCCTCCATGGTGCGGAGCCGCAGCGTTCCTCCGGCCATCAAGGCACCGGTGTTGCCGCAGCTCACCACGACCCCTGCCGCGCCGGACTTCACGAGTTCGATCGCGCGCACCATCGATGAATCCTTCTTCCGCTTCAACGCATTCAGCGGCTTGTCCTCCATCGTGATCACCTCGGAGGCGTGATGCAGGGTCAGCCGGCTGTTCCGGGTCAGACCAGCCTGCGCCACCAAGGGTGCAAGCACGGCCTCATCGCCCACCAAGGTGATACCGCTGAGGGCGGCGTACTGGCTGAGCGCGAGTTTGACGGCGGCGACGACTTCGGCCGGGCCCAAATCGCCGCCCATGGCGTCTACCGCAATGCGGTCCGCCGCGCCGGAGGTGGTAACCATCGCTGGGATGGCGGGGTTCTAAACTGTAACCGAAGGCGCGAGGCTCAAACCTCGACGTTCAGCACTTGGCGACCGCGATACATGCCGTTCTTCGGATTCACGCGGTGCGGGCGAAACGCGCTGCCATCGGTCGGATCCTTGGCGAATTCAGGTGCTTTGAAAGCGTTGGCCGCGCGGCGGTTGGCACTACGGCGTTTGGACTGTTTGCGTTTCGGATTGGCCATGGGAAGAAGCGTTTTGTGAAGGCTGGGCGTTCGCTAAAACGCCCGCAGTTTTTGATGAAAGGGTCGGAGTTAAGAGGGGCGTGGAGACGCGTCAAGCGCCATCCACACCGACTCGCCGGAACGTCGCTTTCAGAGGTAAAACACGACGACCAGCACGGCCGCCAATGCGAGCCGATACCACGCGAAAATCGCGAGACCGTGCTTTGTGAGCCAGTGCACGAGGAAGCGCACGCACAGGGCCGCGGTGATCGCCGCCACGACGGCGCCGAGCGCCACGTGTGACCACCCGAAGACTTGAATCATGGCGCCACCGCTCTTGTAGCCCTTGTAGATCGAAGCAGCACTCAGTGTGACAAAGCCGAGCAGGAAACTGAATTCCGCGGAACGCCGGGGATCGAGGCCGACAAAATAACCGCCGACGATCGTCATCATCGAGCGACTCGTGCCCGGCCACATCGCCACACACTGCAGCGCGCCGATTGTTGCCGCTTTCGCCGCGGTGAGTTCAGTCACCGGCTTGGTCTCGGGGCGGCTGGCCTGACGGCGCCGCCAGGACTCGGCGTAAAACATCAGAAACGCACCGGCGACCTGGGCGATGATCACGGCCTTGATCGAAAACAGGTGCTGATCGATCCAGCTGTGCGCGAGAAAACCGATGCCCGCGGCCGGCACGAACGCGATCAGGACGTGCAGCAGCAGCTTCCGCCCGGCGGGATCGCGGCCGAGAAGTCCGTTGAGCATCGCCATCAACTGGGACCAACAGAGCAATGCGACCGCGGCGATGGCACCGGCCTGAATCACCACGGTGAACGTGTCCGCCGCCAGCTTGAGCGTCAGCGGCTCACCGCTGGGGTTTTTCGCCGACGGTTTCTTGTGCCACAGCGGCTGGCCGTCGCGGCCCAGGAGCGGCGTGTCCGATTCCAAATGCAGCAGCCGGGTCGCGATGATCAGGTGGCCGGTCGAGGAAATGGGCAGGAACTCCGTGACGCCTTCCACCACGCCCAGAATGATGGCGTCCTTGGCGCTCAGTTCCGCGGCCGGTACGACGCGGGTCGGTGCGGTCGGTGCACTGACGACTTCAACCTGGGCTTGCGCACGGGCCACCGGCGCGAGCGACGTCAGGAACGGCAGGAGGACAAGGATGAGTTTCCGCACGGGGGGAGAATTCAGTTTTGAGAGGACGGGGCAATGGTTTTTACCTCACGGCAACCAAGGGCTTGTGGCGGTCGACATCGGCAGAATCGTCTTATCCGTAGTAGTGCCACGCGAGTGCCCCGGCGAGGGCGATGCGGTACCACGCGAAAAAATTCAAGCCGTGGCGCAGGAGCAGATGGACGGTGAAACGAATACAGACCGCGGCGACCACGGCGGCGACCGCGCCCCCGAGCAGCACGTGCGGCCAGCCAAACACCTGGATCATCGCCGCTCCACTGCGAAAGCTCTTATAGATGGAGGCGGCCGTGACGGTGACGAAGCCGAGAATGAAACTGAATTCGGCGGCACGCCGGGGATCGAGTCCGGCGAAGTAACCGCCGACGATCGCCATCATCGGACGACTGGTACCGGGCAGAATCGCGACGCATTGGAGCAACCCGACCGTCGCGGCCGCCACGGGTGTCAGTTCCTTCGTCTCCGGTAGAATTCCCTGCAGGTAGCGCCGCGCGTACCACGCTTCCGTATAGAACATCAGCATCGCACCTAGGACCTGGGCGACGATCACCGTGCCGACCGAATAGAGATTTTCGTCGATCCAATCATGGAACAGCAGGCCGAACACGGCCGCCGGCACGAACGCAATCGCCACGGTGATCAACAGCCTGAGCCCGGCTGGATCGCGGCCGAAGAGGCCGCGAATCATCGACAGCAACTGTGACCAATAGACGATCGCGACCGCGGCCGCCGCCCCGAATTGAATCACGAGGATGTAGGTGTCCGCCGCCAGATTCATCGTGAGCAACTGGCTGCCGTGCTCCGAGGTGGCATGACGGTACCACAGCGGTTCGCCGATGGAGTCGAAAAGAACCTGGTTGGAATTCAGGCGCAGAAGATCCTTCGCAATGATCAAATGCCCCGTGGAAGAGACGGGCAGGAATTCCGTGAGGCCTTCGATGACGCCGAGAATGACAGCATCGACGGCGCGGAGCTCCGCCGCGGGTTGGGGCGCGAGTGGGATGTCCGTCGGAGGCGGGGCGACCTGCGCTGGAAGCATGCTCGCCAGCGCCGCGAAGACGATGGCGAAGAGGTGTTTTTGCACGCGGTCCGAGATTTCAGTTTTGCCGAAGGGGCGCAAATTTATTTGCGGAAGGCGCGCGAGGCGGCTGACTCGTGAACGCATGTCCACGCTTGCAGACCTCACCGCGCAGCTCGCCCACGGGCGCGATCTTTCCGCCGTGCAGATTGAAAACGTGGCGGTGGCGCTGGCGGGCACGGATGAATCCGACGCCAGCAAGGGCGAGTTTCTCCTCGCGCTGGGTCGCAAGGGCGAATCTGCGGCGGAACTTGCGGGCTTTGCCAAGGCGTTCCGCTCCCGGGCGATCAATCCCGGGGTCGAAGCGTGGGCGGACCGGGCGATCGACATCGTCGGCACCGGCGGCGATCACGCGGGTGGCTTCAACGTCTCGAGCCTCGTCGTGCTTGTGCTGGCGTCGGCCGGCGTCGTGGTGATGAAGCATGGGAATCGTGGCATCACGTCCAAGTGCGGCAGCGCCGATCTGCTCGCGGCCCTGGGCGTGAAACTCGACGCGCCGCCGGAAACGTTGCGGCGGGCCCTGCAGGAGCTCGGTTTTGTTTTCTTCTTCGCGCCGTCGTATCACCCGACCTTCAAGCACATCGCGCCGGTCCGGAAGGCGCTGGCGGCGCAGGGACACCGGACCATTTTCAACATCCTCGGTCCGCTGATCAATCCGGGGCGTCCCGCCCACGTGGTGCTGGGGACGTTTTCCGGGGGTTCGGTGCCGAAGCTCGCGGACGCGCTCGAGGCGCTCGGTTCCAAGTCCGGCTTGGCAGTGCACGGAGTGATCGATTCCGAGCGCGGCATTGATGAACTCACGACGGCAACCTCGAACCGCGTCCGCGGATTCGGGGCGTTGCGCGAGGTTGACGGGCTGTGGGATGCGGGCGATTTCGGACTCGAGCGATCGCCCTTTTCTCAGCTGCTCGGCGGCGATCTCCCGACGAACCTGGCGCTGGTCGAGGCGATCCTGTCCGGTCGAGGGCCCGCCGGACTGGTCGATACGATTGTGCTCAACGCCGCGGTCGCGATGTGGGTCGTGGGCCAGACGCCCAGTGTGCAGGCCGGTTTGGGGCCGGCGCGTGATTTGCTGCTCGGCGGCGCGGTGAAGAAGAAAATTTCGGCCACGCGGGAGTTTTATCGTTCATGATTAGAAATTACTTTGGCACCGACGGAGTGCGGGGCGTCTACGGCGGCCCGGTGATCAACGAAGCATTCGCCGCGCGGCTCGGTGCGGCGGCGGTGGCGTGGTTGCGGGGCCCGGGCGAACGCCGGCGCGACGAGGTGAACACGGCGACGCTGGGCGTCGATCGACGCGAGCGGAGCGGGGTGGGGCCGGTGTTGATTGGGCGTGACACGCGCGCTTCAGGCGCGGCGCTGGAAGCCGCGGTGGCGCGGGGCCTGCGGGCGGCCGGCGCGGAGCCGGTTTCACTGGGCGTGGTGCCGACCCCGGCGGTGGCGCGGGCCGTGCGCGCAAGCGGCGCCCGACTCGGCGTGGTGATCACGGCGTCGCACAATCCGGCCGCCGACAATGGCATCAAGTTTTTCGGACCGAACGGCGTGAAGCTCACCGATCAGGACGAGTCGATCATCGAGAGCTTTCTCGGTGGTCCGGTGGCGGGCGAGGATCAGCCGCTGGCGGGCTCAGTGGGCGCGGCCGCAGACTATATTGCGGCGGCCGCGGCCTTGCTCCCGGCGCGGTCGCTCGCGGCCTGGCGCGTGGTGCTCGACACGGCGAACGGGGCGACCTGTGGCACGAGTCCCGCCGTACTGCGCCGACTCGGAGCCGAGGTGGTGGGCCTCGGCGACACGCCGGACGGCACCAACATCAACGCGAATGTCGGCAGCGAACATCCGGCCGCGCTCGCGGCCAGGGTTGTCGCCACGGGCGCGACGCTCGGCATCGCGCACGACGGCGACGGTGACCGGTGCATTTTGTGCGACGAACTCGGCGGCGTGCTCGACGGTGACGAGATTCTGACGCTCCTCGCGTTGCACGCCCTGCGGCAGCGGCGACTCGCGAAGAACACGCTCGTCATCACGGTGCAGAGCAATCTCGGCGTGGACGCCGCGATCACGGCGGCGGGTGGCCGCGTCCTGCGCACCAATGTCGGCGACCGCTACGTGATCGAGCGGATGTTCGCTGAAGGTGCCACGCTCGGCGGCGAGTCCTCCGGCCACATCATCTGTTCGGACGTGTCGCCAACGGGCGACGGCCTGGTCGCAGCGTTGAAGGTGATCGAGGTCATGCTGATGGCGGGAAAGCCGTTGTCGGAATTGCGCCGGGCGCTGACAAAGTTTCCGCAGCTCACCGCGGCACTGAAGGTGCGGGAGAAAAAGCCGATCGAGTCGCTGGCGCAGTTGTCCGCGACCATCCGGGCGCTCGAGGCGGAACTGGGCGGACAGGGCCGCGTGCTCGTGCGTTACTCAGGTACCGAGGCGAAGCTCCGGCTGCTGGTGGAAGGCCCGACCGATGCGATCGTCAGGGCCGCCATCGGGCGGCTCGAGTCTGCGGCGCGCGCTGAACTGGCGGTTTTATGAGGTGCACGCTGGGTTTACGGCCGACGGACGAGCGTGCCACGGCGTGCGCCGACGGACTCTGGCGTTGACCGCATTGGGCGCCACCCCTTCGCTGGGACTCTCCTATGCCTGAAGTCTCCGTTGCCTCGCTGGACCCCCGCCATCAGAAGCTCGTCGAGAACGCGCGTGTCGCTCTGGACCGCGGTAACTTTGACTACGTGCTCGAGGTGACGTCGCAGGTCTTGAAGATGCAGCCGGGTTGTCTGCCGGTGCGGAAGCTGCAGCGAGTCGCGCAACTCCGGCAGAATCGCGGGAAGAGTGGCGGATTCATGGGCAAGGCGATCGGTTGGTCGACCGCGCCATTTCTTTTCGCGGGCAGCAAGAAGGACCCGCAGAAACAGCTCGAGACCGCGGAAGGCATGCTGGCGAAGGATCCGACGAGCGTGGGCGCGTTGCGCATGCTGGCCGAGGCGGCCGGGGCGCTGGGATTTCCCGAAACCGTGGCCTTCGCCCTCGATGCCGTGCGGGAACTCGAGCCGGATAATCGGGCCAATCTGCTCGCGTTGGGCGAGGCCTGGCTCGCGGCGGGGAAGGCGACCGAGGCGCTGAAGATTGCGGACGAATTGTTGAAGGATAAGCCGACCGATGCGGATGCGCAAAACCTGATGCGCAAGTCCTCGGTGGCCCAGACGGTCACCAAGCAGGGCTGGGATCAGAAGACGTCGTATCGCGAGAAACTGCGCGATGAAGCGCAGGCGGTCTCGCTCGAGCAGTCGGCCAAAATGGTCACGGGCGACGTCATGTCGCAACGCCTCCTCGAGGAAGGGCTCGCGCGCGTCGCGAAGGAGCCGAACAACCTGAATCATTATCGCAGCGTGTCGCAGGCGTATCGCCAGATGGGCAATCTCGACGAAGCGCTCGTCTGGGTCCGCAAGGCGCGCGAGCAGCCGGTGGGCAAGACCGATGCCGCGTTGGAGAAGCAGGAGTCGGAACTTGCGACAGCCGTGGTCGAGAAGCACATGAAGGACGCCGAGACAGCGGTCGCGGCGGCTCCGGGTGACGCTGCGGCGCAGGCCAAGCTCGACGCGGCGCGGAAGGAGTTTGCCGACTTCAAGCTGTCGGAATCCAAGCGTTACGTGGAACGCTATCCGAACGATTATCCGGCCCGGTATGCGCTCGGCGCGTTGCTGCTCGAGCAGGGGCAGACCGATGCGGCCATCGCGCAGTTTCAGCAGGCGCAAAAAGGACCGCAGGTGCGCGTGTCGTCGCTCGTCGGACTCGGTCGCTGCTTCAAGGCCAAGCGGCTCTACGATCTCGCGGTGAGCCAGCTGACGACCGCGAAAAACGATCTCGCGACGATGGATGACATCAAGAAGGACGTCATTTACGAGCTGGGCGCGTGCTACGAGCTGATGGGCAAACCCGAGCTCGCGATCGAGGAGTTCAAGGTGATCTACAGCGAGGACATCGGTTTCCGGGACGTGGCGGACAAGATCAACGCGTTCTACTCGAAGTCCTGAACCAGGAGCACAGGCGTCCCGTCTGCTTTCCGCGGCAACGCCAGGCGGGACGCCTGTGCTCCCCTTTCATTCCACCCCCATGACCTCGTTTCCCCGTCTCGCTCTCTTGCTCGCGCTGACCGTCGCGTCTGCGCTCGCCGATCAGAAAACCCGGACGCTCGATTTCTATTGGGTCGATTCCGAGGGCGGCGGATCGACGCTGATCGTCACGCCGGCGGACGAGTCGATCTTGATCGATACCGGCAATCCCGGCGGGCGTGACGCCAGCCGGATCATTGCGGCGGCGAAGGCCGCGGGCCTGAGGAAAATTGATCACGTCGTGATCACGCATTTTCACATCGATCATTTCGGCGGCGCAGCCGAGGTCGCGCAGCAGCTGCCGTTCGGGACGGTGCATGAGCGGGCCATTCCCGCCGGCGATCCGGACGGACGAAAGCAGTCGTCATTTCCGCTGCAGATCCGGCCCTACCGCGAAATCGCGGCGAAGCGCGCGCTGCTGGCGCCGGGCACGGTGATTCCCCTCCAGGCCAGCGCGGGCGGACCGAAGCTCGAGTTGCGCTGCCTCGCCGCCGATCAGAAATTCGTGCCGCCGACCGCGGCACAGCTGAAGCAGCAGAATCCCCTGACGGGCAAGTTTCCCGCCAAGCCCGCCGATCCGAGCGACAATGCGAACAGCGCGGTCTTTGTGCTTTCGTTCGGCGGTTTCCGGTTTTTCGACGGCGGTGACCTGACGTGGAACATGGAGGAGAAGCTCGTCACGCCGTACAACCTTCCCGGCGTGGTGGACGTGTATCAGACGAATCACCACGGACTCGAGGTGAGCAATCATCCCTCCCTCGTGCAGAGCCTCGAGCCCACGGTCGTCGTGATGAACAACGGGCCCAAGAAAGGCGGCCAGCCCGGGGCGTTCGACGCGATTGCAGCGACGAAGTCGGTCCAGGCGCTCTACCAACTGCACCAAAGCTACAACGTGCCGGCTGAACGCAACGCCCCCGCCGCCTTCGTGGCGAATCACGAGAATCTCACCGGAGCCGACGCCGCGAAATGTCCGGCGAATCTCATCAAGATGTCCGTCGCACCCGATGGGAAGAGCTACACCGTCAGCATCCCGGCGAACGGCCAGTCGAAGACTTACCAGACGAAGTCAAAGTGAGGCGAGCCGGCGCGGCGGCGCTCGTGTGCTCGTGGCTACGAGCGCCAGCGAGTGGCTCGGCGCGGCGCATTTCAACCGCGGAGTCGGCGTGTTATGTGCGTTGAGCGCGCGTCGCCGCGGCCGGCTGGCTTTGCGCAAGCCACACCGCGGCGGCCAGACAGGCGAAGCTCGCGAGCAGCGCGGGCAGGTTGGCCTGTTCACCAAAAACGATCAGCGCGACCGCCACTGCGAGCGGCACCTTGGCGTTGTTCATGACGGCGAGCGTCCCGGCGCTCACGCGGGTCGCGCCGACATTCCACAGGAAGAAACCCACGCCCGACGCCAGCACGCCGAGGTAGAGGAGCGTGCCGATCTGCGGGCCGGTCAGCGTCGGGTGCACGCCGCGGGCGAGCGTGGCCGTGAGCGCCACCGCAAACGCGCCGGCGTACAGCAGCCCGAAGCCGTCGCGGTCGCGCAGGTCGGCGTGGCGGGCCCGCACGCGGCGGTAAAGCACCTGGCCGATTGCGAAGGCGGCGTTCGACGCCTGCACGAGGGCGAGTCCAGTCAGCGTGAGCGAGAGGTCGCTCGAGCGCACGGTCACGAAGGCCGTGCCGATCACCGCGAGGACCGCGGCCAGCAAGGCGCGACCGCGGAGCGTGCGGTCGAGTGCATCGGCAAACAGCGTCACGAAAATCGGCGTCGTGATCGTGAACAGGCCTACTTCATACGCTTTCAGGTAACGGAAGCTCTCGATGTAGGCCAGGTACATGAACCCGAATTGGAGCGCGCCAATGGCGGCGAGCGAAACGGCCAGCCGGACGTTGATCGCGCGCAGCCGGAGAAACGGCAGGAAGACCAGCAACGCGAGCCCGAGCCGGGCGGCGGCGACGAAGGTGCTGTCGACGCCGACGAGGTGGCGTTTGATCAGTCCGAACGAGAACGCCCAGATCAGCGAGACGACGATCAGCTGGACCATGGGCGGAGTGAGGCGGGGGCGCGGGCCGCAGAAGTGGCGGCGTACGACCCGGCAGTCGTGCGGAGGGCGCTCACACGCGGAAAATCGCGCCCAGTTTCTTGCCTAGAATCAAACTCAGGCCCGCAATCGTGACGCCGAGGAAGACCATCGCCCAGACGCCGAGTGCGCTGGCGATGAACTTGCCGTCGCCGAGCAGCTGGAAGAGTTCGAGAATCGCCTTGGTGATCGGATAGAACGCCTGCTTTTGCGCGAGGATCAGCGAGTCGCTGACTTCGAGCATCGCGAACGCAAACGCGAGCAGGCCGCCCGCGATCAGGTTGGCCATGATCAGCGGCAGCGTGATCTTGATCACCGCCTTCAACGGTGGCGCGCCCATGTTCTGCGCGGCCTCCTCGAGGGTTTCACTCGTCTGCTGGAAACCCGCGGCGGCCGATCGCACGACGTACGGCAGCCGTCGCACGGAATACGCGATGATCAACAGAATCGTCGGGTCGCGCGTCGGGTTGAGAAATGAAAAGAACTTTCCGTCCTGCGACATCGCGAGATAGCCGAACGCCAGCACGAGTCCCGGCACGGCGAGCGGCAGCATGGCGAGGAAGTCGAGCACCTGGCGGCCGCGGACTTTGCTGCGCACGACGACGTAGGCGATCGCGACGCCCAACACGAGATCGACCAGGGTGGAGATGCTCGCGAACCGGAGGCTGTTGGCGATCGCGGGCACGGTGAGATCGTGACCGAGCGCGAGTTCGAAGTTGTCGAGGGTGTAGGTGTGCGGGACCACGGTGCCGTACCAATCCTGCGAGAAGGCCACGAGGATCACGCCGAGATGCGGCAGCACGGCGAGAAACGTGACGCCGCCGAACAACAGCGTGCACAACCAGGCGCGACCGGAGGGAAGGGCGCGTGGCCCTCCCGAACTCGTGGCCTTGGCCATCATCGCGTGCGTCTGCCGGCCGAAGAGCGTCTTGCTCAGCGCGTACAACGCGACCGAGCACGCGAGCATCACCGCGACCAGCGCGAACGGGAACGGATTCGCGCCAATGTCCTTCAAGCCGTAATAAATCTGGACGCTCGTGACGCGGTCGTAGTCGAAAATCAGCGGCGTCCCGAGTTCCGTGAACGCCCAGATGAACACGATCGTGCCGCCGGCGAAGAGTCCGGGGCGAATCAGCGGCAGCGTGATTTTCCAGAAACGCCGCAGGCCGGTGCACCCGAGATTTTGCGCGGCCTCCTCCATCGCCGGATCGATGTTCGCCAGCGCGGCGACGGCGTTCAGGTAAATGATGGGGTAGAGCGACAGCGCCTCGACGATGGCGATACCCCAGAACTGATGGGCGGCGAACCAGTCGATCGTCGCGCCCGGTGCCAGCAGACCCACGTGGTGCAGCAGGGCGTTCAGCGCGCCGTACTGGCCGAAGATCTGTTTGATGCCGATCGCGCCCACGAACGGCGGCAGGATCATCGGCACCAGCACGAGCGAACCGAGCAGGTTCTTGGCGGGAAAAAGATAGCGATCGGTCACCACCGCGAGCGGCAGCGCGATCAGCAGCGCGAGTCCGGTGGCCGAGCAGGCGAGGAGAAAGGAGTTCCGCAGGCCGCCGAGATAAACCGGATCGGCGAGCAGCGCGCCGAGGTAGGCGAAGGTCAGCCGGCCATCCGCGTCAATGAAGCCGCCCTTCAGGATCTGGAGGACCGGCCAGATGAAGAACGCGGCAAAAAAGAGGGCGGTGAACGCAAAGACGAGGCGCGCGAACGAGTGCGACATCGCGGCCGAGTGTGCGTGGCCGCGCCGGCGCGCGGCAAGGGGGAAACGGGAAATCCCACCGGCCTGACGGCGCTATTTGTCCAGTTCGACCAGGACCTTGCCCGCCGCGACGATGCTCAGCGCGACCGGCTTCCCCTTCGCCCGGCGCAGCGTGACCAGCCCGGCCGTGAGGTTGCGTTCCGTCACCTGCAGCGCGGTGCCGGGGCGCAGGCCATTCTGCTCGGCAAACTGCAGGAATTCGGGGGACTGTTCCGTGATGCGCACGATGCGCAGCGGCCGCCCCGTCAGGCAGGTGGAGAGCGTGGCATACACCTGCGCGCTGAGCTTGCCCTGGCGGTTCGGAATCGGATCGCCATGCGGATCAGTGACCGGATGGCCGAGCAGGGCGTCGAGCCGATCCAGCACCTCGTCGGAGATCGCATGCTCGAGTTGCTCGGCCTCCGCATGCACCTTCGACCAGTCCATCTTGAGCACCTGCACGAGAAACGTCTCCACCAGCCGGTGCTTGCGCAGCACGTTCAACGCGACGCGCCGGCCGTCGTGCGTCAGGCGCACGCCCAGCCGCGGCTGATGTTCAACCAGCCCCGCGTCGGCGAGCGCCTTGACCATCGTCGTCACCGTGCCCGGCACCACCTCGAGGGCACCGGCCAGGGCCCCCATCGACACCAGATCGTCCGAACCGTCCGAGAGCAGCAGCACGTGCTTTAGGTAGTTCTCCACTGCAATCGTAGCCATTCCTCCACCCTGCAAAGTACCGGATTTGATGCAACCAAGGATTAATTTTGACTAATCAAAATGTTTGAGCCACCGATGAAGCTCATGACCTCGTCTCGATGGTTCTCCTCTTCACTCGGGCTTGCGGCGTTGTTGCTGAGTGGCAGCGCGGCTGTGATGAGTGCGGCGGCGCCGGCCCCCGGCGCGCTGCGCGAACTCTCCACGGATCGCCCGGACGCCACGGAAAGTCCCTTTACGGTCGATCCCGAACACCTGCAGGTGGAAATGGATGCAGTCAGTTACACCCGCAACCGTCTGGACGGCATCCGGACGACCGAGTGGGTGCTGGCACCGTTCAACCTGCGTTACGGCGTCTCGAAGAACACCGAGGTCGGGATCTTCCTCACCCCGCACGTCCGCGTGACCGAGGAAACCCGCGGTGGCGTGAAAACGACCACGAAGGGCGTGGGCGACACCACGCTCCGGACCAAATTCAATTTTTGGGGCAACGACGGCGGCGAGAACGCGCTCGGTCTGATCGCGGACGTAAAACTCCCGACCGCGGCGGACGGTCTCGGCAACGACAAGGTGGAGGCGGCGGTGGCGCTGCCCTTCGCCTTCGACGTCGGGGCCGGCTGGGAGGCTGCGGCGATGACGTCGGTGGGAAGCGTACTGACCGATCGCGGGCGCCGGCCGGTGTGGGCGAACACGATCACCTTCGCGCGCGAGCTGGCACCGGAGCTGGGCGGTTTTCTGGAACTGACCTCGGAGTCGGGCGTCGGTCCTCACGTGGCTACGTTCAACTGCGGGCTGACCCGTCGCTTCGGTCCGCACCTGCAACTTGATGCCGGCGCTTACATCGGCATTTCGCGCACGGCGCCCGACCTGACGCTCTTCGTCGGGCTGTCGCGGAAGTACTGATTTTTTCCCATGGCTGCATTCTCATCCAGGTTCTGGCGTCGGGGCGTGGTGGTCGGCCTGGTGAGCGTGCTGCTGGCGGTGTCCGCCGACGCCGCAGCGACGAAGAAGCGAATCGTGACGACGTTCACGATCATCCAGGACATGGCGCAGAACGTCGCGGGCGACGCCGCGGTCGTGGAGTCGATCACCAAGCCCGGCGCGGAGATCCACGGCTACGAACCGACGCCGCAGGACATCGTCAAGGCGCAGCGCGCCGATTTGGTGCTGTGGAACGGACTGAATCTCGAGCGCTGGTTCGAGCGCTTCTTCGGCAACCTGAAGAACGTCCCGGGCGCGGTCCTGTCCGAGGGCATCGAGCCCATCGGCATCGAGGAGGGGCCCTATGTGGGGAAGCCCAATCCGCACGCCTGGATGTCGCCGCGCAACGCGGTGATTTACGTCGAGAACATCCGCAAGGCGCTCGTGAAACTGGATCCGGCGAATGCCGCGACCTACAATGCGAACGCGAAAAGCTACAGCGACAAGTTCGCCGCGCTCGAGGCCGGGGTCCGGGCCGAACTGGAAAAGATTCCCGCCGAGCGCCGGTGGCTCGTGACGAGCGAGGGCGCGTTTCCCTATCTCGCCCGCAACTTTGGTTTGAAGGAGCTGTTTCTCTGGGCGGTCAACGCCGACCAGCAGGGCACGCCCCAGCAGGTGCAGAAGGTGATCGATGGCGTCCGCAAGAACCGGATACCGGTTGTTTTCAGCGAGAGCACGGTCAGCGACAAGCCGGTGCGGCAGGTCGCCAATGAGACGGGCGCACGCTACGGCGGCGTCCTGTACGTGGACTCGCTCACGGCGGCGAACGGCCCGGCGCCGACGTACCTGCGGCTGATGGACTACAACGCGAAGACGATTGTGAAGGGATTTTCCGCCCCGTGAGCACCATCGTCGATCCCCTGAGCGTGCAGGTCAGCGGGGTGACTGTGAGCTATCCCAACGGTCACGTCGCGCTGCGCGACGCCTCGTTCGAGCTTAAGGGTGGATCAATCTGCGCGCTCGTCGGCGTGAACGGCAGCGGCAAGTCGACGCTCTTCAAGGCCATCATGGGGCTGGTCGAGCCGGTCGCGGGTTTCGTGCGGATCGCGGGCCAGCCCGTGCGCGCGGCGTTGAAACAGAATCTGGTGGCGTACGTGCCGCAGGCGGAGGAGGTCGACTGGAGTTTTCCCGTGAGCGTCTGGGATGTCGTGCTGATGGGCCGCTACGGCTACATGAATTTCATGCGCATGGCGCGCGCGGAAGATCGGCGGATTGCCGAGGAGAGCCTGCAGCGCGTGGGCATGTTGGAATTCCGCGAACGGCAGATCGGCGAACTCTCCGGCGGACAGCGCAAACGCGTTTTCCTGGCACGCGCGCTGGCGCAGCGCGGGCGCGTCATCCTGCTGGACGAGCCGTTCACCGGGGTCGATGTCACGACCGAGGGGGCGATCATCGCGCTGCTGCGCGAGCTCCGGCAGGAAGGCCACATCATGCTGGTGTCGACCCACAATCTCGGTTCCGTCCCGGAATTCTGCGATCACGTTGTGTTGATCAACCGCACCGTGCTCGCGGCCGGACTCACGACCGAGGTGTTCACCGAGCAGAATCTCCTGCGCGCGTTCGGCGGCGTGCTGCGGCATTTCCGCTTCGACGAATCGACCGTGCAACGCCACGACGGCAGCGCCGTGACGCTGCTGACCGACGACGAGCGGCCGCTGGTCTTCGGCAAGGGCGGGCACGTCGAGTACAGCAAGCGCGAGGGCCGCGAGGACGTGGTCAAGAAGCGCGCGGAAGGCGAGGGCGACGTATGACCCGCGCCTCACGGATCAACCCATGATCGATTCGCTGCTCCTCCCGCTGCAGTATGAGTACATGCTGAAGGCGATCGTGGTGAGCGGCGTCATCGGCGGGGTGTGCGCGTTTCTCTCCTGTTTCATCACGCTGAAGGGCTGGTCGCTGATGGGTGACGCGCTGTCGCACTCGGTGGTGCCCGGCGTGGCGATCGCCTATTATGCCGGCTGGCCGTTTGCCGCCGGCGCGTTCGTGACCGGCCTGCTGGCGGCGGTCGGCATGGGCTTTGTGAAGACGAAGACGCGCCTCCGCGAAGATGCGGTCATCGGCGTGGTGTTCACCGCGTTCTTCGCGTTCGGGCTGCTGCTCATTTCGCTCTACCCGAGCCAGGTGGATCTGCGCTCCATCGTGTTCGGCAACATCCTGGGGATTTCGAATTCCGACATCCTCCAGGTGATGATCATCTCGGCCGTGACGCTCGTCGTGCTTGGATTCAAGTGGCGCGATCTGCTGCTGTTTTGTTTCGATCCAAACCAGGCGCGCGCGCTTGGGCTCAACACCACGGTGCTGCATTTCCTCCTCCTGACCCTGCTCTCGGCCACGGCGGTGGCGGCGTTGCAGACGGTCGGCGCGTGTCTGGTCGTGGCGATGCTCGTGACGCCCGGGGCGACGGCCTACCTGCTGACGGATCGATTCGGGGCGATGATTCGCATCGCGGTCGGCATGGGTGTGGGCACGTCGGTGGTCGGCGCGTACGCGAGCTACTTTTTCGACGGCTCGACCGGTGGGTGCATCGTGACGCTGCAGAGTCTGCTGTTTGTCGTCGCGCTGGTCTTCGGTCGGAAACACGGCCTCATTGCGGCCCGGTCGCGGCGGCGGGCGGCCGGCGCGGAGGCGACAACCTGATGAGCCGGCTCCTCGAACCGTTTGAGTTTTCGTTCATGACCGATGCCATGATCGTCGGCATGGCGGTCGGGGCCGTCTGCGCGATCCTCTCGTGTTACCTCGTCCTGAAGGGCTGGTCGTTGATGGGTGACGCCATCTCGCACGCGGTGCTGCCCGGCATCGTGATCGCGTATGCGATCGGGCTGCCGCTCGCGGTGGGCGCGTTCGGCTCCGGGCTGTTGTGCGCCGTGCTGACGGGTTACATCAAGGCCAATAGCCGGGTGAAGGAGGACACCGTGATGGGCGTGGTGTTCACGGGGCTGTTCGCGTTCGGGCTGGTGCTGTTCACCAAGGTCAAAAGCGATCTGCACCTCGATCACATCCTGTTTGGCAACATTCTCGGCCTCGCGCCGGGCGACCTGCGCGACACGCTGATCGTCGCCGGCGGGACGCTGGCCATCGTCCTCGCGCTCCGGCGCGACCTGCTGCTCTACTGCTTCGACTCCGGGCACGCGCGCACGATCGGGCTGCGCACCGGCATGCTTTACTACCTGCTGCTTTCACTGCTCGCCGTCACGATTGTCGTGTCGCTGAAGGCCGTCGGCATCATCCTGGTGATCGCGATGCTCGTGACCCCCGGGTGTATCGGCTATCTGCTGACGGATCGCTTCAACCGCATGCTCGCCATCGCGACGGCCAGCGCCGTGGGTTCGAGTTTCTTCGGCGTTTATTTCAGCTTTTTCCTCAACGCCTCGACCGGTGCGTGCATCGTGCTGTTGCAGGCCGCGGTGTTCCTCGTGGCGCTGGTGTTTGCACCAAAACACGGCTTGTTCGCGGCGCGGCGGCAGCGGCGCGCGGGCATGGCGGCGCGGGAGTCCGGGAGCGCAGGCCTCCGGCCGGCAGAGTGATTCGAATGAAGGCAGGCCGGAGGCCTGCGCTCCCGGGGCTCTACTTGAACTCCAGGCCCCACGTGCGTTTCGCGTAGCCGTAGGTCACGGGGCGGATGGAGCTCGTGCGTGCGAGCGCCTCGGCGACGGAGCCGGCGGCATGGCGGGTTGCGTAGGCCGCGATGCGCGCGTCGTAGTCGGCGAGCAGCGCCGCCTTTACCGCGGCCGGCGCGAAACTGTAGGTGAGGGAATTGCGGCCGAGCTGCACGAGTTCGCTCCACGAGAGCCGGAAGGTCGTCACGGCGGTGAAGTATTCGTCGGTGAGATTGCTGTCCCACATGCCACGGTCGTCCGTGTTGAGGCAGACGGGCACGCCGGTGCGCAGGTATTCAGGAAACGGATGCTTCCGCAGATCGGGCACGTACTCGAGCAGGCGGTTCGAGATGAGATTGATCTCGACCAGCACCCGCCGGTTCTGCTGCAGGAGCAGGAGCGTGTCGGGATCGTGAATGAGGTTCAGGCCGTGCCCGATGCGGCTGGCGCCGAGCAGCAGCGTGTCGCGAATGTGCGAGTCGGGTCCGTCCATCTCGCCGGCGTGAATCGAGAGCGCGAGGGTGGGGAAGCGGGATCGCAGCTGGCGGTAGGTCTCGAGGAAACGACGCGGGAAGCCGCGGCCGTTTTCCTCGATGCCGGCCATGTTGATTCCGACCCAAAGATCGCGGTTCGCATCGACGAACGCGTACGACTCCGCGAGCTTCGCCTCGGCCTGAGGATGGAAGCGCAGGATGGTGTCCTGAAACCGCACCACGAGCCCGGTGCCGGTGAGGTCGGGTCGCGCGAGTCGTTCCTTGATCCGCGTCACGGCCTCGGCGGGCGGGATCGCGCGGCCGTCGTTGGTCACCGCACCGTCGGCGCCGAATTGCGTTTCCAGGTAACGCATGCCTTCCGCCGCAAAGGCCTTGATGTTGAGTGCGAGCAATTCGAGGCGGACGCCGAGATTCTGACCGATCTCGCCGCGCCGCACCCACAGGCCGCTGAAGAACTCGTGCCGGCCCTCGCCCGGGGCGTCGAGGCGCAGGCTGTCGCACCACTCGGCGCGTTCGCTGGCGGACAACGCCGTGAGCGGAACGTATTCTGTGCGCGCGGCGGGTGAGAGTTGCTGATACGTGCGGGCTCGAATCGTGCGAAAGCGAATGCCAGGCGCTAGGGCCTCGGGTTCCGTGGTGAAACGCGCCCGGGTGTAGAACGTGTCGCCGTCGTTGCGCGCTGGATCGGTCAGGACCTCGAAGATCCATTCGGGACGATCGGATCCCGCCGAGTGATTGTGCAGGTCGCCGCCCTTCGGCAGGTCGTAGAGGAGCGCGTAGAGTTGCGCGGGGCTCGCCGCGTCGACCAGCGCGCCGAAGCGGGCGTCAAAGTCGGCGGCAAACCCGGCGGCGGTGAACCCCACGGAGGCGAGCAGGATTGAAAGCGGGCGCATGCCACTGACGACAACGTCCGGCCCGCCTGCAGGCAAGGCCGGGCGATCGTTCCCAAGCGGAGGCTCGCCCGCGAATCACGCGAATGCGCGCCAATCTTCAGAGGGAGAAGCAGTGCTTCCCTTCGCCGTCGGACGGGGGCATTGCGTGTCAACCGGTGGCGCGGTTCGCTCCGATTCGCGGCCATTCGCGTGATTCGCGGGCCCGTCTCAGGTCGATGGCCGTGAGCAGAAATTGCGCGGCGTGGAAATCCTCCGAAAACAATCACCGGGAGGCTTGAGAAAACCCGCGGAGCACGCATCACTCTTTCGTGTGCCCTGCGTCTTCCACGCGACTCGGCACTGCTCGCATGCTCCTCCCACGGCCCCACTTGAACGCATGACCGGATTCCGGAACGCCTTTCCATCGTCCGCCGGCCCGGGCCACTGGCGCCACTTGTTTTTCCCCGTCGCCGTTTTTGGCGCGGCCCTGCTCGCGTTTCCGGTTGTCGCGGTGCGCGCGGCGGAGCCGGCCGAGGTGCAACGCGGGTTGCTCGCCGGCAATTATGCCGCGGTCATCAAGCAGGCGCAGGGTGAGCTCCGGGACGCGCCGGCGACCAGTGAATGGTCGATGCTGCTGGTGCGCGCTCTGCTTGCGCTGGGGCGCAACGCCGAGGCCGACACCGCCATGAAGGAAGCGCTGGGCCGCGACGCGCGCAGCATCCGGTTGCGCTGGCTCGCGCGCGACGTCGCCTTTGCGAACGGCCGGCCGGAGGAGGCGGCGAAACGCGTCGAGGAAATCCGCGCCCTCGTGCAGAACAATCAGTATCAATATCGCGCGCCGGCTGATCTCGTCGTCTTTGGCCGCGCCGCCCTGATGCTCGGCGCCGATCCGAAGGACGTGCTCGAAAAGGTGTTCACCACCGCGCAGAAGGCGGACCCGAAGCTGCGCGACGTGTATCTGGCGCGCGGCGAGGTCGCGTTGGAGAAACATGATTTCGCCCTGGCGGCGAAGGTCTACGAGGAAGGCCTCAAGCAGATCCCGAACGACCCCGATCTCCTCTTCGGTCGCGCCAAGGCCTACGCCGGCGGCGATCGCGAGATTGCGTTGAAATCGCTGCAGGGCGCGCTGGCGCAGAACGCCCGGCACGTGCCGACGCTCCTCCAGCTGGCCGATCACCACATCGATGCCGAGGCCTACGACGACGCGGCGCGCCTGCTCGACGACGTCATCGACGTGAATCCGGTGCAGCCGGACGCCTGGGCTTACCGCGCCGTGATTGCGCACCTGAAGAACGATCCCATCGCCGAGCGGCTGGCCCGCGAACGAGCGCTGGCGTCGTGGGCGACCAATCCCCGCGTCGACTTCCTGATCGGCGAGAAACTCTCCGCCAAATACCGCTTTGCCGAGGGCGCGGCCTACCAGCGCCGGGCGCGCGAATTCGATCCGGACTACCTGCCCGCGATGGCCCAGTTGGCGAACGATCTGCTACGGCTCGGCGACGAGACCGAGGGCTGGAAGCTCGCGCAGGCCGTGCACGAGCGTGACGAGTACGATGTCGAGGCGTTCAACCTCGTGACGCTGCGCGAGACGATGAACAAATACGCCGCGCTCACGAATGACGATTTCGTGATCCGCATGGCCGCGCCCGAGGTTGCGGTGTACGGGCCGCGCGTGCTGGCGCTCCTGCGCCGTGCAAAAGCGACGCTGGCAACGAAGTACGGCGTCGAGCTCGCGAATCCGACCTATATCGAGATCTTTGCCGATCAGCGGGACTTTGCGGTGCGGACATTTGGCCTGCCCGACGTTCCGGGATTCCTCGGCGTGTGTTTCGGCCGCGTCGTCACCGCGAACAGCCCCGCGACCAGCAGCTCGCCGACGAACTGGGAGTCGGTGCTGTGGCATGAGTTCTGCCATGTCGTGACGTTGCAGATGACGAAGAACAAGATGCCGCGCTGGCTCAGCGAGGGCATTTCGGTGCACGAGGAGCGCCAGGCGAATCTGGCATGGGGCATGGGCATCGATCCGCGCTACCGCGAGATGATCATGGGCCCGGACCTCGTGCCGGTCGGCAAACTCAGCGGGGCGTTTCTCGCGCCGAAGTCACCGCGGCACCTGCAGTTCGCGTACCTGCAGTCCTCGCTGGTGGTCGAGTATATCGTCGGCAAGTACGGCCTGGACCGTCTGCGCGCGGTGCTGACGGCGCTGCGCGACGGCGTCGAGATCAACACCGCCCTCGGCCAGCATGTGGCGCCGCTCGAAACCTTGGAGAAGGAGTTTCCCGTCTATGCGCGCGAGCGCGCGACCGCGATGGCGCCGAAACTCGACTGGGAAAAGCCCGACCCGGAGTTGTTGCTGCCGGATGCCGCGGCGAAACTGGCCGAATGGGAGAAGGCGCATCCGGACAATTATTGGACGCTCCGGCTGAACGCGCAGAAACTGGTCGAGCAGCAGAAATGGGAGGAGGCGCGTGTGCCGTTGCGCCGGTTGGCGGAACTTTATCCGGGACAGAAGGGCGCGGAGTCACCGTACCGCTCGCTCGTGGCCGCGGCCCGGGCGCTGAATGACCTGCCGGACGAACGTGCGATGTTGACCAAATGGGCGGAAGTCGACGACGAGGCGACCGAGGCTTATCTGCGTTTGATGGAGCTGGCGGCGGCGGATAAGGACTGGCCGACCGTGGCGCGAAACTCCGATCGTTATCTGGCCGTCAACCCGCTCGTGGCTCCGCCGTATCGCTATCAGGCCCAGGCTGCCGCCGGGATGGGAGACGACTCGACCGCCGTGGTGGCGTGGCGGACGCTCCTGCAACTCGATGTGCCGGAGCGCGTCGACGGCCATTACGAACTGGCGAAACTGCTCCACAAACGCGGCGACGACGGCGAGGCGCGGCGTCAGGTGCTGCTCGCGCTCGAGGAAACGCCGCGCTACCGCGAGGCGTTGCGCCTGCTGCTGGATCTCGAGCGGACGCGCGCCGACAAGGTCAAGGACCCGGTTGCGCCCGACGCCCTCGTGCCGGAGCGGAAACCCGCCACCCGCTAACCGCGATGAAACGGACGCTCACCCTCGTTTCGATCTTCCTCGTCCTGGCCGCGATGGTGCTGGCGCAACGGCGGGGCGGACGCGGCGGCGGTGGCGGTTACAGCGAAGGCGGCGGCTACGCCAGTGACACCACGAAAACCGCGCGGGAAATTGGTTCTCACTCCACCGGCACGCCGGTGTGGGAAAATCCGCGCGGCTTCGAGAAGGACGTGTTCACGTTTGCGCGCATTCGCTACTCGACCGGCTACGGCGGCGGTTACTTCGGCCGCGGCGGCGGCTGGCTGACCGACGCGCCGGACAGCGATCTGAATCTTTCCTACCGGCTGCAGCAGATGACGTCGATGAAGGTCGACCCGGACGGACGCTTCCTGAGCCTGACCGATCCCGAGTTGGCGCGGTTCCCATGGATCTATATAGTGGAGCCCGGCCGGATGACCTTCACGCCGGATGAAGTCGTGGCCCTGAGAAAATACCTGCTCAACGGCGGTTTCCTGATGTTCGACGATTTCTGGGGCGACTCCGCCTGGCTGAATGTGGAGCGGCAGATGAAGCAGGTGTTTCCCGATCGGGCGTTCAGCGAGCTCTCGCTCGATCATCCCGTGTATCACTGCGTCTTCGAGATCAAGGCCAAGGGCCAGGTGCCGAATGTGCGGACCGGCGAGATGAGCCAGCGGACGGGCGTGACGTGGGAGGAGTTTCACGATGGCGACACCCAGACCGTGCATCATCGGGCGATCCACGATGACAAGGGCCGCATGATGGTCATCGCGACCCACAACACCGACAACGGCGACGGCTGGGAGCGCGAGGGCGAGTACGAATACTACTTCAAGAATTTCTCCGAGAAGATCGCGTATCCGCTCGGGATTAATATCATTTTCTATGCGATGACCCACTGAGGGGTCGACGTCAGCAATGCATCAACTGACAGAGTTTCTCGGTGGTCGGGGCAGGGCAGCCAAGCGGGAGCGGAGCCGTCCCGCGGGCTCGCCGTCTGGGCTCCGAGGCTGGCTACCGGTGGGCATCGCGTTGCTGGCGCTGGTCGTCAGCTCGAACCCGCTCTCGGCGCAGCCGCAACGGCCCGGCGCTTCGGGTGGTCCCGGCGGTCCGGGCGGGATGCGCAGCGCGGATCGCTGGGGCAACGAAGGCGATCTCGGCGGCTCGCTCGTGCGCACCGAGGGCAGCGGGATCATCGACGAGGATGTGGTGCGGACCGCGCGCGAAGTTGTGTCGCACAGCACGGGTACGCCCTCGTGGGAGAATCCGCGCGGCTTCGAGAAGGACGTGTTCACGTTTACGCGGGCCATTTTTCGGGCGGCACCGACGACGGCGCCGTCGCCTTCGTTTCACCGCGGGCGGCGAATCGGCTGGTGGGTGGATTTCCCGGACGCAGATTTGAATCTCTCGTTTCGGCTGCAGCAGATGACCTCGATGCGCACCGATCCGGACGGTCGGGTGTTGAAGCTGAACGATCCTGATCTGCGGCACTATCCGTTCCTCTTCATGGAGCATCCCGGCTACATGCAGCTGCGCGATTCCGAGATCGCCGGGCTGCGCAAGTACCTGCTCGCGGGCGGCGTGCTCACGGTGATCGATTTCTGGAATTCGATCGAGTGGAACGGCTTCGCGGCGCAGATGAAGAAGGTGATGCCGGAGCGGACGTGGACCGAGCTCACGATCGATCACCCGATTTTTCACTGCGTCTTCGATCTCAAGGGGCCGATGCAGCGGCTGCAGGTCCCGACGATGCAGTTCTGGAACCGCAACCGCGACCCGAACGATCCCAGCGCGCCGCTGCAGATTGATCGCGGGCCCGATTCCGACGTGATGTCGGTGCGCGCGATGCTCGACGACCGCGGCCGCATCATGGTGATTGCGTTTCACAACAGCGACATCAGCGACGGCTGGGAGCGCGAGGGGGAACACCAGGACTACTTCGAGGTGTTCTCCGAACGCGTGTCCTACCCGCTCGGAGTGAACCTGATCTTTTATCTGATGACGCACTGACCGCCCGCTTTTCCTCCACCCGCTTTACTGAATGAGCCACCTCACACCCCCCAGCCTCAGCAACTCCACCCCGGCCGAGCCAGCGCCGGACAAGCCGGTCGACACGTTCGCGAGTGAACGTGAAACCGCCGAGCGGCTGATCGCCGGCCGGGCCCGGATCGACACCGAGCTGGGCAAGGTGATCATCGGCCAGAAGGAGGTCATCGAGCAGATCATGATCGCGCTGCTCGCCGGCGGCCACTGCCTCATCACCGGCGCGCCGGGTCTCGCGAAAACGCTCCTCGTGAAATCGATCGCGCAGATCTTTCACCTCCGGTTTCAGCGCATCCAGTTCACGCCCGACCTGATGCCCGCCGACATCACCGGCACGGAAATTCTCCAGGACAGCGGCGAGGGCGGCCGGCGCCTCACTTTTGTGCGCGGCCCGGTCTTCGCGAACATGATTCTCGCGGACGAAATCAACCGCACGCCGCCGAAGACGCAGGCCTCGCTGCTCGAGGCAATGCAGGAACACCAGGTGACCGCCTCGGGCGTACGTCATCCGTTGGAGGAGCCGTTCTTCGTCCTGGCCACGCAGAATCCGATCGAGATGGAAGGCACGTATCCGCTGCCGGAGGCGCAGCTCGATCGTTTCATGTTCAACGTCGTCATGGACTACCTCCCCGAAGCGGACGAGGTGCGCGTGGTGGCGCAGACCACTTCCGGCCGGCCGGCCGCGATCGAGCCGCTGTTCACCGGCGAGGACGTCCTGCGTTTCCACGAACTCGTGCGCAAAGTCCCGGTGGCCGAGGAGATGGTGCGCTACGCCGTGCAACTTGCGTCGTCGTCGCGTCCGCATCAGCCGAACACGCCGGAATTCGTCAACGAATGGGTCAGCTGGGGCGCCGGCACGCGCGCCGGCCAGTTCCTCATTCTTGGCGCCAAAGCCCGCGCGCTGCTCCGCGGTCGTGCGCACGTCACCGTTGAGGACATCCAGGCGCTTGCCGTCCCTGCGTTGCGTCACCGCGTCCTGCTCAATTACCGCGCCGAGGCGGAAGGCATCAAGATCGACGAAGTCATCAAACGTCTGCTCTCCGCGGCGAAGGTGCCGGTGAAAAGCTGATCCGAAACCGGAAACCGGAGTCCGGAAACCGGAAACCGGATTCAGGGGACAGGAGACGGGTGACGGGGGACAGTGATCAGAACAATCCTTACACCGAAAACTAATCATCAGACTGCCATCGTCGTCACACTTCCCGCCCACCGACCAACCGCTCGCCGCTAACCTTCCGTCCCCTGTCACCCGTCCACCGTCTCCTGGCTCCTGTCCCCCTTCTCCTGATCTAATCCATGTCCGTCCTTCCCACAGCTCCCGCGCTTGCGTCGGCGAAACTCATCGACCCCCAGGCGTTGATGACGATTCGCAGCCTTGAGCTGCGCGCGCGCGCGGTCGTCGAGGGGTTCTGGAAGGGCATGCACCGGAGTCCGTATCACGGCTTCTCGGTCGAGTTCACCGAGTACCGGCAGTACACGCCGGGTGACGACCCGCGCTACCTCGACTGGCGCGTGTACGCGCGGAGCGATCGTTACTTCATCAAGAAGTACGAGGACGAAACCAATCTGCGCGTCTACCTGCTCGCCGATCAAAGCAAGTCGATGGACTACGGCTCGCGCGGCTACACGAAGGCGACGTACGCGAGCACGATGGCGGCGACGCTCGCGTATTTTCTCCATCTCCAAGGCGACGCCGTCGGCCTGCTGACCTTCGACGAAAAGGTCCGCGAATACCTGCCGGCGCGGCAGCGGGTGGGACACCTGCGCCAGATCATGCTCTCGCTCGAGCGGCCCGGCGGCGGCAAAGGCACCGATCTGCTCGCGCCGCTGGAGCGGATCACGGCGTTGATCCGCAAACGCGGGCTGGTCGCGCTCATGTCCGATTTCCTCGCGCCGATCGACCGGCTGGAACGCAGTCTCATCGCGCTCACCGCCTGCGGGCATGAAGTGACCGTGTTTCAGATCGTCGATCCGGCCGAGATCGCTCTCGGCCTTGAGGCCGCATCGGTGTTTGAAGACGTCGAGTCGGCGCAGACGCTTTACATCGACCCGGCGGCGGCGCGCAGCGAGTACGTGAAGAAATTCGAGGCGCACTGCGCCGCGCTGCACGCGATCTGCCGGAAGCTCGGAATCAGCTACCAGCGACTCAGCACCGATCAGCCGCTCGAGATTGCGCTGTTCGGCTTTCTGCAGGAACGCATGCGGCGCGGACGCCAGTTCCGCCGGGCCTCCTCAGGCGGAGGGCGCGGATGAATTTTCTCACGCCGCTGTTCCTCCTTGGTGGCCTCGCGATTGCGGGACCGATCCTCTATCACCTCGTGCGGCGCACCACGCGCGAGCGCACGCGGTTCAGTTCGCTGATGTTCCTGCGGCCGAGCCCGCCGCGCCTCTCGAAACGCAAGCGGCTCGAACACCTCCTGCTGCTCCTGCTGCGCTGCGCGGCGCTGGCGCTGCTGGCGCTCGGCTTCGCGCGACCGTTCCTGAAACAGGCGCCGATCGTTGATCCGACCGCGGCGCAGCCAAAACGAATTGTCGTGCTCGTCGATACCAGCGCAAGCATGCGCCGGGATGGCGTGTGGGACGCCGCGCGCGATCGGGTGACCGAGGTCCTGCGTCGTGCGGGTCCCGCCGATCAGGTCGCCGTGTATCCATTCAACCAGCGCGCCACGGCCCTCGTTTCCTTTGAAGACTGGAACCGCACCGCGCCCGGCGATCGGGTCGCGTTCGCGACCGGCCGCGTCGCCGCGCTCGCGCCCACCTGGGCGTCCACGCACGTCGGCAACGCGCTCGTGACCGCCGCAGAGGCGCTCGGCGAAAACGAAGACGGCAAGGCCGCGCCGGGGCCGCGTCAGGTCGTTTTGGTGAGCGATCTCCAGGCCGGCAGTCGGCTCGATGCGCTGCAGGCTTACGAATGGCCGAAGGGTATCGAGATTGTCGTCGAGCCGGTGAAGGCGCGCTCCGTCAACAACGCCGGCCTCCAACTCGTCGCCGAAGGGCCGGACTCCACGCGCGCGGTTGATGCGCCGGTGCGCGTGCGCGTGACCAATGCCGCCGAGGCGAAACGCGAACAGTTCAAGATCGGTTGGACGCGAGCCGCCGCCGCGGGCGTGCCGGGCACCACGGATTGGGTGAGCCCGCCGCTCGACGCCTACGTGCCGCCGGGCCAGAGCCGCGTGTTCTTGGTGCCGGTGCCGAGAGGCGTGAGCGGGCTCGAACAGATTTCGCTGCGCGGTGACGAGGACGACTTCGACAACACCGTGCACTTCATCCCGCCGGCGCAGCAGCGCGCGACGCTGCTATGGCTCGGAACCGACGTCGCCGAGGACATGCGGCAGCCGCTGTTTTTCCTGCGTCGTGCTTTTGTGGAGACGCCGCGGGTGGCCGTGCAGGTCATCGCGTCCGCGCCGTCGGCCCCGGTGCTCCCGGCCGAGGTGCAGGCGGCAACGGTGATCTTCGTGGCGGACGCGGTGTCGCCGGAGACGGCGGCGGCGCTGCGGGAAACGGCGGTGGCCGGCAAGACGCTCGTGGCGACGCTCAAGTCCACGTCGGCCGGCGCGACGCTCGGCGCGTTGCTGGGCCGCGATGCCGTCGCGCTCACCGAGGCGAGGCCGTCCAACTACGCGATGCTCGCGGAAATCGATTTTCAGCATCCGTTGTTCGCGGCGTTTTCCGATCCGCGCTACAGCGACTTCACGAAGATCCATTTCTGGAAATACCGAAAGTTCGACGCCACCGCGGTGCCGGGTGCACGTGTCGTGGCGCGGTTTGACACCGGTGATCCGGCGCTGGTGGAGGTGCCGATCGGCAAGGGCCGGCTCTACATTCTGACGAGTGGCTGGCAGCCGGAAGACAGCCAGCTGGCAGTGTCCTCGAAGTTTGTGCCGCTGCTCTGGTCGTTGCTGGAGCAGAGCGGTGGGGTGGCGAGTTTCGCGACGCAATTTGTGGTCGGCGATGCGGTGACGCTGCCGCTCGGGTCGGGTGCGACCGCGGTGCGCACGGCGGCGGGAGCGAGCGTGGCGCTCGACGCGAAGGCGCTGGAGTTTGCCGGCACCACGCAGCCGGGCGTGTACGAGCTGACGGGCGGCGTGAAGCCCCAGCGTTTCGCCGTCAATCTCGATGCGAACGAAAGCCGCACCACGCCGCTCTCCAACGACGAACTCGAGCAACTCGGCGTGCCCGTGGCGCGACTGAAGACCGAGGCCGTGGTGCCGACGGACAACAAGACGCTCCTGCAGGGCGTCGAGGCCGAGAACCGGCAGAAACTTTGGCGGTGGTTCATTGCGGCGACCCTCGCCGTTTTACTGGCTGAATCGGCGCTGGCGGGTTGGACCGCCCGGCGTCCCGCGTTGCGAACTGAAGAGGTGCCATCATGAACAATGACTTTCTGAACGGACGGTTGCGGCGGGTGGTGCGGCGTTACCAATGGTTCGCCCTGTGGCGCAAGCTCTCGGCCTGCTGGGCCGCCGCTGCGCTCGTTGTGCTCGCGCTGGCGTGGACGCTCAAGACGATCGGCAGCGTTTCACCGCTCCTGCTGCCCGTCGTGCTGGCCGTCACGCTGGGCGTCGCCGCGGTCGTGTCGGTCCTGCACCTGGTGAAGCCGATCGATCTGCGCTGGATCGCGCGCAAGATTGAGGACAAGCATCCGGGACTAAACGGAGTGCTGCTCACGGCCGTGCAGCAGCAACTCACGCCCGGACAGGACACCGGTTATCTGCAGTACCGCGTCTTGCAGGAAGCGACCGCCCGCAGCCAGGAACAGGACTGGCGCGATGTCGTGCCGGCGTCGCGGCTGCTGGCGGGCCAGGGTATTCATCTGGTGGCGCTGACCTGCTTCGTCTTCGCGTTGACGAGCCTCCGCGTGACGACAATTCACGGTGAGAAGCCGGCCTGGGTCGGCACGGACGGCATCGCCGTCACACCTGGTGACACCAAAGTGGAGAAGGGCGACAGCCTCGTGGTGCTCGCGCGTTTCGGTGGCGCGTTGCCGCCGAATGTCAGTCTCGTCGTGCGAGAGAGCGGCGCGGCGCCGCGCGCGGTGCCGTTGGTCAAGAGTCTCGCCGATCCCGTCTTTGGCGGCAGCGTGCCAGAGGTCGTGAACGATCTCACCTACCACCTTGAATATCGCGGCGAACGCACGCGCGATTTCAAGGTCACGGTGTTTGAGCATCCGAAGCTGGTGCGTTCGGACGTCGATCTGAAGTTTCCCGACTACACCAAGCTCCCGGCGAAACACATCGAGGACACGCGCCGCGTGAGCGCGGTCGAGGGCACAAAGATCGATTTTGCGCTGCAGCTGAACAAGCCGGTGAAGTCGGCCAAGCTGATTGCGCGCGATGGCAAGAAGACGGAAATTGCGCTCACGGTTTCAGCCGACAAGCCGGTGGCCACGTTGCCGGCGTTCGCGCCGACCAAGACGCAGTCGTACGATTTGCAGCTGACCGACGACGAGGGCCGGACGAACAAGGTCGCCTCGTCGTTCGTGATCGATGTGCAGCCCAACCGTCCGCCGGAACTGCGACTGGCGTCGCCGCGCGGCGACGTGCGGCCGTCCGCGCTCGAGGAAGTGGCGTTTGACGGCACGGTCTTCGACGACTTCGGCGCGCAGGCCTACGGCATCGCGTACGCGCTCGTTGGATCCGAGCCGAAGTTCATCGAGCTCGGCAAGGACGGTGGCGCGAAGGAAAAACGCAGTTTCTCGCATCTCTTGAAACTGGAGGAGCTCGGCGCGAAGCCCGACGACCTCATCTCGTGGTTCACGTGGGCCGACGACATCGGGCCGGACGGCAAGGTCCGCCGGACGAGCGGTGACTTGTATTTCGGCGAGGTGAGACCGTTCGATGAGATTTTCCGCGAGAGCCAGAACATGGAGTCGGGCGAGCAGCAGGAGGGTGGCGGCCAGGCGAAGGAGGCGCAGAAGCTCACCGAGCTGCAAAAGCAGATCATCAATGCGACGTGGAAACTGCAGCGTGAAGGCACGACGCCGCGCTATGCCGAGGATGCGAAGGTCGTCCGTGAAGGCCAGGAGCAGGCGCTCGAACAGGCGCTGGCCGCCGCCGAGGAAGCCAAGGCCCCGCGTCAGCAGGTGATGTGGAAAGTGGTGACGCAGGAAATGGAGAAGGCGGTCGAGAAACTGAAGGACGCCGCAAAGGAACCCGCGCCGCTCGCGCAGGCGTTGCCCGCCGAGCAGGCCGCGTATCAGGGTTTGTTGAAGATGCAGGCCCGCGAGACCGCGGTCACCCGGCGCAACAGCAAGAAAGGCGGCGGCGGTGGCGGGAAGCAGGGCAACCAGCGTCAGATCGACGAGCTCGACCTGAAGCAGTCCGACAACCGCTATGAAACGCAGCGCCAGGCGCGTTCGCCGCAGAGCCAGGAGCGCAAGGAGCAACTCGCCGTCATGAACCGGTTGCAGGAGCTCGCGCGCCGTCAGCAGGATTTGAACGAGAAGCTGAAGGAGTTGCAGACCGCGTTGCAGGAGGCGCAGACCGATCAGCAGAAGGAGGATATCAAGCGCCGGCTCAAGCGGCTCGAGGAAGAGCAGCGCCAGATGCTGGCCGATGCCGACGAAGTGCGGCAGCGGATGGATCGCACGGAGAACCAGGCGGCCATGACGCAGCAGCGGCAGCAGCTCGATCAGACCCGCGAGGATATTCAGAAGGCGGCCGACGCCACCGCGCAGGGATCGGTGGCGCAGGCGCTGGCTTCGGGCACGCGCGCGCAGCGTCAGCTCCAGGAAATGCGCGACGAGATGCGCAAGCAGAACTCCAGCGAGTTTGCCGAGGACCTCCGCGAGATGCGCAACGAGGCGCGCGAACTGTCACGGCAGCAGGAGGAACTCACGCAGAAGCTCGACACCCTGGCCAATGGCGGTGCGGGCAAGCAGCAGCGCAAATCGCTCAGCGACTCCGACGATCGCAAGGAGATGCTCGATCAGCTCGCGCAGCAGCGCGAACGCATGAACAAGGTCGTCGACAAGGCCACGCAGATTTCAGAGCAGGCCGAGAACACCGAGCCGCTCCTGTCGCGGCAGCTCTACGACAGCGTGCGCAAGGTCAGCGGCGACGACGCGAGCGCGGTCAAGCAGGCGCGCAACGAACTGCTCAACAGCGGCCGCATGACGCGCGATCTCTACGATCGCCTGCAAAAATCCGCCGAGAGCGACGATGGCGGCAAGGTCCTGGATCTCACGCGGGAGATGTTGAAGGAAGGTTTCCTGCCGCAGGCCCGCCAGGCCAGCCAGACCGCGCGCAACGAGATCGAGGAACTCCGCAAGGGCGTCGAGCGGGCGGCGGAGAGCGTGCTCGGCGACGACGCGGAACAGCTCAAGCTCGCGCAGTCGGAACTCGACGCGCTGGCCGAACAATTGAAACGCGAAATCGCGCAGGCCGGCGCCGCCGGTCAGGCGGACGACGCGCAGAAAGCCGGCGCGCGCGCGCCCGGCCAGCGTGGCCAGGGCGATCAGCGCCAGGCCGGCACCCAGCCCGGCGAGCGCGGCCAGCCGGGCGCGCCCGGCCAGCCCGGCACCGAAGGCACCGAACCCGGCCAGCCCGGTGAACCCGGCAACCAGCAAGCGCAGGCCCAGTCCGGCCAGCCCGGCCAAGGGCAGGGCAAACAAGGTCAGCGCGGGCGTGACGGTCAGGGCAAGCAGCCCGGCCAGGCCGGCGATCGTTCCCAGCAGGTGGCCGGCAACGACCAACCCAATCAACCCGGCAACGAACCCGGTGAACAGCCCGGCCAGCAACCCGGTGGTGAACAGCCCGGCGGACAACAACCCGGCGGCCAGCAACCGGGCCAGCAAACCGCGCAGTCCGGTTCGCCCGGCGGCGGGCAGGGCGGCGGCCAAGGCCAGCAGCCCGGCAGCGAGCGGGGTACGGCGCAGGATCGCGAGGGCCGGCGGCAGCTCGCGCAGGATCGCGCCGGCCGTAACCCGCGTGGCGGCGAGCAACGGGGCGGCGGCGCTGGCGGGGCCGAGCGCGGGGGCTTTGACCTCGAACGGATTCTGGGCGGTGGCGCCGATCGCGGCGGTCTGGGCGGGTGGGAAGGTGGCCGCGTGAGCGTCGGTCCGCTCACCGGCGACGACTTCGCGCGCTGGGCCGAACGCCTGCGTGACGTCGAAGACCTCGTCGAAACACCCGAGATGCGCAACGCCCTCGCGGCGGCGCGGGAGCGCGCGCGGATGCTGCGCAGCGAGTTTCGCCAGGATCAGAAGAAGCCCGACTGGACTGTCGTCCAGCTGCAGATCCTCAAGCCGCTCGTCGAGGTGCGCAATCGCGTCGCCGAGGAACTGGCGCGCCGGGATTCGAAGGACTCGCTCGCCCCGATCGATCGTGATCCGGTGCCGAACCGTTTCGCCGAGTCGGTGCGGCGCTACTACGAGGAACTCGGCAAGGACAAGTGAGTCGCCGTATCTTTCATTTTCCCGCCTAAACCCGCGTGTCCACTTCTCTCACATTTTCCAGCTGGAATTGGTTGTGGCCCGTGCTCGCGTTCAGCGGCATCGCGCTGCTGGTCCTCGCCTGGAGTTACCGCGCGATGGCGGGACAGCCGCTGCGCTGGGTCTGCTTCGCGCTCAAGGTCACCGGACTCGGCGCGCTCGCGCTCTGTTTGCTGGAGCCGCTCTGGCTCGGCCAGCGCGCGCGGCCCGGCGCAAACCTTTTCGCGGTTCTCGCGGACAACAGCCAGGGCCTGCAGATTCACGACAAGGGTGAAACGTCGAGCCGCGGTGACGCTTTGCGCAAGCTCGTCGATCCGCTGGTGTCGCCCTGGCAGACGTCGCTGGCGTCGACTTTCGACGTGCGGCGGTACCTGTTCGACGCGCGGCTGCAACCGACGAAGGATTTCGCCGAACTGAATTTCGAGGGGCGCTCCACGGGACTGAGCGCCGCGCTGCGCACCGTCGCCGAGCGCTTCCAGGGGCGCCCGCTCGCGGGCGTGCTGCTGCTCACGGATGGCAACGCCACCGATCTCGCCAACGGCGCCGCGCCCGATCTGAAGGGGCTGCCGCCGATCTACCCGGTCGTGCTCGGTCGCCGTGACCCGGTGCACGACATCGCGATTCAGCAGGTCACGGTGAGCCAGACGTCGTTTGAGGACGCGCCGGTGACGTTGCAGGCCGACGTCGCCACCGCCGGTTATCGCGGCCAGCCAATCGTCGCGAAACTCGTCGATCGCAACGGCCGGACCGTGCAGGAGCAGACGGCCGACGCACGCGCGGACGGCGAGTCGCTGGCGTTTCGTTTTCAACTGAAGCCGGAGCTGCCCGGACTGTCGTTCTACCAGGTGCGCGTGGGAACACCGCGTGAAGCCGCGGCGGTGCCCGCGCCCGCCAACCCTCCGGCCGCGAATCCCGCCGCGCCGGTCAGTCCTCCCGCCACCGAGGAAGCCACGCTGGCCAACAACAGTCGCGTCTTCACCGTCGATCGCGGGCAGGGACCGTTTCGGGTGTTGTACGTGTCCGGACGCCCGAATTGGGAATTCAAGTTTCTCAACCGCGCCATCCAGGCGGACGAACAGGTGCAGCTCGTCGGCCTGATCCGCGTGGCCAAGCGGGAACCCAAATTCGATTTCCGTGGCCGCGCTGGCGAGACCAGCAATCCGCTGTTCCGCGGCTTCGGCAACCAGGCACCCGAGGATGTGCAGCGTTACGATCAGCCCGTGCTCGTACGGCTCAACACCCGTGACGACGTCGAGCTGCGCGCGGGCTTTCCGCGCACGCCCGAGGAACTCTACGGCTATCACGCGGTGATTCTCGACGACGTGGAGGCGGAATATTTTTCCCCCGACCAGGCGCAGCTGCTGCAGAAATTCGTGTCCGAGCGCGGCGGTGGTTTCCTGATGCTCGGCGGCATGGAGAGTTTCTACGAGGGCAAGTACCTGCGCACGCCGATCGGCGACATGCTGCCGGTGTATCTGGATCAGAATGACGGCGGTCCGGCGGCGCCGCCGGGGCCGGTGCATTTCCAACTCGCGCGCGAAGGCTGGCTCCAGGCGTGGGCGCGGCTGCGCGACAACGAGGCCGAGGAGCGCACGCGCATCGATGCAATGCAGCCGTTCGAAGTGTTCAACCGCGTCCGCGGGCTCAAGCCCGGCGCGAGTGTCATCGCGAGTGCGCGGGATGAAAAAGGCGCGGAGATGCCTGCGCTCGCCGTGCAGCGCTTTGGCCGCGGCCGGACTGCCGCGTTGATGGTGGGCGATATCTGGCGTTGGGGCATGACCGACGCCGCGGCGCACGCCGACATGGATCGCGCGTGGCGGCAGATGGTGCGCTGGCTGATTGCCGACGTGCCGTTGAAGGTGCAGGTCACGTCCGAGCCGGTGGTCGCCGATGCGAACGGCGCGGTGCGACTCCAGGTGCGCGTGCGCGACGAAAAATTCCAACCCGTCGACGACGCGACGGTCGTGGTCGACATCGAGCCCGTGATGTTCGAAGGCACCGGTGGGACGGTCGCGTCGCCACTCAAGCTCGAAGCCGAACCCGCGTTGAGCGAGCCGGGCTTGTATCAGGTCACGTACGTCCCGCGTCAGACCGGCGGCTACAAGGCCGTCGCGACGGTGAAGGGCAGCAGCGGTGCGGATCTCGGCCGCGGGGAAACCGGCTGGAGCACGGACCTGGCCGCGGAAGAATTTCGATCGCTCGTGCCGAATGTCGCCTTGCTGGAGGACATCGCGCGGAAAACGGGTGGACAGGTCGTGGCCATGGAGGAACTCGATCGCTTTGTGCGCCGGTTGCCGGAGCTGCGCGCCCCGGTCATGGAAACCTGGTCGTATCCGGCCTGGCACACGCCGCTGATGTTTGCCTTCGCCCTTGCGTGCCTGCTGGCCGAATGGGGCCTGCGGCGGTGGAAAGGCATGCCATGATGAACGCAGATCATTTCGAAACAATTGCCGAGGTGGCTCGCGTCGGTCGCGTGGCCGCGCCCGCGCGAATTCCCGCCGGCCTGCGCGCAGCCGTGCTGGCCGCAGTCGCCCTCATGTCGGCGTTGGCCATGCGTGCCGCCGAGCCCACGGCCGCCGCTGCCGAACGTCCGACGGTCATTGTTGTGGCCGGAGCGCCCGGCGAGGCGGAGTTCGCGCCGGATATTGCGTTGCAGATGGACGCCTGGGCGAAGGTGAGCGGCCAGGCCGGCGCCAAGTACGTGGCCATCGGGGCATCCGACACCGATCGCGAACGCGTGCAGGCGGCGCTCGCGGCCGAGCCGAAGTCAGGCTTGGGTGAACTCTGGCTCGTGCTCATCGGTCACGGCACCTTTGATGGCAAGGAGGCCAAACTGAATCTGCGCGGGCCGGATCTCTCCGCCACGGATCTCGCGGCCTGGCTGAAGCCCTTCGAACGCCCGCTCGCGATCATCGACACCACGTCCGCGAGCGCGCCGTTCCTCGCGAAACTCGCCGCGCCCAAACGCGTGATCGTCAGCGCGACGCGCAGTGGCAATGAGCAGAACTACGCGCGCTTCGGCAAATACCTCGCCGAGGCGCTGCCGGATCCGAAGAGCGACCTCGACAAGGACGGCCAGATTTCGCTGCTCGAATCATTCCTGAGCGCGTCGCACCGTACGGCCGAGTTCTACAAGAACGATGGCCGGCTCGCGACCGAGCATGCGCTGCTCGACGACAACGGCGACGGCCTCGGCACGCCGGCGGATTGGTTTCGCGGCGTGATTGCGACGAAGCGCGCCCGTGACGGCGCCGCGTCCGACGGCCCACGCGCCCATCAGTTTCACCTCGTGCGGAGCATGCCCGAGCAGCAACTCTCCGCCGAAATCCGCGCCCGCCGCGATCGGATCGAACTGCAGCTGTCCGCGCTGCGCGAGAAGAAGGCGAAGATGAACGAGGGGAAATATTACCAGGAGCTCGAAAAAATCCTGCTCGAGCTCGCCGCCTTGTACGAGGGCACCTGAACCTCGGGAGCGCAGGCGTCCGCCAAGGATGATTGCACCTATAAGCTGCGATCAAACCACAGAGGCACAAAGTACACAGAGGAGAATCCGCGAGAGGGAAGGCCGCCAGGTTCACCCTGAGGGTGAGCATCTTTGGCCCTAGGTTACTTTATCGAGCGGTTTTCTCCGTGTCCTCTGTGCCTTTGTGGTTCAATTCCAACGGAGAAATTTGGGTTGATGGCCAGAGGATTGCCGGCGCTCCCGCGAAAAAAACTTTTCGCGCCCCGGCCCGCGGCCTGCTTTGCTGGCTCGCATGCTGACCCGTTTCTCTGTCGCTCCGTTGCACACGATGACGCGTTCACTGGCTGCCGTGGCCATGGGACGCCAGGCGCCCGATCTCGTCATCACGGGCGCGCGCGTGCTGTCCACCTACACCGAGCGCGTGCACCGCGATCGTGAAGTCTGGATCAAGGGCGGACGGATCGCCGTCGTGAAGCCCGCCGGAACCTTCAAAAAGGCGAAACTCACCGGCGCGTCGACGCGTGTGTACGACGCTCGCGGCGGCATCGTGGCGCCCGGGCTGGTCGATCCGCACGTTCATATCGAGAGCAGCATGATGACCGCGTGCGCCTTTGCGGAGGCGGCGTTGCTCAATGGGACCACGACGGTGTTCTGCGACAGCCATGAAATCGGCAACGTGTGCGACGTCGCCGGCATCGAGTGGATGCTCGAGGACGCCCGGCGCGCGCCGCTGTCGATCTATCTGACCGTGCCGAGCACCGTACCCGCCACGAACTCCAAGCTTGAAACCGCCGGCGGCGACCTGACCGCGGCGAAGATCGGCCGGATTTTCGATCGCTGGCCCGAGGCCGCCGCGCTCGGCGAGAAGATGGACTATATCCCGGTCGCGATGGGCGATGCGCGCAGTCACGCGATTCTCGCCGCGGCATTGAAACGCGGCCGCCCGGTGTGCGGCCACATCTACGGCCGCGAGTTCGTCGCCGCCGGGGCCGCGAGTGGCATCACGGATACGCACGAGGCCATCGACCGCGAAATCGCGAATGACTTCCTCGAGAACGGTGTGTGGATCTTCCTGCGTGGCGGCAACCCGCAGACCCCGTGGCACTCGCTGCCGCAGGCGATCAAGGCCGTCACGGAGCTCGGCGCGAATCCCAAGCGGGTGTGCGTGTGCACCGATGATCGCGACGCCGACGATCTCTTCCTCTTCGGCATGGACTGGGTGGTGCGCCAGGCGGTGTCGGCCGGTCTCAGCACGACCACGGCCTGGAGCCTCGGCTCGCTGCATCCGGCCACGCGCTACGCCAAGGATGGCGAATTCGGTGGCGTGGCGCCGGCCCGCCGGGCCGATCTCGTGCTGCTCAATGACGCGATGGAAGTGCAGAGCACCTGGTACGGCGGCGAGCTGGTCGTGGAACGCCGCCGGATCACGCCCGTGCTCGAACGCGCGCTCAGCCGGCGTTACCGGTATCCGAAAGCCGCCTACGCGACGGTCAAGCTGCCGCGCTCGGCCACCCTGACGCCTCCGCTGCCCAAGCGGTCCGTCACGGCCAATGTCATCCGTCTCGTGCCGCCGGGCATTCTCACCGCGCACGAGCGGCTGCCGATCGCGCCGGCCGCGTCGTGGGCGGAGGTGTTTGCCCGCCAGGATCTCTGCTTCCTCACCGTCATCGAACGGCACGGCCGGAACGGCGGAGTGGGGTACGGCCTGCTGCGCGACTTCGGTCTCAAGGACGGTGCCGTCGCCAGCAGCGTCGGTCATGACGCGCACAACATCGTGCTCGCCGGCACCAACGAGGCTGACCTGCAGCTCGCGTTGGCCACGATCAAAACGCTGCGTGGTGGCGTGTGCGTGGTGCGGGGCGGCAAGGTGCTCGCGAGCGTGGCGCTACCGATCGCCGGCCTGCTCTCCGACCGCCGGGCGACCGTGGTGGCGAAGGAAACGACGGCGCTCAAACGCGCGTGGACCAAGCTCGGCTGCAAAATCCCGTACATGGGATTCAATCTGCTGCCGCTCTCCGTCATTCCGGAACTACGGCTCACGGACAAGGGCCTCGTCGATGTGCTGCGGATGCGCATCGTGCCGTTGTTTGAAAAGGGCTCATGATAGGTGCCGGAGCCATGCAAAGAATTGCTCGCTGAACGGTTGGTCTGCCGGCTGCTGACGGGGAGGCCGTGATCACCCGCAAACCGTTCCTCCTTCACCCTTCAACTACGGCTGGCGCGTTGCTTGGACTCGCTCTGGCCGTCCCGCTGGGAGCGCAGCCTGCCGCCCCCGCGGCCAAACCCGGCGACGGCGTGACGACGATGGCCAAGTTCGAGGTCACCGGCGTGCCGATCGAGCAGCAAATCCTGCCGACGTCGCGTCCGTTCAACTCGGTCTTCGGCACCGACGACAACATCATCGATGTGCCGCGCAACGTGACGATCATCTCGCGGCAGCAGCTGAGCGACATCGCGATTTCCGATGTCCTCGATTTTTCCAAGCTCACCTCGAGCGCGTTCACCACGACCAATTTCGGCGCGCCCTCGAACGCCAGCATCCGCGGCCAGTCGGCCGATGTGTTTCTCAACGGCGTGCGCTCCCGCATCACCTCGAACGGCAACGGCCTCCCGATCGATTTCAACTCGGTCGAGTCGGTCAACATCGTGAAGGGACCGGCCACCGCGGTGCAGGGCACCTCGATGTACGTCGGCGGCTTCATCGACCTGGTATCGAAGCGGCCGTACTTTGATTCGGCCAAGGGCTCGATCAGCTACACGCTCGGCTCCTACAACACGAACAAGTGGACGCTCGATTACGGCGCGCCGATCTCGAAGACCGCGGCCTACCGTTTCAGCTACTCCGGCGAGGAGACGCAGGGTTACTACATCGACGGCCACAAGCGCACGCACTCGCTCTATGGCGCGCTGACGCTGCGGCCGAGCAAGGACTGGGAGTTTTTTCTCAACGGCCAGGCATTCGTCGCGAACTACACCGAGAACTGGGGCGTGAACCGTCCGACGCAGGACCTCGTCGACAACGGAAACTACATCACCGGCATCAATATCAACAACGGTGCCACGGCGACGCCGTCCGATCCGCAGAATTCCCGCTTCGTCCTCGGCGGCGGCAACACGATCGCGCGGGGCCCGGTGGTGAAAATCAACCGGCACACGCGCCTGCTACGCCCCGGCAATCAATCGTACGGCGAGGAGTTCAACCTGCAGGGTATTCTGACGGGCAAGCCGAGCGCGGATCTCACGATCAAGAACACGACGTTCTGGAGCCACACCGAGCGCAACACGCTTAGCACCTATTACTACACCGAAATCATCGATCCGTCGTGGTTCGCGGAAAACCGCACCGAGTTCATCTTCAATCTCAAGGGCGGTTCGCTCAACACCGGTCTCGATCTGCGTTACCAGCGGGTGAAGGCGTACGATGACTACTTCTTCGAGCCCGCCAACGTCTGGGACATCACCAAGGATCGTTCGTACATCAACGTCTACAACTCGGTCAACTTCGCGCCGAACGCCGGCTTCCCGGTCCCCGGCTGGCCCGGTCGCTTCGCGCAGCCCGGTCTGTTCAACGGCGACACCAACGACTCCAAGGGCACGACCATCGGGCCGTTCGCGCAGGGCAGCTGGAAGCTCAGCGAGGCCTTCAGCCTCATCGGTGGCCTGCGCTACGATCACATCACCGCCAAGGTGCGCGAGCCGTTGCTGCCGCCGTACCCGACCGCGAAGATCAGCGTCTGGATTCCGAATCTCAACGGCAGCGTCACCTACAAGATGAGCCCGACGTCGACCGCGTATTTCACTTATAACTACAGCGAGAACACCTCGGGCGCGGTCGGCAACGGCGGCGGCATCACCGGTTGGAACGGCGCCGGCACCGCGCTCGACAAGGAGAACTTCACGCAGCCGAGCACCCTGTACGAGATCGGCACCAAGTACTCGCTGATGAACAGCAAGGTCTTCCTCAACTTCGCGATCTACGACCAGAAGCGCACGGCGAAGAGCACCAGCAGCACGGTCATCCAGCAGTTCCGCTACAAGGGCTTCGAGGCGGAGATGAATTACCAGCCGAACAAGCACCTCTACGCCACGGTTTCGTACTCATATATCGACGCCGAGTCGTCCGCGCCGTTCCAATACGGCCTCTTCGGCAACGTCACGGAACTGTTCGGCAACGCCGCCACGGTTCCGATCGGCACCGTCACGCAGGTCTCGGGCCTGCCCAAGCATCTCTTCAATGGTCTCGTGTCGTATACGTTCAGCAATGGTTTCGGGCTGACGGCGAACACGGTTGTCACCGGCGAGATGAACAACAACGCGGCCGGCACCATCGTGATCCCGACGCAGTTCACCATCGATGCGGGCGTTTCGTACACCTACAAGAAATGGCACCTGCACGCGACGATCACGAACGTCACCGACGAGAAGAACTGGTCGCCGCCGAACGCCGTCTACGGCAACGGCTCGATCCTCGCGCTCCCGGGCACGCAGGCGCAGTTCACGGTGAAATATAGCTTCTAAGCGAACGCGGAAACGCGGTCGCGCACCTCAAGCCGCTCCCATTGGGAGCGGCTTTTTCAGAACTTGCAGCGGAGGCCCGCGCGATGGCGGGCATCCCGTCGGAGACGCACCATTACATTCTTTCTGCATGGAAATTCTACCGCCGCCGTCCGTGCCGGATCGCCCCGCCGCCATGGTCTATGGCCTGGAGGATCGGATCCCGCTGGGCACCTCTGTCGTGGTCGGGGTGCAGCACGTGTCGGCCATGGTGGTCGGCACTATCACGCCACCGTTGATTCTCTCGGGCACGCTCGGGTTCTCCCAGTCCGACACGGCGTACCTGGTCAGTATTGCGCTGCTGGCGTCGGCGTTCGGCACGTGGTTGCAATGCCGCCAGCGCGGGCCCATCGGCTCGGGCCTGCTGAGCGTGACGGGCACGAGCTTCGCCTTTCTGCAACCGCTCACGGTTGCAGGCAAGGCCGGCGGCCTGCCGTTGATGCTCGGGCTGTCGTGTCTGACGGCACCGATCCTGATTCTGCTCGCGCCGTTCATCTCGCGGCTGCGCGCGGTGTTCACGCCGCTGGTGTCGGGCGTCGTCGTGCTCCTGATCGGGACGTCGCTGATTCCAACGGCGTTCTTCGGGTTGGCGAAACCCGCGGGTCCCGGCGCGCCGGCGTGGAGCGGCCTGTTGGTGGGCGTGGTCGTGATGGCGGTGATTGTCGGCGCGCAGGCGAGTGGACGCGCCTGGGCCCGGATTTCCGGTGCCGCAGCCGGCGTCGTGGTGGGCTGCCTCGTCTGCGCGGCCTTTGGCGGCTTGCAAGCTCCCGAGCCGGGTTCGGGCGCGTGGTTCACGCAGCCGCGTTTGTTTCCGCACGGGTTCGCGTTCGATTGGACGCTCGTGCCGCCCTTTGCGTTTGTTTATCTCGTCTCGATGCTCGAGGCGCTCGGCGACATCGCGGCGACCTCGCAGTTGTCGGGCTTGCCGGCAAGCGGCCCCGCGCACTGGCGCCGACTCTCCGGCGGCGTGATGGCCGATGGCATCGTCAGCACCGTGGCGGCGATGTTCGGCGGATTTCCGAGTGCGACGTACGCGCAGAACAACGGGGTGATTCAGATTACGGGCGTCGCGAGCCGGCGGGTCGGCACCGTGATGGTGGTGATTCTAGTGCTGCTGGGCTTGTTTCCCGCAATCGGGCGCTGGGTCACGGTGATGCCGCCGCCGGTGCTGGGCGGACTCGCGTTGATGATGTTCGGCCTGGTGGCGGTCGCCGGCGTGCGGCTGATCACGAGCGCGGGTCTCGGCCAGCGCGAAGGTGTGATTGTGGCGCTCGCACTCGGCGTGGGACTGGGACTGCCGACGCAACCCGCGCTGCTGGCCAGCTTGCCCGGCTGGCTGCATGCGTTGCTCGAGTCCGGCATCTCCGCCGGGGGACTCACCGCGCTGGTATTGAATCTCGTCTGGCGGGCACCTGCGGCGGTACGATCGACGTGAACTTTTTGCCGCCTTCGCCCCATGGCCACGCTCCTCGTTAAGAACATTCACACGCTGGTCACGATGGATACGCGGCGCACGGAGCTGCGCGACGCGGCGATCTTCGTGCGTGATCATGTGATCGAGCAGGTCGGCGCGACCGTCGATCTGCCGGCGACGGCGGACGAGGTGCTCGACTTGCGCGGGCGGCACGTGGTGTTGCCGGGGTTGGTCAACACCCACCATCATTTCTACCAAACGCTGACCCGCGTGATTCCGGCGGCGCAGGACTGCGATCTCTTTGGCTGGCTCAAGACGCTGTATCCGATTTGGTCGCGCCTGACGGCTGAGGGCGTGCGGGTCAGCGCCCAGATGGCCGCCGCCGAATTGCTGTTGTCCGGCTGCACGACGTCGAGTGATCACCTGTATCTGTTTCCCAATGACTGCACGCTCGATGACGAGATCATCGCCGTGCGGGAGACCGGACTGCGCTTTCATGCGACGCGCGGCAGCATGAGTGTCGGCGAGAGCCTCGGAGGTCTGCCGCCCGACCGGCTCGTCGAGCGCGAAGACGCAATTTTGCGCGACAGCGCGCGGCTCGTCGCCGAGCATCACGACCCGAGGCGTTACGCGCTGACGCGGGTGGCGCTTGCGCCGTGTTCGCCGTTTTCGGTCTCGTGCGACCTGATGCGGGAGTCGGCGGTGCTGGCGCGCACGCTTACCGGCGTTCGCCTGCACACGCATCTCGCGGAGAACAGGGCCGACGTCGCCTACAGCCTGGCGAAATTCGGCCTCACGCCCGGCGACTACGCGGAGTCGGTTGGCTGGGTGGGCGACGACGTCTGGCACGCGCATTGCGTCCAGTTGAGCGACGACTCGATCGCCAAGTTCGGGCGCACCGGCACGGGCGTTGCGCACTGTCCGTGCAGCAATCTGCGCCTCGCGAGCGGCATCGCACCCGTGAAAAAGATGCTCTGTGCGCGCGTGCCGGTCGGGCTCGGCGTGGACGGCGCGGCGTCGAACGACGCGAGCAATTTGCTCCATGAAGCGCGCGCGGCCTGTCTCGTGGCGCGCGTGGCGGCCGAGGATGCGTCGGCGATGACGGCCCGGGAGGCGTTGGAACTGGCGACACTCGGCGGCGCACGCGTGCTCGGTCGCGACGACATCGGTCGTCTTGCGCCGGGCATGGCGGCGGATTTCATCGCGGTTAACCTCGATCGGCCTTCGTTCGCCGGGGCGCAGGCTGATGTCGTGGCCGCGTTGATCCTCTGCGAGGCGAATCAGGTCGACTACAGTTTCGTGCACGGCCGCCGTGTCGTGGACCAAGGTCGGCTGACGACAGTCGATCTGCCCGTGCTGGTGGAACGCACGAACCGGCTTTCACGCGAACTCGTCAACGGCTGAGGCTGACCCCTTCCATTGTCCGGAATTCACCGACGAAATTCGCGTCTATTCGCGGCATTCGCGGGAGGCCTCTTCATTCTTCGGGGGCAGTCTACGCCTTGAACGGCCAGATGTGGAAAAACTGCAGGAAGAAGATCACCGCCAGGAAATAGCCGAGGGTCGTCATCCGCTTCGGGTCGCCGAGGCCGAGCGCGAGCACGGCGGCGGAGATGAGACCCATGCCGATGCCTTCGGCGATGCTGAAGGTCAGGGGAATCGCCAGGAGCGTGAGCACCGCGGGCACGGCGACGGTGAAGTCGCCCATTTCAATCTCGGTGATCGACTGCATCATGAACACGCCGACGATCACCAGCGCCGGCGCGGTGGCCGCGGCAGGGACGATCAGAATCAGTGGCGTGAAGAACAGCGCCACGAGCATCAGCAGCGCGGTGGTCATCGTGGTGAGCCCCGTGCGGCCGCCAGCTTCAACACCTGAGGCGGATTCGATGTAGCTCACCACGGTGGACGTGCCGAAGAGCGCGCTGAGCAGCGTGGCCAGCGAATCGGCGAGCAGGGCGCGGCCGGCCTTGGGCAGCGTGCCGTCGGGGCGGAGAAAGCCCGCGCGCTTCGTCACGCCAATGAGCGTCCCGATGTTGTCGAACATGTCGACGAGCAGCAGCGTGAGGATCAGCGGCAGCGCCATCATGATCGCGTTGCTGTTGGTCAGGAAGCCGAACGTCAGCTTGAAGAAGATCGGCTCGGGCGACGCCGGCATGGCGATGAAACTCGCCGGCATCTCGGTGACCATCTTGTTGCCGCCGGCGCGGACGAAGAGTCCGATGACGGTCACGGTCGCGATGCTCAGCACGATCGCGCCGGGCACGCGCCGCGCGACGAGCACCGCGGTCAGCACGATGCCGAACAGGCACAACGCGACCGGCCCCGAAGCAAAGTCACCGTGCGAAACAAACGTCGCCGGGTTGGCGACGATGATGCCGCCGTTCTTCAATCCGATGAAGGCAATGAAAAGGCCGATGCCGCAGGTGACGGCGATTTTCAGCGAGCCTGGAATCGCCGCGATGATCTTTTCCCGCACGCCGGTGACGGAGAGCAGCAGGAAGATGGCGCCGTTGACGAAAACCATGCCGAGGGCTTCCGACCACGGAATGCCTTTGCCCAGCACCATGGTGAACGTGAAGAACGCGTTGATGCCCATGCCCGGCGCCAGCGCGATCGGATAGTTCGTGAGCAGCGCCATGATCATCGTCGCGATCGCGGCGGTGAGCGCGGTCACGGTGACCAGCGCGCCTTTGTCCATGCCGGTGTTGGCCAGGATGGCGGGATTCACCGCGAGGATGTAGGCCATCGCGGCGAAGGTGGTCAGGCCGGCCTGCAGTTCACGCCCCACGGTCGTGTGGTGCTGGTCGAGTTTGAAAAGACGCTGGAGCATGGAAAGGGAAGCCGGAGGAGGAAACCGTCTGCGAGCGAGCGGCGGCCGTCCGCAAGTCGGGAAGCAGATCGACTACGGGCGGGCCTTGGCGCTCAGCGGAGGGAAGTTATGGAGAAAGTTCAAGGTGAACAAACCCGTGGCGCGGGCGGCGAGCGCGTAGAAGGGCACTCCTTCGTAGGGCGCGTCGCTGACCACGCGGAACGCGATGTAGCGAATGCCGTAGGCGTGGGCGAGCGCGGCGACGTGGCCCGACTCCATCTCCTCGACATCCATGCCGAAGGTGCGCGCGGACCACTTGACGCGATCGAGCTCGAGATTGATTTCGTGCGCCGAGCCGATGACGCCGGGAAACACCCGACCCATCGGATTGCGCGTGCGCAGGGCCACCGCGATGGCCTGCGCGTCACCCTTGAAGCCGTTGGCATAAGCGACGAGCTCCGGTTGCTGCGGATGGCGGAGCCGTTGCGGCACGGGCGTCCAGTTCAACGGCTGGCTGCCTTCCCCGGCCCGGCGCGGAGGCGCGGCGAAGTTGCCATAGTCGAGCGTGCGTTCGCCGATGATGATGTCATGGAGCGTCAGATACGGTGCCTGCGCGCCGCTCGTACCCTGGTTGACGATGAACTTCGGCCGGTAGGTTTCGATGCCGAGAATGGTCGCGGCGGTGCAGTTCAGCAGGCCCTGGCCCGTGAGTGAGACAACCACGCGGTGCGGCCCGATGGTACCGTGCCAGAAGCTGAACGGCCCGATCGTGGTCTTCTCCGGTGCGGGACCGAGCGCCGCGAGCAGATCGCGAATCTCGAGTTTTTCCGCACCCTGCACGAGAATGTCGACGGGCTCGGCGGCGCGGATGCAGACCGGCAGCAGCAGGAGCAGAAAAAGAGCTTTCATTTCCATGCCTTCATGAAGCGCAACGCGAGTTCCGCCGCCTGCGCGGGCGTGCCGTCGACGACACGGAGGCCGATCACCGGCACGCCCAACAGCAGCGCGGTGCCCGCGACGTGAGCGGACTCGCCGTCCTCGGTGCTCGTCTGCCAGTGCGTACGAATCCAGCCGATACGGTCGGCCTCGCGGTTGATTTGATTCGCGGAACCCAGGACGCCGACGACGAGGCGACCTTGCGTGGGCGTCAGCGATCGGGCGACGGCGAGCGCCGCGGGATCGGCGGGAAAGAACGGCGTCGGCGTCTCCTTTTCGCCCGCGGTGATCAACGGGTGCGGCAGTTTGATCCAGGTCAGGGCGTTGGAGCCGGTGCCCAACGCACCGACGCTCGAGACGATGCCGTCGAAGGCAGCGAAGCGTTCACTGACGACCACGTCGCCGGCTTTGAGGGAGGGATCGTGCGCACGGGACGCGCCGAACACGACGACGAGCCGCGGTGGGTTCGAGCGCAGCGCGAGCGTGGTGGCCGCAACGGCGTTGAGGGGATCGCCCTCGGTGCGGGCCACGACCACGCTTTTCGATTCGAGTTGGCCGCTCCACGACGTCCAGGCTGCCCGCGTCGTCATGGTGGAGTGCTGCAGTTGCTGCAGCACCGGCTGGAGCGTGGCGTCGTCGGTGGCGACGAGCAGCACGTCCGCCGCGTGCACGGCGAGCGTCGAAACGACGACGAGCAGCGTCGTCAGTCGAGCCAGACGCAGTCGAAACGGCGGAAACCGACCGGCTTGGGCGTGGGGCACCCGGTCCGACGGGGGAGAGTTGTATGGCGACAGGAGAGGCATGCAGCGTGAATCAATTCCGCATGGAGTGGGGAAGGGATGGCGCGCGTCGTCCCCAACGCACCGCGGCGGGAATCTCGTTGCGCGATCGCGGCGGCTTCGAGGCAAGCGGCCTCACCATTGAAAAGGATTCATGAGCTGGCTCTCTAAGCACGGCTTGTGCCGGCCGCGCGGGTGCCTCAAAAACCTGGCGTGATCATTGACGCGCACGTGCATCTCTACCCGCCAGAGGTGGCGTCGGATCCCGCGGCCTGGGCCACCGCGGCGGGCGAGACGCACTGGGCGACACTGGCCACGCGCCGACGCCGCGACGGTCGGCCGGTGCAGACGTTTCCGTCCGTCGACGAACTGCTGCGCGTGATGGACGAGGCCGGAGTGGACCGAGCCGTGTTGCTCGGCTGGTATTGGGAAAAGCCTGCCACCTGCGCCGCGCAAAATCGCTTCTACGCCACCTGCGTGCGCGCCCATGCGGACCGGCTGTCGGCGTTCGCGACCGTTCATCCCGGCGCGGGCGGTGCAGCGACGCTCGAGATGATGCGACGCGCGCGGGGCGACGGCCTGATCGGTTTGGGCGAACTGTCGCCGCACTCCCAGGGTTTTGGCGTGGACGATCCTGTCTTCGCCGACGTGATCGCGCTCGCCGGTGAGCTCGGCTGGCCGGTGAATCTCCACGTTACGGATCCAGCGAGCCGGCCGTATCCCGGCCGGGTGGAAACACCGCTGGTTGATTTCCTCACGCTGGCCCGGACGTATCCGAAAACCACCTTCATCCTCGCCCACTGGGGTGGACGGCCGTCACGAGCTGAGGACCGAAGCGCCCTGGCAGGCTTGGAGAACGTCCACTACGACACCGCCGCGTCGCCGTTGATTTACGGGAGCGCAGTCTGGCCGGACGCGTTGCGAGCCTGCGGCGCGGGGCGCGTGCTGTTCGGATCGGACTATCCGTTGAATCTGTATCCGCAAGCAGAGGTCGCGCCCGCGCTGGCGCGGTTTGTCGCCGAGGCGCGTGCGGGCGGGGCGGATACGGGCGTCATGGGGCGCAACGCCGCGAGCCTCCTGCGGCTCTGACAGCCGTCCGCCGTGGCGGTCGAACGCCCCGCGGCGGCGACGTTCCGGCTGGCTCAGGCCTTGGCGGCGACGTTTTCCAGCACCCAGCGGACGACCGGGCTCGTGGTGGCGTTGACGATGATCTGCAGTCCGCTGGTCAGGCCGGACGCCAGTGGCACGGGCACGCTCAGCACCGGGAGGCCGCCGATGCTCGCGGGTGCGGTCAGCGTGAGGATGCGAAGGCGATTCTCGAGCGTGCACTCGGAGGGCGTGAGTGCGGGTGCGGGGGACGCCGGCAGAACGAGAAAATCATGGGCCGCGAAGAAGCGTTCCCACAGCGCCCGAATGGCGACGGTGTTCACCTGCGCCGCGTCGATCTGCGCGGGCGTCAGCGTGTGCGCGCGGATGAGTCGCTGCCACACCGGTGCGCTGTAACGCGACTGATAGCGTTCGGCCCACGGCTGGTGATAGGCCCATGCCTCCTGTGCGACGACAGTGTTGTAGGTGTCGACGGCGGAGGTGAAGCCCTGCAGGAGCGCGTCGCGCACCGCGGGTTCGGCGGGAGCGGCAAACGGTCGGGCCTGTTTTTCGCAGGCGGCGGCAAGGTCGGGATCGACCCCGGGCATCGCGAGGTAGCAGCCGCGCGGTGCGCGATCGGAGCGGCCGAGTCCAACGAGCGCGGCGATCGACGCCTTCAAATCGGCGGCGTTGGCCGTGAACCAGCCGGCGGTGTCGTACGACGGTGCGAGCGGTACGGCGTCGGAAATCCACGGCCCGCGCGGTGCGAGGCGAAAGCCATACAGGCCGCAGAACGCCGCGGGCAGCCGCACCGATCCGCCCGTGTCGCTGCCCAGCGCGAACGGCACAATCCCGGCGGCGACGACCGCAGCCGAACCGCTGCTCGAACCGCCGGTGGTGCGACCGGGAAAACGCGGGTGCTCCACGTTGCCGTAGTGCGCGTTCTCGCCGGTGATGCCGTAGGCGAATTCATGCATGTGGGTTTTGCCCGCGATCACGGCGCCGGCGCGGCGTACGGCCTGCACGAACGCGCCGTCGGTCGCTCGCGTCGGGCGCACCTCGGGGAGAAACGTCGAGCCGGCAAACGTGGGCTGGCCGCCGACGTCGAAGAGATCCTTGACCAGGCAGGGTACGCGGGCGAGCGGCACGGCGGCCGGGGCCTGGGCAAACCGGACCGCCAGCTCGGACTCGGACGGCAGTTCGGCGATGGCGGCGCGTTGTTGCGCTGGCGGAAGCAGGGTGATGACGCGGCGGTGCAGTTCGCGCGCGGCGGCGGCTGGGGTGAGTTCCTGCCAATCGCGAAAGGTCATTCCGACATCGTCAGGGGCTGCGCGATATGACGCAATACCGGGTGATTGTTGCTCGCGCGCAGAACCCCCGTTTACTCTCGTTGCTCATGCGAACGTCCGCGTCGGTTTTTGCCGTCGTACTGCTGGCCCTGCTGGGCAGTGGCTGCGGCCGGCGCGACGCAAACGTTCCGGCCTCGGAGTCGCCGAGTGCGCGTCCGGCCCTGCGCAAGGCTATCCTGCAGACCGACTGGTTTCCGCAGGCCGAACACGGCGGCTACTACCAGGCGATGGTGCGCGGATTTTATGCCGACGCCGGACTCGACGTGGAGATCTGGCCGGGCGGTCCGGGGGCGGGCATCAAGCTGAAGGTGGCGCGGGGCGACGCCGATTTTGGGATGGATCGCAGCGACAACCTGATTCTCGTCGCGAGCGGCGGACTGCCACTGGTCATGGTGGCGGCGACGATGCAGCACGACCCTCAGGCGCTGATGGTGCATGCGGACAGCCCGGTGAAGACCTTCAGGGATCTCGACGGCCGCGGCGTGATCGGGAACGTCGGGATGACCTGGTTCAAGTACCTGGAAAACAAATACGGCATCACCATCGAGCGGCGGCAGAACACGTACGGCCTCGGCGAATTCCTCGCGAACACGAACGTCATCCAGCAGTGTGTCGTGACCAACGAGCCGTTTTTCGCCCGGCAGAACGGCCGCGAGGTGCGCACGCTGCTGCTGTCCGAGGCCGGCTACGATTGTTACCAGGCGCTCTTCACGCGGCGCGAACTGATCCGCACCTCGCCGGAGATGGTGCGGGCCTTTGTGCAGGCATCAATCCGCGGCTGGCGCGACTATCTCGAGGGCGATGCCACGGCGGCCGATGCCGTGATGATGAAACGGAATCCGGAAATGACGCCGGCGTTGCTGGCGTTTTCCCGGAACGAAATGCTCCGGCATAAATTCGTCCAGGGCGACCTCTCGAAGGGCGAGGACGTCGGCCAGATCTCGGTGGTGCGGATCGCCGAACAGATTGAAACGATGCGGACGCTGGGCCTGCTCAAGGCGTCGGTGACCGTCGCGAGCGTCGCGTCCACGGAATTCCTGCCGGTGCCGCACACCGCGGGCGCGTCGTCCGCGCGATAAGCGGGACTCCGGCGATTCCGGCGCTTGAGCTCGGCGCGGTTTGCCGGTTGGTTCGGCGCAAATTTCCCATGAATCCTGAAGCCAAACTCGCCGAACTCGGACTCACGCTGCCGACTCCTCCCGCTGCCGCCGGCAGCTACGTACCCACGGTGCGCACGGGCAATCTGCTCTTTTGCGCCGGCACGATCGCCGTGTTCAACGGGCAGCAGACCCACGTTGGCCAGGTCGGCCGGGAGCAGACCATCGAGACGGCGAAAAAGGCGGCCGAAGTGTGCATCCTGAACACGCTCGCGAACATCAAGGCCGCGGTCGGCTCGCTCGATCGCGTGTCGCGCATCGTGATGGTCACCGGCTTCGTCAATGCCGTCGACGGCTTTGCCGACAGTCCCAGCGTGATCAACGGCGCGAGCGATCTCCTCGTGAAAGTCTTCGGCGAGGCCGGCAAGCACGCCCGGGCTGCAGTCGCGGTGAACGGACTTCCGCGCGGCACGACGGTCGAGGTGCAGGTGGTCGCCGAAGTGAACGGCTGAGCGCCGCGTCCCGACCCCGGCGCGCGTAGTCTTCGGCCCGTAGCTACGAGCGCCAGCGAGTGGACCTCCGGCCGCGGGCGGAACGCCCCGCCGCGGTCACGCCAGCTGCTTCACGAGCACCTTGGCGTTGCGGCCGCTTTCCTCGTAGAGCTTCAATCGAGCCTCGGGCAGGACGTCCTTGCTGGACTCCTCGAACCCGACGACATTGGTGAAGAAGCCGAAGCTCTGCGTGGAGAGCGCGAGGATGGTGGTGGCGCCGCGTTCCTTCGCGACCATGCAGGCGTAATCGACCATTTTCTTGCCGATGCCGCGATTGTGATAGAAGGGCATCACGTAGAGTGATCCGACCTCGGCCATCTGCGGCTTGTCCGGGTAGAAATACAGCGTGACGCACGCGATGATGTTCTCGTCGATTTCGAACACGAAGAACTGCTCGATGTTCTTCTCGATCGCCTGCTGCGAACGGAAGATCAACTCCTCGCGCCGGACTGCCGCCCGGGTGAGGTTGTAGATCATGCGGACGTCGCTCTTCCGCGCCTTCCGGATCTGCGCGTAGTCGTTGCCGTAGACGAGCGAGCCGACGCCCTCGTTGGAGAAGATTTCGTTGAGCAGGCCGTCGAAAATCCGGCCGTCGAGGATGTGAACGCGCGGCGTGCCGGTCTCGATCGCCTTGATGGCGTGCGTCGCCTTGCTGAAGCTGGCGGCATCGACCCGATCGGGCTGATCCTGCAGGATGGTGCGCAACGCATCGACGGGGATCTCGCGGCGAATCTCGCCGTCGATCTCAAGGCCCGGTGCCGGCGTGAGGTAAATGATCTTCGTCGCGTGCAACGCCTCGGCCAGCTCGGCCGCGAGCAAATCGGAATTCACGCGCAGCGACTTGCCGTCGGGTCCGAAGGCCACCGGTGACACCACCGGCACGACCTGCCGATCGATCAGCTCAGTGAGAAAATCCTTGTCGATGCGTTCGACCTTGCCGGTGAACTGCTGGTCGACGCCCTTGATGATGCCCACCTGCAACGCGCGCACGGCATTCGTCGTGGCGCATTTCAGGACATTTTGCGTGAGGCCTTCGACCAGCGTGTGGGAGACGCGCGACGATGCGCGAATCGCGAGATCGAGTGTGGCGGCGTCGGTAAGGCCGGTGCCGTCCGAATTCGAGATCGGGATGTTGCGGACGGTTGAGAGCTCCTTGATCTGATGGCTGATGCCGTGCACGAGCACGATCTTGATGCCCAGCGAACGCAGGACGGCGATGTCGACCAGCAGATTCCCGAAGTTGTCGTCCGCCACGATCGAACCGTCGACGGCGATGATGAAGATCTGACCTTGAAAGCGCGGAACGTATTTCAGAATGCCGCGGAGATCGGTCGGCTTGATCGTGGTCGCGATCGCGGACGTGGGTGCGGGAGGAGAAGACGAACCGTTACCGGTGCTGGTGCTCATCAAAGGAAGGCGGGCTGTTGTCGGTGATGCGGCGCGGCTCGTCAATAGAGGCCATCCGAAAAACCATGTAATTCGACGGGCGCTGAACGCCGGCTGGCTGTACCGGACAAAACGCTCACGCAACGGCGCCGCGCGCCCGGACGAAGGGCGATCACTTTACTTCCAACGGCCAGCCACGCGACGCGCGTTCGCCGACGAGGACGCAATCATAGCGGCCGGGCTTCAGGGCGCCGGCGGGAATCGTCAGCAACACGATCGCCTGCCGCGACCGGGCGACGAGACCGTCCGCGACGTGCTCGAAGGTCGGCAGCAGCACGAGCCGGTCGCCGCGCACGTAGAGTTCCGCGCCGCCGAGTTGCTGGTGATCGGTGGGCAACGTGCACGTGAGCTGGATCACGTAGGGCTGTTGCGGTGCCATCACCGGCGCGGTGGTGACGCTGAGAATCTCGGTCGCGAGCAGCGGCGTCTCGACGAGGGTCGAGCGCAGATCGGCGGGCACGCCGCCGACATCCGGCAGCACGGCCGCGCCGCCCGCGACGCGGCCGCCGTCGGCCGGGCGTTGCGCGGTGATGGGAATCCGCTGGTAACCGGCGGCGAGCAGGCGCGCGACGTTGGCGCGATTCTTCATGTCCTCGTAAGGCTGGAAGGCCGGTCCTGCCTTGCGATACCGCAGCGTCAGAAACGTGTACGGCACGATGAGCACGAGGATCGCGAGGACGATCCACTTCATCGGCCAGGGCTGACGTGATTTGGGCGCGGCGGACATGAGCGAAAGGAGGGAAAGCCACGAGGGGCGGGCGAAGCAAGGCTGGGGTAGAGGTGGCGCGCCCGGGACGACGACGTCAGGCCGCAAACAAGGATTGCTCCGCCCCGCCCGGGCTGCTTCGTTGCGCGACTTCATGAAACTCTGGTCGCAGTTTTTTATCCCGACACTGAAAGAGAGTCCGTCCGATGCGGAGATCGCGTCGCACAAGCTGCTCGTCCGCGCCGGACTCGTGCGCAAGCTCGGCGGCGGATTGTACACGTACATGCCGCTCGGGCTCCGGGTGATTCAGAAGATCACGCAGATCTGTCGCGAGGAACTCGATACGGCGGGCGGCATCGAGTTGTGGATGCCGCACGTGCATCCGGCGGAATTGTGGCAGGAGGGGCCGCGCTGGGCGGCGGCGCGCGAGATCATGTTTCGCGCCGACAGCGCCGGCGACGGCAAGCGCGCCGGCCGCGAGCCGGAGTTTGTGCTCGGGCCGACGCACGAGGAAGTGATTACGCCGCTCGTGAAGACGGAGATCACGAGCTATCGCGATCTGCCGAAGAATTTTTATCAGATCGCGACGAAGTTCCGGAATGAGATCCGGCCGCGCTACGGGCTGATGCGCGCGCGCGAGTTCATCATGATGGATGCGTATTCATTCGACGCCACGGACGAGGGCGCGGTGAAGAGCTACCACATCATGAAGACGGCCTACGAAAGCTTCTTCAAACGGATCGGTGCGCAGGCCATCGCGGTCGAGGCGGACACCGGCGTGATGGGCGGAAGTTTTTCACACGAGTTCATGGTGCCGGCGGAAATCGGCGACGATGACGTGATCTACAACGAAACCAGCGGCTACGCGGCGAATCGCGAGAAGGCGACGAGCGCGCTCGTCCCGGCCGGTCATCAGGACGCGGCGCCCGCAGGCGCGGTGGAAGAGTTCGCCACGCCGGGGGTGGTGACGATTGCGGCGCTCGAGGCGGCGCCGTATGGCGTGGCGGCGAACCAGCAGTTCAAGACGCTGGTGTACATGGGCGACGGCAAGCCGTTCCTCGTGGTCATTCGCGGTTGCGACGAACTCGAGGAGGCGAAGCTCGGCTCGCTCGGCTTCACGCTGTTCCGCCCGGCCACCGCCGAGGAAATCGAGCCCGTGCTCGGCGCGAAGCCCGGCAGTCTCGGTGCGGTCAAGGGCACGATCAAGAATCAGGGGGCGCTCGCCGGCATCTTTGCCGATCACGCGATTCGCCTCATCGGCAACGGCACGACCGGCGCGAATAAGGACGGTTTCCATCTGCGCAACGTCAACGTGACGCGCGATCTCGCCGTGACGAAGTTCGGCGACTTCCGTCGCGTGCGCACGGGTGAGCCCGATCCCAAATCAGGTCTGCCGCTGCAATCGCGCCGTGGGATCGAGGTCGGCCACATTTTCAAACTCGGCACGAAGTACTCGGAGAAGTTCGGCGCAGTTTACACCGATGACCAGAAGCAGTCACACCACATGGTGATGGGCTGCTATGGCATCGGCATCAGTCGGACGATGCAGGCGGTGATCGAGCAGAGCCACGACGCCGACGGCATCGTCTGGCCGTGGAACTGCGCGCCGTTCCAGGTGTTGGTGTGCGTGCTCGATCCGCAATTGCCGGAGGCCATGGAACTCGCGAAGAAGCTCGGGGCAGCGGCGGAACGTGCGGGTGCTGACGTCTTGATCGACGATCGCGCGGAGCGCCCGGGCGTGAAGTTCAAGGATGCCGACCTCATCGGCATTCCGCTGCGCCTCACCATCGGTGGCAAGGGCCTCAAGGAAGGCATCATCGAGCTCAAGTGGCGCACGCAGAAGGAAGTCGCCAAGGTGCCGCTCGCTGAAGCCGAGGCGCGCGTGTCGGCAGCGGTGGGCGAGGCGCGAGCCAAGGCGGCTGCTGGTAGTTGAAAGGTGAAGGTTGAAAGTTGAAAGAGGCGGTCACTTCGCGAAATCAGGAGAATGACCGGCATTGATAAATTCAGTTTGATTCCAGTTTCGCCGGAGAGGGACGACGCCGTCCGGTTTCCCACTTTCAACTTTCACCTTTCAACCTTCAACTGCTGGCGTCGAGCGCAGCCCCCGCCTCAGCCCTTGCTTCCCGTCGCGGCGTTCAGCGCTTCAAGGCTCTGGCGTGCCAGGGCGAAGTCCGGTCGGATCCACAGGGCGCGGGTGAGATAGGTGCGGCCCTCTTCGAATCGCTTCAGCCCGAGGAGAATGTTGCCGTAGTCGGCGAGCGCGTCCGGGTTCCACGGCTCGAGCTCGGCCCGCGCCTTGATGTGCGCCCGCGCCTCGTCGAGTCGGTTTTGTCCGAGAAAAATCCGGGCGAGTTCGAGGTGGGCGGGACCGGAATCGGGGTTGAGCCGCAGTGCCTGTTCAAAGTGTGGGATGGCGTCGGCAGGTCGGCCGACACGCATCCAGAGCGCCCCGAGGTTCACGTGGAGCGCGGCGTTTTCCGGTTCGATCCGAATCGTGTCTTCGATGTGCCGGCGGGCTTCGTCGTAGTTCTGCTGCCCGATCGCGATGGCGGCGAGCTGCGTGCGCGCGTTTACGTAATCAGGGCTGAGCTCGAGCGCCCGGTGAAACTGGGCTGCGACTTCGGTGGCCGGCCGCCCTGCGCCCTGCAGCGCCACCGCGAGCAGGTAACGCACCGGGGCGTTATCCTCGCCGGCCTTGATGCTGTGCTCGAACAGCGTGACGCTGTTGCGCCACGCCAGCACCTGCCGGGCTGCCACGAGGCCCAGTCCGACTGCGATCGCCGCACTCGCGCCGATCGCGAGCACGCGTGGGCGTGGCCAGCGTTCGAGCAGGTGCGCGCCGATCCAGACCGCGGGTGTCAGCACGCCGAGAATTGGCAGGTACATGTAACGATCCGCCATCGACTGCGCCCCGACCTGCACCAGGCCGATCACCGGCACGAGCGTGCCGAGAAACCAGAGCCAGCCGAACAGTCCCGACGGCTGACGGTGCCGCCAGCGCCAGGCCGCGAGGCTCAGCAGGCCGAGGATCACGCAGGCGCCGGCCACGACGAGCACGGGCCAGTGTCCAGGATGATGATACATCGGCGCGAGTGATTCCGGCCAGAAGGTCTTGCCGAGGTAGCGTACGTAGGCGACCAGGGCGTTGGCCACGCGGACACCGAGCGAAAAGCGCTCGCCGTAGTGCGCCGCGCCGGTGGCGCTCTGCACGATGAAGGTGAGCACGCTGTGGGCTGCGACCAATGCGAACAGCGGTAGCTTCTCGATCACCAAGGCGCGCCAGCTGCGTTCCGGCCAGCGGCGCAGCGGCCAGAAATCGAGCAGGAGCAGCGTGCACGGAAATGTCACCGCCATCGGTTTCGCCAGCAGCGCAAACACCATGGCGGCAGCCACCAGCAGGTAGCGGCGAACGGACGGCGCGCGCGCGTAGACGCGGTAGGCCCAAAGTCCGAGCAGCCAGAAAAAACCGCTGAGCAGGTCCTTGCGCTCGGAGATCCAAGCGACCGATTCCACATGCAGCGGATGCACGGCAAAGAAGGCCGCCACGACGGCGGGTCGCCACGTCGCGCCGGTCAGCGCGCGCCCCACGAGGAAGACGAGCAGCGTGTTCAGGACGTGCCAGCCGAGATTTTCCCAGTGCATCGGGGCGGGCTTCACGCCGAAGATCTCGCAGTCGAGCTGGTGCGACAGCGTCGTCAGCGGATGCCAGTTGTTGCTGTGCGTGCCGGTGAACGCCCACACGATTCCAGGAGCGCGCAGGCCCTGGTTCACCAGCGGCTGGAACTGCACGTAGGCGTCGTCGTCGAGGTTGACGAAGTCGCACTGGCCGACGCGCCAGAAGGTGAGCAGGGTGAGGACCACGAGGACCAGCGCGATTAACCACGGCTGCGGCCGCGCCGGGGCCGGGGGCGAGGGCGAGGCGGGCGGAACGGTTCCCGTCAGCATGGGTGGGAGAGGGCTCGACTTTGCGCCGCGTTTGACATCTTCAGGCAACCCAAACTCCCCTGCTTACGTGCTGCACGGCAAGAAAATCGTGGTGGTGATGCCCGCTTACAACGCGGAGCTGACGTTGCGCCAGACCTATGACGAGGTCATGGCGCAGGGCGTCGTGGACGAAGTGATCGTGGTCGACGATTCCAGTCGCGATGCGACGGTGGCGATCGCGCGCACGCTGCCGCACACGCGGGTGGCGGTGCACCCGCAGAATCGCGGCTACGGCGGCAACCAGAAAACCTGCTACCGGTTGGCGCGGGAGTCGGGGGCGGATGTGATCATCATGGTGCACCCGGATTATCAATACACGCCGCGGCTGCTGCCGGCGATGGCATCGCTGGTGGCGGGCGGGCTCTACGAATGCGTGCTTGGGTCTCGGATCCTTGGCGGCGGCGCGCTGGCCGGCGGGATGCCGTGGTGGAAATACGTGGCGAACCGCGCGCTCACCGCGGCGGAGAACGCGTTGCTCGGGGCCAAGCTCTCGGAGTATCACACCGGTTACCGGGCGTTTTCACGACCGTTGCTGGAACGATTGCCCTTGGAAGTGAATTCGGACGACTTCGTTTTCGACAACCAGATGCTCGCGCAGATCCACTGGACCGGGTGCACGATCGCGGAGATCACGTGTCCGACGAAATATTTCCCGGAGGCATCCTCGATCAATTTCCGCCGCAGCGTGCAGTATGGCGTCGGGTGCCTTGGGACGGGGCTGGCGTTTCGTCTCGCGGCGTGGGGGCTGCGATCGAGCCCGCTCTTCCGCCCGGAACTGCGTCCGGCGATCAACGCCTGACCCGCAGATTGCGGTCGATCGGATTTGCACGCCGCGGTTCCGCCCATTCACTACCGCGCGTGACCGTCTTCAGCTCCCAGCCGCAAACCAAGGAGATCTCCCGCACCGAACTCGCGCTCGAGGGCGTGTGGCGCGTGGTCGTCCTCAATGATCCGGTCAACCTCATGTCGTACGTCGTCATGGTGTTCAAAAAGGTCTTCGGTTTCGACGAGTCGACCGCCCGGCAGAAGATGCTCGAGGTGCACGAGCAGGGGCGATCAATCGTGTGGAGCGGCTTGCGGGAAAAGGCGGAGGCGTATGTCTTCACCTTGCAACAATGGCACCTCACCGCCGTCCTTGAGCACGATGAAGCGCATTGAAGTGAAACTGGCCCTGCCGGTCGTCGCGCCGCTCCTTGATGTCATCAAGGACATGGCGGACAGCCTTGGGAAAAATCTGGCAGCACCGGTGGCGCTGACGGATCTCGACCCGGAGTTTCACGGCGCGTGGGTGGACGAGTTGCTCGGCACGCAGAACGAGGACGTGTGCGCGCTGCTGGCGTTGTTTGACGACGAGTTTTTCCGCGAGGGCGTCGTGGCCTTCGACGAGAAGAATGCCGAGGTGATCCTGCGAGCCAGCGCGGCAGTGCGGCTGCGCCTGCGCGAGAAATACCTGAAGCAGCTGGGCGACGAGACGCTGGAGAGCGGCGATGTGGATTTGATGTCGCTCGAGGAAGGGCTGCGAAAGGCCTTCATGTGCTACCTCTTTCTCGCGACCGTGCAGGAATTGATCATTCAGCACTTGGACGAAAGCATCCAGGGCGCTTGAGGGAGCGGCCGCGGAAAGGGCCGTTAATGGCCCGGCGGTTTTATTGCCCACAACCTGCAATCGGCATTTGACGGGGCGGGGGTGTGACCTACTTTGGAAGCGACACCCTGCAGTGTTCGAGGTGCTTTCAAAAACTGCTCTTTGCCTTAGGAAAATCACGGGAGCCAAAACCGTCGTGGAAGATGTCAGGCCGTAAACCGGAAGACAGACGCTGCGGCGGAGGCGCCCACCTTAACTAAAAAAGGTCTTGAGCCTTTGGGCATACGGCACAGGCGGGGCGTCACTTATTTTCAGTTGAAGGCCGATCCATCCGGATCGGCCTTTTCTGTGCACAAATTGGGTGGACCCGATTGGGCCGCCGCGCTGAGCTCCCGCCTCCCATGAGCCCTACCATCTATTCCATTCTTCACGTCGCGTCGGTGCTGGTTCTGACCGCTTACACCTTTTACGCGTTCGCCGCGGCCCCGGAAACGCGCAAGCGCGTGCTCATGATCACCGGCATCGCGAGCCTGCTGGCGCTCGTCGGCGGCTTCGGGCTGCAGGCGAAACTGCAGGTGGGCTTTCCAGGCTGGCTGATCGTGAAAATCGTATGCTGGCTCGGCCTTTCCGCCCTCGCCGGCTTCGGTTACCGCCGCCGTGGCGCGGCCGGCACGCTGAGCGTCATCGCCATCGTCCTCGCGCTCGTCGCGATCGTCATGGTGTACACGAAGCCGTTCTGAACTCCGGTTGAACGCGAGCGGGATGCCGCGATTGCGCCGCGTTGACGGACACTGGAGCCTGCGAGCCGCATGATTGAAGAACGCCTCCAGGCCGCGGGCACCCTGTGTGGCGTGTGGGTCGACGACACCGGCGGCGTGCACACGACGATAGCGACGGCTGACGGCGGACGCGAGCATCGGGCCGCGACGCTCCGACCGTTTGCCTGGCTCGACGCCGCGCCCGCCGATGCCACGCTGGTGGGGGTGACGGTCGAGGACTTGAACGGCGAGGGGCCGTTTCGCCGGCTGCTGCACGCCGACACGCTCGATGCGTTCAATGGCTTTCTGCGGAACGAGCAAACGGGCGTCCGGGCCGACGCGATCCGTCCGCTCGAAAGCCAGTTTCTCCTGCAGCAACGCGAGCGCCTGTACCGCGGCCTGACCTTCAGTCAGCTGCGGCGGTGCCAGTTCGACATCGAGGTCGCGTCGCCCGACGGCGGGTTTCCCGATGCAGCCCGGCCGGGTGACCGCGTGCTGGCGATCGGGCTGCGCTGTGCGGGCCGGAATCGATTGCTGTTGCTCGACGAGATGACCGATGCGGCCGAGAAGAAACTGCTGCAGGATTTCAGCGTGGCGCTGGCCGAGATCGATCCCGACGTCATCGAGGGCCACAATCTCTTCAAGTTCGACCTCGATTACCTCCGGCAGCGCTGCCGGCGGCACAAGCTCGCCTGCGAGTGGGGGCGTTACGGGCAAAAGGCATCGTTTCGCAGCAGCAAGCTCAAGGTGGCGGAGCGCTGGATCGATTTCACGCGGTGCGATCTGCCGGGTCGGGCCGTCGTGGATACGTACCTCCTCGTGCAGCTCTACGACATCACGACGCGGGAGATGACCTCTTACGGGCTCAAGGAGGCCGCGGTCTATTTTGGCATCACGGAGGACGACGACGAGCGGACGTACATTCGCGGCGATCAAATCCAGCACGTGTTCGTCGCGGATCGCGCGCGATTCTGCGCCTACCTCGAGGATGACCTGCGGGAAACGCAGGGACTCGCGGATCAGCTGCTCCCGACGTATTTCGAGCAGACCCGGACCTTTCCCACGCTGCTGCAGGAAGCCACGCTGCGCGGTGCGACCTCGAAGATCGATCTCCTGTTTCTCGAGGAATACTACCACGCGCGGCAGGCGTGTCCGACGCCGCCGGAGGTGAAGCCGTTTGAAGGCGGCTACACGCGCAGTTTTCAGGAAGGCGTGTTTCGGCACGTGCTGCACTTCGACGTCGCGTCGCTGTATCCAAGCCTGCTCCTGACCATCGGGCGCAATCCGCGGAACGACACGCTCGGCGTATTCATTCCGCTGTTGCGGCGGCTGCGCGAGTATCGCCTGACGTACAAGCAGCGGGCGAAGACCGCGCCCACCGCAGAGGAACGCGCGGAGGCACAGGCGCGGCAGACGAACTTCAAGATTCTGATCAATTCGTTCTACGGCTACCTGGGATTTTCCGGGGCGCGTTTCGGCGACGGTGAGCTGGCGGCGGACGTCACGCGCCGCGGGCGCGAACTGCTGCAGGCGTTGATCGATGAGTTTGCGCGGCTCGGCTGCACGATTCTCGAGGCGGACACGGACGGCATCTACCTGTCGTCGGAAAAATATTTCGATCAACCCGACGAGCTGCTGGCGCTGGTCGCGCCGATTCTCCCCGCGGGGATCGAGCTTGAGTACGATGGACGCTATGCCGCGATGTTTTGCTACAAGGCGAAGAACTACGCGCTGTACGACGGAAAGAAGATCACGCTGCGCGGCAGCGCGCTACGATCGCGGGGGATCGAGCCGTTTCTGAAAAAGCTGTCGAGCCAGCTGATCCGCTTTCTCCTCGGGGCGACGGCGGAGTCGCCGCTGGTGTCGTGGGAGAACTACCGTGCACAACTTCCACTTCGCGCGGTGCCGCCGGGGGAACTCGCGAAGAGCGAGACGCTCAGCCAGAATCCGGACGCGTACGAACGCATGATTGCCGAGGGCGGCAAACCGCGCCGGGCTGCCGCCGAAGTGGCGCTGCAACTGACGCCCCGCCCGCGCATGGGCGAGCGCGTGACGTATTACATCACGGCCCGCGCCAAAGGCCGCACAAGCGACTGGCAACGGGCGCGTCCGCTGGCGCTCTACGATCCGGTGGCGGCGCCCTACGACCCGGATTACTACCTCGAGAAACTCAACGACTGGCTCGAGCGCTACGGCACATTTCTCGGCGGTGCGAAGCCCACGCCGCCGGAGCCGGCGCAGGGCGAGTTGTTGTTTTAGCCCGGCGTCAGGGACCGTGGTTCTTCTGACAGAATAGACAGAATGGACGGAATCCAGAAAAGGGCCTCGGCCAGACGACCTGCAGCGCCATTCAGTCAATTCTGTTCATTCTGTCCAAAGAGTGGCTATGAAAGCCCGGCTCGCTTCAGTAGCTCCAACGTTCCCTCGTCCAGCGGCGTGGCGCCGAGCTGCTCGCGGAGCAGGGCTGGGTTGGGGGCGAACGCCGGCAGGTTGTTGGCAGGGAATTCAACGCGCGCGCGGAGCGAGAAGCGCAGGGCGTTCAGCGCGGTCGCGCGGGCCATCGCGGCGTTGCCGAGCGCGGTGTACGCGTGCGCGGCTTCGGCGTTGAGGGCGGCGTAGAGCAGCACCTTGTCGCGGGCAATTTCCGGCGTCTCGCCGTCGGTGAGCATGACGAAATGCTGTTCCGGGGTGAATTGAAACAGTTTGTCCGCTTCGAGTGAGAAGAGCCGCTCACAGGCCTGCACGACGGCCTGCAGCGCCTGATCCGGCTCGCCGTTGCGGCGTTTGAAGACGACGCGCGCGAGCAGGCGGCCGACTTCGTCGATGATGCGCAGGATGTAATCGCGGCGGGACGTGAGCATGAGCGGGCTGCGAGCGGAAAAAATCCACCCGCCGACGCCTGGTGCAAAGCGCGTCAGCGGGTGGATTGTAATGCGGGACCGTTCCGGTGTTACGCCCAGCGCAGATCGGTCCGCGAGAGCGGCATCTGGCGCACGCGTTTGCCGGTGGCGGCGAAGATTGCGTTGCAGACGGCCGGAGCGACCGGAGGCAGCGCGGGCTCGCCGAGGCCCGTGGTCGGGTAGTTCGTCTTCAGGAAGTGCGTCTCGATTTTGGTCGGAGCATCCGTGATGCGAATCAGCGGGTAGTCGGTGAAGTTGCTCTGCACCGCGCGACCGCGCTCGATGTTGATCTCCTGCGTCATCAGGGTGCCGAGGCCGTCGACGACCGAGCCTTCGACTTGGTTTTCAGCCCCGCTGAGGTTGACGACCTGGGCGCCGATGTCGCAGCCGCTGATGAACCGATCGACCTTGAGCTGGCCGTCCTTGGAGACGGTCACCTCGGCGATCTGCGCGAAGTAGCCGCGATGGCTGAAGTGGAACGCGATGCCTGCGCCCTGGCCCTTCGCGAATTTCTTTTTGCCCCAGCCGGCCTTCTCGGCGGCGAACTTGAGGACATTGCGCATGCGTGCGACGTTGTAGCCGGCAGCCGGGCCCTTGCCCTTGGCGGCGCCGCCACCGCCGGCGGGCATGTCGTCCTTGTCGCCCAGCAATTCGAGGCGCAGTTCCAGCGGATCGCGACCGCCGGCGTGGGCGAGTTCGTCGATGAAGCTGTGGATGACCCAAGCGAAGACGCAGCTGCCCGGGGCGCGCCACGGACCCATCGGCCAGCCCGTTTCAAACATCGTCTGCTCAGCCTGGTAGTTGGCGATCCAGCGACCGGGGAATTCATCCGGGCTGAGGCCGCCGCCGCTGCCCGGGCTGCCGCCTTCGCCGAAGGTGAAGAAGTGATTCTTCCAGGCGACGACCTTGCCCTTGGCGTCGATGCCGCCCTTGAGGAAGTGGATGCCGCCGGGTCGATATTGATCGTGGCGCAGGTCGTCCTCGCGGGACCAGGTGAGCTTCACCGGCACGTCGAGTTTGTGGGCGATGGCTGCGGCCTCGATCAGGTAATCGGCGCCAATGCGACGGCCGAAGCCGCCACCGGCGCGGTTGATGTGGAGTTTGATCTTATCCGCCGGAACGCCCAGCACCTTGGTCACAAGACCGGCGCCGATTGTCGGAATCTGCGTCGGGGACCAGAGCTCCATGACGCCGTCCTTCCAATGCGCCGTCGTGTTCTGCGGCTCGAGATTGGCGTGCGAGATGAATGGATACAGGTATTCGGCCTGCACGGTTTTCACGGCGCCGGCGAGGGCGGCGTCGGGATCGCCATCCTTGCGCAGGGTGCGGCCGCCGGGTTGGGCAGCTTTTTCGCGGGCCTGGGCAACGAAGGTGTCCCAGCTCTCGCCGGCCACCTTGCCCTCATCCCACGTCACCCTGAGTTGCTTGCGGGCACTGAACGCGGCCCACGTCGAGTCGGCGACGATGGCGACGCCGGGAACGAGTTCCTTCACCTTGCCGTTGCCCTCGATGATGAAGGCGTGCTTCACGCCGGGCAGGGTCTTGATCTGATCGAGATTGGCGCTGACGACCTTGCCGCCGAACGCCGGGCACTTTTCGTAAACGGCGTAGAGCATGCCGGGCAGCTTCACGTCGATGCCGAAGAGCGACTGGCCGGTGACGATCTTCTTGCTGTCGAACTGCGGGACGCGCGTGCCGAGGAGCTTGAAGTCCTTCGGCTGCTTGAGCACGACCGCTTCCTTGGCGGGGACGGGCAGGGTGGCCGCCTTGGCGACGAGCTGACCGTACTTGAGTGACTTGCCGGACGTGTGGAGGACCGCGGCCTTTTCGGCGCGGCACTCGCTGGCGGGGACGCCCCACGTCTGGGCCGCAGCCTCGACCAGCATCGTGCGCGCCGTGGCGCCGACGAGGTGGAAGTTGTCGTAGTTGTTCGGCGTCGAGTTGCTGCCGCCGGCGCCCTGGTTGCCGTAAAGCTTGTCGTCGAAGTCGCCCTGCTCGATGGAGATTTCCTTCCACGGCACTTCGAGCTGCTCGGCGATGATCATCGGCAGGGACGTCTTCACGCCCTGGCCCATTTCGGGCTGCTTCGAGACGATGGTGACCGCGCCGGCGGGCGTGATGCGGATGAAAGCGTTGGGCTTGAAATCACCGCTGGCGGACGTTTCCGCTGCGGCGGCGTCGCCGCCGGAGCGAATGTAGAACGCGAGGGCGAGACCGCCGCCGGCGAGGCCGGTCAGCTTGAGGAAGTCGCGACGGTTGACCGGCGCGGAGAAGGTCGTGATTGAGGAATTCATTGGGCGGCCTCCTTGCCGGCGGGCATCGCGGCCGCCTGCTTGATTGCGGCGCGGATGCGCAGATAGGTGCCGCAGCGGCAGAGATTGCCGGCCATCGCGCCATCGATCTCGTCGTCCGCGGGCTTCGGGTTGTCCTTCAGGAACGAGGCGGCCTGCATGATCTGGCCTGCCTGGCAGTAGCCGCATTGCGCGACGTCGCTGTCGCACCAGACCTGCTGCAACGGCGTGAGCTTCGCGGCGTCCGCCGCCAGTCCCTCGATGGTCGTGATCTTTTTGCGACCCACGGTGGACACCGGCGTCATGCACGACCGGGTTGCCTCGCCGTTGATATGAATCGTGCATGCGCCGCACTGGCCGACGCCGCAGCCGAATTTCGTGCCGACCAGATCGAGATGATCGCGGAGCACCCACAGCATCGGGGTGTCGGGCGCAACGTCCACCGTGCGGGACGTGCCGTTAACGTTGAGCGTGTATTTCATGGAATTCGATGGAGCTGGGGGCGGGGTGAATTCGTCCGAGGCTTGATCCCGCCGGCAACCTGGCGGCCGGAGGCAAACGACGGGGAACGCGGTGGCAGGATGAAGCGTGCAACTGCCCGACAAGGGGGGCCCGGCAGGCACACGAACGATCACTTCAGCCACCGAGGAGGGAATGGCAAGTGTGCGGTGGTTTTTTTTGCGAGCGGCGAACGCCGGTGTCCCGGACGATTCGGTTGCCACTGCCGGTCCGAGTGTACCAGCCTGAAAACGCCCTGGGCGTGACGTCCCGCGCTCGCCTCCGCCGCCCGCTTTCCCATGAAAACCCGCTCGGTTCACCGTGCTTTGCCCCGCCGTCGCTTTCTCCAACTCTCCGTCGGCACGGCAGTGCTCGCGGGCGCAGGTCGCTCCTCCTGCCTGCGTGCCGCGTCTGCGCCGGCTGTTTCCAGCCCGTTCAAGCTCCGGTATGTCTTGTCGACGAATCAGTATGGCACGCTGCCGATCGCCGACATCCTGCCGGAAGTGCAGCGGGCCGGGTGCGAAGGACTCGACGTGTGGGCGGGACGCTGGGGCAATCAGCGCGAGCAGATCGATGCGATGGGCCACGACGCGTTTGCCGCCTTGCTGGCGCGGCACCGCGTGGGCGTGAGCACCTACACCTGCATGGATCCGGGCTTCCTGAAGGCGGGACCGCACCTGAAGGCGATGAAGGCTTTCGGCGGCAACATGGTGGTCGCGGGCTTTGGCGGTGGCGGCCCGGGGGCGAACGATCTTCGCGGTGACGATCTTCGCCGCGCCATTCGCGCGCAGGTCGAGCGGCTGAAACCGGCGTTCGATCTCGCCGGCGAGCAGGGCGTGAAGCTCGCGATTGAAAACCATCTCAATAGCCTGCTCGAAACGCCCGACTCGCTCCCGATGCTGGCCGACGCGATTTCCGCGTCACACGTCGGCGTGGCGTTTGCGCCGTTCCATCTCCCGCAGGATGCCGCCCTGCTCGGCCGGCTCGTCGGCGATCTCGGCGATCGGCTCTTTTATTACTACGCTTGGCAGTACGGGGACGGCAGCGGCAACCTGCCGCCCGCCGCGCAGAAGCAGCAGCTGCCGGGCGTGGGTCCGCTCGATTTCGCCCCGATGCTCGCGGCGCTGAAGCGCCACCGCTTCAACGGCTGGACGTCCGTCTTCATGCACCCGACGCCGCGCGGTTCGCCGCTGCATCAGTCCATTCCCGCCGTGACCGCGGAGCTGAATCGCGCGCGCGCTCATCTCGAGCGGCTGGTGGCGGCGCTTTGACCGTCGCGCCGCTCCGGGCGGTCATGCGGCGGGCCTGCGCGCCAATGCGTCAGAGCGTGCCCACGAGTATCAGGATACTGGCGACGCCGCCGCCCAGGGCGAGAAAGCCCCAGGCGCGGGTCGCGGAGAGCTTCCACCACAGGTAAACGCCCGTGGCGATCCACACGAGGGTGCTGACGCAGAAGAGGTCGACAATGAACGCCCACACGAAGGTGAGGCCGCCCGCCTGACCATAGCCGACCCGCTGGTGCAGGCGCATGACGATCTCGACGCCGGTGGTCGGGCGCTTTTCGGCGCGCAGCTTCTTCTGTTCGCCGTCGAAGACGACGCGCATGGGCTGCCGGAAGTTCTGGAGATTGATGGTGAGACGCGAGCCCTGACGCTGCGCGCCGAACGCGCCCGCGAGCCCTTGCTCGTTGAGGATGCGACGCGCCGTTTCGCGCACGGCGTCCGGCCCGCTCGGCAGTTCCACGGCGTAGTCTTTCTCCCAGAGGGGCGTCCATGGCTGGTCGGCGGGCCGCGTCTGGCGGAAGTGTTCGCCGTGGTTGAAGAAGACGGTCGAGATTGCGTAGATGAGCATCCACGGCAGCAGCAGCAGGCCGAGGTAAAGATGGGCGCGACGTAGGAGCAGGTTCACTGATTTCATGACGCGTCGTGCTCAGAGGTTGGCGAACAACACGCCGAAAAGGGAGAAACCCGCCGCGGCGCAGGCTGCGCCCCACGCCCGCGCCGGCTTGATTTCCCACCACATCCAGATTCCCGATACGGCCCAGAACAGCATCGCGACGACGGCGAGATCGACCGTGACCGCCCACAGGCGCGCGGCGAGGAAGGGCTGTTCGTAACCGTGGCGGAAGTGGAGCCGGTTCAGGAACACGGGCGTCACAAACGACTGCTTTTCGACGAGCAGCCGGTTTTCGGCGCGAAAGTAGGTCACGCGATGCGCGGAGAAGGCGGCGTTGCGGTTGACGACCAGTCGCAGAGAGGTGGCGGTGCCCTGGACGTTGAAGGTGCCGGCCAGGCCGAGCTCCTCGAGAATCTGGCCGCCGATCTGGCGCGGATCCGCGTCGCTCGAAAACACCGTCGCGTAAGGCCGGTCCGCCACCTGCTCAAACGCGTTGAATTTTGCCCCGTAGAGTCCGCGGACCCACGCGCCATGGTTCAGCACCAGGCCGCTCAGCGCGTAGATGATCATCCACGGCGTGACGAACAGCGCCAGGTACATGTGCGTCCGGCGGATCAATTTGGAAGGAGTGACGTTCATGGGGGCGGGAACGATCGATCAGGGAGCGGGGCATCGGGGCCGTCCCCGCGTCGGTTCTGGCTTCGAGCCAACGGCCGCGGCCGCCAAAGACGAGCGGGATATTGTTTCGCCGCCGGCCTATGGGGGCTTTTCGGGTCCGCGGATCATCTCCGCACTGCAATTTGCACGTTCTGTCCAAAACGCGGAGGACAGATTGCAACATGACGGGAGCCGCGGCACCTGACGCAACGAGCTTCGTGTACAGGTCAAGCCGTTGTCGGCGAGCTGCTTGATGCCCGGGGCGGTGGTCGTGGCACGAACCTAGTTATGGGAGTGGCATGCAACTCAGCCACGTATCGGTTCAGTCCTCCGAATCCTCCGCCGACCTCTCTACCGCTCCGGCCGACGCCGCCGGTGACGTCACGAGCAGGCAGGCCACGACCCCCGCGGCGTCCACGGCCACGCGCAACTCCGCCCGCGAAGCGATATACGACGCCGAGCTCGTGCGCCGTTTCAACGCCGGCGACGCTGCGGCGTTCGACGAGATCATCTCGCGTTACCGCGAACGGATTTTTCTCGTGGCGCTCGCGTTTCTCCGCAACCGCGCCGACGCCGAGGAAATCGCGCAGGACACGTTTGTCCGCGCCTATCGTAGTCTCGTCCGCTTCCGCGGCGACTCGTCGCTCGCGACCTGGCTGCATCGCATCGCGATCAATCTCGCGCGTAATCGTTACTGGTACTTCTTCCGCCGCCAGCGCCACACCACGCTCTCGTTCGACTGCGCGTTGAATGACACGACGGGCGCCACGTGGTCCGAGATGTTCGCGTCCGACGCGCCGTCGCCGGCCCGGGAAGTCGTCACGGGCGAGTTCTCCTCGCTGGTGTCCGCCTGCATGGAAAAGCTTGGCGAATCGCATCGTGAAATCCTGACGCTCCGCGCCGTCCTCAACCAGTCGTACCAGCAGATCGGTGCGGCGCTGGGGATTTCGGTGGGCACCGTGAAAAGCCGGATCGCCCGGGCGCGGACGTGCCTGCGGAAGTTGCTCGCCGAGGCGTGCCCCGAGTTTGCCACGGATGCGATGCCGTCCGATTGGTTTGAGCCGACACGTCCGGCCGGCCGGTTCGAACTGACACCCGCGTGATCGTTCGTTTCGCATCCCGATTGCGTGGTACCTTCGCACTCCAGCGCGGTCAGTGCCCGCACGACATTGCAACGTTCTCTTCAAAGTGAGCCCTTCGCGTGGTTCTTTCGCCTCGCCACCTTTCTCATGGTGGTGGTCATCCTGCGGCTGGGCCGTGAGGTGCTGCTGCCCATCACGTTTGCGGTGCTGCTGGTTTTCCTGCTGGGCCCGAGCGTAGTCCGGCTGACGCGCTGGGGCCTCCACAAGGCGCTGGCGATTCTCGTCACCGTTAGCCTGGCACTGGCGCTGACGGTGGGTGTCGGCTGGCTGATTGCCGACCAAGCCATCCGGCTCGGCAAGGAGTTGCCGAGCTACGAGCAGAATCTCCAGGCAAAGATCGCGGCGCTCAAGGCCCCGCATGCCCCCGTCGCCCTGGTGGAACTGGGTTCGATGATCGACAAGCTGGGTAAACAGATCACCGCACCGAACGCGGAGGTGCCGGTTGTCGCCGGCGATCCGCCAGCCGACCCGAAACCAGTTCCGGTGGAGGTCCGGACGGCCAACGCGTCGCCCCTTGCTCTCGCGCGTGACATCCTGATGCCGGTGCTTTCGCCCCTTGGCACAGTGGGTATCGTCCTCGTTTTTGTCGTGGCCATGCTGTTTCAACGCGAGGACCTTCGCGACCGTTTCATCAAGCTGATCAGCTCTGGCCACATAAACGTGGCGACGCAGGCGGTGGACGATGCATCGGAGCGCGTATCCCGGTATCTCTGGATGCAGCTCATCGTCAATGCCACGTATGGGATTCCGGTGGGGCTCGGGCTCTATTTCATCGGCGTGCCCAATGCGCTCCTCTGGGGCGTGATCGCAACCATCCTGCGGTTTATTCCGTACGTTGGACCATGGATTGCGGCCGCGTTTCCGGTCGTGCTCGCCATCGTGATCGATCCGGGCTGGACGAAGTTCATGTACACGTTGGGCCTCTTCATGGTGATGGAGCTCGTGAGCAATAACGTGATCGAGGTCGTGCTCTACGGCGCGTCGACGGGCATTTCGAACATCGCGCTGCTCGTCGCCGCGGTATTCTGGACTTGGCTGTGGGGAATCGGAGGATTGGTGCTCTCCACGCCCCTCACGGTGTGCCTGCTCGTCATGGGCAAGTACGTTCCAGGCTTGGGCGGGCTGAGCGTGCTGCTGGGGAGCGAGCCCGTGCTCGAGCCCCCCGCCCAAATGTACCAACGCATGCTCTCGATGGAGTCGGAGGACATGGTGGACCTGGCGACCAAGTACATCGAGGAACACTCGCTCGAGCAGTTCTACGAGGAGGTGCTTTCGCCCGCACTGATTCTTGCGGAGGAAGATCGTCACAGCGGTGCGCTCACGGAGTCACGCGAGGCGTTTATCTTTCAGGCGGGCCGGGATCTGATCGAGGAACTCGAGCGCCGCGATGAGCTGACCGCAGCAAAGGCCGACAAAGCGGCGGGCGCTCCCGCCCCGATGGTGGAACTCCCCGCGGCCCCGGTGATTGTCGGTCTGCCGGCGCGCGATGCGGCGGATGAACTGGTAGCGCTGATGCTCGGACACCTGCTTCGGCGGAGGCGAATTGCCACCGCGGTGTTTGGCCTGGGCGGGGAAGTGGAGAACGCCTCTGCGTGCATCACGCAGCAGAAGGTGAAGGTTGCGTTCATTTCTGCGTTGCCGCCGTCGGCGCTCGTGGGAGCCCGCCAGATGTGCCGGCGGATTTCGGCCCGGCATCCGGACTTGACCGTCGTCGTGGGCGTGTGGACCCGACTGGCCAAACGGGAGGAGCTCAAGGAGCGACTGGCGATGCCGCAGGCACCGGAGGTCGTGACCTCCCTGACGGACGCCGTAACCTTCTTGGAGCGCTTGAGTCCGGCGCGTACGGCGCCGCCACAGGTGCTCATGCCGGCTGCCGAAGTCAGCACCGTCTAGCTTTGCTGCGACGTCCTGGTAGTGGCCGCGGGAGCGCGACTGGATTCGGCTGTGGGCCAGGCACAAAAAAGCGCGGCGTTTACGCCGCGCTGGGTGGGAGAGACTGAGTCAGACGCGGGCGTGCCCGTCGCTCAGAGCTTCGGCCGGCCGCTGCCGCGAATCGCGCCGACGATCAGCGAGACCACGAGCAGCACGAGGAATACATAGAACAGCGTCTGCGCGATCGAAGCGGACGCACCGGCGATGCCGGTGAAGCCGAGCACGCCGGCCACGAGGGCGATGACGAGAAAAACGAGGGTGTAATAGAGCATGGGAGTGACGTTGATGACGGTGTGGTGTGATGCTTTGCGGACGTCAGCGACCGCTGACCCGATGGACTGCTTCACGCCTGCCGCGTGCCAGCAGATCGCTGATTCTGCTTACGCCGTGAGGGCGAGCAGGTTGCCGAAAATGCCGCGAAACTCGCGCTCGACGGCATCGGGCGAACTGCAACCTGAAACGCGGTCAATTTGGACAATGCGCAGGATCGCTTCGTTTCCGCTGACGCAGATTTGCACGCGGAGAGATTGCAGAAAGTGCCGGGGGCCGGGAACCTCGGCTTGGGCCCGCGTACTGTGGGATTTCCAAACTTCCACTGGGTGGACTCTGTCGCATGCGCATACTTGTCGTTGATGATCATCGAACCGTCCGTCTCGCCATTTCCCAGGCCGTTCGCGGCGAAGGCCACGAGGCTGACACCGCCGATACCGGTCGCGTTGCTCAGCTGAAGCTGCAGGAGGAGCGCTTCGATCTGGTGGTGCTCGATCTGCACCTCGAAGGGGAGGCGGACGGACTCGAGTATCTCGCGAAGCTGCAGAAAATTTCTCCCGGTCTGTCCGTCGTGATCTGCACGGCCCAGGCCAGCATCGATACCGCGGTGGAGGCGATGCGCCGTGGCGCGATCGATTATCTGGAGAAACCGTTTACGCCGGAACAGCTCCGCACCGTCCTCTCGCGCGTCGAGCGGATCCAGCGGCTCAAGCAACGCGCCGAGGGTCTCGCCGACCAGGTGGCGCGCACGGGGCCCCGGCCGGATTTCAGTTCCGAGGACATCGCGATGAAGACCATCGTCGATGTCGTGGAGCGCGCCGCGAACACGCGGGCCACGGTCCTTTTCCTCGGCGAGAACGGCACCGGCAAGAGTCAGCTGGCCCGTCATGTGCACGGGCTCAGCGCGGCGGCGGACGGACCGTTCGTGACGGTGAACTGCCCGAGTCTTTCCCGCGAGTTACTCGAGAGTGAACTCTTCGGCCACGTCCAGGGTGCGTTCACCGGCGCGATCAAGGACAAGTGGGGCAAGGTCGAGGCGGCGCGGGGCGGCACGCTGTTTCTCGACGAGATCGGCGAACTCCCGGCCGAACTCCAGCCGAAGCTGCTGCGTCTGCTGCAGGAGCGCGCGTATGAACGCGTCGGTGACACGAAGACGCGTCATGCCGACGTCCGCGTGATTGCCGCGACGAACCGCGATCTCGCCGCGGCGGTCAAGGCCGGGACTTTTCGCGAGGATCTCTTCTACCGGCTCAACGTCATCACGGTCACCGTCCCGGCCTTGCGCGAGCGACCCACGGACCTGGCGCGGCTGGCGAAAAGTTACCTGCAGTATTTTGCGGAGGATGCCGGGCGGCCGGTCCAGACGTTCAGTCCGGCGGCGTGGGCTGCGCTGCGGGCACATCCGTGGCCGGGCAATCTGCGCGAACTGCGCAACGTGATCGAGCGCGCGGTGATTCTGGCGCGCGGCAGTGAAATTGAGCTGGGCGACCTGCCCGCCGAGCTGGGCACGAGCGTGGAGCCTTCGGTCGAGCTCGGCGCCCTCGTCTCGCTCGAGGCGCTGGAACGCGAACACGTGCGCCGGGTGATCGCGCGGACCGTCCGCCTCGAGGATGCCGCGGCGGTGCTCGGCATCGACAGCGCCACGCTGTATCGCCGCCGCAAACGCTGGTCGGCCGAGGCTGCGGCCCCCGGTGCGGCGGAGGCGGTGCCCACGGAGGCCGGAACATGAGGCGGTGGAGCTTCGTCAGCGGACTCACGATCATGCTGCTGCTGCTGCTCGTGCTGAGCGGCTATTGCGTCTGGGTGACGCGAGGACTGACCAGCGATCTCGATCGCCTGATCGCGCAGAACTACGACAAGATTCGCGCGGTGCGGGAAATGCGGTCGGCAATGACGCGGATCAACGCGCGTTACCTGAGCAGTGCCGCGCTCAAGCAGGTGCCGGCAGGACTCGGTGTTTTTGAAAACGAGAGTGCCGTCATTCGCGAGCAGCTCGCGCTCGTGCGCGGTGACGCTTCCGATCCCCAGGAGCTCGAACGCTTCAACCGTCTGCAGGTCCTGCTCAAGGACTACCTCGCCAACTACGCCGTGCTGTTTGCACTCAATCCGGCCGAGACGGAGCGCCGCGATCAGTTGTGGGAGGCGCTCGCCCGCGGGACCGCCGACATCTCCGATCGGGCGCAGGAGATTGCCCAGGTGAACGAGAAGGCCCTCTTCGAACGCCGGGATGCCGCGGTGGCGCGCGGAAAGATGTTCGGCTGGGTGGCCATCGGCATCGCGGTGTTTTCCGTGGGCATCTACGTCTACACGTCGGTGCGACTCACGCAGGGAATCTTCCAGCCGCTGCGGCGGCTGCGGGATGCGATCCAGCAGGTGGGCATGCGAAAGTTCGACGCCATCGAGCCGCTCGAGGGCGGCGAGGAGCTCACGCAAATTGCGGTGACCTTCAATCAGATGGCCAGCGAGCTGCGCGCATATATTGCCGAGACGGATTTGCGTTCCGTCGAGGCCAGCCGCATCAGCCGCGCGATTCTCGAGGCGCTGCCGTATCCCATCTACATCGTCGACGAGTCCTATAATGTACGCCTCAAGAATCCCCGCGCGAAGGCGCTGTCCGCGGCGCTGAATATTTCCGGCCGACTCCCGGCCGTCGTGCGAAAGTGCGTCGACGATGCCGCCGCTCTCGGCACCGAGTTGATCGGCGACGATCTCCGCCGGGCGGTGGAGATTCCGATCGGTGACGCGACGTCGGGCCCGGTGCCCACGTTTCTGCCGCAGGTTTTCCGGATGGCCGACGTCCCGGGCTCCACGTCCGGCTGGGCCGTGCTGCTTGTGGACGTGACGCGATTGCGGCAATTCGATCAGGCCAAGACCAAGGCCATCGCCACGCTGGGCCACGAAGTGAAGACGCCGGTAACGTCGATTCGGATGGCATTGCATCTTCTGATGGAGGAGCGAATCGGGCCGCTGACCAATGATCAGCGCGAATTGGTGAGCGCGGGCCGCGACGACTGCGAGCGACTCCTCACGGTGCTGCAGGCCCTGCTGGAACTGGCCCGGTTTGAAGGCGGTCGCGTGGAAATCAAACTGACGCCCACCGCGCCCGCTGAACTGATCGCGCAGGCGGAGGCGATGCACGGCAGCTACCTGCGCGGCAGCGAGGCGCCGTTGAAAATCGAACCGGCCCCGGACACGCTGCCACTGGTGTATGCCGACGCGATTCATGTCGGGCGCCTGCTGGGGAATTTTCTTTCCAACGCCGCCAAGTATCGGACACCCCGCACGCCCGTTACGATGCGCGCCGAAGCCCGGGCCGACGGCTTTGTGCGCCTGAGCGTGGTGAATCAGACGCCGACTCCCTTGTCGGAGGTGGATCAAACGCGGATTTTCGACCCTTTCTACCGGCGGGCGGGCACCGGCACCGAAGGCACCGGTCTCGGTCTCACCATCTGCCGCGAGATTGCGGCACTGCACCACGGGCGAGTCGGAGTCCACACCGAGGGCAATGAAGTCGAATTCCATCTCGACCTCCGCGTCGCCGTGCCTGGTTCGCGGACACCCGTGGCGGCGCTTCCCCTGGAGGCCGTTCGCACCGTCTAAACCCAGCGCTCGCATCTCATGGCTGAACCCTCCCGCAACGCTGAGAACCCGGAGTCCGTGGTGCGGCGCGTGTTGGTGGTCGAGGATGACGCTTCGATCCGGCGGACCTGCGTGCTGACGCTGCGGGCCGACGGTTGGAACGCAGTGGGAGAGGGCTCGTCGCGTTCCGCGCTGGAACGACTCACGCGCGGCGGCGAAGCGTACGACGTCATCGTGCTTGATTACGCCATGCCTGATCTCGACGGGCTCGCGCTGGCCGCGGCGCTCGACAAGGCGGTCCGGCCGCCGATTCTGCTGGCGAGCGCGCAGGCCGATGGAGCGATCGCACTCGCCGCACTGCAACTCGGCATCTGGGATTTTCAGGCGAAGCCGCTGGTTCCTGACGAACTCAGGCGGCGCGTGCATCGCCTGTATCGGCGTCAGCATGACGCAGCTGATCCCGCGGGCTGGATGCATCGCGCCCTCTGCCGGTGTCAGCGTTGTGCGTGGGCGGAGGCGTTGCAGGAGTTGCAGGGCTGGCCCGAGACCGAACGCTCGGACTCAGGCCACCTCGTGATCGGTCTCGTGAGCCAGCTGGCGGGTGATCCGGTCGCCGCCTCGTCCGCGTTCAAACGCGTGGCGTGGAGCACCGACTGGCATCGATACGGCACCGAAATCTGGAGCGAACTGGCCCGCCGACTGGACTGAGAACCAAGCCAGCCGGCGGGAGTTTCGTCGCGGAATTCCGCGAATGATACGACTGACCGGGGAACCACGTTTACGGGGGAAAGAACGGCCCGTGGGTCACGATGGGCTGGAACTCGGAACCATGAGTCGCGCGACGAACGCGATCACGTTCAGGCGGCGCGGTACGCCTGGCTCACTTCCTCCGTGGTCACGGCGAAGCGCCGGAGCGCGTGGGGCCCGAAGCTCGTGGTGAAGGCGACGTCCGCCGCGTCGCGGCCACGCGCCATGACCAGGTGTCCGATCCGGCGCGCGTTGTGCCGGACATCGAACGTGTGCCAGCGTCCGCCGAGATAAACCTCCATCCAGGCGCTGAAATCCATCGCGGCTGGATCGCGCGGCACGCCGATATCCCCGAGATAACCGGTCGCATAGCGGGCCGGAATGTTCAGGCAGCGGCAGAGCGTGATCGCGAGATGCGTGAAATCGCGGCACACGCCGGTGCGCTCGTTGCACGCCTCCGCCGCCGTGCGCGTCGGGCGGGCCAGCCGGTAGTCAAAGCGCAGCGTCTGGTGCACCCAGTCACACACGGCCTGAACGCGACCCCAGCCGCGGACGCCGGGAATGGCGCTCGCGATCGACCACGCCACCGGACCGAGCAAATCGACTTCACAGTACCGGCTGGCCAGCAGGTACGGCATGACCTCCGGAGGCAACGCGCCGACGGGATGCTCGTCGGCGTCCCAGTCGACTGCGGCGGGACGGCCATCGTCCTCGATCACGCAGTCGCACGACACCTCGAGCATCCCGGGCGGAGCCGTGAGCCGGGTGGCGCGATTGCCGAATGCGTCGATGAAATGCTCGAACGGCACGTTCGGCGTGAGTCGAAAACGCTCGGGCGTCACCAACCGATCGGTCAGTTCCGGCCGGAGGTGAAGCAGCAGCACGACCGCCGTGGTGGCCGGCAGCTCGTAAGCCAGGTCGTAACCACAGCGGATGTACATGGCGGCGAGGTCGGGTTTAAGACCGACGGCGCATCACCAGGCCGGCGCCACCGGCGATGATGCCGATGATGCCCAGCGCGATGAGCCAGATGGTCTTGTTGGCCGGCGCGCCGGTCACGGCTTCAGTCACGGACGACGAGACGGAGTCCGAGGCGTTGATCCCGAAGATCAGGAGAACGACGCCGACGATGAGGAATGCGAGGGAGGGAATCTTGGACATGGTGATGATAGGGTTGATACGCGGAACGGGTGCAAAGTGGAGAAAGGCGCGCGGCTGCGGACGCAGCCGGCGGGTTTATTTCAGCGGGTCCTTCCCGCGGAAAAAGAGCCGGAGGATGATCAGGACGAACGCGGCAACGAGCAGCAGGTGTAGGTAGCCGTTGAGCGTGTAGGCCGACACGATGCCCGCGAGCCACAGCAGGACGAGGATGATGGCAATGGTTTCGAGCATGTCGGGGAGAAGTGGACGAAGAAGACCTCTGCAATCCCGATGCCACCTCCGTCCGGCGACTTCGCGCCGTTGCAGGCGAACGCGTTGGGGGAAAGAGGCCACGCCGGCACGTTTCCATCGTCGGGCAGATTGCAGGATGGTTCACCGGTTCAGTCGCAGAATGCGAGTCGCGTCGATCCGCTGCGGCGTTTCCGCCTGCTGCCGCGTAACCATGGCGCAGACGAGGGGTCCATGGTCGCAGCGGCAGCACCCGCCTCACCTCATGAAATCACACGCTGACCTTTGCCCGTTTCCCTGTCGTGCGGCGAACCTGGCCCTGCTCGGAGCATTGATGCTGTTCGTCGCCGTCGATGCCGTTGCGGCGTCGTCGTGGCGGTTTCGCTCCGTGACCGCCCGCAGCCTCACCACCGGCTTCGTCGCGGAGCCGGTGGCGGGCGACATGCTGCGTCCGACGGAAAGGGCCTTCCTGCTGAGAGCGGCGCAAGCCAGCCGGGAGCAGGTGCGCCTGGCGGAGTGGGGCGCGAGTCGCACCGAGAATTCCGACCTGCGCAGTCTCTCGCGCCAGTTGCTCACGGATTACCGGCGGTTGGGTGAGACCGTCGACGCTCTGAACCGGCGCAAAGGTGGCGTCGCGATCGAGGCGCCACGGACCGAGCCGGCACCGGCCGTCGCCGAGAAGTCCGGGATGAATCCCGATCGCGAGTTTCTCCGCGCCGTGGCGCAGGCGAGTGAAGCGATCCTCGTGGTCTTCGAGCAGGCCGCGTCCGAGGCCAGGGATCCCGATGTGCGTGAACTGGCCGCATCGCAGCTGCCGGTGTTGCGCGCGCATCGCACGACGATCACCGAGCTGAAGCGCACATTGGATTGAAGCGAGTTCGCCGCGGTTCGATTGCTTCCAGGACGGTGTGGGCCGGGAAGCCACTGACAATTGCGGGCAGAGCGGCACCTTTCCGGCCCGGATCGGACCATAGGGAAAGCTTCGGCTTCCGGCATGTTTCTCAACTCCTGGCTTTCCCGATTTTTCATCACCCGCGCGGCGCGCGCGTACGGCTTCCTCGATCCGGTCAGTCTCGTGGCGCGCATCCGCGGGTTCGCCGAACCGTCCGAGTTCGCCGAGCCGCTCGAACTGTTGCGCGCGGGAATGCTGTTTCATGCGCGCGGGCTCATCAACACGAAGGCGATTCAGAACAATCTCGACTGGGTGTGGCCGTACTGGGTCGAGCGTCAGTTCAATCCCGCAGACGATTCCTTCATCCCGCGTGCCTTCTCGTTCAGTCACATCAATCTCACGCACCGCAACTGGACCGCGGTCGGCATTCCCGACTTCGCGTACTATCCGATCGTGGATCCGCGGGGGCTCGTCACGCCGCTGTTTGACGGCTGGTCGCTGGACTTCTGGGTCGTGACGGAAACGGGTGCACTCCTGCTGCCTTCGCGCTGCAGGCCCGAGGCGTTCACGCAAACGCTGGAACTCACCACCGACCTGCGCGTGCGATCCCGGGCGCAGTGGGAAAAAAACGTCGTGCTCTCGACGGACGTTCGCCTGTGCCGCTTGAATCTCGAACCGCAGTGCTGCATCTCGGCGCACGTTGAGGGTCTGACCGCGGGGTTTCTCGCCGTGGCGCTGCGGCCCTACAACCCCGAGGGCGTCAGCTTCATCAACCAGGTCGCCATGACCAAGGACGGCGGCGGCTGGTGGATCAACGAGCGCAATCGTGTGGTGTTTGATCGCCGGCCGGACCGGTCGTACTTCTCCGTCTACAAGGAAGGCGACGTGTCCCATCGCGTGGCGCAGGCGCCGGACGATCGAACCGCGGTGACGGATCCGATCGGCATGTCGACCGCGGTGGCGCTCTTCGATCTGCGCGCGCTGGCGGGCCGGCCGGTTGAATTCCGCGCGGCGATCTACGATGAGCTGACGCCGAAGAAAGCGCCGGCGATCGAGGTGACGAGCACGTGGGAGCAGGCCATGGCGCCGCTGGCGACCTTGCAGATCGCGGACGAGCGCATGCAGCGGCTTTATGACGCCGCGCTGTCGACGCTCGTGCTGCACTCGCCCGATGAAGTGTATCCGGGACCGTTCACGTACAAACGATTCTGGTTTCGCGACGCGGTCTTCATTCTGAACGTGCTGCTGTCACTCGGCGGCGTCGAGCGTACGCGACGCACGCTGCGGCACTTCGCGCCGCGGCAGCGACGGGACGGTTACTTTCTGTCGCAGGAGGGCGAGTGGGATTCCAATGGCGAGGCGATCTGGATGTACGAGCGGTTTGCCGCCCTCACCGGCGAAGCGCTCCCAACGGACTGGCTCAACGCCATCGCCAAGGGTGCGCGCTGGATCATGCGCAAGCGCCTGCCGGCCGATAGCGGTTGCCCCGAGGCGGGTTTGCTGCCCGCGGGCTTCAGTGCCGAGCACCTCGGGCCGAATGATTTTTATTACTGGGATGATTTCTGGGGCGTGGCCGGACTGCACGGCGCGGCGCGGCTGTTGCAGGCAAGCGATCCTGCGCTGGCGCAAACGTGTTCACGGGCCGCGACCGAATTCCTGCGGACCATCGAGCAGTCGTTCCCGCGCGGCGCACAGCGGCGATTTCCGGGTGCGATTCCCGCGTCGCCCAACCGGCGCATGGATTCCGGAGCGGTGGGTTCGCTCGTTGCCGACTATCCGCTGCAACTCTTCGCGGCCGGCGATGCCCGCGTGATCAAAACGGCGGACTACCTGCGCGATCACAGCAGCCACGCCGGAGGCTTCTTCCAGAATATGATCCACTCGGGGATCAACCCGTACCTCACGCTGCATCTGGCGCAGGTGCGGTTGCGGGCGGGCGACCCCGACGCGGCGTGGGCGTTGATGGATACGGTGGCGCGACTGGCGTCGCCGACCGGACAGTGGCCGGAGGCGATTCATCCGAAGACCGGCGGCGGCTGCATGGGTGACGGCCAGCATGTGTGGGCGGCGTGCGAGTGGGCGATGATGCTGCGAAATTGTTTCGTGCGCGAGGAGGGCGACCGTCTGGTCATTGGCTCCGGCCTCCGGCCCGACTGGTGGCGGACCCAGGGCGCCGCCCTCGGCCCGACGCTCACTCCGTTTGGCGCGGTGACTGTAACGGTCGAGTCGGGCCCTGACGGCCTGCGGCTGAGGGTGCAGGGCGAATGGCGCGGAGGACGCCCGCGGCTGGAGTGCCGCGTACCCGGTTTCTTGGGACAGGAGCGTGTCGCCGTCGCGGCGCGGGAGGAGTTCACCCTGACGGAATCGCTATGAAAATCTGCATGATGACCAATACCTACCTGCCGCACGTCGGCGGGGTGGCGCGTTCCGTGAGCACCTTCGCGGAGGAATACGTCAAGATGGGGCACGAGGTGCTGGTGGTTGCGCCGGAGTTTGACGGCAAGCCGCTCGCGGCAAAAGCGGAGGCGATGGTGGAACGCGTCCCATCGCTGCGTCACTTCAATGGAAGCGAGTTCTCGGTCCGCCTGCCGCTCGCCGCGGCCCTGTCGCAGCGGCTCGATGCCTTCCAGGCGGACATCATTCACGCGCACCATCCGTTTCTACTGGGGGACACGGCGCTGCGGATCGCGATGAACAAGAACGTACCGATCGTGTTCACGCATCACACCCGCTATGAAAACTACACGCACTACGTGCCCTTTGCGGAGGCGATGAAGGAAATTGCGGTGCAGGTGCCGACGCACTTCGCGAACCTCTGCGACGGCGTGATCGCTCCGAGCGAGAGCATCGCGCGCGTGATCAAGAAGCGGGGCGTCACGACGCCGGTGAAAGTGATTCCCACCGGGATCGACGTGGCGGCGTTTGCCTCGGCCGATGGGGCGCGTTTCCGCCAGCGGATGAAAGTGCCGGAGGACGCGCTGGTGATCGGTCACGTGGGGCGTCTCGCACCCGAAAAGAATCTCGAATTTCTGGCGGAGAGTGTGGCGCTTTTCCTGAAGCAAGATCCGGCGGCGCGTTTCCTCGTCGTGGGCGACGGTCCCGGGCGTGAAGCCCTGACGGCCACGTTTGCGGCCCACGGTGTGAGTGACCGGCTGCTGCTCGCGGGCAAACGGACGGGCAAGACCCTGCGCGAGGCGTATCGGGCAATGAACGTGTTTGCCTTCGCCTCGAAGTCGGAGACGCAGGGCATGGTCGTCGCGGAGGCGATGGCGGCCGGCATGCCGGTGGTGGCGTTGAATGCCTCCGGCGTGCGCGAGGTCGTGAAGGATGGCGAAAATGGCTTTCTGCTGCCGGCGAGCGCGTCCGCCGCCGACTTCGCCGCTGCGCTGGAACGATGTGCAGTGCCGGCGACGCGGCACAAGCTGGCCGCGGCCGCGCAAGCGACGTCGAAGCTCTTCTCCCGCGAGGAGTCGGCGCGCCGGGCGCTCGAATTCTACGACGAGATGCGGAAAGCCACCCGCGCGCGTCGACTCCTGCATCATCTCAATCCCTGGACCGCGCTCGTGCAGCGCCTCGGGCTCGAGTGGGATCTTCTCTCCACGCGCACGCAAACCGTCGCGGCCGCGGTGTTTGGTGACGACGAGAAGAAGGCGTCGGGAGCCTGACGACCGCTGACCTCCGCGCGCTGCCAGAGCGGTGCGACGAAAGGTCGTTGACGACCACGTTTCATGTTCGCCCAACTTGAGAGTATTTTCCATCGCGCGCGTCACCGGCTGAGCCGCAACGAGTGGGCCATCCGGCATCTCGGCCTTACGCCGTCGGAGGGCACGAGCGAGGCGCCGGGACTGCTGTTGATTCAAATCGACGGACTCGCGCGTGCGCAATTGGAGCGGGCGATCGCCGCGGGACGCATGCCGTATCTGAAGCGCCTGCTCCAGCGGGAGGGGTGCGATCTGCACACGTTCTATCCGGGTTTGCCCACGACGACTCCGGCGGTGCAGGCCGAGCTGTTTTACGGCGTTCACTCCGCCGTGCCGGCGTTCAGCTTTCTTGATCGCGCGCGCAACAGGATCGGGCGCATGTGGGATCCGGAGTGGGCGAAGGCCCGCGAGGCGATGTGCGCGCAACAAGCCGACGGATTGTTGAGCGGCGGCAGTTCGTGGTCCAACATCTACACGGGCGGTGCGGGGCAGACAGAGAGTCACTTTTGCGCGGCGAGCATCGGTGTCGGCGACATGTGGCGCACCGGCAAGATCCGGAATGTCCTCGTGTTTATCGTGCTGCAGTTTCCCTCGGCGCTGCGCATCGCGTGGCTGCTGCTCGTGGAAGCGGCCGACTCCGTGGTCGAGCTGGTCCGCGCGCTGGCCAGCGGCCGCGGCCTGTACAAGGAGTTTCTCCTGCTGCTGTCGCGTGTATTCGTCGGAGTGGGACTGCGAGAACTCCTGACCATCAGCGGACGGATCGATGTCACCCGGGGCCTGCCGATCGTCCACGTGAACTTCGTCGGTTACGACGAGAAGGCCCATGCGCGCGGCCCGGGATCCCGTTTTGCGCAACGCTCGCTCCGCGGCATCGATCGCGCCATCCGGTCGATTGCCACGGCGGCGCACCGTTCGACGCGGCGAGATTACGCCGTGTGGATTTTCTCCGACCACGGGCAGGAGTTGACGCGATCGTTCGAGGACGCCCACCCGGGCGGGGTCGAGGGCGTGCTGCGACGTTGCTGCGATGCAGCGCCGGAGAACGATCGCCGCGCGCGCAGCCAGGAACCGGCCACGGCAGCCACCGCTCATCTATCGCGCGGCCGTTTCAGTCAGTCCCGCCTCACGCGGTCGCGCGCGAATGATGCGTTGACCGACGAGGAGCGGCGGACCTTTGCCGTCGCGGCGATGGGGCCGGTCGGGCACGTGTATTTCTCCACGCCGAAATCCGATCCGGAGCGTCGCGCACTGGCGATTCGGCTCGTGCGCGAAGGCGGGATTCCGGGCGTGATCGTCCGCACACAGACCGGCGTGGTCACGTGGTATCACGCGCGGGGCGAGACGCGCGTGCCCGAGGAGGTGCCGGCGATCCTGCCGCATCCCGAAGCGATGCGGGCGACGATTGCGCGGGATATCGCGTACTGGGTCGGGACGCCGGATGCGGGCGACCTCGTGCTGCTGGGCTGGAGTCCGTGGATCGAGGTGCCGTGGAGTTTCGCGCCGGAGCGCGGCGCGCACGGGGGCTTCGGTCCGCAGGAAACGCAGGGCTTTGTGCTGCTGCCGCCGCACACGCCGCTGCCGGAGGGCACGGAGGCGTTCATCCGGCCCGAGGCTTTGCGCACCGCGGCGCTGTATCAGATCGGTCGATGCGACACGCCGGCGTGCCGAACGATGTCACCGCAGCGCACCGATTTTCGGCTGATGTCGTACAACGTTCATGGCTGCGCCGGCATGGACGGGCGCACCTCGCCGCGCCGGGTGGCGCGGGTGATACGCGGCGAGATGCCGGACATCGTCGCGCTGCAGGAGGTGGATTTGGGGCGTCGCCGGTCGCGTGCCGAGGATCAGGCCGCGTTGATTGCCGGCGAGCTGGGCTTCCACGCGGCGTTTTGTCCGACCATCACGCGCGGCGAGGAGCACTACGGTCACGCGCTCCTCAGCCGGCACCCGATCGACGTCGTGCGCCGCGGCCGGCTGCCCCACGATCCGCGCAGCTGGTGGCAGGAGCCGCGCTCGGCGATGTGGGTACGCGCGCTCGTGGGCGGGCAGGTCGTCAACGTCATCACCACGCATCTCGGCCTGGGGCCGCGCGAGCGCGTGCTGCAGGTGCGCGAATTGCTGGGTCCCGACTGGATCGGTTCCATTCCTCCCGATGAACCGGTGGTGTTGTGCGGGGATTTCAACGCGCTGCCGGGCAGTGCACCGTATCGCATCGTCGCGGAGAAGCTCCGTGACGCCCAGGCGCGGGGGCACGGCTTCCGACCGGCGGCCACCTTCAGTTCGCTGCAGCCGCTGTTGCGGCTCGATCACATTTTCACGTCGGCCCACTTCGAACGCCGCCGCGTGACCGTGGTGCGCAATGCGTTCAGCCGCGTCGCTTCCGACCATCTGCCGCTGGTGGCGGACTTCCAGCTGGTGACTGCGCCTGCATCCGCCGGTACGTCCACCACGACGCCGCGATCATCAGCAGCGCATAACCCAGCAGGGCTGCCACCCGGCCGGGGGTGAGCTGATTGCTCTGGTCGCCGAACGCGACGCTCAGCGTGGAGCGGATGCTGTGAATCGGCCAGGCGACGAGCAGGAAGGTGCGCAGCGGCACGCCGATCAGGGGCAAGACGAGGTTGACCGCCATGTACGGCGCGCCGGGTAACAGCAACGCCACTACGCTCGCGCTGCGGTGGGCGCCGGACGGTACCCGTTCGCGCACCCGTTTCACCCAGCGCATCCGCGAAATTCGCTCGCCCCAGTGGCGCGCCATGAAGTGGCTCGCGACGAGTTGCACCAGGATCGACAGCGAAACGATCGCGAGCCCGGGACCGACGCCAAAACGAACGCCTGCCGCGACGTGCAGCAGGCGGACGGGAAAACCGATGAGCGGGAGGAAAACCAGGAGCGCGATCAGCGCCGGTGCGTTGCAGCGGGCGATGCGTTCGTGCAGCGCCGGAAAATCGATCCAACGCCAGGCCATCCAGACGATCGCACCGGCGAGGATGACGCCCGGCACGACCTTGCGCCAAGGGATGTCCGAGAAGCGGAAGGGCCGGCGCGGCATGAGGCGTCCGCTCGAGGCGGATCAAGGCCGCACTTCCGGCCCCTGCCGTTTAGCGCGCAGCGGCGGTCTTGAGCGTGATGTTGTTGCGCACGCTGGTGACTCCTGTGACGCCGGCAGCGATCGCCTCGGCCTTGGCCTTCTGGTCGGCGGTGTCGACGAAGCCACTCAGCTGGACGGTGCCCTTGAAGGTTTCGACCTTCACGTCCATCGCGCTCACGAGCGGATCTTTGACGAACGCGGCCTTCACCTTCGCGGTGACGGTGGCGTCGTCGATGTATTCGCCGGTGCTTTCACGCGTGGTGGTGCCCGCGCAGCCGGTGGCGAGCGTGGCGAGGCCGGTGCCGACAAACAGGAGAGCGGTCAGGGAGAGGACGGAGTGTTTCATGGTGGTTGGGAGGATTGCCGGCATAGTACCCGCCCCGACGATTCGGTTCCCGTCCGGGCGCGCGCATGATTCCAGCGCGGCCCAGTGAAATGCGCGCGTGGCGGTGCCGCCCGCGCTCTGCGCGTGCCTTGGTGCGGGCAGTGCGCCGCGGGATAACGCCACGCCGGATCGGTTCCGGTTTGCCCCGGTTGTGGGCGAGCGGACAAGGTTGCCGGAATGATTCAGGACCTGCTGCGTCTGCGCGATCTCGAGCCTCCGATGGGCGATCTCTTCACCCACGCCACGTTTGCCGCCGGGCGTGCGATGTGGACGCGACCCTCGGCTCACGAAACGGATTTGCCCGTGCGACGCATCATTCACGCGCGAGTGCTGCGGCTCGCGGGACGCGCGCGGCTGGACCGGCTCGGCGTGCGGAAAGGGCAGGGGTATCACAAGTGCGGGAGCCGGCAGGATCTCGACTGGGTGAGCGGCCTGCGCGTCCTCGCCTGGCAGGGTGGAAACTGGCGCGAGCTGCTGCACCTGCCGGAGGTGCGCAAGCCGGCCGACGATGAGACGATCTGGTTTGCGCTCGGTGGCGCGGAGGCTTCCGCGGTGTCGATCGAAGTGCGGCGGTCGGGTATCGACGAAGGTTGGACGCCGTGGAATCTCGCGCTGTCGGCGTTCGTCCTCGAGGGCGAACTGATCGATCCGCTCCCGCCGCGGCTCGAACGCGTGCTCGACGTCGCGCCGGTGCGGCTCACTGGCCTCGCGAAGGGCGTCCGGGCGTCGCTGCGCGATGGCGAAGTCCGTTTCGCCACGCGCGATTTCGAAGTGGGCTTCCATCTCGCGCGGCCGGGTTTTTCCTTTCTCGGCCTCCACACGGAGGACCGGGCGAATGCCGGACAGAACACGCTCGCGGTGCAGCCGGCGTTTTCACTCCAGGGGCCGCGGCTGCAGGAGCTCGGTGCGGTGCCGGTGATGGCGCCGGCGGTGCGCTTCGACGCCGTGGGCCGGACCACGGTGCGCGGATCCACGGTGACCTATGATTTCGTCGCGGGCTCGCAGCATTACCGTCTGGCCTGGCGCGTGACCGCGCGCGGCCTCACCTTGCGCGCGACGCGCACCGGCGCGCGCGAGGTCGTCGCGTGGCACAGCTCGGCGTGGACAATCGCGCTCCGCAACCGCGTGTCACCTTCGCAGGTCCTCGGACAAATTCTGCCCGATGGCGAGACGGGCGCCGTTGCGCTGCCGCTGCTGCTCAACCTGCCGCGCTTCGGCACCTGGAAACTGGCGTCGCGGACGCCCGGCGTGTTTGCTCGCAGCGATTGTTTCCGGGCCGACGACGTCAACACCCTCGAGTTGAAGGTCGGCGAGCAACGCACGTCGGAAGGCGTCTACCGGCTCCGGCGCGGCCGGCACGAGGCGATCTTCACGCTGCGTCCGGTGGCGCCGCCGGCGGTGTTGCGGAAGAATGCACCCCGAGTGGTGCAGCGCGCGCTCGCGCGGACGCATTTCACCGCGCTCACGTATCGCGCCGACACCGGCACGCTCAGCAACAACGGGGCCTCGATGCACTGTCCCATTTGTCTCGATACGTGGTCGGCGGTGACGCTGCCGATGGGCGAGATCCTGCCGGGGTTTCCCGCGACGGAACTCTTGCGCACGTCACTGGAGCGGTGGCTCGACGGCGGGCCCGGTTACGCGGCGGGACGACTGATGCAGGACGGTGTCGCGCACGACGCGGCCGACGAGTATTTGATGACGGATACGGCGGGCCTGCGCGGGTTGGCGGACTTTCTCGGGCACGTGGCGGATCGCGCGTGGTTCCAGCGTCACCGGACGCGCATCCTGCAACGCATCGAGGCGGTGCGCCGCCGCGATCTCGATGGTGACGGCCTGATCGAGAGTGCGTACCGCACCGGAGTCAGCGGCACCAACCAGTGGAGCACGTGCTGGTACGATGTCGTGTCGTTCGGCTGGAAGGATGCGTTCGCCAACGCGATTCTGCACGGTGCGCTGCGCGCCTTCGTGCCGGCGTTGCAGCGTTTAGGCGCGGCGCGCGAGGCGCAGACGATAGCCGGTTGGGCGGATCAGTTGCGCACGAGTTTCCATCCGGCGTTTTGGAACGAGCAGAACGGTTGGTATGCCGGATGGCGCTGTCGCGAGGGCAAGCTGCACGATCATGCCTTCCTGGCGATCAACGGCGCGGCAGTTGCGTTGGGCCTCACTGATGCGGCACGGGGGCGGAGCATTTTGGATAGACTGCTCGCGGAAACGCGCCGCGTCGGGATGCCCGATGCCGCCCTCGGGTTGCCGGGCAATCTGTGGCCGATTCCCGATCCGGACCTGGCGGACATCATGCAGGGGTATCCGCTCGGGTATTACCAAAACGGCGGCCGCACCCACGCCCAGACGCGCTATCTGGTGCTGGCTCTATATCAGGTCGGTCTGGCCAGGGAAGCCGATCGCCTGCTCGAACGCCTCTGCTCCGGGCTGGCCGACGCGCGGGTGTTTGGCGGCAACCGCAGCGGCGTCGACTGGCGGCACTGGGACGACCGGCCGTGCGGTTACGAGGGCCTGCTGACGGATCAGTTCGGGATCCTCGAGGCGATTTTCTGGCGCTGGGGCCGCGGAGCGCGCACGACGCGGGCCCTGCGTGGCCAAGCCGTGCGCCGTTGAACCGGCAACGCGTTCCGCCTAACGACTGCCCGAGCGGCGCACGACCCAGTCGACGATGGCGGCTTCGTCCTTTTCCAACCGCCAGACGAGGGCGAGGAACTCTGCGGGCAGGATGTCGTGTTCCTTGAAGAAACGTCGGTCTCCACCGCAGCCATACATGAGCGACGGCGGCAGTTCGCCGCGCAACTTCGCGCGTGCCTTCGGCAGGATGCGGGGCAGCCAGGTGATGCCGCGAATCGCCTCGGTCTTGGACGGCAACGAGGCCTCGTCGAGGGTTACGGTCGACGGGCGTCCGCCTTGGACGTTGATGAAGTAGTTGCGCCGGACGAGTTCGATCGCGAGCGCCTGGTAGAGGCCGGGTTCGCCGTCGTAGCCGTTGTGATCCTCGGCGTAGTCGTACAGGTGCTGCGGCGTCATGCCGTTGGCCGCGAGGAACGCTTTCTCCTCGGCGGTCACGATGGATTCGGCGCCGCGTTTGCCGCTGGCGTACTGAATCACGGCCTTTTCGTAGAGGGTGCGGAAGCGATTGGGAAAGTCGTAGTGTTTCATGCGAAAAAAGGTCCGACGGATTCGGACGTAAGTTCAGCGAACGCGATTGCGGCCGGTTTTCAAGTCCGCGTCCGGTTTGGAGCGGACCGTGCGATCAACTGGCCGGGCGGAAATCGATCAGGCGCTTGTAGCGGTCGACTTGCTCGACGACGACGTCGAGCCGGCCGTTCAACGCGTAACTCTTCTTCCGTTTGCGGCCCACGAGGGCCGTGCCCGCGTTGTTCGGCGTGTAGTAATCGTCGCCCAGTGAACTCGCGGAAACGAAGCCGAAGGTCATGGACTCAATCAGCTCGATGAAGAAGCCGTTCGGCCGGACGTCGGTGATGATCGCCGCGAAACGCGTCTTCGGGTGCTTGTGGACCTCGCGTTCGAAGTACTCGAGCAGCTTCACCTTCACGCTGTCGCGCTCGGCCTCGGCGCTGTTGATCTCGGTCAGGCTGAGGTGCTCGCCGAGCCGCTCCACGCGGGGCAGATCGTAACCCGCACCGCGGCCGCCGGGCGCCGGCTTGCCCTCGTGCTTTTCCAGGTAGTGCTCGAAGACGCGGTGGACGACGAGGTCGGAGTATCGACGAATCGGAGACGTGAAGTGCGTGTAGTCCTTCTTGTGCAGGCCGAAGTGGCCGTCGGGCGTCGGGCGGTACGCGGCCTTCTTGAGGCTGCGCAACAACTGCGTGCGAAGCGTGTAACCCTGGGGATGAGTGCGCAGAACCTCGAGGAGCCGGACGAGTTCGGCGCGCCGGGTGAGGTCGCTGACCTTTACCCCGTAGGTCGTGAGCAGGGTGCGGAATTCGTCGAGCTTCTCCACATCGGGCTCGTCGTGCACCCGGTAGAGTGACGGCAGCTTGTAGGTGCGGGTGAGGCGCGCAACGGCCTCGTTGGCCGCGAGCATGAACTCCTCGATCAGCTGGTGGCTCTCGTCGTGCTCGATCTTCTCGAGGCGGTCGGCATAGCCCTTTTCGTCGACGAAGATTTTCGTCTCGGGCATGTCGAGATCGAGGCTGCCGTGGGCCATGCGATCCTTGCGCAGGCGGGCGGCGATTTTCCAGAGCGCGCGGATCCACGTCTGCAGATCGCGGAGCTCCGGGTCGCTTAGGTCGTGGAGCGCACGGCCCGTCGAGCCGGTCTGGTGCTTCGGCGGCAGCGGCAGCGCGCGGATGCGCTCGAGGTCGTCCTCGAAGATGAACGCGTACGCCTGCTTGTACGTGAGCCGCTTGCGGCTGCGAATCACGGTGTTCGCGTAGGTGGTTTCCTTCGCCTTGCCCTTGCGATCAAAGGTGAGAAACACGGCCTTGCAGAGACGATCCTGCGCCTCGACGAGCGAGCAGAGGCCGTTGGATAGTTTCTCCGGCAGCATCGGAATCACCACGCCGACGAGGTAAGTCGAGTTGCCGCGCCGCTGGGCCTCGCGATCGATCGCGGTCCCGGAGTGCACGTAGGTCGAGACATCCGCAATGTGGATACCGACGCGCACGTCGCCGCCGTCCAGGATTTCGTAGGAAAGCGCGTCGTCGAAGTCCTTCGCGTCGTCGGGATCGATCGTGAAGACCGCCTTGTCGCGGTAGTCGACGCGATGCGTGAGATCGCGCGGCTGCACGCGGTCGGGAATCGCGGCGGCCTCCGCTTCCACGGCCGCGGGAAATTCCGTCGCCAGTTCGTACTTGAGAAAAATCCCCGCGAGCTCCGCCCGCGGTTCGTGCGTGCGGCCCAGCCGCGACGTGATGGTGCCGGTGATCGGTTGATCGCGCCGGCGCCACTCGCCGAGTTTCACGACGACCTTGTCGCCGGGGCGCGGGGTGGGGGTCAGATCGCTGTCGGACGGATCGCCGACCTGAATCTCGTAGCTGAAGCGAGGATCGTCGGGCTGGACGAAGTAACCTCGCCGGCCCGCTCGCAGATCGCCGACGATGGTGTCGCGCCCACGGGAGAGCACCCGCACGATGCCGCCAATCTTTTCGCCGGGGCGACGGCCCTTGCGGCCGGGAAACTCCCGCGCGATGACGCGATCGCCGGGAAGGGCCACGCCCGTGTCTTCGGGAAAAACCTGTAGCGCCGGTTCGGAGTCCTGGCCAACGACGCTCTCGCGCACGACGAATGCGGAACCGCCGGCGCGAAACTGGATCTTGCCTACGAGTTCGCCGTCGCGCAGCGGTGGCGTGATCAGCGGGGCGGGTTCCCGCGGTTCGGCGGGTGCCGCCACGGGAACTGGAATGGCGGCGGGCCGGATCTCTGCGTGCCCGTGACCGCGGGCCGGGCTGGTTTTGCGTTTACCGCCGGAGGTTGCGTGCCGGGGTTCGTGGGCCGGAGTGCGGCTCCGTCCGGATTGCCTCGGCGGCTGAGCTTCCGGAAGTGGTGCCGGCGCTGGCGGCGTGGCGCCGCGGCGCGTCGGTACAAAGATGGGCCGTTCGTTTCCGCTGCTGCGCGGTTCGGTCGCGGCTGCACCCCGCGGCGTGATCCGGCCGTTGCCGGCGCGCACGTAGTGGCCGGCCTTGAGCAGGAGGCGGACTTCGTGGGCGAGGGAGGCACGCTCCTTCTTCTTTAGATTGAGGCGACGCTGCAGCTCAAATTCGTTGCCAAGGGTGTATGCCGGGTCGCGCAACAGCGCGATCAAACGGTCTCGGAGGGACATGATGGGAAAAGGGGCGCGGCGTTCGCACCGTGCTTTGTGATTGGACTGACGAAACAGTCCGCCTTAGCTACCGGCGATGAAAATCGTCCACGTGGCGAGCGAGTTGTTCCCCTACATGAAAACCGGCGGCCTGGCTGACGCGGTCGGCGCGCTCAGCGCTGCGCTTGCGGACAACGGCCACGATGTCTCCGTTTTCATCCCGGGTTACCGTTCGAGCCTCGAGCACAAGGACGCCGCCGGTGCGCAGCGCAAGTTGCGGCTGAAGGTCGAGATGGCGGACGATTTTCTTGCGGCCGACGTGCGGGTGTTTTCTCCGCGCAAAAACCTGCGCGTCTTCCTGATTTGCCGGGAGGAGTTTTTCGACCGCCGCGCGCCGTACGGCAACGGCGAGCGCGATTACGAGGACAACGCCGAGCGCTTCATTTTCTTCTGTAAGGCCGTGGTGGAAATGCTCCGGCTGGGCGATCTCCAGGCCGACGTCGTCCACTGTCACGACTGGCAGGCGGCATTGCTGCCGGTGTTGTTGCGCGAAGCCGAGCGGCGCCACGGTGTCACGCTCGCGCTGAAGACAATCTTCACGATTCACAACATCGCCTACCAGGGCGTGTTTCCCGCCAAGACGTTTGCGCGCACGAACCTGCCGGACGAGCTCTTCCACATGGACGGCCTCGAATACTATTCGCAGGTGAACCTGATGAAGGGCGGCATTCTGTTCGCCGATCGGGTGACGACGGTCAGCCCGCGTTATGCGCGGGAAATCCAGACGTCCGAGTTCGGCTGCGGCCTCGATGGTGTCGTGCAAACGCGGGCCGAGGACATCGTCGGCCTGTTGAACGGCGTCGACAGCGCGGTGTGGAATCCGTCGCTCGACCCGCTGCTGCCGGCGCGTTATTCGGCGGTGAACCTCTCCGGCAAGGGCGTGTGCCGGACCGAGCTGCTCAAGCGCTGTGAGTTCGCGGTCGATTTCAAGGGCCCGATCTTTGGCATCGTGGCCCGGCTCACAGAGCAGAAGGGCATCGATTTTGTCCTCGCGAATCGCGACTTCTTCCTCGCCCACGAGTGCCGCCTCGTGGTGCTGGGTTCGGGTGATCGCCGGATGGAGGAGGAATTGCGCACGCTGGCGGCGGCCGTGCCGCAGAAGGTGTTTCTCTGCGCGAAGCTCGACGAAAGCATGAGTCACCTGATCGAGGCGGGCAGCGATTTCTTCGTGATGCCGTCGTTGTTCGAACCGTGCGGCTTGAACCAGATGTACTCGCAGGTGTACGGCACGATTCCGATCGTCAGCCGCGTGGGTGGCCTCGCCGATACCGTCATCGACGCCGACGAGGATCCGGTGAACGGGACCGGTCTCATGTGCGAGCCCAACGCCGCCAGCCTGCGTCACGCTCTGCAGCGCGCGCTCGTCCTCTTTGCCGACAAGCCGCGGCATGCCGCCGTGCAGCAGCGGGGCATGGCCCGGGACTTCAGCTGGAAGGTGGCCGCCAGCGGCTACGAACAGCTCTATCGCGACTCCCTTTGAAGCGCGCGCGTGCATCCGCGACCACCGGTGGCGCGTAGCCACCTTCATGCTCGTGCGGTTTAAACTCCTCCGTTCTCCGCGCCGCGTTGTCCTCGCGTCGCCGTCTGGCCGCGCGGAAACGGAGTGCGCCGGATGAAGCCCGTCCTCGTCTGGTTGCGGCTCGACCTCCGCCTGCAGGACAATCCTGCGCTCCACGCCGCCGTGGCGCGCGGCGGCGCGGTGATCCCGGTCTTCATCCTCGATGACCACGGCGAGGGCCGGTGGGCCCCGGGCGGAGCGAGCCGATGGTGGCTGCACGAGTCGCTGACGGCTCTGGACGCCGCGCTGCGCGAACGCGGTTCCCAACTGGTGCTGGCCAAAGGGGAGTCGGCGGCGGTGTTGAAGACGCTGCTCCAGCAGACCGGCGCCGACGCGGTGTATTGGAATCGGCGCTACGAACCGGCGGTGATTGCGCGTGACGCGAAACTGAAGAGAGACCTGACCGCGGCGGGCATCGAGGCGAAGAGTTTCAACGGCGCGCTGCTGCACGAACCGCACACGATCGCGAACAAGCAGGGCCGGCCGTTTCAGGTGTTCACGCCGTACTGGCGTCACTGCCTGACGCTCGAGGTGCCCGAGCCACTCAAGCTTCCCAGCGGAAAACTCCCGACGCCCGCCTCCTGGCCGAAATCGATCGCGCTCGCATCGCTCGGCCTGCGCCCGACCATTCCGTGGGACGCCGGCTTCTTCACCACGTGGACCCCGGGTGAAGCCGGAGCAGGGAAGCGGCTGCGGGCGTTTGTCGCGCGCGCGATGGAATCGTACTCAGAGCAGCGCAACATCCCTGGCGTCGATGGCACGTCGATGCTGTCGCCGCATCTGCACTTCGGCGAGGTGAGTCCCCGGCAGATCTGGGCGGCGGTGCGCGCGGTGTCGCGGGACAGCGGCGTGTTTCCGCCGTCGAAGGGGGCGGCGGTGTTTCTCAGCGAGGTCGGCTGGCGGGAGTTCGCGCACCACCTGCTGTTTCATTTCAAGCACACGCCGGAGCAGCCGCTGCGCGAGGACTTCGCCCGGTTTCCCTGGAGCGACGATCCCACCGGGGCGCAGTTGCGCGCGTGGCAGCGCGGACGGACCGGCTACCCGATTGTCGACGCCGGCATGCGGCAGCTTTGGCACACCGGCTGGATGCACAATCGCGTGCGGATGATCGTCGGGTCGTTTCTCGTGAAACATCTCCGGCTCCCGTGGAACGCCGGCGCGGCGTGGTTCTGGGACACGCTGGTCGATGCCGATCTGGCGAGCAACACGCTCGGCTGGCAGTGGACCGCGGGTTGTGGTGCGGACGCCGCGCCTTACTTCCGGGTGTTCGCGCCGGTGCTGCAGGGACAGAAATTCGATCCTGCGGGAGACTACGTGCGCCACTGGGTGCCCGAGCTCGCGCGCCTGCCGGCCGAGCACCTGCACGCGCCGTGGGAGGCGCCGGGCACGGTGCTTGCCGCCGCGGGCATCCGTTTGGGGGATACGTACCCGCGTCCGATCGTCGATCACGCCCAGGCGCGGGCTGCGGCGCTGGCGGCGTTCAAAAGCATCCGCGGCGCGGACGTCATCTAGAGGTGAGCGCGTGACCCAGGCCGCGCGGCATTTGATTGTGGTTCTCGGCGACCAGCTGAACGCGGACGCGTCCGCTTTCGACGCCTTTGATCCGGCGCGCGACGTCGTGATGATGGCCGAGGTTGCGGCCGAGTCCGAACACGTGTGGTCGGCGCAGCCGCGCACCGCGCTGTTCCTCGCCGCGATGCGACACTTTCGCGATGGCCTGCGCGCGCGCGGTCTCACTGTTCGGTACACGGAGCTCGAAGCCGAAGGCAACACGCAGACGCTTCCCGGGGAATTGCAGCGGGCGATCACGGCGCTGCGGCCGCAGCGCGTGATTCTCACTGAACCGGGCGACTGGCGCACGCGCGAGGACCTGAAGGCGGCGGCGCAGGCCCGGGGTGTGCCCATGGAGCTGCGCGACGACCGGCACTTTCTGTGTTCGACGGCGGAGTTTCGCGCGCATGCGGCCGGGCGAAAGCAGCTGCGGATGGAGTACTTTTATCGCGAGGTGCGCCGCCGCCATCGCGTCCTGGTCGACGCGCAGGGCGAGCCGGTCGGCGGGCAGTGGAATTTCGATCACGACAACCGCGGCAGCTTCGGCCGCAGCGGTCCGCCCGTGCAGCGGGCGCCGGTGGCGTTTCCGCCGGACGCCACGACGCGCGCGGTGCTGGCGCTGGTCAGGCGGAGGTTTACCGGGCATCCCGGCTCGCTCGACGCGTTCGACTGGCCGGTGACGCCGGCGGAGGCGCGGGTGGCGCTCGACGATTTCATCGCGCACCGGCTGTCCTCGTTTGGTGAATACCAGGACGCCATGTGGACCGGCGAGCCGTGGCTCTACCACTCGCGGCTCTCCGCCGCGATGAACCTGAAGCTCATCGATCCGCGCGACGTCATTCGCGCCGCGGAGGCCGCGTATGCGGAAGGACGCGCCCCGCTGGCGAGCGTCGAGGGCTTCATCCGGCAGATCCTCGGCTGGCGCGAATACGTGCGGGGAATTTACTGGCTGCACATGCCGGGCTATCTCGAGGGCAATGCGCTGGGCGCGCACGAGCCGCTCCCGGAGTTTTATTGGACGGGCGACACGGCGATGGCCTGCCTGCGCGACGCGATCGGCCAGACGCTGCGGCTGGGTTACGCGCATCACATCCAGCGGCTCATGGTGACGGGACTGTATGCCTTGATGCTCGGGGTCGAGCCGCGCCGGGTGCACGAGTGGTATCTCGCGGTCTACGTCGACGCCGTCGAGTGGGTGGAGCTGCCGAACACCGTCGGCATGTCGCAGTACGCCGACGGCGGCGTGATGGCCTCGAAGCCCTACGTGGCGACGGGCAAGTACATCCAGCGCATGAGCAACGCGTGCGTGGGTTGCCGCTTCGATCCGGCGCAGTCAACGGGATCCACGGCGTGTCCGTTCACGACGTTGTACTGGGATTTTCTCCTGCGGCATGAGAAGCGCCTGGCGTCGAATCCGCGCATGTCGCTGCAGGTGAAAAATGCCGCCCGGTTGAAACCGGTGGAGCGCGAAGCGATCGCCCGCGCGGCCACGGCACTGCGCGCGAATCGAGGCGAACCGCCGGCCGTGGTGGACGGGGAGCTCGCGCTCACGTGATCTGCCGGGACGCGTTGCGAATGGAATGGCGCGGCCGAGCCGAAACGGGTGGCGCGAACGATCGGTGGCAATCGTGCGTTGCGGCGTGGCATTTGAACGCTTTCAGCGCAGGCTGGACGCAGCGGCGCTTGCCGCCCGCACCATGAACGATTCGCGCTTCACGCTTTCGACCCGCATTGCCCGTCCCGCCGCGGAGGTGTTTGCCTGGCACGAACGGCCCGGCGCGCTGGCCCGCTTGTGTCCGCCCTGGGAGCGCGTGGAAGTGGTGGCGGCCACGGGTGGCGTGCGTGACGGCGCGCGGGTGACCGTGCGCAACAAAGTGGGGCCGATCTGGACCGAGTGGCAGGTCGAGCACCGCGACTATGTGGCGGGAAGGCAGTTTCGCGACGTGCAGCTGAGCGGACCGTTTGCAAAGTGGGAGCACCTGCACCTCATCACGCCGGACGGGCCCGGGGCGTGCACGCTGACGGACACGATTGAGTATCGGCTGCCGGCGGGCAGTGTCGGGCGGGCGTTCGGCGGTGGATTTGCGCGGCGTCAGCTCGAACGACTGTTCGCGTGGCGTCACGCCACCACCAAGGCCGATCTGGAGTTGCCGTCGCCGTTGGCGGGCGACGCTCCCCGGCGCATCGTGATCGCCGGTGCGTCCGGGATGATCGGGCAGGTGCTTGGGGCGTTTCTGCGCACGCGCGGTCACACCGTCGTGCGACTCGTGCGGCGTGCTCCCCATGGAACGGACGAGCTGGCCTGGGATCCGGCCAAGGGCACCCTCGATCTCGCGGCGCTCGAAGGCGTCGACGCCGTCGTGAATCTCGCGGGAGAAAATGTGGGAGCGGGGCGCTGGACCCAGGCGCGACGCGATGCGATTCGTCGCAGTCGTGATGATACGACGCGCACGCTCGCGCAGGCGATCGGCGATTTGCGCCGCAAACCGGAGGTGCTCGTCAACGCGTCCGCGGTCGGCTTCTACGGGAGTCGCGGCGACGCCGTGTTGACCGAGTCCGAGCCGGCGGGCGCCGGATTTCTGGCCGACGTCTGTCAGGCCTGGGAAGCGCAGGCCGCTGCGGTCAACGCGTCCGGCGTGCGGTCGGTGTTCCTGCGTTTCGGCGTCGTACTCACGCCCGCGGGAGGTGCGCTCGGCAAACTGCTCCCGCTTTTCCGGGCCGGACTCGGCGGCCGCGTGGGGCGGGGCGGACAGTGGATGAGTTGGATTGGAATCGATGATGCCGTGGGGGCGATCCATCACGCGATTATGGTGGCGGCGTGCCGCGGTCCCCTGAACGCCACCGCGCCCGAGCCCGTGACGAACGCGGTTTTCACGGCGACGCTCGGCCGGGTGGTGCGACGACCCGCGGTGCTGCCGGTGCCGGCGTTCGTGCTTAAGACCGTGTTTGGCGAGATGGCTGACGCCACCTTGCTGGCGAGTCAGCGCGCCGTGCCGGCGGGGCTGATCGAGGCCGGCTATGCGTTTCGCCAGCCGACCCTGGAGGCTGCGTTGCGCCACGTTCTTGGCCGGAGGTGACACCGTAGTCCCGCGCGAATTGGGCGACGCAGCCGGCACGTTTCAGCCCTGAAACTCTAGGCTTTCCAAACGCGGCGCGAGGCGTACGTTGGCAGGTTCTATGCAGAAAACGTTCGTGATCTTTAAGCCCGATGCGATGGAGAAGCGCATTGTGGGCACGGTGTTGAGTCGCTTCGAAGCCGCCGGCTTCACGGTAATTGCCTGCAAGATGGCACGCCTTTCGCCCGCCTTGTTGCGCGAGCACTACGCGCACGTGGCCACCAAGCCGTTTTATCCGGAGATCGAGGATTTCATGAAGTCGCGGCCCGTGATCATGATCGCCCTCGAGGGCAATGATGTCGTGCAGCGCGTGCGTGATTTGCTGGGACCGACCGATTCGCGCAAGGCCGCGAAGGGCACCATCCGCGGCGATTTTGGCACCGACATGATGAAGAACATCGTGCACGCCTCCGACAGCGTCGAGAATGGCCAGGCCGAGATCGCGCGCTTCTTCAAGGCCGACGAACTGTTCGCCTGAACCGGGCTCGCCACCCTCCTGCTTCTCAGAAGCGCCGCTGACCGCGGCGCTTTTTTTGTGCCTGCGTCGGGCGTCGCGGGGAGCGGATCGGGTTCAACGTTCCTGGATGGAAAACCGGAACTCAGTCGTCGACCGGAAGGTTTCGCCGGGACGCAGGATCGTGCTGGGGAAATGCGGGTGATTGACGGCGTCAGGGTAATGCTGCGTCTCGAAACAGTAGAAGCCGTTGCGTGCCGCCGGCTCCTTGCCGGTGGGCGGAGTGAGCGGGCTCGTGTAGAGCATCATGCCCGGTTCAGTTGTCCATACCTCCATGCCGCGGCCTGAATGCGGATCCTGGATACGGGCGGCGAACAGCAGCGCCTTTGAGCCGGCCGGCCGGTTGAGCACGAAGTTGTGATCATAGCGGCGGGCGGGTGCGAGCAGGGCGGTGCGGGCGCCGACCGGGGTCGGCCGGGTGAAGTCGAGCGCGGTGTCCTTCACCTCGAGATACTGGCCCGTCGGAATCAAGTCTGCGTCTGCCGCCGTCGCGCGCGTGGCGTTCACCGTGAGGACGTGATCGAGCACGTCGCCGGTGCCGCCCAGATTGAAGTAGGCGTGGTTGGTGAGATTGAGCGGGGTGGGCTTGTCCGTCGTCGCGCTGTAGTCGAGCCGCAGGACATTTTGTGCCGTCAGCGTGTAAACGACCGAGACGGTCACGCGGCCCGGGTAACCTTCCTCGCCGTCCGCGCTCACGTAGGTGAGCTTCACCGCGGGGCCCTCGCTGGCGTCCAGCGTTTCGGCCTGCCAGTTGACCTTGTTGAAGCCCACGCGTCCCCCGTGGAGTTGATGCACGCCTGAGTTGGCGGTGACTTGGTAGTCGCGGCCGTCGAGCGTGAAGCGGCCATGCGCGATGCGATTCGCGACGCGGCCCATGATGGCTCCGGAACTGGGAAAACCACCCTGCGGCCCGGGTTTGCCCGTCACCGGAATCACGATACTGGCGTTGCGGCCGGTCCGATCGGGCAACTGCAGATCGGCGAGCGTGGCGCCGTGGGTGAGGACCTTGGCCACGGCGCCGCGGGCGTTGGTGAGGGTGAAGACGTCGATGCGGACGCCGTCCGCCGTTTCGCCGTAGTGCGCCCGCTGCACGCCGGTGACGGATGACGATGCGCTGGCGGCGCTGGCGGTCGCGAGCAGGGCGACAGCGGCAAGCACGGCCAGAAGACGGGAAACAACGCGGGTGAGGGGCTGCGAGCGCGCGGGGGTCACGCTGGACGATGAAGCGGGCGATCGGGGGATCGGCAAGGCAGATACGCAAGGCTGCGCCGACGCCGCTTGGGCGTGGCTGCCTCGGGCCTACTCGTAGGGGCCAGGGGAGCTTCGTGGCGATGATCCTGGCGTCAGCGTTGCGGGTGCGGCGGAAACGTCAGCTGAGGCTCGCTTTTATTTCCGAAGTCGGTGGAGTTGGGCGGACGTCGCGCGATGACGCGTGCGCCGTTTTTGACCCCCACACGTCCTTCCGCAGTTCCCTCAATCCATGAAAACTACGATCAAGTCCTCCCTGATAGCAGTCATTGCGGCGTTCGCCTGTGCGGCGCCGTTGGTCGCGCAGAGCGACACCAAGGCGCCGGCGCCGAAAAAGCAGGCGCCACCGCCGCCGATCCCGGGTGCGGGCACCGGTGGCAATACCGTTCACGCGACGACGAGCGCGGTGATCGGGCCGAACCGGAATGAGGGCAACATGATCACGATTTCGTACGGCCGGCCCACGGCGGTGCATCCCCGGAAGGGCGGCGAGCCGCGTAAAATCTGGGGTGGCCTTGTGCCGTGGGGCAAGGCCGACCGCATGGGCGCCGATGAAGCGACGTCGCTGATCACGCAGAAGGCGATCGATGTCGGCGGCACGACGATTCCCGCCGGCGTGTACACCCTCTACATCATTCCGCAGGAAACCGGGGCCTCGAAGCTGGCGTTCAGCAAGAGCATCGGCAAATGGGGCGTGCCGGTTGACGAGTCGAACGACCTGGCAAGGGTCGACTTGAAGAAGGAAGACATGTCGGAAGCGGTGAACCAACTCACCATCTCGGTGGAAAACACCCCGCGCGGCAGCATGAACGGCGTGATCAAGATTAAGTGGGAAAAGACGCAGTTCTCGCTCCCGTTCACGGTGAAGTCGTAACGGAAAATCGACGAAAACTCTTTGGAGCGCGCGGGCAGCCGCGCGCTCTTTTTTATGTCCGCGCGGCGGGCTGCGCTGGGAACGGCAATCGCGCTTGACGCACACGTGGAAACGGTGACGCTGCTCCCTCCACTTTAGCCCTCATCGTCTATCGGTTAGGACAGGAGATTCTCAATCTTCAAAGCGGGGTTCGATTCCCCGTGGGGGCGCCAGTTTCAGAGTAGGGATGCCGTGTGCGTCCACTCCTCGTGCCGATCGAGATCGCCGCCAGTTTCGCCGGCGACCGACGCGAGGGTTCAAATGCCCCGAAAAGAAATGCTAGCGTGCCGGAAACAGAGCGGGCCGTTCGCTTTGACGTCCAATTGCCATTCGCGTCTGCGATGGTTGCGACGCAGGCCGGCGGGCTGAAACCTGAGCCGCAACTCGGCGGTTAACGTTCCGGCGGAGTCGACTTGGGAGGCAGCGTCAGGAGATGCGCGGGACGCGCGTGCGTGAAACGATCGAGCGCCGCCTGCAGCTTCTTCACCTCGACGGCCTCGGCGCCGGTAGGCGCAGTGGCAGATCGCGGTTTCGTCTCAAAGCGATCAGCAGTCAGATCGAAGAAGCTGCCGTCGCGATACAGTTTGTGCCGCGTCGTCATCGCGTACTCGTAGGTCGCTACGGGCCCGCCGTTGCGGACGTACCACGTATAGAGCCATTCGCGCGGCGTGCCATTCTGGCCGAGGAGCTGCGGGAGGAAACTCTGGCCGTCGATCTCCGCCGGGCCCGGGGCCTTGGCGCCCGCGGCTTCACAGATCGTGGGCAGAAAATCCACACTGCCCACGAGGTCTGCATTCACCCGGCCGGCCGGGATGTGCCCGGGCCAGCTTGCGATCAGCGGCACGTGGTTGCCGCTCGCGTTGCCGGTGCCCTTGCCGCCCTGGTACGGCTTGCCCTTGAATTGAGAGGTGACCTGGACGCCCGTGCCGTTGTCGCCGAGGAAGAGGATCAGCGTGTTTTCGCGCAGGCCAAGTTCCTCGAGCCGCTTGACCAGGCGTCCGACCATTTTGTCCATGTACGCGGTCATATCCGCGAAGTGCTTCACGTTGCGCTGCTCCTGCTCGCTCTTCGTCTTCGGATCCCACTCCGCACTGTCCGGCGTCGGCTGAAACGGGTCGTGCGTGAGGATCATCGGATAATACAGAAAGAACGGCTTGTCCTTGTGCTGCGTGACGAATTGCGACGCGAAATCGTTGATCAGCGTGGGCCCGTACTCGCCGTGGCTATAGTCGAGCGACTCGCCGTTGCGCTCAAGGCCGGGGTTGGCATAGCGCGGGCGGAGGCGCGTGTGCTGCCAGAGCAGCGCATCGTCGAAGCCGAAGTGCTGCGGCAGATCCTTGCCCTGTCCAAGTTGCCACTTGCCGCAGATGCCGGTGACGTAGCCCGCGCGCTTCAGCAGATGGGCAAAGGTCGTCGCCTTGGGATCGAGGGTGCCAAAATTGATGTAGTTCCGGACATTGTAGATTCCGGTCATCAGCTGAACGCGCGTGGGCGTGCACAGCGGCTGAACGTAGCAGTGCTCGAAGCGCATGCCGCTCGCCGCCAGCCGGTCGAGGTTCGGCGTCTGATACGACTCGCCGCCGTTGGCGGTCACGGCCTCGTAGCCGAAATCGTCGGCCATGATCAGGACAATGTTCGGCGGCCGCGGGGCGGCGGCCTGCGCACTGGCCAGCGCTCCGATGCTGAGGGCGAGGCAGAGCGCGGAGCGAAACCAGGGGGGCAGCGTCATGGGAAAATTAGAAACGGGCTTTCACGCCAAACGTCCAGAGCGAGCCGAGATCAAAACGCGAGCGGAGCTGCGCGATCGGCGGCGTGTTCGGGCCCTCGAGCACGACGTCGTCGTACACGCCGGTTAGGTTGCGCAGGTTCGCGAAGAGCGTGAAATGCCGGGTGAGGGTGTATTCGCCCGAAACGTCCAGATAGAGCCGCTCGCTGTTCCACGTGAAGGTGCCCGGAGCGATGCCCGGCCCGGCGGCGATGGCATTGACGCGCTGACGGGCCGCGTAATTCCAATTCGCGCGGAGATTGTACCGGGGCCGCGTCAGGCTGATGCCGAGGTTCGCGCTTTTCGGCACGAAGCCGGCGAAGTCGCCATTCTCGTCGCCGAGGTTCCGCTGACTGCTGCCGTTGACGAAGGCTTGGATGCCCCGCGCCCAGTGCGGCAGGAAGGTGAGCGCCTGCTTGTAGTCGAATTCGAACCCCTCAATCCGCACTTTGCCCGGCAGGTTATATTGCGTCGCGACATCGAATGCGCCGTAGGTCGTCGCATCGAGATTGTAGAGCGCGAGAAACTCGGGCGTCGGGGTAAAGACAGTCGTGCCGAAGAAGTTTTTGATTTCACGGCGAAACGCGCCGACCGACACCTGGCCGACGCCTTCAAAATAATATTCGAGGCGCACCTTCAGTGACGTCGCATCCCAGGGCTTGATGGCCGCATTATTCACGGTGATGCGATTGGTGGCGCTCGGCGCGTTCTCCGTGTTCGGAACCGTGAGTCCGCCGGTGTATTGATCGAAATCGGGTCGGCCGATCGACTGGTAAACGGCCGCGCGGACGATCAGGTTTTCCCGGAGATTGTAGCTCGCGTTGAGGTTGGGGAAGAGCCGCAGATATTCCTTGTGCACGCGAGCGCCGCGGTCGATGAGCGTGAGGCGCGAGACGCCAAGCGCATCGCTCGTCGGCACGATCAGGAGCGGTTGGCCGTTGGTGCCGCGGACGACGGTGCCATTCGCGGCGCGCTGGAAGTTGCGGGTCGGATCCGTCAGCGGGCCTTCCGCGTCGATGTTCGTCTGCTCGAAGCGCACGCCGCCGGTAAGTTTGAGCCGGTTGGCCATGAACTGCGTGTCGCCGCGGAGGAAGCCGGCATACACGGTCTCCTCGACGTGCTTCGAAAGGCTCACCTCGGAACGGTACCACGCATCGCGGTTGATCGTATAGGTGTTGGGATTGCCCTGGTAGAGGGCCCAGAGCCGCTCGTTGCTCACCCACTGGGCGCGGGGAAAACCGAAGGGCAGCGTGCGCTGGGAGAAACTGGGATCGAGGTGCGGAGCCGGGCTGTCGTCGTTGCCGATGGGCGTGGTGGACGCGCGGCCGTCGGCCCCAACGAAATTAAACGGCCGCGTGCCGCCGCGCAGATCGCGCGCACGCTGGCGCACATCGTAGCCGGCCTTGAGCGTGACCGGTACGCTCCCGTGGAAATCGCGGCGAAGATTGGCGTAGGTGCTGCGCTGCAAATCCATCGAGTCGTTCTGGATGGTATTGGAAGAAACGAGCGAGTAGCTGCTCAGACTGTACGGATCGACCGCCGCGCCCGTCGCATCGGTCACCGTCACCCGGCCGGGGCGCAGGTAGAAATTATCGTCGAACGAAACCGTCACGCCCGTGCGGCGGGAGACCGAGTTGTTGAAGAAGCCCTTGTCGATATCGCGGATGCGATTGGTGCCCTGCGAGTGGCCGGCGCCGGCCTCCATCCGCCACACGGGTCCGTTGTGCCGCCAGGTGAATGTCGGCATGTACGTGCGGTTGATGCGATCGCGTCCGCCCGCCGCGAGCTGCATGTCGCCGAGGCCCACCGCTCCATGGGTGAACGTGGGGCTGAAGTCGCCAGGCGCCACGCGATTCACATTGAAGGTGAGCGCGCGCGAGGTGGTGTCGGCGTTGAACGTGAAATACTGAAACGAGAATGACAGCCGGTCGGCGCGGGTGAGCTTGTAGTCGGCGGTGAAGCCGAACGCGCGGCGGACCGTATCCTTGGGCGCGTCGCGCACCAGGAGGGTCGATAGGTACGGCTGGTCGACGGTTGTATTCGGAAAGGCCACACCGTTGGTCGCGGCAAAGGCGCCCCGCCACGCCAGCTGCACGAAATCCTCCGCGGTGTACTGCCGCGCGAAACCGCCGGTGACCGTGAAGCCGAAGCGGTCGTTGACCGGCACAATGTAGGAGAAATCGACGCTCGGATGCGCCTTGCGCGTCGCGTGTTCCCGCGGGCCCGGCGTCTTGTTGAAGTCGCGGGCGTTGTCGCGCATCACCAGCGACACCGTGCTGGTGAACACCGGCTTCGCGCGCTCAAACGCGCTGCGCGGCACCATGTTCACCGTACCCGCGAGCGCGGAGCCCTGCGATTCCGGCGTCGGCGAGAACGACACCTCGATGCGCGCGATGTTGTTGATCGACGCCATGTCGACCTGCGCCGCTCGGCCGGTGTTGTTGTCCCCGCCCGTGCTCGCGAGATTGAAGCCGTCGATCGTGATCGGCACATACGCCGGCGGCACGCCATTGAGGGAGATGCCGCGCGCGTAGCCGCCGCCGTACTCGATGGTGACGCCCGGCAGGTATTTCATGAACTCGCCGATGTTGCCCTCCGCGATGTGGCCGAATTCGTCGGTGGAGACGACGTTCTTGATGTTCGGGGCAAAACGCTGCTCGTTGATCGCGATCGCGGCGCCGTCCATTTCCTTCGAGGTGGCGACGACCAGGGCGTCCATTTTCACGGTGGCGTCGCCCGCGGGCGCACCGGCCCGTGTGAGGTTGAAATCCTGCTGCACCCGCTGGCCCGCGGCCACGACCACCGGTCGCGTCTGCGGCGCGAGCCCGGTGAAGAAAGCGGTCACACGGGCCGTGCCCGCGGGCACGCCGCGGAGTTGGTAGCGTCCGTCGGAGTCCGTGAACTCCTCGATCGCGGTCCCCTCGACGGTGACGCGCACGGTCTCCAGATACTCGCCGTTGGCCGGATTATAGACGCGGCCTTCCACGGTGCCGGAACCTGGCTCCGCGCCGTGGACGGCCGCCGCGGCCGCGAACAGGCCAAGCGAAAGGGAAAGCAGGGGAAGTAGGAATCGTGGGTTCACGGGGTCAGCGGGGTGGGTGACGGAGAGGTTCCGCACTCTTCGTGGTGAGCGCGTGCGGAGTGCGTGCGAGCAGACGCACGACGCGGGGGTGCGACGCCGATGGAGCTCAGCCCGGGCACTCGGGTCGAGGGAAAAACCTGCGCTGACGTCAGCGCAGCGAGGATCTTTTTCGGAAATCGTGCCCCGGAATTTCCCTACACCGGCGTCAGGCGCGGCAGGCCGAGCCGGTCGCGCTTACGAAACAAACCGGATTAGAAGCGGCCGTTGATGCCCGCGGTGACGGTGGTGCCGCCGAACAGTTTGAACTGCATTTGATCGGGAATGCCGCGGTAGGCGGACTGCGGCGCGTTGGTCAGGTTGTTGACGTCGATCGAAAACGAGACCGCAGGACGCCACTGATAACCGAGGCTCACGTTGATCACGGTGCGGGGAGCGAGGTAGCGGCTGCGCGCGGGCGAGCCCTCGGTGAACTCGGTGATCGACTCCCCGGTGTAGTTCACGATCACGCGGGACGTGAAGCCGCGGTGCCGCCAGAAGACACTCCCGTTGGCGATGCGGGACACGAAGCCTTCGACATCGCGCGTGTCGCGGCGGCCACGTCCACCGTAGTCGCCGTGCGCCTCCAGCGCGCTGACGTTGGCGGTGAGGCCCAGGCCTTTGAGAAATCCCGGGAGGGAGGTGAACTGCTGCTGGTAGCTGACCTCGAATCCCTGCACGTAGGCGGTGCCGGCATTCGCGCTCGTGAGACGGGTGAAACCACCGTACTCGCCGGCGTAGCCGTTGTCCGTGCCGGTGCCGATCGTGCCGGAAGCAATGCCGCTGACGATGAAGTCGCTGATCCGCTTGCGGAACCAGCCGACGGACACGCTGCCGACGGGCTCGAAATAATATTCGAGCGACGTGTCCCAATTCTGCGCGACCTGCGGGAGCAGCGAGGGGTTGTTCACCGTGAGCGTTTGCGCGGCCTCGTTGATGGATTCGTTGGGCAGGAGGCTGGTCATCGGCGGGCGGCCGAAGCTTGTGGACCAGCTCAGCCGCGCCTTCCAGTGGGGCGAGAGATCCTGCGTGAGATGCACGCTCGGGAACGACTGGTTGTAACTGCCCTGCAACTCGCGGCGGGTGTTGCCGTAGTCTTTCAACGCCGAGCCGATGGGATCGCGCTGTTGGTCGGCGACCGAACTGGGCGTGCGCGCGCGGACCCAGCCCCAGCTGTTCGTCTCGGTCTCCTCCACGCGCACGCCGGCGAGGAAGCCGGTGTTCTTCACGCGGCCCTGGGCCATCGCGTAGCCGGCCGTGACGCTTTCCGTGACGCGGCGCGTGCCGGTGAAGCGCAGCATCTGGCCCCAGTAGCGATCTTCATTCCAGAGGGCGGGATTGATCGGGTTGCGGTCGTCGAAAAGCTGGCCGGCATACCAGAAGGGCACGACCAGGCCGGTCTTCGCGCTGTTCACGCGGCGGATCGAGGCGTCGGCGGGCAGGGTCGTGCCGAGATAGCTCCAGCGACGGTTGCGGTTGAAGTCATGCGCGAACTGTTCGCGCCAGTGGACGCCGGTCTTGAAGAACGTGCGCAGGGTCGGCACGTCGAACTTTACATTGGCGCGGGCTTCGCGGACCTCGTGATCGTTGTCGATGTTGTTGTTTTGGAAAAAACCGTTGAGCCGATAATTTTCCGCTCGCGTGATGTCGGGGCCGGCGGTCTGCGTGAAGCGCGGGTAAAGGTCCGACTGCGTGCGATCGAGGATCCAGCCGATATTATTCACGCGCATGGTGAAGATGCCGCCGTCGTTGCCGCTGCCGTTGTTGATGTGCGTGGCGCTGTAGAGCGCGCCGTAGTCGACCTGCACGCGGCCCCAGACGTGCTCGGCGCCGAGATCCAGATGCCGCATCCGCAGGAAGAAATTATTCGGTCCCATCGTCGCGACATCGAAATTCGACGCCGTGGACTGGCGCACCTGCGTCACGCGATCGGTGTACCCGGGGAGAATGCCGGCGGTGCCGGTGGTGCCGACGACCTGGTTGGTGAACGCGCGGGTGGTGAAGCGCAGTTTCCCCATTTCGTTGGCGTCGTTGTAAACCGCGTTGAACGTGAGCTTGGTCGCGGGCGAGAGACGATAGTCCGCCTTGAGATTCACGCTGGCCTGCTTGCGGTTGTTGTATTGGTCGAAGGTGTTGTAGTCCCAGAGAAACGCCGGCGTGCGCGTGGTGTTCTCGAAGTCGCGCGTGGTGCTGTGCGAGGCGCCGACATTCTCGCTGTAGAACGTGTTCACGGCGACGCCGAGGTTGCGGCTGCCGCCGAAGACGTCGAAGACCTCGGTGTAGCCAATGTTCAGCAGCGGATGACTGCGGTGCGGTTCACGCAGCGGAATCTGCTCGGTGAAAGGCGGCGCCCAGCGCACGGCGAAATTGTACGTGACGCGCCGCTTCTCCCGCTGAGAAAGCGGCGAGCGGCTCTTGAGGTTGATGGTGCCGCCGAGGGAATCGGCGCCCTTGTCGGGCGTGTGGCCCTTGGTCAGCTCGAGGCCCTCGAACATCGCGCCGGTAAGGTTGTTGATGCGGCCCTGGCGCGCCATCGCGCCCTGAGTCGAAAGCATCGCGCCATCGAGTGTGATATTGTTGAGCGTCGGTCCCATGCCACGAACGGTGAAGCCGTCGATGCCGTTTTCCAGATTCAGCGCGGCCGTCACTCCGGGGAGCAGGATGGCAAGTTCGCTGGCGCTCATGTTAGGCAGATTCCCGTAGGAATCCATCGCGACGACATTCTTCGTGTTGGGCGCGTTGCGCTGCGCGGTGATCGCGGCGGCACCACCCTCGCGTTCGCCGGCCACTGTGAACGCCTCCAGCTTGTAGACGCCGGTGGTGAGATCGAAATTGCGCACGGCGGTTTGATCGGCGGTGACGGAAAGCGTGGCGCGCGTCGTGTCGAGGCCGACGTAGGTGACGATCACCTCGTGCGTGCCGGCGGGCACCGACGTGAGGACGTAGCGGCCGGTGTTGTCGGTCAGCGCGACGAGGTTCAGCGCCGGGATTTCCACGCGGGCGCCTTCGAGCAGATTGCCGGTGCCGAGATTGGAAATGTTTCCGCTCAGCGTCGCGGCGTGCGCGACCGAGGAAAGCAGGGACAGGGCGAGGGTGAAAACGAGGACGCGTCCAATCAAATGCATGGCGGGGGTTCGGTCAGGGGTTGCCGGGGGTCGCGTGCAAGCGAAACCAAATGAAGTCGGAGCGCCATGATTATTTTGCCGCCGCTTCATTCAGCCCGGGTGTGACGGGTCGCAGTGAACGCGTCCTGCGAATGGCACTACGGCCCGGGGCGCGGCGCGCTCAGGTGAAAGAGCCCCCAGCCGTGGCCATCGGGATCGACAAAGCTATGCGTGTACATGAAGCCGAAATCCTCCGCCTTGTCGTAGGTGGAGCCGCCCGCGGCGAGGGCCTTCGCGACCAGGCGGTCAACGTCCTCGCGGCTCGCGCAACTGAGGTTGAACAACGCCTCCACGGCCTTGGTCGTGTCGCAGACCGCCTTGGGAGTGAATTCGCGAAACTTGGCGTGGGTCGTCAGCATGACGGAAATCGCGTCGCTGATCACCATCATGGCTGCTGTTTCGTCGGTGAACTGCGGATTGGATGAGAAGCCGAGCGATTTGAAAAACGCCATCGACTTCGGCAGGTCAGCGACGGGAAGGTTGAGGCAGATTTGTTTGATCATGGTGAATGGAGTCAGGACCGCTACTTCGACGAGTGACCGCGCTGAATTCCGACACGATCCCGTCTTTGGCGGATGACTTCGACGAGAAGTTACGCCCGGCGCAACGCGTGCGTCTGGCCGGCGTGCCGCGGGCCTCACTCCCGTTGGAATGCAGCGGTTCGCGCGAAGCGGCGGGCGGAGGGAGAAGGGTGGCGTTGCTCGGATGGGCGATCGCTCGCGGGTAGTGGCGTTCCACGGATTGGTCACTGGCGCGGTTCTGATTTGAGGTCGCACTGGCTGCGTCCTTCGGCCTGGATCCGCGCTGTCCCCTCAACCCCGTTCCTCCCATGTCCGACCACGATGCTGTAGAAAAACCGCTGACGACCGGCGAATGGTTCGTCACGCTGCTGGTGCTGGGCCTGCCCCTGATCGGGCTCGTCATGTATTTTGTCTGGGGCTTTGGCGCGGGAAATGTGGGCCGGCGAAATTTCTGTCGCGCGGTTCTGCTCTGGCTGGCGATCGCCTTCACCCTGGGCGTTCTCACGCTGATCGGCTTCCTGATCTTCGGCGGAACGCTCGCCGCCCTGTTGAGCCAGCAGGCCCAACGTTGAGTCGCGGTGAGGCAGACACGGGCCGTGCTGCTAGCGCACTTGGTCGGTGGATACGTCCATGATCAATCGAACCGCGAGGTAGAGTCGTGGCACGATCGATGACGCCAGCACGTACTCGTCGTTGGTCGAGTGGAAGCCGAAGCCATGGAGTCCGAGGCTCTCGATGACCGGTCCGCGCGCCTGCAGCGCCGCGAATGCAGCGTCCGTGCCGCCGCCCTCGGGCTTGTCCTGCACTGCGAGCTCGCGTCCGATTTCACGGTAGATGGTTTGCGCATGCGCGGCCAGCCGACGGGAGGCGGTCGTCGCCTCGAGTGGCGGGCGCCGGCGTTCGAAGTCCAGGTTCACCACCGCTTCGGGCAGGAGCTTGTGCTTGATTCGCTCCCGGAGTTTGGCTTCGAGCCGGTCATAGTCCTCGACGCGCAGCACCCGCACATCCGCGCTGGCGGTTGCCTCCGGCGGTATCATGTTCCGCGTTACGCCGGCTTGGGCGGTCGTCCAGTTCATCTTCAAGCCCCGATCCGCTTCGGACAAGTCGCGCGTCTGGAGAATCTGGTGCGCGAGTTCGTACAGTGCATTCACGCCGCGTTCCGGTGCCACGCCGGCGTGGGACCCGCGGCCTTGGACGCGCAGGTTGACGGACGCGATGCCGCTCGTGGCAAGCGTGATGCTATCGGAAGTGGTCAGCACCGATTCGAACGACAGCACGGCGTCGTGCTCGGCTCCCAGCTGCGTGATCAATTGCCGCGACCCTGGGGAGCTGAGTTCTTCGTCGCCATTGATCAGAACGGTCAGGGTCCGGTAGCTCCGAAACTCGAGCTGCTTCAGCAGCGATACCACGTGGAGGATGAGCGCGACCCCATGTTTGTCATCGGCGATGCCGACGCCGTAGACGCGATCGCCGTCGATGCGGAAAGGCTGCCGCGCGAGGGTGCCGCGCGGGTAGACCGTGTCCATATGCGCGAGCAGCAGAATCGAGCGGGTGCCGGTGCCGCTGAAGGTGGCCCGGACGGACGCGCCGATTTTTTCCGGCGTATCCGCCATGCGGTACAGTTCACGGCCAGCCGGAATCTGTTCCACGCGCCCGCCGAGTTCCGTGAGCCGGGCTGCGATCTGCTCGGCCGCTCGCGCCAGCCCTTCAACGTCGCGGCTTCCTGATTCGAGGCCGACGACCTGTTCCAGGGTCTTGAGCATCGGCGCCTTTTCGCGCTCGGCGAGTGACAGGACACGCTGATCAGGCGCTGCAGGGCTCAGGACGTGCAGCAAGGCGAGCATCGCCGCGGCCACAGTGCGGAAGGAGGCACGTTTCATTGTGGGCGCATGAACCCAGAACGTGCGGTCGAACGCAATTACGAGTGCGCCCGCAACGCGGCTTGCCGCCGGACGAAAGCCAGATTCCCAGCAAGACGCCGAGATGTGCGACCATCGCGAAGACGGTCGCGCTTTGAACTACGGCGTTGGAGGAAATGGCGGGAAGCGGCGACGGGAGCAGGGGGGGCTGCCTCTTACGTGTAACAGGCAGACCGCGATCCTTTTTCAGTTCGCCCCCGAGGTCGGGATCGCTCACCTTTCCGCTCTGCCGTGAGACGTTTCCCCTACGCACGTTCACTTCGGATCCAGGCTTCGGCTGGTATGAGGCGAGATGCCCTCCGGTGGCGCGGAGTCGCCCTGATCCACCTGCGTGCGACCGTCGCGATGATCGTCGCATGGGCGGCGACGTCACTGCCGGCTGCCGAGCCCAAGCCCGAGTTGGCGAACGAGCTCGACGTCAGGGCCGCGGCCAGGATGGGCGCGGGTGACTTGGTGGGTGCGCTCGCAAACGTCGAGCAGGCGATCATCCTGAATCCACGGGCTCCCTGGCCTTTCGCGCGGCGGGCGGCCATCCGGACGGCTCAGGGGGATCTGAAAGGCGCGCTCGAGGATGCGTCCCGGGCGATCACCTTGGATCCTGCGCTCGCCGCCGCCTACACGGCGCGCGGGCAGTGCCGTTTTGAGCTGGGCGATTTTGCGGGCGCGGCGGACGACCATGGCCGGGTCATTGCGCTCCTCCCGAACGAAGCGGAGGGCTACTGGAACCGCGCCGGTGCCCGGGTCGCGTTGGGCAGGTATTCCGCGGCGCGGGACGACGCCGACCGTGCGCTCGCCTTGAATCCGAAGGCGACACTGGCGTTGCGCAATCGCGCCATCGCCCGTTTGAAGCTCGGCGATCGAGCCGGGGCCGAGGCCGATTTCGATCGTGCAATCGAGGTCGCGCCTGGAGATGCGCAGAATTTTTTCAACCGCTCGAAATTCCGGCAGGATGAAAAGAAGGATCTGTCCGGAGCGATCGCGGACGCGACCCAGGCGATTGCATTGCAGCCGGGAAACGCCTCATTCCATAACGCCCGGGGTTTTGCGCGCCAGCGCGCCGGCGATCTGCCCGGGGCGATGGCCGACTATTCCCGGGCCATCGAGCTGAATCCGGAATTCGCGCTCGCGTATCAGAATCGCGGCGAAGCGAAGCGCGCCAGCGGCGATCGCTTCGGCGCCATGGACGATCTGGACCGCGCGCTGCAACTGCAGTCGCGGCCCAAGTCGGGTCGCTAGCGAGGTGCCGGCAAGCAGGTTCCTAGAGGCTGAAAACGCCAAGGTTGTTGGCGAGCTGCCTCGACGGCGCGCCCGCGCCTTCGTTCGAAAACGAGCTTTATACCAATCGCTCCTTGCTTTCGGACTTCTGGATTGATCGTGGCTACGAGCGCCAGCGAGTGGCCGAAGGGCCACTCGCTGGCGCTCGTAGCCACGGCCAAAGTCCAAAGGCAAAGGGCGAATGGTGTTAGCCCGTCGCCCGCATCGCGGAGATTTCCTTCGTGGCAATGCCGACGGGGCGATCAAGCGGGACACCGGCGCAGCCAAGCAGCGTGGTGAGCAAATCGCCCTGGTTGCCGCGGACATGGGTCAGGAAGCGACCGGTGTTGAGGGTGCCGCCGCCGCGGCCGGCGACGATGAACGGCAGGTTTTCCCGCTGGTGCTTGTTGCCGTCCTCCAGGCCGGAGCCCCACATCATGATGCAGTTGTCCAAAAGCGTGCCGTCGCCTTCGCGGATGCCCTGCATGCGCTTAATCATGTAGCCAAATTGCTCGATGTTGAACGCCGTGATGGCGGCGACCTTCCTCACCTTCTCCGCCTCGTGGTTGTGATGGGTGTTGGAGTGGTGGGTGTCGCTGAACCCAAGTTCCGGATACGAGACACCGTTCGGCGTGGAGCCAATGTACGTGCTGACGCGCGTGGTGTCGGTCTGGAACGCCAGCACGTTGAGGTCACACATCACCTGCATGTACTCGCTGCGTTTGTCGCCGAGCGGAATCTTGATTTCGATGGGCGGTGAATCCGGCGCGTGGCGCTTGCTCGTGCTGACGCCCGCCTTCTCCAACGCCGCTTCCTTTTGTCGGGATTCAATCGCGGCGATGCGACGCTCCACCGACCGCACGCTGTCGAGATATTCATCCAGCTTGTGCTGATCGTCGCGGGGCAGCGTGCGCCGAAGGTCTTTCGCGCCGCCGAGCACGAGGTCCAGCATCTTCCGGTCGAGTGCGCTGGCCTGCGTCGTCTGACCGGACGAACCCACGCCGCCGGTCTGATCGCGCATGCCGAAGAGCCGCTTGAGCACGCTGCGCGGATTGGTTTCGGCGGGGACGGCCTGCGTCGCGGAGCGGTAGCTGCAGTGCGAATAATAGCCTTCGTTCAGGCCCTCCTGGTTTTCCTTATGCGTCTGCGGCATCGTCGCCAGCTCCAGCGAGGGCAGCGAGGTGAGATGGCCCACGTAGTTCGCGGCAATCTGGTCGGCGGAGATCGCAATGTTGATCTGGCTGCGGCGGTCGGCATCGGGCAGCCGGGCCGTGAGCCACGTCGACAATTCGAGGGCGTGCGGCGCACCGTTGAACGGGGAGATCGGGACGCCGGAGATTCCCTTCATCAACAAGCATTGGCCGAGCACGGGTCCCAGCGACGCCAGCGCCGGCGGTGGCGCGGTCAGGAATGTTTCCGGACTGGCCGGCCAGAACTGATCCATGATCACGCCGTGCGGCATGTACATGAACCCGAGGCGCACGGGTGGCTTGGCCGCCTTTTTCTTTTCCGGCTCGGCCCAGCCCATCGAATCAAAGAGCGGGAGGGAGAGGGCGACGCCGATTCCTTTCAGACAAGCGCGGCGACTGATGAGGTGGGGGCTGCTCATGGCGGTGGGTGCTGGCTATTGAATGCGACGCTGGGTGAAGGGATAACTTGTCACGATCGCGGTGATCAAAGTCTGCATGCGGTAGCCGTCCTTGGCGATGGTTTCCATCAGCCGGTCCACCACAATTTCATCGTAGCCCTCGAGCTGGCGGCACAGGGCGTAGGCCAGGAGTTTCTCCGTCAGGTTGCGCGCGACGTCGACCTGCCGCGCGGCAATCAGCAGCTTCAATTCCTTCGGGGCGGAGAAACGCTTGCCTCCGGGGAGCTCGCCCGTGGCGTCGATCACGCCGCCCGAATCGTCGGTGTCGCGCCAGCGTCCGATGGCATCGAAATTCTCCAATCCGAAACCGATCGGATCGAGTACGCGGTGACAACTGGCGCACACGGCATCCGTGCGGTGCAACTCGGTGCGCTGACGCAGGGTGAGCGTGGCCATCTTGGCCCCGTCCCGGTCCTCGAGCGCGGGGACGTTCGGAGGCGGGGGCGGCACGTGTTCGCCGAGCACCTGCTCGAGCACCCACACGCCCCGTTTCACGGGACTCGTGCGGGTGGGAAACGAGGTTGTCGCCAGGATGCCGGGCATGCCGAGGATGCCGCCCCGGTTGGCGTCCGTGAGCGCAACGCGGCGCATCGCTGAACCGGTGACGGTTTTCTCCAAGCCATAGAGCGGGGCGAGCGTGGCGTTGAGAAACGTGTAATCGCTGTCCACGAAACTGACGACGCTTCGGTTGTCGCGCACGATGCTGTCGAAAAACAGCCGCGCTTCGTCATACATCGCCGTGCGCATCGCCGGGGTCATCAGCGGAAATTTCGCGGCATCGAACGTCTTCCCCTCGATTTCCCCGAGGCCCAGCCACTGCGCACCGAAGCCATCGAACAGCGCGCGCGATCGCGCATCCAGCAGCAGCCGTTTCACCTGCGCCTGCAGCGTCGCCGGCTCGTGCAGGGTTCCGTGGTCGGCGAGGGCCGATAACTCCGCATCGGGCATCGTCGCCCAGACCAGATATGACAGTCGCGACGCGAGCTGATGGTCGTCGACCGGCACAATCCTGCTCCCCGGTGCGGGCTCGCCGGCCGGTGTGATGTAGAGAAACTGCGGCGAAACGAGGATCGACTTGAGCATCAAGCCGAGCGCCGCCGCGTGGGAGAGATGGTTTTCGCGCCCGAGATCGAAAACGGCCACCAGCACGTCCAGTTCCGTCTCCGAGGGTGGACGGCGATAGGCGGCGCGGGCGAGGGAGCGGGCCACGGTGCGGGCGGAAGCGCGGGCGTCACTGCCGGGGGCGGGTGGTTCGCCGAAAAGGCGCTGCTGCACCGGCGCCGGCGGCGCGCCCTCGGGGGCGAGCACGCGTTCCAGCACGGTGTTGGCGATGCGAAGATACTGTTCCGACTGGAGCGGCGAGAACGTATTCAGAAAACCCTCACCGAGGACTTCCTCCGGCAGTTCCCGGCTCACGGCGGGATCCACGCCCAGAAGATCATGCAGGGTGTTGCCGTATTCCATCCGGTTGAGGCGCCGCAGCGTGAACCGTCCGGGATCCGGCGGGCTCAGGTATTTGAGCTGCGCGATCCACTCCGCAAACCGGCCACGCTCCTCGTCCGTCGGCTGGCGATCCGCATCTTCCGGCGGCATGTCGTGGACCTTCACATTGGTGACGGCCTGCTTCCAGTGTTTCGCGAAGCCGGCGTCGCCCGGGTATTTGAGCGCCGACTCGAAGTTCACGCCCGCCTTGGACTTCCGGTTGCTGTGACAGCTGATGCAATAGCTCTTCACGAACGGCGTCACCTGTTCGCGAAACGCCTTCTTCACCTCGGTCTGCCGCGCCGCGAGCTCCGCGTCGTTCGCCGGGGCGTCGCGGCAGGTGGCGGTCGGAAGCATCGCCACTCCCAGCAGGACCACGGCCATCAGGGCGCGGAGTGAATTTCCGGTGGCGGTCATGGGCGGCGCAGGTTCAACGGAGCGAATGTTCACGCGGCGCGATGCATGGCTCAATGTCAAACGAGGACGATGCCGCCTTCCGACCGGCCATGCGCGCCGCTCTCGACGGAAGCGGTGGTGCAGCAGCTTTCTCCGCGACGAAAATCCGCTCGCCATCGTTCTTCGATTTGCCCACACGCGCTGGGCAACCCCGCCGTGAGCAACCCTGCCCGCGTTTTTCCCATGCCTCGTGCTGCTGTCCTGAATACCATTTCCTTTGCTCGCCGCCTCGCCCTTGTCCTTGCGCTTGCGCTGGGCGCGAATGCCATGGCGGCGGGTGCCGCGGCGCCGGTGGCGACGCGACCCAATATCCTCTTCATCCTCGCCGACGACCTCGGCTGGTCCGGACTGAGTTGCTACGGCAACAAGGACGTCGCAACGCCGCATCTTGACCGGTTGGCGTCGCAGGGCATGCGTTTCACGCAGGCGTATGCCGACGCCCAGTGCTCGCCGACGCGGGCCGCATTCCTTTCCGGGCAATACGGCGGTCGCACGGGTCTCTTCAAAGTCATCGCCGAGAAAGAGCCGCCGCTGGCCTACCTGCGTCCGCCAGTGACCGATCTTACATTGTCATCCGACGTCGCGAACTTGGCCCGCACGCTGCGGAGTGCCGGCTACACCACCGGATTGAGCGGCAAGTGGCACATCGCGAACAACGCGTTCGTCGCGCAGCTCAGGAAGCGCGAAGAGGGAAAATATTTTGATCGTTACGGCTTCGATTTCGCCGGTGCCGCCAATCCGGCAGTGGATCGCGAGGACAAGACCGTCGCCGCGATCACGAATGACATCATCGGGTTCATCGAAGCCAACCGCGCCCAACCCTGGTTCGCTTATGCGGCGCACCTCACGCCGCACGCTCCATTCGCCGCGCCGAAGGCGCTGGTCGAAAAGCACGTCGCGCGCGGCTTCAAGCGCAGCTCCACCCCGGGCGGTAAATTCTCCGAGCGGCCCACCGCCAACTACCTCGCCATGCTCGAGCACATGGACAACGAGGTCGGGCGGCTCCTGCGCCGGATCGACGAACTTAACCTCGGCGAGCGCACCCTCGTCATCTTCGCCGGCGACAACGGCGGCCTGTCGCGGGTGTCCGACAACGGCGTCCTGCGCGAAGGCAAGGGATCGCCGTACGAAGGCGGCATCCGCGTGCCGCTGCTCGTGCGTTGGCCTGGCACCGTGAAGCCCGGCAGCGAGTGCGCGGTGCCGGTGCACTTCGTCGATTTCTATCCCACCTTCGCCGCAATTGCGGGTACGAAGCCTCCCCCCGGCCACGTGCTTGACGGCGAAAGCCTCCTCCCACTCCTGCGGCAGAGCGGACCGTTGCAGCGCGCCGCCCTCTACTGGCACATGCCGACGTATACGGTGCCCTATGGACGCTCTCCGTGCGCCGTGGTTCGCCAGGGCGATTGGAAACTCATCCACTGGTTCGGCGACTACCTGGACACCCGGGGGCTCACGCCCGACGACACGCCTTATGGCAAACTCGTGATCGGCCCGCGCACCGAGCTCTACCACCTGCGCGACGACGTGAGCGAAACCCGCGATCTGGCCGCCGCGCAGCCGGCGCACGCCCGGGAACTCCGTGCCGCCCTCGACACCTGGTTGAAAACCGTCGGGGCGAAGTTTCCCACGAAGAATCCCGACTTCAACGCGGAGCGTTGGTGGAGCGGAACGGCTGAGGGTGCGGAAGCGGTGAAATGACCCGGAGTCGATCAGGGCCTTCACCATGAACCTGAACCTTCGCATCATCCGTTCGCGCCTTATGTCCTCGGTCCTGCGCCCACTCGTGGGATCGAGTCTGGCCGGCCCGGCTTAAAACGTCCCCTTGGCCCCAAAGATCCACGCCGAGCCGTAGTCCTGCCGCTGGCGGAAACGCGCGCTCGCGGGCGTGTTCGGGCCGAAACGCTTCACGTCCTCAGGGGTGCTGCCGACGTTGCGGAGGCTGGCGAAAAGGCTGATGCGCTTCGTGACCGCGTAGTCGCCGTAGAGATCCAGGAGCAACTTCTTCGCCCGCCATTCGTAAGTGCCGGCTTCGATGCCGCGGCCGGTGATCGCACCCAGTCGCGCCGGACTCCGATAATTCCAGTTCGCCTTCAGGTTGAACGTCTGGCGCGAGAGGCTGATGCCCCAACTCCCGCTCCGCGGCACGAATCCCTGGAAATTGCTCGCCGCGTCGCCGGTGGCGCGTTGCGCACTCACATTGGCGAAGACCTGTACGCCGCGCGCCCACGGGGGGAGAAATGTCAGGGCCTGCCGATAATCCGCTTCGACGCCGGTCATGCGCACCCGCGAGGTGAGGTTGTAACTCGTCTGCACGTCGTAGGCGCCATACTCGTCCGGATCGAGATTGTAGAGTTCAAGGAATTCCGCCGTGGGCGTGAACGCGGTCGTGCCGAAGAAGTTTTCGAAATCGCGTCGAAAGGCCCCGATGGAAAAGGCACCCACCCGCTGGAAATAGTATTCGAGCCGCACCTTAGTCGTGTTCGCGCTCCACGGTTTGATCGCGACATTGCTGACCTGGATGCGGTTGTTGGTCGCAGGGAGCGCCTCGGTGTTGGGCAGGGTGACGCCACCCGTGTATTGATTGGTGTCGGGCCGGCCGATGGACGTATACCACGAAACCCGCGCAATGAGATTCTCGCGCACGTTGTAGCTCGCGTTGATGTTCGGGAACCAGCGGAGGTATTCCTTCTTCGCCGAGAAGCCGCGGTCGAGGTAGGTGAGACGCGAGACGCCCAGCGCGTCCGCCGTCGGAACGATGGGTACAGTCTGGACGCCGGCCAGGTTGGGATTGCCGTCGATCACCCGGCCGCTCGCGTCGCGTTGAAAGTTCAGCGTGGGATCCGTGAACGGGCCCTGCGCCCTGACGTTGGTCTGCTCCGCCCGCACTCCGCCGACGAACTTGAGTCGTCGCTCGAAGAACGCGACATCGGCGCGCAGGTAGGCCGACGAGATGATTTCCTCCAGGTACTTCGACTGATCAATCAGCGAGCGGTAGGCGTTGTTGGCGTTGCCCTGGAAATATTCCGGGTGCGCCTTGAAGAGATCGTAGAGGGCTTCCTGTTGGACCCATTGAATCCTCCCGAAGCCATAGGGGGCGACGCGCTGGGAAAAGGTGCTGTCGAGGACGACGGCTGCGCTGTCGTCGTTGCCGATCGGCGTGGAACTCGTGCGTCCATCTGCGCCGGCGAAATTCCAGGACGGCGAGTATTTGCGGATGTCGCGGACGGATTGTTTCATCTCGAGGCCGCCTTTCAGCGCCAGCGGGACGCCGCGCACATCGAGGTCGCGGCGCAGATTGGCGAACGCGGTGCGCTGCAAATCCATCGACTCCTGGTAGCCCAGGCTCGCGGAGGTCAGGGAGTAGTTCGCGAGATTGTACGGATCGACCGGCCGGCCGGACGCATCCGTGACGGTGATACGGTTCGGCCGCAGATAGAAGATGTCGTCGAAGCTGACGGTGACGCCCGTGCGGGTCGCGACGGAGTTGTTGAAGAACCCGCGATAGTCGTCGCGATAGTGGTTGCTCGCATGCGAATTGCCGAAGCCGGCTTCGGCCTTCCAGATCGGTCCGTCGTGACGGTAGGTGATCGTGGGGGTGTACGTCGTGCCGGACTTCTGCCGCATGCCGCTGTTGTTGAGTCGGATCGTGCCCGCGCCCGGCTGGCCATGCGTGAAGGTCGGGTCGAAGTCGCCCGGCGCCACGCGATTCACGACGAAGGTCAGCATGCGATTGCTGAGTTCGGCGTCGAAAAACGCCCACTGAAACGAAAACGAAAGCCGGTCGTTGCGCGCGAGCCGGTAGTCGGCGGTGAGCCCGAAGGACGTGCGCTTGCTGAACTTGTTCGCGTCCTGCACGGCGTAGTCGGTGAGGTAGGGGCGGTCGACGGTAGTGTCGGGAAACTGGCTCGCCGGCGGCGTCCCGGTGCCGGCGGCGGTGAGGCCGTTGGTCGTCGCGCCGACCCCGCGCCAGTTGTTCTGCGAGTAGTCCTCGCTCGTGTATTGATTGCTGTGGGCGCCCGAGACGGTGAAGCCGAAGCGCTTGTTCACCGGCACGACCCACGAGAAGTCGAAGCCCGGTTTTATCTTCCGCGTGGGCGTCACCCGCGGGCCGGGCGTTTTGTTCCAATCCTTGTAATTGTCCTTCATCATCAGGAACACGCTCGAAGTGAGCACCGGCCGCGAACGCTCGAACGCGCTCCGCGGTACCATGTTGATCGAGCCGGCGAGGGCCGAGCCCGGCGATTCCGGCGTGGGCGAGTGATGCACTTCAAAGCGCGCGACGTTGTTCACCGAGGTCTGCTCGAGTTCGATCTGGCGCGAGGTGCCGGACGAGGCGGCACTGGCCAGGCTGAAGCCTCCGACCGTGATCGGCACGTTGTTGGCGGGCACGCCGTTCATCGAGATCGTGCGCATGTCGCCGCCGCCGGTGTCCACGGTGATACCGGGAAGAAATTTCAGGAAATCCCCCGCGTTGCCCTCGACGACGGCGCCGAATTCATCGGCCGAGACGACGTTGACGATGTTGGCCGCGAAGCGCTGCTCGTTGATCGCGATCGCGGCCGCGTCCATCTCCTTGGTGGTCGCGACGACGAAGGAGTCGAGTTTCACGACCGCACCAGGGGCGGTGGGCCCGCGGCCCCGCGCCGCAAGTTCGAAGTCACGCTGTGCGATGGCGCCGGCGGTGACGGGCACCGCGACCGTCTGCCCTTCGAGGCCGGTGTAGAAGATCTTTACGCGGGCGGTTCCGGCCGGGACGTTGGTTAGTCGGTAGGCTCCGCTGGAATCGGTAAAGGCCTCGAGGGTGGTGCCCTCGACGGTCACGCGGGCCCGCTCGATGAACTCGCTGTTGGTGGGATTGAAGACGCGGCCTTCGATGGTGCCGGTGGCCGTCGGCTGGGCCGCGGCGAACGATATAGCGAAAAACAACGCCACCAATGCGGCGGCCAGACCGAGGGGACGGGGTAGGGGCATGCTCCGCAGCGTGCCCGGCCGCCGAACGGTGCGCTAGCCAGAACTGGCTACCCGCGTGCAGGGGCGGCCGGGTCAGGTGATAATCCCTCGTCCGCCGCCGCGCCTGACCGAAGCCGCCTGGGACCGCGACCGCCCCCGGTCGCAATCGGGAAGCGACCGAGGGCGGTCGCGGTCCGCCTCAAACCAATTCAAACCTTCGTCGGTCAATCCGCGTGGTCAGGAGTGAGTCGTGACGGCCTGAGCCTTCGCGGTGAGCGCAGCCCGCTCGCGCCGATCCTGCCGTCGCTGCGCGATGCGTCGGATCGCGACATAAAACACCGGCGTCAGCAGCAGTCCGAAGAGTGTCACCCCAAGCATGCCCCAGAAGACCGCGGTCCCGAGGGCGCGCCGCATTTCCGCGCCCGCACCGGTCGCGAGCGCGAGGGGCAGCACGCCGAAGATGAATGCAAACGACGTCATCAGGATCGGGCGCAACCGCAGGCGCGACGCCTCGACCGCGGCCTCCACGATCGGCCGGCCGTCGTCCTCGAGTTGCTTGGCGAATTCCACGATCAGGATCGCGTTCTTGCTCGCGAGTCCGACAAGCACGACGAGTCCGACCTGGGTGAAGATGTTGTTGTCCTGCCCGGCGAAATACACGCCGCTCAACGCGCTCAGCAGGCACATGGGCACGATCAGGATCACCGCGAGCGGCAGGCCCCAGCTCTCATACTGCGCCGCGAGCACAAGGAAGACGAAGAGCACGCACAACGGAAAGACGTACACGATCGAGTTGCCGGCGAGGATTTGCTGGTAGGTGAGATCGGTCCATTCGAAGTCGAAGCCGCCGGGCAGTTCCCGTTTCGCGACGCGCTCGACGGTGGCGATCATGTCGCTGGAGGAGATGCCCGGCTGCGTGTTGCCGGTGACATCTGCGCTCGTGAACATGTTGTACCGCTGCACGCGGTCCGCGCCGCCTATCCGGCGCACGGATACGAGGGAGCCGAGCGGAACCATCTTGCCGTCGCGATTGCGCATCTGGAGGCGGGCCACGTCCTCCGGGGCGTCGCGGAAGGCGGGCTCCGCCATCGCGAACACCTGATACGTCCGGCCGAAGAGGTTGAAGTCGTTCACGTAGACCGACCCCAGCGAGACCTGCAGCGTTTCGTTCAGCTCCGTGAGCGAGACGCCGAGATTCTTCGCCGCGGCGCGGTCAATATCGACGAAGTATTGTGGCGTGTTCGAGCGAAAGCCCGTGATGAGCGAGGTGAACCCGGGCTCCTTCGCCAAGCCATCCATCAGCGCGCGCGTGGCCGCGTCGAGCGCCGCCATGCCGGCCCCGTCAAGGTCCTGGACCTGGATTTTGAAACCGCCCGAGTTGCCGAGGCCTCGCAACGGCGGCGGCGGCAACACCAGGACGCGCGCTTCCTGAATGACGGAGAACTTCTGCCGCAGCGATGCCATCATGGCCTGGGCCGTGAGTCCCTTGCGTTTCGAGAAGTCCTCGGGAATCACGAAGGCCGCCGCCACGTTGGACTGGTTTGCCTGCAGCACGGAAGAGTAGCCGCTGATCGCAAACGTGTGCGCGACGCCGGGCTCGGCCCGCGCGATCTCGTCGACGCGCTTCACCACGGCGTCGGTGCGCGAAAACGACGCGCCGTCCGGCAGCTGCACCACGACGAGAAAATAACCCATGTCCTGCGTGGGAATGAAGCCGGTCGGCACGCGCACGAAGGCGAAGACCGTCAGAGCGAGGAGAAGCACGTAGCCGAACAGCCCGACGCCGACATGCCGGACCAGCGCCCGGACCAGGAGCGAGTAGCGGTTGCCCAGCCAGTCGAAGAGGACGTTGAAGCGGGCGAAGAAACCATGGATCAACCGCAGGGGCGCACGTTCGTGGACGATGTCCGGCTGGTGCTCGCGCAGGAGCAGGGCGGAGAGCGCCGGCGAAAGGGTCAGCGCGTTGAAAGCGGAGATCACCGTCGCGGTCGCAATGGTGAGCGCGAACTGGCGGTAGAATTGCCCCGTGATGCCGCTGAGGAACGCGACCGGCACGAACACCGCGCAGAGCACCAGCGCGATGGCGACGAGCGCTCCCGACACTTCCTGCATCGCGCGGAGCGTCGCTTCCCGGCGGTTGAATCCGAGCCGCAGGTAGCGTTCCACGTTTTCGACCACCACAATCGCGTCGTCGACCACGATGCCGATCGCGAGGACGAGCCCGAAGAGCGACAGGTTGTTCAACGATGAGCCCAGCAGCTTCATGACGGCGAGCGTGCCGATGAGCGAGACGGGCACCGCGATGAGCGGGATGATCGACGCGCGCCACGTTTGCAGAAACAGAATGACGACGAGCACGACCAGGCCCACGGCCTCGAGCAGCGTGTGGAGCACCGACTCGAAGCTCTGGCGCACGAAACGCGTCGGGTCATAGTTGATCCGGTAGTCGACGCCGGCGGGGAAACGTTCCTTCAGTCGCACCATCTCCGCGTAGACGGCGTCCGCCGTTTCGAGCGCGTTGGTGCCGGGCAGCTGGAAAACGCGGAGCGAGACGGCGTTCTTTCCATCCATGTAGCTCTTCACGGAGTAGTCGCGCGCGCCGAGTTCCACGCGCGCCACGTCCCGCACGCGGATGACGTCGCCGTTCGCGCCGGTCCGCAGCACGATCGTGCTGAAGTCTTCCGGGCGCGTAAGCCGGCCCTGGGCGGTCAACGTGTATTGAAAGCCCGTGCCCGTGGGAGCCGGCTCCTGGCCGAGACTGCCGGCCGCGACCTGGACGTTCTGTTCGCGAATCGCGCGCACGACGTCGCCGGGAACCAGTTCGCGCGCCGCCAGCTTGTCCGGATCAAGCCAGATGCGCATGGTGAACTCCTGGCCGCCGAGCGTGTTGGCGTCGGCCACGCCAGACAGACGGGCGATGCGGTTCTGCACCTGCAGCGCGACGTAATTCGCGAGGTAAAACGTGTCGCGCGAACCGTCCGGAGAGAAAAACTGGACCGCGAGCGTCAGGTCGGGTGACTGCTTCTTGGCCGTCACGCCGAGACGACGCACGTCTTCGGGCAGGCGCGGCAGCGCCGCGTTGACGCGGTTCTGCACCTGCACCTGGGCGTCGTCGAGATTCGTGCCGAGCTTGAAGGTCACGACCAGCTGCAGCCGTCCGTCGCTCGTGCCCGACGACGACATGTAGAGCATGTTTTCCACGCCGTTGATTTCCTGCTCGAGCGGAGCGGCGAGGGTGTCGGACACGGTCTGGGCGTTGGCGCCCGGATACGACGCCGACACGATCACCGTGGGCGGGACGACCTCGGGATACTGCGAGACCGGCAATTGGAAATACGCCAGCGCACCCATCAGGGTGATGACGATGGAGGTGACCGTGGCGAAGACCGGACGGTCGACGAAATAGCGCGGAAGATTCATCGGCTCGGAGTGGCCGCGGCGGTCTTCACGGCGGGCTGCATCGTGGTTTCCTCGACGTTGACCACGGCGCCGGCGCGCACGGCCATCAAGCCGTTGATCACGACGCGATCGTCGGCCCCGAGGCCTTCGCGCACGATGCGGAGGCCCTGCTCCATTGGCCCGACTGCGATCGTGCGCTGCGTGGCTTTGCCGTCAGCGCCGATCACGTAGACGAAAGCGCGGCCTTGATCGCTGCCGACTGCGGTGTCGCGGATCAGGGCAGCGTCGTAGTCGCCGCTGCCGGGAATCCGGATGCGCGCGAAAAATCCCGGCGACATCAGCCGCCCGGGATTGGAAAAGATCCCGCGCGATTTGATCGAACCCGTGGTCGCGCTGATCTCGTTGTCGACGAAATCAATCGTGCCCTCGTGCGGAAAGCCTTCCTGGTTGGCCAGACCCATTTGCGCGCGGATGGACTGGTAGAGCGCGCTCTCGCGTTTGCCCGTGCGGGCGAGCTCGCGGTATTTCAGCGCGGAACGCTCGTCGACGTCGAAGTAACAGTAGATCGGATCGAGCTGCACGATCGTGGTCAGCACGGTGGCGCCGCTGGGACCGCCAGTGATGAGGTTGCCTTCGGTCACCACCTTCCGGCCGATGCGGCCGGAGATCGGGGCGGTGACGCGGCACCATTCGAGATCAAGCTTGGCCTGATCTACCTGCGCCTGCGCGGCGGCGAGGGAGGCTTCGGTGCCGATCCGCGACTTCGCCTTCACTTCCGACTCCTCGATGGAGATGGCCTGCGTCAGCAGCAGTTTCCCGGCACGCGCGGCCTCGGCGGTGGCCAGTTCGAACGAGGCCTTCGCCTTGTTCAGTTCGGCCGTGGCCCGGGCCAGTTCGGCCTCGTAGCGGCGCGGATCGATCACGAACAGCAGGTCGCCCTGTTTCACGTCACGGCCTTCCGTGAAATGCGTGCTCTGCAGGTAGCCGCTGACGCGGGCGCGGACGTCGACCGAGGCAACCGCGCTCAGCCGGCCGGTGAACTCATCCCACTCGGCCAGGCGTTTCATCACCGGCTTGGCCACGGTCACGTTGGCGGGGGCGGTTTGAGTCGCAGCGGGCGGCTTGCGACAACCGGACGAGCCAAAGGCGAGTGCGACACCGACGAGAATAAGTAGGGGAGGGAGAGGAAGGCGCAGCATGTGAGAGACGAAACAGGTCGACGTACGGACTTAGACATCGATACGGAAAAAGCCAACGTGGCCGGCAATCTCTTGGCTTCGCAGCCAGAGACTTCGGCTGCGGCGTCACGATGCGCTTGGGCGGGACTGGACGAGGTGGAGTGAGCCGCAAGGCGTGGCGCGCTGAAGCAGGCGCGCTCCTATGGGTTATGCACTGCGAGGTGTTTGTGCAGGAAATCTTCGATCGCGACGCCAGCGCCGCCCTCGTGCATGGAACGGGCACCACGACCACCGGTATCCAGCCACTCTGGCGCGCGGCCCGCTGCGCTCATTTTGCCCCGTAAAGCTTTCGATTGTCCGGCGTATGTGGGTGACGTCACGGCGAGCATGACGGGTGGCGAGAGTAGGTTAACGTGACTAATGGGGGATCGTTGACCGAGAAGCTCGCGCGTCGGTCCGAAGAAAGTCCGTTGCGCACTGTGCGTAAGTCCAGATTGCTCCGCGCTCAAATCCCGCGGCGCCTCCCACGCCGTGAGATCCGTTTCGGGGTCAATCGCCACTACACACGCTACGCGTTCCGGTGCGATTTGTGCCGCCCGGATCGCCAACAGTCCGCCGAAGCGCGCACCTGCAACTGCCACCCGCGTTACCTCGAGCCCGGCGCGCCCGGCCACGTGATCGATGCCCTCGAACATATCCCGGGCCGCAATCGTGTCCGGCGCCGGCCGTCCGGCGAGCCAATGGCTTGCACCGAGGCCGACGATTCCGCGGTGATTCACCTCAACCACTGCATATCCCATCATTGCCAGCATCGCGACATGCGGAGAGTAACCAGCAGGAATCCGCATCCAGGGCCGCGGCTGGAAGTACGCGATCACCGGGATAGGTTTACTCGACGGCTTCAGTGGCATGGTCAGGTGCCCGCTCAGGATACTGCCATCCGCTCGCGTGAGCTTCCAAGGAGTGACGTGCACGGAAGGTGTCGTCGGATGAGGCGGTCGTAGCGTCAGAAAGGTGCGAAGTCTGTTGGTCGAAGCCGTGTAGATGCCATACGTCCCGGCATCCACGCGGTTTGACAGCAGCACCAGAAAACTCTCCCGGGCGGTGTCCCAATTTTCGATCTGCACCCCATGCGCCGGTGCAAGCGCCTCGATCTTCAACTGCACTTCGCGAAGTTCCTCGTCAGCCCAGATCGCGGTGCGTCTCTCCCCATCGTAACGCACCCCTGCGAGTCGGCCGCTCACCGGGTCGAATACCAGATCGGAGTCGTCGAAGAGTGCCGAGTTGTGCAACTCGGCCAAATCAAAGCCGGGGTGCTCCAGGGCGAAGCCCGTGCGCCGCCCTGTGCCCGGATTGAACCCGTAGATGCCGACTGTTTCACGACCGACATTTGAGGCGATGAGCAGCGTTTCGGTGTCGCGCGTAAAGGCCAGCGGGGTCGTATGCCGCGCAAAATAATTCTCCGCGGAGAGGGCAAACTCAGGATCTCCCATGCGTCCAGCCGCCGCGTCCAGCGACACCCATGCACCGGATTTTCCGCCTGGATCGCGCAGGTAAAAACGCTCCGCATCCTTTCGGATTTCATGCCAAACACGCGCTCGACCCTGCTGATCGACAATGACACGACCGACGAGCTTTTCGCGCCACACCGACTCGAAATCCGAAGTCTTGAGGTGAAATTTGACGATGCGCGCTTCGCGCTTCTCTCCGATTTGGGCGAAGGACTCGTAACCGACGACATAGACGAAATCCGGGTCGGCGGGTGGGAGTGCGGCGATTCTCGCCAAGCCTAGAGAATCGCTCTTGGGTGTCGCGGCGAACTTGTTGCCGCCGACGGGCAACCAGCGGAAGTGCTTCCCGTCCGAATTTAGAACGGCAAAATTGCTGAAGCCGAGATGCACCAGCAGCCGTTCGGAATCGAGCCAGCGGAGTTGCGGCAGGTAGACGCTGAGCCCGGCGTCGAAATCAGAACCGAGGTTTGCTGCGACAGAAGCGGTCGCGAGATCAATGATGCTGATCTGGGCTCCCGACGGCACCGACCTCGAAACAACAGCCACTCGCTTCCCATCGGGTGAAATGGCCGCAAGATCAGCCGCGGGCAGGGCAAACGCTGCCCGGTATTTTGCCGCACGATCAGGGTCGGCAGACCATCCCTGTGTAGCGGATGCGAGTGCACACAGGAGTAGAAGGAGGCGAAGCGCAGGAAGCACGGAGGGAAACGCGTGGCGGCGAAGAAGCGTTCAAGCGCGTTGCAACGACGCGTCAATGCTCGAGGCGACGTGGCGGGCGAAAGGTGTGAATTGTTCCAGGTTTTGAATGTTCGCCAGAGCGTCGATTACGATTCGAAATATCAGGGGGCGTTTGGATGCCGACGTCCGAGCCTCTCAAGGCCAGCGCGCGCACCGGCGTGCTGGGGCGCGACCCGCAGTGCCTCCTGAAAATGAGCCGCCGCCTCCGCATTCCGCCCGAACGCCAGCAATGCCCGGCCGAGGGCGTGCCGCGCTTCGGGATTGTCCGGTTGCAATGCGACGGCCCGCTCGAAGTGCGGCAACGCCTCCGCCACACGGTCGTGCAGGGCAAGGATCAGCGCCCACTTGAATTCCACATCGGCCAGTTCCGGTTGCAGCCGGTGCGCCTGTTCAAATTGCGCCACCGCTTCCGCAACGCGCCCCTGATTGCCCAGCGCCCAGCCCAGATTCACCCGCGCGGGCGTCAGCTTCGGATTCAGATCGAGCGCGCGGCGGAAGGCTGCGATGCCGTCGTCGGCCCGCCCCAGTGTCATCAGCGCCGCGCCGTGGGTGTTGTGTGCAGCGGCGAAACGCGGCTGGAGCCGCACTGCCTGCTCGAGCAGGGGCAATGCCTCGCTCGCGCGTCCAAGGCGGTTCAGTACGTTGCCCAGCGTGTTGAGCGTTTCGGGCCGGCCGGGCTTCAACGCGAGCGCCTGCTGCAGGTGCGGCAGCGCCTTTTCCGGTTCTCCGGCATCGTCCCAGGCCGTGCCGAGATTGAGGTGCGCCGCCCAACTCGACGGATTGCGCGCGAGCGTGCTCTCATACAGTGCGAACACGTCACGATACTGGCCGCTCTGCCGCCACGTGAGCGTGCCGAGGATCATGAGTACGGCCGCGGCCAGCGCGGGTCCGCTCCAGCGCGGCCAGGCGAGACGCGCGAACCCGCGCGTCGCGCCCGCGGTGAGAAACGCGATCATGCCGATGCTCGCAAGATACTGGAAGTGATCCGCCACATACGAAAACACGAACGGGTACACGTTCACGAAACCGAGCACGGGAAAGAGCGTGCCTCCGAATAGCAACGCCGCGGCGAGCGGCGCGCGATCGCGCCGTCGCCACCAAACGAGCGCGGCGAGCAGCAGCAGCGCCGCCATCGGAAACAACCACTGCCACGCGATCGTCGCGTCGATGGTCCAGCGTGGGTAGAAGAACGTCAGGTCCGCCGGCCAGAGCAGTTTGCCGAGATAGAACCACACGACGCGGCCCGCGAGGAGCACGCGCTCGATCCCGCCGAGGGCGAAGTCGGCGCCACTCGCGCCGATCTGCGTGGCTTCGAGGTGCGCGGTCACGAGACCGGCGCCAAGTCCGGCGCCGAACCACGGCAGCAGCGGACGCACCTCACCGCGCCACGACATCCGGCCGTGCCGCCACCACGCGACCACGAGCAGCGCGGCGGGCAGCGTGGCGGTCACGGTCTTGGTCAGCAGCGCCGCGAGAAACCACAGGCTCGCCACGGCGTAGCGCCCGGGTCGCCGATCGTCCTCGAAGCGCAGCCACGCGAGCGCGGCCGTGAGATAAAAGACCGTCGAGAGCGTGTTCTTCTGCTCCGCGATCCAGGCGACTGATTCGACCGCCACCGGATGCAACGCAAAGACGAGTCCGGCCAGAAGCGCACCGGGAATCGCGAGTCGCCGCAGGAATGCGATGAGCAGGCACGCCGACGTGGCGTGCCACAGCACATTGACGAGGTGGTAGCCGGTCGTGGCGTCGCCCCAAAGGCGATGCTCGATCCAAAAGGCCGTGTGCAGGAGCGGATAATACTGCTGCGTCGCTCCGACCTCGAACCAGATACGCCCGAGTCCGGACCACGATTGCAGACTGGGATGCGTCACATGGCCGGCATCGTCCCACAGGAAGTCGCCCGTCAGGGCGGGGAAGTAGGCGACGAGCGTCGCCATGAGAATGAGCGCGAACGCTCCACTGATCGGCCAGCGACCGGCCTCCCGGACGGTGGTGGACACCTCGCGGGATGAGGGGGATCGTGACAGTGGCTTCATCGACACGGGACAGCGAACGAATCACGTCGTTGTCGTGCAAGGCGGGATCCTGTCCGGAGCCTGGGACCGCGACCGCCCCCGGTCGCTTGATGATCAGCGACCGAGGGCGGTCGCGGTCCCGAAAGAAAATCAGCCGCTACAGATCGAACGAAGCCGACAGGATAAACTGTCGTGGATCGACGATGCGGTAGGCGAGCGGTGTCCCATCGGGAAACGCCTGCGTGGCCTGCAGGCCGCCGCCGTTCTCCTGCACGTTTTTGACGTTGAGCTGGAATCGGGCGCGCACCCGATCGCTGAAGAGCTTCGTGTTATAGCCCACGAACAGATCGACGTACGACTGGGCCGGCGAGTAGATCGGGCGGTTCGGATTGAGCGCGGTGATCGTGGTGGGCAGCGATTGCACCCCGTAAAATCCGATCGCGCCCTTGTCGGTCCAGCGCAGGGATCCGCCCACGTTCACGTTCTTCAGGATCCGGTTGTCCGTCATGCCGGAGAGCTGATAACGGGTGTTGAACTTGGCCGCGTATTTCCGGATCTGCGGGCGCGGACGGCCTTCCAGCTGGCGGTACACGGCGAGCGGTCCCTCGACGAACGTGGTGTAGTTGGTCGCAGCCGAGTTGGTCGCGTTGTAGCCGTTGGCGGTGAACGCCGTGCCGAGAATATTGCGCCAGAGCAGGTGGCCGGTGGCGCCGACCGGGAGATTCGCACCGCCGGGCGACGCCTGCGTGAAGCGCGGATCCTCGACCTTGGTCCAGACCGGCATGCGCAGGTTGATCCAATCCTCGATGACGCTGCCGGCGTTCTGGTTGATCGACTCCGTCTGGGTGACGGACGCGCTGACCGTCCAGGCGCGCGACACGTTGAGGTTTACTTCCAACTCGTGTCCCTTGGAAACAATGTCCTGCGTCGCGGCGAGCCCGCCGGCGTCGTTGGCGGCGGCCAAGCCGTCAATCTGCACCTGCGACAACCCCATCGTCCGCGCGACTTCCGCGGTGATTTGGGCGGGGGTAAATGACGGATTGAGCTGGGTGACCCACTCGGTGGCGCGGTCCTGGAGATTCCAGGCGTCGGCTGCGACCAGGCCGTCCGCGCGGAGCACGCGCTGGGCGATGGTATTGATATCGCCGTTACGCAGGTTGATCTGGTCGGTCTTGAAGTGCGCGTAGCGGACGGAGAGCCGGCCATCGAGCATGGTCATCCAGAACCCGAGGTCCTTGCTCTTGCCGGTTTGGTTGGGCAACGGGCGGAGGAAGAGATCCACCGCCGGCCCGAGCGGAATGAAGTTGTCCGACTTGTTGTAGGTGAGGCTCAGGCTGCTCGCGGCTTCGGCGAGGAACTTGCCGACGACACTGCTGCCATTGATCCGGGCGTTGAGGAATTTCAAATCGCGGAACGGGCGTACCACGGCTGAGGCCGTCTTGGTTTTGCCGCGGGCAAGGCGCCAGGTGTTCAACCATTGATCTGACGCCGCGTAATCGTAGGCCAGTAGATCCGGAGTGAGCGTGGCAAAGGGCGCGTTGCGGGAAAACACCTTGTCCTGACGCAGGCCGAACGTGGTCACCAGACGATCGTTCAGGAACGTGCTCTGGAGCACCCCGCCGACGGTTTTGACGATGAGCTGTTCGTTGGCCAGTGCACCGCCGCCATCGGGGCTGGGCGTGTAGGCGACGGTGGTCGAATCACGCCGCCAGTTGCCCGCATCACCCCAGACGAGGGGAACCGTGACGCCTTCCGGGAAGGCGCTAGGGCCGTACTGAATCCCGGCCCCGGGCGTGCTGCCGACGTAGTATTGCTCAAACATCCGGCCGACGTTGCCCGGCGCAATCTGGTAGCGGGTATTGGTGGCCGTGCGGCTGGCCAGCGGTATGCCGGCGTCGTATTGCGCCTTGATCCACGGGATGCTGAGGTTCGTGGGCGTGTGCCGATAGGAATACGTCCGCCGCTGCTGGTCCTTGTATTCGGAATAGCCGAGGAATTGCTGGGTGCCGAGCCACTTGGTCCAGCCTTCGTTCTTCGCGAGATTGAGGCGGTAGGCGAGCTGGGCCCGGGTGGTGTCCCACAGCTGCGGCTGTTCGCGCAAGAAGGGTTCGGAGCTCTTCAGATAGGGCCGGCCGTAATAGGGATTGGGCGAGCCGTCGAGATTGACGATGTTCGGGTCGGCGTAGAGCTGGCCCTGGATGCCGTTGACGCTCGCGACGCCCATGGGAAGGTTGGCGATGCGCTTGGCGTCCTCGCGCATGAAGGTGACCTGAGCCGCCAGCATGTGCCGCTGGGTGTTGAGGACGATCTGATCGAGCTGGGCGACGTAGGTGTTCACGTCGTCCCATTGCTTGCCTGACGAAAGGCTGACCTTGTCCCAATTGTAGAGCGACTTGTCCGCCAGCGCCGCGCTCGTGGCGAAGAGCGGCTGGTTGGCGCCGTAGGCGTTCACCGCGGCCGTCTGCACGAAACGGATCGTGCTCGCGACGTTGAGCAGCGGCGACGTCGCATTGGTATTGTTCGACGGTGCGGAATAGTAAGGAGCCTCGCCGTTGGCGCCGATGCGGAACACGGCCCGCGCGTCATTGCCGGCAAAATACGTCGGGAGCGTGGTGATCGGCGTGATCGAGCCGGCCTGCAACGTGCCGCCGGCACCCTGGCCGTAGCTCGTACCGTTGAGCGTGATGAGGCGGTTCGTGGGATTCCAAGCCGGCTTTCCGGCTGCGATCCAACCGGTGATGAAGTCACGCGGCGTGGTGAAGTTGGGCCGCTGGGACGCGTTGCGGTAGCCGAACCAGGAGAGGGCGACGGTGGTAGTGTGGAACGGGCGGGCCTTCACCTGCAGGCTGAGGCGGCGGGCATCTTCACCCGAGGGCTTGCGGACGAAACCCGTGTGCTGGTTCGCGTAGCTGGCGCGGACCGCCAGCTTGTTCTTCAACAGCAGGCGGTTCACGTCGAACGAGGCGCGCCAGCCGTCGTAGCTGTCACCGCGGAGTTCCGCCTTGGTGAAATTGCGGGTCATGTTGGCGGTCGACGGCACCTGGTTGACCGTGCCCGAAGAGTTGCCGAGCCCGAAGATGTTGGCGTTGGGCCCGCGGCTCAGTTCGAGCGAATCCATCCACAGCGGATCGACGGGCACGCGTCCCGTGGTCGCGATGTTGCCGAACGCGATGTTGGCCGAGCCGATGCCGCGCACGCGGTTCGCGTTGTTCGGATCGAGGCTCACGTTGTCGGTCACCGCGCCGGTGCGATCGACCTCGAACGCCGAGTACGAACCCGTGCCCTCGGTGCTGGCCATGTGGTCGAAGATGTCGTTGATATCGAGCATCGCGAAGTCGGCCATCTGCTCCTTCGTCACCACCGTGATCGACTGGCCGAGGTCCTCGATTTTCGAGTTCAGGCGCGTGCCGGACATCGTGTTCGAGGCAAAGTAACCCTTGTTGTCGGAGACGACCTCGAACGGTGAAAGGGCGACAATCTCATCGTTGGCGGGCCTTCCTGCCGCCTCGCTGACAGCGGGCACGACTGCCTTTTGGGCGGCCTCCATCGCGGCGAGTTCGTCCGGGTCGAGTCTGCCGTTTCGGTTGGTATCGTAACGGGCGAGGGTCGCGGCATCAGGCCCGGCCCTGGTTGCCGGAGCCAACTGAGCATGGACAGAAGTGGCGGCGAGGAGCAGCAGGCCGAGCGGTGTGAACCGGGCGAAACGGAAACGGGGTGGTACGGACGAGGTTTTCATGGCGGGTAAGGGGTTCACTTGCGTCACATCCAGACGAACGCAAGCGGATCGAGCGTGACCGCGCGTCCGGGTCCGCCCCAGCCTGGTTCTGCGCTCATTGTTGACTGCAAGGAGCGGAAAGCGGTTCAAAGCGGTGCAAAGGAGTCTGGGTACCCCCGGGACCGCGACCGCCCTCGGTCGCATTTGTTCTAAAGCGACCGCGGGCGGTCGCCGTCCAGTTACAGCCGTGTAGCCCCCTCAATCCCCTTGGCCACCGCCGATGAGATTTAACGAGCTGATCGTCCGCATCTGCGCCGCGACGCTCAGAGCCCGAGGCGCGCCGCGAAACGGAACGATCGGCCCTCGCCCCACGCACCGGTGGCCAGCGCGAAGGAGCGGAAGTAATCTTTGTCGAAGAGATTGTTCACGTTGATGCTCAGGTCGACGCGGCGGTTGCGGATCTTCGTGCGGTAGCCGAACATGACGTTCCAGAGCGTGTAGCCGCTGGTCCAGAGCTCCTCGGCGACGCCGTCGTTGTTGAGATCGAAGTTGCCCTGGTAGGACTTGTCGCGGAACTGCACGCTGCCGCCGAACGAGAAATCCTTCAGCGGACCGCGGTCGAAACGGTACATCGTGACGAGGTTGGAGCGGAGCTTGGTGAAACCCGGCAGCGGCGTGCCGTCGGGCGCGCTCGCGAGAAAGGCGTCGGTATCGGGGGTGGCAATACTGCGGGCCTTCGCCCGGGCTTGGAAGTCCTTCAATTGCGGATACCGTTCCGAGGTCGCGAGATCGTTCTTGGAGAAATTCCACGTCAGTCGCCAGGCCTTGGTGAGATTGGCGGTGGTCTCGAATTCCAGGCCGGTGGACTTGGTGGTCTGGATGTCGGTGCCCGTGGTGTCGATGTCGCCGCCGAAGATCGGGCCGAGTTCCGTTTGCCGCACGTTGGCCGGAATGGCGGGATTGGCGGCGTTCTTCGTCGCGTTGGTGATGAAGTACGTCCAGTTCGACTCGACCCGGCCGCCGAGGAAACTCCAACGCAGGCCGAACTCCTGGCCGTCACCCATGAGCGGCCCGCGCAATTTGCCGGGCGTGAGCTGGGCGCCGCCGACGCCAGACGAGAGCGACACGCTCTCGGCGTAGTTGTAGTACGCGCCGACGAACTTCGCGAAATGGACCACGGCGCCGTAGGTGTACGAGTCCTCGGTGATCCGCGTGCGCACGACGCTCAGCGGCGTATCAAGCTTGTAGGTACCGCCGGTGACCGGATTGTAGAAGTCGCGGCTCGGATCCTGGTTGAAGGAACTGCGGCGCCAGCCGAGCAGCGTGTGGACGCGCCCGTTGAAATAGGCGCCGTCGGAACCGATGCCGTAGGCGGGCGTGCGATAGAGCCGGCTGGAGAGACGTCCGGTCGCGCTATCAGCCTGCATGTCGCGCAGGATCACCGACTGGCCCGGCACCGGTCCGCCGCGGGTCAGCGCCGCGCGGTCGCCGTCCTTCAAATAGAAGCGGCGGTAGAAGAAATTTTGGGCAACCGTGTTCACGTTCGCGGTGTACGCCGCGAGCGTCTGCGCGGAACTGAGCGTGCCCTTGAAATTGCCGCTCGCGGGATCGACGAACTCCGTGAAGCGGAAATCACCGGGCTCGGCGTCGTGATACACGGCGCTGCCGACCAGCTTCTGGGTCGTGAACGGCAGCTTGAGTTCGTACACGGCGGTGAGGCGCGCGTTGTGGACCGCCTGGTTGTTGTTGTTTCGCCGGGAGTAGTACTCCGTGTAGAGCTCGTTGAAGTACGGATTGACGACACCGCTCGGCAGCGTGGCGTTGGTGTCGCGATAGACGGAGCCCGCCGAGCTGCCGACGCGCTCGGTCGTCGATTTCTCGATGTCAAAATACGTGTAGCTGGCCTGGAGGCTCAGGGCGTCGCCGACCCGCTGGTCGACGTGAAAGCCGAACGCGAGTTCCTTGCTGTCCTGCACGGAATCGGGCCCGAGGAAGTTGAACTCCCGCGGCATGATCTGCTCGTTGGCGAGCACGATGGTGGTGCCGTTCGAGCGGCGGCGATTGACGGTGTCGTAGCTGAGGCCCAAAGCGGGGATATAGGTGCGGCCGCCGGTGGTGGCGGTGAGGGCGGTGGTGGCACCGGTCCGGGCGGTCACGCTGAAACCGTCGGCGAGCATGTTGCTGCCGATCACGCCATCTTGGCGGCGATACTCGATGTCCGCGTTGATCTGGGTGTGACGGAACGGACGCCAGTTGCCCGTCACGTAGATCCCGCGCAGGTCGCGCTCCGCGTGATGCTGCTGGGTGCCTTCGTGCGAGTAAACGAGCGCGGTGCGCACCGCGAGGTTCGGAGCGAGGCGGCGGTTGACGTCGAGTTCGACGCGCCGCAGCTCGTTCGAGCCGAAGATGAGATTGGCGTTCTGGAAATCGCGCGATGACGCCTGCTTGGTCAGCTGGTTGATCAGCCCGCCGGCCGTGCCCTCGCCGTAAAGGAAGGCGTGCGGGCCGCGAAGCAGTTCAACGCGTTCGATGGCGTAGGCGTCGGTTGTGCCGCCGTACCAGGTGACGCCGTTGCGGAGCCGGAGATTGGCGACGATGCCGCGGAAGACGAAGCTCTCGTTGGCGTTCTCGCGGTTGGTGTCGATCTCACCCGTGACGCTGAAGTACATCGCGTCGGAGAGTTTCACCGCGATGAGGTCGTCGAGCAGCTCGCGGTTGAGTACGGAGATCGAGTTTGGCGTGTCGCGCAGATCAGCGAGCGTGCGGGAGCCCGAGATCGTCTGGGTTGAACGGTAACCTTCGTCCTTGTCGGAGTTGACCTGGAAGATCGAGAGGACGACCGGGGCGGTTTTCGCTTCTGCGGCCAGCAACGGAGGGAGTGACGCGGCGACGGTGAGGGCGGCGGCGAGTAGGCGGGTGATTTTCATGGTGAGTATGGGGGCTCGAACGGTGGCTGGGAGACCAGCCGCCCTGCCATCAATCGCGGCCGAGGGCGAAGATCGCGTCGAGGGCGCGGCTGGTGTTGTGAATGAGAATCTCGGGGCAGTGTTTGTAGAACGGCACCGGCGGGATCATCTCGGCGGCGATCCAGCCGTCGTAACGGATGGAGCGGAGCGCGCGCATGACGGCGGGCCAGTTGACATCGCCGGAGAGCAGGTCGCAGAAACCGTCGACGGAACCGACCGCGCGGCGGTAGTCCTTGAAGTGAACCCGGCGTATCCGGGGACCGAGCACGTCAATCCAGTGCTCCGGGTAGCCGGTGAGCAGGGTGTTGCCGGCGTCGAAGTAAGCGCCGACCGCGGCACTGCCGACGGTGTCGATGAAGCTGCGGAACTCGAGCGGGCTCAGGAGGAACTTGTTCCAGACGTTCTCAATGCAGAGCGAGACGTTCGCGGCTGCGGCCACGGGCGCGAGCCGGCGGACGAAATCGAGCGCGCGGTCGTAGGCGTCGGCATAGGGCACCACCTCGGCGCCCGGAATGAAGTCGACCCCGACCGCGCCGGGCACGACGAGGATCGCGTCGATGCCGAGTTGCTGCGCGCAACGGATCTGTGCGCGCAGGATCTGCTCGGCGCGCGCGCGCATGGCCGGGTCGGCGCTCGCGGCGTTGGCTCCCCAATAGAGTCCGGTGGCGAGTCCGCTCGGCACAAGACCGGCGGCATCGAACTGCCGGCGGACGGCGGCGAGCTCGGCGTCGCTCGAGGTGAGGCCCACCGGGCCGTTCTCAGTGAGATCAACTTCGAAGCCGGAGAAGCCGGCATCGCGGGCGAGCGCCAGTTTGCGTTCGAGGGGCCAGTCGAAGGGGAAGGACCAGACGCTGATGGATTTTTTCACCGGGAGGCAGGGGCAAGGGTGATGGTGCGGCCCGTGGCGGCCGATTTGATCTCCGCCAGGATGGTGCGGACCGACTCGGCACCCTGGGTGGGCGTGGCGATCGCGGGATCGATGCCGCGTTCGAGGCAATCGACGAAGTAACGCAGTTCGTTGTAGTAGCCGCCGAGCGCGGAGAGGTTGCCGCCGCCGGCCTTCGCCTCACCGACCTTGGGCGGGTGGAACGGCAGGGGCCGACGCGGTCGCCGGCCCTCGGTGATCAGCAGCGGCGTGGCGCTGCGGCTGTCGTATTCGATCACGGCCCGCTCGTAGATCGCCTCGAAGCCCATTTGAAAACCCCACTGCGCCGGATAATTCCAGCCGCCGGACGCAGTCACGGCGATGTCAGCAAAGCGATACGTGGTGAAGATGTGGCTCCAGCCGCCGGCGTCGCGGGTGCCGACCGAGCTCACCGCCTGCGGCGCGCCGAGCAAATGGTGTACGAAGTCGGTGTCGTGAACGTGCAGGTCGAACGCCGCACCGCCGGACTCGTCGGCGCGATCCAGCCAGTTGCCGACGCTGTAGCTGGGCCGGCCTGAACGCCGGTAGAGATAAAGGCTCCGCAGCGGGCCGCCGCGGCCCGAGCGGTGGAATTTCTCCAGCGCCTGGTACTCGGGCCAGAAACGGATGCACTGGCCGATCTGCATGCGAATGCCGGCACGGTGCGCGAGATCGGCGAGGGCGCGCGCTTCGCGGTCGGTGGGCGCGAACGGCTTTTCACAAAAGACGTGGCAGCCGGCCGCGATGGCGGCGCGCACGTAGCGGCCGTGGTGCGGCGTGGGTACGCAGATGTCGACGGCGTCGGGTCGGCCGGCGGCGAGTGCCGTGTCGAAGTCGGGATACACGGGAACATCCAGGCCGAGACCGCGCAGTTTTTCGCGCGCCGCGGCGTCGCGTTCGTCCACGACGCCGACGAGCGACGCGTGGCGCAGACGAGCGTAAACCTGTGCGTGCAGACTGCCCATGAAGCCGAAACCGATGATAAGGATTTTTTGCATGAACGAAGGGGTTGGGTGCGGAAAACTATCGAGTGATGGGTTGGGAAATGCGCAGATACGCGAAGAAGTCGCGTAGCTCGCGATCGGAAAGCCCTTCGAGCAGGCCTTCCGGCATAAGGCTGCGACCGACGGGCCGGAGTTCCTTCACGTCGGACTGGCGCAGTGCGATGTCCTCGCCCTCGAGTCCGCGGAGCACGACGACCTGGCTGTCGCGCTCGACGAGAAAGCCGCTGAGGCTGCGACCGTCCTTGGTCTCGAGCAAAGTGTACTCGAAGCCTTCGCGAATCTCGGCGTTGGGATTCACGATGCTGATGAGCATCGTGCCGAGGTTGTCGCGTTGATAGTAGGTGAGATCGGGTCCGACTTTTCCGCCCTTAAAGAACAGTTTGTGGCAGCTCGCGCAGCGCGCGGTGAACGCCGCCTCGCCGGCGTACGGATTGCCGGGACCGCCGCGCAGCACTGCCTCGATCTCTGCGATCCGGCGATTCCAGTCGGGCGCGGCGGCGGCCGGCGGGGCCGCGGGAAAGAGTTTTCCAATCAAACCAGCCACGCGCTCGTCCCGATGGGCGCGCATGCGGGCCACCATGTCGGGGGGGACGTCACCGACCGGCACGCTTCCGGCCTCGACGGCGCGGAGCAACGCCACGCTCCACTCCGCGCGGCTCGCCAGCAGCGCGAACGCCGCGGTGCGGACGGTGCCGTTGAGTTTGGGCACCAGGCCTGCGGCCCAGGCGCCGGTGTCGGGCACATCGTAGATCATCAACGCCACGAGCGCGGCGCTGCGCAACGGCGCGGGATTCGCGGTGCCGGCGGCGAGCGTGCGTAACACCGGGACCGACGCCGGCACGGGTACTTCGCCGAAAACCCGCGCGTAGAAAACGCGTTCCGCCGCCGGAGCCTTGGCGTTCTGCAGCAGCGTGAGTGCATCGCGAATCGCCGTCTGATCACCTTGCCGCACCCGCAGCACGAGCGGAGTTTGGCCGGTGTCCGCGAGCGCTTGCATCAGTTCGTCGGGCAGGCCCACGGTCTCGCGGCCGCGATACGCTTCCTCAAACCCCTTCATCAACGCCGCCGCGTGCACGGGCGAGGGCGCGAGCCGTAGCAGACGGGCGCAGACCAACAGATCCTCGCGACGGCCTTCCATCGCGAAGCGTTTCATGATGCGAGGCAGCAGGTGCTGCTGCACGAGCGGACGCTGCCACAGCTCCGGTCGCGTGAACCACTCGAGGACGGCGGCGCGGTTGAGCCGCACGTGCGCCTCGAGGATCCACCAGGTCAGCAGTGGAATGTAGGTGTCGGACGCATCCGCATCGCCACTCGCGGCCGGCCCGTCGGGCAGTGCAGGACGGGGCGAACAGAACGCCGCGGCGAGTCGCAGGGCGTCGGTCGTCGGCAGCCGCCGGGCGGTGGACAACAGCTGGCCGCGCACCTCGGCATTCGGTTCGTCGCGGGCCAGTTTCTCCAGGGCGGAAAGGAGCGCGGCCGATGCCGCCGGCGGCGGCGTGGCCTTCGCCGCGGCGAGGCCGAGGCCGCGATTTTCGCCGTGACGCTCCCCGAAGAGTCGAACGGCCCAGGTGCGGACGGACGAGTGTTCGTGGCGCAAGGCCGCGAGCGTCGTCGCCTCGTCGAGCGCGTCCAGTTGGTGGAGCGCCCACACCGCCGCGAGGGCACCGAGTCCGCGATCGCGTGCGAGCAATGCGCGGAGTTGGGGGGCGACGTTGACGGCGCGACGTTCGCCGAGGAGGCGGACTGCGGTGAGCCGGTGCCACTTGTTCGCGTGCGCGAGAAACGGCACGAGGTCCGCGGAGGACTTGGCGAAGAGGTTGGTGTCGCGCTCGAGCGGGAGATCACGGCCGCGCAGCCGGTAAAGGCGGCCGGTGCTCGGATCGATCTGGTTCTGATAGTGCTGACCGTGCGCGATGTAATACTCGTACATGTCCGAGACGTACATCGAGCCGTCGGGGGCGTTCGCGCTGTAGATCGGCCGGAACGCCACATCGCTGCTCTTCGCCACGACACCGAGATCCTTGGTCTCAAACGTGGCGCCGAGCGGGCGGCGTTCCACGTCGATGATCTCGTTGTGCAGCGGATCGAGGGCGAAGAGATGGCCGTGATATTTGGCGGGCAACGCCGTGCCGTCGACAAACGCGCCGTAGTGCGAGAACCGCGCGACGGGAGTGAGCGTCGCCATCTTCGGCAGCTCGCCGAACGAGTAGGGATTGCGCGCCGGCCCGAACTTCGCGGGCGTCACGCCCTGCATGAGAAAGAAGCCGCCCTGCACGTAGTGGAAACCCCGTGACGTCCCGCTGTTCAGGCCCGAATAGAGCCGGCCTTCCGCGTCGAGCTCGAGGCCGAACGGATTGCCGGAGCCTTCACTGAACAGTTCGTACGCGCGAGTCTCCGGGTGGTAACGCCAGACCATGCAGCCTTCGAAATAAACGCCGGGCGCGTTGGCCGGCTCGAGGCCGGGACGCGTCACGCGCGAAGAACTCGTGCTGCCGTGACACCCGTAAAGCCAGCCGTCGGGTCCCCAGACGAGTCCGTTCGAAACCGAGTGCGTATCCTCGAGGCCGAAGCCCTGCAGGTGCACCACCGGCGGCCCGTCGGGGACGTCGTCAAAATCGGCATCGGGATAAAACAGCAGGTACGGCGGGTTCATCACCCAAACGCCGCCGCGCCCGCGCAGCGCGGAGTTCGCCATGTTGAGTCCGTCCTGAAACACCTTGTGCCGATCGAATTTCCCGTCGCCGTCGGTGTCCTCGTGAATCGAAATCAGGTCCGCGCCGCGGTCATGATTCGGCGGTGGTGGCGGCACGCGATCGTAAACGGCGCGGTAGTAGGCGTCGCGGCTGACCATCTTGATCCCGGCGGGATACGGATACTGCCGGTACTGCGTGACCCAGGTGCGGCCGCGTTCGTCGAAGCTCAGATGCGTGCCCTGCGCGATCAGCGGCTCCACGAGGATGAGATCAATCGCGAGATCATCGGCGGGCTTTAACTTCGCGAGCGACTCCGCGGGCCCGAGTTTCGGACCCGTTACGAGCTGCTTGGTGCGCGTCAGAACGCGGCTCGAGCTGCGGAATTCCGAGAATGACGATCGTGCGGGTTTCTCGGCGAGCGCACCGCCCGGCGTGTAACCATCGTCCGGCAGGAACTCCCACGCGCCCTCGAGCATGCACTCGAGGTTGTAGGTCATGATCGACGGCGCCTCGCCGAGGAAACCGCCGGGGCCGGTGCGGTTGTAGATGCGGATGGCGATCTCGTTCCACTGGTCCTTCTTGAGGGTGCCGACCGGGACCTTGTGCGCGTAGCGATCGGTGCGGCCGCTCTCGAAGGCCGGCGGGAAACGTCCGCCTGAACCGACGCGCACGCCGTTGACGAACGCCTCGTGGGCGTCGGCCACGTCGCTGAGATTAATCGTTACGGATTCCTCGAAGAGATTGCGCTCGTGACTCGTGAAGAACAGCGGCGCAGGCCGGACCCAGGTGCGATACCATACGGCGCCGTCGAGCGAACGTGCGGCCGGTGGACCCTTTTCCTCCCAGGCACCGGGCGCGGTGGCGACGGACCAGTCCGCGGCGTGCGCGGTGGCGGCGAGGAGGAAGGCGAGGGTGAGGGACGAGGGACGAAGGAGAGTCATGAAAACGGTGCGGTGAAATTCAGGGCTTGAGTGGTTTCGCCGTGTAGGTGGGCCACACGATGGTCTTCGCCTCGTATCCAGGATCCTGGAACGCAGGCCACACGGGCCGATCGGCGCGGACGCCGGCGTGGAACTCGGCCAGTTTGCCGCGCATGGTTTCCAAGCGCGCGGGTTCCTGCGTGGCGAGGTCGCGCTTCTCGGACGGGTCAGCCTCGAGGTTGTAAAGCTCAAAGCCGGTGAGCTTCGCTTCGCGCAGGATGGCGAACTGCGCCTCAGTGAACTCCGCGCCCTTCGGCCGCGGCGCGTCGAAGTGCGCGAGAATTTTCCATGGCCCGTCTCGCAGCGCGACCTGGGGACCGTTCGGGGCCCAGAGGTACTCCCAGAACAGCGGTTTCGGGCGCGTCACCGCGCGGCCCGCGAACAGCGCGGCAACGCTCGTGCCGTCGAGGGTGCGGTCGGCGGGCGCGGGCACGCCGGCGATTTCGCACAGTGTCGGCAGCACGTCCACCCCACTGACCGGCGTCGCGCTCGAGGAGCCGGGGGTAATCCTGCCAGGCCAGCGCACGATGCCGGGAACCCGGATGCCACCTTCGTAGGTGTGGCCCTTATACGCGCGAAGGCTGCCCGACGAGCCGACGTTGTGCCACTTGGTGCGGGCAGGACCGTTGTCGGAGGTGAACCAGACGAGCGTGTTGTCGGCCAGGCCCTGGGCGTCGAGAGCCTCGAGGACGCGACCGATGGCGGCGTCCAGCTGCGTGACATTGCCATAGTACGCGGCGCGGCTCGGATCGTCCGGGTACTTCGCACGGTAGCGGGCGCTGTACTGCGGATCGGTGACCACGGGTTCGTGCGGCTCGTTGAACGCGACGTAGAGGAAAAACGGCTTCGTGCGATCGCGGTCGGATTGCAGCCAGCGCACCGCTTCGGCTGCGACGATCGGACCGGAGTATCCCTTTTGCGGTCCCTGCGGAATGCCGTCGCTGACGAAATTGAACGGGTCGCGATGATTCGGCAGCGCGTTGTTCTGGACGGCGTACCAGTGTTGGAAGCCGTGATCGACCGGTTGCGGCTGGCCCGGGAGGTTGAAGAATCCGTTCAGGTGCCACTTCCCGGACTGCGCCGTGGCGTACCCGCTGTCGCGCAGCAACGTGGCGATCGTGATCTCGCTGTTGCGTAGATGGGCCGGGCTCATGAACGGGATCGCGTTGAGCACGCCCACGCGGCCGGGCGTGCGTCCGGTCATGATGCCGGCGCGCGCCGGCGAGCACACGGGCGAGGCGGAATAACACTGCGTGAGCTTCAACCCGCCGGCGGCGAGGCGATCGAGATGGGGCGTCGCGATCTCGGGGTGCCCGAAGCACGCGAGGTCGCCGTAGCCGAGATCATCGGCGATCAGAAAGAGGATGTTCGGTTTCGCCGCCGGCGCCGCAGTGAGGGGCGCGAGCGCGGCGAGGAGCGGGAGCAGGCGGAGGAATTTCATCGGGAGTGGGGATCGCTGCGGAGGAACGCGAGAAGGTCGGCCATGCGGGCTTCGGTGAGCGTGCCCTCGAGGCCCTGGGGCATGAGCGAGAGGCCGAGAGGTTTGGACGCGGTGATCGTGCGCCGCGGCAGCGTGTCGGTGCCGCCAAGCCCGCGCACCACGACAGCGTCATCGCTTTCCGAAAGAATAATTCCCGTGGCGGCGCGCCCGCCTTCCGCCTCGAACGTGAATGCCTCCCAGCGCGGCTCGATCGTGTTGTTGGGATCGAGGATGTCGGAGAGCAGCATCTCCGCCGACTTGATCCGGACGTCGGTGATGTCGGGCCCGAGATCGGCGCCCTCACCGCGGAAGCGATGACAGACGGCACAGGTCTGCGTGAAGATCACGTGGCCGCGTGCAGCGGAGCCTGCGAGTGTCGGCACGGCGCTCGCGTAGCGGCGGACGAGCTGCTTGCGGTCGCCTTCCGTCGAGCCGAAGACTTCGCGGCCCAGCGTGCGGACTTCCTCGGACGTGGAATTCGCGATCAGCCAGCGCCCCATGGCGTCGACGAGCGAAGGATTCAGCCGGCCGGCCTTGATGTTGCGCAACAGTTCGGCCGGATTGGACTGGAGATACTGCAGTGCGCCGGCGCGGGCGACACTGCCCATGGCGTCAAGTGAACGATACAGCACGGCGGACACGGCGGCCCGATCGAGATGACGGAGCATGTCGACGGCGGCGCGTTGGATCTCCGCGGGCTCCCGGCGATCCGTGAGCGTACCCACGAGGGCAGCCGCCTCGGCCTTGGGCAGCTGCTCGAGCAGGGGAATGGCGGCCAGCCGATCAGACGTGGGCCGGCTGCGGTCCGCGAGCACGGCAGTCGAGGCCGTAGCCAGACGCCGGATACCGCCGAGCAACGGCGCGAGCTCGGCGGGCGGGGCGGCAAGAAGTTCGTTCACACTCTTGGGCAGGTGCGCGACCGGCTGCCGGCGCAGGCCCTCGGCGAGGCCGCGGAGGGCGGCGAGCTGCCACCAGGAACCGCTGGAACTGGTGGTCGTGGCGTTGAGGGTTTCGAAAATTGGTCGCAGCCCCGCGGAATCGCCCTGCGCCGCCAGGATGGAGGCGAGCCCGGCGACGAGTTCGATGCGACCGCGCGTGCCCTCGGCGGCGAACGCCCGATCCTGGGCGAGCGTCGCCAGCACCCGGCCGGAAAGCGTCGCGGGCGAACTCAACACCGCGCGGCGGAACCAGGCGTCCTCGCTGTCCCGCTGCGCGGCGCGCACGAGCAGCGCTTCGGTCGCAGCGTCAGTGAAGCCACCGGCGATCAGCAGCGCCGCGAAGCGCAGCCGGGCGTCAGCGTGCTCCGTGAGAGCGCGCACGCGTTGCTGCAGGGACTCGCTCGGGCCGAGGAAGGGAGGTGTCAGCCAGAGGGCAAATTCCGCGACGCGCGGTTCAGCGTCCTCCAAGGCGACCTGCAAATGCGCGGCCGACAGTTTCCCGAGTCCCTCAATCGTGCCGAGCGCGTGCAATCGGGCCGGCGCAAACGAACCAGCGCGAAGCAGTGCCTCGAGGGCGGGCAACGCAGCCACGCCACCGGTTTCGACGAGCAGACGCTGGGCGGTGTCGCGGTACCAGCCGTTGCGATGTTCGAGCATCGCGACGCGGCCGGCGGGATCGGATGGAATCGGGGTGAAGCGACGCGATGCGGCGCCCGTGGGCACGACCCGGTAGATGCGACCGTGGCTGGAGCCGGCGCCCATGTCGTTGGTCTTGACGTAATCGTCGGGAAAGAAGCGCGAGCCGTCGATGAAGCGGCGGTACATGTCGACGATGTAGAGCGCGCCGTCGGGACCGGACGTGACATTGACGGGCCGAAACCATTCGTCGGAACTCGCGAGAAACTCGCGGTCGGGGTGCGCCCGTCGCGCCTGCAGGGTCGTGGCGGCGGGGGCAATCTTCCAGCGCGTCACGAGCGAGGCAGTGGGTTCGCAGACAAACAAGTCGCCGGCGAAGCCGTCGCCGAGCAGATCGCCACGGTACAGCCCGGTGCCGCACGCGGCGGTGAAGGTGCCGGCGTGGGCGCTCGAGGTGGTGCGAAAGGTCCGCAGCGGATAAACGCGCGTGTCGCCGCCGGCCGGAATGATATCGTCATCGCCACGGGTGAGCAGCGCCGCGGGATTGCGTTCGAGGAACGGCCGCGGGAGCACGGCCAGCATGCCTGGGTTGCGGTTCGAACTCGCGAAACGGCGGCCCCAATCATCGATCGCCTGCCCGAACTGGCCGGCGCCGGTGGCCGGTTCGAGCGCGCCGGTCGCAGGATTCCAGCGGACGTTGCTGGTGATCGTGAAGCGCCGGTCGGGCGCGTTCGCGGGGGCGAGTTCCTGTTTGAAGAGGCCGAGGTTGAGATAAATCCAGTTGTCCGGATTGCGGCGCGGCGCGGACATCTGGCGGTCGACATGGATTGAGGGCGCGATGGTGAACAGCACCTCGGTGCGATCGGAACGGCCGTCGTCGTCGGTGTCGTGCAGCCAGAGGAGGCCGGTGTTGGTGGTGACGAGCAGGCCGTCCCGCACGCGAAGAATGCCCTGCGCATAATCGAGGTCGTCGGCGAAAATCGTGGCGCGATCCGGTCGGCCATCGCCGTCGGTGTCCTCGAGCCGCTTGATGCGCGAACGAGGCCGCGCGGCCTCGCGATTGTAGCCGTTGTTCTCGACCACGAACATTCGACCGTGCTCGTCCCAGGTGATCTCCACCGGATCGCTGACGAGCGGCTCCGACGCCACGAGCTCGATCTGCAGTCCCGGCTCGACGCGGAACGACTTCAACGCTTCGTCGGGCGGCAGCGGGCGCGACTGAATTTCCGGTTCGCCCGAGAAGCGGGCCGCGAGGAGCGGCGAGGTGAACGCGAGCAGCGTGGCGGCGAGCGCGAGGGCCCGGCGAACAAAGGGGGAGGCGAGCGTCATGGGGCTTGAAGTCGGGCGGCGTTGCGGCCGCCGTTCCAACGATCGAAACGGGGATCGGCGTAGGTGGAAAAGAAAGCGGCGAGGCGCGCGGCGGCGTCGGCGCGCGGTGCTTCGGTGCCGGGTTGGCCGTAGAGGTTGAAGCGTTCGCGCGGGTCGGCCTCCATGTCGTACAGCTCGAACGGCCCCGCCGGGTGCCGCGCCACGTACTTCCACCGATCGGTGCGAATCGCGCGCGTGTCCTCCATCTCGTAGTAGATCACGTTGTCCCAATCCGCGGCGCGGCCCGCGAGCACCGCGGAGAAATTGCGGCCGGGTGAGCGCGGTCGCGCGGGCATCCGATCGCCGATGCCGAGGTGACTGAGGACCGACGGCAGGAAGTCGTAGTTGCTGACGAGGAAGTCGCAGGTGCGGCCGGCGGCAATGCGGCCGGGCTGCCGGAACAGCAGCGGAATCTGCATCATCAGCTCGTGGGCGCCAAACGGCTTCGTGTGATCGCCCATGCCCCAGATTCCATTCTGTCCGCCCATCCAGCCCTGATCCGCGGCGTAGACGACGATCGTGTTCTCATCGAGGCCGAGTCGGCGGAGGGTCGCCATGATCTCGCCGACGCCGTCGTCGACGCCGCTGGTTTCGGCCGCGAGGCGCTCCATCGCCGCCTGCTGGTTATGAAACTGCTTGTTCGCGGACTGCCACGGATGCATCGCGTCGACGGGGAAACTCTTGAAATGCCGGTCACGGTAGTAGTCCGCGTGGCGGTTGCGCGCGCGGTTGAGCATCAAGTTGCCCAGCGAATACGGGCCGTTGTAGGCGAGATAGAGGAAGAACGGCCGGTCCTGATTGCGCTCGATGAACTCGACGCCCTTCCGCGTCCAGAGATCCGTCGTGTATCCAGCTTCCTGACGCAGGCGTTCGTCCTCGATCACGGGCTGATCGTAGAACTCCTGCGTGGAGCCGTCGGGTTTGGTGATCCAAAACGAGAAGCCCTCGCTCGGATGGAGATTGTCGCCGAGGTGCCACTTGCCGCTGAGGCCGCAGACGTAGCCGGCGTCGCGCAGGATTTCACCCAGCGAGGTGAATTCCGCCAGGCAGTTCACCGCGCGCGGCCCCATCATGAGGTTCTGGGCGACCGGTGTATGCAGGCCGTGCTGCGACGGAATCAAGCCGGTGAGAAACGTGGCCCGGGTCGGCGAACACACCGGATTGCTGCTCAACGCGCGCGTGAAGCGCACACCCTCGCCGGCGAGCCGGTCGATGTGCGGCGTGCGGATGTCGGGATTGCCGTAGCAGCCGAGCGTCCACGCGCCCTGGTTGTCGGTCAGAATGAACACCACATTGGGCCGCGCCGCGGTGGCGCCCTCCGCGGCCAGCGATGCGGTGACAGTGAGAAACAGAAGCGTGACGAGGACGTGCATGCGGGTTAGCGGACTTGCGGGTCGACTCGGCCATGCGGCCAGGGCGTGCCCGGCCGGGTGAGGCGGGGACGTTCGGGCGGAGGCGCGGGCCGGAGTTGTGCGGCCAGGGCGAGTCCGACCTCGGCGAACTGCCGGCCGGCCGTGACGTCGAGATTGCTGTAAAACGTGAGCCGCGTCTCGTAGCCGCCGCCCTCCGGTCCGAAGGCGTCCTCGGTCGCGACGTAGCCGACGCAGCCGTTTGCGAGCGACACCGGAAAGGTGAACGGAAATGCGCTGCGTTGCTTCTGCTCGAGGCCGAAAGCCACGAACAGTTCCGCGGGACTCGAAAGGAATACGGCGGGCCCGACCTGAATCGCCTGCGCTTCGACTTCGACGTCCGGTTCGATGCCGACGATGTGATCGAGCAACAATGTTTCCCGCGCGAACGTCCACTCCGTCAGGGCGCCGGCGGACGGTTTGCCGCGATCGACGATCGCCCGGGCCTCCGCCACGCGCTCCGGCAGTGGCACCCGACGCGCGATGCGCCACAGCTTCTGCCGGGCCGCGAGCGGGGTATCGGTCGTGCGCGGCGCGGAGAGCAGGACCTTGATCGCCTCGGCCCCGATGCGGCCGCCGACCTGCGCGAGCCACTCGGCCTGCGTCGGGTTCACGTAGGGACTGCGATTGTCGACCTGCGTGACGTCACCGGATGGTCCGGCAAAAAACAACACGGGCGCCGTCGTGCGCAGCGCGCCCTGCACCGTGCGTTCCATGGCGCCGGGCCAGTTGGCCGACACGCCGCCCGGATTGGTGGTGGCGTGGCAGGCGAAGTTCACGATCGCGCCGACGAGCCGGCCTTCGTGATCCCACGCCCCGACCACGCCGACCTGCGGGTCGACCGGGCCAGCGTAGTCGACGATATCGGGGTTCATCGCACCGGCGTGGCTCCAGGTGCGGCCACTCTTCATCTTCTGCCGGCGATTGAACGCGACCTGCCGCTCTTCACCGAAACCGAAACCCAGCGTGACGGGCTGGAGGCGGGACTCCGCGAGTCGCACCGCCTCGATGATCTCGGCTTCGACGCGGGCGAGGTAGGCAGGATCGGCGAGCGACGATTCCTCGTAAGCGAGCCGCTGGATGTCCGCGGGTGCCGCGTCGAACTGGCCCGGCATCACCAGACCAACCGGTCCAGATGAGTGCGAGTGCGTGGCGGCGATCACGACCGCGCTTGGTGCCAGCGTCGTGACGTGGCCAATGCCGGTGCGGGCGCGAAGGACGACTTCGCGCGGGATCATGAGGGCGTCGAGCGAAACGAGCGCGACGGTCGTGTCGCCATCGGCGAAAACCGCGGCGCGCACCCGGCACGGATCGACGAAGGTGAGGAAAACGTGGCGGGCCACCGCGTGCGCCTCGCGCATGCCGACCGTGGGTGAGATGTCGCGCTCCGCAAATCCGGCGCGCACCGCCGCGCCCAGGGGCACGACGGCTAGCGCCAGCAACGCGCACGCCGTGAATCGACGTGCGCCCAGCCGCGACCGAACCTGCAGCGAACGACTCACGGTTTCGGCGGCAGCACTTGATACTGGGGATTGTGCACCCAGCCGGCGGGATGTTCGCCGCGACCGTGGACATCGAGATCGCCGATATACTCGCGGCCCCGGGCGGCGAGGACGTTGAGCCGGCTCACGATTTCGGGATTGGCCGCGACGACGTCGTTCTTTTCCCCGGGATCGGTGACGACGTTATAGAGCCGGGCGGGGACGCGCTCGGCGCGCGGCGGTTGTACGCCGTTGAAGCGGACGCGATCGAGGGCGAGGAACAATTTCCAGGGGCCGGAGCGGACCGCCTGCAGTTGATCGACGTGGTAGTAGTAGAACGCCTCGTGCGGCGTGCGCGCGCCCGGGGTGCCGGCGAGGAGCGGCCAGATGTCGCGGCCGTCGATCTCGGCGGGTGGCGGCGCGGAGGCGCCGGCCACGCGGGCGAACGTCGGCAGGAGATCCATCATCGTGGAGAGTTCGTCGCACGTCGTGCCGGCGGGGATACGGCCGGGGAGCCGGACCAGGAATGGGACGCGGTTGCCGCCCTCGGCGGTCGAGTTCATGTGGCCGGAGAGCGGCGCGTTGCTGCCGCCGAACGGCTGGCGGCGCGTCGCGGGATTGTCGGCGGTCCACACGACGAGGGTGTCGCGTTCGAGGCCGAGCTTCTTCAGGGCGGCCAGGATTTCACCGGCGGACCAGTCAAGCTCCTCGACCGAGTCGCCGTGCGGACCGTTGCGGGACTTGCCGCGAAAAGCTTCGCTGGCGAAAGGCGCGTGGGTGCTGCCGGGCATCGCGTGGGAAATCAGGAGGAAGAACGGACGCGAGCGGTTGTCCGTCATGAAACGGATCGCTTCGGTGGTCTCGCGGCGCGTGAGCTCGTTGCGATCGATGCCGGCCTCGATCACGGTTTCGCCGCGCATCAACGGCAGCGGCGGCCACGTCTGGCCTTCGCGCGGCGTCATGTCGTCGCTGTACGGCACGCCCCAGTATTCGTCGAAGCCCTGGCGCGTCGGGAGAAAGATGGGCTGATCGCCGAGGTGCCACTTGCCGATCAGCATGGTGCGGTAGCCTGCGCGCTGCAGCACCTCGGCGACGGTGGTCTCCGCCGGATTCAGTCCGATCGCCGCGCCCGGCTGCAGGACCGCGGCGTTGAGGGCGCTGATGTGAAGATTGATCCGCCGCGGATAGTTGCCGGTCATGAGTCCCGCGCGCGAAGGCGTGCAGACGTTGGCCGCCGCGTAGAAGTGCGTGAACTTCCGGGACTCGGCGGCGAAGCGATCGAGGTTCGGCGTCCGGTGCAGCGTGGAACCGTACGCGCCGATGTCACCGTAGCCGAGGTTGTCGCAGAAAAACATCAGGATGTTCGGCGCCCGCTCGGCGGCGACAGACCCTGACGCTGTGACGAGCAGCAGCGCGCCGAGAACGGCGGAGGCGAGAAAACGGTGAGGAAGGTGCACGGGAATGAAGTGGGTTTTCAGAAGCGACCCTTGAGTCCGATTGAAATGGCGGAACCGTACTCGCTGTTCAGCGCGCGGCGGGCGTAGCCGGGAGTGGCGGATCCGTAGATCAGCTGCGTGAGTTCGTCGTTGAAGACGTTGCCGATCGAACCGACGAGGGAGAAGCGGGACGAGAGCTGATACGAGAGGCTCACGTCGACCATCAGCCGTTTGCGGATGTAGAGGTAGCCGTCGGTGCCGAACGCCGGCTGCGGCGTGAGCTTGTTGAGCCCGCGGTAGTTCACGCGCGGCGCGAAGGTGAAGCGCCGCCACGTGAACTGCAGGCCGGCGTTGGCCGTCTCGGGGACGAAGCTGGTGAAGGATGCGGTCGAGCTGCCCTCGAGTTTGAGCTTGGTCGCATTGGCGAACACCGTGAAGTAACGGCCCCATTCGCCGAGCGGACGCAGCGAGTGGCGGACGTTGAACTCGAAGCCCGAGACCCGCGCGTTGCCCGAGTTGATCGTGGTGGCGAGATTCCAGCCGATGTAACGCGGGTCGAGGTCGAGCGCGGCGACGTCCGCGGCGGTCGCGAGCGTCACGGAGTCGGCGAAGAAGTTTGAAATCTCCTTCAGGAAAACACCGGCGCTGAACATGCCGCCCGTGGGCGTGTAGTATTCAAGCGAGAGATCGTAGTTGTCGGCCGTCCAAGGCTTGAGGCCGGTGTTGGTGACGGTGATGTTGCCCTTCACCACATTCGGATCGTTGAGCTGGCCCGAGGTGAGATCGGCTTCCAAAATCGTGGCGCCGGGGATGATGTCGGGGAAATTCGGCCGGCCGTACGTGCGTGCCCACGCCAGGCGCACCTGGAGATTTTCCTGCAAGCTGTGGGTGAGATGCAGGCTCGGGTACCAGCCATCGTAGGTGCGACTGGCGTTGTACGCGCGCTCCTTGCGCGTGAGCCGCGTCTCCTCGAGCGAACCGGCGGCCCCGGCCTCCGGGCGCCGGATGCGCGCGCCCTGGGCGTTGCGGGCGAAGGAGCCGTCGGCGTTGCGGACGAACACGGCGTTGGGATCGTTGAGCAGGCCCTCGCCGGTCACGCCGGTGTGTTCGTAGCGAAAGCCGCCGAGGATGTTCAGGCGGCCTTTGAACAGGCGCGCCTCGGCCTGGAGGTAACCGGCGGAGACCGTTTCCTCGGCGAACTGCGACGTATTCAGCCGGGCGTTCTCCGCGGCCACGACCTGCGCCGGTGTCTGGGTGAAGAGAGTCGGGTTGGCGAGATTGGCGTTCCAGGCCTTGCCGGCGTTGATCCCGATGATGTCGCGGAAGCCCTTGAAGAGTTCCTGGTTCTTGTAGACGTCGTAGAGAAACGGCTGCACGTCCGGATTCGCGCCGGTGTAGGTGAACGTCGCTGATTCGCGGCGGGCATCGACGTTCTGGATCCGGTGCATGCCGCCGGTCTGGAGCGCGAGCGGGAACGGGGCGATGTCGAGGCGGCGGCGGATGTCGGCGTTGCCATAGCGCGAACTCAGGAGGTGCTTGCGATCGTCGTGCGTCGCGGCGGAAACCCGGTAGTTGGCCGGATCGAGCGGGTCGACGGCACGGTTGTTGGCGTCGAAGACCTCGATGCTGTCCGGACGCTCGTCGCCGATGCCGCGGAAGTTGACGCGGACCGGGTTGCGGTTGACGGCGGTGACGTTGTTGAAGTGCCCGCGGGTCGTGCTCGGCAGGAGCGTCTTCGAGTGCGAGTAGTTGGTGTTGGCCTCGATGCGCCAGCGGCCGTCGTCGTAGCGATAACCGAGATTGGAACCGGTCGTGTAGTCGACGCTGTACTGCCAGCCGCCGGTGATGGTCAGCGCGCCGCGACCGGTGGCGCCGAGGGTGAAGTCGGGACCGTAGCTGAGCGCGGTACCGCCGGCGGTGGCGGACGTGCCGATCGTGCCGGCGCTCGGGGTGTAGGTCGTGTGGCCGGTGCTGGCGCGGGTGTTCTTGCCGTAACGCGAGCCGAAGGTGAGGACCGAGTTCGGCGTGATGCGCCAGTCCGCCTTCACACTGTAGATGCTGCGATTGGTGTAGCGCGGGGAATCCTGAATGAGAAACTGCTGCAGGTAGGGATTCGCGAACGAAGCGCCGGTGGAAGTGCCCGCGGCATTCCACGTTTTCCGGCTGATGTTTTGCTCGTTGAACTTCTGGTTGAAGACGCCCGTGAGCACGAAGCCGAAGTTCTTTCCGAGCGGCTGGGTGTAGTCGAAATCGAAGCCCGGTTTCACCTTGTAGACGCGCTCGTCCTTGTAGGACGTCGGCGTCCGGCTCAGTCGCAGGGTGTTGCTGGTGGCGCTCAGATTCACGCCGTAACGGAACTCCGCGCCGGTCCGCTCGAATGCGTTCTTGCTGATCATGTTGATCGAGCCGGCGAGGGTGTCGGCGGGGGTCGCCGGCGTGGGCACCTTGGTGACGTCGACGCGGGTGACGTTGTTCAACGACTGCGTGCGCATCTCGACCGAACGCGTGGGCCCGGTGTTGGCGCCCGTGACGATCGGCGCGCCGTCAAAGAGCACCGCGGTCTTGTCGCCGCCCATGCCGCGGACGGAGATCGTGCTGACCTCGGCGTTGTCGTAGTCGGCGGCGAGTCCCGGCAGGAATTTCAGGAAGTCGCCCGCGCTGTTGGCGAAGACTTCGCCGAACGCATCGGTTGCGATCACGTTCTTGATGTTGGGCGCGAAGCGTTGCTCGTTGGTCGCGATCGCCTGGGCGTCGGTTTCCTTTTGCGAGGCCACGCGGAACGCATCGAGCCGGACGACGCCGCTGGTGTTGGTCGCGGTGCCGTAGCGTGCGACGCTGGTGAGATCCACATCCCGCTCGATGCCGCGCCCGGCGGGTACGTCAACGGCGACAGCCAGCGGATCGAGATCGGTGTAGAAAACATCGAGCGTGACCGCACCGCTGCGCAAATCAGCGAGCCGGTAGGTGCCGAATTCGTCGGTGAAGACCACGGTCTCCGTGCCGCGCACGGCGACGCGGGCGCGGTTGAGATATTGGCCGGTCGCGACATTGCGGACGCGGCCCGTGATCGCGCCGGTCGTTTCCGCCGATGCAGCGACGGCGGACGAGGGCAGGAGGAGCGGAAGGGCACAGAGAACTGTCAGGCAGAACACGAGCCAAGGTGAGTGCTTCATGACGCGGGTGGGTGGGGGGGGCGGAACAAAAGGCAATGCTCAGACGTTGGAGCGGCGTTTCGTCCACGTCCGCAGCTGATCGCGCAGCCAGCCCATCTCGCGGAGCAGCTGCTTCAGGTCGGCGTGGAAATGCTCGAGCAGCCAGGGGCCGCGGAAGCCGGCGTCCCAGCCGAGGTCGAAGCACCGCGAGAGATCGTACGCGGCGTGCGAGCCGTCCGGCGCGAGGTCGAACGCCTTGAAGTCACAGGAGGCGGCGAACGGAAACGCTTTCGCGAGCCCGGCGGAGCGCACGGCATCGGCCCAGTTGCCCGTGTCGGGCTGGGAGCGCAGGGCGGGACCAACGCCGCCAATGAGATCGGGAATGCCATCCGCGTCGTCCTTCATCCACCCGATGTTCTCGACGAGCACGGTAAGACCGCGCTCGCCGCCGTGGTCGCACAGTTCGCGATACGATTCGGTGATGCGGCCGAGGTCGGCGCGACGGACTCCGGGCAGCGGGCGCACCCAGCGGACGCCGAGCCGCGCGGCCGCCTCGAACGCGCCCTTCACCTCGGCGAGCGCGGCGCGGCGGCGAACGGGATCGGCGTGCCCGAGATCCGCCTGGTTGAAATTGATCTTCAGGTTGGTGAGCACGCACCCGGCGTTCGCCGCGGCGGCGCGGAGTTGATCGAGGTACGCCGGCTCGAGCGAGACCAGCGTCGCGGTCATCAGGTCGATGACTTTCAGATCGAGTTCGTCGCGCATGATCCGCGGGAGGTCGAGGAGCCGCAGGCGGCCCGGCGCCGCGGTCGGCGACAGGTGGCGCATGAACGAGCCCGTCGTGATGCCGACTTCGCCGTGCAGTGCCGCGGGCGGAGGCGCGGGCGCGGCCTGAACGCTCGCGGCGAGCAGCGTCCCGCCACCGGCGGCACGAAGAAACATCCGACGATTCATGCGGCGTCGATGGCTTGCACCGCACGTTGGGCGGAACGCGTTGCGGCCTCGAGCCCGCGCCACAGGCTGTCGTAGCCCGCGCCAGCGAAATGCACCCGGCCGACCGGCTCGATGATGCTGGGCCAGATGCGGGCGAGCCCGCCGGGGGAGAGGGCGGCGCGCTCGCAGCCCACGCACGTCGGTTCCTCCTTCCACCATTGGTGGACGAGGCACTGCTCGATGGTGTCCTTGGCCTTGCCGGGATAGAATTTCCGAAAGGCCTCGATGGTCTGCTCGGGTGTTTGTACCGGCTGACCGGAGCCGAAGAGGAGCCGTTGCTCGCCGGGAATCTCGGTGCAGGTCTCGCAGACGGAGCCCATGCGCGAATCGCCGGTGAGGAGATTGATGCTGGGAATGTCGCCCTTCCAGAATGGCGTGCGGGTCTGAAGGAGCACCCGGGATTGCATCCCGAGCGGCAAATACTGGAGCGCGGTCTGTTTCGCCGCGGGCCAGGCGGGCGTGACCTCGAGCGCGGACGCCATGCCGGGAGCCATCGCGACGACGAGGTAGTCGGCGGCGTACTCGACGGCGCGGCCATTCTCCTCCGTACGGACGGTGACGCCCCGGGCGTCGTGCTTGATCGCGCGCACCGGACTGTGTTTTCGGATCCGCGCGCCGAGCCGTTGGGTCAACGCGTCGGTGAGGGTCTGGTTGCCGTCCTTGAGGTGGAAGACGTCCTTCGGCTGCTGCGGCAGGCCGCGCATCCGGATGATCGCCATGATCCACAGCCGGTAGAGCGCGGACGGGTCGTCGGCCTTCATCGGAAGATTGGCCGTGGATTGCCGGCCCATACGGGAGAAGCGGATGGCGGCGTCCGAGCCCCCTTCCTTCGCCATCAGATCGGCGGGCAGCTCGGTATCCAGATGATCGAGACCGATGCCCAGCGGCTTGTATTCATCGGTGAAGCGATCGAGGTACTTCTCGAAGTAGAGCAGCGGGAGTTCGGAGAGTCCGTGCTGGAGCACGAAGTCCGCTTCGCGCGCGGTGAAGCCGAGGCCGAGCAGCTCGGAGCGTTCCTTGAAAATCGCGTCGCTCACCCAGCGGTTGCCGAGCTTGCGGTAGGCGTTGTGGTGCCGGTCCCATTGCAAGGGCGTGAGGCCGAACTCGTCGATGTAGTCCCAGACAATTGAATACGCCGGGCGGCCGGGAAAATTCTCGGCGCCGACGTCGGCGTAAAGGCCCCCGGGAAGCGGATCCCGGATTGTCTTCACGTGGCCGCCAGTGCGGCGCGAGGCTTCGAGCACGGTGACGTCGTGCCCGCGGCGCACGAGTTCATAGGCGCAGGACAGACCGGCGAGGCCGGCGCCGGCGACGACGACCTTTTTCGGTCGTCGGGCGATCGCGCCGAAGCCCCGGGGCAGCATGAATCCGGCGGCGAGAACCGCGCCGGTCTTGAGGGCGTCGCGACGATTCATGGCTTCTCCGCCTCCCACGCGCGCAGCTCGGGGGCCACGCCGCCGCCGAAGTAAGGATACTTGTCGAAGTCGTCGAAGGTCGGGTCGAGCCGGGGATCGGCGGTGGCTTTCATCCAGCCGTCGACGCGCGCGCGCTGCTGCCGCAGCGCCTCCGCATAGGCCGGATCCGCGGCGATGTTTTTCAACTGCTCGGGATCGCGACGGAGATCGTAGAGCTCCTCGGCCGGACGTTTTTTGAACGACAGCGCGAAGTACGGCTGCATGCCCGGCTCCGTCCGATGATCGAGGATGTACTGCTTGGTGCGGCTCGGATCGACGTCGCCGTAGTCGCCGACGGCGAGATAGACGATCGGATCGCCGCCGGGCCAGCGATTCGGACGGAGATTGCGCAGGTAGAGGAAATCCCGCGAGCGCACGCCGCGCACCGGATAACTCTGATCACCGCGCCGCACGTTGGCGTGGCGCTCGCGCTCGACGAAAACGTGATCGCGGACGACGCCCGCGGGCTTGCCCAGCAGCAGATCGACAAAGCTGCGGGCGGTCATCTCGGGCCAGGGACGCAGGCCGGCGAGTTCGAGAATCGTCGGCGCGTAGTCGGTGACCGAAACGAAATCCTCCACCACGCGACCCGCGGCAATCCGTCCGGGCCAGCGCACGGCGAGCGGGACGTGCAGCCCGGCGTCGTGCACGCTGCCGAGACCGCGCGGCATCTGCCAGCCGTTGTCACTCGTGTGAATCACGATGGTGTTGGCCAGCTCGCCGTTCTTTTCGAGGAGTGCGATCGCCGCGCCGAACTCGGCGTCCATCATTTCGACGCAGGCGAGGTAGTCGGCGATTTCCTCGCGGACGGCCGGGGCGTCCGGCAGATAGCCCGGCACGCGGACCTTGGCCGGATCGATGCCGCGACTCCGGCCGAGGCCCGGCTTCCAGAAGCGCAGCGCGGTGTGCGTCGAGCCGTACCAGAAGAAGAAGGGCTGGCCCGGTTCGCGTTTTTCGAGGAACGCCGGGAAGTCCTTGTAGAGATCGCCGGCGGGCGAAACCGTGCGACCGAATCCCTGGTAGATGCCGGGCGCCCAGCCCTTGCCCATATAGCCGGCGTGGTAACCGGCGGTCGAAAGGGCATCGACGAAGACGCGAAACTTGCCGGGAAAGCGTCCGCCGTGGTTGGCGATCTCCTCGAGCTGGTGAGGGGCCCGGCCCGTGACCAGGCTTGAACGCGTCGGGCCGCACGAGGGCACGGGGCAGAACGCGTTCGTGAATCGCATGCCTTCGCGGGCCATGCGGTCGAAGACCGGGGTCTTCACCAGCTTGTCGCCATTGGCGCCGGCATGGTCGTAGAGCCAGTTGTCGGCGAGCAGGAAGAGGATGTTGGGCCGGGCGGAGTCGGCGCCACGGGCGACCGTGACGAGCAGCAGCGCCAGCAGGGGGAGGAGGATTCGGGAGTTCACACGCGAAGGAAAAGTCGTCGACGCCACAGCCACCAAGCCACGGCCCAGATTACACCGAGCACCACGAGGTGCTCCCAGACGGGAGCATAGGTCCCGTCGAGCGCCGTGGCGCCGAAAAGCGATTTCCAGGTCTTCACGATCCACGCCGGCCAGGTGAGCGTCATCAGGTACACGGCGATCGAGTTGGCCCCAAGAACCTCGAGCGGACGCGCCCAACGGGCCCAGCCCGCGACGTCGACGACCGCGTAAAACACCGCCAGCATCCACAGCGTGAGACCGCCGCTCCACAGCGCGAACGCGGGCGTCCAGATGCGTTTCACCACCGGGCAGACCGTGAAGCCGGCGAGCGTGCCGAGCGCGAGACAGACGGCGCCGGCGACGAGGAGCCAGCGCAGTTTCTCCACGGGCCGGCGCGGACCGAGTAGCATCTGGCCGGCGATCACGCCCAGCAGCATGTTCACCGACGCCGGGATGAAGTTCAGCGTCGTCGTGCTGCCGACGTGCGCGATGAAGGGCTTGTCCGCGGGCAACATGTTGAGCAGCCAGCGATCGAAATCGGCCGCGAGATTCATATTGCGGCTCCAGTGGCCGAAGAAGCCCGGCAGGACGTCGGCTGATTTTGCGCCCGCGGCCGCGAAGTCGTAGCCCGGCCCCGGCAGCGGATACAACGCGAAGAGCGTCCACCACGCGACGAGCACGCCCGCGCCCCAGGCGAGCTGCGTGCGCAGCGTGCGGCCGAGCAGCAGAAAAACGAACACGTAGCCGAGTCCGATTTGCGTGAGCACGTTCAGGAACCGGGCGGTCTGATTCATCATCACCATGCCAATCAGGGCCAGCGTGACCGCGCGGATGACGGCGTGTCCCAGCTGTCGCCCGTACGGGTCGCCGGCTCCGGCGCGTTTCGCGTAGGAGAACGGCATCGCGACGCCGACCATCAACAGGAACGACGGCATGATGAGATCCCAGAACACGCCCCATTGCCACGGCGTGTGGCTGAACTGGCGCGCCGCCACCGCCCAACCCGAGTCGGGAAACGTTCGCGCCATCTGCACGGCGCCGAAGCCACCGGCGGCGAGCGTGAACATGATGAATCCGCGAAACGCATCGAGCGACCGCAGACGCCCGCCGTTGCGAGGCGCGCCGCCCGCGGTGTCGCCGCCGCGGTCCGGCTGGGCAACCGGTGCGGTGGAGGAGGCGGTGAGGGTGGTCGACGACATGGCGGATCTCAGTTCGATTGCGGCGGGACGTTGCCGTAGAGCCACGGTACGCCGGGGCGCGCCAACCGTGCCGGCATCGGTACCGGACCCGGCTTTAGCGCGGTGGCGAGTTCAACGCCGGCGTCGGCAAACTGCCGGCCGGCGGACACGGCGAGATTGCTGTACGACGTGAGCCGCGTCTCGTAGCCGCCGCCTTGCGGACTGAAGGCCTCCTCGGTGGGCACGTAGCCGACGCAGCCGTTGGCCAGTTCGACGGGAAACGTGAACGGGAATGGACTGCGTCGCTTCAATTCCAAACCGTATTCCACGAAGTACTCCGCCGGATTACTCAGACAAACGACGGGCCCGATCTGGATCGCCTGCACTTCCACTTCGACCTCGGGTGACGTGCGCGCGAGGAACTCGGCCATCAGCGTCTCCTTGGCGAACGTCCATTCCGTGAGCGCGGGATTCGATTTCGGTTTGCCGGCAGCGATGAGGCCGCGCGCCCGTTCGACCTTCGCAGGCAAGGGCACGCGGCGGGCAATGTTCCACACCTTGGATCGGGCTTCGAGGGCGATGTCCGCGCCGCGTGTCGCGCTGAGCAGGACCTTCACGGCTTCCGCGCCGATGCGGCCGCCGACGATGCGCATCCATTCATCCTCCGGCGGACGCTCGAACGCACTCAGGGCGTCGAGCTTGGAAATATCGCCGCACGCGCCGGGCAGGAAGACCACGGGGGCCTTGCTGTCGAGCGCGCCCTGGATGGTGCGCTCGAGGTGGCAGACCCAGTTGGCGGAGATGCCTTCGGGAATGACATTCGTGTGGCAGGCGTGGTTCACGATCGATCCGATCAGCCGTCCCTGCAGATCCCACGCGCCAATCACGCCGACGTCCGGATCGATGGGCGCGGCATAGCCGACAATCTCCGGGTTGGCCGCGCCCGGATTGGTCCACGTTTGACCCTGTTTCATCCGCAGGCGGCGGTTGAATCCCACCTTGTCCTCGTGTCCGACCCCGAAACTCAGTCGGGCCGGGGCGAGGGCGGCGTGCGCGCCGGCGACGCCGTCCACGATCGCCGCCACCACGCGCGCAAGGTAAGCGGGGTCGGCGAGCGACGATTCCTCGTAGGCGAGTGTTTGGAGCGCCGCGGGTGCCGCGTCGTACTCGCCGGGTTGGACCATGCCGACGGGACCGGACGTGTGCGAGTGGGAGGCGGAGATCATCACCGCGCCCGCGGGTATGCCGGTGGCGCGTGCGATGCCGGCGCGGGCAGCGAGGACCGCAGCGCGTGACAACATCAGGGCATCGACGCCGACCAGCGCCACCGTGGTCCCGCCGCGGGCAAAGACCGCGACCCGGACTTTGCAGGGATCGCGGAAGGTCCGGTGGAAGGCCTTGCCGTATCCGCCCGGCCGCTCCTGACCGATCGCGGGGGAAATATCCCGCTCGGCGAAACCCGCCCGGAGGTCCGGAGGGGAGGAAGCCGGAGCTGCGGGCGCGACCCACGGCAGCAGCAGCGCGGCGCTGATGAAACCCAGGCTGCGTAGGGCGGGGACGAGGCGTGGCCGCATGGTGCTCAAGCTCGGGAATGATGAACCGGCCAAGGAGAGGGGAGGGAGAAAGCCGGGTGGGGAAGTGACCGGCGGGCCCAAGGCCGAACATAAAACGGATGTTTGCAACAGTTTTCTTTTGTTGTTTACAACCGCAACACGACGTGCCGCTGTTTCGCCCAGAACCAAACCCCTCCCGTGCCGACCCGTCCCTCCAAGCCCAAGGTGCCAACGCCCGGACCCGCCACCGACGTGGCCTCACGCCTCCTGAAACTGATCGCCGCCTGCCCCGCGGATCGGCCGTTGCCGACGACCCGCGCGCTCGGCGACCGGCTCGGGGTGGCGAACACCACCGTTTACCGGTTGCTGCAGGAGCGGGCGAATGCAGGTGAGGTGTGGCAGCACCCGACCAGCGGTCGGTATTTTCCCGCGGCGGCGCGCCTGATCTTCGATCGGCCGAAGCCGGTGGCTTGCCTCACGCGCTGTCTCGAACTGGCGAGTGAACAGTACCGCGAGATTCTCGAAGGCATCAGCAGCCAGTGTGGCACGCTGCACCGGGCGATGCTGCTCTGGCACGACAACCTGCTCGTCCAGCATCCGGTCACGCAGGACTCGCCGGCGTTTTCGACTCCGCGGGAGCAGCGGCTGATCCTATCCGACTTTCTCGACCGGCACGGCAGCTCCACGGGCGGATTCATTCTCGACCATGTGTGGACCGACGAGGCGCTGCGTAATTTCGGCGAGCGGCTCCAGCCCGCGGTGGTTATTTTCCGCTCCTGCGAGCTGGAGAATTTCTCCAATGTCCGCGCGAATTTTCGGGTGGGTTCGCTGATGGCGCTGACGCACCTGCTGGGGCGTGGCTACGATCGCATCGTCCCGGTGCTGCCGTTCGACGGCGATCCGGCGGTCGACGAGTTTTTTGTCGCGCTGGCGGACGCAGCGGACGAAGCGGGCTGTCGCAGCCGGCTCGAACCGCTGGCGCGGGCGACCAACACCACCGAGCGCGCGGCGTTGATCGAACGGTTGCGCAATGAACCGCGGCGCACGGCCCTCGTCTGCCCGGAGGACAACGTCGCCTTGTTCCTCGCCTCCGCCGCCCGCGCCGCCGGGCTGTCCTGCCCGCAGCGGATAGGTCTGCTCTCGGCCATGGGTACTGATTTTGCCATCCGGTCTGGCATGACTCATCTGCGACACGACTTTCGCGCGATGGGCCGGCTGGCGGTCGATGCGCTCGGAGCGGAGAAGCCGTTCCGGCACGTGCTCGAGCCACAACTTTCGCCCGGCAACACCACCTAGCCGAGGGGCGACCGCGCTTTCCGGCCGCCCCGATTCATTTACCCCACACCCACTATGCCGACCGCCGATTGCCGTTCCTCTTTCCGGCCTCTTGCGATCGCCCCGCTCGTCGCCGCCCTGGTAGGGAGTGGCCCCGTGCTGTGGGCCCAGACCGTTTCACCGCCGCCGGCAACGCCCGCTCCCATCGTGATGAACCCGTTTGCGGTCGTGACCGAAGGCGACGCGGGCTATCTCGCGCAGAACAGCCTCTCGGGCAGCCGGCTCAACACGAGTCTCGCCGACCTCGCCGCGCCGGTGTCCGCCTTCACCGCCGAATTCATTGAGGACGTCGGCCTGCGCAGCGTCGAGGAGATGGTGGTCTACATGCCGAGCGCGGAGATTCAGTATCAGGAGGCCAACATCGCCAATTTCACGGAGGACGCCGCCGCGATCCGCGTGCGCGGTCTGCCGGCTACGGCGACGGTGAACTACTTTCCGAACAACCTGCGCCTCGATCTCTACAATACCGGCCGGCTCGACCAGTCGCGCGGGCCGAACTCCATCCTCTTCGGCTTCGGTTCGCCCGGCGGCGTGATCAATCTTTCGCCCAATCGCGCCAGCGTCGGATCGACGTTCGGCACGGCCGCGCTGGCCGCCCGCTCGCACGAGGGACTGCGCGCCACCCTCGACTACAATCGCGTGCTGCGTCGCGATCGGCTCGCGCTGCGCATCGCGGCCGTCCGCGATCACGGCGGCACCTGGCGCTACAACGAATACGATCATCAGGACCGCGTTTACCTCGCGGCCCAGTATCGCGTCACGCCGCAGACGGTGGTCGATGCGCAGTTTGAATACGGCAAGGTCAACAAGTCGGTGGGGACGCCCGCCGGCGCGACCGACGCCTATTCGATCTGGGCTGCGGCCGGAAAACGGATTTCGGCCACGGCCAACGCGGCACTCGGCGTCGTGTCCTATGGCGCGGCGGATTTCCTGTCGGTCGACACCACCACCGGCGAGGCGTGGAACATGCGCAATCGCATGCGCTCCCAGCCGCTACCCGCGGTGCCGGGCGTCGGCGTCGTGCCCTACATCACCGATTTCAACCTCCTGCCGAAACGCACGTCGCTGGCCGCCGGCGATCCCTTTCCGCAGGAATCCAAGTACACGCGCGCGTCACTGTTCGTCACGCATGCCTTCACCCGCGATCTCAACGCCGAGTTCGCCGCCAATACGCAGAGCGCCCCGCGCAAAGCGATCAACGCCGCGACGCTGGCGCAGATCTGGGCTGACCCCAATCCAACGCTGCCCGACGGTCGGGCGAATCCCAACGCGGGCCGCCCGTTTCTCGAAGGGTTTCTCCAGCGGACGCGAACCGTCGATCAGTCACGTTCCCTGCGCGGCACGCTGAGCTGGACGCACTCGTTCGGGCCGCTTTTCGGTCGCCATGCGGTCGCCGGTTTGTGGCAGACGGACTGGTCGAAAACCGGATTGCTGCAGGAACGGCTGTTCGTTGCGCAGAATCCGTACTCTGCGGCCTCGCCGGAGAATCTCACGAACGCGGTGCGGTTCCGCACCTACGTGGATCTCGACGGCCCGCCGGACCGGATCGTCGGCGGCGACTGGCGCCGGTTTCTGGGTTCGGATCTCAGCGAGACGATCTCCGGCCGACGCGTCGGGGCGCGGTTCGAGCCCTTTGCCCCGGCCGCGAGCGACAACCGCTTCCGGCTCGATTCCGGCATGGCCGTATTGCAGAGCACCTGGCTGCGCGACCGGCTCATCACCGTTGTGGGTATCCGGGAGGACCGGCAGCATTCCTGGATCTCGCCGATCAATGTCCGCGGGCCTGCAACGCCGGGTTACCTGCTCGGGCCGTACATTGCCACGCGGGGCAGGACGCTGACGCTCGACGAAGGCCGCAACCAGACCTACAGCGCCATGCTGAAGGTCACGCGCTGGCTGGGCCTCACGTTCAACCAGGCGAGTTCGTTCGCGGTTGCGCCCTCGGGCTTCACGGCGATCGGGCCGGCGCCCAATCCTTCGGGCGAAAGCCGCGATTTCGGCGTGAAGCTGGATCTTGGGCAGCGGCTGATGTTCACCGCGACGTATTTTGAAACCAGTGACACCAAAGGCACGCGGAACCTTGCCGGCCTCGGACCCGAGCAGGTGTACAAGAGCATCTGGGCCGCCCTCGGCGCGGCGAATGTTCGCGCGCCCGATGGCCGTCCCGCCATCGATCTCGTGCCGGCCGCCAGCGTCTACACGTTCAATTCCGTCACGAAGGGCTACGAGCTCGAGGCCATCGCGAACCCCACGAAAAACTGGCGGCTCTATTTCAACCTGACCCAGAGCAAGTCAGAGGAGACGAATCTCGGATCAGAGGCCAAGTCCTACTACGCCACCTATCGCGATTTCTGGCGCCAGTATGAGCGGGTGCTGCTCGACGGCTCCGGCCGCCTCGCCGCCGTGGCGGACGATGGTAGTGGAGTCGTCGATACGGTGGGCAAGGGGCTCAAGTCGATCGAGGAGCAGATTCTCACCCTGTACACGCTGGCGGACGGCCAGCGGCCCCGCGGCCAGGTGCCCTTCAAGTTCAACGTGCGCACGGCCTATTCGTTTCGCGAGGGCCCGCTCAAGGGCCTCACCGCTGGCGCCGGCGTCCGCCACCAGGACGGACAGGTCGTGGACTATCGCCCCGCGACGACCACGAGCCCCGCCCGGGTGCAGTTTGGCCGCACGAACTCTCTCCTGGACCTGAACCTTCGCTACTCGCATCCGCTGCGCTGGCTCGGTCAGCGCTCGACCTGGAGTCTTCAGCTCAACGTCAACAACGCGCTCGATCAGACGAAGATTCTCCCGCTGCGCGTCTCGCCGACGGGCGCAATCGTCAACTATCGCTTCCAGACTCCGCGCGAGTGGGTCCTCACCTCGAAAATCGGCTTCTGAACTTCGTTCGCATGCTCGTATGAAACCTCTGCGTCGCCACCTCTCCTGGATCGCTCTGGCCGCCTTGGCGGGAGTGTCGTCCGCACCTGCTGCCGATGCCATCACCCCCCGCGAGGTGATCCGGCTCTTCAACGGCAAGGACCTCACGGGCTTCATCACGTGGGAGCGCAAGCACGGCCGCGACGATCCCGACAAGGTCTTCTCCGTGGTGCCCCAGATCGACGGCGCGCCGGCGATTCGCTGCAGCGGACAATATTTCGGGGGCGTCATCACGGTCGACAGCTACACGAACTATCGTCTGATCGTCGAATTCCGCTGGGGCCTGCTCACGTGGGAACCCCGGCTCAACCGCGCGCGGGATGCCGGCATCCTGCTGCACTGCCAGGGCGAGCCGGGAAACCAGACGAAGAATTTTGACGGCGCCTGGATGCGCTCGGTCGAGTTCCAGATCATCGAAGGTGGCATTGGCGATGTGATCCTGGTCAACGGTTATGATCGCGGCAATCCGCAGATCATCGCGCCCCGGCTCAAGACCAAGGTCACGCCCGGCACCCAGCGCTGGAACCCGGACGGCGTCCTCGCGGAGTTCACCCGGGGGCGCATCGACTGGCTGCGCCGCGATCCGGAATGGAAGGACGTACTTGGATTTCGGGGACGCGGCGACAACGAGAAGCCGCTCGGAGAATGGAACCACCTCGAGGCGATCTGCGACGGCGGCAACATCACTTACTTTGTGAATGGCGAGAAGGCGATGGAAGGGTGGGACGGGACTTTCAAGGAAGGCCGGCTCCTCTTTCAATCCGAGGGCGCGGAAATCTTCTACCGCCGCATCGAGTTGCACCCGCTCCAGCGCTAGTCTCGTCGCCTGCTTTCAGCGTCTCAACCCCGCCTGCTGCCCCCTTCTGACCATCCGATTCAATTTCCACCGCGGCGGCATCGGCTCGTGCGCGGTCGAAATGCCCTAAGTTCCCGCGCTCCGCTTTCAATTCCCGCCTCAACCTTCACCCCATGCACCCGCTGCCCCAATCCAAGCTCAAGTTCCAGCTCAGCACCTTCATGTTTCTCCAGTACTTCATCTGGGGCGCGTGGTATGTCAGCATGGGGCCGTACCTCGCCGTGACGCTGAAGTTCGAGGGGGCGCAGATCGGGCTCGCGTACGGCGCGTTCGCGATCGGGGCCATGATTTCGCCGTTCCTGGTCGGACTGATCGCGGATCGTTATTTCGCCTCGGAGAAAATTCTCGCGGTGCTGGGTGTGCTCGGCGGCGTCGTGCTGTGTCTGATTCCACGCTGCACCACCTTTTCGTCGTTTTACCCGATGCTGATCGTTTACTGCGCGCTCTACGTGCCGACGCTGGCGCTGGGAAATTCACTTTCGCTGCACCACCTCGCGAACCCGAAGGTCGATTTCCCGCGCGTCAAGATGCTCTCCGCCGTGGGCTGGATCGCGGGACTTTTCGGTTTGGGCTTCATCGCGAGCGCGGAATCGCCGACGCAGTTCTATCTCGCCGGTGGTGCCTCGGTGGTGTTCGGCCTGTTTTCGCTGGCGCTGCCGCACACGCCGCCGAAGAAGACCGGCGCCAACGTGGGCCTCGGTGAGATCCTCGGCCTCGATGCGCTCGCGCTGCTGAAGAAGCCGTCGTTCGCGATCTTCATCCTGTGCATGTTTCTCATCTGTATCCCGCTCTACTTCTACTTCGTGAACCTCGGCGTGTATCTCACCGAGTTGAAGTGGACGAACATGCTGGAGAAAACGTCGCTGGCGCAGGTGTCCGATGTGACGTTTTTCCTGCTGCTGCCGATCTTCCTCGGCCGCTTCGGCTACAAGGTGACGATTTTCATGGGCATCGCGTGCTGGATTGCGCGCTACTTCGCGCTCGGGTTCAGCGCCGACGGCGGCGCGGCCCAGACCGCCCTGATCTTTACCGCGATCCTGCTGCACGGCGCGTGCTACGATTTCCTCTTCATCGCCGGCCAGCTCTATGTCGACGAGGAGGCCAACGAGCGCATCCGTGGCGCGGCCCAGGGGTTCATTGCCTTCATTCTCTGGGGCGTGGGAGCCTTTGTCGGCACGCTGCTGGCTGGCCAGGTCCTGGCGAAACACGCGTTGCCGGTGGCGGTGAACGGGATGGCGCATGATTGGAAGGCGATCTGGCTGACGCCCGCGTGGGGGGCGCTCGCCGTGTTGGTGGTCTTCGTGATCTTCTTCCGGAATCCCACCGGCTCGAAGTCAGGGACGCCTGCCGGCCGGTCGTGAGTTGTTTCCGCGAGGCTCGGCGCGGGTGCCGTCCCGCTGGCGGCGCGATGCTGCGGCTGCTGGCTGCATTGGTCCTGGGCGGAGCGGGTGGTGGCTTCGCGGCGGACGCCGGTTCGCCGGCGTCGATCAACGGGCCGTATCCGGCGTTTGGTTATCCTTGGGAGAACAACTCCCTGGGTTTGGAACGCGTGGTGCCGGCACCGTGGACTCCGATTCGGAGGGAGCGCGAACGCCTGGCGGTTTGGGGGCGGACCTTCGACGGCATGCGGGTGTTGCCCGCGCAAATCACCAGCCAGGGTCGCGCGCTGTTCGCCCGGCCGCCGCGTCTCGATTTGGTCATCGATCAGGAGGATCCCTTTGCCGGGGAGCCATCCGTCGAAGTGCAGGAGGTCGCGGACGACCGGGTGCGCTGGCGGGTCGCGGCGTCGCGCCCTGCGTATCGGGCCGAGGCGGAGATGACGCTGGAGTACGACGGACTGTGGATGGTGGCGCTCACCATCACGCCGACGCGCGAGGTGCGGCTGAATCGACTGGTGGTGGAACTGCCGTGGGCGGCGGGGGTGCCGCTGTTTTATTCGCGGTACGTCAGCTATGACTACGATCGGCAGTCGGTTGATCCGGCGGACTTCTTCGATGCCTTCGGCCAGGTCGATCGGACGGTGAGCTTTCCGTTCAACCCGACGGTGTGGATCGGCAATCACGACGTGGGGGCCGAATGGATCTGCGAAACCGACGAGGGGTGGTCGCCGCGTCGGGCAAAGGACGCGATCACGATTGAGCCGTCGCCTGCCGGAGCGACGTTCCAGGCGCGCGTGGTCACGGAACAGTTGCGACTGAATCAGCCGTATCGCTTGAAGTTTGCGCTGCTGCCGACGCCGGTGAAGGCGTTGCCCGCCGACTGGCGGCGCGTGCGGCTGATCGGCGCTCGCCTGACCGATGCGCCGTTCGAGCGCGGCGTCGACCGGTTGTACGCGATGAATCATCCGGATTTTTCGATCCAGTACCGCGGTCTCCCCGAGTTGATTCCCACGCGTCCCGGCGCGCAGGTGCGGGACGGTTCCGGTGTACGCTACATGCCGTATGGCACGTTGTATGGGATGCCCGGCGCGCTGCCGCGCGGGGAGTGGAAAGAGTACGCGCCTATCTGGCAGACGGGGAATCCGCGGGCGGTATCGCGCAACCCGAATTTCGCCGCCGCACTTGGCCTGCCGCAGGGAGCGGTCTCCATCATTCACATCAATCCCGAACCCAAAAGTTTTCAGGACTTCCTGGTGTGGGAATATGCGCAGGCCGTCGACCGCTGGGGGATCGAGGCGCTTTACTGGGACTTCGGCTCGCCTCATCACCCTTCGCGCAATCCGCTGCATTCGGGTGGAGCGTGGGTGGCGCAGGGCGGGCAGTTCTATCCGTTGTTCGCCCAACGTGCGCTGATGAAGCGGGTCTGGATCGCGCTCAAGGCCCGGAATCCCGAGTTTTTCATCATGCTGCACCAGGTGCAGACGCCGGTCGTGGTGAGTGGATTTGCCGACGCCATTCTCACCGGGGAGGCGTTGAACCGGATGTTCAAGGGGCCCGGATGGACGGTGGAGAAGGCGCGGACGGACCTTTCGGCCTATGTGCCTGATTACAGCAAGCTGCCGGACGTGATGTGGGAGGCCCAGTATTCCCAGCGACGGGGCTTCATCAACATGCTGCTTTCCCAGGTCATCAAGTGGAACGACGCGTTGATGGCGAAGCACCCGGATGTGGCTGCGGACCGCACTCGCACGCTGCTCGCGCGGACGCTGGTGTGCGATGTCTCGCTGTCGTACATGCGCAATCACCGGGCGACGCTCGACGCCGTGATCGCGGCGCAGAACCGCTTTCCTGGCTTTCACGAAGCGACCTTTGTCGGCCCGTGGGAATCGGGGCCGCAGCTCCGGGAAGGCGGCCATGCGCTGAAAGTCGCGCTGTACGTCCCGAGTTCCGGCGGGCGGTGTTTCATGGTCGCAGCCAATTGGAGTGCGGCAGCCGTCACGGAGGGGATCGCGCCCAAAGTCGGGCAGGGCCGCGTGCGCGATGCCGTGACCAATCGCCCACTGCCGGTGACAGCTTCGGGCGCGGTTGAACTTCACGTCCCGCCGAATGATTTCAGGCTGTTGATTTGGGATTAGCTGGTCTGCGTCACAACGTATCACCCGCGCGGTCACGATCTGTCCGGTGGCATCCTTGGTTCTTCCCACCCGGCCCGGGATTCGTTTGGCTTCGCCCGCATTACTCCGGCCGGTTGATCCCGGCTGTCGCACTCCGATTCTCGTTCAGTTCCGAGTCATCGCCCTCGTCGCCATGCCCACCACCCGCCGCTCCTTTCTCGCGCGATCCGCGCAGCTGACCGCCGCCGTTGTTGCCGCCCCGTGGATTTCACGCGCGGCGGAAGCAAAGGCGACGCTGCTCGAGACGAAGGTGATTTCGCAGCAGCCCGAGTTTTATCACGGCTGGCCGACGGTGGCACGACGGCGGAATGGCGAACTCTGGGTCTCGTGGTCCGGCGGCCGCGAGTCGCATGTCGATCCGTTCGGCCAGGTGCACGCGATGACCTCGCGCGACGAGGGCGCGACGTGGAGTTTCCCGCGCGTGTTGCTGGACAGTGCCACGGACGACCGCGACTCGGGCGTCGTCGAGACGGCGAAGGGCGCGCTGCTGGTCACCACCTTTACTTCGCTCGCGTACGAAACGCATCTGCAGAAAGCGAGTGTGTTCGAGGATCTCAAGGACACGGGCTGGGTTTCGAAACGCATGCCCGCGGAGCAAGTGGCGAAGTGGCAGGCGGCGCACGCGCGGCTCACTGACGCGGAGCGCAAGGCGGAACTCGGGGAGTGGTTGATTCGCTCGACCGACGGTGGCCGGTCGTGGTCCACGCGGATTCCCACGGTGGTGAACAGTCCGCACGGTCCGATTCAACTCAACGACGGCCGCCTGCTCTATGCCGGAAAGCAACTGTGGTCGAAGGAGCGGAAGATCGGTGTCGCGGTCTCGGCCGATGACGGCCTCAGCTGGCAATGGCTGGCGGAAATCCCCGCGCGCAAGGACGACAAGGCTTCCGGCTATCATGAACTCCACGCCGTCGAGGCGGCGAACGGCACGATCATCGCGCAGATTCGGAATCACAATCCGGCCAACACCGGCTGGACGCTCCAGTCCGATTCGACGGATGGCGGACGCACGTGGAGCGAGCCGCGCCCGATCTGCTACGGCCTGCCTTCGCACCTGCTGCGCCTGCGCGATCACCGGCTGCTGATGAGTTATGGTTACCGCCGCGCGCCGTATGGCAATCGGGCCCGGGTCAGCGCCGATCATGGCCGGACCTGGGGAGAAGAGTTCGTGATTTCCGCCGACGGCATGAATGGTGATCTCGGTTATCCGAGTACCGTGGAGCTGGCCGACGGCACCTTGTTGACCGTGTGGTATGAAACCATGGCCCAGCCCAAACTCGCCGTGCTGCGCCAGGCGAAGTGGCGGCTGGCCTGAATGGGTTGACGTCGACCTGCGACGGAGATCGGTGCGGTCGATGCGTCAGGTCGTCGTGCCGGCCACCCACTGGGGATCGAGCGTGTGCCGCACGGGCACCGGGCTTTGCAGCGCCTCGACCGCAAGCCGGCCCAGTTCGCGAAAGTCGTAGCGCAGGCAGGTGATGCCCGCGGCGGTCGCGACGTCGGTGCCCATCACGGAGAGCAGGCCGACTTGATCCGGTAGCGTGAGCCCGGCTTGGCGGAGCCCGGCGTGCATGAAGGTCGAGACGTTGTCCTCGGGGCAGAGGATCGCGGTCCGTCGCTTGCTGCGCTGCACACCTGCGATGATCGCCGTGCGCTGACGATCCGTGCCGGCGGCGACCACTTTGCCCAGCCGCTCGCGACAACCCGTGTCGTCGACGGCGCGATCCAGCGCGGCAAAAAACTCGCCCACCGCCGGGTCGCCCGCGAAGGGTTCGATGGGCAAGATGTGTTCGTAGCCGCGCCCGAGCAGATGCGTCAGCGCCTTGAGCGCGCCTGATCGGAAATCCACGCGGACGTTGCCCAACTCGGGCAGGGTGCAGGCGCGGAACAACACCACGGCGGGTTGCAGCCGGTCCAACTGCGTCCGGAGCACCTCATCGCTCCAGACGTGATCGAGCACGAAGCCGCCCGCGGCTTCGCCGTGCCGCGCGAGAAAGTCCTTGAGAATCGCGCGCTGCTGGACCGCGGTGGCAAAGACCGGTGCTTCGTGCGGTTCAGGATGGTTGACGAGCAGGACGTCGTGCCAGAGCAGCATGGTGCGATGCAAGGCACCGCAGCCGAGACTGACGCCCTCGAGGATTTCGCGGTACTGCTCGCTGTCCAGTTCGAGCCGCCGGATCAGGCAGGCGATCGCCTTCGGTCGATCGAGCAGCGTGCGGGCGGCGGCGGGATAGAAGCGCCCGCTGACCGGATGCTGCCAGACGTCGCCCTCGCTCGCCATGCGTTGCAGCAGCCGGTAGGCGGTGGCACTGGCGACACCAAAGCGCTTCGCAAACTCCCGCGTGGTGGGCAGCGCGGCATCCGACGCTGCATCCGTCACGACGCGCCGGAAACGTGCGGCGAGGTCGGGCTTCGGGGTGGTTGATTTCAAAGGCCGGGACGCGGGCGTGCGGGCGTCTTCCATCCCTGACGGAAAGGCCCAACGTCGTCGGAGGGCAAGCGCGGTGTGAAACAAAAAAGAAATGATTCAAACAGTTATTGTGTTGATGCACGCGCGCGCGTCCGACTGTTTGGAGCCGGCTCTGAAATCGATCTCACCGCGGTGCACCCCTTCGCCCGTGTGAGCCCGTTCCCCGACTTTCTCAGATGAAAAAAATACGCCATGGAGTCATTGGTCTCGGCTGGTTCGGTGAAAAACACTGCGAGGCCCTGGCCGGCCTGCCGCACGTGGAGCTGCACTCGCTCTGCACCCGCAACCCCGCGCGCCTGGCCGAAGTCGGCAAGACCTTCGGCGTGCAACGCCAGTTCACCGACTACGCCGCGATGCTGGCGGATCCGGAACTCGAGTCGGTCAGCGTCGTCACGATGTGGGATCAGCACACCGCGCCGGCCGTGGCGGCCCTGCGCGCGGGCAAGCACGTATTTCTCGAGAAGCCGATGGCGTCGAGCGTCGCAGACTGCGACCTGATCGTCGCCGAGGCGAACAAGGCCCGGGGCAGCTTCATGGTCGGTCACATCTGCCGGTTCAATCCGCGCTACGCCGCCGCGAAGCAGGAGATTGCCGCGGGCAAGATCGGCAAAATCGTCTCGCTCTACGCGCGCCGGAACCTGCCGAAGTTTGTCGGCGCCCAGGTGCTGCCGAAAATCGGGCCGATCATCGGCGACGGCGTGCACGACACCGATCTGATGCTCTGGTACACCGGCGCGAAGATCGTCAGCGCCTTCGCCCAGACGGTGAACATCCGCAACCTCGGCAATCCCGATCTGGGCTGGACGATGTACCGGTTCGACAGCGGGGCGATTGGCGTGCTCGAGGACAACTGGTGCCTGCCCGATACCACCGCGTTCCAGATCGACGAACGCATGGAGATCATCGGCACGGAGGGCTCGATTCACATTCACGAGACGCATCCGAATTTCTCGATCTGCGACAAGACGGGCTGGCACTCGCCCGACACCACGTACTGGCCGCTGCTGCACGGCGTGCGGTCGGGCGCGTTGCGTGAGGAGCTCGCTTATTTCACCACCTGTCTCGCGCAGGGGAAGCGGCCGACGGTCATCACGCCGGAGGAATCGCGCGAGGCGGTCCGGGCGTGTCTCGCCGCGGAGAAGTCGGCCGCCACGGGTCAGGTTGTCACGCTCGGATGAGCCGTCGCGTTTGCGCCGCCCGCCGCCGCTGCCGGTGCTCGGGATTTTCACGCTCATCGATCCCGATCATGCCGCGCGCGAGCGGACCCGCCTCATGACAACGACCTCACCCCGCCGTGGTGGCACCGCGGCCGTCTTCGGTGCTGGCGGCAAGCTCGGGCGGCACGTGCTCGCGGCGCTGGCGCGACGCGGCTTCGCGGTGCGGGTGCTCGTGCATCGCACGCCGGTGTCCGGGCCCAACGTCGTCTCCGTCGCGGGCAGCATCGCTGATCCCGCCGCCGTGGATACCGTGGTGCGGGGCGCGGACGTGGTGATTCAGCTCGCGACGGCCAAGGAGGATTCCGCGACGTTCTTCGATGTCAGCGTGCGGGGCACCTTCAACGTACTGGAGGCGTGCCGGCGGCAAAAAATTCGGCAGTTCATCCTCTTCGGCGGCGACGCCGCGCTGGGCATCTGGTTTTATCCGCAACCGATCCCAATCGATGAGAATCATCCGCGCGCGGCCTACCCGGGGCATTACGCGTTTTCGAAGGTGATGGAGGAGGTCATGGCGGAGCAATATTCGATCCAGTACGGAGTGCCCTTCACGGTACTGCGCTCGTCCTGGGTTTTCGAGGACGGCGATCTGCTCAAACACTTTTCGCTGCTGCACAATGTCCGTCCGGCGGAAAAGGGCCACGGCTTCGGCGAGGTGAGCGAGGCGACGCTGGCGCTGGTGCGCGCCGGACAGGAACGCATTCCGGTGCTGACCGACGCTCACGGCACGCCGTTGCGCCGCCATGTTGTCCACGTCGACGACGTGATCCAGGCGTTCGATCGCCTGCTCGAAAATCCGTCGGCGCTCGGCCAGACGTTCAACATCGCCGGACCTGCGGCCTTCGACTATCGCGTCGCGGCGGACTACATTTCCCGGCGCCGGTCGATTCCCATCGTGGAGTTGCGGTGCCCCGACTATCATTCCTTCGAGATCAATATCACGCGCGCTCGCACGCTGCTGGGCTACGCGCCGGAAAATGACATCTTCCGGATGGCGGACCGTGCGATCGCCTTCACTCCAGCCCCCTGAAATCCATGCGCGAATTCCATCACATCGGTTTGCCGACCGACACCAGCCAGCCGGGTGAGGTCTACGTCGAAGACACCAAAGTCTGGGTCACTGATCCACGGAAGCATCCCTACAAGGTGGAGTACTTGCGTTTCGAAAAGGACAGCCCCGTCAAGGGTCCGGTGCGCGATCTGCCGCACATCGGTTTTCGCGTTGACGACATGGCGGAGGCCTTGCGCGGCGAACACGTGCTGCTCGAACCCTTCAGTCCGTCGCCGGGCTTTTTCGTGGCGTTCGTCCTGCGCGACGGCGCGGTCTTCGAGTTCATGACCTTCGAGCACGAGAGCAACCTGCCCTGGAAATAATCCCATGTCCCTGCGCGAAAAAGTCATCATCGTCACCGGCGGCAGTTCTGGCATCGGCGAGGCGTGCAGCCGCCATCTCGCCCAATTGGGGGCGCGCGTGGTGATTGCCTCCAATCAACGCGAAAGCGGGGAGGCGCTGGCCGCGGATCTCCGGGCCGGCGGCCGTAACGTGCAGTTCGTCTACACCGATGTGGCCCAGGAGGAGAGCGTGCAGGCCCTGATGCGGCGCACCGTGGAACTGCACGGCCGCATCGATGGCGTGCATTGCAACGCGGGCGTCTGGGCGCAGGGCAAGGTCACCGACTTCAACGAGGCCGTCTGGAACAAGGTGATGAACGTGAATGTGAAAAGCGTCTTCTGGACCGCGAAGCACGTGCTGCCCGTGATGGAGCGCCAGGGAAAGGGCGTGATCGTCATCACCACGTCGGTGGCGGCCTTCGTCGGCTTTCCCGCCCACGCGCTCTACTGCGCGTCGAAAGCGGCGCTCGAGTCCCTGATCCGTTCGCTGGCCGTGGATCATGCCGGCTGGCTGCGAGTCGCGGGCGTCTGTCCTGGAACCATTGATACGCCGATGCTGGCGGCGACCTGCGCCGGCTGGGACAAGCCGGTGCAGGAACTCTACGCCGACGTCGCGCGACGCATTCCAGTCCGACGGCTCGGCCAGCCGATCGACATTGCCCACGCGGTCGCATTTCTCCTCGGCGACGAGGCGGGTTACATCAACGGCACGTCCATCGTGCTCGACGGCGGCACATTGGCGTTGCCGCCTTGGTAAGGCACGACTCGCCATGCCACGTCGCGTCCAGCCGAAGTCGGGTCCCGCGTTCGACCTGAATAAATTCGAGAACGTCCAACAGCTCGGCGGCATTCGCACGGGCGTGCTCGACGCCCCCGGCGGTGGCGTGCGCGTGGCGCTGGTCGACACGGGTGCCGGCCTGCGCTTCACCGTGGCACTCGATCGGGGCGGCGACATCGTCGACGCCAGCTACAACGACGTCGGGCTGGCATTCCTTTCACCTAACGGCCTGCGTCCACCGAACCCGTCCTACCAGCAGGGTGCGGAGTGGCTGCGCGGGTGGGCGGGCGGATTGGTGACGACCTGCGGCCCGGAATACATGGGCGGGCCGCGCGGCGAGCCCGGCGGCCCCACGTCATTGCACGGCCGCTACTCAAGCAGCCCCGCCGTCGTGGAAACCATTCGCAACCCCGACCCGCGCCGCGGCCGGCTCAAGATGGAGATCGCGCTCATCGTGCGGGACACGCGCATGTTTGGCCCGGCGTTTGAAATCCGGCGCACCCTTCGGTGCACGCTGGGCCGGCCGGAGATCACCATTGAAGATGAAGTGACCAATGTCGGCGATACCGTCAGTGCGCATCACTGGCTCTATCACTGCAACTTCGGCTATCCGTTTCTGGATCAGGGGGTGAGGTTCATCTACCGCGGCCCGGCCCAGTACTGGACCATGCCGGTGCCGGAGGGACAGGGCATCATTCAACCGCTTTCGTCGGCGGCGCTGAACCGGTTGAAGCGCGTGCCCGCGGCGCTGGCCGCTCATGCCGGAGCAGGCGAGCGCGGGGTGATTGTGGGCGTCGAGCCGCAGACCGATGGGCTGTGCCGCGTCGGACTGATCAACGCGCGGCGCCGGCTTGGGGTGGAGCTCACGTATTCACCCCAGTCACTGCCCCGGCTGGCGCACTGGCAGCATTTCGGACCGATGGGGTCGTACGCCACCGCATTGGAACCGTTTCACGGCTCCCTGCTCGGACGCGCGCGTGATCCGCACCCGCTCGCCGAAACCGTGTTGGCGCCGGGGAAGAGCCGAAACTATTCCCTCCAGCTGCGCGTGCTGTACACCGCGAACGCCCTGCGTGATCTCGTCGCCTGCGACGGGCCGCTGCGACCGAGCGGTTGACCTGGCCGTCAGCCGTCGTCGGCTCATTCGCATCGCAGCTTCCGCCAGTTGCCCGCGAATGACGCGAAAGGCCGCGAATCAGAGGAAGTTGAACTCATACCAATCGCTCCGTGCTTTTGGACTTCTGGATCGATCGTGGCTACGAGCGCCAGCGAGTGGCCGTTCGGCCACTCGCTGGCGCTCGTAGCCACGGCTAAAGTCCAAAGGCAAAGAGCGATTGGTATCAGCCCTCAGCAAACAGTGAACTTACACCTTGAGTGGCTGGACTGAATTTCAACGTCCCAATTCGCGTCCATTCGCGTGATTCGCGGGAGCTCCTCTGCGTGGGTCTTTTCGCTTAGCGCACGGAGTCCGCCGAAGCGGGCAGCGCGAAGGCGACAATCTTGCCGCCGGCGGGGCGCCCGGATTTTCCACCACCGGCCGAGATCACCACGAACTGGCGGCCGTCGACCATGTAGACACTCGGCGTCGCGTTGCCGCTGAACGGGAGCGGTGCCTGCCACAGGATGGAACCGTTCGTCTTGTCGAAGGCCCGGATTGTTTCGTCGGCCGAGGCGGCGATGAAAATCACCCCACCGGCCGTCACCACGGGACCGCCGTAGTTTTCCGTGCCCGTCGGCGGGAGGCCGCGCGCCTTGAGCTCGGGGTACTCGCCCAGCGGCACCTTCCATTTGATCTCACCGGTGTTGAGATCGACGGCGTTCAACGTGCCCCACGGCGGCTTGATCGCCGGATAGCCCGCTTGATCGGTCCAGCGGCGGAAACCACCAAACGCATACGGCGGCGTATTCCGCGCCGTCGCCTTCGCGGTGGGCGAGGTGGCTTCGTCGGGACGGCCCGTGGCGGCAGATCGACCAAGGACATAGTCGAGAATCGCTGCGCGTTGCGCATCAGGCAGCCGATCGAAGGCCGGCATGCGGCCGAAGCCAGTCTGCGTGAGCTTCACGATTTCCTCCGGCGTGCGCCGTTGCGCGACGTCGAGGAGCGAGGGAAATCCCGCGGCCGGAAAACCGGCGCGATCGAGGCCGTGGCACGCCGCGCAGTGAATCAGGTAATCGCGTTCGCCGCGCGGCAGCGGCGAGCCGTCGGCGCGACGCGTTTCCACCATCTGCAGGATCCACGGAATCTCGTTCACGTTGACGTAGTAGATGCCGTCGGGATCGGCCGCTCCGCCGCCCCATTCCATGCCGCCGTCAAAACCGGGAAACATGATCGTCTCCCGCAGGCTCGGCGCGGGAAATGGACCGAAGTTCGGCGACAGCTTGATGCGGTCCTGTGTCAGCGCGAGCGCTTCCGGCGAGATCGGTGACACGTCCTGCTCGGTGTAACGCTGGCGCATCAACGGTGCGGGTTTGGTGGGGAACGGCTGTGTCGCGGCAGCGCGTTCGCCGCGCAATTCCGATGCCGGCACGGGCTTTTCCTCGATCGGCCACAGTGGCTGGCCGGTGACGCGATCGAAAACAAACAACAGGCCGTGCTTCGAGCCCTGCGCGACGGCGTCGATTTTCTTCCCTCCCTGCGTCACCGTCAGCAGGACCGGCGCGCACGGCAGATCCTTGTCGAGCAAATCGTGATGAACGATCTGAAAATGCCAGAGCCGCTTGCCGGTGTTCGCATCGAGGGCGACCAGCGAGTTCGCGAACAGATTGTCGCCATGGCGATCCGCGCCGTAGAAATCGGGCTCGGCTGTCTTTGTCGCGATATAGACAATGCCGCGTTTCTCATCGAGCGCCTGGCCGGACCAAGGCATCACGCCCGTGGCGGTCTTGTAGGCTTCAGGCGGCCATGTGTCGTGGCCCACTTCGCCGGGCCGCGGTATCAAGTGGAAGATCCAGCGGCGTGCTCCGGTGCGCACATCGAGCCCGCGCACGGCTCCGGGTCCGCCAATGCCGCCGATGATCAAGGTGTCCTGGTAGACGACGCCCGGTGTGTTCAGTCCGACCTTCGGCGTGCCTTCGACATCGAGACCGCTGCCGAGCTGAATCGAGCCTCGCTCGCCAAAGCTGGCGATGAGTTTGCCGGTGTCGGGATCGAGGGCGAAGAGATGGTTGCCGACCGCGGTGAACAGACGTTTCTCGCCGCCCGTTTCGTTCTGCCAGAAGACGAGTCCGCGCTGGCGTCGGCCGCCCGCGCCCGCGGGCGTCGACGCCGGATCCCATTGCCAGCGCTCGCGGCCCGTTGCCGCATCGAGCGCAATCACGCGGCGGCTCGGCGTGGCGGTGTAGAGCACGCCGCCCACGATCAGATTGTTGGCCTGGTATTCGCCCTTCTCACCGGTGTCGTACGTCCATGCCACCTGCAACTGGCCGACGTTGGCGCGGGTGATCTGCTGCAGCGGCGAGTAGAGGTTGCGCTGCGGACTGCCGAGATACGTCGACCAGTCGGCCTGGGTAGGCGTTGCTGCCGCGCCCAGGCTCACGAGTGACTGCAGAATGAGGAACGACGCCCCTCCCCAGCGCGACAGCGAACGAAGGCGGCTGGAGAGTGGCGGGGGCGGCAGGGGCATGAACGGATTCACCGGGCTGAAGCGTTCAGGTGTCCGGCCACTTTTCAACCCCGACTCGCGTCAGTATTACGGAAGCTCGTACAACTCCACCAAGGCTTCACCGGTCCCGCCGTCGGCACCGGACACCTGCACGGTGTAGCCGCCGGGTGGCAGCGTGAGGGTGAAGGCCGCGTCTTTCGAGCCGGGGGCGAGGGCGAACGCGCCGACGCTGGAGAAGACGCTGGCGAGCGAGGCATTCCAGGTGTCGTTCTCCGCGATCACGACGCCCGCGGAGTTGAAGATCGAAAGCTTCGGATCGTTAAGCGTGCCTGGGACGCCGAAGACTCCGAGCGTGGGACCGACCGCGCGGATCAGGAGATTCTTCGGACTGGTGCCCGCGACGGTGAAGCCGGCGATGAGGATATCGCCGCCGGTGCCGACGAAATTGCGGGCGGAGATGTTGCTCAAGCGCGGCGACACCCCGGTGCCGGCATCGTAGGCCTCGACGAGAACATTGCCGCCCACCGGGCCGGTGACCTGCGCCGTGTGTCCGCCTTCGACCGTACGCATGAGCGCTGCGTCGAGACTGGTGACCGTCAGCGGAAACGCTCCGACGCTCGCGAACGCCGTGCTGAGATTCCCACCGCCGCCCCAATTGTCGTTTTGGGTCAGCATCGTGGCATCTTTGTAGAGCAGCAGCTTCGGATCGCTCATCGTCCCGGTGACGCCGAAGTTGGCGAGGCCAGGGCCGACTGCACGTACGAGCACGAGTTTGGAGCCGCCCTGCATCGTGAAGCCGACGATAAGGGTTTGCGCGGCGGCGAGCGTGGTGCGCACCGAGACGTTGCTGATGCGGCTGTCGGGTCCGGTGGCAGCGGCGACGCTCACGGTGGCGGCGTTGCTGGTGACCGCACCGACTGAGTTGGTCGCGACGCAGGTGTAGTTGCCTGCATCGGAGGACTGGATACCGGTGAGCGTGAGCGACGCATTGTTCTGCCCCGCGAGCGAGCTGCCGTCCTTGAGCCATTGCAGCGTCGGAGTCGGCGAACCGGTGACCGCGACGGTGAGCGTAACGGTGGCACCAGCAGAAACCGACTGTGCGACCGGTTGGGTGGTGAACGCGGGCGGCGTGTTCGGCACGGGCACCGCGTTGAGCGTCAGCGTCGCGGAATTGCTCGTGGCGGAACTCACCGTGTTCGTGGCGACGCACACATAGCTGCCCGCATCGGATGATTGGACATTGGGCAACACCAGCGAGAGTCCGGTCTGCCCCGCGAGGACAGTGCCGTTCTTGCGCCACTGGAGCGTGGGCACCGGGGAACCGGTTGCGACCACGGCGAACGTGACGGTCGTTCCGGCGTTGACCGTCTGTGAGGTCGGGTGGGTGGTGAAGGCGGGTGCCACCGTGACGGCATTCACCGCAAGAGCGGCGGCGCTGCTGGTGGCCGTTCCGGCCGTATTGGTCGCGATACACGTATAGCTGCCTGCATCGGCGACCTGGACATTCGTCAGGGCCAGCGATGCGCCGGTCTTGCCGGCGAGCGAGCTGCCGTTCTTCTGCCACTGGAGCGTCGGCACCGGAGATCCGGCCGCAACGACAGTGAGGGTGACGTTGGTGCCGGCGTTCACGGACTGCCCGACCGGTTGCGTGGTGAACGTGGGCGCGACGGCACTGACCGTGAGCGTGGCAGCCGAACTGGTGACAGTGCCGCTCGGGTTGGTCGCGGTGCAGGTGTAGCTACCGGCGTCGGTCGCCGTAACCGCGGTCAAGGTGAGCGAGGTGCCGGTCTGACCTGCGAGGGCGCCGCCATTCTTTTCCCATTGCAGCGTGGGCGTCGGCGAGCCCGTGGCGACAACACTGAACGTGACATTGGTACCGGCCGCGACCGTTTGCGTCGTCGGCTGGGTCGTGAACGCCGGGGCGACGGCGACGGTGCTGAGCGTGAGCGTGGCTGCATTGCTGGTGGCGGTGCCCGCGGTGTTGGTCGCGACGCACGAGTAGCTGCCGGCGTCGGCAGCCGTGACGGCGTTCAAGGTGAGCGACGATCCCGTTTGACCGGCGAGATTGCCGCCGTTCTTTTGCCACTGCAGTGTCGGAGTGGGTGAACCGGTGGCGACGATCGTGAAGGTGACATTCGTGCCCGGCGGGACGGTTTGAACCGCGGGATGCGTCGAGAAGGCGGGCGCAATCGTGGCGGCGTTGACCGTAAGGGTGGCGGCATTACTTGTGACGGAGGTCACGCTGTTGGTGGCGACGCAGGTGTAGCTGCCACCGTCGGCGACGGCGACCGAGCTCAGCGTGAGCGACGGGCCCGTCTGGCCGGCAAGGTTACTTCCGTTCTTCTGCCACTGCAGCGTGGGGGTTGGTGAACCCGTGGCTGCGACCGTGAAGGTGACGTTGGCGCCGGCGGTGACGGTCTGCGAGGTCGGATGCGTGGAGAAGGCGGGCGCAACCGTGGCGGCGTTGACCGTAAGGGTGGCGGCATTACTCGTGACCGAGGTCACGCTGTTGGTCGCGACGCAGGTGTAACTGCCGCCGTCGGCGACAGCGACCGAGCTCAGCGTGAGCGACGTTCCAGTCTGGCCGGCAAGGTTACTTCCGTTCTTCTGCCACTGCAGCGTGGGGGTTGGTGAACCCGTGGCTGCGACCGTGAAGGTGACGTTGGCGCCGGCGGTGACGGTCTGCGAGGTCGGATGCGTGGAGAAGGCGGGCGCAACCGTGGCGGCGTTGACCGTAAGGGTGGCGGCATTACTCGTGACCGAGGTCACGCTGTTGGTCGCGACGCAGGTGTAACTGCCACCGTCGGCGAGCGCGACCGAACTCAGCGTGAGCGAGGTGCCGGTCTGGCCGGCAAGGTTACTGCCGTTCTTCTGCCACTGCAGCGTGGGCGTCGGCGAACCTGTGGCTGCGACCGTAAAGGTAACGTTGGCGCCGGCGGTGACGGTCTGGGTGGTCGGATGCGTGGAGAAGGCGGGCGCGACCGTGGCGGCGTTGACCGTAAGGGTGGCGGCATTGCTCGTGACGGAGGTCACGCTGTTGGTGGCGACGCAGGTGTAGCTGCCGCCGTCGGCGACAGCGACCGAACTCAGCGTGAGCGACGTTCCAGTCTGGCCGGATATATTAACGCCGTTCTTCCGCCACTGCAGTGTCGGGGTTGGCGAACCCGTGGCCGCGACGGTGAACGTGACGTTGGCGCCGGCTGTAACAGTCTGCGTGGCGGGGTGGGTGGTGAAGGACGGTGCGGTTGCGGCGACACCACCGGTGACGACGACGGTGTAGGACCAAAGTGGAGACGACGCGCCGCCGGCGTTGGGCTTCTCGTAAGCCCGTAGTGAGAGCACATACGTGCCCGCCGTGGTGGGGGTGCCTGACATGATCAGCACGCCGGTGGGCGTGTTGACCGTGCCTGAGCTGGCGCCGTTGTTGAAGGTCAATCCCGGCGGCACGCTGCCGCCCACGACCCAGGATTCACCCGCGCTCTGCGCGCCGATGGCGCTGAAGGCGACCGTTTTTGACGTGCCCACGGTGGCGGACGTGGGACTGGGCGATGACGGACTCAGCGTCGTGGCACCGGCCATCGAGTGCAGTGCTCCGATCGATCCCACGGCGGCCACGGCAGATTTGAGCAATGCGCCGGCCGGCGAACGCAGGATGATTTCGCTCGCAGTGGTCACGACGCGGACGGCCGGGGTGCGCTGGAGGAGCGCAAGCAACACGGCGCCGGGCAGGTGCAGCCAGTGGAACAGGCGGATGGAGTTGGCGGAGAATTTCATCGGTCGGAGTGCATTCGCGGTTTGGGTGAGACAGGGCACGGCCGCAGCGCGTCGGTGCCGCTTGAGTTGATTCGGGCCGAAGGGATGGCGTTAGTTGCAACCGCAGCCGCTGCCACCCACGCCGCGACCGCCCGTGGCGGACTCGCGCGAGAAGTAGATGTGTTCGGCGAGGGCAGTGTGCAGCGGATCGCGATCAGGGCGCATGGTGAAGTCTGCGAGCGTGGCACGTTCCCAGGGTTGCACCCGGACCAGCGGGGTGTTGGCGCAGCCGCCGAGACCGAAGCCGGCGAGGGCGAGAAGAGCGGTGAAGATGAGCAGGCGATGTTTCATGAGGGATGGATTGGATTTGGGCGCGCAGTGCGAGGGCGCGACCGGGGCGGGCGCGCCGATGGTAGCGTCGACGTTCGACTAGCTTTTCTCGGCGAGCAGAGCGTCGAGTTCGGCCCGGAGCCGCTTGTCACTCGCCTCGCCGTGATAACCGGTGTGGATGGCGCGAACCCGGCCCTGGCGATCGATGATATACGTCGTGGGCATGGTCGGCACCTGCACTGCCCGAACGAGCGACTGGCTCGCGTCGTGCAGCGCGGGAAACGGCGGGGCGAATTTTTTCATGAAGGCCGTATAGGCGGCCGGGCTCTCGTCGACGCTCACGCCCACGAGCACCACCTTTCGCGCCGCATAGTCGGTAGCCACCTTGCCGAGCACCGGAAACGACGCCTTGCACGGCGCGCACCATGAAGCCCAGAAATCGACCACCAGGATTTTTCCCTGGGAGTCGGGCACCGCGCCGCCAGACAACTGGGCGGAGGCGAGGGCGGGAAACGGATCGCCGGTCTTCAACTCGGCGCGGGCGATGGAACCGAGGGCGAGCAGGGACCACACGAGGCCGGCGACAAAAGGACCGGGACGCAGGGTGATGAGGCGGGAACGGAGGGATGGGCGCGATGACATGGTGATGCGGATGGGTTGATGTTTCGTGGCTCGCGTTAACGGGTGAGCGTTGCGCCGATGGTGAACGTGGTGGCGCGGGCGTAGGCGCTCTGCGGTGTGACACCGTCGCGGCCGCGCATGACATAGTGCTCGATGGCTCCGTCCAGTTTGATCCACGTGGCCGGAGTCCAGATGAGCTTCAGGGCCAGATTGCTCGTGCGCATTGCGGACAGGCGGTAGTCCGAGGAGTAGTGAGGCGTGCCTTCGCGCGGCGTGTTGACCGGCGTGATCGGCGTGCGGTTCATATTATAGTAATAGAAGTCTGCTGCGCTCTGACTATATAGCCGAATTCCAGGACTGACGATCACCTGGCTGCCGATCCGCTGGAGCCAGGCGACGTCCACGGTGTGGGCGGCGGTGCCGAAGGTGTCCCGGTAGTAACGGTACGTGGCGTCGACCGCACCGTTCAGCTCGGCGTACGAGCGGTTCAGCGCGAGCAGCGCGATGCCCTTGTTGCGCGCACCCGGCCGGTTCTCGCGAAACGTGCGGGTGAGGAAGAGGTCAGGGATGATCTCGACGTCCTTCTGCACGAGCTTGTAGGGATCGCTCATGTAGCCGGTGGCCCGGCCCCACGTGACGTTGAAGGTGACGGCAGTGCGGCGGTCGAGCAACTGGGTGACGCCGACGATGACATCGTTCGTGCGCTTCCTGGCGCGGTCGGATTGGAAGAAGACCTTCACGTCGTCGTGCGTCCCGGCCACGCCGGTGAGCAGCGTGGTGTTCTTCTGGTTGAAGTCGGTGACGGCGTTCAACGACCAGCCATTGGAGACGTAGTCGCTTTCACGCGAATTGCCGAAGCCGACGGCAAGGTTCACGCGGGGCAGCTGGCGGGCGAGATCGGCGGTCCAGGCCTTGCGCCGGTCGTGGAGGGTGGACAGCGGCACCTGCGTGCTGCCGGCCGGAGCAAGCTGTCCGGTCGGGGTTGCGCCCGTGATGGCGTCAAGCGTGCCCGTGACCTTCGCGTGCCACGCGAGGCCGAAATCGGATGAGAGCAGCGCGCTCTGCGTCTGCACGCTGACGCGTCCGTCGGCCTCGCGGTAGTCGGCGTACTTGTAGGCCAGCGTCTGCTCGCCGCGCGAACCGCGCGGGGTGACGAGGGCCAGGGCGGCGACGAGGGGGAACGGCCAGCGGTGGGATATGAGTGCCTTCATGCGTTATATCAATCGACGGACTACTTCGCCACGATCGACAAGCGCATTGTCTGCAAAATAGAGTAATAGTTCCCGGGAAAAATAGAACGTAAATATTAACGAACGTTAATGATACAGCATTCCACATCAATTATCCACGAGTGAAAGTTTGATCGGAAGCGCCCTGAATCAGCTTCGGCCGTGAAAAGTTATAGATTAAGAAAATTTAATCTATAGAAGGATAATTGTACTTGGCGGTGATGTGAAGTCGGGGCATCTGCTCGGCAGCAGGTACGGTTCAGGATGATTTATACATTTACGGTGGCCTTACTTTTTTGCGTTCGCTGGCGTGCAACGAAGTCGGCCAGGCTTGGTCCAACCGGCCTCCGCGGAGCCGGACTTCAATCGAAGTCCCCGCCCTCCGTGAACTCCAACCCTCACGCGATACCATGAAACTGCGCCTCCTCTCCCGTGCTCTCACGTTCTGCCTGATGATGGTGTCGCCGCGGTTGCACGCGGCGGCGGACGCGGCGTCCGCAGTGCAGGCTTCGCTCGTCGCAGCCGAGGCGTCCGTCCAGCCGGGGCGCCCGATCACCGTCGCGTTGCGCCTGGTCCACGCCCCGCACTGGCACACCTACTGGTTGAATCCGGGCACGGGGATAGCGACGAGTGTGACTTGGAAACTTCCGCCGGGATGGAGCGCCGGTGAGATCCAATGGCCCGCTCCCGCCGTCATTCGGGATCGGTCGGGCGCCGTGGTCGGCACGGGCTACGAGGGAGATCTGCTTCTCCCGATGACGCTGACTCCGCCCGCGGATGCAGTGCCAGGGCAGACCGTTGCGATCGAAGCTTCGGCTGCGTGGCTGATGTGTGCAGATGCCTGTGTCCCAGGCAGCGCCCGCCTTACGCTCCCACTCACCGTCGCGAGCGATCTGCCCCGGACCGATCCTGCGGTCGGAGAAAAGCTTCGTGCGGTGCTCGCGGGTTTGCCGCGAGCCGACCCGGCTTGGAATATTTCAGCCTCGCGCAAGGATGGCTATATTGCCTTGGCCATCACGCCGCGCGAGGCCGGCGGACATGCGCCGCGGGACCTGCGTTTCTTTTCCACGGACGGTTTAGTGGGATATGATCTGCCGCAGTCGGTGAAGCCTGACGGTCGCGGTGGTTTCGTGCTCTCGCTCATGGTTGCGCCCGACGCGCCCAAGCAGGTAACTGAACTGACCGGAGTCGTGACCTCGGAAAACGGCTGGCGATCGGACGGGCAGCTGCGCGGCCTCGCCGTGAATGCGGCTCTCGTCATTGCGGTCGCAGGCGAGCGCGCGAGCGACCCAGGCGCTTCGGTGCCGGCGACTGCCGCCGCCGGCCTCGCCGGCACGCTGGTGCTGGCCTTCGTCGGTGGGCTGATCCTGAACCTCATGCCCTGCGTGTTTCCGGTGCTGGGCATCAAGATTCTCGGGTTCGTCAATCAGGCGGGGCATCAACGCAGCCGCGTGGTGATTCACGGCCTGGCATTCACCGCCGGCGTGCTGGTTTCGTTTTGGACCCTTGCTGGCGCGCTTGCTGTCCTCCGCGCCGGCGGCAGCCAGTTGGGCTGGGGCTTTCAGTTGCAGTCGGCACCGTTCGTTTTCTCCCTCGCCGTGCTGCTGCTGGTGTTTGCGCTGAATATGAGCGGGCTCTTTGAGTTCGGCTTGGGCGCGCCGGCCATGGTGTCCAACGCGCCGTGGATGCAGAAGCCGAAGTCCAACTACGTCGAATCGCTGCTGACAGGGGTGCTGGCAACCGCGGTCGCGACTCCCTGCAGTGCACCGTTCCTCGCCCCGGCCCTCGGTGCGGCGCTCGCGGTGTCGACGGCGTTGTCGTTCCTCATCTTTACCACAATCGCGATCGGTCTCTCGACGCCGTACCTGCTTCTCTCGATTTTTCCGCAAGCGGTGAAGGTGCTGCCGCGCCCCGGCGCGTGGATGGAAACGTTCAAGCAGTTCATGGCATTCCCGCTCTATGCCACGGTCGGCTACCTGATTTGGGTGCTCGCGGCGCAGGCGGGTGATGAAGGCCTGCGCGCTGTGTTGTTTGGTCTGGTGCTCGTGGCGATGGCCGTATGGATGTACGGACGTTGGAACGCCCCGGGGGCGTCAACCGGCCGGGCCCGTTTTGGCCTCGCAAGTCTGGTCGTCGTGGGCGGATTCGGCGTGTGGCTCGGTTGGCCCGGCACTGAGCCTGCTGCCGGTCCGGGTGGCACGCCCGACACCACCAAAGTGGTGTGGGAGACGTGGAGCCCGGAAGTGGTGGAGCGGTTGCGAGCGGAAGGCCGGACAGTGTATGTGGATTTCACGGCGCGCTGGTGCGCGACGTGCCAGACAAACAAGCAGCTGGTGTTCGGTTCCCCGGCGGTCCGGGCGTTTTTCGCCGCTCACAACATTGCCACGCTCCGCGCGGACTGGACGAGCCGGGATGCCCGCATCACCGCGGAACTGGCCCGCTATCAGCGCTCAGCCGTTCCCTGCAACGTCGTCTGGAAGCCGGGAGCGGATCAACCGGTCGTCATGCCTGAGATTCTCACTCCGGGCCTGGTGCTCGACGCCGTCCGGTCCACGCGTGACAGCGGTCAGTAGTCTCCCCGGTGGCACCCCTGGTGCATTTCCTTTTGAGTTCACTCCTGCCATGCCATCCTCTGGAAACAAAGCCCGCCGTGACCGCCCTGCTGAAGCCGCCACCGATCGTGTCGGCCGGCCCGTCCGGTCCGCGAGCGGCCCCAAGAATCCGCCGGGACGTCCCCCCATCCGGATTGAAACTTGCCGCAACCCCGCGGCCTTTCAACGTCGAGTAATGCGCATCCTCCTGGTTGAAGACGATCGGAAGACCGCGGTGCTGGTGGCCAATGCGCTAAAAGCCGAGGGATTCACCGTGGATGTCATGGCGGAGGGCGACGCCGCACTCGCCGCAACCGAGAAGGCGAGATACGACGCGATCGTTCTCGATATCATGCTGGTCGGGCGTGACGGTCTGAGCGTCCTGCGGCGGATGCGGGCCCGGAATGATCAAACGCCCGTGCTGCTCCTTTCGGCCCGCGGCGAAGTGAACGACAAGGTCGAGGGGTTGAACGCCGGCGCGGAGGACTACCTGCCGAAACCGTTCGCGCTCGAGGAACTCGTCGCCCGGGTGCGGGCCCTGCTGCGGCGCGGAGGCGAGATCAAGTCCGTGGTCCTCAGCGTGGCCGATCTCACGCTGGACACGATGACCCGCAGCGCGCGGCGTGGCACCCGCCGGGTGGAACTCACCACGCGCGAGTACCTGCTGCTTGAGTTTCTCATGCGTTCGGCGGGCCGCGTCTGCAGCCGATTGTTGATCCTGGAAAAGGTGTGGGACTACCAGTTCGATCCCGGATCCAACATAGTGGATGTGTTTATAGCAAAGCTGCGGGAAAAAATCGATTCCGGACATGCCGTAAAGCTTCTCTATAGCGTGCGGGGTCAGGGCTATGTTATCAAGGAGGAGGCGTGACGATCACGAAGCGGCTTGGGATCGGCTACGCCACCATGTCGTCGGTGTGCGTGCTGCTGCTGGGCTGGCTGTGGTATCATGAGTTTGTCGAGGAACCGGCCGAGTTTGCCGCGCTCGGCCTCACCGACGCGCACAAGGACACCGCGGCTGAGTTTTTTACCGTGTGCTTTCTCGGCCTTGTCCCGCTGCTGCTCGGATTCGGCTGGTGGTGGACGCGCCGGGTGCTGGCCCCCTTGCGCAGTCTCACCGACGTCGTCGCAGGGATTCAGTCCCATAATCTTCACTTGGACGTGCCGCGAAGTTCCCGGGATGACGAGGTCGGCACGCTTTCCGCCGTCTTCTCGGCGATGACCGGCCGGCTGGACGAGTCGTTTCGCCAGATCCGCGAGTTTACGCTGCACGCGTCGCATGAGTTGAAGACGCCGCTGACCGTGATGCGCGCTCAGCTCGAAAACGCCCGGCGCGAGCGGGAAAGGAGTGCGCCGGGCGAGGTCGAGTGGATCGACAGCCAGATCGACGAGGTGGAGCGGCTCGCCAAGATCGTGGATGCTCTGGCCCTGCTCACCAAGGCGGACGCCGGTCTCGTCGTGTTGGAACGGGCCTCGGTCCCGTTTGAAACCTTGGTGATGGAAATCCACGATGACGCCCAGATTCTCGCGTCACCGTACGGCGTCCGGGTTTACCTCGATCCCTGGGTTGCGGTAAGTGTCATCGGTGACCGCCACCGTTTGCGCCAGCTGTTGCTGATTCTCGTCGACAACGCGGTGAAGTACAACCGGCCGGAAGGGGAGGTGCGCATCTCGCTTCATGTGCTCGCGGGCATGGTCGAACTGCAGATCACCAATGATGGTGGCGGAATTGCCCCGGCGACTCAGCATCGGCTCTTCGAGCGTTTTGTCCGGGGTGAGAACGCGGTCGGCCGGGTCGAGGGCTGCGGGCTGGGCCTGACGATCGCCCACTGGATTGTGCGCGCTCACGGCGGCACCATTGAACTACGACCCGAAGGAACGGATCGCACCAGGTGCGTCGTTCGATTGCCGCTCGCGCCCGGTTCCTGACCCGGTGGAGCTGCGACTAACGCGCCGTCTCCTACGCTCGTCCGCGGCAGGCGCGGATTGCCGCCAATTCAAGTTTCGCTCGGTGGAACTGAGGTGACGCTGCACGACAACAGGCCATCAAAGGAGCGGACCGCGTCCCGGCGGTCAGGTTTCGTCGTCTACCGGACGATCCAACTCGTCACGGCATTCGGCGATCACGCGCAGCCACACTTCACGGAGATCAAAAAGACTCGGCAGCGCGCCTTCGCGCCATGCGACCATGGTGCGGTGCCGTGCGACGGTTTCGTCGTTCAAGATCGCGAACGAGGCATTGAGGGCGCTCAACGCGCGCTTGAACAAACTGACCGCCATCGCGTAGTCGCCGAAGTCCAGCGCGTGAATGGCCTGCACCGCTTCCTCTTCACCGCGGTGCAGCGACGCCAGCAGCGCAACGGCGACCGGCTGGGGAATCTTGCCGGGCTCCGCCGCAACCGTTTCCCACGAGCGCCTCAGGCCGAGGAAAATCGCCTTCGTCGCGATGAAGATCGGATTCTTGTGCAGCGTGTACACCTCGTCCTCATCATCGCCCGAGCTGTCGTCCTCGTCGTCGGCGGAAAACTCCTCCGTGTCGGGCTCCTCGCTCCAGTCGCCCTGACCCCAGTTCATTTTCTCCGCGACCTGGTCGATCCGATCGGCCGCGCCCTTCGCGGCTTCGTAAAAACGCAGGTAGCGGTGGACGGCCTCGTCCTGTTCGCGGAGATAGCGCTCCCAATCGAACTCGTTCCATGCCAGGTCTCCGCGATCGTCCCACTGATTTTCCGAGCCGCCGTCAGAGTCAGAGTTGCTCATCGGTTGTTGCGAAACTGAGAGCGCGAGCGGGCGAAACGCAAATTAAATTCCGGGCTCACCCCTGGACCGGTGGCGTTGGACATTTTGCGAGTTGAACGGCCCGCGGGCGAACCGTACGATTTCTCTCCCCAAATGGCAGCCGTTCATCACGAAAGCGTATTCTTCACCGGTCATGTGCAAGGCGTGGGTTTCCGCTACGCGGTGCTGCAGGTCGCGCGCGAATTCGAAGTGGCGGGCTACGTGTGCAACCTCGCCGACGGCCGCGTGCAGCTCGAGGCCGAGGGTTCCGTGGCCGACGTGGGTGCATTCGTCGAGGCGGTGCAGGAGAAGATGCACGGCTACATTCGCAAAGTGGAACGCAACGGCCGCAAGCGGGCGGCCGAGTTCCAGGGGTTTGTCATCAAATAGATGACAATGTCCGCACGTTCCGCCGCGACGCCCCCGTCCGCCTCGCCGGCCGTCGCCCTGCGCGGGCTGGTGAAGGATTTTTCGATCGGTCTGCGGGGCGTAAAACTGCGCGCCGTCGATCATCTCGATCTCACGGTCGCCGCCGGGCAGGTCTACGGCCTGCTCGGACCCAACGGGTCCGGCAAGAGCACCACGATCAAGCTGCTGCTCGGCCTGCTCGAGCCCTCGGCAGGCTCATGTCAGATTTTCGGCCTGCCGTGCGATCGCGTCGAAGCGCGTCGCGACGTCGGCTACCTGCCGGAGTCGCCCTATTTCTACCGGCATCTGACCGGCCGCGAACTGGTTCGTTTCTACGCGCAGATGGGCGGACTGCGCCGCGCGGGTTTGGCGGTTCGCGTGGCCGAGGTGCTGCACGTCGTCGGTCTGGCCGAGGCGGCGGACCGGCGCGTCGGCACCTACTCGAAAGGCATGCTGCAGCGCGTCGGCCTGGCGCAGGCGATGGTGCACGACCCGCGTTTGCTGATTCTGGACGAACCGACGGCTGGCGTGGATCCGGTCGGGTCCGCGGCGATCACGGAGCTGATTCTAAAACTCAAGGCGCAGGGCAAGACGGTGCTGATCACGTCGCATCTTCTCGGCCAGATCGAGGACATCTGCGATCGCGTCGCCATTCTCGATCGCGGCCGGCTCGTCCTCGAGGGCTCGGTGCCTGACCTCGTCGGCCGCGCGGATCGCCAGGCGCTGGTCGTCGAGGCGCTGCCGCCCGGGGAACTCGAGGAACTGCGCGCGTGGCTCGCGGCGCGCGGACGGAAACTGGAGTCGGTCGAAACCCCGCGCGCCCGGCTCGATCGCATCTTCCTCGATCACGTCGGCGGTAAGAAGCCATGAGCGCCGTGCCGTTTTCACCGTACCGGACGCTCCTGATCGCGCAGAACACGCTGCGCGAGGCCGCCCGGCAGAAGCTCGTCACGTTTCTGGTGTTCCTCGCGCTCGCGCTCGTGCTGGGCGCGCGCTGGTTTCGCGATTTCAACTTCGGCGCGCCGGAGCTGAAGTTTCTCGCGGACTGCGGTTTTGGCGCGATGGCGTTTTTCGGCGCGGCGCTGACGGTGGCGGCGACGGCGCAGCTGTTTTTCAGCGAGATTGAAAATCGCACGGCCCTGACGCTCCTCGCGAAGCCGGTGTGGCGCGCGGAATTCATTCTGGGCAAGTTCCTGGGCATCGCGGCGCTGGCCGGCGTGTTCTGCGTGCTGCTCACGTCACTGCTCGCCGCCGTGCTGTGGTGGCGCGAAGGCGAACTCATGCAGGAGTACGCCGACAACTTCGCGCAAGGGCGTGTGGTCAGTTACCGCCTCGTGGCGCTGGCCGGGCTGATGCAGTGGCTCAAGCTCACGATCCTCGCCGCGTTCTCGCTGCTCGTGGCCACGTTTGCCCAGACGCAGCTTTTCACGGTGGTGACGGGCTTTTTCATCCTCGTGATTTGTCACCTGCAGTACCTGGCCCAGGACGCCTACGCGCGCGGCGGCGCGCTGCTCGGACGAATGCTCGGCGGCGGCATCGCGGCCGTGTTTCCCAATTTCCAGGTGTTCGCGGTCGCCGATTCGCTCAACGCTGCGGACGCCCCGCCGTGGGCGCACGTGGCGCGCATCGGCGTCTATGCCTTCGGCTACATCGCAGTGGCCTGCGGGCTCGCGATCTTCAGTTTTCGCCGCCGTGAAATCTAGCGCAGGCCGCGTTCCAGCCCGGCACGCCATGACGACGCAGCAAGCCAGGAAGCCAGGAGTTTCCATCGTCGAGTCCACGCAGGGTCTCATCATGGCTGCGTTCCTCATGGTTTCCTGGCTTCCTGCTCCAGGGTTGGTTTTTGGCAATATAGGTTCGGGGTGCGCAACCGCGACCAAGGATTCTCGGTGAGACGATCGCGTTTACTTGCTCTGGTGATCGTGGTCGCCGGCCTCGGGCTGGCGGGTTCGTTGCTGAATCGCGTGGTGGCGCCGGCGTGGAGCGCCACGCGGGCACGGCAGCCGGCGCTGCGGCTCGACTCGTCGATGGCGGCCGCGGGGCAGGGGGTCACGCTCGCCTTGCTCGGCGGGTTTCGCGCGCTGGTGGCGGACGCCACGTGGGTGCGCATGTACGTGCTGTGGGAGCGTCACGATCTGCCGTCGGTGCAGACGCTCATCCAGCTCGTCGCGGCGATCGATCCGCGCCCGCTGTACTTCTGGATCAACGGCGCGCGCATTCTCGCGCATGATCTGTCGGCCTGGCGCGTCGAGTCGGCCGGCGGCTACGAACGGATCGGTGCTGCGGGCGAGCAACGGATTGACCGCGAACAGGGCCGCGTGGCGCTCCGCCACCTCGACGCCGCGCTCGCGCATCATCCGGCCAGCGCGGAACTCTGGATTGAGCGCGCGAACATCGAACTGCACCGTCTGCGCGATGTCGGCGCGGCCGCTGAAAGTTACCGGCGCGCGTGGGAGCAGCCGAACGCGCCTTATTATGCGGCACGCCTGCATGCGGAGATGTTGCGACGGATCGGGCGCAAGGCGGAGGCGCGGGAGTTTTTGATGAAGTTGCATCCGACCCTGCCGGCGGGCGATGAAGGCGCGGCCCGGGATCGCGTGCTGGAGCGGATTCAAGAACTTGAGCGCGAGCTAGGCGTGCCGGCGGCGCAGGCATATCAGCCGCCGCCATGAGAAAATTGAACGATGCGTGGATCGTGGAGAGGAACGTATTCATCCGACGAATGCCGCGTCGCCCGCTCGCGGGGTTGACCCGCCGCGCCGCGCTGAACGAAATCCGATCGTGAACGAATCGCGTCTCCAGATCTGGATTTCCTCCGCGCGGCCACGCACGCTGCCGGCGGCGTTTGCTCCCGTGCTGGTCGGTGCGGCGCTGGCGTGGCATGACGGCGTCTTCCGCGCCGCCGCCGCGTTACTCTGCCTGGGGTTCGCGCTGCTGGTGCAGATCGGCACGAACTTCGCGAACGACTATTATGACTTCATGCGCGGGGCCGATACCGCGGCGCGCGTCGGTCCGCGGCGGGCCGTCGCGGCGGGCCTGATTGCGCCGGCCACCATGAAACGGGCGATGTGGGGCGTGTTTGCCGCGGCCTTCATCGTGGGCCTCGGGCTGGTGGCGTGGGGCGGGCCGTGGCTCGTCGCCGTCGGCGTCGCGAGCATTCTCTGCGGCATCGCCTACACCGGCGGGCCGTTCCCGCTCGCGTATCATGGACTCGGAGACGTCTTCGTCGTGATCTTCTTCGGCTTCGTCGCGGTGGGCGGCACGTACTTCGTGCAGGCCGGCCAGCTGACGGCGAATGCGCTGCTCGCGGGCCTGCCGGTCGGGCTGCTGGCGGCAAACATTCTCGTCGTGAACAACTATCGCGACGTCGAGACCGATGCGAAGGCGAACAAGCGTACGCTCGTGGTCCGGCTGGGACGGACCGCCGCGCGCGCCCAGTTTATCGGTTCGCTGCTGATCGCGTTCGCGCTGCCGCTCGTGTTTCTCAGTCGGGGGTTCCGGGCGTGGTGCCTGCTGCCGCTGCTGCTGGCGCCGCTCGGCTGGATCCACGCGGTGCGGCTGCGGGAAAGCAAAACGCCCAGCGAGCTGATAGCTCTGCTGGGCGCGACGGGAAAATTGCTGGCGCTCTACGCGCTGCTGTTCGGAGTTGGGCTCGTGCTTTGACGCCAGCTTTGCGTGGCCTGAAAATCAGGCGACGTGCGCGGCGAGTTTGGCCTTGAGGGCCGCCTTCGGCATCATGCCGACCAAGGTTTCGGCGACCTTGCCGCCCTTGAAGAGGATCATCGTCGGGATCGCACGTACGCCGTATTCGGCGGCCACGGCGTCGTTCTCGTCGATGTTCACCTTGGCGATCTTCAATTTGCCATCGAGTTCGGTGGCCAGCTCCTCGAGCGTCGGCGCGATGGCCTTGCACGGGCCGCACCACGGGGCCCAGAAATCCACGAGGACGGGCGTCGTGGCGGAGGCAATGGCGGACTTGAAGGACTCGGTGGTGAGGTTTGAGATCTTTTCGGACATGTGAATTTAGCGGTTCAGAAACAGAAGAATGGAAAACAGCAAAGACGCAACTGCCGCGACGCCGCAAAGCCCGACAACCCACGACGGAACGGCAGGCTCCGCGGGCGCGGTGGCGGGACGTTCGAGCGACGTATGGGCCGGGTGACGCACGGACTTGCCCGCAATCAACGGGGCTGGGACTTGTCGATGATCTCGACGAGTTCGCGCGGGTCGACGTTTTCGAGGTGTTTGTCGCGCCGCTTCAGCTCCTCGAAGGTCTTCACCATCGTCTCGGTCATGCGCTCGTGCGTGTCCTTCGAGCCGCCGACGAGCACAAACTTGTCCCCGGTCGTGATGCGCTTGTGGCCGTCCTCGTTATCGAGACCGACGCCGACAATGCCACCGATCTTGGGCTGGCGCTTCTTGCGCGTGGGCTTGCTGGAATCTTTGCTCACGCCGACACCGTGGGTGGGATTGTCGCGGTTTCAAGCGGGTTTTCACCGCTGACCGGCACCGCCGTCTCCGCCGTCGCCGGATTGTCCGCGATTGGCGCGGGCGTGGCCGCGACGGACTCGGCCGTGACTGGTGCGGCGGACTCGGTCACCGGCTCCGGAGTGGTGGTCACGGCCGTTTCCACGACCGGCTCCGGCGGCGTCTCGACCACGGCTTCCGCGATGATGTCGGCGAAGGCCTCGCTCTGGCGGATGCGCAATTTCTTCAGACGGGTAAGTTCCAGCATGGCGAGAAACGTCGCGACCAGCTTCCGCAACGTGACGCCCTCGGGAAACAGCTGGGAAAACACAAACGTGCGCTCCGACTGGATGCGGCCGAGGATCCACTCCATCTGATCGGAAACGGTCACGACCTCGTCGTGGATCTCACCGACGACGAGCTTCTCCGCGAGCCGCCGCAGCACGATGTTGAACGTGTTCCAGAGCTCGATCCGATCGACGGATTTCAGCGGGCGATCGCTTTCGTCGCTCGACAGCGACGAGACGTGCCGGGCCATCAGATTCTGGCGCGTCTCCACCAGGCCGGCGAGCGTCGCGGCCGCCTCCTTGAATTTCTTGTACTGCAGGAGCTGGTGCACGAGTTCCCAGCGCGGGTCGACCGCCTCGTCCTCCGCATTGGGATCCACCGCGTGCAGGCCCTTGGGCAGCAGCAGGCGGCTTTTGATCTCCATCAGCGTCGCCGCCATCACGAAAAACTCGCCCGCCACATCGAGATCGAGCTGCTGCATCGCGTGCAACGCATCGATGTACTGCCGGGTCACCGACTCGATCGGGATGTCGTAGATATCGAGCTCGTTCTTGCGGATCAGAAACAGCAGCAGGTCCAGCGGACCTTCAAAAACCTGGAGCTTGATGCGATAGTCGGCGTCGGGAACCACGATGGCGGGATGGTTGAGCCGAGCCGGGGCGCGGCAAGGGAATTTATTGGCGGCGAAACGACGCCACGAAAAACCCGTCCGTGTTGTGCACCGACGGCAGAATCAGCCGGCCTGGCGGCCGGGGCGTGAGGTCGAACGTCGGGGCGGACGATTCGGCGCGAAACTCCGGATGCGCCGCGAGAAACGCGTTGGCCACAGCTTCGTTCTCCCAGGAACTCAGGGAGCAGGTCGCGTACACGAGGCGGCCGCCCGGCCGCACGCGCGCGCTAAACTGATCTAACAGGGCGCGCTGGATCGCCGCCGAGCGCGCGATCTGCTCCTCGGTCGTGATCCACTTCAAATGCGGGGCGCGCCGCCACGTGCCGGAGCCGCTGCACGGCGCGTCGACGAGGACGCCATCGTAGGCGTCGGTCGGCGGCGCGGTCAGCACGGTCACGCGCTGGCGTGCGCGTTCGGCGCGAAGTTTCAATTCTGCCAGTGCCGCCGGCCGAATGTCATAGGCGTCCACGCGGCCCGACGGCCCGAGCAGTCGGGCGAGTTGCAACGTCTTGCCGCCAGCGCCGGCACAGGCGTCGAGCCAGTGTCCGCCGGGCTCAACGCCGACCGAAGCCAGGATCAGTTGCGAACCGAGATCCTGCACTTCGAATGCGCCGGCTTTCCAGGCGTCGGTGGACGTCACGTCCGGCTCGGTGCACAATTCGAGCGCATCGGGCAACAGCGTCGATGGTTGCACCGGCCACTGGCGCGCGGCGAATTCGGCGAGCACCCGCGCGCGACCGGTGGCGTCAGTTTGCAGGCGCAACCAGAGGGAGGCGCGGCGGAGCTGGGCGTCCAGTTCAGCTCCGGAAAAAACCTCGGGGCAGTGGGCGCGAAACCACGCGGGCAACAGCTCGGTCTTGTCGCCGGCCGGCGCGTCGCCGGTGGCGAAGGCGGCGCGGAAAGGGGCAGTGGCAGGGCTTTCGTGCGCGAGCCAGGCGACGCGGCGCACGGCTTCGTCGGCGTCCACCTCGAGCAGCGGTTCGATCCACGGCAGGTGCCGCAGCGTTGTGTAGAGGAGTTCCCGATACAACCGGCGGTCGCGCGAGCCGAACTCGCGATGAGCGGAAAAGAGCGCTTGAATTCGCGCCGGCAGCGCCGGGTCGCGCCGCCAGTGCGGACGCAGCTGCGCGACGAGGCGCAGGAACGTGCGTTTTTGGTTGGCGGCGATGGGCATCGTGGGAGCGCAGGCGGGTTGCCCGGCACTCGGGATCGCGCGGGCGTCCGGCCCGCGGATCCGCGTTAGAATCCGATCGAGCTGACTTCCACGTTGAAGCCGAAACTGCTTTCACGACTCCGTCCGGAGTAGAGACTCACGGTGTACGCAATCAGCCAGGTGTTGTTGATGTTCTGCGCCACGCCGTAGGCCTGCTCGTTGAAGCGGCGCTTGCGGGCATCGTAGCGCAGCCGGGTGAGCGCCTCGAACCGTTCGGTGAGACGCAGACGTCCGTCCACCGAGAAGTCCTGGATTTGCTGGCGGAGAAAATTATTGCCGAAGCGGACCGACCAGACGGTGCCGTCGCGCAGAGTGACGCCGGAGTTGAACTCGCGCAGCGTGAACGACTGGGGCGCGAAACTCTGGTAGACGTCGACCTGCAGCCAGTGCGCCGGCATCAGCGCGAGCTCGGTGTGAATTTCAGAGACGTCGCGCTCGCCGGGCCGGCGCTTGAAGCGGAAATCATTCGCGACGTTGAACACGAGCAGATCGCGTGAGCCGAGGACCGGGTCGCGCGTCTGGATGATGTTGTCGAGTCCGAGCCGCAGCGTGTTCGTGGCGTGCAGGTCGTCGAGATTGCGGACTTCGCCGAGGCCGAGCGGCTGGAGGTAGGTCGAGAAGACTTCCCGATCGATCTGCGGAATCCGGGCGCGGCCCTTGGCGGCCTCGGGAATGTAACGATAGCTGAGGCGCGGCGTGACGAGGTGGCGCAGGCCGTCGATCTTCCAGCGGGGATTCTTGTAGTCGAACGTGCCGCTGGCCCGCAGCGCGACGTCGGCGCCGACTTCGCCGAGCACGCGCGTGTACGCGCCCGAGGGTGTGGCGGCGCCGTCCGTGTCGGTGTAATGGGTAACGCGCGCACCGGCGACCGGGGTGAAGGCGAGCCACTCGCGCGGGGCGATCGGCCGGCTCAGGGCGTAGTAGGCGTCGAGCCGCGTGCTGCGCAGCGCCGTGCCGGTGATCAAGGGATCCTCGCGCAGCACGGCGGCACTGGCGTTGAAGCGCTCGTAGAAACCGTTGCCGATTGCGATCGGCAGATAGTCGAAGCGGATTTCAGGGAGGCGTTCCTGCACGCGGTGAAACCGGTTCGGCTGAAACCGCATGAATGCCGACACAAAGTAGTTTTCGCCGTTGTAGACGGATTCGACGAACGTGTCGGGTTCCTGCACCGGGAAGAACGCCCGCGGCCGGAAATCGCGCAGCACTTCGGAGTCGCGCCACCAGTTGAGCTGCGCATTGAGCGACAGATTGGGGGCGAGCATCTGCTGGTGCTTCCATTCCGCGTAGGCGCGATCCTCGGGCACGGGCCGGCCGAGCAGATCGGTCTTCTTGTCGCCGTGATCGTTAATGTAGCCGGAACGCAGCTGGCCCTTCAGCCGATCGTCGCTTCCAGTCGACGTGTAGCGCATCGCGGGCCCGATCATGACGCCGCGCTCGGTGTAAAGGCCGAGGTCTGCGCCGACGCGGGCGGCCTGCGCGACCGGCACGAGCAGGCCGGCCTCGGCGAACACGCCCAGCGAGCGGCGGTATCCGCCATTCAGTGACACGGCGCCCGCGAAGGGCTTGGCCAGATCATATTGAAACTTGGGGAAGGGCAGGGGCTGCACCTGGCCGACGCCCGCCGTGGCCTTCTCGGTGCGAATCCGCTGGCCGGGCGCGATCACCACCATGTCCGCGGTGAGCGTCGGCTGCCAGGGGCCGGGCTCGCCATAACTCACGCGCGCGCCGCGCACAGTAATCTCGCTCGCGGTGCCCTCGGCGGAAAAGCCCTCGGCAAAGTAAGGAAAACTGCCGAGCCGGATGTTCTCGGCCTTGAAGCTGCCGTCGGAGCGCTTGTAGCTCAGCCGATCCGCGAGGAGGCGTGCCTCGCCGCGGGTGAAGACGATGTGGCCGGCGGCGGTGACGGCCTCGCCCGCCAGGTCATAGCGGATTTCGTCGGCGGTCAGCAGAAACGTCGGACTGATCAGCCGGGCGTTGCCGGTGGCGAGTGCGATGCGGCGTCCGTCGACGACCAGCGTTTCAAGGCTGTCCGCGGAAAGATCGGGCGGCGTCTCGGCCCCACGGGCGATGACTGCTCCCACCAGCGCAAACAGAAGGACAATACGGCGAATCACGCGGGGAGCAAAGTCAGCGACTTGCGGGCAAGCAAGCGCGCGGTGGTTGAATTCTCCGCGGTGGGAACCCGGGACAAATTTGGCGTTGCGGACGGCGCCGCGCTGGCGACAGACGAGATTCCCGTTTCTACTACGATGCGCAGCCTTCGCATGATTCGCGGGAGATTTTTTGCCGGGCTCAGCATTTAACTTTATGACCGCCGGGCGCATCGGGGCTAGACGCGGCCGGAGTCCTGCGCCACGTTGGGCTCAATCCCTCCCAATCGCGTGATACTCTCCAAGACCGACCTCGCCGCGCTCCTCGGGGCCAAACATGCCACGCCTCATTCCGTCCTCGGAATGCATCCGCTGACCCACAAGCGCAGCGCTGGCGTCGTGGCCCGGGCGATGGTCAGTGGCGCAACGGAGTGCGAGGTGATCGAAATCGGGACGAATCCGTTAAAGTCATACGCCATGACGCGGCTCGCGCCGGAGGGGCTGTTCGAGGTCTTCATCCCGAAGCGCAAGGATGTCTTTCGCTATCAGCTGCGCGCCGCCTACGCGAACGGCGAGTTCCGGCAGTTCTACGATCCGTATTCGTTTCTGCCGACGCTTGGCGCACAGGATCTCTACCTTTTCAACGAGGGCAACGAACACCGCATCTACGAGAAACTGGGTGCGCACGTGCGCACCCTCGGCGGAGTCGCCGGCGTGTCGTTCGCGGTGTGGGCGCCGTCGGCGTCGCGCGTTTCCGTCGTGGGCAACTTCAACCACTGGGACGGCCGTTACCATCCGATGCGCTCGCTGGGCGCGTCGGGCGTGTGGGAGCTTTTCATTCCCGGCCTCGGTGCCGGCGAGGTGTACAAGTTCGAGCTGCGCGACCAGCGCGGCCAGGTGCGGCTCAAGACGGATCCGTACGGTACATACTTCGAAGGCCCGCCGAACAATGCCGCGATCGTCTTCGACCCGAAGACAATCGTGTGGACCGATGCCGCGTGGATCGAGAAGCGCCGCAACGAGGCGCACAAGCCGGACCGGCCGATGTCAATTTACGAGGTGCATTGCGGTTCGTGGAAACGCATGCCGGACGACGCGGATCGTCCGCTGACCTACCGTGAACTCGCGACGCAGCTCGCCGACTATGCCGTTGAGATGGGCTTCACGCACATCGAGGTGATGCCGCTGGCCGAGCATCCGTTCGATGGATCGTGGGGCTATCAGGTGACGGGCTTCTTCGCGCCGACGCACCGCTTTGGCTCGCCGACGGATTTTGCGTGGTTTGTCGACTACCTGCACAGCCGCGGCCTTGGCGTGATCCTCGACTGGGTGCCGGCGCATTTCCCGCGCGACAGTTTTGCCCTGGCGGAATTCGACGGCACGCATCTCTACGAACACGCCGATCCGCGGCAGGGTGCGCACATGGATTGGGGCACGTTGATCTTCAACTATGGCCGCAACGAGGTGCGCTGCTTCCTGATCGCGAACGCCCTCGCCTGGATCGATCGCTATCATCTCGACGGACTCCGCGTCGATGCGGTCGCATCGATGCTCTATCTCGATTACTCGCGCCGCGAGGGCCAGTGGGTGCCGAACAAATACGGCGGACGGGAGAATCTCGAGGCGATCGATTTTCTGCGGCGAGCCAATGATCTCGTGCACCAGTACTACCCGGGCGTCGCGATGATTGCCGAGGAGAGCACGTCGTTCGCCGGTGTGACGAAGCCGACCAAGGACGGCGGCCTCGGCTTCGACTACAAGTGGAACATGGGTTGGATGAACGACACCCTGCGCTATTTCGCCAAGGAGCCGATCGTCCGCCGCCACCACCACAACGATCTCACGTTCGGCATGCTTTACCAGTACGCCGAGAATTTCGTGACGGTGTTCTCCCACGACGAGGTCGTGCACGGGAAGGCTTCGATGCTGTTCAAGATGGGCGCATGGCACATCGCGGAGAAGGCGGCGAATCTGCGCGCACTGTACGCGCACACGTGGATGTGGCCCGGCAAGAAACTGCTGTTCATGGGCGGCGAGTTTGCGCAGTCCCGCGAGTGGGCGCACGACGCGAGTCTCGACTGGCACCTCTGCCAGTACATGGACCACGAGGGCGTTCGGCTGCTCGTGCGTGATCTGAACAAGCTCTACACCGGCGAACCGGTGCTGAGCCGGAACGATTACAACGCCCAGGGTTTCCGCTGGCTGACGTGCCACGACTCCGACGCCAATCTGATTGCCTATCTGCGCAGCGATGCGGCGGAGCAGACGCTCTTCGCCGCCGTCTGTCATTTCGGCGGCGCCCAGCGCGAGTACCGCATCGGCGTCCCGCGCCGCGGCTACTGGCGTGAGATCGTGAATACGAACAGCGCGTACTACGGCGGCAGCGGCGTCGGCAACGACGGCGGCCGCAGCACCGAAGACATCGGCGCCGACGGCTACAGCCAGTCGATCAAGGTCACACTGCCACCGCTGAGCTCGTTCGTTTTCAAGTGGAGCGGCGGCGAGTAACCCGTCGCCGGGCGTCACGGTCGCCGCATCCGCGGCCGTGATGTCGGTTACGGTTTCCCGACGCGCAGGTAGTCGGAGTACGTGACCGTCATCTCGGCGTCGAGCGACTTGAAGAGAAACGCGCGGCCTTTCACGGCCGTGGCCACTTTCTGCGGCAGGCTCGGGGTGTTGTCGCGCGGCAGGCTGTAGGTCATGAGCGTGCGCATCTCGGCGATCGTCACGCCGAACGTCGGGCTGAACGCTTCGATGCTCGCGAGCTCGATCGATTCGATCGTGTGAGTGGGCTTGTGCACGACGATGGTGGCGCGAAGCGAGCGCGCGGTGTGATCGCGGGCCTCGCCGGGCCGCAGCGGACACCGGTAGGTCACGCGCTCCGCGGTGTCGCTGACGACCTCGAGCGCCTCGAGCCAGAACTGATCGACGATCTTCGGCGCGGTGCCGGTGCGCGAGCGGCGGGAACGCGCCTCGGCGTAGTGCTGGAGATCGTCCGCGGTCGGGGCGCGGCCGTCCTTCTGCAGGAGCGACCAGCGTTCAAACTCCGGCTTGGCGGCGTCGCTGCGCTCGACGGTGGATTTTCCCTCGGCCGCGGTCGTTTGCGTGAACGACCAGCCACGCGGTGGATCCGAGCGGAAGGATTCAAGGGCCGTGGCGAGCTCACGCGGCGGTGCCGCCAGGGCGGCGACGGTCAGGAACGTGAGCAGAAAGAAAACGCGCATCGTGTCACATGAGGTGAATCGCGCGCCGCATGGCAATTGAACTCGCGAGGGCAACAGGAGCGCGGGCGTCCCGCCTGCATTCCGGAGTGATTGCGTCGCAGGCGGGACGCCTGCGCTCCCAGCGGCACCCTAATATTTTTAGCCGCCGCACGTTTTCATTCTGAACCCCAACCCCCATCGAAAATGAAAACCCAGTTTGTCCTGCCCCTGTGTTTCGCCGCTGCGGCCCATGGCGCGCTGCTGTTTGGATTTTCCCGGCCGGCGCGCGGCGCGAGGCCACTCGAGCCGCTCAGAATCTACACGCCAATGATTCCCTTCGAGTTGAACCCGGAGCCGCCGGTGATCGTGGAGAGCGACGTGCGCGAGCCGGACGCGAAGCCGGCGCCCGCGGTGGAACAACCGCCGCGCAGCGTCGAGCCGTTGCCGGCGATCGATCCCGGCCCGCTGCCAACGATGCCGATACCGCCCGTCGTGCCGACGCGGATCGGTGACATCAGCATCGTTCCCGATCAACTGCCGGGAGCGCCGGGTGGTGGCGGCACCGGGCCGTGGACCGACCGGCCGCTGGGCCGCGAGTTTCTCGACAACGCGCCGCGCACGCGGTTTCAAGCCGCGCCGCAGTATCCACACGAGGCGAAGCGCGCCAGCCTGACCGGCAGTGTGCTGGTGGAGTTTCTCGTCGACGAACAGGGCCGGGTGCACGAGCCGCGGGTGGTGGAATCGTCCGACCGTATCTTCGAAGCTGCTACACTGCGCGCAGTGGCGCGGTGGACGTTCGAGCCGGGCCGGAAGGACGGGCGCGTCGTGCGCTTCCGGATGTCGGCGCCGGTTGTTTTCAGTCTGAACGACTGAAGGAGCGGGCGGTGAAGCGTGCGGCCGGAGCGCGGGCTCCGGCCGCACGCGTTCAGCGCACCGCGACAATCTGCAGCGCGGCGGGACGGCCGCGTCCGACCGCTTGAATGGATTCGCCCGCGCGCCTGCCGACGAGCTGGCGGCCGAGCGGCGATTGCGGCGTCAGCACGAGAATCGACTGGCCGTCGAATTCGAGTTCGAGGCCGCCGGCGCGCGGTCCGATGAAGTAACGCGTGCGCCGATTTCCGCCCGCGGCCTCGACCTCCACGACGGCGCCGAGCGCGATGACGGCGTCGGCGGAAAAATCAGGCAGCGGCAGCGTACGATAAAGTTCGATACTGCCGACGACGTCGGCCGCGAGCCGCGCCTGGCCCTCGGCGAGATACGCGGCCTCCTGGCTGTGCGTGTCCCATTTGTTTTCCGCGCGACTCTCCTCGCTGATCGCCTCGTCGCGCGCCATTGCGGCAGCGCCCGCCTGCCGCGCGAGTTCCTGTTGAAGTTCCCGGACGATGGCGTCGCGAAGATCGGATTTTTTCACTGGAGCGAAAACTTTGGTAAAAGCCAAATTGCCCGTTTTTGGCTGGCGGAGTGGAGAGCGCAGTCGCATCTTTCCCCACTACTCGTCCGCATTGTCAACGGGCATCACGCATGGCGCGAAAAATCAGTTTCATCAACTACAAGGGAGGCGTCGGCAAGACGTCGCTTGTTGTCAACACAGCCGCCGCACTGGCGAAGCTCGGCAAGCGGGTGCTCCTGCTGGATTTCGACACGCAGTCGAACGCGAGCATCTGGCTGCTGAAGCTGGATCGATGGAACAAGATCAATGCGACCGGCGAGGGCGCGGTGTATTCCATCTTCGAACCGGGCAAGGCGCAGTTGAAGGATTTGATCGTGAAGGACGTGGTGGAGGGAAAGTCGGGAGAGAAGCTGCTGCCGGGCCTCGATCTCGTGCCGACGACCTTCAATCTCGTCGATCTCGAGAACGAATACGAAGGCGACCCGAAGAAGCCGCCGTACTTTCTCTTCTATGAGCAGCTGGCGATGGTGGAGTCCAATTACGATTTCATCCTCTTCGACTGTCCGCCGAACATTCTGCGTGCCTCGCAGTGCGGCGTGTTCTGTTCGAACGAAATTTATGTGCCGGCGAATCCCGACGCGCTCAGCCTGATTGGATTCACGCTGCTGGTGGAGAAGCTGCAAAAATTCCATCAACTTTCCGCCAGCTTCCGCAAGGCCGCCATGGGGACGGCCGCGCAGGTTCACGGCATTGTGTTTAACTCCATCAAGACTGGGGTCGATATCGAGGTGCCGAAGATGCGAATGCAACTGCGCCTGAATCAATTCAAGGCGGCCAAGCGGGCCGCGCCGAATGCGAAGATTTTTGATTCGCAGATTCGCGATGCCATGGTGGTCCGCCGCGCGGTCGCGCTCGGCCTGCCCGTGGCCCTCGTGAGCGCGGAAGCGACGGACGCGGGTCCCGCCGGCGACAACGTCATCACGGACTACCGCCGGCTCGCCGCGGAAATCGTCCAGCAGGTGCAGCCCTGAGCTCGCGGCGACGCCCCGGTCCTCCTTTCGCTCCACATGAATTCCACCCCCAAAGAATGGGACGAGGTTCGCAGCGCCTTCGGCACGTCCATCATGGTGGATACGCCGCTGCAAAGTCTGGCGCAGAATCTCGACGGCCCCGCCTGGCCGATCAAGAGCAAGGACGACACGCCGGCCAAGTACATCGATCTCAGTTTTGACGAGGTCGTGGAGATGCTGCAGCTCAAGGGGCAGAAGGAGGAGCTGATCGACGATCTCATCGTCATCCTCCGCGAGACGCTGGCCTTTGACACGCCGTTCGGCGACATGGTCGAGCAGTCCCAGGCGGCGTCCGAGCGGGAGAATATCCTGCTGAAGAATCTCGCGAAACTCGGCATCCCGGAGCATTTCCCGATCGCGCTGACCGCGCTGGAAGCCGGCACGCTGGAGTTCTGCAAGCTCGAGGGCCTTTCGACGCTGGGCGAATTCGCCGTGTTTGCGCAGAGCATGTCGCAGAACGTGATCGTCGGCGGGGATTTCAAGAAACTGCTCAACGCCCTTTCCCACGTCGATCCCGACGCGCTGGCGGAGGCGCTGCCTTTCCGCCGCGGTCAGAAGGGACTGCATCTCGTCGAGGCCGTGGCCCACGCCGCGCGTTCGACCGATGGTCCGGCGCGGGCCGAGCTGGCGACGACCTGGTTTCGCGATGAGCTGCTCGCGCTCGAGAAGGAACTGGCCGCGGGCGGTTCGATCGAGCGGCAGTTTGTGGCGATCGGCAATCCCGCCATCGAGAGGCGCGCCGTCGAATTGCTGCGTCCGCATCTGCGCGTCGCGCTGCCGGAACGGAAGGAAAAGAAGCGGTCGGGTTGGTTCAGCTGGCTGACCGGAAGGAAGTAGACCGCATGTCCGAGCCGGTCCCGATCAAGTTTCCTCCGCCTCCGAAGTCGCGGGAGACGGTCGTGTCACTTTCCCTGCCGCGTCGCCGGCCGGCGGCAGGCCGCCTGCCGGTGGATGCGCTGGACGCATCGATGGCCGCGCGCGAATCGATCAAGGCGATCGTATCCGCGACCCGGGCACCGTTTGGCGAAGTCAACGATGCCTCGTCGAAGTTGATCGAGCTCGAGCGCACACTGCGCCAGCTCGAGCTCACGCTGACCGAGCGGGAGCGCGTCACGACGGAGAACGAGACGCGCGTGGCCGAACGCGAGCGCGATGTCGCCGAGATGGAGAATTTGCTGCTGGCCCGCGAGCGGCTGCTCGCCGCCTCCCACAAGCCGCACGGCGCCAGTGCGGCGGTTTCGCCCGAGGAGCGCGTCGCGTTGGAGCAGTTGCGGGCGGAGTTGATGCGGCAGGAGGCCAGCCTGAAGGAGTCCAAGGACGCGGTGCGCGACCGGGAGCTCTTTCTCGACGAGGCGGAGGGCAAGTTGTTCGAAAAGGTCCAGTCTCAGCAGGAAAAGGAGAACGAACTCGAGCAGCGCGAGGAGGATTTGCGGGCGCGCGAGCGGCGTCTGCGCGAACGTGAGGCGGCCTTCGATCCCAGGGCGGCCGCCGCCCTCAAGGCCGAGGACGAGGCCGCGAAGAAGCGCGACGAGTTCAACGAGTGACGTGCGGCGGCGCGCCGGGGCGGGGAGGCGCGCTGGCCTGCAATTGGCGTTAATTTTCCCGGCGTTGGGCCGATTCCCATGAGGCAACGCCACGCACCGCCCCTGCATGTATTCCACCACTGAATCCAGCCCGGTTATGGCCGAGATCCTTCGGCTCGACGTCCTGTTTGCTTCCGGCGCCCTCAATCAGGGACGTGGCGTCGTGGTGCCGTTCACCCCGGCGCTGCGCGGCCAGGCGGGCCGGGTTCCGCGCCGCGGTCCGACGCGGAGTCGGCTGGCGCAGTTGCGAATCCTGGCCGACATCGAAGCCGGCCGATTCAATCCCGTTCCGCCGCAGGATGCGGCCTGACGTGATGAGCGCCCTTGTTCGCACTGCGGGCAGCCGACCGCCGACCCTCGATCAGGTCTGCGAACAGGCGCTGCGACTGCCGTGTTCGCCTGCCATCCTGCCGAAGCTCACCGCGGTGCTGATGGATCCCGCGAGCAGCGCGGACGACATCGCGGACGTGATCCGGATCGATTCGGCGCTGGCCGCCTCGACGCTGCGCCTGGCCAATTCGGCGTACTTTTCGAGCGGCGGTTCGGCCGAGAATATTTCCGACGCCATCATGCGGCTGGGACAGCGCGAGCTGTACCGGCTGGCAGCCCTGGCGCTGGTGAACCGATGGGAGGGCAGCTCGTCGCGCGGCGAGCCGGGCGATTTCTGCCGCCACGCGCTGTGCACGGCGCTGGCCGCCGAGGTGCTGGCCGAGAAGGGCGAACGCGTGCATCCACAAACCGCGTACACCGCCGGGCTCGTGTGTGATCTGGGCAAGCTCGCCGTCGCCCATGCCTGTGCACCTTTCTTTCCCACGATTCGCGAACAGGTCGCGCAAAAGGGCGGCACGTGGGCGCAGGCGCAGCGGGACATTCTCGGCTATTCCCATGCGGAAGTCGGCGCCCGTTTGCTCAAGGCCTGGAGTTTTCCGGCGGCCCTGGCCACGGCGACGGAGTTTTGCGAGTGTCCGCTGCAGGCACCGGCGGAGGCGCTGCCGCTGCTCGCGCATCTGCACGCGGGCAAGTACGTCGCGACGTCGTTCGGGCCCGGCGTGTCCGAGGAGGGATTCTTCTTCGAGCTCAACACTCCGTTTCTGCTCGAATGGGGCTTCACGCCGGAGGTGCTGGACGAGGCGCTGGCCGTCGTGCACGACCGCGCCAAGTCGCGACTTCACGACAAGCTCACGCACGGTGTCGTCAGCATGTGACCCGCTGCGCCGGTAGTCAGGCGCGGCCGGCCTGGGAGCGCCTCGACATCAGCCGGTGATCTGAAGGATCGAACTCGAGGTCGGCGTCTTGAGCGTGATGGCGCCGGTGCCGAGGTGAAAATGGATCGTGCGATTCAGCGCGCCGCCGACCGCGGAATGGTGGATCGTGTGGCCTTTCGCGGCGAGAAACGCGGTGGCCGCCTCCACGTTGCGCTGGCCGATTTTGAAGGCGTCGTTCGCGCACAGGACCGAGGCTCCGCCGGCCACGAAGATCCGGAGCCGGGTGGGATCGCAGTTCAGCGCCTGCAGTCCCCGAAAGAGTTCCGGCAGGCCGGTGTCGGCGAACATCGCCGGTTGAATCACGGCCTTTTCAGGCGACACGCGGGAGATCGGCAGCATCAGGTGCAGCATGCCACCGGCATGGGTTTCGGGATCGAACGCAACGACCGCGACGCAGGAGCCGAGGCCGTAGGTGCTGAGGACCACGGCCGGACTGTTCGAGACGCTGATCTCACCGACGCCCACGATCACCCGCTGGGTCGGCAGGGAGGCGAGGGGCGAAATCGAGATCATCCCGGGATTGGGCTAAAGGTAGACCAGGAGCCGCTGGCTGATGGGCGTCACCTGATTGTGGTTACGGATCTTGGCGATGGTCGCGGGACTCAGCGCCTGACCCTCACCGATCAGCAGCAGGCCGTGCGGGCTGAAGATGCCATTGGCGAGCACCATGCCGGCTTCGAGTTCGTGCAGCGTGATCTCCCGGACCTGTTTGGGCAGCTGCGCCAGGTGGCTCACCTTGAGGAAGAGCCGCACCGCCTCGGGATCGTAGTCGGTACCGGATCGGGCGAGGATTGATTCGATCGCAGCGGTTTTTGACAGGCCGGACTCGACGAAGCCCACGGCCACGGCGAGACAGCGGGCGGGCCATGGAATGGCATTGCCGGAAAGTCCGTCGGGATAGCCGCGGCCGTCGTAGCGCTCGTGATGCGCGCGAATGACTTCGCCGACGTCGGTCCGGCTGTCGACCAGCGACGCGAGCGTCTGGCCGTAGATCGGATGACTGTGCAGCATGCCGCGTTCGCGTTCGGTCAGCTGATCGGCCTTCGAACGGAAGGCGCGCATCATTTCGCGCGGCACGCCGATGAGTCCGATGTCACACAGGCGCGCGGCGGCGCGCAGGGCGTGGCGCTCGGCGTCGTTGAAGAGATCGGTGGCCGCCATCAGATTCGAGAACTCGGCGAGGGCCTTGGCCTGGCCGCCGAGCACCGGGTCATACGTGGTGAGAATGCGCCGGCAGAGCTCGAGCGAGTTCTCGTAGCTGGCGGCGAGATCGCGATTCGCGGCGTCGACGCGCTGTTTCTCCTGCTCGAGGTCCTTCACCTTGCGCTCGAGGTCGCCGTTGGCCTCGCGCAGCTGGCTGTTGACCAGCCTCAGCTCGGCCTGGAGCGCGTCGTTGCGCGTCACGAGATCGTGCCGCTGCACGGCGTTGCGCACCGTGGCGACGAGTTCCTCGCGCAGCCACGGTTTGGCGACGAAGCGAAAGATTTCGCCCTTGTTGATCGCGTCGACGATCGTGGGCAGCGCGAGCACGGCCGTGATCAGGATGCGCGAGGCATGGGGCCGCAGCCGGCGGCTCTCGATCAGGAAGTCGAGGCCCATCATCTCCGGCATGCGTTGATCGGAGATGATGACGGCGAAGTCGCGATCGTTGAGAATCGAGAGCGCCTTCATCGGGCTCGTGCACGCGACGACATGAAAGCCTTCGCGTTCGAGCGTGAATTTCAGCGCGTTCAGCACGACGGGTTCGTCGTCGACGACCAGAATCGTGGACGGTTGCGGGACCGCGGTGGGAGCGACGGGAATCGAAAGGATGCCGGGCGTCAGGACGGGCGAGGCCACGATGCTGGAGACGGGCGGCAATGCGCCCGGGCTGCGGGCCGGAGGTGGCGGCGGCGCGCTCGAGCCGGGCCTGGCATCAAACGACGGAGTGGGAGGGGTGGGCATGCGCGGAAATCAAAGATCGAGCGGTTTGCGGTAGACCGCCGGCTGGATGGACCGCAGGGCGTGACGGAGATCGGCGAGGCATTCCGCGTGGCCGACGAAAAGATAGCCGCCCGGCACCAGCTGGCGAAGCAGCAGGTTGCACAGTTCCCGCTGAGTCGGCGGATCGAAATACATCATCACGTCACGACAAAAGATCGCGTGAAACGGCGCGTGGCGGGGTGACGGGCCCTGCAGGAGACTGAGGCGCTGAAAGTCCACGTGCGCCCGCAGCGCCGGCCGGACCTGGAAACGGCCCTCGTGGGGCGACGGGCATGGCTCGAAGTGTTTCCGGCGCACGGTTTCATCGATCTGACCGAGCGCGGCCTGGTCGTAGATGCCGGCCGCGGCCTGTTCGAGCAGTCGCGCAGACGTATCCGTGGCGGTGACACGCCAGGGATGACGCAGTCCCGCCTCGGCGAGCGTCAGGGCAATCGAGTAGGGCTCCTCGCCGGTGGCGCAGGCGACGCTCCAACTGCGGAAGCCAGCCGTGAATCCGTGGGGGCCTGGTTTCGACAACTCCGGAATCGCGACGTCCCGGAGAAAATCAAAATGTCCGATCTCACGGAAGAAACCGGCGCGTTGCCCGGCGACCGCATCCACCAAGTGGCTGACTTTGTCGCTGGTACGGGAGGCTCGGGTCTCGGGGGCGGGGCTGCTCGCGTCGAGTAATCCGGCGATCGTTCCGGGAAGACCCCACGCACCCGATCCCAGCTGACGCTGGTCGGGCCCGGTATCAATGCGGCTGCCCCGTTGGTCGGTGCCGCGGACAAGATCGGACGCGCTTTCCCTCATGAGGAGTATTCCGGGATGAGATCGGCGCGGAAGAGGGGAAATGAAGCGCTGTTGCACCAAACTGCGGGGCGAGAATACCGGGCGATGAAAGGGTTGCGTCGCACTCGACCCATGGCCCCCGGCAATAATTGCCGCGTGCGAGCGGACGCGAATCCCGGGGCGTCAGACCCGGCCGCGGGTTAATTTCTATTCGTCGATCTTGGAGTTGCTTATGAAGCGCCGGCGACCCGTGGCACCCGCTCTGCTAAAACGAATCGCCATGATTGATCCCATCTTCCCAACCGACAACTACCAGTTGGCGCGGAAGCTTCTCGACGCGTCGGTGCTGCGCCACGAGGCGATTGCCACCAACATCGCGAACGCCGAAACGCCCGGCTTCCGTCGTCTGGACATCTCGCCGGATTTCGGCGCGCAGCTCAAGGCCAGCATGGCGGCCGGTGATCTCGCGCGCACGGTCGGCTCGCTGCGGCCGCAATTGGTGGAGGACCCGTCCTCCCGTTCCGTTCGTCCTGACGGCAACACCGTCGAGATCGAGCGCGAGTTGATGGCGATGAACCGCAACACGGTGGAGTACGATTTTCTCAGCCAAGTCGTCACGAACAACATCAAGCAAATGAAGATGGCGATCACCGGTCGCGCCGTCTGATCGCCTGACGCTCCCGCCTCAACGCCATGAACCTCATCTCCGGCATCGATGTTACCGCAGGTGCCTTGAATGCACAGAAGACCCGTCTCGACGTCGTGGCGCAGAACATCGCCAACGCCCAGACCACGCGCGGTCCGAACGGCGGACCTTATCAGCGGTTGCAGGTTTCCTTTGAAACGGAACTGGTGAAACGCACGGCCAGCGGCGGCGCCACGCTGCAATCGGTGCGCGTCGCCTCGATTACGCCGGACCGCACGGTCGGCCAGCAGGTGCACAACCCGCAGCATCCCGACGCCGGTCCGGACGGCATGGTCACCATGCCCAACGTCAACATGTCGTATGAAATGGTGGATCTGATCACCGCCTCGCGCGCCTACGAAGCCAATCTCTCCGTCGTGAAGAACGCGCGGCAGATGGCCATGAAGGCCCTCGAAATCGGCCGCTAGTCCGCCGCTCCCTTTTAGTCGCAACGTCCCGCGCCTTCCATGTCACCCATCGGTTCCGTCAATCCGCTCCAGGCCACGGCTCTGTCCCGCATCGATGCACCGTTGCCCAAGATCGGGCTGCCCCAGACGACGCCGGCCATCACGGGCCCGTCGGAAGGTTTCGGTCCGATGCTCGACGGTCTCGTCGGCCAGGTGCAGTCGAAGCAGGCGGCTGCGCAGGAGGCCACGCGCAAGGTTTTGCTCGGTGATTCCGACCAGCTGCACCAGAGCGTCATCGCGATGCAGGAAGCCTCTGTGGCGTTCACGATGATGGTCGAGGTGCGCAACAAGCTGGTCGAATCGTACCAGGAGCTGATGCGCATGCAGGTGTGAGTTTTTCGCCCGCCTCGCCCTAACCCTTTTCCGTCACCGTCCGCTCGATGAAGAATTTCACACAGTCTCTCCTGGATCTCTGGAAACAGCTTGGTCTCAACCAGCGCGTTTCCCTGGTGGTCGCCGCCGTGGCGGTCGCCGGCGGTCTCGCGGGCGTCGTCGTGTGGTCGCAGCGACCCGACTTCCAACTGCTGTATGCGCGCATGGGTGAAAAGGACGCGGCCGCCGTCATCAGCCACCTGCAGACGCTGAATATTCCGCACCAACTCACCGCCGGCGGCACTGCGGTGCAGGTGCCGTCCAACATGGTGCACAAGATCCGGATGGATCTTGCGGGCAAGGGGCTGCCGAGCGGCGACGGCGTGGGCTTCGAGATTTTCGACAAGGGCCAGTTCGGACTTTCCGATTTCGTGCAGCGCACGAACTACCTCCGGGCCGTGCAGGGCGAACTGGCCCGCACGATCTCGCAGCTGCATGGCGTGCGCGGCGCGCGCGTCATGATTGTGCAGCCGGAAAACCGCCTGCTGCTCACCGATCAGGGCGTGAAATCCACCGCCTCCGTTTTCGTCGATGTCGGCGGCGGCCGCCTCGAGATCGATCAGGTCAACGCCATCCGCCATCTCGTGGCCAACGCGGTGCAGGGCCTCGGCCCCGATCAAGTGGCCGTGGTCGACAATCGCGGCCGCACGCTTTCAGAGGAGTTGAAACAGGATCCCACGCTCGGCACGGCGTCCTCGCAGATCCGTTACCGTCAGCAGGTCGAGGACTACCTTTCGAAGAAAGTGGAGTCGATGCTCGCCACGGTGATCGGCCCCGGCAACGCGGTGGTGCGCGTCTCCGCCGAAATTGAGACCGAGGCGACCGTGCTCACCTCCGAGAAATACGATCCGGACGGCGCGGTCGTCCGCTCGCAGACGCAGACCGACGACATCACCAATTCATCCGAAGCCCGTTCCGGTGGCGGCGCCGCCGGCGTGTCCGCGAACGTCCCCGACAAGGCCGGCGCGAACGCGGAGGCGTCCAAACCGATTTCGGTGTCCGAGCAGCAGCGCAAAAACCGCACGACCACCTACGAGATCAATCGCGTCACGACGAACACCACCCGCAATCCGGGCACGGTGCGCACGGTGACCGCCGCTGTTTTCATTGCGCCGAAGTTCGTCGTGCCGGCTCCGACGCCCGGCCCCGACGGCAAACCCGTGGTCGCCGCCGCGCAGGTGCAGAAGCGCACTCCGCAGGAACTCGAGGCGCTGCGCCAGGTGGTGATCAACGCCCTCGGACTCAAACCCGCGGCCGGCCAGTCGCTCGATACGCTGGTCTCCCTGCAAGAAACGGAATTCCAGGCACCCGACCTGCAGCTCGCGCAAGCCAACGCGGCGAATTCCGGCGAGACCAAGCTTCAAACCTATTTCGAAATGGCGAGCCGCTGGGTGGCCGTCGGCGGCGCCGCGATCGTCCTGCTGATTTTCATGCGCATGCTGAAGCGCGAAAAGCCCGAGCCGGTGCCGATCGAGGTCCTGACGCTCTCGCCGCAGTCCGGCGGTCGCGCGCTCCCGGCTAACGGCCAGGTCACGCCTGAAATGCTCAACGATCTGATTCGCCAGAAGCCGGCCAACGTGGGCATGGCGCTGCGCGACTGGGTGTCTGCGGGCAACGCCCCGGCAGGCAAGAATTGATCCGACCGCGTTCGTCACCATGTCAGATACCGACTACAGCAAATTGTCCCGGCCCCAGCGGCTCGCGATTTTTCTGATTATCATCGGGCCGGAGGCCGCGGCCGAGGTTCTCCGCCAGTTCGGTGATGCGGAAATCGAGGTCATCTGCCGCGAGATGTCGACGTTCACGGTCGTCCCCACCGAACTGCAGAAACTCTCGCTCGAGGAATTTTCACCGCTCGTCGCGCGCAGCATGGGTTCGGCGCTCGGCGGCATGGCGTTTGCGCAGCGCACGCTCGAGATCGCCAAGGGCGACTACAAGGCTTCGGCGATCGTCGGTCGCATCGGCCCCGGTGGCGGCAGCTCGATCGAGGTCATCAAGGAAATCTCCGAGATGGAAGGCCGTCAGATCTTCAATCTCCTGAAGAGCGAGCAGCCGCAGACGATTTCGTTTCTCCTCTCTTATCTCGACGGCGCGAAAGCCGCCGAAGTCTTCGCCCTGCTGGGACCCGAACTGCGCGAGGAAGTGGTGGAGCGGCTCGGCACGATTGAAAGCACGTCACTCGATCTCGTGAACAAGATCGCGGGCAGTCTGCACCGTCACTGTGCACGCAAGCTGCGGCCCTCGTTCCACCAGAGCGGCGGAGTACGCGTCGCGGCCGACCTGATCAACCAGCTCGACAAGGAAATGAGCAAGGAGCTGATCACCCGGCTCGAGGAGCGCAACGCGACGCTCGGCGCCGCGATCCGCAAGAAGCTTTTCAGTTTCGAGGACATCAACCGGCTGCAGGCGTCGGATCTCCAGCGCGTGCTGCGCGAAGTGGATTCCGCGAACCTCGCGACCGGCATGAAGTCGGCGAGCGCCATGCTCCGCGACCGGATTTACGGCTCCATCTCCAAACGTGCGGCGGAAAGCCTCAAGGAGGAGATCGAGATGCTGGGCGCGGTGCGGCTCAAGGACGTCGAGGCGGCCCAGGAGGCGATCATCGCCGTGGTGCGCCGCCTCGAGGAAGAGGGCCAGATCAGCCTCGATGCCGAGGGCGCCGACAGCGTCGTTTCCTGATTTATGGCTTTCGCAAAACTCATCGCCTTCGACCGTCCGCTCAGCGGCGTGGCCGTCCCCGGCACCGCCGGCCGGGTCTGCTCCGAGCGGGAGATTTCCGTCCGCGAGGAAACCGCCTACCAGCGCGGCGTCGACGCCTCCCGCGCGCTGGCTGACCAGCAGATGGTGGAGTTCCGCGCCGACATCGAACAGCTCGGCGAGGGTGTCTTTCAGAAACTCGCCGGCGTCGAAGCCTCGGTCGTCGCCCAGCTGCGCGAGACGCTGCCGTCCCTCGCCCTCGACATCGCGCGCCGGCTGCTGGCGGGTTACGAGCCGCCGGCTGAGGTTGTCGGTCGCATCTGCGAGGAAGCCTTGAATGAAATCTTTCCCGAACGCGAAAACCTCGAGCTCACCGTCGCGCCCCGCGATGCAGCGCTGCTGGAGAAGCTGAGTCCCGCGTGGCTGCGGCGGTATCCGGGATTGCGGATACGCGCGGACGCGGCGCTCACCACCGGTGACTGCCAGGTGCGCAGCCGGTTCGGCCTGACCGATGCCCGGCTCGAAACCAAGCTCGCGACGATGCAGCACAGCCTTTCACCCGCATGACCGCCGGAGTCGCACCGATCGTCGATGTCCTGCGCACGCAAATCCGGCACCTGCCGGCCGTGCAGCGCGTCGGCACCGTCACCGGTGTTGCGGGTTTGATCATCGAATCCGACGGCCCGAATGTCGGCCTTGGCGAACTCTGCCTCGTGCGCTCCTCGCGCGACAATTTCAGTGTGCGGGCCGAAGTGGTGGGCTTTCGCGAACATCGCGTGCTCCTGATGCCGCTCGGCGAAACCGCCGGGCTGCACGTCGGCTGCGAAGTTGCCGCCGCCGATCGCCCGCCGCTGCCCCGCACCGGACCGGAAATGCTCGGTCGCGTCCTCGACGCCCTCGGTCGTCCATTCGACGGCCTGCCCATGCTGCCGGTGGAACGTGGTTCCGCCTCGAGCGGAGTTCCGCCGCATCCGTTGCGCCGTCAGCGCATCAAGGATCCCTTTGTTACCGGCGTGCGCGCGATCGATGCCTTCATCCCGTTTGGTCGTGGGCAGCGGCTGGGTCTCTTCGCCGGCTCCGGCGTCGGCAAGTCCACGCTGATGGGCATGATTGCCCGCGCCTCCGAGGCGGACGTTGTCGTGATCGCGCTGGTGGGCGAGCGCGGCCGCGAGGTGCGCGAGTTCATCGAGAAGGATCTTGGCCCGGAAGGCATGAAACGCGCCGTCGTGGTCGTCGCAACGTCGGACACACCGGCGCCGCTGCGGCTGCGTGCCGCGTACACCGCCACGTCGATCGCCGAAGGCTGGCGCGACGCCGGCAAGAACGTGCTGTTCATGATGGATTCGGTCACGCGTTTCGCGATGGCCCAACGTGAAATCGGCCTCGCGATCGGCGAGCCGCCCGCAACCCGCGGTTACACGCCGTCGGTGTTCGCCATGTTGCCGCGCCTGCTGGAACGCGCCGGAGCGGGAGAGCAGGGTGCCATCACCGCACTTTACACCGTGCTGGTCGAAGGCGATGACATGAACGAGCCGGTCGCTGACGCCGTTCGCGGTATCCTCGACGGACACATCGTGCTTTCGCGCCAGCTCGCGCACTTCAATCACTATCCCGCGATCGACGTCCTCGAGAGCGTCAGCCGTCTGACCCGTGACGTGTGCGCGCCCGAAGAGGTCGCGCTGACCGGCAAGGCGCGCGAGAACCTCGCGCTGTATCGGAAAAACGAGGACTTGGTGTCCATCGGTGCCTACACCCGGGGTTCGAATCCCGCGCTCGATCACGCCATCGCGCTTCACGATCCGCTGCGGCACTTTCTCTGCCAGTCGACGCACGAGCACACCGCCCGCGCGCAGACGTTTGCCACTCTCAAGAAGGTGATCGGATGAAACGGTTTCGCTTCTCCCTCCAGGCGGTCGCCGTGTTGCGGGCGCACCACGAGCTCAAGGCCCGCGAGGCGTTCGCGGCCGCGGTGCAGGCGCATCGCCAGACCGATGAAGCGCTCGCCCTGGTGCGCGCGCGGGTGACGGCGTTCGAGGTCGCGCTGGCGGCGCGCCGGCAGCAGCGTTTCTCCGCCGCCGACGAAGCGCAGACGCTCGGCGCCTACCGGCAGGAATGCAGCGCCGAGGCCGAGGCCGAGAAGGTGATGCACGCCGCGCGCGCCGTCATGCAGCAGCGGCGCGCGGACTATCTGGATGCGCATCGCAAGGTCGAAGTCGTCAAGCGTCTCGAGGTGAAGGCCCGCACGCGACACCGGCTCGCCGGTCTGCGCGAGGAACAGGCGATCTTCGATGACACCGCCGGCTATCGTTTCGTCACCCGCCGCGCCGCTCTTTCCGTATGAATGCGAAGCTTCAAAATCCTCTGATCGTGACCGCGCTCAGTCTCCTGTTGAGCGTGGGCATGGGCGTGGGCCTGACCTGGCGTCCGCTGAGCGAGCTCGTCCTCAAGGCCGCCGAGGCGGCGAAGCCGGTGGCGAAGGCCGTCGAGGAGACGGTCATCCTGCGCGCCAAGGGCTGGGACTTCTGGACGATCGAGATCGAAAACCTCTCGAACGAGCTGAAGGAAGAACGCGCGCGCTTGAAAAAACAGGCGGATGCACTGGAGCAGCGCGCGGCCCGCGTCGCGACCGAGGAGAAGGAATTTGCCAAGCTGCGCGTCGAGATTGAAGGCCTGCGCAAGCAGATCGGCGACAAGCTCATCGAGATCTCCGTCGACGAGGCCAAGAACATCAAGACGCTCGCGACGACCTACACGAACGTCACGGCCAAGGGCGCGGTCGCGATCTTCAAGGAGATGGATGACACGACCGCGGTGAAGATTCTCTCGTTGATGAAGCCCGACATCGTCGCGCCGATCTTCGAGGAGATGAGCAAGGCCGCGGCCAGTGATCCGGCCATGGCCAAGCGCGCCGCCGTCCTTTCCGAAAAGCTGCGCATGATGAAGGCCACCAAGCCGGGCACCGCTTCCTGAACAACCACAACCCGCGTCACGGATCGACGCGGTCGCAGGCCATGGACGGTGACATGACATGCAACTCTCAAATAACACCGTATCGTCCGATCCGAATTTCTTTGCCCAACTCGCGCCTGGGACCGATTCCGCTGGCAGCTCCGGGTTCGATGCCGCCACCACCGGCGAGGGCACTCAGTTTGAAGCGGTCATCGCCGAACTGGAGGAGCCGTCTCCAAACGTTGGAGACGACGCCGCGACGGCCGCCGCCCAGAGCGGCGTGTGGCTGGGGCAGGCAACTCCCCCTGAGCCGGTCGCCTGTATCGGCGTGATTGCGCCTGAAGGCGTCGTGAGTGCCGAGGCCCTGGATGGCGGCGAATCGTCCGACACCGGGGCCAACGCGCCCGAAGTGCCCGGGTTTCCCCCCGGCCACGCCCGCGGTTTGGGCCACGGCATCAAGAAAGAAATCGCGCTGCAGCATGCCGCCGCTGTCACGCATTTGGCTCCCGGATTGAAGGCTGGCCCGAAAGCTTCGGAGGAGGGCGTGGTCAGCGCCGACTCCACGACGGTCACGGCGGGGCCGATCGATCCCGCGCTCATAAACGTGTTCGGCGACGGTCGGGTGAATTCGTCGCGCGAAATCGGCCGCTTCGATCCGACGAACGGCATCGGCCGGTCGGCAGAGACCGAGTTCGTTCCTTCTGATTTGACGGGCAGTACGGCGCCCGAGTCCGTGGGCAACGGTGCCTTCGCCGGAAACGGCCTCCTGAATCCAAAGCTCGGGTCGCAGGTGCGCGCCGAACCGCGCGCCTCCAGTCCGACCCTGCCGTCCGCGCAGGCCGCCGAGAACTCCGCCGTCGATGCCATGGTTGCGGCCGGCATCACGGTGAAGGAATTGGGCGCCGACCGCGGCTTGAAGTCGGCCTTGGCAGCCGCAGCCACGACGACGGAGGAATCGGACACTGCCACCATTCCCGATGGGACGACGTCCGAAATGATGTCCGTGATCGCGTCGTCGCATCCGGTCGGGCCGGCCGCCGCACGGAACACGTCCGCGCGGGCGGATGGCAGCCGTCCGAATGCGACCCCGGCAAATTCTGCCGTTTCGTCCGACGTCGTTTTGGCGGACGAAACAACGTCGGACGAGGCGACGGATAAAAGTTTTGTAAGCGCTGATGGACAGTCGGTTGAGCCGGAGCGGAAGCGCCTTGGCATCGACAGTGCTAAAACGGGTCTGACCATGTTCGCCCGTTACCACCCGACCGCTTTGCAGCACCCTGCGTCTGACTACGCGGCCGCTGCCATTGCTCCGGTGGCTTCGGGTTTGGAAGCGGCAACCGCACCGGACAAAACGCTCGAAGCGCAGGCAGTGAGCTCGGCCCACGAGGCGGTTGAAGTGGTGTTGCAGGCCGCACGTCAGGCTGAGTCCCGCGAACAGAAATGGGTCAGCCTGCAGTTCAGGGTGGGGGATGCGGATCTTTCCGTGCGGGTTGAACTCCGCGCTGATCAAGTCCGCACCACCTTCCGGACGGATTCCGCCGAACTTCGCAACGCGCTTTCGCATGAGTGGCAGTCCGTCTCGGCCTCGTCTTCCTCGGGCGATCGCCATATCCGGATCGCGCCCGCCGTTTTCACGTCGTCTGATCAATCGGCGACGCATGACGGTTCTCCGAACGATGCGTCGTCGCGGCAGCGCGAGCAGCACGCCCAGCGCGAATTGGCTGAAAACGCCTTCGCCGGACTCCGTCAGATTCGCGGCACCGCCCACGTGGTCCCTGTTCCTTCCCCGGCGCTGGCGGCCCAGCCTTCCCTGGCCGGGCGTCACTCGCTCCACCTGCACACGCACGCCTGATCCCATGGCCACCATTTCTCCCGTTTCCTCCACCACCACCGCAGCCAGCAGCAGCGATGCGCTGCCGGGCTCGACCCGGGTCCCGCAAAAAGTTCTGGGTCGCGACGACTTCATGAAGCTGCTGGCCGTGCAGTTTCAGATGCAGGATCCGATGAAGCCGATGGAGGACACCGCCTTCATCGCACAGACCGCGCAGTTCACCTCCCTCGAGCAAACGACCACGATGGCGAACGAGCTCACGCAGCTTCGCACCGACCAGCAGCGCGTCGTCGCGAATTCCTATCTTGGTCACAAGGTCACGGTCGATCTCGGTGACGGCAAATCCACCTCTGGCGACGTCACGGCCATCGACAACTCCGGCACCGCGCCGCGTCTCGTGGTCGGCGACAAGTCCTTCGCTCTTTCCGCAGTGCTCCGGGTGGAGCCCAGCGTTGTCTCCGCTCCCATGTCAGCTTCGCAAAGCGGAGCCAAATACTAACCAGCTACCCATTACACCATGTCACTCATCGGCACACTCGGCAGCGGCGTCAGCGCCCTGCGCACGTTCATGAAAGGTCTCGAGGTCATCGGCGCGAACATCGCGAACGTGAACACCACCGGCTACAAGAGCTCCGAGGCGAAGTACGCGGACAGCTTCAGCAACATTCTCCAGCGCTCGTCTCCGTCCACCGCGACGACTTCCAATTCGCCGTCGACCGGCATCGGCACCGGCGTGGTCCTCGCGGGCGTCAGCACCAATTTCAGCCAGGGTTCACTCGGCAGCACCGGCAAGGAGACCGATCTCGGCATCTCCGGCAACGGCTTCTTCCACGTGAAGAACGTCGTCGACTCGACCGAGTACGCGACCCGTTCGGGCGACTTCCGCTGGGACGATCAAGGCTACCTCGTCTCGCCCCAGGGCTTCCGCGTGCAGGGCGCGACGGGCGCGGGTCTCACCACCCTCGGCGACGTCAAGCTCGGCACCCCGCCGGTGGGATCGCAGCGTCAGGCCGTCACGATCGACAAGGCCGGCAACGTCGTTGAGTTCTATTCCGACGGTTCGTCCGCCACGACGAACCAGGTGCTCATCCAGACCTTCAACGATCCCTCGGCGCTCGTGAAGGAAGGCAATAACCTCTATTCGGGTCTGCTCGCTGCCGGTGCGGTCGGCGCGGCCGCCGGCTCGACTGCCCTGCAGGTCGCGGTGAACAAGCCCGGCACCAACGGTCTCGGTTTGATCCAGTCCGGTACCCTCGAACTTTCGAACGTCGATCTCACCGATCAATTCGCGAATCTCATCACGACGCAGCGCAGTTTCCAGGCCGCGTCCCGCCTCATCACGGTTTCCGACAGCGTCCTCGAGGACATCGTCAACTTGAAGCGCTGATTCGTCGCCGGGTGGAAAACGGTTCGCGCCCGCGGGCGACGCCGGATTTCCGCCGGTTTCCTTTCATCACTCGATCCAACTCCCGTCCCCGTCATGTCGACACCTGCAAAATCCGAAACACCCGCCAAGGGCGCGGCGAAGCCCGAGGCTGCCGCCGAGGGTGCGGCGGGCGCGGCTGCGCCGGCCGGTGGCGCCAAAGCCTGGCTGCCCGTGATTGCGGCGCTGATTCTCGCGCCGGCGGCCACGTGGGCCACCGTGGAATTCGTGCTCGTGCCGCGGCTGCAGAAGAAGCTCGCGGTCGCTCCCGCCGGTGAACACGGCGCCGAGGCCGCGGCTCCGGCTGCGCATGCGGCACCCTCGGGTGGCCACGGCGGCAAGCCGGCCAAGGAAGGGAAGGAAGGTAAGGGCGGCGGTGGCGCGAATTTCGAGTTTACGAACGTCGTCGTGAACCTCGCGGGCACGATGGGCACGCGTTACCTCAAGACCAGTTTCATCATCACCGGCGCGGATCCGAACATCCGCGCGGTGTTCGAGGGCGCAAAGCCCAAGCTCACCGACGTCACGCTCAACGTCCTGTCGTCGCTGACCCTGGCCGAGCTCGAGGAGCCGGGGGCGAAGAACCTGATCCGCGAAAAGCTGGTCACGGCGTACAACCAGGCGCTCGGGCGCAAGGTCGCCGATCAAGTCTACTTCTCGGACTTTGTCGTCCAATAAACACCCACGGCGGTCGCTGACCGCCGCCCGCCGCCATGGCCGACGAACCCTCCAAACCCGCCTCCGAGTTTCTCGATCAATCCGAGATCGATCGCATTCTCGCGCAGCAGCAGGCGGAGGCGCAGGCGCCGCAGGGCGGGGTGGTCACGGCCGACCGCCCGGTGTCGAACCGCAAGGTCGAGTCCTTCGATTTTCGCAACCCGGCCTTCCTGTCCGAGGCGGAACTGCGCCGGCTGCGGCTGCTGCATGAGGATTTCATCCGCTACCTCAGCGCCCGGCTTTCGCTCTACTTCCGCATGGAGTTCGGCCTCAAGATGGCGAACCTCACGACGGTCGCGTATTCAAAATTCACGGACTCGCTGCCGAATCCGACGCACCTGAGCCTCTTCAAGGTCGAGCCGCTGTCCGGCGTCGGCATCCTCGAGCTCAATCCGCGTCTCGCGCTGACGATCGCGGACCGTCTCCTCGGCGGCAAGGGCACGCTGGTCAAGGCCGACCGTTATCTCACCGAGATCGAAATCGCGCTGATCGAGGACATCATCCTGATTCTTCTCGAGGAATGGTGCAACCAGTGGAAGGCCGAGCAGGAACTGCGTCCGTCCATCATCGGCTACGAGAACAACGGCCGTTTTCTCCAAACGTCGCCCCGCGACGCCATCATGCTGGCCATGACGCTCGAGTGCACCTTCGGGGACTGCACGGAACAGATTCAAATCGGCGTGCCGTACTACACGATCGAGCCGCTCGTGAAAAAGATGCAGGCCCGCCGGCAGAAGGATGCCGCGGTCGTGATGGCGCCAAAGCGCGCCGAATGGCAGCCGGCGTACGATCGCATCTCGATGCCGCTGCGGGCCGAGTGGGATGCCTTCGAGCTCACGCTGCGCGAAGTCACCAACCTGCGGGTCGGCGACGTGATCGAGATGCAGCCGGCGATCTGCGCCGAGACCCGCGTGCTCCTGAACGGAGCGCCCAAATTTGTCGGTACTGTAGGTCTCGATACAGACCGCGTCGCGGTTCAGCTGACGCGCAAACTTCCCACCGAGGAATCTCTCCATGGCAAATCTGACGGACGAAAAGTCTCTTGATATCCTGCTCGACGTGAAGGTGAAGGTGACCGTCCAGCTCGGATCGGTCCTGCTCCCGATGCGCGAGGTCCTTGAACTTGCCCCCGGCTCCGTCGTGCAGCTCACGCAGCACGCGAGCGATCCGGTGGGACTGTACGTGAACGACAAGCTCGTGGCGTACGGCGAAGTGGTCGTGGTCGAGGACAACTTCGGCATCAAGATCACGGAACTCGTCGGCAGCGCCAAGCAATGAAGGCCCTGCGCGCCACGTTTGCCGCGTTTGTCCTGCTCTGGAGCCTGACGGCTTTCGCGGCGGAGGATGACAAGGTGTTTGTCCCCGGAGCGTCGAAGGCGGAAGGCCCCGGCGCGGCGACCGCTTCGAGCCTCGGCTCGATGTCGCTGCTGCTCGGCGCGGCGCTGGCCGGCGTCGGTGGCTGGTTGGTGTGGCGCAATCGTCGGGGCACCCCGGTGGGCCGCGATCTGCGGGCCCTGGCCATCGAGGAAACGCGCTCGCTCGGCAACCGGCAGTTCCTTGTCGTCGCTTCCTACGAGGGAAAGAAGTTTTTGATCGGCGTCTGCCCGGGGCGGATTGACCTGGTGTCGGCATTGAACGGCCCCGCCGTGAAGGAACCGTCGCGCGAATGAAACGGTTCGTCGTCGCCCTGCTGTTTTCGGTCCTGACTCCCTTCCTGCTGGCCCAGGCGCCCGCGCCCGCGGCCGGGAATCCGACCGTGGTGCCGGCCGCGGCTGGCACACCGGTGCTGCCAAGTGGAAACGCGAGCGCGCCGGTCTCCGCGACGGTGACGGCGCCGTCGTCGCCGCTGAAGCTGAACATCGGGCTGGAGGGCACGGGCGAACGCGGCGAGGTGAGCGTGGCGCTGCAGGTCGTGCTGATCATGACGTTGCTGTCGGTGGCGCCGTCGATCGTGCTCCTGATGACGAGCTTCACGCGCATCGTCATCGTACTTGGTTTTGTGCGCACCGCGCTCGGCACACCCAGCGCGCCGTCGAATCAGATTGTTGTCGGTCTCTCGCTCTTCCTGACCTTTTTCCTCATGGGGCCGGTCATCGATCGGGTGAACAACGAGGCGGTGCGGCCGTACCTCGACGGCAAGATCACGTCGCTCGAGGCGGTCGACAAAGCCACGGTGCCGCTGAAGCAATTCATGTTGAAGCAAACGCGATCGCGCGACGTGGAGTACTTTCTCCAGCTCGGCGGCTTCGGACCCACGGCGGTGAAGGACCTGCCGATGCGCGTCGTGATTCCGGCCTTCGTGATCAGCGAATTGCAGACGGCGTTCCAGATGGGATTCCTGCTCTTTCTGCCGTTCCTCGTGATCGATTTCCTGGTGTCGTCCGTCCTGATGGCGCTCGGCATGATGATGATGCCGCCGGTCACGGTCGCGTTGCCATTGAAGCTGCTCCTTTTCGTCCTCGTCGACGGCTGGCACCTCGTGGTGCGGTCGCTCGTGCAGAGTTTCGGTTGAAACCATCGCCTCATGAATCCCGACCTCGCGATCGATCTCTTCAAATCCACGGTGATGTTCGCCCTCTACGTCGTCGCGCCCTTTCTCGGCGCCACGCTCGCGGTCGGCTTGATCGCCAGTCTGATCCAGTCGGTGACGAGCCTGCAGGAACAGACGCTGACCTTCGTGCCAAAGCTGCTCGCGCTCGCCGGACTGATCCTGCTGCTCGCGCCGTGGCTGCTGCGGTCGTTGTCGGAGTTCACGATCACGACGCTGACCCGCATGGGCGGTCTCGGGCCCTGACGCTGCAGTGGCGCGCGACCCGGCGGTTTGAACTTCTGATCATCCCATGAGCCTCGATTACGGCTTTGCGTGGATGATGATCCTGTTTCGTTCGATCGGGGTGATCCTGCAGCTGCCGGTGATCGCGGGTCGCCAGATTCCGATCCCGGTGCGGATTTCGCTCGGTGCGTGCCTGGCCACCCTGCTGGCGGGAATCGTGCCGGCGGCGCGCGTTCCGGCTCAGCTGCCGACGTTGGTGACGGTCGTGGTGATCGAACTCATCATCGGGCTCGCGATGGGTTTTGTCGTGCGACTGGCCTTTGGGGCGGTCGACATGGCGGGCCGGTTGATCTCGACGGAAATTGGACTGATGGCGTCGCCGGGCCTCGGCGCACCGGAGCCGGCGTCGGAGCCGCTCGCCGCGTTGCTGTCCACGTTCGCCGTCGTGTTGTTCTTTCTGTTCGGCGCGCACCAGATGGTGCTCACGGCGTTTGCGAAGAGTTTCTACATGGCGGGGGCGGGGCGGGGGAGTTTCGACGTCAACGCGGCCGACTCGCTCATTCGCAGCACGGCGCTGCTCATTGAACTCGGGCTGCGGATTGCGGCGCCGTTCATCGCGATGAACTTTCTCATCACGCTCGCGTTTTCCGTGCTGGGCCGGGCGGTGCCGAAGATGAATGTCTTCATCGTGAGCTTCTCGGCCCGCGCCCTCGTTGGCTTCGGATTGCTGAGCGTCGCCGGCGCGTTGATTGCGCGTTACTTGTTCGTGGAGTTTGGCGCCATGCCGTTTCGCATGCTGCAACTCCTGCCCCGGTCGTAGGACGGGCATCTGGTGGTTTTTCAACGCCGGTTCGGGGTGCCCGCTGCGCTCGGCTGGGGGCGCGACTAGCGGCAAAAATTGCCGCATCTTTAGACCTTTTTGGAGAATTGTGGCGGCGGGGAAAGACGGCGCATTCGGAAATGTTTAAACCGCTGGACGGCAGTGGCTAAAAACCGCTTCGAGACCCTTGGCACCAGCGTTGCTTAAGTGGGCCTCGACCGCATGTCAGACCACGACCAGGACCAAAAAACCGAGCAGGCGTCCGAGAAGAAACTCTCCGAGGCGGCGGAGCGTGGACAGTTCGCCAAGTCGCATGAACTGACGGTCCTGTTTCCCCTGGCAGCGGTGCTCGGTGTTTTGACGCTCACGGCGCAGTCGGCATCGCGCGACGTATCCGAATACGCGGTCAGCATGTTCACGAATTTCGCAACGACGTCGCTGTCGTCGGATACGGTCACGGTGCAGATCGGCGATGCGATGGCCACGTTCGGGCGCGCGATCGCGCCGTTCCTTGTGGCAGTGGTGATTGCGGTGCTGCTGGCGAGCGGCGCGCAGAGCGGCTTCCAACTTTCGCCGAAGGCCATCGGCTTCAAGCTCGAGAATCTTGATCCGATCGCGGGTTTCGGGCGCGTTTTTTCCAAGACCGCACTGGTTCACAGTTGCATCGACCTGCTGAAGCTCGGTGCGATTGGCAGCGCGCTCTGGCTCGGCGCCCGCGGCCTGATGCACGATCCGCTGTTCAGCGCGCCGGTGGAGGCCGCCTATCTCGGCCAGTTCATCAACAGCGCGACGATCCTTTTCCTGACCCGGCTGCTGTTCGCGCTCGGCATCGTCGCTGCGATCAGTTTCGGCTACGAAAAATTCAAGACCTCGCGTGAGATGATGATGACGCGCGAGGAAGTGAAGGAGGAGCGCCGTCAGTCTGAAGGTGACGCCATGACGAAGGCCGCGATGCGCCGGATGGCCCGCCGCCTGATGCAGACGCAGATGCTCGACGCGGTGAAGACCGCCGATGTCGTCGTGACGAATCCCACCCACTTTGCGGTCGCCTTGAAATACGAGCGCGGTGTCGATCAGGCGCCGGTGGTGCTGGCGAAGGGCGAAAACCGTTTTGCCCAGCGCATCAAGGCCATCGCCGCCGAGAATGGCGTGCCGATGGTGGAGAACAAGCCGGTCGCGCGCCTGCTCTTCGCCATGGGCAAGGTCGGCGAGACGATTCCCGGGGAGCTTTACCAGGCGGTCGCCGCGATTCTCGCCGTGGTGTATCGGACTCATCGATACTACTTCCACCGTTTGAAGGCCCGCCGCATGGAGGCGTCCGCTTAAGCCATGAGCGCTGTTCCCCTGGCCAATCCGGTCTCGAACCTGCTGAAGCGGGCCGATCTCGTCTTCACCGGCGGACTGTTCCTGACCGTCCTCCTGCTGATCATGCCGATTCCGGCGGTCATGCTGGATGCGCTGCTGGCGTTGAACATCGGCCTCTCGCTGCTGGTGCTGCTGGCGATCGTCTACGTCAAGGATCCGCCCGAGCTGTCCAGCTTTCCGACCCTGCTGCTCGCGCTCACGCTTTTCCGGCTCGCGCTCAACATCAGCACGACGCGCCAGGTGCTCGTGCACGGCTACGCCGGCCAGGTCATCGAGGCCTTCGGTCACTTCGTCATTCAGGGCAACTATGTCGTCGGTGCGGTGGTGTTCCTGATTCTTGTCGTGATCAACTTCGTGGTGATCACGAAGGGCGCGGGCCGCATCGCCGAGGTGAGCGCGCGTTTCACCCTCGACGCTCTGCCCGGCAAACAGATGGCCATCGATGCCGAGCTCAACGCCGGGATCATCGACGAGGTCACGGCCACGAGTCGCCGCCTCAAGGTGCAGAAGGAGGCCGACTTTTACGGTGCGATGGACGGTGCGTCGAAGTTTGTGCGCGGCGACGCCATCGCCGGCATCATCATCACGCTCGTCAACGTCATCGGCGGTTTCGCCATCGGCGTGCTGCAGATGGGCATGTCGCTCGGCGAGGCGCTGCAGAAGTTCACGCTGCTCTCGATCGGTGACGGCCTCGTCTCCCAGATTCCCGCCCTGATCCTTTCCGTTGGCGCCGGTATCCTCGTCACGCGCGCGTCCGACAGCATGAACGTCGGCGCGCAGGTGGCCGGTCAGCTTTTCCGTTATCCCCGTGCCATCAAAATCACCGCTGGCATGCTGGCGGTGTTCGGTCTGATGCCGGGCATGCCGTTGCTCCCGTTTCTCGGTCTCGCCGGTGCCGCGGCCTTTCTCGGTCGCATCCTGCGTGAGGAGGAGGAACGGACCGGCAGTCCGCTGGGGCTCGACACCAGCATGACCAACAAGCCTGTGGCGGCGGCGGGCAAGGCCGGCAAACCGGGCGAACCCGCGGCTGCGGATCAAAAGGCCGGCGGCGGTCCGGAGGATGTGCGCAAGCTCATCGAAGTGGACGTTTTCGCGATCGAGATCGGCTACGGCCTGCTCAGCCTCGCGGATGCGAAGTCCGGCGGCGAACTGCTCGCCCGCGTGACCGGTGTGCGCAAGGCGCTGGCGCGGGAAAAGGGCATCGTGGTGCCGCCGGTGTCGGTGCGCGACAATCTGGAACTCGAGCCCAACGAGTATCGTTTTCTGCTCCGCGGCAAGCCGGTGGCCAAGGGCCAGCTGATGCCCGGGCGCTGCCTTGCGATGAACGTCGCCGGCAGCAAGGTCCGCCTCAAGGGCGTCGCCACGCGCGAGCCGGTGTTTCACCTCGACGCCACGTGGATCGACGAGGCGGAGAAGAAGACCGCTGAGATCAACGGCTTCACCGTCGTCGATCCGGCATCGGTGTTGATCACGCATCTTTCCGAGACGCTGAAGTCCAACGCGCACCACCTCCTCGGCCGCCAGGAAGTGCAGGCGATCGTCGACCATCTCAAGCAGGCGCAGCCGGCGCTCATCGCTGAACTGCTGCCGGACCTCGTCACGCTCGGCATCATCCAGCGTGTCTTCCAGAATCTCCTGCGCGAGAACGTGGCGATCCTGAACCAGCCGCTGATTCTCGAGGGCATCGCTGATTTTGCGTCGCTGTCCAAGAACCCGGACGATCTCAGCGAACTCGTTCGCCGGCGCCTCGGGCTGTATTTTGTGCCCGAATACGAGTGCCGTCCGGGCGTCGTGCGCGCCGTGACCCTCGATCCGCGCCTCGAGCAGTGGCTCGCGACCAAGGTGCACCGCTCGCCGACCGAGGTGGGTCTCTCGCTGGATCCGGCCACGGGCCGCCACGTGATGGAACAGATCACGAAGCACACCGCCGAGATGATGCAGCAGGGCCAGCCGGTGGTCATCATCGTGTCGGCCGAGATTCGTCTGCCGTTGAAACGCTTCTTCGAGTCGTCCTTCCCGCGCGTGACGGTCCTGTCGTACCAGGAGCTGCCGTCCGCCACTGAAATTGAAAACGCCGGCATCATCACCGCGCCGCCGCACGTGGCGCGCGCCGAGGTGCCGTTGAAAGCCGCCGCCTGACATGTCGCACGCTGGAGAACATTTCGCGCCCGGGACCTACAAATTCACGGTCAAGTCGACCGAGGAAGCCGTCACGATCATCCGCGACCGCCTCGGCCCGACGGCCCGCGTGATCTCGGTGCGCGCCGTGGAGTCGACCGGTCTGAAGCGCCTGTTCGGCTCTCCGCGGCTCGAGGTCGTCGCGCAGGTCGACGCCGTGGAAGCCGCGAACGCGAGCGGCGACGCCGCCGGTTCGTTCGATGCCGTGTCCGCGGAGCTGGCCACACCGGATAACGGGTCCGAAACCGCACCCGAGGTTGCGCCCCGGTCCCGCCTCACGCCGTTTTCCTCGTCGCTCGGTCTCACCGGACTGTTGCGGCGCTCCGGCATCACCGAGACCGCGCTGAACCGCATTCAAGCCGGCCGGAACTGGAATGAACTCAACACGCTGCCGCTGCACCGCGCGCTCGCCGAGACGTCGCGGTTGCTGCGTTCGCAGGTCGAGGCGCGGACGGCCCGCCCGCCGCTGGCGCGCGCGGCGTTTCTGGGCGCGGCCGGGGTGGGGCGGACCACCGCCCTCTGCAAGTGGCTTTCGCAGGAAGTGTTTCGCCGCGCCCGTATCGGACATGTGGTGACGGTCGAGTTCGATCGTCCGAATCCCCTCGGGCCGCTGCCCGTGTTCAGCGAGGCGCTGGGCGTGCCGCTGGCGCATTTTCCCTGCGAGACCCAGGCCGCGGTGCCCGGCGGATTCGTTTACCTGGATCTTCCGGCGCTTTCCGTGCGCCGCCCGGCGGACAACGCGCCGATCGCGGCGTTTCTCGATCGCGAGCAAATCCGCGAGCGCGTCCTCGTGCTGAACGCCGCCTACGATCGCGCGTCGCTGCGCGACGCTTACGCGGCGGGCTGCGATCTCGGGGCGACGCACCTGGTGTTCACCCACCTCGATGAGGTCCCGCAGTGGGGCAAGTTGTGGGACTATCTTTTCGACGAGTCGATCGAGCCGCTGTTCCTCGCCACCGGGCCGTCCCTTACGGGCGACTGCGAAGAGGACGTCCCGGGCGCGATCGTCCGGCGCACGCTGCCTGACGACGACACGTCCGCCTGATCCAGCCATGAAATTTGTTTTCCTTTCCGGCGGCTTCGCCGGGTTTATCACCGCCGGGGCCGCCAGCTACTATGCCGGCCACCAGGCGGACCGCGTGCTCTTCGACGCCGCGGTGGGCTGCCTCGCCGGTTCCATGCTCTTCCGCTGGTTCTGGACCATTCTCGTTCGCGGTATCCGCGAAACCATTCTCGCCCGTCAGGCAGCTGCCGTTCCGGCCGCCGCAAAATCAAAGTAGTAACACACCCTCGATGTCATGAATACCGCCACAGTCACCACCCCGGGCACGGAAAACGCCGCGACCACCACCAGCAATACCGCCAACGCCTGGCGTGCCTACCAGGGCGTGTCTCCCGCCGCTCCGGTGGACGAGAAGGAACTGATCGAGCGATACCTGCCGCTCGTCCGCAACGTCGTCGACCGCATCAAGCTCAACGTGCCTGCGCACGTGGACGCCGATGACCTCTACAGCGTGGGCATCACCGGCCTGATTGCCGCGGTCCGCAAGTTTGACCCGAACCAGGGCAGCACCTTTGCCAGTTACGCCGCGATGCGCATCCGCGGTGCGATCCTCGACGAGCTGCGCCGCATGGACTGGTGTCCGCGTCGCGCCCGCGCCCGTTCGCGGAAACTCAAGAACACGATCAACGACGTGGAGCAGAAACTCGGCCGCGCCGCGACCGACGTCGAAGTGTATTCCGCCCTCGGCATCACGCCGAAGGAGTACGAAAAGTGGGTCGAAGAGGCGAAGCCGGTGACGTTTATCGCGATCGACCAGTGCGCGCACGGTGATGAAGGCGATGGGGCTTCATTGCACGAGGTCCTGGCCGACGACACGGACAAGACCGGCCGCGACAACCTGGAAAAGGCGGAACTGCTGCAACTTCTCACTCAAAGAATCAGCGAGTTGCCCGATATACCGAAGAAGATCCTAGCGATGTACTATTTCGAAAACATGCGACTGGCCGAGATTGCGGAGGTCTTTGACCTGACCGAGTCCCGTATCTGCCAGATCCATGCCCAGACCATTCTCGGACTCCGCGGATGGCTCCAGCGGGTGAAGGAGCGCTGAATCGTATGGCACGCCAACGTCACTCTGACCCTCCGGGCGCGGCTCGGCGGTGCCATAACCTCATCTCCCCATGCTGATCCTTGTCGGCGCAGTCATCGTCTTGGCCTCCACTCTGGGCGGCTTCATCATTGCCGGTGGCAATCCGATGGTGCTGCTGCACGTCTCGGAGTTCGTGGTCATCCTCGGCGTCGCCGCAGGCGTGCTGGTCATCGCCAGCCCGGGTCACGTATTGAAGGAGCTGATTCACAAGCTGCAGGCAGCGGTGGCAGGAAAGGTGGCGGGCGAAAAGGAATTCACCGATCTGCTCAAGCTGCTCTACGAAATTTTCATGGTCGGCCGGCGCAACGGCCTGATCGCGCTCGAGGAGCACATCATGGATCCGAAGAAGAGCTCGATCTTCCAGAAGTATCCGTCGGTGCTCAATCATCATGAGCGGCTGGAGTTCATCTGCAACGGCCTGAAGCCCGTCATCGACGGCAAGATCAAGCCGGATCAGCTCGAGGCGCTGATGGACGCGGAACTCAAGGCGAAGAGCGCCGAGGCGAATCATCCGGTGCATATTCTACAACTCGTCGGTGACTCCCTGCCCGGCATCGGGATTGTCGCGGCGGTGTTGGGCATCATCAACACGATGGCGGCCATCTCCGAAGGTCCCGAAAAGGTCGGCGAACGCGTGGCCGCGGCGCTCACCGGCACGCTCCTGGGCATCTGGGTGGCGTACGGCTTCGTGAATCCGCTGGCGAATCGCGTGCAGTTCAACAACGCCGGCGACGAACAGTTTTTGAAGTGCATCACGCAGGCCGTTTCCGGCTTTGCGAAAGGCCTGGCCCCGATGACCGCGGTGGAAGTCGCGCGTCGCTCGCTCGACAGCAATGTCCAGCCCGGCGCCAGCGAACTCGAGGCCACGTTGAAGGCGATGGCTCCAGCGAAGTAAACCCTCTCAACGCGCGACCAACATGGCCGGACACGGTGGAGCCTGGAAGGTGGCGTACGCGGACTTCGTCACCGCGATGATGGCGCTGTTCATGGTGCTGTGGATTTCCGCGCAGGATAAGGAAATCCTCATCTCGACGTCGCAGTACTTTCAGAATCCGTTCCGCTCGCCCATGGATGCCTCGTCCGGCGTCATGCCGTTCAACAGCAACAAGAGCTCATCCAACAACGCCGACGGCGGCCTCGACCGCAACAAACAGGTCCAGATGACCTTTCTTAATTCGGTGGCGGCTGATTTCTACCGGCTGCTCAATCTCGACGAGAGCATGGCCAGCAAACCAATCGATATCCAGGTCACCTCCGACGGTCTCCGGGTCACGTTGTTCGACCGGGCCAAACAGCCGCTGTTTGCCCGCGATTCCACCGATCTAACGGAATGGGGCACGTTCGTGCTGCAGGCGATGGCGTGGACGATCGAGCGGCACAAGTTCAACGTCACGATCGACGGCCACGCCGGGGTCAGGCCCGTCAGCAAACCTAGCTACGATAACTGGGATTTGTCCGCGGATCGCGCCAACGCCTCGCGTCGCGTGCTCGTCCACTACGCCGTCGACCCGCGCCAGATCGAGCGGGTCACGGGTTACGCCGACACCCGGCCGATCCCGGGCGAGACCGGCGCGGAATCGAACGAGCGCATCACCCTCAATCTCACGTTGACGGCCAAGAGCCGCGCGAAAGATGGCCCCGCGAAGGAGTCACCGACCAAGGAGCGTCCGCCGACCAAGGAAGGCCCGGGGCGTGAGGCGCTGCCGGGTGAGAAGGCTGCCGTCGTGACGCCGGCCCACTGATTTTATCCATGAAACCCTTTTCGCAGGGGAGACGATCCCTGCCGCTCGAGCCGCTTCGTCCCCCCGCGCAATTCGCCAGCGCTTTCGCGGCCCGCCACGAGCACGTGCGGGCGGTGGCACCGGGATCCGGCAGCGCGCCGGCCGCGGCGAGCGCCCAAGTCGAGGTGGTCAAGGAGGGCGATAAGATCGTCCGCCTGATCGTGAGCTGCGTCTGCGGCGAACGCGTGGAGATCGAGTGCCTTTATCCCGCCGGCCATTAAAGGCCGGAGGGAGTTGAATCGAAGGTTTCGACCGCCGCCGCACCGGTGGTTTGAACCGCCGGAACCGGCAGCCTTCCTGCCGTCGTTTGCCCACCTTGGCCGCAGGTTGCCTAACCTTGTGGCTACGAGCGCCAGCGAGTGGCCCGGGTCGAGAGGACCGCTCGGATTCACCGCCGTCCCGCTGACCGGCAATTCCTGCCGCTTCACGCCCGCTGGACCGTTTGGGGCTCATGGCAGAATTTTCCTTAAGAATTTCCGTGAAGTTTAATTCAAAGGAAATCAACGCTTTGAGCGGTGTCTGGCGTGGTGGGCATGCGGATGGCTTAAGGAGTCGTGACCATGAACATCGGACTCTATCAAAGCGCCTCGGCCCTCTCGGCATTGGAGCGTTGGCAGGATTCGGTGTCCGAGAACATCACGTCGGCGCAGACCACGGGTTTCCGCAAGCGGACGGTCAATTTCTCCACGGTTAACGCCGGTGAGTTGAATTCGGAGAAGCGCGGCAAGGCCGGTCACGAGACGGGCATGGCGATGAATTTCCCGAAGGTGAACTACGGGATCAATTTTCTGACTGGTGAAACGCAGCCGACGCGACGGGAGTTCGACGTCGCGATTCAGGGCGACGGCTTTTTCGAGGCTCAGCAGCCCGACGGTTCCAAGGTCTACACGCGCAGCGGCGAGTTCCATATTCGCGCTGACCGCACGCTGGTCACGAAGAACAACGCCGTGGTGATGGGCGACGGCGGTTCCCCGATCACGCTGGTGGCCGGTGGCGGCCCGCTGACGGTGAACGGCGACGGCACGATGTTCCAGGGCACCAACTCGCTCGGAAAACTTACGGTGAAGCGCTTTGCGGATACGTCCAAGCTGCTCCCCGTCGGCGGCGGCATGTTTCAGAACCTGGGTGACGCCCCGAAGACGGTCGACGAGCCCGAGCTGATGCAGGGCTACATCGAGGGCAGCAATGTCACGCCGCTCCGCGAGATGGTCGACCTGGTCCTGATTTCCCGCGCCTACGAGGCGAACCAGAAGATCATCAAGACGGTGGATGATCAGATGGAGAAGACCCTCAACGCGCTCGGTTGAACCGCCCCGACATGACTTTCCCTGGCAGACATCTGCAATCACGACTGACCGGCCGGACGCGCTCTGGAGGCGCTCCGGCCCCAGTCGCGGTGCGGCTTTTCCGCCCCAGCATCGCCAGCGCGCTGGTGAGTTCCTCCCTGCGGCAGTCTCTCGTCTCACGCGTTGAGACCGGTCTGTCGCGCAACCCCGCTCTCTCTCGATGAATCTCTCGCTCTATTCGGCGGCCACCGGCATGGAGGCGCAGCAGCTCAACCTGAACACGATCGCGAACAACCTCGCGAACGTGAACACCCCGGGCTTCAAGCGCAGCAAGATCGAGTTCCAGGATCTGCTCTATCAGAAGCCCCGCGAGTCGGGCACCGATTCCGGCGGCGGCAATCTCGTGCCGACCGGCGTCGAAGTGGGCAACGGTTCGCGCGTCGCGGCCACGTCCAAGGTGTTCACGCAGGGCCAGCTCACGAACACGGGCGAGAAGCTCGACATCGCGATTCAAGGCGACGGCTTTTTCGAGGTGCAACGGCCCGATGGCACGGTGGGTTTTACCCGCGCCGGTTCCTTCAAGCTGAGCGCTCAAGGTCAGGTGGTGACCGTTGACGGTCTGCCGATCCTCAGCGGGTTTCAGCCGATTCCGCCGGGCGCGACCAACGTCGCGCTCTCCGAGGACGGCCAGGTCACGGTGCAGAGCGCCAGCGGCACCCAGAATTTCTCCGTCACGCTCGCGCGCTTCGCGAACCCGTCCGGTCTCCGCAGTCTCGGTGGCAATCTCTATGAAGAGACCGCCGCCAGCGGCACGCCCGAAGTGGGGAAGCCGGGCGAGCAGGGGTTCGGTCGCACCGTGCAGGGTTACATCGAGGCCTCGAACGTGAACATCGTCGAGGAGATGGTGAATCTCATCGTCGCCCAGCGCGCCTACGAAATTAATTCCAAGTCGATCCAGACCTCGGACGAGATGCTGCAGAACATCGCGAACATGAAACGCTGATGAAGACGCTCACTCACACGCTCCGTCCGTTCCTGCTCCTTTCGATTTCCGCCGCGATCGGTTTCGTCGCTGCTTCGGGCCGCGCCGCCTCGAACGTCCTTCCGGTCGACGCCGCTCCCGTGGTGGCCGCCGATGACGCCGATGCCGCTCCGGTCCAAACGCCCTTCACGCGCGACCAATTGATCGGATCGCTCACGCGGTCGATCGCCGCGCATTTCAATCTCGAAGGTGAACTGCAGATCGAATTGCAGCGCGCCTGGGTGCTGCCGTCCCGGCTGGCGGCCAGCTGGGAACTGACGGTGGTGGAATTTCCGACCACGGTGACGGGCACGATGATGGTGCGCTGCCGCCTCGCGGCTGATGGCGCGGCGGTCAGCGATGCGAGCCTCGTGCTTCGCGCGCAACTCTGGCGCGATGTGTGGGTGACGCGGCAGCCGCTGGTCACCGGTAGTGCGTTCGATGCTTCGGCGCTCGAGACGCGCCGCGTTGACACCCTGCGCGATCGCGAAGCCCTGCCGGCGTCCGTCGGCGACCGCACCTACATTTTTGCCCGCGGCGTATCCGCCGGCCGCATGCTCACCTGGCGCGATGTCGCCCGCCGTCCGCTGGTGCGGAAGGGTGACACGGTGGAAGTGTCCGCGGTCGACGGCCCGCTGAGCGTGACCATGAAGGCCACCGCGCTGGAAAACGGCGCGCAGGGCGAGACGGTCACGGTCCGCAATCCCGAGTCCCGCAAGATTTTTGCCGCCCTGGTGGTCGACGAGAACCGCGTGCAGATCCGCTTCTAATCCGATGTCCACCTCACGCCATCACCGTAAGTCCAGCGACAAGGCGCCGCTTCACGCCGCCCTCGGCTTCGCTGCGTTCGCCCTGTTCGTGCTGCTGCTGACGGTGTTCGTGCCGGCGGCGCGGGCGGATTCGCTGTGGAGCTCAGCCGGTCAGACGGGCAAGAGCATGTTCGCCGACCGCAAGGCGTCGGCCAAGGGCGACATTCTCACCATCATTGTCGCGGAGTCGGCGGTGGCCCAGAGTTCGCAGAACAAGAAGTCCACCCGCGATTCCTCGCTCGAGGATGCCATTTCCCGTTTCGTCTATTCCGGCACCGGCTTGCACAAGGGCCAGCTCCCGGGCACCAGCGCCACCGGCACGTCGTCGTATTCGGGCGGTGGTGACGTAAGCAATACTCAGACGCTATCAGCCCGCGCCGCCGTGCAGGTCACCGATGTGCTGCCCAACGGCAACCTGGTGATCGAGGGCGTGCGTGTCGTGAGCTTCTCCGGCGAGACCCAGTACGTCGTGTTGCGCGGCATCGTGCGTCACGACGACATCGCCCGCGACAACAGTGTCATCTCCACCAACATTGCCGACGCCCGCGTCGAGTTCCACGCCGAGGGGGCGCTGACCGATGCGCAAAAGCGTGGCTGGCTCGCCAAGATCTACGAACGCCTCAGACCGCTCTGATCCCTTTTCTCGCCCGTAGGATTTACGGAACGGATTCCGCCGAACATGATGTTCACCTCTTTCAGTCTCTCTCTTTCCCGCCTGGCCCGGCGCGTCCTGACGCTGGCCGTCGTCGGCGGCTGGGCGCTCAGCCCGGTGCAGGCCTCGCGCTTGAAGGACCTGACGATCATCGAGGGCGGCCGCGACAATCAACTGGTGGGCTACGGCCTGGTGGTCGGTCTCGCCGGTGACGGTGACAGCAATGCCATCGCGACGCTGCGCAGCGTGGCCAATCTCCTCCAGCGTTACGGACTCACCGTCAATGCGTCGGATCTCAAGGCCAAGAACGTCGCTGCCGTCATGCTCACCACCGAAATCGGTGCGTTCATGAAGTCCGGCTCGCGCATCGACGTGAATGTCGCCTCGATGGGCGATGCGAAATCGCTGCAGGGCGGCGTGCTGCTGCAGACACCGATGCTTGGTGCCGACGGCCGCGTGTATGCCGTGGCCCAGGGCCCGGTTGCCATCGGCGGTTTCCTCGGCGGAGCGGGTGGGGCAGGTGGGTCCACCGTGCAGAAGAATCATCCGACCGTCGGCAACATCTCCAGCGGCGCGATCGTGGAGCGGGAGATTCCCGCGACGTTCGTCCGCGAAAACGTCGTGCGGTTGCTCCTCCACAATCCCGACTTCACCTCCGCGGCTCGCATGGCCGAGGCGATCAACACCAAGTGGCAGGGTTCGGCGAATGCCACCGATGCTGCGACGATCGCCGTGACGCTCCCTGCGAGTTACCGCGGCCGTGACGTCGCATTTCTCGCCGACCTCGGCCAGATCGAATCTGCGCCCGACACGCTGGCCCGCATCGTGATCAACGAGCGCACCGGCACGATCGTCGCGACCTCCACGGTTCGCTTGTCCCAAGTCGCGATCGCCCACGGTTCGCTGACCATCACGGTCAGCTCGAACGTCGGCGTCAGCCAGCCCAATGCGTTCAGCAGCGGCGGTCAGACGGCCGCGGTGCAGAGCACGCAGACGAACGTCAACGAATCCAAGGGCGGCTTTCAGATCATCAACGAGCCGCCGACCATCGAGCGTCTCGCCGCCGCCCTCAACGCGCTCGGTGTCTCGACGCGCGAGATGATGGCCATCTTCCAAACGCTGAAGCGTTCCGGTGCGCTGCAGGCCGAACTCGTCATCAACTAAGTCGTGAGCGTTTCACCCATCACTTCCCAACCGAGCGCCCCGAGCGGGCCGTTCAACGCGAGCGCGATGCGCAACGCGACGCCGGCGACCCAACGCGCCGCCGTGGCCGCGCAGTTCGAAGCCATCCTCGTCCGCCAACTCCTCGGCAAGACGATGACGTCGATGCTGGGTGGTGCCGAGGGCGGCGCGTCCGCCAGCATCTACGGCGACATGCTTTCCGACACGGTTGCCCAGCAGCTTTCCGCGGGCCAGGGCCTCGGGCTCGGTCGCTACCTGCAGCAGCAACTCACCCCGCGCGGGGAAAAGACGGAGGCGGCCGCCGACGTTTCAACACCCACTTCGCCTCGCGCCAGCACCGCTTCATCCGCAACGCCTCTCTCCTCATGAGCAAACCCTGGGAATTCATCGCTCAATGCCTTCGCGCTGAGCTCGCCGATTACGGCGCCCTGCTGCACCTGTTCGAAAACCAGCAGCGCAGCCTGTTCGAGCGCAACCCGGATGCCGTGTTGAATTTCGCCACGGAGATCGAGGTTCAGGTGCGGTCCGTCGCCGACAGCCGCGGCCGCCGCGAGCAGGCCGTCGCCGAGTTTGCCACCGAGAACGGCGTGTCGCCCGCGTCGTCGTTGCGCTCCATGCTCCCGTTGATCGAGAACGACGCGCGTCCGCTCATCGAGGCGTTGATCAGCGAAGTGAATCTTTTGTTGCACCGCGTTCGCCGCACCAGCCGGCACAATCACACGATGCTGTCGCGGGCGGTCGAAATGCACCAGGACACGCTGCAGCAGCTGCGCCCGCAGGCGTTCACCAAGACCTATTCCCCCGCGGGCCGCCTGGCGGTTTCCATCGGGAGCACGCCCGGCACGCTGCGCGCGGCAGGCTGAACGAACGTTCTCAAACCGCTACCACCATGGCCGGCCTCTATTCCAGCATCAACGCGACCGTCAAAGCGCTCTCCGCGCAGAGCCGGGCGTTGGAAATCACCGGGAAGAACCTGGCCAACGTGAACAACCCGAACTACGCGCGGCAGCGCGTGCTGTTCGGTGATCGCGGCACGATCATCACGCCGCAGGGCGCGGAGAGCCTCGGACTCGAAGCGCTCGGCGTTGAACAGGTGCGCGACTTTCTCCTCGACGGCCAGGTGTTGCGGGAGATCGCGATCCAGTCCTCCTTCGAGGCCGAGCAGGCGGGGTACCAGCGCGCGCAGGCCGGACTCGGCCAGGGCATCGACCGCGCGGCCGGAGCGAACGAACTCAACGGCGGCGTCGGCGGCGGCATTGCCGGGGCGATCGACGGTTTCTTCAACGCGTTCCAGAGTTTCGCGGCGCGGCCGACGGACGATGGCGAACGCCAGACTCTTTTGCAGAAGGCCGGCATTCTCACGGATCGTCTCCAACTTGCGGATGCGCGCCTGGTGCAGGCCCAGAGCGATCTCAACGCCGAGATCGACACCGACGTCTCCGAGGTCAACGGCCTCCTCGATTCGGTCGCCGAACTGAACAAGCAGATCAGCCGCCTCGAGGTGAACGCCCCGGGTTCCGCGGTCGACCTGCGCGACCAGCGCGAGGCGCAGCTCGAGAAGCTCGCCGCCAAGCTGCCGATCGAGGTGCGCGAAACCGCCAGCGGCCAGGTGCAGGTCGTGGCCAAGGACGCCTCCAACGCGGACGTGATGCTGGTCGATGCGGGCAACGTGCAGGGCACGGTGGCTTTCAACGGCACGCAAATCACCGCGGGTTCCCCGGCGACGGTGCTGGGTCTCTCCGGTGGATCGATTCATGGCGCCCTGACGGCGCGCGACGGCGCCATCCAGACCCTGCGCGACGATCTTGATGCCCTTGCCGAGCAGTTCGTCACCGCGGTCAACACCGCCTACAATCCGACGAACTTGACGGGGGATTTCTTCGTCGCGTCCGGTACGACGGCCGGGACGATCTCGCTCGTGGGCACGCTCACGGCGTCGACGCTGAAGGCCAGTGACGGCGGTCCGGCCGGCGACAATTCCGTGGCGCTCGCCATCGCGCGGTTAGCCACCACGTCATTCTCAACGGGCGGAGGCGACGCCATCGACGGTTCGTTCTCCGGCTTCTTCAGCAAAACGGTCAGCAAGCTCGGCCAGGCCCTGGCCGACGCCAACACGCGCGTCGAGGACCAGACCAACATCGAGCGCCTCGTGCGCGGTCAGCGCGATGCCGTCAGTGGTGTCTCCCTCGACGAGGAGATGGCCGATCTGTTGAAGTACCAGCGTTCGTTCCAGGCGTCGTCGCGCGTCTTCACGGTGCTCGATGAGCTCCTCGACAATGTCGTCAACCGGATGGGCGTCTAACGTAACTCCCCATGAGACTCACCAGCAATACGCTCTCGGAAAACATCATTCGCCAGATTCAGGCGCTCGGCGCGCAGCAGGCGAAACTGCAGACGCAGGTGGCGACGGGACAGCGCATTTTCCAGCCCGAAGACGACCCGACCGCCGTGGGCCGCGTGCTCGGGCTCGAAAGCAGCCGCCGCGAGATCACGCAGTATCTGCGCAACGCCGACCGCGCGCGGGAGATCAGCGAGACGTCGTTTTCCGGTTTGCAGCAGCTGAAGCGCGTGTCCGATCGCGCGACGGAAATCGGCACGCTCGGCAGCGGTGCGATCAGTCCCGAAGCCGCCGGCGCTTATGCGTCCGAGGTCGATCAGATGATTGAGCAGGCATTGCAGGTGGCGAACGGCAAGCTGCGCAACGATTACATGTTTGCCGGCACCGCCGTCGACACGCCGCCGTTCACCGCGACCCGCGATGCGAACGGGAAGGTGACCGGCGTCACCTACGCCGGCAACTCGCAGCGCGCCGCGATCCAACTTTCTGAAAGCGCAAGCGTCACACCCAGCACGACTGGCGCAACCAACACCGGCATCGGCAATTTTCTCAACGAGCTCGTCGCCCTGCGCGATGCGCTCACGGTGAACAACTCGCCCGCGGTCGTCACGGCCCAGACCGCCCTCATCGCGAGCGAGGATGTGCTCGTGTCGTCACTCGCCGAGCACGGCGGCGTGCAGATGCGCATCGAGGCGAACCGCTCCCAATTGCTGGATCGTTCCGAGGGCCTCGAGAAGCTGATTTCGTCCGAGGCCGACCTCGATCTGCCGACCACCATCGTGAAATTGAACCAGAGCCAGACCGCCTACCAGGCCGCACTTTCTTCGTCGGCCAACATCATGCGGCTGTCCCTGCTCGATTATATCCAGTAACATCCCACCGCGACCCCAACCTTTTCCCGGAATCATGAAAGTCCTGCCTGAGCTCTATCCGACCGACCTCGACATCTCCCCGGCCAACCAACTCGAGTTGCCCCAGGGGCTGATCGGCTTCGCCCACTACAAGCGTGCCGAGCTGCTTTATCTGCCGGACCATCTGCCGTTCCTGTGGATGAAATTGTACAGCGAGGTCGACGACCTCCACTTCATCGTGATTGAGCCCGGCGGGATTGTGCCCGGCTATGAGCCTGAGATCTTCGACAACGATGCCGAGCAGCTCGATCTCCGCGATCCGGCCGAGGCGATGATTCTCAACATCGTCACACTTCGCCGGCAAAACCCGGTCGAGGCCACCGCCAATCTCATCGGGCCGCTGGTCGTCAACCGCCGCACCCGGATCGGGCGCCAGCTCGTCATCTCGAACTACTCGCGCTACAGCGCGAATCACCCCCTCGTCGAAAACTCGCAGGCGCCCAAGTTCGCCCGCACAGCCTGAGCCATCGCCATGCTCGTTCTATCCCGCCGCGTCAACGAGGCGATCGTCATCGGTGACAACATTGAGATCCGCATCACCCGGATCGAGGGCGACGTCGTGAAAATCGGCATCGCTGCTCCCCGCGACATCGCGATCTTCCGCAAGGAAGTCCTCGCCGACATCGCCGCGAGCAACCAGGCCGCCGCCGTCCGCAACGGCAAGCCCGGTCCGCTCCCCATCTTCCCGCAAAAGCCCGTGGCAGCCCCCAAGCCCTAAGCTCACGGATTCCCGCCTCCGCCAACCTTTTTAAAATCCACCGCCATGAGCGTCATCAATACCAACATCCAAGCCATCGCCGCCGCCCGCAACCTGAACGCCTCCCAGGAGATGCTGGGCCGGTCGCTGGCGCGCCTGTCCTCCGGTTCCAAGATCGTCAACCCGTCGGACGATGCCGCCGGTCTCGCGGTGTCCGAAAAACTCGACGCTCAGAACCGCCGCGTGCGCGCCGCCACGACCAACGTGCAGAATGCCGTCTCCTATGTGCAGACGGCCGACGGCTTCATGGGAGGCATGACGAAGATCCTGTCGCGCATGAGCGAGCTCGCCATCCTGGCGAAGGACGTCACGAAGAATCCGACCGACATCGCCCTTTACCAGCAGGAGTTTTCCGCCCTGCAGGACCAGCTGCGCGACACCATCGGCGGCACCACGGCCGAAATTGGCGGGGCCGTCGATGTGGATACGCCACTCGGCGCCTTCAACGGCATCACCCTCTTCGGATCCAATTCGACCGGCCTGACGGTGACCATCGGCCAGGCCGTCGGTCAGGACATGACGATCCCCGAGTCGAATCTGCGCCAGGGCGCGATGCTGAACATCATCGGCCAGGACGCCTCCGGCGCCTACACCATCGGGATCACGGACATTGGCGCGATCGGCGACATCACCGACGCGATTCAGCAGGTGGCCACCGAGCGGGCGTCGCTCGGTGCGTCGCAGTCCCGCCTCGAGCTGGCCGCGACCACGCTGCAGGTTGAATTCGAAAACCTCGGTTCCGCCATCTCGCGTATCCGCGACGTGGATGTGGCCGAGGAGTCGACCCAGTACGCGAAGTACAATATTCTGGTCCAGTCCGGCACGGCCATGCTGGCGCAGGCGAACCAGACCCCCAACACCGTCCTGCAGCTGCTGCAGCGGTAAGCGTTCAAGCCCTCTCTGGCGGGAGGCTGAAAAACCAGGCGCGACCGCGGCGGTCGACGCCTGGTTTTCGCGTTTTCAGGCATCACGTCCTCGTGTCGACGCAAAATCTTGCGCGCACACCAACCGGGCGCAGGCGGCCGGCATCGGAGATCCAGGCGCGGGCTCGCCGCTGCAGAATGTTTCCGTGTAACCAAACGTTTTTCGCCGGGTTCTTCCCGTGCCTGCGACGTGGTCTTGGACCCACGGCGCTCGCGCCGCCCCTCGGGGCGGATTCCCGATGCCAGCCGGTGCACAACCCCGCCCGCGTCGCTCCGTCGTCTGCTTCCGACCGAACACGCTGATCGCCACGAACACCGGGCCTTGAGTCCGAATCGATCTTCCTGGCGATGAAAATCACTTCTCCGACCAAACGCTTTTTCATTTTGCAGCTCGGCTGTGGCTACGAGCGACATCGAGTCGAGGGAACGCCACTCGCTGGCGCTCGTAGCCACCATGATCAGAGAAAAGCAAAAGCCGCCGGTTGCTCGCCTTCAGTCTTCCGGGCGGCGTTGGGCGTTGTTCTGCTGCTGCTCGTGCCGCCGCTGCGCGCGGACGTCGTGCTGGCCTGGAATGAACTGTTGCTGCGCGGATCGGCCACGGCGCCGGATCGTTCGGACCCGCTTGCGGAGGCGCGCGTTTACGCGATGATGCACCGTGCCATGGCGGACGCCGTTGACGCAGCGGGCGGCGTCCGCAACGGCAGCTCGTCCGACCTAGCGGCGCCCCGGGCGGCGGTCGTGGGCGCCGCGCATGAGGTGCTGTCGGCGCTGCGGCCGGGTGGACGCAGTGGCTACGCGGCGCTGGCCGACCGGCTCTTGAGCATGATCCCCGACGGCGTGGAAAAGACGCGGGGCCTCGCGATGGGACGCGAGACGGCGGCGCGGATGGTCAGTGACCGCGCCCGGGACGGCTGGGTCCCCCATGAGTTCGATCAGACTGCGGACGGGCTCGGTCGCATCCCGGTGGATACAGCCGAGACCGCGCTGGCGCGCGGTGACGCGCCGCCGCCGACGCCGTGGGTCCGCGCGGTGCCGTTCCGGTTGAAATCGGTCGCGCAGTTTGCGCCGCGCGAGGTGCGCACGGTGGACCGGACGGGACAGGTGACGAACGAAGTATGGGGTCGTGCCGCCCGGGCGTTCGAAGGTCTTTCGCCCGCAACGGTGTCGATCTCGCTGGATGCGGCGGGTCCATTTGTGGCGTGGAATCACGTGGCCCGCCGGGCTGCCAGTGAACGAAACCTGGATCTGCGGGATCAGGCTCGGCTGCTCGCCGCCTTGAATGTGGCGCTGGCGGACGCCACGATCGCGGCGCTGCATTGGCGTCGGACCCTCGCCAGCTGGCGGGTCGTGGTCACCGAGCGGTGGGACGCAGTGCGCGGTGAGCCACCGCAGTCGACGGATGTCCTGGCGGCGATCGACGGTTTGACGGTCGAGCCCGTGCGGCGTGACACGCAGTTCGTGCTGATCCCGCCCACGCCGGATTTCCCTTCGGTGGCGGCGACGCAGGCCGGGGCCGCGCAGGCGGCGCTGGTGGCGCACTTTCGCAGTGATGACGTCGCATTCACGTGGCCGCACGACGATGCGGGCGTCGAGCGGGAATCACCTGCAGCGGGAAGGCGTTTCACACGGATCTCGACGGCGGCGCGCGAGAGGGCGTTGCTGGCGAGCCTCGATGGAAGGCATTCGCGCGAAGCATGTCTTTCCGGATACGTCCTGGGTCTGGAGATCGGGCGCTATTGCTCCCGGGGGGGCGAGGTAGAAAGGGAAGGCGCGTTCACCGCGCCCGGGCGCGGCCGGAAGGAACCGGTTTCCCGGCGGAAGGGTGGGGCGAAACGAAACTGCCGCGGCCGAACCGCTCTGGCTTGCATGTGCCCGGGGCGTGTGACTTCTTGGCAGCGATTTGCTCGTTTCCCCCATGGCATTTCCCACCTGTATGAAGGCGCTGCGCGACCTTGCCGCGGGCGTCGACCTGTCCGGATTCCGCCAGATGGAGCGGGCGAAACGACGGAGTTCGCCGGTCGTTCTCCTCGCAGGACCGGCTACTGGCGATGAATTCATGCCGCCTTGCACTGTTTGTGCTACCGGTCGACGTGACGCCCGGTAGCGCGTCTTTTTTCAAACCCCGTTCCCACCCACCTCCCCATCATGGAAAAAAAAGAACCAAACAAGAAGCAGCTCTATGCCGTCCTCGTGGCCGCGTTTCTCGGCTGGATGTTCGACGGCATGGAAATGGGCATCTTCCCGCTGATTGCGCGCCCGGCGTTGTTGCAGATGCAACAGGCGCAGGGGATGCAGCTGACCGATGCGTTCGTTGGCCAGTGGATGGCCTACGCGACGGCGGCCTTCCTGGTGGGGGCGGCGCTGGGCGGAGTCATCTTCGGGTGGCTGGGGGACAAGGTCGGGCGGGTACGAGCGATGGCGGTGAGCATTCTCGTGTATTCGCTTTTCACCGGACTCATCTATTTCGCGAGCGAACCGTGGCACCTCTGCGTCTGCCGCTTCATCGCCGCACTCGGCATGGGCGGCGAGTGGTCGCTCGGCGTGGCGCTGGTCATGGAAGTCTGGCCCGAAAAACACCGTCCGCTCATGGCCGGCATCATCGGCGCGGCGGCGAACGTCGGCTTTGCCGGCATCGCCGTGCTGGGCATGTTTTTCAAGGTGACGGTGGACTCGTGGCGCTGGGTGGCCCTCGTCGGCGCGGCGCCGGCGGCCCTCACGTTCATCATGCGGCTCTTCGTGCCGGAGTCGGAAAAATGGCAGGACTCGGTCAAGTCGGCACCGGTCAACTCGAGTCCGCTCCGCGAGATTTTCACCCCGCCGCTGCTGAAGTGGACGCTCATCGCGACGGCCCTGTCGTCGGTGGCCTTGATCGGCACCTGGGGTTCGGTGCAGTGGTTGCCGCTCTGGGCGGACAAGATGGCGCCCGGTGATCCGATGGCGAAGGCTTACACGCAGGCGGCGTCGGCGTTCGGAGCAATCGTCGGCTGTCTGGCCGGCGCGTGGGTCGGCGGATTCTTCGGCCGGCGTCTCATGTATTTCATGCTGTGTCTGGGTTCGCTGCTCACGTGTGCGTGGCTCTTCCGTGGCATCGACAGCTATGGCGCAAACTTCCTTGCGCTGACGTTTGTAGTCGGCGGTTTTACCGCGACGTTCTACGGCTGGCTGCCGTTGTATCTGCCCGAGTTGTTTCCGACGCGGGTGCGCGCGACCGGACAGGGATTGGCGTTCAACGCCGGGCGCATTCTCGCCGCAGTCGGCGCGCTGCAGATGGGCGTTCTGATGCAGTCCTTCGATGGCAGCTACGCGAAGGCCGGGGCGATCATCACGCTCGTGTACGCGATCGGCCTCGTCATCGTGTGGTTCGCACCCGAGACGAAGGGCAAGCCGCTGCCAGCTTGAGCCGACTCATGCATGAGAGAGTTGAGCGCTGAGCCGGAGCCATGCGGTTGAAAAGTGAAAGTTGAAGGTTGAAAGCGCCCAATCACCCAGCAGCAGCCAATCGTCCTGGAGTGCGGGCAGGTTTCCACCGACTGGTGCGTGACGGAATTCGAGCCCAATCGACGGAGTGGATACGATGTCCTGAATACACCCGTCTGTTTCCGGTTCTTTCACCTTTCAACCTTCAACTGCATGAGTCCGGCTGAGAGTTATGAGTAGTACCAATCGCTCCTTGCTTTTGGATTTCTGGATCGATCGTGGCTACGAACGCCAGCGAGTGGTCGTTCGGCCACTCGCTGGCGCTCGTAGCCACGGCTAAAGTCCAAAGGCAGCGAGCGATTGGTATAAAACCAAGCGGTGACTGCTCATCGACCGCGGATGGCGCTGATACTCTGTGTATCCGCCCCATCCGCGTTTTCCGCGGTCAAACTCTGATCCTCGCTGCGAGCGGCGATGGCGCCGCTTCAGCTGATCTTCGCGACCGGATGCAACGCACGGTGCACGGCGTGCAGGAGCTCGTCGGTGGTGAACGGTTTTCCGAGCAACTCGACCTGGCCGAGATCGTCGAGGGCCTGCGGTGAGATTTTGGAAAAGTAACCCGACATGATCACGACCGGCAGATCCGGGCGGCGCCGGCGCAGGGTGGTGGCGAGCTCGGTGCCCTGCATGCCGGGCATCGTTTGGTCGGTGATCAGGACGGAGCACTGGTCGAGATTGGATTCGAGTTCGGCGAGGCACTTCTCCGCCGATGCGAACACGAGGGAATGATAGCCCTTGTTGGCGAGCACGAGTTTCGTGCAGCTGCCGACGACTTCCTCGTCATCGACCACGCAGACATATTCGCCGCCGCCGCGCGGGGCGGTTTCCATCGTGAGATCGGTCGGCTCCGTCTCCGTCTCGGCCTTCGCGGCCGGCAGGTAGATGTGGAACGTCGAACCCTGGCCGGGCGCGCTCTCCACGTCGATGGCGCCGCGATGGGAACGCACGATGCCGTGCACGACCGCGAGCCCGAGTCCGGTGCCTTCGCGCGTGTTCTTTGTGGTGAAGAAAGGATCGAAGATCCGGCGGCGGGTCGCCTCATCCATGCCGTGGCCCGTGTCGCTGATCGACAGTCGCACATAACTGCTCGCGGGCGAATTCCCGAGGGTGAGCGCGAGATCGGGTGTCACTTCCGTGGGCTCGATCGCGATCTTCAAGTGGCCGCCGTGCTGGCGCATGGCGTGCGCGGCGTTCGATCCAAGGTTCAGGATCAATTGGTGGATCTGGGTCGCGTCCGCGAGGACCGAGCCGCAGTTCGGGGCGAACGCCACATCGATCGTGATGTTGGACGGCAGGGTGGCGCGCAGGAATCGACGCGCCTCTTCGACGACGAGCGGCAGGTCGATCGGATCGTAAACCGCCCCACCGGTCTGCCGGCCGAACGTCAGAATCTGTTCGACGAGTTCACGGGCGCGGAGGCTCGCGTTGCGCGCTTCGACGAGGCAGGTGCGCGCCGGGTGATCCTCCGGCAGCGAATCCGCCGCCAGCTCGTGGTAGCCGATGATGCCCGTCAGGAGATTGTTGAAGTCGTGCGCGATGCCGCCCGCGAGCGTGCCGAGCGTTTCCATCTTCTGGGCCTGGAACAGCTGGGTCTCGAGCTGGCGGCGTGCGCCTTCGCTCTCATGGCGCGACGTCACGTCCTGAATCGCGCCGTGCACGTTGAGGGCCCGGCCGCGCATGAACTCGCCGTGACCGAGAATCCGGACCCACAGGCGACGACCACGCGCGGTGATGAACGGCACTTCGATGTCGAACGACGGCGACGCGGGCGTCACGTCGTTGAAGGCCGCCTTGACCGACTCGACGGTGTCGGCGGGATAGAACTGCCACATGCTCTCCATCGTCGGCAGATATGTGTCGTCGACTTCGTGAATTCGGCGCGTGCCGTCGGTCCAGGTCACGCGACGCGTGATCATGTCGAGTTCCCAACCGCCGATCTGGGCGAGGCGGCTGACCTCGCTGGCGAGTTCCTCGGACTTGCGGAGGCGCTGTTCGAGCAGCTTGTGCTCCGTGATGTCGCTGTGCGTGCCGGCCATGCGCAGCGGGCGGCCGTCTTCGGAGCGACGCACGACCTTGCCGCGATCGAGAATCCAGCGCCACGTGCCGTCCTTGGCGCGAAAACGCAGTGCGTGCTGGTAATCCTTCGTCCGCTCCTCGAAGTGTTCGTAGACGGCGGCTTCGGTCCCGGCGAGATCGTCGGGGTGCACGAGGGCATTCCAGGCCGCGATCGTGTCCTCGAGTTCGCCCGGGGCGTAACCCAGCATGCGCGCCCAGCGTTCGTCGTGGAAAATCCGGCCGGTGACGATGTCCCAATCCCACACCGAGTCGTTCGTGCCTTCGATCGCAAGCTGCCAGCGCTGCTCGGCGAGATCGAGCGCCTGGGCCATCTGCTTTTCGTTGGTGACGTCGCGGCTGAGGCCGACGAGCCGCACGGGGTTGCCGCGCTGATCGCGATGGAGATAGCCGTGGGAGTTCGTGTGCCGGATGGTGCCATCCGGGCGGACGATGCGGAAGGAGACGACGTATTCCGGCAGCTCGCCCGCGATGACGCGGCGCATGTTTTCCGCGGCCGCGCCGCGATCCTCGGGGTGAATGCGTTCGAGCCACATCGGACGCGAGTCGTCGAATTCAGCGCGAGTCATACCGAACATCTCGAGGATGCGATCGTCCCAGATGCGTTTTCCGGTCACGAGGTCGTATTCCCAGACACCGTAGTTTGATGAGCGGAGGGCGAGGCGCAGGCGCTCATACAGCGCCTCCATCTTCTGCGAGCTTTCGCGTTCGGCGGTGATGTCACGCTCGGTACCCGTGATCCGCAGCAGGCGGCCCTGGGCGTCGCGTTGCACGATGGCGCGCGACTGGAGAAAACGCTCGGCGCCGTCGCTGGCGCGCAGGATGCGAAATTCCTGTTCGAAGTGGCTCGAGGACGCCATCGCCGCCTGGATCCGCGCGATCGCGGCGTCGCGATCCTCGGGATGCACCCGGCGTTTCCAGTCCTCTAGGGTGCCCTTGAAATCGTCGGCGTGCACTCCGTAGATCTCGAGCGTGCGCTGATCCCAGATGCTGCGCTGCGTGGCGGCGTCCCATTCCCACACGCCGAGGTGCGCGGCGCGGGCGGCGAGTTCGAAGCGCTGGTTAAGATGTTCGAGCCGGGTCTTGTCCGCGCGCTGCCCGGTGATGTCGGTCTGGTTCGCGATGAAATGCACCAACCGGCCGGACTGATCGCGCACGGGCTGCAGGTCGATGATCTGCCAGAAGGGCGTGCCGCGTTTCGTGTAGTTGAGGATTTCGACGTTGCACGGCTGGCCGTCGCGTTCCGCGGCGCGCAGCTTGGCAATCGTGACGGGATCCGTGCCGGCGCCCTGCAGGAAGTGTCCGGGCTTGCGGCCCTTGATTTCATCGAACTCGTAGCCGGTGACGCGCGTGAACGCCGCGTTGCACCACTCGATGCGGCCGGTGGCGTCGGTGATCACGACGCCGTTGACTGTGTTCTGCGCGACGAGTGCGAGCAGTGCGTTGGAGTCGGCGGCGGCGCGCAGGCTGGCATTGGCCTCCCGCAGTTCGGCCGTGCGGCGCGCGATGGTGTCCTGAAGTTGCGCGGTCTGCTCCTGCAACCGGGCCGTGACCTGCGCGCGGGCCTGTTCCGCCTCTTCACGGCTCTCGCTGATCCCGGCTGTGGTGACCAGGGACAACAGTGCCACCCCGATGCCGCAGAGCATGATGGCAACCACGAAGAGGACGACGCTGTCGGCCAGCGTGACGATCTCGTTCCGCACGAGCCAGGCGAGGATGCCGCTGATCACCAGCGGCACGATCGCGGCGAAGATGAACAATCGGCGGGCCAGCGTACCGATGGTCGAGCGGGCGAACAGCGCGCGCATGTGGGGATCTCCCGGACGGGCCAGCAGCGTGCCGATGCCCAGGACGAGCAGCCCGAGGGCGAGATGACTCGAGAAACGCAGGGGACGGACGATGTCGTCACTCGTGGCGAACTCGACGCCCATCAGGACCGCGGCGCTCAACCCGATGACGAGATTGGCCATCCACGCGGAGATTGGCCATTTGACCGCGCTGCGAGCCTGGCGCAGTCCGACCAACGCGACGGCACTGGCGGCAATGATCAGCGCGGCATGGACCGACATCCGCAGCGGGGTGGAGTCCGCGTCGCTGCGAAGGGCACTGGCAAGAAGGCGATCCAGACCGAGATCGACCTGGAATAATTCGTGGGCGAGGGCGGCGAGCGCAACCAGGAGGGCAATCGCCGCACTGGTTAGCCCGCAACGGCGGGCCAGCGGTGCGGTTCGAAGCTGAAGCCACAGGGAGACGCCTGCCAGCAAGAGACAAAGGGCGGCGTTGGGCGTCATGGGCGCCGAGTTAAGGTGCAGGACGTCCAGCGGGTTCGTATTTTTCATCCACCCGGCGAGGACGACCGCGCCCAAGGCGGCGGTGATCAGGCCTAGCCAGCCCGCGATCCGACGGAGATTATCTTCAAGCACCATGAGGGAGCCGAAACGCCTAAAGTCCGGTCCGGGCGAGGGCAACGGCAATGACGAGTCTATTCTCCGTTGCCGGGGCAAAGTGCCTGATTCTTACCGTCCTGTGACCAAACTGGCGGGGTAAATCGCGACTCATTGGCTAAACTTTGGGCCGCTCGTGACGATATTTTCACGGGTTTATGCGTCCACATCGCGCGGTGCGCCCACAGTGATGCCTTCTGCCAGACACCAAAGTTTCGCCCGAACCCTCCTGCTGCCGGGAGGGGCCTTCATCGCGTTGGGTTGGGGCCTGGGACGTTGGATGCACGGAGCCGCTGGAGTCGGAGGCTCGGTCTGGCCGCTCGCCCTGGCGCTACTGGCCGGACTGGTGGCGGCAGGCGCGGCGTTCACCCTGGGCCGACGCTGGCGGCAGCAGGCGCTGGAACGCGAGGAACAGCTCAATCACAGCATTCTCAGCCACGGCGCCCACAGTGTCATCACGACGGATCCCCGCGGCCGGATCGAAACGTTCAGCTCCGGCGCCGAGCGGCTGCTGGGATTTCAGGCCGCCGAGGTGGTGGGCAGGATGTCGTGCGAAGCCTTTCACGATCCGACCGAGATGGCGGCGCGGGCCGTCGAGCTTGCCCAGGAATTGAAGCGGCCGGTCGCGCCTGGATTCGACGCGCTGGTGGCCAAGGCCGAGGTCAACTCGCACGCCGAGGAGCACGACTGGATTTATCTCCGCCGCGACGGCGCACGGGTGCCGGTGCGTGTATCCGTGACGCCGATGCGCGACCGCCGCGGCCGCACGACCGGCTATCTCGTGATCGCGAGTGACGTCACGCGCCAGCGGCACGCGGAGGAACGCCGGCGCGAGCTCGCCGCGCGCTTCAGCAAGATTGCCGCGCAGGTTCCGGGCATGGTGTTTCAGCTGAAACAATTTCCCGACGGCCGGCGCTGTTTCCCGTTTGCGAGCGAGGGCATCCGGCAAATCTACCGCGTCGAACCCGAGGCGGTGGCCGAGGACTCGGCCGTCATCTGGGATTTGATCCATCCCGAGGATTTTGACCGCGTGGCCGACTCGATCCACCAGTCCGCGCAGGCGCTGGCCCGGTGGGAATGCGAGTACCGGACCCGCTTCGCCGACGGGACCGTGCGCTGGCTGTCGGGCACCGCGATGCCGGAGCGCCAGGAGGACGGTTCCATCCTCTGGCAGGGTTTCATTACCGACGTCACCGATCGCAAGGTGGCCGAACGCACGCACGAGGAGAGCCGCGTGCTGCTGCAAAGTGTGTTCTCGAGCGTGGACCTGGGCGTGTTCGTGGTCGATGTGACGAACGGCGGCGATTTTCGCTTTCTCGAGGTGAATCCCGCGTACGAGCGGCTCACCGGCCTCAATGCCGTCGATATCAGGGGGCGCACGCCGCGCGAGCTCGTGCCGCTCGTGCCGGCGGAGATGGCCGAGTGCCTGCGGGCGAGTTTCCGGCGCGGCGCGGAGTCGTCCGGCCCGATTGAATACGAGGAGCCGTTCTTCGTCCGCGGCCAGCTGGTCTGGTGGCTGACGCGCCTCACGCCGCTCCGCGACTCGGTGGGCAACGTCGTCCGGCTCGTCGGTCGTTCGCTCGACATCACCGAGCGCAAGACGATCGAGCTGCGCTTCCAGTCGCTGACGGAACGTCTCCAGCTCGCCACCGAGGCCGCGCAGGTCGGCATCTGGGATCACGATCTCATTCAGAAACGCACCGTATGGGACAACCGGATGCACGCGCTCTACGGGCTCGCGCCGTCCGCGTTCGACGGCACCGACGAGACCTGGCTCAAGTGCATCCATGCCGACGATCTCAGCCGCGTGGAACGGGAGACAAGCGAGGCGGTCGACGGCGACAAGCCGTTCAACACCTCGTACCGGATCATCCGGCCCGACGGCGAGGAGCGCGAAATCCGCGCCTGCGCGCACGTGCAGCGCAATCCCGCGGGGCGCGCGATCCGCATGGTCGGCGTCAACTGGGACGTCACCGCCGAGCGCCGCGCCCAGGCGGAGATCGTGCGCGCCCGCGACGAGGCCGAGCGCCTCAACGGCCAGCTCGAGAACGCCCTCGGTCGGGCCAACCAGCTGGCGCAGGAGGCCGCCGCGGCCACGGTGGCGAAGTCGGAGTTCCTGGCCAACATGAGCCACGAAATCCGCACGCCGCTGAACGCCGTCATCGGGATGAGCGGGTTGCTGCTGGGCACGGATCTTTCCAAGGAACAGCGGGAGTTTTCCGAAACGATCCGCACCAGCGGCGACGGGCTGCTCGGCCTGCTCAACGACATTCTCGACTACTCGAAGATCGAATCCGGCCGGCTCGACCTGGAGCACCGGCCGTTCGATCTGCGCGAGTGCCTCGAATCGTCGCTCGACGTCCTGGCCGGCCGCGCGGCCGAGAAGAACATCGACCTGCTGTGCGCCATTGATCCCGGTGTGCCGGAGTCGATTGTGGGCGATGACACGCGGCTGCGGCAGGTGCTGGTCAATCTGCTGAGCAACGCAGTGAAGTTCACCGCCAGCGGCCAGGTTTTCCTGTCCGTTGCGGCAGTCGGTCGCGATGCGAAGGGCGCGAGGCTGCGTTTTTCCGTGCACGACTCGGGCATCGGCATTCCGAGCGATCGGATGGACCGGCTTTTCAAGACCTTCAGCCAGGTCGACGCCTCGACCACGCGTCAGTTCGGCGGCACCGGTCTCGGTCTCGCGATCTGCAAACGGCTCGTCGAACTGATGGGCGGCCGCATCTGGGCCGAGAGTGCGATCGGCAACGGCAGCGTGTTCCATTTTGAAGTGACGGCCGATCCCCTCGCACTCGAAAAACCCTTTGTCACCGCCGTCTCACCCGTGCTGGCCAGCCGGCGCGTTCTCATCGTCGACGACAACGCGACCAGCTGCCGCGTGCTCGCGCAGCAGGCCGAGGCGTGGGGCATGACGTCCCGGGCGGTGTCCTCGGGCGTCGAGGCGCTGGCGCTGCTCGAGCAGGAGAGCACCTTCGATCTGGCTTTCGTGGATGCGGAGATGCCGGGGATGAGTGGGCCGGAACTGGTCGCAGTGATTCGTCGCACCCGTTCCGCGATGCAGCTGCCGGTGATTATGCTGACCCGGCGTGGTCGATTGCGCGTGGCGGACGAACTCGCGATCGCGGGATTTGCGAGCAAGCCGGTGAAGACCTCCGTGCTGTACGATCTCTGTGTCGAGGTGCTGCACGGTCGCAAGGTGCGCGCCCCGTCCGTGATCCCGGACAACGTCGTCATGGGCGAGGAGCACCCGCTCGCGATCCTGCTCGCCGAGGACAATCCGGTGAACCAGCGCGTGGCGACGCTGATGCTCCAGCGGCTCGGCTACCGCGCCGATATCGCCGCCAATGGCCGCGAGGCGCTCGAGGCGGTGGAGCGCCAGCGCTATGATCTCATTTTGATGGATGTGCAGATGCCGGAGATGGACGGACTGCAGGCGGCCCGCGAAATCCGCGCGCGCTTTCCGGCAGGACGCCGTCCGCGGATCGTCGCGATGACCGCGAACGCCTCGACGGCGGATCGCGACGAGTGCTTTGCCGCCGGCATGGACGACTTTCTGACGAAGCCGGTGCGCAACGCGGATCTCCGCAAGGCGATTCAGGCGACGCCCGTGCGGATGGTGGCCACGGCCGCCTGAGTGCGGTGGCGCGGCTGCGCGCGCGCTGTAAGTCAGCCAAGGAGCTCCCGCGAATCACGCGAAGGGACGCGAATGCAACCGCAGAAGTCAGTCCAGCCACGCCGCATGGACGTTCACCGTGTGGCGAGTGCCCAGTTCACTGTATTCTCATTCGTGGCCGTTCGCGTGATTCGCGGGCAAGGGCGATGTCCCGACTGAGATCTGGCGTTTCCCGCGTCACGCCTTACGCTGCGGATCACCGCCACTGCCATGTTCTACGCCGCCAAAGACATGATGGCCGCCAAGGCCGCCAAGACGTATCTCAACAACGTGATCAAAGCGTACGGCCGGGTCGAGGAGCTCATCGTCGATTCCAAGCGCCGCCGCATCGAACTCTCGTGTCAGCTCGAAGGTGAGGTCAGTCTCATCGGCGTGACGATCGAGCAGTACCGGCTCGAACGCCGGGACGAAAAGACCTTCGTCGCGGTCGTCGCGAGCTCGGCGACGCGTCCCTGGATGCAGGCGGCGATGCGCCAGCATCTGCACGGGCGGGAATTCGAGCTGCCTTCCTGGGCCGCGGCGGTGCTGTGAGAGAGAGCACGCGCGGCGCGCCGTGTCTCCAGTCCGCGGTTACGCGGCGAGAATGCGATCGATCTGCTGCAGTTCGTCGGGGCCGAACGCTGGCGACTGGAGGGCGGCGAGGTTTTCCTCGACCTGCGCGACCTTGCTGGCCCCGATCAGCGCCGACGTGATGGCCGGCTGACGCAGCACCCAGGCGAGCGACATCTGGGCGAGCGACTGGCCGCGCTTGCGGGCGAGAGCGTCGAGCTGGCGGATACGGCTGAGCTTGTCCGGCGTGATGTGCTCGGGCTTGAGAAAACGCGGATCGTGGGCGGCGCGGGAGTCCGCAGGAATGCCGGCGAGGTAGCGGTTCGTCAGCAGGCCCTGGGCGAGCGGACAGAACGCGATCCCGCCGATGCCCTCGTTGACCAGCACTTTGGTCAGGCCGCGTTCGATCCAGCGCTCGAAGAGATGATATTTCGGCTGGTGAATGAGACACGGCGTGCCGAGCTCGCGCAGCAATTTTGCGGCGCGCGTCGTTTGCTCGGCGCTGTAATTCGAAAGCCCGGCGTACAGGGCCTTGCCGGAACGCACGGCGTGGGCGAGGGCGCCCATCGTCTCCTCGAGCGGGGTCTCGGGATCGGGCCGGTGCGAGTAAAAGATATCGACATGATCGAGCTGCATCCGGCGCAGGCTCTGGTCGAGGGAACTGAGCAGATATTTGCGCGAGCCCCAGTCGCCATAGGGACCGTCCCACATGGTGTAGCCGGCCTTGGTGGAAATGATCAGTTCGTCGCGATGGGCGGCGAGATCGGCGTGGAGGATGCGCCCGAAGGTTTCCTCCGCGGAGCCGGGGGGCGGACCGTAGTTGTTCGCGAGATCAAAGTGGGTGATGCCGAGATCGAACGAGCGCAGCACGAGAGCGCGGCTGTTGGAGAAATCGTCCACCGCGCCGAAATTGTGCCAGAGACCGAGCGAGAGCGCCGGCAGTTTGAGGCCGCTGCGGCCGCAGCGCCGGTAGAGGGACGGATTCGCGTAGCGGGTGGGGGCGGGAACGTGGGACATGGTGGAAGCGCGGGCGTTTTTATCGCCCGAAAACCAATGCGCACCCGACGCGCGCGCTCCGAGCACAAAAAAACCCGCCGGCGGACCGGCGGGTTGAACTCACGGAGAAAGGAAAGTGACAGCGTTACGCAAGCGCCTTGGGAATTTCGGCGTTGAGGTCGACCGCGTGAGGATGATTGCGTTTAACGCGGTGAAGTTGGTGGCGTCGCTGCAGCATGCGATCGAGTTTGTCGACCAGCATCGATATTGCCTTGTGGCACTCGTCCGCCTGAACGGACGCGTTCATGTCCGGGCCGTGGATCTGGATGTGGCCCTTTGCCTTGAATTGGGTGCCGCTCGCGGGGTTGCGATCGCACTCCAATTCCACGCGCATTCTCACGATGCGCTCCTCATGACGAAACAATCGCTCGGCTTTCTCGCGGACGAACGTCTTCAGGGACGGTGTCAGATCGAGGTGAATGCCGGATACGATTAGATCGTGGTTATTTTGGCTGTTCATGTTTCTGCGTATGGGTTCGGTTGCTACAAGGCCGGGACGCAGCCCGGCCTTGCTAAAGTCATCGAAAGACTCCCTTACATCTGTTGTGCCCTCGCCACGCGAAGCGCTCCAACCATTCTCGGCCGTCGTCGTGACGGGCGGATCTTCCGGTATTGGAAAATCTATCATTAGACTGGGGAGAACCGTGAGACCGGATTTGGTATTTTGCAACCTCTCGCGGCGTCCGCCGGTGTTAAATATTTCACCTAATGCAGGGAAATATTTGAACCATTTTCCGTGTGATCTTTCGGTGCCGGAGGAACTCATCCGCGCCGCGGCCGCAGTGCGGGCGTTGCTCGAGCGTGACGTTCCGACGGGGCGAATCCTGCTCATTAACAACAGTGGTATCGGCACGTTCGGCCCCTTTCCGAAGGCGAATCTCGACCGCGAACTGGCCATGATCGATCTCAACGTGCGGGGCGTGGTGCAGCTCACCGGCCTGCTGCTGCCGCTCCTGCAGGCGCGCGGCGGGGCGATCATCAACCTGGCTTCGACGGTGGCGTTTCAACCGACGCCCTTCGCCGCCACCTATGGCGCGAGCAAGGCCTTCATCCTGCACTGGACGATCGCGTTGAACGAGGAATTGCGCGGCACGAACGTCCACGCGCTCGCGGTGTGTCCGGGCACGACGTCGACGGAATTCTTTCGCAACGCCGCCGTCGGCGATGCCGCGGCCGAATCGGCGCTGACCATGACGCCGGACGACGTGGCGGAGGCGACGCTGCGCGCGCTCGGCGCCGGCCGCAGTCAGATCGTCCCGGGCTTGGCCAACAAACTGTACACGTTTTTCGGATCGAAGCTGCCGAAGGCGTTGGGCGCACGCGTGGCCGGTGCCGTGCTCGGTCGTCGCTGGCGAAGGCAGGCGCAGTCGTGAGCGACGCTGCCGACCAGGCCGCCGCGGGACCACCGCCGCTGCCCGACGATGACTTCTCGCAACGTGCGTGTGCATGGCCCCGCCGCGCGCGCGTCCCGGGACCGGTGCGGATGATTGCGCCCGAGGAAGTGCCGTCCTGGATCGTGTACGAGGACGCGCGCCTCCTCGTGGTCAACAAGCCGGGCGACGTCGTCTGTCATCCCTCGAAGGCCGGGCCGTGGTCGAGCCTCGTCGGCGCGCTGCGGGAATATGCCGGGCTGCCCACCGTCCACCTCGTCTTCCGGCTCGACCGCGAAACCAGCGGCGTCGTCGTGCTCGCCAAGGACGCAAAGATGGCGAGCCGCCTGCAGGTCGCGATGCAGGAACGCAAGATCGGCAAGGCCTACGCCGCCGTGCTCACGGGAGAAATGACCGCCCCGGTCACGGTCGATCGCCCGCTGGGCGACGACCTGTCCAGTCCGGTCTTCATGAAGTCGGCCGTTGTCGCGGAAGGAGAGGGGCAGCGCGCGGTCACACACTTCACGCCGACGGCGTCCGGTGGCGGCGTGACGCTTGCGCACGTGGTGACCGAGACCGGACGCAAGCACCAGATCCGGGCGCACGCGCAGTGGCTCGGGCACTCGCTGGTGGGCGACAAGATTTACGGGCCCGATGCGCGGCTGTACCTCGACTTCATCGACCACGGCTGGACCGAGGCGCTCGCCGCCCGGTTGTTCCTGCCGCGGCAGGCGCTGCACTGCGCCGCGATCGATTTGCGGCCGGCGGGCATGCCGCACGTATTCAGCGCGCCGTTACCGCAGGATCTGCGCGAGTTCCTCGCGGGCCGCGGCCTCGCCCCGCCGACCTGACGCGCCGGGCGTCAGGGCAGCGTGAAGAAGAAAGTCGCACCGCCGTTGGGCGTGCTCTCGGCGCGGATCCGGCCGCCGTGCTTCGCGAGGATGCGGCGCACCGTGGCGAGCCCGACGCCATGCCCCTTGAATTCCGTCGCGGCGTGGAAGCGTTGAAACGGTTCGAAGAGGTGGTGCGCCGTCTCGGTCTCGAAACCCACGCCGTTGTCGCGCAGGAAAAACTCCGGCTCCGCCGGCCCCTCGGTGCGGCCGAAATGGATTTCCGCCTTCGCGGCTCGGGCGGTGAATTTCCAGGCGTTGTCGATCAGTTGCTCGACGACGATGCGGAGCAGCTCGGGGTCGGCGTCGACCACGAAACCCGGGGCCACGCTGACGTGCACCTCGCGGCGCGGTTCGCGGGCCCGCATGGAAATCGCAATCTCCGCCACCAGCGCGGAGAGATCGACGCGGCCGCGGTTCAGCGCCGCGGAGGAAATGCGCGCGAGCTTAAGCGTTTCATCGAGCAGCGTGTTCATCTGCTGCGCCGAGTTGCGAATGCGATTGATGTAGCCCCGGGCCTCGGCGGCTCCAGTGCGCGGATCGAGCATCAGTTCCGCGTACGCTTCGATCGCACGCACCGGTGCACGCAGGTCGTGCGAGACGGTGAAAGAAAAGGTCTCCAGCTCGCGGCTGACAAACGCGAGCTCCTCGCTGCGGTTGCGACCGAGGCGTTGCAGTTCGTCGTGGATTTCGAGATCGGCCAACGCCACGGCCGCGGCGTCGGCCAGCGCGTGCAGCAATTGCAACTCCGGCTCCGTGGCCGCATGCGACGCCGACCACGAAACCCCGATCGCGCCGGTGGGTGTTTCCCGGCCGATGGGGACGGCCGCCATGCTCTTGATGGACGTCAAACGATACGTTGCCGGATCGATTCGCGGATCAGTCGCGATGTCTTCAACCACCGCCGCCGCGCGATGCACGATGGCCCAGCCTTCGAGGCTGCCCGCGAGCGGCAGGCGTTTGCCCTGCCACTGCGGCGTCACCGTGTCTTCGCCGATGACATGCGCCCGCTCGTTTTCCCGCATGACCATCGTCGCGCCGTCCGCCTGCGTCAGTTTGCGCGCCGCCGTCGCCACGATGGTAGCAATGCCGGCAAGGTCGCGGGAGTGGGACAACTCCCTGACGGTTGAAACGAGAGTGAAGGCGGCGTCGAGTTCGACCCGGGAAGAGCGCATGACCACGATTCCGCGAACGAATTGAAAACGCATTGAAATTGCAAGTGGAGTCTCAACAACTTCCGTGCGAGAGCGTTCGACGGAGCGTTTTTAGGCCGTGGTTGCACTTAGCATGCCCCTGAATGCTCCCGTGCGATCGTCGACCGGGCGAAACGCACGGCTTCGACGCCGGGAGGTCCGGGAAGGGTTGAGGGTAGTCGGCGGCCAAATCGTCCGGCACAGCAACGCCGGCGTTGTGCGATCATGCGGCGGGTCTACGGTGGCGCCATGAAAGAGCTCCTGACCGACGCAGCGACGCGCGCGATTCACTATCTCGAAACCTTGGATACGCGGTCGGTGGCGCCGGCCCCCTCGGCCGTGGCGGCGCTCAAGGCGTTTGACGAACCGCTGCCGGAGCAACCTGGCGATCCGGCGGACACGCTGCGGCTCCTCGATGAGGTGGGGTCGCCGGCCACCACGGCGATGGCCGGACGTCGCTTCTATGGTTTTGTCATCGGCGGCTCGCTGCCCGTGACCTTGGCGGCAAACTGGCTCGCCGGGGCTTGGGATCAGAACACCGGACTTTACCGGCCGACGCCCGGCACGGCGTTTCTCGAGCAGGTGTCGCTGCGGTGGCTGTTGGATATTCTCCAACTCCCAGCGACCTGCGGCGGAGCGTTCGTGACCGGTGCCACGGTCGCCAATCTCTGCGGACTCGCGGCGGCGCGGCATGCCGTGCTCAAACGGGTCGGGTGGAATGTCGAGGCGGACGGACTTTTCGGCGCGCCGCCGATCACGGTGATCATCGGCGGTGAGGCGCATCCGTCGGTTTCGAAATCGCTCGGCGTGCTCGGGCTGGGGCGCACCCGCGTGGTGAAGATTCCCGTGGACGATCAGGGCCGCATGCGCGTGGACGCGATGCCTCCCATCCATGGGCCGACCATCGTGTGCGCGCAGGCCGGGAACGTGAACACCGGGTCGTTCGATGCCATCGACGAAATCTGCCGGCGCGCGCGTCCGGCCGGCGCGTGGGTGCACGTTGACGGCGCGTTCGGGCTGTGGGCGGCGGCGACGAAAACACGCGCCGGGCTTTGTGCCGGCATGGGCGAGGCGGACTCTTGGGCGACGGACGCCCACAAATGGCTGAACGTGCCGTATGACTGCGGACTCGCGTTCGTGCGCGATCCGCACGCGCTCCAGGCCGCCATGGCCATCACGGCGGAATATCTTCCGACCGACTCCGGTTTCCGCAATCCCGCCGACTTCACTCCTGAACTTTCGCGCCGCGCGCGGGGCGTTGAGGTCTGGGCCGCCCTACGTTCTCTCGGTCGCGCCGGCATCGCCGACATGATTGAGCGCAACTGCGATCAAGCCCGGCGCTTCGCGGCGCAGTTGACCGCCGCGGGGTTCACCATCCTGAACGACGTCGTGCTCAACCAGGTCCTCGTGAGTTTCGGCGACGCCGAACGCACCAAGCAGGTGATCCAAGGCGTGCAGGCCGAGGGCACGTGCTGGGCCGGCATCACGGTGTGGCAGGGCCGCACGGCGATGCGGCTCAGTTTGTCATCGTGGGCCACCACCGACGCCGACGTGGATCGCAGCGTTGCCGCCATCGTGCGGGTTGCGGCGGGCTGCTAGAAAACGGCCGTTGCGCCGCGCACGGCGCGCGGCCGAACGCCGACACCAGCCGCGGGCCCAACTCGATCGGGTTCGGGCGCGATGACGCCGCTTCGTTGACACCGTTGGGACCGCGACCGCCCCCGGTCGCCCTCGGTGCTTGCGCCGAAACTGACTGAAAGCGACCGGGGGCGGTCGCGGTCCAGGGGCATGCCAGCTCGTCGGCCAGACGCTACTTGGCCTTCTTCCCTTTCTTCGCCCGCGTCGCATTGGCCTCCGAGGCATAAAGTGTTTGTGGATTGGCCACCTCGCCGGCGGGGCGCCGCGCCGCGGGGGCGGTGCCGCCGATTTCGGCGGACTTCGCCGACGCGAGCGCCCGCAGCCGCGCCACGATTTCAGGGTGGCGGTCGGCGACATTGGTGCGCTCGCCGATATCCTGATCGAGGTGGTACAGACGTGGAGCGTCACCAATATCTGGAGACAGCGTATCGCGGCCCATCGTTTCCCGCTGGGCGGCGATGGCGAGTTTCCACGGCCCCTGGCGCACGGCCTGCAGATTGTAGCCGGCGAAGTAATAGTGGGCGTCGCGCGAGGATTGCCGTGACCGGTCGAACAGCACCGGCGAAAGGTCGCGGCCGTCGATTACGGGCTGGGCGGGCACGGTGCCGCCCGCGACGGCCACGGCGGTGGGCAGCAGGTCGATCGTGCCGGCGATGGCGTCGCTCACGCTGCCTGGCGCGATTTTGCCCGGCCACCAGGCCAGCGCCGGCACGCGTACTCCGCCTTCCCAGGTGCTGCCCTTGCCGCCACGCAGCGGTCCCGCGCTGCCGCCGTCGGCGCCCTTGATCAACCACGGGCCGTTGTCGCTCGTGAAGATCACGAGGGTGCGGGCGTCGAGCTTCAGCTCGCGGAGCGTGTCGAGGATGCGGCCGGTGCTCCAGTCCACTTCCTCGACCCAGTCGCCGAAGCGGCCGTTGGCGGACTTGCCGCGAAACGCCTCGCCGGGAAAGATCGGCGTGTGCACCGCGGTGTGCGGCAGATAAAGCAGAAACGGCTGGTCCTTCGCGGCGCGGATGAAGCGGACGGCCTCGTCGGTATAGCGCTCGACGATCCGGCTTTGCTTTTCGTCGGTGAGCAGCTCCAGGACCTTGTCATCGCGCACCAACGGCACGACGCGCTCGCCGGTCTGCGTGGACGCGCGTTGCATGTCGTTTGAATACGGAATGCCAAAGTAGTGGTCGAAGCCCTGGCGCGTCGGCAGGAAATCGGGCTGATCGCCCACGTGCCATTTGCCGATGCACATCGTGGCGTAACCGCGTTCCTTGAGTCGCTCCGCAATGGTGAACTCCGCGGGATTCAGGCCGTTCTTGCTGCCCGGTGGGTAAACTCCGGGAACCGAGACCCGCGCCCCGTAACAGCCGGTGAGCAACTGCGCCCGCGAGACCGAGCAGACGGGAGCCGCGTAGAAGCTGGTGAGTTTCATGCCCTCGCGCGCCATGCGATCGAGGTTCGGCGTTTTCTGCTTCGTCGCTCCGAAGGGGCCGATGTCGCCGTAACCCATGTCGTCGATGAAAATGATCACGACGTTCGGCTGGGCGGATGCCACCGCGGCAGTGGCGGCGGGAAATTCCGCGGGTAGGCACAACCACGCCAGAGCGAAGATGGCGGCGAGGCGGAGCGAGGGACGAGGTGTCATGGGCGTTTCCGGTTTTTAACCGCGGGTGCGACGGGTTTGTCGCTCCACGGCACGGTGCGATTGAAGAGCAGGGGATAGGATTCGTAGCTGTGGCCGGCGATGACCCGCGACGTCAGGGCGGCGAGCTCCGCATCGTAATGCCGGCGCAGGGTCGTGAGCGTCGCGGCGTGACGGGAATCGGACGCGAGATTCTTCAGCTCGTAGGGATCGTTGGCCAGATCGAAGAGCTCGTCGGTCGGTTTCATGCCGTCCCCGCCGTAGTACCAGTGGATGTATTTCCAACCCGGGACGACGATCGCCATCGATTGGGCGGACTTCGCCCCCCAGAAATTGAAGAGCGGTAGCGCGTCGCGCACGCGTTCGTGCGGGGCGGCCAGAAGCGGTAGAAGATTGCGGCCATCAAGTCCGGTCGGCGCCGGAACACCGGCGATGGCGAGCATCGTCGCGGCCATGTCCACGTTGGCGGTGAGCGCGCTGCTCACGGTGCCGGCGTGGATTTTGGGCAGGCGGGGATCGAAGATGATCAGCGGTGACTTCGACGCTTCCTCGTAAGGCAGAACCTTGTCGCCGAAGCCGTGCGCACCCATGCTATAGCCGTTGTCGGAGGTGAAGATGATCACGGTGTTGCCCGCGAGACCTTCGCGCTCGAGCGCTTCGCGGATCATGCCGACGGCGGCGTCGACTCCGGTGATCAACGCGTAGTAGAGCGCGGTGGAGGTGTCGTAGTCGTTAATCCACTCGCGATAGCCGGTGGCGGCGCGGCTGGATTGCGACTGGGCCGAGAGGTGGCTCGCGTGAGCGACACCGTAGTTGGGCGGGCGCGCGAACGTTTTCCCAGCATAGCGTTTCAGATCGATCGGGTCGGGCGTGAAGGGCAGGTGCGGCGCCTTGAAGCTGATGGAGACGCTGAAAGGCCGGCCGCTTTGTTTCGCTTCCTTGAGGAAATCCGCGGTCCAGGCGCCATACGCGCGAGAGCAGTGCGGATACTGCGCGGCATAGCGCGCGATCCCCGGGTTCTTCGCCGTCTCATAAAATGTCTGTCCAGGCCCGCCGGCCCAGCGATCGAAAAACGCGGCGAGCGCATCGAACGGTTCACCCTGCAGATCGAAACCGATCTTGCCGGCGAAACCGGTGAAGTACCCTGCCTCGCGCAGGAGCATCGGATAGGATTTGGCGAGGAAGCGCCGCTCCAGGTCGCCGTGCTCGAAATTGCAGCCGTGCCTGTATTCATAGAGCCCCGTCAGCACGCTGGCCCGGCTGGCCATGCAGATCGACGTGGTGTTGTAGTGCTGCGTGAACCGCACGCCGTCGCGCGCCAGCTGGTCGAGGTGAGGCGTGATGATCTCCGTATTTCCATAACAACCCACCGCGCGGGCGGTCTGGTCGTCGGAGAAAAGAAAGACGATGTTGGGCGGAGCGGAGGGCGTCGCGGCACCGCTCAGGCGTGGCAGAAGCGACAGCGCGACCAAGGTGGAGGCAATGAGTGATGTCTTCACAGAATGATAATACCAATCGCTGCTTGCTCTTGGACTTCTGGATCGATCGTGGATACGAGCGCCAGCGAGTGGTCGTTCGACCACTCGCTGGCGCTCGTAGCCACGGCTAAAGTCCAAAGGCAAAGAGCGATTGGTATAAAGTCCGGGGATGGGGCGGACCAGGAACGAAGCGGACGGGCCCGTTGAAACGCATCCCGGGCAACGAAACCAATCGGCGTCGGGTTCAAAAGCGGAAGAAGTTCGTGAGCGTGATCTGCCGCGGCTCGGTGTAGCGCGGGTAGCGGGCGATGCGGCCCTGGTTCGTCACATTGTTGAACACGTTGTCGAGGTTGAGCTGGCCGGTCCATCGCACCGGGCCGAACTTGGCGGAGTATTTGAAGAACGGGCTGAACACGAATTCGTCCGCATTGCGCCGCTCGGGAATCACGAGCTGCCCGGTGATGAACAGGCTGCCGGGATCGCGCACGCGACCGCGGGCCCAGCGCAGCGAGGCGCCGACTCCCAGGCCCCGCAGCCGGCCTTCGCGGATATCATAACGCGACACCAGGCTGCCCCGGTACTGTTTCGGTTGCGTGTCGTCGCTGTCCTGGTCCTCGAGAAAGTCGCGGCTGGCCGCGAGCGCGGCCTGGATGTCGCCCGCCGCCACTTGTTGGGAGCGAAGGTGCGCCTCGGCGAGTGCGACCTTGGCGCGGAACTGCGGGACCGACGACGCGCGCTGATTCTGGGTCGTGGAAAAGCCAAGCCGCGAGGTCCAGTTGCGGGAGAGATTCGCCGTGAGCTCCAATTCCCATCCGCGCGTGTCGCGATCGTTCGAATCATCCAGCCCGATGATCTGATCCGGCGAGGCGGTGCTCCGGCCCGTGTTGAGCGCGTCGTTCACCTCGGTGCGCAGCGCGGCGCCAATCGTGGTGCGGTTGTTCTCAGAGGTGTTGTCGTAGGAGATGATCGAGGCGTTGACGCGGCCCCCCAGCAGGTGAAAACGCAGACCGAGGTCGACGCCCGAGCCCGCGGTCGGTCGGCGGGGCGCACCGTAGAGATCCGTGCCGACGTTGTCGGTGAAGAGGGCCGTTTCCTGATACGAGGCCGTGAGCGACACCCAGTCGGTCAGATGATAGACCGCGCCGTACGTCGTGTTCGTGCGCCAGCTGTCGGCGATGGGCTCGGTGGGAATCGTGTCGGCGTCGGAATCCAGGGGACTGCCGGCGGCGTCCACGAAACGCCATTCCTGATAGTCACCGAACGATCGGGTGGCGAGATTGCGGGCCTGCTGCCAGTGATCGCGACTGACGCCGAGGCTCGTGCGCAACCGGCCCTTGAAGAACGTGCCGAGGTGCTGGAAGACGGCGGTGCTGAGTGATTGATCAAAGTACTGGAGTCCGCCGGTGCCGTTGACGAAGTAGTCGAGCACGCCGGGCTGCTGAGGAATGCGGAGACCCTCGCCGTTGCCGTCCTTGAAATAATACCACGGCGTCACGACGTTGTTGGGCAGCCGCGCGCTGATGCCGGTGAAGCCGCGGCGGTCGATCTCCTCCTTCGTGAGACCGAAGAGCATATTCTTGATGCGGTAGATTTCGTCGCGGTGATTGGCGCTGAGGATCAGGCGGTGCGAGGTCTGGCCGATCTCCAGATTGTGGACGCCGATGAGTCGGACGGACTCGATGCTGTGTTCCTCGAAGCGGCGCTGAATCGTGCCGGGGATGAAGAGCTGCTCGAAGTTGGGATTGGCGATCGTGCGCGTCGGATCGTTGGGAAACGCGGGGTCGGGGAGGCGCGGGTTGACGTCGATGAAGACGGCGCGGGCGTTGGAGCCGGCGACGTTCCCGTTGCGGGTGAGCCTCTGGTCGGTGAGTTCGTTCTGCCGGTTGTAGGCGAGCCACAGGCTCGTCTGACGGGAGAACGCGTGCTGCACCGAGAGATTTGCGACATCGTACTTGTAGCGAACGCGCGCATCGGGACCGGCCCAGTCCTGGTGCAACGGAAACAGCGAGCCCGGGATCGGCAGCCAGGGAATGCGGTTCGGGTTCTGCGGATCAGTGGCGCTGGTGGCGTTGGCACCCTGGACGATCGTCGAGACGCGGTAGACGGGAAATGCGTCGGTCGCCCCCATGGTCTGGAGATTGAAAATCCGCCCGCCCAGCACGGTCATCGCGTGAGTATCCGCGGTGGCGGTACGCGGGGCGGCGAGGCGGGCCATGCCAACGCCGTTGGTCTGCACCCCGGCGAGCGTGGGGTTGGCGTCGCGGGCGTTGGTGCCCGTGCCGCGCACGTAGGCGGACGTGATGTCGTTCAGCGCCGTATGGCTGATGAAGCTGAGGAGGCGGCCCTCCTCGTAGGTGGCGTCGACGATCGTGTTGGCACTCTTGAAGGGCTGATAGCGCAACGCGCCCGCGGCAGCCCGCATCGTGCGCGCGGTGTTCTCGTGCCAGCCCTCGAGATCGGAATCGAGGAGGTTGAGGCGCAGCGCGAGCGACTTGTCGATCAGCACGCGGCTGATGTCGGCCGACAGGCGCTGCGAGCCGCGATCGTCGTAGCGCGCCTGGAGTTCGACCTCGTTGCGAAACCGGCCGCGTTTGGTGGTGAGGTTGATGACGCCCGTGGCGTCGGTGTCACCGTAGGCGATGCCGCCCGGCCCGCGGGAAATCTCGATGCGCTCGGTGTTGAACGCATCCTGGGGCGTGTAGGTCGGAAAGCCGTCCTTGAGCTGCCGCACCGAGGGCAGGCCGCGGAAATTGATCTGGTTGCCGGAGCGAGCACCGACCGGCGCGCCCACCTGCATGTTGTCGTTGTAGATGTTGTCCGCGCCGACGGCGAATTCCACCGCCTGGAAGAAATCGGTGATGCCCAGATCGGCCATGAACTCCGAGTTGATGACGGAGATCGAGTTCGGCAGGTTGGCGAGCGACTCGTTCGTCCGCGTGCCGCTCATCGCCGTCGAGGACTCGTAACCGACGTCCGTGCCCGCGGTGACTTCGAAGGGCGTCAGCGTGACGGGTGACTCTTTCGTCGACGCCGGACTGGAATGGGCGGGCGGCACCACGGTCTGGGCGGATGACCTCGGTGTCAGCCAGACGCCAAGCGCGAGTAACGTGACAGCGCTGAAAGTGCGCGCGAAAACCGACGGAAGGGGGACGGAGTACATCGATCGGGGTGGGTTGGGCGCGGGGAAAAGGCGCCAAGGGTGAGAACAAACAAAGCGAGCCCGCGGTCGGTCTCAAGCCCGCAGCCAGCGCGGACGACTCTTTTTCCGTCCTCGCGCGCCCCGCTCGAACGTCAGCAAAAGGCGGATACAGCAGGCGGCGGCGCCACCGGGGATGGACTGGCCCGGAAAGGGGCTGTTTCTTCCGGTGAAGCCGTCTGCTGCAGATCAGCCCTTCTTCTTTTTTTTCTTCTTCGTCTCGCCCGCCGGCCCCGCGGCGATCTGGGGCTTCGCCTCGGGCTGGGTCGCGAGAATGGCGCGCATGCGTCCGACCACCTCCGGCTGCTCGGAGGCGAGATTCCTGGTTTCGAGCGGATCCGCGACGTAGTCGTAGAGTTCGAGCTCCGCGGTGGCGGGGGCGGCACCGGGTTTCTTCCATTCGACGAGGCGGTGACGATCCGTCCGGACGGATCGGCCGAGGATGGCACCGTCGCCCGGACGGCTGCGCGGATACACTTGGAATACGGCGTCCTTGGTGGCACTGGAGGGATTGCGGATCACGGCGGCGAAGCTCCGGCCGTCGAGCTGCTGCGGCACGTTCGGCGCGGCGAAGCCCGCGAGCTCGGCGAGCGTGGGATAGATGTCGACTGTCTCGACCAGCGCGCGACTGCTCGTGCCTGGCCGACCTTGGCGGGGATCGATCACCAGCAACGGAATCCGCGTGGCCTCCTCGTAGTTGGAGTGCTTGCACCACTGACCGTGATCGCCGAGGTGCCAGCCATGGTCGCCCCAGAGGACGATCAGGGTGTTGGCGGAGAGCGCGAGGCGGTCGAGTTCGTCGAGCACCCGGCCGACCTGGGCGTCCATGTAACTGGTCGCGGCGAGATAGCCGTGGATGAGTTCGCGTTGCGTGGCCTCGCTCAACGGGCCGTCTGCGGGAATGCCCGCGTACGCGCGCAATTCGCCCCAGGACGTGGGCGCGTAACTCGGCGCGCCCACGGGCGCGGTTTGCACCGGGGCGAGCTTCAATGCGGCGCGATCGTAGAGGTCCCAATACTTGCGGGGCGCGGAGAACGGGAGGTGCGGCTTGACGAAGCCGACGGCGAGAAACAGCGGCTGGCCGGGATTTTGTTTCGCGGCCTGCAGGCGCTTGATGGCCTCGTCGGCGACCTGGCCGTCTGGATACGCGTTGTCGGGCGCATCGGCGATCTCCACGGCGGGACCGTTCGCGTTAGCGGGCCGGTAACCCTTGTCGCCCGGTTCGCCCTTCGCCACGGCGGGTCCGGTCTGGCTGGCCATGCCCGACGCCTTGATCGCGAGTGCTTCCTTCGTGATGTAGGTCCCGGTGCTGGACGTCCAATGCGGCACGCTCCAGGACGCGGTGTCCTCGAAGTTGCCGTGCCCGCGGTGAAAAATCTTGCCCATGCTCTCCGTGCGCCAGCCCTCGCGCTGGAAATACTGCGCCAGCGTGACGGCGTCGGGCGTCGCGACGCGGAAGTTGGTCGGCAAATCGTAGATCCCGGTCGAGGTCGGGCGCAGCCCGGTCATGAGCGAATTGCGCGACGGTGAGCACACCGCCTGGTTGCAGTACGCCCGGTCGAAGCGCGTGCCACGTGATGCGAGGCGGTCGATGTTCGGCGTTTTGCTCGTGGGATCACCATAGCAGCCGAGCAGCGGCTTGAGATCGTCAACACAGATGAGCAGGACGTTCGGGCGGGCGGAATCGGCCGCGTGAGCAAGGCCGGGGACAAACAACGCGAGAAGCCAGAGCAGCGCGGGGCGGATTTTCATGGACGGGTAAAGGAATGCGGTGGGATGAAGCGATGCTCCGGCCGACGGGTTGGAGCGGTGAAAGTGAGAAGGGGTCGTGCGGCAACGCTCAAGCGTCAACGTCAGGCGGACGCGTCCCGCTGCAGCGCGTAACGCGGCAGCGTCAGCCTTTGCCCTTCTTTTTCGCTCCAGGAGCGGGCGCTTCGGGTGGGGGCGTGAGGCCGTCGTTTGGTTGGTTCCAGAGACGCCACGGGTCGTCGAGGCGACGCATTTCGGCGAGGAGCAACGCTTCCATCTCGGCGAGTTTCGCGGCATGGCGCGGGTCGGCGGCGAGGTTGCGTTGGTGGGCGGCGGGCTTGGCGCCGGTGAGCGCGACGAGCGCCGGAGCATGATGAGCGTCGAGAAATTCCTCGGGATTCTCCCGGAGGTTGAAGAGCTGCGTCTCGCGCACGCTGCCGCCGAGGACGTCGAACTTCACGAGTTTCCAGTCACCCTGCTTGACGCTGCGCATGCCGGGCTTCGTGCCGCCGTTGTAAACGCCGTAGAGCGTGTCGCGCACGACGGGCTTCCGGCCTTCGAACACGGGCCGGAGGCTCAGCCCTTCGTTGGTGGACGGGGCGGCGATGCCGGCGAAGTCACTGAGCGTGGCGAGCACGTCGAGGAGGTAGGCGTTACCCTCGGCGCGCGTGCCGGGTTTGATGCCGGGACCTTTCGCGATGAAGGGCACGCGCCAGGTGTGCTGGTAGAGATTTTGTTTTCCCTGGAGGCCGTGGCGGCCGATGGCCATGCCGTGGTCGGCGGTGTAGAAGATGTAGGTGTTGTCCAGCTCGCCCATCGCTTCGAGTTTGGCGAGGACGCGTCCGATCTGGACATCGATGGCTTCGGAGCAGGCGAACTGGCGGCCGATTTCGTTGCGGATGGTGCGTTCGTCGCGTCGCTCCCACACGCCGCTCACGTCAACCTCGTCACGGAGGCCGGGGTGGCCGTGGGGAAACGGATGCGCGGGCAGGTAATTGTCGGGCAACGCCGGCTGCTTGGCATGCGCGGGCGGAGGCGTGTTCGGGTCGGTGTGGTTGGTCGCGCCGTAGTGCGCGAGCAACTCGGGTTTGCCGTCGCGCGTGTCATGCGGGTGCGAGAAACCGAAGTAGATGAGGAAGGGATCGCGGTCCTGCGTGGCCTCGCGGTTCTGCAGATACGCGAGCACCTGTTCGCCGTGCCAGGCGCTGCCGGTCTCGTCGGTGCCGCCGCGCTTGGTGGCATCCTTGCGCACGGTGAACAGCTTGTTGGCCGCCTCGTAGCTGTTGCCGATCTTGCACGTCCGCATGGTGTCGTAGCCGGCGCGATTAAAGACGGCGGGGATCGTGTTCTGTTCAAGATTGGGCGGGCAACGCACGCCCGCGCCCGGCCCGATCGGGAGGTGCCAGACGGAACGACCGCTCATGATCATGTGCCGCGACGGCGTGCAGACGCCACCGATGAACGCGCCCATGTGATACGCGCCGTCGAGCACCATGCCCTGAGCTGCGAGGCGATCAATGTGCGGCGACTGCAGCGCGGATTTCGGATTGTAGATCTTCAGGTCGAACGGCGACTGATCATCGACGAGGATGAACAGGATGTTCGGCCGGCGCGGCGTGGCGGCGAAGGCGGTTGAGAGGACCACGGAAAGAACCAGGCAGAGGCGGAGGATGATCATCGGAAAGCGAGAACGCGGTGTAAGGATGGAACGAGGCTGCGCGAGAAAAGATGGTGGCACGCTGCGCATCAGAACGTGCCCCTGAGGCCGAAGGTCCACAGGGAACCGAAGTCGAGGCGCGAACGGAACTGCGCGTGCGCGGGCGTGCTCGGTCCGTGAATCTCGGTGTCTTCGGTGGCGTCGTTGATGTTGCGCAGATTGGTGAAAAGCGCGATGCGCCGGGTGAGCGAGTATTCGCCGGAGACGTCGATGTAGAGCCGCTTCGAACCCCAGTTGTAGGTGCCGGGTTCGATGCTCGCGCCCGTGGCCACGATGCCGCGGCGCTGCCGGCCGCGATAATTCCAGTTGATGCGGACATTGTAACCCGGCCGCGTGAGGCTCACGCCCCAACTTCCGCTGCGCGGGATGTACCCGGCGAAGTTGGCCGTGGCGGTCGCGTCGCCGGTCACGCGTTGCGCGCTGGCATTGGCGAAGACCTGCACGCCGCGCGCCCACGACGGCAGGCCGGTGAGCGCCTGCTTGTAGCTGAAGTCCACGCCGGTCAGCCGCACTTTGCCGGGCAGATTCTGCTGCGTCGTGACGTCGAATTTGTCGTAGAGCGCCGGGTCGAGGCCGTAGAGCGCGAGGAATTCGGGCGTGGCGTTGAAGACGGTGCCGCCGAAGAAGTCCGTGATGTCCCGGCGAAAGCCGCCGACGGAAATCTGGCCGACGCCGGCGAAATAATATTCGAGCCGCGCATTGGTCGTCTCTGCGCTCCACGCCTTGATTCCGGCATTATTGACGACGATGCGGTTGGCCGGATTCGAGGGGTCGCTGTCGGGATCGGGCAGGGTGAGGCCGCCGGCGTATTGGTTGAGATCGGGCCGACCGACGGATGAGTAGCGCGCCGCGCGAACGATGAGATTCTCACGGACGTTGAAGGACGCGTTGAGACTGGGGAAGAGCCGGAGGTACTCGTTCTCGACGTGGGTGCCGCGTTGCAAAAACGTGAGCTGCGAGACCGCGAGGGCGTTGGTCGTGGGAAAAATGAGCACGGGCGTGCGTCGATTCGGATCGGCTGGGATCGGACTCGCGACGGTGATGACTCGGCCGCTGGCGTCGCGCTGGTAGTTGCGGGTGACATCCGTCAGCGGGCCCTCGGCCGCGATGTTCGTCTGCTCGGCGCGCACCCCGCCGACGAGCTTCAGACGGCGTTCAAACAACGCGAGGTCGCCGCGCACGAACGCGGACGAGACCGTTTCCTCGGTGTGCTTCGAGTTGGTGACGGCGGCACGGTAGCGGGCGTTTTCGTCGTAGGTGAGATGCGTCGGGTTGGCGCGATAGTAGTCGAGCAGGCGGCTGGTGCCGACCCATTGGATGCGAGGGAAGCCGTAGCCGTGCGGACGCTCCGACAACTCGGGCGACCAGAAAGCCGCGGCCTGATCGTCGCTGCCGAGCGAGGTCGTGCTGGCGCGACCGTCTGGTCCGACGAACGTGTAGGTGCGGTTGTCGTCGGCGCGGAGATCGCGCACGCCTTGCCGGCGGTCGAGCCCGGCCTTCAGCGTGACGGGCACGGGCCACAGGAAATCGCGCCGCACATTCGCGAAGGCGGTGCGCTGCTGGTCATTGTTTTCGGGCTGACCGCTGGCGGATCCGGTCACCGCGTAGGGGTCGAGCCGATACGGATCAATCGCCGCTCCGGTCGCGCCGTCGGTGACGGTGATGCGGTTCGGTCGCAGATAAAAAATATTGTCGAAGGCAACCGTCACGCCGGTGCGCCGGGCGGCCGTGCTTTGGAAGTAGCCGCGCTCGAGGTCGCCGCCGTTGTACCGGGCGCGGGAATAGCCTACGCCGGCCTCGGTCTTCCACACGGGCCCGTCGTGCCGCCAGCGGAGCGTGGGCATATAGGTTTCGTTTTTCCGGTAGCCGCCAGCGTTGCCCATCACGAGATCGCCGGCGGCGGTGTTACCGCGGGTCGAGAACGGCGTGAAATTTCCGGCCGCGACGCCGCCCACGTTGAAGGTGAGCGTCTGGCTGAGAAAATCCTCCTCGAAACGCGAGGCCTGCACCGAAAGCGAAATCGTGTCGTGACGCGCGAACTTGAAGTCGAGCGTGGCCGCCAGCGAGTGACGCGTGGTTTCCTTGAGGCCGCCGCGCACCGCGAAGGTCGAGAGGTAGGGGCGATCGGGCGTGGTGTGCGGAAACGTCGTGCCGTTGGTCGCGGTGCCGGCGCCCCGCCAAGTGTTGGTCACCTGATCCTGGCCGGCGAACTGGCTGGTGCGACCACCCGAGAGGGTGAAACCGAAGCGCTTGTTGACCGGCACCACCCAGGAGAAATCGAAGCCCGGTGAAACTTTGCGGCGGCCATCTTCGCGCGGCCCCGGGGTGGCATGCAGTTCCTTGCGATGGTCGCGCATCATCACGTAGGTGCTGCCGTTGAACACCGGCCGGGAGCGCTCAAAGGCGCTGCGCGGAATCATGTTCACCGATCCGGCGAGCGCCGCGCCCGAGGTGTCAGGCGTGGGGGAGAATGAAACTTCCACCCGCGCGATGCCATTGATGGACACCATGTCCACGGCGGCGGCGCGGGAGATCCCGCTGATCGCGGTGGCGAGGCTGAAGCCGTCGAGCGTGACCGGGACGCTGTCCGCGGGCGCACCGTTGATCGAGATCTCGCGGGCGTTGCCGCCCGCGTACTCCATCGTGACGCCGGGAAGAAATTTCAGGAACTCGCCCACGTGCCCCTCGGCCACCGTGCCGAATTCGTCGGTCGACACCACAGTCTTCACGTTCGACGCGAAGCGCTGTTCGTTGATCGCGAGGGCGGAGGCTTCCATTTCCTTCGAGGTGGCGACGACGAATTTCTCGAGCTTCACGCGGTCAACACTCGCCGCGCTCGATCCCGCGGCCGACATGCTCACGTCGTGGGTGGCGGTCTGAGCGGCGAACACCGTGACGGTCGTCGTCAGCGGAGCCATGCCGGTGTAGAATAACTTCAGCTGCAGGGTACCGACCGGGACGCCATCGATCCGATAAGCGCCACTGGCATCGGTGAAGGTTTCCAGCGCCGTGCCTTCGACGGTAACGCGCACGCGTTCCAACGCACTGTCGCCGGAAGCATTCAGGACGCGGCCCACGATGACGCCGTTTGGCCGGGGAGAAGATTGCGCGACGCCTCCGGCTGGCGGCGTTGCGCGCGGCAGCTCCGCGGACCAAGCGGGTCCGGCGGTAAAGGCGATGAACAGCACGATCGCCCGAAGATGACGAGTGAACGCGGGGGACTTCATGCAAGGCGGCGGGATGGGGTCATGGATTGGCCGCTTTGGCCGGCGTCTTCCGAATCTGAATCGCGATATCATTGGCCTGCTTCGCGCCCGGCGTGCTGCGACCGTTGATGATGAACTGCTCCAGCACATGGGAGAGCCGTGCGACTTCCTCGGGTCGCTCGAGGTGAAGGTTGGTGGTTTCTGCCGGATCCGATCGGAGATCGTAGAGTTGAGTCTCGGGCAGGCCCTTGGTGTCCGGGCTGCCGGGCGTGGGAACGCTCCAGCCGCCGGAGTCCGCGCAGAGCACGAGCTTCCAGTCGCCCTGCCGGATGGCGAAAGAGCCGTTGATGGAATGATGCACCACGGCCGGGCGCGGGCCGGGGCGTTCGGCACCGAGCAGGGCAGGCAGGATGCTGACACTGTCTTCGCCCGCGTTGGCGGGCAGCGTCAGACCAAGCAGCTCGGCGCAAGTGGCCATCAGATCGACGTGGCAGATCGGCTGGGCGTTCGTGGTCGCCGGTTTTATTTTGCCCGGCCAGCGTGCAAAGAAAGGCACCCGATGACCGCCGTCCCAGATGTCGGCCTTGTAGCCGCGGAACTGCGCGCTGGCGAAGTGGCCCTGTTTTTCGAGGCTGGGCGTGCCGGCTTGGGGCGAGCAGCCGTTGTCCGCGGTGAAGATTACGAGGGTGTTGTCGGCCAGACCGTGGGCGTCGAGGGCGCCGAGGATGGCACCGACGACGGCGTCGGTCTGCATCACGAAGTCGCCGTACGCGCCGAGGCCGCTTTTCCCCTGCCACTCGGGCGTCGGCAGAATCGGCGTGTGCGGCGAGGTGAGGGGCACGTAGAGGAAAAACGGCTTCCCGGCTTTCGCGGCGGCGGCGCGCTCTGCGATATAGCGGACGACGCGGTCCTCGAGACGCGGCAGCATCTGCACCGGCGGAAGATTTTCGATGACGCGGTCGTTCTCGATGAGACCGGACATCGTGCGGGCGTTCGAGCAGCCCCAGAAATAATCGAAGCCGCGCGTGATCGGGCCGCCGATGATCTGCGAGCCGACGGGCAGGCCGGCTGAGCCCATGGCGGACTTCTTTCGGGCGCCGGGGGCGGGCTCGGTTGGAGTCGGTCCGGCGGGCCGCTCCGAGAGAAACCCGAGGTGCCACTTGCCGATCGCCGCCGTGGTGTAGCCCTGTTGCTTGAGCAGGGCCGGCACGGTCAGGCGCTCCTCGGCGATGAGCGGCGGATCGTCGGTGCCGTCGAGCACGCCGCGTTGCAGCCGGCTGCGCCACGCGTAGCGGCCGGTGAGGAGGCCGTAGCGGGTGGGCGTGCAGACAGAGGAACCGCTGTGAGCATCGGTGAACGTGACGCCCTGGGCCGCGAGTCGGTCAAGGTGGGGTGTCTTGATTTTTCCCCGCGCCGGATTCAGGACCTGCACATCGCCGTAGCCGAGATCGTCGGCGAGGAGGTAAACGATGTTGGGAGTGTTTGTGGCGGCGGCAAAAGCCGTCGGGACCATCGCCGCAGCGAGACAGCATGCGACCACGGCCACGCCGCCCTGCTTCAGTAACGCGATCGTTGGCCGCTGCGGAGTGAACGCGTTCGTACCCGCGCGCCAGCGGCATCGCGCCAACGATTTCGTGGCGGCCGTGAGAAACTGAAGCAACGACGTCATGAGGGGAGAGGACGAAATCAGGCGGAGAATCGGAGGCTCATTTGCCGGAGGGCGTGACGAACTCCTCGCGGCTGAGGGTGTGATCACCGTTCTGGTCAAAATTCTTGAAACGCTGCTCGAGATTCGCCGCGTCCTTCATGCCGGCGCTGTACTCCGCGAAGGTGAGTTTGCCGTCGCGATCGGTGTCCATGCGCGCGAAGGCCGCAGCGCGATCAGGTGGAGCTTTCTTTGTGGCTGCGGGTGCCTCGCCCCGACGGGCGGCTGGCGGTGGTGCCGAGGTTCGGTCGGCGGCGCTGACGCAGGACGGATCGACCTCGCGGGGCAGCGTGGCTTTCCATGCGAGAGCGAGCTGGGTGAGGCGCGCCACGATGTCAGGATGCTGGCTCGCGACGTCATCGGCTTCGGCGCGATCGGTGGTCACGCGGTGCAATGCCACGCGGCCAGCGTCGTCGGTCAGGAGCAGTTTCCAATCGCCGTCGCGAACGGCGAGACGGGGCCACCAATCGGGGTCCGCGGCCTTGCCCGTCCACGCCCAGAAGATGGGCCGTGTGCGGCGGAAGGGTTCGCCCTGGAGTGCGGCGAGGAGATTTTCTCCGTCACCGCGGTAGTCGGCGGGGAGTGTGATGCCCGCGGCCGCACAGAGGGTCGGCAGCAGATCGACGGCCGTGAACACCGTTTCGTCGTTCTTCACGCCGGCGGGCGTGCGGCCGGGCCAGCGCACGATGAACGGCACGCGCACGCCCCCTTCGTAAAGGCTGCGTTTCTCGCCGCGCAGGCCGCCACTCGAACCGACGCTGTAGTAACCCCCGTAACCGGCGGCACCCGCATCGGGGTCGCGGGAGCTTTGCTGCGACTTCGGCGCGGTGGTCTCGGGGCCATTGTCGCTGGAGAAAATCACGATCGTGTTCTGATCGACGCCGGCTGCGCTGAGGGCGTCGAGCACGCGACCGACGGCGTTGTCGCCATCCGTGATGACGGCGGCGTAGACGCGTTTCTGCTCGTCGAGGTGCTGCCACTTCTCCAGCGACGCCTTTGTGGGCACATGGGGCAGATGGCTCTCGTGCAGCCAGACGTTCAGGTAAAACGGCCGGTCCTTGTTGGCGGCGATGAAGCTCGCGGCGTTCTCCGGCGTGGCGTGCAGATCGGCGGATGCGGTTTCGGCGCCGCCGTTGAAGACGGCGTAGTCATCGAAGCCGTACGCGGTGGGCGCGGGGGCGCCATGCGTGTCGCGATTGGTGAGATGCCACTTGCCGAAATGCGCGGTGCGATAGCCGGACTGCTGGAAGAAACGCGCAACAGTGGGCGCGCGCGCGTCGAGCCAGTCCGGCATGCCGCGGGCACGATTGAGCGCGGGCGCGGCGAAGTGCTGGTGAATGCCGTAGCGGGACGGAAAATGCCCCGTCATCGCGGCGGCGCGACTCGGTGAACAGACGGGGTTGAGGACGTTGAACTGGTGGAAATCAGTGCCCTCGCGCGCAAGCCGGTCGAGGTGCGGCGTCTTCAGCCACGGATGACCGTGACTCGAAAGATCGCCCCAGCCCCAGTCGTCGGCGAAGATGAAAACGACATTGGGTTTGGCCGCGGCTGCAGCCGCTCCGGTCGTAGTGCCGACATCGCGGAGGGGAGTGCGGGCGGGAGGGACTGATTGGGCAGCGGCCGCGGAGCCGAGCAGCGCGAGCAGGACCGTGAAACGCGGTCGCAATGCGGAGAGGTTCATTCCTGGGCAGGGGTGGGGTGGAGTAACCGGGGCGGACCGCTCGATCGAAACGATGGGGCGGCCGCCGCCGCAGGGACTTTTCCCGGCGGACTGGCCCGAGGCTAGTAAATAACGCGAAGAATCAAGGCGCGCCTGCCCGGACCCTCACGGGGAACGTACGCCCTGCTTCAGGTGCGACTCAGCGCTTCCCGCCACGGGGCCGGCTGCGTTCCCAGCCGCGCCGATTGGGCATTCACGGCAACTTCGAGCAATAGTCGAAGAATCCGATCCGTTCGAAGCCCTCGCGCAGGCTCTTCTCCTCCGCGGCGGACACAACTCGCAGTGGCAGACGCACCGGGCCGCAATCGATGCCGATCAGTTTCATCGCGGTCTTGCCGGCCGAGAGTCCGCCATGTCGACCGAGCACCTCGATGAAGTCCATCGCCTTGAGCTGATCGCGGCGCGCGGCCGCGATGTCGCCCCGCTTGAACGCCTCGATGATGCGCAGGTAAAGCGGGGCCGCGAAATTGTACGTGCTGCCCACCGCGCCCGGCGCGCCCAGCACAAGACCAGAGAGCAGAATCTCGTCGCGGCCAAACAGCATCGTGAACTTGCTGTCCGCGACCTCCATCGACCGTCCGAAGTCCATCAGGTTTTCATGCGTGAACTTCACGCCCGCCAGATTGGGAATCACCGCGTTGGCCGCCTGGAGAAAATCGGCGGCGGGAAACGACACGCCCGTCATCGCCGGCATGTGATAATAGTAGAACGGCAGCTTGGGCGCGGCCGCGGCGATGCGCGCGCACCAGCTCACCAGTTCGCCCAGGCCCGGCGGCCGGAAAAAGCTCGGCGCGAGGGCCGCGACGGCGTCAGCGCCCGCCGCCTGGGCATGCGCCGCATAAGCGCAGGCGTCGCCGATGCTCAGGTGGCCGACATGCACGATGACTGCCAAGCCCGCGGGCCGGGCGGCCACCCAGGCCTCGACCACCTGCCGGCGTTCCTCGCCGGTGAGCGACGATCCCTCGCCGGTCGTGCCGCAGATGAAGGCGCCCGAGACGCCGTTGTGGGCGAGCAGGCGCGCCTGCAACGGAATCATGTCGAGCGCCAGCGATCCGTCGGCGCGAAACGCCGTGTGCGGAGCGGCAATCAATCCAGAAAGTCGTTTCATCATGGGAAAAAAGCGGAGGGCAAAGTCGTACGCTCGTCGAGCCCTCCTCAGCCAACAAGGGCGGGGCGGTGGTTCATAAGAAATACCTTTGCGCGGCGGCGCTCGAGACTGCGCGCCGCCACGAAGCGATCACGTGCGCCGGTGCGCCCAAGCCGTCGGGTCAATCAAGGTGGCCGGTCGCTCGCCGGCCAGCGCCGCGAGCACCAGCTGCGCGGCCGCCACGTGACTGCGCTCGCGCCCTTCGTTCGTGTACGCCGCGATGTGCGAGGTGGCCACGACCCGCGGGTGACGGAAGAGCGGATGATCTGGCGCGACCGGTTCGCGCTCCCAGACATCGAGCCCAGCTCCGGCGAGTTGGCCCGACTCGAGCGCGGCCAGCACGGCGCCCTCGTCCAGCAGCGGTCCGCGGGCCGTGTTGATCACGATCGCGCCGGCCGGCAGCAGGGCGAGTTGTTCGGCTCCGATCAGCCGGCGCGTGGCATCGCCCAGCGGCGCGTGGAGCGAAAGGACATACGAGGAACGCAGCAGCGCGGAGAGGTTGGCGCAGGGAGTGGCGCCAGCCTCGGTCATCACGGCGGCGGGCACAAAGGGATCGAACGCGAAGACGCGCAGGCGGATGGCGCGCGCCATCTCAGTGACGCGGCGGGCAATGCGGCCAAACCCGACGAGTCCGAGCGATTTGCCCGCGAGATCGAAGCCCATCACCTCGGGATCCAGTTTCCACACGCCGGCCTTGGCGTACGCATCCGCCGCAGGGATACGCCGCGCGACGGCAAACATCAGCGCGATCGCAAACTCCGCGGTCGACTCCGTCGGAGCCTCCGGCGTGTTCACCGCGCACACGCCGGCCGCGGTGGCAGCGGGGACGTCAACGTTGTCGTAGCCGATGCCCGTGCGCGCGATGACCTTCAGCCGTGTGGCGCGCGCGAACGCCTCCGCGTCGTAACGCTGGCGCGTGCCGACGATGGCGGCGTCGGCGTCCGCGAACGCGAATGGCGGTTGCGCCGCGTCGCCGGCGGGAACGGTCGGCCCCGAAAGCGCGACGCGCCCGCGTAGCAGGTCGAGCGCGGCGCGATGCAGGGGAACGTCAGTCCAGAGGCGGGGCAGGGAGCTCATGGGGAGAAACGGCGGGAGCGGCGGGCAGGCGATGGGGTGGTGGTCGCGTCAGCCAGAGCCGGCCCGACTGGCGCGCAATCGCAACGATTTTCCCTGCCTCGCCCCGACTGGACTCCTGCGGAGACCATGGCCTGTGACTTGTGCCGGAGGCGTCGGACGTTCACTGCTGACGGATGCCCCGCGTTTTCCTTCGTGTCCTGGTTTCACTGCCGCTGTTCGGTGCGGCGCTGCCCCTGCTGCTGCTGGCCGCAGACCCAGCCGACGCTGGCGCGAAATTCAAGGCGGCCAAGGCGGTGTTCCCGCCCACGGTGGACCTGTCGGCTGACGTTTCCCGGCAGGTCGTCATCGCCGCGGGCACCGCCGAGATCTACCAGGGTCATCCCACGACGGTGCTGCTGCCCGACGGCCGGACGATGTATTGTGTCTGGACCTACAATCACGGCGGCACGGTCGGTCCGCTCAAGCGCAGCGACGATGGCGGCCGGACCTGGAGCGGGCTGCTGCCGGTGCCCGATAGCTGGAAGACCGTCCGGAACTGCCCCGCCCTTTACTCACTCACGGATCCGAAGGGCGTGAGCCGGCTGTTCGTCTTTGCCGGCCAGGGGCCTGACGGAAAGATGGCGCAGGCGCACTCCGTCGACGGCGGCCGCACGTGGACGCCGATGATCAGCAACGGGCTCGAGTGCGTCATGCCGTTTTGCACCATTGAACCGATTGAAGGCGGGAAAAAGCTGCTCGGCCTGACCAATATTCGGCGGCCCGGTGAAACGCAGGAAGTACGCTCGAACGTGATTGCGCAGAGTGTTTCGGCGGACGGCGGGCTGACGTGGACGCCGTTTCAGATCGTGCTCGATCTTCCGGGCCTCAAGCCATGCGAGCCGTGGGTCGTGCGCTCGCCGGATGGACGCGAGCTGCTGTGCCTCATTCGCGAAAACGAGCGACGGATCGCTCTCTTCATGACGAGTCGCGACGATGGCAAAACCTGGTCGGCGTCGAAGCCACTGCCGCCGGGACTTTATGGTGATCGTCACGTGGCGCGTTATCTGCCCGACGGCCGGCTGGTGGTGTGTTTTCGCGACACCGGCGGCGCTTATGGCAGCCCGACGTCAACGCACTTCATCGCGTGGGTTGGACGTTACGACGATATCGTCAGCGGCCGCGACGGTGCCTACCGCGTCAAGCTGCTCCACAGCCACAAGGGTGGCGACAACGGCTATCCGGGCGTCGAGGTGCTGCCCGACGCCACCATCGTCGCCACGACCTACATCAAATATCGTGCCGGTCCCGAAAAGAACTCGGTCGTGAGCACGCGTTTCAAACTCGCCGACACGGACGTACTGGTGGCGGCGCGGCGCTGAGCGAAGGTTGCGGCCGGAATCAGGCGATCAGCGATCTCTGCGTATGCAACGTCAGATCCGCAGGAAGATCTTCCGCCGGTACATCCACCAGCACACGAGCCAGAAGACGAGGCCGACGGCGGTCGCCTGCACCATCGGCGCCTGGTTTGCACCGAAGACCTTGAAGACGTCGTCGCCCAGGTGGGTCTGAAAGGTCTTCGCGGTCCAGCCGCGGAGCATCATGCCCATGCTGTAGATCGCGATCGAGTTCATGCCGACGACGAGCAGCGGGAAACTCCACGCGCGCCACTGCCGCAGATCGATGATCGCATACAGTGCCGCGAGAATCAGGCAGCACCAGCCGGTGGAGTACAACGCCCACGACGGCGTCCAGATGCGCTTCACGAGCGGCACGCCCATCCATCCCAGGACCGTACCGGCGGCGAGACCGCCGATGCCGGCGAGCACAAGGAGGACGAACTTGCGGCGCGGCGTGCGACCGGAGCGGAGCATTTCGCCGCACATCAGACCGAAGAGCATCGTGGCGAGCGACGGGATGAAATTGATCGACTGATACCCGCCGCTGTTGAAGACAAACGGTTCCGGGCGCGTGACGACGTTCAGCAGCCCCGTGTCGATCGCGTGGCCGACATTGGCGTTCTTGTGCCACGCGGGTTTGACGTCGGCGAGATTCGCCTGGGCCCAGCTCGCGCTGACGCCGACGTTTGGCGCGCCCTTGGCAACATCGATGCCGGCGTGCGGGAAAAACGAATACAATGCCCACACGCCGCCAAGCAGTGCGACCGCGGTGATGACGTGCGTGCGCAGCGATCGGCCCCACAGCAGGAAGAGAAACGGATACCCGAGTCCGATCTGGGTGAGCACGTTCATCAGCGACCACTCGGTCGTGCGTCGGGAATTCGAGATGAGAAAGATCCCGAGCGCCGCCAGGATGATCCCGCGCGTGACCGCATGGCCGAACATGCGGGACCACGAATGGCCTTCGCGCTGCCGCTTCAGGTACGAGTAGGCCATCGAGACGCCCACCATGAACATGAACGACGGCTGGATGAGATCCCAGAACCCGCAGCCCGCCCACTCGACGTGCTCGAATTGGTGGAGCACCGCCTGCCAGAAGCCGGAGTCGGGCGTGGCCTTCAGATAATTGCGCGCGGTGGCGGCGAGCCCGAAGCCGTTGAACGCGAGTGCCACCATGATCAGGCCGCGGTACGCATCGAGCGACTGCAGGCGCGTAGCCGCGGGCGGAGTCGGGGAAAGCGTGACGACGGAAACAGGCCGGGCCTCGAGGGGTGAAGTCGCAGTGCTCATGGGGGCGGGGATCGTTGCCGCGCGAGTCAGGGGAGGGCGTCGCGCGCGTTGGCGGAAAAGGGACTAACGTCCCGTCGCGGGTGAGGCGATATTTTTCTAGGCGTGGCCGCGGAATGCACCATGCGCGGAAAATTCGCCTCGCGGTTTTCCGCCGACTTCCCCAGTTCCTCGCGCGGCACTCTCGATCGTGGACTCTTCCTCCGCCTCTCCCTTGTCCTGCGCCGCGCTGCCGGCCGCCCCGGCGACACCCGCCGATGCGGAACTCGCGCGCTGGTTCCGCGAAGAGATCCAGGCGCACGAGCGCGATCTGCGGGCGTATCTACGCGGACGCTTTCCGACGCTGGTGGACGTCGATGACCTGGTGCAGGAGACGTACGCGCGGCTGCTGCGGGCGCGCGCCGTCGGCCGGGCGAGTCTGACGCGCGCCTACTTGTTTGTCACGGCGCGCAACGCGGCGCTCGACCAGCTGCGTCGGACGCGCCCTGTTTCGATCGACGGTCTAGCTGAGATCGACCGCCTGGCCGTTGTGGAAGAGGGGCCGAACGCGGCCGAATCCGCCAGCCATGACCAGGAACTCGAATTACTCGCCGAGGCGATCGCGACGCTGCCGCAGCGTTGTCGCGAGATTTTCGTCCTGCGCCGCTTTCACGATCTCTCCCACCGCGAGATCGCCCGGCGGCTCGGCATCGCCGAAAACACGGTTAACGCCCACCTCGTCACCGGCATGCTGCGGTGTCGCGACTATCTCCGCGCGCGTGGCGTGACGCCGGAAAGGAAAAACGATGAACGACTCCGCAGCTGAGAGTAATGCTGGCGGCGATCGCCCGGCCTTGCGCCTCGAGCGGGAGGCGACCGAGTGGTTCTTCCGCCGCGACGGTGGCTTCACCGCCGCGGACGAACGCGCCTTCGCGCGCTGGCTCGCGCAAAATGAAGGGCAGGCTGCCGCCTTCGCGGAAATCGAACGCACCTGGCGGGTGCTTGGGGCCACGCAGGACCGCGTCGCGGTGCCCATCGGGATCGCTGACCTTCCGGCGCGCCGTCGCTCCGCGGTGGCGCAGGTGGCCTTGCGTGCGGCCGCGGTCGTCGCACTCGGGGTCGGCAGCTGGGCGTTGTGGCCACGAAGCGACGGCACCCGCGCGTGGTGGGGCAGCGCCGGTGCTTCGTTCGCCGAACAGGCCGCCACGGAATCCGGTGGATTGCGACGGCTCGATTTGCCCGACGGGTCGACGCTGACGCTCAATGCCAGTAGCGCCGTCGACGTGCAGTTTTCCCGGAGCGAACGCCGCGTGCGGCTGCTGCGGGGCGAGGCGCATTTCACCGTCGCACCCAACTCCGCGCGTCCTTTCGTCGTCGAGGCCAACGGCGTCGCGGTGAAAGCCGTCGGCACCGCTTTCAACGTGCGGTTGCAGTCGGCGTCGGTCGACGTGCTGGTCACCGAGGGCAAAGTGCGCGTCGACCGCGCGCTGCAAGGGGACTCGCTGCTGGTGGCGCCGGTGACGGCCGCAGCGCCGGACTTCGCACCTCCAGAGAGCGATCGTGTGTTGCGCCAGGGTGAGCGCGTTGAGATTCCCCTGAGCCTGACGAAGGCACCCGCAGCGGCGCCGGTCGCGACCGTTTCAGCCGGCGAGATCGAGGCCGCCCTGGCGTGGCAGAAGCGTTGGCTGGATTACACGGATGCTCCGCTCTCGGAGATCGTCGCCGACTTCAACCGCTTCAACCAGCATCGGCTGGTCATCGCGGATGCCACGCTCGCGAGCCGGCGCTTCGGCGGCACGTTCCCGGCGGGTGACCACGCTTCCCTGGTGCAGCTGCTGGAGAAAACATTCGGCGTCGTCGTCGAACGCCGCGAACGCGAGACCATCCTGCGGTTGCCCTAGGCCTTGGCGCGATCGTTGCACAAGCGTCGCATTCGCCTGGGAAAAAATGTTTCGCGGGCACTAGCGAGTTGGAGCAGCTGGTCCGTTGTGTGGTCAGACCATGACCTTTCGTTGCCCCGCGTTTGATGTCCCCAGTCTCCTGCTGGCACGGCTGCGCTGTGTGCTGGTGACGCTCCTGTTGCCGTTCTGCCAGGCGGCCGAACTGCCGACGCGGAGCTTCGATCTGCCGGCGGGCGACGCCCTGGCGACGCTCAAACAGTTCTCCACCCAGGCGGGAGCTCGTCTGCTGTATTCGGTCGACGCGGTGCGCGGCGTCACCACGAACGCCGTGAAAGGCGCGTACACGCCGCGCGACGCCCTCGTGCGGTTGGTGGCCAACACCGGTCTGGTCGTGAGCGAGGCAACGACCGACGGCGCGCTCGCCGTGAGTCGAGGGAGCGCCCCGGTCCCAAACGGATCCCGGGCGGCGCCGATCGCGGCGGCCGCCCGCCCGGATCGAAACCGTGACGCGCCCAGTTCGGCCGGTCGGACCCCGGGGAACGAAGGCGCGGGCGCCGTCGAAGGCACGGTGGCCGATGCCCGTCGCGGCGAATATCTCGAGAAAGCGCGGATCACCGTCGAGGGCACGGCGATCGAGACGTTCACCGATGCCACAGGACGTTACCGGCTCGCCGGCGTTCCGGCCGGAGCCGCGCGCGTGCGCGTGTTCTTCACGGGATTGGGCGCCCACGTTGAAGTCGTCGAGGTCGCAGCGGGCCGGAGCACGACGCAGGACTTCAGCGTGACCGGACCGGGGACGTGGATCGGCGGCGCGGGCAGCACGGTGAAGATGGATCAATTCGTCGTGAGCACCACGAAGGAGATGGATGCCGCCGCCATCGCGATCAACGAGCAGCGGTTCGCACCGAATCAGGTGAAGGTCGTATCCGCCGATGAGTTCGGCACGGTGTCCGACGGCCGGGTGGGCGAGTTCATGAAATTTCTTCCGGGCATCGTCTTCGACTACAGCGGCGGCGATGCGGTGCGCGTGTCGATGAGCGGGGTGTCGCCTGACAATGTGCCCATCACGTTTGGCGGCTTCGATCTGGCGAGTTCCGCCGGCGCTTCCACCTCGCGCGCCACGGAGCTGAACGAGCTTTCGCTCAACAGCATCTCGCGCGTCGAGGTGTTGTATTCGCCCACGCCCGAATCGCCGGGCATGGCGCTGGCGGGCTCGGTGAATTTCGTGCCACGCAGTGCGTTCGAGCGCTCGAAGCCCGCGTTCAACTACAGCGTGTCGGTCCTGATGAAGGATGCGGAGCGTCACTGGGGCAAGACCCCTGGCCCGCGCTGGGAGCCGAGCCGGAAAATCAACCCGGGTTTCGATTTCTCCGCCATCGTGCCGGTCAACCGCAACTTCGGTTTCACGGTGACGGGCGGCTACTCGAAGGACTACGCGATGGAGGACAACTCGCAGCTGACGTGGCGCGGCGTCGGCGGCGCGACCCTCGCGCCCGCGGCCAACGGCACGCCGGGAGCACTGCCCGACACGACGCCCAACAATCCGTACGCCACCAACTACACGCTGCGGGACAGCGGCAAATTCACCGAGCGCAAGTCAATGAGCACAACGCTGGATTATCGGCTCACGTCCAGCGACCGGTTGTCCTTTGCGTTTCAATACGCGCTGACGATGCAGGCGTACGCGAGTCGCTTCCTGGCGTTCAACATCAACCGGGTCGAGCCCGGCAACTGGGGGCCCACGTTCACGCATGGTGCGGTCGGCGGCAGTGAAGTCGCGATCACGACGCGCGGCCGCATTTTGCCCGGCCGGACGTTCATGCCGTCGCTGATCTACCGCCATGACGGTCCGGTGTGGAAAGCGGAGTCCGGCGTCAGCTACTCGAACTCGCGTCTCCACTATCAGGATATCGACAAGGATGCGTTCGACGCGAATTTCGGCCGGCGCACCGGCGTCACGGTGAGCTTCGATGACATCTTCTACCTGCGGCCCGGACGGTTCACGGTGACCGACGGCGTCACGGGCGCGCCGGTGAATCCCTACGACATCAACAGCTACTCGCTCACGACGGCGGCCAGCACGCGGACGCTGGCCTACGACACGAAGCGCACCGCGTTCGCGAATCTGCGCCGCGACCTCGAGGTGCGCGGCGTGCCGGTGACGCTGAAAGGTGGACTCGATGTGCGCACCGCGGCCCGCGATCTCAACGGCGTCGGGCAGGAACTGTTCACGTTTGTCGGTCGCGACGGCCGCACCAGCACCACGCCAGTCAACAGCGACGACGGCGCCGGCATCGCGCTCGATGAAAGTTTCTCGACGCGGACTCCGCCGTATGGGTTTCCCCCGACGCAATACATCAGCGGCAAACGCTACCTCGATCTCTACAAGTCGAACCCCGAGTTGTTCACCCGCAATCCGAACAACGACTACCGCAATGCGGCGAACGTGTCGAAGCGGGCCGAGGAAACGATTTCCTCCGCGTATCTCCGGGCCGACGTCGCGCTGCTGCAGGGACGGCTCAAGCTCATCGGCGGCGTGCGCGCCGAGCAGACCAACATCGACGCCGCGGGCCCGCTCGCCGATCCGACGGCGAATTTTCAGCGCGATGCCGCGGGCAACATCCTGCGCGCGGCGAACGGCACGCCGATCCTGATCGTGCCGACGACCGATGCGCTCGGCGTCTCCCGGCTCACGCTCATCCCGCGCGGCATGCAGGCGAAGAAGGAGTACCTGCGGTATTTCCCGAACCTGAACGTGAATTACAACGTCGCGGAAAACCTGATCGCGCGCGCCTCGTTCTTCACCTCCGTCGGCCGCCCCGACTACAACCAGTACGCCGGCGGCATCACGCTGCCCAACCTCTCGGCGCTGCCGAGTTCCACGAACCGGATTCAGGTCAACAACGTCGGCATCAACGCGTGGAGCGCCGAGACCGTGCGCGTGCGGCTCGAGTATTACTTCGAGCGCGTCGGTCAGATCTCGCTTGGAGCGTTCCGGCGCAACTTCACGAATTTCTTCGGCACCACCTCGTTTCAACCGACGCCCGAGTTTCTGGCCTACTACGATCTCGATGCGGACAGCTACGGCGGCTACGAGGTGTTCACCCAGTACAATCTGCCCGACACCGTGCGGATGGACGGCATGGAGCTCGACTACAAGCAGGCGCTCACGTTTCTGCCGCACTGGGCGCGCGGCGTGCAGGTCTTCGGGAATGTCACGCTGCTGCGCGCCGTCGGCACGGACTTCTTTCCCGATCTGATCCCGAAGAATTTCAATTGGGGCGTCAGCCTCACCCGGTCCAAGTACAATCTCCGCGCGAACTGGAACTACCGCGGTATCCAGCGCCGGGCGCCGGTTGCGGCCGGTCGCAGCATCGAGCCGGGCACTTACAATTATCGTTCCAAACGCCTCTACGTCGACATCAGCGGCGAGTATCAGCTCACCCGGCGGTTCGGACTGTTTTTCGCTCTGCGCAACGTCGGCGCCGCCTCCGAGGACGACAAGATCTACGGCCCCAGCACGCCGGACTACGCGCGCTTCTTCCGCCGCCAGGATTACGGCTCCCAGTGGTCATTCGGCGTGAAGGGCACGTTGTAACGACGACGGCGGAATCAAATCGTCCCGCGTTTCTCTCCCTGACTCACCTCGCATGAAGCTGCACCATATCCTCGTCACGCTGCTCCGCTTCTCTGTCTTCGCCGGTGTCGTCACCGGACTGCAGGCGCAGGGCACGCTCACGGTCACCGTGCTCGACTTTCAACTCCACGGTCTCGCCGTGGTGCTGAAGACGCCGACCGGGAAAACCTGGCTCGTGGATACCGGACCCGGCGAAAAGGGGCCGTACTACGGCGCGCGCGACGTGATTCTGCCTCTCCTCAAGCGGGCCGGCGTGAGCGCGCTCGACGGCGTCATCATCAGTCATCCGCATAACGATCACCGCGGCGGCCTCGCGTACCTCGTGGATAACATTCCGATCCGCGAACTCGTCGATGGCGGCTACGCGGAGATCGGCGGCAGCGAGCTTGAGACCTATCGCAAGCTGCGTGCGCGCTATGTCGCCGGCGGCGGCAGGTCGACGATCGTCAAAACGGGCTCGCGTCTCGCGCTCGATGCCGGCCTCGACGCGGAGATCCTATGGCCGCCCGCCGGGCTTCATCGGCCCGACCCGACCAAGAAGGACGATCAGTTGTACAACGCGAACTCGGTTGTCCTGCGGCTGCAGCATGGGGCGAATGTCTTCCTGTTTCCCGGCGACAATCACGGACTGACCTCGACGGCGACGGTGATCGATCCCGCGACATTGAAATGCGATCTGCTGGTGGCCCCGCATCACGGACTGAACTCGAACGCCGCCATGGCGGAACTGACCCGGCCGAAGATCGTGCTGGTGGCGAGCCTGGCCCAGTACCAGCCGTCGCTGATTCGGCCGTATGAACTGACGCAGGGCGCCTTCCAGGGCGTCGGCTCCGCGGTGTACGCGACTTGGGTGCACGGCGACATCACCGCCGTCTCTGACGGCAAGAAAATCCAAGTGACCACCGCGCGCCAGCCGTGAACGCGTGACGTTTCTGCGACGGCTCGCGGTGATGCTTGCCCGTGCGCCGGTTCGCGGCGGTGTTGAACGAAACCGTCGCGCCCAGCCCAAGCACCTTGACCCCATGGACTCGCTTCCTCTCTCTCCCACATCGACCTCCCGCCGCGTGCGCCTCGGTGCCGCGTTTGCCGCCTGCTGCGCTATCGTCGCGCTGGCCTCTGCCGCCGGCACCATCGAAGGACGCGTCTTTTACCCGGCGAAAGCAGAGTACCTCGAGAAGGCCCGCGTGAGCGTCACCGGGACAGCACTCGAGACGCTGACTGCTTCCGATGGCAGCTATCGCGTGACCGGCGTGCCCGATGGGACGGTGACCGTGACGGTCTTCTTTACCGGCCTGGCGCAGCAAACGGCGCGGATCACGGTCGCGCCGGGGCAGACGGTCCGGCAGGATTTCGAGCTCAGTGCGCCGGGTCGCAGCGGCGCCACCGGCGATGCGACCGTGAAACTCGACGATTACGTCGTCTCGGCGTCGAAACAGATGGACGCCTCCGCCATCGCGATCAACGAGCAGCGGTTCGCGGCAAACATCAAAAATGTGGTCGCCGCGGACGAGTTCGGGCCGGTCGTCGATGGCGACGTCGGCGAGGTGTTGAAGTATCTTCCCGGCATCACGATTGGCTACATCGCGGGGGACGCCCGCACGTTTTCGATCAACGGCGTGTCGACCGACTACGTGCCGGTGACCGTTAACGGCTTCAATCTCGCCAGCGCGCAGGGCAACACGAACCGCAACGTCGAGCTGGTCTTCGCCTCGACCAACAACCTGTCGCGCGTCGAGGTGCTGCATTCGCCCACGCCGGAATCGCCGGGGATGGCGCTCGCCGGGTCCGTCAACATGGTTGCGCGCGCCGCCTTCGAGCGGGCCAAGCCGAGCCTGAACGTCAGCGCGTACCTGTTGATTCGTGGCGACGCCGTGGACTTTGAGAAGACGCCGGGCCCGGGACCGATTGCCTCGCGTGAACGCACCCGCAAGGTGCATCCGGGTTTTGATTTCTCGTATCTCATGCCGGTGAACAAGCGGTTCGGCTTCACCGTGTCGGGCGGAACATCGGTACAATATCAGCCTGCGGCGATCGCGACGACCGCGTGGCGCGGCACGCTGAACGCCACCAACGGTACGACCTTGCCGGATACGACGCCGGACAAGCCGTACCTGACCGAATACAACGTGCGCGACTTCCCGAAAGAATCGACGCGCTCGTCGATCGGCGCGACGCTGGACTACAAGCTCGGCGCGCACGGCCGGGTGTCGTTTTCCATCCAGGCGGTCAGTTTCGGGCAGCACACCAGCAACCATTCGCTCTCGTACCTCATCAACCGGGTGAACCCGGGCGACTTCAGCCCCACGTTCACGCGCGGGTTTCCGGGGCAGGGCGAGATCCGGCTCACGAACGTCTCGCGCGAACGCGACAGTATCTCGTACATGCCGACGCTGGTGTTTCAGCACGAGGGACCGATCTGGAAACTCGAAGCGGGCGCGGGCACCTCGAGGTCGCGGACGCATTTCCACGATATTTCCAACGGAAATTTCAACAACACGATCGCACGCCGCACGGGCGTCACAGTGTCGTTTGACGACATCACGATGCTGCGCCCGAACGTCATCACCGTCACCGACGGCGTCACGGGCGCGCCGGTCGACCCGTTCAGCCTTTCGAGCTACGCGCTCGCAACCACAACCGGCAAATATCACCGCACGCTGGACGTGCAGCGCAGCGCCTACGCCAGCGCGCGGCGGGATTTTCTGTGGCGCGTGCCTGTGACCCTGAAGGGTGGACTCGATGTGCGTCAGTCCATCCGCGATCACCGCGAGACGACGATCCCGTACACGTTTGTCGGCGCCGATGGCCTGGCCACGACGACGCCGACGGGTGGCAGTGACGACGGCGCCGGAGTCGTGCTCGACGAGGTGTTTTCCACGCGCACGCCGGGCTACGGGTTTCCCCGGATCCAGTGGGCCAGCGATCGGGAGCTCTGGGCGCTTTACCAGTCGAATCCCCGCTACTTCACCATCAACGAAAACACGGCGTACCAGAATCACGTCAACAACTCGAAGCTCGCGGATGAGGTCATCTCGTCGGCCTACCTGCGCGGTGACGTGAGTTTCCTCGAGCGCCGCTTGAAGCTGGTCGGCGGACTGCGGGTCGAGCAGACGAATCTCACCGCCGAGGGACCGCTGACCGACCCGACCCGCAACGTCCAGCGCGACAACGCGGGCCGTCCGATCCTCGGGGCCAACGGCCAGCCGCTGCCCATCACCACCGACCCGCTGGGAATCTCGCGGTTGACCCGGATTGAACGCGGGATGCGCGCGGAGAAGGAATATCTCCGCTACTTCCCGAATCTGAACGCGAGCTACAACGTGCGGGAGAACCTCATTGCGCGTGCGGCGTACTACCTTTCGGTCGGCCGGCCCAATTTCAACCAGTACGCCGGCGGCCTGACGCTGCCGGATGTCGATCGGCTGCCGAGTGCGAGCAATCGCATCACCGTCAACAACGCCGCGATCAAGGCGTGGTCGGCGAAGACGACGAAGGTGTCACTCGAGTATTATTTCGAGGGCGTCGGCTTGTTTTCCGTCGGCGCGTTTCGCCGCGATTTCGAAAACTTTTTCGGCAGCACGGTGTTCAACGCCTCGCCGGAGTTCCTGGCGGTGTACGCGCTCGATCCGGCGGTGTACGACGCCTACGACGTCGCGACCCAGTTCAATCTCGACAGCACGGTCCGCATGGAGGGTTACGATTTCAACTACAAGCAGGCGCTCACGTTCCTGCCGCCGTGGGCGCGCGGCGTGCAGGTGTTTGCCAACGCCAGTTTCCAGCGCGCCACCGGAGACGCGGCCGCGGAGTTTGCCGGCTATGTGCCGCGCAGCAGCAGTTGGGGCGTCAGCCTGGCGCGTCCGAAGTACACGCTGCGGATGAACTGGAACTACCGGTCCCGGGCCCGGCAGGCAGCCGTGGCGGCGGGGCGCGGGATTGCCAGTGACACGTTCAACTGGGGCGCGAGCCTGCTGACGCTGGATGTCAGCGGCGAGTATCAGATCCACAAGCACATCGGCCTGTTCCTGAGCGTCCGCAACCTGACGAACGCGCCGCAGGACTTGGAAATCGCCAACGCGCAGACGCCGGCCCACGCTCGCTTTCGTCAGCGCTCCGATTTCGACTCGCTCTGGACCCTCGGTCTCAAATCGACCTTTTGAACTCCGCTCCCGCCTTGAACAAGAATCAACCTGAACGCGTGCGTCGTCCCGCTTCGTGCGTGATGCCGACGTGGCGCCACTATGGAGCGGCCCTCGTCGCGCTATTGGGAGTGCTCATCTGCAGCTCCGGTGTCGATGCGGCCCAGGGGAAACTGACGGTCACCTGGCTCGACATGGCGGCCCACGGGCTCGCGGTCGTGGTGGAGACGCCGGGCGGCAAGGTGTTTCTCATCGACACCGGTGGCACGAAGCAAAGCGGGACCGAGAATTACAATGCAGGACGCGACACGATTGCGCCGTTTCTCACCGCGCATAGGCACAAGGAAATCGCCGGCATCACGATCAGCCACCCGCACGGCGATCATTATGGTGGTGCGGGCTGGCTGCTGGAGAACTGGAAGGTCCGCGAATTCGTGGACAACGGGTACGAAGGGCGGGGCCAGACCGACGCCTACAAGCAGCTGCGCACCGTCGCCGACCAGCGCGGCGGTGTTTATTTGCTGCAACAGCGCCAGGCCGCGGAGCGGGCCGCGTTGCAGGCCACCGTGGAAACCCGCGCCGGCGCCTATCGGGCCGTCGTGGCGGGCGCGCGACTCGAGTGGGATCCGGCGTTGATCGTCGAGGTACTGTCGCCGCCCGCGGAGTTTCTCGGCACCGCGGCGGATCCGAAGAAGATTTCCGAGCACGGACTGCTCAACCAGAACTCGATCGTCCTGCGCGTGCAGCACGGGAAGAATGTGTTTTTGTTTCCCGGCGATTGCTACGGCGGTTCGTTCGAGCAGCACTTGAAAGCCACCGTGACGCCCGATCGCCTGAAGACCACGGTGCTGACGGCGCCGCATCACGGCTTCAACCCGGGAACCAATTTTCCGAAAATGGTGATGCCGCAGGTCGTCGTCGCGTCGGCGCTCGGTGACTACCCGGCCAACGCCACGACGCCGTATCCGCGTTCGCCCGGCACGCATGCGACCAAGGTGTTTGGCGCGCTCGGCGCGAAGGTGTTCGTGACCGCGTGGCATGGTAATGTGCAGGTGGTGTCCGACGGCGAGACCGTGACGACCACGGTGCAACGCGAGTCGGAGCCGTGGCCCGAGCCGCCGAAGGCGCCCCTTCCGGCCAAATGAGCGGCATCGTTGGCCACACGTTGTACGCGGTGCTCGGCGCGAAGGCGGCGTCGCACCGGCACCTCGGCCTCGCGGCGATCGCGACGCGGAATTTCCCGAGCTTTCTCGCTGGTGCGTATCTCGGCAGCGACATTCAAGTGATGCCGGAGGCGGTGTGCGTGGACACCGGCCGCGAGGTGGGTTTCGGCACGGTGCCGCTGGGAAAAAGTCCGATCACCGGCGGTGCGGTCCGGCCGTGGACGTTGAAGCATGGCGGACGCGAATACCGGCCGATGGAGATCCACGAGCGCTTCTACGGTCGATCGCACGTTGTGTTCGGTTGGCCGCGCGCCGAACGCGCGAATGCTGTGCCGTGGGAGCGGTTGGACGAGTATTGCGCGGCGGTGCTGGAGGACACGCTGGAGTTCCACGGCCCGAGCGAGCGCGCGATCGCGTACGTGCTCGGCTGGATGGTGCACGTCGTGAGCGACAGCCTGATCAAGTCGCAGCGCGCCGGCCTCGAGCTGCATCTCCTCGACGGCAAATACACGCCGCGCAACCGGCCGATTCAGGATCTTGTTTCGTTTCACGAGATCGGGATCAAGGAGTTCAAACTCAACTGGCCGGCGCTGCTGGCGGATCTGGCGGCGACTCCGGTCGAGCCGGTGCAGTCGCACTACATGCGCGTGGGGGAGAAACGCGGCCGGCTGGCGGCGGCGTTTCCGGAATTGTGGGCGCCGGCAGAGGCTCCGCTGCTCGCCGCCGTGCTCGCGGAAAACCGGCGTTGGTGCGGGCCGCACGCGCGCGACGAGCTCAAGGCCATGGAGCTCGTATCCGGACCGGATGGACGCCCTGACTGCAATCCGGAGCTGCGGCGCAGCGTGGGTTTGAGCTACGACCAGATGGTCGAACTGGCCGAGAAGGCTCACTACCGCCGCGCGCTCGGCTACATCGGCGATGTGATCGCCGACCTGATGGAGGCGATCGGGCGTCGTTCCCCGCGGCTCGCCCGACTCGGCGGCGAGCACGGCCCAGGCTGGGAAACGTGGATGAAACGTTGGTGAGGCCTGGAAGCGCGGGCGGTTTTCCAGTGGGCCGGTCCGTCGCCACGGCCGGAGATCCGGCGATGACGATCCATCGTTGCACTGCCCGCCTTTCGCCCTTTGCTCGGGCCGATGCCCCCGCCGATCCCGCCCCGATTCGTCGCGCCCTCCGGCGTGACGTCGCGAGGTAGTCTTCGGACGGGATCAACCACCCCAGGAACCACCCATTGCTCATGAATTCAACGCGCCGGGAATTTTTAGCCAGAACCGGATTGGCTGGCACAGGACTGATGGCGGCAGGCTTTCTCGGCACGACGCCGCCGGCGATGGCGGCGACGCCGGTGGCCGCGAAGTCAGGCGGCGGGACGCGGCGCCAGCAGTTCAACATGTGCGGGTACGGCGCGCCGAAACTGGAGAAGGTGCGGGTCGGCCTCATTGGCGTCGGGTCGCGTGGCTCCGGCGCACTGCCGCGGTTGCGCGCCATCGAGGGCGTCGAGATCACGGCGCTCTGCGATCTGCGGCCGGAACGCATCGCGGCCGGATTGAAGGCGCTCGAGCGCACGAATCACAAGCCGGTCACCTACTCGGGAACCGCGGAGGCGTGGAAGGAGGTCTGCGGCCGCGACGACATCGATCTGATTTACAACTGCACGCCCTGGCACCTGCACGCGCCGATCTCCGTGTACGCGATGGAGCACGGCAAGCACGCGGTCAGCGAGATTCCCGCCGCGGTGACAATCGACGAGTGCTGGCAGCTCGTGGAAACAGCGGAGCGGACCAAGAAGCATTACATGATGCTCGAGAACTGCTGCTACGATTTCTTCGAGCTGTTGACGCTTAATCTCGCGCAGCAGGGTTTCTTCGGCGAGGTCGTGCACGGTGAGGGCGCGTACCTGCACAACCTGATGGAGCTGAATTTCAGCAAGAAGGGCTACCATGACATGTGGCGCCTGAAGCAGAACGCCGCGCGCAACGGCAATCTCTACCCGATGCACGGCCTCGGTCCGATCGCGCAGATCATGAATATCAACCGCGGCGATCGGATGGACTATCTCGTCTCGGTCCAGAGCAACGACTTTCAGATGGGCCGGAAGGCGGAGGAACTCGCCGCCACGGACCCATTCTACTCGCCGTATGCGGGCAAGCACTACCGCGGCAACATGAACACCACGACCGTGCGCACCGAGCTCGGCAAGACCATCATGGTGCAGCACGACGTCACGAGCACCCGGCCGTACTCGCGCATTCACACGGTCGTGGGCACGAAGGCCACGGCACAGAAATGGCCGTCGCCGGCGCGCATTGCCACCGGTCATGAGAATTGGCTCTCGGACGCGGAAATGAAGAAACTCGAGGAGAAGTACACCTTTGACCTCGTGAAACAGGTGGGTGCGACGGCCCGCAAGGTCGGCGGCCACGGCGGCATGGATTTTCTCATGGACTGGCGGCTCATCAGCCAGCTGCGTCACGGTCTGCCGCTCGACATGGATGTCTACGATGCGGCGTCGTGGACGTCCGTCGGGCTCCTGTCCGAAGTGTCGGTCGCGAATCGCTCCAACTCGGTCGACATTCCCGATTTCACCGGTGGTTCGTGGCGCAAGAACAAGCCCGTCGACCTCACGCTCAAGCAACCCGTCTGATCTGCCCTCATGCGCGCATGGTTTCGTCCGGGATCGTTTGGGGTCGGCCTGCTCTGCGTCGCGGTGACGCTGTTGCCCGTGGCGGCGGGCGCGGCGGAGAAGCTGGGCGTCGCGTTATATGGATCGAACGGACACCAGCTCCGGCCCGACACACTGGCGACCCACGCCCATGCGCGGCTGGTCGGTGTGGCAGGAGTGCGCGCGACCAATCTGCCGCCGGAGGTCAAGCGCTACGCGTCGCTCGACGAGGTGCTCGCCGATCCGGCAGTGGGGTTGGTGTCGCTCTGTTCACCGCGCCGCGCCGATCAGGCGCGCGATGCGATCCGCTGCCTCGAAGCCGGCAAGCATGTCTACGCGGAAAAGCCGTCGGCGCTGACTGAGGCGGAGCTCGATCAGATTCTGGCGGTGGCGAAGCGGACGGGAAAACAGTTTCACGAGATGGCGGGCACGGTGTTCGTCCAGCCCTACGCGGCGATGCGGCGGCGGGTGAGCGAGGGCGCGGTGGGCGAAGTGATTCAGATTCTCGTGCAGAAGTCCTACCGCTACGGCGCGACGCGGCCGCAGGACGAGGCGATCGACGGCGGCATGTTTTTGCAGGTCGGCATTCACGCCGCGCGCATGATCGAACACGCCGGCGGCGTGCGCATCGCCTCCATCGAAGGCTGGGAAACGACCACGGGCAAGCCGGCGAAGGAGGCGGGCGAGGGCAAGATTGCCGGCGTCGCGCAAATCCGCCTGGAGAACGGCGGCCTCGCGACGATTGTGATGAACTACCTGAACCCGGCCGGCACGCCGTTGCCACATGGCAACGAGACGTTGCGAATCTTCGGCACGAAGGGGTTTATCGAATCGGTCGACGGTGGCGCGCGGACCCGGCTCGTGACGTCTGCCGGGATCGTCGAGCCGCTGGAACCGACGCCCGCGGCGCAGGATTATTTTGATCGGGTGGCGGCGCACCTCGTCACTGGCGCGGCGCTGCCCCTGACGCTCGACGAGGAACTGCATCCGCTCCGGATGCTGCTGCGCGCGAAGGAAACCCTGCGGCGATCTGCTCCGAAACCATGAACACGTCCGCCCGCAACGACTCCACCACCGCCGCCGCCGCCGTGCCTGCCCCGCATCCTGCGCCCGAATCCGGCGCGGTGACGCGGCTCACCTCGCTCGATGCCTACCGCGGTTTCGTGATGTTTCTGATGATGGCGGAAGTGCTGCGGATTTCCCGCGTCGCGCGCGCGCTGCCGGAGAGCGGTGTCTGGAAATTCCTTTCCTGGCATCAGAGCCACGTCGACTGGATCGGTTGCTCGCTGCACGACCTGATCCAACCGTCGTTTTCATTTCTCGTCGGCGTCGCGCTGCCGTTCTCCGTGGCGAGCCGCATCGCGCGCGGTCAGTCCAACGGCGCGATGCTCGGCCATGCGCTGTGGCGGGCGATCGTGTTGATCCTGCTGGGCGTGTTTCTGCGCTCGACCCACGCTGCCAGCACAAACTGGACGTTTGAGGACACGCTCACGCAGATCGGACTGGGCTACGCGTTTCTCTTCGCGCTGGGGCTGCGCCCGCTCCGCGATCAGTGGATCGCCCTCGGCGTGATCCTCGTTGGGTACTGGGCCTTGTTCGCGCTGCATCCGGTACCGGGAGCCGACTTCGACTATGCCAAGGTCGGCGTCACCAAGACCTGGCTGGATACCAACGGGCTGAACGGATTCGCGGCGCACTGGCAGAAGAACAGCAACGCCGCGTGGTCCTTCGACACCTGGTTCATGAATCTCTTCAGCCGCGAGAAGCCGTTCCTCGCGAACCGCGGCGGTTACGTGACGCTCAGTTTCATTCCCACGCTCGGCACCATGATTCTCGGGTTGATTGCCGGAGGCGTGCTGCGCAGCGGACGCTCCCCGCAAGCGAAGCTGCGCTGGCTCGTGATCGCCGGCGTGATCGGCCTGGGCGTCGGTGCGCTGCTGGGCGCGCTCGGCGTGGTCCCGGTGGTGAAACGCATCTGGACGCCCTCGTGGGTGCTGTTCAGCGGCGGCTGGTGCTGCCTGTTGCTGGCGTTCTTCTACGGCGTGGTCGACCACTTGAAAGCACGGAGCTGGGCGTTTCCGCTCGTCGTCATCGGCGTCAATTCCATCGCGGCCTATCTCATCGCGCACCTGTTCCAGGATTTCATTCTCACCGCGCTCACCACGCATCTGGGGCTGGCGCCGTTTCAAGCGCTGGGCCCGGCGTATCAGCCTTTCCTGCACGGCGCCGCCGCGCTCGGGATCATGTGGCTCCTGCTGTTCTGGATGTACCGGAGAAAACTGTTTCTGCGGATCTAGGAATCGGCTGCGATGGAGCCATGAAGACGCAGCGTTCCGTCAGCCTTGGATTTGCGCTCGCGGCGCTGGCGTCATCCGTCGCGCTCGATGCGCAGGCTGCACCGGCGGCTGCGAAAGCGACGGCCGCGACCTGGCAGGACTTGTTCGATGGTCGCACGCTCGCCGGCTGGCACCAGTCCGGGTTTGAAGGCGAGGGCGCAGTGCGGGTGGAGCAGCCGTTTCGCGCCGGACCGGGCGCGATTATTCTGGAGCCGGGCACGACGCTCTCCGGGGTGACGTGGACCAACGGCGGTGCGCTACCGCGGATGAACTACGAACTCAGTCTCGAGGCGATGCGCGTCTCGGGCGCCGACTTCTTCTGCGGCCTGACCTTTCCGGTGGCGCGGGCAGCTTGCACGCTGGTGGTGGGCGGCTGGGCCGGGAATGTCGTGGGGCTGTCGAATGTCGATCGGTTGGATGCGTCGCAGAACGAAACGAGTCGTGAGATGGAGTTCGAGGACGGGCGCTGGTACCGTATCCGCGTGCGGGTGACGGACGAGCGGATCGAGGCGTGGATTGATGACGCCCGGGTGATCGATCTCGCGACGAAGGGGCGGACGCTGAGTTTGCGTCCCGGTGATATTCAAAAATCGCTGCCGCTTGGCCTCGCGGCGTTTCAGACCCGCGCGGCGATTCGCTCCGTGCGGCTGCGGCGGCTTTGATCCGGCGTTACGCGCGCGGCGGTGCGGGGGCGCGTGCCGTGACATGGGATCGAGCGCAACTTGACCGGCAACACGCCCGCAACCACGGTGTCAGCGCTCCGTAACCCCGCCTGCATTCCCTCCCACCGCCATGCTCCGCGCCTTTGTCCTCACGTTCTCGACGCTCTGCCTCGTCGTTGTCGGCGGCTTCGCTGCCACGGCCCGCCCCAATGTCCTCTGGTTCATCGTCGACGACATGTCGGCGAACCTCGGCTGCTATGGGGAAACTGCGATTGCCACGCCCCATATCGATCGGCTCGCCCGCGAGGGCACGCGTTTCAGCCGGGCGTTCACGACCGCGCCGGTGTGTTCACCGTGCCGGTCGGGCTTCATCACCGGCATGTATCAAACCAGCATTGGCGCGCATCATCACCGCAGCGGTCGCGGTTCGGAGAAGATCACGCTGCCGGCCGGAGTGGAGCCCGTGCCGCTGCGGTTTCAGCGCGCCGGATATTACACCTGCATCGGGAGTGGTTTGCCGGATACAGGCCGCGCGGGGAAGGCCAAGGGCAAGGCGAGGGCGGGCGCCGGTCTCGGCAAGACCGATTACAACTTTGAGTGGGACGCCGCGATGTACGACAGCAACGACTGGAAGGGGCGATCGCCGGGACAGCCGTTTTTCATGCAGGTGCAGCTGGCCGGCGGAAAGCTGCGCGGCGGCACCGATGCGAATGCGCAGCAACTCGCGGCCCGCGCCCGGGCGGAGTTGGGCTCGGCCACCGATCCGGAGAAAGTCGTGCTGCCGCCGTACTACCCGCGCGATCCCGTGCTGTTGCGCGATTGGGCGGCGTATCTCGACGCGGTGCGCTTCACCGACCAGCACGTGGGTGACGTCATCGCGCGGCTCGAAAAGGAAGGCGTGCTGGAGCAGACGCTCGTGATCTTCGCGACGGACCACGGCATCAGCCACGCGCGCGGCAAGCAGTTTCTCTATGACGAGGGCACGCACGTGCCGTTCATCGTGCGCGGCCCGGGAGTTCCGCGCGGGAAAGTCCGTGACGATCTGATCGAGCTCATCGATCTGACGCCCGTCTCGCTGGCGGCGGCCGGAATTCCGGTCCCCGCGACGATGCAGGCGAAGGATGTCTTCGGCACCGGCTACACGCCACGCACGCACGTCTTCGCGGCGCGCGATCGCTGCGATGAAACCGTGGAGCGGATCCGCAGCGTGCGTTCGGATCGCTTTCTCTACATCCGCAATTTTCACCCGCAGCGGCCGCATCTCCAGCCCAACGCCTACAAGGACGGCAAGACGATCGTGCAGGCGATCCGTTCACTGCATGACGCGGGCAAACTGGACCCGCTCCCGGAGTCGCTGCTGTTCAGTCCGACGCGTCCGGTCGAGGAGCTGTACGAGTGGACCACCGATCGCTGGCAGGTGAAGAATCTCGCCGGCGATCCCGCGCACCGGGCGAATTTGGAAACGCTGCGTGCGCGGCTCGATCGCTGGATGGCCGAGACCCAGGACCGCGGGCCCGAGTCCGAGAAGATGTACGACAGCGACATGGACATCTATGTCGGCGGTCGGGCGAACAAGGGGAAGACCGAGACGGCCACGGAAAAGAACATCGCGCTGATGAAACAGTGGGCGAAGGAGGGGAAGTAACGAAAATCGTTACGAGGAGCAGACCGGTTGAGTTGAGAGTTGAGGGGTGAGTGTTGAGCGATCGAACACGTCGCTAGGATGTCCTGAATGCACCCTGTTTTACTCTCAACTCTCAGCTCTCAACCCTCAACTCTCTCCCGCCGCGGCGGCGTCACCCCACCTTCACCACCACCGTGCCCGCGATCCGATCTTCCACGGCCTGGCGGTTCGGTTCCCAGAGGAGTTTCAGGAAGCCGGTGAGGCCCATCGCGACACCGGCGACGTAGCCCCCGTTGCGGACGAAGGCGTCGAAGAAGGTGAAGGGCGTGCCGTTCGTCTTCACCGCGCGGGATCGCACCAGCAGCTTGCCCAGCGTGCGGCCGCCGCAGGCCCCGGCGCAAAGCGTGAAGTAGACGCCCGACCAACCGAAGGTAACGCCGAGGGTGTTGGCAAACGAGCGGGCCTGCGCGACCCAGGAACGGCCCGCGGCTTGAAGCTCCTTGTTCTCGGCCTTCAGTTCCTCCACCTGACGCTGCAGTTGATCCGTGGCGCTGCGCAGTTCAGCCGGACCGGCGTCCAATCCCACCATGACCGACTTCGTCATCGCCGCGCTTGGTGGGCGGCCCGTGAAGGCGTCGAGCTTCAATTCATCGGTGCGGAGCAGCGTGAAATGCCCAAGGGCAAAAATCGAGAGGACGACGAGGACCGCGCCGAGCAGACGACAGACGGTGCGGACGATCTTCAATGCAAACGGGGCCGACGCTGCACTGCCGAAGAGGACGATCAACAGCGCGCCTGTGCCCAATCCCAGCCAGGGACCGGACAGCAGCGAGAGCAGCGCGACCGCGAGGAGATCGACCACCATGCCGCTGAAACGCCGCCACGGCTCGGCGAGCGGAAGGCCCAGCACCGCGGGCGCGACGACGAGCGTCTCCGGAGTGACACTACGGCCGTTCGAGACGGCGGGGGCGGCGGGCACTGCGTTCATACTGCGAAGGAGCCACGCGCGAGCGCCCGGGCAAGACTGGAGTTGGCGGGCACCAACTCACGCACCCTCGCGCCGTCCCAGCTCGCGCAGCGTAATCTCACTCCGCGCGAGCCCGATGGCGGCGAACCGCGCGTGCGCCCACGCCGCATTCTCCGCGAAAACCAGCCGCCCGGTTTGTCATCCAATAGGCGACAAACCGGGCGGGCGATCCGGGTGATTGCAGGGGCGTCGCGGCGTGGTGCTAGAACCGGCCGCTGACACCGAAGGTCACCGAGGTGCCCGGGATCCGGACTTCGGAGATTTGGTCGGCGATACCGCGGTAAAACACCTGCGGTTCGTTGAAGATGTTGCCGACGTCCATCGAGAACGAGAGCCACGGACGGTATTGGTAAGCGACGCCAACGTTCACGATCGTGCGGGCCACGGTGTACTGGTTGCGACCCGAGCCCGTGGCGGTGAAGGCGTTGATGTATTCGCCGGTGCGATTGGCGACGATGCGCGTGCCGAATCCGCCGTGGCGCCAGCTGAGACTCACGTTCGCCGTGCGTGGCACGAAGCCCGGAACTTCGCCGGTGCGGCGGATATCCGTGCCGCCGAAATTGCCGCGGGTCTCGAGCAGCGTGTAGTTGACCGAGACGCCGAATCCCTTGAGCAGGCCGGGCAGAAACGTGAACTGCTGTTGGTAGCTGAACTCCCAGCCCTGCACGATGGCGGTGCCGAGATTCTCGCGGGTGAGGATCGTGAACCCGCTGTACTCGCCGTTGTAGCCGTTGTCGGCGCCGCTGCCAACCGTGCCCCCGATCACGCCGTTCACGAAGTAGTCCTTGATCGTCTTGTGAAACCACGCGACCGAGAGGCTGCCGACGGGTTCGAAATAGTATTCCAGCGAGGCGTCCCAGCTCTCGGCCGTCTGCGGCTTCAGACTCGGATTGTTGATCGTAAGCGTCTGCGCCGTTTCGTTCACGGTTTCGTTCGGAAGTAAATTGCTCAGCGGCGGGCGGCCAAAACTGTTCGACCAGCTCAGCCGTGCTTTGAGATTGGGCTGAAGGTCGTGCGTGAGATGGAGACTCGGGAACGCCTTCGTGTAGTTGCCGGAAATCTCGCGACGCGTGTTGGCGTAGTCACGTTGCGCGGAACCGACGGGATCGGCGACCTGTTGGGCCGCGGTGCTGCCGACGCGGGAACGCACCCAGCCCCAGCTGTCGTCCTCGGTTTTCTCGACGCGGACACCGCCGAGAAAGCCCGTGCGGCCCACGGTGCCCTGGGCCATCACGTAGCCGGCGGTCACGGTCTCCGTCACCTCACGCGTGCCGATGTACTTTGATGATTCCGCGAAGTAGCGGTCCTCGCTCCAGAGCGTGGGATCGACCGGCGTGCGGGCCCGGCTGATCGCGTTGGCGTTCCACGCGGGAATGTTCAGGCCGGTCTTGTGATCGCCAAAGGTCTTGATCGTCGGATCGGTGGGCAGCTGCGACGAATTGGTGCCGGTGAAGGTGTAGCGCCGATCCTTGTTGTCGTCGCCCGCCTTCTCCTCGCGCAGGCGGAAGCCGGTCTTGGCAAAGAGCGAGAACGACGTCGGCAGCTTATAGCGCGCGTTGCCGCGAATCTCGCGGATCTCGTGAATCGTATGGGAATCCGCGAAGTTAAGGCTGTTCGGGCGGTAGCTCGCCGGATTGCTGATGTCCGGACCGCCGGATTGGATGAACTGCGGGTAGAGATCGGATTGGCGGCGATCGAGAATCCAGCCGATACCGGTCGCGCGGTTGACCAGCACGCCGCCGTCGCCGCCGCCGCCATTGATGTGGTCGAGGCTGACCACTGCATTGTAGTCGAGTTCAAGCGGGCCGAAGCGCTGTTCGGCGCCGATGTCCGCGTGGCGCTGGCGGTGCAGGAAGTGGGACATCTGCGAGGTGATATCGATCGTCGAGGCGGCAATGGGCCGCACCTGGGTGACGCGATCGGTGAAACCCGGAACGACGCCCGAGGCCGCGTTGGGCACCGTGTTCTGGTTGCCGGTGAACGCGCGGAAAAGATAGCGCAGCCGGAAGCGCTCGAACGCGTCGTTGTAGATCAGGTTCAGCGAGATCTTCGTGTTCGGCGAAAGCTGGTAGTCGAACTTCGCGTTCACGCTCGATTGCTTGCGGTTGTTGTAATTGTCCTGGGTGCGGTAATCCCAGACGTACGCCGGCGTGGTGGCGACATTCTGGAAGTCGCGCGTCGTGCTGAAGAAGCCGATCGCCTGCTCGCTGTAGAACAGGTTGAGCGCGACGCCCAGGTTGCGCTCGCCGCCGAGGACGCTGAAGACTTCCTGGTAGGCGACGTTCAACAGGGGATGAATGCGGTGATCCTCGCGCATCGGGATCTGCTGCGTATCCGGCGGAGCGAGACGGGCGGAAAAATTATAGCTGACCCGGCGCTTTTCCTTCAGGTTGAGCGAGGAGCGGCTCTTGAGGTTGACGGTCCCGCCGAGCGAGCCGGCCTCCTTGTCGGGCGTGTGACCCTTCGTGAGCTCGAGCGCGTCGAACATCGAGCCCGTGATCGTGTGGATGCGGGTCGCGCGATTCATGCCGCCCTGGCTGCCCATGAGGGCGCCGTCGATCGTGATGGAGTTCATCGCCGGCGGCATGCCGCGGATGGTGAAGCCGATGATGTTGCCCTCATCGCTGAGGCTGCCCGCGACGCCGGGCAGCAGCACCGCGAGCTCGCTGGCGTTCATGTTGGGCAGATTGCCGTAGGCATCGATGGCCACGACATTCTTGAGGTTGGTGGCGTTGCGCTGGGCGGTGATGGCGGCGGCATTGCCCTCGCGTTCGCCGGCGACCTTGAAGGCGTCGAGCTGGTAGATCGCCGTCGTGAGATCAAAATTCCGCGTGGCGACCTGGCCCGCCGCGACGGCAATGTCGCTCTTGAGCGGATCGAGGCCGATGTAGGAGGCGGTCACCTGGTGCGTGCCCGCGGGTACATCACGCAGGGTGAAACGACCGGTGGTATCCGTGTACGCGGACAAACCAAGCTGCGGCACCTCCACGCGCGCACCCTCGAGCAGATTGCGCGAAAGGGCGTTGCTGACGTAGCCGGAGATGGAGCCGGTCCCGGCTGAGTCGGCGGCCCGTGCGGGTGCGGCGAGGACAGTGAAAGCCGCCGCAAGGGTCAGCGCGGGGCGAAGGAATGTACGCAGGGTATTGAGCACGCGGGTGGTATGGGTCATGGCGGTACAGCAGGGGTTGCAGTCGCGGGCGATCGGCCCGATGCGGTGGGGAGCGCAAACGTGAAAACGATGCGGGGATTAGGCCAGAAAAAGTTTCCGTTCGATCCACGGATTCTGTCCCGCAGGGCGAGGATGCCGCGAATGAACCCGATATCGTGCACCGCAGGATTGCAACGGCCCGGGCAATCCGCTCCATGATTCACCGCCGCCCTCGCGGCGCACCCAACCCCGTTTCGTTTTTCCCCATGGCCACCATTCAAGGAGCAGGAACCCGGCAGAATACGTACGATGCCATCGTGATTGGCTCAGGCATCAGCGGCGGCTGGGCGGCCAAGGAACTCGCCGAAAAAGGGCTGAAGACCCTCGTGCTCGAGCGCGGTCGCGACGTGAAGCACGGCGACTATCCGACGGCGATGACGGAGAGTTGGGAGTTCGAAGGCCGGACGAAGCTGTCCCAAGCGCAGCTGCAGACGCAGCAGAAGCAGAATCGCACCGGCTACACGACGCACCCGGCGTCGGCGCACTGGTTCGTGAACGACGTCGAGAATCCGTATTCGGAGGACAAGCCGTTCGACTGGATGCGCGGCTATCACGTTGGCGGCCGTTCGCTGCTCTGGGGCCGGCAGTCGTATCGTTTCAGCGATCTGGATTTCGAGGCCAACGCGCGGGACGGCGTGGCTGTCGACTGGCCGATTCGCTATGCGGACATCGCGCCGTGGTATGATTACGCGGAGCGCTTCGCCGGGATCAGCGGGCAGAAGGAAAATCTGCCGCACCTGCCCGACGGCCAGTTTCTGCCGCCGATGGAGATGAACTGCCTGGAGCTCCAGGTGAAGAAGCGGATCAGCGACGCCTTTGGCGGTCGCGCGATGACGATTGGACGCGCCGCGAATCTCACCCAGCCGCACAACGGCCGCGGGAGCTGCCAGTCGCGAAATCGCTGCATCCGCGGCTGCCCGTATGGCGGCTACTTCAGCAGCAATGTGGCGACGTTGCCGGCCGGATACGCGACGGGCAACCTGACGCTGCGGCCGTTCTCCATCGTCAACCAAATCATCTACGATCCGGCGAAGGGGAAGGCAACGGGCGTGCGGGTGATCGACGCGGAGACCAACGAGGTCATCGAGTTTCATGCCAAGGTGATCTTCTCGTGCGCGTCGGCCGTGGCCTCGACCTTCATCCTGCTGAATTCGAAGTCGGATCGTTTCCCCAACGGCCTGGGCAATGACAGCGGCGAACTCGGCCACAACCTGATGGATCACCACTTCAAGGTGGGCGCCACCGGGATGTCCGACGAATTCGCGGACCGGTACTACAAGGGCAACCGGCCGAACGGCATTTACATTCCTCGCTTCCGCAATCTCAACGCGGCCACGAAGCGAAAGGACTACATCCGCGGCTTCGGTTACCAGGGCGGCGCGAGTCGCGTCGACTGGACCCGCGGCATCAAGGAGCTCAACCTGTTCGGCTCAAAACTGAAGGCCGACCTGATTGCACCGGGCCCGTGGCGCTTCGGCATCGGCTCGTGGGGCGAGTGCCTGCCGTATCATGAAAACCGCCTGTATCTGAACAACGCGGTGCGCGACAAGTGGGGCCAGCCGACGGTGACGTTCAACTGCGAGTGGAAGGCGAACGAACTCGCCATGCGCAAGGACATGAAAGCGTCCGCTGTCGAGATGCTCGAGGCCTCCGGTCTCAAGGATGTCACGGCGTTCGACGACGGGAGCGCGCCGGGCCTGTGTATTCACGAAATGGGCACCGCCCGGATGGGCCGTGATCCGAAGACCTCGGTGTTGAACCAGTGGAACCAGGTGCACGCGGTGCCGAACGTGTTTGTCACGGACGGCGCGTGCATGACCTCCAACTCCTGCGTGAATCCGTCGCTCACCTACATGGCGCTCACCGCGCGCGCCTGCGATTTCGCCGTCGGCGAGCTGAAGAAGCAGAACCTTTAACCGCGAGCACCCCGTCCCATGACTTCCCCTTCCGATTCCTTCGCCGGTAGTCCGTCGCTGGTGACCCGCCGTGAAGCCCTGCGCCGTACGGCGCTCCTGCTGGGCGTTGCCGTGTCACCGTCGATTCTCGCCGGCATGCTGCAGGCGCAGACCGCGGTCGCGGGCGGCGCGACGAAGCCCGTGCATCTGTCCGTCGCGCAGTTCGAGACGGCCGGAGCCGTGGCGGAGCGTATCATCCCGAAGACCGACACGCCGGGCGCGCGCGATGTCGGCGTGCCGGCGTTCATCGATCTGATGTATGGTGCGTACATGACCGCGGAGGAGAAACGTGTCTTCACGGCCGGCCTCGCCGAGGTGGAGGCCGCGAGCAGCGCCGCCGCGAAAAAAGCGTTTCCCCAACTCGACGGCGCGCAGCAGGACGCCGTGCTCCGCCGGATCGCGCAGGCGTCGCAGGGTCGCGAGAAGACGTTCTTCCACCAGATCCGCGAACTCACGCTGCTCGGCTATTTCACGTCCGAGCCGGTCGGAAAAAACGTCCTCCACTACGATCCCGTTCCCGGCCGCTACGATGGCTGCATTCCGCTGGCCGAAGTCGGGAACCGGTCGTGGACGCGGTAGGTGGCGTTGACGCGGTATTCTTGCGGGAGCGCCGGCCTCCGGCCGGCATCAGCGTCGAAGCAGCCGGGACGCTTGCGCTCCCGGATGCTCGGTGCGAGCGGGCGCGGGGACGGCCGCGTGATTTTGCCGGCAAAACCAACGCGTGCACGCGATGCTTGAAATACCGCGGCCAACCGGCCTCTTTGCGGTATGTCTCCTGGTGTCGTCGGTCAGCGTTGCATGAGTGAAAGAGAGCCCGAGCTTGGTCTCGGGCTCGTCGCGAGCGTGGACGCTTCCGCCCGGCGCATCGCGATCGAGTTCCCCGCGACGCGCGAGAAGCGCCTGTATGCGCTCGGTACCGCCGTGCTCAAGCGGGTGCAGTTCCGGGTCGGCGAGACGGTTTCGACCCGGGAAGGAAAGAGTTTCGTGATCGAGACGGTGGAGGACGCGGACGGACTGCTCACCTATGTCGGCGCGAAACAGCGGGTGCGCGAGGACGGCATTTCCGATGTCACGAGCGTGAGCCTGCCACAGGAGCGGTTGATGGCGGGCCAGGTGGATCCCGGCGAAGTGTTCGATCTGCGGTATCGGGCGCTGCAGGCGCAGGCGAAATTCCGGCAGTCGGACGTGCGCGGCTGTCTCGGCGGCCGGCTCGAACTCATCCCGCACCAGTTCTACATCCTGCAGGAAGTGTCGTCGCGGCAGATTCCCCGCGTGCTGCTGGCCGACGAAGTCGGTCTCGGCAAGACGATCGAAGCCTGTCTCATCCTGCAACGGCTGCTTGCCATCGGTCGGGCGCGGCGCGTGCTGATTCTCGTGCCGGAGTCGCTGACCCACCAGTGGTTCGTCGAGCTCCTGCGCCGCTTCAATCTCTGGTTCAGCATCTACGACGAGGCGCGCTGTCTCGCGCTCGAGCAGAGCGATCCGACGCAGAATCCGTTTCTCTCCAGCCAGCTCGCGTTGTGCAGCGTGAGCTTCCTCGCCGGCAGCGAAATGCGGCGTGCGGAGGCGCTGGCAGCCGGCTGGGACGTCGTCGTCGTGGACGAGGCGCATCATCTCGCTTGGTCGCCGGAGAGCGTGAGTCCGGAGTACTCGCTCGTGGAGGAGCTGGCGCGCCGCGCGCCCGGGCTGTTGTTGCTGACCGCCACGCCGACGCAGCTCGGGCTGGCCGGACATTTCGCGCGGCTGCGGCTGCTTGATCCGAATCGTTACGCCGACTTCGACACGTTTCAGCAGGAGTCGGAAAGTTTCGGACTCGTGGCCGGCGTCGCGGAAAAGATCATCGAGGAGAAGCCGCTCGGGCCGAAAGACCAGACAACGCTGCGAAAAATCTTCAACCGCGACCCCGAACGTCTGGCCGAGCATCTGCAGGCGCTGAGCGCCGGCCGCGTCGGGGCGCGCGCGGCGCTCCTGCGCACGCTGCTCGATCAGCACGGCACGGGACGCGTGGTGTTTCGCAACACGCGCGCGGCGATGACGGATTTTCCCAAGCGGAAATTTTGTCCGGCGCCCCTGCGGGTGGACAACAACCTCGCGCAGCTGGCGCGGCTGGCGCGCGAACTCCGGGCCGAGGAAACCGGCCACGACGCCGAGATCCGCTACTCGTTCAAGGAAGATCCGCGCATCGAGTGGTTGGCGGATTTTTTGAAGCAGCACCGGCCGGCGAAGGTCCTGCTGATCTGCAAATCCCAGCGTAAGGTCGCAGCCATCGAGGCGGCGCTGCAGGAGCGGATCAACGTGAAGACCGGCCTGTTTCACGAGGGCCTGCCGCTGGTGCAGCGGGATCGCAACGCGGCGTGGTTTGCGGAGCCGGACGGGGCGCAGCTGCTCATCTGCTCGGAAATCGGCAGCGAGGGCCGCAACTTTCAGTTCGCGCATCACCTCGTGTTGTTCGATCTGCCGCTCAATCCCGGCCTGCTCGAGCAGCGGATCGGCCGGCTCGACCGCATCGGACAGACGGAAACGATCCGGATTCACGTGCCGTACGTCGAGGGCAGCAGCGAGGAGGCGGTCGTGGCGTGGTATCATGAAGGCTTGGACGCCTTCGAAACCTCGCTGCACGGCGGCAGTGACTACGAGGTCGAGTTCAAGGCCCGGCTGCTCGAACTCGCGGTGGCATACCAGGGCGGTGCGGCGCGCGTCGGACAGGCGCAGTTACGTGCGCTGGTGGACGAAACCGTCACGTTCAGAAAGGCGCTGTCGCTCAAGATGAAGAAAGGCCGGGACCGCCTGCTGGAATTGAACTCCTTCAATCGTGACGTGGCGGAGGCGGTGATTGCCCGCGTGCGGGCGGTCGACGCCGATCCCTTCCTGCGCCAGTTCCTGCTCGCGCTGCTGGATCACTTCGGTGTTCGCCTCAAGGAGCATGAGGAGGGCGATGTGTTCCTCGATCCGAGCCACGCGTACATCGAGGGCTTTCCCTCGATTCCGCAGGATGGCATGCTGGCGACGTTCAGCCGGCAGCGGGCGATCGTGCGCGAGGACATCCGTTTCATCTCCGCGGATCACTCGCTCGTGCAGGACGCCATCGATCTCCTCGTGGATTCGAAATCCGGCACGACCGCCTTCGGCGTGATCGAGTCGGACACGCCGAATCTCCTGCTCGAAACCGTTTTCGTGCTCGAGACCGTGGCGGATTCCCGGTGGCACGTGGATCAGTTCCTCGCGCCCCAGCCGGTGCGCGTCGTGATCGATCTGCGCGGCAACGATCTCACCGACGCCCGGGACGCGGCGTCGGTCGCGGCGGACTTCGAGGACAGCAACATCCACCGTTTCCTCGAGCGCCCTCGCTTCAACGTGGGGATGTTGAAGACGACGCTCGACGTCGCGACCCAGAGGGCCGAAGCGCGTACGCTCGCGCTCAAGGAGGCGGCGCAAACGCGCGCCACGGCGGTCCTCACCGCCGAACGCCAGCGCCTGGTCGATCTGCGCACGCTCAATGATCACGTGCGACCGGAGGAAATCCAGCTCGTGGAGGAACAGTTGCAGCAGACGACGGCCGCAATCGCGCAGGCCCGTTTGCGTCTCGATTCGCTCCGCCTCATTGTCGAGGCGCCGGCGGGGACTGTTTAAGGACCGCCGTTTTTATCCTCATGGAATATCGTCAACTCGGTCGTTCTGGTTTCAAGGTGCCGGTGCTCAGTCTGGGCACGGGCACGTTCGGTGGAAAGGGGGAGTTCTTCGGCGCGTGGGGATCAAGTGATGTCGCGCACGCGACGCGCCTGGTCGATCTCTCGCTCGAGGCCGGCCTGACGATGTTCGATTCGGCGGATGTGTATTCGAACGGCGCAGCGGAGGAAATTCTGGGCGCGGCGATCAAGGGCCGGCGTGACCAGGTGATCATTTCCACCAAGGGCACGTTTCGTTTCGGCGCGGGACCGAATGATGTGGGCTCGTCGCGGCATCATCTCATCCGTTCCGTCGAGGGCAGCCTGCGCCGGCTGGGCACGGACTACATCGATCTGTATCAACTGCACGGGTTCGATGCGGCGACACCGGTCGAGGAAACATTGCAGACCCTGGACGGACTGGTGCGCGCGGGAAAGATTCGCTATCTCGGCGTGTCGAACTTCTCGGGCTGGCACCTCATGAAGTCACTGGCGGTATCCGAAAAGTACGGACTCACGCGCTACGTCGCCAACCAGACCTACTACTCGCTCATCGGGCGTGACTACGAGTGGGAGTTGATGCCGCTCGGCAGCGATCAGGGCGTCGGCGCGGTCGTGTGGAGTCCGCTCGGCTGGGGTCGCCTCACCGGCAAGATCCGGCGCGGCGCGCCGAAACCCGCGGTCAGCCGGCTCAACACGCCCGTCGCCGTCGAGCACGGGCCGCAGGTGGACGACGAGTATCTGTTCACGGTGGTCGATGCGCTCGACGCCGTGGCCAAGGACACGGGGCGGACCGTGCCGCAGGTGGCGCTCAACTGGGTGTTGCAGCGGCCGACGGTGGCCAACGTCATCATCGGGGCGCGCGATGAGGCGCAGCTCCGGCAGAATCTCGGCGCGGTGGGCTGGATGCTGAGCCGCGAGCATATCGCCCGGCTGGATGCGGCGAGCGCGCGGCCGCGGGCGTATCCGTACTGGCATCAGGCGGGCTTCACGGAGCGGAATCCGCTCCCGGTGTAATGCGGCGGCATTGGGTGCTTGACGCTCCGTGCCAACCCGGGGCCTTTTGCTGGGATGGCGACGCCGACCGACGAAAACTTCAACGACTACAAACGCGCGGAACAGAAGGCCCTCGAGCTGCTCGCGGCGATGAAGGCCGTGAGTCCCAAGAAAGTGGATATCGAGCTCGCGCTGCTGGTCGCGATCTTCGAACTCCACAAGGGCACGCTCCCGGCCGAGACGATCGGGGCGATCGTGCAGGGCCACCTGAAACAGATCCTGCCGCACTATGCGGCCAAGGCGGCGCGCCCCACTGCGGGTGGGTGAGATCGACTTTGGCGGTCAGGCGCGGATCAAACCCATCGCGCGATGCAGCGCGGCGGACGCCGACGCGCAGGCCGGGTCGTTCTCAAGTGCGTTGAGCGCCTTGTTGAACGGTTCCGGGCGCACCGGGCCGGTGTAGCCGATCCCGACGAGCGCGCTCAGAAACGCGGCGACATCGATCACGCCGGTGGACGCGGGCAGCTCGCGTTCGTTGTCTCGCTGCAGGGCCTTCGCGACGCCGGTGGGCGCGTCGTTCAGGTCGACGCTCACGACGTCGTCGTTCTTCAAGGTCTGAATGTCGCCGACGGTGTCACCGGCCGTCCACCAATGCCACGTGTCGAGGACGAACCCGACGTTGCCGGTGTTGATCTCGGCGATGAGCTCGCGCGTTTCCGCCATCGTGTGCACGAACGGATAGCGTTTGCCGACGAGGAGAAGTTGCGTACCGACGTATTCGAGTCCGAGGCGCAGGCCGTGATCCTTGAGGATAGTGGCCACCTCGCGCAGGCGGGCGGCGTGTTGGCGGAAGTTCGCCTGATACGTGAGTGTGTCGTGACTCGGGGAAAGCCAGGTGCCCATGCGTGACACGCCGGCGCGTTGCAGTCCGGCGGCTTGGGCGGGGAGTTTGGCGAGGCCGGCCTTGAAGGTGGCGTCGTCCTTGCGGAAATCAACCGGCAGGCCCGCGGCCGCCCAGACGAGCTGCTTGGCCTTCAGGTCGGCGGCGAGCGCCGCGAGTTGATCCGCGGGCAACGCAGCGAGTTCGTCGGTGCGCGGTTCCACCGCCTCGAAGCGGTGGCGGTGAGCGAGATCGTTGAGTTCCGCCTGGTTCTTCGCGGTCACGCCGATGCTACCGGGCGTGAGCGCGATTTTCATCAGACGATTGACCGCACCCGGCGATGCCGCGGTGAGGGCAGCGGGCAGCGTGGCGACGGCGGAAAGCGTGGCAGAGGTTTGGATAAATTCGCGGCGATTCATGGGGTAAATGGGTCAGTGCGGGGCGGAAATTACTCCAGGGACCACACCTTCACGTTGTCGATCAGGATGCCCTCGCCGTCCTTGCCGCCCACGCGGAAGACGAGCCCGGGTTTCTTCACTTTGAAATCCGCAGCCGACGCCCGGAGCGGTTCCATCCCGGCCGCATGCACGAGCACGTCGCTGCCTTTCACCTCGAGTAACAGCGTCACCCACTGGCCGCGGGGAAAAGGGGCAGTGGCTTTGGCGTGAACGACGTTCTTCGATTTCGGATCACTCTTGTTCACGTGTTCCATGAGACTCCACGTCGTCGGCGTCACGACGACGGAGAAAAGATGGCCGGTCTTCTTCAGTTCGCGCGGCGCGGGATCGAAGCCGAGGTGAAACGCGGTGGCGCCGTCGAACTTGAGGTCGAGCTGAATGACGCAGTCCTGCAGCGGCAGCGCCTTGCGAAACGCCCCGAGGTGCTGTTCGCGGGCGAGCTCGGTGGCGCGCAACGCCCCGTCGACAATCGCGAGTGCGCCGGTGTTCTTGTTCCAGCCGGCCGGAACCTGGTTGGCCGTGAACGTCTCCTCGAGCAGCAACCGACCTTTGCGGCCGAGCGTGGGTTCGAGCGGAGCGGCGGGGGCGGCGATCACTGCGAGCGGGAGCAGGATGGAGAGCCAGGCGAGGGCGCTGGCGGCGAGAGGACGGGTGAGTCGAATCATGGGGTGCGCAGGGGCGTCGGACATCAGCCGTTCCGCGACCGAAAGGCCACCCTCAAGTGGGCCGGGGCTGGCAGGTGGCGACAGTGCGGCTGAGCGGGCGGCCAGACTTTTGGCGGTGACGAAAACGGGCGGCGCGTTGAGGCGCCGCCGTTCTGTGCTATTTTAGGGAGTGCCGATGCTACGGCTGAACGTTGGAAATTCGTTTCACCCATGAAAACACTCCTGCGACTGCTTGTTCTCGTTGGCCTGGCTGCGGGTTTGAGCGCCTGCAGCACCGTCAACTCCGCCGCGCGCCCGGGTAAGCCGGAACGCCCGGCCCGTCTGCAAATCGTGGTGGATGTCCCGCCGTCGATGAGCCTCTTGCGCGACGACTATGTCGCCGAGGCTTTCGCGCACCGGGTGTCGTCAGCCCTGCACGAACAGGGTTTGCGCGGACGGATTCGCTACGTCGATTTCCCTGACGATCTGAAACCGGACGTGCCCGTGCTGGACATCATGCTGCACGAATGGCGGGTGGATCGGCTTGGAAATGTCGATTGCACCTTCAGCGCGCAGTTGAAGACGGCATCCGGCAATCGTTCGCTGGGCGTCTATTCCGGTACGTCGATGATGATGTGGGCCCGGCGCGACTGGTTTGCGCGGCAGGATGGATTCGAGAGCGCGGCGCGCGATGCGCTGGGCAATCTCGGGGCGCGGTTGATTGCAACGGGTTTGCTGGCGGACATGGCACCGCGCTAGCCGCGCGTGCGGAAACACTGTTGCAGAATGAAGGTTCGCTGGTGTCCTCCGTCGGACACCTTTCGAACCCTCGATGTCGTCGCATTCCACTCCTCCCGATCTCCGCGCCGTGGTGCGGGCGTTTCCCTTGCTGGGCCACTTCCGCGAGGGCGCGCCGTTCGGCAGCGGCCACATCAACGACACCTTCGTGGTCGTCTTCGATCAGGCCGGAGCGCCGATCCGGTATCTGCTGCAGCGCGTCAATCACCGCATCTTCACCAACGTCCCGGCGCTGATGGACAACATCGCGCGGGTGACGTCGCATGCGGCGCGGCGCGCGGCCGAGGCCGGGCCGGGGGTGGACGTGTCGCGTTGCGCGCTGACACTGGTGTCGGCGTGTGACGGCCGGCCGTATCATCGCGACGCGGACGGCGGCTGGTGGCGCTGCTATCTGTTCATCGAGCGCGCCCGCACCTACGACGTCGTGGAAAGTCCGGCGCAGGCGGCGGCGGCGGCGCGGGCCTTCGGCGAGTTTCAGCGCCTGCTCGTTGACCTTCCCGGCGAGCGGTTGCACGAAACCATCCCGAACTTCCATCACACGCGACGTCGATTCGAGGCGTTGCAAAACGCGATCCAGGCCGACGCGCACAATCGCGCGGCGACGGCGCAGGCCGAGATCGCATGGGCATTGCAGCACGAAGCGCTGGTTGACGTACTCCTGCGCCTACAGGAGCGCGGCGAAATTCCCGAGCGCGTCACCCATAACGACACCAAGTTGAACAACGTGATGCTTGATGACGCGACGCAGGCGGGCGTGTGCGTGATCGATCTCGACACGGTGATGCCGGGCGTGGCGCTGAATGATTTTGGCGACATGGTGCGCTCGGGCACCAACGCCGCGGCGGAGGACGAGTGTGATCTGGCCAAGGTGCAGGCGCGGTTGCCGATGTTTGAGGCGCTGGTGCAGGGGTATCTCTCTGCGGCGCGATCGTTTCTCAATCCGGCCGAGGTCGCGCACCTCGTGTTGTCCGGTCAGATCATCACCTTTGAAATCGGGATCCGTTTCCTGACCGACTACCTGGCGGGCGACGTGTACTTCAAGATCAAGCGGCCGCGGCACAATCTCGAGCGTGCGGCCAATCAGTTTGCGCTCGTGCGCAGCCTCGAACGGCAGCGCGACGCCATGGAGGCGATTGTGGCGCGTCATATTTCGGCGGGGTAACCGGAATTCCACTGGCGCAAACAAAGGGAAACCCCTCTGCTGCGCGTGCGTCTTCCGTTTCCCCGCCGTGCGAATTGTAATTGTCGAAGATCATCAGATGTTCCGCGAAGTCCTGCGGAAGGTCTGCGTGGAAGAGCTGGGCCACGAGGTGGCGGGTGAGGCGGCGGATGGAGCGAGCGCGGTGGATCTGGTGGCTCGCGCGACGCCGGATCTCGTGTTGCTCGACCTGCACCTCCCGTTGCTCGATGGCTTTGGGGTGGTCGAGGCCGTCCGCTTGCGCTCGCCGCACGTGAAGATTCTCGTGCTGTCGTCACATTGTGACGAATACACCGTGTTCCGTTCCGAGCGGGCGCGCGTTCAGGGTTTTGTCGACAAGAACACCAACAGCGTGGCGATGCTGAAGGATGCCATCGGCGCGGTGGCCGGCGGCAAGGTGTGGTTTTCCGACGCGTTCCAGAAGGCCAAGGCGAACCGGCACCGGGATCCGAACTCGTTCGACAAGCTGCTGACCGGGCGCGAGCGCGACGTGCTGGCGCTCGTCGGCGTGCCCCTGAACGACACGGAAATTGCGGCGCGGCTCGGCATCGCGGAGGAAACGGTGGAAAAACACCGTTTCAACATCCTGCGCAAACTCGGCCTCACCGGGACGCTGGAACTCGTCCGCTACGCGCGCCAGCACGGCTTCACGCTCGGGGCCCGGCCGAACGATGATGGTGCATTGCTGCCGTGACGGCGTGAATTTCGACGCCGACGCGCTGCAGCCAGGCCGTGCACTCCGAGCCGTCGCGTGAGCGGGCGGCGGATTCCAGCCGCGTGGTGGCTTCGGCCAGGGCGGTGCTGCCCACGAGCCGGGCCTCGCCGAGGAGACGGTGGGCCGTGGTGCGGAGCTGGACGAAATCGAGCGCGGCCGCCGCGGCTGAAAGCTGTCGTTCCACGTCCTCGATGCTCGCGATGAAGCGCTGGATGTGGGCGTCGAGCTTCGCGCGCGAGCCGTCGGACAGATAGGTGAGCAGGGAGAAATCGAGTCCGCTCTCCGCAGCGGCCGGCGGAATATCAACCGGTGGGGTGGTGAGAAGCCGCCGGCCGGTTTCGTTCAGGACGCGGCGCAGTTTCTCCGGCGTGAGCGGTTTGCCGACAAACGCGTCCATGCCGGCTTCGAGGCACAGCGCGCGATCCTCCGCGGTGCAATAGGCGGTGACGGCCAGGAGCACGGCCTGCTCGCCGTCGGACTCCATTTCGCGGATACGGCGGGCGACGTCGTTGCCGTCCATGTCGGGCAGATTGCGATCGAGCAGCACCACGTTGAAGCGCTTTTCGCCGAACAGACGCAGCGCCTCCGCGCCGGTGCGCGCCCGCTCGCATTCGAGGCCGAGGCGGGAGAGCACGGCGGCCGCGGCCCACGCGTTGTAGTCGGTATCCTCGACAAGTAGCACGGTGGCATTCGGCAGGGTGGCGGCAGGTGCCTCCACCGGGGTGTTGGAGACCGCGAGGGGCAGCCGGAGGAAGAAGCGCGAGCCGTGGCCCGGCGAACTTTCCAGGCCGACCGAGCCGCCCATGATGTCGGCAAGCAGCCGACACGACGCCAGGCCCAGACCGGTGCCCGGAATGGAGGCGAGCCTGGGATTCGATTTCAACCGCGTGAATTTCGTGAACAGCGCCGCCTGATCGGCGGCGCTGATGCCGGGGCCGGCGTCGGTCACCGAGAATTCGATTTCGTCCGGTGCCTGCGCCGGCACGCGGGCCGACAGCACAATCTGCCCGCCGGCGTATTTGAGCGCGTTGGACACGAAGTTGACGAGGATCTGCTGGATGCGGCCGGCGTCGCCGAGCACGTGCTCCGGCAGGTGGGCGTCCGGCTCCAGGCAGAGGCTCGCACCTGACGCGATGGCGTCGCTCTTCATGGTCTCCGCAATCGAGCGCAGCAACTCGGGCGGCGCGAAGGGGCCGGGGCGGAGATCGATTTTGCCCGATTCGATGCTGGCGAAATCGAGCACATCGTCGACCAGCGAGGAAAGATAGGTCGAGCATTCGCGCAGCGTGGTCACGAGTTCGAGCTGTTTGGGCGTCAGCGGAGTGTCTTCCAGCGCGATGGCCAGGCCGACAATGCCGTTGAGCGGATTCCGGATGTCATGGCTCATGTTGGCCACGAACTCGGTCTTCGCCGCGCTCGCCGCCTCGAGTTCCTCGGTGCGCTGCCGGACGCGCTTCTCGAGGATTGCGTTCTGCTCGCTCAGGACGCGCACGCGGCGGCGGTGGAAGAAAAATGTCGTCGCGGCGAACGCCAGCAGGCCGCCGAGATAGGCGGGTGCGGTGCGCCACCACGGCGGCAGGACCTCGATGGCGAACGACGTTTCCTCGCTGGCAAGCCCGGTCTCGGCGACGACGCGGGCACGCACCACATACGTGCCGTCGCGCACGCCGTTCAACATCACGCGGGCATCGGCACCGACCGGAGCCCAGGCCTGGTTGAGTCCGTCGATGCGCGTCTCGAGGCGCAGCAGGGGACGCCGCACGTAGTCCGCCGCGGCAAGCTCGATCTCGATGGCTTCGGTGAGATAGGGGAGCGGGCCCGCGATGAGTTTACGCTCGGCCTTTCCGGCCTGCCGGACGAAGGCACGGAGCAGCGGCGGGCGCGGCATGGGAGCCGGAGCGAGCGGCACCCGCGCGTGAAAAGCATGCCGCAACAGCGCGCGCGTGCCGCCGATCCACAGCAGGCGCTGATCGCCGGGTAGCGCCTGCACGAAGACGCCTCGCGGAACCCCGATCTCGGCCAGTTCGTTCACCACGTGTGTCTGCCACCACGCCCGCGCGCCATCGGTGAGGATCCGTCCCACCCGTGCGGCCGACTGGGCCGATCCTTCCTGCACGACCCAGAATGCGCCGTCGGGGTCGATCTCCGAAACGTCGCCCACGGATCCGATTGGGTACTGGGCCACGGGGTGAAACGTCGAGGCGTCCGCCGGCCGGTACCACGCGCCCGTGTTGGCAACCGCGATGATGCTGCCGTCGGCGCCCGCGCGCACGTAGGTCTGGCCGGTGAGGAGCGGTAGGCCGGTGGCAGACGTGGAGGCGTTGACGACGTCGTGACCCGCGGCGGGATCGCCCGTGAAAATGCCCCTCGCGAAGGAGCCGAGCCAGACGCGCCCCTGTTTGTCCTCTGCAATCGAACTCGCGAAGTCCGGCAGGTCGCGCAACAGCAGCCGCGGACTTGCGCCCGGTGCGGCCGCCACAATCGTATCGCCGTCGGCGAGGAGCCACTCACCGGAACGGTGACGGGAGGGCGCGGTCGCGAGGACGTCGGCGTTGGTCACGTGCAGCCGGGTCGCCTGCGTCCCGTCCCAGATCTGGCTGCCCTTGAAACCGGAAACGATCACGCCGCGGTCCGTGCCCCGGATGTCTTTCCACCGACCGGTGAAGTTCGGGAGCGGTTCGAATCGATTCTCGTTCTCCGCCAGGCGAAACAATCCGCTCTCGGCGGCAAGCACCAGGCGTCCGTTCAGGGTCGCGAATTTCCGGATGGTTTCGGCCGGCAACCCGGAGCGCTCGTTGAACACCACCGACCGGGCCGTCACATCGATTCGCAGCACATGCGAGGGCGTGGTCGCCCAGAGTTCACCGTCGCGGCCGGTGAAGAACGACCTGATCTCGGACGAGGGCAGGCCTTCCCGCGCGCCGAGGAAGCCGTCGATTTCTCCCGAGGGCCGCACAAAGGCGATGCCGCCGCGAACGGTCCCGACCGCGATGCGGCCGTCGGGCAGACGCAGCGCATGGCTGAGACGGTTCGCTTCCAGGAACGCCGTGAGCCCGGGGGCAAAGGGGCGCCTGACCTGGCCGTCGTAGGTGAAGAAGCCGTGGGAGGTGCCGAAGGTCCAGAGGGCACCGCGACGCTCGATCCAAGGAATGCCCGCCTCGCCCAAAATGCCGGCGGCCACGAGCAGACGCACGCCCGCGGCGTCCACTTCATACAAGCCGGTCTCGAGATGGTGGACGAGCACGCCTCCGGGCGTCCGGGTTGAAAACAGTTTCGAAGCCGTGGGCTGCGCCCAGACGGTGAACGCCGTGCCGTCCCAGCGCAGTATCCGGTTGTTGGTGACGAAGGTGACGCCGGCGGCGTCCGCGGCCACGGTCCAGACGTCGCCCACGTCCCGTTCCCCGGGTGGCAGCTGGGGTCGGAGCGAGTGGAACACCCACGTGCGGTCAGGGGCGCGGGCGTACCAGCCCAGTTCGCCGATGGCGGCGACCCAGAGGCGTCCGTCCGGGCCGAAACTCAGCCGGCGGATGGCATACGCGCCGGGCAGGGGAAAAGCCTGCCAGCGGTCGCCGTCGAAGCTGAGCAGCTGCGTGCTCGCGACATAGATGACACCGTCCCGGTCCTGGGTCGTATCGAAGGTATTGGTACGGATACCGGTCTCGGCATCGCCGTAGCGGCTGACCGGCGGCAGGTCGAACGCCGCCGCGAGCGTGGCGTGAACGAGCAAGCCGAAGGCAAGCAGGAGCGCCCTCGCTCCAAAGCCCGGCGGGTGGGCCTGATGATGATTGAAGCCTGATCCCATCAGTGGCTGCGATCATGGGCGCGAGGACTCCGCTGGCGAATGCAATTTCAAATTCTACCGGAATTCCGGTAGTTTGGCCGCTCGGCGGCGGACGGATTTGGGGCAAATCCTGATTCCGCATGAAAAACACGTCCCATCGCTTCCTTCTCGGAGTGCTTTCGAGCCTCCTGTTTGCCGTCGGTCTTTCCCGGGCCGCGAGCGTCGTCGATCCCCTCGCGGGCAGTCTGGTCGGTTCGGCCAGTGACTCGGTGATTGCGGGTGCGCCTGACTGCTCCACCTATTGCGATCTGGCCGGTGCGCCCGACTGCTCCACGTATTGCGATGTGGTGGACAACCGCAGCTGAACCGCCGCAGCCATGATCAGTCTCGCGCCGTTGCGTTTCCGAAACGTCCTGGAGGCCCAGGGTGGTCCGATTGCGAAAATCGAAAGCGGCAGCTTCTCGATGCGCGGACGCCCGGTGGTGCTGGCCAATGCCACGCTGGTGTCCGGGCTGGTGCGCAAGGGCAGTCTGGTGCTGTTCAGCAGCGCCGATGGCACGGGCACCGATCCGGTGGCCAGCGTCGCCCGGCACAAGGCGGTGTCGGAGGCGCTGGAACGCTGGGCGTTTCACGCCACGGTCCGGTCCGGAGCGGCGGCTGATTTTGGCTTCGACGTGGATCCCTCCTCCAACGGCATGTCGGCGTTTCCGGGGTTGCGGCCCCGGAACGCCCGACGTTCCGCGGTGCTGGAGGCCGTGGAGCGGTACTGCCTCATTTCCTGGTGGGAAGGGCGTGCCGTAGCCCAACCGATTGAAACGGACTGGCCGGGCGTAAAAGCCGTCGCGATCGACGGGCCGTTCGGCGGCGTGGCGGTCGTCGTCTACGCGCGGACACCGTGGGGCGGTTATGCGTACGGCCACGCCGCGGAGGAATCGTTCAGCGCGGCATGCGAGCGGGCCGTCGCCGAACTTTCCCGCAGCGAACGAATCCTGCGCTCCGCATGGCTTGCCTCCGCGGCGGGTGTGGCCGTCGCACCCTCGAACATCTTCGAGCGGCGCTGTCTGTTTTTTGCGAGCGAGGAGGGCCACGCCCTGTTTCAGGAACGCCTCGCGCAACCGCCGTCGGGCGCGATCCCGCGACCTGAAGTGCTCTGCGACCGGGAGATTCCCGGCCCGTGGAGCCGTTACGCCACCGTCTGGCGGTTCGCGCTGCGACCACCGTCGGAGGGTTATATCCACGGCGGAGAACGGTATTTCTTCCTCTGACCTCTCTGGCGGGACCGTGCGTCGCAGGGAACCAGCTGCGAAGCCTGCGGCCGGGGGTTCAGTCGTCGGCGCGGTTCAACCGGAGAAGCTCGCGACGCCCGGTTGCGGACGTCGCGCCGACCTGGATTTCCCGGGATCGAAGCATGTGCGATCGGTTTCACGCCGACTCAGCGGATCGCGAGCAGCGCGATCTTCCCGTCTTGCAGGAGAAATTCATAGTCAAGATTCACCGGACTGCCGGAGAAGTTTCCAGCGACGGTGCCGATCAGGTTCACCTTGGCTCCGACTGAAACGACGCTGGCGACGGTCACCTGCGGCTGGAACGCCTGGCTTGTCTGAGTTATCCACCGCTCGATGGCGGCGCGGCCGGCATGTTCCTTTTGTTCGTCGCGAACGATCGCGTCGGGAGTGAAACATTCGGTTGCGGCGGGTGCGTCGAAGCGGTTGGCCGACTCGATGTACCGCGCGATCGGCTCGGGTAGTGAGGTTGAGTTGAGGTGATTCATGGTGGGAACGGTCGCAGCATAACACCATCCGGCTCGGGCGCCCAATGCCGTCTTTTTGGGCTGGCTCATACCGCGGGTATGAGCAACGGGTGTGGGGTGGAACTTCGCCACCTGCGGTACTTCGTCGTTGTGGCAGCGCATGGATCGTTCAATCGGGCGGCCCAGGTGCTTCATCTCACGCAGCCGGCGCTCAGTCGCCAGGTCAGGGATCTGGAAGAAGAATTGAGTGTGCCGCTGTTCGTGCGCGGCAGGAATGCGGTCAGGCTTACGGATGCTGGCGAGCTATTCTACGAGGAGGCGCGCGAGGTCCTCGCCCGCGCAGACCTCGCCGTGCAGCGGGTCCGCAACGAACGACGCCGAGACGTAGTGCGCATCGGATATGCACCCTCGGCGACCGCCGGCATTCTCCCGCGGGCGCTGGAGCGATTCCGAACGGAGCATCCGGCCGTGCGGGTCGAGTTGATGGACGTTTCTCCGACTGAGATGATCCGGATGGCGCATGAGGGCTGGCTTGATGTGGTCGTCGCACTCGAGCCGTCCGTGATCGCGACTCCGGGTTTCCAGTGGAGCGTGCTCCGTCGAGTCAACCTCGTCCTGGTCATGCGGGCGGACGATCCGCTCGCGAAGTTCAAGCGGATGCCGCCCAAGCGACTGCGTGACGTGCCGTTGGTCGGGCTGGCCCGGGAGAATTTTCCCGACTACGTGCCGTATGTGCGAAGCATCCTGAAGCCCTTCGGGATTGTACCGCGATTTGTGGCGCTGGAGAGCGACGGGGTGTCGACGCTCTTCGCGACGGTGGAGGCGCATCGCGCGACGGCGATTCTCGCCGAAAACGTAGTAGGACTGATGCCGCGCGCTTTGGTGTGCCGGCCGTTCTTTCCGAACTTCGATCCTGTCATCGCAAAGATCGGGGTGTCGGTGACCAACCCCACGCGCTACGCACACTCTTTTGCCGCATTATTGCGCGCGGAAGCGAAGCGAGCGTCCCGCCGGCCCGCCTGAGGTGCGGCGGTTGTTTGCTTTGGGTGCGATAAGCGAATGGGGTTTGCCTGTTAAAGGTAACGGGCGTGTTACCCCAAGCATGTTGTCGTTCCGGCGTGCTGGGGGGCGCGTGGTTCGCGTCTAGTCGAGCGGTTGCGGCAGTAGATAAAAAATAAAGAGAGCGAGCGCGCCGGCGCCAGGCGGCGTAACCACTCCGGCACCTGCCGGTCGGCCGCGGTCTCCGCGGCGCAGGAAGAGCCGGATGTTCTGACAGGCCGCGATGAGCCAGTCCTGGATTTGCTGGCGCCAGATTCGGCGCCACCTCGCCCGCTTGAAGTGATGCTGGTTCGCTGCATCCGCAAAACTGCCTTCCATCAGATGCCGGCGTCGGTTGCGGCTGGCGAAGGCCTCGGAACTCAGACCTTGGGCAATTGCGCGGTCGATCAGTTCCTGGCGGTGGTGCCGCATGAGCGTCCGGCCCTGTTTGCCTCGAGTGCATTGTGCGGCGAGCGGACAGTGCCTGCAAACTCCAGCACGCGTCACGTCCTCACTCGCCGGACGCCGCTGGTCAAAACGGCGTGGATACAGGAACTGGCCGGCGGGACACGTGTAAACGTCCTTCTGCTGGTCATACGCGAAGTGAGATCGCGGAAAGATCCACAGATGGTCAATTTTCAGGCGACGTCGGCAACACGCCCTTTCGCGCTGGCCCAGCGGCAGTCTTGCCGATTGCGCCCGCTTTCCTCAAGAGCGCTGCACCCAACCGCGATGACGCTGCACCGGTCCTTGCGCAGCCTTTCCGGTACTGAAGTAGTTCAACGAAATCTTTCGGGAGGCAAGTCGCGTCCAGCTCCGCGCATTTCGCTCGATCCTCGCGCGAGGAGGAGTTCATCAGGCGCGCGGTCTTTGACACTCGCCTTCGAATGGTTGCTTGTTCCCTCCGGGCCCATCACCCCGCAAGATCCAGTTTCCTATCAGCAACTTTGCCACCCAAGTATCAACCGATTCCTCGGTTTCCATCAAAACGGAGAGGAGGCGGTCACGGTTGCGGGAAACCGTTGAACTCGGACCCTTTCTCCACGCTCGAAAATAACAACCGCCGCTACCGTGGCACCAATCCGCAGCCTCCGCACACCCCGCAGGCGTCGCGATGGGTGGTGGTTTGCACGATCTTTTTTCCCAGCGTGTATTCATAATCCGCCACGGTGCGATTGTAGCTCCGCGACGTGAAGCCCTTGCCCTGACAGGTGTCGCAGCGTTTGGCGCCCACCTCTTTGTAGAGGCTCCCATCGAGCAGCGCCTCCAGGCGCTCGTAGAAATAGTCGGTTTGCTTGGTATCCTGATACTGGATGCTGGTCTCGACCAGGTTCCCATTGTACAGCGGTCGGTTCGGTGACACGTAGTAGATCCACTTGGTCTTCAGGTTTTGGCGGTAGGTCCCCTTGATCCCGCCAAGTTTGTTGTTGGCGATCCGTTTTTCCTCCTGGGCCTTGGCAAAGGCCCTCTGCTGATCGGCCTTCTTTTGCTGCTCCGCCTGGAGTTTGGCCTGTTCCGCGGCGATTAGCTTGGCCAACTCGGAGGTCGGATTGCTCTCGTCCGCCAGGGAAAATTTCTCGGCTTGGTCGAAGCGCAGAAACGGGTACTTCAGGACAAGGTAATTTCTCACGCAGTAATCGACGCTTTCCTGAGATACCTCCGATGACACCGGCATCGCCGCTCCCCGCTTCAGAAAACCCATGGCCTTGATCGGGTCGGCGGCGATCCCGTCACTCCCGTTCCCATAGATCAGCCCCAGGGCGATGAGGGAGGGCATGAAGTTTTTCTCGGCCGAAGCGGCGTAGTGCCCCAGAGCCTTGGTGATATCCTTGGTCACGGCGATCCCGTCCTGGTAGAGCTTGCCCAGCCAGTACCCGACCTCGCTGGTGCCGCCGCCGGAGATGGCCAACCACAGCTGCTCTCCCTCCTTGAATTTGCCCGCAGCGATCAAACGAGCGCCGGGAAGCAGTTCCGCGATGCCGGGAAAAATGCGCGTGGCGGAGTCGCGGTCGGCGAGTCCTCGGTCGGTTTTGGATTTGTGACGGGAGTGACCGGAGAGGAAATACCCGTTCTCGAATTTCCCCGCATAGACGTTGATCCCCTCTTTGTAGGCGCCATCGACCCCGCGATTCACCCGGTAAAACCCGGTGCCGTCAGGCCGGCCATCCTTAAAGCCACCGAAATAGAGGTGTTTGCTATCGCCGTACATGAACCCGGTGCCGCTGAAGCCCGCACCGACGGTTTCGCCCTGCACGTTGTAGATGCGCCCGGCAAACTGGTTGTCCCAATTGCCGGCGAAGTAGAACGGATTCAGTTTCAGGTCAACCGGCAGGTTGTGGGCGCGATTGGCCGCTGCCTTCAGGAGCAGCGCCGCGTCGGGGATGAAGACTTTTTCCACGGACGCAGGCTGATCGCCGCCGTTCCAGATACCTTCCAGCACCTGGCCATTCTTGGTCAGCCGTCCTGGCCCGAAATACTTTTCACCCAGCCATGCGCCCTCGTATTTGTCGCCATTGCCGTAGTCCATGACTCCGAGCACGGGCTGGTAGTCCAACACCAGACCGGTGAACTTCTTGGTCCCGTCGTAGTCGATGGATAGATAAGTCGCCGAGTACTGGTGGTAGTAACCGGAACAGCCCATCCACTTGAATTTTTCCATCGCCCAGAGATCCCTCTCGCCTTTGCCCTGGAGGACGAAGGCCGACAGGTCCTTGTAGCCGCTGGTGGTGGGGAGAACGATAAACTCCCCCGTGAAACCGTTGTACGCTCCCTTATCTAGGTCCGACACATCCACGGCGCCGTCTTTGAATCGAAGTTCATTTTTCTCGAGCGTTAGGGGAATCGATTTGGAGTAACGCTTCCCGCTGAATTTACGCCCATTCTCACTAAAGCGGCCTTTGAAAAACCAGTACTGTAAATGAGGGCTGTGGGTGTTTCCGGCCTTCTGGATGGTCACATACGTACCTTCCCCGTCCCGGTCGCTCCCTTCCACGCTGCCGGCGTAGAGGTAACCATCGCCATAGGTTTTTGCGTCCTTGGGCAGCGAGGTGAATTTCGGATACAGCCCTTTCACGCCGGAGAACGGATTGCCGGGCGCAGCAGGCTCCTGGTAAATGCGCAGGTAATCGACCTCCAGCTCGATCCGGCCGCACCCTTGGAAGGTCACGGCCTTGTTCGAACGGTGGAACGGCTCATAGCGGGTCTTGTGCACCTGAACTCCGTTGATGAACAAGAGGAGGTCGTCCTTTTTCCGCTCCACCCTCAGGGTATTGGTGCTGTTTTCCCCTGTCTTGATCTGGGCCGAGGTGACGGCCGGCACGGTCAGGGGTGTCCACCTGCCATTGGCTGTTCTGCCGTACTCGAACCGGCCATCTGGATAGATGCCGAATGAGTACGACTCCTGTCCGGTGGGATTCGCGCCCCACTGCAGCCAGTAACTGTGATCGCGATTGGCGGTGTTGCCCCGGATATAGGTCATCCGGGTTTCGATCACGAAATCCCGGCCGGGATCAAAGCACAGCGGCTCGTTCCAGTTCCTCACCGTCTGGTTGACGTCACTCCTGACGTCCATGTGGTAACTGCCGTTCGAAACCCATGTGCCTGTGGCGGGATTGTTCCACACGGCCCAGCCGTTGGTGTTGTTCTCGAACTCATCCGCAAAGAACAGAGGCAGGCTGGCGTGAGCCGGAACCGCCGCGGAACAGAGCACGAAAAGGACAAACGGTGCTTTTTTTGCCATGGGTATCATCTCCTGAAGGGCGATGCGTCTACCGCTACCGTCACGAATTTTCAGATTCAAGCGTCAACCGGGTTTCAGAGCCGGACCGGAAGCGAGACCTCGTCGAATCGCGCCGGGCAGTCGGCTAGATCCCACCCATCAAGATACCTCCGCAACCCGTTCAGCGCCGGTCGACAAGATTCAGTTTCCTTTCAGCCGCCGCCCCAAGATCGGATTTTTGCCGTGGCCGGATGGACGCTCGGCACCGGTGCGTTTCTTCTCTTGCCGCGCGTGCTGGCGACGCCCCGGGACGAACACGATCCCGTTTAGCAGACACGAAGAAATTCCTACCGCACCGACGGCAACGGAGCGTGGCTGCTGCGTTCCCGTATTCGTATGCCGTCCTTCCAACCGTGGTTGCCGCGGCCCAATTGTTTTGCGCCCCGCTTCGCCCTCGGGCCAAGCTTCGTGATGTACTGTCTTTCGCGTCCTTTCCGCTGCGTGCTCGCGCTTGGGGCGTCGATCGGATTGCCCGCGCTTTCTTCCGCGGTCGATCCGTACAAATCCAATCTGGACCGCTCGTACGACTCGCTCTCCAAATCGATCAACCGCGCCTTCGCCGTCCCTAGTTCCACCTACTCGGCGCCGAGCTATAAAAGCTCCATTTCGTCCAGCTCTTCCTCCAACTCGTCCAACAGCAACACCCGTTCGTACGGCAGCTACAGTCAGGGAACCCGGTCGACTACGTCGAGTACCAGCGCCGTCAGCACGTCAGCTCCCCGGGACTTCGCCGCGGAGCGGCGCGGGCGGCAGATTCTTGATCGGCTGGAAGCGGCGCAGAAAAACACCCTGCTCCTGCCGAAACCTCCGGCGGCTTCCGTAGACAGGATCATCCAATACTACGTCCAGAACGGGGTCGATTTCCGGACCGCCCAAGCCCAGGCACGGCTCGACTGGATTGAGTATGAGGAGCGAAAAGATCGCACCGCACGCTCCACCGCCAGAGCCAAGGCGGACGAACGCGAGCGGCTGTTGCTCGCAGGTAGAGAAAGGGATCGCGTCGCCACGGCCGCTCAAATCAAGCGCGTGACCGATGCGCAGGCTCGCGCCAAAACCGGTGGAATCAAGGCGCTCGACGAGTGGATCGACCTGGCCTTCGGCAGCAGCTACCTTTTTCCGAAGGGGCAGGTGCTCGAATGGGCGGACGAGGCCGCCGCCAAGGGATCGAGCAAAGCCGCGCACACCGCCATGGCGTTCCTGCCGGAGGGCAGCACGCGTTGGGAAAAATTCCGCCAACGCCGCATCGAATTGGGCGACTACACCGCGCTCCGAAACGACATCCTCCAGTACAAGCCGCCTGTCGCCGAAACCGACGCGCGCGCTCTTGAAATTCTGGAAAAAGGTTACGCGGCCAATCCGCACACCGCGTTTGCCGCCGACATCGTCCGCATCGCGCTCAAACGCACCGGCGACGTCCCGCGCAATCCGGCGCGGGCGCTCGAATGGGCGTTGAAGGCCCAGCCCGCACCCGAAGGGTTCCACACGTCGCGCCATGAACTGCTCCTCGCGATCGCCGCCGACCGCGAAGCGTGGGCAACAGGTCGCGCTGCGATTCTCGCGGCGTGGGAACGCCTCGGCCAGGAACCTGTCGTGTACGACTGGAAAACGTATCAGACGAATCCCTTTAAAACGAGACTGCTGCTGGCCGAACTTTACGGCGGCCGACTTGAAAAGGAGTTCCCCGGTGTACCGCGCGATCTGAATCGCGCCAATCGTTACGCCAGCGAAGTCATGCGGGCGGAGCTTCCGGCCCATGTCTACGCCTTTTGGGGCGCCGGGTATTTTTTCGAAACCGGCCAGTTTGACGACGCGGAACGGATCTATGTCCGACTCGTCACCGTGGACCAGATTGTCGATCGCGTGAAGTGGGCGGCCGGTCTGTTCTGGCGCGACCGGACCGACGGCAAGGCCGATGTGGCCAAGGCGATCGCCCTGATGGAGGCCGGTAAGACCGCGTCACCCGATTCCGCGCGCGCTCTCGCCGATTCTTATTTTCGACTCGGCGACACCGTCAAGGCCCACCAGGTGCTGCGCTGGGGCATCGAGCAAAAACAACCGAGCGCGAAATTCCGTCTCGCCCTTGCCTTCTACGCCGCCGAGGGCGTCGCGTTCGAAACGTATTGGGGCGACAAGTACCTCGACGAACTGGAAGAGGAAACCAAGGGCAGTTCCCAGTTCGCGGATCTGCGCCGGGAGGGCGCTTTCCGGCGCGTGGCGGCCCCGCTGTTGCACCGCCTGAAAGTGATCGAGTCCGAGGGCTACGAGAAACCCCGGGAGAACTCACGGTGGCGCGACGCGGGTGCACCCCAGCCACCCAAACCTTGGGTCCTGACCAAGGAAGGAAATGCGCCGGTGGAAAAAATGTGGACGCAGATCGTGAGCAGCGGCCTCGCGCAAACTCGGGCCAAGGCCAAGGCGATGGACGAAGCCGCGCCGAAACTGCGCGTGCTCGCCATCGAGGGCTACGAACCGGCGCAAAAACTGTGGGGCCAGATTATTCTCAGCGGCCTGCCGCAAACCACGCCGGAAGACATCGAACTGGGCCGCGGTTTTCTCCGCAACGCCGCCGAGCAGGGCGATGCCGACGCCGCCCTCGTCCTGGGCGAGTCGCTGTTTTCCGAGGGACTGCGTAAAATCGCGCTCGGCACCCCCGCCGCCGAAACGGAAGCGATTCTAATCGAAGCTGCCGACTGGCTCGAGACCTCACAATCAGCCGGACACCAGACCGTCCGCTTCTCGCTCGCCACGCTTTACCGCGACGGCCTGGGCCGCCCGAAATCGCTCACGAAAGCGCGGGATCTTTTTCAAGCGCTGGAAAAAGAGGGCGACGCCGACGCCGGGCTCGCCTTGGCAAGTCTGGCTCCACCCAGTGCAGCCGGGATCCGCTAGCGGTGGACGGTTCGCAGGTCGGACGGCGCGGAGGCCGTCCCTCCAGAAGTCCACTTCGTCTGTCTTGGTTTTGCCTCCGCCCCTCCCCAAACCCCTCCCGATCCGATCCCCCTCAGGATCCAGTTTCCTCTCAGCCGCCGCCCCAAAATCGGATTTTGGCCGTGACAGAAAGAAACAGAGCCAACCATGCGCCCCAACGTCTGACAAATGTAGTTTCTTAGGATCTACTGGCCGTCGAGTTCCTTCAGCTGCGCCTCCAGCCGGCGTTTGTGCGGCAACACGACCTCCCGTGTCCCGCGGCGGAGTTGCCAGACGCCGAGCGCCACCCCGGAGACGCAGATTAAGCTCAGCCAAAAGGTCATGTATCCATCGTCGCTGATTGGCTTCTCGTTGAGCCGCGAGAGGGCGAGGTTGAGCGCTATTGGACAGATCCCGGCCAGCAACCCAATGACGAGCATGAGCGTCCGGTGGAGTGTCGTCGCCTGGTAGTCGAGTTGCGCGATACTCCGGTTGAGTTGCTCTCGAAGCGACTCGCCAAACCTTTGCTCGCGCAGCGCCTGCGCCCGGTGGCCCACCTGGATCGCGCGCCCGCTGATCACGGCGGCGCAGGCGCCAACGACCGGAAGGGCGAGATCCCAACCGGTCAACCCGTTCGGGGCGTCGCGGTAGAGCATCAGTAGGATCATGTTGACGAGGAAAAGCGCCATGCCGGCAGCGAAAACCGCGCTCATGACGTAGATGATCCATCGCTCGGCACGCCGCCATGTCTCCCGCTTCGCCTCATCCTGCCGCAGCGCCAGCCGGAGTTGGGTTTCGTTGAGGCCATGCAGCGCGGCTGCGTCCTGCGACTGCCAGACCGACATTAATTCGTCGAGATTCATGATGCTGTATCCTCCCTGCGTTTGCCGGCCAGCGCCGACTTGATCCGGTTGATCTTCACGCCGACGTTGCTCTCGGTGAGGCCGACGATGGCGGCGATTTCCTTGTAGCTGAAACCGTCGAGCAGCAGCAGGGCCACGGAGCGATCGACTTCCTTAAGAAGCGCGATCTGCTGATACAGCCATTCTACGCGCGGGTCGCGTCCTGCCGCGGAGTCCGTGGAGAGCAGGCCTTCCCCAACGTCGAGCTCGCGCTTGTCCCGCTGACGCCTGCCCTCCTTGCGCGTCCACGCGAGCGCCGTGTTCAGGGCGACGCGATACATCCACGTGGGCACGGAGGAATCGCCTCGGAATGCATCCACTGAGCGCCACACTTGGATGGCAATTTCCTGAAAGAGATCCTGACGGTCGGCATGCTCGAAAGCATACGCGTGGACCACTTTGAAGAGGATCCCTTTGTGGCCCGCCAGCCACTCGCCGAAGATTCGCTCCCGCTCGCTGTCGTGCATAGCTTTGGTTTCAGCGACCCGAGGCCGCTCACAAGAGACTATAGATCAGGCGCACGCACACGTGTCGTTTCATGGGACTTTGAGTAGGTTAGTAGCGCCGAGCGCCTCTTTTCTTACACCCAAGACCGCTTTTTGACGGTAGGCGTACCTCGTCCTGGGTGAGTTGAGCGGCGCGCGATCGAAATCGGCGATGAAGTCGCTGTGGGCGCTGGCAGGATCGACGGCGAATCGTGCCGACCACCCGCGCATCGGCGAGCCCGTGGCCCGGGCGGCGACTCTGGGCGTGCCGGCCGGGACGAGCGGACGGGGTCAACCAGCTGGTCGCTGGTGAGCAAAGTCCACGCATGACAATTCGATGAGGCACGGCTGCAATGGGTGGTCGCACGAACCGAGCGCGGCGCAGCCCGCTCGGGTGCGGGATGCGGGCAGGTTTTACCATCAGGTGCTCGCGGACCCCGTGCTCGTTAAGCGCTATTCGGCAATCGCCCGAGGGCGCGGAATTCCGCTGCACGCCGTGACGCTCTCCGAAGATTTCAAGGCGACACGTCAGTAAAATACCGCGCGATCCAAGCTCCGGTACTGGATGGCTTCGAGGAGGTGCTTGGCCTCGAGGCGCTCGGCGCCCGCGAGATCGGCAATTGTGCAGGTCACCTTGAGAATGCGGTCGTAGGCGCGGGCGGAGAGCTTCAGCTGCTCCATCGCGCCCTGGAGGACATCGCCCAGTCTGGCGTCGATGGCGCAGTGGCGCCGGATTTGCGCATGCGTCATCCGGGCGTTCGACGTGATCCGCGTCCCGGCAAAACGGGTGTGCTGGCGGGAACGGGCGGCCTGCACACGGGCGCGCATCGCCGCCGAGCTCTCACCCGGTTGGTCGTTGCGCAGGTCCGCCAAGGCCAGCGCCGGTGCCTCAATGTGAAGATCGATGCGATCCAGCAGCGGGCCGCTGATCTTGGAACGGTAGCGCTGGATCTGGGTCGGCGAACACCGGCAGTCGTGACGCGAATCGCCAAGATAGCCACAGGGGCACGGGTTCATCGCCCCGACGAGCATGAACGCGCACGGCAGGGTGACGCGGCCCGCGCTGCGTGAAATGGTGACCTCGCCATCCTCCAGCGGCTGCCGGAGCACTTCGAGGGCGGAGCGCTTGAACTCGGGCAGTTCGTCGAGAAAGAGGACGCCGTGATGGGAGAGCGAGATTTCACCCGGGCCTGGGATTGTGCCCCCGCCCAGCAGTGCCACGTCGGACACGGTGTGATGGGGCGATCGAAACGGCCGGCCGTCCCATGTCATCTCACCGCTGATCGTCCGACCCGCAGCGGAGTGGATGCTGAGAATCTCGAGGTGCTCGTCGAGGGTGGGCGGCGGCATGATGGTGGGAATGCGTTTCGCCACCATCGATTTGCCCGAACCGGGCGGACCGATCATCAGAAGATTGTGGTTGCCGGCCACCGCCACCTCGATCGCGCGGCGTAGCGTGTGCTGGCCTTTGATCTCGGAGAAATCTGCGCCTGCGTTCGGATCCGGCCCCCCTTTCGACGGTGGCGCGCGCTCGCGGGCGGCGCGAGCATCGAGGGGCTGCAGGGTAATCTCGCCGCTCAGGAAACGTGCGGCGCGGGCGAGGGAATCGACGCGATAGACGGCCACGCCGTCGACCAAGGCGGCTTCCTCGGCCGAGACGGCGGGCAGCAGCAATCCGCGTTTCTGCAGCCGGCGCGCGAGTCGCGCCATCGCGAGGGCGCCGCGCACCGGTCGCGTTGCGCCCGAGAGGCTGAGTTCGCCCGCGATCAGCCAGTCGCCAAGGTTGGCGGCTGCAAGCTGCTGGGTGGCCGCGAGAATGCCGAGTGCGATTGGCAGGTCATAAAACGGCCCTTCCTTGCGCAGATTGCCCGGAGCGAGGTTGATCGTCGTGCGGGTGCGGGGGGGGAGAAAACCGCTGTTGCTGAGAGCGGAGAAGACCCGGTCGTCCGACTCCTTGACGGCCGCATCCGGCAACCCGACCAGGATGAGCTTCGGTTCTCCGGCCTCGCCGGCGTTGACCTCGACGTGGACAATCTCCGCGTCGATTCCTTGCAGCGCGGCGGAGGCGATGGTGGCGAGCATGGCCCGCACTCATGCTCGAGCCGGAGCGGACGTGCGATGACTACGAACCCCCAATTGCGGGGACGCAGAGCCGACGTTTTATCTCTGCCAGGTTCCGATCTACCGCCTCAAGATAAGGATTGGATCCTTGCGGATAGGGCCGCGCGAGGAACCGGTACATCGCCTGGCACTCGAGCTCGAGCTTGGGGAAAACAAACTTCTCCCAAAACGCCGGCGTCCGTTGCAGGAGGTCGGACGCGGATTTGAAAATGCGGCGCTGGGGCGGGAGATGGAGGAAGTCGTCGGATTCCTGAAACTCGCTGAACAGGCCTTCGAGGCGATCCGGGTAGTCCGCCGCCGCCATCTGCCCGAGGTAATCGGCGGTCGCGAGCGCGTTGCCGATCACGCGGCCGATCGGATCGCGAAATTGCACCAGGTTGATCTCCCGCGCGGGACCGGTGCAGCTGATGGCACCCAGCACGATGTCGATCTCGATCTCATCGGCGCCCAAGGTCGGCAGGTACGAGGCGGCAAAGGCGCAACTGCGCAGCACATGATAGAACGTGTACTTCGCCCCGGTGCCGACCCGGTCCGACCGCAGTTTCAAGTAGCCGGTGTCGTGCAACAGCGTCGCGGCGATGGCCAATTCGAACTGCCGGGCGGACAGGGGAGGAATCACGCCGGAGTCGTGACGACCTTCCAGGAGGAGGCAGATGCAGGTCGTCGCCTGCAAGGTGTGCTCCAAATCATGATACTGCAGGTCGACCGGACCATAGTCGGGATGACCGCCGGTGAAAAAGCCCTGCACGTCCCGGAACAACCGGTCGAGCCAGGCTCGACTTTCCCCGGGATACATCCGGGTGAAGGCGCTGCCAACGAAAGCAGCGATCGCGTTTGCGTCTTTGGTGTCTACGGGCGGAAACATGTCCGGCACGGGATGATTAGGTGTTTCGGCTGCAGAGCCCTGATGCCCGTCGCTGTACAGCGTGGGGCGATTAAGAATTTGCCGAATACCCCCGCAAGCCCAAAGCTCACGTACAACTACGCAATCATGATTGTCGGCATAACGGGCGGAGTGGGCTGTGGTAAGTCGACGGTGGCGCGCGCGTTCGAACGCCGCGGCTATCGCCGCCTGGATTCCGATCGCATCGTGCGGGACGAGATTCTGGTCGACCGCGAAGTGGTCGCGGCGATCCGCGCGCGCTTTGGCGACGCCGTCATCGATTGCGGTGGGGACGGGGCGGCCGTCGTCAATCGTCCCGCGCTCGCGCAACGTGTGTTCGAAACCGACGCCGACCGTGTGTGGCTCGAGGATCTCACGCACCCGCGCGTGTTCGCGGCCTGGCGTGCGGCGCTGGCGTCCGACACCGCCGCGCGCTGGGCCGTGGAGGTTCCGTTACTCCACGAAAAGGGGCTGGAGAATTGGTTTGATTTCACGGTATGCGTCGCCTGTGCTCCGGCTCAGCAACTAGCTCGACTGGAGCAACGCGGTCTCCCGCGTGTGCTCGCCGGGCTGCGAATCTCCAAGCAACTGCCGCTGGCGCGAAAAATCGAGCTGTCCGACTTTGTCTTGTGGAATGAGGGCTCTCCCGCGTTCCTCGAGGCTCAGGTGGATCGTTTGGCCGACGCCCTTGTGGCGGCTTGAAACTTCGTTCGGGACCTCGCGTCTGACGCAGAGCGTGCCCGCCGTCCTCCTTCCCGAATCCCACGACATGGCCCTCCCTCCCAAATCCGACGCCGACACGCCGTCCTCCGCCCGCGGTAGCTCCGACGCGAGCGAAAAGAAAACGCGCCGCCCTCGCGCCACCACCCGTACCGCCAAAGTGGCGGAGGATAAGCCGGGGAAGCCGGCCAAGGTCGTGCGGGCCCGCCGTGGCGCGGCCCCCAAAGTGGAGCAGACGGAACTACCGTCGATGGGAGAGGTGCGGGAGAAACCGGTCGAGCGGGCACCCTCCCCGGCACCGGAACCCAGGGAAGCGCCGGCTCAGGCCCCCGTGTTTCGCGAACGTCCGCCGGAACCGCTGCCCGAGCGCGCACCGGAGCGTCCGCCCGAGCGTCAGGAAGCGCCGGCGGAACCTCGCATTTTTACTCCTTCAGATCGCTCCGCGCCCGAGGCGCCGGTGGATCGCCGTGACACTGACTCTTCCAGTACTTCGAACGACGCGAGCGGTTCGTCCGGTCGCCGTGATGTCTCCGATGGCGATCGGGTCCAGAGCAACGCCGGTCAGCCCCAGTCCCCGCAGGGCGGCGGTGGTGGTAGCGGCGGCGGTGGTGGTGGTGGCCGCGGTGATTGGCAAGGCGGACAACAAGGCCATCAGGGCGGTGGCCAGGATCGCGGTTTTTGGAAGCACGGTAAACGCAAACGCGGTCGCCACGGTGGCGGCGGCGGTGGCGGCCAGTGGCAGCCCCACGGTGGTGGCGGTGGCGGAGGAGGCGGAGGAGGTGCCGGCGGACGTGAACAACACCCGCCGCAGCCGCCGCCCCCGAGCAACACGCCGGTGTTCGGCGACCTGCCGAATCCGTCGCGCTTCAACGATCTCGCGGCGCTCGACACGCTGGCCGGCGAACTCTCCGCGGGCAGCGGCGACTCGCTCTGGCTGAATGAAATTTACGCGCGCACGCTCGCCGATCTCACGCGCTTCGCCCGCGAACTGGGCGTGAGCTGTGAAGGCGCGCCGAACCGGCGCCAGCTCATCAATGAAATCTTCAAGTTCGCCGCGGCCCAGAAACGCACGCTGCGCGATCTGGGATATATTGATCAGAACGATCGCGGTTCCTTTGTCGTCCACGAACACGTCAACTACCGGCTCTATCCGGAGGACGCGTTTCTGCCCGACAGCCTGGTCAAGCGTTACGGTCTCAAGCGCGGCCATCGCATCGAGGTGACCTTGCAGCCGCCGTTGGAAGGCGAGCGTTGTCCCTCCGTTATCCGCATCGATCGCGTCATGGGCATGGCGCCCGACGACATCGCGAAGGTCACGCCCTTTGAAGAGCTGGTCCCTTATTATCCGCTGAAGCGAATTCTGCTCGAGGACCCGGAAGTCGTGAAGGACGTCTCGATGCGGGCGGTCGACATCCTGACCCCGATTGGTTTCGGCCAGCGCGGTCTCATCGTGGCCCCTCCGCGGACCGGCAAGACCGTCCTGCTGCAGAACATCGCCAACTCGATTTCGGCGAACAGTCCCGACGTGAAACTGATCCTGTTGCTCATCGACGAGCGGCCGGAAGAGGTGACGGATTTCAAGCGTCACACGAAGGGTGAAGTGGTGTCGTCGACCTTTGACGAAACCCCCGAGAGCCATGTGCACTGTGCCGAGATGGTGATCGAGATTGCGCGGCGCCGGATCGAACAGGGCGAGCACGTGGTCATCCTGCTCGACTCCATCACGCGTCTCGCGCGCGCCTACAACGCGCTCGCCGGCAACCAGGGCAAGACCATGTCCGGCGGTCTCGAATCGAACGCGTTGCAGAAGCCGAAGCGTTTCTTCGGCTCCGCCCGCAACATTGAGGGCGGCGGCAGCCTCACGATCATCGCGAGCGCGCTCATCGACACTGGCTCCCGCATGGATGAAATCATCTTCGAGGAATTCAAGGGCACCGGTAACTCCGAGCTGCACCTCGACCGCGGCCTCGTCGAGCGCCGTATCTTTCCTGCGATCAACATCGATCGCTCGGGCACGCGCAAGGAGGAGCTCATCTATCACCCCGAGGAGCTCCAGCGCATTTACGGTCTGCGCCGCGCCATGCAGGGACTCGGTCCGATCGAGTCGATGGAGATGCTCATCACCCGGCTCAAGAAGACCAAATCCAACGCCGAATTCCTGATGAGTCTGGCGCCGAAATAAGTGCTGTCCGTTTCATGCCCCGCCTCAACCCCGTCCTTGCCTGATGATTCCCGCGGCTCCCCAACCTTCGTCGACGGCGGCGGACGATTTCGTCCTGCAACTGGCCTTGGATCGGCGGCTGGTGCTGCCCACCCAGCTGGCCGCCGCCCGGGCCCTGGTGACGGCGCACACGGGCGCCACCACGCCACCGCCCCGCGTCCTGGAATTGCTGATTCAGCAGGGGACGCTGACGTCCCGCCGCGTGGCCGAGTTGCTGGCGACGGAGTTTGGGATGCAGATGGCGCCGGATCTCACGAACGCCCGGATCACCGGCGACACGCTTGAACTCGTGCCTCGCGCCGTCGCCGCCCGGCACTGTTTGCTGCCGCTGGGCCGCGAGGGCAACAAGCTGCGGATTGCGATTTCCGATCCACTGGACACCGACGGCATCGATGCCCTCGGCTACATCGTCAAGATGCCCATCGAAACGGTGGTTTCGACGCCCGAGGAGATCACGTCGGCGATCGATCGGTTCTACGGCAAGGACGCGAACTCGATCGATGATTTGCTCAACGATCTCTCGGTGAAGGACGGCGTGGCTGAGGCGGCGGCGGTCGCGACCGAGCCCGGCGCTGGCGTCGATCCGACCAACACCGAGGCGGATGCTCCGATCATCAAGCTGGTCCATCAGATCATTCTGGAGGCGATTCACCGGCGCGCGTCGGACATTCACATCGAGCCGCTCGAGAAACGCTTTCGGGTCCGCTACCGTATCGACGGCGTCCTGATCGAGGTGGAGAATCCGCCGAAGCGTCTGCAGCTCTCGATCATTTCGCGGCTGAAGATCATGGCGAACATCAGCATCGCCGAGAAACGCATCCCGCAGGACGGACGCATTCAAATCGGTGCCGGCGGCAAGCAGCTCGATTTGCGCGTGTCGTCGCTTCCGACGGCCCACGGTGAGAGCATCGTGATGCGTATTCTCGACAAGGAAGGCCTGACGCTCGGCCTGCCGGAACTCGGCTTTCTCAGCGATGACGCCGCGACTTTCGAGAAGTTGATTCAGCTGCCCGATGGCATCCTGCTCGTCACGGGTCCGACCGGTTCCGGCAAGACGACGACGCTCTACGGCTGCCTTCACTTCATCAACAAGCCCGACCGCAAGATCATCACCGTTGAAGATCCCGTCGAGTATCAGCTCAACGGCATCAACCAGGTGCCGGTGCGCCATGATGTCGGCATGACGTTTGCGTCGGCCCTGCGCGCGATGCTCCGCCAGGCGCCGAACATCGTCATGGTCGGTGAAATTCGCGACTTGGAGACCGCCGAGATTGCGATCAACGCGTCGCTCACCGGTCACATGGTGTTTTCCACGCTGCACACCAACGACGCGCCGGGCGCCGTCACGCGCCTGATCGACATCGGGGTGAAGCCGTTTCTGGTGTCGACCTCCTTGCGCGCGGTCATGGCGCAGCGCCTCGTCCGGAAAATCTGCAAGCATTGCAAGAAGCCGTACGCGGCGGACGCGAAGGAGATTCGTTCACTCAACATCAACCCGGCCCAGGCCGAGTCCGCGACGTTTGCGAAGGGCGAGGGCTGTGCTTCTTGCAACGCCACCGGCTACCGCGGCCGGATGGGCATTTTTGAAATCTTCGTAGTAAACGACGAGATTCAGAAAATGATTTATGAAAATGTCGGTACATCCCGACTTAGGGAGAAAGGAAGGTCGCTAGGAATGCGTACCATGCGCGAAGATGGTGCCCGCAAGGTCACCGCCGGCCTGACGACGATCGAAGAGGTCGTCTCCATCACCGTCGGCGACGCGAGTTAACCGATCAACGCCACCACCCGTCCTTCCTCCCATGAGCTACGAAATGAACGATCTGCTCGACCTGATGGTCGATCAGGGAGCCTCTGATCTTCACCTGCAGGTCGGCCAGCCGCCGACGCTGCGCATCAGCGGCAGCATGACGCCGATCGACGGTCCGGCGCTCACGCCCAGCGACACCGAGAAGCTCATGCTCGCCATCACGCCCGACGGCCATGTGAGCAACGTGAAGCTCAACGGCGGCTCCGACTTCGGCTTCGCGTTCGGCGACAAGGCCCGCTTCCGCGTGTCGGTGCTGCGCTCGAAGGCCAACTACGGTTTGGTGCTCAGGCAGATTCCGTTCAAGATGTTCGGTCTGCGCGATATCGGCCTGCCCGACAAGATTCGCGAGCTTCTCTTTCGTCCCCGCGGGCTGATTCTCGTCACGGGCCCGACCGGCTCCGGCAAGTCCACGACGCTTGCGTCGATGGTGAACTACATCAACGAGGCCCGCGACGGCCACGTCATCACGATCGAGGATCCGATCGAATACTACCACAGCCACAAGCGCTGCGTGGTCACGCAACGCGAGGTGCACGTTGACGTGCCGAGTTTCTCCGAGGCCATTCGCCGCGCGCTGCGTCAGGATCCCGACGTCATCATGGTCGGTGAAATGCGCGACCTCGAGACGATCGAGGCGGCGATCAGCGCGGCCGAAACGGGTCACTTGGTGTTTGGCACGCTGCACACGAACAGTGCCGCGAAGACCGTGGATCGCATCGTCGATGCGTTTCCGGCCAACATGAAGGACATGATCCGCACGCAGCTGGCGTCGTCGCTGGTCGCAGTCATTTCCCAGGTGCTCTGCAAAAAGGTCGGCGGCGGCCGCATCGCAGCTTACGAAATCATGGTGAATACGACGTCGATCGGATCGCTGATTCGCGAGAACAAGACCTTCCGTATCCCGTCCGACATCCAGACCGGCGCGCACCTCGGCATGATCACGCTCGACACCCACCTGATGAGCCTGGTGAACCGCGAACTCGTTTCACCGGATGAGGCGCTCGAGAAGGCGCAGGATCCGAATATCATGCGCGAGAAATTCATGCAGCAGGGCATGAAGCTCCGGGAAATATGAGCATGATGCCTCCCGCCGAAACTCTCCGCGAGCGACCGCGTCTCGCCTGCGAGCCGTCTTGAGGCGGCGGGACGCCCGCGCTGCCCCACACTTTCATGTTCCCCAGTCACAGCCCTGCCATCTACGAATTCCTGAAGGAGCATCGCCTCGTCGAGGCGGCCCAGCTGGATGAGCTCAACGAGGAGCACAAGGCCACGGGCAAACCGTTGGCCGACGTCGTCGTTGACCTCGGCATCGTGGAGAAGGACGTCCTGCTGCGGCGCATCGCGGAACATCTCGGCTACGATTACGTGCAGGAACTGCCGGTGCAGTTTCCCGGTGAAGCGATCGCGGCGCTGACCGGCAAGCTGGCGCGCGACTATGGCGTGATGCCGCTGCAGGCCGACGACCAGAACATCGATTTGCTGGTTACGGATCCGTTCAACGCCCAGGCGGTCGACGACCTGACCTTCGCGCTCGATCGCAACGTCCGGCTTTATTTTGCGGATCCGGACAAGGTCGAGGTGCAGATCAAGCAGCACTACGGCGAGGACGAGGAGAGCATCGACGATCTCCTGCAGGAAATCAGCACAGGCAAGGTCGCGGCCGAAGCGGGCAGTCGCGAACTGTCCGAGCGCGACATCGAGTCGATGGCGGAGCAGACGCCGATCATCAAGTTCGTCAATCTGGTGATCGGGCAGGCGATTCGCGACAAGGCGAGCGACATCCATTTCGAACCGTTCGAGCACGAGTTCAAGATTCGCTACCGCATCGATGGCGCGCTCTACGAGATGGCGCCGCCGCCGAAGCAGCTGGCGCTGCCGATCCTTTCCCGCATCAAGGTGCTCGCGAGCCTCAACATCGCCGAGCGCCGCATCCCGCAGGACGGCCGCATCAAGATCAACATCGGCGGCCGCGCGGTCGATCTGCGCGTCTCGACCCTGCCGACGCAGTTCGGCGAGAGCGTCGTGCTCCGCGTGCTCGACCAATCGGCGGTGCGCCTCGACATCAGCCAGCTCGGCATGCCGCCCGACGTGCTCGAGGGCATCCACGAAATCGTCCGCCGGCCGAACGGAATTTTCATCGTTACCGGCCCGACCGGCTCCGGCAAGACCACGACCCTGTACAGCGGTCTCCGCATCATCAATACGGTCGACCTGAAGCTCCTCACCGCCGAGGACCCGGTCGAGTATGAGATCGAGGGCATCATGCAGGTGCCGGTGAACCCGCTTGTCGGGCTCACGTTTGCCGCGGCGTTGCGTTCGTTCCTGCGCCAGGATCCCGACGTCATCATGGTCGGGGAAATCCGCGATCTCGAGACCGCTCAGATTTCGATTCAGGCTTCGCTGACGGGCCATCTTGTGCTGTCGACCTTGCACACCAACGACGCCACCGGCGCCGTCACGCGCTTGATCGACATGGGAGTCGAGCCGTTCCTGCTCGCGTCGACGGTCGAGGCGGTGCTCGCGCAGCGGCTCGTGCGGCGGGTGTGCGCGCAGTGCAAGACCTCCTACGTCCCTGCCGACAACCTGCTCTCACAGCTCAATCTGTCCCGCGACAACATCGGCAGCCGGCAGTTTTATTACGGCAAGGGGTGCCCGACGTGCAGCCAGTCGGGCTACCGCGGCCGGATGGGCATCTATGAATGGCTGCGGATGACCGAGGCTGTGCGCGACATGGTGAGCCAGCGGGCGCCGACGCTCGTGATTCGCCAGAAGGCGATCGAGCAGGGCATGCGCACATTGCGCGACGACGGCCTGCGGGCCATCTTCGACGGCAACACGTCCATCGAGGAAGTGATCAAGTACACGTAACGCGCAAGTACACGCAACGCGGCTGCGTCCGACCCAAGCGGGCCCACGCTCCGACCCGGGTATGCTGTAACGTTTACAACGGTTCGCCGTCCTGCTCGATTCAAGTTCCGCGTCCTTCTTCCCGTCCCGCCTTCACCCACCATGGCCAAACTTTCCGTTCGTCCCGCGCCGGCCGCCGCGCCGCAGCCCGCCACCTTTGCCGCCAAGGCACCGGGCAAGGGTCCGACGATGACGTTTCCCACGGGGGGCGCGACCACCCGCAAGCGCAAGGCGATCAGTTTCGGCCGCCCGATCGACGCGAAGGGCCAGGCGGTGTTCACGCGGCAACTGGCTACGCTGGTGAAGGCCGGCATGCCGATCATGCGCAGCCTTGAGGTGCTGTCGCGGCAGGAGAAACGGCCGGCGTTCAAAGCCGTGATCGAGGAGTGCGCCGACACGATTCGGTCCGGCGGTAATTTTTCCGACGGCCTCGGTGCCAACCCGAAGGCCTTTGACCGGCTTTACGTCAACATGGTCAAGGCCGGCGAGGCGGGCGGCGTGCTCCAGACCGTGCTCGAGCGTCTCGCCGTGTTCACCGAGAAAGCGGTGAAGATTCGCAGCAAGATCATCGCCGCGATGGTGTACCCCGCGATCATCAGCATGGTCGCCGGCGGCATCATGTCGGTCTTGATGGTGTGGGTCGTGCCGAAGTTTCAGGAGGTGTTTTTCACCATGCTGAAGGGCAAGCCGCTGCCGTGGCTCACCTCCGTGGTCGTCGGTGTCGCCGACGCGATGCGCAAGAACATCCTGATGGTCATCGCCGTGGTCGCAGGCGTCTGTCTGCTGTTCTGGCTCTTCAAGCGTTCGGCCTTCGGAACCAAGGTCCTGCACTGGTTACTGCTGCGCATTCCGGTGCTCGGCGATCTCTTCCTGCGCGCGGCGATTGCGCGCTTCACCCGCACGTTCGGCACCTTGCTCGCTTCGGGCGTGCCGATCCTGCAGGCGCTCATCATCACGCGCGACACCAGCGGCAACGTCCACATCGCGAATGCGATCAACGTCGTCCACGATCGCGTGAAGGAAGGCGACAATGTCGCGAAGCCGCTCGAGTCGACGAAGATCTTCCCCGGCATGGTGACCAGCATGATCGAGGTCGGCGAGGAAACCGGTGCGCTGCCGGACATGCTCGTGCGCATCGCGGACAACTACGACGAGGAGGTCGACAACGCAGTCGACGCCCTGACCTCCATCATCGAGCCGATCATGATCGTGCTCATGGCCGTCGGCGTCGGCATCATCGTCATCGCGATGTTCCTGCCGATGGTGGAGCTGATCAAGAGCCTGTCGGCGTGAGCGCGCGCGCTCACGTAGTTGAAAGTTGAAGGGTGAAAGTTGAAAGACCGGGCAGGATGGAAACGTTATCGGGTCCGGCGGCTCGGGCTTTCAACTTTCACCCTTCAACTTTCAACTGTGCCGCCGCAGGCGGCACCTGCGGCACCTTCCGCGTAAGCAGCGGTGAGCTGAGTCCGGGCAGCCGCTCGGAAAATTCGTTGTCATCGCCTGCCTGCCGGAGCGCGCGTTGCACCATGCCCATCTTCGCATCGAGATTGTCGATCATCGAAACGAAGACCGCTTCCGGCGTCGCCGCATAGACGGCCGCGCCCCATTCGGGTTCGCCCTGGTGCGAGAGAACGATGTGCTCCAGCCGCTCGAGCCGTTCGGAATCGAGCCGGGCCTTGATGCCGTGTTTGCGCGCGAGCTGGTAGCCGAGCACGACGTGACCCTGCAGGATGCCGCGGCGGCTGCGTTTGGTGGCCAGCGTGCCTTCGTACTCGATCGCCTTGCCGGTGTCGTGGAGCAGGATGCCGGCGAGCGCGAGGTCGGCGTCGACCTCGGAGTACAGCGGCAGCAGCGCCTTGCAGGCCCGCGCCATGTGCACGGTGTGTTCCAGCAGCCCGTGTCGGTAGGCGTGATGCATCGCGACCGCCGCGGGTGACCAGCGAAACGTCTCGCCGATCTCCTCGAACACGCCGCGCACCGTCATGCGCAGCTCGTCGTGCGCGATCGCCTCGATGAAGGCCTGGAACTCTGTCCACAGCGCCACGGGATCCTCGGGCGGCGTCTCGACGAGATTGTCCAGCACGCCCGGCGCGCTCAGCTCCTCTTCACTCAAGGCGCTGGTTTTCCCCAGCCGTGGCGACAGCCGGCCCTGATAGAAGTCCACCTTGGCCTCGATCCGCACCACGCCGCCTTCACCGGCGGACTTGAGCGCTTCGAACGCGGCGCTGTCGTTGAACACCGTGCACGAGAACGATCCGGTGCGATCACCGAGCTCGACGCTATAGAACGTGTTCCCGTTGGACGCCGTCTTGGCCGCGAGTTTCTTGATCACGAGCACGCTCGCGAACGGCCGGCCGTTGTCGGCGACGTCGAGGGACTTCAGGTCGCGTACGATCAGGAGCGGAATGTCGTCAGGCATGTCAGCGGAAGGGAGCGGGAAAGGGAATGCGCGGGAGGCGTTCAGGTCACACCGCGACCGGGTCGGCGTGGGCTTTCACCAGCTGGGTGTAGCCGCGAAAAAACGGATGCGTGACGTCGTGCAGCAGGGCGTAGAACACGGTCTCGGCCGGCAGGACGTGCGCGCCGGCGCGGGCGAGGGCGTCGAGACAGGTGCGGGCGTCGTCCGCGCGCCGGGCGCCGACGGCGTCGCTCAGCACGGTCACGTGCAGGCCTTCCGCCAGCGCGGCGATCGCCGTCTGATAGACGCAGATCGGCGTTTCAATCCCACAGAGAATCAGGTGACGCACATGGCGCTGCACGATGATCGCGTCGCGAATGGCGGCGTCGCCGAGCGCCGAGAACGCGTTCTTGCCCCACACCGTCGCCCCCGGTGCGAGCGCGCGCAGGTCGGGCGCGGTGCCACCGAGTTTCAATGGGACCTGTTCGGTCAACGCGACGGGCAACCCAAGTCCCGCCGCGGCGGCGAGGGCGAGCGCGCAGCGCCGCTGGATCCGCGGGCCGTCCGCGACGGCGGCAATGAACACCGGCTGCATGTCCACGCAAAGCAGGAGCGCATCGTCGGGGACGCTGGAATCCGGGACCGGCACGGAGGGAAGGGCGGGAGAGGTCACGTCCAGTAACGTTGCCGGGCTTTGACCTGGAGGAAACGCTTTTCCGGCAACACAAACGCAGTAAGGTGGCCGCCCATCACGCACGCGGTGTCGATGCCGACCGACCACTTGAGTTTGTAAACTTCCGGTCGCGGCGTGTGGCCATAGACGACGAACGGCGGTCCGGTCCACAAGTCGGCCCAGAGCGGCGCATCGGGTTTGTCGGCGCGCTTCGCCGGCCGGCCTTCCTTGTCGATCACCTGGATCCGCGTCACCACCTCCGCGGGTTGTTTCTGCCACGGCTCGTTGGGCAGGAAGCCGCCGTGCACGAACACCGTGTTGAGTTCCGCTTCCTCGTGGGTCAGCGGCATCGCTTCGAGGTAGGCCCAATCCTCGGGCCGAAGCTTCTCAAACGTGTCGAGGTCGCCGTCCTTCAGCGGTTTCCTGTCGCCGGTGCGCCGGTATTTCAGCAGGCGCAACTCGTGGTTGCCGAGGAGCGAGATCGCGTGGTGCTCGCGGGCGAGGTCGATCACTTTGCAGCTGTCCGGTCCCCGGTTGACCAGATCGCCGACCAGAATGAGCCGGTCGTCCCGCGTCAGGTCCAGTCGCGCCAGCAGGTCGGCGAATTCGAGATGGCAGCCATGGATGTCGCCGATGGCGATGAGTCTCCCGTTCATGCGGCGTGAAAGTGCTAGCGTCCGCCGACTCCGGGAGTAAACAAGAAAGCCATGGAAATGCATCTCCAACCGCTGGCGACGACGTGCTTCGTCTCCGGTGAACCCTTCGTCGATGGCGCGCGGGTGGCCAGCTACCTCGTGCGTCAGGGCGCGGCGCTCGAGATCGTGCGTTTCGATCTGTTGGAGGCGCACGCGGCGACGTTCAACCCCGAGGGGACTTTGGCCTGCAAGTGGGTGCATGCCTTCAAGCACCGGGCCGCCGGCGAAAACGCCGATCGCGCGCTCAAGCTCACCGCCGAGAGTCTCTTCGTGGCGCTGGCGGATCCGACGACGGAACCGACTCCCGAGAACACGCGGCTCGTGCAATTTCTTGCGCTCATGTTGGAGCGGAAAAAAATCCTGCGCCCGCGCGGCCTGAGCGCCGACGGTCTGCGCAACCGGTACGAGCACGCGAAGTCGAAGGCGATCTTCGAGGTCCAGGCCGGCGATCTCACGCCGGAGTTCTTCGTCGCCGTCCAGGCGCAGCTCAGCGTGCTGGTGGGGACGCCGAAACCCAAGGTCGACGCCACCGCCGTGGCGGGTAAGCCCGGTGCCGAGGCCTCCCCTGTGGTCGCTGCGGCAGTCGCGCCCGAAATTCCGTCCGCCGATCCCGCGGCCGCGTCAGCGCCAGAGATCGTGCCAACGGCGGTCTGATCCGGGGAGCGCAGGCTTCCGGCCTGCCTTCCGAGTGATCGAATATCCCGGCCGGAGGCCTGCGCCCCCGAGTCGCGATTGACGTGTAACCGCAGGATTCAGGCGTCGTCATGCCGTCCACGAACCCTATGAAAAAGCAATTACTCCTCCTCGCGGCGGTCGCCGCTTTCATCAGCGTCACGTTGGAATCAGCAGCGGCCGACGGCGGCCGCAAAAAGAGTGCGTTCAGCAAGGCCGACACCGATGGCGATGGCAAAGTCACCCAGGCCGAGTTCGTCGCCGCGGCCAAGGGCAAGCGGGGCGAGGGCAAGGCAGCGGACGCCTTCGCCCGTCTCGACAAGAACAAGGATGGTTCGCTCACGCCGGAAGAATTCAAGGGCGGTGACAACGCCAAGACGGAAGCCGCGAAGACCGACGCCCCCAAGACGGACTCCGCCACCGCGACCACGGAGAAGCCGGCGGGTAAACGCCGGAAGCCGGCGAACTAATCGGTCGCGCGTTCGGTATCCTGGTTCAACGACAATGGGCGGTCCTGCGGGACCGCCTTTTTTGCGTCCCGCCGCCGCAGGTGCCTGACTTGCTTTGACACCCCGGGCATTCGCTTTTGGCTGAGCCAGCTGTTTCTCCCCCGATGCCTGCAGAGCGATGAGTACCCGCCCAACCCGTTCCGTGTCGTTTCCTCGCGTGGCGTCAGACTATGCGCCGTATCGGATCTGGGATTGCTACGGCATGCTGCCGCGGCTCGCGTCGCCGTCGCGCCCGGGCGCGACGGAAGCCTCGATTGAGGCGATGCTGCGACAACTGGATCGTTTTTCGATCGAGCGCTTCTGTCCGCTGCTACAGACCGCCGCCGCGCCCGGCAGCAAGGCCGGGGCGGACGACACGCCCGAAATGCTCCGCTGCCTTGAACGCTGGCGCAATCGACTCCTCGGCATTGCGACAGTGCATGCCACGGATCAGGCGCAGGCCCTCGCCGACATCGAACGCTGGATCAACGACGGGCCGATGGTGGGCATTTATCTGCCCAGCTCGGCCCAGAACGTCGTGTGCACGCATCCGAACTACGATGCCATCATGCGCCGGACGCACGCACTCGGCGGCATTATTTTTCAGCACACCTGGTTCAAGACCGGCGGCAAAGACAGCACCGGCGAATCGACTCCGTCCGAGCTGGCCGAGCTGGCGAGGCGGCACCCGGACATCACGTTCGTCTGCGTGCACGCCGGCGGGGAATGGGAGAAGGGCATCCGTGCGGTACGCGACTGCGGCAATGTCGTGGTCGAGACCTCGGGTTTCGATCCCACGGCTGGTTTCATCGAACTGGCGGTGCGCGAACTGGGCGCAGCCCGGATTATCTACGGCGGACATTTCCCCGGCCGCAGTTTCGGAACGGAACTGTCCAAGGTGGTGGGCGCGGAGATTTCCGAGGCTGATCGTTTTCTGATCTTCGGCGAAAACTTCCGCCGGCTGCTCCAGCCAATCCTGGCCCGCAAGGGGCGCTCGCTCGATCCCTGATTTCGCGGCGCCGAATCCCCGCGAAGCGCCCGCGATTCCGTTTCACGCCCAGCGCGACCGCTGGTCTCATGTCATCCCTTGGATGACAAATCCCGCCGCGAGCGAACGGATCTTTCGGGCGGCATCAATTCATGCCAATCGCTCCTTGCTTTTGGACTTCTGGATCGATCGTGGCTACGAGCGCCAGCGAGTGGCCGAACGGCCACTCGCTGGCGCTCGTAGCCACGGCTAAAGTCCAAAGGCAAAGAGCGATTGGTATCAGGACTGTCAGCCGGCCAGCAGTCGTCGTGGATTTTCGTCCAGCAGCGCGCGCGTCTCGGCCGCGGTCAGCGCGGACTCCTGCAGCTTGATCACCGCGGATTCGTAGATGAAAAACGGCGCGTGCGTGCCGAAGACGAGGCGACCCGCGGGAAGTGCTCGCAGGTGTTTGCCGACGCCGCCCGCCGTCTCGACCCGGGCGATATCGAAATGAACGCCTGGCGTCGCGGCCAGCCGCACGGCATGCGCACCATCGAGCACCTTGCCACTGTTGAGCAGTTGCACGCGCACCTTCGGCACGGCCGCGACGATCTCCGCCAGCGGCGCCACGTCGACGTCGGGCACCACCAGCAGCGGATGCTGCGTCCGGGTGTCCTCGAGCAGGACCGCGATCTGCACGAGCAATCCGCGCTCGGTGGCGATCTGCAGGCAGCGTTTGAAACGCGGATCCGCGAGCGTGTAGCCGTGATAGTTGGGATGCAGCCGCACGCCGGGCATGCGATGCACCTCATGGCAGCGGCGCAGATCGTCCTCCCAGTCGGGCAGCGCGAGATTGATGGCACCAAAAGGAAGCAGCCGCCCGTTGCTCCGACGGCAGCTGTCCGCCAGCCGCTGGTTAACGCCGGCGAGATCACGGTGCAGAATGCCTTCGAAACTTCCCGCCCAAGCCGTGGTGATCCCGTGCTCGCTCATTTTCTGCACGAGCGTGTCCGTTTCATCCAGCGGCAGCCGGCGAAAGGGCCAGTGAAAGAGGCTGACGTTGGTATCCACTCCGCTGATCGCCGCCTCGGCGGTGGGAACCGTGCGGACCGCGGATTGCGATCGAGCCGCCGGTGTCGTCGCGGCACTGAGCGCAGCGGACGACGTGATCGTGGCCTTGATGAATTCCCGGCGTTGCATGGTGAGTGATGGCTTTGACCGAGCGGAAAAGGGGACGTTCTCATCGTCCCCGCGCATCGAGGCGGTCAGGCGTCGTGGAAAAGGCGTGGATGTTTTCCTGGCAAATGCGGCGAGGTTTCCCCGGTCCCGTCAAAACGTCCCCTTCACTCCGATCGTCCAGAGCGACCCATAGCGTTCCATGAAGCGGAGCGTGGCGTGGTAGGGCGTGTTGGGGCCCATGGTCGTGCCGCGGTCGGCGACGTCGGTCACGTTGCGGAGATTCGCGAAGACGGCCACGCGCTTCCACACCGTGAACTCGCCGAGAATATCCAGCTTCGTGTAGCCAGGCGTATAGTTGAACGTGTCGGGCTCGATGCCGACGCCGGTGACGGCGCCCTGGTTCTGATCGGCGCGCCAGGTCCAGTTGAGCCGCAGGTTGTAGCGGGGCCGCGTGAAGCTCACGCCCCAGGCGGCGTAGCGGGGGATTTCGTTGAAGCCGGAGGCACCGAGAAATCCGGGCGTGGCGTTGGTCTTTGCGAGGCTGCCGTTGGCGAAAACCTGCAGGCCGCGCGCCCAGTGCGGGAGAAATGTGAGCGCCTGCCGGTAGCTGAAATCGAGGCCCTCGGTGCGCACGACATTTTCGAGGTTGCGCTGCGTGGAGACCTGGTACGGGCCGAACTCGGCGGGGTCGAGGTTGTAGAGTGCGAGGAACTCGGGCGTGGCGTCGAAGACCGTGGCGCCAAAAAAGTTTTGGAAATGGCGGCGGTAGGCGCCGATCGAGATCTGGCCGACGCCGGCGAAATAATACTCGAGCCGCACCTTCACGGTGTTGGCGGTCCAGGGTTTGATGGCGACGTTGTTGACGACGATCCGATTGGTGTTGCTCGGAACGTTGTCGGTGTTCGGCAACGAGACACCGCCGGCGTATTGGTTGAAGTCAGGCGGCCCGATCGAGGTGGAGACGGCGGCGCGCGCGATCAGATTTTCGCGGAGGTTGAACGTGACGTTGAGCGAGGGGAAGAGGCGCAGGTACTCCTTCTTCGCGTGCGCACTGCGCTCGAGAAACGTGAGCCGCGAGCTCGCGAGCGCGTCGGTCGTGATCGGGATGACGGCACCGGCGGCGTTGCGCAGCGGACGGCCCTGGGCGTCGCGTTGGACGTTGAGCGTGAGATCGGTGAGCGGGCCGTCCGCCTCGATGTTCGTTTGCTCGACGCGCACGCCGCCGACGAGGAGAAGCCGGCGGTCGAGGAGCGAGACATCGCCGCGGAGGTAGGTGGCGGAGACGGACTCCTGCGCGTGCTTCGAATTCGTGACGTTGCTGCGGTAAAGGTTGTTTTCGTCGAGGGTGAACTCGTTCGGGTTCTTGCGCCAGTAGGCGAAGACTTCCTTGTTATCGGGGTACTGGATTTGCGGAAAGCCGTAGGGCGCGAAGCGCGTCGAAAAGACGGGATCGAGGAAGCGGACGGCGGTGCCGTTGGTGGTGTTCTGGCGGCCATCGGCACCGACGTAGGTGTAGGTGGAGGTCCACTGGCGGGCGTCGCGCGAGGATTGGCGGAAATCGAGGCCGGTGCGCAGCGTGACGGGCACGCGCCAAAGAAAATCGCGGCGGGCGTTGGCGGTGGCGGTGAAGTTGATGTCGGAGGCGCGCTGCGGCGTGGAGGTGAGGGTGTTGAGCGAATAGTTTTCGAGACTGTACGGATCGAGCGGGCGGCCGGTGGCGTTGTCCGCGACGGTGATGATGCCGGGGCGGAAAAAGCCGGTGTCGGCGAAGCCGATGGTCACGCCGGTGCGACGCGAGCTGACGGCGAGGAAACGATCCTTGTCCATGTCGCGGATGGCGTTTTTCCCGTAGGCGCGGCCGGTGGCGAAATCGAATTTCCAGACCGGGCCGTCGTGGCGCCACGAGAAGGTCGGCAGGTAGGTGCGGTTTTCACGGATACGATTGTTGCCGTTGTTGAGCGTGAGCACGCCGGCACCGGCGACGCCCTGGACGGAGTTCGGCGAGATCGACGCGGCGACGATCTGGGTCGGCGCGAAGGCGAGCGTGCGCGCGGTGATTTCGCCGTCGAAGGACGAGTATTGATACGAGAGCGCAATGCGGTCCCGGGCCGAGAGGCGGAAATCAAGCGTGACGCCGAGGGAGTCGCGGGAGGATTCCTTGGGCGCGTCCTGAATCGTGAACTGCGACAGGTAAGGGCGGCCCGGCACGGTGTTGGGAAACGCGGCGCCGTTGGTGGCGGTGCCGACCCCGCGCCACACGTTCGTGACGCGGTCCTGGCTGGAAAATTGCGTGGAGCCGCCGGCGGCGATCGAGAAGCCGAAATTCTTGTTCACCGGCACAACCCAAGAGAGGTCGGCGCCGGGCCAGACCTTCTGGCGCGGGTCGCGGTAGAGCGTGGCGCCCTTGCCCAGGCCGCGGTAGTCGTCGCGCATCATCATATAGAGGCTGCCGTTGAACTCGGGGCGCGCGCGTTCGAATGAACTGCGCGGCACGAGATTCACGGCGCCGGCGAGGGCCTTGCCGGGAGCGTCGGGCGTGGGTGACTGCGAGACCTCGATGCGCGAGATGTTGTTCAGGTTGAAAAAGCCCACCTCGATCGCGCGGCCGGTGCCGGTCGGGCTGGAGAGGCCGACGCCGCCGATGGTGATCGGGGTGTTGGCGGCGGGGGCTCCGTCGATGGAGACCGTGCGGCCGTCGCCACCGCTCAGGTCGATGGAGATGCCGGGAAGGTATTTTAGAAATTCGGTGACGTTGCCCTCGGCGACCGCGCCGAATTCGTCGGTCGAGACGACGTTGCGGATGTTGGCGGCGAAGCGCTGGTCGTTGATGGCGAGGGCGGCGCCGCTCATCTCGCGCGATTCGCCCACGACGAACTTGTCCAGTTTCACCGTCGTGTCGTCCGCAGCCGTGGCTTCGCCGCGGGCCGCGAGCAGGGTGATGTCACGTTGCACGGTCTGGCCGGCGGCGACCGCCACGTCGACAATCTGCGGGGTGAATCCCGTGTAGAAAACCCGGATACGCGCGTTGCCCGCAGGCAGACCGGCCAGGAGAAAGTTGCCGTCGGCGTCGGTGAACGTGACGAGCGTGCCGCCCTCGACGCTCACGCGGGCGTTTTCGACCGTCGTGCCGCTGCGCGGATTGAACACGCGACCTTCAATCGTGCCCGCGGCGGCAGTCGCGGGCGGGGTGGCGGCGCTGGCGCGCGGCGAGGGCGTGGTGAACGCCGCGAGGAGCGCGAGGAGAGCGATGACGGTACGCGGGCGCAGCGACGCAGGGCGTCGACCCGGGGTGAGGGAAGGGAGTGCTTGCATGGGCGGGGTGGCCAGGAGGTGGTTCGAGGGCGAGCGAAACGGTCATGGCGACCGTCGGCAACGCATTACCTCCAGCGACGGAATAAATCCGTCCTGCACTTCATCGCTTCATTGCGGCGCTCCCGACGGTGCCGAACTACTTCGCCGCCTTTTTCTTCCCGCCCTTTTTGTTTTTGCCGCCGGCGGGTGCGTCCGGCGCGCTCGGCGGGGCCTGCTCGGCGCTCCACGTGTTCCACAGCGTCTGGAGTTCCCTGACCTTGGCGGGCTGGGCGCTCGCGAGATTTTTCGATTCACCGATGTCGCTGCTCAGATCGTACAGCTCGGGCTCAGTGCCGCCGCCCTTGGAGACCACGAGTTTCATGTCGCCGTGCCGCACCGCCCATTGCGGGCCGTAGCGCCAGTAAAGCGTGGCGTGCGGGCGCGCGGAGTTGGCCCCGGTCAGGTACGGCATCAGGTCGACGCCATCGAGCTTCCACGCGGGATCGATGCGGCCGCCGGCGGCCGTGACGACCGTGGGCAGCACATCGAGATTGATGACGGGAAGATCGTAGGTTTTGCCGGCGGGGATCTTTCCCTTCCACTGGGCGAGGAACGGAATGCGCGGTCCACCTTCGTACGTGGTCATCTTGAATCCGCGCAGCGGACCATTCTGCGAGGTTGTGCTCAGCGTGGGTCCGCCGTTGTCGGAGATGAAGAAGATGATCGTGTTTTCCTCCTGGCCCAGCGCCCTGATCTTGCCCAGGACCCGACCGATCGCGTCGTCCATCCCGGCCATCATGGCGGCGAAAAGTTTGCGCTTGGGATCGGTGATCGAAGGAAAGCGATCGAGGTACTTCTTGGGCGCCTCGAGCGGCGCGTGCTGGGCGTTGAAGGGCAGATAAAGAAACCACGGCGTGGACTTGTTTTTCTCCAGCCAGTCCACCGAACGTTCGGCATAGGCGTCGGTGGTGTAAAACGCCGGATCGGTCACCGGTCGCACGTCGTTTGAAATCCGTGAGTCGACAAAGTTGGTGGGGTGAAAGAACGGCGTGTTGTTCAGCGTGCCGTAGAATTCGTCGAAGCCGCGCTTGGTGGGCCGATAGTCTGGGCCGGCACCGAGGTGCCACTTGCCGACGGCGATGGTGGCGTAGCCGAGCGCCTTCAGCCGATCCGCGATCGTCACTTGATCGAGCCGGAGACCAGTTTGGTTTGCGACGCTGTTGAACTCGTGGCCGAACCGCGTCGGATAACGACCGGTCATGAGACCGGCGCGCGAAGGACTGCAATACGTCGCCGCGACGTAGCCCTGCGTGAAGCGCACGCCGTGGGTGGCAATCGAGTCGATGTGAGGGGTCGGGATCTCCTTGTTGCCCTGACATCCGAGTTCGCCCCAGCCGAGATCGTCGGCATAGAAGATAACAAGGTTCGGCTTGCCCGCGGCGTGGCCGTGCGTGGCAGCACCCAGAGCGAGCGCAATGGTCGCAACCAGGCGGAAAAATACGGGGCAGGGGGGCAACGGGTTCAAGCGACGGGAAGTAGTCATCGGAGAGGGCGGCAGAGGTTGTGGCCGGGGGGCGAACGGCTCCACGCTGCGACGCGCTCCCGGGTCTGTAAAGACCGACCTCGACGTAACGCCGCGTCCCGGTATCCGTCTGCAGTTCGATGCGCACCTCCCTGTCATTTTCCCTGATCGTGGTTGTGGCCGTGTCCGCATCGACCCTCGTCGTTGGCGGTGCGGAAAGAGAGGGGAAAGGCACTTCGCTCGAAGCCCGGTTCCGGCAGCTGGACCGCAATGCCGACGGCAAGGTGACACGCGAGGAAGCGGGCGATGCCGCCTGGTTTGACCGTCTCGATCGCGACGGTGATGGCAGCGTGACGATGGACGAAGTCCGGGTGGTGACCAAGACGCTGGCCCGGGCCACCTCCACGTCCGAACTTCCGGCTCAGTCGGATCACGTCACTCGCGAACCAGCCGAGAATTCGCCGCGGGTGGGACCGAAGCGGATCAAGCCGACGGAGGCGGGCGTGGGGCGGCGGGTGTCGAACTTCGCATTTACCGACATTGAGGGCAAGCCCGGCACCCTGGCCGAGTATCGTTCCGCCAAGGCGCTGGTGATTGCGCTCACCAGCACGAGCTGTCCGCTCACGAAAAAATTTGCACCGACTCTCGCGCGCCTCGAAAAGGAATTTCTTGGCCGGGGCGTGGTGTTTCTTTACGTGGTGCCGATTGCTTCCGACTCCGCCGCGGATATCCGCGCGGCCATTCGCGATCAGGGATTTTCCGGACGCACGGTGCAGGATCGCGACGGGCGCCTGGCCGCGGCCCTGGGTGCGAAAACCACGACCGAGGCCTTCGTGATTGATGGAGCGGGAACGCTGGTTTTCCGCGGAGCCGTCGACGACCAATACGGTCTGGGCTATTCGCTCGATGCCCCCCGTGAAACGTATCTGCGTGATGCGCTCGGGGCCGTGGTGGCCGGAAAAGTACCGCCGGTCGCGGCGACCGAGGCACCGGGTTGCGTGCTCGAACGCGCGGTGCCGCCGGCCGTGGCCGGAACGGCCGGGGCCCCGGTGACCTTCCACAACCAGATCGCCCGAATCGTGCAGAACAACTGTCTCGAGTGCCATCGCAGTGGCGGGGTGGCCCCGTTCAGCCTGGCGACCTACGAGGACGTCCGCGCGCACGCCGGGATGATTCGAAAACAGGTGGCGCGCGATGCCATGCCGCCTTGGTTCGCCGCCCCCGCCGCGCCTGGAGAGGCATCGCATTGGATCAACGATCGCTCGCTGGAGCCGGCCGACAAGGCTGCGTTGCTCACCTGGCTGGCCGGCGACAAGCCCGTCGGCGATCCCGCCGACGCCCCGCTCCCGCGGACGTTTCCCGAGGGCTGGAACATTGGCCAACCGGACACGGTGCTGGAATTGCCGCGAGCGGTGGCGATCAAGGCGGATGGGGTCATGCCATATCAAGTGCTGCGCGTGGAAACCCGTTTTGCGGAGGACCGCTGGGTGCAGGCCTACGAAATCCAGCCGACGGCGCGCGAGGTCGTGCATCACGTGATCGTCAAGGTGCACGCCCGTGGTTCCGCTGCCGCCGCAGGGACCGATGGCAACGTGGCGTCCGAGCGCGAGGGCTATTTTGCGGCGTACGTCCCCGGCAATGCGCATGCGATCTTTCCCGCTGGATTCGCGAAGAAGATTCCCGCCGGTGCGACGGTTTCGTTCCAGATGCATTACACGCCGAACGGCAAGGCGACCACCGACCAGACCCGGCTCGGGCTTGTTTTCTCCGCCGCGCCGCCGCGTCACGTCATCCATGTCGCGGGTCTTGCGAATGGTCGGATTCGGATTCCGGCCGGCGCGGCCGATCATCCGGAAACGGCCGGCCTGACGCTGCCTTTTGATGCGACGCTGCTGGGCTTCATGCCGCACATGCACGTGCGGGGGAAGGCCGCCCGCTACGAGGTCGTGCTGCCTGATGGAGTCCGCCGGGTGCTGCTCGACGTGCCGCGCTATGACTTCAACTGGCAGCTGCCGTACCATTTCGCCGAGCCGCCCACGTTGCCGCGGGGCAGCCGGCTCATCTACACGGCCTGGTATGACAACAGTGCGGGCAATCCCGCCAATCCCGACCCGACCAAGCTGGTCCGCTGGGGCCCGCAGACGTTCGATGAAATGATGCTCGGCTACGTCGAGTACTACGTGCCTGGGGAGCGCAACGTCGCGATGAAGACGACCACGCCGACGCCCCGCACCGAGGAGTGATCACGCGTGCATCACCTGGCCGCCGTCGATGTTGAGCGTCTGGCCGGTGATGTTGCGCGCGTGTTCTGAGGCGAGGAACACGGCCATGGCGGCAAACTCCTCCGGCAGCTGCCAGCGTCCGAGCGGCGCAATCTTGCGGATCTTCTCCTCGGCCCATGCGGTGTAGGTCTGGCGCTTGGACTCGGGAATCGCGCGCTGGCCGGCGGCCCAGACGGATTCGTTGAGGTCGGTGCGCACCATGCCGGGAGCGAGGGCGTTGGCGCGCACGCCGTGGGGCGCGAGATCCTTGGCCGCGCACTGCATGAAATTAATCAGTCCGGCCTTCGCGGCGCTGTAGGGCGGGTCGGTGGGCGAACCGACCTGGCCTGCGACCGAGGTCAGGAAAAGCAGCGAGCCGCGGCCGCGGGCGGCCATGCCGGGAGCGAACGCGTGCGCGGCGTTGACCGCGGCGGTCAGGTTGATCTCGAGGACGCGAGGCCAGTCGCTGGGTTCGAGATTCCAGAACGGATAGCCGAACTTGCCGGAGCCGGCGCCGACCGTGAAGACGACGTGATCGACGTCGCCACAGCTGGCGGCAAACGCCTTCACCTCGGCATACGAGGTGGCGTCTCCGCTTCGCAGTTCGGCGGCGCCAGCGAGCGGACGCGGCTTCGGGTCTCGATCGAAGCCGTGGACGCGGCAGCCCTCGGCCACGAAGCCCTCGGCGATGGCGCGGCCGATGCCGTTGGCGGCACCCAGGACCACGACCGTTTGACCCGTCAGATTCAACTGCATGGCCGTGATGTGGCAGGGTGCGACCGAAGTGAGAAGGCTGAATGCACGTTGCGGTGAAATTCCTGCGGGTAACGAGCGACCGTGAGCGCAGGCGGTTTGCTTGCCCCGGGAGCGCAGGCGTCCCGCCATCAACTCAGCGGGCTTGGCTGGGCGTGATGCGTGACCAACCTGATCGTTTGCAGGCGGGACGCCTGCGTTCCCGGCCGACGCCTTGACCCCGCCGCCTTCGACCCGATGCTGGCCGGTTTTGATGAACGCACTGCGGCGGCATTTTGTTTTCGGATACGCCATTCTCGGCGCAACCGGCCCGTACCTGCCGCAATTCCTGCGCGCGGATCGCGGGCTCGACGATCGCAGCATCGGTCTCGTCCTGGCGGTGTCGCAGCTGCCGGTGTTTCTCTCGCCCGTCCTCATGACGTACCTTGCGGACCGGCACACGAACCCGCGGATGCTTGCGTTGGCGACGACCGGCTTCGCCGGACTGGCGCTGATCGCGTTGAGTGCGTGGCAGAGTCTGGGCGGCGTCATGCTGGCGTCGGCCGCCTACAGCTTCGCCCTGGCCGCGCTGTTGCCATCCATGGACGGACTTTGTTTTGCCTGGATCAAGCGGCGCATCGTCGCGGGTGAGACCCCGCCGCCGTATCATCGCTTCCGCATGCTCGGCACCGTGGGCTACATCGTGCCGGCGCTCGTGCTGCTGGTCGTGCTGCGCGACGATCGCGGCCTCGCGTGGGTCATATACACGGCCGCGGCCTTTGCCGCCGTGGCGGCGTTGAACAGTTTCCTGCTGCCGGATCCGCGCGATCGGTCCGCCGTCGCGCCCGTCTCCAAGCTTCCGACCATGGACGCCCTGCGCGTGATGTTCTCGCGACGCTGGATCTGGCTCTCGGTTGCGCTGGGGCTGTTGCAGGTCGGCAACAGTTGTTTCTCCGCCGTGTTCCCGGTGCATCTCACGGAGAACCTCGGTGTCGATGCGCGCTGGCTCGGTCTCATCTCGAGCCTCGGCGTGTTGTGTGAAGTGCCGCTGATCTTCGGTCTGGGCTGGTTGACGGGGCGGTTCGGCCTGCGGCCGATCATGCTGCTCGGCGCGGGAGCGGCGATGATTCGTCTCGGCGTGCTGGCCGCGGTTCCGCTGGCCGGCGTGGCGATCGCGGCGCAAGTGCTGCACGGCTTCGTCACGCTCGGGACGCTGATTGCGCCGGTGGTGTTCGTGAACCGGCTCGCCGGCGACGGCTTTCGCAACTCCATCCAGGGCGTGCTCGCCGTCGCGGTGTACGGCCCGTGCAAACTGGTCGCGCCGTTGCTGAACGGCTGGCTCGCGCAGATCGACGACCGGCTCGCCTTCGGCACGAGCGCGGCGCTTGCGCTCGTAGCGGCCGGCCTGCTCTGGCGCTGTGTGCCCGACGGGCCGGAGGAAGGTGCGGTGGTTCATTCGCCAACGACATCTCCCACGCGTGGCTGAACTGCGGCGAGGGAGAGGTCCGCCCGCGAATCACGCGAAGGGACACGAATGAGCAGACGGAAAAATGGATCAAACCCTGCGTGCAACGACTGGGTGTTGGGTGAAGTCTCAGCTCTGGTATTCGCGTCTGTTCGCGTGATTCGCGGGCGACGGTATTCCCTGCGTCTGTTTTCGGTTGATTCATAACGGGGCGGCGGCGTCGATGCGGCATGCGCTTTCAAGCCGTCGAGGTCCGGTTGCGACGAGGAGTGGTCGGTGCGTTGCTCGTGCTGCTGGTCACGGGCTTCTTCGTGCTTCCGCCCGTGCAGGCCGCGGACGTCAAGGCCTTCGGAGCCGTCGGTGACGGCCAGGCCGATGATACGCCGGCGGTGCAGCGTGCGCTGACCGCGGGCGGCAGCGTGCACTTTCCCGCCGGCGTTTTCCGGCTCACCCAAACGGTGACCATCGATCTCGATCGCACGGGCTTCGTTGCGCTTGTCGGTGATGGCACAGCGCGGATCGTGATGGCCGGCGCGGGTCCCGCCTTCAAGTTTGTCGGGACGCATGCGGGCAGCGCGGATCCGGAACAGTTCAAGCCGAATGTCTGGGCGCGACAACGGACGCCGCGCGTCGACGGACTCGAGATCGTCGGCGAGCATCCCGAGGCTGACGGCATTGAAGCCAGCGGCACGATGCAGCTCACCGTCACGCATGCCGTGCTGCGCGAACTGCGGCATGGCATCCACCTGACGGTGCGGAATCGCAACGTGCTGATTGCCGACACGCACATCTACCGGCTCCGGGGCGTCGGCATCTATTACGACCAGGTGAACCTGCACCAGTCGAACATCACCGGCTGCCATATCAGTTACTGCGCGGGTGGCGGGATCGTTTCGCGGGGCGGCAACGTCCGCAATGTCCACATCGGGAATTGCGACATCGAGAGCAACATGACGAAGGGCACGCCGGCGACGGCGAACATCCTGCTCGATTCGTCCGGCGGTTCCATCGGTGAGGTGGCGATCACCGGCTGCACCATCCAGCACAACAGCGTCGGTCCCCACTCCGCGAACATCCGCATCCTCGGCCGCGGCCATGAGCCGGCGCTCGAACGCCGCACCGGATCGGCGGCGACGCAGGAGGGCCACGTCACGATCACGGGCAATGTCCTGAGCGACGTGCAGGTGAATATCCATCTGCGCGATGTCCGCGGCGTGACGATCACGGGAAACACGTTTTGGATGGGTTACCAGCACGACCTGCTGGTCGAGGACAGCAGCAGTGTTGTCGTCGGCGCGAACAACTTTGATCGGAATCCACGTTACAACTACGGCAGCTCGCAGGACGCGAACGGCGGGATCGTTTTCCGCGGGACGCGGGACTCCACGATCACCGGCGTCCATCTCAGCGGCGCCTGGCGGAAATCCGCGGCGCTTTTGCTGGAGAAATGTGAACGGCTCCATCTCGCCCAGTGCACCATCCTCGACAGCGACGGTGTGGGCATCTGGCTGCAGGACACCGGGGGCACGCGCGTATCCGGAAACATGGTGCGCGACGACCGCAAGGACCGGACCGCTGCGCCGTCGCTGCGCGTGACCGGCGGACGCGGGAACTGGATCACGCAGAATCTGCTCGGCCAGGGCGCGGAAATCGCGGCCGGTACGGCCACGGCCGAGGGCAATCACACCGTGACCGATTCCCTGCCGCGGTGAGGCAGTTCAGGCGGCGGGCCTGGTCCGTGGCTACGAGCGCCAGCGAGTGGAAGTCGGCCACTCGCTGGCGCTCGTAGCCACGACGATGGCGGCCGGCGCGGCCGATCACCGCACCTGGCCCTTGGCGCGAATCTGCGCGAGCAGCGCGGTCATGGCGGCGACCCGGGCCGGTTCGTCGGAGTAGCGATTTGTTTTCTGCGCGAGATCGCGGCTGAGATCGTAGAGCTCGCCGGGCTGGTCGTGCGCCGCGTAGCCGTTGGCCGGATCGAACCAGGCTGGCACCTTCGTGACCGCGCCGGTCCGGGCGGCAACGAGCAGCCACTGGTCCTGCCGGATCGCGTAGCCGTTGGCATTGGTGTTGTGCACGATCGCATGACGCGGGCTCGGGGCGCGCGATTTCCAGACCGGGAGCAGGTCGTGGCTGTCGTCGGCCGTGCCCGCCGGGAGCGTGAACCCGGTGATGGCGGCGAGCGTGGCCATGAGGTCGACCTGGCTGATCAGCGCATTGCTGATTTCGCCTTTGGGCACGATGCCCGGCCAGCGCACGACGAACGGGACGCGATGGCCGCCTTCCCAGAGATCGCGTTTCACGCCGCGCAGCGGACCGGAGCTGCGGTGTTCGAAGTTCTGGATGCGGGGATACGCATAGTGCTCCGGGCCGTTGTCGGCCGTGAAGATGACGAGCGTGTTCTCCGCGAAGCCATTGGCCGCGAGCGCGGCGAGCACCCGGCCGACCGTTGCATCCGTCTGCTCCATGAAGTCGCCGTAGCCGCCGGCCTTGGACTTGCCGGCGAACTCCGGCGTCGGGACGATCGGCGCGTGCGGTGAGGTGAACGGGAAATACAGGAAGAACGGCTCCTTTTGGTTTCGCTGTTCCTGGATCCAGTTGACGGCGCGTTCGGTGAGCCGCGGCATCACCGCGTGGAAATCCCAGCCGGCCACCATCGGGCCCGGGCGGGCCTCCCAGGTGCCTTCGGCGGTGGTGGGCGTGAGTGTGAGCGGCGCGTTCGGCACCGTCATCACCCGGTCGTTCTCGAACCAGGTGTACGGCGGAAAATTAGGCACGTCGTCGCCAAAGTAATAGTCGAAGCCCTGATCGCGCGGACCGCCCGGAATCGGTCGGCTCCAGTCGAAGGCGTCGGGGGCGTATCCGGTTTTCGGATCAGGCTTGGCGCCCGGCCGCTTGATGGCGTCCCAGTTCCAGCCCAGATGCCATTTCCCAATGCACGCGGTGCGGTAGCCGCGTTGCTTGAGCATCTCCGGCAGCGTCAGCTCGGCGGCATCGAAGACCGACGGACCGAAGCTTTGCACGATGGCGTGAAATTTCCGCCAGTGAAAGCGACCGGTCAGCAGCGCATAACGACTGGGCGAGCAGATGCCGGATGAGCTGTGGGCGTCGGTGAAACGGAGCCCTTCCCGCGCCAGCTGGTCGAGGTGCGGCGTGCGGATGCGGGAGCCGGGATTCTGGATCGCAAGATCGCCGTAGCCCATGTCGTCGGCGTAGAGGATGACGATGTTGGGCCGATCCGCGGCGCGTCCCGGCGCGGCGAATACGGTCAGAAGCAGGGCGACGAGCAGGCAGAGGCGGATACGCGGGGAGGTGAGGGGTGGCACGCGCCCGTTGAAACGGGAAACTGCGGGAGCGGCGAGACGGATTTCACGCGCACGCGCAGGAGCCGTGTGGGTCTCGAATGACTCACCCGGGAGCGCAGGCGTCCTGCCTGCTTCAACTCCATGCCGGATGGAAGCCGGCGCTCCCACGTTAGGCGGCGTGACGAGGGCGCGCCGCCGGTACCTGCCTCAGCCGGCAGACCCGGTCGTTCCTTACATCTTCGCCCGTTTGCCGCGGAGCGTTGACTGCGCCTCGAGTCGTTGCGCGGCGTCGCGCGAATAACGCGCCCACGGAATTGCCCGCAGGCGTTCCGGCGGAATCTCCGCTCCGGACTCCTCGCAGCGGCCATAGCTGCCCTCGCGCAGCCGCTGCAGCGCGCAATCGACTTCAAACAGCTTGTCCTTCTCGGCGCCGAGTTCCGCCCACAGGACGTCGCGCACGCTTTCCTCCTGCGCGGTATCCACGAGGTCGACGCCATGACTTTCCGCGAGCAACGAGGTCTGGTGCGCGTGGTCCGCCTGGGCCCGCAGCAGCCGATCGCGCAGGTGCAGCAGGGTGCGGTAGTGCCAGTGCCACTGCGGTTCGATGCGGACGGCTCCGGAGGAATTCGGGGTCGTGCCCGACGGGACGCTCGGAGCGGTGGTGCGCGGATTCGCAGCGGCTTTCCCCACCGTGGCAGCAGACTTGGCTAGGTGTGCGGGGGTTTTCATGGGCGCACCATACGCCTGGCGCACCTGGCGTGCATCGCGGAATTTGCCCAGCCCGCGGCATATTTTGCGCGCTGCGGCTGACGGCTGCCGCGCAGCTCAGATTGCCGCGGGCGGTTTCGGCGCGGCGACCACCAGCTTTACCTTCATGCGCGCGAGCCGTTGTAAATCGTGCCACTCTTCGCGGAGCGGCCACCAATCGTACAGGTAGATCTCTAGCGGCCGCCACATCGCGACCCAGCCCACGATGATCAGGCCTTCGCGCATGACGCTGGCCAGCTGCGCCGGCCCGAGCGTCGCCGCGAAACTGCTCAGCCCGAGGCACAGGGCGAGAAACAGGAGTCCGATGGCGAGATTCGCATGACCGCGGCGCAGCAGCAGCCGAAACTGCCGGCGCTTCAACTCGGCCCGCGTGGCGAAGTAGTGCTGGACCGCGCTTTCAGTTTCCGCGGCCTGCTCGGGATTCGGCGTCGCGCCAAGATGGACGATGAGCTCGAAGCTCCGGCTGCCGTGCGATTCGCGCGCCGAGCTGACGATGAACTCCTCCGCGTCATGATCCAGATCGCGATCGAGAAACGGCGACGGATCCATCGAGTTGAACAGCTGGTTCAGCTCGCGCAGCTTCAGTCGGATCGGAGCGGGATGGGAGGACGTCATGGAATAAAGGCCACTGCGGCCCGGGCTGAACTACGCAGAAAAACTCCCGCGAATCACGCGAAGGAACGCGAATGGCCGAGGAGAGAAACCACCCGAGCACGCTCACGGTTCACTGTCGCATGAAGGCCGATGATTTCTTCGACTTATTCGCGCCTCTTCGCGTGATTCGCGGGCAATCGATCGGACGTAGGCGGCTCACCGCGCCGCGCCGGTGACCGAGACCTGGATCGAGTAGAGCGATTTGCGGGCGGTCATGAAAAGCGTCCGACCGTCGGCGCCGCCAAAGCAAAGATTGGCGGGACCCTCGGGCGTCAGGATCTTGCCCAGCCGACGGCCATCGGCGGCGAAGATGTGCACGCCGTCGCCGGCGCTCGACCACACCCGGCCATCCCGATCGACGCGAATGCCGTCGGGGCCGCCCTGGTCGATGGTGCAGAAGACGCGGCCGCCGCTGAGTGTGCCGTCCGCCGCGACGTCAAAGATCCGGATGTGGCGCGGCGCGCCGGAGTCGGCGATGTAGAGCTTTTTCTCGTCGGGCGAGAACGCGAGCCCGTTAGGCTGCACGAAATCCTTCACCACCGCCGTCGTCCGGCCGCTCTTCGGATCGTGACGGTAGACATAGTTCCCCGGCTGCTCCTTGCCCTCGCGCTGCTTGGTGGTCGGATTGGTCTTCAAGCCATATTCGGGATCCGTGAACCAGATGCTGCCGTCCGAGTGGACGACGACGTCGTTGGGCGAATTGAGTTTCCGGCCTTCGAAGGCATCGACGATCGTACGCACCGTGCCATCCTTCTCCTGCACGGCGACGCGTCGGCCGGTGTGTTCGCACGTGAGCAGACGACCGGCGGCATCGAGCGTGTTGCCGTTGGCGTTGGCACTCGGTTTCCGAAAGGTGGTCACGCCTTCCTTCGCCGACCAGCGTTTCAGTTCGTTGCCGGGAATGTCGCTGAACACCAGATGGCCGTCGGACGCGATCCACACCGGGCCTTCGATGAAGCCCATGTCGCCGGCGACTTTTTTGACCGTGGCACCGGCTGGCACGCAGCGGGCGAACTCGGCGGGAACATCGAGGTGAAAGGCCTGCGCGTGAAGCGCCGCGGTGCTCGCGATCGCGAGCACGAGGGAGGGGAGGAGTGGGGTCTGCATGGGGAGTGGGGTGGTGATGGAATGACAGCGACGTCGCGCGCAACGCCGGGCGGCAGTCGGGCCGCTGCGGTGGGGCGCGCCCGGCGCAAGGCTAGGCCAGCAGCCGCGTCAGTACGTTGCCGTGTACGTCGGTCAGGCGGAAGTCGCGGCCCTGAAAGCGGAACGTGAGCTTCTTGTGATCGACGCCGAGCAGGTGGAGAATCGTCGCGTGGATATCGTGCACGTGCGCGCGATCCGTGGTCGGGTTGAAGCCGAGTTCGTCCGTCTCGCCGATGACCGCGCCGGCTTTCACGCCGCCGCCGGCAAACCACATCGTGAACGCATCGATGTGATGATTGCGGCCCATGGTGTCGCGGTTCTCGCCCATCGGGGTGCGGCCGAACTCGCCGCCCCACACGACCAGCGTGTCTTTGAGCAGACCCCGCGCCTTCAGGTCCTGCACCAGCGCGGCCTGGCCCTGATCGACCTCGCGGCAGACGCGCTCGAAGTCGCTCTGCAGGTTCTCGCCCGGGCCGCCGTGGCTGTCCCAGTTTGTGTGATACAACTGGACGAAACGCGACCCGCGCTCGACGAGGCGGCGGGCGAGCAGGCAGTTCCGGGCGAACGACGGCGTGTCCTTGTCGATGCCGTACAGCTTGAGCGTGGCCTCGCTCTCGCCCTTCAGGTCGATCAGTTCCGGCGCGCTCGTCTGCATGCGCGACGCCATTTCGTACGCGGCGATGCGGGTGTGGATCTCGGCGTCGCCGGTCTCGACCGCGCGCTGGAGATTGAGGTCGCGAATGGCATCGATCGCCTGCCGCTGCCGCACGGCGGAAACGCCCTCGGGGTTCGTCAGGTTGAGAATCGGGTCGCCGTTGCCGCGCAGCGGCACGCCCTGGAACGTCGTCGGCAGGAAACCGCTGCCCCAGTTGACCGCGCCGCCACGCGGACCGCGCGGACCGGATTGCAGCACCACGAAGCCCGGCAGATCCTTGGATTCGCTGCCGAGGCCGTACGTGATCCACGAGCCCATGCTGGGCCGACCGAACTGCCCCGAGCCGGTGTTCATGAACAGCTTTGCCGGCGCGTGGTTGAAAAGATCCGCCGCGCACGAATGCACCATCGTGATGTCGTCGACGATGCCCGCTGTGTAGGGGAAAAGGTCGGACACCCACGCGCCGCTCCGGCCGTGCTGCTGGAACTTCCGGCGCGTGCCGAGGAGCTTCGTGCCGTGGCTCGAGTCCATGAAGGCGAAACGCTTGCCCTCGATCAGCGACGGCGGGATCGGCTGGCCGTTCAACTCGACGAGCTTGGGCTTGTAGTCGAAGAGCTCGAGCTGACTCGGGCCGCCGGCCATGAACAGATAGATGACGTTCTTCGCCTTGGCCGGAAAGTGGCCGGGGTGCGGCGCCATCGGATTTGGCAGGCCGCCGGGCGCGGCCCCGTACAGGTTCCGCTCACCGAGCATGGAGGCGAGGGCGATGCCCCCGAGGCCCATGGCGCAACGGCTGAAGAAATGCCGGCGCGTGAGGTCACCGAGCTGCTGGGCGGGATCGAAGGGGGAAAAGGGCGGCGGCATGGGACTATTCGCGGGTGATCATTTCATCGAGGTTCAGCAGGACGCGCGCGACCGTGGTCCAGGCTTCCTCGGGCGTGGCGGGCGGCTCGTTGCCACCCGGACTCTGCAGCAGGCGCAGCAACGCGGCCAGGCGCTGCACCTCGTCGGCGGACGGCGCGCGTGCGACGCACAGCTTGAACGCGAGAGTGATCTTCGCGGCGTCGTCGGGCCCGCCCTCGTTTTGAATGCGCTTCGCGAGCGCGCCGGCAAATTCGAAGAACTGGCGATCGTTGAGCAGCGTCAGGGCCTGCAGCGGCGTGTTGGAACGCAGCCGGCGCGTGCACGCGCTGAAGCCGTCGGCGGCGTCGAAGACCGCGAGGGCCGGATGCGGCGTCGCGCGCCAGAAATGGGTGTACAGCCCGCGCCGATACCGGTTGTCGCCGCTGCTCGCGGTCCAGTCGCGTTTCACCTGGCCGAGTTTCATCACGCCGTCGGGCTGGGGCGGATACACCGGCGGGCCGCCGAGCGTCGGTACCAGCAGCCCGCTGGTCGCCAACGCCACGTCGCGCACGATCTCTGCATCGAGCCGCAGGCGCGACTGGCGGGCGTAGAGCTTGTTCAACGGATCAACGATCTCCAGGTCCGGTCGCACGCGCGAGGACTGGCGGTAGGTCGCCGAGTTGACGATGAGCCGGTGCAGGGCCTTCAGGCTCCAGTGCCGGGCGACGAATTCGGTCGCCAGGTAGTCGAGCAGCTCGGGATGAGTGGGCGGGATACCCTGCGTGCCGAAGTCGTTCTCGGTCTCGACGAGCCCGCGGCCGAAATACTGCTGCCACACGCGGTTGACCATCACGCGCGCGGTGAGCGGGTGCTTCGGGTTGAAGAGCCACTGCGCCAGATCCAGCCGGGTGGGCGTGGCGGCGTTCAGCGGCGGCAGGACTTTCGGCGTACCGGGCGTGACGGGGTCGCCGGGGCGGGTGAAGTCGCCCTTGATGAAGGTGACGGTCTTCCGCGGCGCCGGCAGTTCCTGCATGACGAGCGTCGTGATCGGCTTGGGCTCGCGGCGCTCGAGGCGCCCCAGCTTGGCATTGTTGGTCCGAAACTCCGCACTTGCGCCGGGCATCAACGCGTAGAGCGCGCGCTTGTGGGCGAGCGTCATCTTCTCCCACGGCACCTCAAGCGCCTCGCGGGCGGTCGCGCCGAACTTGACCTTCGCCGGCATGTCGAGCGTCGCGACCCAGGCCGTCACCGCGCTGCCATGCGTATTGAGAAAGCGCTCGAGCTCGGCGCGGGTCTCATCGAGTTCGCGCTGCAGGCCGTCGGCCGACTCGATCTCCTGCGGAAACGCGAGTGTGCCGCCGGGCGAGTTCTTGCCGTGACCGTCCTCGACCGTGTTGTTGAAGAAGGCGAAGAGCTGATAATATTCCTTCTGCAGGATGGGATCGAATTTGTGATCGTGACACTGCGCGCAGCTCACGGTCAGACCGAGAAACGCGGTGCCGAAGGTGTTCACGCGGTCCATGACCGATTCGATCCGGAACTGCTCGGGATCGATGCCGCCTTCCTGATTGATCTGGGTGTTGCGGTTGAAACCGGTGGCCACCTTTTGCTCGACGCTCGGGTTCGGCAGCAGATCGCCCGCGAGCTGCTCGATCACGAAGCGATCGTACGGCAGATCGCGGTTGAGCGCGTTCACGACCCAGTCGCGGTACTTCCAGATCTGACGCGGTGCATCGATCGAGTAGCCGTTGGAGTCGGCATAACGCGCGACGTCCAGCCAGGGCCGGGCCCAGCGTTCGCCGTAATGCGGCGAGGCGAGGAGCCGTTCGACGACCCTGGCATAGGCGTCGGGCGAGCGGTCGGCGGCAAATGCGGCGACTTCCGCCGGCGTGGGCGGCAGGCCGGTGAGGTCGAGACTGACGCGGCGCAGCAGACTGACACGATCGGCTTCGGGCGCGGGCGCGACGTTTTCCTTGTCCAGCCGCGCGAGCACGAAGCGATCGATGGAGTTGTCATTCCAGCCGGCGCGCTTCACCGCGGGGGGCGAGGTCCGGACCGGGGCGGCGAACGCCCAATGCACGTCCTCGACGGCAGGCTCTTCGCTGGCCGGTCCCGTCGCGCCGGCATCAATCCACGCGCGAATCGCCGCAATCTCCCTGTCCGCCAGCGGCGGTTTCTTGTACGGCATCTGCGAGATGTCGTCGTGGGTGCCGAGGATGGCCTGCAGCAGCACGCTCCCCGCGGAGTCGCCGGCCTTGATCGAAGTGCCGGTGTCGCCGCCCTCCCGCAGGAAGGCGAGGGTGTCGGCGCGCATCCCGCCTTTCTGCTGGGAAGGACCGTGACAGCGGTAGCAGTGCTGCTTCAAGACGGGCTTCACGTCGCGCACGTAGTCGACGGGCGGGGTGGCGGCGGGAAGCGCGGTCGCAAGGACCGCTCCGACGGCGGCGAATTTCCACGAAAGCATTGGGCGTAAGGAACGCATACTACGAGCGGAGCGAAAGGAAAATGTGACGATTTACGCGCGAGGTGCCGCGGCCCGGTCGATATCGCTGCAGGGGCGTGGCTTGACCACGCCCCGAGGGGCGGACGAGCCTCGCCCCCTGCGAGATCGCGCCGCGGTTCCCGCGCACAAGTAACTGAACGGTTGCAAACCCGCATTCCCGGCTCGACGTGCCTGCCCATCTTTGGCGAACGTGGAGCGCCATGCCCCCCACTTGTTTTGGACCCGGACTCCGCGGCGTCGTTTTGCTGGCGCTTGCGGTCGCTCAATCTGTGTCTGCCGCCGACTCCGCCCCGCCGGCCGGCAATGAGGAGGTCAAGAAAATCATGGAAACGTACGCGGGCCGCGGGACGCTCAGCGACGGCACCAAGCCGCTGCCTCCCGCGGAGGCGTTGAAGACCTTCACCGTGCGCGAAGGCCTGACGATCGATCTCGTGGCCGCGGAGCCGGCGGTGACGCAGCCGCTCTTCATGAGTTTCGACTCCAAGGGCCAGTTGTGGGTCACGCAGTACATCCAGTACCAATACCCAGCCGGCCTGAAGGTCGTGAGCTTCGACCAGCATCTGCGCGCCGTCTTCGACAAGGTGCCGGAGCCGCCGCCGCGCGGCGTGAAGGGCGCGGACAAGATCACGGTCTTCACCGACAAGGATGGCGATGGCACCTATGAATCGCACCGCGACGTCATCACCGGACTCAACATCGCGACGGCCGCGGTGAAGGGCGGCGGTGGCATCTGGGTGCTCAACCCGCCGTACCTGCTCTTCTATCCGGACGCGAACGACGACGATCTGCCGGACGGCGATCCGAAGGTGTGCCTGAGCGGTTTCGGCCTCGAGGACACGCACTCGGTGGCGAGCAGTCTGATTCTCGGTCCGGACGGCTGGGTCTACGGCGCGACCGGCAGCACCACCACGGGCAACGTCAGCAGCCGCGTCTCGAAGAACGTGCGCTTCGTGGGCCAGCACATCTGGCGCTACCACCCGAAGACCGAGGTGTTCGAGATTTTCGCCGAGGGCGGCGGCAATACCTTCAGCAGCGAAATCGATGCCCAGGGCCGCGTCTTCAGCGGCACGAACGCGGCGCAGCGCGGCATGCACTACGACCAGGGCATGTCGGGCGTAAAGGGCTTCGGCAAACACGGCACGCCCGGCAATCCGTATGCGTTCGGCTACTTCGAGCACATGACGACGAAGAGCGACGGGAAGCGCTTTTCCCAGGCGTTCTGCATCTACGACGGCGATCTCATGGCGAAGGAACTCGGCGGCCGCATCATCGCGCCGAATTCGCTGCACAACATGGTGTACGTCAGCCGGCGCATCCCGGACGGCTCGACGTTTCGCATCGAGGACGATCCGCCGCTCGTGACCAGCCGCGATCGCTGGTTCCGGCCGGTCGACGCCAAGGTCGGGCCCGACGGCGCCGTGTATCTGGCCGACTGGTACGACACCCGGCTCAGCCACGTGCGGCCGATCGACGACTGGAGCAAGACCGACGGCCGCATCTACCGCATCCGGCCAGCGACTGCGTCGATGAAACGAGAGCCCTTCGATCTCCACACCGCCACGCCGCTGGTCCTGCTGAAGTATCTCAACCACGAGAACCGTTGGTTCCGCCGGCAGGCCGCGCTCGAACTCGGCTGGCGGAATGAAACGCGTTCGCTGCCCGCACTCGAGGCCCTCGCGCGCGACAAGGCCAACGTCCACGCGTTCGACGCCCTCTGCGCCATCGAAATGCTCGGCGGCATGCGCGACGAACTCGCGTCGGAACTGCTGCGTCATCCGGATCCGTACGTGCGGCGCTGGGTGGTGCGGAGCGCGGGCGACGACGGTGACGTGAGCCCGGCGTTGGCGTCGGCGTTGCAGGAACTGGCCGCGCGCGAGCAGCACCCCGAGGTGCGCACGCAACTGCTCGCCACGGCGAAGCGCCTGCCGCTCGCGCCGTGCCTCGCGCTCGCCCGCGTCATGATGGAGCGCGATGCGGATCAATCCGACAAGCGCCTGCCGCTGCTGCTCTGGTGGGCGCTCGAATCTAAATCCGAAGTCGATCGCGGCGCACTGCTCGCGCTGTTCAAGGATGCCGCACTCTGGCGTCATCCGGTGGCGCGCAGCCACGGCATCCATCACCTCGCGCAGCGCTGGGCGATGGCGGGCGGTCGCGAGAATTTCGAGGCGTGCACGAAACTGCTCGATCTCGCCCCGCAGCCCGCCGATCGCACGCTCGTGATCGAGGGCATGGCCGATGCGTTCGAGGGCGGGAAGATCCCGGAACTGCCCCCGGCGCTCGCGACCGCGCTCAACACACACCTCGCGAGCAAGCTCGACACCAATCTCGCGCTGGCGGTGAAATCCGGCAACGCGGAGGCGGCAAAGAAGGCGCTCGCGGTGATTCGCGACGACAAGGCGCCCACGGCCAATCGCGTCGCGCTGGCGCAGGCGTTTGCCGACGCCGGCAATCGCGAGGTGATCCCGGCGATCATGCAAATCTTCACCCGCGCCGGCAACCCGACCGTCCGTCAGGCGCTGCTCCCGATTGCGGCCAAGTTTCCGGATCAGGATCTGGCACTCGCGGTGATCAAGGGTTACGAGGCGCGTTTCTCGCAGACCGCGCCGCTCAAGGACGGCACGCATCGCATGCTCGCCAGCCGGCGCGAGTGGGCGCAGCTGTTCCTCGAGGAAATCGATCGCTGGTTGATCCGCGCGCGTGACGTCGCGCCCGACGTGGTGCGCCAGATGGAGCTGTACCGCGATCCGGCGCTGGATCGGCTGATTCAAAAGAATTTTCCGAACTCGGGCGGCAAGTTGAGCAGCCAGGAGAAAATCGCCGAGCTCAAGCGGATGAAGGGCGTGCTGGCCGGCGGGCGTGGTGACGCCATGAAGGGCAAGGTTCTCTTCACCCAGAAGTGCGCCGCGTGTCACATCCTGTTCGACGAAGGCGGTCAGATCGGGCCGAACCTCACCGGCTACGAGCGGACGAGTCCCGACTTCTGGCTCGTCGGCGTGCTCGATCCGAGCGCGGAGATTCGCGAAGGCTACAACGCCTATCTCGCGCAGCTCAAAGGCGGGCAGACGCTCATGGGCATGATTGTGCAGCAGGATGCTGGCACCGTGGTCCTCAAGGACATGGCCGGCCAGAAGCACGCAGCCCGTACGAGCGAGATCGAGAAGCTCGACGTGTTTCCGCAGTCGCTGATGCCGGAAGGGTTGTTGAACGGCGTCGATGACGCCGCGCTCCGCGACCTCTTCGCCTACCTGAGCAAGCCATGAGCCGGAGAACGGGGTGGAGTGTGACGGTGATGGTCCTGGGGCTCGCGGTGGCGGCGGGCGGGGTCGCTCGCGGCGAAGAGCCGCGCGTGCTGCGGGCCGGCGCGGCCGTGGGCGACATTACGCCCGAACTCGGGACCATGATCATCGGCGGCTTCAGTCCCACGCCGGCGAAACACATCCACGATCCACTGCAGGTCCGCGCGCTCGCGCTTGACGACGGCACGGTGCGGCTGGCGCTGGTCGTGTGCGACAACATCGGGTTGCCGCGCGAAGTCTGCGACGAGGCCAAGCGGCTGACGCGCGAGCGCAGCGGCCTTGAGGCTGCGCGTATCCTGATTTCGTCGACGCACACCCATTCGGCCACGGCGGCGGGCACGGAGACGTCGCTCGGGCCCAACGGCGGTCGCGCTTTGCCGGGCGAGCCGGTGCCTGCCGGTGGCTTGACCGCGTACCAGCGCTTCATCGCGTCGCGCATCGCTGACACCATTCAACGGGCGATCACGCACCTTGAGCCCGCGCGGATCGGGTGGGGCAGTGGACGCGAGCCTGACCAGGTTTTCAACCGGCGCTGGCATGTGTCGGACGAAGCCTTGCGGCGAAATCCCTTTGGCGGCGTAGATACGGTTCGGATGAATCCGCCCGCGGGTTCGCCGGCGCTAGTCAAACCCGCCGGCCCGACCGATCCGGAGATTTCATTCCTCTCGGTGCAGGCGATCAACGGCCGGCCCATCGCGCTCTACGCCGCCTATTCGCTTCACTATGTCGGTGGTGTCCCCGCGGGCGTGGTGTCGGCGGACTATTTCGCAATGTTTTGCAGTCGCATTGGCCAGCTGATCGAGGAAGGCCGCGGTGCGCCGCGCGATCCGGCCGCGCCGCCGTTTGTCGGCCTGCTGGCGAACGGTACCAGCGGCGACGTCAACAACGTCAATTTCCGCGCCAAGCGCGCCCAGCAGCCGCCCTTCGAGCAGATGCGCAAGGTCGCGCACGCCGTCGCGGCCGAGGTGTATCGTGCGTATCAGACCATTGAACACCGCCCCTGGGTGCCGCTCGACTCCCGGCTGGAGGACCTGACGCTCGCTTCACGCCGACCGACGCCGGAGATGATCACGCGCGCGCGCGAACTGTTGGCGCGCCCCGCCGGCGGTCCGGGCTGGCATCCGCTCGAAAAGGCCTACGCCAATCGCGTCCTGCAGCGCGCCGAGGCACCCGCGACGGTGCAAGTGCCGCTGCAGGTGTTGCGCATCGGCGACGTCGGCGTGCTGACGCTGCCCGTGGAAACGTTTGCCGAGATGGGCCTCGAGTTGAAGGCGAAGTCACCGTTCGCGAAGGCGTTCGCCGTGTCGCTCGCGAATGGCTATCTCGGCTACATGCCGACGCCGGCGCAGCACCAACTTGGTGGGTACGAAAGCTGGGTGGGCACGAATCGCGTCGAGATTGACGCCGCGCCGAAGATGTCCGCCGTGCTGCTGCGGCTTGCTGGCGAAATCGCACCGAAGACGCCCTAACCAAGAGCGTGGAGAAGAGCTCCCGCGAATCACGCGAACCGACGCGAATTTCGCCGTCACGAATCAGTCCGGCCACCCCCCTTGGATGTTTTTTGTAGGGTGAGCTCGCCTTTCCCTCTCTTCTTATTCGCGACGATTCGTGTGATTCGCGGGCTGTTGAAGTTTTTTGGCCTATACCAATCGCTCTTTGGTTTTGGACTTTAGCCGTGGCTACGAGCGCCAGCGAGTGGCGGTTCGGCCACTCGCTGGCGCTCGTAGCCACGATCGATCCAGAAGTCCAAAACCAAAGAGCGATTGGTATTAGTACCTGGCCAATCTCGGCTGACGCAGTCGCGGATGATGCTGATGGTGCGGATAACAGAGTCGTCCGCTTCATCAGCGTCATCCGCGGTCAAGCGGGCTGCACGAACAATTGGAGCGGCTAGCCGCCGCCGTTTACTTCAATTCCTTCAGCTTCACCTCGCGGCCGAGTTCGGCGGAAAGGTCGGCGGCAAGGACGACGCGGTGCGATTTGATGCTCTCGGCCAGACTCGTGAGCGGCATGTCCTCGCCGCGATCGAGCGCGGCGAAGAACGCCTCGAACTGGCTCTGATACGGGTGATCGGACACGTCACCGGAATCGAGCATCTTCATCGAAAGCGTGCTCCACGCGTGCTTGTTGAGCCCGCCGAGCTGGTTCGAGTGAAACTTGTTGTCGAGGAGCGAGCCTTCGCTGCCGACCAGATGCGTGTGGAAATAGTACGGCTGGATGCAGTCGATGACCGAGGCGACCTTTCCGATGCGACCGCCGCTGAACTTCAGGATCGTGACCGACGTGGTCGCATATTCGTACTGCGCGAACACCTTGTTCTGCGAACGCGTCGAGTAGCTCGTGACCGCCTCGACTTCCCCGCCCATGCACAGGAGCAGCGCGTCCATCGCGTGGCAGCCGGCCGAAAGCAGGCTGCTGCCGCCGTCCTTCTTGGCGGTGTTCCAGCGAAACTGCCCGTACCACGGGCCGATGCCATGATAGTAGTCGACCTCGCCGTAGTGAATCGTGCCGAGGATGCCGGCATCGATCACGGACTTCGTGACCTGGAACTGACTCGAGAACCGGCACTCGAAACACACGCAGGTTTTCACCTTCGCCTTGGCGACCGCGGCGGTCACGGCCTTCGCGTCCTTCAACGACAGCGTGATGGGTTTCTCAAGGATGATGTGTTTGCCGGCCTTGGCCGCGGCGAGGACGTGCTCGACGTGTTGCGACGGATAGCTGCAGATCGAAACCGCGTGAATGTCCGGGCGCTTCAGCATCGCCGTCAGATCCGTGTACGATTGAATCGCACTGCCGTGCCGGGCGCTGAGTGCGGCATCGTCCTGCGGCCGCGACGAAAACACGGCTGCAACCTGCGCATGCGCGGTGGCATTGATGGCCTGGATGTGAGCGGTCGCGACCCAGCCGTAACCGATGACTGCAACGTTGTATTTCTTCATGAGGGGTGAGGAGTGGTTCAGTGAAAGCGCGATTCGCCGCGCCCGCTGACAGACGGAATCGATGGATTCGGTTTACGCCGAAAGGTCAAAACGAACCTTTCAAGCCGAGAGCGAGGGCGATGCCAAATTCCGAGGTGCGGTTCTGGCGCGCGTAGGCCGGCGTCGATGATCCGTACCAGAGCAGTTCCTGGGGCACGTTGAGGACATTGCTCGCGCTGGCGGCGATCGAAAGCCGGCGCGTGAGCTGATACGCGGCATTCAGATCAAGCGTGGTGCGGGCATTGAAGTACGTGAAGGCATCGGGACCGAACGCCGGCTGTGCGGTGCGCTTGTCGAGTCCGCGGTAGTTCCATTTCGCGACGAGCGTCACGCGCTTCGCGCTGAACGAGACGCCCCAGTTGCCGGTCTTCGGAATGAAGCTTGTAAAGTCCGCCTGGCGGTTGCCCTCGAGCTCCATCTTGGTGCCGTTCGCAAACACGGTGAAGTAGCTGCCCCAGCGGCCGAGCTCGCGCAGCGAGTGGCGCAGGTTGAACTCGACGCCACGGATGCTGGCGTCACCGGCGTTGAACTTCGTGCTGACGTTCCAGCCGAGATAACGCGAATCGAGCCCGAGTTCCTGCAGATCGGCCGCGGTCGCGATGCGCACGTCGGTGCCGAAGAAGTTGGAGATTTCCTTCTGGAACACGCCGGCGCTGAACACGCCGCCCTGCTGCGTGTAGTATTCCAGCGAGACGTCGTAGTTGTCGGCGGTCCATGGACGCAGGGCGGTGTTGCGGACGGTGATGTTGCCGCGGACGATCGCGGGATTGTTGATGTCCTGCTCGTTCAGATCGTTTTCCGCGAAGGTAGCATTCGGGATGATGTCGAGAAAGTCGGGGCGGCCGTAGGTCTTCGCGTACGCGGCCCGCAGCAGGAGGTTTTCGCGCACATCGAAGGTCAGATGCAGGCTGGGATAATAGCCGTCGTAGCTGCGGTTGGCTTTGTAGGCGCGTTCCTTCCGGGTCAGCAGCAACTCCTGCATTGAGCCGACGGCGCCGGCTTCCGTCTTGCGGATGCGCGCCCCGGCGGCATCGCGGGCAAACGCCCCGTTCGCCGTGCGCACAAAGACGGCCGCGGGATCGACCAGCGGACCTTCGCCCTTGTCCTCCGTCTTTTCGAACCGCACGCCGGTGAGCACATTCAACCGGTTCTTGAAGAGCCGTGCCTCGCCCTGGAGGTACAGCGCGGAAACGGTTTCCTCGATGAACTCAGAGTTGGTAATCCGGTACGTCTCCTGCGCCACGCTCTGCGCCGGCGTCTGGGTGAACAGCACGGGATTCTCCTTCCACGCCGTGTAGGCGCGGTTCACCGACGTCCACGGGACATTGCTGTAGCCGTAGTGTGAGTCCTGATTCCGGTAGGACTGCATCAAATACGGTGCCGGAGTTTCAAACGTGTTCGGGTTGCCGTCGGGACCGTTGTAGGTCCAGGCGATGCTCTCCTGCCGGGAGTCCACCGTCAGCGAATTCTGATAGGCGCCGGCCTGCAGCGAGGTCGGGAACGGGAAGAGGTTGAAGCGACGGCGCACATTGAGGTTCGCCGCGCGGAACGTGGAGTTGTTGTTGTACGGTGCCTCGGCCGCGGTCGTGACGCGGTAGTTGGCGATGTTGTACGGATCGACCGGCTGGTTGGTGTTGTCGAAGACGCTGATTGTGCGCGGGCGATCGAGCACCACGTCGAGCAGCGACACCCGCACCGGATTCGTCAGCGTCGAGGTGAGGCTGCTGAAATGCCCGGAGTTCGGCCGCTCGCGGCCCGAGGTCGAGCCGTTAACGCCGGCCTCGATCTTCCACTTGCCGTCGTCGAAGCGATAGCTGAGGCCCGTGCCATTCGTGCTGCCCTCGAACGATTGCGCGCTGCCCGTGAGGTTCACGGCGCCGCGGCCGGTCGCACCGACCGTGGAGTTCTCCGTGAAACTGAACGGCGTGCCGCCCGTGATGGACGACGTCGCGACCGTGCCGGCGTTCATCGCCCAGCTGAGCGTGCCGATGTAGATCTTGTAGCGGTTCATCTGGCCGGTGAGCGACAGGACCGAGTTCGGCGTCACGCGCCAGTCTGCCTTGAGACTGAAGGTGGTGCGCATCTGGCTGCGCGGGCCGTCCTGCAACGTGAACTGCTGGAGGTAGGGCTTGCTGAAGGTCGCGCCGGTGCCCGCGGCGTTGGCGTTGAACAGCGTGGTCGCGAGGTGCTGCTCGTTGTACTTGTTGCTCTGGAAGCCGGTGACGACCACGCCGAAGTTCTTGTTCACGGGCAGCGTCGCGTCGAAGTCGAAGCCGGCCAGAATCTTTCGGGTCGGATGATCGCCGTTCGAGTGCGGGGTCTTGTTGAACGTAAGGTTTTCGTGGTTACCGACGAGGCTGAGGCCGTAGTTAAACTGGCGGCGGCTGCGTTCGAATGCGCTCTTGCTGACCATGTTCACCGAACCGGCGAGGGAGTCGGCGGGAGTGGACGGCGTCGGGACCTTGGTCACCTCGATGCGCGAGACATTGTTCAGCGCCATCGCGTTCATGTTGAAACTGCGGGTGGGTGTGGCGTTGGCCGACACCAGCGGCGCGCCGTCGGAGGTGAAGGCGGTCTTGTTGCTGCCCATGCCGCGCACGGACACACCGACAATCTCGACCTCGCTGTATTCCGCGGTGAGGCCGGGGATGAATTTCAGGAACTCGCCGACGTTGCTGCCGAGCACGTCGCCGAAGGAGTCGGTCGACATCACGTTCTTCAGGTTCGGCGCGAACCGCTGCTCGTTGATCGCGATCGCCTTGCCGTCCGTTTCCTTGTCGGACGTGACCTTGAAGCTGTCGAGTTTCACCACGCCGCTCGAGTCGCCGTAACGCGCCTTGCTGGTGAGCTCCACATTTCGCTCCGTGCTGCCACCGCTGGTGACGGCGAGCGGGATCTGCTGGACGTCGAGATCGGTGTAGAACACCTCGAGCGTCACGTTGCCCGCCGGCACATCGACGAGCCGGTAGAAACCAAACTCGTCGGTGTACGTGACCAGGTCGGTGCCTTTCACCGCGACGCGGGCCTTGTTGAGATAATTGCCGCTGGCGACGTTCTGCACGCGGCCGGTGAGGGTGCCGGTGGCGGCGGCGGACCGCGTGCTCGGTTGTCCGAGCATGAGCGGGGTGACAGCCACGGTGCAGAGCAGGAGGAACGCGAGGTGCGGAAGGGCGAGACGATGCTTCATGGTGGGCGGAGAACTGCGGGAGAGGCCTGCGTCGGTGGGAACGAAGGACGACGTCCTTCGGTGGGAGGAAAACGAAACGCTAACGTGGCGGCACGGGCCGCGGTGAACGGGCGTCCGGCCTAGTCGCGCTCCGGGGCCACGTTGCCGTAGCGCCAGGGTTGACCGGGTGCCGTCAGCTTGGGGAATTCCGGCGGCGGACTGGGCTTCATCGATCTAGCAAGTGCGATGCCGGTCTCGGCGAATTGGCGGCCCGCGGTGATTTCGAGATTACTATAAGAGGTGAGCCGCGTCTCGTAGCCGCCCCCCTTGTCGCTGAAGGCCTCCTCGGTCGGCACGTAGCCCACGCAGCCATTCGCCAGCTCCACGGGAAACGTGAATGCGAACGGGCTGCCTTTTTTGATATCGAGGCCGTACTGTACAAAGTATTCGGCCGGATTGCTCACGCAGACTGCCGGCCCAACCTGAATCGCCTGCACCTCGACCTCCACCTTGGGTTCGATCGCGATCAGGTGCGTCAGCATCAACGTCTCCTTGGCGAACGTCCAATCGACGAGATCCGGACCACGCTTGCCTTGGGCGATCGTCGCGCGCGCCTTCGCCACGCGATCGGCCGACGGGACGCGCCGGGCGATCTGCCACGTTTTCTGTTTCGCATCGAGGGCGATGGCCCGGCCGCGCGGCACACTTAGCAGGACCTTCGCGGCTTCGGCGCCGACGCGGCCGCCGACGAACTGGGCCCACGCTTCCCCGGCGGGGCGAGGGTGGGGACTGCGGTTGTCAACCTGGGTGACGTCGCCACAGGCACCGGCGAGGAACACCACCGGCGAGCGCGAATCCATCGCGCCCTGCAGCGTGCGCTCGAGGTAATAGATATAGTTGGCGGAAATGCCGCCCGGGCTCGTCGTCGCGTGACACGAGAAATTCACGATCGTGCCGAGCAGTTTCCCAGAGAGGTCCCACGCGCCTATCACACCGACCTGCGGATCGATCGGGCCCGCGTAGTCGATGATGTCGGGATTCATCGCGCCCGGATGACTCCAGCTCTGGCCGTTCTTCATCCGGAGCCGCCGGTTGAAAGCAACCTTGTCCTCGTGGCCGTAGCCGAAGCCCAGTTGCGCCGGCACGCGCGCGGCGTCGGCGGCGCGCACACCCTGGACAATTTCGTTGATGACGCGCAGCAGGTAGCCGGCGTTCGCCATCGAGGATTCCTCGTAGGCGAGCGTGCGAATGTCCTCGGGCGCCGTGTCAAACTGCCCGGGCAGCACCATGCCGGTCGGGCCGGACGAGTGGGAGTGCGACGCGCCGATCATCACGGCATCGCCGGGGATCTTGAGCAGGCGTTCGATCTCCTTCCGGGCGTCGACCACGACGTGCCGCGGAACGGTCAGTGAATCGAGGCCGATGAGCACCACCTTGCGCGTACCGTCGTCGAACAGGGCAACGCGGACTTTGCAGGGATCGTGAAACGTGCGATGAAACGACTTCCCGTAGCCGCCCGGCTGTTCCATGCCGATCGCCGGCGTGATGTCGCGCTCGGCGAAGCCGGCCTTGATCCCCGTATCCGCCCCGCGGGCACCGCCGCAACCGAGCAGCAGGAGCGTCAGCATCGAGATCACCGGGGAGCGCAGGCGTCCCGCCTGCCCGGCACGATCGAGGGAGTTCATCGCTTCAGGGGATGAAGTTCGATTTTGCGGAAGAAGATTTCAGCGCCCTCGGACTGAAAGAGCAGGCGGCCCGATTTGAACGAGCCGTCGCGGCCCTCCATGACTTTCACGCCGTTGAGGAAGTAAGTGACGTCGCCGCCCTCGCAGATCGCCTCGATGTAGTTCCACTCGCCGATGGGTTTCTCGACGTCCTTCGCGCCACGGAAGCCGAGCACGTCCTTCCAGCCGAGATCGCGATACTGCCAGTCGATGCGGCTCTTGGTGAATTCCTTCACCGTGCCGTTCGGATCCCAGTTCTTGCCGTTCGCCGCCACCTTCGCGAGCAGGCGGGGCGCGACGATCTTGTCGGAGCCGCGATCGTAGCCGTTGACGAGGATGATGTCACCGGTGCCGCCTTCGATGATTTGATATTCGACCGAGCGCATCCACGGGGACTTGAAATCCTTCGCCGCGTTGCCGTCCTCGCCCTGGCCGTGGAGCAGGATGCCGGAGTCGCGGGTTTTGTTGGCGCGGGGTTCCCACGTGATCAGACCCCAGCGGAATTCGACGATCAGACGATAGTTCGTGTAGTCCGCCTTGGTGACAATGCCGCCCCAATGCTGGCCACTCGACCGAATCGCCGGCGCGCCGTCGACTTGATCCACGACGGTGAACACTTTGTCGGGATCCTGAAGGCCGAACTTGGGCAGCCAGGTGTAGAATGCGGACAGGTCCTTGTGGGTTTTGCCGTTGAAGAGGATGATCGGATCCTTGGTCGGTGACAGCGGCGCCTCATTGGCAGCGAGAACCCGACTGGCGGCCCCGAGGCCGAGCAGAAGAGTGAAGGCAACGCGGAGTGAACGATGCAGGGCGGGGGAAAACGCTTTTTTCATCACGGGCGGATCCGGAGATTGCTTCCGTCCCAACGCATGTTCAAGTATGATTGTTAATGTTCATTTGTGACCAACCCCGTTTCCGGCGTTTTTCGCGCCGGACGTTCGTCAAGGTGATCGCAGCTCTCGCGACGGGAGCCAGCTTCCTGGCCGCGGCCGAACGGCATCCCGCGCAGTCGCCCGCGGAGGCGCTGAAAAATTTTCAGATCGAGCCCGGCCTGCGCATTGAGCTCGTCGTCGCCGAGCCGCTGGTGGTCAACCCGGTCGCTTTTGTCTTTGACGGTCCGGGCCGGCTCTTCGTCGCCGAGGGCCGTGGTTATCCGGACCCGGTCGAGGGCGGCGGCGCCACCACCGAGGGTCGCATCGCGCTGCTCGAGGACGTCGATGGCGATGGTCGTTTCGAAAAACGCACGGAATTCGCCACCGGCCTCGGCTACGTGAACGGGATCACGCTCTGGCGCGGCGGCGTGTTTGTCACGGCGGCCCCGGACATCCTGTATCTGAAAGACACGGACGGCGATGGCCTCGCGGATCAACGGCGCGTCGTCCTGACCGGCTTCGACAACACCAAGACCGCGCAGATTCGCGTCAGTCATCCGACGCTCGGTTTCGATGGAAAAATCTACGTCACGAGTGGACTCAATGGCGGCAAGGTCACGTCGCCCGAGCATCCGAACCGTCCCGCGGTGGTGTTCAATCTCAAGGATGGTCGTTTCGATCCCGACACGTTCGAATTCGAAAACACGAGCGGTCGCGCGCAGTTCGGCCTGACCTTCGATGCCTACGGCCGTCGCTACATCTGCTCGAATCGCCATCCGGTGCTGCAGGTGATGCTCGAGCCGGCGCAGCTCAGTCGTAATCCGTATCTTGGTTTCAGTGACAGCACGCAGGAAGTGTCGAAGGTGGAGGCGGAGGCGAAGGTCGTGACCATCAGCCGCGCCACGATTTCCGCCGATTACATCCCGAAACTCATGGGCGCGCCGCATGCCGGCACGTTCACCTCGGCGAGCGGCGTCACGGTGTTCGGCGGCACGGGCCTGACGCCCGCGCACATGGGCAATGTGTTCATCTGCGAGTCCGCCCAGAATCTCGTGCAGCGACAGATCTTCCGTCCCGAAGGTGCATCGTTTCGCACCGACCCGCCCGATCGTACGAAGGAGTTTCTCGCCACCGCCGATGTCTGGTTCCGCCCCGTGTTTCTCGGCCACGGCCCCGACGGCGCGCTCTACGTGGCCGACATGTACCGGCGTGAAATCGATCACCCGCGCTATGTGCCCGAGGAATCGCGCGGCGGACTCGATTTCGAAAGCGGCAAGGATCGCGGACGCATTTATCGCATCGTGAAAGACGGCCCGCGTGCCGCCGTCGCGGCGATCAAGCGGCGCGGCGAGACCCTCGCCGACCTCGTGGCGGCGCTTGAGTCGGCCGACGAATGGTGGCGCCTCGACGCCCACCGCCGCCTCTTGGAACGCGCCGATCGCGCCTCGGTTCCGTTGGTGGAGAAAGTCGCCACGAGCGCCGCGCGGCCCGAATCCCGCGCACGCGCGTTTTGGACGCTGCGCGGGTTGAAGGGGCTGACGGCCGCCACCATCAATTCTGCGATGCGCGATCCGCACGCCGGCGTGCGGGAACAAGGCGTGCAACTGGCGGCTGAATTCATCGCCGCTGGTCGGACCGCCGAGGTGCTGCCCGCGTTGCTGGCCACCGCCCGCGACGACGATCCGCGGGTGCGCTTCTGCGGCGCACTCGCCTTGGGCGGCGCCACGGAGGCCGCGGTCATTCCCGCGCTGGCGACGATCGCATTGCGCGACGGCGAGGATCGCTGGACGCGCGCGGCGGTCCTGAGCGGAATCGGCGGACGGATCGACGAGTTTCGGGCCGCGCTGCAGCACGAAAAAGCAGGCAACCCCAAGGCCCTCGCCGCCGTGATGGAACACCTGGGCCGCGTTTTCGGTGCCGGCGCCTCGCCCGAAGCGTGCCGTGAATTTCTCACTCAGATGCTCAGCGGCGACAGTGACGTCAGCTGGCGTTATGCGTCGGTGCTCGGCCTCGTCGACGGCTTCAAGGCGCGCGGCGGCGCCAAGGGCGCAGCGGCCAATCCGTTTCTCGCCATCCTTGGCGGCGAAGGAAAGAACACGCCCTCCGTGCAAGCGTTCTTCACCTCGGCTGCAGCCAGCGCGCTTGATGATCGGGCTGCGACGCGGTCCCGCGCCAGCGCGATCGCGCTGCTGGGCTATAGCGACTTCGCGTCTGCCGGCGCCACGCTGGGTAAATTGCTCGACGCGCGGCAACCGCCCGAGGTTCAGGTCCAGGCGGTCCGGGCGCTCGAGCGGATCGGTGACGCCCGCGGCGGCACGCTGCTGATCGCGAAGGAAAACTGGAGCCGCTACACGCCGCAGGTGCGCGAGGCCGTGCTGGCCACGCTCACCGCCAAGCCGCCGCTCATCCTCGTGCTCTTCGACGCGATCAAGGCGGGCGTGATCGCCGCGCCGGAAATCTCGTCGGTGCGTCGCACGCAGCTCATGAAGCACGCCGATCTGAAAGTCCGTGCGCGCGCCGAGGAGATCTTCAAGGATCTCGAGGGCGGCGATCGCATGAAGGTTTATCGCGCGTTTCGCGAGACGCTCGCGCAGAACACCGACGGCGTTCGCGGCCGCGAGGCGTTCCTGAAAGCCTGCTCAGCCTGTCACACCCGCAGTGGCGTGGGCGGCAAGGTCGGACCCGATCTCACCGGCATCCGCAACCAGCCCGCGGATGCGATTCTCCTGCACATCCTCGTGCCCAACTACGAAGTCGCGCCGAATTACCAGACCGTCTCGGTCGTGACGCAGGACGGGCGTTCGCTCTCCGGCTGGCTCGCGGCGGAGACCGAGGGCAGTCTCGCGCTGCGCACGGCGGCGGGCACCGACGAGACCGTGCAACGCAAGGACATCACGTCGCTGACCGCATCGGGCGTTTCGCTGATGCCGGACGGGCTCGAACAGACGATGGCGAAGGAAGACGTGGGCAACCTCGTCGCGTATTTGAAAAGTGAGAACTGAACTCGCACCCCACACGGGGACCGTGTTGTTCGCCGAGGAGCGCCAGCGCGCGATCGAGACCATCGTGCGGCAAAAGGGCCGGCTGAAGGTGTCCGAACTCGCGCGTCACTTCGGTGCCTCGGGCATCACGGTGCGCCGCGACCTGCGTTTGCTCGAAGCCGCCGGCAAGGTGGTCCGCGCCCACGGCGGCGTGATGCACCCGGAATTTCTCGCCACCGAGCCCGGGTTTGAACGCAAGGCAGTCGACGCCGTCGATGCCAAGGTGGCGCTGGCCAAGCTGGTCGCGGTGGAGCTGCCCGAGCGCGGCCAGGTGTTTCTCGACTCGGGCACGACCTGTCTCGAGGTGGCCCGGCAGATTCTCGACCGACGCGATCTGACGATTGTCACGAACTCCCTGCCGGTCCTGCAACTCGCGGCGCACGCGAAGGCCCGGCTCGTGAGCGTGGGCGGCGAAGTGCGCGCCGTGAGTCTCGCGCTCGTCGGCGGCCTCGCGCTCGACTGGTTGCGCGGACTGCGTTTCGACGTCGCGGTGATCGCGGCGTCGGGTCTGGATGCGAAGGAAGGCGCCTCGACGACGGAGTTGTCCGAGGCCGCGGTGAAACAGATCGCCTGTGCCCGCGCCACGCGCCGGGTGCTGGTCTCGCACGCCGCCAAGTGGAACAAACCCGCGGCCGTGGCGTTTGCCGGCTGGGATGTGTTTGAAGTGTTCGTCACCGACGCCCGGCTCACCGCGGGTGAAAAGGCGCTGCTGCGACGCGCGGGCGTGCGAACCAAGGTATTTTCTGCTGAATGAAACCTGTTGTACGGATTGGTGTGATCGGGGGCGGGCTCATGGGCCGTGAAGTGGCGAACGCGCTCGCGCGCTGGTTCGTCCTCGAAAATTTCCCGGTGCGGGCGGAGCTCGTCGCCGTCTGCGACGTCCAGCCGAAGCTGCTCGACTGGTTCCGCCAGGTCCCGACGGTGCGTCAGTTCACGACCGACCACCACGAGCTGCTCCGCAATCCCGACGTGGATGTCGTCTACGTCGCGGTGCCGCACCAGCTGCATGAGGCCGTCTATCTCGACGTGCTCAACGCGGGCAAGGATCTGTTCGCCGAGAAACCGTTCGGCATCGATCTCGGCGCGGCGGAACGTATCGCCGCGGCGGTGAAGGCGAGCGGCCGGTTCGTGCGCGTGAGTTCGGAATTTCCTTTTCTGCCGGGCGCCCAACGCGCGCTGGCGATCGCGGGCTCCGGCAAACTCGGCCGCCTGATTGAGGTGCGAGTCGGTTACCTGCACTCGAGCGATCTCGATCCGTTGAAACCCGCCAACTGGAAACGCCAAACGGCGTTCTGCGGTGAAGTGGGCGTGCTCGGCGATCTCGGTCTGCATGCAGTCCACGTGCCGCTGCGCCTGGGCTGGAAGCCGCAGCGCGTGTATGCCCAGTTGCAGCGCATCTACACGGAGCGGCCGGACGGCAAGGGCGGCGTTGCGCCGATCGACACCTGGGACAACGCCACACTCGCGACCTACTTCGACTATCAGGGCACGCGCACGCCGCTGCGGGTCGAGCTCAAGCGGTTTGCGCCGGGCGAGACGAACACCTGGTACATCGAGGTGCTCGGCACCGAGGGTGGGGTGCGTTATTCGACGAAAACACCCAAGACGCTGTGGACGTTTCGCAGGGAGAAGGAACAGATCTGGGACTCGACCGATCTCGGATTCCAGATGGTGTTCCCCGCGATCACCGGAGCGATCTTCGAGCCGGGCTTTCCGGACATCCTGCTGCAGATGTGGGCGGCCTTTCTCGCGGAACGGGCGGGCGCGCTCGGCGGGCGTTTCGGCTGCGCTACCGTGGACGAAGCGGTCGACAGCCATCGGATCTGGGCGGCGGCGCTGGCGTCACAACGCGCGGACGCTGCCGTCAACCTCCCTGGCTGAACCCGCGCCATGAGTGCGTCCACGTCGGCCCGCTCGGGCCTCATCGCCGGTGGCAATTGGATCGTCGATCACGTCAAACTGATCGATCGCTGGCCGTCGCAGGACGCTCTCGCGAATATCCGCAACCAGTTTTCCAGCAACGGCGGCTCGCCTTACAATGTGCTGAAGAACCTCGCGCGGCTCGGTGCGACGTTTCCGCTCGAGGCAGTTGGGCTCGTGGGCGACGACGAGGCGGGGCGTTTCATCCGGGCGGACTGTGCGGCGCACCGCATTGATCTCAAACAACTCGGCACCTCGGCCACCGCGCCGACGTCGTACACCGACGTCATGACGGAGCAGGGGAGCGGCCGCCGCACGTTCTTCCACTGCCGAGGCGCGAATGCGGAGCTGGCGCCGGTGCACTTCGATTTTTCGCGGACGTGCGCGCGGGTGTTTCATCTGGGCTATCTGCTGCTCCTCGACGGCCTCGATGCGCCGAGCGCGACCGCACCCACGGCAGCGGTGGACGTGCTGCGTGCGGCGCGGGCGGCGGGGCTGAAGATTTCCGCCGATGTGGTGAGCGAGCAGAGCGATCGCTTTGCGACGATTGTGCGCCCGGCACTGCCGGAACTGGATTACCTGTTTCTCAACGAATTCGAGCTCGCGCAGATCACCGGCATCGCGACTGCGGTGGGTGGAACGATCGATCCGGCCGCGATTGTGCGCGGAGCGGAAGAGGTGCTGCGGGGCGGCGTGCGCGAGTGGGTGTTCGTGCATTTTCCCGCGGCGGTGCTGGCGTGCGGAGCTCGCGGCGAACGTCTCTGGCAACCGTCGTTGCGTGTCCCCGCGAACTTCGTGCAGGGCGCCGCGGGGGCGGGCGATGCGCTGGCCAGCGGCGTGCTGTACGGGCTGCATGACGGTTGGACGGTGCCTGATTCGCTCCGTCTCGGCGTGTGCGCCGCGGCGGCGTCGCTGGCCCATCCCACCTGCTCGGAAGGCGTGCAGACTCGCGCCGCGTGCGAAGCGCTCGCCACCCGTTTCGGTTTCAACCCCGCGCCCGTCCCATGAAAACCATCGCCCCGTGGTGTCTGCTGATTCTTTCGATCCTGGTTGCTCCGCTCTGCGGTGCCGCTGATGCGGTGAAGCCCGAGTTCCGCGCGGGCGCGGACCGCGTGGATATCACGCCCGATCTTGGGATCCTGATCGTGGGCAGTTTCAGTCCGACGCCCGCGACGCACGTGCACGATCCGCTCTATGCACGCACGCTCGTGCTGGATGACGGTTCGACGCGACTGGCCTTCGTGGTCGTCGACAACGTGGGCCTGCCGCAGGTTGTGTGTGACGAGGCGAAGCGCCTGATCACGGAAAAGACCGGGCTGCCGAATTCGCACGTGCTGATTTCGTCGACCCACACTCACTCCGGTGGTTCGGCGCGCGAGCGGACGGATACGAAGGCCGAGGAGATTCGCGACGGCTTCACCGGCAAGCTGCCGCCCCTGGCGCCGTACCAGCAGTTCATCGCGCGCCGGATTTCCGATAGTGTGCGCGTGGCCATCAACCGGTTGGAGCCGGCCAAAATCGGCTGGGGCGTGGGCAACGATCCGACGCACGTATTCAATCGTCGCTGGTACGTGAAGTCGGAGGAAAACAGGCGGAATCCTTTCGGCGGCGTGGATACGGTGCGCATGAATCCGCCCTCAAATCCGAACGAGCTGATCAAGCCGGCCGGTCCGACCGACCCGGAAATTTCTTTCGTGTCGGTGCAGGCGAAGAGCGGCCGGCCGATTGCGCTGCTCGCGAACTACTCGCTTCATTATGTCGGGGGCATTCCCATCGGGGTGATCTCCGGCGATTACTTTGGCGTGTTCGATCAACGCATCGGCGAGATGCTGGGCGCGACCAACCGCAACGACCCGCCCTTCGTCGGGCTGCTGTCGAACGGCACGAGTGGCAATATCAACAACATCAATTTCCGCCAGCGCGGTCCGGCGATGGCGCCGTACGAGAAGATGCACAAGGTGGCCAACGCCGTTGCGGCCGAAGTGTACCGCGTGTATCAGACTTTGCCGCACCACGACTGGGTGAAGCTCGACGCGCGTTACGAGGAGATCGCCCTCGCACCGCGGCGGCCGACCCCGGAGATGGTCGACTATGCGAAGAAAGTCCTCGCCAAGCCAGCCGGTGAGAAACCGTGGCATGTCAACGAAGCAACCTACGCACGCAGCGTGCTGATGGCGGTGAATGCGCCGGGCGAAGCGCGCGTGCCGCTGCAAGCGTTTCGGATTGGCGACCTCGGCATAGCGGCGACGCCGATCGAGACGTTTGTCGAGGTCGGATTGGAGATCAAAGCGAAGACGCCGTTTGCGAAATCGTTCACAATCTCGATCGCCAACGGCGCCTTCGGCTACATGCCCACGCCCGAGCAGCATAAGCTCGGTGGATACGAGAGCTGGCTGGGCACGAATCGCGTCGAGTTCGAGGCCGCGCCGAAAATGGTCACGCGGCTGCTCGCCATGATGGGCGAGATGCGCGGCGCCGACGCGCCTGCCACCCGGCCCTGAAATTTCGTCATGCACCTGAAAACCCCTTCAGCTTATGCATTGCCTCCCACTGCGCCTCCACCGGCGTGTCGTTCGTTTGCGTGACCTGCCGCTGCTGGCGTCGCTCTTCCTTCACTTTATTTTCTCCTCGCTTGATGTCGCCGGTGCGGACGTTCCGCCGCCGGGGCGCGGTGCCACGGGCGCGATTGCCGGCCGCGTCGAGCATGCGGCGACCGGGCAGTCGCTGCATAACGCCCGCGTCGCGGTGGCGGGCAGCGACCTGCTCGTCTTCACCGATGAATCGGGCGCGTACCGGCTGGCCGGCGTGCCCGCGGGTCCGGTCGTGCTGCGGATCTTTTTCACCGGACTCGCGCCGGCCGAAGTCACGGTGACGGTTCCGGCCGGAGGCCAGGTCAGGCGCGATGCGGCGCTCGAACGCATGGCCGGCGAGTCCGGGCCGGGCGTGGTGAAGCTCGGGGCGTTCGTCGTGGCGGATTCCCGCGAGATGGATCCCGAGACCATCGCGATCAACGAGCAGCGGTTTTCGCCCAACATCAAGAACGTCGTCGCCGCGGGCGCGTTTGGCGACATCGCCGAGGGCAACGTCGGCGAGTTCATGAAGTATCTGCCGAGCGTCACCGCCGACTTCGCCGATCCGACCATCCTCTCGATTTCGGTCCGCGGCTTGAACTCCTACCTCACCACCGTCACGTCCGATGGCGCGCAGATGTCGAATGCGCATTACGGTGGTTCGACGCGGGTGTTTCAGTTCGAGCAGGTCTCGATCAACAATATCGCGCGCGTCGAGCTGACGAAGATCCCCGCGCCCTCGCAGCCGGCGGATACGCTCGGCGGCACCGTGAACATGGTCAGCAAGAGCGCGTTTGAGCGGCGCAAGGCGCAACTCAGCTACCGGCTGTACCTCTCGGCCAACCAGGGTGATTTGACGACCGCGCGCGTCCCGCACTCCTTCGAGGAACGGCACCGGCGCGTGCTGCCGAATGCGGACTTCAACTACACGCTGCCGGTCAACGATCGCTTCGGCATCGTGGTGTCAGGGCTGACTTCGAATCAGTTCAACGATCTTTTCGTGTCGGCCAACGTGTTCAACGCGACCGCGGTCGGCACGGGCGCGACGTTCGCCCGGCCGTATTTTCAGCAACACATCCTGCAGGACGCGCCTCGCTTCACCTACCGGAATTCGCTCAGCCTGAAAGCGGACTGGCGCGTGACGCCCAACGCGGTGCTTTCGGCCAGCGTGCAGGCCAACAAATTTTGGAATTTCAATGGCATGCACCAGATGACGTCGAACGCCGGCACTGTCGCGACCTCCACGGTGGCGGGCGGCGTGCCGTTGCAGTTCGGCCCCGATCGGACCGTGGGCGCCACGGGGCGCGGCGGCGTCACACTCGACGGCCAGTTCTTCAACATTCGCGGCGCGACCAAGGCGGGGAATGTGCGTTATCGCTTCGACAACGGCGGCTGGCGGGTCGAGTCGACCGTCAGCGCGTCGGGCTCGCGCACTTACTTTCGTGATACGGACGCCGGGCATTTCTTCAGCACGACCTCGACGCTCACCGGACCGTTGCGCGTCACCTACTCCGCGATCACGCCGGACGGTCCCGGCGCGATGGAGACATTCAACAATGCGGGGCAGGTGATCGACTATCACAATATTGCCAACTACCGGCTGACGACGGCGACGTCGTCGTTGCGTGACATCAAGGACGATGTCCGGACGGTGGATCTCAGCGCGCGGCGACAGTTGACGCTGTTTGCGATTCCAGCGGCGTTTCAGATCGGCGGCGCGCAGCGTTTCCAGAAACGGGATACGCGCCGCGCGGACAGCAGCTGGACCTACAATGGCCCGGATGGAAATCCGAACACGGCGGACACCCCGGCGCCCTACGCCGCGCAAGTGTACCGGAATCGCGAGGCGAATTTCGGCTTCGTCGACATCCCGTGGGTCTCGCCGCACCGGGCCTGGCAGGCGTTTCAGCAGACGCCGTCGTTGTTTTCCAAAACCGCCGCGCAGGTGGTGACCGCCGAGACCTTCCGCATCACGAATTCGGAGGTCTTCGAGGAAACGGTCAACGCGGCGTTCGTGCAGGGCGAGTTTCGGCTGTTCAGGAACCGGCTCAATGTCGTCACCGGTGTCCGGTACGAAGAGACCACCGGCAAGGGCCGCGGCGCGTTGGTCGAACCCACCGCGGTGTTTTTGCGCAATGCCGACGGGTCGTTCGCGCACAACGCCGCGGGCGCGCGGATTCGCCGCCCGGAGGCGGGTGCCGTCGGTTCGATTGAGGAGTTGCGGCTGGTGCGCACCGAGCGCGGGGCGCGCGCCGAACGCTCCTATGACGGCTTTTATCCGAGCGTGCACCTGACGGCCAACGCCACCGAGAACGTCCTCGTGCGCGCGGCGTATGCGAAGACCTATGGCCGGCCGAACTTCAACCAGATCATCGCCAACGCGACCGTGAATGAATTCGACGCCGAAGACGGCGAGCTCGGCGGCACGATCAGCCTGCGCAATCCCGGGTTGCGTCCGTGGAGCGCGGACAACTTCGAGCTCTCGCTCGAATACTACACGCGGCTCGGGGGCATGGCCAGCGTCGGGGTCTTCCGCAAGGACGTGAAGAACTTCTTCGCCTCGGGCGTGCGCATCGCGACGGCGAAGGATTTGGCCGAGCTCGATCTCGACCCGCGCTATCTGGGCTGGCAGCTGACCACGCAGTACAACGCCGGCAGCGCGCGCATGTCGGGCATCGAGGTGAACTTGAAGCACACGTTGAGTCCCTTGGGCCGGTGGGCGCGCGGCCTCGAGGTGTTTGCGAACGGCACGAAGCTCGACCTGGACGCTGGCGACCAGGCGGGATTCGCGAATGTGATTTCCGGCAGCGCGAACTGGGGTTTCACGTTCACACGAAATCCCATGACGCTGATGGCCAAGTGGAATTATCGCGGCCTGACGCGCGGCACGCGCATTCCCGGCGTGGGAGTTGCTGACGGCTACCAATGGGACCAGGCGCGCACGACCCTCGATCTGAATCTCGACTACCGCCTGTCGGCGCGAATCGGATTGTTTGCCAACGCCCGCAATGCGCTTGGGGAAAACCCCGTGGCCTTGCGCTACGGCGGCGAGACGCCCGCGTACGCGCGGCAGTTCCGCGTCCAGCAGCACGGCGGCCAATACGCGCTGGGGCTGAAGGGCACGTTTTGAAACCCAGGCCTTCGACGCACCCCGTGTTTTCATCCTGCTCCCGTCCATGAAATTCTCCTCCCTGGTCAGGCTGCTTCCGGTCTTCGCGGTCTGTGCCGCCACCGGCCTCGCGCAGCCGTTCCGCTTTGGCACCGCCGTCGTCGACCTGACGCCGCCGCCACTGATGCCCTTCCACGCGCCGCAACGGCCACCCTATCCCACGACGCCCGCCGAGGGCGTCCACGATCCGTTGCAGGCGAAGGCGATCGTCTTCGAGAGCGGCGGGGTGAAGGCCGCGATCGTGGCGTGCGACATGACGAGCATTCCGATTCACATCACCGCCGCCGCGCGGGTGCATGTGGGGAAGATCTCATCGGTGCCGCCGGAGAACGTGATGATCACGGCGACGCACACGCACACCACGCCGAACATCCGGCCGCGCTTTGCGCGCACCGCGACGCCGGAGCAGCGCAAGGTCATGGACGCGTATCTCGAGGAGATGCCCAAGCGCATCGCGGAAAGCGTGCGCGCCGCGGAAGCCAACCTGGTGGCGGCGCGGCTGCAGGCGGCGATGGGCGAGGTGAAGGGCGTGGCCTTCAACCGGCGTTTTCTGATGAAGGACGGATCCGTCGTTTCCAACCCCGCGAAGGGGCGCGACGAAGGCCTGGTCGATGTCGTCCGCGCGGCGGGCCCGACCGATCCGGCGTTGCCCGTGCTCTATTTCGCGACGGCGGAGGGCAAGCCGCTGGCCACGGTCATCAATTTTGCGATGCACCTCGATACGACCGGCGGGCAGCGCTACTCGGCGGACTATCCACACCAGATCGCCAAGATCCTGGCCGATGTGAAGGGCCCGGACATGGTGACGCACTTCACGATCGGGGCGGCGGGAAACATCAATCATTACTACCTGCTCGATCCCAAGCGTCCGCGCCGCGTGAAAGGCTACGACGAGGCGGCGCGGATCGGAACACTCCTCGCGGCGGAAGTCGTGCGTTGCTATGAACGCCTTGAGCCGCTGCCGACGGCGACGTTGAAGGTGTCGCGTGAAGTCCTGCGCCTGAAGATTCTCGAGGAGAAGTCGCCGGCGCTGGCGGCGCAGTTTGGCAACAAGCCGGTCTTCCACGATGGCGAGATGACGATTTCGCTGGTGGATGGCGCGTACACCTTCGAGGCGGAGGTCATGGTCATCGCGCTGGGCGACGAGCTCGCGTTTGTCGGCCTGCCGGGCGAGATGTTCGTCGAGCTTGGCTTCATGGTGAAACAGGGTTCTCCCTATCAGTACACCGTGGTCAACACGCTCGCCAACGGCGCCATCGGCTACGTCGCCAATCGCAAGGCGTATCGGGAAGGCAGTTACGGCGCTTCGCCCGGCACGACGCGTTCGAATCCCGGTTCCGGCGAAGCGCTCGTCGACTCCGCCCTGCGTCAACTGATCGCCCTGCGCGACATGAAACCCACGCCATGAATTCACTGTATTGCGGCCTCTCATTCAGGAGCGCAGGCGTCCCGCCTGCTTCGATCCGATGCCGGCCGGAGGCCGGCATTCCCGCTGCACGCGGCGTGGGTACGCTCCACGGGCATTCACGCTCAAGGCTCAAGCCGATTGGCGTGCTGGCGTGCGCCATCCTGCTGATGGGGACGAGTGCGCTGTGGGCCGCGGCGGCGCCCAAGCTCGCGTGGCACGACCTCGCGTCCTGGGACGTTGAAGGCAAAGGCTGGACCGATACCAAACAGCGCTACGATCGCTTGCCGGCCAAGGCGGAGGGCGTCGTCCGCGGGCCCGTGTGGTCGCTCGCGCAGGATTCCGCGGGGCTGCGTTTTCGTTTCGTGACGGATGCGGCCGAAATCAGCGCGCGCTGGACGCTGCGGAAGGGCGACCGCCTCGCGTTGCCCCACATGCCGGCGACAGGCGTCAGCGGACTCGATCTTTACGTGCGCGACGCGGGACGCTGGAAATGGATCGGTGCCGGCCGGCCGGAGAAGGCGACCAACGAACGCTCGCTGGTCCGCGGCCTCACTCCGGGCGTGAAGCGCGAATACCTGCTTTATCTTCCGCTCTATAACGGCGTCGCGGCGATTGAACTCGGTGTGCCGGAGGGGACGACGCTCGAACGGGCGCCCGATCGCGACGCCGGCCGCAAGCCGGTCGTGTTTTATGGCACCTCGATCCTGCAGGGCGGCTGCGCGTCGCGTCCCGGCATGGCTTATCCGGCGATCGTCGGACGCCTGCTCGACTGGCCCACGATCAACCTGGGCTTTAGCGGCAACGGCAAGAGCGAGCCCGAGATGGCGCAGCTGTTCGCCGAGCTCGATCCCGCGGCCTATGTCCTCGACAGCCTGCCGAATCTTGATGTCGCGCAAGTGAAGGAGCGGGTCGAGCCGTTCGTGCGCACGCTGCGCGCGGCGCGACCGACCACGCCGATCGTTCTCGTGGAGAATGTCAGCTATGCGGATGCGGGCTTCGTCGAATCGAAGCGGCGCAAGGTGGCCGACGCCAACGCGTATCTGCGCGGGCTGTACGACCGCTTGAAGAAGGCCGGGGACAAGCACCTGTTCTATGTTCCCGCGTCTCACCTGCTGGGCGCCGATGGCGACGATACCGTCGACGGCGTGCACCCGACGGACCTTGGGTTTCAACGCATGGCGCAGGGCGCGGCACCGTTCATTCGCGAGGCGATGGTAGCGTCCGGCGCGACCGTCACCGACGAGGAAGGGTTCGTCGCGCTGTTCGATGGCAAGACGCTCAACGGCTGGACGCAGCATGATGGCATGCCGCCCCTGCATCTCGCGGGCAAATGGTGGGTGGAGGACGGCCAGCTGCTCGGCACGCAGGATCCCCCGGGCAAGGGCGGACTGCTCTGGGTGGATCGTCCGTTCACCGATTTCATTTTGAAGCTGCAGGTGAAGCTGACGTATCCGATGGACACCGGCATCTTCGTACGGGTCGGTCCGGACGGTCGCAGTCATCAGATCACGCTCGATTACCGGCCCGGGTCGGATGTCGGCGCGATCTTCATCCCGTTCATCGGCCACGCCTACGTGCAGCGCAATCCCGAGGGCGCGCGCCTCGTGCGCAATGGCGACTGGAACGACGTCGAGGTGCGCATGGAGGGCGAGCCGGCGCGCATTCGCGTATGGATGAACGATCGCCTGCTGACGGACTTTCAACACACCGAGCAAACCACCCGCGGCGTGCCTGCGCAGGGTGGCATCGCCTTGCAGGTGCACCCCGACGTGCCGAATCTCACGGTCTGGAAAGCGGGCGAGAGCGTTCGTTTCCGAAACATTCGCATCCGCGAACTCAAGTAGCAGTCGCCATCATTCTCCTATGCACCTTCGACTCATCTTTCCCGGGACGCGTGCGATCCTCGGCCTTGCTCTCGCGTGCTTAGCCGGCGCAGTTGCGCTCGCGCCACTGCAGGCCGCGTCCGCGAACCTGCAGCCCAACATCGTTTTCATCCTCGTGGACGATGTGCGCTGGGATGATCTGGGCGTCACGGGGCATCCCTTCGTGAAGACGCCGCACATCGATCGAATCGCGAAGGAGGGCGCGCTGTTTCGAAACGTCTTTGCGACGACGGTGATCTGTTCGCCCAGTCGGGCCAATATTCTCACCGGCGTGCAAACGCGCGCGCACGGGATCGTCGACAACACCGATCGCAGCGCGGCCAGCCACCGGCTCGCGACTTTTCCCCAGGGCCTGCAGCGCGCCGGCTACGAGACCGCGTTCGTGGGGAAGTGGCACATGGGCAACGACGACTCGCGGCGGCCGGGCTTTGACCACTGGGTCTGCCTGAAGGGGCAGGGATCCAGCTTCGATCCCGAGCTCAACGTGAACGGCAAGGCGGTGAACACGAAAGGCTATGTGACCGACGTGCTGGGCGATCAGGCGCTCGAGTTTCTCAAGGCGAAACACGAGAAACCGTTCCTGCTTTATTTCGCCCACAAGGCCGTGCACCCGGAGTCGGTGCAGCGCGCCGACGGTTCACTCTCCGATCCGACCCTGTCGAATTTCATTCCCGCGGATCGCCACAAGACGCTGTATGCGGGCGCGAAAGTGCCGCGACGGCCGAATGCGTTGTCGGCTCCCACTGGCAAGCCCGCGTTGCTGCGCGAAATTCCCGGATTGGAGCCGCTCGGTCCGAAGACGGGATCGAGCGACGAGGTGATTTTGAATCGTCTGCGCATGCTCGCGGCGGTGGACGAGAGCACGGGGAAGTTGCTGCAGGCGCTCGAGGCCACGGGACAGTTGGACCGCACGCTGATCGTGTTCACCAGCGATCACGGCTATTTCTACGGCGAGCACGGCCTGAGCATCGAGCGCCGGCTGGCCTACGAGGAAGGCATACGCATCCCGCTGTTCGTGCGCTATCCGCCGTTGATCAAGGCCGGGACGCGGCGCAACCAGATGGCGCTGACGCTCGATTTTGCGCCGACGCTGCTCGAGGTGGCCGGAGCGCCGATTCCCGCGGTGATGCAGGGCAAGTCGCTCGTCCCGCTGTTCGCGCAGAACGGGCCGGCGCTGCGCGAGGCGATTTTCGTCGAGCATTTTTCCGAGAACGTGTTTCCCCGCACGCGCAAGATGGGTTACCAGGCCGTGCGCACCGAGGCGTGGAAGTACATTCACTATGTCGACCTGCCGGACTCGGACGAACTCTACGATCTGAACCGTGATCCGTATGAGATGAGGAATCTGATCGCGTCGGCCGGAGCTGCCGCCGAACTCACGCGCTTGAAGGCGGAACTCGCGCGCCAGTTGCAAAGCGCGGCCGGACCGGGCACGAAGTCGAACTAGCAGCGCGCGCCGCCGCGCACGCTCCCTCAGTCACCCCGAAAACCTCCATGAAAAAGAACCCCGATCCAGCCCCCGATCATCTGCTCAGCCGCCGCACCCTGCTCCAGCGGGGAGGATTGGGTTTGGTGGGATTGTCCGCCCTGCCGCTCGGCGGCGCTGGCCTGATCGCGGCGGAGCCAAAGAAGAAGGCGGCGACGGCGGCGCCCACGACCGATCTGGTGCCGCTGCAGCGTTTCCCCCGCACGGTTCAGGAATATTACGTGCGTCGCGTTCGCGCTGAGGAGCGCGCGGGTGAGATGCGCCGCGCGGCCCTGCGCACGAAGGCCGCCGCCGAAGCCTACGTGCGCGACGTGCGCACGAAGATCCAGCAGTGTTTCGGTCCGTTCCCGGCCAGGACGCCGTTGAATGCGCGCGTCACGCGCGTGCTGGATCGCGACGGCTACAAGATCGAAAACGTGATCTTCGAGAGTCGTCCTGGATTTCCGGTGACGGCCAATCTCTATGTGCCGACGGGCCGCAACCGGCCGATGCCGGGCGTCATCGGCACTTGCGGCCACTCGGACAACGGCAAGGCGGCGGACGCGTACCAGTCGTTCGCGCAGGGCCTCGCGCGCCAGGGTTACGTCGTGCTGATCTTCGATCCGATGGGGCAGGGCGAGCGGCTGCAGCACGTCGATGCGGCGCTGAAGGCGCGGCATGGGGTGGGGACGAACGAGCACAACTACGAGGGCAATCGCATGACGCTCTCGGGCGAGTTCATCGGATCCTGGTTCGCGTGGGACGCCATCCGCGCGCTCGACTATCTGCTCACGCGACCCGAGGTGGATCCGAAGCACATCGGACTCACGGGCAATTCCGGTGGCGGCACGCAGGCGACCTGGCTATGCGCGCTCGAGCCGCGGTTCACGATGGCGGCGCCCAGCTGTTTCGTGACCACGTGGCGGCGCAACATCGAGAACGAGGAGATTGCGGACTTCGAACAATGCCCGCCGCGCGTGCTCGCCATGGGACTCGACCACGCGGACTTCATCGTGGCGATGGCGCCGAAGCCCGTCATCCTGATGGGCCAGGAGAAGGACTTCTTTGACGCGCGCGGGCTCGAGGAAGCGTTTGGCCGCGTGCGCGCGATCTACCGCCTCCTGGGGGCCGAGGACAAGGTGCGGCACTTCGTCGGACCGGATTACCACGGCTACTCGCAGGCGAACCGCGAGGCGATGTACGGCTGGTTCAACGGCCAGACCGGCATCGTCGCCGGACCGAAGGAGCCCGCACTCACGCTCGAGAAGGGCGACGCCCTGCTGTGCACCGCGAAAGGCCAGGTCGGCGAGGCCGCGGTGACCACGGCGTTCACGATCCTGCGCGATGAGGTGGCGAAGAAACAGGCTGCGCGCGGGACGCCTGGTGGGGAGGCGTTGCAGCGCGCGCTGACGACGACGCTCAAGCTGCCGGCGCGCACGGGCGTGCCCGATTACCGGATACTGCGTCCCCTGACGGGCCGCGCGTATCCTAAGCGTTATGCCGCGACCTATGCCGTGGAAACCGAACCCGAGGTGCACGCGATCGTCTACCGGCTCAATGACGCGCCGCTGACCTCACGGCCGCCGCGCGGCGAAAAGCGCGCCGTGCTGTACGTGGCGCATGGTTCGGCCGACGGCGAGTTGCGCACCGAGCCGATGATCAAGGACGTGATCGCCGCGGAGCCGTCGGCCGCGATCTTTGCGTGTGACGTGCGGGGAGTGGGCGAGACCCAGCCACTGGTGTCCACGCGCGGTTTCGCGACGAACTATGGTGGAAACTATTTCCACGCCGCCTGCGGCCTGATGTTCGATTATCCCGTGGCAGGCCAGCGCACCTTCGACGTGCTGCGCGTCATCGACTGGCTGCGCGATCAGGGCCACGACGACGTCCACGTGGTCGCCCGGGGCTGGGGCGCGCTTCCGGCGACGTTCGCCGCCGTGCTGCATCCCGCGGTGAAACAGGTGACGCTGAAGCAGGCGCTCACCAGTTATGCCGAGGTAGCGACGACGGCGGACTACAACTGGCCGCTCGCGGCGCTCGTGCCGGACGTGTTGCGCAGCTTTGATTTGCCGGACTGCTATCGTGCCCTCGAGGCGAAGCGGCTGCGGCAGATCGATCCCGTTGGTGCAGCCGGGCTGCCAGCATGAGCGCGCCGGCGCGAAGGGGCTTGATCGCAGGGGTAGGGGCGCTCCTCGGGTGCGCCCCTACAGAGCTTTGTTTCGTCGAGTGGCGAAGCCGGCGCGAATTCTCCTTGCGCGACTGTCGCCCGGGACTAAGTAACCATCTGGTTAACACAGGATCGGAGGCGCGGCGGATGCTCGCCGCGGTTGGCCGGTCGCCCACACGTCCGTCATCCCACGCCCGCCATGTCATCTCCCTTCACGCGCCGGAAGTTCATCCAAGCCAACTCGGTCGCGTTGCTCGCGACGCAGCTGCCTGCCGGCGGCGCGGCGGCGGAAACGGCCGCTGATCCCGACAAGCTGGCGAAGGCCGGGGGCGCGAAGGCCGTCAAGGCCAAGCCTGGCCGGCGGGTGCGGTGGGACGACCGCGAGAAGCAGCAGCTCGGCAGCGCCGTGGATCAGGCATCGTTGTTCTACTGGGCTGGCGGCAAACCGAACCAGCAGACCGGACTCTTCATCGAGCGCTTCAAGCAGTATTGTCCGAGCGAGCACGTGGTCACGTGTTCCTCCGGCACGGCGGCGCTGCACATCGCGATTGCGGCGGCCGGCATCGGGCCGGGCGACGAGGTGATCACCACGCCGATCACGGATATCGGCACCGTGACGGGGATTCTCTTTCAGCAGGGCGTGCCGGTGTTCGCCGACCTGGGTGCATCGACGTACAATCTGGATCCGGCGTCGGTCGAGCGCAGCATCACGCTGCGCACCAAGGCGATCATCGCGGTGCACCTGACCGGCGCGCCGTGCGACATGTCCGCGCTGCAGGCGATCGCGCAGAAGCATAACCTGGTGCTAATCGAGGACTGCGCCCAGGCGTGGGGCGCGCAGGTCCGCGGCAAACCGGTGGGATCGTTTGGGCATGTGGCGTGTTACTCACTGATGGATTCGAAGCACATTTGCGCCGGCGATGGCGGCGTGGTGGCCTCGAGTGACAAGCGGATCGGGCCGGCGTTGCTGAAGTTTTCCGACAAGGGCAACGACCGCATGGCGCCCGGCAACGCGTGGGACAAGACCGGCGTGCTCGCGACCAACTACCGCATGAGCGAACTGCAGGCCGCGTTTGCCGCGGTGCAGCTGCAGCGCCTCGAGGGCATTGCGTCGAAGCGGGCCGCGCTGGGTCGGCTGCTGATTGAAGGCATCGGTAATCTGCCGGCGGTGCTGCCGCCGCGCATCGCCGCGGCGGATCGCGCAACGTTCTGGTTCTTCTACTTCCGATTGAAGCTGGATCGGCTGAAGTGCAATCGGGCGGAGTTCGTCGAAGCCCTGCGCGCCGAGGGCGTGTCGTGCAATGCGGGCTATATTCCCGTGCCGGTGTACAAGCTGCCGTATTTCCAGCAGCACTCGTTCTTTGCCGGCCGGTGGCCGATCAAGGAGCTGGGTCTCACCGCGATGGATTACACCAAGGTAAAATGCCCCGAGGCCGAGGCGATTCTCAGCACGGGAATCCAAATGCCGCTGCACGAGGCGATGGACGAGGCTTTGATCCGCGAGAGCGCCGCTGCGATTCGCAAGGTCGCGAAGGCCTACACGACGTAGCGCATTCTTCGGCGCCCGCTTAACCCTGGAGCGCCGGCCTTCGGCCGGCATCGGATAGAAGCAGACGGGACGGCTGCGCTGCTGAACGAGCAGGGTGAGGGCACCCCGCCCACAGATCTGAATGATTAACGCGCCGCGGCCTGCTTGGTGCGCGCGACGAGTTCCACGGTTTTGCCGACGATCTTGTCCTCCAGGCCAGGCGTCCATGGACCGGGACGGCCGTGGGGAATCATCGAGGTCTCGCCTTCGTAACGGCCTTCCTTCAGGACGCGTTCGCTGGGGATGTAGGCCATGACGTCGGTGGAGTAGCCGAACACCCAGAGCGGGCCCGGCATTTCGCGACCGAGCCGCAGCGCGTAGTCGATCACGACTTCGCCGCCGAGCGCGACCCAGGAGAGATTCCCGAGGCGCCAAGCCTGAATCGGATACTGATAGAAACGGATCGCGTCGCCCTTTTCCTTCAGCTGCCGGGTGATTGCCGCTGACCACGCTTGGTGCATTTCCTTGTTCGGCTGGTTCTTTTCCATCGCTTCGCGCAACTGCGCGGCGGTCGGTATGCGGGCGAAGGTGAGGGTGAGATCCTCGAAGGCGGAGGCGAAGCCGCCGTCGACCTTCTTCATGGTGCCGCGCAGCGCGCGGTCGGTGGCGTCGGCCAGATCGCGGCCGTGCTGCTCAGCATGGGCGATCTCCCGGCGGGGCGCGGGATTGATGTCGGCGCCGCACCCGATGGCGAAGAGCACGGTCGCGCCCGGATGGCGTTTTTCCAGCTCGGCCTGCGCGCAGCCGGCGTAGTCTCCGTGCCACTGATACAGTGAGAGCGTGGTGTTGTGGCAGGCGTACGAAACGAGGAGTCCGCGCAACGCGCCGTCGGGACCGTGGACCGCGAGCACCGGGACGCGCGGATCAAACGGCCCCTTCAGCTTGCCCGCGGCGCGCAGGGCCGGAGCCTGCGCTTCCGGATTCTCGCGGCGGTTGAAGCCGAAGGTGGCGGCGTCCTCGCCCCAGCTGATCGTGGCCGGTGCCAGGGACTCGAAGGCGTCGGCCGCGGCCTGCACCATCTTCGTTTCCAGCTGGTGCCGAAATTCCACGGCCTTCGCCACGCCCTCGGGCGGAAAAATTCGCAGGCCGGCGATGCCGCCCTCCATCCACGGGGCGCAGTGCGTGTGGGAGACGTTGGTGATGATCGCGCTGCGTGGAATCGCGAAACGCGTCATCAGGCTCGCGGCCACGCGATCGGACACCTCGCGGGTGACGTCACAGAGATCGAGCGTGAGAATGACGCCGCGGTTGCCCGCCGGATCGGAGACGGCCAGCGCCTTGACCCAGAGTTCCTGCGCCGTGCCGTCGGCGGGCCGATCCCGCACGGCGTAGCCCGTCATCCACAGGCCGGCGGGCGGCGTGATGCTGGCGCGGCCGGTGCCGGCGCGCCACGAGGCGGAGTCCGCGGCGAGCGCGGAGCCGGCGGCAAGCTGCAGGGCGAGGGCGATGCAGCCGATGAAAACGGCGGGGAGAAACGGCGAAAGCACGCCGGCGAAAACGGGACGAGCGGGCACGGTGGAACGGGTCTTGCTCACGGTGGCCGAGTAACCGCCGGGTTACCGGACGGCGCAAGTGAAAAACCCGCCGCCGCCATCGGAGCGCCCGCCCGCCTCGAATTGTTCTTGCCAACTCCGCGCTAAAGTAACCTATCAGTTACGAGTGTGGTCGTGCGCGGCAGCCCTCGCGGGTTGGCGCGCCGGCCGCCCCGCCCGGACCCCGGCGGGCTTGCGCGTCCCACCACCGAAACACCACCGCTCATGAATTCGTTGCCTTCACGTTCCGTCAGCCGTGCCGCCTGGCATCGCGTCGTCCGTTGCCTCCTTGGTTCCCTCGCGCTGCTTGTCGCCGGCGCTGCGTTGGCCCAGACACCGCGCACCGGGACGGTGACGGGCACGATTTCCAACCAAGCCACCGGCGATCTGCTGCCGGGGGCGCGCATCATGGTCGCCGGGGTGGGAGCGACTGCCATCGCCGAGCGCGGCGGCACGTTCAACCTCACGCTGCCGGAAGGCGCGCACACCCTGCTGGTGAGTTTCTCCGGCCTGGATCCGGCGAGCGTCACCGTCACGGTCGGCGCCGGCCAGTCCGTAGTGCGGGACGTCCAGCTGAGTTCCGCCGTGTACAAGATGGAAAAGTTCTCGGTCTCCGGCGTGCGCGAAGGCAACGCGCTCGCGATTCAGGCGCAGCGCCTTTCCGACAATCCGAAATGGGTGGTCGCGACCGACACCTTCGGCAATCCGGCCGCCAACCCCGGTGAACTGATTCAGCGGCTGCCCGGCATTTCCACGGACATCGTCGGCAGCGAAGTGCGCACGCTCTATGTCCGCGGCATGGGCGCAGGTTTTTCGTCCCTCATGGTGGACGGCGATCGCGTCGCCACGTCGACCGGCACGTCGGCGAGTCGCGACTACCAGATCGAGCAGCTCGGCACCGGCAATCTCGAGTCGGTGGAGTTGATCAAGGCTCCGCAGCCCGATCAGGATGCCAACGCCGTCGCCGGGTTCGTGAATCTTGTCTCGCGCCGGGCCTTCGACCTTCCGGGCCGTCGCATCACCGTGACGGGTGGCGTGCTCTGGCGGAAACGCGGTTTCGATGAAGGTCCGTTCAAGGACAAGGCGGACAACCTCGACCTGTTCAATCTCTCGTATTCCGACGTGTTCAATGCGTTTGGCGGACGGCGGAATCTCGGCGTGGCCTTCAACTTCAACCATCGCACGTCGTACACGACGCAGGATGAAATCGGGCCCGCGGGCGTGCTCTACACCGCGCTGAGTCAGGCGTACCTGAACCCGGGTTCGACGAATCCGCTCACGCGTATTTTCGGCACGGGCGATTTCGGCTATAAGGCCACGGCGCGCAACGCGGGGCTGAGCGTCGACTACAAGCTGAGCCCGGACGCGTTCGTGTTCGCGAAGCTCACGTTCAACACGAACGATCAGTACCAGATCTATTACCGCCCGGCGTTCGGCAATCCCGCCGCCACCGCGGCCAACTTCACGCCGGACAGCACCTACGAGCACTCGATCCTGCTGCCGCACGCCGCCTCGATCGGCATCTCGGAATCAACGCCGGCATTCACCAAGAACGCGCGGAGTTACGCGCTGACCGGTGGCACGGAGTTCAAACTGTTCAACCGGTCGGCGCTCCTCAGTGTCCGGGGAAACTATTCCCACGCAGACATCTCGTATCCCGGCTGGATTCGCGCGCAGGCGCGCACGCCGGGTGGAATCGGCTTCGAGATCGATCGTCGCGGCCAGGATCCCTGGTACCCGATTTTCCGTCAGACCGCGGGCCCGTCGATTTTTGATCCGGCGAGTTACCTGATGAGCACCTCGCAGAAGCAGTCCTACAAGTCTGGCAACGATCTCTACGGAGCGCGGGCCGATCTGACGAAGACCTTTGACGCGACGGTGCCAGTCAAGATCAAGACCGGAGTGAAGTGGGCCGACGACACGCGCAATCCCTTCACTGATTTCAGTGCGAAGACCTGGTTCGGCGCGGATGGAGTGGCCAACTCGGCCGACGATGCCATGACGCCGTACGCGGATCTCCGCTATCGCCAGGGGGACGGCCGGTACGGTCCGTTTCCGTTCATGACCAATCCCGAAGGCACGCCCGCGGCGTACTGGAAGCAGACGGCGGCGGATGCCTACAACAGTTATGTCACGTCCAACGCGAGTCGGGCGAAGTTCAGGGAAACCATCACCGCGGCATACATCCAGGGCTCCATCAAGCTGGGGCAGCTGCGGGTGCTCGGCGGCGTCCGGGTCGAAGAAACGGATACTGAAGGCACGGCTTGGGTGCGCAACGCCACCGCCTCGTGGGGCGGCAACAGTGTCGGTGGCACCAGCACGGATCCCACCGTGGTCGCCGCGAACATCGGCCGGGCGCAGCGCTCCTTCGTGCGGCGGCAGACGGCCACGGGCAACTATCGCGACGTGTTCCCGGGACTGCACTTCGTCTACGAGCCGGGTGGATCAGTCCTCGTTCGTGCCAGCTACAACCGTGCTATTTCCCGCCCGCCCATCGCGAGTTTGATCCCGACGGTGACGGAAAATTCGGAGAACAACACCATCTCGATCGGCAACCCGGACTTGAAACCGTACAACACCGATAACTTTGAGGTCAGTGCGGAGAAATATTTCGAACCGGTCGGACTGATCAGCGTGGGGGTGTTTCTCAAGGAAATCGCCGACTATTCGCGCAGCATCACCACGGCGGTCGGTCCCGAGGGAATCGACGGCAGCGGCACCTACGCCGGCTATTCACTCACGACGACGCGGAATGTTGGCAGTGCCCGCGTGCGCGGCATTGAGCTGAGTTACCAACAGCAATTCAGCTTCCTGCCGGGTGCGTTCAAGGGATTGGGCGCCTTCGCCAACTTCACGTATCTTCAGGCCGAGGGTACGTTCGGCGGACTCACCACCACGACGAAGCTCGCGAACCTTGCTCCCCGCAGCGGCAACGCCGGCATCAACTACCGCTTCCGCGGCTTCGATGTGCGCTTGCTCGCGAACTGGACCGACCAGAAGTACACCAGCACCAACGTCGTGGACATCTACTTCGAAGAGCGGCTGATGCTCGACGTGAAGCTGCAGTATTCGATCAATCGGAGCTACGATGTGTTCCTCGACATCAACAATCTGACCGACGAGCCGCCGCGCACGAACGTCACGTTGAATGGCCTGAAGTTCTTCAAGACCAACCAGGGCGTGGGCTTCACCGCGGGCGTGCGCGCACGCTTCTAACGCCGGCCGTCCTCGACGTAATCACGCGGTTCCCTAACCGCGCTCTCAGACATGGTTCATGGTCGCTCTCCGGTCATGCACTCTAACGCGGGTCACGGGCTTGGACGCACCGTGGTCCGCGTTTTTTATGAGTCAACGCGACGCTGACTTGCCGTGTTAGGTGCCAGCTGCGTCCCTGTCTTCGTCCCATGAAACGCCTCGCTCTCGCCTCCGCGCTGCTCGTTCTCCTCATGTCCTCGGTTTCCACCGCCGCCACCGCCACGAAGGGTCCGGGATCGGCTCCGGTCGTGCAACGTATCGCCCGGCCAGCCGCGGCTGGTGTCGCCGCCTCGGTCCGCGTGCCGGATGGCGCGCTCGTGTTCACCGGCCAGGTTTTCCCCTCAACCCTCGCGGGCGATGTGCACGCGCACGCCGCGTCCGCGCTGGCGGCGACCAAGGCGGCCGTGGTCGCGGCGGGCGGCGATCCCGCGCGCTTGGTGCGGTTGAACGCGTACGCACCGGACGATGCCGCCGTGGCTCCGATTGAAGCGCTGATTGCGCAACAGTTCGCCGCGGTTCCGGTGGCGTTTTCCTTCGTGCGGACGCCGCTGGCCGTCGCGGGCACCCGGGTGGCGTTCGAAGCGGTGGCGCAAAGCTCACGCCCGGCTGCGAGCGTTGAAATCGTCACAGGCGCGGGAGCAACGCTGCCCGCCGGCGGCAAGATTTTCATCTCGGGTCAGGCCGAGCGCGGGACCGATCTGGCGTCGGCGGTAAAACTGACGATGGCCGGCCTGCATCGTTCGGTGGCGCACCTGGGATTGAAGAAGTCCGACATCGTGCAGGTGAAATCCTTCATCCAACCCTTCGGCGATCACGCGACGGCCCAGCGGGAAATCGCGGCGAGTTTTGACGGCGGGCCGGTGCCGCCATCGGTGATCATGGAGTGGGTGAGCGACCTCTACGCGGAGATCGAGATCGTGGTATCGGCGCGTGCGCTACCGTCGCGTCCCGAGGAACCCGTGACGTTTTCGTGGCTGCCCTGGCTCACGAAGTCGCCACGGTACTGCAATGTGGCGCACGTCGCGCCCGGCACGCCGCTGATCTTCATCGGCGCAATTGATGGCGGTGATGCGAACGACCCGCGCACGCAAATGAAGGTGATCTTCGAACGTCTCGGCTCGGTCCTCTTCGAAGCGGGGAGCAGTTATCGGAATATGGCGAAGGCGACCTACTACCTCGCGGATCCGACTGCCCGCTCCCTGCTCGGGGACGTTCGCGGCGTGTACTACGATCCCGCGCGCCCGCCTGCAGCTTCGGCGTTGAACATGACCGGGCTCGGCTATCCGAAGCGGGCGGCGATGGTGGACATGATCGCCGTGCCGGTGAAGTAGCTCGAAGTTGGAAGTTGAACGTTGAAAGTTGAAAGCGGTGCGCCGCGATTCCTCTGCGGTGTGGAGCGTTCAACCTTCAACGTTCAACTGCCCCGTTCAGTTCAGAGCTTGATTGTGCGGCCCTCGCGGAACGACTGGTCGGCGGCGAGCACGATGCGCAGGCTGTCGATCGCGCTGTCCCAGTGGGCGGTGAGATCGCGGTCGTGGCGGATGGCGTCGAGAAACACGTCCTGCTCGCGACGACAGAGTTCGTCGTGATTCGGCTCGTCGGTGACGTCGATGATCTCGTCGGGCCGGGAGAACTTGCCGTCGGCGCCGACGGTTGCGTGGTGGAGCCGGAGCGACTCGGTCTTGGAGTGGGAATCGACGTCGGCGGAGTTGCCGGCACTTGCGGCAGTCTTCGCCACGATACTGACGCAGCCCTTCGGCCCGATCACGTCCTTCACGAAGAACGCCGTCTCGCTCATCATCGGACCCCAGCCGGCCTCGTACCAGCCGACCGAGCCGTCGGAAAACGTCACCTGGAGATGACCGTAATTGATTTGGTTCGGCGCGATTTCGTCGCTGAGCCGGGCGCCGATGCCGTTGACGCTCACCGGGCGGGCACCGGTCATGCGGCACATCACATCCACGTAGTGCACACCGCAGTCGACGATCGGCGAGGTGGAGCGGAGCAGATTCTTGTGGGTCGCCCAGTTCGCGCCCGAGCTCTGCTGGTTCAGATTCATCCGCATCACGAGCGGCTTGCCGAGGGTTTGCGCGAGCTCGGTGAACTTCTTCCACGACGGATGCACGTGCAGGATGTAGCCGACGACCAGCTTGCGGCCGTGCTTGCGCGCGGTGGCGACGACGCGTTCGCAGTCGGCGATGTTGTCGGCGACGGGCTTTTCGAGAAACACGTGGGCGCCGGCCTCGAGCGCGGCGGTCGCGTAGGCCGCGTGCGTGTCGGGATACGTGCTGATGCAAACGGCATCGGGCTTCGTGCGGGCGAGAGCGTCGGCATAATCGGCGAACTCGGCATAGCGTCCGCCGAACTCGGCGTTGAGTTTCTGGCGGGACGCCGGATTGCGGGCGACGAGGCCGACGATTTCAAAATCGGCCGACATGGCGTGATAGGCGCGGGCGTGCGAGGTGCCCATGTGGCCGCAGCCGACGACGAGAATGCGAAGTGTGGAGGGCATGAGGAAAGGACGGGAGGTTTTGGATATTGCGATTGCGACCGCAACCGCGCGGTTGCGAGCATCGCCGCGGCCTAGCGCAAGCGAAGCCATTTCCCATGGCAATCTCTCCCGTCGATGCGCGCGCTCTGCTGCGCGAAATGGTTTCAATCCCCAGCGTACATCCTGAAGCCGACTCCGCCGGCACGGTCCGCGGCGAGGAGGCGATGGCCGGCTGGATGGCCGAGCATCTGCGCAGTCTCGGCGCCGAAGTGTCGCAACAGCTCCTGGCGCCTGGGCGACCGACGGTGCTGGGCGTATTCGAACCGGCACGACCGGCGCGGGCGACGGTCGTGTTTGCGCCGCATCTCGATACCGTGGGCGTGGGCGGGATGGTGGTGCCGCCGTTCGCACTCACCGCGCGGGCCGGCCGGTTGTACGGTCGCGGTGCGTGCGACACCAAGGGGCCGACCGCGGCCTTGCTCGCGGCGATCGCGAAGTGGACGCGCACGCCTGCGTCGCGCCGCAACGACGTGCGCTGGATTGTGGCCGCGACCGCGGGCGAGGAGCAGGGCAGCCTCGGGGCCGCCGCGCTGGTCGCCAGCGGTTTTCGTGCGGACTTCGCCATCGCGCTCGAGCCGACCGCGCTGCGCGTGGTGCACGCCGCGAAAGGAATTCTGCGCGTGTGGATCGAGGTGCCGGGCAAGGCCGCGCACGGCGCGACACCGGAACGTGGCGACAACGCGGTCTTTCGCGCGCTGCCGTTGATCACGGCGTTGCGGGACGAGATTGCCCCCGCGCTCGCGGCGCGCCGGGATCCGGTGCTTGGGGGCTGTAGTCTGAATCTCGGCGTGGTCGAGGGCGGCGGTGAGTTGAATCTCGTGCCCGCCCGCTGCCGCGTTGGGCTCGATATCCGATTGCACCCGGGATTTCCCGCGGCCGACATCCTGGCGTTGCTGCGTGCCACGCTGACTCGGTTGGCGCCGCGCGCGCGGCTTTCGATTCATCGCGAAGGCCCGGCGTTTGTGACGCCCCGCACCGATCCGTGGGCGAAACGCCTGCGCGCGGCGGGAAGCGGCTGGGCGGTGGCGCGCTGGTTCTGCGATGCGAACATCTTTGCGGGGCAGGGCGGAATTCCGGCCGTGGCGTTCGGCCCGGGCGACATCGCGCAGGCGCATACCAAGGACGAATATATCGGGACGCAGGATCTGACCGACGGCACCGATGCGTTTCTTCGCTTCCTCTCGGCCGGGCAGGTCGTCGCGAAGTAACCGCGGAAGTAACCGGCTAAGTAACTGACTAAGTAACCGGCGGCGGGCTTTTGCGCTTCCTAGCGCCGGAGCGATGTGCCACTGTCCGGCAAACTCCATGCCTCCCCGCCAGCCGGTTCCCCGCAATCCCGATCGTACGCGTCGTCGCATTCTCCAGGCCGCCATCCGCCTGTTCGCCAAGCACGGCTTTCACGCCGTGTCGGTCGATCAGATTGTCGGACAGGCGCGGGTGAACAAGCGGATGGTGTACCACTATTTTGGCAGCAAGGACGCGTTGTTCGAAGCCGCGTTGTCTGAAGTTTACAAGCGGATCGAGGAGATCGAGTTTCACGCCGTCGAGCGTGGTCGCAGTCCGCGGGAGAAGTTATCCCGCCTGCTCGAAAGCTACTTTGAGTTTCTCGACGTCGAACCGGAGTTCACGCGGCTGCTCCAATGGGAGAATCTCGAGAAGGGCCGGCACCTGACGAAGGAGAATCACCTGCTGACGAAGAATCCGTTTCTCGAACGCTTCCGGGCGATCGTGCAGGATGGCGTGGCGACGGGCGAGTTCCGCGCCGACCTCGATGTGACGCACCTCATGATCCATTTCATCGGGCTGTGCTTCATCTATCACTCGAACCAGTTCTCGCTGTCGCAGAGTCTCGAGCTCGATTTGGGCAACGCCAAGGTCAAGGAGCGGGGGCTCAACCAAGTGCTGAGCCTGGTGTTTCAGGGCATCACGAATCCCTCGGCTCCCGTCAGCGTGCTGCCGACGGAAGCGGCGGTCTGAATGCAACGCCCGCGCGGGCGTTACAGCGTCTCGACGATCGCGCGGATGTTGTGCAGGCAGGTGCGGCTCGCGACGTCGCCGCCGTGGGAGAACCCGTATCCGGCCGGCAGATGCAGCAGGGCGTCGTCGATTTTCTCGAGGCGCCAGTGCGTTTCCAGCGAGAGCATGCCGCGGTAACCGGCCGCCTTGAGGGCGAGGAAGTGGCCGCGCCAGTCGACGTCGCCTACGCCGACCGGCGTGCCGACGGCGATCAGGCCGCCGGGCTTCGCGGGCGGGCGGCGGACCGAGTCCTTCACGTGCAGGTGGAAGAGCCGCGGCGCGAGCTGCGTGACGTTGTCCGGCACCGGCGCGGGCACGCCGGGCACATACAGGACATTGCACGGATCCCAGATGGCGCCGACAGTCGCCGCCGGCAGGCCTTTGAGCACAGCCTGCATTTCCTCGACCGTGCCGGTGAAGCAGGAGTGTTCGTTCTCGATGCCGATGCGGACACCGGAGCCCTTCGCGAGGTCGACGAGGCCCATGAGGTGTTCCTGGATCCGGGCGAGGCGCTTGGGCTCGAGCGGATCGGGCTGGCGCAGAAACGTGAAGATCCGCAGCAGGTCGCAGTTCAGCGCGCGCGCGACCTCGAGGCTGCGCTTGAAAATGTCGCGGTGCTGCTCAATCGCCGCCGCGTCGTCGATGCCGCATTTGAAGACCGGCGTGGAGCAGCCGAAGATCTTCCAGCCTTCCTCCTTGGCGGCGCCGGCAATCGCGGCGACGTCCTCGCGCGTCAGATCCTTGAAGGCGCGACCGGCGAAGCTGCGCAGTTCGATGCCCGGCAGCTTGAACTCGCGCACGAAGGCGCGGAGCACGGCGAGATCCTGGGAAACTTCATCGGCGATGAACGTGAACGATTGCGGGAAGGTCATGAGTCGGGATTGAAAAGAGTATCGAAATGAACGGTAGCGCGGGCCTCCGGCCCGGATTGATTGGAGCAGGTCGGGCCCCGTGGCCCGACCGCCACCGACGGAAAGGGCGCTTACTTCGCGCCCGCTTTCTTCATCACGTCGGCGATCTTCACCGGCGCACCGCCGCGGCGCTTGCTTTCGTCGGCGGCTTCCATGAATGCGAGGATCTCAATCGTGGTTTCCAGCGGCACCGGCGCGATCCCGGTCTGGAAGAACTTCATGTATTCCTCGACGAGCGGCTTGTAGCTGTGTTTCTCGCCGCCCTTGGCCACGCCTTTCGATCCGATGACGGTCACGCCGTAGCCGGCCTTGCCGTTGCGATTGCCCTGCATCGTGCCGACGCGGCCGCCGGACCAGACGCCGGTGATGACATCGGTGTTTTTCGTGTGCGTGCGCACGACCTGTTCGCAGCCGGCGCCCATCACGGTGTAGAGCGCTTCGGTGGCATGGATGCCGTACCAGAACATGTCGGGGTGGTGCGGCTCGAGCTCGGCGGGACCGAACGAAAAGGCGGAGGCGACGTCGCCGACCTTGTCGAGCTGCTTGACCGGAGAGTCGGGTGCGTAGCGCAACGACGACGAGCTGAACACCGGGACCTTCGACTCGCGCGAGAGCCGCTGGATCTCGAGTGCGTCCTTCAGCGAGCCCGCGAGCGGCTTGTCGATGAAGACGGGTTTCTTGGACGCCAGCGTCCGGCGGAATTGATCGAGGTGCGGGCGGCCGTCGACGCTCAGGATGAGGATCGCGTCGACGTTCTTCGCCAGCTCCTCGATCGTGTCGTACATCTTCACGCCGAATTTTTCCTGGGCGGTCTTCACAAAGCCGTCGACCCGGGTGCGGCTGGACTCGACGTCCATGCTGCCGCCCTTGAAGCCGGCGACGATCTTGCCACCGGGGACGTAGTCCTTGCTGGCGGGATCGTTGAGGCTGTTGAGGTAGGCGACGACGTGGGACGTATCCATTCCAATCATGCCGAGGCGCAGGTCGGCGGCGCGGGCGGAGATGAGGGCCATGGCAGCGAGGGCGAGGAGTGAAGCGTGGCGAAGTTTCATGAGGGGGAACTGAAGTGAGACGAAGTCGGTGCGGAAAGTTGCGGGCAAACGCGATCAGCCGGTGAGACGGCCGGCGGCGGCGCGATCGATATAGAGCGTGGCTTCGGGATGAAGCCGGAGAATCGAGGCCGGGCAGGCGGTGGAAACGGGGCCTTCGAGCGTGGCCTTCACCGCATCGGCCTTGCGCGGTCCCGGCACATGAATGCTCAGCCGCCGCGCCCGGCGGAAGATCGACACCGTGAGCGTGAACGCGTGGCGCGGCACGTCGGCAAAGGTCGGGAAGCAGCCGTCGTTGACCTGCTGGTGGCGGCACGCGTCATCGAGTTCCACCACCTTGATCAACTGCGGATCCTCGAAATCGGCCACGGGCGGATCGTTGAACGCAATGTGGCCGTTCTCGCCGATGCCGAGGCAAATCAGGTCGATCGGTTTTTCGCTGAGCAGCGCGGTATAGCGTGCGCACACCGCGGCCGAATCGGGCTCCTCAGCGGGCACGGGATGAAAACGCCCGATCTTCACGTGCGACAGGAAATGCGTCTGCAGGTAGTGACGGAAACTCTGCGGATGCTGGCCCGTCAGCCCCACGTAGTCGTCCATGTGAAACGCCGTGACCTGGCTCCAGTCCACCGCCATGTGGCCCGTTTTGGATACAGCCAGCAGCGAGGCGAGAAACTCGTTCTGCGACGGCGCACAGGCGAAGATCACCCGCGCCTGGCCGCGCGAAGCGATCACGTCGTGGAGATAAGCTGCGGCAGCCTGGGCGGCCGCGAGGCCGAGGGCCGGACGATCGGCGTGGACTTCGACACCGAGGCGGCCGGAGGTGAAATAGCGCGAGGGGGAGGCGGTCATGTGGCGGGGGAGAGCGTGATTCCAAAGGCCGACGCAGCGGCTGTCGACCAAAGTTCGGCGGATTCCGCCGGAGAAATTCCCAGAGCAGCGGCGCAACGTCGCACGCCGTCGTCGGGCGTCAGCGTGCTGCCGGCGAAGCCCTTGCCGCCGGGATTGCGCGCAATGCCATCGGCGCCGACATCGATTTCGAGGCGGCCAATCTTGTAACGACCGGGGCCGGCGCCGGCCCCCGACATGGCGTCGGTCGTGAAGAGCACGCGACCCTTGGGTTTCGCGCGGTAGAAATTCTTCAGCACGAAATCAGGCAGGTGCACGCCGTCGGGGATGAGGCACGCAATCAACTCATCGCGAGCGAGCAGACGCTGCACGACGTTGTCGTGGCGGTGCATTTCGAGCGGCGTGCCGTTGCCGAGATGCGTGACGAATCGCGCGCCGGCGCGGATGGCGTCGTCGATCTGCGCTTCCGACGCGTTGGTGTGACCGAGCGAGATGTGCACGCCGGCCCGGGTCATTGCGGCGATGCACTCGGGGCTGCCCGGCCACTCCGGCGCGAGCGTGATCAGGCGGATGCGACCGGCGGCGGCGGCCTGCATCCGGTCAAACTCGGCGATCGACGGGGCATGCATCGGGCCCGGCGGATGCGCGCCGCGGTAGCCGGGTTCCGGACTCAACCACGGTCCCTCGATGTGATAGCCGGCGATCATGCGGGCGAACCGCGGGGAGGCCGCGCGGAGTTTCTCGAACTGCTCCAGCCGTCGGCAATGGGCGTCGATGTCATCCGTGATCAACGTGAGCAGGATGCCCGCCACGCCGTGACGGCGCAGCACGGTGACGGCGTGTTCGGCCTCGGCGAGCGAGAGGCTCGGGGCCTGGAAGTCCACGCCGCCGAATCCGTTCACCTGGAAATCGAACCAGCGGGCCGGGGGAAAAGCAGAGGCGTCAACGGGAGCAGTCATGCGCAAAGAGATTGACGTGGGAGAGCGCGCGCGTCGCCCGCCGGTTCGAATGATTCGTTGAGCGTCCGTCGCCGCCAGAGGCAGCGGGTTGGTGCGGTGGGCAGCCGGCGCGCATGCATCATTCGACCCAGCGCGACCGGTTGGCCGCCACGAAGCCATCGTCCACCAACCAGGGATACGCACGGGTCACGCGGGTGATTTCCGCGGACTGGCCGGGCGAGAGCGTCTCGTGCGGATTGAGACAGGCGGTCGTGCGCAGCAACCCCTGCCGGCGCAGCACCTCGTGAATACCCGGCAGACAGCCGGCAAAGTTGTGCGCGGCGTCGAAAATCGCGGCGTTCATGTCGGTCAGCGCGGCGTTGCGATCCCACCACGCGGCGGCGAGCGAGGACTTGGCCCGCGCACGCTTGATGTCGGCGAGCAGCGTCACCGCGCGCTCCGTCCATACGCCCCATTGTCCGAGGAGGCCGCCGTCGATGTGCCGGGTGCGGCCGCCGAAGGTGAAGGGCGTCAGCAGATCGCCGATGATGTTGTCATCGTTGCCGGTGTAGAGCGCGACGTCGTCCCGTCCCGATTCCAACACCGCCCGCACGACATCGATCGTGCGGTAGCGATTGAACGGGGCGATCTTGATGCCGACCAGCTGCGGGATATCCGTGAACGAGCGCCAGAAGCGATACGAGAAGACGCGGCCGCCGACGGCGTTCTGCAGGTAGAAGCCGATGAGAGGAATTTCGCGGGCGATGGCGCGACAGTGCGCGAGAATCTTGTCCTCAGGATCGCCGGCCCACGCGCCGAGGCTGAGCAAGCCTGCGTGGTAGCCGAGGCCGGTTGCCAGTCGCGCCTCGCGCCGGGCCTGGGCGGTGCGGCCGCAGAGGCCCGCAATCAGCACGAAGTCGCGGGACTTCGGCGCCAGCCAGGTGCGGGTCGTTTCCGCGGCCAGTTTCAACACCGGCTCGTACAGCCCGATCTTCGGATCGCGAATGGCGAACTGGGTCGAGTGCACGCCCACGGCGAGTCCGCCGGCGCCGGCATCGCAGTAGTAACGAATCACCGCGCGCTGGCGCGACTCATCCCACGTGCGCGTGCGATCGAGGGCAAGGGGCAGCGCCGGGATGACCTGGCCGGCGCGCAGATGACGACGAAGTTCAAACGACATCGGTAAACGCCCCGAGGATCAGAAGCGGCCGTCGCGCCGCTCGAAGCCCGTGGGTTTGCCCCACGTTTCGCCGCCGTCGCGCAACCATTCGGAAATCCAGCGCACCATCTGATCGACCGTGGTGAGCGGCGGGCCGAACAGCCGGTGCGAATGCGCCGCATTGTTGAGCCAGGCGGTCTCCGCCTCCGTGCCCGTGATCTGCACCGTCCGGCCGAGGACCGACGCAAACCGGTGCGCAACGTCGCGGACAGAGAGCGTGTCGGCACCGGTGACATTGATCGGCACCGCGGGCGCACCCGCGACTTCGAGCGCCTGGATGCTGTGCGCGACGGCGTCGGTCTGCCAGATGACGTTCACGTAGCCCGTGGTCACGTCGACCGGCTGGCCGGCGAGCACCTTCTGGGCGATGTCGACGAGGAGTCCGTAGCGAAATTCGATCGAGTAGTTCAGCCGGATCAGCGCGACGGGCGTGCCGCGCGCGGCGGCCACGCCGGTGAACGCCTGTTCGCGGGCGACGCACGAGGCGGCGTATTCGCCGACGGGGGCGGGCGGGGTGTCTTCCCGCGCGCCACCCGAAGCCGGCGTCACGAAGGGATACACGCAGCCGGAGGAATAGGCCACGATCCGCGAGCGGGCGTACTTGGCCGCCACGCGATGCGGAATCTCGACATTGATCGCGTGGAGGAGCCCCGGCGCGGTCGAGGTGCCGAACTTCACGCCCGCGAGGAAAAACACCGTCGGCGCATCGGGCAGCGCGTTGACCTCGGCCTCGACGCTCAGGTCGCAGGCGAGGGTCTCGACGCCGCGCTGTTCGAATGCCGCGCGGTCGCGCAGCGTGCTGAAACGGGAAATGGCAATCACGCGGTCCTTGCGGCCGAGCGCGTCGAGCGCGAGGCGCAGCATGGCACTGAGATGGAGACCGATCTTGCCGCCGGCGCCGAGGACGAGGAAGGGACCGCGGGTCCGCGCCACGACTTCGAGCACGCGCGGGGTGGGCTGGCTGAGAAAATCGTCAATCTCCGCGGGCGGGCAGGGGAGGCCCGGGCGGACGGTGGACGGCGGTGGGACGGAGGGCATGCAGGTAACTGGCTAGTTACGTTTTTGCCCCGGAGGCACACAAGGAGAAAATGTCCGCCGGCCCGGGGGCCCGTTGCGCCGGTCAGTCCGGCCGGTGCGGGGCCTTGCGCCGACGATGGCGGCAGGGACGGAAACGGTGGAGGGATCGGACATCGGATACACGCAAGGACGTGCGTCGGCGGAACGCGAGCACAGCGTTCGCGACCGGACCTTGTAAAGCCAGAACCTGCGGCACGTGCCCTGCTTTGGGCTTGCGCCGTCTCTCGACGGTAACTGTATGGTTACGCGCTCGCTGTTGCATGCACATCCTTGATTACGCGGTCATCGCCCTGTTCTTCCTGCTCGTGGCGGTGATTGGCTGGATTGCCATTCGCAAGATTGACGGCTCGAACGACTACTTCGTCGCCGGCGGGAAGATCCCGTGGTGGCTCGGCGGCATCTCGCATCACGTTTCCGGCCACAGCGGCGTGGTCTTCGTCGCCTACGCCGCGGTCGCGTACCAATACGGCTTCACACTCTATGTCTGGTGGGCCGGCTCAATCGTGGTGGCGTGCCTCGTGGGGGCGCGCTGGGTCGCGCCACGCTGGGCCCGGCTCCGCGCGGCGCGCAATATCGAGTCGCCGACCGAATACCTGGCGGTGCGTTACAATGTCGCCACCCAGCAACTCATGGCCTGGACGGGCATGCTGTTGAAACTCTTCGATGTCGGCGCGAAATGGGCGTCGATTGGCGTGCTGTTGCACGGCTTCACCGGCCTGCCTATCTCGACCGGCATCTGGCTCTCAGGCGGCGTTTCCGTCTTCTATATCACCGTCGGCGGACTCTGGGCGGATCTCTACACCGACCTGCTGCAGTTCGTCGTGCAGGTCGTGGCCGGCTTCATCCTGTTCTTTGCGGTCATCCATGAACTGGGCGGTATCGGCAGTGTGGTGACACTGTGGGATCGGCTGCCCGTCGGCCACGGCCAGCTGCTCAACGGGCCGTTCACCGGCGTGTTTCTCGCGGGCTACATCGTGGCGGCGACGCTGAGTTACAACGGCGGCACGTGGAACCTGGCGGTCCGCTACATTGGATCGCCCTCCGCCGAAGCGGCGCGCAAATCCGCCCTGCTTTCCGGTGCGCTCTATCTCGTCTGGCCGCTGATCTTGTTCTTCCCGATGTGGGCGGCGCCGGTGCTGATGCCGAATCTCGCTGACCCCAGCCAGTCGTATGTGCTGATGACGAAGCAGTATCTTCCGGTCGGGCTGATCGGCCTCGTGCTGGCGTCGATGTTTGCGGCGACGATGGCGATGACAACCTCGGACACCAACACGGTGTCGTCCGTGATTGCCCGCGACATCCTGCCGATGATGTCGGCCCGGTTCCGGGCCATGGATCAGAAGCGATCGCTGCGGCTTGCGCGGGTCACGACGCTGCTCTTCACCTTTCTCACCCTGCTCATCGGCATCGAGGCCGAGCGTTTCGGCGGCGTGCTCGGTCTGATCATATCCTGGTTCGCCGCGCTGATCGGGCCGGTATCCGTGCCGATGTTACTCGGCCTCCTGCCGTTTTTCCGGCACGCGGACTCCCGGGCGGCGATCGCGTCCATCCTGGCGGGACTGTTGGCGTTCGTCATTGTCACCTACGGCATCAACGGCAGTCAGGGCGTGCGCGTGCTCGCGCCGCTGGCCTCGTCGCTGATCGTGTACGCCGGGCTGGCGTGGTTGAATCGCCACCGCCCGGTGCCGCCGGCGGTGGACGAGTTGTTGCGGGCGGTTTCGACCGACGCTCCGTCGCGGGCCGCATGAAAGCATTGCCGGGCGAGGACATGACGGGTGGGGCGGCGCTGGATTCGCGCTTTGGACGCCTGGCGCGCGAGGAACTCGTGGGATCGATCCTGCCGTTTTGGACGCGAACGACGGACCTGGAGCGCGGCGGGATTTTCAACTGCTGGAACAACGCCGGCACGACGCTCGTCAGCCGCGACAAGTTCACGTGGTCGCAGGGGCGCTTCGTCTGGCTGTGGTCGCGCGTGGCCGGCGCGGTGCGGCGCGGGCTGCTGCCCGGCGACGCGTCGGCCTACCTCGACCAGGCGGCGCGCACGGTGCAATTTCTCCAGCGCCACGCATTTCTCGACGATGGCCGCTGTGCGTTCCTGCTCTCGGAAGATGGCGTCGTGAAGGAGGCGGCGCCCGGCAGCGGCCCGGCGCCCAGCATCTACGCCGACTGTTTCGTCGTGATGGGTTTCGCGGAGTTCGCGCGCGTGACGGGCCACATCGACGTCCTGGATGCGGCCTGGCGGCTGTTCGAAAACATCGAGCGACGGATTGCGGCCGGCGGTTTCCCGACGAGGCCGGAGCCGATTCCCGACGGCTACGACTCGCACGCGATCGCGATGATCACGCTGAATGTCACGCTCGTGCTGCGCGAGGCCTGCGAGGCGCTGGGCGACCGGCGGGCGCCCGCCGCCCGGGGCCGCAACGTCGCCGCCGCGGCGCGGATCGTGGATCGCTTTCTTGGTCCCGGCGGTCGCGTGCGAGAACTGGTGCCGCGGGATCAGCGGAACGACGACACGCTGCTCAGCCGGCATCTGAATCCGGGACACGCGCTGGAGGGCCTGTGGATGCTGCTGACCGTCGCGCAACGCGAGGGGCGCGTCGATTGGTCCATCCGGGCGCTGGAGGCGGTGCGCTTTGCGCTCGAGCGCGGCTGGGATGCGGAGCACGGCGGACTGCTGCACTATGTCGACTGCGCGGGCGGAGTTCCCGTCGGTCAGGCGGGCGACACGATCTACGAACGCGGCGTGCGCACGACGTGGGACGCGAAGCTGTGGTGGATTCACTCCGAGGCCATTTATGCCACGGCGCTCAGCGCGCACCTCTCCGGTGACGCCGGTTTGCGCGGGTGGTTCGAACGGGTGTGGACGTACACGCTGCAGACGTTTCCCCAGCCGGATCGAGCGGTCGGCGAGTGGATTCAGATCCGCGATCGGCGTGGCGCTCCGCTCGAGCGCGTGGTGGCGCTGCCGGTGAAGGACCCGTATCATATTGCCCGCAATCTGCTGCAGTTGGTCGAACTCTTCCCGCCCTCGGGCGCGTCCCTTTCGTCATGAATGCCTTCGTCATGCCTGCAAACCCGCGTCCGGTTTCCGACCGCACCGTTCCGGCACCTGTGCTGGGCTGGGCCCTCATCGGCCGCGAGGAGGAGGAACTGGTGCTCGAGGTATTGCGCCGCAAGGCGCTCTTTCGCTACTACGGGCCCGATCCGGCGTCGCCGCCGCCGATGGTGTCGACGCTCGAGCGGGAACTCGCGACGATGATCGGCACGCGTTTCGCGCTGGGCGTCACGAGCGGCAGCGCCGCGCTTGAAGTTGCCCTCGGTGCGCTCGGGGTCGGCCCGGGCGACGAGGTGATTTTACCGGCGTGGAGCTGGGTTTCGTGTTTCACGGCGATTGTGCGGGTCGGCGGCAAGCCCGTCCTGGCCGAGGTGGATCGCTCGCTGTGTCTGGCCCCCGGCGAAATCACGCGGCTGCGGACGGCTCGCACGAAGGCCGCGCTCGTGGTGCATTTCCAGGGCGTGGCCGCAGACCTCGACGCTCTCGTCGCCGAGGCCCGGCAGGCGGGCATTGCGTTGCTCGAGGATTGCGCGGAGAGCCCGGGCGCGTCGTATCGCGGGCGGCGCGTCGGATCGTTTGGCGACATCGCGATCTTCAGTTTTCAGCAGCAGAAAACCATCACGAGCGGCGAGGGCGGTGCGGTCGTGACGAACGATCCCCGCCTGTACGAACGCGCGGTGCGCATGCACGACCTCGGACAGTACCGCGACTTCCACGCCCGGCAGAAGCCGGCGGCGGAGCCGGCGTTCTGCGGCAGTCAGTTTCGCATGGCCGAACTCACCGGCGCGGTGGCGCTCGCGCAGCTGCGGAAGGTGGATGCCGTGCGCGCGCATTGCCGGCGGCTGAGCCTGCGGCTGCGCGCGCAGCTGGCGGATCTGCCCGGACTGCAGGCGCGCCACATCCCTGATCCTGAAGGCGAATCCGGTTTCGAAACCTACTACTGGGTCGCGTCGACGGAGCAGCGCGATGTCTACCGGGCGCGACTCAAGGATGCGAAGATTCCGTGCGAACAGATGACGGGCACCTACGCGCAATACCGCCGGGCCTATGTCGAGACGGGCCTCGCGCACGCGCCTGGCGCGACGCCGTTCCCGGTCGGCGGCGTCTGGCCGGCGCAGGGTTACCGCGCAGAGGATTTTCCGCGCACCGAGGATTTGATTCATCGGTTCATCGTGATTCCCGTCGGCGTGTGGCACCGTGAGGACGACATGGATACGATCGCGGCGGTCATCCGGCGGACGCACGACGAACTGAACCCCAAGTGAAACTCAACCGACGACGTTTCCTGCAATCGGCCGGCGCGGGGCTGGGCGCCCTCGGCCTCGGCGCGGCGGGTGCGGCCCAGCCGGCCACCGCCGCCCCGGCTCCGACGACCGCGAGCGGCGTCCGCGGGACCACCGTCGGACTGCCGGGCAACTGGCGGGCGATGCGCAAATTCGACGTGCACAATCACGTCTTTCTCTCGGGCCGGCGGTCCGAGACGGACTGGGCCGACGCCGATGCGTTGATCGAGGCGGCGGACGCGCTGGGCATCGAGCGCCTCTTCTGCTCGCGGCCGATCACCGGCGGCGCGATGGCGAACATCGACACCGTGCGCAACGCGAATGACTCGATCATTGCGGCCATGCGACGTCACCCGGGACGGATCGTCGGCTACTGCTTCGTGCAGCCGGGCAACGGCGCCGCGGCGCTCACCGAGATCGATCGCTGCCTGGACGCCGGGATGATCGGCGTGAAGCTGTACAATCAATTCAAGTACACCGACCCCGTCGTCTTTCCGGTCGCGGAGAAATGCATCCAGCGGCGGATTCCGTTCCTCGGCCACTCGGCCTACCTCACTGATCCCAAGACGCTCGCGCTGCAGCCGAAGACGTCGCACGCCCTCGATTTCTGCGCGTTGTCACAGCGTTACCCCGAACTCATGCTGATCATGGGACATGTGAACGGCGGCGGCGACTGGGAGTGGGCGATCAAGGGGCTGCGGGAGTGCAGCAATGTGTTTCTCGATACGAGCGGCAGCGTGCTCGAGGACCAGACCATCGAGTTCTGCGTGCGCGCGTTGGGCCACAAGCGGGTGCTGTTCGCCACCGACGCCACGATGGAGGGCTGCGTGGGCAAGGTGCTGTCAGCCGACCTGACCGACGCGCAGCGCGAGGATATTTTCTGGCGCAACTTCCAGGGGATCCTCGACCGGAGGACGGCATGATCATCGACGTCAACGCCTGCCTCGGGCACTATCCGTTTCGGCAGCTGCGTCATAACACCGCGCCGGCGATGCTCGCCCTGATGGATCACAACAGCATCGATCGCGCGGTCGTGTCGTCGCTGCATGCGCTCTTCTATCGCGACGTGCATCGCGGCAACGAAGAGCTGTTCGAGGCGACGAAGGCGCACGGCGCGCGGTTCGTCACGGTGGCGACGATCAATCCGCGTTACGCCGGCTGGGAACGCGATCTGGCTGAAGCCGTGGGCCCGTGGGGCATGAAGGCTGTCGCGCTCGCGCCGGAACACCACGGCTACCGGTTGTCGGATGCGACGGGCCGCGCCGCCCTCACGCGGATCGCGGAACTCGGCGTGCCAGTCGCGCTGATGCAGCGCTACGAGGACCGCCGGCAGCGCCACGAGTGGGATCGCGCCGAGGATTTGACGCTGGCTTCGCTGCTTGAAGCCGCGCGGGCTCATCCGCAGTTGAAATTCCTCCTCTTGAACTGGATCGCGCTCGATGGGCCGAAGATGGTGGACGCGGGTTTGAAGGGCCGCTGCCTGATCGATTTCGCCCGGCTGCAGGTCGTGTACCGGAAGGATCTCCCAAAGCTCATCGAGACGCTGGGGGTGGAGGCGTTTGCGTTCGGCTCGCATATGCCGTTCGACTACGTCGGGCCGTCGCTCGTGAAACTGGCCAATGTCGGGCAGTTTCACCCGGCGCAGTTGGAAGCGATCGCGTGGCGCAATGCCGCGGCGTTTCTGCGGCTGAATTAGGCGGGGCTGGCGACGCCCCAGGGCCAGCGGCGTTCCATGGCTGTGCACGAACGCGAGCGTGTCCGGTCGGGGCGCGCCCCCGGCAGCCGGCACCAGGACGGGCTCATTTTACTCTGCCGCAGCCTGGATGATGAGCTTTTGAAGCAAAAACCGCAGTTGAACGACGGAGACGCAGAGAGCACAGCGTGGAAGGCAAGGAAACAGATGAAGAGCCGGGTTCGCCCTGACGGTGAGTTCCGTGGGCCAAACGCAATTTCCGCCAACGGTTTTCTCGGTCGTCGCTGTGCCTTCGTGGTTCAATTCCAACTGCGGAACTTGGGTTGAAACGATCTCACGAGGCGCGTTCGTCGGCACTCGTGACTGCCGCTTGACGCCGCCGCAGTCGGCCGCAAACGTCGGCGCGTGCTACCCCGACTCGCGCTCCTCCTTGCCATCGCGTCGCCCGCGGCGTTGCTGGCTCACTCGGAATTCCCTCTGACCCTCGGTCAGGTTGCCGCCACGCCGCTGCCGGCCGGGCCCCTGGGCTCGGGCGACTGGCGGTTCAACGTAGAAGCCGGCTGGGCCAAACTGCCCAAGGAAGTCTCGCTCGGGCCGACCCATGGCGGCGTCGGCGTCGACAAGGCGGGCAACATCTACGTGTCGTCCGACGGCCCTCACGGCATCCTTGTCTTCGACAAGAATGGCAAATACCTCCGCGGTCTCGCGCCGGAGCTGAGCGGTATCCACGGTTTCATTATCCGCAACGAGGGCGGCAAGGAGTTCATCTACGCCGCGCACGTGAAGGGACCGCAGGCGGTGAAGCTCGGCCTCGACGGCAAGGTCGAGTGGACCATTGGCGTGCCGAAGGAGAGCGGCTTTTATGATCAGCCGGCGGACGCGAAAAAGAAGCCGACCGCGTTCCGTCCCACGGCCATCACGGTCGGTCCGGATAATCGCATTTACCTCGCCGATGGTTACGGCGCGAGCGTCATCCATGTATTCAGCCCCGAGCGGAAATACCTGAAGACGATCGGCACCCGCGGCGAAGGCGACAACCAGTTCAAGACCTGTCACGGCATCGCGCTCGACACGCGTTTCGGCGCCCCGCGTCTGCTCGTGGCCGACCGCGAAAACCGCCGGCTCGTCCATCTCGATCTCGAGGGCAAATGGATCGGCGTCGTGACGACCGATCTGCGCCGGCCGTGCGCCATTTCGATCATGGGCGATTATGCCGCGATCGCCGAACTCGAGGGCCGCGTGGTCGTCGTCGACAAGGCCGGCAAGATCGTGGCCACCCTCGGCGACAACCCCGACCAGAAGCAGTGGGCCGCGTTCAAGCTGGAGCCCGAGCACTGGAAGGACGGCATTTTCATCGCGCCGCATGGCGTGTCGTTTGACAAGGACGGCAATCTCTTCGTGCAGGACTGGAACTTCGCCGGTCGTTTCACGAAGTTGAAGCGCGTCACGTCCGCCCAGCGCTGAGCGCGGGCGGATAGGGTGGGCGACGGTTGCAAGCCGGGAGCGCAGGCGTCCCGCCTGCTTGGACGGAGTGCGGACGACGCCGTCCGCGCTCCCGGCTTGCCGATTGCATTTGCGGGCGTCGCAGCTAGGTTTTTTCATTCTTGCTCGTATGGGTTACCCTTTTCCCCCGTCCCGCGCCGCCATCGTTCCGTCGTTGTTTGCCGCCCTCCTGGCGACGCCACTGATCGGATTGAGCGCAAGCGCCCACGCCGCGGCCAAGCTCAGCTACAACGACGACGTCCTGCCGATCCTCGCGGAGAATTGTTTTCACTGCCACGGCCCCGATTCCGGCACGCGCAAGGCCAAGCTCCGGCTCGATCGCGAGAAGGATGCAATCTCGCCCCGCGGCGAACACGAACCGGCGATCGTACCGGGCAACGCAAAGGCGAGCCCGCTGATCGAGCGGATCCTGTCGACCGACGATGAGGAACGGATGCCGCCGCCCGAGTCACACAAGAAACTCACCGCGCAGGAAGTCGCGACGTTGCAGCGCTGGATCGCGGAGGGCGCCGGTTACCAGCAGCACTGGTCCTTTCTCGCGCCCGTGCGCGCGCAGGTGCCCACCGTCGCGCGGCCGAAAGCGTGGATGCGCAATCCGGTCGATGCCTTCATCGCGGAGAAACTTGCCGCCAACGGGCTCAAGCCGTCCGCCGAGGAAACCCGCGAGCGGCTGCTTCGCCGCGTGACGCAGGATCTTACGGGCCTGCCGCCCACGCCGGCGGAGATCACGGCGTTCGCCGCCGACCGCTCGCCCGACGCCTATGAACGCGTGGTGGATCGGCTGCTGGGCACCGATGCGTCGGCCGAGCATTTTGCGCGCTACTGGCTCGACGCCGTGCGCTACGCCGACACCCACGGCATCCACATCGATAATTATCGCTCGATCTGGCCGTATCGCGACTGGGTCATCGGCGCGTTCCGGCAGAACATGCCGTTCGACCAATTCACGATTGAGCAGGTGGCCGGTGATTTGCTCCCCAACGCGACGTTGGATCAGCAGGTCGCCTCGGGTTTCAATCGCTGCCTGCCGACCACCAGTGAAGGCGGCGCCATCGCGGCCGAGTACGAGGCCATCTACGCCAAGGATCGCGTCGACACGTTGTCGGCCGTCTGGCTCGGTCTCACCACGGGCTGCGCATCGTGTCACGATCACAAGTTCGATCCCGTGACGCAGCGCGACTTCTATTCGCTGGCCGCGTTTTTCCGCAATAACACGATGCCGGCGATGGACGGCAATGTCTCCGACACGCGGCCGAGCCTGTTCGTCCCCGCCGCCGCCGATCGCGCGAAATGGACCGCGTTACAGCCGGAAATCGCCACCGCCAGGAAGGCGCTGCAGACGCGGGCCGGCGACGCTGACGCGGACTTTCAGCGCTGGTTGGCGGAGGTGAAGGTTCTCGCCGCCCCGCCGGTGGATCGCACCGTTCGCCTGCATGTGCCGCTCATTGAGACGGACGGTCCGGTCACGCTCGCGGGTGCGCCGCTCAAGGGCGCGACCACACCGCAGGGCGAACGCGCGCGCATCGCCGGTCCCTATGGTCCGGCGCCGCGGATCAACGATCTCGATCTCGTGCTCGGTCCGCCGGTCCCGATGATGCGCGAAGGCGCGGAGAGTTTCGGCCTGCTCGTGCGCATCGACGGCAAGCCCAACGGCACGCTGCTCTCGTCACTGAACGCCGACGGCACCGGCAGCGGCTGGGAACTCTTCCTCGAGAACGGCCGCATCGGACTCTATTTCTCCGATGCGAAAAGCGGTGTCTCGGCCCGCGGCGTGGCCAACGCCGTCCTCGCGCCCGGCAAGTGGCATCACGTCATGCTCAGCTACGACGCGGCCTCGATGCGCAGTCGCTCGATCGACGTCTTCGTCGACGGCAAGCCTGCGGCGAACTCCGGCGAGACCAGCAGTTTTCCCAACGACATCGTGCCCACCGCGCCGCTCCGGCTCGGCTCGCGCCATGCGGCCACGGGTGTCGCGGACGCCATCAAGGACGGCGAGGTGTGGGTGCAGGACGTGCGCCGTTATGATCGCGGGTTCCTCGTCAACGACGCCAAGGTACTCGCCGACGTGATTGAAGCGCACGCGGCGTTGGACGTGGCGGTGGAGAAACGCACCGCGGCCCAAAAGAAGGCGCTGCGCACGCACTATCTCGCCACGGTTGATTCCGCGTCGCTGCCCCTCGCGCGGCAGCTCGATCGCCTGCTCGCGGACGATGAAGCGATTCGTCGTCGGGGCGGCATCAGTCTGGTGATGGAGGAAAACAAGGATGCCGAACCGTTCGCGCACATCCTGAATCGCGGCGAGTACGCGCAGCCCGGCGAAAAAGTCGGCGCGGCCGTGCCGGTGGTGCTGCCGCCGCTGCCGACCGACGCTCCGCGCAACCGGCTCGGCCTCGCGCGCTGGCTGGTGGCTGCGGAAAATCCCCTGACCGCCCGCGTCACCGTGAACCGTCTCTGGCAGCAGGTCTTTGGCGCGGGTCTCGTCGAAACCGCCGGCGACTTCGGCGTGACCGGCTCCCGGCCCTCGCATCCGCAACTCCTCGACTGGCTCGCGGTCGACTTTCGCGAATCGGGCTGGGACGTGCGCCGCCTGGTGCGCCTGCTTGTGACGAGCGCGACGTACCGGCAGTCCGCCGCGGTCACGCCCGCATTGCTCGAGCGCGATCCGGCCAACCGCTGGCTCGCGCGCGGACCGCGTTACCGGCTCGATGCCGAGCAACTGCGCGATCAGGCGCTCGCGGCGTCCGGTTTGTTGAACCCGAAAGTCGGCGGCCGTCCCGTTCGTCCGTATCAACCCGAGGGCATCTGGGAGGAAGTGGCGATGAAGCAGTCGACGACGCGTTTCTACCGGACCGACGTCGGCGACAACCTCTATCGGCGTTCCATGTACACTCTGTGGAAGCGAACCGCGCCGCCGCCGTCGATGGACATTCTGAATGCGCCGAGCCGCGAGGTTTCATGTGTGCGTCGTGACCGTACGAATACGCCGCTCCAGGCGCTGGTGACGATGAACGATCCGCTTTTCGTCGAGGCCTCGCGCCAGCTCGCGACGCGGGCCCTGCGGGAGACGAAGACCTTCGATGCGCGTCTTGACGCCGTCTCGCTGCGTCTGCTCGGCCGGGCGTTTGCGGCGCCGGAGCGGGCCGTGATGAAGCGCACCCTCGACGCCGCCGTGGCGACGTACCGGAACGATCCGGCGGCCGCCGCGCAGTTGCTCGCGGTCGGGGAGTCGCCGGTCGATGCCACGTTGCCGGCCCCCGAACTCGCCGCCTGGACGATCGTGTCCAGCCAGGTGATGAACCTCGACGAATCCCTGACGCGATAAAACCGCAACCAGGCATTTGAGCAGGAAACCAGGAAGCCAGGATGTGATCATCGCAACCGCCCCTTCGCCCCGCCGAAGCAGAATTCCTGGTTTCCTGGCTTCCTGCTCACCCTTGGGTCTCCACCTTTAAAATCTCTTTCATGCACGCCCTTCCTCCCGACTGGCAGAACACCTTTGAGGCCTACAACGCGGCGATGACGCGTCGGCAGTTTTTCCGGCAGAGCGGCACGGGCCTCGGCGTGGCGGCGCTGGCCTCGCTGCTCGGATCGCGGCTCGGTGCCGCCCCGGCCAGCCCGTCCGCCACGCTTGCGACGGCGATGACCGAGCCGTGGAAGATCGCGCCGAAGGCCAAGCGCGCGGTGTACGTCTCGCTGATCGGCGCGCCGTCGCAGCTTGAGACCTTCGACTACAAGCCGGCGTTGAAGGGACGGTTCAAGGAAGACCTCAAGGACTGGCTGGCGGGGCAGGGCGAGCGACTGACCGGCATGACCTCGAAGCAGGAGGCGTTTCCCCTCGCACCGAGCATTTTCAATTTCTCGCAGCACGGCCAGAGCGGCGCGTGGATCAGCGAATTGCTGCCGTACACGGCGAAGATGGCGGACGACATCTGCATCATTCGGTCGATGAAGACCGACGCGATCAACCACGAGCCGGCCAACCAACTCGTGTACACGGGTTCGATGCAGAACGGAAAGGCCTCGATCGGGTCGTGGCTCGCGTACGGCCTCGGCACGTTGAACGAGGATTTGCCGGCGTTCGTGGTGTTACAGGCGAAACACTCGAGTCCGTTCTCCAACGTGCAGGCGATCTCGGCCCGGCTCTGGGGTTCGGGCTTCCTGCCGGGCAAGCACGCCGGCGTGTCGTTCCGGTCGCAGGGCGACCCCGTGCTCTATCTCAACGACGCCCCGGGCATCCCGCGGGAACTGCGGCGCAAGATGCTCGACGGCCTCGAGGAACTGAACCGGCGCAGCTATGCCAGCATCGGCGATCCGGAGATTCAGACGCGGACGCAGCAGTACGAAATGGCGTTTCGCATGCAGGCCAGCGTGCCCGAACTCGCCGACGTGGCGAAGGAGCCGGAGTCGACGTATGCGCTTTATGGGGACGAGGCGCGGAAGCGCGGGACGTTCGCGAGCTCGGCGCTGATGGCGCGGCGGCTCCTCGAGCGCGGCGTGCGCTTCGTGCAGATTTTCCACCGCGGCTGGGATCAACACGGCTCGCTGCCGCGCGACATCGCCTCGCAGTGCAAGGACGTCGACCAGCCGTGCTACGGCCTGGTGCAGGATCTGAAGCAGCGCGGCATGCTCGACGACACGCTTGTAATCTGGGGCGGCGAGTTCGGCCGCACCGTTTACTGCCAGGGCACGCTCACTGAAAAGAACTACGGCCGCGATCATCACCCGCGCTGCTTCTCGCTGTGGATGGCCGGTGGCGGCATCAAAGGCGGGACGGTGCACGGCGAAACGGACGAGATGTCCTACAATATCGTCAAGGATCCCGTCCATGTGCGCGACCTCCACGCCACGATTCTGCACCTGATGGGCATCGATCACGAACGCCTCTCGTTCAAGTCCCAGGGCCTCGATCAACGCCTCACGGGCGTGCTGCCGGCGCGCGTCGTGAAAGAGATCCTGGCGTAAGCGGCGCGCCACGCCTCCCGCGTTATGTGTGCCCGTGCCAGCCGCCATCTCGCTGTAGGGGCGCGGCTCGTCCGTGCCCGAAGAGTCGTTCGGTCCCTCCTCGTTGGCGCCACGCTCCTCGCTGCCGCCGCGCGTGCGCAGCAGCCCGCCGCGCTGCCCGATCGCATCGAGTTCAATCGCGATGTCCGGCCGATCCTGTCGGACAAATGTTTTTACTGCCACGGGCCGGATGCTTCCCACCGCAAGGGCAAGCTGCGGCTCGATGTGCGCGAGGCCGCGCTGGACCGCGACGCCTTCGTGCCGGGCCGGCCGGCGGAGAGCACGCTGATCGAGAAGATCCTCTCCACCGACGCCGACGAGGTGATGCCGCCGCCCGATTCCAACAAGCGGCTCGATGCTCGCGAGAAAACGATTCTGCAGCGTTGGATCGAGCAGGGTGCCGCGTACCAGAAACACTGGTCGTACGAGCCTCCGGTGAAGGCGGCGATTCCGCGCGACGCAAACGGCGTGGACGTGCTCGTCGCGCGACGGCTCGACGCCGTCGGGCTCAAGGCGTCGCCGGAAGCCGACCGCCGCACACTGATCCGCCGGCTCTCCCTCGATTTGCTTGGCCTGCCGCCGACGCCCGCGGACGTGGCGGCGTTCGAGCGTGATGATTCGCCAGACGCCTACGCCGCACTGGTCGAGCGCGTCCTCGCTAGTCCGCACTACGGTGAACGCATGGCGATGGGCTGGCTCGATGTCGTGCGCTTCGCCGACACCATTGGCTATCACAGCGACAACCCGCGCAATGTCTGGCCGTATCGCGACTGGGTGATCGCGAGTTTCAACGCCAACAAGCGTTTCGATCGCTTCACGCTCGAACAGATCGCCGGCGACCTGCTGCCGGATGCGGATCGCGCCACGCGCGTGGGCTCGGCGTTCAACCGCCTGTTGCTCTCGACGGAGGAAGGCGGTGCCCAGCCCAAGGATTATGAGGTGCGCATGATGACCGATCGCGTGCGCGCGATCGGGACCGCCTGGCTGGGCCAGACGACGGGCTGCGCCCAGTGTCACGATCATAAATTCGATCCGATCGCGACGCGCGACTTCTACGCGCTCGGGGCGTTCTTCGCGGATGTGAAGGAATCATCGGTTGGCCGTCGCGAGGAGGGCATGCCGGTGACCACGCCGGAGCAGGACGCGCGCCTCGCCGAACTCGATGCCACCGTGCGCGCCGCCCAAGGCATCGTCAAAAGCGTGCTGCCGGAAATCGACGCCGCGCAGCAGGCGTGGGAACTGGAGTTGGCGGCTTCCGACCGCACGTTGCCGGAATTGCAGCCGGGCGTGAATGCCACTGCGGCGGAGAAACGCACCGCGCGTGACGTGCTGACGGCCGTAAAGAAATCGCCCGACCGTCGCGTCGCACGCGAACGCCAGGCGCTGCAGACCTACTTCCGCACCCGGGTGACGGGCCTGTATCGGAATGAACGTGACGCACTCGCCGCGGCGGAGCAGACGCGGAAGGAGTATTTCGACGCGCTGCCGAAGTGCCTCGTCACGGAGTCCGCCCGCGAGAAGCGCGTCGTACGCGTTCTGCCGCGCGGCAACTGGATGGATGAAACGGGTGACGTGGTGCAGGCCGCGCTGCCGCATTACCTGCCGCAGCCCGCCACCGACGGACGCGAGCTCACGCGCCTCGATCTCGCGCGCTGGCTGGTGTCGCGGGAAAATCCCCTGACCGCGCGCACCGTCGTGAACCGCCTGTGGAAACAGTTTTTTGGCACCGGGCTCAGCCGCGTGCTCGATGATCTCGGGGCGCAGGGCGAGCTGCCGCCGAACGGTCCGCTGCTCGACTGGCTCGCCTGCGAATTCATGGACAGCGGCTGGGATGTGAAGCACGTCGTGCGAACGATCGTGCTGAGCCGGACCTATCGGCAGGTTTCGACCGCGACGCCCGATCAGCTCGCGCGCGATCCGGAGAATCGCGAGCACGCGCGGCAAAGTCGGTTCCGTGTGGACGCGGAGCTGGTCCGCGACAACGCCCTCGCGGTTGCCGGCCAGCTTTCCCCCCGCATCGGCGGTCCGAGCGTGAAGCCGTATCAGCCGGATCGTTACTGGGAGAACTTGAATTTTCCCACCCGCGACTACGTGCCCGACACGGGCGAGTCACAGTACCGGCGCGGCGTCTACGTGTGGTGGCAGCGCACGTTCCTGCATCCGAGTCTGCTCGCGTTCGACGCCCCCAGCCGCGAGGAGTGCGTCGCCGAGCGCAATCGCTCGAACCTGCCGCAGCAGGCGCTGGTGCTGCTCAACGATCCGACCTACGTCGAGGCCGCCCGCGTGCTGGCGGTCCGGATACTCCGCGACGGCGGTGCGGACACGTCCCGCCGGCTCGCGTGGGCGTGGCAGGCGGCGTTGCAGCGCAGCCCGCGGCCGGAAGAGGCGGCGACGATGTCCGCGCTGCTGGCGACCCACGCGGAGCGCTATCGCGCGGATCCCGCCGCGGCGCGTGCGCTGCTCGCGACCGGCGAGGCGCCGGTGACGGCCGGCGTTGATCCGGTGGAAGTGGCGGCGTGGACGCATGTCGCCCGGGTGCTGCTCAATCTCCACGAATTCATCACGCGTTCCTGACCATGTCCGTCGCTCCCTTTTCCTTTCACACGCGGCGCGCATTCCTCGGCCGCGTTACCCAGGGCGTCGGTGCGGTGGCGCTGGCCTCGCTGCTGCGCGGCGCGGAGTTGCGCGCGGCGACGGCGGCGAGGGGCGTCGTTCACCCGCTCCCGCTGCCGCAGAAAGCCAAACGCGTGATCTGGCTGACGATGGCCGGCGGCCCGTCGCAGTTCGAAACCTTCGATCCGAAACCGAAGCTCGCGGCCATGCACGGCGAGCCGATGCCGGAGAGCATGACGAAGGGCCAGCAGCTCGCACAGTTGCAGGGCCAGAAACTCGTGTGTCACGCGCCGCAGTTTCCCTTCGCGCGCTTCGGCCGGAACCAGACGGAAATCTGCTCCCTGTTTCCGCATCTCGGCGGCGTGATCGACGACATCTGCCTGATCCGTTCGATGACGACGGATGCGATCAATCATGATCCCGCGCACATGTTCATGAACACCGGCTCGCAGATTGCGGGCCGGCCGAGCATGGGTTCGTGGGTGAACTACGGGCTCGGCAGCGCGGCGGAGAACCTGCCTGGGTTCGTCGTCATGGTGTCGACCGGCCCTGGCCGTTCGCCGCAACCGATCGCGGTGCGGCAGTGGAGCAGCGGGTTTCTCCCCAGCCGGTTTCAAGGCGTGCAGTTTCAGAGTCGGGGCGACGCGGTGCACTATCTCGGCAATCCCGGCCGCGTGACGCGCGCGCAGCAGGGTGCCGACGTGCAGGCGATCAATGCGCTCAACCGGCAGCACGACGCGTTGGTGCACGATCCGGAAATCGCGACGCGCATCGCGCAATACGAAATGGCGTTCCAGATGCAGGCCAGCGTGCCGGAGTTGATGGACGTCCGGGGCGAGACGGCGAAGACGCTCGAACTTTATGGCTGCACACCGGGCGACGGATCGTTTGCCGCCAACTGCCTGCTCGCGCGGCGCCTGGCGGAGCGCGGGGTGCGTTTCATCCAGCTGTATCACCGGGACTGGGACCACCACAGCCTGCTGCGCGAGGAGCTGCCGCTGCGCGCGAAGGAGACGGATCGGGCGTCGGCGGCGCTCATCACCGACTTGAAACAGCGCGGGATGCTCGACGACACGCTGGTCGTGTGGACCGGGGAGTTCGGCCGCACGCCGATGTCACAGGGCAACAAGGGCACGACCGGTCGCGATCATCACAACAAGTCGATGTCGCTCTGGGTGGCCGGTGCCGGCATCCGCCGCGGGCACGTCCACGGTGCGACCGACGATCTCGGTTACGCCGCCGTGCAGGACGTGTGCACCGTGCATGATCTGCATGCGACGATGCTGCACCAGCTCGGCATTCAGCACGATGCATTCAGCGTGAAATTCCAGGGGCTCGACGCGAAACTCACCGGCGTTGAAGGGGCGCAGGTGATCAAGGGGATCCTGTAACTCCGGCAGCGCGTGAAGCGGGGAGCGCCGGTGTCCCGCCGGCCTACCGACGTCTGCGGCCGAAACGAACGCGTTCCCGGGGCAGTTCCAGGCTAGCATTTTTTATGTTCCGCGGTGCATGCTCGTGCACCTCAACCCCAGACCCGATGAAGTCCTTTCACGTTTCCCGTCGCAGTTTCCTGAAGCGTTGCAGCGTGGTGGCCGCGATGAGCGGACTGCCGCTGTGGTTTGTGGAGCGGCAACTCGTGGCGGCGGAGGCTGGCGCGAAGAAAGTCGCGGCGAACGATCGTCCCGGCGTGGCGTTGATTGGTTGCGGCGGGCAGGGGACGCGCGACGCGCAGAACGCCGCGAACTGGGGCGAGGTCGTGGCGGTGTGCGATGTCGATGCGAAGCACGCCGCGGCGGCCGCGGAGAAACTCACGGTCGACGGCCGCGTGCCGAAGATCTATGCCGATTTTCGCCGGGTGCTCGAGCGGCCGGACGTTCACGCCCTGGTCAACGGCACGCCCGATCACTGGCACACGCTGGTTAACCTCGGGGCGGCGCGCGCGAAGAAGGATGTCTACGCGGAGAAGCCGCTGACGCTCACGATCGACGAAGGTCGTCGGCTGGTGAAGGCGGTGCAGGGGAGCGGCATCATACTGCAAACGGGCACCCAGCAGCGCAGCTCCCAGCGGTTCCGGCTCGCGTGCGAGTTGGTGCGCAACGAGCGCATCGGCAAACTGAAGCAAGCCGATGTGTGGCTCCCGGCGGGCCTGCGCGACGGCCCGTTCAAGCCGGCGAAAATCCCGGCGGAGTTGAACTGGGATTTCTGGCAGGGGCCGGCGCGGGCGGTCGAGTACGTGCCGGAACGCTGTCACCGCACGTTTCGCTTCTGGTACGATTATTCCGGCGGCACGATGACCGACTGGGGCGCGCATCACAACGACATCGCCTACTGGGCCATCGGGCTCCTGGCGCCGCGCGACGTGACCTCGCGGGTGCTGGCGGAGCCGATTGCCGGCGGGTTCAACACGTTCAGCGAGTACGAGGTCAACTACACCTACGCGAACGGGACCCGGCTGAACATCTTCACGACGAAGGACGACAGCATCTACGGCGCAAAGGTGAAGGCCGACGGCCAGCGCAACGGTATCCGGTTTGAGGGCACGAACGGCTGGATCTGGGTGAACCGCGATCAGATCAAGGCCAGTGATCCGGAATTGTTGAAGGCACCGCTCCCTGAGGGCGCGGTGCGGTTGTACACCAGCTCGAATCACATGGAGAACTTCTTCGACTGCGTGAAGTCGCGGAAAGCGCCGATCTGCGATGTCGAGACCGGCCACCGCTCGGCGACGATGTGTCACCTGGGCGCGATCTCGATGCGCACCGGCCGTGCGCTCACCTGGGATGCCGAGCAGGAAAAATTCACCGGTGAATTCTCCGCCGAGGCCAATGCTCACGTGCAGCGCGAACTGCGCGCCCCGTACGATTACAGCTTCGTGGGCTGACGCCTGCGGCGGAAGCGCGCACCCCCGAGCGCCCGCGGTGAGAAATGGATCGTGCGTTTTTCGGGGCGGTGACGATTCCGCAAAGAAACGAAAAGCCCCGATCAAATTTCTTGTCGCGCACGTTTCCTGCAGTGTAACTGAACCGTTACTAGGCTGGGTGTCGTGGCTGAATATGCGCATCGCTATTCACCTGGCCCGAGCCTGGTGTCGTTCACCACCATGACCAAGCCCACACACCTCCTGATCGCCAGCCTCGTGGCGTTCCTACCGCTGGCCGGCTCCCCCACGGCAAGCGCGGCCACCGCACCCGCCGCCACCGCTCCATCGGCCGGCTCCGGCACCGTCACCGGCCGCGTGCAGAACGTCGCCACCGGCCAGTACCTCAACAACGCCCGCGTTTCCATCAAGGGCACCAACAACACGGTGTTCACCGACAAGGACGGCACCTACCGCCTGGTGAACGTCCCGAGCGGTCCCGTGACGCTCGAGGTGTTCTTCACCGACCTCGATCTCTCCGCCGTCCAGGTCAATGTGCCGGCCGGCGGCGTTGCGACGCAGGACGTCAACCTCACCTCCGTGTCCCGTTACGGCCAGCAGGGCGACGGCACGATCAAACTCGATGCGTTCGTCGTCGCGCAAGACAAGGAGACCGACGCCCAGGCGATCGCGACCAACGAGCAGCGTTTCGCCCCGAACATCAAGAACGTCCTCTCGACCGATTCCCTCGGTGACGTCCTCGGCGGCTCCGTCGGCGAGTTCATGAAATTCCTGCCCGGCGTCACGGTGGAGAGCGATCTCGCCGACGTTTCCGGCGTTTCCATCCGCGGTATCGGCGGCGGCATGACGTCGATCACGAACGACGGCGCACCCGCGTCCAACATCTGGACCACGGCCACGCGTTCGGTCGACGTGCGCTCGATGGCGCTCAACGACGTCGCCCGCATGGAGGTGTCCAAGGTTCCAACGCCGGCGAATCCGTCCGATTCGCTCGCCGGCTCGATCAATCTCGTGAGCAAGAGCGCCTTCGAGCGCACCGGTCGCCAGCTCCGTTATTCGCTGAACCTGATCGGCAATCACGAAAATCTCGACCTGAAGCGGACGCCGCATTCGCACGGGGACAAGATGACCTACAAGATTTTTCCCGGAGCCAGCCTCGACTTCACCTGGCCGGTCACGAAGCGATTCGGCGTGGTGATCGCCGCCAACCACTCGCGCTCCTTCAACGAGCAGCATCGCACCCTGCAGACCTGGACCTCGATCGTCGCCCCGGGCTCGCCCACGGGCACACCGATCAATTACGCGAATCCGATCCTGAACTCACTCGCGTTGCTGGACGGTCCGCGCGACCTCCGGCGCAATACGCTCAGCATCAAGGCGGATTGGAAAATCAGCGACAACGGCGTGCTCTCCGTTGGCCACGTGGCGAGCCGGACCGACACCCGCATCGGCTCGCTCTCCTACACCTGGAACACCAGCACCACCGCGACGCCCTCGGTCGCCGGCGGCCGATCGCTCGCGTGGGACGGCACCCAGACACTGGGCGCCACCGGCCGCGCCACGCTGAACAACAACGGCACCAATCAGCTGATCAACCAGATCTCCGACTCCAGCAACGTCAGCTACCGTTACGACAACGGCCGCTGGCGCGTGGAGACCGGCGTCAGTCGCTCTGCCTCGCAGATCAAGCGTCGCTACTTCGACGCCGGCTTCTTCCTGCAGGCGAGCGCCATCCAGCGTTTCCCGGTGCGCATCAACTTCCTCGACCTGGCGCCCGGCGCCGCGTTGCCCGGCCGCATCGAGGTGTACGACAACAACAACCAGCTCGTCGATTGGAACAACCCCGCGAATCTCCGCGGCAACACGGCCAACAACGCCAACCTCAACAATCACAGCTATACGAACCAGGGCTTTGTGAACGTTCGGCGCACGCTCGATTTCATGCCGGTGCCGACCGCCATCCAGACCGGCGTGCTTGAGAAGCGCGTGATGCTGGATAATAATCTGCGGAACGAAACATGGACGTTCTCCGGCCCCGACGGCGTCTCCGCCGCCACCGCCCCGATCGAGCCGTATCTCATGCAACGATACCAGGGCGTAGATACGGGCTACGGCATGCCGAGCATCAACTGGATGTCGCCGAGCCGCGCGTTTCGTGCCTACCAGCTCAACCCCCTGCTGTACCAGCAGACGGACGCGCAGAAGGCATCCGATCGAAACTCGCACATCGATAACAACGAAAACATCAAAGAGAAGGTCCAGGCCGCTTACGTCCAGGCCGACACGCGGCTCTTCAGCAGCACCCTGCGTATTCTCGGCGGCGTGCGCTTCGAAAAGACCATCGACGACGGCATCGGCGGTCTCGTCGACACTGAGCGCATCTGGCAGCGCAATCCCGACGGCTCCTTCGTCCGCAACGCCGCGGGCCAGCGCCTGCGCCGGCCTGAAGCGGGCGCGGCCGGCTCGTTGGCGGAGAGTTTGCTCACCCGCCAGTACCGCTCGTTCTTCACGCACCGCGAATACGACGGTTACTACCCGAGCATTCACCTGACGTATAACACCACGGAGAACTTCCTGCTCCGCGCGGCGTGGGCCAAGACGTATGGCCGCCCCAACTACTCGGACATCATCCCGCGCACGGTCGCCAACACGAGTGCGACCGATCCCGATGAGGACGATGATCTGCAGCCCGGCCAGTTCCGTGGCACACTGACCGTCCGCAATCCGGCGCTGCTGCCCTGGACGGCCGACAATTACGATCTCTCGGCTGAATATTACACGGACAACGGCGGTCTGATCACCGCGGGCGTTTTCCTGAAGGAGTTGAAGAACTTCTTTGGCGACGCCTCCCGCCGCGCGACCCCGGCCGTGCTGGCCGAACTCGGTTTGCCCGACCGCTACCTCGACTGGAACGTCAATTCCAAGTTCAACGCCGGCGACGCCCGCATCACGGGTGCCGAGATCAACATCCGGCAGAATCTCCGCCGGCTCGGCAAGTGGGGTGGATATTTCACGTTGTTCGCCAACGGCACCAAGCTTGTCCTCGACGGCGCGCCCGGTGCGGCCTTCTCGAGCTTCATCCCGAAGAGCGCCAACTGGGGCTTCACCTTCGCGCCGAAGCGCTTCACGTTCACCGCGCGCTGGAACTACCGCGGTCTCGACAAGCGCGCGCCGCTGGCCGCCTACGGACCCAATGGCTACGAGTACATCGAGGCCCGCACGGTGCTCGACGTGAACACCTCGTACCAGCTCACGAAGCGACTTTCGCTGGTCGCCAGCGCGACGAATATCTTCAACGAGCCGTTCCGCTTCCTTCGTTACGGCGACCTGACGCCCAGCTACGCCAAGCTGTATGCCGAACAGGAATACGGCATCCAGATGGCGCTCGGCCTGCGCGGTTCGTTCTAACCGCCCGTCGTTACGGGGAGGGCGCGTTGTCCCCAACGCGCCTTTCCCCAAGTTACTCCCGGTGATCGCGGCGGCTTGGCAACAAGCCGCCGCTTCTTTTTGAGGTTCGATCGTCCTGAATTGCAGCGACGTCCGGGAGCCCCGGCTTCCGGCTGCCCTCGGGAGCGCCGGCACGCCGTCCGCCGCGCTCCTTCGTGCGCCCTGTGTTCACGTCTTGTGCTGACGCTGGCTTTCGTTTTGCTCGATGGAGCCTTCCCGCGGCGCGTTGCTCACGCTCGCCGCGGTTTTCCTCCACTCCGCCTTTACCCCGCTGATGACTTGGTTTTCGACCGCGTCCGTTTGCTTGCACCCTCGTGGCGTGCGCGCGTTGGCCTTCCTCGCGGCGTTGCTGACGATGGGCTTACCGCCCGCGCTCCGCGGCGCCGCACCGCCCAAGGACAACGCCCCGGATCCCCACGCGCCCGTCAGCTACTGGAAGCAAATCCGGCCGATCTTTCAGGCGAGTTGCCAAGGCTGTCATCAGCCGGCGCGCGACAAGGGCGGCTACGTGATGACGGATTTCTCCCGGCTGCTGGCCGGTGGCGATAGTGGCGACAAAGCCGTCATCCCCGGTCAGCCCACCGCGAGCGCGCTCGTCGCGGCCATCACGCTCAAGGACGGCGAGGCCGACATGCCGAAGGATCGCACGCCGCTCGCCGCGGAGGAGGTCGCGCTGGTCGCCCGGTGGATCGCCGAGGGCGCGAACGACGACACGCCGAAGAACGCCGTGCAGCGCATCGACGCGGATCACCCGCCGGTATATCTGCGGCCGCCCGTTGTGACCTCGCTGGATTTTTCTCCCGACGGCACAGTGCTGGCCGTGGCCGGCTTTCACGAGGTGCTGCTGCATGCGGCGGACGGTTCGGGACTCGTGGCGCGCTTGATCGGATTGTCCGAACGCATCCAGTCCGTGCGCTTCTCGCCCGATGGAGCGCTCCTCGCCGTCGCCGGCGGCCTGCCCGCGCGGATGGGCGAAGTGCAGATCTGGAACGTCGCGAAACGCACGCTGCAGGTGTCCGTGCCCGTCGGATACGACACCGTCTACGGCGTCAGCTGGTCACCCGACGGCAAGCTCGTCGCCTTCGGCTGCGCCGACAACACCGTGCGCGCAATCGCCGCCGCCGACGGGACGCAGGTGTTGCAGCAGGGGTCTCACAACGACTGGGTGCTCGACACCGTTTTCAGCCGCGACGGCTCGCATCTCATTTCCGTCGGTCGTGACATGAGCACCAAGCTCACCGAGGTCGCGACGCAGCGATTCGTCGATAACATCACCTCCATCACGCCGGGCGCGCTGCGCGGCGGCCTGCACGCGGTGGCCCGCCGGCCGGGACGCGATGAAGTGTTGATCGGCGGCGCGGACGGCGTGCCGCAGGTGTACCAGGTCTTTCGTCAGACCGCGCGACGCATCGGCGACAACGCGAACCTGCTGCGGAAGTTTCCGCCGATGACGGGCCGGATCTTTGCCGTCAGCTACAGCGCCGACGGCAAGCGCATCGCCGCGGCGAGCAGTTTCAACGGCCAGGGCGCCGTCAATCTGTACACCGGCGAGTTTGATCCGAAGATTCCCGACCTCCTGCTCAAGGCCTACGCGGGCAAGATTGCCAGCGCGTACACGCCCGAGGAGAAGGCGGCGATTGAGGCGTTCACCACGGCGGAGGTGAAACAGATTGCCACGGTCCCGTTCACCGGCGGCGTTTATGCGCTCGCGTTTAATCCCGCGGGCCGGGAACTCGCCGCGGCCGGCGAGGATGGACGCGTCCGGCTGATTCGGGCCGAAGACGGCGTGGTGATGAAGGAATTTGTCCCGGTGCCCGTGAGTGGCGCCGCAGTCACGCACCTTGAATCAAAACCGCAGCCCGGTCGTTAAATGAAATCCCCGCCCCTTGCATGCGCTGAGTGGAATCGCGTGGCTGCGAGCACCAGCAAGTGGTCCCGTACGGCGAACGCCCTGCCCGTCCCGCGCGCTCGTTGGTGGCGACCGGCCCTGGCGTTCGGCCTCACACTCACGATCGCTTTCGCCCCGCTCCGGCTCGCCGCCGCCCTGGCCCCCGTCGCCGCTGCGCTGGACGCGGAGGCGTTGCCGCCGGGCCGAAAGGTCGTCGCGCTGGAGGTGTCGCCTGCGACCGTGAAACTCGACGGTGTCTACGACGCCGTGCAGCTCGTCGTGCGCGCGCGTCTCGACAACGGGGATACGATCGACGCCACCCGGCTCGCTTCTTATGAAACGGCGGCACCGGTGAGCGCCGTCACACCGTCGGGGCAGGTCAATCCGCTGGCTGCCGGCAGGAGTCATGTGATGATCCGACTGGCCGGGCAAACGCTGAAGCTGCCGGTCGAGGTCGTGCGCTATGATCCGCAGCAGAAGGTCGATTTCATTCGTGATGTGAATCCCGTCATCGCCCAACTCGGTTGCAGTTCGGGCGGGTGCCACGGGGCGAAGGACGGCAAGGCGGGTTTCAAACTCTCGCTGCGCGGCTACGATCCGATCTACGACGTGCGCTCGTTGGTCGACGACCACGCCGGCCGGCGGGTGAATTTCGCCTCTCCGGACGATTCGCTCATGTTGCTGAAGACGACCGGAGCGGTGCCGCACGAAGGCGGACAGCGCACGAAGTTCGATGACAAATATTATCGCATCCTGCGCGCGTGGATCGCTGACGGGGCCAAGCTCGATCTGGCGTCGCCGCGGGTGACGCGGATCGAGATTTCCCCGCGCGATCCCGTGCTGCAACAGGTTGGTTCGCGTCAGCAGATGCGGATTCTCGCCACCTATGCCGACGGTCGGCAGCGTGACGTCACGGCCGAGGGCTTCATCGAATCGGGCAATGTGGATGTGGTGGCGACCGAGCGGGGCGGATTGATCCGCACCCTGCGTCGCGGCGAGGCGCCGGTGCTCGCACGCTACGAAGGGAACTACGCGGCGACCACCGTCACCGTCATGGGCGACCGCTCCGGCTTCGTCTGGCAGCAGCCCGAGACGTGGAACAAGATTGACGAGTTCGTCGCGGCGAAGTGGCAGCGCATGAAGATCCTCCCGTCGGCCCTCTGCAGCGACGAGGAGTTTCTCCGTCGGGTGCAGCTCGATCTGACGGGCCTGCCGCCCACGGCGGAGGACGTGCGCGCATTCGTCGCCGACTCCCGCCCGACGCGCGTGAAACGCGATGCGTTGATCGAGCGATTGATCGGCGGGGCCGACTACATCGATCACTGGTCGAACAAATGGGCCGATCTGCTGCAGGTGAACCGCAAGTTCCTCGGCGAGGAAGGGGCGCGGCTGTTTCGCGACTGGATTCGCCAGGAGATCGCGACGAACACGCCATACGATCAGTTTGCCCGCAAGATCATCACCGCGCAGGGATCGAACCGCGAGAATCCGGCGTCGAGTTACTACAAGGTGCTGCGGACACCGGCCGAGACGATGGAGAACACGACGCACCTGTTTCTCGCGACACGTTTCAACTGCAACAAGTGTCACGATCATCCGTTCGAACGCTGGACGCAGGATCAGTATTACCAGCTGTCGGCGTACTTCGCGCAGGTGGATCTCAAGAAGGATCCTGAGGCCGGCAACAAGACCATCGCCGGTTCGGCGGTCGAGGGCGCGAAGCCGTTGTTCGAGATCACGTACGACAAGACCGAGGGCGAGATGACCCATGACCGCACCGGCCAGATCACGCCGCCCGAGTTTCCGTATCCGGCAAAAATCGATCCGTCCGCGGGGAAAACCACGCGCCGCGAACAACTGGCAGCGTGGATGACGTCAGCAGACAATCGCTACTTCGCGCTCAGCTACGTGAATCGCATGTGGGGCTATCTGACGGGCGTGGGCCTGATCGATCCGCTCGACGACATCCGCGCGGGCAATCCGCCCTCGAATCCGGAATTGCTGGCCTGGCTCACGCAGCAGTTCGTGCAAAGTGGTTTCGATGTGCGCCAGCTTCAACGCACGATCTGCCAGTCGCGGACCTACCAGCTCGCCATCGCGACGCACAAGTGGAACGCGGATGATCGCGTCAACTATTCCCACGCGATCGCGCGCCGACTTCCGGCCGAGGTGCTGCTCGACGCCGTGTTCAAGGTCACGGGCTCGGCCCCGAATTTCCCCGGGGTGAAGGCCGGCACGCGCGCCGCCCAGCTGCCGGATTCCGCCATCGACGTGCCCAGCGGCTTCCTCGCGAGCCTGGGCCGGCCCGCGCGCGAGTCGGCCTGCGAGTGCGAACGGAGCAGCGACATCGGGCTCGGCTCGGTGATGGCTTTGTTGAGCGGCCCGGCCGTTTCCGGTGCCATCAATGATCCGAAGAACGAACTCGCGCAGCTCACGGCAACGACGGCCGATGATCGGAAACTCGTGGATGAAATTTTCCTCCGCACCCTCAACCGTCACGCGACGGACAAGGAGTCGTCGACCGCGGTGGCCGCGTGGCAGTCGATCGGCGGCGAGCATGCGCGCCTCGCGCAGACGCTTGCGCAACGCGAAGCCTGGTGGGCGCCGCTCTACGCTCAGAAGCAGGACGAACGCCAGCAGGCCGTGACGCTCGCGGGCGCCGCGGTCGAGGCGCGGACGCGCGCGATCGCGCCGCAGGTGGCGGCTGCGGAACAGAAGCGGCAGGAAAAAATCGCGACGGAGGAAAGCGCGTTGGCTGCCTATCGCGCTGCGCTGCCGGCGAAGCAGCCGGCGTGGGAGAAGTCGCTCGACGATTGTCGGCGCGGCACTGCGTGGACGCCGCTGGCCGTTACGTCCGCGAAGTCGAACAACAACACCCAGCTCACGCGGCAGGACGATGGCTCGTATTTTGCGACGGGCCCGGCCGCCGGGTTCCAGGATTACGTCATCACCGCCGAAGTGAAGTCGGCGAAGATCACCGGCCTGCTCCTCGAGGTGCTGCCGGACGAGCGGCTGCCAGGCTTCGGCCCCGGCCGGGCGAACGGCAACTTTGTGTTAAGCGAGCTGGTGCTGAAGTGGGGCGACAAGGCTGGGCGACGCGGGCAGAAGGACGTCGAGTTCAGGGGCGCGCGGGCGGACTTCACGCAAAAGGACTATGAGGTGACCGGTGCGATCAACGGCAAGGTGGACGGCGGTCGCGACGGCTGGGCCATCGGCGGGAAAGTGGCCGAACCGCACTACGCGCGCTTTGCATTCAAGGAGCCGCTGGGCGACGCCGCGGGCATCACGCTCACCCTTACGCTGCAGCAACGTTTCCGCGACGGCTTCTCGATCGGGCGGTTCCGACTCTGGGTGACGACGTCAACCGAGCCGCTGGAACTTGGGCTGCCGGAGACGATCGTTGCCGCCCTGCGCGTGCCGCCGACGGAGCGGGTCGCAGCCCAACTGGAGGGACTCGCGGCGTATCACCTTGAGACGGACACGGGACTGTTGAAGCGCCAGCAGGCGCTGGCGAAGGCCCGCACGCCGCTGCCCATCGACCCCGAGCTGAAGGCGTTGGGTCTCGCGCTGGCCACGGCTGAAACCCCGGTGCCGATCGATGCGAAGCTCGTTCAACTCCGCGCCGACGCCGAAATGAGCACGCGGCAACTCGCCGATGTGCGTCTGACCGGGGCGCAGGATCTCACGTGGGCGTTGATCAACAATCCGGCCTTTCTCTTCAACCGCTGACGCGCCGCGCCCCAGCAGAATTCCTTTAGCCCGTCCTCAACCCACGCCCCGCCATGATTCGAATCCCCGGTGGACTCAACACTGACCTCTGCGACACCCACGCCAAGCTGACCCGACGCAATCTCCTGCGCATCGGCGGTTCCAGCATCCTCGGGCTTTCGCTCGGACAACTACTACGGCTCAACGCCCAGGCGGCACCGGCGGTCGCAACGCGCGGCGGCCCCGGCTGGGGCAAGGCCAAGAGTGTCATCATGGTGTACCTCCAGGGCGGTCCGTCGCATCTCGATCTCTGGGATCCGAAGGAAAACGTGCCCGACAAGATTCGCAGCGCGTTCAAGCCGATCCCGACGAAGATTCCGGGCGTCAACTTCACGGAGATCATCCCGCAGCTCGCGAAGGTGAACGACAAGTTCACGATGATCCGGTCGATGAGCTACACGCCCAACGGGCTGTTCAATCACACCGCGGCCATCTACCAGATCATGACCGGCTACACCACGGACAAGGTCAGTCCGTCGGGCCAGCTCGAGCCGCCGAACGCGAAGGATTTTCCCAACTTCGGATCCAACATCGTGCGCCTGAAGCCGGTGACGGAGCCGATGCTGCCGTTCGTGATGCTGCCGCGGCCGCTGCAGGAATCGAACGTCGTCGGCAAGGGCGGCAGCGCCGGCTTCCTCGGCAAGGCCTTCGATCCCTACACGCTGTATCCGGAAGGGGATGACCTCGACATGGAGAAGATGAGTCGCATCCGGACCGAGGATCTCAAGCTGCCGCAGGAGGTGTTTGCGATGCGGCTCGAGCGCCGGGCCCGGCTGCGCGAGTCGATCGAGCAGGCGATGCCGGACATCGAGAAGGCGACAGCGTCGTACAACCTCGACGAATACTACCAGCGAGCGCTGAACCTCATCGTATCCGGCCGCGCGCGGGACGCCTTCAATCTCGGCGCGGAAAACGAGAAGATGCGCGATCGCTACGGACGAAACACGTTTGGCCAGAGTCTGCTGCTCGCGCGGCGGCTGGTCGAAGCGGGCACCCGGGTCGTCGAGGTGATCTGGCCGAAAGTTGCGAACTCGGACAATCACTCGTGGGATCATCACGTCGGCCTGACCGAGCGCATGCGCGACAAGTCGGGGCCGATGCTCGATCAGGGCCTGAGCGCGCTCTTCGAGGACCTCGATCAGCGCGGACTGTTGAGCGAGACGCTCGTCGTGGCGCTGGGCGAATTCGGCCGCAGCCCCGAGCGCGGCGTGAGCACGTCCGGCAACAACAACAGCGCCGACGGTCGCGACCACTGGCCGTATTGCTATTCCAGCATCATCGCCGGCGCGGGCATCAAGCGCGGTTACGTGCACGGTGAGTCGGACAAGACGGCGTCGAGTCCGGCGAAGGATCCGGTGCATCCGACCGAACTGCTCGCGACGATGTATCACGCCTTCGGCATCGATCCGGAAACGATCGTGTACAATCACCTCAACCAGCCGCGCGAACTGGTGAAGGCCAAGGCGGTCACCAAGCTGTTCACGTGAGCAACGCGGCGGCTTGTTCTCGAGGTGGCAATGCGACCCGTGGGAGCGCGTCCGGCGGGACCGCGACCGCCCCCGGTCGCATCCTACCGAAGGCGACCGAGGGCGGTCGCGGTCCCGGGCAGTCCCTATCTATCTGCGTGGCCGTCGTGTGGCTCACCACCTCGGCTCTCTTCGGCACCCCGCCCAACTGGCCCCAGTTCCGCGGCGTGGACGGCGCAGGCGTGGCGGCAGCCAGCGCCAAACCGCCGGTAAAGATCGGTCCCACGGAGAACGTCCGCTGGAGCGTGCCGGTGCCTTGGTCGCCATCGTCCCCGTGTGTCTGGGGCGATCGAATTTTCCTTACCACGTTCGACGCCGGCCAACTCGAAGTGCGCTGCTATGATCGCGGGGACGGCAAGCTCCGCTGGACGCAGCACCTGAAGCCCGAGGGCATCGAGGAGTTTCACAACGCCGATGGCAGCCCGGCGGCCTCGACGCCAGCGACCGACGGTCGTCACGTAGTGACTTACTTCGGCTCGTTCGGCCTGCTCTGCCATGATTTCGAGGGCAGGGAAGTGTGGCGGCGTCCCCTGGCGCTGGCCCAGAGCGGCGGCAAGTTCGGTTCTGGCACTTCGCCGGTGATCGTGGGCAACCGCGTGTTGCTGAATCGCGATCAGTATCAGGATTCGTCGCTGCTCGCGCTCGACCTGCTGACCGGAGCAATCGCCTGGGAAACACCGCGGCCCGAGGCCGCCGGAAGTTTTGGCACCCCGGTGATCTGGCGGAGCGACGGCGAGGATCAGATCGTGCTCGGTGGTTCGGCCCAGTTGAAAGGCTATGCATTTCAATCCGGTGCGGAGCGCTGGGTGATCAACGGTGTGACCAACACGGTGTGCACCACGCCGGTGATCGGCGACGGTCGCTTGTTCTTCGCCGCGTGGTCGCCGGGCCAGTCGGATGCGCCGCGGCAGCCGTGGGAGAAATTTCTCGAGGCCAACGACAAGAACCGCGACGGCGTGGTGGACTTGGCCGAGTTGGATCCGCGGCGGCGCGATTATCTGCGCGGGATGGACCGCAATCGCGATGGCAAGTTCACACCGGAGGATTGGGAATTGCTGAAGATCACCGATGCGAAGGCGGAGAATGTTCTCGTCGCGGTGAACCCTGGCGGCCGCGGCAATATTTCCGAAACGCACGTGGCGTGGAAGTACCGGAAGGGTCTGCCGTATGTCGCGTCGCCCCTGTTTTACGAAGGGCGCATCTATATCCTGCGCGACGGCGGCCTGCTGTCGTCCCTCGATCCCAAGACGGGCGAGCCGTTCTACGCGCAGGAGCGCATCGGCGCGACGGGCAGTTACTATGCGTCACCGGTGGCCGCTGACGGACGGATCTACGTCGCGTCGCTGCCGGGAAAACTCACCGTGCTCAAAGCTGGCGGCGCCAAGCCTGAGATTCTGCACCAGGTTGATTTCGGCGCGCGCATTCTGGCCACGCCCGCGCTGGTGGAGGACGCAATCTACGTGCGGACGGCGACGCACCTGTGGGCCTTCGGCGGCAACTGAAAGACGATCTGCGCTCGGCCCGTCCAGTTGGCATTGCCTTTCGGTCCGCTCCTTCGCTGGAGTAACGGGACGATGATACGGTGTGATTCTTCGCTGCCCCGCCGGAGTCCAACCCGATGGAACGCCCTCTGGCGTCTGGGCGCCACGTTGCTTGCGTCCGAGTCGCTCGCCTGGGCTGCCGCGCCGGGCGGGCCGGCTGCGCTGATTGCGTCGACCGAGCCGGGCTGGCCGCAGTTTCGCGGGCCGCGGCGTGACGGCGTCAGTGACGAACGCGGCCTGCTGCCGTCGTGGCCGGAGGCCGGACCGAAGGAACTGTGGTCTGCCAAAGGCGTGGGGCGCGGTTTCTCGGCGCCGATCATCGCGGATGGCAGGCTCTTCATCGCGGGCGACTTTGCCGAGGAGGTGCGCGTGCTGGCGTTCGATCTGCAGGGCAAACCGCTGTGGCAGTCGCCCAACGGCCGCTCGTGGATGAAACAGTATCCCGGTGCGCGCGCGTCGGTGACCTACAGCGCCGGCCGGGTTTATCACTACAGCGGCCAGGGCCGTCTGGCGTGCTTCGAGGCCGCGTCCGGGCGGGAAGTGTGGGCCGTCGATGTGCTGACTCGCTTTCGCGGCGAAAATCTCACGTGGGGATTGAGCGAGTGCGTCGTCGTCGATGAGGGCGCGGTCTATGTCACCGCGGGCGGCAGAGACGCGCTGGTGGTCGCGTTCGACAAAGTTACGGGCAAGGTCCGGTGGCAGAGCGAACCGTTGTTCGATGCAGAAGGCGACGGCTCGCTTGAAACCGCCGGCTATGGTTCGCCGATCCTGGTGCAGTTCGCCGGCCGCCGGTTGCTGATTGGCAGCACCCTGCGGTATTTGATTTGTACGGACGCCGCGACCGGGAAGCTGCAGTGGAAAAAGCGGCGCCCGACTTCATATTCCGTGCAGGCGATGATGCCCGTGCTCGTCGGCGACGCGGTGTTCATGTCCGCGCCCTACGGCCCGCCGGGCCGGCTCTATCGGCTGTTGGCGCCTTCGACTCCGGGCGGCGACATCGGCGTGGAGGAAACGTGGTCGACGAAGCTCGACACGTGCCAGGGCGGCGTCGTGCACGTGGCCGGACGCCTCTACGGCTCGTACTATCCCGGTCGCAAAGGCTGGGCTGCGCTCGATGCCGCGACGGGCGAGGTGGTGTACGAGATGGCGGACTACGTCAAAGGCGCCGTGCTCGCGGCCGACCAGAGGCTTTATGCGCTGTCCGAGGACGGCTGGATGCTGCTGCTCGAGCCCGGGGCGTCACAGTTTGAAGTGAAGGGGAAGTTCCGCCTCGCCGAGGCGCGCGCGAAAGATGCCTGGGCGCACCCGGTGATTCACGACGGCCGGCTGTATCTGCGTTATCATGACACGCTGTGGTGTTATGAGGTCAGGGCGGAGACGGACAGGAGACGGTAGACAGGCGACAGGAGACGGGCGACAGGCGACGGGGGCCGGAGACGCGTGGAGCGTCGTGACGGGCGAGGCTATTTCGCGGCGGCCAGTTGGGCGCGGATGAAGGCGACGCCGGCACGGACGAAGGCGTCACCGTCGGGGCAGACATCCTGGAAGATGCCCCGCCGGCAGCCGAAGTCGCCGGTGGCGGGACCGGTGTTGTAGCCTTCGAGGCCGATGTAGGCGCAGGGCGAATCGCGCAGCGCGGAGAAGATCCGGGGCCACGGGACGAGGCCGCCGCCGGGCACGCCGCGGTCGTTCTCGCAGGCGTGCAAGCCCCACAGCCGCTCGCCGGCGGTCTTGATCGCCGCGCCGAAATCGCGGACCTCGGTGATCGCGTGGTACGTGTCGATCAGGATGCGGAGGTTCGGTGCGCCGCCGGCGAGTTCAATCAGGCGCAGCGCCTGCGCGGGCGTGTTGACGACGTGCGAACGGAAGCGGCTCATCGGCTCGATCACGAGCATCACGCCGCGGGAGCGGGCGTATTCGGCGAGTTGATGCAGGCCCTCGGCCGTGCGCGGCAGTTCGTCCGCGGGCGGGCGGCGGCGCAGGACCTTGCCCGGCCGGCCGTAGAGCGCGCCGGCGTAGGCGACCGCGCCGAGCTCCGCGGTCTGGTCGATGATGTGGCGGTGAAACCCGAGTGCGGCGCGGCGGTTTTCCGGGAGATCGTCTGAGAGGTCGGCGCCGTCGGGCCAGGCTCCGCCCGGGCCGACCAGCAGTCCGAGACCCGCGGCCTCGGCGGCGCGACTGGTCAGGGCGGGCTTGAACGGCACGTCGAGGCCGACGGATAACTCCAGCATGTCGAGTCCGAGCCCGCGGGCGCGGTCGATCAGGCCAAGCTCGGAGTCTGACCAGCGCTCAATCCAGAGGTAGATATGCGCGCCGAGTTTCACCGGGCGTTCAGGGACGGGCATGCGACAGAGCGGCCGGCGATCAGGGTTTGGCGGCGGCGATGGCGTCCCTGACCGACTTGAATCCGAGCTTCGGCACATCGCGGGGCGCATCGACGCCGTCCTTCGGAATCACATCGGCGAACTGGCCGGTGTCGCCCAGCTCTTTCTGCAGCCGGACAATTTCGCGCTTCAACTCGGCCAGCTTCGCCGCCTGCGCGGGATCGCCGGCGAGGTTCTTCTGTTCCGTCGGATCGCGCACGAGGTCGTACAGTTCCCAGGCGTCCTTCTTCCAGTAATGGATTAATTTGTGCGTGGCGGTCCGGACACCGTAGTGCGCGCGCGTGTTGTGGTGGCCCGGATCGTGATAGTAGCGATAGTAGACCGAAGTGCGCCAGGCCGCGGGTTTCTCACCGCGCAGCAGCGGCACCAGGGAGCGGCCGTGCATGTCGGCGGGAATCTTTACGCCGGCGAGTTCCAGGAACGTCGGCGCGAAGTCGGCGTTGAGCGCGAAGAGATCGGTGACGGCGCCGGCCTTGATGCCGGGACCGCGTGCGAGCAGCGGAATGTGCAGGCCCGGCTCGTACATGAAGCGCTTGTCGTACAGGCCCAAGTCGCCGAGGTACCAGCCGTTGTCCGAGCTGTAGATCACGATGGTGTTCTGTGCGAGGCCGGTGCGGTCGAGGTAGTCGAGCACTTCGCCGACGCTGTCGTCCACGCCCTGCACACACGCGAGATAGTCCTGCATGTAGCGTTGATATTTCCACTGCACCAGCTCGCGGCCGGTGAGAACTTTCTTCGTGCCGGCCTTCTGCGTTACCTCGAGCTCCATCGGCTTCGCGTTCAACCACTGCTGACGCTGCGGACCGGGCGGCAGATCGGCGGGCGGCTCGAGTTTCAAATCGCGGCGGGTCAAATCGCGCGCGACCGTCTGCTGATTTTCGGGCAGGGCGGCCGGACGCGTGGCGTAGTCGTCCCAGAGCGTGGCGGGCTCGGGAATCACGCGATCCTTGAAGAGCGCCTTGTTCTTCGCGTCCGGTTCCCAGGCGCGGTGCGGGGCCTTTTGATGCAGCATCAGGAAGAACGGCTTGTCCTTCGGCCGCGTATCCAGGAACTCGAGTCCGAGCTTGGTCGTGATTTCAGTGGTGTGCCCCTTGACGTTCACGCGGCCGTGCGGCGTCAGGAAATCCGGATCATTATAGATGCCCTGCCCGGGCAGGACGATCCAACGATCGAAGCCGGTGGGATCGCTGCCGAGATGCCACTTGCCGATCATCCCCGTGTGATAGCCGGCCGCCTGGAGCAATTTCGCGACGGTCTGCTGGGCGCCGTCGAACACGTTGAACACCGGCGTGCCGTTGGCGTGGGAGTACTTGCCGGTGAGCACCACGGCGCGGCTCGGCGTGCAGATTGAATTGGTGACAAACGCGTGGTTGAACTTGATGCCGCCCTGGGCAAGGCGATCGAGATGCGGCGTCTGGTTTACCTTTGAGCCGTACGCGCTGATCGCGTGCTGGGCGTGGTCATCCGAGAAGATGAAGACGATGTTCGGACGGTTCGCCGGAGCGGCATGTGCCAGATGCAGCGCACCATGGGCGACGAGGGCTAAGGCCAGCAGGTATTTCATGGGGAGGGGAGAAGCGAAGAGCGTGAGCGGAACGGCGCAACGTCAAATGCGGCCGCCGGCGAACGTACGCGAGCGCGTCGGGGCCAAGACTGCGGCGATTCCGGATGAATCGTGGCTGCGAGCGCCAGCGAGTGGCGGCCAGGCCACTCGCGGGCGCTCGCAGCCACAGTCGAAACCTAGAACCGGCCCCGCACGCCGAGCGTCCACACGGCGCCGTAGAGTTGGTTGATGCGCAGCAGTCCGGGCTCGTTCACGTAGCCGCGAATCGGCGAGTTCAGGATGTTGCGGCCGCTGAGCGTGAGTTCGTAGGTCTGGTTGAATTTGAAACCGCCGCTCACATCGAACATGATGCGCTCATACTGCCACTGCGTTTGCGTCGCCGCGATCGAGGTCAGCCGCGCCGACGCCCACGTGGAACGGACCTGGAGATTGAACTTGTAGTTGCTGAAGCGAATGCCGCCGTTGACGGCCTTCGGCACGACGTTCACGACGCGGGTGTCGGGTGACGCACGCGAGATTGATCCGAAAACACTGAAGCCGCGGGCGAAGCCGGGCAGGAACACGAGCTGCTGGCTGTACTCGACCTCGGTGCCCTTGATCTTGCGGATGCCGTCGAGATTGGTCGGACGCAGAAAGATGTAGCCGGTGTATTCGGGATCGTCGGCGTAGCCGGCGTCCTCGGCCGAGATCTGCGTGTTGCTCACGCCCATGTTTTTCACGTCGAGCTGGTACGCCGAAACGCTCAACGTGCCCGCGGGTTCGATATAGTACTGCACGCTCGCGTAGTACTTGTTCGAGGTCTCGGGCTTCAGATCGGGGTTGGGCAGACTGACCGTCTGGTTCGTGTCGTTGATCGCGATGGCACCGGCGAGGTTGTTGTAGTCCGGCCGGCCGATCGACTGGTTGGCAGCGAGCTGCACATGCAGCTTCGGCGTGACGGCGTACTTCGCGCCGCCGCTGAAGAACGTGTTCTCGTAGCCGCCGTATTTGTTGAAGCGTTGGAAATTTCGATACTGGTAGGCGACAAAGGGGATGGTGTTCGCCGTGTAGCCCGCCGCGCGGACGAGTGCGTTCGGAATGAGGTCGAAGGTGCGACCGACGGTGCGGGTGCGTTCCTGACGCACGCCGATGTTCAGCCGCAGGCGCTCCCAGCGCGTGTTGAACTCGACGTACTGCGCATCGACCTGCTCCTTGACCGCGCGGCCGCTGGTGTTCAGCACGGTGTAGTTGCCGAGGTCGTTTTCGACGAAGTATTCCGGGTGGGCCTTGAACTCGTTGTACATCGCCGTCGTGTTCGGAATCGGGAAATTCAGCTTCGAGATGTTGTCGCCCTGCTTGGGATCGAAGAGTCCCGGGTAGGTGTGTGCGGTCATCACCGTGGTCGGGCTCAGTTGGTTGCCCGCGGGGCCGACATACGTCCACGTGAGCGAGCCGGTGCGCGCCAGATCGTAGGTGGTGAGGCGCGTCTTGACGCCGGCCTGCACCGTGATCGGCAGGAAGAGGTTGAACGTCTTCTTCGCGTCGAGATAGCCGAGGAACACCTGGCTCTGGCCGCTGCGCTCGGCGGTGCCGATGTTGTTGGGGTTCGTGTCGACGCGATTGTAGTTGGCCAGATTGCTCCAGTCCGGGCCGGAGGTCTGGGTCAGCTGCCAGTCGGTCGACGTCGGGCTGCTCCGGGTCGCGCTCCAGCCCATGCGCGTGACGCGGTTGACGGCGCTGGTGAGGTAACCGCTGCGGCGGTCCTCGTAATGCGTCTTGCTGCGGGAGTAACCGCCGCTGGCCGTGATTTGCAGATCGCCCTGCTTGTATTCGAGTTTCGGCGTGTAGGTGATCGTGTCGTTCCACTTGTGACTGTGGCCGATGTTGTGATCGAAGCGCGTGTTCGCGTTCGCGGTGGGTTGGGCGATCAGCCGGGTGAGCGTTGAGCTCGGATCGATCTGCGCCGTGGCCGCGCGGAAGTTGAGCGTGCGCGCGTTGATCTCATCGTTGAAATGCGAGCCGGCGGTGCGCAGCGCGAAGACGAGGCCGGGGGCGATCTTGTAGTCGAGATTGAGGCCGATCGCGGCGCGCGTCGTGATCTTCGGATTGTCGCGGAAGGTGAGAAGATTGACCACCGGACCGCGGGCGGGCAGGGACGTGTCGATCGTCTGGGTGAGGCCGGCCTGCTCGTTGAAGAGGCTGTTGCCCGACAGGCTGAGTTGGACGCCGAAGCGACCGCCAAAGGACTCCGCGTAACTGAGGATGGCACCCGAGCGGATCTTGCGGTGATTGCCGTCGCCGGGGCTCGGCGTGCGGCGCGTGGTGAGTTCGTAAGGACTCGCGGTGAGGCTGGCCTGCACGATGATCTCGCGGCCCTTGCGCTCGAACGCGTTCTTGCTGCGGAGATTCATCGTTCCCGCCGGAGCGTCGGCGTCCATGCTGGCGGTCAGCGTCTTGTTGAGCTCGATCGATTCGATGCTCGTAATCGAGGCCTGCTCGAATTCGAACTGACGCGACGTGCCGCCGAACGTCGCCGACGCCGCGCTCGCCATGCGCATGCCGTCGACGCTCACGCCGGCGTATTTCGGATCGAGCCCGCTGATGCGCACCGCGCGGGCGTCGGCGTCGACGTAATCCATGACGACGCCGGGCATGTACTTCATGAACTCGCCGATGTTGCCGCCGGTGACGTCGCCGAAGTTGTCCGAGGCCACGACGCTCTTCATGTTGAGCGCCGCGCGTTGTTCCATGATCGCCTTGGCGTTGCCCTCGCGCTCGCTCGACACCTCGAATTTTCCCAGCATCAGCACGTCGCTGGCCTTGGCCGCGCCCGGTGCCGTGCCCGGCCGGTAAACGGCGCCCTTCAGCTCGAAATCGCGCGTGGCGGTCTGGCCCGCGGCGACGGACAGGCGGGCCGTGGCCGACTCGTATCCAGTATACGTTACGCTGAGGCTCACCTCACCGGCCGGTACATTCGTCAGCACATACGAGCCGTCCGACTCCGAGTAGGTGGTGAGCGTGGAGCCCGTGACGGTGATCTCCGCGCTACGCACGTATTCCTGCGTGGCGGGATTGAAGATGCGGCCGGTGATGCGACCCGTGGCGGCGCCCTGAGCCAACAACGCCGGCGCTGCGGTCGTGAGCACGGCCACGAGGGCGGCGAGAAAAGCAGAAACACCCCGGAGGCCGGGATGAAACAGACGACGACGGTGATTCAGGAGCACGGAGAGCCGGTCCGAACAGGGAGTGGTGGTCATACGCGGGCGGGGTAGCGGGAAGCGTGCAAACTGAATTGAGTTTTGCACTTCTAAACACGAATGAACGTCGCACTTCCGTGCGCGTGGCGACGAAGCGCTTGTGTTCACGGGGCCGGTGCCGGAAAAAGTCGCGCTCCGCCCTCAATGCCTCGAGTGCTCAGCGCGGTCCATTTCCCGCGTACGCTGCGAACGCCGAACCCCCTTCATGAAATCGTTCCTCCTTCTCGCCGCTTTGCTGCTGGCTGGTGTGCCGCCGGCCTTCTCCGCCGATTGGAAACCGGTGCAGGTGCCCGGCGCGCAACCGGAGGCGGAGTTCGGCGCGAACGGCGTCGCGTGGTATCGGACGTGGGTGAAGGTCCACGACAGCTTCTTCACGAAGCATGAACGGAATCTGTTCGAGGAGTCGGTCGGCGTGAACATTCGTGATCTGGCCGGGGCGCACGAGGTGTGGATGAACGGAAAAAAGATCGGCACCGGCGGCGCGTTTCCACCGGCCTATCGCAGCGGCCGCACTGCCATTCACCGCCACAAGGTGCCCGTCGGCACGCTGCGCAAGGGCGAATGGAACGAACTCGCCATCCGCGTCTATCAACCCGCGGGCGCCGGCCCGGGGGGCTTTCTCGGCGACGCACCCTTCATCATGAATTATTTCATGGAGTGTGTCTTCGAGGGGCCGTGGGAGTTTCGCGCCGGGGAAGACTACACGCCGGGGCCGGCCGTGACGGTGAAGCCGCTCGTGACGGCCTTTGAAACCTTTCGCGAATCGAATCGCGTGCTCGGTCGCGCAACGCAGGTGCCGGGGCCGCGCCTCTCGCCGGAGGAGGCCGCGCGGACGATGGCGCCGGCGCCGGACTTGAAGGTGGAGATGGTGCTGCACGAGCCGCAGATCGCCCAGCCGTTTCATTTCAGCTTCGACGAGCGCGGCCGGCTCTGGGTCACGCAGTCGCGCCAGTACCCGTATCCGGCGGGGCTCACGATGCTGAGCCGCGACAAGTATTACCGCGCGCACTACGACAAGGTGCCGCCGGCGCCGCCGAATCATGATCGCGGCATGGACGTGATCTCGATCCACGAATCGACGAAGGGCGACGGCGTCTACGATCGGCACCGCGTGTTCGTGGACGGCCTCAACATGGCCAACGCCGCCGTGCGGGGCCGCGGCGGCGTCTGGGTGATGCACACGCCGTATCTCCTGTTTTATCCGGATCGGAACAACGACGACGTGCCCGACGGCCCGCCCGAAGTGCGGCTCGCGGGCTTCGGTTTGGAGGACACGCATTCGGTGGCGAACGGTCTCGTGTGGGGGCCTGACGGCTGGCTCTACGGCGGGCAGGGCAGCACGACCTCAAGTCGCGTCACGCGCCCGGGACTCGATCCCGCCAACGCCCCGGGCGTCTACTTCGAAGGCTGCATGGTGTGGCGGTATCATCCCGAGACGCACGCCTACGAGATTTTTGCCGAGGGCAGTGGCAACACGTTCGGCCTCGAGGTCGACGCGCAGGGCCGGCTTTACTCGGGGCACAACGGCGGCAACACCCGCGGCTGGCACTATGTACAGGGCGGGTTCTATCTCATGCAGGGCGTGGATCCGGGCAAGTTCGGGCCGCCGCGCAACCCGTACGCCTTCGGTGAACTGCCGATGATGGCGACGAAGGATCCCGTCGTCCGCTTCACCCACTTCGGTGCGTTCGCGGAAGGCACCGCGTGGCCGGCGCAGTATGCCGGGCGGCTCTTCGCCCTCGATCCGTTGCACAACGTTGTCCTGACGAGCGAACGGGTGCCCAGCGGCTCGACGTTCACCACGGTGGATCGCGGGCCGGCGTTGCGCAGTTCGGATCCCGCGTTTCGGCCGGTCTACATCGCGAATGCTCCGGACGGCTCGCTCTTCGTGAGCGACATGTACGAGTTCTACATCGCGCACGGTCAGCATTATCAAAACCAGATCGACACGACCACCGGCCGCATCTTCCGGCTCAGCGGCGCGAACGCGGTGTTGGAGAAGGACGTCAACCTGGCCGCCAAGTCGACGGCCCAACTGGTGGCGTTGCTCTCGCATCCGAACAAGTGGCACCGTCACACCGCCGTGCGCATCCTCGGTGAACGCAAGGATCCCGCGGCCGCCGCGGCGCTGCGTCAGGTCATCGCGGAGAACCGCGACCTTGGCGCGCTGAATGCGTTGTGGGCGCTGCACCAGTCGACCGGCCTCGACGAGGCGACGGCGCGCGGGGCCCTGAGTCACGCGTATCCAGCAGTTCGATTCTGGGCGGCACGTCTGCTCGGTGACGAATGGGGCCTGCACCGCAATCTCGGCGCCGGCCAACACGCGCGTGCGATTGAAAGCCGCCCGACGGGCGTGATGCCTGCGCCGCTGTTCGACGCCCTGCTCGCGCAGGCACGAGCTGAAACAGATCCCGAGGCGCTTTCGCAATACGCCTCGACCGCGCGCCGCTTGAACGCCCCGCAGGCGCTGCCGCTGGTGGCCGCGGTGCTCAGTCACGCGGACGCCGTGCGCGACGCCTACATCCCGCTGCTGTGCTGGTGGGTGTTCGAAGCCCACATCCCGGCGTCGAACGCCGCGGTGCTCGAACTCTTCAAGTCGCCCGCGCTCTGGGATGAACCGATGGTGCTCGAACACATCCTGCCGCGGCTCGCGCGACGCTATGCCGTCGAGGGCAAACGCCAGGATCTGTTGTTGTGTGCGCAGCTGTTCGAACGCGCGCCGTCGTCCCGGCATGCCGCGCAATTGATGAAGGGCCTCGAGGAGGCGTTTCGCGGTCGACCCATGACCGGTTTGCCCGAGGAGCTGGTCGCCGGGATCAAGGCGTCGGGTCAGGCGCCGCTGGTGTTTCGCCTGAAGCAGGGTGACGCCGCCGCAGTGAAGGAGGCGATTGCGACGCTGCAGGACGCGAAGGCCCGGGCCGACGATCGGCTGCGCTATGTGCGCGCGTTTGGCGAGGTGCGCGAACCGACCGCCGTGCCGGCGCTGCTCGCCGTGGCACGGAGCAACGGCGCAGAGGAACTGCGCAAGGCGGCGCTGACGTCGTTGTCAGCGTACCCGGACGACGCGATAGGCATCGAACTTGCCGCGCTGCTGCCGACGTTGAAAGGCAGCGTCCAGACTGCGGCGTTCACCGTGCTCGCGAGCCGCGGCAGCTGGAGTCAGCGCCTGCTGGACGTCGTCGAGCGCGGACAGGTGCTGGCGTCGAGCGTGCCGGAGGATGTCGCGGGCCGACTGCGGCAGAGTCGGGAACAAGATGTGCGCGCGCTGGCCGCGCGGTTGCTGCCGGAGCGCAAGCCGGTGGGTGGCGCGTATCAGGAAAAAATCGACGCCGTGGGCGCGATCCTGAAGGGCGGTCCGGGCAATCCGTACGCGGGCGAGGCGACGTTCACCGCCCGCTGTGCAAGCTGTCACAAGTTGTTTTTCAAAGGCGGGAACGTCGGTCCCGATCTGACGCCGTACCAACGCGACAACCTGGGCACGATGCTGCTCAGTATCATCAATCCGAATGCGGAGATCCGCGAAGGCTACCAGTATTACTCCGTGGAGACCACGGATGGTCGCTCGCTGAGCGGCTTCCTGGTCGATCGCGACAATCAGGTGGCGGTCCTGCGCGGGCTGGGTGGAGAGAACATCACGCTCCGCGCCGCGGAGATGAAGGAGCTGAAGCCGATGGGCCAAAGCCTCATGCCGTCCGGCTTGCTCGACGGCCTCAGTGATCAGGAGCTGCGCGACCTGTTTGCCTACATGCGGATCTCGCAACCGATTTCGCGATGAGGCTTCTTTCAGCCGCCCCGGGAGCGCAGGCATCCCGCCTGCTTCGATCCGATGCCGGCCGGAGGCCGGCGCTCCCACTCGCGCCGTCGCACGATCGCCCGGGTTCGCCCCATTGAAACTTCCATGAAACGTCGTACCTTTATCTCGAATACGGTCGGAATGAGCGCGGCGGGCCTGCTCGCGTCCAGCACGTCAGCAGCCGAGGCGACAGCTCCCGCCACCAGCGCCACGCCGGGTGTGGCGCCGGCGCGGCGGCCGTTGCGGCTAGGACTCATGTCGGCCGCGACCTACGGCAACAACGTGCCGCGCACGCTGGGGTCGAATCACGGCACGGCGTTTGCGACGACCTTCAACGGCTTTGACGAGACGAAGGCAGCGGCGTGGAAAGGGACGTTCGTCAAATCGAAGCGGAGGCTCGACGGCGGAAAGATCGTGACGGTGTGGGATCCGAATCAGGCGGCGGCGCAGCAGCTCGCCGGCATCTGCGGCATCGAGCGTGTGGCAGCGACGCCCGAGGCCTGCTGTGAGGACGTCGATGCGGTGCTGATCGTCGATGACGGCAGCGGCGCGCAGTGGAAGTACGCGCTGCATCCGCTGCGCAAGGGTGTGCCGGTCTTCTGCGACAAACCGCTCGCGATGACGGCGCGCGAGGCCCAGGCGGTCGCGAAAGTCGTGCGCGAGACCGGAACGCGGTTCATGTCGGCCAGCAGCCTGCGCTTCGTGCCCGACATCGTGAAGCTCCGGGAGGAGCTGCCGCAGCTCGGACCGGTGCATCTTGCGAGCGCCGCGTGCGGCAACGAGCTCGTCTACTACGGGATTCACGCACTCTCCATGATCTATGCGGTTCTCGGCCGCGGGGCTGTCAGCGCGATCAACGTGGGCCAGCCCGGCCGGAACGTCGTCCGCCTCCGCTTCGAGAACCAGCGCGACGTCGTCCTGACCGTGGCGGATCGGGACGTGATGCGCAGCGGGTATCAGATCTCTTTGTACGGACAGAAGGCGTGGCGCACCGTCACGCCCGATCTCGCCAATCTCTACGCGTACCTGCTCGAGGCGTTCCTCGACTATCTGCACACCGGCCGCGAGTCGGTGCCCGTGGAGGAGGAGGTCGAACTCATCGCGGCGCTCGAGGCCGGCAAGCGTTCGCTTGAACTCGGCCGCGAGGTGACGCTGCGCGAGGTGCTGGCCGGAGCCTGAGCGCCATGGACGTTTTCCCGGCGATAGTGCCCGAATTCGGATGGACGCGACGCAGTGGAGTCGTGAAGGTACGCGGATGAAATTTGCCTCTCTTTTATTCGCGTTGCTGGTTTCGCTGAGCGCCGTGGCCGTGGCTGCGCCGGCGGTCGAGAAGTACAAGGTCGGCGATACGTTCGCCGCGTTCACCACGAAGGATCAGCATGAAAAGAGCTACACCTACGAGGGCGGCGCGCGCCTCGTGGTGGTGGCCTTCGAAATGGGCGCGGGCAAGGCGGCCAACTCCTATTTCGAAAAGCAGCCCGCTGATTTCCTGACCGGCCACAAGGCGATCTTCATCTCCAACATTCATGGCATGCCGGGCGTCGGGCGCTTCTTCGCGCTGCCGAAGATGAAAAAGTATCCGCACCGCATCCTGCTGGCCGACGAGGAGAACTTCCTCGCCCGCTATCCGGCGCAGGAGGATTTGCTGACGGTGCTTTCGCTCGATGAGAAGGGTGTCATCACCGGCATCCGGCACGTGAGTCCGAAGAAGGAGATGGCTTCGATTTTTGCGCCGGCGAAATGACGCGCCTGACCCCGGTCGTCAGGTAGGCCCCGACCGGACTTGCGCTCATGTCTAACCCGCTTTCTGCCCCTGCCACACTCCCGATTTCCGGCCGGCCCGTGATCCGCACGGCGGCGCGTCGCGTGGAGGTCGGCTGGTTTTCCGCGCTGTGCAGCGACGACTATGAGTTTCTCGGCGTACCCGACGGACGGTTACGCAGCAGCTGGGAGCATTGCCGCGACATCGTGGCGAAGGCGGACACGCTCGGTTATCAAAACATCCTGCTCCCGTCCGGCTGGATCGCCGGACAGGATCCGATGGCGTTCGCCGCGGCCATGGCCGGACAGACGCGGCAGATCAACCAGCTCGTGGCGATCCGCATGGGGGAAGTCTGGCCGCCGATGCTGGCGCGGGCCATCGCCACGGTGGATCACATCGCGCAGGGGCGTCTGGCGATCAACATCATCTCCTCGGATCTGCCCGGACTGAAGCAGTCCAACGAGGAGCGTTACGAGCGCAGCAGCGAGATCATCCAGATCCTGCAGCGCCTCTGGACGACCGACGGACCGCTCGAGTGGAAGGGCCGCTTCTACAACTTCAGCCTGCCGACCTGCGAGCCCGCAAAGACCTACCAGCAGGGTGGCGGGCCGCTGCTTTATTTTGGCGGTATTTCTCCCGCGGCGCAGGAGCTGTGTGCGAAGCACTGTGATGTGTTTCTGATGTGGCCGGAAACCGAAGCCGACCTCGCCCGGACGATGCACGGCATGAGCGCGCTGGCCGCGAAGCACGGCCGGACGATCGATTTCGGCCTGCGGATTCACCTGATTGTGCGCGAGACCGAGGCGGAGGCGCGCGCCGCGGCTGATCGCCTGATCTCCAAGCTCGATCGCACGCAAGGCCAGGCGATCAAGGATCGTTCGCTCGACAGCAAGAGCGCCGGCGTCAGCCGCCAGGACGAACTGCGCGCGAAGGCCGGCGCGGATCTGTTCATCGAGGAAAACGTCTGGTCCGGAATCGGGCTGGCGCGCAGCGGTTGCGGCAGTGCAATCGTGGGGACGCCGGACCAGGTGCTGGCGAAGCTGAATCGCTACATGGACATGGGCATGCGGGCGTTCATTTTCAGCGGCTATCCGCACCTCGAGGAGTGTGATCTGTTCGCGAAGCACGTGCTGCCGAAGCTCCCGACCTGCCGGCTCAACGAACTCCAGCACCGGCGCGTGCCCGATCCCGTGACGCCGCTCACGACCGGTCCGCGGCGTTGAGCGCCCGGCCATCCTTTTCATGTCCCGCTCACCCGTTCGATTTGGTTTGGTCGGCTTCGGCGCCTGGGGACAGCTCCACGCGCAGTCGATCGCGATGAATCCCGAGGCACGCCTCACCGCGATCATGGCGCCGTCGGCAGCCTCGCGGGCGTCGGCCGCGGCGCTGTATCCGGAGGCGCGAATCTTCGACGATCACCGGCAGATGCTGGCCGAGGCCGCCATCGATCTCGTGGATGTGGTCACGCCGAGTCACACCCATCTTGAGATCGGCACCGATGCGCTCAACGCGGGCAAACACCTGCTGCTGGAGAAGCCGATGGCGTTGAGCATCGCGGACTGCCGGGCGCTGATCGCGCTGGCCGCCCGCCGGGAGAGGCAGATTGCCGTCGGTCATGAGCTCCGACTTTCGTCGCAGTGGGGTGAGGTGAAACGCCTCATCGCGCGCGGCACGATTGGTGAACCGCAATATGTGCTCGTGGAGCTGTCGCGGAAACCCTACCGGCAGGGCGCGTCCGGGTGGCGCTACGATCGCAGCCGCGTCGGCAGCTGGGTGCTGGAGGAGCCGATTCACTTCTTCGATCTCGCGCGCTGGTACCTCGAGGGCGCCGGGCATCCGGTCGAGCTTTACGCGAACGGCAACTCGCGGGACCCGGCGCGGCCGGACCTGTACGATAATTTCAGCGCGCAGTTCAGGTATCCGAATGGCGCGTACGCGGTCGTGTCGCAGACGCTCGCGGCGTTTGAGCATCACCAGACGGTGAAGGTCGCGGGAACGCGCGGCGCGATCTGGGCGGGGTGGAGCGGGGCGCTCGATCGCACGCTCGAGCCGACGTTTTTCCTGCGCGTGTTTGACGGCGAGAAGCTCGAGGACGTGAAAATTGCCCGGCACAGCGGCGAGGTCTTCGAGTTGCGCGAGGAGATTGCGCGTTGTGTGCAGATGGTGCGCGGCGAGGCGTTGCCCGCGGCGAACGGCACCGACGGATTGTGGTCGACGGGCCTCTGCCTGCTGGCGGAGGAATCGATCCGTCAGAAACGCCCGATTGCGGTCGGCGATCTTGCGGCCGACTTGCCGGCAAACGCATGAAGCCCGCCGAAGCCGCGCCGCTGCAGTGGTATCAGGGCGTCACGCGCTACCAGTGGCTGATTCTGGTCATCGCGTCGCTCGGCTGGGTCTTCGATGCGTTCGAGGGCCAGCTCTACAACATCACGCGCGGCGAGATGCTGCCGGATCTGCTGCGCAGCGCCGATCCGTCGCTGGCGCCCGCGGCGGTGGCGGCGTTGACCCGGGATTGGGGCGAGAAATTTCTCGGGATCTTTCTCATCGGCGGAACGCTGGGTGGCTGGATCTTCAGTTCGATGGCCGACCGCTGGGGCCGGATGCCGGTGATGGCGCTGACGATTCTCTTCTACAGCATCTTCTCGGGGCTGACGGCGTTTGTGTCCGAACTCTGGCATGTGGGCGTGCTGCGTTTTCTCGTGGCGATGGGTGTGGGCGGGGAGTGGGCGGTGGGCGCGGCGCTCGTCGCGGAGGTGTTTCCCAAACACGCGCGGGAACGCGCCGGGGTGATTTTTCATTCGACGAGTGTGCTGGGCCTGTGGCTCGCCGCAGGCGTCGGACTCTGGGTCGGCGCGGAATGGCGCACGGCGTATCTCGTCGGTGTCGTCCCGGCGCTGTTGGTCCTCTGGGTGCGCGCGAGCGTGAAGGAGCCGGACTCGTGGAAGGAGGCCAAGGCGGCGAAGGGCGACCGCATGGGGAGCTTCTCCGAGCTGCTCGGCAACCCGCGGTGGCGGAGCCGGGCGATCGGCGGGGCGCTGCTTGCGATGATTGGGCTGGCGACGTTCTGGGGCGTGGCGGTGGCGGGCCAGAATCTGGCGGAGGATTTGCTGCGGCGACTCGGGGCGCCCGCGGCCGAGGTGGCGAGCCGGTCCAAGATCGCCTTCGGTTTCATTCAAACGGCTGGTGCCGGCGTGGGCATGCTGATGTTCGGGCCGCTCAGCGTGCGCTGGGGCCGCCGCCGCACCTTCGCGATCATGCACGCGGCCGCGCTGGTCATGACGCTCGTGGTGTGCTGGGTTCCCGGATACTTCGGCAGCTATGCGCTGCTGCTGTGCCTGCTGCCGCTCTTCGGCTTCTGTGTGCAGGGCATTCACGCCGGCTACGCGGTTTACTTTCCGGAGTTGTTTCCGACCCACCTGCGCGCCACCGGCGCGGGGTTTTGTTTCAACACCGGGCGCATCCTGGCCGCGCCCGTGCTCATCTGGCTGTCGGCCTGGATGAAGGCCACCTACGCACTACCGGTGGCAATCTCGGTCCTCGGCGGCTTCTTTCTCCTCGGCCTCGTCGTGCTCAAGTTCCTGCCCGAGACCAAGGGCCAGGAGCTGCCGGAGTAGCGGCGTGCGTCGAACTTGGCGTCGCATGGCGCGTCGTTGGCGAAATTATGCCGCGAAAAACGGCCGTCACTCGCTGGCGCTCGCAGCTACCAGCAAACGCGACGGCCCTACTTGGCCTTGGCTTTCTTCCCGGAGGGACCGATGGGGGCGAGAGCCTCGGGGTGGCGGGCAAGGATCGTGCGCAGACGCTGGACGACCTCGGGCTGCTCGGCCGCCAGGTTGCGCGTTTCCTCCGGGTCCGTCTGGTAATCGTAGAGTTCGAATTCCGCGGTGTCGGCGGCGGCGCCGGGACGTTTCCATTCGACCAGCCGGTGACGCTCGGTGCGGATGGCGCGACCCATGCGCTGCTCCCGGGGATAACTGTGAAAAGCATGGTCGCGCACGGTTGTCGTGGGATCGCGCAACACCGGCACGAGGCTCAGGCCGTCGATGGGTTGCGGACCACGCGGGGCCGGCAAACCGGCGAGCGCGGCGAGCGTCGGATAGACGTCGACCGTTTCCGCCAGTTGGCGGCTGACGCCGCCCGCGCGAGCCACGCCCGGGGCGGCGATGATGAGCGGGATGCGATTCGCCTGCTCGTAATTGGTGTGCTTCGTCCAGTAGCCGTGGTCGCCCAGATGCCAGCCGTGGTCGCCCCACAGCACGATGATCGTCTGGTCGGCGAGTTGCAGGCGATCGAGTTCGTCGAGCACGCGGCCCAGCTGCGCATCCATGAAGCTGACACAGGCATAGTAGGCGTGAATCAACGTGCGCTGCTGATCGGCCTCGCGGAGGCTTTCGACCGACAGCGGATCGTAGTTGACGATTTCACCGCCGCGTTTGCCGGCGTAGGCGGGCGCACCGATCGGATCCTGCTGGTCGCGCGCGAGGACGAATTTCGCCGGGTCGTACTTGTCCCAATATTTCTTCGGCGCCGTCAGCGGCAGGTGCGGTTTCACGAAACCCAGCGCCAGGAAGAACGGCGTGTCGGTGCGGCCCTTGGCGGCTTGCAGCCGGCGAATCGCTTCGTCCGCAATCCGACCGTCGGAGTAGGCGTTGTCCGGCACGTCGAGTTTCTCCCACGCGGCGCCGCGGGGCAGGGAGCGAATCTCGCCGAGCTTCTGGTTGGTGAAAAACGCCTCCTCGCGCGTGAGCTGGCCGTTGGCGGAGTTTTTCGGATCCAGGTATTCAACCACCTTCTCCTTCTGCGCCGGCACGCTCCAGGAGGCGTCGTCGTCGTGATTGCCATGGCCGGTGTGCAGAATTTTGCCAATCGCTTCGGCGCGCCAGCCGTTGCGCATGAAGTGCTGCGTGAGCGTGACGGCGTCGGGTACGGCCTGGCGGAAATTCTGCGCCAGCCCGTAGATGCCCAGCGAGGTGGAACGCGAGCCGAGCATCAGGTTGTTCCGCGAGGGGGCGCAGACGGATTGGTTGCAGTACGCGCGGTCGAAGCGAACGCCCCTCGCCGCCAGGCGGTCGATATTCGGGGTCTGGGCGATCGGATCGCCGTAGCAGCCGAGCGTCGGTTTCAAGTCGTCGACACAGATCAGCAGCACGTTCGGGCGCGTGGGTGCGGCGGCGGGTGCGGTGGGGGCGATTGAAAGCAGCAGAACGAGCAGGATGAACGACAGCTTCATGGGTGCGAAAGGGGGCCGGAGGGTGATGTGGCGGGAAAGGAGATTCAACGGGGTGATCGCGGATTGGAGTGCGCCTCGAAAGCCGCCGCAAATTGTTTCGTGGAGCCTGCATGTGTCCCCAAACCCGCGACCATCCTCACGCGAACCGTGGCGGCTTTGATCCGCGCGCGCTCTCGCGAGCGCGCGACGTGGGTCGGGCGAGAGATCGTCCGGTATTTCAACTGTTTCAATCCGCGCGCGCTCTCGCGAGCGCGCGACACTCCGCCGACGCCCGATGCGGCCGAGGCGCAACAGTTTCAATCCGCGCGCGCTCTCGCGAGCGCGCGACCCGCCCGCGGTTATGATGGCGCCAGGATCGGCCGGTTTCAATCCGCGCGCGCTCTCGCGAGCGCGCGACGACTATGCGGACGAGTTCAAAGCAGCGTGTCGGTGTTTCAATCCGCGCGCGCTCTCGCGAGCGCGCGACCCAGCAACAGCAGTTTCCCCGCCTCTACTGAGGAGTTTCAATCCGCGCGCGCTCTCGCGAGCGCGCGACGCATTGCGCGACCGCGCTCCGATTGCACGCAGCGTTTCAATCCGCGCGCGCTCTCGCGAGCGCGCGACGCGGCCCAGGCGCAGGCGGAACTGGCGGCGGCGTTTCAATCCGCGCGCGCTCTCGCGAGCGCGCGACACCGGGCTGTTACCTCGGTACGCGACTCCGTGGACGTTTCAATCCGCGCGCGCTCTCGCGAGCGCGCGACCGCGATGAACTCGCGCGGGCCGACATTCTCGCTGTTTCAATCCGCGCGCGCTCTCGCGAGCGCGCGACGACTTGGAGGCCGCAATCGCTGCGAAGCTCGCGAAGTTTCAATCCGCGCGCGCTCTCGCGAGCGCGCGACGAAAAGTTATTCATGATTTGTAGCCTTCGCACGCGTTTCAATCCGCGCGCGCTCTCGCGAGCGCGCGACACCGATCCCGCTGCTCGCCCAGCGCGAAATGCAGTTTCAATCCGCGCGCGCTCTCGCGAGCGCGCGACGTCGCCCCACTTCGCACCGGTGGAACCGGGAATGGTTTCAATCCGCGCGCGCTCTCGCGAGCGCGCGACCTCCGATCGCCTGGGCTTGCGTGCCTCATGGCAGTTTCAATCCGCGCGCGCTCTCGCGAGCGCGCGACGTTTCGGTTTTGGGTTGGTGCCAGGCCCACACGGTGTTTCAATCCGCGCGCGCTCTCGCGAGCGCGCGACGCCAGGCCGAAAAGAAAACGGACGCCCTGGCCGCTGTTTCAATCCGCGCGCGCTCTCGCGAGCGCGCGACCGCGCATCACCCGCGGGATCTACCCGTGCCGCGGAGTTTCAATCCGCGCGCGCTCTCGCGAGCGCGCGACCGCGGCGGACGGCGAAGGCAAACCGGCGAAGACGTTTCAATCCGCGCGCGCTCTCGCGAGCGCGCGACTCGAGTTCGAGGAGCGAGTCGACGTGAGCGAAGTTTCAATCCGCGCGCGCTCTCGCGAGCGCGCGACACGGACCCTGGCGGCCCACACCCTGGCGGCGGCGTTTCAATCCGCGCGCGCTCTCGCGAGCGCGCGACCTACCGGAAGTTGATCGATCGCTCGCGCGACCTGGTTTCAATCCGCGCGCGCTCTCGCGAGCGCGCGACGGCCAAAGTTACACCACGCTGGGCAACGATCTGGTTTCAATCCGCGCGCGCTCTCGCGAGCGCGCGACGATCGCCAGCGATCCTTGCCAGGCCACGAAAGGGTTTCAATCCGCGCGCGCTCTCGCGAGCGCGCGACGCGCGCGGATCGCCTGGCTGTTTCACCAGGCGGCGTTTCAATCCGCGCGCGCTCTCGCGAGCGCGCGACGATCCGTCCCTACGTGGCCGGGTTCTATGCGGTGTTTCAATCCGCGCGCGCTCTCGCGAGCGCGCGACCCGCGATCTGGTGAACCTCACGAGTCGCGTCGGTGTTTCAATCCGCGCGCGCTCTCGCGAGCGCGCGACGGGTGCATTCCCAAAAGCGATAACCTCGGATGGTGTTTCAATCCGCGCGCGCTCTCGCGAGCGCGCGACAGGGCACGGAGTTTCATCGGGGGGAGGGCGCTTGTTTCAATCCGCGCGCGCTCTCGCGAGCGCGCGACGTCGCGCGGATGCAGCAGGCGCCGCTCGGTCAGGTTTCAATCCGCGCGCGCTCTCGCGAGCGCGCGACGCGTGCCAGTCCAAATGTAAGGCCTGTTATTTGTTTCAATCCGCGCGCGCTCTCGCGAGCGCGCGACAGTTGATAACTGTATCGTTCCACTCGTTTGTGTGTTTCAATCCGCGCGCGCTCTCGCGAGCGCGCGACCGATGACGTTGCCGCTGCCGCTTCCACCCGGACCAGTTTCAATCCGCGCGCGCTCTCGCGAGCGCGCGACAGCCAGATGCCAAGGACAACCGCCGACGTGTTGAGTGTTTCAATCCGCGCGCGCTCTCGCGAGCGCGCGACGCTGTTGACGCCGGAGCGCCACACAAGCGGGAGCGTTTCAATCCGCGCGCGCTCTCGCGAGCGCGCGACAGGAACTGGTCGACCGTTTATGCGAGTGGGCGTTTCAATCCGCGCGCGCTCTCGCGAGCGCGCGACGGCTGGCGCTTCAACGACTCCGACCTGATGGCGCCGTTTCAATCCGCGCGCGCTCTCGCGAGCGCGCGACGAATCAACGGCCTGAATGTCACCGCCAGCAATGGTTTCAATCCGCGCGCGCTCTCGCGAGCGCGCGACAGGATACGTTCATCGATCCCATCATTCGCGAAGTGTTTCAATCCGCGCGCGCTCTCGCGAGCGCGCGACGTTCTCTCCGCATGTGCGCCTGTGGCAGTTAATTGTTTCAATCCGCGCGCGCTCTCGCGAGCGCGCGACTCGGCGGAGCGCATTGGCCAGCTGCCGGCGCAGGGTTTCAATCCGCGCGCGCTCTCGCGAGCGCGCGACTCGTGTTTTGGTTGTTTGTATTCATAGTAGGGGTTTCAATCCGCGCGCGCTCTCGCGAGCGCGCGACGATATAGTCGAAAATATCCGCGATGCCGGCGGGAGGTTTCAATCCGCGCGCGCTCTCGCGAGCGCGCGACGGAAAGTATTCGTTGAATAATTCGAGGGAATACGGTTTCAATCCGCGCGCGCTCTCGCGAGCGCGCGACCCCTGATTCAGAACCAGATGAAGCTTAGACTGTCAAAGAGCAGGTTTCGCGGAGGTCGCTGAATTGTCTCTCCCGCAAGGACCGTCACGGTTTTTATGAGACGGAAGGCGCTGGCGGGCGTGAGGCTTGCCGGCGTTCGCGGACCTCCTCCGCACGGGCTGCGCGCGGGAGGTCCGCGCGGGCCTCAAATCAGCAGCGGGCCCTCTGGATCCATGGTCGCTTTCGTGCCGTGATGCTCGACCCGCCGCTGCCACTCGTTACCTAGAAAATAAAAGCGAAGGCTGTCCTGTTTCAAGTCGGCGAGCTGGAGCAGTTCCGCACGAAACACCACCCATTGGTCGTGCGCGAGCAGGCACTCAAACACGGAATTCTGGACCCGCTGCCCGTGATTCAGGCAGGCCTTGGCGACGTGACGGAGCCGGCGCTGGCCCTGCGGTGTCGTGGTGGCTACGTCATAGCTGACCAGAATCATCATGGCTCGAATGGATTCAGGTTACCGCCACTCGAAGGGAGGATAGGCGTCGAGATCACCGCGAAGGTGGCGCGCAAGGAGCAGGGCCTGCGCGTGCAGCAGGAGACCAATCGGCAGCTTTTCGCCGAGGAACGGGTGTTCGACTTCCTCCTGTTTCCGTTTCTGCCAGGCGGTGAGGACTTCCTTGCGGCCGTCTTCGGTGAGGAGGACCGCTCCGGTTTCCGTGGTGCGAAAGTGATGCGGCTGCACTTGCTGCCGGTTGATCATGGTCAGGGCCAGCCGGTCGGCAAAGGGGGCGCGAAACTCCTCCATCAGATCGAGGGCCAGGCTGGCCCGTCCCGGACGATCCCGGTGGAGAAAACCCACTGCAGGGTCGAGCCCGTGCGTCGCGAGCGCTCCGGCGGCATCGAACCGCAGCAGCGTGTAGAGGTACGACAACAACGCATTGACCGGATCCAGCGGCGGCCGGCGGTTGCGATCGCCGAACGCAAAGGCCTCGCGCTGGACGGTGATTAGATGGGGCAGCACGGAGAAATATTGCGCCGCCGCTTCGCCTTCGATTCCCCGGATGACGTCGAGGGTCGTTGCCGCGGGCAGCGCGCGCAGTCGGTGGCCGAGGGCGTCCGCCGCCGCCTCGACCTCCATCGCGTTGGTGGCCTTCTCTCGCGCGGCCCGGCGCAGGACATGCCGGGCGTTGGCGATTTTTCCCGCCACGAAGGCCCGCGCCAGCGCCGCGCTGCCGGCAGGATCGTCGGCCCGGCGGTACTGCGTGCGACGAAGCAGGACGCTCCCGCTAGGCGCGCCGACCACGTCGGCCAGATGGCGCCCAAACTCCGTGAGAAATGAAACTCCGATGCCAGCCTCTGCGCATGCGCCCAGGAGAAACGGACTGCAGAGCACATTGCCGAAGCAGATGATGCCGCCCAGATTCAGCAACGGGAGGCGAAGCCGGATTTCCTTTTCAACCTCGACGACGACGGTCTCGCTCTCCTTCCGCAGATATGCGCCCTGCGTCGTGACATAGAGCGTGTTGAGCAGGCGGCGCATTGCGATCAGTCGGACGCGGCCATGAGGCGGGCGAGATGGGCAGAAGCAGACCGCGTCACCGCCTGCGGCCGGCAGAGCTCCAGCAGCGAACAGCCCCGGCACTTGGGCTCGAATACAGGCGGCGGAGTGCGTTGCCCGGCGATCAATGCGGCGACGGCGACGGCCAGCTCGCGCGTCGCAGCGCGGAGGGCGGCATCAAAGACCACGTCGAGACGTCGCTTCGTGGCACCGTAAAAAAGAGCGCCTGCCGGTACGGAGACACCGAGCATTTCCTCCAGGCACACGGCCTGTGCGCAGAGCTGGACCGCATCGATGGGCTCGGACTTGGGCCGGCCGCGTTTATATTCGACGGGAAACGGACGCCAGGTGCCGTCGGGCTGGCGGTGAAACTCGACGACATCGGCGACGCCGTGGAGTCCGAGCGACGCGGATTGAAGCGGGAGAGCGCGGGCGATGCGGAGATCGCCGCGCGACTCGGTCCCGGCTTCGTGGGCGCGGTCGTGAAGCACACGGCCTTGGGCGGTGAGCGAATTTTCGGCCCATTGGCGTTCGACGTGGATGAGCGCGCACTGGCGCGGACAGAACGCGAAATGCTGGAGTGCCGAGAGCGGGAAGGAGTCTTCGGAGGCGGGCGTCAAGCGGGTGGAGTGTCCCCTTCAGCGGTTGCCGGGATGAAAGCCGATTTTGGATCGGCGCGGTTCGGACGAAGGATTGAGCAGGGGAAGAAGTTTCTCCACGACGTCTTGGAGGACGACATCGTGTTCGAGGAGTTTTTTGTCGTGCTGGGCGAGGCGTTTGAGGATGACGGCGTTGGTGAGCAGTTCTTCCCGCATGTGCACGAACGCTCGGACGACATAGACGCTCATCGCGACGGCGCGCGGGCTGCGGAGGATCGTGGCGGCCATGATGGCGCCGTGCTCGGTGAAGACCCAGGGGAGATATTTCCGGTGCTGCCCGCGGCCGGCGTTCTTTAAGGTCACAATTTGTGACCTTAAAGACGGGGGTGTATCCGGAGTTGAGGTCACACCGTGTGACTTCAAGGTGGAAGCCTCCTCATCGGTAAGGCGGAAGAGGAAGTCGGCCGGGAAGCGTTCGGCGTTTCGCTGCATGGCCTGGTTGAAGACCTTGGTCGGCACCGCGTAGAGTCGGGCGAGGTCGCGATCGAGCATCACGCGCTGACCGCGCACCAGATGGATGGGTGGAAGCGCGGGATTTGGGTTTTCGGCTGGCGGCATGGTGAGGAGCGAAAATCAGATCCACTCTTCGACGCTGACGCCAGCGGGCAGGGCGGCGACGTCGAGGGCGACGTCGTAGTCGGAGAATTTGCGAACGACTTCGACGCCGGGTTTCCTGGTGACTTTGACGAGGTCGAAGAGCTTGTGTGCGGGAGCGTTGCCGAGAGCGGTGGCGTGTTTGAAAGCGATGCAGCGCTTCGCGCCCATGAGGCCGCGGGCGGCGGAACGATCCAATTCAAACATCTGGCCGAGGGCGGTTTTGAAGAGGGCGAGGTCTTCGTCGGACCAGCCGGTCTGTTTGGCGAGGAACGGATTGATGAAGCCGTGGGCGAGATAGAGGCCGTAGGGGATGGTGAACTTGCGACCCATGGTGCGCTCTTTCTCCAAGTCCTTCTCGTTTGTCACCGCACAGCGAGTCACCGCGTGCTCAAGAGTGACGACAGGCGACGCGCTGCGAGCGAATGCGAATTGCACAGGGCCGCGCACTTGACCGCAGTTAACCTCCGTGGCCATGACCGCTCCAAAAGTCCGAATATCGTAGAAATTTTGGCACATCCATTTTGTGACGGCTTTGGCGTCCTCATCCTTTTTCGGGAGCTTCTTTGGTTCTGATTCGAGATTGAGTGCTGAATACGCGAGCTGATGCTGGTGGTTGAGCACCGCTTTTTCGCGGACGTAGATTTGGCGGCCGGGCTGCTCGTTTTGGGTGAGCTGGACGAAATTGCGGATTTTGCGTTTCAGGCAGACGTCCGTGACAATGCCGTGGCCGGTCTCGGGATCGACGCGCGGGAGATTGCCGGCATCGGGGTCGCCATTTGGATTTCCGTCGGTGGTATCGAAAAGAAAGACGAAGTCGTAGCGGTGGTTCATGGTTGGATGTGGATTGGGGATTTGAGATCTGAGATTTTGAGATTTGAGAGGAGGGGCCGAGCGAACTTAGGCGGCGGGTTGGACTTCGGCGTCGGCCTTGGTGAAGAAGGCCTGGCGTTGATGGTAGTAACCGAGGGCGAAGAGGCTCTGGCCTTCGAGGCCGAGGTGGGCGGGCATGTCGGCGATTCCGGCGCAGATTTCCTGCACGAGGCGCTCGCGTTTCACTTTCAGGCCGATGCCGCGTTCGGCGGCGGCTTTGGTGAGGTGATGTTGGTAGGTGCGGAGAAGGCGCGGGAAGACCGTCGAGGGCGTCGCGGAGGCGGCGCTGTAAAAGCGGTCGCGGATGGTGGCGTTGATGCCGGGGAGGGCGTCCTCCTGGGTTTTTTCGAGCGCGGCGAAAAGCCGGCCGAGGCGGTAGGCAGGTTCGGGGCGATTGGGATCTAGGCTCATGGAAATCGTCTGGTCGTGGTTGCGGTTAAGGAAGGCTTTGAGAATGGAGGCGCGCAGGTAGCTGAGGTCGCGGTCGGCGCGGATGCGGGCGATGACGGCGCTGGCGAGGGTGGGCGGATAAGGCGCTCCGGTGAGGACCGCGCGGAGGAACGGGCCTGCGAGCAGCGGCGAAACGTCCTTCGACTCGCGGCCGGTCTGGCGGAGGAGCTGCCACGCAGCGGGGAACTCGGGGTTTTGCGGGCCCGGGGGGCGGACAATGCGGAGAGCTTCGTAGTGGTCGCGCAAGTGATCGACGAGCGAACCGAGGGTGCCGGCGTGCCAGAAGCGCACGGAGAGGCGAGCGGCGTTGGGCGAGAGGCCGAGGACGTAGAACGGAGTGGAGGCGTCGTCGGTGAGTCGGTCGAAGGCACGACCGCCACCGGAGCGCAGCACTTCGAAGAACGTCCCGAGGCGGGCGCGGAGCGTTTCGTCCTGGGCGACCGCTTCGCTCCCGGGCGTGTGGCCGTCGAGGAAGGCGGCGAGAAAGCCCTCGGTGACGGTGGGCGCGCCGGTCCAGAAGACCGTGGTGGCGTCGCCGATTTGCACACGGTGCAGGCGGGACTGCGGGCCGGCGAGGAGAGCGTTGAGCGCGGTGGCGTGCCGAAAGGCGGAGGACTGGGAGATCGGTGAATTGAGCGCCTGGTCTTTGCCGTAGGAGACGAAGGCGTCGCAGTTGAAGGAGATGATTTTTGCACCGCCGGCCTGCGCGTCCTTTACGCCCTTAATGGCGGGCTCGATGAGTTGGGCGAGCGGCTGATCGGCGTCGCCGGTGATGAGGCATTGGCCGCGCGTCGCGTCGGGATTGGCGGCGAGAGCGGTCTTGCTCCAGTGAGCGGCGACGGCGGGGCGGTCGTGGACGTAGGTGTGTTCGCCGACGACGCGGAAGACGCCAAAGCCGGTGGCAGCGAAGTTGTCGAGTTGGGCTTTGTGTTCGAGAGCGCGGACGGGCGTCCACGCGCGGAGGAAGGCGCAGACGGCGGCGACGCCGGGATCGGCGAGTGTGCTTTCGAGCGCGAGGTGGCGCTCGCGGAAGGCGGCGAAGGCTTTGGCGGTGCGCTCGGGTTTCTCGTCGTCGGTTTTGTAGCCGAGGAGGTAGGTGCTGTTGTCCCAGAGAAAACACGGGTTGAGCCCTTGGCCCGGGGGTTTGGCCTGGCCGGGGAGCGTGAGGAGGCGGGCGAGCGGCTTTTTGCCGGAGGTGTCGCGTTCGTCCTGAATCGCGGAGAGCGAACCGTCGGGATTGAGGAGAATGCAGAAGCTGACTTTTTGCGCGCTGTAGCCGGGGCGGGCGAGGTCGTAGCGGGCGTCGGTTGCGAGGCGGTCGTAGAGGAGATCGAGCGCGCGCAGCGGGGAAGATTCAGGGGAGATCATGGCGGTGGTCAGGCGAGGGCTTGATGGAAGGGCGGGACGGTGATGACGCCGGCTTTCATCTCGGCGCGGAAGAAGCGCGGGGTGGTGGAGCGAACCGCTTTGGTTTTCGGGTCCTGGTCGAAGGCGAGGTCATGGAGCATGTAGCCGAAGTCGCGGGTTTGGTCGGCGGGCGGGAGCGTGCTGGCGGGGAGGGGATCGGTGGATTCGAGGAGCGTGAAGCGGGCGGGAAATTCACGGGTGCCGAAATAGGGTTGTTGGAAGCATTGGCCGGCGCGCGCGCGGCGTGTGAACATGTCGAGGTGTTTGCCGGCGCAGTCGTTGGCGGGGAGTTCGGGGCCGCCGCGGTCGAAGCGGCGGTCGAGGATATCGAAGTGGGCTTCGATCACATAGGACACATCGCGGAGGATGAGGGCGGCGCGTTGCTGGCGGTCCTCCTCGATGTGGACGCCGAGGTTGCCCTGGCCGGTCTTCATGGCGGAGCGGGCGGAGGCCAGCGGGATTTTGGAGGCGACTTCGTTGCGGCGGACGGACGTGAACTGGATCGGCGCGAGGACATGGAGGCGTTCGATGACCCAGCGGATTTGGGGCTTCCAGTAAATCGCTTCGAGCAGGCCGCGGGCGGCGGAGGGCGTGATGACGTCGTAGGAGACGCGCTCGGCCTTCATCTCGGGGCGGGTGAAGCAGGCGTAGTCGCCGGTGACGTGGAGGCGGATGCCGTAGGACATGGGTGGTGTGGATTCAGGAAACGATCAGCTGCTCGGGGTCGTAGATACGGTCGGTGACGAGTTGGAGACCGAGGTCGTCCGAGTAGGCGTGAGAGTCGTCCAGGATGAGATAGCGCTCGTGCAGCAGGCTGAGGCCGCGGCCGAGGTGGAGGCGGGTCACGGGTGCGGGGAGTTGCACGACATAGCGTTGGAGGCGGCGGGCGAGTTTGCGTTGTTCCGCCGGATCGTAGGTGGCGCGGAGTTCTTCGATGAGGTCGCGGCCGTGGTCGCCGTAGGGGACGAGCACGGCTTGGTAGTTGGAATCGATAAAGCGGAAGCGCTCGGCACAGTCTCTGAATCGGAAGCCGAAGAGGTCGGCGGGCTGCCAGGTCTTCGCTGAGCCCGAGGGGAAACAGTCGAGAATGTGTTTCGCGTCGGTCTGGTCCTCGTTTTTCCAGTAGTGGAGGCGGAAAAAGGCTTCGATGGCGGCAGGGCAAAGCGGGTCGGCAGTGTGGAGCGGAAGAATCTCTGCGGCGGAGTCGGCGGATTTGCGCAGGAAGCCCCGCGGGATCGGCGGTTCCGGGGTGAAAACAAACGTGTCTCCGAGCGTGGGTAGCCGACCTTCGCGATTGCAGCGGCCGGCGGCTTGCGCGATGGAGTCGAGCCCGGCGAGCGCGCGATACACGACCGGGAAATCCACGTCGACGCCCGCTTCGATGAGCTGGGTCGTCACGACGCGGCAGGGGAGATCGTTCCTGAGCGCGTGACGGAGGGTGCCGGGCGCGGGGTTGCGCGGGTCGCCGAGAACGGTGCTGCGGTGGGCGGGACACATGAGCGCACTCAGGTGGCGGCGCGAGCCGTCGGCCGGAAGACGCGCAAAGAGTTCGGCGGCGTGGCGACGGGTATTGACGATGCAGAGTACCTGCGGGTGCTCGGCCAGCCGGTCGGCCAGTTCGGCGTCGGGCAGCGGCGTGCGACCGAGGTCGGTGACACGCACGCGCCGGAGCGTCGAGAAGAGCTGCGCACGGTCGCGGATGATTTCGCGGACATCGCTAAGGCCGGATTTGAAATCGGGACGCTGTTCGACGGCCGGCTGGGTGGCGGTACAGAGAACAATGGACGTCAGGTAGCGACCGGGAGCGGCGAGTTCCTGGACGGCGCGCAGGCAGGGCTGAAGCAGCGTGAGTGGGAGCGTCTGGGCCTCATCGAGGATGATGACACTGCGCGTGAAGCGGTGGAGTTTGCGGCAGGCGGAGGGTTTGGCGGCGTGGAGGGATTCGAAGAACTGGACGTTGGTGGTGACAATGAGCCGGGCGTCCCAGTTTTCGGTGGCGAGCCGGGAGGCGGCGGTGAGATGGGCGGCGTCGGGATCGAGATTGGAGTGGTGCTCGACCACAAGGTCGTCACCGAGCGGAGCGAAGACCTCGCGAAAGACCGCGGCGTTTTGCTCGATGATACTGGTGAAGGGCAGGACGTAGATGATGCGGTCGAAGCCGTGGCGCAGCGCGTGATCGAGGGCGAAGGCGAGGGAGGAGAGCGTTTTGCCTCCGCCGGTTGGGACGGTGAGAGCGAAGAGGCCGGGTGATTGAGCGGCAGCGGCGCGACACGCGGCGAGGACCTCGGCGCGGGCTATTTGTACCGGAGTCGCGGCCGTACCGAAGCGGGCGAGGTGGGCGTCGAGGCAATCGCGCAGGGCGCTGAGCGGCGGCTGTGGTTGCCGGGCGCGAGTAGTGGCCTTGCCCGGCGACATGAACGCTTCGGTGTCGAGCCAGTCGGCATCGACGAGAGCGGAGAATGTCAGCCGCAGGAAAAAGCCGAGGGCATAGCCAGACGTGAGGGCGTGACCGGGCGGACGGGGAGGGTTTGCCGCGAGCGCAAAGAGATCGACGGGTGCAGCGGCGAAGGAGGGAACGATTTTGCGCAAGCGTTCCTCGAGGCATGCCGTGGTGGCGTCCTGACCGTTGGGGAGTCCAGCGTGATGTCCGGCAATCAAGTAGGCCAGGAGCCGGCCAAAGAGTTTCAGTTCGCGGGCGGCCTGCTGGGAGCCGGCCGTGGAATGGTCGACCTTGGCCGCAATTTCGGGCCGTTCCTCCAAGTGGGCGTCGGCACCGCCCGCGGCGCAGAGGTAGGACTGAAATTCCGCGGAATATTTTCCGAGGTCGTGCCAGAGGCCGGCGAGGCGGGCCCAATCAGCAGCGTTGAAGGCCGCGGCAAAACGAGCGGCTTCGGCGGATACATTGTGAAGGTGATCGTCCAGCCGCTGCCAGTGTTCGCGATTCGGGTCCGGAGTGCCGTCGGGCCGGGTGGCAGTGTGGGCGTAGAAAGTCATGCGCAGTGAAGGCTCGGATTGCGCATGATTCTAGTCACAGGGGTGAGACAAAGGCGGGGCCACCCGTCGTCTTCGATCGGAAAATCTAGCTGCGAAGGATCGGGTGTACGCATCGTGGCGTACGGTCATGCGCGGAAATCAGCGCGGTTCCACGACCCGAAACTACCGGAATTCCGGTAGTCCGGACGATTCACTTCGGAAAGCGTCGCGTCACGGCGCGCGGGTTTTCGGCAGCACCTGGTGCGTTTCGGCCCAGCGTTGCCAGGCGGCGGTGAGGTCGCGCAAGCGGTCGGGTTGGGCGGCGGCGAGGTTGTTAAGCTCCGTGCGGTCGACCGCGAGATGGTAGAGTTCCCAGGGCGAGCCGGGCTCGGCGGGTTGCACGGCCTTCCAGTCGCCGTGACGCACGGCCTTGTTGTTATACTGCTCCCAGAAGAGCCAGCGGTCCGCGGGCAACTCGGCTCCGCGCAGCAGCGGGGCGAGGCTGCGGCCGGCCAGCGTGGTGAGCGGCTTGCCGTCACGAGCCTTCGGATACGTGGCACCACTGACGTCGAGCGCGGTCGGCATGATGTCGGTGAGGTAGCCTGGCGTGCGCGTGACCGTGCCGGCCGCGGTCTTCAGCCCCGCGGGCCAGTGGACGATGAGGGGCGTGGAGATGCCGCCCTCGTGGAGGCGGGACTTGTAGCGGCGGAACGGGGTGTTGGACGCGTTGGCCCAGCCCGTGCCATACGAGGAGCCGCCCTTGCCGCCGGCTTGTCGGCCACCGGAGCCGGCGGCCGCGGGATCGTTGATCGCGGAGGAGTCACCGCCGCCGAGATCGGTGTACGGTTCGGCGCATGCACCGTTGTCCGAGAGAAAAATCAGCAGCGTGTTGTCCAGCTTGCCGGCGCTGCGCAGCGTCTCGACCAGGCGGCCGATGTTCCAATCCATGCGATGCACCTGCGCCGCATAAACGGCCATGCGGTGGGCGAGCTGCGCTTGCTCATCGGCTTTGAGTGCGTCCCAGGCCCGGGCACCCTCATCGCGCGGCGAGAGCGGGGCCGTGCGATCGAGCACACCGGCCGCAAGCTGACGTGCGTGGCGCTCGGCGCGCAACGCGTCCCAGCCTTTTCGATACTTGCCATCGAACAACGCGATGTCGGCCGGGCGCGCGTGGAGCGGCCAGTGCGGGGCGTTGAAAGCGAGGTAGAGAAAGAACGGCGCGTCGCCGGAGTGCTCGCGCACAAACGTCACGGCGTGATCGGTGAAGGCGTCGGTGGTGTAATAATTAGGATCGGTCGGAGTCGGCAGCGGCGTGTTGTCGAGCGTGAGGCCGCGGGGATCCTTGGGCTGAAAGTAACTCGTCGCGCCGGAGATGATGCCGTAGTAGCGATCGAAGCCGCGTTGCAGCGGCCACTTCTCCTGGCCGTGGTAGCCGAGATGCCACTTGCCCGCCATGTACGTGCGGTAACCGGAGGGGCGAAGCGCCTCGGCGATGGTCAGGCAGCGATCGTTGAGAAACTCCTGGTACCCGGGCGCGGCGGTGGCGGGCGCGCGTTTGCCGGGATCCTCGGCGAGCGTGCCCATGCCAGCGGCATGCGGATCGAGTCCGGTGAGAAGAGCCGCGCGCGTGGGCGAGCAGCGGGCCGTGTTGTAGAATTGGGCGAAGCGCAGCCCGTTCTTCGCGAGGGCGTCCAGATGGGGCGTCGGGATTTCCGACCCGTAGCAACCGATGTCGGAGAACCCCATGTCGTCGGCCATGATCAACACGATGTTCGGACGCGGGGCTGGCGCGGCCGCGGCGGACGTGGCGGCAAGGAGGGCAAGCAGGACCAGGCAGGGGTGGCCAAGGAGACGCATGCCGCGACCCTGTAGCGAAAACTCGTTTCGACAAGCCGGCAGTGGGGGAAAGAAACGGGACGAGTTGACTGGCACCGCGACCGCCCCCGGTCGCATCGGCAGATGGCGTGAGGCCGATCGTTTTTTCCGCTGCGACCGGGGGCGGTCGCGGTCCCGCAATCAGGGCGCGGCGGCTTTGGCGGGGCCGGGCAGATTGATCAATCCGCCAAAGGGATTGTTGGTCCACACGGGTGCCACGAGGCCGCGGTTCCACTCGGCGGACGCCGCTGCGAGGCGATGGGCAATCTCCGGTCGTTGCGCGGCGAGGTCACGCGACTCGCCCGGATCGGCGGCGAGATCGTAGAGTTGCGGGGCGTTCGCGTAGGTGCGCAGCCATTTCCACCGGCCTTCGCGGACGGCGAACGCTTCGCCGCCGTCCATGCGCCAGAAGAGACGCGCGTGCGGGACCGCCCTGGTCGTGCCATTCAGAAATGGCAGCAGATCGACGCCATCAAGGGGCGGCAGCTTCGCTTCGCGAGTGGCACCGGCCGCGGCGAGGGCCGTGGGCATGACATCGAGCGCGATGACGGGCGCCTCGAAGGTGAGGCCCGCCGGAACGCGGCCCGGCCAGGACACGACGAACGGCACCCGTATGCCGCCTTCGAATACGTCGCCCTTCTGGCCGCGCAAGGGCGTGTTGAGCGACGCGTTGGCGTTGCGCTTCGTCATCGGGCCCCCGTTGTCGGAGAAGAAAAAAACCAGCGTGCGTTCGCGCTGTCCCGTCGCGTCGAGGGCGGCGAGCACTTTGCCGACGGACTCATCCACGGTTGCCACCATCGCCGCGTAGGTGCGGCGCCGCTCGTCGGCAATCCCGGAGAATTTCTGCAGGAGATCCGCGCGCGCCTGCAGCGGCGTGTGCGGGGCGTTGAACGCCAGGTAGAGGAACCACGGGCGGGCGTCGCGTGCGTGCCGCGTGACCGAACCTGCGGCCTCGTCGCCGAGGCGGGTCGTCAACTCGCCGGACTCCGGGAGTTCGGTGCTGTTGCGCAGCATCGGCGAGGCGTGCTCGGCGTCGGCGTGCGTGGCGGCTTTTTTTCCGGCGCCGATTTCGACGTCGACGTGCGAGTCGGGAAAGTAGCGATGGCCGCCGCCGAGAAAGCCGAAGAACTCGTCGAAACCCCGCCGATTCGGGTGGAACTGCGGGTGCGCTCCCTGATGCCACTTGCCGACCATGCCGGTCGTGTAGCCCGCGGCGCGCAGGGCGTCGGCGATCGTCGACTCGGAAAGCGGCAGGCCGTGCGTCGTGCTGGTGGCGTCCCACTTCGGGTTGAACTCGTGGCCGAAGCGCTGCTGATAGCGACCAGTGAGGAAACCGGCGCGCGACGGGCTGCACACCGAATAGGAGACGTAGCCGTTCGTGCAGCGCGCGCCCGACGCGGCGAGGCGATCGAGATGGGGCGTGGGAATGTCGCGCCCACCCTGGAAACCGACGTCGTTGTAGCCCAGATCGTCGGCCACGATGAGCAGGATGTTGGGGCGAACGGCGGTGGCGGCGGCGAGAAGAGTCGAGGTGACGAGCGGGAGCAGAAGTGCGGTGAGGTAACGTTTCACGGGAGGAGAGGGGGTTGAGAGGACCGCGACCGCCCCCGGTCGCAGCGGTGAATTTCAATCGCACTCGTGTCGTTTTCGGATGCGACCGGGGGCGGTCGCGGTCCCGGAGCCATCCCTGCAATCAGCCGATGCGTTCGAGCTTGATCGGATACGTTTGAAACGCGTTCCACTGGCAGACGATCAGATCGCCGTTGGTCAGCACGCAGACGTCGTGACCATGGTCGAACACCGGCTGATCGCGGTTCAACGGGATCAGTTTGCCGTCCTGATAGACAGGGGCGGTTCCGCCCGGCGCGCTGATGACCTTGCCGCTGGCATCGAGAATGACGGTGAAGCCCGAAGGATTGCCCGGGAGTTTGCTCGCAACGGGATCCTTGGACCAGCACACGCCCGCATAGAGTTCCTGGCCTGAGATGACGGGACGACACACCATGCAGCCGGGCACGGGCAGGGTCTCGAGATACTTTCCGTCGAGCGTGAACCGGCGGAAGCAGAGATCGGCGCGCGACGTGACAAGCAGCGTGGCGCGGTCCACGCCCTGGCGGAGATCGATGGCGATGCCGTGGGCGTTGTTCAGGCGCTCCGTTTCCGGCACGCCGTCTTTGCCGCCGAAGCGGGCGATGAACTTGCCGTTGCGGTCGTAGCGCAGGACGTAGTTCGAGCCGTAGCCGTCGACGACGTAGATGTCGCCGTTCGGTGCGATCGCCGTCTCCGTCGGATTGAACATCATGGCCGGCTCGTAGGCGCCGACGCTCATCGGGTGACTGAGACTGAAAATCTCGCGACCCGATAGATCGATCTTGGTCACGCGACCGGTCTGACGGTACCCGCCATTGCCTGATTTCCACAGGCCGGAGTCGGTCACGAAGAGAAACTCCGCGCCGTTCTCGTGGCTCAGGGTCAGACCGTGTCCGCCCGGCCACACGCTGCCCCATGAGTCGAGGATCGTGCCATCCGGTTTGAAGATCAGCATCTGATTGTCCCAGTGATCGCCGATCATGAAGAGGCGTCCGTCCTTCACCTGCACCATCTCGTGACAGTTGAGAATCGGATGGTGGCGGCCCTGGCCGGGCGCGACCCAGTCCTTGATCACTTTGTAGCGATGCGCGCCGTGGCCGACGATCGTGTCCTTTTTCGGATCCGCGGCGCGGAGCGGTTGAACCCAGGTGGCGGCGGCGGCGGTGCCAAGACCGGCGAGGAAGTGACGGCGTGAGATCATGGGGTGGTGAATGAATGCGCGGGGCACGTGAGAATCACCGCGCGCCTTGACTTGAATCAAGGCGCGATGTGGCGAAGTCGCTAGCATGGCGCAGTTATGAGCTTTACTGCACCCACTCCTCCCGGAGGTTCCCCATGCTGAGCAAATCACAGGCTCGGGCATTTTTCTTCGGCGGCACCGGCGTCTTCGCGATCGCGTTTCTGGCGCTGACCTACGACTCGATGCGGCAGCTGCCGAATCAGACCAAGGCGCACAACATCACGGACGCCGTGAAGCGCGGGAAACACATCTGGGAGAGCAACAATTGCATGGGCTGTCACACGCTCTTCGGCGAGGGCGCCTACTACGCGCCCGAGCTGACCAAGGTGGTGGACCGGCGGGGCAAGGACTGGATGAAGGTGTTCCTCAAGGATCCGCAGGCCATGTTTCCCGGCCAGCGGAAGATGGTGCAGTATCATTTTCAACCGCCGCAGATCGACGACGTGATCGCGTTTCTCGAATGGTGCGGCCAGGTCGATCTCAACGGCTTCCCGGCGAAGCCGCCGCTCGCGCAGAAGTTGCAGGCCACCACGCCCACGGCTCCCGGCACGCTGCTGCCGAAACCGGTGCCGGCGATCTTCACGACTGCGGCCTGCATCGGGTGCCACAGCATCGCCGGTGAAGGCGGGGCGGCGGGAGCGCTGATTGGCGCGCCGCCGCTCGACGAAGTGTCGAAGCGCAGAACCCGGGAGGAGACCACGGCCTGGATCCGCGATCCCCAGAAATCGAAACCGGACACCAAGATGCCGGACCTCGTGCCCTCGGTCGTCTCCGAGGCGCAGCTCACGGAAATCGTCAACTACCTCTACAGCGCCACCCCGAAGCCATGAAATTCAAGTCCCAAAAAATCGCCTACTGGTTCTTCGCCTCGGCGCTGCTGCTGCTCACCCTGCAGATCGTCTACGGCTTCGTGATGGGCTTCGCCCGCGTCGGCCTGGAGGGTCTGCATGAATGGATTCCCTTCAACACCGCGCGCGCCACGCACACCAATCTGCTCGTGGTGTGGCTGCTCTGCGGATTCATGGGCTCGGCGCACTTCATCATTCCGGAGGAGTCGGACTGTGAGCTTTATTCGCCGAAGCTCGCCTACATCCAGCTGATTTCGCTGCTGCTCGTCGGCGTGACGGCGGTCGTCTGCTATCATCTCAACATCTGGGAAGGCCGCAAGTTTCTCGAGATCCCGCGGCCGCTCGACTACCTCGTCGTCGTGAACGTGCTGATGTTCATTTTCAACATCGGCATGACGATGTGGCGCGGGAAGCGCAACACGACCACCTCGCTCGTCCTCTACATGGGCCTCGTGTCGGCCGCGCTGCTGTATCTGCCGGGCATGATCACCTTTGACAACCAGACGACCGACTCGTTCTACCGCTGGTGGGTCGTGCATCTGTGGGTGGAGGGCGTGTGGGAGCTGATCATGGGCGGCATTCTCTGCTTCCTGCTGATCAAGCTGACGGGCGTGGATCGCGAAGTGGTGGAGAAGTGGCTGTACCTGATCGTCGGTCTGACCTTCGTCTCGGGCATCCTCGGCACGGGCCATCACTACTACTACATCGGCGTGCCACGCTACTGGCTGATCGTGGGCGGCATCTTCTCCGCGCTCGAGCCGCTGGCCTTCCTCGGGATGGCGATGTACGCGCTCGCGATGGCGCGGAAGGGCGGACGCAAGCATCCGAACCGTATCGCTCTCACTTGGACGCTCGGCTGCGCCATCATGTCGTTTGTCGGGGCGGGCTTCCTCGGCATGGCGCACACGCTGCCGCAGATCAACCTGTACACCCACGGCACGCTCGTGACTGCGATGCACGGGCATCTGGCGTTCTGGGGCGCGTACGCGATGATTGTCCTCGCGATGATGGCCTACGCGCTACCGCTCATGACGGGGAGAAAGCTCTGGGACACCGCGCTGGCCAACTGGGCATTCTGGACGTCCAACATCGGCATGGTAGCCATGACCTGCGCGCTCGCCGTCGCCGGCATCACGCAGGTCAATCTCGAGCGCCGCATGGGCATGGACTTCCTCGCGGTGCAGAAGGAGATTGAAATGCACTTCATCGGCATGCTGCTCGCCGCGGGCCTCTTCACCGTCGGCATCGGTTGCTTCATCGTGACGTTCTTCCGTCACGGCAAGCCCACCGACGAAGCCATCGGCAGCGATCCGGCGGAGAACCCAGCCTACCAAGCCGTATGATCACTGCCGATCCCGTTTCTCGCAGCGCGCGGGACGTTCCCGCCGAAGGCGCCGCCGCGCGGGCGCGCGTGCCGCAACCCGCCGCTCCGGTCTTCTACCTGCCCGTGGGCAAGGAGTGCGACATCCTGCGCCACGCGTTGACCTCGCAACTCCCGCTCATGGTCAAGGGGCCGACCGGTTGTGGGAAGACCCGCTTCATTCAACACATGGCGCAGGCGCTCGGCCGCCCGCTGGTCACGGTGTCGTGCAACGAGGACACCTCGGCGACCGATTTGCTCGGCCGGCATTTGTTGGTCGGTGGCGAGACGCGCTGGACGGACGGGCCGGTGACGCGTGCGGTGCGGGAAGGCGCGATCCTGTACCTCGATGAAATTGCCGAGGCGCGCGCCGATGCCCTTGTGGTCATCCACTCGCTCAGCGATCACCGACGCGAGTTGTTTCTCGACCGCACCGGGGAGACGATCCACGCGCCGCCGGAGTTCATGCTCATCGTGAGCTACAATCCCGGCTATCAACGCAGCATGCGGGAATTGAAGCCGTCGACGCGGCAGCGTTTCATCGCGCTCAACTTTGACTACCCGACGGAGGCGCAGGAGATCACGATCGTGAGCAAGGAGTCGGGCGTGCCGGCGGGGACGGCGAAACAGCTCGTGCAGATCGCGCGCAAGATTCGGCATCTGACCGAACTCTCGCTGCTGGAGTCGGCTTCGACGCGCCTCGTCGTCGCCGCCGGCAAGTTAATCTGCGCCGGAGTGACGCCGCGACTGGCCTGCCTCACCGCGATCGCCGAGCCCCTCACCGACGATGGCGAGGCGAGGGCGGCGATCCGCCAGGTGATTGATCTCACGATCTAGCCATGAATCGAAGCGAAGACCGTGAGGCCGGGGCGCAATCGCCGGTTGCGCTCCAGCGGAAACGATCATCGGTGACGGATGTGGCGGTCGCGCCCTGCTGTTCATCGCGATTCTTCGGCGACCGCTGACGCCACCCCCATGCTCGATTGGGAGGAAAATATCTTTCTCGGCCTCAAGGCGGTTTACCACCGCGTGCGGGTGCGACCGGCGCAACGGCGACGCGAGGCGGTGCGCGCGACCTTGAAGGAGCGACGCGGACGGCTGCTCCTGCTCGGTCAGATGATCGCGGGCTCTCCGCTGTCGCTGTTCGAGACCGACAACCTGACGCTGTGCACGGGCAACCGGTTGTTCCTGCCCCGCGAGTTTGCCGCGGCGTCAAGCCCGGAGCACAACGCCGCCTTCTACGATGTGAAGGCGATCATTGGGGCGCTTGCCGTACGCGGGCAATGGCATCGGGAGAGGATTGCGTTGGCGGAACGGGTGGCCGCTTGCGCGTCGGAGTTTCCCGGCCTCGGATATCTGGTGTCGTCGCTTGCAGCCGATTTGCCGCGGGGTCTGTGGGCGGAGTTGGGCGAGCCGCAGGCGGGCGACGATGCGTCGACGATTCCGGGCAGCGAGGTGCTGTTGGATGCGCCGAGGTCCAGTGAGAGCGATCAGAAGGTCACGGAGATTGAGGGCAAGGGGCAGAGTGCCGTCGAGGTGACGCTGGCGCCGGACGGCGACGGCCCCGGGGCGGAGACGCCCATCCACACGTTTGAGAAGGCGGAGACGCTGGAGGAGGCTAACGGGCTCAGCCGCAAGACCGACGATGACGACGAACTGGAAGAGCACGCCGAAGCGCTCGAGTCGCTCGACATGCGCCATGTGCAGCGCTCGGTCGAGCGTCCGCGATCCATCTACCGCAGCGATCTGATTCTCGATGGCCTGACCCTCGAGGTAAAGGACGCGGGCCCGGGCACCGGGCTGCCGTATCCAGAATGGGACTTCAAGCGGCGCGATTACCGGCACGACTGGTGTCACGTGCAACCCGAGCGGGTGGCCGACGGCGATCCCGCCTGGGCCCGATTGATGGAGCAGCGTCATCGTGGACTGATTCAACGCCTGAAGCGTCAGTTCGCCGCGGTCGTGAGCGACTGGCAGCGGATGCGGAGGCAGCCCGCCGGAGCCGAATTCGATCTCGATGCGGTGATCGATGCCGAGGTGGAGCGTCGCACCGGACACACCCCGCCGGAGGCTATCTACGTGGATCGCCACCGGGATCTGCACGATATCGCGGCGGTCATCCTGCTGGATCAGAGTTACTCCACCGATGCCTGGCTCGAGAACGCGCGGGTGCTCGACACGATCACCAGCACGCTGTTCTGCGCCGGCGAGGTGCTGACCGACTCGATTGCCTCGTTTGCGGTGGCTTCGTTTTCATCCAACACCCGGCGTTCCTGCCGCTTCGCGACGCTCAAGGATTTTCACGAGCCGTGGCGGAAAGCGCGGTCACGACTCGGCGCGATCGAGCCCTGCGGTTACACGCGGATCGGTCCCGCCCTGCGGCACGCGCAGGAGTTGCTCGAGCGGCAGTCGGCGCAGCGGAAAATTGTGATTCTCATCACCGACGGGCGGCCGTGTGACTACGATCGCTATGAGGGGGCGTACGGCCTGCATGACGTGAAGAAAGCGATCGAAACCGGAGCTCTGCATGGCATCGCAACGCATGCATTCGCGATCGAAAAACGCGCGAGCGAGTGCTTCCCGCAAATGTTTTCCCGCCGGGGTTTCGACATCATGCCACGGCCGGAGCATCTCACCGGGGCCTTGTGCCAGCTGTTCGCCCGCATGATCGCGAGCTGAAGCCGCGCGTGCCGATGTTGCCCATGACTTCGACTCCCGGGTCAGTGCTCGTGAATGAGAGCGTCCACGCCGGCCGCCTTCAGGTCGCGACGCCGCCCGGCGGCGTGCTGATCTGGCTCATCGTGCTGCTGGAAGTGTTCACGTTCGGTATCGGGCTCGTCGCCTTCATGCTGCAGGGCGCCGCCGAGCCGGAGGTGTTTCGCCGGGGGCGCGAAGCGCTGAATCAGACCATCGGACTGATCAACACGCTCGTGCTGCTGACCGGTGGATGGTGCATGGCGAATGGGATCAGCCGGCTGCGCGCGAACGATGCGCGGCAAGCGGAAAGGTGGACGACGGCGGCCGCGCTGGCAGCGCTGGGCTTTCTCGTGCTCAAGGGCTTCGAGTACGCCGAGAAAATCGGCCACGGCCACACGCTGCACGCCGACACCTTCTTCACCTTGTACTGGCTGCTGACCGGATTTCATTTTCTTCACGTGGCGACGGCGCTGGTCGTGCTGCTCGTGATGGTCTGGGGTCTGCGGCGCGGTCGGTACAACGCCGTCCGCCACGAGGACGTGGAGAGCAGCGGGATCTTCTGGCATCTGTGCGATCTCATCTGGCTGCTGCTCTATCCGATCCTCTATCTCCTGCGCTGATCGACCCATGAAAACCAACGCGTGGACGTGGGCGTTACTCGTGATGCTTACCACCGGGAGCTTCTGGACGCGCGGCGCGCTGCACGGACGCGACGCCGTGTGGATCATTCTCGCCGCCGCCGGGGTGAAGTGCGGCGGGCTGGGCTGGTACTTCATGGAGCTGCGAGCCGCGCATTGGATTTGGCGTGCCGGTCTGGCCGCACTGGTGTTCGGAGTGCTCGGCGTGGTGGGCGTGCTGGCGGGGCGAGCTTAAACGCTCAGGCCGAACGGTCGGCGTCCGGATTCTGCCGAACGGGAAACGGAAGTTCGACGGTTGGGGACGGAAGGGGAGTCGTAGTGCAGTTCAACGGTGCAGGGTGAAAGTTGAAAGAGCCCAGGCAGGCCTGAGGCTGCCACTGATTTTTTTCAGAGGGGGCGTTCTCGGGGCTTTCAGCTTTCACCCTTCACCTTTCAACATCTCCGCCACCGCGAAATTGCGACGGCTTACTTCGCCGCTTTCTTCCCGCCTTTTTTGGTGCCGCCACCGACTTCAAGGCGACGGGCGGGGTCCATCTGCTTGAGATCGTCGGCACTCGGACCGCCGCCGAACTGCTGCCAATACAATTCCTTGAATGGATTGATGGCCGGACCCGTGGCGCCTTCGTTGACCATCAAGGGACGCGCCTCGGACCACCACTGGTCGAAGCTGCGAGTAAGTGCGGTAACGACCGTGGGATTCGCCGCCGCGACGTCCTTGGTCTCGCCGTAGTCGGATTGTAGATCGAAGAGCTGCCACTGCGGTTCGCGTCCGCCGTCGATGGATACGGCGTGCCAGCGGGTGTTGCGCACGCTGCAGTTCCGGTATTTCCAATCGTCCGGGGCGGTCCCGGGCGTCCAGCGGCCCACATGCGAAATCAGCACGCGATCGGGCCATGAGCTCGCTGGCGCGGCCAGCAATGGCACGAGACTGCGGCCTTCGATCTGTTTAAGGGCGGTGTCGGTGAGCTTGGCTCCGGCCAGTTCGGCCAGCGTCGGAAAGAAATCGATGTGGGCGGCGAGGGCCGTCACGTCCGCCGGAGCGATGCGGCCCGGCCAGCGCCAGAACGAGGCGGCGCGCGTGCCACCGAGCCACGGGCTGCCCTTCCTGCCGCGCATGCCGGCGTTGAACACGGCGGTGCCGCCCGTGCCGCCGTTGTCATTCATGAAAATCACGAGGGTGTTCTGTTCGAGGCCGAGCTCCTTGAGACGGGCAAGTAGGCGTCCGACATTGTCGTCGATGTTGGCCACCATGCCGAAATATTTGGCGGTGGCGGCGTCAGGCACCTTGCCCGTGTAGCGGGCTTCGTCCTCGGGCCGGACCTGGAGCGGGGCGTGGGGGGCGTTGGTCGCGATCCAGGCGAGAAAAGGTGCACCGCTTTTCTGTTCGCCGATCCACGCCATGGCCCGGTCGAAGAACACATCGGTGCAATAACCCTTGGTCCGGACGAACCGGCCGTTGTGCAGGATTGCAGGATCGAAGTAAGTGTTGCCCGGCGCGTCGCCACAGGATCCTGGATACGTCTGGCCGATGCCGCCGGCACCGTGGATGAACATCTCGTCGAAACCGCGGCGGTTGGGCCAGTACGCCGGTTCGTCGCCCAGATGCCATTTGCCGAAGATGCCGGTGTGATAGCCGGCTGACTTCAGGGCTTCGGCCAGGGTCGCGGACTGCGGATTCAACCGCTCGCGCTCGAGGATGGTGTGCGTGATGCCGTTCTTGAACTCGTGCCGGCCGGTGAGGAGGGCGGAGCGGGTGGGCGCACAGGTGGGACTGACGTGAAAATCGATGAAGCGCACGCCCTCGCGATGCAGGCGATCCAGGTTCGGTGTCTTGAGAATGGGATTACCGTGCGCCGAGATGTCGCCGTAGCCCTGATCGTCGGTGAGGATGAAAATGATGTTGGGGCGCGAGCCAGCGAGCGGCTGGGCGGCGCGGAGCGTGACGGCAGTGAGCAACGCAAGGAACGCGAGCGTGAGCAGGTTTTTCATGATGGGGTACGGAGTCGGCAATGGAAGGAGCGGGATTCAACGTGCCGTCGCGGGGACGGCGGGGTTGCGGGCGAGAGTACGAACGAGCCAGGCCGTGACCTGGTGTTTGTAATCCGGAGCGACGGTGTCCCACGAAATCATCCCGTGCACGCCGCCCTTGATTGGGATGAGGTCGCACGGGACGTGATTCTCGCGCAGCTTTGCCTGGAGCAGAATCGACTGCTGGTAAGGCACGGTGGTGTCGCCGGTGCCGTGCACCAGGAGGAACGGAGGCAGCCCGGCGCGCACCTGATGGAGTGGGGACGCGGTGTGCATCGCGGCTCGCGCGGCGGCGTCCAACGTCTTGCGGCCGAACAACGCCACATAGTTCGAGCGCAGCGCGGCACCGGGAGCGAGATCGTCGATCAAATCGAAACGACCGTAGAACGGCACGATGGCCGCGACCCGGGTGTCCGCGTCCGCGCGGATGGCGGCAAGGGCGACCAGGTGACCGCCGGCGGACTCGCCGGCGAGGGCGATGCGGCTGGGATCGATCCGGTACTCGGTCGCGTGGGCCTTGACCCAGCGGATCGCCGTCATGACATCGTCGATACAGGCGGGAAACGGATGCTTTGGCGCCAGCCGGTAGTTGATCGAGAACCAGGCGAGGCCGGCTTGCTCGAGCGGTTCATGCATCGGCGCCATGTAACCCTTGCGCGGACCGCCGGATTTGTCGCCGCCCGTCCAGCCACCGCCGTGAACGAGAATAACCGCGGCAAACGGGCCGTTGCCGGCGGGAATCGAGGCATCGAGCCGCAGGCTCTCGCCCGCCGCCTGACCATATTCGATATCCGATTGCACCGCCGCGCCAGCGACGAGGGCGAGGCTGGCCGCGGCGAGGAGGCTGAGCTGGCGGAAGAAGCGATTCATGGGGCAGGGGGAATTGAAGACGGGAATAACTGTCTAACGCGGTGCGGCGCGTCGAAACGACTCCGCGTGGTAGTCGAACCACGTGGTGCGGTACATGGTCACGAGTTTGTCGTGTTCGTGCGCGAGGCCCTCGACCTCGAGGTAGGTGTGATCGATGCCGGCGGCGAGCAGTGCGGCGTGATACTCACGGACGGTTTTGAGGTGACCGTCGTCGCGCGTGCCGCAGGTGATGGCGATGCGCAAGCCGGCCTTGATGGCCGCCGCGTTTTTCTGCAGGAGGAGAAACACATCGTTCTCGAGGTAGCGCGCGCGGTCCGGGCCGAGATAGTTGTTGGGGTACTCGCCGGGCTTCGACGGATCGTAGAGTTCCGCGAGATGCAGCACGTTCCCGGCCTGGTTGTGCAACGAACAAAAGAGTTCGGGATACTTCATGGCCAGCCGGGTCGCACCGCGGCCGCCCATGGAAAAACCCTCGATGGCCCGGCCGGCACGCGACGCGATCGTACGATAGGTCGCGTCGATGTGGGGAATGAGATCGCGGATGATGAGCGTTTCAGCCGGGAGTTTGTCGTCGCCCGAATCCTTGTAGAACGTGTGGCTGCCGCCGTTGGGCAGGACGAGAATCATCGGTGCCCAGCGTCCGGATACGATGCCATCGTGCAGGGCGCGCGCGGAGGAAAAACTGTGCAGCTCATTGCCGCCCGCGCCGTGCAAATTGTAGATCACGGGATAGCGGCGCGACGACTCCGCCGCGTATCCGGGCGGCAGATAGATACAGTAACCAACCTCGCGCCCGAGTGCCTTGCTGGGAAACGCATGGTGCGTCACCCCGGCCGGCAGCGTGTCGGGTTTCGCGGCGTTGACCCACTTGATCCGGGCGTTGCGGGCGGCGGCGTCGGTGGGAATCCCGTTGTCCTGCGCGCCCAAACCGGAGGCGGCAGCGAGCAGGACGATGAACCAGCGGTGGCACGATGTCATGGGGAGACGGGCTATTTGGCCTTCTTGCCTTTGCCCTTGCCGGCTTTGCCAGCCGGGGCGGATTCATCGCCCAGCGCCGGCAGCGGCAGGTAGTCGAAATCGAGGATCATCTTTTCGGCGAGCGCGTGTCGGAGTTCCTGTTCGACGGTGGCGAGCTTCGCGTCGCCGCTCAGATTGTTCAGCTCGGACGGGTCCGCTTGCAGGTCGTACAGCTCGTACACCGGGCGCGGAGAGGAAAAATAGGTCGCGCGCAGGCCGGCGCTGAGTTTGCCCTGGTCGTTGGCGGCGGTCATGTCGCGCCACCCAGCGCCGCCGGCGGAATCCACCGGGCTGTACGGAATCCACGGCGTGCAGTTGTAGATGAATTTGTAGCGATCGCTGCGCACGCTCCGGGAAAGATCGTAGCCGCTGCTGCGCATGGCCGCCGTCACGGGAGCGGTACCGTGCGGCCCGCGTTCGACAAAGACGTGCTTCCGGGGCGTGTACGCTTCGCCTTTCAGCAGCCCGATGAAATTCACACCACTCATCTTCGGTCCGGGGGCGAGGCCGGCCGCCGCCAGCAGGGTGGGCGCGATGTCCTCGCCGCTGAGTAAGGTCGCAGATTCTCCGCCAGGTCGGATCACGCCCGGCCAGCGGATCACGAGGGGAACATTGGCGCCCGGATCGTAGAGCGAGCCCTTGCCGTGCGGGAGCGCGGCGCCGTTGTCGCCGGCAAACACGACGAGCGTGTTGTCGGCGAAGCCGCGCTCAGCAAGGAGATCGAGCACGAGCTTCATGCTGCGATCGACGCGATTCACCTCGCCGCAGTAGTCGGCGAGCTGTTCGCGCAATCCGGGAACGTCCGGCCAGTGGGGGGGAAGTTTGAGCGAGGCCGGATCCGGGCGATCGGAGGCGGGCGGCGTCCACGGATGGTGCGGGTCGCTGAAATTCAGCCAGAGGCAAAACGGTTTCTCCCGCGGCTTCTGATCCAGAAACTCGCGCATCTGGGCGATGGCCTCGGTGTCGGAACCTTGCCGGAGGTAGTCAACGCGTTGCGCGAACGTGCGCAGGCCTTGTTCCTCCACAAATTTGCCGATGGCCGTGCTCGCGTTGCGCGCGGAGCCGTCGAGGTGATAGGTTCGCCCGCATATGCCGGTGAAGTAACCGGCTTTCTCCCGCAGCAATTCGGGAAACGTGATCTCGTCGCGCGGTAGCGGTGAAGAGAAGCGCGTCATGCGGGCCGCGACCGCCGAACGGCCGGTGAGATAACCGGCGCGCGACGGCACGCACTGCGGCGCGACGGTGAAGAAGCGATGGAACTTCATGCCCTCCGCGGCCAGCCGATCGAGCGTCGGTGTCCGGACGTTCGTGTCGCCGTAGCAACTGAGAAAGGGATAGCTGTGATCGTCGGACAGGACGAACAGGATGTTCGGCCGAGCGGCCGGAGCACCAAGGAGAGCGGCGGCGCCACCGCTGCAGACGACGAAGACGATCAGGGCAACCAGTCGACGTAGGGGCATGCGCTCCATCCAAGCGAGTAACAGGGCGGCGACGAGGCCGAATTTCCTGCTCGAAGCAGACCAATCATCTCCATAGCGGGCGCGGTTCAACGGCGCCTCGCCTGCATTCCCTGGATCACTTACCGCCGCACCGGCACGCCGTGATCGAAGAGGAAGCCTTTGACCTGGGGAATGGTGAGCGTGCCGAAGTGAAACAGACTCGCCGCCAGGACCGCGCTGGCGTGGCCGGATTCGAGCACGTCCGAAAAATGCTGCAGCGTGCCCGCGCCGCCGCTGGCAATGACGGGCACTGAAACCGCGTCGCTCACGGCCCGGGTCAGCGGACAATCGTAGCCGGCCTGGGTGCCGTCGGCGTCCATGCTCGTGAGCAGAATTTCACCGGCCCCCCATGCCACCGCCTGCTCGGCCCACTGCACGGCGTCGAGCGCGGTGGCGTTGCGCCCGCCGTGGGTGTAGACGCGCCAGGACTTGCCGTCGGGTTCGCGTTTCGCATCGATCGCGACCACGATGCACTGCGCGCCAAAACGATCGGAGGCCGCGCGGATAAGATTCGGATCCTTGATGGCGGCGGTGTTGAGCGAGACCTTGTCCGCACCGCTTTTCAGCATCGCCTCGATGTCGGCGACCGTCCGCAGGCCGCCTCCGACCGTGAGCGGCATGAAGCACTGCTCGGCGGTGGCCGCCACGACGTCGTGCATGATGCCGCGATTGTCGCTCGAGGCGGTGATGTCGAGAAAGACGAGTTCGTCGGCACCCTGCGCATCGTACGCTTTCGCGCACTGCACCGGATCACCGGCGTCACGCAGTTCCTGAAACTTCACGCCCTTGACCACGCGGCCGGCGTTGACGTCCAGGCAGGGAATGATGCGGCGGGAGAGCATGGCGGAAAAGTAGCGAGCAGCGGGTAGTGGGTAGCGAGTAGAAAACGGGCGCAAAAAAGGCGCGATATGAACCGCGCCTTGAGCTGAAAGTGAAATCGAGTCCGACGATGCTCGCTGCACACTGCCCGCTGCTCGCCACCTCGGACTATGCGTCCAAGTGCGTGACGTCGGGTTCGAAGTTCACCGCGAGGCGGTAAACATGGCCCGGCCGCATGATCAGCGGGTGATCGCGCACGAGATACTGCAGATAATGAATCTTGCCGTAGTTGGTGCGGAAGGTCGGATCGGCGCTGACCACTTCGGTTTCGCGCCACGTCGCCTGGAAGTCGTCCTTGGCCACGCTGCACCGGTGACCTTGCGCGCCGAGCGCGAGGGCGCCGGTGACATGGTACTTCGAGTGCGGCGCCGCGATCGCGAGACAGTAGCGGAATTTGTCGAGCGTGACCTGCTGCTTCACCGTGTAGGCGAACTCGCAGCCAATCTTGTTGCCCGAAAACGTCCATTGGACCTTCACGCTGCCGAGTCCCTTGACGAACTCTTCCTTCAAGTTGATCAGCTCGGGCTGATCGTAGCGGAAGTAGAAGCTATTGCGCAGACCGAGACCGGTGACGCAGTTCTTCCCGTAGAAGGACGGCAGCGTGACCTGTTCGCCGAAGGTCAGCTCGGGCAGCATGACCGGAGCGTAGACATTGTTCGGCCAGTCAAAAATGCCGGGGCAATGGGGGAAGGCGAGGGAGTCGCTGGTCAGCTTCGAACCGGCGCTGACGAGCGGCACCTGCAGGTGAATGCCGGACTCGGCATCACGATACAGGAAGAGGCCTTGTTCCTTGCGATTCGATTTGTCGAAAATCACGAAGCGGCCCGACGTCTTCGTCGGCTCGGTCTTCGGGGCGCCGGACGGCATTTGCACGGCCTTGGCGAGACGCGACCACTGCGAGAGATAACGCGCCGCATCGAAATTCGCCATGCGGGTCGTGTGGTGCGAGTAGGCCGTGCGCTCGTCGTCGCGCAAATCGAGGAAGCCGTGTTCCTGGTCGAGATAGGTCTCGTAGAAGAACATGAACAGCCGGCGCAGGATGTCGTAATACTTGACCTTCTGATCGTCGGGAATCCAGCCGTCACGCAGGCCCTGCAGGATGAGGCTGATCGGATGCATCTGACCGTAGGCGCCGGCCGCGCGGCCGAACGCCCAGCCGAGACCATCGTGCCGCACCAAGTCCGGCATCATCTTGATGTACTTCTCGGCGTAGGTGCGGAGGGTGGGGAGCTTGCGATCGCGGACGCCGCTGTTCGCGTGCAGCTGCAGCGCCGAGCGGACGAACACGAAGGTCATCACGCCGTACAGATTGAAATTTCCGCCGAGCCCCGTGGTGGAGTCGTCGAAGAAACCAGCCGAGCTGGTCTGGTTGACGCGATCACACATGCGCTCGATCAAGCGGGAGGTCTCGTCCTTCTTGGAAAGACCGAGACTGAAACGGGCGACTGCCTTCGCGATATTGAAGGCCTGCCAGTGATTGTCGTAGTCGCTGCGATGGAGCAGGGACTTGTCGATGCGGACCTGTGTCTCCTCGACGAGGCGCTCCCAGACGGGATTGCGTTCCTTGGAGGGACCAAACGCGAGCAGGCCCAACGCGGCGTAAGCGAGGCCATTTTCTGCGGCCGGCTCCGTGAACATCTGCGCGGTGATGCAGCGGGCGGCCAGATCGATCAGGTCGTGGCCCTTGAGCGTGGTCTCGCCGGTGGCACGATAGAATTCTCCGAGAGCAAAGGCGACGTGGCCGGGCTCATCCGGGCGCGACTCTTCCCCGTTTGCGGGAAGAATGGTGCCGTCGGGTTGGATGGAGTCGAGGTTATGGCCCAACATCGAGCGGGCCATGTCGAGACATTGCTCGGAAAAACTATGCATGCGGTGGTTGGCTGGTGTCTATAGGACGTACGGCTGACGCGAAGGAAACGAATGAATCTCAGGAGATTCAGGGGAGGAGCAAGGGGATTTTAACGGGTCGAGGAGTCGAAGGGGCGAGAAATCGAAGAGCCGGTTCGGCCGACTTTGCCCTCAAGACTCATTTTTCTCGGCCTTTTCAAGGTGACGTGAGGCGCGTTTGGCTTGTCGGCTTATCGCCCCCTCGTCTCCTCGACTGGCAAAGCGCTACCGCGCAATCAGCTTGAGGAATTCGGCGTTGGTTTTGGTCTTGGAGAGCCGGGCGATCATGGTGTCGGTGGCTTCCTCGATCTTCTGCTGCACCAAGGCGCGACGGAAGAAGTGGATCCCCTCGAGCGTCTTGGCATCGAGCAGCAACTCCTCCTTGCGGGTGCCGCTGGCGGCCACGTTGATCGCGGGCCAGAGGCGCATCTCGGCGCACTTGCGATCCAGGACGAGCTCCATGTTACCCGTGCCCTTGAATTCCTGGAAGATCACGTCGTCCATGCGACTGCCGGTTTCCACCAGCACGCTGGCGATGATCGTGAGCGAGCCGCCTTCTTCGGTCTTGCGCGCGGTGGCGAAGAGCTGGCGGGGCTTTTCCAACGCCCGGACATCGAGACCGCCGGAGCCGGTCCGGCCCGAGTTGCGCGCCGTATTGTGCGCGCGGGACAACCGGGTGATCGAATCGACGAACAGGACGACATCGCGGCCGGTCTCAACCAGACGCTTCGCCCGCTCGATGCACAGATCTGCGATGCGAATGTGGTTCTCGATTTGCTCGTCGTTCGATGAGGCCCAGATTTCCGCGGCAGGAACACTGCGCTTGAAATCGGTCACTTCCTCGGGCCGCTCGTCCACGAGGAGAATCATCACGTGACACTCCGGATTGTTTTCCAAAACGCCCAGCGCCATGTCGCGCAACAGGGTCGTCTTGCCGGTGCGGGGCGGCGCCACAATGAGACCGCGCGTGCCTTTGCCGATCGGACAGAAAAGATCGACCGCGCGGGTCGTCAGGCGTCCGTCCTTCAATTCCATCTTCAGATGTTGATTCGGCGAGATCGTCGTCAGCGTCGTGAATTCGAACTTCGCGCGCCGGTCCTCGAGCGGGACGCCGTCGATCGTTTCGATGAAACGCATCTTCGGGTTGGGGAAGCGGCCGTCGGGCGGGAACGCCGTGCCGCCAATCATGGAGCCGGTGCGCATCTTGAAACGGCGAATCAGTTCCTTCGGCACGAAGGGATCGGTGGGCCGGCGTTTGCCGCCGCGACCGATGTCAACCAGCTGCCCGTTGCCGCCGCGCTGCAGGTCGATGTCGAGAATGCCTTCGACGCGGATGGTGTTTTCAACGGGCGCGGGGGCAGGCGCGCTAGTGTCCGCCGGAGCGGAAGTGGGTGCCATCGGCTCGGTGGCCGTGACAGCGGAAGGTTCCGCCGCAGCGGACACGATTTTCTTTTCCATACAGTGAGGTTTGGCAGGGCACGTCCCTGTGCTTGACGCTTGAAACTCTGGACAGGATAAGAACCGCGAATTTGCGTCCTTTAACCCTACAATCCGACACGCACGTGGCAGATCAGACGATTACCTCAGTATCCCGGGAACACCGGAAATTCAGGCCTTCGGCCGAGTTCAAAGCCCAAGCCAATCTTGGGAGTGATGCGGCTTACAAAAGGCTCTATGCCGAATCTGTCAACTCCCCAGAAAAGTTCTGGGACCGACAGGCCAAGGAACACCTCGTGTGGCGCAAGCCATACAAGAAGGTCCTCGATTGGAATCCGCCCCACGCGAAGTGGTTTCTCGGCGGCAAGCTGAACGTTTCCGAGAACTGTCTCGACCGCCACCTTGGCACTCACCGGGAAAACAAGGCCGCGCTGATTTTCGAGGGCGAGCCGGGTGATGTCCGCACGATCACCTATAAACAGCTGCACTTTCATGTGTGCCGCCTCGCGCATATTTTCGAGAACATGGGCGTCGGGGCCGGCGATCGCGTCGCCATTTACCTGCCGATGATTCCCGAGGCTGTGATTGCCATGCTGGCCTGCGCCCGCGTCGGCGCGATTCACACCGTCATCTTCGGCGGCTTCTCCGCCGAGGCGATCAAGGACCGCATCAATGATTGCAAGGCGAAGCTCGTGATCACGGCCGACGGCGGCTGGCGGCGCGGCAAGGTGATTGAGCTCAAGGCGAACGTCGACAAGGCGGTCGAAAACACCCCGACGGTCCAGACCGTCATCGTCGTGAAACGCTGCGGCAACACGGTGAACATGCGCGAAGGTCGCGATGTGTGGTGGAAGGAAGCCTGGGACGGCGCGCCGAATTCCCACAAGGCGAAGGCCTTTGATTCCGAGCACCCGCTCTTCATCCTCTATACAAGCGGTTCCACCGGCAAGCCGAAGGGCGTGCTGCACACCAGTGCCGGCTATCTGCTCGGTGCCAAGCTGAGCTCGCACTACGTCTTCGATCTCAAGGAGACCGATCGCTACTTCTGCTCCGCCGACATCGGCTGGATCACCGGACACAGCTATGTCGTGTACGGCCTGCTTTCGAACGGCTCGACGGTGTTCATCTACGAAGGCGCGCCGAACCAGCCCGAGCCCGATCGCTTCTGGCAGATGATCGATCGTCACGGGCTGACGATTCTCTACACGGCACCGACCGCGATTCGCGCGTTCATGCGCTGGGGTGACAACTACGTGCTTCGTCACCGCCTCGACTCATTGCGCCTCCTCGGTTCGGTCGGCGAGCCGATCAATCCCGAGGCGTGGATGTGGTACCACACGATGATCGGCAAGAAACGCTGTCCGATCGTGGACACGTGGTGGCAGACCGAAACAGGCTCGATCATGATTTCGCCGCTGCCCGGCGTCACGGCCACGACTCCCGGCTCCGGCACGCGTCCCTTCTTTGGCGTGGTCGCCAAGGTGGTGGACGACAAGTGCAACGAGGTGCCGCGCAACACCGGCGGCAAACTCGTCATCATGCAGCCCTGGCCCTCGATGCTCCGCACCCTCTGGGGCGACGACGAGCGCTATCAACGCCAGTACTTCAGCGAGTTCCCCGGCAAGCCCGGCGTTTACTTCACGGGCGACGGTGCCCGCCAGGACAAGGACGGCTACTTCTGGATCGTCGGCCGGATCGATGACGTCCTCAACGTCTCCGGTCATCGGATCGGCACCGCCGAGATCGAGAGCGCGCTGGTGTCGCATCCGGCCGTGGCGGAAGCCGCGGCCGTCGGCCGCCCGGACGAGCTCAAGGGCCAGTCGCTCTGCGTCTTCGTGACCCTGAAGCAGGGCCAGGTCGCGAGTGACGAACTCAAGGAGCAGCTCCGCGCCCACGTCGGCAAGGAAATCGGTTCGCTCGCCAAGCCCGACACGATTCGTTTCGCGGCCGGTCTGCCCAAGACCCGCAGCGGAAAAATCATGCGCCGCATCCTCAAGGAGATTGCCGCTGGCGGCGAAGTGAAGGGTGACACCACCACGCTGGAAGACTTCAGCGTCGTGGCAGCCCTGCAGGCCGAGGACTGAGTTCGAGACCAATCGGTTGCCCGCGAATCACGCGAAAGGACGCGAATGAGGGGAATGAACCAAGCCTCCTGCCGGGGGCTTGGATTTTACCTCTGAAATTCGCGTTCATTTGCGTGATTCGCGGGTGATCTTAATACCAATCGCTCTTTGCCTTTGGACTTTAGTCGTGGCTACGAGCGAGCCAGAAGTCCAAAAGCAAGCAGCGATTGGTATAAAGAGGGTGCGGTTTCCCTCCAAACCAAGCGCATCGCCCCACCGGCGGTGCGCTTTTCGTTTTGGGTATGCGCACCGGCCTTTTTCCCGTTGCTGCCCCTGTAACGTTCCCGCATCACTCGCGTCCTGTCGACTATGCTGCCCGCGCATGTCCGCTGCAGTTGCCACCTCCCGCGCGTCCGCCGTCAATCGGGCGGAGCGGGTTTTACGCTGCTCGAGTTGCTGACGGTCATCGCGGTCATTGCCATTCTTTTCACGCTGTCCGTGGGAGCAATTCGGGGTGTCAAGCAACGCGCGGCCATCGCGCGGGCTCGCGCCGAGATCGCGGCGCTCACGCAGGCGTTGGAAAACTACAAGCGTCACTATGGCGACTACCCCCAGACTGGGAACGCCGCGCAGGCGACGCCGATTGTGGGCGGAGCGATCGGGACGGCTCAGGCGCAGGCGCTGCTGCTCAATGCGCTGATTGGGGTTTATGGGCCGACGAGTTTTGCCACCCGGATCAACGGCCCGACGCTGATCGAAGTGTCGAAGTTCGTGCTTGAGATTCCGCTGACGACCGCGACGACCGCGACTTTCGCGGTACCGCAAGGCAGTCCGCCGATCAAGCAGGTGGTCGCCAACTGTCTCCTCGATCCGTGGGGCAACCGGTACATGTATTATTACAAGCCGGCTCCGACGCCCGGGCGTCCGCCGGTGAACACCTGGCGCGCTCCGGCCTATGTGCTGTATTCCGTCGGTCCGGACGGGCAACATACCGCGCCGGCGGTTGCGACGGGTTTGTTTACCGGCACGACCCAGACCACCGGAACCAATGCTGACAATATCTATGCGACCCCTTGAACGTTACCCCGCGAAGGCCCGCCGACCAGGATGGAGCGCGGGCTTCACGCTGATCGAACTGCTGACGGTGATCGCGGTTATCGGCATTCTCGCCGCCATCCTGGTTCCCACCGTGGGCGGCGCGCGCAACGCCGCCAATCGCGCCAAGACCCGCGCCCAGTTTTCGCAGTGGTCCGCCGCGTTCGAGCAGTTTCGGCAGGAGTACGGCTCGTACCCGCAGCTGTTCACGAACGCCGCGCAGAAGCTGGTCAACCAGGGAGCGACAACCCAGGCCTCGGGCAACCACCTGTTTCACGACATCCTCGTGGGCGTTCGACGCGATGGTTCAGCACTCGCGGGTGCAACCACCGGCAACCCGACTCCCGCCATTGGTCAGAACACCCGCCGGATTCGGTTCATGTCGTTCAGCGATTCGGACTTTGTCACCGCGGCCGACGTAACCGCGGGCCGCAATACGAACGCCCAGCTCAACTTCATCCGCGACGCATTCTACAATGTCTCGATCGCCGTGGTCACGGATTCCAATCTCGACGGTGTGATCAACGGGCGCGACTCGCAGGGTGGTTTTCCGCCGGTGACCGTCGCCGGCGGCACCACCACGATCCGTCCCACGACGGTCGTCACCACCGGCACCGTCGGTGGCACTCACGCCGGCGTGTTGTTTTATTGTGCGCCGCCGGGCGCCACGACCGAAAATGATCTGATCATGAGCTGGCGATGATACGGCTCCCTTCCTTTCGTTCGGCGTTCACCCTGATCGAGCTGATGGTCGTCATCGGCATCATCGCGCTGGTTGCGGTCGGTCTCGGACGTGCCCTGACCGACACCGGCGGCAATTCCCTCGCCACGGGACAGACGACTCTGGCTGCGTTGGTCAGCACGGCCCGGGCCCAGGCGGCGGTGGGGCAGACCGAAACCCGGTTGATGGTCTATGCGACGCGCCCGCCCGCCGGCGACGCGGAGAAATTCCTGCGCCTGCTCCAAGTCTTTCGGGCGGAGCCACAGGGTTCGAATACCTGGGTGCCCGTCGGTGCGGCGGTCGTCCTGCCGCGTGGAATCTATGTCGTGCCCACCTCGACCGCCGGTCTGCTCGCGGCCGGGGTGACCTGGCCCACGAATCCCCCGCTGCTTTCCACGCTCGGCAATCCCTTCAATCCCGGCCAGGCCGCGGGCACCCCCTTTGGCAACAGCACCGCCTACTTTCTCCAGTTCAATGCGGATGGCTCCATCCAGCAGATGGGCACACAGGCGTACGCGCGTCTGCTGGTGGCGACGGCCGTCCTTTCGAACAACGTACCGCAGTTCAACAACGCGGGCGCCGTGCGTGGACTGCTCATTCGTCCGTCGGGCGGGGTCACATTTGCGAACGACGCCAACAGCTTTTGATCATGCGCCGAACCTGTCAGTCCGTCCGAACCGCTTCATCTTCGTCCGGCTTCAGCCTGATTGAGGTGGTGGTGGCCGTGGCCATCTTCGCCATCGGCATGGTGTCGGTTGTCGGACTGTTCGCGCCCGTCGCGCGTTCCGTCGCGGCGTCCTCCGACGCCGAAGCCGCCGCCCGCGTGGCCGAGGCCGTTCGGACCCGCCTCCAGTCCATGCCTTACGCGGACGTGCTGGCCCTCCTCAAGGCGTCGAACAGCCGGGGCCATGACATCACCGACCTCGATGCCCGGATCGATTATGATCTCACGCGCGATCCGCAGCTGCTCTTTGCGAATCGCGACGGTTCGAAAGTCGGCGTCTATGGCGATGCGATCTGGTTGAATCCGACCACGCGCCGCAACTGGGATGGCGAGAAATTCTTCGAAGTGGCGCTGATTCGCAACGAAGCCATTTCACCGAAGTCGAGCACCACGACCGCAACGGACGGCACCACCGCGACGACAGTTCCCGACGCGAGTGCGCCGATGATTGCCTACTCCGCGCGCGTGCGGTGGCCGGCGTTTTTTGCCGACACGGCCACGACTGCGGTGCAGGTGGGCAGCAATCCCAACGCCACCGTCCGCTTCGACCACAGCAAGAAACAGGTGCTGTTCTTCGCGGGATCAATCACCCGATGACATTGCGTCCACCACCGCTCCGACGCCGGGCGCGCTCGTTTTTCGGGGCGCGCGGCTTCACCCTGGTCGAGGTGTTGGTCGCCACCACCATCACCGTCGTGGTCGCCGGATTCATCGTGATCGTGGTGAGCAATGTGTCCGGATTCTGGTCCCGCACCTCCGGCACCGCGTCCGCCGAGGGGCAGGGGCGGTTCATCATCGAACAGCTCACCTTGGATCTGCAGTCCGCGCTCTATCACGACGACGGCAAGACCTGGCTCGCCGCCAATGTGCTGGCCAACACGAACAACACCGGCCTCTGGAATACGACGGGCACGACCGCCTCGGCCATCAAGCCGAACAACGCTGGTGGCTCGCTGCAGGGCATTGCCATCGGCGCGCTGGCAGACGCGCGTTTTGGCGTCGCCGGCACGTGGCTCCGCTTCTTCACCACCAAGCGCGGCTCGAATGCCAGCTTGGCGACCGCCTCGGCCCCGGTGGCGGTCTCGTACCAGATTGTGCGGCGGGCCACCTCGGGCAACGAGGCGCGCAGCACGGATCGGCGCTACCTGCTGCATCGAAGCGAGGTGACACCGGCGAACACGCTGACCGCCGGCTTCGACTTTCCGGCAACGAATTCCCCCTACGCGCCGGGACGCAACACCGCGACGGTTGGCTCGGCCGCCGAGGTGCGATACCCGACCATCAACAGTGTGATTGCCGAGAATGTCGTCGATTTCGGCGTGCGGCTTTACGTGCGCGACACGTCGCTCGCGAGCGGCCTGCGCCAGGTGTTTCCCACGACCAACGCCACGTTGGCCTATGAGGCCAAGTCTCCGGCTTCGGTTCCGGCCGCCGCTGCTCCGTTTCCCGAGGTGGCCGACGTCGTCATTCGCGTTCTCACCGACGAAGGCGCGCGCATCCTGGCGGGCTACGAGGCCTCGCCGCAGCGTGTCACCGCCCCGACCGGCCGCACCGCGCAGCAGGCCTGGTGGGATATCGTGCTCGCCAACTCGCGGGTGTTCACGCGCCGGATCGTGATCAATTCCCGCACCCTATGATTTCCGCATGACGAACCTTCCTCCAGTCGTTCGGTCTGCGGGCCGCGGAAAACCCGCCGCGCCCCGCGGCTTCGCGCTGCTCCTGGTGATCACGCTGCTGGCGTTCATCGTGCTGTTGCTCGTCGGCCTCGCGACCTACACGCGCATCGAGACGGCCGTGGCCGGCAACACCCAGCGACAGAGCCAGGCGCGGGAGAACGCGCTGCTCGCGCTCAACGTCGCGCTCGGGCAGCTGCAGGCCAACGCGGGTGCCGATACGCGCGTGACGGCGGCGGCCGCGGGCGTGCCGAGCGTGCATCCGCAGAAACGATACTACACGGGGGTGTGGAACACCACGGCGACGGAGTTCAACCAACCGGTGTGGCTGGTCAGCGGCGTCGAGACGGGTGCAGCCCAGGACGTGACCCAGGCTACGACTCCCGCCGCAAATCAGGTGATGGTGGTCGCGACCAATACCGATGGTTCGGCGGCGGCCCAAAATGTGATGGTGCCGTTGCAAAACATCACCGTCCCCGGCGTGCCAGGCCAGACGGGCAGCGTGCTCGTCGGCAAATATGCGTGGTGGGTGGGCGATCAGGGCATCAAGGCCCCCGTCGCCGTGGGCGATGGTAGTGAGGGCGTGACGTACGAGCCGTTCACGTCGAATGAACTCCGTTCCCGCATTCGGCAGCAGCTGGCGATCGGCGCTGGAGCCGCGGACGCCTCCGGCAATCCCCAAGCGGAGCCGCGCGATGCCAACAACGCCTCGCTCATGGCGGAGCAGAAGATTGCGACGCCCGGTCAGCTGGCGTTCCTGCGCAGCCCGACCAACGCCACGCTCGGTCTCGCCACGGGACGGACCAACTTTCACGCGTGGTCGCCGAACAACTTCGCGGTCATCGCCAACACCAAGCTCGGTGGGTTGAAACAGGATTTGTCCTTGATGCCGGAGTTGCTCGGGACGCCATTCACCGCGTGGGCCGACTACCCGACCTACATGGAGAAGCCGGCGGCCGCCGGGACCGTGACCAACGGCGAGGGGACATCGACGGCGAGTCCAGCCGCTCCCACCATCCTGCCGGAATATGGGGCGGACCCGGTTCGACGTCGGTACCTGATGACTGCGCAGAATCGCACCGGAAACACCGGCGGCTCGCACCAAGTGGCGCCCATTCTCACGTATTTCCTGCTCTCGTTCAACGTGCGCACCCAGCCGACGCCGGCGGGCAACCCGTCGTCCGGCGTGCAACCGCTGCAGGTGCGGGCGCGCTGGATGGCGTCGCTTTGGAATCCTTATTCGAGCGCGCTGGTGCCAGAGAACTTGCAGATCGACATTACCGGACTGCCGACGGTGGAGGTCATCAACGACGATATGAACCGAGCCGGCCGGGTGGCGTCCGTGTCGACGCAGTCGGCCTTCGGTTTGCCATTCCGCGTTAATCTACCTTGGAACAGCACCGGCGGCACGGCCACCAGTCCGATGGAAGATCGCCAATCGTGGCTGCCGGGGCGCGTCTACACGTGGCGCTCGAAGGAAAATCTCGATGCCGCCGCCGCAGTTCCGGCGACGGGCTTCGACAGCGATTTCTATTCGCGGACGTTGAACGATGGCGGCGCAGGCGTGGTTCGCGCACTCCCCGGCACGGCGGTGGATGGCGACGATCCCTGTCACCTCGTGGGCACCAGCGGCGGCCAGCTTCGGATCAGACTTTATCTCCTGCGGGCCGATGGGACGCGGGTTCAGCTCGGGGATTTTCGTTCCCCGGCGTTCAAGCCCGACTTCGAAACCGCTCCGGAAGCGATCAACAAGTTCGGCCATCAGTTCAGTTATGTGTTCCGTCTTCAGGAGAGCGTGCATACGCCGGCGACTCCCGGCGCTTGGCTCACGACGCCCCAACGCGATTTTCGGATGCGGCAGCTCTCGGGCGATCATTTCGTAGTTGGTCCGGAAGGCGACGATCCCGCTCTGTATAGCGGGAGCTACAGCACGATCAGTAATCCGGATTTACTCCTCGATCGGGCGGAGAATGCGTGGTCGTTCGACCAGGATGTGCCGGTCTTCGAATTGCCCCGTGGCCCAATTCTCTCGATGGGTGCATTGCAGCATTTCCGGATCATTGGCTCACGACCCTTCATGATCGGCAATCCGTGGGGCGTGGATGCCACGCTCAACGGCATCGCACTCGGTGAACTCTTCGACCGCTTCTACTTCTCGGGTGCGACCAAGGATGTTCTACCCGAGGCCATGACAAATGGAGATCTGTTGCTGCCGAATCCGCTGCTGCGGACGCTGCGGAATCCCGACGGCTCGAAGCCCACGGTCGACGATCTGCGTGGTACGGTTGCAGGCGTGACGCCGCCGGCGGAAACGGGCGATCCCGTCGACGATGATTCCATCACGGACGAAACCCCGACGACCGGTGCGACCACGGTGGCCAGTCTGCCGGGCGGTCGCTCGTCGAAGTTCTTTCTGCAGGGCGGCGCCTTCAATCTGAATTCCACCAACGCGGCCGCCTGGCGTGCCGTGTTGCGCGGCGTGAGATTTCCCGCGCCGCAGGCCTTCACCTACCTGGATCTGGATCCGGCGACGGGCACCGCTGGGGATGGCGCGACCGCCTCGGTCACATCGTCCGACGCGCAGTTCTTCCGCTTTTCCCAGTCAGCGCAGGAAACCTACAAGCCCGAGTCGGACACGGACGATTCGGTCACGAAGACGCGGCTCTTTCGTCAGGGCATGCGCACCCTCGAGGCCCAACGCGTGGCGAGTCTGGCGACCCGGATCGCCGCGTTGGTGGCAGCGAAGATCGGCGCTGAAGGCGAAGCCGGCGGACCTTTTCGGTCGGTGCAGGAGTTTCTTTCGCCGTCGATCCTCTACGCTGGCGTGGATGGCAACGGCAACGCCGGCGCGCCGCGCAGTCTGCTGGAAGCCGCGATCGCTGACGAGGCGGTGAACGAGGGGATTGAGTTCAGCTCCCAGTACCTCACGCAGGCTGACATCATGACCGCCCTGGCGCCCGTGTTGTTTGCCCGCTCCGACACGTTCCTCATCCGTGCCTACGGCGAGGCGGTCAATCCGGCCACGAGTGCGACAGAGGGACGGGCGTGGTGTGAGGCGCTCGTGCAGCGGGTGCCCGAGTACTTTGCGGATCCCGCCAATACTCCGCCCGAGACCGATCCCGCCACGTTCGGGACGCCGAGTGATCCTGCCGATCCGGCCAGCGTCCCAACCGCGGCGAGTCAGCTGAACGCCCAGCTCGGGCGCAGATTCAAAATCGTTTCGTTCCGATGGCTCACGCGCTCGGATATTTGAGCGCGAAACGGCGCCGGCTGTCACGGCCGGTCGCGGTCGACGCGATGTTGCGCGCGTGCCTGGGTGTGGTCGTCGCGGTGTGGATCCTTTCGGTTTCGCTGCACGCTCAAACTCCGACGGCAGGGCAAGCCGTGCGTTTCACCGTATTTGCGGCGCAGCCGATCAAGGACGTGGCGTTTGCGCCGCGGGCGAAGGCGGCGCCGCAGAAAGTGCAGTTTTACCCGACCGCGCGTTCGCCGCGCTACGAGTTTCGCGGCGCGATGCCGTTGCGTTTCGTCGATGCGACGACGGGCGCGGTGGTGGCCGAGGCGACGATTCCGCCCGGCCTGCGCGATCCCTTGCTGTTGTTTTCACCGATCGAGCCGGCGGCGGCGGGCGGCATGCGTTACCAGATTGCGGTGCTCGACGATGGCGCGGCGCGTCACGGTCCCGGCGGGCTGGCGATCATCAATTTGAGCGGCCTCGCCCTGAGCGGGACCGTGAATGCGGAAAAGGTCACGCTGCAGGCCGGCCTCAATCCCACGCTACCGGTTGGGCGTTCGGCGAAGATTGCGCTGAGCACCGTGTTCAAGGGGCGCACGTATCAAGCGTACGCTGCGACGACCACGCTGGGCCGCAACGAACGGGCGCTCCTGATTCTGTTTCCGCCGTTCTACAAGGGCGCGCTGGAAGTTCAGTCACGCCTGCTCGTGGACCAGCCGGCCGGACCCACGGCAGCCGCGCGCTAGGACTTTCCAAGAAGGCATATCCGGTGGAAGCGGCAGTTCTCCGTCCACATCGCCCTTGCCGTGCCGGGGGAGTTCATCGACGCTGCGGACTCGAGCCGCATGATTACCCCGTCGCCGACGCAGTCAGGCGCGATTTTTCTCAGTTACGCTTCGCAGGACGTCGAAGCGGCGCGCCGGATATCCGACTCGCTGCGAGCGGCGGGGCTCGAGGTGTGGTTCGACCGGAATGAACTGACCGGCGGTGACGAGTGGGATGCAAAAATCAAGCGGCAGATCCGCGAGTGCGCGCTCTTCGTCCCCATCATTTCCAGCAACACGCAGGCGCGGAGCGAAGGCTATTTTCGCCGGGAGTGGAATCTCGCCGCGCAGCGTCTCCTCGACATGGCTCCCGGGCGACCCTTCCTGCTGCCGGTGGCCATCGACGACACCCTCGAGTGCGATGCCATCGTGGCGGAGGAGTTCCTGCGCGTGCAATGGATGCGACTACCGGGCGGCAACGTGCCGGCGGCCGGTGTCGAGCGCGTCCGCCGACTGCTCGAAGCGCGGACCCACGTCTCCCGAGAGTCAGCGTCGCTCCACCCGTTGCCTCCGCGCGAGCAACCGATCGCGGCAGCGGTGGCGTCACGGCGACCGCGGTGGTGGATTGGCGTCGCGGTTGTGGTGGTCGGGATCGCGGCGTTGAGCGCGTACTGGGGCAAACCCGCCGCGCCGCGCACGAAACAGCTCGCGATTCTGCCGTTCAATTCCATCGGCGACGCACCAGGCAACCAGGTGTTCTGCGACGGCCTGACCGAGACGATCACCGCCCAGCTCACCCAGCTCGAGCAGTTCCAGCGCACCCTGCTGGTGGTTCCCACGTCGGAGCTGCGCAAGGAAGGGATTGCGTCGCCCCGCCGGGCCGGTGCGGCGTTTGGGGCGACCGTCGCGCTCACGGGCAGTGTCCAGCGCGTGGATACAATGGTGCGGGTGACCGTGAACCTGGTGGATGTGAGTTCGCTGCGGATCATCCGCGGCGGGGCCTTCGACCATCCAACCACGGAGCTCTACCGGCTGCAGGATCGCGTGGCCACGCAGGTGGCCGAGTGGCTCGGGCTCGACCTTTCCGACCAGATGAAAAAGGCGCTGGGGGAGGGGCAGACCAGCGTCGCCTCCGCCTACGATTTGTACGTGGAGGGACGCGGGGAACTCACGCGGCGCGACGGCCCCGACGCGATCGATGGCGCGATCGTCCGCCTGCAGCAGGCGCTGATCGCCGACCCCCGCTATGCGCTCGCCCACGCCGCACTCGGCGAGGCGTTCTGGCTGAAATACACCGTCACCAAGAATCGGCAGTGGCTGGAACAGGCGCAGCGGAGTTGCCGGGCGGCGCTGCAGTACGGTGCCCGGCTGGCCACGCCACACGTCACCCTGGCCACGCTGCTCAACGGCACCGGCGAGTATGAGCAGGCGGCAGCCGAGGCGGAGACGGCGTTGCAACTCGATCCGGCCAGCGTCGAGGCCATTCGCGCCCTCGCGCGTGCGTTTGATCGACTCAACCGATCCGCCGAGGCCGAGGCGGCCTTCAAGCGGGCACTCCTGCGCAGCCCGGAGAATCCGCAGCTACTGACCGAGCTGGCGGTGTTTTACTGGCGCCTGGGCCGGATGGCCGACGCGGAAAAACAGTTTCTCCTTGTCGCCCGACTCACGCCTGAAAACTCGCAGGTCTATCGAAACCTGGGCGGGCTCTACGTGATGATGGGACGGCCCGAAGAGGCCGCGACCGTTCTCGAGAAATCAATCGCGCTGAGGCCGACCGCGTCCGCCTATTCGAACCTGGGCACGCTGCGGTTCCAGCAGGGACGTTACGCTGATGCCGCCGGCCTGTTCGAGCGGGCTGGCGGACTGAGTCCGCGGGATTATTTGCTCGTGGGTAATCTCGGCGATGCCCTGCGTTACGTTCCGAACCGGGCCGCAGAGGCGCGGGAAACGTATGCCCGCGCCATTCGCCTCGCCGAGGAGGCGCTGCGGGTGAATCCCAAGGATCCCGCAACGCATGCGAGCCTCGCGCGCTATCATGTGTTCAGCGGAGACGGCCGCCGGGCGCTGGAGGCCATTGAGCAGGCCCGCGCGCTGGGGCCGGCGAACGTCCCGGTAACGTTCAGTGCCGGCATTGTCTATGAATGTGCGGGGGACCGGGAGCGCGCCTTGGACGCAATCGCACGCGCGATCAAAGGCGGTTACTCGCGCACGGACATCCTGCAGGATCCGGATTTGAAAAATTTGCGTGCGGATGCGCGCTTCACCTCTCTCCTGTCAGCATCAACCCCAGTCACCTCAAAATAGTCACACCCCATGCAGCACAGAATTGAATTCTGGTATGTCCCCGCCACAGATAAGTTCGCTTACAAGATAACCCCGCGGAATCCAAATGGCGCGAAACGCGCGAAGGTGAAACATCGCGACCAGATGAGATGGCGGTGCGACGATGGGTCTTGGAAGGTGACCTTTAAAAATGAAACCCCGCTAATCGACGGTTTCGGGAACCCGATTTTCGAAGTCACGGGCGGCGCGGGCGGGACATTCGGAGGATATATTTCGGCCGCTACTCCCGCTTCGACGAGCTATCCCTACTCAGTGGAAGTCGACCTCGGCGATGGCGGTCCGCCCAAGCAAGAGGATCCCGAGATCATCATCGACGACTTCCCTGACATGTCCCGACGCCGCAAGGTCGGTTCCACCCGGAACAAGCCGGGCCCGCAGCGACCGAAGAAAAAGAAAAGGAAGAAGAAGTAATACCAATCGCCCTTTGCCTTTGGACTTTAGCCGTGGCCACTCGCTGGCGCTCGTAGCCACGATCGATCCAGAAGTCCAAAAGCAAGGAGCGATTGGTATGAGTTCTAACGGGACAGTGTGCCCCGGGACCGCGACCGCCCTCGGTCGCATCGGAATCGCGCCCTGTCTCGCAGCACCCATCCACTCATGAAAACTCCCTCGATGCTTTTCTTTGCCCTGCTGGCCTGCGGCGCTTGCGTAACCGCGACGTGCACGGCCGGCGCGGCGACACCGCCATCCGGCCGCCCCAACATCCTCCTCATCGTCGGCGACGATATGGGCTATGCCGATGTCGGTTTCCACGGCTGCAAAGACATTCCGACGCCCCACCTCGATGCGCTGGCGGCATCGGGCGTGCGCTTCACCAACGGCTACGTGTCCGGTCCGTACTGCTCGCCGACGCGCGCCGGGCTGCTCACGGGTCGCTACCAGCAGCGCTTCGGCCATGAGTTCAACGGGGGTGGCGAAGGCGGTGGTTTGCCGCTGACGGAAGTGACCATCGCGAATCGTCTGAAGACGGCCGGCTACGCCACGGCGCTGGTCGGAAAATGGCATCTGGGCGCGAAGGACGCGATGCATCCGCAGCAGCGCGGCTTCGACGAATTCTTCGGCTTCCTCGGTGGCGCGCACAGTTATTTCGATCGCACCGGCATGCTGCGGGGCACGAAACAACTGGAGGAACTCGACTACACGACGGACGCCTTTGGCCGCGAGGCGGTCTCCTTCATCGAGCGGCACCGGACGGGGGCACCGTGGTTTCTTTATCTGGCGTTCAACGCCGTGCACACGCCGATGCACGCGACCGACGAGCGGCTGAAAAAATTCTCCCACATTGCGGACGAGAGACGGCGCACCTACGCGGCGATGATGGCTGCCATGGACGAAAACATCGGTCGGGTGAGAAAAGCACTCGCCGCTTCCGGACAGGAACAGAACACGCTCGTGTATTTCATCAGCGACAATGGCGGTCCGAACATGCCCGGCGTCACCGTCAACGGTTCCATTAATCTCCCGTTGCGCGGCTCGAAGCGCACCACCCTGGAGGGCGGGATTCGCGTGCCGTACATCATCTCGTGGGCGGGGAGGATCAAACCCGGCGTATTTGAGCTTCCTGCGATCCAACTCGATCTCAACGTGACGGCGCTGGCCGCGGCGGGCGTCGAGGTGAAACCGGAGTGGAAGCTCGACGGCGTCGATCTCATGCCGTTCCTCACCGGGGCGAAAACCGGCGCGCCCCACGACGTGCTCTACTGGCGCTTCGGCGATCAAATGGCGATCCGCGTCGGCGACTACAAACTGGTCCGCTACGATATGAATGTGGAGACGCGTTCCGGAAAGAAGCAGCCGGCGAGCGAGGTCAAACTGTACGATCTCGCCCGCGACCTCGGCGAAACGAAGAACCTCTTCGCCACCATGCCGGACAAGGCGAAGGAGCTGCAGGCCCGGTGGGACGCCTGGAATGCCACCTTGATGAAACCGGCGACGGGCGGGGGCGGCGGCGACGACGACGGGGACGAACCGGGGCGGAAAAAACGCAAGAAGGCGGAGTGACTGATCCGTTGCGTCCATCGACGGGCCGAGAAGGCAAAGTCGCGCGGGGTGCCGGATGCGCTGGCAAACGGCCGGGAACATTTTAAATCCTCCGGCCATGAACGGCACTGGCATGGGACGGCGTGAATTCATCCAACGGGCGTCGCTGGCTTTCGCCAGTTGCGCCGTGGGCCACCGGTCGGCGTTCGCCGCGGCAGGGCCGACGTCGCCCCTGGTGGCGGCAATCGAGAAGACGACATTACGCGGTGGGCCCGACGAGGCGGCCGCGTGGTTTCATCCGCGCGCCTGCTGCCTGCCGGGGCGCGACGGCCCCGTGGTGTTCATGACGCTCCAGGATATCCGCGGCTCGGATTTCTTTGGTCCCGTCCATTGGATGGAGTCGCGCGATTTGGGGCGCACCTGGACCGAACCGCTCCCCGTTCCGGCCCTCGGTCGCATCGTCCTCGCGCCGGGCAGCGTGGAGGGTGTCTGCGACGTCGTGCCCGAGTATCATCCGCCCACACGCTCGGTCCTCGCGCTCGGTCACAACGTGTTCTACAACGGCCCGCGGTTTCACAAGGAGCAGCCGCCGCGCTGTCCCGTTTATAGTGTGTGGCGCAACGGCCAGTGGAGTCCGCGCCGGAAACTGGTGTGGGATGATCCGCGCGGTGCCTATATCTATTCGAACGGTTGCAGCCAGCGCCTCACGCTCCCCGACGGTGACATCCTGCTGACCTTTTCCTTTTGCGCGAACAAGGGCGACCGGCACGCCGTGATGGGCGTGCGGTGTTCGTTCGATGGGGAAACGCTGGCGGTGAAGGCGTGCGGCGAGCCGCTCACGCACGAGCAGGGTCGGGGATTGCTCGAACCGTCCCTGGTTCAATTCGACGGACGGATTTTCATGACGCTCCGCGCCGAGGACGAGCGGGCCTATGTCACGACGAGTCGCGATGGCCTGCGCTGGGAGCCGAAGCGGGCGTGGACCTGGGACGATGGCGAGCCGCTGATCACGGCGTCGACGCAGCAGCACTGGCTGGCGCATTCGGCCGGGCTCTTTCTCGTGTACACGCGGAAGGACAAATCGAACGCGCATGTGTTTCGCTGGCGCGCGCCGTTGTTCATGGCGCAGGTGAATCCGCGGACCCTGCAACTGGAGCGGTCCACCGAACGCGTGGTCTTCCCCTTGGTGGGCGACGTCGTGCGCGAGCCCGGACGGCCGGAGAGCGGGATCTACGAAATGGGAAATTTCCACACCACGCATGTCAGCCCCGATGAATCGTGGGTGACCGTGGGCGAGTGGCGGCCGCGCAATGCGAACAAAGGCGATCTGCTGGCGGGCCGCATTCGGTGGAGCCAGGCCAACCGACTCGCGCCGGGCTGAGTTCGGCCCGATGCCTTGTTCCGATTGGAACGTGGGCGTCAACCTCAGGGCAGCCAGGGGCCTCGGGGCTGCGTCGGAGGTTCGCCGTGCAGTTCGCGCAAGACGGAGGTGATGGCACTCACCAGATCGACATCCAGCCGGACCAGACGGCGCTGCAGGTTCTTCAGCGCTGCGATCATTTCCGGCGTGGCGAGCTTCAGCTCGGCAATCACGACGAACAGGTCCTCGAAGCGGCCGTACTGCGTGATGCGGCCCGACCCGTCGGGCCGGGCTGCGAGCGGGAGCCGGCTCATGATATCGATGAGCACGTCTGCCAGCCGCGGATCGACGGGGCGGCTCTCCCAGGCCATGGCAATCCCGGCGCTTTGCCATGTGGGGTCCGGGCTGCTCAGAGCGGTGACCATGACGTCGAAGGCATCGGCGCGGTGGAGCAAGTGCTCGACCGCGATTGCGCTCCCTGCGCTTTGCAGCTGGGCCAATGCCATCACCTGCGCCAGATCGCTTTGCGGCGTGAGCTGGAGCGCGGCCCAGAACTGGGCAAATCCAGCCATCTGCCGGGGGAGATCATCAGGCGGTTCTGCTTTCGGAAAACCAGGCCGCTGCCGTCGCGCGCGGCAATCGGCCTCCAGCGCGGCGAGTGCCTCCGCAGTTTCGCAGCGCGCGTCTGCTGGAAGATAGATGAGGTCGCGCCGCTCCAGCCCTGCGATCGTCGGCCAGCGGGTTGAAAGGTGGGGACGTGCAGCCACCCGGGGCCAGGGCGCGAGCCAGTCGAGAACGGTGGGTGGCACGGCCACCGAAACGTAGGCATGCCACGCATTGCCCGTGTGGCGGCCGTCGTCACCGATGACGCGACTGCACGTGACCGTGCCGCAACGCATGCACGCATTGACGCCGGCGTATTCGATCAACACCGCGCGGTGGAGGGCCGGATCGCAGTCGCAGGCGACGGCCACTTCTCCCAGGCGGGTTTCCGCCGGCAGCGGCTCCCGGGCAGCGTGCGCCCGTGCGGATTTCGGCGGGGGAGGGGGCGGAGGCGGTGACGGCGGGGGCTCGGCGGAGGGTTCGTTCCCTCCGAGTTCAAAATACTCGCGCATGTGACCGTTCCTCGGTCCGCTGGTGCTGCCGAGAGAAAAGTGGAGCCGAGAGCTCGCACCGGTTTGCTCCCAGTCGATCCATATCTCCCGTTCCGTCGTATCCAAACCCATCTGACGGATGATGCCTGTCTCACCGGCGCGGTGCAGCTTGCCGCGGGCGTCGGTGAAGTCGCAGATCACGCGTACGGCGTGATCGGGGCGGAGATGATCGATCGTGCAGGCCATGGTCGTTTGCTGCTGCAGCCGGGGCGCCGCTGACGGTGCGGCCGGTGCGTGGCAGGTAAGCGTGCGTTCGCAGTTCCCGGCGAATCGAGCCAAATCTTTGGATCGACTACGTCGCGTTCTGCAAAATCGGGCTTGAGCGGTGACGAACAGCACGAACGGCGAGCGACCGCTCCGTTGCCTCCCTTGCCTGCTGTGCAGCACCTGTTCAGGGAGCAGGCCATTAAACCCCCTGTCCGCCAGGACCTGTGGTATGCCCGCTGCGGATACGCCGGCGCTGTAGTCCGGTTTGGTCGTCGCGAAATTGTCCTTCGTGAGATCGAAGGTTGCGATTGCGGTGACTCGATTTCGCCTCGGCCAGTCCGCAATCCGCAATCTGAAGTCCGCAATCCGAAATAGGACGCCTGCACTTCTCCCCGCCGCCATTCGGTCCATTCTGTTGATTCTGTCTCAAGCACACATTCGGATGCACGTCGGGATGGTTCGGGGCAGAGGACAGAATCTACCGAATGGGGGATTCCGCGTTGCGCCTTTCGCCGGGGCTGTAATTCTTCGGCGGTCCGCCCCTTTTACCTCGTATGAAGTCCCGCGTTTTCTCCTTCGCCGTCGTCGCCCTGTTTTTCATCGCTCCGCTGCTCGTTGTTCGCGGCGCCGAGCCGAAACCTCCGGAGGGATTTCGCGCTCTCTTCAACGGCAAGGATCTCACCGGCTGGCACGGGCTCAATCCGCACTCCGTCGTCAAACTGACCGGCGAGAAGCGCGACGCGAAACTCGCCGAAATGCGCGCCGAGTTTTCGCAGCACTGGCGGGTCGAGCAGGGCGAACTCGTCAATCCCGGGACGGGTCCGTACGCGACCACCGACGAGGAGTTTGGCGATTACGAGATGCTGATCGAGTACAAGACCGTCGCGAAAGCGGACAGCGGCATTTATCTCCGTGGGCAGCCGCAGGTGCAGATCTGGGACCGGAACCAGGTTTTCGATCCGAAGAAGCCCGACCGCCGTCCGCACCTCGGCTCCGGTGGATTGTTCAACAACACGCCCAACACCCTCGGCCGCGATCCGATCATGGCGGCCGACAAACCGTTTGGTCAGTGGAACACGCTCCGCATTCGCCAGATTGGCGCGCGCGTGTGGGTGACGTTCAACACCCGGCTCGTCGTCGAGGGCGCGCCGATGGTGAATTACTTTGAAAAGGGAAAGCCGTTCCCCGCGCGGGGGCCGTTCATGCTGCAGACGCACGGCGGCGAGATCCGCTGGCGCGCCATCTACGTGCGCGACATTCCAGCCGACGAAGCCAAACGCGAACTCGCCACGCCGCCGCTGCCGAATCCCACGCTCTACGATGTCGCCTACGGCCCGCACCCGAAGCAGCTGATCCATTTCTGGAAAGCCGAATCCGCCCAGCCGACACCGCTGCTGCTCTTCATTCACGGCGGCGGTTGGAATGCGGGCGGCCGGCTGAGCGGCCTCAGTGCGATGCTGCCGGAAATGCTGAAGCGCGGGATCTCGGTGGCATCGGTTGAATATCGTTTCATCGCCGAGGCCACGGCCGACAAGGTTTCGCCGCCGGTGAAAGGTCCGCTGCACGATGCCGCACGCGCCCTTCAGTTCATCCGCAGCCATGCGGCGGAATGGAACATCGACAAGACCCGCGTTGCCGCCAGCGGCGGCTCCGCCGGCGCCTGCACCTCGCTCTGGCTCGCGTTCCACCCGGACCTCGCCGACCCCGCGAGCAGCGATCCGATCGCCCGCGAGTCCACGCGCCTGCTGTGCGCCGCCGTCAACGGCGCCCAGACCACGCTCGACCCGCAGCAGATGAAGGACTGGACGCCCAACAGCACCTACGGCGGCCATGCGTTTGGCCTCGGGAAGTTCGACCAGTTCCTTGCGCAGCGCGGCACGATCCTGCCGTGGATCGCGGAGTATTCGCCCTACGCGCTCGTAACGCGGGACGATCCGCCGGTGTACCTTTTCTACACCGTGGCGCCGGGCCTCGGCGAGCCGCAGAAGGATCCGACACACACGTCAAATTTCGGTGTGAAGCTCCAAGAGCACCTTCGGGACCATGGCGTCCCCTGCGAACTGGTTTACCCCGGCGCGCCGGACGTGAAACACGCCACAACGCAGGACTACCTCATCGCGATGCTCACCGCGCCGCGGCGCTGAGCGTGTGGTCTTGTCCGCTGGTGGGCGATGTCGTGCGCGATTTCGGCGTACCGTTACACCAAGGCCGGCTTCACGTCGTCTCGGGTCGGGCGATGGACGCTCCCTTGACGAAGGTGGGCAGCATCAGTGTCGACTTCACATACCGCTGGGCCGGCACCGATCGCATGGTGCGCATCAACGCGGAGAAGAGCTGTTTTGCCCGCGCCTGCGAGTCGCACACATAACGGCTCGGTTCCACCGGAAGGTAGCGCAAGCACACGTCGTCATCGCGACAAAGGAGCGAGATGTCCCGGGGAACGTGCAGGCCCTTTTCGGCGAGGATGGCCGCGACCGATAGGTAGTGCAGCGGGTTGACGACGAACAGGGCCGTGGGCGGCAGGCGCACCGACAGGAGGCGCGCGATCAATTGCTCCAACGCCTTGACCTCGCCTCGATGCCTTAGCACCTGGCCGGACGCGTCCTGGCCGAAGTGGCCGACTGCCTCAAGAAAACCCTGCTCGGTTTTGCGGTGCCCGGCCCAGTCCGAATCATTGATGAGCAGTGCAATTCGCCGATGGCCGTGGCGAAGCAGCGTGTTGGCGGCATGCCGTGCGGTCGCGAGCATATCGATATCCACGAAGGGGAGAAGAATTCCGTCATGCGCCGTTCCCTGCAGAACCGTGGGCAGGCCCTGCTCAAGAAACCAAGTCTGGCAGGCCTTGTTGGCGGAGCCGAGAATCCAGGCATCGCACGCGTAACGACCGACGAGGCGTTTGAGCGCCGCCGCGGGATGCCGCGAATAGTAGTGCTTGTGGTAGTACGTATCGAGGCGGAATCCGTTCGGATAAAGCAGCGCGCGCAGATTATCGACCACGCTGCTGTACGGTTGGATTTCGCCCACCGGTAGAGGCAGCAGCATTCCAATCGTTCGCTCCGGTAAACGGCTCGGGCGGACGCGAGGTCGGCCGATGATTCGACTCGTCACCCCGCGTGACGTGCAGACGAGATGCTTCTCCCCGAGGATCCTGACCGCGGCGCGGATGGTCCGACGGCTGACCTGCAACTTCGCCACGAGTTCACGTTCACCGGGCAGGCTCTCTCGCAAGACGCCGCGGCGGATGTCCTCCTCCAGGCGACGGGCCACTTGCTGCACGAGGGTCAGATATCGCGGCGAGCTGGAGAACATCGAACCTGAACATGCGGGGTGCGCCGCGGGCGTCACGGCTGGAATTGATCCGTCCCCGAGGAATTAGCCCAAGCGCGTGACGGGCTGCCTCGGCCGCCGGTGACTCCCGGGCCTTGGACAGAATGAACAGAATAGACAAAAATTTTCGGACCACGCCGGCCGGGCATTCATTGGTTTCATTCTGTTGATTCTGTCCAAAATCCGCGCGTCACCCGCTGGGGGGCGCGGGCTTCGCGGGTCGAGAGCAGCGGCGCGGCTGGTCCCATCATGAGCCCAGACCAAAGCGCTGTTGTCGCCCGGCCCGACCGCCAAGCTGGGTTTCGCCGCCCGGTTTTCTCCCCATCACCATGTGCTCAACGTCGCGATTCTCACCCTTGCTCCGGAATGCGCTGCGAGGCGCGCTCCTGCTGACGGCCAGTGCGATTTCTCTTTCCGCCCAGACCGCCCCCACCGGCATCGTCGAGGGCAGGGTCCTGAACGCCACGAGCGGAAACTACCTGAATCATGCATGCGTTGTGGTGAAGGATACGCTGCTCGAGGCGTTCACCAACGAAAGCGGAGCGTATCGCATCGCTGGCGTTCCGGCCGGTACGGTCAACCTCACGGTCAGCCATGCCGGACTGGCCGCGCTGACCAAGAGTGCCGCCGTGTCGCCGGGCAGTGTCGCGCGAATCGATTTCGATCTGGTGCTGGCGGACGCCGCGCCGGACGCGTCGGGCATCGTCACGCTGGGCGCGTTCACCGTGCAGGACCGCGAACTCACTGCGCAGGGTGCGGCGCTGAACGAGCAGCGAAACGCACCCAACATCAAGAACGTCGTCTCGATCGAGGAGTTCGGTGACCTGGGCATCACCAATCCGGGACATTTTCTGACCTACGTGCCCGGGGTCAGTAATGTCTACAACACCACGGGCGAGGTCGAGGGCATTGGACTGCGGGGCATGAGCTCAAGCGGTACCGTGGTGATGTTCGACGGCGCGGCGGCTGCGTCCAATGATCCTGCGTCCCGCGCCTATAATTTCAGCGGGACCAGCGTCGTGAATCTCGACCGCGTCGAGGTGACGAAGGTACCGACGCCCGATTTGCCGGCGAATGCCGTGGGCGGCTCCATCAACCTGATATCGAAGAGCGGCTTCATCCGCCGCACTCCACTTTTCCGTTACAATGGCTTTGTCACGGTGCAGGCGAAAGGATCGCACGACAATCTCCCGCCGCTGTTTTCAGACTATGCCGGCAACGATGCCAACACCACGCGTCGGCCCGTGCAGCCGGGATTCGATCTGGGTTATATCCTGCCGGTGAACCCGTCACTCGCGTTCACGTTCAATGTCGCCTACAATGGCCGGTATCAGGATCGCGAGTATATCTCTCCGACCTGGGATCGCGTGCGGCTGGTGCAGACGGCGGGCTCGCTGAATTCGGTGATCAACATCTTCACCAAGGACATTGTCGCGCTGGGCGCCGACTGGAAGAAGGGCCGGAGCACGCTCCAGGCGCGCTTCGATCTCACCCGGCAGCAGGCGTACACGCGCCAGAATATATTCAGCTACAACTTTGGGGCGGGTGCCACCGGTGGTGAAACGGTCACCACCGGTGCGGCCACCGGCGTGGGCAGCCTCGGGCTCAACGCGGGCCAGAATCTCAGCCAGTTCCGCCGCATGCTCAACGCCCGGGTGAAGCAGTCGTATGCGGGCGATGTCTGGCAGCTGGACTGGAATGCCTCGTTCTCCCGGACCTACCGTCGGATCAGCGATGTCGACCGGGGATTCTTCGGCACCGTCGCGACCACGCTCTCCAACGTAGTCGTCTCGGCGCAGGGCCTCGACGGGATTTCGTCTATGACGATGCCGCAGCTCTCGGTTCGTTCGCGCACCGGCGCGCTGATCGATCCGTACGACGTCCGTCAATACACGCTCAACACCGCGGCCAGCGCGCGGAGTTCATTCAACAATACGGTGGCGGGTGCCTCGGCCAACGCCGCTCGGACGTTCGCCGCCTGGCTGCCTGTCACCTTGAAGGTCGGCACGGCGGTGGAGAGAACTCAGCGTGACGTCTGGACGGAATCGCTCTCGTGGAATTTCCGTCCGCCCGGAGTGAACGGCCAGCTCGTGGGCAGCAACGACTTCATCGCCGATGCATACTCGGCCCGGCGCACCTTCAATGGCGGGTTGCAACTCAAGTGGCTCAGTGCCGCCAAGGTCTACGATGTTTACCGGCAGCATGCGGACTGGTTTCAGCTGAACGAGACGTCCGCTCACACCGGGAGGGTCAACAGCTCCAAACGGATCGATGAAACCATCTCCTCCGCCTACGTGCGCTCGGACGTGAAGGCACTGAACAACCGGCTATGGCTCGTGGCGGGAGTGCGCTTCGAGCAGACCCTGGACGAGGGCTTCGGCCCGCTGAACGATATCCGCAACACGTACGTGAAGGACGCGGCCGGAAACGTCGTGCTGGGCAGCAACGGTCGCCCGGTTCCCGTCACGACCGATCCGGTCGCCCTGGCGAAACTCCAGTTCAAGGAGCGCGCCGCGTTCAGTGAGAAGAAATACCACGGCTATTATCCGAGTGTGAACGCCAGCTATACCCTGGCCGAGAGCTTTGTGCTGCGGGCGGCCTACGCCGGAACCATTGGCCGGCCAGATCTCAACTTCATCACCCCCGGCACGTCCATTTCCGATCCCGCGGTCGCACCCCGCACCGTGACGGTCGTCAACACCGGTCTCCAGCCCTGGACGGCTGACAACTTCGACCTGACCCTGGAGTCCTATGAATTCAAGGGAGCGACCGTCTCCGTGAGCGGATTCCGCAAGGAGATGAGCAAGTTCTTCACCTCAGTTCAGGTGCCCGCCACTCCTGCGCTCGTCGAGCAATATGGCCTGCCGGACGACATTCTGAGCAACGACTACTTGATCATCACTCAGACGAACTCGCCTGCGAGGGCGGTCATTCAGGGACTCGAGTGGAACTGGCGGCAGTCGTTTCGACCGCTGACCGCGCTGCCCGGCTGGGCCCGTTCACTGGGCGTCTTTCTGAACCGGACCGACCTGAGTATCGGCGGTGCCGGCGCGAGCAGCTTTTCGGGCTATTCCACGCGTATCACCAACTACGGTATCAGCTACGCCCGGCCGCGTTTCGCGATCAAGGTGAACGCGACGAGTTCGAATGGACCGCGTAATGCGATTGTGGCGGCCAACGCGACCACGCCGGCTGGAACCTTCACCTCGCTAGCGCCGCGCACCCTGGTCGGAGGATCGGCGGAGTATCGAATCAACAAGCGGGTCACCGTCCACCTTTCGGGCCAGAATCTGTCGAACGCACTCTATCGCAATATGACGTATTCGCCGGGCGCTCCGGCCTATGTTCAGCCGACTCAGTATCGCGACAACGGCATCGAGTACGTTCTCGGGCTCAAGGGAGAGTTCTAACCATGGCCACAGGTGCTCAACTTGAGGTCGCGCGTGCCGCGGCTGGCGTCCGGCAACCCCCTGTCTCAACGAGATGAAACTCCGCTCTTCCCGACTGCTCCGCGAGCTTCGTGCGGCGCAGCGGCCGACCGTAATCAAGCTCAACCTGATCGATCCACGGATCGTCGAACTCGCCGGCCTCGCGGGCGCATCCGCGGTGTGGATATGCCAGGAGCACATGCCCAACGACTGGTTGAACCTGGAGCATCAGATCCGGGCGGCGAAGTTGCACGACATGGACACCATCGTGCGAGTGGAGAAGGGATCCTACTCTGACTATCTCAAGCCGTTCGAAGCCGGTGCCACGGCCATCATGGTTCCGCACGTCGCCGATGAAGCCGAAGCCCGCCGGGTGGTGGACATGGTAAGGTGTCATCCCATCGGCCGGAAACCGCTCGATTCCGGCAACGTCGACGGCTTTTTCTGCCAGGTGCCGCTGCCGGAGTACGCGGCCCACTGCAACCGGGAGCATGTGGTGATCCTGCAGATCGAATCTCCCGAGGGGCTCGAGAACGTGGAAGCCATCGCGGCCGTTCCGGGCTTTGATGTGCTGCTGTTCGGAGCGGGTGATTTCAGTCATCGCGTCGGCAAGCTCGGCCAGGTCCACGACCCCGAAGTTGTAGCCGCGCGGAAGCGCGTCGCGGCTGCGGCGATAAGGCATGGCAAACATGTGATGGCGCCGTCACTCTTCGGCCAGAGGGATGCCTTGATCGCGGAGGGCACGGGAATCTTCACGCTCGGCGCCGACATCATTTCCCTCGGCCTGGGTCTTCGTCACATGGTGGCCGAATTCACCGCGGGGGCGGAATCCTCGGCGAGAATTCCTGTAAAGCGGGCGACGCGTTCCCGGAAAATCAAAGTCGCTCCATGAATCCGGTGAGTGCGCCCAAATTCACCCCTCATTCCGTTCTCGTCATCGGCTGCGGGAGCATCGGCGAACGCCATCTCCGCTGTTTCCAGCACACGGGACGCTGTCAGGTCACGGCGTGTGAAACCAATGCGTCGCTGCGCCAACGCGTGGCCGACACCTATAAGGTCAGGGTCACCGATGACGCGGCGAACGCGATCGATTCCAGCGAGTTTGACGTGGTCGTAGTCTGTACTCCGGCGCCGCTGCATGTGCCGCAGGCCATTCAAGCCCTGAATGCCGGCAAGCACGTGCTGATCGAGAAACCGCTTTCGCACGCGCTCGACGGGGTGGCCGATTTGTTCGCCGCACGGGAACGTTCGGGCCGGCAGGTTGCCGTGGCTTACATTTATCACGTCTACCCGTTTCTCGTGGCAGCCCGGGCCTTCCTGGCACGCGGAGAATTCGGCCCCGTATTGCACGCGACGGCCACCTGCGGCCAGCCGTTCCATGTTCTGCGTCCGGCCTACGCCGGAATTTATTACCGCGACCGGGCGACGGGTGGGGGCGGTATCCAGGATGCACTGACACACCCGGTCAATTGGATCGAGAGTGTCGTGGGACCGACCGACAGCGTGATCTGTGACTGTGCGCATCTCGCGCTTCCCGGTGTGACCGTGGAGGACACCGTGCACGTCAGCGCGCGCAACGGGAACGTACTCGTCAACTATACCCTCAGCCAGTTCCAGCACCCGAACGAATCGACCCTTCAGTTCAATGCCGTCAGCGGGAGCGTGAAAATCGAACTGCACCGCCAGCGGTGGGGAACGTTTGCGCCGGGCGCGCGCGATTGGGTCTGGCACGATGCGCCGGTGCCGGGTCACGACACTCACTTCATTGCGCAAGCCCACGCCTTTCTCGATCAGATCGAAGGTCAGCCGTCGCGGCTGTGTTCACTGGAAGCCGCGGCCAGGACGCTTCGGTTCAATCTCGCCGCGCTGGCCGCTGCCGAAGGCGATTGTCGAATCCACCTGCGCGAACTCGCCGCCCCATTCTGAACGGCAGATGCGGAACCGTTCGTTCGCGGTTCGGCGTTGCGGCCGCCAAGTCCTTCTCACCCGCTTACTCACCCCTGAAGCCATGTTCACCCTCCAGACCACGCGATACGTGATCGCAGCGTTTTTCACCGCGTCGATCGGTGCGGCAGCCACGGTCACTGCCTTATCCACCCAGGCGGCGGCGATGAGCGAGAGGACGCCCGTTGTACTCGCGGCGCAGCCGCCGCCGGCGCTGGTGGCGGCGGGGTTTCCCCGACGGTTGGTGGCGATCGACAACGTGTGCGCCTGGCCGAATATCACCACGCTGCGCGACGGTTCGCTGGTTGCCATCGTGTTCAACCAGCCGAACCACGGCTTCACGGAAGGCGATGTGGAATGCTGGGCCAGTGCCGACGGACGTTTTTGGAAGTACCTGAGCACCGTCACGCGGCATGCGCCGGCTACTGTCCGCATGAATCATGGCGTCGGGTTGAATGCCGAGGGGCATCTCGTCGTTCTATGCAGCGGCTGGGATGACATTCGTCCGCGCCGCAACCCGGCGAGCCGCACGATTCAGACCGTAGGCGCGATTTCCCGGGATGGCGGAACATCGTGGGAGCAACTGGGCCCCGTGATGCCGCACGTCGAGGGCCTGAGCTGGCATGTGCCGTTTGGTGACATTCAACTGGCCGCGAACGGTGACTTGGTCGCCGGCAACTATGCCTTCACCCGCCCACGGACGGGAAACATCTATGTGGCGCGCAGCAAGGACGGCGGCCGCACGTGGCGGGACTTTTCGCCGATCGCCCGGGATCGTCACGTTGAGGCAGCGGTGCTGCATGTCGGGGGCGGAAACTGGCTGGCGGCGAGCCGCCGTTTCGAGTCCCTCGATCTCGAGATTTTCACTTCCGATGACGACGCCTTGACGTGGCGGTCGGTGAGGATCCTCGACGCGAAGCCGGTTTCCTCGGCGCATCTTCTCCGCCTCAGTGACGGGCGCGTACTGCTCACCTACGGCAATCGCACCGTCGGTGACTGCGGCATCGATGCCCGCACGAGTTCCGACGGTGGTCGCAGCTGGACCGTCCCGCAACGGCTCGTGGCGTTGGAGAAACCTGATTGTGGATATCCGGAGGCGGTGGAGTTCGCCGGGCGATGCCTCATGGTCGCCTATTATTCCGACGGAGTTCCCGCGCACCAACGCTATCACATGGGTGTGGTGAACCTGACGCTCGACGAACTTGAGCGCGAAGCCGCCACGGCCCCCGACTTCACCCTTAGCCTCAGCGAACTCCTGCCGGCCTCGGTGGAAGGTGGCAGCTGGTTTCAGCCGCGCGCCGTCGCCATTCCAATGCCCGCTGGTCCGCCGCGCGTTGTCATGACGATTCAAAAGGCCGTCGGCAGCGATTTCTTTTCGGGCCTCAGCACGATGCGGAGTGACGATCTGGGCAAGACGTGGACGGCACCTCGGGAGGATCCGGGTCTGGGTTGGCGTCCGCTCGAACATGAATCCAATATGGGAGTCTGCGACATCACTCTCGGCTGGCACGCGCCCTCCCGCAAAGTCATCGGGATTGGCCATACCGTGCGGTATACGCAGAAAGGCTTCGGTGGCATTGGTGACAAACGGGAAACTGCCTGGATCACCTACGATCCCGAAACCGACCGTTGGAGTCCGTGGAAAACGCTGACCTTTCCTGAGCATGCGGACGGGCGCTATTACATCAACGCGGTCCATGGGCAGTGGCTGGTCGAGCCGGATGGCACGCTCCTGGTCCCGTTCTATGCCCTCGGCCCGAACGTGGCGGATGCAAAATGGAAGTTCGCCTTTCGTGGTGGCGTCGCGCGGATGACATTTACCAACGGCGTCCTGGAGTTTGGGGAGGCCGGTCGCGAGATGACCCATCCCGTGCCGCGCGGCCTCTATGAAAAGTCGATTGTTCGCTTCCGTGGACGCTATTTCCTGACCATTCGCAACGACCAGACCGGCTACGTCGCGGTGAGCGACGACGGCTTGAACTTCGGTCCGATCAAGGCGTGGACCTTCGACGACGGGAGTGAGCTGGGCAGTTACAACACCCATCAGAAGTGGGTGGTTCATAGCGACGGGCTCTTTCTCGTCTACACGCGCCGTGGGGCGAACAATGACCATATCCCGCGTCATCGGGCACCGTTGTTCATCGCGCGCGTGGACCCGGAGACGCTTTGTGTGATCCGCAGTTCGGAACGGATTGCGGTGCCTGAACGCGGGGTCGACATCGGCAATTTCGATGCGACGGCGATCACTGAGGATGAGACTTGGATTACCGTGGCCAGCACGGTCAAGTCAGGTCCGGCCTGGCTGGCGCGAGTGCGCTGGTCGAAACCAAACGAACTCGCGGCGCGGGGCAGGTGAGGGCGCGCACGAAAGGTGCCGAGACCTTGGGCTGCTGTTGCGTGGGTTGGCGACGTGAACGGGGTAGCGGCCGGGACCTCGGCCCGTCGGCGATGAGCAGCTGCCTGGGCCGCGAAAAAATTTGGTTGGATTTTCCCCGGGGAACCTGCACGTTTCGCCACCTTCCACGCCAGAGTAGCTCAGTGGTAGAGCAGAGGACTCATAAGCCTTTGGTCGCCGGTTCAATCCCGGCCTCTGGCACCACTTTCAGGCCGCTTGCGAGCGGCCTTTTTCTTTGCGACGTCGCGGGCTCGGGCCCGCATTTATAGATCCGCGAGCAGGGCGCGCAGTTCGCGCTCGGGATCCTCGTGATGCTGATCCACCGCCAGGCGCAGCGCAGCTTCGAATTCGCGCCTGGCCTCGGCGCGGCGGCCGAGCTGGAGCTGCAACTTTCCGAGGAGAATGTGCGCCATCATCCAGTCCGGTTTTTTCGCGATGCAAAACGCGAACTGCGGCACGGCCTCCTCCCCGCGGGACTCGCTGACGAGTGCCTGCGCGAGACTGAAACGAAACAGCTCGTTCGCCGGCTGCCGGGCTACGAGCGTCTGAAACTGTTCGACGCGCGACGCCACAACCTAAACGGCGTCGACGAAGATCGCGACGCCCGTCGCGTTGTCCGGACCGCCACGCCGTACGGCGAGCCCGATGATCTGATCGAGCGCCGATTTGGGATCAGGGCTTTCCATCAGGAGCTCGCCCAGTTCCGAATCGGGCAACATGCGGGTCACGCCGTCGGTGCAGAAGAGATAACGATCCCCGGGCAGCAGCACGCGGTTGATGATATCGACCTCAGGGGGCGTCGGCTGCCCGATGCAGCGCGTCAGCGCGTTGCGATTCGCCTCATGATAATAGATCACCTCGCCGCGGGCGCGGCGCAACCGGGCTTCATTCTCCACGGAATGATCCTCGGTGAGGCGCAGGAATTCGCCGTCGCGCGATCCGTAGCACCGTGAGTCGCCGACGTGCGCGATCGTGAGTGTGTTCGCGCGAATGCAGCCAAACGTCAGCGTCGTGCCGATGCCCATCGATGGGCTGATGCGCAGTCCGAGTGCGGACACCGCCTGGTTGGCCTGCTGCACGGCGGCGTTTAGTTCCTTGGCGACATCGCCGTTCGCGGCCTGCAGCGCCTCGGTGAGCTCGGTGACCGTCAGCTGGGCGGCCTCGGCCCCACCGGGCAGGCCGCCGACGCCGTCGGCCACGCCGAAGAGCATCGATTTTTCGACGAAGAGCAGGCGATCTTCGTTTTTTCGACGAACCCGGCCGATATCGGTGAGCGCAGCAGCGCGGAGCGAGGGCATGTGAATGAAATTAAGTTACGCTGCCCGCTGCTCAGGCGAAAGGATGAAATTTCTCCATCCGCGTTTCCTTCGTAAAAATCGTGAAATCGGGCTGGGGAAGCGACTCGATGAAGAGCCGCCCGTAGGCCTTGGCGAGCACCCGCGAATCGAGCACGGTGACCAGCCCGCGATCCGTGGCGGTGCGAATGAGCCGCCCGATGCCCTGGCGAAACTTGATTAACGCGTCCGGCAGCGTGAGTTCGTTGAAGGGATTGCCGCCGCGATCCCGGATGTAATCGCACCGCGCCTCGGTGATCGGGTGGGTGGGCGGGTCGAAGGGCAGTCGCGTGATAATGACCTGGGCGAGGGCGTCGCCGGGCACGTCGACCCCGGTCCAGAAACTATCCGTGCCGAAAAGCACCACGTTGCCGCGTTCGCGCATTTGCCGGGTGAGTTCGGTGCGCGACAAGTCTGCGCCTTGCATGAGAAAGGGCCGGCCGGCCGCTGCAAAACGCGGTTCGAGGGTCGCGGCCACGGCGCGCATGTCGGTGTAGCTCGTGAAGAGGACCAGGGTGCCGCCGGCCACGCGAGCGGTGCAGAAGTCGATGTAGTCCGCCAGGACGTCGAGCGCGAGTTTGGCCTCCTGCGGCGAGGGCAGGGGCACGTCGCTGGCGACGTAGACGCGCATGTTGCGCGCGAAGTCGAAGGGCGACTTTACCACGACTGCGCGCGCCGATTCGGCGCCCATCCGTTCGGCCAACGGTTCAATCTGGCCGCCCATCGCGAGCGTGGCGCTGGTGCAGGTCACGCTGGTGCCGCGACCGAAAAGATACTGCCGCAGGGCCGGCGCGATATCGATCGGGGCGCTGCGCAGCGTGACGATGGTCTGTTTCCGGCCGCTGCGTTCCGCCCAGTAGACATGGCCCTTGTCGCCGAGCGTCAGCCATTCGTTCACGCCGACCTGCAGGCCCTTGATCCGCTGCTTCTGCTCCAGGATTTCGTCGCGCTCCCGACCGTCCTCGAGTTTGTCGCCGAGTTTCCCGAGCAGGCGGTGCAACGCACTCAAAGGCCCGTCGAGCGTCGGTTCGGCCACGCCTGGCTCCCGCACGCGCACAATCGGCCGGACGGCGAGCAACGACTGCCCGATGAAATCGAAGAACTGGCGGGACGCCTCGAGCGCGTCGATGACGAGTTGCTGGGCCTCGGGCCCGCCGAGTTTGCGAAACAGCCCGCGCTTGCTCCGCGGGTTGAACAGATACTTCAACGCGCGATCGACCCCGTAACTTGAGAGCGACAGGCCGAAGTTTTCCGTCGCCACGTCCGGCACCGTGTGTGCCTCGTCCAGGACGATGAAGTCGTCGGCGAACAGCACGCCGCGCGCATCCGTTGCGGTGCCGCTGGCCTGCGGGCCGCCGGCGTTGATTAACGCGAACATCAGCGCGTGATTCACGATGACGACGTTGGCCGACCGCAGCCGCACGCGAGCCCGCTGGTAGAAGCACTTTTCGCAGTCGCAGTGTTTGCGCGAGCACGAGGACGAGTCGGCGTTGACGACGTCCCACACCTCGGGTCGCGGCGGCGGCTTCAGATCATGGCGCAGGCCGGTGTCGGTCGTACCCGCCCACTGCGCGATGCGCTGGAGTTCATCGTAGTCGGCATCGGCGAGCAGCGTCGCGCGATCGGCGAGGGCGTGGCCGAGTCGCGTCGTGCAGAGGTAATTGCCCTTGCCGACGAGCACGGCCGACTTGAAATCGGCGTAACGGCTCAACGCCGGCGTGGATTTGAAGAGGCGGCGGCATTTCGGCAGATCGCTCGACTCGAGCTGCTCCTGCAGGGAGATTGTGTGGGTCGAGACGATGAGCTGCCGGCTTTGATCGACGGCGTGGATGATGCCGGGGACGAGGTACGCGAGGGATTTGCCGACGCCGGTGCCGGCCTCGAAAAGCAGCGGCTGATCGTCGCGCATCGCAGCCGCGACGGCGCGCGCCATGTCCTCCTGCTGCGGCCGGTGCTCGAGGCGCAGGCCCTCCTGCAGCCACCCCCCGGCGGCGAAGATTTTCGCTGCAAGCGCGGGAGCGTGGCTGACGGGCGGAGGCGCGGGGCCACTGTCGTCGCGGAGGCCGATCATGAGGGAGTGCGGCCAACCAAGGGCGGGCGTCGCGGACGGCGCAATTGAATTTGCGGCGAAGGAGGGGATGCGCGATTCTGCAGCATGGCTGAAGCAGCAACGTCCGGCAGCGGTTGGATTGGAGAACTGGCGGAGTTCCTCCGCGTGCAACCCGGAATCAGCGCCGTGCGGATTGATCCGAGTTCGCATCGCGTGGCGGTGGCGACCGTGGGCAATATCGTCATCGAAGGCTTGGAGGAGAAGCTCGCTGCCACGATCGCGGCGGTGGAAGCACAGCTGGAAGCCAAGGGCACGCTAAAGGCGCCCGCCGGATTTTCCGTGCGGAAGGAAGGCGACGCCATGGTGCTGGGGCGCGAGTCCTGCGCGACGGCGGAGAAAATGTGGCTCTGGCGCGAGATGGAGTGGCCGGAAATCAAAGCGGAGCCGACCCCGGAGGATCAGGAGTGGCGGACCTTGGCAGTCCTGGCCACGGTGTGCGGCGTGTCGGGTATCGCCGGGGCGATCGCCGGTTACGTCGCGCCGAATCTGCCGTGGGTGGCGAAGTCGTTTTTTCTGATCGGCCTGGTGTCCGGTGGCTGGGACGCGGCCGTCGACACGTGGGCCAACCTGCGGAAGCGCGAGATCGACATTCATTTCCTCATGCTGGCGGTCGCGATCGGCGCGATGTTCATCGGCGCGTGGGGCGAGGCGGTGTTGCTGCTCTTTCTGTTTTCAGCGTCGGGAGCGATGGAGGAATTCGCGCTCGATCGTACGCAGCGCGAAGTGAGCGCACTGCTGAAGTCGTCGCCCAAGCGGGCGACGCTTGTGCTTGAAGACGGGACCGAAAAGGAAGTCGCGGTCGAAACCCTGCAGGTCGGGCAGCGGCTGCGGCTCAAGCCGGGCGAGGCGTTCGCGGCCGACGGCGTCGTGGCGAGCGGCAAGAGCGCTAGCGACGAGTCGGCGCTGACCGGCGAAGCGAACCCGGTGGAAAAACGTCCCGGCGATCCCGTGTACAGCGGCACGATCAATCTCTGGGGCACCGTGGATTTCACCGTGGGGCGGCTGCCAGCCGAAAGCACGCTGCAAAAGATCATCCGGCTCATCCAGACCGCGCAGAAACTCAAGGCACCGAGCGAGCGCTTCACGGACAAGTTCGGCACCGGCTACACCTATGCGGTCATCGGCGGATCGTTCCTGATGTTTCTGGTGTGGTGGCTGGGCTTCCATCTGCCCGCGTTCACCAACACGCCGGAAACGCGCTCGGCCTTTTATCGCGCGATGACGCTCATGGTGGTGGCGAGCCCGTGCGCCTTGGTGCTGTCGATTCCCTCGGCGATTCTGGCCGCGATTGCGTGGGGCGCGCGGCATGGCGTGCTGTTTCGCGGCGGCGCCGCGATCGAGAAACTCGCCGACATCAACACCGTGGCGCTCGACAAGACCGGCACGCTGACCACCGGAGAACTCGCGGTGGTCGGCTATGAAAGTTACCCGGAAGGACGCGAACGCGAGGTGTTGCAGCTCGCATTGACGCTCGAGGCCAAGTCGCAGCATCCGATTGCGCGGGCCATCGTGCGGTACGCCCGGGCCGAGGGCGTGACCGAGCTCCCCTTGGATGACTTTCAGTCAATCACCGGTCAGGGTGTGCGCGGACGCGTGAGCGGCGCGACCTTGCTGCTGGGCCGCCGCGAGTTGCTGGAAAGCGGGCCGCTGGCGGAGTGGGCGAAGAAGCTGCCGGCGGCTGCGGCCGAGTTGAGTGAGGTCTGGGTGATCGGGCAGAACCTGGTCGGCCGAGTCTTGCTCAAGGATCAAATTCGGGCCGAGTCGCGCGGCGTGCTGGCCCAGTTGAAGGCCTTGGGCATCACGACGGTCATGCTCACCGGTGATCGCCGGCACACGGCGGAGGCCGTGGCGAAGGAACTGGGTTTGGATGAAGTGCGGGCCGGATTGTCGCCGGAGGACAAGGTGGCCGCGATCCAAGCGCTGCGTGCCGGTGGCCGCAAAGTCGCCATGGTCGGTGATGGCGTGAACGACGCGCCGTCGCTGGCGGCGGCGGATGTCAGCGTGGCGATGGGCGCGCGTGGCAGCGACGCGGCGCTGGAGCAGGCGGAAGTGATTCTCATGCATGACCGGATTGAGAATTTCCTTTCGGCCCACCGGTTGAGTCGGCGGGCGCGGGCTGTGATCCGACAGAACCTCACCATCTCGCTGGGAGTGGTGATTGTCATGGTGATTGCGACCGCTTTCGGTGCGGTGCCGCTGGCGATTGGCGTGGCGGCGCACGAGGGCAGCACGCTGGTGGTGTGCCTCAATTCGCTGCGGCTTTTGTTTGGTCGCAACGAGTAACTCCGGCGAAACTTTTACGTCGTATCGCGGGTCGCACCGAACATTCTTTTCTCACGATGAAATCGACCTTGCCCCTCGTCATCCTGCTCGGCGCTGTTTCGTTTTCCCTCGTCGGCTGCACGTTTCCTTCGTCGCGCCGAACGGTCCCGATTGGGCAGGCGAATGTGCTGCAGCGGGCCGAACTGGGCACGGTCACCAGCGTGCGTGAGGTCAATATCGAGGGACAGAAGGGCCAGCTGGGGCTTTATGGCGGCGGTTTGGTTGGGGCAGCGGCCGCGAGCGGCGGCCGTGGTGTCGGCGGGGCCGTGGTGCAAGCCACCGGCGCGGTGGTCGGTGCCGTGGCGGGTCAGGCCGTCGAGGAAGTGGCCACGCGCAAGCGGGCGCAGGAAATCAGCATCCGGCTCGACGACGGCAACACGGTCACGGTCACGCAGGAAGTGTCGACGGGTCTGTTCATGGACGGCGACCGCGTGCGCGTCATCAACGGCGGCGGCCATGCCCGCGTCGCGATGGCGACGAATTAGCAGAGCGAGATTGTGCGCAGGATCGTGGCTGCGAGCGCCAGCGAGTGGCGGTTTGGCCACTCGCTGGCGCTCGTAGCCACGGCTGAAAATTCCCTTTCTTCAGCCGCGTCCCAACACCTAGTCCGCGATCCACACAAGGTCGCCGTGGCGAACTTCCTCGTAGAGTTCGACGATTTCCAGATTCCGCATCAACACGCAGCCGGAACTCAGCGGCTCGCCCAGGCGGGACTCATGGTTAGTGCCGTGGATGTAGACGTAGCGCTCGTAGGTATCGACGTCGCCGCCCCGGTTCACCCCGGGTTCCAGGCCGCGCAGCCAGAGAATGCGCGACGTGATGAGGTTGTCGTTGTCCGGTTCCCGCTCGAGCACCTCGGTGAAGTGGCGGCCGGTGGGGACTCGCGCTTTGAAGACCATGCCCGGCGGCTGGCCGGCACCCACGCGTTCGGCGATTTCGTGCAGGCCGCGCGGGGTGCCGAGGGAGTTTTTGACGTTGGACGGCGGCCGCTTGGAGGTTGAAACCCCGTAACTCCTTACCAGCGCACCGCTGCGGAAAAATTGCAGGGTGGCTGTGCTGATGCGTACCACCAGTACGCGCTCTCCGGGCTTGATGCCGAGACGAGCGCAGGTTTTGTTGACCTGCTCTACTGGAGACAAACTCGTGAACAACGCATCCATCAATGTCGGTATCGTCGGCGCGACAGGCGCTGTCGGTCAAGAGCTCCTGCGGCTCCTGCACGATCGTAACTTCCCCATGGCCTCGCTGCGGCTCTTCGCCTCGGCGCGGTCGGCGGGCAAAGTCATCGCGTGCGCCGGAAAAACGTACACCGTGGAGGAAGCCAAGCCGGGCGTGTTTGCCGATGTCGACGTGGCGTTTTTTGCGGCGGGTGGGGCAGCGACGCGCGCGCTGGCGCCCGATGCCGTCAAGGCCGGCTGCCTCGTGATCGACAAGAGCTCGCATTACCGGATGGATCCGGACGTGCCCCTCGTGATTCCGGAAATCAATCCCGAGGGTCTGCGCCGCCACAAGGGCATCATCGCCAACCCGAATTGCTCGACCGCGGTCACGCTCATGGCGTTGTGGCCGCTGCACCAGGCGTTCGGCTTGAAGCGCTATTTCGCGAGCACGTATCAATCGGTGTCCGGCACGGGGGCCGAGGCGGTGCGCGAACTCGAGGACCAGATTCAGTCCTACGTCAAAGGCGACCCAATCAACAAGAAGGTCTATGCCTACCAGATCGCGTTTAACGTGATTCCGCAGGTCGACTCGTTTGGTCCCAACGGTTACACGGGCGAGGAGACGAAGATGATGCTGGAGAGCCGAAAGATCATGGGTCTGCCGAACCTCAGGGTCTCCACCACGACCGTGCGCGTGCCCGTGGTGCGGGCGCACTCCGTGGCGGTGAACGCCGAGTTCGAGCGTCCGGTGAGTGTCGAGGCCGCCCGCGCGGCGATCGCGGCCTTTGCCGGGGCCGAGTTGGTGGATGATCCCGCCAAGCAGGGCTACCCGACGCCCCTTGATTTTTCGCGCAAGGTGAAGTGCGGCGTGGGTCGCATCCGCATCGATACCGCGTTCGACAACGGCCTGGCCCTGTGGGTCAGCGGCGACAACCTCTGGAAGGGCGCCGCCTTGAACGCCCTGCAGAACGCCGAGCTGATGGTGCGTGATGGCTTGCTGACGCGCAAAGCGTCCGCTCCCGGCAGCCGCGCCTTCGCGACGGTTTAATTCTTCCCTCCGAATGTGGGCGGGGTGCCCTCACCCCGCTTTTGTGAAGGTTCAGATTCGGCCACGCGGGGTGAGGGCACGCCGCCTACAGTTTCAACCGCCACGTCATACCGGAATAATTCCTTGTCATACCGGCTTCGTGGCGGCTTTGCTTTCCGTTCGGCTTGGACGCTTAGCTCAGTTGGTTAGAGCACCTCGCTTACACCGAGGGTGTCGGGGGTTCGAGTCCCTCAGCGTCCACCAGCCTTCGCTGGTTGTGCAGTGACTGCGAAGGCTACGTTCCACCGCTCGTTTCCGCGAGCGGGCGGGGAATGGAAATTCGCTGCGAGCTTCGGCTGGCGTGCCAGCCCGGTTTAGTATCCGCTTCTCCTTCCCTTTTACCAAATCACTTCATGCGACACACGATCTCCGTCCTCGTTGAGAACAAGTTCGGCGTTCTGGCGCGCGTTTCCGGTATGTTCTCCGGCCGCGGCTTCAATATCGATTCGCTGAACGTCGCGCCGACGCACGACGCGTCGCTGTCGCGCATCACCGCGGTGCTGAAGGGCGACGAAGCCCAGCTGGAGCTCTGCATTCGGCAGCTGCGAAAACTGATCAATGTGGTCGAGGTCATCGATTTCACTGACGGGCAGGCTGTGACCCGCGAGCTGGTGCTCGTCAAGGTGCGCGCCGATGCGAAGACGCGCCCGGAGATTCTGCAGATCAAGGATATCTTCCGCGCCAAGATCGTTCATCTGGCGGCGGACACGCTGATCATGGAAGCGACCGGCGACGACGAAAAGGTGTCCGCGCTCCTCGGTCTCCTCGAGCCCTTCGGCATCGTGGAACTCGCCCGCACCGGGCGCCTGGCGCTGAAGCGCTGAGCCTGGCGCAGTTGAAGGGTGAAGGTTGAAAGGTGAAAGACCGGCAGTCCGGGAAACCTGATCCAACCGCATCGTTCGACGCTCGATTCTTTCAACTTTCACCCCTCAACTTTCAACTTTTCCCAAATCATGCCTGCCAAAGTCTACACCGACAAAGACGCCGATCTCGGCGTGTTCGCCAACAAAACGCTCGCCATCCTCGGCTACGGTTCACAGGGCCACGCCCATGCGCTCAATCTGAAGGACAGCGGTTGCAAGGTCATCATCGGCCTCTACCCCGGATCGAAGTCCCGCGCCGTCGCCGTGCAGCACGGCTTTGAAGTGTTCGACACCGCCGAGGCCGTGCGCCGGGCGGACGTCATGATGGTCGGTCTTCCCGACATGAAGCAGGCCGATGTCTATCTGAACGACATCCTCCCCAATCTTTCCAAGGGCAAGACGCTGCTGTTCTCCCACGGTCTCGCCGTTCATTTCGGCCTGATCAAGCTGCACAAGGATATCGACTGCATCATGGTCGCCCCGAAGGGTCCCGGCCACATGGTCCGCCGGCTCTACGCCGAGGGCAAGGGCATGCCGGCGTTGATCGCCGTCGCGCAGGACAAGTCGAAGACGGCCAAGAAGACCGCGCTCGCTTGGGCGAAGGGCATCGGCTCGACCCGCGCGGGCGTGCTCCAGACGTCCTTCAAGGAGGAGACCGAGACGGATCTTTTCGGCGAGCAGGCCGTGTTGTGCGGCGGCGCGAGTGCGCTGGTGCAGGCCGGTTTTGAAACCCTCGTCGAAGCGGGCTACCAGCCCGAGATGGCGTACTTCGAGTGCCTCCACGAGCTGAAGCTCATCTGTGATTTGATGTACGAGAGCGGCATCGCCGGGATGCGTTTCTCCATCTCCGAGACGGCCAAGTACGGCGACATCACCCGCGGGCCGCGCGTGGTGAACAAGCAGGTGAAGGCCGAGATGAAGAAGATCCTGAAGGAAATCCAGACCGGCAAGTTCACCCAGGAATGGGTCAACGAATACAAGGGCGGCCTCAAGAAGTACAACGCGCTGCTCAAGGCCGGCGAGAAGCACCCGATCGAAAAGACCGGCGCTTATCTCCGCTCGATGATGCCGTGGATGACCAAGAAGAACATCAAGGGCGTCCAGGCTTCGTACTCCTGATCTCCCGGTAGGGCGCGTCGATCGAACCGCGCCGTTCCCTGGTTCGCGCCGACGGTTGGCGCGGCGGGGTCCAGCCGCCCTACCTTGCAATCTCCCCTGAGGCGCAGAGAGTCGCTCTCTGCGCCTTTTTCTTTCCCGATGTCGAAACTCGTCCTCGCCACCCGCAAGAGTCCTCTCGCACTCGTCCAAACGGAGATGGTTGCCGCCCACCTGCGGAATCAGCTCGGGGTCGAAACCGAACTGCTGAAGATCGTCACGACCGGCGACAAGCAGACCGAATGGTCGCTCGAGCAACGGGGCGGCAAGGGGCTTTTCACCAGCGAACTCGAGGCCGCGCTCCTGCGCGGTGAGGCCGATGTGGCCGTGCACAGCACGAAGGATCTGCCGGGCGAAATGCCGGCCGGTCTGGCGGTGGGCGGCTATCTGCCTCGCGCCGACACCCGTGACGTCCTGGTGTTGCGCAGCGGCCTGGAGACTCCGGCCACGCTGGCCACCGGCAGCCCGCGCCGCCGGCTGCAGATCAAGCGGCTGTTTCCCGACGTCGTGTTCAGCGAGATTCGCGGCAACGTCGACACGCGGCTCCGCAAGATTGGCGAGCAGCATGTGGCCGACGGCACGATCCTCGCCGCCGCCGGCCTGAAGCGTCTCGGCATCGATACCTGGCCGGGCATCGATTTCCTGCCGCTCGATTTCGACCAAATGGTGCCGGCCGTGGGGCAGGGCGCGGTCGCGATTCAATGCCGCGAAACGGATGCGGCGAAGTTTGCGGCGATCTTCGATGCCGCCACCGCCCGGAGCGTGACCCTCGAGCGCGCGTTTCAAAATGCCCTCGGCGGCGGCTGTCACACGGCGTTCGCCGCGCACGTCGTCAACGACCGGATTTATCTCTTCCACGAAAACATCGGCCTCGTCCATCAGCCGATCCCGGCGGGTGGCTTCGACGATCCTGAGGCGACCGCCACGGCGATCCTCAAACAGCACGCGTTGCTCCCATGATCTCACCCACCGCCTTGAACGGACGTCGCATTGCGGTGACGCGCGCGCGGGAACAGGCGTCGGAATTGTCGACGCGTCTCGCCGGCCTCGGCGCCGAGGTCATCGAGCTGCCCCTGATCACCGTCCGCAAATCCATCGATCTGGATCTGCTCCACGAAGTGCTGTCCGAACTCGGGAGCTATGACTGGATCGTGTTAACCAGCGCCAACGGCGTGCGCTACTTCCTCGAGGAATTCTACCGCGTCTTCGACGACATCCGTTCGCTGGGGCTGTTGCGCTTCGCCGCGGTCGGCGATGCCACCGCGCAGGCGATTCGCGCGTATCATCTCAAGGTCGAGTGTCAGCCGAAAGGCGCCACGGCCGAGGCGCTGGCCGATGATCTGATCGCGACCGGCAGCCTCGACAGCGCGAAGGTCCTCGTCATCACCGGCAATCTTAACCGCGAGGTGCTGGTCACGAAACTCGAGGAGGCGCGCGCCATCGTCGACCGCCTGCAGGTCTACGCAACCGAGAAGACGGATTTGAGTCAGGAACCCGCCGCCGCCGATTTCCGTTCGCGTGGGGCGGATGCCATTCTCTTCGCGAGTTCGTCGGCCGTGCAGTCGTTCGTCGATCAGGCCGCTGCACTCACGCTCGCGAAGGACGCCAAGCGCCCGCTCGCCGGCAGCATCGGGCCGCAAACCAGCGAAACGATGAAGCAGTGCGGCATGCCGATCGATTTCATCGCCAAGACGCCGAGTCTCGACGCCCTGATCGAGGCTTTGGTGAAGAAGCTTGGGAAGTGACGATCGCGCGAAAGCTGGAGCGATAACGGATCGACACCCGGCGCCATGATTGACGGCATTCGTTTCAAGGTCTGCGGCCTCACGTCGATCGTCGACGCAGAGTTCGCCGACCGTTGCGGGGCGGACTATCTCGGATTCATCCTGCATCCGAAGTCGCCGCGCTTCATTCCGCTCGAGCAGTATCGCGCGATGGCGCCACGGCTGCCGGACCGGCGCAAAGTCGCCGTCTCCGTCGAACCGACGGCCGCGGCGCTGACGGCGATGCGCGACGCGGGCTTCGATTTTTTTCAGATCCATCACCGCATCGAGACGTCGGATACGCAGCTGTCGGAATGGTCGCGCATCGTGGGCGAAAGCCGGCTCTGGCTGGCGCCGAAGCTGCCGCCCGGCACGGCGGTGTCACCGGCCGCGCTGGCGGTGGCCAAGTTCATCCTCTTCGACACGTATCACGCGGGCGGATTCGGCGGCTCGGGACTCACCGGCGACTGGGCTGCGTTCGCGCGGCACCAAGCTGCGCACACCAAGAATCTGTGGATTCTCGCGGGCGGACTGAACCCGGAGAATGTCGGCGACGCCCTGAAGGCGAGCGGCGCGCGCTTCGTCGACGTCAACAGTGGCGTCGAGTCGGCGCCGGGCGTGAAGGACGAGTCGAAGTTGAAACGTTTCGTGGTGGCGTTGCATCACGCCGCCACCGCGAAGTTGGGCGTCGGACCTGCCTGATTCAGTCGATGGACGCGGTCTGAGCGCGGGCTGGCCGATCACGCCGCGCGTGAGTGCGAGGCCGTGACCTGCTCGTGTTCGAGCAACCGCCGCTTGATCGTCTCCCCGAACGCAAACCCCGTCATGGATCCATCGGCGCCAATCACGCGGTGGCACGGCACGATCAGGCAGATCGGGTTCGTGGCGTTGGCGCGACCCACCGCTCGTGCGGCCGAGGGTTTTCCGGCCACGGCGGCGATTTGTCCGTAGGTGCGGGTCTCGCCGTATGGAATGGCCGCGAGCGCGGACCAGACTCGCTGCTGAAACGCCGTGCCGGCCGGCGCGAACGGAAGAGTGAAGTCGCGCTGTTTGCCGGCGAAGTAAGCGCGCACCTGCTCGCTGGCGAACCGTGTCTGTGCCGCGTCGCGCACGAGCTTTCCCGGACCGAGCCGGCGTTGCAGCGCGGCCTTGCCGCCAAACGCCGTGGCGGTGATGTGCCCGTTGGCGTCGACGGCGATTGAGAAGGGGCCGACGGGCGTGCTGATCGTATCGAATGCGTGATTCATGTGGGCATGGGTTGCTTGAACTGCCACAGATGGGCCGTGGCGAGACTGCGATAGGGAGAGAACATCGCCATGAGCCTGCGCGTGGCATCGACGTCCGGTCGCTGCTCGAGGTTCAGCGCCGCCTGCAATCCGCTGGTCACGCCGGTGTCGCCGAGCGGTACGCAATCCGGAAAGCCGAGCGCGCGCATCATGAGATAATTCACCGACCACGGGCCGAGTCCGCGAATGGCGAGGAGCGTGCGTTCGGCCCGTGTGGCGGAGAACTGCCGCAGGCCTTCCAAGTCGAGCTGGCCCTCATGGACCAGGCGGGCCGTGGCGATCAGGTAGGCGGCCTTCGAGCGCGAAAACTGGAGCGGCTGGAGATCGGCCTCCGTGAGCGCGGCGACGGCGGCGGGCGTCGGCGGCGCGATGAGGCCGTTGGCGAGCGTGATACCGGTGCGCTCGACCAGCCGGCGCTTCAGCACGCAGGCGAACGCGAAATTGATCTGCTGGCCGATGATGCACCACAGCAGGCCGTCGAAGACCGAGGGGGTTTGCGCAATGCGCAGTCCGGGCCGGCCCGCGACGAGGCGCGCGAGGCCGAGTTTGCGCGCCAACCGCGCGAAAGCCGCGGCATCCTGATCGAGTCCGAGCCAGCCGGCGACCACGCCGTGAGCGTCGACCGCCGAGCCGCCGGTGACCGTAACCGCAACCTGGGTACGCGCGATCTGGAGCGAAATGATCGCCGGCCCGCCGGAGAGCTGCACCGCCGCCTGGTAGTGACCGCCATCGAGTCGTTCCGTGACGCTCTGGGTGTCGCGACTCAGCGCGCGTCGCAAATATCCCAGCGGATAGCCGTCCGGCAGATCGACTGCGAAACGCGTGGTGGAGCGCAGGTCGCGATATGCGGCCGGTGTGAGGCCGGTGTGACGCCGGAACTGATCGTGAAACACGGACTGCGATTCAAAGCCGGCGGAATGCGCGATGGCGACGAGGCCGTCGGTACTGGTGAGGAGCCGGGTCTTGGCCACCTCCAGCCGCGCCCGCAGGAGCAGGTCGGCGGGCGTGGTGTGAAAGTGAAGACGAAAAAGTTCGAAGAGCCGAGTCGCCCCAAATCCGGACCGCCGGACAATGGCGCGCGCGTCGGGAAACGCGGCCGGTTGCGCACGGATCTCGGCGACGAGCGTTTCGATGTCGGTGAGCACCGGATCGGCGCCGCGCGCGAAGTCGTCCGGGTGGCATTTCTTGCACGGGCGCAACCCGGTCGCCCGTGCCGCTTCGCACGTGGGAAAGAAACGCACGTTCGCCGGCTTCGGTTTACGGGCCTTGCAGGCGGGCAGGCAATAGATGCCGGTCGTGAGCACCCCGGTGAAGAAACGGCCGTTGAAGCTGGCGTCGCTCTCCAGCACGCGGGCAAACATCGTGGCGTGACTCAGTCGCATGGACCGACGTTAACACAGCCGGCGGCGGGTGTCGTCCGGATTATTCCGCCGCAATCTTCATCCGTTCCGCCCCGCTTACTTCTGCAGACTCCGCAGGCTCTCCTCGATCGCGGCCGCGGTGTGCAGCGCGTGTGGTGGAATGGGGAAGTCCGCATCGAAGGCGCGAAGCTGCGCGGGCCGTTGCAGCGTCACGCGCGATTCGTCGATCGCGCCGCTGGCGTCCTGAATCGCCGCGAGATTCAGGGCGAAGTGGGTGGCGAGGAAGCGGTATAGCGCAGCGCGCTTCGAGGGACCGTAGTCGTGGCCTTCGTCCGCAAGGTGCACGTTGGTCACCTTGTCCGTCGCACCGAAGTAGCCGTAGATTTTCTGCAGGAAGGGAAACTCGCTCTTCGGTACGTGCTGCGTCCAGTCCTTGCCATCGGAGACGATGAGCTGCGGACGCGGGGCGGCGAGGGCCGCGATCATGACGTTGTTCGCAAAATGATCCGCGCTGCGGTGAATCGGCAGGCCGCTTTCGCACGCGCATCCACCAAAGAAGTACGACGACACCATCACGACCGGCGCGCTGGCCGCGATGCGCGGGTCGAGCGCGGTGAGGAGAAACGACTGCGTCCCGCCGCCCGACTCGCCGCTCACGGCGATGCGTTTCGAATCCACGTCCTCGAGCGACGTCAGAAAGTCGATCGCGCGCATCGCATTCCACACTTGGAGCGTGAGCGCGAAAGGCGTGCGATGCGCCGCCTGCCCGACGAGCTGCATCGAGTCGCCGTAGCCGAACATGTCGATCGCGAGCACCACGGCGCCCATCTGCGCGAGGCTGGCGCACCGCGCCTGCAAGCCGGGCCAGAAGCGCGCGTGGTTGTCGTAGTCTTCAAGTTTGACCACCGGCCGATAGTGGCCGTGCGTCGACAGGACGGCCGCGTACGGAGGCCTGGCGTTCGTCGGCCGATACAGATTGCCGGTGACAAAGTAACCCGGGACCGACTCGAAGACCACGTTCTCAACGGAGTACCCGGTAAAAGTCCGTTTCTGACGGAGCACGGGATTCAAGGGCGTCCGTGTCGGCCAAGGTGACAATCCCGCCGCTGTCTGGATGCGCTGCCGCAAGTGCCCGACATAGGCTTCCCACGTGCCCCGACCGGGAAAGCGCGCCAGCGCCGCGTCGAGAACCGCCTGGCCCTGTGGCGGCGTCAGATAGGCACCCTGCGTAAGCGCGGGCCCGCTTGCCGGCGGTGGCGGCAGGATCGGCGGGACCCAGGTGACTGCAGGGAGATTGCTCCATGCAGCGGGCGCGATCAGGCAGCTGAGGAGGACGAGGCGAAGCGGACTGCAGTTCATGGCGGGTTTCGGGTGAAGGTTCACGCGGTCGCGTGCAGCTGGAGCAACTCAAGCGGCACCAGCTCAAGCGTGCGTTCGTGTGTGGCCGACAGGATGACCGGCGCGCTGACATCCGCTTCGAGCAATTCCAACCAGCGGCTCGCGCACACGCACCAGCGATCGCCCGGTTGCAGCCCGGGAAAATCAAACTCAGGGCGCGGCGTGGAGAGGTCGTTGCCGATGGCACGGCTTTGCTTGAGAAACTCCTCGGTCACCTCCACGCAGACCGTGTGGCAGCCGAGATCGTCGGCGCAGGTATCGCAGTGGCCATTACGGAAAAAGCCGGTGCGGGGTGCCATCGAACATGGGCGAAGCGGGCCACCAAGGACATTGCGCGAGGGCAGGGGAATCATCGCGGACCATCAAATGACGATTGCGCCCGGCGTTGCACGAATAGATTTTGGCGTGAACCCGTTTTCCCACCATGGCCTCGATTTACGAAACCCTCCGCGCCGACATCATCACCGCCATGAAGGCGCGTGATGGCACGACGACCACCGCTCTCCGCACCGCTGACGCCGCCATCAAGCGCGCGGCGATGGATACCAACAAGGAAATCGACGACGCCCTCGTGATCACGACGATGCGAAAGGCGGTGAAGAACCTCGTCGACGCCAAGGCTGAGTTTGAAAAAGGCGGCCGGGCGGATCTCGTCGCGGCCAACGACGTGGAGATTCGCGTGCTCGAAAAGTATCTGCCGAAGGGCCTCGACGCGGCAAAGATCGATGCGCTGATTGCCGACGCGATCCGTGACACCGGCGCGCAGTCGAAGAAAGACATGGGCAAGGTCATCGGCGCGCTGAAGAAACTGCCCGAGGCCGGACTCATTGATTTCGGCGCGGTGAGCAAGGTCGTGCAGGCGAAGTTGCCCTGACGCCGCCCGCGCTGGGGTGCGTCGGCCAAAGCCCATGAAGCGACGTTTCCTGCTCCTGGCTGTAGTGGCCGTGGTCGCACTCGCGGCGTTTTTCGTGCTTTCGCGCCGGACGAAGGACCGAACTTCGGTCGACGAGCCGGCGCATGCCGTCGTGCCGGAGAGCGCCTCCCACACCACCACCAACGCTCACTCGGCTGCTTCGACCACTGATTCCGGGCGCGCCCCGGGCCCACCTGCGAGCCCGACGGAGCAGCGCAAGCCTTCCAGCCAACGCACGCCGCGAATGCCCGTTGACCCGACGTTGAACGTGAGTCCCTCGAGCTGAGGATCCGCGCATCGCGAGTCGCGGCGATCACCTTTGCGGCGGGTGGCCGGGTGGAGCCACGCGACCGCGCTGAATGCATCTTCGCCGGTTCCGCCCGGGTGTGCGCCCGTTGACGGGAAATACCTGATGTCGGGCAACCCAACTCTCCCGATGACGCTTAGGCTTGAAGGGGCGGACGCGAAATCCAGCTTTGGCCCGTCGTGCTGATGATCGAGCCTCTACCGCCGCTCCTGATAGTTGATGACTCGGTCGACGACCAAGTCTTCCTCAGCCATTTGATTCAGCGCGCCGGCCTCAGCCAGCCGATCCTGACCTTTTCTGACGGTGCCGCGGTCGTTGCCTATCTCACACCCCTCCTGACCGATTCCTCGGACATTCCGCTTCTGATGTTTCTCGACCTCAGGATGCCGGTGATGAGCGGAACCGAGGTCATTCGTTGGATTCGGCAGCATCCCCGCTTCAGTCTGATGGAGATCGCGCTTCTGTCCGGATCGCTGCGCTACGCGGACATGCGTCTGGCGGCCGAACTCGGCGCAAATCATTACTTCGAGAAATTTCCATCGACCGATGTCATTCAGCTCTGGGTCAACGCCGCGGTCCGCACTCGCGCCGAGGCGCGCGAGCGAGGCCGGGCGCACTGAGATTGAGGTGAGTGCGACTGGCACTGGGACCGCGACCGCCCCCGGTCGCACTCGGACAGATGCGACCGGGGGCGGTCGCGGTCCCAGTTTCCCAGCTGCTGTCGGCTAGTTCCGCTGGATGTCGCGACCTTCGGCTTGGCGGCGCGCGTCGCGATCGACGGCTGAGCTCGCGTCAGTCGACGTGACCTTGCAGCCGCACTCGTCACGCCGGTAGGAGATTATTTTCTCCCGCGAACGTCTCACGCGCCGCTCACGCCCAGGCGACGCGCGGTGACGCCATCGGCCGACTGGGCGGGAGCAGAGATTGAGCCAGCCCACCTGCGGAACACGGAGCGATTGCCGCACAGGGCGTTAACGTCGCTGCCGCGCGGCGCGACCCTCGGAAGGATTGCAGGTTGCGAGGTGCAGACCGGTTCAAACGTGCAGGTTGCCGTAGTGGACCGTGGCGAACCTGGGGGCCCGCGCGCTCGTGACCGCGTTGCTGGAACCCGGCGGCGCCCGGGAACCGTTCATCGCCGGGGTGAGTCTGATTCGGGAACCCAAGCGGCACCGATTGAGGAGAAATTCCCAGCGGAATTCGGTCGATGCGAGCCGCGGACTGAAAACTCATTTATAAGACATGCAGGAGACAATTCATGCAGACCGGGCGACCCCGACGGGAATTGCGGGTCTTGATAAAATTCTTCGCGGTGGTCTGCCGGAAAACCGGCTCTACCTGCTCCTCGGCAACCCGGGCGTGGGCAAGACCACCATCGCCCTGCAGTACCTGCTCGAAGGTGCCCGCCGCGGAGAGACCGGGCTCTACATCGCACTCTCGGAGACCCGCGAGGAGATTCTCTCGGTGGCGCGTTCGCATGGCTGGCCCATCGATCAGATTTCCATCTTCGAGTTGTCCGCGCTGGAGCAGCAGCTCGCGCAAGAGGAGCAGAACACCGTGTTTCACCCTGCGGAAATCGAACTCAACAAGACGACGCAGATGCTGCTGAAACGCATTGAGGAGGTGAAGCCGAAGCGGCTCGTCCTCGATTCGCTGTCCGAATTGCGGCTGCTGTCCGACTCGGCGCTGCGCTACCGCCGTCAGATGTTGTCGTTCAAACAGTACTTCGCGGGGCAGCAGATGACGGTGCTGTTGCTTGACGACCATTCCGCTGACGGCGGCGACCTGCATGTCCAGAGTATCGCACACGGCGTCATCACGCTCGAGCAGGTCACCACCGACTATGGTTCGGAAAAGCGGCGAATCAAAATCAACAAGATGCGCGGGCTGAATTTCGCCGGCGGTTTCCATGACGCGATGATCGCCCCCGGAGGGATGCGCGTTTTTCCCCGGCTCGATCCGACGCATTGTCGGTGGGAGGGAACCGATACGGTGATGGCCTCGGGCGTGCCGGCGCTCGACAACCTATTCGGCGGCGGCCTCGACTGCGGGACGAGCTGTCTCCTGCTCGGTCCGGCGGGCACCGGAAAGTCGACCATTGCCCTGCAGTTTTGCGTCGCGGCTGCCCGGCGCGGTGAAAACGTTCTGATGTGTCTCTTCGAAGAGAACGTCCACACGATGATGGCGCGCGCGGCTTCCGTGGGGATGCCCATCGACGATCTGGTGGCGGCGGGCCGGATCCATGTCCTGCAGGTCAATCCCGCCGAACTCGCGCCGGGGGAGTTCGTTCACACCGTGCTCGATTACGTGGCGGACAAGAGGTGCCGCATTGTCGTCGTCGACAGCCTGAACGGTTACATGCAGGCGATGCCGGATGTCCGGTTTCTCAACATCCAGCTCCACGATCTGCTCTCGTGCCTCAACCGTCAGGGCGTTCTATCCCTGCTGATCGTCGCGCAGCATGGCCTGGTCGGACAAATGCAGACGCCGATTGATCTCACCTACCTCGCCGACACCGTCATCCTGCTGCGTTTCTTCGAACAGGGTGGCCGCATCAAGAAGGCGGTTTCGGTGATCAAGAAACGCATTGGACGGCACGAGGACACACTGCGGGAGTTCAAGATCGACAGCTTCGGTCTGAGGGTGGGCGAACCCCTCGAGGCCTTTCACGGAGTGCTGACGGGAACGCCGACCTTTCAGGGCAACGCCGATCAGATGCTGATGAACCGGACCGATGCCGCACCCTGAGCCAGCTGCCGACGTCGTTCTGGTCATGGCACCGATTGGAGCCGACGGCGCCAACATCTGCAGCGTGCTGGCGCGCGCCGGGATGGTGCCGCAGATGTGTCGCACCAATACGGATCTTCGTGCCGGCGTGGCGGGTGAGTGCGGCGCGATACTCCTGACCGAGGAAGCGCTGACCGAGGAGTTGCGGCGAGAGCTCTCCGCTGCGTTCGCTGCGCAGCCACCGTGGTCGGATATTCCGGTGATCATGATCTCCAGCGTCGGAACGTCGAATTCGGGGCCGCGCGCAGCCGCGAAACTGCAGGGACCCCGCCGCACCGTCACGTTGATCGAGCGACCGCTGCGTTCGGTGACGTTGCTGGCGACGCTGAACACGGTGCTCGCGGCCCGCCGGCGGCAGTATGAGATTCGCGACCTGCTGAACGAACGCGACCAGCTGCTGAGTTCACTCGAGTCCCGCGTGGCGCAGCGCACGGTGGAGTTGCAGCGCATGGTCGAGGAGATGGAGGCGTTCTCATACAGTGTGTCACACGATCTGCGCTCGCCTCTGCGCAGTCTCGCTGGCTACGCCCGAGCGTTGCAGGAGGACTACGCGCCGGAGCTGCCGCCGCTGGCCCGGCACTACCTCGAGAAGATAACGCGGGCGGCGCAGCGCATGGACAATCTTACGCAGGATGTGCTGGCCTACACGCGCGCGACCCAGGGGGAGATTGAAATCGGCCCCGTCGACCTCGACAATCTCGTCAAGGATGTGATTGAGCAATATCCGGCCCTCGGATCGCTGGCGAATCGCATCCAGGTGCGCGTTCCGCTGGGCGGCGTGCTCGGTCATGTGCCTTCGCTCGTGCAGTGCTTTTCGAATCTGCTCGGCAACGCGATGAAGTTCGTGCCCGACGGTCGCGTGCCGGAAATCATCGTGTCGTCGTCACCGCGCGGTGGCTTTCGCCGCATTTCGGTCACGGACAACGGCGTCGGGATCGACCCCGCGCACCACCAGCGGATCTTCGGCATGTTCGAACGCGCCGCGCGCAAGGACATTCCGGGCACGGGCATTGGTCTCGCGATCGTGAAGAAGGCGGTGGAGCGCATGGGAGGATGCGTCGGTGTATCCTCAACGCCAGGACAGGGCGCGGAGTTCTGGATCGAACTGCGCGCAACCGACGAGCCGTCGCGTCCGGTCGCGACGGGCGATTCCACCGCATCGTACTGGGCGGCCGGCGCAGCCTTCAAACCCGCCCCGGGCGTCGCCTCGCCGTGATGGAATCACGTAGCGTGCTCATCGTGGAAGACGACGAAGATGATTTTTTCCTCACCCAGCGCGCGGTGAGGAAGGTTTTTGCCGGCCCGATCGTTCATCTCGAGAGCGGCCGGGCGGCCATTGAGTACCTTGTCCAACGCGGAACCGGGACGGCGCCAGCCGGGTCGGACCTCGTCTTTCTGGACCTGAAAATGGACGACGGGGGTGGACTCGAAGTCCTCGATTGGGTGCGAATGCATGCCGGGCCCCATGTGCCCCGCATCTTTGTGCTGACGGGATCGAACGAACCGCGCGACCGCGAACGGGTGCGGCTATCGGGGGTTGCGGCCGGTTATATTGTGAAGCCGCTGGGCCCGGAACACCTCGCGGAAATTTTCCGCGCCGCACCGGTCGGGTAGGTCGGCTGCAGCGACGATGCCGCGGTGGTTTGATCGCCCGCATCGGGAACCGTCCCCGGCGCACCCGGTCGGTGCCGCCATGGTGTTCGCTCCCAACGGATGGCGCTGGCGGCCGGGACCGGGCGTCGCGCGGGCGTGGGTGGTCACGGGAGTTGCAACTACCACTGCACCGCACGCTGGCGGATAAGGCGGAATACCAGTCCGCGTACCAAGAAAACCCCGATGGGATATCGACTCGACACGACAATTGATTCGCCAGCGAATGGGTCTGCTGACTGCAGGATGCATTCCTCTCAATGGTTTCGCAGCGAAACGTTTCCGGCGGTACGAAGCTGGAGCGGCGGAGGCATCGCCGGCGGCGGGACGGGCCGGAGCGGCTTGGGTGGGTGTGCGCTGCCCCTGCATCGTGCGATCCGTGTATGATCCCATTCGAGTTTGGCACCTATGAATGGCAGGCCGGGACGGGACGCGTTCACGGCGACGCGACGCTCGCAGGCATCTCAGGCGTCGCGCTGGACGCTACCGGCACGATCGCGTGGGAGGAGTGCCTGGCCGCGATCCACCCGGAGGATGTGCGCGGGGCGCGCCGCGACGTCGAGCGGGCGGTGGCTGAAGCGAAGGAGTTCCGGGTGGACGTCCGCCTGGTCACCGGCGGCAGGCTGCGCCGGGTCACAATCTGCGGCCGCGCGGTAAGAGCAGCCACGGGCGGCATCGGCCGGATCGCCGGAGTTGTGCTGGCGGTGGCCGAGCCCGCGCCCACTGAAGCTGACGCGCGCTCGGCCACGGATCAGCTGCAGCGGCAGTTTCGACTTTACGACGCCGTCCTTTCGGCGACGGATGACTTTGCCTACATCTTCGATCTCAAGGGCCGCTTCCTTTATGCGAACCGGAGACTGCTTCACGTTTGGTCGCGCACGCTCGATCAGATCGTGGGCAAGACGTGTTATGATCTCGGATACCCGACCTGGCATGCCGACATGCACATGCGGGAAATCGCCCAGGTCATTGCCACCAGGCGCTCGATTCAAGGGGAGGTGCCGTTTACGGGTGAAAGCGGCATCTCCGGCATCTACGACTACATTTTCACGCCCGTGGTGGGGCCCGGGGGCGACGTGGAGTCAATCGCCGGCACCACGCGCGACGTCACCGCGCGCAAGCATCGCGAGGATCGCGACCGGTGGCTGATTGCGGCGGACGACGCGGTCCGGCCGCTGACCGATTCGTTGGCAATCACGCAGACCTGCGCGCGCATCGTGGGCGAGGCCCTGCAGGTCAACCGCTGCGCCTACGCGGACGTCGAGGATGATCAGGACACCTTCAACGTGACAGGCGACTATACGCGGGACGCGGTGAGCATCGTGGGGCGTTACCGCATTTCGGACTTTGGCTTCGAGATCCAGCGGCAGCTGCGGGCGGGGACTTGCGTGGCGGTCGGCGATGTGGCGGTGGATCCACGCACGGCTTCCGCCCAGGCGGTGCTGACGGCCATGGGGATTCGGGCGGCCGTGACCGTGCCGCTGTTGAAGGCGGGGCGGTTGGTGGCGCTCATGGCGCTGCACCAGACAAGTCCGCGGGTGTGGCTCGATCATGAAATTGATCTACTGGTGCGCATCACCAGCCGTTGCTGGGAGTCAATCGAACGCGCTCGCGTCCAGCGCGTGCTGGCTGAAAGCGAGCGGCGGCTGCAACTGGCGATCGCCACCGGCCAGCTCGGGGTCTGGGACCTCGACCTCGGCACGTACACCCTGACTGCGACCGGGCTTTGCCGGGCTCACCATGGCAGAACGGGCGACGAGTCGCTCACGTACGACGAGCTCTGGGCGGCGGTCCACGACGACGACCGGGAGCGGGTCCGCGCGGAGAAGCGGCGCGCCATCGTTGAACACCGGCATTTCGACGCCGACTATCGCGTGGTGTGGCCGGATGGCACGGTGCACTGGCTGGCGGTGCGAGGCGAGGCGAGCTACGGGCCCGATGGGACTCCGGCGCGCATGGTCGGCGTTTCGCTCGATATCACGCGGGCCCGGGAGGATGCCGAGGAACTCAAGGCGGCGCGCGGCCGGCTCGAGGACTACGCGCGGGGCCTGGAGGCGAGCGTGGCCGAGCGCACGGCGCGATTGCAGGAGACGCTGTCGGAGCTGGAGGGGTTTTCCTACAGCATCTCCCATGATCTGCGGGCCCCGCTCCGGGCAATCCAGTCGTTTGCCAGCATGGTGGAGGCCGAGTGCAGCGATCAGCTGGGCGCCGAGGGGCGCGATTACCTGCGGCGCATCATCCGGTCCTCCGAGCGGATGGATCGCCTGATCCAGGACGTGCTTGTGTACAGTCGAATCGCGCGGAAGGAAATGCCCGTCGAACGCATCGAGCTGGAACCCTTCATCGCGGGCGTCCTGGAGACGTATCCGCATTTCAACGCCGCGGACACCGACTTCGAGATCGTGTCTCCACTCGGGGCCGTGCGCGCGAATCCCGCCGCGCTCACGCAGTGCATGTCCAACCTGATTGGCAACGCGATCAAGTTCGTGCGACCGGGTTGCAAGCCGGTCATTCGCATCTGGACGGAACCGCGCGACGGGAGGCTGGCGGTTTTTGTGCGCGACAACGGCATCGGGATCGAACCCGCCCTGCACGAGAAGATCTTCGGCATCTTCTACCAGATCGACACCCGGTATGACGGCACGGGCATCGGGTTGTCGGTGGTCCGCAAGGCGGCGGAACGGATGGGCGGGCAGATCGGCCTGGAGTCCTCGCTGGGCCGGGGCAGCACCTTTCGGCTCGAACTGCCGGCGGCGTGAACGCGACGGTCCATTCTGCGATGACAGTGCTCTACGCCGAGGACGACGAGAACGACGTGTTCTTCATGCGCCGGGCGTTTTCCAAGCTCGGCATGAGGACTGCGCTCCATGTCGTGTCGAACGGCCGCGCTGCGGTGGATTGCCTCGACGGAACCGGTGAGTTTGCCGATCGCGTACGCCATCCCCTGCCGTCGCTGCTGATCCTCGACGTGAAGATGCCGGCGATGTCGGGCCTTGAGGTCCTGCAGTGGACGCGGGCCCAGCCCGAGTTCAACCACCTGCCGATCGTGGTGTTCACCTCGTCCACCCAGTATGCGGATCTGGCATTCAGCCGGGAGCATCGCGCGAGCGCGTATGTGGTCAAACCGGCCAACCTGGAACAACTGCCGTTGCTCGTGCACGCCATGCTCGACGCCGTCGCGGCGCCTCGACCCGGAGACGTCGCCCTCGATTTCCCGCAGAATCTCCTGCGGCCGGACTGAGGAACGCGAGGGTACCGTCGGACGTGATCGTGATCTTTTCCCGTCGCGTACGGTCGTGGAGCCGCGGGCTCCTGATCGCAATTTCAGAAATGCCCCGATGGTTCGCCCGCGGGCAATCGGCTAGGATGAAGCGCGGGGTGGAGGTCCGGCCCCGTCCGCTTCACTCATCATGCTCTCCACCGAAACCTTTCCTCCGATCCTGGTGGTCGACGACGATGAGGAGGCGCACGAGTTAATCGCTCGCGCGCTGGCGCGCGCGCGGTTGCCCAATCCGATCCGCACATTTCTGAGCGGAACTGCGGTCATCAACTACCTCAGCGCGGACTCCGGCCGGCAGGGCGACGATGGGATGGATCCGCCGGCTTGCCTGCTCCTGCTCGATATTCGCATGCCCGGGATGTCGGGCTGGGAGGTGCTGGCGTGGATCCGGACGCAATCGCACCTGTGCCAGCTCATCATCGTCATGATGTCCGCCACCGGGGACGACGATCAGGTCGCCCAGGCCAAGTCGCTGGGCGCGCATACTTATTTGCTCAAGTATCCGTCCCCCGAGACCCTGGCCGCGATCGTCAAGTTCTCGCGCATGGCGGCGGTTTGACGGCGCACACGGGCATCGCTCCCGACGGGAGTACCCGCCGTGCAGTGAACGTCACGGGGCGCTTCCCCGCCGGATGAACATCGATCGGCCCCATGTCGGATGGGAACAAACTCCGGTCAGGCTGGAATAATAACGGTAACCGTTGGTTGCAGCCGCGTCCAACTGCCACCTCTCATGGCCCTCGCTTCACTTCCCGCCCGCAAGCCTTCTCTGCCGATCGATTATCTCGCCAAGCGCGACCTCGAGTTTCGCCAGGAGACGATTTATTTCATCGTGGTGGATCGCTTCTTCGACGGCGATCCGGCGAACAGCGCAGGACCCAATCCGGCGCTTTACGATCCCGAACGTCGCGACTGGAATCGTTATTGGGGCGGCGATCTCCAGGGCATCATCGACAAGCTCGACTACCTGCAGGGACTCGGCGTGACCGCGCTGTGGCTGACGCCGCTGTTCGAGCAGGTCGAGAAGCTGGCCTACGACAAGCACGCGGCCATCCACGGCTACTGGACGCAGGATTTCAAGCGACTCAACCGGCGCTACATTGGCGTCGACGAGGATCCCTCGTTGAAGAACCGGGCGGAGACCACCTTCGACCGCCTCGTGGCGGCAATGCACGCGCGCGGCATGAAGCTGGTGCTCGATATCGTGTGCAATCACAGCAGCCCCACGGCCGAAGGCACCAAGGGATTGTTGTTCGACGACGGCCGGTTGGTGGCCGACTTCAACGACGATCCGGAGCACTGGTACCATCACTACGGCGAGCTGAAGGACTGGCGGGACGAGTGGCAGATCAAGAACTGCGAGCTGGCCGGCCTGGCATCGTTCAACGAAAACAACGTCAAGTACCGCAACTATATCAAGTCGGCGATCAAGCTGTGGCTCGATCGCGGGGTCGACGCCCTGCGAATTGACACCGTCAAGCACATGCCGGCCTGGTTCTGGCAGGAGTTCATCAGCGACATGCTGACGCACCGGCCGGACGTGTTCATCTTCGGCGAGTGGATCTACAATCATCCCACGGACGGCCAGTCCGCCGCGTTTGCGAATCAGGCGGGCATGAGCCTGCTGGATTTCGGCCTGTGCATGGCGCTTCGCCAGGCGATCGGCAAGTCCGACGCCGCCGGCTTTGTGCTCGTCAACGACGTGCTGTCATTGGATTCCCATTACGATAACGCGAGCGAGCTGGTGACGTTCATCGAGAATCACGACATGCACCGCTTTCTCTCGTTGAACCCCGATCCCAAGGCCCTGGGGCTCGCACTGATCGTGCTGCTGACCACGCGTGGAATTCCCTGTCTCTACTACGGCTCGGAACAGGAGCTCAACAACTCAACCCATGCCGACGACGGGCTGCCGTGGGGCAACAACGATCCGTACAACAGGCCGATGATGGAGAGCTGGGACGAGCAGAAGCCGCTGTATAAATTGATCGCGGCCCTTACCGAACTGCGTCGCTTGAATCCGGCGGTGGCGCTGGGCAGCCAGCATTGCCATCACGTCGCGGTCGACACCTACGCCTATTCCCGCCGTTACCGGGACTATCGCTGCTTCGTGGCGGTCAACAAAGCCGGAGCGCCCGTTACCTTGGAAAACATCCAGACCGATCTGCCGGGCGGTGTCGCCAGTTGTTATATTTCCGGTCAGGAGATCACGATCAACGACGACGGTCTTGCGACGCTCGTGATCGAGCCGCAGTCAGCCGTGGTGCTCTCGCTGCATAACGCTCCGCCCGTGGCCGGCAGGGCGGTCGTGCGCGTCCAGGTAAACGGCATCGCGACCCAGCCCGGCCAGGTGGTGGTGGTCACCGGAGACTGCCCCGAGCTGGGCAACTGGGACGTCTCGCGCGCGTTTCCGCTCGAATATATCAACAGCAACTGCTGGTTCGGAGAGATTGCGTTCAATGAGACGGCGGGCGGACGCGTCGCCTACAAGTACGCGCTGCGCGAGCAAATGGCCGATGGGGATCTCGTGCCGCAACGGGAGAACGTCATCTGTCGCCGGCGCGTACTGCCGGCGAGCGGCCTGACCAAGTGGCGTGATCATTGGGGCGCCCGGTCCTAGTCGGATTCGGTTCCCGCTCCGCCGGAATTAAATTCCTGGCTGGTGCGGAACCGTCGGCTCGCGCTGGCTACTGTTAAGGTCATCAGACCATGGGATTCGACCAGGACAGCGATCTGCCGATCATTCAGCCCCAGAAGCGGACCACTCAGGTGAACGTTGCGATGGTGGCATTGATCCTGATTTTCTTTTTCGCCACGGCTGCGGTCACGTTCTGGATCTGGAGACAATCAGAGGACCCGGCCGTGCGGGCGCCGGCAGGATCTGAGTCGCGCTGATCGATGCCGCCTCCTGCCTCCGTCCCGCGCAGCAAGACGTCCTGAAACCAGGCGGGCAGGGGAACCCTCCGGTCTACCGAGGAAAGGAAAGCAAATCCTATGACACTCTATAAAGTGGATCAACCGGAGACATTGATCCGGCGAAAGCAGGTGCTAATAGTCGATGATCATCCGGTGACGCGACACGGCATGCGCACGCTCATCAATGCGGACGGACGCTACGAGGTGTGCGGCGAGGTCGACTCCGCTCCGAAGGCGCTCGAGGCGATGGGCCGGTTGTCGCCCGACGTGGCGATTGTCGATGTCGCGCTCAAGTCGACCAACGGCATCGAACTGACCCGCGGCCTGCGCGCCCAGTCCACCCGCACCGAGGTGATCGTGGTTTCGATGCACGATGAGAATGTCTACGCCGAGCGCGCACTCCGGGCCGGTGCCATGGGCTACCTGATGAAGCAGGAGGCGAGTGAAACGATGATCGAGGCCCTCAACTGCGTCTTGGCGGGCAAGGTCTATCTGAGCCCCGCGATGAAGGACAAACTGCTGCGACGCTACGTGAGCCAGCGGGCCGAGCGGAGCTCCACGCCCATCGATAAGATCACCGATCGCGAGATGGAGGTGCTCGAGTTGCTCGGAGAGGGATTCGGCACGCGCGAGATCGCGAACCGGCTGAAGCTGAGCGTCAAGACCATCGACTCGTACCGCGAGCACCTGAAAGCCAAGCTCAGTCTGCCGACCAGCGGCGATCTGATGCGTTACGCGGTACAGCGCATGCGCGACGACTCGAACGAGCCTGCCGTGATGGCGAGGCCGGCCACCGAACGGGTCGAGACCTAAAGGAAGCTCGACTGCTTCGGCCCCTTGGCGGCGCGCTTGGCAGCTTCTTCCTCTGGCGTGGCGTTGAGGTGCCGCGGCGGCTTCGACGCCTTGCTCGCGACCGCGGCTTCGCGATCCGTCACGATGCGATCACAGATTTGGTGCAGGTGGAGCCGGAGCCACTGGGCGGTGCTCGAACCACTGCGGTAATCGGCCGGACCGTAGCCGTGAATGCGGCCGGACTGCAGCAGCCGATCGTTCTGCTCGAACTCGGCGGGCTTTTCGGGGTTGTACACGGCGTACGCGCGGCCGCCGCCATTCTTGACCACGGAGAAACTCGGGACGTCGCTGGGACCGTCCGCGATGTAGATCATATTCTGAATCGGGATCCGGCGATCCTCCGCAGCCATCTTTGAATTCACGTCGATGGCTGGATTCTTGTTCGTCCCCTTGTTGATCTCGAAGATGGCGCGCGTCTTCGTCGTGTTGTCGATCACCATTCCGATCTGCGCGATCTCCGCGGTCGCATCCATCGGGAATTCGTTCTGCTTGAGGAAGCCGGGTTGCAGCGGATTCTCGACAAACTCGCAGGCCCAGATGCCTTCAACGTGTTTCGCGATCGCGCTGCCCCGGATCATGGGGGCGATGCCCGTGCTGACGATGTAGTGCTCGACGGAGATGTCGTGCTTCACGTACTCGGGCTTTTCCCGGGCAAATCCGTTTGCGAGATCGAAGAACTCCGGGAGACCGGCGTAGAACTTAATGTCGGCACCGCAGTCGAAGAGAATCTTGTTGTTCAGGCCCTCGAGCGGCCCGGCCAGCACGTAGGTGAGCAGATGATTCAGGTAGGCGATCTCCGGCGAGAGGTGGTACCCGCGTTTGCGGTAATGACCGGCGAGCTTGTTCGTCTCCTCCCAGAAGTTGGCCTCGTCGATTCCGTAACGACGAAAAAGCGGCGACTGCATGTATTCCGGGATTAACGTCTTGTCGAAATCCCAGATGCACGCGATGGTGTTTTGAGTGAAAAGTGACGTGGCCATTGCAATTCAGCACCGGTAGGAGACTGCGCCTCGCGTAACGGTCGCCGCCATCCCAAAGGCATCGGGCGGCACGCGCAATGTGCAAATGGCCCGACATCGATTCGCACTTCATGGACGAACTTCCCGATCTTGCCCCGTTTCAGCGCCGCTACGACGAACTCGGAGCGAACATGGCGGAGCCTTCCTTCTACGCCAACCCGCGCCGGGCGGCGGACGTGACGCGCGAGCATCAGAAGCTCTCCCAGCTGATCGCGGATCACCACGCGCACGAGCGCATCGTGCGTGAAATCGCGGAGGCGCAGGCCTTCGATCGCGATCCCGGTGCGGATGCCGAACTGCGCGAACTCGCCGCGGCGGAACTGCCGGAACTCGAGCGCCGGCGGGTCGCGCTGCGGCAGGCCGTCCTGCTCGCGATGATCCCTCCGGATCCCACCGACTCGCGCAACACGGTGATGGAAATTCGCGCCGGCACGGGCGGCGACGAGGCCAGCCTGTTCGCCGCGGAGCTTTTCCGTCTCTATTCCAAGTACGCCGACGCGCGCGGGTGGAAGATTCAGCCGATGAGCAGCAGCATGTCGGAGCGCGGCGGCTACAAGGAGGTGATCTTCCTCATCACCGGCAGCGACGTCTACAAGCAGCTCAAATTCGAAAGCGGCGTGCATCGCGTGCAGCGCGTGCCGGTGACCGAGGCCAACGGCCGGATTCACACCTCGACGGTCACCGTGGCGGTGTTGCCCGAAGCGGAGGAGGTCGATGTGCAGATTGATCCGCAGGACCTCGAAATCACGGTCACGCGCGCGAGCGGCCCGGGCGGGCAGGGGGTCAACACGACCGACTCCGCCGTGCAGATCCTGCATCGCCCCACCGGTCTGATCGTCCTGTGCGCCGATGAGCGCTCCCAATTGAAGAACAAGGCGAAAGCGATGACGGTCTTGCGGTCGCGCCTGCTGAAGCGCCGCGAGGACGAGGAGCACGCGAAATACGCGGCCACGCGGCGCAGCCAGATCGGTTCGGGCGATCGCAGCGAGCGCATCCGCACCTACAACTTTCCCCAAAACCGGCTGACCGATCATCGCATCGGGCTTACGCTGTACAGCCTGCCGCAGGTGATGGAGGGCAACATCGAGGCGATCATCACCGGTCTGCAAAAGGCCGACTACGAGGAGAAACTCGCGGCGCTCACGGGCCACGATTTCACCCCGGCGCGCGCGACGGTGGGTGACGACGACTGAGATGTTCACCGTTCTCGAAATCATCAAGAAGACCACGGAATTCCTGGCATCGAAGGGCCTGGAGTCCGCGCGGTTGAATTCCGAGCATCTGATCGGGCACGCGCTCGGAAAAAAGCGCATGCAGCTCTACATGGAGTTCGAGCGCCCGTTGTCGGAAGCGGAACTGGAGAAAATCCGTCCACTCGTGCGCCGGCGCGCGTTGCACGAACCGCTCCAGTACATCCTCGGAGAAACGGATTTCTTCGGCCTCCGCCTCAAGGTGGATCGGCGCGCGCTGATTCCGCGACCGGAAACGGAGCAGTTGGTGGAACAGGTGACGCTGACCCGGGCGACCACGCCGCCAACGCGTATCCTGGATCTGGGCACGGGCACGGGGGCCATCGCGCTGGCCCTGGCGCAGGCGTTTCCCGGCGCAGCGGTCACGGCGATCGATCGGAGCGAGGACGCGCTGGCCCTCGCGCGGGAGAACGCTGCTGGCACGGGTCTGGCGGAACGCGTGACGTTCGTCGCTTCGGACTGGTACGCGGCCGTGCCTGCGGGACCGTACGATTTGATTGTTTCGAATCCGCCGTACCTGACGGCGGAGGAGACCGCGCAGACGGCGCGTGAAGTGCACGGCTTCGAACCGGTCGGAGCGCTGACGGCAGCCGATGACGGGCTCGCGGACCTGTTGACGATCATTGCCGGCGCGCCGGCCCTACTCACCGCGGACGGATCACTCGCGCTTGAGACCGGCATCGCGCACCACGCGCGACTGCTGGCCGCCGCACAGACGGCCGGGTTTCAACGCGTCGAATCGAAGCGGGACCTGACGGGGCGTGATCGTTTCGTGTTCGCGAGCCGCTAGTACCAATCGCTCCTTGCTTTTGGACTTCTGGATCGATCGTGGCTACGAGCGCCAGCGAGTGGCCCCTTCGGCCACTCGCTGGCGCTCGTAGCCACGGCTAGAATCCAAAAGCAAGGAGCGATTGGTATAACGCGCGCGGCCCGGCGGGACGCGCAGTGTGATGTCGGCAAAAAGAAACGGGCGCACATCCGTGCGCCCGTGGAAGGTCTCGAGGTCTTGAGTGGTACTCAGCCGCCGGTGATTGCCGTGAGAGGAGCGCGGTTGCTGGCCCAGGCTTCCTTGTTGCGACCCAGTTCAATGGCGTCCGTCAGGACCCGGAGGGCCTCGCGGAGGTGAACGTCGGCTTTGACGTAGGTTTCGTTCTCCTCGAACGAATCCAGATCGTCATCGTCATCGCCGTCCTTCTTCGGTGCGCGAATCTTCGGGGGCGGCGGCGGTCCGAGATAGAAGGGCTTGAAGCTGTAATCGTTTTTGGCGATCCGCTCCTTTTCCGCCTTCATCTCCTTGCGGAAGGCATCGTCGCTGGCCTTCTGCCGCTGCCGTTCCTCGAGGTTAACGGAGATCAGTTTCTGCTCCTGGCGGGACTTGAACCAGTCGACGTTCTTCCGCAGGTAGACGAATTCCTCGAGCTTCGACTGCCGATCCTGGCTCGCCTGGCGCAGCGGCGACAGCACCTTCGGATTGACCGGCTCACCCTCGAATTTGCTGGAGGCGATTTGGTCCCACACCAGCGCGCGCGGCAGATCGGCTTCGCCGATGGGCAGATAATCTTCGATCGACGGCAGCACGATGTCGGGCACCACGCCCTTGAGCTGGGTCGATGCGCCGCTCGGCAGATAGTATTTCTGGATGGTGAACTTGGCGGCGCCGGTTTTCTGCGGAGAGAGCGCGAGCGACTTGGCGAGTTGCTTCATCTCGACGACCTGCTGCACGGAGCCTTTGCCGTGGGTGGAGCTGTCACCGACCACGATGGCGCGACCGTAATTCTGTAGCGCGCCCGCGACAATTTCCGAGGCCGAGGCGCTGAAGCGATCGACGAGCACGGCGAGCGGCCCGGTGTAGGCGATTTTGGGATCGCGGTCACTGTCGACGTGGATGTCGCCGTTGAAGTTCTTCACCTGCACAACCGGCCCCTTTTGAATGAAGAGTCCCGCGAGATCGATGGCTTCGCTCAGGTAGCCGCCGCCGTTGCGACGGAGATCGAGCACGAGGCCTTCGATGCCCTGTTGCTTGAGCTGCTCGATCAGCCGGGCCACGTCCTTCGAGGCGGAGCTGCGTTCGGAGTCGGTGTCGCCGTCATCGCCTTCACTATAGAACGCGGGCAGGGTGATGACGCCGAGCTTCTGGATCTTGGCGTCCTTGCCCTCGATGGGCAGATCGAACACGGCGCCGCGGGCGCGGGCGGAGTTGAGCTTCACCGTGTCGCGCGTGATGATGATTTCCTTGCGCACCGAGCTGTCGGTGGCGTCGCCCGGCTGCACGATGAGACTGACGTCCGTGCCTTTCTTGCCGCGAATCTTGTCGACGATCTTGCGCAGCTTCATGCCGAGAATCTCGACGGGTTCGCCGCCCTTTTCCGCGACGGAAATGATCTTGTCGTTGGGTTTCAGCTGCCGGCCGAGATCCGCCGGGCCGCCGGGGACGATCTCCTTGACGACGCAGATGTCATCCTCGACGCCCAGCAGGGCGCCGATGCCGACCAGCTTGAGCTTCATTTGAATGCCGAAGTCCTCGTAGGTTTCGGCCGAGAAGTAAGTGGAGTGCGGATCGTAGAGCTTTGCGATGGTCGTGAGGAAGAGTTCGGCGAGATCCTTGCCTTCGATTTCCGACAGGTTCTTCAGCATGCGTTCATAACGCTTGCGGACCTGCGCCTTCGCTTCATCCGGCGTCTTCTTGTTCAGGATCTCCGCGAGCAGCTCGAATTTCAGCCGCTTCTGCCAGAGTTCGTCCGAGGCTTTCGCATCAGCCGGCCATTCGGCCTTCGCGCGATCCGCCCGGTAGGTTTCGTTGGTGGTGAAATCGAAATCCTTCTTCAGGTTCTCGAAGATCCAAGCGATGCGCTCTTCGACGCGAGTCTGGTAGACATAGAAAATCTCGTAGGCGGCGTTGATGTTACCCAGGAACGCCGTGTTGTAATAGACGTTCTTGCCGTACTCCTCGGCGAACCGCGCACGGTCGGAACCGAGAAAAAACAGGCGCTGACCGTCGAGTTCGCCCATGTAATCGGGCACCACGCTCGCATAGTCGGCGCTGCGCACCGCGTCGTGATTGTAATGAAGCTCGTCGAGCAGCTTCGTCAGCGTGCTGGCCTCCTGGGACAGCGTGGTCGACGTGGAGAACGCCTTGCGATCCGTCGTGGCGGCGAATCCGGTGGCAACCAGCATCGCCCCGAGCAGGACCGGCAGGCTGAAGCGGCGGAAGAGGCGGGAAACGCGAGTCATGGCGGTGTTAGATGGTAAGTGGGTTGAAATGTTTCACCAAGCTGACCGGGACGGTCAGTTTGTTCGGCCGGAGGAGAGGAATGACATCACTTCCGGCTCAGAAGATTGCGGGCCTCATGCAGCACGCGCTTCTCGTCCGCGGTCAGCGCGGCGAAACCGTGGCTGTTGATCTTGTCGAGAATGCGATCCGCTTCGGCGCGCAGCTCCTCCTTGGTGACCGCGGGGGCTGGCGCGACCGGCACGAGCGCTGCGTTCGCCGCCGCCGCCTTCGGGCGCGGTATCCACTTCGGCAATTCGACCCCGACGCGATCCTGAGGGTTGAACCACGACGCGTCGTGCACGTGACGGGCGTAAATCCAGCCGGTCAGCCAGCCGCCCAGATGCGCCGAACTGGCAATGCTCATCTCCAGCGGCAGCGGCTGGCCGGGGAGTTCGTAGGCCAGCAGCAGCACGACATCGATCAACATGAGAGCACCGACGACGTGCTTCGGCCTCAGGGTGACGGGCACAACGAAGAAGAGCAGAAAGCTCATCGGTTGGTTGGGGAAGAAACACGCGAACACGATGAGCAGCGCATCCACGGCCGCGGTCGCGCCGATAAGTTCGCCCCCACCGAAGCGCCAGTGCACTGCGGCCCAGGCGAGGCCGCCGACCACCGTCGCAATGCCGTAAAGCCCCAGCAACCGGCGCGTGCCGAGAATCGGCAGCAACTCGCGACCGAGGAAATAGAGCAGCACGCAATTGATGACGACGTGGAAAACGAAATCGGTGCTGTGAAGAAACGAGTGCGTGAACAGCGTCCACACCCAGCCGTCGTGCAGCGTCGAAATCGAGAGTGAGAACAAACTCTTCAACTGGTTGCCCGCACCGCTGAACCAACTCGATCCCACCAGGGCCTGAAGCACAAATCCGGCAATGACCGCCGAGAGCAGCCACGTGAGTCCGGAGGTTTTCTCCCGCTGATAATCGCCTCTGATATAAGGCCGATGGGAAAGCATCGGAGTCACCGTAATGGGCCACTCGGTAAACACAAGTCACGTCCCGATGATCGTGACGTCATTTTGCGGTAAATTCCCTTCGCGTGCGGCCGATTCTTGTGACCGCTTGACAGTGCCGAAAATTAGATCCTTTGTGCCTGCGTCCAACTATGGCGAACAAGACTGACAAATGGGCCCCGAACGTACCGGGAAAATTCTATGTCGATCAGCAGTGCATCGACTGCGATCTATGCCGGGAGACGGCCCCGTCGTTTTTCCAGCGCCATGACGAGGGCGGTTATTCCTACGTCCACAAGCAGCCGACCACCGAAGAGGAAGTCGCTCAGTGCATGGAAGCCCTCGAAGGCTGCCCCGTCGAAGCGATCGGCAACGACGGCGACGAGTAAATCGTCATCCGCTCTCGGGCGCGCTGCAGCGCCCCTCTCACTCAGACCCTGGCGGTTTCCGCCGGGGTTTCTTTTTGCCCCGATGGCTTGTTAAGCGAGGAGGCTCCAGCCGGCGAACAAAGGCTTGGCTTTGCCGATTCGCCTGCTACCGGTGCAGCCGATGAAAGCTGTATTTCTGGTCTGCAGTGCACTCGTTCCCGCCATGGCGAGCGGGCAGGGCGCGGTCAGTCTGCCCGAGGTGATCGTGCATTCGCCCCGCGTGGCGAATCAGGCTCCGGCGGGTACCTTCGCGATGCCGGTGTCGGCGCTGCGGTTTGAGCCGCGGGTCGACATTCAGGGACGCAACCTGGCCGAAGGGCAGGCGGACATCACGTTGCGCGGCGGCACGTTTGAGTCGATGGGCTTTCAGATCGGCGCCGTGACCGTCACGGATCCGCAGACCGGTCACTATTTCGCCGAGCTGCCTATGTCGCCGTATTTGCTGCGCGCGCCGGAAGTCCGGACCGGCGCCGACCTCGCGTTGAGTGCGGCGAACACCACGGTGGGCGCGATCAACTACGGCTGGCGTCCGATTCGCACCGGTGGCGTGGCCGCCGTGGGCTTCGGTGAATTCGCGCTCAGGCGCGCGGATCTGTATCAAGGTTACGCGGTGAGTCCGGGTGGCGGCGCCCGCCGTTGGGGCGTCGATGGCGCGCTCTCCTATTCCGCATCCGATGGCTCGCAGCCTTTCGGCGAACACGAATTCAATCGCGCCAATGTGCGGTTCCAGACCGGCACGGCCACCGCCCAGACGGATCTGGTGGCCGGCTATCAAGCCAAGCGGTTCGGCTGGCCGAACCTCTACACGCCGTTCAATTCGAACGAAACCGAGAATCTCCAGACGCTTCTCTTCGCGCTCAATCATCGCGCCGAGTGGGGCGGCGGCGACTTCATTGAAGGCGGCGCGTACCATCGGCGGAACAAGGACGACTACGCGTTCAATCGCTTTGCGCCGCTCGGTCGGGTGCATCCCTTTCAACACACGACGTGGGTGACGGGAGCGGCCGTGGGCGCGCGTCGGTCCCGCGGCGATCTCGCGCTGAATATTCGCGCGGAAGTCATGGCTGACGAACTCGAATCGACCTCGCTCGCCTTCGGTCGCTATCGAACGCGCACGCTGACCAAGATCACGGTCGCGCCCGAGAAAACGTGGAGTGAAACCGACGGCGCGGTCACCCGCTTGCGCGCCGGCGTCAGCTATGACGACACCAATCGCGACGGTGGCTCGGTCTCTCCTGTGGTCGAACTGGCGCGCGAGTTTCCGTCGGGCGCGTTGCGCCGGGTGCACCTGAGTTACACCCGCGCGACGCAAATGCCGACGTACACCGCGCTGAATTCGAGCGCGACGGGCGGACTCTTTCGCGGCAACGCCGCGCTGGGTCGCTCGGCCGCGCACAATGTCGAACTCGGTGCGGCCGGCGCGTTGGCGGGCTGGACGGCGCAAGGAGCGCTCTTTGCCCGGCGGGATGAGGACTTGGTCGACTGGACGTTTCGCCGCGGCGTGACGGCCCGGGCCGCCAACGCCGTCGATAGCGATACCGCAGGGGTTGAGCTCATGGCGCGGCGGTCCTGGACGCGCTGCGACGTGGTCGTCGGGTACACGGCGTTGACCAAGGATTCCGATTATCGCGGCGCCGTCGTCGACGGTAGTTTCTATGCGTTGAACTACGCCCGACACCGTCTGACAGCGGCGCTCACCGTGCGCCTCGCGCCGGGGCTTGAGCTGCGTCTCGACAATGTCGTGCGGGTGCAGGCGAGCAATCCGCTGCGAACCGTTGGCGGCGATGAAGCGGTGACGAGTGCGCTCGGCGTTTCCTATCGGCCCTCCGCCTGGCGTGGCGTCGAAGTCGCGTTGCAGGTCGACAATCTCTGGAACGACAAATTCCAGGAGGTGCCGGCCGTGCCCGCCGCGCGCCGCCAGCTCTCGGCCGGGGTGAGTTACGCGTGGTGAGACTGCCGTTTGCGATTTGACTTTCACCGGCGGCGGTCGGTTTTTGCCCCGCATGCCGGACAACCCGTTTCTCGACCCTTCGTTCCAAATTCGCTGGTCGGCGCTGACGCCCGAGTTCATCGCGCCCGGCATTGAAACCGCGTTGGCCGAGGCGCAGGCGGCGGTGGAGGCCATCGCAACGCGAGAGCTCGCGGGCCTGACATTCGAGAACACGTTTCTCGCGCTCGAGCACGCCACCGAGCCGTTGACGGTGGCGTGGGGCCGCGTGACGCATCTGCAGTCCGTCGCCGACACGCCAGCGCTGCGCGAAGCGCACAACGCGATGCTGCCACGCGTGTCCGCCTTCCTGGCTGGCATTGCACTCAACGCGCCGCTGTGGGCCCGGTTGAAGGCGTTTGCCGAATCGCCCGTGGCGCGGGCCGTCACCGGGATTCATCGCCGCTTCATGGAAGAAACCGTGAAGGACTTTCGCCAGGCCGGGGCGGATTTGCCGGCGGACCAGCGGGCGCGACTCGAGGCGCTGCAAAGCGAACTCGCGCAGGTGACGCAGAAATATTCCGAACAGGTGCTGGACTCCACCAACGCCTGGCAGTTGCTGGTGCCGGAAGCGGACGAAGCGCGGCTGGCGGGCTTGCCTGCACACGCGAAGGCGGCCGCCCGGCGTTCGGCGGAAGCGAAGGGCCTGGCGGGCTGGCGTTTCACGCTGCACATGCCGTCGCAGGAGCCGTTCATGACGTATCTCGAGGAGGATGCGCTGCGGCGCGAGATGTGGACCGCGGCGACGCAGGTCGGCGCGCGCGATCCTCACGACAACACCGGTCTGATCCTCCGTATTCTCGAGCTGCGCGCGGAAAAGGCGGCGCTGCTTGGCAAGCCGCATTTCGCGGATCTGACGCTCGAGCGTCGAATGGCGGGTTCGGGCCGACGCGCCTTCGACTTCATGCACGATATCCAGCAGCGCGCCGCGCCGGCATTTGCGCAGGAGTGCCGCGAGCTCGAGGAGTTCAAGGCGCAGCAGACCGGTGGGACGGTGACGCGGCTGGCGCCGTGGGAAGTGATCTACTGGGCCGAAAAACTCCGCCGGGCCCGGTACGCCTTCGACGAGGAAGCGCTGCGTCCTTACTTTCCCATGACCGGTGTCATCGCCGGCATGTTTGAACTGGTCAGTCGAATCTTCGGATTGCGGGTGGTCGAACGCGCGGTCGGCGCGGGCGTCGAGGTCTGGCATCCCGAGGTGAAGTACTACGATCTCTTCGATCATGCCGGCCGTCATCTCGGCTCGTTCTTTGCCGACTGGTACCCGCGCGAGTCCAAGCGCGGCGGCGCGTGGATGAACTACCTGCTCACGGGCGGACCGCAGCCCGATGGCACGCGGAAACCGCATCTCGGTTTGATCTGCGGCAACATGACGCCCCCGGTGCCCGGTCCGACCGGCAAGGCAGCCGACGCGAAGCCGGCGCTGCTGACTCACCGCGAGGTTGAAACCGTGTTCCACGAGTTCGGTCATCTGCTGCACCACCTCCTCGGCGAGGTGGAGATCAAATCGATGAACGGCGTGAACGTGGCGTGGGATTTCGTCGAGCTGCCCTCGCAGATCATGGAAAACTGGACGTGGGAGCGCGAGAGTCTCGATTTGTTTGCGCGCCACCATGAGACCGGGGCGTCAATTCCCGACGCGATCTTCGCCAAGCTGGTGGCGGCGAAAAATTTTCGCTCGGCCGCGGCGACGATGCGCCAGGTGGCGTTTGCGAAGATGGATCTGCTGTTGCACATGCGGACCGCGGAATTCGTCGGGCTCAAGGACGTCGAGCCAGCCGTGCGCGCGGCGATCGCCGACTGCCTCATTCCGACGGAGCCACCGACGCCGACCGTGGTGAAACGGTTCAACCACATCTTCTCGGATCCGGTCGGCTACGCCGCGGGCTACTATTCCTACAAGTGGGCCGAAGTGCTCGATGCGGATGCCTTCACGCGCTTCAAGCGCGAGGGGATTTTCAGCGCCCAAGTCGGGGCGGAGTTCGTGGCGAATATCCTGAGCCGCGGAAATTCAGCCGATCCGGCGGAACTGTACCGCGGATTCATGGGTCGAGACCCCGACCTTAACGCACTCCTTCAACGCTGCGGTCTGGCGCCGGCCGCCTGAGAAGGCGCGGGCGGTCGTTCGCCTCATTCATGCGCCGCCGCCTTTTCCGATTATTCGTCATCGCGTTTGCCGCCCTCGTGCTGGGGATCGGGACGCTGCCGTACTGGTTCGGGAGTGCGCTCGCCGCGGCGGGCCGCTCCCGCGGACTGTCGGTCGGACGGTATGAACGACTTGGTTACGCCCGGTTCGCCCTGCACGACGTCGAGTACCGGCGCGCCACGGTGCGCGTCACTGCGACGCGCGTGGAAGTCGACACGCCGTTCGTCTGGCTGTGGCGGCAGACGTGGAAACAGTCCGCACCGGTGAACGTCGGCGAATGGAAGGTGGACGTTGAACGCAGTTCCACGCCGTCCGCGCCCACTGTCGATCGTGGCTGGGTCTGGCTCCGGGCGCTGCTCGCGCGGATCGCGGTGCAACTCGAACGCTGGCTGCCGCGCGCGAGCGCCGGCGCGGGCGCGGTGAACTGGCCGGGCGGCGGCGTGACAACGGCGGGCGGCAGCTGGACGGGACGCGAGATCGCGCTGCGCGACGTCGTCTACCGTAGTGTGACGGCCGATACGGCGACGGTTGATTTCGGGGCGGACGGCGTCATTCGCGTGACGGCGCGGGCGTTTGCGGGCCAGGCCGGCGCGACCCTCGAGAGCATCGGTTCGCGTGTGCAGGGCGGGCTGACGTGGTGGGAACAGCCGGTGGCGGTGGACGCCACCTTTGGTCCGCGCGGCTGGCTGCCGGCGGCCGCGAGTTTCAACGCCACCGGATGGAACGTGCCCGCGGAGCGCGTGAAGCTCGGCGCGCTTTATACGGCGGTGCGGGCCGCGGGAAAACTCGAATGGCGGGAGGATCGGTTTGTCACGGACATCAGTGCGACGGGTGAGCCGCGGGAGGGCACGTCCGCGCCGCCGCTCGAGGTGAAACTCCGCGGCGACGGCGACACGCAGGCGTTCACGATCGAGACGGTGCGGGCCGTGCTGCCGGGACTGACCGCCACGTTGAGTGCGCCGGTCGTGTTTTCGCGAACGTCGGGCCTGCGCGAAACGCCGGCGCGGTTTTCGCTGCAGGGCGATCTGGCGCAAATGCCCTGGTTCACGGCGACGGGTGCGTTCACCGCCGACGCGCAGGTGGTAACGACCGGAGCGGGTGTGCCGACCGTGGAATTTGCCGCGGAAGCCCGCACCGTGCGGGCGCGCGACGTCGCGATCGCGGCCGCAGCCGCGAAGGGCCGGCTGAACTGGCCGCGGCTCGAGATCACCACCGGTACGCTCGAGGGTGGGGAAGGCGGGCAGCTCACCTGGAGCGGTGGCTGGGATTTTGCGACGAGGGAACTTTTCGGCGGTGTCATGGCGGGGCAACTACGCCGGGCGTCGCTGGCCCGCTGGCTGCCGGCGCAACCGACGTTCGACCGCGTGGACGTGACGCTGGCCGGCGAGGGGCCGCTGGCGGAAATCCGTCATCACGGCCGGTTGGAAGCGGCGGACGTGACGTTTGCCGGAGTGAATCCGCTCGCGTTGACGCTCGAATGGCGGGGCGCGGCCGCGAACATCGCCGAGCTGACGGCGCAGGTGAGCGCCGGTGCCAGCGTGGTGCGCGCCACCGGGAGCGCGGGCCCGTTGTCACTGACGTTCGCCACACTGGAGTTCCGGCAGTCCGATGCCATGCGACTGCAATTGAGTGCGCCCGCGACCTTGCACTGGCGGCCGCAACTCCGGCTCGAGCCGCTGCGGCTCACGGGCCCGGACGGCAGTCTCGAGATGGCGGCGACGGCCGGCGAGAGCGGTCGGATTAGCGTATCCGCTTTTCAACTGCCGTCGCGCTGGTCGGCTGATTTTGTCGCGCTGCCCGGACCACCCTGGACTGTTTCCCGGCTGGTGGCGGAAGGAACGTGGGACCGCGGGCCGATGATATTTGCGCTCACGTCCGACGTGGCGGTGGATCTCGGCGAGCAGCGGACGGCGACGGTTGCAGTGAAGGCCCGCGGTGCCGCGGACGGTCTGGTCGTGGAATCGCTTCGTGCCATGGAGGGCGAAATCGCCGTCGTCGCGGCGACGGGGCGCGTGCCGCTGACCGTTCATCCCGGCGGAGGCGGCTGGGTTCGCATCGACCCCGCTGGCGCGCTGGCACTCGAGGCGGACGTGGCACCCAACGCCGCCTTTTGGCCGCGGCTGGCCGCGGTTAGTGGCGTCGATCTCCGGGATCCGCGCGTGACCGCACGCCTCGGCGGCACGTGGCAGCGGCCGGAAGGGAAGGCGACGTTACAGGCGGCGAGAATCACGCTCGACGCGAAGCGCTTCGCGCGGCCACTGCCGGCGATCGACGCGCTCGACGTTGAGATCTCGGGCGACCGGACGGGCTTCACGCTCAGTCGGTTTTCGCTGAGCGTCGAGGGGCAGGCGGTGCGCGCGCAGGGCCGGCTGCCGTTGTTGGACGAATCGTGGGCGGAGTTGATCCGCCAGCCGTTGCTGGTGGCCCGCCGCGGCGCCGATGTGCGCCTCGAGGTGCCTGACGCCGAGGTTGCGGTGTTCACGCGTTTCCTGCCCGCCGTGCTGGCGCCGAAGGGACGACTGCAGGCGGATCTGCATTACGCGCAGGGCGGGTTCGACGGTTTTGTGCGACTGCGGGACGCAGCCTCGCGCCCGCTCGGTCCGCTCGGCGTGGTGCAGGAGATCGCAGCGGAAGCCACGCTGGCGGGCCGCATGATCACCTTGCGGGAGGTGAAGGCGAAGAGCGGCGGACAGCCCGTGACGTTGACCGGTACCGTCGAACTGCCGGATGCCGGTGAACCGCGCTACAACCTGATCTTGCGCGGCGAAAATCTGCCCTTCGTGCGCCAGACCGGACTGTTGCTGCGGGGTGATCTCGATTTGAAGTTGCAGACCGCCGAGGATGCCGCGGTCCGGCTCAGCGGCACGGTGCGGCTGCGGGACAGTTTGTTTCTCTCGGATATCCGATCGTTCCTCCCGAAGGGCGGCACGACCGCGCGCCGCCGGCCGCCGTACTTTGCGATTGAGACCGTGCCAATCAACGCGTGGCAGCTGGCCGTGGACGTCGTCGGGGAAAAATTCCTGCGGCTGCGCACCCCGGTCTTCACGGGTCTGGCTTCGGCCCGCTTCCGGCTCGGCGGCACGCTCGGCGAACCGCGGGCGATCGGCGAGGCGACGATCGACGAGGGCAGTATCCGGATGCCTTTTACAAGCTTCACGGTGACGCAGGGCGCGGTGCGGCTGACCGAGGCGGATCCGTACGAACCGGCGGTCTATGTGCGAGGTGCAGGACGCCGGTACGGTTACGAACTCGTGATGGAGATCGACGGCAGCGCGACGCAGCCGGAGATCGCCTTCAACTCCAGTCCGGCGCTGGATTCCGAGCAGGTCCTGCTGATGGTGATGACCGGCGCCGCGCCGACAAACCAGCTCACGCGATCCGCGACCCAGCGCGTGGCAAACGTCGGCCTGTTTCTCGGCCAGAGTCTGCTGGCGAGTGTGGGCGCGGATGCGGCCGAGGCCGATCGCCTGAGCGTGGCATCCGGCGAAAAGATCTCCCGGCAGGGCCGCGAAACCTACGACATTGAATACAAGCTTTCCGATCGCTGGACGCTCACGGGTGAGTACAATGAGTTCGACGAGTACAATGCGGGCATGAAGTGGCGGATCTTCGGCGGCCGGCCCGCCGACAAAAAGAATGACGACGCGAAGAAATGACGGCCGCCGCTGGCACGCGTGCCTGGTGAGTCTCCTGCTGCTGGCCGCGGTGCCGGTGATGCCGGCCGCACCCGCGCCGACCGTGAAGCTCGCGGTCGACGGCGCAGGCTGGTGGCGGGATCGAGAACTCCGCGTGGCCCTGAACCGGTTGCTCGGCACGGATCAGTTGCAGGTGATCGATGCGAACGCGATTGAGGATGCCGCGGTGATCCTGGCGTCGACGCTCGGCGAGGCAGGGTATCAGCGGCCCGGGATCGAGATCGTGATGACCCTCGACGACGGCGCGGAAAAGCGCGCCGTGTTCGATCCGACCTTCGAGAATCCGCTGCCGCGGCCACTGCGCGCGCGCGACGTTGCCTTCAAGCTCACGCCGGGACCGCGTTACTATGTCGCCGACGTGGAGTTCACGGGACTGACCGCGCTCGCCCCGGCCAAAGCGAGGTCACTGTTTCGTTTCGAGTCGGCGCTCTTTGGCAGCGCGCGCACGAACCCGTTTTCACCGTCGCGGGTCGCGCGCGCGGCCGACGCGCTCACCGGCGAACTCCGCCAGCGCGGCTATGCGGAATCTGACGTGCGGGTGGAGAACCAGGCGGACGACCAGACCGGTCGCGTCGTCGTGCGCGTGACGGTGCGCGAAGGCGTGCGCTGGGTCGTGCGTGACGTCCAGTTCCAACGCGACGAGACGCTCGAGGTTGAACTGCCCGCCGCGGCGCAGTGGCTGGGGCAGCCGTGGTCGATGACGTTGCAGGAGGATCTGCGCGAGGCGGTGCGGCGTGCGTATTACGTCAAAGGCTTTCCCGACCTGGGCGTGCACGTGGAGGCCGAGGCGGATCCCGCGCAGGATGGCGTCAAGGGCGCCACGGTCGTGGCCACGATCGTCCCGGGCCCGCGCGTCACCGTCGGTCGGATACGGCTGGAGGGCAACGCGCACACGAAGGAGAGCGTGCTGCGCCGCCGCGTGCGGCTGGAACCCGGCGATGCGCTCGACCTCGTCGCGCTCGAGCAGGCCCGTTACCGGATTTCCCGGCTCGGCGTGTTCGAGGCGGTCGATCTGCGCACCGAGCCCGCGGACGGGCCGGTGCGCGATCCGGTGTTCAAGCTCCGGGAAAGTCCGCGCTACGAGACGAATCTGCTGATGGGCTACGGCAGCTACGAGCAGGCGAGGGCCGGGGTGGAGCACCGGCAGTTGAATTTCTTCGGGCTCGCGCACCAGGGCCGCATCGCGCTGGTCCAGTCGATGAAGAGCAGCAGCGGTGACATGACCTACACGGTGCCGGAGCTGTTTGGTGAGTCGCTCGACGGGACGGCACGGCTGTTCGGCCTGCAGCGCCGGGAGATCGCGTTTCTGCGCCAGGAGTTCGGCTTGAATCTCTCGCTCAAGCGGCCCGTGCGCGCCATCGCCGGCGAGGCGACCGCGGGCTACACGTTTCAAGCCCTCCGCAACCGGCGCAACGCGCTCGCGACCCGGGATACGGACGATCGCCAGTTCAACGTCGCCAGCGTGAATGTCGGGCTCTCGGGCGATCGTCGTGACAATCCGCTGCGCCCGCGGCGCGGCTACCATTGGTCGGCCCAGGTGGAGTCGGCCGATCCGCGGCTCGGCGGACAGTCGACGTATCAGCGTTATGAAGTCGCGGGCGCTTATCACACGGGTTGGGGCGGCGGCCGCTGGTTTCATGTCGCGCTCAGTCACGGCGTCATCACGACGTTCGGTTCGGACGGCAGCACGCTGCCGGTCAACAAGCGGTTCTATCCCGGCGGCGACAGCACGATCCGCGGTTACCAGCGGGGCGAGGCGGCACCGCGCGGCGCTGACGGCTTGTTCGTGGGCGCGAAGAGTTATCTGCTGGGCAATCTCGAACTCGAGCAGGCGGTGACGCCCAACTGGTCGGCCGTGGCGTTCGTGGATGCGCTGGGCAGCACGGAGTCGTTGAAGGACTATCCGTTTGCGGAAAAGCTCTATTCGGCCGGACTGGGCGTGCGGTACCAGACGCTGATCGGCCCGCTGCGCCTCGAGTACGGCCGAAACATCAATCCGCGTCCGGCCGATCCGCCGGGCACGTGGCATTTCTCGATCGGGTTTCCGTTTTGAACCGCACTTTCTTTCTCCCGCCTATGCGCCTTCGCCTCTTTGCGCGATGCGGAACAGCTCCGTTGCCCGCGAATCACGCGAATGGTCCCGAAGGTGAAGAAATTGACGTGAGCTCCCACTCCAAGAGCGACCTCCCTGTCAAGCGCCCGGACTCAATGTGGGCTGATGAAATCGCGGCCGTTGGCGTGATTCGCGGGGGGCTGTCTTGGATGCTGGATAGAGTCAGGCTGGCGGTTGGAACGGAGGGCGTCCGTTTCCAATCGCGCCCTTTACGCTGGCAAATCGCCCGGGATGGATAAGTTCAACCCTGTCCCGGGCCATCCCGGGACCCGACAACCGATCAAACCACAGCCCACATCCTCACATACATCCTCACATGCTTATCTGGATTGTTCTCATCATCGTTCCCATGCTGTTCGGCCTGTATGCGCAGATGAAGATTCGGAGCGCGTATGGGAAGAATGTGCAGATCCTCTCGCGGGGCGGCATCCGGGGCGCTGAAGCGGCCCGGGCTGTCATGCAGTCGGCCGGAATCAACGACATCGAAATCGTCGAGGTTCCGGGTGAGTTGAGCGACCACTTCGATCCCATCAACAAGCGCCTCGCGCTTTCGCAGGACGTCTATCACGGCACGAGCCTCGCGGCGCTGGGCATTGCGGCGCACGAGGCCGGTCACGCGATTCAGCAGAAGGTCGGTTATGCCATGATGGGCGTTCGCCAGACGCTCGCACCGGCCACGCAGATCGCAGCCGGCGTCGCGAACTTCGTGCTCATCGCGGGTATCTTCCTGATCAGCTCGAAGATTGGCGGCACCTTGTTGCTCTTCGGCGCGGTCGCGCTGGGCGTCATCTGTCTCTTCCACCTGGTCACGCTGCCCGTCGAATTCGACGCCAGCCGCCGGGCGAAGGCGCAGTTGGTCAACCTCGGCATCGTCGATCGCGACGAGATGGAAGGCGTCAACCAGACGCTCGATGCCGCGGCGTTGACCTATGTGGCCGCGTTTGTGGCCGCGTTGGGCAGCTTGCTCCACATCCTGCTGCTGCTTTCGGGGCGGCGCAGTGATGACTGAGCGCGGCTCGGCTCAACTCACTACGAGGCGGACTTCGGTCCGCCTTTTTTTGTGTCTGGAACCGATGAAACGAGGGAGTCGTTCCCGTAGAGGTGTGCGTTGTGCACGCCCGGGAAACATGACGGAACGCAGGTCGGGCGCGGACGAGGCGCGCCCCTACCTGGAATCGTTGGTGCGTTAGTGGGCCGCGGAGATAGGCGAGTCCGAGCCATCCCGGCTGCGTCCCGGCCCAACGCCGTTTACTTGATCACAATCGGACCGGTCCGCGCGCCGCTCTTTTCCCGTTCGGCGAGAGCCTTGGGCATCGCGTCCATCAGTTGAATGATGCGCTCCGGGTGCGTCGGATGCGTGGAGAGAAAGGCCGGCTGCACCGGGTCGTTGGCGGATTCGTTTTCCAGCGCTTCCAGCACGCGGACTGCGGCCTGGGGATCGTAGCCGGCGCGGGCCATGTACATGAGGCCGACGTAATCCGCCTCCTTTTCCTTCGCGCGGTCAAAGGCGAAGCCGGAGATTCCGGTGGTCAAACCGTAGACCTGGCTGAGCGCATCGACTGTCAGGCCGGAGGCGCCGCCGGCGAGTCCGCCGATCATGCCGACTGCACCCACCGTGGAAACGGCGAGCTCGCGCGAGAGCTTTTCGTGGACGTGCTTGGCCGTGACGTGGGCGATCTCGTGGGAGATCACGGAGGCGAGTTCGTCATCCGTCTTCGCAATTTTGAACAGTCCGGTAAACACGCCCACTTTGCCGCCGGCCATGGCGAACGCGTTGATCTGCGGGACATCGAAGACCACGAACTCCCAGTCGGCGTCGGGCATGTCCCAGAAAACGACCTTGGAAATCCGCGAGCCGACGCGCTGGAGCTGTTCGATCCGATCCTTGTCGCGGGATACGCGATAGCGCCGCTTCATATCGTCGAACATCGCGATGCTCATCTTCGTCACCTCCTTGTCGTCGACGAGGTTCATGGCCTTGCGACCGGTGACGGGGACTTCGTAGCAGCCAGCGATGAGCAGGGCGGAGAGAGCCAGGAGGAGAGGGCGGGCGGGCACGTTCATGGCGGAGCGGGAAAGGGAGGGGAGGCGCCGGCGGAACAGATAGGTGGGTTGCGAAGTTTGGCAAGTGTCACCACGCGGGCGATGCGACCAAATCGTTACCAAAAAGGTCCGCCGAATTGCGCGATGCCCTTTGCATTTTGGCATGATCCTCGCATTGTCGCTCCACTCAGACTTCACCCCGTTCTGAACGAAGACCAGCCTCGCTCGTCTAACCAAAATCGCCCGTGTGCGTCATTCGTCCCACCGCTCTTCTTTTTTGAAACGTTCGTCCCACCTTCATCATGGCTGAGGAAATCGATCCCAACTCCGGCAAGAAGCGCCGCATCATCCATTGGAACCCCGACGCCGGTCGTGAACAGGTCAGCCGGCGCTGGACGTGGAAACGCATTCTCGGTTGGACTGTCGGCGGCTTCTTCGGACTGCTGCTGGTCGCGGCGGTGGTCATCCGCGGCGCCAAGCTGGTCTTCGGTCCCGAGGTGTTCAGTCCTCGAGTCGCCACCGCCGCCCCGGGTGAAAGCGTGGCCGACGCGAACTCCGCCTTCATCAGTCGCGCCAAGGCGGAGCAGTTGCACGAGATGGTGGCCAAGTCGCTCGGCGAACTCCGCCGCATGCCGGCCGATCACCCGATTCAACTGCAGCAGATGATTCTGATGGAGAAAAACTATCAGCAAAGTCAGCTCCTGCTCGGCGATCATGAATTTTCCAAGGCGTACGTCGTGCTGGAGAGCCTGAACCACGACATCGAGGCGTTCAGCACCAACGTCAAAATCAAGGGCGAGGCCAAGCAGGCCTATGACAAGATTCTGCTGCGCGTGAAGGATCTCGAACTGGCTCGCACGCTCGCTCCCGGCACGCTCGAAGCGGCGTTTGAGGCGGCGGGTGCCGGACGTCAGTTGCTGACCGACGGAAATTTCACGGGCGCCAAGAAGGTGTTCGACGGCGCGTTCGCCGAGTTGAAAAAGGCCGAGCAGGCCATGGCGGATTTCGTCCGCGACAATCTTCTCGCCGGACAAAAAGCCCTCTCGAAGGGTGAAAAGGCCGAGGCGAAGACCGCGTTTCAAGCTGCGCTGGAGAAGGCACCGGGCAACGACGTCGCGACCCAGGGTCTCAAGCGGGCGGAGAACATCGACCGCGTGTACGCATTGCTGCAGCAGGGCGAAAACCTCGAGAAGCAGGCGCAGTACGCCGAGGCCGCCGAGGCCTACAAGAAGGCATTCGCGCTCGATGCGTTTTCCGCCGCCGCTCAGGAAGGCCAGTCGCGCGCGGCCCGGCTCGAAAAGGAAACCAAGTTTGCGACGGCGAAGTCGTCCGCGGACGCCGCGGTGAAGTCCAAGGACTGGCCCAAGGCGATCGCCGAGTTTCAGGCCGCGTTGAAGGTGTATCCGCAGAAAGCCGACGTGCAGGCCGCGTTGAAGTCCGCCCGGGAAAGCGCCCACAAGGAAGCGGTGCAAAAGGCGCTGGCCAAAGGCTTCGCCTACGAGAAGGCCTACCAGTGGCGCGAGGCGCGAGATGCCTATCACGAGACGCTCGAATTGCAGCCTGATCACAGCGAGGCCAAGGAAGGCTACACGCGCGCCGGCACGGTCATTCGCGCGCTGCTGCAGTACGAACGCTACATCGAGGCCGCCGAGCAGCTCGCCAACAAGGCGGAGTTCCAGGCGGCGTTGAAACGCTTCAACGACGCGATGGCGGTGAAGCCTGCCTACCTCGAAGCGGGTGATCGTGTCATGCAGCTCCGCGCGCTGCTGCAGCAGCAGAGCAAGCCGGTTGAGGTCACTTTCAAGTCCGACGGCAACACCTGGGTGGCCATCTCCAACTTTCGCGCGCCGAAGAAAATTGAAAGCGAAGTCATCAAAATGCTTCCGGGTGACTATGACATCGTTGGTCGCCGCAAGGGCTATCGCGACGTCCAGATGCTCCTCCAGGTCCGCAACGGCACCACCCCGCCCACGGTCACGGTTGCGTGCACGGTCTCGGCGGACCGTAGTTAAGCTCTCCCGATGATGAAGTCCTTCTTTCGCCGCGGCGTTTGCACCGCAGCGGTCGTGGCGTTGACGGCGTCCGCCCTACCGGGCGCCGAAACGACCTCGACCCGTTCTTCCAGCTCGACCGTGCCTGCTTCGGCGGCGAATCGGAATTCCACCGCGCGACCGGGCTCGCCCCGGGCGCTGCTCCCCGATCCTGCGCTGCTCGACGGTTCGAGCCAGCCGCCCGAGAAGAAGTCCGAGCACGGCATGATCGGGGATTTTGAACTGCCCGGCGACGAGAACGCCCGCAGCGGCAAGGTCGGCGGTCCGCAGGGTCAACCGCCCGGCGGTGCCGGCGGCGGTCAGCAGAATCAGATGCCGATGGGTTTGCCGCAGGGCGGTGGTGGTGCGCAGGGCCAGCAGGCGCAGCAAGGCGGCCAGCAGGGCGGCGCGCCGTCCGCTCCCGCGGGCGCGCAGCAGGCCGGCGGAGCCCAGGCGGGTGGTCCGCAAAATCCAAATGCGGCCGGTGCACCGGTGGCGGGTGCCGGCGATCCCGGCGGTCAGCCGCAGGGAACTCAAGTCGGCGAGCTCGGCGGCGACGCCGCTGGCCAACCGGCGGGCGGTCCGGCGGGTGGTCCAGGCGAGAAACCGGGTCAGGTGGCCATCGGCGACAAGGCGATGCGCATCGATCCGTCCGCTGGCGCGCAGGCCGGGGTGGTCGGTGCCCAGCAGCAGGTGGCCGGACAAACCCAGCAGCACGAAAAAGGCACGGGCTCGGGCGGCAAAGGGTCGGGCGGTGCCGGCAGCGGCAACCGCGTTGAAAAAGGCCGCGTGATTCCCGCGGGGCTCTGATCACTCATCCAGCTCGCCCCGGTGAAACCCCTTCGCTTCTCCCTCCTCGCTCTCTTTCTCGCCGTGACGCTCCCGCTCGTGCGGGCGGTCACCGTCATCTATCCCGTCGATGCGATCGAGGATCTGATGAATCTGCCGGCGGATGAATTCCGCCAGAAATATTCCGGCATCAACGTCACCGGCCTCGGTCCCAGCGACGAAGGCTGGTACGTGCGTTATCGTCACGAAAACCTGACCTGCCTCTTCGGTCCGCTGGCCGAGCGCGAGGATGCGCGCAAGCGCAAGTGGGACATGGAGACGGTGCGCGATGCCGCCATTCGCAACCGCGCCACGCTCGCGAGCAGCCAGGTGGATTTCGTGCGTTTCACGTTCTCCGGCGTTTTCGGCAAACGCGGTGACGGCGGTGGCGGTGGCGCGGGCGGCACCGAGGGTATGGGACGCATTTCCGCCGATGGAAAGAGCGGCCCGGACGGCGATCTCGATGGCGATGGCATTCCAAACGCCAAGGACGACGACATGGACGGCGATGGGATTCCGAACGGCCAGGATCCCGACATTGACGGTGACGGGATTCCGAACGCGCAGGACGATTACGGCTTTGGCTCGATGGACTCCAAGATCCGCGGCACGTCCTCGGCGGGTGGCGACGGCCGCAACGGTCCCGACGGCGATCTGGACGGCGACGGCATTCCCAATTCCAAGGACGACGACATGGACGGCGACGGGATCCCGAACTCCCTCGATCCCGATATTGATGGTGACGGCATCCCCAACGCCGAGGACAAGGACCCTTATGGCAACGGCAGCGGTGACGGTGACGGCAAGGGTGGAAAAGGCGGCAAGGGCGGCTCTGGCGAAGGTGGCGACGGCGAGAGCGGCGCCATTGCCGATCGCAGTTCCAAGGGCGGCAAAGGCGGCAAGGGTGGCAAAAGCGGCGGCCAGGGCGGCGAAGGTGGCGAGGGAGGAGAGGGTGGCGAAGGCGGTCAGGGCGGGAGCCAAGGCGGCCAGAAACAGGTCGCTTCCAACCAGCGTGGCAGTCGCGCCGGCCAACAGGGAGGCCAGGGCGGCTCTTCCGGCCAGTCCGGAGGCCAATCCGGTCAATCAGGTCAATCCGGCCAGTCGGGCCAGCAAAGCGGTGGCCAGCAAGGTGGCGGTCAGCAGAGCGGCGGGCAGTCCGGCGGCGGCGGTGCCGGTGGACAACCCGGTGGCGGCGGTGGCCCACCGAGTGGCGGCAGTGGTGGCGGCGGGAATCCGCTGCAACTTGTCTCCGCGTTGCTGCGTGCAATTCTCGGCCTCTGACCCGCGGTTCGTCCGCGCGTGGGCAATCGCGTGATCACCCGGCGCGCAACGTTTCTACTCGGGCTGGCGGGTCTGCTCGGCGGTGTTGCGTCCGGTATGGCGGCGGAATCCTCCGCCACGCAAGCGATGCAGCTGGCGCGCGATGCCACCGCTGCCGCCGAAAAAGGCGATCAGCCGGGTTATCTCGCGAAGATGGAAGCGGCCGTCGCGTTGCGGCCGGATTTTCCCCGCATGCTCGTGAATCTGGCCGCGGCTCAACTGGCCAACGATCGCGCCGACGACGCTCTGGCCACGCTGGAGCGACTCGCGCGGCTCGGGTTGAGTTCGCCGGTGGAAAAATCGGAGGACTTCGCCGCGCTCCGGGCGAGGCCGGAGTTCAAGGCGGTGGTTAAGAAAATCACCGCGAATACGTATCCCAAGGGCGCGGGCGAAATCGCGTTTTCCCTGCGCGATGTCACCGGGCTGATTGAGGGGATCGCGTGGCGGGCCAAGACCGGCGAGTTCTATTTCGGCGATGTCAACGCCCGCGCCGTCTGGGTGCGCGGCAAGGACGGCGCGCTGCGGCGGCTCACGCCTGAGGGCGACACGTTGTACGGCGTCTTCGGCCTGGCGATCGACGAGGCGGCGGGAACGCTGTGGGCGGCGACGTCGGCCGTGGCGGCGATGCGCGGCTTCACTCCCGACATGGACGGCACCGCCGCGCTCGCGGAAATTGATTTGGACAGTGGCGCAGTGCGGCGAACGATTCCTGTGGTGCGACGCGCCGGCGACCAACAATCCCATGTGCTCGGGGATCTCGCGCTCGCGCCGGATGGGAGCGTGTACGTCACTGACAGCGGCGGTCCGACGCTCTGGCGGCTGGCGCCGGGCGGCAGTGCGCTCGAAGCCGTGGTGGAGAGCGACGAGTTTCTTTCGCTGCAAGGCATCGCGTTGCTGCCGGACGGCGTCGTCATCCTGGCCGACCACGCCAACGGTCTGCTCCGGGTCGATCTCGCCAGCAGGAACGTGCGCCGGCTCGAGTCGCCACCGGATACGTCGCTGATTGGGGTGGATGGACTCGCGCTCACCCCGCAGGGGCAGATTCTCGCGATTCAAAACGGACTCCGGCCCAGTCGCGTGCTGCGCATCGACCTCGAAGGGGCGGCGGAAAGTATCGCGGCCGTGACCGTGCTTGAGTCGGGCCACATCACGATGGCGGCGCCGTCGCTGGGCTGCATCGCGACGGACGATGATTTTTTCTATGTGGGCAACGCCGGGTGGACGCGTTTCGAGAACACCGACGCTGCCGCGTCGGCGCCGCGCAGCGTGCCGGTGTTTCGGACAAAGTTGCCGAAGCCGAAGAAGTAGGCCCGCGCGGTGTCGCGCACGTCGCGACGCGCATGACGCGAGCTGGGCCGTTCGGCCCCGGGCCGGCCGGCCACTGGCAGGATCGAGGGCGTTTCGTTAGGATGTTGTCGTGAAGCGGGAGCGCAGGCGTCCCGGCGAACACCAGCATTGAATTACCATTTCGGCGGTCATAGCATCCGAGTCCTCCCTTCAACCACATGAGCAACGAACCTGTCAGTGCCCCGGCCAGCGCCGTCGGCGAAGATAAAACCATCGCCATCCTGAGCTACCTCACGCTCATCGGCTTCATTGTCGCGATCATCATGCACAGCTCGAAGAAAACGAGTTTGGGCGCGTTTCATCTGCGGCAGTCACTGGGGCTGATCCTGACGTCGCTCGCGGTGATGATCGCCGCCATGATTGTCGCCTTCATTCCGTTCGTCGGCTGGATCGTCAGCCTGTGCGCGTGGATCGGGCTTTTCGTCCTGTGGGTCATGGGACTCATCGCCGCGATCAACGGAGAGAAGAAACCGTTGCCGGTGCTGGGTGAACAATTCCAGCAGTGGTTTGGCTCGGCCTTCGTCTGACCTGAGGTCACCGGCACTCGCGCCCCGGCAAGAGGCGCGAGCAAAATAATTCCGCCTCGCGACTGACGCGGGGCGGGCTTCGACGGGTGGCGAATGCAGCGCGTTCCCATCCGCCGGAGGTCGGCGCGGCTTGTCCCGCGCTGACGGAAAGGCGTGCGTTCCGTCGCGCGCTGGCGAACGGCACGTGGCCGGTTTCGCTGCATCGCCCCGTGCACGCGGGGTGGAACGGAGTATTCGGCAACAACCGCTGTCGCGGGCTGCCGCTGCTTTTCCTGTTGTCGTCATGTCCAATCGTTCCCGTCGAAATCTCGTCCTAGTCGTTCTGCTGCTTGTTGCCGTGCTGGCGCTGCTGCTCGTTTTCGGCCGCTGCTCGCGACCGGCCCGTCCGTTGGTGTCAGCGCCGGTGCAAAGCGTCCCGCCTGCCGCCGCGACCGCGCCGGTGGCCCCGACCGTTGCTGCGCCGCGTGTGGACGAACGGCTCTCGGCCGCCACGCTCGCGATCCCTGAGCAGGTCGATGCAGGGATGGAGTTTCGCGCGGCGTGGACCGGGCCGGACAACGCCGGCGACTATCTCACGATCGTGCGGCCGGACGCGGCCTCGGGCACCTACGAAAATTATCGCGAGACGCATCACGGTTCACCCCTGACGCTGGTGGCCCCGATGGAATCCGGCGCGTGGGAAGTGCGCTACGTCACGGTGCGATCGAAGACCGTGCTGGCGCGGGCCGCCTTGGTGGTGCGGCCCGTGGGCGCGACAATTACGGCCCCGGAAGCCGCTGTTCTCGGTACCGCCGTGACGGTCACCTGGTCCGGGCCCAACAACCCCGGCGACTATGTTTGCATCGTGCCGCACGGCGCGCCGGACGCCGCCGTGGGCAACTATGCGGAGACCGCCAGGGGCTCGCCGTTGTCGGTCAACGCTCCGGTCGTGCCAGGGCCGGCGGAGATTCGTTATGTCAGCGGTCAGGGAAGAAAGATCCTCGGCGGGCGCGCGTTGGTGATCGTCGCGCCGGAGATGTCACTTGAAGCCGCGACCGAGGTCGTCGCCGGCACCAAGTTTTCCGTCACCTGGCGGGGCCCGAAGAATCCGGGCGACTACATCACCGTCGTGCCGAAGGGCACGCCCGACGGGCAGTATCGAAATTATACGGACACGGCCAAGGGTTCGCCGCTTGAGATCACCGCGCTGATCGACGCCGGCCCGGCCGAGCTGCGCTACATGACCGGAACGGGCGCACGCGTGCTGGCCCGCCGGCCGATTCAGATCGTAGCCGCGGCCATCACCCTCGACGCGCCCGCGCAGGCGGTCACCGGCGCCACGGTGATCGTGCAGTGGACGGGGCCGGGCAACCCGGGCGATTACCTTACGCTCGTGCCCAAGACGTCTCCGGATGGCCAATACGCCAGCTACGCCGATCTGACCAAGGGAACGCCGGTGAAACTCACGGCGCCCAAGAGCGCCGGCGTCGCCGAGGTGCGCTACATGAGCGGGCAGGGTGCAAAGGTCCTCGCGCGGCGCGAACTCACAATCGTCGGACCGTAAGCGGAGTCCACGTCACGTCGCTCGTCACCCGGAGCGCAGGTGTCCCGCCGGCAGCGACTCCATGGCGGCCGGAGGCCGGCGTTCCCGTTGTAACCTCAGGGCACCGTGCGCGCCGGGCCGCCGCGCGGGCTCATGCTCGGACGGGCGTCGGAACCCGCGCGTGGCATGATTCTGGATACGGCGCCAGCGGCGTCACTTCACGCTGAGGCGCGCGAACGTGATCAACTCATAGGCGCGTTTCTCGCCGCGTTCGTAGAGGCAGCCGACTTCCGTCGCTCCCAGCGCGACAAGGCTCGAGTAGGCGGAGGGACCGCGGTGCAGTTCGGCGAGTTCTCGCCACGTGCGGCCATCGTCGGCGCTGACGCGCACGGTCAGCTGCACGCGCGTGGTGGCGGCGGGATTGGAGAACACCAGCACGCGTGCGGCCTCGTGCCGGATCAGGCTCGCCTGGCACACGGGTTCGATGAGTGGCGTGGCGTCGACGGGCGGCGTCCAGGTCAGTCCGCCGTCCGTGCTCGTCGCCTGGGCGCGGACGTTGCGGCGGTAATTTGAACGCATGTTCATGAGCAGCGTGCCGCGGCCGTCGAAGAGCTCAGCGACCTGGCACTCGTTGACCTTGGGCCGGATGACGCCGCCGAGCTGCCAGGTTTTTCCGTGATCGTCGGAGTGAATCGTGTGCGAGCCGGAGAGATGCGTCTTGGTCTCGGCGTCGTCGTAGTTGTGGTCGCACGGAATCACGAGCCGGCCGGCGTGCGGACCGTCCTTGATCTGAATGCCCACGCCGGGGCCGGTGGCGTACCACGTCCAGGCCGGATTTTTCGTCGTTGCAGTGATCTCGATCGGCGCCGCCCAGGTGGCGCCGTGATCCTCGGAATGCGTGAGCCAGACGGTGCGCGTGCCTTTGGCGGTGCGGGCCGCGATCTCGCGCTCGCGGTCGGTGCCGAGATTGTGCGTCAGCAGGAGCCACAGCGTGCCGGTCGACTCGTCGAGCACGGGACACGGATTGCCGCAGGTGTTCGCCGCATCATCCCACACGACCTGAGCGGCGCTCCAGGTGCGGCCACCGTCACGGGAGCGTTTTTGCAGGAGATCGATGTCACCGCTGTCGCCGCCCGCGCTCTTGCGCCCTTCGCAGAACGCGAGCAGGTCGCCGTTCTTCGCCTGAATCACGGCGGGAATGCGGTACGTGTTGTAGCCGTCGCGACCCGACACAAACACGTCGACCTGTTCGGGCGTGGTGGCGGCGAACACGGTCGCAGCGAAAGTGGTCAACACGGAGGCAAGGGCGAAGCGCAGGGGAGACAGGGTCATGATGGGAGGGCGGGGCTGACGAAGTTCACGCGGCGGGCCGCATGGCGGAATCGACGCGGGTGAAAGGGGAGCTGCGCGGGTGGGGTGCAGGCAAGGCGCGGCGAGTGGTGGCAAATTGGCACCAGTTGGGGCGCCGCCTCGACGTCACGCTACCCGGCAAGACTCGAATCCACCGGCGGCACCGAGCCGGCGTTCGATGCGGTCTTGAGCAGCCGGGCGATGATCGGCAGCAGGTCCTGCGGCGTGTTGGGCTTCTCGACGATCTCACGCACCCCGACCTTGCGCGCCGCGGCGGCCTCGCCGCGACGGAGGTAGCCGGACGTCAGGATGACGGGGAGGGTCGGCCGGATGCGCAGGAGTTCGCCCGCGAGATCGAGACCCGACATCTCCGGCATCGAAAGATCGGATACGACCAGTTGGAAGGCCAGCGGGTCGTCGCGGAACAACGCGAGCGCCTGCCGCGGTCGCATGCAGGTGGTGATGGCGTAGCCCGCGCGGCTGAAGACGCGGTCGGCGACCAGCACGAGCGCCTCCTCGTCGTCGACGAACAGGATGCGCTCGCCTTTGCCCACCTGGGGCGGCGCAGCCGGCGGGCGGACCGGAACCGGTGCGCTCGGCGCGGTGGCCGTGGAAGCGGGGAAGTAAAGTTCGAAGAGGCTGCCCGCGCCCACGGTGCTGGTGACCTTGATGGCGCCGCCATTGGCGCGGAGGATGCCGTGGACGACGGAGAGGCCGAGGCCCGTGCCTTCGCCAGGCGGCTTGGTGGTGAAGAACGGATCGAAGATGCGCGGCATCACCGCCGCCGGGATGCCCTTGCCGGTGTCGCTCACCGCGAGGCGCACATAACGGCCGGGTTTGAGCTCGGGCGGCGTGTCGCTCCGGCCGCTCGCCATCGTCCGGACGTCGAGCGCGAACGTGATCCGGCCCTGCGCACTCTCGATGGCCTGCCACGCGTTCGTGCCGAGATTGAGCAGCATCTGGTGCAGCTCGGTGCTGTCGATTTCGACCAGCGGAAGATCGGCGGCGGACGTGATCGTGAGTTCCACGCCGGCGGGTATGGTCGAGCGCAGCAATTTGACGACCTCCTCCACCACGAGGCGCGGCGCGGTGAGCTGGCGCTTGTTCTCGTGCGGCTGGCTGAAGGCGAGGATGCGGCGCACGAGATCGCGGGCACGCTGGCCGGACAACTTGATCTTCTCGAGGGAGTCGCGGGTGAGCTTGTCGGGATCGGACTCGACGAGGGCGAGTTCAACGTTGCCGAGAATGGCGGTCAGGATGTTGTTGAAATCGTGGGCGATGCCGCCGGCGAGCGTGCCGATGGCCTCCAGCTTCTGCGACTGGCGCAGCTGCTCCTCGAGCTTGGCCCGCTCGAGCTCCGCGAGACGGCGGCTCGTGATGTCGGCCGTCACGCCGATGATCCGCAGCGGCGCGGTGGCGTCGGCGCGTTGCTGGCGGTGTCCTTTCAACTCGAGCCAGCGTTCGCGGCCGTCGGGCAGAATCAACCGGTGGGTGTAGTCGAGATCCGGCGCGCGGCCGTCGAGCAGCGCGTTGAGCCGGTAGCGAAGTTCGGTGGCCGCGGGTTCCGCGGCACGCGCGGCGAGATTTTCCACCGGACCCGACAGCGCGCCACGGAGGTAGCCGTAGACATCCTCGGCCTCGGGCGAGGCGAGGACGGAACGCGTGTCCACGTCAATCTCCCATGATCCCATGCGCGCCGTCTGCATCGCGAGCCGGAGCCGCTCCTCGTTCTTCCGCAGCGAGGCCTCGACGTTCATGCGGGCGATCGCGGCGCCGCAATGATCGGCGAGCGTCTGCAGCTGCTGCAGATCCGGCGGCTGGTAGCGGTGCACGGTGTAGCTCTGCACCGACACGATGCCGATCACGCGCGTCTCCCAGAGCACCGGGGCGTGCATCATGGAGCGGCTCCGGCGGCGCTCGTTGCCCCACGGTTCGAACGCGTCCGCGAACGACTGGTCCTGGGGACCGTCGCGGTTCACCAGCAGCGGCGTGCCCTGCAGGACGGGACGCATCTGCGCGCTCAGCGTGTGAATGTTTGAGGGCACCTCGCGCGGGCGGTTGTCGCCTTCGGCCGTGTCCTCCATGTAGGCCCCGAACGTCACCGCGCCACGCGGATCGAGCAGGACGAGGAAGAACGCATCATGCGAAAACAGCGTGCGGCACGCCGCCGCCACCGTGGCACCCAGCGACCTGGGTTCGAGCGCCGCGGTCAACGAGGCCGCCAGGCCGCGCAGGGCGTCCTGCACCATCGAGTGCCGCTTCGCCGCGGAAATGTCGCGCGCGATCATGGACGTGAAGTCGAGCCGGCCGTCCGGCGCGCGGTGCGCCAGGATCACCTGCGACACGGGAATTTCATGGCCGTCGCGATGCAGCAACGCGGACTCGCCCGACCACGTGCCGTCCCGCATCGCGGCCGGCAGCGCCACGCGCGTGAGCTGTTCGCGCGCCCACTCCGGCAGCACGGTCGCCATCGACGTCGCCCGCACGTCGGCCGCGGTCGGCAGTCCGATCAATGATCGGCCGGCGCGATTGACGTACACCAGGCTTTCCTCGGCATCGGTGAACGCGACGAAGTCGCTGGTGTTTTCGAGCACGAGACCGAGCCGGACCTGGGCCGAGGCCAGCCGGCGTTCGCGTTCGAGTTTATCGCGCGCCACGCGCGTGCGGCTCTCCGCGGCAAACCACGCCGCACTGCCCACGAGCCCCACGAGGCCGAACGCGACGAGGCCGCGAAACCAGCCGGTCTGCCAGTAGAACGGAGCGATCTCGAAAGTGAGCTTGGCGCCCGCGAGGTTCCACACGCCGTCGCTGCCCGCGGCTTGAATCTGGAGCGTGTGACGCCCGGCGGGGAGCTCGAGGAAGCTGACGACGTTTTCCCGCTCCATATCCTGCCAGTCCTCGGCGTCGCCGAGGCGGACGCGAAAGTGCTGCTTGCGTGGGGCAATGAAATCGAAGGCGGCATAACTGATGCGAATCATCCGGCTGCCCGCAGGCAGGACCGGCGCGGGGCTCGTCTCGGAGAGCGCGATTTCGATCGGCTGGCGGGCGCCGTCCGGCACGAAGCTGATCGATTCCACCATCACCTTGGGCGGAAGATCGTTCAATGTGATCGTGGCGGGATCCACCATCGCCGCACCTCGGATCAGTGCAAACCACAGCCGGCCGGCGGCGTCGCGTGCGACCGTGGGTTGCGTGCCGGTGGGAAAATCAAGTTCGCGCAGGCCGTCGTCCTGATCGAACACCTTCAGCTCGGGTTGCACCCGGCGGTCTTCCGCCGCGCTGCGGAGTTCGTCCGGATCCGCGCGCACGATCTTGCGGCCGGCACCGAACCACAAATGGCCCTGCCGGTCCTGCGTCAGCGCCGCGATGCTGGTGCCCGGCAGGCCGCGCTCGGGATCGAAGCGAAACAGTCGGCCGCCGTCAAAAACCGCGAGCCCGTGCCCGCTGGTGCCAATCCAGATCCGATCCCGGGTGTCCACGACTAGCGTGGAGACGCGCCAGTCGGCCGGCAGGCGGACCACCGGCTCCGCGGCCAGCCCGGTCGGGCCGTAGCCAAAGATCACGTGGCGTCGCGCCAGCAGAACCGTGCCCTCGCGCCGCTCGGCAAACAGCGTCGGCCGCCACGGGCCGGCTTCCGTTCCAAGATCGACTGCAGTGAACGTGTCGCCGGAGCGGAACGCCACCCGGTGATCGCCGCCGACCCAGAGGCGCTGCCGCGAATCCTCGAAAAGCGAAGTGATCGTTTCCGTGCGGCCGAAGATCTCGACGGCGGCGGGAGTGAGCGTGTCGCCCTCGAGCTGCCGGAGTCCCTGACCGAAGGTCCCGACCCAAGTCCGTTCGTCCTGCGTCTGCAGCACGGAACGGAAATAAGCGGTGGGCGCGTCGCGCAGTTCGACGCGCTTCACGGCCGTGCCGCCGTCGAAGGTCCAGAGGCCGTCACCGGAGGCGCTGAGCAGAACGTCACCGCTCTTGAGCGGCGCGAGGGTGGTCGTTTCGCGATCGCCGATGCCTTCCTTTTCGCCCACATGGCGGAAACGCACGGGACGGAAACGCGAGAATCCGCCGACGCCGCTGCCGATCCAGATGCTGCCATGGCCGTCGACGTGCACCACGCGCGTGCCGCCGGAATGGGGCAGGCCGTCCGCCTTGAGAAACTGTTTCACGGTCCCGTCGGGCTGGATGCGATACGCGCCGGCATCAACCGACGGCAGCCATAGTGCGCCTGAGGCGTCTTCGGTGAGCCGCCAGAAAATACCCACGCGGCGCGAGAGCCGCACGCGCGAGGTGACCGCCCCGTCCTGGAGCCGCAACACCTCGTCCGTGCAGATCACGACGGCGTTGCCGGCGCGATCCTGACCGGTGCCGAGGACGCGCGAGGCGAGAGTGGAGTCGGGCTCGATGGGTACCCACTCGCGATCGACCAGCCGTCCGACAAAGCCGCTGCGTACGACATAAAGCTGGTTGGACCGATCGTAGGCACACAATGATCCGCCGGCGCCGGGCGGGGTGGGCAGCGGCCGGAACACGTCCTGGTCCAGGCGATACACCCGGCCGCCGAAACGCGTGAGCACGAGATTGCCGTTGGCGTCCTCGGCGTAGCTGCGGACATAATCGCCCGCGTCGTCCCAGCCTTCGTCCGCACGCCATTTTTTCCACACGGGTCCGTCGTTCATCACGAGCCCTTCCGCCGTGCTGAACCACACGCGACCGCGGCTGTCGCGATACATGTTGATGATCACGATCGAACTCAGGCCCGGCATCGCGGCCGGCGCCCACGGCTTGAATTCCGATCCGTTGAAACGCACCAGCCCGCGAAACGTGCCGAGCCACAGATAACCCTCCGGCGACGTCACGATCCCCGAACACGAATTCTCGGGGAACCCTTCCTCGAGTCCCCAGATTTCCGCGTGGTACTCGCTTTGAAACGGCACGGGCAACGGCCGGCCCGGCGCGCGCGCGATCGCGAGCAGCGCCACGATCGTCAGGAGGCTCCACCGCAGCGTGAGACTCACCCTCGCCGCGAGCCGGGAGCAGTAATGACGGAGTGGGCGTCCGGATGGGATGGAAACGTGGGAGGCAAATACCATCGCGCTGAGATCGAGCGGGCGACTGAGGTGGTTCCCACGGGAAATGCGGGAGCGGACCGGGTCAACGTTTTCCCTTCGCCGATCGTCCGCGAGAGGCGGCGCGGCACCACCGCGCAGGGCTTGGCCCGGACGCCCACCGCGTCTGCGTTCGTCCCATTCGCGCGCGCGGCGGATTTCGCCCGTTGCCATGATCGCGATTGCGCCCGCGCGGCGTCCGTCTGTTTCTTTTCCGGCCGCCATGCTCGCCCCCCTGCGACTTTTCCGCCGCTTGCGTCTGCCGCGATTCGCTCTGATCGCGTGCGCGTGTTTCCAGCTGGGGCCCAGCCCCGGTGGCAGCGACGTGTGCGCCGCGGTCGCGGGTCTCGCCTGGCAGGAGTTTCCCGCGCTGCCGCCGTCCGCCGGACAATCGCGCCAGCCGGGCGTGGCCAGTCCATTTGTCGGGACCCACGGCCCGGTGCTGCTCGTGGCGGGCGGCGCCAATTTTCCCGGCAAGATGCCGTGGGACGGCGGCGCCAAGGTGTGGTGGGACGACATCTGGGTGCTTGAGCGCTCCGATGAACACACGGTGGCGTGGGTCAGCGGCAAGGCGTGGAAACTCCCGCGCCGGATCGGCTACGGCATCAGTGTGAGCACGCCCGACGGCGTCGTGTGCGTGGGCGGCAGCGACGCCGAGCGCTGTTATGCCGATGTGTTTCTCCTCTCGTGGGACGCCACCAGCCGGGACGTCCGGCGCGCATCGCTGCCCGCCTTGCCGGAGCCGCTGGCCAACATGGCCGGCGCGCTCGTGGGCCAGACCCTGTTCGTGGCCGGGGGCCAGCACACCATGAAGGGTGCGGTGGCTTCGACGGTATTTTGGTCACTCGATTTGGCACAGCGCCACACACCGGCCGCATTCAAATGGAGCAAGCTGCCGACCTGGCCGGGACCCGCGCGCGTGCTGCCGGTCGCTGCCGCGCAGGGCGAGCCGGGGCGCGAACGCTTTTACCTGTTCGGCGGTCGGCTGCCGCAGCCGGGCCGACCGACGCAACTGCTCACCGACGCGTATGCGTACGATCCCCGGACCCGGACATGGCAAACGCTGGCACCGGTCGGTGGCGGACGCGGCGTCAGTGTGATGGCGGGCACGGCCGTCGCCGTCGGCACGGACGAAATTCTCCTGTTCGGTGGCGATCGCGGGGATCGTTTCGTCGAACTCGAGGGCCATGACTTGGCGGTTGAGGAGTTGCGCGCACAGTTGACCACGCTGCCGGAGTCCGGCCGGCCAGCGATCGAGCGGGCGATGGCACAACGGCTCGCGGCGAAACGGGTGCTCTACGAAAATCACCCCGGCTTCGGCCTCGAGGTGTTTTCCTACGATGTGGCGCGCGAGGCGTGGCGCGTGGTCGATCGATCGCCGGTTCCGCCGCAGGTCACCACGCTCGCCGTCACGTGGGGGCGCGACATCGTGATTCCCAGCGGCGAAATCCGCCCGGGCGTGCGCACCCCGGCCATCGTGCGCATCCGGCCGCAGGCAAGATAGCCGCGGCCTGTACGTCTACAATCCCACGCTCAATCCCTCCTTGCCCAAGACGAATCCCTTTCGTTCACCATGACTCCCTTCACGGCCGACCAAATTCGCGGCAACTGGGCCACGTTGTTGCTGCCGATTCAGGCGGATGACGCGATCGACTTCGGGCTGCTCGGCGAGGAGATCGAGCACTTCATCGCGGCACGGATGAACGGAATTTATTCGAACGGCACCGCGGGTGAATTTCACACGCAGACGGAAGCGGAGTTCGATCGTGTCAACGCCTTGCTCGCGGCGAAATGCGAGCGGGCCGCGATGCCGTTTCAGATCGGCGCGAGCCATACCAGCGCGCAGATCGCCCGCGAGCGCGTCCGGCGTGCGAAGACGCTGCGGCCGGTGGCGTTTCAGGTGACGCTCCCGGATTGGTTTCCACCGGCGCTGCCGGAGGTGATCGCGTTTCTCGAAACCATGGCGGCCGAGGCGGCGCCGATTCCGCTCATTGTTTATAATCCGCCTCACGCGAAGCGTCGGCTGACGCCGGAAGAGTGGGCGAGCGTCGCGGACGCGGTTCCGGGCGTCATCGGCATGAAGGTCGCCGGTGGTGACGACGCGTGGTATGCCGCGATGGCCCCGTTGCTGGCCCGGTTGTCGGTGTTCATTCCCGGGCACACCTTGCCCGAAGGACTGGCCCGCGGCGCGCGTGGTGCGTATTCGAACGTCGCCTGCCTCAGTCCCGCGGGCGCCCGACGCTGGTACGACCTGTGCCTGACCGACCTACCGGCGGCGCGGGCGCTCGGCGAACGCATCAGCGCGTTCTGGCTGGGCAACATTTCGCCGCTGATTCGGCGCGACGGTCTGTCGCCGATGGCCGCCGACAAGACCGCGGCAGTGGCGGGCGGCTGGCTTCCCGAACTGACGACCCGCGTGCGCTGGCCGTATCGAAGCGTGGCGGCCGACACCGCCGTGCGCATTGGGATCATTGCCCGCGCGGAGCTCCCGGAACTGTTTTGAGACGGGGCCAAACTGCGGCGCCTGTGGTGGACGCGATTCACTACGTCAACGTACGATTCGCGTTTTTTGCCTCGGGAAAATGTGCGAAAGACGCAATCGCCGCTTGAAAAACGAACCGAATCCCCGGCACGATGGCCGACATGACTCCCACTGCCCCGGGTGGATCAGGCATGAATCGCACGGCCTGGTTAATCTGTATCATCGCGTCGATCGGCTTTGCCTTCGACATCTACGAGCTGCTGATGCTGCCGCTCATCATCAAGCCGGCCATCGCGGCGCTCAGTGGTCCGCTGGTGGAGGCGCTCGTGACCGGCGGGATGGAACGCGCCCGCGCCGTGGCGCTGTGGTCGCCCGGTGGCGAGGAGTACGTGAAATGGGCGCGCACGCTCTTCTTCGTACCCGCGCTTGCCGGCGGTGTCTTCGGCCTGCTCGGCGGCTACCTGACCGACCTGCTGGGCCGGCGCCGCGTGCTGACGTTCAGCATTCTGCTCTATGCCTTCGCCGCGTGCGCCGCGGGTTTTGCGACGTCGCTGCAGCAGCTCTTGTTCTTCCGCTGCCTGGTGTTCATCGGCGTGTGCGTGGAGTTTGTCGCCGCTGTCGCGTGGCTCGCGGAAATTTTCACCGAGCCGAAGCAGCGCGAAAAGGTGCTCGGTTACACGCAGGCGTTTTCCTCGTTCGGCGGCCTGCTGGTGGCCGGCGCGAACATCCTCGCGGCGAAATGGGCGTTGAGCCTGCCGGCGATTGCCGGTGGCCATGAGGCCTGGCGGTATACGTTGATCTCCGGCGTGCTGCCCGCGTTGCCGCTGATCTTGATCCGGCCGTTCCTGCCGGAGTCGCCCGAGTGGCAGAAGAAACGCGAGGCCGGCACGCTGAAGCGTCCGAGCATCGCGGCGCTCTTTGCGCCCGAACTGCGCCGCACGACCGTGCTGACCACGCTCGTGTTTGCCGCCAGCTACGGCATCGCGTTCGGCGCGATCCAACAGCTGCCGCAGATTATCGGCGCGCAACGCGTCGGCACGCCCACGGAGGCCGGCCACGTGGCCGTCCTCGCGATCGCCAAGGAAAAGGGCAAGGAGGCCATGTCCGCCGCGAAAGCCGCCAACCAACCCGACGCCGTCGCGCAGCGCGCGATGCGGCAGGCCGCCGGCAATGCGAGTGATCAAACGGTCGCAGGCGTCACGCTCTGGCAGGAGATCGGCGGCCTGCTCGGCCGGTTTCTGCTCGCGGTACTCGCGGTGGTCATCATCAGCCGGCGCGCGTTGCTCCGGATTTTTCAAATCCCCGCGTTGTTTTTCGTCCCCCTGTTTTTCTGGTGGCTCTCCGGCCAGCTCGCGAATGCCGACAGCCTCGGCCTGATCAAGATCGGCATCTTTGTGGCCGGTGTGCTGACGGTGTCGCAGTTCAGCTTCTGGGGAAATTACATCCCGCTTGTCTTCCCTGTGCATCTCCGCGGCACGGGCGAGAGCTTTGCGGCCAACATCGGCGGACGTGTGCTCGGGACGGCGGCGGCGTGGTTCACGTTGACGCTCTCCGCCTCGGACAAACCTGATCCTGCGCGTGTCGCATTGATTGGTGCCTGTGTCGCCGGCGTGTACGCGCTCGTCGGCGCGGTGCTCACGCAATTCCTGCCGGAACCGAAGCCGGAAGGGTTGAAAGAGTAAGGAGCGGTCGGCGGACTATCGCTCCCCCCGCCGAAGGCATGATTTGGACCGCGACCGCCCCCGGTCGCTTGGGATCGAAAGCGACCGAGGGCGGTCGCGGTCCCAGGGGCGGCCCTTTCAATTTTAGGGGCGCGGCCCTTAAGTCCGGCGTCCCGTTCACGCCAGCGCGTCGCGGCAATACTGAATCGCCCGTGCCAGTTCCTTCATGCGGTCGGAATCGGCGGGCACCGGGTACTCGAATTCAATCGTGGCCTGGATCGGCCAGCGGTTGTCGCGGATCAGGCGCAGGATCTCGACGATCGGCGTGTCGCCCTGGCCGAACGGCAGGTTCGGGCCGTTCTCGCGCTTGCGATCCTTCACGTGCACGTGCGTGACGCGTGCGTGGTGTTTCTGCAGGAACGCGGCGGGCGAAACGTTGTTGCCCGCGACGAAGTGGCCGAGATCGACGTTGGCGCCGTTGTACTTCGCGAAGGAGAACGCCGTCTCCCAATGCGCCGGCGTCGTGGTGGCGTGGCCGTGATAACCGACCATCAGCTGGTGCTTGTCGGCGAACTGGCCGACGCGCTTCAGGTCCTCGTCGTTCTTCGAAATCTCCGTGGAAATCGCCCGCACCCCGAGCGCCTTCGCCATCGTGAAACTGTAGTCGAGGATGTCGTCGGTCATCTCGAAGATCTTGTCGACCTTCAGAATCTCGATGAGCACGCCGGCGTCATCGTACATCTTCCGGAAATCCTTCACGCGCTCCATCGGCGCGGCCTTGCGCCACTGGCGCAGCTTCTCGGCGTTGCCATCCGGCGCGGCACCTTTCTTGGCTCCGGCCTGGGTCGCTACGAGAATCGCGGGCAGGCCCAGAAACGCCTCGACCGGCTGCGCGCGCAACTCGACCGCGCTGAGATTCAGCGCCACGCAGTTCTTGAGAATGTCCTCCCCGCTCATTGTCGGGTTCTTGAAACTGTAAGGGACATTCAGTCCGATCCGAACGCCACGGACCGTGGAATTGGGTTTTCCGCCGGCCTTGGCGGAGGCGGCCGGCAGCGAATTCGCAAGCGATAGAAAGCTCGCGGCGGGGAGGGCGCTGAGAGCAAGTTTGGGAAACTCACGACGGGTAGTGGGCAACATGGCGTGACCTTGGCCGACAGCGTGAACCGCTTCACGCTTTTTCTGGCCCGCCCGCGTCGGCCGCGCCAGTGCCCCCGCAATGTGCAACAGCCTGACCCCTTCCAGAAGGGGTCAGGCTGTTGCGTGTTGCGCATTCGGCTCGGAGGCATTTTCGGGCGGACTGATCCGCCCTTGGAACCTTCGGCGTCCGCTGTACGCTGCCGGCTTTTGCATGACCTCACCGGAAATTCAACTCCCCGCGCCCGCGCGCGACGTGCACTGCGCCGAGGCGCTCGCGTGGATGAAGGCGCGCGGTCGCATCGCCGGCGCGTGTGCGGTCACGTCGCTCCCGGATGTCTCGGAAGTGTCGCTCGCGCTGCCGGCGTGGCGGACGTGGTTCCTGACCACGGTGGCGCTCGTGGTGGAGGCGGTGCCGGACGAAAGCGCGGCGCTGTTTTTTCAGTCCGACATCAAGCGCGACGGCGCCTGGGTCGACAAGGGGGCGCTCGTCGTGCGCGCCGCCGAGGACGCCGGCGCGCGCGTGCTGTTTCACAAGATTGTCTGCCGCCGTCCGCCCGGCCTGCTGACCTTCGGACGCCCGGGATTCACGCATCTGATCGCGGTGTCGCGCGCGCTGAAATGCCCCGACGTCCTGCCGATTCCCGATGTCATTGTGGATGCGGGCCGCCTGCCCTGGGTCCGTGCGATGGGCGTGCGGGCCGCGGGACACGCCGTGCGTTTCGCGCGCGACCAGGTTGGGGCGACGACGATTTTCGATCCGTTCTGCGGCGTCGGCACGGTGCTCGCCGTCGCCAACACCCTGGGGGTCGCGGCGCTCGGCGTGGAGCTCTCGCGCAAGCGCTGCGAGCAGGCACGGACGCTGACGGTGAGCGCGGACGAGGTGTGAGCGTCGCCGGGTGGCGAAGGAGGAGTTGAAAGTTGAGGTGCGGCCGTTGAACGTTTCGGTGCCACGCGCGCGCTCGCGTGAAGTGGCGTTGTCCCGCTTTCACTGTCACCACCGCCGTCATCGTGCCCACGCCGAGCCTGCCGCAACGCCAATCGCTGGTCGCCCAGACCGTCGCCTTCCTGCACGCGCAGATCGAGGGCGGCGCATGGCAGGGCTGGCTGCCGAGCGAGCGGTCGTTGTGCGAGTTGCTCCAGGTGAGCCGCAATACCCTGCGCGCCGCACTCGCGCAAATGAAGCAGGAGGGGCGGATCCGCCCGGTGCACGGAGCGGGTAATGAGATTCTGGTGACGCGCGGTCCCGCGGTGGATCAGCGGCGGTCGCGCGATGTGGCGTTGCTGGCACCCGAGCCGATCGAGCGACTCCGACCGATGCAGAGCCTGTGGATCGACGAGATGCGCGCGCTGCTCAGCGAGCGCGGGCTTCGGCTCCGGGTGTTTCACGGGCACCACTATTTCGCGGCGAAGCCGGGCCCGGCCCTGCAAAAGCTCGTCACGCGCAATCCCCACGGCTGCTGGATCCTGATGCTCGCCGGCGAAACGGTGCAGCGTTGGTTCAGCCGCGCGCGCATCCCGTGCATCGTCGCGGGCTCCTCATATCCCGGCCTCGATCTGCCGTTCCGCGATCTCGATCACCGCGCGATGTGCCGGCATGCGGCGGGCGTACTGCTCGGCCTTGGCCACCGGCGGCTCGTGATGCTGACGCAGAAATCCCGGCGCGCGGGCGATCTCGAGAGTGAGGCGGGTTTTCTCGAGGGCGTGAAGAAATCGCGGCACACCGGAGCCGAGGCGCTCGTGATCTATCACGACGAAACCATCGAGAGCCTGGCGCTGGCGGTGCGTCGGATCATCAAACTGCAACCCGCCGCCACGGCGCTGCTCGTGGTGCACCCGCACTACTATCTGGCCGCGGCGAGCCGGCTGGCGCAGAGCGGCGTGAAGATTCCGGGAGAGATCTCGATGATCTCGCGCGACGACGATCCGTTTCTCTCGTTCATCGTGCCGGTGCCGGCCCGCTACGTCGTCAGTCCGCATCTTCTGGCCAAGAGCCTGCTGCGGCCGGTGCTCGATTTGCTCGACGGCCATGTGGTCACGCAGCGCGCAAGTTTGATCATGCCGGAGTTCGTGCGCGGCGAGTCGGTGGCCGCGCCGCGTGCCGGCGACTAGGCGGTTGCATAGCCATCGCCCCAAGCTCTTTCATTGCACCGCGGATTACGCGGATAGCGCGGATGGTTTTATCCGCGTCATCGGCGCAATCCGCGGTCAAATCATCGTGGTTTACCTGCTTCAGTGGCATGGTGCCGTCCCAAGCCAAATCCGCTCAAAGTCCAAAAGCTTCGGGCGATTCGTATAATACCAATCGCTCCTTGCTTTTGGACTTCTGGATCGATCGTGGCGACGAGCGCCAGCGAGTGGCCGTTCGGCCACTCGCTGGCGCTCGTAGCCACGGCTAAAGTCCAAGGGCAAAGGGCGTTGGTATAGGACTATCCGGCCGCGCCAGCTCAGACGGCTGAGCGCGGAGCCGCTCAGGCGGAAATCTCACTCGCCCGTTCGAGCCGGCGCGCGAGGTGCAGTTGTTCGGGCCCGACCTCGGCGAGTTGCAGCGCCCGGCGGAAACTGGCTGCGGCGGCGGCATGATCGCTGAGCCGCCAGTGGAGTTCGCCGGTCACGGCATGCAGGAGATAATGCGACTCGAGGCGATCGCGCTGCGGAATGGCGTCGATCGCCGCAAGTCCCGCCTGCGCGCCGTGGACCTGGGCGACGGCCACCGCGCGGTTCAATGCCACGATCGGCGAGGGCTTGAGTTCCTGCAGTTGATCGTAGTGGCGGAGAATGCGCGGCCAGTCGGTCGAGGCGAAATCGCTCGCGGTGCAGTGACACGCCGCGATGCCCGCCTGCAGATGATATTCCGTGATGTCGTCGCCCCGGGCCGCAGCGACGAGATGAACCAGGCCGCGCTCGATCAGGTCCTGGTTCCACTTCGTCCGATCCTGATCGTCGAGGCGCAGCAGATCGCCGTGGTCGTCGAGGCGAGTCGGAAACCGCGCGCTCGTCAGGTACATCAGCGCCAGCAGCGCGTGGCTGCGCGGCGTCTGGCCGGCGGGATGCGCCACAAGCAGCGTGCCAAGCCGGATCGCCTCCTGGCAAAGTTCCTCGCGCAGGAGCCGTTCACCCGCCGACGCCTTGTAGCCCTCGTTGAACAGCAGGTAGAGCGCGGACAGTACGCCGTTGAGGCGCGGCGTGAGGCTCTCGCCCTCCGGAATATCGAAGCCGAGTCCGGCTGCTTGGATCCGCTGTTTGGTGCGCGTGAGTTGTTTCTCGATCGCGGCCTCGCTGGTGAGGAATGCCCGCGCGATTTCCCCGGTGCTGAACCCGCACATGACCTTCAACGCGAGCACGACCTGGGCGTCGGGCGCGATCGACGGGTGGCAGCACACGAACATCAAGCGCAACGCGTCGTCCCGGATCGTGTGCGCGCTTTCCACGGCGACGGCCGGCGTCGGCGCGGTGACTTCAAAGTGGGTGACGAGCGCCGGTTCCTTGGCGCCCGACATGCGCTGGTGACGCAGCGCATCGCGCGCGAGATTCATCGCGACGCGCGTGATCCACGCGGACGGATTCGCCGGGATGCCGCCCATCGACCATGAGCGCAACGCCCTGAGCATGGCCTCCTGCGCGACGTCCTCCGCGAGGGCGAGATGCTGGACGCCGAACGTGCGGATCAACGCGCCGTGCAGGCGGCCGGTCTCGTGGCGGAAAAAGTGTTCCACCAATTGCGCCGGCCGGCCGGCGTGCGCCGCGTCGCGACCGGCGACGTTCTCCGCCGAATCTGGCCCGACGTTCGCCATTGGTGGCGTCACACCGCGGCCAATGCCCGTGGTGCCCGCGGCCGCACGCCCAGATGGCAGCCGTCCGTCATGCGGCGCACCTCGATGATCAAGCCATGCGGCAGACCGGGATGCCGTTGCGCGATGGCGGTCGCTTCGTCGAGGCTTTCGACGAGAAGCAGGACGTAGCCGCCGATCGCCTCCTTGGCCTCGGCAAACGGGCCGTCCACCACGCGGCCGCCCCCCGGCCCGGAGACGATGCGCGTGTCGAGCTCCAGCGGCACGCCCTCGATGGCCTTGCCGGCGGCGGCCAGCCCGTCGTACCACTCGTTCCACCGGGTCATCAGCTGCTGGCGTTCTTCCGGCGAGAGGTGCGCGTGCGTCTCCGGACCGGAGTTGCGAAAGAAGAGAAGGTAGGGCGTGGGCTTGTTTTCCATGGGCGAAAAGGGGCGGTATCAAAACGAGGTGGAGGCCTGTCGTGACCACGACGTTTCGGAGGTGACTCCCCGGACATGTCAGGTGAAAGATTTCGAACCGCAAGCGCCGGCCGCCGGTGTATCCAATAAAACGCGCGTCGCTGTCCGAAGTCGCGCGCCCGGTTCGTCGTCTTTCTGTAGAGTCATTTCCTCGGTCCATCACCACCCACCCCACGAAACACCCATGAAACGTTACGTCGACGGCTTCGTCCTCCCGGTTCCCACGCGCAAACTCGCCGCCTATCGCCGCATGGCGAAATTGGCCTCGGCGGTCTGGCGCGATCACGGCGCACTCGATTACGTCGAGTGTGTGGTCGAGGACACCAAGGTTCCCCCGATGGGCCTGTCGTTTGCCCGGGGCATCAAGGCGAAGCGCGGCGAGACCATCGTCTTCGCATGGATCGCCTACAAATCCCGCGCTCATCGCGACCGGGTGAACGCCCTCGTGATGAAGGATCCGCGCCTCGCCGCGCTGTGCGATCCCAAGGACACGCCGTTCGACTGCAATCGGATGCTTTACGGCGGGTTCGAGGTGATTGTGTCGATGTGATCCGCCCCGCGTGTCGAGCCTCTCGCCATGTCGACCACGGGATATCATGACGCGCCGCTGACGCGGCCGGCCGCCGGCACCGGGCGTGAACTCATCCTGACCCGGGTTCTTCCGGCGCCGCGCGATCGCGTGTTCCAGGCCTGGACGCGACAGCTGCCGCAGTGGTGGGGACCGCACGGGATGACGATGTTGTTCTGCGAAATCGATCTCCGCCCCGGCGGAGTGTTTCGCACCGTGCTGCAGGCCCCGAACGGCTGCGAGTATCCGTCGCGGGGCGTGTTTCTCGAGGTGGTGGAGAACGAGCGCATTGTCTTCACCGATGCGTTCGAGCCCGGGTGGCAGCCGAATCCCGCGGCGTTTCTCACGGCGGCGATCACCTTCGAGGCGGTTGCGGGCGACCGGACCCGCTACACCGCGCGCGCCCTGCACTGGCGAGCGGAGGACTGCGCGAGCCATCGGCGCATGGGGTTCAGCCAGGGGTGGGGCGAGAGTCTCGATCGCCTCATGACGCTGGTGAGCCGGAGTTGAAACCTTTCCATGAACACCCCCACGACCGTCCAAGCCCGCCCGCCCGTCCCTGCCGCGTCCCGCTCCTGGACCCGGCATCTCGTCACCGCCGTCCGGATCCTGCTGGGCCTGGCGTTCGTCGTCTTCGGCGCGAACGGCTTCCTCAATTTCATTCCGCCGCCGCCGACGCCGCTGCCGGAAGGCGCGGCGGCGTTTGCCGGGGCGTTGTTTAAAACCGGATACATGCTGCCGTTGATCGGCGCGACGCAGCTGATCGCGGGCGCGTTGCTGCTCGCGAACCGCTTCGTGCCGCTGGCCCTGGTGTTTCTTGCGCCCTTCCTGGTGAATGCCGCGGTGTTTCACCTCGTGCTCGAGCCATCCGGCCTGGGCATGACCGGCGTGTTCGTGGCGCTCGAACTGTTCCTCGTGTGGTCGTATCGCACCGCGTACCGGCCGTTGCTCACGCCGCGCTGGCCCCGCGACTGAAGCAACGGCAGGATCCCGCCGCAATCCACCCGTGTAGGCGGGCGCCTACAGGCGGCGGATGCGGCTGGTCGCACGTGAGCGTGAAGTGAAGCGGCGGGGCGATCCGGCCCGGAAACTTTGCCCTGAAGGTGCCTGCGTGCGTGGACGTTAAGCATCTGATCCGGTAGCGGGCGTTCGCGGCTCAAGTGTGATGGCGTTGCGTCGATGAAATTGGAGCACGGACCGTGGAGGTCGACGTGATCCGGCCGGACGCCGGGCGCGCCGCGCCACCCGGATCCCTGCGCCTCACCACTGCCATGACTGGAGCGCTTAGCCATCCGCCGTCTGCGACCAGGACCTCCGCGTCGTGGGTTTGCGCCTGGGTGCCAGCGCGCCTCCCATGAGGGCTGCGATCACCGCGTTGGGCGATCGGCTGGATCAGGCGTACGCCGAGGCGTCGTACTTCACCCGACTCAAGGCACGGCTCCTCGCGGTGTTTTCGGGGTTCATCCTCGCGTGGATTCCGATCAACGTGACCAAGCTCCTGATCGTGAACCCGCCGTCGGTGCCGGGGCGGCTCGCGGTCAACATCGTGTTTGCGGTCGCGGCGCTGTGGTCGCTCCGACGCCTTTTTCGGGGCGGGCTGGAGCAGGCGGGAAACACCTTTGCGCTCAGCACCGTCGGCGCGGCGCACGCGTTGCTCTTTTTTTCCCACGAGTTCGTCGAGCCGCTCAGCGCGGGCGTGCAGTTGTTCGCCTTCGACCTCGTGCTCCTGCTGCTTACGGTCGTGTTCGCATCGCGGGCGGTCGCGCTGGCGGTGGTGGTTATCCAGGTCGCGAGTCTGAGCTGGTTCTACGTCCACGTGCTGCGCGCCCTGCCGGCCGGTTCGATGCGCTTTGCGGCGGACACCCTGTTCCGCGACGGACTCTGCGCGATCGCATTCGTCTTCGGTCTCGCGCTGATCCTGGTCCGCATGATCGCCGCGGCGAATCGTCACAGCGAAACCGCGCTGCGGGAAACGCGCGCGGCGAAGGACAATCTCGAGGTGGTCGTCGCGCGGCGGACGCGCGAACTCGCGGTCGCCACGCAGGAGGCGCAGGATTCGTCGCGTGCGAAGAGCGAATTCCTGGCCAACATGAGCCATGAAATCCGCACCCCGCTGAACGGCATCATCGCGTCCTCGGATCTGCTGCGTCATCGCAACGATGTGCCTGCGTCCGCCGCCGAACACGTGCGCGTCATTTCCGAATCCGGCGACCTGTTGCTGCGGCTGCTGAGCGACATTCTCGATTTGTCGAAGATTGAAGCGCGACAGCTGAGCCTGGAGGAACATCCGTTCGATCTCGCACTCACGCTCGCCGACACCGTGGCACTGCTCAACGGCAATGCCAGCACCGGGCGGGTGCGCTTGAGTTACCAGGTGGCGGCCAACGTGCCGGCCCACGTGGCCGGTGACAGTTACCGGCTGCGACAGGTGCTGCTCAATCTTGCGTCGAACGCGATCAAGTTCACGCCGGAGCAGGGGCGGGTGCACGTGGCCGTCACGATCGACGCGGCGCCACGCCCGGCCACGGCCCGGGAAACCGTGGCGGTGCGGTTCGAGGTCACTGACACCGGGATCGGGATGGATGCGGCCACGCTCGGACGAATTTTCGAACGCTTCACCCAGGCTGATTCCTCAACGACCCGACGCTACGGCGGCACCGGCCTCGGACTCGCCATCAGTTCGAACCTCGTGCGCCTGATGGGCGGCACGCTCGCGGTGGAAAGCGCGCCGGGTCGCGGATCCACGTTTCACTTCACGCTTCCGTTGGCATGCGCGGTGGCACCGTCGGTTGACGAGCCGGCGACGCCGGCGGCCATGGCCGACCTCGGGCTCGAGGTGCTCGTGGTCGAGGACAACGCGGTGAACCGCACCATTCTCGCCGCCCAGCTGAAACAACTCGGCTGCCGCTGGACCGTGGTGCGTGACGGCGTGGAGGCGCTGGCCCGACTCGCTCAGGAACCGCTCCCCGACGCCATTCTGATGGACTGCCACATGCCGACGCTCGACGGCTGGGAAACCACGCGCCGGCTGCGCGCGTGGGCGCACGAGCGCGAGGCATTGAAACGGCGCGCCGCCACGCTGCCGGTGATCGCTTTGACGGCAGCGGCGTTGCCCGAGGAGCGGCAGCGTTGCCTCGATGCCGGGATGAATCGCTTCCTCGCGAAGCCCGTGCGGCTCGCCGAACTCCGCGCGATGCTCGTGCGCTTCGTTCCCTCGAAGGCACGCGAGCTCGCGGCGGTCGACTGAGCGGACGTGCAGGACTGACGTAGCGGGGCGCAGGACGAAAACGGGAGGTGGCTGCGAGCGCCGGCGAGCCGACCGACACCAGGCCACCGACGTTTCGCGACAGCGCACCCACCGGTGCTCGCCGCGAGGACGCCCCGTCGCGCCACTACCGCAGTTTGGGTAAACCGGGCCATGGCATCGGCGTGACGCCAGTGATGAGTTGGGCGCACGGCCTCCCGGGCCGCAGACAAACCACCCTCAACCACCGTATCCATGCCTTCCTTACGTCCATTCCTCCTGTTTGCGTTCGTTTCCGCCTCCCTCGGCTCAGCGCACGCCATGACCCTCACCGCCGCCAACGTCGCCCACACCGAGGATTTCAACACCCTGGCCACCGCCACGGGCAGCGCGATGCCGGCGGGGTGGACCTTCATCGAAACCGGAACGGGCGCAAACACGACCTACGGCGCGACGAATGGCGGTTCGTCGACCGGCAACACCTACAGCTTCGGCGCTACGGGCGACGCAGATCGGTCGTTGGGCAGTCTGCGCACCAGTTCGGTGACGTCGGCCTTCGGTGCGATGATTACGAATCAGACTGGCTCGATCATCACCCAGCTGGACATCCAGTACGTCGGTGAACAGTGGCGGCTGGGTGCGCTCGCGCGCCCTGACCGGTTGGATTTCGCCTACAGTCTCGACGCCACCTCGCTCTCGACCGGCACCTGGATCGAGTTCGACGGGCTGGACTTCATTGGGCCGATCACAAGCGGCGCGACGGGCGCGCTCGACGGTAACGCCACGGAAAATCAGGTCCAGATTGGACAATCGATCGGGAGTCTCGCCCTCGCGTCGGGGGCCAGTCTCTGGGTGCGATGGATCGATTTCGATGCCACGGGCTCCGATGACGGCTTGGCGATCGACAATGTCGCCGTCACCGCGATTCCCGGTGCGGCCCAAGCCGTACCTGAACATCTGCCACTGCCCGTGGTGGCGGGACTCTTCGCCGGTGTGCTCGCGTTTGGGGCGCGCCGGAGTCGGAAACGCGAATAGGCGGGACGGCGAACCCAGTGGGTCGCGATCGGCGGATGCGACCGAGGGCGGTCGCAGTCCAGTTCAAAACTAAACCGCTGCAAATTGAATCCCGCAGTCCCGGTCATCCTTCCTGCCTGAGGTCGCGCGTCGTCAATACGCGCGATCAGCGTCCTGGAGCCTTGGTTTCAGGACCGAGTAAGTGAGTGGTCTTAGTCGGCGAAGCGCAGGGCGAACAGATCGGCGTCCTTCAATCGCACGCGCAGGCGTACGGTTTGCCCTTTGAGGGCGGCGAGACTCGAGCCTTGTTTCCACTTGGCCGTGGCGTCGAGTTCGTCGCCGAACAGCGGCGGCATGTCGGCCGCGGCAAAACCCGGCAGCGGTTTGCCGGCCGCGTCCTGCAGCTCAATCTCCACCGAGCCCGCGGCCGAGGTCGCATAGTTCAACACGAGGCGACTGCCGCCGATCACCAATGGGTGGGTCGTGAACTCACCGCCGGCGGCACCGGCGTTCATCGCCGCGAAGCGGTGACGCGGCAGCGTCAGACGGCGGATGCGGCAATCCGGCCAGCGGTAGTGCTCGGAGATGTACATCGACCATTCTCCCGGCGCGCTCTCGACGATGCCCCAGGCGGGCATGTTGTTGCGGTCCGTCCAGTTCTTCTGATCCGGGCCGGGCCGAACCCACGCCTCGAGGAAGGTCCGATCCCAGAATTGACCGTCGCGACTGGTCATGAAGACGGCGTCAGAAACGCCGGGGCCGCTGTGCTCCGGCACTTTTTTGCGGTTCGTGACGAAGCGCTTCGGGAACGCCACCAAGAGATGCTCGGCACCCGGACACGGTACGGTGGAACTGGTGTAGAAATGTTCGTACGGCACGTCCTTCGCATAGCGATTGGACACCGGGTCGCCCCAGGTGACGAAGTCGGCAGACGGCACGCTTTGGACGGCGCGAACCTTGTTCTCGAATATCCGGCTGTAACACGTGTAGCGATCACGGGTGGGATCCCAGAAGGCGAGATTGAGCGAGTCGAACGCGCCTTTGGTCATCACGGGTTCGGGGCGAATTTTTCGCCAGTTGATGCCGTCGGGTGAGGCGAACGCATACAGCCCTCCGGGCGTCTCGCCTTGGTGCCAGTTCCGGCCGGGTTGCTTCAAACCCGCGAGCGCCTTGTAGCGCGCGTCAGGCGTGGCCTTCGGGTTTGTGTCGAGAAACGGCGCGAAATTATGCGACTCGACGCCCCGCCAAACGACATTGTTGTCCTTCGAACCGTTGACCTCAATCAGGCCGAGCTTGGGCCGGGTGAAGTGAATGCCATCGCGACTCTCGGCGACGCACGTAACCTGGTTGTCAGAGTGATCTGACCCCGCGACCGACCCGCGGTAATAGAGTCGGATCACGTCGCCATCCTTGAGCACGGCGAAGTAGGCGCTGGTGGGCCCTTCCCACGGAGCGTCCAAAACGAGAACGACCTCGGCGCGCCGGGGTTCGTGAAGCTTGAGCGCCGCGCCGCGGGTGTTCGCGACGAGAAAATTGTCCACGAATAATTCCCAGCGCGTCCCGAGCTCGAGCGGGGAGGCGGAAACGCCGCCGGCCGGGTCTGCACCGATCGCGAGCGGGCTTAAGGCGAACATCGACTCGAAAGCCAACGCCAGGGACAACATTCGGCCGCGACCGACGGCCCGAGCAGAAGGGAGGAGTTTCATGGAGGGCTTTCTGTATACAGGAGTGAACAAAGTGGCTGTCAACTTTGAACCTGATTGGATCGACCGATATGCGCTGATCTACTGGAAGCGCCATTGCACTGCGTCGACGCGGGCCGTGCGTGCCTGTCTCTCGCCAATCTGGGCGTAGCCTATTCTGTATACACAGGCGGCAGGTTTGTCCATCGCGGCCTCGCGGCGGCGGACGCATCGCTCGCCGTGAGCAAGCGAGCCGAAAACAGATCCCCGTGAACCCAATCCCTGGCGAACGCGTGGCTAGAACGAACCCTTCACCCCGAACGACCAGAGCGATCCGTAGGTCGTGCGCTGGCGAAACTGGGCCAGTTCGGGCGTCGCCGGACCGTAGATCTGCGTGTCGTTCGTGGCGTCGCCGATGTTGCGCATGGACGCGAACACCGCGAAGCGCTTCTTCAGATAATATTCCCCCTGCAGGTCGAGGAAGAGCAGTTTGGACGTCCAGTTGAAGGTGCCCGCTTGGATGCTGCGTCCTGTGACCGGGCTGCCGCGGCTGAACCCGCGGTAGTTCCAGTTGGCGCGGACATTGAACTTCGGGCGCGTCAGGCTGACGCCCCAGTTGTAGCTGCGGGGCACATAGCCGGCGAAATTCGCGTTCTCGTCGCCCGTGGCCCGCAGCGCTGTCGCATTGGCAAACACCTGCACGCCGCGCGCCCAGGTCGGCAGAAAGGTCAGCGCCTGCTTGTAGTCGAACTCGCAGCCCGTCATCCGCACCGACCCAGGAATGTTGTATTGCGTCGAGACGTCGAAATTCCCGTACGTCGCCGCATCGATGCCGTAAAGCGCGAGGAACTCCGGCGTGGGGGCAAAGACGGTGGCACCGAAAAAATTCTCGAAGTCCCGGCGGAACGCCCCGACCGACACCTGGCCGACCCCTTCGAAATAATACTCGAGCCGCACCTTGGTGGTCTGCGCGCTCCACGCCTTGATGGCGGCGTTGTTCACGGTAATGCGGTTGCTGTTGGACGGTGGCAGCTCGGCGTCGGGCAGCGTGACGCCACCGGCGTATTGGTTGAAATTGGGCCGGCCAACCGACTTATAGAACGCCGCGCGCGCGATCAGATTTTCGCGCACATTGTAACTCGCGTTGAGATTCGGGAAGAGGCGGAGGTATTCCTTTTTCGTGTGTGCCGCCCGATCGAGCAGTGTGAGTTGTGAAACGCCCAGTGCGTTCGAGGTGGGAACGATGAGCAGCGGACTGCCGTTGGCGCCGCGGATCACGCGGCCACTGGCGTCACGTTGGTAGTTGCGCGTGGGATCATTCAGCGGCCCCTCCGCGTTGATGTTCGTTTGCTCGGCGCGCACGCCGCCGACCAGCTTCAGCCGTCGATTGAGCAGCGCGAGGTCGCCGCGGATATAGGCCGACGACACCACTTCCCTGGCGAGCTTCGATCCGTTCACCTCGGAGGTGTACAAGGTAGCCTGATTCGTCGTCGCGTAGGTCGGGTGTTCTTTGAGGTAGTTGTAGGCCTCCTGCGTGCTCGTGTATTGAATCTTGGGAAACCCGTACGGCGCCGTCCGCTCCGAAAACACCTCGTCCAGCAGGATCCCCGCGCCGTCGTCCGAGCCGGCGGCGGCGGGATTGCCGCTCGCCCGACCGTCGGTCCCGACGAACGTGTACGAGGGCGTGCTCGTGCGGTTGTCGCGAATCGACTGCCGCAGATCGACGCCGCCCTTCAACGTGAGCGGCAGGCCGTTCAGATCGAATTCGCGCCGCAGGTTGGCAAACGTGCTGCGCTTCACGTCCTGCGTCCGGCTCGAGGTGCCGTTGCCGGTCGAGAGCGCGTAGTTGGAAAGCAGGTACGGGTCGAGCGGCGCGCCCGACGTGCCGTCAAAGACGCTGATGCGCCCGGGCCGCAGGTAGAAGTTGTCGTCGAAGTTGATCGTCACGTTCTGCCGGATCGAGGTCACGTTGTTCAGGTAGCCCTTGTCGATGCTGCGGAACGTGAGCTCCTCGTGCGAATGGCCCAGCCCGGCCTCGGCCTTCCAGATCGGGCCGTTGTGCCGGTAGGTCAGCATCGGCATGTACTTGAGCCGCGCGTGATGCCGAGACTGCGACGCCGTGCGCAGTTCGCCGCGTCCCGTCTGGCCATGCGTGAACGTGGGCGCGAACTCGCCGGGACTCACGCGCTGCACGAGGAACGTCAGGTTGCGCTGGTTGAGCGGCGAATCGTAGAGCGCATAATCGAAGGCGAAGGACACGCGATCGTACGCGGAGAACTTGTAGTCGACGGTCACGCCGAGCGACGTGCGCTGGGTGTGTTTGCCGCCGTCCTCGACGACGTAGTCGGTCAGGTAGGGGCGGTCGGGCGTGGTGTCCGGGTACTGCGTCGCCGCCGTCGCGGCCGTGATGCCGTTGGTGGCCGAACCGGCGGCCCGCCAGGTGTTGGCCGTGCGTTCCTCCTCGGTGTACTGCTTGGTGGTGGCGCCGGTGAGCGTGAAGCCGAAGCGGTCGTTGACCGGCTTGACGTAGGAGAAGTCGAAACCGGGATGCACTTTGCGGGTCCGCACCCAGCGCGGGCCGGGAGTCTTGGAAAACAGGTGCCGGTCGTTGTCGCGCATCATCATGAACGCGCTGTAGCTGAACGTTGGTCGCGCGTAATCAAAGGAACTGCGCGGGATCATGTTCACCGAGCCCGCCAGCGCCGCGCCGGGCGACTCCGGGGTGGGCGAGTGGATGGCCTCGATGCGGGCAACGTTGTTCATCGAGATCGTATGGAAGTCCACGTTGCGCGTCGTGCCACCACCGGAAACGGTGGAAAGATCGAAACCCCCGACCGTGATCGGCACGTACTCCGGCGGCACCCCGCCCATCGAGATCGAGCGCGCCGCGCCGCCGATGAAATCGATCGTGATGCCGGGAAGGAATTTCAGAAAATCACCGACGTTGTTTTCGAGCACGGCGCCGAATTCGTCGGCCGCGACCACATTCACGATGTTGGAGGCGAAGCGCTGCTCGTTGATCGCGATGGCGGCGCCGGCCATTTCCTTTGACGAGGCCACGACGACTTCGGCCAGGGTCACCACGCCGCCCCCGAGTTCGAAATCGCGCCGGGCCGTGGCGCCGGCGGTGACGCCGACCGCGGCCGTTTGCACCTCCATCCCGGTAAAGAAGACCTTCACGCGCGCCTGCCCCGCCGGCACGTTGACCAAACGGTACTGGCCGCCCGTGTCGGTGAAGGTCTCGAGCGACGTGCCTTCGATCGTGACCCGGGCACGTTCCACATAGTCACCGGAGCCTCGGTGCGTAATGCGGCCGACAATCGTTCCCGTGGCAGGAGCCTGCGCGTGGGCGAGGCTGAGCAGCAGGCTCGTTGAAAACAGGCATAGGCGGATGAACAGCGCGGAGAGCTTCATGGTCGGATGCGGGGGTTGAAGGGATTTCGGCCGCCGGACTGACAACGATGAAACCGGATAGCCTGACGATGAGCAGTGGGCCGCGGCAGACAAGTCGCTGCGAGCGCTTATTTGTGACGTGTGGGTGACGCCGGCGCAACGCTCCAACGTGCACACCGCCGTTGCCTTGTTCACGCCCGACGTTCATGTCAGGCGCATGAATCGTCGCCGCTTTCTGACCCACAGTGCCGGTGTGGTTGCCGCCGGGAGCATGCTGCCTTCGATCTCCCTCGCGGCCACCCCGCCGGTTGCCGGCAAGGCCGCGAGCCTGGCCTACGTGCCGCGGCCGAAACCCACACCCGTGGTAAAGCCCGGTGAATTTGTTTTCGCCGCCGCGCACTTCGATCACGGCCACATCACGGGCCAGTGCACCGCGCTCATCGAGGCGGGCGGCACGTTGAAATGGGCCTACGAGCCCGACGAAAAGAAGCGCGCCGCGTTTGTCGCGCGTTTCAAAACGGTGAAGGTGGCGCGCTCCCTCGATGAGATTCTGGCTGATCCCGAGGTAAAGCTCGTCGCGGCGGCCGCTGTGACCTCCGAGCGTGGCGCGCTGGGCTGCCGCGTGATGGAGGCGGGCAAGGATTACTTCACCGACAAGGCCCCCTTCACGACGCTGGATCAACTCGCGCAGGCGCGGGCCGTCACCGCGCGCACGGGCCGGAAGTACATGGTGTATTACAGCGAACGCCTCACGTCCGAAGCCGGCATGTTTGCGACCGACTTGGTTCACGACGGCGTCATCGGCCGCGTCGTGCAGGTGACCGGCCTCGGGCCGCACCGGCTCAACAAGCCGACGCGCCCGCAATGGTTCTTCGAGCGCGCCAAGTACGGCGGCATCCTGTGCGACATCGGCAGTCATCAGTGCGAGCAGTTCCTGACGTACACGGGCGCGAAGGACGCCATCGTCACGCATGCGGCGGTGGGCAACTTTGCGAACCCGGAGACGCCGGAACTCGAGGACTTCGGCGAGGCCTCGTTCGTTGGCGACAACGGCTCGACGAATCAGTTTCGCGTCGACTGGTTCACGCCGGCCGGACTCAGCACGTGGGGCGACGGTCGTACGTTCATCCTCGGAACGAAGGGCTACATCGAACTGCGGAAATACGTCGACGTCGCGCGCGAGAAGACCGGCGAGCATGTCTATCTCGTCGACGGCAAAGGTGAGCATCACCTCGCGGTCGACGGTCGGGTGGGAAGCCGGTTCTTCGGCGAGTTCATTCTCGATTGTCTGAACCGCACGGAGAAGGCGATGACCCAGGCCCATGCGTTCAAGGCCGCGGAACTGTGTTTGCGGGCGCAGGCGAGCGCCCGCCGGCTGACCTGAAAGCGTCCCCAAAGGTGATCCCGTCGCGACCGGGGTCGGTTTGGCGTTAAGCGATTGCTAAATCGGGGCCCGGCGCCAGGCGCGCGACTTAAAAACGGTCGACTTCAAAAGAGTCGCCCGGTTCTGTCTGCACTCGTGAAACAGGCTTTCCACGTCCCCGGCTTCCGGACTGCACTCTCCGCGGTGGTATTCGCGTTAATCTGTGCCTTGCCAGGTTTGACGACGGTTCACGCGCAGGTGGTCTACAACTGGACGGCCGGCGACATCGTGACGGGCACCATCACTCCCACCGGCACGACCACCGTGGCGTCGGGTGAAACGCTCAACGTCCTTACTGCCGCCAACCACGACATCAGCACGCGCACGGTCGTGAACAACGGCACGGTGCATTGGAACGACGGCGCGATTCGCGGTGGCGGATCCCTGACCAACAATGCGCAGTGGAACGATTCGACCACCGCGGCGATGAACGGCGCGTTCGGAGCCTTCAACTTCGTCAACAGCGCGGGCGCGACCTACGCGAAACTCACGGGCACAACTGACTTCCAAGTCGGCTTCACCAATTCCGGCACCATTGCCGTCAGCGGCGGCACCCTCAACCTCACCGCCGGCGGCACCTTCAATGCCGGCTCGACTGTCGGCAGCACCGGCGGCGGCGTGGTGCAGCTCACCGGCGGCACGCTCACGATGACGGGCGCCATCAACGCCTCGAATTTCGTGCTGAATGGCGGCATCGTCGCCGGCACGCATACGCTCACCGGTGTGGTGAGCTGGCTGGCGGGCACGATGAATTCCATCGGTGCCACGACGGTACCGACGGGCAGCACGTTGACGATTTCCGGTGCCGGCAACCACGACTTCGACGGCCACAGCATCGTCAACAACGGCACGATCGCATGGAGTCAGGGCAGTCTGCGTTCCGGCGGGGGCGGCATCATTACCAACAATGCAGCGTGGAACGACACCGCCGACACCTACGGGTTCAACAACGACTACGGCGGCGCGACCGCTACGTTCGTGAACGCGCTCAGCGGCACCTACAACAAGACGGCCGGCAATTCCACCATCAGCGTCCCGTTCATCAACTACGGCACGGTGGTGGTGTCCGCCGGCACGCTCAGTCTCGCGAACGGTGGCACCTTTCACGACGGTTCGACCATCGGGAGCACGGGCGCGGGCGTCGCGCAGCTGACCGGCGGCGTGCTCACCGCGGGCGGGTCCGCCGGATTCACGGCGAACAACTTCCGGCTCACGTCCGGCCAGCTCTCCGGCAACATGACGTTCCTCGGTACGACGAACTGGGTCGGCAGTAATTTCAACACCACCGGCACCGCCACCGTGGGCGCCTCCGGCACGCTCGTCATTGCGGATGGTGGCAACCACGACTTCAACAGCCATGCCATCGTCAACAACGGCACGGTGGCTTGGAGCGCCGGCGCCCTTCGTTCCGGCGGCGGTGGCACGCTCGTCAACAATGCGGCGTGGAATGACTCGGGCTCCTCAGGTTCCATTAACAATGATTATGGCGGGACGTCGCTGACGTTCACCAATGCCGCCGCCGGCACGTACACCAAGTCGGCGGGAACGACGACGATCAGCGTGCCTTTTCTCAACTACGGCACCGTGACCGTGTCGGGCGGCACGTTGAGCCTCTCCAACGGCGGCACCTTTTACGACGGCTCGATCATCGGCAGCACCGGTGCGGGCGTGGCCCAGCTCACCGGCGGCGTGCTCACCGCGAGCGGCAGCACCGGATTCACCGGCAATAATTTCAAGCTCACCAACGGCCAGGTCTCGGGCAACGTGACCTTCCGCGGCACAACGGAGTGGACCGGCACCGACTTCAACACTCCCGGCACCGCGACGATTGCCTCGGGCGCGACCTTCACCATCGCGACCGGAACCAACCACGATTTCAACGGCCATGCTTTCGTTAATCAAGGCACTGTGAACTGGACCGCGGGCCACATCCGGGCCGGCTCCGGCGGCACGTTCACCAACAACGCTCTGTTCACAGAATCGGTCGGCGGCGCCCTCTTCAACAACGACTACGGCGGCGCGGGCGGCACGACCTTCATCAACAGCGCGACGGGAACCTACAGCAAGACCGCGGGCGCGACGACGTTCTCGACCGCAACCTTCGTCAATAGCGGCACGGTGAGTGTCAGCGGCGGCGCGCTCTATCTGAACAACGCGACGTTCAACGCCGGCTCGACCATCGGCAGCTCCGGCTCCGGCAGCGTGCAGTTGGTCGGCGGCGTCCTGACGGCAAACGGAGCGGTGAACGTGCAGAATTTTCTCCTCAACGGCGGGCAGCTCACCGGCAATCAGACCTTCAGCGGCACCCTGAGCTGGCTGTCAGGCAACCTGAACACGGCCGGGACGATGACCATCGGCAGCGGCGCCACGTTGAGCATCGCCAATTCGGTCAACCACGACTTCGACGGACACGCCATCGTTAACAACGGCACGGTCAACTGGACCTTTGGTCCGCTGCGCTCCGGCAGTGGCGGTTATATTTCGAACAATGGCGTCTGGAATGATTCGGCCTTCGGGGTGACCATCAACCAGGACTTCGCGGGCGGTGCCACGTTCGTCAACGGCGTCAGCGGCACCTACAACAAGACGTCGGGCTCCACCACATTCTCAGTTCCGTTCACCAACAACGGCCTGATCAATGTTTCCGGCGGTGCGCTGACCGCAGGCACCACCTTCAATGCCGGTGGCGTGCTGAATGTCGGCAGCTCGGGTTCGTTCAATGCCACGCTGCCCGTAACGTTCGAGTCCGGGTCGGTGGTGCGGGGCGAAGGCGTCGTGGCGTCCACGACGATCAACGTCGGCGGCGATGTGGCGCCCGGCACCGACGGCACCGCCGGCTACCTGACCTTGAACGGCCTCACGACGTTTCTGCCAGGGGCGTCCGCAAAATTCGACCTGGGCGGGACGAGTCAGGGCGTGCAGCACGACTTCCTCGAGGTGGGCGGCACGCTCACGCTGGGCGGAAACCTCGCGGTGAAATTCATCAGTGGATTCAACACCTCGGTGTCCAGCACGATGACTTTCGATCTGATCGGGACCACGGCGCTGCTCGGCAGTTTTGCCAATGTGCCGAACGGCGGCACGCTGATCACGACCGACGGCCTGGGTTCGTTCAAGGTGAACTACGGCCTCACGAGCGGGTTCGCCGTCAATCACGTCGTCCTGTCTAATTTTGTGGCCGTGCCGGAACCCTCGACGTGGATCCTGCTCTTGTCCGGCCTCGGTGCCGCCGCGGTCTCGCTGCGGCGGCGGCTGCGGAGTTGACGCGCCCCGGGCAGCGCAGGCGTCCCGCCTGCGCTCCCATATAATACTAATCGCTCTTTGCCTTTGGACTTTAGCCGTGGCTACGAGCGCCAGCGAGTGGCCGTTCAGCCACTCGCTGGCGCTCGTAGCCACGATCGATCCAGAAGTCCAAAAGCAGGGAGCGATTGGTCCAAGACTCGCGCCCGCCCGGCCTCAGCTCGCGGCCGTGCGAATCTTGATCAACAGATCCTTCGCCTCGACCGTATCGCCGAGGGCGACATGGAGCTCGGCGACGACGCCATCGCACGGCGCATAGACCGTGTTCTGCATCTTCATTGCTTCCATCATGAGCAGCTTGTCGCCCTTGACGACCTTGGTGCCGACGGAGACCTGCAGTTGCGCGATCAGACCAGGAATCGGCGCAGCCACGTGAGTGGGATCGTTGAGATCCGCCTTCGGCTTGGCCTTCGTCTTCGGCGCGATGCTCTTGTCGAGAATGAAGGACTCACGCCCGATGCCGTTGAGTTCGTAACTGATCGCGCGGCGGCCCTCCTTGTCAGGCGCGCCGATCGAAATCAGGCGGATGATCAGGACCTTGCCCTCCTCGATGCTGACCGAGATTTCCTCGCCCGGCTTTAGTCCGTAGAAGAATGCCGGGGTGGGGAGCACGCTCACATCCGAGAACGCGGCCGCGTGTTTCGCGTAGTCCGCGAACACCTGCGGGTACATCAGGTGCGAGAAAACGTCGTCGTCGGTCGCAGCGCGCTTCAGGTTCGCGGCCAGCTCGGCGCGGATCTTTTCCAGATCGATCGGCGCCACGGCGGTCGCGGTGGCGGCCGCGGCCTTCCGGGCCTTGCCCGTAGCCGCCGACTTTTTGTCGCCCGTCGCGGCCTCATAGCGCGCGCGCGCCTCGGCATGTTTCTTCTCGCCGAGGACGACGAGTGACACCTGGACCGGCCAGCCGCCGTCGGGCCAGCCGAGGCCGCCCATCATCATGTCGATCACGCTCTCGGGGAACGGCATCGAGCCGGGCTCGAGGTTGACCACATCGGCCGCCTTGATCCCCTTGCTGAACAGGAAGAGCGCCATGTCGCCGACGACCTTCGAGCTGGGCGTCACCTTCACGATGTCACCAAAAAGCTGATTCACCTCGGCATACGTGCGGGCGATCTCCGGCCAGCGGTGACCGACGCCCATCGAGGCGGCCTGCTCCTTGAGGTTGGTGTACTGGCCGCCGGGCATCTCGTGGAGATAGACCTCGGCCGAGCCGCTCTTCGGCGCAGTGTCGAACGGCCGATAATATTCGCGCACCGTCTCCCAGTAGTCGGAGAATTCGTTGAGCGTGTTGACGTCGAGCTGCGTGTCGCGCGGCGTGTGCTGCAACGCGGCGACGACGGAGTTCAGGTTCGGCTGCGACGTGCTGCCGCTCATCGAGGCGAGGGCCAGGTCGACCACGTCGACGCCGGCATCGGCCGCGCGGAGCACGCTGGCGGCCGCGATGCCGCTGGTGTCGTGCGTATGGAAATGGATCGGCAGGCCGATCTCCTCCTTCAGTGCCTTGACCAACTTCTGCGCGGCGTACGGACGGCAGAGGCCCGCCATGTCCTTGATCGCGATGAAGTGCGCGCCCATGCGTTCGAGCTCCTTCGCCATCTTCACGTAGTACTGCAGCGAGAACTTGTCGCGGCGATCGTCGAGGATGTCACCGGTGTAGCAGAGGGCCGCTTCGCACACGCCGTGGGTCGCGTTGACCGCTTCCATCGCCACCCGCAGGTTCGGCAGGTAGTTGAGCGAGTCGAAGACGCGGAAGATGTCCATGCCGCTCGCCGCGGCGTGCTTCACGAAACCCGCGACGACGTTGTCCGGGTAGTTGGTGTAGCCGACGGCGTTGGCGCCGCGGAAGAGCATCTGGAAACAGATGTTCGGCACGCGGGCGCGGAGCTGGCGCAGGCGCTCCCACGGATCCTCGCTGAGGAAACGCATCGCGGTGTCGAAGGTCGCGCCGCCCCACATCTCGAGCGAGAACAGGGTGGGCGCGCGGTGCGCGAGTGCGTCGGCGCAGGCGAGCATGTCGTAGCTGCGCACGCGCGTCGCCATCAGCGACTGGTGGGCGTCGCGCCACGTCGTATCCGTAATCAGGAGTCGCTTCTGTTTCGACGTCCACTCGGCAAACCCTTTCGCCCCGAGCTCGAGCAGCTTCTGGCGGGTGCCGGCGGGCGGCGTCAGCCGGTGATCGTACGCCGGCACCGGCGCGAGCAGGAACGGCTTCTCGGGCCGGTAGCCCTTGGCGTGCGGGTTGCCGTTGACGATGACGTTGCCGATGAAGGTCAGCAGCTTCGTCGCGCGATCGCGGCGGGCCTTGAACTTGAAAAGCTCCGGCGTGTTGTCGATCAGCGTGGTCGTCGCCTGGCCGGTGCGGAACTGCTCGTGGGCGATGAGGTTTTCGAGGAACGGAATGTTCGTCTTCACGCCGCGGATACGGAACTCAGACAGCACGCGCCGGGCGCGATTCATCGCGATCTCGTACGTCTGGCCGCTGGTGATGCTCTTCACGAGCATCGAGTCGTAGAAGGGCGTGATCACCGCGCCGGCGTAACCCATGCCGCCGTCGAGGCGGACGCCGAAACCGCCGGGCGAACGGTACGCCATGATGCGACCGTAGTCGGGCGTGAACTTGTTCTCCGGATCCTCGGTCGTGATGCGGCATTGGATCGCGAAGCCATTGCGCGGGATGTCCGCCTGGTGCGGCATGCCGACCTCGGGCGAGTGCAGGGCGTGGCCCTGCGCGATGAGAATCTGGGCGCGGACGAGATCGAGGCCGGTGATCACCTCGGTGACCGTATGCTCAACCTGGATGCGCGGGTTCATCTCGATGAAGAACCACTCGTGCCGGTCGAGATCGTAGAGGAATTCCACCGTGCCGGCGTTGTCGTAGCGGACCTCGCGTCCCATGCGCGCGGCGGCTTCGCAGAGTTCGCGCACGACATTCTCGGGCAGCCCGAACGACGGGGCGACCTCGACGACCTTCTGGTGCCGGCGCTGGACCGAGCAGTCGCGCTCGTGCAGGTGGATCACGTTGCCGTGCTGGTCGCCGAGAATCTGCACCTCGATGTGCTTGGCGCGCGGAATGTATTTCTCGAGAAAGACCGCGGGATTGCCGAACGCCCGGCCGGCCTCGCCCTGGGCCTCATCGAGGAGATTGGCCAGATCGCCGGGCTTGTGCACGACACGCATGCCGCGACCGCCGCCGCCGTGCGCCGCCTTGATGATGAGCGGAAAGCCAATCGTCTTCGCGACCTTCATGGCCTCGTCCCGATCCGTGATCGGGTTTTCCGTGCCGGGGAGCGTCGGAACGCCAATGCGCTGCGCGAGGGCGCGCGCGGTGGTCTTGTCGCCCATCATTTCGAGCACTTCGGGGCGCGGACCGACGAAAATCAGCCCCGCCTTCTGACACGCGCGGGCGAATTCCGGATTTTCCGAGAGAAACCCATAACCGGGATGGATTGCGTCCACGCCCTTTTCCTTTGCGACCGCCACGATGCTCTCGATGTCGAGATATGCCGCCACCGGCCCTTTGCCGGCGCCGACCTGGTAGGCCTCGTCCGCCTTGTAGCGGTGAATGCAAAGCCGATCCTCGTGCGCAAACACCGCAACCGTCCGCAGGTTGAGCTCGGTGCCGGCGCGAAAGATGCGCACGGCGATCTCGCTGCGATTCGCCGCCATGAGCTTTCGAATCGGGCGCAGGGCGGGAGCCGCGGACGCGGCGGATGAAATTTGAGCGGGGGTTCGGGTCTTGGAAGTGGGCATGAAAAGGCGTCTAGGTCATTGCGTTGTCCGCGCGTGCCCCGCAACGACAAATCGGTGCGGTTTTTTCGCCCGTTTCGGGTCACCGCGCGAACCGCAGGTAGTCGCGGATCCGGGAGGCATTCTTCCGGGCGGACTCATCCGCGGGATCCAGCCGCGACGCCTCCTCAAACTGCGCCAACGCTTCCCCGTAGCGCCCGGCTTGGGCGAGCGCGTTGCCCAGATTGTAGCGCGCCGCGGCGTGGGTCGGGGCGAGTCGCACCGCCTCCGCATAGCGCGGCAGGGCGTCCGCCGCGCGGTTTAATTGGATGTAGGCGTGCGCGACCATGAAATGAGCCGCCGCCGCTTCCGGCTGCAGCCGCACGGAAGCCTCGAGGTGGGGCAGCGCGTCGGCTGGCCGGCCGTCCGCGAGGAGCAGTTCGCCGCGCTTCTGGTGCGCAGCGGCGTGCTCCGCCGCCAGTCGGGTGGTCGCCGCGAGCGAGTCGAGTGCTTCGGCGCGACGACCCGCGTCGAGCTGGGCGAGCGCGAGATTGTAGTGGGCCCGTGGATTCGCCGGCGCCTTGCGCACGGTGTCCGCCCACAGCGTCTGTACGGTGGCGTAGTCGCGATTGCGGGCAACCGTCGCGATCAGCAGCACGGCGCCCGCCGCGGCGGCGACGAAACCGGCGCGACGGCCCAGCCAGCGATACAACGCCGCCACCACGAGCACCACCGGCAACGCCAGCGCGAGGTAAACGCGGTGCTCGGCGATCGTCTGCGTTGCAATCGGCACCACGCTCGAACTCGGCGCGAGCAGGACGAAAAACGTGCAGCCGCAGAAACCCACCGCCGGCCAGCGGTGCCACGTGAACGCGGTGCCCACAACGATCGCGGCCAGGGCGACGCCGCCCGGCGCCAGCCGCACCGGATCGGTGATCAGCGGCGTGCCGTAGTCGAACACGAGCGCGCTCGGCCACAGGGCAAGGCGCAGGTAGTGCGCGACCGCGTACACCTGCGTTGCTGCGTATTCGGTCCACGCCGTCGCGGACGCAAAGCCCGCGGAGGCACCCCGGCTCTCCGAGCCGAAGACCAGCCATGCGAGCAGCAGCCAACTCGACGCCAGCGCCGTGTAGAACGCCGGTCGCCGGCGCAAGGCCGCGCGTACCGAGCCCGAAACAAAGGTGCGATCGTACAGCAGCAGCACGAGCGGTGCCCCGGCCATGACTTCCTTGCTGGCCATGCCGGCAAACGTGGCCGCAACCGCCGCGGCGGCCCATGGCCCCGCCATCGGAGCGCGTGTATCCGTTTCTCCCTTTCCCACGGCCCGGGCGAACGCGTACAGCGCCGCCAGCAGGCACGTGCTCGCCAGCAGCTCCGATCGCTGCATCACGTACGTGACCGACGCGGATTGAAGCGGATGAACGGCCCAGACCAGCGCGGTCCAGCCAGCGACGGCATCCGTGGACAGGGCAGCCGACGATCCGGCCAGCGGCGTCACCGACGCCAGCCCGCGCCGAACGACGCCGAAGAGCAGCAGCGCAGATGCGGCGTGCAGCATGAGATTGAGTGCGTGGTAACTCCACGGAACCGTGCCGCTGAGCGCGTGGTTCACCGCGAGCGTCAGATTCACGAGCGGCCGGCCGGTGACCGACATCCCGTCTGGCGGGACGAGAGCGCGCGCCAAGCTGACCAGCGAAGGATTCCGGGTGACGGCCGCGATGTCATCGAAGACAAAGGGAACCGCCAACGTGTTCGCGTACGCGACGAAGACCGCCGCGACGATCCCGAGCACCCAGCCGCGGCTCACGCGAGTTTCCCGTCGGTCGGGCGGCTGGAGTAACGGCGAAGGCGGCGACATGATGCGGCGGTTCACAGGCATGTCGCTGACGCGGCTTCACGACAAGTCGCGGGAACGAACACCTACCGCGAAAAGCGTGCACCGCGAACGCGGACCGTGGGCCCGCGTTCGCTCCCGTCGTCAGTTCCGGCTCAGGAACGGCACGCGGAACTGATCGAGGTTGGCGCGGAACGCCAGGCTGTAGTTGGTGCCGAACGTGCGCCGCGACGTGTTGCGCCCGCCCTGGTAGAAGTTGCGCCACGAGTCGTTCGTGAGATTGGCCCCGTTGAGCTCGAGCGTGTAGTTCCGATTCGGGAACGTGTAACGCACGGTCGCGTCCCAGCGCTGGTGGCTCGACTCGTAGACCGGACGCGAATCCGTGGCGGTCGGCGCGGTCGTGATCGCCTCGGGGAAGATCGTGGTCCGCACCTGCACATAGAACATCCGGCGCGGCGTCATGTAGCTGAGGCCCCAGTTGGCGTTCCAATCGTAATACTGGGGCGCGAGGGGCTTCGTGACCACACCCGCGCGATTGGGCGCCTGACCCTTGGTGTTCTTGTTGTAGCCGCCGAAGACTTCCCAGCCCCGCGCGAGTTCGGGGAGAAACTTCAAGTAGGGACGGAGGCTCTGCCGCGCGGAGGCCTCGAAGCCCTCGAACTCGCCCTTGCCGCCGTTGTCCTGCGTGTTGAGGTTGTAGCCGGCGTACTGACCGTCGAAGCCGTTGTCGTTGCCCGGCTCGATGACCTCGGTGCTCGTGATGATGTAGTTCGTGACCGTCTTGCGGAACCAGCCGAACTCGAGCTTGCCGGCGGACTGCGTGAACAGCTCGAACTGCAGATCGATGTTGCGCGAATACGTCGGCAACAGGCCGGTGTTGTTCACCGTGACGCTCGGGATCAGCGCGGTGTCGTTGACCGTGGTGTTGGGCAGGATCGACTGCACGCCCGGGCGCGACATCGAACGGCTCAGCGCGCCGCGGAACAGGAAGTTCTGGGTGAAGCGATACGTCGACTGGAAGTTCGGGAAGAAGTCCGTGTAGTCGCTCGTCGCGCGTTGCGTCTGCGAGTAGACCGCGTCGAAGAACTGCTTCGAGTTGGCCGGCAGGCCGACGCCCAGCGAGTTGATGCGGATGGCACCGCGGACGAAGTTTTCCGTCTGCTCGGCGCGCAGGCCACCGAGCAGCGTGAGCTGCGGCGTCACCTTGACGGTGCCGGCGACGTACGCCGACGTCACGTCCTGCGCCATCTGCTGGGTGTTCACGCGCTGGCGCTGGATGTTCGTGCCCTGAAGGTCCTGCACCGCGTTCGGATTCGCCTTCATGAACTCGCCGAACTTGTACGGATCGACGAGCGGGGGCGTGCGGATGCCGTAGAGAAACTTGTCGCCATACGTGGTCTTGGCGAACTGCGCGGCGCTGAGCTGGGGATCGTCGGCGTTGTTGGCGACGCCGTCGGGACCGACGTACTGCAGCACGATCTGGCCGGCCTGCTTGCGGCGGTGCAGCTGGTAGAGACCGACGCCCGCGCGAAGATCAAACGGGAAGCGCGCGGAGGCGAAGTCGCGGCGCGTATCCAGTTTTAAATTCCACGTCCGGTCGTTCTGGAAGCGCGGCGAGGTCTGCAGCGAGAAACTCTTCCGCGAGTTGTAGCTGTTGAGGTCATAGAGGTCGGGACCGGCGATCTGCGTCAGCGACAGCGGCGCGGGCGTGCCGGGTTCAGCGGTCATGCGGACGGCGACGGCGTCGGCGGCCACGAGGTTGAACTGCATCGACTGGATCATCGCCGGCAGGTCGGTGACCTTGGAGTCGGACTTGGAGTAGTTCGCGGAGTAGTCGATCTTCCACGGCCCGAAGCGGTGCTCGACGGCGCCGACCACGCCGTAATTGGCGCTCACCGAATCGCTGTAGTCGTTGAAGACATCGACGAGGGCGTTGCGCACCGTGGCATCCGTGGTCGTGGACGCGGCGTCAACCGTGCCGGGACGAACGCGGAACGTGTGACTGCGGTTCTGACTGAGGTAGTTGTTGGCCGTGGTGCGGAGCTTGAGCACCGTGGTGCTGCCGAGCTTGTAGTCGGCGTTGAAGCTGAGCGTGCGGCGGTTCTTGACCTGCGGGCCGTCGACGAGGGTGAAGGTGTTGACGTTCATCCGGGACGCCTCCGTGACCGGATTGGCCGCGGTGCCGGCGGTGAACGGCGAGTAGCCCATCGCGTAATTGTGGCTCGGGTTGATCACGTTGCTCTCGAAGTAGGAGAGGGAGAGGCCAAGCGTATTGTTCAGAAACGCCTCCGAATAGTTCACGCTGCCGCCCGGCTTGATGCGGTGCGTGGCGCGCGAACCGGGACCGTCCATCTTCCAGTGCATCATCTCGCTGTTGGCGGAGAGCGAGAAGGTCGTGCTGAACCGGCGGCCCTTCTGCGCGAACGCGTTTTTCGTGACAGCGTTGACGACGCCGCCGGTCGCGGGCGCCATCCACGGCGGCGGTGCCTTGAAGACCTCGATGGTCTCGATGTTGTTGATCGTCGCCTGGCTGAACTCGAAGGCGCGGCTCGAGGCGTCACTGCTGCCCGTGCTCGAGCGCGGCGGCGTGCCGGCGGCCGCGGGCACTTGGCCGTCGAAGGTGAACACGGTGGACTCGGGATCCTGGCCGCGCATCGACACCGTGCTGGCGTCGGCGTTGGAGAAGTTTACCTGAATGCCCGGAATGTAGCGGAGAAACTCGCCGATGTTGCCCTCGGCGACATTGCCGAGCGTGTCGGCGGAGATCGCCTGCACGAAGAAGTCCGCCTTCTTCTGCTGGTTGATCGCGGCGGCGTTGCCCTCGACTTCCGCGGCCACGACGAAGGCGTCGAGTTTGTAGATGGCCGCGGTGAGGTTGAATTCCTCCTGCACGGTCTGGCCGGCGGGCACCGTCACGGTGCGCGTGAGCGTATCCAATCCGGCATAACTGACCTCAAGGGTGTAGCTGCCCGGCGCGAGATTGGGGAGCGTGAAGCGGCCTTCGCGATCGGTCAGCACCGCGGTCGACGTGCCCGCGATCTTCACCTCGGCCGTGCCGAGGAAGAGGCGCGTACTGGCGTTGGCGACGGTGCCGGAGATGGTGCCGCTGCCGGACTGCGCCGCGTGGCCGGGCAGGGCGCACGCCAGCGTCCAGGCGAGGAGGGCAAGACAACGTGCGGGCACGTGTCCGCGCGCAAAGTGCAGGAGGGTAGACAGGATCGTTTGCATGGTTCAGCCGGAGTCGGAGGTAGCGGGGCGAGGTCCGTAGAGAACTCGCCGGGGGAACGGATGGAGCCAAGTGTCGGTGGTCCGGACAGTCAACGGGACTCGCGGATGGCGCGACGAACCTCGCGTCGGATCGGTGAGGAAACGCGAGCGACGTTGACTGTCCGCCGACAAAGCGCCGCATTTGCGTCCTGCGTTGCAAAACGAACGCGACGTCCCCGCGTCGTAGCGTCTTCCCTGAATCCCTGCATGAAACCCCTGTCGTTCGTCCGGTCCTGCTCGTTCCGCGTGTCGCTCATTCTGGCGTCCGCCCTGCCGCCCGGCGGATCGCTGGCCGCCGCGCCCGCGCCCGTTCCGCTCACCTGGTTGGGCCAGACGCCCGCGCCGCTCCCGACCGGTGTGAGTTGGGGGGTGCCGTGGCCGCAGGGCGCGTTGCCGAAGACGCAGGCGTTTGCGCTGACTGCCGCCGACGGCAAGGCCCTGCCGCTCCAGACCTGGCCGCTGGCGTACTGGCCGGACGGCTCGCTGAAGTGGAGCGGGTTCGCCACGGTGGCGGGTCCGGAGGCGACGGGCTTCACGCTGGCCCCGGTCGAGTCCGCGCCCGTATCCGGCCCGGCCCTGCGCGTGCGGCAGAGCGACACCGGGATCGAGATCGATACCGGCAAACTCAGGGCGCGGCTCACGCGCTGGGGCGCGAACCTGATCGACTCACTCACGGTGGACGGACGCGAGGTCGCGCGGACCGGCCGGCTCGTGTGCATCGTGCAACATGGCCCTGACGGCGCGTTCGACGAGGCGCCACGGCGCGAGCGTTTCACCGGGCGGATCAGCAACCTCACCGTCGAGCAGTCAGGTCCCGTGCGCGCGGTGGTGAAGATCGAGGGCACGCACAAGGCGGTCGCGGGATCCCGCGAGTGGCTGCCGTTCGTGGTGCGACTTTATTTTCACGCCGGTCAGGAAAGCGTCCGGCTGGTGCACACGATCATCTACGATGGTGACGATCAGAAGGATTTCATCCGCGGGCTTGGCCTCGAGTTCGGCGTGCCGCTGCGGGAAGAAATCCAGAACCGGCACGTGCGTTTCTCCGGCGAGAACGGCGGCCTCTGGGCCGAGCCGATCCAGCCGGCGGTCGGCCGCGGCAACGCGATCGTCACGTACCCGCGGGCCGACGGCAGCAATGTTTATCCCGATCAACTCGCAGGCAAACGCATCCCGAACAAGGCCGAGCTCAGCGAACGCAGCCAGGGCTGGCTCGCGGACTGGGCGGTGTGGGATTCCTTCAAGCTCGTGCAGCCGAACGCCGACGGCTTTTCCGTCGTGAAGCGCACCAACGCCCAGAGCGCGTGGATTCCCTGCGGCGCGGGCCGGCGCGCGTCGGGCCTCGTGTTTGTCGGCGACGTGAGCGGCGGTCTCGGCGTGAGCGTGAAGAATTTCTGGCAGTCGCATCCGGCGTCGCTCGAGGTGGCCAACGCCACCTCCCAGGAGGCGACCCTGCGGGTGTGGTTGTGGTCGCCCGACGCCGAGCCGATGGACATGCGGCACTACGACACGCGGGCGCACGGTCTCATCGCCGTGTACGAGGACGTGCAGCCCGGTCTGAGCACGCCGCTCGGCGTGGCACGTACCAGCGAGCTCACGCTTTTTCCCTCCGCGGCCGCGCCCTCGCGCGAGACGACGGTGCAACAGGCCCGGCTTGGTGAACAGCTGCCGCTCATTGTCGCCTCGCCCGCGTATCTGCACAGCGTGCGCGCCCTCGGGCTCTGGAGCCTGCCGGACAAGGCGACGCCGTTCAAACGCGCGGTCGAGGAGCAGCTCGAGAGCACGCTCGCGTTCTATCAGCACCACATTGAGCAGCAGCGCTGGTACGGCTTCTGGGATTTCGGCGATGTGATGCACTCGTACGATCGCGAACGTCATGTGTGGAACTACGACCTGGGCGGCATGGCGTGGGATAACACCGAGCTCGGGACCGACATGTGGCTGTGGCTGAGTTTTCTGCGCACCGGCCGCGCCGACATCTTCCGGATGGCTGAAGCCATGACGCGGCACACGAGCGAGGTGGATGTGTACCACACCGGCGCGCTCGCCGGTCTCGGATCACGCCACAACGTCCGGCACTGGGGCTGTGGTGCCAAGGAGGCGCGCATCAGCATGGCCGGGCTCAAACGCTATTATTACTATCTCACCACCGATGAACGCACCGGCGATCTCATGCGCGAGGTCGTGAACGCCGACGCCACGTCACTGCACCTCGATCCGATGCGGCTCGCCCAGCCGATCACCGAGGCCGAGAAGAAATACCCGGCCCGCATCCGCGTGGGCCCGGACTGGTTTGCCTTTGTCAGCAACTGGATGACCGAGTGGGAGCGCACCGGCGACGCGAAGTGGCGGGACAAGATCGTCGCCGGCGTGGAGTCGCTCCAGGCGATGCCGTACTGGATCAAGTCCGGGAAGAATCTGGTTTACGGATACGATCCGAAGACGGGCAAACTGTACCACGTGTCCGACCAGGTCGGCTCGTACAACCTCGCCACGATCCAGGGTGGGGCGCAGGTGATCTTCGAGCTGAACGAGTTCCTCGGCCACGCCGGCTGGGACAGGATGTGGCTGCAGTACTGCCGCATTGGCAGCGCGCCCGCCGAGGTGCTGAGTCGCGACCAGACGAGCGGCGATGAAGGTGCAGACGGTCGCTACCTCGGCGAACAGGGTGCGTCGAGCCAAGGCACGCCCCGGCTCGCGGCCTACGCGTATTGGAAAACCAAGAACGCCGCGTTCGCCCGGCCCGCCGTCGCGTCACTGCTGCGTTTTGGCGGCGGCCCCATCGCTACGACGCGCGTCGCAGGTCCGCTCGTGCTCAATCCCTTTGACGAATCCGCGCGCATCAGCACGAACGGCGCGGCGCAGAGCGGATTGTCGGCGATCGAGATTCTCGAACTGTGCAAGGACCAGCTCCCGGTCGAGGTCCCGCCGCCCGAGGCGATACCCGCGGGTCGCGGCGGGCGCGGCGGACGTGGCAGTGGTGCACCGGTGCCGCTGCCCGCTACACCGAATCCCGCGGCTTCCGGCGGCGACGTGCGCAACACCCGGCTCGCGCCGGCCGGCGAAGCGCCGCGCTGAACGGGCGCGCCTACTTGTTGCCGAAAATCGCGACGTCCTCTGCGCCGCTCGAGATGCGGAACGCCCGGTACATGCCGGGCGTGTTGAACGGCAGGGCGACGTTGCCGTGGCGATCGATGCCGATCACGCCGCCATCGCCGCCGAGCTGTGCGACCTTGGCCAGCGTGGCGTCGGCGGCCTGGGCGAGCGGCGTGCCCTTGTATTCCATCTGCGCGGCGATGTCGCGGGCCACGCCGATGCGGATGAAATATTCGCCGTGGCCGGTCGCGCTGACGGCGCAGGTGGCGTTGCTGGCATAGGTGCCGGCGCCAATGATCGGCGAGTCGCCGACGCGGCCGAAGCGTTTGTTGGTCATGCCGCCAGTCGACGTGCCCGCGGCAAGATTGCCCTGCGCGTCGAGCGCCACGCAGCCGACCGTGCCCCATTTGCGTTCCCAGTCCACCGCGTGATCGCCCTCGTCGCTGATCGAGACCTTGCGGCCGCCGGACGCCTTCTCGAGTTCCTGCGCGCGCTTGAGATCGTCGCGGCGGCGCTCGGTTTGAAAATAGGTGTTGGGCACGAACTCAATGCCCCCGATCTGCTCGGCGAACCGTTCCGCGCCCGCGCCCGTGAACAGCACGTGCGGTGATTTTTCCATCACCGAGCGCGCGAGCCGAATGGGATTCTTGATCCGCTGCACGCCGGCGATCGCGCCGGCCCCGAGCGTGCGTCCATCCATGATCGACGCATCCAGTTCGCAGATACCGTCCGCGTTCAGCACTGCGCCCTTGCCCGCATTGAAGAGCGGCGAGTTCTCCAGTGGCAGGATGGTGGCAACCACGGCATCGAGCGCGGAACCGCCCGCGGCCAGCACGGCGTAGCCGGCGTCGAGCGCCTGTTTCAACTCGGCGCGATACTGCGCCTCGAGCGCCGGCGAGAATTTCTCCCGCAGAATCACGCCGGCGCCGCCATGGAGGGCCAGACCGAACGGGCGGGCCGAGGCGGCTGCATCGGCGGCGGAAACCGTGACACTCATGAGGGCGAGCACGCCGGCGAGCGCTGTACGTTGGAGGAGGTGCGACATGATGGGAGCATTGAGGGTGAAGACCGGAGGAACACGCAACGCCGTCACGCCGCCACGCGCCGGCCGACGATGATCAAATCGCGTTCGACGCCGTCGAGCACCGCGATCCGCGGCAGATGCCCCCAGCGGACAAAACCGTGATCGGCGAAGAGTTGGAGGCTGGGCTCGTTGTGGCCGAAAATGTAGCCGAGCACCGTATGCAGGCCGAGCGCCGGGGCGCGGTTGATGGCCTGCTGCAGGAGATAGCGGCCGAGTCCCCGCCGGCGGTGCGCCGCGTCCACGTAGAGGCCGATCATCGCCGTTCCGTCATAGGCCGCGCGCGGAAAAAAAGTGTCGAAGCTCAGCCAAGCGCACACGGTGCCGTTCGCATCGCTCGCGACCCAGAGCGGCCGCGTGGGCGTTTGGTGGGCGAGGAACCACGGGCGCCGCGCCTCAACCGATACCGGCTCGAGATCAGCCGTGACCATCCGGCTCGCGATGGTCGAATTGTAGATCGCGACAATCGCCGGTAGATCGGCTTCGGTGGCGTCGCGCAGCGCAAACGTTCCAGGCGGAGTGGTCATGAAAGGTGGGGTCCGGCGGGCGCGAGCGCGGTCATCGTTTCGCCCGATCGGCGGAGAAGTCGAAGCCGATTTTTCCCACCGGTGTGACGCCCTGCCACTTCAGCAGATCGCCGCTTTTCGTGTCGAAGGTGAGAATCATGTCGAACACGCCCGGCCGCGGCTCCGCGGTCGCCGGCGAGTAACGATAGCGCACGATCGAGCGGGTGCCGTCCTCGCGCTCCTCAGTGGGTGCGCCGAGCAACCGATCGATGGCCGGAAGTCGGGGGCGGGCGGCGGCGATGTCGGCGCCCGCGACCGTTGCCTCGATCTGTTTGCCGAGCTGATCGACTTTGCCGCCCCCAAGGCTGCGAATCACTCCGACCAGAAAGGATTTTGGCATCAGCGCGAAGTAGCGCTCGGGAATCGCGACCCGCGTGAGCTTGTCTTCGACGAATGTGAATTCGAGGAGGATATCGAACGGCACCTTCTCCGGCGCTTCCGACGACTTCTGCTTCACCATGCGCACCTGCCACTGCTCCGCCTGGCCGATCTTTTTCGTATGCTCCGGCTTCACGCCGATCCAGCGGATGTCGTTCGAGCGGACGACCGGGGTGAGGCAAATGAGCGCAAGTCCGTCCTGCGTCTGCAGCGAAAAAAAACGATCGAAGCGCGCGAGCTGCTGCTTCAGCTCGAAGAGGCGGAGGTACACGCAGCCGCTCAGGAGCAGCGCGGCGGCCGCGAGGGCAATGACGGCAACCTTGGGAGCGCGGGCGGCTTGTCCGCCGGACCAGCCGCGGCGGGCGGAACGCCTGCGCTCCCCGGTGCCCGCGATCACTTCTTGGCGCTCTCGGTCGCCGGCAGTTTGGCGAAGGAGATCTTGCTGACGATGTCGAGGAGCCGGTTGCGGAGGATCTCGTCTTCCTCGGCCGTCGTCTTGCTGTAGCTCTTGCCCTCGATCACGCGCTCGGCGAGTTCGGTGCTGATGACGAAGATGTGGCCGCTGCGGACAAAGAGGAGATTGCCGCGCTTCGCGACGGGAACGCGCGTGCCGCTGAGCTGCGGCACGCGATCCGCGAACATCGTGCCGCCGGGCACCATCAGATAGGTGAGCAGGCTGCCCTCGAGCGTCCCGGGTACGAACTTCGCGCTTTCAATCTGCACGCCCTCAAACGTCTGGCGGAAATCGGAGAGGACAAAGTTGCTGAAGAAATAAATCAGGTAGTCCTTCAAGCCGCGGGTCGACATTTCCCAGCGCTGCGTGGCGTCCTGCGGAAAAGCGGCGATGCTGACGTGGACATTAAAGTCGTCCTGAAACGTCACCACATTCGGTGTGTCGGTGATATCGCCACCGAGCTCCGGGAGCACGGGAATGACGACCTTGAACAGGCCGGTCGGCGAGATGTACACCTTGCCTTCGACCTTGCCCTGGAGCCCTTGGGCCTGGGCGGTGACGGTGGCGGCGATAACGGCGAGAACTGCGAGCGTGGAGCGAAACATGGGAGGGTTTATCTCAGTAGCGGGGCTGGAATGGCTTTCAAGCCAACGGTGGGAAAAGAGTGGATAGCTGGCGCCACGCGTCGACGGGAATCGCTTCAGGCCGCGTCTGATCTGAGAGATGGTGCTGCGCCAGAAGTTCCCGCCAGCCCGTGACACCCGCCGGGAGCCGGGCGCGGAGCAATGCGCCGATCTGTTTTCGGCGCTGCTGAAAGCAGGCACGGATGATGGCTTTGGCGTGCGTCGAAAAAACAAATGGCGCGGGCTTGCGCACGAGGTTGAGCAGGTGGGACTCGACGTCCGGCCGCGGAAAAAAACATCCGGCCGACACCTTGTGGCCGGGCGCGATAGTGTAAGCCGCCTGCAAGAAGACCGAAATCGCCCCGAACGATTTTGTGCCCGGCTGCGCCGCATAACGCTGCGCTGCCTCCTGTTGGAGCATGAGCACCAGATGCGAGGGCAACGGACCGCCGAGTACTTCATCAAGCCACGGCGTGGCGATCGCGTACGGCAGATTGGCGACCACTTTGAATTCGTGGCCCGGTACGGGCGCGAGTCCGGCCAGCGGCTGTTCGACGGCATCGCCCTCGAGCAGATGGAAACGGCTGGGAAACTTCGGCAGCAGCTCCGCTTCGAGATGGGCGTGCAGCGTGCGGTCCTTCTCCACGGCCCAAACGTCGGCGCCCGCTTCCAGCAGCGCGGTCGTCAGGGTGCCGAGGCCGGGGCCGACCTCCACGACGGTGTCGCCTGCCTGCACACCGGCGAGCTCGAGCGATTTGCGCACGATGTTGCCGTCCACCAGAAAATTCTGGCCGAGGAAACGCTTCGGCGAGTGGCCGAGACGGGCGAGCAGGTCGCGGGTCTCGGACGGGGAGAGCGGCATGGTTCAGCGCGGCGCGCGGCCCTCATCGACTTCGTAGTAATCGAAAAAGGTCAGGAGGTCGGTGCGGTGAGCGAGGCCGCTGTCGGCCTTATTCTTCTCCAGGCCCGGCGTCGCCTCATCGCGCCAGCCGCGCTTGGCGGCAAACCCATTCCAGATCATGGCGTCGACGTCGTTGATCGGCCGGCCCGTCTGCTGGACCCACGCAAAGATCTCGTCATCGGTGCCACCCGCGAGGACGCGCGTGCGCAACGCATCGTAGCCGACGCCGAGGAAGTGACAGAGCCGGCCGTCAAAGCCCTTGCCCAGATACTCGAGATGCTCGTCGTGCAATTCGTTGCGCGCGTGCTTGCGGATCTTGTCGAGCGTGCGCGCGAAAAAATACAGGCCGCCGACTTTGATGAACGCACTGATGGGACGTTGCTTCATGGAAAAATGAGCATGGGCGCGCGGGCGTCTCGCCCGCAACTCAGGAAGCGACCGACGTGCGTGAACCCGCCGCCCGGAACTGCGCGATCAACTCCGCCGGATCGGACGCACGCATCAAGGCCTCGCCGACGAGCACCGCGTGCGCGCCCGCCGCCCGCACCCGCGCCACGTCGGCCCCGGTGTGCAGCCCGCTTTCGCTGACGGCGATCACGTCGCGCGGAAACTGCGGAATCAGCCGCTCGCTGAGCCCGAGATCCGTTTTGAAAATCGCGAGGTCGCGATTGTTCACGCCGATGATGCGGGCGCCGTGCGCGACCGCGCGGCCGATCTCGGCCTCGTTGTGAATCTCGAAAAGAGCGTCGAGCCCGGCGGCCCGCGCGGCGTTGAACAACGCCGTGATCTCGGCGTCGTTAAGCGCCCGCACGATGATCAGGATCGCGCTGGCCCCGGCCTCGCGGGCCTCGAGCACCTGCAGCGGGTGCACCATGAAATCCTTGCGCAGGCACGGGGTCGCGGGCGGGTTGGTGCGGAAAAATGCGGTGACTCCCCGCAGGTCGGCGAGCGTGCCGCCGAAGAATTTTTCGTCCGTCAGCACCGACAACGCATCAGCGCCGGCGGCCTGGTAACGCATCGCCTGATCGAGCGAGGACGCGCCGGCCTTGATGTCACCGGCCGAGGGCGAACGACGCTTGATCTCGGAGATCACGGCCACGGTGCCGTCGGCCCGGCGCAGGGCCGAGGCAAACGACGGCGGGCGCGGCAACGAGGCATCGGCCCGGGCGAGTTCCGCCTCCGAAACCGGCCGCAGCAACGGCGCGATTTCGCGACGCTTCCAAGCCATGATTTCGGTGAGTTTGTCGGACATTTGAAGCTCACGGAACACACGGAAACGGCGGAAGACAAAGCGGAAATTTTTCCGTGTATTCCGCCCCTTCCGCGGGCAACGTCCTCGGCCATGAGCGCGATTGACGATCTGAAGGCCACCATGGCGCGGTTGCGCGCTCCGGACGGTTGTCCGTGGGATCAGGAACAGACGCACGCCACGCTGGTGCGCTGCCTGATCGACGAGGTGAGCGAGCTCATCGACACCATCGATCGCAACGATCTCCCGCACATGCGCGAGGAGTTGGGCGACGTGCTCATCCAGGTGGTGTTTCACGCCCAGATCGCCGCGGAAAAGGGGCTTTTCACCTTCGACGACGTCGCGCGCGACATCAACGAGAAGCTCATCCGCCGGCACCCGCACGTGTTTGGATCGAGCCGGCTCGAGACGTCCGAGCAGGTGATTGTCGAATGGGAGAAGATCAAAGCCACCGAGAAGAAGCACGGTCCGGTCAGCGCGGAAGCCCGGGTCTTCAAGGAACTGCCGCCACGGCTGCCGGCGCTGATGTTTGCCGAGGCCGTCTGGAAACAGATCGAAAAGAAACAGCTGCCCGCCGCTGGCGTCGTGGACGTCGACCAGGTGCAGGCGCTCGGCCGCCAGCTCGACGCGGCGTCGCTCGGTCGGATGCTGTTTGAACTCACCGCTGCGGCCCGGGTCCATGGGCTTGATCCGGAAGGCGCGCTGCGGCTGCACGCCACGCAGGTCATGGCGGCGATTGAGGCCAAGACCACCGTCGTCGCGAAGTAGCGCTGGCCCGCGCTGCGCCTCCGACACCGGAACCAAGCCGACCCTGATGGCCACTCCGCCGCGTCCTTCCGCGAGCCCCGCCGTCGCGGCGTCGCCGCCCGCGCTTCCGCCGGAAGTCGTGGCCGAGTGGTGGACGCCGTTTGAAACCTACCTCGCCAGCGAGCGGCGCTATTCGGCGTATACGGTCCGCAACTACCGCCAGGCGTTCGAGGATTTCTACCGTTGGCTGGCGTCGCCCGGAGTGGATCGCTGGTCCGGCGGCTTCGACGCGCTTGGCACCCGCGAGATGCGCGACTTCGTCATCGAGGCGCAGCAGCGCTTTGATCGCAGGACGCTGCACAATCACGCCTCTGGGCTGCGGACGTTCTTTCGCTACTGGATGAGCCAGGGCCGGCTGAAACGAAATCCGCTGCTGAACATCCCGCTGCCCAAGCTCGAGAAGCGGCTGCCGAAATTTCTCACCGAGGAGCAGATGAAGCTACTCCTCACCGGACCGCAGCGTCTGCTGGAGAACGGCGGCATCGATGCGCACAGCGCATGGCGCGACCGGCTGGCGATGGAACTGATGTACGGCGGCGGCCTGCGCGTCAGTGAACTTGTCGCGCTCAACTACGGCGCGATCGATCTGGATTCCGGTGTGGCCCGCGTGCTGGGCAAGGGCCGCAAGGAGCGGCTCTGTCCGCTCGGTCAGGTGGCGCTCGGCGTGTTGAAGAAATTCCGCGAGAGCTTCGCGATCGATCGCGGCCCGGATGCACCCGTGCTCGTCAATCCGAACGGCCGGCGCATGAGCGTCGATGCCGTGCAGTTGATGTTGAAGCGTTACCTCGCGCTGGCCGGGCTGCCGATGGATCTCACGCCGCACAAGCTGCGTCACTCCTATGCAACGCATCTGCTGAATGCCGGCGCCGATCTGCGGCTCGTGCAGGAACTTCTTGGTCACTCGCAGCTCGCGACCACGCAGCTCTACACGCACGTGAGCATGGCGCGGCTGAAGGAGATCTACGCGAAGGCGCACCCGCGCGCGTGAGCACCTCCGCCGGCGCGGGGAGCTCTGCCGCGCGCGGAGAGTGCAGTGCCCACTGTCTTATGTAGCTACGAGCGCCAGCGAGTGGCGGCGTCGTCGACGGACGAATGGCGCAGCAGCGCTAGGAAGCCCCGCCACTCGCTGGCGCTCGTAGCCACGGAGGCGAGTGGGTGTCACCACGTCAGTCGCTTCGCCGTGCCGTTGCCGGCGGCGTCGAAGAGTGTGACTTCAAGCGACGTGGCGTTGGAGACACGGGCGAGGGGCATCTCGAGGGTGAACGTTTCCTCGCGGCCATCGCGCACGCCATCGCCCGGCTGCTCGACCGTCTCGCGCACGTTGTTGTTGAAGACGACCTCGATACCATCGAGCAGCGAGAGTTGATCACGGCCGCGCACGGTCACGATCACCGCCGTGGCGGTGCGTTGTGCGGTTGCCTCGATCATCTCCGGCGCGGTGTGATCGATGATGAGATCATCGGTCTCGAACGTCTGGCTCAGGCGCTCGCCGGCGGGCCGCGGTGAAGTTTCCGTCGCCACCAGCCGGGTGAAGTAAACGCCGTCCGCGAGGTGCTTGGTGTCGAACTGCGCGTAGTTATCCCGGCTGGACGCAACGACGTCGGTCCACGTCGGATCTCCGTCGCGCCGGATGGAAAACGTGTTGAGCAGCGTGTCGCCATCCGGATCGGTCACGGTCCACGTGATGAGCTGCGTGCCCGGTGACGGCACGACGTTGCTGCTCATGAAATTCGAGCGGCGGCGGTCGTCGTCCTTCGGCCCCGCCAGGATCTGGCTCAGCGACACGACAGCCGGGGGCAGGGGATCCTGCGCGGCGATGACGGCGAAGCCCGGCGTGAGAATCCGGAAATCCTGCAGCTGCGGCCGACGGTTCTGCGGGAGGCCGAAGAGGGAAGCACGATCGATCTCGAGTCCGGCGGTGGCGGCTGCCTCCGGAATCCGGATACGCAGCTTGGCATAGCGTCCGCGCACATTGTCCGCGCGCCAGCCGTAGTCGGTGCCGGCGGCGAGCGGCGTCCACGGGCCCCAGCCCTCGACGTCGTCGGTGCCGTTGCTGGTGCGAACGTCCACGCCGAGGCTGGCGTCGGGAAGATTGCGCAGGCGGTTGAAACGCAGCGCGCCGAGACGCGACGCCGTGGCGAGATCGAGCCGGCGGGTTTCCGCCTCGCGCGGTCCGGAGGCGGCGAAGTCAATCACGGCGAGGCCCGGGGCGTTGTTGCGCAGGGCGAGATAGCGCGCAGGGCTGGCGGCGTTGTCACCAGCGGCGGCGAGCGGCACGAGTCCGTTGAGCTGGGAGGAAATGCTGCCGGCGAACGTGAGCGACAGCCGCGCCTTCACGTCGTAGCCGACCAGTTCGCCCTGTTCGCCGCCCGTGACGAGCAGGAGATCGCCGCGGCGGATCACGCGATAGAACGCGGCATTGCTGCGGGACATCAGGACTTCGGCGAAGCCGCCCGCTGGAAACCACAGCAGCGAGGACCGGCCGCCGAAACGCTCGGCCTGCGCCGGCGGCGGCGTGGACGGTTCGTCCTTGGCGCCGGCTTTGGCGGCCGAGGCGGAGGGCGTGATGCGCGATTCGTTCGACGTGGAGGAGAACACCACGGTCGCGTAGAGATCGCCGTTGGGCAGCGGCAGCAAATCGGTGACTTCGGCGTCGCGATTCTCCTGCAGGATCACCGGCGCGCCACCGGCGCGGGGGAACGTGTAGAGATTGCCCTTCGGGGCCGACCCGGCGGCGATGCGGCCGTCCGCCAGCGCGGTGATCCGGCGGACATTGCGGTCGCGAATCTCACCGAAGAGCGTGATGCCGCGCGCGGCGAGTTGCGCCGAGTCGGTGAGTTTCTCCGTGACGAGTCCGCCCGCGGCAAACGTCTCGAGATCGACCTGGTAGATCCGACCCGGGTTGCCGGTGGCGACGAGCGCCGTGCGGGCGTCGACGAGAAGGAGATCGAAGATGGAATCAACCGGCAGCGTGACGCGCGCGAAGGCCTTATCGTCGCGCACCAAATAGAGAGCGCCTTTCGGCGATGTGCCCGCGAGCAGCGATCCATCCGGCAGGCGCCTCAACGCGAACACCTGCGGGTCGTCGAGTTTGACCACCTCGCGGGTGGAGAAGCCCGACGCGCTCGCGTCGAGCGAGGCCTCGAGGATGCGTCCGTCCGGGCCGGTGCCGATGAGCCAGCGCGACGGATCGGCGGTCGCTTCCAGGCACCACAGCAGATCGGCCGGCGCCGGTGCGGAGAGATCGCGCAGGGCAGGGCCGGAGACCAGCCGGCCATCGGAGCGCGTGGCGAGGCCCTTCAGGTTGCGGCTCGGGATGTCGCGAAAAAAATCGATCTCGATTTTCTTGGACAGCGGTTCGGCGAACGCGGCCGTGGCCGCGAAACACCCGAGCATCACGTGAAGGGCGGGGAAAAAGGCGCGTCGAAGCACGGGCACAACACGGATGCGATTGGGCGGGAAACGCAAGGCGGGGATCATTCCCGCGGTGAAGGTCGATGGCCAACCCCGGGAGCGCAGGTGTCCCGCCTACTCCGATCGTTGCACGTGGGACGCCTGCGCTCCCGGCGCTGAACCTTACTCCACCACGGTTAGCGGTCGCCGCACGATCGCGCTGAGCAATTTGCCGGCGAGAAAGTGCTGTTCCCAAAGGGGCAGCAGGGCGTCGCGGCGGCGGAAGCGCGCCTCATCGGCACCCCGGGCAATCCGCTCGATCGATCCTGGCGCCTCGGGCGTCGCCACGGTCTGATCGCTGAACAGCGAGGTCTTTTCCACCACGGCAATGCATACGCCGTCGGTCGGCCGGTCATCGCGCATGGCGGCGAGATAGGCCTCGAAGCTGCGCAGTTCGGCGGCGGCGATCTGGCGGGGCCGGCCGGTGAGTTGATCGAGCGCGCGACCGGGTGCGAGGATGACCTCGAGCTGCTTGCCGATCCACGCGGGATTGATCGGCAAATCGATCGTCTCGCGGTGCGCGTCGCCCTGCCAGTCGCGCCACGCGATCGTGGCCTGCACGACCTGTCCACCCGACGCGCTGGTGCGGGAGAGTTGGAAGAGATCGAGTGTGACCGCGGGATTCGTTTCCAACGGCTCGACCGAAAACGACACGTGATCGGGAAATGTCTTCGCGTACGGATTCTGCAGATTCGCGGCGAGCCCCTGGATGAATTCGTTCAGGCCTTGCGCGAAGCCCTGCGGGCCCGAGTAGAGGGTTTGAAACGCGAGCCGGGACGCGGCCGGGAAACTCACGTCGCTCCGCAGCCGGAATCCGTTGGCGAGGCCGGCGTCGTTGGAGCCGAGAATCGCCTGACTTACGCCCGCCGCCACCAGGACCGGCGTGAGCTGCTGCTGGCGGGCGACGGAAAACCGCAACGTGCGCGGCGAGCCTTTTGCGGGCGTGACGGTGACCTCGACGCGGGTCATTTCCGGACCGCTGCCGAGCGAACCTGAAACCGCGGACAGTCGATCCTGCGTGATCGTGCCAATGACGGCGCCGGTATTGGCGATCTTCACCGAGCTCATTTGCGAGGGCAGAATCGTGATGATTTCCGCCGCGCACATCGGGAGTGCGACCTCGCCCAGCGAAAGCATCGGGTGGCCGAAGGCAGTGACGCGCTGACCATCGATGCGGGAAACGGTGCCGGTGCCGGCGAGCGTGATGTCACCGGTGGCGAGCGCGACCGAGACCGCGCTACCCGGTCGGAGCGTGGGATACTTCGCAGCGGTGCCGGGCTGGGCCAGCGACGCGGCTGCTTCCGAAGTGCCGCTCTGCGTACTGCCGCCGAGCGCGGTCGCCTGCAGGCCCAGGGCGGAAAAGCGCGGGGCAAACAGATCCGCGACGGCGGGGCTTAAACCGCCGAGGGTGAACACCGGCTGCAACGAACGATAAGGGGCGTCGAGGGCGGACTCGGACAACGGGGCCGACACCAGCGCCCCGGCCGCGGAGGAGGATTTGGTTCTGACTTCGTCGAGATCCGCGGCGGGCGTGAAGCCGGCGTAGCGGACGGTTTCAAAGCGCTGGACCTGATAACTCAGTGCGCCGGCGAGCTTGCCGTCGATGTAGAGCGGGCTGCCGCTCATGCCGGCAACGGCGCCCATCTTCTGGACGCGGGCGTCGGTCAGCTGGCAAATGATGAGCGACTTGCCCGGGCCGAGGGCGTTACGGAGGACGCCGGTGACTTCGACCGAGAACGGCTCGGGCTGGGTGCCCTGGAAAACGGTCCAGACCACGCCCGTCTGACCGGGCTGCAAGTCGTTGAGCGAAATCAGCGGCGCATCCACCGGCTGAGCAAGGACGGCGTGCGCGCAAGCGATCAGGCCGGCCAAAAAACAAGTGAAGCGGCGCATGTTTTTGATGACGGCTGGCAGTATTGAAACTAAAGGCGGATTTGCGAGCACGCAGGTCCGATTCCCGTAAATTTCACACCCGAAAATTCGGAGTGGCGCTGGAACCGCGACCGCCCCCGGTCGCATGCCTTGATTGCCGACTCAGGAAGCGACCGGGGGCAGTCGCGGTCCTACGGGCAAACTTACAACGCTCGAATTGTCTCCGTCATCACCGCGCAGGCCCGATCCAGTGCGGCGCCATCGTGCGCCGTGCTGAGGAAGCCGGCTTCGTAAGCACTGGGTGCGAGGTAGACGCCACGCTCGAGGCAGCCGTGGAAGAAGCGCGCGAAGAGTTTCGCGTCGCCGGTCAGCGCGGTCGCGTAGTCGCGCACCGGCGTCGGCGTGAAAAAGATGCTGAACATCGAGCCGCACTGCGGCACCTGCACGGGCAGTCCCTTGGCCTGGCACGCGGCGAGCACGGCGTCGCGCAACTGCCGGCCGAGGGCGTCGAGGCGCGCGTAGGGATTCAGTTCATCGAGGAGTTTCAAACCCGCGATGCCCGCCGCCATGGCGAGCGGGTTGCCGCTGAGCGTGCCGGCCTGATACACGGGGCCGAGCGGGGCGAGCATGTCCATGATGTCGGCCCGGCCGCCAAACGCGCCGACCGGCAGTCCGCCGCCGATGATTTTGCCGAGGCAGGTGAGGTCGGGCGTGATGCGCTCGCGTTCCTGCACGCCGCCGCGCGCGATGCGGAAGCCGGTCATGACCTCGTCGAAGATCAGCACGGTGCCGTGTTTCGCCGTGATATCGCGCAGGTACTGCAGGTAACCGGCGTCGGGCATGATGAAACCGACATTGCCGCAATAGGCCTCGATGATCACGCACGCGATCTGGCCGGCGTTGGCGGCGAACGCCGCGTCGAGGGCGGCGCGATCGTTGTACGGCAGCACGACGGTTTCGTTGGCAAACGCGGCCGGGACACCGGCACTGTCCGGGTTGCCGTGCGTCAGCGCGCCGGAACCGGCCTTGATCAGCAGCGAGTCGGAGTGGCCGTGGTAGCAGCCGGCGAACTTGATGATCTTGTCCCGCCGCGTGAAGCCGCGCGCGAGCCGGATGGCGGACATCGTCGCCTCGGTGCCGCTGTTGCACATGCGCACCTTCTGGATCGACGGGACGAATTTCACGATCAGTTCGGCCATCTCCACCTCGTACGGGTTGGGCGTGCCGAAGGAGGTGCCGTGCTCGAGCGCCGCGGCGATGGCGGCCTTGATCGTCGGATGGTTGTGCCCGTGAATCGCCGGCCCCCACGTGCACACGAAGTCGATCAGCTCGCGATCGTCAGCGGTGGTGAGCATCGCGCCGCGCGCTGCTTTCACGAAGAAAGGCGCGCCGCCGACCGAGCGGAACGCCCGCACCGGTGAATTGACGCCACCCGGGATCAGCTTGAGCGCGCGGGCGAAGAGGGAGTCGGAGACGGAGGAGGAGGACATGGGGGAACCACTAATCTACACTAGCAGCACTAATAAGAAGTCAGAGGACAAATCGTTTCCACTGCAGTCGAGGCGAAGCGCCAAAATTCAATAGGTAGCCGACTCGTTTGCGGGTTGCCTTGAGGTAATTGAGCAACTGCGCCTCGTGCTCCGGCGCAGCCGTTTTGACGGCCTTCAGCTCGACTAAGATCTGATCCAGGACGATTAAATCGGGGTAGTAGTGTTTTTGGAGAGGCGTTCCGCGGTAATAGACCGAGAGTGCGGGCTTGGACACAAACGGCATTTTTCGTGCGACGAGCTCCAACTCCAAACTTTCCTGGTAAACTTCCTCGAGGAAACCGCTGCCCAATTCATTATAAACATCAAACGCAGCGGCCATGAAATCATAGCCCTCTTGCTGACAAAGATCTGAATTCGCCGCCGCTTCCGCCATGAGTGTCCGTGAGTGCCGATTAGTGGTTCAAAATCTCAGCTCACATACTTCTGCACGATCGGGATGCGGCGGCCGACGCCGAAGGCGAGGGGCGTGATCTTCAAGCCGGGTGCCGCCTGCTTTCGTTTGTACTCGTTGAGGTCGACCTTGCGGGCGATGTCCTGCACCACGGCGGCGTCGAAGCCCTGCGCGACGAGGTCCCGGCGCGAGAGGCCTTCTTCCACGTAGCCCTTGAGGATGGCGTCGAGCACGTCGTACGGCGGCAGGCTGTCCTGGTCGGTCTGGTTCGGCCGGAGTTCCGCACTCGGCGGCTTCTCGATCGTCGAGCGCGGGATGATTTCGCGTTCACGATTGATCCAGCGGGCGAGGGCGTAGACCTGCGTCTTGAACACATCGCTGATCACCGCCAGTCCGCCGCACATGTCGCCGTATAGCGTGCAATACCCGACGGCCATTTCGCTCTTGTTGCCGGTCGTGAGCAGGATCGCACCAAACTTGTTCGAGAGCGCCATCATCAACACGCCGCGCACGCGGGCCTGGATATTTTCCTCCGCCACATCGCGCGGACGCCCGGCGAACAGTGGGCCGAGCGACGTTTCGCAGGCGGCGACGGCGTCGGCGATGGCGATGGTCTCGAAACGAATCCCGAGATTGTCCGCCAGGATGCGCGCGTCGTCGCGCGAGTGTTGCGACGAAATCGACGACGGCAGCGACACGCCGGTCACGTTTTCCGGACCAAAGGCTGCGGCGGCAATCACGCCGACCACCGCCGAGTCGATGCCGCCCGAGAGCGCGATGAGCGCCCGCTTGAAGCCGCTCTTCTGCGCATAATCGCGCAACCCGAGCACGAGCGCGTCGAACATGTCGCGATACTCGTCCGGCGCGAAACCGGCGTGCAGCGTCGGGGCCTCGAACGGTGGATTGGTGCCGAGATTTCGAATCTCGACCACCGCCTGGTCCTCGGCAAACGCCGCCAGCCCGGCGAGCACGCGGCCCTGGGCGTCGCAGACGAGACTGCGCCCGTCGAAGATCAGTTCGTCGTTTCCACCCACGCAGTTCACGTAGACGACGGGGCAGTGGAGCGAGCGGGCGGCGTCGGCCACGACGAGATTCTGGCGGATGGCGTCCTTCGCGCTGTGCCACGGACTCGCCGACAGGTTCAGCATCAGGTCGCACTTCTGATCCGCGAGCTGCTCGATCGGCACCCGGCCGGCATACAACCGGCGCGTGCTGAGCATCGGATGCGTCCAGATGTCCTCACAGATCGTGAGACCGATCCGATAGCCGGCGTGGTCGATGATCGTGGGCGCGGTGGCCGGCTCGAAATAGCGATCCTCGTCAAAGACGTCGTAGGTCGGCAGGAGGCATTTGCGGCCGACGGCGGCGACCTTGCCGCGATAACAGAAGGCGGCGGAGTTGAAAAAGGGCCGGCCGCGGCCGTTGGGATTGGCTTCGACGGTCCCGATCACCGCCGGCACCGCCCCGACGGCGGCCGCGATCTCGTTCAGCGACTCCGTCACGTCGGGCACGAAGCGCCGTTTGAACAACAGATCGCGCGGCGGGTAGCCGCAGACGGCAAGTTCGGGAAACACCACCAACTCGGCGCCCTGGGCGACCAGCGAGGCGTAAGTTTCGAGAATCTTGCGGCGATTGCCGGCGAGATCTCCGACGGTGGGATTGAGCTGGGCGAGACCGAGACGCATGAAAGGGAGCGGAACGTGAACGGCTTTATCCGCTCTGACAACTCGCAACCCGGGCTTGCGCTGTGCGTCAGGCCCACGATTTGCTGTAACACTTACTTGTTCTCCATGCCCAACGCTCCGCGCTCCCTGCTCTGTCTTTTTCTTGTGTCGGTCGGTTTGCTGGGCGGTGCGGAATCGCCGGCCGTCCTCACCCTGAACGAGGCGCTGGGGAGCGTGGAAAAGGCCAATCTCACCGTATTGCTGAGCCGGGAATCGGTCGTCCAGGCCCTCGAGCAGGTCAACGCCGCCCGCGTGTCGACCCTGCCGATCATCACGGGTACGTTGCAACAGCGGCGCACGAAGAGCGTCCCGCTCACGAATACCGGCGCGACGTCCGCGCGACCGACGAATCGGTTCGACGGCCTGCTGACCGGCTCGATGTCGATCGTGGATTTGCAACGCTGGTCGGCCCTGCGTTCCGCCCGGATGGGCTCGGAGGTGGCGCAGGCGGACTATAATAGTGTGCTGCAGTCGATCCTAGCGAATGTCGCGCAATCCTACTTCGCCCACCTGCGGAATCTGCGCCGCCTTGAGGTCCTCGATGCCAACATCGCGCGGGCCCGCACGCTGCTCGACCTCGCGCGCAATCAATTGCTCGCGGGCGTGGCCACCCAAATCGACGTCACGCGCGCCGAGGCGCAGCTGGCGCAGGCCGAGCAGGCCCGGCTGCAGCAGGTGACGTCCGATCTGCAAAGCGAACTGCTCCTGAAGCGCATCATCGACATTCCGGTCACCCGCGAACTGCAGCTCGAAGACTTCAAGGTCCAGCGCTCCGACGGCATGCTGTCGATGTTTGCCGAGGATAAATCCACTTTTGAGAAACGCGCCGACTACCTGCGCGCGCAGAAGGCCGTCGAGCAGACGAAAGTCGACGTGCGCAGCGCCAAGTTCGAACGGCTCCCGACCCTCGGCTTCACCGGCACGTTCGGCCGGGGCGCGCCGAATTTCGACGACGACCTGCAGCCGCAGTGGTCGGCGGCGGCGCTGATTACGGTACCGATTTTCGACGGGTTCCGCGCGGGGACCGACAAGCGGCTGGCGATGTCACGGCAACGCGCCCAGGAACTCCGGCTGCGCAATCTCGAACTCCAGATTTCGGCCGAACTGCGGCTTGCCGCGCAGGACGCCAAGTCCCGCAACGCCCAGATCACCGTCGCCGAAAAGAGCCTGCGACTCGCGCAGGAGGAGCTGCGGCTCGCGCAGCAACGCTACCAGCAGGGCGTGGCGGACAACCGCGAGATTGTGGACGCCCAGAACCGCCTTGCGGTCGCCGAGGACAATTTCGTCGAGGCCGTGTACCAATATAACCTCAGCCGCGTGGAACTCGCGCGTGCAAAGGGCGATGTCCGCGCCGTGCTGGCCGAGAAGGCGCCGTAAGTTTGCCCGGGAGCCCAGGCTTCCAGCCTGCTCCGCCCATCAAGGCAGGCGGGACGCCTGCGCTCCCAGGCTCCGACTCCCATGTCTTCGCTGATCCTCGCCTCCGCCTCGCCCCGCCGCCGGGAACTGCTTGCGCAATTGGGCGTGCCGTTTTCGGTCGTGGTCGCGGACGTGACCGAACACGAGGAAGCGACGACCGATCCGCGTGTCATGGTCGCGCACAACGCCGCGCTCAAGGCCGACTGGGTGGCGGCGCGGCATCCGGACGCGATCGTGCTGGGGGCCGACACCACCGTCTGCCTCGACCGGCACGCGCTCAACAAGCCGCGGGATGCCGCGGACGCGCGCGCCATGTTGCGCCGGCTCAGCGGCCGCACGCACACGGTATTTACGGGCCTCGCATTGCGCCGGGCGCGCGATGGGCTGACGATCGATGACAGCGCGACGAGCGACGTGACCTTCAAGGTCCTCGACGAGGCGACCATCGAGCGTTACCTGTCGCTGGTGCATACGCTGGACAAGGCGGGCGGTTATGGAATTCAGGATCATCCGGACCTGATTGTGGCCCGCTACGAAGGCTCGCTTTCGAACATCATCGGGCTGCCGCTGGAAACGACGAAACAAATTTTGACGCGCAGCGGTCTGCTGCCATGACTTTTTCCGTTCGTTCGCGTCCAGCCACCTCGCAATGACTCATTCCGTCGCCTCACCGTCCGCCACCGCCTGGTTGCGCGGCCTTTGCGCACGCGTGTGGCAGGACAGGGAATCGCGTTCCACGGCCATCGGCCTGCTGGCCGTAGTGTTGATTCACCTGTTCCTCTGGCTGATCGCACCCCTGGTGTTGCGGCTCGAGCACGTGCCGTCCGCCCCGCGGCCGCACGCGGCGTCGAAGCAGTTCAACATCGAACTCGATCCGGACATGCTGGTGAAGCCGCAGACGAAGCCGCCGGAGCCGTTCAAGTTCGTCGAAACGAATCCCGAGGCGCCGGAGAACACGCCCGACAAAACGAGCAATTTTGCCGCCCGTAATCAGCAGGCCGCGCAGGAAAAACCCACGCCGGACGGCAAGGCCGACCGCGCGGCGACCGAGGGCAAGAAGGATTTCGAATCGAATCAGATCGTCAGCGGCCGCCTCGTCGAGCCGACCGAGCGCATCGATCCCACGCCGCCACCGCCGCCGATTCCGCAGGCTGAGACGCCAGTGAATATCCCGAAGGCCGAGCAGAATCCGCTCGCAGGCACCGAGAAATTTGAAGGCGACAATCTCACCGGCCTGGGCGGCAACATTGCCAAGCGGCTGGAAAACTCGAAAGCGGTGCCGGAGAAAGTCGAAGGCGTGAAGGACGCGCCGCAGACCGAGACCGCCGTCGCCATGCAGCCCGCGATTGACCCGCGCCGGCCGCGGCCACGTCCGCAGGTCGTGAAGCAGCAGCAGGTCCGGCCGGCGATTCTCGCCGACAATAAATTTGGCACGAAGAACGTCGGCCTCAGCGGCATCGACGCAAAATGGAGCAACTACGGCGCATATCTGCAGCGCATGATCGACACCGTGCAGATTCAGTGGGAGCGGCTCATCATCCAGATGTCGGCGATGCCCGCCGGCGGCAGCACCGTTTCGGTGAAATTCGTCATGAACGACGAGGGACGGATCACGAACATCGCCAACATCGAGACGACGGCGAACGAGACCGCGTCGCGCGCGTGCGTCAGCGCGATCACCGATCGCGCACCCTACGGCCCGTGGACCGACGACATGAAGGCCGTGCTGGGATCGCAGCAGGAGATGACGTTCACGTTCTACTATCAGTGAGCGGTCAGCGCGCCGCGCGCGTGACAGCTGCCTGCGCGAATCGAAAAGCAGATCGGCGGCAGTTCAACCGTCAGCCGCGGGCGACCACTGCGCGGCGGGACGCCAGGACCGCGGCCTCCGTGACGCCGTAACCGGCAATCAAAACCGCGGCGAGAAGGGCGAAGACGATGGTGCCGGCACTGAACGCGATCCGCATGGCAAGAAACGTCTCCGGCGTTTGGGCGGCTTTCAGCGCGGTGTCCCAGCCGGTTAGACTCAACGCCAAACCGGCCAGGAAGATCGATCCCGAAAGGGAAACCTTGAGCATCCAGCCGAGGACAGCGTTGAACATGCCTTCGCGCCGCGCTCCGGTGGTCACCTCGTCGAGGTCGCAGATGTCGGCGGTCATCGAGGGCACGAGCACCATGACGGCGACGAGGCCGGGTGCGAGCAGCAGCGACGGAATGACAAGCAGCCAGCCGGCGTCGGGCACGTAGCAAAACCATTTGGCGATGCCGGCCACGACCAGCGAGGCGGTGCAGAGCAGGAAGGTGTTTTTCTTTCCGATTCGCTGGGAGAGGCGGACGATGCCGGGAATCGCGCAGAGCCCGCCCAGTTGAAACGCCATGCCGGCGAAGCCCTTCAAGAGCGCGCCCTTCGCCATGTCGCCGCCGTTCACGTAGAATACGTTCAAATAGAACCCCGTGTTGTCGATCACGAGGAAGCTCGCGTAGATCAGCATTTGCGCCGCGCCGAGGCGCATGAAATCGCGGCGCTTCGTCGTTTCACGCCAGCCGCGCCACAGTGAAAGTTGCGGAGCCGTGGATACGGGCACGGGGCGTTCCGGCACGCGCCACACCGTGATGGCGCCAAGTGCGGCCACGACGCAGCCGATGATCACGCCGCACGTGCGGCTGCCGGCGACGAGACTGTTCTGACCGACGATCTGCACCAGCTTCAGCAGCCACTGGTTCACCACGCCCGAGAGTTTGTGCAGCATCGACTTCGCGCCCATGAGGCGCGTGCGCTCGTGATAGTCGCGCGTGAGCTCGAGGCCCAGCGCGCCATACGGGACGACAAAGATCGAGTACGCGGTCGAGAGCAGGAACGAACCGACCGCGAGCCAGCCGAAGTAGAACAAAGGCGACTGCCCCGCGGGGAAAAACCAAAGTCCCGCCGTGCAGAGCGCCGTGAGCAACGCCCCGACCAGGATGAACGGACGCCGCCGGCCCCAGCGCGACCGCAGGCGATCGCTGCGGTTGCCAATCCACGGATCCATCACGGCATCCCAGAGTCGCGGCAGCGCGATGGCCGCGCCCACCAGCACCGGACTCACGCCGAGCGTCAGATTGAAGACCGGGTTCGCGAGCTGGTTGACGGAATTGAGCGCCAGGTTTTCGGCAAACGCGGAAGCGCCGTAGGCGGCGCGCACTCCGGGACGGACGTGCTCGGCAGCGGGCGTTGCAGCGGGTTGACTCACGTGGAAATCGGGCCCTGGCCGAAGTCGGTGACGCCCCGCGCAAACTGTTTGATGCGGGTCCGCGGGAACGGTGCGAAGGACAGCGCCGCGAGCGCGTCACCGCTCGTTGCGGGCCGGGTGAAATCCCGGGACGCGAGCACGCGGACCGCCTCGCGGCGCAGCTTGGCGACGGGCGTGTCGGCGTCATCGGCGCGGTTTCGCGTTTCGCCTGGATCGTCGCGGAGGTTGAAGAGCAATTCGCGCCCGCCGTTCGCCAGCCAGATGTATTTCCAGTCGCCGTGACGCACCATGCATTTGAAGTGACGGGTGCCGGGCGTGCCGAACATGCCGACCAGGTGCTCGCGGGCGCTGGTTTCGTGGCGAATCATGCCAAGCAGATCGTGGCCGTCGCGCAGTTCCGGCGTGCCGCTCGCGGACGTGGCGAGGCCGAAAAGATCGGTAAGCGCGGCGAGGCCGGAGGACCGGCCGCCCGCCGGAATGCGCGCCGGCCAGCTGACGAGCATCGGCACGCGGCACGCGGCTTCGAAGAAACTCTCTTTCTGCCACGCGCCGTGATCACCCATGTGATCGCCGTGATCGGAATAGAAACAGATCAGGGTGTTGGCGGCGTCCGGACGCGCCTCGACGGCGTCGAGGAGTTGCCCGATGCACGCGTCGATATAGGCGATCGATCCGAAATACCGGGCACGCAACTGGCGCGCCTGCGGCGCTGGAATGTCCTCTGCCCAGACGGCGTGATTCATCCAGCCGAGATAGTCATCGGCCGCATCGACGACCGGATCGCCGAGCACGGGATCCGTCATCGCATCGGGATCGAACATCCGGTTGTAGGGGACCGGCGGTGCGATCGGCGGATGTGGCGTGACGAAAGAGACGAAGCCGAAATACGGGCGCGAATCGGGCCGGTTGATTTCCTCGAGGGCCCGGCCGGTGAGCCAGGCTTCCACCGACAGCCGGGCCGGCACCGGCCTCGTCTGGGGCACATAATACATGTCGCTGCGCTCGCCGTGGACTTGTTCCAGGTGCGCAAAGTCCGGCCCGTGCGCCCGGAGCCATTTCACGTAGTCGTCGCCGAGAAACTCCGCCTCGGTCGGCCAGAGTTCCTCGCTGTACTCATGGGTCTGGAAGCCCAGCGGCTCGTGGCGTGGTTCCGTGTGAAACTTTCCGAGACCCCACGTGCGGTAACCGCGCGCGGCGAGGGTTTGCGCCAGATACGGTCCGCAGCGTTCGCTCACGCGGTCGCCCGGGGCCCAGTTGCTGAGCCAGCTGGTCTTCGACGGCTCGCAGCCCGTCATGATCGAGTAGCGGGCCGGCACACACACGGGACACGTGGTGTACGCGTTGGTCAGCGCGACGCCGCGGGCGACCAGCCGATCCAGGTTCGGGGTGCGCACGTGTGCAGCGCCCAAGGCCGCGATCGTGTCGAACCGCTGCTGGTCGGTCATGACAAAAAGGATGTGAGGAGGCGTCGCCATCGGTGGTCGGATCGGAGGCTGCGGTCGTGGTGTGATCAGGAGTGCGAAAGGGGCTCGGGTGAAGGCAAACGCCAGGTAAGATCGAGCGCGAAGCGGGAAAACCGTCCGGTCCTAGTGTTCGACATCGAGGGTGAGGAGAAATTCCCGACCGGCCTGGCGCCCGTAGTTGCGCGGCACGCCGTTGGCGAACGTGCGCGTGACGAACACGCGGGATTGGTTGAAGACGTTGTTCACGTTCAGCTGCACGCGGCACGAGGTGCCCCCGACGCCGCGGAAGCGGTAGTTGGCCATCAGCCCGGTGAGGATGTAGCGCTCCGAGTAATACGGATTGTCGCGGTCGGTCCGGGTGCGGCCCTTGGCGTCAATTTTGTTCGGGAAGCCCACGATGCTCGGACCGCGGTAACGAAAATTCGCCGACGCGGTCGCGCCTTTCAGCCGGCCCTCGGTGAAGCTGTGCGTGGCGACCAGGTTCGAACGCCACGTCTGGGAATTGCCGCCGGGATTGCCGAGGCTCGCCTGGATGTCGTCGAGCGGGCCCTGAATGAGCTGCGCGTGGGCGGCTTCGACGGAGCGCGTCGCATCGTAGGTGGCAGTGGACCAACCCCCGCGGTAGGCCTGCCAGGTGGCGAGCTTGGCGTTGAGGTAGTCATACCACGGCTGGGTCGAGAGGTCGTCGATCTCGGTTTCGGTCCGGCCGGCGTTGGCGAAGATGCGCCAGTTGCGCGTGGGATTGAACGTGAGATCGAGTTCGAGACCCTTGCTGTTGCGATCGCCGGGAAGGCGGAAATCGGCCGGGAGCGGGTTGCGTGACTGAAGGAAGAGCGGGTTGATGGCGTAGGAGGGATCGTTGAGGTAGAGCTGCTGCTCGAAATTGATCAGATTCTGGCGGAGGCCGGAGTCGGCGAGCGTGGTGTTGCGGTTGAGGGAATTGAAATAGTTGACCTTGAAGGTGAGGCGGTCGTCGAGGAGGCGGAGGCGCACGGAATATTCGTGGGACTCGCCGTAGTTGGGTTCGACGACGGTGCCGTTGACGTCGCGGACGACGGCGACCTCGTTGAGCGAGGCGTTGCGCGAATAGTCGTAGCCGAGTGAGACCCAGCGTTCGAGCCACGGCGGCCGCACGATGAAGCCGTAGTTCCAGCGCGTGGCGGAGCGGTAGGGAGTCCAGACCGACGCGGGCTCCTTGTTGCGAAAATCAGCGTAGGCGCGGTAGCCGGTGCCGAGGGGATTTTGCGGGGTGATCGGCCCTTCGGTGAGAATCGGCTGAAAGGACCCGAAGTTGGAATTGCGGACGCGATCGTAGCGGACACCCACGTTGGCCACGAGGTGGTTCTTGAGAAACACGCTCGAGGTGCTCGCCGCGAGCGAGCTGCGCTGGAGATGGTTCGCGGACGGCGCGGTGCCGACGCCGCCGACGGGATTCTGAAAGGAGGTCACGCCGAAGCGCTCACCTGCGGCGGTCGTCAGCCAGAGCGTTTCCATCAAATCGCCATAGGCAGTCGGAGCGGCGAGCCCGTAGGCGCGCGGGTCGCTCGTGCTGCCGAAGACCGGGAGGTATTGGCGCATGTAAAGCTCGCGCTCGATGCTCAGCGGGTTGTTCTGCGCGGCAGCGGAGAGGAAACTGGGCTTGCCGATGATGAGGTTGCGCAGCTGCGCGAGGGTGTAGGTCACCGAATCTTCGTAGCTGGCGAAGACGCCGAGACGGTGCAGGCCGAGGTGGCGCGTCCAGCCGGCGTTTTTCGTGAAGTCCTGCTCATGGGTGCCGACGACGCGCGCCTGATGGACGGCGAAATCGGCCCAGTTGCCCTGGCCGGTGGAACGATTCGACTCGAGGTAGGGGCGGCCGTAGAGCGGGTTGGGGGTCACGCCATCGGGCAGAAATGCGTTGATGTCGACGAGGATGTCGTAGGCGTTGTTGGCGAAAAGCTGCGTGGTTTGATTGCGGTAGGATTCAAACGAGTAGCCGAGCTCCACGAACGTGGTGCGGGCGAGCCGCTGCTCGATCGTGGCGGTCACGTTGCGGCTGCGGCGGAAATTGTAGCGCGACCAGCCGGCGGGATTCGTATCCCACGGGAGGCCCGGATCGATGAGCGTCTGAGTGTTGCCGGCGGTGGCGGCTCCGTCGGCGATGTTAACGAAGACGGTGTTGCGCACGTCCTGAAAATTCACGAACGACGGAGTGCCGTTTTGCGGAAAGACGAAGAGCTGCGACTTCGTGCTGAAGGCATACGCGCGCGTCGTGCCGTCGCCGAGGGCAAAGGTCGGCGCGGCGGGCCGCCCCGCGGTCGCCGCCGTGGCGGCGAGGTTGCGATACGTCTGCGGACTTCCGGCGCGCCGCGAGGCGAGCCACGCCATGTAGCCGTTGTCGCGGGCCATGGTGGTCGCGGGCCGCGCGTCGCGCCGGTGGTGATACTCGCCCTCGACGCGGACCGTCGTGTTTTTGAACGGCTGCCACGTCGTCGTGACGAACGCGCGGCGACTGTCGTCGTAGCCGGGCGTGATGAAGTAATCCTTGTTCTCGCGGAGCGTGATGACGCGCAGCGCGAGTTTCTTCGGGAGGATCACCTGGCTCACATCGAAGACCACGCGCTCGGAACCGTAGCTGTCAGCGCGGAGCGAGAGCTTCTGCCGGTTGCGCGTGAGGTTGGCGCGCGCGGATGTGCTCTCGGCGGTGCCGGCCGAGCCGCCCAGGCCGAACTGCACGGCGTTGGCCCCGCTCACCAGGGCGAAGCGCTCGGTGTTGTAGGAGTCCGCCTCGATGGTCGTGCGAAAATAATTGCGCGTGCGGTCGATGTTGCCGAGGCCGCGGGAATTGCCGGAGTCGTCGGCAATGTTGCGGGAGCCGGGGCGCGAGTCGCCGTTGCCGTTGACGTTGTCGAAGTAGGTCTGCGTCGTCGCGGAAAAGAGAAACGCCTCATCGGTCGTCGTGGCTCCGATATCGTCCAGAAAATCCTTCGTGAACACCTGTACCTGGCCCGCGACGTCGGCGAGGTCGATTCGGCCCCGACCGCCCTGCAGGATGGCGGTGGAGGCGTAGCCGCGTTCGGTGTCCGATCCGACTTGGAACGGCGAGAGCACAATCGGCGCGGCCGGAGCGGCTGCGGCCGGGGTGGGCGTGGTGGGAGCGACCGACTGGCCGCGGGCGACGTGCGCGGCAGTCAGCGCGGTCAAGGCTCCGGCGCAGCGGAGCAAGGTGAGGTGGGTTCTCATCGTGGGGTGCGGGGTGGGGTAGAAAAAACGAGCGAAGCTGGAACTGCTGCTGCGATCTAGGGCGTCGACGCGGCGGTCTTCACGCCCGGCACCCGGTGAATCGTGCCGGTGACCACGCGGTTCACGTCGGTGCCCGTGGCGTCCGGCACGCGGCAGGTGATCTCGATGATGGTGGCCGGCGCGAGCGACGGAATCGTGAGGCGCACCTGACGCGGATCCGTGAGAACCGTGGCGCGCGTGACGGGCAGCGCATGTTCATTGATGCGCGGACTGCCGTAGCTCGCGCTCCGTTTCAATTCCCAGACCTTGACCGCATAGCGGGTCGCATCGGCCGCGGTGGCGGCGAGCGGCTCGCTGAACGTAAGCTCGATGCCACCTTCCACGATGTGCCACCCGGTGGGCAGCGCGGCGGGTTTTCCCGTCGGCCGCAGGCGGTAGAAACCACCTTCCTGTTCGGTCTGCGACGTGGCCCACGCGGAAAGTCCGCAGAGATAAAGCCGGCCGTTGGTGGGATGCACGCGGCCGCGCATGATTCCGGTGGGAAAGTCGGGAATGGGCAGACGACTGAGCGCGCCCTGCGCGGCGTCGCCCAAACCGTCCGCGAACACCACTTCGATTCGGCCCTGACCGTAGGAGAGATTGAGCAACGCGCCGTTGAGCGGGCCCCAGGTGTCACTCGTGATCCAAACGAGCTCGGCCGGTGAACGATCGATCGCCTTGTCCACCCACAGCAGCGGCGGAGCCATCGCGGCGTCCGAGGCGTCGGCGGGTGCGCCGTAGCTCCACATGTTGCCGAAAAACTTTCCAGGCGTGACGCGGTTGATGCGGTTCATCGGCATCCAGAAGCCCTCCTGGTCGGTGACAAAGAACGAGCCATCGGGATTCAGGCACACGCCGTTGGCGGCGCGGAAGCCGTTCGCCAGAATCTCGGTCCTCGCGCCGTCGGCTGAAATTTTCAACAGCGTGCCGTGCTGCGGGACGAGCGCGGTGCGGGCGTGGCGCGCGCTCTTGGCGTAATAGAAATTGCCCGCGGCATCGGTCTGCAGGCCCATCGCGAACTCGTGAAAGTGATCCGTGACCTGATGATCGCTGTTCACGTTTTCATAGAAGTCGGTTTCGCCGTCGCCATTGAGGTCGCGCAGCACGACGAGTTGATCGCGGCAGGTGACAAAAATGTCGCCGCCGCGCCGCTTGAGTCCGAGGGGCTGGAAAAGGCCGGACGCGATCCGTTGCCACGCCACAGTCGCGGCGTCGCCATCGATGCCGGTGACACGCCACACATCGCCGTCCCATGTGCAGACATACGCGGCCTTGCCGTCCGCCGTGAAGTCCACGCCGCTGGGGCGCACCCGACTCCGCCACGGATTGGTTTGTGGCAGCGTGAAGCGTTCCCAGGCAAACGCCCCCTGGGTGCTGCTGGCGACGACGGGCGTTTCAATCCGCTCGGGCCAGCGCGGCGCGCCGCCGCGGGTGAACGGCGTGAGATCGCGCGGCGGTGCGGCTGCCGCGGCAAAGGCCGCAAGGTCCGACGTCCCCGCCGACGCGAGCCGCACGGCGAGGCGCAGCGGTGTCACCGCCGCGGGGATACGCAGCGTGACGAAGGCGGCGTCGGGTACGACGGAGACGCCGGGGGCGCCGGAAAACGCGACGGCGGTGCCGGCGTTGGCCACGCGCACCAGCAGATCGCGGGACGAGCGCCCGACAGCGAGCGTGCGGACGAAAACGGGTTGGCCGGCGAGCGTTTCGAGGTCGTGACTCTCGAGGATGTCCGCGTCGCCCACCGTGTACGCGATCACGACGCGATCGTCCGCGCGGTAAAGTCCGCGGTAATGTTGCCAGGCGCGCGGGAGCGGGCCGTAACGGCGTCCGTCGGGACCGGTGAACCGAGGATCGTCAAACGTGCCGGTCGCCGGATTGGCCCAGCCGGGGCCGTCGGCGGTTTCGAAGTGCAGGTCGCCAATCGTGCGCGGGTGGACGACATGCCGGCCGTTGAAGTTGATGCCTTCCCAATCGATGAAGCCGCTGCCGGTCCAGCCGCCGGCGAGGCGCAGCGTGTCGTGTTCGAATGCCACCCACGCCTGGCCGGCGGAGATGCCGCCGGGTCCGGGATTGAGGCGGACGGCGATGCCCTTGTACGCGAGGTTCGAACCGGGCGCGATCGTGTCGAGGGCCGCGCCCGGAAGTTTGGCGGCGGCGGCGCGGCGCGCGGCATCGGCGACTTCGAACGTGCCGATGAGAAACGGACCGTAGTCCATCTCGCGCCACGGCTCGCGCTTCACCGGGGCCGGTCCGGTGGAGTCGCCCGCCGGCAAGCCGGCGAGGTAGGCGGCAGTGACCGGAAAGAGCTGCGACGGGTTGCGACCGGCGAGGAAGGTTTCGCGGATATAATGGATGACGTCGTACTTCTCGCGCGGCACGAGTTGCGGTTGCGGCGCCATGAGCCGCCAGCCGCGCGTGAGCGTCTGATACAGCGTGTGTGGATCGGAGCCGTGGTTGAACGTGCCCTCGGCGAATCGCAGCGCGTTCGGAATCGAGCCCGGCAGATTCAGATCGCCGTGACACGCGTGGCAGACGAGTTGGTAAATCTTCTCGCCGCGCGCGAGCGACGCCTTATTCCAGCCGCGGATCAGTCCGGCGTGATCAATGGTCTTTTCGTAGTCGGGCAACGCCGACTCAGGCAGCAGCGGCGCGCCGGGCGGGAGGCCGGCGTCCTGGGCTCGCGCACAAAACGCGGCGGACACGAGGCCGAGGATCAACAGCAACGCGGCAGGACGCGAAGGGGGCATGCGAGTGAAAAGAGGCCAGGACGGGACCGGTGGCGAGATTCGAACGCTGACGATCGGTGCGAGTCCTCAGGGCTGAAGAATCTGCTTCGCGCCGAGCAACCGCGTCAGCAGGTTCGAAGGGCGGCTCAGAAATCGAACTTGGAGGTGAGCGTCCAGGCCCGCGGTGTGCGGATGAAATACGAGGACGGCACGAGGTCGGCCTTGGTCGGTGCCGGGGCGCCCGGAGCAATGACGACCGTCCGCATGCGCCGGACGATCGGGGCGGATTGGTCGAGCACGTTGAGGATGTTCAGCTGGAACGTGACGGCGGTTTTGCGGAGCCAGGTAAAACGCGTCCGGAAACGAATCGACGCATCGTGATCGAGCGTGCTGTTGCCGAAGATCGGAACGGTGTCGAGCAGGACGCCGGCCGCGACGCCGCCCTGCCGAACCTCGTAGGCGCCGGTATAGGCGCCGGACTTGTAACGGGTGCTGGCGGTGATGCCCCAGCCTTTGAGTCGGCCCGGCAGGTCGAAGCTGGCGGTGAGGTTGGCGCTGAGTTTTCCGCCACCGAAATTATTGCTCAGGGAATCGATGGACTGATCGAGGCGCTGATCCAAGGCGTCGAGCAGGCTGTTGATCGTCGTCGTGGGGTTCGCGCTCGTCGCCAGGTTGCCGACATTCACGCCCGGATTCCTGGCTTGAAGATCGTTGATGTAGGCGCGGAGCTGGGCGGCCATCGGCAGCGTGAAACGGTAGAGATTCTCGCGCTCGCGCTCAGTCTTGGAAACGGTGGCGCGCACGCGCACGCCCGTCATGGGATTGGCGGTGAGCCGCAGTTCATAGCCCCGGCTGGCCTGATCGAGGAGATCGGCGTTCGCGTTGTACACGGGCCGGACCAGCGGGTAGCTCGCAATCAGGCTGGCGACGGCCGCGGAATCAGCGGCATTGAAGAGCCGGCTGGCACCGACCGGATTCTGAAGGATGGGGAAGACCGCGTTGTAGGCGCCGCGGATGCTGTCGGCCGTGTTGAGGTTGAGCGTGAGCACCTCGGCCACGCTGTTGTTCGACGTATCGAAGTATCCGAGATCGACGGCGACGCGGCCACTGAACAGGTCGAACTTGAGGCCGGTGTCCAGGCCCTTGCCGGCGGTGTTGGGCGGCGTCACCGCGTCAGGGCCGACAACATTGCCTCGGGGCGGGCCGAAGTTCGTGCTCTTGTTCGCATAGACCGACATCCAGCGGGTCAGGTGAAACACTCCGCCCAGCGTGCGGGTCGGGCCGCGCGAGACGGTCTTCGCCACGTCGCTGCGATCCAGCACGAGCAGCCCGTTGCTCGCCTCCCAACCCGGCGGCCTGACGCGGGTCTGGCCATAAACGTAGTCGGTGGCTTCGTCCACGCGGTAGCCCGCGGTGAGCACAAGCCGCTGGTTCAGGAAGCGACTCTGCGCGGCGGCGAGATAGGAGAACTGGTGGGCGGTGCGGAGCGCCTCGCCTTCGGTGACCCAGCCGGACGTGATCGGGCCGCGCGTCGGGTGGTTCCAGGTGAGCGCAGGATAGTCGCGCCAGTCGGGCACGAAGAAATTGCCGGCGTCGAGCGGCGAGGCATAGTGGCGGCGGACGACGCCGTTGCCGGTGTTGACGGGATCGGCGTTGAACGGCGCGTAAAGCCACGAGTCGCGGAAGTTTTCGCTGCCGGAGACGCTCTCCATGTAGGACACGGTGCCGACCATGCGATGCGAACCGAGCCAGCGGCCGAGATTGAACTGCCACGCGGCGGTACCCTGGACGACCTCGCGCTCGCCGTGCTGGGTGCGATGCAGCCAGCGGGACTGGGCGTAGTATTGTCCGGCGAAAGGATTGATCGCCTGGCCGGCGGCATTCGTCGCCAGCGCGGTGCCGCCGAGATTGAGGATCTGCGCACTGTTGGTGAAGGTGCGGTTGGCGTCGGCGAGAATGGTCGCGCCGCTGGCCGCGCCGTTGGCGAAGGCCTGGTAGGTGTCGGCGCTGCTGGTTTCGCGCGAGGCGGAGAGATTGAGGTACAGCGACTCGGCCAGCTTGTGGTCAATGGCGAGGGTGAGAATCTGGCGATCAATGCCCTTGCGGCCACCGGGGCCGTTGATGTTGCCGCGGGGCGTGAAGAAGCGCGGGTCGATCGACTGCCGGTTGCTGGCATCGTTGCTGCCGAGACTCGCGTTGGTGAACAGCGAGTGGGCGGCGTTGATCACAAACGACTGTCCGCCGCTCTGCACGACGACGGGGCTGACCCCGGCCCCGATGTAGTTGAACGCGACAGGCGTGCCCGCGGGATTCACCAGCGCATTGCGGGCGGCGGCGGTGAGCGATTCCCAGTTCGCGGGCAAATCGAAGACCGGCGCGCCGCGGTCGAGCCAGTTGGTGACATAGGTGCTGACGAGGTGCGGACCAGGATAGGCGACGCTGCCGGTGGTGTGCTCGCGTTCGAACTCCGCCCGAACCTCGGTACGCGCCGTGGCCCGCCAGGTGGTGGCGAGATGGATACCGTCGGTGTTGTTGAGAAAATTGGCGCGATACTTCTTCGTGCGCTCGGCGATGCCATTGACGCGCAGGGCGAGGGTCTTGGGGATCAACACCTGGTTCACGTCGGCGTTGACGCGACGGCTGTGGTTGCTGTCGAAAAGGAAGTCGAGGCCGTAGGCGGGACGGTTCAACTGGGCCCGCTTGGTGGTGATGTTGACCACACCACCGGCGCTCCCGAGGCCGAAGAGAATCGCGTTCGGGCCGCTGGAATTGTCGATGCGCTCGACGGTGTAGAAGGCCGGGCGCGAGTCGGTCTGAAGGTAGTTGCGCGCCATCGTGCCGCCGAGACCGCGGGTGCGAAAATTGACGTTGAGCTGCGCGCCGGGAAAAATCGTGTTGATCACGCCCTGGCTGTCGAAGTCACCGGCGTCCTCCGCGAAGTTCGTGGAGAACGCGAGCGCCTGCTCGAGGGTGGTCGCCCCAATGTCGTCGAGAAATTCCTTCGTGAGCACGTCGAGCGCGCCGGGCGTGTCCTTGAGCGACGAGTTGAGTCGCGAACCGGAAAGGGTGTTTTCAGCGCGGTAACCGCGGTCGTTCTCGGAGACGACGGTGAAGGGGCTCAGCTGGACGGGTTCGTCCCGGCTCCCGGCGACCGGCGTCGGTGCAGTTTGCGCCGACATGGCCGAGGTCAGGAGTGCAGCGGCGAGCAGGCAACGGCCATGTCCCCGGAACGTCGGGGCAGGAGGGTTTTTCATAGGATCGTGAATGCGTGATGAGTGAACGCGCGGGCGATGGGCGGAATGCCCGTCGTCTTTTTTTCGCTCTCGGAATCGTGGTGAGGGCCGGATGCGGCGGGACTTGCCCGTGGGCTGCGAGGCCGTCCTGGCACCGCTGACGGTGGGCACCGCGATGATCAAAAATCGAACGTGTTGGAGAGCTCGTAGGCGCGCGGCGGGTTCAGGGCCCAAACCGGCGAGCCGTCGCCGTTCACGGCGACGCGCCGCAGTCCCTGTTCGCTGAAAAGATCCTGCGCGTTGAGCTGCACCTTCCACCGCACCTTGTTGTTCAGGATGCGGCGCGAATAGTTGATGAACATGCCGCCGGAGATCACCGCGCCGGTCTTATATTCGCGACTCAAGTCGGATACCTGCCCGGGGTAGTTCTGCAGTCCCGCGAAGTTGAAAAGCTTGGTCGTCTGGCCGTAGCCGATGACCTTGCCCGATTCCCAGCGCAATTGAGTGCCCAAGCTCAGGCCCTTGAACGTTCCCTCGGAAACACTGTAGCGTCCCACCGCCTTGGCCGTGTACGGAGAGAGCCCGGCGCGGGCGTTGCCCTCGGGCAGGACGTCGCTCGCGTAGGAGATGCCGACCGCGTTTGCGAAATTGTCGATCAGCAGTTGGGACGTGGACGGATTCCGGTTGGTCGTGCCGTCCACGCGCATGCCTTCGTCGAAATATCTTTTGTAGAACGCGCCGCGGGTCGCGAAGAAATCGGAGAGCTCCGGGGCGATGCCGGATACGCGGGCTTCCGTCTGATCGATGCTTGCGACGAAATCCCAATTCCGATTCGGCCGAAAATACACTTCGAGCGCGTAACCCTTCGAGACCGCGGACGAGGTGGCGATGGCGCCATTGGGCAGGGCGTAAGGCGTGGTGACGGTGGCGCCGTTGGCCCCGACGGTGTTCCACTCGGACTGACGGCCCGCGTTGATCAGCGCATTATAAAGCGTGTTCTCGAACGCCGGGACCCGGTTCTGCACGGAGGTGGACGCGGCGGAATTGAAGAGCTGCGACGACTTGAAGTGCGTGAGCTTCACGTCGAGTTTGTTGCGGAACAGGGAAACGCCGATGCCCACCTCGTCTGTCTTCCCTGACCGCGGCGGGATGGCGCGGTAGAGGTTGTCCTGCCGCGGGCTGGTTGCGGCGAAATTCTCCGACCGGTTCGCCAGCACGCGCAACCAGTCGGTGGCCTTGAAGACGATGCTCTCCGTCCTCGTGTCACGCTCGTTGCTGAAGGTCGTGCCGGTGGACTGAAACTCGCTGCGGCTGCTGCCCGGCAGCGACGGAAACGGAAATTGGCTGTCGGGTTGCAGCGAGCGCAGCGAGGATTCCACCTTGTCCCGTCGCCAACCGAGCAGCGTCACGATCCGGCTCTTCCAGAAAAAGCTCTGCAGCGACACACCCTCGCCGGAATTCTTCTGAATCTGCCAGGTGCGGACGGCCGCGTTGGGAATCAGACCCTGGCCCACGTGGAGCTGCTGCGGCGAGCGCTGCCACGTCGCGGGGGCGGCGAGATTGTTGTAGTAGAGATAATCATACGACCGGTTCTGCATGCGCGCGACATTGTCGGGGAAGCCCGTGAAGCGTAGGGAAGTGTCACCGACCTTCACGGGGTCGCCGACATACCAGAGCTGCATGACATAGCGCGACGTCTGGCCCGTGGCGTTGGCCCCGGTGGCCGCGGCCGGCAGCACATTCGGGATGTCGCTGTCGAACTGGTAGTGGTAGCGCGTGCCATAGGTGTCGCGGTCGGCTTTCGTGTACACGCCGGTGAGGCGATGCGACCCGAGCCAGCCGAACGTCTCGGTCTTCTTCGCGAAATCGAAGTCGTAGTTCGCCTGCACGAGCGTGTTCGTGTACGTGGCGTCGCCGCGCTCGGCGATGTTGCGGCCATAGATGAAGGGCCGCAGGAAGTTCGGGTTCACGCGGCCGTCGGGCAGCTTCTGATTGATGTCGATCGAGATCTGGTTCGTCTGCGAGAGGATGGCGAAATACTGATCGAAATCGCGGGTTTCCCGCTGGACCGTGGCGGACAGGTAGAGATCCGCGGTGATCCGCTGGTCGATGCTGACGTTGAAGCGACGGATGTGCTCCTTGCGATATGAGCCCGGCAGCGCGCCGATTTCCACGGTGTCGTACGGGAAGATGCCCTTGTCGGTGACCTGGGGGTCCGCGCGGAGAATCGTCGTGTTTTCGAGGGCGTCGCCGCTGCGGGCGAATTGGCTGCGGCTCGTCAGGGCCGCGGGGGCGGCTCCGGTGATCGTGCGCGCGGCGAAGATCGTGGCGACGTTGTCCAGCGGGCTGGCCCATTGGCCGTTGCCGCTGTAAATGAGCGCGGTGCCATTCGCGAGTGAGTCCAGCGGCCGGCGGATAAGACCGAGATTGACGGTGGTGCCGTTCGCCAGCGTGACGTTCGTGGCGGGAGCGATCCCATCGGCGTTGGGCACGGTCGGATCCCAATAGAACGCCTGCGCGACCTGGGCGGACGTCAGCTGCGGCGCGTAAGCATTGTAGGCTCTCAGCCAGCCCGAGACATTGTCCTGCACGGTGCGATTGTTCGGCCGGCGGCCAAAGCTCGTCACGCCTTCCGCGTAGGCGCGCACCGTGGTGCCCGCGAACGGCTGGTAGGTGCCCGTGAAAAACACCCGCTTGTCGCGGAGGAAGGCGGTTTTGACCTGATACTGTTGTTCGCTGAAGAGGCCGACGCCACGCACCGCGAGTTTTCCGGGGATCAGCACTTCGTTGTGATCGAGCATGACCCGGTTTGAGCCGAATTGATCGATCTTGTTCTCGACCCGCGTGGCGCGTTTGCGGGTGCTGGCCAGCTTGGTGGACGAGTTCACCAGGCCCGCGGGTTCCGCCAAACCGAAGAGAATGGAGTTGGCGCCGCGCAGGAACTCCACGCGTTCCGTGTTGTACCGATCAGTCGAACCCAGGGTGTCGATGAAGTTGATCGTCGTCGACGCGGCGCCCAGGCCGCGCACGCGAATCACGCCGGAGCGGTTGTTGTTGTCGCCAAAGTCCGAGCCAACGTAGCCGTTGGCGCCGCCGAGCGCGGCGACGGGTTCAGCATGGTAGGTCGAGTCGTTCTCGGCGCCGGCCACAAACGCCATCGCGCCCGCCACATCCTTGGCCCCGAGGTCATCCAGGAACTCGGTCGTCAACACCGTCACGGAGGCCGCGACGTCTTTCAGGTCGGTTTTGATGCGGCTGCCGGCGAGCGTGGACGTCGCCTGGTAGCCGCTTTCCCCGGTCGTATCGACGAGGAACGGCGACAACACGATGGGATCCGACCCTGCGGCGGGGGAGGTGGCCGGCTTTGATCCGCTGGCCTGCGCGCAGAGCAGCACAGGCGTGAACAAGGCGACGAAAAAGACCAGACGCGGGACAGTGGGGTTCATGGCAGTGGGGTGAACCGAGCATAGCACCCGGGACCCCCGGGAAAAATGGACAAGTGGGGATAGACTTGTTGTTTTGCGTCCTATGCCGTCTTCCGCCCCAAGCCCCCGCGTCGCGGCGCCGACAGACGCGCCGGCCGTGTGTCGTGCTGGGCTTTTCCAGTTCGCGGCCCAGCAGGCGTTCGCCAACGGCTGCGTGCAAAGCCGCGGCCTGTTCTGGTGCAAAAGCGGACGCGGGGAATTCGCGGTGGACGGCGTGACGTATCCGCTCGAGCCGCACGATCTGTATGTCCTGCCGTGGGGCCGGCGCATCGCGTACCGGCCGTCGCCGGCGTCGCCGATGTTCACCTCGCATGTGCATCTCGTGCCGTGGTATCGCCCCGGATCGCGCTGGCTCGCCAACGTTCCGCACGAACGGAGTGAGCCCGGTTGGGATTCGCCGGACCGGGGCGACGTGGCCTGGCCCGGTTTCGCCGGTGTCGTGCGACTGCGGGTGGAAACCGAAGCCCCCATCGGACGATTGATCGACTATGCGGTGCAATGGTATTTGCACTCGGCGCGAAGCGAGACCGAGGCGCGCGCGCTCGGCCTGCTCCTGGTGGGTGAACTGCTCCGCGCCACGGCGTCCGTCGTCGCCCCCGCGGCCCCGCGGCCCAAGGAACTGGAACGCCTGCTGGTGCACGTCGAACGGGGCTACCACCTCGGCCCCCGCATCGGCGAAATGGCGGCGCTCGTCGGCCGCAGCCGCTCGCACGTCCTGAAACTCTTTCGGCGGCATCTGGGCGTTTCGGCCAAGCGTCACGTGATCGACCGCCAGCTGCGCGAGGCGCGGGCGTTGTTGCTCAGCACCACGCTGCCCATTGCCGAAGTAGGCAAGACCGTGGGCCTCGCCGATCCCTATCACTTCTCCAAACTCTTTCGCCGCCATGTGGGGTTGTCGCCGCGCGAATTTCGCGCCCGACACGGACCCTTTTCCATGCCGCCGAAGCCGTCGAAACACTCCACCAAACCGCCGCCCCGCGTGGGGTAGCGGCACGCGGCACGCTCTGCGGTGCGCACGGGCCGACGAGAATTTCCTGACGGCTTGAAAGCGGGCCGCGGTTGCTCTGTCCTCGCGCGATGTCACGACGAATGCCTTCGCCTGCGGTCCCGACGGGAGCGTACACCTTCTCCAGTCCGTGAGCGCGTCCGACCGATTCCGTTTGTCGCTGCCCCTTGGCCGTGAGGTCACGCTGATCGGACACGATGCGCAGGGTGTCATCGCCTTCAACAAGCCGGCGGGCGTGTTGTCGCATCCGAACGAACCCGGCGACGAGCGTCGGTCCCTGCTCATCGCACCGTATGCGACCGACGGGGAATATTTTCAATGGACCGATCCGACCGCGGACAGTCCGGGCCCGCGTCGGCTCTGGTTGTTGAACCGCCTCGATTCGGCCACGAGCGGGGTCATCCTGGCCGCGACGAGCGCGGAACTGGCGGACGTCATCAAGGCGCATTTCAAACGCAAGGCCGTGCGAAAGGTGTACCAGGCGCTTGTCTTCGGCGCGCCACGCCAGCCAGCGGAGACCTGGCGCGATCGGCTCGCGGTGGAAAAGCGGAGCGGCCAGATTCGCACGGCGGCGCACGCCGGCCACATCCCTGCGGAATCGGTCATGACCGTCCTGCGCGCGGGTGACGGCGATCCGCGGCTTGCGTTGCTCCAACTCGAGCCGCGCACCGGCCGGAGTCACCAGTTGCGCGTCCAATGCGCCAAACGCCACCTGCCGATCGTCGGCGATCAGACGTACGGGGATTTCGCCCGCAACCGCGCGCTCGCGAAAGTCATCGGGACGAAGCGGCTGTTTCTCCACTCGATGCAAACGGCGTTCGACTACGAGTACCGGGGGCGAACGCACGCGTTTGCAGCCACGGCGCCGCTGCCGGAGGAGTTCGCCCGGGTGCTGCCGGAGTAGGGCTCCGGGAGCCAGGCCGGGCCGGCCGTTCGCCGGGAGGAACAGCATGGACAAACGGGGCCGCGGTTTGGAGCATCCTTGATTCCGCTCCTTTTGTTTATTCTGTCACACCTCCGCCTGCGATGATCCTCCCGAAAACGAACCGCCTCACGCCCGAACAACTTGCCACGGTGACTGCCATCGTGACCGAGTTTGGCTGCAAGATTCAGCCAATCATCGGAGCGGTGCGGACAATCTACGCGATCGTCGGGGACGAGCGTGACGAACTGATGATCAACCGGCTCGAGGGCCTCGACTACATCGAGCGCATCGACCGCATCCAGTCGCCGTTCAAGCTGATGGACAAACGCTCGGATCTCGCGAGCCATCGCATCGTGATCAACGGCACGACGCTCGGCGAGTCGCTCTTCGTGATTGCCGGCAACTGCACGATCGACCCGAAGAACCCGAATTACTTCTACGAAACGGCGGCCGCGGTGAAGGAAGCCGGCGCCAACATGATTCGCGGCGGCGTGTGGAAGCCGCGCACGAACCCGTATTCGTTTCAAGGTGACGTGAAGTCGCTCGACATCCTCATGGAAGGCGCGCGTCGGACCGGCCTGCCGGTCGACACCGAGGTCATGGAGGAGGCGCACATCAAGCTCGCGCTCGATGCCGGCGTGAAGTGCCTCCAGGTCGGCGCGCGCAACGCGCTCAACTACTCGCTCCTGCGCGCCATCGGCCGCGCCGTGGCCGAGCGCGACGTCGTCGTGCTGCTGAAACGCGGCATGCACATGGGACCGATCAGCGAGTTCATCTCGGCCGCCGAGTACATCGCGGCGTTCGGCAACCCGAACATCATCCTGTGCCCGCGCGGCACGTCGCCGACCCTGGACGGCTACCGCAACCATCCCGACGAGAGCATCACGCCGCTGTTGAAGGAAAAGACCTGGGCGCCCGTCGTCGTCGATCCGTCGCACTCGGTCGGCAAGGCCTCGTACGTGCCGGCCTGCGCGCTCGCCGCGGTGGCGTACGGTGCGGACGGTCTCTGCATCGAGGCCCACGTGAGTCCGAGTCACGGCATCGGTGACGATCCGAAGCAGGCGCTCACGCCGGAAATCCTGAAGAAGACGATCACGCAGGCCCGCGCGCTGTGGGCGTTGAAGCGCGGCTGAGGGAAAAATTCAGTTCGTGCGCGCGAGGTCCTAGGCTGGCGACCACTTGGGACCGCGACCGCCCCCGGTCGCCGTTAATCCGATGCGACCGGGGGCGGTCGCGGTCCCAGCCATCGTCCCAGCCACGGACCCCGAGGCTCGATGCCCCGCACTTCCACCCTTCACAGCAAACTCAGCTGCGAGTCGTCCGCCGGCGCGACGGAAATCTTCTTCTTCGGCCGCGCCTGCGGCGTCGCCGCCGGGAGCGAGACGTCGGTGTCGTCACTCTCGAGTTTGGCCAGAATGGTTTTTGCGCGATCAATCACGCTCAACGGCAGGCCGGCGAGTCGCGCGACCTGGATGCCGTAACTGCGATCAGCGGCGCCCGGAATGACGCGCCGCACGAAGACGATCTCGTCGTTCCATTCCTTCACCGCGACGGAGAAGTTGCGCAGCCGCAGCAGGTGTTTGTCGAGCTGCGTCAACTCCTGGTAATGCGTCGCGAACAGCGTGCGCGGTCCGCGTTCCGGGCCGCGATGCAGATGCTCGACCACGGCCCACGCGATCGACAGGCCGTCGTAGGTCGACGTGCCGCGGCCGATTTCATCGAGAATGATCAGCGAACGATCGGTGGCGTTGTTCAGGATGTTTGCGGTCTCGTTCATCTCGACCATGAAGGTCGAATTGCCGCGGGCGAGGTCGTCGCTCGCGCCGACGCGGGAGAAAATGCGATCCACAAGGCCGACGCGGCACGCTTTCGCCGGCACCCAGCAGCCGACCTGCGCCATCAGCGTAATCAGGGCGACCTGCCGGATGTAGGTGGATTTGCCCGCCATGTTCGGACCGGTGAGCAACGCAATCTGCGCGTCGTCGCACGCGAGCAGGGTGTCGTTCGGCACGAAGGCCGCGGTGGCACCGCGGGCGAGCGCGGCATCGGGCGAACGCAGCACCTGCTCGACCACCGGATGGCGGCCTTCCGTGATCTCGAGCACCTCGCCGTCGTCGAGCACGGGCTGCGCGTAATCCCAGTCGCGGGCAAGCAACGCCCAACCGGTCAGGACATCCAGCTCCGCGAGCGTTTCCGCGGTCTGCGCGAGTGCGATCGATTCGTCGAGCACGGCCGCGACGAGCGCGTTGAACAACTCAAGCTCGCGGGCGAGGGCGTTTTCCTCGGCGTGAAAGATTTCCTTTTCCTTCAGCTTGAGCGCCTCGGTCACGTAGCGCTCGCCGCCGACGGTCGTCTGCCGGCGGATATAGTCGGCCGGCACGAGGTGGAGATTGGCCTTCGTGATCTCGATGTAGTAGCCAAAGTTGTTCGTGAACCTGACCTTCAGGCTGCGAATCCCGGTGCGTTCCTGCTCGGCGCGCTCGAGGTCGGAGAGCCAGGTCTTGTTGTCGGTCGTCAGCGAACGCAGCCGATCCAGTTCGGCGTTGTGGCCCGCGCGGACGTAATTGCCGTCGCTCAGATCGTTCGGGAGATCATCGGCCAGCGCGTGAGTGAGCAGATCGCGCAAAGCCGGGAGTTCCTGCAACTGCGCACTGAGCGTGGCGAGGCGCGCGTCCGGACCAAAGCCGGCCAGCGCGTGACGCAGTCCGGGAATCTGCGCGAGCGTATCGCGCACGCCGCCGAGTTCGCGCGGATTGCGCAGCCGGTTCTGCAGCCGTCCCAGGATGCGCGGGATGTCGCGCACGGTGCCGAGCAACTCATGCACTTCGGCGAGGCGCGTGGGTTGCGCGCGCAATTCGCCCACCAGCGACTGCCGGCGCTGGATCTCGGGCAGATCGAGCGTGGGCGCGGCGAGCCAGCGTTCGAGGAGACGCGCACCCGCGGCGGTGACGGTGCGGTTGATCGCGTGCAACAGCGAGCCGTCGCGCGTGCCGCGGCTTGACGAAAAGATCTCGAGGTTGCGGAGCGTCGCGGGATCCAGCAGCAAGGTGCGCGTGCTGCGATATTCCTGCAGGCCGCGCAGGTTCTCCGGTTTGGCGCAGAGATTTTCGGTCGCGTAGTAAACGAGCGCGCCCGCGGGCCCGAGTCCGGGATGCGAGTGGGCGAGGCCGAAGCCCTGCAGATTCAGGACGCCCAGCGTGTCCATCACGGTCTTCGCGCCGGTGACGGCGTCGAAGTGGTATCCGGGAAGTTCGGACGCCAGCCGCTCGGACGCGAAACCATGGAGCGCGTGCACCGCGGTCTGGTCATGCGGGACGGCGGCCCAGCGCTCGCGTTCACCCTCGATGATCAGCAGCTCCGCCGGATCGAGCGCGGTGAGCACGGGCAGCAGATTCGCGATATGCGCATCAGAGGCGACGCGGAACTCGCCGGTCGACAAATCCAGCCACGCCGCATGCAGCCCCTGTTTGTCGAGGGCGAGCGCGGCGAGATAATGGTTGCGCGCGGCATCGAGTTGGTTGGCCGCGAGCGTCGTGCCCGGAGACAGGATCCGCGTGAGCTGCCGGCGCACGAGTTTTCCGGGCTTGGCGGGCTCGGCCTGATCGCAGATGGCGACTTTCTTCCCCGCGGCGAGCAGCTTGGAAACGTAGTTGTCGAGCGCCTGCGACGGCAGACCGGCCATGGGCGTTTCCTGCCGCTTGGTCAGGGTGAGGCCGAGCAGACGGGAAGCAGTAACGGCGTCGTCGAAGAAAAGCTCGAAGAAATCTCCCAGCCGAAACAGCAGCAGCGTGTCGCGCGGCAGCCCGCGCTTCACCTCGAAGTACTGCTGCATCATGGGCGTGAGCTTGGCGGGATCCGACATGGCGGGAAAAGGTGCGAGGAGCGGACAGGAGGTAGCGAGTCGAAAAACCGCAGTTTCGCCGGTGGCAATTCTCCTCGCTACGCGGCGCGGGCTGCCGACACCTTTTCGCCGTGGCTTCACTCTTTCATCGTTCGTTCGGCGTCGCGGGCACACCACCGCTGGTGCTGCTGCACGGCATGCTGGGGTCGTCGCGCAACTGGCAGACCGCGGGCGCGGATCTCGCCGCGCACTTCGACGTTCACGCGCTCGATCTGCGCAACCACGGGCGATCCGAACCGGCGCCGACCATGAGTTATCCCGAGATGATGGACGATGTGATCAGCTGGCTGGATCAGCAGAGTCTGGGTCGCGTCACGATCGTGGGCCACAGCATGGGCGGAAAGGTGGCGATGCTGCTAGCCTGCCGGCATCCCGGGCGCGTCGAGCGGCTGGTGGTGGTCGACATCGCGCCGAAGGATTACTTCTGGCCCGGACACCGGGCGAGTTTCGCCGCGATGAACGAGCTGAACCTTGGCGATCTCCGGTCGCGCACCGAGGCGGAACTGCGTTTCGAGGCCCGCGTGCCGAGCTGGCCGATGCGAAAATTCCTCGCGACCAATCTCGAGCGCACCGCCGAGGGCGCGTGGTTCTGGCAGATCAATCTGCCGGTGCTGACGTCCGCGTTGCCGGAGTTGGAAAAGAATCCGCTCACCGCCGGGGATCGCTTTGCGGGACCGACGCGTTTCATCGCGGGTGAGCAGTCGAATTATATCGAGGCCGAGGATCGACCGGTGATCGCGGCGCACTTTCCGCTGGCGGAGTTCAAAGTGATCGCTGGCAGCGGGCACAATCCGCACATGGAACAGCGGGCGGCATTTGTCGCGGCGGTGCTGGGGGAGGATTGATCGCCCGGGACCGCGACCGCCCCGGTCGCACTTTCTTTCCAGCGACCGGGGGCGGTCGCGGTCCCAGGGGACGATCACGGTTACAGGCACGAAAGCGGGAGTTGCTTTTCGTGAAGCGGCTTCGTGAGAATGCACGCTTCCCCGACGCACCCATGCCCCTGATCACTTCGAGCAAGACCCAGCCCAGTTATGATGTCATCGTTGTCGGTTCCGGCGCCGCTGGCGGCCAGACCGCCTACACCTGCGTGATGGAGGGCGCGAAGGTCCTGATGCTCGAGGCCGGCCGGAACTACGATCCGGTGAAGGAGACGCCGATGTTCCAGAACAACAGCCAGGCGCCGTTGCGCGGGACGAGCACGCCGGACAAGCCGTTTGGCTTCTACGATTCCACCATCGACGGTGGCTGGCAGGTGCCGGGCGAGCCGTACACGAGCGCGTCGGATGATCCCGCGCGCAAGTTCTGGTGGTGGCGCGCGCGCATGCTCGGCGGCCGCACGAACCACTGGGGCCGCATCTCGCTGCGCAACGGGCCGTATGATTTCAAGCCCCGCAGCCGCGACGGCCTGGGCATGGACTGGCCGCTGAGCTACGAGGACGTCGCCCCGTATTACGACAAGGTCGAGATGCTGATCGGCGTCTACGGCGAGAACCACGGCATGGAAAACACGCCGGACTCGCCAGCGGGCTGTCTGCAGCCGCCACCGGCGATGCGCGCCGGCGAACAGCTAGCGCGGGCGCGGGCCAAGAAGCTCGGCGTACCCATTATCCCGATTCACCGGGCAGTGTTGAGCGAGAAGCAGAATGCCGACGTGCTGCCGAAGAAGATTCATCCGAACAACCCCCGCGCCCAGCGTCTCCTCGCCGACGCGATGCGGCAGCGGCAGGCGTGTTTCTGGGCGACGCCCTGCGGCCGCGGTTGCTCGATCAAGGCCAACTACCAGTCGACCACGGTGCATCTCCCGCCCGCGCTCGCGAGCGGCAACCTCGACATCGTGTCCAACGCAATGGCGCGCGAGGTCACGACGGATGCAAACGGCAAGGCCACGGGCGTCACCTACATCGACAAGACCACCGGCCAGGAGCATACCGTTAAGGCCAAGGTCGTCGTGCTCGCGGCCAGTTCCGCCGAGTCCGTGCGCATCATGCTGAACTCGAAGTCGGCGCGTTTCCCGAACGGCATCGCGAATTCGAGCGGGCTCGTCGGCAAGTACATCATGGATACGGTCGGGGCGTCGTTGAGCGGTCATATTCCCGCGCTCGAAAATCTGCCGCTGCACAACGAGGACGGCGCCGGCGGCGCGCACGTGTACGTGCCGTGGTGGCTCTACAAGGAGCAGCTCGCCGGCAAGCTCGGCTTTGCCCGCGGTTATCACATCGAGACCGGCAGCGGCCGGCAAATGCCCGGCATGGGCGTCACGGGCGGCATCGAAGCGATGACGAACGGCAGCTACGGCCGGAAGTTCAAGGAGGACGCGCGCCGGTATTACGGGTCATTCATGGGCTTCTCCGGCCGCGGCGAGATGATTCCGAACGACGATTCGTTCTGCGATCTCGATCCGAAGGTGAAGGACAAGTACGGCATTCCCGTGCTGCGCTTTCACTGGAAGTGGTCCGAGCACGAGACCCGCCAGGCCGCCCACATGCAGAAGACGTTTGCCGACATCATCGAGTCGATGGGCGGCAAGGTGCGGGCCAAGCCCGAGGCCGATGGCGCCAAGGCGATCGAGCCGGGCGGTAAAATCATTCACGAGGTCGGCGGCACGATCATGGGCGCCGAGGCGAAGAAATCCGTGACCAACCAGTGGTGCCAGACGTGGGACGTGAAGAACCTCTTCGTCACCGACGGCGGCCCGTTCTGCTCGAACGCCGACAAGAATCCCACGCTCACCATCATGGCGCTCGCGTGGCGCGCCAGCGACTACCTGCTCGACGAATTGAAGAAGGGAAATCTCTAACATGCAGACTCCTGAAACGCCCTCGACCCCGCTGCGCATGGATCGCCGTGACGCGATCAAGTGGATGATGACCGCCGCCGCGTCGGCGACGCTGTTTGAACGTGACCTTTTTGGCGCCACCACGCCGGCGACCGGCAAGCCCGCCGTCGGATACGGCACCGATCCCGATTTGCTCAAGACGTACGTGCCCGGCGAACTGTGGCCGCTGACGTTCAACGACGCGCAGCGCGCCACCGCTGCGGCGTTGTGCGACGTGATCATCCCGGCCGACGCGAAGGGCCCGGCGGCCTCGACGCTGAAGGTGCACGAGTTCATCGACGAATGGATCAGTGCGCCGTATCCCGGACACGACGCCGACAAGCGCATCGTGATCGATGGTCTCGCCTGGCTCGAGGCGGAGGCGCAGAAGCGTTTCCAGAACGGCTTCGTCAACCTCATCGCGCGCCAGAAGAACGCGATCTGCGACGACGTTTGCTACGCGCCGAACGCCAAGCCGGAGTTCCGCTCGGGCGCCCAGTTCTTCCGCAAATTCCGCGATCTCACTGCGGGCGGCTATTATTCGACGCCCGAGGGCATGAAGGACATCGGCTACGTCGGGAACGTGGCGCTCGACAAGTTCGAGGGCCCGCCGCCGGCGGTGCTGAAGCAACTGGGGCTGGCTTAGCCGGACTCATGCAGTTGAGGGATGGAGGATGGAGCGTTTTCTGGCGCGGGCCCCGAGGGCGGCAACTGCATCGCAGTGGGTTGGGTCGGCGATGCGGCGCAGGAGTGCGAGCCACCAAGCGCGGGCCTTGTCGCCGGCGACGGCGAGTTTGAGGGTGGGCTTGCCGGCGGCGCGGCTGAAGACGGCGGCGCAAGTGAAGAGCTGCCGGCGGAGCGTGCCGAGTTCAGCGCGGTGCGGCTGGCCGAGCCGTTGTTGCAGCCGGACGCAGAGATTATAGGCGGTGATGGCGAGGTGACAGGCCGCTTCCGTCGCCCAAAACGAGCGGCAACACAGACCCTTCAAGCCGAACTGCGCGCCAAGTTCCTTGATGCGGTTTTCGATGTCGGCGCGGCCGTTGTAGCGGCGCCATACTTCGAGGGGTGACACGGTGGCGGGCAGGTTGGTGCGCAGCGCCTGGAACTTGTAGCCGGGCACCTCGATGAGTTGCTTGCCGCCGGCGTGCGGCCGCTCGGCACTGCGTTGGCGCACGACGATCAGACGCCCGCCGCGCGCGTCGGCCACTTCCTGCACGGCCAGACCCCGCACGTCGGTCGCCGTCCAGGCCGCTTCGTCGTGGCGGCACAGCGCCTGGACTGGGGAACGCAGGGCGGCCGCCAGCACATAAGAGAGTTTTTCCGCTTCCAGCTTAGTAATCATCTTCTCGGTGCAAAAACCGCTGTCCGCGCGCACCAGGCCGATCCGCACGCCCGCGGGCAAGCGCGCGAGGGTGTCGCCCAGAAACACGTCCGCGGCACTGACGCAAGCGGTGTTGCCCGGGCGTAACCAGAAGTTGGCGACGAGGGGCACCTCGGCGATCGCGGCCACGATGGGGCGGTGACAGGGCTTGAGCCCCTTGCGGGTGTAGCCGACGCGCACTCCTTCCTGGCGCCCGTCTTCGTGCACCAGCGCAAAGGAGTCCAAATCCAACGTGTAGCCTTCGGCGCGGGCGGGCAGAGCGCCCAACACCCAGGCGTGCAATCCGCCGAGCTCTTCGCAGGCGGCTCGACCGCAGGCCGCGAAGAATCGCGAGAGGGTCGACTGACTGGGCACCGCTTCGATGCCCAGCACCTCCGCCACGGCCGGGTCGTGCGCCAGATGCGCCACCCGCGCCAGCTTGTCCGCCCCGCAGAGAATCCCGCCGATAAAACCCAGCGCCGTGTCCACCGGATCGTAGGCGTTGGGGCTCGTCGGCGCATGCGGCAGCACCGTGGCGAGTTTCTCCCGCAGCCCGCTTTCCTCCACAAAACTCGTCCACACCGCCAGCCCCCCGTGCGCCGTTAGGCGCTGGTCGGTGAAGCCGATCCGCATCGACTGCACGCCACTTTTGGTGCCCAAATCCAGCCGCACCGTTTGGTTCGCCTCCGTCTGGGGCGTTAACGTCGTCTTATGTTTCACACCATCAACGACGCCTAACGGTGCCCTCTTTGGCGACTACTGCATGAGTCCGGCTTAGCCGGGCAGGGCAGTTGAAAGGTGAAAGTTGAAGGTTGAAAGCGGACGACGTCGTTCAGTGGTCCGACTCTTTCACCTTTCACCTTTCACCTTTCAACTTTCAACTGCGAAGCGGGGCCGCCGCTTCGCTTCACCGTTTCGTCCAGAAGCGCAGCGACGACAGCAGGAAACCTTCGAGCGCGGCGGACTCGTTCAAGTTGAGCCGCAGCAGGCCGACGTCGTGCTCAAGTTTCTCGATCGATCCGATGAGCGCCCGGCGCGTCGGTTCGTCTCCCGCGTTCAGGCGGGGGAGGGCGAAGGCCCGCGTGGCCTGTTCGATTTCCACGAAGAGCCGCGCGCGCAGGCCGTTCGCGATGCCAGTCTCGATCGCGACCTGCTCGTCGTCCTCGAGATCGGCCGGAAGTTTTGCCTTTTGCTGCTTCCAGACTTCAGCCGTCGCGAAGTCCAGCACCGCACCAAACCGCGCCACGAGTCCGTACAACGTAAAAATATGATCCGCGACGGCCTGCTTGTCCGTCGTCGCGCCTTCGACCAGGCGGCCGAGCCACGCCTGATAGTCGCCGATCCACGCAGCCCAGCCATCGGCGGCGACCGGCGCGGCGGCGGACGGAAAGCGGAAATGCAGCACGCGGCTTCGAATCGTCGGAAGCAACGCGTACGGCCGTGTCGTGAGCAGCAGCAGGGTGGTGTGCGCCGGCGGCTCCTCGAGGGTCTTGAGAAAAACATTCGCGGCCGTCAGGTGCATGCGATCGACTTCGTGCAGGATCGCCACTTTGCGCGGCGCCACCGCCGGAGAGACCTGCACCTTGGTGATCAGCTCGCGCGTGGCGTCGGCTGAAATCTGCCGCATTTTGCCAGTCGGACGCAGGCTGAAGCAGTCCGGATGCTGCTCGGTCGGAAACGTCGCGGCGGCGCGTTTGCCGGGCTCCCCATTCAACAGCCGATCCGCGATCCCGTGCGCGATGGCGACGAGCGTTTCCAGATCATCGCCGTGCAGCAGCAGACTGTGCGAGAGTCGCTGCCGGGCTATAGCCTGCTCGATCACCGCGATCGCGGGCGTGCCAACGAGCGCATCGGGCCAGGGCGTCAGGGCGGACATAGGGCAGGGAACAGGGAGAAGGGAGAAAGGAGCAGGGAGAAGGCAACGGCCACGAACCCAACGACGGCGATACCGATGGGTGGGACGGCCCCGTTCGATCGGTTTTCCCGGCCGGGGGCCACCGGCGCCTACTTCAGTCGCGCCTGCACCTCGGTCCAGATCTTCTTCTCGATCGCGTCCTCGCTCTTGGTGCCGTCGACCACGATGAACCGTTCGGACATGCCCTTCGCGAGCACGAGGTAGCCTTCGCGGACCTTGCGGTAGAAATCGACGTTCTCGCGTTCCATGCGATCCGGCAGATCCGAGGCGCGGGTCTTCAGGCGGGCGAGACTCACTTCCTCCGGCACGTCGATGACGATGGTGAGATCGGGCATCACGCTGCCGACGGCGAAACGGTTGATCTGCGCGACGGGATCCGCGGCGAGATTGCGGCCGATCCCCTGATAGACGGTCGAGGAGTCGAGAAAACGATCACTCAACACGATGGCACCGCGGAGCAGGGCGGGGGCGATGACCTCACGGACCAGTTGCGCGCGCGCCGCGGTGAAGAGGAGCAATTCCGTCTCGGCGCACATCTCGTCGCCCTTGGAATTGTGGACGATGATATTCCGAATCTGCTCGCCGATCTCGGTGCCGCCCGGCTCACGCGTGGTCACGACGTCCCGGCTGGTCTTCTGAAAATGGGCCGCAAGTCGTGCAATCTGCGTGGACTTGCCGGAACCCTCGGAACCCTCGAAGGAGATGAGGCGGCCGTCGGACTTTGTTTTCAAAGGCATGTCGTGAGGATGGAAGGTTTAGCGCCAGTTGGCGAGGAAGGTTTCGAGCGCGGCGAGCGACGGACTCTCGCCGGTGCGGACGTAGTGACCGCTGGTGCAGACACCCACTCCGAGACACGCCTCGGGATCGAGCCCGAGCAGCATGCCGGTGGTGAAGCCGGCGTTGAAATGATCGCCCGCGCCCGTGGTGATGAGCGGCTGCGACGTGTACGGTCCCGGGACCCAGGCCGTGCCCGCGGCGGTCGCGCACGCGGCGGACTCGCGCGGATGAACCACGACGGTGTGCAACGCGAGCCGCTCGCGAATCGCAGCCGCGGCGGCCCGCAGGCTGGCTTCGTCCTCGTTGACGGCGGCGATGCCCAGCGCGGCGGCCACTTGCTGCGCTTCCTTCAGGTTCAGGCCGAGCGTGACGCGACCGAACGGGCCGAACTGCGTGATGGCGTGCAACGCCGCGCGCAAATCCTCGGCAGAGCGCTTTTCCGGATCGGCGAGATCGAAGAAGAAAATCCGCTGCGGCGACGGCGGGAGCGTCGGCAGCACGTGCGTCGTCAACGCCGTGAAGATCGACGTCATGTTCGGGATCATCGTCCAGTTCACGAGGGCGACGAGGCTCGCCGCCTCGAGCTCGGCGAAAAAGGTTCGTTCGCCCATGATCGTGCAGATGCGCTCGTAGGTGATTTCATCGAGGCAGCGCATCTGCCCGAGCATGAGCTTGCCGTCGTTGCATTCGACCGCGGTCGTCTGCGCGGGAGCGCAGAGCGAGACGGTGCGGGCGCGGGCCGCCATGTCGGCGAACACCGGATGCACGACGGGCGTGCCGACCGCGCCGACGTAGGTCACGCGCGCGCCGGTGGCGAGCAGGGCATTGGCCATGATCGGGCCGTTGCCGCCCAGTTTGTCGAGGCGCGGATAGAGTTCGATGTTCGTGCTCTTGCCGGCCGCGGCCACGATGCGCTGGCCGAATTCGGCGAGCGTGGCGATCGGCGTGAAGTTCTCGCCGGCGCTGCGCCGCAGCCCGACCGGGGTCACAATCGTGTCGACGAAACCATCGAAGCCGACCAAGGCGCTGCGCGCGCCGATTTCACCGCGGTGCGCGGCCAGTTGCTGAAGAGTGCGGGAGCGAAACATGAGCGGAAGGGTGGAAAGAAAAAGCCCAGCAAAAATCCGCGGCCGCGGGTCGCAACCAGATTCGTGTGCGAATCGAGCGGCCGCGGGCGGGGATGGTGAACAACTTGGCCGGATTTTCCATTGAAGGGATGGATCAAACCCGCCAACTCTTGCGCTCACGTCTCCATGTTACCGTCGTTCTTCGCCTCTCCGGTTCTCGCCACCAACATCATCGATATTTTCGAGCGCTGCGGGACGGTGGACAAGATCATCGTCGTCGGCCTCCTGATCTTCAGCCTCGTGGCCTGGACCGTCATGTTCGGAAAACACTTCGAACTGAAACGCCTGCAGCTCCTGAACCTGAGTTTCGATTCGCAGCTCCGCGATCACCGCACGCTGCTCGACACCCCGGAGTCGTTTCGCAACAAGCGCATCATCCCGTACGCCGATCTTTTCGCCGAGGCGATCGAGAGCTACTGGCGGGCGGAGGCGATCTGCCGGGAACGGGGCGAGCTGAACAGCCGCGCCAAGCTCGAGCACGCGGAGAACGCCCTGCAGCGCGCCCTTGCGCGTCAGACGCTGCGCTACGAATCCAGCATGATTTTCCTGGCTTCGATTGTCTCGGGTGCGCCGTTCATCGGCCTCCTCGGCACAGTCTGGGGCGTGATGGAAGCGTTCAGTTCCGTCGCGGAACAGCAGACCGCCGGCATCCAGCAGCTCGCGCCGGGCGTCTCGGGCGCCATGCTCGCCACCACCGCCGGCCTCGTGGTCGCGATCCCGTCGGTCTTCGGCTACAATTTCCTCCTCGGCAACACGCGCCGGATGATCACCGAGCTCGAGAATTTCGCCAGCTCGCTGGCCGACCGGCTCGAGCTGGAATCGAAGTAAGCCGAGAACGCCATGGCCCGCACCTTTCGCCGCAAGCAGAGCGCTCATCCGATCGCGGACCTGAACGTCACGAACCTGATCGATCTGGGCTTCATCCTCCTGGTCATTTTCATGATCGCGACGCCGCTGATGCAGCAGGAGCAGAAGATTCCGGTGAATCTGCCGATTGAGTCCGTCAGCGCCCAGCCCAAGCCGGAGAAGGAGCGTTCGGAATCGATTACGATCCAGGCCGACGGCACCGTCCATATCGGCGACCGCGGGTATTCGATCAAGCAGCTGGATGTGGAGTTCGCGCGGTTCTCCGCGGAAACCAAGCCGCCAGTGATTCATCTCCGCCTCGATGCCAAGGCAACGGCGCAGCAGTTCGTGACCGTGATGGACTCGCTGAAGAAGCACAATCTGACCCGCATCGCGTTCGACACGCAGGTGGCGCGGTAGGCGGGCGCCTTCGCTTTTCCGCACCCATGTCCGACGGCACCGGCAAAGGCTTCATGATGTCGGCCACGCTGCACGGCAGCGTCGTGCTGGCGTTGTTTATCTTTGGCTATGTCCTCAAGCGCGACCCTTCGGAGCTGCCTAAGGTGTTCGAGCTCGTGGCGGGGGAAGGGGACAACTTCATGGCCACCGAAGCGCCGGCCCTCGGTTCGCCCGGCGGCGTGAAGATCGACGTGCCGAAAGCGCCCGAGCCGAAGCCCGCTCCGCCTGAGCCGGTCGTGCAGGAAGCGCCGCCGGTGATCCCGACGCCGCCACCGCCCAAGCCACCGACGCCCAAGGCCGTCACGCCGCCGGAGAAGTCGGTCGAGAAGCCGGTGCCCAGTTTCAAGGATCAGATCGTCCGCAAGGTGATCATCGAGGAGTCGAAGGCCAAGATGCAGCTCAAGCGGGAGAAGGCCGCGGAGAAGAAGCGCCTCGACGAGGAAAAGAAGAAGATGAGCAAGGAGGAGTTCGATCGCGCCAATGCGGGCAAGTCGCCCGTGAAGGTGGCGAAAAATACCGCGCCCAACGTGAAAAAGGTGGATGCCGAAGGCATCGCCAAGGGCGTCGTCGGCGGTTCGACGAAGAACAAGGTGGGCGGCGCGGGCGGCAAGGCGCTCACGAATGACAACACCGACGTGCTCGCGGCGTATGATAAATTCTTCAAGGACGAGCTTCGCCGAAAATTCGAGCCGCCGCCGGGCTTGGGCGAATCGCTGAAGGGCACGTTCGAAGTGCGCAGCAACGCCGACGGCACCTATACCAGCGGGCGAGTCGTCAAGAGCTCAGGGAGCAGGGAATTTGATCAGGCGGTGCTGGACGCCATCCGCCGGGTAAAACTGCCGCCGCGGCCGGACAAGAAGAGCGAGACGGTCGAGTTCGACTTCAACATGCGCGATCGGCCGGAGTGAGGCTTGAAAAATTCCTTGCTTTCGCGCCCGGAACTTCGATTTTGCTCACCTCTCGCAAGTGCGAATGGGCTCTTAGCTCAGTTGGTAGAGCGCCTCAATGGCATTGAGGAGGTCAGGAGTTCGAGCCTCCTAGGGTCCACCATTTAACCCCGCCGAAAGGCGGGGTTTTTTGTTGCCTGCGATCAAGCGTCGACCGCGGGCAGCGTTCGTGGCTGTGGCTACGAGCGCCAACGAGTGGACGGGCCCGTGTTGCCACCAGCTCGACAATCCACCCGCCCGTCGCGGCCGTCCGCGCCGAATGCTCAGCGCGGCAGGGTGAAAGAGAACGCCGCGCCCTCGCCCGGCCGGGACTCGGCCCAGATCCGGCCGCCGTGGCGCCGCACGATCCGCGCCACGATGGCCAGACCGATGCCGTTGCCGGCAAATTCCTGGGCGGAGTGCAGGCGGCAAAACGGAGTGAAGAGATCCTGCGCGCGCTGGTCGTCGAAGCCGACGCCGTTGTCCCGCACCACCACCACGTGCTCGGTCTCGAGGGTTTCGTGGTCGCACTCAATGCGCGCATGCGCCTGGCCCCCGGTGAATTTCACCGCGTTGCCCAGCAATTGCACCAGCACGGTTCGAATGAGATCCGGATCGCATGCCACCGTGGGCAGTCCGCCGATCCGCCAGTTGATGGTCCGCCCGGCGGCTTCCCGCTTGAGGTCCGCCACCACACTTTCCACCAGCGGGAGCAACGCCGTGGGCTCCGCCTGCACCGTCTGCCGGCCGATGCGCGACAACTTCACAAGTTCGTCAATCAGCGCGTGCATCCGGTGAGCGCAGCGGATGGAACGCCGCAGGTAGTCGACGGCGGTGGCCGAAAGCGCCCCGGCATGATCCTCGTGCAACGTGTCGAGGTAGCCTGATATTCCGCGCAGCGGCGCTCGCAGGTCGTGCGCGACCGAGTAGGTGAACGCCTCCGAATCCGCGGCCGCCGTTTCCAGTTCGGTCGCCTGGGCCGCCAGCCGGCGGGTGAGTTCGACATTGGCCTGCCGCATCGCCTCCGTCGCCGCACGCCGCTCCGTCCCGTCGCGAAACACTCCAGCGAACCCGATCTGCGCCTGTTCCGCGTTGCGCAGGACCGTGACCAGCGACTCGGCCCAGAATTCGGTGCCGTCCTTGCGGCGATGCCAGCCTTCGGTGCGCAAACTCCCGGTGGCCGCGGCGCAGGCGAGGATGTCCTCGGCGCGCTCCGGGCCGGCGGCGTTCGCCGACAGCAGCGTCGCAAAGGTGCGGCCGTGAAGCGTCACGGCGTCGTACCCGTAAATCGAAGCCGTCGCCGGATTCGCGTGGTGGACGCGGCCGTCGCGATCAAAGAGCACCACGGCGAAGTCCGGAAGGCTTTCGACCAGCGCCTGAAACGGTGCTCCCGCCGCGTGCAGCAGCGGTGATGCGCCGCTCCCGGCCGCGTCGAGGCGGTGTTCGTTCAGCGTCAAGTCGATGGTCGCATGGAGCACGTCATCGTCGAAGGGCAGCATGAGCCAGCGATACGGCCCGCGATACGGTGGCCGAGAACCGTTCGGCGCGGCGTCACGGGTGGTCAGCACGATCACCGGAGCGCCCACGTCGGCGCCGAGTTTCGCGGCTGCGACGCCGGGGTCGGTCGCGCCCGTTTCGCCGGAGCCCATCAGGATTAAATCCGGACGCTGCGCGCGGGCGGCGCCGAGAGCCGCGGCCACCGAAGCGACACTTTCCACGGCGTCGTAGCCCCGCCGTTTCAGTCCGTGCGTGAGCGCCTGCGCCGCCGCAGGATCGCTTTCGACGATGAGGAAACGGGTGGACATCGTGGCGACCAGCCTGACGACTCGGGTCGACGCGTGCAACCCGCCGTTCCAGCAATCTGGCCGGAATATCCGCCTCACCCGTGGGCGTCGGCGCGCTCAGTTGCGATACAGCAGCGGCGGTTCGTCGGCCGGCGGCGTTTCCGCATACAGTCGGGCCAGGCGCTCGCGGTAGTAAGTCTCCTCGCGCTCCCGCCGCTGCTCGGCGCGGTACTCCATTTCGCCGACGAAGAAGATGAAGCCGAAAAGAATCATCAGCATCGGCTGTTCGAAGTACGCACCCGCGGCAACTCCAACGACGGCGACAATCTTGCCCACCGTGGCCGCCCAGAATGTCGCACGCAGATAGGTGAGACGGGTGGCGAGCCCCGCGCGCAGGAGCCGGCCGCCATCCATCGGAAAAGCCGGCAGCAGATTGAAGCAGCCCATGAGCAGGTTCCACAGCATCAGGAGGTGGCCCAGTTCCAGGAACGAGCTGACCGTCTCCGGCGTGGTCTCCAACGGCGGCAGCGTCAGCCAAAGTACGGCCGCGATGGCGAAGTTGACCGCTGGACCGGCGAGTGTGATCCACGCCTCGCGTCGGGGTTCGCGCGGGATGGCGTTGAACTCCGCCATGCCCCCGATGGGCATCAGCAGGATGCGCCGCACCCCGATGCCGTAGTGCATGGCGGTGAACGAATGCCCCAACTCGTGCAGCACCACGCAAAAGAAAAACGTCACGAGGACGGCCGACCACCAGAACATCCCGGCGAAGCCATCGTCCGTCCAGCCGAGGAAGGCGTAGTACGCCAGGAAAAGGAAAAACGAGTAATGGACCGCGAGCTGGATGCCGCGGACGCGGAAAAGGTTCATTGACCAGCCAAGCATGTGTAGCAACAAAGGCGCGCCGGTGGAATTCGCCAGCCTGCTCGCGTTATTCCTGCCTGCCGTTGCAGGCGCCGGCGATCTCTTCCCAGCACCTTTCATGTCCGACGTTCCTGTCAAGTCACCGACCATTCTCGTCATCGATGATGACGCGGAAATCCGCTATTCGCTCTCCCGCGTCCTTTCGTCGCGCGGCTACCAGGTGGCCGAGGCGCCCAGCGGCGAACAGGGCATCGCGTTGGTGAAGAAGGGGCCGCCGCCCGATCTCGTTTTCCTCGATGTGCGCATGGGCGGGATGAGCGGCATCGAGGCACTGCAGCACATCCGCTCCGCGAACCCGCGGCAGCTGGTCGTGTTGATGACGGCCTTCGGCACGGCGCAGACCGCGATCGAGGCGATGAAGTACGGCGCGTTCGACTACGTGATGAAGCCCTTCGATCCGGCGAAGGTGCTCGCGCTGGCGCAGAACGCCCTAAAGGCGCACGCGGATCTGCGTGCGGTCGGTGACTACAAACCGACCATCAACGCCGACGACTACCGCGAGGGCATCGTGGGCAACTCGCCCGTGATGCAGGACGTCTTCAAGGTCATCGGTCAGGTCACGGCGAGCGACGTGACCGTGATGATCACGGGCGAGAGCGGCACCGGCAAGGAACTGGTCGCGCGCGGCATTTGGAAACACAGCCACCGCGCGAACAAGCCGTTCATCGCGGTCAATTGCGCGGCGATTCCGGACAATCTGATCGAGAGCGAACTCTTCGGGCACGAAAAGGGATCGTTCACCGGCGCGACCGTCCAGCGGCTCGGCAAGTTCGAGCTGTGTGATGGCGGCACGATTTTCCTCGATGAAATCGGCGACATGGCGCTCGCGACCCAGACCAAGATTCTGCGCGTGCTGCAGCAGGGGGAAATCCAGCGCGTGGGCGGCACCGAGACGATCCGCGTCGACGTGCGCATCATCGCCGCGACCAACAAGGATCTCGAGGAGATGGTGAAGTCGAAGACCTTCCGCGAGGATCTGTACTATCGGCTCAACGTCGTGCGGATCCGGATGCCCCCATTGCGCGAACGCGGTGAGGACATCCCGCAGATCGTCGACTTCTGCCTGCAGAATCTGGTGAAGCAGAAGAAAACCCGCGTGAGCAAGGTCTCGCCGGAAGCCATGGCGGTGCTCGTGCGCCACCGTTGGCCGGGCAACGTGCGCGAGTTGGAGAACGTGATCTACCGCAGCGCCGTGATCGCGCAGGGCGACGCCATTCTCGTGAAGGATTTGCCCGTGGAATTGCAGTCCGCGGCGGCGGAGGCGGTGGCGGCAATCGCGCCCGCGGCTGATCCGACCGCATCCACGCCGGACGAAGTGATCGCGCCGGCGGAAGTCGCGCCCGCGGCGGTTGTGCCCCCGGTTCCACCGGTGCCGAGCCTGGCGATGGCGTTCGACGTAATCTTCGATCAGCTCAAGACGAACGAGGAGCCGGTGCTGGCCCGCGTCGAACGGGAGTTGGTGATCCGGGCGCTCGCGGCCGATGCCGGCGACGAGACGAAAGCCGCCAAACGCCTCGGACTCACGAAAGCGGCGCTGCAGAAGCGTGCGCGCGAAACCTGATTCGATTCCGGTCGCTTCCGACTATCCCGAATTTCCGCCCCATGAAAAAACTTCTCGTCCTCCTCTCGTTCTCGCTGCTCGCACTCACCGGCCTGGCCGCGGAGAAGGCGAGGCCGATAAAGGCGCTGCTTGTGACCGGCGGCGGGTTTCACGACTACACCGCGCAACGCAAGACGCTTTCCGAGGGCCTCGCGCAGCGGCTCAACCTCGACCTGACGATCGTGCAGGAAGGCACGACGCGGGAACATCGGATGAGCATCTACGAGAAGGCCGATTGGGCCGCCGGCTACGACGTCATCATTCACAACGAGTGCTTCGGCATGGTCACGGACAAGGAATTCGTCGAACGCGTCGCGGCGCCGCACAAGGCGGGCACGCCGGCGGTGATTCTCCACGCATCCGTGCACAGCTTTCGCAATGCGCCCACCGACGAATGGCGCCAGGTGATCGGTCAGCGTTCGATGAGCCACGAGAATCGTCACGATCTCGAGGTCAAGGTGCTCAAGGCCGACAACCCCGTGATGAAGGGCGCACCCGCGATGTGGCCGAGCGTTCAGGACGAGCTCTACAAGATCGAGAAGACCTGGCCGAACGTCATCCCGCTCGCGCAGGCCTACGGCGTCGACACCAAGCAGGATCACGTGTGCGTCTGGCTGAACACCTACGGCAAGGGCCGTTCCTTCGTCACCACGCTCGGCCACTTCGATGCCACGATGAAGACCGACGTCTATCTTGATTTGGTCGCGCGCGGCCTGCTCTGGGCCATCGGCAAACTCGACGCCAACGGCAAGCCGATGCCGGGTTACGGCCCCGGCGGAAAGTAAGCGGCGTGGCGCGCCTCACGTTTTACCTCGCGTCGGGCAACGCGCACAAGGCGGCCGAACTCCAGGCGCTCGCCGAGGCCTCCGCGCTGACCGTCACGGTGGCGTCAGCCCGCGCAATCGGCGGCATGCCGGAGGTCGTGGAAGACTCCGGCACCTTTGTGGGCAACGCCCGGATCAAGGCGCTCGCGTTGCGGCCCCGTCTGCCGGCGGGTGCGTGGGCGCTCGCGGACGACAGCGGCCTCTGCGTCGACGCGCTGAACGGCGCGCCGGGAGTGGAGTCGGCCTACTACGCCGGACCGCAGGGCGACAGCCGGGCCAACCTTGCGAAATTGGTCGACGTGTTGCGTGACGTGCCCGAATCCCGTCGCGGAGCGCAGTTTCGCTGTGTGCTGTTGGCGCTCGGACCCGACGGCGCGGAGCAGATCTTCGAAGGCGGGTGTCCCGGCCGATTGTTGGCGCAGCCGCGCGGGCAGGGCGGGTTTGGTTACGATCCGTTGTTCGTCCCGGACGGATACGATGCGAGTCTCGCCGAGCTCGGTGACGCGATCAAAAACACCGTCAGTCATCGCGCGCGCGCGTGGCAGCGACTGGCGGACTGGGTTCGACTCCAGTCCTGAGCCGGAACGGCGGAAGGCCGCCCGCGAATCACGCGAATGGACACGAATATCAGAGGCAGATGAAATCCGCCTGCGCCGCCTCAAGCTACGCCGCGGGCTCATACCAATCGCTCTTTGCCTTTGGACTTTAGCCGTGGCTACGAGCCGCCAGCGAGTGGCCGAACGACCCCTCGCTGGCGCTCGTAGCCACGATCGATCCAGAAGTCCAAAAGCAAGGAGCGATTGGTATCAGGACTGCGCGCTCTCTCTCTATTTATCTCTCTCTTCTTATTCGCGCCGATTCGCGTGATTCGCGGGAGACTCAACCGGCCGCGCGACGCGCAACGGGTCCGAATCGCACGTCAGCGTTTCGTTTCCTGCGCGTAGATCGCGGCGGCTTCGGCGCGGCGTGAGACGTTCAGCTTGTCGAAGATCGCGCTGAGATAATTGCGCACGGTCTTTTCGGTGAGCTCGAGTTTCACCGCGACCTCCTTGTTCGTGCAGCCCTCGGCGATCAATGCGAGCATGCGCCGTTCCTGCGCGGACAGGCCAGCCATGGGATCACGGCCGGGGCCGGCTGACCGCACGAGCTTGATGACGCGCGCGGTCACCGCGGGATCGAGGATGGACTTGCCGGCGGCGACGTCGCGGATCGCGTTCACCAAGCCGCGGCCGTCGATTTCCTTCAGCAGGTAACCATGCGCGCCGGCGCGGATGGATTCGTCGACGATCGTGTCGTCCACCATCGACGTCACCATGAGCACGCGCGTAGCGGGCGTCGCGACGAGAATGCGCCGGCAGGCGTCGATGCCGGAGCCATCAGGCAGTCGGATGTCCAGCAGGACGACATCCGGTTTCAAACGCGTCGCGGCCTCCACGCCAGTCGCCACGTCACCCGCTTCACCCACGACCTCAATGGTGGCTTCGATGCCCAGCAACGTGCGCAGGCCCGTGCGGACCATTTCGCTGTCGTCGACCAGCAGCACGCGGATCCGGGGGGAAGCAGTCATGAGGCAGCCTGTTCAAGGATGGGGACCGTAGCGAGCACGCGGGTGCCTTCACCGGGCGTGCTGGTGAGTTTGAGTGAAGCGTGGAGCCGGCCGGCGCGCGCGCGCATGTTGCCGAGGCCGTGGCCGCCGTCGCGCAGCGTCGAGGCATCGAAGCCGACGCCGTTGTCCTGCACGAGCAGGCAGAGTTCGCGGTCGCTCTTGATCAGTCGAAGCGTCACGCGGGTCGCGCGCCCGTGACGCAGCGCGTTGCTGACGGCTTCGCGCGCAATTTGCAGCGCTTCGATGCTTTGCTCGGGCGACAACAGCACGGCGGCTTCCTCGTCGATCTTGATGTCGAACTCGGCTTCGCGACCCGCGCGCAGCTCGGTCAGCAGCACGGTCAACGCGTGAGCAAAACCCGCGCGGCGCAGATTCTCCGGCGCGAGGCCGACGAGATAGGCGCGCACGTCGCGGATCGCGTTGTTGAGACTCGCCCGCGTGGTTTCGAGGCGGCGATCGGCCTCGTCGGGGTTGCTCTTGATCAACGCCCGCACGGTCTCGAGGGCGAGGCCGGCGGCGTAGAGCGATTGAATGATCCCGTCGTGCAGGTCGTGGCCGAGCCGAATCTTTTCGTCGAGGGACTGTGTGAGCAGCTGCTGTTTGAAACGGGCGTCCTCCTCGGCGAGGCGGCGCACGTCGCGTTCGCGGGAGAGTTCCGCGCCCTGCGCGACCGACGACTCCGCCAGTCGCGCGAGCGTCTGCACCTCGGTGCGGGCGGTCCGAAAAGGTCCGCGCGATTCACCCTGGCGCAGCACCGGCAGCGACTGGCTGAGAATCAGGGTGAGGGTGAGGGCGAGAGCGGCCACGCTGAGGAACAGCGCGGCGCGTTGCAGGAGAACGTACGCGCGCGCGGGCGATGTGGTGCCCGTGGAGCGGGCCGGTGCGGGCGTGGGGCCCATCGGCTCGGCCGCGGCCTCCGGCGCACGCATCCCGCGCCACACGGGCACCGCGAGCAGGGCCACCAGCGCCGCGAGGACGACGAAGAGCATGATCGCAACGAAGCGCGGCAGGTGGTTCATCCGGGGACGGGCAGATCATGGTTTACGACACCGATGCGTCAAAACTTTCGACATTTCGCGCCCCCCGGGTTCTCTTGTCCGGCTCTGCATGAAGTCCTTCTACATCACGACCGCCATCGACTACGCGAACGGTTCGCCACACCTGGGCCATGCCTATGAAAAGGTGCTGACGGACGTCATTGCCCGGTTCCGGCGGCAGATGGGCGATAAGGTTTATTTCCTCACCGGTACCGATGAGCACGGCCAGAAGGTGCAGGCGAGCGCGCGCAAGCAGGGCGTGGCGCCGCAGGAGTATGTCGATCGCGTGTCCGCCGAGTTCAAGGCGCTCTGCGCCCGCCTGGACATTTCCAACGACGATTTCATCCGCACCACGGAATCGCGGCACAAGACGGTGGTCCGCGACATCCTGCAGAAACTGTTCGACCGCGGCGAGATCTACCAGGCCGAGTACCGCGGTTTCTACAGCACGCGGCAGGAGCAGTTCCTGCAGGAGAAGGATCGCCTGCCCGATGGATCCTGGCCGGAGATTTACGGCGAGGTGACGCAGATCGTGGAGAAGAACTATTTCTTCCGGCTGCAAAAGTACCAGGACTGGCTCATCGACTTCCTGAAGACGCACGAGGATTTCATCTTCCCGAAATACCGGCACAAGCAGGTGCTCGAGTTCCTGAAGGAGCCGTTGAACGACCTGTGCATTTCGCGGCCCAAGGAGCGGCTCGAGTGGGGGATTTCGCTGCCGTTCGACGAGAATTACGTCACGTACGTCTGGTTCGACGCGCTGCTGAACTATTACTCAGCCGTGGCCGACAAGGGCCTCTGGCCGGCGGATTTCAACGTCATCGGCAAGGACATCCTCGTCCCGCCGCACGCGGTGTACTGGCCGATCATGCTGCATGCGTCGGGCCTGCCGCCGCCGAAGGCGCTGCTGGTCCACGGCTGGTGGCTGCAGGGTGGCGCCAAGATGTCGAAGAGCACGGGCGAGGCGGTCAGCCCGCTCTCGTTCATCGATCAGTTCGGCGTCGATGCCTTCCGCTACTTCCTGATCCGCGAGATGAACGTCGGGCAGGACAGCGAGTTCACCGTCGAGCAGTTTCTCGTGCGCTACAACAGCGAGCTGGCGAACAATCTCGGCAACCTCGTCAACCGCACGCTCAACATGACAACGCGGTTCGCCGCCGGCGTGCTGCCGGCCGCCGAAGTGACCGAGGAGCCCGAGCGGGAGTTGCATGAACTCTGGGCCAAGACGCGCGCGGAGGTCGTGCCGCTGTGCGAGAACTTCCAGTTCCACACGGCGCTCGAGCGCGGCATGGCGTTCGTGAACGCGACCAACGCGTACATCGAGAAACGCGCGCCGTGGAAACTCGGCAAATCGACCGAGGCGAAGGACCAGGCGCTGCTGCGGACGTCGCTGGCGACGATGGCGGAGGCGTTGCGGCTCGCGGTGGCGCTGATGCTGCACGTCACGCCCTCGACCACGCGCAAGATCAACGAAGTCCTCGGCTACACGCCCGGCGCGCTCTGGCTCGATGAACTCGTCTGGGGCGCCAAGCTCAACGGGGCCAGGGTGGCGCCCGCGCTCGTGCTCTTTCCCCGGCCGACGCCGCCCGCGAAACCGGTCTGAGGCGCATGCGCAACGCGGCGGCCAATTCGACGCACGGAGCTGAGACCGAAGGGACGGGCGCGGCTTCGGCTGCGCGGCGCGCCCCCTTTCGCAGCGTCGGTGGGCGGCGGGTCCGGTCAGCATGACCATCCTGCCGCTGCATCCCGCGGAGAACGCCTCGCCGGAAAGCCTGCGGGCTTTTCTCGGCCAGTGTCGGAGCGCGGCCATTCGCGACAGCCACGCGAAGCTCGTGAGCATCTCGCTCGCCGTCGATGCGCTCGATCCGCTGGCGGTGCTTGAATCGATCTTCGATCCGGCCGAGCCGCACTTTTACGCGGAACGTCCCGCGCTCGAGACCGCCGTGGCTGGCGCCGAGATCGCGATCGCGCACACCGCGCACGGGCCGGAGCGTTTTGCGGAGGTGCAGCGCTGGGTCGCGCACACGCTGCAGCACACGATTGCCGTCGGCGATGTCAGCGCACCGTTCGGCGGGCCGCACTTTTTCGCCGGCTTCGCGTTTCACGACGAGGTCGAGCCGGGCGAGCCGTTTCCCGCCGCGTCGGTGTTCGTGCCGCGCTGGCAGGTGGCACTCGCCGGCACGACCACGACGGCGGTGGCCAATCTGCTGGTGACTCCGGACGCAGATCTCGAGGCGCTCGCGCTGCGGGTGTGGCGGGCGCACCAGAAGTTCAGCCGGTTCGAATACCGCGAGCTGCCCGAGAACGGCGGATCGCTTGCAGGTGGGCTGGCCTCGACCCGCGGGGTGTCCGAAACGCGAGCCAACGAGGCCCGGAGTGAAGCCAACCCGCCCACCACGTGGCAGCAGCGGGAGACCGGCGACTACCGCGCGGCCGTGACGAAAGCGCTGCAGTGCATTACCGCGGGCGAGTTCAACAAAATCGTCCTCGCCCGCGCGCAGGACCTGATCGCGAACCAGCCGTTGCATCCGTTGCGCATGCTGAACGGCCTGCGGCAGCGGTTTCCCGACTGCTATTCGTTCTCCTTCGCGTCGGGCCGCGGTCCGAGCTTCATCGGCGCAAGTCCGGAACGCCTCGGCCGCGTCAGCCGCGGCACGCTCGAGACCGAGGCGCTCGCCGGCTCGATTCGGCGCGGGGCGGGGGCCAGCGAGGACGCCGCGCTGGCCGGCGCCTTGTTGCGCAGCGAGAAGAACCGGCGGGAGCATCGCGAGGTGCTCGATGACATTGTCGCGCGGCTCACGCCGCTGGGCCTCAAACCGGATTTCCCTGCGACGCCGCACGTGCGCCGGCTCGCGAATGTCCAGCATCTGGATACGCCGGTGCGGGCCACGCTGCCGGAGGGCGTGCGCCTGCTGGACGTGATCGGGGCAATGCATCCCACGCCGGCGGTCGGCGGCAGTCCGCGCGACGCGGCGGTGCGACGCATTCGCGACCTGGAAGGTTTTCCACGCGGCCTATATGCAGGCGCGCTCGGCTGGCTGAACGCCCGTGGCGGCGGCGAGTTCTTCGTCGGCATCCGTTCCGCGCTCGTCGAAGGACCGCGTGCGCGCGTCTACGCGGGCGCGGGGATCGTCGCCGGCTCGCAGGCCGAAAAGGAGTTTGCGGAAACCGAGCTCAAGTTTAAGGCCATGCTCGACGCGCTCGCGCCCTGACCAGCGAATTCCACCTTCCCATGTCGCACCGTTCGGTTCCAGACACCCGCAACGTCAACTCCCTCTGGGCCGGTGTCATCGTGGAGACGCTCGCGCGCTGCGGCGTGACACGCGCGGTGGTGTCCCCGGGCTCGCGCTCGACGCCGCTCACGCTGGCGGTGGCGGCCCATGCGGGCATCGAGGCGATTCCCGTGCTCGACGAGCGCTCGGCGGCCTTCTTCGCACTCGGCCTCGCCAAGCAGGATCTGCAGCCCGTGGTGCTGCTCTGCACCAGCGGCACCGCGGCGGCGAACTTTCTACCGGCGATCGTCGAGGCGCATGAGAGCGCGGTCCCGCTCATCGTGCTGACGGCGGATCGTCCGCCGGAGATGCGCGCCTGCGCTTCGGGGCAGACGATCGATCAGCAGAAGCTATTTGGCGGATACGTGCAGTTCTATCACGAGGTCGCGACGCCGGAGAACGACGAGGCACGGCTGCGTTACCTGCGTCAGACCGTCGCGCACGTCGTGGCGCGGAGCCGTCCGCCGGCCGGCGGACCGGTGCACCTGAACGTGCCTTTTCGCGATCCGCTCGTCCCGGCCGCCGATGACGGCGCGACCGAGACGTTTGCCCGCGGGATCGACTGGGACTTGTTTTTCTCGCACGTGGTCGCGGAAGAGGTGGTGTCGCTGGTCCGGCCGCTGCCGGTCATCATGCCCGAGGTGCATGGCGCGATCGTGGTCGGTCCCGCGCAACCGGGCGACCCGGCCGCCTATGTGGCCGCCGTGGCCGAGATCGCGCGCCGGCTCGGCTGGCCGGTGCTGGCCGACGGACTGTCGCCGCTGCGCAATCACGTGACGCAGCTGCCGCACCTCGTCGCCACCTACGACCTCATCCTGCGCAACGCGGCCGCGGCCGAGCGGCTCAAACCCGAGGTCGTGCTGTGCCTCGGCGAGTGGCCGACGAGCAAAGTCCTGCGCGCGTGGATCGAGCGCAGCGCAGCCACGATCTGGCTGGCTACGGAGCGGCCCGACAACCGTGACGCCCTGCACGGGCGGACGCGGACGCTGGCGGTATCGTTGCCGACGCTCGCGGCGCTCCTGCCGGAGGCGATCGATCCGAACGGTTACCAGCGCATGTGGGCGCGCTATGAGCATAAGGTGCGGCCGTTGATTTTCTCGCGGCTGCAGGCCGAGGCCGCGCTGTTCGAGCCGAAGGCGGCCTGGCTGCTGGGCCGGGCGTTGCCACCGGGGACGCCGATTTTCATTTCCAATTCGATGCCGGTCCGGGACGTCGAGTACGTGTGGCCGGCCGGCGATCGCGCGATTCGGCCGTTCTGCAACCGGGGCGCGAACGGCATCGACGGCACGCTGTCGACCGCGCTCGGCGTGGCGCACGGCGGCAGCCAGCCGGCGGTGTTGCTCACGGGCGATCTCGCGCTGTTGCACGACACGAATGGTTTTCTGCTGTGCGGCAAATTCCGCGGCTCGCTCACGATCGTCCTCATCAACAATCGCGGCGGCGGGATTTTCGAGCATTTGCCGGTCGCGGCCTACGAGCCGCCGTTCGAGGAGTTTTTTGCCACACCGCAGGAGGCGGATTTTGCGAAACTGTGTGCCGCCTATGGGGTGGAGCACACACTGGTGCGCGACTGGGTGCACTTCGCGGAGTTGGTGCGGACCCTGCCCGCGAGCGGCGTGCGTGTGATTGAAGTGCGCACGGATCGCAAACACGATGCAGCCGCGCGCAAGGCGCTGTTCGCGGAGTGGGCGCGGGCGCTGGAGTAGGTCTTCCGGAGCGACTCGGCAGTGGAGCGACACCTGGGACCGCGACCGCCCCCGGTCGCATTTTTACTGAATGCAGATCCCGATGCGACCGAGGGCGGTCGCGGTCCCAGGTCACGCTTCCCCTGTTCCCACCGTCCCGTCGGGAACCGCCCAGCCTCAGAGCTGAATCGGCAATCCGACCTCGATGATCTGCATCGGCGGCAGCTGATAATAATCCCGGGCCTGGCGCGCGTTACGGCTGAGAAAGCCGTAGAAGTGTTTCTGCCATTCCCACATCCGGGCGTCGCCTCCCGTGATGATCATCTCGCGATTGAAATAGTAGGTGGCCTCCGAGGGCTTCAGCGGCACGCCGCGGGTGCCGATTTCGCCGATCAGCTCGGTGACGTCCGGCGATTCCATGTAGCCGTAGCGCGCAAGGGCCCGCCACACGCCCTTGCCGATTTCACGCACCTCGAGCCGCTGCTCGGCGGCGACGTACGGCACTTCCTCGGTCAGGATGCTGAGCAGGACCACGGTCTCGTGCAGCACCTTGTTGGCTTTCACATGATGGAGGAGCACGAGCGGTGTGCCGGTGGGGTTGCCGGCCATGAAAACGCCCGTCCCCCGCACGCGCGCGATGTGGCGGCTGGACGCAATGGTGGTCAGTTCGCCTTCGGTGATTTCGTTGGCGTAGATGCGGCGGAAGATCTCCGCCTTGCCCATCTTCCACGTCACCATCACCGCGAGTACAACCAGGGCGAGGGCCACCGGCAGCCAGCCGCCGTCGGTGAACTTGTGCAGGTTCGCGCTGAAGAACACCAGGTCGACGACCAGGAAAACACCGCAGACGAGCGTTGCGCGCCAGGCCGGCCATTTCCACGCCCGCTTCATCACGTAGTAAAGGGCGATGGTCGTCACAATCATCGTGCCGGTGACGGCGATGCCGTACGCGGCCGCCAGGGCCGAGCTCGATTTGAAGCCGAGCACCGTGGTGATGGCGCCGATGGCCAGCGCGGTGTTCACCAGCGGCAGGTAGATTTGCCCGCGCTGATCGGGATTTGTGTGCCGGACGGAAAGGCGCGGGAAATAACCCAGTTGGATGGCCTGCCGGATCAAGGAAAACGCCCCGGAAATCAGGGCTTGGCTGGCGATGATCGCCGCCAGCACCGACAGCGCGAGCAGGCCGTACCGAATCGGTCCTTCCGGCGCGATGGCCAGAAAGGGATTATCGTAGGAGCTCCGCCCCGACAAAAAGTAGGCGCCCTGGCCGAAGTAGTTGAGCACGAGACCGGGCAGCACCACCGCATACCAGGCGGTGACAATGGCGCGGCGCCCAAAGTGGCCCATGTCTGCGTACAAGGCCTCGACACCGGTGAACGCCAGCACCACCGAGCCGAGCAGGATGGAAACATCCTTGGGGTGGGTGATCAGGAGGTTGAAACCCAGGGCCGGATTCAGCGCCCGCAGCACCATCGGCGTTTCAAGGACGCGCCATAGTCCGAGTGCGCCGAGCACGATGAACCACACCAGCATCACCGGGCCGAAAATGCCGCCGATGAACTTCGTGCCGCGGAACTGAAACATGAAAATCCCGGCGAGAATCACGCAGGACAACGGCACGACCAAGTGCTCGACCCCGGGCCAGACGAGTTTGATGCCCTCGACGGCGCCCAGCACCGTAATCGCGGGGGTAATCACCGCCTCGCCGCAGAGCATCGCTGCACCAATCAACACGATGACCGTGCCGGCGTTGAGGGTGTTGCGCGCGCCGCGGTCAAGTTGCCCGAGGGCCAGCAGGGCGAAGATTCCGCCTTCCCCGCGGTTGTCCGCCCGCAGCACAAACACGGTGTACTTGATGCTGACCACCACGATGAGCGACCAGACGATCAGCGACAGCACCCCCAGCACGGCCACGGCGTGTTCCGCGGGCGGCAGACCAGCGAGGCACTCGCGAATCGTGTAAAGCGGGCTGGTGCCGATGTCACCAAACACCACCCCAAGCGCGCCCAGTCCGAGCGCCAGCTTGGCGCCCGCCTGAACCGGTGTCGGAGAGGTGCTGCTCATGAAGGAGGGCCAGTGTCGGGGACGTGCCGGCCGGGTCCAAGCAGTTTCGCGACCTCGTCCGAAATCAGCTTGATTTCAGGCGAAGCAGACCGGTCGACAAGCGGAGAAAAACCTCCACGCTGCTGCGCCATGACTCTCGATTGGAAGGTCGCCAAGACCTACACCGACATTCTGTACCACAAGGCCGGCGGCATCGCCAAAGTGACGATCAACCGGCCGGAGAAGCGCAACGCGTTCCGCCCGTTGACGGTGGCGGAGATGTTCGACGCCTTTTCCGACGCCCGGGAAGACCCGAAAGTAGGCGTCATCCTGCTCACTGGCGCCGGTCCGCACACCGACGGCAAATACGCCTTCTGCGCCGGCGGTGACCAAAGCGTTCGCGGCCACGCCGGTTACATCGACGAGGCCGGCGTGCCCCGGCTCAACGTCCTCGATTTGCAAAAGCTGATCCGCTCGATGCCCAAGGTGGTGATCGCGCTCGTCGCCGGCTACGCCATCGGTGGCGGCCACGTGCTGCACGTCGTGTGCGATCTCAGCATCGCCGCGGACAACGCCATCTTCGGCCAGGTCGGACCGAAGATGGGCAGCTTCGACGGCGGCTTCGGTTCCAGCTACCTTGCGCGTGTCGTGGGCCAGAAAAAGGCCCGCGAAATCTGGTACCTGTGCCGCCAGTACTCGGCGGCGCAGGCGTTGGAGATGGGCCTGGTCAACACCGTCGTTCCCGTCGCCGAGCTCGAGGCCGAGGGCGTCAAGTGGGCGCTCGAAATCATGGAAAAGAGTCCGCTGGCGATCCGCCTGCTCAAGAGCGGCTTCAACGCCGAGCTCGATGGCCAGGCCGGCATCCAGGAACTCGCCGGCAACGCCACCATGCTCTACTACATGAGCGAGGAGGCGAAGGAGTTCATGACCGCGCAGCGCGACAAGCGTAAGCCCGACGCCCGGAAATATCCCTGGCTGCCGTAGCGACGGCTCTGGCGGAATCTCGCCAGGAGCGCAGGCCTCCGGCCTGCATTTTCCGCCGCAGGGCGGAGGTTTGCGCACCCACAAAAAAGCCCCGCGTTTCGGCGGGGCTTGGAGTGAGTGGGAAGGCGAAGCGGGCTTCGTTACTTCTTCAGGCTGGCGCGGACGCTCTCGAGCTGACCAGCGCTGCCGAGCAGCGTGTTCCGGCTCGCGATGAACTTCGCGTACTCGTCGATGAAGATCTTGCCCGGCGGGCGGAAGTCGAACTCACCCGGCTTGTCGCGGAAGAACTCGCGGTGCACGCGGGTCCACACGAGACGGCCGTCGGTGTCGATGTTGACCTTGGTCACACCGAGCTTGGCGGCAGGCAGGTACTCGTTCGGGTCCACACCCATCGAGTCCTTGATCTGGCCGCCGGCCTTGTTGATGCGATCCACTTCGTCCTTCGGGACGGAAGAGGATCCGTGCATGACGAGCGGATAGCCCGGAAGGCGGGACTTGATCTTCTCGAGGACGTCGAAGTGCAGGGACTGCTTGCCCTTGAACTTGAAGGCGCCGTGGCTGGTGCCGATGGCGCAGGCGAGGGAGTCGCAACCCGTCTTCGCCACGAAATCCTTGGCCTCGTCGGGATCGGTGAGGCACGCGTTGCCGTCCTCGACCTTGATGTCCTCTTCGACGCCGCCGAGCATGCCGAGTTCGGCCTCGACGGAGATGCCCTTGGCGTGCGCCTTGTCGACGACGCGCTTGGTGATGGCCACGTTCTGATCGAACGGATCGTGCGAGGCATCGATCATGACCGAGCTGAAAAAGCCCGAGTCGATGCACTCGTAGCAGGTCTGCTCGTCACCGTGGTCGAGGTGCACCGCGAAGATGGCCTCGGGGAAGATTTCCCCGGCCGAGCGGATGATGGCCTCGAGCATGCGCTTGTCGGTGTACTTCCGCGCGCCCTTGGAAATCTGGATGATGAACGGAGCCTTGGAATCGATGCAGCCCTTGAAGAGGCCCATCGCCTGCTCGGCGTTGTTGATGTTGTACGCGCCGACGGCGTACTTGCCGTAGGCGTGCTTGAAGAGCTGCGCGGTGGTGACGATCATAGGCAGAGAGTAAGAGCACGAACTGTTCCGGCGGGCCCCCGCGCTCGCAAGGGTTTTCTCTGTGCATATAAAGCAATTCCCTGTGCTTGGATTGCGGTGCACGTCCGCCTGCGTCGCACCTCACCCGCCACCGCGCGGCTGCTTGGTCGCCGGTCCGCCCTTGGTCGGCGCGGTCGACGTGCTGCCTGGAGTCGCGCCCGTTGGGGCGGCCGAAAGTGTCTCGTTCACCAACTGCCGCAGCTGCTGCTGGGCCTGTTGCTGCTGCTGAATCTGCTGCAACGCGGCGACCTGGGCGGGCGCCAGGACGCTCTGCGCCTGAGCAACCGCGGCGGGCGTAACCGGCGCGGTTCCACCACCACCACCACCGCCGCCGCCGCCGCCTCGACCGCCGTCCATGATCATCCCCAAGCCTGGTCCGGCGCCGAGCGCGCCGAGCATGGCACCTATGTCGGGTCCGCCACGGCCACCCGGAGGCGGCCCCATGCGAATGCCAGCATCCGGAGGCGGCGGGCCCGCCGTCGAGGTCGTCCGCTGCGGCGCGGTGCTCGCGAGGATTTGCACCATCTGCTCGGCCTGCGCCGCGGTCAGGGGCGAACTCGTGTAGCTCAGGCGCTGCTGCAGTTCGTTGACGACGTTTCGCTGCGGCAGCGTCTGTTCGTAATTGGAAAGCTGGGCGAAACCCTGGTCGCCGATGACCGCCTTGATGCCGTTGTTGATTTCGTTCTGCGCGTCGGCAACGAGCTTGCGGAACGCTTCGGGATTCTCGCGCGGATTGATGCCTTGATCGCGCGCGGCCGACATCACGTCCTGCATCGTGGTCGAGCGCTCGGCGAGCAGCGCGGTGAGTTTTTCCACCTGAGCAGGCGGAAGGTTGAGATTCTTGAAGAGCGTGGCGTAACGCGCCTCGATGCCAGCCTTCTGCTGCAGACTCAGCATGGCCTGCACCTCGGGCTTGTTCATCAGTTCGCGAATCGCCGTCGCCTGCTGCTCGAAACCGCCGCGGCCGCGGCCGTCACCCCGGCCCCCGCGTTCGCCCCGATCACGCGCGGGTCGCTCGTCACCGGTGGCGGCGAGCAGTTCATCCGCCTCACCGGTTCCGCGGTTTGCCGGCACGCGGTTAAGCAAATCGCGATTGGCCTTCTCGAGTTCCCAGACGCGCTTCTGCAGATCCGCGCGCTCGTCCTTGTTCATCGCTGCTGCCCGCAGCTCGACGAGCTCGCCGTACTGGCGCCACGCGAGCAACGCCCCGCCGACGGTTGTCGCGGCCAGGAGCAGAAGCAGATAATTTTTCGGGGAATTCACGGTGTCGGGCTAGACGCAGTCGTCTCCGGGAAGGTACCGGTTCCAGCCCCGGCCGCAAACGCATCGAGACGCTCTCCACGCCGGAATCTGGAGAGGTTCACCGCCGTCTGCGTTCGAACCTTACCGCGGCGGAAATTCGAACTCCGCCTTGGCTCCGGTCTTCGAGAGCACGAGGTACGCGCCGAACGGCATGCCGCGTTTCGACATGAAGCCCGGGATTAACTCCGTGCGTCCGGTCTCAAATAGCTTCAACGCCTCTTCCGCCGGAATCTGTTTGCCGCAGAGTTCCTTCTTCAGCGTGAAGACGATCCGGTTGTCCTGATCCGGCTTGCGCACGTAAAACGCCTCGGGGGTTTCGACGATCTCGGCGTCCTTGTGCATTTTGCTCTTACCGAGCACGGTGCCCTTCGAGAGATCCGGCGGCGCCTTGGCTTTGCGCGCGATCGGTTTGCCGTCCTTGTCGAGCTTCGGTGCGCGCGGCGGAAACTCCCACGAGAATTTCGGTCCCTCGCGCTTGAGGATCGCATCGAAGGGCCGGCCCTTCTTGGAAATGAATCCCTTGATCAGCTCGGTCTTGCCGTCGCCCACGAGCTGCTGCGCCATCTCGCGCGTGATCGGCTTCTGACACATCAGGCGGCCGATGCGGAAGGTCTGCTTCCAGCCTTCGCCGTCGCGCTCGCGCAGGATGTGACTCGAACCGACTTCGCACAACTGGCCGCCGCTCTTCGGATCCGTCCAATACGGCTCGACGGTGCCGAGATCGACCTTGTCGCCGAAATCGTACTCGGCCTTGAATTTTCCGGTCTCCGCATCCTTGACGAGCTTGAGCAGCGCCGAAAAGCGCGCGCGCGTCTTCGCGGAGATGAAGCCGTCAAGCGGACCAATCGCACCCTTGTCGACCAGCTGCCGCACTTCCTCCTCCTCCATGCGGCGGCCGCCGATGACCTTGTAGATCATGAACTCGCCGTCCTGTGATTTATAGCCACGCAACGTCTCGCGCAGGGGCTTGCCGTCGGTGGGGGAGAGGATCGTGGTTTCGCGCGCGACGGAGTCATCCTCCTCGAAGCCTTTCACGCGTTCGATGATGCCCTTCGTCTGATCGATGACCTCCTCCATGAACTTCGCCCGCGGGAACTTGTTGTGCTCCATCTGGCGCAGCTTGAATTCCCACTCGCCGGTCATCGCGGGCTGGGTGAGGGCGTCCGCTTTCACGGCGCCGAGAAACTGGATCAACTGCTCGGCCTTCGCGGTCGGGATAAGTTCACGCTGCGGCCGGTCGATGTACTTCTGATTGATCAGACCGTCGATGGTGTCGGCGCGCGTCGCCGGCGTGCCGAGACCGCGCTCCTTCATCGCCTGCGCGAGTTCTTCGTCGTCGACGAGCTTGCCCGCACCTTCCATGGCCGAGAGCAGCGTCGCTTCCGTGTACCGCGGCGGCGGCTTGGTCGTTTCGGAATGAAGTGTCGGCTCGAGCGTCTTCGCCTGCGCGGGGGAGCCGTCGTCCTTGGTCAGCGCCGGCAGCGCCTTCGAGTCCGGTGAGTCGTCGTCGACCGTGTTCTTGCCGTAAACTGCCAGCCAGCCGGGCGCGGTGAGCACCTTGCCCTCGGTCTTGAAATCATGGCCGGGTGCCACGGTGCTGATGCGCGTCGTGACGTCGAACTCCGCCGCGGGAAAGAACGCCGCGACGAACCGCCGCGCGATCATGTCGAACAGCTTGGCCTCCATCTCGTCGAGGTTCTTGGCCTCGTGGGCGGTCGGGATGATCGCAAAGTGATCCGAGATCTGCTCGTTGTTGAAGATGCGTTTGTTCGGCCGCACCCAGCCGGAATCGAGGACCGTGCGCGCGTGCGTGCCCAGATCGCCGCCGAGGTTCTGCATCGTCTCGCGGACGGTCGGAATGTAATCTTCCGGCAGCGCGCGCGAATCCGTACGCGGATAGGTGATCATCTTGTGGCGCTCGTACAACGCCTGCGCGATCTGCAGCGTCCGGCGCGCCGGCAGGCCGAAGCGATTGTTCGCCTCGCGCTGCAACGTGGTCAGATCATAGAGCCGCGGCGACGCCTGCGTGCTGGCCTTCTTTTCCTCGGTGACCTTGGCGAGCGGCTGGCCCTGCGCGGCCGCGACGACGGCCTCGGCGAGGGCCTTTTCCCAGATGCGATCGATGCGATCATGCTCGTCGTTTTCCGCGCGCTTGAAATTCGCCCGCTGGTACACGCCCTCGTATTTGCCCTTCGCGACCTCGAACGTCGCGGTCACGCGCCAGTAGTCGCGCGGCTTGAAATTCCTGATCTCCAGCTCGCGGGCGTAGACGATCGCAAGGGTGGGGGTCTGCACGCGGCCGACCGACGCCACGTTGCCGGCGCGCGAACCGAACATGCGCTTCGTGAGCGCACGCGTGCCGTTGATGCCAATCAGCCAGTCGCTCTCGCTGCGGCAGCGGGCCGCGTCCTCGAGCCCGTGCATCTTCGCACCTTCGCGGAGATTCTTGAACGCCTCCTGGATGCCGCCCGTGGTCATGGTCTGCATCCACGCGCGCTTCACCGGCAGCTTGCACTTGGTGAGCTGATACAGGTAGGCGAAAATCAACTCGCCCTCGCGCCCGGCGTCACAGGCGTTGATAACTTGGTCGACGTCCTTGCGGGCGAGCAGCTTTTTCAGGGCGTTGAAACGCTCCTTTGAATCCTCAATCGGCTTGAGTCCAAACTTCTCCGGGATGATCGGCAGCGTCTCGAGCCGCCAGAAGCCGTATTTCTTCTTGTCGATGTCCTCCGGCATCTCGAGTTCCACCAGATGGCCGAGCGCGTAGGAGATGACGTACTCGTCGTTTTCGTAGTGGTCGGCCTTCTTGGGCACCTTGCCAAGCGCGCGTGCGAGGTCGGCGGCGACGGACGGCTTCTCGGCGATCACAAGTGACTTCATGTCATGCGAGCGGTTACCCGCGGACCGACGAAGTGCAAGAAATTGTTTTACACGATCGCGGCGAAACGCGGCGTTTTCACCCGAGAAACGGGGCCGGATTCACCCGGAAGTGCGCACAGGAGGAAACAGAGACAACGGAGTCCATCCGGTCTGCACCGGAGACTCGCCTCTCCGTTTTCTTCGTTACCTCCTGTGCAACCCAAGCCGAGACCTAAGCTGTGGCCTTCGGCGTTTCGGCGAGCGCCGAGTCGAGCGACTTCAGCATCGAGGCGATCGTCTCATCGGTCTCGTCGCCCATGTTGGAAATGCGGAAGGTCTTTCCCTTCAGTATTCCGTAGCCACCATCGATGACGAGCTTGTGCTTCGACTTCAGAATTTTGTTCAGCGCGGCGAGATCAATGCCCTGCGTATTCGCGAAGCAGTTCAACGTGACCGAGCCGTAGCCTTCCTTCGGGAAGAGCTTGAAACCCTTGCCGAAGACGAAATCGCGCACGGTCTGATTCAGGCGCGCGTGGCGGGCGTAGCGGTTTTCCAGGCCCTCGGCCTTGATGTCGTCGAGCTTCGAACGCAGCGCGTAGAACAGTGAAATCACCGGCGTGCTGGGCGTCATGCCGGCCTCGTGGTTCTTCTGGAATTCCACGTAGTCGAAATAATAGCCGCGATCGTTCATCGTCGCGGCGCGGTCGAGCGCCTTCTTCGACACCGAGAGGAACGACAGGCCGGGGGGCAGGGCGAACGCCTTCTGCGAGCCGCTGACGAGGACGTCGATGCCGAGTTCGTCCTTCTTGATCGGCAGCGCGCTGAGCGAGCTGACCGTGTCGACGATCGCGATGACGTCGGGAAATTCGCGCACCACTTTCATGATCGCGGCGAGATCGCTCATGCAGCCGCACGACGTCTCGTTGTGGATCAGCGTGAGGGCGTCGTAGGCGCCGGTGGCGAGTTCCTTGCGCACGGCCTCGGGATCGACGGGCTGGCCCCATTCGAACTTCAGCGCGGTGGCCTGCTTGCCGCAGCGGAGGGCGACGTCGTACCACTTGTCCGAGAACGCGCCGTTCATGCAGTTCAGCACCTTCTTTTTGACGACGTTGCGGATCGAACCTTCCATCACGCCCCACGCGCTGCTCGTCGAGAGGTACACGGGATCCTTCGTGTACGCGATCGCCTGCAGTTCAGGCTGGATCGAGTTGTAGAGCGCGACGAAGTCCGTGCTGCGATGCCCGATCATGGGCTGCGACATGGCGCGGAGGGTTTTCTCCGAGACGGCAATGGGACCGGGAATGAAGAGTTTGTAGCTCATGAGGAGTGCGCGTAGGCGCTCGAAAAACTGTTTACGTGGACCGGGGCGTCAACCTTCATTCCCACTACGCAATGTCCCAGCCCTGGCTCAAGAAGCACTTCAACGCCCTCGAGCTCTATACGATCGACGTGATCTACGGGCGGCGCGCGGGAGCCGGACCAGCCTGTTACGGCGCTTTCCTGCAGACCCTGTCCTGGTTGTTCAACGGCATCGCGCAGGCCCGCCTGTGGCTTTACCGCCATCGCATCTTCCATGACCAGCCGCTCGGCTGCCTCGTCGTGGTGGTCGGCAATCTCACCGTCGGCGGCACCGGCAAGACGCCCGTCGTCGAAAAGTTCGCCCGCGCCCTGCGCGATCGCGGTCGCAAGGTCGCCATCCTGACGCGCGGCTACAAGAGCAAGTCCACGCCGTTGTGGAAGAAGTGGTGGTGGTCGCTGACGCACGCCGAAGAGCCACCGCCGCGCATCGTGAGCGACGGCGAGCACGTGCTGCTCGACAGCGAACAGGCCGGCGATGAGCCCTTCATGCTCGCGAAGAACCTCCCCGGCGTCGTCGTGCTGGTGGACAAGAACCGGGTGAAGTCCGGCGAGTTCGCGATCAAGAAATTCGGCTGCGACACCCTCGTGCTCGACGACGGATTTCAATACCTGCCGCTGAAGGGCCGCCTGAACCTGCTGCTGGTCGACAAGACCAATCCCTTTGGCAACGGCCACCTGTTGCCGCGCGGTATTCTGCGCGAACCGATCAAGCACCTGAAACGCGCGAGCTACATCTTCCTCACGAAGTCCAACGGGCAGCGCGATCCGGATCTCGAGGCCTTGATTCAAAGGCACAACCCCGGCGTCGACGTCATCGAGTGTGCGCATCGGCCGCAGTACCTGCAGCGTTTCGGCGTGCCGCCGGAATCGCCCGGCGCCCGCTCGCCGCTCACGTACCTGAAGGGACGCCGCGTCCTCGCGTTCAGCGGCATCGCCACGCCGGAGAGCTTTGAGAAATTCCTGCGCGATCTCGGCGCCGTGCTGGTCGGCCGCGAACGCTTCCTCGATCACTATCGGTTCGAACGCGAGGATCTCGCCGAACTCTTCGCACTCGCACAACGCGAACGCGCCGAGTGTCTGGTCACGACCGAGAAGGACGCGGTGCGCATCAGCGAATCGCTGCCGTGTCCGTTGCCGCTCTACTACCTGCGGCTGGAGATCGACATCCTGCGCGGCGCGGCGGATTTCGACGAGGCCGTGGGGCGGATTTGTTTTCCGTCCAGTGGCGCGCGGTGACACGACCCGGACGCTTCCCTCGCGGACGAGGCAACATCCGCCGGGGGTTAACGCCGCCACGAGCAGGCGGCCTTCCCGAAACAAACTTCCCCCTTGCGACGCCACGGGTCCGGCGCGTTAGTTTCGCGCCACATGATCATCGATCCTCGCTTCTCCGAACTTGCCCAGGGCCTCGTCGGATTTTCCACCGCGCTCAAGCCGGGTGAGCGTGTGCTGATTGACGCCTTCGATGTGCCCGACGCCATGGTGATCGCCTTGATCCGGGCGACGCGCGCACGCGGCGCACATCCGTACGTGCAGATCCACCGGGCCCGCGTCACCCGCGAGCTGACGCTTGGGGCCGCAGAGGAGCAGTATGCCCCGCACGCCGAGGTGGAGCTGGCGCGCATGCAGAAAATGGATGCGTACATCGCGATGCGCGGCTCCGAGAATATTTTCGAGGCGTCGGATGTTCCGTCCGAAAAAGTACAGCTCGTCTCGCGGCTGATGAAGCCGGTGCTCGATCATCGCGTCGGCAAGACGAAGTGGGTCGTGCTGCGCTGGCCGAGTTCGGCGATGGCGCAGCAGGCCGGCATGAGCACCGAGGCGTTCGAGAATTTTTATTTCAAGGTGTGCACGCTCGACTACGGGCGCATGACGCCCGGCATGAAAGCCCTCGGCGACCTGATGACGAAGACTGACCGCGTCCACATCAAGGGTCCCGGCACCGACCTGCGTTTCTCGATCAAGGGCATTGGCGCGCAACCGTGCGGCGGCCTGCGCAACATTCCCGACGGCGAGGTGTTCTCGTGTCCGGTGAAGGACAGCGTTGAGGGAGTGATCCAGTACAACGCGCCCACGGTTTATCTCGGCGCGTCGTTCGACAACATCCGGCTCGTCTTCAAGAAAGGTCGCATCGTCGAAGCGACGTCGAACAATACGAAACGCCTCAACGAGATTCTCGATAGCGATGCCGGCGCGCGCTACATCGGCGAGTTCGCGCTGGGTTTCAACCCGCACATCGTCGAGCCGATGCGGGACATCCTGTTCGACGAGAAGATCGCGGGCTCCTTCCATTTCACCCCGGGCCAGGCGTACGAGACCGTGGGCAATGGCAACAAGTCGCAGGTCCACTGGGACATGGTGTGCATCCAGCGGCCCGAGCACGGCGGCGGCGAAATCTGGTTCGACGGCAAACTGATCCGGAAGGACGGAACGTTCGTGCCGAAGGCGCTGCACAAATTGAATCCGGAGTATCTGCTCGGAAAGAAATAGCCTCCCGCCAGACAGTTGAAAGGTGAAGGTTGAAAGTTGAACGACCTCATCCTTGTCCGGGCTTTCAACTTTCACCTTTCAACCTTCAACTTTTCACGACGGTCCTTCCGCGATCCCGTTCGGTTCCTCTCTCGATTTCATGATGCGCGATTTCATCCAGGCCCTGCCGAAAACGGAGACGCATCTCCACCTCGAGGGCGCGCTGCCCTACGAATTGCTGTGCGCGTGGGACCCGCAGCAGTGGCCGGCTGATCCGCAGTTTCGTTCGCCGTCGTATCGTTATGCGACCTTTCCCGATTTCGAACGCATCCTGCTCGACCACGCGCTGCCCTGGTTCACCACGGCCGAGCGTTACCACGAGGCGGCAAAGGTAATTTTTGCGAAGCACGTCGCGCAGAACGTGCGCTACGTCGAGACGAGCTTCCATCTGCCCGTCACCGGTTTCATCAACGTGCAGGGCCCTGACATCATCGCCGCGATTCGCGCTGCGGCCCCGGCGACGCTGGAGGTCCGGGTGTTTGCCGGCATGCTGCGCAGCGATCTCGGCGGTGAACTCCGTCCGGTCATCGATCAGCTGCATACCTGGGAGGCGCTTGCGGGCGTCGACCTGCATGGCTTCGAGACGATGCTCACGCATCCCGACACCGCCGCCGTCTGGGCGAAACTGTGCGCGGCCGGCAAGATCACCAAGTGCCACGCCGGCGAGTTCGACGGTCCCGCCCGCGTGCGCGAGGCGATCGAGGTGCTGGGCGTGCGCCGCATCCAGCATGGCGTGCGCGCGATTGAGGATCCGGCGGTCGTGAAACTCGCCGTCGAGTGCGGCGCGACGTTCGATGTCTGCCCGTTGAGCAACGTCGGCCTGCAGGTCGTGCCGTCGATGAAGGATCACCCGATCCGCCGCCTGCTGCAGGCCGGCGTGCGTTGCACGGTCAGCACCGACGACCCGCTGTGCTTCGGTAATTCGCTGACGGACGAGTACACGGCGCTCGCGCAAGACCTGACGTTTTCGCACCAGGAGATTGCCGGAGTGGTGCGCAACGGCTGGGAAATCGCGGATGTGCCCGACGCCACCCGCCGGGAGATGCTTGCCACCATCGGTCGGATCGAGGCCACTGCAGCCTGAATCCGGTCATGGCACACTCCTACACTCTTCCCGAAGGCATCCGGCACCTGCGCGCCGACAAGGCGCTGGCGCTCGCGTTTCCCGAGCACAGCCGGACTGCGCTGCAACGCGCGTTTGACGCGGGGCGCGTGACGCTCCGCGGCGCTGCCATCAAGCGCGATCAGAGCGTCGCGGGCGGGGACGTGCTGGAGTTTTCGTTTCCCGATGTGGTCGCGGCGGAGCTCAAGGGCGTGGACATCCCGCTCGACGTGCTGTTCGAGGACAAGCACATGCTGGCCGTCAACAAGGCCTCCGGCATGATCGTGCATCCGGGCGCGGCGACCGGTGAGGACACGCTCGTGCACGCGTTGCTGTCGCACTGTGCGGATTCGTTGAGCGGCATTGGCGGCGTCGAGCGTCCGGGCATCGTGCACCGGCTCGACAAGGAAACCACCGGCGTGATCGTGGTGGCGAAGTCGGATCGGGCTCATCGCGCGCTCGCCGATCAGTTCGCGACCCGGACGTTGAAGAAGGAATATCTCGCGCTGGTCGCCGGCGCACCGGGCCTGCTCAGCGGCACGATCGACCGCGCAATTTCCCGGCACCCGACGCACCGGCATCGCATGACGATCGGGGAGGGCGGCAAGCCGGCGCGCACCTCGTGGGAGCGCGTCGAGGCGTTCGGCGACATCGCGGCGTTGATGCGCTGTCAGATTTTCACCGGCCGCACGCACCAGATTCGCGTGCACCTGAAATCGCTCGGTCATCCGATTCTCGGCGATCCGTTGTACGGCTGGAAAGAGGACGAGCGCCTGTCGAAACAGCCGCAGCGCGTGATGCTGCACGCCGAGCACCTCGTGCTGGCTCATCCGATCTCCGGCAAGGAACTCGATCTGCGCGCGCCGCTGCCGAAGGATTTTCAGGACATGATCAAGGTGCTGCGCAAGGCTGCGAAGCCCGTTGCTCCCGTGGTGCCGCCGCCGCGGAAGCGGGATGCGGACAAGGTGGCGGATCGCGGCTGGCGACGGTGATTGGCTGGCTTTTGTGGGACCGCGACCGCCCCCGGTCGCTGCCGACCGTTAGTATTCAATCGATCGGATCGAATCCAATGCGACCGGGGGCGGTCGCGGTCCCAGTTCCGCTCACGACCTTACTCCTCGTCGGCCTCTTCCGGATCCGAGAACGGATCGCCGACGAACTCCGTGCCGAAGAAATCCTCGTCCTCGAGCACGCTCATGACGCCGCCGACCACCACCTTGCGGTCGTCGGGATTCAACGTCGGATAGTCCATCGTCACGACTTCCTCGATCCCTGCCCGCGCCTGCGCGCGATGGCTGCTGCCCGCGAGAAAATCGTCCGCGCGGCTGGCGATGTCTTCGATGATCGGGCGCAAGTCTGCCGTCATGCGGGAAAACGTTGGGAGGAAGTCGCGAATTGCAACGCGGAGCGACACGCCCGCGTCAGGCCATGGCTACGAGCGTCGGCGAGGGGATGATCGGCCACTCGCTGGCGCTCGTAGCCACAGACCCGTCACGCCTTCAGTACATCGGCGAGTTTGGCGACATCCTTGCCGCCACCCATGGCGAAGTCGGGTTTGCCGCCGCCCTTGCCGCCAATTTGCGCGCTGATCGCCTGGATGATCTTGCCGGCCTGATGACCGGCCTTGATCGCCGCGGGAGAGCAGAAGGCGACGAGGCTGGCGCGATCGCCGAACGCGGCGCCGAGTTGGACGACGCCTTCGCCGATCTGCGCGAGGACCTGCGAACCCAAGGAGCGCAACGCTTCGGGTTCGTCGATCGGCACGAGCGCGGAGACAAACTTGAGTCCGTCCCGCGTGGCCGCGCCGGCGGCGAGTTCCGTGGCGAGGCCGGCGATGGCTTTTTGCTGGAACGCCTTCAACTGCTTCTCGAGCTCCTTCTGGTGCGCGAGCACCGACTCGAGTTTCTTGACGACGTCGGCGGGGCCGGCGGAGAGATGCGCGCCGACCGCGGCGAGGGCGGCCTCGCGCGAGGCGACGAAGTCGAGCGCGGGCTGGCCGGCGACGGCTTCGATGCGGCGCGTGCCGGCGGCGATGGCCATCTCGGCGACGACTTTGATCACGCCGATCTCGCCGGTGCTGGCGACGTGCGTGCCGCCGCAGAGCTCGCGGCTGTAGCCGCCGATGTCGACGACACGGACGATCTTGCCGTACTTGTCGCCGAAGAAGGCGAGGGTGCCTTCCGGCTTCTTGTCGAACTCAGTTTCGTAGGATTCGACTTTCGCGTTGTCGATGACCTTGGCGTTCACGAGCTGCTCGACTTCGAGGAGCTGCGCGTGCGTGACGGCCTCGAAGTGGGAGAAGTCAAAGCGCATGCGATCCGCGGTCTTCGACGTACCGGCCTGGCGGACGTGCGTGCCGAGGACCTTGCGCAGCGCCCAGTGAATCAAGTGCGCGGCGCTGTGGTGGCGGTTGATGGCACGGCGGCGCGGGACATCGACGGCGAGCTCGGCGGTGGCGCCGGATTTGAGATCTGAGATCTGAGATTTCAGATTCGCGTCGTCTCCGACGCGATGCAGGAAGCGGCCGGCCTTGTCCTTCACGCAATCGGTGAGATGGACGAGCGTGCCGTTGATCAACGCGGTGCCGGCGTCGCCGGTCTGGCCGCCCATCTCCGCGTAGAACGGCGTCTGGTCAAAGACGAGGAAGGTCTCCTTGTCGGCCTTGATCACGTCGATCAGTTTCGCGTGCGCGTGCGTGGCCGTGTAGCCGAGGAACGTCGTGGGCTTGAGATCCGCAGTGTCGCCCTCGGTGGCGGCGATCAGGATTTCCTTCTTCTGCGCCGCGCGGCCGCGTTCACGCTGCTTTTCCATCTCGGCCTCGAAACCGGCCGTGTCCACGGTGAGACCGCGCTCGGTCGCGAGCAGCTGCGTCATGTCGAGCGGGAAGCCGTAGGTGTCGTAGAGCTCGAACGCCGCACTGCCGGCGATGTTTCCACCGGCGGCCGCCTTGGCGAAATTCTGGAGTCCGCGATCGAGCGTGCGGCCGAAGCTTTCCTCTTCGCTGCGAATCACGCGGCGGACGATGTCCTGGCGCTCCGTCAATTCCGGGAAGACGACGCCCAGCGACTCGACGACAGGGGCGACGAGCTGCTCGAAGAAACCGGTCTGCAGGCCCAGTTTCTTTCCGTACAGGATGCCGCGGCGCAGAATGCGGCGGATGACGTAGTTCCGGCCTTCGTTGCCGGGGAGAATGTTGTCGGCGATGGCGCACGACACGCAGCGGGCGTGATCGGCGAGGACGCGGAAAGCGACGTCGGTGTTCTCCTGCTCGGTCAGGCCCTCGCGCTTCGTGGGCACGGTGCGCAGGTAGGTCTTGCCTGAGAGCGCGGTGATCTTCGCAAACAGCGGCGCGAAGACGTCAGCCTCGTAGTTGGAAGGATCGGCGCTGAATTCCTTGAAGCCCTTCGTCGTCGCGTGAATGCCGGCGACGCGCTCGAAGCCCATGCCGGTGTCGACGTGCTTCGCGGCGAGCGGCGAGAAGGTGCCGTCGGCGTTCGCGTTGAACTGGATGAAGACGTGATTCCAGATCTCGATGCAGCGCGGGCTGCTCGCGTTGACCAGTTTCCGACCGGCCGCCTCATCGTCGGAAGGCAGCAGGTTGAAATGAATCTCGGAGCACGGGCCGCAGGGACCGGTGTCGCCCATCATCCAGAAATTGTCCTTCTTGTTGCCGTTGACGATGTGCACGGCCGGGTCGAGTCCTTCCTTCCGGAAGATGCCGGCCCAGATGTCATAGGCTTCCTGGTCGAACTCGGAGGGATCGCCCTTGCTCTTGTCCGGCGAGTACACGGTCGCGAACAGCCGCTTCGGCGGAATGCCCCAGACCTTCGTGATCAGCTCCCAGCCCCACGTCACCGACTCCTTCTTGAAGTAATCGCCGAAGGACCAGTTGCCCAGCATCTCGAACATCGTGTGGTGGTAGGTATCGAAACCGACGTCCTCGAGGTCGTTGTGCTTGCCGCCGGCGCGGATGCATTTCTGCGTATCCGCGGCGCGGGTATCCTTCGCCGGGCGCACGCCGGCCCATTTGGAAACATCCGGGGCGCGATCGCCGAGGAAGATGGGCACGAACTGGTTCATGCCGGCGTTCGTGAAGAGCAACCCGGGCGAATCCGGGAGCAGCGACGACGACGGGACGATCGTGTGTCCCTGCCGGGCGAAGAAATCGAGGAAGCTCTGGCGAATCTCAGCGGAGGTCATTTTCAGAGGGCAATAAAGGCCAGAGGACAGAGACCGCGGCGGGCCTTAGCAAGAGGGGAATTGGCCGGGAAACAGAGACGGACAGGAGTGATCACCAGACCGGTTCGCTTGATCGGGACTCAACAATGTATGCGGAGCCAATGACAGTTTGTGCGTAGCTCAAAAATCCGCTAGCGACCACACTGTCGGCAGACCACTTCCTTGGGCAATTGCGCCACCCCCCACGCAACCCACTTGATCAATCCTGTCACACTTCAACCGGTTTCGGCTCCGCAGGCGCGCGGGTTCTCTCGTGTGCGAGCGGCGTGGCGAGGCCGGCCGGCAGGATATGGCTTTGCGGTGGCCGCCGCCCTGGGTGGCCTGCTGGTTCGGCTGTCCTTTTCCGATCCGGCCGTCGCTCAGTCGTTTTTCGGCGAGTTGCTGCTGGCGGTGCTTTTGACTGCGTATGTGGGTGGACTCGGCCCCGGGCTGCTCGCGACGGCGATTGCGGGAGCGGGGGCGCAGGTTCTGCTGTTTCAGCCTACGCTGGAATTTGGCGTCGAAGGGAGTGGCGAGGCGGTGCAGTGGCTCATTTTTATTGTCTCCGGCGTCCTCGTGAGTCTGTTGACGGAAAGCCTCCATCGGGCGCGGGAGAGCATTGCGACCCGAGCCACGACCATTGATCGGACCCAGCTGAAAGTGCGAGCGGCGTTCGCGGCGGGGGTCTTGTGCACGGCGGGCATCGGACTGGCATCGTTCATCAGTGTCTCCCGGTTGCGTGAGGACACGGAACGACTCGAGCATTCGCACGAGGTCATCTCCGCCCTTCGGGAAATGCGCGTGGAAATGAACGCGCTGCAGGGCACCGCCGCTCGCTATGCGCTCAAGCCGGCACCGGAATTCGAGGAGGCGCATCGGTGGGAGCAGTCGCAGCTTCGCGAGACGTTGGCGCGTCTGGACAGGCAGACGGGCAATGATGCCGCCGAAGCCGAGGCGCTGGCGCGCATTGCACCGCTGGTTCGCCGACATATGGATCTCGCCGGAGAGGCATTCATCCTGGCGCGCTCCATGACCCTGGCCGCCTTGCTCGGGTCACCGGTGATGAGTGAAAGCGAGCGGCTGCGCCAGGAGGTTTCGACGTTGCTCGGAAACTGGGAGCGGGCGGAGCGGATGCAGCTGATGGACCTTAAAGAGATCACGCGGCGCACAGCCCGGAACGTCGCTGCCGTCACTGTGGCCGGCGGCGGCCTCGTAGTTGCCTTTGTCATCGTGCTGCTGGTGGCGATCAGTCGCGATTTTGCGGGCAGCCGCCGGGCCGATCAAGCGTTGCAGGAGGCGCAACTGCAGCTGGAGGCGCGGGTCGCGGCGCGCACGGCGGAGCTCGAGCAGTCCAATGCCGCGCTGCGCGAGAGTCAGGCCAACGTCGCGGCCATTGTGGCGTCGGCCGCGGACGGAATCATCACGTTCGACGAGACGGGTCTCATCGAAAGTGCGAATCCGGCTGCGCTCACCATCTTCGGATGGACGAAGGGGGAACTCATCGGACTGAACGTGGCCGTCATCATTCCGGCCGCGGCAAGTACCGGCGAAGCCCGGAGCCCCGGGCGTTGGTGGCGGGAAACAGGCGGGGCGGTGGAGGCACGGGGGACCGTCACTCAGGGCCGCCGGCAGGACGGCGGGAGCGTTCCGCTGGAAGTGACGGTGACGGAAACCCGCTCCGGCGGCGCTCCGCGGCATGTGGCCTTCCTGCGCGACATCACCGCGCGCAACCAAACCGAGGTGGAAATCGCCGGACGGCTGCAGGCCGAGGCCTTGCTGACGCGCCTGACCAAGGCGTTGCCGGGCGCGATCTACATCATGCGCAGCGGCGTCGACGGACACATTTCCATTCCGTATGCGAGCGCCGGTTGGTCGGAGATGACGGGACTGAGCCCGGCGCAGATTCGCGACGACGCGACTCCGGTGTTGCGGGCAATCCACCCCGACGACCTCCCGGACTATGAGGCGGCGGAGGCGGATGCGGCCCGGAGGATGGGACCGTTCGTGGCGGAGTTCCGCGTGCGGCATCCGGAGCGCGGATACATCTGGGTGGACGCACGGTCGCTGCCGGAACTCCAGCCGGACGGTTCGCTGTTGTGGTACGGCTACACGGCGGACATCACCGCCCGGCGCCGGGCCGAGACCGCGCTCCGCGAGAGCGAGGAACGCATGCGGCTCGCCAGCGAGGCCGCCAATATCGGCGTGTGGGACAGCGACCTCAAGACGGGCGAAGTGGTGTGGTCGCGCCAGCAGGAGCGCATCATGGGCTTCGAACCGGGGACATTCTCCGGCCGGATCCAGGACTTCCTCGCGCTGATCAAGCCGGAGTATCGTGAAATTCACGCCCAGGCCCGGCGCGACGCGCTGGAGAATGACGGCGTGTTCTCGGCGGAATTGTGTTTTCAGCTGCGGGACGGACGGCTGCGCTGGGGGTTGCTGCGCGGCCAAGTCTCGCGGGATGAGGCGGGCAGGCCCGAGCGCCTCATCGGGGTCGACATCGACATCACGGAGCGGCGGATGGCGGAAGCCGCGCTCGATCACGAACGCGCGCTGCTGCGCGCGGTGTTCGATGTGCTCCCCGACTCGATCTACGTCAAGGACACGGAGAGTCGTTTTCTCATGGCCAACACCGCGTGCGCCCAGCACCTCGGCGCCGCGAGCACGGCCGACGTGATGGGCAAGACCGACGCCGATTTCTATCCGCCCGAGATGGCCGTCCGGTTCCGGGCGACGGAACTCGCGGTGCTGGCGGGGCAGGCCGTGCGCAATCGCGAAGGGACCTTCGTCCGGCCGGATGGCAGCCGCGTCGTCATCCTCACGACCAAAATCCAGCTGCGCGACGCGCAGGGCAACGTCGTCGGCATCCTCGGCACCGCCCGCGAGATCACCGAGCGCAAGATCGCCATGCAGGCGTTGCGTGAGAGCGAGGAGCGTTTCTCGCGGGCGTTTCGTTCCAGTCCGGCGGCGATCGCCATCAGCCGGCGGCGCGATCTCATCAACATCGAGGTCAACGATGCGTTCCTGCGCCTCTTCGAGTGCACGCGCGAGGAGATTGTCGGCCGTACGCTGATCCAGGCGGGACTTCTGCGCGAGGAAACCGTGCAGAGCTTGCGCAGCCAGCTGACCGTGACCGGCGAGGTGAACAACGTGGAACTGCCGGTCTTCTCGCGCACGGGCCGGCCGTTGCACGTGGCCGTTTCCATCCGCGTGCTCGAGCTGGGGGGCGAACCGTGCTCGCTGGCGACAGTCGTCGACATCACGGAACGCAAACGCGCGGAAACGCGCACCGCCGTCCAGCACGCCGTGACGCAGGTGCTCGCCGACGGGGCGCCGCTGAGCGAGACGGGGCGCCGCATCATTGAAATCGTCTGCCAGCGGCTCGGCTGGGACACGGGTGAGTTGTGGCTGACGGATCCCACGAACCGGATGCTGCAGTGTGCGGATATCTGGCAGGTGCCGGCGGCGCCGCTGGACGCGTTCGTAACCGCGAGCCGCACGCTCACCTGGCGAAAGGGCCAGGGCGTGCCCGGTGCCGTGTGGAGTTCAAACGCGCCGGTGTGGATTCCGGACGTAACGGTTGACGAACGGTTCGTGCGCCGCGATCTCGCAACGCAGGCCGGCCTGAAGAGTGGCGTTGGCGTGCCCGTGCGGCTGCGGGGCGACGTCATTGGCGTGCTGAATTTCTTCAGCGTGCGTTCGCACCCGGTGGACGCCGATTTGCTGGCGACCTTTGCGGCGATCGGCCTGCAGATCGGTCAGTTTGTCGAACGGAAGCGGCTCGCGAATCAATTCCGGCAGTCGCAGAAGATGGAGGCGATCGGCACGCTCGCCGGCGGCATCGCGCACGATTTCAACAATGTCCTCGGGGCGATCGGCGGCTACACCGAGCTGGCGCGGATGCAGACGCGCGACAACCCCGAGGTGGTGGAATATCTGCAAGCGGTATCCGAGGGCTGTCGCCGGGCCGCGGATCTCGTGCGCCAGATCCTGGCGTTCAGCCGCCAGCAGGAGCAGCAGCGGAAACTCATGCAGCTCTGGCCGATCGTGGATGAGGCGTTGAAACTGCTCCGCGCCGCCATCCCCTCGACCATCACGTTTGAAACTGCCGTGGCGCACCGCGGTCCGGCGGTCCTCGCGGATCCCACGCAGATTCACCAGGTGATCATGAATCTGGCGACGAACTCCGCGCACGCGATGCGGGATGCGCCCGGGCGCTTGAGCGTGACGCTGGAGGAATTTGCGGTGACCGAGGCGCTCGCGGCCATCCACCCCGGACTCCACGCCGGCCCGTACCTGCGGCTCACCATCGCCGACACGGGCCATGGCATGGATGCGGCCACGCTCGAACGGATCTTCGAACCCTTCTTCACGACCAAGGCGCCGGGCGAGGGCACCGGACTGGGGCTGGCGGTGGTGCACGGCATCATGCAGGCGCACGACGGCGTGGTCACGGTGCAGAGCGAGCCGGGGCAGGGCACCCGGTTCGATCTCTATTTTCCCGCGCATCTCAGCCCGACGCCGGAGTCGCCCGAGGCCGGTCAGGAGACGCCCCGCGGCCAGGGTGAACGCATCCTGGTGGTCGAGGACGAAATCCCGCTCGCACTGATGGTGAAGGCCGTGCTGCAGCGACTGGGCTACGTCGTCGACTTGCACACGAATCCCGTCGAAGCCGTCAAGGCGTTGCGTACCGGTCCGCAGCAGTACGATCTCGTGCTCACCGATCTGGCGATGCCCGGCATGACCGGCACCGACCTGGCGAGACAGATGCTCGAGCTTCGGCCGGATTTGCCGATCGTGCTGACAACCGGTTATAGCGCGACCCTCACGCCCGAGCGCGCCAGGGCCCTCGGCCTGCGGGAAATGGTGTTGAAGCCGCTGATGTCGCACGCGCTCGGCGACCTGGTGCATCGCGTGCTCCATTCCGAGCCTCCGGGACGAAACGAAGCCGTTCAGCCCTCCGGACCGAACGTGTAAGGGGTGCTAATAGGAATAGAAATCGGGAGCAGTGGATTCGACGCCGCGCTGTTCCATGGGAGGGGCTTATAGCAATCGCTCCTTGCTTTTGGACTGCTGGATCGATCGTGGCTACGAACGCCAGCGAGTGGCCACGGCTAAAGTCCAAAGGCAAAGAGCGATTGGTATTACGAAGAGCACGCGACCATCCTGAGCTGCTGTCCAGCCACCTCGGTGAGGGGGAACCGCATTCATCTGCTTGCGATTTTCGGCGGGAATTTGACGGATACTCCCGCCGGATGGCTGGTTTCTCCTCGTAGGAGGCCTCGCGGCGCGGTTGAAAAGGCGTCGAGAAAAAATTTCTTATTGGGGGTCCAACCTTTTCTCCGGGAATTTGTCTCTCATAGTCTGTTGCTAACCCTGTTACAATCCCTCGACGTGGCAAACCGGCAAATCCGCTCCAACGAAGCAAACGACATCGAAGCCCTGCAGACAAATCTGGGGGCGACGATTCGACATTGGCGCAAGAAGCTGGGCATCACGCAGGAGGAGCTGGCCTGGCGTTCGGATCTGCATCGCACCTACATTGCCGACATCGAGCGCGGCGGGCGGAACATCACGCTGCGCAGCATCGCGCACCTGGCCGCCGCCCTGCAGGTGACGGTGCAGAGCCTCGTTTCCCAAGCCGAGGAACCGGTGAGCGGGGAATGCAAACCCTTCCGGCCCGGAGCGGCCCGGTCGATGGGCGAAGTGCTGCTCGTTGAGGACAATCCGGCCGATGTCGATCTGACGCTGCGGGCCTTCAAGCGCGCCAAGTTTGCCAATCCCATCCGGGTGGTGCGCGACGGCGAGGAGGCGCTCGCGACGCTTTTTGGCGACGGGGTGGACACGAAGGCCAAGGCGCCACCGCTGCCGCAACTCGTGCTGCTCGACCTCAATCTGCCGAAGGTATCCGGATTGGACGTACTGCGCCGGATCAAGGAGCATCCGCTGACCCGGGACATCCCCGTCGTCGTGCTGACCATCTCCCAGCACGATCGAAACATCGTCGAATGCGGCCGGCTCGGCGCCGAGAACTACATTGTGAAGCCGGTGAGCTTCGACAGCTTTTGCCGCGTCGCTTCAAAATTCAGCATGCGGTGGGCGCTGCTCACTCCGGGCGCGATCTGCCCACCGGCGTCACTTTGAGGCCGCTGGTGCCGCCGGGGGCGGTGTCCGCGGGGGGAGTTCGCCGGAATTAGCCATGCCCTCTGAGCAACAACTGAGAGACACCCGCAGGGAGCTCGGCGATCTCAAGGCCGCGCTCGATGAACACGCCATCGTCGCCATCACGGACCAGGCGGGTCGGATCACGTACGTAAATGACAAGTTTTGCGCGATTTCCGGATATTCGCGCGACGAGCTGATCGGTCAGGATCACCGGCTCATCAATTCCGGTCATCACCCGAAGGAGTTTATCCGCGGGCTGTGGACGACCATTTCCAGCGGGCGAGTCTGGCACGGTGAAATCAAGAACCGGGCCAAGGACGGCAGCGCCTATTGGGTCGACACCACGATCGTCCCGTTCCTCGACGAGCAGGGCAAGCCGCGGCAGTACGTGGCCATTCGCGCAGATATCACGGAGCGAAAACGCGCCACGGAATCACTCCGGGAGAGCGAGGAGCGGATGCGACTCGCGACCGAGGCCACGGGCGTGGGGATTTGGGAGTGGAACATCAAGGCCAGCCTGATCCGCTGGGACGCCCAGATGTTTCGCATCTACGGCGTCGCGCCGACGCCCGACGGCCTCGTGCCCTATGAAGCATGGAGCCACTGCGTGGTACCCGAGGACCTGCCGAGCCAGGAGGCGGTCCTGCAGGATACCATCGTGCGGCGCGGCCGGAGTTCCCGGGAATTCAAAATTCGGCGCGCAGACACGCAGGCCCTCCGACATGTCCAGGCCGTGGAGACGGTCCGTCTCAACGGCGAGGGCGAGGTGGAATGGATGGTGGGCACCAATCTGGACATCACTGCGCGCAAGGAGTCGGAGGCGGCGCTGCGCGAGAGCGAGACGCGCTTCCGGACGATGGCGGATTCGATTCCACAACTCGCTTGGACGGCACACCCCGATGGTCACATCGACTGGTACAATCGGCGCTGGTTTGAATACTCCGGGACGAACCTGCAGCAAATGGAAGGGTGGGGCTGGCAGACGCTGCACGATCCCGCGGTCCTCCCGCTGGTCGTCGCGAAGTGGAACGAATCACTCGCCACCGGCACACCGCTGGACATGGAGTTTCCCCTGCGCGGCGCGGACGGGACCTTCCGCCGGTTTCTCACCCGCGTGGAACCCCTGAAGGACGCGGACGGCAGGGTGAGGCTGTGGTTCGGGACCAACACCGACGTCGAACTGCTCAAGCAGGCCGAAGAAAAAATGCTGGGCCTCAACGCCGAATTGGAGCAGCGGGTGGCCGAGCGCACGGCGCAGCTGGAGGCGGCCAACCGGGAATTGGAGGCGTTCTCCTATTCCGTCTCGCATGACCTGCGCGCTCCGCTCCGCGCCATCGACGGATTCTCGCAGGCGGTGATCGAAGATTATGGCGGGCAGCTGCCGCCGGAGGGCCGCAGTGATCTGCAGACCATCCGTCAGGCGGCGCAGCGCATGGGCGCGCTCATCGACGATCTGCTGACACTGGCCCGGTTGAATCGCACGGGGCTGAACAAGGCGTCGATCGACATGGGAGAGCTCGTGCGCGTGACCCTCGATGATCTGGGCCGGTTGTGGCGCGACCGGCCGGTGGAGCTCAACGTCCACGACCTGCCAAAAGCCTCCGGGGATGCGGTGTTGTTGAAACAGGTCTGGATGAACCTCGTGGACAACGCGCTGAAGTACACGCGCAAGCGCGAGAAGGCCGTGATCGAAATTGGCACCATCTCGACCAACGGCGCCGTCACCTATTTCGTGCGCGACAATGGCACGGGCTTCAACATGCGCTATGCCGACAAACTGTTCGGCGTCTTTCAGCGCCTGCACCGGGCGGAGGACTACGAGGGGACGGGCGTCGGCCTCGCCATCGTGCAACGCATCGTGCACCGCCACGGTGGTCGCGTGTGGGCGGACGCCGCGGTGGATCGCGGTGCGACGTTCTTCTTCACCCTCGAACCTGACGGCCGCCCATGACCACGCTGGGCGAGATTGAACTGCTGCTGGTCGAGGACGATCCGGAGGACCTTGAACTCACGCTGCGATCCCTGCGGAAGGCCCACCTCGCGAATCGCATCCACGTCGCGCGCGATGGCGAGGAGGCGCTCGATTTCATTTTCTGCACCGGTCCGCATGCGACCCGCCGGTTTGGCAACGGTCCAAACGTCATCCTGCTCGACCTGAAGCTCCCGAAAATCGACGGGCTGGAGGTGCTTCGCCGGGTCAAATCCGATCCACGCACCAAAGTCATTCCGGTGGTCGTGCTGACCTCCTCGAAGGAGCAGCGCGATGTCATCGAAAGCTATCAGCTCGGTGTGAACAGTTACATCGTCAAGCCCGTCAACTTCGAGGGCTTCTCGAACGCGGTGCGCGATCTCGGGCTCTACTGGCTGCTCCTGAATCAACCGCCCCGGGTGAATCTTTGATGTCAGCGACGCCGCGCGCCCTCAAGGTTCTGATCGTCGAGGACAATGCCCTCGATGCCGACCTGATCGTGCGCGAACTGCGCCGCGCAGGCTTCGAGCCCGAGTGTCAGCGCGTGGAGACCGAGGCGGAGTTTCTCGCGCATCTCCATCCGGGACTCGACGTCATCCTTTCCGATCACAATTTGCCGGAGTTCACCGGCGTGCGCGCCATGGAGCTGTGGAAGGCGCTGCATCCCGACATTCCGTTTATCCTCGTGTCGGGCGCGATCGGAGAGGAAACGGCCGTCGCGGCAATGAAGCTGGGCGCGACGGACTACCTGTTGAAGGATCGTCTCGCGCGTCTCGGGCCGGCGCTCGAGCAGGCGCTCGCCCAGAGTCGTCTGAAAGTCGAACGCAGGCAGGCGGTGCTCGCACTGGAGGCGAGCGAGGCGCGTTACCACGGGCTCCTCGATAACATGCTCGAGGGCTGCCAGATCATCGGCTTCGACTGGCGCTATCTCTACATCAACGAGACGGCGGCCCGTCACGGTCAGCGGTCGCACAGTGAACTGATGGGCCAATCCCTGCTCGAATGTTACCCGGCCTTCGCAAAATCGGAGGCATTTGCCGCCATCCAGGAGTGCATGACCGAGCGCAAGGGAATGCGCATCGAAAACGAATTCGTTCAAGCCGACGGGAAAATGTCATGCTTCGAACTGAGCGTTCAGCCGGTGCCCGAGGGCATCTTCATCCTGTCGCTCGATGTGACCGAACGAAAGCAGGCGGCGCAACACCTGCGCGACAGCGAGGAGCGTTTCCGCCAGCTGGCCGAGAACATCAACGAAGTGTTCTGGATGACGGAGCCGAGCAAACAGCAGATCCTCTACGTGAGCCCGGCCTATGCAGCAATTTGGGGGCGTTCCTGCGAGAGTCTCTACGAGCAACCGCTCAACTGGATTGAAGCGATTCATCCGGACGATCGGCAACGGGTGCTCGCCGCGGCAAAATCGAAGCAGGTGACGGGCGACTACGATGAAGTCTACCGGATCGTCCGGCCCGATGGCACGCATCGCTGGATTCACGACCGCGCGTTTCCGGTGCGCAACGATCAGGGCGAGGTCTATCGCACGGTCGGCACGGCGGAAGACGTCACGGATCAGAAGCGGGCCGAATTGCGCACCGCGGTGGAGCACGATGTCACTGCGGTGCTCGCGGACGGCGCTCCGTTCCTCGATACCGTGCGACGCATCCTTAGGATCATCTGCGAGCAGCTCGGTTGGGAACTGGGCGATCTCTGGACGATGGATCGCGCGACGAAGTCGCTGCGCTGCGTCGAGGTTTGGCATCGGCCTGGCGTCGAGATCCGGGCGTTTGCCCAAGCCAGCCGCCTGTTGGTCTTCGCTCCCGGAGAGGGCCTGCCCGGCCAGGTCTGGAGCAGCAAGGCGCCGCAATGGGTCGAGGATGTCACCGCCGGACAGCCGGCAGAACCACGCCCACCCACGAGCTACCTCGGGCTCCGGAGCGCGCTCGCGTTTCCCATCAAGCTGCGGAACGAAGTGTACGGCGTGATGGAGTTCTTCAGCACGGAACCCCGTCCGCCCGACGCGGAGATGACGTCGATGTTCGCCGCCCTGGGCACGCAAATCGGCCAGTTCATCGAACGCCAGCAGCTCGAGGATCAGTTTCGCCAAACCCAGAAGATGGAGGCGATCGGCACGCTCGCCGGCCGCATCGCCCATGATTTCAACAACGTGCTGGCCGCGATCACCGGCTACGCCGAGCTCGCGAAGATGGAGTCGAAGGGGAACCCGGAGGTGCTCGAATACCTGCAGGCGGTGCTCGAGGGCAGCCGCCGCGGCGCCGATCTGGTCCGGCAAATCCTCGCTTTCAGCCGCCAGCAGGAGCAGACGCGCACGCCCGTCCGGATCGGCTCGATCCTCGACGAGGCGCTCAAGCTGCTGCGCGCGACGATTCCGTCGACCATTCAGTTCGACGTGGTGATGGCGCGGAACGTCCCGTGCGTTCTGGCCGACCCCTCGCAGATTCACCAAATCGCGGTCAACCTGGTGACCAACGCCGCGCACGCGATGCGCGGACGTCCCGGCCGGTTGGGCGTGATGCTGGAAACCATCGAGGTCGACCCGGTGCTCGCGACACTGCACCCCGGACTGCGGCCGGCCACGTACGTGCGCCTGGCAATCAGCGACACCGGACACGGCATGGACGAGGGGACGCTCAGCCGGATCTTCGAACCGTTCTTCACCACCAAGTCGCCGGGAGAGGGCACCGGGCTCGGGCTCGCCGTGGTGCACGGCATCATGCAGAATCTCGGCGGCGTCATCACGGTGTACAGCCGTCCGGGCGAGGGTGCGCGTTTTCACCTCTATTTTCCCGCCCACGCCCCGGAGGGATTGGAGCGCCCGACCGAAGCGGCGGAAGTCGCGCGCGGACGCGGTGAACGCATCCTGGTCGTCGACGATGAGACCGCGCTGGCTCGCATGGCGAAGAAGATACTCGAGGTCCTCGGCTACAACGCCGATGCCATGACCCTGCCGGCCGAGGCGCTGGCGGCCGTACGCGCCAGCCCGCTGACGTACGATCTCGTCATCACGGATCTCACCATGCCGGGCATGACGGGACTCGAGCTCGCCGCGGAGCTGCTGAAAGTGCGGCCGGGACTGCCAATCATGCTCACCACCGGCTACAGTGCGACACTCACGGCCGACCGGGTGCGGGCATTGGGCATGCGGGACATGCTCTTGAAACCGCTCGCCGTTCAACAACTCAGCGAAGCGCTGCAACGCGTGTTTGCGAAACCCGTCTCCGGCTAATCATGGCGCGAATCCTCCTGGTCGATGATGACGAACTGCTCCGCAACGTGCTCGCGCTGACGTTGCAGAAAATGGGTCACGTCGTAGTCGAGGCGCGCAACGGGCGCGATGCGCTCGAACTCTGCGCGGAGGGCCTGCCGGATCTGCTGTTCACCGATCTCATCATGCCCGAGCAGGAAGGCCTGGAAACGATAGCAACCATTCGCCAGCTCCACCCTGCGGTGAAGATCATCGCCATGTCCGGCGGCGGGCGCGGCGACGCCACCGACTATTTGAAAAGCGCCCGTCTGCTCGGCGCGGACCGCACCCTGCACAAACCGTTCACGCAGGAAGCCATGGCACGGGCCATCGCCGAGGTCGGGGCCACGGCTTGACCGCGCGCACTCAGGAGACCCGCGGAGACGGGCGCGCACGAGCGTAGGGCCTGCGCCGCGGGTCCACACCACGTGCGCCACGGATGAACCGTGACTGCGCGTTCGATCAGACGGCGCCGAGCGCGGCGATCACGGCATCGGCCATTGCCTTCGTGCCCACGGAATTTCCGCCAAAGGCAATGTCCGCCGTGCGCGTGCCGGAGGTGACCGCCTTCTTGACGGCGGCTTCCAGGCGGGTGGCGACGGCATCGAGGCCGAAGCTGAACCGGAACATGAGCGCGCCGGAGAGAATCTGCGCGCACGGATTCGCGATGCCCTTGCCCGCGATGTCGGGGGCGGTGCCGCCCGCCGGTTCATAGAGACCGAACGGCAGGCCCAGCGAGTTCTTGCCGGCACCCAGCGAGGCAGAGGACAACATGCCGAGCGATCCGCAGATCACGGCCATCTCGTCGGAGAGGATGTCGCCGAACATGTTTTCGGTCACGAACACGTCGAACTGGTTCGGATTGCGCGCGAGCTGCATCGCGGCGTTGTCGACGTACATGTGGCTGAGCTCGAGTTCCGGCGCGTGCTTCGCGACGTATTCCGTGACGGTCTTCCGCCACAGCACGGAGGTCTCGAGCACGTTGGCCTTGTCGATCGAGCAGAGCTTCTTCTTGCGCGCGCGGGCGGCGGTGATCGCCGTCGCGGTGATGCGCTCGATCTCGCTCTTGCGGTACACCATCGTATCGACGGCTTGGATATCGCCGTCGGGGAGCGTCGTCGTCTGCTTCGGCTGGCCGAAATAAACGCCGCCGGTCAGCTCGCGGATGCACACGATGTCGATGCCGTCGGGAATCCGCTCGGTCTTGAGCGGGGAGGCGTCCGTCAATTCCCGGTAAAGCAGACCGGGGCGGATGTTTGCAAAAAGTGTGAAATGCTTCCGCAGCGGCAGCAGCGCAGCGCGTTCCGGCTGCTCCTTCGGCGGCAGTTTCTCCCACTTCGGACCGCCCACGGATCCGAACAGAATCGCGTCGGATTGCTCGCACACTTTCACAGTCGAGTCCGGCAGCGCCTTGCCGTGGTTGTCGATGCCGGCGCCGCCGACGTCAGCCTTTGTGTAGGAGAGAGTAAGGTTCTCCTGCCGGGCCACGTGCTCGAGCACGCGGAGAGCCTCGGTCATGACCTCGGGCCCAATGTAATCTCCAGCAAGGACGGCGAACTTGAGTGTCGGCATAGTCGAAGGGAAAGAGTGGGTGGGCCGACGCGCGAGTGGCAAGCCGCCTTTGCGCGCGGAGCAGGAACTTGGGCGGAATCTCCCGCTTCGTGATAACTGTTGCGCGTTTTCCGAAAGCCTTTGGTGTGAAGGACGTGAACCTCCACGTTCTGCCCGCCGGGCCGATCCAGACCAACGCCTATCTGCTGACCGAGCCCACGCGCGGCGAAGCCGTGTTGATCGACGCACCGGGTGCCATCTGGTCGCAGGTGAAACCCATCCTCGAACGCGAGCAGTGCCGGCTGGTCGAACTCTGGCTGACGCACGGTCACTGGGATCACACTCAAGGCGGTGCCGATCTCGTGCAGGCCACGGGGGCCAAGGTGCGGGCCCACCGCGACGATCAGGTGCTGATTGAAACGCCCGACGTGATGGAGCGTTTCATGGGCGAGAAGATGAATCTCAAGCCGATCCACGTCGATGCGTGGGTCCAGCAGGGCGATCGAATCGAGGCGCTCGGGGTGTCGGTCGAAGTCCGACATGTCCCCGGCCATTGTCCGGGCAACGTCCTGTTCTATTTTCCCACGCGGAAGTCGGCCTTTGTCGGTGACGCGCTGTTCAACGGCAGCATCGGCCGCACGGATTTGCCCGGCGGAAATTTCGCGCAACTCGAGCGCGCCATCCGCGAACAGATCTACACGTTGCCGCCGGACACGCTGGTGTTCCCCGGCCACGGTTCGAAGACCAGCGTCGCCCAGGAACGCGCCCACAATCCCTATGTCAGCGGTTGACCACGAGGTGTTCATGCGCCGCGCGCTGGTTGTGGCGCGCAGTGTTTGGGGTTCGACGCACCCGAACCCGATGGTCGGGGCTCTGATCGTCGAGGACGGTCACATCGTCGCGGAAGGCGCGACCGCCCCCGACGGCGGACCGCATGCGGAGCGGCTGGCGTTGCTCGCCCGGGGCAAGGCCCCGCGCCCCGGCGCAACGCTGTATGTGACGCTCGAGCCCTGCTGCACCCACGGCCGGACCGGCGCCTGCACCGAGGCGATCATCAACTCCGGCATCCGCCGCGTGGTCGTCGGCGCGACGGATCCCAACCCGCATCACTCCGGCAAGGGTTTCGAAATTCTGCGCCAGGCCGGCGTGGAAGTGATCACGGGCGTGCTCGCGCGCGAATGCACCGATCTCAACCTCGTCTTCAATCATTGGATCACGCACGGCGACCCGATGCTCGCGGCCAAGGTGGCCTCGACCCTCGACGGCAAGATCGCGTGCCGCACCGGCGAGTCGAAGTGGATCACCAACGAGAAATCGCGCGCCGACGTGCACCGGTGGCGGCGGCTTTTTCCCGGCATCGCGGTCGGCGCGATGACCATCCTGAAGGACAACCCGCGGCTCACCGCGCGGCGCGAGGGCGAGCCGGAGTGGTGCCCGTGGCGTTTCGTTTTCGACGGCCTCCTGCGCACGGTGGTGGACAAGAATCTGCCGGCCGTTTTCACCGACGACTTCCGCGATCGCACCATCGTGGTGACAACTCCGCACGGCGGCCTCGGCTATGTCCGTAAGCTGCGTGAAATGGGAATCAAGGTGTGGACCTTCGACTCGCCGACGCAGCGCGTGCCGTTTGCCGACTTCCGGAAAAAATGCGCCGAGGAACGCATCGCGGGCGTGCTCGTCGAGGGCGGCGCCCAGCTCATCAGCGAGATGCTGCGCGCGCGGCACCTCGATTACCTGCTCGCCTACCACGCGCCGATCCTTTTTGCGGACGACAAGGCCAAGACGATCTTCGGCGGCATGCGCCCCGAGAAGGTCGACCAGGCCGTGCGCCTTGCCGACGTTCGCCACGAGACCTTTGACGGCGATGTGCTGATGCACGGTCGCATCGTGTATCCGGACAAGCTGCTGGTGGACGAGACCGTATTTGGAATTCGGTGACCACGTCGGCGGGCGCGCGGCGTGGTCCGGAATATCCGTTGCGAAGGGCGGGCCGTCGTCGTCATCGTTGCGCCGGAATTTCTTTCCCCATGATTTCCGTCCCCCGCTTGATTCTGTGCCTGCTGTTTGCGAGCGCCACCGGCGCTGCGCTTCGCGCCGCTGCTGACGAGTATCCGGTGCACCCAGATGCGGTGGTGCAGCCCGGGGTGCCGAAAGGCGAGTTGATCAAGTTCGAGTTCTCGGGCTCGAAGCTTTTTCCCGGGACGTCCCGCGACGTCACGGTGTACGTGCCGAAACAATACGACGCCTCCAAGCCCGCCTGCGTCTATGTGAACCAGGACGGTGTGCAATGGAACGCACCGGTCGTGTTCGACAACCTGATTGCGCGCGGCGAACTGCCCGTGCTCATCGGCGTGTTCGTGCGCCCCGGCGTCGTGAAGGCCGCCAGCGGCGCGACGGCGCTCGATCGCTTCAATCGGAGTTTTGAATACGACGGCCTCGGCGACACGTACGCGCGCTTTCTCCTCGAGGAACTGCTGCCCGCAGTGGAAACGAAGACCACGACCGACGGCCGCGCGATCCGGTTGTCGAAATCCGGCAACGATCGCGCCATCGGTGGTTCCAGCAGCGGCGCGATCGCCGCGTTCACGGCGGCGTGGGAACGGCCGGACGCGTTTTCCCGTGTATTCAGCGTCGTCGGCACCTACGTGGGCCTGCGCGGCGGCGAACGCTACTCGACGCTCATCCGCAAATATGAGCCGAAGCCGATCCGGATTTTTCTCCAGGACGGGGCGAACGACAACAACAGCAACGGCGGCGACTGGTGGATTGCGAACCAGGGCCTGCAGCGCGCGCTGGCGTTCGCCGGTTACGACGTGAGGCACGTGTGGGGCGAGGGCGGCCACAACGGCAAGCACGGCACGGCCGTGTTTCCGGACGCGATTCGGTGGCTCTGGCAGGGCTGGCCGCAGCCGGTGACCGCCGCCGCGCCGACGAAGAACACCGTGCTCGCAGCGGTGCTCATTCCGGGCGAGGACTGGCAGTTGGTCGCGGACGGTTATCGGCTGACCGAAGGCGCGGCGCCGAATGCCAAGGGCGAAGTCTTCTTCACCGACATTCCCAATTCCAAGGCCTACAAAATCGCCCTCGACGGCAGCGTGAGCCTCGCGCGCGACAACACCCAGCGCGCCAACGGCCAGGCCTTCGGGCCCGACGGCCGGCTCTATGTCGTCGCGGCCGGCGCGCAGCAGGTCGTCGCGATCGATGCCGCGGGCCAGTCCGCGGTGATCGCCGAGGGCATTGCGGGCAACGACGTGGTCGTGGCACACAACGGGAACGCGTACGTCACGCATCCGCCGGGCGGTGCCAGTAATGAAGCGAGCAAAGTGTGGCTCATCCGCCCCGATGGCAGCAAGGCGATCGTGGATACGGGGCTTCGGTTTGCGAACGGCGTGACGCTCTCACCCGACCAAACGCTGCTGTACGTCGCGGACTACCGTTCGCACTGGGTCTACAGTTTCGTCATCCAGGCCGACGGCACGCTCGCGAACAAGCAGCGCTACTTCTGGCTGCACGAGCCTGACACGCTGGACCAGAGTTCAGCCGATGGACTCAAGGTGGATCGCGACGGCCGGGTCTACGTCGCGACGGCGCTCGGGGTGCAGATCTGCGATCAAGCCGGCCGCGTGAATGCGATCATTCCCACGCCCAATGGACGCATCACCAATCTGTGTTTCGGGGGCGAAAACAGCGATATCCTCTACGCGACCTGCGTCGACAAGGTGTACAAGCGGAGACTCAAGGCGATCGGCGCGCACGCCTGGGCCGCACCGCTCAAGCCGGCGGCGCCCCGACTCTAGTCGCGGCTGGCGCCCGCACGAAATGCCGGGCGAGGAGAGGGGGGCCGGACTTTCGTGAGGAGTGTTCAGACTCCAGAACCCCTTCCGGATCCGACCTCACGGCTTCATAAAGTCCGGCCCCCCGCCGTGAACGTGGGATGAATTCGCCGGGAATACAGGCGTCGAGACTACCGGAATTCCGGTAGACAGGAGGGGTTGACGGGCGGTGGCTTTTCACGAGGCGAGGGCAGGCCAGGCAGTGGGGCAGGGTGTCGTGCCGCAATCCGTCTGAGGCGAACGAGGGCGTTCGCGGTCCCAAGGTCGAAATCTCCCAGCGGGTGGCTCGTCGAACCAGGGCGGCCTCGGGAGCGCAGGCTTCCGGCCTGCATCCATACGAAGGAGAGCAGAACTTCCGTCTCCCGAATTTAACCTGCCGCTGGTCGGCCCGAGTTCGGCGGCTCTAGCGATCGCCGTATCCGCTCGGATGCGACTGATGCCACTTCCAGGCAGTCGCGACGATCGCGTCGATGTCCGGAAACTTTACCTGCCAGCCGAGATCGCGCTGCGCCTTGCTCGAATCGGCAAACAGCGCGGGCGGATCGCCGGGGCGTCGCGGGCTTTCGATGACCTTGACGGGTTTTCCGACGGCTTTTTCCACCGCGCGAATGACGGCCCGGTTCGACGTCGGCTTCCCGGTGCCGAGGTTGTAGAAGAGTTGGGCTCCGGGAGTGGCCAGCCGATCGAAAACCGCGATGTGCGCGCGGCTGAGATCGTCGACGTGCACATAATCGCGCAGGCACGTGCCATCCGGCGTCGGGTAGTCGGTGCCGAACAACTCGAGGTGAGGGCGTTTGCCGATCGCGACGTCGATGGCAACGGGGATGAGGTGCGTCTCGGGGTGGTGATCTTCGCCGATGACGGCATCCTCGGAAGCGCCCGCGGCGTTGAAGTAGCGGAATGCCGCAAAGCTCAGTCCCTTCGCATGAGCGAGCGCCTTGAGCGCGTGCTCGATATCGAGTTTCGTCTGCCCGTACGGATTGATGGGGGCCTGCGACAATTCCTCGTGTATGGGCAGCGACGCCGGCACGCCGAACGTTGCGCACGTGGAGGAGAATACGAATTTCTTCACCCCGGCATCGAGCATCGCCTGCAACAGATGCAGCGTGGCCACGACGTTGTTGAAGTAGTACTTCAGCGGTTCCGTGACCGACTCGCCCACGTAGCAGAAGGCGGCGAAATGCATGATGACCTCGATTTTTTCCGCGCGCAGCACGCGGCCCACGAAGGCTTCGTCACCCAGATTGCCCTGATGAAAGGCGACGCCCGGTGCCAACGCCCCGCGGTGGCCGTAGACCAGATTGTCGAGCACGACCGGTCGGTGACCGGCGGCCACGAGCTGGCGAACGCAATGACTCCCAATGTAACCGGCGCCTCCGACAACAAGAACATTCATGCGTGAGAGCCTTGTATTGCTTTCGAGCCGGTGATGGCTAGCGATTTCCAATTCACCTGCATGAAGTTCTCACCGCAGTCGCGCATCGTCATCACCGGAGTGGGCCTCACCGCCCCGAACGGCAACTCGCTCACCGAGTTCCGCAAGAACCTGCTGGGTGGCGTCGCTGGCATCGAGCGGATCGAAGTGCGCTACATGGGGCAGCAGTTGGCGGGTGTCTGCCACTTTGACCCGCTGAAGCATCAAAAGAAGAAGGACGTGCGCGTCGGCACCCGCGCCGGCAGCATTTCCGTTTACTGCGCGCGCGAAGCACTGGCGGATAGCCAGGTGGCCTTCGATGCGTTGCCCAAGGATCGCATCGGGATCTACATCGGCTGCACGGAGCACGGCAACGTCGAGACCGAGAACGAAATCTACAACATCTCGAAGTTTAACTACGACACGAAGTTTTGGTCCCATTATCACAACCCGCGGACCGTCGCCAACAACCCCGCGGGCGAAGCCTCGCTCAACCTCGGCGTCACCGGTCCCGCCTACACGATCGGCGCCGCGTGTGCCGCCGGCAACCTCGGCCTCATCCACGCCACGCAGATGCTGCGGCTCGGCGAGGTGGACTTCGCGATCTGCGGCGGCGTGAGCGAAAGCATCCATACGTTCGGCATTTTCGCCGGCTTCAAGTCGCAGAACGCCCTCGCCACGCACTCCGACCCGCACAAGGCGTCTCGCCCGTTCGACAAGGCGCGCAACGGCATCGTGATCGCGGAGGGCGGCTGCCTTTACACCTTGGAGCGGCTGGAGGATGCCCAGGCGCGCGGCGCGAAAATCTACGGAGAGATTGCCGGGTACCACGTTAACAGCGACGCCAGCGACTACGTGCTGCCGAATCCCCAGCGCCAGACCGAGTGCGTGCGCGCGGCGTTGAAACGCGGCGGACTCGAGCCGCGTGACATTCACATCGTCAATACGCACGCCACCGCGACGCCGCTCGGCGACATCCAGGAGTGCGAGGCGATCCGCGGCGTGTTCGGCGAAGGCTGTCCGGATACGTCCATCAACAACACGAAAAGCTTCATCGGTCACGCGATGGGCGCGGCCGGCGCGCTGGAGCTGGCCGGCAATCTGCCGTCGTTCGACGATCGCATCGTGCATCCGACCATCAACGTCGATGACCTCGACCCCTTGTGCGCGATTCCCGGGCTCGTGCTGAATCAGCCGCGCGCAGTTGCGAAAGTAGATACGATCCTGAATAATTCCTTCGGCATGCTGGGGATAAATTCCACATTGATTGTTCGACGCTTTGCCCCCTAATTCCGCCGCAACTGACTATGACCAAAGACGAATGCAAGAAGGTGGTGCTCGATATCATCGCGGACATCGCGCCGGATGAGGACCTGAGCAACGTCAAGCCCGACGTCCGCCTCCGCGACCAGCTCCAGCTGGATAGCATGGACTTTCTCGACATCGTGATGGAGCTCCGCAAGCGCCACGGCATCGAAGTGCCCGAGGCCGACTACATGCAGCTCGCCTCACTCGACAGCTGCGCGGAGTACCTGACCCCGAAGTTCATCGCCCTCGCCGCCAAAGGCTGAGCCGAAAGCTGGAAATATTTTTAAGCCGCGCAGTCGTGCGCGGCTTTTTTGTTGGAGCAGGAAACCACGAACCCATGTATCGCGGCGTCGAGCGCAGCCTTTTTCCTGGTTTCTTGGCTTCCTGCTTTTGAACCCATGAATTCCGCCACTCATTACGACGTCGCCATCATCGGTGCCGGGATGTCGGGGCTCGCCGCCGGGATCCGCCTCGCACACTTTGGCCGGAAGGTCTGCATCTTTGAACGCCACAACGTTGTCGGCGGCCTGAACAGTTTCTACAGCATCGCGGGCCGGAAATTCGACGTCGGGCTGCACGCCATGACGAATTTCGTCCGCCCCGGCGTGAAGGGCACGCCGTTGACCAAACTGCTCCGGCAACTGCGCATCGACCGCGACGAGTTCGCGTTGTGCGAGCAGAAACAGTCACGCGTTGCGTTTGGCCCGCGGGGGGAAACGTCCCTGCGGTTCACGAACGATTTCGCCGTGCTGGAGCAGGACATCGCCGCCCTGTTTCCCGCGCAGATCGACGGCTTTCGGCGGCTGGTGACGGCGGTGAAGGCGTTTGATGACGTTGGACTCGACGCGAAACCGGTGTCGGCTCGCGAGGTCGTGCGCCAGCACCTGAGCGATCCGCTGCTGGAGGACATGATCTTCTGTCCGCTGATGTACTACGGGAGTGCCACCGAACACGACATGGAGTTCGGCCAGTTCGTGATCATGTTCAAGGCGCTCTTCCTCGAAGGTTTCGCGCGCCCGCTCGAGGGCGTCCGCGTGATCCTGCGCGTGCTGCTCGACAAATACCGCGCCGCCGGCGGCGAACGGCGGATGAAATGCGGCGTGCAACGCATCGTGACGCACGGTGCCCGTGCGAGCGCGTTGATCCTTGACGATGGCACCACGATTACGGCCGATCAGGTCATTTCATCGATCGGCGCGCCTGAGACCGAGCGCCTGATCGCCGATTCGGTCCCGACGCCTCCGCCTTCGACCTCCGCGGCCCCGGGCCGCCTGTCGTTTGTCGAGACGATCACGGTCCTCAACCGCCAGCCGGCCGAATTCGGCTGGGGCGACGACACGATCGTGTTTTTCAACGACAGTGATCGTTTTCACTACGAGCGGCCGGACGATCGCGTCGATCCGCGCAGCGGCGTGATTTGCATCCCGAACAACTTCGACTTTGGCCCGGACCGGGCTTTGCCCGAAGGCATGGTGCGCGTGACTTGTCTCGCGAATTATGAGCGCTGGGCGGAATTGCCGGAAGAGACGTATCGCGCGGAAAAGGCGCGGTGGTTTGCGGCGGTGCAGACCAGCGCGCGGCGCTTCCTGCCGCCGACGCAGCCAGACGAGGTGCTCACGTCGGCGTGTCTCGCGACCGACATGTTCACGCCGCGCACGATCACGCGCTACACCGGCCACGTCGCGGGCGCGATTTATGGCGCGCCGGTGAAGCAGCGGCAGGGGCGCACCGCGTTGGAGAACGTCTACCTGTGCGGCACGGACCAGGGTTTTCTCGGCATCGTGGGCGCGATGCTCAGTGGCATTTCGATGGCGAACTATCACATCTTGCAAAAAGGCTGAGAGGGGCGCGGAATCACGTCGCCCTATGAAAACCTCGTTACGCTTTGCGGCGGTTTCCCTCTTAACGTTGGCAGCTGGATCGCTCTTTGCCGCGGACTTCCGCGAGCATCTTGGCCTGCAACTCTACAGCCTGCGGGCGCAGACGAAGGAGAGCACCACCGGAGCGCTCGACCTCGCGAAATCCTACGGCGTGAAGGAAGTTGAACTCGCCGGCACCGGCGATCTCACGGCGGAAAAGTTTCTCGTGGAGCTCAAGGCGCGCGGCCTCGTTCCGATCAGCATGCACGCCGGCCACCAGCAGCTGGACAAGGATCTGGCGGCGGTGATTCGCGACGCGAAGACGCTCGGCGTTAAGTTCGTGATCTGCCCTTATCCGAAGCTGGATAAGGACAAGGTCTTTTCCGAGGCGGTCGCGCGGCAGTTCGCCGCTGATTTCAACAAGTGGGGCGCTGCGCTGAAGCAGGAAGGCATTCGCTTCGGCTTTCACGCCCATGGACTTGAGTTCCGGCCGACTGCGGCGGGCAACGGCGAGACGGTCTTCGATATTCTCGCGCGCGAAACCAAGCCTGATCTCGTCTGCTTCCAGATGGACATCTACTGGGTGACCTATGCCGGCCAGGATCCGGTGAAACTCTTCGAGCGCTATCCCGGCCGCTGGGTTACCGTTCACATCAAGGACATGCTCAAGGGCCTCGCGACCGGCGTTCACACCGGCAATACGCCGCCGACGGCAAAAGTGACAGTTGGCCAGGGTCAGATTGATCATCCGCGGATTCTGAAGGCGGCACAGAAAGCCGGCGTGCAGCATTACTTCCTGGAAGACGAGACGCCCACGCCGCTGCAGTGCATTCCTGACAGCTTCAAATACCTGCGCTCGCTCAAGCTCTGACGCCCTGCGTGTGGCAATTCCCTCGGCCGCGTGCACACCCGCGCGGCCGCTTAATCCGATTCCGCATTGCGCTCGGGGCGGACGGAGTTTCACTCTCGATCTTTCATGGCTTACGACTGGCTCAAAGGTGTCGCCGACGAGTATGATGTGATCGTGATCGGCAGCGGATTGGGCGGCTTGACGGGCGCAAACGTGCTCGCCAAGGCCGGCCATCGCGTCCTCCTGCTCGAACATCACTACCAGTACGGCGGGCTGGCCACGTGGTTCACCCGCAAAGGCGGGCACATCTTCGACATTTCCCTGCATGGCTTCCCGAACGGGATGATCAAGTCGTGCCGCAAGTACTGGACGAAGGAAATCGCCGGCGAGATCGTCCCGTTGAAGGACATCCGTTTCGTCAATCCGCAGATGGATGTGTGGACGACGTTCACCCGTGAGGACTACACCCGGGTCCTCGTCGAGAAATTCGGGCTCGAGTTGGCCCACGTGGAGAAGTTCTACGACCACCTCCGGTCGATGAATTTCTACGACAACAATCCCGAGACGACCGGCGAAATGCTCGAGCGCTTTTTTCCCGGCCGCGACGACGTGAAGCGGCTGCTGATGGAGCCGATCGCGTATGCCAACGGGTCCACGCTCGACGATCCCGCGATCACGTACGGGATCGTGTTTTCAAACTTCATGGGCGCGGGCGTATTCACGTTCCGCGGCGGATCCGATCTCCTGATTGAGAAGATGGTGGCGGAACTGCAGCGCAACGGCGTCGAACTGCGGAAGAAGGTGCGCGTGGCAAAAATCCTCGTCGAGGAGCGCGACGGCCGGAAAGTCGCCTGCGGGATCGTGGCCGCCAACGGTCGGGTCGTCCGGGCCAAGGCCGTGCTCTCGAACGCGAACATCAAGAACACCATCTTCCAACTGGGCGGGGAGGAAAATTTTCCCGCCGACTACATCGCCGCCGCCCGCGCGGTGCGCATCAACTCGAGTTCCTGCCAGGTTTATCTCGGCATCCGCAAAGGGGAGAGCATTCCGCACATCGGCGATCTGGTGTTCACGTCAGACAACCCGAAGTTCAGCAGCGCGGAGCTCACGGACTTTCACACGACGAGCCGCACGTTTTCCGTCTACTATCCCGAAACACGTCCCGGCTCCGACCGGTACACGGTCGTGGTGTCATTGAACGGCCACTACGGCGACTGGAACAAGCTGGACGACGCGGGTTACGAGCGCGAAAAGCAGCGGCTCATCGACGAATCCATCCGCGCGCTCGAGCGGCACATCCCGGACGTGGCGGCGAAGATCGATTGGAAAGAGGCCGCGACGCCGCGCACCATCGAGCGCTACACGACCCATCTCGCCGGCACGTCGTTCGGCACCAAATTCGAGGGCCTGAAGGTCTCGATGGACTTGCCGGAAAAACTGCCCGGTCTTTACCACGCCGGCTCGGTTGGCATCATCATGTCGGGCTGGCTCGGCACCATCAACTATGGCGTGATTGTCGCGAACAAGATCGACAAGGCGTTGTTTGCCGAAAAACGTGCGGCGCCGTCCGCCGCTTGAATTCATGATCACCGTCACCGAACTCATCCCGCATCGTCCGCCGTTTCTGTTCGTGGACGAAATCACCAGCGAAACCGCCGACGGCCTGACCGCCCGGCGCACGTTTCGCGCGGACGAGGATTTCTACAAGGGGCATTATCCGGGCGCCCCGATCACGCCCGGCGTGCTGTTGTGCGAGGCCGTGTTCCAAACCGCCGCGTGCTACATGGCGCTGAAGGCCAGGGCCGCGGGGGCCAAGCCGGGCGAGGGCGTCCCGCTCATTGCGAAGATCAGCGACGTGCGTTTTCGTTCACCGGTTTATCCCGGCGACACCATTCTGCTCGAAGTGAAGCAGAAGGAGGCCATGGGTGGATTCACGATGCTCAGTGGCAACGTGAAGAAGGCCGACGGCACCCGCGTCATGAACGTGGACTTCGCCGTCGCGTGGAAGACGCCGGAGGGCGCGCCCAAGCCGGCTTGACGCTGAAGCCGGAGACCAGATGCGAGTCCCGGCGGCTTTCTGGCCTTTGCATTTTATCCATGCCTGATTTTCTCCAGTTCAGCGGCAAGACCTTCCTCGTCTTCGGCGTGGCGAACCGGAAGAGCGTGGCGTGGTTCATCGCGCGGACGCTCGAGGAGCAGGGCGCACGCGTGATTTACAGTGTGCGATCCGAGTCCCGAAAGAAGTCGCTGGAAACGCTGCTGGCCGGCAAGCCGGTCTTTCTTTGCGACGTCGAGCAGCCGGAGGAAGTGGAACGTCTCGCGGCGGCGATTGCGGCCGCCGGTCACGGTCCGCTGCACGGCATTGTGCATTCCATCGCGTTTGCGAACTACAGCGAAGGGTTCAAGCCGTTCCACGAAACGAAACGCGCCGACTTCCTGCAGGCGACCGCGGTGTCGGCCTTTTCGCTGGTCGAGATCGCCCGGGCGTTCAAACCGCACTTTGCGCCCGGCGCGTCGGTCGTGACCATCGGCATTTCGTCGCTGCTCGTGACGCCCGACAACTACGGGTACATGGGGCCCATCAAGGCCGCGCTCGAATCCTGTGTGCGCTTCCTTGCCAAGTCGTTCAGCGTGGACAGCACGGTGCGCTTCAACGCCGTCGGCGCCGGTCCGCTCAAGACCAGCGCGTCAGCCGGCATTCCGGGCTATGTGGAGAGTTACCTCTACGCCGAGAAACTGACCCTGCGTAAGAAGAATCTGGAGACACAGGAGGTGGCGAACGTCGCGGCGTTTCTGCTCAGCGAGCGCAGCAGCGGCGTGAACGGCACGACGGTCGTCGTCGACGCCGGCCTGGGCTCAAACTATTTTGACCAGGAGATCATCCGGCTCGCCATGGGCGCGCGGGCGAACCGCCCGACTCAGGCCTGACGCCCCTCTGAACCGTCGTCCCCGCCATGCGTTTCGAGCACGTCTGCATTGAATCCCTCGCCGTCGCTTTGCCGGATGAGATTTGGACGTCCGCCGCGATGGAGGAACGTCTGCGGCCGTTGTACGATCGACTGAAACTGCCGGTGGGGCGCCTCGAGTTGATGACGGGCATTCGCGAGCGTCGGATGTGGCCGGAGGGCACGCGGGCTTCCGATGCCAGCGCCGCCGCCGGCCGGCGCTTGCTCGATCAATCCGGGCTCAAGGCGGAGCAGGTGGAGTTGTTCATCCACGCTGCCGTCAGCCGCGACATGATGGAGCCGGCGACGGCCGCGTTTGCGCACCGGAAGATTGGCCTGCCCGCGAGCGCGCAGATCTTCGATCTCTCGAACGCGTGTCTCGGGTTTCTGAATGCGCTCACCGTCGCCGCCGGATTGATCGAGTCCGGGCAGATCACCTGCGCGATGATCGTGGCCGGCGAAAACGGCCGGCCGTTGGTCGAGCAAACCCTGCAGACGCTGGCCGGACAGCCGCTGTCGCGAAACGAGATCAAACCCTATTTCGCGAATCTCACCATTGGTTCCGGCGCGGTGGCCGCCATGGTGTGCCATCGCTCGCTCGTCTCGGGTCGCGCCCACCGGCTTCTCGGCGGTGTGGCACGCGCGGCCACGGAACACAGCGCGCTCTGCCAGGGCGACACGCACGGCGCGGAGGCGCTGGCGATGCAGACGGACTCGGAACAGTTGCTCATCGCGGGCGTGACACTCGCGGCTGCGACCTGGCGGGAGTTCACGGCCGGACATGGCGCGGCGTTCGACCGTTTCATCTGCCACCAGGTCGGCAGCGTGCACCGGCGCAAGCTCTACGAAACGCTCGGCCTCGACGTGGCGAAGGACTTTTCGACGTTCGAAACGCTCGGCAACACCGGCTCGGTCGCGCTGCCGGCGACGCTGGCCGCAGCGGTGGCGGCGGGGGCGGTTCGTGACGGTGATCGCGTCGGACTGCTCGGCATCGGCAGCGGTCTCAACTGCCTGATGCTGGCGCTGGAATGGTGAACGCCGCGCACATTCCGGCGTGGATGGCGCCCGAGTATCCATTCGTTCCGCACGCCTTCACCACGCCGCGCGGGGCGCGCATGAGTTTTCTCGACGAGGGCCCGCGCACGGCCGACGTCGTACTCATGGTCCACGGCAATCCGACGTGGTCATATTACTACCGGCATCTGGTGACGGCGCTGCGGGAGACCCGACGGTGCGTAGTCCCGGACCACATCGGCATGGGCGCCTCGGATAAGCCGGAGGATTACCCGTACACGCTGGAGACGCGCATCGCCGATCTCGAAACCCTCGTGGCATCGCTCGGCGTGAAGCGGATCGATCTCGTCGTGCACGACTGGGGCGGGGCGATTGGCTTTGGCTTTGCCGCGCGGCACCCGCACCTGATTGGGCGTCTCGTGATTCTGAATACCGCGGCGTTTGCGTCGAACCGCATTCCCGCGCGCATCGCCGCCTGCAAGCTTCCGTTTGTGGGGCCGTTGCTCGTGCGGGGAGCGAACGGGTTTGCCTGGCCCGCCACGTGGATGGCGATGCATCGACGGACGCTGAGCGCCGACGAAAAGCGCGGTTACCTGTGGCCCTATGGTTCGTGGGCAAACCGGGTGGCGGTGGCGGCCTTCGTGCGGGACATTCCGATGAATCCGTCGCACCCGACTTGGGAGACCCTGCAGTCGGTTGAAGCCGGACTCGCGCAGTTCAAGGATCGGACCGCCCTGGTGCTGTGGGGCGGCCGCGATTTCTGTTTCAACGACTCATTCCTGGAGCGCTGGCGGGCGGTGCTTCCCCAGGCTGCCGTGCACCGGATGGCCGACGCCGGGCACTACGTGCTCGACGATGCGCGGGACGAGGTGCTCCCGCGGATCAAGCGGTTGCTGGCTTCGGCGTAGCTCCCGGATCGCGGCCGTAGAGAGCCGCCAGTTCGCGGAGATACGGCCCGGAGCACTGGCGCAGCGACTGCAGGTGTTCCGGGCGATAGCGCCAGGTCCAGTTACCCTGGCTCTGGCCGGGCGTGTTGAACCGGCCTTCGGCGCCAAGACTCAGCAAGTCCTGCAGCGGGACGACCGCGAGATTGGACACCGAGGCGTAGGCGGAACGAAGCAAATCCCAGCCGATCTCCTGGCCGCTGATTCGAAGATACCGACGGACGTGATCCCGGGTCTTCTCGTCGGCGGTGGCGTACCAGCCGAGCGAGGTGTCGTTGTCGTGGGTTCCAGGATACACGACCGTGTTGGCCCGCTGGTTGTGCGGCAGGTAGAGATTGTCCGATTCGCCACCGAAGGCGAATTGCAGGACGGCCATCCCGGGCAAACCGGTGTCTTCGCGCAGCGCAATCGTGCGGGCCGTCAGCAGACCCAGATCCTCCGCGATCAATTTCGCATCCGGCATGGCGGCCTGGACGGCGCGGAAGAAATCCAGGCCCGGGCCGTCGATCCATCGGCCGGTGCGGGCGGTGGGAGCATCGGCCGGCACAGACCAGTACGCCTCGAAGCCACGGAAGTGATCGATGCGAACGATGTCGCAGAGGGCAAAGTTGGCCCGCAGCCGCGCCAGCCACCACGCATAACCTTCGCGGGCATGCGCCGGCCAGTCGTACAACGGGTTGCCCCAGAGCTGGCCGTCGGCGGAGAAATAATCCGGTGGCACGCCTGCGACCGCAATGGGGCGGGATGTCTTGGGGTCGAGTTGGAAGAGATGCGGGCTCGACCAGACGTCGGCGCTATCGAGCGCGGTGAAGATCGGGGTGTCTCCGATGATTTGGATCCCGCGGCTCGCCGCATGGGACCGCAACTGCGTCCATTGCCCGAAGAAGAGATACTGGATGAACGCATACGCTTCGACCCGCGTCGCGACTTCGACGCGCACCGGGGATTTCTCGGCGGCGGCTTGGGATCGAACGGCGGCTGGCCATTCCCACCAGGGACGGCCGGAGAAATGATCCTTCAGGGCGGAAAACAGCGCATAGCCGTTAAGCCAATGCGCATTGTCCCGCTGAAACGCCGCAAAATCACCATAGGGCAGGGCGCGCTTGCCGTCGCGACACCAGGCCGCGTGCGCCGCGAACAGCATCGGAAGCTTGCGTTGGTAGAGCGCGCCGAAATCCACGCCGTCAGCGCTCAAATCACGAAGCGGCGCAATTGCGATGTCCGTCAGAAGTCCCGCGCGAACAAGTGGGACAAGGTCGACGAGGTACGGATTGCCGGCGAACGAGGAGAAACACTGATAAGGCGAATCGCCGTAACCGGTCGGTCCCAATGGACAGGTTTGCCAGAATTCGAAACCGCACTCGGCCAGAAAATCCAAAAACGCGACTGCCTGCTCGTCGAAGACGCCCACGCCGTGTGGACTCGGCAGTGAAGTGGGATGAAGCAGCACACCCGCGCCACGTTTGTTCAACCAGGAGAAGAGCGGAGTCGGTGCAATCGCCGGTTTCCCGGACACAATCGAGGAGGAGCGAGTGGCGGGTGACGTCATGAGCGATGAATTCCTCAACTTAACATAATCTGCCTTGTGCCGTACGGCACGGAGGCTCAGCGGGCAGGACCCCAGTGGCGGTTGAACGGATAATAAACCATGATGGGACGCCCCACGACGTCCTTGGCCGGGACGAAACCCCAGTAACGACTGTCCTGACTGTTGCCGGAATTATCTCCGAGCGCGAAATAACGATCTTTCTCCACGGCCACGGTGCGTCCCGGAGAAAGCAGACCGATGGCCTGATAACCGGCATAGCGATCGGTCCGGCTGCTGTTTGACGCAAACGCCGTCGAGCCCGTGATCGGGGCGCCGTTGCGCATGAGGGTCGAATCCTGGATCTGCAGCTTGTCACCCGGCACGCCGGCGAGCCGCTTGATGTAATACTGATCGCCGGCCTGGTTCGCGATGTCAGGAATGTTGCCGGTGCGAAAAACGAAACCGCTGCCGACGTTCGGACGGATGAAATGATAACTGATCCGATCCACGAAAAGTTGGTCGCCCGTCAGTTCATCGAACGAAAATGCCCGTTCCCCAGCCCGGACTTTGCGGCCGGTGCGCACGCATTTCAGCCGCTGGCCGTTCACGGTCCGCTCCTCAAACTCACCGGCGTTCACGCGGCGCTGCAGTTCGGTCAACAAAGCCTGCCCGGAATACGGCCGGTTCGGTTGTCCGAAAAACGCATCGTACACTGCCCAGTCGAAGTCGAAATCCATCGGCACGCGAATCTTCACTTCCTTCTCGCCCACCAGCAGCGTGTATTCACGAAGCTGAGTCGGCAGCACGAGCCATGAGCGCCCGGACACCACTTTGCAGTTGATGATACTGCGAGCCTCGCCGCCCACTGGCACCAGAATTTCGCCGTCAGCCGGAGCGTCGACCCGGTGCGGCCAAGCGCCAAAAGCCACCAGTCGTGCCGCCACCGCCAGTTTGCCCGGCTCCTCGGCCGGACTCTTGAAAACCTCCGGCGTCATGCCGTTGTAAGTCGGCCACATTGAGTTGGTCGGAATCTTGAAGGGCTGCACGAAATACGTGCGAATACCTAGAATCACGATCGCTGCGACCAGGAAGAACTCGATGTTCTCAATCAGGGCGGTCTTCGGGTAAATCGCTCCTCCCGTCCGTCGGAGCACGTCTTCGACGCGCACGATCCCGAGCTTCAATTTTTCGGGACCGGCGCGCTCGCGCAGCATCTCCTTGAGCTCAGCGCTGCAGGACTGCAGTTCGCCGACCTGAGCCGGAGTCAGGACATCGCGCCGATAATGGTAAACCTTGTCCGCGAGCTCGAGCCAGTTGCCGGCATTCTCGCGCATTTTCTTTTCCTGCGAAGCGAAGAAGCTGAACATGGGAGGCGGCGTTGGGTTCCTGAGATCAGTTGTTCTGCAGCACCTTGATGAAGGCGTCGGGCGGGATCGAGACCTTGCCGATCTGCTTCATCTTCTTTTTGCCCTCTTTCTGTTTGTCGAGGAGCTTGCGCTTGCGGCTGATGTCGCCGCCGTAGCACTTCGCGGTGACGTCCTTGCGCATCTCGCGCACGTTGTCGCGGGCGATGATCTTTCCGCCAATGGCGGCCTGGATTGCGACCTTGAACATCTGCGGCGGGATGATCTCGGCGAGTTTTTCGCAGAGCTGCCGACCTTTGCCTTCGGCCTTCTCCCGGTGCACGATGCATGCAAAGGCATCGACCGGGTCGCCGTTGATCATGATGTCCATCTTCACCAGATCGGACGCAATGTACTCGCCCAGCTCGTAATCCATCGAGCCGTAACCGTGCGTGACACTCTTCAGGCGATCGTTGAAATCGACCAGGATTTCATTGAGCGGCAGGACGCAGCGCAGCATGACGCGATTCATGTCGAGCGTGTCCGTGTGCTCGCACACGCCGCGCTTTTCCATGATCAGCGCGAGAATGTCGCCCATCGAATCGTTGGGAATGATGATCGAGGCGCGAATCGTGGGTTCGCGAATCTCGAGAATCGTGCCCGGATCCGGAAGGTTCACCGGGTTGTCGACATCGATCTTTTCGCCGCCGTGCTTGATGATGTGATAGATGACGCTCGGGTACGTGGAAATGATCTCCACGTCGTGCTCCCGGCGAATGCGCTCCTGGATGATCTCCATGTGCAGGAGGCCGAGGAAGCCGCAGCGGAAACCGAAGCCCAGCGCGAGCGAGCTTTCGGAAGCATAGACGAACGCCGAGTCGTTCAGTCGCAGCCGGCCGAGCGCCGCCTTGAGCTTCTCGTAGTCGTCACTCTCGAGCGGATACAAGCCGCAAAAAACCAGCGGCCGAACCTCCTTGTAGCCCTCGAGCATTTCGGTGGCCGGCTTGTTCGCGAGCGTGATGGTGTCGCCGGTCTTGATGTCGGCGGTCGTCTTGATGTTGGAAACGATGTAGCCGACGTCGCCGGCCTTGAGGCCCGCGGTCTTTTCCATCTTCGGCGTGAACACGCCGACTTCCTTGATCTCGGATTTGATGCCGTTGCTCATCAGCAGCATCATGTCGCCGGCCTTGACGGCACCGGAAAACACCCGGATGTACGCGATTACGCCGCGATACGAGTCGTACAACGAATCGAACACCAGCGCGCGAGTCTGCGGGTATTCCGTCCAGCGCGGCGGCGGCACCCGGGCCACGACGGCTTCGAGAATGTCGACGATGCCGATGCCGGACTTGCCGCTGGCGAGAATCGCCTCCTCCGCCGGAATCGTGAGAATGTCCTCAAGCTGTTTCGTGCAGAGTTCGAGGTTCGCACTGGGCAGGTCGATCTTGTTGATGACCGGGATGACCTTGAGCTTCTGGCCAAACGCCAGGTGGGCGTTTGCGACGGTCTGCGCCTCGACGCCCTGCGCCGCGTCGATGAGCAGCACGGCTCCTTCGCACGCCGCGAGGCTGCGCGACACCTCGTACGAGAAGTCCACATGGCCCGGCGTATCCATCAAGTTGAGTTTGTAGATGTGACCGTCCTTTGCCGGATAGTGCATCGTCACCGGATGCGACTTGATCGTGATGCCGCGCTCCTTCTCCAGATCCATGGAGTCGAGATGCTGGTCCGTCATCACGCGTTGCGAGACGGTGTTCGTGTACTCCAGGAGCCGATCGGACAGGGTCGTCTTCCCATGATCAACATGGGCAATGATGCAGAAATTGCGGGTGTATTTAACGGGCATCGGTTCAGGCTGCGGTCAGGTCGGCCAATTCGGAAAAGCTTTTCACGTTCCAGGATTTTTCGGTGCGGCGCGCGAGTCCACTGAGTACCCCACCCGGCCCCAGTTCCCAAAATTCGTTCGCGCCGGCGGCCGACGCGGCCCGCATGCAGTCTTCCCAGAGGACAGACGACACGACTTGTTTCACCAGCGCCGCCTTGATGGCCGCAGGTTCGTGCACGGCCTGGCCGGTGGTGTTCGTGAACACCGTGAAGCGCGGCGCAGAAAACGTCACGCCCTCGAGAAACGCCGCAAACGCGGCGCGGGCCGGCTCCATCAGGCGGGAGTGATAGGCGCCCGCGACATTCAGCGGCATCACCTTCTTGATGCCCCGATCCTTCGCGGCGGCCACGGCGGCGGCGACCTTGGATTTCTCACCCGAAACGATGATCTGCCCGGGCGCATTGAAATTCGCCGCCTCGATGTCGAAGTCACGACAGAGTTCCTGCACCTTGGCGCGGTCTTCACCGATGATCGCGGCCATCCCGCCGGTGGTTTGTTCGCAGGCCTGCTGCATCAGCCGCCCGCGCTCCGCGACGATGCGAAGACCGGTGGCAAAATCGAATACGCCGGCCGCGCAATAGGCCGTCACTTCGCCCAGACTCAGCCCCAACGCATACGCGGGCTCGCCCGCACCCGGTTTGCCCGCCTCCCGCAGGGCCGCGAGCAACGCCAGTCCATGCACGAAAAGCGCCGGTTGGCAGGACTTCGTCTGCGTCAGGTCAGCTTCCGGCCCTTCGAAACTCAACTTCTTCAAGTCCCAGCCCAGCACCGCGTTCGCCTCATCGTAAAGCGCGCGAGCCGCAGCCGAACCCTCACAAAGCGAGCGCCCCATCCCCACTTTTTGGGCGCCCTGTCCTGCGAATAAAAGTGCCAGTGCCATGGTTGAAACACGCGACACAAGCGCCCGCCCCTGCCAAATCCAAGCCCTAAAAGCGTTTGAGCTGCTTGAAATACTTTTCGTCGTTCGCCGGTCGGGCGAAGTCGGGAATTCGAGCGGGCGACGGCGCGTTCACCGCTGGTGTTCCCAGCGTTGCCGGAGGCGCAAAAACAGGCGCTGGCGAGGGAGCCCGCGGCGGTGGGGCAATCGTGATGACCGGCGGCGTGACCAGCGATTGCAGATACGGATTTTCGCGCGCCAGCGGAGCGGAACTGCCGCCGGGAACAGACAGCGGCGAGGCGGGACTCGCCCCACCCGCGATGCCGGCGAGTCCGCCGGCGATGGTGGTGGCGTCGAACGCAGTCGTTTCCCGTTTCACGTCGGTCCGTTCGCCGAGGGACTCGGCGAGGCCGGGCTTCAGCAACGCATAATCCTGCGGTGTCATCCAATCGCCGAGATAGCGCTCGAGCGGATTGACGACTCGAACCGAAGCAGAGCGGTCGTTGCGTTCGCGCGTTTCCCGCGAATCAGGTTCGTTGGTCCGTGCAGCCGCTGACAATTCCTTTTCAGATGAGCCAGCGTTCGTCGACAAACGCGGGTCCCGCCCGCGTTCGTCGCTGCCAGTCGTACGCGATTCGCTGGAAGCGGTCTCTTTTTTCATCGCGTCGATGAGCCACGTGGGCGACTTCGCCTCCGACGCAGGCGATTTCAACGGGATAGATGGCGTGGGTGCCGGCACGCCCTGCCACTCGGGGACCGCGACCCGGGGCACATCGGGACGCGCCGGCAGGAGCGTGCCATTACGCGTCGCCTTGATGGTGTCGAAATCACGCTGCGCTCGCGTCAACGCGTCGGGCTCGGGTGACGGCTTTGCCGTCGGCCCGGCATTTGCTTCCGCCGCCTGCGAAGGAAGCACTGCGGCGAGCACCAGGCTTGCCGCGAGTGCGCTCCAACTGCGGCCCCGACGGTTCACGACTTGATGAAGATCCCCTTCAGATTCATTTCCAGCTGCTGCGGGTTCGGGGAGAACTTCAGGCCGTCCTGCTTGCTGATGCGCCCCGCCTTGATGAGGCGGTAGATGTCGCGGTTGAAGGCAAACGTCGCGGTGTCGGCATTGCTCTCAAGCAACGATTGAATCCGCTCGTTCTGCCCCTCGAGGATCAGATTTTTGACCGTCGCGTCGGCATGAAGAATCTCGTTCGCCGGGATGCGGCCGTTGCCCTCGATCGTCGGAATGAGTTTCTGACAGATGAAGCCGCGCAGCGAGCCGGCGATGGCGCGACGGGCGGTGACGAGTTCCTCGGCGGGAAAGAATTCAAACAAACGCGTCAATGACTGCGCGACCGTTGCGGCGTGCATCGTGGAGAACACCAGATGGCCCGTTTCCGCGGCGCTGATCGCCGTCTCGAACGTTTCGCGATCGCGCATTTCGCCGATGAGAATGATGTCCGGATTCTGGCGGAGCACCGACTTGATCGCCAACTCGAAGTTCGGGACATCAAGGCCGATCTCGCGCTGTTGAAACAGGGATTTGTCGTCCTGAAACGTGTACTCGATGGGGTCCTCGATCGTCACGATGTGCTTGTCCATCGTCTGATTGATCCAGTTCAGCATCGCCGCCATCGTCGAGCTCTTGCCTGAGCCCGTCGCACCGCACACGAGCAGAATGCCATCCTTGGCTTCGGCCAGTTTCATCAGAGCGGGCGCGGTCTCGCCGAGGCCCAACTGCTCGAAGGTCGGGACGGTGCTCTTGATGTGACGCAGCACGATGCTCACGAGGCCGCGTTGGTGAAACGCGTTCACACGAAAACGTCCGATGCCCTCGGCCGCGTACGCGAAATCCACCTGGCCCTCATCGTCCCACTTCGAACGGAAAATCCGCGGCACGTGTTCGCACACCCAGGCTTCCGCCTCGGGGCACAAAATCGGATCCATGTCCACGGCCTTGAGCTTGCCCGCAATGCGCACGTAACCGGGCTTGTTGGACTTGATGATCACGTCGCTCACGCCGCTGTCCACGGCGAGCTTGAGCAGGTCGTTGAACATTTCCGTGTGCGGTGTGACGGTGGCAGTGGTCGACATGGGCAAAAAAGCGTTGCGATTCTTTATTTCGCCGTCGTCAGTTCGGCAAGGCTTCATTGCCCGATTTCATGAAACTCCGCCCTCTCACCGGCACCATCACAGCGCTCGTTACACCGTTTCGCGACGGTCAGATTTCGTATACAGATCTTAAAAATCTCGTCGCGTATCAGATCAAGGGAGGCATCGATGGACTCGTGCCGGTGGGCACGACAGGCGAGTCGCCCACACTGGGTTACGAGGAGCACATGGACGTGATCAAGTTCGTGATCGCGGAGGCGCGCGGCCGCGTGCCTGTCATTGCTGGCACGGGATCCAACTCCACGCACGAGGCGATCGAACTTACCAAACTTTCACACGACGCCGGTGCCGATGCGATGCTCGTGGTCGCGCCGTATTACAACAAGCCGAGCCAGGAAGGTCTCTTTCGCCACTTCTCCGCCATCGCCGATGCGACCGACAAGCCGATCATCCTGTACTCGATCCCCGGTCGTTGCGGGATCGAGATCAGTGTCGACGTCATTGTCCGACTGCGCGCGAAGTACAAGCACGTCGCGTGGATCAAGGAGGCCGGCGGCAGCGTTGATCGCGTTGATCAGATTAAGCAGGCGCTCGGCAAGGACATCGCGGTCCTCAGCGGCGACGACTCACTCACCCTCCCCTTCATCTCGGTCGGCGCCGAGGGCGTGATCAGCGTGGCCTCGAATCTGTTCGCGCGGGAAATCGGCCAGATGGTCCGACTCGCGCTCGACAATGATTTCGCGCGCGCCGCGAAGATCCACCGCCGGCTGTATCCAGCTTTCAAGACATTGTTCATCGAGCCGAACCCGGTCCCGATCAAGGCCGCGCTCGTGCGGGCCGGCGTGATCACGACCGGCGATGTGCGCTCTCCACTATGCGAGATGGCGCCCGCCAGTGCGAAGGCCCTGGAAAAGGTGCTCGCCGCCCTGGACTGATTTTCCGCCATGTCACTCAGCATTCTCATCAACGGCGCCCGGGGGCGCATGGGCCAGGCGGTCGCAAGTGCGGCGCGCGAAATGAATCTCGTCGTCGGCGCGGCCATTGACGTCGGCGACGACGCGGCGGCGGGCCTGGCTCGTTGCGACGTCGTGGTCGACTTCAGTTCGCACGCGGCCACCCGCTCAATCCTCGAGTTGGCGGTCGCACAGAAAAAGCCGGTCGTGCTCGGCACCACCGGCCATGCGGCCGCCGAAAAGAAGGCGCTGCTGGCCCTCGCCGGCCAGGTGCCGTGCGTATGGGCGGGTAATTTTTCCGTCGGCGTGAATCTGCTGTTCGCCCTGACCCGGCGCGCGGCCGCGGTGCTCGGCTCGGACTACGACGCCGAGGTGATCGAGATGCACCATCGTTTCAAGAAGGACGCACCGAGTGGCACCGCGGCGCGGCTGCTGGAGATCATTCTCGAGGAACGTAAGCTCAACGCGAGTGCGCTGCGTCACGGTCGCGAAGGCATCACGGGCGAACGGACGCCGACCGAGGTGGGCATGCACGCGCTCCGCGGCGGCGACGTCGTGGGCGATCACACCGTGATGTTTGCGGCGCTTGGTGAACGCGTCGAACTGACCCACAAGGCCAGCGATCGCGGCATCTTTGCGCGCGGGGCGTTGCGCGCGGCCCAATGGGTCGTGCATCAACCCGCCGGAGTGTACGACATGCAGGACGTCCTGGGCTTGAAGTAACGGTTCCGCACGCGCGTGGCAAAGGCGCGCTGCGGACGTTTCCTTTCGGCTCGCTCCCCTCTCCCGGCTCGCCGGTACTTGGCCCATGATCACCTCGATTCAAGGCACGCTTACGTCGTCGACTCCGCTGCACGCCATCGTCGAGCTGAACGGTTTTGGTTACGAGGTGCACGTGCCCGTGACGACGGCGGAGCGACTACCGTCACCGGGCGCAACCGTCAAATTGCACACGCTGGTGATTTATCGCGAGGATGCGCAGACGATGTATGGCTTCGCGCTGCCGGCGGAGCGCGATTTCTTCCGCCTGATGATCGAAAATGTCACGGGCGTGGGCCCCAAGCTCGCGCTCACCATCATGAGCCGGCTTTCCCTGCCCTCGCTCGAAAGCGCCATTCGGCTCGGCGACATCGGCACGCTCGCGAAATGTCCGGGCATCGGCAAGAAGACCGCGGAGCGCCTCGTCGTTGAATTGAAAGCAAAGGTGGGTGGTTCCGACAGCCCGGCGTCCGCCTCCGATTCCGGCGAAACGGTCCGCCCCGGCGCCAACAGCCACCGCGATGCCGTCGCCGCGCTTGGAGCTCTCGGCTACAAGGCCGCCGATGCCGACCAGGCTGTCCGCCGGGCCGCGCTCGCACTCGGAGCCGACGCCTCGACTGAGGCACTCATCAAGAAAGCATTAAACGGCTAGTGTTCGCTCCAGCGTTACGCGCCCGAGGCACCGACGGCCGCTGTATCCGATGTCTGGCGACATTGCCGCGGCTAGTTCAACCGTCCGCATCGACGAGGCCGTCCTACGTTCCTGCCTCCCGTGCGGGCACAAAAAAGGCGGCGCAGTGACGCGCCGCCAAGATTGTCCGGGCAGCCTTTATTTCATGAATTGGAACGTAACCATCTCCTCGGCCTGGGCGGACCGGGCGGCGTTCGAGGGCCGCTGGCCCAAGGCTCGACCTTCGGGGCGGAGCGTCGAGACGAACTGCAGGTCATCGGCGCCGACCTGTCGGGTCTGCAGCGGTGAGAGTTGAACACCTTCAAGCCAGGCCAGCTGGTCGTTAGCCTGCTGCACAGCCGCCGCATAGACGGCTTCTGCCCGTGAGCTGCCCGTGAGGAAGAGCGGATCGGCCACCAGCCGGGTTGACGCGCGGCCCGGTGCGGCCACCAGGACTTTCAGCGCACCTGAATTGCCCGCCGGGTTGGCCGTAGACAGGCTGATCGTCGGAGTGGCGGGAGCGGCAACTTGGGCGACGGTCGGAGCGGCAGCGGTAGACAGCTCGGCAGTGGCCGCCTGCCGATTGCGACCGATGAAAACGATGGCGACACATGCCGCGGCCGCGACCAGCGTGCCGACTGTGTAGAAGTTATTCACGCGACGGCGACGGGCCGCAGCGGGCGCAAGTGCGTCGGGATCAAACGCCACGACTTTCGTGGGCGGGGCGACCTCAGGCCGATCCGCGGTGGTTTCAAAGTCGGCTGCGACCAGCTTGCAGGCCTTCTGCATGCGGCAGTACTGCTGGTAAACGCGGCGCCGGGCGGGGTTGGTTTGAACCTCTGCCTCGAGCCGCGCCGAATCGGCTGCGGAAATCTCGTGGTCCAGGTAGAGGTTGAGTAGTTCGATGAACTCTGAGTCTTTCATTTGAAGTCCTCTCCGAGCTTGGAGCGCAGGCTTTCGCGTGCGCGGGCAATCCGGCTTTTTACCGTCCCGACAGAGATGCCTAGGATGGCGGCGATCTCCTCGTAGGACATGTTCTTGACGTTGCGCAAGACGAGTATCTCGCGGTGCTTGGCTGAAAGGCGTTCCATCCCTTTGCCGATGCGGGCGACGAACTCCTGCGTCACAGTGATATCGTCCGGCGACTCCACCTCGGCGGGAATTACATCGGCAAGCGTCATGTCATTGTCCGCGCTCACGGGGGCATCAATGGAAACGGATTGATCGCGCTTGCGCCGCCACCAGTACCAGTAGCGGTTGCGCGCGAGGTTCGTGGCAATCTGGTAGAGCCACGTCGAGAAAGCCGAGTCGCCACGGAAATTAGCCAGGCCGCGGTGGGCGCGGATGAAGGCATCCTGAGTCACCTCCTCGGCATCCTGCTGATTTCTCAGCAGCTGATGCACCATGGAATAGATGCGGTCCCAGTAACGGGACACCATTTCGTCAAATGCCGACTGATCGCCTCCCTTGAAGCGATCAACGAGCAAACGGTCGAGGGCAACTTCTTGAGCCTTGGCGGACATACGTTCTGCCTCGCTCTGATGACTATAGTTTTGAATTGTTCCCACGATCTGCTCCCAAAGGCGCGTGGATACCACGTAGTGGTCCGCGGTCAATGGCCACGCATATTTCACCGGGGAGAAATTTCTTGCAAACCTGCGGCGCAAAAACCCATTTTCGGCCCTCCTTGGTGTGGGGGTCGATAGCTCAACGGTAGAGCAGCGTCCTTTTAAGTCGTTGGTTCCGGGTTCGAATCCCGGTCGACCCACCATTCAAGGCCCTCCACCTCATTATTCTATGAAACGCCTCGTCATTATCGAAGATCAAACCGCGATTCGTGAAATGTTGGTGGAAATCCTCCGACTCGACGCGAACTATCAATTGGTCGGCGAGGCAGGAGACGGTCAGACCGCCCTGCAGCTCTGTTTGGACACGAGTCCCGACGTATGCGTCCTCGACGCGAAGCTGCCCGGCCTCAACGGCGTCGATATTCTGCGCCGGGTGAGCAAGAAGCTCCCGCAGATGCGCGTGCTGGTGTTTTCCGGTCATGAGAATCCTGTCCTCGTGCGCGAAATGCTCGAGGCGGGGGCCCACGGCTTCGTCGAAAAGACGGCCGGGCTGTTCGAATTCAAGAAGGGCCTCGAGACCGTGGCGAACGGCGGGACCTACTTCGGTCCGGCGGTCGCCGCCCTCCTCCGCAATGTCGTCGCCAATCCCGCGACCAGCAACGCCCCGGATTTCCTCACGGATCGCGAACGCGAAATTCTGCAGCTCGTGGCCGAGAGTCACAGCACGAAGGAAATCGCCGCCAAGCTCGGCATCAGCGTGAAGACCGTCGACAACCACCGGACCAATCTGATGCGGAAACTCAATCTGCACGACGTCGCCAGCCTCACGCGTTACGCGTTGGAAGTCGGGTTGATCGAACCCAAGAAGACTGTCTGAACGCAGTGCTAAAAGCCTTGCGGCAACCGGCGCGTTTCCCAATAGCTCTGCTCCAGCGCCCTAGATTTCTTTCCCTTCTCATGAAACTTGCCTCGATCAAACTTTGCCTCGCCGTCGCCAGTGCCGCGTTCGTGCTCGCGGGCTGCACCAAAAAGCCGAGCCGGCCCGACCCGGGCCAGACCTTGTTGGGGCAGACGCCGGGCGGCCAGAGCATCAACACGGCCCCCGTCGACGCTTCCTTCGGGGCCAACGCAGCCGGACTCGTCGACCGCGGCAATGGTTTCGACATCAACAACCAGAATCGCACCGCCCTGCAGGGCTCCACGGTGTACTTCGACTTCGACAGCTTCGCCATCAAGCCGGCCGAGCGCGAGAAGCTGAAGGCCGCCAAGGCGTATCTGGAAACGAATCCGACGCACAAGATTCTCCTCGAAGGCCACTGCGACTGGCGCGGTACCGCCGAGTACAACCTCGGCCTCGGTGATCGTCGCGCCAACGCGGTGAAGAAATATCTCCAGTCGATCGGCGTGTCGCCGGACAAGCTCGAGACGCTCTCCAAGGGCAGCCTCGAGGCTTCGAAGAATGCCGACGCCTCGACGATGGAGAAGGATCGCCGCGTCGACCTCGTCGTCGTGAATCCCGCTGGCGGCACCAGCCCGATGCCCGCCGCCGCAGGCGCCGCGCCTCTGCCGCTCTGAGCTAAATCGCCGGCAACCAGTTTACGGATACAAAAACGCCCCGGATTTTCCGGGGCGTTTTTTTGCGTCCATCCGCGCAGTCGCGCCAGCCCTCCTACCCTTTCGCCAGGGTCACGAGCATGCGGCGCGTGGTCTCGATCCCTTTCTTCATCACATCGAGATTAAAGCTTTCGTTTGGCGCGTGCAGATTGTCCTCGGGGAGGAACAATCCGAACATCACGGAATCGAGCCCGGTCTTGCGCTTGATGTCGGCAATGATCGGCACGCTGCCGCCCTCGCGCAAATAGATCGGCGGGCGTCCCCACACTTCGGTTACAGCCTGCTCCGCCGCGCGGAAGGCGCGCGCAAGGACCGGAGACTGATCGGTCGGCGTATTGGAGCGGCCGGGGGGCACAACGACGTAGGGGTCGCCTTTGTGCTGATCGACAAAGTCGACCTTCACGCCCTTCGGCGCGCGGGCGCGAATGGCGTCCATCACGCGCTGCTTGATCACGTCGGGCTGCTGATTCGGCACGAGCCGGCAGCTGATCTTCGCGAACGCCTTGCTCGGAATCACGGTCTTCGTGCCTTCTCCCTGGTAGCCGCCGCCAATGCCGTTGAATTCGAGCGTGGGCTGGAAACGCACTGATTCAAACGGCGAGAAGCCGGGCGTCGTGTAGAAGGTATCGATGCCGAGGAACTGGGCGTACGCCTTCTCGTCGGCCCCGAGCTTCTTCAATTCGTCGCGTTCCCACGGATGCACGTCGAGCACATCGTCGTAAAACCCCGGCACGTTCACGCGCCCTTCCGGCGTGTGCAGCGTCGCAAGAATTTCTGCGAGCGCCTGGATGGGGTTGAGCAGCACGCCCCCATGCAGGCCGGAATGCAGGTCGCCATTGGGTCCGGTCACATGCACGTCGAGCAGCGCCAGACCGCGCAGACCAGAGGTCAGCACGACCTGATTCTCATTGGGCAGCGCCGTGTCGGAGAGATACACGAAATCCGCCTCCTTCAACTTGTCGGCGTACGCTTCGAGGAATTTCGGAAAACTCGGGCTGCCCATCTCCTCCTCGCCCTCGACGAGAAACGTGATCCGGAGCGGCAGCTTGGGATTGTCCTCGAGCGCCTGGGCGACCGCCGCGATGTTCGTGAGCAAGGGTCCCTTGTTGTCCGCCGCGCCGCGGCCGTAGATCCGATTCCCGATCACGGTCGGTTCGAAAGCCGGTGTCTTCCATAGCGCGAGCGGGTCGGCCGGCTGCACGTCGTAATGACCGTAGATCAGCAGATGCGGCCAGTGCTTCTCGCCCGCGCGTTGCGCGAAAATAATCGGATGGAGTTTCGTCGCCACCACATCGACGGAAAAGCCCAGGGAGCGCAGCAGGCTCGAGACAAACTCCTGGGCACCCTTCATTCCCTCGCGGAACTTGGGGTCGGTCGAGACGCTGGGATGGCGGATGAACTCCTTCAGCTTTTCAACGGGATCGAACATCCGGTGAACGTGGGACAATTCAGCGCCGTGCGCCAACCGGAAATGTTACGGCAAATCGACGCACGCGCCTGGAACGTCACACCGGATTCAATCGTTGAACTTGCCCTTGTTCTGCTCGTAGGTCGGCAGTACTGACGGCATGAGTGCCTTAAGGTCGGCGATGCGGGTCGTGTCCGCGGGATGCGTCGAAAGCAACGCGCCCAGCTTGCCCTCCGAGGCTGCGCCGCCCGCGGCCTGTTTTTGTGCCATCATTTTCTGCCAGAACGTAATCGACGCCCGGGGATCGTAACCGGCCCGTGCCGCGTAGATCGCGCCCATCCGATCGGCCTCGCTCTCATTGCCGCGAGAGTGCGGCAGCACGCGGCCGATCGTGGTCAGTCCGCCGTACGCGAGCTCGAAGGTCTGGCGCGTGGCCGCGTCGCCGGTCTTGGCTTCCACCGCCGCTGCGCCCAGCGCACCGACGCCCGAGATCACCATCGCCTCGGACATGCGCTCCGCGCCGTGGCGGGCGATCACGTGACCGATCTCATGCCCCATCACGATCGCCAGTTCCGAGTCGTTCTCTGCCAGCTTGATCAGGCCGGTGTAGACACCGACCTTGCCGCCGGGCAGCGCGAATGCATTGAGCTGGTTCGAATCGAAGACGACAAACTCCCACTTTGCATCGGGCAACTCGTTGCCGACCGCTTTCGCGATGCGCTGGCCGATGCGGGTCACGCGCGCGTTGCTCGCCGGGTCGGCCGAGACTTTTTCCTTTTCACGAATCTGCTGGAACGACTGCGCCCCGAGCGTGAGTTCCTCACCCTGGGAGAGGAGCACGAGCGATTTGCGGCCGGTGACCGGATTCGTGTAACAGCCGGCGAGAGCCAGCGACGCAGCGAGCAGCAGGAGGGCGAGGCGTTTCATGGGGATGATGGCGGCTTCGACCGGAATAACCCCGGGCGGTTCGTCAGTGTTTGAAGTGTCGGCTGGCGGTGAACACCATCGCAAGCCCGCGCTCGTCAGCCGCCGCGATCACCTCCGCATCGCGTATAGCACCTCCCGGTTGAATCGCCGCGGTCGCCCCGGCATCAGCGGCAGCGATCAGGCCGTCGGGGAACGGGAACAGCGCTTCGCTCGCCACCACCGAGCCGCGCAGATCGAGCCCGGCCTCGCCCGCCTTCCAGACCGCGATGCGGGAGCTGTCGACGCGCGCCATCTGGCCGGCACCCACGCCGAGCGTCTGCTCGCCGCGGCAGTAAACGATGGAGTTCGATTTGACGTGCTTGCCGACTTTCCAGCCGAACATCAGCGCGGCCCACTCGTCCGGTGTCGGCTGCCGTTTCGTGACCACCTTGAATTCGCGCACCTCCCCGAGCGTGCGATCGCGATCCTGCACGAGCACGCCGCCCACGACGGAACGAATCTCCTGCAGCGCATCCGCCCCGATCCCGCCCTTGGCGATCATGAGGCGCAGGTTCTTCTTCTTGGAAAGGATCGCCATGGCTTCGTCGTGGAAGCGCGGCGCGATGATCACCTCGGTAAAAATCTCCGCGATGGCCTTGGCGAGCGCGGCGTCGAGCGTCTGGTTGACGACGATGATGCCGCCGAACGGCGCCTGGCGATCGGTCGCGTAGGCTTTTTCCCAGGCGTCCATCAACGTATCCGCGCTGCCCACACCACACGGATTTGTGTGCTTGAGGATCGCAACGGTCGGACGCTCGAACTCGCCGATCAGGTACGTCGCCGCGGTGATATCCAGAATGTTGTTATACGAAAGCTCCTTGCCCTGCAGCTGCGTGAAGTGGTCGTGGAAGGTGCCGTACAGCGCCGCCTTCTGGTGCGGATTCTCGCCGTAACGCAGCGCCTGCGCCTTCTTCCACGACAGCGTGAGCGTCGCGGGAAACCCGCTCAACGCCTCGAGATCCGGGCCCGCCGCCTGGCTCTCGAGGTAACGCGCAATCGCGGCGTCGTAGGTCGCAGTGCGCTGAAAGACCTTCAGCGCCAGCTTGCGGCGCAGCTCGGCGAGCGTCTCGGGCTGCGTGGACTCCGTCGCGAACGCGGCGATCACCGCATCATAGTCGGCCGGGTCGCACACGACCGTCACGCTCTCGTGATTCTTCGCCGCGCTGCGCAGCATCGACGGACCGCCGATGTCGATGTTCTCGATCGCCTCCTCGAAATGCACGTCGGCGCGCGCGACCGTCTGTTCGAATGGATACAGATTCACCACCACGAGATCGATCAGCGCGATGTCGTTCTTCTGCGCCTGCGCCAGGTGGTCCGGCTTGTCGCGCCGGCAGAGCAGTCCGCCGTGAATCTTCGGGTGCAGCGTCTTCACGCGGCCTTCCATGATTTCCGGGAAGCCGGTGTGCCGGCTCACTTCCGTCACCGGCAGTCCCTTTTCCGCAAGTAGCTTGGCGGTGCCGCCCGTCGAGAGCAGCGTGTAGCCGTGCTGCCGCACGAGGGCGGTGGCGAATTCGACGAGACCGCGTTTGTCCGAAACGGAGAGAAGGGCGAGTTTGGCCATGCGGCGCGATTTCTGTTTCGCCCCGCGATGCGCAGCAAGCGTGAAACTTTCCGCCGCTCGTCGTCCCGGCCCGCGTGCACAAGCCTCTTGCTGTTCGCGGATTCCCGGGTCTGTTTCTCGCCGTGTCCCGCTCGCGTGAATTGCCCGGCCTGACGGCCAGCCTCGACAAACTCTGCTACCACCATGGCGGGGTGAGCCTGCCTGCGGACAAACCGCACGCCTTCGTTTACTTCATCACCATCCACAACGGCTCCGAGCACACAATCACCCTGCTCGGCCGGAAGTGGGTCGTGCAGCACGCGGACGGCACGCAGCTGGTGATCGAAGGTGACAAGATCGTCGGTGAAACTCCGCGCCTCGCGCCCGGCGAACAGTTTTCGTACAACAGTTATCACGTGACCGGCATCGACGCCGCGGCGCACGGGAGCTTTCACGGCGTCGACGATCAAGGCCGGCAGATTCATGTGATTCTGCCACCGTTCGACATGACCGTGCCGCGCGCCTGATTTTCGTTCTCGTTCTCGGCCGGCATATTTGTTCTTTCTGCCCGTTCATGAAGCTAACAGACCTGAACCGCGATGGCGGCATCGGCGCCAATTCGCTGTTCATTCAGCTCGGCGACCTCAACATTTTGCTCGATTGCGGACTGCATCCGAAGCGGGTCGGCCGAGTGGCCACGCCGGACTTGAAGGCCCTGCGTGGGGTGACGCTCGACCTGATCATCATCACGCACTGCCACCTCGATCACATCGGCAGCCTGCCCGTGGTGATGCGCGAACACCCCAACGCGCCCGTCATCATGACGACATCGAGCCGGATGCTCGTCGAACGCATGCTGCACAATTCGGCGAACGTGATGCTCCGGCAGAAGGAAGAGGATAACATCCCCGATTACCCGCTTTTCACCCACGACGACATCGACCGCTGCGGCAAGCGCCTCGTCGGGTTGCCGTTTGGTCACGCGAAGCATTTCCGCGGAGCCAAGGACGAGATCGAAGTCATTTTCCACCCGGCGGGACACGTCGCGGGCGCCGCGGCCGTCGAGATTCACCACAAGCATCGCGCCATCTTCTTCACCGGAGACGTATTGTTTGAGAACCAGCGCACGCTGCCTGGCGCCAAGTTTCCGGCCGGGCATTTCGACACGCTGGTCATGGAAACCACCCGGGGAACCACCGAACGCCCGCTCGGCAAGGAACGCGTCAACGAAGTGGCCCGGTTGATCTCCTCGATCAACGACACGATCCAGCGCGGCGGCTCCTATCTCATTCCGGTTTTTGCCCTCGGCCGCATGCAGGAGTTGTTCAGCGTGCTGCACGACGCGCGCAAGTTCGGCCGGCTCGTGGAGTGCCCGATCTACACCGGCGGACTGGGCGTGGATTTGGCGGACTACTTCGACGACATTGCGCGCAAGACGAAGCACGTGCAGTTCAACCGGAATATTTTGAAGGACCTCAAGGTGAAGCCGACCCCGCGCAAGATCGCGACCGGCGAGGACCAGAAACAGAATGCGATCTACATCGTGAGTTCCGGCATGATGGTCGAGCGCACGCCGAGCTACGCGTTTGCCTCGGGCCTGCTGGGCCACGCGCGCAACACGATCGCATTTGTCGGCTACTGCGATCCCGACACTCCCGGCGGCCAGCTGCTCGCGACGAAGCCGGGCGATGATTTCCTCTTCGCCGCCGCCAACGTGAAGGTGAAGGTCAAGGCTCACGTCGAACGCTTCGAGATGAGCGGCCACGCCGATCGAGAAGAGTTGCTGGAATTCGCCGTGCAAACCTCCGCGCGCAGCGTGGTGCTGACGCATGGCGACCCGGCGGCGCGGGCATGGTTCGCCCAGCAACTGGCCACCCAGATGCCGGCCGCACGGGTGCTCGATCCCGTGCCGTTACAGACGTATCAGGTTTGAGAATTCAGCGGCCTAAGGCCGGGGGCTGAGTTCTAACCACAAAGTCACAGAGGCACGGAGAAGACGACGACAAGCGGAGGCGAAGCGGTTTCACCCCGAGGGGAGAGAACTGGCATCATCCTGCAGAGTTTCGGCAGCACGAGTTCTCTGTGCCTCTGGGTCTTTGTGGTGCTACAGCGGTTGGTTGATTATATTTTCATCAGCTCCCGCAGTCGTGCGCACATCACGGCGCTGCCCGCGACGTAGACGATGCGCTTCATCTTCAAATCGAAGACCCGCAGCGGCAGTTGCTCGCCGTTCAGAAAATGGACTTCGCCCCCGGCGGCGCGGACCAGCGGAATGGCCGCGGCGAGATCCCAGATCTTCACGTTGAAGTCGACGCAGCCGTCGAGCAATCCTGCGGCCACGTAGGCCAGGTGCAACGTCGCGCTGCCGAGCCCGCGAATCTTGAATTGGCCCAGCACGCCCGACGCCATCGGCAGCAGGCTTTTCTCGAAGGGGCTGTGAAAGCCGATGAGCGTTTCCTTGGTCAGGGCCGCGGTGCTCACCCGGGCCGGTCGATCGCCGTCGAACATCCCGAAGCCGGGGCCGCCGTGCATGAGTTTACTGCGGCTGAGGTCGTACACCACGCCGTAAACCGGTTCGCCGTTTTCGCACAACGCCAGCGCGATGGCGCAATGCACGAAGCCGAGCGCGAAGTTGTTGGTGCCATCAATCGGATCGAGCACCCAGGAAAAGCGCGCCGTCACCGGCAGCGGCGCGCCGGTCTCGCTGAGCTCCTCGCTGAAGTACTGATCGTGCGGAAACTGCGCCGCGAGTTCGCGGAAGATTCCCTCCGAGATCGCCACGTCGATCGCCGTGACGCGACTGCCGTCGTATTTCCATTTGCTCTCGGCGCGACCGAACTCCCGGTGCAGGAGCTCTGTCTGCCCGAGCACCGCCCGCTTGGCCGCTTCGACGCGTGAAAGGAGATCGGATGAAGACATCACGCTCCACTACTCCGCAGTCCGGCCCTCGGTTCAAAACAAATGCAGCCCCGTGAGGGCAGCGGTCCCGGCTGCTTCCGAGCCCTTGCCGGCGGGAGGCCTGCGCTCCCGGGAATTTACTCGTAGTCGTAAAGCTTCGGATCCCGCCGCGGCGCCACGGGCCGCGCCTTGAAGCGATGCCGCCGCTCCTTGGGATCCCTGGGCCCCTTGGCCGGCGGCATCCCGGGATCGGCGCCGATGCCTCCGCCCAGCGGATCGCCGGAGTCCTCGGCCTTTTCTTCGCCGACGCCCAACTGGTCATCGAGCGAATCCGGATCGGCACCTTCCTCGAGCTTGCGCACAACCTCCTCGAACTGTTCGTCCATCTTCTCGCCGGTCAGTTCGGACATCTTGCGCATCACGCGGCCCATGGCCTTCGGATCGTTCTCATCGACGCTCGAGAATTCCTGCTCCATCGCGTCCATCGCGGCGTCCATCCGTGCATCCTCGGCCGCATCGCCGGCCGGTGGTCCGCCCGGGCCGTCCGCCGGCGGTTCGCCGCCGCCGCGCGTGGTGATGGCAAACGACGATAGCACTTTTTTCAGCCGGAACTTCGGGTTGTCGGGACAGCGGGGCGTGGTCCGACCCTGCGCGAGGGTCTTCGCGTAAAACTGATAGATCGTGTGATTGTCGGGACAGTAGTACTCGTAGATCGGCATAACGAATCGCTGTCCTTCTACGAACCCGCGCGTCGCTTGGCAAGCTGGTGCCCGTGCTGCACGACGGGCGTGCGTCCGCCCTTGTTCAACGCATCGAGCACGCCGGCCAGGCGGCGGCGTTTTTCCTCGGACTCGGCGAACATCTCCAACTGCACCGCGCTGTCCTCAACCGACGAAAAGCGCACGCTGACCAGACGCAGCGGCCGGCGCTTCCTCCACGCCGCCTGCAACAGCGGCGCCACGAGCGGATAGAACGGCGCCTCGAGGTCGGTGGCCGTTTCCAGAGTGCGACCATGCGTCTCCTGGCTGAAATCCGAATAACGCACCTTCACCGTCATCGTGCGCACGCGCTTCCGGTCCTCGCGAATCTTCGGCAGCAGGTCGTCGACCATTCGTTTCACGATGCGCTCAATCTCCGCGAAGTCCCCGATGTCGCGCCCGAACGTCTCCTGCTGCGAATAGCTCTTGGCGTCGTCGTGCTCCGTTTCCACCGGCCGATCGTCTTCGCCGCGCGCCGTGGCGAGCATCTCACGCCAGCTGTCGCCGAAGATTCGTTTCAGCTCGTCCTCCGACTTCGTCCGCACATCGCCGATCATCCGGATGCCGTGCTGCTCCACCAGCGCGGCCTCGGTCTTCGCACCGACGCCGGGCAACTTGCCGATCGACAAGGGCGCGAGGAATGACGCCTCGGTACCGGGCGGCACCACGACGAAGCCGCGCGGCTTTCTCAACTTGGATGCGATTTGCGCCACGAGTTTGTTCGTCGCGAGGCCGAAGGAGACGGGCACGTGCAGCTCGTCCCAGAGGCGCCGCTGCAGTCCCCTCACCTTCGCTTCGACCTCGGCCGACGACCTCATTCCGCACGGCTGCAGGTCCAGATAGCCTTCGTCGATCGAGTTGCGTTGCACGAGCGGCGTGAGCGTTTCGCACAGGTCGAACATCTGGTGGGACACCTTCCCGTAAAGTCCCGATGTGTGCGGCAACAGGATCAGATCCGGGCACACCTTCAACGCCCGCTGCGTCGGCATCGGCGTGTAGACACCGCACGCGCGCGCCTCATAGCTGGCCGAGGAAATGATGCCACGCTCGCGTCCGCCCACCGCGCATTTCGTCCCCCGCAAGTCCGGCCGCAGCGCGAGTTCGCACGACACGAAGAAGGCGTCGGCATCGAGATGAACCAGCGTGGGCAGAGGACGGGACACGACCCGGCACGGGACGCGATCTCGGCCATCGGGTCAACCCGACGCCGCAAAGAGGGCTCGATGCTGAGGGAATTCCTCCAGCGCCATCCCTGGGAACGTTCAAAAATATTCCAGCTCTTTTATCGGATCGTGACGATGTTTAGTCTGGCCACGCCCGTGCGCCCCGCTTGGTTGTTTCCAGCTTTCCTAGTCCGCCCTTTTCCCTGTCTGGTTAAACATGATTCTGGTCGCGATATTCTCCGTCATCGTCCTGCTGATGTGCTGGCTTTGCTATAGCGGCGACTGCAACAGCTGATCGGCGAACTTCGGCGTTGCCCGCGGCGCGCTGCTTCCCAATCTCGCGCCCATGGGACGTCAATGGCTCCACGCGAAACGCGCAATCGTCAACCTGAAGAAGGGTCAGGTTGTCCAGAAGCTCGTCAAAGAAATCACGGTCGCCGCCAAACTGGGCGGCGGTGATCTCGAGGCGAATGCCCGGCTCTTTGCCGCGGTGGAGAAGGCCAAGAAAGCGAGCGTGACTCGCGACGTCATCCAGCGGGCCATTGCCAAGGGCTCCGGTGCCGGCGGCGAAAGCGCCTCACTCGAGCACGTGGTGTACGAAGGCTACGCGCCGCACAAGGTGCCCGTCATTGTCGAGGTGATGACCGACAATCACAACCGGAGCTCGAGCGATCTGCGCGTCCTCTTCAAGAAGGGCCAGCTCGGCGGCGCCGGCAGCAACAAGTTTCTCTTCGACCACGTCGGCATCGTGGAAGGCCACCACACCGACGCCGCGTCCGACCTTGAGGCCGCCGCGATCGAAGCGGGCGCCAACGAGTTCGAGGCGCTTTCGCACGAACAGAACGACGACATTCCCGTCGGTCACGCCGGCGCCCGTTTCCTGACGGAACGCACCGCCGTTCATTCCGTGGCGACCTGGCTCAAGCAGAACGGCTGGGCGGTCACGACCGCCGAACTGGGCTACGTCGCCAAGATGTATCCGGAGCTCGACGACACCCAGCGCGCGGAAGTCGGCGAATTTTTGCAGGAAATCGAGGACAACGACGACGTGCAGCGCGTCTGGGCCGCGGTGAAGTAACGGGCCGGGCCCAGCGGGCCGCGACGCGCGCGTTGCAGCTCAAAGTCGGATTCGCCCCAAAAGTAGCGGGAGCTTCCAGCTCCCGTCTTCCGCTGCGAAAGCACGAAGCTCCCGCTACGGCACCGGCAAGTCACCCGGTGTTAGCTCGCTGGACGCATAGTTGCGGGCGCGCACCTGCAGAGACGGTTCGGTGGGTTATTGTCCCGTGGCTACGAGCGCCCGCGAGTGGTCCGTTTCCACTCGCGGGCGCTCGTAGCCACCAAAGCCGGGGTTTCTTCCCGGGTCCGATTCCCACCTAGCCGCGGAATTTCAGCTCGCGCGAGGGTTCACGACCGTGACCCGTAAGGACAATCCGATCCGCGTGAATGCGCGCCGTGGCGAACGCGGTCGTGTCCGCCGTCTCCACCATGCCGCGAAGGGTGAGAAACGGGACACCGTTCCGCTCGCCGAACGCCCCGGCGTGGTTATGCCCGTTGAGCCACGCCACGACCTGCGGGTGGCGATCGATCAAGGCCAGCACGGCACTCGCGTTCCACAGATTGTGATCGTTGTCCGGAAACACCGGATGGTGCGCAAAGATGATCACCCGACGGCCATCGCGTTTCGCCTCGCCACACGTGCGATCCAGCCACCCCAGCTGCGTCGGTCCGAGTCCGCCGTTCCAAGTCTTGGCCTGGCGCACCTTTGCCGCCTGCAGGCGCGTCAGTTCGGCCTGCGCTGCGGCCTGTTCGGCCGTGCCGGCGGCGTGCGCGTAGAGGCTGACGTCGTTCGTATCCAGCACCACGAAGCGAAACGCCCCGTGGTCGAACGATCCGTACCGCCACGCCATGCCGAGGCGTTTCGGCACCTCCGCTTTCCGGCTGTCGATCACCTCGAAGTCGTGATTGCCCAGGAGCTGGTGCCAGCGATGCCGGCTGCGCGCGAGCGGCCGGGTGATCTCGTCAAAGCTCCTCCATTCCTTGTCGATGAGGTCGCCCAGATGCACGCAGAACGCCAGTTCGCGGCCATTGCAGTGTTCGACCGCCGCGCCGAGCCGGTCGATCGACTTGCGGTAGTAGCGCGTGCCCTTCGCGTCGATGTCCGCGTACTGCGCATCGGCCACGAGCCCGATTTCAAAACTCTCCGTCGACGCTCCCCGCACGATCCACGGCACCGTCGCGGCGGCCAGCGAGGCGGCGAGGAACCGGCGCCGGGTGATGTGCGGTGCGCAATCGGCCGTGCGCCGGTGGGTGGGAAGCGTTTCCACGGTTGAATTCAGTTCGTCAGCCAGCCGTTCGCCCGAAGCCATTTTTCGCACAGTCGCGGCCATTCGGATACGGGCCCGAGTTTCGGATCCATCCCGGCGCCGTGCGGCCCGCGCTGATACAGATGCATTTCAATCGGCGCCTTGGCGCGGCGCATCGCCTGGAAGAAGAGAAGGCTGTTCTCCACGACGGCGACGTTGTCCTCGGTGGTGTGAACGAGAAACGTGGGCGTGGTCGCGGCGGTCACCTGCTCGTCGGGCGACCAGCGTGTCCGCGCCGCGGCCCCGGGATTTTCGCCGAGCAGCGCGCGCCGCGAGGTGCCGTGCGCAAACGGATCCTGCATCGTGATCACGGGAAAGATGAGCACCATGAAATCGGGCCGGGCGCTCACGCCGTCGAGAGTCGCGCCCGTCCGGCCTTCGGGCGCGTCAAACAGCGTGCCGGCGCTGGCCGTGAGATGTCCGCCCGCTGAACCGCCGAGCATGCCCACGCGGTCGGGTTTTACACCCCACTCCGCAGCCCGCGAACGCACGATGCGCAGCGCGCGCAAGGCATCCTGCAACGGCGCGGGCGCGCCGTACTCGGCATGCCGATACTTGAGCATGAACACCGTCACGCCGGCGGCGTTGAGCCACTTCACGACTTCGCCGCCGTTCACGCCCGCGGCCACGCGAACGTAGCCGCCACCCGGTGCGTAGATCACGGCGGTCCCGGCGGGCTTTGCCGGGGCGAACACGCTCAGGGTCGGCCGGTGAATGTTTGAGTAGCGCCCGTTGCCGTCATGCTTTTCCGGACCCGCATCGGCCTTGAGTCCGGGCACGCCTTCGGGCCACAGCTCGATGATCGTCGGTTCCGCCGCGCGCAGGAAGTTGCCCAGGAGAAATCCCGCCACCCACGCGCCACGCCGTGCTTTCGTGATCATACGCGTGACTCCAGCGAGCGCGCAAAGAACAGGCAAGGTTCGGGAACCGTCGCTACACTCCGTCCACGCCTGCCGGTGTGCGGTGGAGCGGCCCGTATTTATTTCCGTTCCCATGGCAGGCTCATCGTCGGCGTTTCAGCGTAGCGCTGCATCGTCAGCGTGACCTTCGCGCCACTGCCCGGGGCCAGCGTGACCCAGACATGGTTGGCGCCCACCTCCTGTCGCCGGCCGTCGATCGTGATCGCCGCGATCCGGTGCTCGCCGTACGCGCCACCCTGCACGATCACGCTCCGTGCGGTGGTCGCGCCGAGGTTCACCAGCGTAACCACGGTCGACGTGTCGGTCATCGCGGACACCAGCGCCGCGACGTCCGGCGGCAGGCCCGCGCGGCGTTGCTCCGGATCGAAATAACGCAGCCGGGCCAGCAGCAGACTGCCGTCGCGTCCGGGCACCAGTCCACCTTCGGTCAGCTGGGTGAGCGCGCCGATCGTGGTGGGATTCCAATTCAGCATGTTGTCCGCGAGCCGCCGTTCGGGCGGCGTGCGGTCGGCCCGAAACGCCGCAGTCTTGCGCGCGAGGCTTGCGCGATCGCGTTGCAACGCGGCGACGGGAAAGTCCGCGTCCTGGCCCTGCAGATACGCGAGCCAGCCGTTGTCCCCCACCCGCGCCGCATCGTCCGGACGCTGGCTCAGGTACCATAATTCCAACGCGCCCACGTTCCACGGCTGACTCTGCCAGCCGTACCAGCCTTCGGCGCCGTGCATCGTCGGATACTGTTTCTTTCCGTCGACGCTGCGTGCCTGGGCGTTGACGGCGTCCATCATGGTGCGCCACGCGTCCGCGTACTTCGCGTCACCGGTGAGCAGGGTCGCGTGCGTGAACCCCACCATCGCCCGCGGAATCCGGTTGCGGTTCTCCCGCCGGCCCGTGACCGGATTGATCGGCGAAAAGCCCCAGCCGTACGCGTTGCCCCACCATTTCTTCTCCGGTCCGCCGATCGAGCCGTCGCGATAATCCACGAAGCTGGGAATCACACCGCCGTTGCGGCGCATGCGCTCGAGCCAGGCGTCGAGGTAGCCCACAATCCACTGCCGGTACTTGGGCTCGTTACTCACAAGAAACGCCACCGTTGGCAGCACCGTTGCGCCGAGATTCAGAAAGTGATCGCCGGCGACGTCGGTGTACTCGGCATAGTGCGCGCGAAACTGCGCGTACGTGCTCTCGCCGTGCTGCGCCACAAACTTGCCCACGTCGAACGCGTCGCCGACCCAGTCGAGCGCCGTGGCCGGGCGCAGCATCGGCCCCTTGCTGCCGTTCTGCATGCTGCGGATCAGTTTCAACTTCGGGTCGTAGTTGGGCGCGTGCGCAGCCTCGCCCATGTACAGACCCGCGAAGCGGCGGGCCCGCGTCGCGTAGGTGGCGTCAGCGAGACCGAGCGACAGCCCCATGCGATTGAAGAGCTGCAGGCCCTCGCCGTGGTGCATCCAGTCCGATTGGACGATGAACTCCTCATGATACATGCCGTCGCGCGCGATCGGCGTCTCGACGGTCCGCGCCTCGGTGTACTGGCGCAACAGGCCTTCGTGGCCCTGCAGGTAAAGGCGCAGGATGTCGTCGTCGGCCCCGAGCGCGTGCAGCTCGGGCCAGCCGTTGAAATTCTCGAAGGCATCGTCCGGTCCGTCGTTCGCGCCCCAGCGCACAAAGCACTGCAGGTAGCCGCGCGCGTCGAAATACTTCGCATAGAATTCGCGGCAGGCCGGGACCTGCTCCGCGATCAACTGGCGCTCGAGTTGGGCCCATTCCGGTGCGGGCATCGGCGTGCGGATGGCAACGGTCACCGGTGCAGCCGCGGCCGTCGGCGCCGTGAAGACGAGGCCCAGCGCCAGCAGCGCGCAACCGATCCGGGGCGCGACGCGATTGCAACCCGCGCGCCCGCTCATGGCAGTTCCTTGAGACGGATGCGCCGGTATTCCATCAGGCCGCGATCGGCTTCCAGCCCGATGGGGCCGGTCGGCGGCACCTTGAGCGTAGCGGTGAGCAGTTCCCCGTTGCACGTGCAGTGGGCGACGCCGTCCTTCACGACGATCTCGATTTCATTCCAGTCCTGCGGCCGGTATTTCTTCAGCGTCTTGTAGGCATCGGGGCCCGCGACGAGATAGTCGCGGCACTGCAGCTGCGGCTTGCGGATGAAGATGCCGCTGTCGGCGTTCACCGCGGCGCGAAACTCGAGCCGCAGCACGAAGTCCCGCGGAAATTCCCGTGTGGTCCAGATTTTCTGCGCGAGCCGCGGTTCCTTCGGATGCACGATGAACACGCCGTCCTTCGCCGAAAAGCGGCCGTCCGGCGCGGCAGTCTTGCCATCGAATTTTTCCTCCGGTGCGTAACACCAGCCGGTGAGGTCCCGGCCGTTGAAGAGGCTGACGAAGCCGGCCTCGGGCGTGAAGGCGTCGGCCGCCGAGGCGGTCATTCGGACCGACAGCCACAAGGCACAGAGGACAAACCAGGCGAAGGTACGTTTCATAGGGGATCGACGATGCGCAGCCGGAAGGGTGAGACCGGCGTGAGCGCGGTCGGGGTGGTCGGACGATTTGCGATTCGCACCGGCGGTTCCAGCTCCAAAGTGGCGGACCGTCCGTCGGCGCCGCGTGGCCGGCGGCGAGGCTGCCCTGCTGGCGAAAGTCCGGGCCGACCTCCGTCCGACGTGGTCCATAACGTGACGCCCTCGCATCCCGCGGGCCGCTCCGCCCGTAGCAGTCCACGCCACCATGATTCGCCACCTCGTTGCCCTCGCCTGCCTCGCCCTGTTCTCGGGCTGCACCACCATGAAACTTCCACCGCTTCGCACCGTGCCGCAGGTCGACCTCGATCGTTATCTCGGTGACTGGAACGTCATCGCGCACATCCCGTATTTTTTGGAGAAGGGCAAAGTCGCGACGCTCGATCGGTATGCGCGGCGGCCCGACGGACGCTTCGACAACATCTTTGTTTTCCGGCGCGGCTCGTTCGACGCGCCCGAGGAGCAGTGGAAAGGCGTCGCCTGGGTGCACGACAAGACCACGAATGCCGAGTGGCGCGTGCAGTTCATCTGGCCCGTGCGGTTGGCCTATCTGATCATCGACCTCGATCCCGATTATCGCTGGGCCGTGGTCGGACATCCCTCGCGCAACTACATCTGGATTCTCGCGCGAGACCGCCAGCTGCCGGACGAGCTCTATCGGAGCATCCTGCAGCGCGCCGCGGCCCAAGGCTACGCCATCGATCGCATCGCAAAAGTGCCGCAGCCGGCGCCGTGACGGCGCGCGTTACAAGGTTCGGACCAGCCACGCGACGGTCACCTCCACCGCGCGCGTGGCGTGGCCGAGTTCCGGCTGGAAGACATTGAAGATGTGATCCGCGCCGCCGAGCAGGACTGCCTCGGCGGGACGCCCGCGCGCGATGGCCACGAGGTCGGCGTCCCGCGGCGGCAGGAAATCCATGGTGCCCCGCACGGCGAGGAACGCGCCCGGATAACGCGCGAGCTTTTCGTCCAGGTTCACGCCCCGGAAGCTCTCGTAGTAGGAACGCTGAGTGGTGATCGCCTTCCAGCCGGGAATATCCTCAGTCGCCTGTCCGTCCCGCAGCGCGGCCTTGCCCGGATCCTTTGCCGTCAGCTGCGCGAAGAGATCGCCGCTCGGGCTCGACCACAGCACCATCGACTTGAACCAAGCGGGTGACTGCGCGCCCGTAACAATCGCCGTGGCGGCCCCGAGGCTCCAGCCCACCACCCCGATTCGTTTGGGATCCACGCCGGCCTGCCGGATCACGAACGCGTGGGCCGCCGCGGTGTCTTCCACCCGCGACGTCAGCGTCGACTCAATCTTCGTCCGCAACCGATCGCCCTCGCCACGGAAATTGATCCGGAGACTCGCAATCCCGCTTTCCGCGAGGGCGATTGCCAGCCGCTTGGTCAGATCGCCGGCGCCGTCCCGATCATCGGCAAACCCGTGCAACAACAGCACGGTCGATCCCGACCACGCGCGCTCCGGCGCCTCCCAGATCGCGCCGACCTCTGGCGTGACCTGCACCTCGTTGGCGGCGGCCCGCACCGTCGCGGCTGAGCCGTGCAGCGCGGCGCAGCCCACCGCGAGCGCCACCAATGTCGATCTTGTCCGCGCAATGCTGTTACCCATCCCGGCTTGCCTGCAGGCCGCATGCCGAATTACCAGCTAATACCAACAGCCTCTAACATTTAGACTATACAAGCAGGTCGCTTTGGAGTAGTCCGGGGGCATGGCGAGAACTCTACCGAAACTGGGCGAGGAAGTGGTGGCACAGATTGAGGCGGCGTGGACGCAGTCCCAGCCGGACTGGGCGCGGCGGCGCCTGCTGGTGGTGCGGCTGATCGCGCAGCACGAACTGACGGTGGCGGAGATCATGAAGATTGCGGATGTGTCGCGGCAGACGGTGTTCACGTATCGGGACAAGGTCGTCGCCGGCGGCGTGGCCGCTCTGCTGCAGCGGGGCAAGGCGCCGGGAAACCGGCCGGCCGTGCGTGGGGCCGTGCAAACCGAGTTCCTGGAACGGTTGGCCGCCGGGCAGTTCCGGCGAGCGAAGGACGCCCAAGCTTGGATTAAGAAGCGCACCCGCAAAACCCTCAGTGAGAGCGGTGCCCTCAAGGTGCTGCGCCGGTTGGGCGGTAAGCTCAAAGTGCCCCGCAAGAGCCATGCGAAAAAGGATCCCGCGAAAGCCGCGGCCTTCAAAGTCGAACTGCCCCTGAAACTGGAAGCGCTCGCCGGTCCGGCCGCGCGCACCGGACAACCGGTGCGGTTGTGGGTGCTCGATGAGCACCGCTATGGCTTGTTGCCCGTGATCCGTCGGGTCTGGGGCCAACGCGGGGTCCGCGTGCACGCCCCGTATGCGACGCGTTATCAGTGGGGCTACCTCCACGAGGCGCTGGAAGTCGATGGCGCCAACCGCCTGGAACTACTGTTCACCCCGTGCATCGACCAAGACGTGCATGCGCTGTTTCTTCAACAGCTCGGCGCCACGGACCCGGCGGCGTTGCATGTCGTGATCCAAGACCAGGCCGGCTTCCACCTGCCACTCGCTGATCCGCGCTTGCCCAAGAACGTCCGACTGCTGCCCTTGCCGCCCTATAGCCCAGAACTCAATCCGGTCGAGAAACTCGGTGACTTGGTGAAGGACCAGATCTGCAATCGACTCTATCCGAGCCTGCGCCGCCTCGAAGATCATCTGCTCGCCGCGCTGCGACCGTGGCGCACCGAGAGCGCCCGCGTCGCGGAGTTGATTGGCCGCGGCTGGCTACTCGACGGCGTAAACGCTGGCGCGCCAACCTAAAGTCTAATTAATAACGGCGATTGGTATAACTCTTCCCCAAGCGCTGCGTCCTCCCCTGCATGATGTCCACCTCAACCCCTGCCCTGCCCTCTTTTCCAATCTGGAGCCGTGCCGGCGCGATGCTGTCGCTCGCCGCGATGCTCGTCCTCACCTCGACCGCCCAGGATCGCCGTCCCGAAGGCGGCCGCGGCCGCGACGGTGGTCCGCCCCGGATGAATCCGATGTTCGCGGCCCTCGATGCGAATGGTGACGGCACGATCGATGCCGCGGAGCTCGCCAACGCCTCCGTCGCCCTGAAGAAACTCGATCGCAACGGTGACGGGAAACTGACCGAGGACGAGGTGCGTCCCGCGTTCGGTGGTCGGGGCGGCCCCGGCGGTCCCGGCGACGGCCAGGGCGCGGGCAATGTCGACGAGGTCGTCGCCCGGATGCTGCAGTTCGACAAGAACGCCGACGGCAAGCTCGCCAAGGATGAATTGCCCGAACGCATGGCGGCCATGATGGAACGAGGCGACGCGAACAAGGACGGCTTTCTCACCCGCGATGAGCTCGTGGTGCTCGCCCAGGCCCAAGTGCAACGCGGCGCGCCCGGTGGCGATCGCGACGGCGGCCGGCCAAAGGGTCGCGACGAACGGCGCTGAACCTTATACCCATGAAGCGCTGTGTTGGCTGCTGGCCCCGCCTGCTGGTCCTTTGCCTCGGTCTCGCTGTGGCCGCGCAGGCCGCGGAGCTCACGAACTGGTACACGTTCAATCACGAGCACGTGCTCGGAACGTCGCTCGAACTGAAGTTCGCCGCGCGCTCCGAGCCCGACGCCCGTCGCGCGGAAACCGCGGCGCTCGCCGAGATTGATCGGCTCGCCACGATTCTCAGCGGCTACGACGCGACGAGCGAATTCAGCCGCTGGATCGGCACGCGCAACGAGCCCCGGCCGGTGTCGGCTGAATTGTTCGAGGTGCTGGCGCTCTTCGACCAGTGGCGCGAACGCACCGACGGCGCACTCGATGCCGCCGCTGAAGTCACCGGACGCCTGTGGAAAAGCGCGGCGCAGCAGCAACGCGTGCCCACCACCGGGGAACTCGCCGCCGCCGTGGCCGCGGTCCGGCAAACCCACTGGCGGCTCGATGCGGAAAAACGCACCGCCACGCATCTCACGGACGCGCCCCTGCGGCTGAATTCGTTCGCGAAAAGCTACATCATCGAACACGCCGCCACTGCGGCGGCGACCGCGGGCAAGCTCGCCACAACCGTCGTCAATCTGGGCGGCGATCTCGTGGTGCGCGGGACGGGAACTGAAACGGTCGCGCTCGCCGATCCCTTGGCCGACGGCGAAAACGATGCGCCCGACACCCGGGTCGCCGTGCGCGACCGCGCCGTGGCCACCAGCGGCGGCTATCGGCGTGGCGTCGAAATCGGCGGTCGCTGGTATTCGCATCTCGTCGATCCGCGGACGGGCCGGCCCGTCAACCACGTGCTCAGTGCCACCGTGACGGCCCCGCGCGCGACGGATGCAGGCGCACTCGCCACCGCGCTGTGCGTCATGACGCCCGAGGCCGGGCTGAAACTCGCGCAATCAATCCCGGGCGCGGAGTGCCGGTTGCTGCTCAACGACGGCCGCCGCCTTACGAGCGCCGGCTGGACGGAGTTGAACGTGACTCCTCCAGCCGCGTTGCATTCCGGCGTTCACGCCGCGGCGACCAAGTCGAACGATGCCGCGCCGTCAGCAGGAGCGGCATGGGACCCGGCGTTCGAACTGGTGGTGAACTTCGAGATCGCCAGCGCCGATGGCGGCCGCGCCAAGCGTCCGTTTGTCGCGATCTGGATCGAGGACAAGGACGCGTTTCCGCTCCGCACGCTCGCGCTGTGGTTTCACGGTCCGCGCTGGCTGCCGGACTTGCGCTCCTGGTATCGCGGCGATCAGCTGCGGGCCATGGCCGAAGGCAGCCAAATCACCGCCTCGGTTTCGAGCGCCACGCGCGCGCCGGGCAAGTATTCGGTCAAATGGGACGGCAAGGACGGTCACGGCGCGGCGGTGCCCGCCGGGAAGTACGCCGTGGTGATCGAGATCGCCCGTGAGCACGGCAGCCATCAATTGGTCCGCCGCGAACTCGATTTCTCCGGCGGCGCGCAACACGTGGATTTGCCCGGCAATCTCGAACTGGCGTCGGCTTCGTTGGACTATCGTCGCAAGGGCAATGGCCGCTGACGATTCCGCCCCGCCGGCTCATCTGACCGGCTACTGGAAACGACGGTGCGCGGCTTTGTTTCGCTGGCTGCACATCTATGTCTCGATGGCCAGTTTCGGCATCCTGTTCTTCTTTGCCGTCACGGGCCTCACGCTGAACCACGCCGACTGGTTCTTCGGCGACCGCGCGGCCACCACGCAGCAGCGCGGTACGCTCGACCGGAAATGGGTGACGCCAGGCGACACGAGCGCGGTGGCCAAACTCGAGGTGGTCGAACATCTGCGGCGCGTGCATGGCGTGAAGGGACTCGTCGCCGAGTTTCGCCTCGAGGACGCGCAATGCGCCGTCGCGTTCAAGGGCCCCGGCTACGCAGCCGACGCCGTCATCGACCGTGCCACCGGTGCGTATGAACTCAGCGAGACGCGGATGGGATTCATCGCCATCATCAACGATCTCCACAAGGGGCGTGACTCCGGTCGCGGCTGGTCGGTCGTGGTGGACGCGTCGGCCGTGCTGATGGTGATCGTATCGCTCACCGGCATGGTGCTGATCTACTTCGTCAAACGACGCTTCGTGAGCGGTCTGCTACTCGCGGCCAGCGGCGCGCTCGCGAGCGTCGCGGCCTACGTCTGGCTCGTCCCCTAACGCAGCGCACGGGCTGACACTCACTCCGCGGACTTCGCCTCGGCCGCGAGTTGAGCGTGCTCCCATTGCTCAACGAAAAGCCGGATCTCCGTCCGCGCGTCACCCGGCGGCACGTCCTTGCTCGCGGCGGGGCGCAGGATCAATTCGCGGCCGTCGAGCATCGCCTTGTAATCGCCGTTCGCCGCCCAGTGACAGTCCGCAATGGCATCCAACAAGGATCGCACGGCCCGCCACTCCAGCGTCGCATCCGGCGAGCCACACAGCAGGAGCTCGCGCGTGTGGCGCTGCGCCGCGTTCAGCACGGAAACGGGAGGCTTCATGGAGTCGATCAGCACGAGGTGGGTTGGGCGGATACCCAAGCCTCCATGGACCCTGGCGACAACCGTCGGTTGCAGGCTGGAGTCGACTATTTGCCGTCAGCGCGGCGTGGGGAAACTCCCTGTTGCAGGGACCCCTTGGCCCCCAGTCGCTACTTGCTCGCAGTCCGCCAGCGCTTCAAAGCCGCGCCCGTCAGGGAGGCGGCACAGGTTTCGATCTCGGCGCGGGTGCCGGCAAAAATCAGATCGCCGCCCGTCCGGCCGCCGCCCGGCCCGAGGTCGATGAGCCAGTCCGCGAGATGGATGACGTCGAGGTTGTGCTCGATGACGATGACGGTGTTGCCGGCGTCGCGCAGCTTGAACAGCAGATCCATGAGTTTCTGGATGTCGGTCCAGTGTAGCCCCGTCGTCGGCTCGTCGAGAATGTAGAGGGTCGACCCCTGCAGCCGCTTGCTCAACTCCAGCGACAGCTTGATGCGTTGCGCCTCGCCGCCGGACAGCGTCGTCGAGGACTGGCCGAGGGTGAGATAACCGAGGCCGACGGCGTCGAGCGTCTCGAGTTTGTCGATCACGCGGGGAATGTTGCGGAAGAGCTTGATCGCCTCGCGCACGGTCAGGTCGAGCACGTCGGCGATGGACTTGCCGTGGAACAGCACCTCGAGCGTTTCGCGGTTAAAGCGCCGGCCGCCGCAACTCGGGCACGGTGCGTAGGCATCCGGCATGAACTGCATGTCGAGCTGGATGGCACCGTCACCCTGGCAGCGCTCGCACCGGCCGCCGCGGACATTAAACGAAAACCGGCTGGGCTTGTAGCCGCGCACCTTGGCGAGCGGCACCTGCGCATAGAGATCGCGCAGCAGCGGCAGCAGATCGACGTAGCTCGCGGGATTCGAGCGCGGGCTGCGGCCGATGGGTTCCTGATCGACCTGCACGAGCTTCTCGAAGAAATCGAGGTTCTCGATATGCCGGTGCTTCAGCGGGAGCGATTTCGCCCCGTTGAGCTTGCGCGCGGCCTGGGCGGCAAGGATGTCGAGCACGAGCGTGCTCTTGCCCGACCCGCTGACACCCGTGACACACGTCAGCAAGCCGATCGGGAACTTCGCGTCGATGCCGCGCAGATTGTTCGCGCGCGCATCGCGCACCGTGAGCCAGGCGCCGTCCGGCTCCTTCTGTTTCGCATCGCGCACCACGGCGAGTTTGCGCGCCAGGTACGGACCGGTCCGCGAGACGTTTGCCGGCAGCAACATGCAGGCCGCGGGTGTGCCTTGAAAGAGCAGTTGGCCGCCCTCGGTGCCGGCCTCCGGTCCGAGTTCGATGATCTCATCCGCGGCGCGCAGCGTGTCCTCGTCGTGCTCAACCACGAGCACCGTGTTCCCTCGGTCCCGCAACGCCGTGATGGTCTCGAGCAGCTTCTGATTGTCGTGCGGATGCAGCCCGATGCTCGGCTCATCGAGCACGTAGATCACGCCCACGAGTCCCATGCCGAGCTGCGTCGCGAGGCGCACGCGTTGTGCTTCACCGCCGGACAACGTGCCGAAGTCGCGTTCGAGTGTCAGGTAACCGAGTCCGGTCTCGAGCAGGAAATGCAGCCGCTGTTCCACGCCGGTGACCACCTCGCGCAGCGCCGCATTGCCGCCGTGCGTCGCCACGAGCTCCTGGGCAAACGCATGGGCCTCGGCCACGTCCAGAGCCATGAAGGAAGGAAAGCTAAGACTGACCGGAAACCGGAAACCGGAGACCGGAGGCCCGGAGCGAGTAACCTCGGTACCGATACGCGTCGCGTCCGAAGATTCGACGTTTCCGATCTCCGGTTTCCGGTTTCCGGTTTCGATCATCACCGCCCCGCTCCGCGCGTTCAGCCGCGTACCGCGACACTCCGGGCACTCGCCGCTCACCATGTAGGTCGTGAGCCGCGCCTGGAATCCCTCGCTGTCGGTGTGCCGGAAACTTTCCTCGAGATCTGCGATGATGCCCGCAAACGGCATCGCCTTCGCCTCGCGCATGCGGCGCATCTTGAACGCAAACTGCCGCTCGCCCGCGCCGTACAACAGGAGCCCGCGGGTCTGCTCGGGCAGTTTCTTCCAGGGCACGTCGGCATCGAATGGCAGCTGCTCGGCGAGCTGTTTCAGCAGCGCGTTGTGCTTGATGATGAGATTTTTTCCGCCGATGCGCCACGGCTTGATCGCCCCTTCGCGCACGGATTTGTCGGGATCCGGAATGACCAGCTCGGGCACGAACTTCAGTTTGCGGCCGAGACCGTCGCAGGTCGGGCACGCACCCTCACGGTGGTTGAAGGAAAACTGACGCGCCGCGAGCGGCTCAAACACATCGCCGCACAGCTCGCACGACAGCGACTGGCTGAGCGCCAGCTCGCGCCACGGCGCGTCGGCGCTTTTCTGCGCCAGCACGATCGCGCGATCCTTGCCTTCGCGAAACGCGAGCTCGAGCGAGTCGGCGAGCCGGCTGCGTTGGTCCACCGTCGCGACCAGGCGATCGAGCACGAGATCGACCGTGAGTTCGCGCGTGCCCGCGCCCGTGGGCACGAGGCGCGCGTCATCGAGATTCTTGATCTCACCGTCGAGCCGCACGCGTTGAAACCCACGCTGCCGGAGCCGCGGCAGTTCGTCGCGCAGCACGCTCGGCTTCGCCCGCATGAACGGCGCGAGCAGCATCACGCGCTCGCCGGCGCACTCCGCCAGCACGCGCTGCACGTTGTCGTCGAGCGACCGCTGCACCACCCGGCCGCCGTCCTTCGGACACAACTGCGTGCCGGCCAACGCCCACAGCAGCCGCGCGTAGTCGGCGATCTCCGTCGCGGTCGCGATCGTGCTGCGGGGACCGCCCGCGCCGGTGCGCTGCTCGATTGCCAGCACGGGGGACAGGCCGTGGATGAAGTCGACGTCCGGCCGCTTGAGTTGATCCAGCACCTGCCGCGCGGCCGTGCTCAGCGACTCGATGTATTTGCGATAGCCCTCCGCATAAATGGTGTCGAAGGCGAGCGACGACTTGCCCGAGCCGCTGGGACCGGTGACCACGACCAGTTTTCCCCGCGGAATGCGCAACTCGAGGTTCTTCAAGTTGTGCTCCCGGGCACCTTTGACGTGGATGTGAGTTGCGACCTGCATGAATCGAATCCGCAACGTTACGGAAAAAATCGGAACGTCAAAGCCCGTCGCCGCCCGCTGGACACGATCGGGCTTATTGCAACTGAGTAAATATCGTTATCCGCCTTATGACATTCGCACTTGCCCGAGGCGAGGGCGGCCTCTTTGTCTGGATATCCGAAGGCGGAAGCGCGGTGAACCTGCCTCTTATTCCGCCCTTAGCCCGGCCCGAACTCTCCTGCAAAACCTCATGAATGACCACCCGTCTTCCCGTGAAGTCTCGCGCCGCTGGCGCGCCACGCTAGCCACGGTCGCAGCCGTCGCGCTGAGCGCTCCCGCCGCACTGGGACTCCAGTTTAGCATGGGCGAAGTGAAAGGCAGCTTCGATTCGACGCTCTCGTTCGGCGGATTGTACCGGTTGAAAAATCCGGACGCCGATTTCTACGGCACGAGCAACAGCTTCAACGGCACTCCGGGCAGGCAGAATTCCGTCAACACCGACGACGGCAATTTGAACTATGGCAAGGGCTGGGTCTCCGAACTCATCAAGGGCAATCACGACCTGGAGTTGAAGTACCGGAATTTCGGCGCGCTCGTCCGCGGTTACTGGTTCTACGACTTCAAGGCGGACGACACGCGCCGCACGCCGCTCTCCGATCAAGCGAAAGACCGCGTGGTGAAGGGCGCCGAGCTGCTCGATTTGTATGCGCGGGCGAAATTCACGCTCTCGAACAACATGCCGCTCGATGTCCGCATCGGCCGCCAGGTGCTGAGCCTCGGTGAAAGCACGTTCATCCCGAACGGCATCAATGTCGTCAACGCGGTCGACCTCTCGAAACTGCGCGTCCCGGGCGCCGAGCTGAAGGAGGCATTTCTGCCGGTCAACATGGTCAAGGCCTCGCTCGGGTTGACGCCTAACATCACGATCGAGCCATTCTGGCTGCTCGAATTCCGACGCAACGAACTCGAGCCGGCGGGCACGTATTTTTCGTCCAATGATTTTGCCACCCGCGGCGGCAACACTGTCTGGCTCGGCTTCGGCAGCGTCGCCGACCTCGGCAGCACGATCGGCGGCATCGGCCGCGAAAAGGATCGCGAAGGCGGCAACTTCAACCAGTTCGGCCTCGCCACGCGCGTGCTCGCCCCCGGCCTGAACAACACCGAGTTTGGCCTCACGTTCGCCCGCTATCACAGCCGATCGCCGGTCATCAGCGCCCGCACGCCGACGACGCCCGTCAACACCGACCTCACCGGACCGCTCACGGCGGCGTTCATCCGCGGCGGCGTGCCGGCCGCCCAAGCCGGCCCCCAGGCGGCGGCGATTTTCCAACTGATCGTGCGCTCGCAACTCGCGCCGCAGACGCTCACCGCGACGGAACTCGCCACGCTGCAGAGCGCGCCGGTGCAGGCGGCGATCGCGGGGGCGCGGCAGATCGCGCTGCTCACGGCCGCCGCGTCGGGACGCTACTTCACCGAGTTTCCTGAGGGCCTGAATCTGTTTGGCGCGAGCTTCAACACCTCAATCGGCAAGACGGGCATTTCGTGGCAGGGCGAGATTTCGCTGAAGAACAGCGTACCGCTGCAGGTCGACGACGTCGAACTGCTCTTCGCCGCCCTCTCGTCGCTCGCCCCGCAGTTCGGCGCGAGCAACCAGATTGGAAACTACCTCGGCCAGTACGGCCGCGAGGTCCCCGGCTACCGGCGTCACCGCGTGTGGTCCGCCCAGTCGACCCTGACGAAGGTCTTCGGTCCGATCCTCGGCTCGCAGCAATTCACGCTCGTCGGCGAGGCCGGCGGCGTATGGGCGAATCTGCCGGACAAAAACGTGCTGCGTTACGACGGCCCGGGTTCGTTCACCGGCGGATTGCAGTCGGCCATGAACTCCGCGGGCTTCCCGCAGTTTCTGGCCACGCCCGCCTCGGCGTTCGCGGACGATTTCTCCTGGGGTTACCAGGTGCTCGGCCGGCTCGAGTACAACAACGTCCTCCCGAATGTGAACCTGCAGCCGACGGTGGCATTCACGCATGATGTCAGCGGCAACACGCCCCTGCCCCTCGGCAACTACGTGCGCGGGCGCAAGAGCGTGAACCTCGCGGTCGAGTTCAACTACCGCAACGCGTGGTCGCTCGAGCTGCGCTACGTGAACTTCTTCGGCGCGGGCCGCTTCAACCTCCTCGCCGATCGCGACTACTTCGCGACCACGGTGAAATATTCCTTCTGAACCATCGCTGCCGATGAACCCCTTCCGCCTTTCCTCCGCTTTCCTCGTGCTGGCCGCCGGCGCGTCCGCCGCCGTCAGCGACACCGACGCCGCCCGCCTCGGCAAGGATCTCTCGCCCCTCGGTGCCGAGGTCGCGGCCAATGCCGACGGCTCGATCCCGGCCTGGACCGGCGGCATTCAGACTCCGCCGGCGGGATACAAACCGGGCGCGCATCATCCCGATCCATTCGCGGCCGACCAGCCGTTGTACACGGTGACGCCCGCGAATGCAGCGCAGTACGAGGCGAAACTTTCGGCCGGCCACCTCGCCGTGCTGAAGGCGTATCCGAACTACAAGCTCGCGGTCTACCCCACCCGGCGAAGCTTCTCGAATCCCCAGCGCGTGTACGACGCGACTCGCAAGAACCTCGCGACGGCGAAGCTGGTATCCAACGGCAACGGCCTCAGCGGCTCAACCGTCGGCGTGCCGTTTCCCATTCCCCAGAACGGCCTCGAGGTCCTCTGGAATTTTCTCACCCGGTACCGCGGCGACGCGGTGATGCGCCGCATCGACCAGGCGGCGGTCGAGCGCGGCGGCGGTTACCAACTCGTGAAGCTCGAGGATGAGTTCGTCTTCAACTACTCGCGGCCCGACATCACCAGCAAGGAGCTTGAGGACTCCAACACGCTGATCTATTTCAAGCAGGCGGCGGTCGCACCGGCCCGGGTGGCGGGCAGCATCCTGATTGGCCACGAAACGATGGATCAGGTGAAGGAGCCGCGCCGCGCCTGGGTCTACAATGCCGGCCGCCGCCGCGTCACCCGCGCGCCCAACATCGCCTACGACAATCCCGGCACCAACGCCGACGGCCAGCGCACCACGGATCAGTACGACATGTTCAACGGCGCGCCGGATCGCTACGAGTGGACGCTCGTCGGCAAGAAGGAGCTGATCGTGCCGTACAACGCGTACAAGCTGCACAGCGACAAACTCAAGGTGGCCGATATCCTGAAGCCGCTGCACCCGAACCAAGATCTCGCTCGCTATGAACTGCACCGCGTCTGGGTGCTCGAGGCGAAGTTGAAGTCCGGCACGTCGCATCTCTACAGCCGCCGCACCTTCTACATCGACGAGGATTCCTGGCAGATCCTGATTGCCGACCAGTACGACGGCCGCGGCCAGATGTGGCGCGTGTCGGAGGCCCACTGCATCAACTATTACGATGTGCAGACCTTCTGGAGCACGCTCGAGGTGCATCTTGATCTGCAGAACGGCCGCTACCTGGCGATCGGCCTCGATAACGAAAACCCGATGTACGATTTCACCATCAAGCGGACGCCCGCGGATTACACGCCGGACTCCCTGCGCCGGGAGGGCCTGCGATAAACGCAACGGCCGCTTGCGGCCGGGCCGGGGACGCGCGCTTCACCGCGTCCCATCCGCCATGAGTTTCCTTTCCACGCTGCGACTCGGTCCGCTCCTGTTCCTCGCCGCCCTTGCGTCGGCCCTCGCCGCCGATCGTTCGGCGAGCGTTCTCCTCCTCGACGGCACGGTGATCGGCAGCGAGGTCATCGTGGTCGGCGAACGCGGCGCGATTCTTCGGTCGGAGGACAACGGCCGCTCGTGGCACCCCGCCGCGGGCCCGGCCCGCGCCACGCTCACGGGCGTGAGTTTCGCGACCCTCACCGCCCCCCGTCACGGCTGGGCCGTGGGCCACGACGCCCAGATCTGGGCGACGACCGACGCCGGTCGCACGTGGGTGAAACAATACCAGGGCGAATCGCTCGCGGACTCGTTCCTCGATGTCCTCGCGCTCGACGCGCAACGCGTGATCGCCGTCGGGGCCTACGGCGCCTACCTGAGCACCACCAACGGCGGCGCCACGTGGACCAAGCGAACGATCGCCGCGGACGATTTTCATTTGAATCGCATCACCCGCGGACCGGGCGGCGTGCTCTACGTCGCCGGTGAACGCGGCACGCTGCTGCGGTCGGCCGACAGCGGCACGACGTGGACCCCGCTGAGCGTTGCATATACCGGATCGTTCTATGGCGTGCTGCCGCTTGAACGCGGCGCGCTGCTCGCGTACGGCCTGCGCGGCCACGTTTTTCGCAGCGAGGACGAGGGTCGGACCTGGCAGCAAATCTCGATGCCCGAGCCCGTGCTGCTCGCCAGTGCAGTGAAACTCAAGGGCGACACCGTCGTGCTCGCCGGCCAGTCGCGCACGGTGTGGGTCAGCCGCGATCTCGGCCGGACCTTCACGCCGCGCGTCGAGGCCGCGCCCGCCGGCGTGGCCGAACTCCTCGAACTCCCCGACGGCAACCTCCTCGCGCTCGGCGAGGCCGGAGCCAGCGTCATGCCGAAGCCATAATCGCCCCCACGGGCGCGCCGGCGTCCCGCCTCCTTCCGTCTCACCTCCCGTACCCGCCAGCTGCCTCGTCCCGCTCATGCTAGAAAAATTCACCCGCTGGATGTTCCGCCACCGCACGCCGCTCGTGTGCGTGTTCGCGGCGCTGACCGTCGGGATGGGATTGCTGGCGCTCCGGCTGCGGGTGGATGCGAGCTTCAACAAGTCGCTCCCGCTCGATCACGAGTACATCAAGACGTTCACGAAGTATCAGCGCGATTTCGGCGGCGCGAATCGGGTGCTGGTCGCGTTAATGAACGCGAAGGGCGAAATCTTCACGCCGGAGTTTTTTGCGGAGCTGAAGAAGGTCACGGACGAGGTTACTTACCTGCCGGCGGTCGATCGCGCGCAGGTGCAGTCGTTGTTCACGCCCAATGTCCGCTACATCGAAGTGGTTGAGGACGGCTTCACCGGCGGCAACGTGATCCCGGCGGACTTTCAGCCCGAGCCCGCGGCGTTTGCGCGCGTGCGGGCGAATATCATCAAGTCCGGCCGGCTCGGCATGCTGGTCGCGAACGACTTCACCGGCGCGATCGTGAGCGCCCAGCTGCTCGAGGTGAATCCGGCCACGGGCGAAAAGATCGACTACACCCGCGTCGCGGCGGGACTGGAGGCCATTCGCACGCGCGTGGAAAAGGAAAGCGACGGCGCCATCACGGTTCACATCATCGGCTTCGCGAAAATCATCGGCGACGTGAGCGACGGCGCCCACGGCGTCCTCACGCTGTTCGGCGTCTCCATCGTCGTCACCGCGCTGCTGGTCTGGTGGTACGCCGGCTTGTGGAAACTCGCGCTCGCCCCGGTCGTGTGCTCACTCGTCGCCGTGGTGTGGCAGCTGGGCATGCTCACTGCGCTCGGCTACGGCATCGATCCCTTCTCAATCCTCGTGCCGTTCCTCGTCTTTGCCATCGGCGTGAGCCACGGCGTGCAGAAAATCTGCACGTTCCGCATCGAGGTGTTCAAAGGCCAGGACGGACGCACCGCGGCGCGGGCGGCGTTCATGCAGCTGATCGCGCCGGGCATTGTGGCGCTGATGACCGACACTGTCGGCTTCCTCACGATGCTCGTGATCAAGATTCCCACGATCCAGGAGCTGGCGATCACCGCCAGTCTCGGCGTGACCGTGATCGTTCTTACCAACTTCTTCCTCCTGCCGATCTGGCTGTCGTACCTGCGCCTGCCGCCGTCCTACGCCACCTGGGTCGCGGTGCGCCGGGAGCGTGCGGACGCGCGCTGGAACCGCCTCGCGCGGGAAATGAAACCGCGGCCGTCGCGTATCATCATCGTCGTCTGCCTGCTGATCGGCGCCTGGGCGTACTGGAAATCGACCGAGGTCCGGATCGGCGACACCCAGGCCGGCGTGCCCGAGCTGCATCAGGATTCCCGTTACAACACCGACACGCGCGTCATCACCGCGAAATTCAGCATCGGCGTCGACGTCCTTTCCGTGATCGTCGAGACGGTGCCCAATGGCTGCGTCGACTACGAGGTCGTGGCGTTGATGGATGAGTTCGAGGGCCGGATCCGCCAGGTGCCGGGCGTGCAGTCGGTGATTTCCCTGCCCGAACGCGCGAAGCTGGTGAACGCCGGCTTCAGCGAAGGCTCGCTCAAGTGGCGGATTCTGCCGCGCAACCAGCAGGCCCTGGCGCAGGCGGTCGCGCCGATCGAAACGTCCTCCGGCCTGCTCAACGCGGACGGCAGCGTGATGCCGATCGTGATTTACCTGACCGATCACAAGGCCGAGACGCTTCGCGCCGTCACGACCGCGGTGAAGGCCTTTGCCGCCGAGCACCCGTCGCCCAAGGCGCGGTTTCTCCTCGCGAGCGGCAACGCCGGCGTGATGGCCGCGACCAATGAAGTCGTCGCGGCGGCGGAAAAGCCGATCCTCCTGTGGGTTTTCGGCGCGGTGATCGCGCTGTGCCTGATCACCTTCCGCTCCATCCGCGCCGCGCTCTGCATCGTGCTGCCGCTGGCGATCGTCAGCTACCTCGCGTACGCGCTGATGGTTTACCTCGGCATCGGGTTGAAGACGTCGACGCTCCCCGTTGTCGCGCTCGGCGTCGGCATCGGCGTCGACTACGGCATCTATATCTTTGCGCGGCTGCAGGCGTCGCTCGACGCCGGGGAGTACTTCGAGGAATCGATGTTCGCCGCGTTGAAGGATGCCGGCGCCGCCGTGGTGTTCACGGGCCTCACGCTCGCGATCGGCGTCAGCACCTGGGTGTTTTCGAACCTGAAATTCCAGGCCGACATGGGCCTGCTGCTCACGTTCATGTTCCTGGTGAACATGGTCGGCGCCATCATTCTGCTGCCGGCCATGGCGCGCTGGTTCTGGCGTCATCACACCGGCCGCACGATCGCGCCGTTCGCGATGCGCAAGGAGTGAACGAGACGCCGCGGGCCCACGGCAACCGAGACCGACCGCCCGGGAACGCAGGTCTCCGGCCTGCATCCAACCGCAGCGCAAAATTTCTGGCCACCGTCCGCTCTGTCGCTTCCTCTCTCCCCCGTGCCTGCCGAGCCCACTCCCCCGCTTTTCTCCGACAGCCAGCAGCGCGTCATCAGCTCGGCGCTTACCCTGCTCGCCTTCCTGGGCTCGATCGCGCTGCTCATCCTCGCGGTGTATGTCATGGGCCGGTTGCTCGGGTTTTTCTCCAGCGTGCTCTGGCCGCTCGCGGTCGCCGGCGTGCTCGCGCTGATTTTGCGGCCGCTGGTTGTGACGCTCGAACGCCGTCTCCGCCTGCGCCGGTTCACGTCGGTCCTGCTGCTCTACGGCGTGGTCGTTCTGCTCACCGCGGGCGGCCTGCTCCTGCTGGTTCCGCCCCTCGTCAACCAGGTGATCGACTTCATCAGCTACCTGCCCGAACTGTGGGAACGGGCATCGGCGTATGTGGAAGTCCATTACCCGGACTGGATCAAGCTGGCGCAAAAACACCTCGCGAACCCCAGCGTGCGCAACATCGCCGACAGTATCGCGTCGGAGGGCAAGGCGCTGTTTGCGCTGACGGTGCCGTCGGTCAAGGCGGCGTTCGGCGGGCTCCTGGACGTCGGCGCGTTTCTCACCCACCTCGCGATCATCCCGGTCTACCTCTTTTTCTTCCTGCTCATGCGGGGCGCGCCCACGCGCAGCCTCGATCGTCATCTGCCGTTCCTCCGCCCGGGCGTGCGTGAGGACGTCGTGTTCCTCGCGAGTGAGTTTGTGTCGATCATCGAATCGTTCTTCCGCGGCCAGATCCTGATCGGTCTTTGCATGGGCGTGCTGCTCGCCGCCGGCTTCACGATCATCGGCCTGAAGTTCGGCCTCGTGATCGGCCTCGCCCTCGGCGTGCTCAACATCGTGCCCTATCTCGGCACCATTCTCGGCCTGGCGGTGTCGCTGCCGATCGCGTTTTTCCAACCGAACGGCGGCTGGCAGCTCGTCGGCCTGGTGCTGCTGGTGAAGGGCATCGTGCAGTGTGTGGAGAGCTGGTTCCTCACCCCGAAGATCATGGGCCACCACACTGGTCTGCATCCCGTCGCAATCATCGTCGCCGTGTTTTTCTGGGGCACCGCCTTCGGCGGCGTGCTCGGCATGCTGCTCGCCGTGCCGTTGACGGCGTTTTTCGTCACGGTCTGGCGGTTGATGAAGCGGAAGTATTTCACCGCGGAACATGCCTAGGGAACGTCCGGCCCCGGAGTCCTGCGCGAATTGCGGCGCGAGTGTACCGAAACAGGCCCGGGCCTGTCCCGAGTGCGGCGCCGATGAACGCACGGGGTGGCGCGAAACGTCGCTCTACGATGGACTGGATTTGCCCGCAACGGCGTGGCAGGACGACGCCGACTCAACCGCAACGTCCCGCTCGCGCCGTCGGCCGCACATCAACGGCGTGGCATGGTACTGGTGGGCCGTAGGCGTGGCGTTGCTCGCGTTGCTGGCCTTGAGCCTGATCGTCGGGCGCTGAGCGGAGACAATCCGGCTGCCCGCGAATGGCGCGAAAGGCCGCGAATGGCTGCACTCAGCGTTGCAGTGAAATTCGCGTCCGCTCGCGTAATTCGCGGGCGCGCTTCGGCCCGGTTCCGGCTCATACCAATCGCTCTTTGCCTTTGGACTTTAACCGTGGCTACGAGCGCCAGCGAGTGGCCGAACGGCCACTCGCTGGCGCTCGCAGCCACGATCGATCCAGAAGTTCAAAAGCAAGGAGCGATTGGTATCAGCGGCGCGGATAAAAAAGCTGCGTCCGCTGCTTGTGGTTGGAAGGGACCGGACAAAGCTTGGCGCTCGCATGGCCTGGAAAGTCGAGTTTCGCGCCGGAGTCTGGCTGCCACAAATCGAGTGGTGGCTCGACGCGCATTTTCCCCAGCGCCGCTCCTTCGTCTCGCACGCGCACTCCGATCACATCGCCGGCCACCAGGAAATTCTCTGCTCGGCGGGCACCTCGCGCCTGATGCGCGCGCGCATGCCCGGGGAACGCCGCGAACACGTGCTGCCGTTCGGCCAGACCGAGCGGCTGACCGACGCCACCACGGTGACGCTGCACCCCGCGGGTCACATCCACGGATCGGCGCAGAGCCTGATCGCCCACGACACCCACGGCACGCTGCTCTACACGGGCGACTTCAAGCTACGACCGGGCCGCTCGGCGGAGCCCTGCGCCACGCCCCGCGCCGACGTGCTGATCATGGAGACGACGTTTGGCCGGCCGCATTATGTGTTTCCGCCGACCGAGCAGGTGCTGCGTGACATCACGGGCTTCTGCCTGTCGTGCCTTCATGATGGCGAGACGCCCGTGCTCTACGGCTACAGCCTGGGCAAGAGCCAGGAACTGCTCTGCGGGCTCGCCGAGGCGCGGTTGCCGGTGATGTTGCATCCGCAAACGCTCCGGCTCACGCGGATCTACGAGGAACTCGGCATCGCGTTTCCCGCGTATCGAAATTTCAATGCCGCGGAGGTGGCGGGCCATGTCGTGATCTGCCCGCCGCAGTCCAACGCCTCCGGTTTCCTCAAGCAAGTCGGTCGCCGCCGGACCGCGATGATCACCGGCTGGGCGATGGATCCGGGCGCGATCTATCGTCATCAATGCGACGCGGCGTTTCCCTTGTCCGATCACGCCGACTACCCCGATCTGTTGCGGTTCGTCGACGCGGTGCAGCCGAAGCGGGTGCTCACGCTGCACGGCTTCGCGCAGGAATTCGCGCTCACGCTGCGCGAGCGCGGCATCGAGGCCTGGGCGGTCGGCGCGGACAATCAGCTTGAGCTCGGCTTGTCCGCCGCGGTGCAGGGCTTCACCGCGGAAACACCCTCGCCGCCGCTGACTCGACCGACGCCGGAAGCAGCGCGAGCATCCGCGCCGGAGTCGTTCGCTGCCTTTGCCGCCGTCGCCGAGCAGGTCAAAGCGACGCCGCGCACGCTGGAGAAAGTGGCACACCTCCGCGCGTACCTCGCCGCGCTCCCGCCGGACGCCGCCGCGCTCGCCGCGCTGTTGTTCACGGCGCGGGCCTTTCCCCAATCAGACGGGCGCGTGCTGACGCTCGGCTGGGCCGTGGTGAAGCGCGCCGTACTCGAGGTCGCGCAGCTGACCGAGGCGGGGTACCGTTCGTCGCATCATCGCTTCGGCGATGCCGGCGAGGCTGCCGAGGCTTTTCTGTCGGGCCACACCGTGAGTGCGGGCGCAACGTTGGCTGACATCGCGGCCTTTTTTTCCGCCATCGCCGCGGCCCGCGGGCCCACGGCGAAGTTGGAGCTGCTGACCGCACGGCTGCGCGGGCTGTCGCCCGCCGAAGCCAAGTACCTCGTGAAGATCATCACGAACGATCTGCGCATCGGCTTGAAGGAAGGCCTGGTGGAAGAGGCGATCGCGGCGGCAGCGGACCAGCCGACTGAGGCGGTGCGCGAGGCGAACATGCTGTCGGGTGACATTGTCACGGTGGCGCAGGCCGCGCGTGCGGGCACGCTGGATACGATCGCGCTGCGCGTTTTCCATCCGCTGCAGTTCATGCTGGCCAGTCCCGAGCCGGACGCCGCCGCGATTCTGGCTCGTCTCGCGCCGCCGGTGTGGATCGAGGAGAAGTACGACGGCATTCGCGTCCAGCTGCACAAGCAGGGCGAGCGCGTGGAACTGTACTCGCGCGACTTGAAGCGCATTACCGGACAGTTTCCGGACCTGGCCCGTGCCGCGCGCGCGCTGCCGGGCGATTTCATTGGCGATGGTGAACTGCTCGCGTGGCGCGACGGCCGCGCCCTCGCATTTGCCGAACTGCAGAAGCGTCTCGGACGCAAGGGCGACGATCTGTTCCTCGGCTCTGAGATTCCGGTGTCGATCTCGTTCTACGACCTGCTGTGGCTGAATGGCCGCACCTGGTTGAAGGAACCGCTCGCGGCCCGGCGTGCAGCCCTCGCCGGCCTCCTCGCCGCGCCCGATCTCGTGGTGGCCGGTTTCCGCCTCGCTCCGGTGCAGCAGGCGCATTCCGCCGTTGAAATTGACGCCGCGTTTCTCGCCGCCCGCCAACGGGGCAACGAAGGCCTCATGGCCAAGGATCCACGCAGCTACTACACCCCGGGACGGCGCGGGCTGGCGTGGTTGAAACTCAAGCGCGCGTACGCGACGCTCGACGTCGTCGTGATCGGCGTCGAGTACGGTCACGGGAAACGACGCGACGTCCTGAGCGACTACACCTTCGCCATTCGCGACGTGGAACACGATCGCCTGCTCACCGTCGGCAAGGCGTATTCAGGCCTGACCGACGTCGAGATCGCTGAGCTGACGAGCCACTTCCTCGCGCACACGCTCGAGGAGCGCGGCCGCTATCGCACCGTCGTGCCGGATACGGTGCTGGAGATCGCCTTCGACTCGATCCAGCCGAGTAACCGGCACCAGAGCGGTTTTGCACTGCGCTTTCCGCGCATCGCCCGGATCCGCACCGACAAGACGGTGGCGGAGATCGACACGTTGGAGACCTGCCGGCGGCTGGCGGGAGGGCTCGCTCCGGCGGCGATCTGAGCGGGCGTCAGTCCGCGCTCCCATGTTCACCCGACTCGTCGCGCCCGCGCTTACGGAAGGCGAACTTCACGCTGCGCTGCAGCCGGAACTCGCCCGCTGGTTCAAACGCCGCTTTGGCGCCTTCGCGCCGGCGCAGCAGTTCGCCGTGCCCGAGATCGTTGCCGGCCGCTCGCTGTTGCTCTCGTCGCCCACGGGCAGCGGCAAGACGCTCGCGGCCTTCCTCGGCGTCTTCGACCACCTGGCCCGCGCGCGCGATCGGGATGTGCTGCCCGACGGCATCGTCGCCATCTATGTGTCACCGCTCCGGGCGCTGGCGTATGATCTGCAGAAGAACCTGCAACAGCCGCTCGACGAACTCGGCTGGGCATGGCTCCGCGTGGGAGCCCGCACCGGCGATACGACGCCAAAGGAACGCGCCTGGCAGAAACGCCGCCCGCCGCACATCCTCGTCACCACGCCCGAGAGCCTGACCTTGCTGCTCAGCCAGCCGGCGTGGCTGGTCGCGCTGCGCCACACCCGGTTCCTGATTGCGGACGAACTGCACGCGCTCGCCGAAAACAAACGCGGCGTCATGCTGATGCTCGCCGCGGAACGGCTGGAGGAATTGCGGACTGCGGAGTGCGGAGTGCGGATTGAGCAATCCCCACTCCGCAGTCTGCAATCCGCCATTGTCCGAATCGGTCTCTCTGCCACGGTGGCGCCGCTTGAGACTGTGGCGGAATTCCTGGTCGGACCGGGGCGGCCCTGTGGCATTGCAGAAGTGACGCAGCGCAAGCCGGCGCGCATCGAGGTGTTCTCGCCGCTACGCGATCGCGCGTATCCGCCCGCAGGCTACACGGCCTCGCGCATGCTGTCGGAGCTGGGGACGTTTGTCGGGCAGAAGCGCACGACACTGATTTTCACCAACACCCGCTCGGGGGCGGAGCACATCGGACTGCGCCTGAAGCAGCTCATGCCGACGCTGGCGCCCCAGATCGAGGTTCACCATGCGTCGCTCGATCGCACCGTCCGGCTCGAGGTCGAGGATCGGCTGAAGCGCGGCGAGCTGCGCGCGGTCGTGTGTTCGACGTCACTTGAGATGGGCATCGACATCGGCTCGATCGACACGGTGGTGATGGTCTCGGCCCCCAAGGGCGTGTCGCGTGCGCTCCAGCGTATCGGGCGGTCCGGCCATTCGATGGGCGAGACCAGCCACGGCGTGCTCGTCGCGAGCAATATCAACGATCTCGCCGAATGCACCGTCACGGCCCGGATGATGGAGCGCCGCGAATTGGAGCCGGTTAGAATCAGCGCGCAGCCGCTCGACCTGCTCGCGCAGACGCTCGTGGGCCTCGCGATCTTTGAGAGCGTCACGCCCGACGAAGCCTTCGCCCTGGTGCGGCGCAGCTTTCCGTATCGCGCACTGGCCCGCGCCGATTTTGATCGTGTCCTGCACTACCTGGCCGGCGGCGGCACGTCGTTGGAAAAGCACTACGAGACGGTGTTCGGCAAGGTGCGGGTCGACACTCGCGGCTACCTTGTCCCGACCTCCAAGCGGGTCGTCCGCGATTATTACCAGAACATCGGCACCATCGCGTCGGAAAGCATGGTGCAGGTGCGGCTCGGCCGTCGCGCGCTCGGGCAGGTCGAGGAGTCGTTCATGAAGGGATTGAAGCCCGGCGACGTCTTCGTCCTGAACGGCCAGACGGTGCGCCTCGTCGAAACGCGCCTGCTCACCGCGAAGGTCGCGCTCGCGCCCAGTTCCTCGCCGACGGTGCCGCGCTGGAACGCGAACAAGATGCCGCTGGCCTCGGGCCTCGCCGCCGAGGTCGTGCTGCTCCGCGGCGAGATGGCGCAGCGGCTGGTCGGCAGCGCCGGCGTTCCACCCTCGCCACCCGTGCCCGCAGATCCCGCCGCCGCCCTCGGCTGGCTCCAGCGAGAACATCACCTTTCCCTGGCCAACGCGCGCGCGTTGACGGAGCACTTCGCGCTGCAGGCGGCGGTGTCGGCGATTCCGACGGCGGCGTTCTTTCTCGTCGAGCATGTCCCGCAGCGCGGCCTCCTGCATTATTTCTTCCACTCGCTCATCGGCCGGTCGGCCAACGACGCCCTGTCGCGCATCGTGGCGCAGCGGGTGCACGAGACCAAGGGCGGGAATGCACTCACGACCATCGACGACTACGGTTTTCTGCTGACGCTCAAGCCGTTTCAGGCGCTGACGGCGGACGAATGGAAGCCGCTCTTTCGGCGCGAGGGCGCGGAGGACGCGTTGCGGGCGGCGTTGAGCGAGAGCAATCTCGTGAAGTGGCAGTTTCGCGGCGTGGCGCAGACCGGCCTCATGGTTCCGCGCCGCGTCCACGGGGCGGAACGCGGCGCGCGGGCGCTGCAGTGGAGTTCCGAAATCATCTTCGAAGTGCTGCGGAAGCATGAGCCCGATCACCCGCTCCTGGTCGAAGCCTATGCCGAGGCCACGTTGCGCTTTCTCGATCTGCCGCGCGCCCTCGTCTTCATGGATGACGTGGGACGGCTGCCCTGGGACCTGCGCGAGCTCTCCCGCATCAGCCCCTTTGCCTTCGGCCTGTATGTCAGCCGGATTCGGGAAACGATGACACTCGAGGATCCCGAGACGACAATCGAGCGCCTCTACCACGAAATGTACGGCGACCGGGCGTGAAAAAGAATCGAAGTTGAGTTTGAAGCCGACGGCCGGTTGCGCACCGTCTTGGTTTTAACGCATGCGCGCGCTGGGCCCTTCATCCTCCATTCCGCCGGTTCGAAGCGAGATTCGCTCCGGCCTCTGGCTGGATTCGCGGCATGCGCTGTGGATCGAAGCGGAGCGTCTGCTCGTCGTTGCCGACCTGCACTGGGGTTACGTCGCCAGCCACCGCGCCCGCGGCCACCTCCTGCCCGTCTGGGGCGATGATGACATCGCGCAGCGGCTCAACGCCCTCGTGACCGACTATCGCCCTGCGGAAATGCTGTGGTTGGGCGACATCGTGCATGCGGCCGAGGGCGCCGGCCGCGCCGAGGCGTTCTTGCGCAACGCCTCCGTGCCGATCACGGCGCTCGCCGGCAATCACGACCGGCGCTGGCGCGGTGCGGGCGCGCCCAGCGCAATGCGGGGTCGATATTTTTTTCACCACGGCGACCGCGAGCTGCCCGTGCCCGACGCCGGGCTCGAGATCATCGGTCATCATCATCCTGCCGTGACGTGGGACGATGGCGCCGGTTCGCGGATCACGTTGCCGGTGCTCGTGGCCGCGTCACACCGCCTGGTGCTGCCCGCCTTTTCCCCGTGGGCTGCGGGCGCAACGTGGCGATCCGCGCCCGACGCCGATGAAACCCTCTGGGCGGTCACGCCCGCCCGGATTTTTGCCCTGCCGCGCGCGCGATCCGTCCCCAGCCTTGTCCTCACGCAATGACCGTTCGCGCTCTTCTCTGGCTCGTCCTTTCCGCTTGGTTCCCGTGGGCCGCGTTCGCCGCCGCGGCGCTGCCGCTGCAACCCGGTGAGCGCCTCACGTACAAAGTGTCGTGGGCGATCGTGCTCGGTGCCGGCGAGATCAAGATTGCGGCGGAACCGGATCCGACGTCGACCACGCCGCGGTTGCTGGTGACGACCACGACCGCGACCCGGAAGCTGGCGCGCATGCTGCTGAAATTCGATGCCGAAGCGAAGTCGGTCTTCGACCTCGCCACCGGCCGACTCGTGGCGCTCGAGGAAAAGAGCCAGCAGGGGGACAAGCGCAGCGAACACCGCGTGACCTTTGATCTCGATGCCCGCCAGGCGTCCTACTTTCCCGCCAACGCCCCGACGGCTCCGCGCGTCCTGCCGATTCCGCCGGGCGATCCGACCGACCTCATCATGGGTCTGCTGCAAACGCGCACGTGGGATTTGAAGCCGGGCGAAAAGCGCGATGCGCTGGTGCTGTTCGACGACGATTTCTACGAGCTCACGATTCACATGGCGCGGTACGAGGAGGTGGAAACCAAACTGGGCAAGTTTCGCACCGTCGTGCTGGAACCGCGCATGGACAAGACGCCGCCGAAAGGGATGTTCAAGCGCGGGAGTTCGGTGCGGGTGTGGATCGCCGAGGACTCCCATCGCCTCCCGGTGAAGTTCGAGGTGGAGTTCAAGATCGGCACGGGCACCGCGACGTTGGAAGCCTACGAGCCGCCCACCGCCGCCGGCGCGTCCGCCCCAGCGAATGCGAAGAATTCTCGTCCTTAGAGGCGGAGCCCTGGGCGACTTCATCGTCACTTTGCCCGCGCTCGCGCTCCTGCGCCAGCGCTGGCCCGACGCGCAAATCGAACTCGCCGGCAACGCCACCGCCGCGCAACTCGCCCGCGTTCGCGGCCTGCTCGACGGCGTGCACTCGCAGCACGAGGCCCGCTGGGCGGCGTTGTACGGACCGGACGATCTGCCCGCAGCCTTTGCGGCGTGGCTCGCAGAATTCGATCTCGTGGTGAACTACTGGCCCGATCCAGACCGCACGCTCGCCCGGCATTTTCCGCGGCGAACCGGCCAGACATTTCTCTCGGCCTCCGCGCTGCCGGCGCAGTCGCCCGCGGCGGCGCATTACTGCGAACCGTTGCGCGCTCTGGGTCTCGCGACCCGCGACTCGTTTTTTCGGCTGGCTCCCCTCGCGGCGGAGTCAATTTCAACGCCGCCCACATTGGCCGACACCCTCGTGGTTCATCCCGGCAGCGGTTCGCCGCGGAAGAACTGGCCGATCGCCCGCTGGCAGGCACTACTGGCGTGCCTGCCCGCGCCGGTGGCGATCGTGCTGGGCGAGGCGGAAATGGAAACATGGTCCGACGCTACCGTCGGCCAGCAGGCGACGACGTGGAGAAACCTTCCGCTCGAAACGCTCGTCGCGCGTTTCGCCGCTTGCCGGCTCTTCATCGGTCACGATTCCGGCATCAGTCACCTCGCGGCCGCAGCCGGCGCGAAGTGCGTCCTGCTTTTTGGTCCGACGGATCCGGCGTGCTGGGCGCCGCCGACGCCGGAGGTCGAGGTGCTGCACTCGACAGCGGGTCTGATGGCACTGACGCGGGAGACGGTACAGCAGGCCGTGACGCGAGCCATTGCTGATCGACGGTGAACCGCCAGGGCTTCGACGCCCAAATCGGGCCGGCGTAGTCGACGCCGATGCGAGGCGTTGCTTTCACCCGCGCCGCAGGCACGCGCACCCCGCGATCCTCGATCCACAATCCCTCCTCGGGCGTCGCCGGCCGGCGGTTGAGGGCGCGATTGATCGCGAGCTGTCGTGTCACGCGCCCCGGACCGCTCGCGCCTTCGACTCCGCGAATCAGAATGGCCGCGGGGAAGTCCGGAGGACCGACGACCAGATTGAGCAGCTCGTGAATCCCGTAACACAAATACACATACCACACGCCGCCGGGGCCGTACATGACGTCGGTGCGCGCGGTGCGCCCCGCGCGGGCGTGGCAGGCGAGATCGGTTTCTCCGTGGTAGGCCTCCGTCTCGGTGATGAGCCGGGCCTCGGTGCGACCGTCGGGAAAACGCCGCACAAGATGCCGGCCGATCAACCACCGCGCGAGCGCAACCGTTTTCTTTCCCCGCCACACTTCTGCTTCCACAATCACGCTCATCTGCCATTAGTTCGGCCGTACGTCTTGTGAAAGCAATCTCCGCGCGCACGCATAAAGCCGATCTTCTCCGCTCGCTCCGTCTCTGCACGGCAGAGGGGATCATGGCGATGCCGCTCGTGACGATGTCACTGCCGGTGAACGTGTTCATGACCGCGCTGGTGGCGAAGGCGTTTCAGTTGCCCAAGACCACGATCGGGTTGATCAGCGCCCTGCCGTTCGTCGGAAATTTTCTCCAAATCTTCATCGCGTCGTTCATCGCCCGGTGGAAGCCGCCGAAGACCGTGACGGTCCTGGCGGCGTCGCTGCATCTGGTGTCGTGGGCGGCGTTCGGTGTCCTGCTGCCGTGGATTCCGCGCGATCATCCCGACGTCGCCGGCCAATGGCTCATCGTCTGGTTTCTCGTCACCAGCTGCTTTGGCGCCATCGCGGGCGTGTCGTGGAACGCGTGGATCCAGGAATGGGTGCCGTACCGGATTCGCGGGAAGTATTTCGGCCGGCGCAACGGCACGCTGCAGATCTCGACGCTGACGTTTCTGCTCGTGGCCGGCTGGTCGCTCGCCCACTGGAATTACCTCATTCTCGTCTTCCAGATCATCATCGCCATCGCGGTGGCGATGCGGATTTTCTCGTTGCGCTGGCAATGGATCAGTCCGGCCCAGCCGCGCCGGCACCACGTGACAATCGCGCTGCCGTTCCGGGATCAGTTGAACGTGGTCCTGCGGTCCCGCTCGCTGCTCGTGTTCATCGCGTTTGGCGCGGTCTGGTCGTTTGCGGCCAATTCGTTTGGACCCTTCTACCACGTGTTCATGTTCGATCAGCTCGGCTTGTCCGCCTTCGAAGTCGGGCTGCTCGCCACGCTGGCCCAGCTCAGCGGCGCGCTCTCGTTGCCGGCCTGGGGGCTGCTGCTGGATCGTTTTGGCAACAAGTCAGTGATGACGTTTTCGCTGATCCTATGGCAGGTGCAGAATTTCGCGTGGTGCTTTCTCACCTTCGAAAACCAGTCCGTGCTCTACGGGATGTGGATTTGGGGCGGGGCCACGGGCGCCGGGTTCATCCTGGGCCAGTTCACCCTGCTGCTGAAACTGATTCCGCTCGAGGCGAAGAACCTCGCGATCGGCGTGAACCTGGCGGTCACCTCGCTCGTCGCGGCGATCGCGCCGATCGTGGGCGGCGCGGCGCTGACGTGGGCACTCGCGCGGTGGCCCGATCCGTTCGCGGTGCACCACGTGTGCTTTCTCTTTCAACCCGTGCTCGCGCTCGCGGGGAGTTTTCTGTTGTTGCGCGTCCATGAACCGCGCGCGAGTTCCCTCACGATGGTGTTCGGTGCCATGCGCAATATCCGGACGCTCAGCAGCGTGTTCGGACTCGGCTTCCTCGTGAATCACGTATTTTACCGCGCGCAAAAGGACGAGAAATGAACCCCTCCGCGACGACGGTGCCGCACGTCTACACCCTGACGGGCAATCTGCTCGCCGAACGCACGCTCGCCTTCCCGAACTGGTCGCCGGGGCGCACCCAGCGCGCGAGGGAGGAGACGTTTCAGGTCGGCGGCAAGGGCATCAACGTATCCAAGATGCTGACGCGTCTCGGTGCCGCGAATACCGCCCTTTGCTTCACCGGCGGCGCGCCGGGCGCGGAGTGCGAGAGCTGGCTGCGGGCGCGTGGCGTTTCGTTTGTGGCGTTCGACACCGGCCGGCCGACGCGCGTGGGCACCGTGGTGCGCGACGACGGCGCCACCCACGCGGAAACCACGTTTCTCGGACCCGACGTGCCGGCGTCGGCCGCGGCCGTGCAAGCCTGTGCCGCTTTTCTGGACCAATTGCCGGCCGGCCAGGTGCTGGCCGTGTGCGGCAGCGTGCCGGGTTGGACAACGCCCGCCTTCGCGCCGCTGCGCGCGGCGCTCGCGCGCTGGAGCGAACGCGGCTGGCTGGTCGCGGACACCTATGGTGCGCCGCTGGCCGAGCTCGTGACCGGCCGGCTCGCGTTGCTCAAGATCAATGCCGACGAACTGCGAACGCTGCCCGGCGGCGGCAGCTCGCCGTTGCCGCGGACCATCGAGCGCGTAATCATCAGCGACGGCCCGCGCTCCGTGCAGGTGCGCGACGAGCACGGCGCGCACGCCACCTTGATTCCGCCGCCGATTCGCGAAGTGTCGGCGACGGGGTCGGGCGATGTGCTGCTGGCGTGTGTCGTGCAGGCCCACTTCGTGCGGAAACTTCCGCTCAAGGACGCAGTGGCTTTTGCAATTCCCTACGCGGCAGCGAATGCCGCCCATCCGGGAATCGCGGAGTTTTCGGACCCGATTCCCACCCCATGACCCCGCAGGCGGCGTGGTGACGCGATGATTCGGCCGCGCGCCGTCGGCGCCGGCGCGTGTTGTAACCCGTAAGCGCAAACGGTCCTAAATCGGGTCATTGCGGGGCCAAAGTGTGGGCGCTCCGGCCGATCCTGAGCCGGAATTTTGGCTCGCGCCCACCGCTCTGGCCGCCACACCACAAAGGCACCGCGGAATCTGTTCAGGATTTCCAAATAAATCCTTGCGTTCACTTCTGCAAAACCGCTTATTCCGCAGTTTTATTTATGAAAGCGACCATCAAGACCCAAGGCCAACAGTTCACTGTGACCGAAGGCGACATTCTTACTGTGAATCGTTACCCGGGCACCGAAAAGGGCTCGACCGTCGAAATCAAGGACGTGCTCGCCGCTGGCGAGGGTGAGTCCTTCCGCATCGGACGGCCGTTGCTGTCGGGTGCCTCGGTTTCCGCCACGATTCTCGAGAACAAGCGCGGCGACAAAGTGATCGTTTTCAAGAAGAAGAAGCGCAAGGGCATGGAACGCAAACGCGGCCATCGCCAGGAGCTTTCGGTCATCAAGATCAATACGATTAACGCTTAAGGAGACACCCGTCATGGCGCACAAAAAAGGTCAGGGAACATCCAGCAACGGTCGCGAGAGCCACTCAAAGCGGCTCGGCATCAAGGCATTTGGCGGTGAGTCCATCCTCGCGGGCGGCATCATCGTCCGCCAGCGCGGCACCAAGCTGCATCCGGGTAAGAACGTCGGCGTAGGTCGTGATTGGACGCTCTTCGCGCTCAAGGACGGCAACGTCAAGTTCGACAAGGTGCATCGCTCCGTTTCCGTCGTCACCGCTTAAGTCAGCCTTCACGGCTCAATTTTCAGGCCGGTCCTCAGGGACCGGCCTTTTTCGTGTCCGCATGCAACGATCACCGCTGCAGAGCCGTTGCGCTGGCCGGTCGCGCACGCAGGCTTGCCGGCCGTCTCACGCTAACTCACCGTCCCGCCAATGCCTGATCGACTTGCCGAACTCGTTCGCCAACGCGCACTCGTTGAAGAACATCTCGCCTGGCTGAATCGACAGATCGCCGACGCAGCGCTGCAGTCACCCGCTCCCGGGACGCTCCCGATCAAGCCGGCGATTGCAGAGACTACCGTGGTGGAATCGTCGCCACGGCTGCTGACGCCGGTCACGCCCCCGCCCCGTGCGCCGCTGGAGTTCGCACCCGCCACCGCCGACGCGGAGGCGATTATTGCCAAGTACCAGATTCCGTCGTCCGCGCTGAAGGACGATGTGCGCAAAGGCTGTTTCCTCTATTTCGCTGCCGCCTTCGTCGTCCTCGGTTTGGGAGTCACGCTCCTGTACTTGATGGTCAGCCGGCGCTGACCGCTGCCGGAAAAGCGTCGGCGCGGTTGGCACGCCGGTGAGGTCTTTCGCGCGGTGAACCGACACCCCGCCGCGGAAAAAACTTCGGACCGGCCGTCGGATTCCGATGAACAAGTGCCCTACAACGCGGTCCAGCCCCCGTTGTCATCTGAGCCTGCGCCCCATTTTTCCATTCCCGGCAACGCCTGGAATGATGTCGCCCGGACCTGCCGGCGGGTGTGGGTTCTGCGTGAGCACGGACGCCACGACGAGGCCGAGCTGCTGCGCCAGGGCGAACTTGCCGGCCAAGTCGCCGCGGCGCGATCCCCGGCTGAATCCGACGCTGACGTGGCGGGCCGACTCGAAGCCATCATGACACACGAAGCGGAGCGCGTGGCCAGTGCCGCGGTTCTCGCCGAACTACTTCTTCCGATCCTCGCGCAGCAATTGCGTGCGCCTGCCGCAACCGTTGCGACTGCATCGCCCGTTGCCATCCAAGCGTTGCCGAAGCTCGACGCGCCGCAGGCTCCGGCTCAGCGGCCGGCGGCGTCCATCGCCGATTTCATCGACATGATGATCGCGCAGGAAAACGCGACCGACCTTTCCGCCCGCGCCGCGCAACGCCGCGCCTCCTGATTTTTCACTCCGGCACTGTCACACCTCCGATAAAAACATCATGACACCTGTCACCCTGGATAAGCCGTCCGTCTCCACCAGTCCCACCGCCAGCATTCCCGCGTCGATGCCGTCGCGCTCGCCGGCCGCGAAAACGAAGACCGTCCTCGTCGGCTTTGACCTCGGCACCAACAAATCGTGCGTGCTCGCCGGTCCCGTCACCGGCACCGACATCGTCGTCAGCAAGGTCGTGCCGAGCGTCGTGGGTTATGTGAAGGACGGCATCGTCGACGGGATCATCGCCGGCAATGCCCAGATCCTCTTCGGCGAGGACGCCGTCCGCAACATGCTGCACGTCCGCCTCGTCGCGCCGGTGTCGCAGGGCGTGATCTGCGAGCCCGCGGCCGCCCGTGATTTTCTGCAGCATCTGCGCACCCTCGTCGATCCGACGGGCCAGGCTGAAATCCGCGCCGTGATCGGCATGCCGGCGAACGCAGGCACGCAGGCGCGCGATGACATCCGTCGCTGCGCGTACGGCATCTTTGATCGCGTGCTGATGATTCCCGAACCGTTCCTCGCCGCGCTGGGCTATCGCGACGACTCGCGCGTATCGCAGCCCAACTACCTCGATCCCGTCGTGAACTCCCTGTTCATCGACATCGGTGGCGGCACGAGCGATCTCTGTCTCGTCCAGGGCTATTTTCCGACGAGCAACGATCAGATCAGCATTCCGTTCGCCGGGGACGCCATCGACGAGCTGCTGCACAACGAGCTCGATCGCGTTTATCCGAACAACGGCCTTTCGCGGCACAAGGTTCGCGAACTCAAGGAAGCGCACGCGTACGTCGGCCCCTCCCGCAAGCCGCTCGACGTAAAAGTCATCATGGGCGGCAAGGCGCACACGATTGAACTCGGCGACACCATCGCCCGCGCCTGCAACACGCTCATCGATCGCATTTATCCGGCGCTCACCACGCTCATCGAGCGGGCCTCGTCCGACTCGGTCCTCGCGCTCCTGCAGAACATCATCGTGACCGGCGGTGGTTCTCAGATCAAAGGCATCGATGCCGTGCTACAAAAGAAGCTCACGGACGATGGCTTCGAGTCGCCCAAGGTGAAGCTCGCCGGCCAGGACTTCAAACGCTACGTCGCGATGGGTGCGCTCAAGGCCGCGCGTTCGGCGCGCGAGAATCAGTGGCAGGTGCTGCTCGGCTGATCCACACGGCACGGTGGTAGGCGCGGCCCGACGGTCGCCCTACCTCGTGCGACCGGCAATCAGCTCATCGCCGGGTAGCTGCCCAGCCACTTCACCAGCGGGCAGAATTTCTTCAACTCCGACAACGCCGCCTTCATGTTCGGGTCGTCGTTGTGACCGGTCACATCGAGGAAGAAATAATAGTCCCACGGGCGCTTCTTGCTGGGGCGGGACTCGATCTTCGAAAGATTGATCCCGCGTTCCGCGAGCGGCATGAGCATCTTGAGCAGCGCACCCGAGTGGGACGCGGCCTCGTCGCCCAGTGACACCAGCAGGCTCGTCAAATCCTTGCCGTTGCCGACGGCACCCGAGGCCTGGCGGCCGATGACGAAGAAACGCGTCGTGTTGTCGGCCTTGTCCTGAATGTTTCGCTCCACCACCGGCACGCCGTAATGCTCCGCGGCCAGTTCGCCTGCGACGGCTGCCGTGCCCGGCTCCTGTTTCGCGAGCTGCACCGCCCGCGATGTGCTCGGCGCGTCGACCAGTTGCGCGTGCGGCAGGTGACGCTGCAACCAGTGCCGGCATTGCGCGAGCGCCTGGTCCTTCGAATACACTCGCTCGATTGCCTCGAGCGGCGAGTTGGAAATGAGCGCGTGATTTATCTCGAGGTAGATTTGCGCGACGATCTTCAGATCGCTTTCGACGAAGCTGTCCAACGCCTCGCGCACGGATCCTTCGGTGGAGTTCTCGATCGGAATGACGGCGTAATCGGTCTCGCCCTTCTCCACCGCGGTAAAAATGTCCCCGACCGTCGCCATCGCGTGGTAGTCGACACTCGCGCCGAACTTCTTCAACGCGGCGGCGTGCGTGTTGCTCGCTTCGGGCCCGAGATACGCGATGAGCAACGGCTTCTCGAGCGCGATGGCCGCCGACATGATCTCGCGATAAATCGCCCGGAGCGCCTCGTGCTTGATCGGGCCCTGGTTCTGGCCGGTGACCTTGCGGAGGACGGCGTCTTCACGCTCGGCCACGTAGATCTGGCCGCCCGCGCTGCGTTTCACCTTTCCGATCTCGGCGGCCAGCGTCAGGCGCTGGTTGAGCAGTTCGACCAGTTGCTTGTCGAGAGAGTCGATCTTTTCGCGGATGGGGCCGAGGTCCATATCAAGTGGGAGTGCCGGGCGTGGAATCCACCGAAGCCGCTTCAGTTACGGGCTCGTCGCTCGTAACCGGGGCCGGAGCCGCCGCCTCAAGGGGCAGCTGTTCGTCCGCCAGGCCCATGTCGGTGTCGGTGGGCGGGTGCGAGTTAGTTGACGTCTTCAGCCACTCGTCAATCTGGCGCGACGACAGCACGTCGGACGCGGGCAGCTCGTCGAGCGACTTGATGCCAATGAATTCGAGAAACTGATCCGTGGTCCCGTACTGAATCGGGCGGCCCGGGGCGTCCGCGCGACCGACGATATAAACCAGTTCGCGTTCGAGCAGCTTGTTGATGCCCGCCTCCGCCGACACGCCGCGAATCGTCTCGATCTCACCGCGCGTGACGGGTTGGCGATAGGCCACCACGGCGAGCGTTTCGATCGCCGACTGGCTGAGTTTCACCGGGGGCGGCTCCTGGCGGAGAATGCGAATCCAACGGGCGAACCGCGGATGCGTGACGAGCCGGAACCCGGCGGTGCCTTCGATCAGGAGCAGGCCGTCGTCCGCAGCGCGCAAGTCGGCGGAAATCTGGTCCATCGCCTCGCGAATCTGGGTCGCCGTGATCAGTGACGGGACGTCGCCGTAGAGGTCGGGATCGTTGGGCGTGGTGTCGACGATGATCTCGGTGACTTCCTCGGCGGATCCCGCCGGAGCCGGCGCGGTCGGGTCGTCTGTCGCCACCGGGGGCGCACTCTCGGGTGCGGCTGTCGGTTCGTCGGAAATCACCGGCGGGACCACGGCGGACGGTTCGTCCGCGTCCAACTGCAGCGACGCCGCCTGCTCATGAAAACGCGTGAAGGCCGCCTGGATATCCTTGATGGCGAGCGGCTGGCTCGAGGAGAGCAGCAACGCCTTCAGCACTTTTTTCAGATTGAATGCCATGCGGGTAAAGTCGCTTCGAGTGATGTGGTCGCCGCCGGTGCACGCAACCTGAATTTGTCGCGGGCTCTGTGACGCTTTGAACGGGAACGCGCTTGCCGGGCCCCCTGCCCTCTGGTCTTCTCCGGCACATTTTAGCCCATGAGCCAAGCCCCTGATCACACCCGCAAGTTCTCCTCCATCGTCCATGATGGCCCAAGCCGCGCCGGTGCGCGTTCGATGCTTCGGCCGGTAGGTTTTACCGAGGATGATTTCAAGAAGCCGGTCATCGGCATCGCCTCGCTCTGGAGCATGGTCACGCCGTGCAACATGCACATCGACAAGCTTGCGCTCGACGCCGAGGCGGGGGCCAACGCGGCCGGCGGCAAGGCGATCATCTTCGGCACCATCACCGTCTCGGACGGCATCAGCATGGGCACGCCCGGCATGCGCTACTCGCTCGTTTCCCGCGAGGTGATCGCGGATTCGATCGAAACGGTTTCCGGCGGCGAGGGCTTCGACGGCATCGTGACGATTGGCGGCTGCGACAAGAACATGCCCGGCTGTATCATGGCGCTCGCGCGGCTCAACCGCCCGGGCGTCTTCGTTTACGGTGGCACGATCCTCCCCGGCATCCACCCGCAGTCGAAGAAGGAGTGCGACGTCGTTTCGGTTTACGAAGCCATCGGCCAGCACGCCGCCGGCAAGGTGGACGACGCCGGACTCGCGACGATCGAAGGCTGCGCCATCCCCGGCCCCGGTTCGTGCGGCGGCATGTACACCGCCAACACGATGGCGTCGGCCATCGAGGCGCTCGGCATGAGTCTGCCCAACAGCTCCGCGCAGATCGCAATTAGCGCGGACAAGAAAGAGGACTGCCGCCGCGCCGGCGAAGCGACCGTCGCCTTGCTCAAGGCCAACATCAAGCCGCGCGACATCATGACGCGGAAGGCGTTTGAAAACGCGATCACGGTCACCATCGCCCTCGGCGGTTCGACCAACGCCGTGCTCCACCTCCTCGCGATGGCCCACAGCGCGAACGTGAAACTCTCGATCGACGACTTCACCAAGATCGGCAAACGCGTGCCGGTCCTCGCCGATCTCAAACCTTCCGGCAAGTACGGCATGGTGCATCTCACGCGCATCGGCGGCCTGCCGCCGTTGATGAAGGTGCTGCTCGACGCAGGCCTGCTGCACGGCGACTGCATCACCGTCACCGGCAAGACCATCGCGGAAAACCTGCGCGACGTGAAACCGTATCCGGTCGATCAAGACGTGGTGCGGCCGATGTCGAACCCGATCAAGCGGGACAGCCATCTGCGCATCCTCTACGGCAATCTCGCCCCCGAGGGCGCCGTGGCCAAGATTTCCGGCAAGGAAGGCCTCACCTTCAGCGGCAAGGCGATCGTGTTTGAAGGCGAGGAAGCGGCGCTGGACGCCATCCTCAAGGGCCGCGTGAAAGCCGGCCACGTGATCGTCATTCGCAACGAAGGGCCCGTCGGCGGTCCCGGCATGCGCGAAATGCTCTCGCCGACCAGCGCGATCATGGGCCGCGGTCTCGGCAAGGACGTCGCCCTCATCACGGACGGACGTTTCTCCGGCGGCAGCCACGGTTTCGTCGTCGGGCACATCACGCCTGAAGCCGCCACCGGCGGTCCGATCGGCATCATCAAGAACGGCGACCCGATCACGATCGATGCGGAGAAGAACGAGCTGACCCTCGGCCTCCCGGCCAAGGAGCTCAAGGCGCGCATGAAGGCGTGGAAGCCGAAGAAGCCGAAGGAAACGCGCGGCACGCTTGCCAAGTACGCGAAGCTCGTGACCAGCGCTTCCGAAGGCGCCGTGACCGACAAGTACCTCTGACCGCGGCTGCAGCAGCGACACCCTCCCCTTCCATGACTTGGTCCCGTTTCAAGACGTACTTCTTCCACAACGCCGACCTGGGCGTGTCGCTCGACATCTCGCGGCTGCCTTTCCCCGACGATTTTTTCTCGTCGATGGAGCCGCAGATCCAGCAGGCGTTCGCGGCCATGGGAAAGCTGGAGGCCGGCGCGATCGCCAATCCGGACGAAAAGCGCATGGTCGGGCACTACTGGCTGCGCGCGCCGCAACTCGCCCCGACGCCCGAACTCGCCGGCGAAATCACCTCGTCCCTTGCGGCGGTGAAGGCGTTCGCCGCCCAGGTTCAATCTGGCGCTGTCGCCGGGCCGAAAGGAAAATTCAAGCACCTGCTCGTGATCGGCATCGGCGGCTCGGCCCTCGGACCGCAGCTGGTGCAGCACGCCCTCGGCAATCCGCGCAAGGACAAGCTGAGCGTCGCGTTTTTCGACAACACCGATCCCGACGGCATCGATTACGTGCTCGGCACGTTGCGGGGAAAACTCGCCAAAACGCTCGTCGTCGTCATCTCGAAATCCGGTGGCACGGCTGAAACGCGCAACGGCATGCTCGAAGCGATCACCGCCTTCAAGGCCGCCGGGCTGGATCCGGCGAAGCACTTCGTGGCCGTCACGGGCGTCGGTTCCAAACTGGATCAGACCGCCGTCAGTGAAGGCTGGCTCGCACGGTTCGTGATGTGGGACTGGGTCGGCGGCCGTACCAGTGAACTCAGCGCCGTGGGCCTGCTGCCCGCCGCCCTGCAGGGCATCGACATCCAGGCGATGCTCGATGGCGCGGCGGCGATGGACGAAGTGACGCGTTATCCGGTCACCACCCAGAATCCGGCCGCACTGCTCGCGTTGATGTGGCATTTCGCCACCGACGGTCGCGGCGCCAAGGACATGGTGGTGTTGCCGTACAAGGATCGGCTGCTGCTGTTCTCGCGTTATCTCCAGCAGCTCGTGATGGAGTCGCTCGGCAAGGAATTCGATCTCGAGGGCAAGGTCGTCAACCAGGGTATCGCCGTTTACGGCAACAAGGGCTCGACCGACCAGCACGCGTACGTCCAGCAGTTGCGCGAAGGCGTGAATAATTTCTTCGTCACCTTCATCGAGGTGCTGAAGGACCGGGAGGCGAAGACTTCGCTCGAGGTCGAACCGGGCGTGACGGCCGGCGATTACTTGCAGGGCTTTTTCCTCGGGACGCGCGATGCGTTGAGCGAAAAGGACCGGCATTCGATCAGTATCACCCTGCCGGATATCTCCCCGCGCTCGCTCGGCATGCTGATTGCGCTCTACGAACGCGTGACTGGCCTCTATGCGTCGCTCGTCAACATCAACGCCTATCACCAGCCCGGCGTCGAAGCGGGCAAGAAAGCCGCGGGTGCCGTTATCGCGCTGAAGCTCAAGCTCGTCGCCGCTCTCAAGGCCGCGCCCGGCGAATCCTTCACCGCCGAAGATCTGGCGGCCCGCGCGGGCTCGCCGGACAAAGCCGAGCTTGCGTTCAAGATTCTCGAGCATCTCGCCGCGAACAAGGGCAGCGGCGTGAAGAAGCGCGTCCGCCAGCCGGCCGTCGCCTCCACGTATCGGCTCGCCTGATGCGAAGTCCGGGCGCTGGTCGCCCGGACTGCCATCGCCGGCCCACGCAGTTTTTTTGCCGCTGCCGCCCCGTGCACCGACTTCCCTTGATTTTGTGCGCGGTGGCGGTCCTCGGCTCGACCTTGTCGGCCGTGCTCTTCTTCCGGATCGGAAATTCGAAGCAGCTGCTCGAACTGCGCCTGTCTGAGGCCCAGCATCGCACCTCCCGACTCGACGCGGAGCTCGCGACCGTGAACGAGAAAAACGCCGCGCTGAATGCCCGGGTCGGTGCACTGGACAACGAACTCACCTCGACGCTCGCCCGGGTCGTCGCGGCCGACGCCCGCAGCGTGCAACTGGAACGCGATCTCGCGTCGAACAGGGACAATCTCACGGCCACGAAGGAAGTGCTCGCAGTCTACGAGCTCACGGCGCGCGCACTGGCGGAGGAGGTCGCGGGGTTGCGCCAGGACTTGGATGAGACGCGCCAGTCGAACGCCTCGCCGGAGGCCGTGGCGGCCTACAAGACCACGATCGCCGAACTCGAGCGCCAGCTCGCCACGGCCCGGAACGGCGCCGCCGCCCCGTCCGCGGCGGGTGCCTCCACGGCGGTGTTCGCCAGCCGGGCGGGACGCGCCACCATCCTCACGGTGGGGCCGCAGAACGCCTTCGTGGTGCTCAATTTCGGCTCGGCGCGGGGCGCGCAGGTCGGGCACAAACTCAGCGTGACGCAGGGAACAGCCGAGGTCGCCACGGTACTCATCAGCGACGTCCGCCTGCACCTCTCCGTTGCGCAAGTCCTGCCAGAGACGCTTCGAGGGGTCTTGCAGAAAGGCGATTTGGCCGTATTGATCCGTTAACCCATGACCACGCTCCAGAAATCCATTTTTGCGCTCCTGCTCATTGCCGTTGGCTCCATCGTCGGTGGTTGCAGCACGAACTCGCCCAAGCAGACCTCCATTCCCTGGAGCCGGCCCGCCGGTTGGGAAGGCCAGATTCCGGGCATGGGGCAACCCACCGGGCGCTGATCGCCCCGGGCGATTTCCAATAGTCAGCGACGCCGCCAGCGCGTCGCCTCCTCTTCTTCGAATCCGGCCTCGCGCCGGATTTTTTGTTGGGCGCAGCTTCCAATCGCCGACAAGGTCACGCCTCTGCGGTAACCTCCGCGCTTTCATGTCCGAAAACACCTCGCTCCTCCCGCAACCCGGACACCTTTACGTGGTGGCCACGCCGATCGGGAATCTGTCGGACCTCACCGAACGCGCGCGCGCGATCCTTGCCGCCGTCGACCTGATTGCCTGTGAGGACACCCGCACCACGGGCGGGTTGCTGACCCGGCTGGGCATGCGCAAGGATCTCGTCGCCTACCACGAGCACAACGAGATCGAGGCCGCCGAGCGGCTCGCCGATCAACTGGCCGCCGGCCGCTCGATCGCCGTGGTGAGCGATGCCGGCACGCCCGCGCTGAGCGATCCCGGTTTTCGCGTGGTGCGGGCCTGCCGGCGCCGCGGCCTGCCGGTCGTGCCCGTGCCAGGACCGAGCGCGCTGACCGCGGTATTGAGCGCGAGCGGCCTGCCCACGAACGGCTTTCTCTACGTGGGTTTCCTGCCGGCCAAGAGCGCCGCACGGATCGCGTTTTTCGACAAGTATCGGGCGTTTGACTACACGCTCGCGCTCTACGAAAGCTGCCATCGCATCGAAAAGGCCGTGGCCGAGATCGTCGCGACGCTGGGCCCCGCCCGGACGATCTGCGTGGCGAAGGAAGTCACGAAACTCCACGAGACGTTCTTCGTCGGTCCCGCGGGCGACGTGCAGGCGCGCCTCGCCAAGGCCAGTCTCAAGGGCGAATTCGTCCTGCTGATTGCGCCGGAGGATTTCGTGCTATGAACGCGTTCGTCCCGGCGGTGGGCCCGGTTGCGATCATCGATATCGGCAGCAATTCGATCAAGGTGCTCGTCGCCACGCGCGCGCCGAACGGTGACATCGTGCCGGTCAAGGTGCGGACGCTCGATGCCCGCATCAGCGCGGGCATCAACCAGGCCGCACCGCACTTGAGCGAAGACGGCATGCAGCGCGGCGTCACGGCGATTGCCACCCTGCTGGCGGACGCGGCCACGGCGGGCGCGAGCGCATTCACGCTGGTCGCCACCAGCGCGGTCCGCGACGCCCTGAACGGCGAGGACTTTCGCGCGCGAGTGAAAGCCGCCACGGGTGAGACCATTCGCATCCTGAGCGGCGACGAGGAGGCGAACCTGATCGGGCGCGGCCTGGTCACGGATCCGGCGCTGCGGCACCTCGAAGATTTTTATGTGTTCGATCTCGGCGGCGGCAGTCTTGAATGCCTCTCGTTTCGCGCCCGCCGAATCGAGCAGGCCGTGAGCGTGCGCCTCGGCTGTGTCCGACTGACCGAGCGGTTCGTCGCCGATCCGCAACGCCCCATGACTCCGGCGGAAATCGCGGCGATCTCCGCGCACACGCGCGAGGTGGTGACACAGTCCGGCTTCCGCTTTTCGCTGGCAAAGACAGCGGTGGCCGTGGGCACCGGCGGGACGGTGGCGACCGCCCGCGCGATTCTCGGCGGCCGCGAGGGGCGTCCGTTCGAAGCCACCGCCTCCACGATCACCTTGGCCCAAATGCGCGCGTTGCGCGAAGGCATCACCGCGCTACCGCTGGAGGAGCGGAAGAAAGTCGCCGGGATGCCGCCGGCCCGCGCCGATGTCTTTCCCACCGCGCTGGTGACGCTCATCGCCCTCGCGGAACTGGGCGGATTCACCTGCTTCCAAAACTCGCTGTACAATCTTCGTTACGGTCTCGCCGACGCCACGCTCGCTGCCGCTGCGGCACGGTGAAACTTGCCGTCAACGACGCGTTCACCCACGTTGGCTGAACATGTCTTCGGTTGTATCCGCTCCCCCTGCACTGGTGGCTGTGCTGGCGTTCGACGCCAGCAACCGCCTCGCGGTTCGCCGGCTCGGTTCGCAGATCGGCCTCGCCTTCACCGGCAGCGATCTGGCGATGGCCACGGCGCGACTGGAGTCGGCGTTCGGCACGCACACTCCACCCGCGGAATATTTTTCCTGTGCGGCCGGTGCCCGGAGCTACCGCGTGTGTTTTGTTCAAGTGGCCGGCGAGCCGAAAGACTCCGAGATCAAATTCCACTCTCTGGATGCCCTCGCTGCCACGCCGGCGATGCTGGCCCCGTCGCTCGCGGTCATCGTGCGCGAGCTCGAGCCTTACCTCGTGGAGATCCCGTATCTTCACCTCGGCGAGAACGACTTCATCTACAAATTCCGCCCGGCGCAGGAACGGAATGCCGCGATTTACGCGCAGGACGCCGCCGCCGGCACGCTGTATCAGTCGCAGCTATGCACCGCCATCAAGGCGCTGGCCCGCACGCATGAGCGCACCGCGGCCGCGCCCGTGACGCTGGATTTCGGCGCGGTGAGCTACGTGATTCCGAGTCACTTTGGTTTCTGCCTCGGCGTGAAGAACGCGATCGAGCGCGCCTACGAAACCCTCGCGGAAAACCCCGGGCGCCGCGTGTTCATGCTGTCAGAGTTGATCCACAATCCGTTTGTGAACGAAGATCTGTTGCGCCGCGGCCTGCGGTATCTGCAGACCGACAAGGGCACGCCGTACACCGTTGACGGCCGGGCGTCCACCGGCGCCGCGAGCGAACAGCTGCTGTGGGACACGCTCACGCCGGAAGACATCGTGATCATCCCGGCGTTCGGCGCCACGGATGAGGACAAGCGCCAGCTGGTCCGCAAAGGCATCGCGGTCTTCCACTACGACGCCACCTGCATGCTGGTGGAGAAAGTCTGGAAGGCGGCCCGTTCGTATGGTCGCGAAGGCTACACCGTCGTGATCCACGGCAAGCACGAGCACGAGGAAACCAAGGCGACCTTCTCCAACACGCGGCGTTACGCCCACGCCGTCATTGTGCGCAATCTCGAGGAGGCGGAGCAACTGGGCGGGATCATCGCCAGCGACGATCCGGCGGTGCGCGCCCGGTTTCACACCCTGTTTGCCGGCCGCTACACGCCTGGCTTCGATGTGGCGCAGCACCTCGAGCGCATCGCCGTCGTCAATCAGACAACGCTGCTGATGAACGAAACCCTCGCGATTATCGAACACCTGCGCGAGGTCTACCGGCGCAAGTTCAATGACCCGCAACGCGTGGGCGGCAGCAGCCGGCGCGACACCCTGTGCTACGCCACGCAGGTGAACCAGGATGCGTTGAGCCGGGCGCTCGCCGAGCCGCTCGACGCGGCGTTCGTCATCGGCGGCAGGAACTCGTCGAACACGTACCAACTCTTCCGCCTCTGCGAACAAACGCTGGGCGACAAGGCGTTCTTCATCCAGTCGGAGGCCAACATCACGGCGCGCGACGCCGTCGATCACTATGTGTATGTCGGCGGCAGCCACGGCCACCACGAGCGCCGAGCGCTGAAACTGGACGAAACGCGGCCGCGGCGGGTGCTGATCACGGGTGGCGCGAGCTGTCCGGATGGGATCATTCAGCAAGTGATCACCCGCATAAACTCCTTCTTCCCGAGTGAGCGACTGCGGAGTTTGGATGAGGTGCTGCGCGATCTGAAGGGCGAGCAGGCGGGCTGATTCCGCGACTCGCGAACGGGACGACCGCAGGCAGCCCGGAGGGAGGCCTGCTCCCTGCCAGCGGGCGCAAAAAAGGCCGGGCGGAAATCGCACGGCCTTGGGGTGAGACAAGCGCTTATCGACTTAGAACCGAATCGAAAGTCCAGCGCGCACACCGTTCTGATTGGCGAGGTCGATCTTGGTCGAGTAATTCGCGGTGTCGGTGTTCACCGTCTGGGTGTAGCTGCCGGCCGACTGGAATACCGCGCCGGCGTAGAAACCCGCGCGTTCCGTCAGGTCGAATTGCACCGTTGCATCCGCATAATAACCTGGGAGCAGCTTGTAAGCGGCGCTCGAAGCGGTGTCGGAAATCTCGGCACCCAGTTCCGGTGCGAACGTCTGGGTCACAGTGTAGTTTGTGCCGGAATACACAATCGCCGCGCCCACGCTGAGGCTGGCGCGCAGTCGCGTCGTAATCGGGACCCACACCGTCGGACCGGCGCGCATCGTGTAGTAGGCGCCTTTTACCTTCCAACGGTTGTCGACGTTGGAATTCCCGGTGATGCTGTCGATGGTGCGGCCGGCGGGCTCATTACCGATGAGGACCGAAGTGTCGGTTGTGGACGTCTTCGTCGAACCGTCGTCGTTCAGGACCGGGTTACCGCTGGCGTCGACCACCGTGGTTGTGGCCGAGCTCGGCGAGGAATAAGGCGCATCCGGCGGCACGCGACCGTAGAGATTGTAGAAGTCGGTGAGCGTCGTGAGCGTGGCCCGGACGCGATCCGTGGTGTTGGCGGAAATGTCGTTGATGGACAGGCCCGTGGTCAGCGTCCAAGGCAACCGGCCCCACAACTTCCCCATGTCGCGGGCCACTGTGATGTCCATGCCGGCGCTCGACGCCGTTTCTTTCCGCCGGACGTCGGTGTCGATGATCTCCGCCGAATAGGTGTGAAAGGCGACGAAGCCGAGCTGCGACAGCTGGCTGGCATCGGTGTAGTTCCAGCTGTTCGTCCGGCCGTCCGGGGCGATCGCATCAAAGACCGCGCTGTTCGACTGCGGGTCGATGATCGGGTTGCCGCTGCTGTCGAGGCGGGCCACGGTCCGGGAGTCCGGCTGCACGCTGCCATCATGATAGACGCGCTGCAGATTGGCGCCCGTGCGCTCACCGGGATTCTCAGGGGACAGAATGCGACCCTGGCCCGAAAAACTGGTCTTGGCGCCGCTGATGTAGCGAAAGCCAAAGCGCACCGTGCTCTTGGGCTCGTAGATGTATTCGTCCAGATTGCTGAAATCCGGAATCTCCACCGGGGGAGCGCGGCGCTCTTCGTCCTGGGCATGGGCGAGTCCAAGGGTGGACACGGCGGCGAAGAGGGCAAAGCGGAGATGTTTCATGCGTGAGGGGCGCCACGTTTGGACGACAAGGCACCGGGAATGTTGCATGAAAGTTCACGGCGGCCGGGACGCGCGTCAACGAGAGAGTTGCGCGTGTCATAAGCGGAGCGCTTTGGCCGATCCCGGCCCAAACGAAAGCGGGCGGTGCGACCACATCGCACCGCCCGCCGGTTCCAGCCTTCACACCCCTGACAAAGGATTGATCTACACGCCGGCCAATTGCGGCGCCGCGGTCGTCGACGGACCGGATTTGCCGAGGTTGGCCTTGGCCTCGTCCATCGACTCGAAAAACTTCCAGGTGCGCGTGTCCTCGATGCCCTTGCACTCGGCGACGATCTGAGCGTTGCCCACCAGCGCGAACTGCATGCCGAGGTCGCGCGAGGTCTGCATCGCCTGCAGCAGCAGCTTGATGACACTCATGTTAAGCGCCTTGAGCGGCTGGACGTCGATCACGAGCTTGTTCAGGCCCGCGTCGACCGCCTCGGAAAATTTCGGCTTCAGGTAGGTTCCCGCTTCGGTGATGACCGGCGCCGTGCACGACTCGGGCAGGCGCATCACCAGCATCTCGCCGTCGACCGAATAGTAGCGTTTCGACGTGTCGAGATTCAGCGCCTTGGCGATCTTCGCCTCGAAGTCACCGAGATCGATCGGCTTCGTGATGATCGCGGTGAACCCCAGCGTCTGGGCCTGCTGCTGTTGTGCGGTCTCGGTCTTCACGACGAGCGCAAAGATGGGCGTATACTTCGTTCGGATACTTGCGCGAATGGTCCGGAACAGCGAGAACGCACCTTCCTCCGCCAGCGAAAGACTGGCGACGATCAGGTCGGGCGGCGACTTGGCGATGTGATCGATCGCCTCGGCCGGCGTGCTGATGCCCTTCACCCGCCACGGCATGTGTTTCAGGCCGTCCTGGATTTGCTGCACGATGGCAGGCTTGTCCTCCACGATGACGATATCCGCGGGATCGTAGAGCGATCGCGCCTTGGTCGGGCTTTCGCCGGCCGGTTTCAAATCAATGATCCGGCTCGCCTTCTCGACGAGGATTTCCTCGCGGAACGGTTTAACCATGTAGTCGCGCACGCCAATCTTGGCGATCTTCACGACGTGATCGCGGCCGCCCTCGGCGGTGAGCATGATCACGGGCGTGGCCTTCAGCGCCGGATCGGCCTTCAGCTTGATCAGCATCTCGACGCCATCCATCACCGGCATGGTGATATCGAGCAGGATCAGGTCGGGCGTTTCGCGCGCCGCGATGGCCAGGCCCTCGAGGCCGTTGCTCGCTTCCAGCACCTCGACGTCAAAAGGCTTGAACGCCTTCTTCACGATGACGCGGACGGTCTTCGAGTCGTCCACGGTGAGAACCTTGTAGCGCATGATGGTGTTGGCTTCGGCCCCGCGGCTCAATCGTCCGAACGCATCAGGATGTCCGCGGTCACGCGGTGTCCGGAGCATTCGAAATGGTAAACATGGCGCACCGCCGAACTGATCATTTCGACCGTGAAATTACTGCCACGCAGAATCGAGGGAATGGTCAGGGTGCACGGGTGGCCCGCGTCGCAGAGGCCCGTTTTGAATGCGCCAACCGTCATGTTGGTGAGCTCGCCGATCGCATCGTTGATGGCCTCGTCGCCGACCGCGGCGAGTTCCGCGTCGGACAATCCCAGCAGATGGCCGGTGCACAGCCGGGCAAACGGGAGCGGAAAGTGCAGATAAATCAGGCCGCTGCACTCGCCGACAAAGCCGACGGTGCCGACCACCTGTGGGTCGTCCTGGTGCACCACCGCCGCCGCCAGCTCACCGGCACGCGCGCCATGGGGCGTCAGGACCGGCTTGCACTCGATCATGGTGGTGAACACATCCCGCACGGCCCGGCCGATGTACTCGCGTACAATCGGTTCGGAAATGTGGACGGCAGCAGGCATGAATTCGATGTGGTCGGGGACCGCCTGTTTATCGGCCCTTTCGCCCACCGATTAACCGCGATGCCGCACAATTCTGCCTCGGGGGAGGCTAGCGCACACGCGCCTGCAAAATTGTCCCGAAACCCGGTTCAACGCGCACGCGAGGTGCGCACCTTAAGGCCGGGCGGCGAACTCAGGCGTCGCCGGTGTCGGCACCCGCGTCAATCGGGTCGCCGGCGTCGCGGTACTCCTGCAGCTTGTTGCGCAGGGTGCGAATACTGATGCCGAGTGCGGCTGCAGCCTGGGTCCGGTTGCCGGAGGTCTGCCGCAGCGCCGCGCGGATCGCGTTCTTCTCGAGCGCATCGAGCCGGAGCACGTGGCCGCTGCCGTCCGTCAAGGAGGTATTGTCGCCCGACACGGGTTCGGCGGCCGGGGCGGCCGGGGCCAGCGCGGACGCAAGATCCGGTTCGGACGACTCCCAGGTGGAGGTCGTTTGCACGTCGGTGGCCGACATGTCACCGGGCAATCCCAGCGCGGCGGCCGTCACGGGCCGACCCGACTCCGACAGAATCACGGCCCGTTCGACGGTGTTCTGGAGTTCGCGGACATTGCCTGGCCAGCGATACGCAAGGAGCGCGGCGCGGGCGGAATCGGAGAAGCCGCTGACCTTGATCCCGTGCTTGCGCGTGAATCGCCGCAGGAAGTGATCGGCCAGGAGCGGAATGTCCTCCACGCGTTCGCGCAGCGACGGCACGTGGACGGGAAACACGTTCAGCCGGTAGTACAAATCCTGCCGGAACTCGCCCTTCTGCACGTTGCTCATCAGGTCACGATTGGACGTCGCGATGATGCGGACGTTGACCTTGATCGTGCGACTGCCCCCCACCCGCTCGAACTCGCGCTCCTGCAGCACGCGCAGCAACTTGGCCTGCAGGCTGGGCGGGATTTCGCTGACCTCGTCGAGGAGCAGCGTGCCGTTGTTCGCCAGTTCGAAGCGACCTTCGCGGCGTTCGGTCGCGCCGGTGAATGCGCCGCGCTCATGGCCGAAAAATTCACTCTCGATCAGGGTCTGCGAAACCGCGGCACAGTTGACCTTGATGAACGGCTGGCCGCGTCGCGGGCTGCGCCGGTAGAATTCACGCGAGATCATCTCCTTGCCGGTGCCGCTCTCACCGGTGATGAGAACCGTGGCGTCGGTGGGAGCCACGCGATCAATCAACTGCCGCAGCCGCGTCATCGCCGGACTCCGGCCGACCAGCAGTGCGTCATCGTCCTCGGGATCGTCGCTCAGCAGGCTGTTGACCTTGACGAGCTGACGGTACGTTTGCGCCTTCCGCAGGATGACATCGATCTGCGACGGTGAAAACGGTTTCAGCACGTAATCGAACGCACCGGCCCGCATGCAGGCGACCGCGGATTCGACTGAACCGAAGCCGGTGACCATCACCACCAGCGGGCGTTCCGGCAGCGTACTGACCTGTTCGAGAAACTTGAGCCCGTCGCCGTCCGGCAAACGAAGGTCGAGCATCATCAGGTCGAATGGTTCCCGCGCGAGATGCGCCTGCGCCTGCGCGAGATTATCGGCCAGGCTCACCGGCAGCTTGTGGCGCATGAAAATGCTCTGCAGTAGATTGCGAATGACCAAATCGTCTTCGACGATTAGGATTTTCTCAAAAGACATGAGCGATGCGGCGGTGAAGGGAGGAACGCGGAAGAAGGAACGCTCATCAAAGCCTCCGCCCGGCGCAGTTCAAACAAATGTTACTGCTCCGGCCACATAACCCGGGCTAGGCCGCTGTCGCCAGCAACTCCTCCACGAGGAGCTCGATTTGCTTCGCCGAAAATGGCTTCGGCAGAAACGCCGACGGGCCCTCCTCAGCCAGCATCCGGGCGCTTTCGTGATCCCAGCCGCTCGCGAGGATGATCGGCAAATCCGCCATGTGGCGCCGCAGCACGGAGAAGAGCGCCGCGCCACTGATATCCGGTAGTCCGCAGTCAATCATGACGAGGCCGACGTCGTCTTTGTACGCAGCGAACAACTGCGCACCTTCCGCGCCGTCGCGGGCCCGCAACACCGCCTTGCCCGCGCGGATCAGCGTGCGCTCGATGATGTCCGCCACGCACTCGTCGTCCTCGATCAAGAGGACCAGGGCCGGCCTGCTGTGCACGGCGCCAAACGTAAGGGGGGAGTCAAATTGAGCCGAGGGGAACACTACGGAGGGGAAAACGCTCATGCAGGGGGTTTCGTCACGTGGTCCGGCTGCTTGAGAAATTTCTTAAAGTATTTCCCGCGGGGCCCGATTGGATCGATCCGGATGCGTTTACTTTCCTTCATTTCCGACATCGAGCGCGCTCTCATTGCCGAGTCCCCGGTCGTCGAGGGCGGAGCCTGGGAAACGAACCGGATGGTTAATTTCCATCACGGCCTGGCGCGCCTGACGCTCAACGCCCGGCCCGGCGTGCCGCTTTCCTCCACGGGCGGGACGATTTTCGTCCAGTCGTTCTCGCTGGCGGATGGCTCCCTGTGTCTCAAGGCGAGCCTCAATTGGAAAGGCAGCGACGCGCTGCCGATCATTTCCGTGTATTCGACGCCGACGGTGAATTGGAAACTCGAGGCCTCCCGCATCGCTTCGGCCTGGATGGAAGGTCCGCCGGCGCACTCGCTGGTGTCGGCCGCGGAGTCTGATGCCGCCGGGATGCAGCCGCTCGCGCAGGCGACGGGCTGATCGGTGCCGCTCCGCGATTTCGGCGCGACCGCATGGATTGGGGCGGCGAGTGCGCTCGACAGTGCGGCCTGGGCCGCAAACACCCGTGCGTGAGGCGCGCCTTGGCGCAGACCTTCGATTGCACTTTGGAGCGAAGGCCGGGGGCGCACAACGCACGCCCCTGCAGCCGAACCGCCGCAGCGGGCTCGGACGCCTTTTATCCAATCGCCTGGAAGTGCCGCGTTGCTTCCGCGGGCTGCCCGTACGCGGGCATGATCCGGGCGACGCGGCGCTGTTTCACCTGCAGCTGAGCCAAATCCGCGCGCGTTTGCTCGAGCTGAGCCGAAAGCGCGCTGCTCGTGCGATCCCGCCGGTCCCGCAGCGCGGCGATGCGCACCCGCAGACCGGAGGCCTTCGCCACCACCGCTCCACTGGAAACGACAAAATCAACCAGCGGCTGCGTCCGTTCCTGCAACGCGAGCACCGTGGCGAAATCGCGATTGGCCAACGCCGTCGCTTCCTGCCCCGCGAGGTCCTCGAGGGCGGTCACGATTCGATTGCAGCGTTGGGCTTCGGTTTCCATTTCAAGCCACTCCCCGCAAACCCTCCGTGACGGTATTGTCCTGCTGGGTCAGCATCTGGGCCCAGGCGTCGCGCAGCTCACGGAGCAGCCGTTCGACCTCGATGACAGGCTCGACCTGCTTGCGCAGGTTGGCCTCGAGGAGACGCCGGTTGTGATAGTCGTAGAGGCGGTGCATGGTGCGGGCGAACTCGCCGCCGGCCTCCATGTTCAAGCCGCCCTGGAGTTCGCTGAGAATGGCCTGCGCCTTCATCAGCTGTTGATTGATGACCGCAATGCGGCGGGGATCGTCGGCGGAGGTCTCAAACCCCTCTCGGGCGATCGCGATGGCTTTCAAGGCACCATCATAAAGCATCAGGACAAGCTGTCCCGGGCTGGCCGTGAGGACCGCGTTCGAGCGGTACGTCCGGGCATATCCAGAGGCGACCATGGTCGTGCGCTCAGGATTCGTCTTCGCTCAGATCGGGAGAGCTCAAAATCTGCTCCGCCACTTTCGTGATTACTTCCATCGGCGGATAATTCGGATCCGTCGCCAGCTCGCGGGCGCGAGCGACGACTTCGGGGCGGATTTCCGGTTGACGGCTCAGTTCGGCGCGCAGGAATTCCGCGCGCTCGGTCGAAACCTGATCCTGACGCGAGTCGGCTTGGCGAGAAACGGGTTTGCCGCCCACCTGGGGCATTTCCGGGCGCGAAGTACGGTCGGTGGATGTAGTGGAAGTAATCATTGGCTATGTCGTGATGGAACGGTCAGCCGCTGGGGTCAGTTGCAGGGAACGCCGTTGATGTTGCTTCCGATTATCGACCGTGATGGCCGCAATCTTTAGCGCTTTCGCGCGAATTGTAATTTATTTGGCAATCGCACCCGCCGGCGCGACGACCGGCGGCAGCGTGCCAAACATGGAAGCGGCCGCATACTCGGCAAACCGCGTGGGCGATTGCAGGACGGTGCGGGTCAGATCAGCCGGCACCCCACCCTCGCGATCGAGAAAGTGCCGCCGTGCGGCGTTCACCGCCGCGGGGCCATCGGCGGAATAGACGTTATCGAAGGACCAGATCAGGCGGGAGCCGTCGATGGCCGCCAGTTTCCCGCGGAGCCCGAGTGTGATCGGTTTGTAGGGATTATAGGTCGTGATATCGACAAACAGCACCGCATCGGCCGCGAATTCTCGCTGCAGCGAGGAGAACAAATCATGCGGCAGCGCGGTGGCGGACGACAGGGCCTCGGCGTTGAAGCGCCGCCGGCATTCGGCGCGTGACAGGGTAACGACCTCGAACCGCTTCTCCTGCTGCAGGGCGGTGAGAAACACCGGCTCCAGCGCCTCGGCCGACTCGGTGCGATTCCCCTCGCCCACCCAGATGGGCAGCACCACCACGCGGCGGATGCCGCCGAGGCTGGCGTCGGCCGAGAAATTCGCCGGCGTGAAATACGGTCCGATCCGTGCCGGGTCGTTGACCGCGGGATGCGAGGCGCAGCCGCCGGTGAAACCGAACGCCAGGGCCGCAAGGACCAAAGGGTGGAGGGAAAACGTCCGGGTCCGGCTCATGAACTGCTTTTCGCCAGCATGCCGTCGAGGGCACTTTGCTGCTGTTTGATTTTCGACTGGGCGTTTTCCATTTGAATGAAGGCAGACTCCAGCAACGAGCGCTGCTGCGCAAGGTGCCGCTCAATGGCGGCCACCTGTTCGTCAATGCTCGTATTCGAGCTGTTGATGCGTTTCACCTGATCGACGTTCTGATCGGAGATCTTGGTGACGAACGCGTCCAGCTTGGCGGCGAACCCGGTGGTCGCGGTGGTGAAGAACGCCTCCACCTCGCTGGTCGAATTCGAGAGCGCGCTACTCAGCTTGCCCTCGTCCTTGACCTGCAGCTCGCTCGTGCCCGGAGTGAAATCGATGCCCAGGTCGTTCAGGCGATCAATCGAGCCCGGCAGTCCGGAGACTGCGCCGAACGCGAGCGTGCGCAGCGAGCGGCCCCAATCCTGAATCTCACGATTGCTCGCCAGGACCGCGGACGAGACCTTGCCCTTCGAGTCCGTCGAGACCTTCGTGTTGGCGTCGAGAAACTGCTGGATGGAATTGTAGTCCTTGATGAACGCATCGATCTTCGTGCGCATCGCGCTCGTGTCGGGGGCGACGTTGATCGTCTGCGTGTCGATCGAGGTGGCCGTGACAGTGAGCCCCGCGACGCCATGGGACGTGCTGTCGAGAGTGTTGCTCTGGCTCGTGAGCACGGCGCCGCCGTTCAAGGTGAATTCGGCATTCTTGCCGCGCGTGAAGGCCGTTCCGCCGGAGAGCCCCAGCGAGCCGAGGAGCCCGCCCGCCGCTTCCGAAACCGAAATGCCCAGGTCGCCCGTGCTCTTGTTCGACAGCACCATGCGGTCGTTCAGGCCGTCGTAACTGGCGGTCACGCCCGCGGTCGATTCGTTGATTTTGGTCATCACCGAATTGACCGTGTCCGTGTTCACGTTGTACGTGATCGAAACGCCGTTGATCGTGAACGTGCCGTTGCCCGAGCCGTCCACCGCCGTGATCGGCGTCGCGAGATTGGCCGTGGCGATCGTAGCGCCCGGCTTCACCGAGCCGAGGGAGGCCGAGCTCGTCACAGTCCCGCCCCCGTTGTTGCCCAGTTTCATCGACCGCAGAAAATTGCTCGTGTCGTTGGCCGCCCCGAGCATGACGCTTCCGCTCGTGCTCGTCAGCGTGATGCGGTCCGTCGTGCGATCGTAGCTGCCCGTGACGTCCCCGCCCGTGGCCGTCGCGATGTTCGTGAAGACGTCCTGAAGGGAATCCGTCAGCGCCACGGTCACCTTCTTGCCGTTGATGCTGAAATCGCCGGCGGTGACGGGCTGGCTGAGCGGAAGATTCGCGACGGTAAGACCCGAGACGTCGTTGCTCACGGGATTGAGCGCGCTGCCGACATTGGTGGCGCCCTTGAGCTCGGCACTCGTCGCCAGCTGGGTGACCGCCAGCTTGTAGCTCGAGACGGCGGTGTTCACGGCGGCGATCGCGCTCCAGGCATTCGTGGCGGCGGTCGAAGAGGCGCTGCGTTTACCGAAAAGCGAACCGGCCTTGAGGGCCTCGATGGCATCCTGCAGCGCGGAAAGCTTGGTGGTCAGCGACCCCAGCAGATTGGCCTTCTGGTTGTTGACCGCCTTCTCCGCCTCAAGCCGATCCGCAGGCGCCCGCTCGAGCGTCATGATTTGATCGACGAAGCTTTTCCAATCGAAGTTGGAGGCGAGTCCTGCGACTTGGAGTCCGGTTGCCATACGTTGTAAGGGTTGATTGGGCACAAACGGCCCGGACTAATATATCGGCACGCGCGCGGTCGGCTTAAATGCGATCTGGTTTAGAAAAATCCGCGGCCGTTCCGAAAAAAAGCTCCTGCTTTTCCGTAAAGGTTTTCTCAAGCCGTTCCGATATCTTACCCGTCGAGGCAAGTGCCCCGACCGGCGCGATTCGGAGCCGTCCCCCCGAATACGACTGTGGCACGGACGCCACATTTAAGGATCAAGGAAGATCACCATGTCAGTAGTAATCAACACGAACTTCGCTGCGACCGTCGCCGCGAACAACCTCGCCGCCTCCAACGATATGTTGCAGAAGAGCCTTAACCGGCTCTCGAGCGGCTCGAAGATTGTATCCCCTGCAGACGACGCCGGCGGCCTTGCCGTCTCGATGAAGTTGTCTGCCGCTGCGCGCCGCCAAGGCGCCGTGGCCACCAATATCGGCAATGCCATTTCGTTCCTGCAGACGCAGGATGGCGTGCTCAAGGTCGCAGGCAAAGTCCTGGACCGCATGGGCGAGCTGAAGACCCTTTATACGGACCCGACCAAGAGCGCGAGCGACCGGTCCAATTACGACTCGGAGTTCACCGAACTCCAGTCTCAGCTGACGGACCTCACGACCGAGCAGTTCAACAGCGTCGATCTTTTCGGCAGCAATGCTCTTTCGGTCAATGTGACCGAAGGTGGCAACATCGGGGTCGACATCAAATCCCGGCTGCTCAGCGACGTCACCTCCGGCATTGGTGCCCTGACCGACTCGAGCGTCACCTCGCTCAGCGCGCTCGCCCTATCCGACATCACCAGCGCGATTCAGAATGTCGCGACGTATCGTGCCGAAAACGGCGCCGAACAATCGCGCTTCGGCTTCGCCCTCGAATTGCTGACGGTCAACAAGGCGAACCTCGAGTCGGCCTCCAGCCGAATCACGGACGTCGATGTGGCCGCCGAGTCCACGCAGCTGGCGCGCTTCAACATCCTGGTGCAATCGGGCACCGCGATGCTGTCGCAAGCCAACCAGAGCGCCTCGATTGCGCTCAAGCTGCTCAGTTAACGCGGCAGCTCCGGCACCCCGGGGGGCAGGCACACTCGCCTGCCGCCGGGAATCCCGGAAAAGAATTTAACCGGTCGCGGGCCAGGGGGCCCCGGGGACCGTTGAAACACCACTGCGGTCACGGACCGCGGCCGGTCAGACGTTCGTTGAAAGTTCATCAGGTAATGAGGTTCTTCCTTGATTCACACCTCTTGCTCTCGCGCCGCCCAACGGCCGGGAGAACCACTTTTGCGGCATTTGCTGCAGACGGCGTTATCCGGCGCCGACAACCCGGATACGTGGCGACCACGGAACGTCGCACTCATCAAGGAAAGATACCATCATGGCAGTCGTGATTAATACAAACTACTCGGCGACGGTTGCTTCCAACAACCTCGCAGTGTCGAACAATATGCTGCAACGGAGCCTCAACCGGCTCTCGAGCGGTTCCAAGATCGTGAACCCGTCGGATGATGCCGGCGGTCTCGCGGTTGCTACGAAATTGTCCGCCGCTGCTCGCCGTCAGGGTGCAACCGCCTCCAACATTGGCAACTCCGTCTCGTTTCTCCAGACACAAGACGGTGCGTTGAAGGTGGCGTCAAAGGTCCTCGATCGCATGAGCGAGCTGAAGACCCTGTACAATGACCCGACCAAGAGCCCCAGCGATCTCGCGAACTACGACTCGGAGTTCACCGAACTCCAGACGCAGCTCACGGACATCAACGGCGAAACGTTCAACAGCGTCGCTCTCTTCGGCAGCGCCGACCTCACGGTCAGCGTTACGGAAGATGGCGGCACCTCAGTCACCGTTCAGGGACGGGACTTTACGAACAGCACGTCAGGTGTCGGCGCCCTCACCGGCACCGGAGCCACGTCGCTGGCCGCTGTTACGCTAAGCGACATCACCACGGCGATTGAAAATGTGGCTACGTTCCGCGCGCAAAACGGCGCTGAACAGAGTCACCTTGGCTTCGCTGCGGAGCTGCTCACGGTTAACAAGGCCAACTTGGAAGCGGCCACCAGTCGCATCACAGATGTGGACGTTGCGGAGGAATCGACCCAGCTCGCTCGCTGGAATATCCTCGTGCAGTCCGGCACCGCGATGCTCTCGCAGGCCAACCAGAGCGCCCAGAGTGCGCTGCGGTTGATCTCCTAAGTCCAGGGATCGTCCTGATTCGCCCACTCCTGGCCGCCGTTGCAAAACGGCGGCCAGGACAAGCGAGCGGGCCGTGCGAAAGTTAACGTCACGTCACAGATGGTAGGATGAACATTGGAATGCAAAAGGCCCCGGTCCCCCCCGGGGCCTTTGCCTTTTATGGGGTCGAAGGTGGCCGCCCAGCCCACCCTCTATCACCAAATTGGTCACGCGCGTGCCAGACGGTGTGAAAGCTACGGACGTTGCGGCACGCGCAAATTCCGGGGATTTCAGATCTCAGATCTCAAATTTCAAATTCTGAGCGCGAGCTCTGAAGGAGCGCCCGCCCCGGGAGCGAACGCTCCACCCCACCCGTTTCTCCGCGCGCTAGCGGCGCGCTGCCGCGATCGCCGCCGCCACGACCGTACCCACGGTTTCGTGACGATTGAAATGATCGTAGATCCGCCGGCGTTCCGCCTCCGGCAACGCCAGGGCGCGTTCGCAGGCTGTGGCGAGCGCCGGCAGATCGCCGTGCGCATACCGCACAATCAAGCCCGCGCGATGCAGCTCCTCGAGCCGTCCGCCGGTCCTCGAATTCTCGCTCACCGGCACCAGCCCCAGACACCCGGACCAGAATGGCCGATCGGTATGCGTGGCCTGCATCGCCGGCGTGGTGAACATGCGCCCTTCCGGCGCCAGGCCCACCTGATAGCGGTTCAAGTCCAGGCGGCTGCGCACGGGGGTGCTGTGATCGTGACTGGCCACCAGCCGGTCCTTGAATTTCCGCCGCAGGAACTCGAGCTGCCGCTGCCGGTGCGGCGTCAGCCCCATCTGCGAACCAAGAAAATAAATCTTCGCCTCGGGCGTCGCATTGAACGGCGCCGCGCCCGGCACCAGATTCGCCACCCAGCTCCGGTGAATCGTGAGACAGTCGGGCCGCAGGCGTCCGCGGCCGGTCTCGGCCAGCGGATGTTCGTCGTGAATCAGCACGTCGAGACTCGGCGCAATATCGCCAAAGCACGGCATGGCCCGGCTGGCCTCGTCGAACGCATAGAACAGGTGGCGCACACCGCCGCGCCGCAGCAGGTCAAAGGTCTTGCCGGCAATCGCACCCAGCGACTGCGGCTGGTGCGCGATCGTGATCAGCCAGCGCTCCTCGCCCGGCTCGCGCGGCGCCTTCACCAGGTCCACGAGTCCAAGCCGTCCGGATACCCAAGCGGGCAGAAACGCCAGGTCCGGATGCTGCATCAGCGCGAAGCAGCGCGCATTTTCCGCATACCAGTCGCAATCGAGCCGCGCCTTGCGCAGCAGTTCGGCATCGGCGGGATTCGACACCCGCGGCCGCAAATCCTGGTCACCGATGCGCGCGAGGTAAGCCTGCGCGTCCTCGAGCCCGTCGGCCCAGGAGTTGAAATAACAGACGCGCACCCGGCGCCCGGGAGTTTCCGCGCCACTCATGAGCTGCCCCTAGCGCCCTGCGGCCATCGCGAGCTTGGGCATGCGCGCCGCGAAGTAAGCCGCAATCGCCGCCACGTCCGCGCCGGTGTACTCGGGCCGGAGCACGACTTCGTGCGGTGCCTTCGTAAGACCGAAACGACTGAACGTCGTCCCCTCCAGCAGCGTTCCTCCCCAGTAGCGCACATTGGGATAGACCACCACCTGAGGGCAGCGCAAATCGCAAGCGAGATCCGAAAGCCCGCTGCGCACGCTGCAAAAGTAACCGGCGCTCTGCACCACGGCGCGAAAAAGCGACAACGGAATGTTCGCGCCCTTCAATCCTTCCGGCACGACCGTCGTGGGCCCGGCATTCACAATCGCCTTCAGCCCGACGGCCTCGAGTTCACGGCCCAGCGCGGTCCAGAACGCCGGCGTCACGCCGTCCGTCGGAGTCGTCCGCGCCTCGACGCTCAGCACCACGGTTCCGCCCGGGATGCAGTCGTGCTGCCGCAGGAAGTCGCCCGCCGACGCCAGCTCCGCCGGCAGCGGCTGGCGCGGCCGTGTCGGATTGGCGGATACGGGCAGGCCGAGGCGACACCGGTAGGCGTCGATGAAGTGAAAACCATTGTAGCCCACCGCCCGCATCAGCTCGAGCTTGGGGAAGTGGGCGTAGAAAATCTTTCCGCTCTCGACCGTCCAGGCGCTTTTCTCCTGCGCGTCGCGTTCCTTGGGCCATTCGACGTAGCGTTCGATCGCCGGATAAAGATCGCCGACAAACGCGAGGTTGGCGCGGCCGCCGAGCCAAACCTTGACGCCATATTGACGGCGCACGGCGTCGGCGAGCGCACCGACCAAATAGTGATCGCCGATGCCCCAATCGGCCACGAGCAGACAGACTCCGGGAGGAACTTCCATGACAGTACGAAAGAGGTGTGGGTGAAAATTCTGCCTCAGGCGGCAAGTCCGGGGCGATGTGGCACAACGACGGCCGGACGAGTCGGAGCGGTCCCGCCGATCGGCGCATGCGAACGCGTGAACTGCGCGCCGCCGCTCACCGTCCGGCAGACGGACGCCCATGCACCGAGACTCTCCGCCGTCGACGTCAGGAAACGCCTCACCTCGGTTGGGCACCACGCCGGCAGCTTGTCGCAGGCGGACTCGCGCAGAAACTCCGCGAGCTCGACCACCTTGTCCGTCACCACCGGCGACGTCGGCCGGAATTCATTGCGCAGCAAATCAGTCATCCAGTCCGTCAGGATCATGCCCCAGTATTCGAAGCGAAGGTCGTCGACATAATTGTGCGGATTGCGGCGGTGCTCGACGAGCGGACGCCCGAACGACACGTGATACGGCGTGCCGCGCATGACCGCCTGCAGGAAGTAGCCGCCCCAGATGTCGCCGTAGCGCTGGATTTTTCCACCCGGAACCTCGTGGCCCATCGGCACGCACAGAAAGCCCGGGATGAGGTCGCGCACGACCGAGGTGTTCTGCGTGTTGATCGGGCTCCACGTCTCCTGATCGAGCGCGAAGTGCTGAGGCCCGGTGTAGCCCACGCTCTCAACCTTGCCGTTGAGCCAAGCGGTGGCGTCGATGTCCGGCTCCTTCAACCACAGCCCGGCCGTGACGCCCACGCGCGCACCCGCCAGTCGCACCGCGGTTTGCGGCGCGTTGCTCGCGCCGCGCAGACGAAATGGAAAACCGCGGGGAAACAGCGGCCGCGACGGCACGATCTGCAGGTACTCGCACACATTGTGATAGCCTGCCGCCTCGTGAATCAGCGGCTCGATCACCGCATTGCCGGTGTGCAGGTGTCCGCCAATGAAGTCGTCCGCCGTCGGAAAATTGTCGTCGTCGATGCAGATGAGCGTCTCGCAGCCGTCTTCGAGCGCGCGGAGGTAACCGAGATTGCGGCGCGTTTCGTTGTTGTACGGAATGCAGCGATAGAAATCAGGAAACTGCGCGCCCCAGGCATCCTGATCCTCGATGCCAAGATAGACGGTCTCCAGGCCCTTGCGCGTGGCCTCCGCGCTGAGCAGCCGCGCTTCCGGCGGCGTCTTGCGATCGCCGACCACCCACACCTTGACCTGATCGAGGTGACCGAAGCGTTCGGCGTTCAGCCGCAACTCATCGAGCACCGTCGGAACGAAGATCGTCGTGAAGACAACGTGACAGGGTTTATGCATGGTGGGTCAATCGACGCGTTTCATCCAATCGTTGAGCACGCCGGCCAGGGTTTCCCGGATGGGATAACGCCGAGTCCAGCCGAGCGCGCAGAGCTTGCGGTTGTCGCCGAGCAACAGGGGTTCGTCTGAGGGCCGCAGCAGCGACGACTCCTCGATGATATCCGCGCGCACGCCGCCCAATTCCAGCAGGGTCTCGAGGACCAGGCGAATCGTCACGGCTTCGCCGGTACAGATGTTGATGGGATCGCCCGGCCGGCCCTGCTCGAGCAGTCGCATCATGCCGGCGACGCCGTCGCGCACGTCGATGAAGTCGCGCGCTGTATCCAGCCGGCCGACCCGCATGACGGGCTCGCTCCGGCCTTTGGCAATCAACGCCACCTGCCGCGCAAAATTCTGGATCGCGGTCGCCGGCGGATGCCCGGTGCCGACGTGAATGAACAACCGCGGCAGATACACCGCCATGCCATAGTTCTTGAAATACTGATACCCAAGACACTCGGTCGCCACCTTGCTTACGCCGTACGGCGTAATGGGACGCAGCGGCCGGGCCTCGATTAACGGACAGTCTTCCGGTTGCACGTCGCCGTATTCCGCGCTGCTGCACGCGAGCAGAACCTTCGACTGCGGGCAGCCGTGGCGCACGGCGTTCAGGACGTTGCGGGTGCCGAGGACGTTCGCCTGGTGCGTGTAGGACTCCAAATCCCACGAGCTGCCATTGAACGCCTGCGCGGCCATGTGAATCACGACGTCGGGCGCCTCGCGCTGGAAAATCCGCACCAACGCCTCGGCGTCCATGATGTCGGACGACACGATGCGATGATCGTAGTTGAGCCGCAGACGTCCGGCCGACGTCGACCGGCTCAAGCCCACGACGTCCCAGCCGCGCTCACGACACGCAGGCACAAACGCGCCGCCAATCATGCCGGTCGAGCCGGTGATCAGCACTTTCACGCGCAGCCTCCGCTCGTCTGCCAGTAGCGTTTTTCGCTGAGCTCAATGTAGTCGTTGCGCTGGATGTTCGATTTCGAGAACCACGCGATGTACGCGCGCAATTCCTCGTAAGGCGCCGTACTGATATCCCGGATATACAGCATCTCCTGCGACTCCCACATGAGCAGGTTGGTCGTGAGCAGGCCCCAGAACGCTTCGGACCAGTCCGTCGCGCTGGCGGACGAGCGCAGCGATGTGATTTTGGAATTCAAGCTCGAGCTGCCCGGCTGGGCCAGGGCCAGCGCCGCGATGATGTCGCGGGTCTGCGTCGCAAAGAGGGCGTCGGCCTTGGCGGGGTTCGGCGTGCCCTTGTGCCGCAGGCTCCATTCCTTGATCAGGAGAATCGTGAACCGATCGGTCAGCATGCCCACGGTGTTCAATCCCACCCCCGAACTCAGCACCTCAAGGTTGACCGGGTCCGGACGCGCGATCGCGCGCAACTGCTGGAGGCCACTCGTCCGCATGCTCTCCACGGCCGGAGCCAGCGACTCAAGCGCGTAGGCGAGCGGTTGCGGCGTCAGTTCGATCGGCAGGCTGTCCAGAAACGCGATCGACTGGCGCGCGAGCTGTTCAAAGTAATCCTGCAACGCCACGGCGTCTTCAGTTGAGGTGCGTTCGGCAATGATCATGGGGTCAAAACAGGTTCGGCCGCGACGGCGGTTTCGCGCAGCGCGGACTGCGCCTGCAGAATCAGGGCGTACATGTCGTAGTGATCGACGATGGGATCGGTGAAAACGGGATCGGCGAGGAGCGCCATCAGCTCCGGGTGGCGCGGATGCAGCGGATTCGCGATGTCGCTCGTCATGAACGCACCGGGAACAACGTTGCCCCACTGGCGGATGCGGTAAAACCGAATGCCGTCGACGGCCCAGCCCTTGCAGAGCTCGACCATGCGCCGCATGTCCAGGAAGTTCTCCTGCTGCACGACCATGTTGACCATGATCCGGCGGATCACACCGGTGCGGCGCGCCTGCTCGAGGATTCCCATCGTGCGCAGTAATTTTTCCCACGTGGAGCCGCGACGCAGCTTCTCGTACGTATCCGGGGTCGCACCGTCGATTGAGATGGTGATGTCGCGGAAGCGCGCGTGCAGCGGCTGGAATTCCTCCCAGAGACGTGGCGTGATCAGCTGGCCGTTCGTGCCAAGCGTGATGTCGACATGCGCAAATTTGGGATCGCAGAGCTGCTTCAGCACGCTGCGGAAGTGCGGGCTGCCAAAGGCGTCGCCGGAACCGGTGATGTACACGGTCTCGGCGGTCTTGTTCTCCAGCAGCGGCAGCACGATGCGATCGCGGACACGCTCGAGCTTCTGGCGCTCCTCGTGCGTCGCCATGATCTGGGCGTTGCGGCACGAGGGACACGAAAGATTGCAGGAGAGATCGTAGGACAGGTTGAGGTGCTTCGGCGGTTGCACGCCGTCGACACCGATCGCCTGGAGTTGCGCCCAGCGTTCCGGCTGCTCCGACTTCTTCGGCAGGTTGAACCGCTGCCAGCAGGTCATCGGACTGCAGAAGCGGAACGAGCCGTCGAGAATCGACGCCCGCACGGCCTTCGCCTGCGGCGACTGCCAGATTTCCTCGGCGGTCTGGGTGTGGGCGTTGCCGATCGGGAACGGCACCTGCGTGCAGTTGCACGGGAAGACCGAACCGTCCTTGTAGATTTCAAAGTTCTCGAACGGATGCGGACAGAACCGATCCTTTGCATCCGCATGGAAATTTTCGTCGCCGACGCAGCGGACAAACAGCGTCTGCGTGTAAACGTCATCGTAGTACAACGAGAGCGCCTGCCGGGCTTTCGCCGCCGCTTCGGCCTTGTCGCCCGCCTCCTCCAGCAACTCGGCCCACACGACCAGGGTGCCACGGTGGTTCTTCACCAGCCGGGAGAGGCGCTCGATGGCGAGCAGGCGCACGGTCACGGGACCGAGCGGACACAGGGCGTCGTGGAGAAACCGCACAACACCGCGGACGTCGAGGCGCTGCCGCGGTTCGTCCGCGGCGAGAAAGGAGTCGTGCAGCGCGTGGTCGGACAGCTGGCCGACCAACGCCTGGAGGTTTTGATCGAACGCAACGCCGCCGGTGGATTCGACCAGCGCAACGGCGGTTCCGGCGTCAGCATCGGTCGAACCGGAGGCCGGCGTGGTTTCGTTCGCGGCGGTCGTGGCGTCACCGGAGTCCAGATACAGCGTGTCGAACGGCGTCGGCAGCGCCCGCTTAGCGGCAAGCGACTGCCAGATCCACTCGCCGCAAGCCGGCATGAGGAAGCACGGTGCCACGCGGCGCGCGTTGGCGAGCAGACGCGTCCGTTGTGTCGGTGCGGTGATTTCCTCGATTTTGGCCTGGGCTTCGGAGGCGTCGTAGTTGGACGAGACGCCGAGGCCAAACTGGTTGACGAAGCGCGCCGCGGCGGTCTTCGCGCTGCCCAGGACGAGCATCGGCGTGAGCGTCTTGGTCAGGATGAACACCATTCGCGACGGCAGGCTGAGGCGCGTCAGCCATTCGTTGTCCTCGGTGCCGTCGAGCGTGCCGCTCGGCAGGAGCACGAAGGGATAATTGGCCAGGCGCTGCGCGAGCCGATCCTCCGGGAGGAAGCCCTGGCAGAAGATTCCGTCGGCCTCGAGGGCCTGACGATCCTGCGGCAGCCACGCGACCTTGGCGTTGCCGAACCAGTCAATCTTCAAGCCGGCCGCGCGGCTGAAGGTGCGCAGCTGATCAAATTGTTTCGCCGACCAGATGTTGCCGACCATCACGCAGTGGCGGACGGTGCCGCGCACCGGCGTCCAGTCGTTCGGCACTTCGTTGGCGCGGGTTGTGACGACCGGCGGCAGCAGGCCGAAGGAGCACCGGAACCAGGCCGAGTATTCGGCGATCATTTCCGGCGAAATCGCCAGGCGGACGTCCGCCGCGGCGAACACCCGCTGGGCAAGCTCGGCCGGCACCTCGCGCGAATGCAGGACCTGATCGTCCATCACGTAGCAGCAGAGTGGTGCGCCGGTGATCGTGTGCGCCGCGACGGCGTGCATGAAGTCGGACGCAAAGAACGGCACGCTGAGAATCCGCCGGAAGGTGTACGCCCCCAGCAGCCGCTTCAGGATGGCCGTGCGTCCGCACTCGGTAAGCCCGGGCAGATCGAGCGAGAAATGCACGCCGCCGAAGTTGACCTCGCCCTTGTAGAGCGTGCGCGAGCGGACCGTCACGAAGGAGCGGGCGTCCGGGAAGAAGCGTTCGATCAGCACGCCGGTGCCCTGCAGCCGCGTGACCTCGACATGCGAGAGCAGCAGGTCGCGCGGCTCGCCGTAGTTGCACTCGGCCACCAGCTGTGTCGCCCGCGGCATCCAGCGTGCCACCAACGGATGTCCGGGCTGAAGTCCCCCAGCGGTTTCGAGCGCCTCGATTGCAATCGCACCATGGCCGGCCTCGAGCGCGCCCTCCGCGAGACGCAAGTGGGCTTCCACGCTGTCGGCATCCATCGCCGCCACGTGCAGCAGCGCCGAGAGCGCATCGGCCGTCCGACCGTGCCCGCGCAGCGCCTGAGCCAGCTCCCGCCAGTACTCCACCCGATCCGGTGCGAGGAAGGTGGCGCGACCAAGGAGCGCGATGGCGCGTTCCCATTCGGAACCGTGCACCGCGACACTGCCGAGAATGAACTGCGCCTCCGCCGACTGCGCGTCGTAGGTCGCCGCCTCCTGCGCGACCGTGCCGGCATCGCCCCACTTCTGTTGTTCGAGTAGCGAGCGCGCGACGCGAAGCAGACGTTGCGGACGCTTGTTGCGGTTCGAGCCGCCGGGCTGGGAGGAAAGTTGACGCAACCGCGGATGGTGCGGCGCGATGGTGCGCAGTTTGGAAAGTGCGGACTCGGCCACGGTCTGGCTGCCCTTCTCGAGCGCGAGCTCGAGCATGACGAGGAGGGCTTCGACCGAACGGGGATTCTTCTCGAGTTCTCGCTGGGCCATCAGCAGCGCATCGTCGTAGCCGCCCTGCTCGAGCCGCACGAGCGCAACGGCACCTTCGTTCTTGTGGGTGTTGGCCGCCTGGCGGCTGAACACCAGCATCGCGGGGTTGACCAGGGCGAGCCCCATGCTCGAACACCGGCGCACGAGGTTTACGCGTTCGCTTTCCGCATCCTCCCACGACCACACATTCACCGCCGCAGCGAGCGCCGGGGAGTTGAAATTCTTCCGTCCGACCGCGAGGAAGCTCACCCGCGTTCCGGCCGCCGGCAGACCGCGGCGAAGCTCCACGCGCGGCAGCGTCGCGCACATGCGGGCAAACTGTTCCGGCACCGTCTCGTCCAGCGCGATGATCACGCGGTCAAGGTTACGGTGGAGTTCCTGGACGTATTCGTAACCCAGCGTCAGGCGATGCTCCACCGCCGGCAGTACGGCCGGTGCTGATACGACCTTCGGTTCCGGCAGCGGAAAGAGCGCCGGTCCCCTGCCCTCCAGCACCAGCTGCGCAAAAGCCGTCCGCCGGGCCTCCTCCGAAAAGTGTTGGTCAAACCAGCGCGCACCGGCGGCGCCGATGGCGCGGGTCTCGGCCGAGTGGTTGATGGCGTGGCGCGCTCGTTCGAGCAATTCGGCCGGCGTGCCGTACGTCACCAAATCGCGGCCCGGTTGCCAGACATCCGTCAGGCCCGAGGCCGGCGCCAATTCGTCGGTCAGCAACATCGCACCGCTGGCGAGGATCTCAAACACGCGCAGGTTGAGATCGCCGTTGAGCGAGCTGTTGAAGCCGATCAGCGACGAGCCGTAGAAGGAGAGACCTTCGCGCTGCGAGACCGACTTGACGCTCAGCGGCAGCTGGTGGCCGTGCAGTTGCGACAGCATCTGAATGCGGCGGGGATGGCAGATGCCTGTCTGGCCGACGAAGGCGATGCGCGACTCCGGCGCAGCGGTCGAGCGCGCCGCGGCGACCGCCCGGTCGTCGTGCGGAAAGGTGAGACCCGGAAACCAGTACAGCTGCTTGAGCCCGGCGATCTGGAAAAATTCCGCGTGATGCCGATCGTAAAGGAAGACGATGCGGTCAAAGGCTTCCTGCCGCGCATACTGGATCATGCCGGTGATCGGCATGTTCAGATGGTGCGTATCCGCGACGAGCAGCACCTTCGGGCAGCGAAATGCCTTCAGGTTGCGCGGAATCGATCGCCAGGAGGCATCGACGAGACACACGACGGCGTCCGGCTGTTGATCGGCCGGCAGCCGTGCCGCCACCGCCGCCAAATCGAAGGCCCCGGACGGCGTGTTCAACGTCGTCACGTATCCGCCGATGTCCGCATCGAGCCAGTCCGGTCCACAGTTGATTTGTTCGAGGGCGAGCCGCGGCGGCGCCATGTAGCTCGCCGGCGAACAGGTGGAGAACAGGATGCGCATCGAAGGGGAAAGTTGGATACCTCAGCTCATTGCGAGCACGCGGGGATCCTCCGGCGCCACTTCCTGCAGGCACTGGAGCACCTCGCGGGCAATCTCCGTGGCACCCACGCGCTCGGCCAGTTCCAGCAGGGTCAGCAGGACCTCCACGTTGCGGCAGTCGAGGCGCAGGCACGTTTCCAGGACCTGGATGGCCTCGGCCACCTGGCGGTTTTCCCGGAGTGCGAGCGCGAGCGCGTACCACATCTCCGGCGTAGCATCGGACTGTTGCACCGCGGCCAGGAGATAGTCGACGGCGCGCGAGTGGCTGCCCTGCGCATAAAGCACCTGTCCGACAAGAAAGCGTGCCCGCTGATTGCGCGGCTCGGACCGGAGGCCCAGATTGCCCTCCAACGCCGCGGTCTCGAGGTCGCCGGTGGCATAAGCCGCCAGGCCGGCGTCGATTGTCTCGGTCGCGCTGTCGACGCCGAAGCAACGAATGGGATCCGTCTGGCGGCGGAATTCCGCGCGCCCCAGGGACGAGACTTCGTCGAACGCCGCTTCGAGCAATGCGCCGAAGGCGTCACTAGCCGCGAGCGCGTCCAAAAAGTCCGGCGGTGTCTCCAGTGCCGCGGCGATGCGCGTCCGCAGGCCGTTGCGCTGTTCGCCTTCCCGCGCGAGCGCGACGAGCAGCGGCCCGGTCGCAGGCACGTCGGCCGCCACCAGTTCACCGAGGCCCAGGGATTGCAGGAAGGCGGCCGGCGCGCCCAAGCGGGCGTCGGATGACGTCACGACGGGCACAGACGCCAGCAGCGCCTCGGCCACGGTCCAGCCTGAGAGACCGGGGGCCTGCGCATCCACGACGGCATCACAAATACCGATCAGCGCGCGGAGCTCATGGGGCCGCTGCGCCGACGTCGGAAACACGGTGACGCGATTCCGCTTGAGGTTCTGCTCACCGAGCGCGCGTTCCGTCGCCTGACAGAAACGGGCAACAAGTGAAGGGTCGCCGTCATGGGCAAACGCAATCGCGAGGTGCGCGTCCGCCGACTGCGCCAGCACGGACGTCCAGAGACGCAGCGTGGTCGCCGTCACGCCCGCGCCATCGACGACTGCAGCGAACAGCGGTCCCTGCGCCGGCATCCCCAGTTCCTCGCGCGTCGTCGTCGACCCAAGCGCCGCGGCACCGTTGCGACCGAAGGAAAAACAATGCGCCGGACCGCGTCGCACGCCAATGCGCTCGGAGAAGGCGGCCGCCGGTAACTCCACGCCGGATACAACCAGGTCGATTTCCGGCAGCCCGGTCGTTGCGCCGGAACGGCTGGTCACGACCTGCAAGGGCGCGATCCGATGGAGGGCAATCTCGCTCAGGGCGTTGAAATTGTGACTCAGGTCGCCGACGAACACCAGGGCGTCGAGCCGGGCGCTGCGCAGCAACTCCACGCGGGCTTGGGTACCCTCGGGGAGCACCTGCAGCCCGCGCGTGCGCCGCGTGCAGTAGCCCGACTCGGGCGAGTCCGAGGCGGCGAGCGGAAACAGGAAGACCTCAAACGACTTTGCGTCGAGCTGCTCGAAACCCGGCAGCGTTTCAAACAAGTCCGGCCCCGGAGCAAAGTCACGGGCCACGAACGCCACGCGCAGCCGGCGGCCGTGCCGCGCGACTGGTGCCGGCTCCGTCTCGACGGCTTTGCGCAGATGCAGATGGGCGAGAATTTTGCCGCGCACTTCGGCCTGCTGGCGGACGATCACGTCGGGAGCCGCGTGAAACGGCACGCGATCAGCCTCCAGGAAGGCATCAACGGCGGCGCGCACCGAAGCCGCGCCCGGATTGCGCCTCACCCAGCGTTCCAGATCCTGCAGGCGCTTCAGCCGCACCGGAGCGAGCAAGCCGGCATCGAACGCCGCGTATTGCGGCGGCAGGCTGAACAGCCACGCCGCATAGTCGCTCCAAAGCCAGTTCGGCACCGCATCGAGCGCGGGCGCCGTCATCAACTCCCACGAAGGCGCCTGCAGCATCGCCGCGATCACCCCCGCCCACCCGCGTCCCATGTTCCCGCTGGCTTCAACGAGATCCGTTCCGCTCGCCGGCAAATCGTAGCCGCCCACCGCCGTAACCGCTTTCACGATACCAAGCGTTTCGGCCACCCACGCATCATTGCGGTGCGGCCGGGTCTGGCGGACAATTTCGCGCGCTAGGGTGCGGAGCGTCATCCGAAATCCAGGCTGCGCAATCACGTTGGTGCCCGCCGTGCTGGCGTCGAACGCTTCACGCACCGCGGTCAGCGCGGCGTCGAGCCGGCCCTTCTCGTCCAACCCATTCGTAACTGGCGGTGAGGAGAGACCGCGAAGTTCCTCCGCGGGCGCGACAAGGGTCTCAGGCTGCATAGACCCGACCTATAGCAATCGGTAGACCTGCCCTACCGTCCAAGTTACTAACCTCTACTCCTGCGCGAGATAGAGTTTTCTAAGTAAACACCGTCCTTGTGGCGGGCAACGGTGTGCAGATGGGCCGGCAAGTTTTGCCGGGGACGTGCTTTACGTCGCAACGGCGCGCGGGCGTGCAGCGCGAGAACGGCTTTTCAGGCTCCGTTGGGACGACGGTGCGCCGACGGCGCGAAGCGCCATGCCAAGCTACGACGCAGGCCGCGTCGGTCAGGCGACGGCCGCGCGGACCGGCCCAAACGCCTCGAGCGCGACCCGGGTCGCGCCGTCCAGATCCGCTGCGGAAACTCCGCAAGCCTCCAGCTGCTCCGGCGTCGCGTTCCAGTAGAAGCGCTCACCCGGCCAGCCATGGCCGCACCGTTCTGCGGCACCCGAGGCAAAATTGAGCAAGCTGGCGAGACGCGACGCCTCCGTCGGCTGGTAGTGATGCCGGATCGCCTCGACGGTCGACGCCGGAAAGAGCCAGTCCGACATGATGATCTCGGCGGCCTCGCAATTGTTCATGCCCACGTTGGCCGTTTCCCAATCGGCCAGCGGGCCGCTGCCGCTCGACTCGTAGTCGCGATCGATCCCGGGCGTGCGACCCCAGCGGTCCAGCGCGATTTTGCCGATCGAACGCAGCAAGCCGACGGTGTACGCCGTCGAGGCGTCGACGCCCGCCGGGGCGGCGAGTTGCTCGACGATGAGGGCGGTCAGCAGCGCGTTTTCGCGAAACTGCGCCGCCGTCACGCCATAAAATCCGAGGCGGTTCTCCACGATTTGCGTCGTCGCGGCAAAACCGGTCAGTCGATAGATCTCGGTGAACCCCACGCGCAGCACCGCTTCCTCCAGCGTGCCGCAGGGATCGCCGGAGCTGTAAACGACGCTGTTCGCAATGCGCAAAAGCCGGGTCGTGAGCGCCGCGTCGCACTTCACCATCGAGGTGATGTCCTCGATGGGGGTGTCGACATCAGCCACCATCCGACCCAGGCGCGCCAGGATCATCGGCGCAGCCGAGAGGTTCCTGACGGCCCGAAGCAGCGATTCGCGGGGCGGCATCGTGGCGATCATGTCTTGCGCGATATCGGCACGCCCGGACCGGAGTTGAGCGATGTCGCGCAATTTGCGCGCGCCGGGACTGTTCCCGACGCGCTCAAAACGCAATCGACACCTGCAACTCCCGCCATCGTCAGGCAGCTGCCGGCGTGGCGAAGAACGCCTTGATGGCCGCGGCCACGGCGTCCTGCTGCTCGTTCGTCATCTCCGGGTAAATCGGCAGGCTGAGACATTCCTTCGCCGAGCGCTCGGCCACCGGGAAGTCGCCGACCTTGTGCCCCAGTGACGCGAAGCACTTCTGCAGATGGCAGGGCAACGGATAGTGCAGCGCACAGCCGATGCCGTTCTTCGTGAGGTACTCGCGCAGGGCGTCGCGCTTGGTGTGACGCACGACGTAGAGATGGTACACGCTCTCACCGTAAGCCGCCTCGACGGGCAGCGTAAGCGGCGTGCCCTTGAGCAGCGCGTGATAACGATGCGCCAGCTCACGCCGGCGGGCGGTCCAGGCCGGAAGCCGCTTCAGCTTCACGCCGAGCGCCGCGCCCTGGATGCCTTCCATGCGGTAGTTGTAGCCGATCTCGTCGTGGTAATAACGCTCGTACGAGCCGTGTTCGCGCAGGGCCTTCGCGCGCTTGTAGATCGCGTCGTCATTGGTGACGAGCGCCCCACCCTCGCCGCACGCGCCGAGATTCTTGCCCGGGTAGAAACTGAAACCCGACATCGCACCGAACGTGCCGACCGGCTTGCCCTTGTACTTCGCACCGTGCGCCTGCGCGGCGTCCTCGATCAGGGCGAGCTTGTGCTTCGCGCAGATCTGGAGAATCGGATCCAGGTCAACCGGGTGACCGTAGAGATGCACCGGCATGATGGCCTTGGTGCGCGGCGTGATCGCGGCTTCAATCTTCGCCGGATCGAGATTCATCGTGGCGGGATCGATGTCGACGTAGACCGGCTTGGCGTTCGTGTAGACGATGGCCCAGCTCGTGGCGACGAACGTGAACGGCGTCGTGATCACTTCGTCGCCCGGCCCGAGATTCAGGATGCGCGTGGCGACGTGCAGTGCGGAGGTGCCGCTGTTGAAACCGAGCGAGTACTTGGCGCCGGTGTAGGCCGCGAAGGCCTTTTCAAAGGCGTCGACCGCCGGCCCGAGGCAGAAGGAGCCGTTGTCCAGCTGTTCGGCAATCGCGCGATCGAGTTCGCCGCGAATCGATTGAGTCTGACCTTTGAGATCGAAGTATGGGACGTTCATGGGAGAGTGCGAAGAATGCGGGCGGGATTGCCGGCGACCACGGCGCGCGCCGGGACGTTTTTGGTGACGACCGAGCCGGCACCGATGACGGCTTCCTCGCCGATCGTGATGCCGCAAAGAATGGTGGCGTTGCTGCCGATGGCCGCGCGACGGCCGACGACCGTGGGCTCGCACTTCCAGTCCTGCGCGCCCTTCACGCTGCCGTCATCGTTGGTCGAGCGCGGAAACCGGTCGTTCGTGAACATCACGCCGTGACCGATGAACGCCTCGTCGCCAATCGTCACGCCCGAGCAGATGAACGTGTGGCTTTGAATTTTCACGCGCCGCCCGACTTTCACGTCCGACTGGATCTCGACGAACGGGCCCACGAAGGACTCGTCGCCAATTTCGCAACCGTAGAGGTTCGCGAAGCAGATGATGCGGACGTTTTTCCCGAGTTTGACGCTCGGGGCGATGCGGAGGGTGGATTCAGACATAGGAAGGACCGGGAGCGGAAACGTCGCGTGAGCTCAACTCACCGGCGAACATCGATCCGAAGCGGACCGATCCGGTGAAAACTGAAGCGGAGCACGAAACATGGATCAGAGAGTTGCAGCTAGGGTTCCAGACAATGTGGGAGCATCTCAAAACCTTAATAGCCATGGGTAAAGAACTCATTTTGCAAATGAGGTCATAGCAACCGGCAATCCCTGCCTACCCCTGAGGCAGGAGCGGCCCGCGTGCGACGCCACGCCGTCATGGCGGACCCGATACAGTCGGGAGTGCAGGCGGAAACCCAAGGCCAGGAATTGCGGATGCGGTGCCGAAGACGACATGGCTCGTGGGATTCGCTCAGGCGGCCTTGGTGGCGACACGATCACACCATTCGATCCAACACGTCCGCAGCGCGGCGCCAAAGCGCTGGGCCTGACCGGCGTGGTCCATGAGGGCCGAGGTGCGCACCTGCGCGCGGAGGCCGCGACGCTGCTCGTCGAGCCGGGTCACGTCCCGCGCGAGCCCGGCCGCGAGCCGCACAAAGTCGTCACGATCGCGGGCGATCCAGCCGGGTTGCCCGATCGCGGTGAGGAGGCTGACTCCGACGCGCGACCGGTGATCGTTGCCGGCCATGGTCAGCACCGGCACGCCCATCCACAGGGCTTCGCACGTCGTGGTGGTGCCGTGATAGGGAAATGTGTCGAGCGCGATGTCGATGTCATGATACAGCGCAAGATGCTCGGCGGCATCCGCGGTGCGTTCAATGAAGCTCACCCGATCAATCGGAATGCCGGCCCGCGTCATGCGCTCTTCATAACGCGTGCGTACCGCCGCCTCGCCCAGCCCCTTGCCTTTGACGTGGAGCCGCGACGCCGGCACGGCCTGCAGCACGCGGGCCCAGAGCTCGAGCGTCGCATCGGTGAGCTTCGCGAGATTGTTGAAGCAGCCAAAGGTAACGTGCCCGTTCCGTATCACCGGCGCAGCTACAACGTCCGGCGCATCGGCCGGCGGTTCGTACGACCATGCCGTCGGTGAGAAACGCACCAGCCGCTCCGTCGCAAACCCATCCGCGTCCCCCTCGGGATCAGCGATCGCGTCGGTGAAGCGATAATCCATCGCGGCGACGCCCGTGGTGTTGGGATAACCGAGGTATGAAATCTGAATCGGCGCCAGCCGGCGCGCCAGCAACGGCAGCCGGTTCAATCCCGTGTGCCCCGCGAGATCGATCAGGATGTCCGGCGCATCAGCCAGGATGGTCTTCTCGACCACCGGCGCGGGCTGGCCGACGAAGTTCCGCCACACGGTCGCGTGCGACCGCAGGCGTTCCGAAACCGTGTCCTCGCGGAAGTGGTCGTGGTAGAGATAAAGTTCGAACTGCTGGCGATCGAGGTGGCGCACGAGCGGCTCCAGGAAGAACGCGCACGAGTGGAGTCGCAGGTCCGGCGACAGCACGGCAATGCGCAGGCGTCGCTCGCGATCAGGGGCGTGGTTGAAAGCTGAATTCGCGACTTTCCCCACGGCCAGGCCGTAGGCGAGATGTTCGTCGCGCAATTGCTCGCGAGGCATGGAATCGAGGTAATGCAGCGCAAACAGCCGGTAGCTCCGCGCCTCATGGTGCTGTGGCTGCACCTTGAGGAAGCGGCCATATTCCTCGACGGCCTCCGGAATCCGGTGGGCCTGCTGCAAGGCCTGGGCCCGGCCGAAACGCGCGGTCGCGTAGCCGGGATCGGCCGCGAGCGCGCGATCATGACAACTGAGCGCCTCAAAGACCCGGCCGCTCAGACTCAGCGTCAGACCGTAGTTGTACCAGCCGTTCGCATACGCCGGCGCGATCGCCACCGCGCGCTGGTGACACGCAATCGCCTCGTTCAGCCGGTTCTGGGTTTTCAGGCAGTAGGCGAGATTGTCCCAGCCTTCATGAAAATCCGGTTTCACCTCGACCGCATGCCGCAGGTGTTTCTCGGCCTCGGCCGCGCGCTGCGCGCCGAGCAGAGCCAGACCATAGCGCATTTCACAGACGACGTGCCGGGAGTCGTGCCGGTGCGCGCGCCCGAGCAGTTCAATGGCGTCGGTGATCCGCCCCTGCTGATACGCAACCAGCCCCGAGAGGTGCAGCACGTCGAAATGCTTCGGGGCCGCACTTCGCGCCTGACGATACAGCGCCTCCGCGTCGGCGAGGCGGCCGGCGCGATGATGACCAATGGCGGATTGGAGCAGCGATTGGAGTTTGGCGGGAGACACGCGGCTTGGTGCACAGGGCCTTCGACTCGCAACCGTCAAATCTTTAATGGTTTCACCCTAAAGCGCGCTCTAATTCGGACCGATATTTCAAGGAACTGTAATCCGGGGCCGCAGTGCGATCCCTTCTCTCTCCCTCCCGACGCATGCCCACCACTCTCTCCGAACCGCCCAGTCCGCGGGCGACTCCCCTGGCAGAAGAGGACATCAAGCGCCGCATCGACAAGTGTCCCAAGCTGGCCTCCCTCGGCACCATCAACCGGGCCCTGAGCGAACTGGTCCGCTCCGAACAGAGTCTCAACTCGCAAATCGCCGAGGTGATCCGGCGCGATCCGTCCCTGTCCGCGCGCCTGTTGCGCATGGTGAACTCCGTCTACTTCGGACTCTCCACCCGCGTGAACAACATCGAGGAGGCGGTTTTTTTCCTCGGCCTCCGTCAGATTCGCGAGCTGTCGATGGCCACGCCGGTGCTCGAGGAACTCGAGGAGTTGCAGCAGAACACGGCGACCACGCTGCCGTGGAAGGAACTGTGGACCCACAGCATTGCCACGGCGATTCTCACGCGGGAGATCCTCGCTTCGACGCCGCTGCACATTGACGACGACACCGACTACCTGATCGGTCTGCTGCACAATGTGGGCAAGGTCGTCATGGCCTACGCCTTTCCGAATGAACTCCGCACCCTCATCGCCACGCCGGCGAACGGACCGGACGATCACTGCCGGCTCGAGCGTGAGCTGATCGGCTGGGATCACGCCCAGATCGGTGCGCACTACATCGCGCGCCACCAACTCTCCGAGGAAATCGTGTTCGCCGTTCGCTACCACACCGATCCGGATCGAGCGCCGCGTCACCGGCTCTTCGCCGCCGCGGTCCAGATTGCGGATCACGTGGTGCGTTACGCGGGCATCTCGGGCGGCTTCGAGCAGATCGAACCAGTGGTGGCCGACTCGTGGCTGACCCTGCCCGGTTGGAACATGCTTTACGGTGCCGACGGTCCCGAATCCATGCTCGCGCGCGCCTCCGTGGCCAACACGCTGCAACGCCTGCCGTCGATGCTGCAGGGCCTGATCTAATTCCGCGCCATGTCCGTCGTCATCAGCCTGCCCGCAGCCGGAGCAAACGGAAATTCGCCCTTCGAGGCCTGGCTCGGCGTCTGGGCCGCCAGCGCCGACATGGCTTACTGCCGCGATCTCAACGGCAAGATTCTCGCGGCGAATCTCGCCTTCGCCCGCAAGTTCGGCCGCTCGACCACGGTGATGTCGGACTTGCGCGTCGCCGATCTGCTGCATGCCGACGACGTCGGAGCGATGCAGGGCGTCACCGCCGATCTCACCCGCCCGCCCTTCCGCATGAACGCCGAGCACCGGTGGATGACGCCTCAGGGCGCCCGCTGGTTCGCGTGGGAGGAGACGGCCATGCGCGACGAGACCGGCACGATTGTCGCCATCCGGGCGGTCGGCCGCGACATCACGCGCCAGCGTCTCGCGGAAGAACAATTTTACCGGCTCTCGCGGGCCGTCGAGCAGTCCCCGGTTTCGATCGTCATCACCGATCTCGACGGGCGGCCGCAGTATGTGAATTTCAAGTACACGGCGGTGAGCGGACACACGCTGGAGGACATTCTCGATCAGAAGATCGAAGTGCTGCGGGACGGGCATCCCGACGCGGTGTCGTTCGAGAATTTCTGGACCACGGTGCGGGCGGGCGGCGAGTGGCGCGGCGAATTGTCGACCACCAGCCGCGATGGCGGCATCGTGTGGGAGTCGGTGAAGGTGTCGTGTCTCCGCGGCCCGACCGGCGACATCACGAACTATTTGTGCCTCCGTGAGGACATCACCGAGCGCAAGAAGCTGGAGCACGAGCTGCGGCAGGCGCAGAAGATGGAAAGTCTCGGCACGCTCGCCGGCGGCATCGCCCACGATTTCAACAACCTGCTCGCCATCATCAATGGTTACGCGGAGTTCTGCCAGCAGGGACGCCAGGAACCGGCCATCCTGCAGAAGAGCCTGCGCGAAATTCACCGCGCGGCGTTGCGCGCGAGCGGGCTCGTGCGGCAGATCCTGACCTTCAGCCGCAAGACCGACGTGCGTTTCTCGCCGGTCGACGTCAACCAGCTCTCGCGCGATCTCGTCGCGCTGCTCGCGGAGACGTTTCCCCGCACCGTCACCTTCCAGCTCGACCTGCAGGATCGGCTGCCGCCGTTGCTGGCGGATCAGAACCAGCTGCAGCAGATCGTGCTCAACCTGTGCGTGAACGCCCGCGACGCGATGCCGTCGGGTGGATCGATCGTGCTGTCGACCCGCACGCACCCCGGCAGCGGCCTGCGTCACCTCGGCGGCGACGCCTCGCAGGGTTACGCGTGTCTGGCCGTGGCGGATACGGGCACCGGCATGACGCCGGAGGTACGCCAACGGATTTTCGAGCCGTTCTTCACCACCAAGCAGGGCAACCAGGGCACCGGCCTCGGCCTGGCGGTGGTGTACGGCATCGTGGTCGCGCACCACGGCTTCATCGACGTGGACAGCACGCCGGGCGTGGGCAGCACGTTTCGCGTGTACCTGCCCCTCGCGGAAAACGCCGTCCCCGTGCCGGTCGCGGCCGGATCGAGCGAATTTCCCGGCGGCACCGAGTCGCTGCTCATCGTCGACGACGAGGAGTCGTTGCGCACCCTGCTTTCGACCGCGCTCACGCAGAAAGGCTACCAGACCCGCACCGCGGCGTCCGGCCTGGAGGCCATCGAGCTGGTCAGCGATCCTTCGGTGAAATTCGATGCGGTCCTGCTGGACTTGAACATGCCAGGTGCCAGCGGCATCGAGGTGCTCAAGGTCATCCGCGTGTGCCGGCCGTCGCTCCGCGTCATGGTCATCAGCGGGCACCTCACCATCGAGGCCCGGACGGAGTTCGAGCAGTTGGGCCAGCGCCTGTTCGTGCAGAAGCCGTACAAGCTCGACGAATTCGGCCGCAATCTGCGGACCTTGCTGGAGAACGCTGCGCCCTAGGGAAAACCAGGCAAAGCCTCCCGCGAACCACGCGAAGGGACGCGAATTTCTGCGATGGAATAGTCGCCGCCCGCGCTGCTTGAAGAACCTCCCTGGAGTGAACGCTCGTTCACTCTCCATTGCATCCGCGTCATTCGCGTCATTCGCGGGCCTCTGACGTGTTGCCGGCTAAGGGCTTCGGCAGCCGTGCCGGACCCGCGGGGGCCGAGATTTCATTTCAGTAGTTTCCACCCCGTGCCGATACCCACGACGGGCAATCTCAGGACCATCCATCACCATGGTACGTCTTTTACGTTTACGAAATGAATCACCGCGAACCACCGCATGCGTGGGCTCGCTGCACGAAGGCACTCTGCTGCCTCTCGCTGCTGCTTGGGCTCACCATGACGCCTCACGGCGTCCATGCCTTCCCCCGGCTGCACCTCGCTGGTGCAATCGTCGGACGCACGGCGGATCCGATTCCCTACCTCGTGGCCGCCGGAGCTCCTCCGTTGCGCTTTCAGTCGGCCCCCGTGCCGCCGGAACCCGCACCGATTCCAGCTCCGGTCACTTCGCCCGGCACCGTGCCGGCGACGCCCGAGACCACCTCCGCGCCGACGCCCGCCTCCCCGGCCACGTCGACTGCGGAACCCGTCGCTCCCGTGGCGCAGGCCAACGCTTCGACCGGCGAACCCTCTTCCACTGCGGAACCCTCTCAGCCTTCGGGAAAATCGCCTCCGGCGATCCTGCCCGATGACGTGCGGCCTTCCATTCGTCCCGAAGACTTCCTGCCGTTCTTCCAAGTCCCAGGTTCCGGTCGCCGACCGGCAACGGTAAACGTCGTGGTCCCGGCTCCCAATGCCGCCCCGGCGCCCGCCCCCCTGCCGCCCAGCTCCGCCACCTACACGCAAACACCCAAATGATCAGCCCTCGCCCGCCGCGGTTCCCACGCCTCTCCACGACGCTCTTTGTGTCGCTGGCCTTGCTGGGCGCCGCGGTGACGAGAGGCAGCACCCCGGCCCCCGCCCACGGGCCGGTGGAAGCTCCGCCGGTGCCGAAACCGGTGGAAACGCCCGTGCCCGTCGTCGCCGGACCGACGGCCGCAGAGAAGGCGACGACGTTTGCCGCCACCACGCGCGCGGCGAAAGCCACGTCGCGCAACGCCCTCATCCGCCTCGCTTCGACCCTCACCGAACGGGGTGACTACGATGCGGCCGAGGTCGCGTACCGGCAGATTCTCAACAATCCCACCGTCCCGGAAACGGATGTGAAGTCCGCCCTGCTCGGCATGGCTCACATGTACCGGACCAAGGGCGAGCTCACGAAGGCCGCCGCGATCTACGAGCGTTTTCTCGCCGAATACGCGACCGACGATCGCGCGCCCGACGCCCTGCTGAGCCTCGGCCGGACGCTGCGCAGTCTTGGCGTGCACAAGCTCGCGATTGCGCGGTTCTATAGCGTCATCAACTCGACGCTGAAGGTGGCCGGCGACGGCTTCGAGCGTTACCAGGTCCTCGCCAAGACCGCGCAGTTTGAAATCGCGGAAACGCATTTCCAGTCGGGCAATTTCGTCGAGGCCAACAAATTCTTCACCCGTCTCAGCCTGCTCGATCTCGCCCCGGCCGATCGCGCGCGCGCGCAGTTCAAGGCGGGATACGCACTGCGCCTCCAGGGCGAGCACGAGAAGTCCATCGGGATGCTCCGCAATTTTCTCGAGCAGTGGCCGCAGGACGAGAACGTGCCCGAGGCGCGCTATCTCCTCGCGACCACGCTGATGGATTTGAAGCGCCCGCAGGAGGCGTTCGCCGCCACGCTCGATCTGCTGCGCACGGAAAAGAGCCGCATCGCCGCCGACCCGAAGCGTTGGGCCTACTGGCAGCGCAAGACCGGCAATCAGCTCGCGAACGGTTTCTTCGAGACGGGCGACACGATGAACGCGCGCGCCATTTATGCCGGCCTGCTCGAGCTGTCCGCCGAGCCCACCTGGCAACTGCCGCTCACCTATCACCTCGCGCTCTGTTACGAGCGCCTCGGCGTGATGGACAGCGCCCGCACCGCGTATCAGACGATTGTGGACGCCGTCGCCGCGAAACCGTCACCCGATTTCACCGAACTCGCCACGATGGCGAAATGGCGGCTGCAGCACCTCGACTGGCGCGAAGGCGTCGGCCAGAAGATTTCCTCACTTTCCGATTCCCCCCAGAGCCGGACGGCGGCAACGTCGACGACGCCTCCTGCTCCGCCCAAATCTGCCACGCCATGAGCCAGTCCGAAGCCATCCACGCACACCACCTGCTCTGCGACGAGATCCACCAGTGTGTGCTCGATGAGAATCGCTTCCTCCGGCAGCAGCAGCGCGCCCCGGACGCCGCCTTCCTGGAGCGCAAGCGCACGCTCCTGACGCGGCTCGACACGACGCTCGCCACGCTGCGCACGCTGCCCGCGGCCTCGGCCCGCGATCCGGCCACGCGCGACGAATTGGAAAAAACGCGCGCCCGCATCCTCCAGATTCTCCAGCTCGACAAGGAAAACGAACAGCTGCTGCTGCGCTGCAGTCTTTCCAGCCATCGCCCGAGCGCCGCTACGCCGGCGCCCGCCGCGTCGGTCACAATGCTGCAGAAGATTTACGCCCGCTGCTCGTAAGCCGCTCCCGGGAGCGCCGGGGAGGATCTTCCGCGTTATGGCGGGACGCTGTTACTCGCGGCGGCCGTCGTTCCGTGGGGCCTCTCCGCTGCGGGCACCTCACTCAAAACCGTGCAGGCTGGCCGGGAAACCGATGGCGCTCCGGCGCCTTCGGCGTGGTGTCCAGGACCGAGCTGACCTCCTCGAGGCGCCGCCTGACGGAATCGGCCATGGCCGACAACGCCGCCGCATCGACACCCAGCGGTTTCAGGTAAATGGCATCGGGCAACGGCGGCGGTTGATCCGCGGCGGGCGCGCACACCGTGGAACGAATCCACTTGGCGACATGGAGGAGACCGGCCATCGGCTGACTCACTCCGGCCAGGCGCGGCGTGTACTGCCAGCGCACCGCCTCGGACGTGTCGGTGGTGAACTGCCAGTCGCGCAAGAGCGCACCGCCGACCTCAGCCTGCGTGAAGCCGAGCGCGGCCCGCTCGCTGGCCACCGCCTCCCGCGGCATACCTTCGGAACGGAAAGTCAGTTTGCGGCCGCCGCGCAGCGACCACTCATCCAGCGCCACCATGCCGACGCAGTGGAGCAGCCCCACGGTGTACGCCGCGTCGCGATCCTGCGCGGTCCGCTCCGCCAGCGCCTCGGTGGCGAGGGCACAGGCAACGGAGCGTTTCCAGAGTTCGTCCGCTTCGATCCCGTAGGCATCAAGCGGCCGCACCAACACCTGCGACGCGACCGCATAGGCGACGAGGTCATAGATCTGATCGTAGCCGACCCGCTTCACCGCTTCGTAAACGGTATCACAACGCAGGCCACCACTGAAGTAAGCGCTGTTGGACGTCTGCAGCACGCGCGCGGCAATGCCCGGATCGAGTCGCACCAACGCCACAATGTCACTCATGACGGAGTTGCCGTCGCTCAGCAGCGACTTCAAGCGCGGCAGGACGCGCGGCGCCGACGGCAGATTCTTCACGTCACGGACGATGTCATCCGGCGTGTGCGTGGAGGACGGACTTTGGGTGGCAACGGCCATGGGGATCTACGCTCGTATATCGGCGCGTCCCGAGCTGACTGTGGTCGACATCACTACCCATGCCGTTGGGGGCCTTCGGGGCGCTTTCGCTACGTACCGTCCGGTTTCCGCGCCAACGCTGCCGCCCGCCGGCACTAGCGCCTGCGGAAGCGTCAGTTGGGTCGCGTCGCGCGGCCGCCTGCGAGCCCGCAGGCCGCCGTACCTTTCCAAATTGCCCGCGGAAGTGTGAGTAGTTCTCCTCCGCGCCGGCAGTCGGACGGGCGGCCCGAACCCCGACGACAACGCCGGGCGTTCGGTGATTGCGGCAAAGGGGAATCCGGGTCGAATTCGGGTAAAGTTTACGTGCTCCGCGTCGAGATTTAAGAACCCGTTCAACCGCATCAGCATGATTCGCGTGCTCTACGCCGAGGACGACCCGCAGGTCGCCGACATGGTCTCCTTGTATTTCGCCCGTTTCGGCGAGGGCTGCACCATCGAGGTCGTCGGCAACGGCCGGCTCTGCCTCGAGGCGCTCGATCGCGCGACCTACGACGTCGTGATGCTGGACCTGATGATGCCGGAACTCGACGGCCTGCAGGTGCTGGGTGAACTCACCGCCCGGCGCGATCCGACGCCGGTGATCATGGTGAGCGGCCAGGGCCAGCACGAACTGGCCGTGCGTGCGCTGCGGGCCGGCGCGGCGGACTGCATCGACAAGAACTCGCCGGACTTCCGCCGCATTCCCGAAATCGTCAAACGCGTCCACGCCCGGAACAAACGCCGGCTGGGCCAGGCCTCCGCCTCGCCCGGCAATCACCGGGTCCTCTTTGTCGATCCCGACGACGGCGAACGTCACGCCGTGTCGACCTTCATCGCCGCGGCCGCGCCCCGGCTCCGACTCACCGCCAGCTCCCCCGAAACGCTGGAACGCTTTCTGGCCGGCGAGGTGGAGTTCGACGCCGTCGTCCTCGGCCCGAATCTCGAGCCCACGGCGCTCTTCGATGCGCTGCGCCATCTGCGCGCGCGCGACGAGGATCTGCCGGTCATCGTGATCGCGCGCTTCGATCATGCCGACACCACGATCGCGGCGTTCAAATTGGGCGCGCAGGACTATCTGCTGAAGGGCCCGGGCTGTTTCGACGAGCTGGTGTTCTCGTTGAATCATGCGCTCAAGCGCGCGGACGCGGAACGCCTCAACGCGCGGCTGACGGACGAACTCGCAGGGCTGAACGAATCCCTGGCAGCGCAAGTGGCGGCCCGCACGCACGAACTCCAGCAGGAAGTGGCGGTCCGGCGGCAGGCGGAAAAACGTTCCGAGGACAACGCCGCCCGGCTGCAGGCCCTGTCCACGCGCCTCCTCCAAGTGCAGGAGGAAGAGCGCCGCGCGCTCGCGCAGGAGCTGCACGACCAGATCGGCCAGCTGCTCACCGGGCTGCGTTTCCAGCTGGAAGCCGCACGTGAGGCCGCGTCGAGTCCGCCGCTCGATCAGGCTTTGATTGTGACCAGCGATCTGCTGAGCAGCGTGCGCGAACTCACGCTCCAGCTCCGGCCGCGCATGCTCGACGATCTCGGGCTGAAGCCCGCGCTGGAGTGGCAGACGAAGCTGTTTCAGAACCAGACAGGAATTGTCGTGGAGCTCGAGCTGGCGCTGCCGGAGAAACGACTCAGCCCCGAACTGGAAACGACCGTCTTCCGCATGGTGCAGGAGGCGCTGACAAACGTTGCGCGCCACTCCGGTTCGCCCGCGGCGGTGGTCACGGTGACCGCCGACGACACGGCGCTGCACGTCGAGATTTCCGATCGCGGCCGTGGTTTCGACTCCGCGGCGGCACTCGCCCGGCGCGATTCGCTCGGGCTCGCCGGGCTCGCCGAACGCGTCCGGCTCGCGGGCGGGCACCTCGATATTTTTTCGCAGGCTGGACAAGGCACGCGTCTTCACGCCGAGTTTTCCCTTCACCTGGCGGCCCCACCTCCGACATGACGACCACCATCATCGCTGACGATCATGAGATCGTGCGCCGCGGCATCCGCGGCATTCTCGAGGGTGAGAAACTGTGCACCGTTGTCGCCGAGGCGGCTGACGGTCTGTCGGCGGCGCAGCTTGTCGAGAAGCACAAACCGGACGTCCTCATCCTCGATCTCAACATGCCGCGACTGCATGGCATCGAAGTCCTGCGCCAGGCGCGCGCCAGCAGTCCCGCCACGCGGGTCATCGTGCTGTCGATGCACAACGATGAACCTTATGTAATCGAGTCACTGCGCGCCGGGGCCTCCGCCTACATCCTGAAAGGTTCGGAGTCCCAGGAGATCGTCCACGCGCTGAAGGAAGTGCTCTCCGGGCGGCGTTACCTCAGCGCGACGCTTTCCGAGTGGGCCATCAACGCGCTCGTGGCGAAGCCCGCGGACGACGCCGATCCGCTGCAGTCGTTGACGCAACGCGAGCGCATGGTGGTCCAACTCGCGGCCGAGGGGCACACGAACGCCGAGATTGCGGAAAAGCTGTTCATCAGTCCGCGAACCGCGGAAACTCACCGGACCAATCTGCTGCGCAAACTCGGTCTGCAGACCCAGACCGATCTTGTTCGTTTCGCGATCCGCAAGGGGCTGATCCAGCCCTGAGCCGGCTGCGCGCGACGAATTCCACCCTCTCCTGAACATCAATGCCTTCACCCACGATCCTGTTGATCGACGACAATGATGACGTGCGCGAAATGCTCGCGCACGCGTTGCGCGCGGCCCAGTACACCGTGGTCGAAGCTGCAGACGGCCTGAAGGGCGTGGAGTACGCGCGCAGCCACTCGGTCGATCTCGTCGTCACGGATTTGGTGATGCCCGTGCAGGAGGGCATGGAGACGATCGTGATCCTGCGGAAAGAGCGGCCCACGCTCCCGATCATCGCCATCTCCGGCGGCGTCACGAACTCCGGTCTCTATCTCGACATCGCCGGGAAGATCGGCGCGCGGAGGATTCTGCCCAAGCCATTTGCACCCCGCACCCTCATCGCGCTGGTCGCGGAAGTTCTGGCCGCGGACAAACCCGCGTCGCCCTGAACCGCCGGGATAGTCTCAGCCGCAACCACTCAGTTGAAAGGTGAAAGGTGAAAGTTGAAGGGTGAAAGTTGAAAGCACCGGACGCAGACCCAACCACCGTCGATGAGACTCGAAGGCAGACACGCACCCATCGGTGGAAACCTGCCCGCACGGTAGAACCGTTGGCTGCTGCTGGGCTTCCGGTTCTTTCAACTTTCACCTTTCAACCCTCACCTGCATGAGTCCGCCTCAGCTCTTGGGCGCGGGAGCCGGTTTCGGGGTTTCCACCGCTGGCGTGGAAACGCCCCGGCGAATGAAATCCACGCCCGGACCGTCGGCGCGCACCTTGACCACTTTCTGGCTGGAGGAATCCTGGCCGATGTAGTCGACCGTCGCCGATGCCATGATCGGCAGGTATTTTCGCAGATCTTTGCTCTCGTCCTCCGCGCTCGCGTGGATGCTCCAGAGTTCGGCCGGCGGCCGGCCTTCGCTCGCGGCCTTGTTTTCGCGCGCGGTGATCTTCAGGTACTTTTCGTAGATGGTCACCATGCGCGGCACGTCGTCGTACCCGACGAGTTCGTTCCGCGGCGGATCGTAGACTGCGACGGTACGAAAACCCGAATTGCCGCGGGAGTCGGTCACCGGGACCGACTCGTACCGCACGCGCCCGCCGACCTGGGCGTACACCGGCACACTCACGCGCTCGAGTTTGGCGCGCGGCGTGTCCATGCCGTAATCGAGTTCCACGATCATGTCGGCCTTTTCCTCCGATGGAGCTTCGTACAGGCCCTTGCCGGAAAGCGCGGTGCGCACGTATTCCGCCGCCTCGCGATAACGCAGATTCTCCTCACCGAGGCGCGGGTCCTTGCTCTTCAATTTATACGACTGAGCTTCGCCGGGAGTGGGCTTGGTGATCGCGTCGACCTTGACCTTGTAGGTGTCGGACGTCGCGCAGCCTGGAAGAATCAGTGCGAGGACGGTGGAGCCAACAAGCAGGGCAAACCAACGTCCGGACACGGGATTCATCGGATGATAAGAATAGAATCGAGCGCGCAACCATGCGGCCCGCCGCCGCGATGATTCATTGGCTGGTTTTGGCCGCGGGCGCACCGGCCGCACCGGCTGCTTCGGCCTTCTTGGGCGATTCGTCGCCCTTCAAGCGCGCCAGTTCCTCTTCGAGCCGGGCGATCTCCGCCTCGGTCGACAGGGTTTTCTCGTGCGCTTCGTCGAGTTCCTTCTTCTTCGCCAGCGCCGCGGACCGTTCGTCGCGCAGGCGTTTCAGCCGGTCACTGGCCGACTCCAGCTTTTTCTTGGCGTCGTTCAACTCGAGATCCGAAATGCGAAAGCCCTCGGCAATCGCGAGCTCCTCGTCCATCGCCGCCTTCAGCTTCGCCTCTTCGGCGCGGCGCTTGGCGAGCTCCTGCTGGTAGGCCCGCTCCTGCGCGAGCCGATCCTGCTCCTTGCGATCCTTCGCGTCCTGCACCATGCCGACGATGCCACCGATGAGCGCGCCCGCCGCGGCACCGCCAACGAGGCCGGTGCCGGTGCCCATGCCGCTATTGTTGCCGACAATTGCTCCGCCCGCGCCACCGATCAAAGCGCCGGTGCCGGCGCCGCTGGCCGTCTTCGACGGAGCCACACCGGAGGAACATCCGGCCGCACCCAACACTGCAATCGCGGTGCCGACCGTCACCAACGGACGAAGAAAGCGGGAGCGCGAACGGTTCGAGGAAGTCTCCATGGGGATCGGAAGTGAATTAACTCGGGATTAGACTCGCCCAACTTTGTTTGTGTTCGTTTTAAATTCAACCGCGCTCGCGCGTTTTTAGTAACATCCCGGTTGGAATTGCAGCGGAAGGTTTGAAATTATCAAAATTCAGCACATATCGGACTGGGTGCGCGTCCGGCGGGTTGAGCAACTTCTATTCCTATGATTTCGCGAAACAAGGGTATTTTTTCGATGGAGTTTCTGGTTCCGGTCCTCGGCTTCATCGTCGCCGTGTTGTCCATTCACGTCTGGTACAAGACCGTTGTGATTCCGCATGCCAACGACGCCATGGTGAAGCGCCGGCTCGCCGCCGCCCAGGGTGCCGGCGGCAGTTCACGGGAAATGCAGGAGCGCTCCGTTTACCTCGTGATCAAGGATCTCGAGCCCAAGTGGGAGGTGATCTTCTGCTTTTGGGGCATGATCATTCTCGGCTACAAACTGGTTCACGTCTCGAAGGAACGCGCGCTGTTCAAACGTGATTTCGTCCGCGTGCAACCCGGCGAGCGCATCATTCCCGAGGATGCGCTCGACCGCTACAAGGAGCTGCGCGCCGCAATTGAGCGCGAGCCGAAGTGGCGTGAACGCCTGCTGCCCGAATGCATTCTCGCGTCGCTGCACCGTTTTCACGCCACCAGTTCGGTGCAGGACGCCGCCAATGCCGTGCGCGAACGCGCCGATCTCGCCGGCGATGAACTCGATTCGTCCCTCGGCCTCGTGCGCTACATTGCGTGGGCCATTCCCGCCATCGGTTTCATCGGCACCGTGCGAGGCATCGGCGACGCGCTGAATTTCGCGGAAGAGGCCGTCAAGGGCGACATCGGCGCCGTCACCACGGGTCTCGGTCTCGCGTTCAACTCCACCTTCGTCGGCCTCACGCTGTGTATCGTGCTCATGTTTTTCCTGCACCTGGTCCAGGGTCGGCAGGAGGCGTTCGTGATCGAGACGCAGACGTTCTGCCGCGACAAACTCATCGATGTCATGAAGGTGCCGACGAAGGAAGAGAGCACCTCGCCCGCCGGATTTGCCTGAGCCCCGCTCCGTCCCCCACCCCATGGCCACTCTCGGAATAGAAGTGTGCGACACCGCCTTTCAGGCGGCTGTCTGCGCCCATCACGACCCCAAGGCCCTCGCGGTCGCCGACGCCGCGGGCGTCACCGACTGGCCGGGCTTCGCCTACTTCGACGGCCAGAAATACGCCTTCGGCCGTGCGGCGGAGGATCAGTGGTTCGTCCATCCGCGCCGCGTGGCGCACACGTTCTGGGCCCGACTCGCGCACGAGCCGTCGACGATCGGACCGCTCGGCAAGGCCGCGCCATTCTCCGAGCTCGCGTATCACTTTTTCAGTGACTTCGCCCGCCGTGCCACGGGCCTCGCCGCGGCAGACAAGCTCGTCCTCGCCGTGCCGGGCGCCTACCTGAAGGATCCCGCCACCGAGGAGGAAAAGATCGGCCTCCTGCTCGGCATGGTCGGCGAACTGAAACTGCCGCTCGCGGGTGTCATCGACTACGCCTGCGCCGCGCTCTGCGATCCGCGAGCGCAGGGTTTCAATCCCGCGCTGCCGGTTGTCGTCATCAATCTCGATCTCGAGGGCGCCGATCTGACGCTGCTCGCCGCGGAGGAACATCTCGAGCGCAAGGACTTCATCCACCTGCCGCAATCCGGCTACGCGCAGCTGCTCAAACATCTCACGGCCACGATGGGAAACCGCTTTCTCCGGCACACGGCGTTCGACATCCTCGAGGATGGCCGGATCGAGCAGACGTTCTTCCGGCAGACGAAGGATTTTCTGCTGAGCGGCGCGCCCGAACACCGGTTTCAAATCAACACCGCCGCCCGCAACTATGAACTGCTGGCGAAACGCGAGCAGCTCGCGACCGACGCCCAGGGCTTCGTCAACACCCTCGTGCAGGGCGTGCAGGCTTTCCTCCAAAACTCCAGTTTCCCGGCCGATCCGTGCACCATCGCGTTGACCGATCGGACCGGCCGGCTGCCCGGGTTGGAAACGCGCCTCCGTGCCGCCGGTTTCCATCGCATCATCCGCCTGCCCGCCGGCGCTGCTGCCGCCGGCGCCGCCTGCGTGGGCGAGAACCGCCTGAAGGCCACGCCCGATCTCGCCGACGTCCCGGTCGAAACCGCCATTCCCGTCGCGCTCGCCCGCCGCTCGACCGCCAGCTCGTGGGAAGCCCGCCTGCAGAAGCTGCGCCTCTCCGGCCCGCCCCGGCCCGCCCCGACGCACGTGATCCTTGAAGGCATCGGCCACGCTCTCGGCAGCTCCAGCCGTTTCACGATCGGGTCCGCGAGCCTCGATGCTGATCTCGCCCTGCCGGAGTCGTTCAACGGCACCGACGACTGCGCGATTCCGCTGGTGCGCGACGACGGTCGCCTGTGGTTTGTCGATCCCTCCGTGCGCGCCCCTGGCGCGCCGGCGAATCCGCGCACCGCCGTGGAATCCGGAGACCGCCTGACGATTCGCTGCGGCGCGGCGTCCACCGATGTGCTGTTCGCGCACTTCAAGACCCACAACGGCGGGCGCGCGCACGATTAAGCACGCCGCCTTCGCTCCGTTCCCGTCATGTCCATTGCCGCCAAACGCCGCGAAACGGAGGTCTTCAGCCTCGCGTTCCTCGACTGCATTTGCTGCGGCTTCGGCGCCGTCATCCTGGTCTTCATTCTCACCGTCCTGCAGAAGGACAACGTCGACAAATCGGACGTCGATGCCGCGCGCGCGCGCCTGCAAAAGGTGCAGAGCGACGTGGCGATGAGCCAGCAGGAGCTCGATCGTCTCGCGCGGATTCTCGCCGCCGCGCAGCTCGAACTGCAGGACATCAACGCCAAGAGCACCCAGGACCAGCTCAAGCTGACGGATCGCAAACGCGATCTCCTCCTCATGCTGCAGCAGACCGGCGCGCTTAAGGATGCGTTGCATACCCTGCTCGGCGAGAAGAAGGCGCTGCCGACCGAGGACATCGCCCCGCCCGTTCCCATTCCCAACGTCGACCGCCGGCAGTACCTGACCGGCGTGAAACTGCAGGGCGAGTTCGTGGTGTTCCTGGTGCGCACCTCCGGTTCGATGCTCGACGACACGATCGATGCGGCTGCGGCCCGCCTCGGCGACACCGACGAGAAGAAACGCGAGGCGCCGAAGTGGCAGCGCGTGATTCAGTCGCTCGAGTGGATGCTCGCCTCACTCGATCCCGAGACCCATTTCCAGATTCTGCTCTTCAGCGAGGAGACGACCCCGATTCTCGCGACCCGCGGCGACGAATGGTTCAGCACCAAGGATCGCAAGACGATGACCGAGGTGATCTCGAAGCTGCACGCGTTGGTGCCGAAGGGCGGTGCCAATCTCGAGCGCGCCTTCACCGCGGTGCGTTTCCTGCCACGGTTGCCCGACAGCATCGTGCTGCTGACTGATGGCCTGCCGACCCGCAGCGATTCGCTGCCGATGGATGGAGACGTGGATGAAGGCCACCGCATCCGGTTTTTCGAGATCGCCACCAAGCAGCTGCCGCCGCGCATTCCGGTGAGCACGATTCTCTTTCCGATGCTCACGGGCGATCCCGGCGCACCCGGACTCTATTGGGAGCTCGCCAACGCCACCCGCGGCGCGCTCGTCAGTCCCTCGAAATCCTGGCCCGACACATGATCCGCCGCCGGCAAACCCAGGTCTTCAGCCTCGCGTTCCTCGACTGCATCTGCTGCGGCTTCGGGGCGATCATCCTCATTTTCGTGCTCAGCGTGGATTCGAAGGAGAAGGAAAAGCGCGAGGCCCTTGTCGACGTGAATCGCGCCTTGGTGGAGAAGCTCGCGGCGCTCACAAAGATGCGGGCCAGCAAGGAGGATCTCGAACGCAGCAGCGCCCGTGTCGCCACGCTCGTGACCGACGCCCGGCTGCGCAACGACTCGATTCACGCCCTGATCGACGAGTTGGAAAAGGGTCTGCAGCGGGAGAAGCGCGGCCAGGAGGCGCTGCTGGTCGACATCGACGACCTCAAAAAGGAAATCGCCGCGCGCCAGAAGAAGCCCGACTACGATCTCGTCCTCCCCGACGTGAAACCCGCCCCCGTCGGCCTGCCGGTGGGCAACAACTACATCGCCTTCGTCATCGACACCTCCGGCTCGATGCGCGACCCGAACAACGGCGGCCTCTGGCCGATCGCGATTCGCACCATCGAGTCAGTGCTCGATGTTTACCCGAACGTCGACGGCATCCAGCTCCTCGACGGCGACGGCCGCTTCGTGCTCGGCCGCCGCGGCCAGGGCACCGGCGGCTGGCTGGCCGACACGCCCGACACGCGCGCCTCCATCAAGCGAATCCTGCGTCGCTACGATCAGGATACGGTCAGCAATCCCGTCCCCGGGATCTACAACGCGATGCGCTTCCTTTACGACAAGGACAACCCGAAGATGCGGATGGGCATCTTTGTCTTTGGCGACGAATTCAATTCCAGCGACGCCGCGGATCTGGTCGTCCGCCGGCTGGACGAACTCAATCCGGCGGATGAAAACGGCGTCCGCAAGGTCACGATCAACGCCGTCGGTTTTCCCACGACGATCCGGTACCAGTTTTCGATGGGCAACACCGGCCTGCGCTTCGCCAACCTGATGCGCACCGTCACCTACCTGCACGGCGGCGCCTTCATCGCGTTGCAGGATCTTTAGCGGCGGTTCGTGAAGTTTTTGTCAGCCGGCCGGCGTGACGGAAGCACCTTGCCCGCCTTCGCCTTGGACGCACGACGCCAGCGAATCGGCGGTCAAGAAATCCGCGGCGGTGACGATGCTCACGAGTGCTCATTTCGCTGCCGTTTTTCAAGCCGACGCCCCACTCGCTGGTCAAGCGGCTGCACGATCTCCCGCCGGCGCCGAAAATCCTTCAATCGCTGCAGCGGCTCGTCGCGGATCCCAACACGAGCCTCGAGAAGATCGCCTCGGTCATCAAGCTCGAGCCGGGTTTGTCCGCCCGCGTCGTCCGCATGGCGAACAGCACGCAGTTCGGCGGCCGCACCCAGGTCGAATCGATCATGGAGGCCATTCAGCGCGTTGGTCTGAACGGCGTGCAGGAGCTGGTGACGTTTGCCGTCGCTTCCCAACTCATCGGCCGGCCGTTAGAGTCGTACCAGCTCAGCGCCCAAAACCTGTGGTCCCGCGCCGTGGCCTGCGCGCTCGCCGCCTCCGCGCTGGCGGAAAAATCTGACGTCGATCGCGGCGAGGCCTACACCGCCGGCTTGATGCATGGCATCGGCCTCCTGGCGATCGATCGTCACGTCGCGCAGTCGAAGTCCAAGCGCACGTTCGCCTCCGGCGGTTACCCGCTCGACTACGCTCCAGCGGAGCGCGAGTGGCTGGGATTTTCGCACGCCGAAGCCGGGGCGGCGCTGTTGGAAATGTGGGGCTTCTCCGAGGGCGTGTGCACCGCAGTGCAGTACCAGTTGGAGCCCGAGTCCGCGCCGGCGCACCGGCAGCTCGCGATGATGCTCGCGACCGCGCGATGGGCACGCTCATTGTTCTGCGTATCGGACGAAGTACTACCCGAACTGCCCTCGCCTCTGTGGCTCCAGGAAGCCGGTGTTGAACTGCCGGACTTCGGCGACTGGCTGAAAACGCTGCGGATCCGCTACACGCTCGCCTGCGAGGAACTGCGCCTCGGTTGAACGCGGCGTGCGTTAACCTCAACCAGATCGCGCGGACGCTGCGCCCGCGCGACCCGTTGAAAGACCGACCGATTTACTTCAATTCGCTCGCATGGAACGCCGCCCAGTCGTCGAGGGCGTTCAGTTCCACCGCAGTTCCGGTCACCGAACCATCGTCCGGATAGCCGGCCGACTTGAGGATCGCCTTGCGCGTCGCTTCCTCGTGGTGATAGCCGAGGATCGACTGATTCAGCTTGGTGACGGAAGCACGGTCGAGTTTCACGCCCGGCTGCGCCTTGATCCAGCGCTCGAACTCGGCGTAGCTCGGTTTCTTCTCGGTGATGAAAGCGCGGACGGCGTCGACGGAAAGTCCGAGCCCGGCAATCACCATTGAGTCGTAGCCCTTGCCGATGCCCGGGTAACCCGCGGCGAGCTTGCCACGCGCCTCGAGCGAGGCCTTGAGCCAGAGCCGCGGCAGGTGGAGCACACCCAGCGGACCAGACGCATTGCAGGGAATCATCGGAATGATGGAACTACTCATAGGTATTCGGGGCTGCCGCGATACAAAGTGAAACACGCCCGTCCACGGCCCAGCGGGAAGTGTCTGTACCACGCGTCACACTGGGACCTGCGGCGCACATATCAATGCTGCCGTGAGAAAACCGCCGCGCCCCATGCAGTGACGCCCCTTGATTTCAGCGGACGAGCGTTCGAGACTCGGCCTTCGCATCGACTCATGGCCGCGTTCCGCAACATCTCCGCCTATAAATTCACCCCGCTCGCGGATCTCCCGGCCTTGCGCACGCGCGTGCTGACCTCGGCCGACGCCTTGCACCTCAAGGGCACCGTGCTGCTGAGCCCGGAGGGAATCAACGTGTTCGTCGCCGGACGAGACGACGACGTAGCGGCATTTGTCGCGCGGCTGCACACGGTGCCCGGGCTCGACGATCTCGTGATCAAGGACAGCGCGAGCCACGCGCAGCCGTTCGGCCACATGCGCGTGAAGATCAAGCGGGAGATCATCGCGTTTGGCGTGCCGGGGATCGATCCGGCGCGCAAGCCCTCGCCCAAACTCTCACCGCAACGCCTGAAGGAATGGCTTGATGAAGGGAGACCCGTCACGCTGCTCGACACGCGCAACGACTACGAGGTGGCGCTCGGCACCTTCCGGGGCGCGCTGCCGGCGGGCATCGCGCGCTTCCGGGACTTCCCGGCCGCCGTGCGCCGGCTGCCGCCGGAATTGAAGGAACAACCCATCGTGATGTTCTGCACCGGCGGCATTCGCTGCGAAAAGGCCGGACCGTTCATGCAGCAGGAGGGCTTTCGCGAAGTGTTTCAACTGGACGGCGGGATCCTCAACTACTTCGCGCAGTGCGGCGGCGAACACTACCACGGCGAGTGCTTCGTCTTCGACGAACGCGTAGGGCTCGATCCCGCCCTGCGTGAGACCGGCGCGGCGCCGGCCGACGCGACGCGTATCACCGGCGATGTGACGCCCTGAATCGCCCGACTCCGTCGCGACTCACCGTTTGCCCCGGCATGCATCCGCGCAATCAGCATCAGGGGCGGTACGATTTCCCGCAGCTCATCCAGCGCAGCCCGGAGCTCGCACGCCACGTGCGACCGACGGGCTTCGGCGACGACTCCATCGACTTCGCCGATCCGACGGCGGTCACAGCGCTCAACCGCGCGCTCCTGCAACTGCATTACGGGGTGTCGTCCTGGGTGCTCCCGCCCGGCTACCTCTGCCCCGCCATTCCCGGCCGCGCCGACTACGTGCATCATCTCGCCGATCTGCTCGCCGGAGCCGGCGGCACGATTCCGTGCGGCGACCGTATCCGGGTTCTCGATATCGGCACCGGCGCGAGCGTCGTCTATCCGATCATTGGCGTGCACGCCTACGACTGGAGTTTCGTCGCGAGTGACATCGATGTGCGCGCCCTGGAGTCGGCCCGGGCGATTGTCGCAGCGAATCCGGTGCTGGCCGCTCGCATCGAGTGCCGGCGCCAGACCAATCCCCTGGCCATCTTCGCAGGCGTCATCACACCGGGCGAAAGCTTTGCGCTTACGCTGTGCAACCCGCCGTTCCACGCGTCTGCCGCCGCGGCTGCGACGGGCACGCAGCGCAAACAGCGAAATCTCGGCCGGCCTGCCGCAGTCGCATCACCGCCGCTCAACTTCGGTGGTCAGAGCCACGAACTGTGGTGCCCCGGCGGCGAGGCCGCGTTCATCCGTCGGATGATCGCCGAGAGCGTCGCGCACGCCGGCGCGGTGCATTGGTTTTCCACCCTGGTGTCAAAACGCGAAACGCTGCCGCTGATCCTGCGCGCGCTGACCGCCGCCCGCGCGACCGACGTTCGCACGGTTACGCTCGCGCACGGACAAAAGCAGAGCCGGTTCGTGGCGTGGACGTTTCGTCGCGTGACACCGCCACGTCAGCGCGAACGCCCGAGTGCACCTCGCCCGCCTTCAGCTCACAAACGGTAGGCAGGCAGAATCAAGTTCCGCCGCGGCGGGACGGCGCGCGAATCGACCGGACGCACCAACGATCCAGGCGTCACACGCACGCGCGTGACCTGATCGAACTGAAACGCGTTGGCCGGAGACGGCGGCGCCACCAGCGATTTCGGCGCGGTCCACGCGACCACCTGGCCGTTGAGAAACACCACCTCGGCGCGGCGATCGTACACGGCCACTTCAAAGCCGCGGCCCTTGCTCGCCATCAACTCCGATCCCAGAGCGATCGAAATCTCCTCCCGCGTCATCCCGGGTTTGAGATCGGCCCAGCCGCCCGCGGCCCAGCCGGTAAACGGCAAAGCCAGCGCCCATGCGGCCAACCGGGCAGTGAGGAAACGAGCCATGTTCGGTTCATCGGACGCCGTCGGGCGAAACTGAGCGGACTTGAAATCGCTGGAGAGATTTACCGGGAATTCACGGCGTGAATGGGATCACGGCGAACGGAATCGGAGCTGCGCCCGCCGCAAAGTGCACGCTGCAACCTGCACGACCGATGGTTGCCTTGTCGCTGGGAAAGACCGGCCTCCGGCGAATTGCACGAGCGGAATCGGACCGTTGGAAACATTCCTGTAAAAGCCCGACCGACGGAGGGTCTTTCGTTGAACGATCCCGACGCGGCACCGATTGCGTCGGCATTATTTAATGCAAACCACCGTACAACAAAAAATGCTCCTCGCGGCGACGCTCGCACTCGTCGCCGCGGGTTCCGCGAACGCCCTCGAAATCCCGCGGCGCGCGGACGACTTCATTGATTCGATCGGAATCAACACGCACATCGACGTGGCGGCGTCGGTCTACAACGAGGCCGTAGTCGGCCAGTCCGGCATCCGTCATTTCCGGAGCAACGTGAAGCCCGGCGTCATGCCGACACTCCAGGCGCGTCTGGCCAGCCTGCACACGAACTACGGCGCGCGCGTCAACCTCGTCTGCGATTCCACGGATTTCACTCCGGTCCAGTTTCGCGACCTCATGAAGGAGCCGATGTTCGAGTCGATCGAGGGTCTGAACGAACCCGACGTGGTCGGGCCGCATTCGTATCGGGGTTTTCGTGACAACTGGGCCAGCCAGACCTATCCCGCCACGCTCGCGTTTCAGCAGGATCTGGCCGCCGCGATGCTCGCCGATCCGATCACAAATCCGAAGGCGGTCTTCTCGCCCGCCATGGCCAATCCCGCGAACTCGCGCTACCTGCGCTCCGTCGCCGCCGACTTCATTTCGATGCACAGCTATCCCGCGCAGGAGATGCCAACGGGGAATTTCCTGACGTCGTTCGCCATTCCCGCCGCGCAGATGATGGCGACGCCCGGCGGTCCCACGCTGCGGATCGTGGCCACGGAAACGGGCTACCGCTCGGGCACGGCCACCGGCGACATCTCGAACGCCGCTGCCGCGAAATACGTTCCCCGCATCTACGCCGAGTACTTCCGCCTTGGCGTCATCCGGACGTTCATCTTCGAAATGACGGACACGGTGGGCGTGTACAACTTCGGTCTGGTGAGCGCCGCGTTCGAACCCAAGCCCGCTTACCATGCGCTCAAAACCCTGATTTCCCTGCTGCGCGACTCGACCTGGGATGCCAGCAGGAGAACGTGGAACGCCGGGGATGCGTTCAATCCCGGGCTGCTCGACTACGCGATCACCGGCGGCAACGCGAACGTCCATCACGTGCTGCTGCAGAAGAGCAACGGCAAGGTGTACCTGCTGCTCTGGCACGAAGTGCCGAGCTACGATTTGGCGGCGCGACGCGATCTCGCCAACCCGACCGTGCCCGTCGACCTGACGTTCAACGTTCCGCTGACGTCGGCAGCGCTGTATCGACTGGACTCGACGACCGCGAAAGCCACCTACGGCAACGTCGCCACGATTCGCGTCGACGTCCCGGACGAGGTCGTGGTGCTTGAACTCACTCCCGGCGTGTTCGTCGCGCCCGAGTCGATGGCAAACTCCGGACCGGTGGTTTCACTCTCCGCGACGGTCGCCAAGGCGATCGCCACCACGGGCCAGGCGGGCCGGATCACCGCCACCCGCACCGGCAGCACGAGCACGCCGCTGACCGTGAACTACACCCTCTCCGGCACCGCGATCAGCGGCCTCGACTTTGCCCCGCTGTCCGGAACGGTTTCAATTCCGGCCGGTGCCACGGAGGCCAGCGTGGCCGTGTGGCCGCAGAATCTTTCGGCGATCGGACGCAAGGCTCTCACGGTGACCCTGGCCTCCGACGCGGCCTACGCCGCCTCCGCCGCGCGCAGCGCGACCGTGTACTTCGGCGAGAGCCGCACCACGGTGTCCGACTTCGAGGCGGGCATTTCCGGCTGGTTCGGCAACGCCGGTGCCACCACGACGCGGACGACCTCCGATGTGGATACGGGCGGCGGCGCGCTGAAGGTGGAGTTCGGCGTCAACGGCAGCGATCGCTGGATCAATAATTTTCAATTCAACCTGCCCTCAGCGCAGGACTGGAGCGCGGTATCACGGATCGAACTACGCTTCAAGGAGAGCGCATCGAATCCGCTCTCGAACATCGGCAAGCCCCTGTACTTCGCGTGGCACAACAATGGCGTCGGCGTCGGCGATGGCTTCGGCGTCGGCAAGATTCCGCTCAGCAACGAAAGCTCGTACCGCTCCATCGTGATCGATCTGCGCGACTTTCCCCGCGACCGGGTCACGGCGCTCAATTTCTACGTGGACGGCGCCGTGCTGGTCCCGGGCAGCCACGTGGTCTTCATCGACAACATCACCGCCGTCACGGCGTCGAACGGCATGCTCGACGACTTCGAGGAGTTCGGCGGTTCCAACTGGAACAGCGGCGCCCGCTCCGTGCTCCAGACGGAGCGCGCGAACATCGACGCTGGCACGCAGGCCCTGCGGTGGACCTACCACGACGATCCGGGCATCCGCTGGGACAATCACGTCAAACTCGACTTCCCGCAGACCCTCGACCTCAGCCAGTATTCAACGCTCAGTTTTCGCCTCAAGGAAGACGCGGACAATCCGGTGTCCGACATCGGAGCTCGTTTGTACGTGGACTGGTTCAACGGCGGCAATCGCGCCAACGGTGACGCTGGCGTGACGGCGCTGCCCCTCCGGGCACCCGGCGGCTATCGCACGGTTGAAGTCAACTTGGGGCAGTTCAATCGCGACAAGCTGAACGCGCTCTTCTTCTACGTCGACGGCGACGCCCTCGCGAGCGGCCGGCATACCTGGTACATCGACAATATCATGGTCTATTGAGCGGTCCGCGACCGATCCGGCGGCCGGGAACGGGCCGGATCGCCGCGTCCGAGGGCAGGCCGGCGATGAGAATAGCACCATCGCGGTGCCACTGAGCGGGTTGAGGCACGCCCGCGCCCGGTGGCGAAGCTTCACGCGCGGTTGGCACAAAATGGGCAACGGGAATCCATTTCTCCTGTCCATCGCGCCGTGAGCACGTCGCCTCCCATCACCACTTCGCCGGAGAAAGTACCCTCGCGTCCCCGCGCAAGCGCCGGGCACTGCCGGGAGCGTTCACCGGCCCGATGACGCGCGGCCCGATTCACTCGTCGACCTCGAAGGCGCTCGCGTGGCGGATGCTGCAGGGCGTCGTGATCGCCGCACAGCTTGGCGCCGCGGCGCTGGGTCGGACCCGCCGGGTGGATGTCATCATCTACAAGGTGGATCGACTCGGTGACTGGCTGCTGGCCGAGCCGAGCATCCGTCGCCTGGTGGCCGCCACCGAGGCACGCGGCGGCACCCCCGTCGTCTGGGCGAGTCGGGAAAGCAGTCCCCTGCGTGCGTGGCGGCCGCTGCCCTGCGCCGTGGAGTCGCTGGCCTTCGAACCCCGCGGGTGGCGCGCCCGACTCAGTCGCACGTTGAGCCTGATCCGGCTCCTCGCGGTGTATCGCGCTGAATCACTTTACTGCCTGAGGCACGCCCCCGATCCCATCCGCGATTTCATGCTGCGCGCTGTGGCCGCAAAGAATCGCCACGCGCTCACGTGGCGTATGTTTCCCGGCCCGCTTGGCGCGGTGCCACACGAAGTGCAACGCCATCACTGGATTCTCGGCGCTGCCAACCAGGCTCCCGCCGATCCGCGCTCCCTGTTGCCCGACCTCGTTACCGCAGCGGGCAACGTCACGCCTCGCTTGACGATCGCGCCGTTCAGCTCCGCACCCATCAAGGACGTGCCCGACCGCTTCTGGACGGACGTCGTTTCAGCATTTTCAGCCGAGCCTCGCGCGTGGGAACTCTGGGTCGGACCCGATCAATGCGCCCGCGCCGAATCCCTGGCCGCGCGCATCCTCGCGCTCGCCCCGGCTGGAACCCGCGTCAGCGTGCGATCCGGCAGCGTGGCTGAGTTGGCCGGAGCAATCTCCGCAGCGAGTCTCGTGCTCAGCGTGGACACGCTCGCCGCGCATCTGGCTGCGGCGTTCGACGTGCCGCTGGTCGCGCTTTTGGGCGGCGGCCAGTTCGGTGATTTCGCGCCATGGTCGCGGAGCGAACGGCAGCGATGGCTCTCGCATCCTTTGCCGTGTTTTCACTGCGGCTGGCACTGCTCGCGCGCCCAGAACGACTGTCTGCAACTGATCGCTCCGAGCGCGGTCGTCGCGGCGATGCGCGCCTTGGAAACGCGCCGACCAGCACCCGAGCGGCTCGCGCCGGTACCATCGTGAACGTCGTTATCCTCAATGATGCCGCCTGCATCCGCGGCGGAGCCGATCGCATCGCGTTCGACAGCGCGCGGGCGCTGGCTGCGGCCGGACATCGCGTCACGCTCTTCACCGGCTTCGGCCCGATCGATCCCGCGCTCGTCGGCGTGTCCGGGTTGACGGTCGAATGCCTCGGCACCGGCTGGATTCGCCAGCAGCAACAGTCGCCCCGCGCGGCGTTGGTCGGGCTCTGGAATTTTTCCGCAGCGAAACGACTGCGGCTTGTCCTCGCGGGGATGGATCGGCGAAACACGATCGTGCACGCCCACCTGTATTCCAGCGCGCTCTCCGCGTCCGTGCTCGATGCCGCGCTGGGACTGGGCTTCGTCACCGTGCTCTCGCTGCACGACTACTTCATCACCTGCCCGAATGGCGCCTACTTCGTCTTTCCGCGCGCGGAACCGTGCGAACGGCGCGCGCTCAGCGCATCCTGCCTCGCGTGCAATTGCGACTCACGCCGGCCAGCCCACAAGGCGTGGCGCGTCCTGCGCACGTGGATTCAAAATCGGATCGCCCGCTTGCCGCGCCGTCTCTCCGCGTACGCGGCCGTGTCGCAGACGTGCGCAACCCTGGCGCGCCGCGACTTGCCGCCGGGGGCCCGCATCACCGTCGTGCCGAATGTTGTCGCGGTGGATCGACAGGAACCCGTCGCCGTCGCGCGTCAGCGCAATCTCGTCTTCACCGGCCGGCTCGAAAGCTACAAGGGGCCGCAGCTCCTCGCCGCCGCCGCCGCGCGGCTGAATCTGCCGGTGGTGTTCTGCGGCACGGGTCCGCTCGAGCCGGAGTTGCGCCGGCTGTGTCCGACCGCGCGCTTCACGGGCTGGCTGTCGCCCGACGGCGTGCTGGCCGAGCTCGCCGAGGCGCGCGCGTTTGTTTTTCCCTCCGTTTATCGCGAGACCTTCGGTCTGTCTGCAGCCGAGGCACTGGCGCGCGGACTGCCGGTGGTGGCGTCGCGTGGAACGGCGGCGGAGGAGTTCGTGCACCACGACCGCAACGGTTTTCTCTTCGCCCACAATTCCGCCGACGATCTCGCCGCACAGCTGCAGAAACTGGGCGACGATGCGACGGCCTCGCGGCTGGGCGCGCGCGCGTATTCTGATTACTGGGACGCCCCGCTCACGCTGGAGCACCATCTGTCCCACCTCCTGCCGTGGTACCGCTCTGTCCTGCCGACGGTGGACGAAGGCCCGCCATCGGTCCCGGCCGAAAGCCTTTCCGTCGCGCCATGACCGCCACCGCGCCCATCGCACCGTCCGCGCCGGCGGCAATCGAGCGCCCCAAGGCGGCGCACAACGTCTTCTGGCTCGTGGCCGAGCGTGGCCTGAAGGCCGTGGGCGGACTGGGCATCGGCATTCTGATCGCGCGGCATCTCGGTCCGGAGAACTACGGCCGTTATGGCGCGGCCATCGGACTCGCCACGCTGGCCAAGGAAGCCGTGATGCTGGGCTTCGACCGCATGATCCGCCGCGATCTCGCGGCGCGCCCGCAGCAGGCCGGAGCGATCATCGGCACCAGCATCGTGCTCGGCCTCGTGCTGGCGCTCGGCGTCGCATTGGCCCTGACCGCGGCCGTCGGACATCTGGTCGATGACGCGCTCACGCAGAAGCTCACGCTGATCGTAATCTGGATGGCCTTCCCCCAGGCGTTCTTCGCCTGCGAAATCTGGTTCGAGAGCGCGGGCTGGACGCGACCGCTGGTCTGGACGCGCAACGTCGTGTGGCTCGCGTCGCTCGCCGGTCGCATCACCCTAGTGTTCAGCCACGCATCGGTGGTCGCCTTCGCGATCCTCGCGCTGATCGAGTGGATCGTCACCTATGCGGCGGTGTGCGGCCTGCTCCGCCGCCTGCATTGTCACGAACTCGCCTTCTCATTCGACTTCGCCCAGCTGCGGGCCTGGTTCTCCGAGGGACGCCCGATCATCCTGATGGTGGTGCTGAACTCCACCGCCGAGCGCCTCATGGTGGTGCTGGTGCACAACCTGGCCCGCGTCGAAACGGAGGCCGGCTATCTGAGCGCCGCCCTGCGGATCACGGATATCTGGTGGTCAATCTCAACCATCGTCGCGGCGGTGTTTCTGCCGCGCATCGTTGCCCTGCAACGCACCGACCCGGACCGCTGTGCACGCGCGGTGCAACTGTACGCGAACGCGAGTCTCTTTGTCGGCGTCGCCGCGGCCGTTGCGGTCACGCTCACCGCACCCTTCCTCATTCCCTGGCTCTTTGGCGCGGCCTATGCGCCTTCCGCCATCGTGCTGGTGATCGTTTTCTGGTCAGGCGCCGCCGTGTTTCCCGCGGTGGCGCGCGCGCAATTCTGGGTGAGTCGCGGCCAGGTGGCGCTCGAATTGCCCTGCGTTGCCACGGTCGCCTTGGTGCAACTCGGGCTCGCCGTGCTGTTGATTCCGCGTTTCGGCGCCATCGGCGCCGCGGTCGCGATGACTTCTGCGCAGTGGATCGGACTCTACGGCGTCACGCTCGCCCTGCCGCGATTGCGCACCGCCAGCCAGGCACAGTTTGCCGCGTTTCGCTCCCTGCTGGCCCCCTTGGAAACCGCGCGTGCGCTCGCCGGCTTCGCCCGCGGCATGGTGCGCAAAGGCTGATTCGGTCGCGCCGCACTCGGTTATCGCGTTCCGGCCATCGCTGTCACGCGCGGCGCCGCCCGCAGCGGCAGCCAACCTTGAACATCGAGCCACGCCCGCAGCGTCTCGGCGCGCGCATCCCACGTGAGTTCGTGCAAGGCCCGCCCGGGTCCGGTCCGGGCGCTCCGGCGCAAGGCCTCCTCGCACCGATCAGCCAGCGCCTCGACGTCATGCTCGGGGTAATACAGCGCGGCCTCGCCGAAGAGCGCCGCCACCTCGCCCGTGCGGTTGGTGACGACGGGGCGGTTGGCCGCCGCATAGTGAAACGCCTTCGTCGGACAGCGCGACACGTTGAACGGGGTCGCCGGAAAAGGAAAAATCAGGACGTGCGCGGCGTCCATGTGCGACGCCAGGTCGGCCCGATCCACGTGGCCGGCCCACTCCACCACCGACGCCACATCAGCCTGCACCGACTTGGTTTTGAAGTAATCCGCATCGGGTCCACCACCGAGAATCCGAATGATCGCATGCGAGCCACGACGCCGGAGGACGGACGCCAGGCGCAGAATCTCATCGATTTGATCCTCGTAGAACCGGTTGAGCGAACCCACGTAGACCAACACGGACCGGCCGCCCGCAGCCGTTTGCAGTCGCGCGACGAGCTCCGGTCGAACCTGGTGCTCGTCCGCGCTGATCGCGACCGGCAGCCGCAGGACGCGCTGCCGCAATCGCGGCCGGTGCCGGCGCACGGTCGCCTCGAGAAACGCCGAGGCGCAGGTGAACCCTTCGGCCTGTCGAATCATCCGCCGTTCGATCCAGCGCAAATATGCCCGCCGCATCGGACCGAAGCTCTCGATCATGGAAGGAAACTCATCGAAGTCCTTCACGATCGGCACGCCCGGCGCCCACCACCCGCGCAGGGTGAGACTGCGCAACCCGACGCCCACGACCCACACCGCCGACCACTCATTACGCGCGAGCATCCGCGCCTTGCTCCGCAAGTCAGAAGCCACATTGCCCGGCATGTAAAAGTGGGAGTCGACGTGCGGCTTGTCCGCGAGAAACGCGCGATTCTCATCCCGATCGGGAACGAGCACGCTGACCGGGACTCCACGCCGGCCGAGTGCATCGGCGATGAAATAAAGTTTATGCTGGCCCGCGTGGTCCCGCATCGTGCTGACGCCGGTGAACAACAGGCGCTTACTCACGGAAGTCCTCCGCGAGTTCTTCCTGCCGCTGCAAAATGACAAGGAGGCACGCGCACACCAGCAGCACGATCTCAACGCGCGCCACGCCGGAGAACGGACTCATCAGCAGATTCCAGCCTCCGGCCAGCACGAGATAGAGCACGAACGCCCGGTGCGGCACCGCGATCCGCGTCAGCGTCCGCAGCGTCTTCAGCACGAGCACCCCGAGACCGATAAAAAACGCCCCGCCGAGAATTCCACCCTCGGCCAGGGCGACGAGCACCTGCGAGTGAATGGCCAGCTTGCGCGCCTCCTCCTCGGTGTATCCGCGAAACGATGACTCCAGCGCGCGCCGGCGTTCCTCGAGCCGGCGGATCGAGCTGGTGGCCGTGAACCACGACCCCTGCCCCACCAGCGGCGACTCCACAAAGACCTCCGTTGCCGTCTCGATCATGCTCTGCCGCTCGATGTTGGAGCCTGCATGATCCTGATCCTCGAGGAAGAGCAGATTGGCGGCCACGAGCAGCGCGCTGGTGACGGCGATCGAACCGAGCAGCGCCAGCGGGCGCCAGATGCCGCGCACGTAAGCCAAACCGAACAAGCCCGCCGTCAGCAGGCAGGTGGCCCCGAGACTCCGCGCCCCCAGCGCGAGATTGGCGAGGCCCAGCACCAGTGCGACGGTGACCTGCAGGAACGCACCCCGACCGGCGACCGAGAACAGCACGATGGCGCTGACACAGTAGCCGAAACCAAACTTCCACCATTCACCGTAGAGCGGTCCGTCAATCATCGCGTTCACCACGCCTCCAACGGAGAGGGCGAGGATGAACGCCCACAGCCGCGACCAGGAAAAGTCGATCAGGTGCGCAATCGCGACGAGGTCGACGACCAGGAAACCCACCCGCGCCCAACCCCGGATCAGATTCTCATAGGGCGTGGCGCGAAACACGTCACTGACCACATAGCCCAGCACGGTCACTGCCGCCAGGGTGAGGAGCAGCCGGTACCAGCCGAGTTGCTGGATTCGTCCCGCCCAACCGCGGCGAAAATATGCCTTGATCATCACCCACGGAAACAGCGCGACCAGAATGATCTCTCCCACGGGCATCTGTCCCACCACCGAAACGGTGAAGGCAGAGAGAAAACCGGCCGCGGCGCACAGCCAGGTCGGGCCGTGGCGTTGCAGGAAGTCCGCCCAGCGCCCGGACGATTCGTAGGAGGTTGAATCTGCGTACATGAAACTTCTTGGATGCAAACGGCAGCGCGACGGAGTACGTGCTAGGACAGCGGCGTCACCCGCGTCCGCACCGAACTGCTGCGGTAAAGATCGTAGACGGCACCGTAGCAGCGTTCGGGCGAGAGGCGCTCGATCGCGAAACGGCGATGATTGCTGTCGGTGAGTTCGCGTGTCACGGCCTCGAGCCAGTGCCGGGTCTGGGCCGTGCACGCGGCGACATTCTCCGGCGGATACGTCCAGACATGCGAGAGTCCCGCGCGTCCAAGGTCGGACATGCCAGGGCACGTCGACGCGATCACGGGGAGGTTGCAGGCCATCGCCTCCAGAAATACAAGCGGCCAGCCCGCCTCGTAACGCGACGAGACGAGGACGCCATCGACCGCGTGATAGAAACTCCGCGGGTCGTCGACGTAATCGAGGATCCGCACCTGCGACCCGTAGCCGAGCCGGGCCGCGAGCCCCAGCAGGTAACTCTTCCACTTCCCCCATCCAAGATGCAGGAACATCAGCCGCGGATTCTCCGCGCACAGTGGCGCCACCGCCTGATACGCGGTCTCGGGATCCTTCTGCCAGCACATCCGTCCGATCGTCGCGAGGACGATGGCGTCCGCGGGAATTCCAAAGCGAGCCCGCGCCGCGCGCTTCTCCTCCGCGGTCGCGGGTTTGAAACGCGCCGTGTCGACGGGGTTGTGGATCACGACCAGGCGTTCGCGCGGAATCCGGAGCGTCCGCAGCGCGAAGTTCGCTTCATCCTGGGAAATCGCAATGGTATGGCCCCACTGCCCGAGAATCCGTTCGATCTGATTGAAGAACCGCACCCGGAACCACGGCGGCTTGGCCATGCCGTAGTAGGCGTGCGGGGTGTAAAAGCAGCGCGGATGCCGGAACAATTTCGCGACACCGCGCGCGAGCGCCCCGGCCTTCGAACTGTGCGCGTGAATGACATCCGGCCGCACCCTTCGCACCAGCGCCGCCAAGCGCAGAAAGGCGAGCACGTCGCCGGGCTGCGGAATGTTCGATACGCGCAGATCACGGACCTCACCGCCCGCGCGCCGAACCCGCTCCACCAGTTGCTGCATCGCCGCGCCACTGCGGCACGACGAGTACGCGAGGTGCACGCGGTTTCCCTTCTGCAGAAAATACTGCACCAGGCCTTCCACATGACGGAACACCCCGTCGAGTCCCGGCTCGACGACGATGAGTACCTTCAGCGGCCCGGCGCGATTGCTCGGGCGCGGCGCCACCGCCACCTGCTCGGTTGCAGCTCCTTGAAGTTTCATACGGAGCGGGCGGCCACGAGCGGTTTGCGATCCGGATCGGAAAGCAGTGATAACGTATTCATCTTCCGGGCACGGCGCCGCGTCCGAATCCACCCGCCCGCTTCGATGGCGCCCCAGGCCGCAGCCACTCCGGCCCAGCTCCAGGCGATGTCCTGCCACTCGACCATGCGCACCGGCACGAAATATTCCGCCAGTTCAAGCACGGCGCCAAACACAGCGAGGGCGAGCGCGGACCAGGCCCGGATTCCCAGCCTCGGCGCGGCGAGGAGAAACGGGCACGACAGGAGAAAGTACGCGGGCAGGTTGCGAAAGCGACCGTGCTCATCCGCCCACCGGCCGACGGCCTCTGGCATCCATGGCACCGTCGCCAGCCGCCCCGTGCTGCGCCAGCTGAGATAGATGGCGCAGGCGCAGCCCACGACCCCCACGGCCACCGCCAGCAGTGCCGGTCGCCGGAGTGCGCCCCAGCCGTTCATGCGCGCCGGAATGCCGGCCCGCCACGTTGCGAACCGGGAGATCCGCAGCGAGGGCGCGGCGCTGGCCACCGCGGAAGAACCCGAGGGCGAAGAGGGCATGGCGGGTTCAGGTCAGGGCCACCCCTGATCCGCGGGACGGCCACGGATAGTCCGCGAAGAAACCCGGGTACTCGGTTTCAAGATACGCCTGCACCTCCTGCCGGAAGCGGGCAGCGCCGAGATGATCGACGTTGGCCCGGCACGCCAGCGGTGAGAACGTCGGCATCGACTCGAAGCGCTTCATCACCTTGACCATCGAATCGACCGTCTGCGCCTCGAAGAACAGCCCGGTCACGCCCGACTTCACGGTCTCGGTCGCTCCGCCTTCGGCAAAGGCAATCACCGGCGCACCGGCCGCCTGCGCTTCGCACGGTGTGATGCCGAAGTCCTCGATGCCGGGAAACAGCAGTGCCCGGCAGCGTTCGAAGTGATCCTGCACCACGCGATCGGACTGCCAGCCGAGGAAGGTGACGTTCGGCGCCGCGCGGCGCTTCAAATCCGCCTCCTCCGGCCCGGCCCCGATCACGATCAACCGGCGACGAAGTTGAGTGCATGCTGCCACCGCCAAATCGACCCGCTTGTACGGCACCAGTGCCGACACCACCAAATAGAAATCCTCCCGGGGGCGCGTTGGATCGAAGCGCTCCACATTCACCGGCGGGTGAATGACGACGGACTCGCGACCGTAGTGGCGGCGAATGCGCGCCTGCACGCAGCGGGAATTGGCGATGAAGCGATCCACCCGCTGCGCCACGCGCCGGTCAAACCGCCGCAAGCGCGGCAGCGCCGCGGAAAAAAGCCAGCGTCCCAGCCGATTCCCATGCGAAGACGATTCCAGATACGAGTCCTCGAGTCCCCAGAGATAACGGGGCGGCGAATGGCAGTAGCAGACGTGAATCGCCTGCTTCGGAATCGAGATGCCCTTCATCATGCTCGCGTCGCTGGTGAGCACGAAACGGGTTTCCTTGGGCAGGCGCATGCTGCGGACCAGCTCGGGAAAGAACGGCAGGAGATTTCGAAATCGCGCCTTCACCCACGGCCAACGCTGCAACACACTCGCGTGAATCGGATGATCGAGGAGCGAGGGCGGAAGGTTCTTTTCGTTGAAGACCAGGATGAAGATCGGCGCCGTGGGGAAGATCCGGCCAAATTCATCGAGCACGGCCTCTCCGCCGCGAAAGAACTCCATCCAATGATGCGCGAGCGCAATCCCGTGGTCCTTGGCCGCGAACGGAGTCGGAGTGCCGGTTTGGGTCGAATCGTGAGCGGAGCGCGAGAAACTCATGGTGATAGTCAGTGCGTGTTCGTTTGTATCGTCGCTGCCGTTACGGTGCCGTGGCTTCAGCCCGGGCGCGCGCGAGTTCCTCCCGCAGCACGCCCTGCGTCGCACGGGCTGTGAGGTTCCACGAGAAAAGCGCGGCGCGCCGCCGGCCCCAGTCAGCCATGCGGACGTGCTCGGCCGGAGGCAGTCGCCAGAAATACTCGAACCGTTCAGCCATCCGGCCGGGATCGCGCGGATCAAAATAGACCACGCCGCCGCCGTCGCGGTGATCGTCGCCCCCGATTTCCGGCAACGCACCGGCCTGCGAGGAGATCACCGGACAGCCCGCGGCCATCGCCTCCAACATGGGCAGCCCGAACCCTTCATAGAGGGATGGAAACACCAACGCACCAGCGCTGGCGTAGATCTCGCGCAGCTGGGCGTCGTTCACCTTGCCGTGGAGGCGGATCCACGGGGTCGTGCGCAGACGCGCCTCGGTCCTGGCCTCGAGGCCCGCACGAAACCCGCCAGCCTGGCCAATCACGTCCAGCGTAACCGGACGCCGCGTCCGCGCGCGCACGATCTCGATCGCATCGAGCAGCCGGCCGAGATTCTTGTGCGCCTTGAGATTCCCGACGAAAAGCAGCCGCTGCGCGTCACGCGCGTGGGCGGTGCTTGCACCAAGCCAGTCGTCACTCACGCCGTTCGCGACGACTTCGATGCGATCGCGCCGCACACCCGCATGCCGGACGAGTTCATGGGCGGTAAACTGCGACACCGCCAGGATCCGCCGCGCCTTCCGCCGGACGATCCCGAAATAGAAATGCGCCGCCAGTCGCTGTGTTACCCGGGGAAACGCCTCCTTCAACACCAGCGGCGCGGCGTCATGCACCGTGGCGACGAGCCGCGCCGGACAGCGCCACGGCAGGTTGTAGTGCGGCACCCAGTACACCGCGGACGACGGTAGGCCTGCCGGTAGAAATTGTTCGCCGAGGCTGTAAATCGAGGCGTCCGTGGCGATGAACTCCGATCCCGGACGTGCGTGCTTCAGCCACTCCCGCTGCTCCGGAGTGTTATGGACATAGGCTTCCGTGCCCTCCTCCGGGGCGGGCCAGCGTGAAATGATTTCCCGCAGGTACCGGCCGATCCCGGACGCGAACAACATGCGCGCGTCCACCACCAGCGACGGATACGGCCGCTCCAAGCGCCGGGCCTTGCTCCGGTCGTTCGCGTCGACGAACTGCGCGCCAAGCGGGGCATTGTTTTCGAGCGTGATCATGCGTTCAAAGCGTTCGCTGAAACACGCCTTCCCTGCTTGCGGAATCGCCCACCGGACGGCCCGTTCCCATTGCGGTGCGCGGCGCGATCAGCCGCGAGTACAACGCAATCCAGCGGTCGGCAATGGGGTCCGGAGCGAAATCCGCCGCGAATTGCCGGCAATCGCTCCGCATTGCGTGCAAGGTGGCGAGATCAACCTGACGCAGGCGATCCACGAGCTCGACCGGCGCCGTGGGCTCGAACGCCCAGCCGGTTTTCCCCTCGACGAACAGTTCGGTCAGGCCGCCACGCGTGGCGACAATCACGGGCACGCCATGCGTAGCCGCTTCGATCACGACGCGACCCATCGGCTCGTGCCAGAGCGAAGGCACGACGAGCACGTCAATCGCGTCCAAGAACGCATTCGCCGGCGTGTGCCCGAGAAACTCCACGGCGTGGCCGCCGGCAGCCGCACGCAGTTCCGCTTCGAATTCATCCGTGCCGCGACCGGCAATACGAAGTACGGCGTCGGGCCGGCCCACCTGGGCAAAGGCTTCGATCAGTTGGCGCACGCCCTTGGTGGGATGCAACCGACCCAAATAGCCGATGCGGAGCCGGCCGGGTTCACTGGCAATCGGCGTTGTCTGCTCCACCGGCGGAACTGCCCCATAAATCACGTCAAACGTCCGGGCGCCGCCAAAATACCCGAGACGGCGATAAAGGTCCCTCGTGTAGCGACTGTTCGCCACGACATGCTCCACGCGCTGACTCCGCTGCCGCGGAATGGCCGTGAATGGTGCGCAGCTGAAACAGGTGCTCTCACAATTGCAGCCATCCTTGAACCGCGTCGCGGCGGGACAGGTCAGTTGGAAGTCATGCAGCATCTGCACGTGCGGCAAGCCGAGGCGCCGAATCGCATCCCACGCGGCACACGACCATCCGGGCAGATTTTCCGTCTGCACGAGGTCGGGGCCAATCTGCCGTAATTCGGACTCCAGCAGCGAACCCGCGGCGGCGTTATAAACATCCACGACGTGCCAGAGCGCCCGCGTCACTGCGGGTGCCCGGTGCTCCTGGCTCAGGCAAGAGGCGAAGTGCGGCGCAGGCAGGGCGTGACATTCGACGCCGCGATGAACCTGCCGCTCGGGCTTCTTTCCGTCGTGCAACGAAATCACCGAGACGCGGATGCCCCGCTGCACGAGTGACTCAGCGTGATGCTGCAGTGAATGCTCCGCCCCGCCCCGCATCCGCGGATAGTAGAATGTCGAGACAAACGCCAGGTGCCGGGGTTGACTGGCCCGCGCGGCGGAATCCACCGTGGCTTCGGGTCGGGATTGATAGGCGATGGCGGACGGCGAGATCATTCCGGCAGGCGTTGATCGGTGAGCCACACGAGCCCCATGCCGAGAAACAGCGAAGCGATCGCCGCCTCGATACCGTTGAGTGTCAGTCCGACCGCGAGAAATGCGCCGACGATCATGATCGCCGCGCGCCGCTTGGCGCTGAAGGGGATCTGCGCCCGCCAGGCCTGGAACGGTATGAAAGCGACGAATACGCCGCCGACGACACCGAACGCGCCCCACAGGTAGACGAAGAAGTTGTCACCGGGATTAAAGATGTCGGGCTCGAAGAACTGCTGGCCGACGCCGATGCCGCCGAGCCCGCGGCCCATCACCCAGCTCGAGTCCCGCTCGGGCAGCGCAAGGCCGTCGGGCCACGTCTTGGTGGCGCGCTCCTCAAACGACGAGACCGATGTGACACTCGAGGAATCGGCCAGTCCCGCCTTGTTCTTGAAGTAGTAGCCAGCGGCGAACGGCACGCTCACGACGGCAGTTGCCAACACCAAGATCGCCAGTTTCGAGAGTCGCTGCGTGGCCTTGAGCGAGATCACGAGCGCGTGCAGCCCCACGACCACTCCCAGTGCCAGCAGCGCGCTGCGCGATAGGGTGAGATAAATCGCGGCCGCCGTGATCAGCCAGATGAGCAGCGCCACGGCATACCGTCGCGTCATCGTCACGACGATCGTGCCGAAGAAAAGGCATTGCAGCGCGGCATCAAACGACGCCCGGCTGAAACCAGGCACCCGGTTGGTTTCGCCGATGGTCCATTCGCGCGAGCTTTCCAGCGCGACGCCACCGACATCGTAAATATGTCCCACCCACGGCGCGTTCCACACCGAAGTCAGGCCGATGCCGGCCACCGCAGCCAACCACAGCACGCCGCACGCGCGGCGCAGAAACTTCGAGTTCACGTCCGCCGCCGCGCCCACCACGGTGCCGCACAGCAGCGGCAGCCACGTCTTCGCCGCGAACAACGGCTGACGAATGTCCGCGAGAATCACCACGCCGACCGCCGTTCCCGCCGCCAGAAACGCCAGCACGAGCAGAAACGGCCCGTTGCGCAGATTGGTCAGGCCGGCGTTGAGCGCGCCCAGCAGCAGAGCACCGATGAGCAGCACGTCCTTCACGTAAACGATCCACGGCCAGCCGGCCTGCGCGGCGTAAAAGCGCAGCGCGCCCTCAAACGTGCTGATGGCGAGAAAGCCCACGACCAACGCGACGATCCATTGGGTGAGAAAGCCGGAGAGCGCCGTGACGTTGTCGGCCGGACGGATCTCCTCCGCGAGATTGTCCGAAGTGGCGGTGATGGCGAAGCGGTTCATGGCGGTGACGGAATCATGCCGGCTTCGGCGCCGCCGGCTGCAGCCGCGTCAGCCGGCGGCTCTTGGCCGCACGAATGGCTCCGGCGAGCCGACGGCCCAGCAGGCGCCGCAGGCCGAGTTTGAATTTCAGGCGCAAGGCGCGGGTCGCAATGCCCACCCAGTCACCCGCCCCCAGTCGCGAACCCCGATTCACGTGCCACAGCGTGCGATGAATGATGAGGCTGTGCACCACCCACGCCGATGCGCTGCTGCGGCCGCCCAGTTCGAAGACGGCGATGGGGCCGGGCACTTGGTCGAAGCGCGCGGTTTTCATCGCGCGAAGCCAGAAGTCGTAGTCCATGCCCAGGGTGAGTCTCGCGTCGTACGGTTGCGCCTGCGCGAGGCCGCGCGGCACGAAGGCCGACTGATGATTGATCGGGTTGTCCCACGCGAAATCCTCGAGCGCGGCCGAGGCGCGGTGCAGTCGCTGCACGCCCTCGTGGCTGGAAATGAAATCGCCGAAGTAGATCGTCGGCTCCGTCAACGCCTGTTGGGCGATGTGCGCGGCGACCCGTTCGAGCACGTCGTCCGCGGCAAACACATCGCCGGCGTTCAGGTAGCAGATGAAGTCGCCGCTCGCCTGTCGCGTTGCCTTGTTGAAGGCGTCGGCAATCCCGGCGTCCGGTTCGCTGACCCACCACGTGACCCGCCGCCCGCAACGCGCAATGACCTCGACCGAACCGTCGGTTGAACCGCCGTCCACCACGATCTGCTCCACGCCGGCAAACGTCTGGGCGTTGACCGACTCCAGCGTCCGGCGCAAGGCGTCGGCGGCGTTGAAGGCGATCGTCACGATGCTGAACAGCGGCTTGCTCATGCGTTCGACGTCACAGGCAGCGGCGTGTTTTCGGTTCGAGCCGGCTCAAGCAGCCGCAGAAGATTCTCCGCGTCGTTGAAATGCGGCGCGAGCCGGGCGATCTCGGCAAAGTCCCGCTGCCACCAGGCCGTCGCCAGCAGCCGGGCCACCGTGTCCTCGTCGAAGCGATATCGCAGCACGCGCGCCGGCACGCCGCCGACGATCGCATAGGGCGGGACGTCCTTCGTGACCACGCTGCCCGCCGCCACGACGGCACCGTGCCCGACCTTTACGCCCTGCAGAATCAGCGCGCCCTGCCCGAGCCAGACATCCGATCCGATCTCAACCAGCCGGTAGCCGGCGAACCGGCGCACTCCGAACTCCTCGAACCGGTCGCGCTCGACGAAACTGAAACCGGCCTGCTGCCGCGTGGAAAAGAAAGCCGGATGGGTGGAGACGAAACCTGTGGTCGGATGCGTGCCGATGACCGTGACCACCTGCGGACCGACACTCGAGAACCGCCCGATGCGCGTATCCGAGAGAAACGCACGCTCGGCGAGATAGGTGCCAAGGCCCACCTGGGAGCGAATGACACGGACCCCGCCGGCCAGCGCGTTCCTGCCTTCAAACACCGATTCGCGGTCACAGTAAGCCGATCGCTGCACGCGCACGCCCTGCCGCGCCAGCGCGCGTCGACGGAAGAGGAGAAAGGCAAGGCGCGACATCATGAGGAGTGGGAGGCTCGCAACACGTCACTCGCACCCCGGCGCAGATAGAGCGCGTATTCGGCGTAGAGCAGCGGGATGGCGACGAAGCCGTTCAGCACCAGTAGCGCTCCGATCAGTCCCTCGAGGCCGTAGCGGCTGGTGGCAAACGGCAGGACGGTGAACACCGAGATCACGCAGATCACCGCGAACAGCGTTTGCAGGCGCAGGCGCGCGAGGCCGTTGGCGATGTAGGCCAGTCCCTGCACCACGCAGATGAGCGCGACATGGCTGGCAAAAAGCAGCACCACCAGCAGCGACGGTGCGAGGTCGGCGGAGCGCGTCAGGAGTGGGTAGAAAATCCGCACCGCCACCACCACGGCGACGAAGGCGATGGCGCCAAACGCGAGGTTGGAGCGCAACAGCCGGCGGAGCGTGCGCCGCAGCCAGTCCGTGTCCCCGCCATGCAACGCCTCGGTGATCGCAGGCCACACTTGATCGAGAAACATCTGCTGCAGTTGCTGAAACGGCAGGCTGAGGCGCGACAGCACACTGTAGATCGCGGCGTGCACCGGTGACGACAAGGTGCCGAGCAGCACCAGCGGACTTTGCGCGAGCACGGCCGCCGCAATCTGCGGCAAAACGTACTTCGATCCCTCGCGCAGGGTGCGCACACCGTCGCGCAGGTCCACCGGCCCAACCAACGACAGGCCGGGAATTCGCCGCGTGAGGAGAAAAAAGCCGACCCCTTGCGCGGCAATCGGAGGAATAACCGTGAGGGCGACAAAGGTGTTGAAGTCGATGGCGAACCGCGCAGCCGCGACTACGGCGATCAACGTGAAGGCGCTTCCCGACGAGGTCGCCACGCCGGCAATCCAGCCCTGCTGAACACCAAACGCCATGCGGGAGAACAAGCCCAGCGGCAAACCAAGCACGAAGGCGCCGGCGATGATCAGGAGCACGCCCTTCAGATCCACCGCGCTGAAGCCCGCGCCGCTGAACACCGTTGCCGCCCAGCCGGTCTGAACGATCGCGAGCGCCAGCAGACCGAACAACACCAGAGAAATCCCCAGCAATGCCACCAACGCGGAGCGCAGACAGGCCGCGGATTGATCGAGCTGCCCGCGGCCCATCATGGCGGCGACGCGGTTCTGCAGTCCGATGCCAATGCCGAAATCGAAAAACGACAGCATGCCGACCGCGCTGGTCAGCGTCATCCACACGCCGTACCGCTCGGCGCCCAAGTAGCTCAGTGCAATCGGAATGGTCAGCAACGTGCACCCCATGGCCACGACCCGCGAGCAGATCGAACCGCCGGCTGAAACGAAGATGCGCCGCCAGCGTTGCGCGCCGCGGTCCGTGGCCGATGGATTCCGCAGCGCGGCCCACCAGCGAAGCGCACGCCCGCTCCATGCCGGCTTGATCGTTCCCGAAAGCGTTTCAGCCGTATCAGGCATCTGGGTGCGGGTTCAGCGCGGCGTGGTCCAGACGTCAGGCGGCGGGCCGCAGCCGCGACACCTGCAACTCGTGACGAGCCAACTCGAGGTCGTGTTCGACCATGATCTTCACCAGTTCCTTGAACCGCACCTTTGGCTCCCAGCCCAGCTGCCGCTGCGCCTTGGCCGGGTTGCCGATCAGCAAGTCCACCTCTGAGGGTCGCTCGTACCGGGCGTCGTACTTGACGTGGCGTTCCCAATCGAGACCGACGCAGGCGAACGCCTCCTGACAGAACTCCCGCACACTGTGGGTCTCGTTCGTCGCCACAACATAGTCGTCCGGTGCATCCTGCTGGAGCATCAGCCACATCATCTCGACGTACTCCTTCGCGTAGCCCCAGTCGCGTTGCGCATCGAGGTTGCCGAGGAACAGCGAGTCCTGCAGGCCCATCTTGATCCGGGTCGCGGCCCGCGTGATCTTGCGGGTGACGAACGTTTCTCCGCGCCGCGGACTCTCGTGATTGAAGAGAATGCCGTTGGACGCATGCAGCGCGTACCCTTCCCGATAGTTCACCGTCAGCCAGTATGCGTACATCTTCGCGCAGCCGTAGGGCGAGCGCGGCCAGAACGGCGTGGTCTCGGTCTGCGGGACCTGCTGCACCTTGCCGAACATCTCCGAGGACGAGGCCTGGTAGTACCGCACTTTCTTCACCAAACCGGCCTCGCGAATCGCCTCGAGAATTCTCACGGCCCCGACGCCGTCGACGTCACCGGTGTATTCGGGAATGTCGAACGACACCCGCACGTGGGATTGCGCGCCGAGGTTGTACACCTCATCCGGCTGCAGCTGGTACAGCAACTTCACCATCTGCACCGAGTCGGCGAGGTCGCCGTAGTGCAGGAAGAGCCTCACGCCGTTCAGATGCGGGTCGCTGTAGAGATGATCGATCCGGCTCGTGTTGAACGTCGAGGAACGGCGGATGACGCCGTGAACCTCGTAGCCCTTCGCAAGCAGGAGCTCGGCGAGATAGGATCCGTCCTGGCCGGTGATTCCGGTGATGAGTGCGCGCTTTGGCATGGTTGAAAGAGGTCGTTGATCGCTGCGGAAAAATTACTGGACGGCGTGACTCCCGTCCGGCCCCGGGCCCGCGTTGCGAGTGGGAGCCAGCGGGAGGAACACCGCGGTTTGGTTGCGTTGCGCACGGCGCGGCGTTGACGAGGGCATCGAATCGACGCGGCGTGTTCGCACCCGGGGTTCAGGAGCGCACCGGCGACGCCGTGGGCGGAAGCCCGCCGCCACCCGGCCCTGACCCGCGCTTCTTGGGTTTTTCGCCGTAGGTGTATCCCTTGGACGCGGCGTGGTAGGCATACGCCAGTTTCTTGTTGGCATTGCGCGGTGAGAAGCCGTTGAGCACGAGCCCGCGGAACGACTGGCGGGCGCGACTGAAGTCCTCAATGACCTTCCGCACCTGCACCACCGGTGCGACGCCGCTGCGCGCAACCATGAGCGCGTCCGTGGCATAGCGCGCCAGAACGAGGGCGTCCTGGAAGACGCCGGCGGGCGGCGTATCCACGACTACAACATCGTAGCGCGCCTTCAACTGCTCGATCAGCATCTCCATGGATCTGGCCACGATCAGGTGGCCCGGCTGCGCCTCCGAACCACCGGCCGTGATGAGGTCGGTGCCATCGGGCAGCTTGCGCAGGTGGAGCACCGAACCCTCAGCCAGAAGCCCGTCGAGCGGGAAACCGCTGCGGCCCCACGTAAGGACACCACCCTCCAGCGACACGCCGTGAAGCGCGTGCTGCGCGGGCCGGCGCAGATCGAGATCGAGCAACACGGTCCGCTTCGCGAGGCGTTGATACGTGCTGGCCAGATTGGAGGCGATGAGCGACTTGCCCTCGCCGGGCAGCGTCGACGTCACGAGGATCACCTTCGGGTAACGTTGCGAGGCATTGATCTCGAGATGGCCGGCGATCGCGACGAAGGACTCCGCCGTGACGACGTCGACGCTGTCCCGCACCACGTGAGCGCGATCTTCCTTCCGCATTTTCAGCGTGGGAATCGCACCGAACATGGAAAGGCCGAGGACCTGCTCGAGATCCGAGGTGGCGGACACCCGTTCGTCGAGGGTGCTGGCCACCAGCGGAGTGATGATGAAGGCCGCGAGCGCCAGGCAGGCCACAAAACCAGCATACATTACGCGCTTGGGCACGCGGGGTTTTACGAGGTACGCGGGATCGACGATCTGCATGAAATCCGCAGGAAGCTTCGAGGAGATCGAGGCCTCGCCGATCTTCCGTTCGAGTTCGTTGAGCGTGATTTTTTTCGAGTCCACGCCCGCGCTGAGGATTTCGTAGTTGCTCGCAAGCTTCTCGATTTCGATCGAACTCTCGAAGGCGGCGTCGAATTCCTTCTTCACCAGTTCCTCCGTGCGCACCACCACGGCGAGCTGCGCCGCCAGGTCCTGCACGGCGACATCGAAGTTGCGCTGAATCGCGGCCTGGATGCCCTTGATCTGGGAATCCACATCCCGGAGCTTCGGATGATTGGGACCGTAGCGGCTGGCCAGCATCGAGCGCTGCGCAAACTGGCGATCCAGTTCCTGCCGGAGGTTCTCGTTGTTGGCGAAGCCGGCCAGGAAGGCGTTGTCCCACGGATACTCGGACTTGCCGCGATCAATGGAGGCCTGGCGGAAAATCGTTTCCAGATTCACCCGTTTGATCCGGGTCTCCGTCAGACTCACATCCAGCCGCTTCAGGCGTTCCGCGAGGATGCCCTGGTTGTCGCTGCGCGAAATGATGCCGTTCTTCTTCCGGAAATCCAGCCGGGCAGACTCAACTCGGGCGATGTCGTTGCGAATTACCTCTGCCTGTTTCTCGAGAATTTCGAACCCCTGCAGATTGGCCTCCTTGAACTCCAATTGCACGTACGAGAGGTATTCGTTGGCGATGCGATCAGCGACCATGATGGCCGTGGCGGGCACCAGGTGAGTGACACCGATGGTGTAGTACTCGCGTCCGCGCTCGCGCTCGATCGAGATCTTGCGCTCGAAGAACGTCTGGAAGAAGTCGTCATCCGCCTGCTCGCCCGGCTTCAGGTAGGGCGCAGCAATCTGCTGCTTCTGTCCCGCGTCAAACGCCTGGAGCAGACGCGACCGGAACTTTCGGCTCGTCATCATCGAGAGATGATTGCGCAGACTGTTTTCCCGCGCCTGATCGCCGCCGGCGTCGGCGCGCGTACCGATGACCTTGTCGAGCGTGCTTTGCGCGAGCATTGCGGTCTGCGCGGTGAACTCCACCGGACGTTTGAAGAGCACGTAGCCCGCGGCGCCACCGAGCAGCAGGGCGCCGATAAATCCCCAGTACCACTTGGAGCGGATGATGAGCAGCCCGCGTCCGAGGAGATCGAGAAGGTCCTTGAAGGAAAAGTCGTCGCGCGCCGGCGGACGGTTGGCGAAGGCTGCGCCGGTGGCCGCGAGCGCCGGGCCGTGGTTCCCGTTGCGTTGCGGCGAGAGTGTAGTGTTTGAATCCATCGAAATAGGCATGGCTTAGAATACGCGCTCCGGGACGAACACGATGTCATCGGGCAGGAGCCGGAATTCCTGGTCCTTGGTCTTGTCGTCGAGATACGACGCCACGTTGATCGTGAAGGAGGTTTCCCTGCCATCGACCGTCCGCATGACGCGCACGGCATCGGTCCGTGCCACGCGCGTGAAGCCGCCAGCCCGCGTGATGGCGGTGACGATTCCGATCGTCCCCCGCTCCACCGCGAAATCGATCTGGTTTGGATTGTTGACCTGGCCCAGCACCGAGATGCTGCGCGGCGCGTACGCCTGAAACGATAGGATCACCTGGGGTTTGAGATAAAACCCGCCCTCGCGATATCGCTTCTCCATCAGCGATTCGCTTTCGCGCAACGTGAGTCCGGCGACCTTGACCGCGCCCAGCAGCGGCACCGAAATTTCACCGGCCGATGACACACGCTGCACGAGCAGCGAGGCCTCCTCGTCAAAGACCTGGAACTGGAGCTGATCGCGCGGCGCGATCCGGTAATCCCCGACCGTCGCCTCCGACCGCAACTCCGCGGCGCGCAACGCAGGGCCCGGCGTGAGCAGGGAACCGGTGCTGACGGCGAGCAACGCAATCAGACGCAGGCTGCTCGGGCGGAGAAAAGGAAGTAAAGAGGCGGACTTCATGGTGGTTAGAAACGATAGGAGCTATCGAGCGTGAACACGTAGCGATTGTACTGCCGCTCGCGTACGTCGGAGTCGTGCGTTCCGGCCATCAGGCCCAGACCGACGCGAAACCGGTTCGACGGTGCGTAGGCAAACTCAGTGCCGCCCTCCCACGAGTAATCGGTGCTCTGTTTCACCTCGCGCCGGAACACCGTGCGCGTCGGACCGCCGCGCAGCGTGTATTGCCAGCTGCCGACGATCACGTTGGTCAACGAGAGGAAAGCCCGGCCGGTATCCACCGCCTGTCCGTCCGGAGCGTAATCAGCGCCGCTGTAGGCAGCGAGGACGACGGTGCGCCGCGGGTTGACGCTCCAGGTCAGATCGGCGCCGGCCACCGGCAGGGTGTAGCGATTCGTATATCCACCTTTATAACGCACATGGCCAACTCCTGCATAGGCGTTGCCCGTGATCTTCGGCGTGATTTCTCCGCGAAACTTACCCGTAAAATAGAATTCATTGCTGCGTACAGGTGCCGCCCCCAATTCGCGCCCGTTCGGCCGGGATCGGCCCCGGGCGAAGCCAAGGTTGACCGATGTTTGCAGACCAGGACGCTTCTCGTACGCGAGACCGGCAAACGCCCGCCAGCGGCTGTTGCTGTTGAGGGTGCGCTCCTCGTATTCGTCGACGTAGGCGTCGACATCGCCGCGGAGCCCGAGCTTACCACTCAGCGAAACAAAACCTTCACCCGTGATTGATGCCCGGTCGTGCTGCACGCGTTGACCGAGATATTGATCCGGCTCAGAGGTCCGCTGCCACGCAACGATCGACCTGTAGAGCGGGAACACATCGGGCGCGAACGGGTACCCGTACGTGGCGGAGAACAGGAGATCCGTCTGCCCGGGCTGCCGCCCGTTGATGAACTCCGACGCCGTGATCGCCGTGTCCACGTGGAATTCCGTGCCCGAGTTGCGACGAAGGAACGACAATTCCGGCCGCGCCTGCACGAACATGTCGCCCGGACCGTCACGCGCCAGCGTGAGGTTGGAGTCGTAGCCCGTGGCGCCCGAGAGCTTGCCTGTGAGGGCCCAGTCCTGCGACTGCCAGATCGCGCCCCAGGCAACCGGAACCAGTGCCCCCATCGCGAGCAGATAGACACCCGCGCGCCGCGACCTCCGACCCGTTTTCGGTTCAGTGTGCATTCTTGTTGTTAAAGATGGTCGCAAACAGGCAGTAGAGATCCAGAAACAGGCTCCAGTTCTCCATGTAGTAGAGGTCGGCCTCGACCCGCTTCCCGAGGTCGGTGTCACCGCGGAGGCCGTGGATCTGAGCCCAGCCCGTGAGACCGGTGCGCACCTCGTGCCGCGCGTTGTAGTTCGGAATCTCGTCCTTGAATTTTTCGATCAGCTCGGGCCTTTCCGGACGCGGCCCCACGAGGCTCATGTCGCCCTTGAGCACGTTCCAGAACTGAGGCAGTTCATCGATATTGTATTTCCGCATGAACGTGCCGATGCGGAGCCGTCGCGGGTCCTCGCGCTTGCACCAGACCGCGCCCGACTGCGCTTCCGCGTTCATGCGCATGCTGCGGATCTTGTAGATTTGAAACACCTGTCCGCTGCGGCTCGTGCGACGCTGCCGGAAGATGATCGGGCCGGGGCTTTCGAAGTAAACGAGCGCACCAAAGAAACCGATGATCGGCGCGCTCAGGCCCACGCCCACGAGGCCGCCGACGATGTCGACCACGCGCTTCAACACGCGGTTCAAGGTGCGATCGAGCGGCAGCTGGCTCACGCTGAGCAGCGGCACACCACTGAGCGCCTGAATCTGCAAGCCGGAGTTCAGCGCGGGAAAGTATTCCGGCACCATCTGGAATCCGATCATCTCGCGTTGGCAGAACGTGATCAGATTCTGAATCTCCCGCGCGGGACACGACACTTCGGAAAGAATGATGGAGTTCGCACCGCAGCTCGCAACCAGCTCGGGCAAACTTGAGTAGTCGCCCAGCACGGCGAGTTCGGGCGGCGGCTTGCTGGCAAAGCGTCCGCCGGGCAGCGGCACGCAGCCGATGATCTCGCTCAACTGCGCGAGATCCCGGCGCATCGACAGGCGCAGATGCGCGGCCTTGGCGTTCCAACCCACCATGATGACGCGTGAGCTCGCGGCCTCACGCAGCCGCGGCTGCATCAGAAAGACAAAGGCAATGAGGCGCCACAGCGTGAGCGTCAGCACCAGCGCAACCGCACAATAGACCACGCCCAGCCGGGGCGTGAAGTGTGCGATCTGGAACAATCCGATGCACGCCCACACGACCACGGACCAGAGGATCGTCGAACGGATCAGGTTCTTGAACAACCGCTGCATGCGGTAAATCGTGGCCACTTCGTACGTCTTGCCGGTGATCATCAGCCAGACGAACACCGCACCGCCGCCGACGGACCAGAACGGGATTTGGGAAACCACGAGAGCGCGGTTCTCCGCCGTGAACAACGAGCCGAGTCGTTGCCATTCGCGCAGTTCCAGTCCGACAAAAATGGCCAGACACGCGGCGAGGAAGTCTCCCATCAACAGGACGGCGCAGATCCGATACGCCGCCTCGCGGGGCGAGGAAGGCGCGAACGGTGCCGCGGCGGGTGCGCCTACACCGCGGGCGTCAGCCGGCGGTGGCTCCGGCGGCTTCTCGAAGGGCAGGACGTCACGAACCGGAAAGAATTCCTGCCGTTCGGCAGTGGCGAGTGTTGCGCTCATAGTTTTCAACCTGTGAAACCCGCTGTAACCGGTCGGGCGTTTCCGGGGGGTGGAAAACCTCGCTGCTGGCGGACGAGGGCAACTTTGCTGAACGTGGCATGGGATGGCGTTGAACTGTTCTCTCTATAGAGGCTTTGGTGTCCTGCAAATCACATGCCACACTATAGACAGTCTCCATATATATCCGTAATCACAACTTTCCCATCGAGGCGCGGCCCTTCCATGAAATTACTTCACTCACGTTCCGGCGCAGCATGGGTTCTCAGCAGTGTTCAGGTTGATATGGTTGCATCCGGCCGCGACGCGGTCGTGCGGCTTCGTGGAACGGGAACGGCCCGAGTTGTTCCCGCGTCACCGAAATGTTTCCCGGCGGATTCATTTCGAAATTATTCTGGGGGAATCCCCGATTCATTCGTGCATGATGCGGCCGCGCACGCGCACGCTGCGATGATCACGCCATTCGCCCGACTCCAATCCGCCGCAGCCGGGCGATCGCGCTACGGCTGCAGCTGACGCAACGACGCGGCGGAAAATTCCGCGAAGTCGTCGTCCAGCTGATTCAATACGCGCAACCCGATGCCGACATAACGCGCCTGCGGCGGGGCCCGCTCCACGACAACCAGCGTGCGCGTTTGCACCGCGGCCTCCGGCGACAGCCGATCAATGCGACCGAGGCCAAGATGCCGGTGCTTATCATCAAGAAAATTCATGATCAGAAACGTCGCGGTGCCGGGACTCGATTTGGCCCGGACGTCGACCTGCGCGAGACAGAGCGTTCCCGCGGTTACGGGCAGCCATTGCCCGATGCCTTCCGTGCGAGAACCGGCGAAACGAAGGGTGCGACGACCGTCGCGTTCAGCACCAAGCGCAACGCGTCGACTCTCCCAAGGCTCGCCACTCCCCTGCCACGCATTGTCCGCTTCCGTCCAATCAAACACCGCCGGACCGACGACCGGGCGAATCGTCACCGACTTCCAGTCGCGATCCTGCAACGTTTCGACGCCCCGCGTCAGCACCCGCTCCACTTCACCCGGCGTGGCGCCGAGATGCTGCCGCGTCAGATCACCCGCGCCCTCCAGCAGCGTCCGACCTGCCGGCGTGCGCACCAACTCCCGCGCTGCGCGGCTGTCCGGATGGTGACGGAAGTAGATCGCGAGGTCCTGTGTCGCGACTGCGAACGGCTGTTCGCGTAGCACGTCGCGGTAACGCTCCTCGAACCGTGCGCGTCCATCGCGATACTGCCGCCACGCGGCCAGCAGCTCGCCGGGACTCACACCCGCAGTGATCATCCGGTTCAGGCGATCGCGTGCGGCGCTGAAGGCCCAGAATTGCTCGCTCACGGAAAATCCCGCCGACGCAAATGCGACGCGCGCGCGCACCATCTGACTGCGTGCCAGCCGCGCCGCCTGATCGAGCAGCGTCCTGAGTTCCACCTGGCGGGCCGCCGGATAAATCGTCGACTGATCATCGTCGCGAAAATAACGCAGCCACCGCGCGGGCCCGGGTTGTTCCCGCCACGTCTGATCGCAGAGCGCAAAGAAACGTTCCATGGGGCCGGCCGCCTCGGCCCAGAACTCACGATAATAAATCGCCAGCAACTCGGAGGGGCTGCGCTCGGGCGCCCAGAGCAGTTGCGCAGCGAGCCAGGGCTTGGGTCCGTCGAGCGCCCAGTTGGGCACGGTCTCGGCGAAAAACGCCCGGACGCCCGCACGATGGTGAAACGGCAGTGTCTCCGTCACGGCGTAGAGCGTCGGTCGCGGAATCAGGAACGGCGCGCCGTAGAAATAATCGTACACGCCGACCACCTCCGCGCCGGATTTGCACCAGCGCTCAATCAGGGCGCGATCCTCCGCGGCGAATTCCGGGTGCATCCACTGGCTGCGGTCCGCCGTGAGGAACGGCACAATCCGGCGCGCCACGGGAAACGTCGGAACATTCTCACACCAATAATAGGCGAAGGCGGGCAGCCAGCGATCGGGATGACGCTCGGCCACGCGCGCGGCGACGGCATTGGCGAAGCCGAACACCAGATCCGAGTAGTCCGGCCGCTGGCGGAAATAGCCGCGGGGCGCGACCGCCGCGAGGGTGCCGGCGGAGTCGTCGTACCGAATCGAGTCGTTGATGCTGAGCGAAAACGACCCTCGCTGCGGATTCACGTTGAACGCCCGGATCGCCGTTGCCGCCGCGTGCTCGATCGTCGCGACAGCGCGGAAGTCAGGTTGCCAATTCTGATCGCCGGCGTCGGGCAGAAAGCGCTGGCCCGATCGCATCGGCGCCATCTCGGGACGGCGCTGAAAATCTTCCGGCCGGAAAATCGTCACGAGGTTGTGCCCGATCTCGAAACGCGATTCGAGGCGGTTGCGAATCGCCCAGTCGCGGCCTTCCTCGGGACCGAGACTGAGATCGCGCGAGATGAAGCCGGGGCGCGCGATCGCCTCGCCCGCCGGCAGGATGAGTTCAGCGCGGACCGGCACATGCTCGCCGAGCGGGCCGGGCATGAACCAATGCGCGCCCGACGCGCGCTCGAGCCACCAGCTCGCCGCCAGCTCGATGGACTCGCGCCGCTCACTCTTCACCTCCACGGCTCCGGCCCGCACCCGCGATCCGACAGCGGTATCGAAGGGCGCGCGTGCCGGGGCCTCGATCAGGAATGTGCCGCTGCGAAGCGTCGCGCCGACAAACACCGCGCTGCGCGGTCCGTCCGCGCGCTCGGTCTGGATGGGAAACTGCGCGATGGGACGATCCGCGGCCTTGGCCAGCGTCGCCTGAATCAGCTCCGCCGCGCGCCGCTCCTCCGGGATCGCAGCGGCCGGCACGACGATGACGCGCTCTTTTTCAGCAGCGGAAAACAGTGTGAACGCTTCTACTGAAACGCCGCGATCACGCCCGGCGACCTCCGCGCCGCGCACTTCGCTCACAATGAGAACGACCGCCAGACAGGCAGCCGCAGCCCTTATGCCAACGGATGCAATCACGGAGCGGAGAGAGCAGGCAGGACGCCTGCGCTCCCGGCTCCACCGGCTGGACTCAGCCTTCAGCACGGGCTTTCGCGTCCGCCTCGATCAATCGGTTCAAGGCTTCAAGCGTCGCCTTCACGCGCGCCTTCACCGCAGGCAGCTCGGCGGCGTTGGCGACCTTCTCGTTGGCGAAGAGGTAGAACTTCATCTTCGGTTCGGTGCCGCTGCCACGCGCGGCGAACGAGTAACCGTTGGCCAGCGTCACGAGATAAAGATCCTGCGACGGAATCGTCTCACCGTCGGCATCGACCACCTTCTCGCGGCCGAAGTCCTGGAACTTCGCCACGGCTACATCACCAAACGCCTTCGGCGGATTCGCCCGGTAGGTTTCGAGGATGCGCTTGATCTTCGCATTCCCGCTCGCGCCCTCGTAGTAGATGTTGATCACACCCTCGAGGTAGAAGCCGTAGCGCAGATAAATTTCGTCGAGATATTCGGGGACGGTCAGGCCGCGTCCCTTCACCCACGCACAGAGCTCGGCGAACATGAGGCAGGCGGAGTTGCCGTCCTTGTCGCGCAGGTAGTCGTTGGGCAGATAGCCGTAACTCTCCTCGGTGCCGAACACGTAGAAGGTGCTGTGCAGCTGCAGCAGCCGCGCGCGTTCCGCGAAGGGCGTCGCGTCGTAGTCGAAGGCGGGACCCATCGCGCGGCGCAATGCCGCCTCGTAGCCGCCCATCTTCGCCGCGATCCATTTGAAGCCGGTGAGCGTATTGATCACCTTGACGCCGTGACCGCGGCCGATCGCGTCCTGGAGCTGCGTCGTAACGAAGGTCTTGATGATGGCGGCGCGGGACGAGCCCTCGCGCGGAATCCAGCCCAGCTCCTTGTATTTTGAAATGCGATACTCCGCGAGCAGCGACCCGATCTGATTGCCCGTGAGCAACTCGAGTTTGCCGGCGCGGTTCCGCACCGCGCAGCCCATGCGATCGGCATCGGGATCGGTGGCCAGCACAACGTCGGCGCCCAGCTTGTCCGCCAGCGCGACGGCGCGGGCGAGCGCCTCGGCGTTCTCCGGATTCGGCGACTTCACCGTCGGGAAGCGCGCGTCGAACGCGAGCTGCTCGGGGACGGTGTGCACGTCGCACCCCGCCTGTTCCAGCAGCGGCACCGAGTGGATCGCACCGGTCGCGTGGATGTTCGTGAACACCACCTTGAGCTTGGTCTGCTTGAACACGGCGGGATCCAGCACGGCCTTGGCCGCGACCGCCCGGTAAGCCGCGTCTTCAGCGGCGCCGAGCGTCTTCACGCCGGCGAGATTGGGCGTCAGGAACCGGCCGAGCGCCGACAGCGGCACGGCGTTGACCTCGGTGACGATGCCCTTGTCGTGCGGCGGCACCACCTGGGCGCCGTCCTCGAAGTACGCCTTGAAGCCGTTGTCGTGGGGTGGATTGTGGCTGGCGGTGATCACGACGCCGGCGTGGGCGCGCAGGGAGCGCACTGCAAAACTCAGCTGCGGCGTCGGCCGCGGGCCGTCGAAGATGTACGCTTCCCCACCGAGCTGCGTCCAGGTCGACGCGGCGAGATCAGAGAAGTGACGCGAGAAATGCCGGACGTCGTACGCGATCACGAGGCGCGGCTTGGAAGGGTCGGGTTTCTGGGCGAGGTACTTAGCCGTGTAACGATACAGGCCGACCACGGCGCGAATCAGCGTGAAATCGTTCAACACGTTGCTCCCCATCGCGGCGTGCTCCGGCGAGCCGCGTTCGTCAAGCCGGCCTGTCTCCGCCGCGGTCGGCACGACGCCAATCGTGCGACCGCGCATGCCGCCGGTGCCGAACTCGAGGAACCGATAAAACCGATCGTTCAATTCGCCCCACGCGGACTTCGCCACGAGTTCGTCAATGCTCTGGCTCGCCCACTCCGGCAGCGAAACAGCCAGGAATGCAGCGATGTTTTCCACGGTGGCCGGCAACAGGTGGCCGGCCCGCGCGGCAGCGGTGATGCGATCGAGGGTGGTCATGGATGAGTCGCGTGACGGTACGAAGGAGACGTCGCCGGGCGATGATTTTTTCGCGGCTTACTTGCGGAAGCGCGCGTCCTGCGGATTTCCGCCGGACAACACATACGCCGCGAGATCGAGGATCTCGTCCTGCGTGAGCCGCGCGAGCAGCATCGGGGGCATGCTCGAAACCTTGGACGGTTCGATGCTCTTCACCTCCTTGCGATCGACCTGCACGCGCTGGTCCGGGTTGCTTGGGTCCTCGTTGATGGTGACAAAGTCACCGTTGAGATTCACCACCGCGCCTGTGACGGTTTCGCCGTTGTTCTTGGTGAGAACCGACGGAACGAACTGCTCATTGATTTCCTTGCTCGGGTTGAGCACCTGATCGAGGAAGTCGCGCGGTGAATAGCGTCCGCCCGCCGAGGTGAGATCCGGACCGGTCATGCCGCCCTCATTGCCGAAGCGATGGCAGGCAAAGCACGCGGCGGCGCCGAACATCTTGCGGCCGGTTTCGAAATTGCGGCCCTTCATGCCGTTCTCCGCCGCGGCCCCGAGTTCATCGAGCTTCCAGTCGTTGAACGGCCGGCCGGCAAAGACGTAGCTGAGATTCTCGATCACGCTCATCGCCTTGGGTTTCTTGTCGAGCATCGCGGCCAGCGCCGTGCGCTCCGCGGGCGTGAACGTGGCGACGGCGTCGGTGCGGATGAACTCGATGAATTTGGAGAAACTCGAGCCGCCGCGGTAATTCGCCGCCTTGAGGAACCATTCGAGGTACGCGGTGCGGGTGGCGTTCGTCCAGCCCTTCTCCAGCTTGCGGAGCGAGCGGGCGTATTCGATCTGCTCCTCCTGCGTGGGGGCTGCGGCGATCAACGCGATGCCCTTGGCCGCCACCGTTGGCGATTGCAGGAACACGAGCGTCTCGCACAGCAGCCAGTTCAATTCGCGGGTCTTGGCGGGAAACAGCGGATCCAGTTTCGCCACCAGCTTCGCATTCACCGCGGCGTCGAAGGGGCCGAAACGATGCAACGCGATCTCAAGCGTGCGCACGAGCGCAAGCTGGCGCTCGGCGTCGAGCGGCGCCCAGTCGGTGTCGGCCAGGGCCAGCACGATCTTGCGACCCAGCGCGGTGTCGACCGGTGCGTTCGGCGTGGCGCGGTGCGAAGGACAAACGCCTGCGGCACGAGCGAGCGCGAGCAGCGCCTCGACGCGCAGGGACGGGTCGCGTTCAGCCAGCGCGCGATCGGACCAGGTCGCGAACGGCTGATGCTCCAGCGCCGTGCGGGCCGCCCAGCGGATGAAACGATCGGCATGGGCGAGATGGGGCCAGACGGCATCGACCGCGCGAGGGTCGCGTTTGCCGTGCCAGGCTTCCAACTCATGGCGCAGCGAACGCAACGCGCTCGGCGCGCCCTTCGTTTCGACCGCGACGGTGGAATCGGTGCCGACATAGGTGACACGATACAGACCCGACTGCACGCGCCGGCCGCCGATGGCGAAGTACATGGCGCCGTCGTTCGGATGGATGATCGCATCGGTGAGCGGCAACGGCGCGCCGGAGATGAACTCCTCGCGCACGGCCTTGTAGGTTGCGCCGTTGGGCTCGAGGTGAATTGCGTGCAGCTTGCCCCAGCTCCAGTCGAGGACGAAAAGCGCCTTCTGATAGCGCGCGGGGAATTTCGCGCCGTAGCCAAACGTCATGCCCGTGGGCGAGCCCGGCCCGATGTCGATCACGGGCGGCAGGTTGTCCGCATAGAACACCGGGTACTTGCCCGCGCCGTTGCGCCAGCCGTAGTCCGCGCCGCTCACGACGTGGTTGATGCGCGTGGGACGGTACCATGACGTGTTGAAGTCATACTCCATGTCGGCGTCGTAGGTGAACAGCTCGCCGTCGCGATTGAGTGCGGCGTCGTAGATGTTGCGAAAGCCCGTCGCGACGGCCTCGAACGTCTTGCCATCGGGTGTGACGCGATAGATCGCGCCGCCGGGAGCGAGCACCTCGCGCATGAAGCCGCGGCCATCCGGCATGCGCGGCAGCAGGTGATCGTCTCCCCAGAGCTGTGCCACCGGCGACGACGGCGCGATCTCGGTGAGCTTGGCGCCGTTACCACACACCAAATACAGGCCCTTGCCGTCCGGGGTGAGCAGCACCGCGTGGACGCCGTGGTCACCACGCGCGGTGATGGCGCGGAGCAGTTCGACCTTGTCGAGCTTGTCGTCGCCATCGCTGTCGGAGATGCGGTAGAGGCCCGACGGAATCTTGGCTTCGTAGTCGTTTACGCCGACATACAGCGCACCGAAGGCCCAGAGCATGCCATTGACGGCCCGAATCTCGGCGGGGACTTTTTCCACCGCGGATTCGTTCAACGTCTGGCCCGGCGCCGGCGGCGTGAAACGATAGAGACCGCCATACTGATCGCTGGCGTAAATCCGACCCTTGGGATCCGTGCACAGATTGACCCACGAACCCTGCGTGGCGCCGGGCACCGAGTAGATCAGTTCAACCTTGAAGCCATCCGGCACTTTCAAGCGGCTGACCGGCGTCGCCTTGTTCTCGCCAACGACCGGACCCACGGCGGTCTGGCGCGCCGGCGCGGGTGCTTCGGCGGCGCCGGCCTTCGCTTTCTGCGCCTTGCCGCGCTTGGTGTCGGGCGTCGCAGGCGCGCCGGTCTCGGCGGCCGGCGCGAAGCCCGCCGCGACAAAGGATAGGATCAAGCAGGACAGCAGGCGCGCGAAGCGTCGGTTGGTGGGGAGCATGGGATAGAGGTTCAGATTAAAATAAGAAGTGAGCGTCGGAGTAAAGTCACGGTCCGCGGCCGCCGCCCGGATTCCAGAGCGGCGCAATCATACTCTTGTCGATGGCCTGCCAGGCAGCGACAAGTTCGTCGCGTTTTGACGGCTCGGCGGCGCTGAGATCCTTTTCCTCGGCGACATCGCGGGCGAGGTTGAACAGCTGCCACGATTGGTCGCCGCGCCCGCGGTGAATCTTCCAGTCGCCGGCCCGCAACGCCCCCTGCGCGCCCACGCGCCAGTAATGCTGCGCGTGAATCGTACTGGTGTCCTGCCCGCGCAGATACGGCAGCAAATCCACGCCGTCGAGATTCGCCGCGGGTGTGCCGCCGGCGGCGACCACGGCCGTGGGAAAGAGGTCGAGCGCACTCACCAGGCGCCGCTCCTCGACGCCGGCCGGCAGCCGGGATTTCCACTGCATCATCATCGGCACGCGGATGCCGCCTTCGAGGAGCTGACCCTTCTCGCCGCGCAACGGCCGGTTGCTCGACGTGAGTTCGCGCGTCGGTCCGCCGTTGTCGCTGAGAAACACGATCAGCGTTTTCTCCTCGAGACCAGCGGCCCGCAAGCGCGCGACCACGCGACCGACGCCGTCGTCGAGTTGCGCCAACATGGCGGCAAAGATGCGCCGCTGGAGGTCGGGAATGTGCGCAAAACGTTTCAGGTACGCATCCGCGCCCTGCATCGGGCTGTGCACCGCGTTGTAGGACAGATAGAGGAAGAAAGGCTGGGACGCGTGCCGGCCGATGAAGGCCTCCGCTTCGCGCGTGAGGGCGTCGGTCAGATTCGCCCGTTCATCGACTGGCTGGCTGTCGCGGAGCAACGGGTTGTCGGCGTTGTAGTCCGGCTCGAAGTTCGCGAGATGCGTGCTCCAGATCACGCGTCCGTCCGGCGAGGTCCAGCGGCCCTTGCCGCCGTCGGGCAGAGTGCGCCGGCGCAACCACGTGACGTGTCCGTCCCACGGTGGCGGCACATACGAGTGGCCCTCGTGCAGGAAGCCGAAGAACGTGTCGAATCCGCGGCGCTGCGGATGAAAGCGCGCGTGACCGCCCAGATGCCACTTCCCGATCAGGCCGGTCGCGTAACCGGAGTCGCGCAGGACGTTCGCCAGCGTGCGCTCGCCCAACGGCAGCCCGACGGCCGGATCGACGTTGGCCGCGCCGATGGGATTGTTCTCAAAACCGAATCGCGTCTGGTACCGCCCGGTGAGCAGCGCCGCGCGTGAAGCGGCGCAGAACGGGGCTGTCACATAGCCGTTGGTAAACCGCACGCCCTGCCGCGCGATCGCATCCAGGTGCGGCGTGGGCACATCGCGCCCGCCGTAGCAGCCGAGTTCGCCGTAGCCGAGATCGTCGGCCACGATGAGCACGACATTGGGCCGATCGGCCGCGGCGATCAGCGGGCCGGCGACCACCGACGCCAGCGCAATCACAGCCAATCGCAGGCGGCGCAGCAGGGAGTGAGTCAGCTTGCGGGACAAAGAGGGCACGGGGTAAACACGGCGGGCCCAGATGGGACGTAAGAATCGGCGTGCAGCGCAACCACGGATTGCGTGAAATTCTTACGCCGGCATCGCGCTTTCCAGTCTGATTCGTCACAGCCTTGGCCGCCGCGAGCGGTCCCACCCCATGAAATCATTCCCTTGGCTCCTTCTTGTCCTCATCACGTGGAGCGTCGCCACGCCCGCGCGCGCCGCGGCGGGCCGCCCCAATCTGATTTTGATTCTCGCCGACGATCTCGGCTGGGCCGATCTCGGCTGCTACGGCAACACGTTCAATGAAACGCCCGCCATCGATCGACTCGCGCAACAGGGCGTGCGCTTCACGCAATTCTACGCCGGCCCGGTTTGCTCGCCGACGCGCGCCAGCATTCAGTCGGGACAAAACCAGGCGCGGCTCGGCATCACGGTGCACATTCCCGGCCACTGGCGGCCCTTCGCCAAGATGGTCGAACCGCCCGTCGCCTTGCAGCTGCCGCTCGCGATCGAGACGTTTGCGGAACGCCTGGCCGCGGCCGGCTACCAGACCGGCTATTTCGGCAAGTGGCACCTCGGCGAGAGCGGGTTCGGTCCGGCGCAGCAAGGCTGGCAGACCGCGCTGGAAACCCAGGGCAACGTGGTGCCGCCACGCGTCGACGCCTCCACCCCGCCGCGTCGCACCGCGGAATTTCTCACGGCGAAGGCGGTGGAGTTCATCATCGCCAACAAGGATCGGCCGTTCCTGCTGCAGGTCTCGCATTTTGCCGTCCACATCCCGCTTTCGACCACGCCGGAGCGTTTGAAAAAATATCAGGCGAAGACGCCGATGCCGAACTACCCGAGCCGACCCGAGTACGCCGGACTGCTCGATGAACTGGACGAAAGCGTCGGCACGATCGCGGCCACGGTCGATCGTCTCGGGCTCGGTGCGAACACGATGATCGTGTTCGTATCCGACAACGGCGGACTCCACCGCGAACAGGGCGGCACCATCACCACCTCAAACGCCCCGCTGCGCTCCGAAAAGGGCACGCTCTACGAGGGCGGTATCCGCGTGCCGTGCATCGTGCGCTGGCCCGGCGTCGCCGTGGCCGGCGCCACCACCGCGGCCCTCGGCGCCACGGTGGATTTCTATCCCACGTTTCTCGAGCTCGCGCAGGCCGCGCCGCCCTCCGGCCAGGTGCTCGACGGCGTCAGCCTGCTGCCCGTGCTACGCCAGCCGGCTGCGACGCTCGCGCGCGAGTCGCTGTTCTGGCACCTGCCCCATTATCATCACAGCACGCCGGCGGGAGCGATGCGCCAAGGCGACTGGAAGCTGCTGGAGTTCTTCGAGGACGGCGCGCTGGAACTCTACCGCCTGAGCGACGATCTCGGCGAAGGCACCAATCTCGCCGCGCGCTTCCCGGAACGCACGCAGGCGATGCACGCGGCACTCAAGGCGTGGCGCAAGGACGTGCAGGCGCAGCTGCCGCAGCAGAATCCCGCCTACGATCCGGCGCGCGCCGACGAATTCTGGAGCCGCAAAACCGTCACGGTCACGCGCGCTCCCGGCAGCGGCCGTGACGCCGACGCTGCCACCGCGCCGGCAGCGAAAAAAGGGAAGAAGCGGTGACCTGAGAGTTGAGAGTTTAGGGTTGAGGGTTGAGAGCCCAATCCGGCGAAACCAGTACGTTCCGCATTACGTACACCCACCGCTCCGCGCTGATCGTTCCGGTCACTCAACTCTCAGCTCTCAACTTTCTCCCCTTCCCCTTCCGTTCCCCTCACTCGAGATAAAAGCCTTCCGTGATCGCCGGCTTGGGCGAGAGTTTCTTCCAGGCGTCGGCGAACGAATCCTCGTCGTAACCGAAAAGCGGTGACACCTCGATTGCGAACTGCGGGCGGCCGCTGGCGTCGGTCGTTAGCGGCGCGCCCCCCGCCTTCAACCACCGGCCGAACTGCCGGAGCTGATCGTCACGGCAGGTCTGGGGGGAATCGACGCCCGTGGCGTTCTTCACCGGCGAGAAGTCGTCCTCGCGCCGCGTTTCGATCACCACCGGGTTTTTCGCGAACGGCACCGCGTCGAAGACGAACATCTCGAACTTAACGCCGTTGGGCTTGTCGGGCTTCACCGGCGAGCCATCCGCCGCGATCGTCGGAATCTTTTTGTCGGCGCGATGGAACGGCAGCGCGACGCCCTCGCCGCCGACGGCCATCCGCTTCACGAAGTCCCGATCGAGCACGTGAATCGCGATGCTGCCCGCGATGTAACGCAGATTGCCCGCGGCGTCGGTTTCGCGCTGCAGCGTCATCGGCAAATCGGAATACTCGACCACGACCAGCCGGCCGTTCTGCCAGCAGAAGTGACCGACCTTTTCCTCGGCGTAGGCCTTCGTGACCATCTTGCTCGACATCTCCGATCCGCGGAGGACGTGCCACCCGATGAACGCGGGATCGATGCAACGCACCAGCGGATTATCCACCTGGAAATAACTGAGCGTATCAATTCCTTCGCGACGCATGAGATCCAGGGCGCCGCTGCGATCGAGCGCGCGCAGCGATCCGCCGTGGCCGTCGGGCGACAGCGCGATGGCGCTCCTGCCCTCGAGCAGGATCCGACCGGAAAAGTCCACCGCCGGCATCCGGCCCTGGCGGAAGAAGTGCACGCGACCGGCATCGAGTCCGAAATGGCCGTGTTCGCGGAAAAAACTCTCGGTCGCCTCGTGGTTCGCATGACTCGTCATGATGAACCAGTGCAACGGCCGGCCATAGCGCACGCCGGCCGCGCGGATCTTCTCCGCGAACACCTGAAAGAGCGGTTTCTGCCGGAGGGGCGTCACCGGAAACGTGCCCTTTGGTCCGTCGTAACCGAGGCGTGTCCCCTGCCCGCCCGCCACCGTGAAGGCGGCGACGCGACCTCCATGCAGCGCGGCCTCACCGGCGGCCCGCGTCTTTTGCCACGCAGCCGTATCGCCACCGTGCGCAGGATGTTTTTCATACGGAGCCGGCGCGAGGCCCTCGAGGTTCACGCCCGAGACGGCATCCTTGGCCAGCAACGTCCGCGTCAGGCGGTCGACTTCCGCCAGATCGATCTCGGCGGCCTCCGCGAGCAGCCGGCGCTGGGCGTCGGGCTGGCAGTCGTTGAAAAAAGCGAACACCTGGCCCTGGCCGGCGCGGTGAAAACGTTCGATGATCGGATGGGTCATGAAAATTCAGGGATGGTACGGGCGGCACGCCGGTGGTTCCCCTGCGAACCCCGGAGGTCTACGGACCGGAGTCGAAACGGAAGATCACTTCGCCCGGACCAGGCCGGCCGTAACCGAGCTGGGTGCGAATCACATCCTCGACAAAGCGCGGATCCGAGCGCAGCCGCTCGAGGATTGTCTGTTGTTCCTGGAGGCGCGTGCGCGCCGCGGCCAGTTTCGCCGAGCTTGCGGCCTGGTCCTGCTTGAGTTTGTCGAACTCCGCCTGCGCATCGATGAGGAACGCGCCGGCTCCCACCCCGATCAAGGTCAGGAGCACGACGTAGAGAAAAACGATGAAGCGGCGCGAGTTCAAAGCTCTGAGGGATGAACGGTTCGGGGACGATGCGAGTAAAGGAGATTTCAAATCCGCCCTCCACCGGGAGCGAGGGGGGGATTTAACGTGCGTTTTGAATCACGGCGGACCACGGTCGCAAGTCCATGTACCAGAGTTTTTACGGGTTCAAGGAGGCGCCTTTCAACATCACTCCGGACCCTCGTTTTCTCTATCTCAGCCCGACCCACCTCGAAGCGCTGCAACACCTGAAGTACGGTGTGCGCGAAAAGAAGGGTTTCATCGTGCTGGTGGGAGAAGTGGGCTGCGGCAAAACCACGCTCTGCCGTCGTTTCCTGAACGAACTCGATCCGAAACACTACGATACGGCCCTCATTCTCAATCCGCGCGTCACCGAGACGCAGATGTTGAAGGCCATCCTGACGGAGCTCGGCGAAACGAAATTCGGCCGCAGCCAGAACGATCTCGTCGCCCAGATGAACCGCGTGCTGCTCGACCGCATCGAGAAGAATCGCGACATCGTCCTCATCATCGACGAGGCCCAGAATCTGAGTTTCGAGGTGCTCGAACAGATCCGCCTCCTGTCCAATCTCGAGACCGACAAGCAAAAGCTCCTGCAGATCGTGCTGATGGGCCAGCCGGAGTTGAAGGACGTGCTCGCCCGCGATGAATTGCGTCAGCTGCGCCAGCGCATCCTGGTCCACTACGAACTGCATCCGCTGTCCGCCAATGACATGGCGCATTACATTCACCACCGCCTGACCCTCGCCGGTGGCAACGGCCGGCCGAGTTTCACCCGCTGGGCGCTGCGTTCGTTGCACCGCGGCAGCGGCGGGATTCCGCGCATCGTCAATAATCTTTGCGACAAGTCACTCCTCGCCGCCTTTATCCGCGAGTCCGACGAAGTCACCTACTGGGACGTTCGTCGCGCGCGCAAAGAGATGTCCACGCTGACCGATTGAGTCGGCCGCACCCGCCCGCTTTCCACCTCCGCCGCCTTTCGCCATGAGCCTAATCAACGAAGCCCTCAAGAAAGCTCAGCGTCAGCGCAGTGAGGAACCCGCCGACACCGCGGCCGCCGCCGCGCCGGTTGCCGGCGAGCGCGTCACGAAGCGCAGCAAGGCCACCAGCGCAAACACCATGGTGCTCCTCGGCAGCGGTGCGGTGGTGCTGATCGTGTTGTCGGTCGTCGTCACCGTTTATCTGCTCAACCGCCCCGCGGCCACGCCCGCGACGCGCACCGCCGCCGCCACAGCCGCGCCCGCAGCCTCAGCCATCACCCCGCCCGCCGCCACGCCCGCTCCGATCACCGTGGCGCCGGTGGTCGTGCCCGCTGCGCCCGCAGCCGCCACGAACCCCGAGAACGCCGCCGTGTCCTCGACCGCGGCGTCACCCGCCAGCCCGCCGTCCGTAGCCAGCCCTGCGTCCGCCCCGGTGAACGCGAACCCGGAGCCGGCAGTTGCCTCCTCCACCGCCGCCGCGAGCGTCGCGCCCTCATCTGCTCCCGTGACCGCGGCCACAAAACCGGCAACCCCGCCCGCGCAGCCGGACGAACGCATCGCGGCTTTCGTCGAGGCCATCCGCGTCACCGGTATCCGTTCTTCGGGCACGGAGAGCCGCGTGTTGATGAACGAGCGGGTCTTCCGGGTGAACGATCTCGTCGATCGCGCGCTCAATCTCCGGCTCGTGAAAGTCGCGGCCGACAGCCTTACCTTCGCTGACGCCAACGGCGTCACGTACGTGAAGAATTTCTGAGGGCGACGTCGGCCGGCCCCAGCTTCGGTTTCAGCGAGCGACGACGATCACGCGGACGAGCAATGAATCCGCCTGATCAGCGTCATCCACGGTTCGTTTAAATTGCATGGGGGGATCAGGATCAGGCGCGGGTCCTTTCGCATCGCGAGCCGATCGCCTGCTGTGTTGCCCACGGTTGCCGAACCCGGCTTAGCTGCCGGCGCTTCCGACCCGATCGATGACCAGTCCCAGCAAAAAGAAAACTGGCACCTCGCTGCGCACCCTCGCGCGACTCGCGGGCGTGTCCGTTTCCACCGCCTCGCGCGCGCTGCACAATCACCCGGTCATCTCCGCCGCCGTGCGCAAGCGGATCAAGGCGCTGGCCCGCCGCCGCGGCTATGCGATCAACCCGCTCGTCGCGCAGGTGTATTCTGAGGCCCGCTCCGGCCGCGGCTTCCGCCATCTCGGCACGCTGGCCTATATCACCGCTTACGATACGGCCGATTGGTGGCGGGCGCATCCGACGCTCCGCGGATTTCACGCCGGGGTCGTTGATCGCGCACAACAGGCCGGACTCGCGATCAATGAATTCTGGGCGCACGAACCCGGCCTCAAGGGCCGCCGCCTGACCCAGATCTTGCGGGCCCGCGGCATCGGCGGCGTCATCGTCGCGCCCGTGCCGGGCCGCAATGCCACGGACCTGCTCGACTGGAAATATTTCTCGCCCGCCCTGCTCGGCGAATCGGTCCGCGCGCCCCGCCTGAACCGCGCCGTGCCCAACCAGCGTCACGCCGTGCAACTTGCCCTGCGCGAACTCACACAGCTCGGCTACCGGCGCATCGGCCTGGTGCTGCGCCGCCGCTATCACGCGATGACCGACTTCAATATGCTGTCCACGTTTCTCCTGCTGCAGCACAGCTTGCCCGCGGCGCAGCGCATTCCGGTCGAGACGCCCGAGGATTGGACGGAGGCAAATTTCATGCCGTGGTTCAGACGGCACCGCCCGGATGCAATCGTCGGCGTGGTGCGGCCCGTGCGGGAATGGCTGGCGCGCGCCGGCATCAAGAGCCCGCGCGACGTCGGCCTCGTGCTGCTCGACTGGGACGAGGAATCCAAGGACGACTTCGCCGCCGTGGATCAAAACGCGGCCGCAGTCGGCGCGGCGGCCGTGGACATTGTCCTCGGCCAGATGCGCCAGAACGAACGCGGCATTCCCGTCATCCCGCAGACCGTGCTCGTCGACAGCGTGTGGCGGCCCGGTGCCAGCGTGCGATCCGTCGGTACGCCGTGGCTGCCGGCTTTCATGGTCGAGGAACCGGATTTCGCGCCACTCACGGCGGAGCCACCGGTGGAGTAGCCCGCGAATCACGCGAATGAACGCGAACGATCAGCGAGCGACCTGAAGTCGATCGTCGCTCGCTCGGGGTTCGATTCACGGTTCGTGGCTACGAGCGCCAGCGAGTGGCTGAACCGCCGCTCGCTGGCGCTCGTAGCCACGGAGGCAATTCCGGGCGCGGTCGCGCCTTCAACGCGGACTCTTGATCGCCTTGTCGACCGGCAGGTCGACGCCAGCCCAGACTTTCTCCCAGGTGGTTTTCGCGGCGGGTGCGCTCCAGAAAGGGTCGGTCGCGGGCAGGCCGAGCGGCAGCAGCGCCACGCTGCACAGATAAAGGCTGCCGGTGGAGATGTACGTTTCGCCGAGACCAGGCTGGTGGCCGGCGAGCCCGATTCGCAGCCAGCCTTTCGCATCGAAGGTGCCGGGCGCTTCCAGCGTGCGCCGGATCACCGCGGTCAACGCGACGCGGGCCTGCGCCGGACTGACCTCCTTCGGCAACAGGCCGCGCCACGCCGCCTGCGCGAGGCCCTGGAACGCTCCGGCCCGGTAGGCGATCGAGCGTCCAATAATCGGATACGTCCCATCGGGCGCGATCGAGCGCTCCTGGATCGCCGCGTAACGCGTCAGTCGTTCGAGCGCCTTCCGGCGGAATTCCTTCCACTCGGCCGCCTCGTCGGCCACCGCGTCCAAGGCCTCGACCAGCATCGGCTGGATGACGAAGGAATTGTAGTAGTCCCAATGAAATTCCGGGCCGTCGCCGTACATGCCGTCGCCGACATACCAGTCGCGGTGTTTGCGAATGCCTTCAAACAGGCGCGCATCATCGCGCTTCGCACCCGCGCCCTGCAGGAACACCTCCACCGTGGTCGCGAAGAGTTTCCAGTTGTTCTCGCCGGCCGGAATCGGGCGGGAGGAAATCATCGCGGCAATCACGTTGCGTTGCACGCGCGGCTCGAGTTTGCGCCAGAGTTCGCCCGGCGCGCGCAACAGCGCCTGCGCGAGAAACGCCGCGTCCACGAGGGGCTGGCGGCCCTGGGAGAAATTGAGGAAGTCCGGCGACGCCGGATCGGTGCCAGCATCGATCCCCGCGCGCGCGAGCGCCGCGAAACGGCCCCGCTCGCGGCCCTCGGGCGTGGCGTCTGCGCCGAGCTCGAGCCACGGTGCGAGGCCGGCGAGCAACCGGCCGACGCCCTCAAGATAGGTGTACTGCGGGCGATCCTTCGACGACGGATGCGACTCCACGGGCATCTCGAGCTTGAGCCGGCGCGCGGCAAGCGACGTCAGGAGCGGCGTGGCCAGCCGCGCGGCGATCTGCGTCCAATAGGTGCGATCCGTACCTGCCGCTCCAGTAGCGCCGGCACCGCCGGAACGCACCGCGGCGGATTCGGCGCCGGTGGCGGCCTGCGTCGCGCCCCAGAGGCTCGCGGCGGCGGAAAGTTTCACGAAGTCACGGCGGGTTTTCATGGTGCGAAGGAAGCGTGGTTCAGAATTTGACGGTGGCGGTCAGGTCCCATGGCGGCGGCATGACGTAGCTCAAACGGTACAGCGGCGTGCCGTTGGCGAGCGACGGGGTGCCGACGCGCCGCGTGGCGCTGTTCTCGAGATCGACGGGATTCTTCACGCCCCGCCGCAGTCGTACCTGCTGACCGAATACCTTCTGATCGCGCATGACGTACGCGTTCACGAGGTGCTGCTGGCCGCCGATGATCGAACGCCCGCCAATGATCGCGAGCAGGTAGTTGTCGCGCCAGTTGCCGTTGGCGCCGAGCCGCACGCCGCGGATACGCCCGCAGTCGAACGGAGGCGTTGAACGAAACGGACGCGGAACAGCGGTGGGACGGTGGGACCATGGCGTGGTGAAAGCGTTGGCGGCCACGCTTCGTGCGCCGAGCAACGCTTCGTGCAAGTGATGCAGTCCCAACTGCGCGAGGCCAGTCCGGATACCGGAAAACACCTGATATCACCGTGGCTACGCGTGCCAGCGCGTGGCGGTCATGGGCAGTCCATCGACTCCCCTCCACTCGCTGGCGCTCGTGACCACAGACCAGCGGCGAAAGGCGAAAGCCGTTTGATCTTACCAGGGCTGGCGTGAAGGTCCCTGCAATCCGAGCGTGGGATTCGCCCCAACTGAGGCCGCGGTGCTCGGACCGATCGGCTGCATCGCGGCGGCGCCCAGCACGACCGCGCCAGGGGCGGGCAGCGGGCGCGGGTCGCCCAGACTCATTTCTCCCCGCAGGATATTCACGATCTGCGGCAATTCGGCGAGGCCGGTCGCGCGCAGCAAGCGCCCGCCGGGAAGGGATCGGCCCGCCACGATCGCGCCACCAGCGTGCACCCCCGCGGCGGACGTCCGCACCTGCATGGTGCGAAACCGATAAAGGCGAACGCGACGGCCCCGGCAGTTGATGCATTCCTGCCGGTAGAGCACGGGACCGGGGGCGGCCACGGCGGAGACGAGCGTGACGACAAAGGTGACACCGGCAAGGAGCGGCAGGGCAGCCAGGCTCCCAACGACATCAACGATCCGTTTCCACCAAGGCAGAGAGTCCGTGGACTCTGACACCGTCGACTGCGGGGACATCGGTTCGCTTTCCATGGGAAAAATTCGCCGTCATTCGAACCGTTGCCGAAGGCGAAGCGAGCCCTGGTAGGCGCCGTCACCGTAAAGTGACAGAGCGGGATTCGCTGCGCCGTCGGGAACGCACCGGTGACAGCCGGAATAAATCCCGAGTCACGAATCCCATCAAAACCATTCGCGGTAGGGAAACTTCCGAAAGTGACATCCGCGTTCCCCTGAGATGGGGGCCGGAATTGATCGATCAGCGGGCCCTCGACTGTTGACGCCCCGCCACGTGGCCGCGTCTCTCGTGGCCGGCCGCTTCCGGCGCGCACCCCTCACCTCGTATGCGTTTCCTTCGCTTTCGTGTTCTTGTTTTCTGCACCCTGATCGCCGTCACGATCAATCACGCCCAGACTGCGCCCGCTTCCGCGCGTCTCAATGTCCTCATCATCACGACCGACGACATGAGCTGCGATTCGGTCGGGGTGTACGGCTGCAAGCTGCCGGACACCACCCCGCACATGGACCGTCTCGCCGCGCAGAGCCTGCGGTTCAACCATGCGTTCGTGCAGGTGGGCAACTGCATGCCGTCGCGCAACGTGATGTTCTCCGGTCGGTATCCGCATAACAATCACGTCGAGGGTTTCTATGAGATCAAGCGGCCCGGCTATCCGGTCATGGCCGACCTGATGAAGGCCGCGGGATACTTCACCGGCATTCGCGGCAAGGTCGCGCACTCCACGCCGTACACGCCCTATCCGGGCTGGGATCTGATCCTCGACACGCTCCCGGACGGCACGGCAGCCCACCCGAAGAACGTCGAATCGTACTACCTTTCCACGCGCCACGGCATCGCGGCGGCGAAGCGGGCCGGCAAGCCGTTTTGCTTCAACCTCAACATCTCGGATCCGCACAAGCCGTTCTACAACGAAGACGGCCAGGCCGACGTGAATCGTCCCAGCCGCGTGTTCACCGCCGCAGAGGTGCCCGTCCCCGGCTTTCTCCCCGACGATCCCGCCATCCGGCAGGAACTCGCATTGTACTATTCGTCCGTCCGACGTGGCGACGACTGCCTCGGCCAGATCCTGCGCGCCCTGCAGGAGTCGGGCGAGGACAGCCGCACGGCCATCATTTTTCTGTCGGACCACGGCATGCCGCTGCCATTCGCAAAGACGCAGCTGTACTTTCACAGCACGCGCACGCCGTGGATGGTGCGCTGGCCGGGCGTGACGCAGCCGGGCACCGTCGACGACCGGCACCTGGTGTCGGCCGTCGATCTGCTGCCCACGCTGCTCGACCTCGCGGGGATCCCACATCCGGCAGGCTTTGACGGTCGGAGTTTTGCCCCGGTGCTGCGCGGCGAGATCCAGGCCGGACGGGACTTCATCGTGGCGGAATACAACGAGAATTCCGGCGGCTTCCGGCATCCGATGCGGGCGCTCATCACGCGGGACCACGGCTATCTGTTCAATCCGTGGTCCAACGGCCAGCGCATCATGGCCACGGCGACGAAGGGCACCGTATCCTATCGCCGGATGCAGGCATTGGCCCGAACCGACGCCGGCGTCGCCGCGCGGCTGCAGCTCTTCGACACTCGTGTGCCCGAGGAACTCTATCACTACGCGAAAGACCCGGACGCGCTGCACAATCTCATCGCGCTGCCGGCTCATCAGGCGACGCGGGACCGACTCACGCGACAGCTCGAGGCGTGGATGGTGCAGACGAAGGATCCGATGCTGGACGTGTTTCGCCACCGCCAGGATCCGGCCGCCCGCGAAGCCTACATGCAAGCGGTCGAGGCCGAGGCGGCTGAGCGCAACGGCACGCGGACCAAGCAGGGCAAGGGCGGCAGGAAAAAGGCCGGCGGCGCCGCGGCCGTCGAGCCGCCGTGAACGGCGAAAAAAAAGACCAGGGGCGGCAACGGTGGCAACCGCTCCGTCCCTGGTCTTGGTTTCACGACCGCCGGCGCAAACAACGCGGGCGGCGGATGGCAGCGGACAAAGGCTACTTGGTCGTGATCGAGAGCGCGTCCGGCGCTGAGTAGAGGCTGCTGCGATAGGTGAGGCCGGCAGGCGGAGTCACGCTCTTGATGGTGCCAGTGATGGTGCCGGTCTTTTTCGAGCGGCTCGAACTCAGCTTGACCGTACCCGTGGCGTCGGTCTTGCCGCTCGTCGTGCCGGTAACGACGCCCGACCACTGAATCGTCACCGTGGCCCCGGCGACAGCGCGGCCCTTGGCGTCGAGCACCACCACGGTGTCGAGCGCCGACACGCCGCTGTTGGAGGTCGTGCGAGCAATCGTGTGCTGGTTCACGTCGATGTCGGAGTTCGGGTCGCTGGACACCGTGACGGATGTCGTCGCCGAACCGGTGGCGCCGGCGTTATCGGTGACGGTGAGTTTCACCGTGTAGGTGCCGGGCGTGGAGTAGGTTTTGGCCGGCGACGCTGCGGTCGACGTGGTGCCATCGCCAAAGGCCCACAGGTACGAGGCGATGGTGCCGTCCGGATCGCTCGAACCGCTGCTCGAGAAATTGACCGGGAGCGGCGCAAGTCCGGACGTGGTGGAGGCCGAGGCCACGGCGACCGGCAGCTGGTTCGCTGGCGCCGAGGCCGTGATCGCCACGCTGGCGGAGTTGGCCATGCCGTCGTTGTCCGTGACCGTGAGCACCGCGATAAACGTGCCCGCAGTCATGTAGGTGCAGGCCGGGTTCATCGCCGTCGACGTCGAGCCGTTGCCGAAATCCCAAGAGTAACTCACAATCGTGCCGTCTCCGTCGGACGACCCCTGGCCGGAGAACGCAACCGTGAGAGGCGTGGTGCCCGAGGTGACCGAGGCCGTGACGCGGGCCACCGGCGCCTGCAGGCCGGAAAGGCCCACGAGCGTGCCGGTGATGATGTAGTTGCCGACGCTGCCGTAGTCGGAGTAACCCGAGACCAACGGGTCGCCGTAGCCGATGCCGCTCAGGCGCAGATAATACGTGCCCGCTGCGAGCGTGGGACTGAAGGAGGCGTTGAAGCTGCTCGCGTCGTTGGCGAGGATCACCTGGCCGGAGGCGTTGAGCAGCTCCGCCTTGAGATGAAGATCGGTCTCGACCGAAGGACTCGCGATGTTGAGTGCAATTGCGCCCGCCCCTGTGTCGAAACGGAACACGTCGACGTCGGCGCGCGTTTCAATCGTCCCGCCGCTCGCCACCGTCGGGCCGGTCAGCGTGGTGGCAGCCGTCGTCGTGTTGCCGTGGTCGTCGGTCGCCAGCGGCGCGTACGTTCCGGAGATGACGGCGTAATCGTCCTGCGTGTTGGTCGCGTTCGCGTAGTCACCTTTGCTGAACTGGGTGATCGCAGCGTAGTAGCCGACGCCCATGATCGGAGCCCAGGAGCCCTGGCCGAAATAGTATTCGCTCGGCGAGCTGCCGCCGACGCCGTCGTGGTAGAGGCCCACCGTGTGGCCAACTTCGTGTGAGATCGCCTCGGCGATGTATTTCTCGCCGTTGCCCAGCTGCTGCGTGAACACCCAGCAGGGCGTGTCGGAATTCCAGTTGAACGAACCGATGTAGGCCGTGCCGCCCGCGCCCGCGTCATACCAATTCGTCGGGCTGATCACGACACGAATGCCATAGGCGTTGTCCGTCGACGTGGATTTCCGCAGGGCCTCAACGCCGGGATCCTGGGTCGTGACATCGATTGCGAACGGCGCGTAGTCCTCGGCCACGCGTTTCCAGATCGCCTGGATCATCGCGCGCTCCTGAGCATTAAAGGTCGTCGGATCACCATCGAGATCGAAGGGCGCGGAAATGATGGTAGCGCCACCGTTCCACGACGTGTTCGACGTCGTCTGGCCGTCGAAGTCGAGATAGATGACCCGTGTCGCGCCCGGCAGACTGTGCAGTTGAAAGGCATCGACCGCATTCCCGGCAACCAGCTGCGACGTCGACGAGGACGTCGTCAGGGCGTCACTGGACTCAGACTTGGGTCCCTTGGCGTGCAGGCTCCGAGCGTCGACCGACAACCCGTCGCAGATGAACAACAGCGAGCCGCTCTGATCAACGCCCAGCGACGGCTGGGTCTGGAGCAAGGTGGCCAGGCCCTGCGCTTCCAGGCCATAGGCCCGGGCGACGTCAGGGAGGTGTTCGCCCAAGGCCGCGATCGCCGCCGCACCCCGACTGGGTGCCGTGAGGCGGATGTTGGTCGCCGGTTGGGCTTGGGTCCCGGGCAGCACTGCGAGTGCGGCCAGGGGCAACAAGAACGTCCGGGGCAGCGTTCGAATCACCGAATTGAGCGAAAACAAGTTCATGCGCCTATCCCAATCGGGAGCTTGGCGCAGAATGAGAATTCAGGATCCTACTTAGACGATCTACGTAGTCCCTGCAAAAAATGTAAATTACGACGGGAGAACGGTCGTCCCCCGGACGATTTTACATTTTTCTGTCACGCCGTAGGATTTTACGAACCTTTCAGCGATCCGCGGCATGCGTAGTTTCAACACCAGAAAGATCCCGGGGGCAGTCACCGGAATTTGACGGGACGCTGCCCGATCGTGAGCGCGATTCCGCAACCTTCTCTCACCCGGAACCTCAGGAAAGGTCACGCCCGCGCACAGCGTTCGCCATCCCGTCCGAAAGCCAGACCGTGCTGCAATCCGCGCAATTCCGCGAGCCCGCGCAACCGCCCGATCAGCGGATAGCCCGGACACGCCGGGGCGGGCCGCGTGAAGTCATCGAGCAGCACATGACCGTGATCAGGGCGCAGCGTGAGCCGCCAGTCGGCGCGGCCGGCCGAGCGGCGCGCACGTTGTTCGTCCAGCAAGGCCCGAACGACGCCGGCCATATCGGCGCTGCCCTCGAGATGATTGGCCTCGTAAAACACCCCGTCTGGCTCGCGTTGCACGCTGCGCAAGTGCACCGCGTGAATGCGCGGGCCGAGTCGCCGCACCATGCCGGCGAGATCGTTGTCCGCGCGCACGCCGAGCGAGCCAGTGCAATAACACAGACCGTTTGCCGGCGAATCGACCATCGCGAGCACCTGCTGCAGATCCGCCTCGGTCGAAACGATCCGCGCCAGGCCGAGCACGCTGAACGGTGGATCGTCCGGATGAATCGCGAGGCGCACGCCCGCCGCCTCTGCCGTCGGCACAACCGCCTCGAGAAACAGCCGCAGGTGTTCGCGCAGCCGCGTCGCATCGATCGCGGCGTAGCGCGCGAGCATGGCGCGGAAGTCCTCCACGGTGAGCCCCAGTCGCACGCCCGGAAACAGATCGAGCGTCTGCTGCGTGAACGCGGTCTGCTCCGCGCTTGAAATCGACGTCCAGTAGCGCCGCGCGGCTTCTGTTCGCTCCGCCCCCCACTCCGCCGCCGCCCCGGGACGCTGCAGCGCGAAGAGATCGAACGCGGCGAACTTCACCGGATCGTAGAGCAACGCCTCCGATCCATCGGGCAGCCGGTGCCGCAAATCCGTGCGCACCCAGTCCAGTACCGGCATGAAATTGTAGACAACGACTTCGATCCCCGCCGCCCCGAGGCGTTGCAGCGTCAGCCGGTAGTTTTCCAGGAAGCGCGCAAAATCGCCCGTCCGCGTCTTGATGCCTTCGTGCACGGGCACCGACTCCACAATCCGCCACTCGAGTCCGGCCGCGGCGATGGCCGCCTGGCGTTCCGCAATCGCAGCCGCCGGCCACGCCTCGCCATAAGGAATCTCATGCAGCGCCGTGAACACCGCCGTCGCCCCCGTCTGGCGGATTTCGTTCAAGCTGACGGTGTCACCGGGACCAAACCACCGCATTGCCTCCGCCATGAGAGTGTTCACGCCGCCGACATGAGCCGAAATCCACACTTGCTCAACGATACAAATTGACGGCCTATTGCCGCACCGCCGCGCCGTTCCCAACGTCGCGGTTCACCTCACCGGCGTCCCGCCCTGACCCGCGGACGTCGTCGTTCCCCGTCGCAATCCTGACCCATGAACCCTGACCACCCTTCGCTACGCGTGTCGCTCCGGGCACTGTTCCTCCTGTTGGCCGCTGTGCTCGCCGTGTTTCCCAGTTTCGCCCAGGTGGCGCCGGCCCCCTCGCCCGCGGCGAAACCAACGAGTGAGGAAACCGTGACGCTCTCACCGTTCATCGTGTCGACCGAGGTCGAGACCGGCTGGTCAGCCAACGAAACCCTTTCGGCGACGCGCACGAAACAGATGTTGAAGGACGTGCCGGTGAACATCGACGCGATCACTGCGGACTTCATGGAGGATCTCGGGCTTAACACCGCGGACGAGGTCGCCAACTTCATCGCCAACGCGTACGCGCCGCCCACGCTCGAGAACGACAACCAGAGCGGCGCCATCGCGTTTCGCGGTCTCACGGGTTCGACCGCCACGCGCAATTACTTCCGCTGGTACATTCCCAGTGACACCTACAACGTCGAGCGCATCGACTTCGGCAAGGGTTCGAACTCGCTGATCTTCGGCGACGTCGAGCCCGGCGGCCAGGCGGCGGTCTTCACCAAGCGCGCGCTGATGCGGAATTTCGGCACCGTCTCCGCGCAGTATAACAGCGATGGTGCCTATCGCTTCATGCTGGATTACAACCGCAAGCTGCGCGAGGGCCTCGCTATGCGCTTTAACGCGGTGCGCCGCCAGGAGCGGACGTTCCAGGACGCCTCGACGTTCACGCTCGAGGGCGAAACGCTGACCGCCACGTGGCAGCCGCTGAAGACGACGCTGATCCGCGTCGACTACGAGCGCGGCGACTTCGCCAACGTCCGCGGCTTCGGCGGCGTCACGATCCGCGAGCAATCCGGCCGCTCCCGCTCCTACACCACGGACCGTCTCTATTATACCTCCGACGGCGAATGGTTCCAGCGCTCATCCCTGCCGACGGCGGACCGCTCGAACGGCCCCGCCGGCGGATCGCCCTCGCTCCTCGAAGGCGAATACTTCGACGTGACGATGCGGAATGCGGCCGGTGCCATCGTCGGCACCAAGCGCTTCAACGGCTATCCGAAGCACTACAACCTGCGCGGTTCATTCGACCGGCAGAACCGGCCGTTCGACACCTACTCCGTCACGGTGGAACAGCGGCTCGGCCCGATTGGCCTTGAGGTCGCCTACAACCACCAGAAGCAAACCGCGATTCGCAACGACAACTTCTTCTCCAGCACCATCAGCGTCGACGTGAACGGCCGCCCCTACGTCGAGACCGAGCTCGACGAGAAACGCTTCGGCAACTACGTCGACGCCTTTCGCGGCACGGCGGTCTACAAGTTCGATCGCTGGAAATGGATGCAGCAGCTCTTCGTCGGCAGCGCCGAGTACCGCGAGGACACGGTGCTGAACTACCGTTTCAACACCTTCAACATTCGCAACGTCGAGCGCGGCACCGCCACGGCGCTCAATACCAACACCGACCGCGTCCGGCTCCGGCTCTTCCTCGACGATCCGCGTTTCTATTCGCGCGCGCTCTTCGACTCCATGAAGCCCGCGAACCTGCCCGACACCAACGACGTCAAGGCGCGATCACTCGCGTTCTTCCCCTCCGGCACCAGCGCGACCGACGGCACGCAATGGCGCCAGGCGTCCGCGGTGTCGCTCTCCGCGAGCGGCAGTTATTTCCGCGGCCGGATCCAGACGCTGATCGGCGCGCGCCACGACTGGAATCGGAACTATGAATACAACGGCGTCCGCACCTTCGGCAACTATGGCGAGGAAATCGCCCCGCCGAAGAAGGCCGACGCGCTCCCGGGCGAGTACGTCGAGAACAAGCAGCTTCACCTCGAGAACACCAGCCTCACGGGCGGCGTCACGATCCGGCTGACCAAGGATCTCAACTTCTACGGCGTCTACTCCGAGTCGTTCCGTTTCCAGGGCCTGCGCACGTTCGACCGGGAGCGTTTCCCGCCGATCACCGGCGTGACGAAGGAAATCGGCCTCAAGGGCAATCTGTGGAACGATCGCATCAGCGTGAACCTGGGCGCGTTCAACATCGATCGGCAGAACGTCGCGCTGAGCTGGAACGGCGTCACCGGCATCGATTTCACCACCGCGGAAATCGAGGATCTGATGAACCCGAACAACCTCCGCCCCGGCGATCCCGGCTACAAATACGGCGAGGAAGGCACGGCTAGCAACGCCCGTTACTATCGCTCGACGGAGAATTCCCAAGGCGCCGATCTGACCCTCGGCGTGAAGCCCACGAAGGGACTCCAGATGCGGTTCACCCTCGCCCGGACCAAGGTCCTCGGCCAGCCGGACCTCGGCTCGTTCCGCGGTTACTACGAGGCCGCGGTCGCGCGCGGGGACGAAAGCCCGGCGTTGCTCAACGAGGCGAAGAACCTGCTCAACTCCCTCGACATCGACACCAAGCCGACGGGCGCCCGCGCCTCGCCGTGGTCCGCCAGCTGGGTCATCGATTACGCGTTCTCGCGCGAATCGTGGAAGCCGTTGCGCGGCGTCCGGGTCGGCGTGAACGGCAGCTGGCGCGACGACTACCTGTTCGGCATCTCGAACGGCCAGGAGCTCGCCGGGGGCACGACGCACCTCGTGAACGGCTACGTCATGCGCGACCAGAAAATCTGGAACCAGCAGACGCGTTTCCGCGTGGGCTTCCGCAACATCTTCGATCTGGAGAACAGCAAGGTCCGCAAGATCGGCTTCACGACGATGGTGAGCGGCGCGAATGTCTACCGCTACAGCTACGTCGTCCCGCTCCAGGTCGACGCCAATGTCACCGTGCGGTTCTGAACCGGCACCGCCCCGGGACAACGCCAACCCTGGACAACGACTCCATCTGGACAACGAATCCCTCTGGACATCGAATCCCTCTGGACCGCGACCGCCCCCGGTCGCTTCCGAATCCTGGCGACCGGGGGCGGTCGCGGTCCCACTCTCCATTCCACCGCTCTCCATATCCTCATGCCCACGCTCCGCCTCCGCCGCCTCCTGCTCCTGCTCATCGCTCCGCTCACTCACCTGACGGCCGCCGACCGGCCCAACGTCCTTTTCATTGCGGTCGACGATCTCCGCCCGGAGTTCGGCGCGTACGGCGCGAGCTACATCAAGAGTCCCAACCTTGATCGCATCGCGAAGGCGGGAATCACGTTCAATCGCGCCTACTGCCAGCAGGCGGTGTGCTCGCCCACCCGTTCCAGCCTGATGACCGGCACACGTCCGGACACCACCAAGGTCTGGGATCTCGAAACCCACTTCCGCGTGGCGCTGCCGAACGTCGTGACGCTCGGCCAGCACTTCAAGAACAACGGCTACTTCGTCCAGGGCATGGGGAAGATTTATCACGGCAGCTTCGACGATGCCCCGACGTGGTCGGTGCCGTGGCAGACGCCGCGCGCCCAGGCCTACGGCCTGCCGGAGAACCTCGCGCTGAACCAGCGGCAGAACGCGGTCGTGGAACCCGACGGCAAGGCGAAGAAGAAGGGCGGCAAGAAGGGCAAGCAAGCCACGCCGCGCAACTCGCGCGGCCCGGCGTTCGAGGGCGCCGATGTGCCGGATGAGACGTTTCAGGACGGCAAGGTCGCCGCGCTGGCCGTGAGCACGCTCCGGGAGATCAGCCGCAAGCAGGAGCCGTTCTTCCTCGCCGTCGGCTTCGTGAAACCGCACCTGCCGTTCGTCGCGCCGAAGAAATACTGGGATCTCTACGATCCCGCCAAAATCCAGCTCGCCCCGAACAAGTTCCGGCCGAAGGACGCGCCCGAGTACGCCATTCAGGCCGGCGGCGAGATGCGCGCGTATCACGGGATTCCGGATACATCGATTCCCGACGATCTCGCGCGCCAGTTGAAGCACGGCTACTACGCCGCGATCAGTTACATGGATGCCCAGGTCGGCCGGGTGCTCGACGAACTCGATCGCCTGGGCCTGCGCGAGAAGACGATCATCGTGCTGTGGGGCGACCACGGCTGGAAACTCGGCGAGCACGACGCCTGGTGCAAACACACCAACAGCGAGAACGACACCAACGCGCCGCTGCTCCTTTCCGTGCCCGGGATGAAACACGCCGGCACGCGCACGAACGCCCTGGTCGAGTTCGTCGACATCTACCCCACGCTCTCCGAACTCGCCGGTCTCGCGCTGCCGTCCCACCTCGAAGGCCGGAGCTTCAAGCCCGTGCTCGAGAATCCCACGCGCGCCTGGAAGCCGGCCGCGTTCAGCCAGTATCCGCGCGGCGTGAACGGCCGCCAGCTAATGGGTTACTCCATGCGGACGGAACGCCACCGCTTCACCGTCTGGGTGGAACGCAACGATCACGCGAAGGTCGATGCGATCGAGCTCTACGATCACCAGGTCGACCCGCAGGAAAACACCAACATCGCAAAAAACCCCGCCAACGCCGCGCTCGTCGAACGCCTCATGACGCAATGGCGGGCCGGCTGGAAAGGCGCGGTGCCGGCCGGAGCCGAGTGATTCCAACCTCCGTGATTCCCTTCATGCACCGTCTTTCCGCGACATTTGGGTTCATCCTGTTCTCACTCGCGTGCAGCGGCGGGCTCCGGGCCGCGCAGCCGCCCAACGTCCTGTTCATCGTCGTCGATGACCTGAACCTGTCGCTCGGCTGCTACGGCAACACCCAGGTGCGGTCGCCGCACATCGACCGGCTCGCCGCCCGTGGCGCGCGGTTTGATCGGGCGTACGCCCAGTACCCGCTGTGCAACCCGAGCCGCGTTTCCTTCCTCACCGGACGCCGGCCGGAAACCACCGGCGTCTACGTGCTCAACACCCCGCCGCACACGGCCGTACCCGATGCCGTGACGCTCCCGCGATTTTTCCGTCAGCAGGGTTATGCGACGGCGGGCGCCGGCAAAATTTTCCACAACGTCCGCACGGGCGATGCCGGGGCCTGGGATCACTATCAGGATGGCGAGGGCGAGGACGCCGGCGAACAAGCGGCGATTAAGTCGCGCTACGGCGGCGGTGACGGCCGTCCGCGCTGGTTCGAACTCGAAGGTGACGGCAGCAAGACCCGCGACGGCCTCAACGCCGCCACGATCCGGCAGCTCGTGGCAAACAACGCCGCCACGAACAAGCCGTTCTTCCTCGCCGCTGGTTTCCACAAGCCCCATCTGCCCTGGACCGCGCCGAAGCGTTTTTTCGATCTCTATCGCGAAGGCGATCTCACGCCGCCGGCCGAACCCGCGCTGCGCAACGTGCCGCCGATCGCGTTGCAGACTGAGCTCTCCGGCTTTGAACAACCGGACTCACGCGCCGGCGCGCTTCGTGGCTACTACGCCTGCGTGTCGTTCATCGACTCCCTGATCGGTCAGCTTCTGGACGAACTCGACCGCGGCGACCTTTGGAAGAACACGGTAGTCGTGCTCCTCGGCGACCACGGCTTTCACCTCGGCGATCACGGCGGGCTCTGGGCCAAGCTCAGCGCGTTCGATCAGTCCACGCGCGTGCCGCTCATCATGGCCGGTGCGGGTATTCCGGCCGGCCGGGTCGTGACGACGCCGGTCGAGCTTGTTGATGTTTATCCGACGCTGGCCGACCTCGCCGGCCTGACTCCGCCGGAGCGGCTCGAAGGCCGTTCGCTGCGCCCGTTGCTGCAGAATGGCAGGGAAGATCCCGGCCGCATCGCGCGCAGCCTCGTCTATCACTACGATGTCGCGGGCAAACGCGACGTCGCCGGTCAGACCGTCATCGGCGCGCAGTGGCGCTACACCGAATGGGATGAAGGTCGCGCCGGCCGCGAGCTGTATTCACGCAACACGGACGCCGGCGAGTATCACAATCGCGCCGCGGATCCGGCGATGGAGAAGACCGTGAAGACCGCCGCCGCGCTCCTGCGCACGATCCCCGCTCCGAAGCCCGGTCCGGCGAACCGCCCGCGCGCGCTGGCGCCCGCCGGCTCCGCAAAATAGCAAGAAAGCCCGGGACCGCGACCGCCCCCGGTCGCTCGAAAAAATGCGACCGGGGGCGGTCGCGGTCCCGGTCGGTCGTCGCGCCAGAAGCCACCGACCCGTGCTCAATACGCCGTTGGCGGAGGGCGCAGGACCTGGTTGAGCGTGCGCGCGGAGATCTGCAGATCGAGCCAGACCGACCAGTGCGTGATGTAGTAGAGATCCCAGTACACGCGACGGTTCAGCATCTCGGTTTCCAGAATTTCCCCGCGAAAGCCCAGACTCTGGGCCAGGCCGGTGATGCCGGGTTTCACGAGATGCCGCGTGCGGTAACCCCGCGTCTGCTGGCGGAACTCCTCGTCGAGCAGCGGCATGTACGGCCGCGGTCCCACGACGCTCATGTCGCCGCACAGGACGTTCCAAAACTGCGGAAATTCATCGAGACTGCGGCGGCGCAGGAAGCGTCCGAACGGGAAAATGCGTTCGTCCTCCGCCTGGGCCTGCTTCGATTCCGCCGCGGCGTCCTCGGGGCTCACCCGCATCGATCGAAACTTCAACATGCGGAAGACCTCGCCCCGCTGGCCGCGCCGCTCACGCACATGAAAGAGCGGACCAGGCGCCTGCACGCGCTGCATGATCCACACCCACGCGCAGAGCGGTGGCAGCACGAACACGACCATCGGCAACGCGAGCGCGAGATCATACGTGCGCTTGATGATCCGGTTCAACGGATCCTCGAGCGGCTCCTCCTGCAGGGTGTAAAAGTGCCGTCCTTCCTCGAGCGTGGGCACGAGCGGCTGCGTGTAGCGCTCCGCGAGATTGTTGTGAATCAGCAGGCGACACCCCTGTTCCTGGCACAGTTCGATGATGGCGCGGGCCTCGTTGTCGGTCGCCGGTAGTTGCAGCAACACGACCTGCCCGACCTGCCGCTCGGCCAGAACCCGGGCGAGATCGTGCACGCGCCCCAGCCAGGGCATCGGCAGCGCCGCGGCATCCGTGGGCGTCGTTTCATCCGACAGCAATCCGACCGCGTGCAGCCCGAGCGGTTCTTTCTGCGCGATCCAATCCTTCAGCCCCGCCAGCGAACTCGTCCTACCGATGAAAACCGTGGGCAGATGCTTGCCGCGGGGAAACGCGATCCGCGCGAGCAGCCGCGGCAGCCACGCGTTGAGCACCAGCAAACCGAGGCCGCTCCACACGAGCAGCGTGCCGAGGAAAAGACGGCTGATGCTCCGATCCTGCGTCGCAAACATCATCGTGAAGATGAGTGCCGCCATCAGTCCGACCTGTCGCGCCGAGAGGCGCGCGGCGTCGCCCAGGTCGAGCCGGTGAAACCGCGCCACCAGCTGGGAAAGGTCGCGGGTGGAAACAATCATGCCGCTGACCACGCAGAAAAAATAAGGCAGCAGGTTTACCTGTCGCGTGAGCCGGACGATCGGGACGTACCGCAGAATGAATTCCGCGTACACCCAGAAGAAAATCCCCACGCACAACGTCGTTACTCCGGCATGGAGATTGGCGAGTCCGCGCGCGCGCGTGGTGATCATTCGAAGGCGTTATGAGTTGTCACCGCACTCCGGGCAAGCGCGCGGGCGCACCTCGTCCGGGAGCACCGGCCACTGGCCGGCATCGGGCCGAAGCAGGCGGGACGCGGAGACACGGCGGCCCGCTGTGCTCTCAATTGACACGAGAGCCCCGCTCACTGCTGCGCGGCCACCAGCGGCTGCGTCCATGCGGTCTCGAATTCTCCCGCCACGCTGCCGTTCACCTTCGGCTTCGATGAAATCACCTTCGCCCGCACATAGAGCTCATCGCCGCGCAGCGTATAGCTCGCCGCCACGCCCTCGACTTCCGCGAGCACGGCACCGACATCCTTGCTGTACTTGCGGTGCGGCATCGTGCGCGCCGCGTCCTTGGCGGTCGAAGTCAACGGCTCTGTGCTCGTCGAAAACCCGCGGCGCGTGCCGATGAACTGCGTGCGGTACTTCACGCCCGCCTCAGCCTTGATCGCCACGCTCAACTGATTCTTTTCGCGCTTCACGTCGTTCAACTCGACGCCCGACGTGGCATAAAAATCTCCCGCCTCCATCGCGAGGACGATCGACTCGGGCGTGAGGTGCTTCGCCCGCACCATCACCCAGCCGCGGCCGGCGTTGCTCTTGCCCAGGCCAATCTCGTGATAGTGATGAGAATCATCGACACCCACGCCGTAAACCACGGGCAGATTCAGGTCGGTCAGACGGCGCGCGAGCATCGCGTCCCACATGGCGTCCATGCTGAGATGGGCCGCATCGCCGTCGTTGAAGACGCCGGGGTGACCGTTGTATACCTCGAAAAAGCGCTCGCGCTTCACCTGCATCAATTCGTCCGCAGTGATGCCCCAGCGGAAATTCGGGTGGTTGATGTGCGCGAACATCGGCTGCCCGGTCCTCTCGCGCTGCGCCACGACGGCGTCGACGACCTGGTCCATGACCGTGACGGCGTTGTCCCCCTCGGCCGGCGCGATGAACTCCCGCGGATTCGTCACATTGATGTGCACCGGGCCCGACTGCTCGGGCGTGGTCGCCGTCTTCGGCCGCTTCCAGGTGGAGGTGATCTCCTCGCTGGGAATCATGAGAAACCGGTTCGGCTCCTCCAGCAGCGCGCGGTATTCGTCCAACGGCTTCAACCGAACGCTGCGTTTGCCGTCCACCTCGCGCGTCTGCACCCAGTCGGGGCCGAAACGCCGCAGGTATTTTTCGAGCACGGGACCGCCACCGCGCTGGTTGACGTTGCCGCCGATGGACACCGGCGTCTTCAGCTCGAACCAGCGCGTGCCGGCCTGGATCACGTTGTGATCCGAGATGCCGAGGAAGTGATACCCCTGGCGTTTGTACCAGTCGGCGATCATCTCCGGATAATCGTCACCATCGCTCCAGAGCGAATGCGTGTGCAGATTGCCTTTGTACCAGCGCGCTTCGGCCGCGGTGGTCGCGGGCTGCGACTGCGACAACAGCGGTGACGTGAGTGCGGCGAGGAGCCCGAGGGCGCCCACCGCGGAAAGGCGAAACGGTGTCATGGGGTGAAGCCAACGAGGTTCGCGGCCAGCCCTCGAATGACAACTCCGTTTCACTCCGCGGCGGACCGTTCTCAGCGCGCGGCTTCAGCCAGCAACGCGATCAGCTGGCGGCCAAATTCCAGCCGGTCTTCCGTCGTCATGATCCGGCCCGCTTTCTGACTGGGGCCGATGCGTTGTTCCATCAGCATGATGGGGACCCTCGCTTCGCGCCACAGCGAGTTGGTGGTGTTGGCCGGACCGCTGCCCGCGAACAACGTGAGCTTGGGCCGCGAGGGATCAAAGGTCGTGGTCGTCATCAGGCGGGCGAACAGACGATGGAAGCGCGCCTGGTGCGGCTCGGCATCGACCATCGTATCCACATACTCGTTCATCTCGGTGTTGTGGAGATTCAGCATGACGTCGATCGGCTGGCGCGCGTGCTGCGCCAGAATCGCCTGCTTCGCGTGCCATATTTCCGGCAGGCGCTCGAGCCACCGCACGTCCTTCAGATCCACTTCATCCCAGTGCCGGTTCGGGTCGAAGCCATTCGCGTTGAAACGTACCTCGCCGCTCGCCACCGAGTCCGGGTTCAGCATCGGCGTGAACAGAAAGATAGTCTCGTCGCGGAGCGCGCGCGCCGCCGGATCGTCCGACGCGATGAATGTCATCGCTCCCTCCATGACAAACGACGTGCCCGTCTCCCACGCATGCTGCCGCGCCTGCAGCCAAACCACGCGCTTGCCGGCGTCGGGCCGCGCGCGGTTGGTGATGGTGACGAGCGGCAGATCGCGCCCTTGCACGGACCGGCCGATGACCTCGGTGCGCACGTGCGGCAGCCTTGAAAGATCACGTAACAGGTCCTGCAGCCGGCCGACGGGATACGGCGGAATATGCGCGATCCAAAGCGAGTTGCCCGACGATCGCACGGTGAGCGTGAGCTCGTCGCGCTTCTCGTCCCACGCCGCGGACGCAACATTCCGCCAGGACACTCCGTCCTCGCTGATCACGGGACGGAACCAAGCCCCGGCGGGCGAGTTGGCGGGCTTGTCGTTGTATTCGCCTTTGAAGGACGTCAGGCGGAGCGTGAGTTCGCGTCCCGCGACGTCATCGACCCGAAAGAAAAACCACGTCGCCTGCCGGTTACGGCCCCGGGAGTCCTGCTGCCCTTTCACGTGCAACCGGAACTCCGTCTCGCCCATCTTCTCGATCAGGCCGAGCGACGCGCCCTCGAACGCCGTGTTGAACAACACGGGCCCGGGGGCAGCCGGCTCCGCCGCGTGGACGCACGCGACCAAACCAAGGCTGAGCGCAAGCAGGGCGGCGGGGAAACGTATCATGGCGACAGTTGTGAGCCAAAGCCGGCGCGGCCGAAACACATTTTGCGGGTCGACCCGGGAGCGCAGGAAAACGATTGCACTCCCATTGCAGCGTTGTGGGCTTCCGGCGTGCACTTCCCCATCCTGTTGCGCATCGTCGGTTGCACGCTGGCACTCCTGAGCCACGTTTCCGCCCTGCTCGCCGCTGAAGGCAAGCCCAACATCGTCCTCATCGTCTCCGACGATCAGGGCTATCCCGACCTCGGCATCATCGGGACCAAGCCGATCCTCACGCCGCATCTTGATCGCCTCGCGCGCGAGGGCGTGCGCGCCACCAGCTTCTACGTGACCTGGCCGGCGTGCACCCCGTCGCGCGGCAGCGTGCTCACCGGACGGTTTCCCCAGCGCAACGGCCTCTACGACATGGTGCGAAACGACATGGTGAACTACGGCCACAAGTTCACGCGCGATGAGTATGCCGTGTCGCCCGAGATGACGCTCGGCCTCGATCCGCGGGAACGCACCCTGGGCGATCTGCTGCGGCCCGCCGGATATCGCAACGGGGTCGTCGGCAAGTGGGACATGGGCCAGGCGAAGCGGTATCTGCCGCTGCAACGCGGCTTCGATTTCTTCTACGGCCACGGCAACAACGGCATCGATTACTTCACCCACGAACGCTACGGCGTGTCGTCGATGTTTCGCGACAACGCCCGCACCGAGACCGACAAGGGCACGTACGCGACCGATCTCTTCAAGCGCGAATCGCTCCGCTTCATCCGCGAGTCGAACCGCCAACCCTTCTTCCTGTATCTCTGCTTCAACGCCCCGCACAGCGCGTCGACGCTGGAGAAGGTGGGCGTCCAGGCGACGCCCGAGTGGATCGCGAAGTACCCGAACATGGATCCCAAGGAGCGGCTGACCTCGTACTATGCCGCGGTCACCTGCATGGACGCCGCGATTGGTGAACTGATGGCGACGCTCCGCGAAACGGGTCAGGACAAGAACACGCTCGTGCTCTTCATGTCCGACAACGGCGGCTCCGGCAATGGCGGCAACGCGCCGCTCAAGGGGCAGAAGTCCACCATGTGGGAGGGCGGCCTGCGCGTGCCGTTCATCGCGTGGTGGCCGGGCAAACTGCCGGCGGGCGTCGTCACGGACGAGTTTCTCACCTCGCTCGAAATCATGCCGACGCTCACGGCCATCACCGGCGCCCAGCCGCTTGCCGGCGTGACGATCGACGGCTTTGACATGCTGCCCGTGCTGCGTGGCGAGAAGAAATCACCGCGCACGGAAATGTTCTGGGAACGACGCAGTCATCGCGCCGCCCGCGTCGGCAATTGGAAGTGGGTCGACATGGGCGGACGCAACACCACGGGACTTTTCGACCTCGCCACCGACCTCGGCGAAACCCGGGACCTTTCCAAGGAAAAGCCTGACGTGCTGAAGATGGTGCAGGGAAAGTTCGCGGCCTGGCGCAAGGCGATGGACGCGACCGAGCCCCGCGGTCCGTTCCGGGATTACTGACGTGAGGTCGCGAGTCGGGTAAGGCTCAAACCCTGGAGCGGCGCACCCCGACAGGACGTCTCCTCAAGGCAGGCACCAGTTCATCCGTTCCGCGAAGTCGCGCTGAAACGCCGCGCGCCACCGGCTAACGGCCTCACGGGGATCGGAGCCCGCCGCCGCCGTTCGATCGCGGTACCAGCCGTCGGCCTGACGTTCGAACTCGCCACCCCAGCCGGGCTTTGTCGGATCGGCGGGATCGTTGCCGCCTCGGGGCAGGAAGAAGAACCACGCCGGCGTATCGCCTTCCTTGAGACAGCCGTGCGGATTCGGGTCCGTCCAGGTTTTCACCGGATACAACGCTCCGAGCGGACCGCGACTGCGCACGTTGGCGTCGATCCATTCCCGGCTCGTGAGCGCCACGTCGCCGGTGAGATACATGCCGCGGTAAACGCCGTCGCGCTTGTCGCGACCCGCGGGCGCCTGCGCGAGAATGTACGTCAGCCCGGGAAACTCGGCGCGCAGCCAGGCGGCGATGCCATCCTGGTCATTGATGTCGTAGACCCGCACCTTGCGGACGAACTCCGCGAGCCCCGGCGCGCCGCGCTCGTGTTTCACCCGCCAGAGAGCTTGCGCAAAATCGGTCTGACCGCCCCAGATCGTAAGATGCAACGGCCGGCCGGCGGTGCCGGCGTCGATCCGCGCGATCAGCGCCTGTGACCCGGCGGTGTCGTGCACGGGGCCGATGTGATCGCGACCGCGCTGCGGATTGCCCGAGAGGATGCGGGCCTTGAGGTGGCCGGCGTCCGGCCAGCCGTCCGCGTGACGCCGCAACTGCGGCAGCACCTGACCGTAGGCGTCGACGATCTGGTGAATCAGGTCGGGACGAGTGATCGCTTCCTTCAGCTCGCCGCGCGTGCCGGCGGCGCTGGCGATGAGCAACTCGAGCTCAAACTCGTTCGCATACACCATCAGCCGGATCATCGACTGCTGATCGTCGGGATCGCCGCCGATGTCGGTCAGCACCGCCAGCCGCGGGCGATCGGCGGCCCCCACGAGGGACAACCAGAACAGACTGGCGAAGAATACGACGTAACGGATCACGGGTGAAAGGGAAAGCGCGCGGGACGTTCCGCCCGTCGGGTGGTGTCGATTACAGTTTCCTCAGCCGGATGTCACGGATCGCGGCGCGGGTCTGATACGCGGAGATGCCGAGCGGGAGCGATTTCTCGATCTCGGTGTCGCGCAGGCCGATCTTCCGGCCCATGGTTTCGAGGTCCACGACCTGCTCCTGATCGATCCACGCCTCGATCTTCTGGTCCGTCACCCGAATCCGGATACGGTACCACTTCTTCAGCGCGAACTCCTTGCCCGTGGTCGTGTCGTTGTCGGAGGCATCGGAGTGATCGACGCTGGAAAGCCCGACGACCGTGCCGCCCCAGCCACCCACGATGAAACTACAGGCGTGCTTGCCGACGGGAAACGTCAGGCCGCAGAAGAAATCGCCGCCCTCCACCCGCATCGCGTCGAGCGCGATCTCATAGTTCATCGTCGGGAGATCGACCGCGTCGGCGCGGTTGATGCCCGTCAGAAAATCCCCCTTCTCGATCACGATCGCGCCGGCCCCGCCGGCAAAGGCCTTGTCCACCGCCACGGCCCCCGCGCCGTAGAACTCGGTGCGCTTCCAGCCGGCCAAGCTCGTGCCGTCGAAGAGCGTTTGCCAGCCCTCGGACGCAACCACGCCGGACGCAGCCTCCCGGGTTTCAGCCCCCACGAGCGTCCACGCGACGGGCGCCGACGCCGCAACCAAGCCGATCACCGCGAGCCGGGCCAGCATCCGGCCCGAGGGCATGAGGCGCGACCGCCGTCGGGGAAAGCCGGAGAAGAGCATGCGCCCACCCTCTTCCGGTTCAGGGCGTGAATCAACCACGGAGAGTGCCCGCGGCCGCTCAGGGCGTGTGCCGCTTCGCCTTCGAACGCCCGCCCTTCCACACGTCGTACTGGGGATCCGCATACGCGGCAAAGAAGGCGTCGAGCCGCGACGCCAGTTCCCCGCGGATCGCCGTCGTGCCGGGCTGGCCGTAAAGGTTGAACCGCTCCATCGGATCGCGTTTCAGATCGTAGAGCTCAAAGGGGCCTTCGGGAAACCGCGCGACGTACTTCCACTCCTCCGTGCGCACCGCGCGGGTGGTTTCCATTTCATAGAAGATCACATTGTCACCCGCCGGCGGCTGCCCGCCCGTGAAGACCGGCGAAAAATCGCGGCCGGGCGAGCGCGGCGTCGCCGGCATCCGCGCGCCGAGACCGAGATGGCCAAGCATCGTCGGCATGAAATCGTAATTGCTCACCAGCGCATCGCTCGTGCGCCCCGCCGTCACGCGGCCCGGCTGGCGCACGATCAATGGAATCTGCATCATGAGTTCATGCGCGCCGGTGGGCCGGAAATGATCACCCATGCCCCACATGCCGTTCTGGCCGCCCATCCAGCCCTGATCGGCGGTGAAGACCACGACGGTGTTGTCGTCGAGGCCGAGGCGCTTGAGCGTCGCCATGATTTCGCCCACGCCGTCGTCGACGCCGCTGATCTCTGCGGCGACGCGTTCCATCGCGATCTGCTGGTTGTGAAAGGCCTTGTTGGCGTGCTGCCACGGATGCATGGCGTCGACGGGAAAACTCTTGAACGCCTTGTCGCGATAATACTCCGCGTGCCGGTTGCGGGCCCGCTTCAGCATCATCGGCCCGAGCGCGTACGGGCCGTTGTACGACAGGAACAGGAAGAACGGTCGCGCTTGGTTCTGCTCGATGAAAGCGACGCCCTTCCGCGTCCACAGGTCCGTCGTGTAGCCTTCCTCGGTGCGGACTTTCCCGTCCTCAATCACCTGCTGCTGGTAGAATTCCTGCGTGCTGCCGTCCGGCTTTGTTATCCAGGAGGTGAAGCCCTCCGAAGGCTTGAGATTGTCGCCGAGATGCCACTTGCCGCTCAGCCCGCAGACGTAGCCGGCATCACGGAGCACTTCGCCGATGGAAGTGAACTCGCGGAGCGTGTTGTACGCCTCCGGGCCCATCATGAACTTCGGATCAAGGAAGGAATGCACGCCGTGCTGCGACGGCAGGAGCCCGGTCAGAAACGTGGCCCGCGTCGGCGAGCACACGGGATTGCTGCTGAGCGCCCGCGTGAACCGGACGCCCTCCGCCGCGAGACGGTCGATATGCGGCGTGCGAATGTCGGGATTGCCGTAGCAACCGAGCGTCCACGCGCCGTGATTGTCCGTGAGAATGAAGACCAGATTCGGCGGCCGATCCGCCGCATGCACGACCGCCGGCAATGCCAGCAGCGCGATCAATCCGAGGACGCTCCCCGTGACACGCGCCCGCAGTGGCACGAGGACGGCAAGGCAGCGGCGGGCAAGGGAGCGTGGGGTGACGCACTCGTTTCGCATGCTGCGACCCTTCCACGCGCGGCCGGCACTGCCAAGCCCGCAGGCGACCGACCTTCGCAATCACCCCCCGTTGCCGTGTCCCGCGAGCGCCTGCGCTCCCGGTGTAGTCGTCAGCGCGACTCGGGCTGCGACGCTGCGATCGGAGCGTCGTCACCTGGGCAAAAAAGAGCCCGCCGTGTACCCCTACACGGCGGGCATTGCTTTCTTGGTTACCCCAAATCTCCCCGCTAAGCGGGTGAGATGAGGAAAGAATCGTCAGCAGGGGCCGTTTATCAAATCGAATCAGGTGTTCGCGCTTGGGCAGTAGGCTGGCGCACGCGCGGTATTAGCGCCCAACCGAACGTGACAAAAAATGAACGACCGCAGGCGGCTCCTTTTCTGTTCGCCGCCGCACCTGCACGTTCGCCTGGTGAGAGAGTTACGGGATCGGCTCCGGGCGGCGTGGCGCGCAGGCCGGGACAACCGACGTTTGTTCGCGCATTCCGGCATCGGACGCGAATGGCAGCGCCCGCCACGATGAAGCGCCCCAGTCTCGTCGGTCGCCGAGCGAGTCACGCCACGGTTTTGCCCCCCCTTTATTCGCATCGATTCGCGTGATTCGCGGGCGACTCCCCGCCTTGACTCTCGCCAACGCCACCCAACATGGGGCAGATGCGTTTTTCGCCGGCTCGATTCCCCGCCCTTCCTCTCGTTCTCGCCAGCCTGTGGCTCGGCGGCTGTGGTGCCCCCGAAAAGCCGATCGCGGCCGAGGCCCCGGTGGTGAATCCCAAGGTGCCCGCGGGCGCCAAGAGTTCCGGCGGGCTCCACGCCGTGATCGATACCGCCCAAGGCGCGATCGAAATCGAGTTCCTCCCCGCCGCCGCGCCCAAGGCGGTCGAGAACTTCCGGCTGCTCGCGGAGCACGGTTATTACGACGGCCTGACGTTTCATCGCATCATGAAGGGCTTCATGATTCAGGGCGGCGATCCGATGGGCGACGGCCGTGGCGGCCAGAGTGCGTGGGGCGGCAAGTTCGCCGATGAGATCCAGGCCGACTCCCCGCTTTATCGGGCGGGCTACCAGCGCGGCATCGTCGCCATGGCCAACGCCGGTCCGAACACCAACACGAGCCAGTTTTTCATCATGCACCAGGACTACCGCCTGCCCCCGGCCTACGTGATCTTCGCGAAAGTCACGCGCGGCATGGAAGTGGTCGACGCCCTCGCCGCGGTCCCGACGACGATGGGCCCGGACCGCGGCATGAGCCAGCCGCTGACCCCGCCCGTCATCCGCAAAGTCACCATCCGGCCCTGAACCGGTCAAGGGTTGCCCGCGAATCACGCGGATGACGCAAAAGTCAGAGCCTGATCAATTTTTATCCCTGCTCCGCCATTCGTGTCATTCGCGTGATTCGCGGGCGCTCCGCCTGAGCCTGATCGTCGCAAACCTGCATTTCACTTCACCCGCACGAAGGTCGCGCTCACCGGCGCGGGGACGTCGAGCAGCTGGCCGGTGGCCGTGAGGCGGCCGGTCTTCGCATCGAGGCCGAAGACGGCGACCGTATCCGAATCCTGGTTCTCAGCGAGCAGCCACGCGCCCGTCGGATCGATCGCGAAATGCCGCGGCGTCCGGCCCTGCGTCGGTTGGTGCGCGACGTAAGTCAGACGCCCGGTCGCAGCGTCGATCGCGTACACCACGATGGAATCGTGGCCGCGGTTTGAGCCGTAGAGAAACGCGCCGCCGGGATGCGCCATCACCTCGGCCGTGCTGTATCCTTTCTGGACGGACACCCCGGGCGGCAGCGTCGAGAGCGTCTGCAGCTCCTTCAACTCGCCCTTCGCGGCGTCGTAACTGAAGGCCGTCATCGTGCAGAGCATTTCATTGATCACATACGCGAAACGGCCGCCGGGATGAAACGCGAGATGCCGCGGCCCGGAGCCCGGCGCCACGGCGGCAAAGGCCGGCGCATGCGGCGTGAGCGAAGCCTTCGCCGCGTCGAGACGGTAAACAAGCACGCGATCGATGCCGAGATCCGGGGAGAACGCGAAGCGGTTGTCCGGCGACACCATGATGGCGTGCGCATGCGGCGCCTTCTGGCGCGCGGCATTCACGCTCGAACCGGTGTGCTGGATGACGGACTGCGCCGGCCCGAGCCGGCCATCGGCGGCAACGGGCAGCGCCGCGACGCTGCCACCGCTGTAGTTGGCCACGAGGACGCAGCGGCCGGACTGATCGACGATGAGATGACACGGGCCCGGCCCGCCGGGACTCTGTTCGTTGAGAAACGTCAGCGCCCCGGTGCGCGCGTCGATCGCGTAGGCCTTCACGCCCTTGCCCGGCGTGCGCACGGGATCACTGCCCTCGTCGATGGTGTAGAGATGCGTGCCCTTCGGATTCACGGCCACGAACGACGGATCGCGCGTCTCTGCCACGAGCTCCGCCGGCGAGAGGCGGCCGGTCGCCACGTCGAGTCGCGCGCGGTAGATGCCCTTGCTCTTCGCCTTCGTGTACGTGCCGAAGTAGACGAAGAATTCCTTCGGCGCCGGCTGCTCCGCTGCGGGGAGCGGAGCGAGACCGACGACCAGACCAAGGGCCAGCAGGCCCAGCGTGCGCAGGGAGGGGTTCATCCCGCGATCCAACGGCGGACCCGTGCGCGGCACAAGTCTGCACGCAGCGAGCGCCACCGCACCGGACGAGCAGCCCCGGCCCGGATCGCGCGTGGCCTAAATCGCCGGCAACGTCACACGCACCTTTTCTTCGGTGCCGGGCCGGGGAAACCGAAATGTGTAACGGCGTCCGCCGACTGTCACCTCCACCGCCGTCGTGCTCGTTTCATCGACGCGACTCGCTTTCCATTCGGGCGCCTGGCCCGCGCGATACGGCATCAGCACGGTCACCATGCCGAGCGCGCGCCGCGCCTCGCGCGTGCCAGCCTCGACGTGCCAGTGATTCGGAAATTCCCGCGTGGGCGCCGGCTCGAAACCGTCCGTCTGCTGGAACAACACCGGCACCGGCGACAGATAGGCGACGTCGAGCCCCGCCAGCGGCTGCTCGACGCGCAGCCGCGACGTCGCCGGACTGATCGCGAACTCCTTCAAGCCATGCAGCATGAACTGGAACGTGGCGGGCTTCGGCGCCACGAGTTCGTCGTACATGACGACGAACGGCTGCGTGCCTTTCACGAACACGACGTGACGCCACGCCTTGACGAGCCGGCCGCCATACGCCGGCGTCGCGTCGCCCGCGATGTAATCGTAGTCCGCCCGCAGCTCTTCGCGCACGACGGCGCCCTTGGCCGCGACCGAGTGCTCCGTCTGGCCCACGCCGTCGACGAGCACCGCGTTCTGCGCGCGCGTGGTGTGCACGAATTTGTAGTGAAAGGCGCTGCCATGCAGGTCGCGGTAGCCGTTCGCCACCAGCAGGGCCTCGCCATAGGCGTTCAACAGAAATGAATTCTGCGGGTTGTGGCCGTGGCTCTGCGAGCCGAACGGACTCGACTTGAAAAGGAAGTGCACATCGTCGCGGCTGCTGACGAGCGTCGTGTGCAGACTCGCCACGCCGATGCCGTGAAACACCTTCGACTGCGGCAGGTCCGTCGGCGGACGCGCCGCCGGCAGCGCCGGCAGATTTGCGCGGTAGAGGAAACCGAGAAAGCCGCCGTTCTCGCGAAGATCCTTTTCCTGCGCCCACCAGCGCCAGTGGCCCGCGTTGCCGCCGTCGCCGCTCGCGGAACGCGCGCGCAAGTGATACTCGAGAAAACTCGGCGCGCTGACCGGTCGCGACGAGAGATCGCCGAATCCGGCGTTCGGCGAATGTGGCGGCGCGATGTACAGCGGGTAGTCACCGACCTGCGCGAAGAACGGTTTCTTCAGGCCGTCGATGCCGAGCGCCGACTGTGCCACCTGCAGCCACCACACGGCCTTGGCCTGGTAGCCGCTCCAATAACTGACGCCCTCGTGCCAGCCGCCGTCGTCGTCCGACCACACGGGATAGCACGCGTAGAATTTGTTCACGGCGTAGTCGAGCCACTGCGGCGCCTCCGGAATCTCGTCGATGAACGCGATCCCGGCCTCGGCGATCTTGTGCCACACGCGATTGCCATGGCTGTTGAAGGGGCGCTGCAGGTGGCCGACGCCGCGCTGCACCTCCCCGCTGTTCCATGCCTCGAGCACGCGCTCGCGCATCGCCGCCTGAACTTTCGTCCGCTCCGCGGGCGTGAACATGTCCCACGCCCAGTCGTACGCGCGCGCCGGCCGGTAGAGCAGCGGTTTGCCCGCCTCGCAGTTGAGCGTGAAATTGGTGTTTCCCTTCGGGTCCCACGACGCCAGATGCAGCACCCAGCGCCGCGCGGCCTCGCCGTAGGTCTTGTCTCCGGTCAGTAAATACACGAACGCGATCGTCTCCGCCTCGTTGCACGCCTTTTCCGTCTGCTCGCGATTGGGCCACCAGTATTTGATCAACGCGGCGTCGTTCTTGTCCCGCGCCGATCCCTTGTGCTCGGGTTCGGGCGTCGGTCCCGCCTTGATGTACGCGTCGGCCGCCTTCTTCAGCACCGCGAACGCCTTCGCCTCGCGACCCGCCGCGAGTTCGCGCAACCGCGGCAATTCCTCGGGGCGCAGAAACAGCCGCGGATGCGTGGCGGGAACCTTGGCCCGTTGCTGCGCACGCGTTGGCATCGGCAGCGTCGCGGCCGTCGCCGGCACCTCGACCCGGCGCGCCACGCTCCACTCAGAGATCGCACCCTTCGCGTCGGTGCACCGGTACCGCCAGAAATACGCGCCAGGTGCCACCGCGGCGTCGTGCGTATACGTCGGCCACACCACGTCCTCGATCGTGGTGGTGGCGGAGGCGGGAAACTCACGGCTGGCCGACCATTGGACCGCATACGTGACGGCGTTCGCCGGCGCGACCCACGTGAACGTCGGCGGATTCAACGGCACGGTGGCGCCATCCGCCGGCCGGTAGCCCCACTCGTCGGGCTTGGCCGGACGCTGGTCGAGCGGTACCGCCGCGTGACTATGGCCACCGACCAGAAACGCCGCCACGCCAAGAACGAAGGGAAAGGTTCGCATGAGAGGTAAAGGGACGCTGTCCGAGCAATGCCCGAAGCTTTCGCGGAGCACAACGTCCGGCGGAAGGTTAGCAGGGTTTTTCCTTCCGCACCGGCGGTTTTCGAATACCTGTTGAGGCCCGCTCCGCACCCGGAGCGTCCGCGGCCCCGCCGCCCTCGACATCATGCGCTCCCCTTCCTTCCGATTCCTCCTCCGGTTGCCCGCGGCCCAGACCGTCCTTTCGCTCGCCCTCCTCGGCGGAGCCGCACTGCCCGCCGTCCACGCCGCCGCCGCACCGAAGAAGGCACCAGCCGCGCTGGCCGATGAAACGCCCTGGGTGGAGGCGGACTTTCCGTTCTTCTCGACGGTGCTCGACGCACGCAAATCGGGTGCGGCGTTTCCCGCGGACAATCTCTCGCCCCGCGGCATCGTGCTGAATCTCGGCCGCGATTGCTGGGCGTGTTTCGATCCCGATCTGCTGCGCATCGCCGCGGTGTGGCGGGGTCCCGGCGTCACGCCGAAGGCACTCGCGCCCGGCTCCTATCACGACGTGAGCCGCAAGACTCCGGGCGGTCAGAGCCCCCTGCCCCAGCCCGACGGAAAACTCTGGCTCGCCAGCGGCATTTATCCGGGCTGGCAGACAGGCGCGACGCTCTCGCTCGTCGATCCCCGCGAACCCGCGCCGAGTCCCGAGGAAGTCGGCCGCGGCCCGATCGCGGAAACGCAGGGCCGGCTCGACGCCCTGCGACTCGTCGAGGGCGGCGTCGTCTTCGAATACACGGCCGGCGGCGCCAAAATCCGCGAATGGACAACGCTGTCCGAACACGGCGGTCAGCCCGTCATCGAGCGACATATCACGGTCGGCCCGACGCCACAGGCCCTGCGCCTGGTGCTCGGCGCCAAGGCCCCCGACGCCAGCGTCACGCTTGGCGTCGATGCCGCTGGCAGCGCCGAACTCGCCGAGGAAAACGCCGTGTGGACCGTGCGCGTGCCGGCGCACACGCAGACCATCTCGTTCGTAGTGGCGCTGACGGAACGCGGCCCGGCACCCGTCGTGAAAACGCGTGCGTTGCCCACGGCCCTGGCGAAGCCGCGATGGCCGCAGACGGTCACGACAACGATCAAACGCTCGACCGCCAAGGACGCCTACGTCGTCGACCACATCGCGCTTCCGGAAAACAATCCCTGGCGCCGGGCGGTGCGCGCCGGCGACATCCAGTTCTTCAAGGACGGCACCGGCGTGACCATCACGCTCGACGGCGACGTGTGGATCGTGCGCGGACTGAATGATCCCGCGGACAAGGTGACGTGGCGGCGCTTCGCGTCCGGTCTGCACGAGCCCATGACGATCGCGCTGCGCGACGAGGAAATTTTCGCGTTCGACAAGAACGGCATCTGGCGGCTGCGCGACACGAACGGCGACGGCGAGGCCGATGTGCACGAACTATTTTCAAACGCCTTCGCCCAGACCGCCGATCTCCGTGAGTTTCCGGCCACGATCCGACTCGCGCCCAACGGCGAGTTCATCATCGCCAAGGGCGGTCAGCAGGCCGCGACGCTCGGCAAGCACAACGGCAGCGTGCTGCGGGTGTCGGCCGACGGACGCACGTCCACGGTGCTCGGCTACGGTTTCCGCCAGCCGAACATCGGCGTGAACCTGCGCACGGGACTGGTCACCTCGAGCGACCAGCAGGGTCAGTACATTCCATCGACGCCGCTGCACATCGTGCGCGACCGGCTGTTCTACGGTTTCCTCGCGCCGTTCCAACCCAAGGAAAAATATCCGTCGCCGCCGGCCGAACCGCTGACGTGGATTCCGCATTCCATCAATTCATCCGCCGTCTCCCAAGTGTGGCTGTTCGGCGCGAAGATGGGGCCGCTCAATGACGGGCTCGTGCACATCGGCTTCAACAAGCCCGAAGTCTTCCGCGTGCTGCTGAACAACCGCACGCCGCGGCCGCAGGCCGCCGTGGTGAGCATCACGAAGGCGTTCGAATTTCCGCCGCTCAACGGCTCGGTGAATCCCAGCGACGGCCAGCTCTACATCGCGGGCTTCCAGATTCTCGGCTGGGGCAACGTCATCGACACCGCGGCCGGCATGGGGCGCGTGCGTTACACCGGCGCGCCGGTCACGATGCCGAGCGAGGTCGTGCCAATGGATCAGGGCGTGTTGCTGCGCTTCGACGTCGCGCTCGATCCGAAACAGGCGCGCGACCCCGCGAGCTATTCGCTGCAGAGCTGGAGTTATCAGCGCACCTACAAGTATGGCTCGCCCCAATACAAGGCCGACGGCACGCCGGGCCAGGATGCGTTGACGGCCAGCAGCGCGTATCTGTCGAAGGATGGCCGCAGCGTGTTTGTCGGCGTGCCCGGCATGAAGCCCGTCATGCAGCTGCGCGTGGGCTGGTCGCTCGCGACCGCGGCTGGCGCACGGTTTGACGACAACGCCTACACCACGCCGTACGAGCTCGCGAAATTCGATCCCAAGGCGGAAGGCTTTGACGATCTCAAGGTCGACCTGACGCCCCGCGCGGTGGTGGCGCAGGCGAGCGGACCGGTCAGCCTCGAGGAAGGCCAGCGGCTCGCGCAGCTGTTTGCATGCGTCGCCTGCCACGCGGACACCTACAATCCCATCGTGGCGAAATCCGGCCCGCCGTGGAAGGGCCTGTTCGGCAGCCAGCGCGCTGTGTTCGTGGCCGGTAAGACGACGAAGGTTACCGTCGACGAAGCCTACATTCGCGAGTCGATTCTCGATCCGTCGGCGAAGATCGCCTCCGGCTTCGAAAAGGGCGAGTACGCCATGCCGAGCTTCGCCGGCGTGCTCACGGATTCACAGGTCGAGTCGCTGGTGCTCTTCGTGAAAAGCCTGAAGTAATTCTCAGTTGCAGAAATCGGAGCGCAAGCCTCCGGCGTTTGATCACGCTTCGCTCCGTTCTGCCCAAGGCAGCAGAGGAGACAGAATTAACAGAATGTCACAGAATGAGTCGGAGGCGGGAGCGCAGGCTGCCCCGGTTTCTGCTCAGGGCATTCTGAACATTCTGTCCATTCTGTCTAAACCTCCGGGCCGTAGACGCTCACTTCTTCCCGCAGTCGGGATCAACCGGCACGGCTGCCCCGGTCTGCTCGACGGGGTGCGTGAACAGATAGCGCCACACGGCTTCGTGGAGAAACTTGCCGCTGGCGTCCTTGCCTGATGCCCCACCGGGCACGACTGAACTATGCGCGCGCTTCGCGTCGCCCTTGACGTCAAAGTGCGTCGTAAGCCGGCGGCTGTTGCCGTAAGGCGGCTGGCTGCTGTCGACATCGACGATCGCACCGTGCTGGTGCAATCCGAGCATCTGCCACGACCGACAGTAATGATCGCCGGTCCAGCCGCCATCGAGCACGTGGCTGAAACCAAAGAACCGATTCGACGGCGTGGCCGAGGGAAACCCCTGCCAGCTCTCGAGCTGATCGCGCGGCCCGCAGAACGCCACCACGCGATCGACCCGCTGGTGCACGGCGAACCGCGCTGCCGTGGTCGCGCCGTGCGAGCTGCCCGCGATGATCACCTTTTCCCAATTCAGGCCCTGGCGATCGGCGGAAAAAAACTGCTCCCATTTGCCCTGCGGATGCTCGCGCGCCAGCCAGCGCACGAACTGATACGCGCGTTCCATCATGCCGTCCGGCTGCGGAATCGACGCCAGCGGCGTGAAGTCCTGTCCCGTCGCCGCCTCGAGTCGCATCTTACCGAGGCTGGTGCCGTCGTCGCGCGCCTTGGTTGGGATGATCCCGAACCACTTGTTCGCGTAGTGCACTTGAATCGCATGCAAGCCGTAGTCGCCGAGACGGTCGAAGAGCGGTGCACCGTAGCCCATGAGCCACACGACCAGGCGGCCACGAGGCGCCACGCGCGTGTCGACGACCGCGTGCTGCAAATCCTGCACCTTGCCCTCCTTGTCGGTGAAGCGAAAATCGATCGCCGGATGCTCCCGCGCGCGGGAATCGATATCGCTCGCGCGCTTCGTGAGATGATAACGCTGCGGCGCAGCATCGCCGTACGCCGGCACCGGGACGTCAGCCGCAGTCATCGGAGCCGCGCAGCACGCCATTACGAGAAGACAAAAGCCAGGGAAGCGGGATTTCATGGGGAGCAGGCGCACAGTTGCGATTTCCAGGCGGGAGACGATGCGAATGTCGGATCGCCCTCGCGACCACCCCTGCCTTGCAAAAATCATCGTGGCGACGAGCGCCAGCGAGCGGCCGTTGCGGGTGTGGCTACGAGCGCCAGCGAGTGGCGTCAGGTTGCGGCGCGACCCCTCCGCCCTGTCACGCGCCAACGCGTCCGTCCGCCCGCGCACGCAGCCGCCATCGCACCTCACGAGCGCACGAAAAGGCGGTGTCCTTGCGTGCACCTTTCTGCCAACAAAACAGCCATGCACTCACCCCGCCGTCTTCTCTCGCTGCTGGGCGTCGCCCTCGCCCTTGGTTGCTCGCTCGCTCCGGCCGCGGAGTTGCGCATCGGCGCCGCGGCGATCGACATCACGCCGCCCAACGGCATCGCCATGGCCGGCTACTACGCCACGCGGCTCGCCGAGGGCACGCACGATCCGCTGCACGCCAAGGCCCTCGTGTTTGAACAGGACGGCGTCAAGGCCGCGCTCGTCGCCCTCGACCTCGTCACCGTGTCGCGCGCCACCGTCGAGGAGGCGCGCCGGCAGATCGCGCGCACGACGGGCGTGAAGGAGGAGGCGATCATGATCAGCGCCACGCACAGCCACACCGGTCCGCTGATGAACGGGATCTCGGTCCGCAACGCCGCGTACGGCGGCGATCTCGAAGTGGCGAAACTCTACACCGCCGCCCTGCCGGGAAAAATCGCCGCCGCCGTGCGGCAGGCCGAACTCGCGCTCGTGCCCGCCCGGCTCTCCGCCGCCGTCGGCAGCGAACCCAGCCTGCCGTTCAACCGGCGCTTCGTGATGAAGGACGGCTCGATCGGCTGGAATCCGGGCAAGCTGAATCCGAACATCGTCCGGCCCACCGGTCCCATCGACCCGGCCGTTCCGGTCGTCTTCGCCGAAACCCCCGCCGGGAAACCGCTCGCGACCTACGTCAACTTCGCGATGCACCTCGATACCGTCGGCGGCATGCAGTTCTCCTCCGACTACGCATTCACGCTCGCACGTATCCTGAATCAGGTGACGACCCCCGACATGCTGACGGTGTTCACCATCGGTTGCGCCGGCGACATCAACCACGTCAACACCGGGATCAAGGCGCCGCAAAAGGGACACGTGGAGGCGACACGCATCGGCACCATCCTCGCCGGCGAGGTGCTCAAGACCTACGCGCGGCTCGAGCCGGTCGCGACCGCACGGCCCGCGTTCCGGCACGAGCTGGTGCCGTTGCCCCTGCCCGTGCTCGCGCCGGGCGAGGTCGAGAAGGCGCGCGCGTTTGCCACGCGCATCGGCAGCCCGAAGGATCCGACGTTTCTGGAAAAGGTCTGGGCGTTCAAGGTGCTCGACGTCTACGGCCGCAACGGCCAGCCGCAGGACGTCGAGGTGCAGGTCATCTCGCTCGGCCGCGATCTCGCCTGGGTCGGCCTGCCGGGTGAAATTTTTGTCGAGCTCGGCCTCGCGATCAAAGCCGCCTCGCCGTTCAAGCACACGATCATCGCCGAGCTGGCCAACGGCAGCATCGGTTACATCCCGACGAAGCGCGCGTACGCCGAGGGCAACTACGAGCCGATCAGCGCGCGCTGCGCGGAAGGTTCAGGCGAGATGATCGTCGATGCGGCCGTGCGCTTGCTGAAAGCCCTGCACGCTGAGGCGGCGGCGAAGTAGGATTCGAAGTCGCAGTTTCTTCGATTCGATCACGGGCGCGCACAAGGCGCGCCCTTACGTCGGCTCACGACGTTCCAGCCACGCCTTATACCAATCGCTGCTTGCGTTTGGACCTCTGGATCGATCGTGGCTACGAGCGCCAGCGAGTGGCCGAACGACCACTCGCTGGCGCTCGTAGCCACGGCTAAAGTCCAAAGGCAAAAAGCGATTGGTATTATTTCTTTTTCGGCTGCTTCGCCGCCGGCGCCGCTTTCGGTGTCGCCGGCATGTCGACCACGGGCAGCGGCGTCTTGTCCATGTATTCAACCACCGTCGGGTCGCCGATCTTCACCTCGGTCTTGAAGGTCTCCGTGGCCTTGAGCGACACCGGCTTTACTGTCTCCCGCCCGATGTGCGGCCCCGCGAGCGCCAGCATCGCCGGCAGCGTCTCCCGCATCGCCAGCCCGCGCGACGGACAGCTGATCTTCGTCGTCCACAGGAGCGTCTTCTCTTTCCGAGCTGCCGCACTGTAATCGTACGCGGAGATCGCCGCCACATAGAGATCCTCGGTCGCCAGATTGGATATCATCTCCTGGTCCGCGTCCCGAAACAGCACGCCCTGCAGCATGTCCTGGTTGAACGGATCCGGCTCCTTCGAAATCAAACCCACCTTGTACGCGCCCATGAAGCGCAGCAGCTGGCGGCGGTTCACCTGCTGCCCCTCCATGTCGTCCGGATTTCCCGAATACATCCGGTCCGTGTTCATCGTCCCCCAGGTCCAGAACAGCAACAGCGACGGCGGATGTTGATCGGTCGCAGGCAGGTAGCCCTGCTTGGCGAGGACCTTGCCGATGGTCTTGAAGACCTCCTCCTTCGGCGGCACCTTTTCCCCGGCAATGATGCCGCCGAAGTCCCGGTAACCGGCGCTGATCGCGACGTAGTACGCGGGATTCGCCGGCGTCACCGCCCGACGCAACGCACCCACCGGCGTCGTATCCGTCACGGCAATCACCTGCACGTCGTGCTTGGGAAAGATCCAATCGAGGATGCCGGCCCGCGCCGGTGCGGACAGCATGACGCCGCCCATGGTCAGAATCAGGACGGCGCGCAGCGTGGGAAAGGGGCTCATGGCTTCACCTCCATGACGCCGTCCACGATCGGCCAGTGACCGGGAAACGTGCAGGCTGCTGGATAATGGGTTCGAATGGGCCGGAGCCTGCGGCGATCCACCGGGGAATGCCACGGCGAAGTTCAGCCCCCGGTGCGGGCGGCGGCTGGGTTTACCAGAGCCGCGTCGCGCGCTGCGCCTCGATCGCGCGTTCGGCGTCGTCCTCAAGCTCCGCGAGAAAATCCAGGCCGGTCCGGCGTTGAATCTCCGCAATGCTGGTCAGGTAACGATCAGGCGATCCCTCCGGCGGCGCCTCCTGCGGCACAATCAGCGCCAGCGTGCGCAGTTTGCCTTCGTTCTCGTCTATCACGATCAGGTAGAAGGCCTCCGGCACCGCCACGCTGCCGCGCAGACGCCGGGGCTGCGCGCCAAACACCGGACCGGTCAGCACCCACACCTCGCCATAGCGGGCCGGATAACTGGTCGCGATCCGCTGCTCGAGTTCGCGCCACACGCCGGCGTTCATCGCGTGCAGCTGCGGCGACACGTTCGACATCAGGAACGTTTCGCGCTGCGCCGCCTTGCCGTGCCGCGTGGCGATGGCGTAGTTCGGCGCGAGGTGGCCGCGGTCGTAACCACTGCCTGCATACACGTCGGGGGTGATCCGCGCCGCGGTGCGGCGGTCGACCTCGAACTTCTCCGGCCGCGCCGCGGGCGTCGGAATACGGTCCATGTCCTGCACCCGGTACGCGGCCCACAGCGGATTGCCGAGGCCATCGTGGTATCCCACAACGTAGGCCTGGTTGGCCAACACGCGGAGCGAAGCGGCCCCTGCCGTGGTGGTATAGGCGCGCGGCACGCCGCCATACACGATTGTCTTGTCGCCCGTCGCGATCCGCCCGCTGGCGGTGTCGGCATAGTACAGCTGCCAGACATCCCAGGCGACATCGAGGACCGTGACGCGCTTGTCGCGCTCGAAGGCGTTGCCCACGAGCCGCCGCACCTCTTCCTGGCGCGCGGCGGGTTGAAACAGAAACCAGCCGCCGAGCACGGCGCCGACGGCGAGGTTGAGCCCAAGGATCCACTTCGCGGCCGCGCGCGGCAGCGGAAACGGGAGTCGGCGCGAAAGGCGGCTCATGCCCGGTACGGGTGCTGCCACGGCGCGCGATAGGCGCGCTGCAGCAATGCCGCCGCCTCAGGCTGCCCGGTGATCTGCTCGGTTGCCGCGTCCCAGTGAATGCGGGCACCGGTCTCGTAGGCGATCATCGCCAGCTTCACGGCCGTCGTGGAGAGATGGGCGTCGGCCACGGTGCAGCTCGCGGGTTTGCGGAGCCGCACACAGTCCAGGAACTCCGCCAGGTGCAGCGTGCCCATGTCGGCCTTGGGTTCGTGCACCACGCGTTCGGCGCTCTTTCCCTTCGGCGTGAAGATCCATTTCTGATCCGCGACAAACACCGTGCCCTTCTCGCCATAGAAGAAGATCCCGTTGTTGGTCTCCGGGGTGAACTCCTCCGCGCCCCACAGCCGGTGACGCCAGGTGACCGGGCAGCGCTCGAACTCGAAGTGCACCGCCAGCGTATCCGGCGTCGTGATGCGTCCCTTGAGCTGGTAGAGTCCGCCGGTCGCCGTGACCCACTTCGGCGCCGTTTCGCCGAGAATCGTCCGCGTCGCGTCGATCAGATGGATGCCCCAGTCGAAGAGATGGCCCTGTCCGCTGGTTTTTTCCAAGCGCCAGTTGCGGTGTCCGACCTGCGCGCTGTACGGGATTTTCGGGCCCGGACCGCACCACAGCTCCCAGTCGAGCGACGCCGGCGGCGGCTGCGCGGTCGGGTCCGCCAGTCCCGCGGTGAAGTGAATCTGGGCCTCGGCCTGCACGACCCGGCCGAGGTGGCCGTCGTTGATGAACTGCCGGACCGCCGGATACGCCGCGCTTTTCCGCCGCTGGAATCCCACCTGCACGATGCGGCCGCTCTTCGCGACGGCGTCGACCATCGCGCGACCTTCGCGCACGTCGTAGAACAGCGGCTTCTCGCAGTAAACATCCAGCCCGCGTCCAACCGCGGCGATCAGCTGCAACGCGTGCCAGTGCGGCGGCGTGGCAATGATGACCGCCTCGAGGCCCGGCGCGCCGAGCATGTCCTCGTACAGCTTGTACGTCTTGGGCTTCGAGCCCTGCAACTGCTCCACCTCGGCGGCACTCTTCGCGAGGTTCTCGCTGTCGATGTCGCACAGCGCGACCACCTCAACGCCACCGGCCTTGAACGCAGCCTTGACGTCCACCATGCCCCACCAGCCACAGCCGATCACGCCGAGCTTCACCTTGCGCCTGGCCGACGTCGCCGGGGCCGGGGTTTCCGCTCCGCCGGCTCGCAAGGGCGATAGGGCTGCGGCTCCGAGCGCGGCGGCACCGAGGAATTGACGGCGATTGAGGGCATTCATGCGCGCAGTCTTGCGGCTCGCCCCCCGACGGAAAGGCAAAAGCGCGGCCGCACTTCGCAGTCGTATCGTCGCGGCAACCGTGTTCCCTCCCACCACGCCCATGCCCCTCGGTCACCGCAAACTTTCGGCCTGGTATCGTCAGCTCGCGCAGCAACTCGAAGCCGGCCTGCCGCTCGCCGATGCGATCCGTGCCTCACGCGGCACCGGTGCACCCGCGGCGGGACTCGAGCAGATGGCGACGACGATTGAGCGCGGAGGGTCGACCGACGACGCGCTGCGAGCGGCGGGCGCGTGGCTGCCGCTCGCGGATGTGCTGGCGCTTTCCGCCGCGGCAGGCGCCGGCCGCATGCCACGGACGCTGGACAACCTGTCCGCCCGCCACGCCGAGATTGGGGCCGCCAAACTCCGGCTCGCCCTCGCCTGCCTTTATCCACTCGGCATTCTTCACTTCGGCCTGCTGCTGCTGCCCGTGATGGGAATGATCGACTGGGAGAAGGGATTCCAGTGGAGCACGACGGCGTACGTCCGCGGCGTGCTGCGGACGATCATTCCACTTTGGGCCGTTGGCGGCATTTTCTGGATTATGGCGCGACGCGGCAGCCCGGTGCTGAGCCGGCTCGCGCGCCTGCTGCCCGGTTTGCGCGGCTACGTGCGTTTTCAGGCGCTGGCTGATTTTTGTTTCGGTCTCGCCAACTTCCTCGAGGCGGGTGTGCCGATCGGCCAGGCTTGGGCCGCCGCCGGACTGGTCACGCGCTCAACGGACTTGATGGCCGCGGCCGCAGCCATGGAAACTGTCATCGCGGGCGGCGCCGCCCCCGGTCGGAAGCTGGGCGCGTGGGCGTGTTTTCCACCGGAGTTCGTCGGGCTGTATCGCTCCGGCGAGGACACCGGTCACCTCGAAGCCAATCTGCACAAACTCACCGCGCAATATCAGGACGCCGCCAACCGCGCGCTGGCGTTCGCCACCCTGCTCTACCCCGCCGTCCTCTTCGTCGCCGTCGCCGGCACCGTCGCCTATCACGTCATCTCGATCTACGCGGCGTATTTGAGAATGTTGGACAAGATCGTGTAGCCATCCGCGCCATCTGCGGTCAAAATTGATGGGAGCGATCGGTAACGCCATCGGCGAAACGTGCGTGCTTCGCGAAAGCTCTGTCCGGTCCCTCAGCTCTCAACTCTCATCACTCAACTCCTCATACCAATCGCTGCTTGCTTTTGGACTTCTGGATCGATCGTGGCTACGAGCGCCAGCGAGTGGTCGTTCGGCCACTCGCTGGCGCTCGTAGCCACGGCTAAAGTCCAAACGCAAAGAGCGATTGGTATCACTCGCTGGGCCGCAGGCCGAGATCAGGCGAGAATATCCTTCACCACGTGGCCGTGCACATCGGTCAGCCGGAAGTCGCGGCCCTGGAAGCGGAAGGTCAGCGCAGTGTGATCGAAGCCGAGGAGGTGCAGGATGGTCGCCTGCAGATCGTGCACGTGCACCTTGTTCTCCACGATGCCGAAGCCGAGCTCATCCGTTTGACCGTAGCTGAAGCCCGGCTTCACGCCGCCGCCGGCGAGAAAAAGTGAAAACGCATCCGGAAAATGGTCACGCCCGAGCACGTCACTCCCCGAGGTGCGACCTTCGCGGAACGGCGTGCGTCCAAACTCGCCGCCCCACACGACGAGGGTGTCGTCGAGCAGCCCGCGCTGCCGCAAATCGCGAATCAACGCCGTCACCGGTTTGTCCGTCCGCGCCATCTTCGTCGTGAGACCGTCGCGAATGTCCTCGCGCGGACTCGTGCCGTGGAAGTCCCAGCCCCAGTCGAACAGCTGGACGAACCGCACGCCCTGCTCCAGCAGCCGCCGGCCGAGCAGGCAGTTGTTGGCGAAGCTGGCCTCGCCGGGCTTCGCACCGTAGGCCTCGAGCACCGACGCCGGCTCGCGGGCAATATCCATGACCTCTGGCACGCTCGCCTGCATGCGAAACGCCAGTTCGTACTGCGAGATGCGCGTGGCCGTCTCGGGGTGGCCGAGCTCCGCCGCCTGCAGTTCGTTCAACGCCCGCATCGCATCCAGCGTCTGGCGACGCATCGCGCGATCCATGCCGGGCGGATCGCTCACGTACAGGACGGGATCGCCCTTCGAGCGGCACTGCACGCCCTGAAACACTGACGGCAAAAAACCCGTGCCCCACGCGCTCTGGCCCGCGCTTGGCTGCGTGCCACTGCTGATCAGGACGACAAAGCCCGGCAGATTCTGGTTCTCGGAACCGAGTCCGTACGTGACCCATGATCCCATCGACGGCCGGCCGCCGCGGGGCGAGCCGGTGAACAGCAGCAGCTCGGCGGGCGTGTGATTGAACTGATCGCTGTTCATCGACTTGATGACGCACAGTTCGTCCGCGATGGACTGGAAATGCGGAATCGCATCCGACATCCAGATACCACCCTTGCCGTACTGGGCAAAGGTGCGCGGCGTGCCCATGAGTTTCGGCGTGCCGCTGGTGAAGGCGAATTTCTTGCCCTTCACGAACGCATCGGGCGCGAACTCGCCGTCGCGTTTCACCAGCTCCGGCTTGTAGTCGAACAGGTCGAGATGCGGCGGACCGCCCGACATGTGCAGATAGATCACCCGCTTCACCTTCGGCGCAAAGTGCGGGGGCCGCACGGCGAAGGGATTGAGTTCCGCTGCTCCGGCCGTTGCCGCGCCGAGCGGCGTCGCTCGCAACGCCTCCATCGCAATGGCGCCGAGGCTGAACTGCCCGACGTTGCGCAGGAACTGGCGGCGGGTCTGATGTTGGATCTGTTGGAGACGGAGATTCATGGGCGGCAACTCACGGCTTCATCAGCGTTTCGTCGAGATTCAGCAGCACGTTGGCCACGGTCGTCCACGCCGCCAGCTCCGCCGGCACGAAGGTCGCGGGCGGCGGGTTGACCGGATTGGCGATCAATGCGGCGGCCTGCTCGGTGTCGCGCGTGTACGTCGCGAGCGCATGGCGGTACATCGTCGCGAGGGGTTGCACCTCCGCGCGGGACGGCACGCGGCCAAGCACGCGACGGAAACCGTCGCGCAGCTTGTCATCAACCGACGCACTGCCGTGTCCAATCACGCGTGCGAGCGCTTGCGCCGCCTCCACGTAAACGGGATCGTTCAACGTCACGAGCGCCTGCAGTGGCGTGTTCGTGCGATTGCGCCGCAGCGTGCACACTTCGCGATTCGGCGCGTCAAAGGTCACCATTGATGGATACGGGCTGCTCCGCCGCCATTCCGTGTACACACCCCGACGATAACGGTCCTCGCCTTCGCTGGTTTTCCAGTCGAGCACGCCACCGAACGCCGCGCGCAGATCAAACGCCGGCTGGAACGGCCGGGTCGAGGGGCCGAGCGTCTTCCCGCTCAGCAACCCACTCACCGCGAGCGCCTGATCGCGCACCGTCTCGGCACCGAGCCGGAAGCGCGGGCCGCGCGACACCAGCCGGTTCTCGGGATCAACGGACAGCGCGTCGGGCGTAACCTTCGAACTCTGCCGATACGCCGCGGATGTCACCAGCCGCCGCAGAAAACGTTTCATGCCCCACTTGTTCTCGACCAGATCGAGCGCAAGCCAGTCCAGCAATTCCGGATGCGTCGGGGGCTCGCCTTGCGAACCGAATTCCTCGGTGGTGCGGACCAGACCGATGCCGAAAATCGCCTCCCATAGGCGGTTCGCCTGCACGCGCGCCGTCAGCGGATTTTCCGGATCGACGAGCCACCGGGCCAGCGTGAGCCGATTGACCGGTGCCCCCGCGGGGAGCGGCGGGAAAGCCGCGGGCACGCCGCCGGTCACTTCCTCGCCGAGCGCAAGATGGCTGCCGCGCAGTTGCACATGTGTGACGCGCTGCTTGTCCGCGGCGAGCTCGCGCATGATGGGCGACGTCTGCGGCATCTGTTCGTCCAGGGACTTCTGCAGCCCCGCGAGCCGTTTCCGTTCGGTCTGCAGTTCGGGCGCCACCTCACGAAGATAATAGTCGAGCAGCCGATCGCCTTCGGCCGGAGTCCGCTCCGTCTCGGGTTTCTGCACCACTGCGAGCACGGCCGCGGGCGTGCGGATTTGTTCGCCGGCACGCGCATCGGCGGTGAGCGCGATCCTGAAATGATTGAGCGTCGCCTTCGCGGTCGCCGACTGCTGCTCGATCGTAATGACAAGCGTCTCGCCGGCGTTGAGCGTGAGCGGCGTTTCCGGCTGCACCGCGAGCGTGTGCGCCTGCTGCTTCGCGCCGTTGACCGCCCAGCCCTTTTTCGGCGCGACCTGTTTGCCCCGTCCCGCGCGACGCGGTTCGGCGTCCGACACCACGGCCCCGGCATCGAAGTTGGGCTGCGAGTAGTCGGCCGTGGCGCGCAGCAGCTTGATGTCCCGCGGATCACTCAACGCGATCGCGTTCGTCGGCCGCGGTGCCTCGCGCGTGACGCGCTCGAACACCGGCTGCCGGTTCTCATCGAGCACCACGACGCGCAACCCGGCCGGCGTGCCTTCCTCGCCGCGCCGGCCCCAAACCACGACGCGTTCAAGCGGCAGCGTCTGTCCGAGATCGAGTTCCCACCAGGGATCATCGCCGACGACGGTCTGGCTGACGGAGCCGTTGAGAAAATCACCATCGGTCCGGCCGTCGATCGCGCGTGCAGCCGCAGCGTTCTCGGCGGTCGAGGCCTGCCGCGCCACGCCGGCCTTCGCGATGTTCTGTCCGGCACTGAACACCTCGACCTCGGCGAGCGACAGCATGCGCGCCTTGCCGGGCGATTCGATCCGTACGAAACGCGCCCGCCGGAACGGCTCGGACGGCTTCACGCCGGCCCGCACGCGCGTGACGACAAAGTTTCCACCCGCACCGCCCGCGCCCTGGCCCGGCAGCGTGGCGTGCGGCAGCGATTCGATCCGGAACGCCGTCACCGCTTCACCCGGCGTCACCGCCAGCTCGACCGTGGTCGTGTCGGTCTTCTGTCCAGGTTCCACGAATACAGCCCCATCCGCGTCAACGCGCACCGCCGCGCCACCGACGGACTTCGCCGCCACGGGTTTGGCCGGCTGCCACGCCAGCCGCGCCGGAAACGCCCGCGTCCATTTCGCCGCGGCGGCGACATGCGCGCTGCGGACGGCGGCAAACGTCTTTTCCAACGCGGCCACCTCGGCCTCCCACGCCGCCTTCTGCTGCTTCTGCTCCTCGGTAAAGAACTCGAGGAAAGGCGACTCGTCATTGCGATCGGCGTCCTCCGACTGGTTGAAAATCGCGTAGAGCTGGAAGTATTCCTTCTGCGTGAGCGGATCGTATTTGTGCGTGTGACACTGCGCGCACGCCATCGAGGTGCCCATCCACACCGCCATCGTGGTGTTGACGCGGTCGACCACCGCGACCGAACGGAACTCCTCGTCGTCCGTGCCGCCCTCGGTGTTGTTCATCGTGTTGCGATGAAAGCCGGTGGCAAACAGCTGTGCCTGCGTCGGATTCGGCAGCAGATCGCCCGCGAGCTGCTCGACCGTGAACTGATCAAACGGCAGATCCTGATTCAGCGCGTTGATCACATAATCCCGGTACGCCCAGATGCTCCGCGGCTGGTCGTCGGCATAGCCCTTCGAGTCCGCGTAACGCGCAAGGTCGAGCCACGCGCGCGCCCAGTGTTCGCCGTAGGCCGGCTTCGCGAGCTGCTGGTCCACAAAACGTTCGTAGGCATCCGGTCTGCGATCCGCGACAAACGCCTCCACCTCCGCGAGGCTCGGCGGGAGGCCGGTCAGATCGAGCGCAACGCGGCGGGCGATCGTGGGACGGTTGGCTTCCGGTTGCGGCCGCAGTCCTTCCTTTTCCAGCCGCGCCAGAATGAAGCGATCGACGTCACCGCGCGCCCAGGCCGCATCCTTCACCACCGGCACGCTCGCGCGCACCGGCTTTTCGTAAGCCCAGTGACGCGCGTAACTGGCGCCGCTCGCGATCCACTGCCGCAGCAGTTCGACTTCCGCCGCCGACAAGCTCTTGCCGGTCTTGCGCGGCGGCATGATGTCCTCGTCGTCCGTCGTGGTGATGCGCGTGAGCAGTTCGCTCTTTTCGAGACTGCCGGGCACGATCGCAAAACCACCGCCGCCCAGATCCGTGCGCGCGCCTTCCGCCGTATCAAGGCGCAGGCCTTTCTCGCCACCTTTGCGATTCTCGTCGTCCGGACCGTGACAGCGAAAACACTTGTCCGAAAGAATCGGCCGGATGTCGCGGTTGAAATCAGGCGCACTTGCGCCCTGCAGCCCGAGCGGGCCGACAAACGCCAGGACGAGGAGAAAGGGAATCGGGGAAAGCCGCATGAACGATCGAACGTCCATCGGTATTCATTCGGCCGCCAGCGTCAACGGGAGAGCACGGGAAATCACCCGCGATGGAGCGCCGCGTCCTCGTGCGTCAAGGGGCCGCCGGCGCGGTGAGCGTTGGCGGACCTTTCAACCAACCGAGCGACGCCAGGAATTTGTCCGCTTCGATGAGGGTGAGCGTGAGGTGCGGGTCCTTGTTGAAGAAACCGTGGGCCGCCTTCGGATAGACGTGGGTATCGCAGCGCACGCCGACGCGCTTCATGGCCGCGGCAAACTCCTCCAGCACTTTGACCGCAATCAGTTTATCCTCGTCGCCGAGAAAAACGATGCTGGGCGGTGCCGCTTTCGTGATGTTGTGCGCCGGGGAAAACTCGCGGAAACGCTCGCCGACCCGCTCGTGGCCCCACTGGCCCGGGCCGTTGTCGAACACGGGATTGAACAGCACCAACGCGTCGGGCCGGCAGGACACGGCGCGATCGTCGGCCGGATCGTCCTGGCCGTCGACCAGCGCGGTGAAGGCTGCAAGATGTCCGCCGGCCGACCCACCCGCGCCCGCAATCCGTCGCGGATCGATGCCCAGCTCCGCCGCGTGCGCACGCACGTAACGGAGCGCGGATTTGGCATCCTGACAGCAGACCACCGGCGGCCCCTTTTCGCCCTTGGCGATCGTGCGGTACTCGACGCGAATCCCCACCATGCCGCGCGTGGCGAGATACTCGCTCTGCTTCGCGAACTGCGCCGGGCTTCCGCCCACCCAGCCGCCACCAAAGAAGAACACGATCGCCGGTCGGCGATCCGACGCCTTCCAGTCGGCCGGTTTTTCAACCAGCAACTTCAGGCCGCGGTCGCCGGCCTGCTTGTAGATGAGCGTTTCCGGAGCGGCGCCGGCCGTGACGGCCAGGCCAACCGACGTCGCGAGCAGCAGGAGAAATTTCGGGATGTTCATGAGCAAAGGGGGAACGTGGGGATGAGACCCGAAGCTTGGCGGGAGGAGATTGCCATGGAGAGAGAAATCGAAACGAAGAACGACCGACGACGGAACCTGTTTGCTCAGGACTTCGCGTTGCGAATCCGCTCCAGCTCGGCCTGGAGCTGCGCCACGAGGGCCGGCTCACGCGCGATCTCGTTGGTCGCTTCCTGCGGATCGCGGTCCAGGTGGACGAGCTGCACGGGTTTCATCTTGGCGTCGAAACTCAGCTTCCACGGTCCGCGACGAATCGCGAAGAGACCGGAGCCTGAATGCAGCACAACGGCGGGACGCGCCGACGCGTCCATGGTCTCCCCGCGCAGCGCCGGCAACACATTGAAACTATCGGGCCCCGCGCCCGGCGGCAGCGACGTTCCGACGAGGCTCGCCAGCGTCGCCATCAGATCGGTCAACACGACCAGCGATCCGTTGGTCCGGCCCGCCGGAGCCTGCCCCGGCCAGCGCACGAGAAACGGCACGCGGTGTCCGCCTTCGAAAAGTCCGCCTTTCGATCCACGCAGCTCGCCGTTCGATTTGTGCCCGAAGTCGTCGCCCTCATCGCTCTTCGGCACCGCGCCATTGTCACTCGTTACGATCACGATCGTGTTTTCAGCAATGCCGAGTTCGTCGAGCTTCGCGAGGATACGACCCAGGCTCCAGTCGAACTCGTAGACCATGTCGCCGCGCACGCCGGCCTGACTCTTCCCGCGGGCAAACGCCGGCGGCGTGCAGTTGCGGTGCGGTGCCTGCGACGCGAAGTAGAGAAAGAACGGCGTGCGCGCGGCGGCGTGCGCGGTGATGAAGCGCAGCGCCTTTTCCGTAAGCGTGGGGCCGACGTCCTCGTCGCTCCACCCTTCCGCCATCCAGCCTTCGTGCACCTCGAGGCCCGACGTGCCCGGACGCGTGGGCGCAGCGGCGGCGCGCCAGACCGTGGGCTTGCCCACCGCACGATCGCCTTCGATGTAGAAGTGCGGTTCGAGATTGATGCCACCCGGCAGGATGAAGCTCTCGTTGAATCCCAGCTCGAGCGGTCCGCCCTGAATCGGCTGCGCGAGATCGACCGCGCGCGTGCCGCCGGCGCCGTTCATGTGGTTGGTCTTCCCGCGGACGAAGCCGCCGCCGGGCTGGGCGAAATTCAAACCGAGATGCCATTTACCAATCGCCGCGGTGCGATAACCCGTGCGCTGCAGCAGCCGTGCGATCGTCTCACGCTGCGGATCGATCAGCGGCTCCTCGTATTCGCTCCAGAGCACCATGTTCTTCAACCGCGTGCGCCAGGAATAGCGTCCCGTGAGCGTGCCATAGCGCGTCGGTGTGCACACCGCCGCCGGCGTGTGCGCATCGGTGAAACGCAGGCCCTCCGCTGCCATGCGATCCATGTTCGGCGTGGGAATCTTCGACGCGGGATTGTAGCAACGAGGATCACCGTAGCCCATGTCGTCCGCGAGCAACACGATGATGTTGGGCGTCGGCGATGACGGGCGAGTCGCGGGAGCCGCCGTGAGCACGACTGACTGGAGCCCGGACAGAATGACGATAGGCAGCAGTGCGCGAAGACGGTGGGGCCAGGGAGAATTCATGGGGTGCGAGACGCGGAGACGGTTACGTGCTTGTCTGAGAACAGAATTTCTCCAGCGGCAGCCGAAGCGAGCCCGGAGTGCCGTCGAAACTGACCGTCGCAGCGGTCACGTCATTCCTGCCAACGCCATTGCGCGCGCCTCGCGCCTCCGCCATAGACGAGCCCGCATGCGTTACCTTCCCCTGTTGCTCTCGCTTGTTGTTCTGGCCGGTCCGGCGCACGCCGCCTTTCGCGCCGCCGTGGTGAAAGTCGACATCACGCCCACCACGCCGCAATGGCTCATGGGCTACGGGCCGCGCAAATCAACCGGCGTCCGCGATCCCATCTTCCATCGGATCGCCGCGCTCGACGACGGCAAATCCCAGCTCTTCATCATCGCGTCGGACCTCTGCCTGTTCTCGCCAACGGTGTACGACGAAGTCACCGCCGAGCTGAAAAAGGAAACCGGCATCGAGCCACGCCAGGTATGGTGGACGGTGACGCACAGCCATTCCACGCCCGAGGTGGGTCCGCCCGGCATGTACGACATCCTGCTGAAGGGTCGCTCGGATCATCCGTGGGATCGCGACTACTGCGCGTTCATCAAGTCGTCGCTGATCGGCGGCATCAAGCAGGCGCGCGCCCAGCTCGCCCCCGCGCGCCTCGCGATGGGCACCGGAATGTCACGCGCCAACATCAACCGCCGCGCGCGCGACGTGGATGGAAAGATTTCCCTCGGCCTCAACCCCGACGGCCCCACCGACCGGCAGATCGGTCTGATTCGGCTCGAGCGTCCCGACGGCTCCCCCATGGGACTGATCGCGAACTACGCGATGCACGGCACGGTGCTCGCGGGCTCGATGCTGCAGATCAGCGGTGACGGCCCGGGCGTTGTCGCCGCCTACGTCGAGGAGAAACTCGGCGCGCCGACGCTCTACGTGAACGGCGCCGCGGGCAATCTCGCGCCGATCTACACGGTCCAGGATCTACCACGCTCCCACATCGGCGAATTCCGCGTCCTGCTCGGCGACAAAATTCTCGAGGCCAACCGCGCGATGGGCGCCGCCGGTGATGACGTCAACCTGTGGGTCGGAGAAACGTGGGTCGAGACGCCGCGCCGGAAGGACCTCGGCTGGTCCGACGAACTGAAGGCGTTCGCGGCGAAATCGCAGGGCGGCACCGACCTCGTGCGCATTCCCGTGCGCGTCGCGCGGATCAACGACACGGTCCTGTGGGCGAGTCCGGTCGAATTGTTCTGCGAGATCGCGCTCAACGTCCGGCGCGACTCGCCGTTCCGCCACAATTTCTATTTCGGCTACGCGAACGGCTGGCTCGGCTACTTGCCGACCGCACAAGCATTCCGCGACGGTGGCTACGAGCCGCGGACCTCGCCTTTCACCGAGGAGGTCGAACGCGATTTCACCGAAGGCGTGAGCGCGTTCATCCAGGGTGTGCCGCGAAAGTAACCAGGGAGCGTCGGGTATCCCAGGAGCGCCGGTGTCCCGCCTGCTTCGTATCAGTGCAGGCGGGACGCCTGCGCTCCTTGCTTTTGGAATTCTGGATCGATCGTGGCTGCGAGCGCCAGCGAGTGGCCGAACGGCCACTCGCTGGCGCTCGCAGCCACGGCTAAAGTCCACAGGCAAAGAGCGATTGGTATCAGAACGTCCCACGCACGCCGACGTTCGTGTAGAAGCCGAGCTCCTGCCGACGCGTCGGCCGCGCGTAATCGGGCGTGCCGGGCGCGTAGCGTTGCAGGTCCTGCACGAAACCGCCGAGATCCACGACCGACGCGTACAACACGTAGCGCCGGCTGAGGCTGTACTGGGCGTTGAGCCCGATGCGGGTGCGCTTCGCCTGATAGTTGAAGGTGCCCGCGGGCGTCGTGGCGTTCGCCGCCACGGCACCGGTGCTCACGTCGCTGAGATAACTGATGGTGCCCTTGATCACGACGCGCGAGCGGACGAAATTGATGCCGCCGGCGATCGTCTTCGGCGTGTAGCCGGAGAAGTCCGCCGTGTTGCTGCCGCCGAGGTTGAGCTTGGTGGCATTCACGAACACCTGGAAGCCGCGGGCCCACTGCGGCAGAAACGTCAGCGACTGCCGGTAACTGAACTCAATGCCCTGGATTTTCGCGTCACCGCCGTTGGTGCGCGTGTTGATCAGGTAATTGAGCAACGTGGGATCGCTTTCCAAGCCATAGGTCTCGAGCAACTCGGGCGTGGCTGCGGTGCTGATCGAACTGAAGAAATCCTTGATGTCCTTCTGGAACACTCCGATCGAGCCGAAGCCGTCCTTGATCTGATAGCTCTCGAGCGAGAGATCATAGCTCGTCGCGGTCCAGGGCTTCAGACCGACGTTGTTCACCGTGATCGTGGGATTGGCGGCGTCCGGATCGGAAATCGTCGTGCCGGGAATGATGAAACTCAGATTCGGCCGGCCGAGGGTCTTCGCAAACGCCGCGCGCAGGATCAACGAGTCGGTGACGTTGTAGCTCGCGTTCAGACTGGGATAGTAACCGCTGTAATTGCGATCCGACGTCGCCGCCCGTTCCTGATAGCGGAGTTTCCGCAGCGCCAGGGTGTCGGTGGTGATGAGCACGCGCTGACCCGCGGCGTTGCGGACGAAGGTGCCGTTCGCGTTGCGCTGGTACTGGGCATTGATGTCGTTCAGCGGGCCGGTGCCCTTGTCGTCGGTGCGCTCGAAACGCACTCCGCCCACGAGCCAGAGGCGGTTGTCGAGCAGGCGCAGATCGGCCCGGATGTACGCGGCGGAAACGCGCTCCGTAAGCTCGCGCGACTGGTTGACGAAGTCCTGCCAGACCTGCGCTTCATCCGAAACGAACCACGTCGGGTTCTGCTTGTAGAGCTGGTAGAGCTTGCTGCCGCTGATCCAGCGCACCCTGCGGCCGAACACCGTTGGCGCCTCGGCGTTGTAGGCTTCGTCGAATACGTCGAAGCGGCTCGCCTGCCGCGAGGCGGCGTCAGTGAGACCGTTCGGCCGGAACGTCCATGTCTTCGGATAGCGCCGCTGATCGCTCTGCATCGTGTCGAACGAGGCACCGACTTTCAGCGAGAACGGCACGCGTCCGTGGAAATCCCGCGCGAGATCGCCGCGGAGGTTGTATTTGCGGGAGTTCCAGTCGACCTGGTTGGTGTTGCCGCTGGTGATCGAATAATTGCCGCCGTCGTACACATCCACCGGCTGGCCGGCGCGCGTCGCACTGTACGTCGTCGGAATGATGCCGCTGGAATCCGGGATGCCGTCGCCGCGCAGCACCACGTTCGCGATGGTCGCGGGCGTGGTGTTGAAATAGCCGTTGTCGATGTCGGGGCGGTTCGAGCCGGACGTCGAGAACGCGCCCGTGGCGTCCCAGCGCCACGTGTCTCCACGATGCCGATATTTGAGATTGTAGAGCTTGGTCTGCGTGATCGGCTCCACGTTTTCGCCGCTGCCGTTCATCGTGACCGTGCCGACCGCCGTGGCCGCGCCCTGGGTGAAGGTGTTGGTTCCCGTCGCGCCGGCGCCGTAGGCAAACGTCAGCACGCTGCGCGTGATCGGCAGGTCGTAGCTGCGATACTGTGCGCTCGCCGACAGGGTGTCGGTCGGACTGATCCGCCAGTCGAGACCGATCTGCCCCTGCTCCGTCTTGAACACCTGCGCGAGACTCTGCCACTGGCTGGTCGTCTGCACGAGGCGCACGAGGTCCCATGTGGCGCTTTCGTCGGTGTCCTTCGTCCCCGTCTCCATCGGCTTGGCGCGCCACGTGCGCGAGCCACCGATCGTGACGGCGAAGTTCCGGTTCACCGGGTGGAGGTAGCTGAAGTCGAACGACGGCTGGATGTACTTCGGGCTCGTGGTCGAGTCGGCGTTGCGCGGGCCGCCGTCGAAGGTGAAGCCGTTGTGATTATGAAACATCGTATAAGCGTTGACCGAGAGCTTGGGCTGCTTCGCCTCGAACCCGCTGCGCGTGATCAGATTGATCGAACCGCCCAACCCGCTCGCGGGCATGTCCGGGGTCGGCACCTTCGTGACCTCAACGCGGGAGACGTTGTTCATCGGCACCTCGCGCAGGTCGAGCGCACGGCTGTTGCCGTTGAAGGTCGCGGTCGTCTCGCCCCCGTCGACGGTGAGACCGGTGTTGGCACCGGGAAATCCGCGCAGCGACACGGTCGTCGGCTCGGACCCCGAGGTCGCGATGGAAACGCCCGGCAGGAAGAGGAGAAACTCGCCGATGTTCTCGTTGCCGCGGTCGCCGAACTCGTCGATCGCGACGACGTTCTTGATGTTCGGCGCGGTGCGCTGCTCGTTCATCGAAATCGCCTGCGCGCTCATCTGCCGGTCGACGGCCACGGTGAAGGCATCGAGCTGCACGACTTCGCCGGTGGCGGTGCGGCGCGTCGCGCCGGGCAGCGTGAGTTCGAACTCCTGCCGCACGGAGCCGCTCGCAGGCACGTTGACGGCAACTGTCTGCGTTTCCAAACCGAGGTAACTGACCGCAACGCGAGCGGGGCCCGCAGTCATGCCGGCGAGACGATACGAACCCCCTTCATCCGTGATCACCACTCGCTGCGTCCCTTCCAGGGAAACACGCGCGTTCACGAGCGCGTTGCCCGTCGCCGCGTTGAAGACCCGGCCTTCGACGACACCGGTGGCGGCGGTTTGCGCAGAGAGGGTCGACGGCGGGAGACCGACGAGCACCGCGGAGCAAATCGCCACGGCAAATGAGGGGCGACGCAGGAGACGTCGCATCGTGGCGACGAACGGAGAGGCGGAGACGAAACGAGGACGGAGCAGGGAATCCATGGCGGTAGTCACGCAGGGTTTGCAGGGGTTTGGGGGCGTCACCGATCAACGCCCGCGAATCCTGAAACTCGCCGCCTTTTCGTCCGCCGACAACCGGGCGCGAGTGTTCCCATTTTGGAACCAATTTGCCGCGCCAACGGTGGCTACGACCGCCAGCGAGCGGCCGGATCGACCGCTCGCAAAGCCACCGTCCTCGCCCTCGCGCCGACCGCACCTGCAGGCGAAGGCGCCGAAGCGTTCCGACTTACTTCACCACCGGACGAAGCGTCAGGTTGCGATACGAAACCGCGCCATGATCGCCCTGCAGATAAATCGGGCCCGGACGAAACTGGTCCGACCACATCGCTCCCCCGGTGCAGCCCGCGAGCGGCTGATTGTCGATGATGGTCTGGCCATTGAGCACGACGGTGGCGTGACGATCCACGAGCGTGATATCGAGCGTCTGCCATTCGCCGGCGGGCTTTTCCGCGGCGACCGAAGGCGTAATCCGGCTGTAGATCGCGCCCATGTTGTGCGAGTCGAGCGCCTTTCCGAACGAGTCAAACACCTGGACCTCGTAGATGCCGCGCAGATACACGCCGCTGTTGCTGCCGGCCGGCACGCTCACCTCGAGCTTGAGATTGAAGTCCTCGAATTCGCGCTCGGTGCGCAGATTGGCGGTGCGAACATTCGGCTGGCCGGCGACGTGCGCGGGCGGACGATTGGCGAGGACGCCGTTCTCGACGGACCACGCGCTCTTCATATCCGGCTCCTTCAGCGTCCAGCCCGCGAGCGACTTGCCGTCGAAGAGTGGGATCGGTTCGCCGAACTTCACCGCCGCGAGATTCGGGCGGGCTGGCAGGGCCGGAATTTTCTTACCCGTCCACTCGACTTTGTCGAAACCGGTCCCGTTGAGGCGCGGCACCGATTGCACGCCCTTGAGGGTGTCGCCCTCGAGTTGCGCGGTGAGCGTTTCCGTGAACGTCTGCTTGAGCAGCACCTTCCCGGCGGCGTCCTTGCGCTCCACGTCGCGCACGCGCGTGACCGTGAGCGTGCCGTCGGCGACCGTGACGCTCGCGACCGGCAGCACACTGCCGCCGCGCCAGAGAATCGAGCCCTCGATCCAGCTCTTTTCCTTTTTCACTTCGAGCCAGCCGGCGGCCCCGCCTTGAATGGTCAGCGCCCAGCGACCGAGGAAGGCATCGTTAGGGGTGGTGGCGGCGCGGGCGACGCCGAGCATAAGAACGGCGACCGCGAGGCCGCGCAGAAAAGACGGGATGCGACGTGGGGTGGACATAGGAGTAAGGTGCGTTTCAACCGCACGGCGGGCGCAAGGCAAGACGAGTCTTGATCTCCGGCCCGATCCGGGCGCACAAACAGGCGTCCGCGTTGCCCCGCCCCTTCCCCATGCGTCATTTTTTCTCCCCGATTCTCCGGCCCGCGCTGCGCGGCCTCATGCTGGCGACCCTCGCGCTCTCGCCGCAATCGGACGCCCTGCTCGCGGCCGATCTCTGGGACCGCGAGAACCTGCTCGCGTGGTGCATCGTCCCTTACGATGCGAAGAAACGCGATCCCGCGGCCCGCGCCGAGATGCTGCACACGCTCGGCTTCCGGCATTTCGCGTACGACTGGCGCGCGGAGCACGTGGCGACGTTTGACGCCGAGGTGCGCGCGATGAAGGACCGGGGCATCGAGATCACCGCGTGGTGGTTTCCCACCAAACTGGACGACACCGCGCGCCGCATCCTTGAGGTCATCGAGCGGCACCGCATTCATCCGCAGCTGTGGGTGACCGGCGCCGGCGAGGCCGTCACAACGCCCGAGGAACAAACGGCGCGGATCGAACGGGAACTCGCGCGGGTGCGCCCCATTGTCCAGGCCGCAGCGCGGCTGGGCTGCGTCGTCGGACTCTACAATCACGGTGGCTGGTTCGGCGATCCGGACAACCAGATCGCGATCCTTAAGCGACTCCGCGCGGAACGACTCGAGAACGTGCGGCTGATTTATAATTTTCACCACGGCCACGATCACCTGACGGACTTTGCGGCCCGCTGGAGCCGGATGGCGCCGTACGTCGATACCGTGAATCTCAACGGCATGATCGCCGGCGGTGACAAGGGTTCGGACAAGATTGTCACGCTTGCCAACGGCGAGCTCGAGCTCGGCCTCATGCGCACCATCCAGGCCAGCGGCTGGCGCGGGCGTGTCGGCATCCTCAATCACCGCACTGATGTCGATGCGGCGGAGGGCCTGCAGCGCAACCTCGCCGGACTGGATCGTCTCGCGGCACAGCTCCGACCCGCCGCGAAACCGTAGCGCCATCACTGCTTCTTTTTCGCCGGCGCCGGATTCAGCTCAATCGACACCGGCAGCTCCCCGAGTTCGTAGTAACGGTGGTCGATGCGGTCGTCGCGCACGATGGCGACGCGGATGCCGGACTTGGCGCCGCCGAGCGGCTTGCCCACCGGACCGCTCGTGATGTTTTCAATCGTGCCATCGCGCGCCTCGGCGTTGCGGTGATAGTGTCCACAAAACAGATACCGCACGCCGAACTCCCGGAACAGCGCCAGATAGGCGGCGCGGCGCGCGGTCGGGATGTTGAAATACTGATCCGCCTCTGCAGCGCTCTGGATGAACCACGGGTGATGCTGAAACACCACGACGTGACGCGTGCCCTCGGTGCGCGCCTTCGTGAGCTCCGTCCGCAGCCAGCGTTCCTGCTCGGCGAGTTGCTCCGGCGCCTTTTCGGGGGAATGAATCACACTCGAGTTGAGCACGATGCCGACGAGCCCGCCGTGCCGAAACGTGTACCGGTCAGCGCCGAAGATCTTTGTGTACGCTTGCAGGCTTTCCGGCGTTGGCACGTTCTGCACGTCATGATTGCCGGCGATGTTGTAGACCGGAATCGAGCGATCGATTTTCGCGACGATCCGGCGGTACTCGGTGATCTGGGCGGAGTCGCCGGGTTTGTGCACGAGATCGCCCGTGATGACGACGAACGCGGGCCGCAACCGGTTGACCGCCGCGACGGCGAACTCGAAGTTCGCGGCGTCCTGCGCAAAATCCTTGTTGTCGGTGAACATGCCCAACTGCGGGTCGCTCAACTGAACGAAGAAGAACGGTTCCGCGGCCGCCGTCCGGGCCGGTGCCAGCACGAGCGTCGAGAAAACCGCCAACGCCACGACCCAGAAATGAAGCACGATTTTCATCGCGTGATTTCCGCGCACAACCGGCCCCAAACGCAATCCTGCGATCGTTACCGTTGTCGGAACGCTCCGCGCGTGGGCCCGCCGCGCGTTTCGCCATCAGATTCAGGCGCACGCTAGGTGCGTCCTTACCGTGAATGCTCCAGCAGCGGGGCTCCTGCGCGCCTCGGTCATGGCAGAATTGCGAAAGAGTTAAGCTCCGCTCCGAATACCGTCCCCTGCCCGCTCCCGAACGACCCTCAGTACCCGCGCTCCGGTGCGACTAGGTGCTGCAACGGCTCGCCGCGTTCAAGGCGCCTCATGTTTTCCAGGAACACGTCGAGCTTGCGATCCACCTCGCCCGGGAAGCGTCCGCCGGTGTGTTGCGTGAGGATGACCTTGGGATGCCGCCAGAGCGGACTTTCCGGCGGCAGCGGCTCGACGGCCGTCACGTCCAGCACGGCTCCGCCCAAGTGGCCGCGGTCAAGCAGCGCGACGAGCGCGGTTTCGTCGAGCGTCGAACCGCGGCCCACATTCACGACGACGGCGCCGGGTTTGAGCTGCTCGAGCCGCGCGCGATTCACGAAGCCCGCCGTGTCCGACGTGTGCGGCAGCGTGTTGATCAGCAGATCAGTTTCGCCGAGTGCCGCCTCCAGTTCCTCCGCCGTGTGCAACAAGCCGGCGCGCGGCCGCCGCGCATAGCAGCGCACCTGCGCGTCGAACGCCCGCAGGACGTGCTCGATCCGCCGCGCGATGGTGCCCGCGCCGAGCAGCAGCACTCGATTGCCGTCGAGGGCGCGAATCGCCGGCTCAACCTCCGGCTTGACCCAACGCGCCTGCGGCTGCGCCGCGATCAGCCGCGGCAGTTGCCGATAAAAGGCAAGGATGCCGGCGACCGCAGCCTCGGCGACGGCCTTGTCGAAGAAACCGCTGAGATTCGTCAACTGCACCGCCGGGCGACCCGCCGCCGGCTTCACTTTCAAATACGCGTCGACGCCGGCGGAATCCAGCTGCACCCACTGCAGCCGCGGCGCGCCGTCGAGCCAGCCCGCCGGCACATTGCCAAACAGCACGTCGGCCTCCGCGATTGCCGCGCGTTTCGCGCTCTCCGGCAACGTCGCGATCAACGTCAGCTGGTGCCCGGCCAGAGCGGTCTGCAGCCGCCGAACCTGCGAGGAATCGAGACCGGAGACGGCAATGCATATCATCATGGTCTTCGGAGAAAACGGCCCTCGCTCCGCGGCACAAGTCCGGAGCGTCGGCTGCGGGCGGAGGGACTGACGCCCACGCGGCAATCCAGCGAGGCGGAAACCGGACCGTGACACCGCATTCGTTGCCAACCCGATGACGTCCTCTAATGGCCGCAACGACGGTGCGCCGCTTTTCGGAAAATGCCGGGGCGTCTGTCGGGGAGGGGAATCGATGCGCTTCAAATACGCGCAAGATAACGGCCGGCACACTTTTACACTCTTCGGCATCAGTCTTGTAGGAAAAAAGTGACATTAATTTTCCCTAGCGTACCGCAGTAACTCGCGGTGATTCCGCACGTAGCGACTCCAGTTCGCCATGAGACGGACGAATAGTGGAGTTATCTAACACAAGTGAAACTCACCTTCTTCAGCTTCTGCGCTGTGCGTCTGTGCGCAGCCATCGTCGCGTCCACTGGGGTGGCACGCGCTGCAGCGGCTTCTGCCGGCAGGGGCGTGGAACCTGACTTTGCATCCATGAGCCTGAAAGCGCTCGGCTCGATCCGCGTCCCGCTGGTCGTCGGCGCGTCCAAGCATGAGCAGAAGATCACGGATGCACCGTCGGCGGTCAGCATCGTGACGCGCGAGGACATCCAGCAGTTCGGTTATCGCACACTCGGCGACCTCCTCAAGTCCGTGCGCGGTTTCTATGTCACCTTCGATCGCGCCTATAATTTCACCGGTTTGAGGGGTGTGAACCGGCCCGGCGACTTCGGCGGCCGCGTGCTGATCAATATCGACGGCCAACGTCTACGACAAGCTGCGCAGCACCACGACGACCGTGGACATGAGTGAGGTGCCGAATTACGTCCGCGCGGCCAGCTTCTTCAGCAACCAGGGTGAGGGCCGTTCCTATGGCGGCGAGCTCGCGGCCACCTGGCAGACCACCGTGTGGTGGCGGCTCCATGGTCAGGTCAGCATCATCGCCGCGGATCTGCGTGAGCCGGCCAACGCGCTCACCGGCCAGGTCTCGGCGCCCAAACTCTCGGCCCCCCGGCACCAGGCGTCGCTGCGTTCCACCATGGAACCGAGCCGGCGGGTCGATTTCGACGGCTGGCTGAGTTATGTCGACCCGGTGACCGCCACCGGGGCGTCAGCGCCTGGGGTGAACGCAGCGGACAATCGCATTCCCAGTTACCTGTCACTGAATCTCCGGCTCGCGTGGCATCCCCACCGGCAGTTGGAGATTTCACTGGTGGGAAAGAACCTGTTCGGATCTCACCAGGAGTTCGCGCCGACCTTTGTCTCGACTTCGATGACCGAGGTGGCGCGCAGCGTCTTCGGCAAGGTTACCTGGAAGTTCTAAGCGATGTCCTGGTTCGGAACAGTCCGCAGGTGCCACGGCTGCCTTCGCCTGGCCGGGTTGCTGCTGGCCGCCTGGCCGGGAGGAATCTCCGTGCACGCGGCGTCCGCTGACGCGGTGGTGTACGAGTACAACGTGAAGGCCGGATATCTTTTCAACTTCGCGCGCTTCGTGGAATGGCCTGCGACCGCGTTTGCCACGCCGATCAGCCCGTTCGTCATCGGTGTGCTCGACGCCGTCGAGGCGCCGTCGCCGCCTCGACGGTCAGCTGAACGCCTTGCGCTTACTTGGCGGCCACTGCACGCCAACGGGCCGCCGCCTTCGGATCGAGTCCGATGATCTCGCCCTTCTCATATGAATCCGCCACGAGCTGCACCGCTTCGGCGCCGCCGACTTCCCCGGCCTTTTCCAGGAATCCGATCGCCCGCGTTTCGTCCTTGGGGACATCCAGTCCGAGATGATGAATCTTCGCGAGATTGCGACCCGCGACCCAGAATCCATTGCCGAGGGCCTGCTCCATCCAGGTGAGCCCTTCCGCGACTCTCTTTTCGCCGAGGCTGCCGCGCCACAACGCCACGCCTAGATTATTTTGCGCCTGCGCGTTCTGCCCTTCGGTCGCCGCCGCCCGCAGCAACTCCTCGGCGCGCACGGTATCCCTCGGAATGTATTTTCCGCTCAGCAACTGATCGCTCAGCCAAAGATGCGCGTCCCAGTTCTTCAGCTGCAGGACGTAGTCGATTGGACGCTCCCAGTCGCGCCCCTTGCCTGCCGTGTCCTCGAAATGCCAGACCGCAAGCCAGAAAGTGACCGCGCCCCCCGCTTTCACTGATGCCGGAGCTTGAACGAGGATGCCGGCCGCATTGCTTTTCTGAAACGGCTCGAACCAACCCAGGCGCACGCCGAATGCGATGCCGATGGTCCGCTCCGGGTCGTACTGTTGCGCCTGATACAGGTAATTCTCGATGGCCGAGACCGGAGTGCCGTTCGTCAACGAGGGATCGCTCGCCAGCGCCCGCGCGGCCAGCAATGCCGCCTCGGCGCGCAGCGTTTTCGGCAACGCCTCGTCCCGCTCGGCGGCGACGAGCAGCGGCAGCGCGGTCTTGGGCTCTTCGATCGCCACTGCGCTGCCGTCTGCCTTGATCGTTTTCAGGCGTCCGCCGAGGAGCGAGGCATAGTAGAAGCCGCTTTTCGTCGACTTCACGCCCGGCGCCGCGAACGCCGCGCGGTACAGTGCGTACGCCGCGAGCTCATCCTTGCGGACGCCATTCCCCTCGTAGAGATGATCGGCCAGCAGCAGCTTGGCTTCGGCGATGAAATAGACGCCCGCGCCAGCCACCTGATTCTTGGCGATGATGGTTTGGCAAAGCGCCACGCATTTCACCGGGTCCGGCGGGCCGAGAACACCCGTGTCGATCAGCGATGCGTGCAGGATCTGGAGTTCCTGATTTTCCGGTTCGCTCTCCAGCAGCGTCACAATCTCCGCCGTGTTTCGCCGGTTCTGCGCGTCGTCCGTTTCGACCAGGAGCCGGATCAGCTCGGGCTTTACGTCGGTCATGCCGCGTTTCAGTTTTTCCCGCTGCCACCGGGTGGCTTCGAGGAGATCCTTCGGCACGCCGCGGCCGTATTCATAAGCCCACTTCAGCCAAATCAATGCCTTGATGTCGCCGCCCTGCAGCGCCGCCTTGAGCAGCCGGAGTCCTTCCACCGCATCCACGTCGACTCCGGCACCCTCGAGCGTCCGCTGCCCGAGAAGCGTCATCGCCTCGGGATCGCCGCCCTTCGCCCCTTTCTGCAGCCAGTAGAGCGCCTGAATGGCGTCCTTCTTGACGTCGCCATCACCGAGATTCCACGCGGGGTCGAAATAATAGAACAACCGCGTGGCGGCATCGGCACGTCCACGTTCGAACGCCGTCTTGAGCCAGTACACCCCTGCCTGCGGATTTTTCTCCCAACCGTTGACGCCCCTGAAATAGTAAACCGCCAGGTTCCACATGGCGTTCGTGTCTCCGTTCTGCGCGGCATCAATCAGCTTTTGCGCGGGCGAACGGGTATCCTGCACCACCGGCCGCGTGTAGCTGGAAGCAGGCGCCCGGTAGTTCCGCCAATAATTCGCCCACCGCGTCTCCTGGTTGGGAATGGCCGGAGCCGTCGCCCGCGGTGGTTCGATGGGTTGCGGGAAACTGCGACGGATCCGCTCGACCAGCACCGCAGGGTCGGTCCCGTAGTTGCGCGACCCGCTGCTCATATAGCGATCAAACGAAGCCTGCCGGCTCATTTCCGCCGATCGCGCCATCGTTCCGTAAGAATGATCGTAGGGTGAGGCGAATGCCTGCGCATGAAGGCCGAGGAGAAGCCAGACCCGGAGGAAAAGTCGGAGCATAAGGCGTGTGACCGCCGATCGAACCGTCCGCTGCCCTCGCCGTCAACGGACGAACCTACGCTCGCGCGAGCGGCAGTGTCTGCGTAGAGTTTCCCGGTCATCGACTTTTTCCCGACCATTGGCTGAGAGTACGCTCCTCCCCATGCCCCCATTCGCCACTCCGTTCCTCGGCCTCTTGCTTCTGGCCCTTACGTCTGCGTCTGCCGCTGCCGCCGACCAGCCCGGCACCCGCCGCGTTCAGCTGCTGAACTATCCCGACTGCATCGAACTCTCGAACGCCCACACGACCGTCGTCCTTGGTCATCACGTGGGCGGACGCGTCCTGCGCTACGCTTGGAAGAACAAGGATGCGCTGTATCTCAGTCCCGAGGAGGGCAAGTGGACCGCCGGCGCGCCGAATCCCCGGCCCGAAGTCAGCGCCGGCCGGTTCGACATCGGGCCCGAATACCTTGTGCCGCGCCGTGACGTCCTCTGGTCGGGAACGTGGACGGCCGAGATCACCGGCCCGCGCGCGGCTCGTCTCACCAGCCAGACCGATCCCGCCACCGGCGTGGAACTGATCCGGGAGTTCACGCTCGATGCGACGAGCTCACACCTGGCGTGCACCCAGATCATCCGGAACGTTTCGCGCGAGACGAAGTACTGGTGTCACTGGAGCCGCACCTTCGCCGTTCACGGCGGCATCGGCGTCGTGCCCCTGACGCCGGCCCTCAGCAAATATCCCAACGGCTACGTGCTCTACCAGCCCGGGCCGCCGGGCGCGATCCAGCCGCGGCCGGCCGATCCCGCAATCCGGGCGCGCGACGGTTTCCTCGAGGTCCTCGGTCCGCCGACGTATCCGAAGCTCGGCTTCGACAGCTACGCGGACTGGTTCGCCTACCAGATGCCCAACGATCTCGCGTTCGTGAAGCGCTTCGCCACGTATCCGGATCGCGTTTACAGCGAGGTCGCCGGGCTCACGAGCTGCATCTGGTATCCGCAGGCCGCGCACATTCCCGCCGTGGAACTGGAGCCCATCGGCCCGCGCAACACCATCGCCCCGGGCGCGAGCGCGAGCTTCACCGAACACTGGTGGCTGCTCGAGAATCCCTTCCCGGCCAGGGGTGCGGCGCTCGACCTCAAGGCGCTCGCGGCAAAGGTCGCGCAGGAAACGCAACCGCCGGGAGCGCGTTAACCGGGAGCGCAGGCATCCCGCCTGCTCCGACCATCCATTGCCGGCCGGAGGCCGGCGCTCCCGCGGGAAACGCCCGGCGCTTCCGGCGAAACCTACGCCATGATGCCGGGGACGAGGTTGCCGTGCACGTCGGTCAGACGGTAATCGCGACCCTGAAACCGGTACGTGAGCTTCGTGTGCTCGAGACCGAGCAGGTGCAGCAGCGTGGCGTTGAGATCGTGCACGTGCACGGGATCGCGCACGACGTTGAAACCAAGATCGTCGGTTTCGCCGTGAATGTGGCCGCGCTTCAGGCCGCCGCCGGCGAGCCACATGCTGAAACACCGGTTGTGATGATCCCGGCCGTCGTTGCCGCCCTGCACCATCGGCGTGCGGCCGAACTCGCCGCCCCACACCACGAGCGTTTCGTCGAGCAGGCCGCGCTGCTTGAGGTCCGTCACCAGCGCCGCACTGGCGCGGTCGGTGTCCTCGGTGTTCTTCTTGATCGCCTTGGTGAGATCGCCGTGCTGGTCCCACGCCTCGTGAAACAGCTGCACGAAGCGCACGCCGCGCTCGATCAGCCGGCGCGAGAGCAGGCAGTTGCGGGCAAAGTTCGCCTGCTTCACGTCCGTGATGCCGTAGAGATCCAGAATGCCCTGCGGCTCCTGCGAAAGATCCATCAGCTCCGGTGCGCTGGTCTGGAGGCGGTACGCCATCTCGTAGCTCTGGATGCGCGCCGTGATCTCGGGATCGCCGGCCTCGGCCAGCGCGAGATCGTTCAGCCGGTGCAGCGTGTCCAGCGATGACCGCTGCGCCTTCGCATCGAGGCCGGCGGGATTCGACAGGTACAGCACCGGATCACCCGTGCTGCGGAACGGAATGCCGCCGTACGACGTGGGCAGGAAGCCGCAGCCGTAATTGCTCGCGCCGCCGCTGGTGCCCTTCGCGCTGGTGAGCACGACATAACCCGGCAGCTCTTCGCTCTGACTGCCCAGACCATAGAGCGTCCACGACCCGAAGCTGGGCCGCCCGAACTGCTGCGATCCCGTGTTCATCAGGATCTGCGCGGGCGCGTGATTGACGGCGTCGGTCTGCATCGAGCGGATGAGACAGATGTCGTCCGCGAGCTTGGCCGTGTGCGGCAGGAGCTCGCTGAGTTCCATGCCGCTCTGTCCGTACTTGGAGAACTTATACTTCGGTCCGAGCAGCGCGGAGTTGGGCTTGATGAACGCAGCCCGGTAATCCTTGAGCAACTCCGCCGGCGGCAGCTGGCCGTCGCGTTTCGTCAGCTCGGGCTTGGGGTCGAACAGCTCCAGGTGGCTCGGCGCGCCGGCCTGGAACATGTAGATCACGCGCTTCGCCTTCGCCGGAAAATGCGGCGGCTTGACGGCGAGCGGATTCGACGCCGCCGGCGCGGGCACAGGGGCGGCCCGGCCTTCGCGCGTCAGCAGCGAGTTCAACGCGATGCCGGCGAGACCGACGCCACAGTCGCGCAGGAACCAGCGGCGGGTGAGACGCTGGGCCTCGAGGGTACGAATGTCGTCGCGGTAATTCATGGGAAGTCGGCAGTCAGTTCAGTTCTTCGTCAGGGTCTCATCGAGGTTCAACAGCACGCGTCCGGCCACGGTCCACGCGGCAAGATCCATCGGCGTGGCATCGGCCGGCAGTTCGGACGGCTTCGCAAACGCGGCAAAGGCGATGTCGAGCGCCTTGAGTTCACCGCGCTTGAGCCGTTCGCGCGTCGCCGCGAGCAAGTCGCGCACCGCTTCCTGCTCCGCCTTCACCGGAGCGCGTCCGGTGCACAGCCGGTACGCATACGCAGTGCGCGTCTCGTCGGTGGCACCGCCCTCGCGCCAAATCCGGCGGGCCAGCGCCTGCGCCGCCTCGACGAACACCGGCTCGTTCAGGCTGGTGAGCGCGGCGAGCGGCGTGTTCGAACGCACGCGGCGCGCACAGGAGAAATCGCCATTCGGCGCATCGAACGCGCTCAGCATCGGATCGGGCATCGAGCGCTTGCGAAACAGATACAGGCTGCGCCGGTAGCGTTCCGGCCCCTCGGGTACGTCCCAATAGGTGACCTTGGAATAGTTGTAGGCCAGGATGTTTTCGGGCACGGGCGGGAAGACGCTGGGCCCGCCGACCTTGTGCGTCAGCAAACCGGATACGCTGAGCGCAATGTCGCGCACGACCTCGGCCTCGGCCCGGAAGCGGGGTCCGCGCGACAGGAGCCGATTGTTCGGATCGCGCTCAATCTGCGCCGCCGTGCTCCGGGAACTCTGCTGGTACGTGCGGCTCGTCACGATCGTCCGCACGAGTTGCTTCTGGCTCCAGCCACGCTCCATGAAGTCGACCGCCAGCCAGTCGAGCAGCGCCTGGTGCTCGGGCACCGCGGTGCGCGTGCCGAAATCCTCCGGCGTCTCGACGATGCCGGTGCCGAAGATCGCCTGCCAGACGCGGTTGACCGCGACGCGCGCGGTGAGCGGCGAGCGCTGGTCCGCCAGCCACCGGGCAAACGCGAGCCGGTCGCGCGGGCCGTCGGCCGGCAGCGGGTGCAGCGCCGCGGGCACGTGGGGCGGCACGCGTTTGGTCGGACGATCCCAGGAGCCGCGTTCGAGCAGATGCGTTTCACGCGCCAGCGGCCCCGTGCGTTCCGCGAGATGGAGCACCGACGTCGCCGCCGCCGGGAATTTTTTCCACAGCGTCTCCGCCTCGGTGTTGAACTTCTTCGCCTCGGGCCGCTCCGCGCGCCAGGCGCGGTAAATGAGTTCATCCTGCGCGCACGTGCGTTTCTCCGCCGGCGTCTCCAGCGCGAGGATCGCGCCGTAGTCAACCGACGGCACCTTGGGGTCGGGCGCCTGGGTCAACGACACGCGACACCGGCCGAGCATCGTGTTGTGACGGCCATTGTCGTCGCCGCTGTGATGCATGCGCAGCAGCACTTTCAGTTTCGTGCCCGCGGGAAATTGCGCCGGCTCCTCGAACTGCACGACGGCGACCGACGGCGCGTTGCGCCGGCCGGGACCGCGATCCGCGCGCCACGCGGTGTCGTTGTTGCCGTCGATTAGGAAAGCCACCGGACCGACGATCCGCTTGTGATCCTTGTCGAAGGCCGCGTTCCACTCTGGTTCGAGCCCGCGGGTCGCCTCCGAGAAATCCGCCGTGGCCTGCTTCATGGCCACCTTTTCCCACGTGTCGCTGCCGGGCTTCTGCGCGGTGACCTCGAGTTCGCTGATCGCCCACGTGCCGTACTTGCTGCGGCCGGGACCGCCGAACTCGAGATCGTCGTGACACAACGCCTCGAGCCGCAGACCGGTGACGCCCGCGAGCGCCGGTTCGCCCATGATGTAGATGTCGCCACGGGTGCTAGGATGGCCCTGCGTGAGCACCGAACGATCGGCCAGCTGGATCGGATGGTTCAGCCCGCTGGTGCTGCCCATCTCGGTCGCGACCAAGGGCGTCCACGCGAGGCGTTGCCCGGCGAGTTCCTTTTCCCAGGCGGCAAGTTTCTGCGCCCACTGCGGCAGCGCCTTCTTGCTGCGCTCGTCGACGTCCTGCAGATCGGCGCGGAGCTTGGCGATCATCGTCTGCTGTTCCGGCGTGTAGACCCAGGACTGCGCCTCGTAGGTGTTGTTCAGAAACGCCAGCGTCCCGAAATATTCGTCGTGGGAAATGGGATCGAACTTGTGGGTGTGGCACTGCGCGCACTGCAGCGTGAGGCCGATCGTCGCCTTGCCGATGCAGTCCATCCGATCAAAGAGACCCTCGATCCGAAACTGCTCCGGGATAATCGCGCCCTCTTCGTTGACCATGCCGTTGCGCAGAAACCCGGTGGCCACAACCTGATCCTGCGTGCGGCCGGGCAGCAGGTCGCCCGCGATTTGTTCGATGACAAACTGATCGTACGGCAGATCGCGATTCAACGCCGCGATCACCCAGTCACGCCACGCCCACTGCTCGCGCGGCAGATCCTTTTCGAAGCCGTTGCTGTCGGCATAACGCGCGGCATCGAGCCACACGCGCGCCCAGCGTTCGCCGTAGCGTTCGTCGACCAGGAGCTTCTGTGTGAGGGCGTCCACGGCTGCGGCGAGCCCCTGCTTCGCGTCCGCCACAAACGCGGCGACTTCTTCCGGCGAGGGCGGCAATCCGATCAAGTCCAGATAGAGCCGCCGGCAGAGCGTCGTTGCCTCGGCCGCGGGTTGGGGCGTGAGCCCGGCCGATTTCAACTTGGCCGCGACCAGCGCATCAATCGGATGCGGGATCGCCTGGGTGCCCTCAACGGCCGGCAGCGAGGCTTTCACCGGCGGCACAAACGCCCAGTGCATCGCGTACGGCGCGCCCTCGGCCACCCAGCGGCGGAGCACGTCCTTCTGGGCGGCGGTCAGCGGCTTCTTCTCCTTCGGCGGCGGCATGACCTCTTCTTCGTCAGTCGAGATGATGCGCAGAATGATCTCACTGGCGTCGGGCTTGCCCGGCACAATCGCCGTCAGCTCCGACTTGCCGCCCTTTAGCGCCGACTCGCGCACATCGAGCCGGAGCCCGCCCTTGCGGTCCTGATCGTCCGGCCCGTGACAATGAAAACAGTGCTCGGCGAGGATCGGCTGCACCTCGCGGGTGAAATCCACCGCGGCGGCGCGCGCACACGTCAGCGCGCCCCACAGGAGGGGAACGAGCCGAACGAACCACAGTTTCGAGCCGGAAAAAGGATGGGTCATGGAGTTGCGCAACAGGGGCGAGGATTCACCTCAGGGCATGGTTTCGACAGAATGAACACAATGGACAGAATAAATCAGCTCACGCGAGCCGGGCCTTCATTCTGCCAATTCCGTCCATTCTGTCAAAAAGTGCGGAACGACCCCGCGCGGCGACCGACCACGTGTTGAGCGCACCTGGTTCCTGCAGCCACGATCGACACGGCAAACGCCGCGCTGGTTTGGTCAACCAACGCGCAGACGCCCGTTGCCGTTTAGACGAGAATCGAACGCAGCGACTCCGCCGCTCAGCGCATGACGTTACCCCGCCGTCCCCCTTCCGTGATCCGATGCTTCCCCACCCACCGCCTGACGTGCGCGTTCCGCGGTGTCGTCATGGGGAGTCTGCTGGCGACCGTCGCGCTCGCAGTTCCGAGTACGCCACACGGAGGCCCGACCGACGTCGCGCCCGTCAGCCCTGCCGCACCCATCGATCGCGCGGTGGCGAGCCGGCTGGAACGCGCGGGCGTCACGCCGGCGTTGTGTGCGGACGGCGTGTTTGTGCGGCGCGTGCATCTCGATGTGATCGGCACGCTCCCGACTGCCCAGGAAGCGCGGGACTTCATCCAGGATCCGGATACGGCGAACAAGCGCCGCCAGCTCATCGATCGCCTCTTGGCACGCCCCGAATACGCGGACTATTGGGCGATGAAATGGAGCGACATCCTGCGCATCAAAGCCGAGTTTCCGGTCAACCTCTGGCCCAACGCCGCGCAGGCCTACCACCGGTGGGTGCGCGCCGCGATCGCGGCGAACCAGCCTTACGACGCGTTTGTCCGCGACCTGCTCACCGCGAGCGGCAGCAACTTCCGCGTCGGTCCCGCCAATTTCTATCGCGCGATCCAGAACCGCCAACCCGACGGCATCGCCGCCAGCGTCGCGCTGACCTTCATGGGCACGCGGACGGAAACCTGGCCGGCGTCTCGCCTCGACGGCATGGCGGCGTTCTTCTCGCAGATCGGCTACAAGCCCACCAGCGAATGGAAGGAAGAACACGTGTTCTGGGATCCGCTCGGCGTCGCTTCCTCCCCGGCGAACCTCGCGCCCGGGCGCGCCGCGATCACCGCCATCGGCCAGCCGCCCGCCGTCCCGGCCCCCGGGACGCCACCCGCAGTGGTCAGGCCGCGACCGACGGTCGGCGTGTTTCCCGATGGCACGCCGGTGACGTTGCCGGCGGAGCGCGACCCGCGCGACTTGTTTGCCGACTGGCTGATCACGCCGGAAAACCCATGGTTCACGCGCGCGATCGCCAATCGCACCTGGTTTTGGCTGCTCGGTCGCGGCGTGATCCACGAACCCGACGACATCCGGCCGGACAACCCACCCGCCGATCCCGGCGTCCTGGCCGCGCTGGAGTCGGCGCTGATCGGACTGCGTTACGATCTGAGAGCCTTCCATCGGCTCATTCTGAATTCGCGGACGTATCAACTCACGGCGCTCACCGAAAAGGAGACCGACCGCACCGCGCCGCTCATCGGCTACCGGCTGCGCCGGCTGGATGCGGAAGTGCTGATCGACGCGATTAACGCGATCACCGGTTCTTCGGATCTCTACACCAGTCCGATCCCCGAACCGTTTACCTACATTCCCGAAGGCCAGCCGGCGATTGCGATCGCGGACGGCAGCATCACGAGCCCGTTCCTTGCGCTCTTCGGCCGCTCGGCGCGCGCGACGGGGCAGGCCTGCGAACGCGACCACAAGCCGATCCCGGCGCAGTGGCTGCACCTCCTCAATTCGAGTCACATTCAGCGCAAGCTGGAACAGGGTCCGAAACTCAAGGCACTGTTCGACTCGGGCCGCAGTCCGCCGCGCCTGATTGAAGAGCTTTATCTGACCATTCTCTCCCGGCTGCCGACTCCGGCTGAAATGAAAATCGCCGAGGCGTACGGCCAGATCCAGCCCGTGCGCCAGGTCGCCGCCAAGCCCGGCGGCCCGGCGCCCGCCGCCGCGGTGAAAACCGTCGTCGTGAAACGCCGCGAGGACTGGGTCGATCTCGCCTGGTCGCTAATCAACAGCACGGAGTTCCTGTATCACCATTAGCCACACGCTGCGCAACCCCGCCCGCCATGAACGATTCCTCCCCGGCTCCGCGCGCCTCCGCCACCCCGCTCGGCCTGCGTCTCAGCCTGCCGATGACGCGCCGCGACGCCCTGCGCGTCGGCGTGTTCAGCACCGCCGGACTGCTGCTGGGTCACGGCCGCGCCGCCGGCGCCACCAGCGCACCGCCGGCGGTGACGCTCCCCGCCCGTCCGCCGCGTGCGGCCAAGGCCAAATCGGTCATCCAGATTTTTCTCTGGGGCGGCATGTCGCACAACGACACCTGGGATCCCAAGCCGGACTCGGGCTACGAGTACATGGGGGAGTTTCGCAACGCGATCCCGACGAACGTCGACGGGATCCAGATCGGAGAACTGTTTCCCAAACTCGCGCAGCAGGCGGACAAGTACTCGCTGATCCGCAGCATGACGCACCGCAACAACGGCCATGAAACCGCGGCGTACCTCATGCAGACGGCGCACGCGCCCGGCGAGCGGCTCGCGTATCCGAGTGTTGGAGCCGTTTTCGCCCACTTCAAAAGCGCCGGCTACAAAGGCCTGATTCCACCGTACGTCGTGCTCACGCAACCGCAGGGGCGTTTCTCCGAGGAGGGTTTTCTCGGTCCGCGACTCAAACCCTTCGCGACCGGCGGCGATCCCAACGCGCCGCGCTTTGAAGTCGAAGGCGTGATCTCGCGCGGCCTGACCGAGGCCCGCCAGAAGGCCCGCCGTGAGCTGCTCGGAAAACTGGATACGATGGGTCATGCCTTCGCCGACCACCCGCAGGTCATGGCCTCTGAGGAGGCGCGCCAGCAGGCTTACGAGCTGATTCTGGGCCCGGGCCGCGAGGTGTTTGATCTGGCGCGGGAGAAGCCCGAGCTGCGCGACCGCTACGGCCGCCACACGTTCGGCCAGGACTGTCTCGCCGCGCGCCGCCTGGTCGAGGCCGGCGTGCCGTATGTGGTCATCAACTACCCGGGCGGCTGGGACACCCACAGCAATCATTTCGCCACGATGCGCCGGCAATGCCCGCAGCTCGATCAGGGCCTCGCGATGCTGCTGCAGGATCTCAAGGACCACGGCCTGCTTGAAACCACGCTCGTCTGGTGCTGCGGAGAATTCGGTCGCGGCCCGAAGGTCGACTGGCAGCCGCCGTGGAATGGCGGCCGCAATCACTACGGCAACGTCTTCACCTCGCTCGTCGCCGGCGGCGGATTCAAGGGCGGCCACGTCGTCGGCGCCTCGGACAAACGCGCCGAGGAGGTGAAGGATCGGCCCGTTTATCCGGTCGATCTGCTCGGCAGCATCTACGCGCTGAGCGGGATCGACGCCGCCGCGACGCTGCCACACCCGATGGGCGCGGAGGCGCATGTCCTGCCCGCCGCCGCGGAAGGCGCGAAGTCGGGAGGGTTGTTAACCGAAATCATGACATGAAGCTCACCGCCCCGCTGATCGCGCTCGTCCTTGCCGCATTCGCGCTGGCGCCGGCCGCGCTGGCGCAGCGGCGTCCGTATATTGGATACGCTTATCCGGCCGGCGGCCAGCAGGCCACGACGTTTCAAGTCAAGCTCGGCGGCCAGGATCTGGATGACGTCCACGCCGTGACGATCACCGGTGCCGGCGTTTCCGCCCGGATCGTCGAGTACCTGCGCCGCCTCAACAACCAGGAGATTCAACTGCTCAACGAACAGCTGAAGGAGTTGAAGCGGGTCAACGCGGACGCCGCGACGGGTGCCGCGAGTGCCGAGGCGGTTGAGCTGAGGGCATTGCAGCTGAAGGTCGAACGCCGCACGCGCGAATGGGTGCAGACGCCCGCCTGCGTTTCGATTGCGAGTGTGGTTCTCATCGAAGTGACCGTCTCACCCGAGGCCGACGCCGGCGCGCGTGAGCTGCGACTCGTGACGGCGCGGGGCGTCTCCAACCCGCTCCCGTTTCACGTCGGCCAGTTACGGGAATACGCGCGCCCGCCGATGGCCACCGCGCTCCTGCAGGTCCTCGGCAAGGAGGCGGCGGCGTTGCGCAAACGTCCGGCCACCGAGGCGGAGGTCCGCATCGGCCTGCCCTGCACGCTCAACGGCCAGATCGCCTCGGGCGAGGAGAACCGCTACCGCTTCGAGGCCACGAAGGGCCAGCGGCTCGTGATCGCCACGCAGGCGCGGCAGTTGATTCCGTTCGTGGCAGACGCGGTTCCGGGCTGGTTCCAACCGGTGCTGGTGCTCAAGGATGCCACGGGCCGCGAGGTCGCCTACGCCGACGACTTTCGCTTCAAGCCCGATCCGGTCATCCTGTACGAAGTGCCGCAGGACGGTGACTACGTGATCGCAATCCGCGATGGCATTTACCGGGGTCGCGAGGACTTCGTGTATCGCATCACGGTCGGCGAGCTGCCGTACCTCACGAGTCTCTTTCCCCTCGGCGGACAAACCGCCTCCGCATTGCCCCCGAGCATGAGCGGCTGGAACTTAGCTGACGCACAACTGTCCGCGATCGCCGGTGAACCCGCCGCCTCCGCGTCCGCCCTTGGCGCGAGCCGGCTGGGCTACCAGTCAAACGCCCTGCCCTTCGCGTGGGGCGAACTCCCGGATGCCACCGATCGCGAGCCCAACAATGCCGCGGTCTCCGCGCAGGCCATTGCACTGCCCGTGATCATCAACGGCCGGATCGATCGCCCGGACGACTGGGACGTGTATGAGTTCACGGGGCAGGCGAAGCAGATCGTCGTCGCCGAGGTTCAGGCCCGCCGGCTCGATTCGCCACTCGACGCCGTCATCAAGCTCACCGATGCGGCTGGAAAGATCGTGGCGTTCAACGATGATCGCGAAGACCTCACCGCCGGACTCAACACCCACGCGGCGGACTCGTATCTCACGGCCCGCCTTCCGGCCGACGGCACCTACCGTATCCACATCGGTGACACCGCGCGCCAGGGCGGTTCGGACTATGGTTACCGGCTGCGCGTCAGCGGGCCGCAGCCTGACTTCGAGCTGCGGGTCGTGCCGTCGAGCGTCAGCCTGGCGGTCAACTCCAGCGCCACAGTCACGATCTACGCCGCCCGCAAGGACGGTTTCAACGGTCCGATCAAGCTGATGCTGGCCGAACCCACCGCCGGTCTGAGCGCCGCTCCGGTTACGCTCTCCGCCGGTCAAACCACGACGCGGCTCACGTTGAAAGGCCCGTCCGCCGCCACGGCGCAACCGGTGCCGGTCGTGATCGTCGGCCGCGCGAAAATCGGAGAACGCGACGTCGAGCACGAGGCCGTGCCGGCGGAGGATCGCATGCAGGCATTCCTGTGGCGGCACTTGGTTCCCGCGCTCGACCTGGCCGTGCTGGTATTCGATCCGAAGATCCAGCCGGCGCCGAAGCGGGTCGCCCGCCCGTTGCCCGCGCCCGCCGCGGCCAAGGTGAATCCACCGCCCGTGAACCGGCCGAAGTTCACCCCGCAACAGATCACCGGCCGACTGCGTCAGTTGAAGCTGCTCTATGAGGAAGGTCTCCTCACCGACGCTTTCTACGCGGAAAAAGTGGCTGAGTGCGAACCCGCCTCGTGACGCCCTCCGCCTTGTCGATCACCTGATGAAACGGCCCCACTCCGCACCATCGCCGGGCTGGGCCTCGGCGCGCTGTCCTTGCTCGCCGCCGACCCGCGCGTCCTGGCTTACCAGAGAAACGGCAAGGGCTTCATCCACGACAACCTCGCCGCGAGTGCGGCGGCGATCCGGGAGCTCAGCCGCGCGCACCCTTTCGACGTCGAGGTCACGGCGGATCCAACAGTAGGGAGCAGGTCCGGGGCGTTTACCTGCTGCCTGGTGCCACGAGTTCGAAGGCGCACGCGTGTTCTACACCGCGCTCGGCCACAAGATCGCCTACTACGACGACCCGACCTACCGGCTTCACCTGCTCGGCGGCATTCGCTGGGTGCTCAAGCGGCCGGAAAAGTAAACGCAGCTTCCCTCCGCGATCGCATTGCGCGGCAGGTCCGGCGTGCCTCACTGCCCCGGCCGCACCCGGGCGTAGGTCTCACGCAGGACCCGGACCGCTGTATCCGCAATCAAACCACCGGCCTCATCCGTGCCCGCGCCCGCCACGCCCATCTCGTAACCGCCCCGGACCTTTTCGCCCGGCATGCCGACATAGTGCACGCCGACGCCATTGGAGTAGCCCAGCACCAGCGTCTGCGGAAACGGCGACCGCTCGCGAATGGCGGTGCCGATGTCGGTCAACGGCTCACCCGGAATGGCGACAAACGCCAGCGATCCGAGTGCGATGACCTGGATTTCGACCGGCACCGAGTCGGCACCGACGCGGGACTTGCCGGCCGGCGTCAGCGGCAAATCCACCGTCGCGCGCCCGGCCACGAGCGGCGCGGCGGTCAGCGTGACGCCGTAACGCATCGCGAGCTGAGCCTTGCTGGCAAGCCCGCCGGCCATCGTGGCCACCGCGGCCTCGCCGCGCCGCCAGGGCGTGATGTCGCCCGCGCAGCCCTGCAGGAAAAGACTCTCGCCTCCGAGCAGTGACGAGATCGTGCGCGACGCGGCGCCGGGCCAGTCGGCGGAGATCCCGGGGTTCGACGGATAGATCGAAACCGAGTGCAGCGCCACGTGGTAGAGCGAAGCGACGTTTTTCTTCTCCGCATCCTGAAACGTCACGACGGAGAATGTCCGATCCATCGGTCCGAACGTGGCGCCGCCGTACAGCACTTCGGCGTTCCAGTCGGGATGCGTGTAGCCAAGCGCCGGAGCCGGCTTGGTTTCGGCGAGCCCCCACGCGGGAGCGCGCGGCCGGCGGTTGTAGAGATATTCGTTCACGGCGACGCGACCGATGGCCACCGTCACGGGCTTCGCCGCCGCGATCGCCGCCTTGGTTGCTTCCACGCTCGCGGCCAGCAGACGCGCCATCCAACGCTTGAAGGGCGGAAACTCATTCTGCGCCGGCATGTGGCGGATCGCCCACCACGTGTCGCGTTCCTTGCCGCGATGGCCGCCGGTGTAGACGGGAGCCCACGGCGCGGAGTGGGTGTGACTCGCGTTGAGCAGGATGTTTTCACCCGGGATCGCAAGTGCCGCGCCGATCGCCTTGCGCACCTCGTCGCGCAACGACTCCGAAACGTCGACCAGGTCCCAGCGCAGGATCGCCGCCTTGACCCCGCCCTGCTCGAGCACGATCGCCTGGACGAACAAGGGATCGAGGACGGCCCCGTACGGTTTGCCGGTGACCCAATTCAGCACGTCGACTTCGGGCGTGATGTCGGCGCGGCCCGCACCCACGCGCAAGCCGGATACCGGTTCCGCCGCGTTCACGGCGAGGGCGAAAAAAAGCAACAGGAGGTGGCGCATGAGAAAAGAATGCCGGTGAAACGGCGGGGAGGCACTCTGAAAACAGAACTCCGCGGAGGGCGGCGGGGTGTGGCCGTCGTTTCTCCCTCCGCGGAATCGATCGCGAACGCGTTGAACGGTCGTCGGCGGCGCGCTTAGAACCGCCCCGTCACGCCGGCCACGACCTTGGCGACGACGATGCGGGTTTCGGCCGGACGATCCTTCGTGACGAAGTACGTCTCCGTGATCGGCGACTTGTTCAGGTTCTCGATGTCGCAGAAGAAACCGAGCCGCGGCGAATACGAGTACTTGGTCTTCAAGTTGACTTGGAACTTCGGCTCCGAATAGCGCAGCAGCGCCGGCGTGGCGGAACTGCCGACGAGATACGTGCCGCGCCAGACCGCGTTGAGGCGGATGTTGAAGCCGTGGCCGAGGTACGTGACCGCGACGTTGCCTGCCTTCGGCACGAAGCCGGCGACGAGCGTCGTGGCGGACGCGCCACCGTAGTCGCCCTTGGTGCTGAGCTGCGTGTAGTTCGCGCTGAAACCGAACCCGCGCCAGAAGCCCGGGAGGAACGTGAACTGCTGCTGGTAAGCCAGCTCGAACCCACGGTAACGCGCGCTGCCACCGTTGCGCGTCGTCGTGATGCGGTAGCCTTCATAGAGGCCACCGAAGCCGTTATCGGCGCCCGCCGGCACGAGTTGGCTGCTGTCGGTGAACTGAAAGTCGTTCACTTCCTTGAGGAACACGCTCGCGGTCAGCATGCCCACCGGCTCGAAGTAATACTCGACGGTGGCGTCGAAGTTATCCGAATACTGCGGACGCAGCGCGGCGTTGCGGGTGTTCACCGTTTGCGCGGTCTCGTTGACGCTGTCGAGCGGCATGAGATTCTCGAACGACGGCCGGCCGATGCCGTTGGAGTAGCTCAGGCGTGCGAGGAGATTCCGGTTCGGCGCGTAACGGAAGTGCACGCCGGGAAACAAATCGACGTAGTCGCCCTCGCGACGCTGGCGGCCGATGACCGTGCCGTTGGAAAGCTGCAGCGGGCCCTCGGCGTCCGTCTTCGTCTGCTCGACGCGCACGCCGCCGAGAATGGAAAACGCATTGAGTTTCGTGTGACCCATCACGTACCCGGCCAGCACCTGTTCGGTGATGCCGCGATCGCCGGCGGCCGCGGCGTTCACGCCGAACGGCACGTCCTCCCGCCAAAGACCGGGCAGGAGCGCCTGGTGGCGGGCGACGGCAAACGGGTTCGCCCACGGCGGCTGGCGGTAACCGGCGTTGGAATCCGACCACTTCGGCGTGGGATCGAGGAACTGCGCGAGGTTGTCGTCGGAACTGTTCTGCACGCCGTCCGCGCCCACGTAGTTGTAGCGCCGGGAGCGGTTCATCAGCTGGCGATCCTGCTGGCGAAACGTGCCGCCGAGCTTGAGATAGCTCGGGGCGGCGAGATCCAGCGTCTTCTTCACGTTGAGCTTCGCCGTCATGATCTCGTCCTCGCCTTCGCGATCCGGCTGGGTGACGAGCAGCGTGCCGTAGTTATCCAGATTATACAGGTCGGGACCGGCGGTCTGGACGATTTGCGGCCACTTCAGACTTTGGCGCCGATCGATGGTGAAGCCGATGCTGGGCAGGCGGTACGTGATCGTGGCCTTGGGGCGGGACTGGAAGTGCCGGCCGTTCGCCGAGTAGTCGTAGTAGGTCTGCGAGTTCGAGAAGCTCGCGCCGTAGTCGATCTCGAGTCCGGCAAAGCGGTGCTTCACCGACGGGACGAACTGGAACGTGCGGCCGGACTTGTCGTCGGTGCTCAGCGTGATGGCGCTGGAGGAGTTGGCGTTGGCCAGGACCTCCTCGAAGTAACTGGTGTAGCCGGGACGGAAGTTGGCGACGTTCGCCGTCGTGCCGAGCAGCATCGCGCGCGTGTCGTTGGTCTCATGGAACCAGTTGTAGGCGCTGTTGAACGTGAGCGTCGTGTGCTCGCTCAGCTTGTAGTCGATCTTGGCCCCCGTCGCGAGGCGGGTGCGGGGCGCGCCGGCCGGACGCGGCACCGAGACGTTCTGCACGTAATACGGCTCCACCAGCGCCGCCTGGTAATTCATGAGCGCCGCGGTGTCGCCGCCGGGCTGCGAGTGATACGTGGCCGTGAGCACGACGCCGATGCGCTTGTCGGCCCCGAGCCGGTCCTGGTAGTTGAAATTCAACGACGGGCCAACGTTGTCGATCGGTTCGCGCAGCCAGTTGTCGCTGCGGGTATAGTATTTCGGCCGCCACACGCCGCCGATGGAGTAGTTGAAGGTGCGGGGCTGGTTGCGGTCGAACGCGCTCTTCGAGACGATGTTGACGTTGCCGCCGATTGAGTCTGCGTCCATGTCCGGCGTCGGTGCCTTGGTCACCTCGATGGTTTCGATGTTGTTGAGCGAAGCCTGCTCGAACTCGAAGGTGCGGCCGGCGTTCGCCGACTGCGAGCTGGCGATGCGGTCGCCGTCCATCGTGACCGAGTTGAGCGCGCCATCGATGCCGCGAATCTGCACGGAGCGGACATCGGCGCCGACGTAGACGGCCGTGATGCCGGGCAGCTGCTGCAGCAGGTCACCGATGTTGCCGTCGGCAATGTTGCCGAAGCTGTCCGAGGCGACGACGTTCTTCACATTCGGCGCTTCACGCTGCCTGGTGATGGCGGCGGCGCTGCCCTCGCGCGGACCGGAGACGGTATACGCCTCGAGTTTGTAGATGCCCGCATTCAACGCGAAATTCTGCGTCACGCGCGCGCCCGGGCGGACATCGACGGTGATCTTCTCCGCCTCGAGGCCCGTGTAACGCGCGACGAGCGTCGTCATGCCCGCGGGGAGCGTCAGCTCGTAACGACCTTCGCGATCCGTGAGCACCGTGCGACCGGTGCCCTCGACCTCAACCACGACGCCGTCGAGGTAGGCATTGGTGGAGGCGTTGCGCACCTGGCCGGCAACGACACCGGAGGTTTGAGCGAGCGCGGGAACGACCAGAGCGGAAAAAAAGGCCGCGAGGCCCAACGCCAGTCGGCGGAAAAACAGCTGCGGAGTCAGGGTGCGTGGTGTCATGGTGGGTCGGAGGCAGAGCAAGTGGGATGCCCTTTGTAACCGTAAAGTTACTATTCCGCATTTCCGTCAACGAAAAAGCCCGCCGTCGGCGGCGGACCTTCAAAATCGTCGCGGCGTCGCGGCCTGATGCAGAGAGTGATTGCAAGAGTAACCAAGGCGTTACCAGATGCTCGCATGAACCGACGCCGGTTTCTCACCCACGCGATCGCCGCCGCCGCGGTGGCGCCCCTCGCCCCCGTTTCGCTCCAGGCCGCCGCGTCCGGCCTGATCGACACCAACACGTGGCTGTCGCACTGGCCCACCCGGCGCTCGTGGGCCGAGACACCTGTACCGCTCGTGGCCAAGCTGCGCGCACACGGCGTGACCGCCGCGTGGACAGGGAATTTCGATGCGGCGCTCCACAGCGACATCGCCGGTGCGAACGCCCGGCTCGCGACGGCTTGCGCGCGCGACGGCGGCGGCATCCTCATGCCATTCGGCACGGTCAATCCCGCGCTGCCCGACTGGGAGGACGATCTGCGCCGCTGCCAGGAGACGCACCGGATGCCGGGCGTACGGATTCTACCGAGCTATCACGGCTACGGTCTCGACGATCCCCGCTTCGCCCGGCTCCTCGATCTCGCCGCGCAGCGCGGCCTGCTGGTGCAAATCGTCGCCTCCATGGAGGACGATCGTTCGCAGAATCCGGGCTTCACCGCGCCGTTTCTCTCGGTCGCGCCCCTTCCCGATCTGCTGGAAAAGACGCCCCGCGCCCGCGTGATGATCCTGAACGGCACCTCGCGTATCCTCGGCGCCAACACGCCGCTCCTGCAGCGGCTGATCAAGGCGGGCACCTGCTTCGAGATCGCCACGCTTGAATCCGTCGCCGGCATCGAAACGTTGCTGCAGCGCAGTCCCGAAGTCCGCGTCGCCTTCGGCTCGCACGCGCCGTATTTCTATTTTGAGGCGGCGTTGCTCAAGCTTCAGGAGTCCAACCTCACCGCCGCGCAACTCACCGCCGTCCGCCACGGTCACGCCACTGCCGCCCTCGCCCGCTCATGAACCGACGCACGTTTCTCCAGTCCGGGGCGCTCGCCGCCACCACCCTCGCCGCCGGTTCCGCGAACGCCGCCGCGGCCGACGCCGTCGACACGGTTCCGAGCGTCTGGGGCGGCGACGAACTTCGCCGGCTGGGTTACTGGGACATCCACGCCCACGTCGGCACGCCGGGGGCCACGCCCGCGAAGCGGATGGAGGCGTTGATCAAGATCGCCGATCGCGTCGGCGTTGAACGCATCTGCATCTGCATGAGTCCGCCGTGGCAGTACGAACCCACCCCGGAGCAGTTCCGCCGCAGCAACGACGATGTCCTCGCGATCCTCAAGGAATGGAGTTCGCGCGTGTTCGGTTTCGTCTATCTGAACCCCGTGCACACCCGCGAGAGTCTGGACGAGCTCGAGCGGTGCGTCGCCGACGGCCCGATGATCGGCATCAAGCTCTGGGTCGGCACGCGCTGCAATCGGCCAGAGCTCGATCCGATCGTGCGGCGCGCGGCGGAGCTGAAGGCGCTCATTCTGCAGCACACGTGGATCAAACAGCGGGGCAAGGGCAACCTGCCGCAGGAATCCACGCCGATGGAGCTCGCCGAGTTGTCGGCGCGCCACCCGGGTGTGCCGCTTGTCTGCGGTCACACCGGGGGCGGCGATTGGGCCCTGGGCATTCGCGCGATCCGGGCGCGTCCGGAAATTCACGCTGATCTGGGCGGCGGCGATCCGGTTTACGGCGAGGTCGAAATGGCAGTGCGGGAGCTGGGCGCGAGCCGCGTCCTTTACGGCAGCGACGTCAACGGCCGCAGTTTTTCCTCCCAGATCGGCCGTATTCTCGGCGCGGATATTTCCGTCGCCGACAAAAAACTCATCCTGCGCGAGAATCTCCGCCGCCTGCTGCTGCCTGCGCTCCAGCGGAAGGGCATGAAGGAGTAGCCGGGCAAGGTGGATGCACCTCCGTCGGCGTTCGATGTTCGGGATTGAGGATTGGGCGGCGGCAACCTACGGAAAGGACGTTTCATTGCGCGCTTCGCGTGTCAGCGTACATTTTCCACTCTGCCGGCGGGACGCCCGCGCTCCCGGTTCAACCCCTGTCACCCTCATGCCCCGCATCCTTCGCTCAGTCCTTTTCCTCGCCAGCATCGCCGTCGCTGGTCTCGCCGCCGAACGGCTGCCCAACATCGTCGTGATCTTCACCGACGATCAGGGCTACGGTGATGTGGGTGTCTTCGGCGCCAAGGGCTACAGCACGCCGCACCTCGACGGACTCGCGCGCGACGGCGTGAAGTTCACCAACTTTCACTCCGCTCAGGCGGTGTGCTCGGCCTCGCGCGCCGGCCTGCTCACCGGCTGCTATCCCAACCGCGTCGGCATCCACGGCGCGCTCGGGCCCAACGCGAACCACGGTATCCACGCCGATGAGACGACGATGGCCGAATTGCTCAAGGCGCGCGGCTACGCCACCGGCATGGCCGGCAAGTGGCACCTCGGCCACCGCGAGCCATTCCTGCCGAATCGCAACGGCTTCGACGAATCCTTCGGCCTGCCGTATTCCAACGACATGTGGCCGTTCCATCCGGAAGCGAAGGCCGGCACGTATCCGTCGCTGCCCCTCTATGAAAACGGCCGGGTGATCGATCCGGAGATCACGCCGGAGAAAATGCGCAACCTCACCACGTGGTACACGGAGCGCGCGGTCTCCTTCATCGAGCGCAACAAGGAGCGCCCGTTCTTCTTCTACCTCGCCCATTCGATGCCGCACGTGCCCCTGGCCGTGAGCGACAAGTTCAAGGGCAAGTCGGCGAACGGGCTCTATGGCGATGTTATCATGGAAATCGACTGGTCCGTGGGCGAAGTGTTGAAGGCGCTCGCCCAGGCCGGCGTGGAACGCGATACGCTCGTCATTTTCACCAGCGACAACGGCCCGTGGCTCAGCTACGGCACGCACGCCGGCAGTGCGGGCCCGTTGCGCGAAGGCAAAGGCACCTCGTGGGAGGGCGGCACGCGCGTGCCGTGCCTCATGCGCTGGCCCGGCCGGCTGCCGGCGGGAGCGGTGAGCGACGATTACCTGATGACCATTGATCTGCTGCCGACGTTCGCCGGTCTCGCCGGCGCCAAGCTTCCGTCCCTTCCGATTGACGGCCGCGACGTGTGGCCGCTCCTATCGCGGCGCCCCGGTGCGAAGAATCCGCATGAGGGCTACGGCATCTGGTACGCGCAAAACGAGCTGCAGGCCGTCGTCAGCGGCGACGGTCGCTGGAAACTCATCCTGCCCCACACGTACCGCACGCTCGCAGGCCGACCCGGTGGCCGCGACGGCATTCCCGCCAAGTATGAAAATCAGAAGAATGCGGTGCCACTGCTGTTCGACCTGCAGGCGGATCGGGGCGAGACGACGGATCTCGCCGCGAAACATCCTGAGGTCGTGACGCGACTGCTCGCCTTTGCCGAAACCTGTCGTGCCGACCTCGGCGATTCCCTCACGCAGAGGACCGGCCAGGGCGCACGCCAGCCCGGCCGCATCAGCGCCGCGAAGTAGGACTGCGCTCCGTTCAGCCGGATTCGCGGCCTGCTTCCGCGATCACCAGGAGATCAACGCGCGAGCGCCCGGCGCGCAGCGCGGAGCGTATTCATCCGGCTTTTACGCAGCGGGCGCTTGAGCTTTCGACGCTCCTGCAATTGAAAGGCAACATGACGAAGCGCATCGTTGGGCTCGTGGTCATGGCGGTTTCAGTCTGCGCCGCCCAGGCGCAAAACATCACGGTCTACAGCAGCGGCAACGTCACGGTCGGCACGGCGCGCCAGCTGACCGCCTATGTGCCACTCAGTCCGAACACCGTGACGTGGTCGGTCAACGGCGTGAATGGCGGCGACGCCACCTACGGCACGGTCACCGCCAGCGGACTGTATCAGGCACCCGCGATCATTCCCGCGGCCAACACCGTCTCGGTTCGCGCCACCAGCACGGCGTATCCAAAAAAGTATGGCACCGTGAAGCTCACGATCACGCAACCGCCCGTGCAGCTCTGGAGTACCTCGCCGACCTCGGTCCCGGTCGGTCCGTTTGCCCTAAGGCTCAACGGCGCCAATTTCCACGCCGGTTCCGTCGTGAAGTTTGGCGGCGTCACCCTGCCGACCACCGTGCTTTCATCCACGAGTCTGACCGCCACCGGCACCGCCCTCAGCACGCAGGCCGGAACCAGCGTTGCCGTGGTGGTGGTCAACGGCGGCCTCGGCGGCACCACGAGCTCCGCGGTCCAGCTCAGGGTCACCGCGGCCCCTGCTGTCACCGTCGCCATCACCCCGGCCAGCCCTTCGGTGCCCGCGGGCGACACCCAGACGTTTCAAGCCACGGTCTCCGGTTCGACCAACACCGCCGTCACCTGGTTCGTGAGCGACATCGAGGGCGGTAACGCGATGGTGGGTACCGTTTCCAACACGGGGCTTTATCGGGCGCCCGCCACTCCCCCACCGTCGGCCGTCGCCGTGCGCGCCACGAGCGCGGCCAATCCCAGTGTCTCCGCCACCGCGCTCGTCACGGTGCTGCCACCGCCGCCGCCGCCGGTCGTAAGCGTCACGGTGTCGCCGGTGTCCGTCTCCGTCGCGCCGGCCGGGACCCGGCAGTTTACGGCCGTCGTGTCGGGCACGACAACCACCACGGTCACGTGGAGCGTCAATGGCGTGACCGGCGGATCCGCGGCGACCGGGAGCATTACCGCCGCAGGCCTCTACACCGCACCGGCCACGGTCGCGGCGCCGACGACCGTGAGTATCCGCGCAACCAGCACAGTGAGTGCAGCCGCGAGCGGCACGGCCAGCGTCACGATTGCGCCGTTCGATCCCGGCACGGGCCAGGGCACCGGGAATCTGGCGGCAGCGCGACTTCTGGAACAGGCCGCGTTCGGCCCGAACCCCGTCGAGCTGGCCCGCGTGAAGGGCATCGGCATTCCGGCGTGGATCGACGAGCAACTCGCCCTGCCCGAGACGGCCATCGCAAATCCCGGCGGCATGGGCATGGGTGCCGTCCAGTCGCAATACCTGAACCGGCTCTCACAGGCACCCGATCAACTGCGGCAGCGCGTCGCCTACGCCTTGAGCCAGGTGATCGTGATCTCGGCCAACAAGAACATCTATCCGGACGAGATCGTGCCCTATCTGCAGATGCTGAGCCGGCACGCCTTCGGCAACTATCGCGCGCTGCTCGGCGAGATCTCAACCAGCTCGCAGATGGGCAAGTACCTCGATCTCGCCAACAGCAACAAGCCCACCGCCGGCAGCGCGGCCAACGAGAACTACGCGCGGGAGCTGATGCAGCTGTTCACCATCGGGCTCTACCAGCTCAATTCCGACGGCTCGCGCCAGCTGGACGCACTCGGCAATCCGGTTCGCGCCTACGACCAGGCCACGGTGCAACAGGTCGCCCTGGCGCTGACCGGCTGGACCTACGCCGGCGCCGGCAACAACAATTGGGAGAACTTCTCCGGACCGCTCGTCGCCCGTGAGGTGAATCATGATACGAGCGCCAAGGCACTGGTCGGGATCACGCTGCCGGCGGGGCAGACGGCCGCCGCCGACATGGCCGGAACGCTCGACTGGTTGTTCAACCACCCGAACGTCGGACCGTTTCTCGCCACGCGCCTGATTCGCGCACTGGTGAAAAGCAATCCAACGCCCGCCTACGTCGCGCGCATCGCCGCAGTCTTTGATGACGACGGCGGCGGCACGCGCGGCAACCTGCGCGCCGTGGTGCGCGCCATCCTCCTCGATGCGGAGGCCCGCGCCGACGAGGCTGCGCCCGATGGCGGCCGACTGAAGGATCCGTTGTATCACGCGATGGCGTTCCTGCGCGCGCTCGGGGGCCACATCTCGGCCACCAATGTCCAGGCGTGGACCTTCAGCCGCATGAGCCAGACGCCGCTCGCGCCGGCGTCGGTCTTTGGCTTCTACTCGCCGCTGTTCCGCATCCCGCGCTCCACGCTCGTCGGCCCCGAGTTTCAGATCTACGGCCCCACCGAGGCGGTGCTGCGCGGGAATCTCTTCTGGGAGATCCTCTCGAATCCCGGCTCCGACTTCCCGGTCGACATCACGCCGTTCGTCGCGCTCGCGGGCGACACCGTCGCGCTCATCGACGCCGTCGACCAGACGCTGCTTTACGGCCGCATGCCCGCGGCGATGCGACAGAGCCTCGCCAACGCCATCAACGCCCAGGGCGACGCCGTCAGCAAGGCGCGCACCGCCCTCTATCTGACCTCACTTTCCGGATACTACGCCGTGCAGTACTAACTCCAACGCCCGCTCCGCCATGAATCATCCGCCCCTTCTCTCCCGCCGCGGCTTTCTGCAGAAGACTGGTCTCCTGGCCGCCGCCACCGGACTCGGCCGGCTGGGTTCGATCAACGCCCATGCGCAAACCGCCCCCGCCGACTACAAGGCCCTCGTGTGCGTGTTCATGCTCGGGGGCAACGACGGGCACAACATGATCGTCCCGCTGGCCGGCCCGGAACTGACAAACTACCGCAACGCCCGCGGCTCACTCGCGCTGCCCGACGGCAATACCCAGGTGCTGCCCGTCTCGGCGCTCAACGGCACCCCGTACGGCCTCAACGGCGGCCTCGCGTCCATTCATCCCCTCTGGGCCCAGGGCAAACTCGCGGTCATGGCCAATGTCGGCATGCTCGTGCGCCCGACGACACGCGCGCAGTATCAGGGCTCGACGGTCGGTCTGCCGACCAACCTCTTCTCCCATTCCGATCAAGTGATCTCGATGCAAGCCGGGGATCCGAATGGTTCCGGTGGCTCCGGGTGGGCAGGACGGATCGCGGACGCCACGCGCGCGATGAACGCCGCCTCGACCTTTCCGCCGGCGATCTCGGTCGCGGGCCAGGCGCTGTTCTGCTCCGGCAACGTGGTGCAATCCACCAGCCTCATCCCCGGTTTCGATCTCAGCGCCAACGGTCTCTCCGCCTGGCCCGCGAGCGCCGCCGCCGCCAAGGTGCAGGCGTTGCAGGAGATCGTGACGTTCAACAGCGGCCTCGCGCTGGTACAGGCCGCGAATGACGTGCGCGCCGACGGACTCGAGCTCAACGGCATGCTCACCGGCCTGGGCAGCGGCAGCGTGGCGACGGTGTTTCCCGGCACCGGCATCGGCCAGCAATTGAAACAGGTCGCGCAAATCATCCGGCTGCGCGCCGCCACCGGCATGAACCGCCAGGTATTTTTCTGCGCGCTTGGAGGTTTCGACACGCATTCCGCGCAAAGCTGGGCTCACATGGATCTCCTGCGGCAACTCGCCGACGGCATGGCGGCCTTCTACAACGCCACGGCGGAAATGGGCATCGCGGACAAAGTGACCACGTTCACCGCCAGCGAATTCGGCCGCACGCTGCAACCGAGCGGCAGCGGCACTGATCACGGCTGGGGCAATCACCAGCTCATCATGGGCGGCGCCGTGCGCGGCGGAGAACTGTACGGCACGTTTCCGTCGCTCGCACTCGGCGGCCCCGAGGACACCGGCTCCCGCGGGGTGCTCATTCCCACGACGTCACTCGACCAGTTCGGCGGCACGATTGCGCGCTGGTTCGGCGTCGCGCCGGAAGCGATGCCCTCCGTGTTTCCCAATCTTGGCAACTTCGCCACTCCGGACCTCGGGTTCGTGGCGTAATACCAATCGTTCCTTGCTTTTGGACTTCTGGATCGATCGTGGCTACGAGCGCCAGCGAGTGGCCGAACGACCACTCGCTGGCGCTCGTAGCCACGGCTAAAGTCCAAAGGCAAAGGGCGCTTGGTGTAATGCCGCTCAACGCACTCTTGGACAGAATAAACAGAATCGACGAAACTGCTCCGAGCGCGGCATTCCGTGAATTCTGTAGATTCTGTCCGACTAGCCCACGCCTCACGGCATCTTTAAAGTCCGTATCGCCGCCTGCTCCACCGGCAACTCGGCGGCCTTGGGCGCTGCGAGAGTGACGGCGCCCGTCGCCGCCCACTCGGTGCCGCGGGCAAACGTGATCTGAAAGCCGAGGCCGTTCACCGCTTCGACCGCGTGACCGAGCGTGGTGTGAAACACGCGGCCCTTGCCGTACGGAATTACCATCAGCATCGGTTCGTGCTCCTTGGTGCGATCGGAAATCGCCGACGCCAGCACGGTGACATTTTCCGCCGGTCCGCGGAGCCCGTGATAAAGTTCGTCCTTCGTGTGCAGCCACCGCGCCGGCAGGCCTCGGGTGATCGGGTGTGTGTTGTCGCGAACATCGACCACAAACTCATGCTGCGGTCCGTGGCCACCGCCCGGTCCCGCCGTCGGATCGTGAATCCATCCCGCGGCCCGCAGGCGCAGGTACGGTCCGGACTTTTCCGTGCGTCCGCCCCACCCACCGAGGCCGATCATCGTGTTGTACTCCGGCCAGTCCGGGAACGCGTTGTTGGCCGCGTGATACGACACGAAGCCACCGCCGCCCCGCACATAAGCCATGAACGCCGTCCGCACCGGCTCCGGCCAGGTCTCGCCGTTGTAGTTCGAGACGACGACCGCGTAGGCCGAGAACGCCGGGCGCCATTTCGCCCACTCGCCCGCGGCCTTGCGTGCATGCTCGGCTTCGGCACCGGCAAACGTCTTCAGTTTTTCCGCGTGCGCCGCCTTCTGTTCCGGAGTCGCGTCCTTCGGCAACCGCGGGGCCGCAGGCTTGGCCGCCGGTGACGTCGACACGTCGACCGTGAACCGGCCGGTGTCCTCGAGAATCTTTTTCAACAGCGGCGTGGTAGTGGCCCACGCGTGATTGTTCTGACCATCCACGATCAGGACTTTGAGTTTGGCCGCGGCGGCGTGCGCCTGGGTCGCGATCGCGACCAACAGCACCAGCGCCGCACTCGCGGTCCGGACGATTCGGGCAAGGGGTGAAAGAGGCATCGGTCGAGTAATGCAGCTTCCGGCGCTTCGTAAATAACAACTTGGCGCCCGCCGGACGTCCGGCTCAGCGCGCGGCTGATTGATTGAGGAACCGTTCGACCCACTGGTACGCCTTCTCGCGCATCTCGGGCGGAAAGTCGTGCTGGCAGTCGGGATGCTCGACCGCAATGCGATCGGCGACTCCGTGCAACTGATACACCGGACGTGCCGCGGCAATGACGCGGTCGACGCTCTGCCATTTGAAGTTCGCATCGCCGGTCGGCGACAAAGCGAGGAAGGCCCGGGGCGCGAGCGCGCCGATCAGCTCGTGAAAATCGAACGGAATCTCCTTCAGCCGCCCCGCGTAATCGGCGAGAGCCGGCATGTAACGATCCTGCGTCCAGCCCTGGCCCGGCCGCCACACCGTCGCCTGCTTCTCGGCGTAGTAATCGAGATACGAGTCGAAGCCGCAGCTCGACACGATGGCCTTGATGCGGGCATCGAACACCGCCGTGTAGATTGAATTATGGCCGCCGAGCGAGTGCCCCACGGCACCAAAGCCGGCGGTCGACACGCCGGGCGTCGCCGCGAGCACGTCGAGACCGCGGATGTTATCCCAAATCGCCTTCATCGTGCCGCTGCGATAGCCGAGGCCCTTCAGGTCCGGCTTGTAGGTGAAGAGATGCGGATACGGCGGCGCGAGCACCACGAAGCCGCGCTGCGCGAGTTCCTCGCCGTAGTTGCGGTTGGGTTTCGCGGTCGGACTCTGCAGTCCCACCACGGGCCGGTTGCCCTCGGTGTCGTTGGTCGGCATGAGCGCAAGAATGCCGGGCCGCGTGGCCTGGCCCTGCAGCACGACCTTGGGAATGAGCAGGAACGCCGGCACGCGTCCGCCCGGCTCGGCCGTGTACAGGATTTCGCGCCGCACGAAACTGCCGCAATCGGTCTCGCTCACCACGGTGACGTCGAGCGGTACGCGTTTCTCCGCGCCCGGCAACGGCCCCATCACGCTCTGCATGCCCGCCACGATCTCGGCGCGGCGTTTTTGCCAGTCTGCCGGCGTCTTCACCGCCGCGGTGCGGTCACCGTCGATGCGATAAATCAGCAGGTTTTCCCGATCCAGACGCTCGGCCCGCAGGGCGGCGCCCGACACTAACACGGCCAAGGTCATCGCGATTCGAATGCGCGCAATCATGAGTAACCGTATCGTTACCTCACGCCCGGGGTGTCAATCCGCTTCGTGCGAAACGCGGGGCGCGGCGCGTTCTCGCTAGCGCACGCCGACGCCGTAACGCAGGGGCGGCGTGCCGCGCTGATGCGCTCCGATGTCGGGCGCACGGCCGTCGATGCCTTCGCTGAAATTGGGAATCACCTCGCCGGCACCGACGCCCGGACTGCCGGCCGCGAGTTGAAAGCGTCCGGTGCGCGTCGCGGCATCGTAGCCGGAACCCGGCTCGTACACCGGCACGCCCCGAATGCCGTGCGCCTCGGTGCCGGGCGGCACTTGGCCGTTGTAGAGATCGTAGTCGTAACTGTTGTCCACGTTCAGCCGGTTGTTGCTGTGGCTGTGGCGTTCCGGCTCGCGCACCTCGATGATGTTGTTGCGCGACACCGTGTGCTTCACGATCCGCGTGCCGCCGAAGCCGCCGGTCGGCAACCATTCGTCGCCGCGAAACACGGTGTTGTTGAAGATGTACATGTGGCCGGTCATCCACTCCTCGCCACCGGCAAACCCCATCTTCAGGAAATTTCCGCCGCCGGCGTCGGGCTTCGACTGGCTGCGCGCGACGACGTTGTTCCAGATGTAGAGTGGCCCGATCGACGTCGCCGCATTCGCAATCATCATCATCGCCTGCGTGATGTAGTTGCCCCAGATGCGAGTGTTGCGGTTGCCGCCCTCGACTTCGAGCCCGTCGTCCCAGCAGTGGCTCACGACATTGCCGTAGATGTCCGAGTCCGGACCGGGCGCGCCGCGAAAGCTGCCGTTCGCGCCGCCGCCGATGCCGTCGTTGAACATGTGCGCGAGGTCGGACCAGCACTCGTTGTAACGAATCACATGGTTCCCCGCGGTGTCGAAGAGGCTGATCGCCTGCGGCCCGGCGGAGTGCGTCGGATACGTCGGCTCCGACCAGTTGCTGCCATCGCACGCGGGCGTGTGCAGCCGGCAGCGCTGCACGACGAGCTGCTTGAGTCCCGGCGCGCGCGAGTAGATCGCGGAATCAAGATTCACGCCGAAGCCGGTCTTGGGATTGAGCCGGCCCCAGTCGGAAATGTCGCAGTCCTCAATCACGATGTTCCTGCCGCCCTTGATGAGAATCGCGCCAGTGGGTTTGGGATTCGCGCCCGCCGGTGCCCCTGCGCCCTTCAGCGTGAAGCCGCGCACAATCACATACGACGCCTCGATCGTGATGCAGCTGTCGTGGAGATGGCGCACGTCGATCGTGGTCCCGCGGCCGTCGTAGACGCGATAGGCTCCAGGCGAGCCCGACTCCGTGATCACCAACGGCGCCGCGCGGTCCGTGACGCGCACCGTCTCGCCTGCCGGGAAGGCTTCGCTCCACGTGGAGGCGGTGAGCTGCGTGGTGGTCGCAGTTCCGGCGAGAGTGAGTTGCACCTCGTAGGTGGTGCCGGGTGAAAGGTTCACCATGCTGCCGCGATAGTCGGTCAGGTCCTCATCGGTTTTCGCGATCGGATTGTAGCGCAGGGGCAACGCGTCCCGCCAGGCGGCGGCCCCCTGCACCCGATAGCGCACGAGCACCGCCTTATCCGCCGCGCCGCCCGCGGGTGACCAGTACACGCTGAGACAGTGAAACGTGGGTACGGCGAACGCGCCGCCGGCCGCGACGGCGGCCCCGCCGCTCTCCGTCTGCGCGAAGGCCCGGAACGCACCCGCAGCGCAGAGAAACCAGGCGAGCAGACGGATTTTCATGGACGAAGGTCGCGTGGACGCGATGCAGTTGAAGGTTGAAAGGTGAAAGTTGAAAGATCCGATCCGAAGCACGTTTCATCCTCGGGAAACAGAGGGCGCTCTGCTGGCTCTTTCACCTTTCAACCTTCACCTTTCAACTCTGCACCCGCCCGTTCAGCGAAACTGCGCCAGCTCCTCCGGGCTCCACGCATCCGAGTGTCCGGCGGTCGCGGCTCGGATGGCCTTTACCTGCGCCGGTTCGACCGGGCCCGCGGTGTGCCCCCACTCGCGCCGCAGATAGGTGAGAATCGAGGCGATCTGCGTGTCATCGAGCGCCGCGCCGAACGCTGGCATGTCGCCCGTGTGCACGCGACCGAGCACCGTGATGGGACCGCGGATACCGTGCAGCACGATGCGAATCGGGCGCTCGACCGAGCCGAGCACCCATTCGGAATCCAGCAGCGGCGGCGCGAGGCCGTCGAGGCCGCGGCCGGTGATTTGGTGACAGGCCGCGCAGACGGCGCTGAACAGCGTCTTGCCGGTTTCGAACCGCGTCTGCTGCTCTGCGGTCAGGGGCGTCACTGCAACCGCGGCCGTGACGCCCGGCTTGCCGGGCCAGACGATGACGTCGCTCAGTTTCGCGAGCCGCGCCTTCGCCGTCGCATTCTTATCCAGCTCGGACCAGCCCGCAGGCTGTCGGGCAAACTGCAGCGGACGCCGCGACGAACCGACGCTGGGCGAAAGTCCGTCGAGCAACGCCACCGCGCGCTTGGCTCCGCCGGACTTCACCGCGTCGCCCGCGAGCGCGAGGACGCGCTCGACGGCAGGCAGCTGACGCGAGCCGAACACGCCGCGCACGAGGCCGGTCATGATCTTGTTGGCCTCGACATCCTCGGCACTCCAGCCGGCGTCGGCCGACAGGGTTTCGAGCAAGGCGAGCTCTTGATTGGCAAGCCCGCTGAACAGGGCGTCGCGCAGGTAGGGGTTTTCTGGAGACGTGCGCGCAATGTCCGCCAGCGCGCGGGCGACGGTCACATCGTTGAGCGCGCCGAGACTCAGCACCGCCTGCAACTGCACGTCGCCGGACGGGTCGCGCGCGAGTGCCAGCAGCCGCGCCTTCACCTCGGCCCCGCCCTCACCGGCGAGAAAACGTTCGCTGAGCCGCATTCCTGCGATCCGCACCGTGGCGTCCGCATGGCCCAGCGCCGCCATCACGTCCGCCCGTTCGAGCGCGCCGATGCCGTCGAGTGTCCACAGGGCGTGCACGCGACCCGCGGGCCGATCGCTCTGCAACGCCACCGCGCGAATTGCCGGCACCTGGGCGCGGTCACGGCGTTCCACCAGCGTGCGCTGCGCGGTCTCACGCCAGAAGGCGTTCGGATGCGCGAGACGTTCCACCCACTGCGCCAGGCTCAACGCGGCGGGCTGCGTGGCGCGCGGAGCGGGACGATCCGCCGGGACGATCCGGTAAATGCGGCCGAGGTGCTGCGGGTCGGCGAGCTTGCGATCCTCGCTCTGCTTGCGGAGGTAGCTCGTCAGCGAGATGCGGTGCTGCAGCACGCCGCGATAAAGATCGACGATGTACAGCGCGCCGTCCGGTCCGGTGGAAAACGCCACGGGGCGGAAACGTTCGTCGGTCGACGCGAGGAATTCCTTCTTATCGTAGGCGTTCTTTCCGCGCACCGTGCCGTTCTCAAACGCGAGCACCGAGCGCCGCACAAAGTTCGCCGACGGTTCCGCGACGAAGAGATTGCCGTACAACTCCGGCATGAGATCGCCGCGATAAATCCACTGGCCGCCCGCGGCGGTGAATTCCTTCAACCGGCCGTCGCGCAGCATTTCGGGTCGATAGCCGCGGTTGATGCCGGGATTCACGCGTGCCGGCCACACGAGCTGGTTGTCGGCGGCGTTCACATTCGTGCCGGCGAGGCGCGGCGTGTTGGGATTGCGCTGCAGGTAATCCGAGAAAATCACGTCGACGCGCAGGTGATCGCTGTTGGATCCGTGATACAGGTGACCGTAGTCATCCTGCGTGAGACCCCACTGGCCGCGGAAGATCGTGGCGCCCGTTTCCCACGCGCCGTTCACGTACCGGAACTTCCGGGTGTAGGCCGCGCTGTAGATCCAATTGTCGTACGACCAGAGCAGGCTGTTCGGTGCGCGCTCGGGATTCGCGAGATGCGGCCGTTTCGGATCGACGCGAACGCCGTAGTCGGTGGCGACGACGTCCTTCTTGTCGGCCTTGCCGTCGCCATCGGTGTCGCGCCAGAGCGCGAGCTCGGGCGGCGCGCCCACGAGCACGCCGTCGGCCACGAGGGCGATGGCCCGCGGCATGACGAGCTGATCGACGAAGACCTTCGACTCGTCGTAGCGGCCGTCGCCGTCACGATCGGTCAGAACCACGATCCGACCGACCGGCTGATCCTCGCGCGAACCGTCGAGATCGTTCATGTAGCCGCGCATCTCGGCGACCCACAGCCGGCCATCGGGACCAAATGCGATGGCGACCGGCTCCTGCACGAGCGGCTCCGCCGCGGCGAGCTCGAGCTTGTAGCCCGGCGCGAGCGTGAAACTTCGCAGCGCCTGTTCGGGCGTCAGCGCGGGCGCCGGCGGAATCTGGTCGGCGGGCACCAGCGATCGCTGGACCTCGCCCGCCTTGTCGGCGCGATCACCGATCTGGGCGAAGAGACCGGTCGACAGACACAGGGCCAGCAGAGTGCAGGTGCGAAACAAGGTGGGCATACAACAGGATGGCGGTGGGAGGAAACAGTGGGAGCCGGGCGATCCCGTCCGCAAGGCGCGCAGCGCAGACGGCATCGCCCGCGCTCCGGCCTGGGACGCTTCCGCCCGCGTCAGTCCTCCCAGAAAACGCCTTGACTCGACCCTGCGTCAAGTAACTTTCCGGTTACGTAAGGACTGTCGCCCGCGCCCGTCACCCACCGCCTGCCCAAGACCTCGAGACCATGATCTCCCCCGTGACCCGTCGTAAGTTCATCGGTGGCGCCGCCACCTCCGGTGCCGGCCTCTGCCTCGGCCTCGCCGCCGCACCCGCCGCCTCCGCCGCCGACTCCACGAAAAAGGCCGCCACGACCGCGACGACCGCCAAACCCGTGGCGGACTGGCCGCTCTGGGACGAACGCGAGGAGCGCGCACTGCTCGACGTTCTGCGCTCCGGCAAATGGGGCCGCGGCAACGGCACGCGCGTGAAGGAATTCGAGACCGTCTTCGCCGAGCGCATGCGCGCCAAGTTCTGCGTGGCGACGTCCTCCGGCACGACCGCCCTGATGAGCTCATTGGGTGCGCTGAACCTCGGTCCGGGCGATGAAGTAATCCTGCCGCCGTACACCTTCGTGGCCTCGTTCAACGTCATCACGGCGAACTACGCGCTGCCGGTTTTTGCCGACATCGACGCCGCGAGTTTCCAGATCGATCCGACGAAGGTCGCGGCCGCAATCACGCCGGCGACGAAAGTGTTGTTGCCCGTTCACATCGGCGGCTCGACGCCCGAAGTCGGCGCCCTCGTGGACCTCGCGAAGGCAAAAAAGATTACGCTGCTCGAGGACGCGTGCCAGGCGTGGGGCGCGGAATGGCGCGGTACTCCGGTGGGCAATCACGGCATCGGCGGCTGCTTCAGTTTCCAGGCCAGCAAGAATCTCACCGCGGGCGAAGGCGGCGCGGTGATCACGAACGACGAAGCGTTCGCGAATCAGGTTTTCAACTACCACACGCCCGGCACGCCGAAGCCCGGTGCGAGCTGGGGCCGCGCGGCCAATTTCCGGCTGACAGAGTTTCAAGCTGCCCTGCTGCTCGCACAATACACGCGCTTCAACGCCCAGCAGGATGTCCGGCATGCCAACGCGACGCACCTGTCGGCGATGCTAGAGAAAATCCCGGGCATCGCGCCGGCGAAACTCGCCAGCGGCAACAACCGGAGCGCGTGGCATCTTTACATGATGCGTTACGACAAGACGCAGTTCTCCAATCTCCCGCGCGCCAAGTTTCTCCAGGCGCTCTCGAAAGCGGGCATCTCCGCGAGCGCCGGCTACTCGAGCCTCAACACGTCGGCCCACGTGAAGGCCCTGGCCGACAACCCGCACTACCAGCGGATCTACGGCAAGGAGACGATGGCCCGCTGGGTGGAGCGCAACCGGTGCCCGGTGAATGATCAGGTGATCGAGGAGGCGGTATGGTTTGGGCAGACGAAACTGCTTGGCAGCCGCTCGGACATGGAGCGCACAGCCGAGGCGATTGCCGCCATCCGCAAGCAATCCGGCGATCTCGCGCGGGCCTGAGTCGTGGGCGAATTTTCCATCGCACCGTTTCGTTTCGACGTCACCCCGCCCTTGGGTCACTCGCTCCTGGGCGGGTGGATTCCGCCCGCGGCGGTGATCGACGACGCGCTCGAGGCCATCGGCTATGTGCTGAGCGGAGCCGGCGCGCCCATCGTGGTCTGTGCCGTCGACTGGGCCGGCCTCATGAACGATGCGCACCTGGCGTGGCGCACGACGCTCGCCGCCGCCGCCGGCACCACGCCCGATCGCGTGGCGGTGCAGTGTGTCCATCCGCACAATACGCCCTTCGTCTGTCCGATCGCCCGCGCGGCCGCCGCCCGTTATCCGGAATTGCCGGCGATGTACGATGCGGAGTTTTTTGCCGACTGCCTGCGCCGCGCCCGCGAGGCCGTGCTCGCCGCGCTGCCACGAGCGCAGGCGGTCACGCACGTCGCGCACGGCGAGGCGATCGTCGACCGCGTCGCCTCCAACCGCCGCGTCGCGCGCAACGCCTCCGGTCGCGTCACCGCCATGCGCCGGAGCTCGTGCACCGATCCGGCGTTGATCGCGCTGCCCGACGGCCTGATCGACCCGACACTCCAGACCGTGTCGTTCTTCGGCGCCGACGGACGGAAGATCGTCGCGTGTCACTACTACGCCACGCATCCGATGAGTTTCTACGAGGACGGCCGCGTGAGCAGCGATTTCTGCGGGCTGGCGCGCAAACGCCGTCAGGCCGAGGAGCCGGAATGCACGCATCTCTACTTCACCGGCTGTGCGGGTGACGTCTCCGCCGGGAAGTACAACGACGGTTCCGCCGAGGCACGGGTCACGCTCACCGGTCGCATCCACCGTGCCATGGTGACGGCCGAAAGCCGCGTGGTGCCGCAGGCGATTGCCGCAATCGACTGGGCCACGACCGAAGTCCTGCCGCCTCCGACCCTCACGCCGACCGCCCCCGAACTGGAAGCCGCCATCGGCGATCCCAACGGCACGCTCGTCACGCGGCTGCTGCCCGCGTTCCGCCTGGGCTGGCTGCGGCGGCATGAATCAGGTTTGCCCTTCTGCCTCAGCCGCCTGCAGGTGAACGGGATTTCCGTGCTGCACCTGCCGGGAGAGATGTTCGTCGCGTATCAGTTGCGCGCCCGCGCGATGCGGCCGGGATCGCCGGTGGCGGTCGCCGCGTACGGCGACGACGGGCTCTGGTACGTTCCCACCAAGGCCGAATATCCAGCAGGCGGATACGAGGTCAGCGTCGCGTTCTGTGGCGACGAGGTGGACGCGATCATGTCGGACGCGATCCGCCGGCTGTTGCAGGCGTAGCCAGGCCGGGCCCAAACGGCAGGACTGGTGCGGTTCGAACGTCGGCCCGGACGGAACCAGCGACGTCTCACGCCCCAGTCGTCAACGACGGAGCTGGCGAACCTGGCCATTGTGCCCATACCCGCGGTGCGTCGCCACCCGCAGCCTTTCTCTGATGACTCCCACGCTCCGCCGTTTTCGCGCGTCCCATCCCGTCTGCACCCACGACAGGCGTCTGCGGCGAACCTGGCTTCCCCTCGGACTCGCGCTCGCGGCCGGCCTGCTGGCTCCAGCGGCATTCGCGCAAAGCAACTACGCGACGCCCCTCTACTTCTTCACTCTGGCCGGCAGTCCGGGCGTGGCCGCCGAAGTCGACGGAACGGCGGACAAGCGGTCCGGAGAATCACCTCCGCCGGCGTGGTGACGACCTTGGCAGGACAAGCCGGCGTCATCGGGAGTACCGGACGGCACCGGCAGTACGGCGCGCTTTCGCTCACCCCATGGCGTGGCGGTGGACGCCGCTGGCAACGTCTACGTCGCTGACCTCGCCAATCTTGCCATCCGCAAATCTCGCCTGGCGGCGACGTCACCACGCTGGCTGGAGGTCCGGGCAACTATACCGTCCAGGTCAGCGGCGTCGCGGCCACCACCGGCGTGGCCATCGTGGAAGTGTACGAGACGCCGTGAGCTGAAACGCGCGAGGCGCTCGTCAATCGCAGGTCGTCCCTTCGCGTCCGTTCACGTGATTCGCAGGTGCGTTTCTGCCTGGCACCGACTTGGCCACGACTGGAGTTGGGCCGCACGCCCGTGCCGGCTATCCGGCGGCGGCCGACTTGCCGAACAATTCAGTGTGCACGCGCTGGCGTTCGCGATCGATCTGCTCGGGTGTGGCGCCGAGATTGCGCAGCACCGACGCCGTCATCGCGAGGGCGACCTCGCCCTCGCCGGAAAATACTTCATCCGCGCCGGCCGCGCGCAGTGTCTCCAGTTCGCGCACATAGGCCGTACGAGCCAGCACGCGAATGCGGGGATTGAGCGCCCGCGCCTGCCGGACGATTTCGTTGCCGTCCTGAATGCTTGAGGCGCTGAGCACGAGTGCGGTGGCGCTCGCCACTCCCGCCTGGGTGAGCGTGTCGACGCGCGTGGCGTCACCGTAAATCGCCACCGTGCCCGCCGCCTTGAGGCGCTGCACGGTTTCGATGTTCAACTCGACGATGGTCGCATCGATTTCATTTTCGCGGAGCAGCCGCGCGACCGTCTGTCCGATCGGACCGTAGCCGACGACAATCGCGCGGTGACGCCCGGAAGTGTTCACCGCCGGGCCGCTGCCCGCGGTGTCGCCGCCGGCGCGCCGTTCGATCCACCGCACCGCTCCGGGCGCGAACCGCGCCAGTTGCTTCTCGATCGGGCCCACCAGCCGATAGGCGAGCGGATTGAGCGTGATGGAGAGAATCGCCCCGGCGACGAGGATGTTCGAGGCGTTCTCGGGCAGGATTTCCAGCTGTCGCCCCATCGTCGCCAGGATGAAGGAAAACTCACCGATCTGCGCGAGCACGATGGAGACCGCCAGGGCCACGCGCAGCGGATAGCGCAGGAGCAGCACGATGACGAAGGCGGCAAGCGGTTTGCTGATTAGGATCACCCCCATCGTCGCGAGCACCATGCCCGGCGACTCGATCATGCTCCGCCAGTTGAACAGCATGCCCACGGAAACGAAGAACAGCACCGCGAACGCATCGCGCATCGGGAGCGCCTCCGTCGCCGCGCGCACGCTGAACTCCGAACGCCCGACAATCATGCCGGCAAGAAACGCGCCCAGCGCCATCGACACGCCGAAGAGTTTCGCCGATCCGACGGCGATCCCGAGCGCGGTCGCGAGCACGGCGAGCGTGAAGAGTTCCCGCGAGCCGGTCTTGGCGATGCCCGTGAGCAGCCGCGGAATCGCCCAGCCGCCGACGACGAAGGTAAACGCCACCAGCGCGACAATCTTCACGCTCGCCCAGCCCATCGCCACCCAGATGCCGCCGCCGGCCGCCGCGCCCGGGCCGAAAATCGCCGGCAGCAACACCAGCACGAACACGGTGAAGAGATCCTCCATGACCAGCCAGCCGATGGAAATGTGACCCGTCGGCGTGTGCAGATCGCCGCTGTCGGACAACACGCGCGTGAGCACCACGGTGCTCGCGACTGAAATCGCGAGGCCGAACACGATGCCGGCGGACCACGACCAGCCGAACGCATGCATCACGACGGCTGCCACGCCGGTGGCGACCAGACTCTGCACGACTGCGCCAGGAATCGCGATGCGCTTCACCGCGAGCAGCTCCTTGAAGTGAAACTGCAGGCCGACGCCGAACATCAGCAGGATCACCCCGATCTCCGCGAGCTGCTCGGCCATCTCCTGACTGGCCACATAGCCCGGCGTGTGCGGTCCGAGCACGATCCCCGCGAGCAGGTATCCAACGATCGGCGACAATCCGATGCGTTGCGTAACGTACCCGAGCGCCAGCGCGGCGATGAATCCGCCCGTCAGGGTGAGTATGAGATCAATGTTGTGCATGACGGCACGGACACTGAGTCGCCGCGAATGAAACGGGCGCAAGGCCAAGTTTCGGATTTACGGAAAAAACTCCGCCTCATCCCGCCTCGATCGCTTGAGCTTGTTTGGTCAGGGCGCGTCCGAGCCGCGCGTCCACGGCAGGCGGTACCAGCACGGACTGATTTTATACCAATCGCTCCTTGCTTTTGGACTTCTGGATCGATCGTGGCTACGCGCGCCAGCGAGTGGCTGGACGACCACTCGCTGGCGCGCGTAGCCACGGCTAAAGTCCAAAGGCAAAGGGCGATTGGTATTACTCCGCCGCGACCTGGAGGTCCGAGCCGGCATCGTAACCGGCATCGGCCACGGACTCCGTCGCCATCGCGGCCGCGACCAAGTTAGAGTGCGCTTGCGCGATCATGGGGGCGATCAGTGCAATCATTTGACTAGGTCCGATCGCCATCGGCGCATTGTGATAAACCCTTGAGCCGATCGCACGAGCCGCCCCTGCAGACGCAACGGTTCGCGTCTCAGAGCAGATCGGCCGCCAGCTCGGCGAGCTTCGAACGCTCGCCCTTCATCAACTTCACATGCGCGGCGATGGCCTGGCCCTTCATGCGATTGTGACAGAAGACGAGCCCGTTGCTGCGCGCATCGACGTAGGGATTGTCGATCTGCGCCGGATCGCCGATCAACACGATCTTCGATCCTTCGCTGATGCGGGTGATGACCGTCTTCACTTCATGCGGCGTGAGCTGCTGCGCCTCGTCGAGAATGAAGAAGCGACGCGCGATTGAGCGGCCGCGGATGAAAGCGAGCGCTTCAATCTCCACGAGCCCGCTCTTGAGGAGGCGTTCGTACGGCTTCACCAGCGTCGAGCTGCCGTGCCCGCCGCCGTGACTGGCATGACTGGGCTGCACCGCGGTCATCGAGGCAATCTGGTCGTCGCGCTTGTGATGTTTCTTCTTCGAAACTTTCTTCGCGGCAAACTGCGGCTCCTTCGGCGGCTTCGAGGGAATGAGCACCTCAAGCGCGTCATGATAAGGCTGCAGCCACGGCTTCATCTTCTCCTCGAGCGAACCGGGGAGGAAGCCGATGTCCTTGCCCAGTGCGATCACCGGGCGCGAGATCGAGACGCCATCGTACCGCGAGGTTTCGTCGTGCGCCTGGTGCAGCGCGCACGCCGTCGACAACAGGGTCTTGCCCGTGCCGGCCTTGCCGTAGCACGTGAGCAGCGCGATGCTGTCGTCCAGGAGCGCGTCCATGAAGAACTGCTGCTCGAGATTCCGCGCGCGAATCGGAATGCCGCCGGGTGCCTTCACGAAGTCCGGCACTTTCAGCCGGCGCACGACACCGTCGCCATAGTACCGCGCCGGCATCGTTTTGCCCTCGTCCGAGCGCAGCAGCACGTATTCGTTCAGGAAAAGCCGCTTCGCCGACCGGTCATCGATCTCGAACGCCCCCTCGGAACAGAAGCGCTGCAACTCGTAGATGCTCAGACCGAGTTCCTGGTAGCTGGCCTCCTCGTCCGTCTCGGGCACCTTGTCGTTGAGGTAATCCTCGGACTCCAAGCCGACGGCGCGCGCCTTCAGCTGCACGTTGACGTCCTTCGTCACGAGAATCGTCGGCGGCGGAAAACGTTCCTGCACGAACAATGCGGCCGCGATGATGCGGTTGTCCTTCTTCGACAGATCCGGCAGAATCGCGCGCAGGCGATCCATCGCCGGCGAACGCTTCGTCTGATCGAGGAGATACGGATTGATGATGATCGACAGCGTGCCGCCGTTCTCGAGTTCAACGCCCTCGTGCATCGCCCGCGAGTCGGGCAGCAACTCCTGCAGGATGCGATGGACGCGCCGCGCATTGCGCCCGCGCTCCGTCGACTGCTCCCCCTTGATGGCGTCGAGTTCCTCGAGCACCTCCACCGGAATGGCGAGGTTGTTGTCCTCGAATTTGAAGATCGACTGCGGGTCGTGTAACAGGACGTTCGTGTCGAGCACGAAGGTCTTCACTTTTGCCGAAACCTTGACCCGCGAAATTGAGGCTGTCGCCCCGCGAAGGTTTTCCATCGGTTGTGGATATCTTGTGAATACGTGTGAACAACTCCGGACGTTTGTCGATGACAGAACGTCGACCGCGCCCAAGTAAATCGGTTCACCACTGGCGATCATGTAAGTGAATTTTGCGTGACGCTTTTCCAAAGCATTGCCCGTGCCGTGATGCCGTGATTCGGGCTCGCCTGCGGCGGATGGAATCTATTCACCGCTCCGTGGTTTCCGCGCCATGCACCTCGACGCCATCAAGCACTCCCTCCTGGCCTCCTATCGGAGCGACGGCGGCATCAATCACCTCGACGGCGTCAATCTGCCCTCGCAGGAATCCGTCAACCAGCTCGCCGCGGACTGCATGCATCTGCTTTTTCCCGGCTACTTCGACGAATCGGCGCTGACGGAGGATCAACTGCCGTCACTCGTGGATCGACTGCTGGCGCAGATTGACCGCCGCCTCCTCGCCGAGGTGGAAAAGTGCCTGCGCTTTGCGCGCGTCGAGTCCGCCGCGGCTCAGGCGCGTGAAATCACCACGACGTTTCTCGCACAGATTCCCGACCTGCGGCGGGTGATCAAGACCGACGTCGACGCCGCCTACGCGGGCGATCCGGCCGCGCGGAGTGTCGAGGAAATCATCCTCGCCTACCCGTGCGTGCTGGTCATTTCGCTGCAGCGCCTCGCCCATCTGCTGTATCACCTGCGGGTGCCGCTGCTGCCGCGCATGCTTACCGAATACGCACACGAGCGCACGGGCTGCGACATCCATCCCGGCGCGCAGCTGGGCAGTCACTTCTTCATCGACCACGGGACGGGCGTCGTCATCGGCGAAACCGCGACGGTCGGTGCGCACGTCAAGCTCTACCAGGGCGTGACGCTCGGCGCGAAGTCCTTCGAGGTCGACAACGAGGGACGTCCCATCAAGGGCGTGAAGCGGCACCCCGACATCGGCGATCACGTGACGATCTATGCGCACGCGACGATCCTGGGCGGCGACACCCGCGTGGGGGCGCACTCGATCATCGGCTCCAACGTGTGGCTGATGAAATCGATTCCCGACGAGTCGGTGGCGTACTTCAAAGGCGACAACCTCGTGGTCCGGTCACGCCGGAAGAACGAGGCGCTCGTCGGCACCACGGGCCGCCCGGCCCACGAGCACGACTGGGAAATTTAGCCGCGCCCTTGCCGGGGTTTAGGCGGCGACGCCCGGAGCCTTGAGCCCGAGCACCTCGCAGACGCTGGCGCACAACCCGACGAAGGTCTCTTCCGCCAGCGCAAGGCGCCGGCCCTTGAGGTGCGCGACGCCCCAGCGGCGTCGCAGCTTGCGCGGTCCAAGCGGAAGGGATACGAGCGATCCGCTTTCGAGTTCCGACCGCGCGATCCACGGGGCGAGCACGCCGGCGCCGATGCCGATCTTCACCAGCTCCTTGATCGCCTCCATGCTGCCGAGCTCGATGAAGTTGCTCAGCGCGATTTTTTCCTCCCTGAAATACTCCGCCACGAGCCGGAAGGTCTGGCTCGTCTTATTATAGAGTACGAGCGTCTCGGCATCGATCGACTCGCGCGGGGCGCGTCCGGCCTTGGCCCACGGATGCAGCGGCGCCACGACAAAGCGCAGCTCGTCCTCGAACAAGGGCACGAACGCAAACTCCGCCATGCCCTGCGCCGGCGGCTCGAGCACGAGCGCGAGATCGATGTGCCCGCCCCGCAGCAATTCGATCTGCGACCCGTGGTCGCCCGGCTCAATCCGGATGACGCATTTCGGATAACTCTGGCGAAATTCGCGCAATACCGTCGGCAGGATGTGCTGGCACGCGGTCGTGCTCGCGCCGACGCGCAGCCGGCCGTGGCCCCACTTCGTGAGGTTCTCGAGTCCCGCCCGCGCCGTTTCCATTTCGCGCAGGATTTTTTCCGTGTGGCGGAGAAACTGCTCTCCCGCCTGCGTCAGCAACACCCGGCGGCCGACCCGGTCGAGCAGCCTACAGCCGACATCGTCCTCCAGCGCCTTGATGGCATGGCTCACGGCGGACTGCGTGAGGAACAGATCTTTCGCGGCTAGGGTGAAACTCCCGCGCCGGGCGAGCGCGGAAAACGCGTGCAGCTGACGGCTGTCAAGCGTGGGCTTCATGGATGAGAGGACTTCATTCGTTCGATGAAATGTTAGAACAGCAGTAATTGCGCCAGACCCGCACTGTGGCACAGCGGCGGCTTGGTATGACGGCGAATGTCACTCGCGCCAACGCTTGATAAGAACCTCACGTCCACCACCCGGCGTCCGCTGCGCCTCGGGTTTCTACCACTGACCGACGCCTCTCCCCTCGTTGCGGCCCAGGAGCTTGGCCTCTTTGTCCGCCACGGGGTGCGCGTGGAACTGTGCCGCGAGATCGGCTGGGCCACGATTCGCGAAAAGATTATTTACGGCGAACTCGATGCGGCGCACGCGCCCGCTCCCATGCTGTGGTCGGCCCAACTCGGCCTCGGCTGCCCGGCGTGCGATGTCCTGACCGCGCTGGTCCTCAATCTGAACGGCAACGCGATCACGCTGTCGCGAGCCCTATGGGATGCCGGCGTGCGCGACGCGGCCTCGCTCGGCGAACACGTGCGAACGCAGCGCAACGCCCGCGAGCCGCTGACGTTTGGCATGGTGTTTCCCTATTCCTCGCACCACCTGCTCCTGCGGGAATGGTTGCGCGGCGCCGGCCTCGATCCTGATCGCGATGTGCGCCTCGTGGTCGTGCCGCCCGCCCAGATGTTCCGCAATCTGAATGCGCGCACGATCGACGGCTTCTGCGCCGGCGAGCCGTGGAACACGCTCGCCGTCCGCGAAGGCGCGGGCTGGTGCCCGACGTGGAGCGGCGCGCAGCAGCCGGGCCACCTGGAAAAGGTCCTGATGGTGACGCGTCGTTTCGCCGAGAACCGCGCCGACGAACACGGCCGGCTGGTCCGCGCCCTGGCCGAGGCCGCGGCGTGGTGCGACGAACCGCAGCATCGCGAGCAGCTCGCCGAGATGCTCTCCGCCGCGCCGTACCTCAACCTGCCGACGCGTGTCGTCGCTCCCGCGCTGCTCGGCCGCTTCGACTGCGGCAACGGCCGCATCGAAACCGCGCCGGATTTCGTCGTCTTTCACCGCCACGACGCCGGCGTCCCCGACGCGGCGAAGGCCGTCGCGTTGCAACGCGCCCTCGGCGCCGCGGGCCTGCTCCCGGCCATTGTGGCGCGCGACACTGAATTACCCCGCCGTCTGTTTCGCAGCGATCTGCATCGCGACATCCTCAACCAACACCCACACCTCCATGAAATCGCCACACCATCAGACCTTCGCGGGCCTGGCAGCAAAACCAGCTGAAGTCCCGCTCAACCGCCGGCAGTTCCTGACCCGCGCCGCCGCCGGCGCAGGCACCGCGGCGCTCTGGTCCGCGCTCGGCACGCGCACGTGGGCGGCCACCGCCGCCAGCACCGGCGAGGGCCCGGAGACATCGAAAATCGATTTCGGCATCATCGCGCTCACCGACTGCTCGCCCATCGTCATCGCCCACGAAAAAGGCCTCTTCAAAAAGTACGGCATCAATTCCACCGTCACGAAGGGCGCGAACTGGGCCGCCATCCGCGACAATCTCTCGAGCGGCTCCATCCAGGCCACGCACATGCTGATTGGAATGCCCCTCGCCTCCACCATGGGGCTGCAGGGTTCTCCGAAGAAACCGATGGTAATCCCGTGGCTGCTCAATCGCAACGGCCAGGCGATCACCCTGAAGGCGGAATGGAAAGGCAAGGTCGGTGCCGATCCGAAGGCGCTCAAGCCGTTCGTCGATCAGTCCAAGAAACTCGGCGAGCCGCTCACGTTCGCGATGACGTTCCCGCCCGGCACGCACGCGATGTGGATGCGTTACTATCTCGCCGCCGGCGGCATCGATCCAGACAAGGACATTTCGCTGATCACCATTCCGCCGCCGCAGATGGTCGCCAACATGAAGATCGGCAAGATGGACGGCTTCTGCGTGGGCGAACCCTGGAACGCGCGCGCCATCTCCGACAAGATCGGCTTCACGTCAGTCACGACGCAGGACATGTGGAAGGATCACCCCGAGAAAGTCTGCGCCTTCACGGAAGAGTTTGCCGAAAAGAATCCGAAGACGGTCAAGGCCGTGCTCAAGGCGCTGCATGAGGCGAGCGTCTGGCTCGATGACATGAGCAACCGTCCCGAGCAGTGCGCGATCGTCTCCAAGCCCACCTACATCAACTGCGACGCCAAGATCATCGAGGGCCGCCTGCTGGGCCAGCTCGACTACGGTGACGGACGCACGAAGAAGGACGAGCTGCCGATGCACTTCAGCCGGCGCAACTGCAACTATCCACAGCCCAAGTACGCGACGTGGTTCATGTCGCAGTACCGCCGCTGGGGCATGGTCACCGGCGCGCCGGATTACGAAGCCGTCGCCAAACGCGTCATGCGCACCGATCTCTACGAGGCCGCCATGAAGGAAATCGGTTACGCCCACGGCGGACTCGATTCATCACCTGAGACCTTGTTCGACGGCGTCACCTTCGATCCCAAGGACCCGGAAGGCTACGCCAAGAGCTTCGCCGTGAAATCGCTCAAAGGCTGAGCCCCCATCATGAACCGATTCAAACTCGACTGGCTCATCCTGCCGTTCATCGGCTTCGCCCTTATTCTCGCCGTCTGGTCCGTCTCCAGCGCGACGTGGGCGAGCAATCTGCCGTCTCCGCTCAAGACCTGGGAATCCAGCCGCGGGTACGTGCTCAGCCCGTTCGCCAAGCGCGGCGAAATGGATCAGGGCATTCTGCGCTTCACCTGGTACTCGCTGATCCTGGTGGCGCAGGGTTACGCGCTCGCGGTCATCATCGGCACGCCCATCGGTTTCTTCCTCGGGCTGTCGAAGACCTTCACCAAGATCTTCGACCCGATCATCCAGATTCTGCGACCGGTGTCGCCGCTCGCGTGGCTGCCGCTCGGCCTCGTGCTCTTCCTCAACACCGGCAAGGAGGCCGGCACGTGGGGCGCGCTCTTCACCATCGCGATCTGTTCGATGTGGCCGACGGTGCTCAACACCGCCGTGGGCGTGCGCGCCGTGCCGCAGGACTACCTCAACGTCGGGCGCGTGCTGAAACTCTCCCGCTGGAAAACGCTCACGAAGATTCTGATTCCCGCGACGCTCCCGTATATGTTCACCGGCTTCCGGCTGAGCCTCGGCATCGCGTGGCTCGTGATCGTGGCCGCGGAGATGCTCACCGGCCGGCCCGGCGTGGGCGGCTTCCTCTGGCAGGAATACAACGCGCTCATCTACGAGCACATCATCCTGTCGATTATCACCATCGGCCTCGTCGGCTTCACCCTCGATCGGCTGATGAGCCTGCTCGAGAGCCGCTTCAAGACCGCCTGATCCGCACGCACGATCCACCGGCCACATCCAACTCACGTTCCCCTCGATGCCTTTCCTCGAACTCAATCATGTCTGCAAAGGCTTCGGCGGTCCGCCGGTGCTGAGCGACGTCAATCTCACCATCGAGCGCGGCGAGTTCGTCGCCATCGTCGGCTACTCCGGCTCCGGCAAGACGACGCTGGTGTCGATGATCGCGGGATTGCAGCAGCCGGATGCCGGCACGGTGAAATTGAACGATCTGGAAATCACCGAGCCCGGCCCGGATCGCGGCGTGGTGTTTCAAAACTACAGCCTCCTGCCGTGGCTGACAGTCTTTGAAAACATCGCGCTGGCCGTCGACCAGGTGTTTCCCAATTTCTCCGCGGAGAAACGCCTGCAGCATGTCGAGAAGTACATCGCGATGGTGAACCTCACCAAGGCGCGCGACAAGAAGCCCGCGCAATTGTCCGGCGGCATGCGCCAGCGCGTGTCGGTCGCCCGCGCGCTCGCGATGGACCCGCAGATTCTCCTGCTCGACGAACCGCTCTCGGCGCTCGACGCCCTCACGCGCTCGACGCTGCAGGACGAGATCGAACGCATCTGGGAGGCCGACAAGAAGACCGTCGTGCTGATCACGAACGACGTCGACGAGGCTCTCCTGCTCGCCGATCGCATCGTCCCGCTCACCCCGGGACCCGGCGCGACGCTCGGCGAATCAGTGACCGTGTCGCTCGCGCGCCCGCGTGACCGCAAGTCGCTGAACCACGATCCCGAGTTCAAGCGGCTGCGCGCACTCGTGACGAATCAGCTCCTGGGATACGGCGCGCGCCGTCGTTCGACCATCACGCGCAAGCTCACCCTGCCCGACATTCTGCCGGAGGATCTCAACGGCCCCCGCACCACCCGCCGCCGGCCCCTGCGCCCGCACGAGCTCAAGCAGGAGCAACTCGAGGTGAGCGGTACGTCCGCCTGAACCGCGCCCGCCCGGCATACCCACCACCGCACCCACCATGTCCTCCTTCCTCGAAATCTCCCAGCTCGGCAAAACCTATCCGACGCCCTCCGGCAAACCGGCGGTCATCGTCGAGAACTTCGATCTCAAGATCCGCAAGGGCGAGTTCATCACGCTCATCGGTCACTCGGGTTGCGGCAAGTCCACCGTGCTCTCGATGATCGCCGGGCTCACCGACGTCACGTCCGGCGGCGTGATCCTCTCGGGCAAGGAAGTGGTCGGCGCCGGCCCGGACCGCGGCGTCGTTTTCCAGGCCCCCTGCCTGCTGCCCTGGCTCACCGCCTTCGAAAATGTGATGCTCGGCATCGATCAGGTGTTCTACACGGCCGACATCGAGGAGCGGAAACAGATCGCCGAGTACTTCCTCTCCGTCGTCGGGCTCGCGGACGCGATGCACAAGAAGCCGTCGGAGCTCTCGCAGGGCATGCGCCAGCGCTGCGGCATCGCGCGGGCCTTTGCGCTTTCGCCGAAGATGCTGCTGCTCGACGAACCCTTCGGCATGCTCGATTCGCTCACGCGTTATGAGCTGCAGGAAGTGCTGCTCGACCTGTGGCAGAAGGATCAGAAGACCGCGCTCATGGTCACGCACGATGTCGACGAGGCGCTGTTCCTCTCGGATCGCGTCGTCATGATGACCAACGGCCCGGCTGCGACCGTTGGTGAAATCCTCGAGGTGACGTTTCCCCGGCCCCGCTCGCGCAAGCAACTGCTCGAGGATCCGGAGTACTACCGGCTGCGGGAACAGCTCATCGGTTTCCTCGAGGAACGTTCCCATCTCCGGCCGGCGCGCGTCCCCGCTGCCGGTGATCATCCCACGCCGTCCGTGCCCGCTCCTGCGCCGGAAACGCCGCGGCAACATCCCTTCAACGCGCTCACCCCGGTCTGAACCTTCACACCTTCCACCTGACCACACCCACGCCATGCCATCGCACCTTCGTTCCCTCTGCCTGATTGCGCTCCTGGGCGCCACCGCGTCCATCCAGGCCCAATACGCTCCGCCGCCGCCCGCACGGCCTTTTCCGGGCTTCGCCAACGAGCGGCTCCGCGCGGACAACGTTTACATGAGCGCCTGGGACATCGCCGCCAACTACCGGCTGCGGTACGAGGACAAGCGCGGTGCCGGCTTCACGGATGCCGGCTCAAACTGGGATTTCTCCCAGCGCGCCGTCGACGACACGGACAACAGCTACCTGCTGTCCCGGCTCATGCCGCGGGTCGGCTACACCGGCAAACGCACCGCCTTTCTGCTCGAGGGCCGGCTCAGTTCGTCAATCGGCGATGAACGGTACAACGCGACCGCCCCCGGCAAGGGTCTTGCCGAAAACGACAGCGGCGCCGATGTGCACCAAGCCTTCGTCTTCATCGGCAACCACAAGGAATTCCCGCTCTCCCTGAAAATCGGGCGCCAGGAACTGGTTTACGGTGACCAACGGCTCATCGGCCACTTCCGCTGGAACAACAACGCGCGCACCTTCGACGCGATCAAGGTCCGCTGGCAGAATCCAGTCTTCGGCGTCGATCTGTTCACGGGCGGCGTCGTGTACAACGACTCGCGCAATCTCAACCGATCGAACTCGCAGGATCACTTCTCCGGCGCCTACTTCAATTTCCCGACCCTGCTGAAAAACGAAATCGCCGAGGCCTACCTCCTGGCACGCAATGTGGAGCGGGGCATCGCAACCGATAACTGGAGCGGTGTGCCCGCGCCCTTCCGTTTTCCCGGCGCGCAGGACGTCTACACCGCAGGCGTGCGGGTGAAGTCCAAGCCCAATGCCTACGGACCGATCGACTATGGCGTGGAGGCGATGTATCAGTTCGGCAACCGCACCGCGGTGTTCCCCGCCACCGCCGTGGCCGCCGCCCGCGCCGCGCCGCGCCTAGATCATCGCGCCATCGCGACCGTCCTGCAGGCCGGATACACGTGGAGCGAACATTCGCTCCAGCCGCGGTTCGCGCTGATCTACAGCTACGGCTCCGGGGACAAGAGCGCCACCGATTCAAAGAGCGGGACATTCCAGAATCTATTTCCCACCAACCATCTTTTCTACGGTTACATGGATTTGAGCAGCCTGCAGAATCTCCACGACATCCGGCTCGCCTACACCATCAAGCCGGGACCCACCTCGATGATCGCATTCGAAGCGCACTCACATTTCCTCGGCCGCACGACCGACTTTTGGTACAACGTTGCCGGCGTCCCGCGCAACGTGGCCACCGCAGCGGTCGGCAGCGGCGGCAGTTATCGGATCAATCCGGGCTACAGCCGGCACGTCGGCAACGAACTCGACGTGGTCGCGGCGTGGACCTTCCGACCGTACGCGCAGATTGAAGTCGCGGCCTCGCGGTACTTCCGCGGCGACTACATCAAACAGTCGCTTGCCGCCGTCGGCTCGAAGGACGCCAGCTACTACTACCTCCAGTTTACGCTCAATCTGTAGCCGTCATTCCGGATTCCCGACGTGACCCCTCCGGTCACGGTCCAACGCCCAAGCACCTCACCCGGGGTGCTTTTGGCGTTATGGAAACGGAAGGAGCAGCCGACCCCATCCGATATGAACGGCCCTCATCGCCCCGCGGAAAACAATTCACGGGCTTAATCCCAGCCGGGGAAACGCATGGCACCTCGGCTGCTCATCACCACGCGTGTCGCAACCGCCCGAAATCCGCCCGCCCGCATCTCCGTCGGAACCCTTCTCCGCCCAGCAGAAGGAGTATCTGGCCGGCTTCATGGCGGGAGTGGCGGCGACGGGTCTGACGCCCTTCGTGGGCCACACCGCGTCAGGCCAAATCGTGGCGGGTCCCGCAGGTGCGGTGACACCGAACCTCGCCGCGCCGACCACTGCGGCCGAACCCTCGGTGTTTGGCACGCCCCTTTCCGACCTGTGCAAGGAGGAACGTTGGAAGCACGATGAGAATCCGCTGGATGCCTGGGACCGCCTGTTGAAGCACGCCGACGAAAATAAGCTCCCTGATCCAGAAAACACGTATCGTTTCAAATCGTTCGGTCTCTTCTACGTCGCCCCGGCCCAGGACAGTTTCATGATCCGGCTCCGCGTGCCGGCCTGCGAACTCTCCGCCACGCAGTTGCACGGCCTGGCCGACATCGCCCAGGATCTCGGGGGCGGCTGCGCGCACATCACGACCCGCGGCAATCTTCAAATCCGCGAGTTCAAACCGCGCGACATCATCAAGGTGCTCACGCGGGTGCAGGAACTGGGACTGACGTCGCGGGGCGCAGGAGCCGACAACATCCGCAACATCACGGCGTCTCCGGATAGTGGATTCGCACCTGACGAGCTGTTGGACGTCCGTCCGTACGCGAAGGCGCTGCATCACTACATTCTCAATCACCGCGATCTCTACGGCCTGCCGCGCAAATTCAACGTCGCCTTTGACAACGGCGGCAGCATGTCCGTCGCGGCCGACACCAACGACATCGGCTTCGTGGCGGTGCGCGTGACCGAAGCCTCGCTGGCCGCACTTCCGGCCGACGTCGTCGAGCGTCCCGCGCCGGGCGTTTACTTCCGCGTGCAGCTCGGCGGCATCACGGGCCACAAGGACTTCGCCCGCGACACCGGGCTGCTCGTTCGACCCGGCGAGGCGGTGGCCCTCGCTGTCGCGATGATTCGCGTGTTCAGCGAAAACGGAAACCGCACCGACCGGAAGAGGGCGCGGCTGAAATACCTCCTCGAACAGTGGGGCGTGGAAAAATTTATCGCGGAGTCGGCGCAGCGGCTCGCATTTCCCCTCGCCCGCGTGCCACTCACGGCCTGCGAAGCACGCCGGCCCGTCGAGAAACATGCCTGGCTGGGCGTCCGCCGCCAGACGCAGCGCGGCCTGAATTCAATCGGCCTCGGCGTGCCGGTCGGCCGGATGTCAGCGCGCCAGATGCACGCGCTCGCCGATCTCGCGACGCACTACGGCACGGGCGAACTGCGGCTCACCGTCTGGCAGAACGTGCTCATTCCGCACGTCTCGGATGCCTTCGTCGCCACCGTGAGCCGGAACGCCCGGCGCCTCGGCTTCTTCACCGAGGCCTCGCTCGCCACGGGCGGCGTCATCGCCTGCACCGGCAGTCGCGGCTGCAAATACGCGGCCGCCGACACCAAGGCGCACGCGCTGGCCGTGATGAAACATCTCGAAGGCCGGGTGTCCCCCGGCTCGCCGGTCAACCTGCATTTCACCGGTTGCGGGCATTCCTGCGCGCAACACTACTGCGGCGACCTCGGCTTCGTCGGCGCCAAGCTCGCCGATGGATCGGAGGCCTACCACGTGGTCCTCGGTGGCGGCATGGATCACGAGCAGGGCATCGGCCGCGAAATTTTCCGCGGCGTCCGGGCGAGCGAGATCAACGCGCTCGTGGAAAAAGTGCTGCTCACCTACGAGGCGAAGAAGACCCGCGGCGAGACCTTCGTCCAGTGGACCCGCCGCCACACCGCCGGCCAACTCCAGGAATTCTTTTCGGCATGAACCCGCTCGTTCCCTTCGTTCCCGACTCCGCGCCATTCACCGCCGAGCAACGCGCGTGGCTGAACGGCTTTCTCGCCGGGCTGTTCTCGCGCACCCCGGCGCAGGCCGCGGCCGCTGTGGCCGCGCCGCCGCTCGTCCCGTTGACCATCCTGTTTGCGTCGCAGACCGGCACGTCGGAGGGCCTCGCGAAACGCGCGGCCAAGGAGGCCGGCAAGCGCGGCTTCGCGGCGACCGTGCTCGACCTGGGCCAAACCGACGCCGGCAAACTCTCGGCGGAAAAAAATGTCCTGCTCATCACCAGCACCTACGGCGACGGTGAACCGCCGGACAGCGCCAAGGACATTCACTCCGCCATGCTCGCGGCGAGCCAGGCTCCAACACCGGCCCCGCAACTGGCGTCGCTCCGGTACTCGGTCTGCGCGCTCGGCGACACCAACTACACCCAGTTCTGCAAGTGCGGCGCGGACTTCGATCTCTACTTTGAAAAACTCGGCGGCACGCGCATCGCGCCGCGCGTCGACTGCGATCTCGACTACGAGGAGAAGTTCTCGGCCTGGCTCAATGCGGCGCTGACCGCTTTCGGTCCGGCGCCGTCCGGCGCAGCCGCGCCCGCGGTGCCTGCGGCGGGACTTGAGGCCAGCACGGACGTCGCCACGGGTTACTCGAAGCAGAATCCGTTTCCCGCCACGCTCCTGGCGTCGCACAATCTCAACGCCCCCGGCTCCGCGAAGCAGGTGCACCATATCGCTTTTGACCTCGCGGACTCCGGGCTCGCGTACGAAGCCGGAGACGCCCTCGGCGTGATGCCGCACAACTGTCCCGCGCTGGTCGCCGACGTGCTCGCCACCCTGGGCTGCGATGGCGAAGAGGCCGTGACGGTGCCTGACGGCACCACGACGTCGCTGCGGCGCGCTCTCACCGAGATCTACGACCTCGGCAAACCGTCCGCCGATCTGCTCGCGCTCTGCACGCTCGTGCCGGCGGGCGACGCCGCGTCGGTCCAGGCCAAGGCCGCGCCGCTTCACGTGATTGATGCCCTGCTCGCCGCTCCCGGCGTCAAGCCCGCTCCAGCTGACTTCGTGCGCGCGCTGAAAAAGATTCGGCCCCGGCTCTACTCGATCTCCTCTTCACCAAAAGCCCACGCCGGAGAAGTTCATCTGACGGTCGGAGCCGTGCGGTACGAGCTGCATGGCCGGGCGCGCAAGGGAGTGTGTTCCACCTTTCTCTCCGATCGCGCTGTGCCGGGAGAGACCCGCGTCGGCGTCTTCGTGCATGCAAACCCGTCGTTCCGTCCGCCGCAGAACGGCGACACGCCCATGATCATGGTGGGGCCGGGCACGGGCATTGCGCCGTTCCGGGCGTTCCTGCATGAGCGCAAGGCCAGCGGCGCGAAAGGCCGAAACTGGCTGCTCTTCGGCGATCAGCGCGCCGCGACCGATTTCCTGTACCAGGAGGAACTCGCAACGCTGCAGCGGGAGGGCGTGCTCACTCGGCTCGACACCGCCTTCTCGCGCGATCAGGCGGAGAAGATTTACGTGCAGCAGCGCATGCTCGAGCACGCGGCCGAACTCTACGCGTGGCTCGAGGCGGGCGCGCACTTCTACGTGTGCGGCGACGCCAGCCGGATGGCGAAGGACGTCGATGCCGCGCTGCACCAAGTGGTGGAACGAGCCGGCGGAAAGTCACCGGCGCAAGCCGCCGCCTACGTGCAGGCGCTCAAGGGGGCGAAGCGCTACGCGCGCGACGTCTACTGACGTGGTCGCCACTCGAAAGAATTTTCCATTGCTCGCCGAGCTGCTCGCCGAGCAAAAAAGGCTGGATACGCCGGTGGCGCGCTTCTCCGCCGCGCACGATGCCAACGCTTCGGGCTTCACGGCCATCGCCCCGCAGCTCATCCCGCTCACCGCACCCAAACCCGGAGAGCAATACGCGTTTCAGGTGGATCTTGATTCGTGCACCGGCTGCAAATCCTGCGTTGCCGCGTGTCATGCATTGAACGGCCTCGACGACACGGAAACGTGGCGGGATGTCGGTCTGATCGTCAGCCCGAGCCGCGCGCACCCGTTCACCCAAACGGTGACGACGGCCTGCCATCACTGCGAAGACCCCGCGTGTCTCAACGGCTGCCCCGTCCTCGCGTACGAAAAGGATCCGATCACCGGGATCGTGATGCACCTCGACGACCAGTGCATCGGGTGCAGCTACTGCGTGCTGAAATGCCCTTACGATGTGCCCAAGTTTTCCGAGCGCCTCGGCATCGTGCGCAAGTGCGACATGTGCCACAGCCGCCTGGAGGTCGGCGAAGCTCCCGCGTGCGCCCAGGCCTGTCCGACGCACGCCATTACGATTGTCACGGTGACCAGCGAGCGTATTCGGAACTCGGAGACTCAAAACCGGAAACCGGAAACCGGAGACCGGAAACTGACCACGGCTGCCATTACGCTCGACGCGCTCTCCGCTCGCACCACCCTGCCGGCTCCTCCCGTTTCCAGTTTCCGGTCTCCGGTTTCCGGTTTTGAAACTCCCGTTGCCGGTTTTCTTCCGGGCGCGCCCGACCCGGCATACACGCGGCCGACGACGCGCTACGTCTCGAAGCGAACGCTGCCGGATCATCTCGTGGCCGCGGATGCCACCACGCTCCGGATCCAGCCGGCCCACTGGCCGCTCGTCATCATGCTGACGTTGATGCCCGCCGCAGTGGGTCTCGCCAGTGTTGCCGCACTGCCGCCCCCGGGAATGACGGCGGGCACCGTACAGAACGTCTCGTTCGCCGCCTGTCTGGCGGGCGCGGCGGGTTTGGGCGCGAGTGTGTTTCACCTGGGACAGCCGCTGCGGGCGTGGCGGATTTTTCTCGGATGGCGCAAGAGTTGGTTGAGTCGCGAAGCCATGATTTTTGGCGCGTGGTTTGCCGCGGCCACCGCGACGCTGGTGCTGCCGGCGCTTCGTCCGGTGACGGCGCTCCTCGGCATCACCGGACTCGTTTGCTCGGCGATGATCTATGTCGATACCCGGAGGCAGTTCTGGCGCGCCGCACAGACTTTCCCGCGCCTGCTTGGAACGGCTGCACTGCTGGCGTTCGTCTTTTGGTCGCCGCCGATCGCCGGCTTCCTGACGCTTGGAAAGCTCGCCTGGGAATCGCGCACTTGGTTCGACGGCGGCATGTCCGCCCGGCTTCAACGCGGTCCGCTCGCCGCCGCCGCGACGCTGCGAGATGCGTTCGGCCTGGGTGCCGTGGTGCTGCTGTGGGTCGCACCCGCGGGTCTGGCCTTTGTGCCGCTGTTTCTCGGCGAGCTCACCGAACGCTACCTCTATTTTCGCGCGGTGGATGCGCCGAAGATGCCCGGAGTCCCCGCATGACGTTGTCACTCGATGAACTTCTCCGGGCCCGCGCCGGCCCGATGACCGCGGACATGGTGCTGCATCCGGCCAAGTTCGGCCTCGGACGGGTTCCGGCCCGCCTGCAACCGGCGGCGACTACGACCTCGGTGTGCGGCTTCTGCAGCACCGGCTGCGGGTTGAAAGTTCACCTGAATGAGGAAGGTGAAGCCATCAATCTCAGCGCCGATCCCGCCTATCCGGTGAACCGTGGCATGGCGTGCCCCAAAGGCTGGGAAGCGTTGACGCCGCTGGCATCGGCGGACCGTGTCACGCTCCCGCTGATACGCGACCGGGCGACACCCGGCGCGATGCTGGCGTCCACGTCGTGGGAGCACGCGCTGGCAGCGTTCACCGAGCGATTTAAAGGCATTCAGCGCCAGCACGGCCCCGACGCCGTGGCGATCCTCAGCACGGGTCAGATCGTGATGGAGGAAATGGCGCTGCTCGGCGCGCTCGCGAAGTTCGGCCTGGGTGTGACCCACATCGACTCGAACACCCGGCAGTGCATGGCCACGTCGCACGTGGCCTACAAGCAGTCCTTCGGCTTCGACGCCCCGCCCTTCACCTACGCCGATTTCGAGGAGAGCGACGCGCTGATCTTCATCGGTGCCAATCCCTGCATCGCCCATCCCATCATGTGGCAGCGCGTGATGCGGAACCGGCGCAACCCGGAAATCATCGTCATCGATCCGCGCCTCACGGAGACGGCCCAGGCCGCCACGCTGCACGTACCGGCACGCCCCAAGTCCGATCTGACACTGCTGTACGGGATCGCGCATCTCCTGATCGCGCGCGGCGCGGTGCGGCGTGATTTCATCGCCGCCCACACCACTGGCTTTGACGCGTTTGAGAACTTCGTCCGCGATTTTACACCGCAGCGCGTCGCAACGGAAACCGGGCTCACGGTTGAACTGCTGCACCGACTCGCCGACATCATCGCGAGCCGTGAACGGGTTTCGTTCTGGTGGACGATGGGCGTGAACCAGAGCCACGAGGCCACGCGCACCGCTCAGGCCATCATCAATCTCGCGCTGATGACGGGCAACATCGGCCGGCCCGGCACGGGAGCCAACAGCATCACCGGGCAGTGCAACGCCATGGGTTCCCGGCTGTTTGGCAACGCCACGTCCCTGCTCGGCGGATACGACTTCGCGAACGAGGGCCACCGCCGTCACGTGGCGCGGATCCTTGACCTGCCCGCGGCCGCGATCCCGGATCGCACCGGCTACGCCTACGATCAGATTCTCGACGGCATCGAGCGCGGCGAGATTCGCGGGCTTTGGGTGATCGCGACGAATCCGGCTCACTCCTGGGTGCACCAGAGTCGCGCCCGCGAACTGCTGGCGAAGCTCGATTTTCTCGTCGTGCAGGACATGTACGCGAGCACCGAGACGGCACAGCTCGCAGACCTCGTCCTGCCCGCCGCCGGCTGGGGCGAGAAGGACGGCGTGTTCATCAACAGCGAACGGCGGCTCGGCCTGGCCCGCAAGGTCGCGCGGGCGCCGGGGCAGGCACTCAGCGACTTCTCGATTTTCAAATTGATCGCCGACGCGTGGGGCTGTGCGGAGCGGTTCCGCGCCTGGTCTTCGCCGGAGGCGACGTTTCAACTGCTCAAGGAACTCTCCCGCGGCCAACCGTGCGACTTCAGCGGCATCCGCGACTACGCCCACCTTGAGGACGCGCGGGGCATCCAGTGGCCGTATCCTGAAGACCGGAGACCGGAGACCGGAGACCGGAATCAGTTGGCCGCAGCGGACGCAGGGCTCGTGGTTCCGGATTCCGGTTTGTCCGAAGAGCGGCGTCTTTTTGCGGACGGCCGCTTCTTCACGCCGGACCAACGGGCCCGCTTCCTCTTCGATCCGCCGCGGCCTTTGCCCGAACCGACCGATCGGGACTTTCCCTTCACCCTGCTCACCGGTCGCGGATCGTCAGCGCAGTGGCACACCGGCTCGCGCACCGACAAGAGTGCGGTGCTGCGCAAACTGGCGCCGACCGTTCAGACCGTTGAGATCAATCCGGTCGACGCGGAGCGATTGGGCATCGCGGCCGGCAAAAGCGTCGAAGTGAAATCGCGCCGCGGTACCGCGAGTGCGCTGGCCGTCGTCACCGCGACGGTCCAACCCGGTCAGATTTTCATGCCGATGCATTTCGCGGCGTTGAACCAATTGACCTTCGCCGCGTTCGATCCGCATTCACGGCAACCGGCCTACAAGGCATGTGCCGTGGCAGTGTCACCGACTCTGTAACGGCAACGGGTTGCACCCGTTCGCCGGGATCAGGAGACAGCAATCGAAGGTCAGACAGGTGGACCTTTGCCCCTTCGTAGTACCACCCAATCACCCGGGATTGCCTAGGTACATAACCCTAGCTTCAATTCAGCCATGGAACTGAAGCAAAGCACCCAATCGCTCTTGTGCGATGAAGCTTACGCGTTCCTTTGCCGGAGCGCCTTGCAGGAGGAACTCTCGAAGCGAGAGCAGGAATCCGCCGCGTTGGCGTTGAAGCGGCCACCTTTCGGACTCCTTGCCTCGCGAAAAGCCCGCGAATCGTTCGAGCAAGCGTGCGAAACATCCGCCGCGGCCGAACTCGCACTGCGCGAACGCATCGAACACTTGGTTCGCATCGAAAACTGGGTGCGTCGGTCCCTGCATCGGGAACTCTCGATCTACCTCGAGGCCGCCAGCCCGGACTATCAATTGCTGGCGCAGCTGCAGGCTTTGCACGACGGTTGGGAAAAGGGTCTGGTTGAACTACCGGAGTTGCTCACCCGCTTCGCCCGTGACCTGCGCGGGGTTCGCTCGGCGGCGACGCCTCCGGCCAACGATGCCGCCGAACTGGGCCGGCAGTACGGGCTGTTGCGCGAGATCGCCGTTCGCATTGAGGACAAGCAACTGGGCATCGATCGGATCGCCAATGAGGTGGCTACCTACGCGCTGAAGCTCGCAGCGAAGGAGGTGCGCATGCCGGCGCTGCCATCGTTTCGCCGGACCGTCTGGGTCGACTGGCTCTGTGCGATTCCCGTCGAGCAGGCACTGAGCGAAATCACGCGGGTCGAGTTCGAAGCGCGGACCTTTCTCAACGGCGGGCTCCAGGCGGCACGCGCGCGGCTGCAGGCGGCGCGCGCGTGGTGCATGCTGACCAAGGAGAACCTGCTCAACCAGTACTGGGAGCAACTCCGCGCCCACGCCCAGGCCCACTACGTGGTTGAATGCGACGTGGAGGACGTGCTCGCGCGACTCGGCGAACGCTACGACTCCGCCATTGAAGCGAACAACCGCTGCGGAGAGGTGAAGCCCGGTCCGCGCTCAACCCATTCCACCGCGTTGATGGTTCCGTCCGATCCGCCGAGCGTCGGCTCGCCGGCGTAGGGCTAGATATAATACATCTCCGCGGTCTTTTTCGTCACCAGCTGATTCAAGGTGATGGCGCTGGTTTTCTCCACCAGCAGGCGGTTGATGTCGTCCCACACCTGCTTGAGCCGGTGCCCGCTGCGGCCGTCGAAATTTCCGCTCAGCTGCAGGCACTGGCCCTCGACCGCCACCATGATGTCGTGCAGCGAAATCTCCTCCGGCGCGCGGGCCAGCGTGTAGCCGCCATGATTGCCGCGCCGGCTGGTGATCAGACCGTAGTCGCGCAGCTTGATCAGAATTTGCGCGAGGAAACTGGCGGGCACCGCCTCCGTTCGCGCCAGATGATCGATCTGCGCCAGATCGCCCGAGCCGTAGAGGCGCGCCAGCTCGACCATCACGCGGCAGGCATAGTCGACTTTGACGGAGATGCGCACGGGGCGATCAGATCACATAGTCGCCGCTTTCCGATTTTACGGTTTCACGGGGCGGGAGCAGCATGCCGGCAGCCACCGTCGCATTCGTGCCCTGCTCAATCAGGATGAATGAACCGGTCAGTCGATTGGTGGCATAGCCGTCGAACACCAGCGGCTTGGCCGTGCGCAGGCGGATCTCACCAATGTCATTCATGACGAGCTCCTCGGGGCCGGGCACCGTGGCCAGCTCGGACACATTCAGCTTGTTGACGAGGTCGGTCACGACCGCCTGCACCGTCTGCGTGGTGTGCTTCAGGTAATACTTCTTGCCGGCCCGCAGGGCGCGCGGATGCATCCAGCAGATCTCCGCCTGGAGGTCGCAACCCGCGCCGGGCAGATGCTCGGCCCCGAGCAGCATGCTGCCGCGGCTGATATCGATGTCGTGCTCCAGCACGAGCGTCACGGATTGCGGGCAGAAGGCCTCGGCGACCGGTCCGTCGTAGGTCCAGATTTCCTTCACGGTCGTGACCATGCCGGCCGGCAGTGCGAGCACCTTCTGGCCGGTCCGCACGATCCCGCCCGCGATCTGGCCGCTGAAGCCGCGGAAATCGTGCAGTTTCGGATCCGTCGGATTGTTCGGCCGGTTCACCCACTGAACGGGCAGACGAAAGCCATTGAGATTCCAGTCGCTCGCGATGTGCACCGTCTCGAGGTGGCCAAGCAAGGTCGGACCCGAATACCATGGAGTGTGGACCGACGGATCGACGACGTTGTCACCGTTCAGCGCACTGAGCGGAATGAATTTCACGTCCTTGATGTCGAGGCGCGGCAGGAACTCCTCGAACTGCGCGCGGATCTCCAGGAAGCGCTGCTCGCTCCAGCCGACGAGGTCCATCTTGTTGACCGCCACAACAAGGTGCGGAATGCGCAGCAACGCGGCGATGGCGGTGTGGCGGCGGCTCTGCTCGATCACTCCGGTGCGGGCGTCCACGAGGACGATGGACAGGTTGGCGTTCGAAGCGCCGGTGACCATGTTGCGCGTGTATTGCACGTGGCCCGGCGTATCCGCGATGATGAACTTCCGGCGCGGCGTCGCGAAATACCGGTAGGCCACGTCGATCGTGATGCCTTGCTCGCGCTCGGCGCGCAGGCCGTCGGTGAGATTGGCGAGGTTGATCTGACCGCCGCCCGTGATGTCGGCGGAGCGCTCGAGCGCCTCGATTTGATCCTCCATCAGCGACTTCGAGTCGTAGAGCAGGCGGCCGATGAGCGTGGATTTTCCGTCATCGACGCTGCCGCACGTATTGAAACGAAGGATATCGACCGGGAGATTCGCGGAATTGGGCGGAGACATGAGTTCTTCGGTAAACATTAGAAATATCCTGCTTTCTTACGGTCCTCCATGGCGGCCTCGGACGACTTGTCGTCGGCACGGGAGCCACGCTCGGTGACGCGGGCGGCGGCAATTTCCGCGATGATGTCCGTGACGTTGGCCGCGGGCGATTCGACGCAGCCGGTGCTGATGATGTCACCGATCGTGCGCACGCGCACCACGAGTTCGCGCACCTCTTCGCCGGGCTTCGGCGGCACCAGATGATTCACGGGCAGCCACTGGCCGCCGCGGCGGACGCATTTGCGCGTATGGCTGAAATAGATACTCGGCACCTCCAGCTTTTCGCGCTGGATGTACTCCCAGACGTCCATCTCGGTCCAGTTGCTCAGCGGGAACACCCGCATGTTTTCACCGGGATTGAGCCGGCCGTTGTAGAGATTCCAGATCTCGGGCCGCTGATTCTTCGGATCCCACTGGCCGAACGCGTCGCGGAAACTGAAGAAGCGCTCCTTGGCGCGGGCCTTTTCTTCATCGCGCCGGGCACCGCCGATGCAGCAGTCGAAACGGAACTCCTCGATCGCCGCGAGCAGCGTCGGAATCTGGAGTCGGTTGCGGCTGATCTCGCCCGGGGCCGGCACGGCGATGCCCTTGGCGATCGCGTCCTCGACCGTGCGCACAATGAGTTTGGCGCCAAGCTGGCGGGCGCGACGATCGCGAAACTCGTTCAATTCCGGGAAGTGATGGCCGGTGTCGACGTTCAGCAGCGGCGTCGGCAGTTCGGACGGGCGAAACGCCTTTTCCGCGAGGCGGAGCAGGCAGATCGAATCCTTGCCGCCGGAAAACAAGAGCGCGGGACGTTCGAACTCCCCCGCCACTTCCCGCATGATGTGAATCGCCTCGGTTTCGAGATGCTGCAGGTGATCGAGATGGTAGCTGGTCATGGAAAGGCCGGTTGGCGGGATCGAAGCTCAGGAGTTGACGGCCTTTTTGCCCCACGCGGCGTGCAGACCGCACTCGCGTTTTTCGTCCGCCTTGGCCGGATCGAAGTAATCCCACTCGTTGGGCAGTTGGTGGCGCTCGAGATAGGCGTCCATCTCCGCGTCGCTGAAATAGAAGAACGGACTCACCTTGAGCGCGCCGAAATTTTCGTCACTCGACACGATGTCGAGTCCCGCTCGATTCGGATTCTGCACCTTGCGCAGCGCGGTGATCCAAACCGTGGGCGCGAGTTCTTTCATCCCGCGCTGGAACGGTTCGAGTTTCATCTGCGCACTGAAAGTCTTGAGGCCGGCCTCGTCTTCCAGCGTGGGCAGGGGACCGTGAATGGCGTCGCGATGCGCAGCCGTGAGGCGAGGCAGGTAGGGTTTCAGATTGAGGCCGAGGCGCGAACGCAACGCTTCCGCGTGCTTGTAGGTCGCAGTGCGGTTGTATCCGTGATCGACCCACAGGATCGGAATGTCCGGCTGCGCCTGAACCGCGACATGGAGAATGGCCGCTTCGTACGGCCGAAAGTTAGTCGACACCAACGCCCGGCCCTTCGCTTGGGCAATCGCCCAGCGCACGATATCGAGCGGCGACTGCTGGCGAAGTTCTGCGTTCCAACGAGCGAGTTCAGACGAGTTCATGGCAATGAATTTGATGTGGCGGAACTGCCGGCAGGCACCCTCAATCGCAGGATCGCGGCCAGCCACAGGGGCTGTTCGTCCTGAACGATTTGGAGGAATTTTCCGGCATGACAGCGAGAATGCTTGCACTTGTAGGCCAATAGGTAAAGTTTAAAAATCGTCATATCGACTAAAGAAGTCATGATTAACTTAAAGCAGTTCACAACCAATCCGTTTACGGCAATTCTTCCGTTCGGGATCAGGTCACATCGAGCCGGCTAATCGCAAAGTCGCTAACCCAAGATCGGAACGATTGAAACCGGAAGACACTCGCGCTTCGCCACTGAACTCGCTCGCGGGCACCGCCGCGCGAAGGATTGATCTGCTTGGACACCGGGGAGCGATCGTGTGGCTCACCGGGCTGTCGGGCTCGGGCAAATCTACTCTGGCGAACGCACTCGAAGTCTTCCTGCTGCAGCAGCGAATCGTGCCGATCGTATTTGACGGCGACGCGCTGCGCACCGGTCTGAGTCAGGGCCTGGGTTTCTCTGCAACCGACCGCGAAGAAAACGTCCGGCGCGCCACGGAAGTCGCGCTGCTCTCCGCTGCGGCGGGCTTGGTCGCGGTCGTGGCGCTCATCTCGCCGTTTCGCGCCGGTCGCAAAGCCGCAGCCGAAGCAGCCCGCAGCCGAGGAATCCCATTTGCCGAAATCTTTGTAAATGCGCCGCTGGCCACCTGCGAGCGACGCGACCCCAAGGGACTCTACCAAAAGGCGCGCCGTGGCCAGCTCACGGGCTGGACCGGAGTGGATTCGCCATACGAGCCGCCCGCCGCGCCGGATCTGGAGCTTCACACGGACAGTGAAACCGTGGCGGACTCGCTCGCGAAACTCGGGCGGCTGACACTCGCGTTGGCGCAGCCCGCGGGATCGTTTTCTGGCGCACGCGCTGCTGCGACATGACCGCAATCACACCGACGGCATCCATGAAAAACCAATTTCAAACACCCCCCGCAGTCGGGCACGCGATGGAGAGCCGCGCGGAATCGATGGTCGCGAGATGTGCCGACTCGTCTCTGCCGGCAGTGAGCATCTATACCTTTCGCGCATGAGTGCCTTGGGAACAGTTTATCTGGTCGGGGCCGGTCCGGGCGACCCGGACCTCCTCACGTTGAAGGCCAGCCGTCTACTGCAACAGGCCGACGCCATCGTGTACGATCATCTCGTCGCGCCCGGTATTCTGGCCAGCGCTCGTCCCGACGCCGAACTCGTCTTCGTTGGCAAGAAAGGCGGCGGCTTCTGCTGTCCGCAGCGCGACATCGAGGGAATTCTCCTGCGCCTCGCGCAAGCGGGAAAGATGGTCGTTCGCCTGAAGGGCGGCGATCCGTTCGTGTTCGGTCGTGGCGGCGAAGAAGCCGAGGCACTCGTCGCCGCGGGCATTCGCTTTGAGATCGTGCCGGGTGTCACCTCGGCTCTCGGTGCCGCCGCCTACGCGGGCATTCCCCTCACCCACCGCTCGCATTCGTCGGCAGTGGTGTTTCTCACCGGCCACGAGGATCCGAACAAACCGGATGCCGCGATTCACTGGGAAGATTACGGCCGCCTCGGCGCGACGCTGTGCGTCTACATGGGGATGAAGAATCTCGAGACGATCACCCGACGGCTGCAGGCCGGCGGCATGCCAGGTGGTACACCGGCAGCAGTCATTCAGTCCGCCACCACGGCAGGACATCGCCAGCTGATTTCCACGGTGGAAAAGATCGCGCTGGAGTCCGAGCACGCCGGCTTTGGCGCGCCATCCATCGTGGTGATCGGCGAAGTCGCCGCCCTCGCCGGTCAGCTGTCGTGGTTCGCCGCGAGCGCGGAAAGTGTGATGACATGATCGTCGCGTTAATCGACAACGGTTCCCTTGAGCCGGCAGCGCATCGCAACTTGCGCGCCGTTGCCACTGCCTTGTCGCGGGCAACGGGCGTGACGGTCCACGCGGTGTCGTGGAAACACAGTGATCGCATCCCGGACGCGCAATTGGACGACACACCTGCCTGGACCCTGGCACCTTTTGTCCGGTCGCTGCTGGCGCTCGGTCAGCGCGAATTCGTCTTCGTACCATTTTTCATCAGCGCGCAAGGCGCAATCGGATCCTCGCTCCGGCGCGAACTCGAGTCATTGCAACGAGAGGCCGGCGCGTTCGAGTTCTCGTTTACCGACGGCATTGCGGCCCGGGGAGTGATCGCCGACATCGTGGCCGAACGCATCCGCGCGATTATCGCTTCCAAGACCCTGCCGTCGAATCCACCCGTGATCGTTGTCGATCACGGCGGCCCGTCGCCCGCTTCGGCCACGCTGCGCAATCAACTCGCCGCGCAGATCCGCGAACGCCTCGGTTTCGCTCCCGCCCTCGTGATGGCCGCTTCGATGGAAGGCGACGACCACGCGCACAACCGGCCGTTGCTCGCCGAAGTACTGGCGTCGCCGGGCTTCGACCGCGGCCCCGTGGTCATCGCGCCCCTCTTTCTTTCACCGGGCCGCCATGCAGGTCCCGATGGCGACCTCGCGCAGATTGCGCGCGCTGCGGAATCGAGGATTCCTTCCCACGCTTTACGCTGTCACTTCACCGAGTTGGTGGGCACACACCCGCTCTCGGTCTTGACGCTCGCCGACGCCCTGCGCACCACCCTTTCGTCCCTTCACGCACCCATTCTCCCATGAGTTCAACGCCCGAAAACGTCACCACCGCCCCGGAAAAGCCGCTGCACAAAAACGAGCAGCTCAAGTCCGAGAGCAATTTTCTCCGCGGCCACATCCTGCGCGATCTTGCAGATCAATCGACGGGCGGCATCACCGAGGAAAGCAGCCAGCTCACCAAATTCCACGGCGTCTACGCCCAGGATGATCGCGATCTGCGCAATCAGCGTCGTCGGGAAAACAAGGAGAAGGCGTTCAGCTTCATGGCGCGCGTGCGCGTGCCCGGCGGCGTCTGCACCCCCGGTCAGTGGCTGGCCCTCGACTCCATCGCCGATCAGCAGGCGAACGGCACGCTCAAGCTCACCACCCGCCAGGCGTTCCAGTTTCACGGCATCCTCAAGGGCGATCTCTGGCGCGCGATCAATCGCGTGAACCTTTCGCTGCTCGACACGCTCGCCGCCTGCGGTGACGTGAACCGCAACGTGATGTGCAACCCGAATCCCGAGCAGTCCGCGCTGCACACGGAGGTTTACCAGGTGACGCGCGCCATCAGCGCGCACCTCTCACCGCGTACGCGCGCGTATCACGAACTCTGGGTCGGCGACGAACTGGTCGGCGGCGGTGAACCCGAGGAGGTTGAACCGATTTACGGCAAGTCGTACCTGCCGCGAAAATTCAAAATCGTCATCGCCGTGCCGCCGAGCAACGACGTCGACATCTACGGAAATGATCTCGGCTTCATCGCCATCACCGACGCCTCGGGCAAACTCGCGGGTTTCAACGTCACCGTCGGCGGCGGCCTCGGCATGTCGCACAACCAGATTGAAACGTATCCGCGGATCGCGGACGTCATGGGCTTCTGCACCGTCAAGCAGGCCGTCGAGGTCGCGGAAAAAGTGCTCACCGTCCAGCGCGACTACGGCGACCGCACGGACCGCAAGCACGCGCGCTTGAAGTACACGATTGAGGATCGCGGCCTCCCGTGGTTCCGCGACGCCGTGGAACAGCGGCTGGGCTACCGGCTCGGCGCACCGCGCGCCTTCACGTTCACTCACACCGGCGATCGCTACGGCTGGGTGGACAGTCACGACGGCCGCTCGCACTTCACCCTGTTCATCCAGAGCGGACGCGTGAAGGACACGCCGGAGTACAAGCTCAAGACGGCGCTGCGTGAGATCGCCCTCGCGCACAAGGGCGACTTCCGCCTCACGGCCAATCAGAATCTGATTATTGCAAATGTGGAGGCCAGCGAACGCCCCGTCATCGAGGCGCTGCTGCGCAAGCATTCCCTCGCCTCGGCCAATGACGCCTCGGGACTCAAGTTGAACGCCATGTCATGCGTCGCGTTGCCAACCTGCGGACTCGCGCTCGCCGAAAGCGAGCGCTACCTGCCGGAACTCGTCGAACTGCTCGAGGCCGAGTTCGAAGCGGCCGGTCTCCGTCACGACGAAGTCACCCTGCGTATCACCGGCTGTCCCAATGGGTGCGGCCGTCCTTACCTCGCGGAAATCGGCTTCGTCGGAAAATCGCCCGGCAAATATGCGGTCTACCTGGGCGCGGCGTTCAACGGTTCCCGTCTGAATATTCTCTACAAGCCATCCGTGACCACCGCGGAGATTGTCCCGCTGCTCAGCCCGATCATCAAGCGCTACGCCACCGAGCGCACGGCGGGCGAACGCTTCGGCGATTTTGTGATCCGCGCGGGCTACGTCACGCCTACCTACACGCCGCAGGATTTCCATGAGCAGGCCAAGGTCGCGAGGCCGGCTGGCGCCTGAGGCCGTTTCAGGACAAAAAAAGAGGGCGGGCCGCCTACCCCTAAGCGACCCGCCCATTGCTTTCTTACTTACCCCAATTCTCAACCGCTAAGCGGCTGAGAAATTCAAAATCAGTACTCGGTACGAAACTCACTTTCCGTCAGAGTTCCAATCGTCGCGGCACTATTTTGGCCGAAATCCAACCGCGTTCCTCCCGGCGCCGAAACGTGCGCGGAGGGAGCCGAACGCGATTTATTCTACGACCGGTTTCTGCTTCGGTCGCGGTTCAATCCAAAGTCGCAAAAGGAGCTCGGCGAGACTCTTCATGCTGGTCCGACGCAGCCCTTCATGGTGCGCGGCTTCCTTGAAGATCGGCACCACCGCGCTGCGCTCCTGATAGTAGCGCCACAGCTCCGGTTCAAGTCGTTCAACTGCAATTTGTTCATTGGCAGCCTCTTTCGCGGCACGTTGAAACTTTCCCAGCCAGAAGTGTCTCTCGTCTGGATGCCTCTGCAAATAATCAAAGATTCTCTGCTCGCACCGGTTCAGGCTCATTTTGCCACCGTGCCTGCGGACTTTGGAAAAACAACTGCAAAACCCGCACTTGCGGAAGGGCGGCATTTCACCGGTCTTTGTAACTAGCGTTCACCCGTAACACACACCAACCCGACCCTCCTCCCCTCATGTGGCAAAAATTCAAAGAGCAAATTCCTGCGGTGTTGCTCACCGCACTCTTGGTCATAGCCGGCGCATTCTGGCTCAACCAAAAGACGGTTTCGGAAATGGCAGCCAAGCAGCAGGTCGAAATCGCCCCGCTCCGTGACGCCAACGACGCCCTGAAGGCGGCCTCCGAGGAAAACCGCAAACAGATCGAGTCGACGAACAAGCTGTTGCGTGACGCGATCTCGAAGCGTGAAGCGGACATGTTCCGCAGCGATGAGGAAGTGCAGAAGCTGAATGGCGAACGCCTCGACGCCCTCGCGGCGGCCATCGCCAAGAAGGTTCAGCCCTACAATCCGCTGCCGAAGTCCGCCGAAGAGGCCGAACGGATGCAGAGCGAGCAGGTCGACAAGGTCTCCGGCAAGATGGCCGAGCGCATCCAGCCGATTCTCGCTGAAATGTCCAAGGACCAGAACCTCACTCGTGATTCGATTGCGCAATACAGTCAGCGGATTTCCGACCAGGTCGGTAATGTCCTGACCGCCGAGCTCGCGAAGAATCAGCAGCTGAACAACAATCTGCAGCAGACGCAGGCCGCCGCCCAGGACGCACTCAAGCTCTCACACGAAATCACGGCGCTCTACCTGAGCTCCTTCAAGGACCAGGGCCTGATTACCCGCCTCCTGACGCTGCCCGCCAATGTCGTCCGCGACGCCGCCAGTCTCAGCATCGTGAACAGCAGCGACCGCAAGAAGGTCGAGGAACAGCTCGTCACGAAGATGGGCGAGATCGAGAAGCGCCTCAACGAACTGCAAACTCAGGCTCCGGCCACGCCGGTCGCCGCGACGGTGACCCAGTCCTCCCCGACGCGTCCGAAGCTTCCCGAGCGCACGCAGAAGTAAGTCAGACGTCTCTCTCCCCACTCATCCAGCCACCCGAGCCCCGCTCGGGTGGCTTTTTTGCGGCCGGAATCTGCGACCGGTTGCGTACTGTGCCTGCGGAATCATACCAATCGCTCTTTGCCTTTGGACTTTAGCCGTGGCTACGAGCGATCCAGAAGTCCAAAAGCAAGGAGCGATTGGTATCAGAACACTAGGCAACCGCGTTGCGGTCCGGCCCCCGATGAAAGAACGTCGTTCAGTCGATGAGATAAAACGCGTTCGGCAGCTTGAAGACGCGTTCGGCGAAACCGCCGGAGAGGTCGCTGGCTTGGTCTCCGATGTTGGCGATGATCACCCGGCCTTGGTCGCTGAGCTTCTTTCGCTCCGCGGTCTTGTACTCCGCCGCGGTGCCCGCGCGACCCTCGGGCTTGCAGATGAGGAGGGAATAGTCACCGCACTCGATCGCCCGCAGGTTACGATCGGTTGCCGCGCGTGAGGTCTCGGGCCGACCCGTGAGGAAGATCACGTCAACGCCGCGGGCGCGCGCGGTCCGATACACTTCGCGCACCGACTCAATCGCCGGCGCCCTCGCCTCCGCGAGCCACTTGTCCCATTCCTTCGGCTCGTAGCCAAAATCGCGCGCGCTGATCTGCGGCCAGTTGTAGAGCAGCGTCTCATCGAGATCGAAGACGATCGCGAGCCGCGTCCCGCCGCGACTCGCCCGCTCCTCCACCCACACTCGGGCCCGCGTCGCCACGACGTCGATATCCCGCCGGTATCGGCCGTCCTCGACGTAGGCCCGGACCTCCCGCTTCAGCTCGGTGAGATTACGCGGCTCCGACGTCGACGTCGCGCAGCCGGCCACCAGCAACCCCAGCGTGAGCGCCAGCAGGTGAAAAAACACCCGCGGCGCGAACGCTCCCCGACCGGAACACCCGGATCCTAGCGATGTACCGCTCACTTGGACACCTCGTTTCTCACCAGCTCGGTGTCCGCGCTCTTCGTACCGAACAGCCAGGCGCGCCTGAGCGCAGGCAGGGATTTCAACGCCGACACGCCCGCGTCGTCGATCGCCGTATCGGTGAGATTAATACCCTCGAGGCGTTGCAGCGGCGCGAGCGCGGCCAAGCCCGCCGACGTGACCCCGGTGCACGTCAGATCGAGGCGACGAAGATTCTCCCACGTGGCGAGCGTTTTCAGCCCCATGTCCGTGACCTTGGTTCGCGCCAGTTCCGCCTCGACAATAAATGCTGAAACGGGGGCAAGGCGCGCCAGGGCCGCATCGTCGCAGCGACTCGGGGCGCTCGCCGTCCGCAGGACCAGGCCGTCCGTCGCGACGAGGGAACGCGGCACCAGCCGCACGCCGGTGGCCTTCTCCAGCGCCGCAATCTCGCCCGCCCGCGGCCGCCAATCGGCCGTCAACGCCACGACCGGCACCGCGGCGGCCTTGGGCACGGGCGCGGTGGGAAAATCCGCCAGTGACTTGGTGGACGAGGCTCCGCTGGCAATCCACAGCTCGAGAATCTTGATCTCGTCCGCCGACAACTCGGGCTTGCCGTCGCTCGGCATCGCCTCCTCGTCTGTCCTGGGCAGGGTGATACGGCGGTACAATTCACTCCCTTTCACGTCGCCCGCCCTGACGACCACGCCGGACTCGGCGCCGCGCAACGTGTGCTCGAAAGTGTCGAGCCGCAGCCGGGCCTTCTGCTTTTCGGCGCCATGGCAGACGACGCAGTGACGCTCCAGAATCGGCGCCACGCGTGCCGTGTAGAACGTGGGTTCGGCCCGCGCCGCACCGGCCGCAGCCATGACACCGACGACGAGGGCAAGACGACGCATGGGCTTAGGCGAGGATGGCATCGATGATTCTGGATGGCAGCACACCGGTCAGCCGCTGATCGAGGCCCTGGTGCTTGAAGGTAAGCTTGGTGTGGTCGATCCCGAAGAGATGAAGAATGGTCGCGTGGAGATCGCGAATGTGCACCGGGTCCTTCGCGATGTTGTACGAGAAATCATCCGTCTCGCCAAACGACACCCCGGGCTTCACGCCGCCACCGGCCATCCACATGCTGAAGCAGCGCGGATGATGATCGCGGCCGTAGTTGTCCGGACGCAGCACGCCTTGCGAATAAACCGTCCGCCCGAACTCGCCGCCCCAGATCACAACGGTGTCGTCGAGCAGCCCGCGACGTTTCAAGTCCGTCACCAGCGCGTACGTGGGCCGGTCCGATTCCTCGGCCATCGCGCGGATGTTGTTCGGCAGATTGCTGTGCTGATCCCAGCTGCGCAGGAAGATTTGCGTGAGCCGCACGCCCCGCTCCGCCAGTCGTCGCGCCATCAGGCAATTGTAGGCGAACGTACCGGGCTCGCGCGCCTTCGGTCCGTACAGGTCCCAGGTCGACGCGGGCTCGTCGGAAAAGTCCGCCAGCTCCGGCACCGAGGTCTGCATCCGGAAGGCCATTTCGTACTGCGAGATTCGCGCATTGATCTCGGGATCGCCCACGCGCTCGAAGAGCTGGCGGTTCAGATCGTTCACGCCGTCGATCATGGCGCGCCGCACGCCGCCGTCGATGCCCTTGGGATTGTTGATGTAGAGCACGGGATCGCTGCCCGCCCGCAAGGCGACCGCAGCATGCTCCGGGGAAAGGAAGCCGGATGACCACAGCCGGTTGGACAACGCCTGCACGTTCGTGCGAATCGGCATCTTCGACGTCATGACGACAAACGTTGGCAGCTCGTCATTGGCCGCGCCCAGGCCATACGACAGCCACGCCCCGATCGATGGCCGCCCCGGGAACATGTTTCCCGTCGTGAGCTGCAGGATCGCGGGCTCGTGATTGATGGCCTCGGTGTAGAGCGATTTGATCACGCAGAGATCGTCCGCGACTTTTCCGGTGTGGGGGAAAAGCTCCGACACCCAGTGCCCCGCTTTGCCCTGCTGAGCAAACTTATACACGCTGGGCGCGATCGGGAAGCGCGCCTGGCTCGCCGTCATGCCGGTGAGCACCTGGCCGCCGCGCACCGACTCGGGCAGATCCTTGTCGAACAGGTTCGCGAGTCCCGGCTTGTAGTCCCACGTCTCGAACTGTGACGGCGACCCCGCCATGAAAAGGTAGATGGCGCGTTTCGCCTTCGGGGCAAAATGCGGGCCCACCGACGGACCAAAACCCGCTGCCGGCGACAACGCGCCGCTCGCCAGCAGCTCCGGCGCGGTGCGACCGAGCAGCATCGCGAGGCCAGCCGCACCCAGCGCCTTGACGCCCCGCCCGAGAAAGTGCCGGCGAGTTTCCAGCTCGAGCCACTCGCGCTTCAGCCCCACGGGCACATGCGGCAAATTCCACACGGTGGGATGTTCGCCGCCGTGGTCGGAGCACAGGGAGGGATCAGAGGGAGACATTGAGGAGGAGTGCATGACGCCGGAGATTATTTGGTGAGGAACTCGTCCAGATTCAGAAACTGACTCGCGACCACCGTCCACGCGGCCAACTCGGCCGGCGGCAGCGATTCGTCACTCTTGGATTCACCCACGGCGAGCAACGCCTTCACTTCCTGAGGCTCCTGACCGAAGCGCGTCTGGAATTTTCCATGGCTCTCGGAGAGCACGCGCGCTTCCCGCGCGGCAAGCGGACGGCCCAGCGTGACGTTCGCCATGAAATCGATCCGGGCTAACGGCGTGGCACCGGCCTTCATCGCGCGTTCTGCCAGCTTGCGCGCCGACTCGACCCATTGGGGATCGTTCATGGTGATGAACGCCTGCAGCGGCGTATTGGTGCGCGCGCGGCGGGTGCAGACCATTTCTCGCGAAGTCGCGTCAAAGGTCTCCATCGTCGCCGGCGGCGAGGCGCGCTTCCAAAAGGTGTACAGACTTCTCCGATACAAACCCTCGCCCTTGTCCGCCACGTAGGTTCGCGTGTTGGACTCCGGCATGGCCACTTCCTCCCAGATTCCCGCCGGTTGGTAGGGTTTCACCGATGGCCCGCCCAGTTTTTCCACCAGCAGCCCTGAAACCGCGAGCGCGCTGTCACGCAGCATCTCGCCATCCATCCGGAACCGCGGGCCGCGCGAGAGAAACTTGTTCACCGGATCGCGCGCGAGTCGCTCGGGCGTCGCCGCGGCATCCTGGCGATAACTCGCCGAGGTCACGAGCATGCGGTAGAATTTCTTCACGTCCCACCCGCTCTCGCGGAACTCCACGGCCAGCCAGTCGAGCAACTCAGGATGAGAGGGACGGTCACCCATGATCCCGAAATCGCCCGCGCTCTCGACCAGCCCGCGGCCGAACACTTCCTGCCACATGCGATTCACCGTGACGCGCGCCATGAGCGGCTGCTCCGGTGCCACCAGCCACTCGGCGAGGCCGCGGCGATTGCGCGGCGCCCCCGCGGGCAGGCCGGGCAGAAAATGTGGCACCGTCGGCTCCACCCGCTCGACGCGCGCGTAGTAGTCGCCGCGCTTCAGCACGTCGGCGTAGGCCGGGGTGGGTTTCTCGAGGGCGATCAAGGTCGCCGCGCCGTCTTTCGTCAGCGCTTCAAACGCGACATCGTGCGCCGCCACCGCCGCGCTGAGCGCCATCGTCTCCGGGTCCTTTTCCCCGAGGAAAAAACGATCAGCGACCACGAACTTCTCATCGGTGGTCCAGTCAGCCGCAGCCGGCCTGCGCGCCACAATCTCCGCGGCCAGATCCTCGAACGGCAGGCGCGCCACCTCGTCCGTCGTCAGCATGCGGCGGTAAAAACGCACGTCCTGGAAACGGGTCTCGCGCATCGGCAAATAGTCGTCGCGCCGGCCCAGATGCATCGCCGCGTCGGTTCGAATCGAATCCTTCGCGGTCAGCGTATCGAGCTTTGTTTCGGTTTCAACGCTGCGGCCGTTGACATAAATCTTCACGCCCGACGCCTTGCGCGATCCGTCGTAGGTGACGAACACATGCATCCATTCGTCACGCACGATCGGCCCCAGCTTGGTCGCGACTTGCAGGCCGCGCTTCACCGGTGCCGCTGGTGTGGCGCGCGGACTCGATGCAGTCGACGCCACGGCCGCTTTCTTCGCGCCCTTTTTCGTCGCGGGTGCGGGCGAGGCCTGCGCGGCCGCCGCCGGTGGCTTGGCAGCATCCGTGGTATCCGAAAGGTCGATATCGGGAGCGAGGTTGACGAAGATCTGCAGGCCCTCTTGGTAAATGTCCCACCCCGCCCCGCCCTTGCGCTTCTCGTCACCCATCCGGCCGAGAAGCGTTCCGCTGCCGGTGCCGGTGCGCACCCCGCCGCCTGGCTTGGCGCGCAGCATGAGCCAGCCGCCGGCGGAAAATTTGTCGTCGGCGTCGACGTTCCCCACGTCGCCCAGCGCAATCCGGGTCAGGATATCCATCCGCATGGAGGGCCAGAGCCAGGAGTTCTCGCCCCAGATCAGCGGATTCGTGTCGGCCTTGAATTCCTTCACCTTCGCGCCGGGAGCGGAATTGCGCAGGACGTCGCCCTTGCCCTCATCGAGCCGGAGCCGTAATTCGAGTCCGTCGGTCGCCACCGGCGTGGGCCGGTTGCCCGCCGCGATCCACGCTCCGGCCAGTTCCCGCGCCCGCGCGCGTCGCGCCTCCAGCTTCGCCTGCAACTCCGCGCGGCCCTTGAGCACGAGCTCCGCGGTGGCTTGGTTCTCGGGCTTGGGCAGCCGCAGCACCGGGCCGGGATCCGCGATGTTCAAATCCCACGGCTTCTCGAGCGTGTTGTTGAGAAACGCCGCCAAGCTGTAGTGATCGCGCTGCGTGATCGGATCGAACTTGTGATCGTGACACGCTGCGCAGCCCGTGGTGAGGCCGAGAAACGTCGCGCCAAACGCCTCGACGCGGTCGCGGGTCTGGTTGACGAACACCTCTTCGGTGATCGTGCCGCCCTCGTTGGTCGTGAGATTGCAGCGCATGAACCCGGTCGCCGCGAGTTCGTCGATCGATTTCGCGGGGAGCAGATCGCCCGCCAGTTGCTCACGGACGAAGGTGTCGAACGGCTTGTTCGCGTTGAACGCCCGGATCACGTAATCGCGATACGGCCAGATCGCGCGGTAGTTATCGAAATGGATCCCGTGCGTATCCGCGTACCGCGCGTAATCGAGCCAGTACCGCGCCCGCTGCTCGCCGTAACGCGGGCTCGCCAGCAACCGTTCCACCACCCGCTCGTACGCGCCGGGTGCCTGGTCCGCCACGAACGCCGCCACTTCCGCGGGCGTCGGCACAATACCGGTGAGGTCGAGCGTCACGCGCCGAATCAGCGTCCGCCGATCGGCCTCGGGCGAGGGCGAAAGATTTTCCCGGGCTAGGCGCGCCCGGATGAACGCATCGACGGGCGTCTTGACCCCGTTCGTCAGCGCGGCGTCCACCACCGGCACCGCCGGACGGCGCGGCGTGATGAAGGCCCAGTGCTCCTCATAGATTCCGCCGCTCGCAATCCAGTCCCGCAGGAGCGCGACCTGTTCCGGCTTGAGCGTCTTGTGCGCCTCGGGCGGCGGCATGATTTTCTTTTCGTCCTTCGACTCGATCCGCTGCACGAGCGGACTCTCGTCCGGCTTCCCCGGGACAATCGCCGGCCCACCGTCCTTGCGCTTGGCGTAGGCGTGCTCCGCGCGATCCAAACGCAGCTCGGCCTTGCGGGAACCAGGATCAGCGCCGTGGCAGGCGTAACAGTTCTCCGCGAGAATGGGCTGGATGTCCTCGTTGAACGACAGTTTGCGGGACATCGCAGGCGATGCCGGCCGGGCCGTGCGCGCGACCGACTCACCGGTCGCGGGAGCCGGGCTCCGCGTGGCCGCAGACGGCGCCGGCGTCTGGCTGTTGCAGCCGGGGAGAACGAGCGTCGCGGTCACGGCCGCCGCGAAACCGGAGAAGACAAGACGTCGGATCATGGGGACAAAGGGGACCGAAAAACAACACCGTGCCCTGCAGAACACAACCCGTGTTTTCGGTCGTGCACCGCGGGCCTGTGCTTTGCACCGCGCACGCGAATCGTCCGGCGAAAAGCGGGACCGTCGACGCCACCGTCAGCTCGGACCGAAGGCCGGCGGAATTCAGGCGCTCGGAGGGAAGAGGCCTACCGCAGCGACACTTTGCCCCGTTCCGCGGACTTCGCCGTCTGTAACGCGGACTGCCACTTGCTCAGCGATGCCTTCGCCGCTTCGAGCTTGGCCGTCGCCGTGCCGACCGCCGCCTGGGCTTCGCCGGCCTGCTTGCGGGCTGCGGCCAGCGCCTTGCCCGCCGCCGCCGCTTCCTGTTCCAACGCCACTGACCGCGCCTTCAGCGCCACCGACTCCGCACGCGCGGCCTTCAGATCGCTTTGGGCCGCGGCGTCGTCCGCCATGACAGCCAGCTGGGCCGCATGCCGGCGAATCTCGTCGTTCTTCTGCGCGATCGTGCGATTCACTTCCGTAATGGATTTCCGGATGCGCTCGGCTGCAACTTGAGCCGCCACGACCTCCGCGTCCGCCCGACTGCGGGCCACGCCGGCGGCAACGATTTCCTGCTTAAGGGTGGAAAGTTGATCCGACCAGTGCTGAACGCGCTCCGCCAGCGTTGGCGGATTGGCCGCGAGTTCACCGAGCACTTTGCCGGTCTTCACCTCCCACACGTACACCGCGCCCTTCCAGTCGCTCCCGATTACGCGGGTGCCGTCGTCGGCGAACGTCACGCGGTTGGGCAGCTCGCCATTGAACGCCATCGTGCGCACCACCTTGCCGGCGGCGTCCCAGATTTGAACCTTGTTATCCCGGCCGGACGAGACGATCCGACCATCGGGTCCGAACCGCGCCGACAACACCCCGCCGGCGTGCGCCGTGATGCTGCGCAGCGGGCTGCCGTCCGAGGCCTTCCACCATTTCACGGTGCCATCCTCGCTCGCCGAAAGGAACAGCGCTGAATCGCTCCGCCACGAAATCGCGGTGATGCCGCCCTTGTGACCCGGCAGAGTGAACATCTCCTGCCCGCTCTCCGCCTCCCACAACACGAGCCCGCCGTTGCGGTCACCGCTGGCGAGGTATTTGCCATCGGGCGAAAACTCCACCGCGGTCACCCACTCGGTGTGTTTCTTCTTCTTGTGCTCGAGGGTGCCGTCCTTGGTCGCATAGATCTTGAGCAACCGATCCGGCCCGCCGAGGGCGATCCACTGCTGATCGGGACTGATGTCCGCGGCGAGCACCGAGTCGAACTGATCGCCGACGGTGATGACGCGTTCACCGCGTGCGATGTCCCAGACGGCGACGAGGCCGGACTGGCCGCCGCGGCCGCCGCTCGCGAGCAGGAGTTTCCCGTTGCGGCTGAATTTCACGTCGCACGCCACGCCCTCGGCAAACGGCAGCACGCCGATGAAATCGAGATCCGAGGTGTGATAGAACACGATCTGCTTCGCCCCGGCCAGCGCCACCACCGGCGCCCACGGACTGCTCGCGATCGCGGTCAGCGCCGACGTCCGCGGTGCCCGCACGAGTGGCTCGAGCGGCAACGCGCCGGGCATCGGCGGCGGGCCGTCGGGCCGGCCGACCGAACCGGCCTTCAGCGACAGATCGACCGCCGGGCGATTCGCCGCGATGGCCTTGCTCCCGGCTCCCTGCAGCAAGCCGCCTTCGATCCAGCGCCGAATGGTGTCGATGTCGCGATCCGGCAGCTTCGCGTTCGGCGGCATCGTCGGCTCGTCGGCGTGCGTGATGCTCTTGAACAACGCGCTGCCGTCGGGATCGCCGGCGTTGATGGTCGTCCCGCTGCCGCCGCCCTTAATGGCGGCGCTGAACGAGGTGAGGTCGAGATCGCCCTTCTGCTTGTCGGGGTTGTGACACTTCAGGCAGTTGTTCCGGAAGATCGGCAGCACGTCATCCTCGTACGTCACCTTCTTCGGCTCGCTGGCGCACGCGACGCCCAGGAGCAACACACTCGACACTCCGGCAAACATCATGCGGGCGGCGGTCATGATCAGCTCAGTGGTTGAACACAAATTCCTTCGCATTCAGCAGCGACCAGAAGAGGTCGTTCAGCACGACGTCCTGGCTTTTGCCCTCGATGAAAAACTCCGCCAGCTTGCCCGTCTCCACCGCCGTCGGCAACCGCCCGAGCGTGCGCAGGTACAGTTCGCCGATGATGGCGTCGCGCTGCCAGCCTTCCTTCAGCAGCTTTTTCACCAGGCCGCCGTTTGCGATCTTCGCGTTGACGGTGTCGCCATTGAGCAGGTGCAGCGCCTGCGAGAGATTCGGCTCCATCTTCACCTCGCACGAACACGGTGTTTCGCGCGTCGCTCGGCCGAAGGTCGTGAGAAAATATGTGCTCGTGCGTCCGTCCGCGATCTCCACCGCGCGCGAACCCGCCGGCAAACCGACGATCTTCTCGGTGCTGCCGGTCACGCTGCCGATCACGTCCAGCAGCACCTCGGCACGAATTCGGCGCACGCTCGCGCGGGAGAAGTTGCGCTGGTCATGGACGTTCGTGTCGTTCGGCGCCGCGGCCAGCTGGTAAGTTCGCGAACGGCAGATGTCGCGGACGAGCTGCTTGAAATCGTAACCGTAGCGGACGGTGCGGGCCGCGAGCTCGTCGAGCAGTTCGGGATTCGAGGGCGGATTGCTGACGCGCGCGTCGTCCACGGGATCGATGATCCCGACGCCAAAGAAATGGGCCCACACGAGGTTCGCGAGATTGCGGGCGAAATACGGATTCTCCTCCGACGCCATCCACTCGGCCAGCAACTGGCGTCGGTCCGCCCCCTTGGCCGCGACTGGCTGTTTGCCGCCGAGAAACTTCGGCGCGACGTCCTTGCCGCCGACGGGATGCTTCACGCCGCCGCTGCCGTTGTTGAACACGATCGTCTCGCGCGGATCCTCGCCCGCCTTGCGCCCGATCTGCGCGAAGAACGCCGCGAAGCCGTAGTAATCGTTCATCGTCCAGCGATCGAACGGATGGTTGTGGCACTGGGCGCACTGCAGGCGCACGCCCATGAAGGCCTGCGCGACGTTCTCGGAGAGCTTCAGCGTGTCGCGCTCGACCTTGTAGAAATTCGCCGCCGGCGCCTCGAAACTCGGTCCGGTGGCGGTGAGCAGCGTGCGCGCCATCGCGTCGACCGGGACGTTCCGCGCAATCTGATCCTCGAGCCAGTCGAAGTATTGTCGCGCGGACTTCGTGCTCATCTGCAGCTGCTGGTCGGCGCTGCGAATCTGCAGCAACTCCGCCCACTTCATCACCCAGAGATCGACGAACTCCTTCCGCGTCATCAACGCATCGATCACCGCGTCGCGTTTGCCCGCCGCAGAATCGGCGAGGAACGCCCGCACCTCGGCCGGCGTCGGCAGCGTCCCCGTGAGATCGAGGTAAACGCGGCGCAGGAACGTCGCGTCGTCGCTCACCTCCGACGGCGCGATCCGCAGCTTGCGCAGCTTCGCGTTCACCAGACCGTCGATATAATTGTTTTCCGCGACGGCCGGCCACGTGAACTTGAGATCCTTCGGGATCGAGAGGACCTGCACGCCGGTCGCATGGCCTTCGTAACGCGCGGTGATGAAGGCCTCGCCGCGCACGCCGGCCAGGGCCTTGCCGGTCTCGGACACTTTCACGGCCACGTCGTTGTTGCTCATGAACGCCGTGAGCGCCGTGACGTCCCGATCCGTTCCATCGGAATAAAAAGCGCGAACATTCAATTGCTGCGACTCGCCCGCACCTTCGAGGACCGACTGCCGGGGATGGATTTCAAGACGCTCCACGCGCGCCACCTCGCCGCTATCCTTGGGCGCGCCGGCCTTGAGCCACGTCAGCAGCGTGCGATAGAGGTCGCTGTCCGGCTTGAACCGTTCGCCGCCCGTGTGCGGCACCTGGTTGGTCGACTTCTCCAACAGCAAACTCTCCTCCGGCAGCGCGAGATTGATGCGCCGACCGATCATCTGCCGGGTCAGACGGAAATAATCACCGTCCGGATCGTAGCCGAAGAGCGAGAGATGAAAGCCGTCCTTGCCGCGCGACGAACCGTGGCAGCCGCCGGTGTTGCAACCGGCCTTGGTGAACACCGGCATCACATCCTTCGTGAAACTGATCGGCTCCTCCGCGTTCGCCTGCTCCACCTTGACGGGCACGGCGAGCGTGCGGCCCTGGAACTTCACGCGCACCTCGGTCGTGCCGTCGGCCACGGGCGTGAGCACGGCGCGATCAAGTTTGACCAGTGCTTTGTTGGCGATGGTGATTCCCGCCTGGGCCGTGACGTCCTTCGTGACGCCGTCGGCGTAGGTCGCCTGCACGACCAGCAGCTGCCGGTCCTGCCGCGTCTTCAGATTCACGTCGGCGGGATACACCTTCACGTCGGTGAGCGCCGGGGCCTTGGCGTGAAGCCCGACCGTCAGCAGCGCCGCCACCAGCCACGCCCCGAGGAGGCGAAACGTCACACGAGCAAGTGCGGAGCCAGTGCGGCGCGCGGTCGTCAGAGCGATATCGGTCGGTAATGACTTCACGGCTGCAAGCATGGCGGGATTCACGGCTTCACTCCTTCGGCCACTGCGACCGGTTTGCCCCGCGGCGGATCGATGCGGAGCACGCTGCCGGTTGCGATGACGTGCGTGATCGGTTCTTCGTTCTTTTTCACGACCACGCTGCAGAAGACGCTCTTGTGGTTGCCAAGCGGGCTTTTCTCCGTCGTGACGACATCGAACACCGCCTCCGCGGAGTCCTTGGTGATTTCCACCGGTTCGGCGGTCGTGCCGTTCGGCAAACCAACGAGCCGTGCAACCGCGGGACCTTCAAACGCCACCTTCTGCTCGAGCGCGCACACGAGTTTCACGCGTTGTCCACGCTCGACCTTGGTCAGCGCAATCTTCCCGAAGAGAAACGCCGGCGCGACCTCGAGCGCCGCGAGCTGCGTCGACACGTGCGCGAGGCCGCCCTTCACGGTGGCGCTCGCAATCAGCGCGATTTTCGAAGTCCGCGCCTCGGCCTTCGCGTTGGCGTTGAGCTTGTACTCGACCGTGGTCTCGTTCTTCGGAATCACGAGATCGGGCGGCGAGGTCACGCCCGGCGGATTCCACAGCATCTTCACGGTGATCGGGTCGGTGAACCCTTCCGCGCGTTCCGCGACGAGGCGCAGGCTCATCTCGCCACCCTGCACGAGCGGAACCCGGGGTTCCACGACGCGAACCTTGAAGGGCAACTCCTCGACCACGGCCGCAGCAATCCGATTGACCTCGGAACGCGTGTACACGGTGTCGTTCTGGATGCGCACCCATTCGACGGTGTGGCGAAAACGACTGGTGAGATGCGGCGCCGTGGCGGGATCCACAGCCGTGGCCACCGGCGTGAGCAGGCGCCCCGCGATCGGGGCATCGGCCGCCGCCTCGAAAACCACCGGCACCGCCGAGAGACTGCCGGGCACGCGATCCGAAACCGCGGACACGCCCTCGGGCAGGCCGTCGAACGCGAGCTGCAGCTCACTGTTGCTGGCATCACGGTTGAGATTCATCAGCACGGCAAAACGGTTCCCGCGCGGGACCACGATCGATTTGCGCGTCTCGTTGTCGTAGCGCGCGGTGTCGGGAATCGAGAGCGTGATCGCCGGACTCACCTCGGTGATTTCGACGCGGTACACGTACAGCGGGCTGCCGCGGCCCAGTTGATCCGCGATCTTCACCGCGTGCACCCCGGTCTCCGCGATCTTCACCCGCAGCGAACTGTCGGGATTGCCCGAGGCATCGTCGTTGTTGCCGAGCGTGGCACCCTTCGGACTCAGCACCGTGAGGACCGAGTCGAGCGGCGAACCGAGGCGGCGGGCGAACACCTGGACCTCGAGGTTCTGGCCCTGCTTCGCGTTGAAGCGAAAAAACGCCGGCTCGCCCTTCTGCGCCAGCACGCCGTTGAACGCAAACGGCACCGCGGTCCCGACCACCGGCGCGGTCGCGGCGGTCGGGCTGGTCGTCGCGACGTCCGCATTCGGAAACGCCGACGCGCGGAACCAGTTGGGCGAGGTCGTCGCGCCGGCGCCCTCCGGCGTGTAACCGAACTTCGGATGCGGTGCGGCGGGCAGTCGCACCGCCTGCACCACGTCGCCCGCCGGATCGCCGATGAAGCGAGCCTCGAGTTTCGTTCCCGCCTGACCTCCGGGAGGCAACGCGATCGCCGGCCGGGAGAAATCCCCGACATGCAACCGGTAGACATGACCGTTGCCCGCGTAGGCCATGTCATGCACCTGTACAAAATAGCGCCCCGCCGCGGGCACAACGACGCTCACGAACCCGTCGTGACCGAGCAGCGGCGTGTCATCGGAGGCCGCGACCACGCGACCGGTTTCATCCTGAATCGCGAGATGCGGATCGAACATCGTGCGGCCGAGCCGCGCGCCCTCGATCTCAAGCGAGAGGCGCTGGCCCGCCTTGGCCTCGACGACAAACGTGTCGACGTCCTCGCCGGCCATCGCGCCCTGCACCGTGGTGTTGAGCGATACCGGCTGCGCCTTGTCGCGCGTGTTGTTCGGCTCCTTCTCGTCAACGGCGGCAAACGGCCCGACGAAGAACAGCCGCAGCGGCGAAATGCCGCCGGCGGTGCGCACGCGCAGCAGGTGTTCGCCGAGCGGGCAGTCCGGCGCGATCGCGAACACCGCCTTCACCTGCTTGTCGGTCGCCTCGACGACGCGCTGCAGCGTGATGCCCTCCTGATAAAAAAACATGTCCTGCATGTCGGCGAGGCGATCGCCGCGCAACGTGACTTCCACGCTCGTGCCGCGTTGCCCGCCGGTCGGCGTCACCGTCGTCAGCGCGGGCGTGACCGCGAACGCCGCCGTGGCCAGCGACAGCCCTGCGATCAGGCCGCCCCGGCACCCGTTACGGAAACACATCCCTATTCCCGCCCCGCGCATGGCTGCCATGGTCAGGCGAGTAATTCCTTCACGACCTTGCCGTCCTTCACAATCAGCTGGGGCCGGCCGCCCGGCGTGATCAACGGCTTCTCGGGATCGATGCCGATCTGGTGGAAGACGGTGGCCGCGTAGTCCTCGACACTCAACGGATCGGAATCCGGTTCGCCGCCGGTCGCATCGGACGAACCGTGGACGTACCCGCGCTTCACGCCGCCACCGGCCAGCGCGATGCTGAACACCTTGGGCCAGTGATCGCGGCCCGCCGTGCCGTTGATCTTGGGCGTGCGACCGAATTCGGTGTTCACGATCACGAGCGTCGACTCGAGCAGTCCGCGCTCGTCGAGATCGCGGATCAACGCGGCGTACGCGCGATCGAAATTGGGCATCTGCGTGCCGTTCGCGCGCTTGATGTTGTCGTGGTGATCCCAGCTGCCGTAGGTGAGCGAGACGAACCGCACGCCGGCCTCGACGAGACGACGGGCGAGCAACATGCGTTGGCCGGCCTGATTGCGGCCGTAGTCGTCGCGGATCTTTTTCGGCTCGGCCTTGATGTCGAAGGCCGCGCGCGCCTTTTCCGAACTGATCATCGCGTAAGCGCGCTGGTAGAAGGAATCCATGCCGTCGAGTGCGTCCGATTTCTCGAGCGCGCTGAAGTGGGCGTCGACCACGGAACGCATTTCGCGCCGCTCGCCGAACCGCTGGGCGTCAATGCCGCCCGGCAGCGTCAGGTCGCGCACGGAAAAATTGTCGTTCGCCGGATCGCTGCCGAGGGCAAAGGCACCGTAGGCGGATCCGAGATAACCGGTGCCGGCATACGGCGTGGTCTGGGTCGGAATCAGGACGTACGGCGGGAGATCGCTGCGCGGTCCGAGCTCGTGCGACACCACGCTGCCGAAACTCGGATACTGGATCGCCGGACTTGGCCGGTAACCCGTGAACATCGCATGCGTGCCGCGTTCGTGCGCCGCCTCGCCATGCGTCATCGAGCGGATGACGGTGATCTTGTCCGCGACCTTCGCCGTTTCCTTCAGGTTCTCCGAAAAATACACGCCATCGACGTTCGTCTTGATCGCCTCGAGCGGGCCCCGGTACTCGACGGGCGCCGTCAGCTTGGGATCAAACGACTCCTGGTGCGACATGCCGCCCGGCAGATAAATATTAATGACCGACTTCGCCTTGCCGGCTCCGAGCCCGAGCTGCCCCTTGCCCGCCGCGGCCGCCGCCCGGCATTCCTGGCGGAACAACTCGCTCATGGTCAGGCCGACCGTTCCCACCAGGCCGACGTAGAGAAATTCACGGCGCGACGGACGCCACAGGTGCGGAGTGGAAGGGAAAGACATGGACGAAGTGGCGGGCCTGGAGAGGGTGAAGCGCGGGGTGGAGGCACCGGCGGACGGCACGTGCTCCGATGACGGTCGTAAGACAGGCAGGTTTCACGCGGTCGACAAGTCGATTGAGCGCCCGCGAGCCGCGAGGATGTGGTAACTGGAGCGTGATACCAATCGCTCCTTGCTTTTGGACTTCTGGATCGATCGTGGCTACGAGCGCCAGCGAGTGGCCGAACGGCCACTCGCTGGCGCTCGTAGCCACGGCTAAAGTCCAAAGGCAAAGAGCGATTGGTATGACTTGTTCGGAAATCCCGGGGGTGACGATCGGGGTGCCGGCGATTTCGAAGCAGGGTGCGTTTGCCCCGGTGCGCCCCGCCCTGCCCCGTCACCAAGGAATGCCGAGCCCTGGACAAAAAAGGCGGCGCAGAATCGGCCATGTCGGCGGATAGTTGCCGCGTGAAAACACGCTGCTTGGTTACCCTCGCGTTACTCGTCGTGCTCGCCGCCGGCTGCCAGAAAAGTCTGAAGTCCACCCGCACCTTCCGTCTCCCCGACGGCGATCCGATCCGCGGCAAAGCCGCCTTCATCGCACTGAAATGCGTCAACTGTCACACGGTCGACGGCGTCGAATTGCCCAAACCCACCGAGCCCGCGGAGAAAACCCTCGCGCTCGGCGGCAAGGTCGCCCGGCTCCGGACCTACGGCGATCTTCTGACGTCGATCGTGCACCCCGCCGCCAGCCTGTCGGACGCCCTCACGCTCCAGCAGCAGAAGAAAATGGAGAAGACGCCGATGCCGTCGGTGAACGACATGATGACGGTCAAGGAATTGATCGACCTCGTCGCGTTCATCCAGCCGCGCTACGTCCGCCTCGATCCGTTGTACGAGATCGACTATCCGACCGGGCCGTAAGGTCCGTCGAGAACCGTCCACCCGCCCCGCGACGCCTTACGCCGTCGCGGGGCGTTTCACGTCATGAAGAGGCGGTGTTTTCACGGGTGCCCGACGCCGGGGACGTGGTGATGCCGCCGTCCGGCGCCAGGGCAGCGCGCGCAACTCCGCCGGCGGAATGGGGCGGCCCGTGACCGCACAAATACCATACGTGCCCTGCTCCATCCGTTGCAGCGCCGCTTCCACCTCCACCACCGCCTCATCCGTCCGACGCGGCAGGGCGGCACCCAGTTCCCGGTCGTAGAGTTCATCCATCAGATCCACGCCATGCACGCTCGGCGGCTCCATCGCCTCACCGGGATCGCGCAACCGATCGCCGCCGCCGCAGAGCAGATGATTCCGCAATGCGAGCAGCGTCCGAAAATGCCACGCCCACTGCGGCGGCACGCTGCGGGCCGCGCCGGCGTGCGCCGGCGCGCGGGTTTTCGGGCGGCGAGGTTTGGCCGCCGGACACCCGCCGGCGGTCGTACACGCGGCGAGAAGACGTTTCACCTCCGTGTCCGACGTTGGTTGAAAGTCGGCGTAGAACTGGCCGATCGCGTTGAGGTTGTCCGGCGTCAGCACGGCGACGACCTTGCCCGCATCCTCCTGCAAATCGCGCGCCGTATCGGCCGCGATCACCGGTGCCGCCACCACGACTGCAGCCGGCTCGCCGGTCGCCAGCGCCTGCAACGCCGCCCGCATCGTCGAGCCCGTGGCGATGCCATCGTCGACCACGATGAGCGTCCGGCCCTTCACCTGCAGCGGCGGACGCGAGCCACGGAAGAGGTGCTCGCGCCGCTCAAGTTCGGCCGTTTCGTGCTGCAGCGCCGACGCCAGCGCGGCCGGCGTGACATGAAACGACGCCAGCACGCGTTCGTTGCGATAAAGCATGCCGCCAGAGGCGATCGCGCCCATCGCCAGTTCCTCATGTCCGGGCACACCGAGCTTGCGGACAACGAGGACTTCGAGCGGCAGCTGCAACGCATGCGCGACCTCGAAGCCGACCGGCACGCCGCCGCGCGGTAGTGCGAGCACGAGGGCGTTCGGGCGTCCGGCGTAGGCCGAAAGCTTGGCGGCGAGCAGCCGGCCCGCCTCCACCCGATCGCGAAAGGTGCTGATCAGGGCTGGACGAGTAAACGTGTTCATGGCCGTCGCGCCTAGACCTTTACCGCCTTCGAGAGCACGACCAGGACGGGGCACGGCGCGCGCAGCAGGACGCCGCGGGCCACGCTGCCGACGAGCGCGTCGAACATCGCGCCATGGCCGTGCGATCCGATGACCACGTAGAGGGCGGGCAGCGTCTTCGCCTGTTGAACCAGGCAGTCGACGCGTTTTCCGGTCACCTGCACGAGTTCAATCCGCGCATAGCGGCGCCGCAGCTTCCGGCCGAGTTCATCGAGCTTGTCCTGCACCATCTGCTTCGCCGCGCGCAGCACCTCGATGGACAGCTTGCCGGCCGGGAAGATATCGCGGGCCTGCGACGGCGGTTCGACCACGTGCACGAACACCACGCGGCCCTTCACCAGGCGCGCCAGACGTATCGCTTCTTCGGCTACAGCCAGCGTTACGGGGGAGAAATCAATCGGAGCCAGAATTGTTTTCATAGGTTGGTTTCCGCTGGGGTTCTCGCTTCTGCGCCGACGGGGCGCTCTTCATGGTTTAAGCTACACCCGCCCACCGAAACCGCTTCGCACCGGTTGTCATTCGCTGCGCACAATTTGGGTGCGAGGTGAGCGACCGTTGCGCCGCGGCGGGCAGCAGGGCGCGCCGCAGCCGGACGAGGGGCCCGGCAATTTCGGCCCAGCATGAAACAATATCCGCAGAGCTCGCGCTGCGGCATCGGTCTATGCTCGCCGCTGCCCTACAACCGGTGACCACCACCCCACAGTCACTTCTTCGGATCGCATCGGGCCCGGCCGGTGTTCTCACCCGGACTCGATCGCGTTTCTGCACGAGTCTGCTCCCCGACAATGGCCCCGTCCGCTGACTCGTTGCGCCATGCCCCGGAGAATTCCCCAGTCCAAACGGACGTCGCGTCGCGCCTCTGCCCAGACGACGCCTGAACTGCGTCGGGCCCGGAGGGAACTCGCGCAGGCGCGCGCTGCCGGGTCAAAACTCAAGACGGCCAATGCCGAATTGAAGCGGCGACTGGCGGAGCGCACCGCGGAAGTGGCCCGCACTGTCGGGGCACTGCGCGCCAGCCGCACCCGTCTCGACAGCATTCTCGGTGCCGCGATGGACGCCATCGTCAGCGTCGACGAACGGCACCGGATCGTGATCTTCAACCCAGCCGCCGAACGGATGTTCGGGCATCCCGCCTCGAAGGTCCTGGGGCGCTCCCTGAACCTTCTGATTCCCCGTCAGCATCACGCCGCACACACCCGGCACCTTGAGGCGTTCGTCAGCAAGGGGACCACCCGGCGCGCGGCCGATGCCCTGAGCCCGCTTTCCGCCCTCCGCGCCGACGGCAGCGAGTTTCCCATCGAAGCGTCGATTTCGTATTCCTTGGCCGAAGGCCGGCCGGTCTTCACCTCCATCCTGCGTGATGTCAGCGGGCGGATGCGCGCCATGGAGGCGATGCTGGAAAACGAAAAAGCGCTGATGGACTTCTTCGTCGCCGCACCGATCGGATTGCTCTGGGTGAAACCGGACGGGCAGATCGATCGCGTGAATCAGGCCGAGCTTGATCTGCTTGGGCGCACCAGCGACGAGGTGAACGGCAGGACCCTCGCGGAATTTCACGCCGAGCCTGACGTCATTGAAGCCATCCTCCAACGAATCGCCCGGCACGAGTCGCTGCGCGATCAGCGCGCCAAGGTCCGGCGCAAGGACGGTTCACTGCGTCATGTGCTCATCGACGTGAACGGCCTGTGGAAAGATCGGCAACTGGTGCATTCGCGCTGGTTCGTGCGCGACATCACGCGCCGCCTGGAGCTGGAGCGCGAGGTGCTCGGCATCGCGGAGCGGGAGCGCGAACGCATCGGCCGCGAGCTGCACGATGATCTCTGCCAGGAACTCCTCGGCATCGAGTTTCTCAATGAAACGGTGATCCGGCAACTGGACGGTGCCGCGCCGCAGGTGGCAAAAAAAGCCCGGGACGTCTCCCTCGCGCTGCGCGAGGCCATGAACCACGCCCGCGACCTGGCGCACGGCCTCTCGCCCGCCGCCGCAATGGTCGGACCCACCCTCGCCACCGCCCTTGAGGATCTGGCGTCGCGCACCCAGGCGCTCTTTCACCGGACCTGCACGTTTCGCGGCACAGTCCCCGAGCCATTGGCGGATCCGGCGATCGGCATCCATCTGATTCGGATAGCGCAGGAGGCGGTCAGCAACGCGATCCGCCATGGCAACCCCACCCGGATCGAGATCCAGATCAGCACGCTCGCACGAGACCTGATTCTGGGCGTGCGCGACAACGGCAGCGGCATTGCCGGGCTGCCCCGGAAAAAACACGGGATGGGTCTGCGCGTCATGCAATACCGGGCCGGAGTGATCAACGGCTCGCTCGTCGTGCAGCGCGAGACCAACGGCGGCACGGCCGTCATCTGCACCGTCAAGGACGCCCTGCGATCGAAGGCCGCACCTCCGCCCCCATGAAAGTGAAAGCCAAGCTCCCCCACTCCGCCGCCGCCTCCCGAGCGACCAAACGGATCATCGTGGTCGACGATCACCCGCTGACCTGTGAGGGCGTCGCCCATCTGCTGCGGAGCGAACCCGGACTCGCCGTGGTCGGCGTGGCCGCCACGGCGAAGGCCGCGCTCCACCTCGTGCGCGCGAAGTCGCCGCATCTGGTGCTCACCGATCTGTCGCTGGCGGAGAGCAGCGGCCTCGAACTCGTGAAGGACCTGCACGCCCAGTTTCCGCAGGTCGCCGTCCTGGTGTTCTCCATGCACTACGAGAGCCTCTATGCAGAACGCGTGCTGCGCGCCGGCGCGCGCGGCTACATCATGAAAAGCGAGGGCGCGGCCCGCCTGCTCGCCGCGGTAAGGCGCGTGCTGCAAGGGGAGGTCTATTTGAGCGAAGTGATGCGCGACCGCGCGGTGCATCGCTTTGGCGGCAGTCCGGCGACACGCGAGGGCGACCATGCCGCGGCATTGAGCGACCGCGAACTGGAGGTCTTCGAGTTGATCGGCCAGGCCTTCGGCACGCGGCAAATCGCGGCCCACCTCAGGCTCAGCACGAGCACGGTGGAGACGCATCGCGCCCACTTGAAGGAAAAGCTCCATCTCCACACCGCGACCGAACTCGTGCGCGCAGCCGTGGAGTGGGTCGACGGTCGCCAGCGTTGATCGTCGCCTGCAGGGCCGGCGGCGCATCGTGGATTCCACGATGCGGGGATCAGGGAGCGCCTGATTCCCAGGCCGCCAGAAATGCCTTAGGCTGACGGGGTCGCCCCTTCGTCCATGAACTCCGCGCTGCTCGTCCTCCCCAAGCTGCTCCAGAATCACCGGGCATGGAAAAGCCCGCCCTCCCTTTCCGATCCGGTCGATTTTTTTGACGCCGACGAAATCGCGCGGCTCGCCCGCGCCGCTTGGATCCGCGAAGGATCCCGTCCCGGCCAGCAAGCGGAATGCCTTCGCGAGGTGGAGAACCAGCTCTGGCTCTCCGGGCTGCTCGCACAACGACGCGGGAAAATGATCGCCGGTCACGCCGACCGCCACGGGGAATCGCCGTGATTCGACTCGAACCCCAGGTCCCGCCGCTCCCCGGCGCGGCGGCGGAGGAGCCGACGCACCACGCGCGCCGCCTGATCGAAACCCTGCGCCAGTCGCCGCTGTTCCACGACTTCCAGCAGGCGTTCGAAACGACCACCGGGTTGCCGCTGACCCTGCAACCCCCGGACGCCCTCGACCTCGCGCATCAGCATTCGAAGAATCAAAGCCCGTTCTGCGTCCTGATGGCGGGACACAACAAGTCGTGTTCCGCCTGTCTGGAAATCCAGCGACTCGCCCGCGAAAGCGCGACGACCGCGCCCGTCACCCTGACGTGCCACGCGGGTCTGTGCGAATCCAGCGTCGCGATTCGCAACGGCGACAGCGTGATCGGTTATCTGCAGGTCGGCCAGGTCTTCCTGCGCCCGCCCACGGCACCCCAGTTCGCACGCACGCTCCGCCGGCTGTCGGAGTGGAATCCCGCCCTGGACCGCACGGCAGCCCGCGCCGCCTACTTCAGGACCCGCGTGATGAGCCGCAAGCAATACCTCGCGACGCTTGAACTGCTGGAGATTTTTGCGCGCCATCTCGCATTGCACAGCAACGTCCTCATGCTGAACCGACAGGTGCCGGACTCGCCCACGATCGCACGCACCAAGCGCTACATCACGGAGCATCTCGACGAACCCCTCACCCTCGTGCGGGCGGCACGCCTGGCCAACATGAGCAGCTGCTATTTCTGCAAGAAATTCCGCCGCGCGACCGGACTGAACTTCATCGAGTACGTCGGCCGCGCCCGCGTTGAACGGGTGAAGCAACTGCTCCTCAACCGCCAGATGCGGATCAGCGAGGGCGCGTACACCGCCGGTTTCACGTCATTGTCCCAGTTCAACCGCACCTTCAAACGCTTCGTCGGCGAAGAGCCGCGCACGTGGCGCGAAAAGCAGCTCAACTGAGGCCCCGGCCCCGACCGCCCGCGGGCTGCGCCCGGTTGTCCGGCAGCAGTGCCAGGTTGGCGTCGAGACAGGCCTTTGCCTCGTCCCAGGCCTCGCGGGCGCAGGGCATGCCCAGCTGAATCCAAACGTGGTACGCGTACGCGCACAGATCGGCGTCCGAATAGCCATCGGGCGGCGTGGTCGGTTGCGCCGCCGTCCCGATCGCCACGCGCCCGGTCGGATCCGGTGACACCGCGGCTCGCCCCTGCAGCGGCCGCCCGGGCCTGCGCTCGCGAGGGGACACTTCCGCGGCCCAGGCGCTTCCGCCATCGTGGCCGACTGCCTGCTCGCTGCGGTGATGCTTCATGGTGATGGGATCTCTGCGTTGCCAGCGCCGCAACCTAGTCCCGATCGGTCCGGGCCGCTGGGCGGAATTTGTCCAACGTGCGGCTATTCTTGTCCGATCCACGACACGGGAAGCGCGCCGGATCCCGCGCCGGCCCATCGTATCGTGGTTTCAAGTACGCCGGGTTCCGGCACGAAGGTGCGCGCCGGCCGCGCCGGTCAAATGCTGCGGACTCTTCGACAAGAACTGCCGAGCCGCCCGGCGCGGGCGGGAGTACTGTCGCCGTGTTCCTTGATAGAACAGCCGAGGTGCGCAGGGCTGAGAGGTCAGGTGAGAACACGGCTGGGATAATCCCGGGCGACCGGGGAAAGGACGACGGCAGCTGGTGCCGTCCTCCCCTCCCGGCGGGCAACCGCCGACGCAGGCATATATCACCAGTTCCTCTGAACGGTGTCATGACCGTTCAGTGACATGACTCAGGAACTGAGCGGCGAGCCCCGAAGAGAAACCGCGGGCAAGCCGAGTCAGGCGGGCGGGGAGTTTCGATCCGCCCGCCGACGCAGTCACCCAGAGGGTAACGGCTGCTACTGCGCAGACCAGAACGCGGCGTCATCATCCGGCGGGACCACCCCGCCTCAAGGTCCGACCAAAAGAATGGCCGGACTCGCAAGGACGAGGGCGCTGCGGGGAGCGAGCGGACCTGGCAAAGTCCGTCAAACCTCCTCGATTGGGGGGTGCGACAAACCGCATCACCCAACTGCAAAGCCAACGCAGCCTGAGAGGTAAGAGGCCAGACCCGTAACGCAGGGCCAACGACCGGTCAAAAGCCGGCGCCGTCCCTGCGGCAACGGTGCCGACGCGAAGCACTCATTTGCAGGCGTGTCAGCACCCCGTCCGGCGCGCCGCTCCCGGCAGGGAGCGACCGAACCGGGCGAAGAGGCCTCACTCAATAATTCCGGCCGGCAACGGTCGGAACGGTCCCGCCATGAGACCGGAACATCCGCTTGCCGCGGACGAGTGGCGTCGGGGAGCACACGGCCCGCGCAAGCGAGAGCGCCTAACGTGTGCATCGGAAGGAGCGCGCGGCGAGCGCCCACCGCAATTAGGCCCCGGAGCTGCAAGGCTCCGGGGCCTTTTTGCGTTCAAGCGCAGCCGCCTCGTCGGGAGCGGACAAGTTTTGAAGATCGAATGGCAACATCCGCCGAGCCTCGCCCCCCGGGTGGAGATAGACTCCCGACGTCGGCCCGCGTTGTTCCCCCTGACTCCGGCGCTGCCCATGACTCCCGAACCCCGCCCTCCCTTCCATCCCGGCCAGGTGCCGCTGTATCCGGTGCACATTACGGCGGGACCGGTCGTGCTGGCCGGCGATCTCGCCCTGCCCCCGCGGACCACGGGCCTCGTGTTGTTCGCCCACGGCAGCGGCAGCAGCCGACACAGCGTGCGCAACCAGTGGGTCGCCCGCCGGCTGCAGCAGGCCGGCTGCGGGACGTTGCTCTTCGATCTGCTCACCCCCGCCGAGGAAACCACCGACGCGCACACCGGCCATCTGCGCTTCGACATCGCGATGCTCGTGGAGCGGTTGCAGGCCGCGACGCTCTGGGCCGGGCAGGAAATTCAGACGCGCGATCTGGCTGTGGGCTATTTCGGGGCGAGCACCGGCGGCGCTGCCGCACTCGTGGCTGCAGCCCGGCTGGGCCCGGTTGTCCGCGCGATCGTTGCACGGGGCGGCCGGCCTGATCTGGCGGGCGATGCCCTGCGCGACGTCGTGTCTCCGACGCTCTTGATTGTCGGCGAACGCGACGAGGTCGTCCTGGATCTCAACGCGCGCGCGCGCCGCCTGATTCCGGCCGAGGCGAAACTGGTCGTGGTGCCGGGCGCCACCCATCTGTTCGAGGAGCCGGGGACGCTGGAACGCGTCGCGACGCTGGCCACCGCCTGGTTCGAGCAGCATCTGGTTCCACCGTGACGGCGTCACCACGATTCCACTACGCGCGTCCGCCGGACTGAATCCCGCGCCACGCGCAGGCCGGCGCCGAGACGGAGCCGGCGGAATTTTCCGTCACGCGCAACGCCGCCGCTTTGCCTGGCTGCAGCCCGCGGAGTTCCGCCGGGCTGCACCGTTCCGGCCTACTTCTTCTTGTTCGCCGCCAGCTTGGCCTTGGTGGCCTGCTGCGCGTTGATCAACTGCTGCTTCTTGCTGCTGGCGTCGTCAGTCTTCGACTGCTTCTGCGTGGCTTTTTTCTGCACCGATTTCGGAGATCTGTCGCCCATGGTGGGTGTTCCTTTCAATGAGGTTGTCTCACCGTCGGAATGGATGTTTCCCCGAAGGCGTCTCCGTTCATCCGCGAGCAGGGGCTGGTTGTAAACAACCGTCGGCGCGCCGCCCTCGAAAAACCGCGATCAGCGCGTGGGGATGGTGTTGTCCTCGGTCAGCAGCGGATCGAAGAACACGACGCCGCAGGCGTGACACGTCACGAGGCGTTCGCCCTCGCTCAGTCCGAACTGGCGGGAGATCGGCTGGGCGACAAAGCACGCGCCGCACACGCCGCCGGTCAGTGGGGCGAAGGCCCGCTGCCCCGCGCGCCGCCGCACGTCGAAGGCGTTCACGAGTTCCCGCGGCACGCGGTGCCGCAGGTCTTGATAGTGGATTTGGATCTCCGGATCGCGCGGATCCCGCCGGCTTGCATCGTGCAGCCGGCTCAGTTCCGCCAAATCGTCGACGAGTTCAGGTGTGATTCTCATTTAAAGTCAGACACCGTCGAGACGGACTCACCCGCTTGGGTTCGCCCCGCTGACTGCCAACAGAGAGCGGGACGCCCGGCGTGAATCCGCGATTCGTCAGCGGTTTTAAAATCGTACCGGACGTGCGCGCGTTGGGACAGGACAATCTTTCCCGCGGCCGCAGTACCAGCGGACTCGGAGCGTGCATTTACCCCGTCGGGCCTCACGGTGCCTGCATGACTCCCATCTTCGAGGAACTGGACTACCAGCAAACGCCCCTCGGAGAACTCAGTCTCCGCCGCAAGCGGGTCGCGATCCTCGGCAACCAGGAAGTGTTCGAGGTGAAGCTGGGCGAGGCGTTTCTGATGACGAGCATGTTTCACGTCGTTGAGGAGGCGCTGGCTCATCTCGGTCTCGCCGCCCTCGGCGCGGAGCCATGCGACGTGGTCGTCGGCGGGCTCGGCCTCGGCTACACCGCCGTCGCCGCGCTGGCCCAGCCCAAGGTGCGATCGCTGCTGATCGTCGATGCGCTCGAAGCCGTGATCGGGTGGCACCGGCGCGGACTCGTCCCGCTCGGCGCCACGCTCACCGCGGACGCCCGCTGCCGTTTCCTGCACGGCGATTTTTTCGCGCTCGCCGCGGCGCCGTCGGGCTTTGACGCCGGCGCGCGCTTCCACGCCGTCCTGCTGGATATCGACCACTCGCCGAGCAACCTGCTGCATCCACGGCACGCGGCGTTTTACTCCGCCGCCGGCCTGCGCGCGCTGGCCGTGCACCTGCATCCGGGCGGCGTCTTCGCGCTGTGGTCCGACGACGCCCCGGATCCGGCGTTCGTCCGCAACCTCGAAGCCGTGTTCGGCTCCGTCACAGCCCACGTGGTCACTTTTCCCAATCCCCTGCTCGATCGCGACTCGGCCAGCACCGTCTACGTGGCAGTAAAAGCCCGCGGGTAAACTCCCACGCCAGCGGCGAGCTTCCCGCGAATCACGCGAAGGGACGCGAATCAAAGCGGCAAAAGGGAAAATCGCCCGCCCTCGATGCGACCGCTGAGCGAGCGATCGCGGTTCCTCTGCCTTGGAATCATTCGCGTCCGTCCGCGTGATTCGCGGGCAACCCGTCTTCGGCTGCGACTACCGGCCAGGTTCGCTGTCCGAGCCGGCATGCACGTCACGTCGTTGCCGCCCTGCCGACGCCCTGCGCCGCCCCGCGGGTCAGAAACGCCGGCCCAGGCCGAGCGTCGGACCGAGCGTGTTCAAACCGGGATTGATCTTGTCCATGCCGCGATTGGAGACGTGCTGAAAATAGAGCCCGACCCGACCGACCCACGGCGACTTCGCGCGCCACACGAGGCCGGCGTGCATCAGCCAGTTCAGATTGAAATCCTGGCCCTGCCCGCCCGGCACCTCGTAGCCCTTGCTATCCATCCAGCCAAAGCCGCCGCCCGCGGCAAAGAACGCGCCGAAGCGGCCCGACTTCTCCCGCCACTCGAGTTCCCCCGCCGCCGCCACGCCCAGGTAGGAATGCTCCGGTCCGCGCACGATCGGTTCCAGCAGCAGGCTGAAACGCGAGCGCATCATCAGCGTGCCACCCGCCCAAGGACGCTCGCTGATCGGCGGAATGCGCAGCGTGATGATCTGCGGCAGCAGCGTGTAGCTCAGCGGCGTCGCCCCGCCGCCCACCTTCCAACCGATGCCCGTGGTGACTTCGATTTCATAGCGCATCGGCGGAGCGGCCACCGGATCCTGGGCGAGCAGAGGACCGGTGCACCCCAGCGCGAGACTCAGCAACGCCATGGCGGACAACCGCACTTTCCGATAGTATGACATCCGCCCGAATGTGGCGACGGCTCCGGCCGACGCCATCGAAACCCACCCACGCCTGAAAATTCTTCCGCCGCCTTCTCCGCCTCCCGTTGAGCGCCACGCGTCAGCGCGATCGCCCGTCGCCCCGCCCGCGGCGTCCGCCCCGCCGCCGACCTGGTTTCGCCAGCTGGCGCCCCGCTGCGTCGCGCACTGGCCGCTCAAGGCGTTCGCCATCCCGCTGTTCGTCACCGCCTTCTTCGCCGCGTATTTCCAGCTGCTGCGATATCCGGTTTTTCCCGTGACGATGATGCCGCTGACGACCATCGACCGGCTGATCGGTTTTCACCCGGTCGCCCTGCTGCCCTACGCCGCGCTCTGGCTGTACGTCTTTCTCGCGCCCGCGCTGCTGCAAGGTCGACGCGAGATCGCGGTGTACACCGCTGAAGTCATCGCGCTCACCGGTACCGCGCTCGGGTTCTTTCACTTCTGGCCGACCGCGGTGCCGCCCCCGGCATTCGATACGACGCTCCATCCGCTCCTCGCATTCCTGAAAAACGTCGACGCCACCGGCAACGCCTGTCCGTCGTTGCATGTCGCGTTCGCGATCTTCACCGCGATCTGGCTCGCGCGTTTTCTCCGTGTCGCGGCCGCGCCCGCGGCGTGGCACCTGCTGAACGCCGCGACGGCCGCGGCCATCGTCTACTCGACCCTCGCCACCAAGCAGCATGTGGCCGTCGACATGTTCGCCGGCATCGCGCTCGGCGCCGCGGCCGCGTGCGTGGCTCCCCGCAGTCTGACTGCGGCCACGTCCACCGCCGGGCGAAATCAGTTTCGCAATCGTCTGATGCTCGCGTTCACCGTTTCGCTCTCCGGCAAACTCACGCTGCTGGCCCTCGGGCCCGACCTGACGGGACCCGTCGCCATCGCGCTGCTCTTTGTGATCCCGGACCTGTGGATTCTGGCCTTGGTGGGACTGCAGTTCTATCGCCGTTGTCGTCCGCCCCTCGCGTAGTTGAAAAGGCAGGACGCACGACCCCGGGGGTGCAGACGTTTCGCCTGCTCCAGAAACGACAAAGCATCGATCCGTGCAGGCGAGACGCCTGCGCTCCCGGGGACGCCTGCGCTCTCGCGGCGTGTCCGACGCGGTCGGCCGACTCAGTTCCAATAACCTTCGTAAAACCGATAGGCACCGGCTTCAGCTTCCCAGCGCGGTGCCACCCAGCGGGCGGTGCTGTGCGGCGGTACTTCCCAACGTCCGGCGATCCACTGGTACTGGTTGTTGCGCCACGTCCAATAGCCCGGAATCCACGCGTGCGCGGAGGTGGGTTGGGCCAGGACGGGTTCTGTCTGCATCGCTGGCGGCGCCTGCATGACCGTGACGGTGCTCACCGGTTCGGTGCGCGTGGTGACCACGGTGCCCGAGGGCGTCCGTTCCGTCGTCTGGGTGGTCTGGGTCGCAGCGTTGGGATTATTGGTGGTGACGGTGACGGCCCGGTTCGCCGTGGGCGGAGGCGGCGGCGGACTGGAGACGACGTACGACTCGGGTCCGCTGGCACATCCTCCGAGAACTCCAATCAGGCCGCACGCCACCCACAACGGGGTGGAGGCGGCGGCACGTTTCATCGTCTGCACAGGCGGGATCATGGTTTTCATACGCAGCGACAGACTCCGGAAACGGCGACCGGTTCGCCGTCTCCTCCTGATGCCGATGGGGCCTTCACCTCCCCGCCCGGCGATGGGGTGCACACCCACTGTTCGCCAGCACGTTCACCGGCTACTCTCGGTCGCATGACTGCGTTCCTGCGAGTACCCGGAAAATGAATCCGGCTGACTCCTCTGCATCCGCACTGCGGTACCGGCGACTCTTCGAGGCTGCCCGCGACGGTATTCTCATCGTCGACCCGGAAACCCGCCGGATCGTGGACGTCAATCCGTTCATGATCCATCGTCCCAAAAGGTATGGAGCGCATGCGCGGCCGCGTCCGGCTCGTGCCGCATTGCTGCGCGTCAGCCCGCGGCGCTGAGTCTCACTTTATCGTAGGCTGTCCGGCACCGCAGCCACGCGACGCCCGCCTTTTCCTTTTGTTGATCCCACGTCTGCGCGGTGGCCTTCGCCATTTCCTCGCCCATGAATCGCAAATCGGACCGTGCGTCATTCATCTCCTTCATCGCGAAATCCCAGTTTCGCGTGTCGGCGTTGCTCGCCATCGCGGCACGCTTGTTGGACAGCTCGTTCATCTGTTCATCCGCACGCGCCTCGAGCTGCTTGAAACCGGCAAGGAAACGGGAGCGCGCCTCAAAGTCCGAGCTGCGGAGGCTGGCCCAAGTGACGCCCGCGGAGTCGGCCGCGGGCGAATCGTTCGGCCTCGCTACCGCCGGTGCACCGCCCGCAGGCGCGGTGGTGGGGGCAGCCAGGGGTGGAGCCGCGGCCGCAGTGCGGGGTGATTTCTCCGCGCAACCGGCGAAGACCACGACCGCCAGAACAAGGCTCGAGGAAGAGAGTGAGGCGAGGTGCGATTTCATGCTGACGATGGACTGGGTGCACAGCGGTGAAAAATCCGCTTCACCCGGAGGGAACGAGCGGTGTCGCTGCATCAGCCCTACCACTACACGCATCCGGCGGCTCGCGCCATGGGGTGAAACCCGCTCCGCCCGCAGGAGCAACCAAGGGCCGGACCCGAACGGACGTCAGCCGCGGCGCCGGCGCGTCCGCCACGCGACCGCGGCGGCGCCGAGCGACAGCAACACCCAGGTCGAGGGCTCGGGCACGGCCGACAACGCGACCACTTCAAAGCGGATGTTGTCGATGCCGATGTTCCAGTCGTTGCCCCACTGGATGCGCAGCGTGCCGGGCGTGTAGAGATTCGGCGTGAACGCCGAGTGACGCGCGCCGAAGAGATCGCCCTCGATGGGCACCGGCCCGGACGCGGCGTAGTTGAGCAGCACATTGCCGCTGCCATCGGTCAGCCGCATCAGCGTGTTGGAACGATCTTGGTTCGGCCACCCGGCCATGTCGAAGGAGAGCAGCCGAATGCCATAGCCCGCGGCGGGCACGAGCGAAATTTCCGCGGCGTAACCATTGCTCGAGGCGAACGCGACCTTCGTGAGATCGCCGTACGTGAGGTTCCAGAACTCGAGATAGTTGGTCAGCGTCACGTTTGTCGCCGCTGTGAACGTACGATAGGACACGGTCGACAAATGCGGATCGAGCGTCGCACCGTAGTTCCCCGGAATGGCGTCGTAATCCGCGAGGTTCAGATCCTGGAAAGTGACGACGACCTGCGCGCGCGCGATGACGGCCAGCGCCAAACCAAGGAATAAACGTCCAAGCCAGACCATCCCCGAGGGAAATCGCATTGGCCGGACTGAGTCAAGGCGCTCAACCGGCATATGCCGTCAATCGTCGCGATGCTGCCGGTGACGAAACGGAGTCTTCTCCTGGGCCTGATTCCGCCAGCCCGGCTTGCTCGCGAGAGCGCCGGGCTTCAGCCGCACCGGCGCCCGCGCCGCCCGCTCCGCCTTGAGCTTGCTGTAGCTTTCGAAGCGCGACGCCTCCAGCGTGCCGCCGGCCACCGCCGCTCGCACCGCGCAGCCCGGTTCGTTGCTGTGACCGCAGTTTCCAAAACGACACTGCGCCGCGAGCGCGGTGATGTCGGCGAACGCCTCCGCCACCCCGTCCTCCTGCCCCCACAGCTGCAGCTCGCGCATTCCCGGCGTGTCGATGACGAGCGCGCCGGCCGGCGACTGCACGAGTTCGCGGCGGGTCGTCGTGTGCCGGCCCTTGCTGTCCTTCTCCCGCACCTCGCCCGTCGGCAGCGCCTCGGGATCGCGGACGAGCGAGTTGATCAGGCTCGACTTGCCCACGCCGGACGAACCGATGAACGCAAGCGTCCGGCCCGGCAGCGCGTACACCGACGTGAGCGCCTTCAGCCCCTTCCGCGTTGCCGTGCTGGTCACGAGCACCGGCACGCCGGGCACGAGAATTTCGATTTCACGGCGGACCGCATCGGGATCCGCGCACACATCCGCCTTGTTCAGGATGATGACCGCCTCGGCGCCGCTTTCGCGCGCGGCCACCAGAAACCGCTGGATGCGCTTCGGGTTGAAGTTCTGATCCAGGCCGCTCACGAGGAACACCGTGTCGATGTTGGCAGCGATGATCTGCTCGATCTCCTCGGAGCCGGAAGCCCGGCGGGAAAACTTCGTCCGCCGCGGCAGCACCGCCTGGATGTCCGCGCGCTCCGAGCCCTCCCGCCGCCGCACCGCCACCCAGTCGCCGACCGCGGGAAACTGATCGGCCTTGCGCGCATGGTGAAAAAAACCCCCGCCGCACTCTCCCAGCACTTCTCCCGTCGCAGTGTGCACCGCGCAGAAATTCCGGCGGAGTTCGCACACGACCCGCGCAGGCTCCAGCCCCGCCGCGGCGTGCGGCGCGAAGGCGCGGTTCAGGGCGTCGGTCCACCCCAGTTCGGCAAGAGTCATGGCCGCACACTAAAAGCGCCGCGCCGCGGGAAGCCAGCGCACAACCGCGCGCGTCCCCGCCCCTTCCCGTTCGCTCCGGGCTTGAATCCGCCGCACCGCCTGCATCCCTTGCGGCGTGTCCTCCCTCGCCCGCGAAGTGCGTCCCAGCCAGAACCCCGGCCACGTGATCAACGAGCACGCGGTGCTCGAGGCGGTGCCCGCCCACTGGAGTCTGCTGCCGCCCGGCGACGCCGCGCTCAGCCGTCGGATCAAGCTGGACGGCCCGTCGTGGACGATGGTGGAGATCGTGGGCCGGAAACGCTTCTCGCGCGGCATCTGGGCGCCGACCGTCCGCATCGAGGCCCTGCGCGCGGCGCTGCTCGCCGAACGCCGCGATCCGGCGTATCAGCGCCAGCTGGACGCCGGCCGCGCCCGCCGCGCCCGCGCGGAATCGGACTACAGCGTCGAGTTTCGCGCCGCAGTGCTGGCGTTTCTCGCGTTTCATCCGCGGTATGCGACCGACGCCGCCAGGCTCGCCACGCTCATCGCCGATCACGCCACACCCGTGGGCAGCGGCACGGTGGCGCGCACGGAGCGCATTCCCGTCGAGGCCCGCGCCGAGGCCGCCACCATCGCGTGGCTGCGCCATCAGACCACCGGCTATGACACGATGCGCATTCCCCTCATCAAGGGAAAGCGCCGCGAGGTGCGCCGGCTGCTCGCGCAGCGTTCGCACCAGCTTCTCGCATTGTATCGCCAGGGCCGCGATCTCGCCGACTCGTGTCCCCTGCAAGCGGCGTTGCGCCGCGCAGAGCCCGCACTGGCACCGGGACCGGCCGCCGCGACGCCGGTGCAAAGCACGCTGTTCTGACCTGATCGGCGCGGGCACGGAACCAAAGTCGCCCGGGCGGTTCGAGGTGGGGAGAACAGGCACGTGCGGTCGCACGGCTTCGCGACCGCCGGTGGAACCGACGCCGCGAAGCCACGCCGCGGCGGCGTGCCCAAACCTCATTCGTCGATGAAACCTCGCACCGTTTGGTCTCTAATCATGACGGTGGGGGCGTTGCTTCCGTCTGTCCGGGCGGAACAGTCCCTGCTGAACCGCGCCCTCGACACCTAGGCCAGCGGCCACGGCGATCTTGCGTTTACCCAACGCTCCCGCGCCCTCACCGATGACGGCAAGACGAAGGAGGAACATCTCGAACGGTACGACCCCAGCCTGCCCGACAGCGAACGCTGGCGGCTCCTGGAAGTTGACGGCCAGCCGGCCACCGCCGCCCAGCGCGCAGTGTGGGAGCAACGCAAGAACAGCAAGCCGCGAAAAAAGGTGATCAAGAAGCCGGCCGAATACCTGGCCGTCGATCAGGCGCGCGTCCTCAAGGAGACATCGACGTCGACCCGTTTCGCCGTGCCGCTGCGACCCGAAACCGCCCGGCTGCTGACGTTGGAGAACATCGCCGTCGTCATCACCGTCGACAAGGAGACCGCTAGCATCGCCGGCATCGGCGCCACCCTGCGGCAGCCGATTCGCGTGCTGCTCGGTCTGGCGCGCATCACCGAGCTCGATGTCGACGTGAAGATCGAACCGACGGAGGCCGACGCCGGCACCGCCGCCGGCAAAGTGCAGGACGGAAGCACTGCCCGCGCAACCATGACCAAGCTGGGCAACGAGACTGAATACGAGTGGAGCGACTTCAAGCGGGTCACGCCGTTTGGCCAGGCGCGGACCGCCGCCACCGGCCGCGCCGCGTCCGGAGAACCTTGATGCGCGCCGATTTCATGCTCTAGTGGACATAATGAAAAAATCACTCTGGGTGAGCGGTCTGATTCTGGTCCTGGCCTGCACACGCGGCCTCGCGGCGACGCCCGCTGCCGGCAGTGCCGGAGCCCTCTCCGGCAAAGTGGTCGAATCCATCAACGCAGCCACGTACACCTACGTGTTGCTCGACACCGGCTCCGCCAAGGTGTGGGCCGCCGCACCGCAGTTCTCCGTGAAGAACGGTGACACCGTCGCCGTGGCCGAGGCCATGCCGATGACGAATTATCACAGCAAGACGCTCAACCGCACCTTCGACATGGTGTACTTCAGCGGCGACGTCCGCGTGAACGGCGCGCGTCCGGTCGCGGTCGCCGGCGCGGCTGCAGCCCCGATCCCCGCCGCTGGCCCCACCGCAGAACTGCCCAAAGGTCATCCGCCAACCACCGGCGTCGTCCAGCCCGCCGCCCCTGATCTTACCGGCATCAAACGCGCGACCAACGGCCAGACCGTGACGGAGATCGTCACCGGCAAGGCGAAGTTCGCCGGCAAACCGATCGCCGTGCGCGGCCGGGTGGTGAAATTCAACGCCAACATCCTCGGCAAAAACTGGCTCCACGTGCGCGATGGCTCCGGCGTCGAGGGCACGAACGATCTAACGATCACGACCGCCGCCAAAGCCAAGGTCGGCGATCTCGTCCTGGTCACCGGCGTGCTCGCCGCCGATCGCGATTTTGGCAGCGGCTACAAGTACGGCCTGATCGTCGAGGACGCGACCGTCGTCGTCGAGTGAACCGCGCAGAGTGCGCGCTTTGGCTCGCGAGGAGCCTTGGAGTCGCCTCACGAGTCTGAATTTAACCGCGGATTGCGCGGATCACGCGGATTGGGAACATCCGCGCCATCTGTGCAATCCGCGGTCCCCGGCTCCTGATTCCAATCGCTCTTTGCCTTTGGACTTTTAGCCGTGGCTACGAGCGCCAGCGAGTGGTCGTTCGGCCACTCGCTGGCGCTCGTAGCCACGATCGATCCAGAAGTCCAAAAGCAAGCAGCGATTGGCATGAAATGTTCAGGGAGGGCGCTGAAGCAACCTTCGTTCGTAACTAAATCAGCAGTTCCTCGACCACCCGCGCTGGCACGGTGCCGGTGAGTTTCTGATCGAGGCCCTCGAACCGGTACGTGAGCCGGTTGTGGTCGAGGCCCAGTTGATGGAGAATCGTGGCGTTCAGATCGCGCACGTGCACGGGATCGCGCACGACGTTGAAGCTGAAGTCGTCGGTCTCGCCGTGGACGATCCCCGGTTTGATGCCGCCACCGGCCAGCCACATCGTGAAACACTTGCCGTGATGATCGCGGCCGAAGTCGTCGGGCTTGAGCACGCCCTCGCAATACACGGTGCGGCCGAACTCCCCGCCCCACACGACCAGCGTGTCGTCGAGCATGCCGCGACGTTTCAAGTCGGTGACCAGCGCATGACAAGGCCGGTCGATGTCCCGGCACAGCACCGGAAAATTCTTCGGCAGACTGCGGTGCGAATCCCATCCGCGATTGAAGATCTGCGTGAAGCGCACGCCGCGCTCCGCCATCCGGCGCGCGAGCAGGCAGTGGTTGGCAAAGGTTCCGGGCGTCCGCGCCTCCGCGCCATAAAGCTCGAACGTCTCCGCCGGCTCGGCACTGAGGTCGGTCAGTTCCGGCACCGTCGCCTGCATTTGAAACGCCATCTCGAATTCCTGGATCCGGGCGTGGATCTCCGGATCGCCGACCTCGTCGAACGCCGCCGCGTTCAGATCGCGCACGCCGTCGAGCATGTCGCGCCGCGCGGCCCGCGACAGCCCCTTCGGATCCCGCAGATAAAGCACTGGATCACCCTCCGAACGCAGCTGCACGCCGGCGTTGGCCGCAGGCAGGAAACCGTTGCCCCAGAAGCGCGGGAACACCGCCTGCGCACCGTCGCCGTTCGCCACGGCGAGCTTCGACACCAGCACGACAAAGGTGGGCAGGTTGTGGCTGAGACTACCGAGCCCGTAAGAAACCCACGCGCCAATCGAGGCCTTTCCGGCCACCGCGTTCCCGGTGAGCATGTACGTCACGGCCGCGTCGTGATTGAGCACGTCGGTGTGCAGGCTCTTCACGATCGCAATCTCGTCGACGAGCTTAGCCGTCCACGGGAGCAGCTCGCTCACCCACGCGCCGGACTGGCCGTATTGCTTGAACGAGTACGTCGACGGCACGATCGGCAGCCGCGCCTGCCGGATGTTGGAGGCGTTGAGCTGGCCGCGACCGAGAACGGACGCCGGCATGTCCTTGTCGTACTGCCCCGCGAGCGCCGGCTTGTAGTCGAAGGTGTCGATCTGCGACGGCGCGCCGCCCATGTAGAGATAGATCGCGCGCTTCGCCTTCGGCGCGTGCTGCGCGAGGCGCTCCATGCCGGCCGGAACCACGCCGGCGGCACGCGCCTGCGTGAACGCGCCGAGGAGCGACGGTCCCGCCAGCGCGCTCAACGCCGCGCCGCCGAGCCCGGTCGACAGCCGGCCGAAGAACTGGCGCCGCGTCTGCAGGCGGAAATAGTCGCGGGTCGCCCCGGGGGGAATCGGCCGGAGGTGGCGGGAGTCGGCGGGGCAGTCGTGCATGGCGCCTTACTTGTTGAGAGCGTGGTCGGAGTTGATCAGCTGGCTGGCCGCAAGCGTCCAGGCGGCAAGCTCAGTGACGGGCAGCGTCGTATCCACGGGACTGTCGCCGACCGACACAAAATCTCGGGCCTCGGCCGGATTCGCGAAATGGCCGCGGAAACGTTCGAGCGAGCGCAGCAACGTCTGCCGTGACGCCGCCGCGAGCGGACGGTTCAGCAGCCGCAGCGCGAGCTGATCGAGCTTCTGCGCATCGCCGGTGTCGCTCAGGTGCAGCGCCTGCGTCGCGAGCAGCCGCGCCGCCTCAAGGTAGTCGGTCGCGTTCTCGGTCACGAGCGCCTGCAGCGGCGTGTTGGTGCGATCGCGCTGCAGCATGCAGACATCGCGCTTCGGCGCGTCGAACGTGGCGAGCACGGGATTCGGCGCGCTGCGTTTCCAGAAGGTGTACACGCTTCGCCGATACAGCGCGTCACCCTGATCGCGCACGTAATCCTTCGTGTTGCTCTGCCCGACCACCGCGACCGCCTCCCAGACACCGTCGACCTGGTAGGGTCGCACGCTCGGCCCGCCGATTTTTTCGACGAGCAGGCCGCTCGCGAGCAGCGCCTGGTCGCGGAGCATTTCTCCGTCGAGGCGGAAACGCGGACCGCGGCTGAGCAGCTTGTTGTCCGGATCCTTCGCCAGCGACTCGGGTGCAATGCGGGCCGACTGCCGGTAAGTGGCCGAGAGCACCATCTGACGGTAAACGTGTTTCAGGTTCCAGCCGCTCTCCTCGAATTCGACGGCCAGCCAGTCGAGCAGCCGCCGGTTGCTCGGCGGTGTGCCCACGGTGCCGAAATTTTCCGGCGTATCCACGAGGCCGCGACCGAACAATTCCTGCCACATGCGGTTCACCGTGACGCGAGCAGTCAGCGGCTGCTCGGGACTGACCAGCCAGCGCGCCAGGGCCAGCCGGTCGCGCGTGACGCCGGCCGGCAGTGGCGGCAGCACCGCCGGGACGCCGGCCTCGACCCGACCGGCGATCGCATCTGTCGCACCGCGATTCAGCACGAACGCCACGGCCCGCGAGTCGCGTTCCTTCGCAATCAGCGTCGCGACGCCGCCCGCGGTCGCCCGCTGAAACTGCGTTTCGAGCCGGGCGATCTCCGCCCGCAACGCGATGGCGGGCTGGTCGATCGTCGAGAAGAAATAATCCGTCACGAGCTTGCGCTCGTCGTCCGACCACGCGGCCATCGGCCGGCGCAGGACGTCCGCGGCCAGATCCTCGTGCGGCAGACTTCGCGCCTCGTCCGCACTCAGCGCTCGCGCATACAGACGGATGTCCTGGAACGAAGTCTCGGGCGAGGCCTCCCCACCCGTGCGGCGCGCGAGTTGAAACGGCGCGGCGGTGCGGATGCTGTCCGTGAGCGTATCGGCGACCACGTCCACCTCGGAACGTTGGCCGTCGACATAGAGATTCACGCCGGCGGCCTTGCCGGAGCCGTCGTAGGTGAAAGCGAGGTGCACCCACTCCTTGCGGCTGATACGGCGCTTCGATCGCACCGTGATCGCGTTCGTCTTGTCCTGATGGATCAGATTGGCGACGAGAAAGCCTTCCGGCTCGGGCCGGGAATCTTCGTCGTCCTGCACCACGTTCTGGACTGCGACCGCGGCGGCGGCCGGCGTCGCTACCTTATCCGCCGAGGCGACGGCGGCCTCTTTTTTCCTCGTCGCCTTGGGTGCGGCCGGTCGGCGCGCAGGGGCATTCTGCCAGTAAAGATCCCAGCCGCGGCTGCCGCCGGCGGTGCCGAGCCGCGAGACGAAGGACCCGGCATTCGTGCCGCTCCGCTCGCGCGGCAGAAACCAGCCCGCCACCGTGAACGGCTGATCGCGCTCGAAGTCGCCAAGGTCGGCCGCCTGCAAGGCCGTCTGCACGCCGAAACGCAGCCCGGTCCAGTGTTTCACCGGCCGCGTCGATCCGCCCCAGCTGTGATCGCTGCCGACGAGCGTGTAACGCGCCGTCGTCGCACCGGGCGCGGTGTTGAGGACTTCGCCGCCGCGGGCCTCATCGAGGCGGAAACGCGCCTGTAGTTTATCGGCCGATACCGGTCGCAGCGTGGTGACTCCGCCGCCGGCAATCCACGCGTTGATCAGCTCAGACGCGCGGTTCGTGCGGTCGAGCAGCCGACGCTGCGCCGCGGCCTTTTCGGCCAGAACGCGATCGGCCTCGGCGCGCTTTTCCGGCGGCGGCACGTTCACCGTCGGAAAGACCGTCGCCTGGTTCGCGTCGTACGCGCTGTCCGGCATGTTGTTGAAGAACGCGCTGAGCGCGTAGTAGTCGCGCTGGGTGATGGGATCGAACTTGTGGTCGTGACACGCCGCGCAGCCCATCGTCAGCCCGAGGAACACGCCCGCAAAGGTCTGCGTGCGATCCTTGATCTTGTTGAGGTGAATCTCCTCCACGATCGAACCGCCCTCATTGGTGGTGGTGTTGAGCCGGTTGAACTCGGACGCGACCAGTTGATCCACCGAGGTTGGCGGCAGCAGGTCGCCCGCGATCTGCTCGATGGCAAACTGATCGAAGGGCTTGTTCGCGTTGAACGCGTTGATCACGTAGTCGCGGTACGGCCACGTGGTCCGCATGTTGTCGGCGTGCTCGCCGTTCGTGTCGCCGTAACGCACGGCATCGAGCCAGTAGCGCGCGCGATGTTCGCCATAGCGCGGACTCGCGAGCAACCGATCGACCACGCGCTCGTAGGCGCGCGGCGAGGCGTCGGCCAGAAAGTCCCCGATCTCCGCCGGCGTCGGCGGCAGTCCGGTGAGATCGAACGTGACGCGCCGGAGCAACGCGTACCGGTCGGCCTCCGGCGCGGGCGTGAGTCCGACGCGGGCCAGATTCTCACGCACGAGACGATCGATCGCCGCGTGACTGCCCGCGGCGCGCTCCCCCAGCGGGACCGGCTCGCGTTGCGGTTTCACGAACGCCCAGTGCTCCTGGTACTCGGCGCCCTCTTGGATCCACTGCCGCAATCGCGCGATTTTTTCCGGCGACAGCGGCTTGTGTGCCTCCGGTGGCGGCATGATGTCATCGGCGTCGGTCGCGAGCACGCGCTCGAGCAGCAGACTCGCCGCGGGATCGCCTTTCACGAGGGCTGCGCCGCCGGTCCGCGGCAGAAACGCAAACTCCGCCCGGTCGAGCCGCAGCTTGCCCTTGCGCGATCCGGCATCCGGTCCGTGGCAGTGAAAGCAATGCTCCGAAAGAATCGGCTGGATGTCGTCGTTGAACGACAGTCGCGCCGGCGCGCCGGCCGCTGCGGTCACGGCCGCGCCCACGAGCGCGACGCACGTCGGCCAGAGCGCGGACACCTGCAAGATAGGCGGCATACGGTGGGAACCCGGGCGAAGGGGCCGCGCCGGTTGGAAAAGTATGGGGCGGGCGAACGCCGCTCACACGTGCGGATTCCTCCCTCTTTCGTGCGGACGTCAGTCGGCCACGGTCACGATGCCGCGGCGAATCGCCTCCATCGTCGCCTGCGCGCGATCGTTCACGTGCAGCTTGTCGAGGATGTTGCTGACGTGGCGCTTCACGGTGTCCTCCGACACCAGCAGCACCGCCGCGATCTCCTTGTTGGCACGGCCCGCCGCAATCAGGGCCAGGACTTCGCGCTCCTTCGGGGTGATGGCCGGACCAGTGCGCAGGGCGGAGAGCCGGCGCAGCACTGCAGCCGGCACGTGCTGCTCGCCCGCCGCGACTCGGCGCAGCGCGAGCACGAGCTCGTCGCGTTTCGCCGACTTGTGGAGGTAACCCAGCGCACCCGCGTCGAAGGCCGCCTGGATTTCGTCGTCACGGGCAAACGTGGAAAAGATCAACACGCGCGCCGCCGGTTCCTGTTGCACCAGTTCCCGCGTGGCCTCGACGCCGGATTTTCCCGGCAGCTGCAAATCCATCAGGACCACGGCCGGACGGCACTGGCGGTAAACCGCCACGACCTCGTCGCCGCGCTCGGCCTCGCCCACGACGGTGACACCGTCCGCCGACTCGAGCGCGGCCACGAGCCCGCTGCGCACGATGTAGTGATCGTCGACAATCAGAACCGAGAGCGGGGGCGTTTTGACGGGAGCAGCCATGAAGGTATTCAGGAAACGGTGACGCGCCGTTCGGGCGTCGTGGCGGGAGCCGGGTCCAGCGGCCGGGAATCGGGCCGGCTGGCCTTGGGCTCGAGCGCGGCGAGGGCGAGCGTCAGCTCGACCGTCGTGCCGGCACCGGGCGCGCTGCGCCAGCTGATATGCGCGCCCAGTTTCGCACTGCGTTCGCGGATACCCACGCAGCCATAGTGGCCGGACTTGCCGCGGGTCTCGCGCGCGGCGTCAAAGCCACGGCCATTGTCTGTCACGGTCAGCACCAGCGTCGTGCCCTGCCGCAGCGCCACGCTGACTTCGATGAGCCGGGCCGCCGCGTGCTTGAGGGCGTTGGTGACGGACTCGCGCGCAATCATCCGCAGATTGTGCACGGCCGCGACCGGCAGCAACGGCACCTCGGGCTGCATCGCGATGCGCACCTCGCAGCCGCCCTCGGCGTCGTTCAGCTCACGCAGATCAGCCAGCGCGGCGCCGAGATCGCCGACGTGGCCGCCGGGCTGGCGCAATTCTCCCACCAGATTCCGCATCTCGGATTGAATTCGCGACACCAGGCTCCGCGACGCCTCAATCAGCGTCCGCCCCTTCTCGTCGAACTCGCGGGTCGTCACCGCATCGAGCCGCAGCCCGAGCCCGACCAGTTCCTGTTCCAGCGTGTCGTGGACGTCGCGCGCGAGCCGCTGGCGTTCCTCCAGCGCCACCTCCGCCTCGATGCGGCGCAACGCCGCGGCGGCCTGGGCGCTCACCTGGCGGCGCAGCAGCGCAATCCACAGCACGGCCAGCAGCATGACGCCGCCGAGCCCGGCGCTGATCAACGTCAACCGCCGGACCGTCCAGCCCGACGGACGCTGGAGAATCTCCAGATCGTCGGGCGAGCGCACATAGATGCTGATGGCCTCGGGCTGCGAGCTGTAGCCGACGCCCTCGCTCACGTTCACCCGCGAGATGCCCGTCACGCGCACCCGGCTGCCCGCGGGAACATCGAGGTTCAGGTCGAGCAGACTCACGCGAACGCGACGCTCGTTCTGTTGCAGCACGAGCGTGTGATCGCGATCGGAGCGAAACGAATCCGTCACCTTCGCCGTAACCTCGACGAGATCGCTGTCGTAGGAACCGCGAAAGAGATCCTCGATGTTCAACGCGATCGGTGCGGGCTCGGGACCGGGACGACGCTCCACCAGTTGCGCGTCGACGAGCGAGGCCGTGAAGCGTCCCATTTCCGGAAAGCCGAGAACTTCCACCACCTCGCCAATCTGCAGCGGCACATGCGTCGCCAGGCGCACCCCGATCGCCGCCTTGTCACTGCGCAGGTAAAGCATGCCGCGCGAGAACGCCGCCATCACCGAACCGACGACACGGACGCGCCCGCCACCCTGCCGGGCCAGGCCGTAGGTCAACAGTTCCGAGGCCGCGATGCGCGGCACCGCGTCCTGTGGCGGCGCGGGGCGCACCGTCACAATTTCTGTCCAGTCCAGAGCCCGCACATACGGCTGCACGAGTTGCCGCCGGCTGTTGATCGCGCCGACAGCCAGGCCCTGAGCCCGCACGAGGCTGTCGACGAGCACGCGTTCGCGCTGCAACGGCGATTCAACCCAGACATCGACCACGCGGGTGCCGAGCGCGAGCCGCAGCAGGCTCCGGCCTTCGCTCAGGGCGCTGAGCGAACGCACCATGCCGGTGAGCGCGACGCGCTGATAGTGAAAACGGCCGGACAGGAGATCCTCGTACGACGCGTCAATCGCCGCCGGCAGCGGTCGTCGGCCCAAAAGCCGATGGGAGCGCGACTCGATTCCCGGCAGATAAATGCCCGCCTCGGTCCGCCCGACGACCTCGAGTTCGTCGCCGGGCACGACGGCAACGGCGTCATGGGGACGGAAATACGTGCCGGCGGTGTCGTCCTGCAGAAACACCAGGCCCGGCTCCACAAACGTCACCGTGCCACGCAGCGTCAGCGGATCGCCGCGCGCCGCCTGCTCGGACGGCATCGCCAACAAGGCGCTGACCGAGGTGACTTCGGCGGCGGAGAGCGTCGCGCCCGATCCCGCGAAAACGCCGGCCGCAACAATACCGAAGGCCCGGCACCGGGCACGCCACGCGCCGGCGGCGGCCCGCCAGCCGCGCGCCACCCGGGCAGCGATCATTTCAGCGTTGATCATTGAAGGCACAACGAAGGCAGGCGGGTCGGCCGGCACTGCGTTTCGCGCAGGACTTGAGCAACGCGCGCGCGGTCGCGTCAACTCCTACTCGCAGGATCGCGCCGGCAGTGCATGCCGCCGCCTGCGCAGCGGCCTCGACGCATCCCGGATTGTGACTCGCCTGCGCCCGAATCATCCGTTCAGTCTGCGTCCGCCCACCGCGCGACTGCTATTACGATTTCATTTCCCCGCCCTGCCTGACGTTCGTTTCCCCTCTATCGCCATGAGTGTCCGCCTCCCGTTCGTCCTTACCCTCCTCGTGTCTGCCGCCGCGGCCCTCGCCGCCACGCCTCCACGCCCGAACATCCTGTGGCTGGTCGCCGAGGACACGGGCCCGTCGGCGTACAGTTGTTACGGCGGCCAGCCGGCGGCATCGACGCCCGCCATTGATCGCCTCGCGGCGACGGGCGTGCGCTTCGATCGCTTTTACACCACCGCGCCGGTGTGCTCAGCCGCGCGCTCGGCGTGGAACACCGGCGTCTATCAAACCACACTCGGTGCGCACCAGCACCGCACGCCCAACAAGAAGCCGCTGCCGGAGGGCGTGCGCCCGCTCGGCGAGTGGTTCCGCCAGGCCGGGTACTACACGGCGAACGTGCGGGAGTTTCCGGCCGAAATGAATCTGCGCGCCGCGGGCAAGACCGACTGGAACTTCATCCCGGCGGAGCCGCAGCTGTTCCAGAGCGACCGGTGGGCCGACCTCGCGGCGCACCAGCCGTTCTATGCCCAGATTAATTTCCAGGAAACGCACCGCGACTTCAACGGCGACGGCGCGACGGACCCGGCAAAAGTCGTCCTGCCGCCGTACTACCCGGATCATCCCGTGATTCGCAAAGACTACGCCGCGTACCTCGACTCGGCGCGGCGGCTCGACGCGAAGGTCGCCGCCATTCTGGCGCGGCTGGAGAAGGAAGGCATGGCCGACAACACCGTGGTGATTTTCATGGGTGACAACGGCGAGGCGCACATTCGCGGGAAGCAGTTCTGCTACGAGGAAGGCCTGCGCGTGCCGCTCATCGTCCGGTGGCCGAAGGGCCAGCCGGCGCCCGCTCATTATCAGCCGGGCACCGTCGACCGCCGGCTCCTCGAGGCGATCGACATGCCGCCGACCCTGCTGAGCGTGACGGGCGCACCCGTGCCCGCGAAGATGCAGGGCGTGCCGTTCCTCGGCGACCAGGTCGGGCCGGAAAAAACGTATGTGTTCGGCGCGCGCGACCGGTGCGACGAGACGGCGATGCGCCTCCGCACCGTGCGCGACGATCGCTACCGCTACATCCGCACCTTCACGCCCGAGGTGCCGTTCTTCGCGCCCAACGCGTACAAGGCGCGTCAATACCCGGCATGGACGCTGATCCCGCAACTCTTCAAGGAAGGCCGCCTCGACGAAACCCAGGCCTTTCTCTGCCAGCCGCGCCAGCCGGAGGAACAGCTTTTCGACCTGCTCGACGATCCGCACGAAATCAAGAATCTCGCCACCTCGACCCGTCCGGAACACGCCGCGGCCCTGCAACGCCTGCGCGGTGAACTCGAGTCGTGGATCACGCGCACCGACGATCAGGGCCGTTTCCCGGAGGCACTGTCACCGGCGGACGCCGATGCAGCCGTGCGCGCGCAGACTACGGGTGCGGCCAAGAAAAAGAAGAAGGCCTGAGCGAAACCATGCAGCAGGCCTCCCGCAAATTACGCGAAAGGCCGCGAATTAAGCCGCAATCCTTCATTCGCCGCCGTTAGCGTAATTCGCGGGCAACTGACTCAGGCGGATTCGTTGATCCGTCGCAGCGCGAGGTGCCCCTCAAGCAGCTCCTCGAGCGTGTCGCGCCCCGGACCCGGCGGACAGTTCCTCCGCACGAAACGTCGCATCAGATCGACCTCGTTCGGCTCCATCACGGCGAGCATCTGCGTCAGATGCGTCAACAGCAGTTCGCTTTGTTCGTCCGGCGTCATCGGCGGAATGCTTTCAAGATAATCCTCGAAATCGTCGTCGGCAGGCATGGCTCAAAATAGTACACTTGAGGCGGCAATTGTGCCTTATTTTTTGCGACGGATCTCACGGCTGGACGGTCGCCCGGGCCCGTTCCGGTGCCTCCACCGCGGGTCCCGGACTCTCGACCCGGGGCAGCGTGAAGAAAAACGTCGCGCCGGCGTCGACGGCGGACTCCGCCCAGATGCGTCCACCCAGGCGCTGGACGATGCGTTGGACGGTGGCGAGACCGACGCCGGTGCCCTCGAAGCGGTTCTTGTCATGGAAGCGGACGAACACCTTGAAAAGATCGGCCGCGGTGCCGGAGTCGAAGCCGACGCCGTTGTCGCGCACGGCGTACGCGCGCCGCTCCGGTCCGTCGACTTTCACCTCGTAGACCGCGATACGGGGCGGGCTGCGGTCGCGGGAGTACTTGAAGGCGTTGCCCAGCAGGTTGACGAGGATCTGGCGCACGAGGATCGGATCGGCCTGACAGGCGGACAACGCCCCGACGGTGATCTCGGCCTTCGCGTTCGCGGGGTCCGCCTGCAACTCCGCAACGGTGTCCCGGCACAGCGCAGCCATGTCGATCGGTTCAATGACCGGCTCCTTCCGCGTCAGCCGCGCAAAATCAAGCAACGCATCGATCAGCCCCTCCATGCGCCGCGCCGACTGCACGATTCTGCCGGCGTAGGCCGCCGACTCCGGCGCCAAACCGGGCCCCGCTTCCTCCACCATCATCTCCGCAAAGAACGCGATGTGTCGGGCCGGCCCGCGCAAATCATGGGAGACCGAATAGCTGAAACTCTCCAGTTCATCGTACGCGGACTGGAGTTGCGCGGTGCGTTCCTTCACCCGGGTTTCGAGGCCGGTTGCGTAGGCGCGCACCTGATCATAGAGCCGCGCCGACTCGGCCTCGCCCGCCTGGATGGTTTCGAGCATGCTGTTGAACGCCGTCGTCAGCCGTCCGATTTCATCGTCCATGGCGGGCGCGACTCTCACGGTGAAATCCTTCTCCTGCGTCACCCGGGCCGCCGCCGCTTCAAGCGCCAGCAGCGGGCGCGAGATGAGCCCCTGCAGACGATGGGAGAGCCAGTAGGCAAACCCGACCACCGCCAGCGCCACCACCAGCGAACTCATCGCATACAGGCGCAGCCGATCGTAGATCACCGTCAGCGCCATCCGGAGCGCGATCGTACCGCTGATTTGTCCCGCCTCGCCCTGCACCGGCACCCATACGAGCACGTCGCGCCACGAGAACAGGTGCACGATCCCCGGTCCCGGGGCGGGCGGCATGACGGCCGTGCCGGGGACGGCATACTGCGCGAACACGGAGCCGTCGGCCCGAAAGATGGTTCCTCCGAGCAGGTTTCGATCGGCCCGGAGCGCGTTCAGGACGTCCTCGGCCTCGCGCGGACTGTTGACCAGCAGCGCAGCCGAGGCACCGGCGGCGATGATCTCCGAACGGGCGATCAGCATGCGCACCATCGTCCGTCGGACATCATGCCACTCAACCAACGCCAGCGCGACACAGGTGAGAAAGACCACCACGACGCAGGACAGCGTGATGATCACCCTGAGCTTGGTCGCAATCGGCAGCTGTGCAAAGCGACGCTTCATCGCAATCCCGGTCCTGACTGGGCGGTCCGCCACAGCCGTTCAGCCACCTGCGCCTTTCGCCGGCCCGACTGCAAAGACCATTCGCCATGCTGCGCGCATAAATAATAGATGACGCAGAACAGTGCTCGGCCCGAGTAGCTTCGGTCAACGAAGGCCGCCGGGGAGAAATCACCAATATGCCCTCAGATATTTCCCGTTGCGTTGTAAAGCATCGTCTCCCGCCGGGGCCGCCATGAGCCTGCATCCGCGAACACTCGGGTCGGCCCGGGAAAAACGTCGAAAGTGGGGCGCGAAACCGCACGTTTGAGCCCCGTCCATGCGCTTCGTCCTGCCCCTCGTATCGCTGTTCGTGCTCCTGCTGTCGCCCGGCGCTGCGGCGGAGCCCACGCCGAAAATTTACCGCGCGCGCGTCGAACCGGTGTGGCTGGGCGAGACTGCGTGCTGGTACCGCAATGACCTCCCGGGCGGCCGCCGCGAGTTCATCGTCGTCGATGCCGCCGCCGGCACGCGGACGCCGGCCTTTGATGCCAGTCGCCTGCCCGACGAGGTGCAGCCGATCGAGGCGTTGGAGTTCGCCCCGGCCCGCGATTCCTTGGTTCTTCACGGTCGGACGCGCTCGTGGCGGCTGGACCTGGCGAGCTACACGGTGCGCGAGGACCGCGGTGGTGCGACCGCGCTGCCGGTCGACCCGGACGCGCGTGCCGCCAAGACCTCCGGCCTGTTCGTGATCAACCGCAGCGGCGGTCCCCTCACCCTCCATCGTTTCGTTTTCTCCACCGGTTCCCACGTGCCCTTCGAACTCGCCGCGGGCGCCCGCCTCAGGGTTGACGTCACGCCGGCCGAACTCTGGCTCGTCAACACCAGCGACGGCCGCACCCGGGCCGTGTGGCGCGCGTTCCCGGGTCCGGTCACTGCCACGATCGGTCGGGACGACGTCACGCTCACGCCGGCGCTGCCCGCCGCGGACGCTGCGCGCACGTCCGTGCGTTCACCGAACGGCCAATGGGAGGCGTATGTGCGGGACCACAATCTTTGGATCCGCTCCACGCGGACGACGGCCGACTTCGCCCTGAGTTTCGACGCCAGCGCCGGCCACACGTTTCACCATGACACCTCGCGCGACCGTCTCATCGGGATGAATTATGAGAAGCCGGAAACGCCCGCGACGCTGCCCGAAGTGTTCTGGTCGCCGGATTCGAAACAGATCGTCGCGCTCCAAACCCGGCTCGTGCCGGAACGACGCGTGCACCTCACCGAGTCCTCGCCGTCCGACCAGCTCCAGCCGCGGCAGCATTCCTATCCGTATCTGAAAGCCGGTGACGAGATTCCCACGCAGCGTCCCCGGCTGTTCGCGGTGGCCGACGCGCACGAGATTTCCGTCGATCCCGCGTTGTTCGCCACCCCCTGGCAGCTCACGCGGTTCCGCTGGCGCCCCGATTCGCGTGAGTTTTCCTTTCTCTACAATCAACGCGGCCATCAGGTGCTCCGGCTGGTCGCCGTCGACGCCGTCACCGGCGCCGCCCGCACCGCCGTCGAGGAACGCAGCGACACCTTCATCCATTATTCGGTGCCCGCGTCGTATCAGGAAGTGTTGGACGCGACGCGGGAGGTTATCTGGTCCAGCGAGCGCAGCGGCTGGAACCATCTGTACCTGCACGACCTCGCCACCGGCCGGTTGAAAAACGCGATCACCACGGGCGACTGGCCCGTGCGGAGCGTGAGCAAGGTCGAAGCGAAGCAACGCCGGCTCTGGTTTGTCGCCGGAGGCATCGTGCCCGGACAGGATCCGTATTACGCGCATCACGCCCGCGTGAATTTCGACGGCACGGGTCTCGTCGTGCTCACGGCCGGCGACGGCACGCACGAGGTGCGGTGGTCGCCGCAGCGTGAGTATTTCGTCGATACGTGGTCCCGGGTCGACGCGCCGCCGGTTTCGGTCCTGCGTCGCGGTGAAGATGGCGCGCTCGTCTGCGAGCTCGAAACGGCCGACGCCGCCGAGCTCCTTGCGCAGCGCGGACGCTGGCCGGAGCGATTTGTCGCGAAGGGCCGCGACGGCGTCACCGCCATCCACGGCATCATCCTGCGCCCCGCCGACTTTGACCCGGCCCGGAAGTATCCCGTGATCGAAAAGATCTACGCCGGTCCGCACGGTTTCTTCACCCCGAAGGCCTTCGGCGCGCACGACGCGCTGGTCGATCGCGGGTTCATCGTCGTGCAGGTGGACGGCATGGGCACCGCCGGACGATCGAAGGCCTTTCACGACGTGTGCTGGCGCAACCTGGCCGATGCTGGTTTCCCTTATCGCATCGCTTGGATCACGGCGGCCGCCGCGCGTTATCCAGAGTTGGATCTCACGCGGGTCGGAATCTACGGCACCAGCGCCGGTGGCCAGAGTGCCCTCGGCGCGGTGCTGTTCCACGGTCACTTTTATCGCGCCGCCGCGGCTGATTGCGGCTGCCATGACAACCGCATGGACAAGATCTGGTGGAATGAACAGTGGATGGGCTGGCCGGTGGGGCCGCACTACGCCGCCAATTCCAATGTCACGCATGCGGCCAGCCTTCGCGGCAAACTGTTCCTCGCGGTCGGCGAACTCGATCGCAACGTCGATCCCGCCAGCACGTACCAGGTCGCCAATGCCCTCGTGCAAGCCGGCCGCGACTTCGACTACCTTGTCATGCCCGGCGCCGGCCACGGCGTCTTCCGCACCCCGTACGGCCGAAAACGGCTGGAGGATTTTTTCGTCAACGCGTTGCTCCGTCGCCCTGCCCCATGACATCCGCCGCCGCAATTCCCGCCACGATCGCCGCGTACATCGCCACGTTCCCGCCCGCTGTGCGCCGCCGGCTGCAGCAAATCCGCACGATCGTCCGCCATGCCGCACCCGGTGCGACGGAAGCGATCAAGTACCGGCTCCCGACGTTTGTACTCGAGGGCAATCTCGTGCACTTCGGCGCGTTCAAGGCGCACATCGGATTCTACGCGACCCCGACCGGCAACGCCGCCTTCCGGCGGGAGCTCGCCGCCTACGCCGGCGGCAAGGGCTCCATCCAGTTTCCCCATGACCAGCCGCTCCCGGTCGATCTGATCCGCCGCATCGTGGAATTCCGCGTGCAGGAAACCCGGCGAGGAGCGCAGACCCAACGCAAGCGCCGGTGACTGCCCGGGCCCGCCCCCTCCCGACGCAGCATTCCGCGGGCGGTCTCCTTTCGCCGGCAAAACCCTCAAGGCGCCATTCGCGACGTATTATACCCATCGCTCCTTGCCTTTGGACTTCTGGATCGATCGTGGCTACGAGCGCCAGCGAGTGGCTGAACGACCACTCGCCGGCGCTCGTAGCCACGGCTAAAGTCCAAAGGCAAAGAGCGATTGCTATTAAGCAGAGCGCTTTATCACGCCATATTTGACGCATTAACTTGAAAAAAGAACTTTATACGCCATTAGTGGCGTCATGAAGATCGACGCTCAGATGACAGACGCCCAGGTCCTGGCCGTGGTGGGGGAACGGCTCGCCCAGCTCCGTTTGGCGAAAAACCTGACCCAGCAGGGGCTCGCCGAGCAGGCGGGCTTGGGGGTGCGGACCCTGCAGCGGCTCGAGACTGGCGCGGCGGCGACGCAGCTGTCGGGTTTTGTGCGCGTCTGCCGCGCCCTCGGATTGGTCGAACGGCTCGAGGCACTCGTGCCGGAATCCACGGCCAGTCCCATGGCGCAGTTGAAACTGCAGGGCAGCACGCGGCAGCGGGCATCCGGTCGCACCGCTGCCGCGCGCGCCCCGAAAAAATGGACCTGGGGTGAACCGTCATGATTGCCGAAGTTCAACTCTGGGGCCGCACCATCGGCGCCGTCTCGATGGACGCCGGTCGCGACACGGCCGCGTTTCAATACGCCCCGGCCTTTGCGGGCAGCGGCATTGAACTCTCGCCGATCGTCATGCCGCTGAGCGATCGCGTGTACGAGTTTCCCGGGCTGCCGCGCGCCACGTTTCATGGCCTGCCGGGACTGCTCGCCGACTCGCTGCCCGACAAATTCGGCAACGCGCTGATCGATGCGTGGCTCGCGACCCAGGGCCGGAGCTCCGAGAGCTTCGGCGCGGTGGAACGCCTGTGCTACACCGGCCGGCGTGGCATGGGCGCCCTGGAGTTCGTGCCCGCGCAGGGCCCGCAACCCCGCACCGCGACGAAGATCGAAATCGATGCGCTCGTCCGGCTCGCCTCCGAGGTGCTGACGCATCGCGAAGGGCTCGCCGCAAACCTCAACGACGCCGCGCGGGCGAAGGCGTTGAAGGACATCCTGCGCGTCGGCACCTCGGCCGGCGGCGCCCGCGCCAAGGCCGTCATCGCGTGGAATCGCACGACCAATGAAGTCCGCTCCGGTCAGGTTGCGGCCGGCTCCGGCTTCGACTACTGGCTGCTGAAATTCGACGGCGTCGCCGGCAACAAGGACAAGGAAATCGCCGATCCGCGCGGCTACGGCGCGATCGAGTACGCCTATCACCTGATGGCGAAAGCCGCGGGCATCACGATGAGCGAGTGCCGGCTGCTCGAGGAAAACGGCCGGCGTCACTTCATGACCCGGCGTTTCGACCGGCTCGCCGGCGGGGAGAAACTCCACATGCAGTCGCTGTGCGCCCTCGCCCACTTCGACTTCAATCATGCGGGCGCCTACTCGTACGAACAGGCCCTGCTGACCATCCGCCAGCTCCAGCTGCCGATGGCCGAGGTCGAGGAGCAGTTCCGGCGCATGGCCTTCAACATCGTCGCCCGCAACCAGGACGATCACGTCAAGAACATCGCCTTCCTGATGGACAAGACCGGCCGCTGGTCGCTCGCGCCCGCCTTCGATGTGATCTACAGCTACAATCCGTCGGGCGCGTGGACCGCCGCTCACCAGATGACCATGAACGGAAAACGCGATGACTTCACCCGCGACGACTTCGACGCCTGCGAAAAATCCGCGTTGATGAAACGCGGTCGCGCGCGTGCCATCGTCACCGAGGTGCAGTCCGCCGTCGCCCGCTGGCCCGAGTTCGCCGCGGAGGCACAGGTGCCCGAGGAATGGCGCCGTCAGATCCAAGCCGCGCATCGGCTGCACATCGTCTAACCTGGCGCCGCCCTCACGCGACCTCACCACGACCGAGGTCCGCTCTCGAGCTACGGCTGCTCGATTCCATTGCTCCCTTCCTCCGGGCTTCAGGGTTTCCTGCTCAACCTTTGCCGCCGGTGCGCCGCTGGCATTCTCCTTGCATATTCGGTCGCACCGAAAATGACTTCGCTCCGCTGATTCCTCCGTGCTTGCACCACAACTTCGCAAGCGAATCGGCGCTACAACACCTATGAACACCCGTAACCTGCGGATGCCGGCAACTCTGTTGTCGTTGATGGCCGCCTCCAGTCTGATCACGACCGGCCTGGCGCAACAAGTCACCGCCGCGAAGGCGCCCAACGCTCCGAAAGTCGAGGAGTCCGTGAAGCTCGAGAAGTTCGTGGTCACCGGTTCGCTGATCAAGCGCATCGGCGGCGAAACCGCCCTGCCCGTGCAGACCTTCACGGTCGAGGACATCGAGCAGCGCGGCATCGCCAGCGCCGAACAGCTCATCATGGAGCTTAACATCAACGGCAATGGCCTCGACAACCTCGCGTCCAATGCGGACGTCGTCGACGGTGCGCAGCGCGGCAACAACGGTGCCTCCTCCGCCAACCTTCGCATGCAGGGAGCCGGCGCCACGCTCGTGCTCCTCAACGGTCGCCGCGTCGCCTCGCACGGCCTCAACGGCGGCGTGGTTGATCTCAACTCGATTCCCTTTGCCGCCATCGAGCGCGTCGAAGTCCTCAAGGACGGCGCCTCCGCCACGTACGGCACCGATGCCGTCGGCGGCGTGATCAACTTCATCCTCAAGAGCAATTATCAGGGCCTTGCCGCCAGTGCCGCGACGGACATCACCGAGCAGGGCGGCGGCAACATCACGCGTTACTCCCTCGTCGCCGGCGTCGGCGACATCAACCGGGACAAGTACAACTTCATGGCCTCGCTCGCGCGTTCGGAGCACAAGGTGCTGCGCGGCGACCAGCGCGATTTCGTCAATACCTTCCAGCCCAATCGCGGCCTCTCCCCCGACACGACCGGGACGCCGATCGCGACGGTCTGGCCGAACCCCGGCACCGGCGCGGGTTCTTTCTACAACGCGCTCAGCCGCGACAACCTTTCCGACGCCGGACGCTCCACCGGTCCCGCCGACCCGGCCAACCCCGCCGTTCGTCTCAACCGCGTCAACATCGTGGATCTGCCCGGCGGTCCCGGTTACTCGGGGCTCGATGGCATGGGTCCCTACGACGAGCTCCTGTGGTCCGCCCCCGGTTCCAGATACGCCTCGGCGTGGGACACCGGCCGCGCGGCCGTCCTCCAGCAACCGGTCAAGAACACCAACCTCGTCACCCGCGGCACCTTCAAGTTCGGCGAACACCGCCTGATCGCCGAAGCCGTCCTCGGCCGCTCCGAATCCACGAAGAGTTTTTCGCCCAACCAGATTTCCACCGCGAGCGCGACCAGCAACAGCACGCTGCCCAACGGCACGGTGATCCCGAATCCATTCCGTAATCTCGGCTATCCCAGCACCGGCGCCGACTACAACCGCGTGTTCAACGCGCTGGCGGCCTTCCTCCCCGAGATCCTACCCAATCGCGGCCAGCCGCTCTTTTTCCGCTGGCGCGCGATTCCCGCCGGCAACCGCGAGTTCTCCACGCGCAGCGACACCAACCGCTTCCTGGTCGGCGCAGAGGGCCCGCTCGGCTTCCTTTCGCAGTGGGACTACCGCATCGGCGCCTCGCAGGCCAAGAGCAAGAGCAGCTCCACGCTGATCAGCGGCTACTTCTACCAGCAGGGCTTCGCCGATCTGCTCAACCGCGGCATCCTGAATCCGTTTTCCTACACGCAGACGCCCGAGGCCCTCACGGCCCTCGACAAGGTGCGCGCCAACGGCGTGAAGCTCTACGGCGGCACGTTCACGACGAACAACGCCGATTTCGTCGCCACCGGCCCGATCTTCCGTCTGCCCGCCGGCCAGATCATGAGCGCCGTCGGCGTCGACTGGCGTCAGGAGAAATATTTCTTCGCCGGCGACCAGCGCCCGAACGCCAACACGGTCGAAGCGCTGATTTTCAACGCGCCCTTCGACAACTCGCTCGCCACGGCCGGCACGCTCAAGCGCACGATCAAGGCCGGGTTCGCCGAGTTGCAGATTCCGATCTTCAAGGGCCTCGACCTCAATCCCGCCGTGCGCAGCGACGAGTACACCGGCTTCGGCCGCACCACCAATCCAAAGGTCACGCTGCGCTTTGCGCCGTCGGACAAATTTCTCGTGCGCAGCACGTATTCCACCGGATTCCGCGTTCCCACGTTCAAGCAGATGTTCGATCCCACCACGCTGACCACCTACGCGGGCAACGACATCGCCGATCCGGCCGCCGGCACCAACGGCGTCGTGACGCCCAACGCCCCGGCGGTGAAGCCCGACATTCTCGGCGGCGGAAAGCGCGATCTGCAGCCTGAGGAAGCCACGATGTATTCCGCCGGTTTCGTCGTCGCGCCGACCCGTCACATCAGCGCCAACGTCGACTGGTGGTCCGTCGAACGCGAGGGCCAGATCCGGATCCTCGGTCTCACCGACCTCGTGCGAAACTACGCGCTCTTCGGCGATCGCTTCATCCGTAATCCCGCGGGCACGCTCACGGCCGTCGACACCCGGTGGGTCAACTCCGGGACGACGCGCACGAGCGGCGTGGAATTCGGCGTCAAGGGCGACACCGACGTGCGCGGCGGCAAACTTTCCGCCGGCTTCGATCTCTCCTACCTCCTCGAGAAAAAATCCAAGCTGCTCGCGAGCGCGCCGTTCGGTCGCAGCGAAATCGGCCAGTTCACCCGCTCCAGCGACCTGGGCATTCGGTGGAAACACACCGCCAGCATCGGTTACCGCAAGGGCAACTGGTCGGTGCTCGCGAACCAGACCTATCGCGGCGGCTACGTCGATGCGATCCTGCCGGGCGTCGCCAACGGCACCGTGAAACCCGTGGACTGGCAGGCCAAGGTGAAGCCGTACGACATCTACGGCCTGAGTGTCACCTACCGTGGTTTGAAGAACATGACCGTCATTGCCGGCATCAAGAACCTCTTCAACAGCGACCCGCCCTTCTCCGCCACCTACGACACGAACACGGGTGCCGGCAGCAGCTGGGAGCCCCGCGTCGCCGATCCGCGCGGCCGCTCGTACACGCTGCGCGTCGACTACAAGTTCCAGTAATCCGCCGGTCGGACCGGCGCGGAATGGATTCCCGCGCCGGTTGCCCAGCCTGAATCCGATCCTGCATCGTCGCGGCGGATCGCCCCGGGACCGCGACCGCCCTCGGTCGTCGTGTGACGTCAACCTCCAGCCCTTGCGACCGGGGGCGGTCGCGGTCCCACCTTAGCCGGAACCATTCAGTTGAACGGTGAAAGCCCTCATCCCCAGGAGCAGCGGTCGTAGAGGGCGGCAGATTTCCACCGCCTGGCGAGGGACTGAATTCGAACCCAATCGACGGTGGTTAGGTCTGCTTCCGATTGCCTCAACTTTCACCTTTCACCCTTCAACTGCCTGAATCCGGCTTGGACCGGCCAGCTCAGCGCGCCTTCACGTCGTAGCAATAGATGATGTCCTGGTCCCGCAGATACAGCTTGCCGTTGCTGATCACCGGATGCGTCCAGACCTGACCGCGCGCGGCGCGAATCTTGGTCTGCGGATCGAGTTTGAACCGGCCGCTCTCCTTCCAGCCCGTCGGTGACGCCGCCACGAGCGCCACGGTGCCGCTGCGTTCCTCGAGCGCGTAGAGCATGCCGTCGGCCGCCCCGATGGCGCCCTTGCCGAACTCGCGATGCATCCAGACCTCCGCCCCGGTCTTGAAATCCTGACACACCCAGCCCGGATCACCGTGACCGTACACATGGTCACCGATCAGAATCGCGCCGCCATGGTGATTCTTCATCACCTTGTTCTCGTACACCGTCGTCACTGTATTGTCTTTCTCGATGCGCACGAGTTTCGAACCGGAGCCGTAACCCGCCGTGACGTACACCTCGTTGCCGCGCACGATCGGCGTGGGAATCACCGCGGTGCGGCCGGCGAAGGAGGTTTCCCAGAGCAGCTTGCCGTCGTCGGCCTTGAGGCCCACGACGCTCTTTTCGGTGCGCTGCACGTATTGCGCTACGCCGTTGATCGTTGCCGGCACGATCGAGGAGTAGTGCGCGAGCGCGGTGAACTCCTTGCTCTGCCAGATGACCGTGCCCGTGAGCTTGTCGAGCGCGGCCACGGTGCCCTTCGCGCCACCCGGGGTGCACAGCACCTTCGGGCCATCAATCGTGACCGACTCCGTGTAGCCCCAGTTCGGCACCTTGCCGCCGAGGCTGGCCATCGTCACCTGCCAGAGAATCTTGCCGTCCGCGACCTGCACGCAGACCAGATTGCCCGGGCCGCTGAGCGCGTAAACGCGATCGCCGTCCACCGCCGGCGTGCCGCGCGGACCGTTGCCCCAGTCGTTGCTGAGCACCGCGCCGAGCTTCACCGCCCGAATTTCCGTGCCGGTGTTGGCATCGAGGACGAGCAGGATTTCCTGACCATCGCGCGTACCAAGCGTGAACAACTTTCCTGCGACGATCGCCGGACCCGAGTAGCCGCTGCCCGCATTCTCGAAGAGCCACACCCGCTTCGGACCGCCTTCCGGCCACGTCTTCAACAAACCGGTTTCCTTCGACACATCCGTCCGGTCCGGCCCGCGCCACTGCGGCCAGTCGGAGCCCGCCGACCGATCGGGCGCGGCGAACGCAAGCAGGGTGAAGCAGGTAACGAGAAGACGCGAAGTGGGTGTCGGTAGCATCATGGGGAAAACCAAGCTGGGATCAGGAACGCAGCCTGACGCGCGGGCGTCGCTTGGGATTCGGCTGCGTGTCACGTTGAACCGAGTCCGACGCAGGCGGGATATCATCACCGAGGCAAGCCGATGCGGTCGCCACGTTCGAAGAAAACGCCGGCCGCCCCCGGCCGCGCGTCTGATCCTGACATCGCGTCCGGCTTGCGTGCGCCCGTGGACGCGTTTTCGCTCTGACGCTTCAGCCGTGACGTCGCGGCTCCGCCCCGCACCTTTGCTCTCCTTTCCCTGGCCAGCCCCTTTTCGGTTTTCGCTCTCCTTCCCTCTCCCGCATGAACGTCTTCCTTCGCCGCGCCTCGCTGCTTGCGCTCGCTCTCAGCGCCACCGCCGGTCTCACGCTCCACGGCCTTCGGGCCCAAGCTCCGGCCACTCCGGCGGCGACGCCCCCGACGCCGTCGGCCAGCACCGACACGGGCGCCCCGAAAAAAGCCAAACAGGCGAAGAAAAAACAGTCCGGTCCCACGGCACCCAAGGAAGCGAACACCCCGCCCAAGCCCGGTCCGCACGCCGACATGGCGTTTCCCACCCCGGCCACCACCGCCCGCCCGCAAACCGTCGCGCCGCCGTCCACCGGCGAGCGCGTCGTCTTCATCGGCAACGGCCTTGCCGAGCGTGATGTTTATTACAGCCGCCTCGAAACCGAGCTGCAGCTGCGCTTTCCCGATCGGCAACTGATCGTGCGTAATATGGGCCGCCCCGGCGACACGCCGGCCTTCCGCCCGCATCCGGGACGGGTTTCGCAGTGGGCGTTTCCCGGCGCCGAGAAATTCCGGCCCGAATTCGCGCAGCACAACGGCAAGGGTTTCTTCCCGACGCCGGATCAGTGGCTCACGCATCTGAAGGCGGACACCGTCGTCGCGTTCTTCGGGCTCAACGAGTCCTTCGACGGGCCGGATCGCGTGAACAACTACGAGGCGGAGCTCGAGGCCTTCGTCCGGCACACACTCAGCCAGGCCTACAACGGCCAGTCCGCCCCGCGCCTCGTGCTAGTGTCACCGATCGCGTTTGAAAATCTCTCCGCCAACCGCGATCTGCCCGACGGAAAAAAGGAGAACGCCAACCTCGCCCTGTACGCGGCGGCGATGGCACGCGTCGCGCAGCGCAACGGCGTCACGTTCATCGATCTCTTCAAACCCACGCTCGCCCGCTACGGCGACGCCGCGCGGCCGTTTACGATCAATGGGATTGCGCCGACGTCCGCCGGCTATGAGGAACTCGGCAAGCTGCTCGCCGACGGTTTGTACGGCTCGCAGGCGCGCACGACGGAAGCCGACGCCGCGCTCGTCCACGCCGCGGTGATGGAGAAGGACTGGCTCTGGAACAACGACTACAACCTCGTCAACGGCGTCCACACACACGGCCAGCGCTACACGCCGTACGGCCCGCAGAACTACCCCGACGAAATCAAGAAGACGCGCGAGATGATGTCGCTCCGCGACACGCTCATCCATGACGTCGCCGCGAGTCGCAAACGCGACCTTGTGGTTGACGACAGCAAGACGCACGCACTGCCGCCGGTGCCGACGAATTTCAAACCGGGCGGCGCGATGGGCACGATTGAATACGCCGCCGGCGACAAGGTGATCTCCGACATCAAGGTCATGGACGGCTTCAAGCTCGAGCTCTTCGCCTCCGAGCGTGAATTCCCCGACTTGCAGAATCCCGTGCAGATGTCGTTCGACAACCGCGGCCGGCTCTGGGTCGCCGTCATGCCGAGCTACCCGCACTGGCGTCCGGGCGATCCGCGCCCCAACGACAAGCTGCTCATCCTCGAGGACACCAACGGCGACGGCCGCGCCGACAAGCAGACGGTGTTCGCCGATCACCTCCAGCTGCCGATCGGTTTCGAGCTCGCGCCCGAGGGCGTGTACATTTCGCAGGAGCCGAACCTGTGCCTGCTCGTCGATGACAACGGCGACGATCGCGCCGACCGCATGGAGATTCTCCTGCACGGCTTCGACACGCACGACACTCACCACGCGATCTCCGCGTACTCCGCGGATGCGTCGGGGGCCTTCTATATGGCCGAAGGCCGCTTCCTCCATTCGCAGGTTGAGACGCCTTACGGTCCGCGCCGCTGCAACGACGGCGGCGTGTGGCGCTTCGACCCGAAGAGCTTCCGCCTCGAACGCTACAGCCAGGCGGATTACAACAACCCGTGGGGCATCGCCTTCGATCGCTGGGAGCAGTGCTACATCTCCGACGCCTCCGACGGACTCAATTGGTGGGCGCTGCCACTCTCGGCCAAGATGCCGTACGGTATCGAGATTCCCAAGACGCGCACGTTTGTACCAAAGCGTTCGCGGCCGACCTCCGGCTCGGAGTTCGTGTCGTCACGGCATTTCCCCGACGCCATGCAGGGCCAGTTCATGATCTGCAACTCGATCGGCTTCCTCGGTATCGGCCTGTCGTCGGTGACAGAGGAAGGCGCGGGCTTCGTCGGCAAACTCGCCGGCGATCTGATCTCGTCCAATAATCCCAACTACCGCCCCGTCGATCTCGAGTTTGCCCCCGACGGCTCGCTGTACTTCGTCGACTGGCACAACGCCCTCGTCGGCCACATGCAGCACAACGCCCGCGATCCGAACCGCGATCACGAGCACGGCCGCATCTACCGCGTCACGTATCCCGGTCGTCCCTTGCTGAAGCCGGCGAAAATCGCAGGCGCGACCGTGGCCGAGCTCCTGGAAAATCTGAAGCTGCCCGAGTATCGCACCCGCTACCGCACGCGGCGCGAACTCCGCGGCCGCCCCGCCGCCGAGGTCATCCCCGCGGTGAAAGCGTGGGCGGCGAAACTCGATCGCAACGATCCCGAGTACGAACACCACCTGTGCGAAGCGCTCTGGGCCACGTGGGCGCAGAACCAGCCCGATGCCGGCCTGCTGCGTCAGCTCCTTTCCGCCCGCAAACACGAGGCGCGCGCCGCCGCGGTGAGCGTGTTGCGTTTCGCGCGCGATCAGATCGCCGACGGCACCGCGCTGCTCCGGCAGGCGGCCGGTGATGCGCATCCGCGCGTCCGGCTCGAGGCCATCGTCGCGGCCTCGTGGCTCGACAACACCGATGGCGCCCGCGTCGTGCTTGAAGCCCTCAAGCAGCCGCTCGACGACTGGATGGGACCGGTGACCAAACAGATCCTCGCGCACACGCTGAAGGATGATGTCGAAGCGTTGCGCGCCGACAGCGAGCGGACCTTTGCCGACAACGCGAATGCGCTCGCCCACTTCGCCGGCACGTTCGTGTTTCCCGCGCCGCCGAAATCCGAAGCGCAGCAAAGTTACGGCCCCACGCGTCCGCTCACCGGCGAGGACAACCGCGTCTATAACATCGGGAAGGAAGTCTACCTGCGCGACGGCCACTGCGCCACGTGTCACCAGGCCAACGGCCAGGGCATGGCGAAAATCTATCCGCCGCTCGCGAAGAGCAACTGGATCGACGACGACGAACGCCTCATCAAGATCATCCTCAAGGGCCTCTGGGGTCCGATGGAGGTGAACGGCGAGCACTACGATCCCAGCAAAGGCGTCCCGCCGATGATGGGCTTCGGCGGCATGCTGAACGACAACGAGCTCGCGGCGGTCGCCAGCTATGTGCGGCAGTCCTTCGGCAATGACGGCGAGATTGTCACGACTGAAACCGTCCGCCGCATCCGTGCCGCCACGGAAGCTCGCGTCAACTTCTACATGGCTGACGAAATCCTGCGCGAGCATCCGCTGAAGGTGCTCACGCCGGCCGCGAGTGCAGCGACTCCCGCCGAGCCCACCCCCACGAACGCGCCGGCCACGACGCGTCCGCAGTAAACTCAAACCTCCATGCCCACCACCCCTGCTTTCACTTCCCGCGTCGCGCGCCTCCGCTCCTGGCTGTTTGCCGGGCTCGGTCTCGCGGTCGCGGCCGGCGCGATCGCCGCGACCCCGCGCCGGCCGAACATCCTGTTCCTCTTCGCCGACGACCAGCGCGCCGACACGATCGCGGCGCACGGCAATGCGCACATCAAGACGCCGCACATCGACGGACTCGCGCGCGCGGGCGTGAGCTTCCGGCGCAACTACGTCTTCGGCGGCAACAGCGGCGCGGTCTGCGTGCCGAGCCGCGCGATGCTGATGAGCGGCAAGACCTGGTTCGCAATCAACACCGCCACGTTGGCCGGCGAGAAACTCATGCCCGAGCTGTTCGGGGAAAACGGCTACACCACGTTCGGCACGGGCAAATGGCACAACGGCCAGGCCTCGTGGCTGCGGGCGTTTCAACACGGCGAGAGCGTGATGTTCGGCGGCATGTCGGATCACACCAAGGTGCCGCTGCATGATCGCACGCCCGAAGGCACAATGGCGGGCCCGCGCACCGGTGCCGGGTTTTCCACGGAGATGTTCGCCGACGCGGCGATTCGTTTCCTCGAGACGCAGGACGGCGCGAAGCCGTTCTTCCTCTACACGGCGTTCACCGCGCCGCACGACCCGCGCCAGCCGCCGCCCGGCTTTCCCGCCAACTATGCCGCGCGTCCGCCGCTGCCGAAGAACTTCCTGCCGCAGCTGCCGTTCGACAACGGCGCGATGAACGGCGGCCGCGACGAAAACCTCGGCGCTTGGCCGCGCACCGAGGCGATGATTCGCGATCAGCTCGCCGAGTACTACGCGATGGTCGAGCACCTCGACGCCCAGATCGGCCGCATCCTCGCCGTGCTGAAACGTCGCGGCCTCGCCGAGAACACCATCATCGTCTATGCGGCGGACAACGGGCTCGCCCTCGGCAGCCACGGGCTGCTCGGCAAGCAGAGTGTATTCGAACACTCGATGCGCACGCCCTTCATCATCGGCGGGCCGGGGATTCCCTCGGGCCGATCGGTCGAGGCGTTCACCTACCTCTTCGACATCTTTCCGACGCTGTGCGAACTCGCGGCCATCGCGCCGCCGGCCGGAATTTTCGGCGAGAGCGTCCGCCCGCTCTGGGACGGCACCAAGGCGCGCCTGCGCGACACCGTCTTCCTGCCGTACATCCAGGTGCAGCGCGCCGTGCGCGACGAACGCTGGAAGCTGATCTGCTATCCCAAGCTCGGCTACAGCCAGCTGTTCGATCTCGAGGCCGATCCGAACGAGACGAAGAGCGTCTACGACAACCCGGCTCACGCCGCCCACATCACGCGCCTGCTCGCGCAGATGAAAGCGTGGCAGGCGAAAGTCGGCGACACGCTCGCGGTCAACGCCACGAGCCAGCCGCCACCGTCGATCGATCTCACCGGCAAGGAGCGCAAGACGGATCAGTGGCAGCCCGAGTGGATCGTGAAGAAGTACTTCGCTCCGGCCAAATAGGCCGCGCCGTCACTGCCCCCACCTATGAAGTTCGCGCCGTATCTCCGCGCCTGTTACGCGCTCCTGTGCGTCACTCTGCTGGCAGGGATGATGTCCGCCGCCACGCCCGCGCGACCGCCGAACATCATCTACATTCTCGCGGACGATCTCGGCTACGGCGACCTCGGGAGCTACGGGCAGAAACACATCCGCACGCCCCGGCTCGACCGGATGGCGCAGGAAGGCATGCACTTCACGCAGCATTACGCCGGCGCGCCCTCGTGTCATCCGTCGCGCTGCGCGCTCTTCACCGGCAGGCACGGCGGCCATGGCTTCATTCGGGCCAACAGCAAGATTCCGCTGCGGCCCGAGGACGTGACCTTCTCGCAGATGTTGCAGCGCTCCGGCTACGCGACAGGCGGCGTGGGCAAATGGGCGCTCGGGCTCGAAGGCAGCACGGGAGCACCCGAGCGGAAGGGCATGGACGAGTTTTTCGGTTACCTCGATCAGACGCACGCGCACACCTATTATCCCGACCACCTGTGGCGAAACGGGCAGCGGGTGGAGATCCCCGAAAACCAGCAGGGCCGGCGCGCGGTGTATTCGCATGACTTGTTCACGCAGGCGGCACTCGATTTCATCCGCCGAAATCGGGATCGCCCCTTCTTCTTCTACGGCGCCTTCACGATTCCGCACGCGGAGGTCGCAGTCCCCGACGACTCGCTCGCCGAATATCGCGGCAAGTGGCCGGAGCCGAAACCGTTTCCCGGCGCCAAGACCTACGCCGCGCAGAAGGAGCCGCGCGCGGTGCGAGCCGCGATGATCACGCGGCTCGATCGGGACGTCGGTCGCATCCTCGATCTCCTCGACGAGTTGAAGCTCGCCGAGAACACGCTGGTCATCTTCACCAGCGACAACGGCCCGATCACCGCCGGCGGCCAGGACCCCGACTTCTTCAATAGCACGGGGCCGTTGCGTGATCTCAAGTTCACGCTGTACGAAGGCGGCATCCGCGTGCCGTTCATCGCCCGCTGGCCCGGACGGATTGCGCGCGGGAGCGTGGCGACGCTCGTATCCGATTTCTCGGACATGTTTCCGACCTTCGCCGCCCTCGCCGGTGCCAACGTGCCCGCGGGCCTCGATGGCGTTTCGATCCTGCCGACGCTCACGGGCGAACCGGCGCAGCAGACGCGGCGGGATCACTTCTATTGGGAAGCCGCGCCCCAGCAGGCCGTCCGTCGCGGCGACTGGAAGGCTTACCGCGCCGCGCCCGGCCGGCCGGTCGAGCTCTACGATCTGGCCCGGGACCCCGGCGAAACGAAGAATCTCGCGAACGCCCAGCCCGCGCTCGCCGCCACGCTCGAACAGCTCCTTACGACCGCGCGCACCGACTCGCCGGAGTTTCCCTTGAACCGGAAACAAAAGGGCGACTGATTCACTCGCCGCCGCGCTGCCCCCCTGCCGCCTCACCCTTTTCGCCATCATGCCACGTCTCCTCACCTCGCTTCTGCTGCTCATTGCGTCCTGCACCCTGCTCCGCGCCGCTGCGGCCGCACCTACAGCAACGCGACCGAACGTCATCGTCATCATGGCCGACGATCTCGGTTACGGCGACGTCTCGACGTACGGTGCCACGGCGTTCAAGACGCCGCACATCGACCGGCTGGCCGCCGAAGGCCTGCGTTTCACGAGCGGCTACTGCTCCGCGTCGACGTGCACGCCAACGCGCTATTCGTTCCTGACCGGCAGCTACGCCTTCCGCCGCAAGGGCACGGGCATCGCGCCGCCGAACGGCCACCTCGTCGTCCCGCCCGATCGCGCCACGATCGCGAGTCTGGCGAAAGCCGCCGGTTATCGCACGGCGGTGATTGGCAAATGGCATCTCGGGCTGGGCCTTGAGGGCAGCGGTCCCGACTGGAACGGCGAGATCAAGCCCGGTCCGCGTGAAATCGGCTTCGACTACAATTTCCTCCTGCCGACGACCAACGATCGCGTGCCCCAGGTTTATCTCGAGAACAGCCGCGTCCTCGGCCTCGACGCGGCCGATCCGCTCTGGGTGGGCGACCGCAAGCCCACCGAGGATCATCCCACCGGCATCAGCCATCGTGATACGCTCAAGCTCGACTGGTCGCACGGCCACAACGGCACGATCCACAATGGCATCAGCCGGATCGGCTTCTATACCGGCGGAAAGACTGCGCGCTTCCGCGACGAGGATCTCGCCGACAAGTGGATCGAGAAGTCCAACGCCTGGCTCGAAGCCAATCGTTCCCAGCCCTTTTTCCTCTTCTTCGCCTCCCATGACCTGCACGTGCCGCGGATGCCGCACGAACGTTTCCAGGGCAAAACCGGACTTGGCTTCCGCGCGGACTCCGTCGTCCAGTTCGACTGGTGCGTGGGCGAGCTGATGAAGACGCTGGACCGCCTGGGACTCGCCGAGAACACCCTCGTGGTCCTTTGCTCCGACAACGGTCCGGTCATGGACGACGGCTACAAGGATCTCGCACTCGAGAAGCGAGGCAGCCATCGCGCCGGCGGTCCGTATCGCGGTGGCAAGTACAGCGTCTTCGAGGGCGGCACGCGGACACCGTTCATCACCCGCTGGAAGGGACGGATCCAGCCGGGCGTTTCCGATGAGGTCGTCTGCACCATCGACCTTGCGGCCAGCATCGCCCGCCTGACGGGCACGCCGATCCCGGACGACGCCTGCCTCGACAGCATGGACGTCTCCGATGCCCTGCTCGGAAAACCTGGCGCGAAGGGCCGCGATCATCTCGTGCAGCAGGACAACGGCGGCACCGGCAATTACGGCTTCCGCGCCGGCAACTGGAAGCTCGTCCGGCACGACACCAAGTCCGCCCGCAACATGACGGTCGAAAAGGAGCTCGCCAACACGCCCGTGCCACAGTTCCAGCTCTTCGACCTCGCCAAGGATCCCAACGAAGCCACCAACGTCTTTGACCAGAACCCGGCCATCGGGGAAAAGCTGAAGTCCCAGCTCGCCGGCGTGATTGCCGCCGGGCGCACCCGGAAATAATCCCGACCATGAAACGTCTCCTCGCCCTCCTGGTGGCCGGCCTCGGCCTGACCCTCACCGCCTTCGCCGCCACCCCCGCGACCCGGCCCAACATCGTCGTCTTCCTCGTCGACGACATGGGCGTGATGGACACGTCCCTGCCCTTTCTCACCGACGAGTCCGGCCGGCCGAAACGGTATCCGCTGAATGACTACTATCGCACGCCGGCCATGGAACGGCTCGCGGCGCGCGGCATCCGCTTCAACCAGTTTTGCGCGATGAGCGTCTGTTCGCCGACGCGCGTCTCCATCATGACCGGCCAGAACGCGGCGCGTCACCGCACCACCAACTGGATCAACCCCGACACCAACAACGCCGGGCCCAACGGCGCCCCGCAGTGGAACTGGCTCGGCCTCAAGCCGGGCGATGTCACGCTGCCCGGCGTGCTCCGGACGGGCGGTTACCGGACGATTCATGTCGGCAAGGCTCATTTCGGGCCGCGGAAAGCCGATGGCGCGAACCCGGCCACGCTCGGCTTCGACGTGAACATCGCCGGCGCCTCCATCGGCGCGCCCGGCAGCTACTACGGCGAGCAGAATTTCAACCGCGCCCCGAATGCCAAGGGGAAGGCCGGGGCCGGCGCGCCCGACCACGCCGTGCCGGGCCTGGAGAAATATCACGGCAAGGACATCTTTCTCACCGAGGCACTCACGCTCGAGGCCAACGCCCAGGTCAGCGCCGCGGTGTCAGCCGGTCAGCCGTTCTTCCTGCACTTGGCGCACTACGCCGTGCACGCGCCGTTCCAGGCGGACCCGCGCTTCGCCGCCCACTACAAGGATTCCGGGAAGCCGGCCAACGCGCAGGCGTTTGCCACCCTCGTCGAGGGCATGGACAAATCGCTCGGCGATTTGCTCGATCACCTCGAGAAACTCGGCGTCGCGGAGAACACGTTGATCTTTTTCCTCGGCGACAACGGCTCCGACGCCCCGCTCGGTCACGAGCACGCCGTCGCCTGCGCCGCGCCGCTCCGCGGCAAGAAGGGCTCGCACTATGAGGGCGGAATGCGCGTCCCGTTCATCGCCGCATGGGCCAAGCCCGCCGCCGGCAACTCCGTGCAGCAGCGCCTCCCGATTCCGGCCGGCGCGATCCAGAACCAGCAGGCCGCGGTCATCGATCTGTTTCCCACGATCCTGGCGCTCGCGGGGACGCCGGCACCGAACAATCACACCGTGGACGGCGCGCGGCTCGACACGTTGCTTTCCGGCCGCCGCGATCCGGCGCGCACCGAGACGTTCCTGATGCACTATCCGCACGCGCCGCACCGGACCGACTACTGGACGAGTTACCGCGACGGTCCGTGGAAGGTGATCTATCACTACTTCCCGTCGGCGGTGTCGCAGGATTCCCACTACCAGCTCTTCCACCTCGGCCGCGATCCGTTCGAGCAGACCAATCTTGCGGGCACCGAACCCGGCGAGCTCCGGCGCATGATGCAGGGATTGATCGCCTCCTTGGAAAAGCACGAGGCGGTTTATCCCGTCGCCCCGGGATCGAGCGCACCCCTGCGCCCGGCGCTGCCGTAGTCGCATCGCCCCTGCACTGGACGCCGTCCGACTGCGAAGGCCTGCCGTGGCACGCTACAGCCCGAGTTTACCCGTGCCTTTGCAACGGGTGCATTTCTTCGGTCCCAGACTTTCCATTCGCGCCCGGTACTGACTGCTGGTGATGACCACGCCCACGCAGCTACCGCACCACGTGCTCTGCGGGCGGCCCTGTCCCACACTATAGGATACGTTGGTGCGGCCGAAGGGACCGCTCACGGTCACGGTGTCGTATACCGTGGCCGTGCTCATGCGGGTGTTGTTGCAGGCACCGCAGACTTGCTCGATCCAACCCTTGCCATTGCAATCGGAACAGGGGCCGGCACCGCTGCTCTTGCCGGCCGTGGACGCGGTGAGGAGCCGGCCGTTGCCATCGTACGCCGGCCCCTTGTAGTCGCTGCGATAGTACCCTTCGGGCAGCCGCTTCAATCGCGCCTCGGCCTCGGCCCACGCCTTCGCATCGGCCACCTGTTCCGCCCGCACATCCCGCAGGTACGGCTTGCCGCCCGCGGTGTACGCCAGATCGATCCGCGACTTCCGGGTGTCGTCGGGCACAAACCAGACGTACGGTTCGCTGGTGTAGTGATAAAGATATCCGGGCGTGATCGCGTTGCCCTTCTTGAAATGCCCCTTGGCCCAGAGTTTCGATTTGTAGATGTCATAGGGCATGAAGTCGCCCGTGAAGCTCACGCCGAGATAATCCCAATGCACCGTGCCCTTCACCTCCTCCACCTTCCAGTAGTCATCGACGACCTGATACACTCCGGTGAACCGACTGGGCCGCATGCCGAAAAAGTCCGTATACGTGTAGATATTGCCGACGTAATACTTGCCGCCAATGAGCTTCCCGTCGATGTGCGGCCCTTTCGCGTATTTTTTCTCGAACGACGGATAGGGAGAAACCGGATCGCGAAAGTCCAGCGGCACCGCCGGCGAACTCGGCGAGTTTTTCCCCGCGGCGACGATTGTCGCATCGGGCGCGAAGTAGTCCGGCTTCCGCGAAATCGCGACGTCGGACCGGGCCCCATCGATCCGGGGATCGATGAGTTCGACGACCGCCTGCGGTCCGCGAAAGACCCGGCCGACCGCGCCGGCCTTAAGGCCCATGGGCTTCACTTCATCGTAGCCCATGCCCAGCAGCATGTCCGCCAGGGCCGCGCCCAACTGATCGAAACGGTACGGCGACTTCGTCGTGAAGATCGCACCCGGCCCGGAACCACGGTGGTATGAGACCGAAGTGTCAGCGCCGCTCGCCGCGTCGGCGGGGAAGAGTTCGACGTTGGATTTGTGCGACGTGACGGTCTCGGTCTGTTTCAGCACCGCGTCGGCAATCACTCCTTTGAACTGATTGCCGGCATCCGCCAGGATGCGCGCGAGGCTCGCGCCGATCTGCTTGCGGACCTCAAACGGCAGGGTGTTTTGAGTTTGCCCACCAGCTTGGATCAGCTCGCCAATCACGGCGACGTTGGACGCGAAATATTCCTTCTTCCGCGAGATGACCACGTACTGCAGGCCCTGGCCCGAGGGAATGGAAACCACCTCCACCACCGCCTGCTCCGAACGATACGCCCGCGTCCGGTAGGTCCGGTTGAACCCGATCGGCGCGACCTCGACAAAGCCGCGGGTGGCCAGCTGGCTTTCCAGAAACCGGACAAACTCCGCCATCGATCCCGGCAGACCCTCCTGGAACTCGACGACCGTTCGTCCCGTGACGAAGCTGTGGGTTTCCTTGATGGGGCGTTTTTCCCCGGCCGATGGCACGTCATCCGATGCCGGAAATAGGAGCGTCGAGGACTGCCAGGATTTCGTATTACCGCCTTCGTACACCTCGCCGGCTTTGAGCGGGGCGAAATCGGCCCCCACGTGAGTGAGAATGTCGTCGAGTCCGGCCACAAAACTCTTCTGCTCGTCGGGCAACCATCCGCCCGTTGCCTCCTGGGCCTGCAACGAGGCCAGCGTCCCAAGCCAAAGTAAAAACGCGAATGGGCGGATCTTCATGGTGATTGATTTCGACCGGACGCCAATGCCTCACCCGCGGCCCAGCGGCAATCCCGGGTTTATGCGGAGATTTCGGAGTCAACGACCACGCCTGACAAATCTCCGCTCATGATTCTGCGATCGGGGCTCGCCGTGCGCCGACGAGCCCGCACGATCACTCCCTCGCGCCCACCGCCGCCTCCCTGCGGCCCGTCGTCCCCCCCGTGGCCGGCGATTCCGGTGCACCCTTCCCCGCTCTTCTCTTCATGACCCCGCATCGTTTTTCGGTCCTGCTCTCCGCGATCCTCACCACGGCTTCCCTGGCCGCCGCCGCGCCCGCGTACGACTTCTTCGTCTGCGCGAACATCAACCGCAACTACGTCATCGGTTCGAAAATCATCACGACGAACGGCGTGTACCAGCGCGACGCCGCCGGCGCCTGGCAGCACATCGGCTACAACGACACCGGCATCACGGCCGTCGCCTTCGATCCCCGCGACCGCAACGTCATCTACACCTCCGCGCTCAACGGCCTCTGGCGCAGCCTCGACGGCGGCAAGCTCTGGCGCATCTGCAACGACTGGAGCATGACCGAGGCGCGCGACGTCGTCGTCGATCCCAATGCGCCGGACCACGTCTACCTCGCGCTGCCTGACGGCGTGGCCGTCTCGACCGATCGCGCCGAAACGATCGCACGACGCGAAAACGGCCTGCCGGCACGGGGCAAGTACACGCAGGTTCTGCAGGTGGATCGGACCCGCGCCGGCCGCGTGTTCGCCGGCTGCGAGGTGGGGATTTTTCTCACCGAGGATGGCGCGCAGCACTGGCGGCGGGTGCTGCCGACGAAGGACACCGTTTACGACATCCAGCAATCCCCGCATGATCCGCGCATCTGGATGGCGGCGACGCACGGCGCCGGCGCGTGGCGTTCGATCGATGGCGGGCTGACGTGGGAGAAGGTCGCCACGGCTCCCGCCACGAATCCGCTCTATAATGTCACGTTCGACGTCACCAATCCCCAGCGCCTCGCGCTCGGCAGCTGGGCGCTCGGCGTGCTGACGAGCGAGGACGGCGGCGCCACGTGGATCGATCGCAACGCCGGCCTGCCCGCGGCGCATCACGTGTGGCGGGTGGGCGTTGATCCCGCGGGCCTGCTCTACGCGAGCGTGGCCGCGGAGACACTCTTCGTTTCGGCCGACTTCGGCCGTACCTGGAAGCCCGACGCGCTCGCTGGATCGCTGATCAACAAATTCCTCATCCTGCCGGTGAGCGCCAAATAATCTCCGCCCCTTGTCGTCATGAAGCGCTCTCTTTTTTGCACCGTCCTTTTCGTCCTTGTCGCATTCCACAGCGCGGCGCAGCCCTCGTTCCTGGCGCCGCCGCCGTCAACGGCGCCCGTGCCCGACGAGGACCGACGCCGAACCGAATATCACCGCCGCATCGACGAAGTCCTCGATTGGGCGGCCGGAGGCGGAAACGCGAAGACGGACGATCCCGCCAAGCTGGATCTCGCGATGATCGCCGCCCGGATCGTGCGCGGCCAGGACCTGCCCGGGTGTTCGCAGCGTGTCATTGATCTCATGCGCGAGCCGGGCACCGGCCCGTTCTGGATGTTTCCCACGGTGTGCATCGCCTACCTCGGGCGCGACCGACTGTCGCCCGAGGCTCTGGCCTCCATTCGCACCGCTTGGCGCACGACGCGGCAGGCGCGCGGCGACACCGAGAACCACTTTGCGATGTACTATCTGTCGCTCTACCTGATGGCCGAGCTCTATCCGGACGAACCGGCGGAGACGTGGTATTCGGGGCGCTCTTCGGCCGAGAATCTGGCGGAGGCGCGCTCGTATCTTGTCCACTGGATCGACGTCACCACCACGGTTGGCCAGGGGGAATTCAACCCGACGCATTACATCGGCGAATACGTGATTCCGCTCCTGTACTTGGCGAGCTGGGCGAAGGATCCAGCGATGCGGCAACGCGGACAGATGATGCTCGACTGGCTGTTTGCCGAGCTTGCCGCCACGACGCTCAACGGCGTGTTGCGCGGCCCGAATTCGCGCGCCGACGAGGGCTCCACCATCGAACGCTGGCAGGCCATGGCTTCGTATTTCAGCTGGCTGCAGTTCGGTAACACGCCGCCGACCGCGGGCTACAGCGGCTGGGGCCTCTACTTCGCGCCGGTGGCCAAGAATTACGTCCTGCCCGAGGTGATCTATCGAATCGCGACTGATCGCGCGGGCGATTTCGTGCAACGCGATCGGGCACGCGTGCGCCGCTTCTGGCGTTACAGCGACGAGGACTCGCCGCCGGTGTACAAGACCAACTACCTGCGAAAGGACTACGCCGTCGGCTCCACGCGCGGCGGGAGGATCGATCCGCTGCAGTCGCACGTGTGGGACGTCACCTGGGCCGTGCCCGATCCGCGCGGCAAACACAACACGCTGTTCTCACTGCACCCGCATTCGGCGCCCGAGATCATCCAAGCTTCGTTCACGTTCTATCCCGAGCCGATGATCAAGGGCGTCACGTTCGAGGGCAAACCGTCGTACGACTCACCCGACAAGATCATGGGCAGTTCGCCGTACGAGCAGGTGTTTCAGGATCTCGACACCGTCATCGCGCTCTACGACATCCCGGCGGGCACGCGTTTCCCGCACATCAACGGCTTCTTTTCCAAGGACCTGGTCGACGTGACGGAGGACGCGTCGGGCTGGATCTTCGCGCGCGGCGGCAATGCCTACCTCGCGTACCGGCCGCTGGCCCCGTATCATTGGGAGAAATACCTGCACCACTCGAGCGGATGGGCGAAGGTGAAGCTCGATCTCGGCGGTCGCCTGCTGACAAGCCCGCACCTGAAGAACGGCACCATCGTGCAGGCCGCGAGCGCGGGGGAGTTCAAGACCTTCGCCGCGTTTCAGGCTGCCATCCGCGCGCTGCCGCTGACGGTCAAGCGCGAGCCCACGCCAGCGGTGACGATGACCACGCTGCGGGGCCGGAAGGTGACGTTTGCGTTCGGTCAGACTCCGACCGTGGACGGGCGCGCGATCGACTACGGCAAATGGAAACTCTTTGAAGGCCCGTATCTCAACGCCGAGGTGGGTGGTCGAAAACTGACCATCACCCACGGCCGGCTCGAGCGCGTGCTCGACTTCAACACCCTCACGATCGCCGATCGCGTGAAGTAAGGGGTCCGCGTGAAGTAAGGGGTCAGCAACGGTCTTTCAGGCGAGGTTAAAGGCTGCTAATGGGGTCAGGCCGTTGCACGTTGCAGGGAAGCTGCAACGTGCAACAGCCTTGTATCTTGAACGGCGAAGGTCTGGTTGCGGCTTCCGAGAATGGGCGACAGGCTCGTCGGAGGAAGCCGCAACCAGACCGGTGGCGACTCCCTTTCCGAGTCAGATCGATAACATGGCCTTGAGACGCCAGGTGATCTCGTGGGTCAGCGCGGTCGGCTCGGGATTCTTCATACAAACTCGAACCGTTGGAAGAGCGCGGGCCTCACGGCCGCGCAGCTCGAATCGCAAGACAGAGCGCTATGAATAAAATGACCGAACCAGCTCCGACCTACGCCGGAGTCGATATCTGCAAAGAAGCGTTGGATGTCTCGCTCGTTGGACGCAGTCCGGAGCGCTACGACAACGCCGCCGCCGGAATCACTGGCCTCATCAAATCGCTGGGCAAAATGGCGGGCCCGGTGCACGTGATTTGTGAACCGAGTGGCGGCTACGAACGCGAGCTACTGGAGGCGTTATGGGCCGCCAACATTCCCGTCAGCTTGGTCAACGCTGCCCGCGTGCGGTCGTTTGCCAGGGCGCAAGGGCTGCTGGCGAAGACCGACGAGATTGATGCGTCGGTGCTACGGGAGTTTGGTGAACTCCTTCAGCCCCCGGTCCTCGAAGCTCCTTCGCCCTCACGCCAAAGACTCGCCGCGCTGGTCCAGCGCCGGGAGCAACTGGTGAACCTGCTCACAATGGAGGAACAGCGACTGATGCAGACTCGCGACGTCGTGCTCAAAAAGCTGATCCAAAGTCTAATCGGGGAGCTGCAGAAACAGGTCCAGCAAATCGAGGTGATGATTGAGCAACAGATCGATGACGATGACACGTTGCGCGGGCAGAGCGCGCGGCTGCAACAGGTCAAAGGCATCGGGAAAGTAACCGCCTCCACCATCTTGGCCGAGCTCCCCGAACTGGGGAAACTCAGCCGCAAGCAAGTCGGAGCACTCGCGGGTGTCGCGCCCTATAATCGCGACAGTGGCACCCTCCGCGGTCGACGAACTATCCGCGGCGGTCGAGTAAAAGTCCGCCGCGTCCTCTACCTGGCGGCCCTCGTCGCCACCCGATTCAACCCCGTTCTGAAATCATTCTATCAACGACTCGTCGCCGCAGGTAAGCCCAAGAAAGTAGCCATCACCGCCGTCATGCGGAAGCTCGTCGTCCTTCTCAACCACCTCATTAAAAATCCTCAATTTAACCTCGCCTGAAAGACCGTTGCTGACCCCTTACGGCGCGGGACCGAACTCAGGCAAGGCCCGCACCGGCTTCAGGGCTCGCCGTACCTTTCACGCAAATACCTCTTTCCAATCGCCCCGCGACGCGCCTGCATCACCCGATGACCTGTCGCCCCACCCGTCACCCCGGCGTTGCCCTGCTCCTCGCGTTGAGTGTCCCGCTTCTCGCGCAGCCCACGCAGCCCGCCGCGCCGTCCGCCCCGGTCACCGAGGAGACGGTGAAACTCAATCCCTTCGTTGTCAGCGAAGACGATAATGTCGGCTATGCGGCCACGAGCACGCTCGCCGGCACGCGCATCAACACCGCCCTCCGCGATGTCGGCGCCGCCATCAGCATCGTCACCCCGGAGTTCCTCCGCGACACCGCCGCGACCAACCTCGGCGAGCTGCTCTCGCTCACGACTGCGACCGAGATCGGCGGGGTGTCGGGCAACTTCGCAGGCGGTGCCACCTCATCCGGCCGGCCCGACCAGTCCGACAGCCGCGAGAATCCCCAGGCCAACAACCGCGTGCGCGGCATCGGCGCCGCCACCACCACTCGCGACTACTTCATCACCGACATTCCGTTCGATTCATACAACTCCTCCGGCGTCACCATCAGCCGCGGACCCAACTCACTCCTCTTCGGCATCGGCAATCCCGCCGGCGTGATCGAAGGCTCGATCGTCCAGCCCCAACTTCAGCGCAACCGCACCGAGATCGGCGCACGGTACGGCTCGATGGATTCCTATCGCGCCAACCTGGACCTCAACCGCGTGCTCGTGAAAGGCCGAATCGCGTTCCGCATCGCCACTGTCAACGAGCAGAACAACTACCAGCAGGAGCCGGCCTTTGACCGCAAACGCCGGGCCTACGGCGCACTCAGCTTCGTGATGCGCGACGGCAGGCAGCCCTCGTGGTTTGGCAAGTCCACCGTCCGCGTTTCCGGCGAGATGGGTGACGCCCAGTCCAATCCCGTAAACGTGATCCCGCCGGTCAACTCGATGGTGAACTTTTTCGAAGCGCCGAATCCCGCCATCGCCGCCATCCCCGGCACCGGCATTGACGCCCGCCTGATTGCCGGCTCCCCGACGTTCTCGTGGCGTCCAAAGGTCACGGTCGACAATCGTCTCAGTTCGGCCGCCGTGGTCGCCGCCACGCCCGGCATCGGCGTGCCCTACTTCATCCAAATTCCCGTTGTATTCGATTCCCCGGGACAGCCGCGCGCGGGTTACGCCAGCTCCACCAACCCCGCCCTCGCAAACATCGCCGGTATCATGGGCCGCATCCGCTATGCGCAGAATCCCAACGGTCGCGACGCCATCGACACGTTTTACAGCGGCACTCTCGTCCCGACCGGTTTTGTCGGGCAGACCCTGCAGAACACCGCCATCTTCGACTACCGCAAACATCTCCTGAGCGGCGGACTGAACCACATCGACCAGACCTTTCAGGTCGGCAACCTCGCCTTCACCCAGGAGCTCTTCGGCGGCCGCGGCGGCGTCGAGGTCGCCTACAACCAGCAGCGGACGCGCTCGACCCGCCTGCTGCCATTCTCGTTTGGCGACAATGGCGGCGGCGCTCCCGGCGGCGGCATTGCCATCGACGTCGCGCAGTACCTTTCCAACGACCAGCCGAACCCCAATGTCGGTCGTCCGTTCGTCGACCAGCAGGGCATCACCGATCGCACGCAGACCGGCCTGCGCGAGGCGTTTCGCGCCACGGCCTTTTACCGTCTCGATCTCGAGGATCGCGGCCGGAAGCTCTTCGGCCTTCCGCTCGGCAACCACGTCTTCACCGGCCTGCACACGCGCAACCGCAACGACGCCTCCACCTTCAACTACGCCACCGGCTGGACCAGCACGACGCGCAACCTGAACACCGATGTGTTTCAGTCCACCAACAGCGGGAATTTCCGCACGACGCCCATCGTCGTCCAATACCTCGGGCCGTCCGTCCTCGCCGCCAATTCCCTCAATGACGTCCGCATCACCAACGTCGTCGACGCCCGCGTCCCGCGCGATGGCGACACCTACAATGTCAGTTTCTTCGATTTCACCGGCAAGCGGATGGTCACCGAGCCGCTCTCGGTTTCGCGCTTTCTCAACGGCAACTCAAAGAGCCGCCAGCTCATCGAGTCGCAGTCGTTCAGCCTCAAAAGCGACTTCTTCAAGAACAACCTCGTGAGCGTCGTCGGGTGGCGCTGGGACCAGCTGAAAACGTTTTCCAGCATCGGCAACACGCGCAATCCCGACGACTCGCTCAACAATTCCGCCCTGCGGCTCGACTCCCGGCCCAACCTCGACGAACGCGGCCGCAACTTCACCTGGAGCACCGTCGGCCGCATCCCGCGCTTTTTCACCAAACACCTCCCGCTCGGCATCGAGCTCGGCGGTTTCTACAACTCGTCGGGCAATTTCAATCCGGTCAACGTCCGCTCCAATCTCACCGGCGCCATCATTCCCGCACCCGCCGGCACCACGCGCGAATACGGCGTGCTCGTCGAGTTTCTCGACCGCCGCGTCTCGCTGCGCGTGAATGAATTTCACACCATCCAGACCAACAGCAGCAATGGCGCCCAAGGGGCGACCGCGGGCGTCTACAACTACCCGAGCTTCATGGTCGATCGCTACGTCACGGCGCAGGCCCAGGGCATCGCGTTCAACACGATCCCAGGCGTGACCGCCGCCGGCTACAGTTCCTACCAGCAGCTCTACGCGGCGCTCTTCCAGCTCCACCCGGAGCCCACGCGCACGTTGAAGAACATGCGCCTCAACGCCGCCGGCACCGCCGTGCTCTCCGACGGCATTGCAGGTCTGACCGACACCAGCGATCTCGACGCCCGCGGCCTCGAGGCCGAGCTCGTCGGCAACCTCACCTCGCGCTGGCGCGTTTCCTTCAACGTCGCGAAACAGGAGACCGTCGTCAGCGGTTCCGCCCAGCTCACCAAGCAGGTCGCCGATGCCGTCTACGCCAACCTCGTGAAGTTCAATCTGCTTGGCATCGACCAGGGTCCGGCACTCCCCGAACGCCAGACGGCCGCAACGCGTTTCGCGAGCAATGTCGGCAACGCGCTCGCCGCCACTCTCGCCCGCGACGGCGCGGTTTCACCCGAACAGCGGAAATGGCGCGCCAACTTCACCACGACTTACGATCTGCGCGACTTCGAGCATTCGATCCTGAAGGCCATGAGCGTCGGCACCTCCGTCCGCTGGCAGGACAAGATCGCGATCGGCGCGCCTTTCCTCACGGGCGCGGCCCTGAAGGAAAAAATCGTCGCGACCAACAAGCTATATACCAGTACGAGTCAGATCGCGGACAACGATCCCGTCATGCAAACCCAGTTCCCCGACCTCGCGCATCCGTTCTACGGCAAGGAGGAACTCGCCGGCGATTTCTGGGTGAGCTACCGCCGCAAGATTTTCAGGAACGTCGACTGGCGCCTGCAGCTCAACGTCCGCAACGCCTGGGGCAATGGCGACGACATCCCCGTGACCGCCAATCCCGACGGCCGCATCGCCGTCATCCGCATCCCCAACGAAACGCGCTGGACGCTCGCGAGCACGTTCTCGTTCTGAACGCTGCGACACCCAGAGGAATGTTTGAAACGCCCGGTTTTGGTGCGATCCGGTCGGATCACCTCTGAGAACGTGGGGCGCAAGCTGGCATTGCAGGCATTTCGTGGCCGGCGCCTTTGGGGCACTCAGCGAAATTACTGAAATGGGTGTCGCCACCCATTTACGGCAGCTCGAATCCCCACCGCGCGCCAAGGCGCTGCAGCCGGGAGTAGTCGCGGAAGGCGGCCGCGTGCTGTTTCATGAACTCCGCGTGCTCGAGATCGCTCATTTCCCACCGATTCTCCGACAGCCGAGCCATGCGGGTCCGCAAGGCACGGACGGCGCCGGCGAACCGGATGCGTCGGGTTGCCCGGCGCTCAATTCGTCGGACCAATCTCGCCACCCATTTCATCGCGCGTGCGCGACGCACCCATTTGCCGCCATCGCGACCAAGGCCTCCTCGATTACGCGGGCCGACTTGCCCGGCTCGAATTTCGCGCAGAACGCCAGCACATCACGGATCGCCTCCTCGGGCGTCGACGATGCCAGGATGATTCCCCGAATGGGTGCCAGCTCGCCGGGGAACGCCGCTGCCAGGTCGACCGCCGCGGCCTCCGCGATCAGGTCAACCGCGTCGTCCGCTTTTTTTTTTAGCGCCAGCGACGCGGCAGAGAACGGCAGCACGCCGCCCGGGCCGGTCGCGACCGGCGGCGGCCGCTCGGATCGGCGCAGCTGGAAGCCGACCTTCTCGCTGAGGATGACGAGCGCGCTGTCGTCGACCTCGAGGCCGGCGCCGGTCAGGGAATCCAACGTGTCGCAGATCGAGGCGATTTCCTCCGGCGACACCGATCCCCAAATGGGTACCGGCGGGCGGCCCTTGAGTCCGTTGATCTCCAGAAACTGTTTGAACAACCCATTTCGCAGCGTCTTCGCCAGGCGGCGCGCGTCGCCCATGCGTTTCTCGTCACGCTTGCTGCCCTGGGATTTCGCGGTGCCAGAACCCATGCCGGTGGCCTGGGCGTCCGAGCTGAGCGTCTCGCCGAGGATGAGCTTCGACGTCTCCCGATTGCACAGCTCGATGAACGCCTGGTAGGCCTCGCCCGAATCGCTCGCGGCCGCCTGTTTGATTTCGACCTCGGTCTCTTTGCTGATGACCAGGCCGCCGAGCTTCGTCGCCAGAGCGAAGGCTCGTTCGAGGATCGATCGGGACGCGTCGTCGTTCTGGTCGTACCGACCGACGACGAACGGCGCGCCGTAGCGGTCGAGGAAACGCGCCCACCAGTCGCGCGACATGTGGCTGAGCAGCCACCAGAAAACGAGAGAGCGCATCGGCCCGCCCCAATTGTCGGGGACGCCCTTCAGGAGATGGCCGCGGTGCATCAGGTAGCGCGCCGGCTCTGGCGCGAATCGCACCGTCGTCGGATGGCCACGATCGTCGGTTTCACGCAGCTCCATCCGTCCCTCTATATAGGTGAGCAGCTGGTACGGGACCGGCGTGAGGCTCTTCAACTCATACCGCAACCCCGGCTTCGTGCTCGGCTGGTACGTCTTTTCCACCAGCGACACCGGCCACAAAACCGAGTCGAGCAGGTGCGCGCAGGTGTCCTCCCAATCGTCGTGCTTCGTCAGCTCCAGCTTGATCAGCTCGGCGGCCGCGACGTCGTCGGCGTTGTTCTTGTCGAATGGCTGCACGCTGAGGGTGTCGCTCAACACCGCTTCCTTTCGATCTCCCAGGCGCCCCTGCAGGTGCGACCCGGTGACGAGGATATCTTGATACAGAGCGAACAACCGCTCGGTGTCCCCCTGTTCCGCGGACGTGATGATCTCGTGGACGAGATCCACGTTCAGCGTGGCCGCCAGCGACCCGGGCATCACGCGCGGATTGTAGACCGTGCGCCGCTGCAGCGGGAGAAAGTCAGCGAGGTATGCCAGCAGTGCCTTGGAGCGGTCTTTGAGAAATGACATGGTGGCGAGGGTCGAAGATTACATGGCGCGACGAGAGCCGCCGCGCTTCTCGAAACGATTGGCGAACGGGTTCAAAACCTTGCGCGAAGCGTGGCTGCCGCCGCCATAGGTGCCCACCGGACTCGCCCGTGCCTCGGCCGGCCCGCCCTTGCTGACGAGTGCGTGGAGCGCGAGTTTCTTGGCGTCGAACGTGTCGCCGTGGTTGCCGTTCTCGTCGACCTCGGCGTCGAAAGTGTCCCCAATTTTTTTCACGAGTCGCATGTCGGCGCACAACCAGTCCGCTTCGGGAATGGGACAGTACCCGTCGTCGAAGTGGTCGACCAGCTGGCTTCCGAGGTACTGCTTGTGATTCATCTTCAGGCCGCGGTACTCGGTGTTCTCGCTGTTGATGACGGGCACCACGACCACTTTGCCTGCAAAGTGCTTTCTCAGATTGGCGGCGAAGAACCGCTCGTTGCTGGCGTCGACGCAGAGTTTTCCGACGCGCAATCCATGGGGGATGCCGTTGATGATGGCCTCGAGGAGCGCGGTCGCGATCGCGGGGTCGTTCGTGCGAAAGCGCAGCATCAATCGAGTGATCGACTGAAATCCCACCTGTTGATCGAGGCAGATGGCACTCGGATTCGAAACGGTCGCCCGCGATTTGCCCTTTCCACCACCCGGTTTCTTCAGCGTCGTCGCGACGTCGAAACCGAGGCCCAGCCGCGGGTAGCGCTCGTCGATATAATGCTGCCAGCCCTTGGGCAGCACGTCCGCCACGCGAATGTCGTTGGTGCGCTTCATGACTTACGCAGCCGCGCTTCGATTAGTGGAGCGTAGTCGGGATTCAGCTCGATCAGGATCGCGTTGCGTCCGTGCTGCAGCGCCACCGCGCCGGTCGTTCCGGAGCCTCCAAACGGATCGAGCACCACCCCCCCCCGTGGACATCCAGCCAAAATGCACGGTTCAATCAGCTGCGGAGGAAACGTCGCAAAGTGTGCTCCGCGATACGCGCGCGGGGCGACAGTCCATACGCTCCGTTTATTTCGTCGCTCAACCAAGCCAGTAACCGCAGCGGAAAAAGATCGATTCTGCTTCGCTCGAATTTTGGCCGGAGACTGATGATCCGGATCTCGGTCGCGATTGATCCGGGAGTTCTGTCCGAATACCTTGGCTTTCGGATTCACTCCGCTGCCGCGTGAATGGGCTGTCCCGCTCACGGGCTCGGAAATCGAAGCCGCGTCGAAAAAGTACCGAGGCGATTTCGTCAGGAGAAAAATGTACTCGTGCGCCTTTGTGCAGCGATCGCGAACCGATTCTGGCATCGGGTTGGGTTTGTGCCAAACGATGTCCTGTCGCAGGTACCAGCCCGAATCCTGCAGCGCGAAAGCCACCCGCCACGGGATGCCCACCAGGTCTTTGGGCCGCCCGTTGCGGGCACGAAATGCGCGGTGTTCGTGTTCAGGCCGATTCGCCATATTGTATCCACCGCGACGATCATTGACGGCAGAATCTGCATGCCCACCACCCGAAAAATAGCTGTCGCCCAAATTGACCCAACACGTGCCGTCCGGCCGCAGTACGCGGAACACCTCGTCGAAGACTTCCACCATCTTGACGACAAAATCTTTTGGCGTGGGCTCGAGTCCAAGCTGACCTCCGACTCCATAGTCACGAAGGCCCCAATAGGGCGGCGATGTCACGCAGCAATGCACGCTGTCTGCGGGCAGCGCGCGCAGGTGCGCGAGTGCGTCGCCAATCAGGACGCGGCAGCTCGGCGCCGGCGCCAGAATGGATTCTGTGGCCGAGACGCTCACAACCGAATCACCTCCGTGACGTCGACCGCGACGCCCTTGTCTTTGCCGTCGGCCATCGCGCGCATGAGCGCGGGCACGCTGATCGCGGCGGTTCCACCGACGAGAAACTTCAACGCGTAGTTCCGATCCCAGCCGCGTTTGTCGAACGAGAGCGCGCGGTGCTGTTCGGGCGTGATGGGTTCGCCCGATTTCGGATGGTGCAGGCGCACGCCGGCCAGCTCGGCGTCCCATGCGTCGCAGCGGTGCACGAGGATGCCGCTCGGCGAGTCGTAGAAATTGCCCTCCGGCTTCGCGACGAACTCGTCGAGCGGCGGCTGGAAAAGCTCGAAGGAATAGTGCGAGTCGTCCGGCGGTGGCGTCGTCGCCATGCGCATGATGAACTCGGGATTCGATTCGAAGATCGGCATGACCGCCTCGAGCAAATCTTTCAGATCCGGCATGCGGCCGACCTCGTCGAGAAACACATCACCGGTCCAGCCGACGGCTGTCGCAGGATTCGGCGCGACGACGCGCGATCGACTGTACGTCGTGCGGTCGTGCCAGATTTTAGTTTCGAGTTTCTCGTGCTCGAACAGGTCGCAGATGGCGTCGAGATCGAGGCCGTCCGCGTTGCTCTCGAAGAGCTGCTCGCGTTGCTTCGCGGCCGCTCGATATTTCTCCATCACCTTCTGCCACACCTCGGCCTCTTTGCGGATGAACTCCGATCCGAGCGGGATGCTGGCAGAACAGAAAACGCAGAGGTGATTTCGCCGCTCCATCATGCGATCGAGCGCCTTGCACGCGAGCGTGAAGCTCTTCCCCATCTGCCGCCGCCAAAGCAGAAACAAGATGCGTATCACGTACCAGAATACAGCCGACTGCGGTCCGCGGAATTTGATCAGCGGTTCGATCTTGCCGCCAGGCGCGGCGGGCTTCGTCTGCGTCCTCTTGGTGGTGGCCATGACGGTTGCTACGTGGCGGCGGCCTCGGCCGGCGGGCCGGGCGGCGTGCCGAAAATCAGGAGCCGGAGCTGCTCGATCTTGATTTCCTTCTTCGCCTTGCCTTCGGCGATGTCGGCCGCCTTCCGGTTGTCGTAGAATTTCAGGAACAGCTCGCACGTCGTGCGCTCGAAGCGCGCGCGATCGAGCGCCAGTTTCTGACGATCGAGATCGAGTTTGACGTCGTTCTGCTCCAGCTTCCGACGGTTCTGCCGGACGACTTCCTTCTTCGCCTGGGCGCTCTCGAACTTCGCGAAAGCTCCGACCAGCTCGGTGTACGTCAGCGGCTTCTCCTGCAGGAGCGCCTTCTGCGCGTCGACGTTCAGAGACTCGAAGATTTCGAGGAACTGACCGCCCGTAATCGCAGCCACCCCATCGGCCGCGCCACCGTTGTTGTTTTTCGCGAGTTCGTAGCCGTAGGCCGCGAGTTCCTTCGTGCGCTCGACTTGCTCGAGTCGATCGAGCCATTCGACGAATCCGCCCTGGCGCCACTCGCTGAGATTTTGCGGCGAGATCGGCTCTTCGCGGAAGTAGTCGTCGAGCACTTTGAGCACCTCGGGCAAGGTGTGCAGCCAACCGATGATTTTCGGGCCCGGCTCATTTTCGCGCAGCCGGCGGTTGACCTCGTTGCGGATCGCGAGCGGGAGTCGCGCGATCTTGCCTGTGCGAGCTTTGGCCATGCACGGCTACGGCTTTGGAGCGGTGAGCGCACTCGCCAGTTTGTCCGCGAGACCGACCGCCTTGCTGGTCGCGTCTGCCTGCGCTTGCGTGGCGCTTTGTAGGAGCCCCTGACTGCTGGCGTGCAGGTTGTCGGCCGAGAGTTTGAACGTCTTCGTCGCGGGATCGTAGAAGATCACCAGGTTGGTCGCCTCGTACTCCTTCGGCAACGTGAGCGAGAGCTTTTCGCCGGTGGGCGCTGAGGCCTCAATCTTCGTGGAGGCGCTGCCGATGAGCGCGCTCGCGCAGCCGGAGAGAACGAGAAGCACTGCGACGGAGGCGGCGGCAATGATGGCGCGGAGTTTCATGGCGCGAAGGTGGCGCCGCGTTCGTGCGCGAGGACGCCGGCGGCGGTGGCTTGGTAGTGACGAGTCGCGCCGAGCGCGTCGGGAATTTCCCGCGCGAGGCTGGCGCTGACCAGGAAGACGAGCGCGGCCTGGACGTCCGCGTCAGTGAAATCGTGTTCATGCCCGTCGTTGAGCCGGCGGCGAACCGTCTTCGGATGGTGCGCGACAGCTTGCCGCTCCGCGAGGAAGCGAAGTGTCTCCCGCCGGCATTCTTCCCGGCGCTCCTGGGCAATGGCGTCAGGATTGGGCATGCTTCACCGCTTCCCGCAACCCACCGATTTCACCCGAGATATCGAGGAAGAGCTTCTGCATCGTGTCGCGCATCGCGTCGAGTTTGTCGCCCAACGCTCCGTTCTCAGAATCGATCCGGCTGAAAATTTCCCGCGACAGCTCCATCGAGTATTTCCGCTGCCCGGCAATTTCGCGATCCACCTGGGCGCGCAGCTCGCGCGCATTGTTTTCGAGGCTCTGAATCTGAATCGCGTGGCCGGCGTGGAGTTCGCGTGAGGTCTCCAGTTTTTCGACCGCCTTCATCAAAGCATCGATCGATCCGACCAATCGCTGCAGGTCGACGTCGACGGATGGCTTGCGCCGGAAGTTGGCCATCACGCTCAGGATTAGCGCGACGAGAGTGCCAAACGCGTAGAGGCCAGCCTGCCAGTCGGCAGACACGGGTTCGAATTGGGCGAGGAGCGCGGGAAGCATCCGCGCCAGTTAATCAAACCTTGGGCCCAATCCGCCATCGGCCGTGGGGCGCGTGGGGAGAATGGCGCGGGGAATGGTTTGATCTAGCGGTCGGGATCGGGAGCAAACTGGATTCAGAATTTCACCGCGGACTTTTCTTCGTTTCTCCGCTTCCACTCCATTAGGAATTTGGTGCCCGATTTGGAGTAGACTTGGATCTTGGATTCGATTTTCGAAATTATGGCGATGGCTTGATCATCGGATCGCATCTGGGCGCCAACCAGCATTGGATTCAGATTCAACCCAGTAGACCCGAATGGGTAGATGCTATCGCCGATCGAGACATCAAGTGTGCGCCAAGTCTGTTGATCCCCCAGATGAGATTTCAGAAATTTTTCGCGCTGCGTCGCCGTGATTTTTTCAAACGGTTTCGTCGGCGCCAAAGTCTCCATGACTGAGATGCCGCGGTTATCAAACATCACCGTAAAAAGCAGATCGTTGAGTCTCCATGCGGCCAGATGCGGATCCCCGTCATCAGCGCCGATGGGTTGACCGAAGCGCTTGATAATTTCCGCCCTTGCTTCGCCGATCCGCGCTTCTGCAAGCACCGGCAGCGAAAGGGCCGCGAAAAGAAACAATAGAGTGTTCTTCACGCGCAAAACACTGAGCTCAGAACCACGCTCCAGGGAAATCATGCCGAGCTTTTTCATACGCATTTTCACCGATGATTTACGCGTCGTGGATTTGGTAGAGTGTGGCGGTGGAGCGCCCCGTTCCCTTCCCGGATACTCCATTGGCCCGACTGCGGCGTCAATTGCACACCTGCAAGACCAAGGCCCAAGCACTGCGGCTCGCGTTCAAACTGATGCTTAGCGTAGAACGGACGGCCGAAGGAAAACCGTGCGATTTCTGCCAGCTCGATCAGCGGCCGGCACCCAACTGCGTCTTGCCCGAGGAACGCTGACGCTGTAGGTCAGCCTTTTGCTTTCGCGCGTCTTCTTCGAGGACCTCCCGCATCACCTGCTCGTGAATGTCCCAGTGATCAGGGATGTCCAAATGCTTCAAGACCTGTTCCCGAATCCATCCCATTCGGGCAACATCGCCGCGCGCTGCCGTGATCACATCCTCCACCACTCGGCGAATTTCTCGCTCTAGCATTGGCTCACTGGCGCTCCCGCTCTGGTGATCTCCATCGGTGGTGGCATCAAACGACGGAGCGGGTGAAAGCCCGCCGGCTCGTTCCGCCTGCTCTAATTTTTTCCACGCCTTGACCGAAATCGGATTCTTTCCGGAGCGGTAGGCGAAGAGCATTGCCGTCGAAATACCAATCCGCTCCCCAAGTTCTCGCAGGGGAAGTCCGATCTTTTCGGCCAAACGATCGACTCGTTCCGAAAACTCTCTGATGTTCTGATTTTGCGCTTGCAACGTTCTGATTTTGTTCCGACGTTTTACATGTTACGCGCAACGTGCATGAAAACGAAAGCCAATAAACCGAAGGGTGGTAGTTCCCGCCTCGCAGCCTCGAATGTGTCCGGGCGGGGCGAAACCCAGTTCCCTGGCATTCTCGCCGACGCGAAGGCGCTCGACGTCTCGCGCGTGCACCTGTGGCTGGTGCTCACCGGCCGGCGCAAGAGCGCGCGGCTCGCGGCGCGTTACGAGCAACTGAAGCGCGATGCGACGGAGACCGCGAAATGACTACTCACGAGATCGATCTACTCGTGGCGCGTTGGCGTCGCCTGCCCATGCCGCGCCAGCTCTCGGCCGTCGAGTTTTTGTTCGGTTACATCGGCGCCGGTGCGCCGCTCGGCGTGACCGCTTTTATGGCGTTAGAGGCGTTTCGCGATCAGGTCGAGTTGATGGAGGTCCGAGCAGGATTTGCCGCAGCACCGACACCTCTCCCTGCAGGCGATGCACGACGCGGTCGTGGTCAGAATAAGTCCGCCCGAGCGATTCCTCCAGCGCTTTCACCCGGTGCTCCAGCACCGCGCAGCGTTCCCGCAAAGCAGCCAGCTCGGAAGTCACGTCGCTCATTGCCGCGAGCCTGAGACCCCACCCATTTCCATGCAAGTACCCGAAGTCTTTTTCGTAAACCCGAACTCCCTCGTCGCGCACCCGCTGCTCGCCACGATCCCGATGCTCGACGAAGCGTCGCCCGAATTTCAGGCGATGAAGGCGAGCATCGCAGACCGCGGGGTCGACTACCCGGTGATCATCGATGAGGACGATCGCATCCTCGACGGCCGAAACCGCGCGCGTGCCGCGGCGAAAGTCGGCGCTGAGCTGCCGGCCGTGAAGCGCAGCAGCCGCGAGGCGACCGAGATCATCCTCAGCGCCATCCTGAATCGCCGGCATTTGCCGAAGGGGGCGCTGGCGTACCTCACCGTTCCGCTGTTTCAACCCGCTGTCGAAGCCGGCCGGCAACGGAGGCTTTCCCACCTCCAAACTCCACAAGTTGTTGGTAATCTCCGTGAGCCGACCCAATCGGCTCACGGGACGGCTATCGGAAAGACCGTTGAACAGCTCGCCGAAGAAATGGGTTTTTCAAAAGACCTGTACGAGCAGGCGGTCAAGGTCCGGAAGCTGTTCGAATCAACCGCGGTCAAGACCTGGCACGACGGCGCGCGCGTCGTCGAATGCAGCTTCCGCTCGTGGTTCGAGCCGAAGATTCTTTCCGGAGAGATCGGTTTGGGCGGCGTCATCCAGGCGATCGCCGGCAAGGAGTCGACTGAGGGCAAGACTCCCGAGAAGCGCGATCTGCCGACGCTGTTCGCTCGCGCGCTCGGCGATCTCAAATCCCGTTTCGCCCGCTGGGAATCGATCGCGCCGGACCAGCGCCGCGTTCTGGCGTCGGACTTCGCGAACGAAGCGGCCACCTGGCCGGAAGACGTGAGGCAAAAAATCCTCGCGGCCCTGGAGAAAGCGGCGGTGCACAAGACCGTCAAGCCCGGCTACTGAGCGCATGAGCACCGAGCATCAAGTCGCCGAGGAGAGCCGCCGGATCGCCATTGTGCAGGCCGCGCAAGCGATGCTGGCCGAAGGCCGCAGCCAGTCCGCGATCGCCGCGATGCTGGGCGTGACCGCGCCCTCGCTCTCCCGGTACCTGAAGCTCGTGAAACTGGGCGGGCTCGCCGCTCTCCGGCCGGAGACCACCAACGCCGGGCGCCGGCCGCTCGCACGCCTCACCGCCGACGAGGAAAAGGCCGTGCAGAGAATGGCTCTGCAGATCGACCCGCACGACCCGAAGAAAACGAAGCAACTCTCGGTCTCGCTGGCTCTGCGCCTCTACGCCCGCTCGCCGGACTGCCGCTCCGATCTCGCCGACGCCATCCTGAAGTCGCGCTCGAGCAAGCACACGCTCACGCCGACCCTGCGTCGCCAGGCACGCGTCACGCAAAGCTCCCGGCTGCTCAACGCCGGGCCCGAGGCGTTCAACCTGCACGGCATCGTCACGCCGCGCGACCTCACGTTCATCGATTTCGACGGCTCCGAGAAGCCGATCTTTCCCGGCTTGCTGATCGAGGGCGACGACATGACGGCCAACGAGCCTTGCTGGGTGCCGTGGGATGATTCGGCGGATCCGTGCGCGGCAAAGTACGGCGTGCGCCTCGTGCGCCCGCAGACGATCTTCTGGCTCGATGTGGGCAGCGCGCGCTTCGTCGGCTACTCCACGATTCTGCGTTACAACGACGCGTACCGCGCGAGCGATCTGCTGTGGAGCATGTCGCACCTGTTCCACTCCGTAGGCGCGCCGCGGTATCTGCGATTGGAATACGGCACCTGGGATGCCGACCTGATCAACCGGCTGGATAGCGTCCACCAGTTTTGCCACATCCACCGGGCCACGAGTGCGAAGACGAAGTTCATCGAGAACCGCTTCAATCAGCTCCAGAAATATCTCGCGTTGGGTGGAGTGAGCATGGGCCGTTTCCGCGGCGTCAAGGAAGAGGAAAACGACCAGTGGTTGCGGTGCCGCAAAGGCATCATCGATCCGCGGCCGCTCTTCCCGTCACTGGAAACACATACCGCGCGGACCGACGCGGCGCTGATCGCGTTCAACAGCGAGCCGGTGGAGGGCGAGGTCTACGGTCGGGCCAACGCGCAGCGTTTCCACAACCGCCGCGCATGGGTGCCGGACGAATTGTGGTCGATCCACACGGCCGCGCATCCCATGAAAAAACCCACCGTCGAGGAGAGCTACCGTCTGCTGCCCGTGCAAGCCGAGGTGGCGGTGCGCGGCGGTCACGTCGCCGTGAAGAGCGCGGAGCACGGCGGCATTTTCTACTTCTATCACGACGCCTTCGCGCGCCTGGGCGATGGCTACAAGGTCACCGTCTGCTGCGATCCGGCGCAGCCCGAGCTGGGCGCGGCGGTCCTCAACCGCGAACTCGGTGCGCGCAGCGCCGTCAACCCGAGCGCCGCGGTCGCCGGTCGGCCGTACGGAGCCGTCGATCTCATCTGCGTCGCCGAGGCCGTCGACCGCGTGCCGCAGTTTTCCGCTACGCGCGAGTGGGACGACCGCGAGAGCTTCGAGCGGCGCAAGCGGTACCGTGAGCAGTGCCGGTTGCAGTACCGTGCCATCATGCCGTTTGGACGCGGCCAGACCAGCGCCGCGAAAGTCGCCGAGCACCGCGACGGCCGGGGCAACGTGGCCGTCGCCGAGGCCGGTACGCCCCGCAGTTCCGGTCTCTCAGCTCTCAACTCTCAGCCCTCAACTGCGGAGGTGCAGCGCCCGCTCAGCCCCGCGATCGCGGAACGCGCGCGGCGCGAGGGCACCCGGGACCTGGTGAAGGCGGCCGGCTCCACCTTGACCGGCGAGGAGATCGTGGCGGCCTGCGCCGCCGAAGCCGACGACACGCACGGAGAATCGGTCACCGCGCCCAGCATGGACGAAATCGCCGACATCCTGCGGAGCGGCTGACGCCCCTCTGACTTTTCACCCGAGGACAAAATGAAGAACATCCTGCAAGAACCGCCGGTGGGTCGCACCACCGAAGCCGAGGCCGCCTCGGCGCACGCGCGCATCAATGTGCCGCTCAACCTGGAGAACTGGCGTCACCTGGACGCCGAAGTTTCCGACCGCCTGATCTGGTTTCACCAGCACCTGCTCGACGAGGGCATGGGCTGGGAGTCCGCCGGCCAGGCGCTCGGATACGAAGACGCCGCGGAAGCCCAACGCGTCATCTTCGCTGCGCTCAAGGGTACGCTCCCGATCTATGACGACATCGTCGAGCGCATCGAAGGGTACCGCAAAATCGTGCGGGAGCGGAACGGCATCATCCGGACCGAGTTCGTCGAGACGCCGATCTCCCAGCTGATCTGGGCGGGGCTCGACTACGCCGTGGCCAACAATTCGATCACGTTGATCGAGGGCGACAGCGGCCACGGCAAGACGATCACGACCGACGTCTGGGCCAAGATGGACCGGAACAACCACGGCAAGACCGTGCGGGTCGAGGCCAACGCGGTCGGGGGCACGCGCGTGTTCCTCGGCGAAATCTGCAAGGCCGTGGGTGCGAACAAAAATCTCGGCATCGGGCAGATGCGTGACGCGATCTTTCGCGCGTTCAATCCGCACCGGATGCTCATCGTCGACGAGGCCGCGCGGCTCCTGCCCAAGGACACGCGCACGACGCCGGAGAAAGTGGAGTTCCTGCGCGAGCTGCACGACCGCCGCGGCTGCGCGCTCGCTCTCATCGCGACCAGCCGGCTCGAGGACGAGCTCAACAAGAGCGGGTATCTTTTCGAGCAGGTGCTCGGTCGCATCGGCATGCCGATCCGCCTGCCGCGCGTCCTGGGTGAACCGCACATCCGCCCGATCGTTGTCCAGTATTTCACGCGTCCGAGCGCCAAGGTGCTCACCGCGTGCGAGCAGCTCGCGAACAACAAAATGCCGCGCCAGCAGGGACGGCTCCGCCTGCTGTCGCAGGTGCTGCGGCTCGCGAGCCGCATCGCGTCGAAGAAGAAGACGCGCCTGGCCGAGGTGCACTTCTTCGAGGCGATGGCGATGCGCGAGCAAATGATGGGCGAGGTTTTTCGGAAGGAGACGTGACGAAACATGAACTTCGAAACATCCAGTTTCTTGATCGGCCTGATCGCGGGAATCGTGCTCGTCTTGGTCGTGCTGCGGCTGGTCGTGACCCTGTCCGCCCTGCCCATGTTCGAGCGTTTTATGGATCGCGCGCTCGAAGAGGCCATTCGGCGCGAAACCGATGAGGATGCGAAGAAATGAGCGACGCCCTCGAAATCACCGAGGCCGCGGTCTGCACGGACCGTATTGCCGAGCACCAGCGCGCGCAGCACCTGAACGACGCGTCGCTGGTGCGAGCGTTCCCCGCGCTTGGCAGCGCGCGCTCGTGGCGCCGGCTCGCGGCGCACGATTGGGGGGCCATGCCACTGGACGTGTGGCTGCCGAAACTCCAGGCGGTGGTCGCTCAGCTGGACGGCACTCCGCCCGCCGGTCGCGTCGCCATAGCCGAAGGAGCGCCGACCGCGTTCGTCACGCGGCACCTGACGGAAGCTGATCGTTGCCGGCGGGAGAACAGCACCTCGCTCGCGCGCAGCCACTGCCGGGCCGCGCGCCAGGCAATCGAAGACTTTCAGCGTTCCCTCTGATGAACTCCCAACCCGCCACCGTCCTGGTCGTGAAGACCGCCGGGCGTTTCCACGCCACGGTCGGCATCTCCGCCGCGTGGGGCGACTACGCCACGATCGCGGCGCGCGACGCGGCCGCTCTGCACTTCGGCGTTCCTGCCGAAAAAATCTCCGTTGAGCCCGTGAACGCAACGCTCACGGCCGCCGTGATCCCGCAACCCCGTTGACCCCACACTTCGCCCATGATCGCTCAACTGAATCGCCCCCTCGCCGCGCCGGCCGCGCAGCCCACGCCACCTTCGAGCTGGCTCCGCCGTTTCGTCGACAGCCTGTTTCCGGAAGTCGGCGGGGAGATCGAGGTCTGCATTCGCGAGAATAGTCGCGGCGGTTTTTCCATCTATCCCGCCAACGAGGCAGCGCTTGCGTTGTTCGCGCCGCCACCGGGTCTGCCGCCTGAGGATTTTGCCGAGGCCGGTAATTTCGGCACGTACGCGGACGCGTACAAGCGTGCGCATCGGGACAACTGCTGGACGGTCGTCGAATCCTCGTGAGCAATTCTCCGACAGCACCCTCGAAAAAGGCGCCGGCTTCACAGCCGTGCGTGTGCTGCCGCGAGCGCAAACACGACGGCATCCCGGATGCCGACCTGGACGGCTACGTCTGCCGCCCGTGCAAGTATTTCCTCCGGGCGACCGAGGCGGCGCTCGCGAAGGAAGGCATCACGGGCTGCGTGCCCGAGCCCAGATAGTTTTCCGTTTCCCCCATCCACCATGGCCAAAATCGAAGTCAACAAAGTCGCCGAGATTCTGAAGAAGAACGAACTCCCTCCCGCGGTGCTCCGCCGTGTCGTCGAAGAAATGAACCTCGCGGTCCAACCCGATCCGGGCGACGCAGAGGCGCCGCCCGCCGTCAAGAAACAGTTCGTCGTGCTGCTCAGCGATCCCGAGGACAGGATGCCGAAGCACGACTTCGTCGCCTGGGTCCTGCAGATTCCGGAGACCGAGAGCGTCGCTACGACTCAGGACCGCATCAATCGCGCGGCCTACGATTTCAACACGACCAAGAAAGGCCGGCTGCTGCCCGTGAGAACCCACGGTGATGCCATCGAGAACATTCCCGCGAAGGCGTTCAAGGAATCGGACGTCTGGGTGAAGACGAAGACGCCCGTGCTCGTGCTCCGCACCGACAACGAAATTCCCCGCGAATGAAATACGTGGCTCTCCAACCTGCCGCCGGAGGTACAATCGAATACCGGCTGGGCCTGCTCACGACCCACGCCGACATGGCCGCTCCGCTGTTGGAGCGCGGCTATCGCGTGGTCAGCGCCGGGTTCGTCCGGTGCCTGGGTGGCGATCGCTTCGAAACCTTCGGCTACAGCACGTCGCTCAACGCGACGCCGCACGCCGACGACGCACGCGTCATCTCCGCGCTGCACATGGCGGTCCTCAAAATGGCGCCCGTGCCCATCTAGGCCACTCGAACTCTCCCGCTCAAAAATCCATCCGCATCATGCCCATCGAAATTTCCACTCTCACCGAAATCGAGGTTCACGCGAAGACGTTTTCCTCCGCGCGTGAGCTACTCTCCACGCGCGTCGCCACGCTGCAGGAACAGCTCGCGACCGTGCGCAATCGACTTCTCCCCGGCATCAAGAGTGCGGTGGCCGCGGCGAAGGATGCCGAGTCGGTGCTCGAGCAGGCGGTCAGCAACTCGCGGCATCTATTCGTCGATCCGCGCACGATCACAGCCCACGGAATCAAGGTCGGCATCGTGAAGGGAAAAGGAAAGGTCGAGTGGACCGACGTGAAACGCGTCGTCGAGCTGATCGAGAAGCACTTTCCGGCGCAGAAAGACGTGCTCGTGAAGACGACGAAGAAGCCGATCAAGAAAGCGCTGCAGGCGCTCACGGTCGGTGACTTGAAACGTATCGGGTGCACCACCACGGCGGCCGGCGATGTCGTCGTGATCAAACCGGTGGACGATGAAGTCGACAAACTCGTCGCCGCGCTGCTCGACGAGGGATCGGTGGACGACGAGAGCGAGGAGTGATCCCGATGGCCAGTCCCCGCCATGCACTCACGATATTTCGCAGCCGCGTCGCCGAACTGTTGACGGCGGTCGACGAGCTGCGGCATGCCCTGGAGACGGCGGCGGGCGACGTCCGCAACGCCCCGGGCGACGTGAAGTTGATTCAGAAGATCGTCGCGGCGGAGTTTGCGGTCGATCCGCGGCTGATGGTCGGCCGCAAGCGCGATGCCCTGGCAGCGCCGGCGCGAATGGTTGCGATGGCGCTGTCTGAGGAGCTGACCGGCCACACGCTGGCGTGTATCGGAGCGGCGTTTGATCGCGACCACGGAACGGTCATCCATGCGCGGCACGCCATTGAAGGGCGCTGCGCAACGGAAAGTCGCTTTGCGCACAAAGTGACGCTGGCGCGCGAGAAATGCCGCGCGGCGCTCGGCGAAAAATATCCCGGTACAGTGCCGGCCCTCCGATGAGCAGCCCCCTGAGCAATGAACAGAAGGGACGGCTCTGCCAGCTGGCGCGCCAGGCGTACGATGCCTGGACGGGGCGCGAGGCGTTCGAAGAAGCGAACCCGACGCTCGCCGTTTCGAAGTGTTTCGAAGCGTGGCGGCGCGTCGAGCAGGGCAAGGCGGTGCGGGAACAGAGCCTCACCCGGTGCACGCAGGACCACTTCCTGCCGCTCCGGGCGCATTTCAAGGCCATGCTCGGTAACGGTGACGGAGCGCTGCGCGATCACTTGCGCGCGCAGGAAGAGCCGCGGATCCGGGCGCGGTGGAAGCTAGAGGCCGCGCTGGCGGAGCGCGGACTTGACCAGGGCTACGCTGCGGCGATCTGTCGCCGGCAGTTCAAGTGCGAGCTGGGCGACGCGAGCGAGAAACAGCTCTGGGCCCTTTTCTTCACCGTGACGAACCGGCGGAAACCGGTGGCCGGCGGAGCCAGCAAAGTAAAACGCCCGCGGTACGTCGGCAGCCACCTCGGCACGTTGAGCGTGAGCCACGGGAATACCTTTTGAGCATGAGGACGAAACGAAAAATGATCGGCGCCCACGTGCCGAAGCCGCCGAAGAATCGCGCCCCGCGCTGCCGCCTCAACGAGACGGCCGAAATGATCAACCGCGCGTTCGACGAACGCGTCGCGAAGAAGCACGTGCACCTGGTGTATGTGCGGCACGGATTCAACGCATGAGATCCGACGAAATCATTCTCGATAGTTTTGCCGGCGGCGGCGGCGCGAGCACGGGCATCGAACTCGCGCTGGATCGGTCGCCGGACATCGCGATCAACCACGAGCGCGAAGCAATCGCCATGCACGCGGCCAACCATCCGCTGACGGAGCACCATTGCGAAAGCGTTTGGGATATCGACCCGGTCGTCGCGACTCGCGGGCGCCCCGTGGGACTCGCGTGGTTTTCTCCCGACTGTAAGCACTTCTCCAAGGCCAAGGGTGGCAAGCCGCGCGAGAAACGTATCCGCGGATTGGCGTGGGTGGTCTTGCGCTGGGTCAATGCAGTACGCCCCCGCGTGATTCTGCTCGAGAACGTGGAGGAGTTTCAGACGTGGGGCCCGCTGGGGGCCGATGGTCACGCGCAAAGGTCTCATCGCGGTTGGTATTTTCGCTGCTTTGTCGGAGCGCTGCAGCGTCGCGGCTATGCAGTCGAGTGGCGTGAACTTCGAGCCTGCGACTACGGCGCGCCGACAATTCGCAAACGCCTCTTTTTGATCGCCCGTTGTGACGGCCGCCCGATCACGTGGCCTGAGCCCACGCACGGTGCCCCCTCCAGCGAGGGAGTACGCGGGGGCCGACTGCTAGCGTGGCGCACGGCCGCCGAGTGCATCGATTGGACGCTTCCGTGCCCTTCAATTTTCGAGCGCAAGAAGTCGCTGGCCGATGCGACCTGCCGACGCGTGGCGAAAGGAATCATGCGGCACGTGGTCAACGACCCGGAGCCGTTCATTGTCCCGCTCACGCATCAACAGGAGAGCGCGCGGTCGTATTCGATGGCGGCGCCTCTGCCAACGGTGACAGGCGCGCACCGCGGCGAGATGGCCCTCGTCGCGCCGGTCCTGACCGAGCATGCGAACGCATCGGGTCAGCGGGTGTTCTCCGCTGATGAGCCGCTGCGCACGCAGTGTTCCGAGGTGAAGGGTGGGCACTTCGCTCTGGTGTCGGCCTTCATCGCGAAGCACTACGGCGGCGTGGTCGGTCAGGACGTGCGCACGTCCCTCGGTACGGTTACGGCCACGGATCATAATTCCCTCGTCACCGCTCACGTGACGAAATTCAACACCGGCAGCGTCGGTTCGGATTGCCGCTCGCCGCTTCATACGGTCGTTGCCGGCAGCTGCAAGCCGGAGACCAATCCTGCCGGCGCTACCACGCTCGGTGTTGTCGTCTCGCACCTCTCGAAATTGCGTGGCGCGCCAGAGTCCCACGCTCCCGGCCAGGACGAACGCGACCCGCTGCATACGATCAGCGCGCAGGGAAACCACTTTGCTGAGGTTCGGGCGTTTCTGGTGAAATATTACGGCGCCGATCAGAATCCAAAATTGGGCGATCCTCTGCACACGGTGACCAGCAGGGACCGCTTTGGCCTCGTGACCGTGCAGGGCGCTACCTATGCGATCGCTGACATTGGTCTGCGGATGCTCGCGCCGCGGGAGTTGTTCCGAGCCCAAGGCTTTCCTGAAAGCTATATCATCGGTGACGATCCCACCCAGGGCCTCGCACTAACCAAGACGGCGCAGGTGCGCATGTGCGGCAACAGCGTGTGCCCCCCGTTGGCCGCCGCACTCGTTGCGGCAAACGTACCCGAGCTGGCGCGGAAGGAAGCTGCTGAATGAAAATCCTCATCGCCTCTCTCGTGCTCTCGTTCGCCGTAGCGCAGTTTGAAATTGCGCCCGCGCGCGGTCAGACTCCGCCCAGTTCATTGCCTCGCCTCAACACCGGTACCACAACGGCCCTGCGCTACCGCACGATTGAGGATTACGTGCGCGATGAAGGCCGATGGCCGATGAAACGAAGCGAGGCCGAAGAAATTGTGGCCGCGCTCAAGTTGAGTGTCGCCGCACACTACACCGCCCTGAGTTTCTACGAGCAGGCGGTGAAATTGTTTGGAAAGACCGCGACTGAGCAGGATCGCGTGCAGATGGAAAAAAATCTTCTGGCCTGCGCTCAGAGCAGCCTGAAGACGATGGCCCTGCTGGAAATTTGGGAGCGCCGCGCCGCTGCTTTGCGGGACTGAGAACGAAAAGGAGACGAATTTATGAGTAAAATACGCACCGAATCAGGTTACGGCTTTTTCTGCGGCGGCGATCCCCGCCGCTTTTATCCCGATGCCGAGTCGTGTTCCGAGAAGGAACTCGCGAATCATGCCGCCGCTTGCAAGCTGTGGACCGAAGCGGAAGCGCGAGGCGAGAAGCCAACGCCCGAAGCCTGCCCTTCGGGGTGGGTCTACGACGCCGAAGGGAAGCCGGTCATGCACGTTCTTCGCGCGCCGTATGGCATCGGCGCCTACGACTACGACGTTGAGGACGACCGCCCCGACCCGCTGCAACAGGAGGACATTTATGCCGCGCTCGGCAAGGCCATGCAGAAGATCGAGGCGGCCGGCGCGTCCCCTGAATTGACCGCCGCCGTCGTCATCGTGGGCGACGTGCGCCAGAGCATCGGAAACCAGTGGAATCCGGCCGACAGGCATGCGGCCCAGCGGGTCCGCGACGCCCTCAAAAGCTGAGTCGAACGAAGAGGTGTTTTCTCCCCGTGAAATCAAAATCTTCCGCCAGCTTTCCGCCACGTTATGTGTGTTGAGAAAAATCTCATCGCACTCCGCGATTTCCTCGGTCGCCTTACCCGATCCTCGATCGTAAGTGGATCCGGCTGGACCTTCGTCGATGAAATCAAGCAGCTCGATAGCGCCGTGCTGGAATTGCAGACGCTGCGCAACGGTCTGGAAAAAGTCGCGAAGGTAATCGAAGCCGGCGAGCACGACCGTCGCGAACTCGTTGAGCGAGTCGCCTCGCTGACGAGGGCGATCGCGGCGAAGGACGCCTCATGAAGGTCCGCGCAATTTCACTTCACCAGCCGTGGGCGTCGGCGCTGGTACTGCGCCTGAAACGGAATGAGACGCGCGGCTGGGCGCACACGTACCGGGGTCCGGTCGCGATCCACGCGTCGCAGCGCGACACGTGGAGGGAGCGCGAATTTTGGGAGAACCTGTCGCCATTGAGCCGCGGCGCGTTGGCGGTCGCCGGTCTCGACCGATATGAATCCCTGCCGCGGGGTGCGATCGTTGGGATTGGTTTGCCGGGCAAGCCTACGTCCACGGCAGCGATGCGAATCACCGAGCTGGAATATACCTGGGGAAACTACGAGACCGGGCGCTTCGCCTGGCCCTGGGCGCGGATGGTCGATCTCGAGCATCCGATTCCGTGCCGCGGCCACCAGCGTTGGTGGCAATGGGAGGTCCCTACCGAACTTCATTCGATTCCAGCGATCGCGGATCTCCTGGGTCCTTTCTGATCGAGCGATTTTCCCATCCACCATGAAACCCGTCGATTTTCGCAACGAGACCTTTGACCAGGTGCGCGGCCGCGTTGAGGGCCACCGGGCCGCCGTGCTGGCCGCGTGGTGTGCACATGGCCCGTGCACCACGCGCGACCTCGCGGAACGGAGTGGAATTTCAATCCTCACGCTCCGCCCGCGTACGACCGAGCTGGTCGAACTGGGCTTCGTGCAGCTCACGGACCTGCAGCCCGTCAAGGGTGAGGGCACGTACCGCGCGGCCACGCCGGCGGAGGCCGCCGCACTTTTCCGCCGCCAGCAACACGCGGCCCTTTCTGAACAAACTGATCTCGCCCTCGGCTGATGGTTTCAAATCGCATGTCACTTCCCATCCCAGCTTCCACTCTCGACGGCGGCTCAGGCGCGCGGTTTGAAGTGGCGCCCGGAAAACGCATCCCGGTTCCCGCGCTGCCCGGTCCGGCGGAGGCGACGCCGCTCCGCTACGTGCTGGCGGAAGTCGTGCCGTTGGGTGGCGGCACCTTTCGCCTGGTCCCGCGGCCCGTGATGGAGTGGATGGGGCTGAGCCAGGCCGCACTTGCCAAGGTGGGCATCACGCTTTCCGAGAATACGCTCCGGCGGCTGGGCCGGGCTGGCTTCATCCGGGTTCGGCCCGTGAGCCCGAATCGCTACGAGTTCAATTTCACCAGCTGGCTGGAGCACTGCCGCCGGGTGGAAGCCGATCCGGAGGAGTTTTGGGATCGACGCGAGAACGATAAAGGCAGGACGAACCGCGAAAAATATCTGGCCGCGTTGTGACCCGAGGTCTGTTTACCGCACCCTTGACTCGCATGATGCCCTCAAAATCGCTTGCCGACGTGTTTGCCGAGATTTGCCGAGGGTCCTTGTGCGAGGTCTGAACCGCGAAACCGAGCCGGGTTGCCCACGAAACATACGAATCACACGAAATGACCCAGATCCTTTTCGGCCCAGTGCCGCACAAAGAAGCGTCCGATTTCATCAAGGACAAGCCGGCGGTGTCCCGCGCGGTCTTCGAGCAGATGCTTCCTGAAGTCCAGGCGCGCACGTTTCTGATCAGCGGGTCGGTACCTCTCGACATCGCCCAAAAGCTGCGTGACCGCATCGCAGACATTCCGGCCGGCGGTGACTGGGATACGGCCAAGCGTGAACTGGCCGATTCGCTCACACCGTATCTCCGTCCGGATCCCGGCGCGAAAAATGATGCGGGCGACCTAATGTCGGAGTCGGAGCGCGCGGCGGCCGCGGAGATGGCCGCTCAGCGTCGCGCCGAGCTGCTGCTGCGCACGCACGGCTACCAGGCGTACGCCGCATCTCAGTATGAAGTGATGCAGCGCCAGACCGACGTCTTTCCATACTGGCGCTATCAGACCGCGCAGGACGATCGCGTGCGCGACTCGCACGCGGCGCTGGAAGGCGTGGTCGTACCGGCCAACGATCCCTTCTGGCGGACGCACTTTCCGCCTTGGGACTTCAACTGCAGGTGCACGGTTGTGCCGCTCAGCGAGGCCGACATGGCGGAAATTCAGGACGAGGATGCGCAGATGCCAGCCGACCAGCGCTCGATTCTAAACGAGCAGCAGCGCGCGCGGATGAACAGCGACGGTACGCTGGTGCGCGGGCCGAACCAAATCGTCGACGTGCGCAGTCCGCGGCAGAAGCGCGACGGCGAAGGCTACGCGTGGCAGCCGGGCGATCTACGCATTCCGCTGGAGACGCTGCGGGAGCGCTACTCGCCTGAAGTATTCGACGCGTTCGAAAAGTTCGCCCGCAATCAGAAGCTCGAGGACGGGCGCTCAGTGCACGAGTGGCTCGTAAACGCTCCTGTGCAGCGCGCGCCGCGCGCCGCGCGCCGGGCGGCGGCCGGACCGGTGCCGGCCGTGGTGCCGCCAGTTGTTGCGCCGACGGCGCCTGCTCCGGTCGAAGCCCCGGTCGCCACTCGCTCGCCGGTTTCCCGAGTCTTCAACCTGAAGGGGTCCCGGTCCACCGCGCGGCCGGCCATGCAGGCCGCCCTCGACGCCATTGATCGGGTGCACGACGACGGCACGCTGCCAGAGATGTCGCTCTCCGCCCGGCCGGTCGTGGGCGCCAACGGGCACTTCGATGCCCGCAATCTCGAGATCGCCGTCAGGCCGAGCGGGCCCTGGCCGCAGATGACTGCGTCACATGAAGCCGGTCACATGCTGGACTTCTTCGCGCTCGGGCGCCCTGGGATCTTCGCGTCAGAGTCGCATCCCGATCTCGCGGAGTGGCGGGCAGCGGTAGGAGCAACGTCAGCGATCAAGCAAATCGCGGCCGGGCTTCCTGGCGGCCGCCAGATTCGAGGCAAGGAATACTTCCTGCGCACGCGCGAAGTCTGGGCGCGGTCCTACGCGCAGTACGTCGCCACGAAGAGCGGCGACGCCGAACTTCTCCGCCAACTCGACATCATTCGGAAAGCACCTGAGCTTGGCACCATGATACAGTGGAGCGATCAGGACTTCGCCCCGGTTGCGGCCGCCATGGACGAGGTCTTCAAAAAGAAAGGCTGGATCGCATGAACAACATCGAACTCCCCCCCGAGCAGCAGAAGGCGGTCGCGGACCTTGTTGCACAAGGTTGGGCGCGGGAAGCCGCCGTTCTGATGGTCCTCGAAAGCGTGGAAGATGTCGTCGACCCCGAGTCGGCCGATATGGAAGATAAAGAATGAAGGTCGCCACACTCTCTTCTGGTGCACAGCTGCCTTACGATATTTGCCTCGATTACTGGTATTCCCGGTGTGAGGCGAAGATCGGGGAGGAGGTGTATAGTGGAATCACCGACGACAACGAGGTGACGCACGTGTTCGCGGGCCGTGCAGTGGTCGTCGCCATCGCGTTCGAGAGTGATGGACGTCGCCAGTTGACCAAGTTGTTCGTGCGGATGTGTAGCCCTCCTCTTATTTCCTGGTAGCGCTTCCGCGCGCCACGCTCCCCACCGCCCCCGCCGCACTTGGACCGTGCCGGGGGCGGTCTGCTTTCATAGGCGTCCCATGGGCCGCCGACTCAACGCCGAAGAGCGTCTTCTCTTTCACCAAGGAAATCAGCGCTGGCATTTCAAGAAGCGCGTGCGCCAACGGTTCGGTCTCGAGATTCTCGATCACGACATCGATTGGATGGTGCAACGGATCAAGGAGGACAAACCCGGGGTCTTGTTTCTCGCGCTCCGCCGCCGGTCCAGCGCATGGCGTCTGCGGTGGCGGAAACAAACGATGGTCGTGATCTACGATCACCGCACCGAGCAACTTGTCACCGCCTTCCAGTACAAGCGGTGGAAATGGGAATGAGCCCATGAGCGTTCAACTGCGCGACCGTCTCTCGCCCTCGCTGACCAAGCTGGCCCGCGGCATCGAGAACAAGAAGCCGATCCTCGAGGCCATGGGCCTGCAGCTCGAGTCGTTGACGCGGCGCGCGTTCAACGAGCCCGCGCTTCGACCGATGCCGTGGATGAACAAGCTCACGATTTCCGCCGACGGGAAAACGTTCTCCCGCAGCGAGCCCTCCCGGCTGCGGAAAAATCAGGTACTCGTGCGGTCGATACGGATCACGTCGCTGACCAATTCGAGTGTGACGGTGGGCAGCGATCGCATCCAAGCGGCGATCCACCAACTCGGCGGAATCATCCGCCCCAAGAATGCCCCTGCGCTCGCGTTCAGGATCGGCGGCCATCTGGTTACGGCCAAGAAGGTCACCATGCCGGCGCGTCCGTTCTTCCCGTTCCTCGGTGGAAAGATGATCCAATCCGCGCAGGAAAAAATCCGGTTGATTGGAGAGGCGAAGATAAAAGCGCTCACGAAAGTGTGATCGGGGCGGACGCATTTCGCGCGCCATTCTCCCCACGCGCCCCACGGCCCGTGGCGGTTACGCACCCATTTCGGGTTTAGTGTCGCTTTCGCAATCGCGCCTTCGAACTCACCCGCCGACCTCATCCATGTTCTTCGCTTTCCGCGCTCCGCTTCCGACGACCGACGGCAAGAAATTGCCGGAGCGGTTGCTCGTTGCGAAATGGGGCCGGAATGATGCGCCGTCCAAGGGCGTCACCTTTTACGTCAACGACACGACGGTGCGCGAACTGCCGCGCAACCAGATCGCGGTCGGCTTCGATCAGCCGGCGCTCGACTTCGAGCACAACACGCTGCCCGGCACTGAGGCCTACAACGCCGAGAAGGAGCCGCGCGCCATCGCCGCAACCGGCGCGTTCAGCGTCGTCCCAGGCGAGGGGCTCTATTTCACGCCGACGCGTTGGACGCCGGAGGGCGAGCGGAGCGTGCTGGGCGGACACCATCCGGACATCAGCCCGGCGCTCAAATTCAACGCCAAGGGTGAGGTCATCCTCGGCCACTCGGTCGCGCTTTGCCGCAACGGCAGCGTGCCCGATCTCCAGGTCTTTTCTGTCGACGGTCTGCTGGCCGAAAAGTTCGCCGCGCTCAGCGCCGTCCCGCCCACCACCCATTCAACCGCCATGAATCACAAAGAACTGCTCTGCCTCATTCTCGGTCTCAGCGCCACTGCCACCGACGTCGAAATCGCCACCGCCGCGAAGACCTTCGCCACCAATGCCGCTGCGGCCCAGACGGGAGTGCAGGCATTCTCGACGCAGCTCAACGCCCTGCAAAAGCGGATCGATGATCAGGAGCGGGAGCACATCACCGCCCTCGCCATCCGCGACGGCAAGGTAGTGCCGCTCAGCGCGAGCAAGCTCCCGATCGAGGACTTTCGCGCGTTCGTCGCCGAGCTGCAGCCGAACCAGGTGCCGCTCGCGCAGCGCACGGTCGAGGGCTTGAAGGCGTTTTCGGCGAGCGGCGTGATGTCCGCCGCGGCGAGCGCCGCCGACGAGGATGTGCGCATGCAACTCGGCATCTCCAAGGAGGAGTGGGCCAAGGCCTGACCTCCGCCGCCCCACATTCCGCATCTCAACTCCGCACCCATTTCCAACCATGAAGTCGCTTCGCTCCGCCCGATTCCTTGCCCTGAGCCTCATCGCCGTTCTCGTCGTCGCCTTCGGGCTGATGTGCGTGCAGCAGGCGTGCGGCACCCTCGCCGCCGTCGGCGTGTTCGTCGGTTTCAATCTGATGTTCGCCCCGAAGGTGAGCCACGTCTTCGGCGCAGCCGCTACCGCCGCCCGTAACACGGATACGCGCCCCGGTGACCTCGTCTATCTGCCGGTCGCCGCCACGACGACGATCTACGCCGGCACGCTGGTGGCGCGCGATGCCAACGGCCGCGCAGTACCGGCTAGCGACACCGCCGGGCTTCGCGTGGTAGGCCGGGCGGAAGAGACCGTCGATAACGCGGCCGGCGCCGCCGGCGACCTCAGCATCAATATCCGGCTCGGCTGTTTCAAATTCGACAACTCTGCCACGGCCGCCGTCGATGCCGACGACATCGGCAAGATGGCTGTCGTCGAAGACGACCAGACGGTCGCCGAGACCTCGACGAACGGCGTGTCCGCCGGCCGCATCACCGGGGTGGATAGCGACGGCGTCTGGGTCGACACCCGCTTTGCGTTCTACGGCCCGAAGGCCGTGCCCACCTTGACCAGCACGAACGGAACGATGGCCGCCTCCGCCAACGATGCGGCGACCGTCGCGGAGGGCGAAAAGATCGGCGACGACGTCCGCGCGCTTCACGCCTCGTTCTTCGGCTGAACCCATCCCCACCCGTAACCGCCACACTCTCACCTGATTTCCCGCCATGATTATCACTGCCGCCTCCCTCACCTCCGCGAACAAGGGCTTTCGCAAGCTCTACACGGGCGGTCTCGCCTCCGTGGGCAAACAGCGCATCACGGAATACGCCTTCCGCGCGCCGTCCCAAAGCAAAGACGAAACCTACGGCTGGCTTGGTGCTCTGCCCGGCATGCGCAAGCTTGTCGGCGACGTGAACATTCGGAACATGGTCGAACACGGGTTCGCCGTGGCGAACGAGGAGTTCGAAGTCACCGTCGCAGTCAAGCGCGCGGAACTCGAACGGGACCGCCTGTCCATCTACACCGGTTTCTTCACCGCCATGGGCCAGAGCGCCGGTCGGCACCCCGACAAGCTGCTCGCGGCGGCCATGGTCGGCGGCTTCACGAAGCGCTGCTACACCGGCAAGTTCTTCTTCGACGCCAATCACGAGCCGCAGGCCGGCAAGACCAAGTTCAGCAACAAGGGCACGAAGAAGCTTTCCGCAGCGAACTTCGTCACTGCCGTCGAAAGCATCCTGAGCCGCAAGGACGCCGAGGGTGAGCCGATCAACGACAACCCGATGCTCGTCCTGACGGTCTCGCCGAAGTGGCAGGAGACGGCCGAAAAGATTCTCGTGGCGACGACCATCAACAACGAGACCAACGTCAACAAGGGCAAGGCCCGCCTTGACGTGTGGAATCGCCTGTCGGGCGCCGCCACGGAGGACATGTGGTTCCTCCACGATGAAGGCGCGGTCGTGAAGCCGTACGTGCACCAGGTCGAAGTCGAGACCGAGTACAAGCATATCGACGATCCGAACGGCGAGCGCGTGATGCTCAAGCAGGAGTATTTGCACCAGGCCTACGGCCGCTACGCGGTCGCCGCGCTCGTGCCGGAACTCGCCTACGGTTCCACCGGCGTCGACGCCGCCTGAGCCACTCCCGCGTGATTTCATCGGGCTGCCCGCGCACCGGGCGGCCCTTTTGAGCCCACCGGCAACCCGCTCCCTCTTTTCGCAATGCCCGCCTACATCATCATGGCCACCCTCGTGGCCGAAGTTCCGCCCCAGTTCATCACGCAAGCGCTGGATGACGACGGCGACGGCGCGGCCGACCCCGGACTCTTCGACCAGATCGTCAGCAACGCGCAGACGGAAATCGACGGCATCCTCGGCCAGCGCTTCACCGTCCCGTTTCAGAATCCCATTCCGGCCATCGTGGTCGATGCCGCGACGAAGTTCGTCGCCGAGAAACTTTACAGCCGCCGCGGAGTCGACGGTGACAAGAATCCGTGGACCAAGAAGGCGACGGAAATTCGCGCGCTGCTGAAAGCGATCGCCAAGGGCGACGCTCCGCTCACGCCAACGACCGCGCGCGAACGCCCGAGCGCGTCCGCCATCACCGAGCCGGCCCGGACTACTTCCGCGCGCGGGCGCGCCGCGATCTGATGCGCCGATTCCTCAGAGTCAGCCTCCTTCTCCTTTCCTCCTGCTCTCTTCTCCCTGTGAGCCGCGCCGACTACTACACTCCCGACGCCATCCTCACGGAGATGCGCGCCGACCTCGAGCCGTGGGTCAGGGCGAAGAAGGGCGAACTTTCCATCGCCCGCGATCCATTCCATTTCCTCGAGCTGCTGGCAGAGTCGCCGGCGAGTTTCCGCGTGGTGCTGCACTGGGACGGTGAAAGCAATCCCGGTGACGAACCGCAGGCCGGCGTGTTTGCCGCCCAAAAAATCTCCCTCGGCGTCACGGCGAACCTCGGTCTCACAGCCAAGCCGGACGAGGCGCTGCACAAAGCCACGGCCAATCGCGCTGCGCTCCTGCGGCTCCTGGCAGACGTTCGCGACCGCGCCCGGTCGTATGTCTGGCCGGACGAAACGACCGCGCGGTACATGCTCTACAAGAGCGCGGACGTGATCGTGCTGCCCGACAGCGGCCTGCCGCTGGCCGGCTACCGTCTCAATTTCGAACTCACCATCGCGCTTCCGCCGGTGGAATACCGCAACGACGTCTGATTTTTCGCCATGGGTGCATCTACCAACAATCCTGTAATTCGCGGTGACAGCTCGGTGCTGTGGGGCGCCAACGGTGTCTACAACGGCACGGGCAGCGGCATCGTCCAAACCGGCAGCGACGAGCTGACGGGTGAAAAGATGGAGGTGCAGGACGAGCTGGGCCAGACAGTCGCCGTCATTTTCTTCGACGACAAACACAACCTCGAGTTCGAGGCCATCATCAAGACCTCGGCGCCCACGATTGCCCGCGGCGATGGCATCACGATCTGCGGCGTCGCGTATGCCCTGGTCGAATCGGTGACGAAGCTCTGGGAGAACAAAAACGTCCAGAAGTACCGCGTGAAGGCCACGAAGTATTCCGCCATCGCGTCGACGCCTTGAGTGGCGGCCGATAACCGCCAACCACCCGGGGACACTTATGGGAAAGAAGACTCGTCAACGCGCCGCGGCGCCCCTGCCGCCGTCCGCGGCATTCTCCGCTGCCGAAATGTCGGCCATGACGGCCGCGCGCGACCGCGCCAGTGCCAGCACACCCGCCGTGGTTCGCGAGGCCCTCCTGGGGCAAGCAATCAAAGTAGGCGGGGTCACGCTGCCGGTGATCATGTTGGGGCACGTCCTGCTGCTGCAGAAGATCGACTCGCCGCTGGCCATCGCCGGCGCGGGCGAACCAACGAACGAGCAAATCGCAGAGGCATTGTTTGTTTTTAACACCCCGGCGAAGGATGTGCTCCACCTGTTGCAGAAGGGCCGTGAGGTTTTCTCCGAAGCCGTGTTGGAATTTTGTGCGACGAAAATCCCCCTGGCTGAGATGAGAGCGATCGGCACCGCGCTGGGCGCGCAAATGCACGCTGCTCAATCGACCATGATCGGCGGAGATCGTGGCAACCACTCTCCCGCGTCCTCGGGTGAAGGCACCGGCGCCGCCCGCGTCGAAAAAAAAAGCGCCGCGGAAACGGCGCCGGTGACCTCGCGGACAACGGATCGTACGCCGGTCCCCCCAGCGCCACTAACGGGCTAGGCTGGGTGCTCACCCTGCTCGACACGGTGATGCACGAGTATGGCTGGCACCTCACATATGCGCTCTGGCGCGTTCCGCTCGCCACGGCCTTCGCGCTCTACTCCGCAATCAGCGCCCGGTACGGCAACGACCCGAAGGGGCCGACGTACGTTGAGCAGGAAATGATCGCGGCCTACGAACGCGTTTCTTCATGAATCTTGCCGCCACCATGAGTCTCAGCGCGGGAGCCTTTCTCGGCCCCCTGTCGCAAGTGCGCGGTCAACTTGGAGGGGTGCTCAGTGGATTGGCCGCACTGGGCGGTGCATCGCTAAGCGTCGCGGGCGCAATCGCGGGAATAAAGGATGCGTTGGCGTTGGGCGACGACTTGGGTGATCTGGCGACCAAGACCGGAGCCTCGGTGTCAGAGCTGGTGGTTTTGCGCCAGGCACTGGACAACGCCGGCGCCGGCGCCGGAGCGGCGGGACCACTGATCGCGCAAATGCAAAAGGCGCTGACGGGCATTAACGAAAGTGGAGAACCGACGAAGAAAATCTTTTCCCAACTTGGACTTGATCTTGACGCGCTCAAAGCGAAGAAGCCAGTCGAGCAGATTATCGCCATCGCCGCGGGCATCCGTGGGCTGAACAATCCTGCCGAGCAGGCGCAGGCCGCGATGCAGATCTTCGGCCGCAGTGGCGCCGAGGCCCTCGCATTTCTCAAGGATCCGGCAGCCCTGGAGGGCGCTGCCAAAATGCTCGGCACATTGCCGGCGACGCTCGAACGCAACGCGGCGGGATTCGGAAAGATCAACGACCAGCTCGCGAATTTTAGAATCAAGAAAGACCAGTTTTTCGTGGGCATGACCGAGGGCGTGGCGGCCGCGCTCGACAGCACGCTCGACGATTTTGAGAAAAAGGATTTCACGCCGATCGGACTGAAGGCTGGTCGGGATTTCATTGGGCCGATCATCGAGATCATCAAGCAGGGCAAGATCACCGAAGCCTTGGGCGTGGCGTTGTCGGGCGGAGTGAAAGTGTACCTGGCGAACTTTCTCGATGCGGCAGTAGGGAGTGCGAAAATCGTCTGGGCGTATCTCCGGGCTCCGTTCCAGGTCATCGCTCAGGATTTCGGCCGTGCTCTGCAAATCGTCGCACAGGAAGCGAAGATCGCATTCTTCGATGCCGCGCTGGCGATCAATCGTGGGTTGGCGAACGTCGGACTTTCGAAGGAAGTCTCTCGGGAGTTTTTCCGGGATCTGATTCAGGCGAAGAGTCAGCTGAAGGGAATGTACGCCGATCAAACGCGCGCCGACAAAGTTGGGTTCGGCGATCAATTGAACAACCAGATCGATCGGAACCTTGCCGGGATGGACGATCTACCGGGGTTCGGAAAGGCTGTCGCCGATGCCGTGGCCGCCGAACTCGATGCTCTCCTCGCCCCGTTCAGAAAGACGGTGGCCGAAAATTCGGACAATCTGAACGGCAAGAGTGGCCGCGGAGGCCCGGGAGACATGAAGGGTAACTCCTTGAACGGGTCGGTCGGAAAAATATTTGAGCAAAATTCCGACCGCCTGGCTAAAATCGGTCTTTTTGTCGGCGGCGCGGGCGGCCCGGCGGTCGACTACGCACGGCGGACGGCGCGTGCGACGGAAATCATGGCGGGCATCCTCGCTCGTAATGGACGAATCGATCAGGGCCTGGCTGACCGCCAGGCGCTCTGGCTCTAAACATGCCCACCACCGTTCACTCCAAATGGCGGGGCTCTGGCGGAATCTTCCTCGCGCCCACGTATCCGCGATTCAAGCGCAGCGCACGCGGATCCACGCTCACGTTCGTGTTTCGCGGGCCGTACGTCGACCTGCGTACTTACGGTCCGGACACTGGTGACTCGATCACGCTCGGCGCATTCGATTTCGAGCCCTCGGGCGAACTGGTTTACGCGAACTCGGTGGAGTGTCAGCCGGACGGCGCCGGCGAGGACGGAGCGGGCACGCTCACCGTCGTCTATACGAACGAGGGTGATGCCGGCGTGACGCTCATCGCGAACAACACCACGGTGGAGGTTGATTGGACCTTGCTGGAACGGCCCTTGATTCAGCACTCCCTCTATACGACAGGCGGCAGCAAGGAGCTGACTGATGATGACAGGCGAAAGATCCAGACGTGGAAGGATTCACCGAGCACAGCAAACTACGATGCGTGCTCCGCGAACGCGAAACACTTCGTCGGCAAGCTCCGAAAGGGGATCGAAAGCTATGTGGTGGCCGCGCCCGTCGCTCGGCTGACCGAGCGCGGAACGTCGGCGCCGACGGTGTCACATTGCGGCCAGCGCTCGACGACGGCTCCCGTGAGCGGCGCTCCTTCGGGATACCAATGGCTGCAGACCGGCGATCGCGGTATCCGCCAGGCACCCGCTGCCGGCTGGGAGCGCGTGAGAGAATGGACCGGCGCCAAGGAGATCGACGCCGATCTCTACACCGGCGTCATCTGACAATGCAACTCCCGCGCGAGCCACGCCCCGGAGACAAGCTCGACGGCGCCTGGGCCGCGCAAGTCGTTCGATACCTCCGCGCGATCACGCCTCGATCAGGGCCCGGCGTGCGCGTGCGTGAGTACGCCGGCGGCACGGTGTTCGAGGCGGCGGAAGCGGTATCCAGAATTGCTGCACAAATCGGTCATCCGTTTCTGGTGACGGATGCCACCACCGAGACGACCGCCAAGGTCGCCGTGCAGTTCGGCCAGGTGAACAGCATCACCCCCACAATCGGTGGGACCGCCCTGGACGACGCAACGCCCCCGGTCCTGACGGTCGCGAGCGGCATCGTCTACCTCGCGGTCGTCGTCGACGGAACCGGGCTCATTACGTCCGCCAGTATCCACAACGACACGACGTTGCCGGCCGCCGATGCGACCCACGGGTACATCACGCTGGCGACCGTGACCGTCGCCAGCAGCGCCGTCACGGCGATCAACCAAGCAGTGTCCGGATCACTCCAGCACCTGATGTGCGGTGAGGATGTCCACCTTTTTGGCAGCGTGTGAGCGATGGAATCGATATTCTTCGTACCCGGGTTCGCCGACTGTGGGTGCTGCGCCGAGCCAGCGTGCCCGGTGCCTGTCATGGAGTACCAGGTGAGCGAGAAAATCGCCGAGATCTACGGTTATCCGGGATTCGACACCGCGGCCACCTACTTTCGAACCTCGATCTCGAGGGGCTGGTCCGGACAGCACGGCTCAGCCGTCATCACAAAAAATAGAGTCCACTGTTCGTACCTGCCGCTGGGTCTGAGTCAGAATGGGCTTTGCTTTTCTCGCGGCTACGCGGGCAATCCCACATTTCCACCTGGAGATGCGTACGTCGTCGCCGGGTCGGATTCGTGCAACGACGGTTTCCTCAGCTTCTACGATTTCCCCTGGCACACCTCGATCAGCAACATTCTGATTCAGGGAATTTCGCTTTATGATTCGGTCACGTCCGAGCTGGTCGTGGCTGGTGGATTCGAGCATTTGCTCAACCCGATCGTCGTCGCAGATGTGCTGCAGGAGATAAAGGAAGCCGTCAGGTCAGCAGCTTGGTCCGGTGTGGGTGGTGGATCGAGCCCGTCCAACTTCGGCGCGCATGCGCAGCGCCGTGAGATTGTGGCACCAGGAGGAGTCGCACCGGATGACCTGATCGGACTCCTCCTGCGCAAGATGCGTTACCGCTGGAAATTCAAGGTGCCGGACGCGGGCAGCTATAGCATCAGCTGGACGATCAGCTGGATTCCGCTGGTATGGGACGCGGGTGAGAATGACTTCGTCGACGGCACCCCTGAAATTTTTGACGATCAGAACAAGTGGCGTTGGGACGAAGTCGTGCCAGGTTCCTACGATCCGGAAGACGATACGACGTGGCCGCTCACCCCGTGGTTCGAGATGCCGGAACCGCAGGCAAACGGAAAGTTTCGCATCACTGCCGTCTTGCGCTCGTGCGATTCCGCAGCGGCTCCGGACGCTCCGGCTGAGATCTCTTTCGTCGTCTCATGATCAAGCTAACATGGACGATCGGTCGCGACGCCACCTCGTACGAGGTTTGGCGATCCACGACCAACACGACGGGCAGCGCATCCAAGATCGCCGACGTGATCGGCAACGTCTACGAAGATGCCACAGCCGCGGAAGGGACGACCTACTACTATTGGCTGAAGACCGTGAACCCGGCGGGAACGAGCGGATTCAGTGCGTCCACCGGTGGAATTGTGGGAGGAAAAAAGCTGCTCCCTCCGGCGGGGGTCGTCGCATCGCTCTCCACGACGAACTCAATCACGCTCGACTGGTCGGCTGTCGCTGGCGCGTCAGGATACGACATCTATCGCAACACGGCCGAGAATTTCGGTGCTGCGACGCTCATCGGTTCGACCACTTCGAGCCTCACGTACAGCGATGCTCCTCCAGCGGCAGAGACCTTCTACGTCTACTGGGTCGTGGCCAAGGACGGCACGGGAAACTTTAGTCTTCCGAGTCACGCGGCGGGTGGGTACGCCGCCGCGGCGACACCTGCCGTCCCAGCCGGAGTCACCGCCGAAGCGAGCGAAACGGACTACGAGATTACCGTAGACTGGAGCGCCGCAGCACGAGCGCAGTGGTACGAGGTATGGCGAAACACGGTCAACAATTCCAGCACCGCCACCAACATCGCGACGACTGGCGCGCTATCATATTTGGACGGAGGCCTCGGTGGCGGCGTCACCTACTACTACTGGATCAAGGCGGTGAACGACACCGGCACGAGCGCGTTTTCAACCGTCGCCTCCGACACGACGCACGCTCCGATTCCGGCGGCGCCGGCGAACGTCGTGGCAACGCGCGGCGTTGGCAAGGTGACCGTGACGGCCGATGCCAGCGCATTCGCCACCAGTTACTCCGTTTGGCGCAACACCTCAAATACCAGCGGCGGCGCCACGCAGATCGCGACCGGGCTCAGCACGCCTTCCTACGACGATACGTCAGGTGTGCCCGAGACGGACTACTACTATTGGTTCAAAGCAACGAATGGGACGGGCACCAGCGGATTTTCAGCATCCGATCACGGCGCCGCACAAATCAAGGCGCCGACTGGAGTGGTGGCGACGGATGGCGACTGGATTGGTGATGTCGGCGTCTACTGGAGCGCAGTCACCTATGCGGACTCCTATCAAGTCTGGCGAAACACGGTCAACAACTCGAGTACGGCGACGATGATCGCGAGCGGTCTTACTGCGCTCTCCTACGACGACCTGACGGTCGTCAGAGACGAGGATTACTACTATTGGGTAAAGGCCGTCAAAGGCAGTACGCCGTCGCCCTTCAGCGCTTCGGATAGCGGCTATACGGCGATTCCAACCGCTCCTTCCGTCGATGCTACAATCGATCTTTTGGACCGAATCACGATCTCGTGGGATGCAATTTCGGGAGCCGGCGGATACTTCGTCTTTTACAACACGGTCAACAATTTCGCGACAGCCAGCCTGCTGACCATTACGGTTTCGCCCCAAGTAAGCGTCGATCATTTCGGCACGTCCGCTGGCGATGACTACTACTATTGGGTCATCGCCACAGTCAACAGCATCAATAGTGATCCCGGTGGTCCGGCGGTCGGATACATCCCGGGCCCCCCGGCGGCCCCGACCGACGTCTCGGCGACGGATGGCGCCCACGTCGGCAAGGTCGTGGTGTCCTGGACACCGAACGGAGCGGATTCCTACTCCGTGTATCGGAACTCTTCGAACACCACGACGGGGGCCACGCTGCTCGATTCAGGAATCACCAGTTCTGATTTTGAGGATTTGGCGGTACCGGACACCGGTGCCTACTACTACTTCGTCAAAGCCACCAATACGGCAGGCACGAGCGGATTTTCTTCGAGTGATTTCGGCTACGCCTTGGCTCCCAGCGATACGAGTTCCGTCGTGGCGAGCGACTCGGACACGACTAAAATTCAGGTCTCCTGGGCCGCGAATAGTCAGGCCGATTCGTACAAGGTCTACCGCCACACCAGCAATAGCTTTGGCGCCGCCGCATTTCTCGGCGATACAGCGGCGACTTCGTTCGACGACACGGATGTAGTGCCCGGGACCACCTACTGGTATTGGGTCGTTTCCTTGAAGAATCTGATAGTGAGCAACGCTGGCTCACCAGACACGGGCATCAGGCCATTTGATACTCCGGCGGCCCCGGACAACGTCGCTGCCTCAACCACGGTAGTCGCCTATATTCACGTATCCTGGGACCCTTCGTTCGGAGCCGACTACTTCGAGGTATATCGCAATACCGTGAACAATTCGTCCACGGCCACTTTGGTCAACGGAGCAGTCTCCGGCACGAGCTGGGATGACACTGGAGTGACTCCAGAGACGACCTACTACTACTGGATCAAGGCGGCCAATTACTCGAGCGGATCCAGCGGCTTCAGCGCAGTGGCGAGCGGCTCTGCGCTGCAGCCGCTCCGTGGGTTCAGCCTGAGCGGAAGCGGTGCTCTCGACATCGAGGTCTATTCGCAGGATGTAGCGACGCACGGGTTCAACTTTAATGCCTTCACGATCGCAGACCAGTTCCAGGTCTGGCAGGGCGGAACTCTGCTCTTCGATACTGGGTGCGTGACGGGATCGAACGGTTTCCTCCTAACGCTCTTCTTCGTGGGCGCCGTGCGGCTCGTCGTGATTCCCGACTGTGCCTCGGTGGGCGGCACCAGTAGCTGGACGATAACTGTGGCATGAACACCCTCCCTCGCATTCATGTGGATCTCAGACGCAATCTCTGCGTTTCGTGCCCCACGCGCTGCGCTGAATATGTCGCGGGGAAAATCGAAATCCAAAACGCGGAGGCGTCATGTCCTCTCAAGCCGCCACGCTGGACCGCCAATCCCCGCGCTCCGCGCACTCTTGGGCTTGGCGATGCAGTGGCGATGATGGCACAGCCGATCACCGCGGCAGTCGACTTCGTTGCCGGCACCGACCTGAAGAATTGCGCCGGATGTGGCCAACGTCAGGCCTATCTCAACAACGTAGTTCCCGACGTCCTGAACCCGATCCGGCGCCGTCCCAAGCGCCGCAGATAGCCGCGCCACGCTCCCCATCCGCCCCACGCCCTTTGGCTGGATTGCGGGCGCTCCGGTACGCTGGCGGCTCACATGTCCTGGGACCGCGCGATCGACCTCTTCCTCAACATCGGCAGCTCACCCGACTTTGTGCTGCTCGCTTCGAAATCGACCCTGCAGCCTGCCGAGAGGCCGATCTTGGTATCGGGCGACAAACACCTGGTCCGCGTGTGGCTGGTACAGCCCGGCCCGGCCGGGACCACGCCGACGCTGCAAACACTTGCCGTGGGAGAGGTGATGGTAATTGCCGGCAAGCTCAAGGCATCCGCAGCGACGTTGCTCTTCAGCGCGACTGGATTCGTCGCCGTGGATAACGGGGACGGAATGCACTACGAGGCAGATCTGGACCTGACGCCGACCGCGCTTCGCGATGCATTTGGAGAGGAGTCGGCGATTCTTTGCTCGGTGGACGTGGAAGTGCAGAACAGCAGCAACAGCAAACGGCGAACTCGTCAGTTTGTGGCGCGTGTCAACAAAGGGGTCTACACGAACGAGACCGATCCGGCGCCGGCAACGCCAGCGTACCCGGCGGCCGCCGCGCTCCTCACGAGCGGCACCGACACAGCCATTTTGAAGCGCGGCACGAAGAATCTCGCCGCCGGGAATTTCGAGGGCGTGCCCGTTGCGTTTGCGACCGCCTTCGCTGTCGCGCCCACCACGGTACACGCTTGGGCGATGAAGAAGGCTGGCGCGCCAGCCATTTCAGTGACGGTGAATTACGACCAGGTCACCGCAGCCGGATTCACCGTCGACCTGGGCGATGCGATTCCCGGCGACGCTGTCCTCGGCGACTACCGGTTCGGTTGGCTTGCGATCCTTTAATGCCCATGAAACTGCTGCGCTTGTCTCTCTGCATCGTGCTGTCGACGTGTGTCGCCGGCGCGGCCACGGCTCTTCGCGACCTGAGCCTTTCCGGTGCGCTGAACCGCCTAAAATCCGGGGCCACCTGGACCATTGAAGGAACGCTTGTGATCGGGCCGGGCGGCACACTGACCGTGGATCCCGCAGCAACCGTCAACGGCTTGGGCGGCGGCGGTGGCGGGAGCGGAACGGTGACCGCCGTGTCCTCGGGCAACATCAGCGGCCTGGCGACGGTCTCGATTGCCAACTCGACGAGCACGCCGGCCTTCACGTTCAGCCTGGCGAGCACCACGCAAAATTACGTTTGGGCGGGACCGACGAGCGGATCCGGCGCCGGCGACTACCGGCTTCTGGTGGCCGGCGATATTCCGCAGATCCCGCGTTCGAAGATTTCCGACGCCGGCGACGCGGCGGGAAAAAACACGGGCACGACGGCGGGCACTGTCGCTGCAGGTGACGACTCACGAATCACAGGCGCGGCCTCGGCTGCAGGCCTGGTCGCCGTCAATTCGGGTGGCGTGAACTCCGGCGGCAAAGTGGATTGGTCGCAGCTCATGAACGTACCGGCCGGGTTTGCCGACGGTTCGGATGATGGCACCGGCGGCGGCAGCGGAACCGTGACCGCCGTGTCCTCGGGCAACATCAGCGGCTTGGCGACGGTGTCGGTCGCCAACTCGACGAGCACGCCGGCCTTCACCTTCAGCTTGGCGAGTACCACGCAGAACTACGTCTGGGCGGGCCCGGCGAGTGGATCCGGCGTCGGCGATTACCGGCGCCTGGTGGCCGGCGACATTCCTCAGATCCCGATTTCGAAACTCTCCGATGCAGGCGACGCGGCCGGGAAGAACACCGGAACGGGTTCCAGCAACGTCGCCGCGGGCGACCACAGCCACTCCAACGCGACGACGAGCGCCGCGGGGTACATGTCGGCCGCGGACAAAACGAAGCTCGATGGTGTGGCCAGCGGAGCGACGGCGAACGACACGGATGGCAACCTGAAGAACCGGGCAAATCACACGGGCCAGCAGGCGATGGCGACGATCTCCGATGCGGGCAACGCGGCCACGCGCAACGTCGGCACGACCTCCGGCACCGTCGCGGCGGGCGACGACTCGCGCATCGTGGGTGCGGCCCAGAAATCGGCGAATGGCTCCGATTTCGCGAACGTGGCAACGGTGCGAGCGAATATCGGTTTGGACAATCTGACGGACCATGGGAACGCCGGATCGGCACTCGCGATCAGCGCCGCCACCGGCAACCACAAGCTCACGCTCAATTCAGCCAGCTGTGCGCTCACCGTGACCTCATGGTCAACCGTCCGCGCGATCGTACTGACCATTATCCAGGACGGCACCGGGAGCCGCGTGATCGATTGGTCCGGCGTCACCAGCAACGCGCCGACGATTTCGACAGCGGCCGCATCCGAAACGATCGTGACGCTCTACACCATCGACGGTGGCACCACCGTCCGGGCGCTCTCGAACGCGCAGACCGACGTCAGCGACACGGCCTATAGTTCCGCCGCCAACGGCGCCACGACGACTGCATTCTCGAAGAACTCGATTTACGACCAGCTGCACATCGGCGACACGGACGACGACGGCAAGCCAGACGTGATCGACAACGTGAGCTCGGCGGGCTTCCTGCCGGTATCGTCCGGTGGCGTGCCTGTGAATGGCCGCACGCTGACCGGGACATCGAACCGCGTGACGGTCACGAACGGCACCGGAGCGGGCGGCGATCCGGTGTTCGACGTGGGAACCGATGTCGTCACGAAGACGACGAACATTCAGCGGCTGTCCCTCACGCTCGACACAGTCGCAGACGGCCTGAGCTACACGATCACACGCCTGCCGGCCGCATTCACGGTCACAAAGATCACGGGCAATCACGAGGGCTCCGGCTTGTCGTCGCCGAGTATCGTCGCCACCTTCAAGCACGGGACCAATCGCACAAGCGGCACGACCATCGAGGCCTTGACGGTCACGAGTTCGACGACCGGCACTGAGGATGACGGCACACTCTCCGACGGCACGATCCCGGCAAACTCCTTCGTTTGGGTCGAACTCTCCTCAAAGTCCGGCACGACAGCGCACATGTTCGTCGAAATCTGGGGGACCTATGACTAAGAAAATTATCGTTTTCTTCGTCTTCGTGTTCTTCGCGTGGCTTGGTGCGGGCAACCGCGTGGTGCATCGCGGCGGTGCCGGGGGCGGTGGAGGGCCAACACCGGATCTCCTTTGGTGGAAGATGAACGCCTCCGGCGCGACCCTCACGGCGGATGTTGGTCCCAACGGAACAACAGACGGCACGCAGAGTGGCGGAAGCGTTCTGCTTGACGGCGCTGCTCAGGCGTCCAGTTCCTCCTCGCTCACTTACGGGATCAAGACGATCAGTATGTCCTTCTGGCTTAACTCTTCGACGTGGAGCAGCGGGTCAGCGCGGGTGATAGCCACCAACCAGTATGGTGCTGGAGGAGGCGGCTCTTGGCACATTTATGAACAGTTCGGTACCCTTAATGTTGTGCTGTATGATTCTGGCGGAGGACGGGAGGAGCAGTTCACTGTCTCAGGACTATCAACCGGGGCATGGCACCACTTCGTGATAGTCTTGGACAACTCTACAGTGTCCGGGGACATCAAGGCCTACGTGGATGGGAGCGCACAGACGCCTGCATTCACGTCCGACGGCAAGGCTGGTAATAACAACTTACTGAACGGAACTTTGTACATCGGCATCGTGGGCGAAACAGTAGACGACGCCCGTGTCTATAGCACCGAGCTGAGTGGTGCGGACGCCACAGCTATTTACGGTGCCGGGCGCCAATAAGTACGAACATGACTGCACGCATTTTCTTTTTCCTCGTGCTCGCGCTGTCGGCGTTCGGTGCAGCGTTGCCACCTGCTCCGCACACGCTCCCGTGGACTGTTGGCGTTGTGAACGATGCAAGTACGGTCGGCGTCGGAAACATCACCCCGATGCCGATCAACCCTACCGGGCCGGCATTCAGTATCGTGGACTACGGCGCAGATCCGACGGGCGTGACTGCGTCACAGGCCGCTATCGGTGCGGCGAACGCTGCCCGCATCACGAACGGCAGCGGCTACGTCTATGCGCCCGCGGGCATCTACAATATCACGGACACGATTACGCTGAACTGTGATCTCTACGGTGCCGGGATGGGAGTCACCACTTTCAAGATTAATCATGGTGGCCAGACCGCGGTCATGATCGGTATCGGGACAAGCCTATCAAACCCCAACGGCGCGCAGGACGACATCACTTCCGGGCTGACTACAGGCTCCACTTCAGTCACTCTTGACCTTGTCGATGACTTTATCGTCGGCAAGACAATCGCTATCTTCCTTTCGGATAACATGGACCGCACGCAGATTGAAGCGGGGGACTACCCGTTCACTATGCAGTTTCGGGCGAACTCATATTCGCGGATGCACTTGGCGACAGTCACGTCTATCAACTACGGAACGAAGACCGTCTACTTCGACAAGCCAATCATCTTTGCAGTTCCACCGGGGGCCGATGGCTACGCTCGTGCAGGTCAGCTAACCTACGGACAAATCGGAATGGCCAACCTGACCATTGACGAAGCCCTGCACAATGGTAGCGCACTCTTTGGCATCTGGTTTAGCGACGTTACTCAGCCGTGGCTCTACCGGGTGGAGATTAAGAACGTCGCTCGGTTCGGCGTATACTTCCACACCTGCAAGAATTACGAAATGCGTGAGTGCCTCGTCAACGAGGCGCAGGTTGTGGGAAACCCCGGCACTTCCGGTCTCTTGGTTGAGTGGTCGAGTTCGGGGCTGGTTGAAGACAACGCTTTCGTCGGCGTCACACCGGCAATCGAAGTAAACTACTCCACGCACGCGTCCGTGTTCGCCTTCAATTACGCGGAGAGGGCGGTGTTTAATATCAACCACGGAGCGACGAACTATCACAATTTGTACGAGGGAAATATGGTTCCTCAAGTCAAGTCCGACGGCTACTTCGGCGGGTCGCTCTATGACGCCATCTTCGGGAATTGGCTGACGGCGTATTACCCGACTGATGCCAATCCCACTGGACTCATAGGAGCCATCGAGCTGAAGCGGCTCACCTATAAGGCGTCGTTGGTGAGGAATTTTCTCGGCAAGAGCACACTGAACATCACAGCGCAAAATTTCTACGCTGCGTGGGGAACACCGAACATCGGTAACAACAACTCATACGGGACAGCAAAACCGACCGCGGGCGATTGGTGGGTCGCGTGGGACCCGGATGCGAAGGCGCCACGCACCTGGACGGGCACCGTCGCGTCAGGCGGTGGGACTTCCGCCGGCGTTCTTACCATGGCCGTTATGGGCGGCACAGGCGGCTTTCAGGCGCACGCCGAGAACGCTCAAGGGGCAATTTATATCGGGTGGTCTGGCGGAGTGGCTCTTGCGACACCCACGCAGGGCTCAGAGTCAGGGAGCAACTATTCCGTCACCAATGTTCGCAATCCCGGCAATGAAGGTGAGGCTGTAAATTTACCGACCAACGGCACGGCGATTACGGTCTACCCAAACAATTCCAGCTACCAAGAGCTAGACCAGGATGTCGCCGAGGGGGCGTATAAGATTCGTAATTACTACCTCTCATCCGCGAGCGGCGTGACCGGTTACGCGACCGGAGAAAGCGACATCGGGGCAAACACGATTGCCGCTTCACTTTTCCGTTCGAGCAAGCCCGCCTGGTTCGGCAACAAGCCGTGGCCCATCTACGACACGGCGCGGGGAGCTGAACCAGAGGAGGACGACCTCCCGGCTGCGCATCGGTATCTCAACGGGAACTCCAACTACCTCGGCGGTGGATCAGCCTCGTCTTACAGAGTTTGGCGGCCGCGAATATTGCGGAAATGAACCAAAAAGCACAGGCCGACCGCAATAGCGGAAAAGGTGATTGAAGAACCAACGTCGGGTACACCGTACTGATAGCTCAGAGTCCAGGCTATTTGCCCGGACGTTGTTACAGCGCCAAAAGATGGATTTGATCCTGCAGCTAAGATCGAAAGATTTAACGCAGTCGGTGGATTCCCCGGAGAGAACAGATTCCATACCGATTGGCTCAAAGGAGCGTAGTTGAAAAAGCTTAGGAACGTGTGGCTCGTCGAGTGCCCTTGCCCAACTTGCAGGGTAATTTGATTCTCAGAAAAACTTTCAGTGACACTAATCAGGGTAAAGCCAGAGACAGCCGGGCCTACGACAAACGCGTTGATCCCTGCGCTCACACTTGGCGTATATGTAAACGGTTGGCCGTACAAATTCAGGCCATTCTGTTCGACGGTAACGGAGATTTCGGCGCTCACGTAGATGGCTTGCAGTGTAAGCGCAGGATCAGGGAGAAATGGCTTCCAGGTGGTCCCCGACGTCAAAATGAAGCCCGTCGTTGAGTTGTAAAATGAATCTGTGGATTGCTGAGTTACGGTTAACGCGCCGGCGCGCGGGAGAAGGCAGAGCAAAGCGAGTATGGCGAGGCCGCGGAGAGCAGGAGCATTCATTGGGGAATCTGGGGTGAGCTACCTATCTAACTTGATTGCTCGAGCGGGCCACTGTCAACCGCCCCGGTCACCTAGCCATAAACGTTCACGCACCCATTTCTGGCCGCATTCGGACCCATTTCAAACATTTCGCTGGGTTACGGCTGAGATCAGAAAGCTCTCGCGTCGTGCAGTGAGTCGCTGGGCGGCCCCCCTTCGCCGAGCCTACGGCGGGCAGCCTTCGCCTATGGACAGAGGTCGAACCGGTAAGCTGGCCTGCCAGCCGTAGGCTTGGCGAAGGCTGGCGGAGAGGGGGGGATTCGAACCCCCGGTACGGTGTTACCCGTACAACGCTTTAGCAAAGCGCCGCTATCGACCACTCAGCCACCTCTCCGTTAACCGAGCGCCGAGCGAAACGCCGCGGAAGCAAAGTGCAAGGCGGATTTATCATTCTCTGCCGCCCCTCGCCTCCCTCGTTTCTCCTGACGCAAAAATCGCTCCAAACGCGGCCGCACTTGCGCGCGTTCCTCTTTGCTCGCAGCGCCCGCCGATCACTTCCGGCACTCCAGGGCGTCTGACTCAGACCTCGCTTAACCGACCAACTGCCCGTAGGCGGCCGCATCAAGCAACGCCCCAGCCGCCGCCGCATCGCTCAGCTTCACGCGGATCATCCATCCGTCGCTGTACGGCGCGCGATTCACGGTTTCCGGAGCAGCGTCGAGTGCGGCGTTGACCGCCACCACCGTGCCACCGACCGGCGCATAGAGATCGCTCGCGGCCTTGACGGATTCCACCACGCCGAACGTTTCGCCGGCCTTGAACGTCGCGCCGACCTTGGGCACCTGCACGTAGGTGATGTCGCCGAGCGAATTTTGGGCGTAGTCCGTGATGCCGATCGTGGCCGTGCCGTCGCTTTCCAGCCGCAGCCACTCATGCGATTTGGCGAAACGGAGATCGGCGGGAATGGTGCTCATGAAAGGGGAAAAGAGAATCGGACGGAACGAGGCGGGACCGGCGCGATTTCAGCGTTCGGAGTCGGGCGTGCAAGCACGCTCCTAGACTTTTTTCAGTTCGACGAAAGGTGGCTTCACGATCTGCAGTGCGAGCCGGGTGCCGCGGATGTCGACGGCCAACGGCGCTGCGGCGTGGACGCTTTCCACCAGCGCCGAACCGATGGCCTCGTTGAGCAGCGGCGAGAGCGTGCCCGACAGCACGCGGCCCACCGGTGTGCCGGCCGCGCCCAGTACCGGCGTATCCGCGCGCACGATGCGGCGATCGCCCGTCTTGAAGAAAACGACTTTGTTCGCCCCGCCCTTTTGCTTTTCCTCGACCAAGGCGGCCCGGCCGATGAAGTCCGCGCCCTTGTCGAGTTTCACCGTCCAGCCCAGTCCGGCCGTCAGCGGCGAGATGTCCGCCGTGATTTCGTGACCGTAAAGGGGATAACCCGCCTCAAGCCGCAGACTGTCGCGCGCGCCGAGTCCCGCCAGTTCGAGTCCATGCGGCTGGCCCGCCGCGAGCAGCGCGGTTGCCAAAGCCACGGCGTCACCGGCGGCGTGATACAGCTCAAAGCCGTCTTCGCCGGTGTAGCCGGTGCGGCTCGCGATGCAATGCACGCCGGCGACCGTCGCCTCGCTGAAGTGATAATATTTCACCAGGCCCAGCTTCGCGCCGCTGAGCGATTGCACGATCGCGGCGGCCTTCGGGCCCTGGATCGCGAGCAGCGCGTAGTCGGCGCAGCGATCGGTGATCGTGACGTTGAAGCGTGCGGCCTGCTCGCGGATCCACGCGAGATCCTTGTCGATGTTGCCGGCGTTGATGCAGAGAAAATAATCGTCCGCGCCACGCATGTAGACGAGCAGATCGTCGACCACGCCGCCGCTCGGGTAGCACATCGGCGAATACAGCACGCGCCCGGGAAAAAGCTTCGCGACGTCATTCGTGACGAGGTGATTCAGGAAACGCCCGGCTTCGGGCCCGCGCACGTCGACCTCGCCCATGTGGCTGACGTCGAAGAGGCCGGCGGTCCGGCGCACGGCCTTGTGCTCCTCGAGGATGCTGCGGTACTGCACGGGCATTTCCCAACCGGCGAAGTCGACGAGCCGGGCGCCGTGCGCCGCATGAAAATCGCGGAGGGGCGTGCGTTTGAGGTCACTCATGCGTTCAGCATAGCGCGCCCGCCCAGCCGTGCCGCAAGGCTGATTTGCACCCGCGCGCGGAATCGACCGCGGCGGGCCGCGTTGCTTCTGCATTGCGCGTCGCGCCCGACCGGGCCCAAGAATCCCCCATGCCGCTCGCGTATTGGGTTCACACCTGGGATCCGTTCTTCATCGAATTCTCCGACGGGGTCGGCATTCGCTACTACGGTCTGGCCTATCTCGCGGGTTTTGTCGCGGCCGCGTGGCTGCTCTTCCGCTACCACAAGGCAGGCCGCTCGCCGTTCGATCTCGGCGCCATCATCGACCTCATGACCTACATCGTCGCCGGCGTGCTGCTCGGCGGTCGGCTGGGTTATTTCGCGCTCTACCAAATGGACTCGGTGCGGTCCGATCCGATGGCGATCTTCCGGGTGTGGGAAGGCGGGATGGCCAGCCACGGCGGCTTTCTCGGCGTATTGATCGCGATGGCCTGGTGGGCGCGCAAACGCACCGTGACGCTTTTCCGGGTGAGCGACCTGATCGTGACAGTCACGCCTGCGGGCCTGCTCTTCGGTCGCATCGCCAATTTCATCAACGGTGAACTCTACGGCAAAATCGCCGACGTCCCCTGGGCCGTCATTTTTCCGCAGAGCGCCGCGCCGGGGCAGCCGCTGCATCTCATTCTGCCACGTCATCCGTCGCAGCTCTACGAGGCCGCGCTCGAAGGCGTCGTGCTGCTCGCGCTCATGCAGTGGCGTTTCTGGCGCACCGACGTCGCACGCGCCCAACCCGGCCGGCTGAGCGGCGAGTTTCTCATCGCCTACTCCGCCCTGCGCATGATCGGCGAACTCTTCCGCGAACCCGACGCCTCGCTGCTGCTCGGCGTGAGTCGCGGCACGTTCTACTCTGTGTTCCTCATCGTGGCGGGCGTGCTGATTATTACGCGCACGCCGAAGGCCACGGCCCGGACCTAAGGGGAACGATCAGACGATCGTTCCCGGGGGCAGCACGGCGTTCTTCGCCACCACGAGCACGCCATCGCGCACAATCACGAGCCCGTTGGCGTAGGTGCCGTCAGCCTTGCCGTCCGCCGACAGCACGCAGCCGTCGCCGATGCGGGTGTTCTTGTCGATGATGGCGCCCTTCACCCGGCAGTTCCGGCCGACACCAAGATGCGGTCGGCCCTGCGCCAGATTCGCCGCCATCTGGAGTTCGGTCTCATAGTAGTCGGCCCCCATCACGATGGTGTCTTCGAGATAACTGCCTTCGCCGATGTACGAACGAATGCCGAGCACGCAGTGCTTGAGCGAGGAGTCGGTCAGGATCGAACCGTCGCCGATCACGACGTGATCGATGGCGCACTTGTTGAGCTTCGACGCCGGGAGATAACGATCCTGGGTGTAAATCGGCGCCGACGGCTCGAAGAAATTGAAGGGCGGCAACGGCTGCGCGAGCGCGAGATTCGCCTCGAAGAACGCCCGCACGGTTCCGATGTCCTCCCAGTAACCCTCGAAGATATGGGCGAAGAGTTTCTTCTTCCCGAGCAGCCCGGGAATGACCTCCTTGCCGAAATCCTTCATCGTGTTGTCCAGCGCGTCCGCCAGCACCTGCCGGTTGAACACGTAGATGCCCATCGACGCCAGGCACTGTTTCTCGGTCGACTTCGTCTCGAGCATCGCCTGCAGCTTCGGACTGATCGCGAGGCTGTCGATGACGGCCGGATCCTTCGGCTTCTCCACGAAACGTGCGATCGATAGATCGTCGTTCACTTGGGTGAGCCCGAGGCCTTCGACCTTCGACACCGGGAACGGAATCGTGGAGATCGTGACGTCCGCGTTGTTCGCGAGATGCTCCTCAATGATTTTCCGGAAATCCATCCGGTACAGCTGGTCGCCCGAAAGGATCAGCACGAGGTCGTGCGGGAACGCGCGGAAATGCAGGAGATTCCGGCGGACGGCGTCCGCGGTGCCCTGATACCAGTCCGAGCCCTTCTCGGTCTGCTCGGCCGCGAGAATGTCGACGAAGCCACCGCCGAACGGATCGAAGTGATACGTGCTCTGCACGTGGCGGTGCAGCGAGGCGGTCTGGAACTGCGTCAGCAGGAACATCCGGTTGATGTCACTGTTGAGACAGTTGCTGATCGGAATATCGACGAGGCGGTACTTGCCGGCCAGCGGCACCGCGGGCTTGCAGCGCTCGAGCGTGAGAGGATGCAAACGCGTGCCTCGTCCGCCGCCCATAATCACCGCGAGCACGCGTTTTTGAGTCGTAAGGAGTTGAGTCATGGAAAGGGGGTTTCGGAGAGCCGGCCTCCACCTTTGCGTCCACCCTTGTTTTCGCCAGCCCTTTTTAGCAAAAACCAGCCCACATGGCTCATATCCTCGTGACCGGCGCCGCCGGCTTCATCGGCAGTCACACCGCAGATCAATTGCTGGCCGCCGGCCACGACGTGACGGGAGTCGACAATTTCCGCACCGGCCGTCGCGCCAACCTCGCCGCCGCACTCGCGTCTCCGCGCTTCGCTCTGGTCGAGCGCGATGTCGCTGCCGCCGGCCAGTTGAACGACATCGTGGCCCGCGTTCGCCCCGATGCCATCATCCATCTGGCCGCGTTGGTCAGCGTCCAGGAAAGCATCGCGAATCCGGAGCTCAACTACGCGCTCAACGTCCAGGCGACGCATCATGTCGCCGAGGCCGCGCGGCTCCACGGCGTCCGCCGGATCGTGTTCGCGTCATCTGCCGCCATCTACGGCGACGCCACCGATCTCCCGATTCGCGAGACGACCGCAACCCATCCCATCAGCCCGTACGGCGCCGCGAAACTCGCCAGCGAGGCGCTGCTGCTCGGTCATGGCGCCGCGTTCGGAATCACGGTGCGCTGCCAGCGCTACTTCAATGTCTTCGGCCCGCGGCAGGATCCCGCGTCGCCGTACTCGGGCGTCATCTCGATTTTTGACCGACGCTACCGCGAGGGCAAAGCCGTCACCATTTTCGGCGACGGCCGGCAGACCCGCGACTTCATCTCCGTGCACGATGTCGCGCGCGCGAACGTCATCGCCGCGACGAAGCCCGGGATCGATTCCGGCGCCGCCAACATCTGCACGGGCCGCGCGACGACCTTGAACGACGTGGTCGGCGTGTTCAGTCGATCGTACCCCGCAGTGCCCGCGTGCACGCATGCCGCGGCTCGCACCGGCGACATTGTCCACTCGCTCGGAGCTTCGGACGCTGCGGCGGCCGCGCTGGGATTTCGGGCCGAAGTGGACGTCGAGACCGGCCTGCAGGAACTGATTCGGCTCGGGTAGTGGTCCGGTCCGGCGATTTTCAGCAGTATTTTACCCGCGCCGGGTTATGACGGCATAACACTTGGTCCGTCCTTGCTGATGGACTATTGGGTGCCGCACGTTGCGGCACTCCCTTCCATTTCGGAATCAATCTTATGTGCGGCATTGTTGGCTACGTCGGCAAACAGAAGGCGGTCCCTCTCATCATCGAGGGACTCAAACGGCTCGAATACCGCGGCTACGATTCCGCGGGCGTCGCGGTGCTGCACAACGGTGCGTTCGAAGTCGCGAAAAAGATCGGGCGCGTGACCAACGTGGAACTGCAGGCCGCGAAGCAGAAACTCAGCGGAACCTACGGCATCGGCCACACGCGCTGGGCGACGCATGGCGGCGTGACCGACGAAAACGCGCACCCGCACGTGAGCAGCGACGGCCGCATCGCGCTCATTCACAACGGCGTCATCGAGAACTACGCGCAGATCAAACGCTTTCTCCTCTCGAAGAATTACACGTTCAAGTCCGAGACCGACACCGAGGTCCTCTGCAATCTCGTCGCCTATCACTACGCGAAGGAACCCGTCGCGACCAACGGTGACAGCCGTTTCGTCGAGAGCGTGCGCAAGACGCTGCGCCACACCGAGGGAACCTACGGCATCGTGATCATGGCGACGGACGCCCCGGGCGAGCTCGTCACGGCGCGCAAGGGCTCGCCGCTCATTCTCGGGTTGGGCGACGGCGAGAGCTTGGTCGCGAGCGACGTATCCGCGATTGTGAGTCGCACGCAGAGCGTCGTCTATCTGAAGGACGGTGAGATCGCCCACCTGACGGCCAACAGTTTCGCGATCACCACGCTCGACGCGGGCACGGTCGAGCCGGTCGTCGACAAGGTCACGTGGTCGATCACCGACGCGGACATGGGCTCGCATTCCCATTTCATGGAGAAGGAGATCTTCGAGCAGCCCACCGCGCTGGAAAACGCGATGCGCGGCCGCTTCTCCGAGGACGGCAGCACCGCCAACTTCGGCGGGCTCAACATTTCCGCGAACGAGTTCCGCGGCGTCGATCGCCTGATGTTCTGCGCGTGCGGCACCGCCTTGCACGCGTGCATGGTGACAGAACATCTGATCGAGCGGTTCGCGCGCATCCCGGTCGAATGCGACTACGCGTCGGAATTTCGCTACCGGAACACCCCGCTCTTCCGCAACTCGCTCTTCTTCGTGATGAGCCAGTCGGGCGAGACGATCGACACGCTCGCCGCGCTGCGCGAAGCGAAGCGCAAGGGCTACAAGGTGCTCGCGATTAACAACGTCGTCGGCTCGACCATCGCGCGTGAAGCGGACGGCGGCATTTACCAGCACGTCGGTCCCGAAGTCGGTGTCGCGTCGACCAAGGCCTTCACGTCGCAGCTGTTGATTGGCGCGATGCTCGCGCTTTACCTGGCGCGGATGCGCGACATGAGCTTCAGCGACGGCACGCAGATGGTGCAGGCGCTGAAAGGCACGCCGGATCTCGTGCGCAAGGCGCTCCTCCAGGCTCCGCACATCCAGAACATCGCGAAACGATATGCGAAGGCGACGGACATGCTGTTCCTCGGCCGGCTGTCGCTCTTCCCGATCGCGCTCGAGGGCGCGCTCAAGCTGAAGGAGATTTCGTACATCCACGCCGAGGGTTATCCGGCCGCGGAGATGAAGCACGGCCCCATTGCGCTCATCAGCGAGCAGTGCCCGAGCGTGTTCTTCGCGCCGAACAACGAAATCTTCAACAAGGTCGTTTCCTCGATGCAGGAGATCAAGGCGCGCAAGGGTCCGATCATCGCCATCATCACGGAAAAAGCCGAACTGCCCGCGGGTCTCGCCGACGAGGTCATCGTGATTCCGGAGTGCCACGAAGCCGTGCTGCCGATCGTCGCATCGATTCCCGTACAGCTGCTCAGTTATTACATCGCGGTCGAACGCGGCTGCGACGTCGACAAGCCGCGCAACCTGGCGAAGTCGGTCACCGTGGAGTAAGGTGCCGGGATTCGATGTGATCGCCGAGTGTCGCGGGACGGAGCTTTCTCGGGTCGTGGCATAATATCAATCGCTCTTTGCTTTCGGACTTTAGCCGTGGCTACGAGCGCCAGCGAGTGGCCGTTCGGCCACTCGCTGGCGCTCGTAGCCACGATCGATCCAGAAGTCCAAAAGCAAGGAGCGATTGGTATAATCTCCCGCACGCCGCGCCTGCGGTCTTGCAGCGCGGCGGTTCCACGTTGGAATCGGGGACCGCTCTCCCCTTCCCCGCGGCGCCCGCGTGCGCGCGCCGCGCTTCCTCCCGCCCCATGCCCATTCCCGTCCCCTCCTCCGGCCGGCGCCTCGCCCGCGCTGCCGCCCTGCTCCTGCTGGCCGGCCTCGCGGCGCTGGCCGGCTTCGCCGCCACCGCGCCCAAGCAGCCGAACTTCCTGCTGATCATCGCGGACGATCTCAACTGGCGCGATCTCGGCTGCACCGGCAGTCCGGACGTCAAGACGCCGAACATCGATCGCCTCGCCCGTGAGAGCATGTCGCTGCAGGCGATGTTCACGCCCGCGCCGACCTGCTCGCCGCTGCGCCACGCGTTGTACACCGGTTTGTTTCCCATCCGCAGCGGCGCGTATCCGAACCACACCATGGTGGATGCGCCGACGCGCAGCATTTTCACGCACCTCAAGCCGCTCGGCTATCGCGTCGGGCTGCAGGGCAAGACGCACGTGAAACCGGCGGAGTCGTTTCCCTACGAGATGATCACGCCCGACGCGGACGACGCCGCCGCGTTTGCCGCCTTCATCACGCGCGACCGCACGCAGCCGTGGCTCGCGGTGTTTGCTTCGCACGATCCGCACGGCCCGTACACGCGCGGCCCGAAGCACCTCTACGATCCGGCGAAGATCACCGTTCCGTCGTATCTGCACGACAACGCCACGACGCGGCAGCAACTCGCGGCCTACTTCGCGGAAATCTCCCAGCTGGATATTCAGGTGGGCGCCTGCCTCGCCGCGGTCGACGCCTCGAACCAGCGCGACAACACCGTGGTGCTCTTCCTCAGCGAACAGGGCAGCGGCTTCCCGTACGGCGGCAAGTGGTCGCTCTACGACAATGGCATCCGCGCCGCCGCCTTCGCGCGCTGGCCCGGCCGAATCAAGGCCGGCAGCAGCAGCAACGCATTGATACAATACGTGGACGTCGCGCCGACCTTCATCGCCGCTGCCGGCGGTGATCCGCTCGCGATCGATACCGGCTGCCCCGACGCCACCGGCCGGCGCGGCTTCGATGGCAGGAACTTCCTCGACGTTCTGCTTGGTAAAACCGATCGCCTCCGCGACGTCGTCTTCGCCCAGCACACGACCGTCGGCATCAACGGTTACAAGGCCCCGTATCCGATCCGCGCCGCCCGTGACACCCGCTACAAGCTGATTCGCAATCTCGCGCCGCAAAACACCTACAGCATCGGCGGCATCCACGAAGGCGAACTCATCGAGTCGTGGCAGGCCGACGCCCGGACCAATCCCAAACTCGCCGCCCGGGTCGAATGGCTTTTTCACCGTCCGGCCGAGGAGCTTTACGATCTGGAGACGGATCCGTTTGAAACGAAGAATCTCGTCGCCGATCCCAAACTGGCCGCGGTCAAGGCGAAGCTGGGACGTGAACTGGACGCGTGGATGACGCAGCAAAAGGACCTCGGGATGGAGACCGAACTGAAAGCTCCGTCGCGCCAGCCGCGCAATCTGCCGGCCGACGACGGCGACGCCAAGGGCGAGAAGAAGGCCCGCAAAAAAAAGCAGGACAAGTAAACCACGCCGCTTCCGCACCCCATGAGTTTCACCCGCGCACTGTACAGGTTGTTCCACGCCACGCTGGGATTGACGGCGGCCTGCGCGTTCGCCGCGAACGCCCCGCGCCCCAACATCGTCTACATCCTCGCCGACGATCTCGGCTGGACCGATCTCGGCTGCCAGGGATCGCAATACTACCAAACACCCAACATCGACCGCCTCGCCGCACAGGGCGTACGGATGCTGCGGTACTATAATTCCCAGAACTGCGCGCCGACCCGCGCGGTGCTGATGAGCGGCCAGTACGCGCCGCGCACCGGCATGTACACCGTCAACACCCTCGAGCGCGGCGAGGCGGAGGATCGCCGCATGGAGGTGCCCGCCAACGAGACGAAGCTCGCGCTCGACAAGTTCATCCTGCCGCAGGCGCTGAAAGCAGCGGGCTACGCGACCGGGATGTTCGGCAAATGGCACCTGGGCACCACGGGACCTCACCATCCGGGTCAGCGCGGGTTTGACGAGGCGATCGTGTCCGACGGCAAGCACTTCAACTTCACGACGGTGCCGGAAGTCGCGTATCCGGAAGGCCAATATTACGCCGACTTCCTCACGGATCGCGCCGTCGACTTCATCACCCGGCACCGGGATCACCCGTTCTTCCTCTACGTGCCCCATTTTGCCGTGCACACGCCGATTCACGCCAAGCCGGCCTACGTGGCGGCGTGGGAAAAGAAACCGGCGCGCGGCACGCACTGGAATCCCACCTACGCGGCAATGATTCAGAGCGTAGACGAGAGCGTCGGTCGCATTCTCGCGAAGCTCGACGAGCTGAAACTCGCCGACAACACCCTCGTGATCTTTTCCTCCGACAACGGCGGGCTCGGCGGCTACCAGCGAACCGAGGCGCCTTCGGAGAAGAAGGGGTTCACCGACAACGCGCCGTTGCGCGGCGGCAAGGGCACGCTCTACGAGGGCGGCCTGCGCGTCCCGTTCATCGCGCGCTGGCCCGGGGTGGTGCCCGCGGGCAGCACGAGCGATCAGCCGCTCGCGCACGTGGACATCTACCCGACATTCGTGGCGATTGGCGGCGGCACGCCGCGCCCCGGCTATCCGCTCGACGGCGTGAGCTTCGTGCCGGTCCTGCGCAATCCGCGGGCACCGCTCGGTCGCGAGGCGATCTACTGGCACTTCCCCGGCTACCTGGAATCGTACGTGCACGCGCGTGGCTGGCGCACCGGCCCCGTCGGCGCGATCCACCGCGGCGATTTCAAGCTGCTGGAGTTCTTCGAAACGGGCGCCGTTGAACTTTATAACGTACGCGACGACGTCGGTGAAGCCCGCAATCTCGCCGCCACCTCGCCCGCGCAGGCCGCGGAACTGCGCGCGCAACTGGCGGCGTGGCGAAAACAAATCGGCGCCGCCATGCCCGTCATGAAATCCCCCCGCCCGACCGGCCGCGGGCAGTGATCACCCTGCACCTTTCCCACCGTATCCGTTTCCCGGTTGCATCCGACACCTTCGCCCTCCCTCCCATGAAATCGTCCCCCGCGTTTCGCCCGCCGCTGTTGCTGCTGGCCGTCCTGACTCTCGTCTCCGCTTCGTTTCCCGCTGGTGCCCGGGCCGCCGCCGCCCGCGCGGGCGGCCCGCCGAATGTCGTGATCTTCCTCGCCGACGACGCCGGCTGGGGCGACTACGGCATCAACGGCAACGCCAGCGTGCGCACGCCCAATATCGACTCGATCGGCCGGAACGGCGCGCAGTTCGATCGATTCTACGTCTGCGCGGTCTGCGCGCCCACGCGCGCCGAGTTTCTCACCGGCCGCTATCATTCACGCGGCGGTGTGCGCGGCGTATCCACCGGTCTGGAACGCCTCAACACCGACGAGAAGACGATCGCCGACGCCTTCAAGGCCCGCGGGTACGCGACCGGCGCCTTCGGCAAATGGCACAACGGCAGCCAGTGGCCCTACCATCCGCAGGCGCGCGGCTTCGATGAGTACTATGGGTACACCGCGGGCCACTGGGGCGAGTACGTCGATCCGCACCTCGAGCACAACGGCAGGATGATCCAGGAGCGCGGCTACATCGTCGACCTCTGCACGGATCGCTCGATCGCGTTCATCGAGAAGAACCGCGCCAAGCCCTTCCTGTGTTACGTCCCGTTCACGACGCCACACTCGCCGTGGAGCGTGCCGGATCGCGACTGGCAGCGCTTCAAGGACAAGCCAATCGGCCAGGCCGCCACCGACCCTTCGCTGGAGGACATCAACCATACGCGCTGCGCGCTCGCGATGATCGAGAACCAGGACGCCAATGTCGGTCGCGTGCTGCGCAAGCTCGACGAGCTCGGCCTCGCGGAGAACACCATCGTGATTTATTTTTCCGACAACGGTCCCAACAGCTGGCGCTGGAACGGCGGCATGAAGGGCCGCAAGGGCACGATCGACGAGGGCGGGATTCGTTCACCGCTGCTGGTCCGGTGGCCCGGCCACATCAAGCCCGGCACGGTGATTCGCGACATCGCCGGTGCGATCGACCTGATGCCCACGGTGACGTCGCTCGCAGGCGTGCCGCGCGTCGGCACCAAGCCCCTCGACGGCGTCGACCTCTCGCCGGTGCTGCTGGGCCGGGCTGCCACCATGCCCGAGCGGCTGATCTTCTCCCATCAGAACGGCCAGATCAGCGTTCGCTCGCAACGCCACCGGCTCGATCACCGCGGCGCGCTCTTCGACATCGTCGCCGACCCCGGCCAGACAAAAGACATCGCCGAGGAACAGCCTGCGCTGGCCGCGAAACTCTCCGCCGCGGTCACAACGTGGCGGCAGGATGTCTTCGGCGCGATGGCGTCCGCCGTCGCCGAGGCGAAAACCAAGGGCAAGGGCAAGGCGAAGGGCGGCACGTTTGTCGTGCCCGACGATCGGCCGTATCCCGTCGGTTACGCCGAATTTCCCTGGACGCCGCTGCCGGCCCGCGACGGTGTGCCGCACGGCAACGTCCAGCGAAGCAGCAATGCGCCGAACAGCTCCTATTTCGTAAACTGGAAATCGAAGGAAGATAAGATTACCTGGGACATCGAGGTGGCTACAACCGGGGTCTACGATGTCGTCATCGACTACACCTGCCGCGTGCCGGACGCCGGTGCCGAGATCGAGCTGAGTTTCAACGCCAGCAAACTCACCGGCAAAGTCGCTCCCGGCTGGGATCCTCCCTTGCATACGAATCAGGACACGCTGCCGCGACCGCCGGCCGAATCACAGATGAAGGACTTCCGACCACTGGCCCTTGGTTCCGTGCGGCTCGAGCAAGGTCGCGGGCAGCTCGCGCTGCGCGCGCTGCAGATCCCCGGCGGATCCGTCATGGACGTGCGACGCGTCAACCTCACCCTGCGAAAATAACTCAGCGGCATTCCGTCACCGTTCCGATCGTGCAACCCCACTCTTCATGAAACTGCGCTTCGCTCTTCTCCTCGCCCTCGCGGTGCGGGCCGCTTCGTTCGCGGCCGATGCCGAGCGGCCCAACATCGTCTATATCATCTCCGACGATCACGCGTGGACCGACTACGGCTTCATGGGCCATCCGCAGATCGAGACGCCGAATCTGGACAAGCTCGCGGCCCGGAGCGCGCTCTTCACCCGCGGCTACGTGCCCACCGCGCTGTGCCGCCCGGCGCTGGCCACGTTTTCCAACGGACTCTACGCGCACCAGCACAAAATCAGCGGCAACGACCCGGCGCTCCTCGAAGACGCAGCGCCGAAGGGCGGCAAGGCCAACAAGGCGGCCAAGAAAGCCGGCGAGTCTGACGCGTATCAGCGCCTCCGCGAGAAACTGATCGCGCAAAACGATCGCCAGCCGACAATCGCGAAACTGCTCGGCCAGCAGGGTTACTTGAGCCACCAGTCGGGCAAATGGTGGGAGGGCAGTTTTCAGCGCGGTGGCTTCACCCACGGCATGACACGGGGGTTTCCGCAACCGGGCGGCCGGCACGGCGATGACGGCCTGAAGATCGGCCGCGAGGGCATGACACCCGTCTTCGACTTCATCGACCACGCCGTCGCGGAGAAGAAGCCGTTCTTCATCTGGTACGCGCCGTTCATGCCGCACACTCCGCACACGCCGCCGCAGCGCCTCTTCGACAAGTACAAGGCGAAGGGGGTGAAGTCTGACTTCATCGCGCGCTACTACGCGATGGTCGAGTGGTTCGACGAAACCTGCGGGCAGCTGATTGAGCGCATCGAGGCAAAAGGGCTCACGCAGAAGACCATCTTCGTCTACGTCGCCGACAACGGCTGGATCCAGAAGGAGGACGCCGCAGGGTTCGCGCCGCGCTCCAAGCAATCCGCCAACGAAGGCGGCATCCGCCAGCCCATCATGTTCAGCTGGCCCGGCGTGATCCAACCCGGCAAGCGCGGCGAACAACTCTGCTCGAGCATCGATTTCCTGCCCACGGTCCTCGCCGCCGCCGGCGCGCCGATCCCGAACTATCTTCCTGGGTACAACCTGCTGCCGATCCTGAAATCCGGCCAGCCCACTCCGCGCACGGCCGCGTTTGGCGAAACCTACGCGCATGACATCGCCAACATCGACAAACCGGAGGCCAGCCTCGTGTACCGCTGGGTGGTCGAGGGAAAATGGAAACTGCTGCTGACCTATGACGGCGCCGTGAGCGATCGCTACTCGGACGCAAATCCCCGCACGGACAAGCGTCCGCAGCTCTACGATCTCCTCGCCGATCCGCACGAGAACAAGAACCTCGCCGCGCAAAACCCGGAGACCGTCGCGCGCCTCGCCGCGAAGCTCCAGGCCTGGTGGCCCGTGACGGAGCGCAAGGTCCTCACGACATGGACGCCGTGATCAAGTCCGCCCCTGGGTGGCTGGTCTGTTTCGCGCTGGCCCTGATCGTCGGGCCGGGAGTTGCGCTGGCGGCGACACCCTCGGCGCGACCGAACGTCCTGTTCATCATCGCCGACGATCTCACGTCGACCGCGCTGTCCTGCTACGGCAACACCGTGAGCCGCACGCCGAACATCGATCGGCTCGCCGCCACCGGCACGCGGTTCACGCGCGCGTATTGCAATGCCACCTACTGCGGCCCGTCACGCGCGTCCTTCATGTCCGGATACTACCCGCACGCGACCGGCATCCTCGGTTACACGAGTCCACGTCCGGCCATTGGCGCTCGCGCGACGTGGTCGCAGCATTTCCGGAACGCCGGCTACCACGCGACGCGGATCAGCAAGATTTACCACATGGGCGTGCCGGGCGGGATCGAGGAAGGCAGCGACGGCGCGGACGATCCCGCGTCGTGGACCGAGGCGTTCAACAGCCAGGGGCCGGAGTGGAAGGCGCCGGGCAACGGCGAGACGCTGGAAAACAATCCCGACGGCACACGGCCAGTCGTGGGCGGCAACACCTTCGTCGTCGTCGAGGCGGACGGTGACGATCTCGTTCACTCGGACGGAAAGACTGCGGCCAAGGCGGTGGACTGGATCGCCAGCCAGTCGGCACGTCGACGCGAGGCTCCCGCCTCGACCGCGCCCTTCTTCCTCGCGGTCGGCTTCGTGCGTCCGCACGTGCCGTTCGTGGCGCCGAAGGCGTATTTCGAACCTTACCTGCCGTACGAGAAGCTGACACTGCCGCCGAAGATCGCCGGTGATTGGGACGACACACCGAAGGCCGGCATCAATTACAAGACCAGTGTGAACATGAAAATGGACGTGCGGCGGCAGAAGAAGGCCGTCGGCGGCTACTATGCGGCGGTCGCTTACATGGACGCGCAGGTCGGCAAGGTGCTGGCGGCGTTGCGGGCGTCCGGACAGGAGGAGAACACGATCGTCATCTTCACCAGCGACCACGGCTTCCATCTCGGCGAACACGATTTCTGGGCCAAGGTCAGCCTGCGCGACGAGTCGTCGCAGGTGCCTTTGATCATTCGCGTGCCCGGCAAGAAACCGGCGGTGTGCCGGTCGTTCACCGAACTGATCGATTTGTATCCGACGATTGCGCACCTCGCCGGACTCGAGGTGCCGGCCCGGATCCAGGGTCGCGATTTTTCGCGCGTGTTCGACGACCCGACTCACGCCGTGCGCGACGGGGTGTTCTGCGTCGCGCCCTCGAGCCAGGGTTTCCTCCTCCGCGACGAGCGCTGGGCCTACCTTCAGTACGCCGAGGACGCGTCGCTCGGCATCGAGCTTTTCGATGTCGTCGCGGATCCGAAGCAGTACACGAATCTCGCGACGAAGCCCGAGTTCGCCGCCGTGGTGGATACATACAAGGCGAAGCTCGCCGCGCGCCTGCGCGAGGTGCGGACCAACGATCTCGATCCGCCGCCGCCGCCCGCACCGAAGACGCCGAAAACGCGCAAGAAATAATCTTCCGGCTTCCCGCCCGCTCCTCGTCCCCTCTTTTTCCATGCGATCGCTTCCCCTCCTCCTGCTCGCGTTCGGCTCACTCCTCGCCAGCGCGACGTCCGCCGCCACCCGACCGCCGAATGTCGTCTTCTTCCTGGCCGACGATCTCGGCCAGCGTGATCTCGGCGTGTACGGCAGCAGTTTCTACGAAACGCCCAACCTCGATCGCATGGCGCGCGACGGCGCGCGATTCACCGACGCTTATGCGGCGTGTCCCGTGTGTTCGCCCACGCGCGCGAGCATCATGACCGGACAGTGGCCGCAGCGCACCGGCGTCACCGACTACATCGGCGCGCCGTTCACGCCCGACGCCTGGAAACGCAACACGAAGCTGCGGCCCGCGCCCTACTCGGATCGGCTCGCGCTCGATACGCCCACGCTCGCGAAGGCGATGAAGGCGGCCGGCTACGCGACGTTCTTCGCGGGCAAATGGCATCTCGGCCCCGAGGGCTGGTGGCCCGAGAATCAGGGCTTCGATCACAACAAGGGCGGCAACGACCGCGGCGGCCCGTACGGCGGCGGCCGCTATTTCTCACCGTACGGCAATCCCCGGCTGACCGACGGTCCGCCCGGCGAACATCTGACGGATCGGCTCGCGACCGAAACCACGGCGTTCATCGAGGCCAATCGCGACCGCCCGTTCTTCGCGTATTACTCTTTCTATGACGTGCACACGCCGCTGATGGCGCGCGAGGATTTGAAGCAAAAGTACGAGGAGAAACGCCGCCGGCTCAACCTGCGCGAGGCGTGGGGGCGCGAGGACGAGCGCGACGTGCGGCTGGTGCAGGAACACGTCGTGTACGCGGCGATGGTCGAGGCCATGGATCTCGCCGTCGGCAAGGTGCTGGCGAAACTCGACGAACTCGGCCTGCGTGAAAACACGATCGTGATTTTCACGAGCGACAACGGCGGCCTTTCCACCAGCGAAGGCTGGCCGACCTCCAATCTCCCGCTGCGCGGCGGCAAGGGCTGGCTCTACGAAGGCGGCATTCGCGAGCCGCTCATCGTGCGCTGGCCTGGCGTCGTACAGCCCGGGCGATTGATCACCACGCCCGTAAGCAGCCCCGATTTCTTTCCTACGCTGCTCGACGTGGCGGGTGCGCGACCACAGTCCGGCCAGGTGCTCGACGGCGTGAGTCTGGTGCCGGTGTTGAAGGGCGGAACGCTGCCGGAGCGCGCGCTGTACTGGCATTATCCGCACTACGGCAACCAGGGTGGCGGCCCCGGCGCGGCCATCCGCCGCGGCGACTGGAAACTGATCGAGTGGTCCGAGGGGCCGCGCGTCGAGTTGTTCAACCTCGCCGACAACCTCGGCGAGAAAACCGATCGCGCCGCGCAGGAACCGGCGCGCGTCACGGCGCTGCGCGACGAGTTGCACGCGTGGCAGAAGAACGTTGGCGCGCGTTTTCCCATTCCGAACCTCGAGTACGATCCCGCGAAACCCAGCGGCCGCGCGTCGGTGCGGCCGACCGGTGACGTCGCCCCGAAAGGTAAGAAGAAATCTGAATGAGCCCGGGCGGGACGCAGGCGCTCCCGAGAGGAAATCCCATTGCCGAAACCTTTTTAGCCATGACGCTTCCCCGCCCCTCCTGCCCCCGAGGCCTCTTCGCGCTTCTCCTATTGCCGCTCGCGCTCGCGGCACACGCCGCGACCACGCGGCCGAACATCATTTTCCTTTTTGCGGATGATCAGCGTTACGACACGCTGGGCTGCGCGGGCCATCCGATCGTGCAGACGCCGACGATCGATCGTCTCGCGGCGGACGGCGTGCGCTTCAGCAACGCGTTTGTCACGACCTCGGTCTGCTGGGTGAGCCGGGCCGTCGTGCTCACGGGCCAGTGGGCGCGCACGCACGCGCAACGGAACGCGATTCCCACCGTTTCGCCGCAGGCGCTGCGCACGATGCTGCCGTTGCAACTCCGCGCCGCGGGTTATCGCACCGCGCATTTCGGCAAGTGGCACATGGTCGCGCCCAATGGCTTCAACCCGGCGGAGCAGTACGATCAGTTCGAAGCGATCGGACGAAATCCCTATTTGAAGCCGATGCCCGACGGCTCGAAGCGTCACGAAACCGATCTCGTGTGCGATCGCGGCGTGGCCTTCATCCAAGCCCAGAAGAAGGACCAGCCGTTCAGTCTTCATCTGTGGTTCAATGCCGCGCACGCGGAGGACAACGACCGGCGTCCGGGGATCGGGCACTACCCGTGGCCGCCGGCGCTCGACGGCCTGTACGAGGACAAGGCGATCGCGCCACCCCGGCTGAGCGATCCTGCGATCGTCGAGCGGCATCCGGCGTTTCTCAATGAGTCGATCAACCGGCAGCGCTTTTTCTGGGGCTACGACACACCGGAAAAGTACCAGACGAACGTCCGCGCCTACCTGCGCATGATCACCGGCATCGATCGCGGCATCGCGCGCGTGCTGGCCGCGCTGCGGGAGGCCGGTCTCGCGGAGAACACCGTCATCGTCTACAGCGCCGACAACGGCTACTACCTCGGTGATCGCGGATTTCAGGGCAAGTGGTCGCACTATGAAGAGTCGTTGCGCGTGCCGCTCATCATCTACGATCCGCGGCTGCCGCAGGCGCAGCGCGGGCGCGTCGTGAACGATCTCGTGCTCAACGTCGATTTGCCCGCGACGTTCCTCGACTGGGCCGGCGCGGCCAAGCCCGCGAGTTACGAGGGCCGCAGCCTCGCGCCGCTCGTCGAGGGCCGCGCGCCAGGCGACTGGAGGCGGCATTTCTTCTGCGAGCACCTCGATCTCGCCCCGACGCTCACCTGGGAGGGTGTGCGCGGCGAACGCTTCGTGTACGCGCGCTATTTCGATCAGGAGCCGGCCTACGAGTTCCTGCACGACTTGGAGGCCGATCCCGATCAGCTGCGAAATCTCGCGCTCGATCCCGCCCAGGCCGAAACGCTGCGCACGTGGCGTGCACTCTGCGACGCGGAGATGAACGCCCGTGGCGGCGCACTGCTGCCACTGAGCGAGCGCGGCGGCAGAAAATCACCCGCCACGAAAAAGGGCGCCGCCAAGAAAGCCGGCGAATGAACCCAAACCCCGCACCTCGATTGCGACTCATGAAATTCACGATCTTGTTCCTGCTCGCCGGCCTCGCGTTGGCGCGCGGCCTCGCGGCTGAGCCGCTGAATGTGGTGTTCATCCTCGCCGACGATCTCGGCTGGGGCGAACTCGGCAGCTACGGCCAGAAGAAGATTCCGACGCCGCATCTGGACAAGCTCGCGGCCCAGGGCATGCGTTTCACCCGGCATTACAGCGGGGCACCGGTGTGCGCGCCGTCGCGCTGCGTGCTGATGACCGGCAAGCATCTCGGTCACGCCGAAGTCCGCGGCAACCAGCAGGCGAAGGTGCGTTTTCCCCAGTTCACCGAAGGCCAGTATCCGATTTCCGCGGACGTCCGCACGCTGGCACAGGCATTTCGTGACGCGGGCTACGCGACGGGCGCGATGGGCAAATGGGGCCTCGGGCCCGTGGGCAGCACCGGCGATCCGAACCGCAAGGGCTTCGACCTTTTCTTCGGCTACAACTGTCAGGCCGTCGCGCACAGCTTCTATCCCGAGTATCTCTGGCGGAACGCGGAGAAGGTCACGATCAACCGGCGCGCCATCCCGGGCCACGCCAAGCAGCCGCAGGGCGAGGTGAAGGCGGAAACATGGATCGGCGAGACGTACGCGCCCACGCTGATTATGGCGGAGGCCGAGGCGTTCATCGCCCGCAATGGCCGGCGGCCGTTCTTCCTCTATCTGCCCTTCACCGAACCGCACGTCGCGCTGCACCCGCCGCAGGCGTCCGTCGACAAATTTCCTGCCGACTGGGATCGCGAGGTCTATCGTGGTCAGGCCGGTTATCTCCCGCATCCGCGGCCGCGCGCCGCTTACGCCGCGATGATCGCGGACCTCGACGATCACGTCGGTCGCGTACTGGCCGCCCTTGATCGCGCGGGCGTGGCCGAGCGCACGCTGGTGATTTTCACCAGCGACAATGGCGCGACTCATCCCGGACCAACCACGACTCCGTTTCACATCGGCGGTGCCGATCCCGTTTTCTTCAACAGCACCGCCGGCCTGCGCGGCTACAAGGGCAGCGTGTACGAAGGTGGAATTCGCGTGCCGATGATTGCCCGACTGCCGGGTCGGATCGCGGCGGGCGCGGTCAACGACACCCCGGGTTATTTCGCGGACTGGTTTCCCACGCTCTGCGAGGCGGCCGGCCTCACGAAGCCGGCCGGCCTCGACGGCGAGAGCCTGTGGCCGGTGCTGACCGGTGGGAAGGCCGGTGCGCGCGCGAAGCCGATGCTGTGGGTGTTTCCTGAATACGGCGGTCAGGTGGCTGTGCGGCTGGGCGATTTCAAAGTGGTCCGGCAGGGACTGAAGACCAAGACGCCCGGAGCCTGGGAAGTGTACGACCTGGCCACCGATGCCGCGGAGAAAAGCGATCTCGCGGCAAGTCGCGCCGATCTCGTGCGGCAGGCCGAGGATCTGCTGCGGCGCGAAGTGGCGGAGAACGCCGTGTTTCCACTGCCGATTCCCGGGGTGACGACGCTGTGACTGGTTCCGAGATGGCATCGCCCGACTGGGACCGCGACCGCCCCCGGTCGCCCCTCACGACAGCGACCGGGGGCGGTCGCGGTCCCAGCCGGTCGCCGTCCACGTCGCTCGCCATCCCAACCGGTCGCCATCCACGTCGGTCGCCATCGCAGTCGATCTCCGTCCACGTCGATCACAGCTCCAGCCAACATTTCCCAATCACGTATACCTCGTCCACTCATCAGAAAATGCCCGATGCCATGTTAGGGAATTCGATTCGCACCTAATCTCGCAGTGCAACGCGTTCGCGGGAATATGACTTCGGTCGCATTCGAGGCCCCGTGATTTCGGGATCCTCGCTTCCAAAACCAGCAAGGTCACCCGCGGATCTTCCCCTTCACGTTCAGCTGCCGGGCCGCGGCTTCGGCCGCGCGCCCCTGACTTCTCCCCTTCCGCCCCCTTTCTTCCGATCTGCACCTTCGCCCGCTTTCTCCGATGCAAGCCACGCTGAACAACGATCTCTGGAGCCTCAAACGCACCGGGCCGGCCGCAACTCGCCGCGGAGCCGCCGCTGTGTTTCCGAACGAATTTCTGGCGCCGGGCGTCACGGTGGACGACGTGCTCGAGGCCACGCCAACGTCGGCCGTAAGGCGCGGCGGCGACGCACCCGAGATCGATCTTTCGATCACGCCGGATCCCGGTGCCACCTGCGTGATCGCCGTGCGCCATCCGTCAGGTGCGCTCACGTTTCATTTTGGCGAAACGGCCGCCGCCGCGGCTCCCCGCCGTGGCGTCCGCCGCGCGGCCGCCGCCACCGTCCTGCGTTTTCGGATTCAAACGCGAGCAGACCCGACGCCGGCACCGGCCACCGGCGCGAAGCCGACCCGGCGCGGTCTCATCGCCAAGGCGCTCAAGATCGTCGTCCTCAAGATCGTCACGAAGCTCGTCGACACCTTCCTCCCACGCCTCGTGTTGCCGTTCGAGGAGCGCGTCTGGAAAAAGCGCGGCCTCACCGAAGGCTGGTTTAAAGTCACCCGCGAGACGCTGGCGTCAGGCGCGTTGGTGCCGGCGGTGCCGCAGCCTTCCCAAGGACGCACGCTGCTGCTGTTGCACGGCACGTTCTCCGATGCGAAGGGCGCGTTCGACGCACTGGCGCAGTCCGACTTCTTCGCGCGCATTGCGCCGCTGTACGGTGATCGCGTTTACGCCTTCAACCACTTCACGCTCGCGCGCACGCCGGAAGAAAACGCCCGCATGCTGCTCGAGGCGCTGCCCGACGCGCCCCAGACCTTCGACGTCATCACTCATTCGCGCGGCGGGCTCGTGTTGCGCAACCTCGTCGAACAACGCGCGACCCTCGGCGAAACGTCGCGGCGCTTCGTACTTGGCCACGGCATCCTGGTGGGCGTGCCCAACGACGGCACCCAGCTCGCAACGCCAAAACGCTGGGAAGGCACGGTCGGCTGGGTCGCCAACCTGCTTGAACTGATGCCCACCAATCCGTGGACCACGGCCGCGGAGTGGATCGCCGAGGCGCTGGTGTGGCTGTCGTGGCGCGTCACCGGTGCCTGCCCCGGTCTGCACGCCATGGACACCAACGGCGCACTGGTGGCGGCGTTGCAGCAGCCGCCCGGACCGCCGGCCGGAGCGTATTCGGCGCTGGTCGCCAACTATCACCCCGCGGGGAACATCGCGTTACGCATGGCGGATGTGGGCGTCGATGCGTTTTTCGGCTGCTCCAACGATCTCGTTACCCCGACCGAGGGCGGCTGGCGCATTGATCGCGACGGCGCGGTGCACGTCGCGGCGGAACGGATCGGTTGCTTCGGCCCCGGCGGCAATCTCGCCGGCGCGGAGGTCCAGCATCTCAATTTCTTCAGCCAGCCCGCGACCGTGGACTTCCTCGTGCACGCGCTGGCCCGCGAGGCGCAGGGCTTGCATGCCATCGATCCAACGCGACCGCTGCCCGACCGGCGTTTCCGCAGCGCGACCGATGCAGCGACCGCGCCGGCCCCGACCGCAATCAGCGGGATCAACCTGCTCGCGCCCACGCCGGCTCCGGCGACGCGCCTCAGTGCCGCGACGGCACCGGTGGCGCTTTTGACCGACACCTTTCACCTCATGGTGCTGCCGCCGGCGTCGGCGCAGGATCCCAATCAACCCGGCCGGGCACCGGCGCAGCTGCTCGCGATGTACCGCGGCGCGCGCGTGCTGCAGACGTTTCCCACGAGTGGTGGCGACGCGGGCAAGCGGTTCCAGGCGATCATCGCGATGAACGAACGGATCCGGAAGTATGTGAACGGCGGGGACGGCGCAACGCTGCCGTCGGACGACGATCTCCTCCGCTTCGGCGAGGTGCTGTTCGACACGCTGTTTCCCACTGAAGTCCGACGGCTCTACGATGTCGCGCGTTCCGACGAACGCACCAACCGGCTCAACGTGATCTTCACGTCCATGATCTCGTGGATCGCGGACAAGCCGTGGGAATTTGCCTTCGACCGCGCGCGCGGCGCGTTTCTCGCCACGGAGGAGATCCAGTTCGTGCGCAACGTCCTTACCGGCGTGCCCGCGCAACTGATCGAGCCGCGCTCCGATCGCCTGCGCATCCTGGTCGTGGTGGCACAACCCTTTGGATCGGCGCCGCTCTCGACCGCCGAGGAGGAGGCGGTGATTCGTCGCGGCTTCGAACCGCTGATCGACGCCGGTCTCGTGGAGATCGAAGTACTGGCGAAGGCCACGCCGGCGAGTCTGCACGGCTATCTCGACACCGGGCATTTCGATGTCGTGCATTTCATCGGCCACGGTGAATTCGACGTCGAGACGAACCGCGGGTATCTGCTTTTCGAGGACGGACGCGGCGCGGCCACCAAGGTCGACGATCGCAGCCTGCGCGAAATTTTCTGCCAGCGAAACATCCGGCTCGTGTTTCTCAATGCCTGCGAGACCGGCCAGGGCGGCCGGGCCGATTTCAACCGCGGCGTGGCACCCGCCCTCGTCGCCGGCGGCGTGCCGGTGGTCGTCGCGAACCAGTACAAGGTGCTCGATATTTCGGCGACGACGTTTGCCCAGCACCTGTATTGGGCCCTCGCGCAGGGCATGACGGTGGGCAAGGCCGCGCGCGAATCGCGCATCGCCGTCAACTACTCGCTCGCAGGCGAATCGATCGACTGGGCCGTGCCGGTGGTGTACGCGCGCGATCCCGGCATGCGGCTGTGCACGCCGGTGGCCGCGGACGCGAAGCCGACGACCGCGCCACAGACCACGAAGCGCGCCCGGCGCACCACGGCGCAGCACGCCAGCCGCGTGGCGGTGTGGGACGTCGATCACATGTTCCCTGAGCTCGAGTCGACGCTCACCAAAATGAGTGCGGCGCAGGATCGTTTCGGTTTCCTGCTCGTCGACGTGTCGGCGCCACTCGGCACCTGGCAGATGAGCGGCACCGACGGCAACAAGACCACCTACCTCCACGCCGACCGCGTGGCCCGCCGGCTGCGCAACAAGGTGCGCGAGCTCGGCGTCGATTACCTCGCATGTGTAACGCGGCATCGGATGCAATCGGCGGACGACAAGAATCTGTACGCGTGGTGGGACGAGGCGTCGCCCGTGATGTTGTTTTCCACCGCAGGCTTCCCGCTGCCGCCGAGCGGACCGGAAACGGATCGCGCGATTGCCAGTGCGCTCGTGGGCACGCTCGCGTCATTGCTCGGCGACATCGACTACCACGAGAAGGGCGATCACCGCTGCCCGTTGTTCTACAATCCCGCGCGATTGTACGAGCACCTGATCGACCGGTTGCGCTTCGACGTCCCGTGCAGGCGTCATCTGCGCAAGGCCATCCCGAAGGAACTGCCCGCGCTCGAAACGCTGCTGGGCCTGTTCCACGATTCCGCCCGTCCCTGAACCGACCGTTTTTCCCGTCCGCAACTCAGCTCGCATTCCAACCTCCACCGGAGACTTCATTCCATGTGCCGCGCCAAAGTCTGCATCGATCGCGTCCTGCCCCAAGACCTGTTCCGTCCCCAGCTCACCCGCCGATCCGCGGGCGTGATGCGGGCGATTAGCCCCATCGGCAAAACCTGGATGAACGGCACCACCCTGCGCGTTCGCTTTCTCGGCGGGACGGCCCGCGAAAAGGCCATCGCGATCGAGCAGGCCGGCTGGTGGGCCGCGTCGGCGAATCTCAAGTTTGTGTTCGATGACAGCCCGGGCGCGGAGATTCGGATTTCCTTCGATCCGAACGACGGGGCGTGGTCGTTCGTCGGCACCGACTGCCGGAGCATTCCTGCCAACCAAGCGACAATGAATCTCGGTTTCCTCGACGGCGGTACGGCCGCGCACGAGTTCGGCCACGCCATCGGCCTCGCGCATGAGCATCAAAATCCGAAGGGCGGCATGCAGTGGAACGAAGCCGTCGTGATCAAGGAGCTGTCGCAGAGTCCGAACTTCTGGGACGAGGCCACGGCCCGGCACAACGTGCTCAAGAAGTACGAGTCGAACCAGCTCAACGGCACGGAATTCGATCCCGATTCGATCATGCTGTACGCCTTTCCGGGATCATGGACGCTCAACGGCGTCGCGACCAAGGCCAACGATGTGCTCTCGGCGTTGGACAAGGCTTTCATCGCGAGCGCCAAAATGTACCCGAAGGACGCCCCGACCACCTCGCAGGCGACGCCGCTTGCCGTCAACGCGGCCAAGCGGACGTCCGCGGAAATCGGCAAGGAAGGCGAAGAGGACCTGTACACCTTCGACGCCGATCGCGCTGCCAAGTACACAATCGATACCACGGGCCCGACCGACACCGTCATGAAACTCTTCGGGCCCAACAGTGAGACGGCCCTGATTGCCGAAGACGATGACAGCGGTCTCGACTCGAATTCGAAGATCGCGCGGAGCCTCGTGCCGGGCCGGTACTTCGTGCAAATCCGGCATTACAACCGGAAGAGCGGCATGGGGAAGTACACGATCAAGGTCGCACGGAAGTAGGCGTTTCGCCGGCGGCGCCACCCGCGATTGCCGGCGCATTGCATTTCAAACGGATTTCGCTGGTACGGCGCTCGCGATTTGAGATCTCAGATCTGAGATCTCATGCCGATCGCTGCTTGCTTTTGGACTTCTGGATCGATCGTGGCTACGAGCGCCAGCGAGTGGTCGAACGGCCACTCGCTGGCGCTCGTAGCCACGGCTAAAGTCCAAAGGCAAAGAGCGATTGGTATCAGATCCCCTAACCGCGCACACCACCCCACCCGGAGCCCGCAGGCACTGTGCGGGGGCCTCCGGCGTTCCGTCTTGCGACGCCGCGCCGCGGCACGCATAAGCCCCAGTCCAGCCGATGAACATCCATCCGACCAGGGAAGTTTTTGTGAGTCTCGCCGCCCAGGGAAACGTGATCCCGGTGTACACGGACCTGATGGCGGATTTCGAAACGCCGGTCTCGGCCTACGCGAAACTCAAGAACGCCGGTCCCTCCTATCTGCTTGAATCCGTCGAGGGCGGAGAAAACCTGTCCCGTTACAGCTTCATCGGCTGCCGCCCGCGGAAGATTTTCGTCTGCGGTTCGGCAACGACGGAAATCCGCGTGCCCGGCGAAGCCAGCAAGACGATTCCGACGCCGGCCGATCCGCTGACACTCATCGAGGAGGAGATGCGCGGCTTCACTCCGGTGGTGTTGCCCGGGCTGCCCCGCTTCACCGGCGGCGCGGTGGGTTTCATCGCCTACGAATACGTCACACGGGTCGAGCCGACGGTGCCGGCCGTGGCCCGGGACGAACTCGGGCTGCCGCTGCTGTATTTCATGATGTCGGACTCGCTGCTGATCTTCGATCGCGCGAAGCAGACCCTGCGCCTCTGCGTGAACGCCCACGTCGACGGCGATCCCGAACAGGCTTACAACCAGGCCATCGGCGAACTCAACGAGCTCTACACGATGCTGCGCCATCCGAGTGAGCTCGCGCCCGCGCCGCTCATCGACACGCCGAAGATCGAAGTCCCGCCCGGCAACTTCACGCAGCCGCTGTTCGAGCAGGTCGTGAACGACGGCAAGGAATACATCCGCGCCGGCGACATCATTCAGTTCGTGCCCTCGCAGCGGTTCACGCGTCCGTTCACCCGGACCCCGCTGGATCTCTACCGCGCGCTGCGGACGGTCAATCCATCGCCGTACATGTTCATTCTGGAAACGGGCGATTTCTCCATCGTAGGCGCCTCACCGGAAGTCCACGTACGGCTCACCGACGGCCTGGTGGAGATTCGACCGATCGCCGGCACGCGGAAGCGTGGCGCCACGCCGGCCGAGGATCACGCGTTGGAAAAGGAATTGCTGGCCGACGAAAAAGAACGGGCCGAGCACCTGATGCTCGTCGATCTCGCGCGGAACGACATCGGTCGCGTCTGCCAGTTTGGCAGCGTCAAGGTGCCGGAGATGATGGTGGTCGAACGCTACTCGCACGTGATGCACATCGTGTCGCAGGTGGAGGGGCAAATCGCCCCGGACAAGACCGCGTACGATCTGATGCGGGCGACGTTTCCGGCCGGGACGGTCAGCGGCGCGCCCAAGATTCGCGCGATGCAGATCATCGCGCAGTACGAGCCCTCGCAACGCGGCTTCTATGCGGGTGCCCTCGGCTATGTGGGCTACGACGGCAACATGGACACATGCATCATGCTGCGTACGGCGTTGCTCAAGGACGGTCAGATTCACATCCAGTCCGGGGCCGGCGTGGTGGCCGATTCGGTGCCCGCGTCCGAGTATCAGGAGACGGTCAGCAAGGCGTCGGCCCTGCTGAAAGCCGTCGCGATGGCCGAGCAGTTCTAAGCCCGGAAGAACCCCAGCGTGCGGGCCTCGCGTGAGCCCGTTGTAAACGGGAGCACGGTGGCATCGCCAGGGGAGTAAGCGGGATTTCAGCCGCCCGCCGCCTGCAGCCATTTGCAATTCCGCGCGAAGTGAGCGAAAATTCGGGGCTGAAGAGCGGTCGCGGCCGCGTCAGCCGGTCCGATCCGGCCGTCCCATTGACGCGAAGAGCCAGATTGCGCCCAGATGGCGCAGGTGTGATCCCAACGGATGCGCCATTAGTGCACGTTAATCCGGCGCGTTTTTGCAACCTTCCCTCGTGGCTGCGCGTAGTAGCACTTGGAACGAAATACGCTCCTCATCTGGGAACAACCTCCCGCCTGATTCCTCTAACTATCACGAGGTTCCTATCCAATGCCTGCAAAAGCAAAGTCGGTTCGCCACTCCCACAGTGCTGACGATCGCTCCGCCTCCGAGGCCCCGACCGCCACGCTCACCGCCGCGCCCATCGACGCGCCGCCGTCCTTTCTCGAGAAATCCGAACCTGCACCCACCGAGCAGATTGCTCATGGCGAACGCAGCAACCTGCAGCTCTATCTGCAGGAAATCGGCAAGACGCCCCTCCTGACCATCGACGAGGAAGTCACCCTCGCCCGCCGCATCCGGCGCGGCGACAAAGCCGCCCGGGATCACATGATTTCGGCCAATCTGCGGCTCGTGGTGAAAATCGCAATGGACTACAAGGACTTCGGCCTCCCGCTGCTCGACCTCATCAGTGAGGGCAACATCGGGCTCATCAAGGCCGTCGAACGCTTCGACCCGCGCAAGGGCGGCAAGCTCTCCACGTACGCCGCCTGGTGGATCAAGCAGTCCATCAAGCGCGCGCTCGCCAACCAGAGCAAAACCATCCGCCTGCCCGTCCACTTGGTCGACAAGATCTCCAAGATGCGGCGCACCGCGATGCAGCTCACCGAACAGCTCGGCCGCGAGCCCACGGACGAAGAGTTGGCCATCGAGCTGCAGATTCCGACGTCCAAGGTCGCGCATCTGAAGTCGGTCAGCGTACGTCCCGCCTCGCTCGACGCTCCCGTCGGCGAAGACGCGGACTCCGCCACCTTCGGGGAAATTGTCGGCGACGACAACGCCGTCAGTCCCTTCGAGGGTCTGCGCGAGAAGAACCTGAACAGCGACCTCTCTGAAATGGTCAACTCGCTCGACAAGCGGGAGGCCGAGATCATCAAGCTCCGCTTCGGTCTCGAGGGTCGCGACGAGCTCACGCTCGAGGAAGTCGGTCGCAAGTTCCATGTCACCCGCGAACGCATCCGCCAGCTCGAGTACCTCGCGCTGACCAAGATGCGGAAGGCGATGGCGAAAAACGAAGCCGTCCGCACCGTGGACGAAATCGACCAGGAGAAGCGCGCCCGCGAGCGGATGGCCGTCATCCGCGAATTCGTCGAGAGCAAGTCCAAGAAGCAGGGCAAGATCGGGCGCAACTGAGCGCCGCCCCATTCGAGATAGTTTTCAAAGGCCGACCGCGAGGTCGGCCTTTTTTTGTTTTTGAACCAAAGGAAGTCGAACCGCTCTCCATCGGAGAAATTTCACCACAAAGGCACGAAGACACAAAGAAAGACAGGCGGTCAAAAGGGAGTGGTCGGTGAGTTGACCTCCGCCAGCAGCCCGAATTTGCAGTTTTTCTCTGTGTCTTCGTGTCTTTGTGGTGAGTCATCAGCACAAAAAAAGCCGCCCGCCCCGCGAAGCGGGACGAGCGGCTTGAAGTCTTTCGACTGCGAGAGGAATTACTCCTTCTTCGCGGCCTCGTCGAGAATGTCGCCGAGGTTCATCATGTCGTTGCCGGCGCTGCGATTGAGCGCCTCGTAGGCCGACGTCTCGGCCGCGAGCTGCGACTCCGAGTAGTTGGCGGCCTTGATCGACAACCCGAGACGACGCTCCTCGCGATCGATCTTGATCACGCGGGCGGTCACTTCCTGGGCGGGCTTGAGCACGTCCTTCACCTTGTCGATGCGGTCCTCGCTGATCTGCGAGATGTGCACGAGACCATCGATGCCGTCCTTCAGCTCCACGAAGGCGCCGAACGACGTAATCTTGGTGACCGTGCCCTTGACCACATCGCCAATCTTGAAGAAAGCGTCGATGTCCGACCACGGATCGGTCGCGAGCTGCTTCATGCCAAGGCTGATGCGCTGCTGGTTCGAATCGACGTCGAGCACGATGGCATCGACTTCGTCGCCCTTCTTCAGGACTTCCGACGGGTGGTTGACCTTGCGGGTCCAGCTCATGTCGGAGACGTGCACCATGCCGTCGATGCCCTCTTCGAGTTCGATGAACGCACCGTAGGTCGTCATGTTGCGGACCTTGCCGCGAACACGGGCGCCGATCGGGTAGTTGTGGCGAACCATGTCCCACGGATTCGGCTCCAGCTGACGCAGGCCGAGTGAGATCTTCTGCTCTTCCTTCTGGATGCCGAGGACGACCGCATCGAGCTCCTGACCGACCTTGAGCAGTTCGGAGGGCTTCGTGATGCGCTTCGTCCAGGACATCTCGGTGATGTGCACGAGACCTTCGACGCCGGGTTCGATTTCGACGAACGCGCCGTACGGCACGAGATTGACGACCTTGCCGTGGACCTTGGCGCCGACCGGATACTTCCGATCGATTTCGTCCCACGGATTCTTGGTGGTCTGCTTGAGACCGAGCGACACGCGCTCTTTCTCGCGGTTCACCTCGATGATCATGACCTGAATCTCTTCACCCTGCTTGAGCATTTCGCTCGGGTGCGAGATGCGGCCCCACGACATGTCGGTGATGTGCAGCAGGCCGTCCATGCCGTCGAGGTCGATGAACGCACCGAAGTCGGTGATGTTCTTGACGACGCCCTTGCGGACCTGGCCGGGCTGGATCGAATCGAGGAGATTGCGGCGCTTTTCGGTGCGCTGCTGCTCGATGAGCTCGCGACGCGAGAGAACGATGTTCTTCCGGTCGAGATTGATTTTGAGGACCTTGAAATCGTACGTCTGACCGACGTACTGATCGAGGTTCTTCGGCGGCTGGATGTCGATGTGCGACGCCGGCATGAACGCATCGACGCCGATCGAGATGATGAGGCCGCCCTTCACCTTGGCCTTCACGCGACCCGCGGCGATGGAGCCTTCCGGGAACTTCGTGAGGATGTTATCCCAATTCTTCTTCTGTTCGGCCTTGTCGAACGAGAGGACAGGAGCGCCGCTCTTGTCTTCCAATTTTTCGACGAGCACCTCGATGGTGGAGCCGATCTGGAGTTCACCGATATCGATGAATTCGTTGGCGGAGATGACGCCTTCGGATTTGCCGCCAATATCAACGACAACTTCGTTTTGGCGGATTTCGGTGATGACGCCCGGGACAATCGCGCCTTCCTTCAACTTGTCGAAGGACGACTGCGCGAGCAGGTCTTGCATGACTGAACTCATAGGAACAATACGCCGGCCGTGCGCCTGCTCCAGGAGCGCCCATCCGACGGGACGATCCCACTTGCGCGGGACCGGATTGGTTAATGGTTAGACTAACGTTGGGAGGCTGGCGGGAGCTCGCGGCATAACGCCAACCTGACCGACTGACTGCCGCGAACGGTCAGCGTCGGGGTATCCCCGCGCCGCGGCAAGAGGAATATCGTCGCGCCCATTAACGACGAACCGGCACCTCGGCCGTCACGCCCAGCGCCGTCCCGACCCGGCGGAAAAACACATCGTACTGCGGCGTATCGCGAAGCGGCGCCTCAGTCCCCTGCCCGGCCCGATTCGAAGAGTCCGCTTCAAGGATTTCCTTGAGCCGCACCGCCACCTCGGTGCCCTTGCCATCGAGCGTGGCTCGCAACGAAACCTTCATCGTGATTTGTCGCGCCGTGCCGTGCGTCTCACCCGGACGGACTCCACCGATGGCCTCAAACTCGCCCTGCGCCGGACCACCGCGCACAAAGCGATAGCCCATGTCCGTAGCCGCCGTTCGGACGGCGTCGTAGGTCGGCCGCGGCTGCGCGGCAAACGTCATCGTCTTCGGCTCGTCCCGGGCCGCGATCCGCTCGCGCACCGCACTCGTCGCATCCGACATCGATTCACAGCCCGCCAGGGCCACACACAGCAGGAGAAATGCGATCAGAGAAGGTTTCATGGAGATGGGAGCAACTGACGGTGACCCGCACGGCAACCGTGTGAGCCAATTTTCAGACCATCGATGCCTGTCCGCGAATCACGCGAATGACACGAAAAATTCCCGGCTCGGCTTTCGCGTCATTTGCGTGTTTCGCGGGTCAAATGAATTCACGCCGGCTGCTGCTGCGAGATGCAGTGCAGCGTGCCAAGGCCCCAGATCAGATGGTAACAGTCGATCGGGATCACTTCGCGCCCGGGGAAACAGGCGCCGATCGTCTCGCACGCTTCGGTGTCGCGCTTCTTCTGGCGGAACGTCGGCACGAGCACCGCGCCGTTGATGATGAGAAAATTCGCGTAGCTCGCGGGCACGCGCTGGCCCTGAAACGAAAACGGCTTCGGCATCGGCAGCGTAACGATGTCGAACTTCTTGCCCACCGGCGTGCGAAAGCCCTGCAGCCGTTCGCGCACGTCCTCGAGGATCGGATGGTTCGGATCGCGTTTATTCGCCTCGACGGCCGTCACGAATCCGTCCGGCTTGAAGAAACGCGTGATGTCGTCGATGTGGCCGTCCGTATCATCACCCACGATCCCCTCGCCGACCCAGAGAATCGTTTTCACGCCGAGATAGTCGCGCAGGTTGCGCTCGATGTCGGCGCGCGTGAGATGCGGATTCCGGTTCTTGTGCAACAGGCACTGCTCGCTCGTGAGGAGCAGGCCGCGGCCGTTGACGTCGATCGATCCGCCCTCGAGCACCATGTCGTTCTCGAAACGGCGCAGCTTCAGCTTGCGCGCGATGCTCGGCGGAATCTCGTTATCCTTGTCATACGGCGGGTATTTGTCGCCCCAAGCATTGTACTTCCAGTCCGTGATGGCGACTTCCCCGGTCTCGCGGTGCTTGACGAAGATCGGCCCGTGATCGCGGCACCACGTGTCGTTGGTCGGATGATCGTAGAACGTGACCTTCGTCATGTCCGCGCCCGCCGCGGTGCACAGGCGTTTGGCGCGCGCGTGCAAGGCGACCGCGGCGTTGATCCGCACTTCCTCGAAGCGGCTGATCTGCGCGACGATTTTCGCGAAGGTGTACGGCACCGGCCGGAACTGTCCCGGCCACGAGGCGCGTTTGTGTGGCCACGAAAGCCAGACGGCGACCTGCGGCTCCCATTCGGCGGGCATGCGGAACCCCAGCTTCGCCGGGGTTTCGATTGCGGAATGCGGAATGCGGAGGGCGGATTTCTTCGTGGCCACGGTGCAGGAGGATTGGTGGAAGCGCGGGCGTCCCGCCCGCAATTCATGGACGCAGGCCGGAGGCCTGCACTCCCGGGTCAATCGATGAAGCGGCGAGTGAGGTCGCCGTAGGCGTCGATGCGGCGATCGCGGAGGAAAGGCCAGTGGGTGCGCGTGACGTCGACCTTCTCGAGATCGATCGGGACGAGCATGACTTCCTCTTCGTCCGTGCTCGCCTTGGCCAGGATTTGTCCGCTCGTGCCGGCGACAAAACTCTGGCCCCAGAATTCGATGCCGTCGCCGCCCTCGGGCGTCTCGACGCCGATGCGGTTCACGGCGGCGACGTAGCAACCATTCGCGACGGCGTGGCTGCGCTGGATCGTTTCCCACGCGCCGTGCTGGTTGACGCCGTATTCCTGTTTCTCACCGGGGTGCCAGCCGATGGCCGTCGGATAGAACAGAATCTCCGCGCCCTGCATCGCCGTGAGTCGCGCGCCCTCGGGATACCACTGGTCCCAGCAAATCAGGACGCCGATCTTGCCGAACTTCGTCTCCCACGCTTTGAAGCCGGTGTCGCCGGGCGTGAAGTAGAACTTCTCGTAGTACAGCGGATCGTCCGGGATGTGCATCTTCCGGTACACGCCGAGCATCGTGCCGTCGGCGTCGATGATCACGGCGGTGTTGTGGTAGAGGCCCGACGCGCGCTTCTCGAACAGCGACGCGATGATCACCACGCCGTGTTTCTTCGCGAGCGCCTGAAACGCCTTCGAGCTCGGACCGGGGATCGGTTCGGCGAGTTTGAAGTAATCGTGCTTCTCCGCCTGGCAAAAATACTGCGAGCGAAACAGCTCCTGCGTGCAGATGATGTTCGCCCCCTGCTTGGCGGCACGCTCGGCGAGCGCGAGCGTCTTCTTCAAATTCGCCGCGGGATCACGACCACACGCGTGCTGGAGCAAACCGAGAGTTACCTTCGACATGGTTTCAAAACGTTGAGCGTTGCGCACCGGCCGCGCAACTCAGGGAAAGAAAAATTGAAAGAAGCGGAGAGTGAGAAGAGCAGGAAGCCAGGAAACCTGGAAAAATCACCCACGCGACTTTGGGCTGATCTCCTGGCTTTCTGGCTTCAAAATTTCTGCCCGGAGAGGAGGAATTCAAAAGCCAGAAAGCCAGGATACAGCCCAGACCATCGTCGCGTTTCCCGGATTTTCTCCTCCGGGTTTCCTGGCTTCCTGCTTCCACCGTCCGGGTTCAGTACACGACCTTGTTGAGCGGGTATTCGACGATGCCTTCGGCGCCGAGGGCTTTCAGCTGCGGGATGATTTCACGCACCACGCTCTCGTCGATGATCGTCTCGAGTGCGATCCAGTCGGGCGAGCTCAGTTGGGAGATCGTCGGATTGCGGAGCGCGGGCAACTGCTTGACGACGTCGTCGAGCGCGCGCTTGGGCAGGTTCATTTTCAAGCCGACTTTCGAGCCGGCCTCGAGTGCGCCGCGGAGCAGCAGCGCGATCGTTTCGATCTTCTTCCGCTTGGCCGGGATCGCCCAGCTTTTCTTGTTCGCGATCAACTTGGTGTTGGTTTCGAGCAGGGTGTCGATGATGCGCAGCTTGTTCGCGCGCAGCGAAGAGCCGGTCTCGGTGATGTCGACGATCGCGTCGACGAGATCGGGCACCTTCACCTCGGTCGCGCCCCAGGAGAACTCCACCTCGACCTTGACGCCTTTCTGTTCGAAGAAGCGCTTCGTGGTGTTGATCAGTTCCGTCGCGACGCGCTTGCCCGCGAGATCAGCGGCGGTTTTCACCGGCGAACCTTCGGGCACACACAGCACCCAGCGGGATTTCAGGGTCGACGCGCGGCTGTAGACGAGATCGCACACTTCGACGACGTCCGAGTTGTTTTCCTGCACCCAGTCGTAGCCGGTCAGGCCGCAGTCGAAAAAGCCATGCTCCACGTAACGGCTCACCTCCTGGGCGCGGATGAAGCGGCCGTCGAGTTCCGGATCGTCGATCGAGGGACGATAGCTGCGCGAGCTCGTGGTGATTTTCCAGCCCGCCTTCGCGAACAGGGCCTTGGTGGATTCCTCGAGACTGCCTTTCGGCAAGCCGAGCATTAACAGGGGAGCTTTTTCGGACACAGGCCGAAGGCACACGCCACCGCGAGCGCGTTCAAGCCTATTTCCCGATCACATCGCGGGCACAAAACGGGAAAAGCGCGGTCCGTGGCCGCTCCTCCCGCTTCAATCGCCCGGATTCCGCTTCACCTTGCGTCACGTTGCGCCGAAAACGTTTCCCGGGCGGTGGTTGACATCCCCTCGTTCGATTGTAAAAAACACCGTCACGTCGATTGGTCATGCCCACTCCTACTCCCGCTCGCACCGAACCGAAGCCGCTCATCGTTATTGTCGAAGACGAGCCGGAACTCGCCGCTCTGATTTCAGTGCATTTGGAGAAGGCCGGCATGCACACGCAGGTCTGCAATCGCGCCCAGCACGCGCTCAAGTTTCTCAAGAAGAACTTCGCCAACCTGATCCTCCTCGACATCAATCTGCCCGATCAGTCCGGCTTCTCGCTCGTCGACGATCTCAAGGCGCAGGATATCTCGGTCCCGGTCATCTTCGTGACGGGCAACATCGAGGAAACGAGCAAGGTCAAGGGTCTCGACATCGGCGCCGACGACTACGTCACCAAGCCGTTCAGCTACGCCGAACTCGTCGCCCGCATCCGCGCGGTCCTGCGGCGCACGGAGTCGAATGCCGACCAGAATGTCACGAAGAACGTGAAGATCAGCGATGATCCGTTCGACTTCTGCGGAGCCAAGGTCACCCCGCTGCGCCTCGAAATTTCGTTTCCCGACGGTGCCACGCTCAAGCTGGGCCGCAAGGAACTGGGCATCCTCGCCTACCTCAACGCCCATCCGGGTCAGGTAATCACCCGCAAGGCGCTGATCCATTCCGTGTGGGGCATGCACGCCGACGTCCGCAGTCGCTCCCTCGATCAGTACATCGTGAAAGTCCGCGATCTCTTCGCCGACCACGGCCTGGAGTTGAAGGCCTTCCGCACCGTGCACGGCATCGGTTATATTTTCGATCCGCGCGGGGAGTCCAAGGAAGGACTCTGAATACAGTAGACAGGGGACTGGTGACAGGGGACAGGTTAGGAGATGACGCCATGGCACGCCATGGTGACTCACTTCACTGAACTCATTGTCTACCGGAAAAGCAGCGAACTGGCCACGCGAGTTTTCATTCTGTCGAAGCGCTGGCCCGCCGAAGAACGCTATTCACTCACCGATCAGATCCGCCGATCGTCGCGCTCGGTAGGAGCGAACTTGGCGGAAGCCTGGGGCAAACGTCGCTACGAAGCGCACTTCGTCAGTAAACTGACCGATGCCGATGGAGAGAATCATGAGGTGGAACACTGGCTGCTCTGCGCACGCAGAGACCGCTATCTGAACGAATCCGAAACGGCGGATCTGCTCGCACTGAAACGCGAAGTCGGCCGCATGCTCGGCTCGATGATCCAGAATCCCCATCCGTTTCTCCTCTGATCCTCCGTCTCAAAACAACTCTCCCTGTTCCGCCTCTCGTCTGTCTCCCGTCCCCTGTCTCCTGTCCCCTGTTTCCCGTCCCCTGTCCCCTGTCTCCTGTCTCTCCCCGCCCCCCGTCCCCATTCCGCCACCGACCCCGTAACGCTTCCGCGCATCCTGCGCCGTCGTGCGCATCTCGTAGCCGTCGAGCATCCGCACCAACTCCTCCGGTTGCGGCGTACGCCATTCGGGCTTCACCGGGGGCAGTGACAGGTTGAGCGTCGTCAGCTTCAGATTCATCCGCAGACGATCGGCGTCCGCCGCGACCACCGCCCGAAACCGATCGGGCTTCAACTCCGCGGCCTTCGCGATCACGCCCTCGACCGTGCCACCACAGTCGGCCAGCCATTTCGCGGCGGTCTTGGGACCCACGCCGTCAATGCCGGGAATGTTGTCCGACGTATCGCCGACCAGCGCGAGATAGTCCGCAATCTGCGCCGGCGGCACGCCAAATTTATCCTGCACGCCCGCGGCATCCAGCAGCCGCCAGCCGAGCTTCGGATTCGCCGACGGCGGCGGTAGCATGATTTTGATGCGCTCGCCGACGATCTGCGCGAAATCCTTGTCGCTGCTCACGATCACGACGTCATGCCCCGCCCGCGCCAAGGTCACCGCCTCGGCGGCCAGCAAGTCGTCGCTCTCCACCCCGTCCTGCTCGATGCCCGCGAGCCCCATCGCCCGCGTCAGCGCCTTGATCGGATCGATCTGCAGCCGCAACGGATCCGGCATCGGCTTGCGCTGCGCCTTGTAGGCCGCGTGCAACGCCTCCCGCTCCGCTGAGCCACCGAGGTCGAAAAAGACCAGCGTCGAATCAGGCTTCTCGAGATCGATCAGCTTCCACAGCGACTTCACCCAGCCGTGCAGCGCCCCGGTGGGAAACCCGTCCGCGCGCGTGAGCTCCGGCAGCGCATGAAAACAGCGGTACGCCAGGTTGAAGCCATCGACGAGAAGCCATTTGGACATGCTGCCGGCAGTTGAAAGTTGAAGGTTGAAAGTTGAAAGCAGAAATTGCCGCGTGCTCGCGAGCCGGCGGCCTTGAACGGTCCCTAGATCAATTCGAAAGCCCTGATGCACCTCAATGGTGTCAGGGCTTTCAACTTTCAGCCTTCAACTTTCAACTGAGCGCGGCGACCGCGCTCACGGATCGACATCGTACACTTCCACGATCGCCACGCCGGTGCCGTTGTTCGCGCCGCTGAGCTGCACGGTGTAGGCGCCGGGCGGGAGCATGACGATCATCGCGGCGTCCTTGCTGCCGTTGGCCAGCGGGAACGCGCCCGCCGCCGTCGCGGCCTGCGCGATGATCGCGGCGTCGTCGCCGGAAGCCCAGTCGTCGTTCGTCCGGATCGTGCGGCCGCTCGCCTGATCGATGAGCGTAAGACGCGGATCGGCGAGCACGCCGGGCACGCGAAGGTTGGCCAGCGTCGGACCGACGCCACGAATCAACATGCGGCGCGAGGCCGTGCCGTTCACGACGAAGCCGGCAATGAGGATGTTGGTGCCCGTGCCGACATTGCCGCGGGTCGAGACATTCGACGCCTTCGGACCGGCCGGGCCGCCCTGGGTGACATCGTACACTTCAATCAACACGACGCCGGACGCGCCGGCATTCGCCGCCGGCCCCTTGGCCTGCACGGTGTACAGACCGGGCGGCAAGGCCGCCACGACGGCAGCATCGTTGGAATTCGGACCGGCGAACGCGAAGGCTCCGGCCCGCGTCACGGCCTGTTGCACCTGCTGGACCTGCGCCGCCCCACCCGCCTGGCTGCCCCAATCATCATTGGTGAGCACGGGCGTGGGGTTGTTGTTCGCGTAAACTTCGAGGCGCGGATTGCCGAGCGTGCCGGTGACGTTGAACGGCGGTCCGCTCAACGTGGGCCCGACCACGCGAATCAACATCTGGCGCGATTGTCCGGCCGTGCCGGATACGACGAATCCGCCGATGAGCACGTTGTCGCCGCCAGCCGTCACGCCTCGGGTCGAGATGTTCGCGAGCCGCGTGGGCGTCGTGGACAAGGTCAGCGTGGCGGGATCGCTCGTGGCCGAACCGGCGCTCGACGTGACCACTGCGGTGTACGTGCCGACGCGGGTCGTATCCACGTTGGTCAGACTCAGCAGCGCGTTGGTGGCTCCGGAGAGCGGGGCGCCGTTCAGCAGCCACTGGTAGGCCAGCGGCGGCGCACCCTGGGCTTCGACGCTGAACAACGCGCCGGAACGGGCGGAGACGACGAGCGACTCGGGGTGCTTCGTGATCGTAACGTAGCGGTAGTTGTAGAGAAGGTCCTTCAACGCCGCATCTGCGATCGCCTTGTTGTCTGCGAGCGCCACCAGCTCGGTGACACGCGCCGTAATCTGGTCGACGGTCACGGTGACCGGTGGACGATCGAGTTGATAATAGAGTGCCGCGGCGCGGGCCCGATTGTAGAGCGCGGTGTTGGTGGAATTCGTGTTCGTGATGAACTCGGCGAGCGCCTGATTCAGTCCGATGCTATTGTAGCCGCGGCCGAGGGTTGCGGTCAGCGTGTTGTTGCTACGGAAGGCCACGTTGGCCTGCGCGCTCGGCGAACCCAGGCCGGCGGCCTGCCACAGGCGCGCGATGTAGGTGTCGGCGGGCAGCACGCTCGTGGGGCTGTTGAGCAACGCCACGGTCGGCACCACGCCATACTTGGCGAAGTATTCGTTGGAGCCGATGATCTGGCCCACAGCGTTCGAAAGACTGCCGCGCGCAGTGGCGAGCAGCGTGGTGTAGTTCGACGGCGTCGGCCACTGCCCCATGAGCACGTAGTAGGCGGCGAGCAATTGCACCGGCGCAGTGAAGCCAGGTTGATCGACCAACGACACAACCACATCGGAGCGGGTCAACGCGCCCGATCCAAGTCGAGCGACGATGTCGTCAAACACCAGCGGATTGATCGTCGTGGTGTTGGCGATGTCCTGATAAGTCTGCAGCACGAAGGCCGCGTCCTCGAGGACCGGATTGTTGCGCCGGACCAAAACCTGGATGGTTGAGGCCACGGTGGTGTTTCCGGTGTTGTCGGTCGCCAGCGCCCACACGTTGAACGTGCCGGACGCATTCGGCGTCCAGTTCACCTGATAATTCGTGCCGGCGTTGCCCGAGGTGCCGAGGCTCGTGGCGTTCGAGAAATACTGCACCGACGTGATGGTGCCGTCCGCATCGCGGGCGTTCGACTGCAACTGCACCTGGCGGTTGAAGGCCGCGTTGACGGTCGAAGGATTGACCGTGACCGACGGCGCAATGCTCGAGGCTGCCGTGACGGTGACCGTGTTCGTCGTCGACGCCGCCACGTTGCCGGAGCTGTCGCGCGCGCGGGCGACGACTTCAGCTGTGCCCGGAGGGATGCCGGCAAACGACGCCGTGACGCGCCACGTGCTGGCCGACGGATCGCGCACCGCCTGGCCGATGCTGTCGCGATTGAGGAAGAACTCGACCTCGACCACGGAGCCGTCGGAATCCGCCGCCGTCGCGGTGAAGTTGACCGTGGACGCCGTCGTCGCGCTGCCCGGCGTGTTGATCGACACCGTGGGCGCAAGGCCGACGAGATTGGCGACCGTGACGCGGCGAGAGGTCGTGCTCGTCCCCTGCGCCGTGCCGACCGTGGCCTGCGTGGTGACAGTGTAGGTGTCCGCGGCCGTCGGCGTCCAAATCGCGCGGAACGTGTTCGTCGTGCCCACGCGCGTGCCGTTGATCGTAGTGCGCGCACCGCCGCTGGCGGTCGCGATGAACTGCATGTTCGGCACCTGCGTCGTGCTGGAATTGACGGCTGTGCCTTCGAGGAAGACCGGGGCGTTGACGGTGGTCGCCGTGGTGTCGTCGGCCGGCCGCGTGATCTCGGTGACCGGGGCGTTGACCGCGGTGACGTTCACGACGATCGACGGCGTGGAGACGACGGTGTTGCCGGTGTCGTCAGCCGCGACGACGTACAGGTTAAAGCGTCCCGCGGTGTTCGCGTTATACGTGATCAGCTGATTCTGCTGCGGGTTGCCGAGCGCGGTGTTCAACGTGCCGTTCACGAAGAGCTGCAACTGCGTGACGGTGCCGTCAGCGTCGGCAAAGTTGGGCAGAATGAAGAACTGCTGGCCCTGGGTGAGCGTGGTCGGCGACAGCGCGAGCAGCTGGATCGAGGGCGGCGAACTTGTCGACGGATTGACCGTGAGGTTGATCGGATTCGTGACCGTCTGGTTGTTGTTACTGTCGCGCGCGATCGCGTAGAGCGGGATCGGCGTGTAACGCAGGCTGCCGGTGTTCGGGTCGAGCACACTCGGCGCGGTCGAGAAGTCGAAGCGCTGGAAGTCGTACGCAAGGCGGTAGAGATTCGTCGCCTGCTCGCGGCTGCCGGTGCCGATGCTGACGTCGTTCAGGAAGAACTCGACGCTCGTGATCGTGACGCCGGTCGCCGGGGACGAAGCGTTGGCGACGAAATTGACGGTCGAGAGGCTCTGCAGATTGCCCGCCTGGCCGACGCCACCGCCGAGGGCCGGCTGTGTGATCGAGATGGTGGGCGGCGTGCCGACGAGCGTGGCGACGTTCACGTTCACCGGGACCGAGGTAGCCGTCTGGGAGTTGGTGTCGGTCACGCGCGCGGTCAGCACGTGCTGGCCGAGTTGCGCCACGGTCGGCGTCCACGAGAAGGTGTACGGCGGGGATGTGTCCGCACCGATCTGCTGGCCATCGAGGAGGAACTCCACGAGCAGCACGGCCGCACCTGCGCCGGTCTGCACCGTGGCGGTGGCCGCGAGGTTCAACGGCACGTTCGGCGTCGCCCGCGCCGTGGCGTTCGGATTCGGCGTGGTGATGGTGACGGTCGGCGTCGCAAACGCGGCCGTGATCGTCGCTGAGGTGGATACGCGTGTGTTGCCGCGGTCATCCGTGGCGATCGCATCGATGGTATAGGTGCCGGGAGCCGTCGGCGTGAACGTAGAGGTGTACGAAGTTGCGGGAGGAATGATAACTGGATTGCCGCTATTCACGAGTGCAGGGCTTCCATTCACGAAGAACTGGACCGACGCGACGGTGCCGCCATTTGCTACGGCAGTGGCCGCGAGGCTGACGGCTGCATTCGGGACGACGGCGGCGTTGTTCGTCGGCGTGAGCAAACTCACGGTCGGCGGCTGGCCGATCGGAGTGACGACCAAAATGGAAGTGAGCGTATCGCGCGCTGCGCCCGCATTGTCCGTAGCACGGGCCGAAAGCACGAAGGTACGCGACTGCTCGCCGTCGCCGAGCGGCGGTGCCACATAGCGGTAGCTGTAAGGAAGCGAGGTGTCTTCTCCAACTTTTGTGCCGTCGACGAAGAATTCCACGCGGACAATGGCTCGGCCCGTCGAGGGGGCCACGGTCGCGAGAACGTTACGCACGGCTCCGCTGGGCATGGTGAGAATCGGAGATGGCGCCGGTCCTGGCGCAAACGAAAGAGCGATGCTGGGTGATGAGCTATCTGTCACCGAAACGCCCACTGCCGGCGCTGCGACGGCGTTGCCGCTATTGTCGGTGGCAATAGCGGTAATCGAAGCGATGCCCGAGACCGTGGGAGTCCAATTGATGCTCCAGGTTGGGCCCGACACCGTGGCGTTGCCAATCGACGTACCGTTCACGAAAACCTGCACTGACGAAATTGAGCCATCCACATCGGAGGCCGTACCGGTGATTGGAGTGACGGCATTCACCCCGATGAAAGAACCGTTAGCAGGCGTGACGATTGCCGCCAAAGGCGCCGAACCAATCGTACCTGATAAGGAAATCTGCACCGGTGTCGAAGTCGCCTCCTGGCCGTTGACATCAGTCGCCACGGCCGTGAGCAGATGTGTGCCGACGGTGTTCGGAGCGGTGAACAGGAAATTGTAGGGTGCGGTCGTGTCGGTGCCGACGAGCGTATTGCCATCGTAGTACACCGACACGCGATCGATCAGGCCGCCGCCCGTGACCGTGGCCGTGAGCGCACGAGTCGAGCCGGCGGGAATGGCGGACGAGCCGGTGAGAGCGAGAGCGACGGTGAACGATGGGGCACTCGTCACGTTTACACCGACGGTCGCCGAAGTGGCCACCGCCCCAAGTGAATCCGTTACCCGGGCGGACAATGTAACTGCGCCCGCCGCTGTCGGCGTCCAGCTGACAGAGTAAGGAGAGGCAAATGACGTTCCGACAATGGTCGTACCTGCAAGAAAATCCACGCGGGCAACCGTCGCGTTCGTACCAGCGCTTGCCGTCGCCGTCAGCGTGGTGGCACTTCCGATAGCAACAGAGGCACCGTTACTCGGCGTAGTCAGAGCGACCGTCGGCGTGGTTGTCGTGATCGGAGATACTGTAACGATGACTGCCGACGAGGTGACCGGAGCCCCATTGGAGTCCGTAACACGTGCTGTCAGGGTAACGTTGCCCGCAGCGGTGGGCGTCCAATTTACGCTGTAGGGCGGATTGATGGCCGTGCCGACAAGGGTCGTACCTGCAAGAAAATCAACTTTGGTGACGGTCGCTGGAGAAACGGCCGTGGCAGATGCATTCAAGGGAACGACTGATCCCACCGTCACACCAGAACCGCTCAATGGGCTCGTGAGAACGACGGTCGGAACGGTTACGTTGACCACGGCCGGAGTCGAAGAAGCGCTGAAACCGGCGGAATCAGTGGCCCGGGCCGTGAGGCTCACGGAGCCAGACGCGGCCGGAATCCAATTGAATGAGTACGGCGCTGAAAACGAGCTGCCAATCACGGTCGACCCGGCGAGGAAATCAACTTTCGTGATGGTGGAGCCACCGCTGGGGGACGCCGTTGCCGTGAGTGGCACCGTCGAACCGAGGCCAAGCGACGAGCCGTTGGCCGGCGTATCCAATGTCACCGAGGGACCGAATCCATTCACTGTTACGATCACCAAGGGGGAAGTCGCCGTGTTCAAATTCGGCGTCGTGCCGGTGGTCACCACCGACGTATCGGTCACAGACGCCGTCAGAGTGTACGTGCCAGGCGAAGACGGAAACCAAGGAATTTGGTATGAAGGACCAAAAGCGCCACCTCCTACCGTTCCAATCGACGTACCGTTAGCAAAGAACGTCACCGAAGAAACCTGAGTGCCGACCGGACTGCTCCCTATACCCACGTTTGCTACGATGATGAAGCTAGGCGGGCTCCCTGCCAACGTTTGCGTACTACCGGTTCCTGGCGAGGTAATCGAAATCGTCGGCGTCGCGAACGCCGTCGTCGCCGCCAACATGGTCACGGCGCAGAGCGCCGTCAGGGCGCGCATACTCGCGACGAGTACATTCCCCTGTGGGCGGGGTGCCCCCACCCCGCGAACTTCGGATGAGGATGACGAACGCAAGCGGGGTGCGGACACCCCGCCCACAGTCGATCCGGGAACGGACGCGGCGGAAAAGAATCGCCGGAGGAAAGTTTTCATGACGGGCGTCGTGAACAGATTACTTGGCCCCGCTGCGCGTGCGCGGCTCGGCGCTGGCAGGAGTCACGATGGTGGGATTCTGGAAGAGCGAGTTCGCCGGCGTGTTCTTCAACGACTGCTTCTTCGGCGAGCCACCGGGGCTCACCAGATTCGCCGTCACGAAGATCAGCAGGTTTCGTTTCTGCGCGCTTTCACCCTTCGACCGGAAGAGCCGGCCGACGAGCGGGAGGTCACCGAAGAACGGCACCTTGTCGTTCACCTTCTTCACCTCTTCGCGCGTGAGGCCGCCCATGACGAGCGTCGCGCCGTCCCAGATGGTCACCTTGGTCGAGATGTCGCGGACGGAGAAAATCGGCTGATAGAACCCGGGCGGCACCGTCACCGTGGTCGTGCCGGAGATGGCCACGCTCGGTCCGCCGTATTCAACGAAGCCCTCGAACTCCGTGACCTTCGGGTTCAGGTCGAGGCTGATGCTGTAATCGTCCTCCTCAACGGTGGGCGTCACCTTCAATTCCACGCCGACGTTGCGCGAGGTGAACTCCTGCGGCGTGCCGGCCGTGATCGTCACACCGGCGGCGCCACCAGCGACCGCACCCGTGCCGACTTGGCTTTGAATTTCACCGTAGCTCTGCGGATAACGCAGTTCCTGCGCGACGGTGATGTTGGCGGGATTACCGGAAAGGACGGTGAGTTTCGGAGAGCTGAGGAGGTCGGTGCCCTGCTTCTGCGAGAGCGCGCGGACGGCGGCGCTGACGTCGAACTCGCCGACGAAGCCAACGATGTTGGCGAGCGCGTTGGCGGTGGCCGCGAGCTGAACGGCGCCGGGAATGTTGGTCGGGGCGACGGGCACGCGAAGCTGGCCGGTCGTCTGGTTCGGATCGGTGTCCGAGGTCGTGATGGCGGGATCCTTGATCACGAGGGCATTCGCGTTCGAAGTGCTCGGGAACGCGCCGACGAGCGAACGGTTGATGCCGGCGCTCGTGTAGAGCTCCTGCGGGTCGAAGATCTGCCGGCCGTTGCTGTCGAGCACGGGTGCGCCGGTGGCGGGGTTCACGCGCGGCACGCCGCGACGGGAGAGGTTCCAAGTCACGCCGAGTTCCTCGAGCGCGCCTTCCTGCACTTCCATGAACTTCGCCTCGATCTCGACCTGACGGACGTCGTTGTAACGGGCGAGAATGTTCCGGATGCGCTCGTTGTTGCGCGCGGTCTGCGTCACGATGATCGCCGAACCGTCGTAGGCGAGCGAGCTGCCTTCGACGCTGAAGCTGACGCCAGCCTGGGTCAGGAACGCGCGCATCGCGGACGCCTCGCCGCCACTGGCGGTCGGTTCCGCGCCGGCGCCACCCGCGGCGTAGGGATCGCGGCCCGCTCCGGCGGCGCCGCCGGCCGACGAGGACATGCCGCTCATGCGCAGCACCGTGGCGCGCGTGACGGGGAAGAACTGGGTCTCGAGCGTGGACGTCTCGCCACCGGGACGGACGATTACAGCGTCCGACTGGACTTCATATTGGTAGCTCACCTGTTCAGTCACGAGATCTAGAACCCGCTTTAGCGACATCCCTCGAAGTGCAATTGTTACAGTTGGGTTCTTGTCGGTCGGGTCAATGAGAGCCACATTTACCCCTTTGGGGGACGAATTGCTCGGGTCATACGTGGCTGAGATTTCACCCAGAATATTCACGATGTCTCGGAGTGACGCTTTCGAATAAACGAACTCCGGGATGATAATGGAGTTCAGCTTCTGAACCAACGGTGCCGCGGCCTCGACGGCCGAGGGTTCACGAACCCGTTCCTGGTAAATTCCGGGGCGCTGCCAGCTCTTGGCCACTTCCTCGAGCAGTTGCGCGCGGGTTTTCTCACGATTGAGGGCACCGGTCTCGGTCTTCTCCTCGGCGATGCGGAGCAAGAATCCCTTCGCGACCGTGTTGTCGGGCTCCTGGGCTTCGATGGCGCGGAACGTGCCCTGCGCGCCGTCGAGGTCACCGGCTACATATTGGGCGCGGCCCTTGGCGATGAGTTGGGCGGTGGCGGCGCGATCGGCGACGAAGCCCGGGTCGACGGCGGCGTTGACGGGCTTGGCTTCGGCGCGGGCAATCTGGCGCTCGATGCTTTGGGCGCGCGTGGACGACGGCGCGAGTTGCGCGTGGGCGGCCAAGGCGGTGCGGGCGGTGGCGGAGTCGCCGCGCTTGAGGGCGGATTGCGCGCGCTCGAGCAGCGCGGACGCCTTCTCCTTGTTCAGGTCGGCGACGAGTTTCTGGGTCAGGGCGTTGGCGGGCAGCGCGGCGATGGCGGCGTCGACCATGGCGATCGCGTCGTCGGGCTGGCCGGCGCGCAGCTGCGCGCGAGCGGTGGCGAGCTGAGTCTGGCCGGTGCTCACGAGCTGGGCGATGCGGGCGGACTCGGCGCGGGCGATGGCGTCGGCCTCCACTTCGGCGGCGGACGGCGTGCCGGGCGTCACGGGCGGCGGCGTCTGGCCGGGCTCGGGGATGCGCACATCGATCATGGCCGGACCGCCGGTGGTGGTGGCGGGCGGGCGGGAAACAGGAGCCGCGGCGACGGGGGCCGGAGCGGCGAGCGCGGCCTGCTGGGCGGCGGCGCGTTCGGCAAGGGCGCTTTGCTGGGCGACGGCCTGCGCTTCGATTTCGGCGCGGAGCTTCTGCACCGCGGGATCGTTCGGGGAAAGGGTGGCCAGCTGGGCGAGCGCCTTCTGGGCACCGGCGAGATCGCCTGCATCACGGGCGCGCAGCGCATCGGACATCAGTCGGATCTTGGCGTCCGTCTGGCTGGGCGCGGGCGCGGCGCGCAACGGCATGGCCGCGCCGGGGAAGGCGACGGCGAGCACGACGAGCACGGACGCGAGAAGGGGGCGAGTATTCATTGCTGGAAAGGGGAAGAAGCGGGGAAAGGAGGAAAGGGATGGGGGCGGCGGAGTTCGACTCAGGGCGCGCGTTCGGTCTCGGGGCCCTCGGGGACGTCGGCCTCCCGGGGCGTCAGCACCCGGCGATCCGGCTGCGGCAGCGAAGGCGATTCCTTCTCGATCTCCACGGTCGGCGGAGTGGTTTGGATCTGCCCGATGCGGAACGTGGCGTCGTCGAGCTTGAACATGTCGCCCGAACGCACCTCGCGCGTCGCGCTCGAGCCGGACGGCGCCACAAACGCGAAGACCGTGCCGGTGAAATGCCGTTCGCGGTGCGTCAGCGTGATTTCGCGGCCGGCTTTTTCGTCCACGATCACGGCGGTCGCGACGCGCTGCATCGTCGACATGCTCTCGCCCATGCGGATGGGCTGCGCTTTCACGTCGAGACTCTTGATGGTGACGTTCAGGTTCGGCACGCGCCGACCGGCCGAGGCGAGAAAGACCTCGCCCGAAAGAACATTCTGGAACGTGCCGCGCCAGTTCCCCTCCCCGCCCACGTAGCCGATGAGTTGCAGCCGGAACGGTTCGGGCCGGACGGCGACGAGTTCGACGCCAAAGGCCTCGACGGCCTCATCGTCGAGCAGGCTCGACGGCGGCTTCACGGTGAACTGCTTCGAGCGCGCGTTGTAGAAAATCTCCGGCGGCGTGAAGGTGTCGTAGATCCACTCGCGCCCGCGTTTCTGCGAGGTCGGATTGCCCCAGGTCTCGGTCTTCACCGGCGGCGCGTCGGGCGCCTTCGCCTCATAGGGCGTGTTCGACAATTCGACGCGCGCAATTGGCACGCTGTCGGCACCGGGTTGCCGAATCGCCAGATAACCGAAACCGGCCGCCGAGATCAGGGCCACCGCGAAGGCGGCGCCGACCAGAAGTTTGTCGCGAGGATGAACGGCCATGGTCAGGAGGTCGGCGGGACAGCAGCACCGTCGGCGGGGGCGGGAGCGGCGGGTGGCACAAGTTCAATGAACTCGACCGTGACCGTGAATTTGGACAGCGGCTTGGAAACGATCGGGACCGCGGTGGTTGGCTTGACGGCGCGGGGCGCGGACTTGGCCGCGACGACGGCGGGCTTCGGCGCAACCGTGAGTACAACGGAATTGGGCGTCGCGGCGGCCGCAGCCGGATCGGCGAGCGCAGCGGCGGCCGCGGCGGCGTCTTCGGTCAGGGCGACCGGCGCGGATTCCTCCACGGTGGCGGTCTCGACCTCGACCTCGCGCACGAGCACCGGGAGTTCGAAGGATGCGAGCCGGTTCAGGAATGTGCGCAATGCGGCGGTCTGGCCCGTGAAGACAAATTGAAACGCCGTCGTGTCGATGAAGCCCGGCGCACGGGCGGTCACGCGCGGATCGATGCTGAAGTAATCCGGACCTTCCTCGCCGGTGATTTCCGGTGCGGGCTGGCCGTTGGCAATCGCCGCGGCCTGGGCCTCGCGGTCGGCCTTGGTGAGCGTGCGTTCGCGCTTGACCGTGAAGAGCGAGCGCGGGCGCGCCTCGAGCAGGGCTTCGACCAGATACTGCGCGATTTGACGCTGCCGGAAGACGGGCTCGATGTGGTCCTGCATCGGGCCTTCATTCGTATAGGAGGCGAAACCGAAGCGCGCGGCTTCGGGGCGAATCTCGACGTCGTTCTTCCGGGCGAATTCGCGACTCTTTTCCACGAACGTCGCGAGGTCGAAATAGGCATCGGTGCGGACCGTCGGGACCTTGGCGCTGCGGATGCGCTCGGCGGCGGGACCGCGGCCCTTGAGTTCGCCCTGCATGGAAAGCAGGGCCTTCTGCGCCTTGGCGAGATCGGCCTCGATCGCGGCGGCGACGTCCCGGGTCGGCGGGGGCGTGAGTTGCGCCATGCTCTGCAGATCGGTCTCGCGTTGCGCCAGGCGTTTGACCGCGGCGCGCGAGGCGGCAAAGCGCTCATAGATGAACGCGAGTTCGGCGAGGGCGAGGACGCCGCACACAATGAGCGCGAAGGCGAAGAGCGGATTTTTGCGAATGAAGCTCATCGCTACAGCGTCTTCTTGGGATTGATCACGAGCGTGAAGTCGAACTTCAGGAGACCATTCTGGTTATTGTCGAACCGCTCGTTCTCGACCGCGGTGATGAATTGGGAACCGGTGAAGCTCGCGAGCAGCTGTTTCACGCGAAGCGTCGAATCAGGACTCACCTTCGATTGCGGATTCGACACATCGAGGAGCCGTCCGCTGAGCGCCAGCCGCAACGGCGGGCCGGCGGGAACCACGGGCGCGGCGGGAGCGTTGGGATCAGCGGGCGGTGCACCCGCGGTCGCCGCTCCACTGTCCCCTGCCCCCTGAGCAACGGCTGCGTCCGGCGTCGCTCCTGGTTCGGGCAGCGGCGGCCGCACCACCTGCAGGCGGTCGAGCCACACGTCCTCGATTTTCACCAGACGTTCCTGGAGATCCGCGAAGAAGTTAATCCAGTTGGCCTTGGTCTCGTACGCTCCTTTGAGCGCGGTGATCTGCTTGGAGGCCTCCTCGATCTGGCGGAGGTTCTCGGCGTTGCGATTCTCGACGGAGCGCAGCGGCATGAGCTGGCTGTCGACGCGGGAGATGCGTTCGAGCGTCGCCGCGGTGACGCCATGAAAATAAACGATCGGCGGCACGAGCGCGAGGACGGCAAAGAAAGCGGCGGTCGCGAGCATCGGCTGGCGTTTGCGAAAGGCGAGCGCCTCGGTCAACGCGGGCGGCAACAGACTCGCCTCGGATTCCGCCTTGTGCACGAGCCGGGTGGCGAGACCGACCAAATCGGCGAGGACCGGCGAGGCGTCTTCGGCGCCGGCCGCGCGGGCATCGGCCGAGAGATCGACGTTCTTGAGCGATGCGTAACGCTCGACGGGCAACCGCAGTTTTTCGGAGAGCGCGGCCGCGAGTCCATCGATCAGCGAACCACCGCCCGTGAGGTAGGCGGCCACCGGCGCCGCCCCACCCGACTGCCGCCGGTGATTGACCGCGGAACGCGTAATCTCGACCTGGAGCTTGGTGCAGAACGCGGAGGCGGCGGTGAATACCGCGCCGCGCGAGGGCGAGCCCGTCGGCAGATCGCTTTTGCCGGAGAGGACCTGAATCTTCAGCGTCTCGGCGGACGCAAAATCGATCCGCAGTTCCTCGGCGATGGCCTGGGTGACGGCGTTGCCGGCGAGCGCGAGCGTGCGGACGTAGAAGCGTTCGCCCTCCATGAACATCAGGCTCGTGGTGCGCGCGCCAATGTTCACCAGGATGACGCTGTCATGAACGGCCGGGTAATTGTAGCGGAACGCGTGGCACAGCGCGAGGCTCGCGGGCGTGGCGCGCTCGACGGGAAACCCGGCGGCATCAGCGGCGCTGCAGAGCGACTGCATCGCGTCGAACTTCACCGCGCTCAGCATCACCTCGAGATCGAAGCCGTCGTCCGAGACGACCTGATAATCCCACACCACTTCCTCGAGCGGGTACGGAATGTTTTCCGCCGCTTCGAAGGCGATGATCTTGCCGCGCTTTTCCTTCGCGACCGAGGGCGTCTTGATGAATTTCGAGAGGGCGAGGTGGCCTGGGACGGCGATGGCCGCGGGGCCGGAGAGCTTGCGGCGGGCCGAGACGGCTCCGAGCGACTGGGCGATCTCGACGGACCAGCGCGCCTCGTGCGAGGGGTCCGAACTGTGCGGCTCGAGCGCAAATTGTTGCAGCACCAACCGGCCGGAAGCGCCGACCGTGAAGACACCACACGCGACATGGCCTGCGCCAATATCAACGGCTAGAACGCGGGGGGCTCGCATAAGTGGTGAATGAGAAAGGCGATTTCAGATGGGGCGAGACGCGGCAAGCGGATTATGGTTACTGGTATCATCCACCCCGATTAACGGGCCTCGCGTCGCACGTACGACGGCGTCGTGCGCGCATACTCATTCATAAACGGCGTCAAAAACTGCGGGAGCAAAATCCCATCGTTGGCCACTGCCGCCGCGCCGCCGCGCGTCTGGAAGTTTTTTCGCTGCTCGGCGCTGCCGAGCGCGGACACGTAGGCCGCGCGACTCGCGGTCAGGGCCTTGCCGCCGACGGCGAGTTCGATGCCCCAGTACTTGGGGTCACCGTGCAGCTGGTCGCGTTTCACGATCTCAGGTGGCAGATAGAAACGCACGTTGGCGCGGCCCGGCTCCAGCGCGACGCATTCGGCCTCCGCGCGATAATGCTCGAGCCGGCGTTCGCCGCCCGTGGGCGCCGGCAGTTCAAACGCCATGATCAGCGTCACGCGCACCCGCGAGACCATCTGGCTCGGACTGCCGGCGACCGGCCGGGCGTTCAGCGTGATGTCAGTCTCGAGCCAGGTGCCGACCGTGCCCGTGGGCGCGCGCACGTTGGTGAACTTCACCGTAGTCACTTCAACCTCCTGCGCCGCGGCGCGGCCGACAACACCACCGACGATCACGAGCAGGACCGCCAACCAGCGTGAAAATGCAGGGGGTACGAAACGCACGAAGGGAAAACGTTGTGCGCGGAAGATGCGGGGTCACGCCAAAACTCTCCGCAAGTTTTGGGGTGATGCAGATTGGACGCATGCAGCCGACAGTGGATTGCGTTGAGCGATCGCACCGCCACTCGCTGGCGCTCGCAGCCACGGCTCACGCGACGAGACGGCACTTGCACCGGACGCGGCTCCTGGCGTCTCATGCGCGTTTCCTGCCGTGACCTCGTCGCCCGCCACCGCCCCGTTGTCCTACAAGATCGCCGTGCTCGTTTTTCTCGAGAACCACGCGGGAGAACACCTGCTGCTCCTGCGCGCGAAGCCGCCGAATCTCGGCATCTGGAGTCCGATTGGCGGCAAGCTCGAGACCGCCATTGGTGAATCGCCCTTTGAATGCGCGGTGCGCGAAACGTTTGAGGAGACGGGGCACCGCGTGACGGCGGCGGATTTTCACCTCTTCGCGATGATCGCGGAGAAGGCGTACGAGGGCCACTCGCACTGGCTGATGTTTCTGTTTCGCTGCACCGTGCCGCTCGCGGCGCTGCCGCCGACGATCGATGAGGGGAAGTTCGGCTTCTTTTCGCGCGCGGCCATCGATGTCCTGCCGATCCCCGAGACCGATCGCAACGCGCTCTGGCCGATCTATGATCAGTATCGCGATCGTTTCGTGGCGCTGAAGGCGGACTGCGCGCCCGGGCAGCCGATTGTCGTCGAGATCGAGCAAATCACGCCGGCGCCGCGCTGACCCGCGCAGGCATTCAAGCACCTTTGAACCACAAAGACACGGAGGCACGGAGAGAGGAGCGCTCTGACCTTTGTGCCTTCGTGTCTTTGTGGTTGATTAGATGACAAACGGGTTGGGCGATCGGGTCGGCGGCGGAATGAAAGGTGCTTGGCTGCGCCGTACGGAGACTGCTGACCGAATCCACGCTTGATTTCCCGGGCCACCGACAAACACTGACCGTTCCTTCCAATCCATCGACCTTCCGTGAGCAAGAAATCCTCTGCCACCGCCGAGAAAACCGCCGCCTCCCCCGCGCCGACGACTGATCATGCCAAGGCGCCGATCAACGCCCGGCTCTCGCGGGAGGAAAAAATCGAACTCCACCGCAAGATGGTGCGGATTCGCCGCTTCGAGGAGCGCAGTCTGCGCGCCTACCAGGCCAAGAAGATCGGCGGCTTCCTCCACCTCTACATCGGGCAGGAAGCCGTGGCCACCGGCTGCTGTTCCCTGATGGGGAAACACGATCACGTGATCACCGCGTACCGCGACCATGGCCACGCCATCGCCGTGGGCATGGACACCAAGCCGCTGATGGCGGAACTGTATGGCAAGGCGACCGGTTGCTCCAAGGGCAAGGGCGGTTCGATGCACTATTTCGACCCCTCCCGGAATTTCTGGGGCGGTCACGGCATCGTCGGCGGCCAGATCCCGCTCGGCACCGGTCTCGCCTACGGCATCAAGTATCAGGGCTTCAAGGGCGCCGCGATGGCGTTCATGGGTGACGGCGCCGTCAATCAGGGTGCGGTGCACGAGGCCTACAATCTCGCCGCGCTGTGGAAGCTGCCGGTCGTCTTCGTAATCGAGAATAACGGTTACTCGATGGGCACCAGCCAGGCGCGTTCCTCCGCCGGCGAACTCGCCAAGCGCGCCGAGGGTTACGACATGCCGTGGGGTCAGTGCAACGGCCACGACGTCTACGAAGTCCGCGCCTGCATGGACAAGTACCTCACGCTCGCCCGCGAGAAGCACCAGCCGAGCACGGTCGAAATCGACACGTATCGTTACCGCGGCCACTCCGTCGCGGATCCGGACAACACCTACCGCAGCAAGACCGAGATCGAGGAGTACCGCCGCACGAAGGATCCGATCCAGGTCTTCCAGCAGAAGCTCGTGGCGGAAGGCGTGCTGGACGACGCCTTGATCGAAAAGATCGACGCCGAAGCCCGCGCCGAGGCCGACAACGCCGCTGACTTCGCCGAAGCCAGCCCCTACCCGACGCCGGCCGACATCCAGACCGACGTTTACTGGGAGGCTGACAACGCGTCCGAACGCAAATCCCAGGGCCGCCTCTTTTTCGACTGAGAAACAAATTCAAAAGCCAGAAAGCCAAAAACCAATTCCTGGCTTCCTGGCTTTTGAATTAATCGCTGTCCGGTCTCTCAGCTTACACCTTTCAACTTTCACCTTTTCAGATGCCTCTTTTCACCTACCGCGAAGCTGTCCGCCACGCCCTCGCCGAAGAACTCGCCCGCGACAAGAACGTCGTCGTCATGGGCGAAGAGGTCGCGCAATTCAACGGCGCCTACAAGGTCACCGAAGGCCTGCTGGCCAAGTTCGGTCCCGATCGCATCGTCGACACGCCGATCAGCGAAGCCGGCTTCATCGGCGCGGGCATCGGCGCTTCCATGCTCGGCGTGCGGCCGGTGATGGAACTGATGTTCTGGTCGTTCTACTCCGTCGCCTTCGACCAGATTCTCAACAACGCCGCCAACGTCCGCTACATGAGCGGCGGCCAGATCAATTGCCCGATCGTCATCCGCGGCCCCGCGAACGGCGGCACGAACGTCGGTGCCACCCACTCGCACACGCCGGAAAACGTCCTCGCCAATCATCCGGGCGTAAAGGTCGTGGTGCCCGCAACCGCCTATGATGCGAAGGGCCTGCTGAAGTCGGCCATCCGCGACAACGATCCGGTGTTCTTCCTCGAGAACACCATGCTCTACGGCGAAAAGGGCGAAATCCCCGAGGCCGAATATCTCATTCCGCTCGGCCTGGCCGATGTGAAGCGGACCGGCACGGACATCACGATCGTGACGTACGGGCGTTCGGTGCTCCACTCGCTCGCCGCCGCCGCCGTGCTTGAAAAGGACCACGACATTTCGGTCGAGGTCGTCGACCTGCGTTCAATTCGTCCGCTCGACATCGACACGGTGTTGAAGTCGGTCGCGAAGACGCATCGCGTGCTGATCGTCGAGGAGCAGAAGCCGTTTGCGAGCGTCGGTTCGCAGCTCGCTTACATGATCCAGCGCGAAGCCTTCGACGAGCTTGACGGCCCGATCCACCGCCTCGCCACGATCGATGCGCCGGCCATCTACAGCCCGCCGGTCGAAGTCGAACAGCTGCCCAACCCGCAGCGCGTCATCAAAGCCGTCCTCGAGGCCGTCGCCTGATTTTTTTCTGACAGGATTAACAGAATTAAACAAAATCTTTTCAGAACAGCCCCGCTTCCATTCAGTCCATTCTGTCTAGAAACCGAATTTTCCGATGCCGCAAATAATCGAAATGCCGAAACTCAGCGACACCATGACGGTGGGCACGCTGGTGAAATGGCTGAAGAACGAAGGCGATGTCGTGAAATCCGGCGACATGCTCGCGGAAGTCGAGACCGACAAAGCCACGATGGAGCTCGAGTCGTTCTTCGACGGCACGATCCTGAAAATCTTCGCGCCCGCCGGTTCGCAGGTCGCGCTCGGCGCGCCACTCTGCGCCGTCGGCAAACCCGGTGAGACCGTCGACGCCCCCGCGGGGAAAGCGCCCGCACCGGCGGCCGCCACTCCGGCCGCGGCCGCGGTGCCTGCGGCGGCGCAGGAGACAGGCGACAAGGGACAGGCGACAACTGCGCCGAAAGCGGCTCCGGTTGCCACGCCGCCGGCAGCTGCCCCCGCGGCTCCCGCGCCCGTGGCCGCGCCCCAATCGGCCGAACCGGCGTCCGGTCGAATCAAGATCTCTCCCCTCGCGCGCAAGCTCGCCGAGGAAAAGAAAATCGATCCGTCCCGCATCAAGGGATCGGGTCCCGGTGGTCGGATCGTGCGTGAAGACGTGCTGGCGGCGGCGGCTGCGCCGCAATCTCAGATCTCAAATCTCAAATCTCAGATTGGCGCACTGGGCGCCCGTGGTCCGATCCAGGAAGAGCGCGCCGTTCCCGTGTCCAACATGCGCGGTGCGATCGCGCGCCGTTTGCTGGAGTCGAAGACGCAGCTGCCGCACTTCTACGTTGAGATCGAGATCGACGCCGGTCCGTTGCTTGCGTTGCGCGAACAGCTCAACACCGGACTCGAGAAGGAAGGCGTCAAACTTTCGGTCAACGACTTCATCCTCAAGGCCAGCGCCGAAGCGTTGCGCCGGGTGCCGGCCGTGAACGGCTCGTGGGAAGGTTCGCAGATTCGGTATTTCGCGGCCGCGCACGTCGCGTTCGCGGTGGCGATCGACGACGGCCTGATCACACCGGTGATCCGCGACACGCACCTGAAGAGCGTTTTCCAAATCAGCACCGAGGCCAAGACGCTCGGCAAGCTGGCCAAGGAGAAGAAACTGAAGCCCGATCAGTTCACCGGCGGCACGTTCTGCGTGTCGAATCTCGGCATGATGGGCATCCCAAAATTCTCCGCGATCATCAACCCGCCGAACGCCGCGATCCTCGCGGTGGGCACGACGGTGAAGAAGCCGGTGGTGAAGAACGATCAGATCGTGATCGGCCAGACGATGACGCTCACGCTGTCGTGTGATCATCGCGTGGTGGACGGCGCGGTCGGCGCCCAGTACCTCGGCGCGTTGAAGACGCTGCTCGAGGCGCCGGCGCTCCTGCTGGTGTAACGGAACGCGGCCGGCAGGCCGCCTTCCGCTTCGATTCACGAGCCGCATTGAACCACGAAGGCACGGAAAGCACGGAGGAGACGATCTATAATCGGAGCGAAGCGCGGTTTCGATCCGTGGAACGCTCCAACTCTTCCTGGCTTTTCCTGCACGATCCTCGCTTTGTGCCTTCGCCTCTTTGTGGTTCATACCAATCGCTCTTTGCCTTTGGACTTTAGCCGTGGCTACGAGCGCCAGCGAGTGGCCGAACGACCACTCGCTGGCGCTCGTAGCCACGATCGATCCAGAAGTCCAAAAGCAAGGAGCGATTGGGATCAAATCCAACGGCTCGCTTGAAGATGTTGTATCCGGATTAGGTTGAGCTCGCGCCATGACCACCGTCTCCCGTCCTGTCGCAATCGCGTTGCCGGAGCACGGGCTGCGGTTCGCGGAGAGCGTGCATGCGGCGGATTTCCACATGTCGGTGCGCGCCGATCCCTTTCACAAGATTCTCTACGTGCTCAGCGGCCGCTTGGTGTACCGCGATCGCCACACGCGCCGAGAAATTGTCGCGGGACCGGGCACGCTCCTCGCCGTGGAGGCGGGTACGGCGCATCACCTGTCGGATGAAGCTCCGGCGATGCTGCTGCTCCTGTGCCTCACGCCTAAATTCGTGACCGGCGATCCGTCGCGGCGCGGGCTGTGGCGGTCGCTGCGGGAAACGGCGCAGTGGCACGTCGCGTCCGGCACGGCGGCGAGCCAGCGTTTCGAAAACCTCTGGCGCCGTGCCCTGCTCGAGCAGTCGACCGCCGGCCCCGGCGCGATCGTGGCCGTGCACGCGCTCGCGGGGCAGATCCTCGTGGCGTTGTCGCGGCTGCCCGCCGAGACGCCGCGTCACGACCCGGCCGCGCGTCGCGTGCGGGCGGTGGTGCAGGAACTCGGTGAAACATTTTACGACGAATGGACGCTCGATCGGGCCGCGGCGCGGGCCGGGTTGTCGCGGCGACGGTTCAGCGAGCTGTTTCGCGCCCAGACGGGCGCGACGTTTCTCGCCGCGCTCACCGAGCTCCGGTTGAAGCACGCCGCGAAACTTCTGCGGGCCCGGGCGCACTCGGTGACCGGCGTGGCGTTCTCGTGCGGCTACCGTGACCTCTCGCACTTTTATCGCGCGTTCCGCCAGCGGTACGGGCAGCCGCCGGGGGCGTTCGTGCGGGGGTGAGCGTCGGGTTTGAGCATTCCACCGGCCGCCTCGTCTCCGATCAATCCAAGACCGGAGCTTAACCACAGAGGCACGAAGACACAGAGAGGATGACCATTCAGCTGAGGATGGCGTCGTTTCTGCGGCCAATTTCGGACCGCGATGGTGCCGTATTATTTCTGCAGCAGAATAGTTCTGTGTCTCCGTGCCTCTGTGGTTCACTTCTTCACACGGACGTCACAACCAATCCGCGCGATTGCCCAATCTGCCAGTGACATTCGCCCATCGAGCCAAGACAATCGGATGCGTTTCCCGTACACTCCGCGTTCAACCCCGTCTCTCATTTTCCATGGCCACTCCGAAAATCCCCTCCTCGCCTCGCATTCTCACCACGACGGTCGGATCGTATCCGGTGCCCGACTGGTTGGCCGCGCTGCCCAGCGAGCAGGCGGTCATCGACGCGACGCGCGTCGTATTCGATATTCAACGTCAGGCCGGCATCGACCTGCCGACGGATGGCGAGCTCTACCGCTTCGACGTCAATCATCCCGACACGAACGGCATGATCGAATACTTCATCCGCCCGATGGCCGGCATTTCGTCGGTCGTTGGCCGCTCGATCACCGATGAATTCTCCCGCCACCATCCGATGGGTTTCCGGCGCAAGCCGGCCGGCGTCGTCGTGGGCCAGCTCGGTGAAGGATCACTGAACCTGCTCGCCGACTGCCAGCGCGCGGCGGCGGTCGCCGGCGGGCCGTTCAAGTTCACCGTCACGAGCCCGTACATGCTGGCGCGCACGCTGCTCGACCACCACTACCGCGATTTTGATCAGCTCACGATGGCGCTGGGCGAAGTGCTCGCTTTGCAGATGCCCGGCCTGCCGGCGTCGTGTCTCCAGGTCGACGAAGCCAACATCCCCGGCAATCCCGCCGACGGCCCGCTCGCGGCGGCGTCGATGAACCTGCTGCTCGACGCGATGGATCGCGGCACGGAGCGCGCGGTGCACTTCTGCTTCGGCAACTACGGCGGTCAGACGATTCAAAAGGGCAATTGGAAGAAGCTGATCGCGTTCCTCAACGCGCTGCACACCGACCATCTCGTCCTGGAACTCGCGCACCGGCCCAAGCAGGACCTCGATGCGTTGAAGGCAATCGACAAAAAAATCACCCTCGGCGTCGGCGTGATCGACATCAAGGTGAACCACGTCGAGACCGCCGACGAAGTCGCGGCCAGCATCGAGGCCGTGGAAAAGAAAGTGGGAGCCGGTCGCGTCCGCTGGGTGCACCCGGACTGCGGCTTCTGGATGCTCAAGCGCTCCATCGCCGATCGCAAAATCGAGGCGCTCGTCCGCGGCCGCGACAAGTACCTCGGCCGGTAGTCCCCGTCCTGCGAGGACGAGGTTTGCGGGAGGACGCGGCAACGTTCGCGTTCTCCCACGACGCGGGCGCCGCGCCCGCAATGAGCCCGTGCCGGCGGGGTGCCTGCGCTCCCAAGGCGCGGGCGCTGAATTTTCAGGAATGTTCATTTTGACTCCGACGGCGGCGCGTTGAGCGTCGCCGACGAATCAACGATCCCCGCATGACGCCCTCTCCGTTGCCCGCCCTCAGCGCGATTTTTCACTCACCGGCGGCGACGCCCGGTGAGATTACGGCCGCGACCGAGCTTTCCCGCCTCACGGGCGCGCCGCTGCCGGCGGCTGACGCCAGCGGTTCCGCCCGGGGCATCCGGGTGAGTCTCGCGACGCCCGCAACCGTCTCGGCCCTCACGCTCCCGTCCGCTGCGCGCAGCGCGCCCGCCTGGATGTGGCTGCGGATTGCCGACGATGGCACGGGCGAGATTCTCGCGACGCACGGCTCGTTTCTGTTTTCCGCGGTGCGGCTGCTGGCGCAACCGCTCAGTCCGCTCTCGCGCGAGAAGCTGGCCGCGGGACTTTTTCTGCCCGCGACGTTTGGCTGGCAGCGGCCGCACTGGGATGCGTGTTACGCGCAGTACTGGCGTTCCGCGCGCGGCTTCGATCCGGAGCACTACGTCGCCACGCTGGCCGAGGCCGGCTTCACCCACGCGGAGGTCAACAGCCTGCAGGTGCACATGCCGCACGAGGATCTCGTGGCGTGGGAATATTATCCGCAGTTCTACACCTACGCGCCGGGCTTCAATCACTTCGTCGACACGCCGCTCACGCGCGGGTTGTGGCCGGCACTGTACCTCGACGCCAATCTCGAGCACTGCAAGAAACTCGCCGCGACCGCGCGCAAGTACGGGCTGAAGCCCGGCGTGTGCATGTTCGAGCCGCGCACGATGCCCGAGCGGTTTTTCCAGAAATACCCGACGCTCCGCGGCGCGCGCGTCGATCATCCGTTCCGCTCGCGGCTGCCCCGCTACACGATGGCGCAGGATCATCCGATTGTGCAGCGGCACTATCGCGAGGCGTTGCAGAAACTGATCCGCGCCGTGCCCGATCTCAGCTACATGTCGATCTGGACGAACGACAGCGGTTCGGGCTTCGAGCACACGGCGTCGCTGTACGTCGGTCGCAATGGCGGGCCGTACATGATCCGCGAGTGGCGCAGTCACGACAAGGTCGCCGAGGCCGCGGGCCAGAGCATCGTGCGTTACCTGCAGAATCTCCGCACGGCCGCGGCCGAGCTGAATCCCGACTTCGACATCATCCTGCGGATCGAGCCGTTCAAGGTGGAACACGATCACATCATGAAAGGCATGGGGCCGCACATCACGTGGGAGGCGCCGTCGCTGCTCGTACGCGGCTACTCGCTGCCTTACGCGCATCCCAAGTATCCCGACAATCCCGGTGTCGCCGGCAGCATCATGCACACGACGCTCGATCGCGCCGAGGCCGACACGCTCGCGCAGGCGCGCGCGCAGGGCGTCGATCCCGTGCTGCACTATTCCGCCTCCGGCGTGGTGAATCACGAGCCGCTGCTCGGCATGCCGTTCCCGCGGCTCATTCATGCGAAGCTCACGGCAGCGCGTGCCACCGGGATCAACCGCCTCAGTGCGGTCGGCGGCCTCGCGAACACGGCGCGCGCGCCCTACTGGCCGAATCCCGTCGCGATCCAGGCGGCACAGTTTTTTCCGGACCGATCGATCGAGGACGTGCTGCAGGAGTATGCGACGCGGCTCGTCGGTCCCGCCGACGCCACCGCGCTCAGCCACGCCTGGCGCGACTTCGAAGAAGCGCTGTTGTGGCAGCCGTTCGTGCCGCTGTTCTGCGCGTTCGGCTTCTGCTGGCAGCGCACGTGGGACCGGCCCTTCGTGCCGGATCTGGAGGCCGTGCCGGCGGCGGATCGCGAGTACTACGAGCGACACGGCTGCTTCCAGCACAACAACCCCGGATTGAACGATCTCGGCAAGGACGTGCTCTTCGAGCTGATCACGCGCGAGACCGGGGCGAAGATGGCCGCTGACATGGACCGCGAACTTCTTTCCCGGATCCGAGCGCTGGTCCTCTCGCTCGACGCCCGGATTGCCGGCGGCCTGTCCGCAGCGGCGTTGCCGGTGTTTGTCGATCTGCGCGACCGCGTGCGCGGCTACCTGCACTGGGCCACGTCGCTGCGCAATGTCTGTGCGTGGTGCGAGTCCGTGTACGGCTATCTCGCCGAAACCGATCCCGCGGCGAAGGCCGCGTGCACCGCCAAGCTGCAGGCCGCGATCGATCTCGAGTTGGAAAATACGCGCGGGCTGATCGCGTTGATGACGACCTCGTCGACGGAGTTCATGGTCGTGTCGGGCGTGGCCGAGAACACGTTTTTCTACGGAGAGAATCTCATCGATCACCTGCGGACCAAAGTGCGTCTCACGGAGAAATACCGCCACCACCCGCCGCGGATTGACAAGGGGATCTTCTGGCGGCCCGTGCCGGGAACCACGTGGCCGGAAGGCTGGACAACGTAACCGCGCCGTCGCGTCGCGCGACACCTGACCGACCGGTTCCAGTGCTTGCCAAGGTCCGGTGAACGGTCCTCGGTGGTCGTCGCGCTTCGCGCTGACTCCATCGCCCTGGCCACTCGCTCCCGAACTCGACCGGCTCCGCCGAACATTTCCGACACCGCATCATGACCAAGACCTATCGCGCCGTTCTTGCCGGCACCGGCGGTATTGCCGACGCGCACGTGCGGGCCATCGAAGCGACGCAGGGCCGCGTCAAACTCGTGGCGGCCGCGGACCTGGACGACGCACGCGTACGTGCCTTTACCGCGCGGCACAACGTCGAGGGCGCCTTTACCGACTACACAACGATGCTGCGCGCGGTGCAGCCCGACCTGGTGTTGATTGCCACACCGCCCGGCCAGCATACGGCGATGAGCATCGCGGCGATGGAAGCCGGAGCTTCGGTGTGGTGCGAGAAGCCACTGTGCGGTTCCCTCGCGGAGGTCGATGCGATCACGGCGGCGGAAGCCCGCACCGGACGCTACACCTCGTGCGTGTTCCAGATGCGCTTCGCGTCGTCGACCGCACACCTGCGCGCGCTTGCCGACTCCGGCCAACTCGGCCGGCCGCTGGTCGCGGTGTGCAACACGCTTTGGTTTCGCGACGCCGCCTACTATGCGGCGCCATGGCGGGGCACGTGGGCGGAGCTGGGCGGACCGACGATGGGACTCGGCATCCACGCGATGGATCACCTGCTGCACTTGCTCGGCGATTGGACCGAGGTGCGGGCGATGGCCGCGAGACTGGACCGGGCGATCGAGGTCGAGGACGTTTCCATGGCGATCCTGACCTTCGCCAATCGGGCGGTCGCATCCGTGGTGAACAGTGCGCTGAGCCCGCGGCAGGAGACCTACCTGCGCCTCGACTATCAAAAGGCGACCGTCGAGCTGACCCACCTCTACAGTTATGCCCGCGACAACTGGCGTCTGACACTCGCGCCGACCGCCCACGACGAAGGGTTGTTGCAGTCATGGCAGAGTTTTCCGCCCGATGTCGGTTCGACTCACGCCGCCCAGCTGAGTGCGCTGGTCGTCAACCTGGATGCCGGCACGCGTCCCCTCACCTCCGGTGCCGAATCCCGTCGCACCGTCGAGCTGCTCACCGCGATCTACAAGTCTGCGTTCACCGGCGAGGTCGTGCAGGCCGGTTCGATTGGAGCAGGCGATCCCTTCTATCACTCCATTAACGGCGGAGGACGGAAGATTTGACCGTCGGCGTCCAGAGCACCTGATTTTCCCCGTCGACTTGCCTTCACCGCCATGAAACTCGTTCACCTCCTCGTTGCCAGTGCGGCGTTCGCAACCGCGGCGTTCGCGCAAAGCTCGTTTCCCGGACTGCAGAAGCTGCTCTCGTCAGCGGAGTGGCAGCGGGCCGGGTTGCAGCAACTGACGCCCGACCAAATCGGCGTCATCGATGCGGCGCTGATCCGTTACCTCGCTGCCGAGGCCAAAACGGCCCCGACGGCAGTTCAGCCGCCAAGCTCGCCGACGCCCCCGCCCGGTGCGACGCCAGCGGAAGCGGCCGTGGTGCGCTCGCGTTTTTGGGAGAGGTTCGGTTTGGGCGGCAGCGCGGCGGCGGCACCCGACTGGCGAACACAGGCGCCGATGACCGCCAAGGTGACCGCCTGGCAGGGAGCCAATCGCTTTGTGCTGGATACCGGGCAGGTCTGGGAGGGGCTCGAGGCGATTCCCTACGAAATTCTCGGTCAGAACGTCATCATCGAAGCCCGGCCGATGGGCGCGTTCGCTTTGAAACTGAACGAGAACAGCGTGGCCGTTCGGGTGCATCGATTGAAGTAAGCGAGCAACACGGCCGCCAGGCGTTGAGCCCTCTCGGGTAAACGAATTCCACGACATGCTCACCCTGGAAAACACCGAACTGCAGATCGAGCTCCTCGACCCGGTCGCTGATGCGGCTCGCCAAGGAACGCGGTATTGTTGGGGCGGTTATATCTGGCAGGTCCACGATCGGACGATCGGACCGCTCGTGAGCGGTCCGGAGTGGCCGGAGCCAAAGCCCACGGCATTCAACGGCCAGGGCTTGCCCGAGTCGTTTCGTCACCGCAGTCGGGACGGTCGGCCGCTCACGTGGCGCGGGCGCGAAGGGATCGCGATTGGGATCGGCGCCCTCGCGCTGGATGAAGCGGGGAACGTCGTGATCGCGGAACGGTGTCGGTGGACGCATTCCGTTGAGGACCACCGGATGGTTTTTCAGACCCGGCACTCCGCCGCTGGTTTTGAGTATTCGCTTGAACGGACAATTGAACTCGACGGCAGGACAATTCGATCGAACACGCGCTTTACGTCGCTCGGGGCACAGCCATTCGAGCTGCAGTGGTTCGCTCATCCCTTTTTTTCCCTCCGGGCCGGCAAGCTGCAGGTCGGTCTTCGGCCGGGCTCTACGTTGCCGGAAAATCCCGGGTTCGCGCTGATTGACGACCAGCTGAGCTTCAAGCGTAGCTTCGTGGGTACGGAAGACGGCCAGTTCGTGCTACTAAAGGTGCCCGCCACCGAGCTCCTTTGTGCGAGCCTTGACCATCCGACTCTTCAAAACGTCGAATTTGAGACGAGCTTCGCACCCGACCAATGTCCGATTTGGGGCAACGGGAACACGTTTTCGATCGAGCCGTATCGAATACTTAACGTCAGACCATCGGAACCGATCGCGTGGTGCGTGCAGTACCACTTTGGCGAAAGGGTCTTAGAAACTCGGGCCTAGTAATCCGCGATAGCGCCGCCGTTCAGGCCTAGCCAGTGTCGGCGGAACTTACATTTTGCCATACTCCGTTGGACGTACGCGACCGTTGAACCTACGCTTCCGCATCCGGTCTGCGATAGAATACTTTGTATGACAAAGTTACAGTTTTAGAATCCGGAAATCTCGCGGCCTAAAAACCTGCCTTAAGAGTCTTTAGGAATGTCGGCAGGTTGTTTGCATTCACCTACCGACCTGCTTCACCGGACTCAGGAAAGGGCTCCCGCGTGTACTAGGGCCTACTCGCCACTTTCCTAGGGCTAGTTTGGCTTAACAAATGTTAATAAAGCCGACATTTCTTGGGCTTTGACGAACTCTTGGAATTACTACCTAGTACATTTCCGTGAAGTATGCCGTTCATTAGTATCATTCTTATATAGACTTAAGAATCTATAAGTTTTGGTCGGGAGGAGATGGCACGCAGCTAGCTAAGTTACATTACCTAGTTCTAGCTAGGCATCATTACTGCCAGTCAGCTACGTTTCCTCCTCAACTATGAAATCAGTCACTCGCAAACTACTCGGTGTAGCTACCACGCTCGCCGCTCTCGCTTCCGCTGCCTCTTTGCAGGCGGTCGTTGTCAATTACACGTTTAACTTCAGTGCTAACGGCACCTTGAGTAACTCGAAATCCTTCGTCTCCTCACCCAGTGGCGTGGGCGTGACCGTCACGGCCGACTCCTTGAACGGGAATTCCTGGGTCGGTGCGCAGGTCGGCCAATATAGCGGCGGCTTGGGGGTTACGAATAGTCAAGAAAGCGGCAGTGGCGATTCCCATACTTTGGACGGCAGCGGCAATCGCGACTACTTGGTATTCCAATTCGCGCCCGCGGTTGATGTTAACAGCCTGACCATCGGGTACGAAGGCTACCAAGACTCCAACTTCTACTACTGGCTCAACAACACCGGTACCAAGCCGACCGATTTGAACACCGGTAGTTTTGTAAATTCGACCGGAACGGGTTCCTACAATATCGCTGTCGGTTCGACGACGGAGTGGACCTATCTTGTTATCGCCGCCGGCCCGGATTACATCACGGGAAGCGGACGCAATCAGGACACCAATTCCAGCGGTCTCAAGATCTCGTCCCTCGGCGTGAGCCGTAATGTGCCGAACAACACCCCCGGCGTTCCCGATGGTGGTAGGACGGTCCTCTTCCTCGGCTCCGCCATTGCTGCTCTCGGCTTGGTTGCTCGCCGCCGGAAGGTTGCCTGATTCGAAGCCTACACCCTTAGCCCCTCGCATCGCTGCACGGAGTTTCTCCGTGCAGCTTTTTTTTGCCCATTCGGCAGCCCCCAAGTTATCGGCAAAGTTTCTGCCGTGAGCTAAGTGAGGCTAATTATCGCCACATGGGCATAAACACCTATCCCTAAAGGAATCAATCTGCACCCTGTAAGACCATCCGACAATTATTGGCCTGTTTTGACAGCTCTGGGAGATTCCCTATTGCAAAACAAATTCTTTAAGTCCCCTTTATTACCTCAATCGTAGTCACTTAGCGGGAGGCGCGCAGCGGTCTAGGTGCGTTGGCATGAACACAGCTAGGTACATAACCCTAGTTTCGAATCCATCCTTAACCTAGCCCATCATGAAATCCTGCTACCGCTCCCTCCTCGCGACCGCCTCGGCGATCGCTGCTCTCGCCTCCGCCGCTTCGCTCAACGCCGTCACGGTCAACTTCGCGTTCACTGTCAGCGGCGGCGATGTCACTACAGTGACCAAAGCGTCGAGCCCCACCGGCCTGACCGCCACGGTCACCGCTTGGTCGACGGCCGACAACGGTGCCAATTGGACGCAGGAGTCGATCACCCAGAACGGCAGCTACGGCATGGGCGTGCGCACGGACAGCTACGACAGTCATACGGTCGACAATTCCAGCCGGAAGGACTTTCTGTTGTTCTCCTTCGGCGGCACGTCGGTCGACGTGAACTCGGTCACGTTCGGCTATGTCGACGGCGACAGCGACTTCCGCTGGTCGGTGGGCAATTCCAACAGCCTCTCAAGCCTGTTCTCCTCCGGCACGGATGTGAATGGCGTGAGCTACGATCCGGTCACGTTCAACATCAACGCCGGCAATACGCTCGGTCAGTACCTGTTAATCGGGGCGAAGCCGGGAGACACCAACGACCGCTTCAAGGTCTCCGGTCTGAATGTGTCCTACTCGGAGCGCTCCACCAACACGCCCGGCGTACCTGACGGTGGCTCGACTGTGATTCTGATGGGCTCCGCGCTCGCTGGTTTGGGCCTCATCGCCCGCCGCCGCACGGCTGCGTAAGCCCTATTTCAGGTCCCGATCTGTCATATGATGGAGCCGCACGGAAGCGTCCGTGCGGCTTTCTTTTTTTCGCAATCCGTCAGCGTGCTGCCGCCAGCTCCGGAATCGTCTGCTGCAGTTCCAGTGCCCGCACGCCGGCCCGACGATAGATCCAACCGGAGCCAGCCACGAGTTTCGTTTCGTCCGCATGCCGTCGCACCATCGAGGCATTCGCGAGCGCCAGCACCGTTTCCTCCGGATTGAAATTCAGGTAGGCCCTGATTTTTCCGACTCGAGCATCGAAGTCGGCCTTCGCCGCCGGCAGTGGATGATGCGGATTGATGGCCGCCGGCAGGAAGCCGAGCGCCTCGCGACTCGGGATGTCCGCCACCGGAAAGTCGTTCGTGGTTCCGATGAGCGTTCCCGCCACATTCGCCCCCGCACTCGATCCTCCGTAAGGCACTCCGGCGAGCACCCGATCCCGGATGAGTTGCAGCTGCCCAGTGCGATACAGGTCCCGGAGGAGCACGAATGTTTCGCCACCTCCGACGAAAATCCCGTCAGCCCGCGCCAGCACCGCGCGCGCGCCCGCTGCGTCGGAGCGGTGCAGTGAAATCGCCTGCGCCACGCCCAGGTGCGCAAAAGCCTTTTGCAGGCGCGCCTCCATCCGGTCGCGTTCGCTCGGATGCGACGCATGCAGGACGAGCGCCACCGACGCGCACCCGCGATAATGTTCGCGCAGGCCCGGCAACACGCTGTCGGCGAAATGATCGCCGTTCATCATGGTACCGCCGACGACCAAGACCGATGCCCGCGACGACGTGAGTCCGCGAGGTTCAGCTGCGCGCCCCGCGACGCCGGTTAGCGCCGCCGCGGTTCCCATCAGTTCGAGAAAACGTCGACGATCCATCCCGCGGGCATAGCGGAGCCGTGGCTGATTTCAATCGCGGCGAAAGCCAGGGCGACTCCCCGTCTCACTCGGGCTGCTTCGCCTTCCGTTTCTTTCCGCCACCCTTCTTTTTCGCGGCTGCATCGGCGCCGGTATTCTTGGTCGGCATGGGCGCATTTATTGCCGCGCGCCACGCGTTAAGTCGGGCATGCAGTTCCGCCGCTTTCTCGGGCGAGGTGGCGGCGAGATTTTTCGTCTCTCCGATGTCGTCCCGCAGATTGTAGAGTTCGAGCCGGCCGTCCTCGAGATACTCCATCAGTTTCCAGTCGCCCGCCTGCACCAGACTCACCGGCGTCGTCCGCCAGCTGTCCACGCCGGCACCCAGGTAACCGGGAAAGTGCTGGAAAATGGCATCGCGCGTGAGCCGGGCACTCACGTTGCGCATCAAGGGCAGCAAACTTTCACCATCGAACACCTGGGTGGCCGGCAGCCGTCCGCCCGCGGCCTCGACCAGCGTCGGATAGATGTCCACGTGGATCGCAGGCGTGTCGCACGTCGCGCCAGCCTTCACCCGGCCCGGCCAGCGCACGACAAACGGCACGCGCGTGCCGCCCTCGTAAAGACTGCCCTTGCCGCTGCGCAGCGGTGCGTTGTCCGTGACATCGCTGCCGTCCTTCTTCACGCCTTCGCGCACGTAGCCGCCCACGCCGCCGTTGTCGCTGGTGAAGATCAGCAGCGTGTTGTCGGCGAGGTTCAATTCGTCGAGCACCGCCATCACCCGGCCCACGCTCTCATCCACGCTCGCAATCATCGCCGCATAGGTCGGGTTGTTATGTCCTCCCACGCCCGCCTTCGCCTTGAATTTCGCGATCAACTCCGGCTTCGCCTGATGCGGCGAGTGCACCCCGAAGTGCGGCAGGTAGAGAAAAAACGGCGCGGCGCGGTTCCGCCTGATGAAATCCACCGCGCGGTCGGTGAGAAAGTCCGCGAGATATTGGCCTTTCGGATACGCCGTGGGCGGGATCGTCTCAAAGTTGAAGTGCACGCCCATGCTCACGATCGCCTCGTCGAAACCGCGTTTGCCCGGAAGGTATTCGCCCTGCTGGCCGAGGTGCCACTTGCCAAAAATGCCCGTCGTGTAGCCCGCCGCCTTCAACGCCTGCGGCAGCAGCGTGCGATCGAGCGGCAGGTTCGTGACATTGTCCACGGGGCGCAGCGGCCGCTTGCTCCAGTCGAAGCGATCGATGCCGCCGACGGTGTACACCCCGGTGCGCGGCGAATACTGTCCGGTCATCAACGCCGCCCGCGTGGGCGCGCAGTTCTGATGCTGATGATAATTGGTGAACCGCGTGCCCTGCGTCGCGAGCCGATCGATGTGCGGGGTTTCATAATACCTGCTCCCGAAGCACCCCACATCGGTGTAGCCGAGGTCGTCCGCCATGATGAACACGATGTTGGGCCGCGCACCGGTCGCCGCGTGAATCGTGGCACCGAGCAGTCCCAACCAGACAAGGGCAACACGCAGGCAGGTCGGCAGCGACAACGAGGGGGTCATGCCGCGGAGCGAAACCCGCGCCGCACCCGGGCTCAACGCGATTCCGTGTCACCGACTCCTTCGCGCCCACTATCGGCCACCGGTCGCGGCCAGTGAGACAGAACGCCATCGACCTCACGTCACGCAACGGGTCGATGCGCCCCGTGTCCGATCGCACGCCCACGTCATTCCGTGACTATCGTTTCTTTTTCCCGCCACCCGCCTTCCCCGCCCGCGCGGTCAGGCCGGGAAACGCCGGTTCGATCAGTTCGCCGTTCCAGGCGTCGAGCGTCGCGGCCAGCCTTCGCGCGATTTCCGGCTGGCTGGACGCGACATCGGACGTCTCACCAAGGTCCTTGGCCAAGTTGTACAATTCATCCTTCGCGCCGGCGCCGCGGACGAGTTTCCAGTCACCTTCGCGCACGGCCAGCAACGCGCCATTGCGCCAGTAAAGGCGATCGTGCGGGGCTGCCGGATTCCGGCCGGTGACATACGGGAGCAGGTTCACGCTGTCGTATTTCCGATCGGAGGGCATCGCGACGCCCGCCGCCGCCAGCGTGGTCGCGAACACGTCGAGCGAGGAGACCGGCCGATCATCGGTCCGACCGGCGGAAATGGCATCGGGCCACGCCATCAGAAACGGCACCCGCACGCCGCCCTCGTAAACGGTGCCCTTGCCGGCGCGGAGCGGACGATTCACGGAACCGTTGATGCCCACGGGACCGCCATTGTCGCTGAAGAAAAATACCAACGTGCGCCGTTCCTGGCCGGTTTCTTTCAACGCGGCGAGCGTCCCCCCAATCGCGTCATCCATCAGGCTGACCTGCGCGGCGTATTTCTGCCGGACGGGATCGCTGATGCCGGCAAAACGCGCCAGCCGTTCTGGCGTCGGCTCGTTGGGATTGTGCGGAGCATTGAAGGCCAGGTACAGAAACCACGGCTCCGCCGCATGCCGCCGCACAAAGGCCGCCGCCTCCTGGCCAAACGCCTCGGTCAGGTGCGACGGCGACTCCACGGGCTGGCCGTTGCGTTCAATGGCCACCTGATACTCGACCGAAGGATCCGGTTTCCAGTCACGGAAGCGATGGCCGCCGCCGATGAACCCGTACGTCTCCGCAAAGCCCCGCCGCTGAGGCGCGAACGCCGGTGCCGCCCCGAGGTGCCATTTTCCGATCCATCCGGTGACATAACCGCCGGCCTGCAATCGCGCCGGCAGCAAGGTTTCACCCAGAGGCAGGCCTTCGCGGACGTCAGACGGATCAAAATACGGATTCCGCTCGTGCCCGAAACGTTGTTGATAGCGGCCGGTGAGGAGGCCCGCCCGCGTCGGACTGCAGAATGGGTGCGTCACATAGCCGTTGGTGAAGCGCACGCCCGATGCCGCCAGTCGATCCAGATGCGGCGTCGCGATATCCATGGCTCCTTGGAAACCCGTGTCGGCATAGCCCTGATCGTCCGATACGATCAGCAGGATATTCGGCCGCTCCGGTGCGGCGGCCCACAGTCCCGCCGCCAGAAGACTGAACGCAACCATCGGAGCGAGACAGGAAGGGCGCAGGGACATGATCATGGCGGGTTGGCTGGGCTACGCAGTAAAGTCAGGGGTTCAACACGAGTGGCGGCCGGCGTCGCTTCTGCCGGTCGAGGCACTCAATCCTCCGAACGCCCGCTTCCCGCAAGGCGAATTCCCGCCGGCGCCAAGCGCCCCCTCCCGCGGCTGGTTCCACTCCGCTTTCGTTTGTCACCGCCGCCCGCGCCTGAAAACTCCGCGCATGATTCGCCCCACTCTGAATCACGCGTGGCTGTTGCTCGCCGTTGCCCTTTGCCTGCGCGCCGACGCGCAGCCGGCCGTCCCCCTCGCCGGAACGTCGCCCCTGGAAACGCGCAGCGACCTCTCGCGCGACATGGTCGCCGGCATCGATCGCTACGCGCTGCGCGCCCTCGATCGTTCGATCGAAGCCCGCGCCGCGTTCTGGCAGCGCGATGCTTCCACTCCGGCCGCGTACGAACGCTCCGTGCAGCCCAACCGCGAACGGTTTCGGCGCATGATCGGGGCCGTCGATGCGCGCGTGCCGATGACGGGCGTCCAGTTGGTGGCGGACACGACCACTTCAGCCGTCCTCGCCGAAACCGCCCGTTACACCGTGCTCGCCGTGCGCTGGCCGGTATTTGCGGGCGTCCACGCCGAAGGCCTTTTGCTGCAACCCAAGTCCACGCCCCGCGCCCGAGTCGTGGCGCTCGCCGATGCCGATCAGACGCCTGAGATGCTGGTCGGACTCACGCCCGGAATTGCCGCGCCGTCACAGTTCGCCCGCCGGCTCGCCGAGAGCGGCTGCCAGGTGCTCATTCCCACGCTGGTCGATCGACGCGACGAGGACTCCGGCAACGCACGGCTCAACCGGTTCACCAATCAGCCGCATCGCGAATGGATCTATCGCCAGGCGTACGAACTGGGCCGGCACCTCATCGGTTACGAAGTCCAGCAGGTGCTCGCCGCCGTGGACTGGTTTGAGAACGAAAACGCCCGGGGACCGCGCGTCGCGACTGGCGTGGCGGGCTACGGCGAGGGCGGGCTCATTGCGCAGTACGCCGGCGCGCTTGATCCTCGTATCCGCGCGACCTGGGTCAGTGGATATTTCGATTCGCGCCAGAACATCTGGGCCGAGCCGATCGAACGCAATGTGTTCGGCCTGTTGCGGGAGTTCGGCGACGCCGAGCTCGCCAGTCTGATCGTTCCGCGCTCGCTGATCTTCGAGTTCAGCGCTCCACCCACCGTCACCGGTCCGCCTACCGCCCGACCCGGACGCTCCGTATCCGCCGCCCCAGGACGCATCGCCGCTCCCGTCCTCGCCGCCGTGCAACGCGAGTTCGCGCGCGCCCAAGCGCTCGTCGGCACCACCCGCGCCGGCGCGCTGCAACTGGTGCACGGCACCGACGCGACGCCGCTGGCCCCGGGCTCAGCCGAGGCGCTGGCGGCGTTCTGGTCCGCACTCGCGCCTGACGCCGGGCCGCCGCGCGCGGCCAGCGCCCCGCCGGTGCCGGTTGCAGCGCTTCGGGACGCCGCCGTCCGCCAGACCCGTCTCGTCCGCGCCATGGAGGCCCACACGCAGGCCCTGCTGAACCGGGCCGAGGCGAAACGTGAGGAGACCTTCTGGCAGAAGCTCAAACCAGCCTCTCCCGGCGCGTGGCGGGAGGCGACGCGCGACTTCAAGGAGCAACTCTGGACCGATGTCCTCGGCCGGTTGCCCGCCGCAGACCGCCCCATCAATCCACGGACGCGCCGATTCGTCGAAACGGCGGCGTGGACCGGTTACGAAGTCGTCCTGGACGTGTGGGAGGACGTCTTCGCCTGGGGCTATTTGCTCCTGCCAAAGGATCTGCAGCCCGGTGAACGCCGCCCCGTGGTCGTCTGCCAGCACGGACTCGAAGGCCTGCCCGTCGACACGATCAACGAGAACCCGCAGGAGCGCGCCTTTGGCTATTACAAAGCCTTCGCCGCGCGACTCGCGGAACGCGGCTTCATCGTGTTCTCGCCGCACAATCCGTATCGCGGCCGCGACGACTTTCGCGTCCTGCAGCGGAAGCTGAATCCGCTGGGCGCCTCGCTCTTCTCCGTGATCCTCGCGCAGAATGATCGCATCCTCGACTGGCTGGTCACGCAGCCCTTCGTCGATCCCGCACGCATCGGTTACTATGGTTTGTCGTATGGCGGGAAGGCCGCGATGCGCCTGCCCGCGCTGCTCGATCGGTTCGCGCTCTCGATTTGCTCCGGCGACTTCAACGAGTGGATCCGCAAGAACGCCAGCGTCGATCTGCGCTACGGCTACATGTTCGCGCCCGAGTATGAGATTTTTGAATTCAACCTCGGCCCCACGTTCAACTACGCGGAGATGGCCGCGTTGATCGCGCCGCGACCGTTCATGGTGGAGCGCGGACACAACGACGGCGTGGGCGTCGACGAATGGGTGTCCTACGAGTACGCGAAGGTCCGCCGGCTCTACACGCAGCTGGGCATTCCCGAGCGGACCGCGATCGAGTACTTCAACGGCCCGCACACGATCAACGGCATCGGGACCTTCGATTTTCTGCACACGCACCTGAACTGGCCGAAGCGGCCGCGGTGATTGCGCGTAGCGAAGGAGTGCATTCCGGCCACTCGCTTGGCGCTCGTAGCCACAAGCGCAACGGTCGTTCGCCGGGCGCCGATCGCCACCCGCGCTACGGCTTCGCGGCTTTGATTTCCTTCAGCAGCGCCTCGAATTCGCCGGCGAGCTGGCTGTTCGGCTCGACCCGCAGCGCCTGGTGGGCGCGTTGAAGTGCGCGCAGCGCCTCGGCCTTCTGATTGAGTTGCACGAGGTGGCGCGCAAAGCCGGCGACCACCTGATCGAAGAAGCCGATGCCCTCGCCGCGGCCGTAACTGTCGACCGCGGAATTATACACGCGGATCTGTTCCGCCAGCGGCTGCGTTGCCATCGCGCGACGCACGTTTTCGCGGGCCTGCTGCACACTGAGATCGCTGCGGCCGGGCTTGTGCTTCGTCGCGATGCGACGCACCTCTTCCGCGGCTGCCGTGGTCTCGCCGCGCGCGCGCAGGCTGTCGGCGACCCGCGTCACATACTGCGCCTCGAGATCCGGGTGACGTTGAAACGCGAGCGCCGCCTCGCGCAGCAGGCTCTCAACCGCCTTCGCGTCGCGGCCTTCCTTCCGCGCCGCGGCAATCAGCAGCTCCCAGCCATCCTGGTTGCGCCGCTCGTAACTCACCGCCTTGCGCGCGGCCACGCCCGCGGCCCGGGCGTTGCCGAGCGCGAGATATTCCGCGGCGAAGCGCGCGTGCGTGCGCGACTGCCGGAACGACGGCAGCGAGCGAAACCCTTCCGAAAGAAACTGCAGATCGTGATCCGAGAACTGCGCCCACGTCTGCGGATCGCGCGCGTAGCCGGTGATGAACCGCTGCTCGGCGTAGCGGCCGGCATCGAGCTGCCACTTGCGACTGCCGTCGAGAAAGCCGAACCACGCGTGCCGGCCGTCCGCGCCGGCGCCGCCGAACAGGAGCGTGGGCACGCCGCGCGCCTTGCCCGCCTGAGTGGCGAAATACGCCTGGTCGGGACAGATGCCGCCGGTCGCAATGATCTCCGGCAACGTATAGGTCGCGCCGGGCCACACGAGCTGGTTGCCCGTCAGCCGATCGTTGCGGTATCGGATCATGGAATACGCGCGCGGGAGCTGGGCGAGCGGCAGATCCGCGGCCCCCTGGATCCATTCGAGTTCGTTGAACGGCGCGGCCGCATCGACGACGAACTTCAACTCCTCCGCCCCGAGTCGCGCGAGCGAATGATACGTCCGCCCCCGCTGCTCCTGCTTGATCCACCAGGCAAACGCGGCCGCGGGCGGCGGCAGCGTCCGGGGGAGCGCCCGGTTGGTCACCTGCGCGTGCGGCCAGTCGGGCGGCGGCGGCACGTCGTAAACCACCGCGATCGCCAGCGCCAGGTTCACGTAGGTTTTGAAACGCGCTGGGTCGGCCTTGAACAGTTCGTCGAGGATTTCCAGCACGCGCGGCGCGAAGTCGACGGGCGTCAGCAGCGCAAAAAATTCCGCGGACACCGCAACGTTGCCCACGAGCCAGGCTTGCAGCGCGGGCGAGAGATTCGCGGCCAGGAGCCGCGGGCGTGCGTCGTATCGCGTCGGCATGTTCGGATGGGCCAGCCGGGCCGCCTGCACGGTTTGAACCCAGCGCGGCACAAACTCGGGCTCGCTTTGGCCAAGCAACGTCGCCCAACGAAAGGCGTTGAGCCAGGCTTCGGCGGCGGCGGGCTTCTCGCGCTCGTAGGCGCGGACCCCGGCCACCTGCAACGCGGCGCTCTGCGGTGCCCAGCCATCGCGTTGCGCCGCGGCGTGAATCGCCGCGAACCGCATCGCAGTCGGCACCGCAAGGACCTCTGCTTCAGGAATGGCCCCGCCCTGCGCCACCAGCCGGGCGCAAAGGGTGAATGCCACCACGAACAGCGATGCGATGCGTTTCATGCCGACGGCACGAAGACTTCACGGGGCCGGAGGTGCATGTCACGCGTGGAGTCGGGTCCGCGCGCGGAATCACAGATGTTTGCCAACTGCACGGCGCGTGGCTCGCGGGAGCGCAGGAGTCGGTCCCCGGGAGCGCAGGCGTTCTGAATGCAGGCCGGAGGCCTGCGCTTCCGGGCCTGCGCTTCGGGCGGGAGTTCGCGGGCCTGTATCCCGGATACGCTCCCCAACGCCCAAACGAAAGCCCCGCTCCCGTTGATCTCGGGGGGCGGGGCTTCGTTTAACGACGGGTGGTCGTTTTTGGGTTCAGGGCGTCACGCCGCTTGCAGCGGTCGGTGGCGTCTTTTGTTTGAAGATCAGCTTGTCGCCATCGCGGGCCACCACGACCGGCTCGCCGTCCTTGACGTCGCCACGGAGCAACGCCTCGGCCAGCGGATCCTCGAGGTAGTGCTCGACGGCCCGGCGCAACGGACGCGCGCCGTACTTCTCGTCGTAACCCTTCTCGATGAGCAGGTCCTTGGCTTCCTGGGTGAACTCGAGCGTGATTTTTCGCTCGGTGAGGCGCTTCGAGAAATGCGTCGTCTCGAGCTCGACGATCTTGATCAGGTCGTCCTTCGACAACGGCCGGAAGAACACGATGTCGGAGATACGATTCAGGAACTCGGGCTTGAACACCCGCTTCGCCTCCTCGAGCACCTTCTCGCGCATCTTCTCGGCGTCGTTGAAATTCGACGTCGCCGCGGCGAAGCCCATCGAGGTCTGGCGCTGCAGGAGCTGCGCACCGACGTTCGAGGTCATGATGATGATCGTGTTGCGGAAATCGACCGTGCGGCCCAGCGAGTCGGTCAGGCGGCCGTCCTCCAGGATCTGGAGCAGCAGCTGAATGACGTCCGGGTGCGCCTTCTCGACTTCGTCGAAGAGCACGACCGCATACGGCTTGCGCCGCACGGCCTCGGTGAGCTGGCCGCCTTCCTCGTAACCGACGTAGCCCGGAGGCGAGCCGACGAGGCGGGAAACGGCGAACTTCTCCATGTACTCGGACATGTCGATTTGGATGATCGCGTCCTGGTTGCCGAACATCTGCGCGGCGAGCTGCTTCGCGAGCATCGTCTTGCCGACGCCGGTGGGGCCGACGAACATGAACGAGCCGATCGGCCGGCGCGGATCCTTGAGATCGGCGCGCGAACGACGCAGTGCCCGGGCGATGGCGATGGAGGCGATGTCCTGGCCAATGACGGCCTTCTGCAGCTCGCCTTCGAGCGCGAGGAGTTTTTCGCTCTCCTTCTTTTCCATCCGGTTCAGCGGAATGCCGGTCCAGTCGGCGACGACCTGCATCATGAGGTCTTCGTCAATCAGGACGCGCTTCTCGTCGCGCTGTTTCTTCCACTGCTCGGTGATTTGATCCTGTTTGGCGCGGAGCTGCTTCTCCTGGTCGCGGAACTTGGCCGCTTCCTCGAAGTGTTGCTCGCTGATCGCCTTTTCCTTCTGCGCGCAGACGGACTCGATCTCCTTGGTGAGATTTTCGACGTCCGGCGGTCGGCTGAGGGCGCCGATGCGGGCGCGCGAACCGGCTTCGTCCATCACGTCGATGGCCTTGTCCGGCAGGAAGCGACCCGTGATGTAGCGGTCCGAGAGTTTGACGGCGGACTCGAGCGCCTTGTCGGTGAAGGTCGCCTTGTGGTGATCCTCATACTTCCCGCGGATGCCCTTCAGGATTTGAATGGTGTCATCCACGGAAGGCGCCTCGACCTTGACAGACTGGAAGCGGCGATCGAGCGCGGAGTCCTTCTCGATGTACTTGCGGTACTCGTTCAGGGTCGTCGCGCCGACGCACTGCAGTTCGCCGCGGGAGAGCGCGGGCTTGAAGATGTTCGACGCGTCCATCGCGCCCTCGGCCGCGCCGGCACCCACGATCGTGTGCAGCTCGTCGATGAAGAGAATGATGTTCTTGGCGCGCTTGATCTCGTCCATCACGGCCTTGATGCGCTCCTCGAACTGGCCGCGGTACTTGGTACCGGCGACCATCAGCGCGAGATCGAGCGTGATGACTTTCTTCTCAAACAGGATCTCCGGGACGTTGCCCGCGGCGATTTCCTGCGCGAGGCCTTCGACGATGGCGGTCTTGCCCACGCCGGCTTCGCCGATGAGGACGGGATTGTTTTTCGTGCGGCGGCAGAGGATCTGGATGACGCGGCGGATCTCGTTCTTGCGGCCGACCACCGGATCCATCTCCCCCTTGCGGGCGAGCTCCGTGAGGTCGCGGCCGAACGCTTTCAGCGCGGGCGTCTTCACTTCCTTCTTGTCCTCGGCCTGCGCCGAACCGCGCTGCGGATTGCCCGCGGCGGCTTCCTCGCTGCCTCCCTCGTTGGTCTGACCGCCCGAGAACTGCGGATCGAGTTCGCGGAGGATTTCGTTGCGCGTGCGCTCGATGTCGATGTCGAGGGACTTCAACACGCGGGCGGCTACGCCCTCTCCTTCGCGCAACAGGCCGAGCAGGATGTGCTCGGTGCCGACGTAGGAATGATTGAGCGTCTTGGCTTCCTTGCCGGCGAGGGCGAGGACCTTCTTCACGCGCGGCGTGTAGGGAATGCTGTTCTGCGTCTTCGTCTCCTGGCCGGTGCCGACCTGTTTTTCAACGGCGGCGCGGACGGTTTCGAGATCGAGGCCCATCTTCTGCAGGACGCTGACGGCCACGCCCTGCCCCAGCTTGATCAGCCCAAGCAGGATGTGCTCGGTGCCGACGTAATTATGGTGAAAACGATCGGCCTCCTTGCGGGCCAGCGCGAGCACCTGCTGCGCGCGTGGCGTGAAATTATTCATCGGCTCTTGGGACATGTAGGTGTGGGTTGGAGCGGACTTAGTTCTTTTCGTTGTTGTTAAAATTAAAATCCGGACGGACGAAATTCGCAAACTCGGAGCGCAGACGGGAGGCGCGCAGGAAATCGCGCTGGCCCGGTTCAAACTCGCCCTTCTGCGCGTGCTGCAGGTGGCCGGGCTGAGCCTCGATGAAGAGGCGATCGATCACGCAGCGGTTGCCGTCGGGAAAGGCGCCGAGATCCACGCCCAGCCGAATCAGCGAAAGGAGATTCATCGCTTCGCTGGAACTGAGCAGGTGGCAGTTCTGCAGGATGCCGTAGGCGCGGCCGATCTTGTCGAGCAGCTTGCCGGAGTCGGCCTCGAGCAGTTTCTCGCGGGCGTTCAACTCGTGCTCGACGATCGACTGCAGCACGGACGCGAGGCGCTTGATGATTTCCTCCTCGGACTCGCCGAGCGTCGTCTGGTTGGAAATCTGAAAGATGCTGCCGCTGGCATCGGAGCCTTCGCCGAACAACCCCCGCACCACCATGCCAAGCTGGTTCACCGCGCGGACCACTTTCTCCATCTGGTTCGAGATGACGAGCGCGGGCAGGTGCATCATGGCCGAGGCGCGCATGCCGGTGCCGAGATTGGTCGGGCACGCGGTGAGGTAGCCGAGCGTCGGCGAGAATGCGAAGTCGAGGTGATCCTCGAGGGCCGAGTCGAGGTCGTTGATCGTGCTCCACGCCTTCTTCAGGTTGAAGCCCGCCCGCAGGACCTGGATGCGCAGGTGATCCTCTTCGTTGACCATGACGGAGAACGCCTGATCCTTGCTGATCACGACGCCGGCACCGCTCTTCGCGCCGCTGAGTTCGCGGCTGATGAGGTGGCGCTCCACGAGGATTTGGCGCTCGAGCTCGCTCAGGTCGCCGATCGCGACGTTGAAGGAACGCTTCATCTGCGGCAGCGCGCCCACGGCCGTGCGGCAGGCGGCGAAGGTTTCTTCGCGTTGCGCGGCCTTGGCCCAGCCCGGAAAGGAATGGCCGGCGAGATTGCGGGCCAGCCGCACGCGCGTCATGAGCACGATCGCGGTCTTGCTGCTGGCCGAGTCCGTGAGCTCAGACGGGGTGTCGATGAGCGAGGAAATCGTCATGGCTTTAGCGGGCCGCGTGCTGGTTGAACGCTTGTTTGACCTGGTTGATTTCATCGCGGGTGCGCGCTGCGTCTTCGTAACGCTCCGATTTGATCGCTTCCGTCAGATCGAGTTCGAGTTTGGTGAGCTTGTCGTAAAGGGATTTCCGCTCGAGGGCGCGGGTCGGCACCTTGCCAGCATGAGCAGTGCCGTTGTGCATGTTCTCGAGCATCGGCTCGATCACGCTGAGAAAGGTCTCGTAGCAGGCCGGGCAGCCGAAGCGACCGTGCTTCTTGAAATCGTTCTGCGTGAAACCGCACTGCTCGCAGCGCACGCCGGCGGGCACGGATTGCTCTGGATTCAGGGAGGCCTTGAGCAACAGATCGGCCAGCGAGAATCCGCTGGGATCAGTCACGCCCTTCGCCTGCGCGCACGACTCGCACAAATCCACCTTGTGAACCTTGTTGTTCACGATCTGCGTGAGGTGAACCGTCGCCGGCTTGGAGCAAAGGTCGCATTTGAGCGGATTGGCCATGAATGGGTAGGTGGTTCTGCACGCAACATGCCACACTGGCCCACGCTGGCAAGTGCTGGCGTGCGTCAGGATGCAACGAGCCGAGATGACCCGGCTCAATGCGCCAAGAGTGCAATCGTGACACGGAACGGAAACTTGAGGTCCGGCAATGCCTAAACCGCCCGCAAATCTACTCAAGAACCGGGCCGGGCGGCCGACGGTAGACAATTGCGGATTTCGGATTGGGGAATGCGAATTTTCGGATTTTCGAAACGGCGTACCCGTGTGGCAGTTTCTGAACGGATTTCCCAATCCGCAGTCCGCAATTCGCAGTCCGCAATTTTCAAATCCGCGTGCCGTCCACCAGCACGCGCTTCCGAAAGGCCGCCAGCACGCGCTGCGTGACCGGGCCGGGTTTGCCGGTGCCGATGACGCGACCGTCAAGCTTCACCGCCGGGATGACTTCGGCGCCCGAACCGGTCAGGAAACATTCGTCCGCCACCCAGATGTCGTAACGGGTCATGTCTGCCTCACGAATCGGAATGTTCAGCTCCTTCGCAAGGTCCATGATCGTCGAACGTGTCACGCCCTTCAGGGCGCCCTGCGAGGCCGCCGGCGTGATGAGTTCGCCCTTGTGCACGATGAAGACGTTGTCCGCGGTGCATTCGGCGACGTAGCCCTGGTCGTTCAACATGATCGCCTCGAGCGCGCCAAACTGCTTGGCCTCGATCTTGCCGAGGATGTTGTTCATGTAGTTCAGCGACTTGATCGTCGGCGGCAGCGCGGCCGGATTGATCCGGCGGGTCGGCACGGTGACGATCGCGAGGCCGTTCTCGTAATACTCCTTCGGGTAGAGCGAAATCTTGCTCGCGATGATGAAGAGCGTGGGCTTCGGGCACAGCCACGGCGCCAGGCCAAGGTCGCCAACTCCGCGCGTCACGACCAGCCGGATATAGGCATCGGTCAGGCCGTTCTGGCGGCAGGTTTCGCATGTCGCCTCGGCCAGCTCCGCCCGCGTCAGCGGCAGATCGAGCATGATGGCCTTGGCCGAGTACTCGAGGCGTTCAAGGTGCTCATCGAGGCGGAAGATGTTGCCACCATAGAGGCGAATGCCTTCGAAGACGCCGTCGCCGTAAAGCAAACCGTGATCGAACACGGACACTTTGGCTTCAGCGCTATCGACGAACTTGCCATCCAGATAGACCTTCATTCTGCCAGCGTAGTTGTGGAAAAAAAGTTTTGTCCAGCCCGCGGCGGGAATTTCTGCTTGTGCCCGCGATTTTTCGCCGAAACTGTCGCGGTAATTCCGCGTCTTTCCCCTCCGCCAGCCCCTCATCTTATGCGAACTCTCCCTCGGCGCCGCGCTGTCAGCGCTGCCGCGTTTACCCTCATTGAGCTCCTGACCGTCATCGCGATCATCGGCATTTTGGCCGCCATCGTGATTCCAACGGTCGGCACCGTGCGCGAAAAGGCGCAGCGAGCCGTGGACTCCAACAGTGTGCGCGAGATCCTGAAAGCCGCGCAGATTTACGCCGGCGACAACCAGGATCGGTTGCCGGATCCCCAGTCCATCACCAATGCGACGCTCGCGACCCCGCAGCCCGCGTGGCGCTGGCCGGGCATCCTGGCGAAGAACAACATTCTCACGGACCCGACCTTCTGGTTCGCCAAGAACGACCAGGCTTTCAGCGGTGTCTACCCGCAGTTCATCATCCAGCCGACCGCCCAGCGCAATTCGCTGCACACGACCTTCACCCAAAACCGTTCGCCCTCGTGGGAAATGGTGGGTGGCGTGAAGATGAGCGACGCTGCCACGACTCCGGTGGTTTACACCCGCGGCCTGCAGAGCAACGGCCTGTGGAGCGCCACCAGCGGCGTGTACAAGGATACCGGCGGTTTCATCGCCTTCCTCGGCGGCAACGTCTCCTTCTTCTCGAATGTGCAGACGGCCAATTCGCCGTTCTTCTCGAACAATCCGGCCAGCACCAGCCAGACGAAGCCCCAGGACATCCGCCAGGCGATCCCGTTCAACACTTCCAACACGAACAGCAGCGCGCGCATCTACGGTATTCCGCCGCCGGCAGGCGCGGGCGGCATGGTCGGCTCGGCCGGCGGTACGCTGGCCACCCGCGGGCCCTAATTTCTTCCCGCAACGATCCTTCTACCTTCAGCCCGGCTGCATTTTGCAGCCGGGCTTTTTCTTTTCCCGCTTCCACCGCCGCTCCGCGGTGTCCATCGTGCGCTCACACCCACCATGCCGTCCGCTCCCGCGCCCGCGACCACGCCTCCCAGTCCCACCTACGTGGTCGGCCACAAGAATCCCGATGCCGACGCCATTTGTTCCGCCATCGCCTATGCCGCTTTCAAGGAGGCACGTGGCGAGGCCGGCTACATCGCGGCCCGCTGCGGCAATTCCAACGCGCGCATCGACACGATCCTGTCGCGGTTCCGCCAGCCGCTGCCTCACTACCTGACCGACGTTTCTCCGCGCGTGCACGACCTGATGACGCCCGGTGTGATCGCCGTGCCGGAGGACGCCACCTGCGCCGAAGCCCTTGAACACATCGACCGCCACCACATTCGGGTGCTTCCGGTCACGAACCGCCACCGCAAGCCGGTCGGCATGGTCTCGCTCGCGCAACTCGGCGGCATCTTCATTCCCCGCGTCAGCGAGCCGCGCCTGATGCGGCAGGTCCACACCTCGCTTTCCGCCATCGCGCGCGCCCTCAAGGGCCGCATCGTGCAGGTATTTCAAGAGGACCGCGTGGAGGATCTGTTCGTTCGCCTCGGCACGATGGACATCCGCTCGTTCTGGAGCATCTCCGTCCGCGAAAACATCCCGGCCTCCCAGTCGATCATCATTGTCGGCGATCGCCGTGACGTGCAGCGCCGCTCCATCGAGTTGGGCATTCGCGCCCTCGTCATCACGAGCAATCTCGACATGGACGACGAGACAATCGCCCTCGCGAAGGAAAAGGGCGTGAGCGTCATCATGAGTCCGTACGATTCGGCGACGACGGCGTGGGTCGTGCGCACGGCCTCCAGCATCGAGCGCGTCGTCGACCGCACCTTCGACACGGTCGATCCGGACACCCGCATCGCGGACGTGCGGAAGAAGTTTTCCGTCACCAACCACGCCGTCATGGTCACCAACGACGACGGCGAGCTCATCGGCATCCTGACGAAGAGCGACATCTTCAAGCCCGTCCGCACCCGCCTGGTGCTCGTCGACCACAACGAACTCACGCAGGCCGTGCCCGGCGCCGACGAAGTGACCATCGCCGAGATCATCGATCACCACCGGCTCGGCGCGATGAACACCGCGCAGCCGATCCTGTTCATCAACGAACCCGTCGGTTCGACCTGCACCATCGTCGCCGATCTTTTCCGCCGCGAAGGCATGCACCCGTCGCCGTCGATCGCCGGCATCATGATGGCAGGGTTGATTTCAGACACCCTGCACCTCAACGGTCCCACGACGACCGGCAAGGACGCCATCCTGCTGGCGTGGCTGTCGGAGATTGCGGGAGTCAACTCGAAGCAACTCGCCGACGAGATCTTCAACTCGGGTTCGGTCATCCTGGCGAATCCGCCCGAGAAAGTCGTTCGCTCCGATTTCAAGATTTACGAGGAAGAAGGCCTGCGTTTCGCCGTCTCGCAGGTCGAGGAACTCGGCTTCGGCAATTTCTGGCAGCACGCCAAGCCGATCGCGGAGGCGGTGAAGGACCTGCGGGCCGACGAGCGGCTCGCGTTTGCCGCGCTGCTGATCACGGACATCAACACCCAGAACTCGCTGCTGCTGGTGAAGGGCGACGCGGTGTTCATCGAACGCATCCGCTATCCGCACGTGGAGCAGGACGAGATCTTCGATCTCCCGGGCGTCGTCAGCCGCAAAAAGCAGCTCATCCCCTACCTCACGAGCCTGATCAAGGAACTCGCCGCCGACGGCGCGCTGCCGACCGGCAAGAGCGCGACTCCGTTCAAGAAGAGGAAGTGAGGATCGGACGGAGATGAGGGTTGAGGGATCGAGCCGCTCCGTACGTATGCAGTCACGACGATCGGCAGCAGAATCCCTTTTTCCTGCTCTCAACGCTCAACTCCAAACTCTCAACCCGGCACGCCTCGTGCCGCTCAGCCGGACTCATGCAGTAGTCGCCAAAGAGGGCACCGTTAGGCGTCGTTGATGGTGTGAAACATAAGACGACGTTAACGCCCCAGACGGAGGCGAACCAAACGGTGCGGCTGGATTTGGGCACCAAAAGTGGCGTGCAGTCGATGCGGATCGGCTTCACCGACCAGCGCCTAACGGCGCACGGGGGGCTGGCGGTGTGGACGAGTTTTGTGGAGGAAAGCGGGCTGCGGGAGAAACTCGCCACGGTGCTGCCGCATGCGCCGACGAGCCCCAACGCCTACGATCCGGTGGACACGGCGCTGGGTTTTATCGGCGGGATTCTCTGCGGGGCGGACAAGCTGGCGCGGGTGGCGCATCTGGCGCACGACCCGGCCGTGGCGGAGGTGCTGGGCATCGAAGCGGTGCCCAGTCAGTCGACCCTCTCGCGATTCTTCGCGGCCTGCGGTCGAGCCGCCTGCGAAGAGCTCGGCGGATTGCACGCCTGGGTGTTGGGCGCTCTGCCCGCCCGCGCCGAAGGCTACACGTTGGATTTGGACTCCTTTGCGCTGGTGCACGAAGACGGGCGCCAGGAAGGAGTGCGCGTCGGCTACACCCGCAAGGGGCTCAAGCCCTGTCACCGCCCCATCGTGGCCGCGATCGCCGAGGTGCCCCTCGTCGCCAACTTCTGGTTACGCCCGGGCAACACCGCTTGCGTCAGTGCCGCGGACGTGTTTCTGGGCGACACCCTCGCGCGCTTGCCCGCGGGCGTGCGGATCGGCCTGGTGCGCGCGGACAGCGGTTTTTGCACCGAGAAGATGATTACTAAGCTGGAAGCGGAAAAACTCTCTTATGTGCTGGCGGCCGCCCTGCGTTCCCCAGTCCAGGCGCTGTGCCGCCACGACGAAGCGGCCTGGACGGCGACCGACGTGCGGGGTCTGGCCGTGCAGGAAGTGGCCGACGCGCGCGGCGGGCGTCTGATCGTCGTGCGCCAACGCAGTGCCGAGCGGCCGCACGCCGGCGGCAAGCAACTCATCGAGGTGCCCGGCTACAAGTTCCAGGCGCTGCGCACCAACCTGCCCGCCACCGTGTCACCCCTCGAAGTATGGCGCCGCTACAACGGCCGCGCCGACATCGAAAACCGCATCAAGGAACTTGGCGCGCAGTTCGGCTTGAAGGGTCTGTGTTGCCGCTCGTTTTGGGCGACGGAAGCGGCCTGTCACCTCGCCATCACCGCCTATAATCTCTGCGTCCGGCTGCAACAACGGCTCGGCCAGCCGCACCGCGCTGAACTCGGCACGCTCCGCCGGCAGCTCTTCACTTGCGCCGCCGTCTTCAGCCGCGCCGCCGGCAAGCCCACCCTCAAACTCGCCGTCGCCGGCGACAAGGCCCGCGCTTGGTGGCTCGCACTCCTGCGCCGCATCGCCGACCCAACCCACTGCGATGCAGTTGCCGCCCTCGGGGCCCGCGCCAGAAAACGCTCCATCCTCCATCCCTCAACTGCATGAGTCCGGCTCAGATATGAATCGCCTCACCGCTCGTCGCGGCGGCGGCTTCCATCAGCGCTTCGCTCAAGGTCGGGTGCGCGTGGATCGAACGGTGCACTTCGTCGACGGTGCCTTCCATGTTCATCGCGAGCACGTACTCGGCGATTAACTCGGGGGCCTCGTTGCCGATGATGTGAGCGCCGTAGATCTCGCCGGTCTTGGCGTCGGTGATGATTTTGACGAAGCCTTCGGAATCGCCGGCGGCGACGGCCTTGCCTGACGCCGTGAACGGGAACTTGCCGACCTTGTAGCTCAGCCCCTTTTCCTTGGCGGCCTTCTCGGTCAAACCGGTGCTCGCGATCTGCGGCTGGCAGTACGTCGCGCCCGGGAAAATCTTCACCCGTCCGGCGTGGTGGTGGCCGAACATCGCATTGACGGCGTTGACCGCCTCGAACGTCGCCACGTGCGCGAGCCATGGCGGCCCGATGATGTCACCGGCGGCGTAAATGCCCTTCACGCTGCTCTCGTAGTTGTCGTTCACCTTCACGTAGCCGCGCTCGAGGTCGAGTTTGACCTTGTTCGAAAGCGCGCCCTCGAGATTGGGCGTCACGCCGATGGCGATCAGCAGCGACTCCGCCTCGAGCTCCGTCGAGTTGGCCTCGCCGGTCTTCACCAGCGACAACTCCACCTTGTCCTTCCGGACGCGGATGTTTTCGACCTTGGTGTTCACGTGGACGGTGATGCCCTGCTTCTCAAACGCGCGCTGCAGCGCCTTGGCGACGTCCTCGTCCTCGACCGGCACGACCTGCGGCAGCATCTCGACCAGGGTCACCTTCGAACCGAAGGCGTTGTAGAAATAAGCGAACTCCACGCCGATGGCGCCGGCGCCAATGATCACAATGGACTTCGGCGGCGACTTGCGCGGCTCCAGCGCCTCGCGCGAGGTCAGCACCCGCTGTCCGTCGACCGGCACGTCCGGCAACCGGCGCGGCTTGCAGCCCGTGGCGAGCAGGACGTTCTTCGTCTTGAAGAACTTCCCCTTGTGCTCGCCCTCGGTGATTTCGACCATCCCGGGCACGGAGACCTGGGCGCGCCCGACGAAGTAATCGACCTTGTTCTTGCGGAAAAGGAACTCCACGCCCTTGGCCATCTGGCCGGCGACGCCCCGGGACCGGTCCATGACTTTGGCGAAATCGAAACCGGCATCCTTTACGTTGATGCCAAATGTCTCGGCCTTCTGGAGCGACCGGAAGAACTCCGCGCTCTTGAGCAACGCCTTCGTCGGTATGCAGCCCCAGTTGAGACAGGTGCCGCCGGCCCGCTCGAGTTCGATGCACGCGACCTTCTTGCCGAGCTGCCCGGCTCGAATCGCACCCGCATAACCCGCCGGGCCACCCCCGATGACAATGAGATCGTATTCCGTCGTTTCAGCCATTCCGCCAACGTCGCGAGGCCGGAAAGCACCGTCAAACGGAAAGTCTGTCTTCGACTTGGAACGAGTGGTACCTCAGGAGCCCGGTCCTGATGGCCCACGGAACACACGAACTACACGGAAAGAAATCCGAATCGCTCGCTTCCGTGTAGTCCGTGCGTTCCGTCGGCAATTGTCCGAGCCGCTCACACGTCGATCACGTCGTCGTCCTTCGGCTTTCGCCCGACTTTGCCGCGGACTTCCACCTTGGTGCTGCGCATGAGCAGGCTGACCATCAGATTGGTGATGCTGACCACCACGGAACCGCCCAAGGCGGACCAAAAACCGTCGACGACGAAACCGTTCACCAAATGTCCCACGAGCAGGAATAACAAGGCATTGATCAACAGGACCCCGAGTCCCATCGTGACAATGATGAACGGCAGCGTGAACAGCACCAGCAGCGGCTTGAGGATCGCGTTGAAGAAGCTCAACAGCAGCACGACCACGATCAGCGTGGTGCCGTTGTCGTTCTCGATGCCCGGCACGACCCGGGTCGCCAGCATCACACCCAGCGCCAACACGATCCAGCGCACGAAAAGTTGCATGACCGGAGAGTTCATCGCTTGAGGGGTCACCCTTCGTCGCGTCGCCGCCCCCGGCAATGAAAATCCTGATCGTTCAAGATTTTCTGCGCAGCGGCGGCACCGAGCGCCAGTCAGTCCTGCTCGCCAACGCCTTCGCGGCCGCCGGGCACCGCACGACCCTGCTCACCTTTCGTCCCGGCGGTGCGTTAGCCCCGACTGTGGTGACCAGCGTCGCACGTCACGTCCTGCAGCCCCTGGATTTTCGCGCGGATTGGTTCGCTCCGGGTCTCACCGCGGCGGCCCGACGCCTCGCACCCGACGTCGTGCTCTGTATGGGCCGCATGGCCAACTGTTACGCCGGCGGCCTGCAAAGCGACCTGCCCGCCGCGCGCGTGATCGCCACGATGCGCACCGGCAAGCCACTGCCGCGCCTCTTTCGCCGCTCGCTCGCCACGGTGAGTCACGTCGTCGCGAACAGTCGCGACGCCCGCGACACCCTCGTGAACACCTACGGCGTCGCCGCGGAGAAGATCGCCGTGATCTATAACTCTCTCATTTTCCCTGCGGGGTCGGAACGTGTCGGCGGTGCGCCCTCACCCCGCGATACCCTGCGGTCGAAGCACGGCGCCACGCCCGCCACTGCCGTGCTGCTGTGTGTCGCGATGTTTCGCCCCGAGAAAAACCAGCGTGAGCTGATCGAGATCGCCGCCGGCCTGCCCGCCGACTGCGACTGGCAGCTCTGGCTGGCGGGTGACGGCCCGGCTCGCACCGCGTGCGAGCAACTGGCCGCGACAAAAGGTCTGACGGCCCGCGTGCAGTTCGTCGGGTTTCACCGCGATCCCTCGGCGCTGTATGCCGCAGCCGACGTCGCGGTGCACGCGTCGTGGAGCGAGGCGTTGTCCAATTTCCTGATCGAAGCGCAGGCGCACGGCGTCCCGGCCGTGGCGTATGCGGCGCAGGGCATCGAAGAATGCTTCGTGCCAGGCCAGACCGGCTGGGAGATCCGCCGCGACGACCGCGCGGCGTTTCGCGCGGCGCTGCTGCGCCTGCTGGCCGAACCCGGCGCCGGCCGCGTCGCGCGATCGGCCGCGGCGCGCGCCTTTGCCCGTGAAACCTTCGATCCGTCGCGTCAGGTAACGGCCTACCTGGATCTGTTTCAACGTCTCCTGCGCGCCGCCCCATGACCAACAAGCAACGCATCGACCTGATCGAGCGGCACATTCGCGACCAGAAATACGCCGACCTGCATTCGCTCGCGGATCACTTTGGCGGCTCGCTGTCCACCGTGCGGCGCGCGCTCGATACGCTGGAGAGTCGCGGCATCGTGCGGCGCCACCATGGCGGCGCGTCGCTGATCGAGACCGACGCCCTCGCGCAGGAGCACGACTTCCTCACGCGGATCAAGCGGCAAGCCGATCAGAAACTCGCGATCGCCAGCCTCGTTGCCGCCCAGGTGCCGGCCGGCTGCACCGTCATTCTCGACGGCGGCACGACGACGTACGCGGTGGCCAAGCTGCTCGCCGAGAAACGCGTGCAGGTGATCACCAACTCGCTGCCGGTCGCCAGCCTCTTCGGCGAAATCGGCAACACGGAAACCATCGTCACTGGCGGCAGCATCCTCGGCCGGTTGGCGCTGCTCGTCGGGCCCCAATGCGAGGCGTCGATCGAACAGGTACACGCGGACATCGCGATCCTCGGCGGCACCGGCGTGACGGAAAACGGCGTCTGGAACCACAACGCGCTCGTGATCGCCGTGCAGCGCAAAATGATCGCCGCAGCCGAGCGCACGATCTTCGCCCTCGATGCGACGAAGTTCGGCCGCAAGGCCCTGAGCCTCACCGCGCCGTTCGGGCCCAAGATGACGATCGTGACCGACACCCGGCCCGCGCCGGCCGTCGTGAAGGCCATCGGCGCCGCCGGTGCCACGCTCACGTTGACCTGAACCGCCCGCCGTCGCCGCGACTGCTGACAGCGTCCTGTCAGCAGATCCGCCGGTCACCATTCCGCGAGTTGCTTTTCCCGGCGCGGTTCACTTCGTGGGCACGTGCGTTCCTCCGCTTCCGTGCCCGTGCCGACTTCACCCGAGTGCATCCGCCTCCGCGGCGTGCGTCAGAACAACCTCAAGGGGTTCGACCTCGATGTGCCGTTGGGGCGCACGATCGTCGTGACAGGGTTGAGCGGCGCGGGGAAATCCTCGCTGGTGTTCGACACGCTGCACGCGGAAGGCCAGCGCCGGTACGTCGAGACGTTCAGCGCCTATACGCGCCAGTTTCTCGACCTGCTCGACAAACCCAAGGTCGACTCGATCGAAAACATCCGTCCGTCGATCGCCATCGAGCAGACGAACACCGTGAAGACGTCGCGCTCCACCGTCGGCACGATGACGGAGCTCACTGATTTCTTCAAAGTCTGGTTCAGCCACGTCGCCGAATGCTTCGATCCCGCGACGGGCCTGAAGGTCGAGGACGACACGCCGCAGAGTATCTGGGCCAAGGCCCACGCGGCGCATCCCAGCCAGACGCTCATCGTCGCCTTCAAGGTCGCGAAGCCCGACAACCTCACCTGGCCGGAAATCCTGCAGAACCTGAAAGGGCAGTCCTACGTTCGCGTGCTCGTGCCCGCAGCCGGCCCGGAGCGCTCGGGCGTCGACCTCACCGCGCACCGCATCGACGATCTGCTGGCCCTCGACCCCGCCGCGCTCAACGCGCACTTCGCCACCAGCGGTCACCTTTTCACGGTCCAGGATCGCGTCGCCCTCACGCCTGAGCACAAGGCGCGCTTTCTCGAAGCCGTCGAAACGTCGATGCACTTCGGCCGGGGCGAGGTGCACCTGCTCCGCGAGTCGTCGCCCGCCGGAAGTCCGCCGGCCGAGCCGCGCAGTCCGCGTTTCCACGCCGTCGGCCACTACTCCCGCGGGCTGCATTCGCCGCAATCGGGCCGGACGTTCAGACCCGCCACGCCTGCGCTGTTCTCGTTCAACTCTCCGCTCGGTGCCTGCCCGCGCTGCCGCGGCTTCGGCCGGATCATCGAGATCGATTACCGGCTCGCGATGCCGGACCACTCGTTGTCGATCGATGACGGCGCGATCAAATGCTGGGAGAGCGAGGTGTATGGGGATTCCAAGGACGACCTGCTGGTCTTCGCGAAGAAGCGGAAAATCCCGACGCACGTGCCGTTCGCATCCCTGACGCCAGAACAGCAAAGCTTCATCGTCGATGGCGAGCCGGGCTACGGCGAGGAGAACGGGAAGCCGTGGCCGAAGTACTGGTACGGTCTGAAGGGCTTTTTCCGCTGGCTCGAGAAGAACACGTACAAGATGCACGTGCGCGTCTTCCTCTCGCGCTATCGGGCGTACAACCCGTGCCCGGACTGCGGCGGCCAGCGGCTGCAACCCGAGGCGCTCTGCTGGAAATGGCAGGGGCGCACGCTGCCGGATCTTTATCAGCTGCCCGTATCGGAACTCCTGGAACTGGTTTCGTCCTCACAGATTTCGAAGCTCAAAGCTGAGCTCTCAGAGCACCGCTCTGCCTCCCTCGCCTACGACTCGATCGTTTCCCGCCTGCGTTACCTCGAGCACGTGGGCCTCGGCTACCTGACGCTCGATCGTCCGTCGAAGACGCTCTCCGGCGGTGAGGTCGAACGCGTCAATCTCACCAGCTGCCTGGGCACGTCGCTGGTCGACACGCTGTTCGTCCTCGACGAACCGAGCGTGGGCCTGCACCCGCGTGACATCGATCGCCTGATCGCGATCATCCGTTCACTGACCAGCGCCGGCAACACGGTCGTCGTCGTCGAGCACGACGAGGCGATGATTCGCTCCGCGGAGCACGTCATCGAAGTCGGCCCCGAGCCCGGCAGCCGCGGCGGTCACATCGTGTTCCAAGGCACCGTCGCCGGCATGCTGGCGTCGCCGCGGAGCATTACGGGCGCGTACCTGTCGGGCCGCGAGACAATCGAGGCACCGGCGAGGCGCCGGCCGGTGGGATCGCCGCCGTCGGCCTCACCACGGAAGCAACCGGCCGGCGGGACGCCTGCGCTCCCGGGGTGGCTCACGTTCAAGAACGCGTCGCAGCACAATGTCCGCAATCTCGACGTATCGATTCCGTTGGGACGCCTCGTCTGCCTTTCGGGCGTGTCCGGCTCCGGGAAGTCCACGCTGCTCGACAACGTCATCTATCAGGGCCTGCTCGCGCAACGCCACCAGCTCACCGAGGATCCCGCGACGATCGAGTCCATCACCTGTGATCGCGAGTTCAGCGAGATCGTGCTCGTGGACCAGTCGCCGCTGTCGCGCACGCCGCGCTCCAATCCGGCGCTCTACACCGAGGCTTGGGAACTGATCCGCGAACTCTACGCCGAGACGCCCGCGGCCCAGGCCGCCGGCTTCAGTCCTTCGAGCTTCTCCTTCAACAGTGGCGAGGGCCGGTGCGACCATTGCCTGGGTCTCGGCTACGAGCGCGTTGAGATGCAGTTCCTTTCGGACGTGTTCGTCCCCTGCCCGGTTTGCGAGTCGCGGCGTTTCAAACCTGAAGTCCTCGCGGTGCAATGGAACGGCCGGTCCGTCTCCGATCTGCTCGCCACGAGCGTGACCGATGCGCTGCCGCTCTTCGCCGATCATCCGGCAATTCAATCGCGGCTCACGACGCTCGATGCCGTTGGTCTCGGCTACCTCACGCTCGGCCAGCCGCTGAACACGCTGAGCGGCGGCGAATCGCAGCGTCTCAAACTCGTCCGGTATCTGGGCGGCTTTGCCGCCCCATCTGAGATTTCAGATCTGAGATCTCAGAATCCAGCCACGACCACAGGTTCGATCTCACATTTCAAATCTCAGATCTCAGATCCTGCATCCCAGCCTACGTCGTCTCCTCAAATTTCAGATCTCAAATCTCAAATCTCAGATCCACCCTCCGCCCTGCTCCTGCTGGACGAGCCGACCACCGGCCTGCACCGTCACGATGTAAAACGCCTCCTCGGCGTGCTCCAGGCGCTCGTCGATCGCGGCCACAGCGTCGTCGTGATCGAGCACAATCTCGACGTCCTGAAATCCGCCGACTGGCTGATCGAAGTCGGCCCCGACGCCGGCGCGAAGGGCGGCCGGATTGTGGCCGAAGGCACACCGGAAGACGTGGCGCGGGCCAGGACCGAGACCTCGCCGTTCCTGCGCGCAGCGCTCGACAATTGCGGATCGGGGATTGCGGACTGCGAATTGAAAGTTGCGGAATCCGCTACGAGCTACGTCGTCGACCGGAAGTCGAAAATCAATCCAACGGTCTCCGCATCCACTCCGCACTCCGCACTCCGCAGTCCGCAATTACTGATCGAGGGCGCTCGTGAGAACAACCTCAAGAACCTCACGCTCGCCATCCCGCACCGGCAGCTGAACGTCGTCACCGGCGTCTCCGGCTCGGGCAAGTCCACGCTCGCGTTCGACATCGTGTTTGCCGAGGGCCAGCGGCGCTTCATGGAATCGATGTCGCCTTACGCGCGACAATTCGTGGAACAGCTCCCGCGGCCCGCGGTGGATCGCCTCACCGGCATCCCGCCGACCGTCGCCATCGAACAACGCGTCACGCGCGGTTCGCGCAAGTCAACCGTCGCGACCATCACTGAGGTGGCGCAGTACCTGCGCCTGCTCTATGCGCGCCTCGGCATCCAGCATCACCCCGACACCGACAAGCCGGTCAAACCGCTCTCGCCCGGCGCGCTGAAGGCTCTCCTCGGCCGCGTCATGACCGCCACGCCCGCGGCGAAGAAAGCGAAGCACCTTTATCTGTGTGCGCCGTTGATTCGCGGCCGCAAAGGTCATCATCAGCCGATCGCGACGTGGATCGCCGGGCAGGGCTACGACCTGATGCGCGCCGACGGCCGCCTCACGCGCGTCGAAGCGTTTCAAAAACTCGATCGCTACAAGGAACACGACATCGAGGTGGTCGTCGGCGATTTGAAGCAGCTCGGTGAAAGGCGAGGAGTCGAGACGTCGAGGGGTCGAGGAGCCGGAAGTCAGGTCGATCCCAAAGCGTCACGCACTTCTTCCGAGTCAAAGCTTCCCGCCACCTCGCCCGCTCGACTCCTCGATACTGCCCTGCGCCTCGGCAAGGGCTCGTGCTTTCTGCTCACGCCCGACGGCACGATCCTTTCGTGGTTCTCCACCACGCGGACTGACATCGAGACGGGTGAATCTTTTCCGGAGCTCGACCCGAAAAACTTTTCGTTTAACTCACCGCGCGGCTGGTGCCCGACCTGCCGCGGCCACGGCCGGGTGTTTCCCTGGATGCTCGAGCCGGACGAGGACAACGAGGACGATCCGGCCGCTCGCCTGCGCGAGTTCGGCGTGGAGTCGGCCGAGGACATGTCCGACGCCGGTCAACCGTGTCCCGAGTGTCACGGCGAGCGGCTCAATCGCGTCGGTCGCGCCGTGAAACTCCACGGTCGCGGCAAGCAGGGCCCGCTCTCGCTGCCCGCGTTGCTGCGCAGCACGCCGTCCGAGCTGCTCGCGCGTCTGCGCGGGCTCGACCTCGACGCGCGCGGCAAACTGATCGTGCAGGACATCGTGCCCCAGATTGAGGAACGCCTGAAGTTTCTCGATCACGTCGGGCTCGGCTACCTCTCACTCGATCGTCCGACCGAGACGCTTTCCGGCGGCGAGGCACAACGCATCCGGCTCGCTGCGCAGCTCGGGTCCAATCTCTCCGGCGTGCTCTACGTCCTCGACGAGCCGAGCATCGGCCTGCACGCGCGCGACAACGATCGTCTGATTGAAACGCTGCAGGCGTTGCGCGCGAAAGGGAACACGCTGCTGGTCGTCGAGCACGACGACGAATTAATGGCCCAGGCCGATTGCATCATCGACCTCGGACCCGCGGCCGGCATCCACGGCGGCGAGATTCTCGCCATCGGCACGCCGGCGGAAATCAAGGCGAGCGACCGTTCGCTCACCGGCATTTTTCTCGCCCGGGGCATCACGCATCCGCTGCGCGGAGAATACCGGAAAGCGGAAACCGGAAGCCGGAAACCGGGCTGGCTCCACCTGAGCGACGTTCGCTTCCGCAATCTGAAGGGCTTTGACCTCAATCTGCCGCTGGGGCGTCTCATCATGGTTGCGGGCCCGAGCGGTGCCGGCAAATCCACCCTCTTTCGCGATGTCCTGCACCCGGCGGTTTCTCACGCGATCAAGGCCAGGAAGGCGACGCTCACCGGTCGCGACTTCATCAAAGCCACCGGCTTCGCCGACGATTCCGGCGCTCCGGTTTCCGGTCTCCGGTCTCCGGTTTTCAAAACGCTGCGCGGCGCGAACGGCTTCAAGACCGTGATCGAGGTCGATCAATCTCCGATCGGCAAAACGCCCCGCTCCACGCCCGCGACCTATCTCGGCATCTTCGATCTCATCCGACAGTTTTTCGCGTCGCTGCCCGAGTCCAAGATTCGTGGGTACACGGCTTCCCGTTTTTCGTTCAACACGACGGGCGGCCGGTGTCCGACCTGCGAGGGCGCGGGCCGCATCAAACTGGAGATGGCGTTCATGCCCGATACTTATCTGCCCTGTGACGATTGCCGCGGCTCGCGTTACAGCGCGGAGCTCGCCGACATCACCTGGAAGAGCAAAACCATCGGTCAGGTCCTGCAACTCACATTCGAGGAGGCCGCGATCTTCTTTGATTTCCACTCCCAGCTCGCGCAGGTGTGCCAGCTCATGGTCGATTGCGGCCTCGGCTACCTGACGCTCGGCCAGAGTTCCCCGACGCTCAGCGGTGGCGAAGCGCAACGGCTGAAGCTCGTCACCGAACTTTCCGCCGGACTCGCCACGTATCGTGAGCGCAGTCGCGGTGAACTCCCGCGCAACTTGTATCTGCTCGAGGAGCCGACCATCGGCCTGCACCTGAGCGATTGCGAGAAGCTGATTCGCGTCCTGCACTCGCTGGTCGATCAGGGTCACACCGTCGTCGTGATCGAACATCACCTCGATCTGCTCGCCGAGGCGGACTACATCGTCGAGCTCGGTCCGGTCGGCGGGCCTGACGGCGGCAAGCTGATGTACCAAGGCGATCTCGCCGGCCTGCTCAAAACCAAGGGCAGCCCGACCGCACCGTATCTGCGCGCCAAGTTGAAGCGCTAGCGGCCGCCCCTCCGTCGCGCGCGTTAGGAGGCTGCACCGGTGGCGTCGTGCGCCACGATCGCGGCCTGGATCACCGTGACCATTTCACTCATCCGGACCGGCTTTGACAGATAGCGAAACAACTTCGCCTCCATGACGCCGCGCAACAGCACCTCGGGCTTCATGTAGCCGGTGACGAGCACGCGCTGCATCCTGGGATGATCGCCGCGCACGCGGGCGAGAAAATCCATGCCGTTTTCACCGGGCATGAACTGGTCGACAACGACGACCTTGAACGTCCGCTGCTGAAGGTGGCGGGACGCTTCGGCCGTGTTCGGCGCGGTCACGACGTCGAAAAACTGCGACAGGGCGGCCTGGTACACGTCGAGCATCGCCTGCTCGTCGTCCACGAGCAGGACCGGGGCCTTGGTAGGCGCGGCGGCGGGAGCCGGCGGCGTGTCGCCAGGGATCATCGCGCGCACTGTGTTGCGCCGAATCGCGTTGGCAAACGGAAACCGAGCCGCGGCGCGCCGGGTAGCATCCGCCGGCGGCGGCGTTACTTTTCCCTTCCCCTTGTGCGCGCCGGCCCCTTTGCTGCACCCTCGTATTTTCGTTCGAAGTGACCATCGCCTCCGTTTCTTTCCACGCATGAACACCACCATCTCAGCCATCACCGCCCGCGAGATCATCGATTCGCGCGGCAATCCGACCGTCGAAGTCGACGTCCGCCTTGCTTCCGGCGTCCTCGGCCGCGCGGCCGTTCCGTCCGGCGCCTCCACCGGCGAACACGAGGCGATTGAACTGCGCGACGGCGACAAGGCCCGCTATCTCGGCAAGGGCACGCTCAAGGCGGTCGCCAACGTGAAGGCCAAGATCGCCCCGGCGCTGATCGGCCACGACGCCACCGACCAGGTCGGCATCGACCGCGCGATGATCAACCTCGATGGCACGTCGACGAAATCCAAGCTCGGCGCCAACGCCATCCTCGGCGTCTCGCTCGCCACCGCGCACGCCGCCGCCGCCGCGCTGGGCCAGCCGCTCTACAAGTACCTCGGCGGCCCGAACGCCAAGGTCCTGCCCGTTCCGATGATGAACATCATGAACGGCGGCGCGCACTCCGACGCCCCGATCGATTTCCAGGAATTCATGGTGATGCCGACCGGCGCGAAGTCCTTCTCTGAAGGCCTCCGCATGGGCTGCGAAGTGTTTCACTCCCTGAAGAAGGTCCTGAAGGAAAAGGGTCTCGCGACCGCCGTCGGTGACGAAGGTGGCTTCGCCCCGAAGCTCGAGTCCGCGGAAGCCGCCCTCGACGCCATCGCGCTCGCGGTCAAGAACGCCGGCTACAAGCTCGGCAAGGACATCAACCTCGCCCTCGATGTCGCCGCCTCCGAATTCTACGACAAGGCGAAGAAGTCCTACATCTTCAAGAAGTCCTCCGGCCAGGTGCTCAGCGGCGACGAGATCGTCGAGTTCTACAAGAAGCTCACGAGCAAGTACCCGATCATCTCGATCGAGGACGGCTGCGCCGAGGGCGACTGGGTCACGTGGAAGAAGCTGACCGACGCCATCGGCGATCGCGTGCAGCTCGTCGGTGACGATCTCTTCGTGACCAACACCGAGTTCCTGAAGAAGGGCATCGATACCGGCACCGCCAACTCGATCCTCGTCAAGGTGAACCAGATTGGCTCGCTCTCGGAAACCTTCGACGCCGTCGAGATGGCCAAGGAAGCCGGCTACACCGCCGTCATCAGCCATCGCTCCGGTGAGACCGAGGACGTCACGATCGCCGACATCGCGGTCGCCACGAACGCCGGCCAGATCAAGACCGGCTCGCTGTGCCGCACCGATCGCGTCGCGAAGTACAACCAGCTCCTCCGCATCGAGGAAGAGTTGGGCGCGAGCGCCATCTACGGCGGCAAGATGAAGGGGCTGTAAGGCTCCGTCGTCGCCAGTGCGCGACTTTTACTCTCAAGGCCGGGCCCGTGCGCCCGGCCTTTTTTGCGGCCGGAAGAAATCCGTGGCCCATTCACGGAACCAACGCCCTCGACTCGCACTCCACCCGTGATATCTTGCCCTGCCTGCCCATGAACGTCCGTCTCCTTGCCACTGTCGCCACCTTCGCCTGTTTCGCCGGTGTGCTCACCGCCGCGGACGAAGTTCCGTCGCCGACCATGAAGGAGCGCCTGAAGGCACGGATCGCCGAGGACGCGAAGAAGTCGCAGGGCAAACGCATTCTGCCGGCAACCGCGTCTGCCCCGGCCAAGGCCGCGAGTCCGGCCTCGCCCTCTCCCTCGGTCACCTCTGGAACGGAAACCACGCCCGCCGTGGCAGCATCAGCGCCGGGTTCAACTCCAGTCGCCGGTATCCCCGAAACGTCCGTTTCGAACGCGCCCGCGCCTGCGACGCCACCCTCGACGGCGTCAACGAAGTCTGCGACGAAAGACACTCCGACGGTGCTCCCCAAGGTCGAAGTGACGAAAGGCCGGATCACGGTGCTCGATCAGGAGATTGCCGAGCAGGAACTGGCCATCGCGCGCGAGCGGAAGAACGTGAAGGCGTCGGAGGTCGACGTCGCGCTCAACGATTCCAAAGTCGCCAAGCCTCTTTCGATTTTCGGCGGCGAGTCCTCGCAGTTCCGCCAGCGCGTCGCGAGCGAGCGCGTGCAGTTGATGGAAGCCGAGCGCGACATCCTCGAGGCGATGAAACGCGCGAAGACGAAAGAGGAAAAACAGGAACTGCAGAAACAGGTCGACGAGCTCAGGGCCATGCGCCGCGATCTCGAAAAATCCCTGCGCTGAACCGCGAGGGAGCGATTACTCCTCTTCCGCGTCGAGGTTGTCGAATACCTCGCGCAATGACTCGATCGCTTCGTCCTTCGGGACTTGCTTGAGAATATAGCCCACGGCGCCGAGCCGCATGGTTTCGCTGACCGTGTTGATCGAGCTCTGCGCGGTCATCATAACCACGGGACTGGTGATCTCGAGCTCCTGCAGTTTGGCCAGCACCTCGAGGCCGGTCATTACCGGCAGATTGACGTCGAGGAGGATGAGTTCCGGCTGATGCTGCTGGGCCAGCGCGATACCCGTCGCACCGTCGGCGGCTTCCCAGACGTTCGTAATGCCCACCTCCTGCAACAGCAGCCGCAGAAAGGTTCGCACGTGCGATTCGTCATCCACAATCAGCGCGTTGGTCGGATGGGCCATATGAATCTTTCCCCTTCGGCTCAAACCGCCTCGACTCAAGTCTTCGTCACGCAACTGCCTACTCCGCCCTGATAATATAACCGCGCAGATATTCGCTCTCCGGCATCGTGATCAGCACGGGATGATCGGTCGGCTGGTGGCACCATTCGAGGACCCGCAGCTTCCGTCGGGCGTCCGCTGCCACCTCGGTGAGCACCTGGCGCAGCTCGGCGTCCTGCATGTGATGGGAGCACGTATAGGTGGCGAGCACACCGCCGGGGACGAGCCGCTTGACGGCCCGAAGGTTGATTTCCTTGTAGCCGCGCAGCGCGCCTTCGAGCGCGCTCTTCGACTTCGCGAACGGCGGCGGGTCCAGCACGATCACGTCCCACAAGGCATCGACGGCCCGCTCGGGGGCGTTGAACCAGTCGAACACATTGGCGACGGTGAACTCAGCCGTCACTTGGTTGCGTTCCGCGTTGCGCCGGGCCGCCGCGATCGCGTCCTCCGCGCTGTCGAGGCCGAGCACTTCAGCCGCCCCGGCCCGCGCCGCGTGCAGGGCGAAAGCGCCCTGATTGCAGAACGCATCCAACACGCGCCCACCGCGGCAGTATTTTGCGACCGCAGCGTGCTGAAAGCGCTGGTCGAGGTAGAAACCCGTTTTCTGCCCGCCCTGCAAATCGAGCCAGTAGTCGAAGCCCTCGATCGCAATCCACCGCGGCTCCCACGGTTGCCCGGAACGCGTGTGCACCTCGACGGGCAGTCCCTCGAGCCGGCGAATCGGCGCATCGTTGCGGAAGATAATCTCGGCCGGTTTCAACACCGCCGCGAGCACGTCGCTCAGGATCGCCGAACGCTGCTCCAGGGCCAGCGTCTGCACCTGCACGACGAGGACATCGCCAAACTGATCCACGACCACGCCTGGCAGGTCGTCCGACTCACTCCACACCAGCCGGCGCGCGCCTTCCGGACTGCGGCGCGACACCGCCCGCTCGACGGCTTTCTGGATGTAGGCGGCGTCGAGCGTCACGCGATCGCGACTCAGCCGGCGCCAGACGATCTGCGACTTTGAATTGTAGACGCCCGTGCCGATCATGCGCCCGGTGCGATCGCGGCATTCGACGACCGCGCCGTCGTGCTCGGGCGGCAACAGGGCCTCGACCTCGTTCCCGAACACCCACGGATGCCCGTGCAGGACCCGGGAGCGGGCGTTGGCTTTCAGTTTCAGAAAAGGTAAGGCGGCCACAACGCCCACGTTTGCGCGTTCGGGACCAGCCGCCAGTAAATAGTGCGAACGGAGGCCGGCCCCGGGAGCGCAGGCGTCCCGCCTGCATCCGCAGCCGCACTCATCGCAGGCCGGAGGCCTGCACTCCCGGGGACATGATCAAACCGAGGGTCGACGGACTCAGCGCACGCCGGTGGCAACGGCGGGCAGCGTTTTCAAATAAGCCCAGATTGCCTTCAATTCGGTGTCGTCCATCTGGCCAAAGCCTCGGGGCATCACCGGACTCAGCTCCGTGCCATCCGGACGCTTCGCCGTGCGAATCGCGTTCACGAAATCCGTCTCGGTCCACTTCGACAGCCGACCCGAGGCGTGCGGCGTGAGATTGGCCGCCTCGGGCCAGTTCGGCGGACCAATGTCGATCTTGCCGCCAGCCAGATTTGGGCCGTGGCAGCCGGTGCAGCTGGCTGCCACGTAGCGGCCGTACTCCGAAGTCACGCCGATGGTCACCGACTTTGGCTGCGCGCGCGTGTGATTGATCACCTCGGCCCCCAGTTTCATCTTGCCGGTCGCCAGCAGCACGCGGGACACGGGCCCGAGGGCAATCGGCACCCGGTCGCGATCGACGGCGGGCAATGTCTTCATGAAGGCGATGATCGCGCCCAGGTCGTCGTCCGTGAATTCCGAATACTCCTCCGACGGCATGAGAATCAGGCCGCGTTGATCGGGACCGACGCCGTGCCGGATGGCGCGCACCCAATCGGTGTCGGTGAACGTCGCGACCCGGCTGCCCCGGCCGCGCGTCAGATTCGGCGCATGCAACAGGCCCATCGCGCCGTCGTCGATGACCTTGCTGCCGGCATAATCCTTGCCGTGACAGTCATTGCAGCCGCGCGTCTCCGCCAGGTGCCGGCCGCGGACGAGCGCCGTGGCGTCAGCGGGAATCGCCACCACCCGCGGCGAAACTGTGTAGGTTTTCTTCAACCGGGCATTGCTGCCCACATAAGCAGCGGTCGCGGCCACCCCGACCAGCACCACGACACCGGCCAAACCATAACCGAGGAATTTCAGAGTTCTGGACATGGCTCGATTCGCAACGCTGGCGGCGCGTTCAGGCAAGCGTTGGATGTTTCGCCTTTCGGCCCACTGCCTGCGGTCCGAAGGCATCCGCAGGCCGGCCCGCGCCGCGAAACAACAGATCGTCCGCAGGCGCGATCCCGGCCCGCAGCGGCGGTTGTCCCAGAGCCGCCAATTCGCACTTCCCTCGCCCGCCCGTTCCCTGTTGTTTCTGCCTTCGCCCATGTCGCCCGCCCAAGAAATCGCCCGCCGTCGCACCTTCGCGATCATCTCGCATCCCGATGCGGGCAAGACCACGTTGACGGAAAAGTTCCTGCTTTACGGCAACGCCATCCACCTCGCGGGTTCGGTGACCGCCCGCAAGAATCAACGCGCCACCGCGTCGGACTGGATGGAACTCGAGAAGCAGCGCGGCATCTCGATCAGCTCGACAGTGCTGCAGTTCGATTACTCGGGCTTCGCGGTCAACCTGCTCGACACGCCGGGCCACAAGGACTTTTCCGAGGACACGTATCGCGTGCTCACCGCGGTCGACGCGGCGCTGATGGTGATCGACGCCGCCAAGGGTGTGGAAACGCAGACGCGCAAGCTGTTCGAAGTGTGCCGCCGCCGCGGCGTCCCGATTTTCACGTTCATGAACAAGTGCGATCGGCCGACGCGCAACGCACTCGAGCTGCTCGACGAACTCGAGACCGTGCTCGGCCTGCAGTCGTCGCCCGTGATCTGGCCGCTCGGCAACGGCCCGGGCTTCCGCGGTGTATTCGATCGTCGGACACGCGACGTGCATCTGTTCGAGCGCGTGCCGGGTGGAAAGTTTCAGGCGCCGGTCAGCGTCGCCGACCTCGACGATCCACTCGTGCGCGAGCGGCTCGACGACTACACGTTCAACGAAGTGAAGGAGCAGCTCGCGATGCTCGACGGCGCCGGCCACCCGTTCGATCTCGAAGCGGTGCGCGGCGGGCAGCAGACGCCGGTGTACTTCGGCAGCGCCGTGAACAACTTCGGCATCCAGCTGTTGCTCGACGGTTTTCTCAAGGACTCCGTCCCGCCCGCGCCGCGCCGCAGCCTGATCGCCGGTCCCGCCGCCCCGCGACCGTCCGTCACGATCCTCGAGGACGGCACCACCGCCGCCCCGGTCGACCACAAGGTCACGATTCCGGTCACCCACGAGAAGTTCTCCGGCTTCGTCTTCAAGATTCAGGCCAACATGGATCCCAAGCACCGCGATCGGATCGCGTTTCTCCGCATCTGCTCGGGGAAGTTCGAGCGCGACATGATGGTGCTGCACCCGCGATCGGGAAAAACGATCCGGCTCTCGTCCTCACAGAAACTCTTCGGCCAGGAACGCGAGACCGTCGACGTGGCCTGGCCCGGCGACGTCATCGGCCTGGTGGGTCACGACGTCCTCGGCATTGGCGACACGCTCACCGAGGACAAGACGATCATGTACGATGAGATCCCGCGTTTTCCGCCGGAAGTGTTCACGTACATCTCGAATCCGAGTTCGTCCGACGCGAAGAAATACCGCGCCGGCCTCGAACAGCTGCTGCAGGAAGGCGTCGTCCAGTCGTTCAACGCCCGCAACGCGCCGCCTGGCGCGACGCTCCTCGCCGCGGTCGGTCCGCTGCAATTCGAAGTCGTGCAGTGGCGGTTGCAGGCCGAATACGGCGCCGAGTCCCGGCTCACGCCCACGCCGTGGACGTTGCTCAAATGGATCGAGCCGCATCCGTTGCTCAAGGACACCTCGCGTCTCATCGTCGCCAGCGGCGTCAGTTTCGGCACCGACAAATTCGACCAGCCAATCGGGCTTTTCCCGAACGAATGGACGATGCGCTACTTCACGGAAAAGAATCCCGAGTTGAAGCTGCACGCTCTGCCGTTGGAACAGACGCGTTAAGCGCAATGGCCGCCGCGGGCGCGGCCGGGGCGCGCCCTAGGGTGAAACACTCCGGCAGACGGGGAGATAAAAATCCGTAAGATTCGGCGCTTTTGGAATTAAGCGGCGGCAAGCGCAAGCCGATGAGGGAGAGTGACTGGCCTGCCATGCCACCAGCCGCTGTGTCCCAAATCCATCCGTTCAACGTCAGCCTGCCGCGCCGCGGTTCAGGCCCGTCCGCCGCCTTGAGTCGGCTGCGGGAGTGTACGCGCACGGCGCAGATGCCCCCTCGCTTGGATTCAACAACGAGGAACGCGCGCGTCCTTTCGCTCTCGCGATGAACAATCCGTTTTCAGGCGAACCCGCCTCCTGCCCAACGGTCTCCGCGTTTCCAGCTGTGCTGCCGGAGCCGTGCGCCTCAGCCACCTCTCCTTCACCCGTCGTCCGATCCGTTCCTTTCAATCGTGCCGTGCACGTCTCTTTTATGTCGAACCTGCCCTTGTCTGCCTTCTGCCGTAGTGTCGTCTCAACTACCAGCCGTCTGGTGGCGATTGGATTCATTCTGGCCGGCCTGATTGCGGTACCGTCGGTCGAGGCTGCGCCCGTCACCAAGGATGTGACACCCACAACGGTGCCCGGAAGTTTCATCTCCGGCTTTACCCTCGCGACGAGTGTCTCGGTGGGCACCGACGACCCGGCGGGTATTTACCTGAACGAATTCAATTCGAACACGGATGGCTATTTTACCGTCAGCGCCGACGGGAGTACTGTCACCACGTTCGACCTGACCGGCATCGCGTTCACGAAATTTACCACCAACGGTGATTTCACGTTCACGGTCACGGGCTACAAGTTCGGCGGAGGAACGGTCACGACGACCTTTTCCACCACGACCGGATCGGCGGTGTACTCGACCGGCACCTACACGAACTTCACCGGCATCACCGGCTTCAGAATCGATATCCACTGCGACAGCGGTGTCGCCAGCATCGATTCGAACACCTTCGACAGCTTCGCCGTCGACAACCCGCAACTGTCAGTGGTGTCGATCACGTCCGCTGCCTACAACGCCAGCACCGGCGTGCTGGTCGTCACGGGTACGGACTTCTCCGCGACCGGCGGCGCAACGAACGACATCGTCGCCAACAAGCTCACGTTCACCGGTGAGTCTGGGGCCACTTACACGCTCACCGACACGGCCAACGTCGAGATCTCGTCGGCGACCTCGTTCACGCTGACCTTGAGCGCAAGTGACCGCCTCGCCGTCAACCCGCTCCTCAACAAGAACGGCACGTCCTCCACCAACGGCACCACTTATAATATCTCGGGTGCCGCCGGGTTCGTCGCCGCTGCCGCGGGCACGGCTGATCTCACAGGCAATGCCGTCACCGTAACCAACAGCTCGCCGATCGTTACCGATGCGAAGATCGCCATCTCCGGAGCCTCCGGCACAGGTGGTGCATTCAAGGTGGGTGACACCGTGACCGCGACCTGGAACAACACGGCCCCCACCGGCGACCGGAACACGAACATCTCGTCCGTCACGGTCGATTTCTCGCAGTTCGGTGGTGGCTCCGCGGTCACCGCGACCAACAGCGCCCAGACGTGGACGGCCACGTACACGATTGTCGCGGGTGCCGTCGACACGACCAACCGCAATGTCTCGGTCACCGTCACCGACAGCAACAGCCAGGCTACGACGACCGCCGACACGACCAACGCAACCGTCGACAGCGTGGCTCCCACCGTGACCGACGGCGCCATCGCAATCTCGGGCGGCTCCGGCAACAGCGGCGCATATATCGTCGGCGACACTGTCACCGCGACCTGGAACAACACCGCCGGCGGCGACAACAATTCCGACTCCCTTTCCTCGGTCACCGTGAACTTCTCGCAGTTCGGCGGCGGCGCGGCTGTCACCGCGTCCAACAGCTCCGGCACCTGGACGGCAACCTACACGATCGTGAGCGGCGCGATCAGCACGACCAATCGCAACGTATCCGTCACCGCCACCGACAATGCGGGCAACGCGACGACCACCGCCGACAGCTCCAACGCGACCGTCGACAATCAGGCGCCCACCGCGACGATCGCCTCGGCATCGTTCTCGGCCGACACCGGCACCAGCTCTACCGACTTCATCACGGCCACCGCCGCCCAGACGCTTTCCGGCACCGTGAGTGCCAACATGGTGAGCGGGGAAATCGTCCAGGTCTCGCTCGACAACGGCTCCACGTGGAGCACGGCGACCACGACCGTAGGCCTCAACACCTGGTCGCTCGCCGGTCAGACGCTCTCCGCCAGCAATACGCTGCGCGTGCGCCTCAGCGACACCGCCGGCAATCTTTCGACCGCCCTCAGTCAGGCTTACGTCCTCGACACCACCGCGCCCACCACGACGGTGGCGACCGCCGCGTTCTCCGCGGACACGGGCTCCAGTTCCACTGATTTCATTACGGCCACGGCGGCCCAGACCATTTCCGGCACCCTGAGTGCCAACGTGGCGAGCGGTGAAACCGTCGAAGTCTCACTCGACAACGGCTCCACCTGGACCACCGCGACCACGACCATCGGCCAGAACACCTGGTCGCTCGCCGGCCAGACGCTCTCCGCCAGCAACACCCTGCGCGTGCGCGTCACCGACACCGCCGGCAACAGCGGCACCACGTTCAGCCAGGCCTACGTCCTCGATACGACTGCGCCCACGACCACGGTCGCGAGCGCCGCGTTCTCCGCGGACACGGGGGCCAGTTCCACCGACTTCATCACGGCCACCGCGGCCCAAACGATCTCCGGCACCCTGAGCGCCAACGTGGCGAGCGGTGAAGCGGTCGAAGTCTCACTCGACAACGGCTCCACCTGGACCACCGCAACCACGACCATCGGCCTCAACACCTGGTCGCTCGCCGGTCAGACGCTCTCCGCCAGCAACACCCTGCGCGTGCGCGTGAAGGACACGGCGGGCAACGCCGGAACCACGCTTGCGCAGGCCTACACGTTGGACACCACGGCGCCGACCGTTACCTCGGTCAGTGTACCGTCCAACGCCACCTACGTGCTCGGCCAGAACTTGGACTTCACCGTCAATCTCTCCGAGAATGTCACCGTCAATACCGGCGGCGGCACGCCGACCCTCGGTCTGACCGTCGGTGTCACTTCGCGTAGCGCCACCTATCTCTCGGGCAGCGGCACATCCACCCTCGTTTTCCGCTATACCGTCCAGACGGGCGACGTGGATTCCGACGGCGTCACGGTCGCATCCGCGCTCACGCTCAACAGCGGCACGATCAGCGACACCGCCGGCAACAATGCCACGCTCACGCTGAACAGCGTGGGCAGCACGGCGTCCGTCCTTGTCGACGCCACCGCCCCGACCGTCGCCAGTTCGACCGTGCCCGCCAACGGGACCTACACGAGTGGACAGAATCTCGACCTCTCGGTGACGTATTCAGAAAACGTCACGGTCAACACCGGCGGCGGCACGCCCTACATCGGCATCACGCTCGACACGGGTGGCTCGGTGCAGGCGGCGTATCTCTCGGGCACTGGAACCACCACACTCACCTTCCGCTACACGGTCGCCTCGGGCAATCTCGACGCGAACGGCATCGTCGTCGCCTCTTCCATCACGCTCAACGGCGGCACGCTCAAGGACGCATCCACCAACGATGCCGCCACCACCGGCCTGGGTTTCGCCAGTACGGCCAGCGTGCTCGTGGATGCCGTCGTTCCGACCGTCAGCTCCATCAACCGCGTCGGCGCCACGCCGACGAGCGCGACGAGCTTCGCCTACACCGTCACGTTCAGCGAAACGGTCACGGGGGTCGACACCGCTGACTTCACCCTCACCGCCACCGGCACGGCGGCGGGCACGGTTGCCAGCGTCGCGGCGGTCAGCGGCTCGGTCTACACCGTCACGGTCAACACCGTCAGCGGCAACGGCACGCTGCGCCTGGACCTGAATGCCTCCGGTACCGGCATCACGGATACGCCGGGCAACGCCATCGCCACCGGCTACACCTCCGGTCAGACCTACACGCTCGATAGCGTCGCTCCGGCCGTCAGCAGCATCGCGCGACGGACTCCGGCCACGGTCAACACCACCGCAACCGCACTCACGTGGCGCCTGACCTTCGACGAAGGTGTCTCCGGCGTCGACACCAGCGACTTCATTCTCACCACCGGTGGCAGCGTGGCCGGCTCGATCGGCAGCGTCACGGCGGTCAGCACCTCCGTCTATGATGTGGCGATCACCGGCGTGAGCGGCACCGGCACCGCACGACTCGACCTCAAGGCGAGCGGCACGGGCATCACCGACCTCGCCGGCAACGCCGTCACGGGCGGCGGCTTCACGACCGGCGACGTCTATCTCGTCGGCACGGAAAACGTCTTCGACACGATCAGCCTCAGCACCGGCACGACGCGCAGCGTCTCCGGCGCCACCACCAGCAAGGTCGCCCAGCGGTTCACCACGGCCGCGACCGGTGCGCTCACGCTCAACACCGTCTCGGCCCTCGTCGGTGCTGTCTCCGGCACGCCCACTCCGGTCGTCACCCTCAACGCCGACAACGCCGGCACTCCCGGCACGGTCGTCGCCACGCTCACGAATCCCGCGAGTGTCACGGCCAACGCGCTCAACACCTGGACGGGCACGTCGCTCCTGACTGCCAGCACCACGTACTGGATTGTGTTCAGCGACACCTCCGGCGCCGGCGCGTTCGCGCTGAAGGAAACGGCCGCGACCAGCGGCGGCACCGGCGCGTGGCTGACGAATCCCGACTACGCCTATTTCCACGGCGCCAATGCCGCGACCGGCCCGCAGGCCGGTGCCGCGCAGATTGCGCTTGGCGCCTCCAGCGTGCCGTCGATCACGAGCACGCTCATCGCCAGCGGTACCTACGGCAGTGCGTTCACGACCTATACGATCACCGCGACCAACACGCCGACGAGCTTCGGTGCCACGGGCCTGCCCACCGGTCTCACGCTCACGCCGGCGACCGGTGCCATCACCGGCACGCCGACCCAGGGCGGAACGTTCAACGTCGCGCTCACCGCCACCAATGGCAGCGGCACCAGCGCACCGTCCACGCTCGTGCTCACGGTCGCGCGGGTTCCGCTCACGGTGACCGCGAACAATGCGTCGCGCCTCTTCGGCACCGCCAATCCCACCTTCACCGTCAGCTACACGGGTCTCGTCAACGGCGACGTGCCCGCCTCGATCACGAACCCGCCGACCGCGACCACCACCGCGACCTTCAGCTCGCCGATCGGCACCTACGCGATTGTCCCCGCCGGCGGCAGCTCGAGCAACTACACCTTCAGCTACGTGAATGGCGCGCTCAACGTAACCCGGGGCTCCGCCGGCATCACGCTTGGCAACCTCGCCCAAGTCTACACCGGCACCGCCCGCCAGGCCACGGCCACCACGTCGCCGGCCGGCCTCGGTGTCTCCATCGCGTACAATCTCAACCCGACGCCGCCGATCAACGCGGGCACCTACTCGGTCCTCGCGACGATCACGGATCCGAGCTACGATGCGACCGTCATCGGCACCCTCATCGTCGCCAAGGCCGCGCAGACGATCACGTTCCCGCCGGTGGGAACCGTCACGCCGGGCACTCCGCTCGCTCTCGCCGCAGTTGCGAGTTCCGGCCTCCCGGTCACCTACACGCTCGTCAGCGGCAACGCCACGCTCGCCGGTGCCAACCTGACCGTCAACGACAGCGGCCTCGTCACCGTGCGGGCCACGCAGGCCGGCGATGCCAACCGCAATGCCGCGAGCGCCGACCTCACGATCGGAGCCGCCGCCAATCGTTCGCAGACGATCGCGTTTGGCATGCTGCCGGACCAGACCAGCGACGCCCTGCCCTTCACGCTTTCGGCCACGGCCAGCTCCGGCCTGCCGGTCACGTTTACGGTGGTTTCCGGTCCGGCCTTCATCGTCGCGAACAACGTGCTTTCGCTCACCGGCCTCCCCGGCGTGGTCACGATCCGCGCGAGCCAGGCGGGCGACGCCACGTTCCTGCCTGCGTCTCCGGTTGACCGCACGTTCGTGGTGACGGAGAGCAGCTACTCGTTCTTCTTCGGCGATCTTACCGATGATCCCGGAGCGACTGAATCCATCGGGGCAATACGCGGAGCCACCGCCGTGCGCGGCAACGCCGCCGTCACGCTCGCGCCCAACGGCACCACCGGCAGCATCGTCGTGGTGTCGACGAACCTCAGCTTCGCGACCGACTTCACGCTGCAGGCCGACGGCTCCTTCGTGAAGACCATCGTCGCCCAGTCGGGCACGACGGCATCGAGCGACGAAACGCCCCGGCGGGAACGCGCCGTCCGCACCGTGACGCTGCGCGGTCGCGTCGCCGGCAGCCTCATCACCGGCACCTTCGACGGGTCGCCCGAGCGCTTCTCGCTCAGCCGCCAGGCACCGGGCGCGACCAGCGCCCAGGCCGGTTTCTACGCGGCCGACATCCTCAACTCCGCCGGCGGCCGCTGCTACTCGATGGTGGGCACGAACGGCCAGGTGCTGGTGCTGACCGTCAATGGTGGCACCGCGGTGGGCGGCCTCACACCGCTCGTCGGTGGCAAGACCTTCGCCCTCACCAGCGCCGGCACCGCGATCAGCGGGACGATCGACGCCGCGCTGGGTCGGATCGACGGTCTCATCAGCAGCACCGGCAACACCGTGATTTTCGGCGGTATCCGCTCGACCAGCACGCGGACCGACCGGTTGATCAATCTGTCGTCCCGCAACCGAGCGGGTTCCGGCGCGCGCAGCCTGATCACCGGCTTCGTCATCGCCGGCACGCAGCCCAAACGCGTCCTCGTTCGCGCCGCCGGTCCGGCCCTCACCGGCTTCGGCGTCAGCGGCGTGCTGCGCAATCCGCGCCTGCAACTCTTCCGCGACGGCCAGCTCGTCGACGAAAACGACAACTGGCGCCAGGCCGCAAACGCGACCGAGGTCGCCGCCACCGCGACCCGGATCGGGGCGTTCCCGTTCGCTACGGACAGCCTCGACTCCGCGCTGCTCGTCACCCTCGCGCCCGGTGCCTACACCGCCAGCGTCGTCGACGACACCAGCACCGGCGTGGCGCTGGCCGAGATCTACGACGCCAGCGAAGGCACCACGGTTGAAACGCAGCGGCTCGTGAACATCTCGACCCGCGGTGAATCCGCGCCCGGCGACGGCGTGCTCATCGGTGGCATCGTGGTCAACGGCAACGCGCCGAAGCGGCTCCTGATCCGCGGCGTGGGCCCGAGCCTCGCCGGCTTCGGCGTCACGGGCGCCCTGACGGACTCCACGTTGAAGATCTACGATTCCGGCGGAAAGCTGGTCGCGCAGAACGACAATTGGGAAACGGCCCAGCCGGTGACCCCGTCGCAAACCGCCGCCACGGGCGCGGAGATTGCCGCCGCCGCCACGGCGTCCGGCGCCTTTGCGCTCGCACCCGGCAGCCGGGACGCGGCAATCGTCATCACGCTCGCGGCCGGTTCCTACACCGCGCACGTCACGGGTGCCGGCGGCCAGACCGGCGTGGCGTTGATTGAAGTTTACGAACTGCCCTGATCGAGCGTTGAACTCTCCTCGCGCCGGCCGGACGAAGCCTTCGTCCGGCCGGCGCTTTTTTGTCCGCCGGGTTGGCCGACGAAAACACCCGTTGCCCTCGCCTCGCGGCGTGATTGGATCCGCCGCACTCGGCTCGTCATGCGTTCCCGTTCCACCTCCGACCTCGGCCGCACGCGGCCTGTCCACCGCCACGCGTGGCTGTGGGAACCGCTCGAAGCTGATCCGACGTTTGTGCTCCGCACGATGTTTGGTGCCAAGGCCGCGTACCTCGAAGGCCGGATCGTGCTGTGTTTCTGCGCGGGCCAGGAACCGTGGAGCGGCGTGCTCGTCTGCACCGATCAGTCCCGGCACGCCGCGTTGCTCGCCGAGTTTCCGCAGCTGACGCCGCATGCGATCCTGCCGAAGTGGCTTTATCTACCCGAGGCAGATCTGCGTTTCGAAACCACGGCCGAGCGACTCGTTGGTCTCGCCCGTCGACGCGACCCGCGGCTGGGCGTCACGCCGCAACCGCGCCGTCGTCAATCCGCCAAGCCCCGGAGCAAAAAGCCCCGTCCCTCCTAGCAAACCCCGGCAGACCGCCCGCGAATCACACGAATGGACGCGAATAGAAGGGGACTTGAATCGCGCTACCGCCCCGGGGTTTGCGGCTGGAATTCGCGCCATTCGTGTGATTCGCAGGCCAACCGTTTCCGCCTGGGCGCCGCCGTCAGCATCGACCTCTGCTCGTGAAAAACGTCGAGCGGCCGGATTCGACTCGCACCGCGGGACAAAATTCCCTTCTTCGCGCCCATGACTTTGCTGCGCCGGTGCGGCCTCGCCGCTTTTCTTCTTTTCGCCCCGGTGATGTGGGCGGCTGCCGCCAAGAAAAATCCTTCGCGTCCGACCGACAACGCCACGGCCTTCAAGGGCGCAATCGTGATCGATGCGGCGACCGGCAAGGTCCTGTTCGAGGACCGCGCGGACATCGTGACGCCCCCCGCGAGCATGGCGAAGCTGATGACGTTCGCAGTGGTCTTCGATCGCCTCAACAGCGGCGCGCTGAAACTCGACACGCCCGTGCGAATCACCAACGAGGATTCGAAGATCGGCGGCACCCAGGTATTTCTCGATCCGCGCGAGACGTTTCCCGTCGAGGAGTTGATCTATGCCATGATGATCCAGTCGGCCAACGACGCGGCGCATGCGCTCGCCCGCGCTGCCGGCGGCTCGGTCGGTGGTTTCGTTGAGCTGATGAACGCCAAGGCCGCGGAGCTCGGCATGACGCACACGACTTTTCGCTCGCCGCACGGCCTGCCGCCGTCGAATCGCAAGCCGGAGGACGGCGACCTGACGACGCCCCGCGAGTTTGCGCTGCTCTGCCGCCACCTCGTGACGAAGACCGACGTCCTGAAATATTCGGCGGTCACGAAGCGCGATTTCGGCGCCAACCGTCCGAAGGGGCCGCAGCACATGGAGAATCACAACAAGCTCCTCGGCAAAGTTGCCGGCGTCGACGGGCTGAAGACAGGCTTCACCGACAGCGCCGGGTATTGTCTGAGCGCGACCGCGCAGCGCAACGGCCGCCGCGTCATCATGGTCATCATGGGCGCGCTCGGACCGAACGGTCAGCGCGATCTCGGTCGTTCCCGTGACATCAAGGCGATTGATCTCATCGAGCGCGGTTTCGCCGCCCTTCCGCCCGCCCCGCCTGCTCCCGTGGCAGCGCCCGGCGACACGGTGATCAAACCGGCCCCCCGCATCGCCGCCCCCGCCCCGGCCCCCGCGCCGAAGGAAGAGCCGATGCTGAAGCTCAACGTGCCGAAGAAGTAGGTGGAGGGGGACGCTGAAAGATGAGAGTTGAGAGGTGAGAGCTGAGAGTGGAGCGAACCGACGGAGACCGTAATCCCAGGTCGAACAAGCGCCGGATTCGTCACCTCATCTGTCTCTCAACTCTCAGCTCACACCCCTCAACTCGTCTACCCCGCCCCTCAGTGCGCGTGCCCGCTCTCGATCAGCACCACGAGGCAGCCGAGGATGCCGAAGACACCAGCGAGCAGGCCGGCTTCGTAACGCTCGAAACGCTTGAGCCGGAATCGATCGAAACCGACGAGCGCGAGCCAGGTGAACAGCGTCATGCCGGCAAGTGTCGCCACCGCGAGAATCATGCTGAGCACGAAGAATCCGTGCCAGCCGAAGGCCACGCCGGAAAGATAGATGCCGAGGAAACCCTCGCACGGTGACAGCGTGAGCATGATGAAGAGTCCGCTGATCGCGGTCCATTCGCCGGTGCGGTCTGACACCAGCGGACTGCCCTGCAACTCCTCCTGCCAGTGGCTGTGCTCCTTCTCCTCGGCGCAGTGTTCGTCGGCGTGATGCTGCCCGCCCGGCGGATGGTGATGGCAGATGCCGCGGCCCGTGAGCTGGCGCCACAGGTAGTAGAACGCGAAGAGAAACAGCAGCCCGCCCGCCAGCCACGGAAACGCCTCGACCTTTTCCTCGAGTTGAAATCCAAACCACGCGATCAGCAGGCCCAGCAGGCTGGTGAGCGCGACATGGCCGAGACCGGCGAGCGCCGTGACTGCAAGGGTCTTCGGCCGGCTCCAGTTGCGCGCGCGCGCCACGAGGACAAACGGCAGCCAGTGCGTCGGAATCGCAGCATGAAAAAACGCCACGGAAAATCCGGTGGCGGCTACGGTCGTGAGCACGGGAGAAGTCATCTGGGAGAGGTGGAGCCAGCACCGCGGGTTGCGCGCTGTCGACGTGAAACCTAGCAAACTCGTCAAGCCCCCCCGCCGAAGCCTCGGCGTAGGCGGGCGAAGGCGGGCAAAAATCGGACTCGTTCTCGCCGCAGGTTCCCGCTCTCCTTCCCGACCGCTCCCGTTCAATGTCCGCCGCACCCACTCTCTCCGTTGTCCGCGATTACCTGCTCGGCCTGCAGGACAGCATTTGCGCCGCGCTCGAAGCCGAGGACGGGGAGAAGACGTTTCAGACCGACGCGTGGACGCGCGCGGAAGGCGGCGGCGGCCGCACCCGGATTCTCACCGAAGGCGCGGTCTTCGAGAAAGCCGGCGTCGCCTTCTCGCACGTACACGGCACGAAGCTGCCACCGTCCGCGACCGCGCACCGGCCGGAACTCGTGGGCAAGGCGTGGGAGGCGGTGGGCGTTTCCCTCGTGCTGCACCCGCGCAATCCGTACGTCCCGACCAGCCACGCCAACGTGCGTTTCTTCATCGCGGGCGCCGACACCCCGAACCCGGTGTGGTGGTTTGGCGGCGGCTTCGATCTCACGCCGTATTATGGTTTCGAGGACGACGCCGCGCACTGGCATCGCACGGCCCGCGCCGCAGTCGCGCCGTTCGGCACCGGGCTGCACGCGCGTTTCAAGACGTGGTGCGACGATTATTTTTTTCTGAAGCATCGTCAGGAGCCACGCGGCGTGGGCGGACTTTTCTTCGACGACTTCAGCGAGCTCGGCTTCGAGCAGTCTTTCGCACTGCTGCGCGCTGTCGGCAGCAGCTTTGTGCCGGCCTACCAGCCGATCGTCGCGCGTCGCAAGGCCACGCCTTATGGCGAGCGCGAACGCCAGTTTCAACTGTACCGCCGTGGGCGTTACGTGGAGTTCAACCTCGTCTGGGATCGCGGCACGCTCTTCGGCCTGCAAAGCGGCGGCCGCACCGAGTCGATCCTGATGTCGCTCCCGCCGCTCGTGCGCTGGGATTACGACTGGAAACCCACGCCCGGCTCGCCCGAAGCACGGCTGTACGACGTGTTTCTCAAGCCGCGCGACTGGGCCAATGAGCCCGCAGCCTCGCCGTAAACCCAGTCGTTCGCCCCACTCCGCCTCCAACTTTCCTCTGCGACCCACTCATGACTTCCCGCCAACGCTTCCTTGCCGCCTGTGCCGGTGAAACACTCGAACGTCCGCCGCTGTGGGTGATGCGCCAGGCCGGCCGTTATCTGCCGGAGTATCGCGCGTTGAAGGCAAAGTCGTCGTTTCTCGAAATGGTCCGCACGCCGGCCGTCGCCGCCGAGGTCACGCTGCAACCGCTGAAGCGCTTCGCCCTCGATGCGGCGATCCTGTTCTCCGACATCCTCGTGATTCCCGAGGCGCTCGGCCAGGGCTACCGTTTCCGCGAGGAAGGCGGCATCGGCATGGAATACCGGCTCGAAACGCGCGCGCAGATTGACGCGCTGGCCCCGAGCCACGCCGTGCCCGAGAAACTTGCCTACGTTTCCGACGCCCTGACGCTGTTGAAAAAGGAACTCGCCGGTTCGCACGCGCTGCTCGGCTTCGGCGGTTCGCCGTGGACGCTCGCGACGTACATGGTCGAGGGCGGCAGCTCCGATGAATTCGAGCGGATCAAACAGCTGTTCTACACCGATCGCGGCACCTTCGACGCCCTGCTCACGAAACTCACCGAGGCGCTGATCGCGTACTTCAAGATGCAGATCGCCGCCGGCGCGGACGCCATTCAGATCTTCGATTCCTGGGGCGGCATCATCGCGGGTCCCGACTACGAGGCGGCCTCGCTCCGCTGGATTCGCCAGATTGTGGCGGGCCTGCCGGCCAACTTCCCCGTCATTCTTTACGCCAAGGGCACCGCGCCGCACCTGATGGATCAGGCCTTCACCGGCGTCCGCGTGCTGAGCGTCGACTGGACCAGCGATCTCGCCGTCGTCCGCCGCTCGCTGCCCCCGACCATCGCGGTGCAGGGCAATCTCGATCCCGTGCTGCTCAACACCACGCCCGAGATCGTCGCGCGCGAGGCGTCACGGCTCCTGGCCTCGATGCGCACCACGCACGGCCACATCTTCAACCTCGGTCACGGCATCATGCCGCACGCCAAGATTGAGTGCATGCAGGCGCTCGTGGACACCGTCACGGGCTGGAAGAACTAGCCGCGTGGCCCGACGGGCGGTGCCGGCGGCACACGCGTTCGCCCGCCCCGTTTTCGGCGCTTTTCGACGTTCGGGACCCGCTGCGTTCGACGCCGTCGGTTTCGTCGCGTCTCCGCGGGGAAGATGGAGGCTGCGAACTGCCGACGACCCTTGACTCTCCTTTCTGCCGACGTAGCCTCCCGCCCCTTTATCCGGCATGGCTCAAGACCTGAAAGATACGCTGCAGCTTCCTAAAACGGACTTCCCGATGCGCGCCGGCCTTGCGCAGCGTGAACCAGGTCGCGTGGCGCACTGGGAGAAGACGGGGCTGTATGCCGCCATCCAGCAAAAACGGGCCGGTGCGCCGGCGTTCGTACTCCACGACGGTCCGCCGTTTACGAATGGCGACGTCCATATCGGCACGGCGTTGAACAAGGTCCTGAAGGACACCGTCAACCGCTACAAGTCGATGCGCGGCTTCCGGACGCCCTACGTCCCGGGCTGGGACTGTCACGGCCTCCCGATCGAGCAGAAGGTGTCGCGGGAAATCCAGGAAAAGAAGCTGACGCTCACGACCGCCGAGTTGCGGGCCAAGTGCGACGAGTTTTCCGAGAGCTGGATCGCCCGACAGACCGGTCAGTTCAAGCGTCTCGGCGTCCTCGCCGACTGGGCCCACGAGTATAAGACGAAGGCGCCGGCGTTCGAAGCCGACATCATCCGCACCTTTGCCGCCTTCATCGAGCAGGAGCTCGTTTACCGCAGCAAGAAGCCGGTGTACTGGAGCATTCCGTTCGAGACCGCGCTGGCCGAGGCGGAAATCGAGTACAAGGACCACATCTCGCCCTCGATCTGGGTGAAGTTTGCCGTGCCGGCCGACCAGACGACGAAATTCGGCCTGCCGACCGACAAGCCGCTGTTTGTGGTCATCTGGACGACGACCCCGTGGACGATTCCCGCAAATCTCGCGATCGCCGTGCACCCGGAGGTCGACTACGTCGTCGCCGATCTCGGGGCCGAGCGCATCGTGGTCGCGCAGGCCCTGCTGGGCTCCGTGCTGAAAGCGGCGAAGATTGAAACGCAGCCGGCCATCACCGCGACGCTCAAGGGTTCCGCGCTCGAAGGCCTGGCGCCGCGCCATCCGTTCATCGACCGCGCCTCGCCCGTCGTGCTCGCGGACTACGTCACGACCGAGAGCGGCACCGGCTGTGTGCACACCGCGCCGGGCCACGGCTCCGAGGACTATCTCACCGGCCTGAAGTACAAGCTCGAGATTTACTGCCCGGTGGGCGACGACGGCCGCTATCTGAACGACGGGCGCGTGCCGGCCGAGCTCGTCGGCCTGACGACGCTGGAGTCGGTCGAGGATCTCGCCGCCAAAAAGACGTCGCCGGCCAACATTGCCGTGCTGCGGAAACTGGATGCCGCCGGGGCGTTGCTGGCGAAGGAACGCTATACGCACAGCTACCCGCATTGCTGGCGCTCGAAGACCCCGATCATTTTCCGCGCGGTCGATCAGTGGTTTGTCTCGCTCGACAAACACGACCGCCGCGCCGCTGCGCTCCGGGAGATTGGAAAAATCGCCGCGAATCACGGCTGGATTCCCGCGTGGGGCGAAGCCCGCATCCGCGGTGCGGTCGAGTCGCGTCCGGACTGGTGCATCAGCCGCCAGCGCGCGTGGGGCGTGCCGATCCCGGCGTTCTACGATGCCGACAAGAAGGCGTACATGGATGCCGGGGTGGCCCGGGCCGTCGCCGACAAGATTTCCACGCACGGCACGAATTTCTGGTACGACGCCACGCCGGCGCAAATCCTCGCGGGCGTGACCCTGCCCGCAGGCTGGCCTGCGCCGTCGGCGCTCGTCTGCGGCCGCGACACGCTCGACGTATGGATCGATTCCGGCTCCACGCATGCCGCGGTGCTCAAACGCCAGCAGGGCGGCACGCAGTGGCCCGCCGATCTCTACCTTGAAGGCAGCGACCAGCATCGCGGCTGGTTCCAATCCTCGCTGTGGACGAGTGTGATCGCGTTCGATGCGGCGCCGTACAAGGCGGTCCTCACGCACGGCTTCATCGTCGACAAGAATCGGCAGAAGATTTCCAAGAGCTCGACGTACCAGAAGCCGCAGACCGCGGATGCGTACGTGAACCAGCACGGCGCGGATGTCATCCGGCTGTGGATCGCATCACAGGACTTTCGCGACGACATCCCCGTCGACGACGAGATCCTCAAGCACGTCGGCGACGCCTACCGGCTTTTCCGCAACACGTTTCGGTACCAGCTCTCGAACCTCTTCGACTTCGATCCGGCGAAGGATGCCGTGCCCGTCGAACTACTCGATACCCTGGACCGCTGGGCGCTGCACCAGACCGCGGCGCTGATCCGCGACTGCACGGCCGCGTACGACGCCTACGAGTTCCACCGCGTTTACCAGCTCTGCAACCAGTTCTGTGCGGTCACGCTGTCGGCCACGTACCACGACATCCTCAAGGATCGGCTTTACACCCACGGCACGCATTCACCGCTGCGCCGTTCGTCTCAGACCGCGTTGCACCAGATCTTCAACACGCTGATTCGCGTGCTCGCGCCGGTGCTGACGTTCACGTGTGACGAGGCCTGGTCGTACGCGACCGCGAAGGTCGAGTATGCCGACGATTCGATTCACCTCCAGGACTGGCCCGTGGCGCCGGCGACGTGGACGAACCCGGCGCTCGAGGCCGACGTCGCAGCGTTGTTGCGCGTGCGGGCGCAGGTCAACGAGGCGATCGAGCCGCTGCGCGCGGCCGGCAAACTCGGCAAGTCGCTCGATGCGGCCATCGCGCTGTCCCTGCCGACCGGCGATCCCCTTATCCCGGTGCTCGAAAAGCACCGTGATTCCCTGCCCGAGCTCTTCATCGTGTCGCATGTCACGTTGGGCGTGGCGGCGAACCCTCCGGCCGACGGCGGGTCCAAGTCCGGCGCATCTCTGCAGGTCGAGGTCCGACCCTGCAGTGAGTTGAATTTTGTCCGGTGTCCGCGCTGCTGGCGCTGGGTGCCGGCGTTGGAAGCCAGTTCGCATGGCGAGGTCTGCCCCCGCTGTGCCGAAGCGTTGAAAGCCTAGTCCACCTCTCCCCCAAACTCCCCCATGGCTAAGAAGCACCCGTCCTCAGCAAAGAAACCAACCGCCAAGCCAGCCGCCAAATCCGCAGCTAAACCCGCCGCAAAGCCCGCCGTAAAATCTGCAGTCAAACCTGCAGTCAAACCCGTCGCCAAACCTGCGCCCAAGCCGGTGGTGACGAAAGACAAGCCGGCACCAGCCCGGCCTGCGGCGGTCAAGCCAGCGGCCACTGGCAAACCAGAGAAAAGCTCTCCTCCCATGGAAAAACCGTCCAAGAAAACCGCGCTCCGCGACAGCATTCTCAAGCGCAAGGCCGCGACCAAGCCCATCGCCTTCAGCCTTGATGAGGTCCGCGCGATCGCGAAGACCGTCACCAGCAAGACCGCGTCGCCTTTCCCGAAACCCGGCGCCAAGGCTGCGCCCTCGAAACTCGCCGCCGCCGGACTCGAAAAGCCGAAGCCGCAGCATGTGAAGGCCGCCTCGCTGGCCGACATTCTCGGGTTCAACCCGAAGAAGGGCAAACCCGCCGAGCCCACCAGCGACAAGGACGTGCCGGAGAAATTCAAACGCTACTTCAAGCTGCTGATCGATCTGCGCACGCATCTCACCGAGGGCATCGAGCGTCATTCCGAGGAAACGTTGAAACGCTCCGCCAAGGACGACGCCGGCGATCTCTCGGCCTACGGCCAGCACATGGCTGATGCCGGCACCGACACCTTCGACCGCGACTTCGCCCTCAGCATGGTGGCGAGCGAGCAGGAAGCGCTCTCCGAGATCGACGCGGCCATCAAGCGCATCCACGACGGTTCGTACGGCGTGTGCGAAATCACGCAAAAGCCGATCGCCAAGGAGCGCCTGCTCGCCGTCCCGTTCACCCGCTACTCCGCCGAGGCCCAGAAGGATCTCGAGCGGAACCGTCATCGTTCCCGCACCCAGGCCGGCCTCTTCGGCGAGATGGGCGAGGAAGGCGGCGGCAAGATCATGGACGACGACGGCGGTGGCGACGAGTGAGGCAATTGCGGATTGCTGATTGCGGATTGCGAATTTCAGGAACCCGCCGAGGACCGCTCATTGATCTCCCCTGATCCTGCCAAGCCCACGATGCCGCCGGCCGCTTCCCCGGCGAGGAATCCGCAGTCCGAAGTCCGCGATCCGCAATCGCCATCCATGTCCGTTCGGATCCGCGCCTACCGCACGCTGTGGTTCATCGCGCTCGCGGTTTTCGTTCTCGATCAGCTGACGAAGCTATGGGTCGTGGCCAGGGTGCCGTTCGATCCGATGCACACCCACGCGGGCAGTGACATCGTCGTGATCCGCGATTTCTTCTACATCATCCACGTCGGGAACACCGGCGCGGCGTGGAGCATGTTCTCCGGTCGCAGCGTGACGCTTGCCTTCCTTGCCGCCGGCACGCTCATCGCGATCTTTTTCTGGCGTCACACCCTCGGTCTCCGCCAGCGGCTTTCGCAGGTCTGCTTCGGCCTGCTTTGCGGAGGCATTGTCGGCAACCTCGTCGACCGCCTCGTGCACAAGCACGTGATCGATTTCGTCGACCTGCACTTCGGCAACTACATCTACCCGACGTTCAACGTGGCCGACTCCGGCATCTGCGTCGGTGTAATCCTGTACCTCTGGCAGTCGCTGCGCGTTCCCGCCAAGCCGACGGAGTAAGCAGCACGATTGAGTTCCGCGGGACCGCGACCGCCCCCGGTCGCTTCGAGCTCAGAGCGACCGAGGGCGGTCGCGGTCCCAGTTCAAGCCGTCCCGCCGCTCGCGCTCAATCACTCCACGTTCGCGATCTGCTCGCGCACGCGCTCGAGCTCGTTCTTCAACTCGATCACCGCCCGCGCGATCGTCACATCGTTGGCCTTGCTGCCGATCGTGTTCACCTCGCGGCCGATTTCCTGCAGGATGAACTCCGCCTTCCGTCCGATCTCGCCGTCGGAACGGAGCAACGCGGTGAACTGCTCGAAATGGCTGCGCAGCCGCGTGATTTCCTCGGTCACGTCGCAGCGATCGGCAAAAAGCGCGATTTCTCGCAGCACGCGCTCGTCGTTGAGATCGAGCTCGAGGCCGGCCTCGCGCAGTCGCTTCAGCAACTGCTCGCGATAATTGGCCGGAACCTGCGGGGCGCGGGCCGCAACGGTCTCGACCAGGCGGTGGAGCGCTTCGTTGCGCCGGATGAAATCAACCATCAGCGATTCCCCTTCGCGCGCGCGCATCGCGGAGAAATTCCGCAGGGCCGAGGTCAGCGTCTCCACCACCGGAGCCTGCGCCGCTTCCGCCGTGGGAAATTCCGACGCCCGTCGCTGCGAGTTCGCGACCTGCCACAGCAGTTCCGGCGTGGGTTTGAACGCCACGCCCTGCCGCTCCGCAAAGCCCCGCAGCCGCTCGAGTGCCGCCGCGGCCGCCGCCTCGTCCCAGGTGGCCTCCGTGGCCGATTTGTCGCCGGTCACCTCGATGTCGACGTGCACCTTGCCGCGAGACGCGAACTTCCGCACGAGCTCGCCGATCGCCGGCTCGAGGCTTTCCCATTCATCGGGCAGTCCGATCGTGAGATCGAGCGTCTTCCGATTCACGGAGCTCACCTGAATGGTGAGGGAAAATCCTTCGATGGCCGAGGTCGCGCGGCCGTAGCCGGTCATGCTTTTCATCGGCGGAATTCCTAACCGCAGATTACGCGGATAACACGGACAAAACGGGGACGCGTCGGTGGTGCTTCAGGTCCCTGAATCAATCCTTTGGGCCCACGGAACACACGGAATACACGGAAAATCAGAGTTCCGTGTATTCCGTGTGTTCCGTGGGCAACTCCTCTGGCGAAATGCCTCAGCCGGAATCATTCGGTTGAAAGGTGAAAGTTGAAGGGTGAAAGACCCGAGCTGGCCGCACCGTTGGGTCTGCTTCCGGCTCCTTCAACTTTCACCTTTCAACCTTCAACTGCATGAGTGCGCCTCAGAGCGTCACGCCGAGGATCTTCGCGACCTGGTTCACATCCTTGTCGCCGCGGCCGGAGAGGTTGATCACGAGGATCTCATCCTTGCGCATCTGCTTCGCGCGCTTCAGGCCGTGGACGAGCGCATGCGTGCTCTCGAGCGCGGGGATGATGCCTTCGAGCCGCGAGCACAGTTTGAAGGTTTCCATCACTTCATCGTCGCAGGCGTAGGCGAAATCGATCCGCTGCCGATCGCGGTAAAACGCGTGCTCGGGTCCGATCGCCGCATAATCGAGGCCCGCGCTCACGGAATGCGTGAGCTCAATCTGGCCGTCGTCGTTCTGGAGAATGTACGTCTTGCAGCCCTGCAGCACGCCGAGCTTGCCGCCCTCGAAACGCGCCGCGTGATCGCCGCGCGTGATGCCACGGCCGCCCGCCTCCACGCCGACGAGCCGCACCGCCCGGTCCTCGAGAAATTCGAAGAAGAAGCCGATCGCGTTCGAACCGCCGCCGACGCAGGCGATCATCTCATCAGGCAGACGCCCCTCGCGCTCCATGATCTGCGCGCGGACTTCCTGGCCGATCACGCGGTGAAAATCGCGCACCATCATCGGATACGGATGCGAACCGAGCGCCGAACCGAGGATGTAGTGGGTGCCGCGGACATTGGTCACCCAGTCGCGCATCGCCTCGTTGATCGCCTCCTTCAGCGTCTTCTGGCCGGCTTCGACGCCGCGCACTTCCGCGCCCATCAGCCGCATCCGGAACACATTCAATGCCTGGCGCTCCATGTCGACGGCCCCCATGTACACGACACACTCGAGGCCGAATTTCGCGCACACCGCCGCGGTCGCCACGCCGTGCTGGCCGGCGCCGGTCTCGGCAATGACGCGCTTCTTGCCCATCCTCCGCGCGAGCAGCGCCTGGCCGAGCGCATTGTTGATCTTGTGCGCGCCGGTGTGCAGCAGGTCCTCGCGCTTCAAATAAATCTTCGCGCCCCCGCAGTGTGCCGTCAGCCGTTCCGCGAAATAGAGCTCCGTTGGACGCCCGGCGAACTCCTTCAAATGATGCCGCAGCTCCGTCAGGAAAGCCGGATCCTTGCGCGCCACGTCGTACGCCGCGCCCAGATCCTGCAGCGCCGTCATGAGCGTCTCAGGCACAAACACGCCGCCATAGGGGCCGAAGTGTCCGCCGGAATCAGGCAGGGAGAAACGATCGATGGTGTCGGGTGCTTGGGATGCGGCCATGGCAGGCCAAAGTGAGTCGCGTGTACCCGCCGTTGCAAAGGCTTTCTCCATTTCGCGGCCTCGGATGGGAGCCCGGGCCTCCCGCCTGCCCCTGCCGTTGCCCAACGCGCCTGCAGCCCAGGTGATTGCCGCCTACTTCTGTTCCACGCGATTGCGCAGAAACGCCAATACGTCCTGAAATTTCGCCCGGTTCGCCTCGTCGGCGCTCACCAGATTCTCGTGCGCCTCGAGCACGTGGCGCGCACTCTCGACCTCACTCGCCTTCTTCTGCTCCAACGGCGTATCGCACTTCGGCAGATTCACCGCGGCGTCGCCGGCATCGATGGTCAGCAACCGGTGCAACCCCAGGTTGCGCATCAACTCCAGGTTCCGCTGGCCCACCCGCATGACGACGATGCTGCCGCCCGGCGCGGTTTTGCGCTGCTTGTGCAGTTCAATCGCGGCCCCGGCCAGCACGCCGAGAAACGTGCTGTCCATGCTCGCGCAGAGCTGGAAATCGAGAATGAAGCGCGTCCGGCCCCGGCCGAGCATTTCCACGATGAACTCGCGCAGGCAGCTGCTGTTCTGGAAACTCGCCCGGCCGTCGATGCGCACGACCACCGGGTCGGACGAGGCGTCGACGAGATAGACGGGCTTGCTGGCGCTTTCGGACATACGGGAAGGATCGGCAGAATGGCTTCAGAACACACCTGAGACGGGCAGTTTCAAACCGGCATTACACAACGTGCCCGGTGAACGGAAAGTCGAGGCCCGGTTGTGCTGTCATGCTGAGGCCAGGGATGCGGATACTGGGTAAGTGATATCACTTCGCGTCAGGGAGCAACTCCCTGACGCCGGATCGAACGGCACCGGGAGAACGGCGCGGGGCCCGCCCCGTTCATCCCAGCGACGAACAACGCATCAATTCCGGGCCACGATTTGGCGCAGCACGTACGGCAGAATCCCGCCGTGCTGATAGTAATCGATCTCGATGGGCGTATCGATACGGCAGCGCACCGGCACCATCTCGACCATGCCGTCCTTGCGCGTGATCCGGAGCGTGATGTCCTGCTGCGGCTTGATCGCGGCGCTGAGCCCGATCACGTCGTAGGTCTCGGTGCCGTCGAGCTTCAGCGTCTGCGCTGTCGTGCCGTCCTTGAACTGCAGGGGCAGCACGCCCATGCCGACGAGGTTGGAACGATGGATGCGCTCGAAGCTCTGCGCGACGACCACCTTGACGCCGAGGAGATTGGTGCCCTTCGCCGCCCAATCGCGCGACGAACCGGTGCCGTACTCCTGGCCCGCGATGACGATCAACGGCGTCTTGGCCGCGATGTGCTTCGCCGCCGCGTCGAAAATCGACATCTCCTCGCCGGTCGGCTGGTAGATCGTGTTTCCACCTTCCTTGCCGCCGAGCATCAGGTTCTTGATGCGGACGTTCGCAAAGGTGCCGCGCACCATGATGCGATCGTTGCCGCGCCGCGAGCCGTAGGAGTTGAACTCCTCGAAGGCCACGCCGTGGTCGATCAGGAAGCGGCCCGCCGGCGACGACTTCTTGATCGCGCCCGCCGGCGAGATGTGATCGGTGGTGACCGAGTCGCCGAAGATGCCCAGCGCCTTTGCCCCGGAAATCTCCTCGATCGTGCCGGGCGACATCGAGAAACCGGCGAAGAACGGCGGCTCCTGGATGTAGGTCGAGTTCGGCTCGAACTGGTAAACATTGCCGGTGGTCGACGGGATCTCGTTCCACTTCGGATTCTGCGCGGCGAAGTCGGCGTACAACCGCCGGAAGACGTCGGGCTTGAGCGCCGCCTGCATCTGATCGCGCACCTCTTTCAAGGTCGGCCAGACATCCTTCAGGAACACTGCGCGGCCGTCGCGATCGTGACCGATCGGCTCCGACGACAGATCGATGTCGACGCGACCCGCGAGGGCAAACGCCACCACCAGCGGAGGCGACATCAGGAAGTTCGCCTTGATGTTCTGGTGCACGCGGGCCTCGAAGTTGCGGTTGCCGGAGAGCACCGACGCCGCCACGAGATCGTTCTTCGTCACTGCTTCCTCGATGGCCGGATGCAACGGACCGGAATTGCCGATGCAGGTCGTGCAGCCGTAGCCGACGGTCTGGAAACCGAGCTGATCAAGATACGGTTGGAGGCCGGTCTTCGTAAGATAATCGGTCACCACCCGGGAGCCGGGAGCGAGCGACGATTTCACGACCGGATTCACGCGCAGCCCGCGTTCGACGGCCTTCTTTGCCACCAAGCCGGCGGCGAGCATGACGCTCGGATTGGAGGTGTTCGTGCAGCTCGTGATCGCCGCGATCAACACACTGCCGTGGCCCACTTCGCCATCGATCCGCTTCGCCCGCGTCGCCACCGAGGAAGGCGTCGGATGGTTGTTGGCCATCTCGCGTTCGGTCGTCGCACTGGTGTCCTGCGCGGCCGAGGCCGCGGCTGTAACCGGTTTCTGGCTACCACCGCCCTGCATCGGCTTCGTCCAGCCGGCACCCTCGACGTGGAACGTCTTCGCCAAATCCGCCGGAGCCTTGCCAAAGCCATTTTCGGTCACCGGCTTGGCGAAAGCGGACGCGAACTCCTGACCGAGCTTGGTCAGTTCGATCCGATCCTGCGGCCGCTTCGGGCCCGCCACGCTCGGCACCACCGTGCCGAGATCAAGCTCGAGGTCCTGCGAGTAATCGATGCTGCCGCGCGCCGGAATGCCCCAGAGATTCTGCGCCTTGTAATAGGCTTCGTAGAGCTCGACGTGCTTTTCATCGCGCCCGGTGGCCCGCAGGTACGAGGTGCATTCCTCGTCGATCGGGAAGAATCCCATCGTCGCGCCGTACTCCGGCGCCATGTTCGCGATGGTCGCGCGGTCGACCACGGGCAGCGCCTTGGCGCCGGGGCCGTAGAACTCGACGAACTTTCCGACCACCTTCGCCTTGCGCAGGATCTGCGTGACGGTGAGCGCGAGATCGGTCGCTGTGACACCCTCGCGCAGCGCGCCGGTGAGGTGCACGCCGACGACGTCGGGCGTGAGGAAATAAACCGGCTGACCGAGCATGCCGGCCTCGGCCTCGATGCCGCCGACGCCCCAGCCCACGATGCCGATGCCGTTGATCATCGTCGTGTGCGAATCGGTGCCCACGAGCGTATCCGGATAATAGACACCGTTGGCGTCGTTGAGCACGCCCTTCGCCAGATACTCGAGATTCACCTGGTGCACGATGCCGATGCCGGGCGGCACCACCTTGAAGGTGTCAAAGGCCTGCATGCCCCACTTCAGAAACTGGTACCGCTCGCGATTGCGCGAGAACTCGAGGTCGAGGTTCTTCTGGAGCGCATCGGCGGAGCCGGCGAAATCCACCTGGACGGAGTGATCGACGACCAGATCGACCGGCACGAGCGGCTCGATGATCTTCGGGTTCTTGCCCATGCGGGCGACGGCGGAACGCATCGCCGCGAGGTCCACGAGCAGCGGCACGCCGGTGAAATCCTGCAGCACGATGCGCGCGACGACGAACGGGATTTCCTCCGTCCGGGAATCCTTGGCGCCCCAGCTGGCGAGAGCCCGAATCGCGCCGTCCGCCACGCGCTTGCCATCGCAGTTGCGGAGCAGCGACTCCAGCACGAGCCGGATGGACACCGGCAGGCGCGACACCTTGAAACCGGACTGCTCGAGCGCGGGCAGCGAGTAGAATTTATGCGCCGCGCCGTTCGCCTTGAACGTTTGCAGCGTATTGAAGGGATTCGGGAGGTTCGTCGGGACACTCATGAGTAAGTCTGGAGAAAGTTATGGGCGGGGTGAACTCACCCCGCATCTGACGCAGATTCAACGGCGCTTAACACCGGGCGGGGGCGCCGGCTCGCGGCGCCCGCCCCGGGGAAAACGTTACTTGGCGAGCGCCGACTTGATCGCCGCGAAATTCGGCAGATCCTTCGGCGTGGCGGTCTGCTCGGAGTACTTGACGACGCCATCGGTGCCGATGACGAACGCCGCGCGGGCCGACGTGTCGCCGATGCCGGCGAGCATGGGGAACACGACGTCGTAGGCCTTCGTCACGGTCTTGTTCAAGTCGGAGAGCAGCGTGAGGCCGATCTTGTTCTGCTTGGCCCACGCTTCCTGCGAGAACGCGTTGTCGACGCTGATGGCGTACACCTGCGCCCCGAGTTTCTCATACTCGCCGAGTCCGCCCGTCTGGTCGCACATCTCCTGCGTGCACACCCCGGTGAAGGCCGCGGGGAAGAAGAGCAGCACGGTCTGCTTCTTGCCAAAGGCGTCGCTCAACTTGATGTCTTTGAGACCGTCGGCGGCCTTCGTTTTCAGGGTGAAGTCAGGAGCTTTGGAACCAACAGCGATGGGCATGGGAGGTGGGATGCGGAGGTTGAGATTCCCGACCCGACCTTCGGGTGGGAAAGAATTGCGACGTTGAGGTCCCGTTCGCGCCGCCGCAAACCGTTTTTCCGGGTAGCAGCCGCGATTCTACTTACGCAATGCCCGGCATTAGCCGCAGCCATAAAAAGGAGCGCCCGCGAATCACGCGAATGGCCGCGAATGCCAACGGTTATTCCAAAATCCCCCCGCACTTTCCATGGCTCGACCCAGGAGTGAAGCCAGACCCATTCTCAGCCATTCGCGTTGTAGTGGCGTGATTCGCGGGCGCCCTCCTCAGCCGCCCAGAAACGCTCTTGCGCGCCCGGCGGACCGCCGCGTTTACTCCCCGCTCCCGCAATGACGCTCCTCGAAGAACTCAAATGGCGCGGCCTGTACGCCGACTGCACCGACACTGACGCGCTCGCCAAACGCCTGACCGAGGGACCGATCGCCTTGTATTGCGGCTTCGACCCGACCGCCGACTCCCTGCACGTCGGCAATCTCGTGCCGCTCTTCGCGCTGCGCCGCTTCCAACTCGCCGGCCACCATCCGATCGCCCTCGCCGGCGGTGCGACCGGCATGGTCGGTGACCCGTCCGGCAAATCCGCCGAGCGCAATCTCCAGACGCCCGAACAGGTCGAGCACAACATCGGCAGCGTGAAGCAGCAGCTCGCCAAGTTTCTGGAATTCGACGCCGCGAAGACGCCGAACCAGAATCCCGCCCGACTCGTCAACAACGCGGACTGGACCGCGCCGATGAGTTACCTCGATTTCCTGCGCGAGGTCGGAAAATTTTTCACTGTCAACTGGATGGTCGCCAAGGAGTCGGTCCGCGCCCGCATGGAGGATCGCGAGAACGGCATCAGCTACACCGAATTCAGCTACATGCTGCTGCAGGCGTTCGATTTTTATCACCTGCGCAAGACCCTGAATTGCGAGCTGCAGGTCGGCGCGACCGACCAGTGGGGCAACATCACCGCCGGCACCGAGCTGATCCGGAAGAAACTCAACGCGACCGCGTACGGGCTCGTGTTTCCGTTGCTGACGAAGTCCGACGGCACGAAGTACGGCAAGACCGCCACCGGCACGGTGTGGCTCGATCCGAAGCGGACGTCACCGTATCGCTTCTACCAGTTCTTCATGCAGTCGGAGGACGCCGACGTCGTGAAGCTGCTGAAGGTGCTCACGTTTCTCACGCCGGACGAAATCACCGCGCTCGAAACCGAGCTCAAGGCCAACCCGGGCGCCCGCGCCGCGCAGAAGGCTCTTGCCCGCGCCATGACACTCACGGTGCACGGCGAGTCCGCGCTCGCCGATGCGCAGCGCGCCAGCGAAATCATGTTCGGCGGCGGCCTTGAAGGTGTCAGCGAGGCCGTCTTCGCCGACGTCGTCGGTGAAGTGCCGACCAAGGATCTCGAGCGCGCCAAACTCGAGGGCGCCGGCCTATCGCTTCTCGATGTCCTCGTGCACAGCGGTCTCGCGCCCTCCAAGGGTCAGGCCCGCAAGGACGTCGAAGGCGGCGGTATCTATTTGAACAACGTCCGCGCCGCCGACATCGCCCGGGCCGTGACGACGACCGATCTGCTGTTTGGCAAGTACGTGCTGCTCCGCAAGGGCAAGCGGACGTACGCCGTTTTGCGGATGGCGTGACGCCGTAGCTACGAGCGTGAGCGCGTGAGCGGAAACAAGTTTGTTGCCCGCGAATCACGCCAATGGACGCGAAGGCGAAACGATCGTCTAGAGCGCTCATCCCACGGTGAACCGTAATGGCGAGCGGTAGATTTTATACCAATCGTTCTTTGCCTTTGGATTTTAGCCGTGGCTACGAGCGCCAGCGAGTGGCCGAACGGCCACTCGCTGGCGCTCGTAGCCACGATCGATCCAGAAGTCCAAAAGCAAGGAGCGGTTGGTATTATTCCACCTCTGATCTTCGCGTCCATTGGCGTGATTCGCGGGAGATCGTCGGCGTGCTTCTGACCATGCAACCCTAGCGATTTCCGCCCGCCGCCAGGAACGCGATCAGATCCGCCATCGGCTGTTCACCGAGCGCGCCCTCCAAGCCGTCCGGCATCAGCGAACGCCCGCTGCTGATCAGCGAACGCACTTCGCTGCGCAGGATCGTCTGCTCGACGCCATCAAGGCCAATCATCGTGATGCTGCTGCCCGCCTCCCCCGCCAGCATGCCTGCCACAGAACGACCATCCTGCGTCGTGACCGTGTAGAAAACATAGCGGTCTTCGACCGTACGATTGGGATCAAGGATGTGCGTGAGCAGATAAGGCGCGCTGCGGTCCTTCACCGTCGCGAGATCCGGTCCGACCTTGCGTCCGGGCACGGTGCCGAACGCATGACACGCACTGCACATCGCCGTGAAAATACCCGCGCCGCGCTGCGCGTCACCGGCAATCGCCGGCAGCGCCGCCTGGTAGCGCTCGATCACCTGCTGCCGGTTCGCGTCCATCCCGGCGTTGAACAACGCCGACGCCCGCTCGGCCAGTTTCTGGTTGCTGTGCTGGGTCAGCGCCGCGCGCCGGCCGGCGTCCACCTGGGGCAGGAGATCACGGTTTGCTTCGAGCCGGTCGAGCAGCACCTGCGCCCACGCCGGCCGGCTGATCACGAGATCGAGCACGGCGGCCCGCACCGTCCCACCGTATCCACTCCAGCCCTCCAGCAGGCGATCGGCCACCGTCTGCCGGTTGATGCGACCGAGCGAGGCCACCGCCGCGAGCTGCAAATCCACCGGTGACGCCGGCGTCAGCAGCCGGGCCAGCAGCTCCACGTCCTCCGTCTGCTGGCCGCGGCCGCGACCGAGCACGCGCGCCGCCGCCACCCGGGCCGTCGGCGCCGCCGCCGAATCCATCGCGACGCCACGCGCCGCGCCAAAGACTCCATCGGCCGCGGCGAGCGCCTGCGTCATCGCCTCGCCACCGACGTTCTGCAGCTGCACGAGCGTCTTGTTGTTTCGCTGCAACCAGTCGAGCAGCAGGCCGAGCGTGGCAAACTGCTGCGCCACTCCCGCCGCTGGTCGCGGTGCCGCCAGCGCGGTCAGGATCGAGGCGAGCGCCTTCGCGTTCTCGGTCGCGGTCGCGATCTCGATCAGCAGAGGATCGTCGCCCCGTCCGTCGGCCTCGAACTGCGCGATCAGCGTCGCGGCATGCGGCAGGGCTGAACTCATCGCCGCCGTGCGAATGAAACGATCATCGTTGGCCCGCAGCAGCCGCGCCAACGCGATGCCCGCTGCCGGCGTTTTCCACTCGCCGAGCGTGTAGCCGACCTGCTGCCGCACCGCGGCATCCGCATCGTCCACCAGCGCCGCGATGCGGGGGAGCAAGTCCGGCGCGGACCCCGCGAACGCCTCGCTCAAACGCACGGCCTGCCGGCGCACTCCAGGATGCGGATCCTGCAACGCCCGCGCCACCACGGGTGCCGTCAACGCCTCCATCGTGTGCAACGTCCACAAAGCTTGCGCGCGCGTCGCCGGCCGCTCCGCCCGGGCGGCCAGTTGCACGAGGGCGGGAACAGCCGACGCCTCGCGCCGCCACGTCAGCTGCTGCTGCGCGAGATCGCGTACGATGCCGCTCGGACTCTCCAGCGCCTGCACGAGCGCGGCGCCACTCGCGCTCGCCAGCACCGGCACGGGTCGGAGCGTCGCGCCCTTGGGCTTCACGCGATAGATGCGGCCCGCGTTCTCCCCCGCGCGCAGATCGCCGAGCTCCTTCTGCCACGCATCGGGAATCCACTTCGGGTGCTCGATTACGAGGCGATACATGTCGACGACGTAGAGCGCACCGTCGGGTCCGGCGCGGACCGCGGTGAAACGAGACCAGTTGTCGGTCGACGCCAGAAACTCCGACGTCTGCTCACCGGGCGCGCGGTCACTCTTGAACGTGGGGCCGACGGGACGCACGACCTCGCGGTGGACGAGGTTGTGCACCGGTTCGCAGACGAAGACGTTGCCGGCAAATGCCGCGCCGAGCCAGTCGTCGCGATAGATCATCACGCCGCAGGCCGACGTGACGTGGTTGAAACCGTGCGGATCGTTGAAGCGCGCAAAGGTCTGGCTCGTTGGATAAATCCGCGCCGCCCCGGGCACGCTCGCCACCGTGACCGTGGCGTTGGGCGGCGAGAGGTGCGGATTGCGCCGCAGGTAGTGATCCTCGAGCGCAAAGTGCCAGATGGGATTGGAATTATTGCAGCCAAACCAGTTACCCCAGTCGTCGCGGTTGCGTCCCACCTGCGACTGGCCGCTGAGCAACTCCACCGCGCCGCGATCCGGCGCGATGCGGAAGTCCCGTTGTCCGACCTCGAGCGGGCGCGGCGACTGCGGCGACGTGATCTTGCCACCGCTGTTGCCGTTGGCGACGTGAAGCCAGCCGTCGAGACTCCACTGCAGGCCGTTCGACAGGTGCTGCTGGTTGCCCTCGCCCAGTCCGGTGAAAAGCTTCGTGGTCCGATCCGCGCGCCCGTCGCCATCGGTGTCCTCGAGAAACAACACGTCCGGAATCGCCGTCACCAGCACGCCGTTGCGCCAGGGTGTGACCGACGTCGGAAAATTCAGCCCGTCGGCAAACAGCGTCATCTTGTCGTAACGGCCGTCGCCGTGCGTCGACTCCAACACCCGGATACGCCCGCCCGGCTTGCCCTTCCCATCCAGGCCGAGCGGATAGTCCGCCATCTCGACCACCCACATGCGGCCGGCGGCATCCCACGCGAGATCGATCGGGTCCTTCACCTGCGGCTCGGACGCGACGAGCTCGATTTCCAGACCGGCGGGAACGGTGATCGACGCGAGCGAGGCGGCGGCGGAGCGCGGCGCGGGCAACACGACCTTATCCGGCGGCGGCACTTCCTTGTACGCACTGGCGGTGGCGGCCAGCAGAACCATCGCGATCGATCCGCGGATGAAGGGGCGATTCATACCCGCACTCGTAGCCGGGCCGCGCCCCGAGTTCACGGAAAATGTGGGCGCGGGGCCCGAAGTCCGCGGCTGTCGGATGCAGGTGGGACGACTGCCAGCGCAGTCAGCCAGCGATTCATTGGCCCGCAAATCACGCGAATGGCCACGAATGAAAGGACCTTGAATTTGTCTCGCTGAAATTCGCGCCCATCCGCGTGATTCGCGGGCGATCCTTCAGGGCCCCGGGTCAGAAAAACATCGCCTCGCTGAGCGACGTTTCGGGCGCGAGCAGGCTGACGGCCGCAGGCAGTCGCGTGCGGCCCGTGCCGAAGTCGGCCTCGAACAGCGCCTGGCCGGTGCTGAGCGTGCCGGTCCAGCGAAACGTGCGCTTGCCGTCCGCGTAGTCGAAATTAACGCCCAGACAACCACGGTCGCCCTCCAAGGTGGCCGTTGCCATCGTCGCCTGCTCGGGCACTTGCCCGCATGCCGCCAGCCGACGCTGCAGCCACGCCAGCAGCACGCGGCCCTCGGCCGCGAGTCCGGAAGTGTGGAGGACCGTCACCCTTTTCAGGCCCTCGACCAAGCGGGCCGGATCGTAGGCAGCGAAGAACTGCCCGATGCTCTGTCGCACCGGCAGCAGCCGGCAGTAAACGAGATCGCGGGTCGCGCTGGGATTCGGCCACGGATACGTGAGGGCGTCCGGCGGCGCGATCGCGCTGTCGATCAACACGCGTTTGGCCCGGCTGAGCAGGTAACGATAGTCCGCCAGCCGGCCGCTCGCCGAGAATTTGTGCGCCCAGTAATAGAGCGGCAGATCGGTCGAGAGGGAAATCGACACCTGGTTCTCGAGGAACGGCCGCGCGCTGTGCGAGTAGCTCAACATCACGAACTCGACGCAGCGCTTGTCCGTCTTCGATTTGCCGAGAAAGCACTCGCCGAAGATTTTCGCGCGCATCTGCGGCTCCGGCACGTCGTCGAGCAGCGGACACAGCACGACGATCCGGCTCGGGTGCCGCTGCGAGAATTTCACCACGGTCTCGAACTGGCGCGTGGCATCGGCCGGCGTCGAGTTCAACCCGAGATGCAGCACGAAGTTCACCTGCGTCGCCTTCGCGTCGTCGGCCTCGAGCGTGGGCCGGCCATCGGCGACGTTGTCGGTCCACATCGCCGCAAGACTCTTGGAGATGGCGCCGACCGGCACCTCTATCCCGGGCAAGGCATCAAATATGGCGGGCATGGGCGTGGATTTTTGAAATCTGATACCAATCGCTCCTTGCTTTTGAACTTCTGGATCGATCGTGGCTACGAGCGCCAGCGAGTGGTCGTTCGGCCACTCGCTGGCGCTCGTAGCCACGGCTAAAGTCCAAAGGCAAAGAGCGATTGGTATGAGATCTGAAATTTGAGATCTGAGATGATTGTTTTGAGATCTGATCGGTATGAAACGGAGTCCGAAGCGCCGCTCTCAAATGTCAGATTTCAAGTCTGAGATCGGCCGCGACCCCGCCGCGGCCTACGGCTGACGCCAGCAATGCGCCTGTTTGGCGAGCAGCGCGTCCGCGCTCGGCGGGCCCCACGATCCGGCCGCGTACGTATCCATGCCGGTCCGCCCCACGCTGCGCCAGTAGTCGAGCACCGGGGTGCAGAGTTTCCACGACGCCTCGGCCTCGTCGCCGCGGATGAAAAGCGTGCCGTCACCAATCATCGCATCGAGCACGAGCCGCTCATAGGCCTCGGCCGTGTTGGAACCGAACGTCGTCGCGTAACGGAAACTCATCTTCACCGGCTGCGTGCGCGTCTCGAGCCCGGGCACCTTGGTGTTGAGGATCAAACTCAAGCCCTCGTCGGGCTGAATCTGAAACGACAGCGTGTTGGCCGCCAAGTCGAAGCGGGCGGTCTCGCCGGCAAACAGCGTCCCCGGCGGACGCCGGAAGTTGATCGCGATCTCCGACACGCGCCGCGCCATGCGTTTGCCCGAGCGCAGGTAAAACGGCACGCCCTGCCAGCGCCAGTTGTTGATCGAGAGCCGCAGCGCCGCGTAGGTCTCGGTGTTCGACTGCGGCTGAATCCCCTCTTCCTCGAGATAACCGGGCACGGACTTTCCGCTCATCATGCCTGCGCCGTACTGCGCCCGCGCGACGTCGCCCGCGGGACCGATCGTGAGCGGCTGAATCGCCTTCAGCACCTTGACCTTCTCGTCGCGAATCGCCTCGGCATCGAGCGAGCCCGGCGGCTCCATGGCCGTCAGCGCCAGCAGCTGCATGGTGTGATTCTGGATCATGTCCCGCAGGCAGCCGCTCTGTTCGTAATAGCCGCCGCGCGAACCAACGCCGACTTCCTCGGCCACGGTGATCTGCACGCTGTCGATGAAGTTGCGGTTCCACAGCGGCTCGAAGATCGCGTTGGCAAACCGCTGCACGAGCAAATCCTGCACGGTCTCCTTCCCGAGATAATGATCGATGCGGTAAACCTGGTGCTCCTCGAAGACGGAGCGAATCGTGCCGTTGAGTTCGCGCGCGGACGTCAGGTCCTTGCCGAACGGCTTTTCGATAATCACCTTTGCGTGCAGCGGGGTGCCGAGGTGTTTGGCCGCAAGACCGCTGGCACCGAGGTTCATGATGATCGGCGCGAAGACTGACGGCGGCGTCGAGATGTAGAACAACCGCTGCACATCGCGGCCAATCTTCTTCTCGATCCCGTCAATGTGCTGCGCGAGCCGGTCGAACGCCGCCCGCTCGTCATATCCGCCCGCCACATACGTCGTGTGCGCGGCCACGCGTTCCCAGACCTCGCCGTTGAGCTCGCGCCGCGAGAACTCCTTGATCGCGTCTGCCGCCAGCGAACGGAATTCCCCGTCGGGAATGGCCTTGCGGCCGTAGCCCACCAGATGGAAATCAGCCGGCAGCAGGTTGTCGTGACTGAGATTGTAGACCGCCGGGATCAGTTTCCGCGCGGTGAGATCGCCGGAGGCACCGAAAATCACAACGACGGTCGGCGGCGCACCGCGATGCTTGCTGAGCCCGTGCAAGAAGGGATGGCGCGGTGTGTCGGACATGGGAGGCAATGGTTTTCCGGATCGGCCCGGTGCGGCGCAAGGGAAATGCAGGTTATGACGGGACGCAAACCGGACGTGATGCTTCACCTAACCCCGGAAATGTTTCGAAAAAAGCGGGATGTTTTCGAAGTGCAGGATGCGCGCGCCGCCGGTGCCGTCCGCCGCCAGCGCCACCTCGACCACGTCGAAGCGAATCGTGCGTGGCCGGTGCGCCGCCAGCGGGTTCAGGTACGACCGAACCGCCCGCCGCAGCACCCGCTTCTTTCGCGCGTTGACCGCGAAGTATCCGGGCACCAGCGCATCCGCGTCGCGCGTCTTCACCTCGACGAACACCAGGACCTCGCCGTCACGTGCCACGAGATCGAGTTCCTCCCGCCGATCGCGCGGATTGCGCCAGTTGCGCGCCACGATGCGAAAGTGGCGCTCGCGTTCGAGCCAGTCCGCCGCGAGTCGCTCGCCGCGTTCACCGCGCTCCGCGCTCGCGTCGTGGCCCGCACCGAGCAAGGAACGAAGGAATCGCAGCATGCCCGGAGGAACGGGCATCGCGACATGGAGTCGAGGCCGGCGCCGACCAATCCCGGGGGTGCAACCGCAGAGCCACCCGGGAGCGCCGGCCTCCGGCAGGCATCAGATCGAAGCAGGCGGGAGGCTTTCGCTCCCACTGCGGGCGGGGTGCCATCACCCGCAGTTGCAACGACCGACACTACGATCAACGCGGGGTGAGGGCACCCCGCCTACACTCACGAGAGAGCCCGACGGATCCGGCTCAGACCGGCACCGGCGCCGGTGCGGCAGCGGCGGCAGCGTTGACCTTCGCGGTATTGGCGGCCGTCGCGGCGGCGCGCGCTCCGACGACCGACTCCGCGATGTTGCGGCCCTGAGCCTCGGGTTCGCCGTGCTCCTGGTTGAAGCGCATCGAGACGGTCTTCGACACGCCGCGTTCCTCCATCGTCACGCCGTAAATCGCCTGCGCGGCCGAGACCGTGCGCTTGTTGTGCGTGATGATGATGAACTGCGACTCGCCAACGAACTTCTTCAACAAGTCTGTGAACCGGCCGATGTTCGATTCGTCGAGCGGCGCATCCAGCTCATCGAGCAAGCAGAACGGCGACGGCTTCACCATGTAGAGTGCGAACAGCAGCGCGACGGCCGTCAGTGTCTTCTGTCCGCCCGACAGCAGCGTGATGCCCTTGAGCTTCGTGCCCGGCGGCTGTGCCACGATTTCAATGCCGCTCTCGAGAATGTCCTCGGCCTGGATCAACTCCAAGTGCGCGCGACCGCCGCCGAACAGCGTGTGGAAGGTGTATTCGAAGTTCTTCCGGATCTGCTCGAACGTGACCTGGAATTGCTGGAGCGACGTCTGGTTGATCTCGTCGATCGCTTTCACGAGTTCGGCTTTCGCCGTCGTGAGATCGTTGACCTGGCCCGCGAGGAAATCGTGACGCTGTTTGAGCTCCGCGTATTCCTCGATGGCGACGAGATTCACCGCGCCCATGCTGTTCAGGCGCTGGCGCAACGCATCGATCTCGGCCTTGGTGGCCGGCCAGTCATTGGCCTCGAGCGCCTTGAGGTCGTCCTCGGTCGGCTCGCCCTTCGGGCCCTTGGCCTTGCGGCGACGCTTCGGTGCGGCCTCGCCCTCGGCGTCCTTCGCCGCTTCGGCGGGCGCATCATCTTCATCCTCGTCGAGATCGAGCGGCTTGATGCCCGCCGGCTCGTCGTCGGAGTGCCACAACTGGTGTTTCCAATCGACACCCGCGACGTCGGTCTGGAATTCCCGCGTGACTTCCTCGGCGAGGAACTGCGCGCGCTGCCGGTTTTCGGCCAGCTTGATTTCGTGCGAACTCAACTGATCGTGCGCCGACTCCGATTCGTCGCGCACCGCGTGCTGCGCCGACTCGAGGCCATTGATCTCGCGCTCGATGTCGGTGAGTTCGAAACGCACCTTCTCGACCTGCTCCTGCGCGACGACAAAGGTCTCCGCGAGCTGCGCCCCGCGCGAACGCTGCTCCGTCGTGGTCCGCTCGAGTTCGCCGACCTGCTCGGTCCACGATTCGATTTCGGTCTGCCGCTGCACGAGCAATTCGCTGAGCTGCTGGCGGCGGCGTTCCATCTCGCCGAGACCGCGGTCGATCACCTCGACCTTTTGGCGGCGTTCCGCGAGCTCGAGCCGCGCCTGCGCGAGGGTGTCGCGCTTCACGTCGCGGTCGGTGCGCACCTCGACAATGCGCGTCTCCAGTTGCCGGATGCGCTCGCGTCCCGCCGCGGCCGTCGCGTCGGCCTCGGTCAGCCCAAGCTGCGCTTTTTCCCAGCGGGCGTGCGCCTCGTTGCGGGCGTGCTCGAGCGAGGCCAGCTCGTTCTCCATCCGGTTGAGCCGGTTGCCGATTTCCTCGACGTTGCGCTGCGCATTGCGCTGCTCGGCCTGGACCGACGCCAGCGTCTGCGTCGCCGCCAGCACGTCGGCGCGGCGTTGTTCAAGCAACTGCTCAGCCTCCGCCAGCCGCTGGTTCAGCGTCTCAATCGCGGCGCGCTGGTCGTCATGAATCTTCTGGTCGTCCGCGAGCGCCTTGGCCGTCTCGCGCAGATCGATCTCGCGCTGCACGATGCTGTGCGCCGCGCGCTTGCTGCTGTGATGACCGCCGTAAATGAGTCCGCGCCGATCGACGAGGTCGCCCTTCCGCGTCGCCACCGCCAGGAACGGGAAGCCCGGGTTTTCCTTCCAGAAGGAAAGAAACGCGCCGAGATCGTCCGCGATGTACGACTCGCGCAACACGCCGAACGCCGGATGCGCCGGATCCGTGTCGCTCACCGCCTGCGCCGCCGGCACGAGTCCGGGCGGCAGCTCAAAGTAACCTTCGGTGCGCAGTCCCATTTCGGATACGCGCAGGATGGCCGAGCCGATCTGCTCGGCGTCGAGCTGCGCGATGATCCGCTGGGCGGTGGAGAGCTCGCTCACGCTGATCGCCTCGGCCGCGGAACCGAGGATCGCCTCGACCGCCTTGCCGTATTCAGCCGTCACTGCGAGTCCCTGCGTGATCGGCGCCACCTTCGCGCCCTGCAGCGCGGCATCGAGCCGGCCCTGCAGCACGGCTTTCGCACCCTCGCCGAAGCCTTCCCACTTTTCCTGCAATTGCTGCAGCAGCCGCAGCCGCGCCGTCCGCTGCGCGATCGTGCGATCGATTTCCTGCATCTTGCGCTGCGCCTCACGGAATTCCTTCGTGAGGTCGGTGATGGTCTGCTGCGCCGTGACGGTCTCGCTGTGGGCGCGCGATTTTTCCGTGACGGCCTCCTCGGCCCGGGCGTCGGTTTCGGCCGCCAATTGCGCGGCCGACGACTGGGCCTGGCGAACGCCCTCGAGATCCTGCGCGAGCGAGTCGTGCTTGTGCACGCTCGTCTTCTGGTCGACCTCGTAGCCGGAGCAGTCGGTGCGCAGCCGCGCGACCGTGCTCTCGATTTGCAGGAGCTGGAATTTCGACTGGTTGAGCTCCTGCTCGAGCTTGCTCAACTCGCCCTCGACGATCGCGAGTTCGCGATTCCGCTGCTGGAACACGGCGTCGCTGCCGCCGAGCAATTCGAGCTGCGTCTGCTTGTCGGTCGCGCCGGTGTCGACCTGCGCGGCGACTTCGCGCAGCTGCATTTCCACCTCGGTGAGATTGTCGCGCGACGACGCCAGCCGGTCCTCGAGTCCGCTGCGCTTGATCTGCGCGAGGTTCGCGGCGTTTTCCGCGGCTTCCTTCTGCGAGCGCAGATCGAACACGGCCTGCTGCGCATCCTGCACGCGCTGGTTGAGCCGGCTGCGATGCGCCCGCTTCTCGGCAAGCGCGGTCTCCTGCGTTTCAAAGTTCTGCCGGCGTTCGTCCGCCGCGGCCCGCAAGGTCGCGACCTTGGCCTCGAGTTCCACGAGCGTCGCAGTCAGCTGCGTATGATGGTAGCCGCTCCACGCCAGCGCGAGATGCCGCAGGCGGTGATTGAGCCGCTTGTAACGCATCGCCTTCGAAGCTTGCCGGCGGAGGCTGCCGATCTGGCGGCCGACTTCCCCGATCACGTCCGCAACGCGCGCGAGATTCTGATCGGTGAGCGAGAGTTTCTGCAGGGCTTCGCGCCGCTGGGACTTGTACTTCGTGATGCCGGCCGCCTCCTCGAACACCGCGCGTCGTTCCTCGGGCTTCGACGACAGGATCTGATCGATCTGGCCCTGCGCCATGATCGAGTAGCTGGTCCGGCCAATGCCGGTGTCCATGAAAAGCTTCTGGATGTCCTTCAACCGGCACGGCTGGCCGTTGAACGAGTACTCGCTCTGGCCGTCGCGATGCACGCGACGCATGATTTCGATTTCATGGAATTCGCTGCCGAGCTGCTTTTCGCAGTCCGTCAGGAGCAGCGACACTTCGCACATTTGGGCGGGCTTGCGGGTGTCCGCGCCCTCGAAGATGACGTCCTGCATCTTGCCGCCGCGCAGCGCCTTGGCACTCTGTTCGCCCAGCACCCAGCGGATGGAGTCGGCGATGTTCGACTTGCCGCAACCGTTCGGGCCGACGACGGCCGTGACGCCGGGTTCGAACCGAAGGGTGGTCGGGTCCGCGAAGCTTTTAAAGCCGTGAAGCTTGAGCGCCTTGAGATACATGCAGGATGGAAACGGCCGATTCAAGGCGCGCATCTCCGCCCCGCAATGGAAAAACCCGCGAGGTTGTTCACACGCCATTCACGGCGGGTTCTCTACGGGAGACGCGTCTATCTAGAGCAGGCGATCCCGCGCTCACCGACCTTCCGCTTGCGGCTCCCCGCGAAACCGCTACTGAAACAGCATGAGCCCCGCCCTGCCCCTGCGCCTCGTTGCCTCGTCCTGCCTGCTCGCCGCGACGCTGACCGCCGCCCCACAACTGCCCGGCATCGGTGCCGCGATGCAGGCGAAGATCGATCAAAAGGAAATCGCCGGCGCCGTGACCGTCGTGCTCTCGAAGGATAAGATCCTGCACCTCGAAAGCACCGGTTACGCGGATCTCGCCACCCAGCGGCCGATCACGCCCGACTCCCTCTGCTGGATCGCGTCGATGACCAAGCCCATCACGGGCGTCGCCGTGCTCATGTTGCAGGACGAGGGCAAGCTGAACGTCGCCGACCCGGTCGCGAACTACATCCCTGAGTTTGCCAGCCTGAAGACCCCGTCCGGCAAACCGGCCAATCTCACCATCACGCAGATCCTCAATCATACGTCCGGCCTTGGTGAAGCGTCTGGCCCGGCCGCGCAGGCCGCAAAGACCCTCGCCGACCTCGTCCCCGTCTGGCTCGCGGCGAAGATGCAGTACGAACCCGGCGAGAAATGGAAGTACACGCAGTCCGGCATCAATCTCGCGGGCCGGATCGTCGAAGTGGTCAGCGGCATGACTTTCGATGCGTTTCTCCAAAAACGCCTGTTCGATCCGCTCGGGATGAAGAACACGACGTTCTATCCCAACGAGGCCCAGCTGAAGCAACTCGCGGTGGGCTATGCAAAGAACAAGGACACCGGCGCGCTCACGCCGGCACCCGCGCGCGCCGACTACGGTAGCCGCAATCGTCCGCCCCAGGGGAACGGCGGGCTGTTCTCCACCGCCAACGATTACGCCCGATTCTGCCAGATGCTGCTCAATCGCGGTGCGCTCGACGGTAAACGCTACCTGAGTCCGGCGGCGTTTCAGGTGCTGACGTCGGTTTCGACCGGCAACCTGCCCACGGGCTTCTTCCAAAACGACACCTACGGCCAGCGCGGGATGAATTACGGCTGGGGCATCGGCACCTGCATCCTGCGCACGCCGCACGAAGGCCTCGCCGCGATGCTGTCGCCGGGCACCTTCGGCCACGGCGGCGCATGGGGCACGCAGGCGTGGATCGATCCGGTCAAAGGCGTCGCGTACCTGCTCATGGTGCAGCGTTCGAACTTCCCCAACAGCGACGCCAGCGACGTGCGCCGGGTGTTTCAGGAAACGGCCGCCGCGGCCCTCGCGAAACACTGATGGCCTTCCGTAGCTACGAGCGCCAGCGAGTGGCGGCGAGTGGCGGCTCGACAAGAAACCAGAACGCGCCGGCCGTGCGGGCGAACTTGCCCGCCACCCTAGGCGCCGCACCAGACGCCACTCGCTGGCGCTCGTAGCTACACTCCAGCGGGCGACGCCGCCGCCCGGCCTACTTGTGATCCCACGGCAACTTCACGTCGAGGCGCGCGTGTTTCCACACCTCGAAGATCTCGAACATTTTTCCGGGATTCAGGATGCCGCGAGGATCGAGCGCGTCCTTGACCGCCTTCATTGCACGCACCTGCGCGGGTGAGTGCTGGATGCGCAGGAACGGCGTCTTCGCGAGGCCGATGCCGTGCTCGCCCGAAATGGATCCGCCGAGCGCCACGACGGTTTTCATCAGGGTCTTCACCGTGCGTTCCGCCGTGCGGCACTCCGCCGGCACCGCCTTGTGATACATGATGTTCACGTGGAGATTGCCGTCGGCCAGATGGCCGAAGGTCGGGATGTGCAGCCCGGACTCGCGTTTCAGCCGCGCGAGGAATTTCGCGAACGCGACGTAGTTTCTCATCGGCACCACGATGTCCTCGTTGAGCTTGGCATCGCCCAGCTCGAACATCGCGCCGGAACATTTGCGGCGCACCGCCCACAATTCCTCCGCTTCCTCGCGGGTTCGTGCCGCCCGGTGGGCCGTCGCGTAGTCCGCCGCCCAAGCGAGCACGAGTGCCTTCTGCTCGCGCACCTCGGCCTTCGAGCCGGCAAGTTCCAGCAACAACACCGGACGCCCCGACTGGCCGGCAAACACCACCTTGCCCGTCGCGCGCTCCGCGCACAGCACGCTCTCGCGATCGAGAAACTCGCAGATGGCCGGCTGCACGCGCGCCCGAAAAAGCGCCAGCGCCGCCTGCAACGCCGCGGTCTCATCGCGAAACGACGTGAGCAGCGTCCAGCGCTCGGCCGGTCGCGGAATGAGTTTCAGCACCGCGCCCGTCACGATCCCGAGCATGCCCTCGCTGCCGATCCAGAGATCGCGCAGGTTGAAGCCGGCGGAAAACTTCTTCGTCGCCGTGCCCCACTCCACGAATTCTCCGGTCGGCAGAAAGCCGCGCAGCGACACCACGAAGTCCCGCGTGACGCCGTACTTTCCGCCGTGCATGCCGCCGGCGTTGCACGCGATGTTGCCGCCGATGGTGCAGTATTCCTTCGACGAGGGATCGGGCGGGTAGAACCAGCCTTTCGCGTCGGCCGCGCGCTGGATATCGCCGACCTTCGCGCCCGCCCCGACCTGCGCCATGCCGGCCTCGTCATCGATCGCGATCGCGTTCAACGCCAGCATATCGACGACCCAGCCGCCGCGCACCGGCGTCGCCGCGCCCGTCAGCGTCGTCCCGCGGCCGCGCGTCGTCACGGGCACGCCGTGACGATTCGCGAGTTCCAGCACTGCGCCCACGTCCGCCTCGCGCCGCACCCGTACCACCGCCTCGGGCCGGAACGGGAGCTTCGCGCTGTCATAGGACGCTTCGTCCAGCGACGCGGCATCCGTCGCGACGACCCGCGGGCCGAGGCGACGCTTCAACGCAGCAGTGGCGGTGGCAAACGACTTCATGCTGCTCCACGGGATGGCGCACCGGCCGGCCTCGCGCAAGCATCGCGCCGACTTCCCCGCCCAAAGAACGCATTCAGAAGCCAGGAAGCCACGACTCTGAATCCTGGCTTCCTGGCTTCCGAACTAACCCAAGCCTCGCCCGGGTCCCGCCCAGTCACATTCCTGCTTGCTCGAACGGTCCGAGTCATCCGCAAAATTTCGCCTTCCGTCGCAAGGACGCGTGTGCGAAAACACCCTTCCCTGTAGCCATGACGAAAATCCTCCTCACGACCACCTCCTTCCAAGACACGCCGGGCGAGCACCACAAGCTCCTGGCCGATACCGGCTGGGAAGTCATCCGCGCCCGCGGCCCGCTCAACGAGGCGGACACGCTCGCCCTCGTCGGTGACATCGATGGCTACATCTGCGGCGATGACATGATCACCCGCAAGGTGCTCGAGAAGGCGAAGCCGAAGTTGAAGGTCCTTTCCAAGTACGGCATCGGCGTCGACAAGATCGACGTCAAGACCTGCACCGAGTTCGGCCTCCCGCTCCTCTTCACGCCGGGCGTGAATCACACGACGGTCGCCGAGCACACGTTTCTCCTCCTGCTCGCGCTCGAGAAGAATTTTCTCTTTCACACCGACTCGACGCGCTCCGGCGGCTGGAAACGCAAGACCGGTCACGAGCTGCTCGAGAAGACGATCGGCATCATCGGCCTCGGCCGCATCGGCAAGGAAGTCGCCATCCGCGCCCGCGCCTTCGGCATGAAGGCCATCGCGTATGATGTGTACTGGGACGAGAAGTTCGCCACCGCGAACAATGTCCAGCGCGCCGCGACCCTCGACGAAATCTACGCCGCCTCCGACTACATCTCACTGCACACGAATCTCACGCCGGAGACGCGCGACATGATCAGCGCGAAGTCCTTCCCGAAGATGAAAAAGGGCGTGTTGATTCTGAACTGCGCCCGCGGCGAGATCGTCCACACGGCCGACATGGTCGAGGCGCTCAAGTCCGGCCAGGTCGGCGGCTATGGCACCGACGTGCTCGATGAGGAGCCGCCGAAGGCCGATCACCCGCTGCTCAAGCTGCCGAACGCGATCGTCACGCCGCACATCGGCTCGCGCACCGCGGAGAGCGTCCAGCGCCAGGCTGTCGCCGCCGTCACCAATCTCATCCTCGCGATGAAGGGCGAGAAGCCCCTCGCCCAGGTCAATCCCGAGGTGCCGGTGAAGCGCGTGGTGTGAGCCGCAGTGCGGCTCAGTTGAGAGTTGAGAGCTGAGAGTTGAGTGACCTATCCAACGGATCGCTCAACGTTCTCAATCTCTGCTCTCAACCCTCAGCTCTCAACCCTCAACTCTTTCCTCACCCATGTCCGAAATTTTCTACGTCGTCCCGGAAGCCCAGCACAACGCCCTCGTCGAAATCGCGTATAAGAAACGCGGTTACTCCACCCAGGAGGCCGCCGCCGGCGCGCGCTTCTGCGCCGAGGCCACGCGCCACGGCATCCGCACCCACAACGCGCTGAAGGCGCTGCATCTCGATCATCTGCTCGGCTCCGGCGCCGAAGGCTGCAAGCCGAAGGTGAAGATCGAGAAGATCAAGTCCCGCTTCCGCGGTGCCGCGATCTGGAATGCCAACCGCAAGCTCGGCCAGGCCACCGGCTACGCCGCCATCGAGGAGGCCATCAAGCTCGCCGACAAATACGGCGTCGGCATGGTCTCCGTCGACAACGCCTTCCATTACCTCTGGGGCGGCGGCTACGTGATGGACGCCGCCAAGCGCGGCTACATCGCCTACACAAACTGCACGGCGGCCCTCGCGGAAGTCGTGCCGTTCGGCGGCAAGTTTCCCACCCTCGGCACGAATCCGCACTCGTGGGGCTTCCCGACCACCGCCGCGATCGGCTATCCGATCGTGATCGACTGGGCGACGTCCGTCGTCGCGATGGGCCGAGTGCAGCAGCTCGCGCGCGAAGGCAAGACCCTGCCGCCCGGCGCGGCGGTCGACGTCAACGGCACGCCCACGACCGATCCGCAGCAGGCGAAGTACCTCCTGCCGTTCGGCGCCCACAAGGGCTACGGCCTCTCCCTGATGAACGAGATCATCAGCGGCTTCATCGGTGGCTCGCTGCCGACGATCCGCAATCGCTGGGATCAGCAGCCCGACGAAAAGCACACCTGCACGTTCTTCTTCCAGGTCTGGCACCCCGACGCCATGAACGCCGGCGCGTTCGCCAAGGGCCGCAACCAGGCCGAGAACGTGAAGGCCGTCATCGCCGACATCCTCGGCCACGGTAACGAAAAGTGCATGCTGCCCGGCCAGCTCGAGGCCGAGGCTGCCGCCCGCTGCGCGAAGAACGGCGGTCTGCTCTTCTCGGAAGCCGAGATCAACGCCTTCAACGAAATCGCCACTGAAGTCCGCAAGCCCAAGTGGGTCCTGGCCGACTTCAAGGTCGCTGAGTAAGCGCGGATCAACGCGAGCATTCCATTAAGGCCGGGCGCCCGTCGCCCGGCCTTTTTTGCGGCCCACCAGCCCCCTTTGTGCTCAAGAGGCCAGCCCCCTTGGACCGCGACCGCCCCCGGTCGCCCTGCACACGTGCGAGCGAGAACGCGACGACGCCCGAATTCGAAGCGCCACTCCCCTCACTCCTGCCCGCCGACCCCACCTCCGCGAGAGCCTACGCCCGCACGATCCCCTTCACCACCTCGCCGTGCACATCCGTCAGTCGGAAATCGCGGCCCTGCGCTCGAAACGTAAGTCGTGTGTGATCGAGACCGAGCAGGTGGAGCAGCGTCGCGTTGAGGTCGTGCACGTGCACGGGATCGCGCGCGACGTTGTAGCTGAACTCGTCCGTCTCACCGTAAATCGTTCCCGGCTTCACGCCGCCGCCCGCGAGCCACATGGTGAAGCAGCGCCCGTGGTGATCGCGCCCGTAGTTGGTCGCCTCGAGTTTTCCCTGGCTGTAGGTGGTGCGGCCGAATTCGCCGCCCCAGATCACGAGCGTATCGTCGAGCAGCCCGCGCTGCTTCAAATCGCGAATCAACGCCGCGCCCGGCTGATCGATGTCCTCCGACTGCAGGCGCAGATCGCTGGGGAGGTTGTAATGCTGGTCCCAGCCGCGGTGATACAGTTGGATGAAACGCACATCGCGCTCCGCCAGCCGCCGGGCCAGCAGGCAGTTCGCCGCAAACGTCCCGGGTACCCGCGACTGCGGCCCGTACGCGTCGAACGTCGCCGCGCTCTCGTCGCGCATGTCGGTGAGCCCGGGCACCGACGTTTGCATCCGAAACGCCATTTCGTACTGCGCAATGCGCGTCTCGATTTCCGGATCGATCTGCCGCGAAAGTTCGCGGCGGTTGAGCGCGCCGATCGTATCCAGCTGATCGCGACGCGCCGCCGCATCAATCCCGGCCGGGTTCGACAGGTACAACACCGGATCGCCGCTGCTGCGAAAACTCACGCCCTGGTGATTCGAGGGCAGGAACGCCGAGCCCCACAGCCGCGCATACAACGGATCGGCCGGTCGCGCCGCACTGCCCCGCGACGTCAGCACGACGAACGAGGGCAGATTCTTGTTCTCGCTGCCGAGACCGTAACTCGTCCACGCACCGAAACTGGGGCGGCCCGGCTGCTGGTGTCCGGTTTGCAGATACGTCACCGCCGGATCGTGATTGATCGCCTCCGTGTGCAGCGAACGGATGAAGCACAGATCGTCGACCACGCCCGCCGTGTGCGGGAGCAGTTCGCTGACCCACGCACGGCTCTGCCCGTGCTGCGCAAAGCGGAAGGCCGACGCCGTGATCGGCAGCGTTTTCTGCCCGCTGGTCATGCCCGTCAGCCGCTGCGTGCCGCGCACCGAGTCCGGCAGCTCCTGGCCATGCAACGCACGCAGCCCGGGCTTGTGGTCGAACAGATCGAGCTGCGACGGCCCGCCGTGCATGAAGAGATAAATCACGCGCTTGGCCTTCGGCGCAAAATGCGGCCGGCCCGGCATGGCGCCCGCCGCCCCGGCTCCGAGCAGCGACGGCCCCATCAACCCGGCAAGCGCTGCTGCGCCGATACCCGTGGCCGATCGGCTGAAGAACTGCCGCCGCGTAAGCGCGAGATCGGCCGGACCCGGATGCGAGAGAGGATCGCGTTTCATGGCTCAGCGTCGGGTCACGACTTCATCGAGGTTGAGCACGGCTTGTCCGACCACGGTCCACGTGGCGAGTTCAACGGCATCGAGATTGCGCCCGACGGTGGATTGCCCGACCTGCACGAGCCGCTGCGCCGCGGCCCGGTCGGCGGTGAAACGCGTGCGCTGACGATCCCGCAACCCGCGCAACGCCGCCAGCTCGGTGGCGTCCGGAATGCGCGCTGTCGCCCGTCGAAACAACTCGCGGAAGCGATCGTCGTCGCTGCGATCCGCGGGCGCGAGCACCTGCGCGGCCAGCGCGCGCGCCGCCTCCACGTAGGTCTCGTCGTTCAAGAGCAGCAACGCCTGCAGCGGTGTGTTGGTGCGCGGCCGCCGCACGACGCAGGTCTCGCGCGTGGGGCCGTCGAGCACGAGCACGCCCGGCGGCGGACTGGTGCGTTTCCAATGCGAATACACCGTGCGACGCCAGAGTCCGTCGCCGCGATCCACCTGGTAACTCAATTCGCCGTTGTACGACACGGCCTCCCACAGCCCCGGTGGTTGATACGGCTTCACCGGTGGTCCGCCCATCTTGGACACAAGCAGGCCCGACGCTGCGAGCGCGTGATCGCGAATCATCTCCGCCGGCAGCCGGAAGCGCGGGCCGCGCGCGAGCAACCGGTTTGCCGGATCGCGATCCAGCAGCGCCGGCGTCGGCACTGACGATTGCCGGTAGGTGGCGCTCGTCGCGATCAGCCGGAGCAGTTGCTTCATGTCCCACCCGCTCTGCACGAAGCGCACGGCGAGCCAGTCGAGCAACTCCCGGTGCGAGGGCAGTTCGCCCTGCAGGCCGAAATCATTCAGCGTCGCAACGATGCCCTCGCCGAAGCACTGCAGCCACAGGCGGTTCACCGCGACGCGGGCCGTCAGCGGATGCTCCGGCGATGTCAACCACTGCGCCAGGCCGAGGCGGTTCCGCGGCGCGCCGGCCGGCAATGGCCCGAGCAGCGACAACACGTCCGGAGCGACGATCTCGCCCGGGGCGTCGTACTGGCCCCGTTTCAACACGGCCGTCGCACGCGGACTCGCCACCTCCTGCATCACGAGCGTCTTCGGCAGCGTGGCGCGAAACGCCTCCTCCGCCTCGCGCGCCGCGTGCGCGACCCGATGCGCCTCGCGCACGGCAGCGTCGGCATGACGCTCGACCAGATAATCGAGCAGCAGTTTCTGTTGGCGGGCATCGCGTTTCCCCGACGCAACGGCGAACACCGACGGCAATCGCTCGCTCCAGTACCAAACGCGCGCCTCATCGCCGCTGACCGCACGATCCAGAATCCGCAATTCGTCGAGCTGCCCGTAGAAACCAAGCCCGCTGTCGCGCCGACCGATGCGAAACGGCTCGCCGTTCGTGATCGAGCCCTGCAGCGAATCGCGACCGACATTCAATCGTGTCTCCACGCCGTCGGCGAAGACGCGCACACCCGCCGCGCGTCGCGATCCATCGTAGCTCACCACCACGTGATTCCAGTCCGCGCGCTTGATCGGTTCCGAGGATACGACCTCGATCGCACTCGCGATCCAGCGGTCGACGAGGTTAATCTGCAACTGCCCCTTCGCCCAGATCAGTTCGAAGCCGCGGCGGTCACCGGTCGGCTCGATCTTCGACGCCACGCACACGAGCGATTCAGTTGCCTTCACCCAAACGCCGATCGCCCACGGCTTGTCCGCTGCCAGCGGCGTCGCCGCCGGCAACTCGAGATGCTGCATGCCATCGAAACGCGCGGCCTGGCCCAGCAAGCCGGGTTCGTAATACACCCCGCCCTTCTCGGATGGACGCGCCGCAGTGTGATCGGCGGACGGCGAACCTTCCGGCTCAAAATCGACCCGGGCCACCACTCCCGTTTGCGGCGGCTTGAGTTCGTGCGCCGCGGCTTCAACGAGGCTCGCCATCCGGTTTTTCAAGGGCTCCGCCGCCTGGTTGAATACGCTTTCCGTGGTCCGCCGGTTTTCGCGCAGGCGATCCCAGATCGCCTTCTGCTCCGGCGTGGTCACGTCCATCACTGGCGGCGGATCGTCCGGGCTCACGAGGCCCTTCTCCACTCCGGAATTGAAAAACGCGAAGAGCTGGAAGTACTCGCGCTGCGAGATGGGATCGTACTTGTGATCGTGACACCGCGCACACGCCACGGTCAGGCCAAGCCACACGGTCGAGGTGGTTTCGAGCCGGTCCGCGACGTACTCGACGCGGTACTCCTCGTCGATGATTCCGGTCTCGCCCGTGACCATGTGATTGCGGTTGAACCCGGTGGCGATCCGCTGCTCCGCAGTCGGATTCGGCAGGAGATCTCCCGCCAGTTGTTCGATCGTGAACTGATCGTAAGGGAGATTCCGGTTGAAAGCCTGAATGACCCAGTCGCGCCAGGGCCAGACCTGCCGCGTGTTGTCACGGAAAAATCCGTTCGAGTCCGCGTAGCGGGCCGCATCGAGCCAGTCGCTCGCCATGCGTTCACCGTAGGCCGGTGACGCCAGCAAGGCATCGACCGCGCGCTCGTACGCATCCGACCGGGTGTCGGCGAGAAAAGCATCCAGGGCCGCCAAGGTCGGCGGCAAGCCGGTCAGATCAAACGAAACGCGGCGCAACAGCGTGGACCGGTCGGCTTCCTGCGCCGGTGAAAGTCCTTCCCGCTCCAGCCGCGCGAGGACGAAGCGATCGATCGCATTGCGCGCCCAGTCCGCGCGTGCGACCGCCGGCAGCGCCGCGGCCTTGGGTGCAACAAATGCCCAGTGCGGCTGATACTCCGCACCCTCCGCAATCCAGCGGCGCAGCACCGCCCTTTCCCTGGCCGAGAGCGACAGATTTGAATCCGGCGGCGGCATCATCTCCTCGGGATCAGACGACTCGATGCGTTGCACCACTTCGCTCTGATCGGGCCGGCCGGGGACCACGGGCGTCAATCCACTGCGGTGCGCTGCGATCGCTTCGGCTCGCACGTCCAGTCGCAGCTTGGCCTTGCGCGAACCCGCATCGGGTCCGTGGCAGCGGAAGCACGTATTGGAAAGGATGGGACGGACGTCGCGGTTGTAGTCAATCGGCGGCTCCGCGCCTATCGCAGGCGCGGCGGCTGCGAGCACCCCGATCCACGGCAGGAGGAAGCGGCGGTTCATGGGCGGGGTGACTTGGGCGCCGACGCCAGGATCGGATCTCCGTGTTGCTGCTGCCACGCGACCAGCCGCGCCTTCAGCTGCGCGACCCGTGGCTGCTGTGACGGCTCCGCGATCCGATCCCGCAACTCTTCCGGATCAGTGCCGACCTCAAAAAGCTGATACCGGCCGATCGCCGGATACCAGATGAGCTTCCAGCCATCGGGCGTCCGCACCATCCGCTGGGTATCCGTGAAGTAGCCGAAGATGGCGTCGTGCACTTCGTCGCGCTGCCCGCGGAGGATCGGCGCGAGACTGCGTCCCTCGACCGACGCCGGTGTATCGAGTCCGGTCAGCGCGCAAATCGTCGGATAGAGATCACGCAGGGCGCACTGGCCGGCAAAGCGCTGTCCGGCGGGCACGCCGGGGCCCGCGAGAATCAGCGGGACGTTGATGGTGTGTTCGTACTGGTTTTGTTTGCCCATCAGGCCGTGGCTGCCGAGCGCGAGCCCGTGGTCGCTGCTCACGATCACAATCGTGCGTTCGAGTGCGCCGGTGGCCGCCAGCGCGGCGAGGATCCGGCCGACCTGCCGGTCGAGATTTTCCACCAGGCTGAAATAGATCGCCCGCTCCCGCTTCACGTCGTCCGCCGTGCGCGGCGCCGGCACGACGCGTTCGTCGCGGCCGTCGCGATTTCCCGTGTCGAATTCCGGCGCGGGCCGGAAGTTCGCGGGCACGCGCTGGTCGCGCGCGTCGCGCTCGTTCGCATGGCCTTCCGGCCAGTGCAGCGGATCGTGCGGCGCGGTGAAGTTGACCTGGAGAAAAAAGGGCTGTGGTCCCTGGCGTTGAATCGCGGCGACCGCGTGATCGGCAATGATGCGATCGGTCGCCGGCGTGAGCCCGACGCCGAATTCCGGCTGCGGTTCGTTGTGCTCGTTCTTGAAGGTCCACCCGGTGTAACCGGTGACCGCCCGGCCCGTGGGCGTCACGGGATGCGTCGCCTTCACTCCCGCGGGCGCGCCACCGCTGCTGAAGAGTCCCGCCGTGGCGGCGAAGCCCGCGGCGCGCGGCGTTCCCGCCACGTGCCACTTTCCTGAATACACCGTGTTCCAGCCGGCGCGCCGCAGGTGCTCGGCCCAGAGCGTCCAGGCGGGATCAAACTTGCCCGCGCCGCCCGCGGCGGGACGGCCAAAGCGTTCGAGCAGCGTCCGGCCGGTGAACATCTCGGACCGGCTGACGTGGCAAATCGGATACCCGCACGTGGCCCGCGTGAACACCGCGCCGCGCCGCGCGAGCGCGTCGATCGCGGGCGTGGCCACGCCGGGCTGGCCGGAGAACGCGAGCGCGTCGGGCCTCAGATCATCCGCGAGGATGAAGACGACGTTGGGCCGGGTCGCGGCGTCCGCGGCCCCGGCAGCAGCCACGGCGACTGTGCCGAGCACCAGCGCGGCCACCGTGATTGAATGCAGGCGGGCCCGGATGCGCATCACTCACCGACGCGGCACGTCGCGCCGTTACAACCGGCCGTTGATGCCGAAAAAGACCTGCGGCCGCATCAGATGGGTCGTTTGCGGGCGACCGTAGCCGAATTCCGTCTGGCGATCCGGCTCCATGAGCAGGTTCACGACATCCAGGTAAACGCTGTACGAACGGTTGATGTTGTAGAGCGTCTTGATGTCGACGACCGGACGGGCGTGCGCGTAAGTCGAGCGGGACTCGTTCGCGTTGAACCCGGTCAGATAACTGCCGCGGTAGTTGTAGCTGACGCGCAGGCTCCACGGATTGCGAATGTAAGAAATACCCACGTTCGCCACGAACGGATTGAACCCGGCCACGCGCGGGTTCGGTGCCAGCGCGATGGCGGTGCCGGTGCCGTAATTGCCCTCGGATTGCATCCGCGTGACGTTCGCGTAAGCGCCGAGGCCTTTCCAGATGCCGGGCAGGAAGGTGAACTGCTGGCTGTAGCCGAGCTCAAGTCCCTTCACCTTGGCGAAGCCGCCATTGGCCTGGGTCGAGAACGTGTAGCCGGCGTAGTCGCCGCCGAAGCCGTTGTCCGTCCCCGAACCGATGACGGTGGCCGGCGCGTTGTAGATGAACTTCTTGATCTCCTTCAGGAAGACGCCGGCGGTGAACATACCGGCCGGTTCGAAGTAGTACTCAGCGGTCAAATCGAAGTTGCGCGCCGTCTGCGGCTCGAGGCTCGGGTTGCTCGACGACACCGTCTGATTGTCGAGATTCACGCTCGTGCGCGGAATCAGCTGGCCGATGCTCGGACGCCCGATGCTCTCCGAGTAGCTGAGTCGCGTCAGGATGTTCGACGAGATGTTGTACTTCATGTGAATCCCGGGAAACACATTCTGGTAGTCGCCCTTGCGCTTCACGCGCCGGCCGAACTCCTCCTGCACCCGGCGCGCAATCTCTGCGTCGGTCAGCGCGCCGACAAACGCCGCGCGGCGAGCGCGCTCCTCGGGCGTGACGAGCTGCAAGGATCCTTCGCCGTCGGTCTTCGTCTGCTCGAAGCGGAAACCGCTCAGAATTGAGAACCGACCGAGCTGCACGTTGCCCATCACATAGGCGGCGCGAATCTGCTCCACGAACTGCTGGTTGTTCTGCAACGCAGCCTGCAGGTCGTTCTGCGTCTGGCGCTGGAAGTGCGTCGGATTTGCGGCGATGAAACGATCGATGTCGTTCGGCCGGCCCACGGCTTGAAACGCCGGGAACGGCACCGTGCCATAACGCTTCAAGTCCGTATCCGGAAAAGGCCGGTTCATCTGACCGAACTGCGCGAGATTGTCGTCGTTGCGCCCGCCATTGGCCGGATTCGGCCCCATCACGCCGTCAGGTCCGACGTACACCGTGCGATATGGCGTGTTGTCCAGGTCGCGCGACTGCTCGCGGAAACGGACGCCGGCCTTGAGGTAGGACGGAACCGGCGTTTGAAACGACTTCTTCAGGTTGGCCGCGAGCCCCGTGTAACCGTCCCAGCCCACCATCCGCGCGCTCGAGTACAGATTGTCCGTGTAGCTATCGAGCTTCGTCCAGTCCGCACCCGCGGTCTGCACGACCTCAGGGAAAAGTTTGTCGTTGCGAGTGATCGTGAATCCGACGTTCCGCGCGGTGTAGGTGAGATCATTGTTGCCCGCGTAGTAGGCCTTGGATTTCGAAGAATAGACGTCGTAGTCGATATTCAAGGACGGGTAGCGATGCACGCCGCCCGCATTGATCGTCATCGTTTTTCCGTCCTTGTACGCGCTCTGCGAGATGATCGCGACCGTGCTGGTCGGCACCGCGCGAATCCGCGTCTCGCGATCGGTGAAGCCCGGCAAGATGCCGCCGGCGTTGGTGAAATTGCCCGCTGCATCGGTCGTCGCGATCGTCTGCGCGGTCTGCCACGTCACCTGGCTGTTGTCCGTGTGCTCAATGTGTTTGTTGAACTGCAGATTCACGAAGAAGCGCACCTGGTCGCTCAGCTTGTAATCGAGTTTCACGCCGGCACCGGACCGCGTGCGGATGTTGTTAAAGTCCTGCACGGTCAGCAGGTATTGGTAGGCCGGGCTTTCGACGCCCACCGGCAGCTGCTGAAAGCCCTGCGTGCTGACATCGATGATCGAACCGTGCGGGCGGTAGGCCAGGTTCACGTTCACGCCGAGACGGCCACCGAACACCTCCGAATAGGACAGCGATGCGTTGCCGCGGGCCTTGTCGCGATCATCCGACACGCGCCAGATGCCGCCGATGGAACCGCGGATGCGGCGCTCCGGGGAGCTGTCAAACGCGCTCTTCGACACCAGATTCACCGCGCCGCCGATCGAGTCGCCGTCCATGTCGGGCGTGGGCGACTTCGTCACCTCGATGCGCTCGATCGAATCGGAACCGACGGTCTGAAACTGGAACTCGCGCGTCGCACCGCCCGAAGCCGCATCCGCGATGCGGTTACCGTCCTGCGTGATCGTGCTGAGATTCTGACTGAGGCCGCGGATGCGCAGGTACCGATTGTCACCACCGACCGACTCGCCCTCGATGCCGGGCAGGCGCACCGCGAGATCGGCGGGGTTGCCCGCGAGACCGCCAAAGGCGTCGGCCGACACCACGTTCTTCACGCCATCCGAGAGCCGCTGCAGCGTGATCGCCTTGGCGTTGCCCTCGCGTTCGCTCGCCACGACGAACTTGTCGAGCTTGTAGATATCGGAGGTGAGACCCACGTCGCTACGCACCACGGCCGAGCCGCTGACGGCGACCGCGACCTCCTTGGTGTTCAGGCCGGTGTAGGATACGGACAGCGTCGCACTGCCGGCCGGGACGTTTTCAAAGCGATACCCGCCCAGGCTGTCGGTCACGACCTCCTGGCCGGTGCCTTTCAACACCACGCGCGCGCCCTGCAGCGTCGCACCCGTCGCCGCATTCGTCACCGTGCCGGTCAGCGTGGCATCGGCGCGGGCCGCGGGCAGCAGCGCGGCGAGGAACAGCAACACGACGCCCAGCAGCCAGGGCGATCGAACCGTGCGCGGGAATGAAACGAGTCCGGACGAGGGGATGTTCATGGTCACTTAAACGGTGGGTTCGCCAGCGCAGATTCGCGTAAAGCGAGGCGACGCCGGCAGTGGCGGGGTTGACGTAACTGCTCGGTTATGGGGGGCCAAAGGCAAGAGATTTTTTTGCACTCTCGTGCGGGAAAAACGCCGATTCTCACCGGTGAACAACTCCAGTTGACGGGCGGCGGGATTCGTTGAAGAACATATCCGTTCAGTTACCTCCGAGCAGAAACGATGCCGCGCCCTCGCATGAGCGCCGAACCTGGAAAAAATGACTCCCCGCGAATTCCGGATCAACCCCGCCGACTATGGACTGCCCACCCGCGATGAGTTCGTCGCGTACCGGATCTGGGACTCTCACTTCCACGGCTTCAACGCCGCCGCCGATCCCATCGCCCAGTTTCGCGCTAACAACTTCTACGTTGAGCGCATGGGGATCGAACGCTCGATCTCCCTGGAGGCCGGCGGCACGATCCGCGATCCACTCAAGCCGGCGCCACACGACGCCGCATTGCGGGAGATTCTGGAAAAGGAAGGCGATCGCGTGTCGGGCGTCACGCCCATCGATCCCGGCTTTCCCGATGAAAGCTGCGCCAAGATGGAAGCATGGATCCGCCGCGGTCCGTGCATCGGCATCAAGTACGGTGGCGGCAACGCGCGCGCCATCACCTGCAGTCACCCGAACAACGATCCCATCATCCGGCTCGCCGCCGAACTGAATGCGACGATTTACATCCACACCTGGCTGAAGATCGGCGGGACGCCGCGACTGCCGGGCCGGGACAACTTCCCCGGCGAATCCACGCCAATGGATGTGGCCGAGCTCGCCAAACGCTTTCCCAACGTGCCGATGATCTGCGGGCATTCCGGCGGTGACTGGGAGCTAGGCGTCCGCGTGATCCGACCCTACAAGAACGTCTCGCTCGAGTTCGCCGGTTCCGATCCGCACTCCGGTTCGGTCGACTTCGCCGTCAAGGAACTCGGCGTGGACCGCATCGTGTGGGGCGGCCATGGCCCCAGCCGCAGCTACGCCACGGAATATGGCAAGATCCTCGACGCCGATCTCTCGCGCGCGGATCGCATGAAAATCTTCGGCGCGAATTTCCGTAAAATCGCCGCACCGATCTTCCGCCAAAAGGGATTCAAGATCGAACTGTGAGCGCACCCGCCGCCGGCCCCACCCCAACCCTCTCCGCCATGCCCGCCCTCGACCGCCGCAGCTTTCTGAAACAATCCCTCCTGGCCGGCGCCACGCTTTCGCTGGCCGGGACGGCGTCGACCGCCACCGCCGCAACCGCCGCAACCGCACCAGCCGCCGGCGCCGGACCCGGCATCATCGACACCAACGTCAACCTGTTCCAGTGGCCGTTCCGGAAACTCAAGTACAGCGACACCGCCGCGCTCGTCGCGAAACTAAAAAAACACCGCGTGGTCGAGGCGTGGGCCGGTAGTTTCGAGGCCCTCTTCCACAAGAACACGCAGGCCGTGAACGAGCGCCTCGCCGCCGAATGTCGCGCGCACGGCGCCGGCTTCCTCCGGCCGTTCGGCATGGTGAACCTCGCGTGGCCCGACTGGGAAGAGGACGTGCGCCGCTGCCACGAGGAGTTCAAGATGCCCGGCCTCCGCCTCTTCCCCGGTTATCAACCGTACGATCTGTCGCATCCCGGCTTCAGCCGCCTGATCACACTCACCCGCGAGCGTGGACTGGTGCTGCAGATCGTCTTCGGCATGGAGGACACCCGCGTACACCACCCCATCATCACCGTGGCGCCCGTGGTGATCACGCCGCTGGTGGAGGCGTTGAAACAGGAACCCAAGGCGCGCGTGCAGGTGCTGCACTTCAGCGGCAATCTTCAGGGCACCGATCTGCGGGCGCTGATGACCCAGACCAGCGCCACGATCGACATCTCGCGTTGGGAAGGCAACGGCGCCGTCGGTCGCATGATCGGCGCGGCGCCCGGCTCCAAGGAGGTGCGCGTGCCGGTCGATCGCGTGCTCTTCGGCTCGCACGCGCCGTATTTCCCGCTCGAGACGGCGATCCTCAAGCTCGTCGAGTCGCCGTTGGAGGCGGACGCGATCCGCGCGATCATGCAGGACAACGCCCGCCGTCTGTTGCCCGCCGCCTGAGCGCCGGGGCCTTCGTCCGCTCAAGCTCCAGACGTCGCGCGAGGTAGTTTCACCACCCACGCCGCGACGCCGAGCCCGGCCACCACCGCGGCCAGCAGATAGAAGATGGTCGCGTACGAGCCGGTCCACGCGTGCGTCTTGGCGAGCAGCAACGGACCGACGGCCGACGCCAGCACGGTGAGCATCTGCGCGCTGCCTTGAATCCGCCCAAGCTGCGCCCGCCCGAACACCTGCGCCCACACCGTAAAGAAGAGCACGATCACGAAGCCGCCGGAGATTCCCATCACGACGGAAAACACATCGACCTGCGGCACCGTCGTCAGCGAGGGCAGCCCGACCAATGCGCCCGCCAGCAGCACCATCGCGCACGCGAGCAGACCGTTGGTGCTCCATTTCAGCGCCAGCCAGCCGCCGAAGAAATTTCCCACCAGCGAGGTCAGCGCCGTGATGACGAGACTGCGGTGAAAGATTCCAGCCTCGAACCCACGCTCCGCCAGAATCGATTCGTTGAAGAGTCCGATACCCGACGCGATCAGGTTGTACACCGCGCTCGCCAGCGCGAAGACCCAGAAGGCCGGCGTCCGCAACGCCTGCGCCCACGTGAAGCCCGGGCCGATCGCATCGCTGCGCGGCGCCGCCTCGCCGGACTGCACGAGATCACTCTCGCGCGGGGCGCTTCGCACCAGCAGGCCACCGAGCGGCGCGACCACCAGCACCAGACACCAGCCGATCGCGGCCCACGCCGGCCGCCAGCCGTGGGCGACCACCGCGCCGCCGACGACCGGAAACGCGGCCATGAAACCGATGCTGAGCGCGATCGAGTACGTGCCCATCGCGAGACTCAGCCGCCGCGAGAACCACTGGCCCACCATCGTGAGGCTGACGATCGAAAGCGCGTTCTGGCCGAACCCGCGCGACAGCACGAGCAGCGCAAACATCATCGCCACCCCGGCGGTGACGCTCATCGCCAGCACCACGCCGCCGAGCGCGAGTGACACCGCGAGGTACAACCAACGCGCGCCGAATTGATCCAGCAACCGGCCGATCCCGAGACAGAACAACGACCCCAGGAGCGTGGCCCAGAGATTCATCTGCGCGAAGGCCACGCGATCCAGCTGCAGATCCTTGAGCAACGACTCGGTGATCAGTCCCAGGCCCTGCGTGCGTCCGGGCAGCGTGCCCACCATCGCCAGCGCCGCGAGGCCGACGGTGATCCACCCGTAGTAAAACGGGACACGGACGAGCGCTCCGGGAGAGCGGGTTTCAGTGGCGGAATGCGACATGGCAGAGCGGGCCATGAACAGGTCCGGCCGCGCGATCTATTCAAGCTAAACTGCGATATTCCCCGGCAGCGCAGGCGTCCCGCCTGCTCCGGCCACAATGCAGGCGGGACACCCGCGCTCCCCATGTCCAGATCAGCGCTGAACTTGAGTACCGCCGGAAAGCCTTCGCGGCGTGAAACCCGGCGCACGAGGAGCGCCACAACCCCGTCAAACCGCTCGACCGCGGAGCAAAAAACCGGCTCGCTCCCGTCCACCCGCATGAACCTCCGCCCCTCTGCTGCCCTGTCTCCCGTCACCAGTCCCTTGTCCACTACTTCCTGTCCCCGGTCTCCCGTCTCCTGGCCCCCGTCCACTGTCACGACCCTCTTCCGCATCCTGCTCCTCACCTCGGGCCTGTCCGGCGCGCTCGCGGCGCCGACCGACGACGTCTATAAACTCGGCCCCGACTCGCTCGCGCAGGAAGGTGTCCCGAAGGGCACGATCGGACCGTGGATCAAGCTGCCGAGCGAGGCGTATCCGGGAACCTTGCACGACTACTGCGTGTACGTGCCGGCGCAATACAACGCGGCGAAGCCCGCGGCGCTGATGATTTTCCAGGACGGCCAGGCTTTCCTGCACCCCGAAGGCGACTACCGCGTGCCCGCCGTGTTTGACAATCTGATTTACCGGCGCGAGATGCCGGTCACGATCGCCGTCTTCATCAACCCCGGCCGCACGCCGGAACAGCCCGTCGCCAGCAGGAAGGACTGGGGTGATCGCTCGACGAATCGCCCGCAGGAGTACAACGCGCTCGACGACAAGTACGCCCGCGTGATCGTGAACGAACTCCTGCCTGCGCTGAAAAAGCAGTACGCGATCTCCGACCGAGCCGAGGATCGCGCCATCGGCGGCGCCAGTTCCGGCGCGATCGCGGCCTTCACGGTCGCCTGGCACCGGCCCGATCAGTTCAGCAAGGTCCTGAGCACAATTGGCAGTTTCACCAACCTGCGTGGCGGCCATGTTTATCCCGATCTCATCCGCAGCAGCGAACGGAAGCCGATCCGGATTTTTCTGCAGGACGGCCTCAACGACAATCGCGCCCTGCGCGGCGAAGGTGAAAACGCCACCTACAATCCCGAGCGCGACTGGCATGCGCAGAATCGCAAGATGGTCGCCGCGCTGACCGAAAAAGGCTACGACGTGAATTTCACCTGGGGCATCGGCACGCACTCGAACAAGCAGGGCGGCGCCATCCTCCCGGAAATGCTGCGCTGGCTCTGGCGCGATTATCCACGCCCCGACAATCCGCGCGATTCCAGCAACCGCACCCTCTTCGTGCCCTGAGGCGGACTCATGCAGTTGAAGGTTCAAAGGTGAAAGTTGAAAGAACCGGAAGCAGACACAACGACCGTCGATTGGATTCGCATTCAGTCGCGCACCCGTCGGTGGAAACCTGCACGCACTTTAGGACGGTTGGCTGCTGCTGGTGATCGGGGGCTTTCAACTTTCACCTTTCAACCCTCTGGTTCCGGCTGACGCGCTCCGTCACACCTTCCATCCGGAGCGCGCCTTGATCGCGATCAATTGGTTGATCGCCGCGTCATTCGTGACCTTTCCGGCCTTCGCGTCCCACTCGAGCCGCTTGCCGGTCCGCATGGCGACGACGCCCAGCAGCACCATCTCGGAAAGCGGCACGGAATATTCGAAGTTCGATCCCGGCATCGGGCCCGTTTTCGCGATGGCATCGAGCCACTCCTTCATCGGTCCGCCTACGACGCGCGGAATCGTGGCCGCCGGCCGGTTCTTCTTAAACTCCTCCATCGTCGCATTCGGGATCAGTCGCGGGCTGTCGGGGCGTCCACCGGGCGCGAGCAGCGTGTTGGCGCTGCCGAGCATGAGCATGCCGCGATCCGGCAGGCCCGGCTTCTTCGGATCATCCTCCCAGCCCTTCGGCGACGCCGGCTTCTTGCGCGCACCTTCGAGCCACTTGAGCGTGACCGGCGGACGCTTCCCGCGCGCGGGAAACTTGTACGTCACCTCCGCCCACTCCGGGACAATCTCGGGATTCACGTCGCTGACCTCCGCCTCGACCGAGGTCGGCGCGCCGAGATCGAGCGCCCAGAACGGGGCGTCGAGCGTGTGACACGCCCAATCACCGAGCATGCCGTTGCCAAAATTCCACCAGCCCCGCCAGCGCACGGGCGCGAGCGTCTCGTGATACGGCCGCTTGTCGGCGGGCCCTAGCCAGAGATCCCAGTTCAACGTCGACGGCGGCGTTTGCGCGGGCAACGGCAGCGCGTCGGGACGCTTGTAATACGTGGCGTTGAAAGTGGGCGACCACGCGACCACGTCGCGCACCTCGCCGATCACGCCGGCGTTGACCCACTCCTTCATCAACCGGATGCCCTCGGTGGCGCGGCCCTGGTTGCCCATCTGCGAGATGATGCCCTTCTTCTTCGCCGCCTCGCGCAACGCCCGCGCCTCGCCCACGCTGTGGGTAAGCGGCTTCTCCACGTAGACATGCTTGCCACGCTGGACGGCCATCATCGCCGCGGGAAAGTGATGGTGATCGGGCGTGGAGACCGTCACGGCGTCGATCTTGTCGCTCATCTTCGCAAACATCTCCCGGTAGTCCGCGAAGAGCGGCACCGTCGTAAGATCGGCGCACGTCAGCGCCGAGTTCTTCTTCAGCTCGGCGCCCTTCTTGTAGGTGTTGTTGACGAGCGCCTCGTCGACGTCGCACACCGCGACGATGTTCACGCGCGGATCCTTCATCAGCTCCGACACCGCGAACCAGCCGCGATTGCCGATGCCGACGCAGGCGACGTTGATCTTGCTGTTCGCCGCCACGCCCGCCTGCCCGAGACTGAAACGGGGCAGCGTGAACGCGGTCGCCGCCAGCGCAGAGGTTTTGATGAAGTTACGACGAGTCGGGGACAAATGCGGGGTGATCATTATTGGCGTCCAAGGGAGTCCCGCCGCACCGCGATGGCGAATCGAAAATACCGCGGGAGCGCAGCCCTTGGACCGCGACCGCCCCCGGTCGCATTTCAGGAAGCGACCGGGGGCGGTCGCGGTCCCAGGGGAAATTCCACGCACTCTTCAATAATCCACCGACATCGTCAGCCGCCACGAACGCGGTTCGCGTAGATAGATGCGGCGCGCGCCGGAGAAGTCCGCGTTGTAGCGCGCGAGGCTCACCAGATCCGAATTGAAGATGTTGCGGCCGTTGAGCTGCACCCGCGGGGAGGCTTTGTTCCACGGCAGCCGGAAGGGATAACCGACAAACGCATCGGTGAACATCGTGCCGGCCGTGAAGTAATCCTTGCCCGTGCCGCCGGCCGCCGCCGCGCGCGTGTCGGTCTGGCTGAAGGCGCCCGACTGGTAGCGCACCGCGCCGCCGACAAAGAGTCCCTTGAGGCGTTCGTGGAGCGCGGTGCCGTCGAACTTGTAACGCGTCGTGAGCGTCGCCTTGTGCGGAATCGAACCGAAGCCCTGCTCCTGCGCCACGGCGCGGCCGTCGAGTTCGTTGGCCTGGATGGCGGCGATGTTGGTCTCGATGGTCGCCAGCAGCGTGGGATTGCCGGCGGCGAGCGCCCGCCACTCGGGAAACTTCTGGCCGAAGTAAGTGTAGCCCTCGGCGAAGAAATTCTCGCGGTCGCGTTCCGACTTCGAGTAGTTCGCGCGGATCGTCCAGTTCTTGGTCGGGTTCGCCACGAGTTCGACTTCCACGCCCTTGCTCGCCGTGTCGATGATGGCGGCGTTCCAGTTGAACGACTGCGCGTCAACCTGCGCCTGCGTGAGACGGCCGGCGTCCCGCAGGGCCGCGAGAATTGCCAGGGTCTGCGAGCGCCCCAGCGCCTGCGCGTTCAACACCGCGCCGCTCGGCGAAACCGCCGCGTCGCCGACCTGCGCCGTCTCAAAGTAAGTCACACGCGCGAAGAAGCGATCGTCGCCGAGCAGATCGATCATCACGCCCATGTCCGTGCCCTCGCCTTCCGGCGTACCCGGAATGTCACCACGCGGGAGAATGCTGCGGTTGAACCGTGGCGCGCCGCGATTGGTCGATTGATTGTAGAAAATCGAGAAGCGTTTGTGCAAATGCAGCACGGCGCCGGCCGTGAAGGTTTTCGGGTGGACGACGTGACGCTCGAAGCCGGGCACGGCGACGAGTTCGTTGAGCACGTTCTGCCCCGACACGATGCGCGGGTCCGCCGGGTTCGTGATGCGGGCGGACGAATCGTCGAGGTAAACGATGTCGTCCTTGCGATAGCCGAGCGTCGTCGTCAGCCGGTTGTCCAGCCACGAACTTTGCAGCGCCAGCATCAGGCTTTCCGTATCCTTAACCGAAGTGAGCTCTCCGGTGTTGATGAGACGCGAGGTGACCGCGAGGCCGTTGTAGGTGAACGGCGTGAGCGGCGTGTAGAGGCCGGTCAGCGCGTAGGTGGAGAAATCGCCCTCCTTCACGTACGTGCGGCGGTACAGGAGATTCTGCGCGTTCGCCGGATCAGCGACATTGGCCAGCGGCCGGTTCTGCTGATCGACGAGGATTTCGCGGCGCGCGCGCGTGTACTTGTCCTGCACGGCATTCTCGTAGAGTCCGGCCATGCGGTGATTGCCGAACCACTTTCCCAGCTTCAGTTCGTACGCGATCGTGAGCCGCTTGATTTCGTTTTCGGTCAGCGTGCGATCATCGAGCTGGTTCGACTCGAGATAGAGCTGGCCGGCGCGCGGATTCGCGATGGTGCCGGTGCCGCCGGGCGCAAGAATCGTCGCGTTGGGATCGCCGAGGAAATCCATCGTGTTGCCGTTGTACACGAACGAGCGCGCGACCGCGTTGGTCTTGTTCTTCAGGTAGACGCCCTGAACGGTCAGCGCATCGGTGATGCGCTGCTCGACCGAAATTTGGTAGTTGCTGAAATCGCGCCACAGCTTCGTCGCCGGTCCCGCCCAGTTGATGTCGTAGGGGAAGACCGACGGCGGCAGCAGGGTGTCCGCGGTGCCGGGCGCAATATTCGTGCGGAGCTCGTTGCGCAGGTTCGAGACGAATCCGTCCTGGGTGTAGAACGTGAAGCGCTGGTTGGCCTGCAGGACGCCGTTGGCGCCATAGCCCGTGACGCCCCGCGCCGCGTCGATGGTGTCGGTCACGGTGCGACCCGCGGCGATCCAGCGCGTCACCTGATCCGTCGTATTCCACTTCAAGCCCACGCTGTTTTCCACCAGCCCGTCCTCGTAGTTGACCGAGATGGACGTGCTTTTGAACGGCTTGTACGTGACCGAGCCAGCCGCGCGCTTCGCGTCGTTGAATTCATAGTCGCGCCAGCTTTTCGCATTGCTGTAGAGCCCGTTGAACCGGACCGCGAGGGTCTTCGGGATCAGCACGTGATTGAGATCGGTGGTGTAGCGTTCGTAGTTCCACGAGCCGAACACCGCCGCGGCGGAGTAGCGGTTGCGGTTCACGTTGGCCTTCTTGGACGTGAGCGAAACGAGTCCGCCGGCATCGCCTGAGCCGAAGAGAATCGAGTTCGGCCCGCTCGCCACTTCGGCGCGCTCGATGTTGAACAGGTCCTGCGGCGCGGCGTTCTCGACGTAGTCGGTCGAGACGCCACCCGGAATGCCGCGAATGCGAAACGGTTCGCCGCCGGCCGAGCTGAAGTCGCGCGGGTTGTTGAAGCCCGCACCCTCGGAATCGCCGGCGTTGAGCTCGGCGTTTGCCGCATACGCGAGCATTTCGCTCACGTTGGTCGCCGCGATGTCGGAGAGAAACTCCGGCGTAAACGGCGAGATCGACGCCGCAGTGTCCTTGAGGCTCGTGGCCAGCCGGCTGCCCGAGGTGGTGTTCATCGCCTGGTAACCGCTGTCGTCCTCGGGCCGCACCTCGAAGGGCGACAACGTCACGGTCTCGCCGGGTTTGGCCGTCGCAGCCGGGGTCGGCGACGGCGTCACGACTTGCGCCGACAGCAACGTACTCATGAGCGCAGCGGCCAAGGCGACCGTCAGTGTCGCGCGACAAGGGGAATGGGAGGGAGTTTTCATGGCACAGGTAGGGTCAGGTTCGAACACAGACCGAGCCGGGCGCAAAACGTCTCGCCCGAACCGACGGGATGCGTTCGTGGTGGTCGGAAAGGTGGTTCAAACCTTGAACGCGATGGTCCGGGAAATGGTCCGGCCGGTTTCAATCACGCGCACGACCGCGGTCGCCGCGTGGCTTCCCGGCGGCGTGTCGGCTGGCAGCAGGTAATGGTGAGCGTGTTCGTCGAGCAGACCATTGGGCCGCTTGCGCGATTCGAGCACCGGTGCGACCTCGCGATCGTCGACCGAAAGTCGGACCAGTTCGGCGAGCGGCGCCTTGAGCAGGCCCTGCGGCGTGTTCTCCCAGGCGCAACGCACGCGCAGCTTAACGCCCGATTCGGGGCGACCGGCCTCGAGGTGATCGGACGGCGTCAACGGCACGATCGACACCATCGGCCGCGCAATCGCGGGATTGTCCCACCAGCACCACTTGTCTTCCCGTTCGCGCACGAACGCCAGCACCTCGTCCGAACCGCTGTGCATCCAGGTCCGGCCTTTCGTCCAGACATCGTGCCGCACGGCAACGGTCCAGTTTTCCTTCAGCGCCTGCAACCAGCCGTCCCACGTCGGCGCCGTGGCCAGAAAGAGCGTGCGGAAGCCGGTGGTTTGATCGGAGAACCACCACGGCTCCGGACCGTGCGCGTCCTGCAGGCCGATGAACGGAATCCGTCCGCGCCAGCGGTTGAGGAAGGGTTCCGTATTCATGAAATCAGGATTCCCGAAATGATACGTGCTGATCGCGGCAAACCCGCCGCGCTCGACCGAGTCGTCGAGAAACATCCGCACCAGCTCCTCGTTCTCGCCGAACTGCCAGACGAGCCGGCCACCGCCGCGCTCGAGCGGCGCGAGCCGCCGCGTGCGAAACTCCGGCCACGACACCGGCGCCGGTGGCGCGGCCCGCGTGCCGAGCGGCGGCCCGATGTCCGCGCCGAGCGGTGCGACGAGATCACTCGTATGGCTGTACGTGCCGAGGCCCGGGATATCCACCCAGGTCCCGTATTCCTCGTCAGCGGTGAAAAACGTGACCGGCACCTGCTGGGCCGCCGCCAGTTCGCGCACCCGATCCGCCCAACCCGGCTTCCCGTTCTTCGCTCCCCACAGATCAATCTTCAACGCGCGCGCCAGATCGACCGCCTCGGCCGGGCTGCCCGTGCCGTGCGACTCGATCTGAATGCTGTAAACGTTGAGCCCCGGCGGGAGCGACTTCCGTGGTCGCGGCGCGCGCGGCTTGACCGCGCTCAACGTATCCAAAGCGCCGATCGCGGCGAGCGCATCGAGCGCGTAGAACGTCGCCGTCGCGTTACTCGCCCAGCCCGCCCGATCGCCGAAACCGCCGTCGGTGTTGGCCAGTGAATGAATTTGCGCGACGCACGCGTCGCGATCCACCGGCGCCGCGCCGAGCAACTGCAACGCGCGCAACGCCGCGCGCGTGTAGGCGATGTCGTCGACTCCGCCGAACTCCGGGCGCGGGGCGAACGTAAATCCGCCAACCTGGGAGCGCGGACGTCCCGTCCGCTCATCCGCCTCCGGCGGCACGCCCCTGCTCCCGCCGATCTGACACGACTGCAGCCAGGCAACCAGTTCGTCGCGCTTGACGACGTCTCGGCCCAGCACCCGCGCCGCCTGCAAAGCCCAGAGCGTGTTCATCACGTGGCCGTCGCCGCCGTCGGCCGCGGGCGTGTTGTTGAAACTGCCATTCGCGCGCCGGCGTTCCTCGATATAGCCACCAAAGGCACCGGCGAGGCCCGTCGTCGGCAGGCCGAGCAGCGCGTGCGACATCACGACACCCAGCTCCGACTGGAAGATCGGATACCCGTGTCGCTCGTACTGCTTCATGTACACCATCGGCTGCGTCAGCGCTGCAATCCGGGGCCGGAACTCGGCCAGATCCGCGTCGAGCCACGCCAACGCCTGCACCTGTTGAAAGTCGAAGATCCGCCGTTCCTGCTCGAGTTTCTTGAGCGCGCGCGGGTGGTGCGCGCGCACATAGGCGACCAGCGTTTCCCGGCGAGGCGGCGCGATGCCGAGGAGGCGGTACGCGCCGATGACACCGTAGGTGGGCGTGAGATGGGAACTTTCCTGATCGCCCCACGCGTATCCACCATCCGGCCGCGCCAGGGTTTCAAGATAGTCGGCGATGCGACGTGATGACGCCGGCGGCGGATTTGCAGGCGCACCGAAGCCCCGGAGCGGACAGGCGGAGGCGGCGCCGGCGACGAGCGCGAGTTTGAGCAGGGCCCGCCGATCCAACAGGGAAGAATGGTTATTCATCGCACAGGGTTTCCACCAGCACGAGCCCGCGCCGCACCGCGGTCAAGGACCGCGCAGGCGATAACGCGGAATTCACGCGACCGTCACCGCCGCATGGCGCGTCCGCTCCCGCTGCCCAGCACCCGCTGCGGCCGTAGGAATTTAGTTCGAGTCCGGCGGAAAAGTGAAAATGATCCCGGCTCCCCCGATGAAATCCCGTCTCACCGCCGCCTGCCTTTTTCTCGTTGGTCTCATTGTTTCCCTGCACGCCGCGAGTTCCGGCGGTCCCGCCCGCCCGAATATTCTCTGGGTCGTGACGGAGGACAACTCGGCCAACTACTTCGGCCCGTATGGTGATCCCCTCGCCCGCACGCCGCACTTCGATCGGGTGGCCAAGACCGGGATTGTTTTCGATCGCGCCTATTCCACCTCCGCCGTGTGCGCTCCGACGCGCGCGAGCATCATCACCGGCATGTACGCGCCGTCCCTCGGCACGCAACACATGCGGAGCACGGTCACGATGCCCGCGTGGATGCGCTACTTTCCCGCCTACCTGCGGGAGGCCGGCTACTACACGACAAATCGCGCCAAGACCGACTACAACGCCGCGGTGCTCGAAGGCACCTGGGACCAGAACGGCGCGAACGCGCACTATAAGAACCGTCAGCCCGGCCAGCCGTTCTTCGCGGTCTTCAACTTCACCGCGAGCCATGAAAGTTCACTGCACAAGCGCCTGCCGCTCGTCACTGACCCGGCGAAGGTCCAGGTGCCCGCGTATCTCCCCGATACGCCGGAAGTCCGCGCCGACCTCGCGCAGTACTACGACCGCGTGGCGGAAGCCGACCGTCAGATCGGCGACGTGCTGAAGGAACTGGAAGCCGCCGGCCTCGCCGACGACACCATCATCTTCTACTATTCGGACCACGGCGGCGTCCTGCCGCGCAGCAAGCGATTCCTCTACGAGAACGGCACGCATCCGTCCTTCGCGATGAGCTTCCCGAAGAAGTTTCAATCGCTCGCCCCGGGCAAGCCGGGCACGCGCTCGAAGGAACTGGTGAACTGGGTCGACCTCGCGCCGACGGTCCTGAGCATCGCCGGCGTGAAGGCACCCGAATATTTTCAGGGCCGCGCGATTGCCGGGCCGGCGCGCAAGCCGTCTCCGGAATTCACCTACAACTTCCGCGACCGGATGGATGAGCGCATCGATCTCTGCCGGGCCGTCACCGATGGCCGCTGGCGCTACATCCGCAACTACCGCCCGGAGCTGCCCACCATGCAGCACGTCACTTACCTGTGGAACATGTCCGCCATGAGGGAGTGGGACCGGTTGCGGCGTGAAGGAAAGCTGAACGCCGTGCAGTCCTCGTTCTTCCAGCCCAAGCCGGCCGAGCAACTCTTCGACTGCAGCGCGGATCCGGACAACGTGCGCAACCTCGCGACCGAGCCGGCGCACCGCGCCACGCTCGCCCGTTTCCGCGCCGCCAATCGCGCGCACCTGCTCCGCATTCGCGACACCGGTTTCATGCCCGAGGCGATCCTGCGCGAGCTGTCGGGCGCGCGCTCGCCGGTCGAATTCAGCCGCGATGACGCCGCGTATCCGCTCGCACGAATCCTCGACACCATCGACCGGCTGCAGCTGGCCCCGACGCCGGCCACCCGCGACTTGCAGGCGGCCTTGCGCGACCCGCTCCCGACCGTGCGTTTCTGGGGTGCGATTGCGGCGCTGCGTTCTCCGCCCTCGTTCAGCGCAGATTTGACCCCGCTGCTGGCTGACCCGACGCCCTCCGTTCGACTTGCGGCCGCCTTCGCAGTGGCGCGCCACGGCAACGGGGACAAAGCCTGGCCGGTGTTTAGCGCACTGCTGGGCGACGACCAACCGGCGGAGGTCAAGCTGGAGGCATTGAACTACCTCACGAACCTGCCCGCGCGGCCGGCGTCACTGCGCCCCCTGATTGAAGCCGTGGCGAAGGCGCCGTCAAAAGCCGGAGAAAACTATCCGGCCCGCGCCGCCGACTTTCTCCTCGCCCCCTGAGGGATCGGCGGACGGCTGCTAAACCCGCAGACCTAGGAGCCGTGCCGGCAGGAGAAATAAGGCCTTCAAGAACGCGAAGAGCCCTTCGAACACCACGCCCACAAGGCGGAACGGAAGGGCGAGCAACCAGATCAACGGCCAGGCAACCAGCGCCAGCAGCGCGAGCGGCCAGCACAGGACCAACAACACCAGCCAGACCAGAAGCGTGAGCAGCGTTTTCATGGGCGTTCTCCTTGCAAAGGAAGAACCCCGCACTTCGCGCAAAGTTACAGCGTTTCCCGCTCGCCCGCGCCTTCAGTGATCGCCGTGTGAGCGGCCACGGCGTCTCGGACGGCGGCCGGCTCACGGACGTGTTGCCCGCCAGCTGGGCCGACGCCTCCGTCACCATGCGTCCAAACTCGGCTTCCAGGTCGACCCCGTAGAGCTGCGCGAGCACCAACACGCTCCAGAGACAATCGGCGAGTTCATGCGCCAGCTTGTCGGAAGCATCGTCGACCGCACGCCGGCCGTTGTGCGCCATCACCAGCCGCATGAGGTCACCGACATCCACGACGAAGCCCTGCATGACGTCCTCGCGCGTCCAGGGCTGCACGCCGCGGACCTGATTGGCCGCAGCGAAACGATCGCGCAACGCCATAGCCTGGGCGGTCAGTTCAGCGATATCCATGGAGTCGCCGACTCACTGCTGCCGTAGGCGAGCCGCGCCCCGCTCCGACTACGACTTCCGCGGGGGCGCCGGCGGGCGTCAGCGGCACGGGCGCCAGTCGCGGACGCGCTGCCACTTCGACCTTGCGGTGCACGGCCAGCGCGTTGCCGCCGAGCGGCCAGATGTGAAAGCCACCTGTCGTTTCCTCATTGGTCCAAGTGCCCCAGATGCCCTTGTTTTCCCGATAACCGGCATAGGCAATCGTGTGACTGCCGAAATAGGTTTTGGTCCAGGAACATTCGCCCAGCGAGACGTGATAGCGTCCGCAAATTCCAAACAGGCCGATGCCGTCGGCACCTTCGCCGGAGAGCACGCCACCCTGGAACTCCAGGAGAAGATCCATCAGGTAACGCGACCGCTGCTCGGGATAGGTATAGAAACCAATCCACGGACCGGACGGAAACAACGGTTCGCTCATTCGCGGCGGAGACGTCCCGATTGAAAACCGCGTGCTCGAGCGCGAATGAAGCGGCGGCGGATCAGACTTTTTCCGCCGTCGTCGGATCGATCTTCGCCCTCACCTCGGACACGCGATTCGCGGGGAAGCCGCCCTGCCGTGCGTGCTCGCGCACCATCGCCTCATTCGGGGCGATATAGATGCAGTAGACTTTGTCGTCGGTCACGAAGCTCTCGACCCACTGGATTTGGGGTCCGAGCTTGCTGAGGACGCCGCACGAGGCTTGCGAGATGCCCTGCAACTGTTCGCGGGACAGTTTTCCGGCTCCGGGGATTTCGCGTTCAATGACAAATTTGGGCATGGTGATGGGGGTGCAAACAAAGCGACGCAGCGGGACAAGAAGCGTCCCGGTTCTGTCTGACAATCCCCGAATGATGCGTCGATCACTCGTCGCGATGCGTCAGCCACAAACCGGTCGCGAGTCCGGCAAACGCGAGCGTCGGTCCCACCACCCACAGCGGATGAAACGGCATGTGCCAGTGGCCGACGGCCCACCAGATGAGACCGCACTTCACCGCGATCAACAGCCAAGCGCCCGCCACCACCCGACGGGTACTCCGGGGATACTGCGCAACAGCGACGTGATTCGACAGGTGCATGTCCGTACTCTATACCCGACGGTAGATTCGGCTGCGCGCCCCTTGCCCGATCATGGGCGAATCTTGGCGACCACCGCTACGAACCGGCCGAGGTTTCCCACCGTTTCGAGCCACACCCGTCCGTTGCTCAAACCATGAGCCCGACACCGACCTCGCGCGCGGCTTCCGTCTGATGTTTCGGCCGATCGCCGCTATTGAAATGAACGTCGGTGAAGCCCGTGACTTCAGAATTCGCGAGGAACGTTGTACGACTCGCTATCTTGCCCCGCTTCAGATTTGAGCCACGCCGTTGGCTTGCCCCGCCCTCGGCGAGACGGCTTTTCGCCGGCATGTTGTCGACCTGCACGCAGCCCTCTACCAACAGTCAGCCCTCGCTGGCGTCGGACCGACTCAAAGATATTTGCAGGGAGCGTGCCAACATTGCCGCCCCGGCAGCGATGAACATCGATGCAAGAATAACGAAAACGCTCATGACAATCCCCGCCGGCCGGTCCTCCATGTCGCCGAAAATGATGATAAGAAACGCGGCCACCGCCACAAAACCGATGATGGCTATGGCGCAATGCTTGATGAACATCAGCGCATCAACGGTCACCTGAGAGAACGCCTTCGTTTTCCGGACGTGTCCGAACAAGCTGAAAGTCCGATGAAGCGCCAAGAAAAACGGCGCGGACCCCACATACACAAAGGCCAAAAACGGATCGTGGAAATAAATCTCCCCAATCGTGGCGTGGGCGTTCCTTCCCTCCAGGTGAGGCTCCCATAGCATGAGGGCAAGAGTGCCGATACCGATGAGCACAACGGCAATCTGCACCAATAACGCGGAGTAACTTTTCATGGTTTAGCCTTGAGGGCGGTGAGGATGGCGCAGTCCAGTGAATCGAACATGAAGTGGCGATGAATTCCGCGTGAAGTCTGAGTCTGGCAACGGCAGGAGCGCGACCGTGGCGATGCGTTTGGGTGGCGAACGTCAGAGACAAGCCGGGACCACGTCCGGCGTGACCGCGAAGGTGCCGCCTTGGACGCTATTTTGGGGCGGCTTTCCAACTATAATCACAACGAGAAATCCGTGCTTCCACTATTGATGAGCGCCGAAGCTTCGCGAACCAGTTCGAGCGCAGCTTCAAGATTGAGATCGGTGAGACGTTTAAACCGGATGCACGTCTTTCCCACCGATACTTTTCCGAGCCTTGCTTTCGCGGCTTCCGCAATGTGCTCTCCATTCCGGCATCCAGTCACGTAAAGACTAATGTACTGGGCACGACTCGAGAGAGCCACAACGGGGCAATCCCCTTCCCGGCCACTCGCATACTTGTAGTGATACAGACCATACCCGATCATCGTTCCGGAATAGGCCATGTGACGCTTGAGCTGCGGCGCAGCTTTTCGAATCGCTGCATCCAACGATATCAGTTCGGCACGACGCGGCTCGGCGAGCGCTGCGAGGTATGCCACGGGTGTGCCTGGCTTGGAAGATGCGCACATGATCAAAACGCTAAGAGTCACCTTCGCCACCGGCAAGACCCCGATTTTGATTCGGAAGCTGACTCGCTTGGATCCCGTGGCTTAGATTGCCCTCACTTCTTGCTGGGCCACTTGGATTCAGGAAGTAAGTGCGACACTTCTAGCCGATGGGTTATGATCAACTGAGTACGGAGGAAAGATATCAAATCGCGGCGCTGCGGCAGGCGGGGCGTTCGGCACGGCAGATCGCCGAGGAGCTCGGACGCCATCCGAGCACGATTGCGCGCGAGGTGAAGCGCAATGCGACGCCCTACGACGGAGCGTATCGACCCTCGTTCGCGGTCGAGATGACGAACGGCCGGAGAAGCCGCTCGCGCCGTAACCGCCGATACGGGCCGTCCGACTTTGCGGCAGTGGAAGAGCACCTGCGGCAGGAGATCAGCCCCGAACAGGTCGTGGGGATGTTCAAGCGGGACGGAAGGCCGGTCATGAGTCACGAGACGATCTATCTTCACATCTGGGCGGACGAGGCTCGGAACGGAACGCTTTGGCGGCACCTGCGAGGCGCTCGCAAGCGGCGGCGCAAACGCTACGGCCGGAAGGACAGTCGGGGCCGGCTCACCGGTAAAACCATGATCGGCGTCAGACCGGAAATTGTGGCGCAGCGACTGCGGTGCGGCGACTGGGAAGGAGACACCGTGCATGGGAAGGGCAAAGCCTGCGTCCTGACGCTGGTGGAGCGTAAGAGCGGTCTTATACCAACAGCCTCTAACATTTAGACTATACAAGCAGGTCGCTTTGGAGCAGTCCGGGGGCATGGCGAGAACTCTACCGAAACTGGGCGAGGAAGTGGTGGCACAGATTGAGGCGGCGTGGACGCAGTCCCAGCCGGACTGGGCGCGGCGGCGGCTGCTGGTGGTGCGGCTGATCGCGCAGCACGAACTGACGGTGGCGGAGATCATGAAGATTGCGGATGTGTCGCGGCAGACGGTGTTCACGTATCGGGACAAGGTCGTCGCCGGCGGCGTGGCCGCTCTGCTGCAGCGGGGCAAGGCGCCGGGAAACCGGCCGGCCGTGCGTGGGGCCGTGCAAACCGAGTTCCTGGAACGGTTGGCCGCCGGGCAGTTCCGGCGAGCGAAGGACGCCCAAGCTTGGATTAAGAAGCGCACCCGCAAAACCCTCAGTGAGAGCGGTGCCCTCAAGGTGCTGCGCCGGTTGGGCGGTAAGCTCAAAGTGCCCCGCAAGAGCCATGCGAAAAGGATCCCGCGAAAGCCGCGGCCTTCAAAGTCGAACTGCCCCTGAAACTGGAAGCGCTCGCCGGTCCGGCCGCGCGCACCGGACAACCGGTGCGGTTGTGGGTGCTCGATGAGCACCGCTATGGCTTGTTGCCCGTGATCCGTCGGGTCTGGGGCCAACGCGGGGTCCGCGTGCACGCCCCGTATGCGACGCGTTATCAGTGGGGCTACCTCCACGAGGCGCTGGAAGTCGATGGCGCCAACCGCCTGGAACTACTGTTCACCCCGTGCATCGACCAAGACGTGCATGCGCTGTTTCTTCAACAGCTCGGCGCCACGGACCCGGCGGCGTTGCATGTCGTGATCCAAGACCAGGCCGGCTTCCACCTGCCAGTCGCGGATCCGCGGTTGCCCAAGAACGTCCGACTGCTGCCCCTGCCGCCCTACAGCCCAGAACTCAACCCGGTCGCGAAACTCGGTGACCTCGTGAAGGACCGAATCTGCAATCGGCTCTATCCGAGCCTGCGCCGCCTCGAAGATCATCTGCTCGCCGCGCTGCGACCGTGGCGCACCGAGAGCGCCCGCGTCGCGGAGTTGATTGGCCGCGGCTGGCTACTCGACGGCGTAAACGCTGGCGCGCCAACCTAAAGTCTAATTAATAACGGCGATTGGTATTATCCGCATCGCCAAACTGCCTGGCGCAACCGCTGAGGAAGCCACGCGCGGTGCGGTCCGGCTGCTGCTCGGCGAGCTGCACCCTGTGCATAGCATCACCACCGACAACGGCTCCGAGTTCCATGGCTCCAAAGATATCGAGCGCCTCCTCGGGACGAAGGTCTACTTCGCTAATCCTCATCACGCTTGGGAGCGCGGCACCAACGAAAACACCAAGGGGCTCGTCCGTCAGTACCTCCCCAAAGGCACCTGCCTCACCGGTCTTACTCAGGCCGAGTGCGAGCTGATCGCCGCTAAGCTCAACCACCGCCCCCGCAAACGCCACGGCTTCCTCTCCCCTCACGATGTCTACTACCAGTCCATCCTTCCCACCCGCCGATAGGTCGCTTCCTGCGGCAAGCTCTTCGGCTCCTGTCCTCGGAAGCGACCTATCGGCTACCTTTAAATCGTATAACATCCTATATACTATTGTCGCACTTCAAACCTGATACTAGGCGACTACGGTAACACGAGAAATGAGGCATCCAAGTCTGCATCAAATTTCATGACCTGCGGACGCCTATCACGGAGTAACTGAGCAACGATCTTCGTAGAGCAATTGCCTGTGTGTATTCCAATCACCTTCGGGGGTGCTCCACGCAGAAAGCTCAAATGATGAAAATCTTCATCTTTGGAAACGATCGTCATTCCATGCTGAGTCGCGTACTTCCAAACGGCGGGATCAGCAGCACTCTCGAGGCCGACATCACGGACGTGGAGACTGTTGGGGTAAATGTCCGCCAACAATAGAACGAGCTTCGGCGAAAGATTCTCATCGAAGAGAAACTTCATGCGGCAGGTCGACTGAACAGACGCCGCTCGCGATCGGCGGCAAAAGCGATCGAGGCCAAAATATCATCACGGGTGAGATCGGGAAAATCTTCGAGAATCTCCTCAACCGTCATCCCCCCCGCAAGGTAGTCCAACACGTCGTAGACCGTGATTCTGAGACCTCGGATACACGGCTTCCCTCCCCGCTTATCGGCCTCGACGGTGATTCGATCCTGATAGTTCATGACGTCCTCTTACATTCGACCCAACGTGTCCGCAAGATTTTTGCCGAACGTCAAAGATGAGCCACGACCATGGCTGGCGCGCCGCGTACGGCATGACGATTTGGAGTCGGAGGTTTCATTTCGAGATTCATGAGATAGCACGCGGCGTGACAGCCATGGTCGTTGGCTCTGGCGCCTTGTGAGCCCTTTTTCTTTTCAATGGCCAAGTCTACGATTGCTTTGCCAACCGCTGCACCGACCAAGAAGTCGCCAGAAACTCGGCTCACATATGCGCGTAGCTTTATGCCATGATGCACGCTGAGCGTACCGATCTTCTCATTCTTTCGGTAAAGGTGGATCTGCGGGTAGGAAGTGCAGAAACAGTGACCTTGCGCGGTATAGGAGCTGCGCTCAAGCACGCCGGCCAAACGTTCGAGCCACTGCTTATCAGCAAACGCTACTTCATCTTTCCCAGACGGAGAATAGAACTCGATAGTGACGGAGTCCGCCTCCTGGACAATGTCGGATAGGTGCTTGGCCGGCGTGTCGGCGCCAACAGCGGCGGGCGCAGCCAAAAGACTACCGATAGCAACGAATGCGAGAAAACAGCTTCTCATACGATTAGAAGACACCGTGGGCGTGGTTTTCTTAGGCTAACGTCAAAGATGAGCCACGACCGTGGCTGGCGCGCCGTGTGCAGCCTGACGATTTGGAGTCGGGAGTTTCATTCGGAAACTCTTGAGAGAGCACGCGGCGTGACAGCCATGGTCGTTGGCTCTGGCGCCTTGTTAGCCGCTTGAGGTACTTCGATCTGACAACATTCTTCGGATTTCTCGGGGATCTCGGCGCATGTCGAGAACAGCCACGACCGTGGTGATTTCGGGTTCAACCGCGAAAAAGATACCGAAGTAACTCCGGCGAATTATCGCCCGATGAAAAAATCTGTGTTTCTTCGGAAACATCTCAGGATTCCATTCGATCCAAGACACCGTTTCGTGAAAACGATCACGAAACACCGCGCTGCCATTTGACTGCCAGGAATCGTAGTAGTCGTACGCGTAACGAAGGTCACTTTCTACGACCGAAAGAAACTCAACCGGCTGGCTTCTCACTTGCGCGCCAAGCGGCGATTCAACTCGGACAACGAGATTCGCTCGGTCTTGCCTGCACGATACGCCTTCCAGCGTGAATCCAGAATACTTCGGTGCTCAGCGCTAACCGGCGCAGAATCGTCGACCGCCGCACACCACAACTCTTCCGCGAGCTTCAACTTCTGACCTTTGGGTAACTTTCGGAGTTCAGGAAATTGTGCGAGCGCCATACCGTGGAAGTTGGGGACAAGTTCGTTCCGGTCAACGTCGGCTTTTCTTGGCTAACGTCAAAGATGAGCCACACCAGTGGCCGGCGTGACGCGTGCTTCACTACGTTTTGGATTCTGCGGTTTCATTTCGGTTGCTCGTGACATCGCACGCGGCATGACGGCCACTGGTGTTGGCTCTGGCGCCTTGTTAGCCCGTTTCTTTCCTCGATAAATTAGGGGCAAACTTTGCAAACGTCGCTGCGCTGGCGAGAGCAGATGCACCCCCACACAGCGCAACTGCCACTAGACGTTCGGGGGCTGCAGAGCCGAGAACAAGCAATGCCGCTACGAGAAAGCCCAGGAACCAAGCGGAAAACCTCCAAGCTGTCACCGCGCGCCGCTTCGTTCGAACAATCGTAAACTCGACCAGCAAGGCACAGAGCAACACAATGGTAAGAATCAGTGGAAACAGAACTGCGCTGAAGAAAACGGTAGTGCCGAAAAGCTGGGATACGCGGGAGTCGCTGCCGTAGTCGTGATGCGTGACGACGAACGTATTCCAAAGCGCGCTGAAGACCAGAAGCGAAGTAACTCCTCCGAGAAGTGCTGACGCAGCAAAGCGCATGTTTTTTGGCTAACGTCAAAGATGAGCCACGACCGTGGCTGGCGCGCCGCGTGCGGCGTGACGATTTGGATACTGCGGCTTCACTTCGAGATTCATGAGGTAGCACGCGGCGTGACAGCCATGGTCGTTGGCTCTGGCGCCTTGTTGGGCTTTTTTTACTGGATGATCGAAACGCTAACATAGATCGCGGTCGGCTCGGAATCTAGATTTACCACCAACGCACTTCGAGCTGAGAAAAACTCCGTCCCGAGAGATTCGTGCGCCACGCAAATTTCTCGTCCCGAGCGATAGACGTAGAATGCACCGGTGCCGGCATATCCAAAGAGGGCTCGCACCAAAAACGGGCGCTTCCCTTTTGGGCACGAATAGTAAATGCCAGTGAACTTTCGCGCTTGGGCCTCCGAAAGAACTACGAACTGCTTCTTCTGGAGTTCGCTTTCGGCATTTCCTCTCATTGAGGCAACTACCTCGTAGTGGTCAGTCGCGGGGATGACCATATTTCTACTGGCGATCATTGCCACAGGAGGCGACGCCAACCACGGCTCAGGGGCTCCCGCAAACGCAGGCACGACAATCGCAAGAAGCCCGCCGAGTAGAATCGGGAACGCTTTCATATTCTGCCCAACGTCAAAGATGAGCCACGACCGTGGCTGGCGCGCCGCGTGCGACATCACGCTTTTGATTCTGGGGTTTCATTTCGGTATTCGTGAGGTAGCACGCGGCGTGACGGCCATGGTCGTTGGCTCTGGCGCCTTGTTCGGCTTTTTCTTCATTCGTCGAAGAGATCTTCGCTACGCGGGCTATACCCGAAAATGCGAATCATGCTTCTTCCTTTCCGATAATCGAGGCCGACTTTCTTCAAGAGCGCCTCAATCCACTCGGACTGGTCGGTCACTTCAGGTGCGACTAACCAATTCCTTCTCTCTTCGACGATAAAAGCGATGTCCAGCCACTCGACTGAAATCATCGGAAACGGCAAGTGGTAGAACCACTCGGTATCCCAAGACGAAGGTGCACCATCGACGCACTTGCAGCGGTAACTCGGCTTCCATCCCTCGTGAGCACGCATTGCATCGATGAACTCATCCCACTTCGTATCGTTCGCCATTCCGCACAATGCGCGTTGGACAATCACGCGCTTGATCTTCGCGCGGTCGTCGCCAGGTCGAACGCTCTTAGCGTGAGGAAGCATCGGATTCATTCTTCTGCCGAACGTCAAAGATGAGCCACGCCAGTGGCCGGCGTGACGCGTGCTTCACTACGTTTCTGATTCTGCAGTTTCATTTCGGTCGCCCCTGAAGTCGCACGCGGCATGACGGCCACTGGCGTTGGCTCTGGCGACTTGTTGGGCGTCTGGGAACTGCTCGAGAACTGAACTTGGAAAAACGCAGATTGAAGCTTCGGACAACGCTGCGCCTCTTGGGGCAAAGCTGCCGCCATCAAACGCACAGGTTCGAAATCCTCAAAGCGCTTTCTCATCGATTGGACTGGCGCAACCTGGTTCGGCGACTCGTGACCTTCAACGAGCTCGCCTACCGGATTTCCGGTAGTCAAACCTCTCGACACTTTCCACCAGGCAGCCGAATCACCCGCAGCCGACACCCCGAAACATCTGCTCTCTGACGTGCGCATCGCGAACGTATTCCGCCCAACGTCAAAGATGAGCCACACCAGTGGCCGGCGTGACGCGTGCTTCGGTGCGTTTCTGATTCTGCAGCTCCATTTCGATAACTCCTGAGTCAGCACGCGGCATGACGGCCACTGGTGTTGGCTCTGGCGCCTTGTTGGGCGTCTGGGCGAATGAAGACTGAGCTTGCGAATCGCACATCGGATTTGGGGTTACGAAACCAACTAGGGAAGCATTGAGACGGAGTCGAGATGGCTTCGCCCCGTCACTTCCGGAATCGAGGTGTCGCACACCCCAGATCGTTTCCACTTCGGCAAAACGATCGATCTTCTCGACTACCGGAATTCCGGTAGTGCACGCACTCGACTTCGCGCCCTATCGGCTTCATTTGCACTCCGCACGCTCCCTGGCGTCCGCACCTCGACGGTATTCCGCCCAACGTCAAAGATGAGAGGACATGAGGTGGTCGAGCGGGACAGCGTGTGGCATATTCCGCCCGACCACCATTATGATCACGAACACGTGCAAGAATGTTCGCGAAAGTGACACCTCCACGGGGGCCGCGACTGCGACCGCCGTTTTCCGTCCGGAAGTATATGTCGGCATCGACGCCGCCGATCTGCGCCAGGTCGTGACGTTCATCGTAGCGGGTGAGAGTCCGAAGCCAGCGCAGGGCATGTCGAGGGAGACCTTGGTAAAGCGTATCGCGCAGCTGCTCAAGGACGGTTTCCGCGTGCACTGCGTTTACGAGTCGGGGCCGACCGGCTTCGCGCTGGCGCGGGAACTGATCGCCCTCGGCGCCGACTGCCTCGTCGTGCGCGCGCGTTCCCTCGAGCGCCACGGTCGGCGGCGCAAGAACGACAAGCGCGACTCGCGTCAACTCGCTCTCGATCTGGCGCTGCACTGCGCCGGTCGGACCGGGCTGCTCTTCCCGGTGCGGATTCCCACGCCAGAAGAAGAACTGCACCGCCTGCCTGCCCGGGAACGCGAGGCGCTGAGCGACGCCCGGCACCAAATCCTGCGCTCGGCCCGTGGCCGGGCCCTCGCCCTGGGATATCGTCTGCCGAAGGAATGGTGGCGACCGCGGGTGCTGCCGAAACTCGTGCCGGATCTCCCGCCCACTTTGGCGCGGTTGCTCCAAAGGGCGGCGGCCAGTGCCGCCGCGATCAAGGAGCAGCTCGATGCCGTCGAAGCGGAGATCATCGCGGAAGCGCCACCGGCTCCTGTCGGCGTCGGCGCCATCACGGCCGGCGTCCTCGACCGCGAGGTGCTGGACTGGCACCGCTTCAAGTCGGGCAAAAAGGCCGGCAGCTTCATCGGCCTCTCGCCATCGGAAGATTCCACCGGCCAACGATGGCAACTCGGGCCCGTCGACAAACACGGCTCCCCTCGCCTGCGCTTCTGGTGTGTCGAGGCCGCTTGGCGGCTGCTCAAGTTCCAACCCAACTATCGAGGCGTCATCTGGGCCCGCGACAAACTCCGCGAGGCCAATACCCATCGCGGCAAACAGATCTCCGTCGCCCTGGCGCGACGCTTCTTCGTCGACTGGTGGCGAGTACGCACGGGTCGGGTCTCCGCTGCAGAACTGGGCTTCGTCTTCAAACCCGTGACCTAGCTCAGGCTAGCCACCTTCGTTCTTTGACTCTCCGGTTCCAATTTTGAGCGCGGCCCGGCCGCCCGCCCGTGACGTGGCTTGTGCCTCTGGCACGCAGTCTGAGAGTGGTGCGGACGGACGGGCCTGCGCTCGCCAGCGGGAAAACCCTGCAGGCCGTATCCCTCTTCTGGACACGTCCTCTTGTGCGGCTCGTATCCACGCGAGCGACGGATAACAGCTTAGGCCCGGCGGCTTCCGCCCCGGATCACCTCTCCCTCCTCTGGCGAGACCGCGACTCATCCCACCAAACCGGGAGTTTTGGGGTAACTCTAAGAAAGCTTCCAAACCAATGAATCTATAAAGCCAAACGCTCCACGCTTGACTACACAGTTCTCATAACAGCCACGCCAGTGGCCGGCGTGACGCGTGCTTCACTACGTTTCGGATTACGCGGTTTCACTTCGACAACTCGTGAGTCAGCACGCGGCATGACGGCCACTGGTGTTGGCTCTGGCGCCTTGTTGGGCGTCTGGGCGAATGAAAACTTAGGCTGCGTATCGCTCATCAATTGTGGGGTCACCAAACCAATTCGGAGAACATAGCCTTAGTCGAGATGGCTTCGCCCCGTCACTTCCGCAATCGAGGTGTCGCACACCCCTACTCTTTCAATTCCGACCAAAGGTTCGATATCCTCGACTACCGGAATTCCGGTAGTGCCCGCACTGGACTTCTCGCCAAGTCGCTTCGTGCGCCAGGCGCAGGCTCTCTTAAATTCGGAAAAGCATCTCTTCATCGGGTAATGCGCCGGACAATTGCCCAAGCCAGTTCTTCTGCAACACGTCAGCTTTCTCAGTGCTGCTAACTATCGCACTCCTCGTCATGATGGCCTGCTTCGCGGCGCCGCTTTCTGATCCAAAGGATGAACCACACGGCGAGCGCCGCGCCTAATACGGATGGGAGAAGTCCGAGTAGCACGTTCATTTTTTTGCCCAACGTCAAAGATGAGCCACGCCAGTGGCCGGCGTGACGCGTGCTTCACTACGTTTCTGATTCTGCAGTTTCAATTCGATCACTCCTGAATCAGCACGCGGCATGACGGCCACTGGTGTTGGCTCTGGCGCCTTGTTGGGCGTCTGGGAACTGCTCGAGAACTGATCTGAGAAACATGCAGATTGAAGGCTCGATAAACGCTGCGGCTCTTCGGGCAAAGCTGCCGCCATCGACTGCACAGCCAGGAATTCCTCAAAACCATTTCTCATCGGGTGGACTGGGAAAGTCTTCTTCGGACACCATTCACCTTCAACGCCCTCGCCTACCGGAATTCCGGTAGTCAAACCTCTCGACACTTTCCACCACGCAGCCGAATCACCCGCAGCTGCCACCTCGAAACATCTGCTCCCTGATGTGCGCATCGCCACGGTATTTCGCCCAACGTCAAAGATGAGCCACGCCGGGAGCTGGCGCGCCGCGTGCCTCAATCGGAACAGGATTCTGATTCTTCATTTCGAAACACCTTCGGTCGCACGCGGCGTGACAGCTCCCGACGTTGGCTCTGGCGCCTTGTTGGGCCATCTTTTTCGGTCACTGGAAGCGATAAGGCGACGCTTCATCGTTCTTCCGCCGCTCATCTGGTGTCATTCGTTTTCGGAGCAGACGAGTCGTGAATCCACCGATGAGGATTCCATCTTCGATGAACATCCAATCACTAAGGTAGGTAAAATCGATCTCTACGCGCTGTTTAAACTTGAGGTCCTTGCGCAACGGCGGATTCGCAATCACGCCACTCGGTTTAGGCCCGTTCAAATTGAGGTCCGCGAGCCAGATGTGCTCGACGGTTTCGTCCTTGGTAAATGCGATCTTAACCAAGAACGCTGACTGCTTCTCCTTCGGAGCCACGAACGCATCGAGGAACTTTCTAAATGAATCCCGTGCTTCTTTGATGGCCGCAAACATCTCAGGATCTTCGCTTCTTACGGATTTAACGTTTTCGGTGGCCATGACAGCACAGGGCATTACGAGGTGGAGAAAAGTGATTATCGCTGCGGCTTTCATTCTTTGCCCAACGTCAAAGATGAGCCACGACGGGACTTGGCGCGCCTCGTGCCGCATCACGACTTCTATTCCGCCGTTTCATTTCGAAAGTGCATTCCATCGCACGAGGCGTGACAAGTCCCGGCGTTGGCTCTGGCGCCTTGTTGGCCGGAACGCAGACGTGGCGCACCGCCCAAGATGAATTGCGTGCCTGCACCGTGACTCAACTTCGGACTCCGAAATTTCGCTCACCCCGCAGGCTGCGAATCGGATCGAACGCTCAACCCTGAAGCAGCCGAACCCAGAGGCCTCGGAGCGAAAGCGATCTACTCTCGAGCCTCGGATCGAATCCGTTCTCCAAGGACTCAACTCCACCTCGCGGCGTCCGAACTGAGCGCCTCGCCCTGCGTGCTTCACATCGATGCCTTCAGTTTGGCCAACGTCAAAGATGAGCCACGACGGGACTTGGCGCGCCTCGTGCCGCATCACTACTTCCATTCCGCCGTTTCGTTTCGAAAGCAGATTCCATCGCACGAGGCGTGACAAGTCCCGGCGTTGGCTCTGGCGCCTTGTTAGCCGACTGCACACGTAACCCGCGGCATGAGATGAAAAGCGTGCTTTCCTGTGAAATCACCTCGGGCCACTTCGCTGGAGCTGCGAGCTTCGCTCTCATCTGGGCTTCGACACCACAACTTCGACACCCACAAGTCTGAAACCGCGAACTTTCTTTTCGGAAACTCCGTTATCACACCAGCGAGCCACCGATCTCACCGCACTCGAACCAAGCGAATCTCCACGTGAGCTGCGCATCGCGAAGTCTTTCTTCCGGCTAACGTCAAAGATGAGAGGACATGAGGTGGTCGAGCGGGACAGCGTGTGGCATATTCCGCCCGACCACCATTATGATCACGAACACGTGCAAGAATGTTCGCGAAAGTGACACCTCCACGGGGGCCGCGACTGCGACCGCCGTTTTCCGTCCGGAAGTATATGTCGGCATCGACGCCGCCGATCTGCGCCAGGTCGTGACGTTCATCGTAGCGGGTGAGAGTCCGAAGCCAGCGCAGGGCATGTCGAGGGAGACCTTGGTAAAGCGTATCGCGCAGCTGCTCAAGGACGGTTTCCGCGTGCACTGCGTTTACGAGTCGGGGCCGACCGGCTTCGCGCTGGCGCGGGAACTGATCGCCCTCGGCGCCGACTGCCTCGTCGTGCGCGCGCGTTCCCTCGAGCGCCACGGTCGGCGGCGCAAGAACGACAAGCGCGACTCGCGTCAACTCGCTCTCGATCTGGCGCTGCACTGCGCCGGTCGGACCGGGCTGCTCTTCCCGGTGCGGATTCCCACGCCAGAAGAAGAACTGCACCGCCTGCCTGCCCGGGAACGCGAGGCGCTGAGCGACGCCCGGCACCAAATCCTGCGCTCGGCCCGTGGCCGGGCCCTCGCCCTGGGATATCGTCTGCCGAAGGAATGGTGGCGACCGCGGGTGCTGCCGAAACTCGTGCCGGATCTCCCGCCCACTTTGGCGCGGTTGCTCCAAAGGGCGGCGGCCAGTGCCGCCGCGATCAAGGAGCAGCTCGATGCCGTCGAAGCGGAGATCATCGCGGAAGCGCCACCGGCTCCTGTCGGCGTCGGCGCCATCACGGCCGGCGTCCTCGACCGCGAGGTGCTGGACTGGCACCGCTTCAAGTCGGGCAAAAAGGCCGGCAGCTTCATCGGCCTCTCGCCATCGGAAGATTCCACCGGCCAACGATGGCAACTCGGGCCCGTCGACAAACACGGCTCCCCTCGCCTGCGCTTCTGGTGTGTCGAGGCCGCTTGGCGGCTGCTCAAGTTCCAACCCAACTATCGAGGCGTCATCTGGGCCCGCGACAAACTCCGCGAGGCCAATACCCATCGCGGCAAACAGATCTCCGTCGCCCTGGCGCGACGCTTCTTCGTCGACTGGTGGCGAGTACGCACGGGTCGGGTCTCCGCTGCAGAACTGGGCTTCGTCTTCAAACCCGTGACCTAGCTCAGGCTAGCCACCTTCGTTCTTTGACTCTCCGGTTCCAATTTTGAGCGCGGCCCGGCCGCCCGCCCGTGACGTGGCTTGTGCCTCTGGCACGCAGTCTGAGAGTGGTGCGGACGGACGGGCCTGCGCTCGCCAGCGGGAAAACCCTGCAGGCCGTATCCCTCTTCTGGACACGTCCTCTTGTGCGGCTCGTATCCACGCGAGCGACGGATAACAGCTTAGGCCCGGCGGCTTCCGCCCCGGATCACCTCTCCCTCCTCTGGCGAGACCGCGACTCATCCCACCAAACCGGGAGTTTTGGGGTAACTCTAAGAAAGCTTCCAAACCAATGAATCTATAAAGCCAAACGCTCCACGCTTGACTACACAGTTCTCATAACAGCCACGACGGGAGCTGGCGCGCCGCGTGCCTCACTCGGTTTTGGATTCGGATTCTTCATTTCGGAACACCTTCGGTCGCACGCGGCGTGACAGCTCCCGGCGTTGGCTCTTGTAGGTTCACTGGCCAGGAGCAGAGGCCATCGGCAAGCTGCTCCTGGCCGGTGAACGGCAGTGGCGGGTAGCAGCCCGCCACTGCCTGCCCCGCGTCAGATCGATTGGCTCTCGGAGCAGTGACTCCGTGCGCTAGCATGATCGGCGCGGGGCATACCGGCCGCTTAACTCGAACCGTTGCCTGAGCGGCGGCCGGAAGGTCGTCAGCTCGCCTAACAAGAAGGAGTGTTTTATGTCGGCCCAAGATTGCCCCCTGTATATCGGAGTGGATGTCGCCAAGCTCAGCCTGGCAATCCAGTTTCCCGACCGCCTCTGGTCCACCGCCAACGCGCCAGCGGCTCACACCGCCCTCATCGCCGAACTCAAGCGCCTCGGCGCCGTCCATGTCGTCTGTGAGTCGACCGGCGGCTACGAACGCGCACTGGTGCTCGCGCTGCATGCGGCCGGTATTGCCGTCAGTGCCATCAATGCCCGTCAGATCCGCGACTTTGCGCGTGCCTGCGGCCGCCTCGCCAAAACCGACTCGCTCGATGCCACGATCATCCGCGAGTACGGCTGCCGCCTTAAGCCTCGCCCGGATCCCGCTCCCGCCCCTGGTGAGCCCGAGTTCGCCGAACTCATCCGCTCGCGCCAAGACCTCGTCGCGCTCATCACCGATGAGATCAACCGCCGCGAACACGCGCGCCTCCCCGCACTCCTCAAGCTCTCCCATGCGCGCCAGCGTCACCTTGAGAAGCAACTCACTACCCTCGATGCCCTGATCGATGCCCACGTCGCCGACCAGTCCGACCTCGCGGCCAAGACCGAGCGCCTCCAGCAAGTCTGCGGCGTCGGCCGCGTCACCGCACTCACCGTCGTCGCCCTCATGCCTGAACTCGGCACACTGCGTGACAACGAGGCCGCCGCTCTCGCCGGCGTCGCACCCATGAACCGCGATAGCGGGCAACACCGGGGTCAGCGCCACATCCACGGCGGCCGCGCCGCCCTCCGCCGCGTCCTCTATATGGCCGCCCTGACCGCGACGGTTCACAATCCCATCCTCAAAGCGTTCTATCATCGCCTGCGTCAAAACGGTAAACCCGCTAAACTCGCGCTCACCGCCGTCATGCGGAAGCTCATCATACTCCTCAACCGACTCGTGAAAAATCCCGCTTTTAATCTTGTTTAATCAACACCGTTGCTGGCGCCTTGTTAGGCGGATTTTTCATTCGGGAAAACTTTCGACTTCAATCCTGAACTCACGCATTTCGGGGTGCCGGGCTTCGCACGAGTGTGACGGCGTAGGACAAAGCCGCGCTTGCCGGTATCAGTAACCACGCTGTGTGAAACGACGCTGGCGTGAAATCGTGCCCAAGGAAGGGTCGCACGAAGGATAGAATCTCGAGACACCAGGCGACGGTCATGCTGCCCCAGACCCATCGCGGACAGTGCTTCAATGCGCTCTCCCAGAATCGATGCCACGCTTCCTGCTGAGGCACTCCCTTCTTCACGCGCACAAACAACAAGACGAGTGGGAGACAAAGGAGGAATGTAGATACCGAGGCGCCGTAGAACGCTTCCCGCGGAATGTCTCGTGCGTATGAAATGGCGTGCATGACCGCGAGCACCAGAAAGGTGATCACTGCAAACGTGAGGTATGCGACGGCTTTCATTTGCCTAACGTCAAAGATGAGCCACGACCTTCGCCGGCGCGGCTCGTGCAACATCACAATTGGGATTTCGCTGCTTCATTTCGATCAATCGTACGGTAGCACGAGACGTGACGGCGAAGGTCGTTGGCTCTGGCGCCTTGTTAGCCCGATTTTATGATTCGATCATACTCTCGATGGTCACCAATCCAGAACCAAATCAAGTCGCCGCTGCTTTCCACTGCCAATGCACGCATGCCAGCATTCACGCGTGCTGACCAAAATTTTCCTACCTTCTTAAAATGAAGCGAAGGATGCGACGGATTCTGTTTGAGCAGTGCGAACTGCTTGTCCGCTCGGACGCGAATTCCCTCTGGCAACTTGGCATAATGCTCCCAGAAGCGAGAGGACGCGAAGTGAGTCACAACCTGCGTGTCTTTCCGTTTCGATGCTCTGCCAAAGCTTCATCGGCGAGTGTGTCCAATCGACCAGCGCTCGCATCCTGTGCGATGTCACGGTCCCACAGCCACTCGCGAATCTCCGCCAATTCGGCTTCGGAGAGCTTTTCGATCGCGCACTCGATTTCTTGGACGGTACTCATGGGACGACCGTACTTAAAAGCACGCTGTCGGCAAGCCGGGCTTTTCTTGGCTAACGTCAAAGATGAGCCACGACCTTCACCGGCGCGGCTCGTGCAACATCACGACTTGGATTCTGCTGCTTCATTTCGATCAATCGTACGATAGCACGAGCCGTGACGGCGAAGGTCGTTTGCTCTGGCGACTTGTTCGGCGAGGGACGGTTCGAGCAATGCTGAGCGAACGACACGCCGCCATTGAAGCGAGCTTGAACACGCCGCTGGGAAAACGAACACGGCAGCAGGCTTCGCACCGGCGCGGCGCGTGAACCAAACCTAGGACCGCGCGTACGCTCCGCCGCGCGCCATCTCGGAGCGCCGCGTCGATGTAGTCGAGCCAGGCCAAAACGTCCGACGGTGGAAGCTCGAACCGGCGACCAACGAAACACGATCGGATCACTGTCCTGTCTTTTCGACTGCATGCTCAACGAACGCATCGCGGTGGTTTTGGGCCGAACGTCAAAGATGAGCCACACCAGTGGCCGGCGTGACGCGTGCTTCACTACGTTTCTGATTCTGCAGTTTCATTTCGAAAACACCTGACATCGCACGCGGCATGACGGCCACTGGTGTTGGCTCTGGCGCCTTGTTAGGCCATTTTTCATTCGGGAATGGCGTAGTTCCATCTGAAACTACGCTTTTAGTCAATCGGTGCAGCTATCGGACTCACAAAGAATCCTTAACGCTGTTTATCTTATGAACAAGGCTGTCGGTCTTCGACTTAGAGTATAAAGTCTGAAGCTGTGTCTTGTGATCACTACTGATCAACGGATCCTCCAAAACCCCCTTCAGCTGTCGCTCCACCTTCCAAGCGTTGAATTGTGCACGCATGTTGCCTGCGAACTCGCCTCCATTACGCCAACACCAGTTTTGGACCCATACGATGAACGGTGAGACCGTCGATGTGACATATATGGCGACGTCACTGTGTCGGTGCTGCTCTGGAATTAAATACAAAACAATTACTAATAGGCCAGCTGTGCCGGAACTGGCCTTTATCGGATGATTCTCCGCCTTCATTTGGCGAGACCTCCTTTTCGGGACAGGTTCTGAATATGCTTGGCCCGCGACTCAAGCTCACTGAAGAGCGCGTCCATCTCCTCCTTAGCTCTTATTATTTCTGCCTTCAGCGCATCCAGCACAAATCTTATATCCGCTCGACTGGCACCCTTCTTAAATATCAATGGAGGATTTCCTAAAGGCAGCACCACATCTTCTGCTATAAGAACCTCTCCAGATTCCTTATCGATACTAGCTGCGATCTTATCTAGTGCAGGATCAACGATCGCATGTAGCTCTTGCTCACGCTTCACTGCATCTTCGAATCGTGCTTTGAGCTCATCAAAATTCTCAAGCGAAGTTTCTAGCTTGCGTAACGTTTGTTTATTTCTGGCTGGCGCTTTCATATTTCCATCCTTTTCGATTCGAATAGTTCTTACCGGTATTTAAAATTCAACTTTCGGCCCGAGAGCCTAACGTCAACGATGAGCCACGCCAGTGGCCGGCGTGACGCGTGCTTCGGTGCGTTTCTGATTCTGCAGCTCCATTTCGATAACTCCTGAGTCAGCACGCGGCATGACGGCCACTGGCGTTGGCTCTGGCGCCTTGTTGGGCCGATTTCACTCATGTCCGACGTAGCCTTGATCCTCGCGAATCGGAATCCGCTTGGGATGCGCATCGCACCAATCTACGGCGCGGAAGTGCATGAAGTCCCAGTCTTCCTTCGTGGGCATCGGAAGTTCCGTATCGCCTCCTGCCTTCTTGATCTTAGCTGCACAGCGCCGAACTTTCTCCTTCGTGGCCGAATCAAAGGTTGAATCGCCGCACAATCGCTCGACGAAAAGATCGATATCGCGGTCATCTTCATCGTCCCAATTCACGAAACCATTCCGATTCGCTTCATCTTCCGCATTGGCGATGACCCGCATTATCTCGCCCTGCCACGTTTCGGCTTCGCCTGTCGGTGGAACAAGCTGCTTCCAAAGCTCGCCCCACCGGCGTTTGCGATACTCGTCACTCTTCGGTTTGGAAGTAGAGGTGAACGGCCACATGTTTTTGCCCAACGTCAAAGATGAGCCACGACCATGGCTGGCGCGCCGCGTGCCTCGTGACGATCAAGATTCCAGAGTTTCATTTCGAAGTGGGTGAAGGAGCACGCGGCGTGACAGCCATGGTCGTTGGCTCTGGCGCTTTGTTAGGCCGGTTCATGCGAATGCAGGAAGCGCTGGAAATCTTCAAGCCAGTGTCGAGTATCTTTCGCATCGATAAAGTAGAGGCCATCGGCGGTATCGCGGAAAAGCACGTGCACGTCCGAGTCGGAGCGCTGCAATAATGCATCAAGCTGCTCAAGTAGCCGCAGCCGGCGATCGGCTCCTCCCTCGCGGACAATCGCGTACCAAGCTTCTTCGACCGATTTGTAATCGAGCGCCCAATCCTGATTGAAATATCCGGCCAAACAGTTCTTCAGGGTGCCCAATTCTCCCCAGTGGCTTAGATAACTTGGATCAGATTGCATGACCGCTGTCGCGCGCTTTTTGCCTAACGTCAAAGATGAGCCACGACCACAGCCGGCGCGACTCGTGCCGCGTTCGGATTTCTGGTCGGAGGTTTCATTCGGAGATGGATTCGATAGCACGAGTCGTGACGGCTGTGGTCGTTGGCTCTGGCGACTTGTTAGCCCGATTTCCCTCGAGATGACGCCTTTTGAGTATCTCTAGGTGCTGATTAATTGGGAGCACCCGTTCGAAAAACCCTTCTAAAGCGCTGTTCAGTTTTCGGACCCAGATTTCGCTCTCCTTTGCTTTTAGGAAATCCCAGTACTTCTCCGTCTCAAAATCCTTTTGGAAGTGAAAAATGGAATTTCGAAACCGTCTCAACTGACTGATGTAGTCCTCTCTGCGGATCAGCTCTTCTACCTGAGCATCTTGTAGTCGGAGTTCCTGGAAGCCTTCGACTACCACGTACAGCATCGCGTACCAGACGAAGATGCGCTGAAACTTTGAATCCATATTTCCCATTTCGAGCAGCCACGGCGGATACTCGTCGCGGGCAGTGGGAAGATCTGAATAGATGAATACCCTCACCGCGTCGGCTCGGCACCAATATGTATACAGGGACAGCAGGTCGTTATTCATATTTTTGGCTAACGTCAAAGATGAGAGGACATGAGGTGGTCGAGCGGGACAGCGTGTGGCATATTCCGCCCGACCACCATTATGATCACGAACACGTGCAAGAATGTTCGCGAAAGTGACACCTCCACGGGGGCCGCGACTGCGACCGCCGTTTTCCGTCCGGAAGTATATGTCGGCATCGACGCCGCCGATCTGCGCCAGGTCGTGACGTTCATCGTAGCGGGTGAGAGTCCGAAGCCAGCGCAGGGCATGTCGAGGGAGACCTTGGTAAAGCGTATCGCGCAGCTGCTCAAGGACGGTTTCCGCGTGCACTGCGTTTACGAGTCGGGGCCGACCGGCTTCGCGCTGGCGCGGGAACTGATCGCCCTCGGCGCCGACTGCCTCGTCGTGCGCGCGCGTTCCCTCGAGCGCCACGGTCGGCGGCGCAAGAACGACAAGCGCGACTCGCGTCAACTCGCTCTCGATCTGGCGCTGCACTGCGCCGGTCGGACCGGGCTGCTCTTCCCGGTGCGGATTCCCACGCCAGAAGAAGAACTGCACCGCCTGCCTGCCCGGGAACGCGAGGCGCTGAGCGACGCCCGGCACCAAATCCTGCGCTCGGCCCGTGGCCGGGCCCTCGCCCTGGGATATCGTCTGCCGAAGGAATGGTGGCGACCGCGGGTGCTGCCGAAACTCGTGCCGGATCTCCCGCCCACTTTGGCGCGGTTGCTCCAAAGGGCGGCGGCCAGTGCCGCCGCGATCAAGGAGCAGCTCGATGCCGTCGAAGCGGAGATCATCGCGGAAGCGCCACCGGCTCCTGTCGGCGTCGGCGCCATCACGGCCGGCGTCCTCGACCGCGAGGTGCTGGACTGGCACCGCTTCAAGTCGGGCAAAAAGGCCGGCAGCTTCATCGGCCTCTCGCCATCGGAAGATTCCACCGGCCAACGATGGCAACTCGGGCCCGTCGACAAACACGGCTCCCCTCGCCTGCGCTTCTGGTGTGTCGAGGCCGCTTGGCGGCTGCTCAAGTTCCAACCCAACTATCGAGGCGTCATCTGGGCCCGCGACAAACTCCGCGAGGCCAATACCCATCGCGGCAAACAGATCTCCGTCGCCCTGGCGCGACGCTTCTTCGTCGACTGGTGGCGAGTACGCACGGGTCGGGTCTCCGCTGCAGAACTGGGCTTCGTCTTCAAACCCGTGACCTAGCTCAGGCTAGCCACCTTCGTTCTTTGACTCTCCGGTTCCAATTTTGAGCGCGGCCCGGCCGCCCGCCCGTGACGTGGCTTGTGCCTCTGGCACGCAGTCTGAGAGTGGTGCGGACGGACGGGCCTGCGCTCGCCAGCGGGAAAACCCTGCAGGCCGTATCCCTCTTCTGGACACGTCCTCTTGTGCGGCTCGTATCCACGCGAGCGACGGATAACAGCTTAGGCCCGGCGGCTTCCGCCCCGGATCACCTCTCCCTCCTCTGGCGAGACCGCGACTCATCCCACCAAACCGGGAGTTTTGGGGTAACTCTAAGAAAGCTTCCAAACCAATGAATCTATAAAGCCAAACGCTCCACGCTTGACTACACAGTTCTCATAACAGCCACGCCAGTGGCCGGCGTGATGCGTGCTTCACTACGTTTCTCATTCCGTAGTTTCATTTGAAAAACTCGTGAGTCAGCACGCGGCATGACGGCCACTGGCGTTGGCTCTGGCGCCTTGTTAGCCTGATTTTTCATTCGAAATGAATGTCTGCGTCCTCAACCGAAGAAGCAGCAATTCGAATCGCGGTCCACCACGTCGACGAGAACGGCGATCTCCGCTGACTCCGGAAACGGCTTGTAAGAATGCCATTTGAGGTCAGCACGCATCCAAAATAGCCGCCAAACTTTTCGAGCAGCAACCCACTTCATCTTGGCCACCGGCGTATCCCGCTTCTGGGTCTTGTCTAGGTGATCCGGCCGCACCTCCACAATAAAGACGTCCGAACCGGAAATGTCCGCGCGAAAGTCCAACTTATCACGTATCGAAACTGGAGGACGGCGTTTTTCCAAAAACGCACCGACGGCTGCGAACGCTGCACGAACTTGGGTTTCAGGAAGTGGCACGGAGTTTCGTCCTTTTGGCTAACGTCAAAGATGAGCCACGCCAGTGGCCGGCGCGCCGCGTGCCTCACTACGCTTCTCATTCTGTGGTTTCATTTCGAAAATCCTTCAGTAGCACGCGGCGTGACGGACACTGGCGTTGGCTCTGGCGCCTTGTTGGGCGTTTCATGATTCGACAACGGCTTCTGCGAGACCGTGCGCGATTAAGAGCTTCGCTGCGCGTTCAGCACCTTTCAGCACCGCAAAACCGTCCTTAGCTGCCGACTGATACTCGGCGTCAGAGCCAAACCGCTTGGAGATGTAATACTCATGGATCAAACGAGTCTTCTTCTTGTTCAGCACCCAAAGTCGCACTTGGCCAAAAAGGAACTCGGCACGTTCGCCGCGGACGAAATCACTCATACTGGGAGAATAGAATTCAGGCCCGGCTTTCATCACGTAGTGTCGCGTGGGACGTCGCTCGAATGCGATATTCGCAGGTTTCTTTAGGAGACGGATGCGCATAGATTTTTGCCCAACGTCAAAGATGAGCCACGACCGTGGCTGGCGCGCTGCGTGCCGTATGACGTTTTAGATTCCGTGGTTTCATTTGGAAGTTCGTGAGGTAGCACGCGGCGTGACAGCCATGGTCGTTGGCTCTGGCGCCTTGTTAGCCCGATTTTGCATTCGAAAACATTCGCACTTCAACCCTGAAGCTACGGGCTTTTCTTCGCGCTGGGCTTAATGAATTCACTGAATAGGATATTTCTTTCACTATCTGCCGCGGCACCCATACGGGTCGCCTGCATGACACCAAGGTTCATAAATGGTTCTAGCAGCTTCGATGGAAAAGTCGGCGCACGCATCATTTCGGTGTGCTTTGCGATGGTGAGTCTGACGGGTTTTCCTTTCCCTTCGGGAGTGAAATCCATGTATGATCCTTTCGGAATAAATTCTACATCGTTCAATTCATCGTCATTGTGAGCCACAACGGAATTGCGCCAACGTTCGATGAACGAATGAAGCTCAGTAAGCTCCGGAGAATCAAACTTAGCCCACTTTGCCGAAATCGAACCCCAATTTCTCCCGGATGCGAAAGAACGGGCATAGTAAACGATCGCTGCCGAAGTAAGCGCACTACGGACCGGATCCTTTTCGGAAAGATTGATGGCAGACTTGAGCGCTGTCGCGGCAAGCTTCATGTCGCGAATGGCCAAGATCAGACGCTTCAACTGAAGGTGCCGAGGCTTGGTAGTGTCGGGAAGGTAGAGATGATGACCCATTGGCTTCACGCTTCCGCCGAGCAAGGCTTCAGGTTCGTATCGTAACACTGCTCGCTCGGTCGAAGTTCCAAAGACATGTTCGGCTTTCTCTTGCTTGGCTAACGTCAAAGATGAGCCACACCAGTGGCCGGCGTGACGCGTGCTTCGCAACGTTTCTGATTCTGCGGTTTCATTTCGATCACTCCTAAATCAGCACGCGGCATGACGGCCACTGGTGTTGGCTCTGGCGACTTGTTGGGCGTCTGGGCGAATGAAAACTGAGGCTGCGTATCGCTCATCAATTGTGGGGTCACCAAACCAATTCGGAAAACTTAGCCTTAGTCGAGATGGCTTCGCCCCGTCACTTCCGCAATCGAGGTGTCGCACACCCCTACTCTTTCGCTTTCGACCAGAAATTCGACGCTCTCGACTACCGGAATTCCGGTAGTGCCCGCACTGGACTTCTCGCCAAATCGGCTCCATGCGCAAACCGCACGCTCCTTGGCTTCCGCACCGCGACGGTATTCCGCCCAACGTCAAAGATGAGCCACGCCAGTGGCCGGCGTGACGCGTGCTTCACAACGTTTCTGTCTCCACAGTTTCATTTCGATAATTCGTGAGTCAGCACGCGGCATGACGGCCACTGGCGTTGGCTCTGGCGCCTTGTTGGGCCGTTCTCCTTCATCGATGGGAGCGACCGATCTGCCAAATGCGCCACCATGTCCTTTTGCCATCGCATCCGATCGCACACACCGGACACGCCTCAAGAGCTCCCATGCACTTTGAATACTCTTCAGGCGTCGAAGGCTGCTTGAAAACGTAGTAATGGCCACCGGCGTCGTTTCGTCGAAAGTGTCCAGGAGCGATCGTCGCGCAGCAATCGTGGTCGAGGCACTGCTCATCGACGTAGAACGCACCGGGGACGTTCTGTGGCCAGCGATTCTTGGGATCCGCCATAGCTTTTTTGCCCAACGTCAAAGATGAGCCACGACCGTGGCTGGCGCGCCGCGTGCGGCATCACGATTTGGATTCTGCGGTTTCATTCGGAGATTCGTGAAGGAGCACGCGGCGTGACAGCCATGGTCGTTGGCTCTGGCGACTTGTTGGGCGTCTGGGCGAATGAAAACTGAGGCTGCGTATCGCTCATCAAATGTGGGGTAACCAAACCAATTCGGAAATCTTAGCTTTAGTCGAGATGGCTTCGCCCCGTCACTTCCGCAATCGAGGTGTCGCACATCCCTACTCTTTCGATTTCGGCCAAACGTTCGACGCTCTCGACTACCGGAATTCCGGTAGTGCCCGCACTGGACTTCTCGCCAAATTGGCTACATGCGCAAACCGCACACTCCCTGACTTCCGCACCGCGAAGGCATTTCGCCCAACGTCAGAGATGAGCCACGCCAGTAGCCGGCATGCCGCGTGCAGCACTAGACACCGCACTCTCCTGCTCCACTTCGATCATTCGTGAGATAGCACGCGGCATGACGGATACTGGCGTTGGCTCTGGCGCCTGGTTCGGCGAGACTGGAGCGAACGATGTTGAGCAGACGACGAACAGATCACACGTACAAATCGGAAGCAGCCGATCAGAACGAACTCAGAAGCAGGCCGTGAAGTAGCGCAACGGGCGAACCAAGCGAGGGACCGAGCGTACGCTCCGCCGAATCCCAACTCGCAGCGCCGGGTCGATGTAGTCGAACCGGGCCAAAACGTCCGAGCCTCTGAACCCGAATGACTCATCTGCTGCACTGAGAAGATCTCTGTGGTCATCGTGAAACGCCGAACGTCAAAGATGAGCCACGACGGGAGCTGGCGCGCCGCGTGCCTCATTCGGAACTGCATTCGGATTCTTCATCTCGAAACACCTTCGATCGCACGCGGCGTGACAGCTCCCGGCGTTGGCTCTGGCGCCTTGTTCGGCCTTTTCCGCGCGCTAAAGCAACTCGTGATCTTCAAGGGCATCGCTCCAAATGAGGTCGGAATTCGCTGCAAAATACGAGCGCAACTGAGCCACGATTTCCGGACTCTCAAGCTCGCCGCGATCTACCGCGTCAAGAAACTGACGTGAATCTTCTACGGTCATGCTTCTGAATTCACCATTGCAGCAGCCGTAGCCGTCAAACGAGATGCGACGAAGAAACACGCGACCATCGCCATCGACATCAAAGTCCGCAAAAACGCTGCCGCCCTGAAGGGACAGACAAACCCGACAAGGTCTCGATTGCACCGTCGGAAAGAGTTGGACTGCGATAGGCATTTCTTTTGCCGAACGTCAAAGATGAGCCACGACCTTCGCCGGCGCGGCTCGTGCGACATCACGATTTGGATTCTGCTGCTTCATTTCGTTCAATGGTACGGTAGCACGAGACGTGACGGCGAAGGTCGTTGGCTCTGGCGCCTTGTTAGCCCGATTTTTTATTTCCAATTCGGAATGTGACGTTCGTGCCATCCGGAACGTCTTCAAGCTGCTCGAACATCAGGCCCAACGCCGCGAATTGAAACTCCGCTGTGCGGACTACGATGTTCTCAACCACATAATCGCCGCCAAGGATCGGAATTTGCACAAAGGCATAGCATTCGCCCTGCCTCAGCGTCTTCCCTGCAGCGACCAGACGGTCCACTAATGGAATCATCAGCCAGTCATTCGCGTTGTTCCCTTGGTCGAGAAGATCGCAAAACTGGTCTCTGGAAGCGGCCAAGCAACGCAACGAACCGTCATCCAGCCGCAGGACGTGAATCTTGCCGTCGTCGGTCTTTAAGAAAAGATCTCCAAATCGATTCACGAGCCACGTCGTAAACTGGGGCGGTAACCGCCAGTGCCAATTGGCGACGAGCTTCTGCCAATCAAAACTGGAGTGATCGATGATGTAATCGTGGAGGTTCACTTTCTTTCCTTGGCTAACGTCAAAGATGAGCCACGCCAGTGCCCGGCGTGCCGCGTGCTGGATTCGACTCAGCACTCTCCTGCTCCATTTCGATCACTCCTGAATCAGCACGCGGCATGACGGGTACTGGCGTTGGCTCTGGCGCCTTGTTCGGCGTTTATCACTCTTCTCCATCTGAGTAGTACCAACCGTCTTCCTGTGACCGCGCGAAATCTTCTGAATCCGAATCGAGATCTCGAACGAGCACCTCGAAATCTTCATCACGAGCAATCTCTCCTTCATCATCTTCTGTCGTGTTCCGAGACTGCTCGAGACCATCGGGCCCAATTCTGGTCTTACCCATCACTATCGATGAAACGAGGTCTTCATAGTAGATCCACGAGCTGTTCCGAATCTCCTCCATCGTTTCCAAACTTTCGCCGAACGTCCGCGAACGGCGAACGAACTTCTGTTCAACGTCGTTGAGTGTGTCAAAAATGTGCCCGCTACTTGGGAAGAAAACCCATACGCCTTCTCGGTTCGAACGTTTGACGACACCTCCACGAAGGCGTGCCACGAGCTTAGCCGCCTCCCAATCGTCAAAAAATCGTAGCGGTCTCATTTTCTTGCCGAACGTCAAAGATGAGCCACGCCAGTGGCCGGCGTGACGCGTGCTTCACTACGTTTTGGATTCTGCGGTTTCACTTCGGTCACTCGTGAAGTCGCACGCGGCATGACGGCCACTGGCGTTGGCTCTGGCGCCTTGTTGGGCTATTTTTCATCGCCTCAGCGCAAGTTGGATAATCTCCCCTCGCGTAAGTCGCTGCATCGGCTCCTTCAGAATTGTACCGCGGATGCACTCCTCAGAGCCCGCCGCAATGTCGGAAAGGTCGTACGCGATCGGAAACATATCGTCCTCTTTCTTTCCGAACTTCTTTGCGAGCGTCGCCGGACCGCGCTTCGCGACGTCGAAATCGTGATATCGCGCCAAATGGTAAATCTCACTCCCAACAAAAACGGAAACCGTGAGGAAATGCCGATTTTTGTCGGCCGCGGAGAGCGACAGATTGCCGATAAACCCGAACGCCCTCGACCCATCTCGGAACTGGAACTCGCAGCCAAACAGCCGACAGTCACCCGAAGTGACCGGAAGCTTCTTGACGGGTCGAACACACGTCTCTCCGGCTTCGTCGTCATTACAGAACTCCCAAACAGGATCCTTCCGTAGCAGCGCCTCGGTCAACGTCTCGACCGGTACGTATTTCTTTATACAACCTTTCATGATCTTGCCCAACGTCAAAGATGAGCCACGACGGGACCTGGCGCGAGGCGTGCCTTTCGTGACGAGACCATTTCTGAAACCCATAGAGCACGACTCGTGACAGGTCCCGGCGTTGGCTCTGGCGCCTTGTTCGGCGTTTTCTTTGGATCGAGACGGGCAGCTGAGAATGCTCGGGAGAATCGCCCGAAATCCTCGGACTTCCTCTTCAGACAAGCTGCCGCCATCACACGCACGCGGCCTTCCGACACTGAGCGCAGTTCCTTCTTCACGGTGAACTGCCGCTCACACTTCGAGTCGATGCCGTCGCACTCAAAAACTTCGACTACCGGACTTCCGGTAAACTCCAGACTTGCGCCCCTACTCTTTGCGATCATGGCGACGGCTTCCCCTTTTTTGCCGAACGTCAAAGATGAGCCACGCCAGTAGCCGGCAGGACGCGTGCTGCACTACGTCTTGTATTCTTCTGGTCCAATTCGATCACTCGTGAGAAAGCACGCGGCATGACGGCTACTGGCGTTGGCTCTGGCGCCTTGTTCGGCGAAAAACGGTTAGAGCAATGCAGCGGAAATGGCGAGCGAGCCAGAGGAACGAAGTCGAAAATGTGGCTCTTCGAACGCACACGAAAGCAAGGACTGAATCGGCGCGACGGGAAACCCAAATCCGGGACCGAGCGTACGCTCCGCCGATTCCCATCTCGGAGCGCCGGGTCGATGTAGTCGAGTCCGGCCAAAGTGTCCAAAGATGGAAACTCGATTCCAGGTCCAGCAACTTCCGCTGCGCTGCGTCTTGAGCATGTCGACTGTACGCTGGAGGAAGTCATCGCGGAGCCTTTTGCCGAACGTCAAAGATGAGCCACGACCTTCGCCGGCGCGGCTCGTGCATCATCACGATTTGGATTCTGCTGCTTCATTTCGATCAATCGTGCGATAGCACGAGACGTGACGGCGAAGGTCGTTGGCTCTGGCGCCTTGTTGGGCCTTTGGCTCATGTGCGCTGCCACAGTATGGTTCGATTCGCTGCGAATGCCGGCTTCATGATCTTTCCGAACCACGCTGCATCGATACCAAATCGCCGCTCGGTTTCCGCGCGAAACTCTTCAAAGCCGATATCTTCTTCCCCAACAGCGATGCTGTCGCCGCCGGTGGCAACGCCAAATCCCAGGCAAATCTCGTCGACCGTGAGAAGGTCGCTCTTGAAACCGATGACTTCGTTAACGTCATCCCATGGCACTCGCGCTGAATTGCCCTTGCCGGCGACGATAGTGAAACCTTCATCGTCGAAGCGGACAACTCGTGCGAACCGCGGAGAAACTGGCGTAAACCAAGTCATGCTTTTTTGCCCAACGTCAAAGATGAGCCACGACCTTCGCCGGCGCGGCTCGTGCTGCTTTACGACATGGATTCTGCTGCTTCATTTCGATCAACCGTTCGATAGCACGAGACGTGACGGCGAAGGTTGTTGGCTCTGGCGCCTTGTTAGGCCGATTTTTCATTCGAGAGCGGCAAAGCGGTCGCGATCTTTCCAAAAAGGACAGTGCGGGCATGCCTCGCCTCCCGGATAGTCCTTTCCCTCCTCATGCGGGCATCCAAATATCTTTTCGACCATCACGAGTGATCGGACTTCGTGTTCCTGGAGTCGGGCGACAACGTCCTTCTGAATCTCCGTTTTGAATCGGGCGTCCTTTTCTTCACTGAAGTAGCGGTGAATTGCACCCTCGTCGCCTTCGCGCAAAAAAATCCCGAGAACAGCTTTGGTCGCCTTCTTATCGTCGGGACCATAGAAAGCCAGGGTAGCGCGGGGGAACCCTTGATCTCCGCGCTTTGCTTTCTTCCGCAGTAGGGTGATGTAGGTCGGCATGGTAGCTGCCGGGGAGCGTGTTCTTTTTTTGCCTAACGTCAAAGATGAGCCACGACCTTCGCCGGCGCGGCTCGTGCTGCTTCACAATTTGGATTTTGTAGCTTCATTTCGATCAGTCGTACGGTAGCACGAGACGTGACGGCGAAGGTCGTTGGCTCTGGCGCCTTGTTAGCCCGTTTTCTTCGCGAGCAAGGTATCGCGAATTTCCGGCGAAACCAAGACCCTGCTTCCAACCGGAAAATCTTCCTTCTTTCGGTCCGGGAACGACACAATGATTCGCCACCGCTTGTCGAGTGGAACAGCTGGATCACGGATATTGAAGTGTGCCATATGAAACCGTGCTGCTACTTCAAACTCACTTCCGTCCGGACGCATGACGGCGACAGTCTCAGCGGCGTCCGCCCACTTGTCGCGGGGTACGGAAAAATCGGGGACCAGATACACCGCAGGCCCAATCTGGAAGCGGTCCTCGATGGAAAGCAGGTGGACGCGGCGCATGCTTCTTTGGCTAACGTCAAAGATGAGCCACGGCAGTGGCCGGCGCGCCGCGTGCCTCACTACGTTTCTCATCCCGTAGTTTCATTTCGAATCTCCTTCGATAGCACGCGGCGTGACGGCCACTGGCGTTGGCTCTGGCGCCTTGTTAGCCCGATTGGATGCATTCGTGACAAAATCAATTACGGCGGAAGCGCAGGATTCCGATGACTGCTTCGAGGTGTCGACCTCAAGATCGTACGGCTTCTGAACGTGCACTCGGTCAAACTGCCACCGAGAGAGCCCAACTCTACGATCTCCACGGGCCTTCTCACGGTCGACAAGTACATCCAATGGACAATGCACGCCGACGAAATACGTCTTCTTGGCACTGAGTGCATTTCGGGTCGCCTCAAACCAAGCATGCTGTTCGAAAACGTGATCGACGACTACGGCAAACCCGCTCGACGCGAGTATCGGCAGGGTCGCATGGAAATTCGAAACGCCTACACGGTGACATTCCCGCTGAACATCCAAATCACCAATGGCAGGCCAGTGAAACATATCCGTGAAGTTGTCTAACGAGGCGTACAAAACAGGGCTTTTCGAAAGACGTTGGATGGCCCTCGCTATGCTGGTCTTACCGGCGCTTGACGCTCCGTTCAGGACGATGACTGCGGATTTCATTCTTTGGCTAACGTCAAAGATGAGCCACGACCACAGCCGGCGCGACTCGTGCGAGATTCGGATTTATAGTCGGGGGTTTCATTCGAAACAGATTAGTTAGCACGAGGCGTGACGGCTGTGGTCGTTGGCTCTAGCGCCTTGTTAGCCGATTGGAGACTGGCAAGACTGTCGCACTAGAAATCTGAAACTATCCGCTTATGCAGAAGGTGAACTGTAAATACTGACAAGCGTGTAAAGCTCAGCTCGTGTCGCTGATAAATCCGTAGCAAAACGCTTCATCGCTCTGCGCATAGCAACTAGGGCTCGCCCAGGATCAGCCGAGTACTCTGGTCGAGTCTTCCCACGCTTACGAAAAACGAAATCGATTACTGAGGCGACGGTCGTTCCTGCCAGTTGAATCTTCTTCGCAGCGGAAGCAGTATCGCTATCGTTCTCGATCATCAAAGCCATATCAGCGTGAGCAGCCCAGTTGAACCACATTGATTCTCCATCCATCCGGTGATATCGTGCATAGCAATCGGCATAGGTTTCTAGCTCTTTGCGCTCCTTGGGCGTCGCACTTTGTGGTATAGAGCTTCTGACACGCTGCCTCCGATCCTCGTCTGGCGGGAGCTGGTCCTTAGCGAAGAATTCTACCGCATCTGAGAACGCTGAAAGATCGATTCCTCCGTTTGCGCCTGGAAAGTGCTTCTCCATAAGGCTGACCATCAGGCTGTTCACCTTTAGAATGGACGCCCTAACCGTCTCGACACCGAGAAAGTCGTTTAATTCTTTGCGGTAATGCGTTTCATCTGGGAAGCCACGAGAGGCGACCCATCGCCACCAAGCATTTATTGCCTTGGTTCCATCACCCATGCGCCGATCGAAATACTCAAGAACGACGGGCATGTAGTTCTCAGGTGCGTTGTAATATTTGTAATACTCCGTATAAGAATCTAGCTCCAAGAAAAACGCAGCATATCGATACGCGCGATATTTGGGACAACCTTCCTTTATCCATTCTGCGACAAGAGCTCGCTGCTGTTGCGGCAGGCCTCCGGGCGGCATATCTCCTCGCTCGACGACGCGAACTTGCAGCTGAGCAGATCGCTGGCGGCATGATTCCCAATCTGTGATGTCGAATATCGAACGCATCGCTGGGCAGTCGAACTGCTGAAATATAGGTAAGATGTCTTCATTGAAGCCGACATTTCCGGTGGCGTGTGTGCCAGTTAAGGGGCAATATTCAGGCATGGTGGTGTTGTCTGTTGTTTTGTTTGGCTAACGTCAAAGATGAGCCACGACCTTCGCCGGCGCGGCTCGTGCTGCATCACAATTTGGATTCTTCCGCTTCATTTCGATCACTTTAAGATAGCACGAGACGTGACGGCGAAGGTCGTTGGCTCTGGCGCCTTGTTGGGCTCCTCCAGCGCTTAACTTCTTTGATAAGTACGGCCACACCCGGATAGAGAAAATCAGAAGAATGGGTAGTTCTTGTCGCTTTCGGAAAGATCCAAGCGACCGCATCGCACTTCACTCCTGCTATCTTTGATATCCAAGCTTCGATTCTAGCGTCGATTTCCCTCTTCAAACTTCGCCTCCAACGTGGAGCTACGAACACCATTCCTAGTCGCCGTTGTCCATGAGGGGCAGATATCGCGATGTCTTTGCACGCAAGAGCAAGCGACTCTTCAATTCGCCTCTGACGGGTTGGATGAAGTCTACCGCATCTTGGCCAACACATCTTTGCTTCCGCCATGAAATCTTTCCTGCGAACGCAAAAGTAAAGATCAACGCGTCCATTATAAGAAAGGTGCCCTTTCGCAGCCTTCGGAGACACTTTGCGCTTCTCATTCGAAAACTCTTCGAACGCGAAATGACCAGTACTAGAAATCGCTCCGGCAAAAATGCTCAGAGAGGCTCGTTCGTTGTACCACCATGGCACGTCAATCCCCCACTCTTTCGCGATCCTTTCATTCAAACCGCACCATGCACTTAGTACCGCGCGTAACGGAAGTCCTTTCGAACACCGCTGTCCTTTGAAAGTAGGTTTCATAAATCTTCTCGCTCGCCCAACGTCAAAGATGAGCCACACCAGTGGCCGGCGTGACGCGTGCTTCGCTACGTTTTTGATTCTGCGGTTTCATTTCGAAGACTCGTGAATCAGCACGCGGCATGACGGCCACTGGTGTTGGCTCTGGCGCCTTGTTGGGCGTCTGGGGAGCGTATCACGGAGCATTCCCTTCGAATTGGATCTTCGGGAGAACGTCGAGTAAGGCGTCCGTGCGTGCTCGATTCGCATGATACGCCATCAGCGGCTCACACTGCCGCACCGCCTTCAAGAATATCAAGGCTGGTTCCCGCAGCGTACTGAAGTGACGCTCGAACGGCCAAGGGGTCTTTTCTTCAGGACGCTCGCGATCGTAGGTGAGATGAGAGACCTGACTGCTCGCGCGGCGCGCAAGGTCAGTGTCGAACACGTAGGAGTGATTCCACGCGCCAAAGTGGCTGGGCTTCATGTATGCGCCGCCAAACTCCTTTGGCGCGAAAAACTCATTCAGATTTCGAGCGTGAGTCGCGAAGACCTCGAGCCATCCACTGCCATCTCGCGGCGAAATGCCGGCACGACAAAGCGCGAGTAGAGAATGGACGAGCATCTCGATCTCATACAACGCGTGGTCGAGTGCCGCTGGCTTATCTTCCTTCTTTTTCACGTGAGAGCGCAATTTGTTTGCCCAACGTCAAAGATGAGCCACGACCTTCGCCGGCGCGGCTCGTGCAGCATCACGATTTGGACTCTGCTGCTTCATTTCGATCAATCGTACGGTAGCACGAGACGTGACGGCGAAGGTCGTTGGCTCTGGCGACTTGTTCGGCGAGGGACGGTTCGAGCAATGCTGAGCGAACGACACACCGGAAGTGAAGCGAGCTTGAACACGCCGCCGGGAAAACGAACACGGGAGCAGGCTTCCCACAAACGCTGCGGGTGAACCAAACCCGGGACCGCGCGTACGCTCCGCCGCTCGCCATCTCGGAGCGCCGGGTCGATGTAGTCGAGCCAGGCCAAAAGCTCCGACGATGGAAGCTCGAACCCTCGACCAACGAAACACGCTCGGATCACCGTCCTGTCTTATCGACTGCATGCTCAACGAACGCATCGCGGTGGTTTTGGGCCGAACGTCAAAGATGAGCCACGACCGTGGCTGGCGCGCCGCGTGCATCGTGACGATCTAGATTCTGGCATTTCACTCGAAGATGCATGAGGTCGCACGCGGCGTGACAGCCATGGTCGTTGGCTCTGGCGCCTTGTTGGGCCGGTTTTCTTTCTTCACAATGATCTTAGGCCATCAGGCCGATGGGACACGTCGCTGAGAAGACAAACCTGAGAATAAAAAGGCCGTGGAACTCCGGTCTTCTTTTCGGCGAAGAACTTCGTGCTGAAAGGAAACTTGTTCGAAGCGGTGAATCGGCAGCAAACTTGAGGCCATTCCCAATAGTCGTCTGTCTCCCAGCGAACGTAAACTATGTCACGGTAATTGAGCCAAAAAACGACATCCACCGTGATAGCACCTTCTTCGGTCGCGTCCGCGAAGTACCACGAATCGCCGATCCGCTTTATGTGCTTTGTGCCAAGCTGGCCTGTCGTAAACTCGAGGTGCTCTGTGTGAATCTTCGTCAACACCGCGATTGAATACGGTGTCTCCACTGAGCTGTGTGTCTCTTCCGTATTAGGCAATTTACGCTCTGCATCTCGAATCATGAACTCCCCGTAGAACCCATATTCCTTGTCCCAAATGGCGCGAGCCTCCACCTCCTTCTTCAGACTTTCCGCGTGAGCAAACTCCTCTACAACTTTCGTTCTTTTTGTATCGCGAGTCGGCCAAATCTTCCGGGCGCCCTGATAGAGCAAAATAGCCAGTGTCGGCGTCGCAACTAGGATGGCGACAAGATCGAGAACGCCTTGATTGGCGTTTGCCCACGTGGAAATTTCAGTCCAGCTCATTTTGCCCAACGTCAAAGATGAGCCACGACCTTCGCCGGCGCGGTTCGTGCGACTTCACGATTTGGATTCTGCTGCTTCATTTCGATCAACCGCTCGATAGCACGAGACGTGACGGCGAAGGTCGTTGGCTCTGGCGACTTGTTCGGCGAGGGACGGTTCGAGCAATGCTGAGCGAACGAGACGCCGGAATTGAAGCGAGCTTGAAGACGCCGCCGGTAAAACGAACACGGAAGCAGGCTTCCCACAAACGCTGCGGGTGAACCAAACCCGGGACCGCGCGTACGCTCCGCCGATCGCCATCTCGGAGCGCCGGGTCGACGTAGTCGAGCCAGGTCAACAGGTCCGACGATGGAAGCTCGAACCCTCGACCAACGAAAAGCGATCGGATCGCCGGCCTGTCTTCTCGACTGCATGCTCATCGAACGCATCGCGGTGGTTTTGGGCCGAACGTCAAAGATGAGCCACGCCAGTGGCCGGCGTGACGCGTGCTTCACTACGCTTCTGATTCCGTGGTTTCATTTCGGCAACTCGTGAAGTCGCACGCGGCATGACGGCCACTGGTGTTGGCTCTGGCGCCTTGTTGGGCGTCTGGGCGACTGAGAAATCAGCTCTCGAATAACGCATCAGAAATTGGGTTCAGAGACTGAATGAGGAGCAACTTGGTTTGAGTCGAGATGGCTTCGGCGGTAACTACTGTCCACATCTGCTCCGAAGAGTGCGCTTCAGCAACCAAACGCTGAGCAATGACAGCGGAATCGTGAGTACGATACTAAGGCCACCGACTATGGCGGGACGCTCGCCGCCGCTTAACGTCCAGAAGTAGGTCAGATATTCAAAGTAGAATCGGAAATCTACTCCACTGACGAACAAGTATGCGGCGGTCCATGAGAGGCCGTAACACGCAACGATCACCAAAACGTACAGTGGGAAATTCTTCGAAGGACGCATCGTATTTTGCCCAACGTCAAAGATGAGCCACGCCAGTGGCCGGCGTGACGCGTGATTCGCTACGTTTCTGATTCTTCAGCTTCATTTCGGTCACTCGTGACATCGCACGCGGCATGACGGCCACTGGCGTTGGCTCTGGCGACTTGTTGGGCCGTTTCATTCCTTCCAGCTTACCTGAATACTTTTCAGTTCGGTGTCATTGTATGCCGCCACCACGGCGAACACACTCTTCTCCTTCATGTTCGACCGCATCTGCATGCTCGTGACCACGTAGTGATAGCCTCCTCCAAGTTGCTGCGCTGCACGTCGGACCGCCTCTTGTGCAGTGTCGCTGCGGAACATGAACCCCAAGAGCACGACGAGCAAAACAGACAGAGCTGCGCCAATAGCAACCGCCAACTTGGTATTTGGCGGTGACAATCCCGCCGCCAATTGAGCGTGACGCACCTCGGAATACATCACCTGCCGCCTTACCCACAAAAGTAGAACGCAAAAAGCTCCGGCGAAGATTAGCGAAATAGCACTTCCAACTCCTGATCGCAGCACAGCGGCCCAATATCCAATGGGATACATGAACGGCATAACGACCAAGCCAACGCCACAAGCTGCGAGCATGAATGAAGACAGTGTCGCCACCCAACGGGCTGTCTTCAATCCGCCACGAACTAGCAGGATACCGCCGACAAGCGCGAAAATATTCAGACTTGAACTGTAGGAGCGGCCGCTCGCGATGCACCATACCATGTAGGCGATGTCGAGCGAGCCGACTGCGATGAGAGCCAGACCGCATCGTTTCAGGACTTTCGAGTGCATGATTTTGCCCAACGTCAAAGATGAGCCACGACCTTCGCCGGCGCGGCTCGTGCAACATCACGATTTGGATTCTGCTGCTTCATTTCGATTAATCGTACGGTAGCACGAGACGTGACGGCGAAGGTCGTTGGCTCTGGCGCCTTGTTAGGCGCTTGGGGTGAGTGCACTACGACTTCCACTTTAAAGTCGTAAAATCTAAACCGTGAAACTCTAGCACGTCGCGGAATGTCACGTCAGGATGCGACTGGCCGCTAATGTGACACTCTACCGCCCGCGCAGCATGGCGAAGTGCTTCGAAATGTGCGTCCGTTTCGCTCTGGCGCCGTGCCATTGCCAGTAAGCGTGACGTTTGGTGAGCCTGCTTCGCGACATCGAGTAGGGCATTCGGTGGGACGGCTGCGGCGTGCTCAGGAACTGTGGTCCGCAAATGTCGCGCGATGAACTTCGCACCTTCTTCCGCGGGATTCTTCGCAAAGTTCTGCTTACCTTTGAGAATTGGCAGAACGATGATCGCTGCAACTACTAGTATGAGGATGATGATCCAGATCATATGAAACGTGATTCGTTAACTTCTGCTTCAGATTCGGAGTACGGGCTTGTCAGCCTAACGTCAAAGATGAGCCACGCCAGTGGCCGGCGCGCCGCGTGCCTCACTGCGATTCGCATTCCGACGTTTCATTTCGGTTCTCCTTCGATAGCACGCGGCGTGACGGCCACTGGCGTTGGCTCTGGCGCCTTGTTCGGCGGAGTGCTCATAGCGTGCCCTCCGTGTACAGAGTAGAACCCTCTACTCTTAGCTGGATGAATCTGATCGTCGTCCACGGCGCGACTCGAACTTCAACGGAGGCAAATAACTCACCGATTCTAAATTCTAAGCGAGGAGAAAACCAAAATATACTTTTCGAGCGCACGCCGATAAATCCGTCGACACAAACGGACTCGTACCCCTTCCCGCGTCCCGAGTATGTCACCGTCACGACGCGGTCGGGTGTTGAGACGGTCCATTCACGTAAAAGCCAGCCCTTGCGAGTGAGCGATGCATTCATTGCCGAACGTCAAAGATGAGCCACACCAGTGGCCGGCGTGTCGCGTGCTTCACTACGTTTTTGTTTCTGCATTTTCGATTCTGTCACTCGTGACATCGCACGCGGCATGACGGCCACTGGTGTTGGCTCTGGCGCCTTGTTAGCCTTGTGGCTCATGCGAAGAAAGCGCGTAAGCCACCGGCACGCTTGATTTCCTCATCAGAGGCGAAGGCGACACTAATCTGATCAACGGCGGGTGCTGGATATCCTTCTGTGCGAAGCGCCACTCGGCTCTGAAAATCCAGTTCCTTCGAGAATCCACTTCGTGTCGCAAGGGACTTGTCTGCGTCCGCGGAGAAAATGTACCAAACCACCAGATGCTTCGGGTCGATACCGATTGCGCCGTACGAAAATGCCTCACGAATGTTCGGTTTCCTGGTCGACATCGAACTGCGCACGGTAGCGATCGCCCGCTGCACGATAGGCTCAAGCTGTTTTTCATTCGCTTCGGCTTTGGAATGCGAGGTCATCGTTTTCTTGGCTAACGTCAAAGATGAGCCACGACCGTGGCTGGCGCGCCGCGTGCATCGCTACGATCTAGATTCTGCGGTTCCATTTCGGGATTCATGAGGTAGCACGCGGCGTGACAGCCATGGTCGTTGGCTCTGGCGCCTTGTTAGCCTTCTCGGGCATGGATACCCTTACCTAATTCCAATGTGTAGTGGAAAAGGAACTTGATGTCTTCGATCTTCTCCTTGCGAACGCGCCAGGTGCCTGCTGGCGATGGCATGAACGGAAGGATTGCCGGTGGGATCTTGCGCCCTGGCACATAAAAAAGGAACAAGACGCCTCCCATAACGCATCGATAGACTCGATTGGCTGTTATTCGAGCGATGTCGGGCTTGGTGATGAAATGCCCCAAATGCTTTCCCTCAAAGTAAGGAGCGACGGCCATAACGCCGTACGACTCCGCTGAACCGGGATTCTCTGCAAGAAGCATCGTCCGAAACTTCTCTTCGTGAGGGCCTAGGTCAACAGAGTCAAAGAACGGCAGGGACGATACGCTCATGCGCCAGAGAATAGACATGAACATCAGCTTGGTCTTCGGATAATCAATTCCCTTGATGTGAATGTGCCGGCCATCATCAGCGTACTCTGCGCTCACCCCGCCGAAGAATAGCTCACTAAAATACTTTTCGTTCTTACCGAACGAGCCTTCGCACACATCACAGAGCAAATATTCGCGCATTCCCTTTTGGAACGTGAGGTCCTTCTTCACGGGATTGGAGCTTACGGTGAAGAAACGATGCTTCTCATCATACATCGGGCCATAAAAGAATTCGGGTATGATGTGTGAATTGCGGATGGTCCCGTCACGCTGGCAGAGGCGGCATCTCATCGTTTTTGGCTAACGTCAAAGATGAGCCACGACCTTCGCCGGCGCGGCTCGTGCGACATCACGAGTTGGATTCTGCTGCTTCATTCGATTGCTCGTACGGTAGCACGAGACGTGACGGCGAAGGTCGTTGGCTCTGGCGCCTTGTTGGGCGTCTGGGAACTGCTCGAAAACCGATCTTCGCAAATTGCAGATTGAAGGCTCGGGCAACGCTGCGGCTCTTTGGGCAAAGCTGCCGCCATCGACTGCACAGGGAGGAATTCCTCAAAACCTTTTCTCATCGGGTGGACTCGCGAAACATCGCCCGAGCACCCTCGCCCTTCAACGCTCTCGCCTACCGGAATTCCGGTAGTCAAACCTATCGACACCGTCCACGGTGCGCCCGAATCACCCGCAGCTGCCACCTCGAAACATCTGCTCTCTGACGTGCGCATCGCTACGGTATTTCGCCCAACGTCAAAGATGAGCCACGCCAGTGGCCGGCGTGACACGTGCTTCACTACGTTTCTCATTCCGCGGTTTCACTTCGACGACTCGTGAGAAAGCACGCGGCATGACGGCCACTGGCGTTGGCTCTGGCGCCTTGTTGGGCCGACTTTCCATTCGGCAGCTCTTGGTACTATTCTGCCCATCTTGGTCATTAAAGAACTTCGATGTAAGACATTTCTATCTCAAGTAGGACACTGTATGCCCACCTGTTGTCAAAACCTCCATTTTCTCGGAAGAGAAATTGATAGCTCGGTAGTTTTCCCCGTCCACGGAAACAATGTCTTCCTTCACGTATTCTTTGAGAGCGACTAAAGTCTCATACGAAGCGACAACCTCTTTCTTCTCGAGATAGTACTGATCGGCAGCAGCGGCTAAGATTCTAAGATTCCTGAGAATTCTTTCTTCCTTTTCCGCGCTGATCTTAACCTTATCTGCGCTCACTTTAGGTTGGGGTAATCGAACTCGGAAGTCTTTCCCTTCTCTCCTTACAGTGAGAACCTCGGATACTTTATCAAAGCTCAGCACTGTGTATCCTTCGAACTGCTGGCCGACCTCCAGCCAGTAAGATTTACCATCCTGACTTTTCTTCAGCGCAAAGCGTGCTCCGTTTTCCCCTAGCGCGTAACCCGAGAATTGAAAGGGCAATTCCGCGGCAACCAATCCGACTTGTGAAATCGAAGCCAGGATCGCGGTAAAAACTTTTCGGCTTAGTAGTTTCATTTTTCGTTTCGGAGTTTGCCCAACGTCAAAGATGAGCCACGCCAGTGGCCGGCGTGACGCGTGCTTCACTAGGTTTTGGATTCCGTGGTTTCATTTCGGACACTCGTGACATCGCACGCGGCATGACGGCCACTGGTGTTGGCTCTGGCGCCTTGTTGGGCGTCTGGGCGAATGAAAACTGAGGCTGCGTATCGCTCATCAATTGTGGGGTCACCAAACCAATTCGGAGAACATAGCCTTAGTCGAGATGGCTTCGCCCCGTCACTTCCGCAATCGAGGTGTCGCACACCCCTACTCTTTCGATTCCGACCAAAGGTTCGATATTCTCGACTACCGGAATTCCGGTAGTGCCCGCACTGGACTTCTCGCCAAGTCGCTTTGTGCGCCAAGCGTAGGCGCTCTTAAATTCGGTAAAGCATCTCTTCATCGGGTAATGCGCCGGTCAATTGCCCAAGCCAGTTCTTCTGCAACACGTCAGCTTTCTCAGTGCTGCTAACTATCGCACTCCTCGTCATGATGGCCTGCTTCGCGGCGCCGCTTTCTGATCCAAAGGATGAACCACACGGCGAGCGCCGCGCCTAACACGGATGGGAGAACTCCGAGGAGCACGTTCATTTTTTGCCCAACGTCAAAGATGAGCCACGACCGTGGCTGGCGCGCCGCGTGCATCGTGACAGTTTCCATTCCGAACTTTCATTTCAAGATTCATGAGGTAGCACGCGGCGTGACAGCCATGGTCGTTGGCTCTGGCGCCTTGTTAGGCGTTTTTTGCCTTTGCGGAGACGTGCTCGAAGAAAGTGTGCCCAGAGTAAACGACACCGATGACAGCGAGCATCACCGAGGTGTAAACGAAGAGAAACGCGTCTTCCCCGGAAAGCTGGCGAAGACCCAGCACGAGGCGAGAAATCGGAGAGTCAGGACGCCAAACAGAGAAACCAAGTGGTGCGAGAAATATTCCGGAGAATGCGGCGAGCATCCAAAACATGCTGCACATCATTCCAAATATTGCGCCGATACGAGTAACTCGCGTGCGATGACGCTCGGGAGTAATTCGAAGGATCCAGTGCAGTTTTGGGGGCATCGGCATCGAAAGATCTGAGCAGGTTAGTCGAGATTTGTCACTTTGAGTGCAAACTCGAAAGGGATGGAATCGGCGCCTAACGTCAAAGATGAGCCACGACCTTCGCCGGCGCGGCTCGTGCGACATCACGATTTAAACTCTGCTGCTTCGTTTCGATCAATTGTACGATAGCACGAGACGTGACGGCGAAGGTCGTTGGCTCTGGCGACTTGTTCGGCGAGGGACGGTTCGAGCAATGCTGAGCGAACGACACGCCGGAATTGAAGCGAGCTTGAATACGCCGCCGGGAGAACGAACACGGGAGCAGGCTTCCCACAAACGCTGCGGGTGAACCAAACCCGGGACCGCGCGTACGCTCCGCCGATCGCCACCTCGTAGCGCCGGGTCGATGTAGTCGAGCCAGGCCAACAGGTCCGACGATGGAAGCTCGAACCCGCGACCAACGAAACTCGATCGGATCACCGTCCTGTCTTCTCGACTGCATGCTGAACAAACGCATCGCGGTGGTTTTGGGCCGAACGTCAAAGATGAGCCACGACGGGACTTGGCGCGCCTCGTGCCGCATCTCGCCTTCCATTCCGTCGTTTCATTTCGAAAGCAGATTCCAACGCACGAGGCGTGACAAGTCCCGGCGTTGGCTCTGGCGCCTTGTTCGGCCTTTTTCTGGCTGGTTCATTACGAGCAATCTCCACCCCATCGCCATCGTGGCGGCTCGCCCTTCTTCCAGCAGATCAACAGCAGAGCTAGCGTGATCACCGATACAAAAGCGATAGACTCCACCGCCCGCTCTCTCCCGCGCAGGAAAATAACCCCGAGCATAAACACGACGAAGTACGCTGCGAACACCACCCAACCCTGCCAGCATGTGGGAAAGCCCCAACCCCACCCGAACCGCTTCGCAGGAAACCAGTACCTTTCGCGAGGAGTAACCATGTGCTTTCCTTTTTGCCGAACGTCAAAGATGAGCCACGACCGTGGCCGGCGCGCCGCGTGCGGCATGACGATTTGGATTATGTGGTTTCACATCGAGATTCGTGAGATAGCACGCGGCGTGACGGCCATGGTCGTTGGCTCTGGCGCCTTGTTAGGCGGATTTTTTCTCATCACGCTGAACCTTCGATAGCCCGACACCGGAGAAAAACACGCCGGTAGCACTCGCCGCGATGCAGCCGCCGGCCACGAACCAAAAACGAATCGGAACTTCGTCTTTTCGAATCTCCCCAACGGTCTCGCTGCCGAACGAGCGCACGCGGTAACCGATGCGACCTTGAATGGCCCAAGACGATGTGATTGCGAAAAGCACCAGGGAGCATGCGAACCCAATGCCCCACATGTATCGGCGTGTAGAAGTGCTCCTGAATTGCGGCATGGCTTTCCTCTTTTGCCTAACGTCCAAAGATGAGCCACGACCTTCGCCGGCGCGGCTCGTGCGACATCACGATTTGGATTCTGCTGCTTCATTTCGATCAACCTTTCGGTAGCACGAGCCGTGACGGCGAAGGTCGTTGGCTCTGGCGCCTTGTTAGGCTGTTTTTGGAACATGCCAAGGAACATAACGCGCCGCCCAAGTAATCGTCTCTTCGAGTGATGTCGTAGAACCAGTCGGCCACCGAGACTTGAGGCTCCACGTGTTTTCGACGCGCACCTCGAGATCAATGCGAAAGCCCAATTCGCGAGTGTGGGCAGTCACGTATCGGTGAACAACAATTCGCTCTCGACGATCGGATCGCTCAATGATCGTTGCGATCTCAGTATCGGTGGCACCGCAACGAGGACACCGACCGAATGCTGGAATATGAACATCCGGCTCGCCGTGATCGTAGCCGCCGCCGGCACAATGCGCCCCGCACGGGGCAAGATGCTCGACAGGCTGCCAATCGAAAGTGCGTCCCATGCGACCATGGCACTCGAACTCTTCGAAAACAACGCGGCTGTCGCATACCGGACAAATGTCTTCTTTAGTTTTACCTGTTGGGTCCGCGAACGACATGGTTTTCTTGCCTAACGTCAAAGATGAGCCACACCAGTGGCCGGCGTGACGCGTGCTCCACTACGTTTCCGATTCCTCAGTTTCGTTTCGGACGCTCGTGACATCGCACGCGGCATGACGGCCACTGGTGTTGGCTCTGGCGCCTTGTTAGGCGTTTTTTGGTTTGAGGTAACCACGTCGGATTAAGAACCGCTTAGCAGCGATCAAGTAAAGTATTCCATGCACAAACAGCAGGCCAAGTAACAGCTGCGTGAGGCTGGCGAATGAAACGCGCTTTGACGCGAAAAGTGAGATCACCGAAACGATGTACAAGCCTTCGCAAAATCCGAAAACGGTGGAGGGCCAATGAGCGCCGTCCTTACGTGAAACCGCGTAACAGAACGCGACCGCCTGGACAAACCACGCAGGCAACCAGAATGCGACCGGGGTCTTCGCAACCGCATATCCAATCGCGACTGCACCGGAGACGAACATCACGACCCAATCGATGTAGTCCAGCGCAGATGGAACGTAACGTTCGTCGTTCATTGATTGGCCTAACGTCAAAGATGAGCCACGCCAGTGGCCGGCGTGACGCGTGCTTCACTGCGTTTCTGATTCCACAGTTTCATTTCGGCCACTCGTGACATCGCACGCGGCATGACGGCCACTGGCGTTGGCTCTGGCGCCTTGTTAGGCCGATTTTGCATTCGGAAGGAGTCGCACTTCCAAACTAGATGCTACGCCGCTTGGATATCATCTTCAGTGAGCTCGAGCGTCTTCAGGAACTTCTTCTTGGTCTTCGAAGACAAGCGAGGCCAATGTAATCGAGCAAATGCCGGCAGGTAGTCGACGCGGCAATCTCCGGCATCCCAAACTTGGGAATTTCCCAAAGCTGCCACGAGGAAATTCTCAGCTTCATCCTCAGTGAACGATGCGAAGTAAGGGACAAGAGGCTTTACAATTGCCTCAGCTCCCCTCCACGACCCAGCTTCTTCTACTTTTTTGATCCATCGAGGGATCATCAGGCGTGGACGCTTCTTGAATATGACATCTCTAAGGAGCTTTGGGATATCATCGTCATTGTGAACTCGTTTCGATTGAAGCTTTGCGATGAACCCAAACGGAACCGTGCCGTCCAGGGAAAGAGGCATGATAAGGACGTCGGGCCTTGAAACGATGAAGCCTACTTCCTGTGCGCACCACTCGGACGCCTTAAAGTGCTTACTGAGCAGCGCAACGAACACCGTTGCTGTCTTGAGTCTCTCGATGATCTCGTCGCGCCATTCTTCGGACACCGAAAGGTCTTCGTGCGCCAAAAAGCCGGTCAGACCGAAGTCACGCAACGCCACTTTCGTGACATTTGCGGCTTCCTTGTCCGCACTTGAGTAGCTGATGAAGGTATCCATTTTTTTAGCCTAACGTCAAAGATGAGCCACGACCGTGGCTGGCGCGCCGCGTGCCGCACTACGACTTAGGTTCTGTGGTTTCACTTCAAAATTCATGAGATAGCACGCGGCGTGACGGCCATGGTCGTTGGCTCTGGCGCCTTGTTGGGCGTTTCGCTGGCAAATGAGCACTCGGCACATTTTCCCCATGCTAAGATCCGAATATTCCAGGCAAACTTGCATCTCCGCTTGTTTTCGCTTTCCGGGCACTGGCGTGATTCTGATCACGCTGCCGCTGCAAGGTTCGAAGCAAGCTCATCAGATCGTCCGAATTCACTGCAGCGCAATCGAGAGAAACTTCGCCCGCTCCAAAGTAGCGCACAGAGAGCGTTCCAGAATGGAAGTGGACGGCATCTATCCTGGATCTGTCGATCGACACGTAAGTGCTGCCCTGAAGCACGTAGAAGTGATCGGCTCGAACCTTAAAGAGCGGTTCTGATGTATTCATGTGGGAACTTATATGCCTGCTTTGCCCAACGTCAAAGATGAGCCACGACCTTCGCCGGCGCGGCTCGTGCTGCATCAAGATTTTGATTCTGCTGCTTCATTTCGATTGAGCGTAAGGTAGCACGAGACGTGACGGCGAAGGTCGTTGGCTCTGGCGCCTTGTTGGGCATTTTTTTCATAGTCCCGACATCGCCTCCGTGTCTTCCACGTGCTGCTTCAGATCTACGATGTCGCCATCCAGCACGGCTTGCCACGCGGTCGAAATACGGAAGATCGCGCGCGTGGCATCGACGTCAGCCGGACGCTCGCGAATGTAACCCAAGCCAACGCCCAGGATCGTCACAACAGGAGCGACAAACTCGCGCTCCAATACTGACGACTTCCCTTCGATCCCTTCAGGGTTCGATGTGTTCCAATGGGCGTTCAATTCGGCCAAGCAGGCGAGCACATCATCCGAAAGCGTCGTGAGGTCCAGATGCGCCGCACTGGTCTTCCGAAGCCATAGCGCATGCGTAAAGCTGCGCTCTTCCTTTCCGGTCGGGAGCCCAGCGTGGTTACGAAGCGTCGCGATCATTGCTTCTCGGTTCATTTTTTTGCCCAACGTCAAAGATGAGCCACGACGGGACTTGGCGCGCCTCGTGCCGCATTCCGATTTCCACTGCGTCGTTTCATATCGAAAGCACATTCCAAAGCACGAGGCGTGACAAGTCCCGGCGTTGGCTCTGGCGTCTTGTTGGGCCGCTTTTCCTTCGGGAGTTGTTGTACTTCAATCCTGTAAGCACGCGGCTCTACTCATCTACGAAGAATCGCTGGTCCGGTTAAAACCCATAATCTATTTTGTTAAGATGTCCCAATATGTTTTTATAGTGCTGAACGTACTGATCGCCTCCCATGCACGCGTAGATGGATCCGGTTTTATAAAAGAGGTCGCAAACGGCTGACTATCGGCTTTAAGAGAATAAACAAGTTCGCCAGACTGCTGAAATAATTCCGAATACGCCACACCACCAGAGTGCAGCCCGAAAATTCCCCTTATTGTCCCGACACGATCGGTCAAAGAGTAAAATGAATGGCTAGAGGAAACTAAAGAAAGCAGTCCCAATTCTCCCGAACTATTTAATAGATTTAAACGCGTAAACTTATCACTGGCCATAAAACTAACCTGATCCTTTCCCGCGCTATTTGTCATAGAAAAAAGCAAGCCCTGTTTGTCCGCATTAATAAAGATTCCTGTGTTTTTTTCGCTGGGCAATTCATCAATACGTAAATGAAGCCCCGGACTTTCTCCAAATAAACCTAATATTGCGCGCTTGCCTACAGATACCGACGCGCCAACGTCGCCTGTTGAAAGTATTACGGGATTTTTCGCAGACGGACTAAGTAATTTTATTGACGTATTGGGCACTCCTGAGAATTCAGACTTTCCCATGCCTAACACGATTCGTTCCGCTCCGCGCTCATCGAGAATCGAAATGCGACGAGCATTAATTTGGTCAATAGTTGTAGAACGAAGACGCTCATCCGCTTTGCTGACTATAGTTTTAAGCTGCGTGTCGACTTCGTCCCGGACTGCTTGTCGCGCGCCTTGAATGAGTCCCTCCATTTTTCCAGATACTTCACCTACTTTAGATCGCATTTCGGTTGTGCTAGTTGACAAACCGATAGTAAGCACAGACAGCTCTCTGCTGCGTTGCTCCAGCGCTATTAGTTGCGACTGAATACCATTATTTTTTTCTGAAACTATCGCAAGGCTTTCCCTGATCTTTTTGGCATCATTAAAGTGTTCACGTGTGACAGTAGAGAAATATATTCCTTGCGACACGCTCGCAAGCAATGCGACTAGGGATAATAATATTGCTGATGATTGGGCATTCATTAATGGAGGAATTCACAAATGGAGTCCCGATTGCAACAACGCAAGAATATGAGGTGGCTCGGGATTGCGTAAGTCGATGTTTACGCAATGCCCAACGTCAAAGATGAGCCACGACCTTGGCTGGCGCGCCGCGTGCATCCTGACGATTTCAAGTCTGTGGTTTCATTTCGAGGTTCATGAGGTAGCACGCGGCGTGACAGCCATGGTCGTTGGCTCTGGCGCCTTGTTGGGCCGTTTGCTGGGAAAACTCACTGGTACGCATTTCACCGTAGATAGGATACGGTATGGCCACTTGTAGTCGTCACTTCCATCTTCTCGGATGAAAAGTTGATGGCTCGGTAGCTTTCGCCATCCACGGGAGTGACATCTTCCTTTACGTACTTTCGAAGACCAATCAATTCGTCGTACGACGTCACAACCACTTTGCGATCGACAAAGTACTGATCGGCGGCGGCGGCCAGAATCCTAAGATTCTTAAGAATCATTTCTTCCTTCTCTGGGGTTAGTTCGACGACGCTTTTCTTCACGTGAGCATGAGCTAATCGAAGTCGGAATTCGGCACTTTCCTTACTTACGATTAAGACTTCGGCTATCTTATCAAAGCTTCGCAAAGTATAGCCTTCAAATTGCTGCCCTATTTCGACCCAGGATGACTTACCGCTGTCACTATTCTTGAGCGAATATCGTGCGCCATTGCCATCGACTAAGTAACCGGAAAACAGGAGGGAAGGTTCTGAAGCATACAAACCGGCAGCGACGATTACGGATCCGATCGTGGTGAGAAAGATGCGCTTTATTCGTTTCATATTTTGTTCGGTAGTTTGCCCAACGTCAAAGATGAGAGGACATGAGGTGGTCGAGCGGGACAGCGTGTGGCATATTCCGCCCGACCACCATTATGATCACGAACACGTGCAAGAATGTTCGCGAAAGTGACACCTCCACGGGGGCCGCGACTGCGACCGCCGTTTTCCGTCCGGAAGTATATGTCGGCATCGACGCCGCCGATCTGCGCCAGGTCGTGACGTTCATCGTAGCGGGTGAGAGTCCGAAGCCAGCGCAGGGCATGTCGAGGGAGACCTTGGTAAAGCGTATCGCGCAGCTGCTCAAGGACGGTTTCCGCGTGCACTGCGTTTACGAGTCGGGGCCGACCGGCTTCGCGCTGGCGCGGGAACTGATCGCCCTCGGCGCCGACTGCCTCGTCGTGCGCGCGCGTTCCCTCGAGCGCCACGGTCGGCGGCGCAAGAACGACAAGCGCGACTCGCGTCAACTCGCTCTCGATCTGGCGCTGCACTGCGCCGGTCGGACCGGGCTGCTCTTCCCGGTGCGGATTCCCACGCCAGAAGAAGAACTGCACCGCCTGCCTGCCCGGGAACGCGAGGCGCTGAGCGACGCCCGGCACCAAATCCTGCGCTCGGCCCGTGGCCGGGCCCTCGCCCTGGGATATCGTCTGCCGAAGGAATGGTGGCGACCGCGGGTGCTGCCGAAACTCGTGCCGGATCTCCCGCCCACTTTGGCGCGGTTGCTCCAAAGGGCGGCGGCCAGTGCCGCCGCGATCAAGGAGCAGCTCGATGCCGTCGAAGCGGAGATCATCGCGGAAGCGCCACCGGCTCCTGTCGGCGTCGGCGCCATCACGGCCGGCGTCCTCGACCGCGAGGTGCTGGACTGGCACCGCTTCAAGTCGGGCAAAAAGGCCGGCAGCTTCATCGGCCTCTCGCCATCGGAAGATTCCACCGGCCAACGATGGCAACTCGGGCCCGTCGACAAACACGGCTCCCCTCGCCTGCGCTTCTGGTGTGTCGAGGCCGCTTGGCGGCTGCTCAAGTTCCAACCCAACTATCGAGGCGTCATCTGGGCCCGCGACAAACTCCGCGAGGCCAATACCCATCGCGGCAAACAGATCTCCGTCGCCCTGGCGCGACGCTTCTTCGTCGACTGGTGGCGAGTACGCACGGGTCGGGTCTCCGCTGCAGAACTGGGCTTCGTCTTCAAACCCGTGACCTAGCTCAGGCTAGCCACCTTCGTTCTTTGACTCTCCGGTTCCAATTTTGAGCGCGGCCCGGCCGCCCGCCCGTGACGTGGCTTGTGCCTCTGGCACGCAGTCTGAGAGTGGTGCGGACGGACGGGCCTGCGCTCGCCAGCGGGAAAACCCTGCAGGCCGTATCCCTCTTCTGGACACGTCCTCTTGTGCGGCTCGTATCCACGCGAGCGACGGATAACAGCTTAGGCCCGGCGGCTTCCGCCCCGGATCACCTCTCCCTCCTCTGGCGAGACCGCGACTCATCCCACCAAACCGGGAGTTTTGGGGTAACTCTAAGAAAGCTTCCAAACCAATGAATCTATAAAGCCAAACGCTCCACGCTTGACTACACAGTTCTCATAACAGCCACGACCGTGGCTGGCGCGCCGGGTGCATCATGACGATTTAGATTCCAGCGGTTCATTTCGATGTACGTGAGGTAGCACGCGGCGTGACAGCCATGGTCGTTGGCTCTGGCGACTTGTTGGGCGTCTGGGCGAATGAAAACTGAGGCTGCGTATCGCTCATCAATTGTGGGGGCACCAAACCAATTCGGAAAACTTAGCTTTAGTCGAGATGGCTTCGCCCCGTCACTTCCGCAATCGAGGTGTCGCACACCCCTACTCTTTCGCTTTCGACCAAACGTTCGACGCTCTCGACTACCGGAATTCCGGTAGTGCCCGCACTGGACTTCTCGCCAAATCGGCTCCATGCGCAAACCGCATGCTCCCTGACTTCCGCACCGCGAAGGCATTTCGCCCAACGTCACAGATGAGCCACGACCGCGGCCGGCGCGCCGCGTGCAGCCTGAGGATTTGAATTCCGGGATTTCACTTCGACATTCATGAGATAGCACGCGGCGTGACGGCCGTGGTCGTTGGCTCTGGCGACTTGTTCGGCGAAAAGCGGTGCGAAGAATGCAACGCCGCGAGTATGGATGCTTCCGGCAGGATGTCGTAAACGCGGTTTGGGAAAACCGCCGACAGAAGCAGGGAGCGAAAATCTCCAGTGTAATCAAAAATCCGGGAACGCGGAACGTCTCCGCCGCAGCGAATCTCGCCACGCTGGGTCGGCGTAGCCTGACCAGGCCAAATCGTCCGCACAATCATTTCGGATTTCATCGCTCTCACGCCGGAGCAACGACCTAAATTCAGCGCCCTCGCCTCTACGACTTCAAATTCTACACACAATGTACGCATCTCGAGGTCTTGCGCCGAACGTCAAAGATGAGCCACACGAGTGGCCGGCGTGACGCGTGCTCCACTACGTTTCGGATTCTGCAGTTTCACTTCGATTGCTCGTGAAGTCGCACGCGGCATGACGGCCACTGGTGTTGGCTCTGGCGACTTGTTCGGCGCGGGACGGTTCGAGCAATGCTGAGCGAACGAAACGCCGCCATTGGAGCGAGCTTGAACACGCTGCTGGGAAAACGAACACGGAAGCAGGCATCGCACCGGCGCTGCGGGTGAACCAAACCCGGGACCGCGCGTACGCTCCGCCGATCGCCATCTCGCAGCGCCGGGTCGATGTCGTCGAGCCAGGCCAAAAGCTCCGAAGATGGAAGCTCGAGCTCTCGACCAACGAAACCCCGTAGGATCACCGGCCTGTTTTCTTGACTGCATGCTGAACGAACGCATCGCGGTGGTTTTGGGCCGAACGTCAAAGATGAGCCACGCCAGTGGCCGGCGTGACGCGTGCTTCACTACGTTTCTGATTCTGCCGTTTCATTTCGGCAACTCCTGACATCGCACGCGGCATGACGGCCACTGGCGTTGGCTCTGGCGCCTTGTTGGGCGTCTGGGAACTGCTCGAGAAGTGAACTTGGAAAAACGCAGATCGAAGGTTCGGACAACGCTGCGGCTCTTTGGGAAAAGCTGCCGCCATCAAACGCACAGGCTCGAACTCCTCAAAGCGCTTTCTCATCGGGTGGACTGGCGCAACTTGGTTCGTCGACTCGTAACCTTCAACGCGCTCGCCTACCGGAATTCCGGTAGTCAAACCTCTCGACACTTTCCACCAGGCAGCCGAACCGTCCGCAACTGCCACCTCGAAACATCTGTTCTCTGAGGTGCGCATCGCGAAGGTATTCCGCCCAACGTCAAAGATGAGCCACGCCAGTGGTCGGCGTGACGCGTGCTTCACTACGTTTCTGATTCCGCAGTTTCATTTCGATCACTCCTGAAGTCGCACGCGGCATGACGGCCACTGGCGTTGGCTCTGGCGCCTTGTTAGGCCGATTTTGCATTCGGAAACTGTCGCACTTCAAACCAGAATCTATACCGTTTTTCATGTCGCGGTTTGGCAGTCGACATGGAAATAGCAGTCGAGGTCGACAATCATCTTCAGCTCTTCTTGGGAGAATGACAGCGCGCACTGCGAATCGTACGTGTAAGTGACCGAGAGGGTGCAATGCTCGGCGCCCGCATCACGCATCGCTGACTTGTACGGCGAGACACGCTCGTAAATCCAGGCGATCTTCGCCATCTCTTTTTCAGGAGCCTCGAAGCCGGCTGAGCCGTAGGGAACGGGAGCGCCACGAAAGCGACCTACCGTTCCGATAACGCCTGGATCATGAGAATCCGAGAACGGCGCGGGCACCTTGGACGGCGTGAAGTGCGTTCCGGTCACGCTGAAACTCACTTGGGTGCGGATGATCATCTTTGCCTAACGTCAAAGATGAGCCACACCAGTGGCCGGCGTGACGCGTGCTTCGCTACGTTTTCGATTCCGTGGTTTCATTTCGATCACTCCTGAATCAGCACGCGGCATGACGGCCACTGGTGTTGGCTCTGGCGCCTTGTTGGGCGTCTGGGAAATGTCCGAGAACTGATCTTCGAAAAGTGCAGATTGAAGGCTCGTGCAACGCTGCGGCTCCGTGGGCAAAGCTGCCGCCATCGACTGCACAGCCAGAAATTCCTCAAAACCTTTTCTCATCGGGTGGACTCGCGAAACCTCGTCCGAGCACCCTCGCCCTTCAACGCTTTCGCCTACCGGAATTCCGGTAGTCAATCCTCTCGACACCGTCCACGGTGCGCCCGAATCACCCGCAGCTGCCACCTCGAAACATCTGCTCTCTGACGTGCGCATCGCGAAGGCATTTCGCCCAACGTCAAAGATGAGCCACACCAGTGGCCGGCGTGACGCGTGCTTCACTACGATATTGATTCCGCAGTTTCATTTCGACAATTCGTGAGTCAGCACGCGGCATGACGGCCACTGGTGTTGGCTCTGGCGCCTTGTTGGGCGTCTGGGCGAATGAAAACTGATTTAGCGGATAGCGCATCGCATCTGGGGTTACGAAACCAACTAGGGACGCATTGAGACGGAGTCGAGATGGCTTCACCCCGTCACTTCCGCAAACGAGGTGTCGCACACCCCAAATCTTCTCCACTTCGGGAAAACGATCGATCTTCGCGACTACCGGAATTCCGGTAGTGCCCGCTCTCGCTTTTTCGCCCTATCGGCTCCATCCGCACACCGCACGCTCTCTGATGTCCGCACCGCGAAGGTATTCCGCCCAACGTCAAAGATGAGCCACGCCAGTGGCCGGCGTGACGCGTGCTTCACTGCGCTTCTGATTCCGCTGTTTCATATCGGCAAGTCTTGAAGTCGCACGCGGCATGACGGCCACTGGCGTTGGCTCTGGCGACTTGTTGGGCCGTCCGTCTCCCAAGTGCACGGGGCACAGCATGCCGACGGCGTAAGACTCAAGAAGTGCGCGCTGCCTTGCATCTGGGACCTCTAGGAACTGAAAGGAATGTCCGCTCCGAAGCTTTGAACCGTCACCGCAAAGATACTTCTCTGTGAATGAGGAACTGCCAACGAGATGATTGCCTAAACGCTGTCGCAGGCCGTTAGTGCCCCGAACACTTCGGCCAACATGCACAACCTTTCTTCCTTTTCGGAGGACGTAGACACCATGACGGCATGAAGCGACGAGTCGCTCGCCTTGGCGGGGAAATGGTACGCGCGGCTGGGTGAGCAGCCGGTCAAAAAGCAACCTTATCATTTCATTCTCGGAAGGCATTCGATTACCTCGCCCAACGTCAAAGATGAGCCACGACCGTGGCTGGCGCGCCGCGTGCGCCGTGACGATCAAGATTCAGGAGTTTCATTTCGATGTGCGTGAGAAAGCACGCGGCGTGACAGCCATGGTCGTTGGCTCTGGCGCCTTGTTAGGCATTTTTTTTCGCACTAATAACGCGATTACGATCAAGAAACTTTAGCACCGCGTAGCCAAGACCGCCATTCGCAACCACGACGAGAAAGAAAACACCGTACATAAACTCATCAGGTAGGTTCGAATACCACGAGGAACCGCTGATTATCCATCCCGTCGGAAGGCTGAAAACCTCCGCCGCGATCCCGCAAGACGCATTGCGACCAATGCTCGCGCCGCCCATTAGTGCCAACATCACGGCCACATAAGCGATCCAACACCAGGCGCACCAGGTCCAGCTCTTCGCTAAACTGCGTGCGAGTGCGTGGAATGTCGTTTCGAAAGCGCGCGAAAACGTCGGAGCGTGCCGCCGTAAGTTCATTCAGATCGTCTTAGCCTTTCTTTGCCTAACGTCAAAGATGAGCCACACCAGTGGCCGGCGTGACGCGTGCTTCATTCCGTTTCTGATTCTGCAGTTTCATTTCTGTCATTCGTGACATCGCACGCGGCATGACGGCCACTGGTGTTGGCTCTGGCGCCTTGTTGGGCGTCTGGGAAATACTCGAAAACCGATCTTGGAAAAGTGCAGATTGAAGGCTCGGGCAACGCGGCGGCTCTTTGGGCAAAGCTGCCGCCATCGACTGCACAGCCTGGAATTCCTCAAAACCTTTTCTCATCGGGTGGACTCGCGAAACCTCGTCCGAGCACTCTCGACTTTCAACGCTCTCGCCTACCGGAATTCCGGTAGTCAAACCTCTCGACATCGTCCACGCAGCAGCCGAATCACCCGCAGCTGCCACCTCGAAACATCTCCTCTCTGACGTGCGCATCGCGAAGGTCTTCCGCCCAACGTCAAAGATGAGCCACGCCAGTGGCCGGCGTGACGCGTGCTTCACTACGTTTCTCATTCCGTAGTTTCATTTGGAAAACTCGTGAGTCAGCACGCGGCGTGACGGCTACTGGCGTTGGCTCTGGCGCCTTGTTCGGCTTTTTCTGCCTTCGAGTATCATCCTGATTTCATTCGGCGCCCGTCTTCCGTCCAACACAGCAATCACCAATGAGCGCTCGGCCTCGATCAGAAAATATACGATGTAATAAGAACGCTTCAGGATCGCACGCCGGACAATGCCATACTTTTTGGGAAACCCTTCTGGATTCCAAGCGATCCAACCGACCGTTTCGTCGTACATCTGACGGACGTGCTCCTCGCCATCTGACCGCCACGACGAGTAATGCGCCATCGCGTCGCGGAGATCGCTCTCGATCTCCGGCAAAGCGAATACCGGGAGACTTCTCACTTCGAACGAAGACGATTCATCAGCTCATCGTGAGAAATTGGCTTACTCTTCCCTGAACGATAACTCGCGAGTCGAGCGTCCAGAATCTTCCGGTGCTGCTCTGGAACGGGCATCTTATCCTCGTCCGCTACCGAAAGCCACAGACTCTCAGCGATCTCAAGACGCTGACGTTTGGGCAGCCGTAAAAGCGAAGACACAGTTTGGGTAGCCATTCAGGAAATGTAGGAAACAATCATTTCAGCGCAAGGCTTGGCTTTTGCCGAACGTCAAAGATGAGCCACGACCGCGGCCGGCGCGCCGCGTGCAGCCTGAAGACTTGGATTCCGGGATTTCACTTCGACATTCATGAGGTACACGCGGCGTGACGGCCGTGGTCGTTGGCTCTGGCGTCTTGTTCGGCGAAAAACGGTGCGAAGAATGCAACGCCACGAGTTTGAATGCTTCCGGCAGGATGTCGTAAACGCGGTTTGGGGAAACGGCCGACAGAAGCAGGGCGCGAAAATCCCCAGGGTAATCAAAAATCAGGGAACGCGGAACGTCTCCGCCGAGCCGAATCTCGCCACGCTGGGTCGGCGTAGCCTGACCAGGCCAAATCTCCCGCACAATCATTTCGGATTTCATCGCTCGCACGCCGGAGCTACGACCTAAACTCATCGCCCTCGCCTCTACGGCTTCAAACTCTACACACAATGTACGCATCGCGAGGTCTTCCGCCGAACGTCAAAGATGAGAGGACATGAGGTGGTCGAGCGGGACAGCGTGTGGCATATTCCGCCCGACCACCATTATGATCACGAACACGTGCAAGAATGTTCGCGAAAGTGACACCTCCACGGGGGCCGCGACTGCGACCGCCGTTTTCCGTCCGGAAGTATATGTCGGCATCGACGCCGCCGATCTGCGCCAGGTCGTGACGTTCATCGTAGCGGGTGAGAGTCCGAAGCCAGCGCAGGGCATGTCGAGGGAGACCTTGGTAAAGCGTATCGCGCAGCTGCTCAAGGACGGTTTCCGCGTGCACTGCGTTTACGAGTCGGGGCCGACCGGCTTCGCGCTGGCGCGGGAACTGATCGCCCTCGGCGCCGACTGCCTCGTCGTGCGCGCGCGTTCCCTCGAGCGCCACGGTCGGCGGCGCAAGAACGACAAGCGCGACTCGCGTCAACTCGCTCTCGATCTGGCGCTGCACTGCGCCGGTCGGACCGGGCTGCTCTTCCCGGTGCGGATTCCCACGCCAGAAGAAGAACTGCACCGCCTGCCTGCCCGGGAACGCGAGGCGCTGAGCGACGCCCGGCACCAAATCCTGCGCTCGGCCCGTGGCCGGGCCCTCGCCCTGGGATATCGTCTGCCGAAGGAATGGTGGCGACCGCGGGTGCTGCCGAAACTCGTGCCGGATCTCCCGCCCACTTTGGCGCGGTTGCTCCAAAGGGCGGCGGCCAGTGCCGCCGCGATCAAGGAGCAGCTCGATGCCGTCGAAGCGGAGATCATCGCGGAAGCGCCACCGGCTCCTGTCGGCGTCGGCGCCATCACGGCCGGCGTCCTCGACCGCGAGGTGCTGGACTGGCACCGCTTCAAGTCGGGCAAAAAGGCCGGCAGCTTCATCGGCCTCTCGCCATCGGAAGATTCCACCGGCCAACGATGGCAACTCGGGCCCGTCGACAAACACGGCTCCCCTCGCCTGCGCTTCTGGTGTGTCGAGGCCGCTTGGCGGCTGCTCAAGTTCCAACCCAACTATCGAGGCGTCATCTGGGCCCGCGACAAACTCCGCGAGGCCAATACCCATCGCGGCAAACAGATCTCCGTCGCCCTGGCGCGACGCTTCTTCGTCGACTGGTGGCGAGTACGCACGGGTCGGGTCTCCGCTGCAGAACTGGGCTTCGTCTTCAAACCCGTGACCTAGCTCAGGCTAGCCACCTTCGTTCTTTGACTCTCCGGTTCCAATTTTGAGCGCGGCCCGGCCGCCCGCCCGTGACGTGGCTTGTGCCTCTGGCACGCAGTCTGAGAGTGGTGCGGACGGACGGGCCTGCGCTCGCCAGCGGGAAAACCCTGCAGGCCGTATCCCTCTTCTGGACACGTCCTCTTGTGCGGCTCGTATCCACGCGAGCGACGGATAACAGCTTAGGCCCGGCGGCTTCCGCCCCGGATCACCTCTCCCTCCTCTGGCGAGACCGCGACTCATCCCACCAAACCGGGAGTTTTGGGGTAACTCTAAGAAAGCTTCCAAACCAATGAATCTATAAAGCCAAACGCTCCACGCTTGACTACACAGTTCTCATAACAGCCACGACAGTGGCCGGCGCGCCGCGTGCCTCACTACGATTCTCATTCCGTGGTTTCATTTTGAATCTCTTTCAATAGCACGCGGCGTGACGGACACTGGCGTTGGCTCTGGCGCCTTGTTGGGCGTATGGAGGTCACGGCGCTTTTGGAGGTATGTCACAAAATGGAGTGTAGGTAAACTTTTCGAACTCTACCTCATACTTCATCTCGCTCATAGAACCTCGCCAAAATTCAACACCTTTGTTCTGCCCTAGCAAAGTCAGGCAAACTATTTCCATGAAACTCGTCGTACATCGGGGGCCAAAATAAACCGCCTTGAGGCATGCTTTCGGGTAAATGTAAACCGTCCCGAGTTTCTGATGAATCACTCTCCACTCTTGCTCGTAATCCCAATCGTCGGGCTTAGTGCAATACATGTCGAGGATCCACTTCGGGTCACGATCAATCAACGTAGCTTTCATTACGTCTAGTGCGTCGATCTGCGGCGGTCGCTTCTCGTAACGAACCTTAAACGCTTTCTCGAAAATCTCGTTATCAGTTCTGAATTCTAAACAGAGTCCGCACCCGCCGGACGAGTAGTGCGACCACATCAACAGGTTCTCATTACGTTCAGAAAAGCAAATTACACCTCGGTTCGCGATGAACTCTTTCTTTGCAAGCGTGACGCTGTCTACCGCCGATCGCTTAATCATTTCTGAGAATGATTTCGCGTCCATTTCTACAATCTGACGCCGGATGGATTCGGGGATGTCCGGTGCTTTCGAATAACGGTCCCGGAGGCTTTGCATCAATTGATCATCGTCGCTCACGCGAGGTCGAACAACGTGGCATTCAAATGGATCATTAAACTTCTCTACGCCACCAAAGTAAAAACATTGCTGTTTAATACTATCCAACGTCTGCAAGCTGGCTGGATAGTATCGAAAGAGTGATTCGGGAAGCATTTCAGGGAGACTTTATTTGCCCAACGTCAAAGATGAGCCACGACCATGGCTGGCGCGCCGCGTGCCGCATGACGAAGTGGATTCGAGAGTTTCATTCGGGAAAGCATGAGATTGCACGCGGCGTGACAGCCATGGTCGTTGGCTCTGGCGCCTTGTTCGGCGGTTTTTTTATTGCTTTGGCGGAGGCCCAAACCTCGCCACCAGTCGGCGAAAAATCTTCGCTTCCTCAGAGAATAGGTAATCCAGATGAGGCGTATGCGTGTAGAGAGGCGACTGCGCCTCATTGCCTTTGTTCTTTGCACGGTGAATCCGCTCTTTGATTTCGATAAAATCGAGAATCTCGCGTCGATGCGCTAGTGGCATACGAACATTGTCTTTCTGCCAGGTGTCGACCACGGCTTTGGGATCCGGCAAAAACAACACGAACGTATCTCCATCGCTTCGTGGGGTGGCATCCACATATGCTCCATCGGCTTTCTTCCAGACCGCGTGAAACTCACCTTCGACGATCACACCGGGCCACTCCCAGAGCGCCCAGCCGAGAACGCACTCGCCACCGCTGTCCGTTACAAGGCGTCGCACAATGTCGATGCAATCGAGCTCCTGCGCCCACGCGGGAGGATCGACAACCACACGAAATGGCTGCGCCCCCGGAGACAGACGTTGAATGAGACGCTCCGTGGCAGACGCGGTTGGATCAGGTGAGGGCACGCTATCTTTTGCCGAACGTCAAAGATGAGCCACGACAGTGGCCGGCGTGACGCGTGCTTCACTACGTTTATGATTCTGCAGTTTCATTTCGAACACTCGTGAAGTCGCACGCGGCATGACGGCCACTGGCGTTGGCTCTGGCGCCTTGTTGGGCCGATTCTTCATTCTGAAACTGGCACGCCTGTCATTCGGCGTAAACATACTGCAAGAGTGGAGATCGTGTCAGGACACTTCACTTTGCGGGAACCATGTAATGCGCAATAAAACGTTCATGTTCCGCCTTCCATCGTAGGGTCGTGAGAAAAACGTCGAGTTGGTCTTTAGACATGTGCTGCTGCGCCTTCTCAAATATAACCTGCAGGTCAGCGGGTAATGCGGTCTTTGATGATGCCTCGGCGCCGGGCATTGGCCTTCGCTGGCCGTAAATATCAGTTAATGCCTTTGCCTGATCTTCACTAAGGGGCAGGCCGGCCATACTGAGGTCTAGTCCTGCTTCAGTGTAGGCCTGCGACAGATTACTAACAGAGCGCTTTCGTAAGGACTTTAGCTCGGCGTAGGTCTCCCTTCCGATGAGGTCAGCAATCTTCTGATCGACTCCTTGCACTGACGCCTGCCGCGCTTCGGAAATGACTTCGCCGTTCGCAGACGACTTACCGGCAAGTGAGTCGAACTCACTCAATGAACGTTCTCGCATTGCGAGCAACTCTCGCATCCTCGCAATCTGAAAGTCGGTGAGATTGAGCTTCTTGAACGCCGCGCCATAGGCGTGCTCGACCCATCTCTCTCGAGCTTTCGCGCGAAATGATTCGGATCTCGGATCGGAGTTCGCGGCTTCTCGATCAAGGCGAAGAGCCGGCGGTAATTTATGCTTTCCCGACTCCCACTCCGATATCCCCGCATTCAGTGATGCGTCTGCACTCCGAGCGACAACAGTTTCTTTAGGCTGCAAAGCAACACCGGGCGTCTTTGCAACCGTCGCTTTAGGTTCCCCCGCTGCGGTTGGCTGCTTCGTCGCAGATTGGCGCCCTGCATAGAAAACGGTAATGAGGGCGAGGATCAGCAACACGGAAAAGAGAGCTTTTTTCATTAGACTGAGATCGTTAGGTTCACTCGGAAGACTTCTGCCCAACGTCAAAGATGAGCCACGACCTTCGCCGGCGCGGCTCGTGCAGCATGACGATTTGGATTCGGCTGCTTCATTTCGATCGAACGTAAGATAGCACGAGACGTGACGGCGAAGGTCGTTGGCTCTGGCGCCTTGTTCGGCTTTTGTCGACCTCGATCACGATGTCCTCGCGTGAAGGGCGAAGGCGATGCCAGCACCGAGCGTTACCACAAACGCCACGGAGAATACTGCACGTTCGGTGGTTTCTTTCTTCGAGCGGGGCAATGCGTGCACACAGAGTGCAGTGGCAACGTAGAGCGTAGGTGCGCAGATCGCCGCTAGCAGAGCAAACACGACGAACGACGGCAGCGGAGAAAGCGCCCTCGTCGGAGCGATTATCTCGCCAACCACGGAGCAGCCAAACACCGCGACCACCGTGCAGATCAAAAGCGCTTGGGCGTGGCGTTCCATCTTCTTCTTTAGCCGAACGTCAAAGATGAGAGGACATGAGGTGGTCGAGCGGGACAGCGTGTGGCATATTCCGCCCGACCACCATTATGATCACGAACACGTGCAAGAATGTTCGCGAAAGTGACACCTCCACGGGGGCCGCGACTGCGACCGCCGTTTTCCGTCCGGAAGTATATGTCGGCATCGACGCCGCCGATCTGCGCCAGGTCGTGACGTTCATCGTAGCGGGTGAGAGTCCGAAGCCAGCGCAGGGCATGTCGAGGGAGACCTTGGTAAAGCGTATCGCGCAGCTGCTCAAGGACGGTTTCCGCGTGCACTGCGTTTACGAGTCGGGGCCGACCGGCTTCGCGCTGGCGCGGGAACTGATCGCCCTCGGCGCCGACTGCCTCGTCGTGCGCGCGCGTTCCCTCGAGCGCCACGGTCGGCGGCGCAAGAACGACAAGCGCGACTCGCGTCAACTCGCTCTCGATCTGGCGCTGCACTGCGCCGGTCGGACCGGGCTGCTCTTCCCGGTGCGGATTCCCACGCCAGAAGAAGAACTGCACCGCCTGCCTGCCCGGGAACGCGAGGCGCTGAGCGACGCCCGGCACCAAATCCTGCGCTCGGCCCGTGGCCGGGCCCTCGCCCTGGGATATCGTCTGCCGAAGGAATGGTGGCGACCGCGGGTGCTGCCGAAACTCGTGCCGGATCTCCCGCCCACTTTGGCGCGGTTGCTCCAAAGGGCGGCGGCCAGTGCCGCCGCGATCAAGGAGCAGCTCGATGCCGTCGAAGCGGAGATCATCGCGGAAGCGCCACCGGCTCCTGTCGGCGTCGGCGCCATCACGGCCGGCGTCCTCGACCGCGAGGTGCTGGACTGGCACCGCTTCAAGTCGGGCAAAAAGGCCGGCAGCTTCATCGGCCTCTCGCCATCGGAAGATTCCACCGGCCAACGATGGCAACTCGGGCCCGTCGACAAACACGGCTCCCCTCGCCTGCGCTTCTGGTGTGTCGAGGCCGCTTGGCGGCTGCTCAAGTTCCAACCCAACTATCGAGGCGTCATCTGGGCCCGCGACAAACTCCGCGAGGCCAATACCCATCGCGGCAAACAGATCTCCGTCGCCCTGGCGCGACGCTTCTTCGTCGACTGGTGGCGAGTACGCACGGGTCGGGTCTCCGCTGCAGAACTGGGCTTCGTCTTCAAACCCGTGACCTAGCTCAGGCTAGCCACCTTCGTTCTTTGACTCTCCGGTTCCAATTTTGAGCGCGGCCCGGCCGCCCGCCCGTGACGTGGCTTGTGCCTCTGGCACGCAGTCTGAGAGTGGTGCGGACGGACGGGCCTGCGCTCGCCAGCGGGAAAACCCTGCAGGCCGTATCCCTCTTCTGGACACGTCCTCTTGTGCGGCTCGTATCCACGCGAGCGACGGATAACAGCTTAGGCCCGGCGGCTTCCGCCCCGGATCACCTCTCCCTCCTCTGGCGAGACCGCGACTCATCCCACCAAACCGGGAGTTTTGGGGTAACTCTAAGAAAGCTTCCAAACCAATGAATCTATAAAGCCAAACGCTCCACGCTTGACTACACAGTTCTCATAACAGCCACGCCAGTGGCCGGCGTGACGCGTGCTTCACTAGGTTTCTGATTCTGCAGTTTCATTTCGATCAGTCGTACGATAGCACGAGACGTGACGGCGAAGGTCGTTGGCTCTGGCGCCTTGTTAGCCCGCTTTTTCATCGGAGGACAGAGGCACTGACGACCATGCAATGCCAAGAGGATCGAGAAAGGACTTCTTAGCGCGTGTGAAGAACTCCTCTTCGAACTTCGTCGGGACGAAACGAGCGTGAAGCCTGAACTCGATCTTCTTACCTCTCATCGCTGGGTACGCGGTCCAGATCTGACCAGTCTCGACGAAATCCAAATAGGCATAAAGCTTCTGCTGGACGTCCATGAGGTTCGATCCGTCGGTGCCCCAATTGCGAGTCTCCACCATTGAAAGCACCACGCGCTCGCCATCGGGACTTTGCGAGACGATGTCAACTTGCTGGTGTAACTCCATTGGAGACGTATCGTCGGGAGGCGGATTCATTTTTTTGGCTAACGTCAAAGATGAGCCACGCCAGTGGCCGGCGTGACGCGTGCTTCACTACGTTTCTGATTCTGAAGCTTCATTTCAACAACTCCTGAGTCTGCACGCGGCATGACGGCCACTGGCGTTGGCTCTGGCGCCTTGTTGGGCGTCTGGACAAATGAAAACTGAATTCCCGATTCGCACATCACATTTGGGGCTAGGAAACCAACTACGGAAGCATTGAGACGGAGTCGAGATGGCTTCGCCCCGTCACTTCCGCAATCGAGGTGTTGCACTCAACCACTATTCTCATTTCGGCCAGGCCATCGATATTCTCGACTTCCGGAATTCCGGTAGTGCCCGCACTGGACTTCTCGCCAAGTCGCTTCGTGCGCCAGGCATAGGCTTCCTGAAATTAGGAAAATCACCTCTTCATCGGTTAATGTGCCGGCCAATTGTCCAACCCACTTCTTCGGGGACACGTCTGCTTCTCAGTGCTACTAGTTGCGGCGCTCAATTGCGCGTTCGGACTCAGCCAAGAGCTTATCGACGTCGCCCACCGTCTTCGCTCCTGAGACTGACTCCTTGGTGGAGGCGTGACGCTGCGGGGCGCCGCTTGAGGAAGTCCCTTTGGTCGCGCAGCCGACGAGACATGCCAGCGCGAAAAGAAATAGAGGAATAAGATAAATTAGCTTTCTCATATTTTTTTGCCCAACGTCAAAGATGAGCCACGACCTTCGCCGGCGCGGCTCGTGCAACATCACAATCTGGATTCTGCTGCTTCATTCGATTCCTCGTACGATAGCACGAGACGTGACGGCGAAGGTCGTTGGCTCTGGCGCCTTGTTCGGCGAGGGACGGTTCGAGCAATGCTGAGCGAACGACACGCCGGAATTGAAGCGAGCTTGAAGACGCCGCCGGGAAAACGAACACGGAAGCAGGCTTCCCACAAACGCTGCGGTGAACCAAACCCGGGACCGCGCGTACGCTCCGCCGATCGCCATCTCGGAGCGACGGGTCGATGTAGTCGAGCCAGGCCAAAAGGTCCGACGATGAAAGCTCGAACCCTCGACCAACGAAACACGATCGGATCACCGTCCTGTCTTCTCGACTGCATGCTGATCGAACGCATCGCGGTGGTTTTGGGCCGAACGTCAAAGATGAGCCACACCAGTGGCCGGCGTGACGCGTGCTTCGCAACGTTTCTGATTCTGCGGTTTCATTTCGATCACTCCTAAATCAGCACGCGGCATGACGGCCACTGGTGTTGGCTCTGGCGACTTGTTGGGCGTCTGGGCGAATGAAAACTGAGGCTGCGTATCGCTCATCAATTGTGGGGTCACCAAACCAATTCGGAAAACTTAGCTTTAGTCGAGATGGCTTCGCCCCGTCACTTCCGCAATCGAGGTGTCGCACACCCTTACTCTTTCGCTTTCGACCAAACGTTCGACGCTCTCGACTACCGGAATTCCGGTAGTGCCCGCACTGGACTTCTCGCCAAATCGGCTCCATGCGCAAACCGCATGCTCCCTGACTTTCGCACCGCGAAGGCATTTCGCCCAACGTCAAAGATGAGCCACGCCAGTGGCCGGCGTGACGCGTGCTTCACTACATTTCTGATTCCACAGTTTCATTTCGACAACTCCTGACATCGCACGCGGCATGACGGCCACTGGCGTTGGCTCTGGCGCCTTGTTAGGCCGATTCTGCATTAGGAAAAAACACCCTTCACCGCTGGAGCGACGCCGATTTTCTATTCCGACTGAGCCTTCGCTGAATCATTGGACCGAAAAGCATCCAAAGCGACACGAGGATGCTTGTGACCGAAAGGAATAGGAAGCGCATGCTCCAAGATTTGTGCCACTCGGGAGCCGGACTCGGCGGTCCCCACGACGACCACGAATGGAACGCAGCGAGGTGGAGAAACCACGCACCGAGCACCCCGAACGCGGGAATCGCGATTGCACGCAGGAGGAATCTCCAGCGCTTCGGACTCTCAATTGACTGCTCGGCTGCCGACATGGTCTTTTACGTTGTTTCTGGAACTCGTAACGGGTCATTGGCCGCCTAACGTCAAAGATGAGCCACGCCAGTGGCCGGCGTGACGCGTGCTTCACTACGTTTTGGATTCTGCAGTTTCATTTCGGATCACTTTCGATAGCACGCGGCATGACGGCCACTGGCGTTGGCTCTGGCGCCTTGTTCGGCGTTTTCTGGAACGCTTCAAGCGCTCGGCGGCGGAAGAAACTCAAGACCGTATCTCTTCCCAATCTCAATAACGCGTGGGATTTCCTGCTCCTTCGAACTCAACGCACCAACTTCTTCGAAAAATCCTTCGAAACCTGCAGGCGTCAGGGTGAACACAAGCCTGCCCGGCGTACTTCCGAGGTAGCGATAAGCATGCGGTACACCGCGAGGCGCAAAGACCGTCGCCCCTTTTCTGGCGATGAAGGTCTTACCTCCGCACATAAATTCGTACTCCCCTTCTAGTACGTGAAATGTCTCATCCTCGCGGTGATGGATGTGAGGCGGTGGACCTCCGCCAGGCTGATCGACGGACTCCGCTACACTAAGGGTGCCGTTAGTGTCCCGACCGTGTAAGCGGATAGTAATCTCGTTTCCAATAACGTTGACCGTCTTTCCCTCGCCGGAGGAAGTGAATTTTGGGTTCATGGATGAGTAGGTGCTTTCAGAAACACACGTTAGTAGGACGTTTCTTTGCCGAACGTCAAAGATGAGAGGACATGAGGTGGTCGAGCGGGACAGCGTGTGGCATATTCCGCCCGACCACCATTATGATCACGAACACGTGCAAGAATGTTCGCGAAAGTGACACCTCCACGGGGGCCGCGACTGCGACCGCCGTTTTCCGTCCGGAAGTATATGTCGGCATCGACGCCGCCGATCTGCGCCAGGTCGTGACGTTCATCGTAGCGGGTGAGAGTCCGAAGCCAGCGCAGGGCATGTCGAGGGAGACCTTGGTAAAGCGTATCGCGCAGCTGCTCAAGGACGGTTTCCGCGTGCACTGCGTTTACGAGTCGGGGCCGACCGGCTTCGCGCTGGCGCGGGAACTGATCGCCCTCGGCGCCGACTGCCTCGTCGTGCGCGCGCGTTCCCTCGAGCGCCACGGTCGGCGGCGCAAGAACGACAAGCGCGACTCGCGTCAACTCGCTCTCGATCTGGCGCTGCACTGCGCCGGTCGGACCGGGCTGCTCTTCCCGGTGCGGATTCCCACGCCAGAAGAAGAACTGCACCGCCTGCCTGCCCGGGAACGCGAGGCGCTGAGCGACGCCCGGCACCAAATCCTGCGCTCGGCCCGTGGCCGGGCCCTCGCCCTGGGATATCGTCTGCCGAAGGAATGGTGGCGACCGCGGGTGCTGCCGAAACTCGTGCCGGATCTCCCGCCCACTTTGGCGCGGTTGCTCCAAAGGGCGGCGGCCAGTGCCGCCGCGATCAAGGAGCAGCTCGATGCCGTCGAAGCGGAGATCATCGCGGAAGCGCCACCGGCTCCTGTCGGCGTCGGCGCCATCACGGCCGGCGTCCTCGACCGCGAGGTGCTGGACTGGCACCGCTTCAAGTCGGGCAAAAAGGCCGGCAGCTTCATCGGCCTCTCGCCATCGGAAGATTCCACCGGCCAACGATGGCAACTCGGGCCCGTCGACAAACACGGCTCCCCTCGCCTGCGCTTCTGGTGTGTCGAGGCCGCTTGGCGGCTGCTCAAGTTCCAACCCAACTATCGAGGCGTCATCTGGGCCCGCGACAAACTCCGCGAGGCCAATACCCATCGCGGCAAACAGATCTCCGTCGCCCTGGCGCGACGCTTCTTCGTCGACTGGTGGCGAGTACGCACGGGTCGGGTCTCCGCTGCAGAACTGGGCTTCGTCTTCAAACCCGTGACCTAGCTCAGGCTAGCCACCTTCGTTCTTTGACTCTCCGGTTCCAATTTTGAGCGCGGCCCGGCCGCCCGCCCGTGACGTGGCTTGTGCCTCTGGCACGCAGTCTGAGAGTGGTGCGGACGGACGGGCCTGCGCTCGCCAGCGGGAAAACCCTGCAGGCCGTATCCCTCTTCTGGACACGTCCTCTTGTGCGGCTCGTATCCACGCGAGCGACGGATAACAGCTTAGGCCCGGCGGCTTCCGCCCCGGATCACCTCTCCCTCCTCTGGCGAGACCGCGACTCATCCCACCAAACCGGGAGTTTTGGGGTAACTCTAAGAAAGCTTCCAAACCAATGAATCTATAAAGCCAAACGCTCCACGCTTGACTACACAGTTCTCATAACAGCCACGCCAGTGGCCGGCGTGACGCGTGCTTCACTACGTTCCTGATTCTGCAGTTTCATTTCTGTCACTCGTGACATCGCACGCGGCATGACGGCCACTGGCGTTGGCTCTGGCGCCTTGTTAGCCCGATTTTCACTTACGCTCTTCTTTCACGCGAGAGATGAACGTCGATAAACTTCCTTCGGCACCTTCGAGCGCTAGAATTCTGCCACTTTTCACTGACCACATACCTGAGTGGCTCAGAACTCCGAATTGCTGCTTATAGAAAAGCAAGACTCCATCCACTGGTTCGACGCTCGGTCCGCTCGACAAGAAGCCGTCGAATGCAGGTGTGATCTCTTCACCAAGGCGAAAGCGGAACTCGCTCCCGAGCTTTCCCTTCAAAACTTCACGGGCGAAATACCGCTCTCGATCCCGCTCTTTCCTAACGTCGGCAAGCACGATGACTTCAGCAGCATTCGCATCGCCGTAAATATCGGCTCGGTATTCGCTCGACCAGCGGCAGCCGACCAAGACGCAGAGCAGGACCAAAGGGATTAGGCGCCTCATTTTTGGCTAACGTCAAAGATGAGCCACACGAGGAGCGGGCGCGCCGCGTGCAGTACGACAAACCACAGCCGGGAGTTTCATTCGAAAAAAGAGTCCGACAGCACGCGGCGTGACCGATCCTCGTGTTGGCTCTGGCGCCTTGTTGGGCCGCTCGGGAAAACTCTGGAAGTGATCTGAGGTTCGCATCGCTGCTTCTCGCTTCGCAGTCAGCCTCGCCTCTGAAAAGCCCTTAGGCGAAGCGAATCTCACCATCCACCCCGGATTCAATGTCGGCAACGCACTTGCCTGGAAGTCTCCCGATAAATCACCAAGCGATCGACTGCGTGTGCTCTCTGACTTGCGCATGCTCTCGGATGATTGCCCAACGTCAAAGATGAGCCACGACCATGGCTGGCGCGCCGCGTGCCGAACTACGACTCAGGTTCTGGGGTTTCAATTCGAGGTTCATTCGGTAGCACGCGGCGTGACAGCCATGGTCGTTGGCTCTGGCGCCTTGTTGGGCCTTTTCTTCATTTGGATGTTAGCACGTCAATCAGCCTCACGATCTGAATTATGATGAACGCCGCAAACATGAATGGCAGCGCTTTCAGCAGCCGAACTGGCAGCCTGGCTCCTGCTGGTCCCAAAGGCACTTCGCTTCTTCTTCCACCGGAGATCCAAATCGCGCCGGCGACTGTGCCTCCGAGTAACGCGATCATGAGCCCGGCAAGAAGCAGCACTCGCCAAAATGGTGTCTCTAAGTAGAGAAGCCATGCACTTCCAGAGAGGAGAATGATCGCCGCGATGCATCCATATACCACCAACTTCTTCTTCGAGATTGGAGCAAACGCGTCGCGATTCATGGTTTTCGCCCAACGTCAAAGATGAGCCACACCAGTGGCCGGCGTGACGCGTGCTTCACTACGACTCTGATTCCGCAGTTTCATTTCGGTCATTCGTGCAATCGCACGCGGCATGACGGCCACTGGTGTTGGCTCTGGCGCCTTGTTAGCCTGGTTTTTCATCTTCGGTTGGCGGACGGACATTTGAAACGAACTTCGCATCGCTCGCACCGTGGACTTTGAAATTCGCGCGCGCTTCCGCGAGCGACAAATCACCGTTCGGTCCGCCCCGTACATCGTCCGCGTCGTGGTCATCTTGGCCGTCGTCTTCCCAATAGCACACCTGGCATATCTCGAAGCCGCCCCTTCCAAACAACGTGAGGTAGCCGCAGCACGGACACTGATACGACTTCTTCTTTTTAGTCACGCGGGAGACGTTTCGAAACGGCTGCATCTTCTTCGGCTAACGTCAAAGATGAGCCACGACCGTGGCTGGCGCGAGCCGTGCTGCTCGGAGCACGGATCGTGACAGCCATGGTCGTTGGCTCTGGCGCCTTGTTGGGCCGCTTGGATTCAGGAAGTAAGTGCGACATGTCTGGCCGGTGCAATACCGGCAACTAAGTCCCGAAGAAAGATACACCATCGCAGCGATGCGAAGCCAGAGGCTCACGATCGAGGAGATCGCGACCGCGCTCAGCCGGCATCGCACGACGATTCATCGGGAGCTCAAGCGCAACTGCTGTGTACACGATGGCTTCTACCGCGCGATGTTCGCGGTGCAGAAGGCGAACGGACGCCGCAGCCGCTCCCGGCGCAACAAGCGCTACGCCGCCGAGCACTTCGCCCCCATCGAACGCATGCTGCGGGAGGACTTCAGCCCTGATCAGATCGTTGGTCTCCTGCGAGCCGATGGCATACGGGTTATGAGCATCGATACGATCTACCTCCACATCTGGGCGGACAGAGCCCGGGGCGGTACGCTCTGGCGCCATCTCCGCGGCGCCAATAAGCAACGCCGGAAACGCTACGCCCGCAAGGACAGCCGTGGCCGCCTCGCTGGCAAATGCATGATTACGGAACGACCACCAATCGTCGACGAGCGCTCCCGGCTCGGCGACTGGGAGATCGACACCGTCCACGGCCGAGGCAAGCCGGCCACTGTCACTGTCGTCGAACGCAAGAGCGGACTCGTGCGCATCGGCAAACTGCCTCGCGTCGGGGCGCGGCAAACTTTGGAGCGCACCACCTACATCCTGCGCCACGAACCCCATCCCATCCATACCATCACTGCTGATAACGGTTCCGAGTTCCACATGTACAAAGCACTCGAGCGGCGCCTTCACACCAAAATATACTTCGCCACTCCCCACCACGCCTGGGAACGCGGCACCAACGAGAACACCAACGGGCTCCTCCGCCAGTATCTCCGCAAAGGCACCTGCCTCAAAGCCCTCACCCAACGCCAATGCTCTGCCATCGCCGCCAAGCTCAACGACCGCCCTCGTCGCCGCCTCGGCTTCCGCACTCCTTCCGAAGTCTACTACGGCCTCTCCGACGCACCCCGCCGATGGGCCGCTGCCTGCGGCAAGCTCTTCGGCTCCTGTCCTCGGCAGCGGCCCATCGGCTCTCCCTAAAGCGCTGTGTCTACTGTCCATTCTTCGCTCCCGGCTTCTGTCGCACTTCAATTCCGAAACTAAACCGGTCACGATAAGGCCAACAAACTCTGTAGTTCATCACGCTCAAATGTGTGCAATTCGACCGAGTAATCGCGGAGAAGTCTCTCAATCCGATCGGTAGGACAATTGCCAACTCGCAGCCAAATAACCTTTGGCGGAGCTCCCAAAAGAAGACTCCGCTGCTGGAAATCTGAGTCCTTCGACACTACCGTGAATCCATTCTCTCGCGCGTAGGCCCAAATCACTTCGTCTTCGGACTTCATCATGCCAAGATTCTTCACGTGCGTGCTCTCGGGAAAGAGATCAGAAAGACGTCTGACCAAATCGCTCGAGAGGTTCTGGTCGAAAAGGAGCTTCATCCACCGAATACCGCCAACTTCCGCTCACGATCTGCGGCAAACGCGAGACACGCTCGAATATCCTCTCCGGTCAGCTCGGGGAAATCGGCCAAGATTTCGGGGATGCTCATTCCGCCCGCGAGATATTCCAGTACGTCAGTGACCGTGATTCGCATTCCTCGAATGCATGGCTTTCCGCTGCGTTTACCAGGCTCAATCGTGATGATGTGGCGGTAGTCCATACTTCGTACAATGCTACCTAGCGGAGCGGCGGTCAAGGCGGTCGTTCCTTGCCCAACGTCAAAGATGAGAGGACATGAGGTGGTCGAGCGGGACAGCGTGTGGCATATTCCGCCCGACCACCATTATGATCACGAACACGTGCAAGAATGTTCGCGAAAGTGACACCTCCACGGGGGCCGCGACTGCGACCGCCGTTTTCCGTCCGGAAGTATATGTCGGCATCGACGCCGCCGATCTGCGCCAGGTCGTGACGTTCATCGTAGCGGGTGAGAGTCCGAAGCCAGCGCAGGGCATGTCGAGGGAGACCTTGGTAAAGCGTATCGCGCAGCTGCTCAAGGACGGTTTCCGCGTGCACTGCGTTTACGAGTCGGGGCCGACCGGCTTCGCGCTGGCGCGGGAACTGATCGCCCTCGGCGCCGACTGCCTCGTCGTGCGCGCGCGTTCCCTCGAGCGCCACGGTCGGCGGCGCAAGAACGACAAGCGCGACTCGCGTCAACTCGCTCTCGATCTGGCGCTGCACTGCGCCGGTCGGACCGGGCTGCTCTTCCCGGTGCGGATTCCCACGCCAGAAGAAGAACTGCACCGCCTGCCTGCCCGGGAACGCGAGGCGCTGAGCGACGCCCGGCACCAAATCCTGCGCTCGGCCCGTGGCCGGGCCCTCGCCCTGGGATATCGTCTGCCGAAGGAATGGTGGCGACCGCGGGTGCTGCCGAAACTCGTGCCGGATCTCCCGCCCACTTTGGCGCGGTTGCTCCAAAGGGCGGCGGCCAGTGCCGCCGCGATCAAGGAGCAGCTCGATGCCGTCGAAGCGGAGATCATCGCGGAAGCGCCACCGGCTCCTGTCGGCGTCGGCGCCATCACGGCCGGCGTCCTCGACCGCGAGGTGCTGGACTGGCACCGCTTCAAGTCGGGCAAAAAGGCCGGCAGCTTCATCGGCCTCTCGCCATCGGAAGATTCCACCGGCCAACGATGGCAACTCGGGCCCGTCGACAAACACGGCTCCCCTCGCCTGCGCTTCTGGTGTGTCGAGGCCGCTTGGCGGCTGCTCAAGTTCCAACCCAACTATCGAGGCGTCATCTGGGCCCGCGACAAACTCCGCGAGGCCAATACCCATCGCGGCAAACAGATCTCCGTCGCCCTGGCGCGACGCTTCTTCGTCGACTGGTGGCGAGTACGCACGGGTCGGGTCTCCGCTGCAGAACTGGGCTTCGTCTTCAAACCCGTGACCTAGCTCAGGCTAGCCACCTTCGTTCTTTGACTCTCCGGTTCCAATTTTGAGCGCGGCCCGGCCGCCCGCCCGTGACGTGGCTTGTGCCTCTGGCACGCAGTCTGAGAGTGGTGCGGACGGACGGGCCTGCGCTCGCCAGCGGGAAAACCCTGCAGGCCGTATCCCTCTTCTGGACACGTCCTCTTGTGCGGCTCGTATCCACGCGAGCGACGGATAACAGCTTAGGCCCGGCGGCTTCCGCCCCGGATCACCTCTCCCTCCTCTGGCGAGACCGCGACTCATCCCACCAAACCGGGAGTTTTGGGGTAACTCTAAGAAAGCTTCCAAACCAATGAATCTATAAAGCCAAACGCTCCACGCTTGACTACACAGTTCTCATAACAGCCACGCCGGGAGCTGGCGCGCCGCGTGCCTCATTCGGAACTGGATTCGGATTCTTCATTTCGAATCACCTGAGGTCGCACGCGGCGTGACAGCTCCCGGCGTTGGCTCTGGCGCCTTGTTCGGCTTTTTGCGCTTTTGTCCGAAGTTTCCCTGTAAGATTCCGCGAAACGAGAGATCTTCATCCAGATCGGGCCAGTGCAATCCAAACGGCGAGATCTCAATTCGATTCAACTGCTGCGATGTTCCATCAGCGAGACGTGGATTATCTGCGACAGGAAATCGCACTTCGATGCCGCTCTCCATCTCGACGATGACGTAGCGACCGTCTGAGTGCGCTCGCTTCGCTGTATCAACCAAGGTGTTCATGCCATTTCTTTACGATTAGCTCTTTGTTCTCAACTGCAAGCTCCTGTGCCTTCCGTAATTCGTGCATACGCATGCCATGCGACTCACGTAACTCCACCAGAGGATCGACCACAAAAACGGCCTCCCCGCCACCGTGTCTGACGTGGACATGAATGGGCTCATGATCGTTGGAGTAGAAGAAGAAGACGAAGCCGTCTCTTTCGAAGACCTTTGGCACTTCGCAACCGTACTTGGACACTTGGCGACGTCAACCATCGCCATTCTTGAAAGTCAGAGAATTGCCACGCATCCCCACCCTGCTCAGGATCTTCGCTGCGGAGATCGCTTTTTGCCGAACGTCAAAGATGAGCCACACCAGTAGCCGGCGTGACGCGTGCTGGATTCCGATCTGCACTCTTCAGTTTCACTTCGATCACTCGTGAGTCAGCACGCGGCATGACGGCTACTGGTGTTGGCTCTGGCGCCTTGTTGGGCCGTATGGCTCGCATCGGGGAAATGCTCACGGTGTAGGACTGATCCGATTCCATAACGGCCACCACGGCGAGAGAATCCTGCGACGATCCACACATGTCCACCGGCACAACCAGGACAAACGCCTCGAGCACCCTGACTCCGCTCCGCTCGTCCGAACTCGGACGCGGGACCGATGCCGTGACTCTACATTCCGATCCCATTCCCGAGAAACGATGCTCTCCATAAATTCTCACTCTGACTCGCGCACTTCAAATAGGAGCGGATACCGCCCAACGTTCAAGATGAGCCACGACCGTGGCTGGCGCGGCTCGTGCTGCTCGGAGCACGAGACGTGACAGCCATGGTCGTTGGCTCTGGCGCCTTGTTGGGCGTTGCTCGGGGTAGGAACGCGGACGGTCGCAATAACCGATTCATCGGTTCGCTCTCCTCAGGCTCTTCGTGGATGCACGGCGTGGCGGCGGTTCCGTAACGAACCCTTCCGACCATTGGTCGCGTCCGATCTCAAGACGATCAATGTGAAATCCTCGAGGGTGATCGCTAAAGCCCACGAACGTCCGCTTACGCTGAACGGCGAGCTGCGCATCTCTTCGCGACGCGTATGCGCCAATGATCTTAATCTCGTCGGCGCCGTCGCGTTCATACGAATGAGTGACCAGGTAAATCGCGTCCATTTTTTTTTGCCCAACGTCAAAGATGAGCCACGGCCTTCGCCGGCGCGGCTCGTGCTGCATCACAATTTGGATTCTGCGGTTTCATTTCGATCAAACGTACGGCAGCACGAGACGTGACGGCGAAGGTCGTTGGCTCTGGCGCCTTGTTGGGCCGATTTTCATTCGGAAGCTGCTTCGCTTGGATCCCGTGGCTTAGATTGCCCTCAAGACTCCACACGAATGCTGCTCGCTCGCACTTGAGGCTTCTCATCTCTGGTCGTAATTGTGGCATCCGTGGCCTTAATCGTTCGCTCCGGTGTGCGAATTGTCGCTTCGCCGCGGCACTTGAGAACACCAGCTTCCTTATCAAATTCGATCTCCGGTGCGGAAACACGGAAATCGCCAATTGTGGCGACGGCTGAACCTTTGGCGATGGTGATGGGACCGCTCACGCTCATCGAATCTCCACGCAATTCTACTTTTGGAGTGTCCGACGCCGCACGTAACACCGAAGCCGCAGCCAAAACTGCGACGGCAAGGATCGATTTTGTTTTCATAGGTTAGGGGGAAACTTTTTTGCCCAACGTCAAAGATGAGCCACACCAGTAGCCGGCGTGACGCGTGCTGGATTCCGATCTGCACTCTTCAGTTTCACTTCGATCACTCGTGAGTCAGCACGCGGCATGACGGCTACTGGTGTTGGCTCTGGCGCCTTGTTGGGCCGTATGGCTCGCATCGGGGAAATGCTCACGGTGTAGGACTGATCCGATTCCATAACGGCCACCACGGCGAGAGAATCCTGCGACGATCCACACATGTCCACCTGCACAACCAGGACAAACGCCTCGAGCACCCTGACTCCGCTCCGCTCGTCCGAACTCGGACGCGGGACCGATGCCGTGACTCTACATTCCGATCCCATTCCCGAGAAACGATGCTCTCCATAAATCCTCACTCTGACTCGCGCACTTCAAATAGGAGCGGATACCGCCCAACGTCAAAGATGAGAGGACATGAGGTGGTCGAGCGGGACAGCGTGTGGCATATTCCGCCCGACCACCATTATGATCACGAACACGTGCAAGAATGTTCGCGAAAGTGACACCTCCACGGGGGCCGCGACTGCGACCGCCGTTTTCCGTCCGGAAGTATATGTCGGCATCGACGCCGCCGATCTGCGCCAGGTCGTGACGTTCATCGTAGCGGGTGAGAGTCCGAAGCCAGCGCAGGGCATGTCGAGGGAGACCTTGGTAAAGCGTATCGCGCAGCTGCTCAAGGACGGTTTCCGCGTGCACTGCGTTTACGAGTCGGGGCCGACCGGCTTCGCGCTGGCGCGGGAACTGATCGCCCTCGGCGCCGACTGCCTCGTCGTGCGCGCGCGTTCCCTCGAGCGCCACGGTCGGCGGCGCAAGAACGACAAGCGCGACTCGCGTCAACTCGCTCTCGATCTGGCGCTGCACTGCGCCGGTCGGACCGGGCTGCTCTTCCCGGTGCGGATTCCCACGCCAGAAGAAGAACTGCACCGCCTGCCTGCCCGGGAACGCGAGGCGCTGAGCGACGCCCGGCACCAAATCCTGCGCTCGGCCCGTGGCCGGGCCCTCGCCCTGGGATATCGTCTGCCGAAGGAATGGTGGCGACCGCGGGTGCTGCCGAAACTCGTGCCGGATCTCCCGCCCACTTTGGCGCGGTTGCTCCAAAGGGCGGCGGCCAGTGCCGCCGCGATCAAGGAGCAGCTCGATGCCGTCGAAGCGGAGATCATCGCGGAAGCGCCACCGGCTCCTGTCGGCGTCGGCGCCATCACGGCCGGCGTCCTCGACCGCGAGGTGCTGGACTGGCACCGCTTCAAGTCGGGCAAAAAGGCCGGCAGCTTCATCGGCCTCTCGCCATCGGAAGATTCCACCGGCCAACGATGGCAACTCGGGCCCGTCGACAAACACGGCTCCCCTCGCCTGCGCTTCTGGTGTGTCGAGGCCGCTTGGCGGCTGCTCAAGTTCCAACCCAACTATCGAGGCGTCATCTGGGCCCGCGACAAACTCCGCGAGGCCAATACCCATCGCGGCAAACAGATCTCCGTCGCCCTGGCGCGACGCTTCTTCGTCGACTGGTGGCGAGTACGCACGGGTCGGGTCTCCGCTGCAGAACTGGGCTTCGTCTTCAAACCCGTGACCTAGCTCAGGCTAGCCACCTTCGTTCTTTGACTCTCCGGTTCCAATTTTGAGCGCGGCCCGGCCGCCCGCCCGTGACGTGGCTTGTGCCTCTGGCACGCAGTCTGAGAGTGGTGCGGACGGACGGGCCTGCGCTCGCCAGCGGGAAAACCCTGCAGGCCGTATCCCTCTTCTGGACACGTCCTCTTGTGCGGCTCGTATCCACGCGAGCGACGGATAACAGCTTAGGCCCGGCGGCTTCCGCCCCGGATCACCTCTCCCTCCTCTGGCGAGACCGCGACTCATCCCACCAAACCGGGAGTTTTGGGGTAACTCTAAGAAAGCTTCCAAACCAATGAATCTATAAAGCCAAACGCTCCACGCTTGACTACACAGTTCTCATAACAGCCACGCCAGTGGCCGGCGTGACGCGTGCTTCACTACGATTTTGATTCCGCAGTTTCATTTCAGTCACTCGTGACATCGCACGCGGCATGACGGCCACTGGCGTTGGCTCTGGCGCCTTGTTAGGCGAATTTTCCATTCGGAGAATCACTTCGTTTGATGACCCGATGCCAACTCCGCTTTCCGCAAGATGGACATCTCCGAATCGTTCGGGAGTTCCCTGTGGCTTTCCAGCGAATTCCACCGAGGTCCCAAATTGACTGCGCGAATCAGCAGGAGCACACGACGATCCATTTCCGAGAATCTGCTTCCGCATTCTTAGCCCACGTTCTGGGAAGAATCTGGAGTAGGAGTTTCTGTAGGGAACTCATCTGCTTGCGCCTAACGTCAAAGATGAGCCACGACAGTGGCCGGCGTGACGCGTGCTTCACTACGTTTCTGATTCTCTAGTTTCATTTCGGTCACTCGTGACATCGCACGCGGCATGACGGCCACTGGCGTTGGCTCTGGCGCCTTGTTGGGCCGATTTTTCATTCGAAAATGATCGCACTTAAACTCTGAAGCTACGCGTCATCTTTGCCCGTAACGCTCTGTCACGGCGACGCAACGAATATCTGCTTTGTGCCCACTTTCAAGGTGCGCGACCCGCTCCTTGAATCGAATCTTCCACTTAATTGGAGTCTTCTCGGAAATTCGCGCGATCAGCAATTGAAACTCCGGACGCCAGTGATTTTCCACTTCGATGCGGTCATCGCGCAAGTCTCCATCTTTGGTGAAGGAGATTCGGAGCAAGGATCCGTCCATTACATTCGCATCGAACCAAACTTTGCCACGTTCGGGTTTCCCGATCTTCGAAACCAAATCGCGAATCGCATCTGACTCTTCTTTCTTTAGCGGCACCGTCGCGAGCGACTCATCGGGAACGGAACTGGAAATGAAGTAGATCACGAGTTCGGAGGGGCGAACAGCCCAAACAATCGCTTCGTTCATACGGCCACCCCACTGCTCGATTGTCACAATTCGGTCTGATGCGGCAATGCGCGGCGGATATTCTGCTTTGGCCAGCAACGTGAGACCGAAGAAAATGAGTAACGGAGCGATTTTCATCCTTTTTGCCCAACGTCAAAGATGAGCCACACCAGTGGCCGGCGTGACGCGTGCTTCACTACGTTTTTGATTCCGCAGTTTCATTTCGGCAATTCGTGACTCAGCACGCGGCATGACGGCCACTGGTGTTGGCTCTGGCGCCTTGTTGGGCGTCTGGGCGAATGAAAACTGAGGTCGAGAATCTCGCATCATTTTGGGGGTTACGAAACCTCCTAGGGAAGCATTGAACCGGAGTCGAGATGGCTTCGCCCGGTCACTTCCGTAGTCGAGGTGTCGCACACCCCTGATCGTTTCTACTTCGGGAAAACGATCGATCTTCTCGACTACCGGAATTCCGGTAGTTCTCGCAGTCGACTTCTCGCCCTACCCGCCTCATGCGCACTTCGCACGCTCCCTGAGGTCCGCACGCCCTCGGTATTCCGCCCAACGTCAAAGATGAGCCACGACCTTCGCCGGCGCGGCTCGTGCGACTTTACGATTTAGATTCCGCTGGTTCATTTCGGTCAACCGTACGGTAGCACGAGACGTGACGGCGAAGGTCGTTGGCTCTGGCGCCTTGTTAGCCCGATTTCCCCACGGTTGCCGAACTTGATGTACCGCGCTTTGCATTCTGAAAGAGCTCAATTAGCAACGGTCGAATCTTCTCCGCAGTCTTTCCAAACTTCCCCATATTCCCTCCTCCCTTTCGCGCGTCATATTCTGCAGAACCCAATATCTTACCGTCCTCCATCAGCGTGGCTTTGAAATAAGTCAGATACATCGCCATATCCCACTGCCAGTTCGCGGTGAAGATCATCCAGTGCGTAGCATCTTTCGGTCGCTCGGTGTCAAAAGTTTCGACTTTAAATCCAAGTGTCGTCAGCTGCTGCACCATTTCGGGAAGGAGGCCCTCCATATGGACATTGGGGTTCTTCTGGATGTAGATCGTGCTGATTGTCGGACTGGACTCAATCGGCGAAACCTTTTGGACAATCGCGCACCCGGAGGTGATCGTTACTAAAAGTGCCGCAAGCAGCACAGACTGGATTAGTTTAGGCATAGAAAGATTTGGCTAACGTCAAAGATGAGAGGACATGAGGTGGTCGAGCGGGACAGCGTGTGGCATATTCCGCCCGACCACCATTATGATCACGAACACGTGCAAGAATGTTCGCGAAAGTGACACCTCCACGGGGGCCGCGACTGCGACCGCCGTTTTCCGTCCGGAAGTATATGTCGGCATCGACGCCGCCGATCTGCGCCAGGTCGTGACGTTCATCGTAGCGGGTGAGAGTCCGAAGCCAGCGCAGGGCATGTCGAGGGAGACCTTGGTAAAGCGTATCGCGCAGCTGCTCAAGGACGGTTTCCGCGTGCACTGCGTTTACGAGTCGGGGCCGACCGGCTTCGCGCTGGCGCGGGAACTGATCGCCCTCGGCGCCGACTGCCTCGTCGTGCGCGCGCGTTCCCTCGAGCGCCACGGTCGGCGGCGCAAGAACGACAAGCGCGACTCGCGTCAACTCGCTCTCGATCTGGCGCTGCACTGCGCCGGTCGGACCGGGCTGCTCTTCCCGGTGCGGATTCCCACGCCAGAAGAAGAACTGCACCGCCTGCCTGCCCGGGAACGCGAGGCGCTGAGCGACGCCCGGCACCAAATCCTGCGCTCGGCCCGTGGCCGGGCCCTCGCCCTGGGATATCGTCTGCCGAAGGAATGGTGGCGACCGCGGGTGCTGCCGAAACTCGTGCCGGATCTCCCGCCCACTTTGGCGCGGTTGCTCCAAAGGGCGGCGGCCAGTGCCGCCGCGATCAAGGAGCAGCTCGATGCCGTCGAAGCGGAGATCATCGCGGAAGCGCCACCGGCTCCTGTCGGCGTCGGCGCCATCACGGCCGGCGTCCTCGACCGCGAGGTGCTGGACTGGCACCGCTTCAAGTCGGGCAAAAAGGCCGGCAGCTTCATCGGCCTCTCGCCATCGGAAGATTCCACCGGCCAACGATGGCAACTCGGGCCCGTCGACAAACACGGCTCCCCTCGCCTGCGCTTCTGGTGTGTCGAGGCCGCTTGGCGGCTGCTCAAGTTCCAACCCAACTATCGAGGCGTCATCTGGGCCCGCGACAAACTCCGCGAGGCCAATACCCATCGCGGCAAACAGATCTCCGTCGCCCTGGCGCGACGCTTCTTCGTCGACTGGTGGCGAGTACGCACGGGTCGGGTCTCCGCTGCAGAACTGGGCTTCGTCTTCAAACCCGTGACCTAGCTCAGGCTAGCCACCTTCGTTCTTTGACTCTCCGGTTCCAATTTTGAGCGCGGCCCGGCCGCCCGCCCGTGACGTGGCTTGTGCCTCTGGCACGCAGTCTGAGAGTGGTGCGGACGGACGGGCCTGCGCTCGCCAGCGGGAAAACCCTGCAGGCCGTATCCCTCTTCTGGACACGTCCTCTTGTGCGGCTCGTATCCACGCGAGCGACGGATAACAGCTTAGGCCCGGCGGCTTCCGCCCCGGATCACCTCTCCCTCCTCTGGCGAGACCGCGACTCATCCCACCAAACCGGGAGTTTTGGGGTAACTCTAAGAAAGCTTCCAAACCAATGAATCTATAAAGCCAAACGCTCCACGCTTGACTACACAGTTCTCATAACAGCCACGACCACAGCCGGCGCGCCGCGTGCAACGTTCGAAATTTGAGTCCGGCGTTTCATTTAGGAACTTGGTTAGGGAGCACGCGGCGTGACGGCTGTGGTCGTTGGCTCTGGCGCCTTGTTCGGCGGTTTGTCCGACGTAAATCGAGCGATGAGCTCCGCAGCACGAATGCGATGCTCGTCCTCTCTAATGCCCCAAGAAATAACCCGTATCGTGACTACCTCAGATCCAAGGCCAGATATCGTAGCCGATGCAAAGCGACCAGTCTCGCCATCGCTTCCAAACACAGAAGCCAAGTAAAGTCTCTTTTCGTCCGTACTATGCTCGACACGGTACTTTCCGAATATCCGAATGCCGCGCTGCTCCGCGACCTCAAGAGACGCGTAATACAAAAGAGCGGCCGGATTCATCTCGAAGTCGAGATTCCAGCGAATCACGACCACTTCAAAGCGACGACCCTCCGCTGTCTCGCTGGCATATCGCGTGCGGTCTTCCACTTTCTTTATGTCAGCCCTTTCTCGCGCCATTACACACGTGTAACCGATAATCGCGAAGAGACTGACGAGCATGTGCACGTGGCGCTTCATATTCTTGCCGAACGTCAAAGATGAGCCACGCCAGTGGCCGGCGTGACGCGTGCTTCGCTACGTTTTTGACTCCGCAGTTTCATTTCGGCAATTCGTGAATCAGCACGCGGCATGACGGCCACTGGCGTTGGCTCTGGCGCCTTGTTGGGCGTCTGGGAACTGCTCGAGAACTGAACTGAGGAAAGTGCAAATTGAAGGTTCGGACAACGCTGCGGCCCTTTGGGCAAAGCCGCCGCCATCGACTTCACAGCCAGAAATTCCTCAAAACCATTTCGCATCGGGTGGACTGGGAAAGATTCCTTCGGACACTTCTCACCTTCAACGCACGCGCCTACCGGATTTCCGGTAGTCAAACCTCTCGACACTTTCCACCAGGCGGCCGAATCACCCGCAGCTGCCTCCTCGAAACATCTGCTCTCTGAGGTGCGCATCGCTACGGTATTTCGCCCAACGTCAAAGATGAGCCACGCCAGTGGCCGGCGTGACGCGTGCTTCACTACGATTTTGATTCTGAAGTTCCATTTCGGTTACTCGTGACATCGCACGCGGCATGACGGCCACTGGCGTTGGCTCTGGCGACTTGTTAGGCCGATTTTTCATTCGGAAAGAGTCGCACTTCAGCCCTCAAGCTACGTCGTTCATAACTTGCAGACCTCAATTTCGGCAATTCGAATCATCCCTACGGACTTGGACGGCTTCCCCCATTGATAAAGAACCCGAAGAGTCCCAAACCATCGGCGTTACGCACAACCGTGAGGGTCATAGTTCCTGTCGGCAATGGACCACCTCTGAGGCTAACCTTGTAGTGGAGTGTGTAGTAGGTTCTCCCACCCTGATCGCCAGCGACTGCGGCGTGGGAGTACGCGCAGCCTTCAATGAGCCCCAATACACTCCCTAATTTCTCGATCTGCTGCGCCAGCTGAATCTGCGTGAACTGTACTTTCGCCAAAGGATCAAATTGGTCGTACAATGAAGAAACATTCTTCTGATTATAGAGCGGAATGAGGACTTCAGACAATTTGTCTGCCTCAACTTTCGAAATAGCGGAGCTGGCAACATCCTTTTGAGGCACTGCCGCCGGTGGAGGCGATGGGCGGAGTGCAATGTACGTCGACAAGCCGAGATTGGCTATGAGGAGAACAATTATCAAAAGCGTCGTGAGAGGTAGTCGTTCGTTGGACATGGATCGAAGTTTGCCTAGTATCTGAAAATCAGTCGGCCGTTTCGTCAGCCTAACGTCAAAGATGAGCCACACCAGTAGCCGGCGTGACGCGTGCTAAATTCCTATCTGCACTCTTTAGTTTCATTTCGATCACTCGTGAGTCAGCACGCGGCATGACGGCTACTGGTGTTGGCTCTGGCGCCTTGTTGGGCCGTATGGCTCGCATCGGGGAAATGCTCACGGTGTAGGACGGATCCGATTCCAAAACGGCCACCACGGCGAGAGAATCCTGCGACGCTCCACACTTGTCCACCTGCACAACCAGGACCAACGCCTCGAGCACCCTGACTCCGCTCCGCTCGTCCGAACTCGGACGCGGGAGCGACGCCGTGAGACTGCATTCGGAAGCCATTCTCGAGAAACGATGCTCTCCATAAATCCTCTCTCTGGACTCGCGCACTTCCAATAGGAGCGGATACCGCCCAACGTCAAAGATGAGCCACGCCAGTGGCCGGCGTGACGCGTGCTTCACTACGCTTCTCATTCCGCAGTTTCATTTCGAACACTCGTGAAGTCGCACGCGGCATGACGGCCACTGGCGTTGGCTCTGGCGCCTTGTTGGGCGTCTGGGCGAAGGAGAAATCAGCTCTCGAATGACGCATCTGAATAGTATTCGGGAACGGCATGACGAAGAACTTGGTTTGAGTCGAGATGGCTTCGCCCCGTAACTTCAGGAATCGAGGTGTCGCTCGCCCCACTCTTCCCGCTACGCCGAAACGATCGACCTTCTCGACTACCGGAATTCCGGTAGTACACGACCTTGCCATCTCTCCAATTCGGTTTCATCCGCTACACGTCGGTGTTCCGCCCAACGTCAAAGATGAGCCACGACCTTCGCCGGCGCGGGTCGTGCTGCTTCACGATTTGGATTCGGCTGCTCCATTTCAATGAATCGTTCCATAGCACGAGACGTGACGGCGAAGGTCGTTGGCTCTGGCGACTTGTTCGGCGCGGGACGGTTCGGGCAATGCTGAGCGAACGACACGCCGCCAGTGAAGCGAGCTTGAAGAAGCTGCCGGGAAAACGAACACGGAAGCAAGCTTCGTACAAACGCTCCAGGTGAACCAAACCCGGGACCGCGCGTACGCTCCGCCGCGCGCCATCTCGGAGCGCCGGGTCGATGTAGTCGAGCCAGGCCAAAACGTCCGACGGTGGAAGCTCGAACCCGCGACCAACGAAACACGATCGGATCTCCAGCCTGTCTTCTCGACTGCATGCTGCACAAACGCATCGCGGTGGTTTTGGGCCGAACGTCAAAGATGAGCCACGACCTTCGCCGGCGCGGCTCGTGCTGCATCACGATTTGGATTCTGCTGCTTCATTTCGGTAAACCGTTCGGTAGCACGAGACGTGACGGCGAAGGTCGTTGGCTCTGGCGCCTTGTTGGGCCGAATCGCACTCACTTTGTAAACTTCAGAGATCCGAGATTCAGATAAAATGGGAAATCGGGGTTACGTCCTGGATAAAGTGGCTTCCCGCTTACCATCCCACGAGCTGTGAGAATCTGGATTCTCGGGTCTGGTCCGCTGCCTTCAATAACCACTACGTCGCCTCGCCACCAAGTCGAAGATGACGTGCGGGTAAATGTCTGAATCTCCGGTTCTGAAAACAAGTCTTGCAACGACCACGCTCGTACGAGCTCACCTGTTCCTCGGTACAGTACAACTACGTTCTCAGAGCGACCAATCGAAGCCCAGTCATCAAACGTTACGATGAATTCCGCGTTGTCGGTGATGAGTGTGTCGCACGGGGCAATCCGATTCTTAAGCGGAAACTGTGACACTTTGCGATAGTCGCCCGTCTTCGAATCGAAACGCATCAATATGGCTGTAGCCGCCAACTTATTTCCGTCTCCCGGGGTGATTCGAAGCAACGCACTTCCGTCTATCGACGTTACGATCTTGAGCGCCGCAGCCTCCCAAGTGTCCCCGCGAACCGTTGCAAGCGCGACAGCAAACACGAGAACAAGTAGGGACGCTTTCATATTTTGCCCAACGTCAAAGATGAGCCACGACCGTGGCTGGCGCGCCGCGTGCCTCGTGACGATCTGGATTCTGAAGCTTCATTTCGATTTAGGTGAGGTAGCACGCGGCGTGACAGCCATGGTCGTTGGCTCTGGCGCCTTGTTAGGCCGATTGTGCATTCGATGAATGTGGCGCTCTAAACGTGACGCTTCACTCTTGATCAGTCCGCATGCTTCTCGATGTCGGCATAAAATGGATCGTCATCTTTTTTCTTCGAGCAGAGGACAACTAATCGAACGCAAACGTAGAACGCGACAGGGACGACGACCAAACCGACGATTCGTGCTTCAAAGTTCCCTCGCGAATCGGTCAGCAGCTTCCATCCGAGAAAACTGCTCAAGCAAATGCCGAAACACCCAGCCGCCAAAACGCGCAGCCGGCGCCTCCTTCGCTGAATGCTAGATTCGGCTCCTTTTGGGTCAGGTCGGTAAAGGCGGAAACTTTTCATCGTCTTTTGCCTAACGTCAAAGATGAGCCACACCAGTGGCCGGCGTGACGCGTGCTTCACTACGTTTCTGATTCTGCAGTTTCATTTCTGTCACTCCTGACATCGCACGCGGCATGACGGCCACTGGTGTTGGCTCTGGCGACTTGTTGGGCGTCCGGGAACTGCTCGAGAACTGACCTGAGAAAAGTGCAGATTGAAGGCTCGGACAACTCTGCGGCCCTTTGAGCAAAGCTGCCGCCATCGACTGCACAGCCTGGAATTCCTCAAATCCTTTTCTCATCGGGTGGACTCGCGAATCCTCGTCCGAGCACCCTTGCCCTTCAACGCTCTCGCCTACCGGAATTCCGGTAGTCAAACCTCTCGACACCGTCCACCGGGCAGCCGAATCACCCGCAGCTGCCACCTCGAAACATCTGCTCTCTGACGTGCGCATCGCTACGGTATTTCGCCCAACGTCAAAGATGAGCCACGCCAGTGGCCGGCGTGACGCGTGCCTCACTACGTTTCTGATTCTGCGGTTTCATTTCGGCAACTCGTGAAATCGCACGCGGCATGACGGCCACTGGCGTTGGCTCTGGCGCCTTGTTGGGCGTCTGGGAACTGCTCGAGAACTGAACTGAGAAAAGTGCAAATTGAAGGTTCGGACAACGCTGCGGCCCTTTCGGCAAAGCTGCCGCCATCGACTTCACAGCCAGAAATTCCTCAAAACCATTTCGCATCGGGTGGACTGGGAATGATTCCTTCGGACACCTCTCACCTTCAACGCACTCGCCTACCGGAATTCCGGTAGTCAAACCTCTCGACACTTTCCACCGGACAGCCGAATCACCCGCAGCTGCCTCCTCGAAACATCTGCTCTCTGAGGTGCGCATCTCGAAGGTATTCCGCCCAACGTCAAAGATGAGCCACGCCAGTGGCCGGCGCGCCGCGTGCCGCACTACGTCTCTCGTTCCGTGGTTTCATTTCGAATCTCCTGCGGTAGCACGCGGCGTGACGGACACTGGCGTTGGCTCTGGCGCCTTGTTAGCCCGATCTTTCATTCGAAAAGCATGTCTGTTTTCTCAACCGAAGAAGCAGCAGTTCGAATCGCGGTCCACCACGTCGACGAGAACAGCGATCTCCGCTGACTCCGGAAACGGCTTGTAAGAATGCCATTTGAGGTCAGCACGCATCCAAAACAGCCGCCAAACTTTTCGAGCAGCAACCCACTTCAACTTGGCCACCGGCGTATCCCGCTTTTGGGTCTTGTCTAGGTGATCCGGGCGCACCGCTACAATAAATACGTCCGAACCGGCAATGTCCGCGCGATAATCCAACTTATCGCGTATCGAAATTGGAGGACGGCGCTTTTCCAAAAACGCACCGACGGCTGCCAACGCTGCACGAACTTGGGTTTCAGGAAGTGGCACGGTGCTTCGTCCTTTTGGCTAACGTCAAAGATGAGCCACGACGGGACTTGGCGCGCCTCGTGCCAAACTACGATTTCCATTCCGCCGTTTCATTTCGAAAGTACATTCCATCGCACGAGGCGTGACAAGTCCCGGCGTTGGCTCTGGCGCTTTGTTAGCCCGAATGGCTTTCGAGCAACGATTCCCAGCGATTTCGATATTTCCCATCGAGATCCACAAACTTGCGCATGCTAGAATCTTTCCGAGGTTCACCGCTTTTCTTCGTGCCCGCAAGCCACTCGCGGTGTCGAGTGTAGACGTAACGTCGAACGATTTCGCTCGGAACTACGTGAAACTCGGCAGGCTCCTTTCCGAGGAGCACGAACACGAAGAAAATGTGTGGCGCGGACCAAGCTTCGCTCCGAGCTGAGAGCAGCCACTTCGGCTCTGCGCCACTCGAAGTCTTCACTTGAATCGCGACATTCTTCTTTGTCGCCACGTGATGGGCCAAGACATCGATATCTTCGGCGTTCGCAAGCGTGATCGACGCGAGCCACCCACGCCTCGAGAGTTCCGCGCAGACGTAGTACTGGCCTGCATGTCCGACGAGACCGTGCGAAAGCTTCATTTTAGGCTAACGTCAAAGATGAGCCACGACAGTGGCCGGCGCGCCGCGTGCCTCACTACGACTCTCAGTACGTTGTTTCATTTCAAAAGTCATTCGGTAGCACGCGGCGTGACGGACACTGGCGTTGGCTCTGGCGCCTTGTTAGGCACTTTTTCGTTCGAAAGAATCGCATTAGCCGCACCTCCAAGTTCTGCACTCTCCTGAGGTCGTGAACACTCTTTCTTTGGAAAGAGCCATAGAACTGTTAGCCAAACTGGCCACAAAACCAGAAATACCAGATTGAAACCTGAGAACCGAGCAGCCCGTTCAACGTGAGCAAATACTCGGAATCGCTTTCTTGATAAGTCACCAAAAGAAACCGACATCGAAAGAAACGCTCCCACGGCGACATATGCGGCCAAAAATATCGCTAGAACTTTCGTTTCCATTTTATGCCTAGACTAACGGCAATGATGAGCCACGCCGTTTCAGGTACGATCAACGACAAAGACCGCGAGCGTCCAAACGAACGCAACCGCCGCGACAATTGGCCAAACGAGACTTCGCTTCCCATGACCGTATTCGACAACCGCCGAAATAGTCGCTCCGAACAATAGACCGAAGGACATTCCCATCGACATGTCATTCAGGAAGGCACCACACGCGCTTCCGGCCGCAAGTCCGATTGGAATCCAAATCGCCGCCAAGTCTCGCGCCTCACTCTCTTTCGTTTCGTCTTTCATAGGTTTGGGGGTCTGCGCCTAACGTCAAAGATGAGCCACGCCAGTGGCCGGCGTGACGCGTGCTTCACTACGTTTTGGATTCTGGGGTTTCATTTCGGTCAATCGTGACATCGCACGCGGCATGACGGACACTGGCGTTGGCTCTGGCGACTGGTTCGGCGCTATCGAGCGAGCGATGGTGGCAGACGACGAACAGATGAATGTGACGAGTCGGATGCAGCCGATCAAAACGCCTCCATGAGCAGGATGCGAGGCCGCGCTACGGACGAACCAAACCGGGGACCGAGCGTACGCTCCGCCGAATCCCATCTCGGAGCGTCGGGTCGATGTAGTCCAGCCCGGCCAAAACGTCCGATCATCTGAGCCCGAATGCTTCATCGACTGCATAACGAAGGTCTTTCTGATCATCGAGCAACGCCGAACGTCAAAGATGAGCCACGCCAGTGGCCGGCGTGACGCGTGCTTCACTACGTTTCTCATTCTGTAGTTTCATTTCAGTCGCTCGTGACATCGCACGCGGCATGACGGCCACTGGTGTTGGCTCTGGCGCCTTGTTAGGCCGTTTTTGGATAAGAGAAAAAGGGGACGGAGATTTTGTCATCAGACTGAACTCCGTTAAGCATGATCTCGCTCTTTCGACCAGACGTCTTTTGCAAAACAAGCGAGATAATATCTGAGATGAAATGAAACGTCCAATCGGCTACCGAGCCGACAACTTCCTCTGCTAAGCGAATGAGCGCTCGGTCGACATCCGATTCCCTGGAAAGCCCGATCAAGGTGATCGCAGTAGCATGATGTGCGAAGCCAAAAAAGGTATTGCCGGCCCCTTCACCGAAATAGAACGCATGCTCTTCTGAAGGATCAAATGCGCTCAACGTCTGCTTCAACAGGTCGATGTCGTGATGAAATGCTAAGCGATCTCTTATGTCCATCACGACACTACGACTGGAAAAATAGCGTTTGAGTGAAACTAGCGCTTCTTGCGATCGCGTGCTCAGTTGGCTGTGATAATCACGAGATAGAGTAGATCCATAATAAACTCGGTCGATGGCTTTGTAGGCTTCTCTAAGTTGACCGGCGAAACGAGCGATAGAGGATGTAAAAGCGAAGATTCGCGCATCCAGATCAGGCCCGACACCTTCACCGTCACGATTCCACACCCAAAGCAGATGCTTTTGAGAAAGCGTCAGTTCGTTGTGGATGTGAGCGAGCTGAAATAGGGCGACATTCTCGTCCGCCGTGAGTTTTGAAAGCTCGCTATGCTCAAACGTAAACGCAGTGATTTTCATAATTGGCCTAACGTCAAAGATGAGCCACGCCAGTGGCCGGCGCGCCGCGTGCCTCACTACGATTCTCATTTCGTGGTTTCATTTCGACTTTCCTTCGGTAGCACGCGGCGTGACGGACACTGGCGTTGGCTCTGGCGCCTTGTTGGGCCGATTGGATTCCATTAGCGCTTTCATCAGCGCATCCCTAAATTCCTCGGCGCGAGCTTCACTGTAGAACATAATTTTGAATTGCGATGCGCTTCCCGTCTTCGTGCTACACTTCAAATGAGGGCCGACTCCGATGGGAATCGAAGCGGATGAAAGCTCGGAAACATGGCGGAAGGCATCTTCCTTCGGCGATGTAACACGCAACTCGCCATATCGTTCGCGAGGCGTCGACACGCCTTTGACCTCCACATTCGCCTCGCGTAGCCCCGAAATCGGAATGTGCCACCAGGTTCGTTCACAACTTGTGCCGCCCAGCGAAACCACGATTTCGTATGAGATAAAGGCAATCTCATCATCCGAAAAAGACACATCCCGGATGAAATACGTGCCGCTTCCTCCGATTGCACGAGTGAAGGCCGGGTTACTCGTGAGCATCTCGGTAAGCGCCTTCGCAGTTTCTGGGCTCAGTCCTGCAACGGCTTTCGAGAAGCCGATCATCAAAAATATTCCGAAGGACGTACGTTTCATGCCCAACGTCAAAGATGAGCCACGACCTTCGCTGGCGCGGCTCGTGCAACATCACAATTTGGATTCTGCTGCTTCATTTCGATCAATCGTACAATAGAACGAGACGTGACGGCGAAGGTCGTTGGCTCTGGCGACTTGTTAGCCATTTTTCGTACTCTTAAGCAATCGACCGGCGGACTTCCCTGATTTCGCCTGATCAAGGTACTCGCGCTCGACTACTGCCTTGTCTTTCGACTCAAGCTGACGCGCGATCCGAGCCAGAGAAAACGCCTTTCGGTTCTTGTGCTCGAGAATTGAGAACTTCACGCCAGACGGACAACCCGGCCAGCGCGCCCACCAGTACTGATAAGTCGAGCCAGGCAACCGACCTTTCTCCACCTTGATGCTTACGCCAACAACACCTGACTTATTGCTCTTCGTTCGACGACCCTTGCGGGCAGCCTCGATCTTTGGCGTCCAACGTTTGTTCTCCCGTAACGCAAATGCGATCACCTGTGCACGAACCTCCTTCTTCCTACGTTCGGTTCCGTAATAGAAATACTTGGGCTTTGTGAGCTCACCACGGCTGTACCGGAACCATGGCTCCGTCTTACTTTCGGTCACTCCAATCGGCAACTTTCCATTTCTCATCACGCCAGTGAGTACGTTTCCGCGGCTAACGTCAAAGATGAGCCACGCCAGTGGCCGGCGTGCCGCGTGCTTCACTACGTTTCTGGTTCTGCGGTTTCATTTCGGTCACTCGTGACATCGCACGCGGCATGACGGCCACTGGCGTTGGCTCTGGCGCCTTGTTGGGCGTCTGGGAACTGCTCGAGAATCGAACTTGGAAAAACGCAGATTGAAAGTTCGGACAATGCTGCGGCTCTTTGGGCAAAGCTGCCGCCATCAAACGCACAGGCTCGAACCCCTTAAAGCGCTTTCTCATCGGGTGGACTGGGAAAACTTCCTTCGGACTCCTTTAACCTTCAACGCGCTCGCCTACCGGATTTCCGGTAGTCAAACCTCTCGACACTTTCCACCAGGCAGCCGAATCACCCGCAGCCGACACCTCGAAACATCTGCTCTCTGAGGTGCGCATCTCGAAGGTATTCCGCCCAACGTCAAAGATGAGCCACGACCGTGGCTGGCGCGCCGCGTGCCGCATGACGTTCTGGATTCTGCGGTTTCATTTCGAGATTCATGAGGTAGCACGCGGCGTGACAGCCATGGTCGTTGGCTCTGGCGCCTTGTTAGCCCGTTTTCGGAGACTAAAAGCATCTGAGAATACGGTCGCAAAAGCAAAACCAGCTACCTGCCAGAACCACACACTAGTAACGAGGAATCCAACACCGAATGCGAAGAGACCGAGAAACGAACAAACGAGAGCCGCAAGCGCAATTGTCCACGCATGCCAATACGCTCGGCCGCCTTCGATGACCCGGCGCATCGCACGAAATGGATCGAACACTTCTCGGGGATCGAGCGTGAAGCAGTAGTGCGACATGTAACCGGGAACTGCTATCGTCGCGACGACCCACAAAAGGGCAGCGACCGCATGCAGCCAACTGCTGTCAAACCAACGCGCTGCCAATTCGCAGATGACTGCCGGTAGGTGGTACTCGACCATACCGAGAAAGGCGATCGTCCCATGTTTCATCAGCGAGGGATAGTCGCGCCAAGCTGGCCAAGCGGATTCGCCGTGCTGCATGCGGTGCGTCATCGCGATGCGATGTCCCATGTTCAGGATCCAACCAACGAATGGAACTAGGAGCCAAAGAGCACCAACCGCGACTTCGATCCGAGCGAGCCGCGATTGAAGGGGGAAACGAAACGCGGTCCAGAGACGAAGAGGCGCCGATAGATGGATTTCCTGATGAGCGCCCATTCTTTTGGCTAACGTCAAAGATGAGCCACGCCAGTGGCCGGCGTGCCGCGTGCATCACTACGTCTCTCATTCCGTAGTTTCATTTCGCAATTCCTGACATCGCACGCGGCATGACGGCCACTGGCGTTGGCTCTGGCGCCTTGTTAGCCCGCTGGTGGATTCGGAAATAGTCGCACGTCCAAACTGAAGCTACGCGGTTGCTCATAAAGTAACGAAATTCAGCACCATCAAGCCAACGAACTCCACGACTAGGATACGCCGCCACCACTTCGCACCATCTGGATGAAACGGATCCCATCGCGAGACTGCGCCTTTCTTGAGTGCACTTTCGATCTCATTTCGCTTATTGACCAAACTCGTCAACAACGGGCCCGCACGCCTCATCGCAATCACGGTTCCACACACGCCCAACGACAGTAAGGTCAAAACGTAGACTCCCAGACCGATTTGGAACGCATTCACTCTGTTCTTAACGTTGAGGTCAAAGAGGTGCCACACACGGTGTCGCCCTCACAACCCTAACTTTCGACGCTGGATTCTTGAGAAGCTTCGCCGCCGGACGGACCGGTCGCCGAACCAGCTCGCCTCCGCAATTCGCACAAATGAAACCGAGCTTCCCAGACGCGCAGTGAAGGCAATACGTGCACTCAAACGTGCAAATGTACGCTTCTAGGGAATCAGGCGGAAGGTCGACGTCGCAACATTCGCAGTTCGGTCGGAGTTCCAGAGACATGTTCGGCTTTCTTTTGCTTGGCTAACGTCAAAGATGAGCCACGACCTTCGCCGGCGCGGCTCGTGCTGCATCACAATTTGGATTCCGCTGCTTCATTTCGAATAATAGTGCGATAGCACGAGACGTGACGGCGAAGGTCGTTGGCTCTGGCGCCTTGTTCGGCGTCTTTTTTTTCAATCGCTCCATGGTGCCCAAACAAGGAAGCCGATGAACACAAGAAATCCACCGATCACCGCAAGTAGAATACCGACATCATTGGCCTCGGAAATCGCAAGCCCGACAATACCTAGGATTGCTCCTCCAACTACCAGGACGAGGCCCCAATTCATGAACTGGCGATCCACTTTTTCTTTCACCTCGCGCTTCATTTTCGTGAATTCGAGCGTAGCAATCTCACATCTACAAATTGGGCACACTTGGATACTCTCTCGATTTGTCAGCGGCCTCACGTAGTCGATTGGGCCGGGTGTGTCGTATACAACATATCCTTCGGTACTCTCTTTCGTAGTGACATACGGCGTGACAAGATTGTGGCAGTATGGGCATTCAATGCGGCCAAACGGAGTTTGAGCTGCCGGTTGCGAGCGGCGAACTCGCGGCCTCGCTTCTTCCGAGCGAGCAGGACACTCTTCAGAGTATCCGCTGACTGCCAAACTAACCCCGCAGAACACGCACTTATTATTTTGAAATCGGTGGCGCATGGTTTTGCCGAACGTCAAAGATGAGCCACGCCAGTGGCCGGCGTGACGCGTGCTTCACTACGTTTTTGATTCTGCGGTTTCATTTCGGCAACTCCTGACATCGCACGCGGCATGACGGCCACTGGCGTTGGCTCTGGCGCCTTGTTCGGCCGAATTTTACCTCGACGGAGTGACAAGCGAGGTTGGAATCGGATCCATCTTTGGTGATACACGGACATCGCCTTTCGCAAGGAAGAACAGTCTCTTTTCCCCGACTTCAAGTTCGATGACGCAGTCCTTGGTCCTTACCAATCCGGTCCCCGTGCGCACGGTCACCACTCCATCACACTTAAGGACGTTCTTTTCCCTATAAAAAGTGATTACATCTGCGCTCACGTTCAGGTCTCCGACGACGGCCTGCGCTGCGCCAGATGCGCGGCCTTCCTCCACGCTTACCGACAGACCTTTAAGCAGAATCTTCGAGGCGTCCGCTGCGAACACCGAACCGACTGCGCAAAGCGCGAAGTACAGCATTTTGATTTTCATACGAGATGGCTTTGCCGAACGTCAAAGATGAGCCACGACCTTCGCCGGCGCGGCTCGTGCAACATCACGACTTGGATTCTGCTGCTTCATTTCGATCAATCGTACGATAGCACGAGACGTGACGGCGAAGGTCGTTGGCTCTGGCGACTTGTTCGGCGAGGGACGGTTCGAGCAATGCTGAGCGAACGACACGCCGCCATTGAAGCGAGCTTGAACACGCCGCTGGGAAAACGAACACGGCAGCAGGCTTCGCACCGGCGCGGCGCGTGAACCAAACCCGGGACCGCGCGTACGCTCCGCCGCGCGCCATCTCGGAGCGCCGCGTCGATGTAGTCGAGCCAGGCCAAAACGTCCGACGGTGGAAGCTCGAACCCGCGACCAACGAAACACGATCGGATCACTGTCCTGTCTTTTCGACTGCATGCTCAACGAACGCATCGCGGTGGTTTTGGGCCGAACGTCAAAGATGAGCCACGCCAGTGGCCGGCGTGACGCGTGCTTCGCTACGTTTTTGACTCCGCAGTTTCATTTCGGCACTCCATGACATCGCACGCGGCATGACGGCCACTGGCGTTGGCTCTGGCGCCTTGTTGGGCGTCTGGGAACTGCTCGAGAACTGAACTGAGGAAAGTGCAAATTGAAGGTTCGGACAACGCTGCGGCCCTTTGGGCAAAGCTGCCGCCATCGACTTCACAGCCAGAAATTCCTCAAAACCATTTCGCATCGGGTGGACTGGGAAAGATTCCTTCGGACACCTCTCACCTTCAACGCACTCGCCTACCGGATTTCCGGTAGTCAAACCTCTCGACACTTTCCACCAGGCGGCCGAATCACCCGCAGCTGCCTCCTCGAAACATCTGCTCTCTGAGGTGCGCATCGCGAAGGTATTTCGCCCAACGTCAAAGATGAGCCACGCCAGTGGCCGGCGTGACGCGTGCTTCACTACGTTTCTGATTCCACAGTTTCATTTCGACAACTCCTGAGTCAGCACGCGGCATGACGGCCACTGGCGTTGGCTCTGGCGCCTTGTTGGGCGTCTGGACGAATGAAAACTGAACTCGCGATTCGCACATCACATTTGGGGCTAGGAAACCAACTAGGGAAGCATCGTGATGGAGTCGAGATGGCTTCGCTCCGTCACTTCCGCAATCGAGGTGTCGCACTCACCCACTCTTCTCATTTCGGCCAGGCCATCGATATTCTCGACTACCGGAACTCCGGTAGTGTCCACACTCGACTTCTCGCCAAGTCGCTTCGTGCGCAGGAAGCACAGGCTTCCTGAAATCAGGAAAAGCACCTCGTCATCGGTTAATGTGCCGGACAATTGTCCAACCCACTTCTTCGGGGACACGTCTGCTTCTCAGTGCTACTAGTTGCGGCGCTCAATTGCGCGTTCGGACTCAGACAGGAGCTTATCGACGTCGCCCACCGTCTTCGCTCCTGAGACTGACTCCTTGGTAGAGGCGTGACGCTGCGGTGTGCCGCTTGAGGAAGTCCCTTGGGTCGTGCAGCCGACAAGATATGCCAGCACGAAAAGAGATAGAGGAATAAGATGAAGTAGCTTTCTCATATTCATTTTTGCCCAACGTCAAAGATGAGCCACGCCAGTGGCCGGCGTGACGCGTGCTTCACTACCTCTTTGATTCTGCAGTTTCACTTCCGTCACTCGTGAGTCAGCACGCGGCATGACGGCCACTGGCGTTGGCTCTGGCGCCTTGTTCGGCATTTTGAACTCCGAATTAGACGTCCGAGGAATTGGAGCCTTTCCGTCCAGCATAAAGAAAAACAGGACCTAAAAGCGCGATCGCGGTCGGCAGCAGCCAAACAGCTTGCTTCAACGCGCCATTCACCGCTTGCGCGCCGCGAGAAACCATCAGGACTGCGAGCCACAAGCTAATAGCGAGGACGCCGCACAAAGCTGAAACGCCCAGCGCACGAAACCACTCTTGGCGCGAATACATGAATACCGGTTGATTTTTCATTCACTTATTTTGCCGAACGTCAAAGATGAGAGGACATGAGGTGGTCGAGCGGGACAGCGTGTGGCATATTCCGCCCGACCACCATTATGATCACGAACACGTGCAAGAATGTTCGCGAAAGTGACACCTCCACGGGGGCCGCGACTGCGACCGCCGTTTTCCGTCCGGAAGTATATGTCGGCATCGACGCCGCCGATCTGCGCCAGGTCGTGACGTTCATCGTAGCGGGTGAGAGTCCGAAGCCAGCGCAGGGCATGTCGAGGGAGACCTTGGTAAAGCGTATCGCGCAGCTGCTCAAGGACGGTTTCCGCGTGCACTGCGTTTACGAGTCGGGGCCGACCGGCTTCGCGCTGGCGCGGGAACTGATCGCCCTCGGCGCCGACTGCCTCGTCGTGCGCGCGCGTTCCCTCGAGCGCCACGGTCGGCGGCGCAAGAACGACAAGCGCGACTCGCGTCAACTCGCTCTCGATCTGGCGCTGCACTGCGCCGGTCGGACCGGGCTGCTCTTCCCGGTGCGGATTCCCACGCCAGAAGAAGAACTGCACCGCCTGCCTGCCCGGGAACGCGAGGCGCTGAGCGACGCCCGGCACCAAATCCTGCGCTCGGCCCGTGGCCGGGCCCTCGCCCTGGGATATCGTCTGCCGAAGGAATGGTGGCGACCGCGGGTGCTGCCGAAACTCGTGCCGGATCTCCCGCCCACTTTGGCGCGGTTGCTCCAAAGGGCGGCGGCCAGTGCCGCCGCGATCAAGGAGCAGCTCGATGCCGTCGAAGCGGAGATCATCGCGGAAGCGCCACCGGCTCCTGTCGGCGTCGGCGCCATCACGGCCGGCGTCCTCGACCGCGAGGTGCTGGACTGGCACCGCTTCAAGTCGGGCAAAAAGGCCGGCAGCTTCATCGGCCTCTCGCCATCGGAAGATTCCACCGGCCAACGATGGCAACTCGGGCCCGTCGACAAACACGGCTCCCCTCGCCTGCGCTTCTGGTGTGTCGAGGCCGCTTGGCGGCTGCTCAAGTTCCAACCCAACTATCGAGGCGTCATCTGGGCCCGCGACAAACTCCGCGAGGCCAATACCCATCGCGGCAAACAGATCTCCGTCGCCCTGGCGCGACGCTTCTTCGTCGACTGGTGGCGAGTACGCACGGGTCGGGTCTCCGCTGCAGAACTGGGCTTCGTCTTCAAACCCGTGACCTAGCTCAGGCTAGCCACCTTCGTTCTTTGACTCTCCGGTTCCAATTTTGAGCGCGGCCCGGCCGCCCGCCCGTGACGTGGCTTGTGCCTCTGGCACGCAGTCTGAGAGTGGTGCGGACGGACGGGCCTGCGCTCGCCAGCGGGAAAACCCTGCAGGCCGTATCCCTCTTCTGGACACGTCCTCTTGTGCGGCTCGTATCCACGCGAGCGACGGATAACAGCTTAGGCCCGGCGGCTTCCGCCCCGGATCACCTCTCCCTCCTCTGGCGAGACCGCGACTCATCCCACCAAACCGGGAGTTTTGGGGTAACTCTAAGAAAGCTTCCAAACCAATGAATCTATAAAGCCAAACGCTCCACGCTTGACTACACAGTTCTCATAACAGCCACGCCAGTGGCCGGCGTGACGCGTGCTTCACTACGATTCTGATTCGGAAGTTTCATTTCGATTACTCGTGAAGTCGCACGCGGCATGACGGCCACTGGCGTTGGCTCTGGCGACTTGTTGGGCGTCTGGGAACTGCTCGAGAACTGAACTTGGAAAAACGCAGATTGAAGGTTCGGACAACGCTGCGCCTCTCGGGGCAAAGCTGCCCCCATCAAACGCACAGGCTCGAACTCCTCAAAGCGCTTTCTCATCGGGTGGACTGGCGCAACCTGGTTCGGCGACTCGTTACCTTCAACGCGCTCGCCTACCGGAATTCCGGTAGGCAAACCTCTCGACACTTTCCACCAGGCAGCCGAATCACCCGCTGCTGCCACCTCGAAACATCTGCTCTCTGACGTGCGCATCGCTACGGTATTTCGCCCAACGTCAAAGATGAGCCACGACCTTCGCCGGCGCGGCTCGTGCAACTTCACGATTTGGATTCTGCTGTTTCATTTCGATCAACCGCTCGATAGCACGAGACGTGACGGCGAAGGTCGTTGGCTCTGGCGACTTGTTCGGCGAGGGACGGTTCGAGCAATGCTGAGTGAACGAGACGCACGAACTGAAGCGACCTTGAACACGCCGCCGGGAAAACGAACACGGAAGCAGGCTTCGCACCGGCGCTGCGTGTGAACCAAACTCGGGACCGCGCGTACGCTCCGCCGATCGCCATCTCGGAGCGCCGGGTCGATGTAGTCGAGCCAGGCCAAAACGTCCGACGATGGAAGCTCGAACCCGCGACCAACGAAACACAATCGGATCACCGTCCTGTCTTATCGACTGCATGCTCAACGAACGCATCGCGGTGGTTTTGGGCCGAACGTCAAAGATGAGCCACGACCTTCGCCGGCGCGGCTCGTGCGACATCACGATTTAGACTCTGCTGCTTCATTTCGGTCAATCGTACGGTAGCACGAGACGTGACGGCGAAGGTCGTTGGCTCTGGCGCCTTGTTGGGCCGGTTCATTATTTCTCAAGGTAAAGAGTTCCATGCTCAGGCATGCTCCCAAATTTCTTCCAGTGTTCGTAATTTCTCCATGTGGTCATTACAAACGCGCCGTGCAGAAATCCAGTGACTCGGTAGGGGTAAGCAACTCCAGGGTGATCGAGGTAAATGTGATCGGCATAGCTCTTCAGTGTGCCCGAATAATCAGGTCTGATTTCCTCTTGGCGAATCACGTCTGTGAAGTAGATGCAACGAAACTTGGTCCCGACAACCGTTGTTATCTCCCCGGCGTAGTACTTTCCCTCGTTCCTAGAATCGCGCCACGGTACATAACGCCCGTCCTTTACCGGCGCTATCGTGAATCCGGTCCCGACTTTCGGCGCATCTGCGGCGTATGACATTACGAATAGCCCGACGACAACGGCAGCACTGAGGAGAGAAAGTTTCATGATTTTGCCCAACGTCAAAGATGAGCCACGACCTTCGCCGGCGCGGCTCGTGCAACATCCCAACCTGGATTCTGCTGCTTCATTTCGGACAATCGTACGATAGCACGAGACGTGACGGCGAAGGTCGTTGGCTCTGGCGCCTTGTTAGGCCGATTTTTCATTCGGAAGAGTGGCAGCTTAACCCCGTAGCTACGCCGATTGCTCATCGATGAGAAGAAACTCATAGTCACTTAACTTTGCCTTTGCGATCGGCCACTTAGCCTGACGATTGCGCTTAATAGCTTCGATCGAATCGAAAAGGATGCTCGAACTCCGATGGCCGACTGTAACACGCGAAACACATTCATCGCGCAGAGGTATGAAAGCCGCCACCTGGCCATTCAAAAGCTTATGCCGTCCGCCAATCCTTTCCAAGAAGTCAGAGGTGAAGATCAGCCGCCACTCTTGCTCTTGTGCCCAGTCATTACCTTTTCGGGTTAGTACTTCCAAAATATCTTTGTCGCTCAAGTTGGAAGGGTCGATTACTACCCTTTTAGGATTCTCGTAATCCACTTTTCTCAACGCACCACCTGCGGACAACTCCTTAAAAATCCCAACGTCCCAATTGAGTTCAATCATAAGTCCAGTGTGATTGGCAGCATACTGAGCCCACATTCGAATATTGTTAGGGCGCTCCGACATGCTGAGGACGTAGTAATGGTGACGACTCGATCCCTGGAAGGCATGGCAGAAAGTACGATTCTCTGGCGTTACGTTTTCCGTCGATGGCAAGAACTCAAATGGATCGTTAAAGTCGCACGGAGATGCGACCTTTATTTCTTGGTCCCAAAGCGCACTTAAGGCGGACTCTGTAGCGTAATAATAGAGTTTCATTTGCCTAACGTCAAAGATGAGCCACGACCTTCGCCGGCGCGGCTCGTGCAGCATATCGATTTGGATTCTGCTGATTCATTTCGAACAATCGTAAGATAGCACGAGACGTGACGGCGAAGGTCGTTGGCTCTGGCGACTTGTTAGGCTGTTTTTTCATTCGGAGACTCTTACTATTCAACTCTGAAGCTACGGATTTTTAGGAACCGGCATTTCACGAACTCGAAACCTGCCGTCTGCGAACAACGTAAGCAGACGAAGTGCTTTCGTGTAGGAAGTGAATCCTGATTGGAACTGGATATGGACAGAGCGTCCGAAGATTCCGCTATCGGAAACCAAGCGAAACCCGTTCGTATTACATCCACGAAGTTGCTCGAGAATCTCTATCGGCGCTGCGTGCGAAACGCCGAATGCCATGATCGTAAGCGAAACTACGTCTCCTTTTTCATTCTGGCTTCCCTCAACAATGAAGCCACCTCCGGCCCGAGATTCGACGCGAAAGAGTGCGAGAGGCATCAGGCGTTCCTGATTGGCGAATCCCACGAGGACGCAGGTAAGAAGGAATACCAGATAAGGGAGGAGTCGCATATTTTTCACTACATCTGACGTTCGGAAACTTGGGTTTGGCAGCCTAACGTCAAAGATGAGCCACACCAGTGGCCGGCGTGACGCGTGCTTCATTCCGTTTCTGGTTCTGCAGTTTCATTTCGATCACTCCTGAATCAGCACGCGGCATGACGGCCACTGGTGTTGGCTCTGGCGCCTTGTTGGGCGTCTGGGAAATGTCCGAGAACTGATCTTCGAAAGGTGCAGATAGAAGGCTCGGGCAACGTTGCGGCTCTTGAGTCAAAGCTGCCGCCATCGACTGCACAGCCAGGATTTCCTCAAAACCTTTTCTCATCGGGTGGACTCGCGAAACCTCGTCCGAGCACCCTCGCCCTTCAACGCCCTCGCCTACCGGAATTCCGGTAGTCAAACCGCTCGACATCGTCCACGGAGCACCCGAATCACCTGCGGCCGCCACCTCGAAACATCTGCTCTCTGACGTGCGCATCGCGAAGGTATTCCGCCCAACGTCAAAGATGAGCCACGACGGGAGCTGGCGCGCCGCGTGCATCCTTCGGAAATGGATTCGGATTCCTCACTTCGGAGCTCCTTCGGTCGCACGCGGCGTGACAGCTCCCGGCGTTGGCTCTGGCGCCTTGTTCGGCCTGTGAATTAGCATAGAAAACTGCCGATAGCCCTCTTCACAGTGACCAGGATCGGTAACGCGGCCTCGTGGCATTAGGTACAGAATTTCGATAGCTTCCACGTCCTCGGCCTTCTCCTTGAGACTGAAGTGGAGAATCATTCGGTAATAACCTACCTGAGAGCTGAGATCTGTGAACGCAACGGACATGTAGTAAGGTCCAATTCTGCCACCCTGTCCTTGCAATCCATCGGAGATGTGCCGCGGAAAACTCTGTTGGATCTCCAGTGGCGCTAGAATCGCCAAAGCCGCCTTTCGAGTGGTAGGTAGAGGAATAGTCCGCACGGCTTCAGCGATGCGGTCGATGTCTGAATGCGGAATCCACTGAGGCGTCTGCGCGCAACAGGTCGCTAGCAGCGTCAAGAAGAGCAACACGGGAAGCGCATTCATTTGCCGAACGTCAAAGATGAGCCACACCAGTGGCCGGCGTGACGCGTGCTTCACTACGTTTGTGATTCTGCTGCTTCATTTCGATCACCCCTGACATCGCACGCGGCATGACGGCCACTGGTGTTGGCTCTGGCGCCTTGTTGGGCATTTCGTCATCTGATCTCCAAATCGCCGCGCTCGTATCTTTCCAGTGTCATCCTCGCTCCAAGTGCAGCAATTCCGCCGCCCTTCGCAAGCGGCCTAAGCGCCGCCACCGCTAATTCGGTTCGGTCTTTGAGGAGAAACGCTGCCGCCATCACGCGAACGTCGTCGTGATCGTGGGTGAGCAGCGTGGCGAAGCGATCAACCTCATCTTTGCCACCTGCAAGCAAAGTCCTCGCGGCGGCGACATACTTCTTCGATTCGCGCTTTCCCCGACGAGCGTCGCCACTTGCGATGCAAGCATTCTGCTGGACGACGCCAGCAACGAACGTCGCTAGCGGATCCTGAGATGAGACGTGCATGTTTTGCCCAACGTCAAAGATGAGCCACGACCGCAGCCGGCGCGACTCGTGCAGGATTCGGATTTCTAGTCGAAAGTTTCATTCGAAAACAGAGTAGGAAGCACGAGGCGTGACGGCTGTGGTCGTTGGCTCTGGCGACTTGTTGGGCGTCTGGGCGAATGAAAACATCGGTCGCGAATCGATCACCATCTTCGAGCCACCACACCAATTCGGAAAACATAGCTTTAGTCGAGATGGCTTCGCCCCGTCACTTCCTTAGTCGAGGTGTCGCATGCGCCAGACTCTTCCCATTTCTGAAAACCGCTCGATCTTCTCGACTACCGGAATTCCGGTAGTTCTCGCACTCGACTTCTCGCCCTATCCGCCTCATGTGCACTTCGCACGCTCCCTGATCTGCGCACCGCGAAGGTATTCCGCCCAACGTCAAAGATGAGCCACGACCTTCGCCGGCGCGGCTCGTGCTTCCCCACAATTTGGGTTCTGCGGCTTCATTTCGATCAATCATACGATAGCACGAGCCGTGACGGCGAAGGTCGTTGGCTCTGGCGTCTTGTTGGGCCAATGGGATTCATTCGACCAACTTCTTAAGGTCTATGCCGAGCCCGTGCCAACTGGGGCGAAGTAGAACTGAATCCCATACACGACCACCAAGCTTGCTCCACGCAAAACGAGGGGTGAATCGAACTCCTTCCAAACCGTCAGCACTGAAATCTTCCCCGCGAAGAATGCTTAGGGCATAACGGTCAACCAGAAAATTGGAATCCTTAAGTAAACGCTCTGCTTCATCCAAACCAAAAAAGCCCTGAATCAAATCTCGTGGCAACTCTGGGTCGGGATTGGGATAGTCTAGTGAAAACTCAGTTCTCGGAAATCTTCCGCCCTTCATAAGCACCGCTAAATGTATAAAGAATGCATAGTACCGCTCGTTTAGCTTTCTAACCACAAAAGCAAAGTGCCTAACCGGATGAGAAAACTCCTTGTACGAAACAAAAGGCAGAGCGAACTCGTTAACAAGAGCTCCCAACTTGCGAGTAAACGGGTAGTAGGAATTGAAAAAATTCTCGCCTCCAAGCTCAAGTGCACCATAAAATCCGTCCATCCCTGACGATAGTAAGAGCGAGTGCTTTCCAACACTTTGCTTGTGCCGTCCACCAACTCGGTCAATTAACGCAACGGCGTTCTTTACCGGATCGAAAAGCACGTAAGAAAACTTTATCACTATGTAACGGGCCTTATCTTCGTCGGATAAAAGTCTCACCTTAGCTGCTCGGAGAAGCATCGATGGATCGACTTTACGCACAGGATCTTCATACGCATCAATAAAAGATCGCCCGTTCGCGCCGATCATATCAACAGTCAGTTCGGAAATGGGTACCGAGAGCTTAGGTTTAGATAGAGACATAAAGTTTGCCCAACGTCAAAGATGAGCCACGACCTTCGCCGGCGCGGCTCGTGCGACATCATGATTTGGTGTCTGCTGCTTCATTTCGGTAAATCGTAAGATAGCACGAGACGTGACGGCGAAGGTCGTTGGCTCTGGCGACTTGTTCGGCGCGGGACGGTTCGAACAATGCTGAGCGAACGACACGCTGCCATTGATGCGAGCTTGAAGAGGCCGCCGGGAAAACGAACACGGAAGCAGGCTTCCCACAAACGCTGCGGGTGAACCCAACCCGGGACCGCGCGTACGCTCCGCCGATCGACATCTCGGAGCGCCGGGTCGATGTAGTCGAGCCAGGCCAAATGCTCCGACGATGGAAGCTCGAACCCACGACCAACGAAACACGATCGGATCACCGTCCTGTCTTCTCGACTGCATGCTCGACGATCGCATCGCGGGGGGTTTGGGCCGAACGTCAAAGATGAGCCACGCCAGTGGCCGGCGTGACGCGTGCTTCACTACGTTTCTGATTCTGCAGTTCCATTTCGATCACTCCTGAAGTCGCACGCGGCATGACGGCCACTGGCGTTGGCTCTGGCGCCTTGTTAGGCCGATTTCTCATTCGCTCCCTCGACCTCCAACTCATACCCACTTGCAACGCATTCGAAGAGCTCATCCTTAAACGTAAAGAGGTAGTGGTGCATCTCATCGAACGAATCACTTCGATGGTTCGGATGGACTGCATTGCGCCGTGAAAGCTCAGCAATCCACGACGATCCACGAACCTCGTAAGCTCGATATGGCTCCAACCCCTGCTCGTAAAGCGGATGCCCCGAAAGCGCTTCGTCATTTGGTAGGCCGAAATAACAAGCGATCGCTGTCTTGAATCTGACCGCGGTGATGAGCTTCGAAACCTTTCCGCCAGCGACGATCGGCAACTTCGAATCGAAGAGCAGCTTCAGATGAAAACCGTCGGAGACTACAGAGGGCTGCTCGAAGCTGAGAGAGGAAAAATCACCGAGGCGCTCCAGTTTTTCGGTCTTCATCGTCTTCTGCCTAACGTCAAAGATGAGCCACGACCGTGGCTGGCGCGCCGCGTGCCTCATGACGATTTGGATTTTGTGGTTTCACTTCGGGATTCGTGAGATAGCACGCGGCGTGACAGCCATGGTCGTTGGCTCTGGCGACTTGTTAGCCCCTTTCTTCGGGAGGCAATTGGGCTCTTCTTTTTTCAAACTGAGCTTCAGTCAGAACCCCACTGTCTCTGAGCGATTCTAGACGCATTAAGCGTTCACCCTTCTGAGGCGCAACGTCTGGTCCAACACTGTTAGGATCAGAACTCACAGCTTCTGGTCCTTCGCGCGGCACCATCCACTCGGGACGCACCTTCGATCGTCCCCAAGCAAGGTACCCGCTGACAAAAAGATCAACTCCTGGAACAAATATCAGAAGCGTGCACCAAGGCGACATCGAGAGGTCAATAAATCGAGCGCGAACAACGAACCACATCCAGTATCCGAACGCGATCAAAACGATCAGCACGTCCAGAGGTGTAGCGGAGTCGACGTCCCCTTCCGCAGGCCGCCTAAACGCCGTGACATAGATGGCTACCAGCAGCAATACAACACCCGTGCGGACTAGGTACGAAATTCGAGCAATACGGGCGGGAAATAGGAGATTCATTTCTTTGGCTAACGTCAAAGATGAGCCACGCCAGTGGCCGGCGTGACGCGTGCTTCACTACGATTGCGATTCCGTGATTTCATTCCGGTCACTCGTGACATCGCACGCGGCATGACGGCCACTGGTGTTGGCTCTGGCGCCTTGTTGGGCGTCTGGGCGAATGAAAACTGAGGCTGCGCATCGCTCATCAATTGTCGTGTCACCAAACCAATTCGGAAAACTTAGCTTTAGTCGAGATGGCTTCGCCCCGTCACTTCCGCAATCGAGGTGTCGCACACCCCTACTCTTTCGATTTCGACCAAAGGTTCGACGCTCTCGACTACCGGAATTCCGGTAGTGCCCGCACTGGACTTCTCGCCAAGTCGCTTTGTGCGCCAGGCGTAGGCTCTCTTAAATTCGGAAAGCATCTCTTCATCGGGTAACGCGCCGGACAATTGGCTAAGCCAGTTCTTCTGCAACACGTCAGCTTTCTCAGTGCTGCTAACTATCGCACTCCTCGTCATGATGGCCTGCTTCGCGGCGCCGCTTTCTGATCCAAAGGATGAACCACACGGCGAGCGCCGCGCCTAACACGGATGGGAGAACTCCGAGTAGCACGTTCATTTTTTTGCCCAACGTCAAAGATGAGCCACGACCGTGGCTGGCGCGCCGCGTGCGTCGTGACGATTAAGATTCCGCTTTTTCATCTCTAAATTCGTGAGAAAGCACGCGGCGTGACAGCCATGGTCGTTGGCTCTGGCGCCTTGTTGGGCCTTTTTTTACCGCAATCCATAGAGCTGCTTCAGAAATACACTCGCACAGACGCTTTGAAACAGACGGTGTGAGCGAGCAAGACCTTCGTCAGCCCTTCTCCGTCCGGGACAATGACCTTACAAGGATCATCTCGAATTGCTTCAATCATCCTACCGCAAAATTCACACTGTCCTGCGATACTCGGTATTGGATGCTGACTTGGATTTGATTCCACAAATTGCCTCCGCAAATCCTGATAATTACTAACTGCGAAATTACTTAGCACGGCTTCCACAACCTCTGGAACTTGATTCCTTAGATGTGCAAACATTTCATCCTCCGTCCCGTACGTCATGAAGTAGATATTAAAGCCCGGTTCTCGACACTCTTCTGAACGCGAAACGGAAATGGCGTAGCGATCAACGCTCTCAAACTCGATCGACGGTAAATAGTGCTGTTCTGTGGGGGGCGCATTATTCATCTTGGCGAGCATTTCCTCCCAAGGGTGCGTCCGAAATATCGTCAACACTTCTTCCTCTCGCACTGAACCCATTTCGTTTCTGTCGGAAGAGAGCGGATCGAGGACGGAGAAGCGAAGCATTGGTTTCCTTTTTTGCCCAACGTCAAAGATGAGCCACGACCGTGGCCGGCGCGCCGCGTGCCGAACTACGACCTGGGTTCTGTGGTTTCACTTAGAATCTCCTTCGATAGCACGCGGCGTGACGGCCATGGTCGTTGGCTCTGGCGCCTTGTTAGGCTTTTTTCTTCCATTCACTCCAAAGGTCCATCGCACAGAACCCGGCGATGAGCGAGATACTCGCGGAAATTGCGACCATTGAAAGTGGAGCAGGTGGCATCTTGGAAATCATCGGCAAGACAAACACCTGAACCAACGGGGCGACGATTCCGCCGAGAGCAGCCAGACAAGCAACGATAAGTGCCGCTCTCGCAGATGATCGGAGAAGCAGGACTATCAAGGTGCCTGAGATTAACAATCCGACGACGAGGGCTGGCGCGCCAATCCATCCTTGTCGAACCAACCCTGGAACTCGGGTTAGATAGCCCAGCGCGAGCAGGCCGACTAACACCCACTTTTCGATATTCAAGCGCATCGTCTTTTGCCTAACGTCAAAGATGAGCCACGCCAGTGGCCGGCGTGACGCGTGCTTCACTACGTTTCTGATTCTTCAGTTTCATTTCGACAACTCCTGAGTCAGCACGCGGCATGACGGCCACTGGCGTTGGCTCTGGCGCCTTGTTAGCCATTTGGGGGAATCCAGTGAGCATTTACAGGTCCGGCCGCGAGAACGTCGACAATAGTATTCAAACTGCCAAAGCGGTAGCAGATCACATCTCGGAGCCCGGTGTCTTCGTATCGCTTATGCGGGGCAGGCCAATCGTAATTTCGCACGATGAACGTCGGCACACCAATCAATCCGTATTCGATGTCACTTAATGCGAACGCGAAGTCGTCGTAAACGGCGTAGGCCAGCACGTGATTGAACTGCACACAAAGAGCGCGCGCTCCTTCTCCAAATGGGAGAAGGACAACACGCGTGCCCTCGTCATCGCTCTGCACCGCCGCGTTGAGAAAACGCTCAGGCATGTTGTCGATGGGTGACCACTTCTGATATTCGATTGGCATCTCTTCCTTGGCTAACGTCAAAGATGAGCCACGCCAGTGGCCGGCGTGACGCGTGCTTCACGACGTTTCTGATTCTGCGGTTTCATTTCGAAAACTCCTGAGTCAGCACGCGGCATGACGGCCACTGGCGTTGGCTCTGGCGACTTGTTGGGCGTCTGGGAACTGCTCGAGAACTGATCTGGCAGACTGCAGATTGAAGGCTCGGGCAACGCTGCGGCCCTTTGCTCAAAGCTGCCGCCATCGACTGCACAGCCTGGAATTCCTCAAAACTATTTCTGATCGGGTGGACTGGGAAACACTCATTCGGACACCTCTCACCTTCAACGCACTCACCTACCGGAATTCCGGTAGTCACACCTCTCGTCACTTTCCACCGGACAGCCGAATCACCCGCAGCTGACACCTCGAAACATCTGCTCTCTGAGGTGCGCATCTCGAAGGTATTCCGCCCAACGTCAAAGATGAGCCACGCCAGTGGCCGGCGTGACGCGTGCTTCACTACGATTCTCATTCCGTGGTTTCATTTCGATAATCAATGAGTCAGCACGCGGCATGACGGCCACTGGCGTTGGCTCTGGCGACTGGTTCGGCGACACCGGAGCGATCGATGCTGGACAGACGACGAACAGATCAAAGAGACAAATCTGAAGCAGCCGATCAAAACGCCTCGAGAAGCAAGCTGCGAAGTCGCGCTCCGGCCGACCCAAACCAAGGACCGAGCGTACGCTCCGCCGATTCCCATCTCGCAGCGCCGGGTCGATGTAGTCCAACCCGGCCAAAACGTCCGATCATCTGAGCCCGAATGCTTCAGCGACTGCATAACGAAGGTCTTTCTGATCATCGTGCAACGCCGAACGTCAAAGATGAGCCACGCCAGTGGCCGGCGTGACGCGTGCTTCACTACGTTTCTGATTCCGCAGTTTCACTTCGGTCACTCCTGACATCGCACGCGGCATGACGGCCACTGGCGTTGGCTCTGGCGTCTTGTTAGGCGAGTTTTCATTCGGGAGTGCTGTTACTCTTCCATCAGACTCTACGCGGTTTTGAGGACGTGAAGTAGTACTCCGACATGGGCACCAAAAACAAATAAGGTGAGCACACACGATGCGACAGGAGAGATCCTCCAAAGGAACGAGAAATCACCACTGGGCTTCTTCTTGAAATGTGAGCTCAGCAAATCGAACAGCAGATAGAGGCATGGAACAGATACTAGCGCGAAAACAACGGGGCTGAGCACAAAACGCGGAACGCCGGCGGCGGCCATGCTGAAAACAAGAGCCACGAAAGCGAGTGTCTGGACGAGCAGACCACCTGCCACATAGAACCCTGCGCGATTGCGGCTCTTTAGGAGCGCCATTGAAGCCGCCACATAGCGTTCGTAGTCGCGCTGAGGATGAAGCCAGCGATTTTCACTCCTTAACGCCACATGCTGGGGAAAGACGAAAAGCCTCACACTCATTGCGCTTCGCGGGATACCGCTAGAAGCGCCCGCAAGATAGTGACCGTACTCATGCACTGCGATGATGCCAAAGACTGCGACAACGCACGCAAAGAAGATCGAAATGCCGATGATCATTTCAGCCTAACGTCAAAGATGAGCCACGACCTTCGCCGGCGCGGCTCGTGCAACTTCACGATTTGGATTCTGTAGCTTCATTTCGATCAAACCGTACGATAGCACGAGACGTGACGGCGAAGGTCGTTGGCTCTGGCGCCTTGTTAGGCTCTTTCTTTTTCATCGCCGAGTAGTCGAAGTGGATCGCCGTAACCTCCAAGAAATGCAATCGGCGAACTGAAGCGCTCACGTTTGTGGAAGACGAATGCCTCCTTCGTGAAATCCAATACCTGCATCTCGCAATCGCCGGACTCCCAGAGAATCACTTCATACACTGCTTTCTTATTTTCGAAACGAAGCCGAAGCGTGGGAACGGGAGCTTCAGGCGCGTAGTGAACATCGCACGCGACATTCTGTGAGCGGAGCCGCGCTTCCACGCCGGGCAGAAAATCATCGTAGCCGCGATTGCAGATGAAATCTCGAAACGTCGCGGTGTGCATTTCTTTGCCTAACGTCAAAGATGAGCCACACCAGTAGCCGGCGTGACGCGTGCTGGATTCCGATCTGCACTCTTCAGTTTCACTTCGATCACTCGTGAGTCAGCACGCGGCATGACGGCTACTGGTGTTGGCTCTGGCGCCTTGTTGGGCCGTATGGCTCGCATCGGGGAAATGCTCACGGTGTAGGACTGATCCGATTCCATAACGGCCACCACGGCGAGAGAATCCTGCGACGATCCACACATGTCCACCTGCACAACCAGGACAAACGCCTCGAGCACCCTGACTCCGCTCCGCTCGTCCGAACTCGGACGCGGGACCGATGCCGTGACTCTACATTCCGATCCCATTCCCGAGAAACGATGCTCTCCATAAATCCTCACTCTGACTCGCGCACTTCAAATAGGAGCGGATACCGCCCAACGTCAAAGATGAGCCACGACCCTCGCCGGCGCGGCTCGTGCAGCATATCGATTTGGAATCTGCTGATTCATTTCGAACAATCGTAAGATAGCACGAGACGTGACGGCGAGGGTCGTTGGCTCTGGCGCCTTGTTGGGCGTCTGGGCGAATGAAAATCAGCTCTCGAATTCATCGTCAGGAATTTTGGGTAACGAAACGGAATAATGAGATACTTGGCTCGAGTCGAGATGGCTTCGCCCCGTCACTTCCGGAATCGAGGTGTCGCTCGCCCCACTCTTCTCACCGCGCAAAAACGATCGATCTTCTCGACTACCGGAATTCCGGTAGTTCCCGCACTCGATTTCTCGGTTCACGGCCTTCATCCGCAAATCGCACGCTCCCTGAGTCACGCACCGCGAAGGTATTCCGCCCAACGTCAAAGATGAGCCACGACCTTCGCCGGCGCGGCTCGTGCGACATCACAATTTGGATTCTGCTGCTTCATTCGATTGCTCGTACGGAAGCACGAGACGTGACGGCGAAGGTCGTTGGCTCTGGCGCCTTGTTAGCCCGTTTTGTGCTCACGCGAAGGATTCCGATAATAGTTTACGCCAAACTTCCGTGCGCCAGCCAAACATGCTGTAGGATAAATGGCGTTTCGGTCATAAACGAGGTCGTGGATATCAAATCGACTCAAGTCAGGATTACCGGAGACATCCTCGAATGCGTCTTGCGCTTCGTAGCCGCACAATGCTCTTCGGATTCCTTCCTCTGACGCGATGGCTTCGTAGAGAAGGTCGATGACGGCCGTAACCGACTCTGGGCGGTTCAGTACGACGTCACCTCCGTACCGGGAGTAGCCGATCCCGCTTGGCATCGCCTGCACGTACCACATCCCAGCTTTCGCCTCCATTTTGACTTCGGCCATCGGTACGTCACGGCCGGCAACGGCAATCACTACCGTTCGCAGCCGCTCGCAGATGCGAATCGCGTCGGATTCGCGCGGGCACTCGACTACGAAAGCAAAATAGAGCGCCATCTTTTTTGGCTAACGTCAAAGATGAGCCACGACGGGACTTGGCGCGCCTCGTGCCGCATCACGATCTCCATTCCGCTGTTTCATTTCGGAAGCACACTCGATCGCACGAGGCGTGCCAAGTCCCGGCGTTGGCTCTGGCGCCTTGTTAGGCCGATTGTACATTCGGTAAAAGTCGCAATTCACACCTGCGGCTACGCATTTTTTCGGGCAGGTGTGAAAACATACGCTCCTAATCGTCCGTTTGCTTCTTTCGCGATAGAAATAGCGAAAGTCGCTTGTGCCGCGTCGATGCGTTTCATCTGAAAGGCGATCAGGAGCCGAATAAATCCGATGGAATCTGGACCAAGAGTCGTGTGATTCGTGCTAACACCAAACCGATGTCGTTCGAGGGTCAACTCCACCTCTCCGGGATGAAGGGTATACTTCTTCTGATGGAACTGGCCCTCGCCGTATTCGAGGTCGAAATGAGCCGCAATCTTATCGCGCGCAGTAAACAAATCGAGATGCAGCTGAGTGTAGCTCTTTGGATGTGGAGCATCTTTAAATCTTCCGAACTCGGATGAGAGTGGTCCGAGGCCGGTGGCAGACATGAACGGCCTGCAGTAGCTCGTAACCATTCCTGCAACGGCGGCGTGATAGAGATCACTTCCCGGTGCGATCTTCGTCGTCATGATGTGCGACGCCATTGCATCCGCTTCGCGCATTGCTTGGTTGGCGAGCGCAAGTCTTAGAAAGTGTTTCGATCGATCCTTCATTTTCAGCCTAACGTCAAAGATGAGCCACGCCAGTGGCCGGCGTGACGCGTGCCTCTGTACGTTTCTCATACCGCAGTCTCATTTCGAAGCTCCTTCGGTAGCACGCGGCATGACGGCCACTGGCGTTGGCTCTGGCGCCTTGTTGGGCGTTTTTTTCATCGTTTGCCTCGATATTTCGCATGCACCTTTTCTCCGTCGTCTGTGTTCACGATGAGGTAATCGTAGCCTGGAGATCCCTTCGTCGATTCTAGCACTCGAACGTTCGTGATGGGAAGCCACAGCATAGCATCAATCTTGTCGAGTGGATCCACATCCCAAAGCGAACCATCTTCCAGTAGTAGCATCGCTCCGCGATCGATATTCTGCTTAAGCCAGTGCTCGCTTCCCGTACCGATATACGTCTCTTTTTTCGGCGGACTCGCAACTCGCGCGTTCACTTGGCTCATCTGTCCTTTCTCGAAGCCAGCTTTGAATATCTCGCTGATGCGGCTGACAAAATAACGACGAAGAGCTTCGCGTTCTTCGGTCGTAAGCTTCGATATCCCCATCTTTTTCTGCTCCCCCGGCGGAATAATCGAGTCGAGGGTAATGTCGTCGAGCGTCTGCGCTCTCGCGAAAACGAACGCACACGATGCGGCAACAAGCATTAGGAGTTTCATGAGGATTTTTTGCCCAACGTCAAAGATGAGCCACGACAGTGGCCGGCGTGACGCGTGCTTCACTACGTTCCAGATTCTGCAGTTTCATTTCCGTCAATCGTGAGGTCGCACGCGGCATGACGGCCACTGGCGTTGGCTCTGGCGCCTTGTTAGCCGATTGATGGTGCGACCCATATTTATTGTGTCTAATTGATGACGATGCCAGCAGCACAATTGTTCATCGTGCAACCTTTCATAAACAAACCTCCGATATTGGTGTGTTCGGAGTCCGCGATGATCCGAAATCCAGTCTTCGTGTAAAGGTCCACAGAAACCTCTAGCTCGCAGCTCCCTTCCGCCGCGGCCTTCTGTCGAACATCACAGATAGTGCGCCCAGAACTCTTCTCAATAACCCAGTAACGGTGGAATTCCTTCTTGAAATCATAGTCCTCTTTGTTGCCGCTCACAATGTGCGCGTTACGAATCGTAGCGACCTTCTTCCCTTTGGCGTCGTAAACGTCGAAATCTACGGCAAGCAGACCGTCTTCCTCACGACGCTTAATCGCAAAAAGCGACTCACCATATGCGACTATGACGTTGGGCGTATCAATGTAGTAATTGCCGCCGATCTTAACTTTGAACTTATTTTCGATGTTCCACATAGAGTTTCTTGGCTAACAGTGTAATTGGCATCAACTGAGATGACTATTGTCGGACGGGCCGGGGCGGGGTTGGGGCATGGGGAAGAGTGGAGCGGAAGGTCGGTAATTTGTTGAGCACTAAGTTTGGGGAGGTGGTGTACTTGGAATTGGGGAGGCGCGAGGCGTGACGACAGGCGCCGCGTAAAGCTCAACTGCGAGTATGGCTTTAGACGGCACGCCGTTTCCGGCGGAAAACACCCCAGTTTCGTTCCCGCACTGGCAGGAGACCCTGTTTCAAAGCGAGATCCCGTTCGAACTCCAAGACACCTTCCTCAGCGCCATCGCCGCGTTCCTTCACCACTGCAGACGCGAAAATGCCCCCGCCACCGTCGCCCTCGCCAAACAGTACCTCGATCGCCGCGGCTTCGGCCCGCACTCGGAAACACGAAAGGCCCTGCGATGGTTTTTTCGCGCGGCCCCTGCGCCGAATGAGTCTGCCAGCGACGGCAGGGATCAGGATGGGCAACGCGAAGCACGGGGACGCGCCTCGATGCCCTCAATTCCCCCGCCGGCAGCGCAGGATCTGGGCGGCGCCGATTGGGAACGCGATTTGATCGGCGCCTTGCGCAAGAAAGGCTTCCTGTGGCGAACCGAGACGACCTACCGGCAATGGGCGGACCGGTTCGCCCAACACCTAAACCCGCGATCGCCGTACGCAGCCGACGGCTCCGATGTCGCTTCGTTTCTCTCCAAGCTCGCGATCGAACAGCGCGCGAGCGCCTCGACCCAGAAGCAGGCCCTGAACGCGCTGATGTTTCTCCTGAAGGAGGCGCTTCACCGCGACCCGGGTGAAATCGACTTTCACCGCGCGTTCGCCCGCAGGCGGGTGCCGACGGTCCTCACACGCGACGAATGTCAACGCCTCTTCACCCAAATCCCAGGTACGAGTCGGCTGATGGCGGAATTGATGTACGGCGCCGGCCTGCGGTTGATGGAACTGCTGCGACTGCGCGTGCACCATCTCGACCTCGACCGCGGTCAGTTGAAGGTCTTCGCCGGCAAGGGCGACAAGGACCGCATCACCGTGCTGCCGGAGTCACTCAAACCCAAACTGATCGAACAACTCGAGCGCCTGGCTCCCCTCTTCCGTGCCGACCGGGAGGCCGGTCTACCGGGGGTGTGGCTGCCGGAAGGCTTGGATCGGAAATACGGCCGCGCCGGCGAACAGTGGGAATGGCAGTGGCTCTTCCCGTCGCGCGAAACCGCCATCGATCCCGCGTCCGGCCAGCGCCGACGCCATCACGTGCTCGACGGCACGTTTCAAAACGCCATCCGCGCCGCCGCACGCTCCGCGGGTATCGCGAAGCGGGTAACGCCGCATGTGCTGCGGCATTCGTTCGCCACCCATCTGCTCGAAAGCGGCGTGGACATCCGCACGGTGCAGGACCTGCTCGGACACGAAAGCGTCGAGACCACGCAGATCTATACGCACGTGATGCAGAAGCCGGGGCTCGGCGTGCGCTCACCGTTCGATCTGCTCAAAACCGAGTCGACGCCGCGTCCACCTAACGCCGGACCACAGCGACCGTGAGACGCCCGGCACCGCAATGTGCCGGCGAGAGGATGCGGCCCTTAACGGGAGAGAGCTGGCCGACTCCGCGGTATTCACGGAGTCGGTACCATGCCGGCGAAGTCCGCGGGACTAGTTCGCCTTCGCGTTGGCCTTCCGCTTCCGGCCGCCTTCGGCCTTGCCCCCGGTCACGCGCTCCGGCCAGTTGCCTTTGATCAAGGCCTGGTGTTCTGCGATGACGGCGGCGTGCTGACCGTCGGCGGCCAGGTTTTTCATTTCACCGGGGTCGGAGGTGTGGTCGTAGAGTTCGCGGCCCTGCTTGCCCTCGTCCCACTCGGTGTAACGCCAGCGGGGCGTGCGAACGCTGCGACCGGGGAAGCCGCCGCGCTCTACCTGCGTGAACGCCGGACGGCTCCACGCGGCGTCGGGCTTGGCGAGCAACGGGCGCAGCGACGCCCCGGGCAGTTTCGTCGGGAGAGCAAGGCCGGCGAGATCGGCGAGCGTCGGATAAACGTCGATGAGCTCCACCAGTCGCGGCGAAGCAACGCCCGCGGTCAGGCCCGGCGCGGCGATGATCATCGGCACGCGCGCCGAATCCTCGAAACAGCTCTGCTTCATCCAAAGACCGTGCGTGCCGAGCGAATATCCGTGATCGCTCCAGAAAACGATCACGGTGTTCTCGCGCAGGCCGAGGCGATCGAGCGCGGAGACGACCCGGCCGATCTGCGCGTCGACAAAGGAAATGGCGGCGTAGTAGGCCTGCTTCGTCTGCCGAGCCTGCTCGTGCGTGACGCCGAAGTTGGGCCAAGGCCGCGTCGAAAGTAACGCCGGCCCCGGAACGGTCTTGGGATAGTCGGCTGAAACCTTCGGCACATCGATGCTCTCGAGCGGATACAGATCGAAATACTTCTTCGGCGCGACATACGGCGTGTGCGGCTTGTAGAAACCGACCGCGAGGAAGAAGGGTTCGTCCTTGTGCTGCTCGAGCAGACGGATCGCCTCGGTGGCCACCTTGCCATCGGTGTGATCCTCATCGCGCCCTTTGGCATCGCTGAGAAACGACATCGCGGATCCGAGGCCACGTTGCGGCGTGTAGTTGGTGATGTCGGGCTCCAGCGTGGTCTTGTCCGTCCCAGCCGGATTCACGAACTCCCGCCACGACGGCGGATCGTCGAGGCCACTCGTGCCGATATCGCCCGGGTTGCCATAATGGTAAATCTTGCCGACGCGCGCGGCATAATAGCCGTTGCGCATGAAAAGCTGCGGCAACGTCACGACGTCGGGCATCCCGGTCCGGAAGTGGTACTGCAGATCGAAGACTCGCGTCTGGTCGGGCCGCAGGCCGGTCATGATCGACGAACGGCTGGGGCTGCAGAGCGGAAACTGGCAATACGCGCGTTCAAAACGAACGCCGCGCGCCGCGAGCCGATCAATGTTCGGCGACTTCACGATCGGGCTGCCATAGCAGCCGAGATCGTTGTTCATGTCGTCGACGGCGATGAAGAGAACGTTGGTTTTCTTCGCCGACGCAGCCTGCGTGAACGTCGCCGTGACGGCGATGACCGCCGGAAGGAGGGCGCAGAGCAGAGTGCGAGCGAATAGAAAACAGCTCAGGCGCGTGCCGACCGCAGACGCGTGCACACGCTCACGCTCGCGAGGAAACCGGTGGAAGGTGAATGCGTTCATTGTTTGGCCTTGGCTTTCTTCTTCTGACCACCGGCGCCCTGGTTGCCGAAGAAGCGCGGCGGGACGTCGTCCAGCGCTTTGACCTCAACGCGGAGTCGCGCCAGTTCCTTCTCCAGTTCGGCCCGCGTTTTCGCGTAGGCGGGATCGTCGTAATAACTCTTCAATTCGTGCGGATCCTTCTCGCGATCGAAGAGCTCCCAGTAGTCCTCACCGGTGCCGTAGAAACGCACGAGCTTGTAGCGATCCGTCACCACGCCGTAGTGCGGGCGCACCCGATGGGGCGTCGGCCACTCGTAGTATTGATAGTAGAAGGACGTGCGCCAATCGGCCGGGCGCTGGCCCGACAAGATCCCGCGCAGGCTGCGGCCCTGCATATCCGCCGGAATCGGTTGTCCGGCCGCGTCGAGAAAGGTCTCGGCGAAATCGAGATTCGAAACGATGTCCTTGCTGACAGTTCCGGGCTTGGACACGCCAGGCCAACGGACCATGAAGGGCGTGCGCACCGACTCCTCGAAGATCCAGCGCTTGTCGAACCAGCCGTGTTCGCCGAGATAAAAACCCTGATCGGACGCGTAGACGACGATGGTGTTTTCCGCGAGGCCCTCGCGATCGAGATAGTCGAGAATCCGGCCGACGCTCTCGTCGACGGAGCGCAGCGTCGCGAGATAGTCGTGCATGTAGCGCTGATACCGCCAGCGGACGAGATCCTTGCCCTGCGGATTCGCGGCGCGATAGCGGGCGTTGCGCGGCTCGTAGTAGGCGTTCCACTCCTTCAGCTGTTCAGGCGTGAGGTTGTTTGGCGGCGTGAGCTTCACGTCACGATCGTTCATCGTCTTCGCAATCGTCATGTCCTGATCGCGCTCAGCGATGCCACGACCCGAATAGTCGTCAAACAGCGTTGCCGGCTCGTCGTAAACGCGATCCTTGTCGGCGTTCAAGTGCCGGAGCGCGGGCGCCCACTCGCGGTGCGGGGCCTTGTGCTGGCACATCAGGAGAAATGGCTTGGATTTGTCGCGCTTGTCCAGCCAGCCAAGCGAGGTGTCGGTGATGATGTCGGTGACGTATCCGGGAACCTCGATCCGCTCGCCCTGGCGGATCATCGGCGGATTGTAGTAAATCCCCTGCCCCGGCAGAATCTGCCAGAAGTCAAAGCCAGTGGGGTCAGAACCGAGGTGCCATTTGCCGACGATGGCGGTCTGATAGCCGGCTTTCTGCAGGAGTTTCGGGAACGTCGTCTGCGCGCCGTCAAACGTGGAGTTCGAGTTGTTGGGAAATCCGTTCAGGTGATTGTACTTTCCCGTCAGGATCGTGGCGCGCGCGGGGCCGCAGATCGAGTTGGGGACCAGGCAGCGATCGAAGCGCATGCCGGTCTTGGCAATGCGATCGATATTCGGCGTATCGAGGAGCTTGCGCGCATCGCCGTAGGCGCTGATCGCCTGATACGCGTGATCGTCCGTGAAGATGAAAACAATGTTGGGCGGGCGCGAGACCGCGGCGGTAGCAACGACCGCGGTCAACACCGCCCCGGCAAATGCGAGGGTGAGTTTCATGGGGAAAATCCTTCGAGCAACGAGCCGACGCGGCCCGTCAGGGGTTGAATCAGTGCAAACCGAAACACGCGGCGGCGCCAGGAACGCCCGCGTTTACTTCTTTCCGACCATCGAGGCGAAATAGGTCTTCGCCTCGGCCACGAGCCGGTTCGGATCCTCGGCGAAGGCCTTGCTGTCGGTTTCAATCGCCAGCACGCCCGACCACTTGCTCTGCTTGATCTCGGCAAAGAGTCCGGCGTAGTTGGCCTTGCCCTTGCCGATTTCAGTATCGACCGGCGTCTTCTTTCCGTCGGCGGAGGTCTCGATGACCTTGTCCTTGAAATGCATGTCGTACACGCGGTCGCCGTAATCGCGGAACACCGCGGCGGCATCGAAGCCGGCGGCGGTCACCCAACCGACATCGAGACACACGCCGATGCGGCGGTCACGCGAGGCAAGGACCTTCTTCACCGTCGCCGGGTCGCCGTAGACGGAACCGGTGCCGTGATTGTGGATCGCGAGCTTGATGTCGTACTCCTTCACGAGCTCCTCGAGATTGTCCCATTCGGCCATGTTCTTCGGTTCGACGATGATGACCTGGATGCCCATCAGCTTCGCGAACTCGAAGAGCTTCCGGTTCGACTCCTTGTCCATCGAGGTGCCGTTCACACCGAACGTGTAGGCCGTGAGCCCCCTTTGATCGAGGATCGCCTTCTTGCGGAGCGTCTCCTCCTTCGGCCCCTTGGGATCGATGTGCTTGCTGATCAACTGGAGCTGCGTGATGCCGTGCTTCTGCGCGAACGCGACGACCTGATCGAAGTCCATGTTGCGACAGGTCCACGTCTGAATTCCAAGCGAGAGGCCCGCTTTGGGCGCAGCCGCCGGGGCGGCAGACGCGAAGGGCGAGACGACGAGAAGCGCAGCGAGCGCTGCAATCTGAAACAAGGAGGAGCGACTCATATTGGGGGAAACGGAAACGTAGATTCGGACGTTCGCGTGGCAAGCCCGGCCCGCGCAAATTTCCCCGTCCGCCTGCGCGCATTCGATCTCGCTTGAGCGCGTGCGACCCGCATCACTGAATTTCCCCTCCATGCCCGCCAAGAAATCCCCGCTTCCCGTCGCAGTCATTACCGGTGCCGGTTCCGGTGTCGGTCGCGCCACCGCTCTCCAGTTTGCCGCGCAAGGCTGGCGCGTCGCGTTGCTCGGCCGCCGCCCCGACGCTCTGGCCGAGACCCGGAAAAAAGCTCCCGCTGGTTCACGTGCACGCATCCTCACGCTGCCTTGCGACTTGGCTGACCCGCAGGCCATCGCGACGACCGCCCGGACGATTCTCGCCCAGTGGGGCCGCGTCGACGTGCTGGTGAACGCCGCGGGCAACAATATTCCGGTACGGTCGCTCAGCGAACTCTCACGCGCCGACTACACGGCGGTCATGGACGCCAACGTCAACGGCGTGCTCGATCTGGTTCAGGCCGTCCTCCCCGCGATGCGCAAGCAAGGCGCGGGCACGATCGTGAATGTCGGCTCCGAAGCCGGCAAACAGGCCTCGGCGAAGGCGGGCGCGGCCTATGTCGTTTCCAAATTCGGGCTGACGGGGCTCACCCAGACGATCAACGCCGAGGAGCGGCCGAATGGTATTCGCGCGTGCTGCATTTTTCCCGGCGACATCGACACCTCGCTGCTGAACAAGCGTCCCGTGCCACCGGCGGCGGAAGCGCGCGCCCGCATGATGCAGCCGGAGGACATCGCGGCCTGCGTGTGGTTTGTCGCCAGCCTGCCGGAGCGCGCAACGGTCGAGGAAATTTTGATCCGGCCGTCACGGCCATGGACGGGCTGAGGCAAAACCGGAAACCTGAGACCGGAGACCGGAAACTGAATGCCGGAGTCTGGATAGTGGAGAGGGATTCGGGATGCTGGACCTTGAAAACGGGTTGGTGGAACGAGCGGTGTAGACCGAGGCGATGCCGGAGCAAACGTGCGGAGCGGAGTAGCTGCTTGGGGCGGCGGTCGAGGCGCGCGGCACCGGCGATCCGTGCGCCGGAAGCTGTGAAATGTGGCCGCCTTACGCCGCCGAGCGCTGGCGTTGACTCAATGGCCTGGTGATATCCGCAGGGCCGGCGAAGCCTAGTGAAGCATCTATTGGCACCACCGGCGGCGCAACTGCCTCGAGCGCGAGTGCTTCCGCCGTTTCACCGGGGTCAGCGTCAGGTGGGATAGAGGGTACGGAGTGCGCCTAAAGTTACCTATTATCTGTGTCGTAGGGAGAGCGTTAGAGCGTCTCTCGGTGCTTCCCAAGATCAACAGTCCCCGACTCCTCCTCGAAATTCTGGCTGCAGTCGTTGTCGCGCAACTTTGCGCGCTGACGATCGTGCCGCGCTTTGCGCCGAATCTGGACGGCGTCTCGGAGGCTCTGCTCAACGCGACGCTGGTGTGCCTGCTGGCCGGGCCGCTGGCGCTGTGGCGCTATGCGACCGCCGCGCCACAGAACTCGGGCGCCACGCACACGCCCGCGAATCGCCGCTCTCGCACGACGCTCATCCTGGTCAGCGCGACGCTGGCCGCCGGATTGGCGATGACGGCACTGGGCTCGTTCCTGACCAAGAAACACTACGACGCGGAAGCGACGTCGCAGTTTGAACGTCAGGCCGAGCGCATGAGCGGCACTGTCCACCGGCGGATGGCGCAGGTCGCGAGCGGTCTGCGCGGCCTGAGCGGCATCTACGCGGCCAGCAAATCGATCGAGCGGGCCGAGTTTCGCACCTGCGTGGCCTCGCGCGATCTCACCGCGGAATTTCCCGGTTCGCTCGGCCTCGGTTTCATGGAGCGGGTCGCGCGATCGAACCTCGCGGGCTTTCTCGCAGAGGTCCGCGCTGATGACGCCGCCGACTTCGTCATCAAGACGACGGGCGACGCGCCGGACTTGTATGTGATCAAATTCGTCGAACCCCTGGCCGCCAACCGGCCCGCCTTGGGTTTCGACGCCGGATCGGAGCCAGCCCGTCGGGCGGCGATCGAGCGCGCGATGCGGAGCGGCGAACCCACTCTCACGTCCCGGATCACACTGCTGCAGGATGCCGAGGCCCGACCCAGCTTCCTCTACGTCCTGCCGGTCTACAAAAACGGCCGACGCCTCACCACTCCGGAGGAACGCGAGGCGTCCCTCCTTGGACTCGTCTACGCGCCGATGGTGATCGACGGCGTGCTGGACAACATCGACGCCGAAACGGATCAGATGTTGGACCTCGAGGTTTACGACGGCGCCATCCCAAGCCGCGCGAATCTCCTGTTCGACCTCGACCATGTGCTCGTGGCCGCAACCGATGCGACGACCGGCGCGATTCCGATCCGGCGTCGTTTTCAGCGCGCAATGTCGGTGCAGGTCGGTGGCCGGGAATGGACCCTTTTCATTTCCGGCACGCCGAAATTTGACCAGAGCGTGGCGTCAGCACTGCCGAACCTGATCGGTCTCGGTGGAGTCGTGGTGAGCCTGCTGCTTTCCGGCATGGTGCTTTCGCTGGGTCTCGGCCGATCGAGTGCCCTCGCTCTCGCCGGCAGGATGACGGCCGAGTTGCGCGCCAGCGAAGCGGAGGCGCGCCGACTCGCGATGGTGGCAAGCCGGACGACCAATGCCGTCATCATCACCGACCCGCAGGGCCGGATTGAATGGGTGAACGACGGCTTCCATCGCATCACGGGCTACACGCTGCCCGAGGTTCGCGGCCGCGTCCCGGGGTCGTTCCTGCAAGGGGCCGAGACGGACGCGATGACCATAGAAAAGATGCGGCTCGGGCTGAAGCTCGGGGCGGGCTTCAAGGTCGAGATCGTCAACTATCACAAGTCAGGGAAACCCTACTGGGTCGCGATTGAAGTGCAGCCGCTCCACGACGTGGACGACGCCATCACGGGCTACATGGCAGTCGTGAATGACATCAGCAAACGCAAGGCCGCCGAGCAGAAGCTGACGGCCAGCGAACAGCGGCTCAGTGCGCTGACGGCGCACGCGCCCGGAGTGATTTTCCAGTTTGAGGTGACGCCCGATCAACGGCGTTCGTTCACCTTTCTGAGCGCGGGCTTCCGAGCGCTGTTCGGACGCGAGCCGACGGGCATGATGGAACGCCCGATGCGGATGTTCGCCGGGGTGCACCCCGACGACCGCGCGTCGGTGCGAGAACGCCTCGAACAGGCGATCGCCACCTGCGGTCCGTGGGCGCACACGTTTCGCGTCGCGACTCCGGACGGCACCTCGCGCTGGATCAACGCCCGATCCTCGGCCTCGCGCCAAGCGGACGGAACGAAGGTCTGGTGCGGCGTGCTCGTCGACATCACGGAGCAGCAGCAGGCGCGGATCGAGGCCGAGGATCTCAACACCAAGCTCGAGGAAGCGATCGCGACCGCGCAGCAGGCGGTGCTGAAGGCGGAACAGGCCAACATCGCCAAGAGCCAGTTCCTCGCGACCATGAGCCACGAAATCCGCACGCCGATGAACGGCGTGATCGGCATGACGTCACTGTTGCTCGACACCACGCTCACTGCCCAGCAGCGGGAGTTCACCGAAATCGTGCGTTCGAGCGGCGAGACGCTGCTCGACCTGATCAACGACATCCTCGACTTTTCGAAAATCGAGTCCGGCCGAATGACGCTCGAGTGCGAGCCATTCAGCGTGCGCGAGTGCGTGGAGAGCGCGCTCGACCTGCTCGCCGGCCGCGCCGCCCAGAAGGGCCTCGATCTGCTGTACGAAATTGCCGACGGCGTGCCGGTGGCGGTGCGCGGCGACATCACGCGGCTGCGGCAGATCCTGGTGAACCTCCTCGGCAACGCGCTGAAATTCACCGCACGGGGCGAGGTCGAGCTGATCGTGCGTGCCCGGTCTTCGGATACAGGCGAACCGGAGCTGCTGTTCTCCGTCCGCGACACCGGCATCGGCATTCCGCGCGAGGCGCAGAGCCAGCTTTTCACCTCCTTCACGCAGGTCGATGCGTCGACGACCCGCAAGTACGGCGGCACCGGCCTGGGTCTCGCCATCAGCAAACGTCTCGCCGAGGCGATGGGCGGACGCATGTGGGTCGAGAGCGAGGAGGGCCACGGCTCCACCTTCAGTTTCACGCTGCCCTCGGAATGGGTGTCAGCCGGATCGCGCCCCTTCCTGCCCGTATCGCGGCAACAACTACAGGATCGGCGCCTGCTCGTGGTCGAGCCCAGCGCCGCGGGCCGCCGCATTCTTTCGGCCCTGGCGGGCAAGTGGGGCATGAAGCCAACGGTCGTGGAAAGCGGGCGGGCCGCGCTGCGCCGGCTGCAGGAGGGCGAGCGCTTCGATCTCGCCATCCTCGATCTGCAGATGTCCGAGATGGACGGCATCACCCTCGCGCACGAAATCCGAAAACAGCCCGCAGGCACCACACTGCCGCTCATCTTGTTGTCATCGCTCGGGCGCCAGCCGGTCAGGGAGGAGGCGGCGTTGTTTGCCGCCATTCTCAACAAGCCGGCCAAACCGTCGCAGTTGTTCGACGCCATCGTCAAAGTCTTCGGCTCCGTCCCGCCCTTCTCCAAATTTACGCCGGCGGCGACCGCACCGGCCGACGCCCCGGCGTCCAACGCGGGCCACGTGCTCCTCGCCGAAGACAATCCCGTGAACCAGAAGGTGGCGTTGCACATGCTCGCCCGCGTCGGTTATCGCGCCGATACCGCGGCGAATGGCCTCGAGGTCCTGGCCGCGATCCAACGCCAGACCTACGACATCATTCTGATGGACGTGCAAATGCCGGAGATGGACGGCCTCGAGGCCACCCGTCGCATTCGCGCGGCGCAGAGCGACGGCCGGCCCGCGCCATGGATCATTGCACTCACCGCCAACGCGATGGAGGGCGATCGCGAGCAGTGCATGCTGGCGGGCATGGACGACTACCTGAGCAAGCCCATCAAAGCCCCGGATCTCGCCGCAGCCCTGGCGCGTGCCCGACCGATCACGTCGTCCGCCCCGGTGTGATCGCGCCGTTCGTGGCGGGATAAATCCACGCCTGGCGTGCGAAAAAAATCTTGGTGCAAGATTGTCCTTGAACGCGGAGTGCAATCCACCCATCCATGGACCTTCTCGTCGCTGTTACGGCGGCGAAGTTCTTTAGCACCAGTTCACTTTGGTACGTTTCCTCGGCCTGTTACAGGCGTTGAAACGAACAAGTTCAAGTCGGGGCGTAGCTTAGCCTGGTAGAGCGCTACGTTCGGGACGTAGAGGTCGCGAGTTCGAATCTCGCCGCCCCGACCATTTTCTTGTCAGCCAGCGAACGGGTTGTAGCGGAGTTCGTTCTCCGCAGTCGTCAACGGGCCGTGGCCCGGAGCGATAATCGTGCTGGGCGGAACCATCGCCAGCATCCGGCGCAGATTAGCCTGCAGTTTCTCGTGGGAGAAAAAGGCGCCGCCGACCGATCCGGCAAAGACGAGATCGCCGGACACCAGCAACGCCGACTCCGTTCGCGCCGTACCCGACTTCACGAGGTAACAATTATGCGCCGCCGCGTGTCCCGGCGTGGCAAAGGCCGTGACTTCGAGTCCGCCGAAACGCGCGGACATCCCCTCGCCCATGCCCTGCCCGCACGGCGCCACCGCGCCGTCGGGAATGCAGGCCTTCGGCGCGCCAAACTTCGCCACCACATCGCAGAGACCGCCGGCGTGCTCCGGCTCGACGTGGGTGAGAAACACCGCATCGAGCGAACGAATCGCCGGCGGCCACACCGCCGACAACGCGTCGATGCCCGCACCGGTGTCGAACAGAATCCCGCGGGACGAGCCGCATTCACCAACCAGATACGCGTTGGCCACGCCGATGCCGTGCGGCATCCGCAACGGCCAGACGGAAAACGGCAGCGCGCCGAGCGCGGGCTGCGGATATTGTCCGCTCCCGAGGGCGCACAAGCCCACTTCGTTCAACTTCAGGACGGCCGCGAGCCGCCGCAGTTCGTCGCAGCTCAGATCCGATCGATAGTCGACCGCATCGCAGATGCGTCCGAGCGCCACGCCGGTTCGCAGTGCCAATGCCTCCGGGGTGATCCCGGCGCGACGCATGGCTTTGTCCAGCACGTCGCCGAGTTCATCTTCCAACGGGAGTGACGGCGTATTGTTCAAGACCCGGACAGCGTAGGGCAGCCTGCCCCCAACAAGCAAAATTGATTTTGTTTTTTGCCGCGCATGCCACAGCGTCGACGCCATGGACGATCGCCAGAAGGAGATTCTCGACATCTTCACCCGCACCCGCGCGCTGCTCGAAGGCCATTTCGTGCTGCGTTCCGGCCTGCACAGCGGCCACTATTTCCAGTGCGCGCAGGTTTGCCAGCGCATGGACGCCGTCGAGCGCCTGGCTGAACTCCTCCTCGAGAAAGTGCGCAGCCAGGGTCTGAAATTCGAGACCGTCCTCGCGCCCGCGATGGGCGGACTGGTCATTGGACAGGAAGTCGCGCGCCAGGCCCGCGCTCGTTTCATTTTCGCGGAAAAGGAAAACAACGTCCTCGTCATGCGCCGCGGCTTCACGCTGCGCCCCGGCGAACCGGTCCTGGTGGTGGAAGACGTGGTCACACGGGGCGGCCGCGTGGTGGAATGCCTCGACTTGGTCCGCCAGACAGGCGGCACCACGACGGGCATCGCCATGCTGGTGGATCGCAGCGCGGGTAGCGCCCGGTTCGCCGTCCCGGCCGTGTCGTTGCTCGAACTCAGCTTTCCAACGTATCCGGCCGATAACGTCCCCGACTGGCTCGCAAAAATTCCGGTGCAGAAACCGGGAAGCTGAATATAAAGGCCGCGGCGGGATCGCGGCGCGGCGCGCCCCAAAGGGCGCGCACCATGGTCACGGCCTTACTTTGGCACCGTAACCACGACGAACCGGATTCCCCGCCCGTCATAGATCGCGAGGAGATTACGACCCGGCACAAGTTTGGCCCGGGCCGTCGCGAGATCCGGCACCGCCGAACGATTCACCTCGAGAATGACCACATTGGCGGCGAGACGCTCACGGAACGGCGAGTCCTCCGCCACGCCCGTGATGACGAGACCCGTGATCCGCGGATCCTGAATCCGCAGACGGCGGCGCAGCTCCGGCGTAAGCGGCGTGACGTCCACTCCGGCGAGGAACTCGTTGGGGTTCTCCGTCACCTGCCCGAGCATCACCTCGACCGTGCGCGGCTTGCCGTCGCGCACGACCTTGAAGACAGCCTTCGTCTCCGGCACGACCTGCGACACCAGCAACCGCAACTCCTCCCACGTGCTGATAGGGTGATTGTTGATCGCGAGGATGACGTCGGTGCGTTTGAGCCCGGCTTTTTCCGCGGGACTGTCCGGATCGATATCCGTCACCACCACGCCGCGGGTGTCCTTCGGCAATCCGAGCTGCTCGGCGACATCGGCCGTGACGGTGTCACTCGTAACGCCGAGATAGCCACGCGCCACCGTGCCGTGCTCGACCAGGCTGTTCATGATGAATCCGGCGAGATTGATGGGGATCGCGAAGCCGATGCCGATGTTGCCGCGCGAGGGCGAAAGGATCGCGCTATTGATGCCAATCAACCGTCCCCGGGCATCCACGAGCGCGCCACCGGAGTTGCCCATGTTGATCGCTGCGTCCGTTTGGATGAAATCCTCATAGCCGGAAACGTTCTCCAGCAGGCCCAGCTTGCTGCGGCCCTTGGCGGAAACGATCCCCATGGTGACCGTCTGGCCCACGCCCAGCGGGTTGCCCATCGCGAAGACGATATCGCCCACCCGCAGTTTGTCGCTGTCGGCAAACGCCACCGTGGGCAGATCCTTCGCCTCAATCTTCAACACCGCGATGTCGGTCTTCGGATCGCTGCCAATGACCTTGGCGATGAAGTCGCGATCGTCGGCGAGCGTGACCTTGAGTTCATCCGCACCCTCGACGACGTGATTGTTGGTCAGAATGTAGCCGTCGGCCGTGACGATCACCCCGGAGCCCAGGCCCTCCTGCTTGCTCTCGCGTTCCTGATCGGGGATGTCGCCGAAGAAGCGGCGGAAGAACGGATCGATCGCGATCCGTTCCTTGACGATCTTGGTGGAGTAAACGGAGACGACCGCGCGCTGCGCCGGCTCGATGACGTCCGCATAACTCATCACGAGGCCGGACTTCGCGCCGTCGCCCACGGGACTGTGATCGAAGCGCACGGCCGGTTTGGGCACCGGCTCGGCCGCCTTCTTGGTCTCGCGGGCGCGGGCGGCGAAGAGCGGACCGGTGGCGGCCAGCGCCGCGACGAACATGACCAGACGGGCGAAACGCGAAGTGGACATGGAAGCGAACGACAGACTGACGGGAGACAGGTTCCGGACGGCTGGCAGCGGACGAGAAGGATCGCGATGCCGGCTTAGAAGCCCTTGACGCGAAACAGACTCGTCACGCTCTCGTTGCTGTTGATGCGCTGAATGGCCTGACCGAGCAGCGAGGCGATGCTCAACACCGTCACGGGAATTCCATGACTGTTGATGGGCGTCGAATTCGTCGTGATCAATTCGTCGATCAAGCCGCTCTTCAGCCGGTCGATCGCGACCTCGTTGAGAATACAATGACTGACCGCAGCGCGAATGCTGCGCGCGCCGTGTTCGCGCAGGATCTTGGCCGCTGCGCTGAGCGTGCCGGCGGTCTCCGTAATGTCATCGACGAGGAGAACATCGCAGCCGTTGACCTCACCGACGACGTTGATCGCCTCCACCTTGGTCGCGCTCGTGCGCTTCTTGGCTACGAGGGCGAGGCCCGCACCAAGCACATCGGCGTAGGCGGCGGCCATCTTCATGCCGCCGACATCGGGTGAGCAGACCACGAAATTTTCCCGGCGGGTGTCCGCGAGATGCTTGAAGAAGACCGGCGACGCGTAGAGGTGATCGACCGGGATGTCGAAGAAGCCCTGAATCTGCTGCGAGTGCAGATCCATCGTGAGCACCCGGTTGGCGCCGGCCGCGACGATCAAGTTCGCCACGAGCTTCGCCGTGATCGGCACGCGCGGCTGGTCCTTCCGATCTTGGCGCGCGTATCCATAAAATGGAAGCACCGCGGTGATGCGCTGGGCGGACGCGCGTCGCGCCGCATCAATCATGATCAGCAGCTCGACGAGATTATGATTCGTCGGCGGGCAGGTCGACTGGATGATGAAGACGTCGTGCCCGCGAATGTTCTCGTTGATCTTCACGAACGACTCGCCGTCCGGGAAACTTGTCACCGTCGCCTCGCCGAGAGGCTCGTTGATCGAGCGGCAAATTTCCTCGGCGAGAGGACGGTTGGAATTGCCGGTGAAGATCTTAAGCCGCGAGGCGCTCATGGGTGGAGTCGCATGTTGGGGCGGCAGCCTTCAGGAGGAAGTCTTTTTTGCATCGGCGAGCTGTTCTTCCAAAGAGTCGACCCGTTTGAAGAGTTCAGGGAGACGCTGGTGCAGGATCGCGATGCGGCGCTCCAGCAGGTAGGGAATCGCCGGATTACCGTTGATGAAGCTCCCCGGTGCCACGTCGGAGCTGATGCCGGACTTCCCGCCCGCCTTCACTCCTTTGCCGACGGTAATGTGACCTGCCACCCCCGCCTGCCCGCCCAGGACGACATAATCCTCGATCTTCGCACTGCCGGAAATTCCCACCTGACCGCAGATCATGCAATGCCGGCCGATTTGGACGTTGTGGCCAATCTGAACCAGATTGTCGATTTTGGTCCCGTCCCCGATCACGGTCTGGCTGAAACGGGCGCGATCGATGGTGGAGTTGGCACCAATTTCGACATCATCGCCGACCACCACCGCGCCCACTTGGGGCACCTTCTCGTGCCGGCCCTGGACGAATTCGTAGCCAAAACCATCACCGCCAATAATCACCCCGGGCTGCAGTTGCACTCGCTGACCGATGCGACACTCCGCCGCCACCACCACGCCGGGCATCAGCCACGAGTCGTCGCCGATCTTGGCCGCGCGGCCCACGAACACCTGCGCCTGCACGTGCACCCGCTCTCCGATGACCGCACCTGCCTCCACGATGCACATCGGGCCAATCGTTGCGGTCGCCGCGACCGTGGCCGTCGCGTCCACCCACGCCGAGGGATGAATGCCCGTCGCAGGCTTGGGCCAAAGCAGCCGCTCGAGGTGAGCACACACCCGGGCGAGCGCGACGGACGGATTTTCCACGAACAGGTACAACTGCCCAGGCGGCGGTTCACCGGTAAAGTCGGCGGGGAGCAAAACGACCGACGCCCGCGTCGTGGCCACCTCAGCCTTGTATTTTGCGTTGCCGAGGAAAGAAAGGTCGCCCGCTGAAGCCTTCGCCAATCCGGAAATTCCGCGAATGACTTCGGTGGTCGAACCGCGCTGGCCGGTGGCTTGAGTGATGGTGGCGATTTCCCCGGTGGTAAACGAGACCTGCATGGGCGCGAGCGTGGTGGTTTCCAGCTGACGTGCAATTCAGCAAACAAGCGGCTCCCGCCCTCGGTAGCGGGCACAAAAAAACCCCGCTCGAAACGAGCGGGGTCGAAAGAGACAACAGAGCGGGCGATTACTTCTTCGCGCCGCCGAGTCCGGGAACGGAAACGGCCGGGGCGCCAGAAGGACTGGCCGGAGCCGCGGCGGGAGCGGCCGTGGCCGCGCCAGCCGGACGATCCTTGTTCACTTCCTTCATCACGTCGTCCGTGATGTCGAAAGCGGCATCGGCATAAACGATGTTCGAAATGCCAATCGCGGTCGGACCGGCCTTGTCGAGGAGCAGGTTGCCGCCCTTGCGCTTCGCGACGTCGGCCGCGACCTTGCTGATTTCCTCAAGCATCAGGCTACGAAAGGTGTTGAGGCGCTGACCGAGGGAGTTGCGGGTGTTCTGGATGAACGTCTGCACTTCGCGCTGCTTGTTCTGGATTGCCTCGAGCTTGGCCTGCGCCGCGCCCTGGGCCTTGGCCTTGGCGTCCGCGGACAGAGCCGGGTTGTTCGACTGGTCGTTGAGCGACTTGTACTCTTCGACGAGCGCGTTGCCGTCCTTGTTCATCTTCTCGACCTCTTCCTGCGCCTTCTGGTCGTCGGCCTGGATCTTGGCGTTCTGCTCAACGGTCTTGTAGTGCGTGTCGTAGAGTTTCGCCATGTCAACGACGAGAACCTTGACCGCGGGCTGGGCGAACGCGCCGAGGGCGAACGCGCCAAATGCCGCGATTGCGACAAGGGATTTGATGGAATTCTTCATGTTAGGTATTGGAGAATGGAGTCGAAAAATGGAGCAGAATCAGAACCGGGTGCCAAAGGAAAAATTGAATTGGTTCCCCTTCTTGTTCAGCGCGTCGCCCGTGATCGGAATACCGAAGTCGAGGCTCAGCGGAGCTCCTGCAACAAAGAGGCGAAGACCGAAGCCAAAGTTGTCGTTGTAGGAGGCCGGGTTGAAGTCATAGGCCCCGCGATTGACGAAGCCCGCGTCGTAGAAGATCGCGAAACGAATCGGGCTGACGATATCGAGCGAGTACTCGGCGCTGAAGAAACCGTAGGTCTTGCCGCCGATGGGCTCGTTGAACGCGTCGCGCGGCGCGACTTCGCGGAACTCGAAACCACGCAGCGTCGTGGGACCGCCGAGGTACCATTTGTTGTAGTATGGTACATCCGCCGCATCACCGAAGTTCTGCACCACGCCGCCGCGCGCGATCAGGCTGAGTACTTGGGTCTGCGTCTCGAACACCGGGAAGAACTGCGAACCGCGGAACTCGAGGCTGTAGTTGTTGTTGATCTTGCTGCCGCCGAGCGGACCGCCGGCGAACTTCAAGTTCACCTCCACGCGGTTGCCCGAGGTCGTATTGATAATCTTGTCACGCGTATCACGCTCGAGCTGCAGGCCGATGCTCGAGGACGCATTGCTGCCCGCGAGCGCCTGAATGATCGAGGACGCAGACGGCGAAATATCCTGAATATCGAAGATTTCGTAGGTGTACGAAAGGCGGCCGTTCCAGAGTTCCCACAGGTGCTTGCGGAGGTAGACCTCGAAGCCGGTTTGAATCTGGCTGTAGAACGTGGAGTTGTACTCGGAGCTCGTGCGGAAGACGCTGAAACCGAGACCGAGCTGCTTCTGGAAGAGCCACGGCTCCTCGAACGACAGCACCACTTCGCTCGACAGCGAGCCGAGCTGCATGCGGAGGCGGAACTTCTGGCCGTCGCCTTGGAAGAACGAGCGCCGGTTGAAAAGATCGAAGTTGGATTGCGAGACTTCGGCAAAGAGCGTCGCACGCTCGAGCGAACTGAAGCCCGCACCGAAGGTGAGATTGCCGGTCCGCCCTTCGCGGACCGCGATGCGCATGTTGCGGCGTCCGGGAATGTTCGTCTCCTGCGGCGTGACATCGACGCTCTCGAAGAAGCGCGTGTTATCCAGACGCAGCTGGCTGATCTTCATCAGCACCGTGCTGAACACATCGCCGGGCCCGAGCACGAGTTCACGGAGGATTACGGTGCTCTTCGTCTTCGTGTTACCCTCGACGACGATCGACTCGACGCTGAAGCGCTCGCTCTCGTTGATCTTGTACTCGAGGTCGATCGCCCCGGTCGCGACGTTCGGTTTGCGCAACAACTGAATGCGGGTGTCGAGGTAGCCGTCCTTGCCGTAGAAGTCATCGAGCCGCTGACGATCTGCATCGACCTTTGACGGCACGAACACGAAGCCCGGCTTCTGGCGCACGACGCGCTTGAGGAGCGCGGAATTGAAAAGGTTGTTGCCCGAGAAGGAGATCTCGCCGATGCGGTACTGGCGTCCCTCCTCGATGTTCACGACGAGGACGAGCTTCCCGGGGCTGGGATAGTTGAACAGCACCTTGTCCTGCGGAATCTCGACGTCGAGGTAACCCTGCTCGCGGAAATGATCGCGGAGCTTTTCCAGATCGTCCTCAAATTGATCGTCCTTGAAGCGACCGGAACCGGTCAGCCAGGAGAAAAGCCACCACTTCTTGGTTTCAATGACACCCCGCAGCTTTCGCGCGGACACGTGCGCATTGCCGACGAACTTGATGTCGGCGATCTTCACCTTCGCACCTTCGCGAATCTTGAAAACCACGGTGCCGAAACCACCGACGCGATCGCGCTCAATGGTATAATTTACCGAGACCTGATTATAGCCGGCTTTCTGGTAATACTCGCGCAGCTTCTCGGCGTCTTCCTTCACCTGACGCTCGTCGAGCGCCTGGTTCGGACGGACCTTCGCCTCTTTCTCGAGTCGATTGCTCTTCACCTTCTGGTTGCCCTCGAAGCGCACAGCCAAGACGCGGAACTTCGGAGTGACTTCAACGACGAGGTTGAAGGTCTGGGCGTCAACGGGCTCGTGCTTGACCTCGATGAATTCGAAAAGACCCGTGCGGTAGAGCGAACGGATGTCGCGATCGAGAATGACTTCGTCGAACTCGCCGCCTTCGCGGATCTGCATGTTGGCGCGGACGACCTGCTCGTTCACGTTCGCCGTGCCGACGAATTTGATGGTGACCGTCCCGACCTTGTAGGCTTGGGCAGGCGGCTGACCCTGCTGCTGCTGCGGTTGCGGGGCAAAGCCCTGCGCTGCCGCCGGCGTGACACCCGCTGCCAGCAACCCAACGACCGCGAGACACAAGGAAACGACCCTGCGCACAGGGTTACTGATGAAAGTTTTCAAAGCGGGTGATGTCTCGAAGGAAAGTGAGTTTCAGTTCTCCTACCGGGCCGTTTCGTTGCTTGGCAACGATTAACTCGGCCGAGTCGGCGGCTACTTGGAACTTTTCGTCGGCGTCTCTGGGACGGGCAAGCATCAGGACCACGTCGGCGTCCTGCTCGATCGAACCAGATTCGCGTAAGTCGGATAGTTTGGGTGTTCGATTGTCCTTTTCGGACGATCGGTTGAGTTGGGATAATACAAGCACGGGCACGTCGAGTTCCTTCGCAATCGCCTTCAAACCGCGCGAGGCCTCGGCGACCTGCTGTTCGCGCGGCACCTTCGGGTCCGTCGGGCTGAGCAATTGCAAGTAATCCACCATGATGAAGCCAAGCGGCGTGCGGGAGTGAATGCGCCGCGCCTTGGCGCGAAGCTGCATGATCGAGATTGCGCTCGAATCATCGATGAAGATGGGCGCCTTGGAAAACTGGTCCGCCGCCTCCACGAGGCGGTTCTGCTCGTCGCCGTTCTTGGACAGCAGCCCGTCGCGCAGCAATTTCATGTTCACCCGCGCGCGCGAGCACAGCATGCGCAACGCGAGCTGGGCGGCGCCCATTTCCAGCGAGAAAATCAACACGGCCGCCGGCGGTCCCTTTTTCGGCAGCGCGGCTGCCTCGGCAAAATTCAGCGCGAGCGACGTCTTGCCCATCGAGGGGCGCGCGGCCAGCACAATCATTTCCTGCTTCTGAAAGCCCCACATGAAAGCGTCGAGATCCTTGAAGCCGGACGACACTCCCGTGAGCTCGCCCTTTTTCATCATCATCTTGTTGATGACGCTCATCGCATCGCGCGTCGGCTCGCGCATCTGCTTGGCGCTTTCGCTCACGCGATTCTGAGTGACGCTGAAAATCTTGGCTTCGATCTGGTCGACGAACTCGTCGATGCCGCCGGTAAAGCCGTAACACTCCTCGACCGCACCCGTGGCGGAACGGATGATTTCACGCAGCAAAGCCTGCTCGCGGACTTTCTCGATGAAGTATCCCGCCTGGGCCGTGGTGGGAATCCGGCTGCTGACCTGCGCCAGAAACGCGTAGCCGCCGATTTGATCCAGCTGACGCGCGGTCTTCAGCTCCTCCGCGACGACGGAGATGTCAATCGGCTCCTGACGATTGTAGAGATCCAGCAGGCGCTCGTAGATCAGACCGTGCTTCGGATCATAGAACGACTCAGCGCGAATCCGGGCCTCGAGACACCGCGAAAGCACATCCTTGCCGTCGAGCAAACAACACGAAAGCAGGTACTCCTCCGCTTCCAGACTGTGGGGCAACATCCGGCCGGCGGCGCCCCCGGCGGAATTGCCGGAGAACGAGCGGGGGGAGTTGCTGGAGGTTTCTTGTACCATGCGGGACCTGAACGAAGTCCGAATCCGAGCGAACGCGGACGGTGAAGGCAACGTGGAGTTGCTCAGAATCAACCGCCCAACTGTTCACAAGCACGAAGGCCGCGTCCGACAAGCGGACGCGGCCTCCGGATAAATGGCGCCAACCTTATTCCTTGGTGTCCTTGCGGGGACGACGCTCAGGACGATCGGAGCGCTTTTCGGTGCGGTCACCGGCGGGCGCTTCCTCGACCGCGGCGGGCTCGATCGGATTCTCGGATACGACGTCGAACGCAACATCGACCGCGACGTCCGCGTGAAGTTTGATCTTCACCGTGTGCTTGCCGAGGGTCTTCACCGGCGTGAAGAGATGAATCTTCTTCTTGTCGAGCTCGACGCCCGCAGCGGTGAGCTTCTCGTGCACGTCCTGCGCGGTGATGGCGCCGAACATCCGGCCGCCCTCGCCCGTCTTCACGGCGAACGCGAGGCTCGTCTTCTCCAGCTTCTTCGCGAGCTCCTGGGCCGCGTTGAGGTCAGACTGCTCGCGCTCGGCGCGGCGCTTTTTCAACGCATCGATCTGCTTGCGATTCGCGCCGGTGAGCGGCACTGCAATCTTGCGGGGCAGGAGATAATTGCGGGCGTAGCCAGCGCGTACTTTGACTTGATCGCCTTCGCCGCCGAGGCCTTCGACGGGTTTGACGAGGAGAACTTCGCTATGAGCCATGATCGTATTGAGTTGAAATGTTAACGTTGTGGGTGTCGCGATCCCGCCGTTGTGGGACCGACGGCGCCAAGTTGGCGCCGCTACTATGGATTGAAGGGACTTAGAACGGAACGTCTTCGTCCAAATTTTCCTGAGCCGCGGGTTTCGGACCCGCACTGCGCGGAGGCGGAGCATGCCGTTCGGGCGAGCTGCCTCCGGTCTGATCGATATCGCCGGCAGGCGCGCCGCCGCCACCTGCCCCGCCGCCCCGGCTATCCCCGAGAAACTGAAACTGCTCGAGAACGACCTTCATGCGGCTGCGCTTTTCCTTCGTATTCTTGTCCTCCCACTGATCGAGCCGGAGACGGCCCTCCACGTAGAGCGGACGGCCCTTGGTGCAGTACTTGGCGATCGTCTCACCCTGTTTGCCCCATGCCTCGACATCAACGTAGATGACTTCCTCGCGACTCTCACCCGACTCCATCTTGAACTGCCGGTTGATCGCCAATGAAAACTGGCAGATCGGCGTACCCTTGGGCGTCACGCGCAATTCAGGATCGCGCGTGAGGTTGCCCATGAGGAGGACTTTGTTGAGTGAAGGCATGCGTGGGAATGGCGCTAAACGCCGGACGAAGTTAGGCGGACTGGATGAACGTGCGGTAAACGCTGCCGTTAAGCCGCAACTTTTCCCGCAAATTCGCGGGTGCATCGGCCGGCGCGGTGAAGTTCACGTGCACATAGGCGCCGCTGGTGAGCTTCTTGTCCGTGACGCGGACGAAGTCCTTCTTGCCGATGTTTTCCACGCCGGTGACTTCGCCTTTCACGTCGGCAATGACTTTCTTCACGTTTTCGACGATCTGATCGATGGTCTCCTCCTTGCCCCGGTTATCGAGGATGAAGGTCGCGCGGTAATTACGGTTGGTCGGTTTCATTTTGGGTCTCTGCGATTAAGCTGGTTCATGGCCGGCTCGACGCCGCGGGTGAGCAGCAATTCGAGGCCTTGGACGTACGTGTCGAGTTTTTGAGTGACGAGGATCTGTTGTTCGGGAGTGAATTTTCCGAGGACGAAGTCTGAGAGTTCCATCTGCGCGGGCTGCTTCGGGCCGATGCCCAGCCGGTAGCGAACGAATCCGCCGCCGAGATGCTCGAGCAGGCTGGCCACACCGTTGTGGCCGCCGGCGCTGCCCGTTGCCGTCACCTTGATCAATCCGAGATCGATGGTGAGATCGTCATAGACGGCGACGATTTGCGGAGGATCGATTTTGTAGAACCGAGCCATCGCACCGACCGACCGGCCACTTTCGTTCATGAACGTCAGCGGCTTGATCAGCCAGAGGGTCCGGCCACCGATTTCCCTGCGAGCAACGTCGGCGTTGAACTGTGGGGCGTGTTTCCAGGCGACGCCGTGCTTCTTGGCATAAGCGTCGAGCACGACCCAGCCGAGGTTGTGGCGGGATTGATCGTAATCGCGGCCTGGATTGCCCAGACCGGCGACGAGCGAGAGGAACATGACTCAAAGAACATTCGCCTGACTCCGCCGCGCAATCGCGGCGGAGCGGCACGGAAACACGGCCGGGAATTACTTCTTGGCCGGAGCAGCGGGCTTGGCGGCGCCAGCGGCCGGCTTGGCCGCACCTGCGGCGGGCTTCGCCCCGGCAGCCGGAGCGGCGCCAGCGGCCGGAGCCGCACCTGCGGCAGGAGCAGCAGCGGCACCTTCGGCGGGAGCGGCGCCAGCGGCGGCACCGGCGGCGGCAGCACCGGCACCAGCGGCAGCGGTGGGAGCGGTCGTTTCCTGCACGACTTCCGCCACAGGCTCGACGCACGCGACGACCGGCTGGCCCTTGGGGTCGAGGAACTCGACGCCCGCCACCGGCTTCAAACTGCCCACCTTGATCGTCTCACCGACCTTGAGCTCGGTGACATCAACCGCGATGGCTTCAGGCAGATCCTTGGGGAGAACGCGCACCCGCAGGAGCTGCGTCGCCATTTCCAAAACGCCGCTCTGGTTCTTGACGCCGAAGGACTCGCCTACGACGCGCACCGGCACGCGGATTTCGAATTTTTCGTCGCTCTTCACTTCCTGCAGATCGACGTGGAGATATTTATCCGTAATCGGGTCGCGCTGCACTTCCTGGAGGAAGGAAAGCGCCTTGCCGGACTTGCCGCTCTGCTGGAGCTCGATGAGCACCGCGCGACCGCCGACGGACTTGAGCAACCGGGTGAACTCCGGCCCTTCAATGGAGAGCGACTCCGGCTTCGTGTGCTTGCCGTAAAGAATCGCGGGCACGCGATTGGCTTTGCGGAGGCGACGGGATGCACTGCGGCCGGTCTGGGCTCGCGAGTCGACGTTGAGTTTGAACTGTTGGCTCATGGGTTTCGTTCCCCCTGTCACCCCGGAATTGGAGGCAGGCGTAATGGAAAAGAGGGTCAGGTGATAGGGTCGGCGAAAGTGAAAGCAACCAAAACTTTGGCAGCGTCCAAGAATTCCATGCCAATACTTAAAACGAGCATTGACAAGGTGGGCTCGCGCTCTGTTTTTCCACCCCTCTTTCGCATGACACAGGTCACGCGATTGCCACTGCCCGGTAGCTCAGTGGCAGAGCAGGTGACTGTTAATCACTTGGTCGCTGGTTCGATCCCAGCCCGGGCAGCCATTCTACAAAAGGGGCTTACGAGATAGTCGTAAGTCCCTTCTTTTTTGCCGCCCCTGACTGGTACGATCTTCCGCGCTCGCGCTTTCGAAATACCTGACCGCGCGACCAGGCACTAGCAGGTATCCACATTTCGCCGCCTGACTTGCACGGCCCCATCCTCCGCCGTCCCCGCTCCGGCTGGCTCGGCGCCCGCCGCAGGTGAGTGGCGCCGTCACCGTCGACCGGCCGCGGTGCCAGCCCAACGAACAAGGGAGAGGGTTTCACGGCCACTGCGTTCGCAAGCACACTTGCCTCCCGGCCTGACCTCGCTGTTCTCGAGGACCCGATTCAAGACTGTCGCCAGAGCCTTTCCAGCTCCGCCGCGCAGGGCTTGGCTTCGCGGTCCAGCCATGAGCCCCTTCGTCTTCCTCCGGTCTCGCTCGCGTGGGTCGCGTCTCGCGCGCACTCTCTTGATGTTCACCCTCGCCGGGCCAACCTTGCCTTCGGCGATTTCAGCCGACGCGCCCAAACCGGTTGCGACCACTCCCTCTCCAACGCGTACGATCATCAAGCGGCGGCCGCCCGTCCCGCTCGCCAGCCTGCCCGCGCCACGCAACACGAGCCCGCGAAGAATCCTTTTGGTCGACGACGATGGATCAGAGAACAACAGCGACCGCGGCAATCGCCAGCTGTCGCGCTCCGACGAAACGTTCCGTCGCCTAGTCGTCAGAGCGGCAGGCGGAGACGCCAGTGCGTGGGCGGTCGACATCGTAAGCGTCAACCAATCCGGCCCCACGCTCGAGCGACTGCAGGAATTCAATCTCGTCATCTGGTATACGGGCGGCTCATACGGCGGAAATCCGGACAACACCGCGGTGCTGAGTCTCGCCGACGAAAAGACCGTGCAGCGCTACATCGAGCAGACCGGCGGCACCTTCGTGCTCCTTTCGCCGGGCTACCTTTCGAATCATGCCTACGCGACCAGCTGGCAGTCTTCCCCTCATCCGTTTCTGCGCGAAGTCATGGGTATCGACGGCTTCCTCGCCCTCACGAAGCGTTTCGCCGCAGGCACGGTGAGGGCCTTCGACAGTTCCCGCTATGTGGTGGACGCCTTGAACGCTCCCCCGGCGGAATTCAGCGCCGTGAACCCGGATGGCTCCGCCATCGTGTTCACGTCACAAGTCGATCCCGCGGCCAAGACCGAAAGCCAGTTGCCCGTGGCCGTGGCCAACGCCTACCGCGGCGGGAGATGCGTCTACGTTGGCTTCACCGTCGAAAACGTTCCTCAAGCCGAGCAGGCCAAGGCGTTCGATGTAATTCTCGCCGCCGCCGGAGTCTCCGCCAACAAGCCGGGCAACAATGCGGTGACCGACGGCCCGCATCGTTTCGCAGTAAGTGGGGACTCCGTGTCACCCTTCAATTTCTCCGCCTCGCAAACGGGCCCCATCCGCGTGCAGGTCCAGTCCCAAGGCGTCCCCATCACCCTGACCGTCCTGCACCCCGACGGTCGTAAGGTCGAGCATCAAGGCTCGGGGAATTTTTCCTTCGACGACAACGTGGCGGCCGCCGACATCGCCCAAGGACACATGTGGGGCATCACGGTGCGGGCGACTCTGCGCACCTCCGCCGTCACGCCAATCGGCACGGGGACCTCCACGGTCACGCATCCCCCGAGCGATCCCGTCGCGGTCCAAGCCCAACTGGATCAATCCTCTTTGCGAACTACGGTACTCCGCAGAGCACCGGTGGTCCTGACAGAGAAGCCGTCGCTCGCGGCGCTGCAACAGATTGCGAGCACGTCCGTGGCGACAACGGGGTTGCAGACGGTCACGGTTCGTCCGTTGGACCCAACCCAGACAATCAAACCGGGCGTGAGCGTCGCGATGCCCGCCCAGCCCGGTCCCCTGCAGGCCACGGTCAGCGTCCTGCCGGGCGTGGTCACCACCGCGCAGTTTGCAGGGCCGGAGCCAATCCTGCGTTTCGACGTCATGCGCGGCAGCTCTGGCGCTCCCTTGAAAGTTTGGGGCAAGGACCTCTTTCCACCGAAGACCGGGGCCCGTCGAGTGCTCGATCAGCCCGCCGCCTTCGCCGCGGAGATGCACTTTGTCTGGGGCGACCGCGAGTGGGTCATGCCGATGACGGCGTGGGAAAACTTCAGGGGGTACGAAAACCAGCGGGATACCGAAACGGAGGACGACCGCTCCGGTTTTCAGGAGTATATCAACGGGCGCTGGTATGTCGGAGAGATGCGCATCGTCTATGAACGCGGTTACACTCTAAACCTGCCCGATATTCCGGCGCTGGATGACACGATCGTAACCGTCTTCATGAAAACCACGGACGGCCGGCGTTCGAAGTCGTACAATTTCACCTATGTGCCAGTCCGCACGACCGCCACCCTCGGACTTCCCTTCTCGAATGGCCGCATCCTCGATTCAAAACTGTCGGACGTTTATCCCAACGCGGACATCTCAAAGGGTTCGATCCGGCGCGATACGCTGCTGCTCGGATTCGAAGGCGATGATACATTTTACCACACCACCCGCCTCAAGAACGGCTGGAAAGTCACGGCCATCAATCTGGTGATCAAGGCCGAGCACTACGCCGGCGCCGCCATCATCGAGAGCGGGATCGGCACGGAATCACTGTACGCGAAGATACACTGGTCTCTCATTCCGTCGTTCCCTTCGTTCGAACTCGACCTCCTTGACTACACGCTGATCTACCATCTGTCGGGCCCCGTCGGTCAGCCGTACTTCTGAACCAAGTTCAGTGCGAGGGCCAACGCGACCGTCTCGCCAACGGCGCTGACTGTATGCCCAAAGCACCACGCACGAAGTCGCGTCGAGGCGGAGGCAAGCCCACGCCCCGCTTGATCATAGGACCGCTTCGATGGGATGCAGCCGCGCTACCGTTTCAGCTGAGCCGCGCGGAGCTTTTCGTACTCCGAAACCAGCTTCGTGTGCAGCGACCAGAAGCCGGGGCGTGGCGAGCCCGTGAGCTGGGCCACCAGGTGATCCAGGTGAATGTGCCAGCCCGACGCGTAGTTGGTGAGTTCGCGTTCTTCCTCCGCGCCGCGCGTGCGATGAGTGAGCACCAGCACGACGTCCTTGCCCTTGGGCGTCAGCTCGAAGGTGACCTCGGAGTCATCACTGCCGAACGTGTAGACCAGCAACCGGGGCGGTTCGCATTTCAACACGCGGCCCTCGAAGCTCACGCCTGGATCCTGCACCTGGGCGTACTTGGCCGGCGGCTTCTCCCCTGGTGCAATATTCTTGTGCACCATGTGAAACACGACCTTTCCACCCGCCTTCTGCTCCAGCAGGCCACCGCAGAACCAGCGCGCGCGTTTCACGGGATCCGTGAGGTACTCCCAGACGCGTTCAATCGGACCAGGTAGCGTTCGGACAATTCTGAGTTCGGCGGGACCGCTGAACTGGGCGTAGTCGTCTTTGGATTTCATGGGATTATTTTTTCTTTGCCTTGCGAGCCACGGCGGCGTCCTCCGCGCGGAGTTCGCGCTCGAGGGCGTCAAGCCGGCTGGACCAAACCATGCGCGTCTTCTGCAGCCACGCCTCGACCTCGTCGAAGCCGGCCGGATTCAGCGACTGAATCCGCGTCTGGCCCTCGGCCCGGGTCACCACGAGTCCCGCCTCCCGCAGCACGTTCAGGTGCTGGGAAATTGCCGGCGCACTGACGTCAAACTCCTTCACGATTTCTCCCGCCGTGCGATCGCGCCGGGCGAGCAGTTCCACGATTCGTCTCCGCGTCGGGTCGGCGATGGCCAGCAGGCTTTGCATAGTCCACGTTCCTTAAGCAACTGCTTAAATAAGCAAGCGGTAAATTACATCGCAACCCAGCAAGGAGCGCCAACGGCGCCTCCAAGTTCAGTTCCCTCCACAAGCCGGGCCTGACCAAGATGGACCACGGCGTGCGCCGCCTGCGTTGAGCCGCCGACAAGTGCCCGCCCGTGCGGGGCGAACTCCTATCGGGCGTCGCAGGGTTATCGGACTTCACTGAAACCCGGCGGCAACAGCCCGTGCACGGTGCGCACGATGCGTTCCTCGACGTCCGGAGCGAGCCGCGTGGGCAGACCGTAGTAATCCATCGCCAGCTCCGCCTCGTAGCCGCCCTCGGCGAGCACCTGAGTGGACGGTATGTAGCACGGCACGTGATTCGCGTAGGCGTTGACCCACACGCGCGACGCACCGAGTTCGCGCCTGAGGCGCAATCCGTATTCCGCAACGACCTCGCCGCCGAGAAACACCATCGCGAGTTCGTCGCCAAACACCCAGGCTTGCACCGGATACCGGATCGACGCGGGCAGCGGCCGACCGGCGTCGATCCGTTTCAGAAACTGCGCGGCGGCGTAAGCAACCGGTGGCTTGCCCTTGAGCCGCTCCTCCAACTCCGCGCGCGGCACCGTGCGCGCCAGCGGAATCTCGATCGCCCGAAATGTCGCGCTGGTGACTCGTCCGAGCGGACGCATCTCGCCGGCAAACAGCCGCGCGACCTCGCGCGCCACCGTCGTGCCGTGCGTCGCCACTTCCGGCAATCCCCGCGGCTGCGGATCGGAATCAGCCCCGCAGCCGATGGCGACCAACGCCACCGCACCGGTATGTGCCGACTCAATACGCGTCGCCGCGTCACCGGCCCAGTCCGGGTGCACGAAGTTTTCTCCGCCCTTCAGCACGGTGCAATGGCACGCGTAATTCACCAGCACTGCCCGCACCGCGCCGTCGGCATCCACGGCCCGAAGCACCGGCAGCGCGTGATTTACCGGCCCGCCGGGGGTTGCCTTGTAACCGGTATGCCGGCCCTCGACGATCAGCCGGCGGTTCACCGCAAATTCCGCCCTGCCCTCGGCCCACGACAGCCGCGCCGGCCGGCGATCCGCCAGCGCCGCAAGCGCGACGGCCACCATTTTCTCCTGCAACATGGCAGCGAACTTATCCAGCCGGCCGGTGACATCCGGCGACAGGTCGCGCGAAAACATGAACGGGATCGTACCCGCGACGGCCGGTCCGTTGTGCTGGTGCGTCGCACACACGGCGATGCGATCGCGCGTGATCCCGGGATGCTTCAGGCGCACCGCGTTGGCCACCGCTTCACTCAGGGCTTCGCTCACCGCAATCACCTCCGCCGCCACGAGCACCACCGGTCCGTCCGCATCGGAGCCAATCGCAAGGGCGCGCACATGGAGGGGCGCGACGACGCGCGTGGCTTCCGTCGTCCGTTGTTGGTAGCCAGCCAGCTGGATCGGCAGATCGGGTGTGATGTCGGCGCGAGCCGCGCCCACCGGCACGATCGGTTCGGCCGCACGCAGCAACGTCACTGCGAAAGCGCCCGACAGAACAAGAAGGCGGAGGAGAGCCAGTGTTGTTGTCATGGGAAGACCAGAGGGCTTCAATGGACTGCGGCGCACACGTCCCGTACGAGGCCGCGCAGCCAGCGATGTCCGGGATCAGCATCGAGCCGAGGGTGCCATACCATCGAAACCGTGAATTCCGCCAGGGTGACCGGAAGGACAAAACTAAACATGCCGGCACGCAGCTTCCCGGTGTGCCGCTCCGGCACGCTGGCGATGAGATCGGAGGTTCGCGCCAGCGTGAGGGCGGTCGAGAAGCCCGCGACCAGCGACACGGCAATCTCCCGCCGCAACGCGACCATCGCCAGGGCAGCATCCACCGGATCCTGGTTCGGTTCACGGGAAACGCAGATGTGCCGGCCGGACGCGTAGCGGGCGGGAGTAATCTTTCCCTTGCTGAGCGGGTGGCCCTTCCGCACGACGCCGATCAATCGATCCCGAAAAAGCGCCAGCGCGCGCAATTCAGGACTCATCGCCGGTGCGATGACGCCGGTCTCCAGGTCGACTGTTCCGTCGCGCAGGGGTGTGCTGTCCTTGTTGGGCTTCTGCACAAAGCGCAGTTGCACACCCGGCGCCTCCCTGCCGATTCGAGCGACGAGTGCCGGTCCGAAATTCTCCACGAAACCTTCGCTGGTCCGCAACGTGAAGGTCCGAACGTGCCGCTGGAGGTTGAGTTTCCCGACCGGACGCAGGACCGCTTCTCCATCCTGTACGAGTTGCCTGACCCGTTCCTGGAATTCGACGGCTCGCGGGGTGGGCACAAGCCCGCGGCCTGCTCTCACCAACAGCGGATCGCCTGTGGTCGCACGCAAGCGTGCCAGCGCCCGGCTCATCGCGGAAGGGCTGAGGCGCAACCTCCGGGCCGCTCGCGCCACGCTACCTTCAGCAAGCAGGACATCCAGAGTGACGAGCAGATTGAGATCGGGTCGGTTCATACTGCCGGCGGCGATCGGTCGAGAGGAGGCGTCACGTGCACGGATATAGTGCACAGGAGGCGTCTTCCGCCACTTCAATAAAACGGCTACACTGGGCCCATGCAAAAGACCGTCGAAGCAAGCGCACGGGCTCCCGCCGCCAAAGTCACCCCGACGCCCCCGGCGCGCGGGGCCGTCGCCGCTCTCTCCCTGTCCGTCCTGCTCGCTTCGCTCGGCACCAGCATCGCGAATGTCGGCCTGCCGACCTTCGCGGAGGTCTTCGGCGCCACGTTTCAGGAAGTCCAATGGATCGTCCTCTCCTACCTCCTGGCCGTCACCGCGTTGATTGTGAGCGTCGGACGACTCGGTGACCTTCTCGGCCGGCGCCGCCTGCTTCTGGCCGGCATCCTCTTGTTTACGCTGGCTTCCCTTCTCTGCGGTTTCGCGCCGACACTCGGGCTGCTGATCACCGCCCGCGCCCTGCAGGGACTGGGAGCCGCGGCGATGATGGCCCTGACGCTGGCCTTCGTCGGCGACATCGTCCCGCAAGCCCGCACCGGCCGCGCCATGGGACTGCTCGGCACGATGTCCGCCATCGGCACCGCGCTCGGCCCATCGCTCGGCGGACTCTTGATCCACGCCTCCAGCTGGCGGACGCTTTTCCTGATCAATGCACCGCTCGGCCTTGCGGCGCTGCTGCTGGCATGGCGGCATCTGCCGGCGGACCGTCGTCACGTCACGGCCGTCCGGATACGCTTCGACGGCGTGGGAACGCTGCTGTTGACGCTCGCCCTCGCCGCTTACGCGCTCGCGATGACGGTTGGCCGCGGCCATTTCGGCGCCTTCAACCTCGCCCTCCTCTTCGTCGCGGCCGTCGCAGCCGGACTCTTCGTGTTCGCCGAGTCGAAAGTGGCCGCTCCGTTGGTGCGATTGACGCTGCTCCGGGATCGCGGACTCAGGACAGGCCTGCTGACGAGCGGGGTCGTCGCGTCGGTCATGATGACAACGTTGGTCGTCGGTCCGTTCTATCTCGCCCTCGCGCTCGGTCTGACGTCGGCCGCGGTTGGCCTCGTCCTCTCCATCGGCCCGCTTGTCGCCGCCCTCATGGGCGTGCCGGCCGGTCGGATGGCCGACCGGCTCGGCACCCACCGCGTGACCCTCATCGGGCTGCTCGGCATCGCGGGCGGCGCCCTCGTCCTCGCCGTTTTGCCCGCACCCGCCGGCATCGCCGGTTATGTAGTGCCCATCGCGATCATCACCGTCAGCTATGCGCTCTTCCAGACTGCCAACAACACCGCTGTGATGCGGGACATCGCCGCGGACCAGAGGGGAGTTGTTTCCGGCCTGCTCAACCTTTCGCGCAATCTCGGCCTGGTCACCGGAGCTTCCGCCATGGGTGCGGTCTTCGCCTTCGGCTCGGCGACGACGGACATCACCACCGCCGGCCCTGCGGCCGTGGCCGACGGCATGCGCATCACGTTTGCCGTGGCAGCGACGCTGACTGGGCTCGCGTTGACTCTGGCCCAAAGCGTTCGTCCGCCGACCGCCCCAAAGGATCGACTCGCCCGTCAGTCCGCCCCGGTGGTGGACGCTGCCGCGGTCAGGTAACGGTCGACGATTTCACGCGACTGGCGCGGCGTGCCGTAACTCGACTTAAAAACCGGCCGGCGATGCCGCGATAGTCGGGCATGTCGACGGCGAAGTCTGAGTGGCGCGAAGCGCAGCCGGGGAGACTTCGCCTTCGCCCCGCGCCGCTCGGGGTTCAGGTTCAAGCACCACACCATCCAGCGGCCGCGCATCCTGATTCACACGCCGCCATCGCAGCCAAGGACGGCATTCAGATCCAAGCTCCAAGAGCCGCGCAAAAAAGCGTTGGCGCTGTCCGCCCAAGCCGGGTTCGCTCGTCGCCTTGACAGATCGAACCCTTCCCACCCCGCACCGCCAACTCCAGAACTGAAAGTCATGTCCACCCACACCATCCGACTTCACCGCGTGTTTCGTTCAACCCCGGAGAAAGTGTATCGCGCTTTCCTGGACGCCGAGGCCCTGAGCAAATGGCTGCCACCGTACGGATTCACCGCCAAGGTCCATCATCTGGACGCAAAGGTCGGCGGCACGTTCAGAATGTCGTTCACGAATTTCACGAACGGCAAGAGCCACGCCTTCGGCGGCACCTATCTCGAACTCGTGCCTCACGAACGCCTCCGTTACACGGACAAGTTCGACGATCCGAACCTGCCCGGCGAGATCGTCGTCGCCATTATTCTGAAGCCGGTATCGGTCGGCACCGAAGTGCACATCGAACAGACGGGCGTGCCCGCCATCATTCCGGCGGAGGCCTGCTACCTCGGCTGGCAGGAGTCCCTCGCGCAACTCGTGCAGATCGTCGAGCCTGACATTCCGAACTGATCGCGCTCCCGCCCGGAACGGTCACGGCGCGGTTTAGCCGTGGAATTCAGCCGGCAACAAATCAATTTGGACGGTCGCTTAAACACCGGCATCGACCCCGCGGGCGGAACCCGCCTCCATCTGATCCGTCATGCAAACCCCAGAAGGTCTGACCCGTCGCGCGTTTTTCAGGTCCGCGACCGTGGCCGCAGCGGCCCTCGCCGCCCATACCACCCCTGCCGCCTCGTCCGCCCCGGCGGCCAAGGGCGCGACGCCCCCGGCACCGCATCCGCTCATCACGCCCCCGGACGACTACTACGACGTTTCACGCGGCACGCCCAAACCGCACACCCTTGCGGGCGAAGCCTTGCGCCAGGCCCGGCTGACCCCGGAAACTTGGCGCTGCGAAATCGTAGCCGATCCGTTCACCAATGATCTGGTAAAGGAACCGGCGAGCGTCACCCGTCCCCTGACGCTGGCTGACGACAATGCGCTCGACCTCCCAACCCTGATGGCGCTGGGAGATCGAAACCGCGTTCATTTCCTCAAGGCCATCCAATGCCTGAACATCGCCGCGCCGCTCGGTCAGGGATTGTGGGAGGGCGTGCCGCTGCGGGACCTGCTGCGACTCGTCGGTCCGATGCGGAATGTCCGACGCATCTATTACTGGGGGTTTCACAACAACGACCCCAAGCAGGTTTTCCAATCCTCCCTCAGCTACACCGAGGCGATGGAGACACCCCCCGGCGATTTTCCGCCGTTCGTGGCCTACAAGCTCAACGGCCAGCCGATTCCACTCAAGCGCGGCGGGCCCGTGCGGCTGATCGTCCCGTGGGCCCATGGCTTCAAATCGATCAAGTGGCTCCAACGGATCTCCGTGACGAACGACTTCAAGGCAAACGACACCTACGCCAACCAGAACAATGATCCTGAGTCGCACCTGAAAACCGCGGCGTATATCGATCCGCTGCCGGGTTGGTTTTCCGCCGGGCAGCCGATCGCCTTGAGCGGACTCGTCCTCGCCGGCTATTCCGGATTGCAGCGCGTAGAATGTTGGCTGCATCGCGTCGAACCCGGTACGGCGCCCGTGGCGCAGGACGACGCCACCTATCAGGCCGCATCGTGGACGCCGTGCGCACTCGAGGCCCCGCCGTCGCACTGGAGCCTCCACTTTCCCGCCGGAGTTTCCACCCGGGAGGTCCTGGGCTTCGATCGGAAAACGGGACAGCCCGCGGCCTGGCCGCTGCGCTACAGCATGATTTCGTGGTCGGCCGCGTTCCAGGACTTGAAACCTGGCCGGTATGAGTTCCGCGCCCGCGCCGTGGACCTGAACGGCTTCGCCCAGCCTGAACCGCGGCCCGTGCTCAAGTCAGGCAAGAACGCCGTCGAGGTACGCCGGTTCGAGGTCGGGTAGAGCCACGCGGGTGCAGGTTAATCCCGGGCCAGCGCGCCGGTCTGCCGCCCGCAGGCGGCGGCGCGCCTCAGCCTCCGGAACCCGTCGACGGCTCCCCTCTCTTGGCCGACTATTTGTGGTTCTTGTGCTCGTCGCTGGCCGGCGTGCCCTTGGTCGGAGCGGAGCTTTTGGGCGGATTTATCATGATGTGCGCGCGATGCGTGCCGGGATTCATGATCCAGGGCGCGCCGTCCGCCAGCGGCGCCAGGGGGATGCCGGTCGACTCGACGGTCGCGTAGGGAATGTAGATGACGTACCGCGTGTAGAGTTCGGTGACCTCACCGGTCGCCTCGTTTACCTTTCCGGTCGTCACATTGAGGATACTCTTGTCGGGCATCTTGAGCTTGCCGGCCTTCACCTCCTCCTCCCGGATCTTGAAGACGTCGTTGGCGTTTTTACCCTGGGCGGTCAACGCCCGGCCGCGCGCCATGAACGGCTCCAGGTCCTTGTGGTAGCAGGCGACACTGAATCCCTTCTGCTTGGGATCATCGGCGAGACAGATGAAGTTGTTCGTGCCCGGGCGCAGCGTGACCACGGCGCCATCCGGGCCGTAGCCCATCACAGTCGCGGCCTCGCGCTCGGCCGCGGGTGCGGCAAGAACCGCCGTCTTGATTTGCCAGGCGGCAGTGGGAAGTTCCGCCGCGCCGGCGAGGGAGGTGATGCACAACAAGACAAGTCGGATATTCATGTTTGGGTGGGGTGACGATAGGCAGACGCGGGGTGACGAACGCAGCGTGGACCAGGACCGAAATGCCGGGACCCGATGAACGCCCAAGCGGGGAAACGCAGGCGCACGCACCGTGAGCGCCCGACTCGACGAGTGCAAGCCGGCGTCGGCCCGGTCACGCGGGGCGGAAGGGGTCAGGGCGATCGGCGTTTGCGAAAGCGGAAGACGTAGCCGCGGATGAGGTGGGGAGAGCCCATGCGAAGAGCGTCATTGATCCAGTGATACGGTACGCCTGAATCTCGGAGCCGACTGGCGATCTCGACTTTCCAAGGTGCGCCCGTTGAGGCGTTGGCAGCGCTGGCGATTGATTCACCGGCATTGAACAAAAGCACCTCAAGGGTCTTCCGCCAGCGCTCCTCCCGCAAGTCGCGTAGTTCGACAGTCTCTAGGCCGGGCGACAGCACGGCTTCCCGATACTCGCGAGCCATAGTTCGTTTCCACTCCAGCGTACCTATCGCCCACCCGCATGAAAGCCCATCGAACTTCAGGTTCGCCTGCTCCGTCGCATCGGTCGCAAGATTCGCGAGGTAGCGACAATATTCCGACCAGCCCGCAGCCGAATCGGAGAATCCAAGTTCGGCGAGCAGGGCATCAGCCGAAAGCCATGGTGGCCGCCTGAAGTGTTGGCATAGATGTCGCAGGCTGCTCCAGCGAAAGGACGCGCAGGTGAAGGGATCGACGACTTTCGCCCGAACTGGATTCAAGTGAATGTAATGGACAACGCGCACCAATGCCGCCGCGTTTTCTACGAGCAAGGCTTGGTAGCGCCCTTGGAAAAGATGGCCACGCTCTTGGCGAAACCGATTGAAACGGGTCGCGAACGTCCCCTGCAACCAGTGCATGCCGCTGATGAGATTCGGTTCCGGGGTTTCCAGCGCCAAATGAAAATGATTGCGCATGATCGCGAAGGCGTGGAGTCGCCATTGATAACGCTCACAAGTTTCGGCGATCGCTTTTTCAAACGCTTGAGCGGCGCCCACGGTCTCGAAAACGTCGCGGCGATAATTGCCGCGATTGATGACGTGATACAACGCCCCTTGGTACTCGATGCGAAGCCTTCGGGCCACGGGAGCAGCTAGACCTCGAATCCATCGCCGCCGCGATCCTCGGGCGCACCCAATCCAGAGTAGGCATGCACATTCCGAAGTGCGTAGTTCACGATCGGCGAACGCCCTGACCCCATCAGCGTGGGCGCAGCAACAACCCGCACGGGCGATGTGACGACCGCCAGGTCGACAGCAAGCAACGCCCCGGAGGCTGCGACGTCCGCTGCACGCCCGGGGACGTCCGCCCGAATCGTGGCGACGAACGCCCCAGTGCCGGAGATGACCGACACTCGGTCTGCAATCGCCGGCAAACGCGCTGTGACGTTTGGCGCACCGCCCGCGAGGACCGCCGCGCGCACTGCGACCGACGGCCCGAGCCTGACGACGAGCGACGCGAACGCGTTTACGCCCGACGCCACGAATGCTGCTCCCATCCAGCGAACCGACACGCCACGGCGCCGAGTCCTCCAGCGCACGATCGGACGGCCCCCCCACCGCACCGATTTCCCCGGTGCGGCTTTTTGCGTCGGTCGCCAACATGCGTCCCCGCCCATGCTCACGTTCCGCCATCCGGACTGGTCAATGCCTGGGTCACGCTCCTCCGGTCCCCGAGCACCAACGCTGATCCGAACGACCGCTTCATTACGGCGCAGGCGTGGCGATGGTGGTCCTTGGCACTGCTCGAGGCACAATACGGCAGCAGAATGACAGGCCGGATCCCGTGATCGAACAGCGCAAATGCAGTCGCCAGCACGCAACCATCCGTGTCCAAGCCGCAAAGATACACGGTACGAATCCCGTGTTGCCGCAGATGAGCCATGAACTCGGGGGTCGTGCCACTGTAATTACATTTGTCGAAGACGCACACCGCCCGTCGCCGCAACTCGGGCACGATCGCGATCGATTTCCGGCCCAGCATCTTTTTCCACTGCTGGAATCGTACGAACGAGCTGTCCCTCGAATTCACGAAACGCGTGAACGCCACCGGCACCGAGGCATGCTCGCGGAGCAGGCTTTCGATCCGCGGTACGACGTGCCGCGTGCCATCGTTGATGAATCCCGCCTGAACATCGATGACCAACAGCAGACGCGATTTCATGGAGTTCCTTTTTGGATACGCCCCGGTCGGATTCAATTGCACCCGCATCGGTGGAGGGATATCCCGCCCCCCCCGGCGAACTGAAACCGCGAAAGCTACCCGTCGGACCGCGATGTATCGACGACGCGCCGGCCCGTCGGAGAGATCGCCCTCATTTCGCCCGGCAGCGGACGGAAAAGCGCCTCCACTCGATCGTCAAACGTCGTCGCATGGACCAGCCCGTCGACGCTGCCGGTCACGGCAAAGCAACAAAGGCGGGCCAACCTCACAGCGAGCGCATCAGAGCACGCCGTGCGCCGCAGCAAAGAGAGAGCGTCACCTCCGACAATTCCCCACCCTCGTCAATTCCACGCTGACCGGACTCGACTCCGATGGAACTTCGCCGCTGGTATAACTGGTGACGGCACCGCGCATGACCTCCGCCGCACCCGCGTTTCTCTCGCGGGCCGAAGCCTTGGCGACGGACTATGCCGTCTACGTGGCGCCACCCATCGACGCCCGAGCGGCCGGTCCTTGGCCGGTGGTGGTGGTGCTTGATGGGGACTATTTTTTCGATCCGGCCGTGACAGCTGCGCGCGCCCTCCAGGCCAACGGCGCCATTCCACCGCTCGGGGTGATTGGCATCGGCTACGGCAAACCTTTTGGCGACCGCGGCAATCGTCGCGGTCGCGACTACACGCCGACCGCCGCGAACGAGGAACCCGGCAGTGGCGGCGCGGCCGCCTTTCTTGATCACCTCAGCACGAGCTTCTGGCCCGAACTCCTTGAACGCCTCCCGATCGCGCGGAACCGGAGCGCGCTCGCCGGCCATTCGTTGAGTGGACTTTTTGTCCTCTATGCCCTCGCTCAGCCGCAGCCGGCTTTTCACCGGGCGATTGCCGGCGCACCCTCGATTTGGTGGGACCAGCGCAGCCTGCTCGCGCATCTCACGCGGAGGCGCGACGTCCAGGCCTCACTCTCGGCGGAGCTCTATATTGGGGTCGGTACGGACGAGACCCCTTCCATGCTCGGCGACCTCGCACTGCTCGATCAGCAGCTCGCGGCCCGGCCGTTCGCCGGCCTGCGCGTCACCACCCAGCACTTTCCGAAGCGGGATCACTACAACGTGGTGCCCGACCTCTTTACCGGCGGCCTTCGCGCCTTGTTTGGCTGAAACGGAAACAGCCGCTTCGGCGCCGGGAGTTCCGCGCCGCGGCCAAGGCGCAATCCTCAATCCGTAGCGGCGGCGTCGAGAATCCTTACAATCGATCGCATCAAGCGAAGGCTGCCGCCGGCTGTTCACGCGACAAAATCAACCTAATACCAATCGCTCCTTGCTTTTGGACTTCTGGATCGATCGTGGCTAAAGTCCAAAGGCAAAGAGCGATTGGTACAACCCGTTCACGAGGACCCAAGAATTTCCGCCGGCCTACGCCAGCGTCCCTGCAGCGGTCGCCGTCGGAGTGTCCCGTCGCCGTGGACTTTTCCGCTTCGGGCAACTCATCCCCACAGCGAGCGACGCAAGCCGCGGGCGACCCAAGCGCCCCCTTCAGACGCGGACGGTGTAAGCCTGCTTTACAGTTTTTCCTCGTTCGCGCGCAGACGCGTCCGCCGGCGGCGGACGGTGAAGCCGACATTCGGCTTGCTTGGAAGACGTTGCCGTCAAGGAGTACGGCCGCATCCGTTGCGGCACGGTTAATGCACGCACGAACGCTCTACCCCTCCTCATGAATTCGATCCGCCTCGTCACCGCCTTGTTTATTTTCGGCAGCAGCGTCCTCACGAGCCGTTCGGCCGTGGTCTTCTACGAGGGGTCCGGCAGTACCTCCGCGGCCATTGTCGGCGTGCGCGACTCATTCCGGACTGCCATCGGTGGCGGCACCACGGCCGCAGCGAATGGCGATTTCGGCGGTGTGCGCCGTGAAATCAACTGGGATGGCGTGCCCAGCAATCTGTCGGATCCCAACGCGCTGCCGGGAAACTTCTTCAACGTGGACTCGCCCCGTGGAGTGGTGCTGACGACACCCGGCACGGGCTTCATGGTCAGCGCGAATGCCGGCGGGGCGACCGCGCCGCTGTTCGGTTTCGCCAATGACCTCCAGGCGTTCTCCGCGCAGAAACTCTTCACCGCGGTGAACAGCAATATCACCGATGTCTCGTTTTTCGTGCCTGGAACCACCACGGCCGCCACGACCAGCGCATTCGGCGTGGTCTTTGTCGATGTCGAGGTCGCCGGCTCGACGAAACTGGAATTCTTCGACTCGTTGAACAACCTGATCTTCTCGCGCGACGCCCTTGCCGCCGGCAACCAGGGACTGAGCTTCCTCGGCGGCGTGGCCACGGGTGGCGAACTGATCAGCCGCGTACGCATCACGTCCGGACTCAATACGTTCGTTGCGAACGGCACGCTCGGCAGCCCGAACCCCGACTTTGTGGTCATGGATGACTTCATCTACGCCACGCCCACCGCACGCGCCGGCTCCGTGCCTGATACAGGTTCAGTTTCGCTTCTTTTCGCCCTGAGCCTGGTCGGGCTCGCCGTGCTGAAACGGCGCGGCGGCGCAGCGGCCTGATTCACCCGGTAAACTCCCGTCCGCTCGCGGCGTCCGTTCAAAACCGCCACTGCGAGAAGAAGCGCCGGGAGAAGGCCTCAAGTCGGCGTCAGGTTGGCCGATCTTCTGCTCAAGACGTTCCCACTCGTCCTGCACGATGCCCAGCCGTCATGAGTTCACCCGCGATCCATCCCGATATTGAGTTCTGCGAATCGCACCGGGAGCAGCTTGCCGACCGTTACGCCGGCAAGGTCGTCGTGATAAAGGACCAGCAGGTGGTGCGCATCTACGAACGCGAGGACATCGCCCGCCGTGAGGCCGAGAAGGAATTCACCCCGGGCAGCTTTCTGATTCGGCGCATCGAGCCCGTTCGCCGTCTGCATCGAGTCTGAACCGCGGCACCGGCCAACGCCGCCCGGCAGGTGTTGGGTTTCCGTCGATCCGCACCTCTGCGGCTGCAGGTTCCCTCCGCCCGTCCCTCTCCTGGCCCCCTCGTCGCGATGCGACGGCCTTTGCGCCAGCATCGAGCCACGTGCGTGGCAGCCGCGCACTCTTGCCGCCGTTGAGATCGGGAAAGGTGCGTCGGACGGTTTCGGTTGGCCCGTTTCCCGCTTCACCTCACGGACAATCCCGTGAACTCCCCCAGCGCAAACCTCTCCCTGGCGCTCGAGAAACCCATCTCCGTCGGCCTCAGCTGCTGGCTGTGGCAGCGCCGCGCCCGCACCATCCGCCGCCTGGCGGCGCAACTCGGCGTCACTGTCCAGCTGACGCAGCACGTGCATGGCCTCCGTCTCGATATCGAGTGCCAGATTTCGGGCGCAAACGTCGAGCAGTTCATCGGCGAGTTCGTGCGCCATTGCTGACGTCGCCCCGCGCGCCCCACGACCCGCTTCAAGTCAGCCGCAACGACGAAACCGCGGCCGCCCCGGTTGATTCGGTTTGCCTCACGCGCGGACTGCGCTGAGGAGATTTCCGCCATGGACCACCTAAAACTTCTGCAGCAGTGGCACATGGGCCTGCGCATCGCCCACAAGGCGCACCAGCGGGCCGCGGTGAAATTCGAGCGCAGCGGTCGCTGGCTCGGCGCCGCGACGGTCATCGCATCCACGGTTGTCGGCACAAGCCTGTTCGCCGACGCCGGTGCAGACCTGTCGATCGGCTGGAAGATCGGCGCCGGCGTGCTCAGCCTGATTGCGGCCGTCCTTTCCGCCGTGCAAGGCACCCTGAAGTTCAGCGAACTCGCCTCGCAGCACCGCTCGGCCGCGCAACACTACGGTCCGCTGCGGCGCGAGGTCGAAGAGATGCTCGCGGAAGCAGGTGCCGGCGGAACCTTGTCCGCGACGAAGATTTCCGACCTCCGCAAACGCTGGGATGAAGTCGACGCCGACTCGCCCAACGTGCCGCAGAATCTGTACGACGCCGTGGTCGCCTCGTTGCAAACCACTCCGCCCCCGCACAAGTCGGTCTGATTTTCCGGAGTCTCCTCCGATGCGCCCGGAGTTTCTCTGTCATCTGCCCTTTCTGCGCCTGCCCCAGCGTAGCGATCAAGCGCTCGCCGACGGTGCCCGGCTCGTCGCACTCCCGTATGAAGAGTGGCTGGCGTTGGAGGATCCGGCGATGGACTACCACGAGCGGCGTTACCGCACCGTCGCACCGGTGTTCGTGCGCGCACTTCTCCCCGACGGACCGGACGCGGGCGCACTCACCGCCGCGCAGGAACGCGCCGCGGAGGAAATCATCGAGCGATCCCACACCGCCGCGATGCTCGCCCTGCCGGCGAACGCCCTCGCCGCGCCGGCATTGTCGGCCGCTTACGTGGCCTGGCGCGGGCTGCCCTGCAATCCGCCGCGCGAGGGCGGCTGGTTTTGCCCACCGGAATTGCCGGCAGTCGCCGCGGCCGACGACGATGGCATTCAACTCGGCCGCATCGTCGTGTGGCTGCAGCAACCGCCACCCGGCGGCGGCCCGAAGGAACAATGGATCGTCGAGCGCCGGTTCGGTCCGGCCCAACGCGAGTGGCTGCTTTCTCACTACGCGAACGAGGCGGACGCCCTCTCGCCCGACGCCGTGCAGGCGTTTGCCCGCCACTACGACCGGCTCGATCGCGCGGCCTGGGGCCCGCGCCGCGCCGCGGCCGTCCGCTGCGCCGATGTCGTGACGACCTTGGTCACTCCGGGGAATACCCGGCACGACGCGATCGTCCTGCTCGTGGCCGCGCTCGAAAATCTCGTCAACGCCGCCGCCGAGCGTCCGCTCGGCGATACGTTTGCCCGGCGGTGTGCCGCGTGGTTTGCCGAAACTCCGGCCGAACGCACCCGCGACCAGCTGCGATTTCGCCGCCTGTATGCGGCGCGGAGCGAGATCCTCCACGGCGCCGATCCCGACGCGGCCGTGCGCGCACTGGGCGTCGCAATCGACGCGACGAACGAAAGGGATCTGTTCGCTTGGTTGCGCCTGCACGCGTGGATCGCCGTCGACGGCCTCGTCGGTTGGTACGGCAGTCACCCCGACGACGATGGCGGCGCCACGCAGTTTCAACGCGCGCTCGCCACCGTCGCGAGTGCTGATGTCTCGTGGTCGGTGCAACGTGCCGCGCTGCTGGAGGGGCGCACTCATGTCCGCGGTTGACGATCCGACGCCACCGCCCGAGGCCGGCGGGATCGTTTTCATTCCCACGCACGGGGTCGAACTCTCCGGCGGCCGCGTGCCGTGCCACGGGTTGATTTTCCTCCGCCTGGACGGCCAGACCTGGTCAAATCTCGAGGCGCTGTGGATGCGCGACCAGGAACTCGATGTCTGGCTGAATCGCGAACGCACCTTTGCCGCGATGCCGTACACCGGCGAGGTCCGCGATCAGGGCAACGACGCCTTTGCCCGGGCCCTGGCGGCCTACGGCGACATCGTCTCCGCGGCGCGCCTGACCGCATCCGGCGTCTGGATCGATCCCCTTCACGTCGCCGCCGTGGCCCGCAGCAACGATGGCACCAACGTCCGGCTGGTCGGCACCGGGCGTCCCCGGCTCTGGGCCGCCGTCTTCGGCGACGCCCTCGCCGTCCGCGGCCGACAACGCAAATGGGGCGCGCGGGTCGAGTGTCGACCGGCGCAGGAACACCTGCCGCACGGTCCCGCCTACCCGCTCGATCTCGAGCGCGCGCAACGCATCGAGCGCGGCATTGCGATGCTCGCCGAGTTGCGCGCGCTCGTCCCGCATCACGCCTGGTGGGTCGCGCACCGGGCGTTCGAACGCGGCCACGATCTGTTCCAACCCCGCCGCGTTCGCCTCACCGCCCTCTTCGGCGGCTTCGAGGCCCTGTTTGGATCGTTTCGGCGCGAACGTGGTGATCCCGGCGTGGGCGCCGCCGTCGCCACCCTGCTCACGCGCGCCGGCTGGGAGGCCACCGATCCCGCGGCCTACGTCGAGCAGACGCTGCGACGGACGCGCAATCGCCTCGCCCACGGATCGGACCTCGCCGAGCCAATCGATTTTGCAAACATCGAAGAGAACCTGCTCAACCTCATGCGCGCCGGCCTCGGCTTCGCCTCCGCGTGGATTCGCGGCCTGCACGCACCCGACGTCCTGCCGGCCCCGGGGCCGGCGCGGACGCTGGCCGCGTTCCAACGCTGGCTGGGTCGGGCCGTATCCGAAGACGCCTGACGCGGGTCGGACCCGGGGGTGTCAACGGAGACGCTTCACTCCCGCGATGATCTCGGCGCTCTCGGGCCGATCCCGATAATTGTCGCGCATGAGTTTCACCCGGATCACGCCCGCCGGATCGACCAGAAAGACGACCGGGTGCGGGATGCCGGCGCCGCGCCCCTTGGCCTCGTGATTGCGGACGCCATACGCGTCGATGACCTTGCTCCCCTCGTCGGCCAGCAGCGGAAAGGCCAGCCCGAGTTTCTTCACGGCTGCGGCGTTGATGTCGGGCGCATCATAACTCAGCGCGACCACCCGGACGCCCGTCGCCTCGATTTCCCGCAGCGAAGCCTGCAACGCCTGGAGCTGCTTGCGGCAAAACGGACACCAGTCAGCCGAGCGCACGAAGACGAGCGCCACCGGTCCCTGTTTGAGCAACGTAGCGAGCGCGACCTTCTCACCGCCGCCGGTGGCGAGCGTGAAATCAGGGGCGCGATCGCCCTCCTTGAGTCCGGGCATCTCGGCGGCGGACGCGTGCATGACACCGCAAAAGAGGGCGATTAGGATGAGTGTTTTAATCATGGAAACAATGAGAATGGTTTCGGCCGCAGGATGAGAGGCCCCGCCTCAGCGATTATTCCCGCAGGCAAATGTATTCACCGTGTATCATCTCCGCCCTGACCACAAAAGCCGGGCAATCGAGTGCGGGCCGGCCGGAACTCAGCTGATCAGCAGGAGGCGCGGCGGCCGGCCCTGCACGGTCGCGGGCGCGCGGTGCACGCACGGCGGCACGGGACTGCCGGGGTACTCCACCGCGATGCGCCAGAAATGGCCGAGACCGAAGCCGAACGGCTGTGCCCCCGGCAGCGCGTCGTAGTGAAGGTCGTAGCAGTGCTCGTGCAGGAACTCGCGGAACGCCGCGCCGTCCTCGCCGCCGAAGCTCCTGAGTAGCGCGGCGCGGGTTTCGGGCCGGTCGATGCAGCGCTGCGCCTCCTCGTTGCGCAGGCCTTCCGAAGCCGACTCGGTGTAGCTGCAGAGAAACGTGTCGGTCTCCACCGTGGCGCTGTCAGCGTGGAACGAATACACGTCCGTCGGCACGATCGCATCGGCCTCATCGCGCGGATAGCGCTGGATGCAGTCAAGCACCGGGGCAAGACCGAGCGCGCGGAGCCGCTGCTGATCCTCGATCAGCGTATCCACGGCGGCCCGACCGGCGGGACTGAGCCGCAGGGCCCGGAGGCTCGCGTCGTCGAGGGAGGCGATGTCCTCGCTGGCCGTAAGCTGACCCACGACCTCGTTGAAGTCGCCCGCCAGCGTTCGCGCCCAGCACAAGGCGTTCACGCCGCCACCGAACCGGGTGTTCGCCAGCTCGTCGAAACTTTGCACGACCTTCACGCGCGCGTAGCCCGGCAACGGATGGAAGGAGGACGGCTTCACGTTCATGCGATCACGTTCAGAAGGGGCGAACTGGCCCTCGGGTCAAGGATGCGGCGGCTTTCCAGGACATCCGGCCCACGTGAAGGATGGCGAAGTCCCGAATTGCCCCAATGCGGTTCGGCCGAAATCATCGCCTTCACTTCACGCTCTAAAACCAATCCCCCGATGAAATCCTCCCCGTTTGCCGCCGTCCTGCTTTCACTCCTTGGGCTCGCTCACGCCGCCGCCGCGGAGGATTTGGGCCGGCTGATATTTCAGGATGATTTCGCCCGCACCGAGTCGCAGGAGAAGACCGACGAACCCGGCAACGGCTGGGGCACGAACAGCAAGTCGCGCGCGAAGGGCAACAAGCAGGTAGACCTGCGCGACGGCGCGATGCGCATCTTCATCCACGCGGAGGCCGATCACGCCGTATCTGTCACGCACGCGATGGAGTTCACGGATGGCGCCGTCGCGCTGCGTTTCATGCTCGAGGACGCCCGCGACAGTCTCGGCCTGGACTTTGCGGATGCGCAGGAAAAATCCGTCCACGCCGGTCACCTCTTCGCTGCGCGCGTGAGCCCGAAGCAGGTGCTGCTGCAGGATCTGAAGACCGGCAACATGCGCCTCGACATCCACACGACGCGCCAGGCCAAGGGCAAACTGACCGACGAACAACAGCAGGCCCTCCAGGGCAAGCAGAAGGCTGCCCCGCACGCTGTCACGCTGGGCCAATGGCACGACCTCCTGGTGAAGGTCACGGGCGACGAACTGAGCGTAAGCGTCGACGGCAACGTCGTGGGCAGCTTCAAGTCCCCTGGCATCGCCCATCCCGCCAAGCGCATGCTGCGCCTCGCCGTCCCGCGCAACGCCGTGGTCGACGACGTGAAGATCTGGCGGGCGAAGTGACGCAGGACCGCCCGGGCGCCACGCGTATCGCTTTCCCAACTACGCCGGATTGAGCCGGTTCCCCGACTATCACACGGCCCGGCGCCGTGGCCACACGCGCCGCAACGTCCGTCGCCACCACGATTCCTCCGCGATGATCGCGTGCGTCGCGGCATGCGGCCGCGGCGCCGCCGAGGCGACACCACGCTGAATGACGCCGGCTTCCGCAGCGGCGCGCAGCAACGCCTCGTGAAACGTCAGCGCGATCTTGAAGGACGCGAGGGCGTTCTTGTTGATGAAGCGCTCCAACTCCGGCAACTCCACGTACACCTCCGCCTCGGTGCGGCCCTTGCGTCCGGGGATGAAAAGACTGCGCAACTTCGACGCCCCGTGCCACAGCTCGACCGTCAGCGTCGCCTCGGGCCAGGCGAGTCCGTCGAAGTCAAAATACTCGCACTGCCACTCCGGCACCGGCTTGCCCGTCTCGGCGTAGTAGTCGCGCTCCTCCTGCGACGGACGCGTGAAACCCGCCCCGCCCGCCGCCTGCACCCAGAACACCACATGGTAGCCCGCAGCCGTGCCGAGGACGCCCGGCACCGGGCCGAGAAACTCCATGTACACGTTGTCGGGACTACTCGAGGCAGGCATGGCGATAGGTTGGAACGTACTCAGCCCACCCCTTCGGTTCTTACCCAGCTGCGCTGAAGCGACGAGTCCATGGGCGGTAAAAATTAACAGAAATCTGCCAACATCGCCCGGGGGCGCAGGCGTCCCGCCTGCGCTCCCCGCTCGCTCCCGCTACGGACACCAATCAGCGGCCGACGCGCTTTGCCAGATCGCGCACGGTTTCCACCATCACCGCTTCCGCTTCCGGCGCAAAGTAACCGATGCCGCCGTGATAAATCCCGCGCGTCTCGTAGCCGCCTTCGCGCAGCACCCGGGCGGACGGAAAGTAGCCGTAGGTGTCATTGCAATACGCCGTGAGCCACAGCTTCAGCGGCCCAACCGACTCCTCGATCAGCCGCACGTAATCCACCACGACCTCGCCGGGCAGTCCAACCAACGTCAGATCCTGTCCGAATTGCCACACGGTCACGGGCGCGGCGTAACTCACCGGCAGGGTCTCGCCGGCCTTCAGCCGCGCGAGCATCTGATCGGCGACCCACTTCTGGATCGAACCGGCCTTCGCCGTCGTCTGCTCCAACTCCGCTCGCGCCGGCGGCGTCTGCAACGGCAGCGCCACGCGTTCGAGCGCCGCGCGCAGCGGCCCGTTGACGGGCTTCAACGCGTTGCCCAGCACCCGCCCGACCTCGCGCCCCAGCGTCGCCCCGTGTTCGCGCGCGATCACCGCCGCCGGCCGCTTCGCGGGATCGTTCAAGCTGTTCGGATACGGATTCGCGTCGCCCGCGAGCCCCTGCATGAACATCGCCTGGGCACCGGGAAATTCGCGTTCGACATAAGCCTGCGCTGCGCCGGCGAAATCGCCGCTGACCTGGTTGTCGCGCGAACCATAGGTGGTGTTGTGACACGCCGCGCCGAAAACGACGCCCCGGAGTTTTCCATCCGGGCCTTCAATCCGCAGCACCGGCACGGAGCGATCGACCGGCCCGCGCGGATTCACGCCGAGAATCACGCCGCGCTCGGTGAATTCACGGCGGTTCATGGGAAAGTCCACCACGCCCCCACCCCAGGCGAGCCGCGCCGGCTGCAGGCGTTGCAGCGCGTTGGTGGCGAGATCGACGCACTGATCCTGCAGCCGCTTCGTGTAGGCAATGAGCTGCGCGGCCTGCGCCTCCGACACGGTGTAATGCGAACGCAGACTCAGCATCACCGACGGTCCCGCATGGGTGTGCGACGCATTGAGCAGAATGCGTTCGCGCGGCACGCCCGTCGCCGCCGTGATGCGCGCACACACCGGCTCGGTGAAGTCCGCGCGAAAGCCGATCAGGTCCGCGGTGATCAGGATCACGCGACTGCCCGTCGCATCCTCCAGCGCGAGCGCCTTGGCGTGGAGGTCGTCGACGACGTCGGTCGCCGGCTGCGTGCGACTCGCATAACCGGCGAGGAGCAACGGCTCGGCCGGCGTGATTTTCTGCGCGGCAAAACCCGCCTTCCAGCCGGCGTCGGCCGCCAGCGCGACCGGGATGCCCGACACCCACACGCCAACGACGATCACGCACGCACGAAGCCGGGGGAGCAGTTTCATCCCGCCAGTGAACGCACAAATCGGGCACCGGGGAAACTGGAATTGCGCGCACCCTGCCGGCCGCCCGCGAGTCTCTCGGTTGCGTTGGCCACTCGGCCGCTTCTCGCGTTGCACCGTGCGACGCACCTCGTTTGAATGCCGTGTCCGCGTGAGAATTCACTCACCCGCCCCTGCCGGTTTTCCCACCGCCCACCCCATGAAGACAAACGCGAAGCAGACTTCCCCGCGCCGGCTGACCCGGCGTCAATTCGTCGGCCAGGCCCTGGTGACGGCTGGCGTCATCACGGGCGCGCCGGCTTTCCTGCGCGGCCAGAATCTGAACAGCAAACTGAACCTGGCGTTCATCGCGTGCGGCGGACGCGCGAACACCAGCCTGAATGAACTCACCCGCGCTCCCGTTCGCGCCGGCGGGGCAGCGAGCAAGAACGCGCCGCCGTCGGCGCAGCACCCGGACGAAAACGTCGTCGTGCTGTGCGACATCAACCAAACGGCGATCGACGCCGCGGCGCAGCGTTTTCCGCAGGCGAAGACGTTCACCGATCTTCGTCGCGTCTTCGATTGGCCGGACGATTTCGACGCCGTCGTGGTCTCCACCGCGGAGCACACACACGCGTTTGCCACGTACCTCGCGCTCACGCACGGCAAGCACGTCTACTGCGAAAAGCCGCTGGCCTATAACATCTGGGAAACGCGGCTCATCCGCGAGACGGCCGCGAAGTATCCGCACCTTTCGACGCAGATGGGCAACCAGGGCCACGCCTCGGACGCGCGGCGTTCGATCAAGGAAATCCTCAACACGGGCGTCATCGGGCCGCTGCATGAAGTCCACGTGTGGGCCGATCGCGCGTGGGGCCTGCAGGACGCGGCGTCCGCCGAGAAATTCGACAAGCCGCACGGTTTCTACAACGGCGCCCCGATCGTCAACCGCTTCACGGAGGAAATGGCCGTGCCACCCGGCTTCAATTGGGACCTGTGGCTCGGGCCCGCACCCGTGCGGCCGTTTCACGCGACGTATTTTCCCGGTCCGCGCTGGTACCGCTGGTGGGATTTCGCCAATGGCACGATGAGCGATCTCGGCAGTCACGACAACGACGTGCCGTTCACGGTGCTCGATCTGTGGCGGCCCGACGGCAAGGGCGGCCGCGTGCTCGCGCCGGTGTCGATCGAAACCACCTCGCCGAATGGACCGGTGGCCCACCCCGAGCTCGCGCCCGCGACGATGATGGCGACGTTCCAATTCGCGGCCGTCGGCGCGCAACCCGCACTCAAGCTCGTGTGGCATCAGGGCGACAGCAAGCCGCCGGGCTGGACGCCCGCGTGGGGCCGGCGCTCCTGCGTTTTTATGGGCGCCAAGGGCATGCTGCTCGGGAATGGAAAGCTCCTGCCCGAGGAGGGATTCAAGGACTTCAAGCTGCCGCCTGAAACGCTCGCCCGCTCCCCCGGCCACTGGGTGGAATGGGTGAACCACGCCAAGGGCAACGGCCCGGTGCCCGGATCGAACTTCCAATATTCCGGCTGGACGACCGAGGTAAACCATCTCGGGAACGTCGCCTACCGCACCGGCCGGAAGATCGAATGGGACTACCAGCGCATGCGCGCGACGAACGCGCCGGAAGCCGCGCCCTTCATCAAGCGTCCCGTGTATCGGAAAGGCTGGGACGACATCCTGAAGACGTGAGGGCCGCACCGCGCGGCCCAACTGCAGCCTAGAAATCGACCGCGCTGCTCCGGACCCCGTTGCGGCCTCCGGCGAGGCTGCAGCGAATCACGACCGGCCGGCCGTCACCACGGCCGACCTTCACGATCGGATGAAGTCCACTGGCCGGAGAAAGCTTAATGCAGCTGCGCGCGGCCGGACGAAAGGATTCGATTCAGCTCTGCTTCCATTTGCTGGCGCACGCCGGCGGCCGGCGGCGAGGAGATGAGATTTGAAAGTTCGAAAGGATCCTCCTGCAGGTCGTAGAGTTCATTCATGTCCTTGAGCTCCCGATAGCGGATGTATTTGTAGCGCTCGGTCCGCACGGCGTCGTAGCCCATCTTCAGCATGCGGGGAAACACGATGTCGCTCGTGTATTCGATGAGAAACGATTTCCGCCAATCCGCCGGCGTGCGCGTGAAGAGCGGCAGCAGCGATCGTCCGTCGATGTCGGCCAGGGCCGGCGCGCCGGCGAGCTCCAGAATCGTGGGCGCCAGGTCCGTGGTCAGGGCCATGCCGGAGGGCTCCGTCCCGGCCTTCACCCGCGGGGGATAGCGCACCAGCAGAGGCAGGCGGATGGACTCCTCGTAGGCGAGACGGCGCTCTTCGCTGAGGCCGTGCTCCCCGTAGAAATAGCCGTTGTCTCCAATCACCATCACGACCGTTTGGTTCAGGGTGCCCTGTTTTTCCAGCTCGGCCAGAATCTGCCCGAGACCTTCGTCCACTGCGGCCAGCATGCGCAGGCGGTCGCGGATGGTTTCATCGGGTGTCACGCTGTCCGGGCCGAGCGGCTTCACCCCCGCGATGGGGCGCTCGAGGGCGGGCTTGCCCTTGGGCGGCATCGCGTAGTTTCCCCGGCGTGGCGGCTGGGCGCCGGCGTAGAGCGTCTTGTGCCGTTCCGCGGGAATGAAACCGCCCTCGCCGATCGCCTCCGTGGTGCCGTCCGCGCGCTGAACTTTGTTCGGATGAAGCGCCTTGTGGGACAACACCAACAGGAAGGGCGCCGTACGGGGCTGTTGAATGAAGCGCACCGCGCGTTGGGTGAAAATATCCGTGACGTAACCCGGCGCGCGGGCCAGCCGACCGTTCTCAAACAATTCGGGGTCCGTCACCTCTCCCTGGCCCTTCATCGCCACCCAATAGTCGAAGCCCGGCCGCGGCGTGGGATCGTTTCCCATGTGCCACTTGCCGATGAACCCGGTGTGGTAGCCGGCCGCGTGGAGCGTCCGCGCAAAGGTGGGCAGCGCATGGCTCCGCGGGCTGCGTTCGGTGTTGTCGAGGATGCCGTGATGGCGGGTTTCGAGGCCGGTCAGAATGTTGGCGCGACTTGGAGAACACAGCGGTGTGACCGCGAAGAAGTTCTTGAACTGCGCGCCCTCGCGCGCGACGCGATCGAGATGGGCGGTGCGCGCGAACGGGTGGCCGGCGGCGCCGAAATCGTCGAAGCGAAGATCGTCCACCACCACGAGGATGATGTTGGGCCGAGGCTCGGCGGCGATGCTCACGGACGACAGGACGAGAGCGGCGAACGCCAGGACGAGTGATGGTAGGTTATGCCTCATGATGGAGAAGAGGTCTGGGATCAGCTCGAGCCCGGTCAGGGTTCCGCGACGTCAGGCTTACTCGAGAGCCTGCAGCACCGTCGCCGTGATCAACTGGCGCAGCCGATTGCGGATCTCGCCGGGGGCGGCCGCCATGAACACCACGGAAAGCTCCTCCTTGGGATCAACCCAGAAGTACGGACCGCTGCCACCGCCCCAATTGAAATCACCGGGTGTGCCCAGCATGCCGGACGCAACGGTTTCACGACGCACCGCGACACTCAGGCCAAAGCCGTAGCCGTGCATATTTCCTCTCGTCCACAGTCGGTCCAAATCGATGTCGGGCGTCATTTGATCCGAAGTCATGAACTCCACCGACTTCCGGCCGAGGTAGCGATGGCCATCGAGTGTGCCCTTCCGCCGCAGCATTTCCGCGAAGCGCAGATAATCGATGGCCGTGGAGTAGCTGTGGTTGCCACCGCTGTCCCGCAGGGGTGGCGCGGTGCGGAGTCGGGCGTTGGTCGGTTCTCCGGTCAGCGGATCGGTTTTGAACGGTCGGGCGAACCGGGAGGCTTTGGCGGGAGGCACAAAGTAGCCCGTGTCGATCATGCCGAGTGGCGCAAAAAGATTTTCCGCCTGGTAATCAGCCAGCCGCCGGTGGGTCAGCCTTTCGATGATCACTCCCATGACGTCAAAGCCCAAACCATAATCCCAGCGCGCACCCGGATGGTAGTGCAGGGGCAATCGGCCCAGGCGCTCGATCAAGTCCGCCGACGTGCGATCGGCCGCCGTCAGCTCGTAATACTGCCGTTCAAGTTCGCTCCCGTTGGCGATGCCATTGGTCAAGCCCGCCGTGTGGCGCATCAGGTCCTGCACTACCGTTTGCCGCCGGGCCGGTTCGGTGCCGGATTTCGTGGCAACGTTCCGGTTCGCCAGTTCCGGCAGATACCGGCCCACTGGATCCTCAAGCACCATCCGCCCGGCTTCGACGAGCATGAGTGCCCCGACCGTGGTCATGGGCTTGGTCAAAGACGCGATCGCAAAAATGGCGTCCTTGGGCATCGGAGTGCCGACTGCCTGGTCGAGCAATCCGAACGCTTCGTGGTAAACCATTTTGCCGCGCCGGGCGACTGCGACCACGGCACCGGGAATCGCGCCCCGCCCCACCTCGGCCCGAAGGGCAGAACCGATTTGCCCCAGGCGTTCGGCGGACAGGCCCACGGTCGCGGGCTCGGCGATCTCCAGTGCAGCCCCGGCGGCCGCAGTCGAAAGAGCGAGCAGACAAGCCATGCCTCCGCCGAGCAGTGTCTTCGTCGTCATCACACCCGTTAAAATTTCAGCCCGGCGCTCACGTACCAGAGGCGACCGATCGGATTGTAGGTCGCGAGGTCGACGCCAACGTCGCTGCCGAAGGCCTGCGGGGCGGACGGCGGCATCTTGTCGGCGACGTTGTTGACGCCGACGGTGAGCTTCAGCCCTGAGAGCAGTTTCTTCCCGCCCGGAAGGCTGATGTGCTTGAATGCGTAGGACACCGAGGTGTCCCACGACAGATAGGACGGCACCTGCACGCGCTTCAGGCTCGTGCTGCTGGCAAAGATGATGCCACCGGCGCCAAGATCCACGACGCTGGAAATGTAGGTGTTGTTCAAGGTGGCAGACCAGCGATCCCGGCTCCAGCTGAGCGCCGTGAACCACTTCATCCCGGGAATGGTGCCCTGCCCTTCGGCGAGGGTGGTGACATGGCCGGCATATTCATAGTAACTCTGGGTCGGGAGCGCTTGGAACTGGTAGTCGATGAAGAACGTGCCCGCCGTGCTGAGGTTGAAATTGCCGAACTCCGATTTGGGGAATTCATAGGTGGCCGAGACGTCCAGCGCCTTCAATTTCTGGCCGGCGATGTTGATGCGGGAGTCGGTGATAAAGATCACATTCGGCGAGACGCCCGACTGGAGCAGAGCGGAAAGCTGCCCTGGGTTGGTAACGGGAACAGGGGGCGGAAGCGATGGATCCGGATTGGTGGGAAAATTGCCGATCGCCACTTGGGAAACGAAGGGTGACCGGGTACCGGAGGTATTGACACTCCCCAGAATGTTGGCCGCACCGGCCACGCCGACCAACGAAAGCTGCCGCACCTCGATGTAGTCGATCCCGAGGGTGAGACGCTGCAGGGCCTTCGGCGAATAGACCGCGCCAAAGGAAGTGGTCTTGGCGGTGGACGGCTTGAGATCGGGATTGGCGCCTGAGCGCTGCCGGGCGAAACCGGGCACCCCAAAGACCGTCTGGATGACCCCGGCGGCAGTGGCGCCCTCCGTGGTGGGACCAAAGAGCGCGAAGAGCGAAGGTGCGACGAAGGCCTCGGAGTAAGTGCCGCGCACGGTGAGTTCATCGCCCACCGGACGCCAGCGCACGCCGTATTTCGGCACGCGGGAGGCACCGGCATCACTGTACTTTTCATAACGGTACGCAGCCGAAAGCTCGAGCAGGCGCAATCCGGTCAGGTTCATTCGCTCGTTCGTCACGGGCACGCGAATCTCCGCGAAGCCGGCCTCGATGGTCCGCTTGCGGGAAATGGGATCGAAGAAATTTCCGTTCTGCCAACGCCGGGAGGTGGGGCCGCTGCTGAAAGAGTTTTCATCCGGCGTTCCGACCAGTTTCTCCTCGCGAAAATCAACGCCGAGCGCGGCACCGAGCGGACCGGCGGGAAGTTCGAGCAGCGAACCGGAGACACGGGCGTCGAGCTGCGTGAGCTCCGCTTCGAAGCTGTTGGCGGTCGCACCCCGGATGTTATCGAAGACGGACGGGGCCAGCCCCTCCGGACGCGCGAGCAGGTCGATCGCGGGCTGGACGATGGAATTGGCCGGAGTGATGGCCGCCTGCCACTGGGCCAGCGTGGTCGTGTTGGACGGTGCGCTTTGGTTGCGGAAAAGGCGGGCATAGCGACCGCCAACCTGTGAGTTGCCATTCGCATCGTAGCCGCCGGCGAGGGCGAGCTGGAGATTGGGGGAGTAATATTGCCCGCTCAGTGAATTCTCGAGCCGGTTGGTGTTGGTGTTGTAGCCGGCCTCCCACTGGAGACGGTCACCGATTTTCCCGCGAAAACCGCCGACCAGGCGGCGCAGTTGCGCGGAGTTTTCCGCGCGCCGAACATCCGGGGTGTAGCGAAAGGCCGCAAACAGGCTCGACCGCGTGGGGTTATAGGGAGCGTTGACCGGGACCGTGGTCGTGATGCCGAGCGCGCCCTGCTGCGACCAGCTCTCGCTGAGGGAGTCCATGGCTTCGACGAACATCTCGAGCCGCTCCGGGATGAGTTTAACCGTGCTCGCGAGCGTGATCGCCTGCTTGCGCGATTCGATGGTGAGCGTGACAAACGGAGCCAGATCGAAGGTGTCGGCAATCGGCTGGACGGAGGACGCTTGATAGATGCCAGAGGCGACCAACGCGGCCAGGTCGGCAAAAGCCGCGGCCGGCCCAGTCGGGGTCACGAGGCTCGGGGATTTCAAATCGGACCGCAGAAACGCAGTCGGAAACGCGGTCGACGACTGGCCGAGGGCGCCGGAAATCGTCGCCGACTTGCCCCGTTGCGGATTCGAGAACGGTCGCTCGGACTGAAACAACGGGGTGATGTTCGACTTGGAAAACGACAGCGTCAGGCTGAAGCGGTCGGTCTTGGCTCCCGCCACCAGATAGGCCGAGCGCTGCGTGTAGTTTCCATCGCGAGTGGACATCGCGTAGCGCCCGCCCACTTCCAGCCCTTGATAGTCGTGTTTCAGCTTCACATTCACCACGCCACCGACGGCATCGGAGCCATAGATCGCCGAAGCGCCGTCCGTCAGCACCTCCATCGACTGGATGGCGGCCAGTGGGATCTGGTTTACGTCCACGAAGGATCGACCACCTCGCGCGCTGGCACCGCTGTCGGGCAGGCGGCGACCGTCCAGAAGCACGAGCGTGGAAAGATTGCGCAACGAAATCTGCGCACCACCGGAGGTGGCGGTGCCGCCCGCGATATTGCCGTTGGTCGCACCAAGGTTGCCGCTGCCCGCGAAACTGGGCATGCGGGCCTGCACCACTTCGAGGAGATTGGAGGCCAGACCGGTGCGCTCGATTTCGTCTCGATTGATGATCGTGACCGGCGCCGCGAGTGCATCGGATGCGGTGGGAATGTTGGAACCCGTGACGACGAAGGCGGCGAGCTTGACGCTCTCGTCGGTATTCGCATCCGGTTTCCTTGCTTGGGCGGCAGCCGAAGTGGCTGGCGTCATCGCCACGGCGAGCCAGGAGCCAAGGGCGGTCAAAAGTGTTCTGGATTTCATCGAAGGTGGTGGGTCGGGCGAGGTGGGAGACCTGGCCGCCTCGTTCGGCGCCGCGTTCGTTGGCGGAGTGCTGCGGCGCACGGTGAGGGTGCCGTCACGCCGGTCGGAAACGATCGAAAGTCCCGTGCCTGCCACGAGGCGTTCGAGCACTTCGCGCGGAGCGAAGGTGCCGCGCAGCGCCGGCGTGTGAACGCCGCGCACGGTCTCGGCGAAGAAGGCGATCTCGAGGCCGCCTTGTTGCGCGGCGAGCTTGAGCGTGTCAGCCGCGTCTCCTGCGGGAATATCGAAGCGAAGCGCCGTATCAGCCGCCCAGGCGGCTCCGGCAAAAACAAGCGCACCAAGGCAGGCACCCAACCAGGTGCGAAGGCGGCGGAACATGTGAAATTCAGGGACAAGCGCCCCTTGACGCTTCAGCCCGCCCTTTTCACTAGAGAAAAGTTTGCGGCGGTGTCGTTTCACTTCGCGCAAGAGCGGCCGGGGCGTCCGGCGGGCGTCAGCGTTTTCGCCGCACGACTATCGTGTTGGGCCCGCGGCGCTCGATCTGCACGCCGGGCGCGGCGGCAAGGAACTGCGCGAAACCCTCAACGTTGTCGGACCGGATCGATGCGACAATCGGGATCGCGGCGAGATCGGCGTCAGCCAGCTCGAACTGCACCTGATTGCGGAGGTTGAACTCGGCCACGGCGACCGCGAGCGGCGCCGAAGAGAAATCGAGCAACTGCGGGTGCCAGGTGAGATGCCGGGAAATCTGGGCCGAAGTCGCGGGCGCGATGAGCGGCGGCTCGGCGTTCGTCAGCGAGACCGTGGCGCGCTGGCCGGCGTCGACCAAACTTCCGACGGTGGCGGCGACGGTGCCGGCGCTGGCGTCTGCGACGGCCCGCTCGACTTCGCGCTGCACCCCCACTCTCCCTTCAGTGACCAGCACCTCAACCGCCCCGGCCTCGAGCCGCACGCTGAAGGCCGTGCCAACGGCACGCACATCGACGCCGCCGGCCCGCACGATAAACGGCCGCGCGGGGTTCGTCGCGATCGTGAAATGGGCCTCACCGCTCACCAGCGTGGCCCTGCGCTCCTGCGCGGTGAAGGCGACGCTCACCACCGCACCGCGATTCAATTCCACCGCGGAGCCGTCCGCGAGAAGCCGGCGCGCGGGTTCGCGATCGGCCACGAGTGACGAGGCGGCCGACGAAGGCGACGCGCGCCACCACCCCCACGCCACCGCGATCGCCGCGGCGGCTGCGAGTGCAACCGGCGCCAGCCAGTGAACCACCCGGCGGGGCCGCGCGAGCAGGTCGGGGTTCGGCTCCGCGCTGTGTTCGGGTCGCCAGTGCGCGAGTGCCGCGAAATCACCGGTGACGCCGCGGTGCAGCGCGAACCATTCCCCGTGCCGTGGATCGGCTGCGAGCCATTGCAGGAATTCGTCCTGCTCCGCGGCGGTGAGGCCGCGATCGCGGCGCACGAGCCAATCGGCAGCGGCCTGCGAGCGGCGGTCGCCGGCGGGTGAATCGGGCTCGGGGCGTTTCATCGCGCGGGTCTCCGCCCGGCGAGGCGGTGGAGCATGTAGTCCGTGCATTTCTTCGTGCCGATCGCCAGTTGGGCGGCGACCGTGCGATCGGAAATGCCCAGCTTCTCGCCGATGACTCGTTGCGACAAGCTGTACACGAGGCGCAGCGTCATCACCTGACGGCAGCGATCGGGCAGAGACTGGATGGCCTCGGTCAAGAGTGCGCGCTCCTGTTCCCGCGCGACGGTGTCCGGGATGCTGGCATGGTCATCCAAGACGTTTGAGAGGTCCGTTTCCACTAGCGAATCCGTGCGCGAGACGGCGTGGCGCCGGAGCTGGTCGAGCGCGAGGTTGCGCGCGATGGCGAAGAGAAATGCTTTCGGCGACTGCAACTCGCCGCTCTGGCGCGCACGCAACAGGCGAAGGAACGCCTCTTGCACCACATCGTCGACTGCGAGCCGCGGCCCGAAGCCCTGCGCCAGCCATGCGCGCAACATCGCTTCGTGCGGCTGCACGTGCGCGGCGAACCAACTTGCTTGCTCGGGGTCTTGCGGAGGCATCCGTCCAGCGTTCCGGCCGAGAGCGTCAACGCGCTCCGCAGATACTCCAGCCAAATGTGCTCCCTCCCTGCGGGGCGGCCTGCATTCCACGCTCTCATTTCGATCCTGCAGCGACTGCATGCGGCGAGTGACTCCCTCCCATGGTCCTGATGTCGACCGCGTCACCCTCAGACCCGCGGCATTTTGAACGGACTCCGGATGACTCTCCGGTTAAGTGAAAATCTGGCGCGCCACCGCACCTTGCATCAACTTACTGCGAGTGGCCTCGATCACACCCTCGCTCCCCTCCCCTCGTTCCACCCCATGAATCGCCGCACCTTTCTCAGTCTCACCGCCAGTGCCGCCGCGACCGCCGCGTTTGTTTCGCCCGCCCCAGCCGCGTCAAAGCGCACCCTGCGCAAGGCGATCATGTATTCCACGATCGGCGTGAAGGGCGCACCGCTCGCGCGACTGCGCGCCATGAAGGAAGCCGGCTTCGAGGGCGTGGAGCCGCTCGGCGGCATGAATCGCGAGGAAGTCGTGGCCGCGCTCAAGGACACCGGCCTCCAGGCCGCGAGCGTGTGCTGTCACACGCACTGGGTGAAACCGCTCTCCGCGCCCGACGAAGCGACGCGACAGGTGGGACTCGACGGCCTTCTGCACAGCCTGCACGACGCCCAGGCTTACGGCGCGACCAGCGTGTTGCTCGTGCCCGGTGTTGCGCGCAACGGCGTGACCTACCAGCAGTGTTTCGACCGTTCGATCGCAGAGATCCGCAAGGCCATTCCCGTGGCGCAGGCGACCGGCGTGAAAATCGCCATCGAGAATGTCGGCAACGATTTCATCACGACGCCCCAGCAGGCCGTCGACTACCTCGACGCGATCGCCAGCGAGTGGGTCGGCTGGCACTTCGACATCGGGAACGCCGGCCGCTACGGCCCGGCCGAAAAGTGGATTCAAGTCCTCGGAAAACGGATACTCCGGATTCACATCAAGGATTACAGCGCCCAACCGGTGGAACCGGGCCGCAAGGCGGGACCGCGCCCCAAACTGCTGGACGGCGACACGCGCTGGCCCGCCGTGATGGCCGCGCTGGACCAGGCCGGCTATCAAGGTTGGGCGATCTCCGAGCAGCCTGAAACCCAGTCCGCCGACGTGGCCGCGGCCCGCGACCTGGCCCGGCGGATGGACCGGATCTTCGCGCTTTAAGATCTGCTGCAGTCGTCCGCTCGCACCGGGGGCACGCCGGCCCACGCCTTGACTGCCAGACGTCACCAGCCGGCAGCGCGTGCGTTGCCTGAGCCCGCGCTTCAGGATCGGCCGGCACGATTTGTAGTCCATAGACTACAATTTTCCTAAGGTTTTTTTCGCCGGGGCCGATGCGTGCGTATGGCGTCGTCTGTCTCACTACCCCAAGCCCTTTCTCCCGAACGGATTTTCGAGATCGCGCGGACCCTGCCGGCGGACTTGAGCGTGTTGTCCAAGTTGAACGAGCTGCTCCGGGATCCCAATACCGAGCTCAGTGCCATTTCCGCCCAGCTGCGTCGCGACGTGGCTCTCAGCGCCCGCATCGTGAAGTTGAGCAACAGCCCGATGTTTGGCGGCGGCCGCACCATTGCCACACCGGACGAAGCGGTAAACTGCGTCGGCTTCGGTGAGATTCTAAAGCTGGTGGGAACGGCCACCGCCGGCCGCCTGAGCGAGAACACCCTGCAATGTTACGACATCAGCGCAAAGCTCCTGCGCGACAACATGCTCTACGGTGCCTTTGCCGCTGAAGCCCTCGCCCGCTCTGCGCGGATGGATCCACGCGTTGCGTATTGCGCGGGACTGCTGCGCTCGGTCGGTCTCATGATTCTCGATCGCGCGGGCCGCGGTCACGTGGTCAGCGCCCCCCTTTACAGCGCCTCGCGCTGGCCGGATTATTTGTCGTGGGAAAAGGCCGTCTTCGGCATCGCGAGCAGCGAGGTCACCGGCATCCTGCTCGACGAGTGGCAGTTTCCCGCCGAGATCAGCCGGGCAATCCGCTCCCACTACGTCACGGAGCCGGGAGACATCAAACAACCGCTCGCGGTGCTGCTCAATGTCGCGAACGGCATGGCGCAGGCCGTCTGCCGCAGCTTCCAGGGCGAGGAAGCCCTGTGGCAGGTCACGCCGGAGAAACTCGCGGCCGCAGGCCTGGAGGAGGAACACTTCGAAAAGGCGATCGTGGACACCGAGTCCGCCTTTGAAGCCGCGCAGGCGGCGCTCGGTCGCTAGACCGGCGCCCGCCGCGTTGCGCCGCCGTCCGCTCAGAGCGGACGCACCCAGATGTTCCGGAAACGATCCGGGATCGTGTTCTTGTGATCCTGGAAACGGAACGGCGCCTTGTCCGGAAATTTTCCGTCATAGCTCGTGGCCTTCTTGTGCAGCGTCGGGCCGAGAATCTTCGTGTGATTCTGCACCACGATGCCGTTCACGATCACCGTGACGTAAGCGGGTTCGACGACTTTCCCCGCTTCCAGCCGCGGCGCCGTGAACAGGATGTCATACGTCTGCCACTCGCCTGCCGGCCGTACCGCGTTCACCAGCGGCGGCGTCTGCCCGTAGATCGCGCCCGACATGCCGTCGGCGTAGGTGGGGTTGTTCGTGCAGTCGAGAATCTGAATCTCATAGCGGTCCATGAAGAACACGCCCGCGTTCCCCTTCTTCTGCGAATTGCCGTAGGTCTTCGGATCCGACTTCCACTCGATGTGGAACTGGCAGCTCGCGAAACTCTCCTTCGACCACACGTCGCCGCCATCGACGATCAGCTCGCCATTCTCGATCTTCCACTTGCACGGCACGCCATCCTTGCCGACGAACGCCGCGGTGCTCTTGCCGTCGAACAAGACGATCGCATCCGCCGGAGCGGCACCCGATTTCGCCCCGGGCGTCACCGCCACGGGCCGCGGCCGATCGAGGTCGTGCACCTTCCATGGACTGCCGGGGAAAATCGGCGGCGTGTCGGTGTAGCCGAGGGGAAACGGCTTGCCGTCTTTTTCGTCGGCGCGCGCCATCACGGCGGCAGCCAGGGCAAGAAGGAGGAAGGCGGAGGTTTTCATGGGTAAAAAGCGCAGGTAAACAACGTCGCCGGCCCGCGCTGGCCGGACGACGGTGCGGTTGTAGGCTAGACCTGGACGGGGTCAAATCGCGAAACGCTTCCCGGGGCGGCACCGTCGCATTTCATCCGGCGCGCGTGGCTGGACAGGATGCGGCCGATGGCCGCACACTCCGTCTCTCCCCCACCATGAAGACTTCTTTCCTCACCGTTCTGATGTTGATGTTCGCCACCGCGGCCCTGGCCCAATCTCCGGTCGGCAAGTGGAAACGTGTGTCGTACTTGGCGGATATCGAGGGCAAGAAGGTGGACATGCACGCCGCGCTGCTCAAGCAGCGGCCGTGCGCCGCAAAGATCGTGTATGAGTTCGCCGAAAACGGAAAGGCTTCGCTGGACGCCGCCGCCTGCGAGGAAGGCTACCGGAAAATGCAGGAGAAGCTCTGGTCCAAGACCAAGTGGAAGGTCGAAGGCAGCCGGTTGACGACCTCCAGCACCGACTTCGCCCTCGGCACCAGCTACACCGTGACCTACTCCGGCCGGCAGATGACCTGGAAGAGCGACGACGGCGTGATCGTCTACGAAAGGCTCTGACCATGAGCCTGCATCCGCGCTTCTGATACCGCGGCGACTGGCGTCCGCACTCGCCGAGCAGAGTCATGCGCTTCCCGCATGGCCCTGAACCGGTCCGCGCAGTAGCAGGTGCGGCGGCGTTGGGTTAAGGTGAGTCACAACCGATCAACGCACCCACGTCATGAACCTGCCCCATCCGACCGGACTCCATCATCTCACCGCCATCGCGACCGACGCGCAGTCGAACATCGATTTCTACGCCGGCCTGCTCGGGCTGCGCCTGGTGAAGAATACCGTCAACTTCGACGATCCGTCCGCGTATCATCTCTACTACGGCGACGAGCACGGCACGCCCGGCTCGATCGTCACGTTCTTCTACTGGCCGGGCGCCACGCGCGGCCAGGTCGGATCCGGACAAGTCACGGCCATCACGCTCGCCGCGCCCGCCGCCGCCCTGGACTTCTGGCGCGAACGGCTCGAACGCCACGGCGTGACCGTGACGCCGCGCCACCGCTTCGGCGAGGACGTGCTCGCGTTCAGCGATCCCGACGGGATTCCCCTCGAGATCGTCGGCGTCGCCGCTGATCCGCGCCCAGGCTGGACCGGCGCCGGCATTTCCCCGGCGCACGCAATCCACGGCCTGCACACCGCGGAGCTGACAGTGCGCGAGGCCGGACCCACGGAAGACCTGCTCACGACGGTGATGGGCTGGTCGCTCGTGCGCCGCGACGCCCACCGCGCCCGTTTCACGGCGGGAGCCGGCGGTCCGGGCCACTTCGTCGATGTCATTGCCGATCCCTCCGCACCCCGTGGCACCGGCGGCGCGGGCACCGTTCACCACCTCGCGTTTCGGGTGCCGGATGATGGCGCCGAACTCGCCATGCAGGGTCGGATTGCAGACGCCGGCTACCACGTGTCCGACGTGCGCGATCGCGACTATTTCCGGTCGATCTACTATCGCGAACGCGGCGGGATTCTCTTCGAAATCGCCACCGACACCCCAGGCTTCGCAGTGGACGAGGCGGTGACTGCGCTTGGACAAACGCTCCAACTGCCACGGCAGTTCCGCAGCGCGCGGAGCCGAATCGAAGCGCTCCTGCCGTCCCTGCGCGCCGCGCGCCGTTACTCACCTTAACAGGAACGGTTCTGGGACCGCGACCGCCCCCGGTCGCTGCAGGCAAATCCGATCGAGGCCGGCCACGATCCAATCCAGGCCATCCCACCATCGTTGGAAACATTCAGCGCAACGCACTCGACGCATCGAACGTCCTGCCTTCCGCTCTCACTCCTCCATGCGTTTCACTGCCCTTGTCGCCCTCGTCCTCCCGTTATCGGCCGCACTGCCAGGCGCGGTCGCCGAGCCGCCGAAGCTCGCGATCGTGTTGTCGATCGATCAATTCCGCGGCGACTACCTCACGCGCTTCGGTCCGTACTTCGGCGAAGGCGGCTTCAAACGCCTCCTCGCCGGGGGCACGCATTTCGACAACTGCCGCCAGCGTCATTCCATTACCCAGACCGCTCCCGGCCACGCATCCATTCTTTCGGGTGCGTTCACCAGCGAGCACGGCATCAGCTCGAACGAGTGGCTCGATCGCGCCACGTGGGACATGATCAATTCCGTCGAGGATCGCGACGCCCCGCTGGTCGGCATCACGCCCGCCGAACTCGGGCCGGTCGCGGTGGCCAATCCGGCGAAGACCGGCCGCTCGCCGCGCAATCTGCAGGCGGAAACCGTCGGCGACCAGCTCAAGGCCAAGTATGGCGCCAAATCGAAAATCTTCGCGGCCTCGAACAAGGATCGTTCCGCGATTCTGCTCGGCGGCAAAAAAGCCGACGTCGCCTATTGGGACGAGAACGGCAAGATCGTCACGTCGCGTTATTATCGCGAGTCGTTACCGGCCTGGGTCGAGGCCTTCAACGCCGAGAAGCGCGTACATGCAACGTTCGGCCGCACGTGGGATCGCCTGCGCGACGTCGCGATCTACAACCAGGTCCAAGGCTTGGACGACGATCCGGCGGAAAGTGACAGCGTCGGTCTCGGCCGGACCCTGCCCAAAAAAATCACGGGCGGAAAGAACACGATCACGCCGGCGTTTTTCACCGCGTTCGACAACTCACCTTTTGCCGCCGAGTTTCTGGGCGAGTTCGTGCAGCGCGCCATCCGCGAGGAAAAACTCGGCCGCAACGGAGCCACGGATCTGCTCTGCGTGAGTTTCTCCTCGATCGACGCCGCTGGCCACACCTTCGGGCCCGACAGTCATGAGGTGATGGACGCCGTGCTGCGGATCGATCGCGTGGTGGCGGCGCTGCTGGATTGCATCGATCGCGAAATCGGACTGGCGCGATGCGTTCTCGTCTTCACCGCCGACCACGGTGTCTCGCCCCTGCCCGAACGCACGCTCGCGCGCGACCCAGCCGCGGTGGCCGGCCGGGTGAAAGTGGGCGATCTGGACGCCGCCGCCAAGCAGGCGCTCGACGCGCGCTACGGCGCGCTGGGCAAGGGCGAAAACTGGTTCACGCGCGACAACGCCGGCTACCACGTCCGCCCCGAGGCGCTGGCCGCGAAAAATGTGAGCGCCGGCGAAGTCGCATCGACGCTCAAGGCCGCGCTGCTTCCACTCCCGTACATCGCCGAGGTTTACACCCGCGAGGAATTGCTCGCGACGCCGATGACCGGCGAATCCACGCGCGTGCTGATGCGACGCAGTTATCGCGGCGCTAGCGATCGTGACGTCGTGTACGCGCTCAAGCCCCACTTCATGACCAAGACGGGCGGCGGCTCATCGCACGGTCTGCCCTACGACTACGACATGCACGTGCCCCAGCTTTGGTTTGGTCAGGGCGTCCCGGCCGGCGTGGTCCGCAAGGAAGCGGTGGGCGTCGACGCCATCGCGGCCACGCTGTCCGCCCTGCTTGGCCTGCCGCCCCCGCCGCAGGCGCAAAGCCCCAAAGTGCTGTAGGTCTCGCGGCCGAGCGGGCGTCCCGCCTGCATCGTATCCAGGCCAGCGTGACGCCTGCGCTCCCGGGCTCGGCTTGTGCTCCCGCGTTGATCCGACGCGCCCGCCCTCAGCCTGCGATCGCGGGCCGCCGTTTTCCGACCTGCGTGGCCTGCTCGAACACATGGGCGCACTGCAGCAGCTCAAAATCGGCGCGGTAACGCCCGACGATCTGAATGCCCACCGGCAGGCCGTCGGTCGTGAAGCCGGCCGGCACTGAAATCGCCGGATGCGCCGAGGCCGAGATCCAGTAGGCCGATTTCATCCAGGCGACGTACGTCTCCATCGCCGTCCCGTCGATCGCCTTCGGCCAGTCGAGCGACGCCGCAAACGGCGGCACCTGGTTCACCGCGCACACGATGAACTCGTACTTCTCCTGAAACACCCGCATGCGTTCCATGAACTGTGCCTGGACGGTCATCGCCCGCGTGAGTTCGGCCACCGTCACCGCCGCACCCGCTTCAATCTCGCCCACCGCCTCGGGCTTCATCTCGTGCCGGTGGGCCGCAAGCAGCGGTCCCCACGTGCTCCACGTACGCCACGCCCGCAGCGTCAGGAACGCGTCGTCCACGCCACCGAAGTCCGGATACGCGTCATCGACGATGCAGCCGAGCCGCTCAAAGACCGCCCGCTGGGAGGCCAGGACTGTCCGCACCGCAGGATCGAGCGGCAGCGCACCCAAATCAGGACACCACGCGACGCGCACCCCCTTGAGGTCCCGCTCGAGGGGCCGATTGAACACCGCCGGATCGGAGGGATAACACGCCGGGTCCCGCGCGTCGGCTCCGGCCATGACACTCATGAGGAACGCGATGTCCGCCACCGATCGCGCGAGCGGTCCCTTCACCGCGAGATTCCCAAACGGCATGGCCACGGGCGCCGCGGGAATCACACCCACGGTCGGACGGAAGCCGACGACGTTGTTGAAATTACCCGGATTGCGCAGCGACCCGCCGAGATCGCTGCCGTTCGCGATGGGCATCAGTCCGGCCGCCAGCGCGGCAGCTGCTCCGCCGCTCGATCCGCCGGCACTCCTCGTGAGATCGTAGGGATTGTAGGTCGTGCCGTAGACGCGGTTGTAGGTGTGCGAACCCATCGCGAACTCCGGCACATTGGTCTTGCCGATGAAAAGCGCGCCCGCGCGCCGCAGCCGTTCGACGTTGACCGAGTCAGCCGTCGGCTGGTCGTGACGAAAAATAACCGAGCCGCGGGTGAACGGGAATCCGACCGCCGGCTCCGTGTCCTTGATTGCGATCGGCAGTCCATGCAGCGCACCGATCGTTTCGCCGCGAGCCTGGCGTTCATCCGCGGCGGCCGCCAGTGCCATACAGGCGCCGTCGTCGAGCTTTGCGACAATCGCCGTGAGCCGCGGGTTCACCCGTTCGATCTGACGAAGGTGCGCCGCCATGACTTCGCGCGCCGAAAGCGTGCGCTGCGTGATCACGCGGGCGAGCTCGCGCGCGCTCGTGAAGCACAAAGGATCCGCGGCCGGCCCGCGTGCCTCTGCACCCGCCAGCGTCGGCCCGCCCCCGATTGCACTCAACGTCAGGGCCGGCGTCGCAAGTTTGAGGAAGGATCGTCGCGTGGTATTCAAGGGGTGGAGACCAGATGCCGGCGGAGAACGCGGCCGGGGATTCGCATCCCGCACCGCCACTCTTCGCCCACGCGCCCCGACGTGACCAGTCAAATGCAACTGACGTCCCGTCCACCCTCCCCGTCGGCTGCTTCCTTCGTCCGCTTCAGGTCGGCAGCTTGGCAGAGGCGTCAAACAACTCCCGGGCCTGCGCGAGCAGCTGGGCCTCGGACCGGTGATTCTCGTCCACGACCACGGCGGCCACGTTGCGCTGCGCGACCGCGGGCTGATGGCGTTTCAGCCAGCCGAGGAATTGATCCATCTCGCTGCTCGTGCCCGTGCCGCTGCCGAACACCAGGAACTTCGTCGCACCTTTCAGCACACCGGCCACGGGTTCGTAGAAGCTGGAGCGATTGGGATTCTCGACCGAACGCTCGGCACTCTTGGCGAGGGCCGCCGACCGGACCGGGAGAGCAGGCGCATGCGGATGAATCCGCTGCGGCACCGCGCCGGCGGCGAGAGACCGGTATATCCGGGCCTCGTGACGATCGATCACGAGCAGCCAGTTGGCCTCGTCCGCCTTCGGCACCGCCGCACCCGTCGAAGAGCGCTCGAGAAAGTGCCGCAACGCCATGATCTCGTCGGCGCCGGCCACGTCCTTCGTGACGGGCGGGTGCAACACGAGCGTATCCCCATTGCGTGTCACTTTGAGGTTACCATTGGCCTCCTCGGCAACCTCGCCGAGGGCCTCGAGCAGGGTTCGCACCGATCGCCATTCGAGATTGTGCGACAGCGGATGCTGGAAGAGCGTCGTATACGTGCGCAGGTGCGTGCCGGTGAGTTCGTCGATCGATTTCATAGGGTGCGGGGACAGGTGGCGTCGACGGATCCGACCGGACGCGCGAAACAGACCTCACGGTCGTGGATGGGACAATGCGCGCTGCCACGAACGCCGGCTATGGGTTGTTACCCTACCCGGCGCGCCGCGAGCGCAAGCGTCGTGCTGCTTTCAGCGACTGCGCCGGTCGGTCAGGCTTACTTGGACTTCTCCTGAATTTTTTCACCGAGCTTCTCCACGTCCTTGCCAAGGCCTTTGGAGGTCTGGCAACCGGTGAGTACGGGGAGCAGCAGTACGCCGAGGAAAGTCAGCAGGGCAAAAGCGCGATGATTGGTTTTCACGCCTCCATTCTAACTCTGGCGATCCCGCGTCGCGATGGGGTGTTGACCGTATCTGGCGTCTGCGCGCCCGAGGCGCGCGATGGTCGGGTAATGCCCCATGGTGACGGTGACGGGATCCGCTAGAATGCCGCCTCGAACCGCTGCCGGGCAGCCCGCCCGCTTCACCCGTGCCGCCCCGCGGTCCGGCGCGTATCGACGTCATGACTACGCAGCCACGCCTCCCAGTCCGCACCGGTGACGCCAGCCCGACCGGCCTGAACGCGCCGGTCGCGCAGCCCATGGGCGCGTTCGCCCGGATCTGGCAGCGCCGTTCGGCGTGGATCGCCGGCCTGGCGCTCGCCGGCATCGGGCTCCACCTGCTCTTCCGCTACCACCGTCACACGGAGGTTGAACTGTGGCAGTTTCCCCTGCTGGTCACGCTGGTCGTCGGCGGAGTTCCCCAGCTGTTTGATCTCGGTCGCAAACTGCTGCGGCGCGAATTCGGCTCCGATCTGCTCGGGGGCGTTTCGATCGTGACGTCGGTGCTGCTGGGCGAATACCTCGCCGGGGCCATCATCGTCCTGATGCTCGCCGGCGGCGAAGCGTTGGAGAGTTATGCATTGCGGAGTGCCTCGTCGGTCCTGGGTACGCTCGCCCGCCGCATGCCCGCCGTCGGTCATCGCAAACGCGCCGAGCACCTCGACGATGTGCCGCTCGCCGACATCGCGGTGGACGATCAGCTGGTCGTCTTTCCGCACGAAACCTGTCCGACGGACGGCGTCGTGGTCGAGGGCCACGGCGTGATGGACGAATCCTATCTGACCGGTGAACCGTTCCAAATCACCAAGACGCTGGGCTCCACCGTGCTCTCCGGTGCGATCAACGGCGAGTCGGCGCTGGTCATTCGCGCGAGCCGGCGCGCCGCGGACTCCCGGTTCGCGAAAATCATGGAGGTCATGCACGACTCCGAGCGCAACCGGCCGCGCCTGCGCCGGCTGGGAGATCGGCTCGGGGCGTTCTACACGCCGCTCGCACTCGCACTCGGCATCGCCGCGTGGGCGATCAGCGGCGAGCCCCTGCGTTTCCTCGCCGTGCTCGTCATCGCCACGCCCTGCCCGCTGCTCATCGCGATACCGATCGCCATCATCGGCTCCATCTCCCTGTGCGCCCGCCGCGCGATCATCGTCAAGAGCCCGGTCGTACTCGAACAGATCGCCGAGTGTCGGACGGCGATCTTCGACAAGACGGGGACGCTCACCTACGGCGAACCCAAGTTGACCGACGTGTTCGAGCCGTCCGGATCGTCGAAACAAGATGTGCTCGGACTCGTCGCGAGTCTGGAACGCTACTCGAAACATCCGCTGGCCCGGGCGATTCTCGCGGCGGCCCGCGAGAAAGACCGGACGCTTGCCGAGGCCACCGAGGTCAGCGAGCAACCCGGCCAGGGCCTGCGCGGCGTGGTTTCCGGTCACTCGATCCAAATCACGAGCCGCCAGCAACTGACCATCGAGGGCGTACCCGGCGCGGCCGACATTCCTGCCGTCAGCGGAGGACTCGAGTGCGTCGTCGCCATCGACGGCCGCTATGCGGCCACGCTGCGCTTTCGCGACGCGCCGCGCGTCGAGGGCCGGTCTTTTGTGCACCACCTCGGTCCGCGCCACCATTTCAGTCGCGTCCTCCTCGTTTCGGGCGATCGCGAGTCCGAGGTCCGCTATCTCGCCGGCCAGGTGGGCATCACCGAAATCCACGCCGAGCAAAGTCCGGAGCAAAAGCTCGCGCTGGTGCGCCACGAAACCGCGATCGCGAAAACCCTCTACGTGGGCGACGGCATCAACGACGCGCCCGCCATGATGGCCGCGACGGTTGGCATCGCGATCGGCCAGAACAGCGACGTCACGGCCGCCGCCGCCGGGGTCGTGGTGCTCGACAACTCGCTGGAGAAGATCGACGAGTTCATGCACATCGCCCGCCGCATGCGCACCATCGCATTGCAGAGCGCCGTCGGCGGCATGGCGCTCAGCCTGATCGGCATGATCGTCGCCGCCACCGGACACCTGAATCCGGTTCACGGTGCGATCGCCCAGGAAGTGATCGACGTCCTGGCCGTGTTGAACGCATTGCGCGCCGCCTTTCCTCCCAAGATCCTGCATGACCTCGACACCAGCGCCTGACACCTCGCTTCGCCTCGGAGCGCACACGCGGGGAGCCTCGCGCCCTGGTCGTGCCGCCGGCCCATGAAGCCGCCGCTCAGCGCGCCGCCGCCTGTCGCCGCGGAGCCGTGGCATTGCCACCCGGTCGCCGTGGTGCTGAACCGTCTGCAGTCCGGGGAGGCGGGCCTTTCCCCCGTCGAAGCCGCCGCGCGCCTCGCGGCCAACGGTCCCAACGAACTCGTGGAAACCGCGCGCACGGGCCCGTGGCTGATCTTCGCCCGCCAATTCAAGAGCCTTATCATCGTCATCCTGATCGCGGCCGGTGGCGTGTCCGCCGTCCTCGGCCAGACGGTGGATGCCATCGCCATTCTCGCCATCGTGCTCCTCAACGCCGCCATCGGCTTCCATCAGGAGTACAACGCCGAGAAGTCCATTGCCGCCCTCAAGCGGATGACCGCTCCCCGGGCCACTGTGCGGCGCGGCGGACAGATCGTATCCATTCCGGCAAGGGATATCGTCGTCGGTGACATCCTCACGCTGGAGGCGGGCGATCTCATCGCGGCCGACGCCCGGCTCTTTCAGTCGGCGTCACTCACCTGCATCGAGGCGGCGCTCACCGGGGAATCCGACGTGCAGGCGAAGACCACCGCGCCCCTCACCGCGGCCGACATCCCGCTGGGTGACCGCGTGAACCTCGTTTTCATGGGCACGAGCGTCGCCACCGGCACCGGCCAGGCCGTCGTGGTCGCCACCGCGATGGCCAGCGAACTGGGCCGCATCGCCGGACTGATCACCGACGCCGCGTCGGATCCGGGCACGCCGCTGCAGCGCAAACTCGACGCCGTCGGGCGTATCCTGATTTGGGTGACGCTCGGCATTGTCCTGACCCTGTTTGCGATTGGCCTCGCGCGGGGCAACCCGCCGCTAGAGCTCTTCATGACCGCAGTCGGTCTGGCCGTTGCCGCCGTGCCGGAAGGCCTGCCCGCCGTCGTGACGGTCGCACTTTCCCTCGGCGTGCTGCGCCTCGCCCGTCACCGCGCCCTCGTCCGCAGCCTGCCCGCCGTCGAAACGCTCGGTTCCACGAGCGTGATCTGCACGGACAAAACCGGCACGCTCACCGTGGGCGAAATGACCGCGCGCGTCCTCTACGTGGCGGGACGTTCCTACGACGTCACCGGCGAAGGCTACGGGCCCGAGGGCGCCGTGCACCGCGATGGGAAAAAACTGGAGGCGTCGGATGCGGCACCACTCCTGGAACTCGCGTCGGTCCTGCTCGGCTGCAACCACGCGCAACTCGCCCACGAGTCGGGCGCGTGGAAAACCATCGGCGATCCCACCGAGGGCGCCCTGCTCGTCGCCGGCGTCAAAGCCGGTGGCGACCGCGCCCGACTCGAACGGGAGTGGCCCGCGCAACGGGAGTATCCCTTCGATTCCGATCGCAAACTGAGCTCCGTGCTCCGGTTGAAACCGGACGGCACGCCGCGCCTGCTGGTCAACGGTGCGCCCGGCAAGGTGCTCGATCGCTGCACCGGTTTTCTCAGCAGCACGGGCATTCGCCCGCTCACCGCGTCCGATCGCACCGCCATTCTCGCACAAACCACCGCGCTGGCCGGACGCGCCCTGCGCGTGCTGGCGTCGGCTCACCGCGACTTCAGCACCCTGCCCGCGGCCGACGCTACCGCCGAAACCCTCGAGCGTGATCTCGTGTTCGTCGGCCTGACCGGCATGTACGATCCGCCGCGACCCGAGGCCCGCGACGCGGTGGCGAAGTGCCATGCGGCCGGCATTCGCGTGGTGATGATCACCGGGGATCATCCGCAAACCGCACTGACCATCGCGCACGAACTGGGCCTCGCGGTCGGCACCGGACCCGCGGTGACCGGCGCCGAACTGGACGCTTTGAGCGACGCCGATCTCAAGTCCCGCGTGGCGGAGATCGCCGTCTACGCCCGCGTCACGGCCGCGCACAAGCTGCGGATCATCCGCGCCTGGAAGGCAAACGGCGCCGTCGTTGCGATGACGGGCGACGGCGTGAACGACGCACCCGCGATCAAGGGCGCAGACATCGGCATCGCGATGGGCCGGACCGGCACCGAGGTCACGAAGCAGGCCGCGCACATGATCATCACCGACGACAATTTCGCCACGATTGTGTCCGCGGTCGAAACGGGACGCGGCATTTACGACAATATCCGCAAAACGCTGCAATACCTGCTGGCCGGCAACACCGGCGAAGTCCTGTTCATGACTGTATGCGTGACCGCCGGGCTGCCCGCGCCGCTGCTGCCGATCCATCTCCTTTGGATCAACCTGGTCACGGACGGACTGCCGGCGCTGTGCCTCGCGACCGACGCCGTCGATCACCGGGTGATGCAGCGCCGGCCGCGGCCGCGCACCATAAAGCTCACCGACCGCGGCTTTCTCCGCACCATGGTGCTCACCGGCGTGCTCACGGCCGGCGTGGCGTTTGCCGTCTTCCATCATCTGCTGAAAACGCAGCCATTGGAAACAGCCCGGGCGGCGGCGTTCGCGGTGCTGGTATTTGCCGAACTGTTACGGTCCTTCGGCGCGCGGAGTGAAACCACGCCCGTCTGGCGCATTTCGCTTCGCACCAATCTCAAGCTCGTGCTCGTGGTCCTCGTCTCCTGCGGCCTCCAATTCTGGAGCCAGCACAACGACACGCTCGGCCGCTTCCTGCACACCGGCTACATGAGCCTGGCCGACGGACTCGTGCTGCTCGCGCTCGGCGCCATCCCGCTCGCGGCCCTCGAAGCGGTGAAGCAGGTGCGGAACCTGCGCCACGCGCGCGCGCTCAGCAGTCGCACTCACCACGCGGGGTCGCATTGATCATCCGACCGCGCCGATCGAATTCGAAGCGACAGCACCGGTCGAGCATCTCGCGCAACAGGAGTCGCGCGCGCCGCACCCGGCTCTTCGTTGCCGTGAGCGACAGGCGCAGCGCGGCCGCCACCTCCGGCAACGCCTCGCCTTGAAACGCGTGGCGCACCAACGGTTCGCGGTATGCGGCCGGCAAGGCCGCGAGAAACCGACGCAGCGCAGGCGTCAGATCGACCGCGGACTGCCCCGCCGGATCATCCGCCGCGATCTCGAAGTCGAGCGGACTTTCAGGCCGCCGCTTACGGTGGTGATCGATGATCGTGTTGCGCGCGATGCGATACACCCAGCCCTGCAGTTTCGCGGGATCGCGCAGGTGCGGCAGGCGCTTCTGGATACGAACGAAGACTTCCTGCAGCAGGTCGTCCGAATCCGCCGCCGTGGACGTCCGCGCACGAATGAAGCGGCGCAAGAGCGTGGCGAGCTCGCGCCACAATCCCGCCACGGCAGGTTCAACGTCGGGAGCGGCGGTGGCGAAGGTCGTGCTCATAGATCGATTCCCATGGGTTCCGCATACGTGAGACCTTCCCAGCCGAGCCGCTCCCAGAAACGGCGACCGGTGTCGTTTCCCTTCAACACGAGAATCAGGATGCGTTCCACGCCCGCCGCCTTCAGTCCGTTCTGCACGCACTCCGCCAGCGCGCGCCCGATGCCCGCGCCCTGCCGCTCGCGCACGACCGCGAGATGGTACAGGTAACCGCGCCGCCCGTCGTGGCCCGCCAGCACGGCGCCCACGAGCCGTTCGTTCTCCACCGCCACGGCGCTCAAGCCCGGGTTGCGCGCGAGATATCGCGCGAGCGTGCCGACGTCGTCGCCCACGGCCAAAGCGACGCCCTCGGCTTCCCGCCAAAGGGCCCGGGCAGCTTCCAAATCGGCAATGGTCATCGGTCGCACCACGACGGCAGAAGTCATTCGCGCACAGTTCACGCGCAGCAGGTCGGAGCGCAACATCCCGCTGCGGGCTTGTTTGCCGTCACTTCCGCCGCAAACACCAGCGACTCGAAGCGGCGCGCGTCGCTCCAACTGCCGATGACCTCGTCGGTATTGCCCTTCGGTCGCACGGCAATGTCCGTGAAACCGGCCGCAGCGAGAATCTGCACGAGATCGTCGCGGGCGGTCGCGCCGGCCAGACAACCGGTGTGCAACGCGAGGTCCTGCGTGACCCGGCGGGCATCGGCCCGTACGCGACGACATCCGACACCGCGAGCCGGCCACCGGGCCGGAGCACGCGAAATGCCTCGCGGTACACCGCGGCCTTGTCCGGACAAAGATTGATCACGCAGTTGGAGATCACGACATCGATGGACGCATCCGCCACGGGCAGCGCTTCGATTTCACCGAGCCGAAATTCCACCTGCGCGAAGCCGCCCTTCCGGGCGTTGGCGCGGGCCTTCGCGACCATTTCCGGCGTCATGTCCACCCCGATGACCCGGCCGCCCGGACCGACCGCCCGCGCCGCGAGCAGGGCGTCAAAGCCGGCGCCCGAGCCGAGATCGAGGACCGTCTGACCCGGCTGCAACGAAGCCAGCGCGACGGGATTGCCGCAGCCCAGGTTGAGATTGGCGCCCGCCGGCACGCCGGCCACGTCGCCGGCCGAGTAGCCGAGCGCGCGGGCCTGCGTATCAGATTGGCAACCACAGCCCGGGGCCGCGGCTCCGGATGACGGCGGCTGGCAGCAGGTCGTCGGCGCCGCGGCTGCACCCGTCGCAGCCGGATCCGAGCCGGCAATCGCGCCGTACCGCCGGCGCACCTCTTCTCGCAAAACTTCAGGTTCAGGATGGATTGAGTTCATATCCCTGCTGACGGAGACGGGTGCAATCGGACGCAGGAAATCGTACATTCAAAATCGCGGAGGCGCACAATTCCGTTCGTGCCCTCACGCCCAGTCGCGATCAGACTCGCTGACATGACTCCCGCCGCGGTTGATGTTGCCCTGCTTGCCCGAGCTGCGGCCGTGTGGCTGGTGATTGGCGGCGGCGAAGTGGTGCAAGGCATCCTGCGCGTGAAGTTTCTCAACCGCCGAGTCGGCGATCATCGCGCCCGGCAGATCGGCGTCGGCGTCAGCTGTCTCTACATTTTCGCCGTGGCCTTCGTCACCCTCCCCTGGATCAACCCGCGCAACACCGCCGGTGCCTGGTGCGTCGGCGGGCTGTGGTTGGGGCTGATGCTCGCACTCGAACTGACCATTGGCCGCTGGGCATTCCACCTGCCTTGGAACCGGATTGCGGCCGACTTCGATCTGCGCCGCGGCCGGCTGTTGATCCTCGGCATGCTATTCCTGCTCGCCGCGCCCTGGCTTGCCGCCACCTGGCGCGGACTGCTGTGACCGGAGCGGATTGAACTCAACTCGCCGGTGCGGGCGGAGTGCCACTCACCCGCAGGCACATTCGATACCGCCAACTTGCAGTGCAGGCGCACCGCGCCAGCCCCAACGGAATGTGGCCGGTGAACCCGGCGCTGACCGGCGGCGAGAAGTCGTTACCCGATGTCGATGCCCTCGTAGAGGACGGACGTGATCGCGGCGACGAGGCCGATGCACAGGAAGCCAACGACGAGGGGATTCATGCGAATCCCGTACGCGCTGGTGAATTCCCAGGCGGCGACTTCACCGACGACGATGGCGGCTGCAATCGCCAGCATGAACCAGGAGGGACGAAACCTGCGGGTGGTTTTCATGGGAGAGGGTGCGCGACACGCACTGCGCATCGTGCGAATTACTATCGTCCAAATGCCGCGCGGACGCTCCGCATTGCTTGGCTTTGAACGACCCATTCTTGCTCGGGCGACGCCCACGATGATTCCGTCGCGACCGTGTCCGTCGCCACCTGTCTCATTCGTTGCAGGAGAGGACCCCTATCATTTCCATCCCGCCTCCACCCATCATGAGTTCAAATCCGCCCGCCGACGCGACTTCGATCGCTCCTGCCTCTGACCGTGAATTGGTCCTCACCCGCATCCTCAACGCCCCGCGTGAAAAGGTCTACGCGGCATGGACCACGCCCGCCCTCATGCAGCAGTGGTTCGCGCCGAAGCCGTGGACGACGCCGCGGGTGGAGCTGGACCTCCGGCCGGGCGGAGCGAGCCTGATCGTGATGCGGGATCCGCAGGGCAATGAGTTTCCCAATCGCGGCGTGTACCTCGAGGTGGTGAAGAACGAGCGGTTGGTGTTCACCGACGCTTTCACCACTGCCTGGGAGCCATCGGAAAAGCCGTTCATGACCGGGGTGCTGACGTTCGAAGACGCCGGCAACGGCACCACGCGCTACACCGCGCGCGTCCGGCACTGGTCGGTCGCCGATCGCGACGCACACGAGAAAATGGGTTTCCACCAAGGCTGGGGCCAGTGCGCCTCCCAGCTCGAAACGGTGGCCCAAAACAGCTGACAACCGCGCGGGAAAACCCGGGAGCCGGGCCGGATCCGTTCTGTCCATCGGAACTCCCCTCGATCGTCGCAACCCCGGCTCCGTCCCTTCCCTCCTCCCTTTCCTCCCATGCCCACTCCGCCCGCCGCCCCCTTTCTGCTGCTCTTTCGCAACACCGGTGCCGACGTCCACGCGCATCTCTCGCCGGAACAACGTCGCCAGCTCACGCAGCAATGGAACGACTGGTACGACGGGCTCGCCGCCAAGGGTAAGGTGCAGCACGGACGACCGCTCGCGCCACAAGGCCGCGTGGTGGCGGGAGCACGTGGCGAACGCGTGACCGACGGCCCTTACGCCGAAGCCAAGGAGGCGATCGGCGGTTATTTTTTTCTCACGGTCGCGGACATCGATGAGGCCACGGCCATTGCCCAAATGTGTCCCGGTCTCCCGCTTGGGCTCACGGTTGAAGTGCGGCCGGTGGCCGACGTGAGTCCCGTGCTGGAAGGCGTCCGCGGCCGCCCGCCGGGCCACGCCGCCTGACCCCGCCGGCCACGTTCAAGCGGCCGCGCTGCTGCGATCTGGCGGCGAAGAGATCTCGCCGATACGTGCCTGATTTTCGGCGGCCAGCTCCCGCATCGCACGCTCGCGCAAATCGGCCCCCACGCGCAGGACGACGCTACACACGTGATGCCGGACTACCGGATCGGTCGGTTCCACCGGACGTCCGCGTCGCTCACCTTCGAGCCAGGTTTCGTCCGCGATGATCTTCTCGAGCATCGGACGCTGACGGGAGAGCACAGGGTCAACGGTAGGCATCGGGATTCGCTTCGTCGGACGTCATCAGAACGACACAATTGGACGGCAAATGAAACGTGAATCCGGCCCGCTTTCAAATTCGAGTTGACGGACCGTGATTTCGGACCTTTCGCGCGGACCGCCGCTCAGGCCCCCGCACCGGTTCAGTCCGGAGGATTTCCCGTCGCCAACGCGGTGGTTTCCGTTCCCATGGCTACGTCGCCCCCTTCCCCGCTCTCCCCGACCCCGCGGTGCCGGCGTTCCCCGCTCACGATTCTCTTCGTCGCCCCCACGCTCCCATGAAAAGCAATCGCCGTCACTTCCTCGCCACCGCGCTCGCCGGCAGCGCCGCCGCCGCCCTGCCGGCGCGCGCCCGCGCCGCCGCCCGCTCCACCGCAAGCCTGGAGGCGCGCTACGCCCAACTCGACGTCGCGCTCAAAAAGCCGGTGCTCCGGCGGGAGCTGTTTCCCTCGCCCGTCCTGATCGCGTCGATGGAACTCCTGCGTTTCAACCACAGCTTCCTGTGTCGCGTGCGCTCGAAGGACGGAGCCGAGGGCATCTCGGTCTCGAACAACTCCCAGATGATGTCCACGTATCCGATTCACGTGAACCGGCTGCAGTCCTTCTTCATCGGCAAGGATGCCCGCGACCTCGAGGCGGTCATGGAGGAAGCCTACGTGCACCAGAGCAACTACAAGCTCCAGAGCCTCGCGCTGTGGGTGCCGATGGCGACGATCGAGTTTGCCGTCCTCGATCTGCTCGGGCGCATCGCGCAAAAGCCGCTCGGCCTCCTGATCAGCGACACCGTCCACCACCCGACGGTCCAAGTGTACCGCGCGAACGGCGAGCGCGACAACAGCGCGGAGGAGGTGATGCGGAACCTGAAGCGGCAGGTGGAGGAATCACAGGCCCGCGCGCTCAAGATCAAGATCGGCGGCCGCATGAGCCATCCGGAGTTTCCCGCCGGACGATCCGAAAAGCTGATACCGATGGTTCGAAATGAATTTGGCGACCGCATGGTGTGCTACGCGGACTCCAACGGCTCCTATGATGTCGCCGAGGGCATCACGTTCGGCCGGCTGCTCGAGGAGTACAAATTCGCCTTCTACGAGGAGCCCGTGCCGTTCGACTGGTACGAGGAAACCAAGGCTGTGGCCGACGCCGTGGGCCTGCCCGTCGCAGGCGGCGAGCAGGAGGCCAGCCTGCATGCGTTCCGCTGGCTGATCGCGAACGACGGCTTGGATATCGTCCAGCCCGATGTGTATTACTTCGGCGGACTCATTCGTTCGACGAAGGTGGCGCGCATGGCCGCCGCCATGGGCAAGACGTGCGTACCGCATATTTCCGGCGGCCTCGGCTACCTCTACATGATTCACTTCGTGTCCGCGATCGCGAACGCCGGACCGTTTCACGAGTTCAAGGGCCTCAGCCAGGCGATCCCCTTCGAATGCAAGACGTCGTCATTGAAGACCGACGGCGGCGTCGTGACGGTTCCCACGGGCCCCGGTTCCGGCATCGAGATCGATCCCGACTTCATCAAGAAGCACACGGTGGTGAAGCGCGACGCCGGGCGGGCCGACGAATAGGCCGCGCAGCCAGCCTCGAGCGGCCCCGGCTACCGCAGCAGGCCCGGCAGCGCGATCACGTGGTACCTTTGCTGATACGACCACAGGAGCACGAGAATGCTCGCGGTGCCGACGCCCAGGCCCACCCAGAGCCAGAGTCGCTCGGTGAACACCAGCTGGGCCTCGCTGTAATTCGAGACGAGCAGCTGCCGCCCGTTGCCGGCCACCTTCAGGGTGCGCACCCGATTGCCATTCGGCCCCGCCTCGTCCGTCAGCTCCCCCAGCACGCAGACCTCATCGCCCGCCTGCAGGACGCGTTCATGAACCCGCTTGACCGTCTTCGTCCCAAACGTACCGCCAAGCTGGCCGTCGGTGTGACGCGTGCGCACGGTGATCCCAGCCGGCACCACCACCGCCTCGCCCGAGGCATCGCGCACGACAAAGGGCGCTTCGGAACGATCGTACTGGGTGCCGCTGGACTTGAAGCCGCTGACGGTCGCCACTTCGTACCACACCACCGGCTTCTTCGAATAGGGCGCCAGCAGGACCGGAACCCTGGCCGCAGCCTGCAGCTTTCCCTCAAGTTTCACGTATCCAGTTTGGGCTGACGCAATGGACGACACGTCGAGCCGCGTCAGCTCCCGCGCCGCGATCGCACCGCGCAGGCCTGCTCCCAGCGCGAGCAGCCCCGTCGCGGCCACCAGAAAGACAAACACCAACGGCTGCCAGTCCTGCAGACTGCGCACCCACGCTCCCGTCCACAACCGCCGCCGGGCCTGCCGTTCGAGCTGAAGGTAGTCGGTCCGGGGATCGGACGGCGACTTCACCCACACGAATCCATCGGCCTCCTCGAGAATCCGGTACGGCACCGACCATTCGGGCCAGCTCTCCCGCAGACTCTCCGTCACCGCCACCGCGCCCGCGCGAATCGTCTTCGCCTTCGCTTCTTCTCCCTCCGACCACGCCACGTGCGCCGCGGTCAGGTCCACCCACGCCACCTGCGCCTTGAGTTCGTCCGGCTTGAACGTCCCCTGCCATTCCGCATCCTTGAGCAACGCGCGCGCCTGATCGACCCGCTGAGTGGACAGCAGCAATCGCCGCACCTGATCCACAAACCCGGGATCGCCCAGGCATTCACGCCGGTGCTTCAACAGCAACGGGAGGAGCTCGACATCCGACTTCGTCGCCGAGCCTTGAGCGAACACCGCGTCGAGCACCGCATCACACGGCGTCGGCTGCCGTTCGCGGCTGGCTTCCAAGCGGGCCACCCACCACGCCAGGCCTCCTGCCAGCGCGAGCGCGACACCGATGATGAGCGCGGTACTCATGGCGCGCAGTCTTCGCTGAGCGGAGGGAGACATGAAGCAGAGGAAAGAGGCACGTGCAGAAACGCGGCAAGGTAAGCCGCGGTGGGCAGCGGGTCGAGCGACGAGCGGCAGGCCACCCGGCGCACCCAATCCTGCAACGCCTCCTCAGCGGACGCGCTGTACGCTCGAGGACGACGGCAGCTGGCCGGGCGGAGGAAATTGTTGTGTCGCATCGTCCAGCACCAGCACCCAGTCGAGATCGTCCTCGGGTTGCGGCGGCGTGAACTCCTGCGGACCGCGGTGGGAAAACGTTCCCGCCGCGACCGCCCCTCCCGTGCGCGGGTTGAACCACCACGCGTTCACCACCGGCCCGTTGACCGCGGCCAGGCGCACGGTGAAGCGGCGCGTCGCCGGCACATAAACCATCGCGTAGCTGCCGCCTTGATCGCGCGTCGCGACAAACCGGTAGCGCCCTTCGCCCGGCACCGCCGTGGGCACCGCGGCCGGCACGATGACATCGTCCGCGGGAATCCGCGTCAGGAACGGCCGCGACTCCAGCAGGCGTCGGCCATGCTGCATCTGCTTTCCGCCCGGCTGATCGAGTGCCTCCCGCCAAGACATCAACGGAGCGTTGATCGGTTTGCGATCGGGCGTGAGCATCTGCCACACCGAGTGGTGGCCGTAGGTGTGGCCAAACGCGCCGGTGAAGACGTCCCAGTAAAACGGCCGGCGTACATCCGTCGCCGTCGTGTGCCCAAGCGTCGCCGCCTTGAACGCCACGGGGTGATCCTCGTACACCGGCTCGCCGTCGATGACCGGTTTGACGGGCGTGCGGTTGTAGTCGGTGCGCGTTTTGGCGTAGCGCTCGGAAAACTCCACGCCGTGGCCGTTCTGCCGCATGTTGAAGTCCAGCCACGGTTCGTCGTGAAACACCTCGGCCGATCCGCGACCGCCACTGGGATGAAACGTGATCAAGTGCCGGCCGCCGTCGCCGGCGCGGAGGCCCTGCGCCATCGCACGGATGATCGCCTTGTGCGTATCGGTTTCGATGGGACGATCGCCGCCCACAATCCAAACGATGGCCTGACCGGCATAGCGCCGGCCCAGCCATTCGCCATAGGCCCGCGCGTTGGCCGGCGTGAAGACCTCCGGCCCCGCGCCCCACTTCTTGTTCCACTTGTCGCCCCAGGTGGGCAGCAAGCCGACCTGAAGCCCGAGTTCCGCCGCGCGGCGCAACACCCAGTCGACGTGCTCGAAATAGGGCTCATTGGGCGTGAGCGGATCCTGATTCAGCAACGGCAGGTGGCCATACGCATTCGGCACCGTCAGGCCCTCGAATTCCGCGAGCACCACCGCCTGCACGACCGTGAACCCCTGGCTGGCGCGGGTGCGCAGGTACGTATCCGCTTCTTCACGACTCAATCGGTGAAACAACTCCCACGCGGTGTCGCCGAGCCAGAAGAACGGCGCGCCCCGATCCGTCACGAGGAACCGCTGATTCTCGCTCACGCGCAGCAGGGGCAGGCTCGCGGCGGATGCTGCGGGCGCAAGCGCCGCGCGCCCGATCGCACCAGCCAGCGCCCACGCGATCACAACATTGGGAATAAGCAGATGGACGCCGCGGGGCACGAACATGACGCCAGCAAACGCGTCGGAGCGCCGGAGGCGATGCTTTCCCGCCCGTCCTGTCACCGCGCGCCCTGGCTTCCTGGTTTTTGAATTAACCGTCGCCGCATTTTCCGTGGCGGTACACCCGCCGGGGTTTGGACAGAATGAACAGAATGGAACGGAATGAATAGGATCCCAGGCCGCAGATTCCGTGAATTCTGTCCATTCTGTCTAAACTCAGCGTCTCCTCTTGGTTTCCTGGCTTCTGAATTAATCTATTCCGTTGCGGCTCGCCCCTGCTGACGTTCCCACGCGAAGAGGTATTGCTGGGAACAGCTGCCACGCCGCGCGTCGTACTGCGTAGCACGCCCTGCCTACAACGTCTTCGTCTGGCCGCCGTCGAGATCGACAATCGCGCCGTGCAGAAACCGCGAGGCCGGCGCCACGATGAAAGCGACGAGCTGCGCGACATCCTCCGGTTCGCCGATGCGCACGATGGTGTCGGCCGCCACGATCCGTCGCGCCGCCTCAACGAGGTCAACGCCCTGTTCGCGCGCCAGTTTCTCGAGACGGATTTGCAGACGATCCGTGCGAATGTAGCCGGGATTGATCGCGTTGACCTGCACGCCATCGCGCACGCCCACGTCGGCCATGGCCTTCGTGAACGCCAGCATCGCGGCGTTGACCGATCCGCCGATCGTGAACTCGGGGCCGGGTGTCCGTCCGCCCACGCCGGAGATGTTGAGAAGCGAACCGCGCCGCGCCTTGAGGTGCGGCCACGCCGCGCGCGTCAGTCTCACCGCCCCGAACAGTTTGAGCGCAAAGCCGTCGATCCAATCCGCATCCGGGAGCGCCAGAAAATCTCCGCGCTTGGTCGCGCCGGCATTGTTCACCACCACATCGATGCCGCCAAACGCCTCGATCGCCGCCGCCACGAGCCGCGCCGGTTCAGCCGCTTCGCGCAGATCCATCGCCACCGTGGCCACGCGCCCGCCGGCGGCCGTGATCTCGGTTGCGAGTGTGCGCAACAGGTCGGCGTTGCGCGCCGTCGCCACCACCGCCGCGCCGTCCTGCGCCAGCCGTAACGCGATCGCGCGACCGATGCCGCGGCTCGCGCCCGTGACAATCGCCGTCTGGCCAGCGAGCGGGAGCGGACGTGCCGCGGGAGCGGTAAGTGAAGCATTCATCGCCGCGAGCATGGCCGGGCCCCAGACGCACACCAGCCGAACGTGACCTCCAAAAGATCGATTCGCCCCCTGGGACCGCGACCGCCCCCGGTCGCCTCCGCCAATTCCCCAATCGCTTCCACCGCGCAAGCCCCGTCATATCGCGAAACCACCACCGCCGTCACACGTCTCGCCGGGCAAGCCCGTCCCATCATGCACCTTCGTCTCCTCCCGCTCGCCTTGCTGGTCGCGCTGATCAGCCCGCCACTCCCCGCCGCCGTCATCGGAACGAACACGCCGGCGCTGCCCCTCACCCGCGATCGCCTCGCGAGCCTGCCCGCCGCCCAACGCCCCGCGTGGGACGTTTATCTCCAACGCTCCCAGAAATTGCACGCGATCGACCAGGCCACGCTGGCGGCGGAACTCAAGGCAGCCGGCCTGAAGGAACCGCTGGTCCCGGGCCGCGGCCGCGGATTGCCCCTGAACCGGGACAACGCCTGGTTCGCCGGCGACGAAGCCGCGCAGGCCGCGGACAACGTCGTGACGTTCCAAACGCCCGCGGGCGGCTGGAACAAGAACACGAACCACACGCTCGCACCGCGCCGGCCGGGCGAGCGTTACGGCTACGAGGCTGGCTACGTCGGCACGTTCGACAACGACGCCACGATCAGCCAGCTGCAGTTTCTCGCGCGCACGATCACCGCCGTGGGATCGGAGTTGCCGCGCACCGCCGGCTGGCGCGCGGCGTTCGCCCGCGGACTGGAGTACATTTTTCACGCGCAGTATCCCAACGGCGGCTGGCCGCAGGTTTTCCCGCTCGAGGGCGGCTATCACGACGCCATCACGTTCAACGACGGCGCGCTCACCAATGTGCTCACCTTGCTGGGCCACGTCGCCGCCGGCCGGCCGCCCTTCGCGTTCGTCACGCCTGATCTCCGCGACCGCGCCGCCGCGAGCCAGCAACGCGGTCTCAGCTGCATCCTCGCGAGCCAGATCGTGGTCGGCGGTCGCCGCACCGTGTGGTGCCAGCAGGTCGACATGCTCACGCTCGCGCCGTGCGGGGCCCGCAACTACGAGATGCCATCGCAGGCCAGCGGCGAAAGCGCGGGTATCATGCTCTACCTGATGGGACTCGCCGACCCGACGCCGGACGTCGTCACGGCGGTGCACGCCGCCGCCGCTTGGTTTCAAAAGACGCCGTTGCGCGATGTCGCGTTCAAGCCGGCTCCCGATGGCTCAGGCCGCAAACTCCTGCCCGCCCCTGGTGCCGGTCCGCTCTGGCCGCGCTACGTCGAGATCGGCTCGGATCGTCCGCTCTTCGGCGATCGCGATCTCACGATTCACGATCGCGTCGACGACATCTCGCAGGAACGGCGCAACGGTTACGCGTGGTTCGGCGACAGCCCCAAGCGCGCGCTCGATCACTACGCGAAATGGGCCAAGGCCCATCCGGCAAAATAATACCAATCGCTCCTTGCTTTTGGACTTCTGGATCGATCGTGGCTACGAGCGCGAGCGAGTGGCCGAACGGCACTCGCTCGCGCTCGTAGCCACGGCTAAAGTCCAAAGGCAAAGAGCGATTGGTATAACGCACTCCCCGGTGCGCCGCCTGCGCCCACGAGGGCAAAAAAGAGCCGCGGTCCGTTGCCCGGAACCGCGGCCCGAATGCCCAAATCAGTCGGAACGATCAGGGCTGAATCCGCACGACTTCGCCGGCACCGGGCGACGTGCTGAAGTTCGTCACATAGATTCCGCCATCGGGCCCGATCGCGAGACCGCCCGGCATCACGAGGCCGGTCGATGCGATGGTTTGAACCGGACCACCCGCGGCGTTGACCCGGGCGAGACGACCGGTGGCCTCCGGCGCGAGCAGACCGTTTGCATCGATCTCCAACACGTACAGATTCCCCTTCGCATCGAACTCGAGGTCGATGATGTTGGTGAAACCTTCCGCGTAGACCGTCGGAGCCGAACCCGGCACCACGCGGTACACCCGCGCGCCACCGACCGGGAAGGGAAAGCCCGTCAGCTGGCTGACGTAGAGCGCGCCGTCGGGACCGCGAACGACATTCGTCGGCACCGCCTGCATCGGCATCAGGCCCGGGCCCATGAACGGCGGCTTCGGCACCAGACGTTCCGGGAAGAAGGCCGCAATCGACATGGAACCGTTCGCGTTGATCTGCACCAGCGTATTGGCGCCGGCATCGGCCACAAACGTGGCGCTGTGATCGGCGTACACGCCGTTCGGATTGCTGTCGGGAAGCTTGCCGTCCGCATTCGTCACGCCCTCAAACGCCGCCACGTCCGCGAGCAGCTTCAGTTTGCCGTTCTGGTTAAGCTGATACAACGAACCGAGGCCCGCGCCCGCGCTGCCCAACTTCGCGTCGCGCACGGCGGGATTCTGCCCGAGGCCGATGGTCAACACGGCATGGCCGAGCGGACCGAACGAGATGCCCGACGGACCGGAGGCGGCGAATCCACCTTCGCCGGCAAGCGACGGCAGGCCGGTCACAATCCGTTCCTGCGTGCCCTTCCAAAGCCGGGTGATGGAACCGGTGAGACCAAATTTCACCGGACCTTCGGCGCCCGTGAGTTCCGGGCCGTCGCCACCCGTGCCCGACTCGGCGATAAACAGCGCGCCGTTCGGTGCAAAATCCAGCCCGCGCGGATTGTTGAGGCCCGACGCCACGACCTGCCAGGCCGCAGCAGCATGCGCCGAGAGAGCAAGAGCAACGCTCGCGGCGGCAACCCCAAGCAGACGCTTGGCACCGCACGTCCGGGACGTCGCGATCAATTGAGGTTCAAGCTGGCGGGAACCAGCGGAGGAGAGCGTGGGAATCAGTGGGTGTGGGTTCATGATTTCAAAGGACTGACTTTCACTTTCATTCTAACCTGGGGAAAAACGACTGACACCGTCGACTCAGCGCGCACCCGTTTCGACAGCAACCAGAAACCCCTGACGGCGATGTAATCGTCACCCGCGCCCACCCGTTCTTCCCTATTTCTTCCCGGCAAAAATGGATCTTCGGCCTCTGATGTCGGACAAAGTCTGCAGGCGCACGCCGTCCACCCGCGTGAAGGCGACCCGAAGTCGTTCGCGTTTTCACGCGAGCCGCTTCGAATGGACGCAGCACTTCCGCCATCCCTTGCGTCACTCGTTCGGCTGCTTCCGCCTCATGCCCCGCTTTCATTTCCACCTCGTCGTCGCGCTTTGGGCCGCCTCCGCCGGCATGGCGCCGGCGGCAGATTCCGCGGCTGAACGTGCGCGCTTCACCACGCCCTCGCTCTGGCCGGCGAACGAAGCGGATACGTGGGTCGCGACGGACGCGCTCGACCGACGCGTGACCGAACCCGGCGTGGCGCCCGCGCCGCGGCGCGATCGCTACGTGGGTCTTTTCTATTTCATCTGGCTCGGAGCGCACGGCTACGATCGCAACAAGGCCACGCCTGATCAGAGCGTGCATCCGCCGACCGAAGCCGACACTGCGAGCCCGTATGATATTTCCCGGCTCATCGCGGCCAATCCGGCCGCGCCGGCATTCGGACCGCCCGGGGCGTTTCACCACTGGGGCGAGCCGCATTTCGGTTACTACGTGTCGAACGACGCCTGGATCATCCGGAAACACGCCCAGCTACTGGCCGACGCCGCGGTCGACGTGATCATCTTCGATGTCACGAACGCGCGCGCCTACCTGCCGACGGTCGTCACCATCGCCACGATCTTCGCCGAGCTGCGCGCGCAGGGCCGGACCACGCCGGCCATTTCGTTTCTTCTCCATTCCGGCACGCCAAAGGTCGCGAGCCAGCTCTACACGGACTTCTTCCAACGCAACCTGCATCGCGATCTCTGGTTTTTCTGGAAAGGCAAACCGCTCCTCCTCGCCAATCCCGCCGAACTCACGCCGGAGCAGCGCGAGTTTTTCACGGTGCGTGAATCCTGGGCCTGGACCCGCGGCAAACCCGGCGCGTGGTTCGGCGACGGCCGCGACAAGTGGCCCTGGATCGATCACCACCCGCAGAGCTTCGGCTGGCACGAGTCGGCGACGCGGCCTGAGCAGATTGCCGTCGCCGCCGCGCAGCATCCGATCGCGAACATCGGCCGCAGCTATCGCGCCGGCAAACAACCGCCGCCGGGCGGGGAGCAATCCGGCGCCGGACTCTTCTTCCAGGAACAATGGGATCGCGCGATCGCCGTCGACCCGGAATTCGTTTTCGTCACGGGCTGGAACGAGTGGGTCGCGATGCGCTTCGTCGACGGTCGCTCCAAGTTCATGCTCGGGCAGCCCGTGAAGAAGGGCGACACGTTCTTCGTCGACGCCTACAACGCCGAGTTCAGCCGCGACCTCGAGCCGATGCGCGGCGGCTTCGAGGACAACTACTATCTGCAGCTGGTGTCACAGATTCGCCGATACAAAGGCGCGCGTCCCGCCCCGGTGGCCAGCACCGCGACTACCGTGGCCATCGACGGACGCTTCGACGACTGGACCGCGGTTGCCCCAACCTATCTCGACGATGCGGGCGACACCGCCCCGCGGGATCACCACGGCTGGGGCCGCTTCGTCCGGTACGAGAACCACTCCGGCCGTCACGATCTCGTCCGCGCCAAGGTCGCAACAGATGCCACCCACGTCTACTTCTACCTCGAAACCCAGGCGCCGTTGCCGGGCGACGCCCTGCCGGAGGGACTGACGTTGCACGTGAAGACCCCAACGGCCGCCTTCGTCGTGAATCGGCTGGGCACCGACGCACGCGTCGAAACCCGCGTCGGCTCGGGGGCGTGGACGACGGTGGCGACGGCGCGGGCGCGAGTGGCCGATCGGCACGTGGAAGTGAGCATCGCCCGCGCGGAGCTCGGCCTCCCTGCCGGCGGTTTCAGCGTAGACTTCAAGTGGACCGATCACTGCGACTTCGCCGTCGATCCGATGCACGCCTATGATCAGGGCGACGCCGCGCCTAACGGACGCTTTTTCTATCGGTACACGTACGCGCCCTGAACGCGCGTAAACGAGTCAGCGGCGCGGCGGCTTGGCCGTGCTTTCGCGCAGCAGCAATTCGGTGGAGAACACCGTCTGCGTCGGTCGCGTCGCGGCCTTGCCCTCGATGCGCTGGATCAGCAGCGCGGCGGTACGCGCCACCATGTCCTGGATCGGCTGCGCAATCGTCGTGAGCGCGACCGGCAGGAATTCGCCGAGCGGAATGTTGTCGACGCCAATGACCGAGAGATCGCGCGGCACGACGAGTTTCTCATCCGCCGCCGCGCGCATCGCACCGATCGCCGACAGATCGTTCATGGCAATCAGCGCCGTCGGCCGGCGTGACTTCGTTTGCCGGAGCAGACCGAGAAAAGCGTCGCGCGCGCTCGCGATATGATGCTCGCAGCGCACGAACGAAATGGCCTCCGGCGCGATGCCCCGCGCGCCAAGCAGGCTGCGAAACAACTCCTGCCGGTTGCCGTCGTCCTGGCCCTTGGCCAGCGCGCATAGAAAGGCGAAGCGCTCATGGCCGAGGCCAATGAGATGATCGATCGCCTGCGCAAATCCCGCCGAGAAATCGCTGACCACCGCATCGACCGGCAACGCCACCGCGGGTTTGGCCGCCAGCGCCACCGCCGGTGGACCACTCACCGCGAGACCGGCGAGGAAGGGCCGGTGCAACTCGGGGTCGCTCACGATGAGCGCCACGCCATCGACCTGGCGATCGAGTATCGACTGAAAACAGTGCTGTTCCGACGCGAGATCGTTCCGGCTGTGTTCCAGGATCAGGTCGTAGCCGTGGGCCGCGACCGCCTGGTCGAGGTAATCGGCCAGCACCGGATAAAACGGATTGTGGAGATCGGGCACGACAAGGCCGATGGTGTTGTAACGCCCAAGCCGCACGCCCAGCGCCGCCTTGCTCGGGCGGTAGTTGAGCTCCTTCGCCGCCAGCAGCACGCGCTCCCGCGTTTCCTTTGACGCCCACGAGTCCGGCCGGTTGTTGAGGATGGTCGACGCCGTGTTCGGGGCCACTCCCGCACGCGCGGCAACATCGATCAGACGGGCTCTCATGGGATAGTTCGTACCGCGAACGTACGTCCCGCGTTGCGTCGAGGGAATCCGAATCTTCACGGCGAACGTGCCCCCGCCCGCCGGCCCGGCAACTGCGCTTGAATTTCCAGCACCCGCCGGCGCGTGAGTGGATACGTGGCAATGGCCGCCGCCGCGAGCGTGAGCCCCACGAGCGGCGTCAGCACCAGCGTGGTGCGCAACGCCGCCTGCACCTCGCCCGCGGGCGCCGCGCTCGTGACGTATCCACAGCGGCTGACAAGATAACCGCCGAGGAGCGCGGCAACGGCGAACGCGATCTTCTGCTCCAGGGCAAACACCGCCCCGTATACGCCCTCGCGGCGCTGGCCCGTGGCGAGTTCGTCGCTGTCGCAGACGTCGGCGTTCATCGTCGCGGACATCAACCACACGCCCTGCATGCCCCAGCCGATCAAAAACTGCGACGCCAGCGCCGCGTACGGATGCGCGGGCAGCAGCGTCCACCACAGCGATGCAAATCCCGCCGCTCCGATCCCGAGCGCAATCAAGGCCGCACCGCGCTTGCCGAGCCGGACCGAGACCCCGGTGTTGATCGGCACGCCCGCGAGCGAACCGATCATCTGCGCCATGCCGAGATAACCGGTGAGCGTGGCCGCGCCATCTTGGTTGCCCTGAAACAGAAAGTAGATGCTCACCAGCAGCGACACCGTGACCGGCGAGTACATCCCGACCGTGGCGAAGAAATTCATGCCGAGCATGTGCAGGAACGGCCGATTGCGCAGGGTCGCCGCCAGCGCCGGACCGAGGCGCAGTTTCGAGGGCGACGGCTGAAACGCCGGCTCGCGGCAGCCGAGCGCGGGCACCAGGCACGTCACCAGGATCAGGATACCGACGCCCGCACCGACCCAGCGCGCGCCGGCGAGAATGGCGTCGGCCGACGCCGTCGATCCCACGCCCGCGCCGCCGAGCAAGAGCGCAATCTTGTAGAGCCACGGCAGTCCGAGTCCTCCGATCAACCCGACCATCATGCCCCAGCCCTGCAACCGCGTGCGCTCGTGATAGTCCGTCGTCAGCTCGAGCCCGAGCGCGCGGTAGGGCACGAGGAAGAAACTGTACGCGGCGTAGAACAACATCGTCGCGCCGAGAAAGTAAGCCGCGAGCGCCGCGTGACTCCATCCGCTGCCGGCGGGCGGCAGCCACAGGAGCGTCATCGTCACGCCCAGCAGAATCGCGCCAGCGAGGATGAACGGACGCCGGCGCCCCCACCGTCCGCGCCAATTGTCGGACCAAAAACCCACCACCGGATCGAAGAACGCGTCGAGCACGAGCGGCACCGAGAGCGCCCAGCCGATCATTTCCGGAGGCACTCCGAGCGCAACCGTGTACACCGGATCCTTCAGCTGGCCGATCGTGTTGCCGGCGTAGTTGTCACCGAGCGAACCGAGCGCCCACGTAAACTTTGTCCGACACGGCAGCCGCGCGCTGCCACTCGGATCGGCGGAGGAGTCGGCACTCACTGGGATCGACGATGCATCGCCGCGGGCGTCATTCGGCGGCGCGCACGACAAAGCGATAGGAGCCCGCTCCCACCTCGACGCGCAGCGCTTCGCCGTCGGGCGTGATCGTGCGCACGCCGGCAATCGTCGCGCTCGCGAGCGGAGCGCCGCTCTCGGTCGTGCGTTCCGCGGTGGCCTTGGGCAACACCACGACGGCGGAGGTGTTGGCGGGAATCGTGACCTCGAGCGTGAACGCACCGCCTTCGAGCTTCCACGCACTCGCGATCCGGCCGTTGATCGAATCGTAGTGCGCCTTGACCCAACAGATCGGCGTCTGGTCGGGATTGCTGCCGGGAGCGGGCGGCCGCGGGCGAATCACAATGCGACGGTAACCGGCACCGTCGGTATCGATGCCGGCCAGCACGCGATACGCCCACTCCATCACCGCGCCAAACGCGTAGTGGCTGAAGCTGTTCATCGCGGCGTTCTGGTTGCCATTCGCGCCGTTGAAGCCGTGCTCGGCGGTGTAGCTGTCCCAGCGCTCCCACACCGAGTTCGCGCCGTTCGAGACTTCGTAACCCCAGCTCGGAAACTTGCGGCTCTGAAACAGCCGCGTGGCCAGGTCGTGCTGGCCGTGGGCCGAAAGCGCGGGCAGCAGCGATCGCGTGCCGAGAAAACCCGTCGCCATGCGGTGATCGTTCCCGGCAATTCGCGCCACGAGCGCCGCCGTCGCGGCGGGCACATCCTTCTCGGGCACGAGCCCGACCCAGAGCGCCAGCACGTAGGCGGATTGCGTAGCCACGTTCAGGGTGCCGTCGGCCTTCCGGTACGCCTTGGTGAACGCCGCCTGGGTCTTCGCCCGGCGCGCGCGGTAATTCGCCGCCTCCACGGGCCGGCCGATCGCGGCGGCCATCTCGGCCATGAGGGTGCAGTCGAGCGCATGATAGCAGGTGTCGATGAACTCGACCGGCGTGTCCTCCTTCACGTTGAGCCAGTCGCCCCAGGGATTGCCGAGACTCGTGCCCAGGCCTTCGACGGTGGTGCTGGCATGACGCCACTCCATGAAGCGCGTCATGGAATTCCAATGACGCTCGATCAGGCGGGTGTCGCCGTAGGTTTGCCAGATCGTCCACGGACAGATGATTCCGGCGTCGGTCCACCCGGTGCCGAAACTCTTCCCCGCGCTGCCATGCGTCATCGGATACGGCGCATAGTCCGGATAAGCCCCGAAGCTGCGCTGCGCCTCCCCGACGTCGTCGATCCACTTGGTGAAAAACGCCGCCACGTCCGCGTTGAAACTGGCGGTTCGCACATAGGCTTGGGCGTCGCCCATCCAGCCGAGGCGTTCGTCTCGCTGCGGACAGTCGGTCGGAATCTCCACGAAGTTGGCGCGCTGCGTCCACTGGGCGTTGCGCCCGAACTGCGTCAAAATCGGATCGCTGCACTCGAAGCCACCGGTGAGCGGCGTGTCGTTGTGCAGCACAAGACCGGTGACGGCATCGAGCCCCGGGGCGGCCGCAAGACCGGTGATCTCGACATATTGGAATCCGTGATACGTGAAGCGCGGCGACCACGTCTCGCCCGCCGGATCGCCGCGCAACGTGTAGAAGTCGGTGGCGCGCGCGCGGCGGAGATTCTCCGTCATGATCATGCCGTCGCGGTGGAGCATCTCGCCAAAACGCAGCTGGACGCGCGTGCCCGCGGCGCCCCGGACCTTGAGGCGAACCACGCCGGCGAAGTTCTGCCCCAGGTCGAACACGTACACGCCGGGCTTCGGCTCCGACATGCGGCGCGCGGGCAGTTCCTGCGTGACGCGAATCGGCGGCGCGGAATAGGCCTGCATGATCGCGGGCGGGACGAAGCCGAGATCGACCTCCCGCCGGCCGCCTGCATCGGAATACAACGCCTTCAGCCGCGGATTCGCTCCCGCCGGTACCGCGGTCTCCCACGCCTTCGCGTCGAAGCCCAGCGCCGACCAGTCGCCCAGTTCGGCCCGCGCATCGTAGGCCTCGCCCATGATCAGATCCGCCTCGCGCGTCGGTCCCCGCTCCGTGACCCGCCAGCTGGCGTCGGTCCCGATCGTCTCGCGCGTGCCGTCGACGAAGTCGATCTCGAGCTGCGCCCGCAACGCCGGCGTCTTCCCGTAAAAGTACCGTCCCACCTGGTTGGGGCCGTAGCCGACGAGCAGCCCGTAGCCGACATAGCCCGAATACCACCCCTCGGCCACGATGGCGCCAATCGCGTTGGGCCCGCCGGAACGCACCAGCGCCGTGACGTCATGCCCGCGGTAATACGCGCGCTTCAGGTAGTCCGACCAACCCGGTTGGAAGAACGCGTCGCCGACCCGACGACCATTGCAGTAGAGATCATAGAGGCCGAGCGCCGACGCATACACGACGGCGCGCCGCACGGGTTTCGATGCGGTGAAGTCGCGGCGGAAATGCCGCGGCGCCGGCAGGTGCAGCGTTTTCCGATCGGTGTGCAGCGGCGATTCATCGCGGTGCGCAATCCATTCCGCATTCCAGTCCGCCGGCGACAACAGCCCCATCGCCCAACGCGCCGGCGCACTCCAACCCGACGCCTGGTTCTGGTCGTCCCAAATCCGCACCTGCCAGAAACACTCCGCGCGCGACGCCAGCGCGCGGCCGGCGTACGCAATCTGGTTCGTGGCTGATCCAGCGACGCGGCCGCTGTCCCACAAGTCGCCCTCACCTGCCGCCAGCTTCGCCGCCGTCGACGCGACGCGAATCTGCCAGGCCGTCTGCGCGGCACCGCGCCGCGCGGATTCCAGGCGCCACGACAGCCGCGGCGCCGTGGCGTCGATGGTGTCAGGGGATTCCAGATACTCGCAACGCAGCGCGGCGATTGTGACGCCGGCCGGAGCCGGCTGCGCGAACGTGCGGGCAGCGCCAGCGAACAGGAACACCGAGACCAGCAAAGCGGACGCGAGCTTGGAAAATCGAAGGAGGGAGGAAGGTGTCATGGGGAGGAGCTGCAAAAGTGACTGATGGGAACACCGCACGCACCGGAGGCACCGCGGCGTGCGCCGCATCGCGCACCGTTCAGGATTTCCGACCTGCCGGCGGCGCGGGCCAACCGGCAATTTGCGCCGGCACGCGGAAGAGTTTGGTGGGCACGAGCACGAACAGCGTGCGGCCGTCGTCGCCGCCAAACACGCACTTCGTCACCCGGTCCTTCGGCCCGAGGCCCGGCAGCGCGAGCACACCGAGCATGCGGCCGTCCGGTTGGAAGACCTGCACGCCCGCGGTGGTGCCGACGTAGATGTTGCCCAGATGATCGACGCAAAGACCATCGGGGGTCTTTGCGGTCGGCGCGACGGTGCGCGGCCCGGTCAGACGACCGGAGGGCGAGACCGTGAAGGCCCTGAGCGCGTTGGCCTGCGTGAAGGCTGCATAGAGAATCGTCTGGTCCGGCGAAAGCGCGAGACCGTTGGCCCCGGCGTCGCCCGTTCCGTCCACCAATGCCGGTTCGAGCCGGCCGGCGGGATCGATGCGGAAGATGCGCGGGACTTTCGAGTCGGAGAAGAACACCGTGCCGTCGGCGCGAATCGCGAGATCGTTGGGAAATTTCAGCGTGTGACCCGCGTAGTCGGTCACCGCATCGACCACGCTGCCGTCGACGAGCGAGAAACGCGCCACGCGTCCGATGATCTCGCACGCGACGAGCCGGCCCTGCGGATCGAACTCGAGATTGTTGGACTGACGGGTCGGCGTGCGCACCACGCGCACTTCTCCCTGCGCCGTCAATTCGTTCAGGGTTTCGCCGAACACATCGGTGAAGAGCAAGCGACGCCGCCCTGCATCCCAACGCGCGCCTTCGAGCCATTTATAGTTATTCTCCGACACCAGCACCGGCGTTCCCAACATCGGCGGCGGCGAGTGCGTCGGACCGGTGGGCGGTTCCCCTGCGTGCAGAAGAGAAACGAACACGCCCACGGCAAGCCCGAGCCCACGCACACTCTTCATGGTTGAGGAAAACAGCGGTCGGTTCATGGACGTACAACGGTGACTCCGGCGGGTGCGGCGATGGTGGACTTCACGGTGCCGTCGGCCTGGCGCTCATGGCGGACCGTGACGGGGCCGAGCGGCGTGGGATAAGCGCCTTCGGCCCAGCGCAGCCGGCCCAGTTGCGGCGCGATGCGGACGCGCTTGAAACCGGGTTCGAGCGGCGTGATGCCGAGGACGGTTTCGCTCAACCACGCGGTCGGGCCGCTCGCCCAGCCGTGACACAGGCTGTGACGGAATCCGATATAGCAATACGCGCCATAACCACCGTGCACGTCCTTCCGGCCCGGCGGCACGAGTTCGTCGATGCGGGCGGCGTTATCAACCCACGCCAGATCGAAGTCCTCCCAGAACGTCGTCGCGCCGAGATCCAGCATCGCGCCCCAGTAGCGGGAGATGAAATCGAGCGCCGTATCCGTTTCCCCGGCACGCGCGAGCGCCTGCAGCACATAGTAGCCGTAGAAGGTGGAGAGGTCGCGCGGGCCACCCACCTTGAGGACGTCCTCGGCCGTGCGGCGCGCCTCCCTCATGCCCGCGAGCACCAGGAGCGCCGCACCGGACTTGGAGGCGTTGACTTCGGGCACCACGCGACGGCCCCGCGCGGCGGCCTCGGTGCAGACGGCGGCAGTGGACTCGTCACCCAGCTCACGGAGGAGGCGCGCCCCCGCCTCGAGCGTCATGACCAGCAGGCCCTGCAATCCGGCGGTCACGCCCTGCTGATTCGGCGAGCTCGGCCAGTCGAGAAACCGCATGCCATCGATGCGCTCGCGCCCGTCGGGCCCGATCAGCGCGGCGAGTTTCTTCAACAAGGCCTGTAGATAGACGTTCTGCGCGCCGAGGTAGGCGCGGTCACCGTGATGCATCCACCACTGTTCGTGAATCAGCACCCACCACATCGAATAGGAGCTGATGCCGTTCATCCATTCGGTGATCGGCGTGACGTCGCGGGTGAGATCGAGGCTGCGCGGGACGACGTCGTTGAAGCCAAAGACCGCATTGATGGTCGCCACCTCGGGATGCATGTCGCCAATCCACACCAATCGGTCGCGCTTCACGCCGTCCCAGAGGTAATCCTGCATGTTGAGATGAACCGTGTAGGCGCCGACCTGCCAGATGCGGTTGAGGCGTTCGTCGTCACAGCGGAATGATCCGATCTGCGGGACATCGCGCAACTGCAGCACGGCGCGGACTTCACTGAGGCTGACGGGCAGCAGCGGATCCACATTGTCGATCCGCACAAAACGAAAACCGCTCGGGCCCACCGTGGTCTTGCCGAGCCACGGCAGCCGCACGGTCTGGTCGCGCAGGGCGTGGTCGTTTTGCGCATTCGGTTCGCCGCCGAGCTCGGCCATCGCCTCGGCCACCGACTCTCCGAACCGGATACGTACGAGCGGCGGCTCCTTGTCCTTCGCGAGCGGCGTGATGATTTCCACATGGCCCGACAGCTCGGTGCCGAAATCGAGCAAGACGCCCCCGCCGGCACCTCCCTTCGCGGCCGGCGCCAGCACGCAGGGCGGCTGCGGATCCTTGAGGAGAGCCTGACCGGGTTTTGCGCCGAGTAGATGAGACGCATGTGCGGCGCCCGTTGGACTGGTCCAGACCACGCGCGTCGGCGCCATGATCCATGCGCTCAGCGGACTCGCCTGCGGCGGACGCGCCGTGCCCGCAGGAAAAGTGGGCGCAGCTCCGGCCGTGACCACGCCGAGCGAGGCCAGCACCAGCGCGCACACACGGACAGCCAGGGTGGAGCGAAAGATCATGTAAGCCGGTGAACATGAAGTCGGGGCCCGGCTGGCGTCGACGCGAACAGATTTCTTCTTGAATACAACCGGAAAAAGGAATCGTTTCCTGTAAACAGTCGTCGCGTTGCCTCGCGAGCTGCGCTGATCCCCCAAAACCCCTTTCGCGTTGTCTCCGGCCGGTCCCGTTTCCCATCGCCATGCCTCTGCTGTCCCGACTTCTGCAGCGCTCTGGTTTCGCTGCGACACTCTTGCTCACGAGCCTGCTTGCTTCCGCCGCGACGGCTGCGCGCCCCAACATCATTCTCCTTCTGCCGGACCAGATGCGCGCGTCGGCGATGGGTGTGGCCGGCAATCCGGACGTACAGTCGCCGCACATCGATCAGATGGCGCGGGAGGGAATTCGTTTCAAACGCACCTACGCCAACGTCCCGGTGTGTTGTCCCGCGCGCGCGATCCTGCTCACCGGCACGTATCCGCATGTGAACGGAATGATGGCGAATGACCTTCGTCTCCGGGAATCGGAGACGACGATCGCGGAGTTGCTCCGCGATGCCGGCTACCGCACTGGCTTCGTCGGCAAGTGGCACCTCGACGGCGGCCCGCGCGAGCCGGGTTTCATTCCGCCGGGTCCACGTCGGCAGGGCTTCGAGTTCTGGGCGGCCTACGAGTGCCACCACCAGCATTTCCTGCCGTATTATTTTCGCGATACGCCCGAGATGATTCTCGTCCGCAAGTTCGAACCCGAGGCTTCCTGTGACTTCGCCGTGGAGTTCATCAAGGCCCAGCCGGCCGGCCGGCCGTTCTTCCTCATGATGCAGATGGGGCCGCCCCACGATCCTTACGGCGCACCAGACGAGTACATGAAGCGGTACGACCCGGAAAAAATCACACCGCCCAAAAGCTGGCAGCCGAACAGCGAGATCCAGCCGGCACGCAACGCCATTCCGCCCCGTTACCAGCGGCCCGACCTGCCCGGCGGCAGCTACGTCAGGACCGGCGGCAAGGAGGAGATTGCCGCGTACTACGCCGCGATCACCGCCATCGACGATCAAGTGGGACGCCTGCTGCAGACGCTCAAGGAAACGGGCCAGGATGAGAACACGATCATTCTATTCACCTCGGACCACGGTGACATGCTCGGTTCGCACGGCATGCGTCGGAAGCGGAAGCCGCACGAGGAATCCGCCGGCGTTCCCGGCATCATTCGCTGGCCGGCAAAGATCCCCGCCGGTCGCGTCGTCGACACGCTCTTCAGTCACGTCGACATGCCCGCGACGCTGCTCGGGCTGGCCGGACTCACGGTGCCGAAGCACATGCAAGGCGCCGACCTGTCCCGCGTCGCACGCGGTGAAACCACCGCCGGCCCCGACGCCGTGCTGCTGCAAATCTTCGTGCCTTATCGTCCGGATCAAATCACCCGCCCGTGGCGCGGTGTGATCACGGATCGCTACACCTACGCGCGCTACGAAAACGAACCGTGGGTGCTCTTCGACCATCAGCGCGATCCTCATCAGATGAACAACCTCGCCGCCGACCCCGCCCACGCCCGAATTCGCGGCGAGCTCGAAGCCCGGTTGGCCGCACTCATGGCCGCGAAAGGCGACGCGTGGAGCTTCAACAGCAACGAACTCGTCGAGGAGGACGCGCGCCTTTACGGCAAGCAGACCTACTACTCGATTCAGGAGTACCTCACCTCCAATCCCGCTGCCGCCGGCAAATCCCGCTGAGAACGATCCCATGACTCGTCGCCTCCCCCGCCTCCTCCTTGCTGCGCTCGCGCTGGCGGGACTTCCGCGCCTCGCTTCCGCCGCGAAGCCGCCCACCCCCACCGAGGACCTGCTCACGATCGACAACGGCACCGTCAAGGTCGGCATCGACCGCGCCAAGGGCGCCGCCATCACCTGGCTCTCGTGGGCCGCGTATCCACAAAACATGGTCAACTCCGCCGACCCCGGCCGTTTGATCCAGCAGTCGTATTACGCCGGTCTTCGCCTTGATCGCCAGGCCGACGGCCAGAGCAAGGCGTGGAGTCCGTGGTCGTGGAATCCCATCCAAGGCGGAGGCGTGTCCTCGTGGGCCCGCGTCACGGTTTTCCAGCGCAACGACACTTCGACGCTCTATGCCGAGACTGTGCCGAAGCTGTGGGACATGCCGAACGAGGAGGCCGCGGCGCTGATGCGGCAGTGGACTGGGTTTGAGCCGGAGATGCCCGACGTCGTGGTCGTGCGCTGCGAATTCACCGCGCAGCGCGGCGAGAATGATCGTTGGGGTCCGGCCCGCTTGTCTCCGCAGGAAATTCCCGCGTGCTACTTCACCCGCAATTTCGCCACGATCAAAAGTTACCTCGGTGACGGACAGTGGCGTCCGGAAACGCAGCCGCCCGGCCCGCCGTGGGGAAAAACCCGTCCGCCGCGGAACGCGATGGCGCTCTTCGCGCCGAACGGTCAGGGCGTCGCGGTCTATAGTCCCGCCGCGACGCAGCCGTGGAATTTCGGACCGCACGCAGGCGGCAACACCGATGATCCCGCCGCCGGTCCGTGCATGCATGTCGCACCGATCGACCGCGTGAACCTCGGCCCGAAGTCCACGTACCGTTACCGCTACTGGCTCGTCGTGGGCACTGAGGCGCAAATCAACACCCGGCTCGACGCCCTCGCAAAAAAGTACGGCACCGAACGCGCCGAACTCACGAATCCCTAATTCATCACGCCCCTGCCCCATGTCCCGTTTTCTCCGCCCCGCCCTGCTCGTCCCACTCACCCTGGCGTTGGCCATCGCGGCCAGCGTCGGCGCCGCGACCGCGCGCAAGCCCAACATCATTCTGATCTACAGCGACGACCACGGCTTTGCCGATCTTGGTGCGCAGGGCGTGGACCGGGACATCCGCACGCCGCATCTCGACGCGATGGCCCGCGACGGCGTGCGTTTCACCCGCGGCTACGTCACCGCGCCGCAGTGCGTGCCGTCGCGCAGCGGCGTGATCACCGGCCGCTACCAGCAGCGCTTCGGCGTCGACGACAACACGAAGGGGCCGCTCCCGCTCGCCGAGCTGACGATCGCGGAACGTTTGAAAGCAGCCGGATACGTTTCGGGCCAGGTGGGCAAATGGCATCTCGAGCCGCCGCCGCGCGCCGCCGGCACCGCCCCGGTCGCCGCGGGCGAACACGCCTTCCTGCCGCTCGCGCAGGGTTTCGACGATTACTACACGGGGCCGATGAACACCTTCATCGCGTCGCACGATCTCAAGGGCAACCGCCTGCCCAACGCGCCCCAGCGCCTCACCGACGCCCGCTTTCGCTGCGTGTGGCAGACCGATGCCGCCGTCTCCTTTATCGAACGACACGCGGCCGATCCGTTTTTTCTCTACCTCGCGTACTTCACGCCGCACGTGCCGCTGCAGTCGCCCGAACCGTGGTTCGCGCAGACGCCCGCCCATCTGCCGCTCGAACGCCGCCAGGCCCTCGCGATGATGGCGGCGATGGACGAGGGCATCGGTCGCGTGCGCGCCACGCTCAAGGCGCGCGGCCTAGAGAAGGACACGCTGGTGTTCTTCATCGGCGACAACGGCGCGCCGCTCAAGGAGGGCGCGTGGAACGGCTCACTGAATCTCCCGCTCACGGGCGAAAAGGGCATGCTCACCGACGGCGGCGTCCGCGTGCCGTTCGTCGCCGCGTGGCCCGGCACGCTCCCCGCCGGTCGCGTGTACGAGCCGATGGTGAGTTCGCTCGACGTCGCCGCCACCGCGGTGGCGCTTGCCGGCCTGCCTGCCGACCCGGCGCTCGACGGCGTTCACCTCGTGCCCTACCTGACCGGAGAAAAATCCGGCGTGCCGCACGACGCGCTCTTCTGGCGCTGGCGTTCGCAGGCCGCGATCGCCGAGGCGAACTGGAAACTCGTCCTGCTCGGGCCGCAGCAGCGCTATCTCTTCGACACGCAGGCTCTCGCTGGCGAAACGCGCAATCTGATCGCCGAGAAGCCGGAGATTGCTGCGCGCCTGTACGAGCGGCTGAAGGCCTGGGACGCCACGTTGCTGACGCCTGGATTGCCCACAGAGACACACCCGCAGGACCAAGTGTTCTTCTCGGCGCACGTCGACAAAACCGCCTCCGCCCCCACCCCCGCGCGCAAGAATCCAAAGAAGAAAAAGGCGCCGTGAGGCGCGCGACCGGCGCAGCCATCGCTGCATCGGACGCAGCTTCGCCTGCCCTCACGGCTACCGTCGTCAACACGACCCGAAGCCAAACCCGGCTTTTCACCTCCCCTTCGATTTGCCCATGAAATTCTCCCGCCACCTCACGCTGCTCGCATTCACGCTCGTCGCCGGTGCCGCCACGACGCACGCCGCGACTCCCCCCGCCTCGTCGAATCCCGCGGCGCGAACGGGCCGGCCCAATCTCGTGTTCATCCTCGCCGACGATCTCGGCTGGAGCGACACGACGTTCAACCGGCCGAACGCGTTCTACGAGACGCCGAACATCCAGCGGCTCGCCCAGCGCGGGCTCCGTTTCACACAGGCGTATGCGGCCAACCCGCTGTGTTCGCCGACGCGCGCGAGCATCCTGAGCGGACTCTATCCGGCGCGCATCGGGATCACCGCGCCGGTGTGTCACCTGCCGCAGGTCATCATGGAAAAGAGCGCGATCAAGAAGGCCGCGCCGACGGCCAAGGTGCTCGTCGCACAAAGCGTGACGCGTTTCGACACGAGCTATTACACCCTCGCCGAGGCGTTCAAGGCCGGGGGCTACGCGACCGGACACTTCGGCAAATGGCACCTCGGGCCCGAACCGTACAGCCCCCTGCAGCAGGGTTTCGACGTCGATTATCCGCACTGGCCCGGCCCCGGTCCCGCCGGCAGCTACGTCGCACCGTGGAAGTTCCCCGAAGCGCTGAAATTCACGGGCCAGCCCGGCGAGCACATCGAGGACCGGATGGCGACTGAAGCCATCGCGTTCATGAAGGCACACAAGGACGAGCCCTTCTATATCAACTACTGGGCGTTCTCCGTGCACGCCCCGTACGACGCGAAGCCCGCCCTGATCGAGAAATACCGCGCCAAGGCGGCGAAGCTCCCGCCCGGCAGCGGCCAGCGCAACCCTGTCTACGCCGCGATGGTGCAGAGCCTCGACGACAACGTCGGCCGGCTCCTCGACACGCTCGACGAGCTCAAGCTCGCGGAGAAGACCATCATCGTTTTCTTCTCCGACAACGGCGGCGTGCACTGGCTGGCCGGCACGCCGGAGGCGACCCAGGCGTTGGGCATCGCCGACATTCCGATCACGAGCAACGCGCCGCTGCGGGGCGGCAAGGCGACCACCTACGAGGGCGGCACGCGCGAACCGTGCGTCATCGTCTGGCCCGGACTGACGAAGGCCGCCGCGGTCACGGATACCATCATCCAGAGCGTCGATTTCTTTCCCACGTTCGCCGACGTCCTGAAGCTCCAGATTCCGGATACGCTGAAGTTCGACGGCAAAAGCTTCGCTCCCGCGCTGCGCGGAACAGCTCACGATCGCGGCCCGACCTTCTGTCACTTCCCGCACACCACGCCGGCTTCCGGCGGTCTGGCGTCGACCTGGGTGCGGGTCGGCGACTGGAAGTTGATCCGGTTCTACTGCCTCAACGACGATCAGTCCGATCTCCTCGAGCTATACAATCTCAAGGACGACCTCGGCGAGACGCGAAACCTCGCGGCCCAGCAGCCCGCCCGGGTCGCCGAGCTCAATGCGTTGATCACCGGATTCCTGAAAGACACCGACGCCGTCGTGCCGCCGCGCAATCCCGACTACGATCCGCGCGCCCAGACAGGCAAGGCACCCAAGACGAAGGGCAAGAAAGCGAAATAGTCCCACTATTCAGCCGACCCCAAACCCCACATGAACCTCCCACCGAACCCACCCGCGCTTCCCACGCGTTCGCGCGACACCGCATTCCTTCACGCTTTGTTTCTGGTCGGACTCGCGCTGTTCCCGGCGACGGCGGCTGAAACCACTCCCGCGGGCGTCACCGTCGACGCCGTCGTGCTCTCGCCCTTCACCGTCGAAGCCGGCACGGAAAAAGGCTACCTCGCGACCCAGACGCTGAATGGCACGCGCCTCAAGACCGAGCTGAAGGACATCGGGTCGTCGATCACGGTGTTCACCGAGCAGATGATGGACGATCTCGGTGCCACGAGCATCTACGGTCTCATGGCCTTCGCGCCGAACACGGATCCGTTCGTCATGTCGACGTCCGACATCACCGGAAACGGCAACGATTTCATCAACATCCCGACGAAGTACGTGACGCGCGGCGGCGCGACCACGGTCGTGGCGCAGGATTTCTTTTCGAACAACATCCCGCAGGATCGCTTCAACTCGGAGGCGCTGACGTTCACGCGCGGGCCGAACGCCATCCTGTTCGGGCTGGGCAACGCCGCCGGCGCCTTCGTCTCGTCGACCAAGCGGGCGAAACCACGCAACGCGATCGCGCTCGAGTACCAGATGGACAGCCGAGGCGGCCATCGCGCCACCGTCGATCTCAACCGCGTGCTGATTAAAAACTACCTGGCGATCCGCTACGCGGGCGTCTTCGAGGGGCTGAACGACTTCCGCCTCCAGAACAACACGTACCAGCGGCGGAATTTCGTTACGGTGAACTTCACGCCCTTCAAAAAGACGACCGTCCGCGCCAACTACGAGAAGGGTCACATCCAGCAGTCGGGCGTCCGCCCCTGGCCCGACTACGACGCCGTGTCGCCGTGGCTCGCGGCCGGTTCGCCGTTGATCGCGACGTACACGAATGTCGCCGGCGGCAAGCCCGCGGGCACGCAGAACTTCGCGTTCGCGGGCTTGGTTTCCACCGAGTTCTCCGCCGGCGGCACGCCGATTCCCACGCAGCGGCTGACCAACCAGGGGCAGAGCGCGCCGACCACGTTCGCCAACGGCTTTCCGGTGAACGGCGGAAACTTCCGTTCGCTGGTGAACGACGCCATCTATCCGACCTTCGCTAGCGCCTTCGGCAACTCGGCGTATCGGCTGACCGACTACGACATGATGTCCGTGTTTCTCGAGCAGCAGATCACGCGGGACTTCTTCATCGAGGCGGCGGTCAACCGCGTCGACAGCAAGCTGAAGGCGATCAATGGCTTTGTCGGCCAGCTGAGTTACATCTACGTCGATCCCAACCGGCAGCTGCCGGACGGTTCGCCGAATCCGAATGTCGGCCGCCTCTACAGCCAGTCGCAGTCCACGATCATCGACGCGCCGAACGAGGCCACGAATCTCCGCGCGATGGCGTCATATGAATTCGATTTCGCCCGGCACACCAAGGGCTGGCTGCGTCAGCTCGGCCGGCACCAGGCCGCCGTCTTCGTCGAGCAGAGCAACCAGCAAGGCTGGTCGAGCAACAACGGCCTGTTCAACACCACGCCGCTCGTCACGACCGGCGCCGCGGCCGCGATCACCAATGCCGCGAACGGCATTCAATATCGCTACTACTATGATCCGGCGCGCAACAAAGTGGGCACATCCGTCGGCCGCCACATCGAGGCGATTCCCGTGCTCTACGCCAACGACCCGCTCCCGGCCCGGAACCCGACCGGCATCACCCCGGCGTTTCTCGCCCAGCAAGGCCCAACGATGACGGAGTCCGTCGTCAAAACGAGCGCGCTCGCGTTGCAGAGTTTCTTCTGGAAGGACCGCGTTGTCGTCACGAACGGCCTGCGCCAGGACGACCTGACGTCATGGCTCGCCGTGCCCAACGACTTCGTGGCGTTGCGCGACGCGAACGGGACGGCGCCGCGCCCCAGTGGCATCGATGTGCGGAAGTTCATGCCCGGCAGCCGGGCCGAGCGTGGCGGCAGCACCTACAGCCGCGGCCTCGTGTTTCATGCGTTTCCCTGGGTCAGTCTGAGCTACAACACCTCGAATAATTTTCAGGTGAACTCAGGGACGCGGAATGTCTACGGCGATCTCCTGCCAAACCCGCAGGGCAAGGGCAGCGACTACGGGGTGAAGTTCTCCCTTCTCGATCGCCGCGTCTTCCTCGACATCACGTACTATACGAACAGCAACCTGAACAGCGCGGACAGCATCTCGAACAACGCGGCCGGCAACTTCAAGCAGTTCGACCAGCTGTGGATCGCGGTGAGCAATTTCACGAACGACGTGAAGTACCTGACCTCGCCGTACTCCACGCTCAGCACCGTGTGGGCGGACAGCGTGTCGACGACGTCGAAGGGCTGGGAGTTCTCGCTCACGGCCAACGCGACCCGGCAGTGGCGCGTCACACTCAACGGCAGCAAGCGCGGCGACAACACCACCACGGCCCGCGGCGTCTACATCAACCAGTACATGGCCGAGTACATCCCGATCATCAAATCGCACCCGGAGTGGCAGAACCTCGATGCGACCAACGGCCTCACCGTCGCGCAGCGCGTGGCGGATCTGGAAAACACGCTGGTCAACTTCAACGCCATCCGGAACAGCCCGTCGGCCAACTTCGCGTCCAACTGGACGCTGAACCTGATTCAGACGTACGAGTTTTCCCGCGAAACCCCGCTGAACGGATTCGCCATCGGCGGCAGCATGAACGCGCGCGGCAAGGCGATCAACGGCTTCGCGGTCGACTCCCGCAATGTCCTCGATCCCACCTCGCCGTATTACGCGCCGAGCTACGCGACCTTCGGCGCATGGGTCACCTACAAGCGGAAGATCTTCAAGGACCGCATCGACTGGCGGCTGCAGATGAACGTGCGCAACGTCCTCGATCAGCACACGGTATTTCCGCTGATCACCGTGGACACCCGCGACGGCCGGCACACGCCGAGCGTCGCCGTTTACAACCTGAAGGAGCCGCGCACGTACACGTTCACCAGCAGTTTCCGGTTCTGATTCGGCGGCGCCGGGGCGGCCCGGCGAGCGTGGGGAGTGAAATCGCGGGACATTGATCCGCATCAAGGCCCGTCGGTCGAGTGGTTGATACACTGCGTCGTGACCGAACGACCGTCCGCCACCATGAAAGCGTCCTTCCTCCCGTGCCTCTCCCTGCTGATCGCCGTGACCGGCCCGCTCGCCGCCGCCGATTCGCTCGGCAGCGCGCTTGAAAACGGCACGGTCTCGCTCAACACGCGGCTGCGTTACGAGGGCGTGGAGCAGACCGGCCTGCGCTCGGCCGATGCGCTCACGCTGCGCACGCGGCTCGGCTTCACCACGGCACCGTGGCTGGGCTTCAAGGCGATGGCCGAGGGGGAAAATATCGTGGCCGCCGACGGCGACGCCTACAGTCAGTCCGGGTTGAACGCCGCGGGCACCGGTCGCGCGGTTGTGGGCGACCCGGAGACGACGGAAGTCAACCAGCTGTTCATCGCCTACACGACCGGCCAGACGAGCGCCACGCTCGGCCGCCAGCGCCTCGTGCTCGACAACGCGCGCTTCATCGGCGACGTCGGCTGGCGGCAAAACATGCAGACGTTCGATGCCGTTGTGCTGCAGGACAAATCCCTCGCGAAGACGACGCTCACCTATGGCTATCTCGATCAGATCAACCGCGTGTTCAGCCGGCGGCATCCGCAGGGCCGGTGGAAGTCCGATTCGCACGTGGTGAACGCGAATTACACCGGCTTCGCCGCCGGCACGCTCGCCGTCTACGGCTACTGGCTCGACTTCAAGCACGCCGCGGCGAACTCGTGCGCCACGTACGGTATCAGCTTTTCGGGCACGCAGGCGGTTTCGCCCGACGTGAAGGTCCTGTACCGCGCCGAAGCCGCCACCCAGCGCGATCACGGCTCGAGCCCGCTCGACTACCGCGCATCCTATGTCACGGCTTTCGCCGGCCTCGGTTTCAAGCCCGGCACAATCACGGTCGGCTACGAGCAACTCGGCTCGGACCACAACGTCGGCTTCAAGACGCCGCTCGCCACGCTTCACGCCGTGAATGGCTGGGCCGATCTCTTTCTCACCACGCCGGCGTCCGGCCTCGAGGAAACGTTCGTGAAGGCGACCGCCAGCCTGCCGGCGGCGCTCGCGGTGGCCGCCTCGTATCATTGGTTCCAGAGCAACGTCGGCAGCACGAAATTTGGCGGGGAGTTCGACGCCCAGCTCACCCGCAAGTTCGGGAAGTTCGTCACCGGCATGCTCAAGTTCGCCAACTTCCGCCGCGACCGTCTCGCTTTTCCGAACGTGCAAAAGGTCTGGGCCCAGGTTGAAGTCACTTACTAGGGAACCACCCCGACATCCATGGTACCTTTCTTCCACGGCGGCTCCCGCTGATGAAAATCCCCCTCTCGCGCCCCAAGCTTCTGCTTTTGTTGGCCACGGCTTCAGTGGCGGGACTTTTCGCGGGGCTGGGCACCTACACGTTTACCTTCGCCCACGGCCTGTCGTATTTTTCGAACGACCCGCGCGCGTGCATGAACTGCCACATCATGCGCGAGCAGTTCGACGGCTGGCAGAAGTCGCCGCACCACGCCGTCGCCTCCTGCAACGACTGTCACACGCCGCACAGCTTTTTCGCGAAGTATCTCAGCAAGGCGGAGAACGGCTTCTGGCACTCGAAGGGCTTCACGCTCCAGGATTTTCACGAGCCGATCATGATTCGGCCGAAGAACGTGGCGGTGCTCCAGCAGAACTGCGTCGGCTGCCACCAGCAGGTCGTCGATGGCATCAATACTCATCCCGGCAATCCGCAGAAGATGCTCGATTGCCTCCACTGTCACCGCGAGGTCGGCCACGGTCCGGTCCGATAAGCGGGCAACGCCCAACCGCCGCTCCACTCCCGCCACGTTTCGTCGCTCCCTTTTCCGCCATGAAATCCGCTCCCTCCTACCGTCGCGCCGGCAATCGCGGTGTCGCACTCTGGGTGTTTGTCGCGCTCCTCACCGGCACCGCCGTCGCAGCGTTTCTCATGCTGCTGCTCTACCAGAACGTGGTGACGCGGAAGGCCGAGGCGACCAAGGATGTGTTTCGCGTCGTCGAGGTCAGCGACCAGACAATCGATCCCGCGATCTGGGGCAAAAATTATCCGCGCCAGTACGACAGCTACAAGCGCACCGTTGACACCGAGCGCACGAGTCATGGCGGCAGCGAGGCGTTCCAGCACCTCGACGCCGATCCGGCGTGGCGCCGCATTTTCGCCGGCTACGCGTTTGGCGTCGATTATCGCGAGGAGCGCGGCCACGCCTACATGCTCCAGGATCAGAGGGAGACGGAGCGCGTCACGAACTTCAAACAGCCCGGCGCCTGCCTTCAATGCCACGCCTCTACCGTGAACCTGTATCTTAATGAAGGCCTCAAGGCCGGCGTGCCGCCGGGCAAGGCCAACTGGGAGGCGCAGATGCAGAAGGGCTTCGAGATCGTCTGCAAGATGCCGTACTCCGAAGCCGTGAAGGTGGTCGAGCACCCGGTGTCGTGCATCGACTGTCACGACGCCGAGAACATGAACCTCCGCGTCAACCGTCCGGGCTTCCTCAACGGCATCCGGGCCCTCGCCCGCTCCGATTATCCCACGCCCCATCTGCCCAGCATCGAGCGCTGGCGCCGCGAGGGCCGCAAGGGGCAGTATGAACCGAATGGAGACGCCACGCGCCAGGAGATGCGCTCGATGGTCTGCGCCCAGTGCCACGTGGAGTACTACTTCAAGGGCGAGGGCAAGGTCGTGACCTATCCGTGGGAAAAGGGCCTGAAGGTCGAACAGATCGAAGCCTACTACAACGAAGTCGGCCACACCGACTGGAAGCACAAGGAGTCAGGGGCCAGCGTGCTCAAGGCGCAGCATCCCGAGTTCGAAATGTGGAGCCAGGGCATTCACGCCCGCAGCGGCGTGTCCTGCGCCGACTGCCACATGCCTTACGTGCGCGAGGGTGCAATCAAGGTGAGCAACCATCACGTCCGTTCGCCGCTGCTGAATGTCTCTCAGGCCTGCCAGACCTGCCACCGCATTCCGGAAAAGGAAATCACCGCCCGCGCCCTGCTCGTGCAGGATCGCAACGCCGCGCTGTTGACGCGCGGCGAAAAGGCCGTGGTCGGCCTGATTGACGCGGTGGTCGCGGCGCAAAAGACCGGCGCCACCGATGCCCAGCTCAAGGCCGCGCGCGATTTCCAGCGGCAGGCGCAGTGGCGGCTCGATTTCGTGGCCGCGGAAAACTCCATGGGCTTCCACGCGCCGCAGGAAGCGGCCCGCATCCTCGCCGAAGCCATCGACTACGCCCGCCAGGGCGAACTGGCCGTCGCCCGCGACGTGAAGCCCGCCGCCGCAAAGCCGTAGACGAAGCGCGTCCCGCCAGATCCTGGCAACTCAAGGCGCGGCAAGCGCCGCCGGCTATTTCCCGGCGGCTGGTGCTACCGTGCGTTCGGCGCCGTAGGTCTTCACCAGATACTCGACGATCGGCGCGACCGCCGCATCGGGAATCGGCGCCCCGAACGTCTTCTGCATCTTCGTCACGGTCGCCTGCCAGTACGGCCGCGCCGACACCGGCTGGTAGCGCATGTACTCGGTGGAGTGACAGGTGTAGCAGAACGTCTGCGCAAGGGTGTATCCGGGCAATGGAGACTCCAGCAGCCGGGTCTTCTCCTCCGGCAGCTTGATGTCCAACGCCCCCAGGAGCGGCAGGCCGGCAAGCAGCGGGAACAGGCAGGCAAGGCGGCGGGACTTCATACGGCCTCCACGTTGACGGTTTCGACGACGTTGCGCATATAGCCGGCGGGATTCCACAACGGTTCGAGCGGCTGGGATTCACCGAGCCGGTTGAGCGCGCGGGCCATCAGCGTGAGCGGGCCGCGTTGCGCGGGCGTCACGCCAATCCGCCATTCCCGGAAAGAGTACCGCCCAAGATCCTCGCCCAGCTCTGCGACGCGCCAGGAACGTCCGCCATCGCTCGAGAACGCGACCTCGCGCAATCCGCGCCCGCTGTCGAACGCGATGCCCCGTACCATCGTCTCGCGACCGACGGGCAGCTTCGCCTGGTCGGTCACGCTCGTGATGAACGAGCGGATTGTGAGCCGATCGATCGGTTCCGTGCGTTTCGGCGCGGTGCCGGGCTCGATGACGCGCCCGGGCGTGGCCGGTGTGCGATACGCCGAGGCCATCCAGAAGCCAGTGTAGACGCTGTCGAGCACCTCGATGTCATTCACGTGCTTCACCCAATACGTGCCGTAGTAGCCGGGCACCACGAGCCGCAACGGGTAACCGTTCAACATCGGCAGGTCGGCGCCGTTCATCGCCCAGGCGAGCATCACGTCGCCATCCAGCGCGTGATCGACATCGAGCGCCTTGACGTAATCCGGCGTCGTTTCGAGCGGAGGTCGATCGAGGCCGTTGAAAGCCACCTGCCGCGCTTCCTTCGCGAGGCCGGCCTTCTCCAGCACCGTGCGGAGCGGCACGCCGGTCCAGCGCGCGTTGCCCATGGCGCCATGGGAAAGCTGACCGCCATTCACGCGCGGTTTGAAATAGCCGCGGCTGTTGCCCGAGCACTGGTTCACCGCCACGACGTCAACGGGCGGTCCCATTTTCTTGAGATCGTCGAGGGAAAGTTCCAGCGCCGTCGCGACCTTGCCGCGCACCCGCACGCGAAAGGTCGCGGGATCGACCGAAGTCGGGATGTCGCTCAAATGATAACGGACGAAGAAGGCGTCGTTCGGCGTGAGCACGCCTTCGTTGAAGACGGCAAAGGGCGTTTCGAGCTGCGGCGGCCGGCTCGTCAGGCAGATGAGCGGCCGCTTCTGGGGAAACGTCACAAGCTCGCGTTCGCCATTTTCAAAGGGCAGCACGACGCGACCGTCGGCGCCGAGCAATCGGGGACCGAGACCGCCGCCCACGGCGCCGGCGGCCAGCAAACCAGACGCCTGAAGAAACGTCCGGCGGTTCATGCGATCGACGGGGCGGGCACTGAATCGGCTCATGCGGGCTTCACGCTGGAGTCGCGACGAACAAGCGCAAGTGCCGTTCGCCTCCATCGGCGCAGGCAGATCCCTTTCTAATCGCGCTTATTTTATCCCGGCGCGGGATTGCCAACCGCTGCGGCAGTAACCAAAAGGTTACCCACCACTCCAAACCATGTCGCTCCCCTCCCCGACCCGCCGCACTTTCCTCAAGACCCTCGGCGCCGCCAGCGTGGCGGCTCCCTTCATCGCCCGCAGTCTGCGGGCCGCGACGCCGAGCGGCGTCCTGCGGCACGCGAGCTTCGGCTCCGCCGGCATGGCGTGGGCCGACATCCAGGCGATCACCAGCAATCCGTTCGTGAAGCTGGTCGCGGTGGCCGAGGTGGACCTGAACCGGATCAAGCCGCTGAAGGAGGCGTTCCCCGACGTGAAAGTTTATCAGGACTGGCGTCAGCTGCTGGAGAAGGAAGGCCGCAACATCGACTCGGTGAACGTCTCGACGCCCGATCACATGCACGCCCCGATCGCCATGTCGGCGATGCAGCTCGGCAAACACGTCTACTGCCAGAAGCCGCTCGCGCACGACATCTATGAGACGCGCATGCTCACGAACTACGCGCGCGAGAAGAAGCTCGTCACGCAGATGGGCATCCAAATCCATTCGTACAAGGTGTACCGTCAGGCCGTCGCCGTCGTACAGAGCGGCGCGATCGGCAAGGTGAAGGAAGTCCACACCTGGAGTAACAAGAAGTGGGGCGACCTCGGCCAGCCGCCGCAGAAGACCGATCCCGTGCCGCAGGGTCTCGACTGGGATCTGTGGCTGGGTGGCTGCGCGCCGCGTCCGTACGTGACCGGCTATTATCACCCGGGCAACTGGCGCAAGCGGCTCGATTTCGGCACCGGCACATTCGGCGACATGGGTTGCCACATCTTCGATCCCGTGTTCGAAGCGCTCGCGTTGACGTCGCCGCTGTCGCTCCGGTCCGAAGGTCCGGCACCCGACGCGTGGAACTGGTCGATCAATGCCAACATCCGTTACGTTTTCCCCGGCACGAAGTACACCGAGGGCAAGACCGTCGCCGTGACCTGGTACGATGGCGACGCGCGGCCGCCGGCGGACATTCGCGCGCTGATCGAGTCGCCCGCGACGATCGACGCCGCGAAGGAAAAGGCGTCGAAGCGCAAGGGGGAACCCGACAACCAGGGTTCGATCATCATCGGCACCGCGGGCGTGCTGCACATCCCGCACGTGGCGGCGCCGAAGCTGTATCCAGTCGCCAAGTTCAAAGACTACGTGCTGCCCACGGCCGAGCAGGGCCACCACTGGAGCCTGTGGGCGGAGGCCTGCATGAAGGGTGGCACGCCGGGCGCGTCGTTCGACTATTCCGGCCCGCTCACCGAAGCCGTGCTGCTGGGCAGCGTGGCCGTGCGCTTCCCGCAGAAGACGCTCGCGTGGGATGCCGCCAAGCTTCAATTCGAAAACGAGCAGTCGGCGAACCAGTACGTGCGGCGCAGCTACCGCAAGGGCTGGGAAGTCGCGGGGCTGTAGGCGCGAACCCGGAAACCGGATACCGGAAACCGCGGCCCGCGGAATTCGGTTTTGGGTCTCCGGCGTTTCTCCTGGAGTTGCGCGGAGTGACTGCGGGTGGTCCGCGGCGAGGGCCAACGGAGTCGTCTCCGCCCTACTCGCGCTCGCCCCAGACGGCGGGTACCTTGAAATCGTCGGCGCGCGGCGCCTGTTTCGACGGCACCGCGGCGCGCGCGTAACCGTCGAGGCGGGCCCGCAGTTCCTTTACGCGCGCCGGTTCACTGCCGGCGAGATTGGTCTTCTCGTACGGATCGAGCTTCAGGTTGAAGAGCTCGACGTTCGCACCGTCGGCACCCTGGCCTGATTTCTTGCCGGCCTTCTTGCCCGCCTTGCCGTTGCCCTCGCCCGGACCGCCGTCGACGTCGGAGTACTGGCCGCCCACAACCAGCTTCCAGTCCCCGGCTCGCACCGCGCCGCCGAGCGGCGTGATGTTAAGCAGGATGTCCTCGTGCGGCGACGCCGCACCCTGCGTGATCGCGGCCCAGGCATCGCGTCCGTCGAGCGGAAGTTTTTGCGGTGACGACACGCCCGCGAGCCGCAGCAGCGTCGGGTACCAGTCGACGATGTGCAGCGGCGCGGAAACAATCGCACCGGGTTTGATTTTTCCCGGCCACACCGCGACCGCTGGCACGCGCACGCCGCCTTCGTAAACCGTGCCCTTGCCGGACCGCAGCGGGCCGTTGCTCGTGACGACGCCCGGAGCCGGCCCGCCATTGTCGGAGCAAAACACGATCAGCGTGTTCTCGCGCAGACCTTTCTTCTCGAGGGCGTCGACGATGCGGCCAATCCCCTCGTCCATCGCCGCCAGCATGCCGGCATAGAGCCGGCGGTTGCCCTTCAGATTTCCATACGGCGCGAGATAACGTTCCGGCACTTGGAAGGGCGAATGCACGGCGTTGAACGGCACGTAGAGAAAGAGCGGCTTCGCCGCGTCGTGACCGCCGATCAGGCGCGCGGCCTCGTTGGCAATCAGATCCGTCGCGTAGCCTTCCTCGCGGGCAACCTTGTCGTCGCGGTGCCAGTCAAAGCCTCCGTCGCGCTCGTGGGTGTTGTAATCGAGGGCGCCGTTGTAGTGCCCATACTGGTGATCGAAACCGCGCCGCGTGGGCAGATACGCCGGCTCGAAATGACCGAGGTGCCACTTGCCGGTGATCGCGGTCACGTAGCCCGCCTCCTTCAGCGCCTGCGGCAGCGTGCGCTCCTCGAGCGGCAGCCCGTAGCGGGCCCACGGCCGCACGACCCCCACGTGCAAGCCGTGCCGAATCGGATAACGCCCCGTCATGAACGCGGCCCGCGTCGGCGAACACACGGGCTGCACATAGAACTGATCGAGCCGCGCGCCCGCCGCCGCGAGACGATCAATCTGCGGCGTCTTGATCTCGCCGCCGTGAAATCCGACATCACCCCAGCCCAAGTCGTCCGCCAGAATAAAAACAACGTGAGGCCGCGGGGCAGACGCATTTGTTGCCGCCAGCGCGGTCGTCGCCGCCAGCGCCAGCACGGTCAGGAAAAAACGCAGCCCGAAGAAAAATGAAATTCGCATGGGGATTTTCATTGAGTGAGTGGAGTGCGGCCGCCAACGCAAGGATCGCTCAATCGCCGCTCAAGGCGACACGCCCACCTACGTGTTTTCACGGGATCAGATTCAATTGCCTGAGGACATCTCCTCATACATAATTCAAGAAATGGATGTGCCGGAAACAATCCTAGACCTGCTGCGGGACGATACTTACGTCGCACGGTGTCGGGAGTTGGCACTGGGGCAACTGGTCACATTGGAAAAGGAACACGCCGGCCAGCGACGACTGGCCTCACCCTTGCCGGCACCTGGGGGCACGCAGGGTTTCGAGACGTTTTGGGAAAGCGAATTGGCGGTGGGCAAAAACAGCGTCGCTGCGTGGGAGGCCCGCCTCGCGCGTCTCGATCGGTTTGGTCATTGGCTGCAACGCCGGATTCAATCCGGACTCGGCACGCATCTCGACCTCACGAACTCCGACTACCAACGCTGCGCGCGCATCCAGCGGCTGTTGAACGAATGGGAGTTCTGCCTCCGGCGCCTGTTGCGCGAGGCGATCAGTCAATTCCTGCGCGAGGCAGAGGCTCTGCGACAGGCGGCCGCGGCCCCCGGCGCGAGCCCCGCAACCTGCGCGACGAGCATGAGCCTCCTTCGCGAAGCGGCGGTGCGCCTCGAAGAACGCGACGGCCAGCTGGCGCAGATCTCGTCCGCGATTAACGGATACGCGCACGGCACCACCGGCCGCGAGGTGCGGCTGCCCGCGATGCCCAACTTTCGCCGCGTCGTCTGGGTTGACTGGATTTCCGTGAATCCCCTCGACCTCGTCGTGGAGGAATTGAAGCGCGTCGAACTCCCCCTGCACACGTTCGTCGAAGTGGGCCTGGAGGCCGCGCTCCTGCGTTCCCAGGCAAGCCGGAGCTGGTGCACGCGCCGCATGGTGGAAATCCTCCAGGACTACTGGCAGCAGCTGCGTCCGCGGATCACCCTCCCGCTGCTCGACAAGGACAGCGTCGACGCCGTCCTGTCGAGTCTCACCCAGCGCTACGCGAGCACGATGACACCTTCGCGGCCCGGGGAAACCTACAATCCGTTTTTTGTGCGCCCTTGATTGCGTCCGCCGACTCCATTCCGGGAGCGCAGGACACCGGCCTGCATCCGCGGTCGTTTCGGAGGGTCGCCGGCACCCACTTCCTTACCATCCGCATCAACGCGGGGCGTCGCCGATTCCCACTTCCGGGCCCAATTGGCGCCGGCGCTGCCGCATTTTTGACACCAATCAACGTTGCCCGCCGCACACTCTGCCGGAATGTTGGTGCGATTTCTGCAGTTGATCACATTCCGAACTTCCAATCATGGGCACCACCGCGGCTTCCACGACTCTCGCCAACACCGGCGAACATGACTCTCAACTGATTGCCTATCTCAATCTCAAGCTGCGGGAGATCAACCAGCCCGGCGTCGCCGCCCCGTCCGCCGCCGACGGCCTCGCCCCGCTCGTCGATCACTTTCTGGCTCTGAGTCGGGAAAAGGACCGCGCCCTCGCCCGCCACCTGTGTCCCGTCGACCAGCGCATCCAGGATTTCATCAACCGTCACGTCGGAGCCGCCCCGCGCACGCCAGCTGACGGCGAGATTCCGCACCTGCCCGCCCTCACCCTCGTGCTCGATCGGCCGGAACTGGCGCGCGTGCTGTCGCTCCCGCCCGACGCCGACCGTCACCAGAGCGACATCCTCGCCTCTCATCGGGTGCGTCAGGGCGTGCTGCATAATCCGCGCAGCGACCGCCGGACCACGCAGGGAATTTTCCATGTGGCGGATGTCGGCGTGCCCGTTCCCGACGACAAGAAAGCCGTGCCACCGGAGGTCTTCGGCCGGCTGCTGCAACGCGCGCTGACTCCGCCGACCGCGTTGATGCAACTGCCGTTCACCGCCACGGCGCCGAAGCCGGCCGCGTGTTTTGTGTCGCTCCATTTGCGGCCCGTGGTGTGCCCCGAGGTCCCGGGCTTCACGCCGCAACGCGCGATGGAAACCCGTTTCTTCGTGCCGGGTTCGCTGGTGGCGAATCTCGATTTCATCGAGCGCATTTTTGGCAACGCCGGCGACCCGCACCTGCCGGAAAACGATGCCGCGCTCGATCCCGAGCACTGGACCGGCCACACCGGCTGCGTCATCCTGGCCACGCATCTGAATACGTTCACCAAGCGTGAACTCGGTCTGCCGGCGTGGGACGACGCCACGCCCCGCCAGCGCCGCGACGGCATGTGCTGGAAGAATCCGGCCGAGCTCTACAACGACGGCGTCGCCTTCAAGCTGACCGCCCGCGACACGCACGGCGTGATCGTCACGCTGATTTCCGACAACTACTTCGGCTACTGCAAAAAGGACGTGAAGGCGCAGATCAGCTTTGCGGCCAACCTGCTCGGCCAGTGCGAGGAGGAACACGCCGGCGGCGCGATTGTGTTTCCGAGCTACGACCTCGGCGAGGATTTCCAGCTCAGCAAGCATCTCGCCATCGTCGATCACACCTTCGAGGAAGCCCTCGCGCAGCTCGGTGATCGCGCGGAACCGCAGCCCGGCGGCTGGGCGCGCGACCGGCTGTACCCGGATGTCTGTTACGTGCCCCAGGATGCCTTCTTCGCCCTGCGCGAGCAGACAATCACTTGGACCGACGCGGGCGGCCAGGCGCAGTCGATTCGATTGGTGCCACGTCACACCTACCTGCTGCCGTCCGGCTACAAGGTCGAGATGGTGAAACCCGACGACGGTCGCCGCTGGCGGTTGCGCGGCACCACGGCCGAAGGCGTGCTGTGTCACAAGCCGTGCACGGTGTCCGGCGGCGGCAAGTCCGAGATTTCCAAGTCGATCGCCGACGCGATCTTCACGGCGCCGAACTTCGTCAGCGATCTCGCCACCGACTTCGACGCGATCGACGCGATCCTGAAACGTGAATACGGCCAGCGTTTCCGCGATCCCGCGCGCAACAAGCCGCAGGGCCGGCCGCTGCTCAGTTCCGAGCGCTCGCTGGGCTCGGTCGTGAAGCTGCTCAGCCGCGGCGACGACTACACCGACGAGTACAACACCTGGCTCGGCACCATCCCGCGCTACATCCTCGACCTCGTGCTGCTGATCAAGCGCGTCTACAAGCCGGAATGGGGCGCGGATTGGCGCCGGCATTTCACCGTCGACACGATCAACGGCCGGCCGGGCAACGAGCTGAAGTTCCACCGTGAAAAGGCCATGACGCACTTCCTGCGCGTCGGCTTCACGCCCGACGGCGGCTGGCGGACGTTCAGCCTGCGCAAGGACTTTCATCCCGCGGTGAAGATCCAGGCCGAAGACGACATCACCGCCTCGATCGTCGTTCCCGCGCGCGCACTGAAGGGTCTCGCGAAATCCGCGGCCGGCGCGAAGGGCGACGGCTCGTTGAAGTTCGTGCACAACTGCGAGGCGGCGCTCTTCCAGCGGCCGGACGAGGCGATTCACCGCGGCTACGACAAACGCACCGAGCGTGATTTTTCGCGGCCGGGAAATTTCTTCTCCAACTACGAACCGCTGACGCGCGCGATGGCGTGGACGATCGTGGACGACGCCATCGGCTTCGATGCGTTCACCGATCCGGTGTGCACGTTGTTCCGCGAGTTCTGCTCGGCCGACCGTCCGAGCTTCCTCGCCTCGCCCGCCCACCCGCGCATCGTTGACGGCAAGCCCTCGAAAAACCCGCGCTATCTCCAGCTGCGGCCCGATCTCGAGGATCCGCGCACGACGTATCTCGCGCAGGTCGGCGCCCAGCTTTACCGCCGCGTGCCAGCGGGCGCGACGGCGCTCTTCCCCGTGGGCGCCGTGCTCGCGGGCCGCCGGCTCAATCCGCCGGAGCCGGGCGTGAAGCCGATGTGCGTCTTCGGTCCGTTGCATTACCAGGAACTGCCCGAGGCGTTCATGGATTTCATCGCGAGCCTGACCGGTAAATCGCCGTCCACCACCGGCGCGGGTTCCGAGGGTGCGATGACGAAGGGGCCGTTCAACGCCCTGCCCCCGATCCACGATCTCAACGCCGCGTTTGTCTCCTACGTGCTGACGAATCTCCCGGTGTTTTCGTCCGCCGCCGGCTGGGTCGGTCCGCGCTGCCGCGTCGATCACGACATCAGCCTGCTTGTACCCGAAATCTGGGCACGCATGTCGCCGGAGGAACGCACGCCGCACTATCTGATCGAGAACGGCTACCTCGAGCGCTGCACCGACTGGGTCCACGAGGGCAAGCCGGTGCTCGCCAGCCGGCTGGGCTGGCGCGTGACCTCGCGTTTCGTGCAGACCTTCTGCGGGCGCGTCCTCGGAAACCCGAGCACGCTGTTCGACGAGGAGTTACTGCGGCCCGAGTTGCAGGACGCCGGGGTGTTCGCGACTGGCATGAGCAACATTGTGCAGGCGATGCGGACGGCCGCCGAAAGTTATTTCGCCGACGGTTCGATCGCGCATGCGGTGCCGCCGTTGCAGGCCTTGCTCCACATCATGCGCGACGGCACGTGGCAGGATCGCACGGCCGCCGATCCCGCGGTGCGCGCGCTCTTCACCCGCGAAACCATGCTCGGCAGCGAGTGGTATCGCGACCGGCTTGCGGCGCAACAGCGCCGCGACATCGCCCAGCGGGACCGGCAAGTGGCTTACCTGGAAAACTTCCTCGCGCGCCCGAACTACTCCGACCTCGCGACCGGGCTGGGCATCCGTGAAAAACTTACCGCCGCTCGCGCCGCCGCTGCCGCCGCCCGCGACCCCGGCTATCCCAAGCAGCTCGTCGGCACCCTCGGCGTCGATCCCGCGCTCGTCGAGTAGTCCCATCGCGAGCCGGTTCGCGTCTCCGCCTCCGTCCATGCGCGTCGGCGGGGCGGGTTCCCCGCAAGGGGACCGGCGCGTCCGCGGCTGTTTTTTTCGACGACAAAAAACGCGTCATTGCCACGCGCCAGACCCGCGTTTTGTGTGGCCGGGATGATCTCCCACCCCCGCCCTTCCCGGCGTCGCGCGCTCGCACTCGCCGTTCTCATCGTGGCTTCTCCGGCGGTTGCCCCAGCCCAGGCACCCAAAGGTCCGCCACCCGCCAAAGCCGCCCAAGCCCAAATCGATCCGCCCGAGCCGTTCATCCCCACGGCGATGTTTGCGGTGCCCGATGACCTCGAGGTCAAGTTGTGGGCCCGCACTCCGCTCTTCCGCAATCCGTCCAACATCGACATCGACGCCCAGGGCCGCATCTGGGTCGCGGAGGCCTACAACTACCGCCGCCACGCCGGCAAGGATCCGGCCGGTGATCGCATCATGGTCATCGAGGACACCAACGGCGACGGCGTCGCCGACAAGAGCAGCGTCTTCGTCCAGGAAGAAAGCCTGCTCGCGCCCCTCGGCGTGGCAGTCATCGACAACAAGATCATCGTCTCCTGCGCGCCCGATTTGATCGTCTACACCGACGTCAATCGCGACGGCAAATTCGATCCCGCGATCGACAAGCGTGAAGTCCTGCTCACCGGTTTCGACGGCCGCAATCACGACCACTCGCTCCACTCCGTCACCTTCGGCCCCGACGGCAAATGGTACTTCAACCACGGCAACGCCGGCGCGAAATTCACTGATCGCTCGGGCCGCACGTTCCGCAACGGCAGTCACTACGATCCAGGCAAGAGCGGTGGCGGCATTCCCCAGAATGACCAGCGCCCGCCCGAATACGCCGGTCAGAAGAGCGACGACGGTCACGTCTACGTGGGCGGCACGGCGTTCCGCATGGATGCCGACGGCAAGAACGTCGAGGCGATCGGCTTCAATTTCCGCAATTCGTACGAGCAGACCGTGACGTCGTTCGGCGATGTGTTTCACAACGACAACGACGATCCGCCCGCCGCCCGCACGTCCTACCTGCAGGAATACGGCAATCTCGGCTTCAATTCGCGCGACGGCGTGCGCAGCTGGAACGCCGACAAGCGTCCCGGCCAGACCACCCAAATCGCCGAATGGCGGCAGGACGATCCCGGCACAGTTCCCGCCGGCGATGTCTACGGCAACGGTGCCCCGACCGGCATCGTCACCTATGAGGGCGACGCCCTCGGTGCCAAGTGGCGCGGCGTGCTGCTGAGCTGCGAAACCTCGCGCAATGTTGTCTTCGGTTACTTCCCGAAGGCCGAAGGCGCGGGCTACAAGCTCGATCGCTTTCCGTTTCTCACCACGAATAAGAACGAGGAATTCGGCGGCATCGATTCGCAACGCGGCAAACTCCGCGCCGATGATTTGAAAACGTGGTTCCGGCCGTCCGACGTCGCCGTCGGTCCCGATGGCGCGATCTACGTCGCCGACTGGTTCGATCCCCGCACCGGTGGCCACGCCGCGCTCGACAGCAGCTTCGCCGGCGCCATCTACCGCATCACGCCGAAAGGAAAGAAGCTCACGACGCCCAAGATCGATCTGAGCACGACCGAGGGCCAGATCGCCGCGCTCAAGAATCCCGCGGTCAACGTGCGCGCGTTGGGCTTCATGAAACTGAAGGAAGCGGGCGCGTCCTCGGTGAACCCGGTCGCCGCCTTGCTCAAGGACAGCAATCCGTACGTTCGCGGTCGCGCCGTGTTCCTGTTGGCCCAGCTCGGAAGCCAGGGTCTCGCCAAGACCGAGGAACAACTGCGCAACTCCGACCCGCTGATGCGCATCGCCGCCTTCCGCGCACTGCGTCGCGTCAACCACCGCGTCCTCGAAAACGCCCGCGTCCTCGCCAACGATTCCTCGCCGGCCGTTCGCCGTGATGTGGCCATCGCCATGCGCGACGTCCCGCTCGACGGCTCCCGCGAAATCCTGCTCGCGATCGCCAAGGGCTATGACGGCAAGGACCGCGCCTATCTCGAAGCCTGGGGCACCGGCTGCACCGGCAAGGAAGCTGCCATGTACACTGCGCTCGCCGCCACAGCCCCCGGACAGGACGCCGCGAAATGGCCGGCCAGCTACGCGAACTTGATCTGGCGCCTGACGCCGGTCGGCGCCGAAACCGCCTTCGCCGCCCGCGCCAACGCCACGTCACTCACGGAGAAGGATCGCATCGCCGCCGTCACGGCGCTCGGCTTCATTCCGACCAAGGCCTCCGCCTTCGCCCTCGTCGACACGGCCCAGAAGGCCGGCGGCGCGGTCAAGGATCACGCGATGTGGTGGCTGCTCAACTACAAGGACCTTCGCTGGAAGGACGCCGGCATCGACGCGGTGCTGAAGGAACGCGGCCTCTATGATCCCGCGACAGTGAGCGTCACCCCGAGCGTCGTGCCGGAACCCGAGGCCACCAAATTGCCGGCCGCTTCCGAAATCGCCAAACTCAAGGGCGACGTCGCGAAGGGCGCGGCCAGCGCACAGGCCTGCCTCCTCTGCCACAGCATCGGCGGCAAGGGCAACGACTACGGTCCCGCGTTGAATGGCTTCGGCAAGGCGCAGACCGCCGAGGTGGTCATCAATGCCATCATCAATCCGTCAGCCGACATCTCGCACGGCTTCGACGGCATGCAGCTCAACCTGAAGGATGGCGGCCAGGTGCATGGCATCGTGCTCAGCAACGGCGATCCGATCATCATCAAGTCCATGGGCGGCCTCACCCAGATGATTCCGTCGAGCAAGGTGCGCAACCGGATGCCGCTCGGCCGCTCGCTCATGCTGAGCGCCGAACAGCTCGGGCTGACCGCGCAGGACGTCGCGAACATCGCGGCTTACCTGAAGACGCAATAAGCGGCGGTCCGTCGCTTCATTTCACGCCAAGGGCGGGTCGCAAGACCCGCCCTTTTTATTGCCTCAATCGCTGGTGGGGAGAAATCGGGCGCGCCTCAACGATGTTTCAACCTAATACCAATAGCCGTTAATGTTTAGACTATACAAGCAGGTCACTTTGGCGTAGTCCGGGGCATGGCGAGAACTCTACCGAAGCTGGGTGAGGAAGTGGTGGCGCAGATTGAGGCGGCGTGGACGCAGTCCCAGCCGGACTGGGCGCGGCGGCGCCTGCTGGTGGTGCGGCTGATCGCGCAGCACGAACTGACGGTGGCGGAGATCATGAAGATTGCGGATGTGTCGCGGCAGACGGTGTTCACGTATCGGGACAAGGTCGTCGCCGGCGGCGTGGCCGCTCTGCTGCAGCGGGGCAAGGCGCCGGGAAACCGGCCGGCCGTGCGTGGGGCCGTGCAAACCGAGTTCCTGGAACGGTTGGCCGCCGGGCAGTTCCGACGCGCGAAGGACGCCCAAGCTTGGATTAAGAAGCGCACCCGCAAAACCCTCAGTGAGAGCGGTGCCCTCAAGGTGCTGCGCCGGTTGGGCGGAAGGCTCAAAGTGCCTCGCAAGAGCCACGCGAAAAAGGATCCCGCCAAAGCCGCGGCCTTCAAAGCCGAACTGCCCCTGAAACTGGAAACGCTCGCCGGTCCGGCCGCGCGCACCGGACAACCGGTGCGGTTGTGGGTGCTCGATGAGCACCGCTATGGCTTGTTGCCCGTGATCCGTCGGGTCTGGGGCCAACGCGGGGTCCGCGTGCACGCCCCATATGCGACGCGTTATCAGTGGGGCTACCTCCACGAGGCGCTGGAAGTCGATGGCGCCAACCGCCTGGAACTACTGTTCACCCCGTGCATCGACCAAGACGTGCATGCGCTGTTTCTACAACAGCTCGGCGCCACGGATCCGGCGGCGTTGCATGTCGTGATCCAAGACCAGGCCGGCTTCCACCTGCCAGTCGCGGATCCGCGGTTGCCCAAGAACGTCCGACTGCTGCCCCTGCCGCCCTACAGCCCAGAACTCAACCCGGTCGAGAAACTCGGTGACCTCGTGAAGGACCGAATCTGCAATCGGCTCTATCCGAGCCTGCGCCGCCTCGAAGATCACCTGCTCGCCGCGCTGCGACCATGGCGCACCGAGCGCGCCCGCGTCGCGGAGTTGATCGGCCACGGCTGGCTCTTCGACGGCGTAAACGCTGGCGCGCCAACCTAAAGTCTAATTAATAACGGCGATTGGTATAACTTCCGCAGTTGGAATTGAACTAAAAAGTCACAGAGGCCACGGAGAAATCCGCCGAAGGAAATTATGTCTGGCCAAATGAATTCACCCTCGTGGTAAGACCGGTTTACTTCCGTTTCGTTGTCTCATCCTCCGTGCCGTTTGTGCTTTGTGGTTTGATAGGCTTCTTGGGCGCGCACGAGGCGCGCCCGCAGTTACACGCGTTCACTGCGGCGGCCGGCGCCGCGTCCACGCGGACAACAGCACGGCACTGAGGGCCGTCATCGCCGCCGCGGATTGCGGGGTGGAACCGCTTCGCGGACGGACTCGCGTGGCGCTATGTGGTCGCGGCGTCGCAACGCCCGTTTTTGTCCGCCGCGCGGGAAAATCCACGGGCTTCATGTCGCTTTGCGCTGATGGATCGCGAGCGAGTTGCCATCCGGATCCAGCACGATCGCCATGCGGCAAACGCCGCTATCCATCGGTTCGAGCGCGAACCGAATCTGTGCCGCCCGCAGCGCCTGCACGCTGGCGTCGAAATCCTCGACCTCGAACGCCAGCGACGGTCCGTCGGCCGACGGCTTCCACTTTTCCGCGGCCATGTTGGAGATCGCGAGGGTGGCGGGACCGACGTCGTACTCGATCCAGTGCCGGCCATCGTGTTCGTAGCGCACGGTCGAGACGAGGTGCAGGACTCCTTCGTAAAAAGCCCGCGCGCGGGCGATGTCAGTCACAGGGTAGCCGGTGAAGGCGATTTCTTTGATGCGAATCATGGTGGAACAGGTGCTGGTCCGCACCGTAGCACGCCCGCGTGACAGCCTTATGTCAGGAGCGGCCTATGACCCAAAACTCCCCGCGCACTCGACGAGTTCCCTGTACGCGGGGTGCCCTCACCCCGCACGTCCGGGAGCGCAGGCGTCACGTCTGCTTTGACTCGATGCCGATACGAGGCCGGCGCTTCCGGGTCACGCCGCGTTAGCGCAATGCCGTCGCCGTCTCCTGGTGGAGCGCCGCGACCGCGGCCGCTTCGGCCCGCACGAGTTCGCGCAACTCCGGCGGCTCCACTGCCTCGGCCTTCGCGCCAAACGACAGAATCCAACGCGCCAGCCACTCGTGGGAATACGTGAACAGCGTGAACTCCGCGCCACCGTCGCGCACGCCATCCTCCACGAGCGTCGCATAGCTTTCACCGCGCGCCCGCGCCTGCACCTCCGCGGCAAACCACACCCGCGCCGGCAGCGTTTCACCGCGTTTCCTTTGCTCGTCCAGGTGACGCGCGAGTGAAAAGTCCGGGCGCGGCGGGATGCGTTCAGCGAGCAGATCGAGGGCGCGGATCCGATCCGTGCGAAAATGCCGCACGTCGCCGCGGAGCCGGCACCACGCGACGAGATACCAGCCGCCGCCGTAGAACACCACGCCGAGCGGCTCGACGTCGCGCCGCGTTTCCTCCTGCCGGCCACCCGCACGATACTGCAGCCGCAACACGCGCCGTTGCGCGACGCCACGCTGCACCGCGAGCAACCAGGGCTGCGCCGCCGGATCGGTCGGGACACTGCCGGCCCGGCCCATCACCACGGTCTGGCGCGCGAGCCGTTCGACGTGTTCCTGGCGGTCGCGCGGCAACACCGCCCGCAGCTTGTCCATCGCGGCACTCATCGGCCCGCTCAGCGAGGCGTCGGTGAACTCGCGCACCATCGCCCCGCCAACAAACAACGCGGACGCCTCATCCTCGGTCAGCATGACCGGAGGCAAATGATAGCTTTTCACCAGACTGTACCCGACGCCGGCCTCGCCGGTGATCGGCACGCCCGCCTCCCCGAGCGCCGCGATATCACGATAGATCGTGCGCACGCTCACCTCGAAATGCTCCGCCATGTCCTCGGCGCGGACCAGCCGCCGCCCCTGCAGGTGCATGACCATCGCCACGAGCCGATCGGTGCGGTTCATCTTACGCTCCCCGCCGCCACGGACCGGCGCTCGCATCCACGAGCGCCTCGCGGCGGAACAAGTTCTCTCCCGAACCCCTTACTTCGCCGCCGCGAGATTCGCCGCGACGCGATCCCACTTCACAACGTTCCAAAACGCCGTGATGTAGTCGGCCCGTCGGTTCTGGTACTTCAAATAGTAAGCGTGCTCCCATACGTCGAGACCGAGCAGCGGCGTCGCGCCTTCGGTGAGAGGCGAGTCTTGGTTGGCGGTCGAAGTGATGGCAAGTTTGCCGTCCTTCGCTACGAGCCACGCCCAGCCGCTGCCAAACCGCTTCGTCGCGGCATCCGCAAACTGGGTCTTGAACGCGTCGACGGAACCGAACGCTTTCGTCAGCGCCGTCGCGACGGGAGCCGTCGGCGCGCCGCCGCCGTTGGGCCCAATGACCTGCCAGAAGAAGGCGTGATTGAGATGGCCGCCGACATTGTTCCGCAGCGCCATGCGCACCGCCTCGGGCAGCGTGGCCAGATTCCGGACGATGTCCTCGGCCGACATTTTTTGCAGCGTCGGCTGAGCCGCCAGCGCGTTATTCGCATTCGTGATGTACGCCTGATGATGCTTCGAATGGTGAATCTCCATCGTCTTCGCATCGATATGCGGCTCGAGCGCGTCGTAGGCATATGCCAGCTTCGGCAAGGTGAACGGCTGGGGTGTGGCGCTGGCCGGCGCAGAGGCCGCGTGCAACCCGGTGGAGCCCACGGCTCCGAGTCCCAGCGCCGCCGCGCCGGCACCGAGGCTTTTCAACACCGTCCGACGCGAAACAGGTTCAGGGGAATTCATGGCCCGCAACGTAATGCGACCTGTGCCGCTGGCAAGCGGCGGATCACGTTGCCCCGCCGCCGAGTCGAATCCGCGGATCCAGCCACAGCAGCAGCAGATCGCTGCAGAGCGTGCCAACGACGCCCAGCAGGCTGAGCACCATCAGCAACGAGCCGGCGAGGTAAACGTCCTCCGCGACCAGCGCGTCGACCAGCGTCGGTCCCACCATCGGCAGACTCAGCACCATCGCGACGATCGCGCCGCCCGAAACGAGATGGGGAAACAATCCGCCCACGCTCGAGATGAAGGGGTTCAACGCGAGCCGCACCGGATACTTCAACAGCAGGCGCAGCGGCCGCACGCCCTTGGCGCGCGCGGTCGTGACGTACGGCTTCTTCAACTCGTCGAGCAGATTGGCCCGCATCACGCGAATCATGCCCGCGGACGCACCGAAACCCAGCACGAGCACCGGCAGCCAGAGGTGTTCGATCAGGTCGACAAATTTCGCCCAGGTCCAGCCGGGCATCGTGGCGAACTCCGGTGAAAAGAGACCGGCGATGCTCAGCCCGAACCAGCGGCGCGCGAGATACATCAGGACGAGCGCGAAGAGGAACGACGGCACCGACACGCCGAGAAAGCCGATGAACGTCAGCACGTAGTCGCCGGGCGAATACTGCCGGACGGCCGAGTAGATTCCCGTCGGCAGTGCGAACAACCACGTGAACAGCACGGTCGCCGCCGACACGACCACCGTGAGCACGATGCGATCGCCGAGCACTTCGCGCGCGGGCTTCTCGTGCTCCATCGAAATCCCGAGATTCCCCTGCAGCAATCCGGTGTCCTGCGGGTGAAAGCTCGTGAACCACGTGAAGCCCATCCAACGCGCGTAGCGTTTCCACATCGGCTCATCGAGGCGGAAGTTCTTCCGCAGATCCGCCGCGAGTTCCTCGCTCGCCGCCGTGCCTTCCATCTCGAGCCGCGCGACACGCATCTCCGCGAAATCACCCGGCGGCAGCTGCACGAGCGTGAACACGATCACCGAAACGACGAGCATCGTCGGCACCATGAGCATCAGGCGTCGTCCGATCAGCGGGTGACGGAGCGTCAGGAGCGCGCCACCGGCGACCAACGCCAGCGCCAGGAGCGAGCGCAGCGTCACGGTCAGCGCACTCGCGCCGCCTTCCGCGGCCTCGGCCGCCTCGAGCGAGCGCGGCCACGGCGTGACGGTCACGATCGCCTCCTTCGTCTGCGCCACAATCGCGGGATCTTCCACGGGCTTCTCCCAGAAATAGGTCTCGATGCCGGCGTTGCCCGGCGACTGAAAATTTGCGCCGAAGAGCGCGGTGCGCGGGACATTCTTGAAGCCCTTCTTCACCACCACGAGCTGAGGCGGCGGCGTGGCGATGCTGATCGTCCACACATTGTCCGCCGCGATTTCCTGCACCTCGTTGAATTTCGCGACGCGATCCGGCTCGCTCGTCATCGCGCTCGCCTCATCGAGCAATTCCATCGCGCGCCGCAACGGATGGCCGCGCGGCGGCTCGATCGCGTTGGGCCGGTTAGCCGCGGGATCGCCGTGGAGTCCTCCATATTGATACCACCAACCGAAGCCCGGCGCGTAGAACGACTCGAAATACGTTGGGACAAAATTGCGCGGCTCGACCAGCGGGTAGAATTCACTCTCGCCGGTCCACACGGTGAAGTCGTGCTCGTATGTAAGCTTTTCCTGCTCGAACAACCGGCGCGCGCGCGAACGCATCAGGCCGCGCACCCCCACCCGCGCCCAGTCGTCGATCACGAACTGCGCCGGACCGTCGGTGGTGTAGTCAGTGATGTTCAGCGTGAAGGTCATGCGCGTGCCATCGCGAAACGTTCGGAAGCCCTCGGCGTCGCGCCGCGTGAGACCGAGTTCATCGAGCAGCCGATTCGCGCGTGCCGGATCGAAGTCCGTGAATGATTTCAACAGTCGCGCGTTGTGGTACGGCGAATCCGGCGGCGGCGCGATCTGCGCCGGCTCGGTCTGGCCGTTGAACTCGGCGTTGATGATGTCGCGGCGGTTGATCGCGAGTGACAGCGCCTGGCGGAAGCGCGCCTCGTTGAGCAGTTCGTGCTTCCACCGCGTTTCCGGCCGCGCGGGATCGACGCGGCGGTTGAGATTGGGGAACAGCGTGAAGAGCGACTGCGTGCTGGGTTTCCAGTGATAGACCTCGTACTGGTGCGCCGCCGCGCCGCCGAGGAGCATGATGTGATCGTCGTAGCGGATGTGACGATCCTGCATGGAGAGTTCGCCATTGGCCGCCGCGACGCCGATCAGGTTGTTTGCCCGCAAATCCATCACGAGCCGATCGAGGTACGGCAGCTGGTTGCCCTCGGTGTCGACCGCCCAGTAGTATGGATTGCGCACGAAGGTCTGCGGCGCCGTCGGCTTGTACGTCTGCAACACCCACGGCCACAGCCGCGGGTGCTCCGGGTTCATGTAGTGCTTCATCTTCCTGTACACGGCCACCGGGCTCGTGAGCTCGAAGGCCTCCATCGTGCGTCGGATCAATTCGGGATCGCCGAGGGTCGGATGAAATTTCCGCAGGTAGTGCGCCGGCACGATGTGCTCAGTGTGATCCTCGAAGTTCATGCCGGTCGACGCCAGCCGCTCGAGGAAAAGCGGGTTCGGCTGCATGAACTCGAAGCGCACGCGCAGGGCGTCAATCTTCGTCACGCTGCCCTGCGTCGCACCGGCGCGCAGGAACTTCGGCTGCGCGTTGAAATATTTCACCTCGTTCTCATACCAGAACACGATGTCGTCGGCCGTGAACGGCGCGCCATCCGACCAGCGCATGCCGCGCCGCAACTCGAAGGTGAAGACGCGAAAGTCCGGCGAGACGTCCCAGGCCTTGGCCACGTGCGGGACCAACGGATAGCCCTGCGGCGACCAGCGCACGAGATTCGCCGCCGACAACCGCCAGTAGATCGTCGTGAAGTCGGTGATGGAATTCACGAGCCGCTGCCACGTGCCGCCGTACCGGCCGAGGCCATCGACGCCCTGCATCACGACGGGCTCGGAACCGGTGCGCTCCGCCACAGGCGGCAGCCGGCCGTCACGCACCAGCTCGGCCAGAAGGGGAGATTCGCCGCGCGGACGCCAGACCGCGTTGTCGGCCGCCGCGTAATCGACCTGCCGCGTGATAACCGGCGGATGCGCGAGATCGAGTTGGTGGGACGCTTCGCGCGCCCGTTCGACCGCGGCCAGTTCAGCCGGCGGCGGAGGCGCGGGCGGCTTCGCGACCTCGGGCCGGAAAAGATAGCCAAAGGCATACAGCAGCGCGGTGAAACCGAACGCGGCAGCGGCAAGTCCGGCGAGGTAAACCAGGAGGCGCCTTGGCACAGTCGTGAAGAGAGCCGCAAAAAAGGCCCGGCGTTTCGGCAAGGCAACGCTCTTCGGCGTCAGGAAAACGCGAGCGGGCGGGCGAACGGGATTGTCGCGGACTGGCCGACGCCGCGCACCGCCTGCGCACTTGCCAAAGTGGTCGACCGGCGAGAGCGTTTCCTCAACCCCGTTTTACATGCGCACTCCGATCTCCCGCCGCACCGCCCTTCGCACGCTTGCCGGCGCCGCCGCTCTGACCACCGTGACCCGCTCCCCCGCGGCCGAAACCGCCAAGACCGGCTCCGCGCCGACCGTCACGGAGGGTGCCATCCGGCAGTCGGTCTGCAAATGGTGCTTCAAGGACATCGCGCTCGATCCCTTTGTCGCGGCGGCGAAGGGCATGGGACTCGAGTCCGTCGAGCTGTTGAACCCGGAGGATTTTCCGACGCTCAAGAAGTACGGCCTGCACTGCGCGATGGTGAGCAATCCCACCGGCAAGACGCCGCAGGGCGTGACCGTCGGCGCGATTCCCAAGGGCTGGAACCGTCTCGAGTATCACGATACGCTGATTTCGATTTATGAGAAACGCATCGCCGAGGTCGCGGCGGCCGGTTTCTCGAGCCTGATCTGTTTCTCGGGCAACCGCGAAAAGATGGACGACCAGCAAGGCCTGGAAAATTGCGCGGTCGGCTTGAAGCGGATCATGGCCACCGCGGAGAAGCACGGTGTCACGGTCGTCATGGAGCTCCTGAATTCGAAGGTGAACCACAAGGACTACATGTGCGATCACACGGCCTGGGGCGTCGAGCTCTGCAAGAAGATCGGCTCGGAGCGCTTCAAGCTGCTCTACGACATCTATCACATGCAGATCATGGAGGGCGACGTGATCCGGACGTTGAAGGACAACGCCGCCTACATCGGCCACTACCACACCGCCGGCAATCCAGGCCGCAACGAATTCGAGCCGCAGGATCAGCAGGAGCTCAACTACCCGCCGATCATGCGCGCGATCAAGGCCACCGGTTTCAAGGGCTTCGTCGGCCAGGAATTCTTGCCGAAACGCGATCCGCTGACCTCGCTGCGTGAAGCGGTGAAGTTGTGCGCGGTGTGACCCCGGGAGCGCAGGCGTCCCGCCTGCATTGCTCAGACAGCGGACGCGACGGCCGCGCTCCCGCATGAAGCACACCGCTTCGCGCCTGCGCCGCCTGTTCGGCGCGATGGCGATCGACGTGACGCCCCTGCGGGCGTCGCGCGACTACCGACTGCTGTTCATCGGGCAGTTCGTGTCGGCCTTCGGGTCGGCCATGAGCTACGTCGTCCTGCCGTGGCAGATGTATCAGCTGACCAAGTCCACGCTGTACGTCGGACTGCTGGGCATCGCGGAGTTCTTTCCGATGTTCGTCCTCGCGTTCGTCGGCGGCGCGCTGGCCGACGCCGTCGACCGAAGAAAACTCATCCTGTTTGCCGAGGCCGGTCTCGCCGGGTGTTGCGCGATTCTCACCGTCAACGCCCTGCTGCCCGAACCGCGCGTGTGGATCCTCTTTGTCGGCGCGGCCTGCTTCGCCGCCATCAATGCGATTCACCGGCCCGCGCTCGAATCGCTCACGCCGCGACTCGTCGCTCCCGAGCACCTGCCGGCCGTCTCCACCCTCTCAAGTCTGCGCAGTTTCACCTTCATCGTCGGTCCCGCGCTCGCCGGCCTGCTGGCCGAACATTTCGGCGCCGCCCTCGCCTTCGGCCTCGACTGCGGCACCTACCTCATCGCGATCGTCACGCTGCTGCTGATCCGCTCCATCACAGTGCCACCGAACGCCGGGCGGCCCAGTCTCGGCACCGTGCTCGAGGGCATGCACTACGCCCGGCGCCGGCCGGAACTGCTGGGCACCTACCTCATCGACATCAACGCGATGTTTTTCGCGATGCCGATCGCCCTGTTTCCCGCGCTCGCGGAATCGTTCGGCGGCGCCTCGGTCGGTCTGTTCTATTCGATGATGGCGCTCGGGCCACTGCTGGTGTCGCTGACCTCGGGCTGGACGACCCACGTGCAGCGCCACGGTCGCGCCATCGTCATCGCCGTCGTGCTCTGGGGTGTAGCCATCGTGGCCTTCGGCCTCGTGCAACACCTGTGGCTCGCCCTCGCCTGCCTGCTCGTGGCCGGCGCGGCGGACGGCGTCAGCGGCATCTTCCGCATGACAATTTGGAATCAAACTATCCCTGATCGCCTCCGCGGTCGCATGGCGGGAATCGAAATGGTCAGCTACCTGACCGGACCGTATCTGGGCAACGCCCAGGTCGGTTTCACCGCGAGTCTGCTGGGACCGCGCATCGGGGTGGCTTGGGGTGGCGCGTGCTGCATTGCGGGTGCGGCACTTCTTACCGCCTGCCTGCCGGCGCTGTGGCGTTACGATGCCGTCGAGGGCGTTGCGCGAAAAATCGCCGATGAGGCTGCCGCCGGGAGCGCCGGTGCCCCGCCTGCCTAAAGATTCGGAGCAGGCGGGACGCCGGCGCTCCCGAGGGGTCAACCGTCGTAGCGATAGCCGACGCCGTGCACGGTCGCGATTGGCGACGGGGCGTCGGAGTCGGCCTCGATCTTTTTACGCAGTTGCGCGACGTGCTGGTCGAGCGTGCGGGTCGTGCCGAAATAATCGACACCCCACACGGTATTCAGCAAAGCATCACGCGTCAGCACCTCGCCCGCGCGCGCGGCGAACACTTCGGCCAGTTTCAGTTCGCGCGCGGTCAGGGCCACGGAACGATCGCCGACCGTCGCGGTGAATTTCCGCCGGTCGATGGACGCCTGGCCGAGGGTGAAAACCGGCGCCGCCGGTTCGCCGTCTTCTCTCGCAGCCGCGGTGGCGGTGCGGGTACGGCGCAGCAGGGCTTCGACGCGCGCCAGCAGCTCGTGCACGCCAAAGGGCTTCGTCACGTAGTCGTCGGCGCCCAGCTTCAGGCCGACGACCTTGTCGATCTCCTCGCCTTTCGCGGTGAGAAACAACACCGGCACCCGCGTCCCGCGGCTCCGCAGCTCGCGGCACACATCGTAGCCGCTGGCCTTGGGCATCATGATGTCGAGCACCACGAGATCGAATTTCTCCTGCGGGAAAAGGCGCAGCGCCTGCGCGCCGTCGCTGGCGGCCGTGACCGCATAGCCGTCGCTCTCGAGGGTGGCGACCAGGCCGAGCCGGATGTTGGCGTCGTCTTCGGCGATGAGGATCCGGGCTTTCATGGGACGGGAGGGCGGGGCGGTGGCGGTTGAGAGACGGGCAAGGCAGCGACCGGGGGCGGTCGCGGTCCAGGGGAACTAGGGCAGTTCGAGGATGAACTCGGCGCCTGAACCGGCGCGCGGGACGTAGCGCAAGTCTCCACCGAGCCCGCGCGCGAGCTGGCGTGCGATGCTGAGACCGAGCCCGGCCCCGGTTTTTTCGGCCGTCAGTGCATCATCGACGCGGTGGAACTTGTCGAAAATCCGCTCGCGATGAGCCACGGGCACGCCCGGTCCGCGATCCGCCACGCTCACCTCGACTCCGCCATCAGAGCGGGCGCGGGCTGACACCGTGATCTCGCCGCCACCCGCGGCATACTTGCAGGCGTTGTCGATCAGGTTGAGCACGATCTGTTCGAGGGCATCGCGATCGGTGGAAACCCGGAGCGGGGTCGCCGGCAACACACGTTGCAGCACGAGTCCCGCGTCGGCGACGCGCGGCGCGTGCGTCTCGACGAGACGCGTGAGCTCGGCGACGACGTCGACGTCCACCCGCGCGTATTTCTTCTGGCCCTGCTCGAGCCGGCTGAAATCGAGCGCGTTGTTGACGAGCCGAGCGAGGCGCTGTGTTTCCCGGCCGATCGTCCGCAGGTAGTCGCCGCCCTGCGCCGGATCCCGCACGCGTCCCTGCTCGAGCAATTCCGCATAGAGGCGAATCGTGGTGAGCGGCGTCTTGAACTCGTGCGACACGTTGGCCACGAACGACGTTTTTTGCGCCGCCTCCTCCTCGCTCCGTCGCGCCTGCCGCAGCAGCAGCGATCCGCCTGCGAGGATGGCGGCGACAAACAGGACGACGAGCAGCACGCCCGCCCAGAAAAAGTCACCGCCACCCGCGCTGCCCGCCGGCCCGGGCAACGCGTAGGCGATCACGTCCCAGCCCGGCAGCAGCGCCGCCGCGAACGGCACGCGCACCGTCGGTTCGCCCTCGCGCGGCACAGCGCCCGCTTGATGGAGAATACGGCCCTGTTCGTCACGGAGCGCGTAGCCTTCGCCGCTGCCGAGGTCGACCGGCAGCGCACTCCCCAGCCGACTGACGAGCGCCGCCAGCTCGAGTTCCACGCCGCGAACCAGCCCCGCTCCGCCGGGCTGCACCCAACCGAGCAGTTGAAAACGTCCGTCGACGCGCGTCGGCACCCAGCCGCGACGATCCGACGCGAGGTCGCGGCTGCGTTGCGCGGGCGCCGGTGCGGCGGCAACCGGCGATGTCGCAAACGTATCTCCTACGGGCGCCGCCTTTTTATCTGCCGCGACACCTGCAGCGGCATTGGCGCCAAGGGAGATCTTGGATGAGGCGACGGACCGTTCCGCCCGGTCGGCTTCCGCCAGCGGCGCAGAACGCCCGCGACTGCGGCTGGACGCTGCATCGGCCACGGCAGGCGCGGCAGGCGCAGTCGCAGTCGCGCCGGACGCATACTGGTTCTGCGTCTTCAAAAGGTCCTGCACATTGCGGCGGGCCGATTGCACCTGGGCCACGTTCATCGACACGTCCTTGCGGGCCGCAGACTCGTCCGTGGTCCGCTCCTGCTCGCGTTTCTCCGCCGCCTTTTGCTCGGCCAGCGCAGGCGGGGCCCACGGTGGCCGCCCGCCGAACTGCTGGCTGAAGCGCCGGAGAAAGCCCCGGGCGTCCTCACCGGCAGTGCGCGCATCCGGATGAATCATCGCTCCGTCTGGCGTACTGAGAAAGCTGATGCGAACGAGCGGATTGCTTTTCTCCCAACGCAGGAGAAAGGCGGCGACGTCGGCGGCGGGCTCGGCCGCGAGCACATCGAGCAGTCCGGTTTCGACGTCGCCCACGAGGAGCTCGACGTTCTCCACGATCAGCCGGGCTCGGGCCGCGATGGCCGCACGCCGCGCCTCCTCGGCGTACACCCCGCTCTGCACCACGCGCTGACGCTCGTTCTGCAGCAGAAAAATCGCCGCGCCGCCCACCACCAGCGCAGGCACCAGCAGCAGAAGCCAGTACAGGAAAATGCGACGGGAGGCGGGCGGCACGGCGGGAAGCTATTGGAAACGGTGACGTTTAAAAGCAGCGAAACGCTGGAGGATCTGAGATCTGATACCAATCGCCCTTTGCCTTTGGACTTTAGCCGTGGCTACGAGCGATCCAGAAGTCCAAAAGCAAGGAACGATTGGTATGAGATTCGAGATCTGAGATTTTGAGTCCGCGATCTCAGATCTGAGATTTCAGATCTGAGATTTGAGGCCGTTCAGCGCGACTGCGAGCTCTGCTGGCTGCGCGTCTGGGCGCTTTCGGCGCGGTAATTTTTACGCTCGGCGTTGCCCAAGCCTTCCTTTTCCAGCCGGTCGGCTTCCGGCGCGGCGGCGGCGGCCATCTGCTGCACACTGGAATTCTGATACGTATCGGCGATCTTCTTGAGTTCGCTCGTCTTCGCCCGCAGCCGCGCAGCGGCTTCGTCGCGGCGATTGGAGTCCACGAGCACCACGGCCTCGTCCTTCGCCACCGCCATCACATTCGCCGCATAATCAGCCTGGACCTTGTGGTCCGCCGAACCCACCACCGCGGCGCGGCTCGCGCTGAACCGGACGCTGCGTTGCGCGGTGAGCGTCGTGGGCCGCTGCTTCACCGCGTCGTCGTAGCTGACGCGGGCGCGGGCGATTTCCAGTTCCGCGTCCGCCCGACCCGGCGCGACTTCGACTTCGATCAACGCGAACTTTTCCTGGCCGCCGTACAGCTGATTCAGACTGAGCTCCGCGCGCTGACCGCGAATCGTTCCGTCGCGGCCCACAAAGGCCAGCGGGCGAACCCCGGCGGGAAAATCAATTTCGATCACGACCCGGCGCGCCACGACGTTCAACACATCGCCCAGCTCGGCGGCGAAGATCCCCGGCAAATCTCCGCTGTGTTCGACAAAGTACGTGTTGCCATCGCTGCGCTGCGCGAGGCGTGTCATCAGGTCTTCGTTGAAGCCCAGCCCGAGCCCGATCGTCGTGACGGAAATCCCCTCCTTCAACAGCGAGGTCCCCAGTCGTCCGAGTTCGTCGGGCGTCCGCGGACCGACATTGGCGAGTCCGTCGGACAACAACACGACGCGATTCACGAACCGGCGATCCTCCATGTGCCGGCGGATCTCTTCGGCCCCACGCGTCACGCCGCCGTGCAGCGCGGTATTGCCGCCAGCCTCGATGCCGCGGATGGCGCGCTCGAGCCGGCGACCGTCGCCCACGCGCTGGGCCGGCACGAGCGTCTGCACGCCGGAGTCGTAGGCAATCAAGGCGACGATGTCGTCCGGCCCGAGGCGTCGCACCGCCTCCAGCGCGGCCTCGCGCGCCTTTTCGATCTTGTCGCCCGACATGGAGCCAGAGCGGTCGATGACCAGCGCGAGATTGACCGGCGGGCGAAGGTCGCGGCGCGGCAGGCGGATGCAATCAAGGCCGATTTTCACCACCGCCCGTTCCGGCGTTTCCGCCGGGAGGACGGTCCGATCGACATCGATCCGCAGCCGGACGGGATCGGGCGAAGCACCGTCAGCGAGAGCGAGGGAACGGGCGGACAGGGCAAACGGAATCGCGCCCAGGAGCGCGGCCGTGCAGGAAACAAGGAGCAGAGTTTTCATGGTTTGGCGTGGATTTGACCCGCCCATTCAACCACGAAACGCCCCGGCGGTTGTCAGCGCAGGGTCAGCGAAGTGTCAGGGAATTGTCATGCGCCCGGGAGCGCCGGCGTCCCGCCTGCGTCCATTCACTCCGGGGGAAGCCCGTGCGGCCCGCAGCTAAGCTGCTGCGCAGCCCATCTATTGGGCTGCGATGCCACACTCATGACGCCGCCAGCAGCCGTCGCAGCGTCTCGTCGACGAGCTTCGGGTTCGCCTTGCCCTTCGACGCTTTCATGATCGGTCCCTTGAAGGCGTTGATCGCGCTGTCCTTGCCGGCCTTGAATTCGGCGAGCGCCTTGGCGTTCACCGCGATCGCGTCGCGGCACCACTGCTCGAGTTCGCCGCTGTCCGTCGGTGCCGCCTTGAGGCCGCGTCGATCCGCAATCGCCGCGGGTTGATCACCCGTGGCTGCCATCTCGATGAAGATTTCCTTGGCCGCGTTGGTGAGGACAGTGCCGGCATCAATCAGCGACACGAGCTCAGCGATGTGCGCGGGCCGCACCTTCGACGCCGCGAGTTCGAGCCGCGCCTGGCCGAGCTCGCGCAGCAGGTCGTTCGCGATCCAGTTGCCCACCGCCTGCGCCTTGCCTGCGCCAGCGAGTTTCACGGTCTCCTCGAAATAGTCCGCCAGCGCGCGATCCCACACGAGTACCGACGTCAGCGTGTACGGGAGTTGATACTGCTCGAAGAACCGCCGCTGCTTGGCAAACGGGAGTTCCGGGCACTCGGCCTGGAGCTTGGTCTTCCACGCCGCGTCGACCTCGACCGGCAGCAAATCCGGATCGGGAAAGTAACGATAGTCGTGCGCCTCTTCCTTCGAACGCAGCGACTGCGACGTGCCGGCGACGCCGTCGTAGTCCCGCGTCTCCTGCACGATGGTGCCGCCGCGCTCGATCACGCCCAGCTGACGCTTGATCTCATGCGCGATGCCGTCGCGCACGTAGGAGATCGAGTTCAGGTTCTTCAACTCCACCTTGGTGCCGAGCTTCGTCTGGCCCACGGGCCGGACGGAAATGTTGGCGTCGCAGCGCAGCTGCCCCTTCTCCATGTCGCAGTCGGAGATGCCGCCATAGATCATCGTCGCGCGCAGCGACGTCAGATAGGCAAAGGCTTCGTCGGCCGTGTGCATCGCCGGATCCGATACGATCTCCATCAACGGCGTGCCCGCGCGGTTGTAGTCGACGAGCGAGTCGCTGGCACCGTGGTTCAGCTTGCCAACATCCTCTTCGAGGTGAATGCGCGTAAGCGGGACCTGACGGTGCTCGCCCATGACGTTGCGCGCCGAACCCGGCAGCTCGATTTCCACCGTGCCTCCAAGACAGATCGGTTGGTCGTATTGGGAAATCTGATAGTTCTTCGGCGAGTCCGGATAGAAATAGTTTTTCCGATCCCATTTGCACACGGGTGCGATCTCGCAGCCAAGCAGCAGGCCCGCCTTGATGATGGCGTCGAGCGCCGCCTTGTTCATCACCGGCAGCGCGCCGGGCAGCGCGAGCACGACCGGATCGGTCAGCGTGTTGGGCTCGTGGCCATAGCCGGTGGCGACGCGGGTGAAGACCTTGGAGCGGGTCTTGATCTGGACGTGGACCTCAAGCCCGATGACGGCTTCGTAATTCATTTCAGAGGGTGTTCACCACGAAACACACGAAATACAGGAAAAGAAATCCGCCGGAGCGCTGCTGGTGATTCTGTGTATTCCGTGTGTTTCGTGGTTCAAAGTTTGGGATGCTTGGAATTCCAATCGTGGGCGCGTTCGTACGCGCGGGCGATACTGAGCAGATTCGCCTCCTGGAACGGCTGGCCGATCAACTGGAGGCCGATCGGGAGTCCGCTCGCGGTGAAGCCGCATGGGACGCTGATGCCGGGCAGGCCGGCGAGGTTCACGCCGATCGTGTAGATGTCACAAAGGTACATCGCGAGCGGATCGGACTTCTCGCCGATCTTGAACGCCGGGATCGGCGAAGTCGGGGTGATGAGGGCATCGACCTCGCGGTAGGCGTTGAGAAAATCCCGCCGAATCAACGTGCGGACTTTCTGCGCACGCAGGTAATAAGCGTCGTAGTAGCCGCTCGAGAGCACGTAGGTGCCGAGGATGATGCGGCGTTTTACCTCCGCGCCGAAACCCTCCGCGCGCGATTGGAAGTAAAGATCGACGATGTCCTTCGCGTTCTTCGAACGATGCCCGTAGCGAATGCCGTCGTACCGCGCGAGATTCGAGGACGCCTCCGCCGTCGCGATGATGTAGTAGGTGTCGAGGCAGTACTGCGTGTGCGGCAGCGAGACTTCACGGATCTCGCAGCCCTGCGCCTTGTAGAACGCGATCGCCTTTTCCACCGCCGCGCCGATCTCCGGATCCAAGCCCTCGCCGAAATATTCCTTAGGGATGCCCAGCCTCCACGGGCCCCGACGCCGCCCGAGTTCCGCGCGATAGTCCGGAATCTCCGCCTTGAACGAGGTCGAATCACGCTCGTCATGGCCGGCAATCGCCCCGAGCACGATCGCGGCATCTTCCACCGTCCGGGTGAACGGGCCGATCTGATCGAGCGACGACGCGTACGCGATCAAGCCGTAGCGGGAAATGAGACCGTACGAGGGCTTGATCCCGACGACGCCACAAAACGCCGCGGGTTGCCGAATCGAGCCGCCGGTGTCGGACCCTAGCGTCGCAATCGCCTCGCCCGCCGCCAGCGCTGCGGAACTGCCGCCGGAGGAGCCGCCTGGCACGCGCGTGACATCCCACGGATTGCAGGTGGGACCAAACGCGGAATTCTCCGTCGACGATCCCATCGCGAACTCATCGCAATTCAGCCGGCCCCAAATGACCGCGCCGGCCCGGCGCAGCTTCGTGGTCACCGTCGCGTCATAGGGCGACACGAAATTCGCGAGCATCTTGCTGGACGCCGTGAGCGGTTGATCCTTCACCGCGATCACATCCTTGAGTCCGATCGGAATGCCCTCGAGCGGACCGGCCGCCTGTCCGGCCGCGCGGCGTGCATCGGACGCGGCAGCCTGCGCCAACGCGTCGGCTTCGTCGCACGAATTGAACGCATGCACGCTCGGTTCGACGGCCCGGGTGCGGGCGAGAACAGCCTTCGTCAGCTCGACTGCGGACAGGCTGCCGGCACTGAGTTGCGCGGAGAGGTCCGCGATCGATTGATGGAAAAGTTCGGCAGGCATGCGCGGCGTCATTCGACCACTTTGGGGACCACGACCATGTGTTCGCGTTGCGCGGGCGCGTTGCGCAGCGCCTGGTCGACCGGCAGGCCGGGCCGGGCGACGTCCTCGCCCCACACATTCGTGACGGCAAAGGCGTGCGCGGTCGGTTCAACGCCCGTCACATCCACTTTGCTCAGCTGCTCGATGTGATGGAGGACGTGGTTGATTTGCCCGGCGAAGATCGCCTTTTCCTCGGGCGTGAGCGCGAGGCGCGCGAGTTTCGCGATGTGATCGATGTTGAGCTGGGGAGCGGAGGACATGGTTGAGCCGGAAACCAGGAAGCCATGAAAACCAATCCTGGTTTCCTGGCTTCCTGCTTATCACTCTATTTGCGAATTTGATAGTTGGTGCTCTTGGCGAGCTCGTCCTGGATTTTTTGAAACACGCCGTTCACTTCGTCGTCGGTCAGCGTCCGATCGGCGGCGCGGAAGACGAGGCTGAAGGCCAGGCTCTTCCGGCCCTCGGGCAGGCCGGTGCCACGGTAGAGATCGAACACGGTTACGCCTTCAACGGCGAACGCGTTGCCGGCAGCCGCCCGCGCGGTTTTCAGCAGCGCTTTCTGCACGTCCGCCGCGGGCGTCGCGGCGTCGACCACCAACGCGAGATCGCGCAACGCGGCCGGCATCAGGCTGAACTCGCTGAACCGACGCCGCGCGCCGTCGGCGGCAATCTTTTCCGGCGCGATGGCAAACGTTCCGGCGTACACCCGCCCCTCGATGCCCATCGACTTCACGAGAGCGAGATTCAGCAGCCCGAACCGCGCGGTCCAGCCATGGGCGATGTCGCCGGCGGCGGCGGACTGGCCGTCCTGCCAGCCGTAGTGCGGACCCGACGGAGTGACGATCGGCTGGCGCGCGAAATCGACGCCCGCCGCGCGGGCCAGCGCCGCCACGTGATGCTTGATCGCATAGAAATCCGCGGGCTCGCGTTTCAGCCACGCGCGATCGCCCAACGGCTCCGCAATGATGAAGGCCACGGCGGCGCATTCGGCATTCTGCCCGTTGCGTTCGACGAAAATACGGCCGGTTTCGAAGAGCCGCGACACGGTCACGCCACGCGATTGGTTGAGCTTCAGCGACTCGAGCAGTCCGGTCACGAGCGTCGGCCGCAGGTGCGACTGATCCTCGACGAACGGGTTGGCCAGCGCGAGCGCCTGGGCGGCATCGGCCGAAACCCACGCGGCGATTTCCTTCGCGGGGCGCAGCGTGTAGTTCACGCACTCGTGGAAATCATGGCCGACAAGATAATCGGTCACACGGCGATTGAGGACCACGACCGGATCGTCGTCGGTCAGGAGGCCGGGCGACTGCACCACGGCGGCGGGAATCTTTTCCGTGCCGTGGAGCCGCAGTACTTCCTCGACGAGATCGATCGGGCGATCGAGATCGTCACGCCAGCTCGGGATGCTGACCGTCCACGCCAGCCCACGCGCCGGGTGTTCGGTCGGCTCCTCGCGAGTCACGGTGAGCTCGAGCGCATCAAAGGCGGCTCGCATCTCCGCGGCCGGAATATCGAAGCCGAGCTTTTCGGTGATGTAGTCGTGCGTGACGACGATTTCGCGCTGCCACGGCACGTCGCCGCCCACGCGGAAAACCGGTCCGACCACCTGACCGCCGGCGGTCTGCAGAATGAGATCGATCGCGCGATGGGCCGCCTCGAGGGCGCCATGCGGGTCGACGCCGCGCTCGTAGCGATACGACGAATCCGACGAGAGCGCGAGTTTGCGCGAGGTCGCGCGAATCGTCTGCTTCTTGAAGATGGCACACTCGAGCACGAGGTCCGTGGTGTCGGCGGACACGCCGGAGTGTTCGCCGCCCATGATGCCCGCGATGACGACCGGATGATTCGCGTCGGCGATGACCAGCATCTGGTGATCGAGCACGCGAGACTTGCCGTCGAGCGTCGTGATTTTTTCCCCTTCGACGGCGCGCCGGACCACGATCTCACCGCCGCCCAGTCGCTTCGCGTCGAACGCGTGCATCGGCTGGCCCTGTTCGAGCATCACGTAGTTGCCGACATCGACGATGTTGTTGATCGGACGCAGCCCGACAGCGCCGAGCCGTTCCTGCATCCAGGCGGGACTCGGTCCGACCTTCACGCCGGCGATGACAAACGCGGAGTACAGCGGGCAGTCCTCGGCGCTGTCGACGCTCACGCTGTGGAGCAAGTCCGTGCGGCCCGGCGCGCCGGCCAAATCACCGCGGAAGGTTTCCTGCGGATACGTGAGCGGAAGCTTGAACCAGGCGGCGAGCTCGCGCGCGATGCCGAGGTGCGACTGGCAATCGGGCCGGTTCGGGGTGATTTCGATGTCGAACACCGTGTCTCCGGGAGGCAACGCCTGGTTGATCGGCGTGCCGAGTGCGGGTTGACCGGTCAGAATCAGCAGGCCGCTGTGTTCACCGCCCATGCCGATTTCATCGGGCGAGCACATCATGCCGTCGGAGGACTGACCGCGAATCTTCGACTGCTTGATTTGAAAATTTCCGGGCAGCACGGCCCCCGGCAGGGCGACGAGCACGCGGTTGCCGGCATCGCAGTTGTGAGCGCCGCAGACGATGGTTTTGACGCCGCCCGCGGGACCGACATCGACCGTGCACACGGAGAGCTTGTCGGCGTTGGGATGTTTGGCGCGCGTTAGAATCTCGCCGACCACGACGTTCTCAAGCTTCGGGGCACCGGTGCTGACGACGCCTTCGACCTCGAAGCCGAGGAAGGTGATCGCGCGGGAGATTTCGTCGATGGACGCGTCGAGAGCGACGTAGTCCTTGAGCCAGTTCAGGGAAATTTTCACAGATAACGGAGAGTTTTTTACCCGCGACTAGCGCGAATGGACCCGAAGCAATCGGGGAATTTCGCGCCGATTCGTGTGATTCGCGGGCGGGACATCAGGCGAATTGTTTCAGGAAGCGCAGATCGTTTTGGTAGAAGTACCGGATGTCATCGATCCCGTAGAGGAGCATCGCGAGGCGCTCGAGGCCCATGCCGAACGCGTAGCCGCTCCACACTTCGGGATCGTAGCCGACGGCTTCAAACACGGTCGGATCGACCATGCCGCAGCCACCGATTTCAATCCACGGCTTCTTCACCTTCGGCAGATGCGTCGCAGTCAGATCCACTTCGAAACTCGGCTCGGTGTAGCCGAAGTAGTGCGGGCGAAACCGCGTCTTCGTTTCCTTCCCGAGCAGCGACGCGAAGATGTAATCGAGCAGCGCCTTCAGATCGCGGACCGTGACGTTCTTGTCCACATAGAGACACTCGAGCTGGTGGAAATTCGCGCTGTGCGTGGCGTCCGACGTATCGCGCCGATAAACGCGGCCGGGCGAGACGATGCGAATCGGCGGTGAGCCCTTCAGCATCGTGCGGATCTGCACTGACGAGGTGTGCGTGCGGAGCAGATATTTCTCCTCGGGCGTCTTCTTCGAGACGTTGCCGAACCGGGCTGAGGCGGGGAAATAGAACGTGTCCTTTTCGTCGCGCGCAGGGTGATCGCTCGGGGTGTTGAGCGCGTCGAAACAGTAGTACTCGGTTTCAACCTCGGGGCCGTCGGCGACGGTGAAGCCGACTTTGCGCAGGATCCGGCACATTTCCTCGCGTACGAGGGTGAGCGGGTGCGAGGTGCCGGGGCCGAAATCAGGCGACGGCAGCGTGGGATCGACGGCGGGCCCGAGTTGGGCGGCGAGTTCGGCGTTGGCGATCGTTGCAAGCGCGGCGTCGAGGTGACCTTGGAGCGCGGTCTTCGCCTCGTTGATCAGTTTGCCGACGGCGGGACGCTGTTCCTTCGGCACGGCGCCCATCTGCTTCATCAGAGCGGTGAGCTCGCCATTGGGCCCGACGTACCGGGCCTTGGCGGCCTCGAAGTCCGGACGGGTCTTGAGCGCCGGCAGTTCAGCCGAAGCCTTGGCAAGGAGAGCGGAAAGTTGGTCCTGCATGTGGAGGCGTACTTACTTGGACAGAATATACAGAATTGAACAGAATCACACTTTGGTCAGAGGGCGCGATTGGCGAAACTTCTTTTTGAACTCAAGCCGCGCTGCACCGAAATTGAGCAGCAAACCTTCGTCGAGGCCGGTCGTCGTGAGATAGTTCACAAGCTGAACTTCGTGAGCAACAGAGAGCACCCTCACTGCCTTGTTCTCGATGAGAAGGAAACTATTGATCAGCATGTCGGCGTCGAATTCCCCCACAATCACGCCCTCGTATCTTACCTTCAATCGGACCTCAGCGGCGACCGTGAAACCGGCTTTTTGAAGTTCGTAGGCCAGCGCGTTTTGATAAACCGACTCAAGGTAGCCGGGGCCCAGTTTCGAATGAACCTTCATCGCCAGGCCAATTACCCTGCCCGCCAGGTCGTATTCCATTCTGCCCATTCTGTTCATTCTGTCCCAAAAACAAGGAGGACGGCACCCCAAGCTGGGGTGCCGTCCTCCGGGAAAACTGAACTGGAACACGAGCCGCGGGGGCTCGCGTTGAGGCTAACTCAGGCCTTCTTGGCGGCGGCCTTGGCGGCCGCGGCTTTCTCGATCAACGCGTGCTGGGCTTGCTTGACCAGTCCGGCGAAGGCGACTTCATCGCGAATCGCGAGATCGCTCAGCACCTTGCGGTCGAGTTCGATCTTCGCGGCGTGAAGGCCTTCGATGAAGCGGCTGTAGCTGATGCCATTCGCACGGCAGGCGGCGTTGAGACGCACGATCCAGAGACCGCGGAAATCGCCCTTTTTCTTGCGGCGAGCCGCATAAGCGTACTGCCAGGCGTGTTGAACAGCTTCTTTCGCGTAGCGATAGAGCTTTGATTTATTGCCGAAGTAGCCCTTGGCGTACTTCAGCACTTTCTTGCGACGCTTGCGCGACGCCGGACCATTTGTTGCACGAGCCATGTTGTGTTATCCTTTTGGTTAGTCGCGCGCAGGTCGGCTTAAGATTTCACCCGCGTGCGAAGTTTCGGTTGATGCGCGTCAGTCTGCTAACGAATTAGAGACCGAACGGCAGGGCGCGCTTGAGCGGCTTGGCATGGCCTTCAGCCACCAGCTTGTCGCGGGAGGCACGTCGCTTTTGCTTCGTGCTCTTCGCGCCAAGCAAGTGACGGAAACCAGGCGTACGCCGTACGAGCTTGCCCTTAGCGGTGAGTTTGAACCGCTTGGCAATGGACTTCTTGGTCTTTTGCATGGAGAGCGGTCGAAAACAGAGACGAGCCCACTGATTGGCAAGGCTTTTGTCCGACTTTTCCCTCAGGATTTAAGGAATAACTGCGCCCCCGGTCCCAGCGGCCAGCCCGCACAGGTCCACAGGATGAGCAAAAGCGTCCAACCGACCATGAAACAGAGCGAATACGGGAGCATCAACGCCACCATCGTCCCGACGCCCGCCTTCGGCTCGTAGCGCTGCGCAAACATCAGCACCAGCGGGAAATTCGACGCCAGGGGCGTCACGACATTCATCACGCTGTCCCCCACCCGGTACGCCGCCTGCGTGAGCTCCGGCGAATAGCCCAGCAACATGAACATCGGCACGAACACCGGCGCAAGAATCGCCCACTTGGCCGAAGCCGAACCGAGAAAAAGATCCGTACTGGCGGTCAGCAGGACGAGTCCAATCAGAAGCGGCACCGGGCCGAGCTGCAGCGACTTCAACAAGGCCGCGCCCTGCACTGCGAGAATCACGCCGACATTCGACCACGCAAAGAGGTTCACGAACTGGGCGATGAAGAACACGACGACCAGGTAGGGCGCCGCCAGCTCCATCGTTTTCTGCATGCCTTTGTAGACGTCGTTTTCGCTGAGCACCGTTCCGGCCACGATGCCGTACGCAAGCGCCGGCAGCAGCCCGAAGACGAAAATAAAGAAGACCAGCCCCCGCACGAAATACGAGTTGATGAACCCGGGCTTCGCGGTGTCCTGCAACACGCCGCCGGCCGGCAGCAAACCCGCCAGCACGAGCCCGGCCAGGACGAGGAAAACAGCCAGTGCCCAACGCAACCCGCGCCGCTCCGCCGGTGCCAGCGGCTGCAGCGCCTGCGGTTCCATCCCGCCGCGATATGGTCCGAACCGCGGCTCCACGAGACGCTCCGTCACCAACGCGCCGATCACCGTGATCAGAAACACCGACGTCCCGAGAAAATAGTAATTCGCCATCGCACTGACCGTATACTTCGGATCGATGATCCGCGCGGCTTCCTGCGTGAAGCCCGCGAGCACGACATCGCTCGTCGAGATCAGCAGATTCGCCGCGAAGCCGCCCGACACCCCGGAAAACGCCGCCGCGAGTCCGGCAAGCGGATGCCGCCCGATGGAATGAAACAGCGCCATGCTGAGCGGCAGCAGCAGCACGTAGCCGATGTCCCCCGCCGTGTGCGACATCGCGCCGCACCACACCACGACCCAGGTCAGCAGCCATCGCGGCGTCGTGTGCACGATCAGGCGCAGGCAAGCGCCGAGCAATCCGGCGTGCTCCGCGAGCGCAAGGCCGAGCAGGCACACGAGCACGGGACCGAGCGGCGCGAAGTTCACGAAATTCGGCAGCAGACCGAGGATGATTCGATGCAGGCCGTCGACCGACAGAAGATTCACCGCCCCGACGGCCTTGTGCGTGACCGGATGCTCGACGGTGATGCCCGCGACGCTCAGGAGCCACGATGTGATCACCATCACGCCGCAAAGCAGGATGAAGAGCGTGGCGGGATGCGGCAGTAGATTGCCCGCCCATTCGACGCGGTTCAGCCAGCGCTGGAAAAACGACGGACCGGCGGCGGGCGCAACGTCACTCATAATGAAGCCTTGCGCGTCACCAGCGGCGAAACCTGCGCGGCCGCTGCGCAGGCAAACTCAGCCAGTTCGGCGCGCACCTGTGCAAAGCCCGAGTTCCGCACGCACGTCGCCTCGTCCATGTAGAGCGCGCGATTGATTTCAATCTGGATGCTGTACACGCCGCGCGCCGGATCGCCGTGGGTCTTCACGATATCGGCGCCGCGATACGGATCGTTGATCGTCACGCGATATCCGCGACGCGAAAAAAACTCCGCCACCCACGCGGTCAACTGCGGAGGCGCCGTCGCCCCCCCGCGATCACCGATGACAAAATCCGGCCGCGCCGCGCCCTGGTCGCGATTCATCGCGTTGCCGCGCGACTTCATCGAGTGACAGTTGAAATGCCAGACGACCCCGTGGCGCTGCCAGGCACTCTCGATGGCCTCCGCCAACGCCCGGCGGTAGGGAACATAGCTCGTCTCGATGCGCTGCCGGACCTCGGCCACGGTGAGCTTGCGGCGGTACATCGGCACACCGGGCAACGCGAGTCGGCGGATGAGTCCCATACCGCGCTGCGCATGCTCGCTCAGCTCCGTCGGCCCCGGCCACGCCGTCTCGAGGATTGCCGGATCAATGTCCCGCGCCGACCGATTCGCATCGATGTACGCCCGCGGGAATCGAGCGGCAAGCAAACTGGCGCCAGCGGTCGTGACCTCGCCGCACAGTTCATCCACGTAGGCGTCCCAAGTGGTTTGAATCTCCGCGCGCGTCGCCGCCGGCTGGAAGTCGGAGGGAAACTCAAATCCGCTGTGCGGCGAATCGAAGACCAGCGGCGCCACCGGATCACGCGGCACCTTCAGCACGAAGGCGCTGCTGGGAGATTTCGATGGCATCAGAAAACGTGGGGCGCGGATCGATCGATCGGGATCAGTCCCGGTAATTCAAAGCCGGCGGACGATTGCCGAGCATCGGCGCGTAGGAAAAATCCGCGCCGCGCCGCTGTTCAAGTTCCGCCTTGGCCGCCGCAATCACCGCCGGCTGTTCGAACAGATCCAGAATGGTGCCCGCCATCGTCTTCGCGGCCACGTTCATGCCTTTCAATCCCAGCGTGGTGCCGCCGCACGCGACCGCCTGCCAGCTGTGCGCGGGCGTGCCGGGCGCCCAGGTCGCGGCCCGCAGGCCCACCGTCGGTACCGCCCAGCTGACGTCACCCACATCGGTGGAGCCGCCACCTTCGCGCGGCGGATTCGGATTGAACGGCGACACCAGCGCCGCGACTTCGGGCGCGGGCGGCTTCCCGATGGCGGTCTGCGAAATCTTCAGCGCGAACGCCCGTTCCTCCGGCGTGTACGTGACGCCACCCACCGCAACGAGATTCGTCTGCATGGCGCGGCCGAGCGCCTCGTTGGGCAGTAGTTCGTACACCCCGCCGGTCAGCTCCCAGTCCACCTTGGTGCCCGTGCCGAGCGCGGCACCGGTCGCCGCCTTTTCCACCCGCTCCCACACCTCGAGCACGATGTCCCGCTGCGGACTGCGCACGTAGTAATAGACCTCGGCAAACGCCGGCACGACATTCGGCGCCTCGCCGCCGCGCGTAATCACGTAGTGCATCCGCGTCGTCTCCGGCACATGCTCACGCATCAGATTCACCATGTGGTTCATCGCCTCGACGCCATCGAGGGCGGACCGGCCGCGGTGGGGCGCGCCCGCGGCGTGGGCCGCGATGCCATGGAAGCGGAACTTGCCCGATTTGTTGGCGAGCGACGGCATCATCGTGACGCCGTTGCGATCACCCGGATGCCAGTGGACCGCGACGTCGACATCCTTGAACAGCCCGGCGCGCACCATGTACACCTTGCCCGATCCGCCCTCCTCCGCCGGCGTGCCGTAGACGCGAATCGTTCCCGGGCGGCCCGTCGCCTTCAGCCAGTTTTTCACGGCGACCGCCGTCTGGATCGACGCCGCGCCAAACAGATGGTGGCCGCACGCATGGCCCGCGTTGGAACCGGGACGGACTTTCTTCTCCGGTACTGCTTCCTGCGATACGCCGGGCAGCGCGTCGTATTCCGCCAGGATGCCAATCACCGGTCCGCCGCTGCCGTAGCTCGCCACGAACGCGGTGGGGATCTCCGCGACGCCCGGCTGGACCGAGAAGCCCTCGAGCTTCAACTGCTCCTGCAGCAACGCCGAACTCCGCGTTTCCTGAAAACCGATCTCGGCGAAGTCCCAAATCTTCAGCGCGATGCTCTCATACGTCGCTTTCGAGTCGTCGATCGCCTTGAGGACGTCGGTCTTGCCGGTCTGCGCGAGCAATCCCAGCGGCAGACATAGGAGGGTGAGGCAACGGAATTTCATGAGCGAAGCGTAAGCGGGAAACGCGCCGGATGCAGATGAAAATCAAAAGCGCCGGGTGAGTTCGATCGCCCACGTGCGCCCGAGCGCAAGGTAACTGTAGACGGACGCCTGGTAACCGACGATGTCGGAACTCAACGGCGGCTTTTCGTCGGTCAGATTGGTGACGCCCACGCGCACGGTCGTGCCGCGCAGCACCCGCGGCGCCGAGCCGCCGATGCGGTGCGAGACAAACGCGTTGAAGCTGAGCGAATCGGCGACGCGGTAGTAGTAGTTCACCCGGCCCTGGTCGAACACCTGTGTGATGTAAGCCGGACGGCCGAGCGCGTTGAAGGTCGTGGCGTCGGTCGTCGCGCCGGTGTCGGCGAAGGCGCCGATGTAATACCCGCTGAGGCCGGCGGTCCACGCGTCCTTGCGCCACGTGATGCCGGTGTTGCTGCGCCAGCGCGCGGCGCCGTCCTGATTCACCCGCGAGTCGGTCACCGTGCCGCCGGGCAGCGTCGTATAGGATTGGTCGATATACGACCAGTCGGTCGCAATGGAGAAGCGGCCGACGGCGAGCGCCGGCAACCGGTAGTTCACCGCGAAATCCACGCCCGAGATCGTGGAGTTCGAGCGGTTGCTGAACGCGCGACGCTGCGACACGAGCGAACCGAAGGGTGCGATCTGCTGAGCAGTCGGCCGCGCGCCGTTGTAGGCGGCGAACAGCGCGAGTTCGGCGGGCGTAATCGTGCTCGAACGGATGGCCCGCGGATCGCCTTTGTACGCGGACGTGCCGCTGCCCACGTCGATGCTGCCCACGGCCCGTCCGGCGGCGATCTGCTGCTGCGTGTACGCGAGCAGCAGCGCGTTGTCGCTCGCGAGAATGTCGGCGGTGCTGTCGGCCTCGATGACGTTCGTCTGCTTGATCTCCCAAAAATCGGCGGAGAACGAGAGGCCTTTCACCTTGGGCACATCGACGACGATGCCGAAGCTCTTGCCCTTGCTGCTCTCCGCGGTGAGGCCGAAGTTGCCCGAACTGACGTACGTGCGGTTCGTCGAGCCATCGGTCGGCAGCGCGGTGATCGGCTGACGGTACGTGTCGGCATAGGCCTGCACGATGCGACGTTCCTTCTGGTTCAGAACCGCGAGATTCGGAGCGCGGAAGCCTTCGTTGTAGGAACCGCGCACCATCGCCCATTTGAACGGCCGCCAGTTAGCGCCGTACTTGGGCTTCGTCGTGCTACCGAAGTCGGAATAGTTCTCGTAGCGCGCCGCCGCCGAAACCTCGAACGAGTCGAGCAGCGGGATTTGGTTGCGCGGCGACACCAGCGGCAACACCGCCTCGGCGTAGCCGCTGCCCACGGTGCGCTTGCCGACAATGTTGGACGCGGCCGAGGCCTGGATAAAATCGTTGTCGTTCACATCGAGGCCCGAGTCCGCCGGATTGAGCCCCGCGTACACCGGCCGGGTGTGGGAGAGTTTCTCCTCGCGATACTCGCCGCCCACGGCGAGCGACAGCGCGCCGCTCCACAGCTGCACCACTTCCCCCGACGTGCGGAAGTCCGCGCTCGCGATCGACGTTTCGCCGATGTTCGGGAGCTTGTCGTAAATGGGATTCATCACGTTCGCCGGATTCACGTACGGCTGGTCCGTGACCACCGCCCCACCCTGGACGCGAAACGTATAGCCAAACGGATTGAACGCCGAGCTGTCCGTGCGCTGCGCCGCCGCCAGCAGCCGCGTTTCGCGCAGTCCGTTCTGCACCTCGTCCGTAGTCCGCGCCCGCGTGTAATAGGCGGCGGCCTCCCAGGTCCAGGTCCGCGCCACGCGACCGCGCAAACCGCCGAGCAGGCGCAGCGCGTCCGACGTGATGTCGACCCGCTCCTGCCCCATATCCATGATTCGCTTACTCAGAATCGTGACCGTCTGCGGCGTGCCCGTGAGGCGGGCGGTGCCGTCGGGATTCGCCGCTCCGGTCGGGCTGTAATAGCGCGAGCCAAACGGATTGTACGGATTGTCGATCGCCACGACGAGGGCGCGATCAGAACCGCTGCTGTATGGCAGCGGCGACCGTTTGAACCACGAGCGGGAATCGTAATACGAGAATTCACCGAATGCCGTGATGCGGTCCGACACGTCGAATTCCGCCTTGTTAAACCAGTTGTACCGCGTGCTGCGCGGCAGGCTCATCTGGTCGGAGTTGATGTTGTAATAGTAGTTCGCCGTCACGCCCGTGCGGGCCGGCGCGGTCGTCGTGAAGCCCACCGGGCCCGACGCCAGCGGCACGAGGTACTGCGTCGCCGTCGCGGTGCCGACCCGGAAGCTCGGAAACGGCCCGGTGGCGTTGCGATCGAAGAATGCGCCCGTGGTGAGATTGAAGGGCGCCGGCGCGCGCGAGGTCTTGTCCGCGTCCGACGAAAACGAACGGTCACTCAGATAAACCTGGTGACGGTGAAACCCGTCGAGCACCGAAAGAAACCGGCCGCGGCCCTTCGCGAAATCCGTGCCGAAGACGATCGTCCCGCGCACCTCCTGCCCCGCGCCATGCTCCGGAGCGGCAAACCGCGTGCTGATCTCCACACCGCGAAACTCGGCATCCATGACCGTGTTCACGACGCCCGCGACCGCATCCGAGCCGTAGATCGACGAGGCGCCGTCGCGCAGCATGTCGATGCGACCGACGCCCCGATTCGGCAGCTGGTTCACGTTGACCGAGGTCGCGAGCACGCCGTTCTCGTTCTGGGTGATCGGATGCGACGCCAGGCGCCGGCCGTTCAAGAGGACCAGCGTATTGCCGGAGCCGAGACCGCGCATGTTGATCGCCGCGACATCGCCGCGCGCGAGCGCGCCGGTGGCATTCGATTCATTGATGGGTACCGACACCACCTGCGGCATCGCGGTCAGCATCTGCACGGGCGTGGACGCATCGCGCAGTTGCATCGCCTCCTTGTCGATGACGGTGACCGGCAGGATTTTTTCCTGGTCGAGCCGCTTGATGTTCGAGCCGGTCACGGAAAACGCCTCGAGCCGCAGGACGTCGTCCGTGGGTTTGGCCGGAGCCGCCGCAGCCGTCTGCGCACGCCCGGGCAGGCTGGTCGCCGGCAGCGCGAGCGCGACCAGCACAACGGAACGAAGGGTGATCAAGCGGAGATCTTTCATGTGGGTGGTGTGGTGGCGGGGTCGGTGTCTCAACGTCAGCGGGCGGGTGGCGCGTGCAACCCGGCCGAAGTGGCCGCCGGGTTGACGCCGACCAGTCGACGCCGCGCGGTGCCGGGGCACAAAGGCAAACCCTACAACTTGGATTGATTCCTACAACGGGCGTTGTAACGCTGAAACCACCATGGCGCGAACGACCCTGCTCACGTTTGTCGGTCACCGCGATCCGTACCACACGGACCAGCACGAGGACGGACAGCTCAAGGGACCGGTGCTCACCGTTCTGGACGGACGGAAGTTCGACCGCGTCGTGCTGTTCTCGCGTCCGCACCGCCGCGATCAGGTGGAACGCACCCGGGCCGTGCTGCGCGAACTCCAGCCCAAGCTCACCCTGGAGATCCATGAGCTCGCGCTCTCCGACTCCACGTCGCACGCCGAAATCCTGGCGCGGCTGCGGCCGGTGTTGAGTCGGATTCGCCGGGCGCGGCCCGACGACGCCTACTCGATTTCGCTGATCGCGGGCACACCCGAGATTCACGCCTGCTGGGTGCTGCTGACCGCGTCGGGCGAGTTTTCGGCCCGACTCCTGAATCTCCGGCGCACCGTGCACAACGGTCTCGCCGGGCCCCACGTCCTGCGCGACCTCGACTGGAACGAGCCGCTCGCGGCGATCACGCCCGAAACGCTCGCATTGCTCTCGGCGCGGCGCGACCGCTGGGACGACGCTGAGTTGCAGGGTCCGGCCGCCAGCGTTCCGCGGCACTACTTCGTACGGCGATCGCTCGAGCAGGCGGTGCAGCTCAGCCGCCATGCGACGCCGTTGTTGATCGTCGGCGAACCCGGCACGCAGAAACAACATCTGGCGGCCCTCGTACATCAAGCCGGAGCACGCGCGAGCGGACCGATGGTCGTGGTCAACTGCGCCACGCTGCCCGAGCCGCTGTTCGAGTCGGCCCTCTTCGGCGACGATGGCGACGAGCAGGCCGGAAAACTTCGCCAGGCGGACGGCGGCACGCTCGTATTGATCAAGATTCAGCACGTGCCCGCCGCAGTGCTGGCCCTGCTTTTCAAGTCGGCCGACCAAGGCTGCTACTACGGGACGAGGACGTCGGTCCCGATCAAGGCCAACGTCCGGCTGATCGGCACCACGGATCGTGATCTCGAGGCAGAGGTGCGGCACGGTCGGTTTCCCGCCGAGGTGTGGCGGCGCATGCAGGCCAGCATGGTCCGGCTGCCTCCCCTGCGCGAGCGGAGCGGCGACATCACGCTTCTCGCGCGAGAGGAGCTCGAGCGCTTGAATCGCACCCTGCCACGCCCAAAACGCTTTTCTCCGGCGGCGCTGGCGAAGCTCGAAAGCCACTCGTGGCCCAGCAACATCAGCGAACTGCGCCGCGTCGTGGAACAGGCCGTGGTCAACGCCGAACAGCCCACGATCCAGCCCGAGCACATCGACCTCGATCTCTCGGTCAACATGGCGAACGTCTTCGCCCACGCCGTGCCGCGCATCCGCGAAGGCTTCTCGATCGAGGACTACCTGCGCACGATCAAACACGAGCTCGTCCGCAGCGTGCTGCGCAAGACCCGCGGCAATCAAAGCCAGGCCGCGCGGCTCCTCGGCGTTACGCCGCAAGCGATCAGCAAGCTGATGAAAAGCGCGACGCGCTGAGAGCGGAACTGTTCAGTTGAAAGGGGAAAGTTGAAGGTTGAAAGCGCCCGATCAACCAGGGTGCATTCAGGACATCGTTTCCAGCAGCAGCCAACGGCGTTAGCGTGCAGGCAGGTTCCCACCGCTCCGTGCGTGACTGAATTCGAGCTCAATCGACCGGCCTGATTCCGGTTCTTTCAACATTCACCTTTCAACCTTCAACTGCCTGAGTCCCTCTGAGACCGGCGAACGTCAGTAACCGGCGGCGACATTGGTCCGCCGCGGGTCCGCATAACCGGTGAGCGAGCCATCGGCGTTGAACTCGACGGCGTTGATGCCGCCAAAATAACGGCCGGTGCCCGCTGCCTCCCGCAACACCACTTTCCAGCCGAGCGCCCGAAGCGCCGCCGCTTCCGCCGCCGGAAAAGACTGTTCGGCCTCGAACGTTTCGCCCTCCTCCGGCTTGAAGCTCGATTGAAAATGGAAACGCGTGTCACCGATCGCCTCCGCCAGCGGCCGGTTCAACACCAGCCGATCGAAGAGCGCCTGCAGCAACGCCGTCGGGATCCGCGACGACCCAGGAATGCCGATCGCGAAGACCGGTTTGCCGCCGCGGAAAACGATCGTCGGCCCGATCGTGCTGCGCGATCGCCGGCCCGGCGCGAGATAGTTCGGGCTGTCGGGCCCCGTCACGGCGAAGTTGCTCATCGAATTGTTCAGCACGACGCCCGTGCCGGGCGGCACCACCCCCGCCCCGAAATGCAGACTTTGCGACTGCGTGGCGCACACGATATTCCCGTCGCGATCGACCACGATGAAGTGCGTCGTCGCCGCCATCTCACTCTCGTAAAACGGCGACTCCTCACCGGGCGACAGGAGCGCGGCGACCTTCTTCTTCGCGCCCGGCGGCCTGAACGCCCGCTCGCGAATCGCCGCGATCGAGTCCGGCGCGAGCGTCTTCTCGAGCAAAAAGCGCGACTCCGGCACATCTCCGATCGTGCGGGAGATGGTCGGCAGGACCTCCCGCCACACCCGGCCGATCCGGTCGAGGTTGCCCGCGGTCCGCAGCGGCCCGCCGGCAAGCGGATCATTTTCCAGCACCTTGAGGATTGGCATGTACAACGCCGCACCGCTCGTCGGTGGCGGACCGCCCTGAATGACATAGCCGCGAAAATCCATCGTCACCGGTTCCGTGATACGCGCCTCGTATTCCGACAAATCACGTGAGGTCAGATGGCCGCCGCCCTTGACCGACGCCGCCACGATCGCCGCCGCGACGGCGCCGCGATAAAAACCGTCACGCCCTTCACGCGCCAGGGTCTCCATCGTGCGCGCGAGATCCTCGTTGCGCAGCCGGCTGCCGACCGCGGGCAGCCGCCCGTCGGGCAGATACAGCCGGGCGATCTCGGCGTCGCCGGCGCGCAGTTTCTTCTCCTGCTCGGCAAACTGGTCGCGGCTTTTCTCCAGCACGAGAAACCCCGCGCGCGCGAGGGCGATCGCCGGCTCGACCGTCTCGGCCCACGGCTTCGCGCCCCACTTCTGATGTGCCGCCCACAGTCCCGCACCGAGTCCGGGCACGCACACTGCACCGTATCCATAACTCCGATCCTCGGCCGGGCGCTTGAGCGTGGCGGCGACGTCGAGCGAACCCGCGGCATCCATCGCATCGACCGCAAACGTCCGGCCGGACTTCGCCTCGTAGTAGAGCAGCATCAGCTTGCCGCCGAGCCCCGACCCGTAGGGCTCGGCGACTCCGACCGCGAGCGAGGTGGCGACCGCAGCATCGATGGCGTTGCCGCCCGCCCGCAACACGCTCACGCCCGCCTCCACCGCCTGCGGGTGGGCGGCGACCACCATGCCGTGGCGCGCCGTGACCGGCGTGACGACGACGGGCGTCGCGAACGTCGCGGCGACAAGGGAAACAAAGGCAACAACCAGGGTGGCGCAGCGTGGCATGAGAGAAAAAGAGTCACCCACTCGCGCGAGCGCGAGCAGGAAGGTGGTGACCGAACGTTGACGATCCGGCGGGCGGCGCAACCGACACTTGACGCGAGCCGCCGCCGCAGGACCGGCTCGCATCATACCAATCGCTCTTTGCCTTTGGACTTTAGCTGTGGCTACGAGCGATCCAGAAGTCCAAAAGCAAGGAGCGATTGGTATCAGGGAGGAACTTAGAATCGTTTCGAAACCTGACCGTAGAAGGAACGGCCGCGGGCGTTGGTGCCGGCGCCGCGACGATAACCCGAATCCTCGTCCGCGAGCGGCGGCTCGGCGTCGAAGACGTTATTCACCCCGACGCGGAGCGTAAGATTGCTCAGCAGCGGGCTCTGGCGGCGCGGGAACGCGTAGTTGAGGTAGGCGTTGTGCGTCACGTACGACGACACGAGGTAGCGATAGCGCGTGACGCCGCCGGAATCCACGTACACGGAGATGTATTCGGGTTTACCCAGGACGTCATAGATTTCCTTGGTCGTGGCGGTGCCGGTGTCGACGTACGGACCATAGTAGGTCGTGAACCAGCCGGCCGTCCAACGCGCCACGCGCCAGGTGCCGCCGATATTGCCGCGGAACCGCGTGCGACCGTCGCGATTGATGTTGTTCACCTTGGCCGCGCCGGGTTCATCCTCGGTGTCCGCCTGCAGCAAATACGACGCATCGCCGCGCACCGTGCCCTGGCCGAGCCGGAGCTTCGGCAGCCGCAGCTCAAAGCCGAAATCCAGGCCCTGCGTCTCGCGTCCCGCGAGGTTCACGTAATCCGTGACGACCGAGCGCACGCTGCCCACGGGGGCGCGCTGCTGCGTGGCGGGGCGCGTGGCATTGTAGGCGCTGTAAGCCGCCTGATCCGCCGGCGTGACGGCGTTGCGCACGACCTTCGGGTTGCCCGCGTAGGTGCTGGTGCCGCTGCCGAGATTGACCTGGCTGACCGCGGTGCCGGCCGCGACGGCCTTCTGCACGGCACCGTCGAGGAGTTCCTCGTCGCGAATGAGCTGGGCGGTGCCAGTGACGTCATCGATGACGTCGCGCTGGCGGATCCGCCAGTAATCGACGGTGAGGGTGAGGTCGCGATAAAACGGCGCGGAGGCCGCGAGTCCCGCGGTCAACGAGCGGGAACTCTCGGGTTTGAGGCTCGCGCTGCCCTGACGGAAAATAACGGGCACCGCGTTGGAGTCGACGTTGAGGCCGGTGACCTCGAAGCGATACGGATCGTTATAGGTGGTGCCGGAGCGCTGCAGCGGCGTCGTGTTCGTCTGCACCAGATTCGGCGCGCGGAACGAAGCGGCCACCGTGCTGCGCAGCATCAGCCAGGAGTTAGGGCGGTAGTTCAGACCGAACTTCGGCTTCGCCGTGTGACCGAAGTCGGAAAACCGCTCGGCCCGACCGGCGATCGAGAGTTCGAGCGAACGGGCGAACGCCTGCCGGTTCGACTTTCCAACGAGCGGCAGCAGCACTTCGCCAAACGCGGACGCGATGGTCCGTGACGCGTAGAGATTCACGTTCGGACTGAGTGCGATGAAGTCATTCTCCATCGGCCCGAAGAACAGATTGGTGGGATCGTTGGGGTTGCCGTTGAAGGGCGCGCCGGGCGGATTCAGTCCGGCATACGCGGGGCGCCAATCCTTGTAGTCCTCCCAACGCCACTCGCCGCCGAACGCCACGCCGATGGGTCCGCCCCAGAAGCGTTCGAAGACGGAGCCGTTGACCTTGAAGTCCCAGCTCACGAGTTGCGTGCGACCTTCGCGGACAAAATTCTCGTAGAGCGAATTGGTGAGCGCGGCCGGATTACTGTACGGTTTGTCGATCTGGAGGAGATAAGGCGTCGTCGAACTCGCGGGCTGCGGCACGAGCTTGAAGGTGTAATTGAAGGGATTGAACGCCTTCGCTGGGTCGGAACTCGTGAGCGCCGCGCGCAGCCGGCTCTCGCGCACCGCGAAGTGCTCCTCGTCGTGGGTCGTGTTGCGGCCAAACAGCAGGCCCGACTCCCACTCCCAGCCGCGGGCAAACTTGCCGCGCAGTCCGCCAACGAGACGGAACGCCTCGGAGTCGACGTGAATCCGCCGCGGCTGGAAATCCCGGGGGATGACACCGACGCCCGAAAGAAACTGCACAGCCGCCGGGGCACCCGCGAGCCGCGGCGTACCGTCGGCATTGGCCAAGCCGTTCGCTTCGTAAAAGCGGCTGCCGAAGGGATTGAAGGGATTGTCGGCACTGACGTAGATGCCGTGATCCGTCGCAACATCGAAGCCGCTCGGCAGCCGCCCCGTGATCGACTTGGACTTGTAGCCGAGCACCTCGCCGAAGAACTCGAGCCGATCATTCAACTGATGGCGCAATACCGCCGTGACATTCATCCGGTCAGTCTTCGGGAGGATCGGCTTGTGCTCGTTCGGATTCTGAAACCAGTTGACGGTGAAGTCATCGATGTTGTGCGACGGCAGCGTCTGCCGGAACCCGACGTTCCCGTCGGCGAGCGGAATCAGATAAAACACGCCCGCCGTGCCCATCGTGGCGGCCGTGCTGCCGGAGGTCGTGATGATGCCACGGTTCCCCGTCGGGCGCGCCCCCGTGAAGGTGCCGCTTGCATCGTACGTGCCGCGCACAAAACCGCCGTAATAGCTCGAGTCGGTGCTGAGACGATTGTCGAAATCGTTGTCGCGAATGATCGCGCCAGTCGTGTCGGTGATCGGCAGGCCGTTCCACGGCGCAGGGACGTTGCGCGTGACGCGAATGTCCTGATCGCGCGAAAACTTCCGCTGGTTGAGCCAGAGAAAATCACGGTGATAATAGTCGAGCGTGACGAGCAGGTTGCTCTTCCCGCCGTTGAAACTGCGGCCGTCGGTGACTTCCACATTCCAGTCATTGCCGCCGCCGTGCTGGGTCACGCTGCCCCGCGCCCGGAAGGAAAGCCCGTCGTAGTTGCTGCGCGTGATCGAATTCACGACGCCCGCGGCGGCGTCGGTGCCATAGATCGCGGACGCGCCGTCGCGCAGGATCTCGACGCGGGCCAGCGCGGCCGCAGGGAGCTGGTTGACGTTGACCGACAGCGACGGGACGCCGCTTTCTGCCTGGCTGATCGGATGCGGCGGCAGGCGCCGGCCGTTCAGGAGCACGAGCGTATTGCCAGATCCGATACCGCGCAGGTTGATCGCGTTGTTGTCGCCGCGCGCATCGGCCCCGAGGGTGTTGCCCTCGTCGAGGGTGATCGGACCGCCAATCGAGAGCGTGTCGAACAGCTCAGCCGGCGTCGTCGCAGCGCGGAGATCCAGATCCTCCAGGTTGATCGTCGTCACGGGAAGCGTTCGCTCCTCATCGAGCCGGCGGATGTTTGAGCCGGTGACGGTGAAGGCCTCCATCATGCGGGCTTCGCCGGCAGACGCAGGAGCGGCGGATCGCGGGGGCGCAGCCACCGTCTGGGCGGAAAGCGCAACCGTAAGCGCCGAGATGCTGGACAACACCGCCAGCGTGGCGTGGTGGGACGATTTCATCGTGGTAGAGAGGTCAGGACGCACAGTGCAACTGGACCAAAAAGGACGGGGCGATTCTCGCGCCGCGTCAAGCGGTCTGCGACGAAACGCCGCTGCGGAGCGCCCGTCGGGGCGCTGCAGCGAGGCCCCGGGCGGTGGACCGCTCCACAACGCGCGTGGCCGTTTCGTCCACGGACGAGGCCGGACCATCCGGCTGCCCCGCAGCGGCGCCAATCGGTCGTTGTCATCCCGGCAACTCCGGTTGTCATTTCGTCCCAGTCATGACCCCGCCCTCCCCGCTTGCGGACAAGCACATTCTTTTCGTCGACGACATTCCGGCCAATTGCCAGGAGATGCGGGGCTTCCTGAAACATCACTGCCGGCAGGTGACCGTTTGCACGAGTCCCCTGCGCGCGCTGCGCCGGCTCAGGGCCGATGAGCCGGATCTGCTGATCACGACGCTGGTGATGAAGGAGCTCGGCGGACTGGACGTCATCCGCCGGGTGCGCGGCCAGGGCAGTTCCCTGCCGATCGTCATGATCACCGGCTATGGCAACGAGCAGACCGCGATCGAGGCGACCCGGCTGGGCGTCTCCGACTATCTCGAAAAGCCGGTGGCGCCGGACGAGCTGCGGGCGCGGCTCGCGAAGATCTTCGCGGCGCAGGAACGTCCGGCTTCCCGCGCCGCGACACCGGGCACGGCGATGTTGTCCGAGGACCCGGCGATGAAGGCGATTTTCGACATGGTGGGCGCGGTTGCGCGCAGCGACAGCCGCGTGCTGATCCTGGGCGAAACGGGAACCGGCAAGCAGCTCATTGCGCAGGCCATCCACGAGAGCAGCGGCCGCCGCGCCGCGCCGTTCGTCGAGGTCAACTGCGCAGCCATCCCGGAGAATCTGCTCGAGAGCGAACTCTTCGGCCACGAGCGCGGTGCCTTCACCGGGGCAACGGAGCGGCGCACCGGACGCTTCGAGGAAGCGGGGGCTGGCACGCTTTTTTTGGACGAGATCGGCGAGATGAGTTTCGCCGTGCAATCCAAGCTGCTGCGGGTGCTGCAGGACGGAAAGTTCAACCGGGTCGGCGGCAGCGCCACACTGCAGTCGCGCGCCCGCGTGCTCGCCGCGACCAATCGCGATCTTCCCACCGAGGTGGAGGCGGGACGTTTCAGGGCGGATCTGTTCTATCGCCTGCACGTGATCACGCTCACCCTGCCACCGCTGCGGCGTCGGTCGGGCGATGTGCCGATATTGGCGGAACACTTTCTCCGCCGCTTTCGCGGCCCGCGCGGTCCGCTGCGCCGTTTCAGCGCCGAGGCCTTGCAGCAACTACAGCAGTACGGCTGGCCGGGCAACGTGCGCGAGCTAGAGCACCTCGTGGAACGTTTTGCCGTGCTCCACGATAGGCCGGTAATCGAGGCATCCGACTTGCCGGAAAAGATCCGCCGAACCAGCGGGACGCCGGCGGCGTCCAGCCACGAGTCTCTCCTGCGTGGCGATTACGCCACGGCGCGGGCGGCGTTTGAACGCGCGTTTGTACGTGAATCGCTTAAGCAGGCCCGCGGCAACATGGCGGAGGCCGCGCGGCGCGCCGGGCTCGATCGATCCCATTTCTTCCGACTTGTGCGGCGGCAGCGCATCGATCCGGCGGAGTTTCGTTGAGTCGCTACGCGGCGACGCCGGGAGGCGACCGAGGGCGGTCGCGGTCCCAGAAACCCTGCCCCACTGCACGCACCGAACCCGGCTTGCGCGTTTGGCATTACACGTGCAAAGGCTCAGTCGAATCCAGCACGCATGAAGAAAATCAAAGTCATCCAATTCGGTCTCGGACCGATCGGCATCGAATCGCTCAAGCTCGCCGCGGAACAGTCGTGGCTCGCGGTCACCGGCGGCGTGGACATCGATCCCGCAAAGGTCGGACGTTCGCTCGGCGAACTCACCGGCGTGACGGCGCTCAACGGCGCCAAGGTGTTTTCCTCTCTCGAGGAATTGTTTGCCGCAGTCGGCGCCCCGGATGTCGTGCTGCACACGGCGGGCTCCAGTGCCGCGACGTCCTTTGCCCAAATGAAACCGGCGCTCGATCGCGGCATCAGCGTCGCGTCGACCTGTGAGGAGTTGATCTTCCCGGCATTGAAGACACCGGATCTCGCGCGGGAGTACGATGCCCTTTGTCGCCGCAGCGGCGCGCGCATTGCCGGCACGGGCGTGAATCCCGGTTTCGTCATGGACATCCTGCCGATCTGCCTCACGGGCGTGAGCCGCGAGGTGAAGTCGATCTATGTGGAACGCGTCGTCAACGCGTCGACCCGCCGCCAGCCGTTGCAGGCGAAGATCGGCAGCGGACAGAACCCCGAGGACTTTCGCGCGAAGTTCGCCGCCGGCAAAGCCGGGCACGCGGGCTTCCAGCAATCGGTCGCGCTCCTCGCGCATGCCATGGGTTGGCGCCTCGATGAAGTGCGTGAATCCTGCGAGCCGGTCGTGGCCACCAGTCGCGTGATCACGAAATTCTTCGACGTCGCTCCGGGGCAGAGCCTCGGCATCCACCAGAAGTGCGTTGGTCTTTCCGGCGGCGAGACCCGCATCAAGCTCGACCTGCAGATGTACCTCGACGCTTCGCTGCCGCACGACGCCATCGTGATCAAGGGCCGCCCCGATCTGAATCTCGTACTCAACGGTGGCGTGGCTGGTGACGACGCCACGGTGGCGGCGTTGATCAACATCGTGCCGCGGTTGCTCGCAGCGGCTCCGGGCGTCCGTTTGATGACGGAACTCGCCGTACCCGCGTGGCAGAATCCGCAGTCTGCTGCGGCCGCGGGAGCATAACGCAGGGGCGGGAGGAGTCTCATCGTGCGTGACGGAGTGCGCCGGAATCGGCACTTCCTCCCCGTGTCACCGCAACGCCAGGCCGCTGCAGCTGGTGTTCAGTGTGATCTGTGGCCGCGAACCGCAGCTTCATGATTGCGGGCACCGGGTTTGCGCGCCCAGATTCGCGCCTCGTCATGCATTTTCGGCTCCTCTTTTGCCTCTGCGTTCTTCTCGCCTTTTTCAGCACTCCGGCGGCGGCGAAGATTACGTCACCGCAGGAGCACTTTGGCTTTGCGATCGGCGACGATTTTCACCTCGCGACGTACACGCAGACCGAGGCGTATTTCAAGAAACTCGCCGTCGAGTCGGATCGCGTGCGGCTGGTGGACATGGGGAAAACCGAGGAAGGCCGGACGCAATGGATGGTGATTGTGACGGCCCCGGAAAACCTGAAGTCGCTTGCGCGCTACCAGGAGATTTCGCGCACCCTGGCGCGAGCCGAAGGCGTGAGCGAGACCGCGGCGCGAGCGCTGGCGGACGAGGGCAAGGCCATCGTCTGGATCGACGGCGGTCTCCACGCGAGCGAAACGGTGGGCGCGCATCAATTGATTGAGACCGTCTGGCTGCTCGCCAGCGCCACCGATGCCGAAATCACGCGGATCCTGAAGGACGTGATCGTGCTGTGCGCGCACGCCAATCCCGACGGCCAGGAACTCGTGAGCAGCTGGTACATGCGCGAGCCGGACCCGACCAAGCGCGTGCTGACTGCGACGCCGCGCCTTTACCATAAGTACATTGGTCACGACAACAATCGCGACTTCTACATGTCGGCGATGAAGGAGACCACCAACATCAACCGGCAGCTCTACCTCGAGTGGTTTCCCCAGATCGTCTACAATCACCACCAGTCAGGTCCGATCGGCACTGTGATCTTCGTCCCACCGTTCCGCGACCCCTTCAACTTTGTCTACGACCCGCTGGTCGTGAACGGCGTGCAGGCACTCGGAACGGCGATTCAGGGCCGACTGCTGCAGGAGGACAAACCGGGGTCGACTTCGCGCAGCGGCGCCAACTATTCGACCTGGTTCAACGGCAGCCTCCGCACCACGAGTTATTTTCACAACATGATCGGCTTGCTGACCGAGATTATCGGCAATCCAACCCCCATGCGCATTCCGCTGGTCGCGCGGCGCCAACTGCCGACGAACGATCTGCCTGCCCCGGTGCCGCCCCAGCTGTGGCATTTCCGCCAGTCGATCGATTACTCGCTCAGCGCCAACCGGGCGGTGCTCGACTACGCCCGGCGCCAGCGCGAGGAGTTGCTCTATAACATATACCGCATGGGTCGAAACGCGATCGAGCGCGGCAACCGCGATCACTGGACGCCGCAGCCGAGCCGGATCGACGAGATTGTCCGACTCGCGGCCAATGATCGCGCTGGCGCGGACACTGACGACAGCACGCCGGACGCCGCCGAACCTTCACCGCGGGCCGGCACCACCCGTCGTCTCGCGCTCAAATACTGGGACCTTCTGCGGAAACCCGAATGGCGCGACCCGCGCGGTTACATCGTGCCGGCGGATCAGCCGGATTTTCCCACGGCCGTGACCTTCATCAACACGCTGACCAAGGCCGGCATCGCGGTGCATCGCGCCACGGCGGAATTTTCGGTGGCGGGAAAGAAATACCCCGCCGGCTCGTACGTGGTGAAAACCGCGCAGGCGTTTCGTCCGCACGTGCTCGACATGTTCGAACCGCAGGATCACCCGAACGACTTTCGGTACGAAGGCGGACCGCCGAACCGGCCCTACGACGTGGCCGGATGGACGCTCGCCTTTCAGATGGGCGTGAAATTCGACCGCGTGCTGGAAGCCTTCGACGGACCGTTCGAGCGGCTCCCGTACGGCAAGCAGCAGCCGCCGCCGCCCGGCCGGATTGAGCGCACGCCGAACACGCCGGTCGGCTTCCTCGTCAGCCATCAGGTGAATCACACCGCGGTCCTCACGAATCGCCTCCTGAAAGCCGGGGCCGAGGCGTACTGGCTGCCGTCGCCGCCGCCCGCCCTGGCGCACCTCGGGCCCGGGGCGCTGTACGTTCCGCTTCGTCCGGGTGTGCGGGCGATCCTCGAAACCGCCGCGACCCAGCTGGGGTTGGACTTTCACCCGCTCGTCGAAGCGCCCGCGGCCACCGGCTTGATCAGGTTGCAGCCCATGCGCATCGCCCTGTGGGACCGCTTCGGCGGATCGATGCCATCAGGCTGGACCCGCTGGCTGCTTGAACAATTCGAGTTCCCCTTCGACGTCGTGTATCCAAACCAGATAGACGCCGGCCGGCTGCGGGAGAAGTACGATGCCATCATCTTCGTTTCGGGTGCGATTCCCGCGCCAGGCGTGCGTCCACCGCCGGAAAATCGACCGCGCAATCTACCGCCGGAATTCGAAGGCTGGATGGGACGAATCACGCCGGACAAGTCCGTGCCGGCGTTGAAGGAGTTTCTCCAAGCCGGCGGCACCGTGGTTACGATTGGTTCATCAACGCAGCTCGCGTATCACCTGGGACTGCCGGTGCAAAGTGCCCTGACCGAACGGAGCCCGGAGGGCCGACTGCGGACGCTGCCTGATGAAAAATTCTACATTCCCGGCAGCATTCTGGAAGGGAAGGTAGACACCGCCCAGCCGCTCGCGTGGGGCATGCCGGCGAAGGCGGATTTCTACTTCGAACGCAGCGCCGCGTTTACACTTCCCGCGAATTCGACGGACGCGGGCCTGACGCCCGTGGTCTGGTACGACTCGGCGACGCCCCTGCGCAGCGGCTGGGCGCTCGGCCAGTCGTATCTGAAGGACCGTGTGGCAATCGCCACCGCGAACGTCGGAGCCGGAAAACTCCACCTCATGGGGAGCGAGGTGGCTTTCCGCGGCCAAACTCACGGCACCTTCAAATTCCTTTTCAACGCCCTCTTCCTGGCGACCGCGAAAACGGATTCGCCGTAGGTTCCGGATGCCACGTGGAACCAAGCCACCCGACTGCCGCTTGTGATCCCTGCGGCGGGCCGATCACCAACCGGCTTGGGTCAATGTGTCCAACATTCCCGAATTGGCACGGAGCATTTCCCGATTCGCCGGTTCGCCGGTATCCGCATTACGCAGTGGACGAGTGAAGGGAAATACCTATTGTCCGCCCGTGCTGCAGCGGTCCGTACCGTAAGCCGCTTCATCACCGTTGAGTCCCACGCTCCCTCTCTCCCATGAGTTTCTTCGATCGTTTCCGTGCCAAGTGGAAAAGCCCTGATCCGGCCGTAAGGGAAGCGGCTGTCGCTTCGTTGGATGACCACGATATGCTCCAAACGCTGGCCGAGTCCGATCCGCATGAAGGTGTTCGCCGGGCTGCTGTCCAGGCCATGACCGATCAGGAGACACTCGCACGCATCGCCCGCAAGGACGGCCCGCTGGCGGTCGCCGCGATGAAACGCCTGAGTGATCCGAGCTTGGTGAAATCGATCGCCTTGACCGCAGAATCACGCGCCGTGCGTGAGCTCGCGATTGAGAAAATCGATGACGGCGTCACCCTTCACCGCATTGCGACTTCGGATACGGATTCCGCCTTGCGACTGAAAGCGAAACTCAAGCGCATGGGTCCGGACCAGACCCGCGATTACATCCGGAGCGAGTTGTCCAAGCTGCAGCTGGCGAACCGCAAGGCAGATGAGGCGGCGGCGTTTTGCGGAACGCTCGACGACGTGTGTCTGGCGCTCATTGGAGACAGCCGCTTTCGGATCAATGGCGGAGTGGAGCCGGAAATTCCGGGACTCGCCACTGTGCGCGACCTCCAGTCCTCCCCTGGCGGCGACGCCCCGAACGGGAGCACCGGCACGGGGCAACGTGCGCAGTTTCTGGCCTTCAAGCGCGGCCCGTCGGGCGATCCCGTGGACGGATCAACCTCGAACGTGTTTTTCGAAATCAACGTGTGGCGAACGGATCAGAACACGTTTGTCTGCCGCGCGGAGGAGAAGCGACTCAAGATCACGGCAGATGCTGCGGAATGGAGTCGGATTTCAAACGGATCCGGCATCCAATCCCGGACAGACAAGAAGACGACTCCACAGTGAAGCGAGTGGTGCGAATTCAGCTGAGTCAGGCTGCTGACTGTCGGATCCAAGGACGTTTTCTTCTCGGAAAATAGGTTTGGCCGCGATGGAAACTCGCACGAGGCGGTTCATCGTTGGAAACGATCTGAGATCACAGTTGACAACACGAGGGCGTTCATGAGTTTTTCCGCCTCTTGGTTTTTGGCTTCCTAGCTCAATGGTAGAGCAGTTGACTCTTAATCAATTGGTTCGGGGTTCGAGTCCCCGGGGAGCCACCAATCTTTGTTTTTCGCCGGCGGGCAGACGCTGTTTCAGTCGTTTTTTCCCAGTCTTGATTTGGCAGGCGTGACCTCAGACTCGCCGGCGTAGCTCAATGGTAGAGCACCTGTTTTGTAAACAGGCGGTTGCGGGTTCGAATCCCATCGCCGGCTCCAACCTTTACGGGGCAACGCTCGGATCAGAGCGAGAGGCTCTCATCACGGTAAGCGGCGCGAGCAGTCGGAATGAAAGTTTTTCCTGCGACATTCAGCGGGAAGTCGATTCAGCGATGCCTGCCACGTCTCCAATTTTTTTGCCCGATGGTGTAATGGTAGCACAAACGACTCTGACTCGTTTTGTCTAGGTTCGACTCCTAGTCGGGCAGCCAGTTTTTTTCAGCAATTCGCACAACGCATCTAAGATTTCCAAAATCTCCGCGTCAGTCTGTGCATGAAACCCCGAATCCCCCACGAGCGAACCAGCGCGAAAAATATCACGATCCAAATCGATTGAATTTTTGAACGCAGCTGCCGGTGTTATCGTCTTTTCCAATCTAGATCGCACCGAAAAAGATTTTCGCTGCCACGTATGACAAAGTAGGTTGACACCCAACTTTCGATGACCCCTATTTCGCTTTCTCCCTGACTAGCCCCAGAATTTTCCTCAGCGCGCGATGCTGATTTTTCAAGTCCCCTCGAACAAATTCACCGACCGGTTCGGCATGTTTCCTGCAAGGGCAGATGCCAGCACGGTTTCGGCAGCGAATTGTAACTTGAGCGGCGTTCCGTGAAGTCATTCAGGCGCATTGCTCGTTTTCGGTATCCACAATTCCGCCACGTTTCGTTTTAGCCCAACTCTAATCGTCTCCTACATCTTCATCCTATGATTACTCAAAGCCTCCCGCTCGCGTTTCTCCTCGGTGACGCCACCCCGATGGACCTTTTCATTATGGGCAAGGAAATCATGTGGCCTATTCTGCTGCTTTCCTTCGTCGCCATCACGGTCGTGGTTGAGCGAATTCTTTTCATCTTCCGTGAAAACGCCAGCCGTGAGCCCGAGGTTGTCGAGAAGATGCTCGAGGCTGTTGAGCGTCGCGACGTCGAAGGCGCGCTCGCGATCGGTCGCAAGAGCAAGGATTTCATCGCGAAGATTCTGGTCTACAGCCTGACCAACCGCGAATACTCCCTCTCCAACGCGTTCATTCGCGCGTCCGGCCAGGAACTCGCCCGCTTCCAGCAGGGCATGGCGACGCTCGACACGTGCATCACCGCCGCTCCCCTCCTGGGTCTGCTCGGTACCGTTACCGGAATGATGCGTACGTTCGGCGCCCTCGGCACCGGCGACGTCAGCGGTTCAACCGGTGCCATCACCGGTGGTGTGGCTGAGGCGCTCATCGCGACGGCCTGCGGTCTCGCCATCGCCATCTTGGGCCTGCTCCCCTACAATTACCTCAACGCTCGCGCCGAGCAGGCGAAGAATGACATCGCCGACGTCTCCCATGCGCTTGAGATTCTGCTGAAGAAGGGCGAGACCACCGCTCCGTTCAAAGGCTAAGCAGCCTAGTCAGCGCAACGCTCCGAGTTCAGCAATTCAGACAGCCCCTTACCAACCATGGCCGGATCATCTGGTGGCAGCAGCGGCGGCAAGAAGAAGGCGCGCATCGAAATCATTCCTCTGATCGATGTCATTTTCTTCCTGCTGGCCACGTTCGTCTTGTTCACGCTTTCGCTGAACAAGTCAGGCGGCGTAGCTGGAATTAATCTGCCCACTTCGGATTCCGGTGAAACCCGGGAAACTTCGGGCACGGTGACCATCTCCGTGACCGAAGCCGGGACCATCGCTTGGAACAAGGACTTCATCAGTCTCTCGGAGTTTATCGATCGCCTGAAGACCTTCAAAATTGCCGAACCGGACGGTCGCATTTTGATCAATGGCGATGAAGGTGCTCTTTTTAACGCCGCGCTCTACATCTTCGACGAAGCGCGTAAGACTGGTTTCCAGAAAGTTTTCATTGAAACGAAGGTTCGCTCGGCCAGCCGCTAACTGCGCGCTCGAAATTCAAAACCATCTCCATCCATGGCAGGCTCCAGTCCCAAGGCCGAAGAAGGCAAAAAGAAGGCACGCATCGAGATCATCCCGCTGATCGATGTTATCTTCTTCCTTCTCGCCACCTTCGTTTTGTTCACCCTCTCGTTGCAACGCATCTCCTCGGTGCCTGTGACGCTTCCGGTTGCCTCGCCCCCCGGGCCGACCAACCCAAATGATACGACCGTCTATCTGCAGGTTTCCGACGAAAGCACCTATTACTGGAAACAGGGCCAGAATCCGGCCGAATTGATCAACACGGCTGAAATCGCACCTCGTCTGGCGGACTATCGGCGCAGCGAATCCAATCCCCGCGTCCTTATTCGCGGCGACACCAAGGCTCGCTTCGGTGCCGCGGTGCTGGCACTCGACGAAGTGCGCAAGTCTGGCATCCAGCAGGTTTCCGTTGAAACCGTCTCCAGCCCCACCGGCCGTTAACCCCTCATCATCATGAGTCGTGACCTAATTTTGGGCATATTTATCTCGGTCGTCCTTCATCTCGGCGTTTTCTTCGGGGATAAATTGATCCCGGAGAAGAAGATCGTGAAAAAGGTGGAAGTTGAAGCGGAGAAAATCCAGCTCATCGCCATGCCGAAGCTCGATGAGCCGGAACCTGAAATCGTCGAGGTGAACGAGGAAGTTAAACCCCTCGACCTCGCTCCGCCAATGCAGCAGGACGTTCCTCAGCTAGTAACTCCGGACTCCTTTGTGCAGAAGATTCAGCCGCCTCCGCCGGAAGGGGTGACGATCTCAGCTTCGATGAACATCGTTCCGGAAGTACGGGATCCAAACATGTTCAAGGGCATGAAGGTGTTTGACATCTCCATGCTCGACCAGACGCCGGTCGCCCGCTTCCAGGCCCGCCCGCAGTATCCGTTTGAAATGCGTCGCGCCGGAATCGCCGGCGAGGTGGTCGTCGACTTCATTGTGGACACCAACGGAGACGTGCAGAATGCCTACGCCATTCGTTCCTCTCAGCGCGAATTCGAAGCCGCCGCCGTCCAAGCGGTGAGCAAATGGAAATTCAAACCAGGCCGCAAAGGCGGTCGTGACGTTCCCACCCACATGCAGGTGCCGATCGTCTTCACCCTCAACGAGGAGTAATCCATCGTGTCCGACCATTCCCACCTTTCCGCCATCCGCCGTTGGCGTCTCGCTCCGGTTGTCACTGCTGCTGCCCTCACCTTCGCCTCGTGCGTCGTCTACGCGCAGCAACCCGGACCGGAAAAAAAGAGCTTCCAACCGAGCACCAAGACCAGTGAAGCCTTTGGCAAGCTGAAGCCGCTGCAGGACTCTCAGAATTGGGCCGGGATGCTCACGCTGCTGGACGGAATCGCCATTGAGCCGAACAGTTACGATGAGGCCCTGATCTTGGACATGAAGGCCAAGATTTACGGCATGACCAATCAGCTCGGCAAAGCGATTGCTCCGTGGGAACGTGCAGTGGAGCTCTCCGACAAGTACGGCTACTTCCCGGAGAAGGCCGTGCTCGATATCGTGTTCTTCCTAGGCCAGCTCTACGCGCAGGAAGCCACCACGTCGAAGGATCCGAAACTTCAGCCCGGATATTTCACCAAGGCACTGACCTATTTCAAACGCTTCCTAGACAAGACTCCAAAGCCGACGCCGGAAGCCGTTTCCACCTATGCGATGCTGCTTTATTACAAAGCAGTCGCTGATCCAAACAAGGTCGACCAGGTGATGTTGCAGGAAGCTCGCAAGGTTGTTGAAAACGCGCTGACTACGGCCATCAAGCCCAAGGAGAGTTTCTATCAACTCCTGCTGGCGCTTCAGCAGCAGCAGAATGACCTTTCAGGTTCCGCCGAACTTTTGGAACTTCTCCTCAAGCAGACGCCCAACAAGAAAGATCATTGGCAGATGCTGATGGGCCTCTATCTGCAGTTGGGTGAAAAGGTGAAGGAGAAAGATCCCACCTTGGCTCGCGAGTACTTGGTGCGTGCAATTCTAACGGCGGAACGGGCGCAGAAGCTTAATTTCCTCAATACGCCGAAGGACAACATGAACTTGGTTTCGCTCTATCTTCTGGCGAACCAGTTCACCAAGGGCACCGAACTGCTCTACAATGGCATGAAGGGCGGCACGATTGAATCGCTGCCACACAATTGGCGCATTCTTGGCCGCTACTACCAGGAGGCCAACATGAATGCCGAAGCCGTCAAGGTGCTACAGGAAGCGACCAAGGTATTCCCGACCAACGGCGAGCTCGAAGTGCAGATTGCCCAGATTTATCTGCAGATGGAAAAGACCAAGGAGGCGTTTGAACACGCCAAGGCGGCAATGACCAAGGGTAATCTCGAGGGCACCAAACCCTACGGCGTCACTTATCTCGTCGCCTACACGGCGTACGAGTTGGGAAACATTGACGAGGCCAATGCAGCCATCGGCTCCGCAGAGAAGTTTGAAGAGTCCAAGAAGGACCAGCAGTTTGCTCGCCTACGCGACGTGGTCAGAGAGGCGATCGCCGAGCGTGAGTCCAAGAACAAGCCCAAGGAAGAACCCAAGAAAGCTGCATCGCGCTAATTTCAGTCACCTCAACTTTCCACATGAAGAAAAGTTACGTCTATTTCATCGCTCCTGTACTCCTTCTGGCCGTCTTCTTCTTTGGGTTCTATTGGAACGCCCACAAGAATTATGAAGATCGCGAACAGGCCAAAGTAAAACAAGCTAGCGACGCCAAGCGCGCCAAGCTCGAGAAAGAGGCCAAGGATCGCGAAGTCGCGGTCAAGTCTGCACTTGATCTCCAAGAGAAGCGTCGCGTCGAAAAGAAGGCCCGCGACGAGCGCGAAGCTCGTGAAAAGGAAGAACGCGAGAAGGCCCGTCAGGCTCGTGACAAGACCGGCCGTGACGCCGAGAAACTCGAGCAGCAGGTCAAGCGCCTGCAGAAGGAAATCGACGTCGAAAAGCGCGAGATTGCCGAGATCCAGGAAGTCCGCAAGCGCACCTCCGACGAACACGCCTTCGTGAAGGAATACGTCAAGAAAGCCGAACAGAACGCGAAGAGCCTCACCGGCGTCCTCGAACGCATTGCAGCGGCCGACAAGGCGGCGGCCGATGCCGCTAAAGCAGCGGAAGCCGCGGCTAAGGCCGCAGCCAAGAAGTAACCTTCAATCTCATACCCAACCGATGAAAAAGTGGATGTATCTTATTTTCCCCGGCGTCATGCTGGCGGGCTTCATTGTAGTCTACTTGTCGCACAAGGAGGCCTCTGAGGCAAAAGAGCGGGCCCACGTTGCTCAAGTCGCCAAGGATAAGGCGGTGGCGGACGAGAAGAAAAAGGTGGCCGAGACCAAGGCACGCGAAGACGCGAAGAAACGCCAGGAAGAGCGTGACGCCGAAGACAAGAAAAAGGAAGAGGACAAGGCGGCCCGTCAGGCGGCTGACGACAAGAAAGTCCGCGACCAAACGGCTGAATACGCTGCTAAGGCAACCGCAGCCGAGAAACAGGTCACCGCATCCCAGTCAGAGCTCGATCGCTTGCGCAAGGAGAAGGACACCCTGAACCGCGAGACGTTTGAAATGGCCAAGCAGGTCGAACTCAGCCGCATTGCCCGCCGCAATGCCGAGCTCGAAATCCAGCGCATGACCGAAATGGTGGCACGTCGTGCGTCCGAGAGCGCGATGACCCGACCGCCGGCAGTCATGGCCGCTCCTGCTCCCGCCAAGTAAGCCTTCGCCTAAGTTTTCTTTCCCAGCCCCGGACATTATCGTCCGGGGCTTTTTTCTGTTCACAATTTTCCATCGTTCCTCCCCCGCCCGCCCCGTGTCAGTTGCCTTACCAATGCCCCGCGCCTCTTCCGCACCTGCCGCCATTGTTTGTTTCGGGGAAGCCTTGTGGGATATCCTGCCCCGCGGAATCTTTCTCGGCGGAGCTCCGCTCAACGTGGCTTATCACCTTTCGCGGCACGGCGCGGACGTGATTCCGATCTCCGCGGTCGGCCGCGATTTTCTCGGCGATGAGGCTATCCGGCGAATCGCCGCCTGGAAAATCCCGACGACCCACCTCCAGCGTCATCGCACCCTGCCCACGGGCACGGTGCACGCCAAAGTCGATTCGCACGGTGCAGCCTCGTACACGATCACCCGTTCCGTCTCCTGGGATTCCATTGCCTTCCCTCGATCGCTCAACGCCCGTGTGGTGCCGGCCGCCATCGTTTACGGATCCCTCGCCCTACGCGGCCCCTCCAACCGCCGTACGCTGCAGCGCTTGTTCGCCGCCTGGCCCGACGCGGTAAGAGTGCTCGATGTCAACCTACGGCAGCCATTCGACCGCGGTCCCGGACTCCGCCTGGCGCTCGATTCCGCCCAACTTCTGAAGCTCAACCACGAGGAACTCGCCCGTCTCACCAGCCAGCCGATCAAGGATGTAGCCGCGATCGAAGCCGCCGCCCGACGCTTGGCGCAGTCGCGTCACTTGCAGGGAGTGTGTGTCACTGCTGGAGCGCGTGGAGCAGGCCTCTGGTGGAAGGGACAATGGTTTTGGGAGCAAGGCAGGCCAGTCGCCGTGAAAGACACGATCGGAGCGGGTGACGCCTTCCTGGGAGCGCTGCTGGCGAATCTCATGGTCCGTAGCGACTCTCCGGCGAAGGCCTTGGCCCAAGCTTGTCGGATGGGCGAGTTTGTTGCCGCGCGCGACGGAGCCACACCTCCCTATCGGTGCAATACACGGGGCGAGCCGCACGACACGTCCCGCTAGCGTCCCGGTTTCTTTGCCGAACCTGCTCGCGCTGTCAGGGTCTGTGTGCCAACCTGATGCCTGTACGGCGATTCACCTCACCCACGTTAACCCGCAAAAAAGGAGACTTCCATGGAAACTCACTTCCCCACGTCCGCCCACACCGAGAGTCAGCAAGCCCGCGAGCGCGTCATGGCCGATCTCAAGACGTTGGTCCGGGATTCCGAAGATCTGCTCAAGGCCACCGCCGGCGACATGAGCGAGGCCGCCAGGGACGCCCGCGCCCGCATCGGCACTGCACTTGAACGCGCCCGCGCCACGTATTCCGAGATGCAAGCGCAGGGCATCGAGTCGGCCAAACAGGCGATGAAGAAAGCCGACGACACGATTCGCACGCACCCTTACCAATCGATTGGAATCGCTTTCGGCGTCGGTCTGCTGCTCGGGGTGCTTCTTAAACGGAAGTAATCCGATGGCCGGCACCGAGCCAGCATCGGGCGGCATCATCAACGCCCTTCGCCGGATGGCCCATTCCATGGGCTCCTTGGCCCAAGCGCGCTTCGAGCTCTTCATTGTCGAACTGCAGGAGGAGAAGCTTCGCACCATCTCCCTGCTGATTTGGATTGGAGCAGGCTGCGCGCTTGGTCTGGCCGGCGTACTCGTCGGTATTGCTGCTCTCGGACTCTTTCTATGGGAACGCGCCGGCTACCCCGGATTGATCGGCTTGGCGTTGTGCACGTTGGCGGGTGCGGGAGCAATCTTCGCCCACGTTCGGCGTCGGATCGTGAAAGGCCCGCAGCCGTTTGCTTCGACTTCCGAGGAATTTCGCAAGGACTTGGCCTGTCTGAAACCACCGGAGTGAGTTGCCGGCGGGCGCGTTCTCTACCTCCGTGACGGGTACGAGCAGCTGCAGCGCCGTGCAACGATAGGCTGCGCTCACGGCAGTTCCTGCGATTTTCTGCGCGTGGATTGCGCGGCAAAGTCGCAGACTTGCTCCGCGGGCCCAGGCTCCTACCGTAGCGCCTTCCATGTTCGCCGAAATCACCGATCGCACCTGGCTATGGGCTGCGGGTAGCTTCTACCTTGCAGGCTTTCTGTTGGGAACGTTCGCCCTGATGCGACAGGGCCGTCCGTCTGGCGGCGCCACATATGTCCTGATCGCCGTTGGCTACGCGCTCCAACTGGCAGGTCTGGCCGTCCGCGGTCGGGCCGTGGGCGGTTGTCCCCTGGGCAACCAGTTTGAAATCTATCAATTCACGGCGTGGTCCTCAATCACCCTGTATCTCGCCGTCGGGGTCACGTTTCGCAACAGCCTGCTCGGCTACTTCACGTCCTCCCTCGCCGCGACGATGACGCTGGTCTCGCTCGCAATCCCGGGCTGGGACGCCACTCAGCGCACCCACATTTTCGGCAAGGATCCGTGGATTGAATTGCACGCCGCACTCGCGGTTTTCAGCTACGGTGTCTTCGGGCTACTCGCTCTCACCTCGATGATGTTTCTGCTGCGCAATCACTCGCTGAAATCCAAGGATCTGCGCGGCTGGTTCTCGTTTCTACCCTCGATCCTCGACCTCGATCACATCGGTTTGCGTCTACTGGGTGCGGGCGTGACGATCCTGGCCTTCTCCCTCGTGGTTGGCTCGGTTTACTGGTTGCGCGACACGTCGACCGTGAATCTCACGAAGCTCTTCGTCACCGTGGCCATCTGGTTTGCCTACACCGCCGCGCTCGGCCTGCGCCTCAGGGGCATACTGCTCGCGAAACGCTTTGCCTGGTCATGCCTCGCCTTGTTCATCGCCGCGCTGCTGTCGCTGGGACCCGTGGACAAGAGCCGGCATCCGGCCACGCCGGGAGCGGGAACGGAGGTGCGGACGTCATGAGCGCAGACGGACTTTTTGTCATCGGCGCGACGCATCACCGGGCACCGCTCGCCGTGCGCGAAAAACTTTCGTTGAGCGCCGACGGTGCCGTAGCCCTGAAGGCGGAGTTTTCCAAGATCGACGGCCTGCGCGAATTTGCGGTGCTGAACACCTGCAATCGCGTCGAGTTCTACGGCGTCGCCGCCAGCGCTGACGCCGCCGCCCGCATGACCGCCGCTTTTTGCGCGCGGCAGAATTTCGAGATTGCCGAGTTTGCCAAGGTCCGGCTCGAACTGCGGGGCTGTGACGCCGTTCAGCATCTGGTCGAGGTATCCGCCGGTCTCGACTCCCAGATGCTGGGCGAGACGGAAATTTTCGGCCAGGTGAAGGACGCCTACGCCGCCGCCCAGGCGGGCGGCACCACGGGGCCGGTGCTCAATCGCGTTTTTCAGAAGGGATTTCAGGCCGCCAAACACGTCCGTACCCAGACAGCCATTACGGAGGGCCAGGTCAGCGTAGCCAATGTGGCCGTCGATCTCGCACTCAACATCTACGGCAGCCTCACCCACACGCGCATTCTTCTCCTCGGCGCCGGCGAGATTGGCGAGAAGACGGCCAAGGCGTTTCAGAGCCGCGGCGCCGCCGCCCTCACCGTCGCCAGCCGGCGCTTCGAGCGGGCAATGGAACTCGCCACGATCCTCGGTGCCAGCGCGATGCCGTTCGAACAACGGGACAGCCGCCTGGCGGAATTCGACGTCGTGGTCTGCGCGACGTCCGCGCCGGACATCGTCGTGCCGCACGCCTCCGCCAAGGCCGCCATGCAAAAACGGCCCGCGCGCCCGCTCTTCTTCATCGATCAGGCGCTCCCGCGCGACGTCGATCCCAGCGTCGCCGACCTGCAGAACGTGTTTCTCTACAACCTCGACGATCTCGCCAAGATCGCCGAGGAAAACCGCGTCGCTCGCGAGGCCGAAATCAGCAAGTGCCGCGCAATCGCAACGGAGAAGGCGGGCGCGCTCTGGCGTCAGGTTGCGCCGCAAGTCGAAGCCCTCGCCGAACGCTTCGAAGGCCGGCCGGTCCAGCAGGAAAATCCCGCCTAGACGATAGTGCGCGTCGCGGCGCCGACCGCCACGCTGGCGCGCTCCAACGCCGCCGTCAGTTCTGCGGCTTTGATCGGCTTGCTCATGTAGTCGTCCATGCCAGCCGCCACGCACAGTTCGCGGTCGCCCTGCATCGCGTTCGCCGTGAGGGCTATGACCCACGGTCGGTGCTCCCCTTGCGGCCAGCGCTCGCGCAGACGGCGCGTCGCCTCGAGTCCGTCCATCTCGGGCATCTGCACATCCATGAGCACGATGTCGTAGCGCTGACGCTCAAGCGCCGCGAGGACTTCCTTGCCGTCCGCTGCGACGTCGGCGCGAAATCCGAGCTTGGCCAGCATCGCCAGCGCCACGCGCTGGTTCACTGCATTGTCTTCCGCCAGCAACAACCGCTCGGACCGATGTGCCACCGGCACCGACGTTTCCACAAACGGATGCACGGTCACCAGCCGCGGCCCGGCGCTCTGGGTGCGGAAGAGTTGGGACAACGTTTCCATCAAAACACCCGGCTTGGCCGGCTTGATGAGGATGGCTTTGAACAACGCCGGCTCCGGCACCGCCTCCACGGCACCGCCCGAGGACAACAACACCAGCGGCAACCCGGGGTGCCGTGGCCGCAGCGCCGCCGCCAGCATGGCTCCATCCATGTCCGGCATGTGCAAATCGAGCACCGCACAGTCGAAAGTCCCGCCGCGTTCGAGCAACGCCAGCGCCCCCGCACCGGAATCCGTCGTCGACACACGCATGCCCCAGTTCGTGGCCAGTTGCGCGAGGATGCGACGATTCGTGCTGTTATCGTCCACGACCAGCAGTGTCCGGCCCGCCAGGTTGACGGGCCCCGACGCGACGTGTGGCACGGTCACGCCGCCCACCGGTTCCACTACGACCGTAAAGTGGAAGGTCGATCCCTTCCCCACTTCGCTCTCGACCCACATGCGACCGCCCATGAGCTCCGCGAGGCGTTTGCTGATCGCCAGGCCCAGCCCGGTCCCGCCGAAACGCCGCGTCGTCGAGGCATCCACCTGGGAGAACGACTGGAACAGCCGCGCCATGCCGTCCGGCGGAATCCCGATCCCCGTGTCGCGCACGGCCAGCTCGAGCTCGATTCTGCCGTCGCCGCGCGTGGTCGCCTGCACCAGCAGCACAACCTCTCCGGCGACGGTGAACTTCACGGCGTTGCCCAGCAGATTAACCAGAATCTGCCGCAATCGCGTCGGATCTCCCCGAATGTCGCGGGGCACGCCGTCGGCAATTTCATACAACAAATCGATCCGCTTCGCCGCACAGCGCTCAGCCAGGAGATCGAGCGCGCCCTCGACGCACTCCCGCAGGCTGAACTCAAGCTGCTCCAGTTCGAGCCGGCCGGATTCGATTTTCGAAAAATCCAGAATGTCGTTGATGATTGTGAGCAGCGAATCGCCGCTCGATCGAATCGTCTCGGCGTAGTCGCGCTGCTCGCGCGAAAGCGGCGAATCGAGCAGCAGCGACGTCATGCCGATGACGCCGTTCATGGGCGTGCGGATTTCGTGGCTCATCATCGCGAGAAACTGGCTCTTCGCGAGATTGGCGGACTCCGCCGCCTCCTTGGCCGAGCTGAGTTCGTTCGCCTGGCGTTTCCGCTCCGTGATGTCGACCAGCGTGGAGAGCTCCTCGAAGCCTCCGCCGGGAAGGTTTTTTCGTTGCTGGGTCAGCATCACCCAGACCACGCGACCTTCGCGATGGCGGTAGCGCTTCTCCATGGAAAACTGCGTGGTCTCTCCCGCCGCAAGCTGCGCATAGAGTCGCTGCTGCTCGATGTACTCCTCCGGCATGCTGACGGTGGAGTAGGCGCCGGCCATGGCCGACTCCTCGCGGGTCAGGCCGGTGAGCCGGAGATGCGCGTCGTTGACCAGTCGCACCTGGCTCTCGTCCGCCGCGACGCGACGCCACGACAAACCGATGGGCGCCGCCTCAAAGATGAAGCGGAACTGCGCCTCCTTGGCGGCAATCTCGGCTTCGATGCGCTTTCGCTCCGTGATGTCGAGCTGGAGGCTCATGAATCCGGTGATCTGTCCGCGCTCGTCCTTGAGAATCTGAATCTCGAGATCCACCCACAGCGGCCGGCCGTGCCGCGTATAGTTGATGACCTCTCCCTTGAACGCCTCGCCGCGACCGATCGTCCCGAGAATCAATCCCGGCAACGTATCGCTGGTTTCGGGTCCGAGCAGGATGTCGCCCGGTCTTCTGCCTCGGATCGCATCGAGGCGATAATCGAAGAACCGCTCGAAACTCTCGTTGGCCCACTCGATGCGCCAGTCCGCATCCATCAGCAGCACCGCACTTGCCGTCCGGCTCGCGACCAATGCGAGGCGGCGCGACTCAGCCTCCGCGCGACGTAGGTTCTCAGCCGTATGTTCACCCTCGCGGACCGCCGCGTAACGCGACCGCACCACCCGCCAGATGACTCCCGTGCCGACGAGGCTCAATCCCACCACCCCGCCCAGAAACAGCCAGACCATCCGTTCGCGGCCGTCATCAGCCGGCGGATACAATCCGGCCTGCTGCACCGATGCGCCCTCACCTGCCGCTGCTCTCACGGGGGAGCGCGGCTCCCGCTCCTGCCAGACTGCGCGACCGACGAACGCGGACAAGATCAAGCCGGCGGCCACGAGCACCCAGGGCAGCGCTCGATGCGCGGAAATTGGCGGAGAAAGGGTGGGCACGGCGCGAACTTCGGTTCGTGGAAAAGTAAGCGCCGCCCCGCCGTTGGCGAAATCCTTCGCGTGTCCGGGGCGCTTCCACCGCGTTTCACAGCTTCGTTACCGCCGGCGCTCCGGGCCGCCCGCGTTCAGGCGGCGAGATGCCGCGCCAGCCAGTCCGCGACGGTGCCCGATGCGGGCACGCTCAACAACGCGCGCAGTCGCCCGGCCTGCGCCGCCGTGCGCTCCCGCCGTGCCGGATCCTGCAAACACGCCCGCAACTCCGCCGCGAGCTCCGCCGGTGTGGCCGCATTCTGGATACGCTCCGGATACATCGGCTCGTTCAGCAGCAGGTTCGCGATGCCGAGGTACTCCACCTGCACGAGCATGCGGCCCAGCAGATAGGTCAACGGGTTCGCCCGGTACGCGATCACGCCGGGGATCGCGGCCAGCGCGCAGTGCATCGACATGGTGCCGCTCGACGTCAGCACCGCCGATGCCGCGATCGGTCCCGCGCCGGACGTCGCAGCGCGGGGCGCCGGCCGGCCGTCAGTCACCTGCAGCAGCCGCACGGTCGAAGGCGGATTGGCCGCCCGCAGGATCGTCAGAATCTCCGCGCTGGGATAGAGGACCACGGCCTCGCGCTGACCGAACGCCCGGTAGCCCGCCAGCAATACCGGAAAAATGCGCGCGACCGCCTGCCGGCGGCTGCCGGGGAGCAAGAGAATCGGGCCGTTGGAATCGTACCGCACCGGCGACACATAGTCGGGCGCGAGGAAGGGATGACCGACAAACTCCACCGGCAGCGACGTATCCGCGTAACACGCCGGCTCGAACGGAAAAATCACCGCCATCGCATCGAGATCGCGCGCCATCGTGAAGCGGCGCTTCGCCTTCCACGCCCAGATCTGCGGCGAAATATAATACACCGTCTTGATCGCGCCGCCGCCCTTCACCGACAAGCCGCGCTCCCGCAGCGCCGCCGCCAGCCGCAAGTTCAAGCCCGGGTAGTCGACGAAGCAGATCACGCGCGGGCGATGCGCTTCAATCCAGCGCAGCGTTTCCGCGAACAGCGCTTTGAAAAACGGATAGTTCTTCAGGACCTCGACGAGCCCCACGACCGACGACGACGTCATGTCGTGCAGCAGCTGCGCGCCCGCAGCCGCGAGTTGCGGTCCGCCGAGCGCAGCGATGACGAGTCCGGGCTGCTTCTGCCGCAGTTCATGCACCATGCGCGCAGCGTGCTCGTCACCGGAGTGCTCACCGGCGACGATCAGCACATCGACGCGGCCACCGTGGGGCGCGGCGAAAACCGGTGTCCGCGAAGCTGCGTCCGATTCTCTGCTTGATGCAGGCGGGACGCCCGCGCTCCCGGTGGTGTTCGCCGTCTGCGCCATCGGGCCTCCCGTCACTGCGCCGCAGCGCGAATCTGCTCGGTGATCGTGATGGCCACCTCGAGCGCGCTCTTGCCAAGCGCGGCACCGACCTTGGGCTGCTTCAGCTTGCTCACACTCTCGACGAAATGTGCCAGCTCGAGTGCGAGCGGCTCGCCCTTTTCAATCGGGATCTCGTGCACGGGAATCGCACTCAGATCGCCCGCCTTCACAAGGCCGATCTTCATCTTCAACCCATACGCGATGATATCCTTCTTCTTCACCAGGTGTCCGGCCTGGTTCATGAAATCGAGCGACAGATAGGCGTCGCCCTGGAAGATCCGGATTTCGCGCGCCTTCTTCGTGCTCATGCGGCTCGCGCTGAGATTGGCCACGCAGCCGTTCTGAAACTGGATCCGCGCGTTCGCAATGTCCTCGCTCTTCGACAGCACCGTGACGCCCACGCTGTCGATCTTCGCAATCGGCGATTTCACGAGTGCCAGCACAATGCCGATGTCGTGGATCATCAGATCCAGCACGACGCCGACTTCGGTGCCGCGGGTCTGATACGGCGCCAGACGCTCGGCCGTGATGTAGCGCGGTTCGTCGATTTCCTTCTCCAGGAAACTCATCACTGGATTGAAATGTTCGATGTGACCAACCTGCACGATGCGGTTGTTCGTGCGTGCCGCCGCGAGCACCTGCTCGGCTTCCGCCAGCGACGCGCAGAGCGGTTTTTCGATCAACAGATGTGCGCCCTGGGCGAGCAGCGGCAACGCCACTTTCGCATGCAGGTCGGTCGGCACGACCACGGACACGGCGTCGCACGCCGCTCCCATCTCCTCGAGCGTGGCGAAACGCCGGCAGTTGTGCTTGGCGCAAATCTCCGCCGCGCGGGCGTCGCTCGTCTCATAGATGCCGGCGAGTTCCGCGCCGGGCAGCGACGCATAGATTCGCGCGTGGTGCTGTCCGAGCGATCCAACTCCCGCGACGCCACACTTTATTTTTTCACCACGCATGAGCTGCAGTTAGACAGAATGAACGAAATGCACAGAATAATTTCAGCGGAATCGGCGCTCGCAGGGGCTGGCCTGCAGTCGGAAAGGTCGCGAGTCAGCGAAACACGCCATCATGGAGAAACAGGCTCCGATTGGTCTTCTGCGCGTGCGCGACGTTGTGAGTCACCAGCACGAGCGCCGTACCGGTTTCGCGACAGAGCGTGAGCAGCAACTCGATCACCGCATCCCCGGTCCGCTCGTCGAGATTGCCCGTCGGCTCGTCAGCCAGCAGCAGCTTGGGCGAATTCATCAACGCCCGCGCAACGGCCACGCGCTGACGTTCACCACCGGAAAGCTGCATGGGCAGATGCGCCGCCCGATCCGCCAAGCCCACGCGGGCGAGCAAGTCTTTTGCCCGCGCCCGCTCGATGGTGCCTGGCCGGCGATGCACTCGCGCCGCCATGAGCACGTTCTGCTCCGCGTCGAGTTCTGGAATCAGGTAGAAGGACTGGAAGACCATCCCGAGAAACAGCGCGCGCCGCTCCGGCGCGGGCCGCTCGCCCGCCCAGTGAATCGTGCCCGTATCCGGCGTATCTAGACCGGAGAGCAAGTTGAGCAGCGTCGATTTGCCTGAACCTGACTCGCCGCGAATCGAAACGCTCTCCCCTGCTGCGACGGTCATGGTCACATCGCGCAACACCTCGAGGCGCTGGCTGCCGCTCAAGTAGGTTTTACGCAGCGCTTCCGCGCGGAGCACCGGTCCGGCCCCGGTCGCCGGAAACGTGGAGCTGATCGGGCCGTTATTCACTGCGCAACGCCTCCACCGGTTTGAGTTTCGCCGCACGCCATGCCGGCAGCAGCCCGGCGAGCGTCGAGATCACAATCGCCATCACCACGATCAACACGATGTCGTTGAGCGCGGGATGCGACGGAAGATCGGTGAACTGGTAGAACTGCCGCAGCGTGTCCTGGCGGTTCAGCAGCGCCGCGATGCCGTGCACGAGGGGATTCCGGATCGCCAGCACGCCGAAGCCGAGAGCGACGCCCACCGCCGTGCCCGCCACACCGATCACGAAGGCCTGGCTGCAGAAACAAAGCGCAACATCGCGCGTGCGCGCTCCGAGCGCGCCAAGCAGGCCAATCTCGCGCGTCTTGCGCACCACCGAAATCAGCAGCGAGCTCATCACGGAAAACGCCGCGATGATCACGATGAACAGCAGCAGGAAGAAGTTGATCGTCTTCTCGAGCTGGAGCACCCACAGGAAACTCTCCCAGCTTTTGGTCCACGAATACGCGCGCACGCGGGGCGGAAGGATCTGATTCAGGCGTACGACCGCGTCCTCCTCATTCACCCCCGGCTGCAGCCGGATGTTGATGCCGTGCACGCGTGAACCGAGTCCGTAGATTTCCTGCGCCGCGCGCATCGTGCCGTAAATCGTGCTGCTGTCCAGGTGCTGGTGCCCGATCTCAAAGTAGCCGACGACGCGGTACTTTCTCGGCAGGAAAATCTCGTCGCTGTTCAGCTTCTCAATCAGCAACGGCGACGTGATGGTAACCAGGTCTCCGAGACGGGCGTTGATCTCCTGCGCCACCAGCGCACTGAGGATGATCGAATCGTCGTCGAGATCCGCGAGCGTGCCCGCGTGAATGAAACGCTGGAGATTCGCGACGCTTTCCACCGAGTCCAAATCGAGGCCGCGAAACATAGGGAAAGCCGGGCGTCCGCCGGCGAGAACCATGACCGGACCGGCCGCAAACGGCGTTGCACCGGCCACGCCTGGCACCGCGCGGACCGTGCGCAGAATCCCTGTCACGTCCTCGATCAGCTCGTTCGACTTCACCTGCACCTCGCCCTCCGTTTGCACAATCATCCGGCGGAGTTCGTAGCCGAAACCGCCCATCACGCTCGTGACGATCACCAGCACCATGACACCCAGCGCCACGCCCAGGATGGAGATCGCCGTGAAGAACGGAAAACGCCGCCCCGTCGGAAACAGCTGCTTCAGGGCGAGGTAGAAATACCAGGGCATCGGGACGGTTGCGGATTTCGGAGGACGGATTTCGAATTAGGATCCAAAATCCGCCTCCCGCACGGGTCAGGCACCGGGCCGCAGTTGCGGGAAAAGAATCACGTCGCGGATGCTTTCGGCTCCGGTGAGCAGGATGCACAACCGATCGATGCCCACGCCCATGCCGCCGGCCGGCGGCATGCCGTGCTCGAGCGCGAGGAGGAAATCGTAATCGATGTTCTGCTTCTCCTCCCCGGCCTGCGCCTCGAACATCTGGCGCTGCACGTCCGGGTCATTCTGTTCGGAATACGCCGGCGCCACTTCCATGCCGCCGATCGTGAGCTCGAACACGTCGAGCACGGAGGGATCGTCGGCGTTCAACTTGGCCAGCGGGCACAGCTCCTTCGGCAGGTGCGTGACAAAGGTCGGCTGGATGAGCGTCGGCTCGATCTTCTTCGAGAAAATCTCATTCGTGATTTCGAACTCCTCCCACGACGGAGCGATCGACAGGCCGAGCGCCTCCGCCTTCGCGATTTTCTCCGCCTTGGGCAGGCCGAACCAGCCGGACTCGCCCGTCGCCTCGGCGATCAGATCCTTGTAACGCACCTCGCGCCACGTGCCGCCAAACTCGATGTCCTGGCCACTCGCAGCGTGCTTGATCGTCGTCGTGCCGAGGACATCGCGACAAAGCGACGTCAGCAGGTCCTGGATGAGTTTCATCATCCCGCGGTAATCGCTGTAGGCCTCATAGACCTCGAGCATCGTGAACTCGGGATTGTGCCGGCGGGAGACGCCTTCGTTGCGGAAAATCCGGCCGATCTCGAACACGCGATCGAAGCCGCCGACGAGCATGCGCTTGAGCCGGAGCTCGGTCGCGATGCGCAGGAAGAAATCCACATCGAGCGCGTTGTGGTGCGTGACAAACGGCCGCGCCGCGGCACCACCCGCCGTCGCCTCGAGCACCGGCGTCTCGACCTCGATGAACTTGCGATCCTCGAGGAAGCGCCGGATGTGCGACACCACGCGGGAACGCAGCATCAGCCGCGCGCGCGACTCGGCGTTGACGATTACGTCGAGATAACGTTGCCGGTACACCTGCTCCGGATCGCTGAGCCCGTGCCATTTTTCAGGCAGCGGTCGCAGCGCCTTCGCCACGAGGACGTACGCGTCGACGCGCACCGTGACCTCCCCGGTCTTCGTTTTGAACAGCGTACCCTTGGCCCCGATGATGTCGCCGAGATCGAGCTTCTTGAAGGCCGCGTAGGCGTCGTCGCCGATGACGTCCTTCTTCACGTACAGCTGAATCTGGCCCTGCTGGTCGAGAATCTTGACGAACTGGCTCTTGCCCATGTCGCGGATGACCACCAGCCGACCCGCGACCGCCACCGTGACCGTGTTCTCCTGGCCATCGACGTACGATTTGAGCGCGTCACCCGAGAAATGCGTCGTCGCGAAATTTGCGCGGAAGGGATCGGTGCCCGCCGCCCGCATGTCGGCCAGCTTCTGGCGGCGGACGGCATGCTGGTCGTGGGAGATGTCGGTGGGAATGTCGCTCATGGAACGGAACCGCGCACCGTGGCGCGCCCGCGCAGGGGGAGCAAACGGAAAGTCGCCGGGGCACCCGGTTCGCCGTCAGGAGCGCCCGACGCGCCATTTCGACTACTGCTGAAACACCTTCCGGCCCTCGACCCAGGTCTGGAGGACGCGCGTGTCCTTCAGGTCGTTTTCGGGGCAGGTCAGCAAGTCACGGTCAACCACGATGAAGTCGGCCCGCTTTCCTGGCTCGAGCGAGCCGATCTCCTTTTCCCAGAAAATCAGGTGGGCGTTGTTGCGGGTGTAAAACTCGATGGCCTCCCGCCGCGTCAGGGCTTCCTCCGGATGCAGCCGGCCCTCGTACCACTTCGCGGAGCGCGTCACCGTGGTCCACATCGCATGGAAGGGATTGTAGGGATTGATCGCGCGCATGTCGCCGATCTTGAGCATGTGATCCGAGCCGCCGCCGATCTTTCCGCCCGCCGCCAGAATCGTCCGCAGCGGCTGGAAGTAGCGCAGCCGATCGTAGCCAAACTGATTCACCAGCGTGCGCGTATCGAGGAAGAGCCAGATCGGCTGGATATCGAGCACGACCCCGAGCCGGGCGGAGGCCTTGATGGTCTCCGGCGTCATGAAGTTCGAATGCGTGATCGCCATGCGCAGGTCGTGGATCGGGATCTCGCGGTTCACGCCTTCGTAGGCCCGCACGAGTTCGGTGACGGCACCATCACCGACCGAATGCGCGGTGAACTGCAGCCCGTGTTTCGCGACGCGGCGGACCATTTCGAGCAGCCGGTCCGGCGGGATGTTGAGGACGCCGCGATACGCGTCGTCACGGATGCCGTACTTTTCGCTGCGGCCCCACGGCTGCAGCATGTAGGCGCTGCCGGTGAGCATGCCGCCGTCGAGCCACACCTTCGTGCCGATGAGCCGCAACCAGGCATCCTCGCGGCGGAGCGGGTTGGCCGCAATCTGATCGATCGCGCCCAGGATCGATTCCATCGAACCAACAGTGGGAAACGTCTGCGACATCGCCATGCGCACGGTGAGTTCGCCACGGTCGCGCAAGGTCTGGTAACGCTTCATCGACTCGGGGGCCGCACCGCGATCGGCGACGGCGGTGATGCCGATGCGATTGTAGTCGGCAAACAATTCGCGCAGCCGGCGCAGGTGGTCGGCGTCGGTGGCCTTCCGTTCCGCCGTTGTGCGAATGAAACGCGACATGCCCCGCGCGAGGCCGGTAATCTCGCCCTGGGCGTCCTTTTCCAGATAACCCGGCCCGCCGTCCTTGACGACGTAGTTGCGGTCGAAGCCGCACGCCGCGAGGGCGAGCGTGTTCAGCATGTTGTCAGGACCGGTGCGAAACGAAACCGGATGCTTCGGTGCCACGGCGTCGAGTTCGGCGCGCGTCGGGAAACGTTCCTCCTTCAGCCGCGTGATGAACACCTGCTGCGTCTGGATCCACTTCCCTTCCGGCACGACCCGCGTGCGCGCCTGGATGTAGTTGAGGACGTCCTGCACGGTCTCCATCGAGGGAATCTCGTGATCGAATTCGAACATCGCCGCGGCCGGCGCATGCACGTGCGAATCGATCAGGCCGGGCAACACCATGCGCCCGCCGAGGTCGTGCTGGGCGGTTTGGGCCTGCGCCAGCGCGCGCATCTCAGTCGTGCGACCGACCGCCACGATGCGACCGCCGCGCACGGCGAAAGCCTCGTGCACCGTGAAACCGGCGTCGACCGCGAGGACTTTTCCACTGTGAAAAATCGCGTCAGGCGCCGGGGTTTGCGCCGTGAGCGGAGCGGCCAGGGCCACAAACGTGAGGGCCGCTTGCAACCGGGAAACGAGGGTCGTGGGCATGGAGATGAGGCGTTGGGGAGAAGACCATAGATGATACCAACAGAAACGAACTCGGGCACCTTTCGGCGCAGCTCCCGCCGGCCGGTTAATCGCAGATTTCATCGATCGCACGGAAAGTTATCCCATCCGTGCAATCAGCGACATCCGCGGTCCCGCCCTGACCGACGGGCACGAGCGCAGCGGGCGACGGCACACCTTACTTTGCCGCCACCGGCTTCGGCTTCGTGGTCATGTCAAACGTGTCGGTGCGGAACGGCGTCACCGGCAGGCCGTCGCTCGAAAACAGATTGCACACCGGATTGTCAGCCCAGGCGTAGCGCACCGCGACGGGTGCCGCGACCTGGTCGCTCGAGACCTCGACCTTGTCGGGGGCGATGACCTTGCCGGTCGCCCAATGCCAGACGCGATCGGCGCCGCACACCGCGAAGCCCTTTGCCTCGGTGACGTCGAACGTGCGCAGAGTGCTGCCGAAGCAGTCGATCGTGACGGTGGCCGTGTTGCCGGCGATGGCGACGCTCTTGTACTCGGGACTCCGATACGGGAACTTCATTCCGTAGTCCTTCACCAGGGCCCAGCGCACGAGGCGGGACGCGACGTCGTACTTGTTGCGCGGATGAATGTCGCGGCCTTCGCCGATGTCGATGATGACGGCCTGGCCGGTGTTGGGCAGCGCGAGCGTTTTCGTCTGCGTCTCGCGCAGTTCGGCCCAGTCGCTTTCGCCGGGCTCGGGCTTTTCGGGCCGGTAGTCGGCGAGTTGCACCCAATAGAACGGAAAATCGCCCTGCCCCTGCTCCTTGCGCCATTGCTCGATCAGGAAGGGAAACAGCGTCGCGTGTTCGTAGGCGCGGCCGGCGTTTGATTCACCCTGGTACCAGATCACGCCCTTGATGCCGTATCCCAGCGTCGGATGCACCACGCCGGCGAAAATATTTCCCGGCCGCGCGTTGCCCGTCAGCCAGTTGGTCGGCGGATTCGGGCCGGCTTTCTTGGCGGCCTTGGCCTTCTCGCTGTCAACCTTCCACTTCGCCTGCGCAGCCTCGAAGTCAGCCTTGCCCTTTGCGGACTGCATATCCGTCTCCCGTTTGCGCGTCGACTCCATGAGCGCCGCGAACCGGCTGTCTTTTTCAATGGTCTCGCGCCGAATCCACGCCTCGGCCGCGGAACCGCCCCAAGCGTTGTCGATCAGGCCCACCGGAACATTCAGGATATCGTGCAAATAGCGGCCGTAGAGATAGCCGATCGCGCTGAACGCCTTGGCATTTTCGGGGTTCGCCACCTCCCACTGGCCCTTGAAGTCCGTCTTCAACTCCTGCGTCCCGACCTGCGGGACGGACACGATGCGGAGGGTCGGACGATTCGCGCCTGCGCCCTCGAGATCGCCGGTGTAAGTCTGGCCGAGCGACCATTGCATGTTGGACTGGCCGGAACACATCCAGACCTCGCCCACGAGCACGTCCTGAATCTCCCGCTTCGAGGAGGCGTTGATGGTGATGGTCTGCGGTTTGGCGGTGGCGGCAACCGCCTGCAACTTGACCGTCCAGCGGCCGTCGCTGCCCGCCGTCGCCGTGTGCGTCTGGCCGGCAAAGGCCACGGTCACCTTGGTTCCGGGTGTATCCCAGCCCCAGATCGGATTGGCCTGCTTCTGCTGCAGCACCATGTGATCGCCGATGATGGCGGGAAGCTTCAGCTCGGCGCGCAGCAGAGGTGCGACCGCAAGCGCGAGCACGGGAAGAAAACAACGGGGAGTAATCATGGGGGAAAAGCGTCGTCCGGCCGCGGGAAATCCCGCGTCGTGCGAACTCGATGGCGCAACGATTGCCACGACGCAATCCCGCTTCGCTGCTTTTGAGGATCCTTTCGCACGCAAATGTGTCTCGCTACTTGCAGCGGCCGGATCCGCGGGGCATCGTCCACGTTCTGATCTCATGAACGGACATCGCGACTGGGGCGGCCCCTCCGAAGAGTTTCAACCCGTGACCACTTGGCGCGGGTATCCGATCTACACGGCCCACCTGATCGTCATCGTGTATTGCGCGTTGATGATCGTGACCGCGCTGTTCGGCGAGATGATCAGCGGCGTGATCGGCTGGCTGACGTTTTCGAGCCTGCAGGTGTGGGCCGGCCAGGTCTGGCGCCTCGCCACGTACGGGCTTTTCAACTACCCGAGCATCCAGTTCGCCCTCGATATGCTGATGCTCGTCTGGTTCGGGCGTGAACTCGAGCGCACGTTCGGCCGCCGGACCTTCGGTCTGCTGTACGGCGGGATTTATCTCCTTCCGCCGGTGGTCCTCACATTGGTCGGCCTGTTGAAACCCACCGCGTTGCTGGGCCAGCCCGGCACGCTCGCGCTGTTCGTGGCCTTCGCGACCCAGTTTCCGGACATGCCGATCTTCTTCACGCTGCTGGCCCGCTGGGCCGCGCTGATCCTCGTCGGCATCTTCACGCTCATGGCCCTGGCCTCGCGCAACTGGAGCGCGCTCATCCTGCTGTGGTCGACCTGCGCCTACGCGCATGCCTTCGTCCGCCACGAGCAGGGCGCGTTCAGCCTGCCCCGGATCCGGCTGTGGAAACGCAAGCCCGCGCTGCGCGTCCTGCCCGATCTGCCGGCCGCAAAACCCGCCGCGGTGATGAAGACGCCGAAGGAAAAGGCCACGATGGCCGAGGTCGACTCGCTCCTCGACAAGATCGCGAAGTCCGGCATCGGCAGCCTCACCGCCGCCGAACGCGCCCGGTTGGAATCAGCCCGCGAGGACCTGATGAAGCGCGGTTCCGGCCGCGGTTGATCGCGGCGGCGCGCCACCCGCCGCACTTTGGTGATCGCGCTTGCACCCGCGCGCCCGATTCGCCCCGTTCATGGTGTCCCCTCCGCCCTCATGAACTCTCCCCTGTCTCTCACGCGGCGTGACTTCCTCGTTCGTTCGGTCGCCGCCCTAGCGGTTGCTCCGCTGGCCCGCGCCGCGGTTAATTCCGCCGAGCCGATCATCGATATTCACCAGCACACGAATTACGGTGGACGCCGCGACTCGGCGTGGCGGCAGATTTTTCCGGCGCGCAGCCACGACGAACTCCGCGCGCATCAGCGCGCCATGGGCGTGACGACGACGATTCTCCTGCCGGCCGGGCGCGAGATTCTGCGCGAGTCGACCCACCAAGGGCGGTCCAACGGCCTCGAAGGCACGGTCAGCGGCAACGACGATGTGGTCGCACTCGCACGCCAGTTTCCCGGCGAGTTCGTCTTTGGCGCCAACGAAGTCAGCGACCTCGCCGAAGCGCCGTCGGTCGTCGAGAAGTACCTGAAGCTCGGCGCCGTGATCATCGGCGAACAGAAGTTCGGCGTTCAATGCGACTCGGCCGAAATCCAGCAGCTCTACAAGCTGGCCGAGGCCTATCGGGTTCCGATCCTGATGCACTGGCAGGCGGGCAGCTACAACTACGGGTTCGAGCGCTTCCACACGATGCTCAAGAAATACCCCACGGTGAATTTCATCGGTCACGCGCAGACCTGGTGGGCGAACATCGACCAGGCCAACGTCGACGATCCGAAGAACCTGTATCCGAAAGGCAAGGTCACCGCCGGCGGTCTCACGGATCGCTATCTGCGCGACTACCCGAACATGTACGCGGACCTCTCCGCCGGCTCGGGCGAAGGTGCGTTTAAACGCGATCCGGAACACGCGCGCGCTTTCTTCACGCGTCATCAGGACAAACTCCTCTACGGCAGCGACTGCTCCGACAAGACCGGCGATCTCGCCCTCTGCTCCGGCGCCCGCCAAATCGCGCAAGTCCGGCAGTTTTCGCCGTCAAAGGCCGTCGAGAGGAAAGTCCTCTACGAAAACGCGAAGAGGCTGTTCCGGCTTTGATCATCGTTCTGCGCCGGCCGGCCGGCCGCTCACTTTCAACTCCCGCGAATCGCGCGCGCTCAACGCCTCCGCTTCGTTTTCACCACGGCTGCCGCGCCCCCGGCCTTCGTTTTCAGTTCCGCGACCGCGACGCCCTTTTCTTTCTCCACCCCTCATGCCCTCCGTTCCGTCCACCCCGTCCCGTCTGACCCGCCGCCAGTTCGCGCAGAAGGCCCTCGCCTCCGCCGCCGTGCTGTCCGCGCCCGCGTTTCTCCGCGGGCAGAACCTGAACAGCAAACTCAACGTCGCGATCATCGGCTCGGGCGGACGCGGCGGCGCCAGCATCAAGGGGCTGGCCACGGAGAATCTCGTGCTGTTCTGCGACGTGGACGAGAAGCGCAACGACGCCGCGGCCGCCAACCACCCGAAGGCGCGCAAGCTGGTCGATTTCCGCCAGGCGTTCGATCACGCCGCGGAGTTCGACGCCGTCGTCGTCAGCACCTGCGAACACACGCACGCGATCGCCACGATGCTCGCGTTGAAGCACAAGAAACACGTCTATTGCGAGAAGCCGCTCACGCACAATGTCTACGAGGCGCGGAAAATCCGCGAAGCCGCTGCCGCCGCGGGCGTGGTCACGCAAATGGGTATCCAGATGCATGCGACAGAAAACTATCGTCGCGTGGTCGAGCTCGTGCAGGGCGGCGCCATCGGCCCGGTGCACGAGGCCCACGTATGGGTGTCGCGCGCCTGGGGACTGCAGAGCAAAGAAGCGTCCGACGCCAACAAGGATCGCGTGTTCGTGACCGAGCGTCCGGCCGGCATGCCGGTTCCCGCCGGCTTGAACTGGGATCTGTGGCTCGGGCCGGCCCCGGAGCGTCCTTTCAACGAGGTCTACGTTCCCGGTCCCAAGTGGTATCGCTGGTGGGATTTCGGCAACGGGACGATGAGCGATCTCGGCTCGCACTGGAACGACCTCCCGTTCTGGGCGCTGCAGTTGAAAGCCCCGCTCACCATCGAGGCGTTCGGGCCGAAGGCTCATCCGGAGATCGCGCCCGCCACCATGCGCGCCATCTATGAATTCGGCGCGCGCGGCAGTCTCCCGCCGGTGAAACTCACGTGGCATCAGGGTCAGGACAAACCCGCCATCTGGACCGAAAAAGGCATACCGCAATGGGACAACGGCGTGCTGTTCATCGGCAGCAAGGGCATGCTGCTCTCCGACTATTCGAAGCACGTCCTGCTGCCGGAAAAATCGTTTGCGGACTTCGTGCGCCCGGCGCCGACGATCCCCAAGGCCGTCAGCCATTGGCAGGAGTGGGTGTCGGCGTGCAAAGGGCAGGGCAAGGCGCTCGCGAACTTCGACTATTCCGGCTGGCTCACCGAATCGAATCACCTCGGCAACGTCGCCTTCCGCGTCGGCAAGAAGCTCGAATGGGATCCCGTGACGCTGCGGGCGAAAAACGCGCCCGCAGCCGATCAGTTCCTCAAACGCGACTACCGCAAGGGCTGGTCGCTGTAACGTACGGCCGAATACCGCCCCCGCGCGCCGTCCCCACCCGGTTCACCCTCGATCATGTTCACCCGCTTCCGTCTCCTCGCCGCCCTCAGCCTCGTTGTTGTCTCCGCGTCCGCCGCCACCTCCGGGGGCATTCGCGCCGGAGCGTTTGCCAGTGACATCACGCCGCGAACGCTTCCCTCGCCCATCAATGGCGGCATGAAGGGCGCGTTCAGCTCAACCGTCACCGACCCGATGCACGCCCGGGCCTTCGCCCTGCAGGAGGGCGCCACCGAGATCATATTCTGTGTGGTGGACGCGTGCATGATTCCGCGCGAGGTATGCGAAGCCGCGAAGATAATCGCCTCCAAGGCCACCGGCGTGCCGGCGTCGCACCTGCTGATCAGCGCGACGCACTCGCACAGCTGCGCGACGATGGTGGGTGTTTTCCAAAGCGATCCGGATCCGGCGTACGTGAGCAGCCTGCCGCCGCGCATCGCCGAGGCGCTGATCAAGGCGCACGCCAATCTCGAACCCGCCGAGATCGCGTGGGGCAAGGATCGCGATCCCTCGCAGGTGTTCAACCGCCGCTGGTTCGTGAAGCCGGAGCAGTCCGTTGAAAATCCCTTCGACGCAAAAACGGACCGGGCGCTCATGAATCCCGGCTACCAGAACGCCCGCGTCAGCGCGCCGGCCGGTCCGGTCGATCCCGAGGTGAGCATCCTCGCCGCGCGCGCGCGTTCCGACGGACGCCCGCTCGCCGTCCTCGCCAACTACAGTCTCCACTACGTCGGCGGATCGCCGGCAATTTCAGCGGACTACTTTGGTGCATTCGCCGGTGAGATTGGCCGCCGCCTGCACGCCACCGATGCCCGCTACGCCGGCAAGCCCGCCTTCGTCGGCATCATGAGCAACGGCACCAGCGGCAACATCAACAACGCGAACTTCGCCGGCGCCACGCCGCCGCGTCGCGCCCCGGGCGAACAGATCAACGCGGTGGCCCGCAGCGTTGGCGACGCCGCCCTGCGCGCCTGGGATCGGCTCGTCTGGAAAGCCAGCGTTCCGCTTGCCGCGCGTGAAACCGATCTCACCCTGGGTGTGCGCAAAGCCTCGGCGCCGGAACTCGAACGCGCCCGGAAACTCGTGGAGACCACGCCCCGGGACAAGGATGGCCAGTTCAGCGACCGCAAGGCCATCTACGCGCGCGAGGCGATCCTGCTCGACGCGTTTCCCGCCAGCGTGCCCGTCAAACTACAGGCGCACCGCATCGGCGGACTCACGATCGCGGCCATTCCGTGCGAGGTGTTCGTCGAGATCGGCCTCGATCTCAAGGCCAGCAAACCGCTCGAGGAGCACTTCACCATTTCACTCGCGAACGGCTACAATGGCTACCTGCCCACCCCGGAGCACCATCGTTTCGGCGGCTACGAAACGTGGCGCGCGCGGAGCAGCTATCTCGAAACCGAGGCGTCCACCGCGATCACGAAACAACTGAAGGCCCTGCTGGCCGACGTGGCGCGCTGAGGAACCGCAGTACTTCACCTGCGGCTGCGTCCAAGTTTTCTGGATGCACCGACCGCTCCCGCTTGGAAACCGCGGGCCGCGCCCCGTGGGCTGGGTGCGTGCGTCGAAGGCGTCCGCCCCATTGCCGGTAGTCGATAGACCTGATTGGTGCCTGCCGATACCCCCCACACGAGTATCGGGATTTTCCCGAAAGATCCCTCGGGAAGATTAGCCGCAGATGCCTCCCGCGGGCAGCCCAAGCGCTCGTTTCCGCCTTCCCTCTCGGCGGGAAATCACATCCCAAGGCCCGCTCCGCTTTTCCTATATTACTGACATCATGGGTCTAATGAAAACTCCCCGTCGGGGTTTTGTACACTCCGACGTTTCGTCCGCGGTCCTATCCGGGCGTAGCGTCACGTAGGCCAAAGGTGCGTGATTGAGTGTATTCACTCAATTTTTAGCATCGCATTTCAACAGCCTCTAGGGTCTTGTCCTCAGCAGCAACCGATGCCCTACTGCGAATCCAGTAAAACGAGTGTCGGCGAGACCAAGAAGTCCGCCCATTTTCCCCGCAGCTCCGCATTTCCGTTCAATCATCGCGCTTCACCCGCCATGTACTCTCAAAGTCTTCCCATCCGTTGGGGTCGCTCGGAGTCCAAGCCGATCGTGGCTCTCCCGTTGTGGAAACGTTCGCTCGATATCGCCTGCTGCCTGGTGGCCTTTCCCTTCTTCGCCCTGTGCACGCTGATCGCTGCGGTGGTCATCAAGACCGTCGCACCCGGTCCCATCTTCTTCCAGCAGGAGCGCGTCGGATTCATGGGACGCCGGTTCAAGCTCTACAAGTTTCGCACGATGCACGAGGGCGCGAGCACCTCGAGCCACCAGTCGCATTTCGCCGAGCTGGTCGCCTCGAAGCGTCCGATGCAGAAACTCGATTCCAAGGGCGACTCCCGCCTGATTCCCGGCGGCTGGTTGCTGCGGGCCTCGGGTCTCGACGAGCTGCCCCAGATCATCAACGTGCTGCGCGGTGAGATGAGCATCGTCGGCCCGCGTCCCTGTATTCCGTACGAGTTCGAACAATACACCGGCTGGCAGCGCAAGCGCCTCAACAGCGCGCCCGGCCTCACCGGCCTCTGGCAGGTTTCGGGCAAGAACCGCACGACCTTCGACGAGATGATTCAGTTCGATGTGACGTATTCGGAAAAGCGCTCCCTCGGCATGGACCTTTCCATCATCCTCCGCACCGTGCCCGCGCTCTGTGCCCAGATTGGTGATACGCGCAAGAGCCGCCAGGCCGTGCAGCCCAAAGCGGCCGCCTGATCGTTTCCTCCGGCCCGCGTCCGGCCGACCGATTTTTCCGGCGTCCGCACCCGCGCGGTTGCGATTCGCCCGTTGGGGCTTGAATCACCGCCGGTCCCCGCATGCTTCATCGCATGCTGCCCGCCGCGCTCGCGCTTCCGCCGGAAATCGCCCGCCGCTTTCACCGGCGCGCGGTTCTGCTCGACGCCCCGGTGAACGGGATCGGCGCCGCCCTGGATCACCACGGTTTCGTCCAGATTGACCCAATCAATGTCTGCGGGCGCATGCAGGATCACATCCTGCGTCACCGGGTGGCCGGCTACCGTGAGGGCGATCTGATGCGGCACGTGCACGGGGCGGAGACTTCCCAGCCCGCACTCGAGCGCGTCGCCTTCGAGCACCATCTGCCCGACAGCCACGTCCTGGTGGCCTTTCCGCTCGACGCCTGGCCGCACCTCCTCGCTGCGATGCACCGCCGCACGCGTCACTCCGGCGCGTGGTCGGGAAAACTGACGGCCCGCGAACGCGAACTGGCCGCGCGCATTCTGGAGGAGATCGCGACCCGCGGGCCCCTGGAGCCGTCCCACATCGACGACGACCGCCGCTCCCGCCAGTCCCTCTGGGGCTCGTTTTCCCTGGCCAAGTCGACGCTGCAAAAACTCTTCTTCCACGGCCGCGTCCTGATCGCAGGCCGCGATCACAACCGCCGTCTCTACGATCTGCCCGAGCGCGTACTGCCGCCCGCGGTGCTCGCGCGGCGCGAGCCGGGTCCGGAGGAGACGGCGCGCTGGATCGTTCACCTCAAACTTCGGCAGCGCCGGCTGGTAACCCTCAAGCGAAACGAACTGCCGCTGGTCGAGGACTTGGTCCAGCCCATCGCCGTTCCCGACTGCCCGCCCTTGTTCTGCCTGCGGTCCGACCTCGGTTTGCTCGATGACGTCACCCGCGAAACCTGTCCTCCGGCTTCAGATCGCGCCCGGCTGATTGCGCCGCTCGATCCGTTGATTTACGACCGACGCGTGACGGCGGCGTTGTGGAAATTCGACTACACGTGGGAAGTCTACACGCCACCGCACAAACGCGTTCGCGGTTACTACGCGTTGCCCGTGATGCAGGGCGATCGGCTGCTCGGCCACGTGGACCCCAAGGCTGATCGCACGCTCCGCCGCCTGGTCGTTGTTTCCCGCCGGGTCGAGGGCCGCAGCCCGACCGCGCCGGCGGTGCGTGAGCTCGCGACCTTTCTCGGACTGCGCGCGCGATAAGGAGTGCCGCTCGGATTGAAACCGAGGGCCCCGTGACACCGAACCTCGCCCGCCTACCGCTGTTCGTATCCCTTGACGGCCACCGGCGGCGTGGGCGGCGGCGGCGTGACGCCATGCGCGATCATGACTTCCTTGATCGCCGCGATGGTTTCGAACGACGGCTTGAAATTCCCGTACCGGTGTCCCTCGGCGATGAGCAGCGGCGTCCAGCCGCGTTTGTTCTTCTGGTTCCACACCTCGATTTTCGCCCCTTTCGTGTCGAGGAACTTCACCACTTTCGGAAAATTGGCGAAGGCCGCGCCGTGCATCCCCGTGTCGCCCTGGTCCGAGACCGCGTTGACGTCGGCGCCGAGACTTAACAGGTACGCGACCGCCTCGACCGCTTCCTCGTCCGTGCCCGCCTCTTCCTCGGCGGAACGCGTGCCAAGGCCCGCCGCCGCCATCAGGGGCGTGCAACCATCCACGTTCGTCAGATTGGGATCGGCCCCGAGCTCTTTCAGCAAACGCAGGTAGGCCGTGTCCGCCGTGTCGGCGGCCATCATGAACGGCGTGCATCCCTTTCGCGCGATGCGCCCGCCGCCGGACGGACCGCCCGTGAGCCGCGCGTTCACGTCGGCGCCTTTGGCCACGAGCTTCCGGATTAACTGATCGCTCGTGAGCCTGCCCGATCCTTCCGGCACGGGATCGCCTTCGTCCTCGCCGCGGTCTGGTTTGCGGATCCAGCAGAGGATGTGCAGCGGCGAATAACCCGACCGCAGGTCACCCGGGTCGGCACCAAGATCGACCAGCAGTGCGGCGAGTTCAAAATGCCCGTTCTCGATCGCAGTCGTAAGCGCACTGGCGCCCTTGCGCAGATACTTCGCGGCGTTGCGCGCGGGCTGCGCGGTCTCGTTGATATCGGCTCCCGCCTTGAGCAGCGCCCGCACGATTGCCGTGTGGCCGCTGCGAACAGCGAAGAGCATCGGGCTGAAACCGGAGGCGAGCGGCGTGCGAAATTCCGCACCCGCCTCGAGCAACGCCTCCACCACCGCCGTGTGACCGTCGGCCGCCGCCCACATCAACGCCGTCTGCCCTTGCGGCAGGCGGGCGTTGACCGCCGCTCCCCGGGCCAGCAGCGCCTTCACCGCGTCGAGCCGGCCGGTGCGCGCCGCCGTCATCAAGGGCGTCTCGCCGCCGCGCAGCGCCGCATTCGGATCGGCGCCTGCTTCGAGCACCAGTGTCACCATGGCCGCATTGCCATTCGTGCAGGCGATCGAAAGCGGAGTGACGCCATAACGATTCTCGGCTTGGGGATTTGCCCGCGCCGCGATCAGCGTCCGGGCCGTCGCAAGATCGTCGTGCTGCACGGCCCAGTGCAACGCCGTCATGCCGTCGACCTGCGCAGCATTCACGTCGCTGTCGCCGATCAACGCACGCACCGCCGCGACGTCCTGTTTCTCGATGGCGTCAGCGAGGCGGGCGTTCGCGGCCAACACGGCACCCGGCGCGAGTGCCCACAGGCAGCCGAGCATCAGCGTCTGTCGGACCGCGACCGCCCCCGGTCGCATCCGCCACCGGGCGACCGAGGGCGGTCGCGGTCCCAAAAAATTCATTCCGTTCATCACACGTTCAAGGGCGTGAACAACTCCGTGATCTTGCCGTTGCTGTCGGCAAACGAATCGATCTTCACCCCGACCTTGTCGAGGAGCGTGAGATGCAGGTTCGCAAGCGGGACGGGCTCGTTGTAACGGATGTGGCGCCCACCCTTCATGCCGCCGGCGGCACCGCCCGCGACGAGGATCGGCAGATTGGTGTGATCGTGGACGTTCGGGTTGCCGATGCCGCTGCCGTACAGGAGCAGCGAGTGATCGAGCAGCGTGCCGTTGCCTTCGGGCGTGGCCTTCAGGCGCTCGAGGAAGTATGCGAACAGCGACACGTGAAACGCGTTGATCTTCGCCATGCGCGCGATCTTGTCGGGGTCGTTGCCGTGGTGCGACAGCGGGTGATGCGGATCGGGCACTCCAATTTCCGGATACGTGCGATTGCTGGTCTCGCGCGCAAGCTGGAAGGTCGTCACGCGCGTGATGTCGCCCTGCATGGCGAGCACCTGGAGATCGAACATGAGCTTCGCGTGATCCGCGTACGCTGCCGGCACGCCGAGCGGGCGATCGAGATCAGGGAGCGGCTTCTCCATGGCATCGGCCTCGGCCTTCTGAATCCGCCGCTCCACCTCGCGCACGGTGTCGAGATAACCGGCCACCTTGGCGCGGTCAGCCGGACCGAGTTTCCGCTGGAGGCTGGCGATGTCCTCGGTGATCCAGTCGAGCAGGCTGGCCCGTTTGCGCAACGCCGCGCGACGCTCCGCGAGATTGCCGCCTTCACCAAAGAGGCGCTCGAACACGATGCGCGGATGCGCCTCGGACGGCAGCGGCGTGGTCGGCGAGGACCACGAGAGATTGTTCTGATAAACGCAGGCGTAGCCGTTGTCGCACTGGCCGGTCGTCTGCAGCATGTCCATCGAGAGCTCGAGGGACGGCAGCTGGGTCTCGCGGCCGATCTGCTGCGCGGCGATCTGGTCGGCGGTCGTGCCGAGATAGTAATCCGAACTCTCGGTGTGCTTCGCCTTCGCCGCGCTGAGAAACGCCGAATTCGACGTCGCGTGCGAACCCGGGTAGGCGTTGCGCAGTTCCATGTTCGTCAGCGCCGTGACGTGCTCCCTGACCGGACCGAGCGATTGGAGGATCGGCGAAAGGTCGCCGAGCTTGCCGTCGCTGCCGCCCGGCGTCCACCGCGAGATGTCACAGCCCATCGGCATGAACACGTACCCGAGCCGGCGCACGGGCGTGGCCGCGGTGCGGGTCGCGGCCGTGGCGGCCGGCACCATGGCGTCGAGCAGCGGCAGGGCGAGCGAGGCACCCATGCCTCGCAGAAAGGTCCGACGGGGTAGCGCCTTTTTCGTGATAATCATGGGGATTTCCTCATTTGAAACGGAGTGCTGTTCACGATGCCTAGAATCACGGACGAAAACCGATAGTTGTCGGCCTGCGCGCGTCGCACCATCTGCCGGACCGCAGGCGCGTCGTAGTACTCGACGCCCCGTCCAAGTGCGAAAACCAGCAGCTTTTCACTCAACGTGCCCGCAAACAGTTCCGGCCGCTGCAACAACCCGCGCTCGAGTTCGGCCACGCCGGCCACGGTGCTGCCGTCCGGCAATCCACCCGCGGAGTCGATCGGCTTGTTGTCCTCGGCCGTCCGCCAGCGACCGACGGCGTCGAAATTTTCCAGCGCGAAACCGACGGGATCCATCACGTCGTGGCAGCTCGCGCACGCGGGATTGGCACGGTGCGCGGCGAGGCGTTCGCGAATGCCCAGCGACGCCGACACGGTGTTGTCGTCGAGCGCCGGCACATTCGGCGGCGGCGGCGGTGGCGGTGAACCCACGAGGTTCGCCAGAATCCAGTGGCCGCGAATCACCGGCGACGTGCGCGTGGCGTACGAGGTCACGGTGAGAATGCTGCCATGCCGCAGCAAACCGCCGCGCTGGCGGGCGGTGTCACCGGTAAACGACACGCGCCGGAAGTGACTCCCGTAGACGTGCGGAATGCCATAGTGCTTCGCGAGCCGCTCGTTCAGGAACGTGTAATCAGCCGAGAGCAGATCCGCGATGCTGCGATCCTCCCGCAGCACGCTCTCGACAAACAGCTCGGTCTCGCGCCGAAACGCCTGGCGCAGGTTGTCGTCGAAATTGGGGAAGCGCCGCAGGTCGGGCGTGACGATCTCGAGGTTGCGCAGATAGAGCCACTGGCTCGCGAAGTTGGTGACGAGGCTGCGCGAACGCTCATCCGCCAGCATGCGGCGCATCTGCGCTTCGAGCAGCGCAGGCTGGCGCAGATCGCCGCGGACCGCTGCATCCAGCAACGCATCGTCCGGCAGACTGCTCCACAGGAAGAAGGACAAGCGCGACGCCAGTTCGAGATCGCTGATGCGGTACGCCGTGCCGGGAGCGATCCCGGCCGGGTCGGCTTCCACGCGGAAGAGAAACTGCGGACTCACGAGAATCGCACTGACGGCGTTTTCGATGCCCGCCTCGAAGCCCGCACCCTCCGCGCTGCCTTCGCGGAAAAACTGCAGCGGCCGGCGGAGATCCTCGGCGGTCACCGGCCGGCGGTACGCCCGACGCAGCAGCTGCGTCAACACCAACTCCGCCTTGCGCTCGTCCGTGGCGGCCGCGTGCGCCCCATTCTCGAGCGGACGGAAAATCAGCCGGCGGCTCGGCGTGTCGCCCGGCCCCCTGGCCTCAAACGGTCCGGTGATCGACACCTGGTAAAGCGCCGGCGCCGTGCGCGGATGCCGGTGCATGTTGAAGCGCGCCACAAAGGGCTCGCGCTCGAGTTCGAGGAGCAACGTCGGCGTCTTGATGAAGGTGACGCCAATCTCGCGCGGCCCGGCCTTGACCGACACCCTGAATTTCAAATGCGCGTCGACGCCCTCGGCGTTCTTGTCGCTGCCCGGCGGCGTGACCGTGGCCAGCGCGATGCGCGCGCGATCCAGCAGGACCTCAACCTCGTGCGGCCGCTTGAGCCCCTCGACCTGCTCGTTGCGATCGCGGGCGAGACGCACCTGGATTTCATACTCTCCGTCCAGAGGAAACGTATACGGAATCAACGCGCCGCCGCGCGTGCCGAGCGGCAGGCCTTCGACGTGACCTTCCTGGGTGACGTCGGGCTTGATGCGAATCGTGTCCCCCGCGGGCGCCTTGCGCGGCGCGCCGACCGCGAGGCGGGCGATCTTCTGCGCCGCCATCACGTAGCGATCGAGCAGCGTCGGCGACAGATTGCCCACCGTGACATTGTCGAAGCCGTGACTCGGCTCGTCGTTCGGCAACAAGGTGGTCGCATCGATCGACACCCCGAGCAAATCGCGGATCGCGTTTTGATATTCAGTCCGGTTGAGCCGCCGCAACGACTCCGTGCGTCCCGGATTCGGCGCCGCCGCCGCCGCGCGATCGAGGTCAGCTTCCACTTGCGCGACGACGCTCCGATAGGTCGCATCGTCCGGCCGCTCCTCCCCGAGCGGCGGCATCTGGCGGTGATGCAGTTTCTTCATCACCTGTTCGCCCAGTTTGGGATCGGCGGCCGCGCGCGCGGGATCGAACGCCTCCAGCGTCACATCGCCCTTCTTCACGGACGCATCGTGACAATCCAGACAGAAGCGACCCAGAAAACGGTTCGCACCCACGGCGGGCGCTGGAGGCTTGAATATCTTCGCGTCGGCACCGGCGCCCCTGACGCCCGTGAATCCCGCCAGCAGCGCCAAGCACCCGCGCACGAGCGGTACCGAACGGTGAAGGGCCGGAACGAATCGAACCAAGCGGGGCACGGAAAGGGAGGTGTCGGGGTGGGACGCGGCGCGCGGGACGATCGCCGAAACGACCGGCCCGCAGGGTAGGGAAACCGTGCGCGGCGTACTCGGAATCGCAAAGCAAATGTGCTTCGCCGAACGACGGCAGAGACCGGGCTTGATTGACGGTCGGGCGCCGCCCTTTTCTCAAGGACCGCGCGCGTCCCACGCGCCTTTGATCGCCAGAACCGTTCGTCCGCCCCACCCTTCCCGCTTCTCCGCCGTGCTGAAACTCGCGCCGTTCGTCGTCGCGCCGCTGCCCGCGCGGTCGCGTCTGGCTCCGCCCGCACGCTGATTTCGTTTCGCCAGAAAGCTCCGCTCGACACCGCGCATCAATCCACGTCTAGCTTCCTCACCCCATGAAAACCAATCGCCGTCACTGGATCAAAACCACGTCGGTCAGCCTCGCCTCGCTGGGCCTCGCGTCCTCCTTCGCCCAGGCCGCCGAGCCCAAGGCAAAGGCCAAGGCCGCAGCCGAGCCCACCCCGAGTTTCGCAAAGAAATCCAAGATGCGGCTCGGCACGGTGACCTACAACATCGCGATGGATTGGGACATTCCCACGATCATCAAGAACTGCACCGAGGCGAAATTCGAGGGCGTCGAATTGCGGACCACGCACAAGCACGGCGTCGAGGTGACGTTGAGCAAGGCCGAACGCGCCGAGGTGAAGAAGCGGTTTGCCGACTCGCCGGTCGCGCTCGCGAGCCTGGGCAGCGCCTTTGACTATCACACCCCGGACCAGGCGAAGCTGAAGAAGGACATCGAGGCGACCAAGGAGTACATCGTCCTCGCGCAGGACGTCGGCGCGCAGGTCGGCGTAAAGGTGCGACCCAACGGCCTGCCGAAGGAAGTTCCGGTCGAGAAAACGCTCGAACAAATCGGTCGTTCGCTCGGTGAGCTGGGCGTGTTCGCCGCCAGTCACGGACAGAAGGTCTACGTCGAAGTCCACGGGGCCGGCACTTCACTCGTGCCGCACGTGAAAACGATGATGGACGTCGCGAATCATCCCAACGTGGGCGTCTGCTGGAATTCCAACCAGACCGACCTCGCGGGCGACGGCTTCGATCACAACTTCAACCTCGTGAAGAAGAAGATCCAGAGCGTGCACATGCGGGATCTTTACCTCGACGAATATCCGTTCCGGAAACTGCTGACTGCGCTGAACGACTCCGGCTACACCGGCTTCTGTTTCGCGGAGATTCCCGCCAGCACGGATCCGGTGCGCGTGATGAAGTATTACCGCTCACTCTGGCTCGCCTATCAGGGTCTGCTCTGAGCCCCGCCTCCTTTCCTGACGCATGTCCACTTCTCCCACTGCTCCCGTATCCGGTCCCTGGTGGCGCGAGCTGAATCGCTATCACTGGTTCGTGTTGATCGTCGCCGCCCTCGGCTGGCTCTTCGACACGATGGATCAGCAGCTCTTCAACCTGGCGCGCGTGCCCGCGATGCGTTCGCTGCTCAAGCCGGGCGAGGACGTCGCGCTCTACAGCGGCTATAGCACGGCCATCTTTCTGATCGGCTGGGCCACGGGCGGCCTCACGTTCGGCGTGCTGGGCGATCGGATCGGGCGCGCCAAGACGATGATGTGGACGATCCTCATCTACTCGATCTGCACCGGGCTCAGCGCGCTGTCGGTCGGCTTCTGGGATTTCGCCTTCTACCGCTTCATCACCGGACTGGGCGTCGGCGGCGAATTCGCCGTGGGCGTTTCGCTCGTCGCTGAAGTCATGCCCGACAAGGCGCGCCCGCACGCGCTGGGCCTGCTGCAGGCGCTCTCGGCGGTGGGCAACGTGAGCGCGGCGCTCATCAGCATGGGCCTCGGGCACCTTGAGGAGTCGGGCGCAATCGGATCGGCGTGGCGGTGGATGTTTGTCATTGGTGCCGTGCCCGCGCTGCTCGCGCTCGTGATTCGTTCCCGGCTGAAGGAGCCCGAGCGTTGGACCGCCGCTCGCGCCGCCCAGCAAGCCTCCGGCAGAAAACAGATGGGCTCGTATGAGGAGCTCTTCGGCAACGCCAACTGGAAGCGACCCGCCGCCATCGCCGCCGGCTTCATCGTCGCGATCATCGCGATGGCCTTCTTCGGCAGTTCGTCGCTGCCCAAACTCAAGATCGGCATCGGGCTCGCGATTGGCGCGATCGCGGCCGGCCTGTGGACGGTTTACGGCGGCAACGGTGACACCCGCTGGCGCCGCAACGCGATGATCGGCCTGCTCCTCGCGCTCTCCGGCATCATCGGCCTCTGGGGCATCGGCTTCTTCTCGATCGATCTCGTGCGATCCGTTTTCCAGAAATCCTTCGCCGCCGAAGGCATGGATCCCGCGCGGATCCCGGGCGCCGTCACCTTCTGGGCCGGCGTCGCCACCATGATGCTCAACGTCGGCACGTTTCTCGGCATCACGGCCTTCAGCCACGTGTCGCAGCGCATCGGCCGCCGCCCGACGTTCGCCATCTGCTTCGTGCTCGCGCTGCTCAGCACCGCGATGGTCTTCCTCTTCCTCAAGGAACGGAGCCAGATCTTCTGGATGATGCCCGTGATGGGCTTCTGCCAGCTGTCCTTGTTCGGCGGGTACGCCATCTACTTTCCGGAGCTGTTCCCCACCCGGCTGCGCAGCACCGGCATTTCGTTCTGCTACAATGTCGGTCGCTTCGCCGCCGCGTCCGGCCCGGCGGTTCTCGGCCTGCTGACCAGCCAAGTTTACAAGGATCAGCCCGAGCCGATGCGGTACGCCGGCCTCACGATGTGCGCCGTGTTTCTCCTCGGCCTCATCGTGCTGCCCTTCGCCCCCGAAACCCGCAATCAGCCGCTGCCCGAGGACGAACGCGGCTTCGCGCACTGAGCGGATCAATTAAGGTGCCCGCGAATCACGCTGGTTGACGCGAATGCGTAGAAGCCGACATGAGCCTCGACCCGCGGTGAACCTACATGGAGCGGGGCTGGGTCACATTCCATCTCTGAAATTCGCGCCCGTTCGCGTGATTCGCGGGCAGTCCTGTACCTGCTCCGGCCGGTTCCCTCTATGAAATTCAGCATCTGCAACGAGACCTTCCAGGGTTGGAAAATCGAAGATATCTTCACCGCCTGCGCCCGGCTGGGCTATGACGGCGTCGAGGTCGCGCCGTTCACCCTCGCGAAGTACGTGACCGACATCCCCGCCGTCGAACGCACGCGGATCCGTGAAGCTGCAGCCCGCGCGGGGGTCACGATTCCCGCGATTCACTGGGTGCTCGTGCAGGCCGAGGGCATGTATCTCACCTCCCCGGACGCCGCCACCCGGACCCGGACGGCGCAGTACTTCTGCGACCTCGTCGACTTCTGCGCCGACCTCGGCAGCCGCGTCATCGTGGTCGGATCGCCGAAACAGCGGAGCCTGCTGCCCGGAGTGACCTATGAGCAGGCGTGGGGCTGGGCGACCGACGTGTTTCGGCCCGCGGTCAAGCTCGCCGAGCAACGCGACGTGATCATCTGCTTCGAGCCGCTGCCGCCCGTGGACACCAATTTCATCAACACCGCCGAGGAGGCCGTACGCTTCACGCAGCAGCTGCGGTCGCCCAGTTTCAAGGTCATCCTCGACGTCCGCGCGATGAGCTCGGAAACGAAACCGATCCCGCAGATCATCCGGGAATCGCGCGGACACTTTGCGTATGTGCACGCCAACGACGCCAACATGAAGGGCCCCGGCTTCGGCGAGATCGACTTCCGGCCCATCGCCGCCGCGCTCAAGGAAGTCGGCTACGACGGCGTGGTGTCGGTGGAAGTCTTCAACTACGACGAAGGCGCCGAGGTGATCGCGACGAAGAGCATCGAGTACCTGAAGAAGGTGTTCGGTTAGCATTCAGCTCGCGGACGGCGCGAGAGGAGGCCACGGATTGCGCGTCGTTGGTGCAGCGAAGCCCCAAGCTGGGGCGGGCAGGGTTCGCGCGCCCGACCGAACCCACGCGGCCAGGCAGATCCGGCGGTGTCCGTTTGCGCTGCTCTTCCGGCTTCGCTACCGTCAACCTTCGAATTTCGCCCTCCGGCACCTGCACCTCTTATTCGTCCCGTGAACAGCCTCACCGAAATCACCATCATCTTCGTCCTCCTGCTGATCAATGGAGTGTTTGCGATGGCCGAGATCGCGATCGTGTCGTCACGCAAGGCCCGGCTCAAGGCCCTCGCCGGCGAGGGATCCAGCACGGCCCAGGCGGCGCTGGCGCTCGCGCAGGAGCCCACCCGCTTCCTCTCGACCGTCCAAATCGGCATCACGCTTGTAGGGATCCTCGCCGGTGCCTTCGGCGGCGCCACCCTGTCGGAGAAGCTCGCCGCGTGGTTCGCGCAGTTTCCCGCCGTCGCCCCCTACAGCAACGTGCTCGCGATTGTCCTGGTCGTCGGTGCCATCACGTATTTTTCGCTCATCATCGGCGAACTCGCCCCCAAGCGCATCGCCCTCACGAATCCCGAGGCGCGCGCCATGCTGCTGGCGAAGCCGATGGCGTTTCTCTCGAGGGTGGCGTCACCGTTCGTCTGGTTTCTGACCATCTCGACCAATCTCATCCTGAAGGTGTTCGGCCTGGGCAAGGATGTGGAGTCGCCTCCGTCCGAGGAGGAAATCTCGCACATGATCGAACAGGGCACGACCGCCGGAGTGTTTCACAAAGCCGAGCGCGCCATGGTCGAGGGCGTGCTGCACCTCGACGAACTGCCGGTCACCGAGATCATGACCCGCCGCACGCGCATCGTGTGGCTGAACATCGCCGACACCGACGACGTCAACTGGCGCAAAATCGTGGCGAGCGGACACTCTCACTTTCCCGTCTACGAAGGGACGCGCGACCAGGTCATCGGCATGGTCTCGGTGAAATCGCTGTGGGCCAACGCCGCCCTGGGCGTGGCCAACGATCTGAAGAATCACCTGCTGCGGCCGCTCTTCGTGCCGAGTTCGATCACGGCCGTGCAGTTGCTCGAGACGTTCAAGAAGTCGGGCAAGCACCTCGCGCTGGTCACCGACGAATTCGGCAGTGTGCAGGGCATCGTGAGCCTGATCGATGTGATGGAGGCCATCGTGGGCGATCTGCCACAGCCGGGCGACCGCCGCATGCCCGATGCGGTCCAACGCGAGGACGGTTCCTGGCTCGTGGATGGATCCATGCCGATCGATGAGGTGAAGCGCCGTTTCGCCACCGGGCCGCTGCCGCGCGAGGAGAGCGAAACGTTTGAAACCCTCGGAGGCTTCATGGTGGATCGCTTCGGACGCATCCCGGTCGCCGGCGAACAGTTTGTCTGGAACGGCTGGTGTTTCGAGATCGCCGACATGGACCGACACCGGGTCGACAAGGTCCTGCTGACGAAAACGCCTCCGCCGGCGGGCGGCAGCCCCGCGCGCCGCGACATAGCGAACGATCAAACACCGCCGGCCCGGGACCGCTGACGCAAGCCGCGCCAGCGATCGGTGGACCTTGCGCCGGCTTACCGGCGGAACGACTTCGTGAAGTCTTCCGTGACGGTCTGCACGACTTTTTTCTCGTGCTTCGACTCGGCGATCAGCTGGTTGAGCTTCTTCTCCCAGGCCGCGCTGTCCATCGGCAGATCCACCGTCTGGTTGATGAACGACGAATAGAGCAGCACGTTGGCCAGCTCGACCGATCCCATGCCCTCGGCGCCCGGCGCGATCAGCGGCGTGCCGTCGAGAATCGAGTCGACGAAGTTCTGCATCAGAATCGCGTGCGGGTTGCCCACGGTCTCGAAGGGAATGTCGACGTTCCACACGTCGGGCTTCGCGAAGCCGCTCTTCGACGTCTTGCTGAACTCGATCATGTCGGCGTCGTTCCGCGTGAAGGAGAGTTTGTTGTTTTCGAGCACCAGCTTGCCGCGCGTGCCGCAGATCTCGAAACGGTTCGTGCCGGGCGACTCGCCCGTCGACGAGACGAACACGCCCGTGCCGCCGTCCGCCCATTCCAGATACGTCGTGATGTTGTCCTCGACCTCGATGTTGTGGAAACGGCCGAGCTGGCAGAAGCCGCGCACCTTGGCCGGCATGCCGCACAGCCACTGCAGCATGTCGAGCTGGTGCAGGCATTGGTTCAACAACACGCCACCACCCTCACCCTTCCACGTCGCCCGCCAGCCGCCGCTCGCGTAATACGCCTCGGTGCGGAACCAGTCGGTGATGATCCAGTTCACGCGCACAATCTTTCCGAGTTCACCACTCTGGATCAGATTGCGGACCTTCTGATATCGCGGTTCGACGCGCATCTGGAACATGCCCGCGAACACCTGCTTCGGGTGCTCCTTGGCGACAGCGATGAGACGCTCGGCGTCGGCCTTGTGCGCGGAAATCGGCTTCTCGATCATGACGTGCAGCCCGTGCTTCAACGCGTCGATGCCGATCGTCGTGTGGAGAAAGTGCGGCGTCGCAACGACGAGGGCGTCGATCTCGCCCGAACGGATCATGTCGTCGCAGCTCGCGTAGGTCGTCAGCCCGGGCTTGCCCTCGAACGGCTTCAGGCCGGGCGCGTAGGCGTCACTGACCGCGGTCAGCGTGCACCGTGATATCTTGTGATCGAGCAGGTAACCGGTGTGGAACTTGCCGATGTTGCCGAGACCGACGATGCCGAGACGAACGTTTTTCATGAAGGGTAAGTGCGTGAGTGTGGGCGCAGCGAAAAATCCGCCGCAACCTCTTTCTGCGCGTTCGACCGGAACGATGTCTAAATGGTGGCGGTCCCGCGTCGGTGGGATCATCCCGCGTTATGGTTAAACCTCACGTCCTCGCGGGGCGAGGACGCCCCGCCTACAATGAACGAACGCTCGAAAGGAGAACCTTACTTCAGCTCCTCGATGAACGTCAGCAAATCCGCCATGTCCTGCACCGATAGGCCGGCTTCGAGTCCCTCAGGCATGAGGCTCTTCCCGGACGACGAACTCCCCTTGATGTTGGCCCGCGGCAGCGCGACCTCGGCGCCGCCCATGATTTTGAGCGACAAACTGGTGGCGTCATCCCGCGTGATCATGCCGGTGTAGGCGTTGCCGTCGCGGGTGTTCACATCAAACGCGATGTACTGCGGGGCGACTTCCTTGTGCGGATCCAGAATCGCCGTGAGCAGCGCGTCGCGGCCCCGCGTCTTGACCGTGATCAAGTCGGGCCCGAGTTCCATGCCCGCGCCGTCAGCCCGGTGACAAATCATGCAGCGCCCAAGATAGTGCGCCTTGCCGCGCGCGGCATCGCCCTTCATCCCCGCCGCGGGCGCAAATTTCGCCGTCACCTCGGCACGCGAGGGCGGAATCACCGACGCCAGCGCGGTCTTCGCCAGCGCCGCGATCTTCGGCGACTTGTGCTGCGCGAGTGCCTGTACCTGCGACGCGCTGAGCTCCGTCGGCTTGATCTTCCCTGCCGCGACCGCCTCGAGCAACGCCGTCTGCCGATCTTCGCGGCCCATCAACGACGTCAGGGCGGCCTCTTTGGCCTTCGGCGCAACCTGCGCCCACGAGCGAATCAGAACCGCTGTCACTTCGGGCACCGCATGCTGCGAGAGCACCTTGATCGCCGCGACCTGCAACGCTTCCGGCTGCCCGGGACTCAAGGTCGAGGTCAACGCCTCGCGCGACTGCGCGAGCGAGGACACGCTCAACAGTTCCACGGCCTCCAATCGCGCGGCCGGCGCGGCCTTCGCATCAGCCACCGTCGTACCCGCCCGGCTGAACACCGAGGCGAGCTTCTTGCCGGTATCGGCCTGTTCAATGCTCGTGCCGGCGCGGCGCAAGCCGTCGCCCAACGCCCGCAACCACAGCGGGCTCGTGCCCGGCTGCGCCACAAAATCGATCAACGAGGCAAAGCCCTCCGCGGGTTTCGAGGCCGCGCGAATCTCGATCAGTTTCGCGACAAACGCCGCCATCGTCCGCGCCTGCGCCGGATCGCGCGTCAGCGCGGGATACAGCACGCCCGCCACAATCTCCGGCGGACCGCTGAGCAGCGCCGCGGAAATCCAGCTGTTCGCAAAATCGCGCTGCGCGATCTGCGCATAGGCCGCGGCCAGCGGAGCCGCGGCGGGCTTGGCCGACGGCGTGGCCAGGGCGGTCTCAGCGGTGAGCGCGAGTTGAAACCGGACGCGTTCGCTCGAATCCGAAGCCAGCCCGGCGAGTTTTTCCGCCAGCTTCGCACTGAGCGGCTGCCGCGCCATGACCGTCTCCGAAAGATAAATACCCCGCTCGCGCACGTGTTCATCCTTGTCCGCGAGCGCGGCGAGGATCGCCTCCTCGTTCAAACCGCCGAGACCGTCGAGCGAACCGAGCGCGTGGTGCCGGGCGAGTGGCGACTTGGTTTCGCGCACGAGCTTCGCGAGGAGCGGCACGGCCGCCTTGTCCTGGCGCTCGTACAGCAGCCGCGACGCGGTGTCGCGATGCCAGCCGTTCGTGTGCTCGAGCGTGGCCACGAGCTCCGCGGTCGTCGCCTTGCCGAGGGTCACGGTGTTGCGGCGCTTCCACGCGGGATTGTCCGGGACGATGCGATACAGGCGGCCGCGATCGTTGCCGTTGTTCAGATCGAGGTGCTTCTTGATCTCCTCGGGCAGACTCCACGGATGCTCGATGACCTGCCGATACATGTCGCAGATGTGGAGCGTGCCGTCGGGAGCGTTGGAGAAATTCACCACGCGCGCCCACGTGTCGGTGCTCGCCGCGAATTCAAAGCCCTGTTCGTCCGCCGGCCGGCGGCCGATGAGGCTGACGCCGTCCTGGTGGATCTTCTTGCGGTGCACGAGCTGGCCGCCGGCGTCGCCGCTGAAAGTGTTGTTCACGAAGTCGTCGCCGTATGCGTCCCCCCGATACACCATCGTGCCCGAGGCGCCGGTGAAGTACCCGCTGACGCGTCCGCCGCCCTCGACGACGCCCTTGACCACGCCGGAAATGCGCCAGCGAGTGCGCACGATGCGCCACGGTTCATCCGGACTGATGCGAAACACTTCCGCCGCGCCACCGTCGGCCGCGATGCTCTGCCGGGTGCCCGGCATGGTGAAGAACGGATTCCGCCCGGAATAGCGGTCGTCATAGACCCAGAACTGCAGGTGGTCCGAGTTCGAACAGCCGAATTTCCGAAAATAGTTGTCGTAACTCATCCCATACTGCGCGCCGCCCGCCTCGAAGCCGAATTCATAGGTGCGCGGATCGAACCAGAAATCGCGCGCGGCCAGCTCGACCTCGGCGTCGCCCGGACGTTTCAGATTCTTGATCTTGCCGCGATTGCCCGGGCCGCTCTGCACATGAATGCGGTTGTCCTGACCCCAGTGAAAGCTGTTGAACATCGCCTGCACGTTGAGGCGCGCGAGGCCCGAGCCGAAACCGGTGTACACTTTTTCGCGCACCTCCGCGCGACCGTCGCCATCGCGATCCTCGAAACGCCAGATGTCGGGCGTCGCGCCCACAAACAAGCCGCCGTTCGCCCAGATCAATCCGGTCGGCCAGGGCAGGTTGTCCGCGAAGACCGTGCTGGTCTCATAGAAGCCGTCGCCATCCTTGTCCTCGAGCATCGAGATGCGCCCGAGGTGCGGCGTGCGTTCGCGCTCCTCGGAATAATCGATCATCTCGCACACGAACATGCGGCCGTTCTCGTCGAAACTGATGGCGATCGGATCGCGCACGAACGGCTCGTGCGTCACGAACTCGACCTTGAAGCCCGGCTTCACCTTCCACGTCGCGATCGCGGCCTTGGGCTCGACGGCCGGATAGCTGGGCAGGTCCTTGGCCGGATCGACCGACACCGCAGCCTTGGTTTCGCCGTAGACCTGCTGATAGGTCGCCGTGGACTTGGGCGTTTCGGCGGCAAACGCCACACAGGTGAGGCCGGAAAACGCGGCCAGGAAAAGCGGTTTCATCTGGAGGAAAAAATTATTGGGGTAACCCAACGGTTACAAGTCAATCGTTCGATCGCGCCCCGCGCCACCGTCAATCCGGCTTTTCTCCCGCGCAAGCCGCACACGCTATTTTTCGTCCGCCGGCTTTTCCTTTTCTTTCGGCGCAGAGAGAACCGTCAGCCACACGTCCGGCGTCGAGGTGATCACGAGGTCGCGAAAGCCCTGCGGGACGCCGTTGTTCAACGTGGTCGTCACGAGTTCGTGCCCCGCCGGATACACTGCGCCCGCCGGGTCAGTGTCCGCTTGAAAGTGAATCCTGACGGGGCCGCTGAAGGGCGCAGCGTCGGCCGCGGCCGCCAGCTCGAGGGTGATCTCCTTCGCCGTTTCCCCGAGCTCGACCGGAGCCACTGTGAGTCCGGCGGGTAGGCCCGTCACGGTGCACGTCAGCTTGGTCTTGAAACCCTCGCTGCGACGCGCGGTGAGCTTGAGTTTGGCCGTCTTGCCAGGCTCGACGGTCACACCGGCCTCCGCCACTACGGCCTGAAACCGCGGTCGCGCCGCCCGCACGCTCAGGCGATAGCGATGATCGTCGCCGGCCCGCTGCAGCACACTGCCGACCACCGCGTAAAAGGTGCCGCTCTCGGGTGCCGTCCATTCCACCAACGGGTCCGCGCTCGTCGAATCGTCGCCGCGCACCCGTTCCTTGCCGGCGGCCGTTTGAATCGCGAGCCAGGCATCCAGCGGGAATCCGAGCGCTGCCGACTGCACCGCAATCACGAGACTTTCGCCCTTGGTGGCCGCAAAGGCGAAGCGGTCCACTTCTCCGATCCGTGCAATCATACCCGACACCGCAAACGGCGGACACGGCGCCGGCGCATCCTTGGGCCGAGCCAGCCAGGTCTCCTCCAGCCATTCGGTCCCTTCGCCCAAGGGGATGCTCACGGCGTTTTCAAACTCCGGCCGCCGCCAGCTGGCTTGCGCGAGATCCGCGGGAAACACCGCCCCGTCCACGGTAAACTCCCGCCCGTTCTCCGTCCCCAGGTTCCAGCCAAACGCCCGCAACGTGGCGGTCTTCGTCCGCTCCAAACCCAGCGGCAGCGTGTACCGCACCTGGGGCCCCTTCGAGAGGTGCAGGCGATAGACGCACGCGTCGCTCCCGGTGAACCGCACGTCGGCCGTCGCCGGATGCGCGAAACCGAACACCTGCACGACGTACGTGCCCGCGGCCGGAGCCGTCCAGGTGAGCAACGGATCGAGGTTGCGGCCGTTGTCGTGGTTGAGCGCGAGCTCAAGCCCGCGCGTATCCACCACACGGATCACCGCGTCCACCGGCGAAGCCAGCACGTACGCGTCGACCGACGCCAGCAATGTCTGCCCGGCCTCGAGTTGCACCGCGAACGAATCGACGTCGCCGCCCTTGTTCAGCCGGCCGTTGAGCGAAACGGGCAGCCGCTCGATCAGCTGGGGCCGGCTGAACTCGTCATTCGGCTCGACCTCGGCGCCGGGTGGTTCCGCCGTCACCACGATGAAGCGCGGCGCGCTCGCGCCAGTGTCGTTGTACAGGCGGACAAGATGGGGACCGGCGGGCACGTCCGCACCGACCTCGACGCTCAGCTCGCCGGCTTTCTCCCCGGGCCGAAACGAAAGGCCGGGCGAATCGGTCCAGACCTTCGCCGGCCACGGCGCGAACTTGCCCACCGCGTTTACCGTCGTGGTCGTTCCCGCCTGCACTGCCACCGGGAAAAACTGCTCGAGCGTCGGTGCCGCCGCGCGCGCGGACCACGCGGCGCCGCCGACGACCGCTACCAGCAGGCCCAACCCGATTCTCCGCGCGCCTGCCCCCACGGCACCAGCCATCAAGCGTTGTCGCCGCGGCCGATCGGTGTCCGCCAGCGCTGTCATCGGTGCGAAAGGCTCAGAGCCGCCGGGACCTTCGTTCAAACGAACAGCTCCTTGATCACGCGCCCGTTGTTCACGAGCTGCATCGGCCGGCCAGTGTTCGTGTGCAGCGTCTGCGCGTGATCGATGCCCATCTTGGTGTAGAGCGACGCGGCAAAATCCTCCGGCCGGTACACGTTCTCCGCGGCATGATAGCCCTTGGCGTCGGTCGCACCGACGATCTGTCCGCGCGGAATGCCCGCGCCCGCCATCAACACCGACATCGCGTGCGGCCAGTGATCGCGCCCGGCGTCCTTGTTCACCTTGGGCGTCCGGCCGAATTCGCCGAGCAGCACGACCATCGTGGTGTCGAGCAGGCCGCGGGTCTCGAGATCGTTGATCAGCGCCGCGACGCCCTGATCCATTTTCTTCACCTGCTCGCCCTTGTAGGCGTCGAACAGCTTCGTGTGGTGATCCCAGCCGCCGAAATAAACGGTCATCCACGACACGCCGACCTCGACGAGCCGCCGCGCCATCAGCAGCCGCTGGCCAAAATCGTTCCGGCCGTAGGCGTCGCGCACCGTCTCGTCCTCACGGTGAATGTCGAAGGCCGCCTGCGCCTGCGGTGACAGCACCATGTCGATGCCCTGCTGGTAATATTGATCGAACGTGACCGCCGGATCCTCGGCGAGCTTGTCCGTGTAACGCTGCATGCGGTCGAGCGACGCCCGCAGTTCCCGACGCGACGCCGCGCGCCCCTCGCTGATTTCCGGTGGCAGGACGACGTCACGGACCTGAAAACTCTTCTCGTTCGGATTCCCGTTGATCACGAACGGCGCGTGCTTGCCGCCGAGAAAATTGGGCCCGCCGCTGCGCGAGACGCGCGGCACCGACATGTAAGCCGGGATACCGTTCTGGAGTCCGCGGTGATGCGAAACCACCGATCCGAATGAAGGATGAAACGTCACCGACGCCCCGCACGCGACCGGCACGGGTGTACGCGCGCCCGTCATCATGTAATGATTGCCGCCGCCGTGATTCGGATCCTTGTGGCAGATGGAACGGATGACTGTGAACTTGTCCGCCGCCTTCGCCAGGTGCGGCATCACTTCGCAGAAATGCACGCCGGGGACCGCGGTCGGAATCGTGCCCAGCGAGCCGCGAATCTCGGACGGCGCGTCCGGTTTCGGATCGAAGGTCTCGTAATGCGACGGCCCGCCATCGAGCCAGATCATGATGCAGTTCACCTTGGCCCCCGCCTTCACCGCCAGCTTGCCCGGCCCGGGCGAAACGACCGCGGCGTGCGCCTGCAGCCGCAGCAGGCTCGCCAGCCCAAGTCCCACGCCGCCGCCAATGCCCAGCTGCAGAAAATCGCGCCGGCGCATGCCTGCACAGTTGTGGGTGATTCGGCTCATGGTGCACCGCGGCCTAAGCCGCCGCCGCGCGTTTCGCGGGCCAAAGGATTGGGGGATTCATCCTCAGTGATTGAACACAAACTCGGCGGAATTGAGCAACGCCCAAAAGACGTCTTCCGTCGCGCTCCGACGTCCGGCGCCTTCCGCCGGGAAGGCAGCCGTCGCCACCGTCAGCTCCTCCGGCGTCGGCGCGCGGCTCAGCGTCGCGAAATAGAGTTCGCCGATAATCTCCTCCGGTGTCCGGCCGCTGTCGGCCAGCTGGCGCGCGCGACCCTTCGCGCTGCTGAGCTTCGCTTGCAGTCCCTTGGAATTCATCAGGTGCAACGACTGCACCACGCTGATGTGCGCGTCGCGTTCGCACGGCGGATCCATGCTCGGATCGGGCCGGCTGAAGGCGTCCATGAACTGGGACTCGATCTTGTAGCTCCACGCCTGCACCGCGCGGCTGCCCGGCGGCATGCCGGCAAACGTATCCGTCCCGCCCGTGACGTCGTTGACCGCATCGAGCAACACCTCGGCCGGCAGCCGGCGCCGATACGCGCGCGAGAAGTTTCGCGTGTCCGCGAGGTTGGTCGCGTTGGGCGTCGCACTGAGTTGATAGATCCGCGACGCCATGATCGTCCGCGCGAGATGTTTCAAATCGTAACCGTGCTCCACAAAATCGCGCGCGAGGGCGGCGAGCAGCGGCGGATTCACGCAGGGATTCGAGATGCGAAAATCATCCACCGCCTCGACCAGTCCGCGGCCGAAGAAATTCGCCCACACGCGATTCACCGCGGCCGGCGCGAAGTAGGGATTGTCCGGCGCCAGCAGCGAATCGACCAGTGCGCGTCGCGGATCGCTGCCTTGGTCCACCGGCCGATCGACGCCATCGAGCGGACGCGGCGCCATCACCTCGCCCGTCACCGGATGTTTCACACTGCCGCCGGCCGCGAAGTAAAACGTCTCCGTGCCCGCGGAGATCGGCGGCGAAATCGCGGCGCCCTTCTGCTTCACTGATCCGAAGTACGCCGCGAATTGGTAGAAGTCATCCTGCGTCCACTTTTCGTTCGGATGATTGTGGCAGCGCGCGCATTCGAGCCGCGTCCCCAGAAACAACTGGCTGAACATCGTGGCGCGCTCCGCCGGTTCGCGCCGGTCCCGGTAGATCACCGCCGGCCCGTCGCGGTGATTCGTGCCTTCCGCGAGCAGAATCTCGCGCACGAACTGATCGTACGGCTTGTTCTGCCGGAAGCTCTGCCGCAGCCACTGGTCGAGCACGAAGACGCTCTTCAAGCCGACGCGGTCCGGATTCGGGCGCACGAGATCGGCCCATTTCGTGGCCCAATAATCCGCGTAGGCCGGCTCATCGAGCACCCGCGCGATGAAGGCCTGGCGTTTGCCCGGCGATTTGTCCGCCAAAAACGCCCGCACTTCCTCCGGCGTCGGCAACAGGCCGACGGCGTCGAGTTTCGCGCGCCGGACGAATTCCTCGTCCGAGCACAACTCCGAGGGGAAAAGGCCGAGGCGCTGAAAGTGCGCGTAGCTCAGTTCGTCGATGAAGTTGTGCCGCGGGAGCGACGCATAACTGCTCGCCGGCAATACCCGCTCGGCGGGCAGCGTGAGCTGCGTGTCAGCGACGAAACCCATGTACCGCGCCACGACCACGCCCTGGCCGGCGAGCGTGCCAACCTTGACGAGGCCGTCGTCGCTCACGCTCGCGAATTCCGGATCGTTCGCGGCGAACGCGGCGAGGTGCGTCACGTCGCGGCGACTGCCGTCGGCGTAATGCGCTTCCACGGTCAGCTGCTGTTGGCCCTGTCGGGAATACACGCGTTCGCGGGGCGTGACGGTGATGCGTTTGAGGTCCGGCTCGTTGGGGACGCGATAAGCCATGCCTTCCCGCAACCACCGCACGAGCAGTTGGTGCAGCTCCGATCCGGACTCAAACCGCCGCCCGCCCTCGTGGTCGATTGCGGTCGTCGGTTTCTGCACGAGCAGACTCTGATCCGGCGCGGCCGGAAACACGCGCCGGCCGCGGGCACCGCGCACGATCGCGTCGTAGTCGGCCTTGGGATCGTAGGAGAACACCGAGAGCTTGAAACCGTTCTGGCCCTCGGCCTTCGCGTGACAGCCGCCCGCACTGCAGCCCGCACGCGTCAACGCCGGCAGGACATCGCGCAGGAAACTGACCGACGTCGCTGGCGTCGCGCTCGCCACCGTCGCGGCCGCTGCACTGTCCGCTGCGGCGGGCGCGGCTTCCGGCGGCGCTAGCTTGGCGAGCACCTTGCCGTCGCGCTTCCACGCGTGGACGAAACCATCGTGCCCTCCCGTGTAGATCGTCGCGCCATCGGGCGCGCTGACCGCGCTGAGGATGGCTTCGGGCGTCTCGCCGATTTTCTTTTCATCGCCGCCCTTGGAGCGCTCCGTCCCGGCGTGCGCCTTCAGATTGGTATAGGCGAAAACGCCGCCGCCGCTCGTGGCGGCGACGAGCGTCTTGCCGTCGCCGGGCCAGTTCACCGCGCTCACCGCGGCCGAATGATTGCCCAGCGTGGCGACCTTCTCGCGCGTCTGCACCTCCCACACGTTGAGTTCCTTGTCCGCCCCGCCGCTCACGACCTGCGTCGCATCGGCGTTGAACGCAACCGCCAGCACCTGCGCACCGTGGCCCTCGAGGCGGGCGAGTTCCTTTCGCGCCGCCAGATCCCAGATCTTGATCACCTTGTCGCCGCCGGCGGTCACGAGCCGCGTGCCATCGCGACTCACGTCGAGCGCAAAGATCGTATCGTCATGCGCCGACCACGACGCGACGAGCTTGCCCTCGGGCAGACTGATCATGCGCACGAGCCCGCTCCGCCCGGCGACGCCGTCCGCGATCACGAGCGTGGTGCCGTCGGGCGAAAACTGCAGCGCGGTGATCTTCCCGCTCAGGCCCTCGGTCCACTCGCGTTCAGGTTGCAGCGTGTCGCCGTTCCAGAGGACCACGCGCCGGAACGCGCCCGACGCCAGCCAGCGTCCGTCGGCGCTCCACGCCAGCGCCTGCACGGCATCGCGATGCGCCGCCACCTGACGAAGTACCGGCAAGGCGGATACCGCGGCATCGTGCAGCACAATCGCCCCGCCGCGCCCCACGGCCAGGCGCTGGGCGTCCGGAGCCAGGGCCAGGGCGAGCACGGGTTGATACGTGGACGGCAACGGCGCGAGCGCGACCGGTTTGAAATCCTCTTCCAGCAGCGCGGCCTCGTCCCACGGCGTGCCCGCCTGAATCCAGTTTCGGAGCAGTTGAATCTTTGCGTCCGGCAATTGGGACTTCGGCGGCATGTGCGGATCGGCCTCGGCCAGCAGCACGCTCGCGAGCACGCTCGTTTCGGGGTGGTCGGCCACAACCACCGGCCCGGATTCGGCCCCCCGCAGGAGCGCCTCGCGGGACGTGAGCACGAGTCCGCCTTTTTTCTTTTTCTCGTTGTGACACGAGAAACACTCCGCCTTCAACACGAGCATGGCCTCGCGGGCCAGTCCGCCAGGCGCGGGTGAAGTCGCCCCGACGGATCGCTGCGCCAGCCCAAGGCCCCCGACGACGCACAGCAAGGCGCGGCCCACGGACGCAAAAACGCGCCGATGAAACTGCCGGAGCTGGAGCCGAAGCCGGGGTATGGAGACGGGGGTGGAGCCGTTCACTTCGCCGGCAGTGTCCGAATAGCTGCGGCCGGTTTCAACCGCAACTTTGCGTTCACGGTTACGGTAACAGGCGATCTCAGATTTCAGATCTCACATTTCAGATCTCAGATCCTCTCCAGCGCGGATGCTTTTTCCTGTTCGTCCGGCCACTCCGGGTATTCGTTGGACACCGGTAAATGAAGACCCCGTTCATTGCACTCGTGCTGGGCTCCGTCGCGTTCGCGTCCGCGGCGACCATGGCCGCAGGCGCAACCACCGGGGCGGCGATTCCGCGCGAAGTCGACGCGCCGGAGAACCTCGCCTTCTTCGAAGCCAAGGTCCGGCCGCTGCTGATCCAGCACTGCTACGAGTGTCATGGGGAGAAGAAACAAAAGGGCGGCCTGCGGCTCGACTCGCGGCCCGGGTGGCAACACGGCGGGGACAGCGGGGCGGTGATCGTGCCGGGAAAACCCGACGCCAGCCTGCTGATCGAGGCGGTGCGGTATAAGAACGAGGATCTGCAGATGCCGCCGAAGGAAGCGCTCGGCACCGAGGCGGTGGCCGTTCTCGCCGAATGGATCCAACGCGGCGCGCCCGATCCGCGGCTGAGCGTGCCGGCGACCGGCGGCGCGGCGATCGCAGCGATGTCCTTGGAGTCCGCGCGGACGCACTGGGCGTTTCAACCGATCGTCGCGCCGACGTTGCCGGACGTGCCGGGCGCGCCCGCCGACCTTCATCCCATCGACCGCTTCATCCGCGCGCGTCTCGCGGCCGAGGGACTCGCGTGGAATTCGCGCGCTGATCCGCGCACGCTCGTGCGCCGCGCCTACCTCGCGCTGCTCGGACTGCCGCCGTCATTCGACCGCGTGGAACAGTTTGCCGCCGATCCGAGTCCGGCGGCCTGGACCGCGCTCGTCGACCAGCTCCTCGCGCGGCCGGAATACGGCCAGCGTTGGGGCCGTCATTGGCTCGATGTCGCGCGCTACTCTGACACGACGGACAAATCGACGGACAGCGAGCGCCGTATTCCCTTTGCCCGCACGTATCGCGACTACGTGATCGAGGCGTTCAACGCCGACCGCCCGTTCGACCGGTTTGTCCTCGAACAGGTCGCCGCCGATCGCCTGCCTGCGGAAATGAAGCCGGATTTGCGCGCGCTCGGTTTCCTCACGGTCGGCCGACGCTTCGAGGGCAATCTCGAAGCCCCGGAGCTCATCATCGACGATCGCATCGACACCGTCAGCCGCGGCGTGCTCGGTCTCACCCTCGCCTGCGCGCGTTGCCACGACCACAAGTTCGACGCGATTCCGACGACCGACTATTACTCGCTCGCGGGGATTCTCGCGAGTAGCAGCGAACCCATGGATCTGCCCGAAGTGGGCACCGCGCCGGTTTCCGACGCCGTCACGAAATACCGCGCCGAACGCGCCGCGCTGTTCGCCGACTACGCCAAGCACGTCGACACGACCACCACCCTGGCGCGCCGCCTCGTGCGCGAACTCGCGCCCGAATATCTCCGCCGGCTCGTCCAGGAGTCGGCGAACCACCGCACGGTCGAAGGCTTCATCCCGCTCGACACGCCCCGCGGACTGCTCGTGCTCGGCGGTGCGCCGGCCTGGGCCACCTTGATCGCCGAGAGCGTGCAACGCGGTGAAAACTATTTTCGACTGTGGTCGGTTTTCCTGGATCTCCCCGCAACGGATTTCGCCGCCCGGGCCCGCGCGGTGCTCGACGACGCCGCGCGCCACCCTGAACGCCATGACGCCGACGTGCTCGCGGCGTTTTCCGCCACCCCGCCCGCGACCATGCTCGACGTGGCCGAAACGTTTGGCCGCGTGATCACGGCCGCGTTGAAAACGCCGGACGCCCCCGGCCTCGCGGCCGTGATCAACGGTCCGACCTCACCGCTGCAGTTCACGCGGGAGGCAGTCGCGGACGATCTGCTGCGCTTTGTCACCGAGCATCGGATTGTGGCCCGGCGGGACAACGAAGCGGCCGGGAAGATTCGAGAGAAACTGAATATACTCGAAGCCGGTGCCCCGCTCGATCGCGCTCAAGCCGTGGGCGTCAACGGACCGCCGGTGACATCGCGCGTGTTGATCCGCGGTGATCGGTTGAAGCCCGGTGCCGCCGTGCCGCGCCGGATTCCGCAGGTGCTCGCGGCCATCGACGATCGCACGTACGCGGATGACGGCCGGCTGCAGCTGGCGCAGGCGCTGGTCAGTCCGCGCAATCCGCTCACGGCGCGCGTCATCGTGAATCGCGTGTGGCAGCAACATATCGGCCAGGGCCTCGTCGCCACGGCTGATAACTTCGGCGCGATGGGCGAGCGCCCGTCACACCCCGAGTTGCTCGATCATCTTGCGGCTTGGTTCATGGCGCACGACTGGTCGTTCAAGGCCCTGCACCGTTACATCCTGAGTTCCGCGACGTGGCAGCAGAGCAGTGCGGTGCAACCCGTGGCGATGGAACGCGACGCCGCCAACCGGCTGCTGTGGCGGATGGCGCCGCGGCGGCTGGAGTTCGAGGCGTTGCGCGACAGCCTGCTGCGCGTTGCGGGCCGGCTCGACACGCGGCTCGGTGGCCGCAGTGCACCGCTCGACGACGACAACGTGCGTCGCGCCGTCTATGGATACACCGATCGCTTTCGGATTCCGGCGCTGCTGCGGAATTTCGACATGGCCAATCCCGATCAATCGATCGCGCGCCGGTCCGAGACGACGCATCCGTTGCAGGCGCTGTATTTTCTGAACAGTCCGTTCGTTCGCGCCCAGGCGGAAAACGTAAACCGCCAACCGGAAATCGCCGAACTCCTCGACGTCGACGCCCGCATCGAGGCGCTCTACCGCCGCATTCTCATCCGCCAGCCGGACCGCGCTGACCGCGCCCTCGCCCGTGACTATCTCGGCGCGAGCCCCACCGATGCGCACTGGATTCAATTCGCCCAGGTGCTGCTGCTTTCAAACGAGTTCTTTTTCTGTGACTGAAGGATGAGTTGTCCCATCGCCCCGCCACCTGCACTCCCGCCGATGACATCAAATTTCTCTCCCTTCGGTGCGCCCCTCTCACGACGCGACATGCTGCGCCGGTGTGGCGCCGGCTTCGGCACGTTGGGACTTGCGGCCCTCTTGGGCCAGCTGCCCGCAGTGGCCGCCAGCGCTTCGGGAGCGACGCCGCCGCGTGGCCCGCATTTCCGTCCGCGCGCGAAGTATGTGATTCAGATCCTCGCCAACGGCGGGCCGGCGCAGATGGACACGTTCGACCCGAAGCCCGTCCTGACCAAGTACCACGGTCAGCGTCTGCCCATTCATCTCGCGACGGAGCGGCCCACCAGCACGGCCCTGGGTTCGCCGTTTTCGTTTTCCCGCTACGGCCAGTCCGGATTGGAAGTGAGCGAACTGTTTGCCGGCCTCGCGGAAAAACACGCCGACGATCTGTGCGTGATTCGGTCGATGTATTCCGACACGCCAATCCACGAAAACTCCCTGCGGTTGATGAACTGCGGCGCGAGCATCATGGCACGGCCGAGCATCGGTTCGTGGATCACGTACGGGCTGGGTACCGAGAATGAGAACCTTCCCGGCTTCGTCGTGCTGGTGCCGAAAGGCATGCCGGTCGCCGGAGCCGACAACTGGCAGTCGTCGTTTCTGCCCGGGGCGTATCAGGGCACCTACATCGAGACGCAGGACCGCAAGGCGTCGCAACTCATCGACTACCTGAACAACGGCCAGCTCGACGCCGCCGCGCAACGGGCGCAGCTGGATCTCGCGGTCGCGCTCAACCGTAAGCATCTCGCGAGCCGCCAGGACCCGGCGCTCGAGGCCCGCATCCAAAGTTTCGAGACGGCGTTCCGCATGCAGACGGCGGCGACCGACGCCTTTGATATCGATCGCGAACCGGCGCATATCAGGGAGCTTTACGGTGACACCGCGCAGGCGAAGCAAATGCTCATCGCGCGCCGGCTGGTCGAGCGCGGGGTGCGTTTCGTGCAGGTCTGGCACGGAACGCTGCAGCCGTGGGACAGTCACGATAACATCGAGAAAAGTCACCGGCGACTCGCACAGGAAAGCTGCCAGGGAATCACCGCGCTGCTCACCGATCTCAAGCAACGCGGACTGCTCAACGAGACGCTTGTCATCTGGGGCGGCGAGTTTGGCCGCACGCCGACCGTTGAATTGTCCCAAGGCGAGAAGGTCAGCCCGACCGCGGGGCGCGATCACAACCATCATGGTTTCAGCATGTGGCTCGCCGGCGGCGGGGCGAAAGGCGGCGTGGTGCATGGCGCGACGGACGACTTTGGTTTCAAGGCCGTGAAGGACCGCGTCCATGTGCACGATCTTCACGCCACCGTGCTTCATCTGCTCGGCCTCGATCACGAGCGACTCACCTACCAGCACAGCGGCCGCGCCTTTCGCCTCACCGATGTCCACGGGCAGGTCGTGCGCCCCCTGCTCGCCTGAACCGAATTCCCGAATTGAATCCTGCCCCGCTGACCGCGTCGGCAGCCGGCATCCCGCCCTGTATCGCATTTCCAATGACTCGCCTCCATTCCACCCTGCTCATTGCCGTCGCCCTCTCTGGCGCAGCCCCTGCGCTGCCGTCCGTCCACGGCGCCACTCCCGCCGGCGCGCACGCTGATCGCGTCGCCACCGTCACCGGCACGCCCGGCTGCGTGGCGTTCTGGGATTTCGTGCAACGCGAGCCCGACGGCGCCCGCCGCTTCACCGCACATGTCCCGTCCGGTGCGACCAACGCGTTCGCCCTCGATGCGGCCAATTACGTGAAGGATTACTGGGGCGAGGGCCGCGCCGCGAGCTACGCGGACTTTCCGCTGCTGGGCCGCGGTCCGTTCGGCGAGGCCATTCGCATCCGCCAGGAAACCGACGCCACGTTCCGCCCCTTCCTCTTCGTGCCCCGCGCCCGCCTCCATGATTCGCCGCTCGATATCAAGGGGGCCGGTCGATCGGTTTCCGTCGTCGTCTGGGCCATTCGCGAAAGCGGCAATCACGCGCTCGCCGGCATCTGGCACGAGGGCACCGATCTGAAGCAAAAGGAAACCACCGCCATCCAGAAGGTGGAACGCGGCCAGCGCCAGTACGCGCTCTTCGCCGGGCTCAACAAGGCCGGCGCCGCCTGCGGTCACGTTTCAGAAAACGGCGCGAGCTCCTTCCTCAACCGCTACGCGCTGCACAAGTGCAACTCCGCCGGCGTTTCACCCGCGGTGCCCGCCGACTCCACGCCGGCCGTGCTCGACGCCGCCTGGCAGTGTTTCGCCATGACCTTCGATCACGAGCGCGACGAGCTCACCGGCTGGCTCAACGGCGAGTCCGGCGATCGCTGGTTGGAAAACCCGCGCGCGGACACGCTGCTGGCCTCCGCCTACAACGCCTGGCGTCAGGGCGAACTGCGCCGCATCCCCGGCGTGCAGCCCGGCGAAGATCCCGCCTTCCCCGCCGATCAGTTCTACAACCCGCCCGAAGGCCAGCCGCTGTCTGTGAAAGTCCTGAGCGAAACCGCCAGCGAGCGCGTCGAGCTGCAGGAATTCCGCTACACCCGCGTGAAAGTCACGCTGCGCAAGGCCGCCGACGGCAGCACGACGTTCGTCGACCGCGATCTCACCGCGCTGCGGCTGAATCCGTGGTGGTATCCGCACGACCTGTACGCGCCCCCCGACGCCACCAGCGGCGGCCCGTTCACGATCGGCCGCGTGATTCACAGTTCGCGCAGCGTCGGCTTCACCGGCTGGATCGGCGGCGTCGCGGTTTTCAATCGCGCGCTAAGCGCCGGAGAGATCACGCGGCTCTCCGCGCTGGGTCGGGCCGGCCCAATTCCGCTGCCCACCCGCTGAGTCGAAACGCTGCAGCAGAGCTCCCGCGAATCACGCGAACGGGCGCGAATTCCATCGCTCCCATTCAATCCAGCACGGTTGGGTGCGGGCCCATTTCACTCACTTCTCACTCGCGGCCTTTCGCGCCATTCGCGGGCAACTGAATCCACACGTCGCTCAATCCACGAACGCGAGTTCGTTCGACAACAGCAGCACCTGCGCGAGCTCCTCCCAGCGGCTGAGCGGCGGGATCGTTTTCGCCGGTGCATCGAAGTCCTTCTTCGCATTCCACGTCCGCGCCGCCATGCCGCCTTCGGGCGCCAGCGTCAGGTTCGGTGCCCACGTGAAGCTGTCGGAATTGGAATCCGCCCCCGCCTCCACGATAAAGTCCACCGTTTCCCCGGCCGCAACGACCACCCGCTCAAGTTTCGTTTCCACCTTTTGATTGCGGACGATCCACTCGCCGAGCTTCCCCTGCGCGCTGGAAACGACGCGTCCGAGCACGCCGTCGCCCGCCGCCTGCGCGTGGCCGAGGGTGCCTTCAATCTTCAGCGTGCCCGTGCCGGGCGAGACCCAGCGGCGAACACTCGCATACTCCGCCGTGCGACCGGGGTGCCCGCCCACCGCTGAAACGGTGAGATGGCCTGCGACCGGATCGGGAAACGTCTCGCTCGCACTGAACCGGGCATCCTTGCGGTGCGTGAGTGGCTTGAAGCCACGCACCCGATTCGCGCGGGCATCAAACGCGCCGTACCCATAATGCCAGCCGGGCACGACTCCCGGCTTCATCTCCGTCGGTCCCGCCGGCCGCCGGATGAAATCCTGCGCAAGCTTGAGTTCGGCCCTCTCCGGCGCGCGCTGGAAGAGCACGCGATACAGCGAACGAATCTTGTCCGCGTCCGCCGCGGTCGCCTTGAACTCCGCGCGCCGCACGAGCTGACGCGCCTGCTCCTGCGCAAACGGGCTGTTCATCATGAAGAGCGCCTGCTGCGGCACGGTGGTCGCGAAACGCTGCGAACTGCTGACGTCGGGATTCGGAAAATCGAACGTCCGGAACATGCCGGGGAGATTCTGGCGATCGATGAAGCCGTAGACGGTCCGGCGCTTCGCGAACGGTTCCTTGGTCAGGTCGTCGGGCAACCCGCCGGCCTTTTCGTCGAGCGTCCCCGACACGGCGAGCAGCGTGTCGCGCAACGCCTCGAACTCCAGCCGCCGGCGATTGAACCGGTGCACGAGCTGGTTGTCGGGATCGACCGCCGCCGCCTGCGGATGCTCGTCACTGGATTGCCGATACGTGGCCGACAGCACGATCCAGCGGTGCAGCTGCTTCACCGACCAGCCGCCCTCGACAAACGAGGCCGTCAGCCAGTCGAGCAGCTCGCGTTGCACGGGCGCCTCGGTCCGGACGCCAAAGTCGCTCGGCGTGCGCACAAGTGCCGCGCCAAAATGCCAGCCCCACACGCGGTTCACGAGCACGCGCGCGGTGAGCGGGTTCTTCGGATCGACGATCGCCTCCGCCAGTTCGAGCCGCCCGCTGCCATCCTTGAACGGCACGCGTTTGCCCTCCGAAAGAACTTCCAGAAACTGCCGCGGCGCCTCGGGCCCCTTGTTCGCGGGATTGCCTCGCAGAAGCACGCGCGAGTTAGCCGGCGCCGCTTTGTCCACGAGCGCCATCGCGCGCAGCGGCGCACCCGGCTCGGTCCAGTTCAACGCCTCGACCTCGCGCTTCAACCCCGAGGTCTTGTCGTCAATCTGCCGCTTGATCATCTTCGCCGTGGCGTCGAACGAGAGATTCGCCGGCGCTCCGTCCGCATACAGCACCTGCCGCACCGCCTCGCGGCCGGGATCGGTCAACGCATCCGGCGCGCGACCCTGCGCCTTCTTGGCCGCTTCGATCGCCGCGAGCCACGCCTTGTCCGCTTCGGCAAAGACCTGATTGTAGATCGCCGCGGCATCCTTGAGCGTCGCAATCGGCTTGCCCGCCTTCGCGAACGCCTCGACGACCACCGCATTCGCGGGAGCGCCGGCGGCTTTCGGATCGTGCTGCTTCACGTCGTGCAGGCCAGAGGCCTGCGCTCCCGACGACCAGCCGGCAATCAACGCGGGAGCTTTTTCCGCGAACTCCTTCTCCGGCAGCGCGGCCAGCGCGAACCACGGTGCGAGCACCGGATCGGGCTTGCTCGCGCGCTCCGCGATCAGCGTTTGCCAGCGCTTGAGAATCTCCGGGTTCAGTTTCCGCGTGCCGGCGAACAGCTCGAATTTCTGATCCTTCGGCAGCTGCGCCGCATCGTGCACGCCGAGCAGATAATCGCCCGTCTTCGCCCGCAACTCGCGGAGAAACTTCTCCACCTCACTGCGCGCGCGTTCCTTTACTTTCTCCTCCGCTTCGCCCCGTTTCTTCAGGAACGCCTGATACGCGGGCGAATCAACGAGCGGCCCCAGCAGTGGCTTCTCCGCCGGCTCCTCCGAGGACGCGAAAATCCCGTGCAGCGCGTAGTAATCCTTCGTCGGCACGGGATCGAACTTGTGATCGTGACACCGCGCGCACGTCACGGTCAGGCCCATCAGGCCGCGCGTCACGACGTCGATCCGATCGTCGATGATGTCATTCTGATTGCCGAGGAAACGCCGGCCGAGCGTTAGATAACCGAGCGCCGCCAGCGCCGACTTGTCCTCGCCCAACGACAGGCGATCCGCCGCGAGTTGCTCGACCACGAAGCGATCGAAGGGTTTGTCCTCGTTGAACGCGCGGATGACGTAGTCGCGGTAGGTGTACGAATATGCGAACCGACGCTCCGCGTTGCCGACGAGGTAACCCTGGGTGTCGGCGTAGCGCGCGACATCGAGCCAGAAACGTCCCCAGCGCTCGCCATAGCGCGGCGACGCCAGCAGCCGCTCAACAACCTTCGCGTAAGCGTCGGGGGACTTGTCCCGCAAAAAGGCATCCATCTCGTCCGCCGTCGGCGGCAGCCCGGTCAGGTCGTACGTGACGCGCCGCAACACCGTGCGCGCATCCGCGGGCGCGGACGGGCTGAGTTTCTTCTCCTCCAGCTTGGCCAGCACGAACGCATCGACGGGCGTCTGCACCCATTCCGATCGTTTCACCGCGGGCCGTGCCGGTTTCGTCACCGGCTGAAACGCCCAGTGCGACCGTGCTGCCACCATGTCCTGCGGATGCGGTTTACCGCCGGTGCGCGGGTCGGGCGCACCCATCTTCACCCACTGTTCGAGCAGCGCGATTTTGGCCGGGTCGAGTTTGCCACCTTCATCCTTCGGCGGCATCTGCAGATCCTCGGTGCCATACCGCACCGCCTCGATCAGCAGGCTCTTCTCCGGGTTGCCTGGCACGATCGCCGCGCCAGTGGCGCCGCCCTTCAAGAGCGCGTCGCGGGTGTCGAGCCGCAGATCAGCCTTCGATTTGCCCGACTCGACGCTGTGACACTTGTAACACGCGTCGACGAGGATGGGCCGGATCTTGGATTCGAAGAACTCCACCTGCTCCGGTGTCAGATCCGCAGCCGGGAGCGCGGTGAGCAGAAGCGCGAAGGTGGCCGCATGCGCAATGAGCCTGCGGAGGGATTGCCCTGGGACCGCGACCGCCCCCGGTCGCTGCTGGCGGAGGCGACCGGGGGCGGTCGCGGTCCCAGCAAAAACATCGCCGTTTCGAGTGCTCACGCGATCAGATCCCTCACGACCTTGCCGTGCACATCGGTCAGCCGGAAATCTCGGCCGGCGTGACGGTATGTGAGCTTCTCATGATCGAAGCCGAGCAGCGCGAGAATCGTCGCGTGCAGGTCGTGCACGTGCACGGGCTTGTCGACCGCCTTGAAACCGAACTCATCGGTCGCGCCGTAAACGGTTCCGCCTTTCACGCCGCCACCGGCCATCCACATGGTGAAGCCGTGGTGATTGTGGTCGCGGCCGTTGACCTTGCCCGCGTTCGCCCCCGCCGTCGGCAATTCCACGACGGGCGTGCGTCCAAACTCGCCGCCCCAGATCACCAGCGTGTCGTCGAGCATGCCGCGTTGCTTGAGATCCTTGAGCAGCGCACCGATGGCCTGATCGCTTTCCTTGGCGAGCTTGCGGTGGTTGATCTCGATGTCGTCGTGACTGTCCCACGGCTGGCCGGCCCCGTGCCAGAGCTGCACGAACCGCACGCCGCGCTCCAGCAGCCGCCGCGCGGTCAGCATCTGCCGGCCCTGCACGGTGTCGCCGTAAAGCTCTCGCATCGCCGCCGGCTCGCGCGCGATCGTGAACGCATCGGTGGCCTCCATCTGCATCCGGTACGCCAGCTCGTACGACTGGATGCGCGCCTCGAGCTGGGCCTCGCGCTGGCGTTTCACCGCGTGCTGCGCATTCAGTTTCTGCAGGAGATCGAGCTGCGCGCGCTGTGCGGGCTGCGACGTCGCGGAATTCTGGATATGCTCGATCAGCTGCTCGATGTCCGTGTGCGCGGAGTTGATGTAGTTGCCCTGATAGATGCCGGGCAGGAATGCGCTCTGCCAGTTTTGCGATTCCTGGATCGGATAGCCGCCGGGACACATCGCAATGAAGCCCGGGAGATTCTGATTCTCGGAACCGAGGCCGTATGTGACCCACGAGCCCATCGCCGGCCGCGGCAGCCGGGCGTCGCCACAATTCATCAGCAGCAGCGACGGCTCGTGATTCGGCACGTCCGCGTGCATCGAACGGATCACCGCGATGTCGTCGATCGACTCCGCCACGTGCGAGAACAGCTCGCTGACCTCGATGCCGCTCTTGCCATATTTCTTGAACGCAAACGGCGACCGGAACGCGGCGCCGGTCTTGCGTTCGGTTTTGAGATCCATCGGCAAGGGCTTGCCGTGCCACTTCGTCAGCTCGGGCTTCGGGTCAAACGTGTCCACCTGCGAGGGCCCGCCGTTGGCGAAAATATGGATCACGCGTTTCGCCTTCGCCGCAAAATGCGGCGCCCGCGGTGCCAGCGGGCTGTCCATGTTCACGGCGCCCGTGCCACCACCCGCGAACAACTGCGGTCCCGACATCGCCGCGAGGCCCAGCGCGCCGAACCCGATGCCGCACCGGTGCAGAAAATCCCTTCGCGTCAGAAAATGATCCTCGAGGCGGGGAGCGTGGTGCATGGTCGAAGGGTGACGCCGGTGAAACCGACGCGGTAACACCAGTCACGAAAGCGCTGCGCGGCCGAAGGTCAAAGCTCGGAATCGGGTAGTTTCCGTCACGGGCGGCCCGCCGCGAGGGTGACGCCTCCTCACCGCACGTTAGCGCGCCCGGAAACGCCACCAAACTCTTGCCGCCGCTGGTCGCGCGGTCGCATGCTGGACGCCCCGATGAAGACCCCTGCCCTGTCCCGCCGCACCTTCCTCAAAACCACGTCGGTCGGCTCCGCGGCGCTGGCGTTTCCCTATGTGATGCGGAGCCAGCAAGGCCAGTCACCCAACAGCAAACTCAACGTGGCCTGCATCGGCGTCGGTGGCCGCGGCGCCGCCGCCGTCTCGGCGATGAAGGGCGAGAACATGGTCGCGTTCTGCGACGTCGACGACGTCCGCGCTGCGCGCACGTTCAGCCAGTTTCCCCAGGTGCCGCGTTTTCGCGATTACCGGCAGCTCCTCGACAAGCTGAGCAAGTCAATCGACGCCGTCACGATTTCCACGCCCGATCACATGCACTACCCGATCGCGATGGCAGCGATGGCGCTCGGGAAACACGTCTTTGTCGAGAAGCCGATGTCGCACACCATCGCCGAGGCGCGCACGATGGCGAAAGTGGCGCGCGAAAAGAAACTCGCGACGCAGATGGGCAACCAGGGCCACGCCTCCGACGGGATGCGGCTGCTCAAGGAATGGTTTCAGGCCGGTGTGCTCGGCGAAGTCCGCGAGATCCACACCTGGACCGATCGCCCGATCTGGCCGCAGGGCGTGAAGGCGATCGATCACAGCAAGCTGATGCCCGTCGTGCCGGACAGCCTCTCGTGGGATCTCTGGCTGGGTGTGGCCGCGCAGCGTGAATTCGATCCGGCCTACCTGCCATTCAACTGGCGAGGCTTCTGGGATTTTGGCACCGGCGCGCTCGGCGACATGGGCTGTCACATGATGGACGGCGGCTTCTGGGCGTTCGATCTCACGGCGCCGACGTCGATCGAGGCGGTCAGCTCGAAACAGACCGCGCTCAGCGGTCCGACGGCGTCGGTGGTGACGTATCAGTTTCCCGCGCGCGGCAACCTGCCGCCGCTGAAATGGGTGTGGTACGACGGCAGCATGGAGCCCGTGCTGCCGCCGGAGTTCGACGGCCAGAAGTTGCCCGAGAACGGCACGTTCATCATCGGCAGCAAGGCCACGGTCAGTGCGCACCCGAACTACTTCACGATCCGGATCATTCCCGAGACGAAGATGCAGGCGATCGCACCGTCGCTGCCGCCGAAGACACTGCCCCGCGTGCCGGCCGGCGATCACTTCGCCGAGTGGGTCACCGCATGCAAGGGCGGCATCGCCGCCGGCGCCAACTTCGAGTATTCGTCGCGCCTCACGGAGATGGTGCTGCTGAGCAATGTCGCGGTCCGCGCCCGCCATCGGATCGAGTGGGACTCTGCGGCGATGAAGGTGACGAACTATCCGGCGGCGAACGAATTCATCACGAAGCAATACCGCGGCGGCTTCGGCGTGTAGACAGCGAAACGGGACTACTTCTTTAGCTGCAGCAGGTCCCAGCGGTTGCCGTAGAGGTCCGCGAACACCGCGACCGTGCCGTAGACCTCGTGGCGTGGATCCTCGAGAAAACGTACGCCCCGCGCGCGGAAGGCGGCGTGGTCGCGCGCAAAATTGTCGGTGTGCAGAAAGAGGAAAACGCGACCGCCTGCCTGATTTCCGATGGCGGCGATCTCCTCCGGCTTCCGCGCCTGCGCAAGGAGCAACCGGCCTTCGGCTGAACCGGGCGGTGCGACGAGCACCCAGCGTTTCCCGCCTCCTAGATCGGTGTCCTCGATCAGCTGAAACCCGAGCACGCCGGTGTAGTACGCGAGCGCCTCGTCGTAGTCGCGCACGAGGACGGATATCGCTCCAAGGTGTTGCTTCACGACGGATTCAAGGCCGGTTAACCACAAAGGCACAAAGGCACGGAGAAGGCATCGTCTCCCACCACGCTCCTTTGTGTCTTCGTGTCTTTGTGGTGAATCGACGGGGATTGACTAGGGCTTCGCCGGGACCCACTGCACGGCGTCAATCACAACGAAGCCGTCCGTTCCGGCATTGCCAATCTCCACGTAGCCGCCCTGGCCGGCCTCGAAGCGAAACGTCCCGACGGGTTCGAGCAGTTCCTGCACCGCGGGCTTTTTCTTCTGATTCAACGTCACCTTGGTCACGCCGTCGGCGTGCTTGATGGTGACAGGCGCGTTCGACGCGCGATTCGCGTTCCACGGATAGGCCACGAACACCTGGTAGCGGCCCGCCTGCTTCAGATCCGGCACGAAGCGCGCGGTCTGGTTGCCCTTGCTGTCGTTGTTGTCGTGATGGTACCCGCTTTGCACATACGTAGAGTGAGCCGAGCTCGACCGGTCGAAGCCGGTGCGGATCGCGTCGAGATCGTCGACGACCACACCGTCGAGCTTCGTCTTCGGCAGCACGATCCGCGGCACGATGGGCGCGCTTTCAAAGTCGAGCACCTGGCCATCCTTCTCCAGGCGCGCCTTGAACTGCGCGAGGTCGATCTGGTGGAGACCGACGCCCTGCTCGATGGCCTGCACCGCGGCCGTCGCCGCGCTTTGGCCGAGCACCATGAAGACCGGTTCCATGCGGATGCTGCCATAGGCGATGTGCGAGGCGCTGAGACACACCGGCGCGAGGAGATTGACGCACTCCGCGGCCTTCGGCCGGATGCTGCGATAACTGATGGGATACGGCCGCACGCGCACCTGCACGTCGCCCTCGTTGCGCACGAAACCTTCCTTGGTGATGTAGCGCTGGATATTGTGTGAATCCATGTTGTAGGCGCCCATGCCAACGCTGTCGGTCACCACCTCGGTCCGCGTGCAGTTCTTCTCGGTCATCACGTACTCGCCGATCATGCGGCGCGCCTCGCGCACGTAGAGCTGGCGCGGCCAGTTGTCGTTGTCCTTGAATTCATCTTTCGCGAGGCCGATGCGCTGGAACTCGGCGCGGACTTTTTCGGGCACGCGCGGATTATTCGCCAGCGTCCACATCAGGCCCTTCTGCCAGTCCTCGTGCTCGCGCCAGATGCGCGCGCGGGTCGCGTAATCGGCCTCGGGATAATCCCAGTTCATGCCGATGAAATCCGTGCTGATCGCGTAGTTGTTGTTCGTATCCGTTTTCCGGTTCGGCATCCACACCGGGTTCCACGGCACGCGGTGATCGCCCGCCTCGAAGTTGCGTAGCAGCAGCTCGAACCAATCTGGATTGTAGCGCGCCGGCTTTTCCCAGGCGCGGCGGTTTTCCGGCACGTCCGTCGTGCACATCCGGAAATTGTACGCCTGCACCTTGCGGTCGCCGGAAAATTCCTCGCCGGGCCCGTTCACGTTGATGCCGGGCAGCACGCCGCTCTTGGGATCGCCGGGCTTCACGTACGGATCGACCTTGTGGGTGAACTGGTGGCTGACGGTGTGCGCGGCCTGCACGCCGTTGATCGTCTCGCCGTAGACGGCGTTGGCCTCACGGCCGACGTGGTAGCTCACGCCCGCCTTGGCGAGCAGGTCGCCCTCGTAGCTCGCGTCGATGAACATCCGGCCTTCGAAAACGCGGCCACTCTCCATCACGATGCGCAGGATCCGCGCGCCGTCTTTCACGACGCCCTTTTTCAGGTCGAGCCGCTCGCCCTTGATCACCGTCACCCTGGACTTCACCTCGGCGAGCATCTCGTCGTAGATCCGCGTCGCGACGTGCGGCTCGAAGGTCCACATGGTTTTCTCCGTCGGATCGTTGGCGCCGCCGCGGCGGTTCACGTATTGGTCGCGTGTCTGGTGCTTCCACGCGGACGGACTCTGGTAGTACTGCCAGATGCGCCCGTAGAACTCGCGCGACATGCCGCCGATGGCGCGCTTGTTGCCGATGTCCGTGGCGCCGAGACCGCCGGTGGTCAGGCCACCGAGAAATTGCGTGGGCTCTATGAGCACAGCGGTCTTGCCCATGCGCGCGGCCTGGATCGCGGCGGTGATGCCGCCGGACGTGCCGCCGTAAACGACCACATCGTACGACGCCGTCGCGCCGCGGGCGACCAGGAGCGAAAGAAGAAACAAGGGGAGGTAAATCAAACGCATACCCGAGCGACCGTGACCATTTTCGCGTCGGCGACCAGCCTGATTAGACGAATTTCATAGACAGGAAGAAGCTCCCGCGAAACACGCGAATTGCCCGAATAACTCATCACCTTTGCTGATCGCGGACAGGGTGCGCTAACGCCAGACACCTCAGGTTTTCGCTCAATTCGCGTGTTTCGCGGGCACCTGGATGAAGTTGCTTGAACCTCACTTCCCCCGCACGCGCAGGCGGCAGGTGAAGCTCCAGAGTCCCATCGCGTTTTGGATTTTGATCAGGAACTGGTTCTTTCCCTTCTTGAGTCGCAGCGGCACCACGTCGTCGTCGAGCCGGCTGGTGCGGCGCTGCCACTTGTCGTTCACGAGCTCGCCGTTGAGCCAGACCTTGAGTCCGTCGTCGCTCCCGATCCCGAGCCAGCCATCCGTGTCCTCGGGCACCTCGAATTCCGTCCACGCGTAGCCGACGCAAAAATCCAGGTTACCTGCATTACCAAGAAAATCCACGAGCCCGTTGTTCGGCGTGACTTTTTTCCACACGAGTTTCGTGCCGTCGATCTCCTGCTTGTCGCCTGCCGCCGGGCGCACGCTCGCCGCGCCTGCCTCGGTGAACCAGTCCGTGTTGAACGCGTTCATCTGCGAAGCGGTCGACACCTTGTTCGAGCTGCCCGCGGTCACCGCCTTCAACATCACGGTGCCGTCCTCCCCCACCCGATCGACCGTGGAAAACACCTGCTCGGGCACATGCACCGGCTTGAGTACCAGCCAGCTCGCGATCGGGACGTCGACGCGCGCCTCGCCCTTCACCCACGCGCCATCGGCCGCGAGCTGGGCGTCGACCGGCGGAATCTTCAACGCATAGTCGTAACGACTCGCCACGGCGTTGCCCTGCTCGATTGCAGGCAGGAAAAATCCACTGCGGCGCAACGCCTCGCCGATCGGCGCCACGAGCGGCGACGGCAGAATCGACGTCGGCAGCAGCGCCACCTGCGCCACGCTGCCGTCCGCGGCCACGTCGATTGTGGCATCTACGCGCTCGACGCCGCGCTGACGCAACGCCTCCATGCGAAACGGCTCGGTCAGCAACACCGGCTCGCTGCGGCCCGCGGCGAACTGCACCGGCCGCACCGCGCGCAAATAGTGGGCGCGGTCCTGGGCGTTGCGCGGATTCGCGGGGTTCAGGTGCCAGAGCAGATCGCTCGCACCGTCGACGAACTTCATGACGTCGACCACGGTGCTGGCCGCGGTGCCGAACAGCGGCACGCCATCGCGCGTCATCAGGATCATGACCACTTCCTCGCCGGCGCCGAAACGCGTCAGGACTTTCAGGTCCAGTTGCTTCTTCGGATCGACGACGTACCACGCCCGCCCGACGGGCAGCGTGCGCGTTTCGCCGTTGGCGGTGCGGCTGCTCACCACGACCGTGGCGACCCGGCCGGGAAACACGCGTTGCACGCGCGCAACGAAGGGCGCGAGATTGTCGAACACCTGCCAGGAACCCTGTGTGCGCGGCCCGACAAACACTGCGATCAACAATTCGGGCTCGGGCAGCGCCGACAGATCGACGGGGCCGGCCTGACGGTTGTCGGTCCGCAGCAGGCGTCCGACGAGTTCGCGCGTCGCCTCGCCTTGCGCCTCACTCCAGCGTTCCGCGCGCGGCGGCCGTCCGGCCGTTGCCGCGTGAAACCGCACGCAGTCTTCCGGCGAGAGCGCCCGCATCGGCAGAAACTTGCTGGTCGTGCCGCCGGTGCGAAACACCGCCAGCGGCCCGAGCGCCTCCACGGGCTCGCCCCGAAACGTGCCGCCCTTGGTGTCCTTCCATTCCGCGGTTGCCGCCGCGGCCACGCCCGCGCCTCCCAGCGTCAGCAGGAGCACGGCAGCGGGAAGCACGGAACGTGAAATAAGCGACATCGCGATCAGGGGTTCGGGGCGCTCCCGACTAGGCGCTCGCTGGTGGCTGTCAATCCCGCGTCAGCTCACGGCTCGCTCGTCGCATTCACCACGCGATGCCATAGTCCTCGCCGTGATCGGATGCGGCGCCCTGCAGCGTCCCGCGTTCCTGATCGATGAAGATCGCGGTGATCGGTCCCGATGTTCGCGGCAGCGTTTCCACCTTGTAACCCATGCGACCGAGATCGGTGCGCACCCAGGGCGGCACGTCGGCGCGCACGACGAGGCGGCCGGGTTCGGACCGATGATCGCCAAACGACGACTGCATCTGGTAGCTCTCGATGTTTGCGGCCTCCGCCGCCTCCTGCACGTTCATGCCGAACTCGACGACGTTGAGGAAAAACTGGAGCAGGTTTTGATCCTGCGAGTCACCGCCCTGGACGGAAAACGCAAGGAACGGCTTGCCCGCCTTCAACGCGAGCGTCGGCGTGAGCGTGACGCGCGGCCGCTTGCCCGGCTCGATGACGTTGAAGGGATTCATGCCGCGATCGACGACGAAGCTCTGCATCCGCTGCGAAAGCCCGATTCCGGTCGAACCGGCGATCACCGCGGGGATCCAGCCGCCGCTCGGCGTGACCGACACGACCCAGCCGCTTGCATCAGCCGCCTGGATCGAGGTCGTGCCCGCGTGGAACGCCTCGTCGGGGGTCAGCGCCGACACCTGGAACCCGGCCGGCGGCGGCGCCGCGGTGGGCGGCACGGGTTTCCATTTTGCCAGCAGATCGAGGAACGGATTCGTGCCGCCTTGAAACGGATACGGATCTCCGGGCCGGGCCCTGGGGTCGTTGCGTTTCCAATCGATCGTCGCGAAACGCGCACGGGCGTACTCCTTCGACAGCAGCCCGCGGATCGGCTCCTCCGGCGCGAAATCGGGATCGCCGTAGTAGAAATCGCGGTCGGCGAAGGCGAGGTTCATCGCCTGATACAACGTGTGAATGTAACGCGTGCTGTTATAGCCCATCGGCGGCAGATCCGCATTTTCGAGAAGGTTGAGCGCCTGCAGCATCGCCGGACCCTGCGTCCAGTGGGTGAGCTTGTAGACCTCGACGCCCTTGTACGTCGTCGACACCGGCTCCTCGATCTTCACCCGCCAGCGGTCGAGATCCGGCAGCGTGAAGAGTCCGCCCTGTGCGCGCGTGGCCCGCACGAGTTCCTCTGCGAGATCGCCGCGGTAGAAACGTTCGTACGCCGCCATGATGGCGCTCTTGCGATCCTTGCCGGCGGCGAGCGCCGCACGTTCCGCATCGACGAGCTTGCGGAGCGTCGCCGCGAGATCGGGCTGACGGAAAATGTCGCCGCCGGCGGGTGCGGCCCGTTTCGCGGCGTCTTTCTCGTCGAGGTGCGGCAGGAACAAGGTTTTTGAATACGGCCACTTTTCAAGATGCGCGCGATGCTTCTCGATCGCGTCCGCGCACTGCTGCTCGATCGGATAGCCGTCGGCCATCGTGATCGCCGGCGCGAGCACCTCGGCGAGCGACATCGTGCCAAATTCCGCCAGCATCACCATGAGACCGCCGGGCGTGCCGGGCGTGACCGCCGCGAGCGGCCCGTACTCCGGCGGGTAGGCCATTTTCTTCTCGCGGAAAAACTCCGCCGTCGCACCCGTGGGCGCCACCCCGAGCGCGTTCAGGCCAATCACTTTTTTCGTGTGCGGATTATAGATCAACGCCTGCGTCTCGCCGCCCCAGCCGAGCGTGTCCCACATCGTGCACGTGGCCGCGAGCATCGCGCACGTCGCGTCGATCGCATTGCCGCCCTTCGCAAACGTCGTCGCTCCCGCGGTCGCGGCGAGCGGCTTGCCGGTAATCGCCACCCAGTGCGTGCCGTGCAGCACCGGTTTCACCGATCGCTGAGCCGAGAGCGTCGCCACCGCGGCCACGCCTCCGATCAGACCAGCGTATAGCCAACGACGGATACAGTTCAGGGCAACGTGCATGGGAGGAGGGAAACAGGAGCGAGGCCGCGCCGCGAAAAGAACCAAGCCGGGCGCGAACGCAACCGGTAGCGTCGGGCTCCCAACGGGTCAAACCCTTCGCGGCGCGGGCACTCGCGCGCGGAGAACAGGAATTCGGCGCGGGCGCGAATCGGGAACGCGGCCGTGCGGGTAGCGGCCACCTTTGCAGGATTGCCGCCGACGTCAGCCAGAGTCATCACTGCCGCATGATCCCCGCGTCCAAACTCCGGCGCCGCCTGCTGATCGTCGCCGGACTGCTGCTGTTGTTCACCCTGGTGGGATTCTTCCTGCTGCCGGTCATCGCCAAATCCCAGCTGGAAAAACGCCTGTCGGCGGAGCTCGGCCGGCGTGTCTCCGTGGAGAAAGTACGCATCAATCCGTACGCCGTGTCGGTGACACTGGAAAATTTCTCGATCCGCGAACCGGACGGCACGACGCCGTTTGTTGGCTGGCGCCGCCTGTACGTGGATGTCGATGTGCTGGCATCGCTGTGGAAAGAGTGGGCCGTGAGCGAAATCTCGCTCGAAGGCTTCGCGGCGAGAGTTGCGATCAAGCCGGACGCGTCGTTCAATTTCGCGGACATTATCGCCAGGCTTTCGCCGCCGGGCAGCCCCGCGCCTGCGAAGCCGAAAGGCGAACCCGGCCGGCCGATCCGCGTCGGCAGCCTGAAGGTCGCCGACGCGCGTCTCGACTTTGCGGATGCGGCGGCGCGGAAGCCGTTTGCCACCACCCTCGGACCGGTGACGTTCACGCTGACGGATTTTCGCACGGTCAGCGAGCAGCGCTCACCGCATCATTTCGAAGCTGTGACCGAAGCCGGCGAAAAGATCGTCTGGACGGGATCGGCCCGCGCCGAGGCGCTGCACTCCGCGGGCACGTTCGCCCTCGAGAATTTCTCCCTGCAAAAATACGCACCGTACTACGCGCACCGCCTGCAAGCCGACCTCACCGGCGGCACGCTGTCGGTCCGCGGCACGTACGAGCTCAACCTGGCCGAGGGCAAACGCGCCATGGCGCTGCGCGACGGCGCCGTCCAGTTGCGTGGGATCAAACTGGTTGAACGCGCCAACCAGGAACTCGCTTTCGAGCTACCGTCGCTCGATGTCACCGGCATTCAAGCCGACGCCCTGACGATGAAGGCGTCGGTTGCCTCCGTCGTCCTCGCGGGCGGAACCGTGCGGGCGCGCCGGGAAAAGGACGGCTCAATCAACTTGCTCACGATGCTGCAACCTACGCCGGAACCGGCCGTGACGCCCAGCCCAACGGCGCGGCCCGTGGCGACAGCGGCCACCATGCCGACGAAAGCGGCCCAGGCACCGGACTTCACGGTGGCGGAGGTGGCGTTGAAGGATTTTCGGGTGGAGGTGTCCGACCTTGCGGCTCCCCGGCCGGCCACGCTGGCGTTGAGTGGAATCGATGCCTCGATCCGGAATGTCACGCTCGCCGAGGGTGCGCAGATGCCGCTGACGTTCGCGGCCAACTGGGCGCCACAAGGCACGATCAAGGTTAACGGCAACGTCGGCATTGCGCCCGTCAAAGCCGAACTCGAACTCGCGCTGGCGGGCGTCGAATTTCTGCCGTTGAGCCCGTATCTTGAGCAGTTCGCCAATGCGCACCTCACCGGCGGAGCGCTCACGCTCGCGCTCAAGGTGCAGGCGTCGCTGCCCGCCGGCCAGCCACCGGTCGCCACCGTGAGCGGCGACATCCAGCTCGACAAACTCGGCCTCGTCGACAGCGCGAACAACGCGGAACTCGCCGGCTTCCGTTCGCTCGCGTTGCGGGGATTGCGGGTTGCGACCAGTCCTGACCTGTCGCTCGCGCTCGATGAAATCAACCTCGCCGGGCCTTACGCGCGCGCGGTGATGAACGCCGACAAGACGCTTAACTTCGCTTCGATCGCCCGGACGCCCGCGACGGCACCCACGGGCGCTCCCGCCTCCCACGCGCCAGCGCCGCCGGCCGCGACCGCGCCTGCACCGGCACCGACCCCGAAAATCGAAATCGGCAAGATCGTCATCAGCGATGGCGATTTCCGTTTCAACGATCGCTCGCTGCAGCCGAACGTGAGCACGGCGCTCAACCAGTTTGGCGGCACGATTGCGGGCCTCTCGTCGACGAATCCGGCCAAGGCCGATCTTAACCTCAAGGGCATGGTCGACGGGGCCGGGCCCGTGGCGATCGTCGGTAAGATTGATCCGTTGGGCGCGACGAAGTTCGTCGACCTCAAAATCGACTTCAAGAACGTCGACCTGCTCCCGCTCAGCGCCTACAGCGGAAAATTCGCGGGCTACGAACTTGCGCGCGGCAAGCTGATGCTCGACGTCACCTTCAAGGTGGACGGCAAGAAAATCGACGCCGCCAATGTGATCACGCTCAACCAATTCACGTTTGGCGGCGCGGTGAAAAGCCCGGAGGCGACGAGCCTGCCGGTGCGGCTGGGCGTGGCGCTGCTCAAGGACATGGACGGCAAGATCGTGATCGACGTGCCGATCCAGGGCCAGACCGACGATCCGAGTTTCAAAATCAGCCGCGTCGTCCTGCGCGTGATCGTGAATCTGCTCACCAAGGCCGCGGTCTCGCCCTTCGCGCTGCTCGGCAGCGCCTTTGGCGGCGGCGGCGACGAACTGGCGTATCAGGAGTTCATTCCGGGCACCGCCGAGCTGAATCCCGCTGAAGTCAAGAAGCTCGAAACCATGGTCAAGGCGCTCACGAACCGGCCGGGACTGAGCGTTGATCTGCAGGGATCGTACGATGCCGCGGCCGATGGGTTTGCGTTGAAGCGTGTGAAGCTCACCGAGCAGGTGCGCCGGGCCGTGTGGGAGGCGAAGCGCCAGTCCAACCCCAACATCGCGCCGCCGGATCAGCTTGTGATTTCGCCGGAGGAGACGGCGGCGACGCTGAAGACACTGTACGACGCGAAATTTCCACCCGGGACGGAGTTCGGCACGCCGTTGCCCAAGCCGCCCGCGGTCGTCACCCCGCCGCCGCCGCCCGCCGGCTTCTTCAGGCGTATCGCCAATGCGATTACGCAGCAGTCGAAGAAGGATCAGCGCGCCGCCGAGCAGGAGAACGCGAAGCGCGGCGCGGACCATGCCGCCGCAGTCGCCGCCGCCGCCGCGACGGGAGTGCCGCTCGAGGAGATGACCGGACGCCTCGCCGAGACCGTCACGATCGACGACAACGATCTCCGCTCGCTCGCGCAGGCCCGCGCGCAACGCGTCCGCGACTACTTCACCACCGTCGGCAAAATCGACCCGGAGCGGCTCTTCCTGGCCAAGGATCAGACTGACGCCGCGAAGCAGGGCAAGGGACCGCGGGTGTTTCTCGGCCTGCAATAAGACCAATCGCCCCTGGTTCCTGCACTCCACCGCGGTTTCCCGCCTAAGGGGTCAGGCCGTTTCACGTTGCAGCACGTGCCACCGGACGGCCCGGATCGTCACCCGCGCTTGCGCGGGTGAAACTTCGCGTGGTGATCGAGCAGCCGTTGCGGCTCGACTGCCGTGTAGATCTGCGTGGTTGAGATGCTGGCATGACCAAGCATTTCCTGGATCGCGCGCAGATCGGCGCCGCCGGTCAGCAGGTGCGTCGCAAACGAATGCCGCAGCGCGTGCGGCTTCACCTTGCGGGTGAGACCCGCGCGCTGGGCGCTGGCCTTCACGATCATCCAAAGCGCCACGCGGGACAGCCCCCGGCCGCGATGGTTGAGGAAGAACTGGCTGCCGGTGTGCGGCCGCACGAGATGCGGCCGGCCCGAAACCAGATAGGTGGTGAGCGCCTCGCAGGCGCGGCCGCCAACGGGCACGACGCGCTCCTTCGAGCCCTTGCCGAAGACCCGCAGGAAGCCCTGCTGCAGATCGATCTGCTGGAGCGTGAGTCCAGCCAGTTCGGATACGCGCAGGCCGCTCGAGTAAAACAGTTCGAGGAGCGCGCGGTCGCGCAGGTCCCGCGGCTGGCCGCCGGACGCCGCCGCGAGGAGTCGCGCCACTTCTCCCTCGGACAGCGTTCCGGGCATCTTGCGCGAGGGCTTCGGTCCGGTCAGCAGCGCGGTGAAGTCGTCATCACGGAGTTTCTCGCGCACGAGAAACCGCGCGAGCATGCGCAACGCCGACAGCTTCCGCGCGAGACTCGCGACGGTGTACTTCGCCGCGGACAGCGAGTGAACCCAGCCGGCGGCATCGGCCGCGGAGACGGCGCGCCAGTCCGCGACCTTGCCCAACGCCAGAAAATGCGCCGCTTGATCGAGGTCGCGCCGGTAGCTGGAGATGGTGTTGGCGGAGAGGCCGCGCTCCAGGCTCATGTAGCCGAGAAACGCCTCGATATCGCCCGCGAAGGCGGCCGGCGCCCGGCTGTGATCGACCCGCATGGCAAAAAAAAGACGCCGCGCGGTGGCGGCGTCGATCTCAATTCTTCCAGGGTGCGCGGCGCTCAGTACGAGCGGCGACGCGGCGGCGGAACGTAGTTGGAGTTGGTCTCCTTCATCCGGAACGTGATGCGGGCCTTCTCCAAGTCGTACGGGCTCATCTCCATCTTCACCATGTCGCCGGCGGCAATCTTGATGAAGTTCTTCCGCAGTTTGCCGGAAATGTGGGCGAGCACCACGTGGCCGTTGGCGAGTTGCACCTTGAACATCGTGCCCGGCAACACGGCGACGACCTTTCCTTCCACTTCGATCGCGTTGTTGTCAGATGACATGGTTTACGCGGTGTTGGATCGCTGGGCGATGAGTCATGGTGTCGTTCGTCAAAAGCACCTTGTAAGGCAGATTGAGGCCGCCTTAGTCAAGGTTTCCCTCTGCCGCCGGTGAACATGCCTGAATCCCCCGCCCCGCCTCCGCCCTGCCCGTTCGAAAAGCGGTTTCCGTCCCAGCTCGTGCGCGACGACGTGTTTTACATGAGCCTGGCCTACAATCAGGCGATCGATGCGTGGCGGCAGGACGAAGTCCCGATCGGGGCGATCATCGAGATCGGCGGGGAGATCGTCGGTTCGGCCCACAACACCGTGGAGCACGCCCACGATCCCACCGCGCACGCCGAGATGCTGGCCATCACGCAGGCGGCCGCGAGCCTCGGCGACTGGCGGCTCGAGGGTGCCACGGTCTACGTGACAAAGGAGCCGTGCCCGATGTGCTCGGGAGCAATGCTGATGTCCCGGGTGAAACGCGTGTGTTTCGCCGTGCCCGACCCCAAGATGGGCTGCCTCGGCGGCGCCACCAATCTCAACGACCTCCCGCGCGTGAACCACCACGTCGAGCTGACCTCGGGCGGCGTCCTCGAGACCGAGTGCCGCGAATTGCTCCAAAGTTTTTTCCGGCTGAAACGGCGCGAGCCCGAGGCACCGTAGTGGCCGAATCGCTGCGCGGTTTCCCCCCCCGTCCGAACCCGGTCGAGCCGAGCTTAAGTCACAGCCCAAAGTTGACGCATTCCCGGGCCGGTGCATCAGTTACCTTCCTTCAATCGTTCCCAACCCGAAACAAAATCACACCCATGGCCTTCGAACTCCCGAAACTGCCCTACGCCAATAATGCGCTCGAGCCGCACATCGACGCCAAGACGATGGAGATTCACCACGGCAAGCATCACAACGCCTACGTGACGAATGCGAACAACGCCCTGAAGGATCACCCGGCGCTCGCGGCGCTCGACGTCAATGCGCTCATCGCCGATCTCAGCAAGGTTCCGGAAAGCATCCGCGGCGCGATCCGCAACAACGCCGGCGGCCACAGCAACCACTCGTTCTTCTGGACGATCATGGGACCGGGCAAGGGCGGCGCGCCGAAGGGCAAGCTCGCCGAAGCCATCACGGCCACGTGGGGCTCGTTCGACACGTTCAAGGCGGAGTTCGCCAAGGCCGCCGCGGGCCGCTTCGGCTCCGGCTGGGCGTGGCTCCTGGTCGGTGCTGACAAGAAACTCTCGATTGGCTCCACGGCCAACCAGGACAGCCCGCTCATGGGCAAGGCCGTCGCCGGCGTGGAAGGCAAGCCGGTCATCGCCCTCGATGTCTGGGAACACGCCTACTACCTGAACTACCAGAATCGCCGCCCCGACTATGTCACCGCCTGGTGGAACGTGGTCGACTGGGACGCCGCGGAAAAGAACTACGCCGCCGCGCTCTGAAGCCGAGGCTCGTCCTCGGTCTGCAAAAGAAAAGCCGCACCATTCAGGGTGCGGCTTTTCTTTTGCGGCCAGAGCGGAGCGACTCGCTCGCCGTTACGGCGCGTTCCAGATGCCGGCCTGCATCGCGGAGCGGTCGGCCGGGGAGATTCGCCGACTGTTGCCGGTCTCCGTATCCAGAATCGACAGTACGCTCGTCGACTGGTCGCGCGCGGTGTAGACGAGGTGACGGCCGTCTGCGAGCCAGTTGGGCTCAATGCCGTCGAAGTTCGCTTTCGATACAACCTGTCCCTTGCCGGTTGACAGGTTGTATACCGCGATCTGGTAGCGACCGCCCACTTTGACCGTGCACGCGATCTTGTTGGGATTCGCGCGGCTCCAGTCTGGTTCGGCGGCGTACGTGCCGAGACCGGCGGCGGCGAGCCGGCGCGGCGCCCCGCCCGTGGCCGGCATCACGTAGAGTTGCGGACCGGGCTCCATCGCAAACACAATCTGGCGGCCGTCCGGCGACCAGGCGGGCGATGACTTCACGGCATCGGAACGCGTGCGGCGATCGGGCCGGCGGCCCTGCGCATCACTGACAAAAATTTCCGTGTTGCCGGTGCCACTCAGCACCATCGCGACCTGGCTGCCGCTCGGACTGAAACGGGCGCCGCTGTTCATACCCTTGAAACTCGCGAACGTTTCCCGCCGGCCCGTGGACGGATCCAGCAGGAAGATATCCGGCGCGCCCGTCTTGAAGAAGCTCGTGTAAATCACCCGCGAGCCATCTGGCGCCCAACGCGGCGCGAGCACGAGCGAGTTGTCATTCGTCAGCTGCTTCGCTTCGCCGAGGAAAAGATCCGAAACATAGATGTCACCCCGGTTGCCCCGCTGCACCACGAACGCCATGCGCGCAGTGAAAAATCCCTTGAGGTTCAGGCCGTTCGTTTTTTCGACGGCGACGTCTGCGGCCCGGAGCAGCGCGTTGCGCGCCGTCGAACCGTTCACGACCTGTGAGGCCACCACGGCGGCCGCCTGGCCCTTCGTGATGTCGACCCGCACCTGCGTCGCGGCGAGCGCGGTGAACTTAATGTCGTAGGCGTGGCCGCTCGCGACGAGCTTGTAGCGCCCGTGGGCATTAAACGCGGTCTGCGCGAGCCCGTTCAGCTCCGGGGTGTTCGCTGACACGCGAACGGGAATCGTATTCGCATCGACGTCGACGCGAACCTCGCCGATCTTGCGGGATTGGGCGAACGTCGGTGCCGCGAAGAAAGCAGCGAGAAGGAGGAGACGGGAAAGGGTGTGCATGTGGAACAGACGGTAGGCGAATCGCGACCGCCGAGGCATTTCTATTTGCGCCGCGCCGCTGCATAACAACTCTTATTTACTGACAATTTCATCTCCCGTGACGTCCGACCAAATCAAAGACCGCCTCAAGCAAGTAAAGTATCCCGGGTTCAGCCGCGACATCGTGTCGTTCGGCCTGGTGCGCTCGGCGGGATTTCACGACGGCACGGTCAAGGTCGCGCTCGCGTTGACGAGCAACGATCCGAAGACGCCGCTGCAGTTGAAAGGTGAAGTCGAAGCCGCGCTGCGCGGCCTGCCGGGCGTGAAGGACATCATCGTTGAAATCTCGGTCGCGCCCGCCAAGACGCCTCCTTCCGCCGCTGCGACGAGCGCCACCGGCGGCAATCTCGCGGGCAACGCCGGCGCGCCGAAAAAAATTCGTTACGCCATCGCCATCGCGTCCGGCAAGGGCGGCGTCGGCAAGAGCACCTTTGCCGTAAACCTCGCCTGCGCGCTCGCGCAGGTGCTCGAGGCCCAGGGACGCAAGGGGCGCGTCGGCCTGATGGATTGTGACATCTACGGCCCCAGCGTGCCGTTGATGATGGGCCTCAGCGGCCGTCCCGAGGTCGAAGGCGAAGGCACCGAGGCGATGCTGGTGCCGATGGAGCGCCACGGCGTGAAGGTCATGAGCATGGGCTTTCTCGTCGACGACAACACTCCGGTCGTCTGGCGCGGACCGATGATCATGAAGACGGTCCAGCAGTTTGTGCAGAACGTACTGTGGGGCGAACTCGACGTGATGTTGATCGATTTGCCGCCGGGCACCGGTGACGCGCAGCTTTCCCTCGTCCAGACGATCCCGCTCGATGGCGCCGTGATCGTCACGACGCCCCAGCCCGCCGCGACCAACGTCGCGCGCAAAGGCGGCCTGATGTTCCAAAAGGTGAATGTGCCGCTCCTCGGCGTCGCCGAGAACATGAGTTACTTCATCGATCCCGCCGGGCAGAAGCACGAACTCTTCGGCTCCGGCGGCGGCATCGTGACGGCGGAGAAGCTGGGCACCACCCTGCTGGGCCAGGTTCCGCTGCTCACGGAGATTCGCGCGGGCGGCGATGCGGGCATGCCAGTGGTGGTCAGCGCGCCCCAAAGCGCGGCCGCGGGTGTGTTTCGCGAGATCGCCGAGACGCTGTTGGCGCGCGTGAAGCAACCGGCGGTGCCGCGTTTGTAACAATTACGAAAAATTGCGGGCATTGACAGGCCTCGCCGCGTCGCTCTCATTTCAGCCAGCTTCATGACTCATCCTGCTCAAGAGCCCTCGACGTCCCGGGAGTTTGTGAAACAGTCCAGCCTTTATCAGGAGTTCCTCGCCGAGCGGGAGGAGATCTTGAAACACAAGTGGCTGGAGTCCGAGCGTCTGGGATACGACATCGGTTTTGAGCGCGCGTTGCTCGACTGGATTCGGAAGCACCGCGAGAGCTGGCGTGCCGCCCGTCGGCAGCAGCACGTGCACGGCACCGGACAAACCGCCGCGCCGTTTGCAGGTCAGTCCGGACGCGTGGACGAGAAAAAGTCGGTCTGATTTCAGGCGACCTAAGTGTCGCCATCAGTCGACAAAAAAGCCGGGCATAAAGCCCGGCTTTTTTATGGACGGCCCCCAGGGTGCCGTCCGCAGGTAAGGAAACCTTACTTGATTTCCTTGTGGAGGGTGTGGCGCTTGAGGAAGGGATTGTACTTCTTCTTCTCAATCCGCTCGGTCACGGTCTTCTTGTTGCGAAACGTGAGGTAACGGGAGGCCGGCTTGCCCTCTTTCTTGGCTTCGGTGCACTCCAAAGTGACTTGTTCTTGCATGGTGTTAAATAGGTTGAACGGTCAGAAAAAAGCGCGCCCCCGACCGGTGCAACCACAATCTCACCGGGTGGCGGCCGGGCCTCCGGTTGACTGCGGCGCGATTGGCGCGAAATCGCCCGGACTCAGCACCGGGTTCGCCTCCAGGCGAAGGATTGAGGTCTGCTGCGTCACCCGACCATCGACCGCAGTAGTCACTTCATGCGGAAGTAATACACCCGCAACAGGTCGGAAGTCCGCGTAACGCGTCACGACCTGCACCTTGCGCCCCATCGCCGTCGACCGCTGTTCCGTGCGTTGGACTATCAAATAGGTGCTGGCGTCCACCCCCAGCGTGCAGGGCTCGCTGCCCGTGCGGGTCGCCAACACCCGGAAATATTTCCGTCCGTCCACTTCGCCTTCGCCGGCATACTCCAGGGTGAATCCGCGCTCGCGCGCAGCAATCAGCGGATCGTCAAATTCAGCATCGCTGACAAAGGTGCGGGCCACGCCGTCCGGCATCGCGCGGGTTCCGGAGGGGGCCTGAGCCGAGTCAAACTCCCACGCGGGCCGGACGCCATCCGTGCCTTGCACCCGGATTCGACCGCCGCTCTCCGTTTCGAGGCGCAGTCGCGCAGGTCGCGCGGCGACCATGCGAAACACCACCGTCTTTCCCGCCGCGGAAACCTGGCCCGTCGCGCGCAGCGCGTTCAGCGCCGCCACCCGTTCCCGGCCGCCGATCGCCTCGAGATGAATCTGCGCGACGTCGTCCACCCGGGTGTCGGCCAGGGCGGACGAGACGCCGAACCCGATGAACACGGCAAAGACGGCACGCATGCCGGAGGATTGTCCGACGTGCTCGCTGACGACAAGTCTGCGCACGCTCGCGGGAGGCCGCGCCCACCGCAGTTGCTCGCGGCCGCTTTGATGTCGCACGCATCCGCACCGCGCCCTCCACTCGTGGTCAACGCAACCGTGTCCGGCCCTCTCACTCGCATCTTTTCCGACATTCACTTTGGCGACCACGCCAGCCGCGTGACCCGGCTCGCCCAATTGCGGCCGCTGCTGGCCGGGGTGGATCACGCGATCCTGAATGGCGACACGCTCGACACGCGGCCCGGTCCGAATCCCGGCCATACCGCGGAGTGTCGCGCCGCCGCGGATACGTTCTTCGGCCGCGAGGTGAGCGCCGCGACGTTCCTCACCGGGAATCACGACGCCGACGTTTCCAACCGGCATCACCTCGACCTCGCGGACGGGGAGATCTTCGTCACGCACGGGGATATTTTTTTCGACGACATCGTGCCGTGGAGCAAGGACGCGAGGTTGATTCGGCGGAAGATCGAAGCCGAATTGCGCGCTCTGCCCGCCGGGCAGCACCACGACCTGGATCAGCGGTGTGCCGCGTTTCGTCGAGTGGCGATCTCGATTCCGCAGCGTCATCAGTCCGAGCGGAACCGCCTGAAGTACGCGTGGCACTATCTGGCCGACACCGTGTGGCCGCCGCTCCGAATTCTACGGGTTATTCGCGCCTGGCGGGACGCCCCGGAGTCCGCGGCGGCCGCCACGCAACGGCACCGTCCGGCGGCGCGCTTCGTGGTTTCCGGCCACACCCACCGTCCCGGGATCTGGCGAATGCCGGGCGGCATCATCGTCGTGAATACAGGGTCGTATTGTCCGCCGCTGGGCGGCTGCGTGGTGGACGTCACGACCGACCGGCTGATCGTACGTCGCGTCGAAGCCCGTGCGGGCGAGTTCCACCCGGGAGATGTCGTGGCGGCGTTTCCTCTCGCCGCGCGCTGAGGTTTCGCGGAAACAGATGCCATGAGCATCGAGTTCGGCTGGTGGAATCGCGACGAGGATGGCCGCCGGTATCAGGTCAACGCCGCTGTGCATGGAGGAAACATCGAATGGACCCGCCACCAGGGGCACCACACCCCGTGGGAACCGCACACGCCCAACGAGGACGATCGCGAACGCTTGATTTATGAAGCGGAGAAACGCGTGCCGCGCCGGTTGATCTCCCAGAAGCAATTCGACGAAATCAAACGCCTCAGCGAGAATCAGGGCGCCGGTCACATCTCGGGCCGAAGAGCCCGATCGTCGCCTGAGCTGTAACGTCGGACGTGACGGGGTTCGCGACGGAAATCGCGAATCTGAGATCTGAAATTTGAGATCTGATACCAATCGCTGCTTGCTTTTGGACTTCTGGATCGATCGTGGCTACGAGCGCCAGCGAGTGGTCGTTCGGCCACTCGCTGGCGCTCGTAGCCACGGCTAAAAGCCAAAGGCAAAGGGCGATTGGTATGAGATCTGAGATTCGGAGACCGAAGGCCGGCGGCGATAATCTGAGATCTCAGATCTGAGATTTCAGAGCCAACGCCCCCACGACCATCGGCCAGATCAGTTTGAATGACGGACAATAGTCCGCCGGCCGCCCAGCGACCCGCGCCGACACCTCGGCCGGCGCCACCCACTCGCCGAACTGAATCTCGAGCGGATCGAGCACGAGGGGCCCGTCGTGCCGCAGTCGGTACACCCAGACAAATTCCCAGCCCGTCATCTCACACGCCTCGATCCGGAACCACCGCTCCGGCTTCGTCCCGTCTTCGAGCTTGATCCCAATCTCCTCCCCCAGCTCGCGCCCGGCCGCCGTGTCATAGTCCTCCCCGGCGTCGAGGTGGCCGGAACACGATGAATCCCACAATCCGGGCGAGAGATCCTTCAGCATGGATCGCTTCTGCAGGAAAACCCGGCCGCCGGCATCAAAGACCATCACGTGCACCGCGCGATGCCACAACCCGGTGGCGTGGACCTCACGCCGTGTCGCCCGCCGGACAACCTCGTCGCGCTCGTTGACCACGTCGAACCACTCCTCGCTCCCGGCGGCCTTTACATTGCTGCTCATTCGTGTCCATTCGTGCTCCTTAACAGCGAAAACACCATGGCAAAAATCGAGGTCAACAAAGTCGCCGAGATCCTGAAGAAGAACGAGATTTCACCCGCGATTCTGCGTCGCGTGATGGAAGAGATGAACCTCGCGGTCCAAGCCGAGCCGGGCGACGAGGAGAAGCCGCCGGCGGTGAAGAAACAGTTCGTCATCGTGATCAGCGATCCCGACGAGAAGATGCCGAAGCACGACTTTGTCGGCTGGGTGGTGCAGATTCCGGAGACGGAGAGCGTCGCCACCACGCTCGACCGCGTGTACCGCAGCACCTACGATCACAACACCACGAAGAAAGGCCGGCTGATGCCGGTGAAGACCGTCGGCGAGGCGTTTGAACACGTACCGGCCAAGGCCTTCAAGGAAGCCGATGTCTGGGTCAAAACCAAGACGCCGGTCCTGATCATCAAATCGGACAACCAGATTCCGAAAGAGTAAGGGCGCGTTCAGCCACGAGCGCAGGCGCCCCGCCTGCTTCGGATTTTTGCCGGCCGGAGACCGGCGCTCCCGGCTCACGCGGGCAATCCGCAGTCGCGAGCCGGCCTCCACCGTTCCGCTCGAGGCCGGAAACTATTTCGCGGGATTCACCGGTCCGAGGAAATGCTCGAGAAACCGGAACGCCTGCGCGTTCGACTCGGCGTTGGGTGAATGATCGGGGCGGTTCGTCATCGCAACGCGATCGCTGTACCCAAGAAATTGATTCACCGCGATCGTGTGGTTCAACGGCACCCAGCGCGCCGGTCCGTCCTCGGATCCACCCGAGACCAGAAACGGACGCGGCGCCATGAGCGCATGCAGTTCGTGCAGATCATGGCCGGCCTCGACGATCGTCTTGTAAGCCCCGGTGCGCGGCGCCGCAGCGGAGATCAATCCGCGCTTGCGGGTGATGGTCGCATCGAGCCCGAGGTACCACGGCTCCCAGTAGTTCACCGCCTGCCGTTTCTCGTCGAAGACGACGCCGCCGTCGGACCATACCGCGCAGGCAAACTTGTCGTACAGGCACGAGGCGAACATCGACCATTTCCCGCCGTACGAGTGTCCCATGACGCCGATACGGGCCGGGTCGACCTCGGGGCGCTGGGCGAGGACCGTGTGGCAGTTGGCCGCGATGTAGGCGTGATAGCTCAACGGCTGGCATTGCGCACCGTTGAGCGCGGGCTGGTACGCGTCATCTCCCGGCGTGCCGATCGAGAGGGTGACAAAGCCGCGGCGCGCCAGCTGCAGCGCGAAATCACGCTCTGCGCCACGGGCGCCGGCTTCGAGCATCTTCTTCGCCTGGCCGGCCAGCGGACGCGGGCCGTCATAGCCGACGCTTACCTCCGGCGCATAGAACACCACGAGCACGGCCGGACGCGGCGTTGTAGCTGCCCCCGCCGGAATCAACAAGTAGCCGTGCTGCATCACGCCGGGTGCCACTTCGATTTGCACCCGATGTTGCGTCACGCCGATACGCTCCTGCTTTTCCTCAAACTCCACCTTCGGTTTGGCCAGCAATGCCGGCCACGGCCCCATCTGCGCATGCCAGTACGTCAGGATCTCCTTGCGTCGCGCGAGCCAGTCCGCGCGCGTGACGACGGGGCGGCCGTTATAGAATTTCAATGGCGACGGATAGCTGCCCACCTGCCCGGCGAATTCCGCCGGTGGCGAGAAAAACGGACGGAGCTCTTCAGGCGGCGGCGTGCTCGCCGCTGTAGCGCTCGCGGCGGTGAGGAGACCGATCAGCAGTCCGACGCGGGACGCGGTGAATCCGAGGGGGAGCAAACGCATCGTGGTCCTTCGATTGTCGCGGGGTGCCGGTGATTGTGGAGTTAGAACGCCAAACCGTATTTCTTCGCGTCGAAGCCGCGCGCCTTCAGCGCGGCCGCCAGCGCTTTCACGTCCAACTTGCTCCCGGGCTTGATCCCATTCGCCTGAAACCAGCCCTGGTTCATCTCGAGCGCGAAGCGCAGCCGATCGCTGCGTGAGCTGACAGACGTCTCGTCGAAGGGATGCATCGGATACACCTCTTCCAGCACGCCCTCGGAGTTGTAGAAACCAATGTCGAGCGGCGTCGGCGTGTTGCGCATCCAGAAACTCATCTGCTGCGGCTTTTCGTAAATGAAGATCATGCCGTCGTCGCGCGCCAGATCGCGCCGCTCCATCAAGCCTCGCTGCATCTCATCGGGTCGCACCGCGAGTTGCATCCGCACCGTGCGTTCGCCCACCTGGATCGGAAAGAAATCCGCGACTGTCTTGGCGGCGGCGATCGTGACCGCGGCCGGAGTGGTGCCGGACTTTTCCTTCGCACAGGCTCCGAGCGTGAGCAACGGCACCACGGCCAGCACCAACGTCCGGAAAACCAGATTTGCATTTTTCACAGGGCCGGTGGCTAATCGCCGCTTCGCCGCAACTCAACCACTCTCTTCCGTGCCCGGGAAAAACCCTCCACCGCCGCTCCTCTTTGCCGACACCGAACGCAGTCCTGACGCGCTCTATTTTGGCCGGGTGAACGTCCCCGACGCCTTCGTGGCGTTCGAGCTGCGGGGGAAGAAACACGCCGTCGTCAGCGCGCTCGAGTTCGGCCGCGTGAAGAAGACGTCTGACTTCGACGTCGTCCTGCCGCTCGAGCCCTATCTCCAACGCGCGCGTGCCCTGTGGCCGGAACGCAAGGTCGGACCAGCCGAAGTGATCATTCTCGTCGCCAAGGATCACCGGCAGACGCGTTTCACGGTCCCCGAGGATTTCCCCGCCGGCGTCTACGAGAAACTCTTCGAGCTGGGCCTCGACCTCGTCGTGGCGGATGGCCCGCTTTTTCCGGCGCGCGAAATCAAGACGCCCGCCGAGACGGCCGCCATCCGCGAAGGCAACCGCTGCAGCGCCCTTGGCTTCGCCGCTGCCGAACGCATCCTGCGCGCGAGCAAGCCGCGCGGTCGCAAACTCATTCATCGCGGCCAAACGCTCACGAGCGAGATGCTCAAGTTCGCGATTGAAGTGGCCTGCCTCGAGGCGGGCGCGGTCTCGGCAAACACGATCGTCGCCGGCGGCGACCAGGCCTGCGATCCGCACGAGCGCGGCTCCGGTCCGCTGCGGCCCGATGAACTGATCATAATCGATATTTTTCCGCGCGTGACGCGCACCGGGTTCCACGGTGACATGACCCGCACGTTCCTGCGTGGTCGCGCCAGCGACGCCCAGCGCGCCCTCGTCGCCGCGGTGCGCGCCGCCCAGCTCGCGGCCCTGCGCCTGATCCGCCCCGGCGCGAACGGCCGCGATGTGCACCGCAAGGTCGTCGAGGTGTTCACCGCGCGCGGTTTCGAGACCAAACGCACCGCGCAGGGCTCCGTCGGTTTCTTCCACGGCACGGGTCACGGTCTCGGCCTCGCCGTCCACGAACTCCCCCGCGTGAGCGGCGCCGTCGACTACATCCTCAGGCGCAACTCTGTCGTCACGGTCGAGCCCGGCCTCTACTACCCGGGCCTCGGCGGCTGCCGGATCGAAGACGTCGTCCAGGTCACGCCCAAGTCGGCCACCCTGCTCTCGCGATATCCCTACACGTGGGAACTCTGATGAAAGGCCTGGCTCCGCTGCTCAAGAAAATCGCCAAGGTGCGCGTGCTCGTCGTCGGCGACGTCATGCTCGACCACTATATCTGGGGCGACGCCACCCGCATCTCGCCCGAGGCGCCGGTGCCGGTCGTCGACATCGCGCGCGACTCCTGGACCGCCGGCGGCGCGGCGAACGTCGCGTTGAACATCGCCTCGCTCGGCGCGCATTGCACGGTGGCGGGCTACATCGGCGCGGACGACGCCGGTGCGAAGCTGACCTCGATTCTGCACGGGAAAAAAATCGACACGATCGCCACCCCTGGCAGCGCGCCGACGATTGTGAAGACCCGCGTGCTCGTGCAACACCAGCAACTATGCCGGCTCGATCGTGAAGCGGCACCCACGGAATATCAGTTTCCAGCCGCGCAAATCGACACCCTGCTTGCCCGCGAGATCGACGCGGCCGATGCGGTCATTCTTTCCGACTACGCGAAGGGCATTCTCAGCGACGAGATCGTTGCCCGCGTGACTTCGCTCGCGCGCAAGGCCGGGAAATTCGTCGCGCTCGATCCGAAGCCGAAGCGCCGGTTGAAGTTTCACGGGCTCGACCTCATAACGCCCAACAAACGCGAGGCGCTCCAACTAGCCGAACTCGAGCCGCCGCCGCACACGCCGTTTCCCGCCGCCGAAGTCTGCGCGCGGCTGCACGAGCGCTACGCGACAAAGCACCTCGTGATCACGCTCGGCGAGGACGGCATGCTGCTCAGCTCCGACGGCCGGATCCTGAAAACGATTCCGACGGCCGCACGCGAAGTTTTTGACGTATCCGGCGCGGGCGATACATCGCTCGCGGGCCTCGTCCTCGCCCTCGCCGCCGGCTCCACGCTCGAGGCCGCGGCGCACTTCGCCAACGCCGCCGCAGGCGTCGTGGTCGGAAAGATCGGCACCGCCACCGTCACGCCCACGGAACTGATCGACTACGTCAATCATCGCTAGCGCGACGCCCCGACTGCGCCCCCATGGCCAAAGCCCTTTTCCTCGATCGCGACGGCACGCTCATCCTCGACAAACACTATCTGGCGGATCCCGCCGGAGTGGAACTGATCCCGGGCGTGACCGACGCCCTGCGCCGCGCGCTCGCGCTGGGCTTCCAGCTGTTTCTTTTCACCAACCAATCCGGCATCGCCCGCGGGATGTACACGATTGATGACGTTCATCGCTGCAACACCCGCATGGAGGAACTGCTCGGCCTGCCGCTGCCGCTGTTCACCGATGTCTGCATCGCGACGGAGGGACCGGACGATCCCCAAGTCTACCGCAAGCCGTCACCCCGCTTCATTCTCGAGAGCATCGCACGCCACCGACTCGATTCCGCGCAGTGCTGGATGATTGGCGATCGTCTCGGCGACATCGACGCAGGGCTCAACGCCCGCATCCACGCCGTGGGCGTCTGCACCGGCAAATACGATGCTGCCGGTTGGGCCGCGCAAGGTCGACCCAACCTGCCCATTTATCCGAGCCTCCTGGACTTCGTCGCCACGCTCGATCCGAATGCCCAGCGATCCGCATGAGGCGGTTGGAGCTGCCCGCCACTGCGGGCCGCGTTTTCAGCGGGCGATCGTTGCGCCGCATCGAGTCACGCGCAACGTGAGCGACAATCGCCATGCCGGAACTCGCTGAAGTCGAATTCTACCGCAAGCGCTGGGCGCTGGCCGCCACCGGCGAACGCGTGGCACGCGTGCTCACCCACGACGCAAAAAAGGTCCTGCGGGGCATTGACCTGCCGGCTTTCCGCCGCGCGTTGACGGGCGCGACCCTGATCTCGTCCGCCGCCGCCGCGAAGCAGATGCACTTCCGTTTCAGCGGCGATGCGTGGCTGGGCATCCACCTCGGCATGAGCGGAGAGCTTTCAGTTGCGCCCGTCGATCATGCACCAGGCCGGCACGATCACCTCGTTCTGATCATGACGAGCTGCGCGCTCGTGTTCAAAGATCCGCGGATGTTCGGCCGCGTGCAGTTTCACGTTGGAACCGAAGCGCCGCCATGGTGGAGCCGGATTGCACCGGCGTTGCTCAGCACCGCTTTCACCCCGGAAGCCGTTGCGATCTTTTTGCGCCGCCGTGCCCGTGCTCCCATCAAGGCCGTGCTGCTCATGCAGGAACGTTTTCCCGGCATCGGCAACTGGATGGCAGACGAAATCCTCTGGCGCGCCGCCGTGCATCCGTCGCGCCCCGCCGGATCGCTCACGCCGGCCGAAGTGCGAACGTTGTGGAAGGAGTGCCGGCACGTGTGCCGGCTCGCGCTCGACGCGATCGCCGGACGCGGCGACACATTGCCCGCGGATCTCAACGTCGGCATCCCGCAAACGTGGCTGTTTCATCATCGCTGGGAAGACGGCGGCCTCTGCCCGAAGACCCGGCAACCGCTCGCGCGCGCGGAGATCGGCGGACGCACGACCTGTTGGTCGCCGGTGCGGCAAACGCTGCCGCTACCCGCCCGCCTGCCGAAACGATCCGCGACCCGATGAATAAACTCCGTCTCGACGAACTCCTCGTGGCGCGCGGCCTGGCCGCTTCCCGCGCGCAAGCGAAGGCGCTCATCATGAGCGGCCGCGTGCTGCGTGGAACCGAGCGGCTCGACAAACCCGGCAAGGAGTTCGCCGACGACATCGACGTCACCGTCGAGCAGCCACCGCGGTTCGTGAGTCGGGGCGGCGAAAAACTCACTGCCGCGCTCGAAACCTTCTCCCTCAACGTTCAGGGCGCCCACGTGCTCGACGTCGGGGCCTCGACGGGCGGCTTCACCGATTGCGTGCTGCAGGCGGGAGCCGCCGACGTCGTGTGCGTCGACGTCGGTCGCGCGCAGCTGCACGCCAAACTGCGCGGCGATCCCCGCGTGACCAATCTTGAGAAAATCAACGCGCGCCACCTGCAGGCCGCCGATCTGCCCCGTTCCGCCTTCGACGTCGTCGTGATGGATCTTTCGTTCATCTCGCTGAAGACCGTGCTGCCAGCCGTGTGGCCGCTGGTGCGCGCAGGCGGTACGCTCGTCGCGCTCGTCAAGCCGCAGTTCGAAGCCGGCAAGGCGGAGGTCGACAAGGGACGCGGGGTCATCCGTGACGCGGCGGTGCAGGAGGCAGCCCTCGCCGCCGTGCGCGAGTTTGCATTGCGCGAACTCGCGGGCGCGCACCTGTTGGGCGCGATCGATTCACCGATTTCCGGCGCCGATGGCAACCGGGAGTTCTTGCTGTGCCTCCGCCGGCGGCCTTGCTAGCCTCACCTCTTTGATGAAACCCATCCGCAAGCTCGCGTTCGTCGTGAACGAAAACAAGGAAGGCGCACCCGCGCTCGCGCGCGAACTCGCCGCCGTAGCGCGCGCGAGCGGAGTGGCCTTCAAGCTCACGACGCGTTTTCCGCTGCCGACCGGCTTTCTGAAGGGGTTCGACGCGTGCTGCGTCATCGGCGGCGACGGCACCCTGCTGGGCGCGGCCCGTGAATCCGCCCGCGCGCAAGTGCCGATCATCGGCGTCAATCGCGGGAGTCTCGGCTTTCTCACCACGTTTTCCTCCGACGAGGCGCGGGCGCATTTCACCACGCTGCTCACCGGAGCCTTCGGCATTGATCACCGCGCCATGCTCGATTGTTCCACCGGACACGGAGTGCACGACCTCGCGTTGAACGACGTGCTGATCAAGGACGAGGTGAACTCTCGGCTCGTGCGCCTCGAGGTGTATGCCGACGACGAGCTCGTCACCGACTACACGTGTGATGGTTTGATCTTTTCGACCCCGACCGGATCGACCGCCTACAATCTCTCCGCCGGCGGACCGATCATGCATCCCTCGGCCGGCGTGATCGCGATGACGCCCATCTGCCCGCACACGCTCAGCAACCGCTCGATCATTTTCCGCGAGAATGTGAAGCTGCGGGTTTACAACCGCTCCGAAGACTCGCGCCTGCTGGTCGCGATGGACGGCCAGCGCAATCTCAAGGTGAGCGCGCACAGCCCGGTCGAGATTACGATCGCGAAGAGCCGACTCCCGCTCGCGCAGCGCGCCGACTACTCTCACTTCGCCGTTGTCCGCACGAAGTTGAAGTGGAGCGGCGGATTCGTGGAGAAGAGCTGAAGGCGGACGGGAAGTTCGGAGCTGAGCGTTGAGGGTTTAGACGTTAACGCGGAAGCAAGGAGTTGAAGGGTGAACGTTGAAAAATCGGAGGGCTTGCGGCCGCGATCGTTCTTTCGCCGTTCGTCGCTCAAGCTGGACGGCGCGTTTCACGTACTCATACCAATCGCTCCTTGCTTTTGGACTTCTGGATCGATCGTGGCTACGAGCGCCAGCGAGTGGCCGAACGGCCACTCGCTGGCGCTCGTAGCCACGGCTAAAGTCCAAAGGCAAAGGGCGATTGGTATCACTTCGTCCGATGAATCGATCACCTGAATCGGACACGAAAAAGCCCCGGCTTTGAACCGGGGCTCGTGGGCTGAAGGGATTCGGACGAATCGCCAACTCAGCTTTTCTTCTTCTTCTCGGCCTTCGCCTTTTCGACGTCGGCCTTGAGGGCGGCTTCCTCGTCAGGGTCGAGTTTGCCGTTGTTATTCTTGTCGTACTTCTTGAGGTCGGCGGCGGCCTTCTTGGCTTTCTTGGCGGCCTTTTCGGCGTCGTCAGCAGCGTTGAGGGCGGGGGCCGTGACCATGCACGCTACAGCGAGCAAGCTGGCAATAAGGGTGAGTTTTGAGGCTGTTTTTTTCATAAGCGGGGGCGAGCTTGGTAGAATTGAAAACAAAAGCCAGAAGGTTTCGGACGTGCCCGCAAACTGAGCCGGACTCATGCAGTTGAGGGATGGAGGATGGAGCGTTTTCTGGCGCGGGCCCCGAGGGCGGCAACTGCATCGCAGTGGGTTGGGTCGGCGATGCGGCGCAGGAGTGCGAGCCACCAAGCGCGGGCCTTGTCGCCGGCGACGGCGAGTTTGAGGGTGGGCTTGCCGGCGGCGCGGCTGAAGACGGCGGCGCAAGTGAAGAGCTGCCGGCGGAGCGTGCCGAGTTCAGCGCGGTGCGGCTGGCCGAGCCGTTGTTGCAGCCGGACGCAGAGATTATAGGCGGTGATGGCGAGGTGACAGGCCGCTTCCGTCGCCCAAAACGAGCGGCAACACAGACCCTTCAAGCCGAACTGCGCGCCAAGTTCCTTGATGCGGTTTTCGATGTCGGCGCGGCCGTTGTAGCGGCGCCATACTTCGAGGGGTGACACGGTGGCGGGCAGGTTGGTGCGCAGCGCCTGGAACTTGTAGCCGGGCACCTCGATGAGTTGCTTGCCGCCGGCGTGCGGCCGCTCGGCACTGCGTTGGCGCACGACGATCAGACGCCCGCCGCGCGCGTCGGCCACTTCCTGCACGGCCAGACCCCGCACGTCGGTCGCCGTCCAGGCCGCTTCGTCGTGGCGGCACAGCGCCTGGACTGGGGAACGCAGGGCGGCCGCCAGCACATAAGAGAGTTTTTCCGCTTCCAGCTTAGTAATCATCTTCTCGGTGCAAAAACCGCTGTCCGCGCGCACCAGGCCGATCCGCACGCCCGCGGGCAAGCGCGCGAGGGTGTCGCCCAGAAACACGTCCGCGGCACTGACGCAAGCGGTGTTGCCCGGGCGTAACCAGAAGTTGGCGACGAGGGGCACCTCGGCGATCGCGGCCACGATGGGGCGGTGACAGGGCTTGAGCCCCTTGCGGGTGTAGCCGACGCGCACTCCTTCCTGGCGCCCGTCTTCGTGCACCAGCGCAAAGGAGTCCAAATCCAACGTGTAGCCTTCGGCGCGGGCGGGCAGAGCGCCCAACACCCAGGCGTGCAATCCGCCGAGCTCTTCGCAGGCGGCTCGACCGCAGGCCGCGAAGAATCGCGAGAGGGTCGACTGACTGGGCACCGCTTCGATGCCCAGCACCTCCGCCACGGCCGGGTCGTGCGCCAGATGCGCCACCCGCGCCAGCTTGTCCGCCCCGCAGAGAATCCCGCCGATAAAACCCAGCGCCGTGTCCACCGGATCGTAGGCGTTGGGGCTCGTCGGCGCATGCGGCAGCACCGTGGCGAGTTTCTCCCGCAGCCCGCTTTCCTCCACAAAACTCGTCCACACCGCCAGCCCCCCGTGCGCCGTTAGGCGCTGGTCGGTGAAGCCGATCCGCATCGACTGCACGCCACTTTTGGTGCCCAAATCCAGCCGCACCGTTTGGTTCGCCTCCGTCTGGGGCGTTAACGTCGTCTTATGTTTCACACCATCAACGACGCCTAACGGTGCCCTCTTTGGCGACTACTGCATGAGTCCGGCTGAGTACTGAAACTTCAAATACTTTGCATACACGCGCAGCCGGCGTGGTCAGCCCGCCCGGGCGGCAGGGCGTCGTCCGGATTCTGGATACGCCCGCCGGCGCAGGTGTTATGGCCTCACCACCAACTGGGTCCGCAGTGCGCGGGCCAGGCGTCGGCGCGCAAATTCGGTCACCTCGGCCAGCGTCACGGCATCAATGTGGGCGTCGTAGTTTTTCCAATCGTTCACCGGCTGGCCCTGCAACGCATTGAGTCCGGCCTGCATCGCGCGGGACGAATTGGTCTGCAGGCTCTGCCGCCGGGCCGCCTTGAGCCGGGTCTGGCAGCGCGTCAATTCCGCCGGTTCCACCGCTCCAGCCTGCACGCGCGCGATCTCCGCATCGATTTCCGCCAGCACCTCGCCCTCGCGTCCGGGTTGGGTACCGGCCACAAAGTAAAACATGCCGGCATCGAGTCCGGTCACGCGCCCAGAACGCACAAAGTAAGCGAGCCCCTTTTCCTCGCGCACGCGCTCGAACAGGCGCGACGCCATCCCGCTGAACAACTCGTCGATCACTTCGCTGGCGTAGAAATCGCTCGAGTTGACCCGCGGTCCGGGAAAGCCCTGCAACACGACGGCCTGCTCGCGCGGCTGGGTTTCAACGAAGTCCCCGGCGGTCGCCGGCAGCGCACTCGGAGAGTCCGTTTCCCAGCGCGCCGCCGCCGTCTTCGCCTTGGGAATCCGCGCCAGGAACCGCTTCAATTTCGCCGTGAGCTTGCGCGGATCAAAATCGCCCGCGACGGCCAGCACGACGTTCGACCCCACGCAGAGGCGGCGGTGCAACGCTGCGAGATCGGCCGGCGTCAGCGCCTTCACCCCGGCTTGATCGCCGTGGGGATCGAGCGCCAGCGGATGCGCGCCAAAGAATTTTTCACGGAGGCGCTTGCGGGCAAGCGTGACGACGTCGTCATCGTCCTGCTGCAACGACGCGACCTGCGCATCGCGTTCCAACTTGAACGTCGCCGCCTTGAAGGTCGGCGCGAGGACGGCATCGGCCATCAGCGCGATGGCCCGATCGATGTCCGGCGGGAGCACCTCTGCTCCGAGACCAAGACTGTTGTTGCCCGAGAACGGATAGAACGAACCGCCGATCTCCTCGATGTACTGCGCCACTGCCGCCGCCGTCCGCCGGCGCGTGTCCTTCGTCAGCATTGTCGCCAGCAACGCCGTCGCGCCGCGCTTGGCCGCGTCTTCAAACAGCGCGCCACCCTGCATCAGAAAACGGAGGTGCACATTGGGCAGCCGGTGATCGGGCTGCAGCAGCAGACGCACGCCATTCGGCAGGCGCACTTCGGAAAAATCAGACTGGCTGCTCGAAGTGGACGCCGACGCCACGGGCGCGATCGCGGCCGCAGTGGGATTGAGCGACACCGCCGTCAGCCGCTCGGCGGCGAGATACGTGGTGAGCGCCTGGCGCACCTCCACGGGCGTCACGGCCTGCAGATGCGCGAAGAACGTCCGGCTGTGATCGAGATCGCCCACGACCACCTCGGCCACGCCGAGTCGCGAGGCCTGTCCGCTCATCGTCTTTCGGGAGTTGATCTCGCCGACCACGAGCTGGCGCATCGCCTTCCGGAGCTGCGCCGCGGTGAAACCGCGCTGCGCGCACGCCAGCAAGGTGCGGCGAATCGCCGCTTCGGCCGCCACGCGCTTGTCCGCGTCGCACGAAAACGAAATACAGAACAAACCCGTCGAGCCCGGATTCCAGGCCGACGCATCGATCGTGTGGACGAGGCCCGCCTTCTCGCGGACTTCCTGCCACAGCACCGAGCTGTCGCCGTGCCCGAGCACCATTGCGAGCAAATCGAGCACGGGCGCATCGGCGTGCGCGAGTCCCGGTATCGGCCAGGCCATGACGGCACGCGTCAGCTCGATGTCCTCGAAGCGCTGCTCCGTGCGCGGCGCGAGCTGTGGCGGCTCGGCCGGAACCAGCACCGGAGCCAGGCGCACGCGCGGCGCGCTGCCGAAATGCTGCTCCACCAGCGCCCGCGTGGCCGTGAGATCGATGTCGCCGACGACGACCACGACCAGGTTGTTCGGCACATACCGCGCACGGTAGTAGCCGTTCAGATCCTCGCGCGTGACGGTGGAAAAAATGTCACGGTGCCCGATGATCGGCTGGCGATACGGATGCTCGCGAAACGCCGCGGCAAAGACCGCGTCCCAGAGGCGGTTGTCCGGATCGTCCTTGGTCATCGCGATCTCGCGCAGGATGACGTCCTTCTCCTTCGCGGCTTCATCCGCGGGCAAGGTCGAATGCAGGACGGCGTCGGCCAGCAGATCGAGCGCGACGCCGGTGTGTTCGCTCGGCAGATCGATGTAATAGACCGTGCGATCAAAGGTCGTGTACGCGTTGATGTAGCCGCCGTGCGCCTGCACCGTCGCGCTGATTTCGCGCCCGGCCCGACGCTCCGTGCCCTTGAAGAGCATGTGCTCCACGTAGTGCGAGAGTCCCGCGCCGAGGTGCTCGCCTTCATGCACGCTGCCGGTCTTGACCCACACCTGGACTGACGCCAGCGCAGCCGACGTATCGCGCTTCATGATCAACGTGAGACCGTTCGGCAGCACCACGCGTTCGACAGGCTCGCGCCAGAAGGCATCGAGCAGTCCCAGATCACCGGAGGCGGAATACGATTTTGGCATGGAGAAGGGAGACGGCGCAGCCGATCCGCCGGCGCAAGGCCCAGCGAATCACGGCGCGCGGCGAGAAATCAAGCGGCGCCAAACGCCTCCGCCGCGGAAGCACCGCGCGGCCGGCGCGCCGGCTGGAAGGGTTTCACGAACGCATCGTCGAAATCAAAGATGTCCGAGAAGTCCTCGCGCCGATCGTTTTCCGTCTTCGAGAAGACATTGTACTCGATCAGGTTGAAAACGATGTCGCCGAAATCGCGGCAGCGCCGGATGCCCCAGGCATCGAGCACGGTCTTCGCAAGCGGACCGAACTGATCAAGCGCGTACACCTTCAAGCCTTCCAGCAGTTCGGGCCCGGTGACATGACGCGACTTTTCCGCCCGCACCGCGTTCTTTTTCCGCAACTCCTTCACCGTATGATCCAAGCCCAGCCGGACGAAATCGTACGCCTTGCGGTCAAAGCGAGGGTCTTCCTTGCAGATAAGCGTTACGATCTCGTTGAAATCCGGAGTTTGCATGAGAGCCGAGGCGGACGTTGGCACACCGCGCAGCGTCCTGCAACCCCGCTCCGTAACGGCCGAAAATGCGTAGTATTGCTACCCGGTAATTATCTGGAAGATTCCCCTAGGCATTGTCACAATGCTGTAAAAATGATCGCCTCGACCCAGACAAACCACCCCCTGTCAGGCAACAGTCGGCCCCAGCGCTCCCCCTCCGCGGTCGAGCTCGCGACGACCAAGTTACGCGCCGCCGGTTTGCGGATCACGCAACCGCGTCTCGCGATTCTCGCCGCGTTGAACAAGCGCGAGCAGCCCACGAGCATCGAGCAGATCCACGAGGACGTGGGCGTCGCCAACTGCGATCTCGTCACCGTTTACCGCTGCATGGCGGCCTTCGAGGAGATCGGCCTCGTGCGGCGGGCGTTTTTCCACAACGGCACCGCACTCTACGAAATCAATCTCGGCCAGCCGACGCGCTATCACGTGGTGTGCAAGACGACGAATCGCGTGGAGGAGCTCGATGCCGCCACGGCCGAGGAATTGCGGCGCACGATTGAAGCGGTGCAGGAAAAATTGCGCGCCCGCGGCTATGCGGATGTCGGGCACATCGTGGAATTTTTCGGCATTACGCCGCAGAACGCGCGGTCGGCGTCCAGCGCACGCTGATCCGGGCAAGGCTTGCCAGGTCCAGAGAGGCGCGGGTTTCAAACCCGCGCCTTTTTTATTTTCCATGATGCGAGTGCTGCTGACACACCGCTGTCAGATCATTCCGCTAGCGTTCACCTGCAATGACCACCTCAGCCCGCTGCCCCTGGCCACAGAAGGATCTCGATATCGCCTATCACGACGCCGAATGGGGCGTTCCACTCCATGATGACCGCGCCCTGTTCGAACTGCTGACGCTCGAGGGTGCGCAGGCCGGCCTCAGCTGGTCGATCGTCTTGGCGAAACGCGAAACGTACCGGCTGGCGTTTGACCAGTTCGATGTCGCCAAGGTGGCGCGCTACAAGGCCGCCAAGGTCGCAGCGCTGCTGGCAAACCCCGGCATCGTGCGTAACCGGCTCAAAGTCGCCGCCACGATCGCCAACGCCCAGGCGGTGCTGCGCGTGCAGGAGGAAGTCGGCAGCTTCGACCGCCATCTGTGGAGTTTCGTCGGCGGAAAGCCGATCGTGAATCGCCGCCGGAAGATGCAGGACGTGCCGACGCATTCACCGGAGAGCGACGCGCTGAGCCGCGATCTGCTGCAGCGCGGTTTCAAATTTGTGGGCACGACGATTTGCTATGCCTTCATGCAGGCGAGCGGCATGGTGAACGACCACCTCGTGACCTGCCCGCGGCACAAGGTCTGTGCGGCCTTGAAATAGATTCTCCCGCCACGGCGGATCGATTCTGCGCTTGAGCGAACGTAGGGCGCGTGTCGCACTCCCGACACCCCATGTCTCAGCCCAACGTTGCGCCCGCGGCTCCCGCCCGTGAAGCCACCCGTCTCAGTGAGCTTTCTCCGCTGCAGTGGAAGTCCGGCATCGCCGCCTGGCTGGGCTGGACCTTCGACGGACTGGAACTGCACCTCTACACGCTCGTTGCCGGGCCGCTGGTCATGCAGTTACTGCATACGACCGACGCCTCGAATCCCGCGGTCAACGAAAAGAAGGCCTACATCCAGGCGGCGTTCCTCATCGGGTGGGCGTTGGGTGGCGCGTTCTTCGGACGCATCGGGGATCTCCTCGGCCGCAGCCGCGCGTTGACCCTCACCATCATCACCTACGCGCTTTGCACCGGTCTCTGTAGTTTTGCGGAAACCTGGTGGCAGTTGATGATTTTCCGTTTCGTCGCCGCACTCGGAATCGGCGGCGAGTGGGCGGTCGGCGCGTCGCTTCTGAGCGAGACCTGGCCCAAGGCGTGGCGTCCGTGGATGGCCGCGGTCCTTCAGACCGGCGTCAATGTCGGGGTACTCGGCGGGGCCGTGTTCGTCGGGCTGCTCATGACCTACATGCCCGCCGGTTCGGAGCGCTGGGTGTTTCTCATTGGCGTGCTTCCGGCCCTGCTCGTGTTCTGGATTCGCAAACATGTGCCGGAACCGGCGACGTGGGAGCAGGCCGGCCATACGGTGAAAAAAAAGCCCGGCGCGCTCGCGCTGTTTCGCGGCGAGGTGCTCTCCACCACACTCCGCACCACGCTCGTGTGCGCCCTGGGGCTCTCCGCGTGGTGGCTGTTTCTCTTCTGGCAAACCCAGCATTTGCGCAAAGTGCTCGCCGATGCCCACACCCCGGCCGCCGAGGTCACGGCGCTGGTCTCAGCCGCCTTTTTCGCGTTCAACGCCGCGTCCGTCCTCGGCAACTTCGGCGCCGCGTGGCTCGCCCGGCGACTCGGCAACCGTCGCGCGATTGTCATCATGTTCATCGGCCTCGCCGGCGGAATTTTCGCGTCTTACATCGTGCCCCGCGGCTTCGGGGCGCTGGCCTGGTTCTGGTTGCCGGTCGGAGGTTTCTTCGGGGGCGTCTTCGGACTTTTTACGATGTATCTGCCGCCGCTGTTTCCGACGCTTATCCGCACCACCGGCGCCGGCTTCTGCTACAACATCGGTCGGATCGCGGCCGCGGTCGCGTCGATCGTTTTTGGGCTGGTCGCACCCGTCGATGATTTCCGCAACGCGCTGCTCTGCGTGAGCGCGATCGCCGCCGCCGCCGCAATCTCCTCGTGGTGGTTACCCGAACGCACGCACGAGAACGAAGCGACCTGAAGGCAGCGATCGGTGGGATAATCCAGTTGAACGTTGTAGGTTGAAGCCACGCGCTGCAGCGAGGTCTCGTGCCCGGTCTTTCAACCTTCACCTTTCACCGGCACAGGCCCGCCCGAGGCCTCATACCAATCGCCCTTTGCCTTTGGACTTTAGCCGTGGCTACGAGCGCCAGCGAGTGGCCGAACGGCCACTCGCTGGCGCTCGTAGCCACGAACGATCCAAAAGTCCAAAAGCAAGGAGCGATTGGTATCAGAATTTCGCATGCCGGATCAGAAAGTCCACGACCGGCGTGGGATCGACGAGGCTGTGCGGGTGGTGTTCGACGCCCGGCTTGAGAATCACCTCGATCGTGCCGCCAAGCTCGCGGAAGCGTTGCTCCAGAATCGCGGTGTTCTCGGCCACCGGCACGGTCGTATCCGCCGCGCCGCAAACGGCGATCACGGGCACGCCGGCCTTCGCGACCGCCATCACGCGATCGAGCGGATTGCCGCGAAAGCCCGGGAGCGTTTCCTCGGTCAGGCCGTAGGCCGCGAGGCAGTCCGCCCACTCCTTCGACTCCGGCTTCCTCCCCGGCCAGCTGCGAATATCGAGGACCGGAGCGTCGAGATAAAGGCCGGCCACGCGCGTCGGATGCGTGGCGGCGAAGTTGAACGCGTACAACCCGCCGCGACTGAAGCCCTCGAGCACGACGCGTTTCGCGAGTCCGAAGTGAACGACGAGATGAGCGTAGAACTGGCCGAAGAGACTCATCGCCTTCGGCCCGCCGTACATGTTTTTCGCATCCATGTAGGCGACGTGCCAGCCGCGCTGGAGCAGCGCGACGTCGACCTGCGGTTCGTGCCCGAAGAATTCCGTGCGCCAGATCCATGGCTTCGCGGGACCGGCTGGCGCCGTGGCCGGTAGCACGAGAATGCACGGCCGGCCGGCAACGGTGAAATCGAGCCGCTCAAAACCGTTCCACTGGCTGCGCTGAATGGCGGAGGGAGTGCCGACATTTGCAGCCGTCGCCCTCAGGAATGAAACCGCGACGAGCAACAGCAGCAGGATGACACGTGCGGGGTGGGACACGGGTTTCACGTTCGCGGTCCGCGCCAAGCCGAGGCAAACAAAAACGCCCGCGCCGCCCGAACGACGCACGGCGGTCTCGATTTTTGCCGAACCGTTGTCATGGTCCGCGGAGTCCATGGCCAAGGTCTACTTCTACTACGCAGCAATGAACGCCGGCAAAAGCACGGTGCTGCTGCAATCCAGCCATAATTACCGGGAGCGCGGGATGCGCACGCTGCTCTTCACGCCCTCGATCGACACGCGTTACGGGACCGGCCGCATCGAATCGCGCATCGGCCTTCGCTCGGGCGCGATCTCGCTCGTCGGATCCGACAACATTTTCGCCCGCGTGAGCCTGGAACACGCCGCCCAACCGGTCGCCTGCGTGCTGCTCGACGAAGTGCAGTTTCTCACTCCGGATCAGGTCTGGCAGCTGGCGGAGGTCGCCGACGTCCTCGACATTCCCATTCTCTGCTACGGGCTGCGCACGGACTTTCAGGGCAAACTCTTTCCCGGGAGCGCAACGCTGCTCGGCATCGCCGACGATCTGATCGAGCTCAAGACGATCTGTTTCTGCGGACGCAAGGCCACGATGAATCTCCGGCTCGACCAGCAAGGCCGGGCCGCAACCGAAGGCGCGCAAGTGGAAATCGGCGGCAACGAGCGTTACGTCGCGACCTGCCGGCGGCATTTCCGCGAAGCGCTCGACGGCAAGCCCGTGCCGGCACCGGCGTCGTTCGCCCATTCGGCCTCACCGTTTCCCCGGCCGGCCTCGCCGTGAGCGCCCGCGCCCGTCCCGAGAGCATGCGTCGGCACCTCCGCCGGGCACTCGGCGTCGGCCTGCTGGTCTCCACCGGTCTTTCTTTTGCCATGGCGTCCTCCCACCGCATCTATCTCGGCACTTACACGCGCAACGGCCCCAGCGAGGGCATCTATGCCGTGCAACTCGACCGCGAGACCGGCGCGCTTTCCGCGCCTGAACTCGTCGCCGCGGCCGTCGATCCCGCCTGGATCACCCTGACGCCAGATCGGACGCGGCTCTATGCCATTCACGCGATTCCGACCCAAGCGCGGGGATTTTCCGTCAGTCCGACGAAGGCGACCCTGACTCCGCTCCCCAACGCAGCGACTCCCGCAACGGCGACCGCCGTCAATCCGCCCAGCCATCTCGCAATCGACGCCACCGGCCGCGTGTTGCTCGCCGCCAATTACCGCGACGGCTTTGTCGCCGCGATTCCGCTCCGGCCGGATGGCAGCCTGGGCGAACCGCACCTGATGCGGCATGAAGGTCGCGGCCCGCATCCCACCCGGCAGGAGAAACCGCACGTCCACTCCGTCACGCTGTCGCCGGACAACCGCTTTGTCATCGTGGCCGACCTCGGTCTCGATCGCGTTTACTCTTACGCCCTCGACACCGCGAACGCCCGGCTCGCGCCAGCGTCGCCGCCCTTCGTCGCGACCGCGCCGGCCAGCGGACCGCGGCACTTCAAGTTCGGCACCGACGGCCGGCACGGCTACGTGATCAACGAACTCGACAGCACGATCACCGTGTTCGACTACGAGGCGACCCGGGGGGCGCTCACGGTGCGGCAAACGGTGACCACGTTACCCGCTGATTTCAAAGGCGCGAGCACGACCGCCGAGGTGCGCGTACATCCGAACGGCCGCTTCCTTTACGGCTCGAATCGCGGTCACGACAGCATCGCCGTCTTTGGCGTCGATTCGGCCTCCGGCCGGCTCATGCCGGTGGAAACAGTGCCCTCGGGCGGCCGGACGCCGCGGAATTTCGCCCTGTCGCCAGATGGCCGCTGGCTGGTCTGCGGACACCAGGACACGCCCGTCATCACGGTTTTTCGCGTCGACCCGCAGAGCGGCCGTCTCACCCGCATGCCGGCCACGGCGGCCGTTCCCTCCTGCGTGTGCGTGCTGTTCTACGATTGAACGCCTTCACAGCCCGCGCGACTAACCCGGCGATGTGCGGACACTTGGGACTCGTGTCGATCCGGGCTTAAGCGCACGGTTGCGCGGGTCGACAACTGCATTATCGGTCCTTCTGCCCTTCTCGCTCCGCACAACTAATCTCTTATCAAGCCCAAACCGACGGCCAGCGCTCGTTGACTCGCCGCCGGCAACGGCCACCTTCTCCCCTCTTCTCATGGTCAGCCCAAACACCCCCGAAACCCCGGGAGGCGCCGCGAGTTCCGCTGGCACCGCCCGTCCCATTCACGACGTCGTCATTCGCCTTGCGGGCAATTCGCAGGACGGAATTCAGTCCATCGGTGGCTTCCTCGCCCGGCTCGCCGGTCGCAGTGACCAGGATGTGATGACCTACATGACGATTCCGTCGACCATTTCGGGCGGACCGTCGATTTTCCAAGTGCGCATGGGCACCGGCGAGATCCTCTCCTCCGGCGACCGCGCTGACATGCTCGTGGTGTTCTACCAGCATAGCTACGACGCCCACATCAACTCCCTGCGGCCGGGCGGCGTGCTCATTTACGACACCGATCACGTCAAACCCAACGCCGACGACAACCGCTTCACGAACGTCCCGGTTCCGATTACCACCGGCACCGTCGAGGCCGTCGGCGGCACGTCAAAGGACAAGGGCAAGAACATCTACGTCCTCGGCCTGATTGCGCGCATCTTCGACCTCGATGTCGGCAAGCTCGGCGCATTGATCAAGGAGCGCTTCGGTGGGAAGAACGAGGACGTCGTCCGCAACGCGATGCTCGCCTTCGACGCCGGGTACGGCTGGCCGCAGAACAATCTGCGCGATCTCTTTTTCCGCTTCGAAGCCGCCGACGTCGCCGACGGGCGCGTGGCCCCGAGCGGCCGGCCTCAGGTCACGATGGACGGCAACATGGCCGTCGCCTACGGCCTGATCGCCGCCGGGGTGCGTCACGGTGCCGGTTACCCGATCACGCCGTGGTCCTCCATCATGGAGACGCTGCGCGCCGAGTTTCCGAAATACAACGGCCTCTTCGTGCAGTGCGAAGACGAGATCGCCGCGATCTCGACCGCCCTCGGCTTCTCCTACACGGGCCGCCTCGCCATCACCGGCAGTTCCGGTCCCGGCCTCTCGTTGAAAATGGAGGCACTCGGCTGGGCGGTCATGGCGGAAATGCCCCTGATCGTGGTCAACGTGCAGCGCGGCGGCCCGTCCACGGGCATGCCGACCAACGTCGAGCAGAGCGATTTGATGCAGGCGATCTACGGCAGCCACGGTGACACTCCGCGCGTCATCCTCGCCCCGAAGAACGTCGAGGACTGTTTCTACATCGCCATCGAGGCGGCTCGCATCGCCCGCGAGTATTCCACACCGGTGTTCATTCTCACCGACATGGCGCTCTCAAGCCGCATCGAGGCGTTCGATGAACCCGATCTCGCGAAGCTCATGGTGAATCCCACGCCGGATCACTCCGAGCGCGGCACCGACTTCAAACCGTATCCGCTCGATCGCATCACGCAGCACGCTCCGGCCGGCTCCAAGATCGCAAGCGGCAAGTATCCGACGGTCACGGGCCTCGAGCACGACGAACTCGGCCATCCGACCGGCAGTCCCAAACTGCACACGCAGATGACGGCCAAGCGTCGCGACAAGATCAAGCAACTCGCCGCCTCCCTGCCCGCGCCCGAGCTCATGGGCGACAGCGCCGGCGAAGTGTTGATTGTCACCTGGGGCTCCACTTGGGGTCCGGCCCGCGAGGCGCTCACGCGCGTCCGCAATGCCGGCGTCAAGGCCGGCCACATGCACATCCGCCACGTCCATCCGCTGCCCAACGGGCTCGAGGCGACGTTTGCCCGCTACCACAAGATCGTGGTCGCCGAAATCAACGACGAAGGCCTCTACGGCTTCGGCCAGTTCACGATGATGCTCCGGGCCCGCTACGCGAATCCGAACATCGTCAGCGTCACCAAGACCGACGGCCTCACCTTCAAGGTGAGCGAAATCGTCAGCGGCGTCGCCAAGCACATCGAAAGCACATCGCTCGAAGCCACGCTCGGCACCGCGCGCCAGAGCGCCCTCGCCCGCACCTGACCACGACCGGACGAATCGGCGACCGGCCCGACCGGTCGTCACTCGTTCGCTCACCACTCCACCCGCCTCTCTCAACGCTCGCCTCTCACCCCATGTCCTCTGCTTCCGCTGTAGCCACTCCGCCGCCTCCGGCCGGCGCTCCGCTCACGAAGAAAATTCTCACCGCCGATCATCCGACGTGGTGCCCCGGCTGCGGCGATTTCGCCGTCCTGGCCTCGTTCTACCGGGTGCTGGAGAAACTCCAGTACCCGCACGAGAAGATCGTGACGTTCGCCGGCATCGGCTGTTCGTCGCGCTTCCCGTATTTCGTCAACACGCACGGCGGCCACTTCATCCACGGCCGCTCCCTGCCGTTCTCCGCCGGCATCAGCCTCGGCGGCGACGACCTCCACGTCTTCGTCTTCGGCGGTGACGGCGACGGCTTCTCGATCGGCGGCAATCACCTCGTCCACACGGCCCGCAAGAACGTCAACCTGACGTACGTGATCATGGACAACTCGGTCTACGGTCTGACGAAGAAACAAACGTCCCCGACCTCGCCCATCGGCTTCAAGACGAAGACCGATCCCACCGGCGCGATCGATCAACCGATCAATCCCATGCGCACGCTGCTCAACAGCGGCGCCACCTTCGTGGCCCGCAGCCACGCGACGCAGGTGAACCACATGGTCGACATGATGCTCCGCGCCGCGAAGCACAAGGGCTTCTCGGTCGTCGAAATCCTGTCCGAGTGCGTCGAGTTCTACGAAGGCGCGTTCGACGCCGCCGTGCCGCGCAAGGGCGGGACGTTCACGTTGATCGATGAGAAGAAGAACGACGGCTCCGCCGAGGATGCCAATCGTCACGATACCACGGACGAGGTCGCGGCGTTCAAGCTGGCCTCGCAGGCCTGGCCCGGCGCGTTCGGTGTTTTCTACGAGAACAACAAGCGGCCGACGAAGAACGACCTCGAGGCGGGCCTCGTCAAAGCGGCGCGCGAGAAAACCAAGAACGCCCCCGACCTAGCCCTGCTGCAGGCGACGTTCGCCAGAATGCGCTGAGTTCGCGTTAATATTCCCTTCCCTCCCGAGGCCGGTCCTGCGACCGGCCTCTTTTTTTGCCCCGGTGTCGCGCGCGCACCCGTGGCTACGAGCGCCAGCGAGTGGCAGCTGGGCCAGTCGCTCACGCTCGCCACCACGCCCGGTCACGCGTCGAACGCAAACCGCGATCGATTTCACCCCGAAGGGAATCTATCGTCGCACCTTTCGCCCAACCCGCGCTCTCCGCGGTGAAGCGCAAGGTCCCTGAGCCGCAGAGTTCAGCTCACAGCTTCCGCACGTTCCCCGCCCCCGGAAACGCCCGGCGGAGCAGATCCTGAATCAGCCGCAAGTTCGCGACATCGCCGCGCACGCGGAACGGCACAGTGCCCATCTCGGGCGAGTAGACGCAGTAACGTCCATGAAACACGAATACGACCGCCGCGCTCTCGGTCTTCTCCTCGCCCGCGCCGTGTGTGAAGCGCACGACGTTCACCGGCCTTCGCTTGGCAAGTTGCGCGCCCACGATGCTGGCGTCGCGCAGCGACGCGTTGGCCTGCGCCGGCTGCGCCACCGGCGGGGACGCCGTGGGCGTCTGCGGAAAATCGGCCCGGTACGTCGGGTAGCGCGCCTGGACTTTCGGATACCGCCGCAACACCGGCGCCGCGACCGTATCCACATTCTCACGCTGCGCCGCGTCCATCGGCAGGCGGGTCCAGCCGTAATTGACATCCCAGCACCACAGCACCCCGGCTGATTCGCAGATCGCGACCGCGTGCCCCATCACGACTTCCTCGTCGGCCCGCGCGCCCCATTGCAACAGGCGCGCCCACGCGTCCGGCCCGCGGACCTCGTTCCACTGATCCAGAAACGCGACGGTCTCGACGAAGCAGCCATTCTGCACGCCGAGCATCGTCCGCTGCAGCGGCGGTTTCAGAGCCGGCGCGGGGGCGGCCATCGCGTCGCCCAGCAACAACGCAACGAAGAAAAGGAGAAAGGGTTTCACCATGGGAAGCCGTGCTCAGGACCAAGGAATCCCCGGTTCGCCGCCCGACCACCCAATTCCAATCCCGGTGCAAACCTTACAATTCTGTAATGCCCGCGAAAGGTCCCCGACACAACGGTGTGGCATCTTCACCGGCATCGAAAGCAACCATGAACACCTTCACTTCCTCTTCACACTCTCTCTTTAACCGCCGGAAGGCCCTCTGGGCTGCAGGCGCACTCGCTCTCGCGGGCGCGTTCGCCGCCGGCGCGCAATCTGCCGGCACCCCCGCGAAACCCGCGGTCAACGTCAAACGCGACTCCGAACCCGTCAACCGCGGCCCGCTCGAAACCGGAAGCTTCTCGAGCGTCGTCAAACGCGTCGCCCCGAGCGTGGTGAAAATCACCACGAGCACGAAGGCCCGCAAGGTCGCCGCGAATCCGAACCAGTTCCCCGGCTTCGACAATCCGGTCTTCCGCCAGTTCTTCGGCGGTCAGGTGCCGGAAGTCCAGCAGCCGCCGCAGAGCGGTCTCGGCTCGGGCGTCATCATCAGCGCCGACGGCTTCATCGCCACCAACAATCACGTGGTTCAAGGCGCCGACGAGGTCATCGTCGCCCTCGACGACGGCCGCGAGCTCAAGGCCCGCGTCGTGGGGCGCGACCCGCAGACCGACATCGCCGTCATCAAGGTGGACGCCACCGACCTACCCGCGATCACGTTTGCCGACTCCGGCAAGATTGAAGTCGGTGACCGCGTGCTCGCCATCGGCAACCCCTTCGGTATCGGCGAAACGGTGACGACCGGCATCGTCAGCGCCAAGGGCCGCCGTCCAGGCCTCGGCCTTGATTACGAGGACTTCGTCCAGACCGACGCCGCGATCAATCCGGGTAACTCCGGTGGCGCACTCGTCGACGTCGAAGGCCGCCTCATCGGCATCAACACCGCGATCCTCAGCCGCACCGGCGGCTTCCAGGGCGTCGGTCTCGCGGTCCCTGCGAATCTCGTCAGTCAGGTCGCCGACGGCCTCGTGAAGAACGGAAAAGTCGTACGCGGCTACCTCGGTGTCGGCGCGCAGGACATCACGCCCACGCTCGCCGAATCGCTCGGACTCAAGGCGCGCAAGGGTGCGCTCGTCGCGGACGTGCAACCGGACAGCCCGGCGGCCAAGGGCGGACTCAAGAACGGCGACGTGATCACCGCGGTCAACGGCCAGCCGATTGAAGATTCGAATCGGCTCACGTTCAGCGTCGGCGCCGTCTCGCCGGGCACGAAGCTCACGCTCGACATCATCCGCGACGGCAAGCCCGAGGAGCTCACGCTCACCGCCGCCGAACGTCCGGGCAATGTCGCCCGCGGCCATCGCAACGGCCGCAACGCCGACCCGGAGGAACTCGCGAAGAACGACGAGGGCGTGCTCAACGGCGTGCACGTCGACGACCTCGCCCCGCAGATGCGCTCGCAGCTGAACCTGCCGGCCCGCCTGAAGGGCGCCGTCATCACGAACGTCGATCCCGCTTCGCCCGCCGCGAAGGCCGGTCTCCGCGCCGGAGACGTGATTCTCGAGATCAACAAGCAGCCCGTGACGTCGGCCCAGGACGCCGTCGACCTCAGCCTCAAGGCCGAGGGGAAGAAGACACTCCTGCGCCTCTTCTCCCGCGGCAGCACCAGCTTCGTGGTCGTCGACGAAACCGACGCCAGCAAGAACGCCTCGGAATAACTTTGGGTACAGCGAAGTTAGTTGTGACAGGTGGTCACCCCGGTTGCTTCACGCAACCGGGGTGTATTTTTGCCGCCGCCGCTGAGCCGGGTTCGGCGTTATCCGTGGCACTTCACAAACTCCTCGACCCTCGCCGCATCACCCTCGACCCTTTGCCCGTCTATGCGCGTCCTCGTCGTCGAAGATGATGCCAAAATTGCGTCGTTCGTCGTGCGCGGCCTGAAGCAGGCCGGCTACGCCGTGGACCACGCTCCGGACGGCGAGACCGGTCTCGCGCTCGCGGACTCGACGGACTACGACGCGGCGATTGTGGACGTGATGTTGCCGCAGCTCGACGGCATCAGCCTCGTCAAACGCCTGCGCGCCGCCCGCAAGGCCACGCCGGTATTATTCCTGAGCGCGAAGAGCTCAGTCGATGATCGCGTGCGCGGACTGCAGGCGGGAGGCGATGACTACCTCACGAAGCCGTTCGCATTTTCCGAACTCGTCGCGCGGGTGCAGGCGTTGATCCGCCGCGCGACCTCATCGCCGGAAACGACCCGGCTGACCGCCGGCGACGTCACGCTCGATCTGGTGACGCGTGAAATCACCTGTGCCGGCCAGCCGGTGGAACTGCAGCCGCGCGAGTTTTCGCTGCTCGCTTTTCTTTTGCGTCACGTGGGCCGCCCGGTGAGCAAGACGATGATCCTCGAGCACGTGTGGGACTACAGTTTTGATCCGCAGACGAACGTCGTCGACGTGGTGATGTCGCGCCTCCGCGCCAAGATCGATCCGGACCACAAGCGCATCGAAACCGTGCGCGGCGTCGGCTACATCTTCCGCCCCCACGGCCATGCTTAGGCGCCTGCGCCAGTCCCTCGCGCTGCGGCTCGCGTTTCAATACGCGCTCGTTTTCGCCGTCGGCGCGGCGCTGCTCTTCGGCGTCCTTTACTGGCTGCTCGCCGACGCCCTCGACACCCGCGAACGCGCCGCGCTGATCCGCCAGACCGAGGAGTTTTCCGAGGCCTTCGAGCGGGGCAACATCGCCGCACTGCGGGCCCGCGTGGACAACAACTCCTCGCCCAACGCCAGCGCGTTCTTCGTGCGGCTGATGCGGCCCGACGGCAGCGCCGTTTACCAGAAGTGGCCCGCCGACTGGATCGAAACCCAGATTCAGCAAATCCCCGTCGGCGACCTCACCGTCACGCGCGAGATCCAGACGCTGCGCCTGCCGCAGAACGCGCTGCGCGACTACACCATCGCCACGCGGCAGTGGACCAACGGCTGGCAGCTGCAGGTCGGCCGGCTGCTCGACAGCCGCGCGGTATTGCTTTTGCCGTTACGCGGTGCCTTTGCCGCCGTGGGTGGCGCCGCGCTGATCCTTTCCGTCGCGGTCGGCACGCTGCTGGCGTGGCGCGCGACGCGGCCATTGCGGGCCGTGTCGGACACCGCGCAACGCATCATCGAGACGGGGGACAGCTCCGCGCGCGTCGCCGGCCCCGGCGGCACCGGCGAACTCGCCGTGCTGGTCCGTCAGCTCAACACCCTGCTCGACAAGAATGCGACCCACGTGCGCGTGCTGCGCGAGACGCTCGACAATCTCGCCCACGATCTGCGCACGCCGCTGACGCGCCTGCGCGGCACGGCCGAACTCGCCATGCAGGACGCCGGCGACCCGGCCGAAGCCCGCGCCGCCCTCGCCGACTGCGTCAACGAATCGGACCGCGTCCTCCACCTGCTCGAAACGCTGCTCGACATCTCTGCCGCCGAAGCCGGCGCGCTGAAACTCAACCGCGACATGATCGACGTGCGCACGCTCACGGAGCGCGCCGCCGATCTCTACCGCGAAGTCGCCGAGGAAAAGCGGATTCAGGTCGCGCTCGAACAGCCCGCGGCCGCCGAACTTTCCGCCGACGCGATCCGCCTCGGCCAGGCCGTCAACAACCTCCTCGACAACGCCCTGAAGTACACACCCGTCGGCGGCCGCGTGACGCTGGCGACGCGCGACGAAGCCACGGCGGTCATGGTGACCGTCAGCGACAACGGTCCGGGCGTTCCGCTGGCCGAGCGCGAAGCCATTTTCCGCCGGCTTTACCGCGGCGACGCCAGCCGCTCCCAGCGCGGGCTCGGCCTCGGGTTGAGCATGGTGAAGGCCATCGTGGAAGCCCACGGTGGCACGATCACCGTCGACGACGCGCCCGGCGGCGGCGCGCGTTTCACCGTCCGTCTGCCGAAATAGCCAGGAGGCCGTCGCGCGGCTCCCTCCCCGGCACGTGACGCGCGCGCTCCGTTTTCCCTTTCCCCGGTGGCCACGTCCGCTTGGATGCACGCGAACGGCTTTCGCCCTGCGAAGGCACCCCTTATCGCCCCGATGGACGTCATGAACATTCGCACCCTCGCCCTCACCGTTTCGCCCCTGCTCTTTCTGGCCGCGCCCGGCAGCAGCGCGGTCTCCACCGGCAGTCCCTTCTACGGCGACCCGCCCGATCAGCACCACCCTTGGGCAATCCACGATCGCAACCGGCCGCAGCCGAAGCGCGTGGAGCCCGGCACCTACAGCACCGCCGACAAGCCCGGCAAGCCGCCGTCCGATGCGATCGTGCTCTTCGACGGCACGGCGGAGTCGCTGGCCCAGTGGGAGTCTGATGTGAAGGAAGTGCCCGCGCCGCCGACGAAATGGGTGGTGAAGGACGGCGCGATGGAGTGTGTACCGAAATCCGGATACATCCGCACCAAGTCGCAGTTTGGCGACATCCAGCTCCACGTCGAGTGGGCCGCGCCGAAGCAGGTGCAGGGCGACAGCCAGGGTCGCGGCAACAGCGGCATTTTTCTGATGGGACTCGCCGAGGTCCAGGTCCTCGACAACTACAACAACCCGACCTACGCGGACGGCTTCGCGGCATCGGTCTACGGCATCAATCCGCCGCTCGCCAACGCGCTCCATCCGCCCGGCGAGTTCCAGTCGATCGACATCATCTTCCGCCGCCCCATTTACCAGAACGGCAAGCTGATCGATCCCGGCTACCTCACAGTTTTCTGCAACGGCGTCCTCATGCAGGATCACACACCGCTCGAGGGCCCCGGCGGCCACATGAAACGATCCGTGTCCCGGCCGTTTCCCGAGAAGGGACCGCTCAAGCTGCAGGACCACGGGAATCCCGTTCGCTTCCGCAACATCTGGTACCGCGAGCTGCCGCCGCGCGCGATTGAAGGCGGAACCGACGGCGTGCTGACCGCCGAAGCGACGACCGCTAAGCGCAAGGAGATCGCCGCCGGTCTCCGCCGCGAAGCGGCCGCGTTGAAGGCCACCCCGACCGCCGAGATGCTGCGCCTGGCTGAATCGCTCGTCTACGAGAAGGAGCCGGCCGCCACCAGCGCCGTCGAGACGATGGCCGCGCGCTATGTCGCGGAAACCAGCGCGCTCGCCACCGATCAGCAGGAGAAACGCAAGGGCGAGATTCAATCCGTGAACCGCGCGTTCAAGTACCTCGCCAAGTTCAACGTCGTCCCGGCTTCCTTCGCGCCCATCGCCGCCCTCGATCGCATCGAGAAGGCGCGCGGCTGGGACGAAAAGAAGAAGTAAGTCGCAGCCCCCGCCCTTCGGAACTCTCCTTCCCATGACCCTCCGCGAAACCGAGACCGTTGTCCTTTCCACGCCGACGGGGCCGATGCAGACATACGTCTTCCGCCCGTCGGCGCCAGGGCGGTATCCAGGTCTGCTGCTGTTCTCGGAGATCTTCCAGGTCACCGGACCGATTCGGCGCACGGCAGCCCTGCTCGCCGGCCACGGCTTCATCGTCGCCGTGCCGGAAATCTACCATGAATTCGAGCCCGCCGGCACCGTCCTCGCCTATGATCAGGCGGGAGCGGATCGCGGGAACGCGCTCAAGACCACCAAGGAGCTGCGGGCCTACGACGACGACGCGCGCGCCGTGCTCGCGTATCTGAAAAGCCACGACCAGTGCACGGGCCGGCTGGGCGTCATCGGGATCTGCATCGGCGGACACCTCGCGTTTCGCGCGGCGATGAACCGGGACGTGCTGGCGGCGACGTGTTTCTACGCAACCGACATCCACAAACGGGGCCTCGGCCGCGGGATGAATGATGACTCGCTCGATCGCATCCCCGAAATCGCGGGTGAACTGCTGATGATCTGGGGCCGCCAGGATCCGCATGTCCCGCTCGAGGGCCGGCAGAAGATTCACGCCGCCCTCAACGCCGCCGGCACGCATTTCACCTGGCACGAGTTCAACGGCGCCCACGCGTTCCTCCGCGACGAAGGTTACCGCTACGATCCCGAACTGGCCCTGGCCTGCTACGGCTTCGCGCTTGCGCTCTTCCGCCGCAAATTGGGCGAGGGCGATCAACCGGCAACCGCCGCGGCAGGGAAGGCCGAGACGAAACATTAGCGCGAACTGCAAGTGCCGGCGGACTTGGAGCTTTTCGCGTGGCCGGCGCTCCTCTCATCCTGCCGGATGCTTATTTCGGGCGACACCACCTCACCTGCCCGCGCGGTCTCTTCCGGGCGAATCTGGCTCGGAGGCGCCGCTCTCGTCCTGGCCGCGTTCGCGACCTATTGGAACAGTCGGAACGTCCCGTTCTTTTTCGACGATCCGATTGCCGTGCTGGAAAACCCATCGATTCGCGATCTCGGCGACCTCGGCCGCGTGCTCTCGACGCCGGGCGATGGCAGCGGCGCATCTGGCCGGCCGATCGTCAATCTGAGCCTCGCAATCAACTACGCCCTCGGCGGAAAAAGCGTCACGGGTTATCACCTCGCCAATATTTTTTTCCACGCCGCCGCCGGCCTCGCGCTGTTTGGCTGCGTGCGTCGCACCCTCGCCAGCGCGGCTGCGACCACCACTCTGGCGACGGCGGCGCTCCCGCTGGCGTTTGTCAGTGCGCTGCTCTGGGTGTTGCACCCGCTCCAGACGGAATCGGTAACGTGCGTCATCCAACGCACCGAGCTGCTCGTGGGCTTGTTCTACCTGCTTACGCTCTACTGCTTCATCCGCATCGTCGAAACACCCTCGAACCTCTGGAGCGCCCTGGCCGTCGTCAGCTGCTTTCTCGGCATGGCCAGCAAGGAAGTCATGGTTTCAGCGCCGCTGCTGGTGCTGCTGTACGATCGCACATTCGTGGCCGGTTCGTTCGCCGCGGCGTGGCGGCAGCGTCGAGGAATTCATCTCGGACTGATGGCCAGCTGGCTGCTGCTGGCATATCTCGTGGCCGGCGGCGGCGGCACTCGCGGCAGCGTCGCTGGTTTCGGAGTGGGCGTCACCTGGTGGTCCTACGCGCTGAAACAGTGCGAGGCCATCATCATGTATCTCAAGCTGACCGTGTGGCCGAATCCACTCGTGGTGTTTTACGGCGTGGATGTGATCACCGATCCGGCGCAGGTGTGGCTGCAGATCATCGTGCTGGCGGCGCTGGTCGGCGCAACGTTCTACGCGCTGTGGCGCAAACCGGTGCCGGGCTTTCTCGCGTTCTGGTTTTTCGCGATTCTCGCTCCCAGTTCGAGCGTCGTGCCGCTGGTCAGCCAAACCGTATCCGAACACCGGTTATATCTGTCCCTCGCCGCTCCGGTCACGCTCGCCGTGGTGGCGCTGTACCGCTGGGCGGGTCGCGCCTCCATTGTCGCCACCACCGCTGCGGCGATCGCCCTCGCGCTCACGTCGGCGGCGCGCAACACGGACTTTCGCAGCGAGCTTTCCATCTGGTCGGACACGGTCGCCAAGGTGCCGCAGAACGCGCGCGCCCGCGTCAATCTCGGCGCCGCGCTGAAGAACGCGGGCAACGCCGAAGCGGCTCTCGCTCAATTCCAGTCCGCGCTCACCCTCGATCCGACCTCGGCGGAAAGTCTCAACAACGTCGGCAGCCTGCTGATCGACCGCGGCCGGCCCGCCGAGGCGATTGATCCCTGCCGCGCGGCGCTGCGCCTGAAGCCGGACTTCGCCCTCGCCCACAACAATCTCGGCATGGCGCTGGTGCAGACCGGCAAGGTGGCGGAAGGCATCACCCATCTGCGGACGGCGCTCAAGCTGCAGCCGGAGATGGTGGAGGCTCACTGCAATCTCATCCCGTCGCTGCTGCTCGCTGGTCAGCCCGATCAAGCCATCGCGCACGGCGAAACCGCGGTCCGGCTTAAGCCGGATTTCGCGCTGGCTCATTTCTACCTGGCCAACGCCTATCTGCAAACGACCCAGCTTGATCGCGCGGTCAGCGCGCTGGAATCCGCGGTGAAATTCAAGCCGGACTATGCCGACGCCCTGCTGAACCTCGGCAGCCTTTACTATCGGAAGGGCGATCCCGCACGCGCCATTCCGCTCTATCAGCACGTCCTGGCCATCAACCCGACGTCGATCAACGCGCGCAACAATCTCGCTAGCGCGTTTTTTCAGACCGGAAAAATTCCCGAAGCCATCGAGCAGTACCGGGCCGCGCTCAAACTCGTGCCGACCTACGTCGAAGCCCGTTCGAATCTGGCCCTGGCACTCGAGCGCAGCGGCCAGATGGCCGAGGCAATGGCCGAATACGAAACGGCGCTGCGGCTCAAGCCGGACGAACTCCGCGCCAAGGAAGGCCTCGCGCGAATCCGCGCCGCCGCGACGCCGCCGCCGAAGCCCTGAGAGAGCGTCGATTGAGGTAGGGCGCGTTGGCCCCAACGCGCCGCTTGACGAAGTTCATCACGGTGAGCGCGGCGGCTTGGGGACAAGCCGCCCTACCCTCCGTCAAACGCTTTCGACGATCTCTGATCCGAACTAACCCGGGAGCTTTCCGCTTGGCAGCTGCGAGCGCGGGGGCTCCACCCTCACTGCAGTTTCAACGGCATCGAACGGACGCGGCCGATGAGTTCGTCGAACAACGTCGCCGTCTGCTGGCTCTTGATGTCGGGTCCGGCCGTGATGGTTTTCGCCGGCGCGAAATTCCTGAGCAGCGCGCAATAGTCATTGTTCACCATGATGCCGAGAATTTCTCCCGTCTTGGCAAACACCAGGTCGCCCCGCTTCGGCGCGAAGTCGCCAAAGAGGCGTTTGAAAAGGCGGTTGTCGACGCGCACGATACCGGGCTCGGTCGGATCCAGCTTGAAGCCCACTTCGCCGTAGCCGCGGCCACCGCCGTCGATCAGCACGGCCTCCGGAAATTTGAACGGGTCCGCCGCCAGCGGATACACCTTCGCCCCCAGCGTCTTCACCTGCTCCGGCGCCAGGGGCAGCACCACAATGCGCGGATCCTGTTGCAGGAACTGCACGGTGCCGGCCGGACTCTGCGCCGGGCCTTTTGAAAGATTCACGGCCAGGCCTTCCCATTCGATGCCGGTTTCGCCGAGCGCGAACACGGTGTCGGCAATGTGCACCAGCGCGTAGGTCAGCTGGCCGTCCGTGACGAGCACCGTGCTGGCGTCCTTCGTCCGGTTGGCCTGTCCCAGGAAGCCGCGGCGGGTGGCGGCGAAGTTCGCGATGACGCGGTTTCCGACGTAATCGTTGTAGAGCAGGTTGGCGTTGATGGGCCGGTTGTCGCGAATCTCCTTCGTGAGCTCGCCCGACTTCTCCGCGAGCTGGCCGACGCCGGCCGCGAGCTTCGTGGTGCTCTGCGCCAGCTGCGTCGTCGTCTCCTGCACGCGGATACGCTCCTGACGCTCCTGTTCAACCTGGCCCTTCAGGGAGTCCGCGGTCTCGCGCAGGTTCTTTTTCTCCTGCTCCGACACCACGACCGCCATCGTCAGCACCTGGTTCTGTCGCTGCGACTCCTCGAGCTGTTTCTCGCGGGCGGCGAGCGACTGCCGCTGCCGCTCCGCCTCAGCCTGCTTCTCGGCGAGCTCGCGCTGCAACTGTGCCAGCTGCTCGCGGGTCATGGTGGCTTCCTGACTCGCCGCGGCGACCTTCTTCCCGAGTTCGGCTGCCGCCCGTTGCGATTCCGTCAGCGTGGCGGCGACCGCATTGCGCTCCTCGGCGAGCCGGGCGCGCTCAGCCTGGACCTGCGTGAGGCTCTGTTCCCGCGCGGCCAGCGCGGCATCGGTGGCAGAGAGCTTCTGGGCCAGTTCATCGCGCACGGCTTTCTCATCGGCCATGGACTGGCGCATCGTTTCGACGAGATCCTGATCCTTCGTCACCGCGTTCGCGGCGAGTTCGGGCACCGGCGGCTGCTTCGGCCGCGGCGGCTCGGCTGATTCCCACCGCGTGAGCGCGAGCAGCGTCAGCAGCAGGAAATCGCAGAGAATGAGCAGGAGCGTCTTGTTCATAGGGCGGCTGACCCGCGGGATGACGTGGCGATGGGCTCACCACCGGTAAGCCCGGTGGTGGCGGCGATCTGGCCCTCGAGGATCAGCTGCCGCTTGTAGGGACGGACGTGGTAGATCTTCACCAGCGCCACGCACGTGATGCCGAACAGATTGGAGGAAAAGGCCGCGATCAGGTTGGCCTTCGCGATGCCCAGCGTGATCAACACCATCGCCACCGCGGTGCCGCCGATGCCCACGTAGAGACCGAGGTCGAAGAGGTTTTCCTCGTTCTCCATCAGCCGCAGCTTGACCAGCGGCGGCACGGTCTGTTGCGACACCTCGCGGATTTTCATCAGGCAGAGAAAATAAACGGCAATCTGCAGCACGGCGAAGACGCCGATCGAGATGAGGTTGGTGGCTTCCATGGTTGAGGAGGGTTGGGAGTCGGAAGTGGCGAGGACGCTCGAGAGGACAAGGACGGGCCGGCGAAGCTGAAACTCGGACGCGGGTGCAGCCTGGAGGAGGAAGGGCTCGGTCACGACCAGCAGCAGCAGCGCAAACAGCACGGAAATCATGCCGGCCTTCATGTGCCCGAGCGAAAGCGGCAGCGGCGAAAACGTTCCGGGCCGGACCAGCCACCGATCGAGGCCGCGCAGCAGGAGCCAGACACCGGCAAACACGCCAAGATATTTCAAGGCCAGCGTCAGCTGCGGATGCGTGAGCGCGAGTTCAGCCGCGGCGCTCAAGGCCGGCGTGCGCGTGTGATTGATCGGCACCCGCCGCAAGAGCAACTCGCGTGCGGCCCCTTGGCCGAAGCCGAGCGCCATCTTCAAGTCCTCCAGTCCGGTCTTCCCGTATTCAATCAGGTATGCGGCCACGCGATCCGCGGAATCCGAAAACAACGCCGCCGCATAGATCAGCGGCAGTTGATCCGGCGCGACCCGCGCGAGATGGGCGTACTCGCCCACGGTCTTGGAGCTGTCCGTGCGGCGCAGGAGCTCGGCGATCTGCGCCCAGTCAAGCCGGCGGCCGAGCGAGAGCAGATTGACGAACACGTTCTCCAGTTCGCCCAGTTCTTTCTTTTGCAGCGCGGTCTCCGCCAGCGTGCGCAACTCCCGCTGCAGCGGTGGCGACAGATGGCCGCCCTGATACAGCAGGCCCGTCATCAGAATCAGCGCATCGAGCGGCTGTCCGCCGGGTCGCATCGCCGGCACGAAGCGCCCCGTGGCGGTCAGTTCGCGCAGCTTCAGCAGCGACTGCACGCCCTCGGAGCCGGATTTCTCCAGATAGGTACGCAACGTGAGCCGCGCGCGCTCCGTGTTGAAAAACGTCAGGACCGGCGTGCTCTCCCGCCGCCCGGAATCGGCGCGCAGGTTGAACAGCGGATCGAGGAAGGGGTCCCAGCCGCCCCACGCCATCAGGCCCGGCTTGCGCGTCGCAAACTCATCGACCGCCCGGGCCAGCGCCGGGGCGCGCGGGTCGTTGGTCGTCTTCGCCGCCGCCAGCACGAGCGCGGCGGGACCGATTTTCTCCACGTCCGCCAGATCGCGCCCGTAGGCACCCAGCGAAGGCGTGCCAGCTCCAGCCGCACGCAGCAGCATCGGGCTTACCGACTTCAAGTTGGCGGGAAGCAACCAGGCCGCCACTGCAATGAGGATCCCGCACCCGACGAGCACCGGCGCGGAAAACGCCGTGGTCATGCGCTGGTTCGTAGGGGAATCGCTCATTGACCGAAGTATTTATTTGCCCGCTGGAAATGGGAAACTCACGCTGCCGCCCCTAACGACCGATGTCGCTGCGAATTGTTCACTACAACGAGCCTGTTTTGCACACCAAGGGTGAGAAAGTCACCTCATTTGACAGTGCGCTGGCGCGACTTGCCGAGGAAATGATCGCGACGATGCACGAGGCCGCCGGCATCGGCCTCGCCGCGCAGCAGGTCGGGCGCGCGCTGCAATTGTGCGTCGTCGATCTGCGCGAATCCGACGCGGACTTCACCTGGGAAATCGACGGTGCCCGCCCGCCGCTCGATCTCTTCATGCCGATGGTGATGGCGAACCCGAAGATCACGAAAGTGCCCGGGACCGAGGAAACCGTTTACGAGGAAGGCTGCCTTTCGTTTCCGAAAATCCGTGGCGATGTCGTGCGGCCCGACGCCATCGTGGCGACGTTCCAGGACGAGCACGGCGTGATGCACACGTTGAAGTGCAACGGGCTCTTCGCGCGCTGCATCCAGCACGAGGTCGACCACCTGAACGGCGTGCTGTTCATCGAGCGCATGGACAAGAAGACCCGCGGCGAAATCGAAGACGACGTCAAAGCCCTCGCGAAAGCCACCAAGGCCGCCGCCAAAAAAACCTCTCCATGAGCCAGCCCCAAAAAGCAGACGGGATGAACTACGCCCCCCAGGGCAAACCGCGTCCGGTGGTCAAGGCGGGGGAATTCACGTTCGCCGCCGCGCACCTCGACCACGGCCACATCTACGGCCAGTGCAACGGCCTGCTGGAGGCCGGCGCCGAATTGAAGTGGGTCTACGATCCCGACGAGAAAAAGGTCGAGGCCTTCCGCGCGAAGTTTCCGCAGGCCAAGGCCGCCCGCTCGCTCGACGAAATTCTCGCCGACCCCGCAGTCAAGCTCGTGACCGCCGCCGCGATTCCCTGTGATCGCGGTCCGCTCGGCCTGCGCGTGATGGCCGCCGGCAAGGACTACTTCACCGACAAGACGCCGTTCACGTCACTTAACCAGCTCGACGCCGCGAAGGCCGCGGTCGCGACAACCGGGCGGAAGTACATGGTTTATTTCTCCGAGCGACTGCACGTCGAGTCCGCCATGTACGCAACCGATCTGGTCGCCGCCGGCGCGATCGGCCGCGTGATTCAAGTCATCGGGCTCGGCCCGCACCGCCTCGGCAAAGCCAACCGGCCGGCCTGGTTCTTCGAGAAGGCGAAGTTTGGCGGCATCCTCACCGACATCGGCAGCCATCAGTTTGAACAGTTCCTGACTTACACCGGTGCCACCGACGCCACGATCACGCAGGCGGCCGTGGGCAACTTTGCGAATCCGGACAAACCGGAGTTCGAGGATTTCGGCGAAGCCTCGCTGCTCGGCGACAATGGTTCGTCGAACTACATCCGCGTCGACTGGTTCACACCCAACGGCCTGAGCACGTGGGGTGACGGCCGCACGGTGATCCTTGGCACGAAGGGTTACATCGAGCTCCGCAAGTATCTCGACGTCGCGCGCGACAAGAGCGGCGATCAGGTTTACATCGTCGACGACGCCGGCGAGCGCCACCTCAACGTCACGGGCCAGGTCGGCTTCCGTTTCTTCGGCGAGCTCATCCTCGACTGTCTGAACCGCACCGAGAAAGCCATGACCCAGGCGCACGCCTTCAAGGCCGCTGAACTCTGCCTGCGCGCGCAACTCGCCGCGCGCAAAATCGCTTGAGACCACGCGGGCCCGCGCGCCGCCGATCGCGGCGTTCGTTTTGCCGTCGCCGATGAGCATCGCCACCCGGACCGGAGACGACGGCTCCACCAGCCTGCTCTACGGCCAGCGCGTGCCGAAGGACCATCCGCAGATCGAAGCGGTCGGTGCCTTCGACGAACTCAACACCGCTCTCGGCTCCGCCAAGCCGCTGCTGAGCCGCGATCCGCGCGGCGACACCATCCGCACCCTGCTCACCGCCACGCAGAAGAATCTCGTCGCGCTGATGGGCGAGCTCGCCTGCGCGGAAAGCGACGCGGCCCGGTACGCGGCGTCCCGTTTCGAAAAAATCTCCGCGGATGACGTCGCGCGGCTCGACGCCGCCGTCGTCGCCCTCGAGGCGCGCGGCCTGAAATTCGACGGCTGGGCCACCCCGGGAGCGAATGCCTGCGCCGCCGCCTTCGACGTCGCCCGCGCCACCGCCCGTCGCGCCGAGCGGCGACTGGCATCACTGCCCGCCCACGGCCGCACCCTTCGCCCCGAGCTGAGGCAGTTCGTGAACCGCCTCTCCGATTTGCTGTGGCTCCTCGCGCGCGAACAGGAACAGGAGGAGGCGACGGACAAGCGCAGTTGAAAGTTGAAAGAATCGGTCAATTCCGGATCTACGCCCACTCCGTGGCCCGGTCTTTCAACCTTCACCTTTCAACTTTCAACTCCGCCCAGCCTCGCCGGCGCCCCGACAGCGTACTTGTCACGGGGCCGATTCATCCCACGCTTCCGTCCATGTCTCTCGTGCCCGCCCTCGTGGTCCTCGTGCTCGCCGCCGGCTGGCGCATTCTCGCCCTGCACGCGCCGGCGCTGTCGAATTTCGCCCCGCTGATGGCGCTGACGTTCTGCGCCGCGGTTTACTTCCGCGACAAGCGCGCCTGGGTGGTGCCGTTCGCGGCCCTGATGCTCTCCGACGTGTACCTGGATTACCACTACGCGATGACGTTCGGCGAAACCTGGCACTGGCCCAGCATGGCCGTCCGCCTGGTGTGTTTCGCCCTCGCCCTCCCGCTGGGTCGTTTCGTCGCGCAGCACAAGAGCTGGGTGACGCTCCTTGGCGGCGCCCTCGCCGGGTCGCTCGTCTTCTTCCTCGCCACCAACACCGATGCCTGGATCCGCGATCCGTTTTACGCGAAGAACGCCGCCGGCTGGTTCCAGGCGATGACGATCGGTCGCCCTGAGTTTCCCCCGACGCTCTTTTTCTTCCGCAACACCCTGCTGAGCGATCTGCTCTTCACCGGCATCTTTGCGCAGGCGATGGAGTTTGCCGCGCTCCGCGCCGGCCGCCCGAGCCTGCTCGCCCGGCGCGCCTCCGCCTGAACCCCTGAGCGGCGCTGACCACATCGGCTGCGCCGCCCGGTGGCACTCCCTGATGTTTCCGCTCAGTCGAACCTGCCGCTTCGCCGCTCTCGCCTGCGGGCTCGCCGCCGGAACCGCGCTCCTGGCCCAGTCCGCCGCCATGCCGCCGCCGTTCACTGCCTCTCCAGCCCTGGCAGCCCTCGCCCATCGGGCCGCAGCCGGGGCGTTCACAACCTTCCGCGACGCGAAACTCCTGCCGGACGAACTCGCGCTGACAGTCGTCGACGTCAGCCAGCCGGACCGGCCGACGTACGCCAGCGTGCGCGGCGACGTCCCGATCTATCCCGCCAGCGTCATCAAGCTCTTCTATCTGGCCGCTGCCCACCACTGGCTCGATACGGGGAAAATCGAGGACACCGCGGAACTGCGCCGCGCCCTGCGCGACATGATCGTGGATTCCTCCAACGACGCGACGCACTACGTGATCGATTTGCTCACTGGCACAACCAGCGGCCCGGAACTTTCCGCTGACGCGATCACAGTCTGGTTCGAGCAGCGCAACGCCGTGAATCGCTACTTCGCCGGTCTCGGCTACACCGGCATCAACGCGAACAAGAAACCGTGGGGCGACGGACCTTACGGGCGCGAGACGCAGGCGACGCGACTCTTCGAGCAGAAACGCAACATGCTCACGACCGACGCCACCGCCCGGCTCCTCGTCGAGATCGCGACGGGCCGGTGCGTCACTGCCGCGCGGTGTGCCGAAATGATGACCCTTCTGTCGCGCACTCCGAGCGGCCCCGAAGCCGACGAACAGGCCCGCTTCACCGGTCCGGCGTTGCCGCCGGGATCGAAGCTCTGGTCGAAAGCCGGCTGGACGAGCCAGACGCGCCATGACGCCGCTTACATCGAACTGCCCGGCGGGCCAAAATTCGTGCTGGTGTGCTTCACGACGAATCACGCCAAGGAAACAACGATCATCGCCACGGTCGCCCGCACGATTGCCGAAGGTCTGATGAATTCAGAAGCCAGGAAGCCAGGAAGGTAAGCGAGGAAGTAAGCCTAAGCGGGCTCGAGCCTCATGGCTTCCTGGCTTCTAGATTAACCCCGCCCACATCGATCCGCCCCCGGAAGCCGGCCAGCATCACCGCGATCGCGTCCACATCCTCGCGGGCAAAGCGTCCCGTCGGAGTGACGCTGCGATTCAACATCGCACTGAAGGCCAGCCGCTCGCCCGCCGCAGTCGTGACGTAACCGGAAAGTGAGGACGCCCAGCGCAGCGTGCCGGTCTTCGCGAGCACGTTGCCTTCGGCGGCGGTGGCCTTCATGCGTCGGCGCAGGGAACCGTCAACGCCCGCAATCGGCAGGGACTCGGCAAAGGCCTTCGCCTCGCGATGCGCCGCCATGAAACGGAGCAGCGCGACCGTCGCGTTCGCACTCGTGAGATTGTTGCGCGACAACCCCGACCCTTCATCGAAACGCACTTCGTCCGCCGGGAGTCCGCTGCGGCTCAGGAAATCCCGGAGCGCGCCCACCGCCAACGGCTCGGTCGTGCGCCAGAGGGGTGCGTCCGCGGGTCGAACCGCCTCCCCGACCTGCGCGAAGATCAAATCGGTCTCGAGGTTTTGCGACGGTTTCATGAACGCAGCCACCATGTCCCGCAGCGGCGGTGAGGTGAGCTCGCCCAGCTTCACCGCACCTTGCGGCACCGGAGACGCTTCCGGCCAGCGCACGATGCGTGCCTCGCCGCCGACCGTGATTCCGGCCCGAATGAGCGCCTCGCGCAACGTGGCCGCAAACCAGCGCTCCGGCTGCGGAATCGTCACATCGAGCAGGTGCTCCGCCCCGCCCACGGGCATCTCGCCGAATAGGTAAACAATGTTCCCGCCCGGGGCGCGCCACGAGTGCAGGGAGCGCGCCGTGCCTTCCGGCGCGGTCACGGTGCGGTTTAGAAACACGAGTCCAGAGAGCGGATACAACACCTCGACCTGGCAGGGCTGACCGGCGATCGCTGCCGGCGTCACGCGGACGTCGATGAAGTTTTCCTCCAACGTCAGCGCTGACAACTCCGCACCGTAGTCGTCGGTCAAATCCTCCACCACCCAGCCCGCACCATAGGCGGGCGAGTGGAAAAACGTCGCGTCGCCCACCACCGCACCCGCGATGTGCCGGACGCCGGCCTGCTTCAGCACGGCGATGAAAGGATCAAACGTCCGCCAGAAATCCCCACCCCGTGGCTTCGCCTTCCAGCTGGGATCGCCGCGGCCGCTCACGATCAAATCGCCTGCGATGCGCCCCGCGGCATCGGGTTTCGCCGTCGCCAGGATCGGCGTCACGATGCGAAAATCGCCGCCGAATCGATCAAGCGCCAGCGCGCCCGTGTAGAGTTTGCTGTTCGAAGCCGGACTCATCAACCGGATCGGCTGGTGTTCGAACACGGTCTGACCGCTGTCGACGCTCGCGACCTTGACGCCCCACAGCGCACCAGCGAAGCGCGGCTGGTTCACATGGGCATCGAGTTGCTGCCGCAATTCCGGCAGCGACGTCGCAGCCTCCACCACGGCCTCGGCCGCCTGCGCCACCGCCACGGTGAGGAAAGCCAGGAGCGGAAACCCGATCGTCCACCAGCCATGTGAGTTTCGTTTCATCAGTTGGGCGCGGCCGGAAACGGTGTCGGCCCGCCCTCCTCAGCGCAATCGCAGACCGCGCCCCGCCTCGGTGGAGTCGGCAGGCGCGCGGCCGGCCATCCCGCTCACGCGCGCGCGCATGCGTTCCGCATAGTGCGCCGCCACCGGATCGCGCACGTGGTTCCGGTTTGCCTCGAGTTCGATCCACGGGGCCGCGCGAGCGACGACTCGGCCCCGGAGTTGGCTTGGATCCGCTGGCGTCGCGGACGCCGCCCTCGTGATCTTACTGTACGCGCACCAGCAGCGCGCCGAGGGCGCGGAGATGGCGCAGGTGATCGTCGGGCGCTTCGCCGGCAAAGCCGAGCACGGCGCAGTGGCCGCGCGAAAAGCGACTGAGCAATTGCAGGCCGCCGACCCACGCTTCCGGCGGTGTCACGGCGCTGCGTTTGCCATCGAGCTGGCGAATCAGGAAATCAGCCGTCTCGGTCGTACTCGCGTAACCCTCCGGCACCTGCTGGCTGTGGCTGATCACGAGGCGTTTCCGGCCGTCCGCCGCCAGGCGCGCGAAACGGAGGAAGCCGGCCATGAGTTCGCCGTCCACGCGTTTCGCCGCGGGATCGCCGGCGTACCCACAGTAAATCGAATCGGCCATCACAAGCGCATCGATTCGATCGAACGCCCGCGGTTGCCGCAGCAGCTGGCGCACGCCGCCAAAGCCCGCGCTGAACGAGGAAACGATCACGCGGCTGATCCGGCGCGGCGCGTCCATGGACTCGCGCGACACGGCCGCCTCGACCTCCTGCACCAGCGTTTCGAATACGACGCCGCTCGCGAAGTGATCGGCGTAAACCTTGGAGAGCCCGGGTAGCGTGAGATTCACGAGCACACCCGGTGCGCCGAGCGCGGCGAAGTTCGCCTCGACCAACGCCGGCGCGCCGTGCAGGTGCAGCCAGAGTGTAACCTCAGGACCAAGCTTCGGCAGCGTCGAGGGCAGCGAAACCACGACCGCGCCCAGGCGGACCTGGCGAAATGAGATCGGGTTAACCGGATCAGCAGCCGGCGCGCTGACCGCGCAAACGGCGAGGACCAGAGCAACGAAAAGGCGGAGCGAGACCATGGCGGAAACAGTGTCTGACCTCGCACGCCCCGGACAGAAGAATTCAGAAGCCAGGAAGCCATGAATTCCCTTTTCTGGCTTCCTGGCTTTTGAATTCCACGCCACCCGGTTTCTCCTCGCCAAGGCGAGCCGCTTTTCGCTCGATGGCCCCTCCACCCCACCGACTTTTATGTCCGGCTATTTCAATTTCGGCGACTGGATCGTCATCATCGGTTATCTCCTGGCGATGATCGGACTGGGTATCTGGTTCGGCAAAGATCAGCGCACGACGCGCGACTACTTTCTCGGCAGCCGCGATATCCCCTGGTGGGGCATCGGCGCTTCCATCGTCGCCACGGAAACCAGTGCGCTGACAATCATCGGGGTTCCCGCCATCGCGTATGGCGGAAACATCGGGTTCATCCAGATGATCATCGGCTATGTGATCGCACGCATCATTCTCGCGGTGGTGCTCGTGCCGCACTACATGAAGGGCGAGATCTTCTCGCCGTATCAACTGCTGGAGCAAAGCCTCGGTCGCGGCCCGCGGCGACTCGCCGGGGCGCTGTTTCTGTTTCTCGAACCCCTTTCCGCCGGCGTGCGCGTCTACGTCGCGTGCATTCCCATCCGCCTCATGCTGGGCGAGGACATCTGCAGTCTGGGCGGGATGGTGGATCCGATCTTCGGCGCCATCCTCCTGTTCGTGGTCCTGTCGGTCGTCTACACTTATGTCGGCGGCATGAAGGCGGTGGTCTGGACCGACGCTGTTCAGATGGTCCTGTTCGTTCTCGGTGGTGCGTTCGCGCTCTGGTACATCCCGACGTTGATCGACGGCGGCTGGAGCGCGGCGATGACGAAGGCCGGCGAAGCCGGCAAACTGGCCTGGCTGAACACGGACTTCACCGTTTCAGCCCCGTTCAATCTATGGATGGGCATCATCGGCGGGACGGTGATGGTGCTCTCCTCGCATGGCGCGGATCAGCTGATTGTGCAGCGCGTGCTCGCGTGCCGCAACGTGGCGGAGGGCAGAAAGGCTCTCGTGTTCAGCGCGGTGCTCATTTTTCCCCTGTTCCTGATGTTCCTCCTGGTGGGCGTGATGCTATGGGCCTTTTACCAGAGCCATCCGTTTCAGATCCCGCTGCCCGAAAGCCGGCCGGGGATTCGATCGAACGATTTCATCTTTCCCATCTTCATCGTGACGGAGGTGCCCTTCATCATGAAGGGATTCCTGATCGTCGCCATTCTCGCGGCGGCGATGTCGTCAATCAGCTCCGCGATTTCCGCCCTGGCCTCGGTCTCGACCATGGATTTCCTGAAGCATGTCCTGAAGGGAAAAGACGAGGAGTACTTCTTCCGCCTGAGCAAACACTCGACGCTCTTCTGGGCCGCCATCCTCATCTTTGTCGCTTGGCTTTCGCGCGAGGTGACCTTCGTGCTCAATGCCGCCTTCTCGCTCCGCGGCCTGACCAGCGGCGCACTGCTGGGCGGGCTCATCCTCGCGTTGTTCGGCCGCCGGGTCGGCCCACGCGCGGCGATGGTCGGCATGGTCGCTTCCGTCGTCGTGATGAATTTCATCTACTGGCCGGCGAACATTGCGGTGACCAGGGACTGGTGGCTGCGGACGTTTGGCGGCGAAGTCTTCTGGCCGTGGTTCACGTTGATCGGAACAGTCGTCACGCTCGCGATCGCATCGGCGGTGCGGGCGGTGTGGCCCGAGGCCGAGAAGACCTCTCCCGCGGCCTGAGCCCGGGAGCGCCCGACTCAGCCGACAATTCAGTTGCCCGCGAATCACGCGAATGGCCACGAAATCCGCGGAAAGTAAAATCAGGCCACACCCAGCGGTGAGCTTCCCTGCCGGGTGTGGCCGGACTCAATGTTTATACCAATCGCTCCTTGCTTTTGGACTTCTGGATCGATCGTGGCTAAAGTCCAAAGGCAAAGAGCGATTGGTATTACGGGTCGAATTCGCGGCCATCCGCGTGATTCGCGGGAGCCCGTCTCGATGCGTCCGCCTCAGTCTCCGTAGAGCAGATACGGCTCCCGCAGTTGCGCGAACTGCGCGATCCCCGGCCCCCACGCGGCGGCGATGGTCGTGAACGGGTCGCCGCGTTCGAAAGCCTCGCGCACGCGCGACGTGCCCATGACCTTGTCGAAGTAGTCGGCGTGCAGCTCCAGCTTCGTGCCGTACCGCGCCTGCACGCGCTCGAGGATCGCGAGCGTCGTGGCGATGGGCGCGAAGGCCCGCCGATCCGTCACGTGCACCTGGCAGCCGCCGCACCGCTCCCCGGCAAACTTGGAGAACGTCGGCGTGAACCACGCTTCACGAAACGCCGCGCCCGGGAGCGCGAGCGCGTTGAGGTCTCGCGCGAGGACATAGCCGTCGATCCACGGCGCGCCGAACACCTCGAACGGGCGCGTCGTGCCGCGGCCCTCGGAGAGATTCGTGCCCTCGAGCAGCACCTGCCCCGGATACACGATGGCCGTATCGAGCGTCGGCAGATTGGGCGACGGCAGCACCCACGGCCCGCCGGTGTCATCGTACCACTGGCTGCGACGCCAGCCGTCGAGCGGGATGACCGTAAGGTCGGCCGGACGCGGCAGGAACTTCGCGTTGAACAGCTGCGCGAGTTCGCCGGCGGTCATGCCATGCCGGAGCGGGACGGGATAGAGGCCGATGAACGAGCTATGGGCGGGATACTCGAGGATCGGTCCCTCCATCGCGGACCCGGTGATGGGATTCGGCCGGTCGAGCACGATGAACGGAATCCCCGCCTCGGCCGCCGCCTGCATCGCGTACGCCATCGTCGCCACGTAGGTGTAGACGCGCGTGCCGACGTCCTGCAGGTCGAACACCATCACGTCGACCGCCTGGATCATGCCGCGATCGACGGTCTTCCCGACGTGCTGCGTGTCGTACTCGCGCATGTACGCGTCGATGTTCGTCAGCATGTCGGCCGGCGGTTTCTGCGACTGTCCGTACAAACTGAATACCGGGAGCCCGAGGTGTTCATCCTGGTAGAACGCGACGTACTCGCCCGCCTGCGCGTTGCCGCGCACGCCGTGCTCGGGCCCGTAGAGGGCCGCGAGCGTGAAACGCGGCTCGGCGCGGAAGCGCTCGATGATGCTGCGAAATCGGCCGTCGACGCCGGTGGGGTTGGTGATCAAGCCGACGCGTTTGCCGTGCAGCCGGTCGAGCTCGCGCTCGAAGAGGACATCGACACCGAGTTTCATCGGACGAGGCCGTGAACGTCGGCGGATTCGTTTTCCCAGACGGGGCGGTTGTGCGGCAGCTCCGCGCGGAAATCGCCGAGACTCGGCCACAGCGTGCGCTGGTTCAAATCCACCTCGGCCACGATGACGGTGCCCCATTGCTGCGCCTGCACGAGGACCGCGCCCGAACGATCGTAGACCGCCGTCGGCATCCAGTTGGCCGCGGGATCGGTGTAGGTGCTGCTGACGAGGAAAACGTGATTCTCGCAGGCGCGCGCACTGGCGAGGCCGGGGTTGCAGCCCCACACCGGAAACGCGATGACCTCGGCGCCGCGATTGGCGAGCTGGCGTGCGACCTCGGGGAAGAAGCCGTCGTAGCAGACCATCATGCCGAGCTTGCCGAAGCGGGTGTCGAACACCGGATACTCGTGGCCCGGATGAATCCCGCCCTCGACCTCGCCGCGGGGCAGCGCGACCTTGCGATACTTGCCAATGAAGCGGCCGTCGGGGCCGATGAGCGCGGCGACATTGTAGACGAGCGCGCCGTCGCGCTCGAGCAGGCCGGCAACGATGTAGAGATTGTGCTGACGCGCGAGGGTGCCGAAGTACTCGGTCGAGGGACCGGGAACCGGTTCGGCGCAGTCCGCATAACTGCGACCCAGCCGGTAAAACGTGAGTGTCTCGGGCAGCACGACGAGATCGGCCTTTTGGCGCGCGGCGTCGGCAATCAATGGCGCAAACTCGCGGCAGTTCTCCATCGGGGAAATTTTTCCCTTCGGTTGATAATGGACGCTCGCAAGCCGAACCAGGCGCGACGCCGGCGGCGGCGTAGGCTGGAGACTGGGTGCACTCCACTCGACGCGCGCGTGGGTGGCCCATTGCAGGTGCAATTCGACCAACGCCCGCACCGCCTTCGCCGGGGCGCGATACACGCCCGTCACTTCGGTCCAGCCATCCGCGCGGGCTTTGATGTCACCCGGATATTCCGGCTCGGCCCGCGGCGTGTAGCCGGGGAGAAAACCGCGCACGAGCGGTTCTTCGGTCAATACCGCCCTGCCCTTGTCGTCCTGCCAGAGCACGCGCACCACGAGACTGCGGCGGGGCGACGTCACGCCGGTCGCTTTGCGCGCAACGTGGAACTGGTAGTGCTGGCCGCCCTCGACGGAAAAGGTCCGCGCCCAGAAACCGTGCAGCCCCTCGCGCGCATCGGTTTCAATGATCCAGCGTCCGCCGCCATCGATCCCGCCGGTGGGTTCAAACGCGAGCCGCGGCCGGAGTTCCTCGCGCGGGGCTGAAGCGCGCCAGCCCTCGGGTGCGTTCGCAACCGCGACCGGTACGGCGCCGCGCAGGGTCGCAATCCCGACGAGCAGAAACATCACCAAACTCCAGGGGCGTGGAAGCAAGGGTCGCATCCCGGAAGGGTGCGCGCGCGGTCACCGAGGTCAATCGCCGCTCAAGCCGCGACGGCGATCCCTCCAGCCTGAACTCGTTTCGCGCCACGCGGCATTCCGGGTGGACGTGCCCGGGCAAAAAAAGAAGGCGCGGCCGAAGCCGCGCCTTCCGCGAGGGAGTGAATTGCGCCCGTCCAGGAGCGAACGGAAGCGACGCCTTAGAACCGGCCTTCGACGCTCAGCGTCATCGTCGTACCCTGGATCAGGAACGTCTGCATCTGATCCTGGATACCACGGTAGTAGCGCTGGGGTTCGTTGAACAGATTCTGCACGCCGAAGTTGACGGTCGCGTTGCGCGGCAGGTTGTAGCGCAGGTTCAGATTAAACACGCTGCGGGGAACCATGTAGCGGTCGCGCGAGGGCTGCGCGATGTTGGCCGCGCCGCGGATGCTGCCGGCCGTGTAGTTGTAGTTCACGCTCACGCCGAATTTCTTGTAGTCCCAACCGAGGTTGGCGTTGGCGGTGAACGGAATGAAGCCGTTCACATTTTCCGTGGTCAGATAAACCCCGGGCGTGCCGTAGTCGCCGTGCGCCATGATCTGTGTGAAATTACCCGAGAAGCGCAGCGTCCGCAGCACGCCGGGCAGGAAGCGGAAACTCTGCGAGTATTCAACTTCCCAGCCCTGGGTGAAGGCATTGCCGGCATTCGAGTTCGCCAGGATCTCATAACCCTCGTACTCGCCATCGAAGCCGTTATCGAGGCCGGTGCCGACGACACCGACCGGCTGATTCGCGCGGACGTAGTCTTCGATCCGCTTGTGGAACCAGCCCACCTTCACGTAGCCCGTGGAGGCGAAGCTGTACTCCGCGGCGAAATCCCAGTTCTTCGACTTCGTCGGCTTCAGCTTGGGGTTGCCGAAGGTGACGGTCCGCGCGGTCTCGTTGATGGAGAGCGCTGACACCGCATTCGCCAGGGAAGGACGAGCCATGCCGGTGCTCCATGCCGCCCGCAGCCGCAGATTCGAAGTCAGATCATACCACGTGTGCATGCTCGGGAAGTTCTCCGAGTACTCACCGGCGTTGCGCGTGGGATTGTCGTAGTCCTTGAGCGCCGAGCCGAGCGGGTCGGCCGTTTGCTGCGCCGCGGTGGTGAGGGTGCGGGAGCGGATGTTCAGACGGCCGACCGTCTCGGTCTTCTCGTGACGAATGCCGCCAAGGTAACCGAAGCGACCGATCTTGCCGTTGATCTGGCCGTAATAGCCGCTGATGAGCTCCTGCGTGCGAACCGTCGCCGCGAGGCGGTTCTGGTAGAAGTAATACATGTCCTCCTGCCACAGCGCCGGATTGACGAGCTTGCTGTTGTTGAAGAACGCGGCGCCATCCCAGTACGGCAGCTTGCGGCCGGTCTTGACCTCGTCCCAGGTGAGGATCGAAGGGTCGTTCGGCAGATTGTCCTTGCCGATATAGCTCCAGCGACGGTTCTGACGGTAGAGTTCGACGTTGTGATCGCGCACCGAGTAGCCGGCCTTGAGGAAGGACGGATACTGTTCGAAGAACGGCACCCGGTATTTCACGTTGCCGCGTAGTTCGCGGATCAGGTCGACATCGAGGTTGCCCGATTGGGTGGAAAGGCCGTTGACCGAGGGACGCCAGTTCTTCGGGTCGGTGTAATCGAGACCGCCGTTGCGAATGAACCTCGGGTAGAGGTCCGATTGCGTGCGATCGAGGATCCAGCCGACGCCGGTCTCGCCATTGGGACCGACGATGTTGTTCGTCGGCGAACCGGCGAGACCATTGGGCCCAACGAACGGAATGTTACCGATGCGATTGGTGAGGGACGCCTCGTTGCCGAGGTAACGGTAGCGGGTGCGGCTCCACAGGCCGGCCCAGTCGGCTTCAATCGGGCCCCACTTGTGCTCGCCGCCGATGTCGGCGTGCCGCAGACGCTGGTCACGATTGATGTTCGAAGTCTGCTGGTCCATCAGCGCGGGCGCCGTCGTGTTGAACGTGGCGTTGGCGGCGGTTGGCACCGCGCGCACCACGGTGATGCGGCTGTCGAACGCGCCCGGGACGATACCGGTGGCTGCACCCGGCACGGTCGTCGCGCTTCCGGCATACGCGCGCTGGTTGTACTGGCGGCGCATCGGCTCAGGCGCGTTGTTCACCACGATGTTCAGCTTGAGGAGATCGTTCTGCGAGAGGCGATAGTCCCACTTGCTGCTGATGCTTCTCTGCTTCCGGATGTTGAAATTGTCGCGGACGGCGTAGTCCCAGAGATATGCCGGCTGGGTATTGGTCTGCTGGTAATCGCGGTTCGTCTGGAAATAACCGAACGCATTTTCGCTGTAGAAGGCGTTCACCGAGACGGCGAGATTCTCGCGGTCGGCGCCGAAGACGGCGAATTTCTCGGTGTACTGCACGTTGAACAGACCGTGCGTACGCCGGGCTTCGCGAATCGGCACTTGCTCGGTAAACCAAGGCGCCATGCGCACCTGGCTGTTGAACACCACGCGGCGCTTGTCGCTCATGGAGAGCGGCGAGCGGGTCTTGAAATTCACGCTGCCGCCGAGCGAGTCGACGGGGCGATCGGGCGTCTGGCCCTTGGTCAGCTCGAGCGACTCGAACATCGCGCCCGTGAACGCCGTCATGCGGGTGTTGCGGTTCTGCGCGCTGAAGGACGACATGCCGCCGCCATCGATGGTGATCGACGTCGTGCCGGCGCCCATGCCGCGCACGCTGATCTGCTCGACCACTTCGTCACCCGGGTCGGCGAACGTCACGCCAGGGAGACGGATGGCGAGCTCGGTCGCGTTCATGTTCGGCAAATCGACGAGGGCGTCCATCGAGGCGACGCTCTTCAGGTTTTCCGCGTTGCGCTGCTGCGTGAGCGCCGAAGCCTGGCCGGCTTTTTCGCTCGCGACCTTGAACGCATCGAGCATCAGCACCGCGCTGCTCATGACGAAATTCTGGAGCACCGGCTGACCGGCGTTGACCGTGATGTTCATCCGCTGCTCATCGAGACCGGAATACGTCACCACGATCTCGTGGGTGCCCGCCGGCACAGTGAGCAGATAGCGACCGGTGTTGTCGACCAGCACGCCAAGATTCAGCTTCGGGATTTCGACTTTCGCGCCAATCAGACCGTTGCCGGTGGTCTTGTTGGTGACGATGCCGCTGACCACGCCGGTCGCGGCATCGGCCGCCCGGGTGGCCGGGAGGCCAAGGCACATCGCGACGAACGCGACGAGCAGAGAGGAGATGAAACACAGCGGCGCCAAGCGGCCGCCGCGGGGAACGGCAGGTTCAGTAGTCATGACAGGGTTTGGGTGGTGTGAAAACCAGACCAGCGACGACGCTCCAGAGAAAGCATCGTCGACGGAAAGGTCGGGTCAAAAGCGACGTCGCAGGATTAAGAACATGTGCGGCGAAATCCAGCGAACATTTCGCCGATCTGTCTGCAATAATTATGCTGTGCCGGGGACGGAGCCAGACCCGGGTCAGCCCGTCACGCGAATGTTGCCCGGAGGCTCGCCTGTTCAGGCGTCGCGCGCGGCCAGGTACGGCAAGGGATCGACGCCCACTTTTTCGCAGAGCTCGCGAAACACCGCCTCCCGCTCCGCGCGATCCTGGGTGTTGAAGCGCAGGAAAAACGGGCGCTGGCCCCAGTCGAAGGGCTCGCTGGCCTTGCCATGAAGGAACATCAGCATCGCCGCGAAATGGACCGGCACGCCGTCGGTGCGGGTCAGCGCGCCGCGAAACAGCTCCGCGATGATCCCGGGCGGGTGAAACTCCTCCACCTCGTCGAGCGCCGCGGTCAGGCCGCCGTAGAAGTCCGCGGTCCGCAGCGCGGCCACGATCGACGTGAGCTTCTCGTCCTCCGCCACCAGTTCCGGCGCGTACCGCAGCACCGCGCCGCGAATCTCCGCATTGCCGCGAGTGAAAGCGGCGCGCAGGGCGGCGTTGCCGCCCGGGGTGTTCAACGCGGCGAGCGCCTCAACATCGCGCCAGTCCCGATCCGCGCGGCCGACGAGGATCGACTCGATTGTCTCGCGGTCCGCGGCATCGGCCTCCGGCAGCACCGACAGATCGTAGCCGATTCCATCGTGCCACTTTTCGTAGTCGATGGCCATGCTGTCCCGGAACCGGCGTAGCACCGAACCGGGTGCACCACCGGCCAGGGCCGCGGCGCCCGGTCCGAACTCGAACGGGCGGCGATTGACCAGAGTCATGTCATCCGACGGGGTGTGCGCCGCGCGAATCGCATCCATGTCCGGCTCCGGCGGCGGTGGCAGCGGGGGCTCGATCACCCAGTAAAACCGTTTCGCATCCGTCCACTCGCCGGAATACTGCGAGCTGTTGCGTTCGTAGAACGACAATCCCGGAGCGCTGGCCCGCGGCCGCGTGGTCACACGCCCCGCGAGCCGCACGCACGCCCCCGCCGGCGGTGCGGGAAACGTGCTGGAAATCTCGACGACCGCATTGCCCGCGGCCACCTCCGCGGCGACGAGCTCGCGCAAGGCGGGAGGAAACGCGGCGAGCGGGTCGGCAGCGGGGACGCGGGGCTTCATCACGGCGGGTGAGGTCAGACCTTTGACCGACGCAGGCGAAAGGCAATCACGCGGCCGGCCACGCGAACTTGACCGACTTGGCCGCGTCGGCCGTGCCGTCAAATTTACGCAACTGCACGAGCATCTCGATCTCGGCGGGCTGGCCGTTGGCCACGTGCACGCGGAACTGGATGTTGCGGGCATCGCCGGCACTGGGATCAAAGCTGTAGCCCCACTGGAACCACGGCTTGCCCTGCGCGGCCGTCTCGCGGGCCTTGCTGCGCATTGCGGCGCGCTCGAACACGGCGCCGGCCGTCTGCGACGACTTGATCCGCACGCGCCATTCGCCGGAGCTGTCGGTCTCCTTGTAGGCGACAAATGCATAGTCGCAGTTCAACACGGCATCGTACGCATCGACATAACCGAGCGTTTCGTAGCGAGTGTTGGAGTCACTGGCGGGGGCTTCGACGAGTTGGGCATTCAGGCTCATGAGGAGGTGGAGTTGAGGTGGATTGGGTTGGCTTCGACTCGGACGCTGCGCTGAAAACGCACGGCGGCGGGGCGAAGCAAGGACGGGATCACTATAGTGAAATCGGGCGCGACACGCCATTAGCTGACTGGCCCCGGGCCGAACGGCCCAAGCGGTGTCGCGGCTTGCGGGCGATGCGGCGCGTGCAAGGCCGCGCCGTCTCCGCGCTTCCCCTACGAGCGTCTCGCGGGCCCGGCCCGAAACTCGTCGAACCGGAGGTCGGCACGAAGTCGATCGCTGACACTGCTCATCGACCTCATGCGCCCGCCGCTCTCACTCCGCCAGCCAGCGCAGGGCTGGCGGCGTGTTCCAGACGAGCGGCTGCCACGTCCAGCCGGCGCGCGTGACGGCGTCAATCAGGGGACGCTTCAACGCCTGGAGATCAAACGTGTAGGCCTGGCTCAACTCCCCCGTCGGCCGACCGTCGGCTCCAAGCTGCACGCCCACGACGCGTGTGTGCTCGATTGCAAAAAACTGAATGCCGGTGCCCGCAACCCATTTGAGGCGCATGTCCTGCGGGCCGGCGGAGGCGTCGAAGGCGCTCCAGTATTCCCGCACGCGCACCGTATGCGACGGTTCATCGAGATCGAGCACGAGGCGTTGCGTGCGTTTCATGCGATGCACGCGCATGAGATCGAACCAGCGCGCGTCGGCGTAACGCCACGTGATTGCCAGCGTGCCATCCGGCTGCGTCACGACGTCCAGGGGCGACTCCGGCCGGTTGAGCGCCATCAGTTCGCTGCGCAGGGATGCGTGCGCCGACGGCAGCGCCGTCGGAGTAGCCGCGACCCGCGCGGCCCAGGCAGAGCCCTTGAAAAACCAGCCGACGGCGAGGAACAGGTTGATCACGACCACGACTGCCATCAGCCCCGGCCGGGCCCGGAGGCGGCTGATGAGGAGATCAGGGGCGGGACTCGTCGGTTTGACGCCCGCCGCGCTTTCCGCCGGCAGCGGGCCGAGCGCGCGTATCCGGTGCTCCAGCACGGCCGCCTCGCTCGCGCCCGTCCACGCATAAAGCTCCGCTCCGGCCCGCACCACGTGCACCCACTCGCCCTGCCCGCCGTGGCGCCGCGCCGTCCACCCGGCGGCATCGCTGCCGCGGGCTCCCGAGAACGCGAAGAACGTGCCATACTGATCGAGCGCGCGCGCGGCCTCCTCTCGGGACGAAAAGCGGGCCGCGAGGGCCGATGAACCGTCGACGCTGAACGACAGTTTCGCCTCGGTCGCGCGGCCCAGGATTGCCGCGAACGGCTGCTTTGCGTCGGTGAAAAGCTGCGGGTCCGCTTTGGGCCCAAACACGCTGGACCACGCCACCGGCGCGAGTTCCGCCGCGGCGGCGCGCGCGCCGCCAGCGGCCACGGGAGCCGGCACCGCCTGCGCGGCGCGGCGAATCGCCAGACCGTCCAGGAAGTGAACGACGGCCTGGGGACCCGCGATGATCAGAAAGAAAACGACGAACCAGACCAGCGGCCGCGGGGATGCCCCCGCACGAAGCATCGACACGCCGAGCACCGTCACCACCAGGCTGACGATGAGGAAGCCGAAACTCACCGCGGCGATTTGCGGGTTATCTTTGATCCAGGTGAGAACGCGCTCCATGAGACGGGATTAGTTGAAAGGGGAATGATTGCGCACGCAGTGAACGCTGAAACCTCGACGGTCATCACGCCAAGCACAACCGGGCAGGCCGGGAAGGAGACGAAACCAACCCGCCCGGCTGCCCGGCGGAGCGGGAGCGTAATACCAATCGCTCTTTGCCTTTGGACTTTAGCCGTGGCTACGAGCGCCAGCGAGTGGTCGTTTGGCCACTCGCTGGCGCTCGTAGCCACGATCGATCCAGAAGTCCGAAAGCAAGGAGCGATTGGTATCAGGACTATTTCCCCGCCACCCGCTCCGCCTGACCGAGACTCCGCAGGATCACCTCGGTAAGATTCATGGCGCGGGTCATGTCGTCCGGCGCCGCCGTGACGCGGGCCACATGCGCCAGCCCGTCATCGCGCAGCTGTTTCACGACAAACGCCTGCACGAGAACGTCGCGACCGTCGCGATAATTTCGCAGCACAAGGCCCGGCAGATCGGGCGCGAAGTCCAGCAGGAGGGGATCGATCTGCGGCTGCTCCTTCTGCGCCTGCGCCATGAGCTGCGCGAGGAGCGCGCGATGGTTGCCGTCGTCGCGACGCAGATTGAGACTGATCTGGATCTTGCCGCCCGCATCGAAGACCAGCGTGCGCTTGCCGTCATCGATCGCGTGCCAGCCGAACGGCAGTCGAAACGTCGCAACGAGCGCGCCGGCACCGACCACGGCGTATTTGTCGGCTGGATTCACCTCCAGCACGCGGAGCGCGAGACCGGCCCCGCTGTTGCGCAGGCGCACGTTCATCGGGTGCTCGGGATCGAGCGTGGCCGCATCATCCGCGAGCGCGAGTTCGGCCGGCGGCGTGGGCGCACTGTTGGCTGCGTTGCCCGCAGGCTTGGCCGGCTCGTTTTCCTTCTCCACCGCCGCGACGGCCTCGGCCGCGGCCGCCCCAGCTTTCGCAGCCTCTGCCTTCGCCGTCTCCACCTTCGCGGCGTCGGCGCGCGTCAACGGCGTCGTCGTGCCCTTGGACTCCGCCAGCCGGAACGACGCCATCGTCAGTTGCAGCGTGGGTTCGACGCTCGCCCAGATGGCTTCCGGGGCGAGGACGGAAATGTTGAGGAAACGCATCCCGTCCTCGATCATCGCCGAGCGCAGTCGCATCCGGCCCGCGTCGGAATTCTGCCGCGACTCGACCATGATGGCCGGCAGGCCACCGAGGGTTGCCGCCTTGATTGAAATGTCCTCGAGCCCCTTTTCCTTCTCGGCGAGAAACCGGGCCCAGTCCTCCACGCTGCCGTCGCCGAAGGCCGGACGGGCCGCGACGGAAAACACCACGGCACCGTAGCTGGCCATCGCCACCTGCAGCGGAAGGAAGACCGTCGGATTCTCGAAGTCCGGCTTCTCTTCGGGCAAAGGCACGACGTTGAAATCGGCCGGGCGCAGATAGCTGAAGGCGAGATTGGCGATGCGCGCCGGAACCTCGGTGGGAACGAACTGGGGTGAGGAGGACATGACGGTTTGAGGGGAAGAGGGAGCGGGCCTGGCGGACGCTTCGGCCCAGAGAACAGCAGCCATGAGCGCAGCGAGCGTGCGCGTCGGGCGGCCGAACGGAAAGGAAAGTGGAATCATGGATACAAGAGGCAGGGCGGCACCACCAGGTCGGACCCATCCTAATCAATTCGCGCCGGTCTGGCCATGGGCCGCGCGACGTGGGCCGTTCGTCCCATGCGTCGAGTGCGCGCTTGGACCTCCGGGCCCGAGACCGAGGCCCCGGACCAAGGCCGAGCCCGGGACCGCGACCGCCCTCGGTCGCCCTCACGACCCGCGCCCAAGTGCTCTCCCTCCCCGGAATGCACTGGCGCGCGCTTTCCCCGCTTCCTACTTTGATCTCGTGCGGTGGTGTCCACCGTTTACCCCGCGGCGCAAATCTTCCCCATGCCTCTCCCCCTCCCCGTTCCTCCCCCTTCAATTTCACCCGGCGCCAGCGCTCGCGCCCGCACGTGGTTCGGCTGCCTGCTGGCAACGATCGCGTTGCCACTGACAGCCGCCGAGACGCCTCCGCCCGATGTCCCGCCGCCGAGCCGGATCGTGGTGCCTAAACTCAGTGGCGCGCTCACGATCGACGGGAAACTCGACGAGCCGGTCTGGGCGCGCGCGGCGGTGCTGCCCGGGTTTCAGCGCAACGACGGCTCGGGCCGCGAACGCGAGGCCACGACGGTGCGCATCTGGTATGATGATACGGCGCTCCATCTCGGCTGGACTTGTCGCGACGCCGACATCCAGGCGACGTTCACGGCGCGCGACAGCAAGTTCTGGGAGGAGGAGGTCGTGGAGTTCTTCGTCGCGCCCACCGCGCTCGCACGCTACTTCGAGCTGCAATGGAATCCGCTCGGCGGCGTCTTCGACGCCATCATCAACAACGATCTCGACGCGCGCGGCCTCTCGAAAAAAATCACCGGCGAGTGGGACTTCACCGCGGAAGGCATGCGGAGCGCGGTGACGCGGAGCGGCACGGTGGCGGACTCCACGGACCGCGACGAGTTCTGGCAGGTGGAGGTCGCGCTTCCGTTTGCCGCGCTCAAGCAATCCACCCCGAAGGTCGGCGACACGTGGCGCGCGAATTTCTATCGCTACAATCGTGAACCGGGCAAACCCGCCGAACTCGTGAGCTGGTCGCCCACGCGGCTGCCGAGCTTTCACCAACCCAGCCGCTTCGGGACGCTGGAATTCGGTCGCTGATCCGGCCCGTGCGGCGAAGGAAAGCGCACCCGTGCCTGAACCGGCGTCGGAAAAGGCGGGGCGCGTTGTCCCCAACGCGCAGTCTTCACGGAGTTCATCACCGCAAGCGCGGCGGCTCGAGGACAAGCCGCCCTACCTTCGCTCGATCGTATTGCCGCCCGCTCAAGACGAAGGCACCGGCCGCGAGCGCAGTGGCGACTGCGATTTGAAGCCTGACGCCCCGCCGTTCCCGCGTACGGTGCAGTCATGAAACTTCGACGGGCAGAATCGCAGCTCACGAAACGCGGCCCGGCCGACTACTTCACCGGCACCGTCTGGATCGACGAGATCACCACGGGCGGAGAAATCTCCCCGACGAAAATTGTGCGCGTCGCATTCGAACCTGGCGCCCGCACCGCGTGGCACACGCATCCGCACGGGCAGATGCTGCACATCCTGTCCGGTCTCGGCCGCGTGCAGCGGGCCGGTGAGCGGGCAATCACCGTTCACCCCGGCGACACCGTCTGGTTCGAGCCCGGCGAGCGTCACTGGCACGGTGCCGCGCCCGAGACGGCGATGACGCACCTCGCGGTGCAGCAGGCCGACGCCCTCGGCAGCGCCGCGACGTGGTTCGAGCCGGTCGGCGACGCGGACTATCTGCAGTCCGGCAGCTGACGGCGCGCCATTGTTCATCGCAGTGCGCGATCAATCCCGCGCACCCTCCACGGCCGGTTTTCCGTGCAGTCCGCTTGCCGCCATCACGCCGACCCGTTTGGCTGCGGCCGTGCACACCCCACTTCGCTTCCCCTGCCGGTGTCTGGCGATTGTTGCGATCCTGGTTTCCCCGCTGGCCCAGGCCGCGACGCACCTCGTGGATTCGCTCGCGGCCTTCAAGGCGCGCCTCAAGGACGCGGTGGCCGGTGACACGATCACGTTGAAACGCGGCACGTACACCACGACGGGCTCGCTCACGATCGCGGCGCGGGGCACCGCAAGCCAGCCGATCACGATTGCCGCGGAGGCGGACGGCGAGGTCGAGATTGGCGGCACGCACGGTTTCAACATCGTCGAGCCGGCGGCCCACATCGTGATCTCCGGTTTCAAGCTCACCCACGCCGCCGGGAAAAACACCATCGCCGCCGGGACGAGCCATGTGCGCATCACCCGCACGACGTTTCAGTGCAAGGGCGACGGCCCGTACCTGACGGTGATCGGCGACGATGCGCAGATCGATCACAATGACTTCGGCGACAAAAAGACGATCGGCAGCATGATTGCCGTCGGCGGCACGGGCAGCCAGGTGGCGCGGCGACTGTGGATCCATCACAATTACTTTCACGACTTCGCCACAGTGATCGGGACGCCCGCGGAGATGATCCGCTTCGGCCTCACCGCGCTCACGCACTCCGTCGGCGCGGGCCTGATCGAGCACAATCTTTTCGCGCGCTGCCGCGGCGAGAACGATCTGATCTCGAACCGATCCAGCGGGAACATCTACCGCTACAACACCTTCATCGACAGCCCGACGTCCCAGCTCACGCTGCGTCACGGCAACGAGTGCGTCGTGTACGGCAACATTTTCAAAAATACGGAAGGTCTGCGTCTCTTCGGCGACCGGCACCAGGTGTTCAGCAATTACTTCGAGGGAAATTACATTGGCATCAACCTCGGGAACGGCAGCGAGAACGTCGAGGCCGGCTCCACCCCCTCCGGCCACGATCGTCCGGACAACTGCGTGATCGCCTTCAACACGTTCGTCGACAATCGCACGCACTACCAGCTGAGCCGCCGCGCGCCCGAAGGACTGGGCGCGACGAGCACGACCTTCGCGAACAATCTGCTCACCGGCCGCGGCATCGCCGCGAAGATCGAAGGTCCCAACACGGGCGCGGTCTGGAGCGGCAACCTGGTATCCACTGCGGGCGGCGCCGGTGATTTTCCGACCGACGGTTTCACCAGCGACGATCCGCAGCTCGCGCCCGGTGCCGACGGCATCCGGCGTCCGCAACCCGGCAGCCCGGCGATCGGCGCGGCCAAGGGTTCGTTTCCCGTCGTGGCCTTCGACCTCGACGGCCAGCCGCGGCCCGAGAAGAAATCCATCGGGGCCGATGAGCCCGGAACCGAGGGCGTGATTGCGCGCCTGCTCGCCGCCAGCGACGTCGGACCCGGCGCGAAATAACGCCCGGTTCCACTCCGCAACGCCACACGGCGGACGCGTCGTCCCGTTCGCCACGAATACGAATTGCAATTGCCCCCGGCCCCTTGACAACCGCGACCCGACTTTCAGCCTCCGGGCTCAAGGCCACATGAAACTTGTTGCGCTGCTTTCCCGGTTCGGCGCGGTCGGCGTCGTCCTTCCTCTGCTGATGGTCACTGCGGCGTCGTTGTCCGCCCAGACTGCGCCTGAAGTTCCGTTGGCCAGACCCGCGAGTCCAGAGGAGTTGAACCAGGCCGAGTTGTTGCGCTCGTATTTGCAGGTGCGCGATCAGCTGCACGCGACGCAACTCGCCGTGGTGAACAATCGCGTGGAAGCGGAGACGGCGGCGCGCGTGCAAGCGGCCGCCCTCGCGGAAAAACTCGATTCCATCAAGGCCGCCATGGCCGCGGAACGCGACCGTCACCAAATCGAAACGCAGCGCTTGAATGCCGAGCGCGAGCGTCAGCAGCTCGAAGCACAGCGCTCGATCCGCACGGTGCTGTGGGTCGCAGGCACATTTGGCTGTCTCGGCCTCCTCGCGATGCTGCTCATGCCGCTCTTTCAATGGCGCGCGATCAATCGCATGGCCGAAGCCACGGCCGGCCGGCTGCAATTGACGGGCGGCCACCCGCCGGCCCTGCCGGCCTTGGAAGGAGGCGGGCCCTCCGATCACACGGTCACGCTTTCGAACCAACGCCTCATGTCGGTGATCGAGCGGATGGAGCGGCGAATCATCGAACTCGAGCAGACCGCGAGCGCGCCATTGCCAGCGTCCCCAGCCTCGCGCACCGAGGCGGTCCCGCCGCTGCCGACGCCGACCATCACCGTCACGTCCGACGTGAGCGCGACGCGGCACGACAACGGCAGCGCGGTCAACGCCAGTGCGGGCAGCAGCCCGCGGCCCGACCCGACGCCCGATGTGGTGACGCGTAGCGGCGTTGCCTCCGAGCTCGCCACGCGCATCGCCACGCTGCTCGGCAAAGCGCGTACGTTCACCACGACCAACAAGGCGCGGGAGGCGGTGGCGGCCTACGACGAGATTCTCGCGCTCGAGCCGGATCACCCGGAGGCGCTGCTGAAAAAGGGCGCCGCGCTCGAGCGTCTCATGCGCAACGAGGAGGCGATCCGGTGCTATGACCGCGCCATCGAAATCGACGCGAAGCTGACGCTCGCGTATCTCTACAAGGGCGGCGTGTGCAACCGGCTCGGCCGTTATGACGACGCGCTGGAGTGCTACGAGCAGGCGATGCAGGTGCAGGAAGCCGGCAAGTAACCGCGGATCGTTTCATCCGGGAGCGCAGGCGGCCCGCCTGTATTCAGCTTCAGCGTTTTGGTGAGCGACTCGTTTCGAGTCTGCCGGCCGAAGGCCTGCGCTCCCGGGTGAGCCGCTTCAATTTGTCCCGAAACGCCCGCGCTCCTTCTCCACCATCAGCTGCTGCCGCGCGACCGTGATGCGCGCGCCGATCAGCTCGCGATTCTCTTCACCCTTCTGCGAGAGCTCCTTCTCGAGTTCCTCGATTCGTTTCTCGTAGGCGACGATTCGCTCCTGCAACGGCGTGTGCAGCTGCTCGAGCCGCTGCTCGAGCTCCCACATTTCGGCCTCCGCCTTCTGCTGCGCCGAAAGCAATTCCGCGCGCTGGTGCGTGAGGGTGCGGAAAATCTTCTCGCGCATCCAGCCCAGCACGCCCGACCGAATCGCCTGCTGCGCGCGCTCCGCCTTCCCTTCCGCCTCCAGCGCCCGGCTCCGCCAGGCATCGTCCGCGGCACCCGGCGGCACCGTCCCCGCCCCGGCTCCCGGCATCGCCGGATTCACGAGCACGGGCGCGAGCGACGTCGACGGCCGCACCCTCAGCCGCCAGAGAATGAGGCCCAGCACGAGGCCCACCCCGCCGAGCACCGCCGCAATCCACGTCGTCTGGCTCTTGATTTCACCCGCGACGGATTGCTCCTGCTCGAGCTTCACCTGCAGCGTGCCGATCAGGCTTTTCTCCCGCATGGCCGCGAGCGCACTCAGCGCCTTGCGGTCGATCGTCTGCCCTTTGCGCACAATCACCTGCGCAGCGTCGAACGAGTCGTTGACGGTCACGCCCTCCAGTCGTTGCGCGCGCCAGATGTCGGTCACCGCCGGATCGGGCGTCGCATTGGTGCGTACGAAGGACGCAGAGAAACGCCCGAGTCCCTCCTGTCCCGCCGGAAAATGCGTTTCCACCAGCCGGCGCGCCCGCCACAGGCTGAGCACTTTGCTGGACGCCACGGTCTGGCCGGACGCTTCGATGTCCCGCACCGCCAGCGGCTGATCATCGCTTTTCACCGCCATCATCCGCAACGGCTGGTTCGCGGGCAGCGGGGTCTCCGTCTTGTTGTTGACGATCGGCTGCGCCATCACCTGCCGCAGCGGCTGAATCAGGCTCTCGACAAACGCATCATCGTTCTGTCCCCGCGCCCAGGCCGGTGCCAGCTTGTCGAACGGCAAATCCTTCGGCGCCGTCCGCGACACCTCGCGAATCACGCGTGCAAATCCCGGCGCATCGAAGTCCTCCCGCTTGAGATTCGTCATGAACGTCTGCCGCGCGGCGGCGAGGCTGTCCCGCAACGCCTTCTCGGCCTCGCTCGCCGTCTGCACATTGTGACGCACGACGAGGTACACCTGTTGCGCGACCTTCTTCTTCAACGCCTCCGTGGCCTCGGGGTTGACCACCTGCAACGCCACCGGCGTGATCACATCGGCCGTCGCCACGTCACCGAGCTTGTACTCGGGCACGGTGGGAGTCGCGGCGGTGAGACGAAAAACCGACGCCGTGAAAAGACCGGCGGCCGCGAGGCAGGCACGAAGCATGACCATGGTGAGTGTGGGTTCTCCCGGCACCGTGATGCAGCCTCCGAACGCTTCGCTCCCGGCGACCCAACCGCCCGGAGGTTTGAAAGCGTCACGCCCGTGCGACCGCATCCCAGCCACCAGCTTACTGCGTTTCAATGCGCCCGCCCACGCAGGGCGGCAAGCGTTTTTACCGGCCGTCCGCCCCCATCCAGGCCGGGTTCAGTCCGGCTTCGCACGACAACGAATGAGGCGGGAGAAGCGAACTTCAGCCACGTGAACTCCGGGGCCAAGGTGGTGGGAGCATCCTGCTCCCGCTTTCCGGCAAGGGCGCTGGAAGCGCCCGCTACTCGGCAAGGGCGCTGGCAGCGCCCGCTACTTTGTGCCCGACCGTTCCCCAGCGGCGTGCTGAGCCACCGCCAGCTCGAGAATGCGTCCGGGCAACGCGTACGACATCGCCCGGGACGTCGCCCGCGAGAACTCGCAGATATAAAGTTTCCCCCGGCCGCCGAGGTGCACGTCGATGGGCCGGCCGAGCGGCGCCAGCAGCGTCTTCACCGCCGCCTGGTATTGCCCCTGCGGATCGCGCGTGAGCGTTGCCTGCAACACGTCGAAACCACGGTCGCGCCCGGTGCCGATGAGATTGCCAAACCGCGCCAGCACATAGGTCCCGCGATAACCCGGGGGAAAGTCGTCGCCGAGATACACAATGCCGCCGGGACAGGAATGCGGATCGAACGTGAACAGCGGTTCACCCGCGAAACCGCCGTCCGGGCCGACATTCGGAATCGGCCGCGTGAACTGCAGGCCCGGCGGCGCGTCCGGGGTATGCGGATACGCCTTCTTCGTCCAGTCCGCGAACGCGTACGGAAAACCATAGTGCCGACCCGGCTCGATGAGATTGAGTTCCTCGGGCGCGTCGGCGTCGGGGCCGTTCTCCGTCGCGATCATCTCGCCGCGCTCGTTCCAGCAGAATCCGTAGGCGTTGCGCACGCCGCGCGCGATGATCTCCACCTGTGGTCGCTCCACGCGCGGATCGAGCCGCCAGATGCTCGCGGTCAACGGCGTTTCCGCGCCGTCGTGCCAGCGCGGTCCCGTGGTCGGCTGACCGCCATCGGTGCGCGCGCCGTTGCCGACGTAGAGCAGGCCGTCCGGCCCGAACGCGAGATGCTCGACGCCGTGGACATAGGCCGAGTTGCCGGGGTAACTGATCTGAAACCACGGTTTCGGCTCCGCGGGCAGTCCGTCGACCTGCGTCGTCGTGCGGTAGATCGTCACGATATTCTGCACCGGCAGCGCGGCTTCGTTCTGCTGGTTTGACGCGATGTACAACCGGCCCTGGCCATCGAGCGCCAGTCCGAGCACGAACAGCGGCGGCCCGAGATCGCCGGGGCGTTGCTCCAGATATTTCCGCGCGCTCAACACCTGCCGCAACGCGCCTGTCGCCGGTTCCAACGCCCACACATCGCCCTTCTCGGTCAGCACAAAGAGCGTGCGGCCGGTGCCATCGCTCGCGATCCGCACGCCGCGCTGCGGCAATCGCGCCACCTCGCGCAGCGTGAAGCCCGGCGGCGGCGGCGGCAGCGGGGGAAACACGCTCGACGCCTGCAGCCGCTCGAACGTGCGCACCGCGGTGCGCGATCGGATCCGGCGCACCCGCTCGGCCTCGACGACGCCGCCCGGGTTGCCCCAGCTGTGCATCACGTACGTGAATACGTCGGCCACATCCGCATCATCAATGACGACGGGCGGCATCACGCCGGCATACGTGCGACCGTTGACGACGATCTCGCCCGCGAGTCCCTCGCACACCGCGCGAATGCCGCGTTCCGGGCCGTCGGCGAGAAAGTCCGACGCCGCGAGCGGCGGGAAAACTCCGGCGACACCCTCGCCGTTGAGCTGATGACACGCCGCGCAATTCGCCGCGTACAACTCCTGGCCCCGCCGCAGGCGGGCCGCGAGCGCATCGCCTCCCGGCGATGCCGCGTCCGCCGCCGCACCGACACTCGCGGTCAGGCACGCGAACCAGAACCAAAAGCCACCCGCCCTCATCTTACGCCGAGCGTTCTGCGGAGCGGAGGGATTCGGTGTCATACCAATCGCTCCTTGCCTTTGGACTTCTGGATCGATCGTGGCTACGAGCGCCAGCGAGTGGCCGAACGGCGACTCGCTGGCGCTCGTACCCACAGCGAAAGTCCAGCGGCAAGGAACGATTGGTATCACTGCTGAAATTCGCGTCCGTTCGCGTGATGCGCGGGAGCTCTTCCGCCGGGTACCGTCGGGCTGCCGCTCACAGGAACAGCCCGAGCAGCAGCGTGAGACCGAGGCCCGCGACGCCGATGATGGTTTCGATGATCGTCCACGTGCGCAGCGTCTGCCCGACCGTGAGGCCGAGGCAATCCTTCACGATCCAGAAACCGCCGTCGTTGAGGTGCGAGAGAAACAGGGATCCGAAACCGAGCGCGATCACGAGCAACTCGCGATTGATCTCCGGATGCGCCGCGAGCACCGGCGCGAGCAAACCCGCCGCCGTCGTGATCGCGACCGTGGCCGATCCGGTGGCCACGCGGATGAACGCCGCCACGAGCCAACCGTAAATCAACGGCGGCAGGTGCAGGTTGCCCGCGAGCGTCCCGAGCGCCGACGCCGCGCCGGCCTCGCGCAACACGCGCGCAAATCCGCCGCCGCCGCCCACCACGAGCAGCGTCATGCCGATGCCCGCGATGCTCTGCTCCGTGAAGCCGAGGAGCTGCGGCCGGGTGAAGCGGCACACGCGGCCGAAATAGGCCAGCGCCACGATCACCGCCACCGCGAGCGCCGTCACCGGATGTCCCGCAAAGGCGAGCGCGTTTCGCACCGGATGACCGGCGGTAAACGCCAGCTCACCGACGGTCGCCAGCAACATCAGCGTCACCGGCAATCCCACCACCATCGTTGTACCCAAAAATCCAGGACGCGCGGCCGCCGTCGTCACCGCCGCCTGCGCCGCCGGCGGCGGCACGTTCAACCGCGGCACGACCCAGCGCGCGAAGAGCGGACCGCCGATCGCCGCGGCCGGAATCCCCGCGACAAACGCGAGCACGAGCACCAGCCCGGGGTTCGCGCCGAGCGCGTCGATCGCCACCACGGGTCCGGGATGCGGCGGCGTGAGCCCGTGCATCACCGAGAGAAACGCGACCAGCGGCAGCGCGAGCAGGAGAAACGGCCGCCGTGTCTCGCGCGTAAGCGACACCACGACCGGCAGCAGCAGCAGCAACCCCACGGTGAACCACGTGAGCAATCCGACCACGAGCGCCAGGGCAATGACGCACCAGACGGCACGCGACGGTCCGAAGAACCGGCTGAAGCGCTCCGCGAGCACCTGCGCGCCGCCGGACTCCGCCAGCAGGCGTCCGACCATCGCGCCGAGCGCAATCACCGCGGCGATGCCGCCCAGCGTCGCACCCACGCCGTCCTGAAACGCCTTCAACGCCGCGAGCGGGGCCATGCCCGCGCCGAGTCCGACGGCCACCGCCGCGATGAGCAGCGCGAGGAATGCGTTCAGTTTTCGCCCGGTCACCAACCCGACAAGCAGAGCGATGCCGGCGAGCGCGACCAGCAGGAGGTAAAGGGGTGAGGACGGCACGGCGGAAGCGTGGTGTGGCAAATCCCGCGATCCGGCGCAACCTTCACGCGCAAGGACGCGGACGCCGTTGCGCGCTGGCGGAATTTCCCCAGACGCCTATGGTTTCCGCCGATGCCCGCGCTCGACGTCACATCCGCCGTCCCCGACCCCGTCGACGACGATCGCGTCGAGGCCGGCGTGTACGCGACCGCCGAGCAGGGCGCGGCGCACGGGCTGGTCGTTCTCGCCACCGGACATCCTTACTGGCTGGAGGAATCGCCGACCGGTCACCGGCTGCTGATCGAACGCCGCGCCGCCGCCGTCGCGCGCCGCCATCTCGCCGCCTACGATCAGGAGAGCCGGCGCTGGCCGCCGCCGCCGATCGCCGATCCCTGGACGCCCCGGGCCGTGGATCTGATTACGCCGCTGCTCTGGGCCGTGGTCGTGCTCGGAGTATTTCGCTGGAGCCTGACGCATCCCGCCGTTGCGGACCGCGGCGTGCTCGACGCGAGCGCGGTTTATTCCGGCGGAGAATTCTGGCGGGCGGTAACTGCGCTTTTCCTGCACGCCGATGCCGCGCACGTGCTCGCCAACGTCTTGAGCGGCATCCTCATTTTCCCCGCGGTCCTCTCCACGCTCGGCCGCGCGCGCGGCTGGACGTTGCTCCTGCTCACCGCGGTCGCGGCAAATCTGGCGGTCGCCGGCGCGCAGTACCCGGAACCCTATCGCTCGCTCGGCGCGTCGACCGCCATCTTTGCCGGCGTCGGTTTGCTCACCGGCCGCGCCATTCGCGTCGCGTGGCGATCCCGGCATCCGCAGCGGTGGCGGGCAATGTTTGTGCCGCTGGCCGCGGGCCTGACGGTGCTTGCGCTTCACGGCGCGGGCGGGCAGCGCGTCGACGTCGGGGCGCATCTCGCCGGCTTCCTCACCGGACTCGCCGGCGGTTTTCTCGCCGGAGTTAACGGTGGTTCAGTCGCCGGTGCGCCGCGCGAGTGCCGTTTCAGCTGACCGGTCGCCGCTGTCGGCGGGGCCGTCACCCCGCGATCGAATCGATCCTGCCTCTCCGCGGGGTGAAGACACCCCGCCGCCATCAACCTAGCGGGCCAGCTGCACCTGGATCGCGTCCAGCACCGCGCGTGCGCCGCAGGGCTTCGTGAGGATGCCGTTCACGCCGGCGGCGAGCAGGTCGTTGTGCACGGCCGGTTCCGTAAGGCCGCTCATGGCGAGAATGGGCAACGCGGGCTCCACGGCGCGGAGGGCGCGAATCAGACTCGCGCCGCCCATGACTGGCATCATCACATCGGCGAGCACGAGGCGGACGTCGTCACGATGTTTCCGATACGTGTCGAGTGCCTCCAAGCCGTCGGCGGTGGCGAGGAAACGATAACCGCTGCGCTCGAGAATCAGGCACGTGGCGGTGCGGACGGGTGGTTCGTCGTCGACCACCAGGATCAATTCGCCGCTGCCCCGCGGCAGCGCCCCGGTTTCAACAAATCCGTCCACCTCGGCGGCGTCGGGCACCGCGGGGAGGTGGACATGGATGCTGGTGCCGCGGCCGCGCTTGCTCGCCACGGTGAGAAAGCCGTGGTGACTCCGTACGATGGTCTGCACCGTCCACAGGCCGAGGTTGTTGCCGGGGGCGTCAGCCGACGCCGGCAAACTGGGTTCGAAGAGGCGGGCCACGTCCTCCGGCGTGTAGCCCTCGCCGGTGTCCGTCACGCTCACGACAACATGGCGGCCGGGCCGCACACCGGCATGCCATTCCACGTCAGCAGCGCCCAGTTCCTGCGTCGAGGCCGTGAGGAGCAACTTGCCGCCGCCGCGCATCGCGTCGCGCGCGTGCACGCAGAGATTCATGAAGACCTGCTGGAGCTGCGTCGGATCGCCGACCACGGGCGGCAGTTCCCGCACGGCGAAATCCTCAATCGCGATCTCACGGGGAAACGTCTCGCGCATGATGCTGACCATTTCCTTGAGCAGGTAACGCACCTGCACGTTGCCGCGACGGTTGTCCGTGCCCCGGCTGAACGTGAGCAACTGGCGGACGACGCTGCGACCGCGGGCACCCGAGCTCTGAATCGTTTGCACGAGCTCGCGGTCGCGCTCGTTCGTGACCTTGTCGATCAGCAGTTCCGCGCCCATCACGACCGGCGTGAGAATATTGTAGAGATCATGGGCGACGCCGCCCGCGAGCGTGCTGATGGCCTCCATGCGTTGCGCCCGCAGGAGTTGATCCCGCAGCTGCTTGCTTTCCGTGATGTCACGGCCGATGCCCACGAGACCGATGATGCGTCCGCCCGCATCGCGCAGCGGCACCTTGGTCGAGAGGACGCTGTGCTGCGCGCCGCCGGGACCGGGAAACGTCTCCTCGTGATTGACGAGCGCCTCGCCCCGCAGCACGCCCTCCTCGGCGCGACCGATGCGCGTCGCGAGTTCGGGCGTCAGAAAGTCGGCGTCCGTCTTGCCCATCAACACCGCGTACGCGGACTGGCCGAGCCGGACGGCGCACGCGTTGTTGGCCGCGAGATAGCGGCCGAGCGCGTCCTTCACGTACACCGCGTCAGGCAGCAGATCGATCAGCGTCCGCAGCAACGATCGCTCCGCCACCAGTGAATCCTCGGTGCGCTTTCGCTCGGCGCGCAACCGCTGTTGCTCGAGCGCGCGCCGCACCGCCACGCCCAGCCGCGACAGCCGGTCCTTGATCAGGTAGTCCGCCATGCCGAGTTGGAAGGCCTGCAATGCGACCTCCTCGCTGATCGTGCCCGAGACGATGATGAAGGGAATCTCGAGGCCGCGCGCGTGAAACAGCTCGAGCGCGCGCAGCCCGTCGAACTGCGGCAGCTGGTGATCGGACAGGACCAGATCGAAGCCGCCATCGAGCTGCCGCACGAAGTCCACCTCGGTCTCCACTCGCAGCGAGGTCGGTTCAAACCCCGCCCGCCGCAACTCATCCAGCATCAGAACCGCGTCGTTGGCGCTATCCTCGACGATCAAGACTTTGAGTGGTTGCCGCATGCGTGCAGAGGTGAACGCAAGGCGCGACTGCGACCGGGAGGGGAAATCCGGAGCGCGATGGCACCGCACGTTGAGCCTGGACGTCCGAATTAAAAACGCCCGCGCGCACGTTGTCGACCCTCCCGTGCAGGCGGAACGTCATAACGGCACGAACGCCCGCGGCGCGGAAAATTTCGTCGCGCGCCGGCGTCTCACTCGCATGCTGCCGTCCGCCCGCATGACCGCTCCAAAGACCAGATTGTTTCTTGTCGATGACGACCCGAGCGTCCGGCTGGTGTTTCGCCAGGCTTTGGTCGAGGCAGGCTACGCGATTGTCGAATGCGAGAACGGCGAGATCGCGCTCGAGCGGTTGAAGACTGAATCGCCCGCGCTGTTCGTGCTCGACGTGGAAATGCCCCGGCTCGACGGCTGGCAGACGCTCGCGGAGCTGCGCCGGCGCGGCTGCACGCAACCCGTGTTGATGATCACGCGCGTAAACGACGTGGAGTCACGCGTGCGCGGCCTCGCGATCGGCGCGGACGACTACATCGGCAAACCCTGCAGTGCCGTCGAACTCGTGGCACGCGTCAGAGCGCTGCTGCGGCGCGCTTCAAACCGGACCACCGTCCCGGCGACGTTGCGTTTCGGCGAGGTGGTCATCGACCTGGAAAAGAAGACCGCGGCGAGGCGCGGCGAACCGCTGCGCCTGACCCGCACCGACTACGCGCTGCTCTCGCTGCTGCGCGACAATCTCGGCAAACCCGTGTCGCGGGAAGCCATTCTCAAGCACGTGTGGGAAGGTCGCTCCGGCAACTCCCACGCGCTCGACACCCACCTGTGGCGATTGCGCCGCAAACTCGGCGACACCGCCGAGAGCGAAAGCTGGCTGAGGAATCTTCCGGGTATCGGCTATGTGATGACGACGCAGGGATGAGTCCCGCCGGCGCCGTGCGCCGGGACCTCCCGCTGGGACCGCGACCGCCCACGGTCGCACCGTGCCGGCTCTCGGTCCGATGCAAACCAACGTCGTTTGCCACCCGCCCAAGTCCTCGGCCCACGGGCGCTAACGCGCCGCCTCAGCCGCTCGATCGAGGCGAAATGTGAGATAGATGTGAGTGAACGAGAGGCGCCGCCCGGACGATTTGGAACCAATGAAATGTTCTTGGTCCCGACGAGGCCTCGGCTTGGGAGTTCCTGCCGGCTGTTCATTCTGTCCGCGATCCGTGCAATCGCGATCCGCGCATCGTGCCCGCCTGGTCGCCGCAACGCTGGCGGCTGACGTTTCAACCGCCCACTCCGCGGAGGATCGGCGATGAAAAAGACCATCCTGACCGTGGACGATGCGTCCACCATGCGAAAGGTCGTCGCGCTCGCCCTGAACGGCGCCGGCCACGACGTGATTGAGGCCGACGACGGCGTCACCGCCCTCGGCGTGCTGCAGACGCGTCACGTCGACCTGATCATCACCGACGTGAACATGCCGCGCATGGATGGCATCGAGTTCACGCGCCAGGCGCGACTGCTGCCGAAATTCCAGAAGACCCCGATTCTGCTGCTCACCACCGAGTCCGATCCGACGATCAAGGCGCGCGGCCGCACCGCCGGTGCCACCGGCTGGCTCGTGAAGCCCTTTCAACACGATCAACTCCTCGCGGTCGTCGCCAAAGTACTGCCGGTCTGAGCCGCCGTCTCCCCACCCCCATGCTTCCCGCCGTTTCCGACGAACTTCACCGGCAGCTGATCACCGACCTCCTGATCGAAAGCTTCGAGGGATTGGAGCGTTTCGATCGCGAGCTCCTGGCCCTGGAAAAGGGCGCGCGCAACGAGGAGACGCTGAACATCATCTTTCGCGTCATCCACACCATCAAGGGCACCGCGGGCTGCATCGGCCTCGGCCGCATCGAAGCCACGGCACACGTCGGCGAAAGCCTGCTGAGCCTCCTGCGCGACGGTAAGATTCAATCGAGCGCGGAATTGATCTCGGCGTTGCTCGCCCTCTCCGACGCCCTGCGCGGCATCCTGCGCCACCTCGAGAATCACGGCACCGAGGGCACCACGGATCACACGGCGCTGATCGACCGGCTGCAGGCGCTGCAAACGCCCGGCGCCGCTCCGGCATCGGCCGCGCCCGCGGCACCGAGCGCGCCCGCAGGCTTCGGCCTGTTCGACGACGACGCGCCCGTCCCCGCTCCGGCGGCACCCGCGCCCGCAGCGCCCGCGGCCTACGGTTTGTTTGAAGAAGCCCCGGCCGCCGCGCCCCGCGCCGCCGCAGAAGCCGAGCCCTCCGGTCGCGCCTCCGTGTCCGAGAGCGCCATCCGCGTCGAGGTCACGCAGCTCGACAAGTTGATGAATCTGGTCGGCGAACTCGTGCTCGCCCGCAACCAGATCATCCAAAATGTCGCCCAGCCCGACGCCGCCGCGCTGCATGCCGCGTCGCAGCGCCTGAATCTCATCACGACCGAGCTGCAGGGCAGCGTAATGAAAACGCGGATGCAGCCCATCGGGAACGTGTGGGCCAAGTTTCCCCGCATCGTCCGCGACGTCTCCCAGGAACTGGGCAAGAAGATCAATCTCGTGATGGAGGGTCAGGAGACGGAGCTCGATCGCACGATCATCGAGGCGATCAAGGACCCGCTCACTCACATCGTCCGCAACGCCATCGATCACGGCCTCGAGGTGCCCGCCGCCCGACTCGCGGCCGGCAAGACCGAGGAAGGCCGGCTGCTGCTCCGGGCCTTTCACGAGGGCGGCCAGGTCAACATCGAGTTCACCGACGACGGCCAGGGCATCAACGTCCCGCGCGTGAAGGCCAAGGCGATTGAACGCGGCCTGATCACCGTCGACCAGGCGGCCCGCCTCAGCGACCGCGAAGTCTTCAATCTCATTTTCCTCCCCGGATTTTCCACCGCGGAAAAAGTCACCAACCTCTCCGGCCGCGGCGTCGGCATGGACGTCGTCAAGACGAACATCGAGAAGATCGGCGGCTCGGTCGACGTGCAGAGCGCGGCCGGTCGCGGCACGACGCTCAAGATCAAGATCCCGCTCACGCTCGCGATCATTCCCGCCCTGATTGTCACGAGCGGCGGCGAACGCTTCGCGATTCCGCAGGTGAACCTGCTGGAACTGGTGCGCCTCGAGGGCGAGGACGCGCAGCGCAAAATCGAAACACTCTACAACGCGCCGGTGTACCGGCTGCGCGGCAAACTGCTCCCGCTCGTCGACCTCAACCGGCACCTGCGGCTCAAGACCAAGACCGGCGACGAGGCCGTGAGCATCGTCGTGCTGCAGGCCGACGGCCGCCAGTTCGGGCTGGTCGTCGACGTGATCAACGACGCCGAGGAAATCGTCGTGAAGCCGCTCGGCAAGCAGCTCAAGAGCCTGGCGTGCTTCGCCGGCGCCACCATCATGGGCGACGGCCGCGTCGCGCTCATCCTCGATGTGCTCGGCGTCGCCCACCAGGCGCGGGTCGTCACCGAGGTGCGCGACCGCGCGCTCGCCGACGACAGCCAGGGCGAAAACCAGCGCGATGATCGCCAGACCCTGCTGCTCTTCGAGTCCCGCCGCGGGCGTCATCTGGCACTGCCGCTTTCCATGGTCGCACGGCTCGAGGAACTGCCCGTCGCCAGCATTGAGCGCAGCGGCCGCCGCGAAGTAGTCCAGTACCGCGGCCAGATCATGCCGCTAATCCGCGTCGCCGACTACATCGGGGATGAGGCTGACGCGGATACAACCGGCGAGCTGCCGGATTTCATGCAGGTCGTCGTCTACTCGGAACACGGCCGCAGTGTCGGTCTCGTTGTCTCCACCATCAGCGACATCGTGCACGAGGCGTTGACCGCGCAGCGCGCCGCCACGCGCGAAGGCATCCTCGGCTCGGCCGTCATCCAACATCGGGTGACCGATCTGCTCGACGTCGAGGGCATCATCCGCGCGGCCGATCCCGCGTTCTACGAAACCAGCGCCACCTGAGACCCCGCCGATGAGCGACACCCACCAGTTCTGCACCTTCACCCTCCACCACTTCACCTTCGGGATCGAAGTGAAGATGATCCAGGAGGTCATCCGTTACCAGGAGATGACGCCCGTGCCGCTCGCGCCCGCGACCGTCCACGGCCTCATCAACCTCCGCGGCCAGATCGTCACGGCGATCGACCTCCGCTCCCAGCTCGAGCTGCCGCCCCGCGAAGGCGAGGCGCTGCCGATGAACGTCATCGTGCGGACCACGGACGGCGCGGTGAGCCTCCTCGTCGACGAGATCGGTGACGTCGTCGAGGTTGATCCCGAGAGCTACGAGCGTCCGCCCGAGACCCTCGAGGGCAAGGCCCGCGAGCTCGTCACTGGCGTCTACAAACTCGACGACCGCCTCCTCCTGATTCTCGACGTCGCCGGAGCTGTTTCCATCGCGTCGCCCCTCCACGAAACCCACGCCTGATCCTCAACCTTTCCACTCCCAATGAAATCCGCCGCTCTGCAGTCCAAAGCCCAACCCACCCGGTCCGCGCCCGCGGTCGCCGTCCGCAACACCAAGCAGTCCGTCAAATCCGCCGCGCGCGCCGCGGATGAAGCCACCCTCAACGAACTGCAGGCCCGCCGCCAGGCCGTCGACCGGCTGCAGGCCGTCGCCGAGTTCGGACTCGATGGCGTGCTCCTCACCGCGAACGAGAATTTTCTGAACCTCGTCGGTTACACCCTCGCCGAGGTGCAGGGCCAGCCCCATGCGCGCTTCGTCGCGCCGAACGAGCGCGAGAGCGCGGCGTACCGGCAGGGTTGGACCGATCTCGCCGCCGGCAAGGCCCGCGCCGAGGACGTGCGTTACTTCAACAAGGCAGGCATCGAGATCCGGCTGCGCGCCTCTTGGGAGCCCGTCGCCGACAATCGCGGCCAGCCGTACAAGGTCGTCCTCGTCGCCATCGATGTCACGGAGCGATACGCCCTCGCCGCCCAAGTTGCAGATCTGAAGGTGCGGGCCGACATCATCAATCTCACGAGCATCGTCTCAGAGTCCGATCTCAAGGGTGACATCGTCGACATCAACCAGAAGTTCTGCGACGTCTCGCAGTACAATCGCGACGAGCTGATCGGCCACCCGCACAACACCACCCGGCATCCCGACATGCCGAAGGAAGTCTTCAAGGAGCTCTGGTCGACGATCGGCCGCGGCAAAATTTTCCGCGGCGTGGTCAAGAACCGGAAGAAGGACGGCACGCCGTATTACGTCGACGCCGTCATCGCCCCGGTGCTCGGAGAGAACGGCAAGCCGAAGAAATATATCGGCGTCCGCTACGACATCACCGAGATGGAGGTCGAGCGCCAGAAGATGAAGGGCATCCTGGCCGGCATCGACGAGGCCTACGCCTACATCGAGTTCGATCCGCGCGGCACCGTCCTCTCCGCCAACAAGAATTTTCTCAAAACCTTCGGTTACCGCACCGACGAAGTCGTCGGCCAGAAGCACGCGATCCTGGTCGACCGCAGCTACGCCCAGTCCGCGGAGTACACGAAGTTCTGGACCAACCTGAATGCCGGCATCGGCCAGGTCGACACGTTCAAGCGCAAGACGAAGGACGGCCACGACATCTACGTTCAGGCCGCGTATTCGCCGATCAAGGACGAGATGGGTCGCGTCACGATGGTGATTCAAATCGCCTCCGATGTGACGGCGCAGAAAATTGCCAACGACAACGCCCGTCGTCAGCTCGATGAAATCAACCGCACCCAGGCGGTCATCGAGTTCGGTCCTGACGGCACGATCATCACCGCCAACTCGAACTTCCTGCAGACCCTCGGCTACGCCCTCGACGAAATCACGGGCAAGCACCACAGCATGTTCGTCGAGCCCGCCTATCGCGAGACGCCGGCCTACCGTCAGTTCTGGAAGGATCTCAACGAGGGCAAATTCCAGACAGCCGAATACAAGCGCATCGGCAAGGGCGGTCGGGACGTGTGGATTCAGGCGACCTACAATCCGGCCTTCGGGGCCGACGGCCGTCTGGCCAAGGTCGTCAAGGTCGCCACGGATATCACGGCCCGCAAGGTCGCCGAGGAAAGCCTGCGCCGAACCATGCTCGCCGTCTCGCAGAACTCCCAGGCGCTCGCCTCGTCCGCGGAGGAACTCACCGCCGTGAGCCAGCAGATGAGCAGCAACTCCGAGGAGACGTCCGCTCAGTCCAACGTGGTCGCCGCCGCTTCGGAAGAGGTCAGCAAGAACGTCGCAACCGTCGCGACCAGCGCCGAGGAGATGAGCGCCAGCGTGAAGGAGATCGCCAAGAACGCCAACGAGGCCGCCAAGGTCGCGACCGCCGCCGTCAAGGTCGCGGAGGAGACCAACCAGACCGTGGCCAAGCTCGGCGTCAGCAGCGTCGACATCGGCAAGGTGATCAAGGTCATCACGTCGATCGCCCAGCAGACGAACCTGCTCGCGCTCAACGCCACCATCGAGGCCGCCCGCGCCGGCGAAGCAGGCAAGGGTTTCGCCGTCGTCGCCAACGAGGTGAAGGAACTGGCGAAGCAGACCGCCAAGGCCACCGAGGAAATCAGCCAGAAGATCGAGGCCATCCAGCAGGACGCCAAGGGCGCAGTGACCTCCATCAATCAAATCGGAACGATCATCGGGCAGATCAACGACATCTCGAACACCATCGCGAGCGCGGTCGAGGAACAGTCCGCGACGACGAACGAAATTGCCCGCAATGCCTCCGAGGCGGCGCGTGGCAGCACCGAGATCTCCCGCAACATCGCGAACGTGTCCACGGCCGCCCGCAACACCACCGAGGGTGCCAACAACACGCTCACCGCCGCGACCGAACTCGCGAAGCTCGCTGCCGACCTCAAGCACGTCGTCGAGCAGGCCCGGAGCTGATTCGTCCCCCCTTCGCACCCGGGACGGCCACGCGGCCGTCCCGGTGCCACCCGCCCTCCCTCATGAAGATTCTCATCGTCGACGATTCCAAGGCCATGCGCACCTTTCTCAGCGCACTCGTCCAGGACCTGCGGCTCGAAACCGAGCGCGCCGAGGACGGATGCAACGCCCTCGAAGTGCTGCAGCAGCACTCCGATTTCGACCTCGCCCTGGTCGACTGGGACATGCCCCGCATGAACGGCCTGGAGTTCGTCAAGGCCGTCCGGGCCAACGCCGGTTACAACAACATCAAGCTCATGATGGTCACCACGCAGAACTCGATGGATCGCGTCACCGCCGCCCTCGAGGCCGGTGCCACCGACTACCTGATGAAACCCGTGTCCCGCGAATCCCTGCACGAAAAACTGCGCCTGCTGGGCGTCGTCGAATAACCCGCGTCGTCCCCGCCCCGCCCTCACCTTCATGCTCAAAATCCGCGTATTGGTGGTCGATGACGCCGTGGTCATGCGCCGCTTGATCTCGGAAGCGCTGTCGCACGATCCCGACATCGAGGTGGTCGGTGCCGCCGCGCACGGCCGGATCGCTCTCGCGAAAATTCCGCAGGTCAATCCGGACGTGGTCACGCTCGACATCGAGATGCCGGAGATGAACGGCATCGAGACCGTGCGCGAAATCCGGAAGACGTATCCCCGCCTGCCGGTGATCATGTTCAGCACGCTGACGGAGCGCGGTGCAGCCTCCACGCTGGATGCGCTCGCCGCGGGTGCGACGGACTACGTCACGAAGCCGGCGAACATCGGCAGCGTTTCCATGAGCCTGCAGCGGCTCGAGCAGGAGCTGGTGCCCAAGATCAAACTCCACGGCCGCCATCTGCTCACCCCCGGCACGGTGCCCGTGCCCCGGAAACAAGCCTCTCCGGTGCCCCTTCCCGTGAACACCAACCTGCCGCGCTTTGTCCCGCAGCCCCAGCCCACGGAGCTGGTTTGCATTGGCACGTCCACCGGCGGACCGAACGCCCTCGCCGAACTGTTCTCCGGCCTTCCCCGCAACCTGCCGGTGCCAGTGGTGATCGTGCAACACATGCCCGTTCTGTTCACGAAGATGCTCGCGGAACGCCTGGCGAAGCTCGGCACGCTACCCTGCTGCGAGGGTGCCGCCGGCCAGCTGGTCGAACCAGGCCACGCCTACATCGCGCCCGGCGGTCATCACATGGAAGTGGTCCGCTCCGGCGGCGTGCTGCGGCTGCATCTCCAGGATCACCCCCCGGAGAATTCATGCCGGCCCGCCGTGGACGTCCTCTTTCGCAGTGTCGCCAGCGCCTGCGGCGCCTCCGCGCTCGGCGTCATTCTTACCGGCATGGGACAGGACGGGCTCCACGGTTGCCGCGCACTCCGCGACTGCCACGCCCCCATTCTGGCGCAGGACGAGGCCTCCAGTGTCGTCTGGGGCATGCCCGGTCACGTGGTCAACGCCGGTCTCGCCGATCGGACCCTGCCGCTGCGCGAAGTCGCCCAGGAAATCACCCGACGCGTCGCCGCCCATCGTCGAACTCCCGCCCTGCACTTCTCCCCCCTTTCATGAGCGCCCTCTCCGCCCCCGACTTCGACTTCGTCAGCTCCCTGGCCTACAGCCAGGCCGCCATCATCCTTGAGCCCGGCAAGGAATACCTGGTCGAGGCCCGCCTGACTCCGCTCGCCCAACGGGAGGGTTTCACGGATCTTAGCGCGTTCATCGCTGCCATGCGCAAGGACCGCAGCCCGGGGCCCCTGCAGGCCAAGGCGGTCGATGCCCTGACCACCAACGAAACCTACTTCTTCCGCGACTTTCATCCGTTCGACGCCATGCGCCGCGCGCTTGTGCCGGAGCTGATCGAAAAACGGGCCGACTCGCGCAAGCTGACGATTTGGTGCGCCGCCTGTTCGACCGGGCAGGAACCGTACAGCATCGCGATGCTGCTGCGGGAGCACTTTCCCCAGCTCGCCTCGTGGCAGATTGAGATCATCGCCACCGATTTTTCCCCCACAGTGCTGGTGCAGGCCCAGGCCGGCCGCTACAACCAGATTGAGGTCAACCGCGGGCTGCCGGCCCCCTTCCTGATCAAGTATTTCACGCAGCAAAACGGCGCGTGGGTCATCAAGCCTGAGATCCGCCAGATGGTGCAGTTCAAGGCGCTCAACCTCGTCCAGCCGTGGCCGATTCTGCCGCCCTGCGACTTCGTTTTCATTCGGAACGTGATGATCTATTTCAACGTCGAAACGAAGCGGGCGATCCTGAAGAAACTCCGGCTCTGTCTCCGACCCCACGGCAGCCTTTTTCTGGGTTCGAGTGAAACCACGCTGAACCTGGACCCGCATTGGGCGCCGGTCACGCAGGGTGCAACGGTCGTCTATCGCCCCGCCCCGGCCGCCGCCGCGGCAGCGTGAGCCTCCGCGCGCCACTCCTCCCATGACTCAAACCATTCTGATCATCGACGACTTCGCCAGCGTCCGGCTGTATCACATGAGCTTTCTCACGCGGAAAGGCTACCGGTGCATCGGCGCAAATGACGGGGCCGAAGCCTTGGCCCGTCTGCACGAAAGTCCCATCGACCTCATCCTCCTCGACATGGTGATGCCAGGCATGGACGGCGAGGCGTTCATCGCCCACCTCGACCGCGAGGCCGGCCACCACCGGATACCGATCCTGGCCATCACCTCGGAAGCGTCGCTCGCGCAGGCCTCGCTCGGCGAAGGCCGCAGAGCCATGCGGGTGCTTTCGAAGCCGGTCATGCCCGAAACCCTGCTCTGGGGCGTGCAGCAACTCCTGCCGCCGTCCGTCGTGGAAGCCGACGCGCCGACTCACTGATCATGCAGCTCCGGCTCCACCTTCCCCGGTTTATTCTCCGCTGGCGGGAACGCACCCCGCCGGCTGCGAACGATCCGCAACCCGCGGACGCGCTGCAGACCGTGCACCATTTCGCCCCTGAGGTGGCCGCAGCCCAGGAAGCGCTGGTGGAGTTCGGGCGCTGCTCCAGCGACGAGTTCACGCAGATTGCCGAGGATGTGTCGGCGTTGCACAGCCGGCTCGGCGAAGTGCGCACCAAGGCCGAGCAGCTCGACGCCATCCTGCAGGAGACCGACGAGGATCGCGCGCTGACCTCGGCGTTCGAGCTGTTCAAGCGGTCCGTCGATCTCGCGCACGCCAGCATCGGCATCGCGCTGTCCCAGGAGGAGCAGATGGAGCTGATGGAAGAGCGGCTGTTGCAGAACCGAAATCGCTTTTCGAAAAACAGCCTGATGTTTCGGGTCCTGGTCATGAACATCCGGGCGGAGGCGGCCCGAATTCCGTCGACCGATCGCGCAGTGTTCGTCGCCGTCGCCGGAGAGATGGACGCAATGGAACGCCAGATGAGCGCGACCGTGGAAACAGCGTTCACCAAACTGGAGACGATTGTCCGGGAAGCCGTCACAGGCCGCATCCTGCTGCAGAACCTGAAGGAGACGCTGCACGACAACGCGCAGCGCAGCATCGGCCTGCTCCGCGCTGAACTGGACAGAATCAAGTCCGGCCTCGCCCCCTGCGTTCAAGGCAGCAGGGAAATCACCGCCCTCCTTGCCCAGGCACGCACCCAGACGGGAGCGCTGATCACGTCCCTCCAGTACCAGGACATCGTGAGCCAGCAACTCGCCCACGTCAGCCAGGGTTTCGATGACATGGCCGGGGACCTGGAACCTGCGGAGAATGTCTTGCCGGACTTGAGCTATCTGCATCACGCCGCCCGCGTGCAGCGGAACCACCTCGGCACCTCGCGCCGCGCCATTCAGGACGCCAGCGATCGCATTGGTGACGCCGGGCGCGCCCTCCTCGGAACCGGGGCGGCCCTCGTGCACCACTTCAGCGCCATGGAAAAAGTGGCCGATGCCGTGTTCCGCGAATCGCAGGTGGGCGAAAAATTCAAGTCCGAGACCGAAATTCTCGTGAAGATCGCCGGCCAGAGCGAAATTACCAACGATCGCATTGCCCGCCTGCTCGACCGCATCGAGGAATCAGTCCGTGTCTTTTCCACTGAGATTCGCCACCATGAACTGGAGGTACAGCTGGTCGCGTTGAACGCTCAGATCGCGGCCGCCCGGATGCCCGATGCCCGGGCGTTGAACAAACTCGCCGAGGAAACGGCCCAGCTCTCGCACAATGCCGCGGACCTGACCCGGATGATGCGTGAGCAGCTTGGCGACACCCTCGTCCAACTGAACGCCATGCGGAAGGAAGGCGACGAGGTGCGGCAGACCATCGGTCGCGAAAAGTCAGAACTCGCCGGCGGCTCTCTCATCGTCACCGCGAAACTCGCCCGATTCAATGATCGGATCCACCGCAGCTCCGGCGAAGCGTCGAGTCAGTTCGACGTCGCCTATCGCCAGGTGCGAGACCTGCTCCCAGCCCTGCAGTTTCCCCACCTCATCGCCACGTCCTTCGATACCGCCGAGGGGCTGTGCGACAACCTGCTCGCCGCCACCGCGGACTTTGCCCATGGACCGATCAGTGAGGCCGGCGCCCAGCGCATCGCCGTCCACGAGAGCCGCTATACGATGAAGGAGGAACGCGAGGCGCACACCGCGGCCATCGCCTCCACCGCGCCCGCTGCGGCGGCTCCGGTTGCCGCCATCACCGCAATCGAACTCTTCGACGACGAACCCACGCCTGCACCTGCACCGGCCATCACGCGCACCATCTCGTCCGCGCTCAAGCCGGAACCCGCCAGCACCACCGCGGCACCTGCCACCCCCGCTGCCGCCGCCCCACCGCTCGCCACCGTGTCCGCCGCCAGTGACGACCTCGGCACCGGCGTCGAATTGTTCTAGCCGCACCAGGAACCCTCCGGAGACCTACTCATGCAAGCCTCCGTTCCACCCAATGAGAGCCGCCGGCTGGCGGCCCTGCGCGCGCATGGGATTCTGGATACGCCCCCCGAGCCGGTCTTCGACGATCTCGCCCGGCTGGCCGCCCAGCTCTGCGGCACTCCGATCGCCGCCATGAGCCTGGTTGACGCGACCCGGCAATGGTTCAAGGCGCGCATCGGATTGAGCCTGTGCGAGACCAATCGCGAGACCGCGTTTTGCGCGCATACCATCCTGCAGCCGGACCATCCGCTGATCGTCCCTGACGCCCGGCTCGATCCGCGCTTTGCCGACAACCCGCTCGTCACGGGAGCCCCTCACCTCCGCTTCTACGCGGGCGCACCTTTGGTCAGCAGCGATGGAACCATCCTCGGCGCCTTGTGCGTGCTCGACGTCGAGCCGCGAAATCTGAGCGCCGCCCAGACGGACGCCCTGATCATGCTCGCGCGACAGGCCATGCGACAGATCGAGGCGCGGCAGATCGCCGTGCACCTGATCGAACAGAAGGCCGCGCTCGACCAGCATGGCAGCGTGGCCATTGCCGACCTCGAGGGCCGGCTGACCTACGTCAATGACCGGCTTTGCGCGCTCTCCGGGTACACCCGCGAAGAGCTGCTCGATGTGAACGCCGATTTGTCGCGCGCCGCCCATCCCGTTCATTCGTTTTTCCGCGAGTCGTGGGCGACGGTCACCGCTGGTGCCACCTGGCGGGGGGAAGTGCAGGGAAACACCAAGTCGGGTGATGCATTATGGACTCAGGCCACCGTCGTGCCGATGAAGAACGCCGAGGGCCGGTCGTGGCAGTACGTGGCCATCGGCATCGACATCACGCCACGCAAGCGGAACGAGGAGCAGTTGCACCTCCTGGTCTCCGCCTTGCAGCAGGCGAACGAAGCGATCATCATCACCGACGCCGATCTGAATCGTCCGGGCCCTCGCATCGTCTTCGCGAATGCGGCCTTCACCAAGGCGACCGGCTATTCGCTCGCGGAGGTCATCGGCAGGTCCCCTCGGATCTCCCAAGGGCCGCGCACCGAACGTGCCGTGCTCGACCGGCTGCGCGCCGCGCTCTCCCGGGGCGATACGTTCCAGGGTGAAACCGTCAACTACCGCAAGGACGGCAGCACCTACGAGGTTGAATGGCAGATCGCGCCCGTTCGAACGCCCGCGGGCCATATCACCCACTTCGTCGCAGTCTATCGCGACATCTCGGAACGCCGCGCCTTCGAGCGACAGCTGGAACGCGCCCGGGACGACGCCTTGGAGTCGGTCCGTTTGAAATCGCGCTTCCTGGCCAACATGAGCCATGAACTGCGCACGCCGCTTAACACGATCAACGGCATTTCCGCCACGCTCGTCGAACAGGACCTGCCGGCTGCCGCGAAGGACGCCGTCAAGCTGATCCATCAATGCGGTGAAAATCTGCTGGAGAACATCCAGACCATCCTGACGCATTCCACGCTCGAAGCGGGTAAGGCCACGCTGGATACGAAGCCGTTTTCCGTAGCAGCGGTGGTGTTGAACGCCCTCCGGGTCACGAGCGAGGCCGCCCTGCGCAAGTCCATCGAGGTCGGTTATGATCTCGACCCGCGGCTCCCAGCCGAATTTTCAGGCGATCCCTTCCGGCTGCAACAGGTCCTCGTCAACCTGATCGCCAACGCCATCAAGTTCACCGACTCCGGCCGCGTCCACCTGCGCCTGCGGGCAGCCCCGCTGTCCCAGGGGCGTTGGGAGCTGAATTTCAGCGTGGCCGACACCGGCATCGGAATCGCCCCGGGCAATCTGGGCAAACTGTTCAAACCGTTCTCGCAGGCAGATGACTCCACCACCCGGCGCTTCGAGGGCACCGGACTCGGTCTGGCCATCAGCAAATCCATCGTCGATCTCATGGGCGGACGCATCACCGTGGCCAGCCGGCCCGGCGTGGGATCAATCTTCCGGGTGACGCTCTGCCTCCTCGCCGTCGCCGGCGCGCCGCCGATTTTCACCGTGGCTGGTCATCCGCGTCTCACGGGCCGGCGGGTGTTGGTGGTGGAAAGCGATCCGGGTCGACGCCGGCAGTTGGTTGCCATGATGAAGGCTTGGCGAATCAACGTCACCGAGGCCCGCACGGCGGCCGCGGGCATCTCGCTGGCCACGACCGGAAACTTCGATCTCGTCCTGCGCCGCCTGCCGTCACCGTCAGCGGCCACGACCAGCCCGTTCGCCCATTTCACGTCGACCCAAACGCTGCCCGTCCTCTGGCTGGTCCCTCCGGGCCCCAGCCTCGTGGCGACCGTGCCCGGGCGCTCCGGAACGTTGGCGGGCCCGTTCAGCCCGGAGGATCTGAGTCGTGCGCTGGCCGCCCTCATCGGCAAGGAATCGCCTCCGACCGCGGAGGCCGCGCCCGCTCGAAACCACCAGAAACTCGGCGAACGCATTCCGCTGCGCATTCTTTCCGCCGACGACACGTACACCAATCGAGAAATGCTCACGTACATCTGCCGTCACCTCGGCTACCAGACAGACATGGTGGAAAACGGTGCGCAGGTATTGGAGCGGCTCGCGGAGCGTTCCTACGATCTCATCCTGCTCGACATCCAGATGCCCGTGCTCGCCGGCATCAGCGCCGCCCGGGAAATCTGCCGGCGTTTTCCCGATCCGCAGCAACGCCCCCGCGTGGTCGCCGTGACCGCCAGCACCCAGCCCGGCGACCGCGAGCGCTGCCTCGCCGCCGGCATGGACGCGTATCTCTGCAAACCAATCCTCCCTAAAAATCTGCAGGCGTGCATCGAGCTGTTGTTCGAAGGCGGAATCCGATCCCGCCCGCTCTCCACCGCGGCAACGCCCGTCGGTGTCAATCTCCCCGAAGCGTGGGTTGACGCCGATCATCTGCGCGCCACCACCCAGGGTCTGGACGCCAACGCTGCCACTGATCTCATCACCCAAATCTACGCCGCTTCGCAGGCCGATTTCGCGTCCCTGCGCCCGCGCCTCATCGAGGCCTGTGCCGCCCGGAATTCGAAACAAGTCGCGCTCTGCGTGCACGGCCTGAAGGGGTGCGTGCTGGCGCTGGGTTGGAGCCGCATGGGAAGCCACTGCGCCGAAACGCTCCATGCGCTGCGGGAAAACCGGCTCCACGCGTGGGCGGAGCTGCCAGCCGAGCTTGACGAACTCTACCGCACCTCGGCCGCCGAGATGGAACGCCTGCTGCCGCAAATCTTCTCGTCGCGCGCCGCCGCGTGAATTTTTCCGCCTCAGGCGGAACCATTCAGTTGAAGGGTGAAAGTTGAAGGTTGAAAGCCCCCAAACACCCAGCACCGGCTGCTTCCGGTTCTTTCACCTTTCAACGTTCAACCGCATGAGTCCGGCTCAGGCGGAACGCTCGCTAGATCAGCAGCTCGCGCACGACCCGGCCGTGGACGTCCGTGAGCCGGAAGTCCCGGCCCTGATACCGGAACGTCAGCCGCTCGTGATCGAGCCCGAGCAGGTGCAGCACCGTCGCGTTGAGATCGTGCACGTGGACGGGATGCTCCGCGATGTGATAGCCGAGATCGTCGGTCCGCCCGTAGGTCAGGCCCCGTTTCACGCCGCCACCGGCCAGCCACATCGTGAACGCATCCTTGTGGTGATCGCGCCCCGGCTTGGTCACCGCACCGGTGCCTGAATCCGTCTGCGCCATCGGCGTGCGGCCGAACTCGCCGCCCCACACCACGAGCGTGTCATCGAGGAGCCCGCGCTGTTTCAGATCCTTGATCAACGCGGCCATGCCTTGATCGACATCCCTGCACTTGCGCGGCAGGCGGGTCGCCAGATCGCCGTGATGATCCCAGTCGGCGTCGTAGAGCTGCACCATGCGCACGCCGCGCTCCACGAGCCGGCGGGCGAGCAGGCAGTTGTTGGCAAACGACGCCTTGCCGGGTGCCGCGCCATAGAGCTCGAGCGTGGCCTTCGACTCCCGGCTGATGTCCATCAACTCCGGCACCGACGTCTGCATGCGAAACGCCATCTCGTACTGGCTGATGCGCGTGGCGATCTCGGGATCGCCCACGTCCGCCAGTTGCGCCTCGTTCAACGCCCGCACCGTATCCAGCACCTGGCGACGGTCGCCGGCGGTGTGGCCCTTGGGATTGTCGAGGAAGAGCACGGGCTCGCCGCTGGATCGAAATTGCACGCCCTGGTGCACACTCGGGAGGAAGCCCGGCGACCAGAGGCTCGTGCCCGCGCCCGCCAGCGGCCCCGACTGGAGCACCACATACGCCGGCAGGTCGGCATTCTCCGAGCCCAGCCCGTACGTGACCCACGACCCGAAACTCGGCCGCCCAAGCCGGCCGAAGCCGGTGTGCAGGAAGAGTTGCGCAGGAGCGTGGTTGAACTCGTCTGTCTGCAGCGACTTCACGATCGCGATCTCGTCCGCCACCGTCGCGAGGTGCGGCAGCAACTCGGAGATTTCCGCACCGCTCCGGCCGTGGCGCTGGAACGCGTAGCGCGAAGCCGCGATGTTCGGATGGCCGCGGAGAAAGGCGAAGCGTTTGCCCTTGATGAATTCGTCCGGACACGGCTTGCCGTCGTACTGCTGCAGCGCCGGCTTGTAGTCGAAAAGATCCAGCTGCGACGGCGCGCCCACCATGTGCAGATAGATCACGCGCTTCGCCCGCGGCGCGAAGTGCGTCGCGCGCGGTGCCAGCGGATCGGCCGGGCCGCCCGCCGCGAACACGCCTTCCGTCAGCAGCGAGCCCAGCGCCAGCGCGCCAAGCCCGAGTCCGGACGTCCGCAGGAACGCCCGACGCGTCTGCTCCAATCCGTATGGCGGCAACCCTCGTCCGGACGAATCATGACGCGTCACAATGTAGCGGGAGCTTCCAGCTCCCCTTCCGGCAAGCGGGAGCAGGATGCTCCCACCACTTTGGATTTTCCCCAGCGACTTCCCGAGCTGATGCGGCGTTTCAAACGGATGCATGCGTCAGCCTTTGGTGATCATCTCGTCGAGATTGAGCAACGTCGTCGCGACCGCCTGCCACACGGCGGCTTCGTCGCGGCCCGCCGCTGTCTGCTGCGCGATCAGCGTCTGCAATGCCGCGATCTCCCCCGGACTTGGCGGGCGCGTGAGGCAGAGCTGAAACACGAACCGGATTCGTTCCACCGGTGCGGCGTCAGGCCGCTCCTGCAACACCCGGCGCGCGAGCGCCTGTGCCGCCTCGACGTAAACCGGATCATTCAAGAGCGTGAGCGCCTGCAGCGGCGTGTTGGACCGCGAACGTTTGACCGTGCACGCGGTGCGCGCGGTCGCATCGAAATTGACGAAGCTCGGATACGGCGAGCCGCGTTTCCACACCGTGTACAAGCCGCGCCGATGCGCATCCTCACCCTCACTGAGATCGTAAGTCACCTTGTCGCCTCCCACCTTGCTGTCCCACAAGCCCGGCGGCTGATACGGTCGCACCGGCGGGCCCCCCATCTTCGCACTGAGCAGGCCGGCCGCGGCGAGCGCGTTGTCCCGAATCGCCTCCGCATCGAGACGGAAACGCGGACCGCGCGCGAGCAGGCGGTTCTGATCGTCGCGGGCCAGCAACGCGGGCGTCACCCGCGACGACTGCCGGTACGTCGCCGACAGCGTGATGAGTTTGTGGATATGCTTCATGCTCCAGCCGCGCTCCATGAACTCGACCGCGAGCCAGTCGAGCAGCGCAGGATGGGTCGGCGCCTCGCCCTTGACGCCGAAATCCTCGGGCGTCGCCACGATGCCGCGTCCAAAAAATTCCGCCCACCAGCGGTTCACGGTGACGCGCGCCACGAGGGGGTTCTCCCGATCGACGAGCCACTGCGCGAGATCGAGGCGGTTCGGCGTGGCCGGCAGCGCGGCGGCATGCAGCACCGCCGGCGTGGAGGGAGCGACCGCTTCGCCCGGCTCGAGAAAATTCCCGCGCTTGAGCAACGCCGTGGGCCGCTGCGCGGACATTTCCTCCATCACCAGCGTGCGCGGACTTTCCAGCGCCGCGAGCGCGCGCGTGACCTCGGCTCGGTCGCGCTTCGTTTGGACCAGCGCAGGCTCCTGCTCGAGCACATGCGCGCGCAAGCGGGCGATCTGCGCCTTGGTCCGGCGCGCGGCGTCCACGCGCACGATCGCCGCAATTTCGGCCGGGACGCTCTCGGCTCCGACGGTTTCGGTCGCCGCGATTTTCTCCCACGCGGGCAGCTGGCTCAGCGCCGCCGCGGTCTGCGTGGCGATTTGCGCATCGAGGGCCGCCGCCCGCTCCAACAACGCCGGTCGCTTCGCCTCCACCGCCGGATTCGGCAGCGTCAGATAGGGTCCAGTGAACTTCAGCGTCGCCATTGCCTTGGGACTCGCGAACGCGGTCTCGATCGCGGTCTGGTTGAAGAACGCGAACAGCTGGTAGTATTCCTTCTGCGTGAAGGGATCATATTTGTGATTGTGACACTGCGCGCACTCCAGCGTGGTGCCGAGCCAGGTGGCGGCGGTGGTATTCACGCGATCGAAGACCTGGTTGACGCGTCCCTCCTCCTGATCCGTCCCCGCTTCGACATTGGTCGGCGCGGCGCGGTGAAAGCCGGTGGCGATCAGCGGATCGAGATTTCGTTTGTCCCGCGCCTCAGGCAACAGATCGCCCGCGACCTGCCAGACCGTGAATTGGTCAAACGGCATGTCGGCGTTCATCGCCCGCACGACCCAGTCGCGGTACGGCCAGAGGTCGCGCAGGTCGTCGCGTTGAAACCCATGCGAGTCCGCGTACCGTGCGAGATCGAGCCACGGTCTCGCCCAGCGCTCGCCGTAGTGCGGCGACGCCAGCAGCCGATCCACGACGCGTTCGAAGGCCCGCGGCGTGGCGTCGGCCGCAAAGTCCGCGAGTTCCGCCGGAGTCGGCGGCAGACCCACCAGATCAAGTGAAACGCGCCGCAACCACCGCGCCTTGTCGGTCGCTGGCGACGGTGCGAGTCCCTCGGCGGCGAGCCGCGCAAACACGAAGTGGTCGATCGGATTCAGCGGCTGCAGCGACGCCGCGACCGCGGGCAGGGCCGCGCGCACCGGTTTCACGTAGGCCCAATGCTGCAGGTTTTCCGGCCACGGCGCGCCTTCGTCGATCCAGCGTTGCAGCAGCGTCACCTCGGCGGCCGTCAACCGTTCGCCCTTCTGCGGCATGACGTCCTCGTCGTCGGTTGTGACGACCCGATGCAACAGCAGACTCTTCGCGCCTTGGCCCGCGATAAGTGCGGGCTCGCCGGATTCACCGCCCTTGAGCGCGGCTCGGAGCGACGTGAGCCGCAGACCGCCCTTCGCCTGCTCCGGTCCGTGACAATCGTAACAGCGGCTCGCCAGCAGCGGCTGAATCTCGCGGGCAAACTCCACCGGCTCCGCGGCCAAGAGTCGGCCCGCACCCGGCAGCAGCAGCGCAGCGAGCAGGCAGACCACGGAAAAGCGATGGGGTAAACGGGGCATCGACAGAAAGCGAGCGGAGGATGAAGCCCCTGCCCCACGGGTGCCAAGTCGCATCGCGTGACGATGACGTCGGCAGGCGGAACGCCCAAGGCCGGAAAAGAGAGCAGGAAACCCTGAATCCAGGAAACTGCCCCCGGCTTCGCATCCTGGTTTTCAGGTTCCTGAATTCTATAGCCAGGAAACCAGGAGAAAACACCAACAGTGCGTGTTCAGAGCCCCACGCGGCGCTCATGCCTCCATTTCCTGCCTTCCGTGCGTTCTGCTCCCGCCCTCCGGCTGCCCGACTCTTGGCTTCTTGGCTTTTGAATTCTGAAGCCAGGAAGCCATGAAACAATCACCTCTCATGCGCGCAGAACACTCGCGTTGAATCCTCCTGCGTCCGTTTCCTGCCTTCCTGGCTTCCTGCTCAACCCTACGGTCGCTCGCTTGCGGGTGTTCGTTTCTGCTTTTCGAATTCAAAGCCCGCTTGCCCTTCCGCGGCGCGACCTCTAGCCAGCTTTCGTGCGTTTCCCTACCCCGCTCCTGGCGCTCGTGTTGACGGCGCTTCCGCTCCATTCGGCCGATGACTACAAGCTCGGCCCCGACTCCCAGGTCCAGTCCGTGCCGAAGGGCGAAGTCCGGCAGGCCCGGTTTGAAGCCAGCACGATTTTTCCCGGCACGACCCGCGACTACTTCGTGTACGTGCCGAAGCAATACGACGGCAACAAGCCCGCGTGCCTCATGGTCTTCTTTGACGGCGGCGGCATCTTCGGCGCCAACGGTGCGTTTCGTGTGCCCGTCGTTTTGGACAATCTGATCGCCCGCAAGGACATGCCCGTGACCATCGCCGTCGGCATCAATCCCGGCACCGTCGCCCCCAGTGAGCCCGGGGCGAAGGCACGCAGCAACCGCAGCTTCGAATACGATTCACTCGGCGATGCCAACGCCCGCTTCGTGATCGACGAGTTGCTGCCCGTCGCCCTGAAGGGCCTGAACGTCACCACCGATCCCGCCGGCCGCGCGATCGGGGGCAACAGCTCCGGCGCGATCGCGGCGTTCACCGTCGCGTGGGAGCGGCCCGACGCCTTTCGCAAGGTCGTCAGCCATATCGGCAGCTACACCAACATTCGCGGCGGCTACGTTTATCCCGGACTGATCCGCAAGACGAAGCCGGCGAAACCGCTGCGGGTCTTCCTGCAGGATGGCAGCAACGACCTGGACAATCTCCACGGCAACTGGCCCCTCGCCAATCAGGACATGGCGGCCGCGCTGAAGTTTGCCGGCTACGATTACACCTTCGTCTTTGGCGACGGCGGCCACTCCGGCAAGCACGGCGGTGCCATCTTTCCGGATACACTCCGCTGGCTCTGGCGCGACTGGCCGAAAGAGTGATTTCGTCCCCCCTCCCTTGGACCACTTTTTGGACAGAATAAACAGAATCGACAAAATCCAACCGGCCACAAGGGGCGCGATTCATTTGGTGAATTCTGTCCATTCTGTCCAACTGGAGTCCGGTCGGAAATCTCAACGCGATCCTGATCCCTCTCGGCGGTCAAAGCCCTGAATTCGCATCCAGCCCCGCATCCCCATGATCCCTTCCCGTCTCATTTTCGCCCAAGCGATACTGTCGGTCGCCATCGTCTTTCATTCGATCCCGGTTTCAGCCGCCGACGTCTTCAAGCCCACGCCTGATCACGAGGTCCAGCCGGGCGTGCCGCAGGGCACCGTCACGAAAATGCCCACGCTGGAAGCGAAGGCGTTTCCCAAGACAACGCGCGACTGGTGGATCTACGTTCCGGCGCAGTACAAGCCCGACGGCTCCGCCGCGCTCATGGTGTTTCAGGACGGCCAGAACTACATCAACCTGAAGGGCAACTGGCGCGTGCCGACGCTCTTCGACAACCTGATCGCCCGCGGGGAAATGCCAGTGACGATCGCCGTGTTCATCAACCCCGGCCACGACCCGTCGCGCGGTACACCCAAGAGTCCGACCAGCGGCAGCAACCGCAGCCTCGAGTACAATTCACTCGGAGACCGGTACGTGCAGTTCCTTCTCGATGAGATTCTGCCCGTGGTCGCGAAGCAGTATCCATTTTCCTCCGACCCGGAACTGCGCGCGCTCTGCGGATCGAGCAGTGGCGGCATCGCGGCGTTCACCGCCGCCTGGGAACGACCCGATCAATTCCGCAAGGTCCTCTCGACCGTCGGCAGCTTCGTGAATCTCGCCGGCGGCGACGCTTACCCGGCTCTCATCCGCAAGACGGAGCGGAAGCCGCTGCGCGTTTTCCTACAGGACACCAGCGGCGACCTCGACAATCCCTTCGGCAACTGGCCACTCGCGAACCGGCAGATGGACGCCGCGCTGCGTTACATGGGTTACGACGTGAAGCTCGAATATGCCGAGGGCTTTGGCCACAATTCGATTCATGGCGGCATGGTCCTGCCCGCGGCCCTGCGGTGGCTGTGGCGGAAGGACAAACCGACGCCCGCCGTCGTCACGAAGGGCGATCTCGCCGTCGACATGACGCTGCACCGGCTGCTCATCGAAGGTGAAGGCTGGAAGCCCGTCGCCGAAGGCCTCGCGTTTGCCGACGGTCCGTGTACGGACGAGGCCGGCAATTTCTACTTCTCAGACATGCGTCCGCCGGCGGCCGGCGTTTACAAGATCGCGGTCAATGGCACCAAGACGAAACTCAGCGACGAGGGCGTCAGCGGCTTGAAGTTCGGCCCCGACGGCCGGCTGTACGCCTGCCAGGGCGCGAAGAAGCGCCTCATCGCCATCACGCCCGCCACGGGCGCGATCGAAGTGATCGCCGAGGACATCCAGCCCAACGATCTCGCCGTCACTCATCGCGGCCACATCTTCATCACCGAAACCGCCAAGAAACAGATCACATTCATCGATCCCAAGACAAAGGCCAAGCGCGCGGTCGACACCGGCCTCGCCAATCCCAACGGCATCACGCTGTCGCCTGATCAAGGCACGCTCGCGGTGAGCGAAAGCGCCGGTGAACACGTGTGGACGTTCCGCATCGCGCCCGACGGCACGCTCGACGCCCGGGGCCCGTACATGACGATGCGCCGGCCGATCGATCCCAAGGGCGAGTTCAAGTTCAACGAGCCGCCGCCCTACAAGAAAGCATCGAGCGGCGACGGCATGACCAGTGATTCGATCGGCCGGTACTACGTGACGAGCGCCGTCGGCGTGCAGGTCTTCGATCCGACCGGCCGGCTTTGCGGCGTGCTGACCAAGCCGCAACCCGACAAGCCGCTCACGAGTTGCGTGCTCTCCGGCCCAAACCGCGAGTACCTGTACGTCACGAACGGCGACAAGATTTTCCGGCGCAAGGTGCAGGCGGTGGGGAACACGAATGCGCGCGTGGCCGCGACGCCGTAACGACAAAATCCTGATATTTCAGATCTGAGATCTGATACCAATCGCTCTTTGCCTTTGGATTTTAGCCGTGGCTACGAGCGATCCAGAAGTCCAAAAGCGAGGAGCGATTGGTATGAGATTTGAGACTTGAAACCTTGGACCGCGACCGCCCCCGGTCGCTGCTCCGGTTGCGACCGGGGGCGGTCGCGGTCCAAGTCAAACCTCTCCCCCGCTTCCTATCCGTGTTTCACGGAAACACCGCCGTCTTCCCCGCCATGTCGCGCCGCACCGTGCCATCAGCCGCGATGATCGGCTGCGGGTTCTTCACCCGGCCGAGTTCGCGGCAACCGGGACCGAACTGATCCACGCCGAGATCGCCCGCCATCGCCGCGGCCAGCGCGCGCAGCTTCTTCACCTCTTCGGGATGCGCCGCGGCGACGTCCTTCGCCTCGGCGATGTCGTTGCCGAGATGATACAACTCGCCCTTGGCCAGGTGCAGCTTCCACGGCCCGGAACGCACGGCGTCCAGTGTCGCGCCGCGGAAGTAATGAAACACGTCGCGCGGCGCCTGGGACGGATTTCCCGTCAGCACGGGCCACAGATCCACGCCATCAATCTTCCGATCGGTCGGAGCGGTCGTACCGCCCAGCCGCGCGAACGTCGGCAAAATATCCATCATTGACGTAATCGCATCTGTCGACGTCCCGGCCGGAATCCGACCCGGCCACCAGGCGATCGTGCAGACGCGGATGCCGCCTTCGAAGGTCGTGCCCTTGCTGCCGCGCAGCGGGGTGTTGACCGCGCCCTGGTTGACCGGCCCGCCATTGTCCGAGGTGAAGATCACGAGCGTGTTGGCGTCGAGCTTCAGCTCCCGCAGCGCCGCCAGCACCTGGCCCACGCTCCAGTCAATCTCCTGCACCCAGTCGCCGAGCAGCCCGTTGCCGGACTTGCCCATGAACTCGTCGCGCGGATACACCGGGAAGTGAACGGCGTTCGGCGCGAAATAGAGGAAGAACGGCCGGTCGTGGCGCTCGCGGATGAATGCGACCGCGCGCTCGGTGTAGCGGCGTTGCAGCTGGATTTGTTCCTCCGCCCGCACGCGTCCAATGACGGTTTCATTTTCAATCAGCGCCAGCGGCGGTTGCGCCCCGCGAATGCCCGTCTCATCCGAGACCGGGGCCGCCTTCGCCTTCACGCCTGCCTTCGCCTGCGGGACCGGCATCCCGCGATTGCTTTTCACGCCGTCGGCCGCCGGTCCCATGTCATTCGAGTACGGCAGACCAAAATACGAATCGAAGCCCTGCCGCGTCGGCAGGAACGGCAGCTGGTCACCGAGGTGCCACTTGCCCACGGCCGCGGTGACATAGCCGGCATCCTTGAGCACCTCCGCGATCGTGCGCTCGGCGGGATTCAATCCCACTTCGGCGCCAGGAAACAGCACGTGTGGCACCGGCAACGCGCGCTTCGGATAACAGCCCGTCATCAGCGACGCACGCGAGGGCGAACACACCGGAGCCGCGTAGTGGCTTGTCAGCTTCCGCCCTTCCTTCGCCATCCGGTCCAGCTCCGGCGTGCGATTGCGTCCGCCGAACGGTCCAATCTCGGCGTAACCAAGATCATCAATGTTGATGATGATCAGATTCGGCTTGGCGGGAGCGGCGGCGAAAGCGGCCGCAGTCCACACGATGAGTAGCAACGCCACGGGGAGAGTGCGCATAGGGGATGCAGTCAGCGCACGCGAATCACCACAACGAGACAAGCCCGCAGTGCCCTGCCCCGCCGTCCTATTTCCGTCCCAACGCTGCGGCGATCGCACGGGCCACTTCCTGGCCGAGGGCTTCGTAGCCTTTGGCACTGAAGTGGACGTCGTTCGGGTTCTGCAGCGTCGCGAGCTGCGGCGTGATGAAACTGAAGAGATCATTCACCGCCAAACCGCGCGCGCGGGCGAGCCGGGCGGCGACGGCGTTGCGTTCGACGATCGACTCCGGGCTCTGCTTCTTCACGTCGTCGCGGGGAATCGGGGTGGTGCTGGCCCAAATCACCCGGGCACCGGTGGCCTGCAGTCGCGTGATGATCTGCGCAAGCCGCGCTTCGTAGTCGGCGAGCGGCGTCGCCCGATCGTGGATGCCGAAATTGAAATGGATCACGTCCCACTTTCCCGCCCCCAGCCACACGTCGAGCTTCTTGAGGCCGTTGGCCGTCGGCCCGCAGTTCTCCGGCGCGCGGTGGACATTGGCCTTGCCGGCCAGCGCGGCGCGCGTTGCCAGCGTGTAACCGCGCGAGACGGAATCACCAATGAGGAGCACGCGCGGAAGGCTCGGTTCGTCCGCCACGAAATCCCATGCCGTCGACACGCCCTTCACAAAATCGCGCTTGTGCAGCGGCAGATAAAAACCGTTGCCCAAGTTCTGTTCGAGCACGACCTCCCAGGCCTGACGCTCGGGCGACAGCGTGGCTTTCTTCGCCTGATAGAGTGCGTCGATGCGTTGGTCCTCGGCCGCCTTCTTCGCAGCGGCCTCAGCGGCGTTGGTCGGCTCGGCACCCCGCGCCAGGTTTCCGGGAAGACCAGTAATCAGCGAGGCAGTCAGAAGGAGAAAGCTGAATTTCATGGCGAAGTTTGGGAATTCAAGGGAGCACCCGCGGCGCGCTGAAACGGGTGACGCTTTCACCACCGCTGCCGCAGGGACGCCCGTGCATGGTCAGAACGGCACCGTGGCGGCAAGGGAGTAGCTGCGCGGCGCCTGGTACCAGTAGGAATTCGGCACGGTGACGCGCGCCGGATTCGTGACGTCCCCGCCCGGCGGCCGGAGAATCGTGCTCGTGAAACGGACTTTGTCGTCATCGAGGAGATTATCGATGCTGAGATTAAAACGGACCTCGTATTTTTTGCTCAGCCGCCAGTTGTAACCCACCGTGGCCGTCGCCACCCAGTAACCGGGCGCGTACACCACGGTGAACGCGTCCACGTTCGGGTCGTCGATGCCTTGCGCGGGATTGGCCGGATTCACGATCGTATCCGCACCGCGGTTGCCGATCACGGCCCGGCCGCGATAACGCGCGCCGGCACCGACGCGCAATCCCTTGAAGCGGCCCGTTTGGATCGAGTAGTCGGTGAAGAGATTCGCCGAGGTCGTGTTCTGGCTGATCACCGTGCCGGACACGATGCCGCGCCGCCCAGCGAGCAACGTGTTCCAGTTCGTGACCGCGGTGTTGGCGTCGGGCGAACGCTGGTTGACCGGAATCGAGTTATCGACCGTGGCCACGCCCTGTGCATCGATGAGGCCGCCGGCATCGACGACGATCTGCCGGAGCACGGTCAGGTTGTTGTCGATGAAGGTCGCGGTCTCGATGCCTGCATTGGTCGAGAAGGCGCGCGCGATCGCGTAGTTGGCGGAAAGCCGCCACGCGCGCGACAGATTGGCCACCGCCTCGAACTCGTAGCCGTTGGCCTTTTGCTGGCGGCGATCCGTGAAGACCGCGGGCAGCGGCTGGACACCGCGGTTGTTGCGACCGTCAGCAGAGAAATCGCCGATGGCGTTGGAGTTGATGATGGCGTTGATCGGACCGCTGGTGTTGGCGGGCGCACCCGACGCCTGGTTGTCCTCCTTCGAGAAGTAGCGGTTGAGGCTGAGGCGCAGGCGCTGATCGAGCAGGCTGAAACGCACGCCGGCATCGAAGCCGTTGGAGACGGTCGCGGGCAGCGGCGAACCGGTGAGCGTCGGCGTGACCGACGGCAGATTGTAGGTCTGGGCGAAATTTCCGTACAGGCTGATCCGCGTATTCAGATGGTAAACACTCCCGGCCGAATACGTGGTCTTCGTGCCTTCGATGGGCGGCGGCGAGTAGTCGTCCTGAAACCGTTCGCCAGCGTACTGCGCGAGCCGGTTGCCCGCGGCATCGCGCGGCCGGCGCTCCGCAATCGAAGCCGGGCCCGTGGGCCGCCCCTGCGCATCCTTAGGCACGTAGGTCAGCGAGCGATAGTCGGACGGGGCGTCGGGCTTGAAGATCAGCGTGGTGCCATCCCAGTCCGCCGGATAGTCACGAATGAAGGAATTGTAGGTGACCTTGTTCGTATAGTCGTCGAACCGCACCGCGCCGAGCACGACGAGCCGGCGCTTGAAAAACTGCGCGTTCATCGCGGCGAGCGCGTAGTTGTAGGTCGCCTTGGCGTTCGAATTCACCTCGGGCCGCGAGGTGTCGTGGGTGTAGAACGGCGTGACTTCGCGCGTGGTGCCCAGCACCGGATCCACGAGCTGGATCTTGCCGAGCTGCGGCAGGGGCCGGCCGTCCTGATTCCAGTAATAACGATAACGAATCAAATCCACGAGCGACCAGCGGCGGGGATCCGGGTCGATGCGGGCGCCGAGGAGCGTGAGGCGGCCGTAGGTATCCTGGATGTTCGTACCGAAAAGGGAGTTGAACTTGAAGTTGCCGAAGCGGGTGTCCTTCACATACGCGATCGCGCCGCGGACGTTCTTCGCGTCGGTGTTGCGCGGGTTCTGGTGACGGACGGCCTCGCTGTACGGCTGCAGGAAATTCGGATTCGGCGCGCCGTTCGGGAGATTGCGGTTGATGTCGATCAGCGTGGTGACGAGCCCGCGGTTCAACGTGATCTCGGCGGCGCGGAAGCTGTAGTTCTTGTCCAGCGCGAGCTCGAAGAACAGCGAGCGGCCGATCGCGTGATTGATATACAGCGCCACGTCGTGATACCGCTGCCAGAACACCGGCGCGTCGAACGACGGCGAAAACGCGCGGCCCGGCACGCGGAATTGCGAACCGCGGATCGCGTTGGCGAAACGATCGTCCGGGAGATTGAGCGAATTGAGCAGATCGGCCCCGGAGGCGTTCACGGTCGTGCCGGCGAAGAAACGCCCTGCGATCGGCACGGCGGTGTTCGCACCGGCGCCGAGCGTGAGCGCGGTGTTCTGGTAATTCATCACGTTGCTGAAACCGGAGGCGGGCGCGTACACAAAGTAGCCGGCGGCGGCGTTGCGGGTGACGCCCCGGGCGTTGTTGTTCGTCGGCGTGGCGGTGAGCGGCGCGTCAAAGGTGGAGGTGCCGTCCCAGCCGGCGAAGCTGTCGTTGACGTTCGAGAATCCGGACATGCGGCTGTTCTCGCCGTATTCGCCTTCGAGCCGGATCTCAGTCGCCGCACCGAGGCGCATCGAGCCCGTGAGCGCGGCACCCTTCACCTTGGCGAAATCGCGTTCGCGCCAGCCGCGTCCGTTCTGCCAGACCGCGTTGGCCCGTACCGCGGCGTCTTTTCCGACGGGCTGATTCACATCAAGCGAGGCGCGATACGTCTCCCACGAACCGATCTGCGTGCGGATTTCGCGCAGCGGGCGACCGTACTTCGCCTGCTTCGTGACGACGTTAGCCGAACCAGCGATGTTGCCGTTGCCGAACAACACCGAGTTCGGTCCGCGTGAGAAATCGAAACGCTCGAGATTATAGCTGTCGAAATTGAGATAGAACGGAAAGAAGTTGCGCTGGGGCGTGCTCGAGCCGACGCCGCGCGTGGTGTACGTCGTCGGCGAGGCGAACGTGAGGTTGGCCCCGTTGTCGTTGTTCGCGTTCGTGTTCACCGTCCACTCCAGCGCCTGCGCCAGATCGACGATGTTAAGCGCGTCGATGAACTCGCGCGTGATGACCGAATAGGCGGCCGGCGTGTCGGCGAGATCGCTGGCGAGGCGTCCGCCCGCGAGCGAGCTGGTCGCCACGAAGCCGACATCCTTGTCGGTGCTCACTGTGAAGGGGGACAACTGTACCGCCGCGTCTGCTGCGGCTCCAGCGGACGCCGCAGGCGCGGGAGCTTTCTGCGCAAAGCCAGCCGTGGCGGCACAAAGCAGTGCGGTCACGATCACCGAGGCAAGCAGACGGAGACGGATCAAGTGCATGGGGAGGAAGAGATGGGGTGGATTTTCCTGGGACCGTGGGCGCCCTCGCCCGCTCGTACAGAGGCAGGCGCAACGCCTGTGCTGCCGCTACCGGACTCCAGCGGCAGCCGCCGCCGAGGACTCGAACAAGACCTTGCCCGCCGTATCGTGGAGCCGCAGCGTGAAGCGCGCGTCATTCGCCACGCTCTTGATCTGGCCGGAGAGAAAGCCGCCATGCTTGATGCGCAGGAACCGATGCTCGGGGCGCGGCGTTTCTTCGTTCCAGCCGCCGGCATGCGCATCGCTCGCCGCGCCGACACTCCACTCCTCGAGGCCGGTCGCCTTGTCCCGCGACACGTACTGCCAGTGGCGATCGCCGGTGATGACCGTCAGGTTCTTGAACTTGCCGAGCATCGCGCGTATCCGGGCGCCTTCGACGGCGAAACCGGGGTTCGAGTAGTTGTCGTCTTTCTGCGGACGATCCGGCCCGACAATGGGCGTGGAGGTGATCAACACGCGGAAAGTCGCGTCGGACTCGGCCAGCGTGCGCTCGAGCCACGCGATCTGCGGCGCGCCCCAGATCGTCGGGGCGTCGCGACCCTCCTTCGCCCGCGAGGTGCGAAAATCCCGGCCCTCCACCATCCAGATCTGCAGATGCCGGCCCCAGCGCATCGTGCGGTATTGCGACGACGTCATGGCAGTCTGCTCGTGGAAAATCTTCAGTCCCTCCTCGAACGTGAGATCGCCGGACTTCATGCCCGGCTCACAATCGTTGGTCAGGACGTCGTGATCGTCCTTCATGAAATAGCTGCCAACCTGGCGGTGAAACTCCCGCAGGGTCGGATAACCAAACATCCGCGCCCAATGGTAGCGGGCGAGTTCGGTCGTCACCGCATGCACGGGACCGTGATCGTAGTAAACCACATCTCCCGTGTTGACGAAAAAATCCGGCCGCAGGGCGAGCATCGAAGGATAGATCGCCAAGCCGTCGGGCCGATCGCGGTCCTCGTATTGCTGGCAGCTCATCACGCAGAATGCGACACTGGCCGCCGCATCCGGCGCCGGCGCCGTGACAAACCCGCCCTTGACGGTGTGGGCCGTTGCCGTCGCCCGGACACTGCTGCGCGCGGCCACCTCGACCTCGTAACGCGTACCCGGCTTCAACCCGGCGAGCGTGATCGCGGCGGTGAAGTCATGTTTCGGATCCACGTCCTGCCACGCTGCCGTGGTCCAGGCATCAGAACCGGCGATGCGATGCCGCACCTGCACCTGGCCGTCCGCGCCCGGAGCCGCGCCACGAATTGATCCGAGGTCCGCACCCGGCGGATACTCCACCACCGGACGCGCGTTCGCGTAGGTCGCGTTATCCTTCAACGCCACCGGCGCGCCCGTCTTGCGGTTGAAAAGCGTGATGATCGGCACGGGCCGATCGTGCGCCGCCGGTTCCGGATCACGCGTCACACGGGTCCACACCACGACGCTCGTCGCCGTGGGCTCGCTGAGCTTGATGCCCGTGGCCTGATAAACGGGGCGGGCCGTTTCGGCTGCGTATCCGCCGACGGCGGACAGCAGCACACCAAGGAAAGCGATCAGGGCCGGGGTAGCGCGGAGGTGCACGGGAGGGGAAGTTGATGTTCGAGGAAATGCACAACTTCACGCGAGTCGACGCAATCGTGCGCGCTTAGGGACCCGGCAGTGGCGACTTACCAAGTTAAAAATCGAGGCGCGCGGTCAGCGTCCAGTTGATCGGCGTACGATAGGAGAAGCCGGCCGGCACGGTGTAGACGGCGGGCGACGTCACGTCGGCATTGCGCGGCCGCAGGATGGTGTTGGTGGTCTGACCGCCGGGCAGATTCACGAAGTAGATCGGCGTGTTGTTGTTGAGCAGATTCTGGATGTTGAGGTTGAGGCCGAGGGTGCGGCGGTTCGCCAGCTTCCACGTGTAGCCAAAGCGGGCGTCAGCCGTCGTGTGCGGCTTCGAATACACCGGGGTGTAGGCATCGACCGTGGGATCATCGATCGCGGTCGCAGGGTTGGCGGGATTCACGATCGTGTCGGCGCCGCGGTAACCGACGACCATCTTGCCGCGATAGTGCAGGCCGAAGCCGGCCGAGAGCCCCTTGAGCTTGCCTTCGCGCACCGTGTAGTCGGTGCCCAGGTTCGAGGTGTAGTCGGTCGCGCCGGCGAGCTTCTGCTGGCCGGTGACGATGTTCGGAATCACGCTCGTCTGGATCGTGTTCCAGGCATTCACCGCGTTGTTGACGGCACCGACGTTGATGCGGGCCGGATCGTTCAGCGCGGGATTGATCGTCGCGACGTTGGTCGCGCTGATCAGCACGCCGGCGTCGGCCAGAATCTGACGCGCGACGGCGTCCTTCGCGGTGATGAACGCGCGACTGTCCGGCGCGATTTCCTTCTGCGTACCGCGGGTGTTGGCGATGTTGAACAGCAGCCGCCATGAAGTGGAGAGGTTCGCCGTGACCTCGAACTCCACGCCTTTCGACTCCTGCGTCTGCGTGTCGCGCACGACGGTCGGCAGCAGCCCTTCGTTGCGGGCGTTGCGGCCTCCGGGACTGAGGTCACCGATCACCGGCGTATTGAAAATTGTGTTATAGCTGCCGATCAGTCCGCCGGGGGAATTCACCGGCGAGAGATTCTGGTGCGACGTGAACCAGCCGAGACTCATCGAGACGCGCCCACCGAGCGGATTGACGCGGATGCCGGCATCGATGCCGCGCGCCGCCGACGGCGGGAGCAGCGAACTGTCGAGGCGTTGCACGAGCAGGTTTGGATTAAACGTGGTCGCGAGATTGGTGTAGAAGCCCAGCCAGCGCGTGGCGTTGAAGGTGGCGCCGGTCGAGAAGGTGTTCGCGGCCACGCTCAACGCCGGAGGGTTGTAGTCATCGCGGAAGCGATCGCCGGCATATTGCGGCTGCGGCAGAATGCTGCTCGCGGCCACGGTGGCGGTGGCCGGCACGGTCAGCCGCGGGCGATTGTCTGCCGGCTGCGCCGGACCGGTGGCGACACCCGCGGCGCTCTTGGGAATGAAGGTCAGCGTCGCCCAATCCTTCGGCGCGGCGGGCTTGAAGATGATGTTCGCGCCCGTCCAGCCCGCGGCGTAATCGCCGGGCAGCAGGGTGTTCTTCGTCTCGAGGTTCGTGAGGTCGCGCCGCACCGCCCCGATGATCACGAGGCGATTCTTGAAGAGACTGAAATTTCCCGCGGCCATCACGTGTTTGAATTTCGTGATGTTGTCGGCGCTGTTGTCCTTGCGCGTGGCGTCGAGCACGTGCTGCGGTGTGACGGACGTCGTCGTGCCGTCCGCGTTGCGCAGCGTGAGCGGCCCGAGGTCGGTGTTATAAAAATCGCGGCCGCCCTGGTTCAGGTAGAGTCGGTACCAGAGCGCGGTGCTCGCCTGGGACTGGCTCCAGTAGCGGGCATCGGGGCCGATGCTCTGCAGTGGCAGGAGATACAGGAAGCTGCGCTTGGATTGCAGCTGATAGTTGGCGCCGCCGCCGAGCGCGAACTGGAACCGGCCGATGGCGGTGTCCTTGATGTAGGCCGCCGAGGCGCGGGCGCTGCTGAGTTCGTAGCCGCGCAGATTCTGGTAGCTCCAGAATTCGCTGTAGGGCTGGCGGAAGTTCGGGTTGGCGGCGCCGTTCGGCAGCGTCTGCGTGATGTCGATGAAGACGGTGTTTGCGCCGCGGTTGATCGCGTTGTTGCCGTCGATCGTCACCTTGTTGGTATCACCGGCGATTTCGAAGAAGAACGAATCGCCGATGCGGTGGTTGAGCGTGAGCGAAACATCCTTCGCGACCTGGGCCTGCGTGGGTTTCTTGCTCGACCACAGATTGGTCGTCTTGCGTCCCGGAATGCTGAAGCCGGGCGAGCCGGCGAGCACGCTGTCGTAGCGGCCCGCGGGCACTTCAAACCCGTCGATCATCGGCTGCCCGGCGTAACTCACACTGGCGCTGGTGATCGCCCGGCCGCCGATGACGTTGCGGTTGGCCGGCGTGCCGTTGCCGGCGGCGCCTTTCGTGCGCAGCACGTTGGCGAAATTCAGGACGTCGCCCGTGCCGAACGCCGTGGGATCGAACACCCAGAGCGGGGCGAAGCTGGGATTCACGTTATTGGTGCCGTAGGCGACACCGGCGGCGGCCAGTTGCGCGGCGGTCGGGGCGTTGGCCGGCAGCACGGCACCGGTGAAAGTGGTGCGACCGTCCCAGGCCGACACCTGATCGGTGAGAAACGTGGGAAACGTCTTTTGCTTCGTCTCGGCGTATTCGCCCTCGGCCCGGATCGTCGTGTGCTTGGCGAGATGATACGTGCCACTGAGGAAGACCGCCTTCTTCTTGCGCCACTCGTCCTCGCGGTAGGTGTCGCTCTGCTCCCACATGCCGGCGACGCGGATCGCGGCCTTGGGACTGAGCGGCTCGTTCACATCGACCGTCGCGCGGTATTTGTTCCACGAGCCCAGCTGGACCTGGGTCTGGCGGATCGTCTTGGTCGTGAGCGCCTGCTTGGTGACCGACACCGGCGTGCCGCCGAACTGCGCGGCGCCGAAGAGAATCGCGTTGGGCCCGCGCGCAAAGTCGAAACGATCCAGCGCGTAGCTGTCGGTATTGTGATTGAACGGGAAAAAATTCCGCATCGGGTAGTTCGACTCACCCGGCGCCGCGCCGCGGATCGTGATGTTGATCGCGGGTGAGAACCCAAAGCCCTGGTCGACATTGTTGCCCGGGTTGTAGGTCGTGTTGACCGACCACTCCATCGCGCTCGTGAGATCGGTGATGTTGAAGGCGTCGAGAAACTCCTTCGTCAGCACCGAATACGCCACCGGCGTGTCCTTCAGATCGGTGTTGAGCCGGCCGCCGGCCAGCGCGCTGGTGGCCACGAAACCCTCGTCGCGGCTGGTGTTCACCTCGAACGGCGTGAGCTTGATCACCGCGGGCTCGCCGGCCGGCGGGCGCGGCACCGGCGCGGCCACCTGGGCGGACGCCGCCGTGGCAACCGCCAGTGCAACGACGAGGCTCGCGAGGGAAACAACGCACAACGGGCGAGGCAACCCGCGCAGCGCAGGACAAGGAGAAGTGAAACGCATGGATGGAATGATGAAAAGCGGCGGGAGGCGGGCAGCGGGAGCGCCGGCCGCCGGGATCGGAGTCGTGGGTGGGGTCAGGTGACGCCGGTGAGGGCGCGCCTGCAACGAGCAGACAGGCGCGCCGCCGGTTTCCCTTCGACACCTTTGTTGCGTTAACCTAACGCATCAGCGCGATGAGAACCGCCTCCACCGCGCGCCGCGCCACGCTGCGCGACGTCGCCACCGAAGCCGGCGTGAGCCAGATGACCGTCTCGCGCGCGCTCGGCGGGCGCAGCCGGATTGCGGACGACACGCGCCGGCGCATACTTTCGATCGCGGATCGGCTCGGCTACCGTCCGGATCCCGAGGTCGCGAAGCTCATGGTGCATTTGCGCGGCCGTCGCACGCGACGTTTCCAAAGCGTGCTGATGGGGCTCACCACGCGCGCGCCGGATGATCGCGAGCAGTATTTCAGAACACTGATCGCGGGCGCGCGGCTGCAGGCATCGAGCCGCGGCTACGGTTTCGATTTGATGCACCTTTCCCCAGAACCCGGCGGCTGGGCGGGCGTGCAACGCATGCTGGAGAGCCGCGGCGTCGAAGGCATCCTGCTCCTGCCGCAACAGTCGCCCGTGGATCTCACGACACTGCTGGCGTGGCCGCAGTTCTCCGTCGTCGCCGCGTCGGCCAGCCCCACTGGTCCGAGCGTGCATCGCGTGATGCCGCATCACTTCGCCAACACGCTCCTGCTCTGCCGCACGCTCGCCGCGCAGGGTCACCGGCGAATCGGACTGGTCATTCCGGCGGAGCACGACGTGCGCAGCGAACACGGTTTCACCGCCGCGGTGACGTGGCACGGGCTGAACGAGCTGCAGTCGCACGTGCCGCCGCTCGTCGCACACGAAGCCTCGCCGTCGGCGTTGCGCGCCTGGTTCGCGAGGGAACGACCCGACGTGATCGTCACGCACGAACTCAGTTCCGCGCGGGATTGCGCGCGTCTCATTGGACGCCGGCTCGCGGGCCCGCCGCGATTCGTGGTGACCAGTCTCACCGGTGCGAATCCGGGTCGCATTGCCGGGATCGACGAACGACCAGCCGCGATCGGCGCGGCGGCCGCGGACTTGCTGGCCAGCATGGTCGAGCGCCGTGTTCGCGGCCAGGCCGCGTCACCGGCCTCAACGTTACTCACCGGGATCTGGTCCGCATGACGGGCGGCGGACTGCTCACAGCGATCGGGTCAGGTCGGCAATCCGTTCGGCCGGCGCCGTAGCGGCGACCAGGTAAACCACGTCACCACTCGACCACGTGGTGAAATTCCACTCACCGCTCGGCGGAAGAGTCACCCGGGTGCCGGGCGCGGGCGCATCGCGAAAGGCGGACCGCGGGGCCACCACGAGGTGCACCAGAGGACGGTTCTTTTTCATCATCGTGCCGTCGGGAGCGGTCACGACCATCTCCTTCTTGATGGGCATCGATCCGGGCGCCGGCGGGACCGCAGGGACGTCCAGGAAGAAACAAATCAAATAGACCCGCTGCGCCTGCGCCTCGAGTACTTGGCAGCCGAAACTCGCCAGTCCCGCCATCGCGGGCGGGACCGCCAGCGACGCCGGCGCGCCGTGATCACGCAGCCACCGGGTCAATGCCGCGGGATCGGCGGAGATCTCCGCGAGTTGATAGTCGGGCGTGGCGAAGTGACGCATCACGGCCGCCGCCGCATCCTGGGTGACGATCCGACCGGTAGGGCCGGCACCCCGGTCCCAGGCACCGAAGCCACCCAGAAGGCCGGCACCCAGCACGAGGGCCGCTGCAGCTCCGAGCCACCACCGCCTACCCCGTGTCCGAGCCGCGGCCGCCGCGCGGCCCGCGGCCAGGATGGCGCGCGCACGATCCTCCGGGAGCTTTTGGCTCTCGTAGTGCCGGCGGAGGTGATGCTCGAGATCGGCCATTTCAGTTGCGGAGAATCAGATTGGGCAAGGGCGGGAGTGCAATCGTGGCAGGGAACGTCGGTTCAGCCTGAGGCGGTGGTGGCCGCGCGGAGTTTCTTGAAGGCCCGATGCAGCAAGCTCAACACCGTGCCGCGCGGCTGGCGCGTCAATACACCTACTTCCTCGGCGGTGTGGCCCTCGATGTGGTGCAGAAAAATCACTTCGCGTTCACCCGGTCGCAAGCTGCCGAGCAACTGGTCGAGATCGTCGCAGGTCCCCGCGGCCAAGGTTTCGGCGGCCGGCGGATCCGCCGGGCTTGCTTCCAGCGAATCGAAGCCGACCACGCGGTTACGGCGGCAGCGATCAATGAAGAGATTTCGAATCGCGGTATAGAGCGCAGCTCGCGATCGCGCGGCACCATAGCGACGGCAGAGATTAAGCCAGGCCTCCTGCGCCAGATCCTCGGCATCCTGCCGGTGGTGGGTCAGCGACAACGCATAGCGAAAGCCGCTTTGCAGCAGCTCCATCTCGGCAGAGTCGACTTCGGAGGATTGACCAGCGCGATCCACGCGGAGTTGAGAGCGCGCCCCGTCACAAAAATTCCCCGGCCCACGAACTATTTCCGGGAAGATGCGCCCGGCGTGCAATCAATCAGCGGCCCGGTTCGTTCCTCCCTTCGCCCACCGGTGGAAATCAACCGGTGCGGCGACAACCCAATCGTCAGTCAACCCAGATACCGCGTCCCTCATGAATCCTCCCCGCCTCCGTCTGTCTCCCATCGTTGCGCTCGCCCTCCTGGCCGGCAACACCCTCCTGGCCGACGACTACAAAACAAAAGTCGTTGCGCAGGGTCTCCACCGGCCGACCGGCATCGCCGTCCAGGGCTCGACGATCTACTTCTCCGAGATTCCCACCCCGGGTGTCGCCGGCGGCCGCAACGCCGTGAAGGAACTTCGCCTCGGCAATGGCGCGATGCGCACCATTCACCAAGGTGAACCGGAGCCGGTGAACATCGCCGTCGACAAGACCGGCGTCCTGTATTGGACGTGCAAGTCCGCCGGCGTCATCCTCGAGCAGGCGGCCCGGCCCGGCTCCGGCGCAGCCACTCCGCTCCTCACCGGACTCGCCAAGCCGAGCGGGATCGCGATCGATCGCATGGGCAATGTCTACTTCACCCAGGTTCCGACGCCGGGTGCCGCCGGCGGATCGAACACGGTGTCGGTCGTGTCCGCGTTCGACAGCACCGACGTCACGATCCTGAGCAAAGGTGAGCCCGAACCCACGGATATCGCCGCCTCCAACGACGGCGTGCTCTATTGGACCTGCAAGACCGCGGGCGTGATCCTCACTCGCAACAAGTGCGGCGATACGACGTTGTTCCTCGGCGGCCTGGCCAGTCCGACCGGAATCGCGCTCGATGAACCGCGGCGCCTCCTGTACTGGACCGAGGTACCGACCCCGGGCGTGGCCGGGGCGCAGGGCGGCCGCAACAAGGTCTGGGAATACGACCTTCGGACCAAACAAAAGACGCTGGTGAACAGCGGCGATCCCGAGCCCACCGATATCGCGGTTGCCGCCAACGGCCGCATCTACTGGACGTGCAGCAGCGCCGGGGTGATTGTCGAAGCCCGGCGCGACCACGATCGCGATCGGAACTGACCCACGTGAGGGCGGCGACCACCGCCGCCCTCGTTTGCTCCCGCTTCAGCCCAGCGAGAGATCCACGCGCTTCACATCCTTCACCGGCCACTTGCTGACGGTGAGGCCCTTCGCGGTCCGCGTGCTGACGGGCACGGTGCCGAGATCGAACTCGAACTCCCGGACGCGCGCACCGCTGCGGCCATCGATGAAGATGGTGACCTTCTTCGGCATCTCCTTCTCGGTCTTGCTGACCTCGAGGAACACCACGTGCGAGCCTTCGCTCTTCACCAGCGGATAGAGCTTGTCGCGTGACAGGCCTCCGATCTGGAAGCGTTTCGCGAACGCCTTTCCGGATTCCTTGTCCTGATACACCATCGTGTAGAACGCGGTGTCGCCGTCCTTCGGGAAGATCGCGATGTGCAGGATGTCGCGGCCCATGAAAACCTTGTCGGCCACCTTCGCGACCTTGAGCGAGCCGTCGCGCATGATCGTGAGCACGCTGTCGAGAATCGTGCACTCCTGCACGAACTCGTGCTGCCGCCAGTTCAGGCCGATGAAGCCGTCCTCGCGATTCACATACAGTCGCTGGTTGGCGGATACGACCTCGGACGCGTCGATCTGTTCAATCTCGTCGTAGCTCGTGCGGCGCTTGAGGCCCTTGCCGTATTTCTCCTGCAACATCTCGTACCAGGAAACCGCGTACGCCGTCAGGTTCTTCAGATTGGCCTTCGTCTCCTTGATGCCCTCCTCGATCTTCTTCAGCGCCTCGTCGGCCTGGAAGCGGTTGTAGGCCGAGATGCGCTTGATGCGGATTTCGGTCAGGCGGGTGATGTCCTCGTCCGTCACCTCGCGGCGGAGCTGCTTGAGGAACGGCTTCAAGCCGTCGCGGATTTCCTCGAGCACGCTCTCCCACGTCTTCGATTTTTCGATCCGGCGGTAGATCCGCTCCTCGATGAAAATGCGTTCGAGCGAATCCCAGTGCCACTGCTGCTCGAGTTCGCCCAGCCTGATCTCGAGCTCCTGCTTGAGCAGCGACTTCGTGCGATCGACGGCACGCTTCAGGATTTCGCGCACGCCGAGGAACTCGGGCTTGTCCTCGCGCGTGGTCGGATCGTTGACGATCACGCACGCGGCCGGGGAGATGTTCTGCTGGCAGCCGGTGAACACATACAGCTGCTGCGTGACCTGATCGGCGTCGGCGCCCTGCGGCAGGTGCACAAGGATCTCGACCTGGTCGGCGGTGTTGTCGTCGACGTGCTTGACCTTGATCTTGCCCTTGGCGTTGGCCGCGAGGATCGACTCGATCAGCGTCTCGGTCGTGGTGCCGTACGGCAGCTCGGTGATCGCCAGCAGGTACTTGGAGCGTTGCTCGATCTTGGCGCGAACCTTCACCTTCCCGCCGCGCTCGCCGTCGTTGTACTCCGCGAAGTCGGCGATGCCGCCGGAGGGAAAGTCGGGGAAGATGCGGAAGGATTTTCCCTGCAGGTGATTGATCGCCGCCCGGCAGAGATCGTTGAAATTATGCGGCAGAATCTTGGTCGAGAGACCGACGGCGATGCCCTCGGCGCCGTCGAGGAGCACGATGGGAAACTTGGCCGGCAGCGTGACGGGCTCGCGGGCGCGGCCGTCGTAGCTCAGCTGCCAGGTCGTGGTCTTCGGATTGAAGAGGACGTCCTTCGCGAAATTCGTGAGCCGCGCCTCGATGTAACGCGGCGCCGCGGCCTCGTCGCCGGTGAGCGTGTTGCCGAAATTACCCTGCGGCTCGATCAGGAACGCGCGCTGGCCGATGCCGACGAGCGCGGCGCCGATGGAGGCGTCACCGTGCGGGTGGAGCGACATCGTGCGACCGACGATATTGGCGACCTTGTGGAAACGCCCGTCGTCCATGTCCCAGAGCGTGTGCAGAATCCGCCGTTGGACGGGCTTGAGGCCGTCGTCGAGGTGCGGCACCGCGCGATCGAGAATGACATAGCTCGCGTACTCGAGGAACCAGCCGCGGTAACTCTTCGCGAGCGGGGAATCCTCGGTCTGGACATTGTCGCCACCGCGGCGTTTCGGGGGCGGAGGCGGCTCGACCGCCGCGGGCACCAGCGGGTTGCCGGTGGGTGCCGGGGAGTTGTCGGACGAACCAGCGGCAGCGGTCGCGCTGGGTGCCGGAGTGACCGCAGTGGGCGCCGGTGCCGGTGGCGGTGGCGGCGTGACCTTGGCCGCGCCTTTGGCGGCGTCCGCCTTTCCACCCTTGGCCTTGGACGGAGCGGCCGGCGTGTCTTCGCCCAGGGGCAGCTCAGGTTGGTCAGAGGGTTTGGGCGCTTTGCGTTTGGCCATCGAGCCACGAGAGGAGACGGTTTGAACGCGCCGGGTAAAGCATGTTTTGCACGGAAGCCGTTACGCCTCGAGCCAAGGCATCAAGGCGGGGACCACGAAACACACGAAATACACGAAACCCAGGCGTCCGCCCGGCCGCGGCTCCATTTCGTGTATTTCGTGTGTTTCGCGGTGACCTCCTGGCTTGATTGGATGGGTCCGGACACGAAAAAGGGCGGAACGAAAATTCCGCCCTCTTGTTGAGATGAGAGTAATCGCTCGCGCCGGTTACGGCAGCACGCGCACCTTGATGTTCTTATAGACGACCTTGCTCTCGGGATCGTGGCCTTGGATGGCGAAGGTGCCGTGCGACAGGAAACGGCCCGCCATGTTGGCCGGCGGCGCGGCCGGCGTGGGCTCGGTGAAATCAATGATCTGTTTGCCGTTCACGAAGGTCTGGATGCGCTTGCCCTCAACGCGGACCATCATCGTGTACCACTCCTCGTCCTTGGCCGGTGCTTCCAGGTTGTCCTTGATCGCGTAGAGGCCCGCGCCCTTCTTCACATCCTTGTGGGTGTTGTTGACCTGGACTTCGTAGCCCTTGTTCGGCCAGCCGGTCTCCTGGTACTCGGTGTGAATGTAGACGCCGGAGTTCGCCTTCGGGTAGGTCTTGATGTCGAGCGACAGCTCGAAGTTCTTGAAATCGTGATTCGCCACCGGGCCGGTGTAGAAGAGGTGCGAGCGCTTGCCGAAGACGACGAGCGTGCCGTCCTGCACCGTGAAGCTGCCGGGGCTCTCACTGGCCTTCCAGCCGTCGAGGGACTTGCCGTTGAAGAGCAGCTGCCAGCCCGCGGATTTCTCCGCGGACGTGAGCGTATTGGGCTTGGCGTCGGCCGCGAAGGCGGAGCCGGAGGCCAGAGCGAGACAGGCGAGGAACAGGGCAGTACGTTTCATAGGGGAAAGGGTGAAGGCGAGATTGAGGGTTAGGAGGCGGCGGCGCGAGTCCGGATCAACGGGAATTTTGCGCGAACGGTCGAGCCGAGATGAATGTAGGCGGGGTGCCCTCACCCCGCAGGACGGAAGGAGATTCGATGCGTTCATGCGGGGTGCGGGCACCCCGCCTACACTCATTCCGTTCACTCCAGCGCAAACGCCACGTCCGCCGAGCTCACGCGGACGTTGTCGACCTTGGCGTCGTCGAGCTGGATCACGAGGGTGTTGCGGCCCGGCTTGACCGCGGCGCGCACGGTTGCGCCCGGCTTGATTAGCGCGCCGTTCACCCAGAGGCCCTTCATATTTCCCGCCAGGGTGAAGGTCGCGGTGCCGCCCTTGGCCGAGTCGAACTGCGTCGCGGCAAAGAGGCCGCGGTTGTTGTTGAGACTCGGATACGCGAGGGCGACGGCCTCCCTGGGCAGGTCGCCGCTGGTGAGCGAGAGCGCCGGCATCCAGTCCTTGAGCGTGAAGTCGCCCGCAACCACGCGTTGCACGCCGAGGTGTTCGTTGACGCTGAGAATCAGGTAGAGCTTCCACGCGCGCGCCACCCCGCCCTTCGCCGCATCGAACGCGCCCGGCTTGCCGAGCTGCGCCAGGAACTTGAAAAGGTCGAGCCGTTCCTCGGGCAGCAGCGTGTCAACGAGGCCGGCGGGCATCAGCGAGCCGACGCTCGTGCGCTTGGCGATGGACTGCACCGGAATCGACACCTCCTGGTTCGCCGCATCACGCAGCAGCACCTCGGTGGCCGACTCCCGCGCAATCATGCCGCTGAGCTCCCGGCCGTCCTTCGTGGAAATGAGAACCGAGTGGTAGCCTTCCTTGATCTTCGCGCTCGGATAGAGCAGCGACTCGACGAGATAGTCCGGCGGCGCGCTCGCCCCGATACTGGTGAGGTCGGGGCCAATCTTGCCACCCGCGCCGCCGATCGCGTGACACGCAACGCACGCGAGCTCGGCCCGGCGATAGAGGTGTTCGCCGCGGGCGGCGTCGCCCTTGGCGAGCGCTTCCTGCGCGAGTGCCTGCAGCTCCGTCGCGGACAACTGCACCGTCGAGAGCACGAGCCCCGCAGCCTTCATCAGCACGGGCACGAGCGCCTGGTGCTGGTTGCCTTCACGGGCCGGCCGCAATCCAGCCAGAGCCACCGCGCGCGGCAACTCCACCTTCGCCAACTCCGTTGCCAGCCGCGCACTCACGCCGCGGATCGCGAGCAGCGAACGCCACAACGCCTGCGCCTGTGCCTCGTCCGTCGTCGCCTGCAAGACCGCCACCATATCGGGCACTGCCGTCGGCAGTTCCAGGGCCGCGAGCGTGACGACCGCATCGCGCCGGACGGCCGGAGCCGACGCGGCGCCGGCGAGCTTCTTCAACTCGGCAATCACCTTGGGGCCGCCGATGTCACGCAGGGCGGCCAGCGCCGCGGTGCGATCCGCGGCCGTCGCATTCGCGTCGCCGGCGAGCGTCACCAACCGCGGCGTGAGCGCCGTGAGCTTCCACGTGCCCGCGAGTCCGATCGCAGCCGTGCGCATGGCGGCATCCTTCGTCGCCAAGAGATCGCCGAACGCCGTGAACTCCCCGGCAGGTTTCACGCTGCGCAACCGCGCCGCGTCGCCGAGTGCGGTGAACGCCCGCAGCGCCACCGCGCCGGTGAGCTCGCCGCGCAGGACTTGATCGAAAAGAATTCGCAACTCGGCCGGACCGCCCGCGGCGCCGATCAGTTCGATCCACGGGCCGGAGCCATCGCGCGCGACGCCCTGCCGGCCGATGAGCTGACTCAGCACGCCCGCCGCGAGCGTCGGCTCGATCGACTTCAGCGCAAACTCGAGCTGCTTCTCACGACCCGCAAATTTCCACGCACCGCTTTTCACGGCGGCCAGCCACGGCTCAGCCAGATCGTTGATCGTGAGCCAGAGCGCATAGTCGAGGAACGGATCCATCGGCCGCTCCATCACGCTCAGCGCGAGTTCCGCCGCCGGCGCGGAGTTGCGGGAGCCGAGCGCCCGCACGGCTTCAAGCCGCACGCGCGGATGGGCGTCCGCGATGAGTTTCGCCAGCGGGCCAATCTCTCCGCCCGGCGGCAGTGCCCGCACTGCCGCCGCACGCACGCGCGGATCGCTGGCCGCGAGCAGGCCGTTGAGCAGGTCGGGCCGCGCGAGATTCAACGCCTGATACGCCCACAACGCCTGCAGGCGGCCGGACTCCGTCGTCTGCTTTTTCGTCCACGCATCGAGTTCCGGCTCGACCGCCGCGGCGCCACGTTCGACGAGCATGCGTTTCGCGCGCTCCTGTTCGTAGCCGTTGGCGGAATTGAGCGCATCGAGCAGCGCGGCGGTGCCGAGCGTCGAGAAATCACGTTTCACCATCGGCGCGGCGCTCGTCTTCGCGGCCACGCGCCAGATGCGGCCGTGGGATTTGTCGCGCCGCGTATCGCGGAAATCGACCTCGCCGTGCTGGATGATCGGATTGCTCCAGTCCGCGATGTAGAGCGCGCCATCAGGTCCGAGCCGGACATCAATCGGCCGGAACGAATCCGCCGTCGTGCGCATGAGATCGGGCATTTCCTTGGTCACATAGCCGGAGCCCTGATCGGACAGCTTGAAGCGCACAACGCGGTGCGCGCGAAAATCCGCGGTGATCACATCACCCTGCCAGTCGGCGGGGAACTGCGTGCTGCGCACGATCTCGAGCCCTGCGAACTTCGGGTAGCGCCCCGGACTGACGCTCTCGAGCGTGCGACGAAATGGGGCGAGCGTGAAATAGGTGGCACCCGGAATCGCCCAGCTCACGCCTTGGAAGCCAGCGCCGTCCGTCACGAACGACTGGCCGTACGCGTCGAACTGGTGGCCCCAGGCGTTCACCCAACCGCGAAAGAGAATCTCCATCCGCTGATCGCGCGGATCGAAACGAAACACGCCGCCCGCCTTCAACCGCACGACGCCGTGCGGCGTCTCCGTGTCGGTGCGGGTGTAGACCGACTGGTTCATGTAGAGGCGTCCGTCCGGTCCCCAGTGCAGCGTGTGCAGATTATGATGCGTGTCCTCGGTGCCGAAGCCGCTCAGCACGATGCGACGCACGTCCGCCTTGCCGTCGCCATCGGTGTCCTTGAAGTGAATCAGATCCGTGCTCTGCGCCACGTAGGCGCCGCCGTCGCCCACTTCGATGCCGGTCGGGATCAGGAGTCCGTCGGCAAACACCGTCGCCTTGTCGGCCCGACCCGCGCCCTTCGTATCCTCGAGCACGATGATTTTGTCGGTCGGCGCCTGGCCGGGTTCAATTTGTGGATACAGCTCCGAGCTGACGACCCAGAGTCGGCCCTTGGCGTCGAAGTTCATCTGAATCGGTTTGTGGAGCATCGGATTCTCCGCCCACAGCGTGACCTCGAGTCCGTCCGCCACCTGGAACTCCGGGTGCGGCTGCGGCGTGAACTCCAGCTTCAGGTTGCCGACGCGCCGCGGGATCTCGGGCACGCTCACGAGCTGCAGGCCGCGGAGCTGCGCGATGCGTTTCTCCTCGGCGGCGATGAACTCGTCGAACTGCAGCACCTCGGTCGCGTTCTTGCCCTGCTCGCGCTTCCGGAAGCCGAAAATGTACGCCATGTTCGCCGGCCGCGACCGGTGGAAGTACCATTCGTTCTTGCGGAGGATGGCCTGGCGAAGCGTCTCGGACTGCGTGCTGGCGCGCCACGGGCCGGGCGTCGCGGCGCCGAACAACTGATCCTCGAGCACCTCGGCGATGACGCGATAGCCGCGATCGGTTGGGTGGATGCCGTTGTCGGTGAGGGGTTCGCTGGCGCGCGTGCGCAGAAGATCGAAGAGCGGCACGAAGCGCGCGCGACGCTGCGTGGCAATCTCGCCGACGGCCCGCGCGTAGGCCGCGAGCTGCGAATTGTGCGTGGCCGGCGCGGGGAACGGCGCGCCGAGATTCTCGTGCGGCAGCGGGGCGAGCAACACGACGCGCGCACCGGGCGAGTGCTGCTCGATCACATCGAGGAGCCGCGCGTAGTCGGATTTGAAACGCGCCAGGCCGGCTTCGCCCTCGAAGGAATTGGCCATGCCGTAACCGGCGAACACGACGGTCGGTTTCGCCTCCTCGATCTGGCGGACGAGCTGCGTCCAGCCTTCGTCGGCGGGCTCCTTGCCGGCCTGCAGCAGGCTGCGACCGAAGCGCGAGTCGCCCGCGGGCGTGTCAGCGCTCCAGCCGAGATTGCGGAACGTGATCGCGCGATCGGCGAAGCGCGTCGTCAGCATCAGCTCGACCCAGCCGTGATACTGTTCCCGCTCGACGACGGTGTCGCCGAGAAACACGACGCGGTCGCCGTCTTTCAGTTCAAAGGGGGTCTCGGCGGCGACGGCGGCCGCGCAGGAAAGAAGGCAAAGCAGGAACGGGAGGAGACGACGACGCATGGGGAATGGGTGACGAGTCGCGCAATCTGCCGACCGCCCGCATCGATGGGAAGCCCCGACTGCGGGATCGTGACCGCTGGCCGCGTGCGCGAGCGAGCAGCCGCAGCGCAGAACGAAAGGCGCAAGGGTGAGCGTGATACCGGTCGTCCGTTACCGTTGGACGTCAGCCGTGGCTACGGTGGAAACTGGCCAAGGAGTTGGCCAAGCTCTCCGTGAGCCGCGCGCACACGACGCTCCGCTCGCTGGCGCTCGCAGCCACATCTCGGCTGCTGGCTGGCGGACGCAGCCTCCTGCCCGTCTTACTTCCCGCCGTTCCAGAGAATGTGTGTGCCGCTCTTGCCGGCGACGACGACGTCCTTCCAGCCGTTGCCGTCGAGATCGACGAGCCGGATCTGGAGGCCGATGCCGGGACCGTTCTCGGCGATCATGTGCTTCGTGAAACGACGGCCCGCGGCGTCCCATTTATAAAAGGCCACACAGCCCGGCTCGTTGTCGCCCGGATCGTTGCCGCTGTGCGCCTTCACGCGACGCCCGGTGATGAGGTCGGGTTTGCCGTCGTTGTCGATGTCGGCCCAGACGAGGCAGTGGTTCTGCGATATCTTGTCGTCGATCACATTGTGACGCCAGTTCGTGCTGCCGTCCTTGTTGTCATCGCGCCGCTCTTCCCAATACAGGCCGTAGTTGTGGCCGTGGCCCCAGATGAAATCGTTGCGGCCGTCGCCGGAGAGATCGACGACGATCATCGGCGTGCTCGCGTGGGGAAAGGTCCAGTCGGCGTGCCGCACCCACGGTTTCGTGCGTGCGCCGTCCTTGGGCTGCTCGTACCAGCCATTCCCATACAGGATGTCGTCGCGGCCGTCGTGGTTGATGTCGCCGAAGCCGATGCCGTGACCGTTCACGAACGGCGCGCCGGCCTGAATCGTCCACGGCTCGAGCACCGGCTCGTTCCGGGCGTTCTTCGCGAAGCGATACGCCATCATGGCGTTCGCGGGGCCGTAGGAATTGACGACGTACTCCGGCACGCCGTCGCCGTCGAGGTCGCGCAGGTCAGTCCACTCGTTCTGCGCGAGCGCGGTCTCCACCAGCACGTGCTCCTTCCAGAAGCCGGGTTTGTCCAGGCCCGCCGCGCCGGGGTTCTCATACCAGTAAACCTTCGTGTCCATGAACGCGCCGGTCACGATGTCGGGGAAGCCGTCGCCGTTGACGTCGTAGGCGTGCTCGCCGCAGTTCGTCATGTAGTCCTTGCCGAACGGCTCCAGCTTGCGGAGCTGGCGTTTGGTTTTGAAATCGGGACCGGCGTACCAGTATTCGCCCGCGCTGATGTCCGGCTTGCCGTCGCGGTTGAAGTCGGCGACGGCGCAGCCCTCGTTGTTGTCGACGTGCAGCTGTTGCACGCGGAACTTGAGCGCGGGCGCGGCCGCTTTTTTCGCGGCGGCTTTGGGCGCGGATTTGGGCGCATCGGCCGCGCAGGCAAACGCGGGCAGGACCAGGGCGAGGAGGAGAACGCGGGGCTTCATGAAGGGGGGATGAAAAAGGAACCTAAAAACCGCAGTTGAACCACTGATTGTCACTAATGACCACTGATTCCAATCCGGTGACCCGACCGGAGCCTCTCATTCAATGGACGAGCGGCTTATTTCCGGACGATTGATTGGTATTTTCCCTATCAGTGCCGATACTGCTAATCAGTGGTGAGTCCTTCCGCCGAATTTAGGATTAAACGTTTCTGCCGGACACCACGGACCTTGGCGCATCGGGCGACAAGGTCCATCGCGGAAAACCGATCCGCACGAAATAGCGGCCGCGGATGTGCTCGCGCCGCGCGTCGCTCGCTGCCGCATCGAGCCAGCTCACTGCAGCCCGGGAATCGGATCGGTGCTGCGGACGCGTTTGCCTTCCCACACGGACTCGTTCGTCGCGGGATCGTAGGTGAGCACGCGACTCGCGCTGCCGGGGGCAGGCGGCAAATCGACTTTCGGAATCCAACGCCGATGTTCGGCCATCACGGCAGCGTGGCGCGGATCGCCGGCGAGATTGGTCCACTCATTGGGATCGGCGGCGATGTCGTAGAGTTCCTCGGTGCCGTCAGCGTAGTGAATGTAGCGCCAGCGTTCGCTGCGGATGCCGTGGTTGCCCTGGTTGTGCGACGTGATCGCGGGACGCACGCGTTTCGCCGACGGATTCTGCAATTGCGGCACGAGGCTCAGTCCCTCGAGGTCGGAGCGGGCGGGCAGGCCGCAGAGTTCGGCGAGCGTCGGATAGATATCCATCAATTCGGCGGGCTGCATGGTGCGGGAGCCTTTGGCCACGCCCGGTCCGGCGAAGATCAACGGCACGCGCGTGGAGCGTTCCCAGAGGGTGTTCTTGCCCGTGATCCCTTTCTCGCCGAGGTGCCAACCATGATCGCCCCAGACGACAATGATGGTGTTGTCGGCCTGGCCCGATGCTTCGAGCTGATCCATCAGCCGGCCGATCTGGGCGTCGACGAAGGCGGTCGAGGCGAGATACGAGCGGACGAGATTGTGCCACTGCTTGTTTTCCTGCACCCATTTCAAGCGCGGCTCGGGCAAATCCCAGTGGAGATTCCACGAGAAACGCGGCGTGTCGTCGCGGTCGTTGGCCTTCACCGGGGGCAGGAGGCGATCGTCGCCGGGAAACAGATCGTACCACTTCTGCGGAATGTAGCAGGGCACGTGCGGCAGAAAGAAACCGACGGCGAGGAAGAACGGCTGCTCCTTCGGCGCGGTCTTGATCTGATCGATCGCCCAGCTCGCGATCTGGTAGTCGCCCTTGTCCTCGTCGCGATGGGGAAACACGCCCCAGTCCATCAGCGGATGATTCCCGCCCGGTGTCGGCGGAATGAGTTTCTTCGGCGGCTTGGCGCCCATGCCGCCGGCCGGCCCCCAGACATCGAATTCGTGTTTGCGCGCCTCGGCGTTGCCGACCCCACCGTGATAAATTTTTCCAGTCGTCAGCGTGCGGTAGCCGTTGGCTTTGAAATGCTGCGGCAGCGTCACGCGGCCCTTCAACGGCTCGAGCGTGCGGAACCACGGGGCGAGGCCGTAAACGCCGGTGGTCGTCGGGCGCAGGCCGAGGAGCAAACTCGTGCGGGAAGGATTGCAGAGCGGCGCCTGGCAATGGGCGTTGAGGAGCGTGGTGCCGCGCGCGGCGAGCCGATCAAGTTGGGGCGTGCGCGCGAGCGGGTGACCACCGAGCGGGCCGACCCAGTCGTTCTGATCATCGATCGCGATGAAGAGCACATTGGGCTTCGAGGCGGTGGCGGCGAAAACCGCGGGTAACGCTGCGAGCGCCAGCACGGCGGCGAGAAATGCGGAGGGTACTTTCATGAGGGGAAACGTCGGGGAAACGAGAAGCGCGAGGTCCGGCTGGCAAGGCAGGATCCGCGCTGGAAGACACGAGCACCGAGAGTTTGCAGGCAAAAGTCAAAGATTGAGCAGGACGCCAGGAAACCGGGAGACCAGTGGAGATGTGGGCGATGAATTCGGAAGCCAGAAAACCAGGATTGGGTCCTGGCTTCATGGCCTCCTGCTTCGCCAGGCTTTTTCAGACCGTCGTCACGCCGCGGTGTCTCACGCGAGCTCGGCACCGTCGGGTAACTTTTTCCGCCGCGCCGGAATTTCGGTTTGCGATGACGAGGTAACTGTCTAGTTAACTTCGCACCCCGTCCCGATTCGCTTCCTCCCCTGCTTCACTCGTCGCCTATGTTCAGACCCGGTCTCTTCCTCGTCACCTCGTTTGCCTGCGTCGGCCTCGCCGCCCTGGTCCAAGCCGCCCAGCCGCCGGCCGGGTTCACCGCATTGTTCAACGGCCAGGATTTGTCCGGCTGGCGCGGTGGCAGCACGTATGATCACCGGCAGCTGCTCGAGCTGCCGGCCGCGGAACGCGAGGCGCAGATCGCGCAGTGGACGGCGAGCCTGACCGAGTTGAAGGACGGCAAGCCGCATTGGCGCGCGGAAGGCGGCGTGTTGGTGAACGACGGCCTGGGCGGCTACGCCACCACGCTCAAGGATTACGGCGATTTTGAACTGACGCTCGACTACAAGCTGGCGAAGGGTGCCGACTCCGGCGTGTACCTCCGCGGGGTGCCGCAGGTCCAGATTTGGGACACAGCGATTCCGGACACGAAGGAGATCGGCTACGCGAAAGGTTCCGGCGGACTCTGGAACAACACCAAGGGCACTCCCGGCCGCGAGCCGCTGGTGAAAGCCGACAAGCCGATCGGCGAATGGAACGCCCTTAAAGTCGTCATGGTCGGCAGCCGCGTCAGCGTCTGGCTCAACCAGAAGCTCGTCGTCGATCACGCGGTCCTCGAAAACTATTACGACAAGAACAACAAGAAGCTGAAACCCGAGGAGCGCCGGCCCATTCCCGCGAAGGGACCGATTCAGTTGCAAACGCACGGCGGCGCGACGCACTGGCGCAACATTTATCTCCGCGAGATTGGCACGGACGAGGCGAACACGTATCTCGCCAGCCGCGGTGGAAAAGGGTTCGAACCCATCTTCAACGGGAAAAATCTCGATGGCTGGGCCATCGAGGAAAAAGGCCCGGTCAAGACTCCGGGCGACGTCATGGAGATCAAGGACGGCACCCTCCTCTGGCGCAACGGCCGCGGCGGCACCCCGTACTGGAATCAAGAGCTGAAGGACTTTCAGGTTCGACTTTGGTTCAAGCTGCCGCCGGGTGGAAACAACGGCCTCGCGATCCGTTATCCCGGCACGGGCAACACCGCCTACGACGGCATGACCGAGCTGCAAATCATCGACGAGAACTACTACGGTGCGCGGAACCAGCCGGAAAAGAAACTCGACCTGCGCCAGTATCACGGCTCGGCTTACGGCATGGTGCCGGCCGCCCGCGGTTACCTGCGGCCGATCGGCGAATGGAATTTCCAGGAGGTCACGGTCAAGGGATCGACGTTGAAGGTCGAACTCAACGGCACGGTGATTCTCGACACCGACCTCAAGACGGTCGACCTGACCACGGTCATGGCGAAGTCCCCGCATCCGGGCAAAGACCGCACCAGTGGTTTCCTCGGTCTCGCCGGCCACACCGACCCGGTGCAATTCAAGGACATCAGCGTGAAGAAGCTTTGAGCGCCACGCAGGCGAAGGCTGAACGTTGAGAAGTGAACAACCGCCCCCAATGAAAACCGCCAGCACTCCGTGGGCTGACGCCTCGGCTCCCGACTCATCCACGTCTTTCAACTTTAACCTATCGCCTTTCAACTCCCTGCAATGAATCGCCGCACTTTTATCACCTCGTCGTCCGCGCTGGCGGCACTGGCACCGTTTGCGGCCCAGGCCGCCGAAAAGAAGAAACGAGCCAGCGCGCCGGAGGCCGCCGCCCCCGCGCCCTTCAAGCCGTCGCGCACCACGCCCCGCGCCAACAAGAAGGGTTTCATGTTCTCGACGTTTCGCGCGCCACCGGGCCAGACGCTGAGCCTCGCCCAGAAATTCCAGATGCTGAAAGATGCCGGCTTCCACGGCCTCGAGATCCAGAGCGGCAATGATCAGAAGGAAGTGCTCGCCGCCCGCGACGCCGCCGGCCTGGAGATTCCGAGTGTCTTGATGGCGTCGCATTGGACGCATCCGCTGTCGGACCCGAGTCCGGCAAAGCGCGAGGTCAGCGTGAACAACTTGAAGCAGGCTCTCCGCGATGCGAAAGCGTATGGCGCGACCTCCGTGTTACTCGTGCCCGCCGTCGTGAACAAGCAGACGACGTACGCCGAGGCGCATCAGCGCTCGATCGAGGAAATCAAGAAGTGCGTGCCCCTGGCGGAGGAGCTCGGTGTCGCCATCGCCCTCGAGAATGTCTGGAACGGTTTCCTGCTCAGTCCGCTCGAGGCCGCCGACTACTGCGACTCGTTCAAGTCTCCGATGGTGCGCTGGCACTTCGATGTCGGCAACGTGATCAACACCGGCTGGCCCGAGCAATGGGCGCAAATCCTCGGCCGGCGCATCGCGACCGTGCACGTCAAGGAATACAGTCGGAAGCTCCGCGACGAACAGGGACCGCGGGCCGGGTTCAACGTCGAGCTGTTCCAAGGCGACAGCGACTGGCCGGCCGTGATGGCGGCGCTCGATCAAATCCCCTATTCCGGCTGGCTGATCACCGAACAGAGCTGGCCCCGCGATCTCGCGCCCGCCGAGTATCTCGCCCACTTGTCCCAGAAGCTCGATCAAATCCTCGTCGCCTAGTCCTTCATCCCATTTCTGCAGGCGGGGTGAGGGCACCCCGCCCATACCTCCACTCGCCGCCTCCCACCCTTTCGACTCTTCTCTTACACCTATCATGAATCCATCGTCCCCCGCCCCCTCGCTCCCGCGTCGCGACTTCCTTAAGACGTCCGCGGGCCTGGCTGCCGTCGCTGCCACCACCTGGTCCAACCCGCTCACCGCCGCGGAACGCAGCCGCTCCATCGGCGCCAACGACCGCATTCGCATCGCCCAGATCGGCGTCGGCAGCCGCGGTCGCGGCGCGCACCTGGAAAACGGCATCCTCCCGCACGTCAAGGAAACCAACTTCGAGGTCGTGGCCATCGCCGATCCGTGGAAGGTCGCCCGCGAAGGCACCAACGCCGTCATCAAAAAGGCGTTCGGCCGCGAGGCGAAGGAGTTCACCTCCTATCGCGATCTGCTCGCCATGGACGGCATCGACGCCGTCATGGTCGCGTCTCCAGATTTCCACCACACCACGCACCTCGAGGCCGCGGCCAAGGCCGGCAAGCACATTTACATCGAGAAACCGCTCGCGACCGAGATGGACAAACTGGTCCGCGCCTACGACGCCGCCAAGGCCGCGCAGGCCAAGGGCAGCATCATCCAGGTCGGCACCCAGCTCCGCAGTCTCCCCGGCATCGCCGGCGCCCGCGAACTCGTGAAGAGCGGCATCCTCGGCAAGATTTCCCGCGTCGACGAAACCCGCAACAGCACCCCGCCCTACTGGTACAGCTACCTGAAGCGCGACGTGAAGGAAGCCGACCTCGACTGGAAGGAGTTCCTCGGCGACCGGAAGGCCCGGCCGTTCGACGCCCGGCAGCATGCCGCCTGGTACGGCTACTACGAGTTCTGCCAGGGCCCGGTCCCGCAGTGGGGCGCGCACTTCCTCGACCTGATGCACTACGTCACCGACTGCAGTTTCCCGGTTTCGTGCATGTGCATGGGCGGCGTCACGTATTGGAAGGACGAGAACAACTTCACCGTCCCCGACAACGTCATCGCCACCTGGATGTACCCCGAGGGCATGATGGTCACGAGCTCGAACAACTTCGCGAACAGCGCGGGCAACACCCGGAAGTTCTTCGGCGAAAAAGGCACGCTCGCCGTGGACAACTGGAACGCGCCGACGTACAGCGCCGACGGCGGCCCAAAGCGCGACGGCAAGATTCGCGGCAAGATGGACGTCACGCCCGTCGCCCGCCCGGATCACTTCCTGAACTGGCTGCAATGCATGCGCAGCGGCGAGACCCCGCACGCGTCGATCGACGCCGGTTACCAGCACGCCATCGCTGTCCTCATGGCGGTGATCTCGTACGACACCGGCAAGAAGACGACCTACGATCACTCCAAGCGGAAGATCACGACGGCCTGATCAACGCTTCACTGACTGCAAAAGCCGCGGCCATTTCGCCGCGGCTTTTTTGCGCCCGCGAATCACGCGAAGGGCCACGAATGCGAGCAGGGAGCGAGGCGGCCTCGCCCAATCCACCTGCGTCGAGCGTCGGCAGGCTTCCCCCTCGAACATTCGCGCCCCTTCGCGTGATTCGCGGGAGATCTTCGTCTCGTTGCAGTCCGACGTTACGGAACTCGCATTTGCTTCGGGCCGACTTGCCGCTTTCCTCCGCGAACGTGGATTCACTCACGCACATCGCCCTCGGCGCGAGCCTGGGCTACGTTCTCTTCGGCCGCCGACTCGGACGCACCGCGGCGCTGGCCGGCGGGCTCGCGGCGTTCGTGCCGGATGCCGATGTCTTCATCCGCAGCGCCGCTGATCCCCTGGTCGCGATCGAATATCACCGCGGTTTCACGCACGCCCTCGGGTTTGCCCCGATCGGGGCCGCCATCGTGGCAGCCCTCTGGCTGGTTCGTCCCGCGTGGCGGGATCGCCCGCGCTGGCGTGCGCTCTGGGCCTGCTGCCTCGTCGCCTACGTGAGTCATGCCTTGCTCGATGCGGCCACGAGCTACGGCACGCGGCTCGCGTGGCCCTTCTCCGATCACCGTGCCGGCTGGGATCTGATTTCCATCATCGATCCGCCGTTCACGATCGCGCTGCTGGCCGGGCTGATCGTGGCGCTGCGGCGGCAACGCGCCGCTCCGGGCGTCATCGCCCTCGGCGCGGCCGCCGCGTATCTGCTCTGCGGTTACCTCCAGCACACACGCGCCAGCGCGGTCGTGCGCGAACTCGCGCGCACCCGCGGCCATGCCATCGAACGGATCGAAGTCATGCCGACGCTCGCCAACAACATCGTGTGGCGCGCGCTCTATCTCGCCGACGGCCGGATTCACGCGGATCGGATTCGCGTCGGCTGGTTTTCCGCGCCCTCGGTGCGCGCGGGCTGGTCGCTGCCGCTCGTGCGGGCCGCGGACCTGACCGCGACGGAAGCGTCACGCAACACCCGCCGCTCCTTCGAACGCTTCGCCTGGTTTTCCGAACACTGGGTCGCGCGCCGCCCGGGCGATGACACGTTCCTCGGCGACATGCGCTATTCGCTCTCGACCGAGGCCTTCGATCCGATCTGGGGCATTCGCTTCACGGCCCCCGACGCGCCGACCGAAGTGGTCTGGGTGAATCGCACGCGCGATCGCGATCTCGGCGTGCGACCGCTGTGGGCTGAAATCAGCGGCCGCGATCCGCGTTTCGTGGTCGCGCCCTAGCCCCCGGGAGCGCGGGCGTCCCGCCTGTCCTCCGCGAGCCGACGCAATGCCGGCGGCCTCTGACGCCGCCACTCACCTCAACGTCCGCAGCATTGCTTGAATTTTTTGCCGCTGCCGCAGGGGCACGGGTCGTTGCGCCCGACTTTCGGCGCCGCCTTCACGGGTGCCGGACCGGTGCGGACCGAGCGCGTGTAGAACCAGTCGCCGTTGATGCGCGCAAATTCCGACTTCTCGTGCAACGGGTGCTCGACGCCGTTATCCTGAAAATACGCCGTGAAATCCACGAACGCCCGGTCCGGTTGCGGCCCCGGCTCGTGCGAATGGATCACCAGCCGCGTCCACGCCAGCTCCCCGCCGTCGTCCGGCTCCTCGGTGAACGGCCGCTTCGACGTCTCGAGATACGTCTGGTGCAGGTAACGATAGTCGCGCAGCGCATGCGCGGTGAAACGCGAGCGCATCAACTGCTCGGCGCTCGCCGCGGGCCGCACCCGTTTCAACAACGGCTCGCAGCACTGGGCAAACGCAAGGCTGCTGCCACACGGACAGGGTGCATCGGGCGCGGGCGGCAAGCGGGTGGCGGGAGTGGTCATGAGCGGAAACGTTGCCGCCGCCGCCGATCGCAGGCGAGTCCGAAGCGCGCTGCCGGGATCGCCAACGCAAGGCCCGGCCGCCTCCACTCGCTCACGATCGTCGCTGCCGAGAACCACTCGTTCGACGACACTCTCCGGTGGCTACGAGCGCCAGCGAGTGGCCGCGTGCAATCGTGCATTCGAACCCCATCCACTCGCTGGCGCTCGTAGCCACGATCAGCCGGACCGGACCGACGCGCGTACTCACCGAGTGACTACGCGCCGGATGCAGCTATCAGCTGCTTCGATTCGCTCAGGTCCGCGACCCGCCGCAACGCCCCCGTCGCGAACACAAGCGGGTACAGGCGCTCGAAGTACCAGAGCTTCGCAAAATAAAAGCCGATCGGCGACGGCTCGCGCCAGCGGCCGCTCTCGACCGCCGCGCTCAGCCACGCCGCGCCACGCGCGAGGGCAGCTTGCAACGCGTCTCGCCCCGCGGCCTCGATCGTCACGTCGTGCCACATCGAAGCCAGCGCCTCCACCGCGAGCCCGGTTTCCTCCGTCGATGCCACCGCCCCGGGCGCAGCGCTCCAGCCGCCGTCGGCGTGCTGTCTCGCCACGAGCCAGTGACGCGCGCGTTCCAGGGGCACACTCACATCGAGGCCCACTCCGGCCTCCTGCAGCTGGCGCAGCGCGGGCACGACGCGACTCGTGCCGTAGAGTGGATTTTCGTCGTCCGGCGCCTCCTGATGTCCAAACCACAACGGCACCCACGCGCCGTCCACGCGTTGCGTGCGCTGCAGGAAACGAACGGCTTTCGCGATCGCGGCATCGACGCGGCGTTGCATCGGTTCGGGCATGCTCGACCGCCACGTGATCCAAGCCCGGATCGCGTGCGCGGTAAGATCCGGACTGCTGCGATCGAACGGCAGTTTGCCCCAGCCGCGGCAGAACGTCGGGATGCCGCCATCGCGATTCTGCAGATCAATTAACCACTGCACCCCGGCCCGCGCCGCGGCCTGCACGGTGGCGTCCGCCGGTTCGAGCGCGGCCAGCGCGAGCAACGCCCCGGCGGTGTCATCCGCATCCGGGACGCCGCCCGGCAGATTCGTCCACGCCCAACCGCCCGGCGCCGCGAGCGTGTACGGATGCGTGACGCGATACTGCTGTTGCACAATCCAGTCGCACAGCGCCCGACGACGCGACGCCACCGACGCCGCGTCGTCGCCGAGATGTTCGCCGCCCAGCGCCTGCACGGCCAGGGTCGTCACCCACGTCGCGAGATTCGTGTCAATCGGCCAGCTGCCGTCGGTGCACGCCGAGGCCGTGATGAACGCCACGCCGCGTTGGCCGACCGGATGCGACGTCAGGCCGAGTGCGGCCAGGCTCATCGTCACAAAACTCGTCAGCGGCGTCGCCTCGAGGAAGCCGCCGTTCTCCGGCTGGAGTCGCGCCAGCGTCGCGAGCGTGCGCGACCGACACCGGTTGCGCAGGGCCCGCAGCGCGAGGTTGCCGGTGGGGCGCAAACCGTGTCGCACCTGTCCGATCGCAATCAAGGCGGGCAACGCATAGCTCACGACGGGCAGCTGCAGCGCGCCGTACCAGCGCTGAGGCAGGACCGCCGCTTCGAACGGCAGCTGCCGTACGTGACGCCACCCGTCCCGACCCGGCCCGAGGCGGCCGCACAACGCGCACATCGTCAGAATCGGAATCGAAAACGTGCGGTCATTGCCGTACCGCCGCTCGATCGCCGCGGTCAAGGCCTCCGGCTCGAGCGAGCCGGCCGCGCGCGTCAGCCAGCCCTCGACCGCCGCGAGCGACTTCGCCCGGCCCGCGATCGCCTCCGGGGCGAGCCCCAGCGCGGCCCACACCAGCGTGGTGGTGCTGATATTGCTGAAACTGCGCGTCGTGTCGCCCCAGCCGCCGTCGGCATTCTGCGTGCGGAGCAGCCAGGCGAAGCCGCGTTCGATCCGTCCCGCCACCGCCGACGCGACGGTCGGATCAGCGCGCGCCACCAGCGTCAACGCGGTCACAGCCGTCGCCGTCGACAGCGCGCTGGCCGAGAGTTCGCCGGTCCAGCCTGGTTCCGTCCCGGATCGTTCCTGCCGCAACACCGCCATGGCCGCGCGGCTCGCCGCGGCCACTCGCGCTTGCAAGTCACCCGGCAGCGGGTCGCCGGCAATCGCCGACCGGGCCACGGAACGGGGCGTCATGCGGCGTCACCGTTCGCCCGATACCGCTGCGGCCTGCGCCAGTTCGGCGTGAAGCCGGGGCAGCGCCGCCAGCAGGGCATTCCATTCGATCTCGCTCGTCGTCCAACCACCGCTGAAACGCAACGCCCGCGCCGCCTCGGCCGCACTCCGGCCCATCGCGGTCAGAACGTGCGAAGGATGTTCGGTGCCGCTGGCGCAGGCCGAACCGGTCGACACCGCGAAGCCGGCCTTGTCGAGTTTCACGACCCAGCGTTGCCGGCAGTCGAGCTCGGGCATGATCACGTTCACCGTGTTCCAGAGCCGCTCCTGCCCCGCGCCGGTGAGGCGCACCGCCGGCAGGGCCGCGAGCAGATCGCGTTCGAATCGTTCGCGCTGGATCAGTCGCGCCGCGAGCCCGCCGTCCGCGAGCTGCGCCTCGCACCACTCGAGCGCAGCGAGCATCGCGAGCACGCCGGATACATTTTCGGTACCGGCGCGACGCCCCGCCTGCTGGGAACCGCCGTGCAGCAACGGGCGCAACGTCACGCGCGCCGGACATTTCAGGAAACCCACGCCGCGCGGGCCGCCGAACTTGTGCGCGCTGCCCGCCACGAAATCGAGCGCGCCGAGGCCGGCCGACGGCAACCGTCCGCACCATTGCGTGGCATCGCAGAAAAACGGCACGCCCGCCGCGGCACAGCGCTCGTGCAACGCGCGCCACGGCTGCAGCACGCCAGTCTCGTTGTTCGCCGCCATCACGGCCACGAGCGCCGGCCGCTCGACCGCGAATTGCGCCGACACCCACGCGAGGTCGACGACGCCGTCGGCTGAAACCGGCATCAACCGCACCCGCGGACCAAAATACGCGCGCCCGCTCGCGATCACGGCCGGATGTTCGATGGCCGACACCCACACGACGGCCGCCGGATCGGCGTCACCGGCGACATGATGCAGCACGGTCGTGACCGCCTCCGTCGCCCCGCTCGTAAACACGAGATCGTGCGACGAACCGCCGAGCACCGCCGCCAATCGTTGGCGGGCGAGATCCAACGCGGTGTCGGCCCGAGCGCCCAGCCGGTGCGGGCTCGACGGATTACCCGGATAACGATCCTCCGCCTCGAGCCACACCGCGCGGGCCACCGGCAGCAGCGGCGCGGAGGCGTTGTGGTCGAGGTAAATCATGACGGGCTCTGGTTCTCGGCGTTATCGCGCACGGTGTCCAGAATTCCGCTCGATCGAACGTGTGGCGTCACCGTTGGCATTCGGATGGGGGCCCACGGAACACACGGAATACACGGAAATGAAATCCAAGGCTGGGATTCTCGGGGTATTTCAGCCTTTCCGTGTGTTCCGTGTGTTCCGTGGGCACCCTCCTGCATTCCGTGGATTCCGAGCTCCGTTCGCTCTCCCGCGAGATTCCCGTCTGCCTCCTTGCAATCGCGCGGGGTTGCCGCTGATTTCGCCGGACTCCGGCATGGAAGACGCAACGCCCAAGACGATTTTCTTCAAGCGATCGAACTTTGCGACTCATCTGCCGGCCGACGCCCTGTACGCTCCGTCGCATTTCTGGCTGGCGCCCGAACCCGACGGGATGTGGCGCGTGGGGTTTTCCAAGTTCGCCGTTCGCATGCTCGGCGATCTCGTCGATCAGGCATTCGACGTTCCGCCGGGCACGCCGATCAAGCCCGGCACGATTCTCGGCTGGATCGAAGGGTTCAAGGCGATCAGCGACATCTACGGCGTCATCGACGGCGAGTTTCACGAGGGCAATCCGGGCCTCAAGGGCCACCTCGAACAGATTCACGACGCTCCGTACGGAGCCGGCTGGCTTTACCGGGCCCGCGGCACGCCCGATCCGGCGTGCATGCCGGCGCGGGACTACGCGATGCTTCTGAACGAGACCATTGACCGCATGCTGCAACAGCAAAAAGATTCCGGCCCCCCACCGCCCCCGTGACCGCCTCCCCTGAATCCCAGCCGTCCTCGCCCGCGGCGCGTTATGTGATGATCGGCGGCTTTCTCGGCGCGGGCAAGACGACCGCCGTCGCGCGCTTCGCAGCGTTGCTGCAAGCCCGCGGCCTGCGCGCCGGCCTCATCACGAACGATCAAGGCAGCGGCCTCGTCGACACCTCCGTCCTCCGCGCCCGCGGTTTCGCGACGGAGGAAATTCCCGGCGGCTGTTTCTGTTGTCGCTTCAACTCCCTCGTCGACGCCGCCGGCCGGCTCACCGCCGCCACGCGGCCGGATGTCTTTGTCGCCGAACCCGTCGGCAGCTGCACCGATCTGGTCGCGACAGTCACGTACCCGCTCCGGCGAATTTACGGTGACAGCTTCACGATCGCGCCGCTCAGCGTCCTGATCGATCCGCAACGCGCGCTGCGCGTCTTCGGCCTCGCCGAGGGTCGGGCGTTCTCGGACAAGGTGCTTTATATTTACCGCAAGCAGCTGGAAGAGGCGGACATCATCGTCATCAACAAACAGGACACCGTCACGGCAGCCGAGCTCTGTGCCCTGCGTGGCGTGCTGCAGCGTGACTACCCGCACGCCGAGGTGCTGGCCGTTTCCGCCCGCACGGGCGAAGGGCTCGACGCCTGGTTCGATCGCCTTCTCGCCTCGGAACAGCAGGCCCGCCGCGTGATGGAAGTGGACTACGCGATCTACGCGGACGGCGAGGCGCTGCTCGGCTGGCTCAACGCCACGCTCCAGCTCACCGCCAGCGCAGAGTTCGACGCCAACACCGTCCTCGAAGCCCTCGCCCGCACGCTGCAACAGCAACTCGCCGGCGCCGGCGCCGAGGTCGCGCATCTGAAAATGACCTTCAGTCCGGACGGCGGCCTGAATGATCTCGCGTCACTCAACCTCGTGCGCAGCGACTTCGTGCCCGAGCTGTCGCTGCGGCTCGATCAGGACTGCACCGCCGGCCAGCTGATCTTGAATCTCCGCGCCGAAGCCGCGCCCGCCGCGCTCAAGACTGCGCTTGAAGCCGCGTTGGCGGCCCTCAGGGCCACGTTCCCGTCCGTAACGTTCAGCCTCGATCACCTCGAGCATTTCCGCCCGGGCAAGCCGCAGCCGACACACCGCCTGCTCACCCCGGCCTGAACCGAAGCCCGCCGCGATGCCGACCGACCACGCCCCCCGCACGCTGTACTGCAACTGCACGTACGCCCAGGTCATCGATCCCGCCACGAAGGCCGCGGTGCTGCGCCGCCTGTGCGATTCCGGCCAGTCGTTCGAGGCCGTGGCGGATTTGTGCGAGATGTCCGCGCGCCGTGACCCGGCTTTGCAGCGCCTCGCTGCGGGACAGGGCGTCAAGATCGCCGCCTGCTTTCCCCGCGCCGTGAAGTGGCTGTTCGCGTCCGCCGGCGCACCGCTCGACGTGGCCCACACCGAGGTGGTGAACCTGCGCGAACTCGCCGCGCCCGCCGCGATCGAGCGGCTCGAGGCCGCCGATCTCCGGCCGAATCTTCCGGCGGGCAAGGCGACTCCCGCCGATGCCGTCACGGCCGGAAAAACCGGCACGCCGGCTGCAACGGCCGCAACCCCCACCGCCCTTCCCTCGTCCTAGCCGACCTCCCCTTCATGTCCCTGCGTGATCAGACCTACCTGCGCGTCGTCCTCTACGAGGGCAACGACGCCGAGCCCCTCGACGGCGACCAGCGTTTCCAGGTGGTTTCCCGTTTGCTGGGCCAGGGCTTCGCGCTCACCCGCGTGGGCGGCGCCGGCCAGACCGCGCCCGCCGACGACGTCCCGGCCGTGGTGCTCGGACGTTTTCGCGCCGGGGTGGAATCGCTCACCGCCGCCGCCAGCACCGACCGCGTGCAGTTCACACCCGTTACCGGCCTGTCCGACGATCAGATTGTCGGGGCCGTCGAAGCGACTCGCACCGCGAAGAAAGCGGTGCAGCAGGGCGGCTGGAAACCGTGGTTTCCCGTCATCGATTACGATCGCTGCACGAATTGCATGCAGTGCCTGAGTTTCTGCCTGTTCGGCGTGTACGGCGCCGATCACGAGGGCCACATCCAGGTGCAGAACCAGGACAACTGCAAAACGAACTGCCCCGCCTGCTCGCGCGTCTGCCCCGAGGCGGCGATCATGTTTCCCAAGTACAAGGCCGGTCCGATCAACGGCGACGCCGTCAAGGATTCCGACCTCGAGCGCGAGAAGATGAAGGTGGACATCTCCGCGCTGCTCGGCGGCGACATCTACTCGATGCTGCGGATGCGCAGCGAACGCGCGCAGTCGCGTTTCTCCAAGGAGCGCGATTCCGGCAAGGCGCTCACCGAACGCCAGAAATGTCTCACCAAGCTCGCGCAGGCCGGCGACATTCCGCCCGAAGTGCTGTTGAGCCTGCCTTCACCCGAGGAAATCCAACGCCGCGCTGAGGAAGCGAAGGCGAAGGCGCAGGCCGCGCTCGCCGTGCAACGCTGATCATGCTGCCGACCCTCGTCTACCGCACCCTGCGCAGCGCCAACGCGCGTTGCGTCTGGAAGTTCGCCTGGAACTTCGGCTTCAAGGGCATGTTGTCGGTCGAGAAGTTCAAACGCCGGATCCGGCGCGGCGAATTTTTCCCGCCGTTCATCTACCTTTCGATTCTCAACACCTGCAACCTGCGCTGCCAGGGCTGCTGGGTGGACGTGGAGTCGAAGGACGCCATCGATCTCGAGGCGTTGAACCGCACGATTCTCGACGCGAAGCGGCACGGCAACGTGTTCTTCGGCATCCTCGGCGGCGAACCGTTCATGCATCCGCAGCTGCTCGATCTGCTCGCGGCGCACCCGGACTGCTATTTTCAGATCTTCACCAACGGCCAGCTGATCACCGAAAAGGTGGCCAACCGTCTGCGCGAAATCGGCAATTGCACGCCGCTGATTTCCATCGAGGGCCGCGAGATCGTCAGCGACGCCCGGCGCGGGAAGAAGGATGTCTACGCCCGCACGCTCCGCGGCCTCGATCACTGCCTGAAGGCGGGCCTCCTCACCGGCGTCGCCACCAGCGTGTGCCGCACGAACATCGAGGAACTGCTCACCGACGAATGGCTGCGCGAACTCATCCAGCGCGGCGTGCACTACGCGTGGTATCACGGTTACCGGCCGGTCGGACCGAAGCCGAATTTCGATCTCTGCCTGACGCCCGAACAACTCGTGCGCGTCCGCCGTTTCGTCACGGAGATGCGGTCGCGCGTGCCGATCGCCATCGTTGACGCGTATTACGATCACGACGGCAAGGCGCTGTGTCCGATGTCCACCGGCGTGAGCCACCACATCGGTCCGCGCGGCGACATCGAGCCGTGCCCGATCATCCAGTTTGCGGTGGAAGACATCCACGACCCACGCGGGATCTTCGAGACGATGCGGAGCAGCGCGTTCCTGAAGGATTTTCGCGAACTCAGCGCGCAGCACACGCGCGGCTGCGTGGTGCTCGAGCGGCCCGATCTGGTGAAGGACATCGTCCGCCGTCATGGCGCACGGGATACGACGACCCGCGGCACCGCGATGGCGGAGCTGGAAGCGATGACGCCCCGTTTCAGCCAGTGGCTCCCCGGCGAGGAAGTTCCCGAGAAGCACTGGATGTACCGGCTCGCGAAGAAATACTGGTTCTACGATTTCAACGCCTACCGCGACGTCGCGCACGACGCCGAAGGCAAGGCGCGCGTGCTGCGCGACGCGATCGCGACGCCCCGCCCGCCACCCACTTCCCCACCGCCCGCTGCCCCGGAATTGGTCAGCAAGTGAATCCCCTGAATGCGGCCCCCACACCCATGCCCATCATCGAGACTTTAATCACCGGCACCGCCGATCCGCTCGTCGTACCCCGCCACGCGATCCAGCAGCGCGTGCGCCCGCCGAAGAAGAACATTCCGCAGACCGCGTTCGAGCGGTCGCGCGTGCTCGAGGCCGTGCGCGACTACGTCGCCAAGCACAACCCGGTCCCGCCGGTGCCGATGGCCGAGCTGAAGGTGCACGCCGATCAACTCATCGCCCAACTGCGCTGCGATCCCATTTACCGCGACTATATCGGCGTCCTGCTCAGCAACGAAATGTGGCGCGACGCGCTGGCGTCGGTGCCGTTCGAACGCCGCCTCCTGCTCCTGCCGAAATGCATGCGCGTCGAGTCGAAGTGCCCAGCGCCCTTCGACGAGTTCGGCCTGCTCTGCAAACAGTGCGGCCTCTGCACGATTCAGGATCTCACCGCCGAGGCCGAGCGCCTGGGCTATGCGGTGCTCGTCGCCGAGGGCAGCGCGGTCGTCATGTCGATCATCCAGACCGGCAAGATCGACGCCATCGTCGGCGTCAGCTGCATGAGCGTGCTGGAACAGGCTTTCCCGTACATGGAGGCAGCCGCGATTCCCGGTGTCGCCATTCCGCTGTTACAGGACGACTGCATCGACACCACGGTCGACCTCGACTGGGTCTGGGATTACATTCACCTGACGAGCGACGATCGCACCCGGCGGCTCGACCTCGGCGCCCTGCGCGACGAAGTCGATTTCTGGTTCACGCCCGGCTCACTCGATCTGATCATGGGTTCCGCCAACGGCGAGACCGAGCGGATCGGCCGGCAATGGCTCGGCCGCGCCGGCAAACGCTGGCGGCCGTTTCTCACGGTGGCCGCGTACCAGGCGCTCCGCGCTGACGCCAACGCCGCCGCGCCCGACGACATCCGCAAGGTCGCCGTCGCCGTCGAATGTTTCCACAAGGCCTCGCTGATCCACGACGACATCGAGGACAACGATGCCCTGCGCTACGGCGAAAAGACCCTGCACGAGGAATACGGTGTGGGCGTCGCGCTCAACGTCGGCGATCTCCTGATCGGCGAAGGCTACCGGCTGCTGGCCGCGTGCAATGTCTCCCCCGAGCAGCGTGTGCGCATGCTTCAAGTTGCCGCCGACGGCCAGCGCCAGCTCTGCCGCGGCCAGGGCGCGGAACTCTGCTGGGCGCGCCAACCGCAGCCGCTCAAGCCCAACGAAGTCCTCGATATTTTCCGCCACAAGACCGCACCGGCCTTCGAGGTGGCGCTGCGCACGGGCGCGCTCTACGCCGGCGTCGATCTGCACGACGACGTATCCGAAGTCATCGGACGCTACAGCGAGGCCCTCGGCATCGCGTATCAGATTCGTGATGACCTGAGCGATCTCGGGATCACCGGCGAGACCAACGACATCGCCGGCCTGCGCCCGAGCCTGTTGCTGGCCGTCGCCCACGACAAGGCGCAGGGCGCGGCGAAGGAGCAACTGGCGTCGCTCTGGCGCCGGACCTGGCCCGCCGGCCTGTCGCCCGAAGGCGTCGAGGCGCTCTACACCGAACTCGGCGCGGGCGATCGCGCGGAGACGCTGCTCGCCACCTACAAGGAGGAGGCCATCCGCTCCCTGAACCTGCTGGAAAATCACAACTTCAAGGGCCTGCTGCGCCGGACGCTCGGCAAGATCTTCAACGACGTCGAAATCAAGGGCTGGTGCAAGGAGCAGGAACCACTCAACCGCGCGCCCGGAGTCGCCGCGGCTGAGACCGTCCCGGCTTGAGTCTGCGCCTTCAATTGCTGCAGGTCGCGCGACTGTCCCCGCGCCTGCTCGGCGATTCGACCGATCTGGTCCGTAGTTTTCTCCAGCGGCAACTGACGCCGGAGGGCGGCGGCTGCGATCGCGCGGGCCGGCCCGATCTCTACTACACGCTCTTCGTGCTCGCCGGCCTGCAGGCGCTGGAGGTCGTACCGCCGCTCGATCGCGTGGAAGCCTACGCGCGTTCGTTCGGCGACGGACATCAGCTGGATTTCGTGCACGTCTCGGCGCTCGCCCGCTGCTGGTCCGTGATCGGCCGACAGCGCATGCCGGCGGGCCTCGATGATGCGCTGCTCGCGCGGATCGAGGACTTCCGCAAACCCGACGGCGGTTACGAGGGCGATCGCAACGCGGCGCACGGCTCGGCCTACGGGGCGTTTGTCGCCCTCGGTGCGTACGAGGACCTGGGCCGCACGCCGCCACGGATCCTGAAACTGATCCAGGCGTTGAAGCGCCTCGAGTCCGCCGATGGCGCATGGAGTAATCTCGCGGGCGCAAAGATAGGCGCGCTCAACGCCACGGCCGGCGCCGTAATTCTCATCCGGCACCTGGGCTTTCCGGTGAACGCCGACGTCGGCCGCTGGCTCCTCGCCCAGGCGCATCCGCAAGGTGGATTCATCGCCGTGCCCGGAGCGCCGCTCCCCGATTTGCTCTCGACTGCCACGGCGCTGCACGCGCTCGCCGCGCTGGACATCCGGTTGCCGGCCGCGGTGCACGAAAAGTGCATGGACTTCCTCGACTCGCTCTGGACTGCCGAGGGCGGCTTCCATGGCCACTGGGCCGACGAGTACGTGGATGCTGAATACACGTACTACGGCCTGCTGGCCCTCGGGCACCTGTCGCTGTAGCGCCGCACGATCGAACGTATCCTTGCAGGCCAAGTACCCTCACCCCGCGGAGCTGAGCGAGAAGCCGAATGCCCAGCGGGATGTGGGGCAACCGCCCACAGGTGCTTTTCGGCCCAGCGTGCAATCCTGGCTGCACTCCCAACGCCGTATCAAAGGCCGTTTGCCCTTCGTGGCTACGAGCGCCAGCGAGTGGCCGAACCACCACTCGCTGGCGCTCGTAGCCACGGCTGAAGCCCCATCGCAACGGGCGATGGCCAGTGCCCCAGGCGAGTCGACGAACTCAGGCCGATTTGAAATCGGCCGCGGTGATCTCATGCGGCATCCGGCCCTTCCGCAGTGAAATCACCGACGCGCGGCCGGCCGCCTCGCCCATCGGCACGGCGTTGCCAGTGACGCGATAACTCGAATGGGCGATGAAGTCGCCGCTGATGCAACGGCCCGCCATCATCAGGCCTTCGACGTCCGCAGGGATCAAAGCCCCGAGCGGAATATCGTACGGCTTGGCGCCGGCCTGACGGCGGCGGCGCACTTCGTCCGCAATTTCGTCGAGGCCTTCGAACATCGCGCCGGGTCGCACATTGTGGACATCGAAACCGAAATTCACCTGGCACACGGCGTCGGCGTGCTTCTTGCCCGCGCTGATATCGTCGGCCGTAACGGTCGCCCGGCCCCGCACGCGACGTCCCTCGCGCACACCGATCTGCTCGGCCGTCGCGACGACGGCGACGCCCTTCCACGGGCCGCCCAGTTTGCGCAGGTCGCGCACGATGTCGTGCACCTCGCGTCGCGCACGAATGGTGGCGTCGCTGATCTTGCCCGCATCATACGCGGGCACGCCGTACTCGTGATTGGTCATCAGCGAGAAAATCCCGCTGTGCAGCAGGCGGAGCGTGGGTCCGCTGTACGACGGATTGATGCCGGAATCCTTCATCAGCTTCTGCAGGTTCGCCTTGGCCTTCTCGCCTGCGATCTCACGCACGAACTCCGGGATCGCATCCGCGTCGAGGCCGGTCAGGAGCGCCATGAGCGACATCGGCTGGCATTCGCAGCCCGCGTTGATGCCGACATCAAACCGACAACCGGCTTGGGCCGCGAGGTCGCCGTCGCCGGAGCAGTCGATGAAACGATCCGCCGTCCACGCCTGGCGGCCGGATTTCGATTCGGTGATGACGGCGGTCAGCCGCTTGCGGGCGTCGGTCACCGCGCCGACGAGTTGGGTGTGCAGCTGGATCTTGATGCCCGCCGCAACGCATTTCTCCTCGAGCACGAGCTTCATCAGCTCCGGGTCATAGATCTCGCCCTTGGTCTTCTTCGCGACGTCGCTCCCGCGCGCGACCATCGCCTGCAGAATCTCCTGCATGATGCCGGTCTTGCGGCCACCATCGATGATCTTGGTGAGCATGCCGGCGGTCCACACGCCGCCCAGACAGCCGGCGCTTTCGATCAATTGCGTCTTCGCGCCGGCGCGCGCCGCCGCGAGCGCCGCGCCGATGCCGGCCGGGCCCGCGCCCACCACCAGCACATCGCTGTGGCCGGCGACCGGAATGGTCCGCTCGGTTTCGACGAAACGATCCGCGCCCAGCAATCGGCCACCGGTGCGCACCACCTCGCCGCGCGCGAAATTGGGAAAGGCACCGACTTGGGCCGTCGGCGATTCAGCCGCGAGCGCACGGCTGCCCGCCGCCAGTGCCAGCGGGCCCGCCACGATGCCCGTGGCCGCGGTCTGCAGAAATTTTCTCCGACTGGGCGTGGGTTGGGGAGAGTTCATGGGATGAGAGATGATTAAATCAGAAGGTGCCTTTGACGCCCATCGTTATTCCCACGCCGTTGGCGCCGGTGAGGTAAATTTTCGCGTAGTCCGGCGTGGCGGGCCCGTAACGCATCGTGATCGTGCGGGTGTTGAAAACGTTCTGTGCACTGATGTAGAGCTGCAGCCATTTTTTCAACTGGTAGTCGAAGTTCAGATCGAGCGTGAGGCGGCGGTCGTCCCACTCAAACGCCTCGGTCCCAATCTGCGGCTGCGCCCCGAGGCGGCGTTTCCCGCGATAGTTCCACTTCGCCATGAACGAGGCCTGCCGCCGGGTGTAACTGAAGCCCCAGTTCAAGGTTTCTGGCGTGAAGGCATTGAACGACGCCACACTCCGGCCCTCGAGCCGCAGCTTCGTGCCGTTGATGAACACGTTCACGTTCCGCCCCCAGGCCCCCAGTTCGCGCAATGACTGGCGCAGGTTGAGTTCGCCGCCGTACACGCGCGCCGACCCGCCGTTCACCTGGGTGCTGACCCGCCAGCCGATGTAGCGCGGATCGAGGTCGAGCTCGGCCACGTCAACCGCGGTGGCGATGCGCACGGAGTCGGCGAAGAAATCGGAGATCTCTTTGAGGAAAAATCCGCCGCTGATCACGCCGCCGCTCTTCGTGTAGTATTCGAGCGAGAGGTCGTAGTTGTGCGCCGACCACGGACGCAGGCCCGTATTCGTGACGGTGATATTGCCCTGCACGACCGCGGGATTGCCCAGCTGTTCGTCGTTGAGATCGGCTTCATCGACCTGCGCGGTGGGAATGATGTTGTTGAGGTTCGGGCGGCCGTAGGTCTTCGCATACGCGGCGCGACCGATGAGATTGTCCGCAAAATTATAGTTCAGATGCAGGCTCGGGTAATAGCCGTCATAGTCACGCTCCGCGCGAAACTTCCGTTCCTGATGCGTGAGTCCGAGCTGTTGCATCGATCCGACGGCTCCCGCCTCGAGGCGCCGGACGCGCTGACCCGCGGCGTTGCGCACGAAGGTGCCATCCGAATTGCGCGCCCACACCGCGCTGAGGTCCACCAGCGCACCCCGGCCCTCGGTTTCGGTCTTCTCGTAACGCACGCCGGTCAAGACCTTGAGCCGGTATTTGAACAGGCTGAACTCGGTCTGCGCGTAGTACGCCGTCACGCCTTCCTCGAACAGCTGCGAGTTGTTGATCCGAAACGTCTCCTCGGTGACGAGCTGCGCCGCCGTTTTGGTGAAGAGCGCCGGATTCGCCTGGTACGCGTCCCACGCGAGCATCGGCGAAAGATGCGGCACGTTGCGGAAGCCGTAGTAGTGATACTGCCCCTTGTACACCGGCGATAGGAACGGCGCGGGCGAACGGTCGCCGTTGATGCCGTTGTACGTCCAATTCTCGTTCCGCCGCCGGATGTCCCGGGTCTGCGTGCGCTGGTGCGCCCCGACTTGCACCGATGCCGGGAACGGCAGGAAATCGAGGGTGCGTCCCACGTCAGCCGAACCCGACTCGAAATCCTCGCGCGTTTTGCGCGGCGTCGAGTTGGTCGTCGTCAGCTGATAATTATTGATGTCGTACAGATCGACCTCGCGATTGGTGTTGTCGAAGATCTGCAGCGTCTCGGGGCGCACCTCGTTGATGTTGCGGAACACCAGCCGGGACGGATTGCGCAGCGAGATCGCCATCTGCCGGAAATGCCCCTCGCTCTGATCGCGGTAGCCGCCCGCGGCGCGCGACGTGTCGGCCGCGAGCGAGACCTTCCACCGGCCATTGTCGTAACGATAGCGCGCGTTGCCCGCGGTGGCGTCAGTGACGATGTGCGTCGACGTCGCGCCACCGAGCGTCACCGATCCACGTCCGGTTGCTCCGACGGTGAAGTCGTCGCCATAGCTGAACGGCGTGCCCGTCGCCGGCGTCGGAACCGCGTTATTGCCGGCACTCGCCGTGAACTCCGTTGCGATGCGCGTGGATTGGAAGTGGCTCACCTGTCCACCCACCGAGAGCACGCCGTGGCGCGTCACCTGCCAGTCAGCCTTGAGCCCAATCGACTGCCGGACGAGCGTCCGCGGCGAATCGAGCAGCCGGTAGGTTTGCAGGAAGGGCTTCGACTCGGTTGCGCCCGTGCCGGTCCCGGCGGAATTGTACGTCTTGTAGGAGTAATGAAGTTTCGCATACCGCTCAGTCGCCGCCCCGGTCATGACGAGGCCGAACCGCGAGTTGATGGGCAGGGTGAGATCAAAATTTCCGCCCGGGCGCATCTTGTAGACCTTTTCGTCAGTCGTGTGCGGCGTCTTCCGCAGGTTGAAATTCTCGCTGTTGGCCGCGAGGTTCAGGTTGTAGCGAAACTGCATGCTCTTCCGCTCGAACGCGCTCTTGCTGATCATGTTCACCGAGCCTGAAAGCGAATCGGCGCGATTGGCCGGCGTGGGCACCTTGGCCACCTCGATGCGGGAGATGTTGTTGATCGAGGCCTGATTGAACGAGAACGCCCGCGAGTCGCCCAGCGCGTTGGACGTGTTGGCCATCTGCGCGCCATCGGTAGAAACCGCCACCATGTGCGGAGCGAACCCGCGGATTGAAATCGTGGATACGGTCGTGCCGTCCTCGTAATCGTATTCGGGCGTGACGCCGGGCACGTACTTGAGGAACTCGCCGACATTGCCGTCCATGACGTCACCGAGCGAGTCGGCCGCGACGACATTCTTGATGTTCGCCGCATAGCGCTGCTCGTTCACCGCGATCGCGTTGCCGTCGGTCTCGCGCGAGGTGGCCACGACAAAGGAGTCGAGTTGGACGACGCTGGCGTTCGCCCCGTAACGCGCCGCGCTCGTGAGATCGACGTGCTGCGTGACCTCCTGGCCCGGAGTCAGCTGCACGGTCAGTTGCTGGGCATCGAGGCCGGTATACGAAACGTCGAGGACCACGGGGCCGCCGGGAACCCGGATCAGACGATACGTGCCGGATTGATCCGTGAAGGCGATGAGATCGGTGCCACGCACGCTGACGCGGGCATTGTTCAGGTACTGGCCGGTGACAACGTTCTGCACCCGACCCGAAATGGCACCCGTCGACTGCACGGCGGCACCGCGCGGGCCCTCGGCACCCGGCAGGGAATGAGCCGGAGAAACGGCGAGCGCGATCAGACTGCCGAGCCACGCGAGGGAATTTTTCCTGGTCATGATTTTGGGGTTGGATTCGATGAAAGCTGGTTCCGTTCACTCGGCGCTGGTTCGTCTCCGCGGTCAGACGTGCCGTCAACCGCGAGCCCTGTCGATCAAACGCACGTTCGGCGCATCGGTCCGACCCTTACTGCGGTCACGGGCGATCGGGGCCTGACGTTCAGCGAACAGCATGGGGTGAAGGGCCGGAATGGACCGGTCGAAACTCAAGTGGCAATCGCGGCGTGGCATGGCGGGACGCGCGGTCGGGCTCGACTATTTGGTCCCCCGCCCCGGTCGCGGCGCGGGCGGACTCGCGTCCTGTTTTACCTCCGCCTGCCAGGCTTGGAAGCGCGCTGCGAGGCGCACCACGTCCTGCCCTCGATCCGCGGCCAGGTCCTTCGTTTCCGCCAAGTCCGCCGCGAGATCATACAGTTCCCACGGCTGCCCGGCCGAAGGCCGCACCAGCTTCAGCGATCCCTCGCGCCACGCGGCTCCTTTGTCATACGCGAAGCCAAGGCTCGCAGGCGGCATGGGGCCACCGCCCGTCAACGCGGGCAGCGGGTTGCGCCCATCGAGCACCCGGCCCGGCAGCGCCTTCGCTCCCGCAACGTCGAGACAGAGCGGCAGCACATCGAGCTGGCTGATCATCTCGCGTACCACCGTTCCCGGTTTGATTCGTCCAGGCCAGCGCACGATCGCCGGAACGCGGGTGCCACCTTCGTAACAGGTGGTGCCGCCATCGCGCAGCGGCGCATTTGACGCCACTTCCAGTCCGCGCCCCGGCAGCATGAACGCGCCATTGTCGGAGATCAGCATCACGATCGTGCGCTCGCGCAGGCGCAGAGCATCGAGTTGATCGAGCAGTCGGCCGATGGCGTCATCGAGCGCGGTGAGCACGGCTCGATAACGGCGCTTTTCGTCCGGCTCGTCGGCTGACCAGCCATAGCGCTCGAGGTATTTCGCCGGCACCTGCCAGACTGGCTTGATCCCCGGCGGCATGTTACCGGCGCTGTTGAAATGCGCCGCATTGAAGGGCAGGTACACAAACCAGGGCCGGCTGGCGTGACGGCGGATGAAGTCGGTGGCCGCATCGGCAAACAGGTCGGTGCTGTAACCTTCCACCTGATACGGCTCGGTGCCGCGAAACAGGTCGGGCTGGCCGTTGTAGAGGTGCTCGTAGTAGCTGATGTTGCCGGAACGGAAACCGAGAAACTCGTCGAAGCCGCGCTCGGTCGGCCGGCTGCCGGGCGCGAAGCCAATATTCCATTTGCCAAAGCATGCCGTCGCATACCCCGCCTCCTTCAAGTACTGTGGAAGGAGGCGCTCGCGCTGCGGCAACCCAATGCCAGTCCAGTTTTCCGTCGACGCCAGCTGGTGCGCGAGCCCGTTGCGCAATGGATAGCGCCCGGTCAACAGGGCGCCGCGCGACGGCGTGCAGCTGGTGGTGACGACCTGGAAGTCCGTGCAACGCGCACCCTCGCCCGCCAGCTGGTCGATGCGCGGCGTGCGGACCGCCGTGTTCCCGTAACACCCGAGGTCACCGTAGCCGACGTTGTCGACGTAAAGCAGCAGGATATTCGGCCGGTTCACCGGAGCAGAGTCGGCCGCGCCGAGCAGAGTCAGGCACGACGCCGCCCCCGCGACCAGCCCGCCCCGCAGCCACGCCACGATTCTCATGATCACGCCGGACGACCTCGCGGACGCGAGGGTCCGGGGAACGAATCGGCCGTGGCGGCTGCGGGCGCTTACGTTCATGCGCAGACGCTTTCAGCCCGCCGCGATTGCCGCACGGGCGACGCCCACCATGCGCTCCAGCCTCGCCTCCACTCCGGCCATGACGCGCCGCACCCGCGCGCGGGCTTGCGCCGGATCAGCGTGAATGGCCTGCAGCCGCGCCCACAAGTCGCGCCCCGAGGTTTCGTCCACCTCGCACGTCCAGTCGCTGACTCCAATATCGTGATACATCCGGCCCTTGATGGTGTCGGTCGGCTGCCGGACATAGAACGCCGGCGTGCCGTTGGTCAGCGCGATGATCGGCGAGTGACATTCGAAACTGATCACCGCCGTCGCCCGCGCGTAGATCGACGCCGCCTCATCCGGCAGCCAGTAGGTGTCGCGCCACACCACCTGCGCCTTCACGTCGGCCGGCAACGGATCGATCAATTCCTTCTTCGCGAGCGGGATCTGGTAGCTCATCTCGGGACACGCGAGCACCTTCAAACCGGTGCCGCGGACCCACGCGACGATCAGATCGCGCAGCTTCGCATGATCACCCGCCACGGTGCGCGCGTTGATCTCATCTTTGGCCCGATCCGCCGGCGCAATCGGCTGGCCGTTGATGCTGTGATAAGGCGTGTAGCGCAGTCGCGGAATCACCGCGATGAACCGACCTTCCTCGAGCCCTTGCGCCCGCAGATAGGCGATCGCGCGCGGTTCATCCCGCAGGTGCAGGCCGAAGGTGGCATCGGGCCCAAACTCCAGCACCGGACTGCGCACGCCCTGCCGGCGGAAATAATCGGCCGTGAGCGTTTCCCGGCAGAAGACGAACGCCGCCCCGCTGAGCAACTCGAGCGTGGGTCCGCGCAGATGGCCCACCGGCAATCCGGCGATGACCCGCTCCAGCTCCTGCAACGTGCCGCCATCGGGTCGCGTCACGAGGTTCGACACCGGATCGCTGGTGAGTCCGAAGATGCCGTACGGTTTCCGCGACGCCGCGCGCCACGCGGGCAGGTACGGTCCGCCTTTGAAACCCGGACTCGATCCGTGCAGCAGCAAGTCGGCTTCGTTCCACGCCGCGCGCAGAGCCGGAGTCGTCGGCCGGCCGTGCGCATCGAGTTCGCCCTCCACGATGCGCAAACGCGGGAACCGCTGGACGAGATGCTCCCGCGCTTCCGGGCTGATCAGCACCGGCCACACGGTGAACTCCGCCGCCGGGAAATACCGCTCGAACACCTGCAGCGCACCGGGCGTGTGAGCGATGTCGCCGATGTTGCCCTTCTGGCCGGTGCCGGGGCGCAGCAGAATGCGCGGAGGCCGGGTGGCGTCGGCCGCGCGGCTTGCAGCGGGCAACCACGGCAGCATGCCGGCTGCAAGGGTCGTTCCAGCTCGGGCAACGAAAGCGCGACGGGTGATCGCCATGCAGCGAGTTCACCGCCGGCCCGTCAGCGAGGCCAGCCGGTAATTCAGGATTTTCCCGCGTTGAAACTCACGCACGCCCGACGCGCGCGCGGCCGCGTTTCACCGCGGGTTCGCCCGCTCCGTTCGCCTGCGCGCGCACAATCTCGAGAAAAGCGTGCAGCAGCCGTGACTTCTCCCGCCGGTGCCAGACGGCGCACAACTCCAGCGGCTCGATGTCGGTCGCAAGGCAGCGCAGCAGCGGATTGTGAAGGGGCGCGTTCGACTCCACGACCAGCGCCACGCCATAGCCCATCGCCACGCGCCCAAGCAGGCCCTCGAACGTCACCGCCGCGTTCGCAAAGCGCGGCGTGAAGCCGCTGATGCGCGCCACCTGCGTGATGAACGCCCGATAGCCCGGCGCCTCCTTTTCATCGAGAATCACCCATTTGTCCGTCGCCAGATCGGCTAGGCTCACGGCCCGATCCCGGGCGCGCGCATGACGGGCCGGCACCACCACCATCAAACGCGCTCGCAACACGAGCAGCGTTTCCAGCTCGCCGACACGACCGAGAACGTTGCGCACGACAAAGCCGAGATGCGCCCGCCGGGCGCGCAAGGCGGCCAGTTGATCGTGAAAACGCAAATCGCGCAGCGTGACTTCGACCCGCGGAAATTGCTTCTGAAACTCCGCCATCACCGCCGGCACGAACTGCGCCGCCAGGCGCCAGTCGTTGCACACAATGAGTTCGCCCACGCCTGCACCGGCCGTGACTTCGTGCACCGCGGCCACGGCGGTGTCGACCTGCGCCAGAATCTTCTCCGCCTGCACGCGGAAAACCCGTCCGGCGTCCGTCAGCTGCACGCCTCGCTCCCGCTCGAACAAGGGCGCACCGAGCTCCTCCTCCAGGGCGCGAATCTGCCGGCTCAGCGCCGGCTGCGCGACCCGCAGCTTCTCTGCTGCGCGGCTGAAATTCAGCAACTCAGCCACGGCCTTGAAATATCGCAGATGACGCAACTCCATTCGCGCCCGAACGTAGGCGGCGCGGCGCGAGACGCAAGGTGGGCCATGGCATCGAGCCGGTGCGGAGTTCGATTTCGGAGAGCGCGTGAAGTGGTCGTAGGGGGAGCTGGAAGCTCCCCCTACTTTGCACTTGCGCCAGTAGCGGGAGCATCTTGCTCCCGTTTTCCGGAAACGGTTCAGTACGGCCGCCGCTACGCACACGCTTACGTCGTATGCGCCACGGCAGGCGTCACCGGCACTGCTCTCACCGTCTCGCCGCTGGTCGCCGGCTTGCGGCGATCGTGCGCGATGAAGGTGTAGAACGTCGGCACCACGAACAACGTGAAGAACGTTCCGATCGACATCCCCGTCGCAATCACGAGACCGATCGAATAGCGACTCGCCGCGCCCGCGCCACTCGCCAGCACGAGCGGCAGTACGCCGAGCACCATCGCCGCCGTCGTCATCAGGATCGGCCGCAACCGCACGCCGGCCGCATGCTGCACGGCGTCGCGCACCGAATAGCCCTGCTCCTCCTGGAGCTTGTTGGCGAACTCCACGATCAGGATGCCGTGCTTCGTGATCAGGCCGACCAGTGTGATCAGGCCGACCTGAGTATAGATGTTCAGCGTCGCGAAGCCGAAGAAGAGAAAGATCATCGCGCCCGCGATCGAGAGCGGCACCGACATCATGATGATCAGCGGATCGCGGAAGCTCTCGTACTGCGCGGCCAGCACCAGGAAGATCACGAGCACGGCCAGCGCGAAGGTCGTCATGAGGGAGCTGCCTTCCTTCACGAACTGACGCGAGGTGCCGGCGTAATCGACCGTGAAGCCGAGCGGAAATGACTTCGCCTGCGCGTTGAGAAACTCCAGCGCCTGGCCTTGCGACACGCCGGGCGCAGGCAGGAATGAGAGCGTCGCCGCATTGAGCTGCTGGAAGCGTTTCAACTCCCGCGGCTGCGTCGACTCCTGCAGTGTCGCGAACGTCGATAGCTGCACGAGCCCGCCCTTGCTCGTCGACACATAGTAATCCTTCAGCTGCTCCGGATTCAGCCGCGCGAGGCGCGTGACCTGCGGAATGATTTTGTAGGCGCGACCGTCGATCGCAAAGCGGCTGACATAGCCGCCGCCGAGCATCGAGCCGAGGTCCGCGCTGATCTGCTGCATATTCACCCCCAGCGCGGCCGCTTTCTCGCGGTCAATCACGATGTCCACCTGCGGCTGATCGAACTTGAGGTTGGTGTCGCCGAACATGAACAGGCCGCTCGTCATCGCCTGCTGGAGCAAGCCGTTGGCGACCTCGGCCACGCGTTGGGGTGCCTCGGTCGATCCGATGACGAACTGCACCGGGAGGCCGCCGGTCGAGCCGGGCAGCGCGGGGCGTTGAAACGCCGCGGTGTTGACGCCCGCGACCGACGCCACCTTGCGCTGCACGTCGATCAGCAGGGCACCGGCGCCGCGCTTGCGCTGGCTCCAGGGCTTGAGCCGCCAGCCGATGAAGGCGGCATTCGGCGTGCCGCCAAAGCCGCTGAGTTGAAAGATCTCTGCGGTCTCGTCCGGGTAGTTCTGGCGAATCACCTCCGAGACCTGGTCGGCAAACATCTCCGTTTGCTCGAGCGTCGCATTCGGCGCCGCCTGCGCCTGCATGAAAATGATGCCGTCGTCCTCGGACGGTGCCAATTCGCTCTTCGACATCATGAAGAACGGAATGATCGAACCGAAGACGAGCACCGCGACGATCACGACCGCCGGACGCGTATCGAGCACGGTGTGCAGCACGCGCTCATAGACGCCGCGCAATTTGTTGAAGGCGACTTCGAGCCAGTGCTCGAAGCCGCGCGGACTGGGGTTGTGGCGCAGGATTTTCGCCGACAACATCGGTGTCAGCGTGAGCGCGACAAACCCGGAGATGAGCACGGACCCGGCCAGCGTGAAGGCGAACTCGCGGAACAGCGCGCCGGTCAGGCCACTCTGAAAACCGATCGGCGCGTAGACTGCGCCCAGGGTGATCGTCATCGCGATGACGGGCCCGACCAATTCGTGCGCACCTTGAATGGCCGCATTGATCGGGGTCAGGCCCTCCTCGATGTGGCGGTGGATGTTCTCCACCACGACGATCGCGTCGTCGACCACCAGGCCGATCGCGAGCACCATCGCGAGCAGCGTGAGCAGGTTGATGCTGAAGCCCATCGCGAGCATGATCGTGCACGCACCGACAATCGACAACGGGATGGCGACGATCGGAATGAAGACCGAGCGGAACGATCCCAGGAAAAGATAGATGACGACAATCACGATGATCATCGCCTCGATCAGCGTCTTCATCACTTCGCTGATGGAGTCGGTGATGAACTCGGTGAGATCGGCCACCACCTTGCCGTTCAACCCGGCCGGCAGCTGCTGCTGGATCTCCGGGAGCACGGCGCGGACGCTGTTCATGACATCAATCGAGTTGGCCGTCGGCAGCGCGAAGATGCCGATGAAGACGCCGTTCAAACCGGAGAACTTGACCGAGGTGTTGTAATCCTCGGCACCGAGCACGACATCGGCGATGTCGCGCAGCCGGATCAGCTCATCGTCCTTCTCGCGGACGATGATGTCGCGGAACTCCTCCACCGAACTCAGATCCGTCCGGGCCGTGAGATAGACGGTCATCATCGAACCCTTCGTCTGGCCGACCGCGGAGAGGAAGTTCTGGGCGGCCAGTGCCGCGCGCACTTCGGCCGCACCGAGACCCAGCGACGCCATGCGTTCCGGCTTCAGCCACACGCGCATCGAAAACGTCCGCGCGCCGAGCACGTCGGCCTTTTGCACGCCCGGCACGGTGGTGAGCTTTGGCTGCACCACGCGCACGAGGTAATCCGTGATCTGGTTGGCCTCCATCGTGTCGCTGTAGAAGCCAAGGTAGGCGGACGCCGTGGTTTCGCCGACCGAGACGTCGAACACGGGATCCTCGGCGCCCTGGGGCAGTTCGCCGCGCACCTTGTTCACCTTGGACGTGATCTGGGTCAGGGCGTCGTTCGGATCGAAGTTGAGGCGCAGCCGCGCCGTGATGGTCGCGACACTCTGCCGGCTCGACGACTCGATGTAGTCGATGCCGTCGGCGGACGCGATTTCACGTTCGAGCGGCGTGGTGACGAATCCGCGCACGAGGTCGGCGTTGGCGCCGGGATAGAGGACGCTGACCGTGACGACGGCGTTGTCGGTTCGTGGATACTGACGAACCGTCAGCGCGCGAATCGACTGCCATCCGGCCAGCAGCAGGAAGAGATTGACGACCGTCGCGAGGACGGGCCGCCGGATGAAGAGCTCGGTGAACTTCATGGCGGGTGGCTCAGCTTTGCGCGGGCTTGGGCGTCGGGCTGTTCGCCGGCACCACACTATTGTTCACCGTGACCGTCGCGCCGTTGCGCAGTTTCATCTGTCCCGCGGTGACAACCTGATCGCCGGCGTTCAGTCCCTTGACGATGGCCACCTGGTCGCCGCGCTTCGCGCCGGTCGTCACGAACCGCTGCTCCACCACCAGCTGTTTCACGCCGTTCGGTCCCGCCTTTTCCACCACGACGTAGACGGAATTTCCATACGGACTGTAGACCACCGCCGTGGTCGGCAGCTCCAGCACCGCGGTCTCCGTCGGCAGCAGCACGCGCACGTTGGCAAAGAGTCCGGGGCGCAGCGTCTCATCGGAATTCGGCACCAGGGCGCGGATACGCACATTGCGCGTGGTGTCCGTGACGCGCGGATTGATCGCCTCGATCTTGCCTTCGAACACGCGGCCGGGAAAGGCGTCGACCGTCACTGTTACGCCGAGTCCGGCCTTGAGGTGGGGCAGCTCCTGCTGCGGCAGGGCGAAATCGACGTACGCCGGATTGATGGCCTCGAGGGAGACGATGGCGTCGCCCTTGTTGAGAAACTGGCCGATGTTCACCTGCCGGATGCCGAGGCGGCCACTGAATGGCGCCACGATGCGTTTCTTCGCCAACGTGGCCTTCAGGCCCTCGACCGCCGCCAGCGCCTGGGACTGGCCCGCTTCCGCGGTTTCCAGATCCACGGCCGTATTCGTATTCGTGCGACGCAGCTCGCCAGCGCGTTCCAGCGCCGCCGCGGCGAGCTTGGCCGTGGCTTCGAGACTCTTCAACTGCGCGACTTCCGGCGCGGCATCGAGTTCAACCAGGAGATCGCCCTCCTTGACCGGAGCGCCCGATTGAATCGCGATTTTCACAATGCGGCCCTCGATTTCGCTGCGGAGCGTGACGCCCTGAAAACTCTCGACCGTGCCGACCGCGGACAGCGTTTCGCGCCAGGTCTGCGGCGTGGCGGCGGCGGTGGTGACGGCCGCAGGCGCCGGCCGCATCGACGCCATGGCCTCCCGGGCCTTGCGCAGCGTGAAGAATTTGTAGCCGAAGATCGCTGCGACCACGAGCAGGGCGACGACGGTGGTGAGAAAAACGCGTTTTTTCATGAGCGGGAGATGGAAATCAAGCGGCGGCGGAAACGGCGCCTTCCTGGAGCCGTTGGTAGGCAGACAGCAATTCCTGCTGTAGGTCTGGTTTTATCATGCGAGCGGAGGCACCGGCGGCGCGCAGGTAGGCCATGAGCGCGCGCTCGACGGCGATTTGCCCGGTCGCGGTCAGATGCAGTTGGAAGACGCGGCGATCGGCCACGTCGCGGGCGCGCGAGAGGAGTTGAAGCGATTCGAGCCGGACCACGGCATCCGTGATCGCCGCGCGCGAGACCGCCGTGTAGTCGGCGAGATCCGCGGGCGCCACCGGTTCCGGATCGAGGGCGAACAGCGCCACGAGCACGGCAAACTGCAGCTCGGTCAGGCCGTGAGCGGCGAGCGACTGCTGGAGGGTGTGCTGGAGCGCGTGCGCCGCATCGAGGTGGGCAAACACGACCTGACAGCGCGTGGCGTCGAGGCCTTTGCGCCGACGGGCGACCGCCAGCAGCGTGCGGCCGGCCAGACACTCACTGCGCTTCGACCGCGCTGCCGGGAGACGACGCGCCGGCGTTGAGGGCGGAGACGACGGATGCGAGGGTGCGGTCTTCATCGCCCCCAGTATCGCTCACAACCGGTCAACGCGGAAATGCTTCGTTGGTCTCAGCCGCGATACCTTTCCGGCATGGGCGGCGGCGGGAGACGATTACATCCGGCCGCAAAGTGGAGATCGCAGGACGGGGCCAAGCACGGCCCGCGCTCCTCAGCGGTCGACTCGGACGAGCTCAATCGGTAAAGGCGGTGGCGCCCGCGCGGCCGCGGGCTTCCTCCGGCGCGCGACCGTACACCCCAGCCTCTTCCGCGGTCGGCAGCTTCGGTTCGCTGCGCTCCGGACGATCGCTGCAGTACCACCAATTCCGCGCAAAGGAGAATGTCGCCGGCGCGGTGCCGGCCCCGAGATTCACCCCGCCCTCGGCCCAGCGCGTGGATTCGAAGACGATCAGGTTGTCGGTGAACTGGCCGTTGCGGCAGGCGATGAAGTCGACGCCACGATTCTCCTGCAGGATGCGCATCGCCCAGCGCGCCGGGCGCTCGATGGTGTTGAAGCGCACGATCGCGCCGTCGACGCCCACAAACGCCACCGCGGTGATGCCGCCGATGAAAGTATTGCCCTCGACGCGAATGTCGCGGGCCTCGGCCTGGGGCGTCCCGGCCACGACCGGCGGGCGAAAGAACGGCAGCCCGGTGCTGCCGCCGATATTCACCCCGCGGCCGCCGGCGTGCTCGAAGCGGTTGCGTCGAATCGCAATCTCGCTGGTTCCGCCCTTGCACTGCACCGCGGTGCAGTTGGGCGGCTCCGGCGTGACGTGCCGGATCAGATTCGCGACGATCAGGCCGCGGTGACAACCCACCATGTCAATCGCCGAGCCACCCTTCGTGCCCCAGCGTTCGATTGTGCAGTCGGCGACGGTGAAATCCCAAAGGCCCGACAGCTTGATGCCGTCGTGATTGCCGTCGCCACCAATGTCGCTGATGCGGAGCCGGCGCAGCGTGATGTGATGCGAACTGCCGGGCGCCGCGGTCTTGCCGCCGTCATCGATGTTCAATCCGTTCTGGGCGAGACCGGCAAAAACGAGGTCCTGCAATTCCAGATACGCCGGCGCGGTCAGGTGGAGGCCGTTGTTGCCGTCGCGAAACTCCGGCGGCCGTTTCGGATCCGCCGCCGCGATCACGATGGGACGACCCGGTTCGCCCCGCACGCTGGCGAATTGAAACCCGCCGCGATACACTCCCGGCGCGAGCAGCACGCGCGTGCCCGGTTTTACCCCGGCCATCGCCGTGCGAAACTCGGCGGCGTTGGCAACGTGTACGTCGGCGGCGCGGATTTCCGCGACCAACCCGACCAGGCACGCCAGCCACGCCATGAAAGGAAATTTCTGTAGGGGCGTGGCTCGTCCACGCCCGCGGGCGCAGGCGCGCTGCGCCCCTGCATCGCACGAGCGATCGAATGACATCCTCACTCCTGCCCTTCCGATTTCGGCGCGGGCCGATTGCCGCCGCGGCCACCGCCGCGCAGACTCGTCAGGTAGCTCACCACATCGCGGATTTCGCGCGGCTGCAGAATGCCCGCCATCGGCGGCATGATCGAAACCGGCGCGGTCTGCGTGGCGATCTCCGCGCGCGGAATTGTCTGCTGGTTGCCATCGAACAGCCGCACCGTCACGGCCTCGGGCGTTTCCTTGGCCAGCGTGCCCGTGACCTCGGATTTGTTTTTCAAGGTGACGTTCACGATGCCGAAACCGGTGGCGATCTTCGCCGACGGCGCGAGCAACGCTTCGAGCAGGTAGGCGGCATCCCGCTGGGTGCCGATGGTGCGAAGATTCGGACCGACTTCGCTGCCGCCGTTCGACTCCACGGAATGACACGCGGTGCAGTTGGCCGCGAGATGGTTGGCCACGAGGTCGCGGCCGCGCCCGACATCGCCGCCGACGAGCAGTTCGTCCTGTGCTGCCGAGGCCGGTTGCGCGAGATAGGTCTTCAGCTTGGCGGCGAGCGCCGCGTTGGTCGCGCCGCGCGCGCGCAGGGCATCGATCACATCCAGTTTCACCGCGGGCGTGACGGTTCCCTTGGCGAGATCGCCCGCCAGCTGATCGAGCAGCGCGTCGGCCGCCGGATGCGCCGCCTTGGCCAGCAACGCGATGGCGTGCTGCTTCTCCGCCACCGTGGGACGATCGAGCGTCGCCCGCGCTTCGCGCGCGAGGCGTTCCGGGTTCTCCGGCAGCAACAGATCGAGCGCCGCCAGCTTGAGGGGCGTCGGAGCGTCCGCCACGAGGCCCGAACCCACCGCGCGCTCAAACGCCGCGCCGGATTTCGCCTCTCCGGCCATGAGCCGCAACGCCTGCGCGCGGAGTTCGCCCGAAGCCTGGTTGTCGGCCACGATCGCCGCGATCTGCTCGGGCCGCGCCTGCAGCGCGTGGGCGATCATGATTTCAATCGCGAGGGTCTTCAGGCCGGCGTCGTCGAGGGCGAGGAGTTGCTCCAGTCGGGGCGTGAGCACGCTGGCAATCGGCGCGGGCGTGAACGTGCGAGCCACACCGTCAACCAGATCGAGTCGCGGCGGCGCTTTCCAAAGCCGCAGCGTGGTCAGCGCCTCGGCGCGCAGGCCGCGGGGCGTCGCCGGATTCAATGCAAACGCGAGCAGGCGTTCGGCCGTCGCCGGCGTGCCGACGCGCAGACTGGCATTCATGGCGCGCCGCGCGATCACCTCGTTCGCGATCGGGCTGTCGAGCAGCGCCGCCAGCGCGGGCAGCGCCGCGGGAATCGATTGATCGTCGTGAATGGCCCGCGCCGCCTCGGCCACCACGAGCGCGTCCTTGTCCTGCAAATACGCCGCCACGGCCGGCGACGCCTGGCGCCGCAACGCGACGACCGCGGCGAGCCGCACATTCACCGCGGCCTCGGATTTCTTCGCGACCAACTGGTCCGCGGTCGCGCAGCCCGCGAGTCCGATCACCGCGGCCTGACGCATCACCGGATCGCCGCCCTCTTTCGCCGCGATCGCGAACAGCGACTCGACCGCCGAAGGCTCGCGATATTTGGCGAGCGCGATGGCGGCCTGCAGCCGAACGCGCGCCGAGGCATCGGCCAGCAGGGTCACGATGGCGCGGCCCTGCGCTTTCGCCCCAGTGAGAGCGGCATCGCCGAGGATCTTTGCGGTCTGCGCGCGAATTTCCGCATCCGCATCCTGCAGCAGGGTCGCGACCGACGCCGCGTCCGCGGCATTGCGGCGCAGCAGCTGGCCGTAACCCCACAGGCCGTGAATACGGGCGAGGAGCGTGGCCTTCGCGTCGCGAGCGCTCGCGAGCAGGAGTTCACCCCGGTTTCGTTTCGCGAGTTCAAGCTGCGCGCCCTGCCGCACGCGTTGGTCGCGATGCGCGAGCTGAGCCGCTAGCTCCGTATCGCTGCGCGCGGCGAAACCCGCCGACAGGATCGTCCGGACTTCCGCGCGGATCGGATCGGCCGCTGCGCCCTTCGCATCGACGCGCCACAGGGCACCGAGTTCGTCGAGCGGATAGCCGCCGATCCAGTCGACCATCATGAGCGAGCCATCGGGATGCCAGCTCATGCCGATGCCCATGATGCCATCGTTCACGATGCGGGCGTCGACCATCTTGAACGTCGCGCCGTCGCGCTCGATCTTGAAGCCGCGCATTTTGCCGGAAGGAAATTCGTTGAGGAGATAAATGCCGCGCTGCCGCTCGCCGAGGGCGGTGCCGGGATCGTGTTTGAAGCCGGCGGGACCGTCGGAATAGCTCGCGAGCGGCGGCAGAAGGTAAGCGGCCTGACCGGGAAACTTCGGCTTCCACAGGCCTTCGCGCATCCACGGGCTGTCCGTCTTCATGTACTGGAAGTTATTGCGCCAGCCGCTGTCGCTCGCCTCGACGATGTGCACGAAGCGTTCGCGCTCCGTCGGCTGGTCGGCGTCGTTATCCACTCCAATCAAGTCGCCAAACTCGCTGAACGCCGGCTCCTGCACGTTGCGGAGGCCGCGGGCATAGACCTCGAAGTTCGAACCGTCGGGATCAACGCGCATCGCCGCGCCTTCATTGGGATGGAAGAATTTTCGTCCCTCCTTCGAGGTCACGTTCACGCCCTTGTCGCCAATGCTCCAGTAAATGCGGCCATCAGGTCCGACCATCGGCCCGTGCATGTCGTGGCCGGCATAAGCCAGATGGATACCGAAGCCGTGCACGACGATCTCGCGGATGTCCGCGACGCCGTCGTCGTTGGTGTCCTTGAACCGCCAGAGATCGGGCGCGATTGTCGCGTACACCCAGCCGTCGTGATACAGGATACCAGCGGCGATGCCGGTGACCTCGGTATTAAAGCCCTCGGCAAACACCGTCATCTTGTCGGCCGTGCCGTCGCCATCGGTGTCGCGCAGTTGGTAGATGCGCTCGGTGTGGTGCGTGAGATCCTTCCAGTCGATCGAGCCATCACCGTTGTGATCGCGGAGCGAACCGCGCGGCGCGCGCATTTTCCCCGGGGCCAGTTCACGCCGGAAGAACGCGGCTTTTTCCTCGACGCTCGTGAGCGCGACATCGTCCGGGATCCACAGGGTGTGTTCACGGATGTCGAGATCGCCGACCTTGCGTCGCGTCGTGGCCGCCACGTAGACGCGCCCCTGCGGATCGACGGTGCAGGCCACGGGATCGGGGACGTTCAGGTCACCGGACCATTTGTGCAGCGTGAGTTCACCGGTGCCGCGGGCGTCCATGTCGGCGCTGCGCGTCTGGCCGACCTTCGGCGCGGGCCCGGCCTTGGCCTTGGGTTCCGGCGTTTGCGCCAAAAGCAGGGCGGGAAGGGAGAGAAAGGCGGCCGCGGCAACGACGTGCCGGCCGAGGGGAAAACGGGAATCGGGCATGGGAAGAGAAATGAAACGCTAAGTGGCGGCCAACGCCAGTGGCGAGAGGGTTTAACCGGGAGTGCAGGCGTCCCGCCTGCATTTCGGCCAACGCACCAGGCGGGACGCCTGCGCTCCCGGTTAAACGCGCACTCCCGGGAAAACGCGTGCGCTCCTCGCGGGTCAGGTGGGCAATTCCCAGCCCGCGCGATACGTCCCGCGAATCATCGGTTCGGTTTCCGGCAGGCCGGTCGCCTTCAAGTTCGCCGCATCCCATGCGATCGGTTTGCGCGCGCGCAGGGCGAGCACACCCAGCAGTGCGATCTCGGTCAGGCGCGCGCCATAGCTGAAGTTGCTGCTCGCCGCGTCCCCACCCTTGCAGGCGTCGATCCAATCGCGGTGATGGCCGTTGGATCGTTTCAAACTCTGGGCGGGCTTGGTCATGCTCGCGCGCAGGCTTTCGGGAAACACTCGCGGCGCGCCGCCGGCACCGTCGCATTGGATCGCGCCCTTTTCTCCGACGAAGAGCACGCCGCGTTTCGGCAGCGGGAAGGCACCGAGCGCGTCGGGATTGCGCGGCCGGAGTCCGCCATCGTGCCAGGTCAGACGAATCGGTGGCTGCGCACCGTGCGCCGGAAAATCGTAGAAGATCTGGCAACCGTGCGGCGCGATCTCGTCATCGTTCGGCCCCGACCACACCGCCTCGGCGCGCGTGGGCGCGGACAGATCGAAGGCCCACGTGGCGGCATCGAGATCGTGACAGCCGAAGTCGCCCATCGACGATCCGCCGAACTGCCAGAAATCGCGCCACGAGACCGGGTGGTACGCGGCGTTGAACGCCCGCGGTTCGCGCGGCCCCAGCCACAGATCCCAGTTCATGCCGGCGGGCACGGCCTGCGCTTCGGCGGGCTTCGTGACGAGTCCCGGGTTCCAGCGTTTCGTGCCGACCCACGCGTGGATTTCCCGCACCGCACCGATCACACCGGCGCGCACGTACTCGACCGTTTCGCGCATGCCGGGCGTCGAGTGCCCCTGATTGCCCATCTGGGTGGCCAGGCCGGTTTCGGCCGCCACGCGTGCGACTTCGCGCGCTTCGTGGATGTTATGCGTGAGCGGCTTTTCGCAGTACACGTGCTTGCCGGCGCGCATCGCGCGCAGCGACACATACGCGTGCAGATGATCCGGCGTGGCGCAGAGGACGGCGTCGATGGATTTTTCCTTCTCGAGCATCACCCGGAAATCCTCGTAGGCCGCGCAGCGGTAATTCGGCGTCTTCGCGGCGTAATGTTTCTCCACCTCGCCGACGGCCGGCAACCGCCCACCGCGGCCCTTGTAATAGTAATCCTCAAGACTGAACGACTCCGCCGGGTCCGCGACGGCGATGACCTGCACGTCAGACAGCGCGAGCAGGGCCCGCATGTTCTGCAGGCCACGGCCACCGACGCCGACGACCGCGGCGTTCACCTTTTCGCTCGGTGGCACGAAGCGCGGTCCGCCGAGCACGTGACGCGGCAGGAGGTTGAACGCGGTGACGGCCGTCGCCGTCGTCTTGATGAACTGCCGCCGGGTCGAGGGAGTGACTTTCATGGGGGTGGAGCTAATCCAGTCCAAGGAAAGCGAATCATGCGGTGAGGGAAAGCGGTTAATGCTCCCGGGAACCGGCTATTGCGCCGACGGTACGTGCAACCGATGCAGTTGAGCGTGGCGAGTGGTGGTCGCAAGGGCGATGGCTTGAACGGGACCGCGACCGCCCCCGGTCGCAATGAGCCGCTGCGACCGGGGGCGGTCGGAGTCCCGGCCCATCGTTCGTCTGCACGCGCTTTCTGGACCAAACATTCCGACCAGCACCTGCATCCTCCCCTCTATGGTTTTGACACTCCGCCGGCCCACGATTGGCCTTTGGCGTCCTCAGGCTCCAGTCTTCTCCCCGACAGTTCCATGGTTCGGCTCCCGCTTTGCCGGCACTTCAGTCCTCTTGTTCGAGCCGCCACCACGGCGGGCATGTTCGTCGGCCTTTTCGGCGGCGCGATCACTTTGAAAGCCCAGCCCGCGCCGCCCCCTGAGGCCGCGCCGGAGCCCGCCGGCACGCGCCGTTCGCTCACCCTGCGCCAGGCGATCGAGCTCGCGCTGTTTCACAATCGCGGGCTGGCCAAGGCCGGCCTCGACCGGGAGGTGCAGCGCTACGATCTCAAGGTCGCGCAGGATGAATTCGTGCCCGACCTCAACCTGACGTCGACCGCGCGCTACAACCCGGTGACCACGCGCGGCAACGAGGTGCTCACGCGCGCGGGCAGTGCGTCGCTGGCCGTCACGCAACGCGTCCCGACCGGCGCGCGTTTCGGCCTGACGTGGGACAACGCCGCCACCGATCGCACCGCCGCCAACAACAAGGTCTACGATTCGAGCGTGTTCCTGCAGCTGGATCAGCCGCTGCTCCGCGGCGCCGGTTTCGCCACCAACCTCGCCAACCTGCGCATCGCCCGGCTCACCGAGCAGACGAATGTCCTCGAGTTCAAACGCAGCGTGATCACGACGGTCACCAGCGTGGTGCTCACGTATCGCAACCTGCTGCAGGCGCAGCTGCAGGTCGAAGTCAGCCGGACCGCCCTCACCCGCGCGCAAGAGCAGCTGCGGGTCAACCGCGCGCTGGTTGCCTCCGGCATCCTGCCGCCGGTGGAGATCATCCAGACCGAGGCCGACATCGCGACGCGGGAGTTCAATCTCCTCACCGCCCAGGCCGCGCGCGACTCCGCCCGCTTCAGCCTCGTGCGGGTCCTCGATGTCCAGCGTGAAACCACGTTCGTCGCCAGCGACGACATCGCGCTGCCGAAATTCGCCCTCGACCTCGAGACCTGCCGACAGCTGGCGTTCGCGCACCGGCCCGACTACCTCCAAACCCTGCAGGGCAAGGCGATCTCGGATGTGATCGTCGATGTCTCGCGCAACAACCGGCTGTGGTCGCTGAACCTGAATTCGCGCTACCGTATCGCCGGCAGCGAACCGGGTTACCACAGCGCGCTCGATCAGGCGTTCACGCGCCTCAACGAGGACTGGAACGTCGGTCTCACGTTGCAGGTGCCCTTCGGCGATCTGACGCGGCAACAAACCTACGTGCGGGCCCGCGGCCGGGCGCAGAAGGCAGCCATCGACGTGACGGAAGTCACCGAGAACATCGAGATTGAGGTACGCGAGACGCTCCGCGCGATCGATCTGGCGCAGCGCCGCGTGGACGTCTCGGCCGTCGCGCGCGAACTGGCGGAGCGCAAGCTCGAGATCGAGAAAGGTCGGCTCCAAGCAGGGCGCACCTCGAACTTCGCCATCATCACCTTTCAAAACGATCTGGTGACTGCGCGCCTGAATGAGATCGCCGCGCAAATCAGCTATCTGAATACACTCACGCTCCTCGAGCAGACCCTCGGCACCACGCTCGCGGCGTGGGGCATTCGCATCGAGGATCTCGATCAACGGCCGGGGCCGGCCCGCGCCGTGCCCGCCGACACCTCCGCCCCCAACAGCCCTCGGCCGTGACCACCATGCCCGACTCCGCCGCCGCCACGCCCGAATCCCCGGATCTCAATCGCATCCTGATCCAGATCATGGCGCGCGTGACCGAGTTCCTCGAGGTCGAGCGCAGCACGCTCTTTGTGTTCGACGAGGAAAAGGGCGAACTCTGGTCGCCCGTCGCGCAGGGTGCCGCCAGCATCCGCGTGCCGCGCGGGCGCGGGATCGCCGCGCAGGTTTTCGAAACCGGCGAGACCATCCGCCTCGCCGATGCCTACGCCGATCCGCGCTTCAACGGTTCCGTCGACAAACAAACCGGATTTCGCACCCGCGATATTTTTTGCCGCCCCATCAATGACAGCGCCGGCCGGCGCATCGGCGTCATCCAGCTGCTCAACCGCCGGGCGGGACCGCTCACCGCGCGCGACGAAACCCTGCTCGATGCCATTTGCGGCCAGGCCGGCGTGGCGATCGAGAACGCGCAGCTCTTTCTGCGACTGAAAAAGGAAAGCGACGCCCAGCGCGAGCTGCACGGGCAGCTTGAGTCCAACCACACCGAACTGCAGCGGGCGTTTCTCAAGATCGAGGAAAGCGCCACCGTCCAAGTGCTGCTGGGACGCCGCATCCAGCGGGTGCGCCTGATTTCACTCGTGACGGGCGTCGCGCTGTTCGTGGCGGTCGGGCTCTTCGCGTGGCTCGGCACCGGCCAGAAGAAGACCGCCTCGCGCCCGATCGCGACCGGCGCGCCCCTCGCCTGGCACACCGTCGCCACCGCACCCGTCCGCACCGGCATCGCGCTGCTCGGCAACATCGAGCCGCTCGAAGTCCGCAACCTCACCGCACCGTTCCGCGGCCGGATTGCGGAGAAAAATTTCGAGTACGGCGAACTGGTCACCAAGGATCAGGTGCTTGCGCGGATGGATCCGACCGAAGTCGAGGTGGAGCTGCGCAATGGCGAGGCCGCGTTGTTCAAGGCGACCGCCGAACTCAAGCGGCTCGAGACCTGGGCGAAGAGTCCCGAAGTCGCCCGCGCCGAACGCAGCCTCATCAAGGCCCGGCTCAGCTTCGAGGCGAACCAGCGCAACCTGCGCGAAATGGAACAGCTCTCCGGGCTCGGCATCATCGCGCAGGCCTCACTCGACAGCGCGCGCCAGCAGTTCGCGACCCAGGAGGCGGATTTCCAGTCGGCGAAGGAGGAACTCAACAACGTTCTCGCCACCGCGACGCCCGATCGCATCACGACCGCGCGTTACGATGTCGAGAACACCCGGCTCCGCATTGAAGAACTTCGCGGCAAACTGGCCAAGGCCACGCTGCGCGCGCCGTTCTCGGGCATCGTCATCCTCCCGAACACCCGGCCGACCGCCGGTCGGGCGTTGGGCAACGACGGCTTCTACGAGCAGGGCATGAGCATCAACCAGTCGGAGATCCTGCTCGCGATCGGCAATCTCGAGGGCGTGGCGGTCAAGACGCGCGCCGACGAGATCGACATCGCGCGCATCCGCCACGACCAGGCCGTCGTGATCTCCGGCGACGGTTTTGCGCCCCACACCCTGCGCGGGCGCGTGGCCTACCTGTCGTCACAGGCGGTCGTGAGCGGCGCGCGGCCCTATTTTGACATCGTGGTCCGGACCGGGCCGCTGTCACCCGCAGAACTCGCCGCCGTGCGTCTCGGCATGTCCGCGCGACTCGATATCACGGTGTACGAAGCGCCCGCCGCGCTCGTCGTGCCCGTCAGCGCCGTGCGACGCAACGCCGGCGGCGCGGTGGTGTTTCGGCGTGGCAACGGTGACCAGCCCGAGTCCGTACCGGTGACCACGGGTGTCGTGCTCGCTGATCGCGTCGAGATTCGCTCGGGCCTGAAGCCGGGCGACGTCATTGCCACGCAAGCCAAGGCGGTGACGCCGTGACACCCGTGATCGAGCTCGAGTCCGTCGCGCGGACCTATCGGATCGGGCCCGTGCGGATCGCGGCGCTGCGCGCGATCTCCCTGCGGATTTACCCGGGCGAATTCGTGGCGATCACGGGCCCCTCGGGCTCGGGCAAATCCACTTTGCTCAACCTGCTCGGCCTGCTCGACCGGGCGGACGAGGGCGTGTACCGGCTCGATGGGCGCGACGTGGCGGCGTGCGACGACGACGAACTGACGCTGTTGCGCAACCGCAAGATCGGTTTCGTGTTTCAATCGGCCCCGATGCTGGCGCGACTCACGGTGCGCGAGAATGTCGCCGTGCCCCTCGTCTATCGCGGCCTCGCCCCGCGTCACGCCCGCGTCCAAGCGGACCAGATACTGGAACGCCTGCGTTTGTCGGCGCTCGCAAGCCACCACCCGGCCGAGCTCTCCGGCGGCCAGCAGCAACGCGTCGCGGTGGCCCGCGCCCTGGTCGGGCGGCCGCGGGTGATCCTGGCCGACGAACCCACGGCCGCGCTCGACGCCGCGACGGCCGACGCCGTCATGAGCGTGGTGCTCGAGCATGCGCGCGAGACGAACGCCGCCCTCGTGATGATCACGCACTCGCCGACGGACGCGGCCCGCGCGCACCGGCGACTCACCTTGGACGCGGGGCAACTGGCAGAAACCGACGCCGCCAACGCCGGGTCCGCAGTCGCCGCTCGCGGCGTCGTCGCATGATGCCGTTCCTGATCAATCTGCGCATCGCGGCCAGTGCGATCCGACACGCCTGGCGCCGCAACCTGCTCGCGCTCGGCGGCCTCGCCGTGGGCATCGCCGCGGTGGTCGCCATGCTCGCGCTCACGGTGATCGTCCGCCGCGAAGCCCTGCGGCAGTTCGATCGCAGCGGCTTGGACGTGCTCGCGCTGCGCAAGTCGTCCACCACCGCGAACCCCGCCGGCCGGCGGCCGCCTGTCCTGGATCTCGAAACCGTGCGGCAGATGGCGGCCGCGGTACCGGCGCTGGAACGCGTCGCCCCGCTGATGGAGCGCCGCGTCACGATCGGCTTTGCCGGCCGCGCGCTGCAAACGACGTTGCTCGGCGTGACCGAAGCCTTCTCCGATCTCAACGGGCTCAGCGCCGCGGAAGGCCGGCTCCTCACGGACTTCGATCGCACGGAGCCGCACGTCGTGATCGGTCGCGATCAGGCGGTGAACCTGCGCGGCGGCGGCAGCACGCCCCTGCTCGGCCGGCAAATCACCGTGGAAGGCCGGTTGCTGACCATCGTCGGGGTGCTCGGGCCGGCGCAGGCGATCCGCTTGCATCAGGGCGATCTCAATCAGGCGATGTTGCTGCCCGCGGAGACCTTTGCCCGGGTGCTGGACGGCGCCGAGATCAGCGTCATCTACGCGCAGCATCGCGGCGATGCCTCGCCCGCCGAGGTGATTGCGGATGCGATTGCCGATCTGCAGGCACGCGTCGAAGGCCTCGGGTTGCAGGGCACGAGTGCCGCGGAATTCGTGGCGGAGATGCAGCGGCAGCTGCGGCTGTTTGCGCTGCTGCTCGGCGCCACGGGCAGCATCGCGCTCGTGCTGGGCGGTACCGGCATTCTGAATGGCTTGATGACGGCGGTCGCGGAGCGGCGCCAGGAGATCGGCCTGCGTCGCGCGCTCGGCGCGCTGCGCAGCGACATCCACGCGCAGTTCATGGATGAAGCGGTGATCCTGTGCGCCGTCGGCGGTTCGATCGGAGTGCCGCTCGGACTGGTGGCGACCCGGATCATCGCCTGGAAGGCGGGCTGGGCGTATTTTCTCTCGCCCGCCATTCCCGCCGCGGGCATCGCGCTCGCGCTGGTCGTCGGCGCAGTCGCCGGCTTCCTGCCCGCGTTTCAGGCCGCGCGCTTGCGGCCCGTGGTGGCGATGAAGCCGACCACCTAACCGGCACCCGCGGCGTCGGTCGGACAGCGATCGGTCACTCCGTCCGCCGGCGCAACCGATCGATCGCGACGGCGATCACGATCAGCGAGCCCTTGGCCACCAGTTGCCAGAAATAGGATACGTTGAGCAGCGTGAGACCGTTGTTCAGCACCGCGATCACCAGCGCGCCGTACAAGGTGCCGAGCACGGTGCCCACGCCGCCCGCGAAACTCGTGCCACCGAGAATCACCGCTGCGATCGCATCGAGTTCATAGCCGGAACCGAGCTGGCCGTTGGCGCTGTAAAGCCGGCTCGCGCTCATCACGCCACCCAGTGCCGCGAGCGTGCCGCTCAACAGATACACGCCGACGAGCATCGCGTTCTCATTGATGCCGGCGAGCCGCGCGGCCTCGGGATTGCCGCCCACCGCATAAACATCACGGCCGAAAACCGTGCGCCGCAACACGAACGCGCTCACGCCAATCACCGCGAGCGCGATCACCACGAGCCACGGCACGGGCCCGAGGTAGTCGTTGCCCATCCAGGCAAACGCGAGGTCGTTGTTGATCACGGTGGTGCCGTTCGCGAGCAGGTAGGCGGCGCCGCGCAGCGCCGTGAACGTGCCCAGCGTGATGATGAACGGAGGCAGGCCGGCATACGCGACTGCGATGCCGGTGGCCGTGCCGATGAGCGCACCCGCCGCCAGGCTTGCCGGCACCGCGCTCCACGCCCAGCCGTCGATTAACGAGAGCTGCACTGCGAGCACGGCCGTGACGCCGAGCACGGATCCGACCGCGAGATCGATGCCGCGGGTGAGAATCACAAACGTCATGCCCGCTGCGAGCACGACATTGATCGACGCCTGCCGCGCGACGTTCACGAGATTGGCCGTCGTGAGAAACGTGGGCGTCAGCACCGTGAACACGCCCGCGACGCCAATCAGCATCGGCAGGATGCCGAGCGCATCGAACACCCGGCGCGTCGCGCCCGCGGCTGGCCTCCCCGCTCTCACTTCGCCGTCCACCCTTTGTACTGGCCCACGGTTTCCCGCGTCACCAGCGACACCGGCACGAGCAAGGGATCGGCCGCCGGGGCGCGGCCCTGCAGGAGGCCCACGCCGACCTCGACCGCCTTCGCCGCCATCGCAAACGGATCCTGTGCGGCCGTCGCGAGGAACGCGCTTTTGCCGTCACGCAGCGCCTTCTCCGCATCCGGCGCGCCATCGACGCCGACGACAAACACCTGGTCCCGCCGGGCCTGACGAATCGCGAGCGCAGCGCCGAGTCCCGTCGGATCGTTGATCGCAAAAATCGCGGCCAGCTGCGGATTCGCGGTGAGGAGATCGGTGGCGACATTCATGCCGCCCATCCGGTTGCCGCCGGCGTTTTGATCGCGGGAGACGACGCGAATACCGGGATGCCGGCGAAACACCTCTTCGGCGCCGCGCACGCGATCCATGACGGCCGACACCGGCGGTCCGTTGATGATCGCGACCTCGCCCTTGCCGCCCAGTTTCGCGGCGAGAAACTCCGCCGCCAGGCGTCCGGCCTGGAGATTGTCGGACATCACCGTGGCCGACACGCCGCCTTCGGCCGCGACGTCCACCGCCACCACGATGATGCCGGCCGCGCGCGCCTTCTTCACCATCGGGGCGATGCCCTTCGTGTCCGCCGCGTTGAGCACAATCAGATCGACCTTCGCCGCGATGAAATCCTCCAGCTGATTGGTCTGCTGGTTCAGATCGTAGTTCGACGACACGGCGCTGAACTTCACGCCCGGGCCGCCGAGTTCACGCACCTTGGCCTCGGCGCCCTTCGCAACCTGGACGAAGAACGGATTGCCCAGATCACCGACGGTGAGTCCCACCGATCGCAGCGGACGCGTTGCCGGGGCCGCGGACGCCGGCAACGCGGCGGCGAGGACGAGCACGGTGGACAGGAATGAAAGGCAGAATCGCTTCATGGCTGACAGGGGTTCAAACGAAGGGTGTGGCGAGAATCGTCTCCGGCCTCGCGGCTGACCACCGCAACGTGCGGGCTTTTGGGCAAAGCTCCACTCCGAAGTCATCGCGTGACAGCGGGCGCGGACGGCCCTGACGTTTTCTCCTGCGCCGTTTTCCGCGGCTGCTTCGCCTTTTCCCCGGCGGGCCGAATCGGCGGTCCAAAGTAAGGAAATTTATCCCAACCATCGTACGCGGGATCGACGCGCGGATCCGCGGTGTCTCGCATCCATTGGTCGACGCGCGCACGCAGCTGTTGTTTCGGCGCAGCGTACGCGGCGTCGGCCGCGACATTGCGGAGCTGGTGCGGATCCGAGCGCAAATCGTAGAGCTCCTCGGCCGGCCGGCGTTCCAGCGCCAGCGTGCGAAAGCGCGCGAGTTCCGGCCGGCCCGCTCCGTTCACGAGCAGTTCCTTGAGCGGCGACAGGTCCACGTCACCGAAAGGACCGACGGAATGATACAACTCGGGATCGCCGGCGGGCCAGCGATCGGGCCGCAGGTTCCACAGGTAAAGAAACTCGCCGGTGCGGATGCCGCGGACCGGATAACTCAAGTCGCCGCGGCGCACGTTGGCGTGACGCTCGCGCTCGAGAAACACCGCGTCGCGTGGCGTCGATTCCGCCCGCCCCTGCAGCAGGCCGGCGAAACTCCGGCCGGTCATCGCGCGCGGCACCGGCACGCCGGCGATCTCGAGGAAGGTCGGGGCGAGATCAGTGAGACTTACGAAGCCCTGCAGTTTCCCGCTGGCTTTCACGCGCCCGGGCCAGCGAATCGCCAGCGGGACTCGGGTTCCGGTGTCGTAGCAGTTGGCCAGCCCGCGGGGGAACTGCCAGCCGTTGTCGCTCGTGTAGATCACGATGGTGTTATCCAGCTCGCCGCGGCGTTCCAGCTCCGCGAGCGCCTCGCCGATCGCCTGATCCATCCGGCGCACGCCGCCATAGTACGCCAGCAGCGAACTGCGCGTCGCCGGATCGTCCGGGAACTGCGGCGGCACGACCAGCTTCGCGGGATCGAGGCCGGCCAGCCCCTCGGCGTCGTAACGCCATTTGTGCCGCGCCGTGTCGATGTTACCCAGCCAGAAGAAAAACGGTTTCGACGCGTCCTTCGCCGCGAGAAAGCCGGCAAAGTCATTGTACTCGCGCCCGACCGGGTTGTCGGTCCAGCCGAAGTCCTTGAAGTTGCCCGGCGACCACCCCTTGCCGGTGAAGCCTACGTCGTACCCGCCCGCGCGCAGCATGTCCGTGAACACCGGATACGCCCGGTCAAACTTGCTCCACAGGCTGGCGGCATCCGCCAGCTGGTGCGCCGCGCGGCCGGTGAGGAGGCTTGCCCGCGTGGGCGAACACGAGGGCACCGGGCAGAACGTGTTCGCGAACAGCATGCCTTCACGCGCCACGCGATCGAAGACGGGCGTCTGCGCCAGCGGATCGCCGAGCACGCCCGCATGGGGCCAGCCCCAGTTGTCGGCGAGGGCGAGCAGGATGTTGGGCCGGCGCGAGTCGGCAGCGGACGCCGCCGCGGCCCACGCCACACTTGCGCACAGGATCAGGGGAAAACGGATACGCATGGGGAACACCAGGACGCTGGATGCGCGGCAGCCCGCGCTCAAGCCGGGAGGCGGCGGACGCTGACTACCCGTTGAATCTTCTCACCCGACTCAAGAGCGGAAACGAGCAACGGCCGGACCGGGATTCCCCGCGGAGCTACTTTTTTCGCCGGCTCCGCAGGCGCTTCCGGCCATACTTCGCCTGCGCTTCGGCCACCGCAGGAGTTGCGGTAGCCGGCAGAAGCAATTCCCACGGCTCAAGCCCTAGCCCATTTGCCAACTTCTCCAGTGTCGAGAGGCGGAGATCCGGTTTTCGTCCCGCCTCAACTGCCTGATAATGCTTATACATCAACCCGGCGCGTTCCGCCAACCCCTCTTGGGTGAGGCCACGGTGTTCCCGCAACTGCCGCAATCGATTTATCAGGCGCTTCGACGTCTCGCTTTCCATGGACGAGCTTAACCGCCGGCGCTAAAGCCTTACACCCCAGCATCGGTAGTGATTCTTTGGCTACGCGTGAACCAAGACGCGCACTCATAGCGCGGCGGGGCCAGGGCGCTACATGCCAGCCTTTCCTCGCCGCAATCGACAGATGCGGCGGACAACGCGAAGGAGACTCGAAGCTTTACACCCTACTATTGGTAGTGCGATTAACACGTGCGGCCAATTGGCGCCAAGATTGGCGTCTCCGCACGACCGACTGCGTCCCTGGCGGTGTCACCGCCAGCAATAGGGCCGCGTAAAACCCACCATGACATCCTTCCGTGACGCATGCCAGGTACAATCGAATGCACGCCCATCCGGGCCTGTCGACCAAACCCACGGGATTCAGCGATGAGTGACCGAAAAGCCGGCTCACGGCCCAGCATTCACACCATCCTTGGTCAGTTTCGCGACGAAGCGACCTCTAACCGGGACTTAGGCGATCGTTTCGAGCGGCTCATGTGCCGCTATTTCGAACTCGATCCCATTTATCAGGATCGCTTCTCCCGCGTCTGGATGTGGAACGATTTTCCCCACAAGGGAAAAGTCGGCGACGTCGGCATCGATATCGTGGCCGAGGAGCGGGCGACGAACGAATTCTGCGCCATCCAGTGCAAATTCTATCTCCCCGACCACACGCTCGCGAAGGAAGACATCGATTCGTTCTTCACCGCCGCGGGCAAGACCCTGTTCACCTCCTGCATGATCGTTTCAACCACCGACCGGTGGGGAAAGAATGCGGAGCACGCCCTGGCCAACCAATCCAAGCCCGTCACGCGCCTGCGGGTGCAGGACCTCGATTCGAGCCCGATTGACTGGTCCAAATTCGACCTCAAACGCCCGCAGGATCTCACCGTCCGCAAGCGAAAGACGCCGCGGGACCATCAGAAAGCCGCACTGAAGGACGTGGTCGACGGCCTCACCGCCGCCGACCGCGGGAAGCTCGTCATGGCTTGCGGCACCGGCAAGACCTTCACCTCACTCTGCATCGCGGAACGACTCGCACCGCAGGGCCACGTGCTCTTTCTGGTGCCGTCGCTCTCACTGCTTTCCCAGAGCCTCCGAGAATGGACCGCTGAGGCGACTCAACCGCTGCACAGTCTGGCCGTTTGCTCCGACGCCAATATCGGGAAGAAGCACACGAAGGGCGACGACGATCAGGCCGACATCACCACGCACGATTTGGCTTTTCCCGCGACCACGTCGCCCCGGCAGATCGTCCGGCATTACGAGGCCACTCACGCGGTTGCTCGGAAAAAAGCCGCACCCGCGCAGATGACCGTCGTCTTCTCGACCTACCAGTCGATTCAGGCCGTGGCCGACGCGCAAAAAGCGGGATTGCCCGACTTCGACCTGATCATCTGCGACGAAGCTCACCGCACCACCGGCGTGACCCTGAGTGGCGACGACGAGAGTCACTTCGTGAAAATTCACGACGCTACCTTCATCCGCGGGAAGAAGCGCCTGTACATGACGGCGACACCGCGCATCTACAGCGACGACACCAAGGGCAGGGCCAAGGACGCCGACGCGGAACTCTGTTCGATGGATGACGCCGCGATCTTCGGGGCCGAGTTGCACCGCCTAGGCTTCGGCGAAGCCGTCAGCAAGGGGCTTCTTTCCGATTACAAGGTGCTCGTTCTCGCGGTGGACGAGAAGTACGTTTCGAAGACGTTCCAGGGCCAGATCGCAGACGCCAACAACGAGCTCAACCTCGACGACGCCGTCAAAATCACCGGCTGCTGGAACGGCCTCGCGAAGCGCGTCGATCGCGCCACCGCCGCCGAAGCTGATCTTGAAGGCGACACCGGCCCGATGCGCCGCGCCGTCGCCTTTTCCCGTTCCATCAAGGACTCGAAGGCCTTCACGGAAAAATTCGCCCAGTTGATCGAAGCGTACCGGATTGCGCACCCCGACGAGGAAAACCTCCTCGACTGCAAACTCGACCACGTGGACGGTACGTTCAATGCCCTCCGGCGCAACGCGTGTCTCGACTGGCTGAAGACCGACGCGCCGGACCACACCTGCCGCATCCTGTCCAACGCACGCTGTCTTTCGGAGGGCGTCGATGTGCCGGCCCTCGACGCCGTGCTCTTTCTCAATCCCCGCAATTCCGTCATCGACGTCGTGCAGTCCGTGGGTCGCGTCATGCGTCGGGCCGACGGGAAGAAGTACGGCTACATCATTCTCCCTATTGGCATCCCGGCCGATATGGCACCTGAGGAGGCACTCAAGGATAACGAAAAATACAAAGTCGTCTGGCAGGTGCTGCAGGCGCTGCGCGCGCACGACGACCGCTTCAACGCGACCGTCAACCAAATCGAACTCAACACGAGCCGACCGAATGCCATCCAAGTCATCGGCGTCGGCGGCACGGAGCCCGGTGAAAAACGCAACGGCGATGACGGCCCGTCCGTCCGGGATGTTCAGGGAGCCTTTGCCTTTCCCCACTTGGAGGAATGGAAGGACGCCATCTTCGCCCGCATCGTGCTCAAATGCGGCGACCGTCGCTACTGGGAAAGTTGGGCGAAGGACGTCGCCGTCATCGCCGAGCGTCACACCACCCGAATCAAGGCTCTGCTGGATTCAGGCGAGAAACGTCACAAGACCGCCTTCGCCGATTTTCTGGCCGGTCTCCGGGAAAACCTGAATCCCAGCATTTCCGCCGACGACGCGATCGAGATGCTCTCCCAGCACCTTATCACCCGCCCCGTCTTCGACGCGCTGTTCGCGAACTACGCCTTCACCCAGCACAACCCAGTGTCCATCGCCATGCAGACGATGCTCGATACCCTCGAGGATCAGGCGCTGGAAAAGGAGACGGCCGCACTGGAGAAATTCTACGCCAGCGTCCGCGAACGCGCCACCGGCATCGACAACGCCGAGGGGCGGCAGCGCATCGTCATCGAACTCTACGATAATTTTTTTCGCACCGCGTTCCCGAAGGTGGCCGAGCGGCTGGGCATCGTCTATACGCCCGTCGAGGTCGTGGACTTCATCATCCACAGCGTGAGCGACGTCCTCCGGCACGAATTCAATTCCGGACTCGGAGACAAGGACGTCCACATCATCGATCCGTTCACGGGTACAGGTACTTTCATTGTCCGTTTGCTGCAGAGCGGTCACATCAAGCCCGCCGATCTCCTGCGCAAATATCAGCACGAGCTGCACGCCAACGAGATCGTCCTCCTCGCCTACTATATCGCGGCCATCAACATCGAAGAGACTTTCCATTCGCTGCAGCGCGCAGTCGAAAAAGACACCGGAAAAAGCTCCGCCACGCTGGGGAAGACGGACGGCTACATCCCGTTTGAGGGCATTGTTCTCACCGACACGTTCCAGATCTCGGAATCGAAGGGTGAAATGGAGGAAAAAATGTTTCCCGAGAACAACCGGCGCGTGAAACGGCAGAAGCAAAGTCCCATCCGGGTCGTGATCGGCAATCCGCCGTACTCGGTGGGTCAAGGTGACGCGAATGCAAACAACCAAAACCTTAGATATCCGGGCCTCGACGGGCGCATCCGTTCAACTTACGCTGAACGATCAAACGCTACACTCAAAAATAGCCTTTATGATAGTTACGTTCGCGCTTTGCGTTGGGCCAGCGACCGCATCGAAGTACGAGGCGTCGTGGGGTTTGTCACCAATGGATCGTTTATCGACAGCAATGCGCTCGACGGCGTCCGCGCCAGTCTCGCTGACGAATTTACCAGTGTCTATGTCTTCAATCTTCGCGGGAACATCCGAACTTTCGACAAGGCGGAAGGACAAAACGTTTTTGGCCAGAGCAGCATGGCGCTTATCGCAATTTCTCTGTTCATAAAAAATCCAGATAGGAAGAGGAGATGTGAAATCTACTACCATGACGTTGGGGACTATCTAACTCGTGAGGAAAAGCTTGGTGCCATCAGTCGCCTTCGGAGCCTCAACGGTATCCACCGAGAGAAAGGTTGGATGCGCATTTCTCCAAATTCCAGCCACGACTGGATCAATCAACGCGATCCGGTTTTTGAAATGTTTGTTTCGCTTGGTGATAAAAAGAACGACCGCACTAAGGCTATATTCGAAACCTACTCACACGGTCTAAAAACAAATCGGGACGTGTGGTGCTACAACTATTCACGAATTACAGTTACCCAAAACATCGATCGTATGGTTTCGTTTTACAACGAACAGGTCAGGGGTTTTTCAAAAGTTAGCAGCGGGAAGTCCAAAACGGAATTAGCGAAATTTGCTGACAACTTCGTTGATACCGATGCTCGCAAAATCTCATGGTCACGGAGTCTCAAGGCTGATCTCACAAAAGGCGTGAAGCACTTGGTTCATTCCAGTGCCGTGCGCATTGGTCTTTATCGGCCATTTTGCAAACAAGCAGTTTATTTTGATAGGCACCTCAATGAACTGCAGGGACAGCTAACGAAGTTTTTCCCCAAAGCCCCGTTACAAAATCTTCTCATTTGCGTCACTGGCGTAGGAAGCCGTGTGGAGTTTTCCGGAATCGTTTGCGATGCCCTACCCGACTTGAGCATGTCCGCTCAAAATGGAACAAGTCAGTGCTTCCCGCTCTACCTCTACGAAAAAGCCGAACCGCAAGACGACGAACTCATACCCACGGAACAGGAAGGTGAACTCGTGGACGGCTACCGCCGGAGGAGCGCCCTCACCGACGCAATCCTCGCCGATTTCCGCGACGCTTACGATGCGAAGGTTACGAAAGAGGATATCTTCTACTACGTTTACGGGATCTTGCACTCGCCGGAGTACCGGACCCGCTTTGCCAGCGATCTGAAGAAGATGCTGCCGCGCATTCCATTCACGCAGACGACGGCTGACTTCTGGAACTTCAGTCGCGCGGGTCGTGACCTTGCCCACTGGCACCTGAACTACGAAACCATCGCGCCCTATCCCGTCCAGGAACACACCGGCGCCCTCGCGCTCGATCCGGCGAAGGACTTCCTCGTCCAGAAGATGACCTTCGGTCGGAAGGACAAGCAGGTGGATAAATCAGTCATCAACTACAACAGCCACATCACCCTTTCGGGCATTCCGCTTGCGGCCTACGACTACGTTGTGAACGGCAAGCCTGCCATCGAGTGGATCATGGAGCGCTACCAAATCACCCGCGACAAAGACAGTGGCATTCCCAACGATCCCAACGACTGGGCCCGAGAGCATCACCAGCCGCGCTACATCCTGGATCTACTCAAGCGCGTCATCACCGTAAGCATGGAGACAATGAGGATCGTCCACGCACTGCCATCGCTCAATGAACGCGTTTCTAAGTGACGAGGCATCGACTATCGGTTCGGCACCCAAAGCCAGCATTGATCGACGCGGCTTATGCTGCGCTGGCCCGAAGGAGCAACTAGACTGAGCTCGTCGCCAATCGCTCACGCTCGCAGGTAAATTCCGGTCGAGCACATCTTCTCGAGACAGTACCGATTGGCGGCGGTCTCCACCGGTGCGCGACCACCTGGAGTGCAACCGCGCGTTTTGGCTGGAAAGCCTGCTTCGACCGTTGCATCGCTACCTCTCCGGCAAGTGTCCATCCGCCCCAGTCCGTCCCGCTCCCCACTCCTGCACCGCATCCTGGTCCCGCCTGGACTCTGGTTCGGTTGCCTCGTGCTGCTTGCCGGCATCGTTTACCTTCCCGCACTGCGCGGCGAATTCCTCTGGGACGATGGGGGACACGTCACGAAAGCGGCGCTGCGTTCGTGGGAGGGGTTGGGCCGCATCTGGTTTCAAGTCGGTGCCACGCAGCAATACTATCCGATTCTCCACACCGCCTTTTGGCTTGAACACCGCCTGTGGGGCGACGCTCCAGCGGGCTATCATGCGATCACGATCGTGTTTCACGCCCTGGCCGCCGGGCTGTTTGGTACGGTCCTGCAGCGGATCGGCGTTCCCGGCGCCCGGCTGGCTGCGCTTCTCTTCCTGCTGCATCCGGTCTGCGTCGAGAGTGTGGCCTGGATTGCCGAGCAAAAGAACACGCTCTCGACCGTGCTCTATTTGAGCGCGGCGCTGATCTATTTGCGCTTCACCGCGACCCGCACCCGGGCGGCGTACCTCTGCTCCACGTTTGTCTTCGTCCTGGCCCTGCTCACCAAATCGGTCACGGCGACGTTGCCCGCCGCGCTCTTGCTGGTGGGCTACCTCCAACGGGGCAGGCTGAACCTGCGCACCGACGTGCTGCCCCTGCTCCCCTGGTTCGCGTTCGGCGCGGGGGCGGGACTGCACACGGCGTGGGTGGAACAAACGCTGATTGGCGCACAGGGGCCGGAATTCGATCTGACCTGGCCCCAGCGGCTCATCCTGGCCGGCCGGGCCGTTTGGTTTTACCTGGGAAAACTCCTTTGGCCGGCGGAGCTGGTCTTCATTTATCCCCGCTGGACCATCGATGCAGCGCACGCCTGGTCCTATCTTTTTCCCGCGACGGCGGTCCTGCTGGTGGCCGCGCTGGCATGGGTGGGTCGCGTACATCGCGGCCCATTGGTCGCCGTGCTCTATTTCGGCGGCACCCTGTTCCCGGTGCTCGGTTTCCTGGACGTGTATCCGTTCATTTTTTCCTATGTGGCCGATCACTTTCAGTACCTGGCATCCCTCGGCATGTTTGCGCTGGCGGGTGCTGGACTGCACACCGGGTTGCGCTCCGCGGCCCCTTGGCTGCGACAGTCCGTCCTCGCCTTGATCATCCTGGCATTCGGCACGCTCACGCTGCTCCGCAGCGCCGTGTATCGGGATCAGATTACGCTCTACACCACGACCATCGCGCAGAATCCCGCGTGCTGGATGGCACACAACAATCTTGGGGATCGGCTGCTCGTGGCCGGCCGGATCACGGAGGCAATCGGTCATTTTGAAGCTGCGCTGCGCATCAGGCCCGACCACGCCAACGCCCGGAACAACCTGGGCAACGCCCTCGCCCGCCTGCCGGACCGGGCGGCGGAAGCGATCCGGGAGTACCGGCAAGCGCTGCAGCTGCGGCCGCACTTCGCCGAGGCTCACTTCGGCCTCGCCAACGTTCTCATCCGAAATCCGGATACACTCGCCGCCGCCGCGGAACACTACGCGGCCGCCGTGCAGGCGAAGCCGGACTATGCGGAAGCGCACGCCAACCTGGGCGTTATCCTCACGACCTTTCCTGGCCGATCAGCCGATGCGATCCAGCACCTCCAGCACGCGACGCGGCTGAAGCCCGACTACGTCGACGCCCACTCAAACCTCGCGCTTGTTCTCGCCAACACCCCGGGCCGGCAGCTGGAAGCCATCGATCATTACCAAAAGGCCCTGTCCTTGAAACCCGGCCTCATCGAGGCCCGGCTGAACCTCGGCGTGCTGCTCTCTCAATATTCCGACCGCCGGCACGAAGCCCTCGCTCACGCCGAGCTGCTCCTGCAAATGAAACCGGACTTGGAATCCGCGCAGACCCTCCTTGCCCAGCTGAAGGCCGGAGCACCTCCGTAAGGTCTCGCTTTTGCGCCCGGCCCTTCTCCGGTCCGGCACGTTTCACGCGACGGCGACGGCTCTACCGCGGACCGAAATCCTCGAGGTACTGCCCGACGATCTCCCGCAGCGGGGGCGGCTGCGGGAGTCCGAGCGCGACGGCCCGCACGCCGTCAACGGCCACCGGCCAGTTGCTCACGAGGCCCTGGATCCGCGCGTCGAACGCGTCGACAATCGGACCGACCTTCAAGCCGCGCGCCTGCGCGACCTCGCGCACCACGGACTCGGCGAGTTGCGGCGTGACGCGATGCGCCGGCAGCACGAAGGCGCGATCGTCGCGCAGGTTCGACTCCGGCACTTCGTGCAACGCGATCAGCGAGTCGATCACCGTGCGGTAACCGGTCATCGGGTGACACTGGTCGCGCCGCACCGGGAGCAGGCACGGGACGCCATTCAATGGCTCGCGAAACATCCCGCTCGCCCAGCTCGAGGCCGCCGCGTTCGGCGCGCCCGGCCGGATGATCACGGTCGGCAGACGCGCGGAGCGTCCGTCGAAATGCCCCTTGCGCGAGTGATCGTTGATCAGCAGCTCGCAGACTACCTTCGTCATCCCGTACGTCGTCTGCGGCGTGAGTTTCGTGCGGTCCGAGTTGTACTCCTGCATCGCCTCACCGCCGTAGCCCGCGATGCTGCTGGCGAACACCACGCGCGGCCGGCCCGCGGCGGCCCGGGCGGCTTCGAAAATATTGCGCCCGCCGTCGAGATTGACGCGCAGCGCGTCGTCGAAGCGCTGCTCGCATTCGCCGCTCACCATCGAGGCGAGGTGAAAGATCGCCACACCTGCGTCGGTTCCAATCGCCGCGAACACCGCGTCGCGCTGGCTGATGTCCGCCGTCACGAGCCGCACCCTCGGATCCGTCGCCGGGCGATGAAAAATCGCATCCAGCAAAGTCATGCGCTCGATCGGTTCCGGACCGCCCGAGGGACCGGTGAGCGTGCCGCGCGCGAGCAGCTTCTGCGCGAGTTGATGTCCGAGAAATCCGCCGCCGCCGGTGATGACCACGTGCATGCGCACAGACGGATTCGGAGATCGCGCGGAGTCACGAATAAAACGCGCCGCACCATCGCGCGCCGCGATCCGTCGCGAACGACGCCGTCCCGCCACATTTCAATCGCACGCCCGCCACAAAGGTGTCCATGCTGCGGCCTGCTCGCCGGGTCCGGCACCCGTCCCTCCCGGCTCTCCCTTCCCACCCAGCCCCATGCATCGCACCCGCCTCTGTCGTCCCTGGTCGAGGGCCGTCGCCCTCCTTTGCGCCTCCACCGCCGCCTTCGCCCAAGCCGCCGCTCCGTCGTCCACCACCGCCCCGGTGCCGGTCGAGCCGGCGGTGGTGCTGTCGCCCTTCGAGGTGAACTCCACCGATGACAAGGGTTACGCCGCGTCGTCCGCCCTCGCGGGGACCCGCACCAACGAGAAACTCGCGAACCTGCCGAATTCAATCTCGGTGTTCACCGCCGACCTGATGAGCGATCTCGCGCTCAACGATTTCTTCGGCGCGGTGGAGTTCGCCGCCGGCGCGGAGAACATCTTCAATGACACCGGCACGGTCGGCGCGCCCGTGGGCTCGCGTTCGGGCAACCAGATCAGCTTTCGCGGCATCCCGTCGATCCGCCAGCTGCGCGACGGCTTCCCGTGGTTCCTCCCGGCCGACACCTACAACACGGAGCGCATCGAGTTCGCGCGCGGTCCCGGCGGCCTCGCGTACGGCGACGTCGATCCCACGGGCATCATCAACGTTTCCACGAAGCGCGCCAACTTTCGCCGCAGCGCCAGCACGACGGTGCGCTACGACAATTTCGGCACGCAGCGCTACTCGGTCGATATCAACCAACCCGTGCTCCCGCGCCTCGGCGTGCGTTTCAACGCGCTGAACTCCGAGGTCGAGCAGTTCCGCCAGCGCGGCAGCCGCGACTTCCGCGGCTACGCCGGCGCGCTGCGCTGGGAGCCGTTCAAGGATCGCCGCACGCGGCTCGACGCCAACTACGAGGGCGGCCACACGCGCAACAACCAGAGCACGCTGCACCTCAACGACGGCATCAAGGCCTACGTCCGCGGCACCGGCACCAATGCGGCCGACGCCGACCCGAACAATCCCGGCGTGCAGGTCAACGGCATCGGCATGCGCCGCATCGCCGCGCCGGGCAACACCCACGTCTACCTCGACATCGGCGGCACGCTCTACGACATGCAGTCGACGGCCACGACGACGTTCCGCAATTCGGCCGTGCTCACCGGCGCCACCGTCGCCACGGGCACCGATCCGCAGAATCCCGTGCGCTACCCGCTCACGACGATCCCCTACAGCGTGTATCCGGACGGCCAGGACTGGGGCGGACCCGACAACCGCCATGACACCGACTTCCACGCTTACAACATCGAGTTGTCCCACTCGCTCGGCGATCACCTCCGTTTCCTCGTCGCGCACAACGGCCAGGTCGACGCCACGACGCGGCTGCAAACGTACTCGTCGGCCGGCTCGCTCGGCATGAACTCGCGCGCCGTGTTCATCGACGTGAACCGCGTGCTCCCGCACCCGACGGTACCGAACACCACGATCCCGAATCCGCGCTTTGAGCAGCTCTTCCTGGCGTATGCGCCCACGTTCACGACGGACGGCAACAAGGCCACCGGCTGGCGCACCTCGATCGTGTACGACACCAAGCTGCCGTTCTGGAGTTCCACGTTTCGCGCGGTGGCCGGGGCCAACTACCGCCACGAACAGAACTACCTCGACACCTATTCGTTCGCGCTCACGCAGCAGGAAATCGCCCGGCGCGGCCTCACCGGCGCCGCCGCCACCTTTGCGAACAATGTCGTGAACCCGATCCACTATCTCGCCGACGGCAACAGCGACGAGGCGCTCCGGCTGAAGGTCGTGCCTGGCGTCACGGGCTTCTACCGCAGCGGCGCGAGCCAGACGCGGTTCGATCAGACACTCGGCTCCGGCAGCCTCACCACGCTGGCCTCGTTCTTCAAACAACGCCTCCACACCAGCGCCGGCATCAGTCGCGATTACTTCCGGCAGAATCGCAGCCGGGCACCCGTCGCCTTTGCCGCCACCGGCGAGACCCGGCTCGTCGATCTGCAGAATCAGCCAATCCTCGACGCGACCGGCTACAACGTACCCTACGAACCCTTCAACCGCACCTACGCCACGAACCAGACCTACGGCGGCGTCTTCCGCGTGCTGCCCTGGCTGGCGCTCGGCGGCGGCTACTTTGAATCGTCGCTCTTCACCGACAGCGTGAGCTTCGAGCTGACGGGCCGGCCCCGCCTGCCCCGCACCGGCGAGGGCCACGAGTACAGCCTGCGTTTCAATTTCCTCGACGAGCGTATCAGTGCCACCGTGACGCGCTTTCAAACCACCTCGGAAAACAACTCACTCGGCCTGAGCGCGGTGGCGCAGACCGAACTCAACGCCCTGCTGCCCGCCAACAACCGGCTGCTTGGCACCGGCGATTACCGGGATCAGGAGACCGAGGGCTGGGAAATCGAGATGCAGATGAATCTCACGCGGCAGTGGACGGTGCGCGCCACGTACTCGATGAACCGCGTGGTGTTCGGGCGATTCTTCCCGCTCGTGCGGCCCTATCTCGCCGCAGCGCGCGCCGCGGCGCAGGCGCAAGGCCTGGATCCCGAAGATGCGACGGCCATCACGCAGCAACTGCTCGACGACACCGAAGGTGCGGTCCGGTCGGTTCGCCGCGAGACCGCGAACATCACGACGCGTTACAGCTTCACCGAAGGCCGGCTGCGCGGCTTCGCGATTGGCGCATCTGCCCGCTACGCCCTCGGCCGGCCGCGTGCCGCGCTCTCATCGGGTGGCGTGGTCGTTTTGCCGGCGACGACGACCGACAGCTACTTCCTCGTCAACCCGTTCACCAGTTATCGCCGGAAGATCTATGGTCATGCGGTCACGCTGCAGCTCAACGTGAACAACGTGCTCGGCCTCAATTCCGATCAGGGCAACAGCTACACTTGGCCGCGCAAGACCGAGCCGCGACAGTACGTCACTACCGCCACCGTCGAATGGTAAACCGGGAGCAGGATGCTCCCACTCCCTTGGCCCCGGAGTTCGTGTGGATGAAGTTCGCATCGCCCGCGTCAATCATGGTCGTGCGACGCAGAGTAGAGGGCGCTTCCAGCGCCCTTCCGGAAAGCGGGAGCAGGATGCTCCCACTACCTTGGCTTCGCAGCTCATGGGCAGGCAAAATTTCATCCGCGTCATCGGCGGAATCCGCGGTCAAACCTTCGCGGTTTACCTGCGTCGGGGCACGGTGCCCCAAGCCATGCGGGCGATTGGTACGCTACTCGCCCCAGGGATTGACGTGGAGGTCGACGAACAGGTCCAGGTCGGGAGCGTGGAAGCCGATGCGGACGGCAAGCGCTCCGTCGGGTTTCTGCAGTTCAAAGTCCTCGGTCCGGGTCAGCACCGGCGGGCTCAGTTTGCACTTCAACCCGGCGTCGCAGAGATTCGATTTGAAGTTGCCGACCACCATGTTGCTCAGTTCGCCGATCACGTCGTCGATCACCAGCGGGTCGTTGAGTTCCGCGGCGGGCATTTGCAGCACGCGGGCGGCAATCTCGACTGAGGTCGGTGGCGTCAGGCGCAACGACGCCGCGCCGATCGCCCGGCCGCTGAATCCGATCTCACAGCGAAGATGTTCACCTTCGAACGCCAGGGCCGAGGCCTTGTGCATCGCGAGATCGACGCCGAGCATGGTGCGAAACGTCTTTTGCACCGCGCGGAGCAGCGGGTCGTGCATCGCCACGAGCAGGACGCTGCCCATGCCGGTGCGTTGCAGCGCTTCCTCCACGGTCGTGCAGCCGTAGTCGTCTTCCGATTCCGCGCGGGGATTGGCGATTCGGAGCAGCCGCGCGATCAGGTCCTTGTCCTGCCCGATCAGTTTCGCCACTTCCTCCGTCGTCGCTTCCGGCTTCGCCACCAGCTGCCCCAGGCGCTTCACGCTTTCGGGGATCGATTCCAGTCCGTACTTCTTTGCCAGATCTTCGACGGGGGCGGCCATGGTTTACCCCCAAACTTCGGTCACGCCGCCTTTTTCTGGAGCGGAATGGCGCGCACCACTTTCTCGATCAGCTGCTCGTCCTTGAACGGCTTCACCAAGTAGTCCCGCACGCCCAGTTTCGCAATGTAGGCCACGTTCTCCCGGCCCGATTCCGCGGTCAGCATGATGACCGGAATCCCCTTCAGTTCCGGGCTCTCCTTCAGCTTCGTCAGCATCGTCACCCCGTCCATCACCGGCATCGTGATATCCAGGACGATCAGGTCCGGCTTCTCCGACGCCGCCTTCGCCAGGCCCTCCTCCCCGTTGCACGCCTCGCTCACCTGGCAGTCATACGGGGCAAACGCCCGCGTCACGATCATGCGGATCGTCCGGCTGTCATCTACACTCAGTATTTTCGTGGCCATAGGTTTCAGTCTGTTAGTTTAAGATGGATTTCAATCGCCAGGCGTTCCCCCCGGCTCGCAAACACAAACGTCCTCGCTTGCATGTCCGGCGGCAACTCCACCGCGAAGGCCGGCCCCCGCACGATCGACGGCGTGCTCATCGCGCACGCCCGCCCTGCGTCGCACAACGCCGACTTCAGCCCTCCCCCGATCATGTTCGCCAGTTCGCTCGTCACGTCGTTCACCATGCCGGTGTCCGGCGTCTCTCCCTCCGGCAACCCCAGCATCGCCACCGTCCCGCGGTTCGCCAGTGCCTCCGTCAGGTGCACGTACACCACCCCGCTCAGCCCCTCCCCCTCGATCCCGATCGCCCCCGACACGCACTCCCCGCCCAGCGCGTTCTCCCCAGCCTCCGCCTCCACTTTCAGCGCCAGCATCGTCTCCAGCACGTTCGGCACCACTCGCTGCACCACTCCCTCCAGATCAAACGGTTGACTCGTCGTTATCATGTTGTGCTCGCGATCGCCGGCTTCATTGCCGGCGACGGCTCCCTGGCTCCGGCCATGAGGTTCGTGGCTTCGAGAATGGCCGGGGCGATTTGCGACAGCGGCAGCACCTGGTCCACCACGCCGAGTTCCACGGCGGCCCGCGGCATGCCGTAGACCACGCAGGTCGCCTCGTTCTGCGCCATCGTGCGCGCACCAATGGCCTTCAACGCCTGCATGCCGAGCGCACCGTCGCTGCCCATCCCGGTGAGAATGCCCGCCACCACGCGCGCGCCGCCGCACTGCGCGGCGGAACGGAACAGCACGTCCACGGCGGGACGGCAGTGATGCACCGGCGACTTCTGATTCAGCGCCGCACGGTAGCCCTGTCCGGTCCACACGACCGAAAGATGAAAATCGCCCGGAGCGACCAGCGCCAAGCCCGGATGCAGCTCGTCACCGTCGGCCGCCTCGCGCACTTCAAACTGGCAGATGTCATTCATCCGCTCCGCGAACGCCCGCGAAAAATAGGCCGGAATGTGCTGGGCGATCGCAATCGGCGGCAGTCCCGCCGGCAACTGCGTCAACACCTGCTTCAACGCTTCCGTGCCGCCGGTCGAGGAACCGAGGACGATGAGCTGGCGCGGATGATAACCCCCGGTGCGGACGGCCACCGGCGCCGGTGACGCCGCGAAGGCGCCGACGCTGCGAAACGAGCGCGTGCCTGACATCGCCGCCGCCTTCACGCGCATCGCGAGCTGCTCCGAGAGATTGCCGACGGAGTACGCACTCGTGGGCTTGGCGAGCACTTCCACCGCACCCGCCTCGAGCGCCTCCATCGCGATGCGCGAGCCGGCCTGCGTGAGCGAGCTGATGATGATGACTGGAATGGGTCGATGCTCGCGGAGAATCTTCAGGAACGTCAGGCCGTCCATCTTCGGCATCTCGATGTCCAGCGTCAGGACGTCAGGATTCAACTCCAGGATTTTTTCCCGCGCGATATACGGATCGGGTGCCGTGCCGACGACTTCGATTTCACTGTCGTTCGCGACGGCGTCGCAAATCATGCGTCGCACCACCGCGGAGTCGTCCACCACCAGCAATCGGATTTTTCGGGAAAGGTTCATGCGGCAACGGCCATGGTTTCCACCCGGGCGAGCGCGTCGCTCGAGGCGATGAGAAGATTCTGCACAGTGTCGTTGGTGAAGCCCAGGGCCTCGACCGCTTCCTCGCCCGCGCGCACGGCGTAACTGGCCCAGCCGGGTGCCGCGCCCACCTGATGCGCCAGCATGTCGGCGACATGAACCACGGCGGACAAACGCGGCCGCGGCAGCAAGGCCGGGGCGTGATGGTTGGCCACCGCTTCAACGATCACGGACGGCAGGCGCCACGACTCCAGGAGACGCGCGCCGACCTCGGCGTGATCCGAGCCGATGATGTCACGCTCCGCTTCAATCAGCGCGCAGTGGTCGCGTTCAATTTGTTCGCGAATGGCAGTCTTGGTCACGGCATCGAGCGCGTGATCGAGCACGATTTTTCCGATGTCATGCACGAGGCCCGCGGTGTACGCGAACGACGCGTCCGCGCCACCCGCGGGCAGCGCTTCGAGCACGGGATCGGTGATGTAGGCCGTCAGCAACGAATGCCGCCAGAGCGCGCCCGGTTCCATCGCATAGCCCGGCAAAGCGGGGGCGAGCGCGGCGCCGAAACCGAGTGAAAGCACCAACCGGTACACTTCGCGGTAGCCGAGATAGAAAATCGCCTGCTCCACCGAACCGATCGAGGAACCGCCGAGCGCGGCGGAATTGCAGAGCGCGAGGAGCTTCGCGCACAGCACGCCGTCCTGTCGCACAACCTGCACGATCTCGTCGTTGCCGGTCTCGGACGACGACAGCATCGCCACCAAACGCGTCACGGACGGTGACGGCGAGCGCAGGTGACGGACCCGGGCAATGAGTTCTCCAGCTTTCATAGGGTGCGGGAGGGTTCTCCGGGCATGTCGAGGGTGACGGCCCCGGTCGCGAGGTTGAGCCGGAGCGTGCGGCTGGTGTGGCCGCCGATTTCACAGGCGCTGGCCACGACGCCGTTGCGCTGGAGCATCGCGAGGATGGCGTCCGAGTTGCGCACGCCGATGTTGAAAATCTTTTTCTCGTCGAGGAACTGCGCGCCGCCCGCGAGCTTGACCACGAGTCGCTGTTTCACCCCGCCGAGCGCATACACCGAGTGGAACAGCGCCGGCAGACCGGTATCGACGAACATGAACGGCCGGCTCGCGGCGCGATCGAAGTTGATGGTGGAGTCAGGCAGCATCGCATGGAGCATTCCGCCCACCTTCGCCACCGGATCGTGAATCGTGACGCCCACGCAGGAGCCCAGCGAATACGTGACCAGCGTGGCCTGCGTGTCGTTGCTGGCCAGCATCTCGCCCATGCCGACGACCAAATTCTTTTTCGGCGCCGCGGCAACCCAGCCGAAACGCTGCGGACTGGCACTGGGAGCGGACATCAGGCGGGATCACGACGGTAAATGGCGGGCCTGACCTGCTTCAGCTTGTGGCTGATGCTGAGGAGGCTCTCCGAGTGGCCGACGACGAGATAGCCGCCGGGTACGAGATGGGCGTGGAGTTTGGCGACGAGTTGCTGCTGCGTTTCCTGATCGAAATAAATCATCACGTTCCGGCAGAAGATCACGTGCTGGTGCGGCTCGACCGGATACTGGGCCTGCAGGAGGTTGAGCTGGTGGAATCGCACCGACTGGCTGAGGGCGTCCTTCACGCGGAACTGGCCGGCGTTGGCGCCGACGCCCTTCTGGAAATAGCGCGACAGCAGCGTCGGGTCGGGCAGTTTCACGCGCTCGGTCGCGAACACCCCGGCCCGGGCCTGGGCCAGAATCCGCGTCGAGATGTCCGACGCCTCGATCTGCCAGGCGAGCGCGCCGTTCGCGCGCGCAAACTCGGCCAGCACGATGGCGAGCGTGTACGGCTCCTCGCCCGAGGAACACGCGGCGCTCCAGATCCGGAACGGTTCGCGCGAGGCGCCCGGTCGCGCCTTCCACTCCGGCAGGATGTGATCGCGCAGGAAATCCAGCGAACCGGATTCGCGGAAAAAGTGCGTGTGGTTGGTGGAAATGACATCCACCAGCGGCCCGATTTCGGCGGCACCGGCGGCGGACTGCAGCAGCACGCAATACTCGTCAAAGTCCCGCAGCCGCAAATGCCGCAGCCGCTTCGCGAGCCGGCCCGAGACCAGGGCCTGCTTGTCCGGCCCCAGCCGGATCCGGCTCTGCGCATAGACGAGCTTCGCGATGAATTCGTACGCCTCCTGGGAGAGGTTGAACTGGCCGACAACGGCGGTCATCGGGTCGATCAAAAGTCACGGAAGCCGCCGGGGATCCCGGGCAGCCGCGGCATGGGAATCGCCCCGCTGCCGTTGCTCGCCATCCCGTTGCCGGCGGGCGTGTGACCGCTGGAGGTGCCGTGAGGGTGGCCGTGGCCGGACCCGTTCGTGTGACCGTTCGTTCCATGCCCATTGGTGCCGTTATGGCCGTTCTGATACGCGGATGCGGCCGGCTTGGATTTCTTCACCGGTGCGCCCGCTGGACGAACCAGCGCGGGCGAAACGTGCTCCGGCCGCTGCTGGGCAACGGCGGCGGCGACCACGGGATGATCGCCGATGCCGGCAACGAGCGAATGCAGCTGCGCGACGATCTCGCGGAGCGTGTTCGCCTGCCGGTTGAGCTCATGGGCGGCGGCGGCATTTTCCTGCGCGCTCGCGGCGTTGGTCTGCGTGACCTTGTCCATCTGGGTCACGGCCATGTTAACCTCATTGATGCCGCTGCTCTGTTCCTGACTGGCGGAGGCGATCTGATTGATGACTTCGTCGAGGGACGTGACCTGCTTGACGATGCCCTGGAAAACCTGGCCGATGTTCGCCGCGTTGTTTTCCACGTCGGTGAGGCTCTGCACCACCTTGGCGCTGGCCACTCCGCCGAATTCGCTGCGCCGGATCGCCGCCTCGATCTTGTCCGAGGTGTCCTTCGCCGCCTGCGCGCTGCGCTGGGCGAGTGAACGCACTTCGTCCGCCACGACTGCGAAGCCCGCGCCGGCCTCGCCCGCGCGGGCGGCTTCGACGGCGGCATTCAGTGCGAGCAGGTTGGTTTGAAACGCGATCTCGTCGATCGTCTTGATGATCTTGGCGATCTCCTGACTCGAGGACTGCATCTCGCTCACGGCGGATTCCATCTCGCCGACCGCGCCTTTAACGGTGGTCAGCGTGCGGCCCATGGCGGCAATCCGGTCGAGGCCCGAGACCGCGGATTCGCGCGCCTGCTGGCTCAGCGCCTTGCTGCTCGCGGCATTGTCGGCATTGCGCTTCGTCATCGCGGAGATTTCCTCGAGCGACGCACTCGTTTCCTCGAGCGAGGCGGCCTGCTCGCTGGTGGCTTCGGCCAGCGACTGGCCGTTGCTGGTGATTTCGTTGGAGGCCGTGGACACCTGGACCGACGCGCCTTCGAGGGCGCCGACCGCTTGCGAGAGCGGGTGGGACATCTGACGATCCATCCCAAGCGCGATGAGAACGGCCGACAGCAATGCGGCCAGGGTCGATCCGATCGCCATCCACTTGGACCGATCGCCGACGCCATTGGCGGCCTTTTCGGCCGTGGTGACCTCGTTCTGAATCAGGTCGCTCAGCTTCTCCATTTTGTCCGCCTCGGCATCAAAGGCCCGTTGAAATTCGAGCTGAGCAGCGGCCAGCTCCGTCTTGCCGGCATTCTGTTGAATCAAGGTGATGATGCGTTCTCCCGCCGTTTGATACTCTTTGAGTCCGGTGGCAGCGAGGGCCATGCCCGCCTTGACGTCGGCTCGCGTGGTGTAGCGCACAATTTCGTCCATCGACTTCTGATGGAGCGCGGTGGCCTCGCGAAATTCCTTCACGCCTGCCGCGATGTCCTCCTGGTTGGCCGCATTGAATCCGATGATCGTGCGAAAGAGCGCTCCCCGGGCGGCATCATGCGCCATGTCCGCCTCGAGCGAGGCCCGGAGCTCCGGCACGATCTTTCCGGCGACCTTGTCCAGCTGGCCGTCCAACTGGCCAACCGAAACGAAATTGATGACTCCCGCCGCGAGGCTGAACACGGCCATCACGCCGAAGGCAATGAAGAGGCGGGTACGAAGACGTAGTTTGGAAAACATGACGAAAAGGAAGAGACGTTCGCTTAGAAATCGGTGAAGGAACCGTTGCCCTTGGCCGAGCCGGCGAGTTCGGGCATCGGGAGTTCGGAGCGCGAAGGCGTGGAGCGGACGGACCTGGCCGCCGCCGTGGCCTGGGGACGCCGCGCGATCGTCGCCTTCGTCGTCGAAGCCCGGCGGTGCGTTTCCTCGGCTTCGGACGGCACCGGACCGGACGACGAGGGCGCCACGGCGTTCGGCGTGCCGGCCAGAACTGACTCCAGCTGCGCGACCACGCCCTGCAACGTGATGACCTGATTGTTCATCTCGCTGGCGGCCGCGGCATTTTCCTGCGCGGCGGCGGCAGTTGATTGCGTCACCTTGTCCATCTGGCCGACCGCCATGTTCACCTCACCGACGCCCTGGCTCTGCTCGGTGCTGGCGGCGGCGATCTCGGCAATGATTTCGTCGAGCGATGAAATCTGGCCGACGATGCCGGAGAACACCTGCTGAATGCTTTGGGCGGTGGATTCGACCTCGGTGAGACTCTTGACGACCTTGGTGCTGGCCTCGCCGCCGAGCTCGCTGCGTTTGACCGCGGCTTCAATGCGATCGGACGTGTCCTTGGCCGCCTGGGCGCTGCGTTGGGCGAGAGCCCTGACTTCGTCGGCGACGACCGCGAAGCCCATGCCTGCTTCGCCAGCGCGCGCGGCTTCCACCGCCGCGTTCAGCGCGAGCAGATTGGTCTGAAAGGCAATCTCGTCGATCGTGCGGATGATTTTCGCGACCTCCTGGCTGGAGGACTGCATCTCGCCGACGGCTTTCTGCATCTCGCCCACGGCACCACGAATGGCGCTGAGCGTCGCACCCAATTCCGCGATGCGTTCGAGACCCGTCGTGGCCGAGGCCCGCGTCTGCCGGCCGAGACCGGCGGCGTTGCCCGCGTTCTCCGAGTTGCGCTTGGTCATGCTCGAGATTTCCTCCAGCGACGCGCTCGTCTCCTCGAGGGAGGCCGCCTGTTCGCTGGAACCTTCCGCCAGGAAATGGCTCGCGCCGGAAACCTCCCGGGCGGCGGAGGCGGTTTGAGCGGCGCCATCCGTGAGCGACTGCGCGACATCTTTCAGCACGGAGGTCGTCGAACGCACGACCTTCCAGCTGAGTCCGCCGCCAATGGTCACGCCGACGAACAGCGTAATCGTGCAGAGAGTGAGAACAAAAATGAACCGGCTGTGGGCGGCGTCGTATTCCTCCCTGGCGACGCGCAGCTGCAGGTCGACGAGCTCGGTGATCTTCGCGCTGATGGGATCGATGTGCTGATAAAGGGGCCCGTCGAAATCGCCGAGCTGGCCTTTCAGACTTCCCGTCTTGCCGGCGAGATACAAAGCGAACCGCTCCACGGCGGCATCGGCCGGGCCGAAGAGCTTGTTGGCTTCCGCGGCCAGCTTGGATTCCTCCGTTGTAAGCGACGTGGCCGTGTAGTCCTTCCAGTTCTTCTTGATGGCGGAACTGGCGGTCTCGAGTCCCTTGCGCGTTTCCTCGGCGGTGAAGAGGCCGGCATTCGCCTTGTTCGCGGCGTCGATGATCGCGACGGCGTAGTCGTCCGCAATCGCCTTCAGCTGCTTGAGCGGCACCACGCGGTCGTTGTACACCGTATCGAGACCGGCATTGGTCTTCTGGATACCGACGATGCCGATGGCACCGATGGCGACGGCCACCGCGACGAGGATGCCGCTGACGGCGTAGAGTTTGGTCGTGAGTTTCAAGGGTCTTTTAAGAGGGTGACGGCGTATTCAGGGATGGAGCGCGGCCAGGCGTTTCAGCCCGCGGAGCCTACCACCTTGTCGATGTCGAGGAGGGTTTTCACCGTGCCCTTGACCTTCGCCATGCCGAGAATGTAGCCGGTCTCAACGCTGCCCGCGAAGTCGGGCGTTGGCTCGATGTCCGCCGCAGTGAGATTGGCGACTTCCTCGACCGCATCGACGATCAGCCCGATCACCGTCGGGGGGCCCTCGAGGGCCTTGATCTGCACGACCACAATGCAGGTGCGCTCGGTGTCCTCGGCCTTCGCGAGGCGGAACTTCAGCCGCAGGTCGGTGACCGGGATAATCTTGCCGCGCAAGTTCACGACGCCCTTCACGTAGTCAGGCATCTGGGGGACCGGCGTGATTTCGCACAGCCGGATGATTTCCCTGACCTTCAACACCGGGAGGCCATAATATTCGCGCCCCAGCACAAAGGTGAGGTACTTCCCGGCGTGGTCCACCAGGGTTTTGGGAGAGAGGACTGCAGTCGACATACGATGAAGGGCGGAACGAGGCGGATGCACCGCCATTGTCTCTTATAGTCTATTCGGCTTGGATTACGTTTCCTTGAACCGTTCAGGCGGCGAGAGCGGGAGCAGGGTCGAGTTTGACGAGGGTATCGACGTCGAGGATGAGGCCGACGCGACCGTCGCCGAGGACGGCGCCGCCGGCGAGGGCACGGTTGCGTTTGAGCGATTCGCCGAGGCTCTTGATCACGACCTCCTGTTTGCCGAGGAGTTCGTCGACGAGGAGGCAGCGCATCTGCTGGCCCGATTCGACGACGACGACGATGGCCTTGGTGGGATCGGTGATGCCGGTCGGCCGGTTGAAGTACTGATACAGCCGCAGGAGCGGACAGAGTTTGCCGCGCACGTTCACCATTTCCGCGCGCTCATGCACCGTGGAGATCATCTCGGCCCGGGGGCGGAACGACTCCCGCACCGACAAGGTCGGGATGATGTAACGCTCCCCTCCGACGCTCACGATCATCCCGTCGATGATCGCCAGGGTCAGTGGCAGATAAATGCTGAAGGTCGTGCCCTTGCCGGCGACCGACTCGATGTCGATCTTGCCCCGCAACTTTTCAATGTTCCGGCGCACCACGTCCATCCCGACGCCACGGCCGGAGATGTCGGTGATCTTTTCCGCAGTCGAGAACCCCGCCGCAAAGATGAGCCCGAAGATGTCCTTGTCCGGCAGGCTCTCGCCGGGTTTCACGATCCCCTTCTCCACCGCTTTCGCGAGGATCCGTTCGCGGTTCAAACCCGCACCATCGTCGGCGATCTGAATCACGATGTTGCCGCCCTGGTGGAACGCCCGCAACTGGATCGTGCCCACCGCGGGTTTGCCCTTCGCCACGCGGGCCTCGGGCATTTCAATGCCGTGATCGGCCGAGTTGCGGATCATGTGGACCAACGGATCGCCGAGCGCCTCCACGATGTTGCGATCCAGTTCCGTCTCATCGCCGCTGAAGTTCAGCTGCACCTGTTTGTTCTGCGCCGCAGCCAGATCCCGCACCAGGCGCGTCATCTTCTGGAACGTCGCCCGGATCGGCACCATCCGCAGCGACATCGCCGTCCGCTGCAGTTCGCTCGTGATTCGCCGGAGTTGCGCCAGGTTTCTCGCCAGATGCCGGCTCGGCAGGCTCAACAGATCCGGATCCTGCACCACCATCGATTCCGAGATCACCAATTCCCCCACCAAATCGATCAGGCTGTCCAGTTTCGTCGTATCCACTTTCACGAACCCCGCCGCGGCTGAGGCGCCATTCGTGGCCGCTCCCGTGCTCTTCGGCTTGTCGGACGCCACGGCCACTGCGGCCGCAGCGGCGCGCGGCGCCGCCGGCGGCAGACTCGCGGCGGCGGACGGATCCGCGAGCACGACCTTCACCCGCGCGATCAAGTCCAACGTCGGCACCTGGATCACGTCGCCCGCGTTCTTCCCGTTCAACTGCGCGTCGATTTGCACGACGAAGGTCTTCAGCGTGTCCCCGCCCTGCAGGATGAGATCGATGATCTCGGAGGTGATCGTCAGCTTGTGCTGCCGCGCCGCGTCCAACAGCGACTCCAGTTCATGCGCCAGACTCTTGATTGGCGTCAGGTTCAAAAACCCCGACCCGCCCTTGAACGTATGGAACGCCCGGAAAATCGAGTTCAGCGTGTCCGCATCCGCCGGCTGCTCCTCCAACACGAGGACGCCGTTTTCAATGTTCTGCAGGTGCTCGTTCGATTCGTTGATGAACTCCCGCAACAGCTCCTGGTCCGTCGAGAGATTCAACGTCAGCTCCGGCTCGCTCTGCTCCGCTCCGGCTGCGGCGGCTGCGGCTGACTCCGCCCGCTCGTCCGCCACCACGCTCAACGGCGGGAACGTGGCCGCTTGCGGTGCCGTCGCCGTGGGACTGGCCGCTGGGTTCGTCGCAGTCGCAGTCGCTCCCTCCGTCCACTTTTCCGGCAGCGCCGCCAGCGCCTGCCCGTTCCGCCACCGCGGCAGCGCCGCCATCATCCACGCCTGCCACTCTCCCAGATTCGTCACCGTCGCCGCGTCGAAGCACGCCGTCGTGTCGAACAGCCGGTCGATCCACGTCCGCGCCACTCCCACCGCCCGCTTCATCTCCGCCGGCACGCCTGCTCCCTTCACCCAATCTTCCAGCTCCCCCACGAAGCTGTTCACCGGCAACAACCCCGCGTCCTTCCCCGCCTCCACAAAGTTCAACTCCAGCGCCAGCTTCGCCAACACCCCCTTCGCTCCCTCCACCTCGGCGGGCTTCGCTTCCGATTCGGCGCTCTGCAATGGGGACGGGTTCAATCGGGAGAGATGTTGAGTTTGGAAAATGGTCTGAAGCCTGCATCGGCGTGCGGCTCTTCCGGTGAAGCGCTATTCGCGGGCTGATGCCTTCACCTTTGCGTTTGCAGCGCACCGGGACCTCCCCAGTTCCGCCCGCCCGTCCGGCACTCGCTCAAAGTCGCCCGCGCAGCCAGCGTGCGCACCTGATCTCGGGGCTCGCAGCGAGCGAACTACTTGCGTCGCACCAGCAGCTGCGGATCAACACCATCATCCGGATCACGCCCCGTTCGCCGACGCTGAAACGATCACCGGTTTCACTCCTGATCTGCGCACTTCTTGCCGGCATTCAGAAGCCCTCGTTATTGGCGCTATTTCAAGACCGGGCTCACGGAACGAACGCGCTTTCCCCGCCCGCCCAACCAAGGGTTTACCGCCACCGGCTGGATTCCCGGTTCCGGAATGGCAAAGCCAAAAACTACCGGAATTCCGGTAGTCAGGGAGATCGACGATCCGGTCGGGAAAACACGACCTTGAGTCCGCACTCCACCATGGAACTCAAACATTGGACCGACGGCGTCACGGTAGAGCGAACGGAGACCGACGGGCGGATCCACTTTCGCGCCAGCTGTCCGATCTCAGGCTGCAAGGCCACCGAGCTCATCGAGGTCCGGGATGGCAACGAGGACAAGGCGCGCATCGACGCGATCGGCCGGATGGTCGCGCACCTGAAGCGCCACCACGGCACCGAGGTCGGCCTCTAAGCCATGCGGGAAAATTCAGCTGCCCGCGAATGACGCTAAAGATCGCGAATGAGAAGAACGTGAAATGCAGCCGGCGAAATTCGCGTCCCTTCGCGTCATTCGCGGGGGCTCGTCTGCATGGGTCGGTTGAACTGCCGACGCTCAGTAAACGAGGCCGCGGAAATCCCGCACGCGGTGAAACGTGATGAGGTTCCCGTCGTGCGCGCTCTTCGCCCGCGCATCGCCACTGCGCGACAGGATCACCAGGTCGTCACCGTCGATGTCCATGCTCGCATAGTGCCGCGCCTCCTTCGGTGAAGCCGTGATCGCCACCGCGCCGGCGAAGCACCAGTCGACCATGTTTTTCGAGAAATGCAGGACGAGCCGATGGCGCTCGTTGTTGGGCAGATCGTAGCGCTCCGGCGGCAAGCGGTCGGGCCGCGTCATCGAGTCGGTCGCCTGCGAGCTGAGCAGCCAGTAGAGTTTCGTCGTGGCGTCATAGCAGACATGAAAACGCATCTGCCCGCCCGGCATCGGGAGGAAGAGCAGGGTTTTCCCCGACGGGGCGCGCTCCAGCTGGGTCGTCATTGAGCCGTCGGCGTGCTCCACGACTTTTGCTAGCGCCGCGTAGCCCGTTCCGGCCGTGTGCGCGCGCATGAACAGATGAAAGGTGCGACCGGCGGGATCGAACCAAAGGTGATTCGGATCGGTGATCTGCACCACATTGGTTTCGAGCCAGCCCATCGGCGAATTTGTGCGACGTTTCGGACTGGTCGCGACCGGATGCCGATCCGGAAAAGCCTGCGGGAAAAAAGGCACGCCGAAATACTCGAGCTCCGGCTGGTTCTGTCTGTATCCAGGAATCAAATCCGCAAACACGAGCTCGCTCGCAAACGTCCAGTTTGTCGCCTGCGTGAGATCCGCGTCTTCACGCGCCCGCAGCAACACCGGCGCGAGCGACCCCACGGGCCACGCCTTGTTGTCCTTCCCGACGCGCCGCTCCATCACAAGATAGACGTGACCGTTCGCGTGCCACACATTGCAGGCGGACTGATGCCAGGACTGCCCCTGCGTCAACGCCACCTGTCCACTCCACGTCTCGCCGCGATCATCCGATCGCGCGATCTGCAGATCGCCCTTCTGCCCGAGATAGTAAACCGACTTTCCCGCGGTGAAGAGCCGCGCGTGCGTCATGCGCAGCGCGCCCCGCTGGGTCCACGTCCGGCCGTGATCGTCCGAGGTCAGGATGAACGCATACGCCGCGTTGTTCGCCCGCCCGGTGCCACCGCGTTCGTAGGCCGCGACCAGCCGGCCGCCGTCCAACCGGAGAATGCTCGGTGTGTACAGCGGCATGCCCTGCGGATCAGGCGACTCCGCGAGCGCGATGTAGTCGTTGGCCAGCGGGCGGATCGGCGCGGCGCGCACCGGCGTCAACGCGATCGCCGCCGTGGCCAGCAGCAGTCCACGTCGGAACAACGTCGGCGTCATGGCAGTTTCCCCAGCCACGCGAGAAACGCGTCCTTCCAGCGCCCCGACTCCGCGTCGCGTCCGAGCCCGAAACCGTGTCCGCCGGTTTCCACGATCATGACCTCGGCCGGGACGCCCTTCTCCTTCAGTGCCGCGGCGAAGAGTTCGCTGTTCTGACGCGGCACGCCCTTGTCGTCCTTCGCGTGCACGAAGAAGTATGGCGGCAGATCGACCCGCGCCCGGCGTTCAAGGGAATACTCCGCGATCCGCTCGGGCGACGGCGACGCCCCCAGCAGTTTCGTCCGCGAGCCCTGATGCGCGTACGGCCCTTCCAGGCAGATCACCGGATAAAGCAGCGTCACAAAATCGGGCCGCGTGCCATCGGCCGCCTGGCCGAGCACGCCCACGCTCCCGGCGAGATGTCCGCCCGCGGATCCACCGAGGATGCCAATGCGTTTGGGATTGAGGTTCCATTCCTGAGCGCGATTCCGCACGTAACGCACCGCGGCGAGCGCATCCTGCTGGCTGAGCGGCAGGCCGTCCTTCGTGACGGACGGATCCGGCAGGCGGTATTTCAGCACCGCCACCGTGATGCCGCGCGCGGAAAAATAACGGCCTAGCGCGTGACCTTCGCGATCGATCGCCACGTAGCTGTATCCACCGCCCGGGCACACGATGAGTGCCTCGCCGCGGGCGGCCGGCTTCGCGGGACGGTACACCGTCAGCGTGGGCACGGTGACTTTCTGCACGGCGCGGTTGAAGCCGCGGTCGTCGTAGTTGCCGTGCCGGTACACGACCTCCTCGATCGTCTGTGGCGCGTTGGCCGGCAGCGGCGGCTGCAGCGGAATTTCCTCGATGATTTGCGCCCGGGCCGAGGCTCCGAGGGCCAGCGCCAGGGGGAGAATGAAACAAGCTTTCATAGATTTAATACCAATCGCTCTTTGCCTTTGGACTTTAGCCGTGGCTACGAGCGCCAGCGAGTGGCCGAACAGCCACTCGCTGGCGCTCGTAGCCACGATCGATCCAGAAGTCCAAAAGCAAGGAGCGATGGGTATAAGCTGAGGCGTTGGGCTGAACAGAAGCAGGCGGACCGCCTGCGCTCCCGGGCTTGCGTTCATTTCACCACTTGTCGGAACGAAACGGCGCGGCGGGCAGGCCGGCGGCATTGAACAGGCGCGCGTCGGGGGAATTGCGCCACGCGTACCGCACGGCGACCGGCGCCGGCACCGACGCCGCGCTTACGATGACCGCCCGGCCGTCGATCCGCGCCTCGGCCGGAACGAATACCTTGTCGGCTCCCGCGATTTCAAACGCCACCCGCCCATCGCCCTGCGGGGCCTCGAGCTTGAGTCCGCCCGCATGCGAGAACGTCACGCGCATCGCCCCACCGTCCGGCTTCGCGCCGGTGAACAGCGGACCGTCGGTTTCGATCTTCTCGCCCAAGACGTGCTTCCGCGCATGCAGCGCGAGCCGCCGGCCGACGGCCTGCTTGTTTTTCGGATGAATGTCCTTCGGCTCGCCGACGTCGATCGTCACCGCCATGCCGGTGTTCGGCAGGGTCAGCGCGCGCGCCTGCGCTTCGCGCAGATGCGCCCACACGTCGCCCTTGGTGCCCATCCCGCTTTCGAAATTTGCCAGCTGCACGAAGTAGAACGGCAGGTTTTCACCGAACTCCGCCCGCCACTGCTTGATCATGCCGGTGAACAGCGACGCATACTCGGCATGGCGCGCGGCATTGGTCTCGCCCTGGTACCAAAGCATCCCGCGCAGGCCGTACGGCACGAGCGGCGCGATCATGGCGTTGTAGAGACCGCCCGGCAGCCACCGACTACCCGGACCCTCGGGCTTGGCCGGCGCCGCGCGGGCAAACCTTTTTCCCGCCGCCTGAGCCTCGGCCTTCGCCGCCTCCCATTTCGCCAGCGCCGCGGCGTGCTCGGTCATCTTCGCCGGATACTCCGCGAGCCGCGCCTCCCAACGGGCATAAACCTCTTTGCCCGCGGGATCGGCCCGCAGCGCCGCTTCGCTCATCCACGCTTCGATCTGGGTGCCGCCCCAGGAACTGTTCACCAGCCCGATTGGCACGCCGGATTTCTGGTGCAGGTCGCGGGCGAAATAATACGCCGCCGCGGAAAACGTTCCCACCGTCGTCGGCGAACAGACCGCCCAAGCGCCTGCGACATCCGACGCCGGACGCTCGGCGACCACACTGGGTACCTTGAAGTGACGAATCAGGGGGAAATTAGCGGCGGCAATCTCGCGATCCGCGTCAGCCGAAGAGCGCACCATCATGGCCATGTTCGACTGGCCCGAACACAGCCACACATCGCCGACGAGAACGTCGCGCACCACGACAGTGTTGGCCCCGGTCGCGACGAGTTCCGCGGGGACGATCGCGGCCTTTTCCGGCGCGAGCGTGACCCGCCAGCGTCCGTCGGCCGCGGTGATCACCGACACGGTCTGGCTGCGAAACTTCACCTCCACCTTTTCCGCCGCGGCCGCACGTCCCCACACCACCAGCGGCTGATCGCGTTGCAGCACCGCGCCGTCGCGGAACAGCGGCGCCAGCGTGATATCGGCCCACGCAGTCGCCGCGCTGCCAGCCAGGACGAGAACAAGGCGAGAAAGGAATCGAACGTTCATGGGGACGGGGACGCTGCTGACTTTCCGGAAACACCTCCACGGCGACGTGCCGTGCGAGCAGTGAGGCGGGCCCGCAGGGCCAAGGCAAGGACAGGACGGCGCGCTCCTGCAACCCGTCGGCGTGCAGCGACAGGATTACGTTCCACGTGGATCTTTGGCGCGTAGGGAACGTTCTGAAGCAACCGGACAATCATGACGCGCCACCCACCCAGTAGCGGGAGCATCCTGCTCCCCTTACGGCCAACGGGAGCAGGATGCTCCCGCTACCTTGGCGCTGAAGCTCGTTCGCCGTCCCACGTCTTTCAGGGCGCGCGCGTCGGCCGCCGCGCGCCCACCCGCAGGAGTTCCGCGTCAAGGCGGCGGCGCAACTCTTTGGAGCGAACCGGTTCGCGCGCCGCGCGATCGCTCTGCTCCGAGGGATCGGCCGCGAGGTGATACAACTCGTCGCGGCCGTCCTCGAAGAAGTGCACGAGCTTCCACTCGCCGATCCGGATCGCGGCCTGCGGGCGCGTCTGGCTGACCGCGAAGTCATCGACGCCGATGGCCGGCTTCGCCTTCGCGTAGCCCGTCTCCGGATGATAATAGGGAAAGTGCCAGACGAACGCTCGCTCCCGATCAGTCGGACCTTCCGTGGCGCCACGCCAGACCGGCAGCACATTGACGCCGTCGAGCGTCACCGCGCGCGGCAGCGTCGCGCCGGCCGCCGCCGCGAGCGTCGGCAGCAGGTCAGTGCCGATGAACGGCGTGTCGCTGCTCGCACCCGCACGCACCCGGCCCGGCCAGCGCACGATCCAAGGCACGCGCACGCCGCCCTCGTACAGGTTCCACTTGCTCCCGCGCAACGGACCGTTGGCGGAATACGCCGGGTGGCCGCCGTTGTCGGAGGTGAAAACGACGAGGGTGTTTTCCCGCAGACCCAGCTCGTCGAGCGCGGTGAGCACGCGGCCCACGAGATGATCGAGCGTTTCGACCATGGCGGCGTAGGCCGCACGCTGCGGATCAGCGCCAGCCGGCATTCGCGCGGTGTATTTGTCCAGCAACCACGGTGCGCGCGTGTGCACCGGGTCGTGCACATAATAGTGCGCCAGATGCAGGAAAAACGGCGCGGTGCGGCGTTTTTGCAGAAATGCGATCGCCTGATCGGTCAGCGCATCACTCCCGTAATCGCCCGCCGGAAGCAACGCCGTCTTGTCCGCCGGGGTTGCAACATAACTGTACGGATGACTGCCAAACGTGCCCGCGCCGACCGAGTAGCCCTGCTGCAGCGGGCCGTGCGTGGACGACCAGCCGAGATAGCCGCCCGAATGTTCACTGACGTGCCATTTGCCGAAATAGCCCGTGGCGTAACCCGCGCCGCCGAGCACCTCACCGAGCGTGACTTCGCTCAACGGCAGGTTGAGCGGATACGGCGGCCCCGTCAGCAGATGCCCGGTCGGACGCTTCGCCGTGGGCAGCTTGGTCACAAACTCGAAGCCCAGCCGCGCCGGCGAACGGCCGGTGAGCAGAGCGGCGCGCGACGCCGAGCAAATCGGCGCCGCCGCGTAGCCCTGCGTGAAACGCGTGCCTTCCCGCGCGAGGCGATCCAGGTGCGGCGTGTCGTGCCACGGATTCCCGTAGCAGCGCAGATCCCGCCAGCCGAGATCGTCGGCGAGAATGAAAACGATGTTGGGGGCCGCCGGACCTGTGTCCGCCGTCGCGGCCGCTGCCACGGTCGAATTCCAATTCCATCCCACGACGAACAGTCCCAAGGCCCGGACCGCGGCAAAGCCCAGGCAGCGAAGCAGACGTGACCCATGCTGCGACGCACGCGTCCCCGCCGGAGACCGGCCCGATTGCGCGCGGGACGCGTACATCAGCGGACGGCGCCGGCCTCAGCCGACACGACGAAGATCTGCGTGAACGCGGCGCTCCCGTGCGCGACATTGCGCATGAAGGCGATCGAGCGTCCGTCCGGAGCGAATACACACGCGAGCGGCAGGACTGCGCCGGCTGCTGCCGCGGTCAGACGCTGCGTGCGACCGCTCGCCACGTCGGTCACGCACACACTGCCGTCCATCGCATGCGCAATCGTCCGACCATCGGGACTCCAGGTAAACGCCGAGGCCACCGGCGCGGGGTTGCGCGTGATCGGGCGAGGCTCGCCGCCGCGCGGCGACACCGTCCAGAGCTGCGTCACGCCGGCCTCGTCCGCCATGAGAAACGCGATCTGCGTGCCGTCCGGCGACGCGCGAAGCCAGTGCCGCGGACTCGAGGCCACGCCAGGATTTTTGCGCCCACCGGTGAACGTCAGCCGCCGTTGTCCCACGCCCGCCGGCGGCGCGGGCCGGCGCGTAGCGGTGCCCTCGAGCGGGCCGTCGCCGGCGCGCGTGAGATCGGCGGGCAGATCGACGATGAACACCTCGGCGTGCTCACGCCCGTTGGGTGCGGTGACGTTGCCGAGAAACGCGAGGGCGCGCCGGCCGTCGGTGCCGATCACCCAGCCTTCCTCATACGCGCGGCTGATGTCATCGGAGCCCGGACGCGGCTGGTTCACGGTGCGAGTCACGAGCACCGAGAAATAATCACCGTCGTGATTGCGCGCATGGCTGCGCGCGACGCGCACGCCGTCAGGACGCGGCGCCGGCACCGAGACCGCGACGTTGCGCTGGTTGACGTCGTGCCCGCTCCCAGGCGCCGCCGGTCCGAGGCGGGCGAGCACGTCGTCCTCGTACGTGTTGCTCACCCACGCGCCGTCCGGACTGAAGACGTGGACATGCGAACCACCGCGCAACGCGCCGGGCGTGAACGGCGGCGCGTAGTTCATGGCGTCGAGCGCGGCGGCCTCGCCCGGGCGATTCACGGCGACAACCGCACCGCGCCGTCTCGTCATGCCGTAGGTCCAGTCGGGGCCGGGCTGCTCCGGGCCGTGGATGAACACGACCTTCGGTTCGCGCGGGTGATAGGTGACGACCCCGCAGGCGGCGCCGTTCCGGGCTTCGTACAGAACCTGTATCCCTCCGGTGGTGACGTCGACCTGTTCAATCCGCGTGCCGTCGAACGTGCTGTCGACCGTGCGGACGTCGTAGACAATCCAGCGGCTGTCCGGCGACCACACGTTGACGTTGGTCAGCACGTGGCCGTGCGGCGCGTGCGTGAGCTGCCGCTCGACCGGAGCGGCGGCAAGACCGACGGACGCAAGCGTGCTGGACATCGCGGCGAGCAATCGGCGCATGACGGGACCGACGCAGCGTGCGCCGACGGCTAGAGTTTGGCCGGGTCAATCACCGCGTGGCGAACGCGCTGCCGCTTCCACGTGTAGGTGATGTGCACGCGTCCGTCGCTCGTCTGGATGACCGCGGGATAGGAATATTCGCCCGGCTGATCTTCGAGCGTGATCACATCTTTCCACTGCTGGCCATCGCGTGAGACCGCGACCTTGAGCGGGGTCCGGCCCTTCGGCACGGGATTGTAGACGATGAGGTGGCGACCATCCTTCAACGTGACCGCGTCGGTGCCCGAGTTGGGATTCTGCAAGCCATCGAGCAGTGACATCGCGCCCCAGGTCTTGCCGGCGTTGTCGGATGAAACGGTGAAGACCTTGCCCTGCCGCGTGCGACCGATCGCCTGCAGTTTCGCGCCACCGATGGAATCGTGGAAGAGAATGCTCGGCTGAATGGCCCCCACCGCGATGCCGTCGTTGAGGAACGGGGTCTTGGCCCAGGTCGCGCCGCCGTCGGTGCTGCGCTCGAAATACACCCGCCACTTGCTCGGCTTCTCGTCGGTCTCGTCGCTCGTCGGCGAGAGAATCGTGCCGTCGGCCAGTTGCACGGGCTTGTTCTTGATCGGGCCGTAAATGCCATCGGGCAAACGCCGGGCCGCGCTCCACGTCTTGCCGCCGTCAGTCGAGGTGCGCACTTCGCCCCACCACGTCTGCGGCGAGGGACCGACCTTGTAGAAGAGCATCAACGGCGCGTTGCCGCGCGGCTGGAACAGCACGGGATTCCACGTGGGGTGGCGTTTGCCGTTGGCCTGAACGCCGTTGGCGACCTCGACGCCCGGCAGCCACGCGTGCTTCGCCCGATCGAAATGCGACACCCAGATGCCCACGTCGGGATTCTTTTCGGCCGTGCCGCCGAACCACGCCGCAATCAGCCCGCCCTGCGCGCTCTCGACGATGGTCGAGGCATGACAGGATGGATACGGGGCTTGCTCATAGATGAACTCGTGCGTGAGCAACGCGGGCGGATTCGCCGCCAGCGCGAGAGAGGAACCGGCCAGGACGAGCAGGGGGAGCAGGGATTTCATGGGGAGGTGGGATCGAATTCGAAAAAATGCGGAGAGTTGGGTTGGTCCACAGGGGAACCGCGTCCGCTCCAGCAACCGAGACTCAGGTCGGGAAACATCACGCCGCGGGCTTGGGCGCGGGTTTCTCTTCGTTGGGCTTGATGAGCAGGACGACGAACACCGACAGCAGCGCGATGCCGGCGAAGGTGCCGAAAATCATATTGAGCGGCACGTGCCGATCGCGGAGCGCGCCGAACGCCCAGTCGCCAAAGCCGCCGCAACTGATGCTGACGAGATTCATGATGCCGTAGCCGGTGGCGCGCAGTTCGGGCCGCGTGATCTGGCAGAGGATCGGCATGTTGTTGCAGTCGAAGAAACCCCAGCCGATGCCGAAGACGATCAACCCGATGATGGCAATGCCGAGCGTCCCGGCGTTGCCGACGCTGAACAGCGCGGGCAGGAACAAGGTCATGCCGATCGCGCTCGCGTAGATGCGTCCGCGCGAAGAGCGCCGCATCCATCGATCCGCGAGCGAACCGCCCAACACGACACCGACGATCGAGGCGAGCTGCACATAGAGAATGGCGCTCATGCCGGCCTTGCCCTGGCCGAGGCTGAATTTCTCGCGCAAGATTTCCGGCATCCAGTCGCGCACGACCCAGCCTGCAATCGCCGGCAGCGTGAAATAAAGGACGAGCAGCAGGAAGTTGCGGTTCGTCAACAGCCCGCGCACGACGCCGCCGTGGGCCACCTTGTCAGCCTTTTCCGCGATCGTTTCCGCCGGGCGCTCGGGATTGCGCAGAAGGGCCAGCAGCGGCAGCGCGTAGATGACTCCAATCATGCCGCAGGTCGAAAATGCCCAGCGCCAGCCGTGATCCGGGGAGTCCGCCATGTAACCGGCGAAGCCGCCGAGGATCTGACCGAGATAAATGCCCGTCTGGTGCACGCCCACGGCCCGCGAGCGCGTGCTGCTCGGATGGTAATCGGAAATCAGGGCGAGCGCCGCCGGGATATAAAAGGCCTCGCTGATGCCCATGAGCGCGCGTGCCGCAAGCAGTTCGTTGAACGTCGTCACATGGCCGGTCCACCACGTCACCGCCGACCACACGAACAGACTGGCCGCGATCACATAGCGGCGGCCGAGCCGATCCGCGACGTAACCGGCAAACGGGCTGAGCAACGCATAGGTCCACTTGAAGCTGCCCAGCACGAGGCCCCAGTCGGCCTTGTTCGCGATGGTCGGGATGTCGCCGACCATGGATGCCTTCATCGTCGCGAGCATCTGGCGATCGAGGTAGTTGAGCAGCGCGACCGGGAAAAGCAGCGCGACGACAAACCAGGCGTAGCGAACGGCGTTGGACGGAGGTGACATCGAGCGGCGGGGTTGGGGGATCTGAGATCTGAAATTTGAGATCTGAGATTTGAAATCCGAGACCTGAAACGAGTGACCTGGCAGGTGAGGTAGGAGACTTACATCCTGAACTTCGAGACCTTCGATCTGAAATTTGAAATATAAAATCTCAGACCCCGGGATCCGAGATCTGAGACGCGAAACTGAAACTCAGAGCGCGGCGGGGTTGAACTCTGAAATCTCAGATTTCAAATCTGAGATTAGAGCGAAGCGACCGCCAGGCCCCATTGCACGAAGAGCGCGCGCAGCTCCGTCTCAATCTTCCGCGAGATGGCCTGGGACTTCGCCGAGAGGATCGATTTTGAAGTTCCCGGATTGTAGCCGCGGGCGGCCAGCCCGGCCGACACGTTGGGCGGAAACGCGAGCTGATCGATCACCTTGCCGAGTTCGACCATCCGGGCCGCGGACACCGCCGCGTCCGCCGGACGTCCAGCCGCGCTGCACCGGTGAATGTCGAGCATGAGCTCCGGCACAATGTTGACCAGACCGCCCGTGCAGCCGGCGGCGCCCAGCGCGAACACTTCCGTGAGCCGGGTGTCAGCGCCCGACATGACGACGTAGCCCTTCTCCTTGCCGAGCGCGATCAAGTCGCGGTGATAGGCGAACTCGCCGCCACTCTGCTTGATCGCGCACATCGGCGCCCGATCCGCGAACGCCGCGATGGTCGCGAGGTCGATGCGTTTGCCGCACAGCTCGGGAAAATTATACAGCATCACCGGCAGGTCGACGGCCTCGGCGACATGCAGGAAATACGCGAGGATGTCATCCTGCGACATCGGGAAGAAGATCGGCGGCATCAGCGCGACCGCCGGCAGTCCGAGCGACTTCGCGAAGCGGCCCAGCTCGATCGCGGCGCGGGGCCGGATGTCGGTGATGTTCGCGATCACCGGCAGCGGCGCCGCCAGCTCGGCCACCGCCGCGAGCGCCTGCTTGCGCTCATCCGGGGAGAAATGGGGAAACTCGCCGGTGCTCCCCAGTCCGAGCACGCCGTCGATGCCGGCGCGTTTCTCGAACGCGAGATGCGCAGCCAGGGCGGAACGGTCGAGCCGGCCGGCGGAATCAGTGGGGAGCCATTGGGCGGAATAGATTCCACCCGGTCGATAGGACGTGTGCATGGATAGAGAGTTGATGGCAGGGAGCGTTGTCCTCAAAGCGCCGCGATTTCTCGCGGCGCCTGGAACGGCGGCGACTTGGGGATAAGCCGACCTACCGTTTGGCGCGCGGATTCTTCACCTGATAGAAAAATCCGTCCTCGGCGCCGATGAGCAGGTCGGGAATCCCGTCCTTGTTCCAGTCGCCCACGGTCGGCTTGGTGGCGTGACCGGCGAGAACGTGCGTGCTGACCGGACCCTCGTCCTTGAACGTCCAGCGGCCCTGTGCGTCACGACCAAGGGCGCGGAAGAAATTCACGTTGGGCGCACTGTTCATCAGGATGTCCATCTTGCCGTCACCGTCCCAATCGACGGTGCAAAACGTGCGCCGGCCGCGACGACCGAAGATGCCGTCGTTCAGCCGCAGCAGCCCGGACTCCTTGTTCTGCGGCTTGCCGTTGCTGTCGAAGACACTCGCGCCCTCGCTCCAGAATACGCGCTGCGCCGGCAGGAGCGAAAGCGCCCCACCCGCCCCGCGCTTGCGCTCGTACAGCGCTAGGTATCCATCCGGGTCGGACATCACGAGATCCATCAGACCGTCGCCGTTCCAGTCGATCATCTGCGGCGTGGTGCGCCATTGCGTGCTGAGCTCGCGGCCCTGCGGCTTCCACCAGTTGCCCGCGAGCGCGGGCGTCGGCACGCCGTCGGGCAGTGTCAACTCCACGGGTTGGCCGGCGGCCAGCTTCGGCGTGGTGCGCGTGCCGACATTCTTGTACCAGATAATTTTTCCCCAGATGCCGTTGGTCATGATGTCGGGCAGGCCGTCGCCGTCCCAATCCGCCACGCTGAGAATCGAATAACCCCACTTGGCCTCGGCCGGTCCCTGAATCGAGCCGTTGGGACCAGCCTGCTCGCGAATGAGTTTGCCCGCGGCGCTGAGATAGCGCGGCGCGGCCCAGCGGATCGGGGTGCCACCGAGATTCTCGATGAACGCGATGTAGCCCGCGGAATTTCCCGTGATCAGGTCCTCGTCGCCGTCACCGTCCCAGTCGACCGCATACGGCGTAGCCAGCGCGCCGAACTTCACGTCGGCCGCGAACTGCCGGAAGTACCGCGGCGGCAGAAACTGCGGCTGGCCGTTGACCACCTTGCCGGTGTTTTCGATGAACGCGACGCGGCCGTCCTCGTCGCCGGACACGATGTCCAGATCGCCATCGCCGTCGAAGTCGACCGCGGTCGGCGTGATCATGCAGAGGTCCATCACGAGCGGCACGCCCGCGCTCATGAGCGCGCGGCCGGCGGCGTAGACCGGCTTCGTGCGCGTGCCGGTATTTTCATAGTAGGTGAAGCTGTCGCGGAACTCGCCGCAGATCAGGTCGAGATCGCCGTCGCCGTCGAAGTCGCCCCAGCTCGGTGACGGCATGCCGTACGGATCGATGTCCTTGCCGCCGGCCTGCAGGCGCACGGCGGGCGCATAGACCGGCTTGGCCGTCGTGCCGGTGTTGCGCAGGAGGTAAACGTAGCCGCGCAGTTTTCCGCGGGTCCACTCGCCCCTGGCGTTGAACGCGCCCTCGCCACCGTTGAGCGGACCGAAGTCGCCCCAGAAATCGATGCCAACGGTCACGTCGACCGCGCCATCGCCATCATAGTCGACGAACTTCCACTGGTTCTGCCGGATGTTGCCGGGCTCGGTCAGCACCTTCTCCGGCACGGGCACTTTCACCGGCGCATTGAACTGAGACTTCAGGAAATCCGGATACACGTTCGCGCGATAGTTGTAGATATCGCCGCTCTTCACCGACGCCGTCGCGGTGATGATCGGTGCGCCGGTGGCATAGGAGATGCCGACCGACGGCGCGGATTTCCCGATGAGCACCGCGGGCTTGAAGATCGGCAGCTTGAGCTGCGCGTCGACCTCGCCGCTGTTCTCGAAATACCAAGTGCCGTTGTAGGGCTTGTCGGTGCACACCACGACGAGATCCATCAGGCCGTCCTGGTTGTAATCGATCGGCAGCGGCCAGGCCCAGAGGCCCACGCCGAGATCGGCGAGCGTGCCGGGGTTGTTGTGCGCAAGGCGGGGCAGGACTTCCTCCGCGGAACGGACGGTGGCTCCGACGTTCAAGCCGAGCATCAAAACGAGGCCAAACCAGGAACGATACTTCATAAAGGTGGAGGGAAGGGTCAGCAGGAGGGAGGGCCGAAACTGTGCCGGGCGAAGAGCAAGCGCGGGAGACAACCCCTCCCGCGCTTACTCGCGCTGCATGGCTTAGAACCGGGTCGAAACACTGAAGCGATAGGTTCGCGGCGCTTGGTCACGCGTGATCAGGAACGGGTCGTTGGTCACATTCGTGACCATGAGGTCGAAGTTGTAGCTCTGCCAGCGGTAGCCGGTGCCGAGATCGAAACTCCGCTGGCTATCCGGAATCTTGGAGAGACCGAAGCCCGTGATCTGGGTAAGGAGCGGACCAATGGCAGACACGCCGCCCTTCACTTCCCAACCCTGGGCCTTCGCGTCGCGGAAGCTGTATTTGAGGAAAACGTTGGCATTCCAGTCCGGCGCAAAGCGGAGCGGAATTCGCCCGGGGTTGGATGCCGTCGTCCAGCCGAGGGAATTTTGCTGCCCGGTGAAACCCTGGCTGGTGTTCAAGTCGGTGTAGTTGGCGATGACCGCGAGCCGGTCCGTGATGCTGCCGTAGGCCGTCAGTTCCCACCCCTTCGACTTCGCTCCGTCGATGACGGAGACGGTGCCAAACGTGACGTTCTGCCCCTGGGAGACGCCGTTGCTGAGCGTATTCACCGTGGTGCCGGCCTTGATCATTTCCCAATAGGTCACCGTGAAGGAGAGGCGGCCGGCAAAGGTCTCGCCCTTGACGCCCACTTCCTTGAGTTCGGCGAGAGGGGTCACGGTGAAGAACTCGCTCAACCGCGGATCGCCGGGGATCAGTCCGTTGTATCGGGCGACCGTGGCTGGCGCATCATTCTGCACGCTCTTGACGGCATAGACGGACAGCGCCGGGGTAATCTTGAACGTGACCCCGTAGCGATGGGAGTTGAGGGTGACGTTGGCCGCGGCGGTACGCAGACCGCTCAAACGGCTGCTGGTCCCCGTGGCACTGTGGTCCGCGCGAAGACCGCCCGTAAGCAGCAGGCGGTTCTTGAAGAAGCCCAAGTCCTGCTGCACATACTGCCCGTACGCGTAATTCTTGTTCTCCGTCGAGCTCGCGATCGGCAGGTTGGCCACCCGGCCATTGTAGAACGAGGCGCTGTTACCCGCGGCCTTGATCGCCGCCATGTTCAGCGTGTTGAAGGGAGCATTCGGCACGCCGTTGAAGAACGCATCGGCTTGGGCACCGTCATCGTAGGAGTAGCCGACCATGGTCATGCCGGTCAGCACGTCGCTCCAGGAGTACTTGGCGATCACGTCGCCCTGGTAGGTCTGGCCCCGGCGCCAGCCATTCGCGGCCTGCGACTGGGAGTTGGCGATGATTCGGGTGTTGTCCTCACCGGTGAAGTAGCGCTGGTCGTAGCCGAAATATCGGATGTTCGCGACCTGCCGGAAATCGAGCCACTTGGCGAATTGGTGGGTGAGGAAGAGCGTCGCGTTTGCGATCTTGTTTTTGTCGACGCTGCCCGGCCCCGCGATGTTGAAGTCGTAGGGCAGGCCGAGCGCCGTGATCGGGTCCGTGGAGTTATTGAAAATGCCCACCCGGCGTCGCGCCTTTTCCGGATAAATCGCAAAGCCGTGCCCCTCTTCGCGCGAAGGGGTGCTGAGGCTCAGCAATTCGGACGTCAGCACGAGTTCGGTCCGGGGCGCGAGTTGATACCTGAAGGACGGATAGAGAGCGTAGCTCTTGACCTCGTGAAACTTGATATAGTCATCGCCATTCTGCACGGAGCCGGCCGCGCGCACCGCAAACTTGCTGTTCTTGTCGCCGCCGTAGTTGGAATCAAACTCCACCCGGTGCATCGCACTGTCGGCTTCGTCGAAGCTGAAGGCGTATTTGACCGACGACGCCGCCACTCCCAGCTCGGGCTTCTTGAGCAGGTAGTTCAGCAAACCGGTGCCACCCGCGCGGCCCTGCACGGCCGACGGCGGACCCTTCACGACTTCCAGTCGTTCATAGCCAACCAGGTCGCGCTTGTTGTTTCCCATGCGCACGCCATCCACCGAAATGGAGCCCGCGGTCTCGAAGCCACGAAGGCTGACATTGTCGCCGTTGCCCGCATAGCGATTCCGGACAAAGACGTTCGCAAGGTACTTGAACGACTGATCGAAGGTGGTGGCGCCGATGTCGCTCCAGAACTCCTTGGTGACGATGTCGACCGTCTGCGGAATATCGATGATCGCGGTGTTCGTGCGGGTCGCGGTGGAAGCCGACGAGGCCCGGTAGCCGGCGGATTTCTCCGCACTGACGGAGAAGGGCGTCAGTTGGATCGGTTGCTCACCCGCCGTCGACGCAGTTTTGGCCGGTTGGGCGTGGAGTCGCCCGACTGCCGTCATCAAACAGGCGGCGACGCCAAGGCCGCACCAAAGGCGGGGTGGGAGGAATGATTTCATAGTGCTACTTTCGAGGGGGGTTCGCGCTGCAGGTAGACAAGTGGCCACGCCCCTTCCGGAATCTTTCCTGGCCGAGGGGGGGGGGCGGCAAACGGCGGTCATTTCCTAAATCGATTTAGCCTTGTCAAAGCTATTTGGCCGGCGCGGGCGGGATGCCCCGGCGGTGCGCGGCGTGATCCCCGGGGAGCAGTGCAGCCGCTCCGCCGAGGTCAGAAACGGCCCGTGACGCCGAAGGTGAGCGTCGTGCCGGTGATGAGCGTCCGTTCGACCTGATCGCGCACGCCGCGATAGAAGGAGACGGGTTCGTTGAAGAGGTTCGTGACGTCGAGCGTGAGCCCGAGTCGCGGTGAGAACTGGTAGCCGGCGCCGAGATTGATGATCGTGCGCTTGAAGCGGTATTGATTGCGCGCCGGGCTGCCGTCGGTGAACGCGTTGATGTAATCGCCGGTGTAGTTCGCGAGCACGCGGGCGTTGAAGCCGCGATACTGCCACGAGAGACTGACATTGCCGGTGCGCGGAATGAACTGCGGCACCTCGCCGGTGGAGCGGGTCGTCGTGCCGCCGAAGTCGCCATGCGTCTCGAGCGAGGTGTAATTCGCGGAAAACGCCAGGCCGCGCAGGAGTCCGGGCAGCGAGGTGAACTGCTGCTGATAGCTGAGTTCCCAGCCCTGAACATAAGCGGTGCCGGCGTTGCGCGTCGTGAGCGCAGTGAGTCCGGCGTAATCGCCGTTGTAACCGTTGTTCGCGCCGGTGCCGATCGTGCCAATGTTAATGCCGGAAACGAGGTAGTCCTTGATCTCCTTGTGGAACCAACCCACGGAGAAATTGCCGACCGGCTCGAAGTAGTAGTCGAGGGAGGCGTCCCAGTTGCGCGCAGTCTGCGGCTTGAGGCTGGGGTTGTTGATCGTGATCGTCTGGTTCGCCTCGCTGACCGTTTCGTTCGGCAGATAATTCGTCAGCGCCGGGCGACCGAAACTCGTGGACCAGCTCAACCGGGCCTTGATGCTCGGCGTGACATCGTAGGTCAGGTGCGCACTGGGAAACGACTTCGTGTAATCGCCCTCGAGCGTGCGACGCGTGTTGGCGTAGTCGCGATTCGCGGAGCCGATCGGATCGGCCGCCTGCTGTGCTGCCGTACTGCCGGTGCGGTTACGGACCCAGCCCCAGCTGGCGTCCTCCGTTTTCTCCAAGCGCACGCCGCTCAGCAGGCCGAGGCGGCCGACCTTCGCCTGACCCATCACGTAGCCGGCGGTGACGGTCTCCGTCACGGATCGCGTGCCGGTGTAATTGGTCGAGGCGCTGTAATAAACATCCTCGCTCCAGAGCGACGGTGAGTTCGGGACCTCGGCGGCGACGAACTGGGCGGCCTCCCATTGCGGGATGCGCCGGCCCGTCTTCAGCGAATCCCAGGTGATGATCGAGGGATCGGCGGGGAGCGCGGCGGTGCCGGTGTAATTCCAACGCCGCGTGCGGCTCACTTCGCGGGCCATCTGCTCGCGCCAGTTGAAGCCCGTCTTGACGAACACCGGGAGCGAGGTCGGCAGCCGGTACCGCACATTCCCGCGCGCCTCCTTGATCTCGACGTCGCGATCGTTGTTGCGGGTGTTGAACTGGCCGTTGGGCCGGTAGTTCGCGGGATTGGTGAAATCCGGTCCGCCGTTCGGCAGGAAGCGCGGATAAAGATCCGATTGCGTGCGATCGAGAATCCAGCCGGCACCGGTGAGCCGGTTCGTCAGCGTGCCGCCCTTGCCGCTGCCGAGGTTGTTGTGCGTCTGGCTGTACGCGGCGTTGTAATCGATTTCGAAGGCGCCGAACTCGTGCTCGACCCCGAGATCGAACTGACGCGTGCGGTTGAAGAAGCTGAACATCGTCTCGGTGACATCGATCGTCGCCGCGGCCACCGGCCGCACGGTCGTGATCCGATTGGTGTAGCCGGGCACGACGCCCGAGGTCGTGGCGTTCGGCACCGTGCTCTGGTTGCCGGTGAACGCGCGCGTCTCGTACAGCCGGTTGAACGGCTCGTTGGCATCGTTGTAGATCGTGTTGAACGAAATCTTCGTCGTCGGCGACAGCCGGTAATCCATCTTGAGATTCACGCTGCCCTGCATGCGGTTGTTGTACGCATCCTGCGTGCGATAGTCCCAAAGGTACGCGGGCTGGTTGGCGGTGTTTTCAAAGTCACGGATCGTCCGGAAATACCCCGCGACGTTTTCGCTGTAGAAGAAGTTCAGCGCGACGCCGAGATTCCGTTCGCCGCCCAGCACGCCGAAGACTTCCTGGTAGCCGACATTGACCAACGGATGCACCCGGTGCTCTTCGCGCAGCGGAATCTGCTGGGTGAACGACGGCGCCAGGCGGGCCGAGGCGCTGTAGGTCACGCGACGCTTTTCGCGCATCGAGAGCGGCGAGCGCGTCTTCAGATTAATCGTGCCGCCGAGCGAATCGGCGCCGGTGTCGGGCGTGTGGCCCTTGATGACCTCGAGCTGCTCGAACATCGCGCCCGTCAGCGAGTGCGTCTGGAACTGGCGGTTCATGCCGCCGACGTTCGAAATGAGTCCGCCGTCGACCGTGACGCGATTCAACGTCGGTCCCATGCCGCGCACGGTGAGACCAGTCACGTTACCTTCGTCATCGAGATTGCCCGCGACCCCCGGCAGCCGGATGGCGAGTTCACCGGCGCTCATGTTGGGCAGATTGCCGAATGAATCCATCGCGACGATGTTCTTGGCGTTGTCGGCATTGCGCTGCGCCGTGATCGCGGCCGCCCCGCCCTCGCGTTCACCCGTCACCTTGAATTCCTGCAGCTGATAGATCCCGGTCGTGAGATCAAAATTCTGCGCGGCCCGCGTTCCCGCCGTGACCGCGATCGTGCGCCGCAGGGTGTCGAGACCGGTGTACGACGCCACGACGTCATGACTGCCAACCGGAACCGCCAGCACGTAGCGCCCGGTGTTGTCGGTGAGAGCCGAGAGGCCGAGAGCCGGCACTTCAATCCGGGCGCCCTGAAGAAGATTGCCCGTGGCGGTGTTGCTCACCGTGCCGGTGATCACGCCGGACGCGGTGTCCGCCGCCTGGATACTGCCCAGCAAGAACGAAATCATCGCAACAAACACGGCGGCGAACGCGGGCGGGGAACGCCGCGGGAGGACGGAAGACGAGGGGTTTCTGTGGTTCATGGCGGGAGGGTTTGGGTGATCGGCGGGTCGGGGTTGACGAAGCGTGGCAACGGCCCGGGGTCAGGCAAAAAACACGAGATGCTAAATCGATTTAGGCTCAAGCACAATTCGCGGAGCCCTCGACCGAGCCTGCAGGCGCCACGGCCCGACGCCAGCCGGTCCATTACGCCCCCGTCGAGGCGCGCATGATCGAGTCGACGGGAATCTCCACCTTCAACGGCGGCAGGCCGGGCTCCTCGAGCTGCCGCATCAGCAGCCGGCTCGCCTCCTTGCCGAGTTCGCTGCGCTGCACGCCGACGACGGAGAGCGGCGGATCGAAAAACGCGGAGATATCGTAATCGCCCACCCCGACGACGGCGATGTCCCCGGGAATGCCGAGCCCCTTCTCCTTGATCGCGTGGTACGCACCGAGCGCCATGCCGTCGGTCACCGCATACAGCCCGTCGATCCGCTCACCGCGCGCGAGGAACCGCATCATCGCGTCGTAGGCGGCCGTCTCCGACAGTTTGCCGGCGACGATTTCCAGAGGCGGCCGGCCCAGCTGCCCTGCCGCCGCCCGGACAAAACTATCGACGCGGTTCTGCGTGGTCTGCGTGAGGGGCGTGCCGTGCAGCACGGCCGGATTGCGGCGCCTGCCGCGCAGCAACGCGCCGGCCGCCAGGCCGCCCGCCTCGGGATCCTCGACGACACACGAATAGCGCGGGATGGCGCGGTTCACGAGCACGACTGGATACGGCAGATGGGAGCGGTTGAGGAACTGATCGTCCTCTGGGGTCGTGTTCGTGATGATCGCGGCGTTGAAGTGATCGCCCGTCAGGATCCCGGGCATGTCCTTGAGCTGCCCGGCGGGAAACATCTCCACCATGACGGAAAACGTCATGCCGTTCGATCCCCGGCCGTCACCATCGACCAGTTGGCGCAATGCCATGATGAGGTGATTGGCGAGGCTGAGCGGCGCCTCGAAGCTCGTGACGAACGCGAGCACGATGTTGTTCTTCTGGCTCGTGCCGCTGCGCAGCCGGCGCGCGCTGATGTTGGGCAGGTATCCGAGTTTCGCGGACGCCGCCCGGATCTTGTTGACCGTGTCGGCGGAGATCCGGCGCTCGACCTGCCGGTTGTTCAGCACCGAGGACACCGCCGCAATCGAGACTCCGGCGTGGTCCGCGATGCTCTGCACGGTCACGCGTTCACTGGTTTTGCGCTTTGCCTTGGCCATGCGGGGTGGTGGGTGACGAAGAGTTTTAGCACGTCTTGCTAAAACCTTTTTCAGGGAAAGCCAGAAGCAACGCCAACGGATCCTCCGCGGGAAACTCCCCCCACCGGGAGCGCGGGCGTCCCGCCTGCACTGCGATCGCAATGCCCGGGCAGGCGTCCCACCTGCGCTCCCGGGCACATCAGAACGTCCGCAGCGTCCCTTCCGTCCGGAGGAAACTACCCAGCCCGGTACGCAAGTCCCTCGGTTGTGCGTCCGCGGAGGAGCGGCCTAACTCGTCCATCATGCGCTCCCACCCCGATCGCGAACTGCTCTTCCAAGATGCCATGGCTCGGATTGGCAGCTTGTCGCCCTCCGAAGGCACCGATGTCTTCCTGCATTATTTCATGAGCGTGCTCGGGGGCATGGATCTGTCGACCGCACGCAAGATGCGGGACGAACTTTCGAATCGGTTCGGCGGTCGCCATTGCAGCCAGCGCCTCTGCACCGCGATGATCGACCTGCTCAACGGCCATCTCTCCGCCGGCCTGCACCGGAACGTGCCGGATCCCCTGGAATCGCAGGCGGCCTGATTTGGTTGCGCCTGGCTTGCTTTCAGCAGCCGGAAAACCAGAAGCAATCCGGTCCATTGGACCGTTTGCGATCCTGGCTTTCCGGCTTTTCTATTTTCTCCGGGCCAAGACGCACCCGCCCCGGAACCGCTTCATCGGCCGCAATGATCTGCGACGGAGTCCTCGACCTCGCGTCGTCAGGTCTCTACAGGTCCGGAGCATGGGTGACGGAAAACCAAGCGACAAGCCGGCGGCAAAGTTGAACGCGATCCAAGGTCCCGGGATCTTTCTCGCGCAATTCATGCGGGACGAGGCCCCCTTCAACACCTTCAGCGGCATCTGCCGCTGGGCCGTCGAGCTCGGCTACCGGGGCGTGCAAATCCCCGCGTGGGAGAAGCGCCTGATCGATATCGACGAGGCGGATGAGTCGACGGCGTACTGCGACGACTGGCAGGCGAGGCTGAGCCTTCACGGCCTCGAACTCACCGAGTTGAACGCCGCGCTGGCCGGGCAGGTCCTCGCCATCCATCCGGCGTACGCGGCGGGTTTTCAGCAGTTCTATCCCACCGGACTCGACGATCGCGGCCGCATCGCGTGGGCCACGGATCAGCTGATGAAGACGATTCGCGTCGCCGCGCGGCTCGGCACCAAGTGTGTGCCCGTGCTCTCCGGCGGCCTCGCCTGGCATCTCGCGTATCCGTGGCCGCAACGTCCGGCCGGCGTGATCGACGAGGCCTTTCGCGAACTCGCCCGCCGCTGGCTCCCGCTGCTCAACCTCGCCGAAGAAGTCGGCGTCGCCCTCGCGTTCGAGTTGCATCCCGGCTCCGATCTCTTCGACGGCCACACGCTCGAGCGCTTTCTCACCGCGGTGAACGAACACCCCGCCGTCGCCGTCAATTACGACCCCAGTCATTTCCTCCTCCAGCAGCTCGACTACCTCGAGTTCATCCGGCTCTACGGCGCGCTCATCAAGGGCTTTCACGTCAAGGACGCCGAGTTCCGGCCCGACGGTCGCGGCGGAATCTACGGCGGCTATCTGCCGTGGGCCGAGCGCCCCGCGCGCTTCCGCTCCCCGGGCGACGGCCAGGTGGATTTCAAACGCGTGTTCACGCTGCTCACGGAAGCCGGCTACCGCGGCTGGGCGGTGCTCGAGTGGGAGTGCGCGGTCAAGTCGCCGGCCCAGGGCGCGCGCGAAGGCGCCGACTTCATCCGCCGCCACGTGATCGAGGCGACCGGCGTGGCGTTCGACGATTTCTCCAAGGGCAGCAGCGACACCGCCCTCAACCGTCAGCTCCTCGGGCTCGATTAATCCCGCCCACGCGTGGTCAATCGTGACGCGGCCTCCCGTCGCGCCCGAGCGGCCAAGAAAACGCTCGGTTAACGCGCCGGCGCCTGTATCCACCCTTTCCCTTCCCCTTCGCCTGATGAAATCATTCCGCCTCAACCGACTCTTCCATCCCCGCTCGCGTCGCTGTTTCGATGTCGCGATCGATCACGGTTTCTTCAACGAGGCCAGCTTCCTCGGCGGCATCGAGAATATCGAACGTGCGGTCGGGGTCGTGGCCGCCGCCGGCCCCGACGCCATCCAGCTGACCGTCGGCCAGGCGCGGCACCTGCAAAAGCTCCCCGGCCGCTTCAAGCCGTCGCTCGTCCTGCGCACCGACGTCGCCAATGTTTACGGCAAGAAACTCCCGCGCCGCCTCTACAGCCTCATGATCGACCAGCCCGTCGAGCAGGCCGTGCAGCTCGACGCCGCGTGCATGTGCGTGAACCTGTTTCAGATTCCGGACGAACCCGAGGTCGGCCAGGCGTGCGTCGAAAACATCCTGCGCCTGAAGCCGCTCTCCGATCGCCTCGGCATGCCGATGATGGTCGAGCCGCTCGTGTTTCAAGCGAACGCGAAGGCCGGCGGCTACATGGTGGACGGTGACGAAAGCAAAATCGTCCCGCTCGTCCGGCAGGCGGTCGAACTCGGCGCGGATGTGATCAAGGCGGATCCGACCGACGACGTCAGCCGTTACCACAAGGTCATCGAGGTCGCCGGCGGCATTCCCGTGCTCGTCCGCGGCGGCGGCAAAGTCGGCGACGCCGAAATCCTGCAACGCACCGCCGCGCTCCTCGAGCAGGGTGCCTCGGGCATCGTTTACGGCCGGAACATCATTCAACACGCCAAGCCTGCGGCCATCACGCGCGCGCTGATGGGCCTCGTGCACGACGGGCTTTCCGTCACCGAGGCGCTCGCCCTCGTCGAGCAGGCGTAACGCGTGTCACGCCGCGGGAACGCAGTCAGCGCATTCCCGCCGGCGGCGAACCGACCATGAGTCGTTCGGCCTCGGCCACGATGCCGGCCACGGGCCACAACCGGCCGACGCCTTCATAGCCGCATGCCTGCATGCCGTCTTCCGGTCCGATGAACGCATGGCCGCGCTGCCGGAGCGTGGCCACGTTCGCCTGCGTCGCCGCGTGCTGCCACATCTTGCCGTTCATCGCCGGAGCGATGAGCACGGGAGCGCGACAGACGAGATAGAGTGACGTCAGGAAATCCGGCGCGAGCCCGTGCGCGAACTGCGCGATGACATTCGCCGTCGCCGGCGCCACGAGCAGAAGATCCGCCCGATCCGCCAGCGCCACATGCGCCACCGTCCCCGCGTCCTCCTCGCTCCACAGGTCGTGAGCCACGGGATGATGCGCCACGGCTTGCAGCGTCAACGGCGTGACGAAACGTTTCGCACCGTCCGTCATCACCGGCCAGACCTCCGCGCCCAGCTGCCGCAGCGTGCTCGCGAGATCCGCCGCCTTGTAGGCTGCGATGGAACCGGCGATCCCGAGGACGATATTTTTTCCGGCAAGCGGCGAACGAACGGCGGTGGACATGGTATGCGGGCGGCGTCCGCTACGAAATCGGCCGCCGTTCCGAACGATCACCGTGAATGCGCCCGCCGCGCGACGCAACTCCGCGCTCCCGCCGCCCGTCCCACGATGGGGCTGCGCCTGCGAAACCCGCGAGTTGCATCCGGCTGAATTTAAAAGTTCCCGGTGGTCCCGCTCCCCGCCAGACTCCGGTGGTACATGCGTCCCGCCCCGCCGTCCTTTCGCTGCCTGATCACCGCCGGCCCCACGCGGGAGCACCTGGATCCGGTGCGTTTCCTGAGCAATGGCTCGAGCGGCAAAATGGGTTACGCGCTCGCCCGCGCCGCCGCGGACCGCGGGTGGCAGGTCGATCTCGTGAGCGGCCCCGTCGCACTTGCCGCGCCCGCCGGCGTGGACGTTCACCCGGTGATCTCGGCCGACGACATGCTCGCGGCCTGCGAACCACGCTTCGCGCGCTGCGATCTCTTCATCGCTGTCGCCGCCGTCGCCGACTACCGGCCCCAAACGTTCCACGCGGAAAAGCAGAAACGCCCGAAGGACGCGCTCACGCTCGAGCTCGTGCCGACCGTGGACATCCTGAAAACCCTCGCTGCCCGCAAGGCACCGCGGCAGCTGGTCGTGGGTTTCGCCGCGGAAACGCACGACGTGGAAGCCTACGCGCGCCGCAAACTGGCAGAGAAACATCTCGATTGGATCGTGGCCAACGACGTGAGCGGAACCGAAACGGGAATGAATGCCGACGCCAACACCGTGCTGCTCCTCGGCGCGAACGGAGCACGGCAGGAATTCGGCCCGGCACCGAAGCTGCAGGTTGCCGACTTCATCCTCAGGAACGTCGTACCGTGACGCTTTCGCACGTGTCCCCACCCACCCACTGCCGACTCGCATGAACCCTTCCTTCTCCGAGTCGCCCGCCTCGCCCCACGGCGCCGCCACGCAGGAGGATTGGCGGCGGTGGGGCCCCTATCTCGCCGAGCGTCAGTGGGGCACCGTGCGCGAGGACTACAGCGTGGGCGGCAAGGCCTGGGAATATTTTCCGCACGATCACGCCCGCAGCCGCGCGTATCGGTGGGGCGAGGACGGCATCGCCGGCTTCAGCGATCACCTGCAGCGGCTCTGCCTGGGCGTCGCGTTGTGGAATGGACGCGACCCCATCCTGAAGGAGCGCTTCTTCGGGCTGACCAACGGCGAGGGCAATCACGGCGAGGACGTGAAGGAGCTGTATTTTCATACCGATGCGACCCCGACGCACTCGTATCTGAAAATGCTCTACAAGTACCCGCAGGCCGCGTTCCCGTACGAACGCCTGCGGGCGGAAAACGCCCGGCGCGGTCGCGGCGAGCCGGAGTTCGAGCTGCTCGACACGGGAATCTTCGACGAGAACCGCTACTTTGATGTCGTGTGCGAGTACGCAAAGGAGTCGCCCGAGGACGTCCTGCTCCGGATCACGGCGCACAACCGCGGTCCCGAGGCGGCAACCCTGCACCTCCTCCCGCAGCTCTGGTTTCGCAACACGTGGTCTTGGGAGCCCGGCTCGCCCCGGCCTGTCCTGGCGGCCGTGAGTGACAGCTCGCTGCTCGCCAGCCACGCCAGTCTCGGGGACTTTCGGTTTGCCTGCGACGGCCAGCCCGAGCTGCTGTTCTGCGACAACGACACGAACACGCAGCGACTTTTCGGCCGCAGTCGCGGCTCCGGCTTTTTCAAGGACGCCTTTCACGACTACGTCGTCCACGGTCGCGGCGACGCCGTGAACCCCGCCCGCACCGGGACCAAGGCCGCCGCTCGCTACGTGCTGCCGATCGCGGCCGGCGGCAGCGCGTGTATTCGCGTGCGCCTGACGCGGCAGCCGTCGGATCAGCCGGCGAACGCGTCGGAGCCATTTGGCGACTTCGACGCCATCATGACGCAGCGCATCGCCGAAGCGGATGCGTTCTACGCCAACCTGCAGCAGGGCATCGAGGACGCCGACGCCCGGCTGGTGCAGCGCCAGGCGTTCGCCGGCCTCATCTGGTCTAAACAGTTTTATCACTACGACGTCTGCACGTGGCTCCACGGCGATCCCGGCCAGCCGCCGCCGCCCGCGGAACGGCTGCACGGGCGCAACGCCGAGTGGACGCATCTGACCAACGCCGAGATCATCTCGATGCCCGACACCTGGGAGTATCCGTGGTATGCGGCGTGGGACCTCGCGTTCCACTGCATCCCGTTCGCGATGATCGACGCGGCGTTCGCCAAGGACCAGCTCGTGCTCCTGACGCGCGAATGGTACATGCATCCGAACGGCCAGCTCCCCGCCTACGAGTGGGGCTTCGGCGACGTGAATCCGCCGGTGCACGCGTGGGCCACGTGGCGCGTGTTCCAGATCGACCGCAAGCAGCGCGGCGGGAACGGCGACCTCGCGTTTCTCGAACGCGTTTTCCACAAGCTGATGATCAACTTCACCTGGTGGGTGAACCGCAAGGACGCGCAGGATCGAAACATCTTCCAGGGCGGCTTTCTCGGGCTCGACAACATCGGCGTGTTCGATCGCAGCGCGCCGCTCCCGACCGGCGGCACCATCGACCAGGCCGACGGCACGAGCTGGATGGCGATGTACTCGCTGAACCTGATGCGCATCGCGCTCGAACTCGCGCGGCACAATCACGTGTACGAGGACATCGCGACGAAGTTCTTCGAGCACTTCCTGCAGATTGCGGAGGCGATGAATCACATTGGCGACGCCGGCATCGGCCTCTGGTCCGAGGAGGACGAATTCTACTACGACGTGTTGAATCTTCCGGACGGCCAGTCGCGCGCGCTGCGCGTCCGCTCCATGGTGGGGCTGATTCCCTTGTTCGCCGTCGAGGTGCTCTCGCCCGATCTGCTCGACGAACTGCCTGATTTCAAATGGCGGCTGGAGTGGTTCCTCAGCCACCGGCCCGCGCTCGCGAAACTGGTGTCACGCTGGCAGGAACACGGCACCGGCCACCGGCACCTGCTCTCGCTGCTGCGCGGCCACCGGATGAAATGCCTGCTGCGGCGCATGCTCGACGAGACGGAATTCCTGTCCGACTACGGCGTGCGCGCGCTGTCGCGCCATCACCTGGAACATCCGTATGAATTCACCTGCGGCGACATCCACTTGAAGGTCGCGTACGAGCCGGCCGACTCCACGTCGCCTTACTTCGGCGGCAATTCCAACTGGCGCGGCCCCGTCTGGCTGCCGGTGAACTATCTCATCGTGGAGTCGCTGCAGAAATTCCACCACTACTACGGCGACGACTTCAAGGTCGAGTGTCCGGCGCGTTCGGGGAAGTTCATCACCATCGCCGAAGTCGCCGCCGAACTCGCGCGCCGGCTCACCCGGCTTTTTCTAAAGGATGCCAACGGTCGCCGGCCCGCACTCGCGGGCAGGCCGCAACAGGCCGACGATCCGCATTTCCGCGACCTCGTGCTGTTCCACGAATACTTTCACGGCGACACCGGCCGCGGTCTCGGCGCCGCTCACCAGACCGGCTGGACCGCGCTCGTGGCGAAATTGTTACAGCCCCGCGACGACGGTGCCGCGGCCACGCATGCACCGTTTCCGCTGAAGCCGTCACCCAAGGACTGACCGCCAGCCGGAGACCTAACCACAAAATACACGAATCACACGAAAAGAACACCGTAGGAGGAAATCCCGACCTGATTACATCAGGCAGTGACACTCTTTTCCCTTCGAAACTGAAAGCTCCGCTCTGCCTTTCGTGTATTTCGTGTGTTTCGTGGTGCCCCGTTTTAGAAAGACCGGCTTACACCAACCCGGCCGGCTGCGGGCGGGTCGGCGGATCGCCGGCGAGCGGCGAGCGTTTCTGCTGGCTCCAGCGCCACGTATCCACATCCGGCCAGTGGCCGACCGACAACCGGATGTCGATCACGTCACCCCGGGCGAAGGTAATGGCCTCGGTCCGCAGAATCCGGAAACCCCAATGCGGCGCGCGTCCGCGATCGAGCGGGCCGGTGCCCAGGCAGAGGTCGGTGTCGACGCGCGCCTTGAAGTAGATCGCGTAGCCGTCCAAGCGGCCTGGATTCACCACCTTGCGTTCAAAGGCCACTTCGCGCGGCAGGTTCGCCTCGGTTACCGTGTGTAAATCGATCGCGAGCGCCGGACTCGGCTCGCCCAGGAAGTGGTCGACGAGGTTCAGATCGCTGCTGCAGAGATGATAGTAATCCGGCTCCTGCGGCCGGTGACGCTCCAGGCTCGAGTAATCGTAGCCGTGCACATTGAGCTCCCAGAGAAACGGCACGAGGCGATCGTCCTTGATCATGATCGGCTCGCAGTAGAACTCGAAGCGGCTCGGCAGGATCAGCCCGCCGGGCTTGAGCAGGCGATCGCGCAAATCGGATACATTGGCCACCATCGATTCGTCGAAGAGGCAGTCGCCCATCTGCTCGTGGAGAATGACGTCCACCGGCTGGTCGAGCGTGAATTCCTTGCTGTGCGTGGCGACGAACTCGAGGTTCTTCACGCGATTGGCCTCGGCGAGCGTCCGTGCGTGCTCGAGGATCGGCGAGTGGTCGATGGCATACACCGTGGCCGCACCCCGCCGGGCGGCGAGCGCACCGAGGATGCCCGTGCCCGTGCCGAGATCGATCACGCGATCACCGGGCTGAATGTGCCGTGAAATCGCCGTGTGGTAAAACGTCATGCGCGGCTTGTCCGCCAGCATCCGCTCCTGTTCGCGAAAGCTGGCGAAGTACCGGCCGTTGTAGTCGCGGTAGCGCAGGTCGGACGTTTCCGCGTCGCCGGGATAGAACCACGCCGCAAGCCGCGGCCGCGCGTGGATCCAGTCCCCCAGCCGCGCCCACAGGCGCCGGACCAGGGCAAAACCACGAACACTGAGCGACTGAAGAGAGTGAAGTGCCATGTGAAACCGCCGTACGGACGAGCGGAATCGATCACGTTGCGACAGGCCGCGCCCAAGTGCAACCCAGCTGATCCAGCCTCAAAACAGCGCCACACCCGCAAGTCCGGCGGCCAGCATGATGAACGGAATGGCGAACTTGGACTTCCAGCGGTAGGCCGCGAGGAGCGCGACAACGCCTATTCCCGCCGCCGGCAGATTCGGCACCGCGGTCCGCGCGAGGCCAATCGTTGTGACGACGATCAATCCCACCACGCCGGCCGTCACACCATCGAGCACGTGCTTCAGCCATGAAATGGCCATCACCGCCTCCAACTGCCGATGAAACAGCAGCGAAAACCCGAATGCCGGCAGGAACACGCCGAGTGTCATCGCCAGCGCCCCCCAGGGCCCGCCGCCGAAATAACCGACAAACGTCGAGAAGATGATCAGCGGCGCCGGCAGAATTCCCGACAAGGCCACGCCGTCGAGAAAGTCGCGCTCCGTCATCCAACGGCCCCGTTCCACTGCATCGTGTTTTAGAAAGGGTATTGCCGTGTACGCGCCGCCAAAGGTCAGCAGGCCCGCGCGCAGCCCCGACCCGAACAGTTCGCCCGTTCCCGCCTGGCCGGTGTGGCGCGCGGCCGGCGGCGTTTCCACGGCTGTGACCGGCACGAAGGGTTCACGTCCGGCCAGCACGGGCGACGCCACGAACGCCACCGCTGCAAACACAAGCGCGACTCCGACCGCGCCCCACCAGCGGCGCCTGGCCGCCACCACGTAACCGGCGCCCGCAAAACTGAGCGTGATCCAAAACGACACCCCGAGCAGCTGCGCCGCCGCCGCCAGGATGGCGACGATCCAGAGCGGTGTATCCGTCAAGGCATGCCGGCCGATGCGATGACACGCCCGCACGATGAGCGCGATGACAGCCGGTTGAATGCCGAGGAACACGGCCTGAAACGCCGTCGCCGTGAGCTGCAGCGACAGGTAAAGCCACGAGAGCAGAAACATCAGCACGAAGCCCGGCAGCATGAAGCCGAGCCCGGCGAGCACACCGCCCCAGCGTCCGCGCGCAAGCACGCCGAAGTGCACGCACAATTCGTGTGCCTCCGGGCCCGGCAGCACCTGGTAGATCGCGAGCAGCCGTTTGAAGTGCGCCGGTGAAATCCATTTCTCCTCCTCAACCAGTTCATGCCGGATCATGTCGATCTGGGCCACGGGTCCGCCCCACGCGAGCAGCCCGAAACGCAGAAACCGGAGGAAGAGTTTTCCGGCGGACTCTGCCGGCGGTTGAGCCGTTTCAGGAGGCGTTGGCAGGGAGTTGTTCATGCGCGGCCGACCTTGGCTTCACCGGTCAACGGGCCTGCGCAGGATGCGCAACGCGGCTTCGAGATCCGGATCACGTCCCGCGCGGACGTCGGCGAGCGAACGCGAGACCAGCAGGTCCGGCTCAATCCCTACGCCCTCGATCCGCCGGCCCTTTGGCGCGACATAGTCCTCCCGGCTCAGCTGCAACTCGCCGCCGCCGGGCAGACGATAAAACCAACTCGCCAGGACCGCTCCGCTCGATTTCCGGCCGACCACAGTGGCGCGCCCGTGATCCTGCAGCACCGCGGCAAAAATCTCCGCCGCGCTGCCGGTGCCGCCGTCGATGAGCACGACCACCCGGCCGCGGTAACGCGCGGATCCCAGCTGCCAGGAATTTTTCACGCTCCGTGCGCCGCTGCGACTGATGAACGTGCCGCATTCCACGGCGCGCTCGAAAAACTCGCCGATGGCAATGCCCAGCGAAAACGTTTCCCCGCCCGGGTTGCGCCGGAGATCGATCACGACGCCAGGCGCGGCGGCGTGCTGCTGCAATTGCCGGCCGAGCCAGCGGCGATCCCGCGCGTCGAACTCATCGAAGCGGAGATAGACAAACCCATCGTCGAGTTCGCGCGCGAGCTGGCGCGACGCCGTCGACAGCCGTTTCGCAGGCGGCGCGAGCCGAATCGGCCGATCGTGTTCATCGAGAAAATCCCACGCCGCCGCCTCGCCTTCCTTGGCGCGGAAATTGAGCTGGGCACCGATGGGCTCGCCGTTGCGCGCGACCACAATCCAGCCGGTCTTCACGCCCGCCTCCTCCGCCGGACTTCCCGGCAACACCTCGCTCACCGCCCAGCGCTCGTCGATTCGCACGAGGTTGAAACCGGTCCGCGCCCGCACCTGTGTGCGCCGCTCCTGCGCCTGCAGCGGCGTCAGCGCGTGCGTGTGGCTGTCGTTGAGCGGCGCCAGCATCGCATTCAACACCCCGTAGAGCGCGGTCTCGTCCGCGGCGGCCGCGGCGCGGGGTCCGAACGTGGCGGCGGCGGCGTTCCAATCCATGCCCTGAAGTGTGGGATCGTAGTGTTTCCGCTGCACGAGGTCCCACACGGCGTTGAACACCGGGAGATTCTTTTCGGCCTGCGCCTGCTGGGCCGGCGGCAGTTCCGCCAGCGAGATCCGCACCGGTGGCACCGTGGCGCAGCCGGCCAGCAGGATGACACCGAGCGCCAACCCGGCGAGAAGGGCCGGACGCCACGACGGAACCGCCGCCGCGGCGCCGGACCCGGCACTGCCACCCGGCCACCTCATCACACCTCCACCAGATCCTTTTCCACCCTGAGGTTGCCGATGATGAAGTCCTGCCGCTCGGGCGTGTTCTTGCCCATGAAGAAGGAGAGGAGTTCGTCGCTGTTGTGGAGATGATTCAGCGTGACGGGATCGAGTCGGATGTTCTCGCCGATGAAATCCTTGAACTCGCCCGCGGAGATTTCGCCGAGGCCTTTGAACCGCGTGATCTCGTGACTAGCCCCAAGTTCGACGATGGCCGCCTGCTTCTCCTGCTCCGAATAGCAGTACATCGTCTTCTTCTTGTTCCGCACGCGGAAGAGCGGCGTATCCAGAATGAAGAGATGGCCGTTGCGGATGAGATCGGGAAAGAACTGCAGGAAGAACGAAATCAGCAGCAGCCGGATGTGCATGCCGTCGACGTCGGCATCGGTCGCGATCACGATCTTGTTGTAACGCAGGCCGTCGAAGCCGTCCTCGATGTTCAACGCCGACTGCAGGAGGTGAAACTCCTCGTTCTCGTAGATCACCTTCTTCGAGAGGCCGTAGGTGTTGAGCGGTTTGCCCTTCAGGGCGAAGACCGCCTGGGTCTGGACGTCCCGCGTGGCGGTGAGCGAACCGGCGGCGGAGTCGCCCTCGACGATGAACAGCGTGCTTTCCTCGGCGCGCTCGTTGCGATCGCCGAGGTGGAGCCGGCAGTCACGGAGTTTCTTGTTGTGCAGCGACGCCTTCTTGGCGCGTTCGCGCGCGAGGTTGCGGATACCGGCCAGTTCCTTCCGCTCGCGTTCGCTTTCCTCGATCTTCGTCTTCAGCGCCTCGGCGGTCTCCTTGTTCTTGTGCAGGTAGACGTCGAGCGACTGCTGCATGAACTTGCCGACAAAATCCTTCAGGCTCGGGCCGTCGGGCCCGATGTTCGCGGAACCGAGCTTCGTCTTCGTCTGCGATTCGAACACCGGTTCCATCACGCGCACGGCGATCGCGGCGTCGATGGACTGCCGGATGTCGGCGCCGTCGTAGTCCTTCTTGAAGAAGTTGCGCAGGGTGTCGGTCAGCGCCTCGCGAAACGCCGAGAGGTGCGTGCCGCCCATCGTCGTGTGCTGGCCGTTGACGAAGGAGAAATACTCCTCGCCGTAATGCGCGCCGTGGGTGAACGCGACCTCGATGTCCTCGCCCTCGAGATGGATAATCGGATACAGCGGCTCGCCGCTGAGGTTCTTCTGCAGCAGGTCGCGCAGACCGTGCTCCGACTTGAAGGACTTGCCGTTGAACGTGAGCGTGAGCCCGCGGTTCAGGAACGCGTAGTTCCACATCATGTCCTCGATGAACTCGGGCCGGAATTTGAAGTCCTTGCCGAAGAGCTGCTCGTCGGGCGTGAACTCGATCAGCGTGCCATTGCGCTCATCGGACTTTGTGATCTTGTGATCCTTGCGCAGCTTCCCCTTTTCGAACTCGACCATCTTGGTCTGGCCTTCGCGAAACGCCTGCGCGCGGTACTCGACCGCGAGGGCGTTGACCGCCTTCTGGCCGACGCCGTTCAGGCCGACGGATTTTTGGAACGTCTCGCTGTCGTACTTCGCGCCCGTGTTGATGATCGAGACGCAGTCGATGAGCTTTCCGAGGGGAATGCCGCGGCCGTAGTCGCGCACGCGCAGGGTGCGATCGGTCAGCTCGACCTCGATCTTCTTGCCGTAACCCATCGTGAATTCGTCGATGCAGTTGTCGATCGTCTCCTTCAGCAGGACGTAGATGCCATCCTCGGCATGCGTGCCGTTGCCGAGCCGGCCGATGTACATGCCGGGACGCAGCCGGATGTGCTCGAGCGAGGACAGGGTCTTGATGCTGGCTTCCGTGTAGGCTTGGGCCATGGGCGGTGAGGAAAAGGAGCGATTGAAGGACGAAGGAGCGGATCGAAACGCGGAACGACGACCCGAAAGCGAAGCGTCTGGTTGCAGCCGTTGCTGACAAGCGAAAATCCCTAGGGAGAACCACTGCCGGTCGAAGGCCCAACAGGAGCGCAGGCGTCTCGCCTGCTTTTCTGCCGGATGCTGGCGGGACGCCTGCGCTCCCGAGTGTGCCGCTTGGCGGCCTGCGCTGCTGCACTGAATGCAGCCGTTCGCCCGTTGACGCCTTCCCGGCGGGGCACTGCGCTGGTGGCGTGAAAATCACGTACTATCTCGAAATCCTCTCTTCCTGGTGCACGTGGGCCGAGCCGGCCTGGGCGGAGTTGAAGGCACGCTACGCCGGCCGCGCGGAGTTCGAATGGAAAATCGCGCTCATGAATCCGGCCGACTTCCCGGTGTCGCGCGCGCAATGCGACTGGTTCTATCAGCGCAGCGGCGGCACCGTGATGCACTCGCCGTTCATGCTGAACTCCGGCTGGCTCGAGACGTCACGACAGGGGCACTACGAAGCCCCCAACCTCGTCGCCGAGGCGGCCCGCGACTTTGGTTTCACCGGCGATGAGATCAGACGCGCGCTCTCGCAAGCCGCCCTGAGAGACGGCCGGACGATCGGTGATCTGGATACGGCCGTCGCGGTGGCGGCGGCGGCGGGCGGCAAGGCGCTGCCGGCGAAGAAACTGCTGCGGGCCGCGCAGTCGGCGACGGTGCGGGCGCGAGTGGACGCCAGCACGCAGGAATTTTTCGCGCACCGCATTTCCCAGCGGCCGGCGTTCGTGCTGACGGATGCCATCGGCGACAAGGCTATCTTCTCCGGCCTCGTGCGCGCGGCGCCGCTCATCGCCACGATCGATGCGATGCTGGCCGACACGGCCGGGTACGCGGCGCACGCGATCCATCACGGCCAACCGCCCGCGGCGTAAAGGACCGCGCGGCGGTGAAGAGCGGGCAGGCGCACGGCGAGCGCGCACGAGGCGCGCCCCTACCGGGCGGTGTTATACCAATCGCCCTTTGCCTTTGGACTTTAGCCGTGGCTACGAGCGCCAGCGAGTGGCCGTTCGGCCACTCGCTGGCGCTCGTAGCCACAATCGATCCAGAAGTCCAAAAGCAAGGAGCGATTGGTATTAGCTGTTGCCGAGATGGCCGGAGACGCCGGTGGAGCGCTCCTGCTCGTGGGCGAAGGAGTCTGACGGCTGCTCGCGCGGTTCGGGCCGTGGCTCCACGTAACCCCGCGGCGTGGCGCGCGGCGCACCTTCCGTTTCCAGTCCCTCGAGTGCAGCCTCGGGATCGAAGGGCGGTCCGCCCTGCGATGGACTGCGCTCTCCCAGCCCGGGTCGGGACTCGTTGATCAGCCCGACGCGTGGTTTGGACCGATCCTTGCCAGCGGGAGTTTTAACCGGACGGGACGTAGAATTTTTCATAGGGATTTCTGCAGGTTCAGACCGGTGTGGGGCGGAACGGTTCTCGTTCGGACCGCGCAATCGCACCTCGACGCCACGAAAGGCTAACCACGCGTGGCCTCCGCTGTGAAGGAGTGAGCCGGCCGGCGACGCTGTATCCGGCGAAAAAGTTCAGCACACGGCGGCTTGCACCTTGTCCACGGGTTGTACCTCCTATCCGTTCGCTCCCTCGCCCCATGATTCTTCCCCAGCGCCGCCTCTCCCACGCCCAGGGCTACCTGGCCCTCGGCATGATCGCCGAGGCGGCGAGGGAACTCGAGCAGCTGTCGGGTCCGTTTGCCGATACGACGCCTGTGCTGGTGGTCCGCGTCGGGGTCCTGCACGAGCAGGAAAAGTGGCCCGAGGTCCGTGACCTGGCCCGCGAGTGGGCGCACCGCCAGCCGGAGGAACCGGCCGGATGGATTTCGTGGGCCTACGCCACGCGCCGCGCCGACACGCTCGAGGAGGCGGAGAAGATCCTGCTCCAAGCAGAGGTGCGGCATCCGCAGGAGGCGACGATTCAGTTCAACCTGGGTTGCTACGCCTGCCTCCGCGGCAATCTGCGGGAGGCGCGGCGCCGCGTGGATCGCGCGATCGCCCTCGATGTGAATTACGACGCCCTCGCCGCGACCGATCCGGATCTCGCGCCGTTGCGGGCGATGGAGCGGGCGGACTGTCAGCCGCAGGGCTGATTTGACAGTACAATTTAGCTCGGACGCCATCGCCCGCTCGTCAATGTCCGCCCCGCCCCTTCTTGAACTCCGCCAGATCGCCAAGTCGTTCGGCGGCGCGCGGGCGCTGAAGGGCGTCGATTTCACGCTGCACGCCGGCGAGGTCCACGCGTTGCTGGGCGAGAACGGCGCCGGCAAGAGCACCTTGATCAAGATCGTCACCGGGGCGCATCAACCCGACGCCGGCACGATCACCGTCGCCGGCCAGGTCGTCGAACACCTCTCGCCGGCCACGGCGCATGCGCAGGGCATCGCCTGTATTTATCAGCAGCCGGCCCTCTTTCCCGATCTGACCGTGGTGGAAAACATCGCGCTCCGCCTCGAAGCCGGCGGCCCGCTCCGCCGGATCGATTGGAGCGCCCGCCGCGCTGCTGCCCTCGGATTGCTGCAGCGGATTGGCGCGGCGGTCTCGCCTGACGCCGAAGTCCGCACGCTGTCGATGCCGGAACAGCAGCTCGTCGAAATCGCCTGCGCCCTCGGCGCCGGCGCACGGATCGTCATCATGGACGAGCCCACCGCCTCGTTGACGCAGCAGGAGCAGCACCTGCTCTTCGCCGTCGTGCGCGATCTGCGCGCCAACGGCGTCGGAGTCATCTACATTTCCCACCGGCTCGAGGAAATCTTTGCACTGGCGGATCGGGTGACGGTCCTGCGCGACGGCGAGAGCGTCGGGACGAATCCGGTCGGCGACATGACGGAGAGTTCGCTTATCCGCTCGATGGTCGGGCGGGACATGACGCAGATTTATCCGCCGAGCGAGGCGAGCCCGGGCGCCGTCGTGCTGTCGCTGCGCCAGCTCGGCTGCGCGGCCTCCGGCGTGCACGACGTGACGTTCGAGGTCCGCGCCGGCGAAATCTTCGGGCTGGCCGGGTTGGTCGGCGCCGGCCGGACCGAGCTGGCGCGTATCCTGTTTGGCCTGACACCCGCCGATGCCGGTGAAATCCAGCTCAACGGCGAAACGATCCTGCTCGCGACGCCGCAGGACGCGGTCGGCCGCGGCATCGCGTACGTCCCCGAGGATCGTCGGCGGCACGGCGTGGTGCTGGAGATGCCGATCGAGGAGAACATGACGATGGCGATCCACCGCCGGCTGTTTCGCGGCGCATGGCTGCGCTTCGGCGCGGAACGCTCGCTGGCGCTCGATTACATTCGCGATCTGGCCGTCAAGTGTTCGGGACCGACGGCACCCGGCGGCAGTCTGTCCGGTGGCAACCAGCAAAAAGTTTCCCTCGCCCGCTGGCTCGCGACGAAACCCAGGGTGCTCATTCTCGACGAGCCGACGCAAGGCGTCGACGTCGGAGCGAAGAGCGAGATTCACAAGATCGTCCGCCGGCTCGCCCGCGAAGGCCTCGCCGTGCTGCTCATCTCGAGCGATCTGCCGGAGGTGCTCGGCATGAGCGATCGCATCGGCGTGATGCGCGGCGGCACGCTCACCGCAATTCTCCCGGGAAAGGCCGACGCCCACACCGTGATGTCCGCGGCGCTCGGCCAAGCGGAGAAAGGCGCCGCGTGATGCGTTATTTTCGCGAACTTTCAGTCGCCGGGGCCCTGCTGCTGGTGCTCGCCGTCCTCGCGGTCATCGCGCCGGGGTTCTATCAGGCGCAGCCGTTGCTGTCGCTCGCCACGCGCGAGGCGCCGACGCTCGTCGTCGCCTGCGGCATGGCGCTCGTGATCATCTGCCGCCAGATCGACATCTCGGTCGGTTCGCAGTTCGCCGTCTGCAGCGTGTGCGCCGGACTCCTCGCGGCGCAAAACTGGCCCGTCGCCCTCGTCGCGGTCGCCGCCGTGGCGCTTGGCGGCGTCCTCGGCGCGATCAACGGCGCACTCGTCGCCGGCCTGCGGCTCCCGTCGATTGTCGTCACGCTTGCGACGATGGTGACCTGGCGCGAGGCGCTGCGGTGGCAGCGGCAGGGCGCGTTTGTGAATCTGCCAGACAGCCTGCAGTGGCTCGGACTCAGTCAGGCGGGCGGCCAATGGACGCTCGTTGCCGTCGCGCTCGTCGTGCTGGTGACGCTGGCGTGGGCGATGCGCCATCTCGCCGCCGGGCGCTTTGTCTACGCGGTCGGAACCGAGGCGGAAGCGGCGCGGCTCGCCGGCATCCGGCCGCGGCTCGTGACGTTCAACACCTTTGTCCTGCTGGGCGCGCTGACCGGTCTCGCTGCGATGATGAACGTCGCCCAGTCCCCGCAGGTCGATCCCAAGTCGGGCACCGGGCTTGAACTCAAGGCCATCGCCGCCGTCGTGGTGGGCGGCGTGGCGATTTCCGGCGGACGCGGCAGCCTGTGGGGCGCGTTCTTCGGCATGCTGCTGCTGGCGTGCATCGCGCCCGCGCTGACGCATCTGCACGTCGAAGCGTATTGGGAAAAGGCGATCCAGGGCGCGATCATCCTGCTCGCCGTCGTCGCCGACGGCCTGCGCACGAGAAAGGCCAACGCATGAGCCCAGACACCCCGGGAGCGCCGGCCTCCGGCCGGCCATCGACTTCGCTTCCGCCGCAGAAGTCCGACTGGCGTCGGTTCGCCTTCCGCCACGAGACCGCCCTGCTGCTCGTGGTTGTCATCGAATGGATGACATTCAACGCGATCGGCGCGCGGTTCGGTACCCTCGACAACTCGTTCGACATCCTGCGCCACTCGGTGGAGATCGGCCTGCTCGCGCTGGCGATGACGCCGATCATCCTGACCGGCGGCATTGATCTCTCGGTGGGTTCGCTGCTCGGGCTGTGCGCAATTCTGTTTGGAAAACTCTGGCGTGACGCCGGCCTGTCGCCGTTCGCCGCCGGCGGTATTACGCTCGTCATCGGGGCGCTCGCCGGCGGCCTGAATGCGACGCTGATCACGGGGCTGCGTCTGCCGCCGTTGATTGTGACGCTCGGCACGTACTCGCTCTTTCGCGGTCTCGCGGAGGCGATCACGCGCGGCGCGGACACGTTCACGAATTTTCCCGGCTCGTTTCTTTTTCTCGGTCAGGAACGCTGGCTCGGGTTGCCGACGCAGGCGTGGGTCTTCGTGCCGATGGCGATCGCGATCTGGCTGCTCGTGCACCGGACGACCTTCGGCCGTTCGTTCCGCGCCATCGGCTATTCGCCCGAGGGCGCCCGCTACGCCGGCCTGCCCGTGCAGCGGCGGCTGGCGTTGGTCTACATTCTCGCGGGGGTGATCGCCGCCCTTGCCGCCATTATCTATACCGCGCGGCTCGGGCAGGCGAAGGCCGACGCCGGCATGGGTTACGAACTCTTTGCGATCACCGCCGTCGTGCTCGGCGGCACGAGCATCTTTGGCGGCGTCGGCACCGTACACGGCACGCTCCTCGGTGTCGCGGCGATCGCGGTTTTGAACAACGGGCTCGTGCACGCACGCCAGCCGCGCGAGGTCGCCGGCATGCTCACCGGCGCGCTCCTCCTGCTTGCCTTGTCGGGCAGCGTTGCGCCAAAACTCTGGTCCGCCTGGCGCGCCCGCCGCGCCGCCCCTTCACCCCGACCGGCAGTCTCCCCCTCATCATGAAACGTCTCCTTCCTTTTCTCCTCGCGCTCGGCGTCATGCTCGCCGGCTGCAGCAAGTCGCCCGACTCCGCCCCGGCGGCCGGCGGCGGCGGCAAGAAAATCACCGTCGCCCTCCTGCCCAAGTCCAAGGGCAACGCGTATTTCATTTCCTGCAAAGCGGGCGCGGAAAAAGCCGCGAAGGCGCTCGGCATCGATCTGCTCTTCGACGGCCCTACGGACACCGATCCGGCGAAGCAGAACGAGATCGTCGAGAACTGGATCACGCTCGGCGTCGATGTGATCGCGGCGGCGTGCGACAACAAGGAGGGTATTTCGACCGCCCTGCGCAAGGCGCAGTCCAAGGGCATCAAGGTCATCACGTATGATGCCGACGCGACGCCGGACGCGCGTTCGTTCTTCGTCAACCAGGCCACGCCCGAGGGCATCGGCCACGGTCTGATGGACGAAGCCGCGCGACTGCTGAACAACGAAGGCGAATTCGCGATCATTCTCGCCACGCTGACCGCCGCCAATCAGCAGGAGTGGAAGAAGCACATCGAGGCCCGCCTCGCGGAAAAATATCCGAAGATGAAGATCGTGGCCGTCCGTCCGTGCGACGACCTGAAGGACAAGGCCCAGTCCGAGGCCACCGCCCTGCTCAGCGCGTACCCCAATCTGAAACTTCTCATGAACATCTGCTCGCCCGCCGTCCCCGGCGCCGCGGAAGCCGTCAAGCAGGCCGGCAAGACCGGCAAGGTGAAGGTCATGGGCCTCGGTCTCCCGAGCGAGAACCGCCGGTACGTCAAGGAAGGCGTCACCGACAGCGTGATCCTCTGGAAGACCGAAGACCTCGGCTACCTGACCGTCGAGGCCGCCGTCGCGCTCGTCAAAGGCACGCTCAAGCCGGGCGACACGAAGTTCAAGGCGGGCGCGCTCGGAGAGTTCGAGATCAAGGGCGACAACATCCTCCTCGGAAAACCCTTCGTGTTTAACAAGGACAACATCGACCAGTTCAACTTCTGAGCCTTCCCATGAAACTCACCCGTCGCACCGGCCTGCCGGTCCTTGCCCTGCTCCTTGCACTGGTAGCGTCCAGCGCGTTCGCGAACACCGCGATCAAACCCGAGCCGCGCGACCCCAACTGGGTGAAGCGCCACGAAGGCTTTGTTGCCATCGCCAAACAGGGCGGCGTCAACGTGCTGTTTGTCGGTGATTCGATCACGGACGCATGGCGTCGCGCCGACGAAAAGGGCGGCAAGAAAGTCTGGGACGCCCATTTCGCCCCGCTCGGCGCCGCGAACTTCGGCATCAGCGGCGACCGCACCCAGCACGTGTTGTGGCGGCTCGAAAACGGCGAGCTCGACGGGATCAAGCCCAAGGCCGTCGTGATGATGATCGGCACGAACAACACTGGTTTCGAGCGCGACGGCACGACGCCCCGCAACACGCCCGCCGAGACGGTCGAGGGGGTGGCGGCCATCCTGAAGAAGCTACGCACCAGCCAGCCGCAGGCGAAGATTCTTCTGCTCGCAGTGTTCCCGCGCGGCGAAAGTCCGAATCATCCGCAGCGCCTGCAGGTGAACGAAATCAACGCCGGCATCGCGAAACTCGCCGACGGAAAGAGTATCCGCTTCCTCGATATCGGGCAGAAGTTCCTCGCCGCCGACGGCACGCTGCCGAAGGAAATCATGCCGGACTTCCTCCATCCGGGCGAAAAGGGCTACGAAATCTGGGCCGCCGCCATCAAGGAACCGCTGGCCGCGATGCTGAAATAAAAAGCCCGGGACCGGTTCCTCCTGGGACCGCGACCGCCCCCGGTCGCCTCTCAGGACTGCCGGCCCTCCCCGTCAGCACGTGAAAACGAAAAAGCCGAAGCATCGCTGCTTCGGCTTTTCGTATTTAAATCTCGGTGAAGCCTTACTTGGCGCGTTTCGCGACCCACTCGCGTTTCATCGTCTGACCGTCGCGGCCGGGGCTCTCGGACTCACCGGTGATGGTGTCGCCGGCGAGCTTGCCGCTGTACTTCATGACGAACTTGTTGTCGCCAAAGGTGCGCTCGATCGTGAACGACACCACGTCGTCCTTGATCGTGCCGTCCGTGATGTCGGTCGAATTGGTGGCGCCATCACGCCCCGGGCTGGTGAGCTTGCCCGTGACCTTTCCGTCCTTCGCCGTCAGCACCAGCGTGGATTCGCGCGGTGTTCCACCGCCACCACCGCCACCGCCGCCGCCGCGGCCTTGCGTGGTCCATTTCCAGGTGCCGCTGGGATCAGCGGCGAATAGGGCTGCCGTCATGAGGCAGGAAGCGGCGAAGGCCGCGAGGGTACGACGTAATGATTTCATGGAGTTTTTTTGGGGAGTTCTAACGGCCTGCCAGACGCAGGAAAGTGACTTTGGTTGCCGCCCGCTTCACACGGGACGCATGGGCATCGGAAGCGACTCCTGGCGCGACGGCATCGGAGCGTAGTCGGGCTGAGGCAGTGCTCCGACCAGATCGGATACCTGAACGATCGCGCCGGTCTCGAGGCTCCGATTGGCCGCGATGCCGACGAGGATTGAACACGCACCCGCCCGCTCATCCGCGGCGCGGAGATATTTGTCCGGTGCCGGCACCGGCAGGAAGATGTCCTCGAGCATCAGCCGATCGCCGCCGCCATGATCGCCCTCGGCGCTCCACGGCTCGATGTCGTAGCCGGAGCCGCGCAGCGGGATGACGCGGATCTTGACCCCGTCCTCCACCACCCCGCCCTGCACCGTCTCGGTGCCGTTGAGGTAGACCGACTCCACGATGCTGTGTTCGAGCCGGCCCTTGGTGCCGTTAAAGGCGACCGTATAGCCCTCCCAGGCGTTGAACGCATTCAACGAGTAGCTGAGCGTCGCGCCGGTGTCGTAGGTGACGAGCGCGTTCATCGTATCCTCGATGTCGATATCCGGGCGGAAGACGCAGCGGTCGCGCCAGTACCCGTCGTGGCTCTCGTTGTCCAGGTAGAGCGACTTGAGCCCGGGCGACGCCTCGAGGTTCATGTAGAAGCCGCAGCGATCCTTCTCCGGACACGTGCGGCAGCGCTGGTGCGGCCCGCTCAATCCCATCCGGCGCGCCATCGCCGGCGTGTAGAATTCCCGCTTGCCCGTCGCTACCACACTCACCGGCACCGCGCCCAGCCACCAGTTGACCAGATCGAAATGGTGCGTGGCCTTGTGCACGAAGAGACCGCCCGAGTTCTTCTTGTGCGCGTGCCAGCGGCGGAAGTAATCGGCGCCGTGATGCGTGTTGAGCAGCCAGTGAAAGTCGACCGACAGCACCTCGCCGATCTCCCCGCTCATCAGCAACTCCTTCACCTGCGATCGCGGCGGAGAGTAACGGTAGTTGAACGTCACGCGGCAGTGGCGCCCCGTGCGGCGGCGCGTCTCGAGAATCTGGTGACACTTCTCCGCGTCCGTGGTCATCGGCTTCTCCGTGATCACATCGCAGCCGGCCTCCATCGCCCGAATCAGATAATCGTGGTGCGAGCTGTCCGACGTCGTGACGATCACGACATCCGGCCGGCGCTCCTGCAGCATGAGGGCGAAGTCCAAGGCCGCATAACCGGGCGGGACGTGCGCGCCGTTCTGGGCCGAGCGGCGGCGCGCGAGATCGACGCGGCCGGGATTTGAGTCGCACACCGCCACGAGTTCAGCCCAGCGCGCATGGGTTTTCTCAATTCCGTCCTGGTACAATTCGTGACGGGAACCAAGACCGACGATGGCATAGCGCCGGCGATGGGGCGACGGGGCGGACGACGGAAAGGGAGAGACAGACATGGATCAACGCGGTGAAGCGGGAGTTCGGCGCATCGGACAGTTAATGGACCGGTGCGGCAAGCACCCATTCCTCAGGGCGAACCACCGTGGCTCGCGGGCCAACTCTCCCGCAACCGCCCCTGCTGCCGGACAGTCGGGCCCGCGGAGGCTACTTTTGCCGCTTGGCCAGCCACTCGCTCTTCACCGGGGCGTTTCCCACGATCCGCTCAAACGTCCCCTTGATGACGTCACCCTCGAGCTTGCCGTCGTAAGAGGTGGTGAAGGCGCGGCCGTTGAACTCGCGCGTGATGCTGAACGTGATCCGGCCGTCCTTGAAGGACGCGTCCTTGATCGCCGTGTCCGGCACGCTGAACTGCCCGCCCTGCTGCCCCTTCAGCGTGCCCGTGAGTTTGCCGTCCTTGTACTCGAGACTGAGCGATTGATCGAAGCCCTGTCCGCCCTGACGCCCCTGCACCGTCCATTTCCACATTCCGGCCGGAGAAGCGTCGGCGGCAAACACGGTCGCCGCGCCAAAGCACAGTGCGAGAAACAAACCCATGAGAAGGCGATGGAGTTTCATAGTGGAAGTATGGACCGGGACGGACGCCGGGGCGAAAATATTCTACAGGGCGTCCCACGTGACGCTGCGCGCGGGACTTGCAGTTTTCACGCCTCGGCGCGCAGGGTCTGCAACAGCGCCTGGATATAGCCGAAGCAGAACGCGAACGCCTTCTGCCCCTGGGGATCGCCCACGATTTGAGGCACGTGATCCGGCATGATCATGCCGTCGTAACCCACTTCTCGATACGTGCGCAGCGCGCGCGGCATGTCGACGTCACCATCATCCGGCATCGTCTCCTCGAATTTCAGGAAGCCGCCGCGGATGTTCCGGAAGTGGACATTGAAGATCTTTCCGCGCCGCCCGAACTCGCGGATCACGTCGTAAATCTGCTCGCCGGGTTTCTCGAGCATCTCGGACACCGTGCCCTGGCAGAAATTGAGCCCGTGGTAAGCGCTCGGCACGGTTTCCACGAAACGTTTCAGGCCGTCGGGCGTGCCCAGGACCGTGTTGACGCCGCGCCAGCCGGTCTCGCGCGGCATGCCGGGATCCTGCGGATGACATGCGATCTTCACCTTCGCCTCCTCGGCCACCGGGACGATGCGTTTCAGGAAATAGGTGATGCGATCCCAGTAAATTTCGTCGGTGATCCGGCCCGCCTCCGTCAATGGCGGTTCCTGTTTTGATTTGCTGAAGTCGAACGCGCTCAGGCTCGCGCCACCGCGGCCGATCGTGCGCTCCGTGCGCACCACGCCGATGAACGTGAGATTGTACTTCACCATCGGGATGCCGGCCTTCCCGCAGTTGCGAATCATGTCGCAGAACGCATCGAGCGTCCGATCGCGCTCCGGATCCTTCGCCAGCATGATCTCGGGATGCTCGGAGCGCGTGATGTAGCCGGAACTCAGGGGCAACGGCACGCAGTCGAGCTTGAGGCCGAAGGACTCGACGTGCTTCCGCAGCCGGGTGAGACCGTCGACACTCCAGCTTTCATCGGACGCCTTGCCGACCTTGCCGCTGCAAATATGGTTCACGCCGAACGCCGCGAGCGCGCGCAGCGTCGTCTCGGAATGATCGTGCTGGTGTCCCGCCTTCATCAACACCGGACGCTTCGCGCCCGTGCTCGAGCCGGCGGTCGCGGCCGCCATCGGACGCACGCCGCCCGCTGCGCCGAACAGCGCAGCGCCGGCCACGGCCGTGCCGATGAAATCGCGACGACGCAGGGAGTCGGAGGAAGCCATGGCGGATTATTGCAGCAACCCACCGACCAGCATGCGCGCCTTCGGACCTTCGGGTCCGTCCTCGGCCAGCAGTTTCCCGTTTGGCCCGTAGACCTTGAAGTGCGGAATCGAATTCAGGCGAAACTGCTGCGCGACCGGCGATTTCCAGTCGATGCCCTTCACGCCCGGCCGGTTGATGTCCACCTTGACGACCACGACGTCGTCCCGACTTTGATGCAGCTGCGCGAGGACGGGCGCGACCTGCACGCACGGTCCGCAGAAATCGCTGTAGAAATCGAAGATGGTGGTCTTCCCCGGCACGACATAGTCGGCGAGCTGCACCGGTTCGCCGCGCGACACATGCGCCGGCTTGGCGGGCTTGGTCACGGGCGCCTTTGCCGGCGCCGTTTCGGCCGCAACCGCGGACAGCACAGCCGCCGTTGCGAGCATGACAGAAGCGAGCAATCGACGGTGCATGATCATGATCATCGGAAGGGGTGGCGGCGTTGAGCGGGGCGCGTGTTGCCTCTCTCGCGTGCCGGGGCGAGTCAACCGCATTGTGCGTCGCTGCCTTCGCCGTTGCCAATCGGCTGAAATGCGCCACATCGAAACCACTCCCCTGTCACCCCCATGTTACCCGCGATTCTCCGGCTGTTCTGCGTTGCCCTCGTCGGTCTGGCGTTCGCCGCCCACGCCGTCCCTGCCGCTCCGGCGGCGGGAAAAAGAATCCTGCTGATCGCCGGTCCGCCGAGCCACCCGCCCGGCGCCCACGAACACAATGCCGGCGTGCTGCTGCTCCAAAAGTGCCTCGCGAGCGTGCCGAATCTTTCGACCGATGTCGTGCTCGGCGGCTGGCCCAAGGACGAGGCCGTGCTCGCCGGCGTCGACGCCGTGATCATCTTCGCCGACGGCGGTGCGCGGCACATCGCGATCCAGGAAAACCGTCTCGCCGTCCTCGAAAAAACCCTCGCCCGCGGCGCGGGTCTCGGCCTGCTGCACTACGCGGTCGAACCGACGCTCGCCCTCGGCCAGCCTGAATTTCTGCGCTGGGTCGGCGGTGCCTTCGAGATCAACTGGTCCGTGAATCCCCACTGGGACGCGCGCTTCACCGCGTTCCCCAACCACCCGATCACGCGCGGGGTGAAGCCGTTCACGTTGCGGGACGAATGGTATTTCAACATGCGCTTTGTCGACGGCCAGAAAGGCGTGACGCCGATCCTGGTCGCCATCCCCGACAGCAGCACGACCACGCGGCCCGATGGCGCGCATTCCGGAAATCCCACGGTGCGCGCGGCCGTGGAACGCGGCGAACCGCAGACTGTAGCCTGGGCCTACGAACGCGCGAACGGCGGGCGCGGTTTCGGCTTCACCGGCGCGCACTATCACCATAACTGGGGCAACGACGATTTCCGCAAGACGGTGCTCAACGCCATTCTCTGGCTCGCGCATCTCGAAGTGCCCGCCGACGGCGTGTCGTCCCGCGTCACTGCGCCCGACCTCAGCGTGAACCTCGATCCGAAGCCCGCCCGCAAGACCGCGCCGGCGGGTGAAACGAAAAAGTAAAACCACGGCGAACGCCGGCACCCTGCCCGCTGGGGCTTGACAGCGTCGGCGGCGATCCTCTCGCTCTTCGCGTCCATGAACCTGAACGGCTCGACGAATTCCTCGCGCTACGCCCGCATCCTTGCGGTCGCAGTCTCCGTCGCAGCCGTATCCGTATCCGTCGTTACCGACGCGCCGCGAGGGTTCTAAACGTCCAAAAGACTTTGCCCCTCCGGTGCCGCACCGGAGGGGCTTTTTTTTGGCCTCACGGTGACACTGCGAGCGGGCGATTCCACCGCCCATGACCACGCTCACCACCCGTCCCCAGCCTCGCCCGCGCGCCCAGCAGCGCCCGGCCCCGCTTCGCCTCCGCGCCGACTTCACGCCGGTCGCGGCCATGCCGCACGCGTTGCGCGTGATCACAGCCGGGCACGATTTCCTCGTGCCGAATGCGCGGCCCGATCTCACTTCGGATGTGCGGACCCTGCGGATGCTGGAGGCCGGCTGATCGGCCGGCCTCTCCCGCAGCCGGCGCCTACTGCTTCATGATCGAGTAGAGGCTCGCGTAGTCGTCGGTCCAAAGCGGGAACGACGTGCGCGTTTCCGACGGCTTCTCCGCCGTGTCGGTGATGCGATCGTTCGTGAGGAACGCCTTGTTCTTCGTCACGAGCATCCACGTCGTGGCGTAGATCCACCAGTCGGGCTCGTTGTCGTCGGAGATCGTCACGACCTCGAGTTTGAAATGCTCGGCCAGCTTCTCGACCACCGGCCGCAGATCGAGGTAGCGGTTGGAAATGTGCACCGCGAGCACGCCGTCGGCCTTCAGGTGCCGGAAGTAAATCTCGAACGCCTCCTTCGTGAGGAGATGCACCGGAATCGCATCGCTGCTGAACGCATCGAGCGCGAGAAAATCGAACTGCTGGCCCTGGTTTGCCGCCAGTTCCTGCTCCATCATCAACCGCGCATCACCCATGATGACGTCGGTCTTGGCCTGACAGTACTCAAGATACTTGAACTGCGAGCGGGCGAGCTCCTGCACCGCGGGATTGATTTCGTAGATGCGCAGGTAGTCGCCGGGCCGCGCGTACGTCGCCAGCGAGCCGGTGCCCAAACCCACCAGACCGAGCCGGCGGGGCGTCTCAGGGAGCGAGCTGATGCCGCGCCCCACGCCACTCGAATCGGCATAATAAGTCGTCGGCAGCATCGCCTTCTCCGGCTTCACAAACTGGATCCCGTGCGTCGTCGCGCCGTGCAGCAGCAGGTGATAGTGATCCTCAGGATCGTCCGGATAATGATCGAAGACCTTCAGCGTGCCGTAGAAATTCCGGGTCGCGCTGAGCGTGCGGACGCTGCTCCGGTCGTTCCACTGGAGGACGAACACGGCGCCAAACGCCACGCAGACCGCCATCACGAATCCGCCCATGCGCGGCTGGAATGTAGGCAGGAGCACCCGACGGCGCAGATCGAAGAGGCAGCCCACAAAGAGGACCAGGCCACCGATGATGTACCACGCCCGGTCGCGGAAGAACGTCACGAACTCCGCCTGCAGGCCCGGCGTGTCGTCGAAGAATGACCGCAGCCACGGTAGCGCCACCGTACTGGCCAGGGCGCCCACGCCCACCGCGATCGCCAGCTCGCGACTGCGATGCCGGAAGCACAGCACGCCGAGCGCATACGTCAGAATCCACAACCCGAGCTGGAGTTCGCGGTAATCGGTGAAGAGCGCCGGCGCGACGATCGCGACAAAGAATCCGCCGAGCGCGCCGCCCGCCGAGATGAAGAGGAAGTACGACGTCAGCAGCCGCGGCGGCGGCTTCAGCCGGTAGAGTTCGCCGTGGCACACCATGCAGGCAACGAAGAGTGTCGCGGTGTAGGCGATGATCTGCAGGCGCATCGACGCATCCGTGCCCACGGGCAGCACCTGGCAGACGACCGCCGTGCCGACGATGAGGAGCGAGGTGAAGATGCCGCGGTGATACCACCGGGCGTGATCGAAACAGATGATGAACGTGAGCAGGTACAGGCTCAGCGGCAGCACCCACAGGAACGGAATGACCGCCACTTCCTGGCTCAGCTTGTTGGTCGTCGCCAGCAGCAGCACCGAGGCAAACGCCGGCAGCGCCACCCACAGAATCTTGTCGATCGCGCTGACCTTCGTCTCTTCCGCCGGAGCCGGCGACGCTGCGTCGGGGGCTGTCGTGGGCGCAACGGGCGCCTGCACGTGCCGCCAGACCCGGAAGGCACAGTACCCGCAGAACACCACAAACAGCGCCAGACCGCCGGACCACATCGCGGCCTGCGTGTGGCGCGGGAATTTCACCTCGAAATAGATCGGATAGCTTAGCAGCGCGAGCAGCGAGCCGACGTTCGACAACGCGTATAAGCGATACGGAGACACGCCGGGATTGGTCTGGCTGAACCACTGCTGCATCAGCGGGCCGGTCGAAGAGAGCACAAAGTACGGCAGGCCGATCGTGGCCATCAGAAGTAGCAGAATCCGGACATTCGGATCGCCGCCGACGTGCGCCTTCCAGCTCTCCGACGGCGTGATGGGCAGGAGCGCGAGCGACAGCGCGAGCAGGATGAAATGAACGATCACCTGTCGGCGCGGCGTGAGACGCGTCGACGAAAAGTGTGCGTACGCGTAGCCGCCGAGCAGCACGGTCTGGAAGAACAGCAGACACGTCGTCCACACTCCGGGACCGCCGCCGAACCACGGCAGGATGTATTTTCCGATCAACGGTTGAACCTGAAACAACAAGAATGCTCCCGTGAAGATCGTGAGCGCGTATGGAAGCATGGAGGGCGAGGAAGGTGGGGAGTTCTGGAAAACGTGCATGACGGACGACATCAAGTTTCGATGCAAGCCGGGCTTGGATTTCCGCTCCCCCGCAGCTCACTTGCGGAGAGCGTTGGCAACCTGGTCCGGGCCGTCCGCGGACGCACGGCGTTCGCGGACGAAAAAGCGGAACCGGGGCGATTCTTCGTGAGTCCCTCCCTGCCATGTGTCAGGTTTTTAGCGTGAAACCGGTGCTCGGAATCGCCCTCAGCCTCCTTTTCGCCGTGGCCGCGCAGGCGGCGTCCAGCGACGGCCGTTTTTCCCAGGCGTTGAACTCAGAGGATCTCACGGCCGCCGGGCTCAAGCAGCTGTCGTCGGATGAAGTGGCCGTGATCGACGCCCTCGTCCGCCGCGACACCGCCGCACGAGCGGGCTCTGCCAGCGGCGAGGCCGCCGCGGCCACGTTCTCGCAGCGGCTTACCGCGGATGAGAGCCGCACCGCCGGATTGACCAAACTGAGTGCCACGCAGTTACCCAAGCTCAACGAACTTGTGGACCGACACCAGAACGCGAAGCTCGCCCGCACGCTGCTCGCGCCGCCCACTTATCTCGCTCGTTCTTCGCGCATCACACCCACCGAGAAAAAGAAGGAGCGCGAGATCCATGGTTCCTTTTCGTTGAGCTACGGCATGGGCAGCGGCGGCTACAGTGAAAAGACCGGCTCAATGGTCCTCACACTCGAGGATCCGGAAAAGGGTTATTCCATTTCAGTCGGCTATAGTGAATCGCACATCAAGGGCGGGTCGTATTACCGCGACAGCTATTACCGGGATCCCTTCTACGATCCGTTGCGCACGCCGGTGGAGCCGCTCACGCCGGACCGGCGCTGAGACCTACCCTAGCGGAGGACCGCCCGCGAATCACACGAAGGGACGCGAATCCCTTCGGCTCAGGCCTGCGACGGCTGCAGCGCGCCGGTGACGCGTACCAACTCGGCCGCGACGGTGTGCACGGACTTCAGCGTCCGCTCTTCCTTGAGCGCGCCTTTTTCATCAAACGCCTTGTGCGCTTGCGGCAGGATGCATTGCGCGGGGATCACGTGACATCCGACATGCACGAGCAGCTGTCGCGCGAGCGTCATGGAACGGATGCCGCCAAATGCTCCGGGCGAAGCTGACACCACCGCGGCCACCTTGCCCAAGAACGGATTGTCGTCGGCTCGCGTGCACCAATCGATCGCGTTCTTCAGCAGCGGCGTGATCTGCGAGTTGTATTCCGGCGAAGCGATCAACAACCCGGCGTGCTGCGTCACCAGCGTCACCAGCGTCTGCACATTCGCCGGCAGGCCGCTGGCGTCCTCGAGGTCACCATCATAGAGCGGCAACGGCAGCGTCTTGAAATCGACGACGGTCACCTCGCCGCCCGCGGCCCGCACGGCCTCGACCGCCACGGCGAGCAGTTTCTTGTTGAGCGATTCGCTCCGGGCGCTGCCGGAGAAAGCGAGAATACGGGGAGCGGAAGGCATAGCGGCACGGAAGCGATCGGCGGCCAATCAGCAAGCGGGACGGAGGATCTGTGTGCAATGGGACCGCGACCGCCCTCGGTCGCTGATGGCAGGAAGCGACCGGGGGCGGTCGCGGTCCCGGGGCAATCACTCCTCTGCCCGACTCCGCTCAACCCAGCGCCTTCAACAACCGCTCCAGCTCGACCTTTTTTGCCTGCTGCTCGGCGAGCTGTTTGCGCGCGCCTTCGAGGACGGCCGGCGGTGCCTTGCTGACGAACGCCTGGTTCGAAAGTCGCGCCTCAGTGGCCGCGATGTGCTTGGTGATCTGCTCGACCTCCTTGCTGAGACGAATCTTTTCCGCCCCGGCATCGACGCTGCTGGCCAGGTCCAGGTAGACGGTGCCCAGCGGGGTGACGACCGCCGGTGCGCCTTCGACCTTGTCCCGCAGCGTAATTTCAGCAGCGCCGATCATGCGCGTGAGTTTGGCCAGGCTGGCCGCGATCACGGCCCAGTCAGCGGCGAGCGCGGTCACCATCAGCTTCACATCACGACGACTCGCGAGATTGTGATCCGCCTTCAACGCGCGCGCCTGCGACACCAGGCCCTTCAACTTTTCGACCGAGGCAATCGCCGCGTGATCGAGGGCCGGCAGGTGGGCCGCGAGCTCAGCCGCGGTTTCGATTCGCACTTCCTCGATGAAGGTGCCGTCCGCTCCGTAGCCGAGCTGATGCCACAGCTCCTCGGTGATGTAGGGAATATACGGATGCAGCAGCAGCACGGTCTGGCGCAGCACGAGATCCTGGATCGCGAGGCAGTTCGGCTTGGTCGCCGGGTCCTGCAGCTTCGACTTCGAGACTTCCACGTACCAATCGCAAAAGTCGTTCCAGAAAAATCCGTACAACGCCTGCACGGCGGTGCTGAACTCGAACTGCGCGAAGCAGCGTTCCACTTCGCGGGTCGTCGCCACGAGGCGCTCGAGAATCGTGTGATCGTCGGCGTCGAACCGCGACACGTCGAACCGCTTCTGGATGGCCGCGCTCGAGGACACCTCGCCGGCGTCGCCGCTCATCTGCCGGAACCGGCACGCGTTCCAGAGCTTGTTGCAGAAGTTCTTGCCGCTCTCGATCCGGTCCTCCTGGAACCGGATGTCCTGGCCTTGCGGCGCGATCGACACGATGCCGAAGCGCAGGCCGTCCGCGCCGTACTTCTCGATCAGATCGAGCGGATCGGGCGAGTTGCCGAGCGACTTCGACATCTTGCGTCCCTGCTGATCGCGAATGATGCCCGTGAAGTAGACATGCTTGAACGGAATCCGCGCGCGAATCTCGTCATTGCTGAGCCTCTCAATACCGGAAACCGGAGACTGGAGACCGGAAGCGTTCAATCCGCTGTTGCCCGTTTCCGGTATCCGCTTTCCGGTTTCCGGTTTCCCCATGAACTCCAGGCCCGCCATGATCATCCGGGCGACCCAGAAGAAAATAATGTCCGGCCCGGTCACGAGCGTCGTCGTCGGGTAGAAGTAATCGAGCCCGGCCTTCTTTTCATCGGCGGGATTTGGCCAGCCCATGGTGGCGAACGGCCAGAGCCACGAGGATGCCCACGTGTCGAGCACGTCGTCCTCCTGCACCCAGTTCTCCGGATCCGCGGGGCCTTCGAGCGAAACGTGGACCTTCGTCGCGTCGCGCAGATCAGCCTCGGTGAGCTTCTCCTTGTCCAAGCCTTTCCGATACCACACGGGAATCCGGTGGCCCCACCACAGCTGGCGGCTGATGCACCAGTCCTGGATGTTTTCCAGCCAGTGCAGGTAGACTTTGCTCCAGCGTTCCGGGTGGAACGTGATGTGGCCGTCGCGCACCGCGGCCTTGGCTTCCTCGACGCGCGGATACTTCAGCCACCACTGCCAGGTGAGCCGCGGCTCGATCGGGACGTCGGCGCGCTCGGAGTAACCGACGTTGTTCGCGTAAGCCTCCTCGGCGACGAGTGCACCGCTGGCCTTGAGCAACTCCGCCGCCTTCTTGCGGCCGGCGAAACGATCGAGCCCGGCGAGTTCCGGCCCAGCGAACGCGTTCAGCGTGCCGTTGGACTCCAGCACATCGATGATCGCCAGCTGGTGCCGCCCGCCGATCTCGAAGTCGGCCTTGTCGTGCGCGGGCGTGATCTTCAACGCGCCAGTGCCGAATTCCTTGTCGACCGCGGTGTCGGCGATAATCGGAATCTCCGCCGCCGGCCCCAGGGCGCGGCGCACCTTCTTGCCGATCCAGCCCGCGTAGCGCGGGTCGTCCGGATGCACGGCGATGGCGACGTCACCCGGAATCGTCTCGGGCCGCGTGGTCTTGACCTCGACGAACAGTCCGGGCGCATCCACGCGTTCGTAGCGAACGCGGTAGATCGTGCCGTTGACCGGCTTCATGATCACTTCCTCGTCGCTGAGCGCGGTCTGCGACACCGGACACCAGTTCACCATCCGCTTGCCGCGGTAGATGTGGCCCTTGCCGAAGAGGTCGACGAACACCGAGAGGACGGCCCGCGAGTAATGCGGGTCCATCGTGAACTGCGTGCGATCCCAGTCACAGGAGGCGCCGAGCCGGCGGAGCTGTTCGAGAATGATGCCGCCCTTCTCGGCGCGCCATTCCCAGACCTTGGCGAGAAACTTGTCCCGGCCGAAGTCGTGCCGCGTTTTCTTCTGCTTGCGCAGTTCGCGCTCGACCACGGTCTGCGTCGCGATCCCCGCGTGGTCCGTGCCGGGAATCCACAAGGCGGATTTGCCCTCGAGCCGGGCCCGGCGGATCAGGATGTCCTGAAGCGTGTTGTTGAGCACATGCCCCATCGTGAGCACGCCCGTGACATTGGGCGGCGGGATGACGATGGTGTACGGTTCCCGGCTGGGATCGACCTTGCCGGCGAACGCGTTCGCCGCCAGCCAGGCGGCGTACCATTTCTTTTCAACGTCGCGCGGTTCGTAGCTCTTGGTGATCTCGGACATGGGTGCTGGGAAGAGGTGAACCGCGGAGAAAACGCGCGGCGACGACGCGAGGCAAGTGGTTAGTTCCATCGCGAGCCGCAGCGGCGACGGCCTCCGTCCCTTGCTGGCGGACGTATATGATTCGTAAAGGAATCGAGTGGGTTAAGACCGGCCCGACTCCAGCTGAGGCGTCCACTTTGGACGTTGAACATTCGCGTTCGCCCGTTCGATGCTGCACGGTCCCACCCACTTTCATGCCCGCCCTCATCGCCCATCGCGCCAGCGAGCAGCTCACGTTTGTCGGAGACGTTTCCGCCGCCATCCGGCTCGCGGCCGGCAAGGAGTTTCTGAAGACGGAGATGGCGGCCCTCCGGGGGCGGCACCGCGCGGGCGCGTCCGGTCTCACGATCTGTCACGACCGCGCCGCGATCATCGACGCACTGCTCGTTCGGCTCTTCGACTACGCGATGGGATCGTATCAACGCCAGCACGGCGCCGTGCCCGCCCCGGTCACGCTCGTGGCCCTCGGCGGTTACGGGCGGAGCGAGTTGTCTCCCTGGAGCGACGTGGACCTGATGTTTCTGTTTCCGACGAAGACCAAGCCGGCGGAGGCGAAGCCGTTGCAGGAGCACCTGACCAACGAGATCCTTTACATCCTGTGGGACTGCGGGCTGAAAGTCGGCCACTCGACGCGCACGATCGACGAGGCGTTCATCGAAGCGCGGAAGGAAATCCTGACGAAGACCGCGCTGCTCGAGGCGCGGCGCATCGCCGGTTCCGAAAAGCTGTTCGACACCTTCTCGCAGGCCTACCGGAGTTACTACGCGAGCGAATATCCCAAGGACTACATCGCGGCGCGCCTCGACGATCAGGCGAACCGGCGCTCGAAGTACGCGAACACCGTTTTCAACCAGGAGCCCGACATCAAGAACGGCGTGGGCGGCCTGCGCGACTACCAGAACGCGTGCTGGATGGCGCGGGTGAAGCTCGACATCCAGTCCATCGACGAATTGGCCACGCAAAATTACCTGCGGGCCGACGACCTCGCGGCGTTTCGGCGGGCATACGATTTTCTGCTGCGGGTGCGCAACGAGCTGCACTTCATGAGCGCGCGCGCGACCGATGTCATGAGCCTGGATCTGCAGCCGAAGATCGCCGAAAACCTCGGTTACACCGAAAAGGAGATGCTGCCCCGCGTGGAGCATTTCATGCAGGATTACTACCGGTCGGCGCAGACCATCTTCCGCGTGTCGAAGCTCGTGGAGGATCGACTGGCTCTGAGCATCGGGCGCAATGGCAACGGCGACAAACGCTCGTTCCGCGAATCGCTACTGGCGTCACGCTTCACCCGCTCCAAGCGCATCGACGGGTTTCTCCTGCGCGGCCGCGAACTGGCCGCGGAAAAGCCGGACGTCTTCCGCGAGGATCCGATCCGGCTGATCCGCGTATTCCGCCATCTCCAGACCCTCGAGGCCGGCCTCGACTTCCATCTCGCGGACCTGATCCGCACCTCGCTGCCCCTCCTGACCCGCGCGGTCGCGGAGTCACACGATGCCAGCGTGAGTTTCCGGGCGATTCTGTCGGAGGCGGGTGCGGTCCATCCGATTCTCGCGAAGATGCATGAACTCGGGGTGCTCGGGCGGTTCATTCCCGAATTCGACGCCCTGACCTGCCTCGTGCAGCACGAGTACTATCACCGGTACACGGCGGACGTGCACACGCTGAACGCGATTCGCGAGCTCGATCGCATCTACACCGAGGCCGAGCCGATCACGTTGAAATATCGCGCGGCGCTGCACGAGACGACGGATCCGTCGCTGCTCTATCTGACGCTGCTGCTACACGACATCGGCAAGTCGGAAGGCATTCGCGGCCACGCGGAAAGCGGCGTGCGCCTGTCCGCGCCACTCCTTGAAAGATTCGGCGTATCTCCCACCAACCGAGAGCTTATCCTTTTTGTCATTCAAAATCATCTAGCGATGGCACGATTCTGGCAGAAGCGGGATGTAGATGATCCCAACACTGCCACGGCCTTCGCCGACCTGGTGGGGGACGCCGATCGCCTCAGGCATCTGTACGTCCACACGTTCTGTGACGCCCGCGCCACTGCCGCCGACCTTTGGAATAGTTACAAGGACACGTTGCACACGACCCTCTATCGCTCCACGTTCGAGCGGTTGAAAAATGGCGCCGCCGTTGACGCCAGTCTGCAGGAAAAGAAAAAAATGACCCAACAGGAGTTAATCGCGAAAACCATCCCGGGAATCAGCGCCGATGAAATCAATGCGCACTTCGGCCTGCTGCCGGACCGCTATTTCATCCACACCGACTCCGAAGAAATCGCCCTGCACATCCAGATGGTGAACCGGTTGTTGCGGTCGATCACCACCGCCGATTCAGTGGGCTCGCTGCGTCCAATCATCGAGTGGAAGGACGACATCAACCGGTCGCTGACCGTCGTGAACGTCGTGACGTGGGACCGCGCCGGGCTCTTCTACAAGCTGGCGGGTGCGTTCAGCGTCGCGGGCCTGAGCATTCTGGGATCGAAGGTCATTTCCCGCACGGATCACATCGCGATCGACACCTTCTACGTGGTCGAACCCGGCCGCGGTCCGGTGCAGAGCGCGAGTGCGCAGGAAAAATTTGCCAAGACGATCGAGGAGGCGCTCGTGGCCAACCGCGATCTGCTGCCGGACATCATGGCGCAGGCGAAGAAGATCGCCTCCACGCGCTACCTGTCGACCTCGACCGGCGAGGCGCTGCACAGTTCGTTTCCTCCGACGGTGGACGTGTATCACGAGCTTTCGATGGAGCGCACGATCGTCGAGATTCAGGCGCGGGATCAGATCGGTCTGCTGTATCGGCTGGCGCGGACGATCTCGGATCACAATTTCGACATCACCTTTGCGCGCATCGGGACCGAGCGCGGCGTGGCGATCGACACCTTCTACATCGAGGGCGCGAACCACGAGCCGATCGAGACCCCCGAGCGCCTCCACGCCCTGCGCGATGCATTGAACGAAGTGATTTCGCCGCCGGTCGTGGCGAAGTGATTCGAGACCGGAAACCGGAAACCGGATACCGAAAACCGGATACCGGATACCGGAAACTGGGGGACTGCAGACCTGTACAGTGCGATGGTGGATGTTCGGCTTCGGAGATGAGCCGTGAAGTTTTCAAAGCTCGCACCAAGGCATTCGCTCTTCGCGTCATCAATCTGGTCGACGCGCTGCCGAGCGACGCCGTTTCCGCCACGCTCGGTCGTCAATTGCTCCGGGCCGGCACTTCCGTCGCCGCCAACTATCGAGCCGCAGTCCGTGGGCGTTCTCCCGCCGACTTCGTGGCCAAAATGGGCATTGTCGAAGAAGAATGCGACGAATCCCTTTTCTGGATGGAACTGCTGATCGAATCCCGCCGCTTGAACGCCGAACGCGTTTCGGAATTGATGCGTGAAGGCAGCGAAATCCTCGCAATCACCGTGGCCTCGATCAAAACCGCTCGTCGTGTCCGCTAGCTCCCCATTCGACAGCGATCCGGTTTTCGGTTTCCGGTCTCCGGTTTCGTCCGACCCCCGCGCCCTCCCCGCCCTCTACCGCATCGCGTCGCTCACGTCGGCCACGGACGATCCGCGCACGGCCCTGCGCGAGATGCTCGCATTGTTCGTCGATGTATTCCGCGCCGACGCCGGTTCCATCGGGCTCATCAGCCCGGACTCGCGCCGCCTCGAAACTGAAGTCCAGGTCGGCACGACCTCGGAGAGCGGCGTTTCTCAGGGCCTGAAACTGGGCCACGGGATCACGGGCTGGTGCGTGCTCAACCAGCGCTCCCTGCTGGTGGCCGACGTGACCTTCGAGCCGCGCTACATCGCCGTGCGCGCCTCGGCGCGCTGTGAGATGGCGGCACCGATTCAATCGGGCGACAACATCATCGGCGTGATCGATCTCGAGAGCGATCGCATCGGTGGCTTCACCCCCGCCGACCTGAAGTTGCTGGAACAGTTTGCGGCCGAAGCCGCACGCGTCATGGAACGCCTGTGGCAGCTGGGCCATCTGAAAGCCAAGGCGCGCCAGCTCGAATCGCTCATTACCGCGGGCCAGTCACTCGTCTCGAAACTGGAGCAACAGGAACTCTTCGACACGCTCACGCGCGAGGCCCGGCACATGATGCAGGCCCAGGCCTGCGCGCTGTATCTGCATTCCCCCGACACCGGCACGGTGCGGTGCGCGTCACTCACCGCCGGCTCGGCCACGCCGCCACCGGCGGGCGAGCTGCCGATTGATTCCTGCCTCGTCGCCTCGCCGATTCACACCCGCCACCAGGTGTGGTTCGAGGATATCCAGTCCCCCGAGTACCGCGAACTGCTCGACCTGCCCGCCGACCCGGCACTGCGCTCGGTGCTCGCGAGCCCCATGTTGTTCGAAGGCGAGGTGCTGGGTGTCGTCGCTCTCTTCACAAACCACATCCACCGTTTCGACAACGACGAGAAGCGCCTGTGCGCCGCGCTCGCCAGCCTCGGCTCCGTCGCCCTGCAGAACGCCCGGCTCTACGCCCGCGTTTTCCAGAGCGAGGATGTCCTGCGCAAGAATGAGCGTCTGACCACGCTCGGCCTCCTCGCCGCCGAAATCGCCCACGAGATCCGCAATCCCCTCACCGTGCTCAAGCTGCTCCAGGGCGGACTCGGCCTGGATTTTCCCGAAGGCGATCCGCGCCGCACGGATATGCGCGTGATCGGGGAAAAACTCGATCAGCTCGAGGCCATCGTCACGCGCGTGCTCAGCTTCGCCAAGGCCCCCTCAAGCCTGCATTCACGCTGGTCGATCGCCGACATCATCGAGGACACACTCCTGCTCGTCCGGCTGAAGCTCGCGCAAAGCAAGGTCATCGTCAGCTTCGACGCGCCGGCCCGCCTCTATTTCGTCGACGCCCACAAAGGCCAGATCCAGCAGGTGCTGTTGAACCTGCTCCTCAACGCCACGCAGGCGATGCCCGAGGGCGGCACGATCACGCTGGCGGTGACGCCGGAGGATCGCCCCGGAGCGCATTTCCTGTGCATCGACATCAGCGATACCGGCACGGGCGTCGCCGACGACCTGCGCGAGCGCATCTTCGATTCGTTTCTGTCGGGCCGCCCCGACGGCACCGGCCTCGGTCTCGCGATCGCCAAACGCATTCTGCTCAGCCACCACGGCGACATCACGCTCCTGCAGACCAGCCCGGCCGGGACGACGATGCGGCTCACGCTGCCGATTGCGAAATGATGAACGCGACCATTGCGGAGTGCGGATTCAATCGCTCGGAGCTCCGGCGAGAAACTTCCCGCGAATAGCGCGCAGTGAGGCGAATCTCAGCCGTGAAATCCAAACCGTCGCCCACCGGTGCGTCGAAGGTTCAAGGTTCCTATCCTTGCCTTTTGATTCGCGTTGCTTCGCGCAATTCGCGGGCAAACGGCTTGCTCCGCCTCCGCGCCACGCAGCATTCACCATGACCCGCCTTCTCCGTCAGCGTCGCACTCTCATGGCCCTCGCCTTTCTGCTCATCGCGGGCGGCCTTGCGGTGCTGTTCTTCCTGCAGCGCATGCCGCTGCCGATGCGCATCCTGGTTGGACTGATCGACGTGTTTGCCGGCCTCGGGTTTCTCGTCCTCGTCCGGCAGAAATTCCCGCGCTAGAGCAGTTTTGACAAAGTCGTAGCCACGAGCGCCAGCGAGTGGACCGGCGATCCACTCGCTGGCGCTCGTGGCTACGCGTCTGAAAGCGGCTACACCTTCAATGAATTCGCTCTAAGGGCGTCAGCGCTCCACCGGCCGCAGCTTGATGTCGACCATCAGGTCGGCGGCGATCTTCTCCAAGTCGGCGCGCACGGCGGCAATCTTCACCGTCGCCGGCACAAACACCGTGGCGCGGGCTTGAAACAAAACGCCGCCGTCCATCGGCGCATTCACGCGCTCGGACGCCAGTTCCTCGACGTTCATGCCGTGCGCGGCGAAGACGCCCGACACGCTGCGCAGAATTCCCGGCCGATCCGTGCCGACCAGATCCACGCTGGCGAGCGAACCCGCCACCGCGCCCGCGCCGCCGGCCGGCCCGCCTTCCGCGTGAATGATCACGCGCAGGCCGTCGACTTCGAGCGTGCGCAACGCGTTCACCAATTCATCGCGCCGCTCGGCCGCCACCTCGACGCGCAGAATGCCGGCGAATTGTCCGCCGAGCCGGCACATCCGGCTCTCGAGCCAGTTGCCGCCGTGGTCAGCCACGCGCGCCGCCACCATTTGCACCAGACCAGGGCGGTCGGCCCCAATCACCGTCATCACGAGAGTCGCGAGCATACCCCGGCAACCGTGGGCGGCGGCGCGAAGCCGGGCAATCCCCGAAAATGCCGAGCGGCCTACTCCTCGAGCTCCACGTTCCAGTACGCGACGTCGAGGAAGTCCTTCCAGACCTCGTGGTGCTGGTTGCCGAGCACGAGCGAGATGACCGGCCGCCATTTCGGCCGCACCGGTTTGCGGATGAGCCGCATGCCGGCCTCGTGCGGGAGGCGGTTCGCCTTGCGCGTGTTGCACTTGATGCACGAGCACACGATGTTTTCCCACGTGGTCTTCCCGCCGTGATCGCGCGGGATCACATGATCGAGATTGAGCTGCTCCCGCGGCATCGGCCGCGAGCAATACTGGCAGGTGTTCTTGTCGCGCTCGAAGACGTTGTTGCGCGTCAGCTTCAATTCCTTGCACGGCAGCTTGTCGAAAAAGGTCAGCAGAATCACGCGCGGCAGCCGAATGATTCGCGTCGGCGTGTGCACCGTCTCCTTCGCGACGTGCGGCGGATTGCTCACCGAAAAATCGATCCAGTCGAGCATCGAGAACGTCCGGAAATCATCATCGTGGTGATGCACGACTTGAGCGTGACCACGGGCGAGGAGCCCGAAGGCGCGTTTCGCGCCAATCACGTTCACCGCCTGCCATAGGCGGTTAAGCACGAGCACCGGTTGGTCGAGCGCGGCTTCCATATACGGGGACAGGCCAATAACGGCGGGAGCGACAGACTGTCAAGGCCCCGGGAATCGCGGTGCGATCAAGGCGTGACCGGGAGCGCCCCGGACTTCGCTCCAATCGTCACCGGTCCGCCGCCCGTGCCGTGCGCTGAAACACCTGGATCGCGTCGCCGCGATAAGCCGGCGCTGGATCACCGGGCGCGCCGTGATAGTTTGCCGCCACCCATCGCATCAGCTCCCCGCCGGCACCCGGTCGCTCCCCATAAAGTCGGATGCCGTACTCGCTGAGATCGCGCGGCACCGTAATCACGTAGTCAGGCGGACGCTGCTGGAGCTCCGCCACCAACTGTGCCTCCCGACCGCCTTCCGTCGCCGCGGAATAAAAGAAGAACGGCGCGAGCGGACTGCGCAACCGCGGCAGGTAATTCAACATCAGCCCCTCGGGCAGAACGAGGAGGGTCGTCGTCGGCGGCAGCGTTTTCAACTGCCCGGCGATGCGCGCGAATGGCTCCGCCGCGCCATAGGTGTAAAACCGATCGCGCCCCTCGCCGAGTGGCAGCGTCAACGCCCGGTACGTTTCGTGACTCAGCCGCGACAGCGTGACGACTCCCGGCAGGATCAGCGCAAGGGCGCCCGCCACCAGCCAGCGCCGGCTCCGCGCCGTCGTTGCGACGCACGCGGGGAGTTCGCCGACCACCACCGCCACGACCACGACTGCGGCGATCGCCGCCTGGTAGTATCCGAAATGATAGAGCCGTCCGTTCAACGCCATGCGCGCGAGGAGCGTCACGCCCATGACGGCCAGCAGCCACCGTACGTTCTCGGCGCCGGCTTCGGTGACCGCAGCGTCGATCCGATTGCGCCGCCACAGACGCCAACCCACATAAAGCACGAGCAACCCCGGCAGGCACCGGCCCGATTCCCGCCAGAACGCAGCGGGCACGCTCACCGCCACCGCGGCGAGAATCGCGAGGCCCGCCCACTCCGCGCTCCGCGCCTGCGTCCCGCGCAGCCGCTCGCACGCCCGGCCCATCACCGCGAGGATCGCCAGCAAGCCAAGCGCGGCGATCACCGCACCAGTCTGTTCCCAGAGATGCGCGCCCGGCGTATCCAAGCCGGCATAACGCGCCTGGGCGGGATCGCCCACGAAACGCGTCGTGCCTACGACGCTCAGCCACGCCCGACCCGCGTAGGCCGCGGCATCCGCGAACGCCACGTGCCGCGAAAAATAGACGGTGAAGGCGAGGGTCGGCAGCAGTGCGCCCACCGTCGCCACCGCCGCAAGGTCCCGGCGCCACGGCGTTCCCTGCCGGCGTTGCAGGATCACTGCCATCACCAGCAAACCCGCGCCGGATAAAATGAACTCAGGCTTCAAAACGCAGGTCAGGCCAAACAATCCGCCCGCGACGGCGCTGTTAAAAAGAGCAGGCCGCTCCACCCAGCGCACCAGCACCGCGGCCAGTGCCACCAGCACGAGCATCCCGTGCGTCGTCTCATGCGCATACGGCGCCGCATACGTGAAGTTGCCGGCGAACAGGAAACGCGAGAAGCCGAACACCGCGACGAAAACCCCGAGCGCCGCGAGCGCCGCGGTTGCGCCCCACGCGCGGCGGACGAGATTGTACAGGAGTGCGACGATGCCCGCGAAGACGACGAGATTCGCCGTGACGAGCACCATCAATCCCGGCCCGAAGACGCGGAAGAGCCCGGCGTTCACGTACTGCGAAAGCGGCCCGTAGAAATCATCGACGTCGCGATACAGCACCGCGCCCTCCGCCAGCCGCCACGGCACATAGAGTTCGCGCCCAAAATCCGAAATCGGATCCGGCCAGCGCCGCCACGACACCACGAGATAGTACGCGGCCAGCGCCGCGAGCATCAGCCCGTGCACCACCGGATGCGAACGCCAGCGCGCGGGCGTGCCAGGGGCGGGTTCGTTGAGAGAGGGTGTGCGCGGCCGTTGCGCCATTCGAACGCGACAGTCACGACGCTCCGGATCACGTCAACGCTGGCGTGGTCCGGAGAACGGGTGAGGCAATTAATTTTCCGCCTGGGACCGCGACCGCCCCCGGTCGCTTCCGACTCGGCAGCGACCGGGGGCGGTCGCGGTCCAAATCGGTCGGTGTCCAAATCGCCCCGTATCCGAAGCGGATAACTTCTCACTCCCCCGTCGTCACCGCATCACCCGCCCGCATCGGCGCGAGCGGCACGCCCTTCACCTTGATCCCGGCGAGCTTCTTCAAAACGAAATCCGCCTCCGCCTCCGCCACGTCGACGAGCGTATGGCGTTGGTGAATATCGATCGCCCCGACCACCTCCGGGGGCAGGCGCGTGACGCCGGCGATCTTGCCGACGACGTCCGCCGGCGTGACGAGCTGCTTGCGCCCGACGTTCAGGAAAATGGGCGTCATGCCCGGTTCGCGCCCGGTGCGGGCCGGCCGATCGTAGCGGGGTTTCCGGGACGGACCGGAATCGTCCGCATTTTCGTCCGCCGCGCCTTCATCACCTTCAGGCGCGGGAGCCTGGGGCGAGGCCGCCGGCGCGGGCTTGGCACCAGCCGACTTCACCCACAAGGGCGCCGGCTTCACGGGCTTGGCCGTCGGGGGCCGATATTCCTGCTGAGGCGCCGCGGACGGCGACGGGGCCGGCGCTGCCGGCTTCTTCGTCGCGGCGGTGGTGCCCGCCTGCGCGTTCTGCAAAAGATGAATCAACGCCGAACAGATGTCTGTGCTGGCATAACCCTGATCGAGCAGGCGATCGATCATCTCGTCGTGCGGCTTGAACTGCTTTGCATCGAGCGTCGCCCGGATTTTTTCCACGAAGACGTTGGACCGCGCCGACTCGACTTCATCCAGCGAAGGAATTTTGCCGCGGCGAATATCCAGTTTCGCCCAGCGCACCATGCTCTGCAGCTTGTAGATTTCCTGGCCCGACACGAAGGTGAACGCCTGCCCCTTGCGGCCAGCCCGGCCGGTGCGCCCGATGCGGTGCGTGTAATCCTCGGCGTCGTTCGGCAGATCGAAATTGAACACGACCTCGAGATCGTCAACGTCGAGTCCCCGCGCCGCGACGTCGGTCGCCACGAGAAACTCGAAGGCTCGCCGGCGGAACTTGTCCATCACGCGATCGCGTTGCGCCTGTGAGATGTCGCCGTGCAGGCGATCGGTCATGTAGCCGCGCGCGTGCAGATGCTCGTCGAGATCATCGACCATGATCTTCGTACTGCAGAAAATGATGCCATAGCGGAAATCGTTCACGTCGATCAGGCGCGTCAAAGCCTCGATCTTCGAGCGACGGTCGACTTCGAAATACGTTTGCTCCACCTGCGGCGCGTTCTGCGCCACGGAGTCGATCTTGATCCAGGCCGGGTCCTTGGAGTAGCGGCTGATGAGATCCTGAATCGCACGCGGAATCGTCGCGGAGAAGAAGAGGAGCTGCCGCGTCGGCGGCACGGATTTCAGGATGTGCTCGATGTCGTCGCGGAAACCCATGTCGAGCATGCGGTCCGTCTCGTCGAGGATCACGAGCTTGAGCTGGTCGAGCTTGAGAGTCCCGCGCTCCATGTGATCCATCACGCGGCCGGGAGTGCCGATGACAATCTGCACGCCCGCCGCGAGCGCGCGGAATTGCCGCTCATAACTCTGGCCGCCGTAAATCGGCACGCCGGAGACGCCGCGTTTGAAGAGGGCGAGCTTGCCGAACTCCTCGGCCACCTGCACCGCGAGTTCGCGCGTCGGGCAGAGAATGAGCACCTGCACCGCGCGGATCTTCGGGTCGACCTTTTCAATCGCCGGAATCGCGAACGCCGCGGTCTTGCCCGAGCCGGTGGACGACTGGCCCACCACGTCACGCCCTTCGAGAATGGTCGGAATGACCGCAGTTTGAATCGGAGAGGCTTCCTCAAACCCCATCTTCGCTACGGCTTTGAGGAGGTCGGCGGACAGGCCGAGTTGATCGAACGGACGTTTTTCCATGCGACACCTTGGCCCCGTCCTTTCCTATTCGCGAGCCCACAATCTCTCATTCCGCCGGAGACCGTCCGGAGAAAAATCGGCCAAAAAAAGCACGTCGCGTGCATCCGGCGCTCACGCCCGTTCGTTTGAGAAATCGTTCACGCGGGGGATTCGCCCTCCGCACCCTCCAAACAACCGTTGCCCATTCGACATGAAATCGTTCCGCCCTGTTGTTGCCGCCCTCTCCCTGGTCCTTGCCTCCGCCGCCACCGCGCAGACCAGTAGTCTCGTAAACAATTCCACCCGCGGCGTCGCCGGCAGTGGCGCCAACGCCATGATCAGCGGCTTCGTCGTGAACGCCCCCGCCGGCCAGCTGCGGTGGGTGCTGATCCGCGGCGTGGGCCCGACGTTGTCCACCTTCGGCGTGGCCTCGCCGCTCGCTGACCCCGCCATTCAGGTCACCGCCTCGGGCGGAACCGTGATCGGCGTGAATGACAACGTCGCCACCGCACCGAACCTTCCGCTGCTCAACACGGTTTCCGCCGGCGTCGGCGCGTTCCCGCTGACCAGCGCGAACGACGCCGCCCTGCTCATCGGCGTGCCGGCGGGCGCGTACACCGTGCAACTGCACACCAACGCCGCCACCGAAGCGCGCCCCGCGCTGCTCGAGGTCTACGAGTTCGGCGCCGTCGCACCCAACGGGGTCAGCCAGTCGATCAGCGGCCTCGCGGCGTCCAACGCGAATCTCAGCACCCTGGCCACCGCGCTGCGCATCACCGGGCTCGACGCCACGCTCTCGGCTGGCGGGCCGTTCACGGTCTTCGCGCCGACAAACGCCGCCTTCGCCGCGCTGCCACCCGCGACGCTCAACAGCCTGCTCGCGAATCCCGCCCAACTCGCCCAGGTGCTGCTCTTCCACGTTGCGAGCGGACAGGTGCTGTCCTCGCAGCTGACCAACGGACAAAACGTGACGACGCTCCGCACCGGCGCCCGCCCCTTGGTCGTTAACCTCACGGGCGGCGTGAAAATCGACGCCGCCAACGTGGTCGCCGCCGACGTGCGTGGCCTCAACGGTGTGGTCCACGTGATCGATTCTGTCTTGCTCCCGTAACACCCTAAACGCCCGGGCCTGACCTCCCGCGGCGCAATTTCCCGCGGGCTGCACCTCACCTGCAGCCGACCCTCGCCCGCTTCAGCCGGAGATTTCCCCGGCCGGAGCGGGCTTTTTCATGTCCGGACCACGCTGCGCCCACGCCGACCTGCGCATGGTCGTTTCATCTTGATGCTTTCTTGATGCGCCAGCGCCTCGGCTTGATTAGTCGCGGCGCCGGATTGCGAGCATACTCGGGCCATGAACCTGCCGGGACTTCCCGACGCAGAACTCATCTGAACATGGAAAACATCGTCATCGGCCTCATCGCGCTCGGCTGCCTCGTCTACCTGATCGTCGCCGTGCTGCACCCGGAGAAATTCTAGATGAATCCGTCCCTCTCATGGCTGCAATTCGCGCTCTACGCCGGCGCGCTGCTCCTCATCACCAAGCCGCTCGGGCTCTTCCTCGTCCGCGTACTTGATCCGCAAGGACGCACGTTCCTCGACCCGATCGTCCGGCCGTTCGAACGACTCACGTATCGCCTCTGCGGCATCGCATCCGACCGCGAGCAAAGCTGGCGCGAATACGCTCTCGGCCTGCTGGCGTTCAGCCTCGTCGGGCTCATCTTCACCTACCTCATCCTGCGTTTCCAGGATCACCTGCCGCTCAATCCGCAGCATCTGCCCGGGCTCTCGCCCGCGCTCGCGTTCAACACCGCCGCGAGTTTCACCACCAACACCAACTGGCAGAGCTACGGCGGCGAAGGCACGATGTCGTACCTGTCGCAGATGGTCGCCCTGACCGTGCCCAACTTCACCTCCGCAGCAGTCGGCATCGGCGTCGCGGCCGCACTGATCCGCGGCATCGCGCGCGCGTCGACGCACACAGTGGGCAACGTCTGGACCGACGTCGTGCGCGTCACCTACTACGTGCTGTTTCCGCTGTGCGTGGTCTTCGCGCTCGGGCTCGTTTCCCAGGGCATGATCCAGAACTTCAAACCGTACACCGTCGCGAAAACGCACGAGCCGTACACGGTGCAGCAACCGCAGGTGGACGCCGCCGGCAATCCGGTCCTCGGTGCCGACGGCACGACGCCGGTCACGGTCGCCGGGGTGATCGACACCCAGACGATCGCGCAGGGGCCGATGGCCTCGCAGGTCGCGATCAAGATGCTCGGCACGAACGGCGGCGGATTTACGAATGCGAACGCGGCGCATCCGTTCGAGAACCCGACACCGCTTTCAAACTTTTTCCAGATGCTCGCGATCTTCGCGATCCCGAGCGCCCTCACCTACACGCTCGGCCGCATGGTGAACAATCAGCGCCACGGCTGGGCCGTGTGGGGTGCGATGGCCGCGCTCTTTGTCGCAGGCGCGCTGGTGTGCTGGCACGCGGAGCTGTCCGGCAATCCGATTCATCAGCAGCTCGGCGTGGCTGCCGCCGACGGCAACCTCGAGGGCAAGGAGGTTCGTTTCGGCATCTTCAACTCGGCGCTCTTCGCCGTCATCACGACCGCCGCCTCGTGTGGTGCCGTGAACGCCATGCACGATTCCTTCACGCCGCTCGGCGGGCTCGTGCCGCTCTTCAATATCCAGACCGGCGAAGTGATCTTTGGCGGGGTCGGATCCGGACTCTACGGCATGCTGATCTTCGTCCTCCTTGCGGTCTTCATCGCCGGCCTGATGGTGGGCCGCACCCCCGAGTATCTCGGGAAAAAGATCCAGGCCTACGACGTGAAACTGGTGATGCTCGTCCTCGTGGTGCTGTCCGCGACGATCCTTGGCGGCACTGCGTGGGCGAGCGTGTCGGCCTGGGGCCTGGCCGGACTCAACAATGCCGGTCCCCACGGCTTCACCGAAATGCTCTATGCGTACAGTTCTGCGGTCGGCAACAACGGCTCGGCCTTCGCCGGGCTCACGGCGAACCCGGCCAGCGGTGATCCGCACTACAATGTGACGCTCGGCCTCGGCATGCTGGTGGGACGTTTCTTTATGATCGTCCCGATCCTCGCGCTTGCCGGCAATTTCGCCGGCAAGAAGCGGGTTCCCGCCAGCACCGGCACGTTCCAGGTCGAAGGATTCACTTTCGTCGGATTGCTGATCGGCACCGTGGTGCTGGTCGGCGCGCTCACCTTTCTCCCCGCCCTCGCGATGGGCCCGGTCGTCGAACACTTCCTGATGCGCGCGGGCAACCTCTTCTGAAGCCGCTCCGTTCTCAGCCTTTCACATTCAGCCCGCCGCCTCGCGCAGCCCACCCATGAGCACCAAAGCCGTCTCGCTCTTCGATCGCCGCATCCTGCTTCAAGCCAGCGTCGATGCCTTCAGGAAATTGGACCCGCGCACCCAGCTGAAGAACCCGGTCATGTTCGTCACGTTGGTCGGCGCCGCCCTGTCATTCGAGCAGCTCTTCACTTCAAAGGATCCGTTCGGTTACGTCCTGCAGATCGCGCTCTGGCTTCTGTTCACCGTGCTGTTCGCCAACTTCGCCGAGGCCGTCGCGGAAGGCCGCGGCAAGGCCCAGGCCGACTCCCTCAAGCGCGCCCGCACACAGACGTTCGCCCGGCAGCTGCGCGACGGACGCGAGGAGAAAATCGCAGCCACCGATCTGCGCCAGGGCGACCTCGTCGTCTGCGAAACGGGCGATGTCATCCCGGCCGACGGCGACGTCATCGAGGGCATCGCGTCCGTCGACGAGTCCGCCATCACCGGCGAATCCGCGCCCGTCGTGCGCGAGAGCGGAGGCGATCGCTGCGCGGTCACGGGCGGCACGCGGGTCTTGAGCGACCGTATCGTCATTCGCATCACGTCGGAGCCGGGCCATACTTTCATCGACCGCATGATCGCGATGGTCGAAGGCGCTTCCCGCCAGAAGACGCCCAACGAAATCGCCCTGACCATTCTCCTCTCGGCGCTCACGATCATCTTCCTGCTCGTGGTCGTCGCGCTGCTACCGTTCGGCTTCTACGCGAACGCGGCCTTCTCGATCAGCACCCTTGTCGCCCTGCTCGTCTGCCTCATCCCGACGACCATCGGCGGGCTGCTCAGTGCCATCGGCATTGCCGGCATGGATCGGCTGCTGCAGCGCAACGTCCTCGCCACGTCGGGTCGCGCCGTCGAGGCCGCGGGCGACATCGACGTTCTCCTGCTCGACAAGACCGGCACGATCACGCTCGGCAACCGCCAGGCCAGCGACTTCGTGCCCGCGCCAGGCGTCACCCGCGAACGCCTCGGCGATGCCGCGCAACTGGCCTCGCTCGCCGACGAAACCCCCGAGGGCCGCAGCATCGTCGTGCTCGCCAAGGAGAAATTCAATCTGCGCGGCCGCGAGATCGCCGCGCCACACGCGACGTTTGTCCCGTTCACCGCCCAGACCCGGATGAGCGGCGTCGACTTCACGGCGGCCGGCGCGCAACCCGCGCGATGCATCCGCAAGGGTGCCGCCGCCAGCATCAAGTCCTGGGTCGAATCCCAGGGCGGCACCTATTCGGCCGCGGTCGCCGACGCCGTGGACGCCGTCGCCCGCAGCGGCGGCACCCCGCTCGTCGTCGCCGACGGCCGCGAGGTGCTGGGCGTCGTGCACCTGAAGGACGTCGTCAAGGGCGGCATCAAGGAACGCTTCGCCCAACTCCGCACCATGGGCATTCGCACCGTCATGATCACCGGTGACAACCCGCTCACCGCCGCCGCCATCGCCGCCGAGGCGGGCGTCGATGATTTTCTGGCGCAGGCCACGCCCGAGATGAAACTCGCGCGCATTCGCGAGGAGCAGGCCAAGGGGCATCTGGTCGCCATGACCGGCGACGGCACCAATGACGCGCCCGCCCTCGCGCAGGCGGACGTCGGCGTCGCGATGAACACCGGCACGCAGGCCGCGAAGGAAGCGGGCAACATGGTCGATCTCGATTCCAACCCGACGAAGCTGCTCGAGATCGTCGAGATCGGGAAACAGCTGCTCATCACGCGCGGATCGCTCACGACCTTCAGCATCGCGAACGACATCGCGAAATACTTCGCGATCATCCCCGCGCTGCTCGTGGGCGTCTTCCCGGCCATCGCCCCGTTGAACATCATGGGGCTGACCTCGCCCACCAGCGCAATCCTCAGCGCAGTCATCTTCAACGCGCTCGTGATCATTGCGCTCATTCCGCTCGCCCTCCGCGGCGTCGCCTACCGTCCCATCGGTGCCGCCGCCATGCTGCGGCGCAATCTCCTCATCTACGGACTCGGCGGCGTCCTCGTGCCGTTCGCGGGCATCAAGCTGATCGATGTCCTGCTCAGTGCCGCACATCTCGTCTAAGCAAACCATCACCACAAAGACACGAAGGCACAGAGGTAGCAGCCCGAAAATCCCTGCCATCCGTTCCTCTGTGTCTCTGTGACTTTGTGGTTCAAGCGACTTTCCCGATGAAATCATTCCTCTCCACAACCAAGCCCGCCGTCCTACTCACGCTCGTGTTCACTGTTTTGCTCGGTGGCGTTTACCCTTTGGTGGTCTGGGCCGGCGCGCAGGCCTTCTTCTCCCGCCAGGCGAACGGCAGTCTCATCAGCGATCCAGACAGCACCGTGCGGGGCTCCGCGTTGCTGGCCCAGCACTTCGCGAGCGAAACGCACTTCCATCCCCGCCCCTCCGCGGCTGGCACCGGATACGATGCGAGCAGTTCCTCGGGCACGAATCTGGGGCCGACCAGTCGCAAGCTCGCGGACAGTATCCAGTCTCGTGTGACCGCCTATCGCGCCGTCAACGGCCTCGCGGCAGACACCGCCGTTCCCGCCGACGCCGTCACGTCATCAGCCAGCGGCCTCGATCCGCACATCAGTCCGGCCAACGCGAATCTCCAGGCCGCACGCGTGGCGCTGGCGCGCGGCCTGCCGATCGCACAGGTGCGCGATCTCATCGGCCAACACACCGACGGCCGCAGTCTGGGCGTCCTGGGCGATGCCGGCGTCAACGTCCTCGCTCTCAACCGCGCGCTCGACGCGTCGTCCCGCCAATGAACAGCCCTGCGCCCCGGGATCTCCGCTACGCCGTGGGTGTCGCCGTCGTCGTCACGGCGCTCCTCACCTTCGCCCTCGTCGACCTTTCGTGCACCCCGAATGAACCGGCGCCCCATCCCGGCGCGTCGCATTCGCTGGCACCGCGCTGACCCCAGCCTGGCTCTTGCTCCACCGGAGCGATTCGCGCACGCTTTGCCTGTCCATGCCTGATCGTCGTCCCGATCCCGACACGCTGCTCGCCTCGCTCCAGCGCGATGAAAAGCGCGCGCGTCGCGGCCGGTTGAAGGTCTTCTTCGGCATGTGCCCGGGCGTGGGCAAGACCTTCGCCATGCTCCGGGCCGCGCAACAGGAACTCCACGACGGCACCGCTGTGGTCGTCGGATACGTCGAAACCCACGGCCGCGCCGAAACGGAAGCGTTGCTCAGCGGCTTGCCGGTGATCCCCCGGAGATCCGTCGCCCACCGCGGCGCCCAGCTCGCCGAACTCGATCTCGAAGCCATTCTCGCGCGCCGCCCCCGCCTGGTGCTGGTCGACGAGTGCGCACACACCAACGCCCCGGGCTCGCGCCATCCGAAGCGTTACCAGGACATCATCGAGCTCCTCGACGCGGGTATCGACGTTTTCACGACGCTGAACGTCCAGCACGTCGAGAGCCGCGCCGACGCCGTCCGGCAGATCACGGGCGCCACGATCCGCGAGACCGTGCCGGACTCGTTCTTCGAGCTCGCCGATCAGATCGAACTCATCGACCTCCCGCCTGAGTCGCTGCTCGAGCGGCTGCGCGAGGGGAAGGTCTACCTCGGCGATCGGGCGGCGGCCGCGGCCGAGGGCTTCTTCAAGGACGCCCACCTCACCGCCCTGCGCGAACTCGCGCTGCGCTTCGTCGCCGAGCGCGTCGACAAGCGGCTGCGCGAACTGCGCGCGAGCGGCTCGCCCCAGACCGTCTGGCGCTCCGGCGAACGGCTGCTCGTGGCCGTCGGTCCGAGCCCCTCGTCCACGCTGCTGGTGCGCTGGACGCGCCGCATGGCCGCGGCCCAGGGTGCCGCATGGATGGCGGTCAGCGTGGAGTCGTCCCGGGCTCTCGCGCCCGCGGCGCAGGAGCGCGTCGAGAAGAACCTCACGCTCGCACGCGAACTCGGCGCCGAGGTGGTCGTGACGCACGACGACAACATCGCGGCCGCCCTCATCCGGGTCGCGCTGCAGAACAACGCCACGCAGATTGTCGTCGGGCAGTCGAAATCGCCGCGGTGGCTCGACGCGCTGCGCGGCGGCAGTCTGGTCGATCGCATTCTCCGCCGCAGCGGCCCGATCGACCTCCATGTGGTCCCCGCCGAACGCGCCGCGGAGCATCCGCCCCGCTGGCTCGAGTGGAGCCCGGCCGAGCCGCCCCCCGCCCGGGAATTCGGCGAGGTCCTCGCCGCGCTCGCGGGACTGACGATCGTCGGCTGGCTGCTCGTTCCCATTTCCGGCTACCTCTCCGTCGGGCTGCTTTATCTGCTCGCCGTGATCGCGCTCAGTCTCCGCGTGGGCCGCGGGCCGGTCATCGTCGCCGGTGTGCTGAGTGCGCTGACGTGGAACTTCGTCTTCATCCCGCCGCTGTTCACCTTCGCCATCGCGAAGTTCGAGGACGGCATGATGTTCGCGACCTATTTCGCCGTCGCGCTGATCGCCGGTCAGCTCACCGCACGCATTCGCGCCCAGGAACGCCACGAGCGGATGCGCGAGGAGCGGGCCACGGCGCTCTTTCAGCTGACACAGGCCCTGAGCGCGGCCCGCACGCTCGACGACGCGGTGTTCGCAGCGCTCCGTCAGGCCGATCGGCTGTTCAACGCCCAGACTGCGCTGCTGTTCAGTCACGATCAGGGCGTCGCGCTCACCCCGCATTTTTCCGGCTCGTTCACGCTGAGCGAAAAGGAAGGCGGCGTGGCGGACTGGTGCTTTCGCCACCGTCAGCAGGCCGGCCGCTTCACCCACACGCTGCCGGCCGCCGAGGGGTTTCACGTGCCGCTGGTCCGCGAGGATCAGGCAGTGGGCGTCTTCGTCGTCCGCGTTGCACCGGAGGCGACGCTCACGCTTGCGCAACGCGATCTCGCCGGGAGTTTCGCCGCCCAGCTCGCGCTCGTCGTGGAGCGCGAGCAGCTCCGCGCCGTCAGCGAACGCGAGAAGCTCCTCGCCGAATCCGACAAGCTGCACCGCGCCCTCCTCGACGGCGTCTCGCACGAGTTGAAGACGCCCCTCGCCGTGCTCGATGCCGCCGCCGAGAATCTTGCCACTGCCGACGACGCGACCCGCGAGAGCTTGACTCAGGAAATCCGCACGGCGACGCGCCGGCTGAATCGCCTTGTCAACAATCTCCTCGACCAAACGCGGCTCGAGTCCGGCGCCCTCCAGCCCCGCCCCGACTGGTGCGACGCGCACGATCTCGTCAATGCCGCCGTCGAGGGCGTGCGCGACTCGCTGGTGCCACATCCGATCGAGCTCGCCGTGCCGGAGGACATGCCGCTGTTCCGCGCCGACACTGCGCTGATGGAGCAGGTCATCGCGAATCTCCTCCTCAATGCCGCCCATCACACGCCGGCCGCCACGCCGATCTTTCTCGCCGCGGGTGTCGATCACGCCAGCGCGCGGGTCTTTTTTACCGTGGCGGATCGCGGCCCGGGACTGCCACCCGCGATGCGCGAGCGGCTCTTCCAGAAATTCCAGCGCGGCGACGCCGCGCGCGCGGGCGGACTTGGTCTCGGACTCTCGATCATCCGCGGATTCGTCGTGGCCCAGGGCGGAGAGATCGTGGCCGGCGAGAATCCCGGGGGCGGCGCCGTGTTTACCGTTTACCTTCCCTACACTCCGCACGGTAAGGTGCCCACCGAATGACCGCCGTCGCCGCGAGGCCCGACATTCTCGTCATCGACGACGAAATCCAGATTCGTCGCCTTCTGCGCCTCACCCTCGAGTCCGCCGGCTACACCGTGCGCGAAGCGGAAACCGGCGCGCTCGGACTCAATGAAGCCGCGGTCCGGCGGCCCGACGCGGTCATTCTTGATCTTTCGCTGCCGGATGCATCCGGGCTCGACGTCCTGCGCCGCCTGCGGGAGTGGAGCCAGCTGCCCGTACTGATTCTTTCGGTACGCGAAGCGGAGACGGACAAGATTGCGGCCCTCGACGCCGGTGCGGACGATTATCTCACCAAGCCCTTCGGTGGCGGCGAGCTGCTTGCGCGCATCCGCGTCCTGCTGCGCCGCGCCCAGCCCGCCGCGGAGCCGAGCATCGCCCGCTTCGGCGCGATCGAGGTGGACTTCACCAAGCGCACCGTGACGCGCGCGGGCGCGGACGTGCATCTGACGACGAAGGAGTACGCGTTGCTGCGGCTCCTCCTGCAGCATCGCGGCAAAGTCATCACGCACCGCCAGCTACTCCGCGACGTCTGGGGTCCGGGGCACGAGAACGACACGCACTACCTGCGCGTCCACATGGCGAACCTGCGGAAGAAAGTAGAGGCCAGCCCCGAGCAGCCCCAGTTCCTCCGCACCGAGTCAGGCGTCGGTTATCGTTTCACCGAGTAGGAGATTTCGCCGGGAGGCGCCGAGCGTGCGGCTCGAGCTGTGCCGCCGAAACTTCAATGACACCGATCCCTTGGCGCCGCGGACGGAGTGCGGGTGTCGGGCATGAAACGGTGGGCGATTGCCTCGCGCGGCGAATCCGACCGGTGCCCTCCCACTGTCCGACAACGCGCCGGCAGCACTCCTCCGAGGGGGAAGTCCGCCTGCGTTCGTTCCCGCGATTCTCCGCGCAAACAAACTCGATGCGGTGCGTCTGGCGCTGTATTCCCGTTCCACGTCGATGAAAACCCACGTCTCGTCTCTTGCCCGGGTCCTCTCCGGTTTCGCTTTCGCTGCGGCCCTGCTGGCCGGCATCGCCAGCGCGGCCAACGTCCCGCGGCAGATGGAGCAGCTCGGCCGCGGCGTCGTCGCCCTCAAGGCGAGTGACACGCAGATCTTCGTCAGCTGGCGCGTTCTCGGCACGGATCCGGTTGACCTGGGCTTCAACCTCTACCGCGTCGCGGACACCGCCGAGCCCGTCCGGCTCAACCCCGCGCCCATTGCCGGCGCCACGAATTTCAACGACACCTCCTTCGATCCCGCCAGGGCCAACGCGTACTTTGTCCGTCCCGTTCTGGCCGGCGTCGAACAAGCGCCCAGCGCCCGCTTCACCGTCGCCGCCGGCGCCCCCGTGCGGCCCTACCTCTCAATCGCGTTGCGCACGCCGGCCGGTTACTCGCCGAACGACATTTCCGTCGGCGACCTCGATGGCGACGGCGAGTACGAGATCATCCTGCATCAGACCGGCCGCGCGCGCGACAACTCGCAGGCCGGCACGACCGACGAGCCGATTCTGCAGGCTTACAGGCTCGACGGCACGTTTCTGTGGCAAATCAACCTTGGAAAAAACATCCGTGAGGGCGCGCACTACACGCAGTTCATGGTGTATGACCTCGATGGAGACGGCCGCGCCGAGCTCGTTTGCAAGACCGCCGACGGCACCGTCGACGGCGTCGGCAAGGTGATTGGCGATCCGAAAGCCGACTGGCGCACGCTGGCGGAGTCCATGGTCCCGACCCGCGACAAGACCGGCAGCAAGAAAACGGCCGACGGCAAAATGGTCGCCTCGCGCGCGGGCTACGTGCTCGACGGCCCGGAGTTTCTCACCGTGTTCGAGGGCGCGACCGGCAAGGCGCTCGCCACGACGAACTATCTGCCCGCGCGCGGCACGGTGCTCGACTGGGGCGACGCCTACGGCAACCGCGTCGATCGCTTCCTCGCGTGCGTGGCCTACCTCGACGGCGTGCGTCCGAGCGTCGTGATGTGTCGCGGCTACTACACCCGCACGACGCTCGTCGCGTGGGATTTTCGCGACGGCAAGCTCACCCAGCGCTGGTTCTTCGACAGCGACAAATTCGGTCCCGCCGATCGCACGAATCCCTATCGCGGCCAGGGCAATCACAACCTCAGCGTCGCCGACGTCGACGGTGACGGTAAGGACGAGATCATTTACGGCGCGATGTGCATCAAGAGCGACGGCACGCCGCTCTACACCACGAACCTCGGGCACGGCGATGCGCTGCACGTTTCAGACATGGACCCGAGCCGGCCAGGCTTGGAGATCTTCGACATCCACGAGAACCCGAAACATCCGTACGGCACCGAACTCCGCGATGCCCGCACCGGCGTGATGATTTGGGGCATGCCGGGCGGCACGGAGAATTCGCCGGACGTCGGTCGCGGCTGCGCCATGGATCTCGATCCGCGCTATCCCGGCTACGAGCTGTGGTCCGCCGGCGGGCCGGCGCTGCGCGGACTGTTCAACGTCAAGGGTGAGAAAATCTCCGAGCGCAATCCGTCGTCCTGCAATTTCGGCGTCTGGTGGGACGGCGATCTGCTCCGCGAGGTGCTCAACTCGAACCGCATCGACAAGTGGAATTGGGAAACGAGCACGGAGACGCGGCTGCTCACGGCGGAAGGTTGCACGGCCAACAACGGCACCAAATCCACGCCCGGCCTTTCCGCCGACATCCTGGGTGACTGGCGCGAGGAGGTCATCTGGCGCACGACCGACAACCAGGAGCTGCGCATCTACTCCACGACGATTCCCACCGAGATTCGCCTCTACACGCTCATGCACGATCCGCAGTACCGCCTCGCGATCGCCTGGCAGAACGTCGCCTACAACCAGCCGCCCCACCCTGGATTCTTCCTGGGTTACGGCATGGCCGAGGCACCGCGCCCGAACATCACGCTGGTGGGACCGCGGAAGTAAGGCGTCATGCGTCCGACCGAAAACGCCGGACAGATCGCGCGCAGTCGGGCAGACGCTCCGCACGCGGGTGTGGCGGGTTGGGTGGGAGTGTTGAGAGTGGTGGGATTGAGGGGATTGGTGGGACCGCGGACGCCCTCGTCCGCTTCGGTCATGCTGCGAGCGAGGGCGCTCGCGGTCCCAGGGAAACGTTCTTCCCTTTCCCCGTGGATCCGCCGGCTTCACGCGGGATCCTGTTTTCTTCTGGCCCTTCTCGCCGCGCTGCCCGCTTCCACCCGCGCCCATGATCGCTACGAAACCTGGACGCTCGCCCGGCTGCGCGTCGATCACATGGAGGTCGCGATCACGATGGCGAAGGGCACTGCGCTCCAGCTCGCCGACCCCGCAGCAAAGCTGCCGGCGCTGACGCCCGAGAACTTCGCCGCGCATCGCGCGCCGTTCGACCGCGTTGCGCCCGATCTGCTCGTCATCACCGCCGACCGGAAGCCGCTCAAGGTCCTCCGCCTCGAGACGCAACTCACCGAGGAAGGCGACATCGTCTTCCGCCTCGCCTACACGCCGCCCGCCCCCGGCCGGCTGCAGCTGCAGGCCGCCTTCTTGAAGAAACTCGGTCCCGGCTACGGCGGCATCCTCGAGGTCAGCGATACCGCCGGCGGCAACCTCGGCTGGGAGCAGGTTTCGTTCGAATACCACGTCCTGGAAATCACCCTGCCGGTCTCACCCCCACCCGCTCCACCCCGCCCATGACTCTTTACGTATCCACCCTCCTTCGACGCACGGCCCTGCTCTTCTGGTGCGGCGCGGTCGCGCTGGCCCAGAATCCACCGCCCGGCGCGCCGCCCACCGGCACCAATCCGTTGCAGCGCGGCACCACGCCCGGTGCCCACAATGATGATACACTACGTGAACTGACGCCGGAGGAAATCTACCCGAACCTCAATTTCTACGCCATCAACCCGCTGCATAAACCTGGCGCCCCGCTCGGATGGGCGAAGGAACGCATCGAGGAGAACATCGACCGCGGCGTGGTCGTCCTCGTCGCGGCGGACCGAAAAGCCTATGTTTCCTGGCGTCTGCTCAAAACCGATCCCGTCGACATCGCTTTCAACGTCTACCGCCGTACCGCCGGTGGCGCCGCGATCAAGATCAACGCCGCGCCCCTCGCCCGTACCACCGATCTGGTCGATGCCGCGGCTCCGCTCGATCAGGCGAACACCTGGGAGGTGCGGACTGTCGTCAACGGTCGCGAGGTCGCCGGCTCCGCCGCGGCTACTGCCGGACTCTCCGCGAATTCCGCGCCACAAAACTATCGCGCGATCAAGCTGCGCGACGATGTGACGAGCATCTCCATGGCCGCGGTGGGCGACCTCGACGGCGACGGCGTCTACGACTTCGTCGTGAAGCATCCCGGCGGCGGCAAGGATCCGGGCCGCACGAGCGTCAGCCGCGACACGTACAAGTTTGACGGTTACAATGGCAAAACCGGCGCCTTCATGTGGCGCATCGATCTCGGCTGGAACGTCGACATGGGCATCTGGTGGACGCCGCTGGTCGTCCGCGATCTCGACGGCGACAACAAGGCCGAAGTCTGCCTGCGCACGAAACCGTACGCGGCCTCGCTCGCCGAGGCGCTGCCGGGCGCCCGGGCCGGCAACGCCCTCGAAGGCCCGGAGTGGCTCACCGTTTACAACGGTGAAACCGGGAAGGAAATCGATCACGCCGACTGGATCGAACTGGGCAAGGTGCAGGACTGGGGCGACAACACCGGCAATCGCGCGAGCCGCCACATGCTCGCCACCGCCTACCTCGACGGCAAGACCCCGGCCGTCCTCGTCGTGCGCGGCACGTACGGCATGATGAAAATCGATGCCTGGACACTCGAAAACAAGAAGCTGAAAAAGCTCTGGCGCTGGACCAACGAGCGCGCGCCGTTTCTCTTTCACGGCCAGGGCCAGCACAGCCTCAAAGTCGGTGATGTCGACGGCGACGGCCGCGACGAAATCTTCAACGGCTCGGTGGCGATCAGTCATGACGGCCGTTCGTTGTGGAGCAGCGGCCTCGGCCACGGCGATCGGTTTTATCTCACCGACATCGATCCGTCCCGACCCGGACTGGAAATCGCGTACATCATCGAGGAGGCGATGCCTCAGCTCGGTCTGAACCTGCGCGACGCCCGCAACGGCGATCTCATCTTCGGCGCCCGCGAGGCCAACCTCGACAACGCCATCGATCAAATCGCCGTCGGCGACATCGATCCGAGTTATCCCGGCATGGAGCTGTGGGCCAACAAGGGACTGAAGCAGTTGTTCTACTCCGCCAAGGGCGAACCCATCCCCGGTCCGGTGCCGCCCACGAGCGAGCTCGTATGGTGGGACGCCGACCTGCTGCGCGAGCAAATCGCGCCGGGCGGCGTCGGCGGGTTCGGCCGCGGTGGTCGCAGCGGAAACCCGGGCGTTTCGCCCGCAACACCGGTACCTGCGGGCGGGACGCCTTCACTCCCGGCCGGACGCTCGATCGGCAAGTGGAAGGGCCCCACGCTGACCACCGGCATTCAAGGCCAAGTGCAACAGGTCGCTGACATCCTCGGCGATTGGCGCGAGGAGATTATCACGTTCACCGACGGCGAACTGCGGATCTACAGCACGACGATTCCGGCCACGGATCGCAGGGTGTGCCTCATGCAGGATCCGATCTACCGCCACGACGTCACCCATCGCACCATGGGCTACGCCCACGTGCCGCAGGTGAGCTACTATCTCGGCGAAAAGTGATTCACTCTCGGAGGGCGCGGCTTCGTCAACGCCTTCCGATCTCTCCACCATGCACGTCAGCGTCAGGCGCGGAATCCAACTCATCGTCGCAGTGTGGCTGGCGCTGGGCGGTACCGCCGCCTTCGCCCACGACATCTACTCGAGTTGGGCGGAGGCAAAGCTCCTCGGCGATCGCTTGGAGATCTCGCTCACGCTCGCCCGTTCCTGCGCGCACAGCTTTCTTCCCGACTTCGCCCAGCAACCGCCGATCACGCCGGAAAATTTCGCCGCCATTCAACCCCGGCTGCGACAACTCGCTCCGCAGTTGTTTGAACTCACCATCAACGGGAAACCGCTCCCGTTGAAATCCGCCGACGTCAAAATCGGCGGCGACGTCGATGTCACGTTCACGCTCATCTACCCGCGCCCGGCCACGGGCACCCTGCGCTTCTTCGCCGTCTTCCTCGGCCACCTCGTCGATGGCCATACGCTTACCTTAGCCGTTTCCGACGCGGCGGGAAACGACCTCGGTTGGTCGCCCCTCACGCTGGATCGGGCGCGATTTCAAGTACGTGTGACGGCCGCGCCCACCGCCAAACCCTGAGTCGTTCGCTCCCATGTCCCGCCTCCCCCGTTCGTTCCTTCCGTGCCTCATCGCCCTGGTGTCAGGCGTTGGGGTGCGTGCCGCTGAAATCGCTCCAATCACCCTGCGCTGGCTCGGCGATGCCGCCCCGGCCGCGCCGAACGGTGTGACCTGGGGCGTGCCGTGGCCCAAGGGCGCCGTCACGCCTTCGACGCCCATGCGGCTCACGACCGCCGACCAGCAGCGTTTGAACGTGCAGACGTGGCCGCTCGCCTTCTGGCCTGACGGCAGCGTGAAGTGGACCGGCCACGCGCTGGCCGCGACCGCCGGGCTGAAAGGGCCGTTTCAACTCACACCCGCTTCGGCGAGCGACGTCTCGGCGGCCACCGCGACGATAACGTACGAGGAAGACACCGACGGATTCACGATCGACACCGGCGCCCTCAAGGCTCGCATCGCCAAACGCCGGTCACGTCTCATCGAGTCGCTCACCGTGGGCGGGCGGGTCGTCGCCCGGAACGGATCCCTGATCGCACGACGCGAGGATCGCAGCACTCCTGGTGCTCCGCGCGACATCGAACTGCGCGGCGGCATCGAACGCGCCACGCTCGAGCAACGCGGAGCGGTGCGCGCGGTGATCAAGCTCGAGGGCCGCCACGTCGAAGCCGGGACCAACGGCCGCGTCTGGCTGCCGTTCACCGTGCGGCTCGCGTTCTTCGCCGGCAGCGGCGCGATCAAGCTGACGCACTCGTTCGTCTTCGACGGCGACGGCGCCACTGATTTCATCAAGGGCCTCGGACTGTCGCTCGAAATTCCGTTCCAGGAGGAGCTGCACAATCGCCACTTGCGCTTCGCCGGCGATGCCGACGGTGGAATCTGGACGCAGCCCGTGCGCATGCTCCCCGGCTATCGGCCGTCCGCCGGTCGCGCGGTCGTCGAACACTACGCCGCGCATCTTGCAGGTCAGCGCGTCCCGAATCTCGCGGATCTGGATCAACGCACGCGCGACAACATTCTGACCGTACCGGTGTGGGCCGACGCCAAGCTCACCCAAGTCGGACCCAACAACTGGTCGCTGCACAAGCGCACTTCGGCCGAAGCATCGTGGCTGCACGTGACCGACGGTCGTCGCTCACGCGGGCTCGCGGTCCTCGCCGATGTGACCGGCGGCCTCGCCGTCGGCGTAAAGGATTTCTGGCAGAAGTCCGCGAAGTCCTTCGAAATCCTCCACGGCAACGCGAACCACGGCGAGTTGCGCGTGTGGCTGTGGTCGCCTGAAGGCGGTGCCATGGATCTGCGGCGCTACGACGAAACGCCCCACGGCCTGTCGATCAACTACGAGGACTGGAAGCCCGGCTGGGGTTCGCCACACGGCATCGCGAACACGCACGACCTGACGCTCTGGGCCTTCGATCGCATTCCGTCGAATGAACAGCTCGTCGCGATGGCGCGCGAGGCCGCGGAGCCGCCGGTGCTCGTCTGCACGCCGGAGTATTATCACGCGCAGCAGGCCGTCGGTCGCTGGAGCCTGCCCGACCGATCGACGCCGGCGTTTCGCTGGGTCGAGGACCAGATCGAGACGTTCGTGAACTATTACCGCGATCAGGTCGACGAACGCTCGTGGTACGGCTTCTGGGATTTCGGCGACATCATGCACAACTACGATTTCGGCCGACACGAGTGGCGCTACGATGTCGGCGGCTGGGCGTGGGTGAACACCGAACTCATGCCGGACATGCTGCTGTGGTATTCTTTTCTGCGCACGGGGCGCGCCGATCTTTTTCGTTTCGCCGAAGCGATGACGCGCCACACGAGCGAAGTGGACGTGCACCACGTCGGCCCGTTCGCCCCGCTCGGTTCGCGGCACAACGTCAATCACTGGGGCGACGGCGCCAAACAGCCGCGCGTCAGCCACGCCGGTATCAAGCGACACTACTATTTTCTCAGCGGTGGCGACGGCCGCATCGGCGATCTCCTGCGCGAGCAACTCGATGCCGATCTCACCTACGCGTACCTCGTGCAGTTCAATCCCTCGCACTATGTGCCCAACGCCGATGGGTCGGCGCGCCTCGAGCGACCGGGCAGCCCGGTGGCGCCGCGACCGGAGAATTTCACCGCGCGTCCCACCGCCGCGGATCGCCAGCCATCGACGCGCTTTGGGCTCGAGTGGATGTGTTACGCGCTCAACTGGACGACGGAGTGGGAGCGCGGCGGCGACCAGGCGTGGCGTGGCCGGCTGGAGAGCGACATGAAGGCGATGGCCGCGAACCTTGACGCGCAGGGGCGTTTTCCCGGCCGCTATTTCGACATGATTTTCGGCGGCCCGGAAAACATGTGGGAGATGGAACCGATGTACGACATCCCGGAGTTCTGGGCCGCGTGGACCGCCACGTGCGAGGCCGTCGGTCGTCAAGTGGAAGGCGGCCAGATGACCGGCCCGCGCATGCTCGCCTACGCCGCCTACAAAAAGAACAGCGCCGAACTCGGCCGGATGGCGTGGGAAAAACTCATGGGCCCCGCCGGAAAACTCCCGCCCTTGAACGTCCCGAAACGAATCACCGGACCTGATACGCTGCGGACCGTCACCGATCCGTCGTTCCTAGGCGCACCGGTCGGCTGGCAGTTGCACGGCGTCGCGAGCGTGCAGTGGGCGTTGAACGCGATCGAGACGCTGGAGTTCGCGAAGGCCTGGTTGCCCGATTGGGAAGGGACGAGGTAAAAGTTGAGGGACTGGAGTTGAGAGTTGAGAGAACGATCCCACGGGCTCCCAGGCGAGCGACTCGACGCCAGGCGCCGAAGTTGAGTGCTCTCAACTGTCACCTCTCAACCCTCAACTTCCCCGTCCCTCACTGCATCGGCAGCTTCAGGGCCACGCGCTCTTTACCGCGCACGACGGTCACGTCCGCGACTTCGCCGAGTTTGCGCGCCTGCAGCAGCCATCCGATCGCTTCGCTCTCGGTGGTCCGCGTTTTCAGGCCGTCGATCGAGACAATCACATCGTCCTTGAGGAAGCCCGCTTTCTTGGCAGCGGCATGTTTGTTGAATTGCCCCATGCCTTTGACGAATAGCGCGAGTCCGTCCGCGGGGAGACCACGCTCCTTGCGCGCCGCGTCGTCGAGATCGACGAGCATGAGTCCACCCAACGCCATCGCACGCATCGACCAGGTGCCGACGCGCTTGGAAATGTCGGTCTTCGTCCGCCAGCCGTCCGGCAGCGTGAGGGTCAGCGGCACATTCTTCCCGTCCCGCTTCACCACGGCCGCGACCGCACCAGCCGCAGGCGCGCGATGCAGCACCCACGAGAAATCCGCAATCGAGAGCAGCGGCTGTCCGGCGAAGGAGACGAATTCGTCGCCGGGGCGAAACCCGGCCGTGGCTGCCAGCGACTTTGGCGCAACCGCGGTGATTGCGGCCGTCTTGTCCGGCGCGAGAGTCAGACCGACTGTCTCCGACGCCGGCATCGGATAGATGCGGTCCAACGGCACCGGCTCACCCTTGTCGCGATAGGAGGCGCGGAAGGCCTCGCCGACCTGATGACAGTGCACACAGCTCTGCACGACATTCCCGCCCCAGTTGAGTTCGCGGCCGTATTTCTTGGCGAGTTCGGGAATCTCGATCGGCGTCTTGAAGGGCGTCGGGCCGCCCTGCTTGCCCTCGAGCGCCACACGGTTCGCGGGATAGCCCCGATGCAACGCCAGCGCGCCCTCAAGAGACCGGCGATAACCTATGGTTTCGCGCGCATCCGGATCCGCCTGGTGCACCCACGAACCGTAACGCCCGTACAGGGTGCCATCGCCGTTGAAGAACAGCGTCGAAAAGGAAAGATCGTAGTCGAACTGGAAGCGCGCGAGGTCGAGCGCGTTGGCGTTGATCACGCGCACGCATACGAACAGATCGAGCAGCGGGCCAAGCGTCGGTTCGGCCAGAACCTGCGCATCGAGACCGACGCACGAGAGGCAGGGCACGCAACGCAGCACCACGAGCAGCGGCTTGCCGGTCCGCTTGGCCTCGGCGAAACCGCGGTCGACGTCGTTGTAGATCCAACGTGCGTCATTCTCCATCGCCGTCCGATCCTGACGCACCGCGCCCTCCCGGTCCTTCACCGTGGCCGCATCGACAAAAGGGATACTGAGCAACCAGGCCACGACACCGAGCAGGCGGGAGGAGCGCATGCCCCATCCTGATCTTCGAATACCCGCAGTGCAATCTTCCCCGGGGAGTGCAATCGCGCTGAGAGCGCAGGCGTCCCGCCTGGTTCTACTGATTGCAGTCGGGAAGCCTGCGCTCGCGGGTACTACTCGCGCTTGCCCACCAGCGTCATCGCACCGGCACCGACGTTCGGCTTGCTCTCCCACTTAACCTTGTCACCCGTAAACGTCAGTCGGTGCGTCATGGTGAACGGCGTCTGGTAACGCACCACTTCGAGCGTGAACGTATCGTCCGCCGTCCATGCGCCGGCCAGCGCCACCGGTCCCGTCACCGGTCCTGACTTGAGTTCGCCGCGCACCCACACTCGGCCGTCGAGCGTCACCTTCTCCTCCGTTCCATAGATGGTGACCGCCACGTCCGTGGCCCCGGGCTGGCGCACCGACGGCGCGAGCGTGAGCGCCTCGAGCGCCTGCGCATTTTTCGGAAAGACGTAGCGTCGGCCCGCGATCACGGCCGCCTGCGATGGCGTGGCCACCGCGGCGGGAAGTTTCAACGTCAGAGCCGCGAGCTTCGCCTGCAATTTTCCGTGCGCAGCGGCGTCCGCCGGTAACGCCCCGCGCTGCAGCGCCGGCAGGATCGTTTCCCAGACCACGTTCAACACGCCCTGCAGGTCGCGCGTACCGGCCGTGATGGCCAGCACGGCGTCGTGCTCGGGAAAGATCACGCAGAACTGGCCGTGCGCGCCGTCGCCGCGAATCACGCCGAAGCGGCAGCGCCAGAATTGAAAGCCGTAGCCCTGCTCCCAGTCGCTGGTGGGCGCGCTACCGTTGGACATCCAGCGCGACGTCGCCGTTGCGACCCACGAGGCCGGCACCAGCTGCTTCCCCTGCCACTGGCCCTTCTGCAGGTAAAGCTGACCGAAACTCGCGATATCCTCCGTGCGGATACTGAGCCCGAAGCCGCCCATCGACACGCCCTGCCGGCTGGCCTCCCAGACCGGGCCCTCGATGCCGAGCGGCGCGAACAACCGCGGGCCGAGATAGGCGAGCACCGACTGCCCGGTGACCTTCTGCACGATGGCCGACAGCATGTAGCTCGCCGGGGTGTTGTAGACGAAGAAGGTCCCTGGCTTGTGCGTCACGGGCAGCGCGAGGAATTTCTTCACCACGCTCTCCTCGGACCCGTACGGAAACCCCTGGATGTCTTCATTGTGATGGCCCGTCGACATCGTGAGCAGATCCCGCACGCGCATCGCCCGCAGCGTGGCGCTCGGTTTGGCCGGCGCCTCTTCCGGAAAGAAGCCCAGCACAGGATCGTCGACGGACAGTTTACCCTCGGCGACCGCGAGTCCGACCGCCGTCGAGGTGAAGCTCTTGCTCAGGGAAAACATCTGGTGCCGTTCCTCCGCCGAGTAAGGCGCCCACCAGCCTTCGGCGACGACTTGGCCGTGGCGCACGAGCATGACGCTGTGCAGCGATTGAATCTTCGCCTCCGCCGTCGCGATGAAACCGAGCAACGCGGTCGAGGAAATGCCCTGAGCCTCAGGGGTGCTGCGCGGCAGACGGCCGGTTGCGGTTTCCGCCGCGAACGCCGTTGCCGCCGACAAAACGAGGAGTGAGAGGACGCGGAGAGTCTTCATGACAACGAGGGGTTGAGATGCGGACGGAATCGCCGCGCCCCACCCGGTAGTGGAACGGTGCGTTGCGAGACGAGGTAATTCTCGCCGCCAGAGCTGGCGGTGGGTTTGGACAGAATTGACCGAATGGACTCAATGCGCAGAGCCCGAAACATTCATCCCATTCGGTTCATTCTGTCCCAACTCAGCCACCCGCCTACGCCGGCCAGTGCTGCTTCAACTTGGCCCGCACGAAGCGCACGCTCTCGACCAGCTGGTCCATGCCGTCGACGCCGTCCTCGATGCTGACCCAACTGTCGAAGCCCACGCTGCGCAGTTCGCTGAAGATGGCGTCGTAGTTGTTGAGCCCGCGGCCGATCGTGCCGTGCTTGAGCCGTTTCGCGTAGCCTTCGGCACCGCCTTCCTCGTTGCGCAGATCCTCGAGCGTCCCGGAGATCAAGGTGCGATCACTGGCGTGCATGGTCAGCACGCGATGCTTCACGCGCCGGAGCAGTTCGATCGGATCGTCGCCGGCGAGAAACGCGTTGCTCGGATCGTAGTTCACGCCGAAGCGCGGATGCCGGATGCGATCCACGAGCTCGCAGAACACATCCATTTTCTGCGCGAACTCCGGATACAGCCAGAAATCGTCCTTGTAATGATTCTCGATGATCAGCGTGACGCCGCATTTCTCGGCCTCCGGCAGGCAGGCCTCGATGCTTTGCACGACGAGATCGATGCCCTGCGCCCGCGTCAGCTCCGGGCGCCGCTGCCCCGACAGCACGCGGCAATAGCCCGCGCCGAGCGTCGCCGCCATGCGGATCCAGTTTTTCTCCTTCTCGATTTCCGCCGCCCGGAAGGCGGCGTCCGGGTGCGAGAAGTCCGGCGAACAGCACAGCATCGGAATCACCATCCCGCGGCGCTCGACCTCGCGGCGCGCCGCCGGCCAGCGAGCCGGATCCACGAGTTCCAGGAACCCGCTGTAGTACTCGAGGCCGTCGACGCCGAGCGGCGCGGCGAGATCGACCCATTCGCGCAGCGTCATGGTGCCATCCTTGACGAGGGCGCGCATGAAGGCCTTGGGAAATGCGGCAAGTTTCGGCATGGCGGTAGCGGGATTACTGGGACGACGACTTGTTCGGATTCCGGCCAATCAGGGAAAACTGCTCCATGTCCACCACCGCGCCGCTGACCGGCCGCGATTCGTCGCCCAGCCAGTAGACCGCGGCCGCCGCGATTTCCTCGGGCATCATGAGGCGGCCCGACGGCGCGTACTGAGCCGGCACCTTTTCCGGCCAGTCGAGCGGCATCCCATGCTCGACCTGGTGCGCGTATTCCCGCGCCGTGAGCACCCAGCCGACATTCAGATGATTGACGCGCACGTGATCGGTCGCGTGGGCGTTGGCGAGATTGCGTGAGAGCGTCTGCATCGCGCCCTTCGAAAGACTGTAGTCGAGCAGATTGGCCTGGCCGCTGTGGGCGTTGATCGAACCGATGTTCAACACGCAGCCGCGGTTCGCTTTCAGCTGGGGAAACGCCGCCTGGATCAGAAACAGCGGCGCCCGGAGGTTGACCGCCATCATGCGATCGAAAAACGCCGGCTCGGTGGATTCCAGGTTGCTGCGCGCGACAATGGCCGCGTTGTTCACGACGGCGTCGATCCGTCCGAACGCTGCCACCGCCGCCGCCGCGATGCGTTTCGGGCTGGCCGGATCGATCAGATCATCGAGGTGCAGCGACGCATGGGCGCCGAGCTGCGCGACGAGTTTCTCGCCGTCATGCCGCTCGATGCCGTGCACGAGCACGCGCGCGCCTTCCGCGACGACGCGCTCCGCGATCGCCTTGCCGATGCCGCTGGTGCCGCCAGTGACGATGATGACTTTGTCTTTGAGACGCATAGAATTCATATCGGAACTTGGACCGCGACCGCCCCCGGTCGCTGCCGAATGCGACCGGGGGCGGTCGCGGTCCCGGAGGATTGCCTCATGCCGGCTTCAGCACGGCCTTCACAATCGCCCCCGAGTGCATCTTCTCGAACGCCTCGTGCCATTGCTCCAGCGGCCAGATGCCACCGGTGATGGGCCGGACGTCGAGCTGGCCCGAAGCCAGCATCGCGAGCACGCGCTCCCAGATCGGCCAGTTGTGACTGAAGCTGCCCTGCAGCGTGATGTTTTTCTGGACAAGCGGATCGAGCGAGAACCCGAGCGGCTGCGGGCCCCAACCCACCTTGCTGATCCACCCCGCGGGCCGGACGAGTTCGAGCGCGGTTTTCAACGCCGCCGAGGCGCCCGCCGCGTCGACGACGCCGTCGACACCCAGACCGTCGCGCGACTTCGCCCACGCGGAGGCATCGCCGATGATGACTTCGCAGCCGTACGCCTTGCCGATCTCGAGCCGCGCGCGATCGCGTTCCAGGCCGACGAGCGCCACTTCCGCGCCGGCCAGCCGGGCCATCGCTGCGCACAGAATGCCGATCGGTCCCGGCCCGAGCACGATCACGCGGTCGCCCGGCTGGATGCGCGCGTTGTGAATCACGGCGTTGTAGGCCACGCAGCACGGCTCGGTCAGGCACGCGTGCTCGAAGGCCAGCGTGTCCGGCACGCGATGCAGGCAGCGCGACGGCACGCGCACGAAGCGCGTCATCGCACCGTCGACGCCGTAGCCGAAGCCTTTGCGGTTCGGATCGAGATTGTAGAGCCCGGCGCGCGTCATCGGGCTGTTGGTATCGATCACCGCGGCCGTCTCGCTGACCGCGCGGTCGCCCTCTTTCCAGCCGCGCACGGCGGAGCCGAGCATCGCAATGCGCCCGCCAAATTCATGGCCGAGCACGACCGGATAATTCACCGGCCAGCTGTGACTGCTGGTCCACTGGTGCAGGTCGCTGCCGCACACGCCCACGGCTTCGACCGCGAGCACGACATCGTCGGGGCCGGGCTCGGGCTTGGTGAACTCGCGAATTTCGACGCTGTGCGGTTCGCGGGAAAAATTAACAACGGCGGGGCTTTTCATCGGGAAGTCTCCTGTTTCACGCGGACGTCGCCATAACCATGGACGCGCTGGCAAATCAGCCGCAGCGAACCCTCGAGGTTGCCGTCGGCCGTCTTGAACGCATCGGCGTCCACCGCGAGCGGCGCGCCGATGACCACGAGCGGCGCGCCGTACTCCGGCGTGCGCACGGCCTGTTCCAACGTGAGTCCGCCCACGGCCTGCACCGGCACGCGCACGGCATCGACGACCGCGCGCAACTGATCGAGCGGGCTCGGCATCCGCCGGCCGCTCGCGGCGATGCCGCGCCGCTCGTCGTAGCCGATGTGGTGAATCACAAAGTCGCAGCCGAGATCCTCAATCTGCTTCGCGCCGTCCACCATGTCGGGACAACCGAGGTTGTCGCCCATCACCTTCACGCCGAAATCGCGGCCAGCTTTCACGACGCACTTCAACGTTTCCTCGTGCGCCCGGGCCATGACCACGACGTGCGTCGCGCCCGCCTTCGCCATCATCTCGGCCTCGAGGTAGCCGCCGTCCATCGTCTTCAAGTCCGCCACGATCGGCACGCCGGGAAACCGCTCCCGCAATGCGCGCACGCCGTGCAGGCCTTCGGCGAGAATCAGCGGCGTCCCGGCTTCCAGCCAGTCCACGCCGGCGCGCCGGGCGAGCGTGGCCGTGGCCAGCGCTTCATCGAGATTCGTGAGGTCGAGCGAGATCTGAACGATCGGCAGCATTGGGGGTTGAGTTGCGCCAAGAGTGCGCGGCGCGCCGTCGTGGCGTCAACGCGCGAGCGAACCACGCGCGAAACTTAGGACCATGGTCGCATCGACCTACCGCGGCAGCAGCGCATCCAATGTCCGCAAGTGGCCTGCCTTCACGTCTGCCGCCAAATCCGCCACCGCGAAACCATGGCGGGCGATGGCCACCAAGGTCGCGCGGTCGAATCCCGCTTCGGTGGCCAGCGCGACATACTCGTCGTTCAAGCGGTTGCCGAAGAGCATGGGATCGTCCGTGCTGATCGTGCAGCGCACGCCGGCGGCGAGGAATCGCTTGATCGGATGTTCCCGCATCGACGGCACGGCGAGCAGCTTCACGTTGCTGATCGGCGTCAGGTCGAGCGTCACGTCCTGATCGCGGAGGAGTTGCATCACCGCGGGATCGCCGAGCGCCGAGAGGCCGTGTTGCACGCGCCGCACGCCGAGATACTCCACCGCCCGCCGCACGTCCGACGCGGGCGCGAACTCCCCCGCATGCGCCTTCGTGACCTTACCCAGCGCGCGCACCCTCGCCCAGACGTCCGCACTCCACGGCAAAAAGTCCGGCCGTTCGAAACCATGCAGATCCACGCCCGCAATCTCGTCCCACGCGATCGCCTCGTCGACGACTCGGACCAGGGGACCCGCGTAGTGATCGCGAAACATCCCGAGAAACAAGCGCAACTCCAGCCCCGGCGGCTTGGCCGCGTGGATCGCGCGCGCAATCTCGCGAAACGGCACGTCGCCGATCCGCTCGGCGGTTCCAAGATGAAAGCTGGCCTCGAGGTAGACCCCGTTCTGCGCCACGACCTCCGCAAACACGCGCCGGCAACTCTCGTAGTAATTCTCCGGCGACACGAACCACTTGAAGAAATAACGATCGAACTGCTCCTGAAACTGCGCGAAATCCGTGAAGCGGAAATCCGGATGCCAGTACGCCGGTGGCGTGGCAAAGAACTCGGGGTCCATCCGCCGCGCGAGCTCAAGCGGCAGCGATCCTTCGAGGTGAAGATGGGTCTCCGTCTTGGGCAGACGTTGCACGAACGCGGCGAGGTCGAGGTCCGGTGAAGTCACGGGCGGAGATGAGGAGGAAGGGCGGAGACGTTGGAAACGCGCCCGCCCTCCGAGCAGGCGCCGTGCCCGTCGCCGCAGAAGGCACGCCACCTGCTCCCTGCACCCGTCCCATGGTGCCTCCGCCGCTTCGCCATCAGCCTCCGGTCATCGTGCCCGGCCTGCCTGTCGCCCGCCCCCGCCGCCCGCGTCCCGCTCGCGACCTCACGCTCGTTCTTGGCGCCATTCCGCAGGAGACCGAGCTGGTCGCATGGGCGCTCGCCCGGAAATCGCGACGCGAGTTCGCCGGGTTTCCGTTCATCGAGGGCCGGATCGACGGACGCCGCGTCATCGTGGCGGTCACGGGCATCGGCAAGACGAACGCCACCCTGATCACGACGCTCTTCGTGGAGAAATTCCGCCCGCGCGAGGTGCTGATGTGCGGCACGGCCTCCCGGATCGACGCCGCCATTCGCAACGGCGACGTCATCGTCGGCGAGGTCACCTGCAACCACGACATGGGTTCACTCGGTGCCGGCTACGCCATGGAGTATTTCGGCTCCGAGGGCCCGCGCGGCGACCACTCGCCCATCGTGTATCCAGGCGACCGCCGGCTGCTCGCCGCCGCCCGGCGCGCCCTCCGTACCCACATCCCGGAGACCGCCACGCACCAGTCACCGGCCTACGTGCCGACCGTGCGCTGCGGACGGATCACGTCGGGCGATCAGTTCGGCATCACCGCAGAGCGGATCGCCGACATCCTGCGTCAGCTGCAGCCCAACCTGATGGAAATGGAAAGCGGCTCGGTCGCGCAGGTCTGCTACTATCTCCGTGTGCCGTTTCTGTGCATCCGCAGCGGCAGCAACCGCACCCAGCATTCGCCCGACAACGATTACCGCGCGCTGTCGCCGTTTGCCGCGCGCCAGGCGGCGCTCTTTACGGTGTCACTCGTGCGTGAACTCGCGCGCCACCCCGCACGGGCCGGCGCGGCGCGGCAGCCATGAAGCTCTTCACCCGCGGCGACGTCGACGGGTTCTGCGCCATCGCGCTCGATAACATCGTCCAGCTGCTGCTGGTCCCCGCCCTCTGCCTCAACGTCGTCGGGCTGCCGGCGTCGCTCGTCTACGGTCGGATTCTCCCCGGCATCGCCGTGTCGTACCTCGTCGGCAATCTCTTCTACGCGTGGCAGGCGCACCGGCTCGCCAAAAGGGAAAACCGGAGCGACGTCTGCGCGCTGCCATTCGGGCTGAACACGCCGACCTTCATCGCCTACGTTTTCCTCGTGATGCTGCCCGCGAAGCAAATCGCAATCGCGCAGGGGGCGCCGAATCCCGACGAGGTCGCGTGGCAGGCGGGGCTCGTGGCCTGCATCGGTTCCGGCTGCATCGAGTTTTTCGGCGCCTTCATCAGTGAACGCATTCGCCGCATGACGCCCCGCGCCGCGTTGCTCGCTGCACTGTCCGGTGCCGGCATGGCGTTTCTCACGCTCAACTTTCTCCTCAACACCTTCGCCCACCCCATCGTGGGTCTCATCACACTCGGGCTCGTACTGCTGTTTTATTTCGGCCGCGTGAAGCCGAAGTTCGGCGTCCCCGCCGCGCTCGTGGTGCTCGCCGTGGGCACGGCGCTGTCGTGGCTCACCGGCCTCGCGCCCCAGGGCGCGCTGCCTCAAGGCACGTTCGGCCTGTATCCACCGGTGCCAGTCTTCGGCGCGCTGTGGCAGGCGATGAGCGGCGGCCATGTCCTGCCCTATCTCTCGGTGATCATTCCGATGGGGCTCCTCAATCTGCTGGCCTCGCTCCAGTGCATCGAGTCGGCCGCGGCGGCGGGTGATTCCTACTCGGCGCGATCCTCGCTCATGGTCAACGGCCTCGGCACGTTTGCCGCGGCGTGCTTTGGATCGCCGTTCCCGACCTCGATCTATATCGGCCACCCCGCGTGGAAGCGCATGGGTGCGCGCGCCGGCTATTCCACCCTCAACGGCATTTTCATCACCGTGCTCTGCGCCACCGGCTCGATGGCGTACGTGGCGTGGGCGGTGCCGGCCGACGCCGGCATCGCGATCATCATCTGGATCGGCCTGATCATCTGCGTGCAGGCGTTCGAAGTGACGCCGCAACGGCACTGGCCCGCCGTCGTGCTCGGCACGACCCCGGTGATCATTGCGTGGGCGATGTTCTTCACCAAAAACGCGCTGCGGATCGGGAGTTCAGGAACGACGCCCGGCATCGAATTTTCACCGAAACTCGTCGACGCGTTCCACGCCTCCGGCACGTTCATCGACGGCGGCTTCGCCCTGGAGCAGGGAGCGTTTTATTGTGCGCTCGTGCTCTCCGCGGTGACCGTGCTGATCATCGAGCGCCGTCTCCTCGCGGCCGCCGGCTGGGCGCTCGCGGCCGCCGTGCTTTCCCTGCTCGGGCTGCTGCACGCGTGGCGTTTTGCCGCGGGCGATACGGTCAGCGCGTTGCCGCTGCTCGATTTTCTCACCGACACCCGCCGTCCTGGCGAAACGTTGTTTCCCGCCGCCGGCTACGCGATCGGCTACGCCGGCATCGCACTCGCGCTCGCCGGCGCACACTGGTTCACCGAGCCGGGGGAGCTCACGGAGTTGAAAGGTGAAGGGTGAAAGTTGAAAGCCGCGACAGCAGTAGCTTTCAACTTTCAACTTTCACCTTTCAACTCATTCTGCCCGCCCCTTCAACGCACCTGCAGCGTCGAACCGTCGAACGTGAGTCCAAGCGAGGGCACTTCGACGGCCTTGCGCGTGCCGTCCTTGCGGACGTGACCCGCGAGCCAGGCATCGTAGCCGGTGGCCTTCGCGACGGCCAACACCTGATCCGCACTCGCCGCCGAAACATACGCGGCGAAACCGACGCCCATGTTGAACGTAGCGTACGCCTCGCGCCGCTCGATCGGTCCGGACTCTATCATGAATTGAAACAGCGCCGGCGCCGGCCGCGGCGCGGTGATCTCGTACACAAACGGCTCCTCGAGCCGCATGAGTTTGCGCCAGCCATGGCCGGTCACGTGCGCGACGTAATTCAGCTTCAGCCCGATCCGCTGGCACTCGCGCACGAAGGCGACGTAGATTACGGAGGGAGCGAGCAACGCCTCGCCAAACGACCGCGGGTCGCCGTGGCCGATCGGCGTCTGGTAACCGTTCGTCAGCTGCTCCGCCAGCCGCCGGCACAACGAAAGGCCGTTGGTCTGCACGCCGGAACTCGCAAAGAAGATGATCGCGTCACCGTCACGGACATCGCCGACGATGCGCAGGGACTTCGGGGAGATTTTTCCGATGGCCGATCCGGCCAGCACAATCGCCTCGGGTTCGACGACGCCGCCGAGCGTGGGCGTTTCTCCACCGCCCCACACCGCGCCCGCCGAGCGGCAGCCGTCCGCAAAGCCGTCGACCAGCGCCATCGTGCGCGTCGAATCCGCGAACCAGCCCGAATCGCCCACGGCCGCGTGCATCGCCACCGAGATCGGCAGCGCGCCGCAAGTGATGAGATCGTTCACGATGGTCGCGACCGTATCGATCGCGATTTCGCGGTAGAAGCAATGTCCGGTTGCTGCGTACACGGCGTCGGCCACGAGATTCTTGGTGCCGAGGCCTTCCTCGACATGCGCGAGATAATGATCCGCCGCCTCGATCAGGTAGGCACTTTCACCGCGCGTCGTGGCGGGCTCGGCGTAACCATGACTGGCGAGCGCACTCGCGGTCGTCCGCGCGGCTTTCTGACACGCGCGCTTGAAGGCATCGAGTTCGTCGTAGCGGACACCGGACTTTTCGTAGGACAGGGACATGAATGAAAGGGGTGGCTCCACCGACGAAGTCCGGTCCCGGGCTCCGTCAGCGGCGCTCAATAACTGCGTCCATCCTGCTTCTCGTAATAGTTGAGGTAAGCCTGATTCACGACCCGGTAGCCGCCGGGCGTCGGATACTTGCCGGTGAAATACCAGTCGCCCCGGTGATTCGGCACCGCGACGTGCAGGTTCTCGATCGTCTGGAAGATGATCTCGAACTCACCTTTCCACTCGAGCTGCTTGGGCCGGACCAGCTCGACGACCTTCCGGGAAATTTCCTCCGGCGTGAACGGCTCGTAGATCCGACGCACGTGATTGTGCGGGCCGCCCTTGCCCACTTCCGCGCGACACAGCTCGTAGACTTCATCGAGCAACTCGCCCTGCCCGCGCTCCTTCAGGAGCGAGACCGCCGCCTCGAAGGCGATGAATTTTCCCAGCTCCGACATGTCGATGCCGTAGCAATCCGGGTAACGGATCTGCGGCGCGGTCGACACGATGACGATCTTCTTCGGGTTCAGCCGCGCGAGAATGCGCAGGATCGAGCGTCGCAGCGTCGTGCCGCGCACGATCGAGTCGTCCACCACCACGAGATTGTCCTGACCCGCCCGGACTGAGCCGTAGGTGATGTCATAGACATGGCTCGCGAGCTGGTTGCGCAGGTTTTCCTGGCCGATGAACGTGCGGATCTTGATGTCCTTGCTCACGACCTTCTCGCCGCGCGGCCAGTTGCGCAGGATGAGATCGTCGAGCAGCGCCTCGTCCAGCCGGCCCTCCCGGCTCGCCTGGAGAATCGCGGTCTTAACCTCGTCGCGACGCAGCGTGCGCAGCGACGACATGAGCCCGTAGAACGCAGTCTCGGCCGTGTTCGGGATGAAGCTGAAGACCGTGTTGCCCCAGTCGTAGTCGATGGCTTTCAGGATCTGCGGAGCCAGCTGGCCGCCGAGCGCCTGGCGTTCGCGGTAGATGTCGACGTCGTTGCCGCGCGAAAAATAAATGCGCTCGAACGAGCACGACGAGCGCGGCAGCGGCGCGGTGAACGGCGCCGAGATCACGGCCCCGCGCTTCTTGATCACCACGGTGTGGCCCGGCTCCACCTCGCGCACGTCCTCGAGCGCGAGATCGAACACCGTCATCAGCGGCGCGCGCTCCGAGGCGAACGCGACGACTTCGTCGTTCTGAAAATAGAAACACGGCCGGATGCCCGAGGGATCGCGCACGACGAACGCATCGCCGTTGCCGATCAGACCGCAGAGGACGTAGCCGCCGTCCCATTTCTGCGAGGCACGCGTGATGACGCGCGTGACGTCGAGGTCCTCGCTGATCCGCCGCGACAGTTCCTCGCCCGCGAGATCGCGTTTGCGCAGGAAGCGGTAGATGTCCTCGTGTTCCTCATCGAGGAAGAACCCAATCTTCTCGAGAATCGCCTGCGTGTCCGACGCAAAGATCGGGTGCTGTCCCATCGCAATCAGCGAGCGGTTCAACTCCTCGGTGTTCGTGAGATTGAAGTTGCCGCACAGCGCCAGGTTGCGCGTCGGCCAAGGGCTGCGCCGGAAGAACGGATGACACGACGAGATGTTGTACCCGCCGCTGGTGCCATAGCGCAGATGCCCCATCAGCAGCTCGCCGCCGAAATCGAAGTGAGTCTTCACCGTGTCGGTGAACTCCGGGTGGATCACGCCGTTGTCGACGTGCTCATTGTACTGCCCCAGCAGCGAGCGGAAAATCCGATCCAGCGGATTCGCCTTGATGTTGCGCTCGCGGAACATGAACGGCGTGCCGGCCGGCATGTCCAGTTTCACGCAGGCAACGCCCGCACCGTCCTGCCCGCGGTTGTGCTGCTTCTCCATCAGGAGGAAAAGCTTGGTGAAGCCCCACAGCGGCGAACCGTATTTTTCCTGATAGTAGGAAAGCGGCTTCAGCAGCCGCACCATCGCGACGCCGCACTCGTGGGTGATACGGTCACTCATGCACTCGTTCGCGCTAGATTATGGAAGGTCACAGGCGGAAGGAAGCCGCAGATTCCGAAGATGCGAACCGAATCGTCAACGGCTTTCTCCGGCGGCCGCGTCTTATGCCCCTGCCCCAGCACGCCGGACCTGCGATTGACCGATCGCCGGAAAGCTCTCGAGACCCGCGCCACAACGAAACTGAGCCCCGCTTATGGGCTCCGTGCCTTGCGCGGGGCGATCGCGTCGTTGGGACAAATCTGGCTGAAACAATTTCCCGCAGCGGCAGCGGCATCGCCGTAGCGCGACTGCGGCCGGTGACTCGCCGCGTTGACGCCCGTACCGGCAACGGCGCGACAGAGTTCCAAGCCGATCCTTTCGGTCCCAGGCGTGACGAGGTACAAGGTGTCCCGCCGGCCCAGCGCCGGATAGAACCGGGCGAAGTAGTAACGCATGACACAGTCCTGATTTCCCGAGTGCGCGCCCCGCGGCAACCCCACCATACCGCTTTGCGCGTACACCTGATCGAAGGCGCCGGCCAAACTGTCTTCCGCGCGCTGACGCGCCACCACCGGGTCAGTCGATCCGGCGGGGCCGTGACTCCAGAGCGCGATCAGCATGTCCATCATCGCGGCCCGATACCGGCCCATCGTCTCGGCATAACTCACGTAGGTCGCTGCGGCCAGATCGTGACCGTCTTCCGTCAGCAGCGTGAACACCGTGCCGTCGCCCGACTGATAGTGCGGCCGGCCGATCTTGTTCTTCGGCACATTCGGCGGGATGAAAATCAGGGAGTACCCCGTCGAGTCGGACGGACCGTGATGTTCCACGCCGACCGAGTGCAGGAGTTCGTGCGCAATCGCGCGGTCGTAAGCGAACATCGCGTCCTGCGCTGGCAGATTGTACGCCTTGTTGAAGGCACTGTCCGGATCGCTCCGCGCGAGAATGCCCACGCCCTTCGTGATGCCCGGCCGACCAGCCACACCGCTCTTCGTCATCGGCGTATCCGCGCCGGTGTCACCGAGCGTCGCGCGCGTGAACGTCTTCACCCACACGCCATGTTGATTCACCCGGTGGGGCGCATCGCGATGGTTGCCGTTCATCAGTCGCGTCGCCTCCCCCATCTCGCCCGGCCGCAACCGGCTGTGGACCTTCAGTTCGGACAGCTTCTCGAACAGGTCGATCCCGGGCTGACCGTCGGAACCGACCAGGTTCAGCACGAAGAAATCCTTCCGCTCCCGATCGCCCTCCACGCGCTTCCCGTCGACGACCCAGCCGCGGTACTCCTCGTAAAGCGTGAAGCCGTCACCGTTGTCCTTCTGGCCCGCGACCACCTCGTCGTCAGCGTTGGCGGCGAGCGCGGGGACGTTCTTTTCCTTCCGCCAGACCTCGGCGATCCAGTCGGGCCCATTCATTTTGGGCAGGCGCACGAGATCCTGGTCGCCGGCATCGCTCTTCATCATCCCGACAATCTCGCGCCCGTCCGCCAGCTCGCACACGACCTGCAGGGAGGACCGGCCGCCGAAATCGTAACTCTCGATCGCCGACTCGGCGTAGGGACGGCCCCGCTCGTCCTTCACCGAAGCAGCGACGTCGTTCCGCTGCCCGCCGTCTCCGACCTGCCCGGCAAACGGAGGCGCCGCAGCGAGCCGCATATCGTAGTCCGTATCCTTTGCGCCCAACGGCCAATTCAGGCACACGCCGGGTTCACGCGACGTGTCGAAGAGCGCGAAGTGAAACGCCTTCACCCGCGGCAGGTCCTCCACCCGCCCGGCACCCTTCGGCCGCAGCGTGCCGCGCGCGACCAGATGGTTGCCGGGCCGCGCGGGATTCTGGATCGACCCTTGGGGCCGCCACGTCGCGTAGTCCTCGATCGTCACCTCCACTTCGACGTCATCGAACTCCGGCCAGAACTGGAGTCGCGCCGACTTCCTGAATCCACGCGTCGGCTTTTGATCCACCGCTCCTGCGTCCTGATACGTCGCCGTGGTCATCACGGGCGGCCCCGAGACGACGCCGTCGAACGTCGCGCTCTGCGCAACATCATCCATCGAGGTGTCGGTGCGCGGGTCGTCTCCCTGATAAACCACCACGACCGGATAGGGATCGCGCAGTTTGCCGGGCGAGACGATCTGCCAGGCCCCGGTCTCAAAATCGACCGACAGCGTGAAGTCCTTCAGGCTTTGCGGCGCGCCCCGGAAGCCTGCCGAAAGGGAGCTCGAGCCGTAAGGCACGACACTCGATTCGGCCTGCCGCGAGCCTGAGATCGTGGCCGAGACGGCCCGCCACGCCCCTTGCGGCTGGTCCATCTTGCTGTTTTCCACCGCGTCCTTGAAGAGCGCGGCAAGCTCCGGCGGCAGGCCGGGCGGCAGCGCCACCTTGTCCCCGCGATCCCGTTCCATGACGAACTGCACCCGCGCTTCCTCGCGCTGCTCGAAGGTCCGTTGGTCGGAGAAATGTCCCTCGCGGATCCATTCCTGCCAGTCGACCGACAGCACGCCGCGCACGCGACTGACCGAGCGCCAGTCCGCGGCCTTCTCCGCCGCCCCGGCCAGTTGCGCGAAGCCGGCGGCGGCAACGACGACGGCACCAGAAAAAAAGCGGAATCGTTTCATGAGTTCACGGCGTTGAGCAGGGCGATCGCAGCATTGGGATCAATCGGGCCGAAACAATTTCCCACGCGGCACGGCCGGCGGGAAATCGCAGCGTTGCGGTTATTTTTCGACGTACCAGTTGAGCGTGCCCGCGTAGCTGTCCCAGTTTGGCACCAGCGACGGCGAGAGGTAGACTCCGTCGTTGCGCGCCGAGACGGTGACGAGGACGCGTTTCAATCCCTCCGACGTCTGCCGCGTGCCGATGCCGACGGCGCAACAGGTGAACTTGTAACTGATCGGCTTGGACGGCTCCACCAGCACGATATCGCCGTCGAGCCGATAGCGTCCCTTGTGATTGGTCGACCCGCTCGAGTTGCCGAACTGCGGGTTCATCGTCGAGTAGAAGAACGCGTAGTCGTAGGTGCCGTCGGTCCCGAGCCGGAACGTCCCGGCCGAGGAATGCACGGCCGCACCCGCCCCGGCGCCCGTCACGGAATTGACGTAGAACCCGCCAAAGGCGCTGCTCGATTCCGCCCAGTTGCCCATGATGTCGGCCGCCGCGAAGAATCCGCCCGCCGGATACGGAGCCCGTCCGCCAACCGGCTGGATCGAATCCAGCAGGCGGGCCAGCGGCCACGAGAGGGAGCGAAACGCGGCCGTTTCCTTGAACGAGCTCATGCCGAGGCCCGGGTCGTTGGGCACGGCCACAGCCGTGATCGGTTGCACGCGCCCGCCGCCGAGATCGACGAGGTAAACGACGGCGTAGTCCTGCATCTGGCCCTCGGGCGCGTTCTTCCGCCGGAAGAAGCGGCCCATGTAATGGATGACGAGCCCGCTCTTCAGCCGCGCCCGGTAATGCACCGTCGTGTCGCCGAGATCGAAGGTGTCGAGCTGCTCGCGCCACACCGCGTTGAACGTCGTGTGCGCGTCCTTCGTGATCGGCCGGGGTGGCAGCACAAAAATGGATCCCGCATGACGTGCGTCGCGATTCGTCTCCGGTTCGCCCTTGTCATTCGTGTCGAACAGCGTCGCCCGGTAAATCGTGGCCCACGCCGCCTTCTCCTGCGCCCATCCGGCCGGCGGCGTGTACGTAATTCCGGATACACCGGCCGCCACCGCCGTGGGATCACCCGCGGGCACGGCGGGCGGGGCGCGCACCACGGTCGGCGGCGGCGGTTCGCTCAACTGCTTCGCCGCCTCCTCCAGGCCGGCGCGGACGACGAGGCCCCGGGCGCCGATGTCGACCAGCTCGGGATTGACGCCAATCAACGACTCGAAAGCCGCGCCCGCAATCCGGCGCAGGTCCTTCTGCGCGTCGGGCTCGGTCGCGACCTCCTTCATGCCCAGGACGAACACCGGAAACCCGATGCAGAACTCCCAGAATTTCTGCTTGTCCGCATTGCTCATCTTCGCGACGTCCGGCCCCGCCAACGCGCCGACGATCTGCGCGTGCAGGGCGTCGGTGTGAGCCTCGGGCAGTTCCTGCTGCCGCACGACTTTCCACAGTTCCGTGATGAAAAGCGCCGTGGCCGCCGCGACGTCGCTCTCCGCGCCTTCCGCGGCGAGGAGCTTGCGGGCTTCTTTGACGCCCTGATCGAGCAGCGCGAAGATCGCCTCGCGCTCGGCTTCATTCGTCGTGAGCTGCTTCGCGAGATCGGGCAGGAGGAGCCAGCTGGGCGCCGGCCGGAAACGAAACTCCGGCTTGAGCAGCTGCTCTTTCGTCGGCGGCGTCGGCGTGGCCTGCGCCGCGCGTTTCTCGGCGAGCTTCCGGACCAGACTGTTGAGCGGACTCGCGGGCGGCGGCGGCGTTTCGGCACCAAACGAGGCCACCGTGACCGTGAGGCCGACGGCGATCAATCCGCGGCGAAAGAAGCGCAGGAAGCGGGAGTGCATGGAGTAATCGGAGGTGAGGCGCGATCCATGCGCACGGACAGGTGGAAGCCGCCCGACGCGATCGTTGCCCCTAAAGCTGGAAAGGCCTGACACGAAGTCGACGCCACCCAAGCAGAACGCGGCCAGCCGTCGATGCGATTTACCGCCGCCGACTATCGCCGGAACGTTGCACGGCGATCCCCCTTCACCCTGATCACGCCCGCCGCAGTGATCAACAGGGCGAAGCCAAGAACGATACGCGGCGGAAGTTTCATGGCGCGGGGACGGCGACCAGTTGCACCGCGTCGATCTGCTTGTAGCCGGAACCGGCGTCGAGGTTGAGGGTGATTTTCACGCGCGATACGGCGTATTCCGTCGGCGGCACGCGCAGGGCGAACCAGGCGATCGTCCGCACCACGGGGGCGCGGTAAGGGTCAACGCCGTCCCACCACACATGGGACGTGCCGTCGGGTTCGAACGCCTCGACTTTCACGATCGCTCCTGCGGTGTCGTTCTGCCGCACGCGTACTCCGGTCGCGCGGACCGGCTGCGCAAACGTCACCTCGAGCCAGTCGAGTCCACCCTGCCGCGTCGCCGGACACCAGGCATCGGGGCTGTTGCCCGCGACCGGCACATCCGGGGCCCCGGTCGCCTTGCCGGGGCCGTAGCTGGGATTGCTGTACGACGTTTTCGCGCGCGCGGTCGCGGCCCACTGCCCCGCCGCATCCGCCAGGATCGCCGCCTCGTTCAACTCGCCCGTCGGCACCACCTGCCCGGCCGCGGGCGCACCGACGCGACCGCTGGACGTGGGAATCGTGACCGTAACCGGGGCCGTAGCCATCGGCGCGCCCGCACCCGCGACGGGTGGTGTCATGACCGGCGCAGTGGTGGTTGCCGCCACCGCAGGTTTGCTCGCGCGCATCATTTCAGGCGTGACGGTCGGCAGCAGGAAAGCGGGCAACGCTGACCACGCCGGAGGAGCGGGAGCCGCACCAGGAGTCGGCGGCGCGAGCAGTTTGGCCTGCAGCCGGGCTTGCGCGGCGTGGAGATCGGCGGGGGGCGGCGCCTGGGGCGAGACACCGCGGGCGGCTCGATTCACGAGCGCCAGGGCCGCGGTTTCGTTGCCGGCGTGTTCCGCGATCGCGGCGCGCAACAGGAGCAGCGACCGATCATCCGGTGTCAGCTTCAGCTGGGCGTCGAGCAGGCCGGCCGCCGCCTCGGGACGATTCGCCGCAACGGCTTCGAACGCGAGCGCAGCCGCGCGTTGCGCCGCGCGTGCGGCCTCCGTGGAAACCGGCACCACCGTCAGCCGCAGCGGGGCCGAGCGCACGCGGCCCTTCCAGCCGGAGCCGCTGTCCACGTTCAACTGGGCGCGCACCACATAATTTCCCGGCGGAACCGCCTGCATCGCAGCGGAGGAGATCAGCCACACGCCACCCACCGCGCTCTTCGCCTCGACGGTGATTCGCGGCGTATCCGGTTTTCCCATCACCGCGCCCGCGGCGACAGCGCGATCCCCAACCTCGCGCGCCAGCTCAATGCTGATGGCGTCGGTCCACCCGCCACGCTCAGGCGCGATCACGATGGCCGCGGTCGAGCGCGCCGGCACCGACAGCCGCACCGCGACGCCCACCGGTTCGCCCGGCGTCACTCGGCCGTCGCGAACTCCGCGGAGCGAAAGCGAAAGCAACGGATCGACCGCGGCTGCAGCGGACACAGCCGACGCAAGACTGACCAAAGCGATCGCGCCCAACCCGCGGGACAATGCGATCAACGCTTTCATCGCGGGGCCTTGCCGGCGGTCGGCCGCGGCGGCACGGCGTCGTTCGGACAAATGAGGGCGGCGCAGTTGCCAGCGCCGTCGGCGGCGGCTCCGTGCCGTGACTGCGGACTCCAACCGGGAGCGTTGACGCCCGTGCCGGCGGGCGAGCGACAAAGCTCGAGGCCGATGCGTTCCGTTCCGGGCGTGATCAGGTAGAAGGCATCGCGCCGGCCGGTGAACGGATAGAACCGCGCGAAGTGATAGCGCATGATGCAGTCCTGATGGCCGGAGTGCTCGCCGCGCTCCGACCCGACGATGCCGCGCAGAGTGAAACTATCGCGCAAAAATGCGCACGCTATTCGGGTGTACACCTCGTCGGTGAGACGCGGATATCCGGCGTCGCCCGGCTGTCCCACATACATGTAACGGAAATCGTTTTTCCACCGCGCCACCTCCTGCATGAACCGCGGATACACCGACGCCGCCAGATCGTGGTCCTGCTCGTTGCGCAGCTCCGTCGGCTTGGTCAGCATGCCATCGAGGGCGAAGTAGGGCCGGCCCACGGTGTTTTTGCCATCCTCCGGCGCCACGAAGGTGAACTGGGCCTGGCCGTCACCGGATCCATGTTCCTCGACGCCCACGGTGTGCATGAGTTCGTGCGCGATGGCGCGATCGAAGGTGAACATCGCGTCACTGGCGCCGAGATTGCCCGGAGGAGTGAACAGACTTTCCGCGTGGCCGCGCGGGAGAATGCCCACGATCCGCACCGCCGCGGGACGGAACCCCTGCCCCTTCGGGTAATTATCAACCGAATACGTCATGGCGCCGAAGACGTCGGCCGGCTTGCCCGCCAGCTGCGCCGCATTGTCCGCGACATTGAGGACGACACCGTGCTGATCGACCACGTGGGCATCGGTGTAATGCGCGTTCATGACGCGATCCGTGAGACGGAATTCATCTTCACGCAGACGCGAGTGCACGCGAAAGCCGGTGAGCGATTCGAAGAGCGAGATGCCGGGCTCCGCGTCGGCGCCGATGAGATTGTAGATGAAGAAGTCCTTCGCCTTCGGATCGCCCTCGACGTGCTGCCCGTCGACCACGAAGCCACGATATTCCTCGTACAAGGTGAAGCCGTCACCCTTGTTGCCGTCGCCGACCGGCTCGTTCTCGTCGTCGAGCGAATCTGCGCCGGAGCCGTTTTTCACCCTCCACGCATCGGCAATCTTCGAGTCGGGTTTGCGCTTCGGCAGCCGCAGGCCGACCTCGTTCTTCCCCTTCAATCGCGCCTTCACCTGGCGTCCGTCCGCGAGCTTGGCGGTCACCTGCAGCGTCGCCCAGGCGCCCCAGTCACGGGGCACAATCCGGGCGGTGTCCGAAAAACCTTCGCGCACGGCGCGCGTGAGCTTCTGATTGGACGGGTCCAGGACGGACATCGGACCGGTGGCCTCGAGTTCCAAATCAAACGCGAAATCACCGGCGATCGCCGGATAGTTCATGGCGATGCCGTCGACGGTGGAGGTGTCCTTCAGCTCCCAGACAAAGCTCTCGACCCGGACCTTGGGTTGGCCGCCGGAGGCCGTGACGAGAGTGGCCTTCAACTCGAGCGGCGTGCCGGGACCGCCGTCGAGCTGCGCGTCGGGCCGCCACTGCCGATAGGCCTCGGTGTCGTCGATCTCGAGCCGCAGCTCCTCCATCGATGTCGGCTCCAGGTAAATCGTGTAATCCCAAAGCACCGACGGCGTGGCGTTCCACTGGCCGGACGGGCCGGGAAACTCATGCTCGATTTCACCCGAGGCGAACAGGATGTAGCCGGCCTTCGGATACGGATGCGTCTTGGTCGCGTGCAGGCTGCTGAAGGCGGTGCCCGTGTGGGCGTTCCTGAACGTCGGGCCCTGCGGGGGCGTCCAGTGCTCGCGGTAGGCCGCCGCAATCCTGCCCGTGGGCAGCTTCACCGACCACCCCCGGTCGCCGTGAAACTGGAGCTCCGCCACGCCGTCCCAGTTGAACGCCAGCGGTCCTGAACCGGTGAAGATCGCCTCCTGCGAACCGCTGGACGCCTTCGCGGTGAACCGATACGCGGTCTCGTATGACGTGCTCGTCGCCTTGCCCTTCCAAACCGACGGTTCGCTCTCGTAGGTATCGAGCAGGAACTCCGCCATGTAGGTGAGGCTGTAATCGAGCGTGGTTTTGACGCCAGCCCGGCCCAGCGTGGATTGAATCATCTCCATCGCCGCGGGCGTGGGCTTAGCCGTAGCCACCACGGAGCCGCGCCAGCCTTTGACGTCATGGAAGCGCTCCGGTTCGGACGCACCCAACCGCGGCGCGCCGCTGGCAAGCACCGTGCACAACACGGCCGCACCCAGACGCCACGCGCCCGCCGTCCATCGGAATCCGTTGAAGCGAAAGTTCCTCATTACAAACGACCGCAGACCAAGGCAGAAGGCCCCCGCACGGTCGACGGGAATCGCAAGCGCCGCTCACTGCCGGGCGTCAACCGCGGCCGGAGGAATCGGAGCCTCGCAGCGCTCGCACGCAGCGTCTCCCGCCCCGCCGCATCCCTCTCCTTGACCGCACCCGCGATGTTGGTGAGCGTCTTCCCTTCGCTCACCATGCTGATCCTCCGCGGCTCACCGGCCCTCTCTCCTTTCCGCCTCCAGAAACTCCTCCAGGACCTCACGGCCACCGGACTTCCGGTGCGGGCGATCAACGCGGAGTTTGTGCATGTCGCGGAACTCGCGGGCGAGCTGACGTCCGCGCAGCACAAGGTACTCGAGCAGCTCCTGACCTACGGCCCTCGTCGCGTCGCCGAACCCATTTCCGGGCTCACGCGGGTCGTCGCCCCGCGCCCCGGCACGATCTCGCCGTGGTCATCGAAAGCCACCGACATCGCGCACATCTGCGGACTTTCCGCCGTGAAGCGGATCGAACGGGTGGTCCAATATACCATCGATCTCGGCCCACCGGTTCCGCCCTCTCAACTTTCAACGTTCAACCTGCAACTCGCCGCGAAGCTGCACGACCGCATGACGCAGGTCGTGTTCGACGACCTCGCCGCCTGCGAGGCCCTCTTCCGCCACGAGACCCCGCGGCCGCTGACCAGCGTGCCCGTCCTCGCCGAAGGCCGCGCCGCGCTCGTGGCCGCAAACCGTTCGCTCGGCCTCGCGCTCGCCGACGACGAGATCGATTACCTCGTCAACGCGTTCACCACGCTCGGCCGCGATCCGAACGACATCGAGTTGATGATGTTTGCGCAGGCCAACTCCGAGCACTGCCGGCACAAGATCTTCAACGCCACCTGGGAAATCGACGGCGCCGTGCGCGACCGCTCGCTGTTCCAGATGATCAAGCACACGTATCAGCTGCACAGCGACGGCATCCTTTCCGCCTACAAGGACAACGCCGCCGTCCTCGCCGGCACCCGCGGCGGCCGCTTCTACGTCGATCCCGCCACCGGAGAATACGGCGCGCGCGAGGAAGACATCCATATTCTGTGCAAGGTCGAGACGCACAACCATCCGACCGCCATCTCGCCGTTTCCCGGCGCCGCCACCGGCTCCGGCGGCGAGATCCGGGATGAAGGCGCCACGGGCCGCGGCTCGAAACCGAAAGCCGGCCTCGTCGGGTTCACTGTCTCCAATTTGAAACTACCCGGTGCGGTCCAGCCGTGGGAAAAGGAAAACGGCAAACCCCACCGGATCGTCTCCGCCCTCGACATCATGATCGACGGCCCGCTCGGCGGCGCCGCCTTCAACAACGAATTCGGCCGTCCCGCGATCAACGGCTACTTCCGCACCTTCGAAGCCGCGGTTCCGGCGGCCGCGCCGGCAGATCTCAGATCTCAGATCTCAGATCTCAGATCCCCCTCAACGGAGTTGAGGGGCTACCACAAACCCATCATGCTCGCGGGTGGCCTCGGCAACATCCAGCCGGGCCACGTGCAGAAGGGCCTGATCAACCCCGGCGACAAGCTCGTCGTCCTCGGCGGGCCCGCGATGAACATCGGCCTCGGCGGCGGCGCCGCCAGCTCGATGGCCAGCGGCCACGGCCAGGAGGATCTGGATTTTGCGAGCGTCCAGCGCGACAACGCCGAGATGGAACGCCGCTGCCAGGAGGTCATCGACCGCTGCTGGGCCCTCGGCGACGCCAACCCGATCTCCTTCATCCACGACGTTGGCGCCGGCGGCCTGTCGAACGCGTTGCCCGAGTTGGTCAACGACGGCGGCCGCGGCGGACGTTTCAACCTTCGCGCCGTGCCGAACGACGAGCCCGGCATGAGCCCGCTCGAGATCTGGTGCAACGAATCGCAGGAACGCTACGTCCTCGCCGTGCCCGCGGACCGCATCGCGGAATTCGAGGCGTTGTGCGCACGCGAACGCTGCCCCTTCGCCGTCGTCGGCGAAGCCACGGAAAAACGCCAGCTGGTCCTTGAAGATTCGCACTTCAAGAACACGCCGATCGATCTTCCGCTCGACGTCCTGCTCGGCAAGCCGCCGCGCATGCACCGCAAGGAAGTCTCGCGCCCGCGCCCGCTCCTGCCGCTGGAACTCGGATCGCTTTCGCTGGCCGACGCCATCCGTCGCGTGCTCGTGCACCCGACGGTGGCCGACAAGACGTTCCTGATCTCGATCGGCGATCGCACCGTGGGCGGCCTGATCTGTCGCGACCAGATGGTGGGACCGTGGCAGGTACCTGTGGCCGACTGCGGCGTGACGGCCGCCGCGTTTGACGTCACCACCGGCGAAGCGATGGCGATGGGCGAACGCACTCCCGTCGCCGTCAACAACGCCGCCGCCTCCGCGCGTCTCGCCGTCGGCGAAGCGCTCACGAACCTCGCCGCCGCGCAGATCGGCGACATCGGCAAGGTGAACCTCTCCGCCAACTGGATGGCCGCACCCTCCGTCCCCGGCGACGGCGCCGATCTCTACGCCGCAGTGCAAGCCGTCGGCATGGAACTCTGCCCCGCCCTCGGCATCACGATTCCCGTCGGCAAGGATTCGATGAGCATGAGCACGGTGTGGAACGAGCGTTCCGCCACCGGAGAAATCACCAAGCGCATCACGGCCCCGATCTCGCTCGTCGTTTCCGCCTTCGCCCCGGTCACCGACATCCGCCTCTCGCTCACGCCCCAGTTGCAGCCCGACGAAGCGTCCGTGCTCCTGCTGATCGACCTCGGCCGCGGCCGCGATCGTCTCGGCGGCTCGATTCTCGCGCAGGTCGTCTCGCAGGTGGGCGCCGAGACGCCCGATGTCGATCTCGCCGCCGATCTGAAGAACTTCTGGCAGGCGATCCAGCGCCTCGGCCGCGAAGGGAAACTCCTCGCGTATCATGATCGCTCGGACGGTGGCCTGCTCGCCACCATCGCGGAAATGGCCTTCGCCGGCCACACCGGCGTCGATCTCGATCTGCCTCCCGGTCGCGGCATCTTCCCCGCCCTCTTCAACGAGGAACTCGGCGCGGTCATCCAGGTCCGCCACGCCGACGTCGTCCTCGTGGAGGCCATCCTGCGCGAGCACAGTCTCGACACCGCCACGACCCCCATCGGCAAATTGAACCGCCGCCACGCGCTGCGCATCCACCAGGGCGCCGAGCTGCTTTTCGAGGACGGCATCTTCGCCCTCCGCGCGATCTGGTCCGACGTCACCCGCCGCATCGCCGCGCTCCGCGACAACCCCGCGTGCGCGGAATCTGAATACCAGCTCAAGCTCGATCCCGCGAATCCGGGCATCACGCCGAAGATCACGTTCACCCCAAACCTCGCACAGGAGGAAGCGGAGAAAACAGAGGGAAAGACTGCTGCCTCGGTTCCCTCTTTCGCCTCCGGCAAAACCAAACCCCGCCCGCGCGTCGCGATTCTGCGCGAGCAGGGCGTCAACGGCCAGGTTGAGATGGGCGCCGCCACCACGCGCGCCGGGTTCGCCGCGGTCGATGTCCACATGACCGATCTCCTGAGCGGCCGGGTGTCGTTGCAGGATTTCCGCGGCGTGATCGCCTGCGGCGGCTTCAGCTACGGTGATGTCCTCGGCGCCGGTGAAGGCTGGGCCAAGAGCATTCTCTTCAACGAGCGCGTGCGCGCGGAGTTCGCCGCGTTCTTCGCCCGCGAGGACGCCTTCGCGCTCGGCGTCTGCAACGGCTGCCAGATGATGAGCAATCTGCACTCGCTCATCCCCGGCGCCGACCTGTGGCCCCGTTTCGTGCAGAACAAATCGGAACGCTACGAAGGTCGCTTCGTCTCGGTGAAGATCGAACGGAGCCCCAGCGTGCTGTTCGCCGGCATGGAAGGCTCGGTCATTCCGATCGCCGTAGCGCATGGCGAAGGCTACGCGGAGTTCAAGGACGCCGCCGCCGCCGAACGCTGCAGCAACTCGGGCCTCGTCGCCGCGCGCTTCGTCGACAACCACCACCGCGTCACCGAGCAGTATCCGCTCAACCCGAACGGCTCGCCGCTCGGCATGACCGCACTCACCACAACCACCGGCCGCGTCACCATCATGATGCCGCATCCGGAACGCGTGTTCCGCACCGCCGCCATGAGCTGGGCGCCCTCTACCTGGGGCGAGGACTCGCCGTGGATGCGTCTCTTCCGCAACGCCCGCGCCTGGGTCGGTTGAGCCGGGCTCATGCCGTTGCAGGTTGAAAGGTGAAAGTTGAAAGAACCGGAAGCAGACCCAACCACCATCGATTGGGTTCGAATTCAGTCACGCACCTGTCGGTAAAAGCCTGCCCGCACTCCAGACCCGTTGGCTGCACCGCTGCGTGATTGGGGGCTTTCAACCTTCAACTTTCACCTTTCAACGGCATGATTCCGTCTGAGCCGCGGGAGCGCCTACGGCCGGTTCCGATACCACACGACGTTCTTCGACTCGCGCCCGGCCAGGATCAGATCCGTCCGGCCGTCGCCATCGAGATCGGAAACCTTGAGATCGTAGGCCTGCTGCTGGCGGCCGGTGTCGATGTCATGAGCGACAAATCTGCCGTCACCGCTGTTCTGATACCAGCGCACGACGCCCGCGGTGTACGACGCCGTCGCGACATCCGCATCCCCGTCCCCGTCGAAGTCCGCCACTGCCAGCGCGTGCGGCGTCGCCAGGTCAGCATCGATCGCGTGCTTCGTCCACGCAGGTCCGGCAAACCAGAACACCCCGCGACCGTGACCGCAGCTGCCCACGATGTCCGGCACGCCATCCCGGTTGACGTCGGCCAGCCGGATGTTCGTCGCTCCCTTTTCCTGCGCGATCAGATGCTTCGTCCACTCGCCAGCTCCGGACGCGCCGCGTTCCCACCACGAGAACGTGCCGGCGCCGGAATCGCCGAGCAGCACGTCGCCGCGGCCGTCGCCGTTGACATCGCCAAACTCAAGGTAGTGCGGCCGTCCGTCCGCCCCGGACCGGGTGACGAGGCCGCGTTCGAAACCGGTGGCGCCCTTCGCCGGCGCGCGAAACCACGCCACGCTGTTCGCGAAAACGGCCCGCTGATACTGTCGGCAATCAGATCCGGCCGGCCATCGCGATCCACGTCTCCGACCGCCAGGCCATGAATTCCGTTCAGCTCGCGATCAATCACGTGCAGCGCCCACGGCCCGCCGGACTTTCCCGGGTTCTCAATCCAACCGACGCTGAAATCGGGTCCGATTGGCTGCGGCGCGGTCTTCCCCTGCGCCTGTGCCCGGCGAAACTCAATCCACGGCACCTGATACCGGCCAATCGCGAGGTCGGCATCGCCATCCTGATCAGCATCGAGCGCGACCGCATACAGCATCTTCCCTTCGCGGCTGTCGAACAGCACCGCGTGCCGTCCATCCGCGGGCGTGACCGCGTACACCTGCGTCACGCCCACGGCGATGAGTTCCTTCCGTCCGTTCTCGTCCGTGTCGAACGCCTCGACGCTCCAAATCGATTCCGGCAAGGCAAACGCGTGCCGCTCCCAGCTTGCAGCCGGCTGCGCCGCACCGGCCAGTGTCTCGATTCCACCCCACACGCCGGCCCACAGCATCACGGTACGCAGCAGTGAGGTCATGGTGAAAAGGGTCGGTGCCTGTTCAACGGGCGGTCACGCGCGGAGAATTCGCTGCCTGCGGCGCGGATTTGAAATCACCAGCGGTGAAATCGATTTCGAAGATCATGCCCTCGTAGCCGACGACGTAGATCCGGCCGCGCTCATCCGTCGCGAACGACGCGATGCTCTCCGGTGACGTCCCGATCTGCCGGAATGCAGACAGCGTCCGCCCCTCCTGCGTCAGCCCGAAGATCAGCTTCGAGGTGTAGTCGCCGAACACATACACGCCGTGGAACGATGACGCCGGATCGCCGCGGTAGACATAGCCGCCGGTGACCGAGTTGCCGTACTTCCGCTTGTAGGCCGCCACGGGCGGCACGTAAGTCTCGCCCTCCCGCCGGTAACGCTGGGAGAAAATCTCGAACGCCTCGTAGACATTCCAACCGTGGTTCTCGCCGCGCCGCACGATCGCGACCTCCTCCACCCGGTTCTGGCCGACGTCCCCGACCCACAGATCGCCCGTCGCGCGATCGAAGGTGAAGCGCCACGGCTCGCGAAAACCCACCGCCCAGATTTCCGGCCGCGCGTCCGCGCGATTGCGAAACGGATTGTCTGCGGGAATCGCGTACGGGAGTCCCGCGTCGCGGCGATCGACGTCGAGGCGCAGGATCTTGCCGAGGTGCGTGCGCAGATCCTGGCCGTGGCCGTTGGGATCCTGCTGCGGACCGGTGTCTCCCATGCCCAGATACAGGAAGCCGTCGGGCCCGAATTCGATGCACCCGCCGCTGTGATCCTGCGTGACGCTCGCGACGGACCACAGCCGTCGGGAAGGCTCGCCGGAATCGGCGCGAAGATCCGTGGCCGCCACTTTCTCGCTGAGGACCGTCAGGATCTTTCCCGCTTCGAGCACCTGGTGTTTCAGGTAATATTTCCGATTCGCGCGAAACTGCGGATGAAAGGCGAAGCCGAGCAGCCCATTGGGACCGCGCTGACTGAAAAGCTCCGCGCCGAAATCACCGAAAAGCGTTTTCACCTCACCGCCCGCACGCCGGTCCATCCGCCAGATTTTCCCCGACTGATGCGCCACGAGGAATACGTCCGGCTCGCCCGGCACCTGCCCGCACCACACCAAGCCGAGCCTCGGTTCGCCGCGCCGGATCACGGGCGGCGGAAACCGTTGCGCTTCGGTGAAGAGCGGACGCAACGCGACCGGCTTCGCCAGCACCGGAATCTCGTCCGGCATCCCGCGGTTGCCCGCCAGCGCGTTGGCGGGTTGTTTCAACGACACGAGGTACTCGATCACGTCCGTGAACTCCTGCGGCGACAGCGCGCTGTGCAGCCCCGGCGGCATCAGGGAAACGTCGCTTACCGTCCGCTGCTTGATCGCCCCGACCGCGACCGACCGCGCGATCCGATCCGCGCCCATCAGCTCGAGACCGGCGGCGTCCTCGCGTTTGATCACGCCCAGCATGCGCTCGCCGTCCTGCGTTTCGATCAGCGTCGCGGCATAGCCGACCGCAATCGTCGCCGACGGCTCAAGCACCGCCGTGACCAGATCGGGCCGCGGCACGGCGTCGCCGACCGCGGACAAATCGGGTCCCGCCGCGCTGCCGGAGCCATCCACCGTGTGACACTGCGCGCAGGCGGTGCGCTCGGAAAAAAAGATCTCCCGCCCTCGCGCCGCGTTGCCGTCCCGGCGCAACGCGAAGTCACGATACGCCTTCAGCGCCGGCGCGGGCGCGGGTTGCTGCGCGAACGCGATCAGGCTACCCGCCGCCGCAGCCGCGAGCCCCGAAGCGCGCAGCGCGCGGAAAACCCAGGACGTCACGGAGGGAAAAGGCGGGAAGGTCACGGCAGGCGGAGGTATGAACCGCGGCGCAAACGGCACACCGAAGGCATCCGCAACGCAAGGTTCGTCGCCCCGGGAGCGCAGGCGTCGCACCTGCATCGCATGAGGAGCAGGCGGGACGCCTGCGCTCCCGGCGTTCACGGTGTATCCGTTTTCAAACTGCGCATCCACGCCCACATCGCGTCGAATTGTTTCTCCGCATTGCCGCCGAGATGAGCGTCGAGCAGCGCGTTCACCGCATCCTTGGTGTACCGCGGCATGATTGTCGTCGGTGCGACTCGTTGCGGGAAATGCATCCAGCGTTGGTAATAGTCGTGGCGCAGCCGTTCGGGCGCGTGTTGCAGGTTCGGCCCCTGTCCTTCGAACACCTGCAGGGCTTTGCGACTACCGGCGTCGTGACACGCGACACAGGAGTAGCCTTCCGTTCCGGTGAGCTTCGCGCCCAGCGCCACCGTGTCGGCTGCCGGCGCGGGTCCGGCAGCCTCGCCCGTCACAGTCACGCCGTGTTTCGCCGCCAGCCCCAGCGAGAGATTCGCCGCGCGGCTCGCGAACGCCGGCATCCGCGCCTCCAGCCACGTCCGGGTGCGAGTCGGATGCTGCCCGGCGAGCAACGCCTCCACCCATTCGCGCTGCAGCTTTTCGCCGGCGAATGTGAGATCGGGAATCTTGTTTTCGCCGCCGCCGGAGTGACACTGTGCGCAGTTCAATGCCTTCAGCTGGCTCGCGACGTATTCGCTCGGGGCGAACCGGCGCAGCGACGCCACGCCGACATCGCGGTCCGCGTTGCGAAACGCGATCAAGGCCGACACCTGCTCCGCGTTCAGCCGAAGATCCGGAGCGCGACCGCGATTGTCCGCCACGCAGCCTTTCACGGTCCAATCCGCGCGCGCCATCTCCTCGTACGGCGACGCCATCGGCGGGCGGGCCGCCGCCCGCGGCTCATGACACGTTGCACACGACGCCGTGAACACCGCCTGGCCGGCCGCGGCATTGCCTCTCAGCGCAGTGTGATCCGCCCCACGAGTCGGCTGTTTGGAACGTACGTAAGCCGCGATCTGCTGGGCCTCCGCCCGCGTGAGCCGCACGTCGGGAAACACCGTGTCGGCGTGATGCAGCGCAGGCTGCTGCAGGAGCTCAACGAGGCCGCCGTCGGTGTGCTGTCGCGCGGACGCCAGCGGCGCGATCCAGAAGCCGAGTTGTCGTTTCTCCACCAATCCGGCTCCGGCTGCAATGGTGGCGGCATCGCTCGGTACGGTCGCCGCCGACCAACCACCGTCCTTCAACGTGGCCAGATAAGCCGCCACGTCCGCCGCCTGGCCTGGAGCCACCGTGGGACAATGCCCCTGCGGTCGCGCGATCCACGCCTCGACCCACGCGGACTCAAGCCGGTTGCCGGCATTCTGAAACCCGGGGATGGTCGCGAGCAGTTCGGGCGTGAGGTCACGCGAGAGCCCGTTGCGGGGCGCGTGACAGTTGACGCAGCGCGCAGTCGCAAAGACCTCCCGGCCGGTGCGGACCTTGGCCCATGACGCCAGTTCAGCGCCGGGCAAATGGCGAAACGCCGTCGCAGGCACAGGCTCGGCGCGAAACTGCGAGCTGCTCCACAGCAAACGCACGCGCGGATCGCCCGCAGCGGGACTGCGGTAGCTGCAGAAGATCGCGTGCGGGCCTTTCGTCAGCGTGACCGGCACCGCAGCCTTGAGCGGCAACTCGCCGCTGAGCACGGTCCGGCCGTCAATCTGCAGCGACACCGTGCCCGCGCCCTCGAGCGCAAACGTGTAGTCGTCGCGTTCCGGTACGATGAGCGAACCCTGCCACGCTGCGCCGAACGGCCGCCCGCCGGCAATGAACACGGACGGCGACGCGCCCGCGGGCACCGTCAGCGCGAGCTGATCGACCCGCACCGTATCCGTGATCTCCGCGGTGAACGTCATGACGAGCCCGCGTTCGCCGACCGGCGCTGTCTCCGGAATCCGGATATCCTCCCAGCGCACGCCCGCGACTTTGAACTCGGGCGCCATCTGGTGGACCGTGTGATAAATCGTTTCGCGCACCGCGGCCCCCTTCGGGTCGGCGAGGTCGAGCTTCACTTCCATCTGCATCGCGGCCGTCATTTTCGGCAGGTAGAGAAACACCGACCGGCCGTCCTCCAGCAGCTTGGCCGCGCCGACGGTGACGGTGTCGATGATGTTGTGCGCGCCCTTCGACGCCGTGGTGATCGCGGCCAGCTCGGCCTGCTCGTCGCGTTGGTCGATCGAGAACCGGCCGGAGCCGTACTGCGGGCCCCAGACGTAGTTCCACTTGCTGACCGAGTAACGCGACGGATCCTCGGCGCTCTTCGGATCGAGCGGCGCGGAGAAGCGGATCAACACGCCATTGCGGTGCGCATGCAGCTCGACCGGCAGCGGCGTGGTGACGCCCGTGTAGCGCACGCGCTGCAGGGCGTCGCGCCCGTTGGTCTGCCAGCCGCGGAAGCCGAGCACATAGAGCTGGCCGTTCTGCGGATGAAACCGCGCGCGCATCACCGCCGCGCTGACGTCGATGGCCAGACGATACACGCCGCCCTGCACCTGCCCGTTCACTTCTTCGCGCAGGACGCGAAAGATCGACGACTTCCCGTACGAGAGGTGCAGCATTTCCCCGGCGTGCCGCGGATCCCATTTCGTTGCCTCCGGCACCCATGTCTGGCTGCCGCTGGAATTGTCGGCGTGGTAGGGCAGCCAACACAGCGGCCGGTCGTAATCGGTGGGCGCCCCGGGCAGGGGCGCGACGAAGGTGGCCCGATCCCAGCGGCTCGGCACCACGCCGTTGAAGGTCACCTTGCCCGGCGGCGACCACGAGATTTTGCACTGCGGCACGAACGATCCCTCGTTCTCGCCCGTCGTGATCACGCCGTCGGGACTCACCCCCACGCCGCCCGGCGCGCGCAGGCCCCACGCCACCACTTCGAGTTTCGAGCCATCGGGACTCACCTTCATCACCGTGCCATTGTGCGGCGTCCACGGCCCGAAGCCACGTCCGCCCTGGTTCACCGGCATCGCCTTGCTGAAATAGAAATTGCCCGCGCGATCGGTCTGCAGGTCGAAACTGAATTCGTGGAAACCCGACGTGATCATCACGTCGTTGTTGAAGCACTCGTACTGGTCGGCCTCGCCGTCGCCATCGAGATCGCGCAGCCGCGTGATCTGGTCCCGTCCCTGCGTGTAGATCACGCCATCGACGATCTTCAGCCCGAGCGTCTGATACATCCCGCTCGCAAACCGACGCCAGGTGACCTGCGCGAGATCTCCATCAATGCCGTCGGCGATCCACACGTCGCCATTCCACGACGACGCCGCGAGGCGCTTGCCGTCAGGGAAGAAATCGAAACCGCCGAAGCGCGCCGGCGACCGCCAGGGATTTTCCGACGGCAGCGGGATCACATCCACCGCATAGCTCTTGTTTGCCGCGGCCGGATCGAGCTGGCCTTTCACGGCAAAGGTCTGAGGAAACAGTCCGGGGCCGCCGTGCGTCAGCGTCGTGAGATCGATCGGCGCCGCCACCGCGGCGCCGTCGATGGCGCGCTCCGCGTAAACGAGCTTGAACCGCGACGACGCCGTGCCGCGCGCGATCGTCACGCTGGTGCGGCCGTCCGCACTCGTCTGCAGGCTCACCCCCGCAGGTGCGCCAACGAGCGTCACCTGCGCCTCGCGCTTGAAGGCGGCATCCGTCGCGGGCGCGGACGCGCGAACCAACAGTGCGATGTCCGCCGTGGTGGTTGCATCCACATTAATGGTACGGGTGATGGCCCGCACGCCACCGATGTTCTCGAGGGCCGGCAACTCGAGGACCTTCACGCCGCCTACCGTGTAGTGCAGGATCGTCTGCCGGCCGTGACGGAAGAGTCCGCGGTAACGACCGACCGCATGCGGCAACGGACCCGATCGCGGGCTGCGCGTGTCGTCCCAGCTGCCGTTGACCGCCACGCCCAATCCGGCCGGTGCCTGAAAAAAGAAAATGCCCTCTCCCGTCGGATAATGCGAATTGCCCCCGTGCCCGCCGTCCCACGCGGTGCCGGCCAGCTGGATCGTGCCGTCGAAACCTGCGCGCCAGCTGAGCAGCTCGGTGTCGAACACGACCGATACGTCGCTCGCCGCCCCGAGCTTGATCGCGAGCCCCTTGAGGGCGGCGACGTCGCCGCCCGGCCGGCTCAGGATCGTATCCGCAATGAAAGGACCGGTGTCCATTTCCCGCCACCAGGCGCCGCCCGCCGGGGTTCGCGCCTGTTGCGCCCGACCGCCGGCTTTTCGCGCCGGCACCGCCGCCTCCGCCGCGAAGGCGGGCGCAGGCGTCACGACGTGCAGCACGACGGGCAGCAAGAGGGCAAACAACGCGCAGGGCCGGCGACGAAGGGTAAAACGCATGCGGAGCACGGATGCTTCAGGTTCGACGCAGCCGGACAAGCCAAACGATGGGTCACCGCGGGAGCGCAGGCATCCCGTCTGAGCGATCGTATCAATGCAGGCGGGACGCCTGCGCTCCCGTTATTCTCCCAGCGGACGATCGGCCGCCTGGCGAATATCGGTGAGCAGGGCCCAGCCGGTTTCCTGATCGAGCAGGGCGCAGCCCTGCAACGCCACAGCGCCGGGGGCGTTACCCAGCGCGATCCGAATTTCCTGCCGCGTCGGTTCCGCCGCGGTCCCGGCCTCGCGCCACGCGATCGGGCGCGGAGCACCCGACGCGGCGCGCCACGCGTAGCGCGGGGACGCAGCGGGCGTCGTCGTGGCGGTTCGCTCCAGCTCGGTTGCCGTCACCTGCACCGCGAGCCGCAACCACGCGCGCATGCCTTCGAGGGTGCGCACGGTAAAATCATGACTGCGCGGCTCCACCCGCACCTCGACCACCACGCTGCGATCCCGGCGCAGCAGCCGATACACGCGCTCGACCGGCGCGTTCTCCGTCACCCAGGTCACCTCCGCCTGGCCCGTGACCACGCGAGCGTCCAGCGGCATCGCACCCTCGGGACCGCTCCAGCTCAGCGCCTCGGCCGGCTCCGTAGCCGGCAACTCAATCGTCACACCCGTGCGCGTGTCGGCAGTCCGGAACGTCTGCGGCAAGCGCTCCTCCTGCTCGGCGAGCGCGCGACGACGCACCGCCGCAATCGGCTCCCGCTCGCCGACGCGCACCGGCGCCGTCGGCAAAATGGTGTCACCCAGCACGCGCGTCCGCCACGGCGCCACACGCACCCGCACGGTGCGCGTCAACGGTTCCGGGCCGAGCTTCACCTCGCCCCGTGTAATGATTATACGGTGACGCGGCTCGCGCGGCAGGTCGGAGGGATCGTCGTTGCGCGCCGGCTCGGGCGGCAACGGCGTTGCCGCCGGTGTGGCATCGGCTCCGCCGCTGCGGCCGGACGCGGTCGGTCCCGTGGTCACGTCAGCTGACACTGTCGCGACAGTGGCGGTCGTGACGGTCTCAACCGCCGCGATCGTCGCGGTCGAGGGCGTCGAAGCGGATTCCTTTCCGGACGGCGCGCTGGCCACTGCAGGTGTCGCTTCACTCGGCGCCGCGACCGACGGAGTTGAAGGGGTCGGCGTAGCTTCCGTCCGGACGTTAACGTCAGCCAAAGTGGTGGCAGCCGCGGTGGCGGGCGGAGGGAGCGGCGAAGGCGGCGGGGACGCGACCGGCTCCGGCGGCTTGGCGGTCGGAGCCGCTGCAGCCACGACCGCACCACTCGGTGCCGGCGTGGACGTGGACGGCGCTGAATTTCGTCCCGTGCCCGCCCCTGGGTTGGAAGCGGATCCGGTGGCACTGCCGGCGGCCGGGGACGCCGCGGTGGAAACAGACGTGGCGACCGCAGCGCCGGATTTTGCCACCGACGCAGCAGCGCCGCCCGGAGCGTTCGGCGTCGCACCGGTCGCGCCAGGCAAACCTTTCGGCGTACCCGGCAAGCCAGCGTCGCCGGTGAGGACGAGCGCACGGGAAGACGCCGATGCCTCGATTGGCGGGACGCGGCCGGGTGAAGCGACAGAGGCGGGAGCAAGCGACGAATCCGGCGTCGGCGATGACGCCGCCTGCGGGCGAGCGACGGTTGGAGTGACGGTGGAAAGGGAGGCAACGCCGGGCACGACCAGCGGCGCGGGAGAAACCGCGCTCTCGGCGGAAGTGCCTGCCGACGTGTTGCCGGCTGCACGCAGGTTTTCTGAAGGCGCACGCGTGGACGCGGCGCTGCGGATGTCGTCGGTCGGACGCGTCTGGGCAACCGTGGGATCGGAACGGTCGGCACCCTGCCACATCGTCCACGCCCAGATTCCACCGGCCACCACGACGACCGCTGCGACGAGAGCAAAGACCTGGGCGGGGCGCCGTCGGCGGGCCCCGCGTCGCGTGTTCCGGACGGTGGCGGCGACCTGGCCGGCATCCGACAGCACCAGTTCTGTCACGGACTCGCGTTTGATTTCCACGGCGAGGCCGTTCGGCGGAAACGTGCCCCGCAGAGTCCGCACGCGTAGCCGGTAGATGCCGGCGGAAAGTTTGGGAAAACGAAACTCGCCGGACGCGTCGCTGGGCGTTTCCGCGACGGTTTCGCCATCGCCCGACTCGAGGACGACATCATGGCGCGCCGGCCGCCCGCCCACGAGCACCTTGCCGGCAATCTCGAGGCCGTCCGTATCGGGATAACTGGGACGCGCGGGAGCCGGGGCGCCCCAGCTGTGCAGGCGGACGCCGTTGTCCGTCCGGCAGGCGTAGCCGGCGAGCTCCGCATCGGAACGGGCCACGAGGCGCGTCACCATGTCGGCAACGACCGCGCTCAACTCGGCGACATCCACCTGGCTGCGCGCATCCGCGTTGTCACTACGCGCGAGCCCGCCGCGGGCCACCGTGTCGACGAAGGCCTGCTGTTCGTCCGCGAGCCGTTTGCGCAGCGCGCGCAATTCGGCCGCCGAGGCGGGCCGGGCTTCGGCGGGCTCGCGCCAGCTCCAGGCCACGCCCTCGTCGTCGGCCCGGCGCTGCGGCGGGAGCAGGACGTCGCGAAAATAGGACGACAGCAACGGCCAGAAGTGATGCACCGTGCGCCGACCGACCCGAGCGATACCACGGGTGTCGTCGCCGTGAAATTCGGCGACCGCGCGTCGCGCAGGATTTTCCCGGCTCATGGGGCAACGGTGTCGTCGGCCGACAGCAGCGTGGCCAGACTCCAGCGATAGCGTTCACCGGCCTCGAACCGGGCCGTGAAGTTGCGGCTCGTCGGCGCCTCGCGTTCACCGGCGATCAAAGTCTGTTCGACCTGATAATCCCCGCCCGCGAGCACCACGGCGAATGTTTCCCGCGGCTGCACCTGCACCAGTTTCGGTTCCATGCCTGCCGCGGGCCGCAGCGCGATCCGCCACGGGTACGGTGTAAGATTGGTCACGGCGATCTCGGCCTCAGTCCGCGCCTTGGCGAGACGCGGTGCCTCGGGCGTGCCGGCGCAACCGGCAAATCCGACGGTCGCCAGCAGGCACGCCACACGAATGCAGGCCGCAGCGGCCGGCCGGGGGAGCATGTGGGCAAGAGTCACGCCATCGTTATCGGCACCCTGCGTAGTTTCCGTAGGAAAAACTACGGAGGCGCCCGGAACTGCCCCGCCAGGCCACCGGAGTGAGCGCGCGCCGTCTGGTCCGCTCCGTAACGTGTCGCAACCACCCGTCTGGAATTCCCCGTCTCCCGTCTCCTTTCTCCGATTTCCGCTTTCCGCTTTCCGGTTTCCGAACTCCGGTCTCCGGTTTCCTGTCTCCGGTTTCCGGTATCTGGATTTCTTCCTTCCCGCCCGCTCCGATTCCCGTTCCTATCGCGTCGTCGTTCCCTGCCCTGTCCGGTTCGTTTCGTCATCCCCTCGTCACCATGTCCAACGTTACCCGCCGCAACTTCTTCAAACTTTCCGCCGCCGGTCTCGCTGCGACCGCCGCGGCGCCGCTCGCAACGTGGGCGGCCCCGGCGCCGTCGCCGTTTCAACGCACCGGGCAGCCCCGCCTGCGCCTTTCGCTCGCGGCGTATTCGTTCCGCGAGAATTTCCCGATGATGCGCGGCAAGGCCAACACGAAGATGCCGGCCGGCAAGGGCACGGACATGTTCAAGTTCATCGATTACTGCGCGGCGCAGGGCTGCGAGGGCGCGGAGATCACGAGCTACTTCTTCGACTCCGAATCCGACGAGTACATGACCAAGCTGAAGCGCCACGCATTTCTGCGCGGCGTGGCGATCAGCGGCACGGCCATCGGCAACAACTTCTCGCTGCCGAAAGGCGCCAAGCTCGACGAGGAGATCGCCACGACGAAGAAGTGGATCGATCGCGCCGTGCTGATGGGCGCGCCGCACATCCGGGTGTTCGCCGGCAATGCACCGAAGGATTTCCCGCGCGCCGAGGCCGACAAGATGGTCATCAAGTCGCTCGAGGAATGCTGCGACTACGCCGGCAAGCGCGGCATTTTCCTCGGCCTGGAAAACCACGACTCGATCGGCAGCGCCGACACGCTGATTCCGATGGTCAAGGCGGTGAACAGCCCGTGGCTCGGCATCAATCTCGACTCCGGCAATTTCCGCACCGCCGATCCCTACAAGGACTTCGCCGCCTGCGTGCCGTATGCCGTCAACGTGCAGTACAAGGTCGAAATCCACGACGGCCCGAAGGCCAGCAAGCCCGCGGATCTCGCGCGCTTCACGCAGCTGCTGCGCGACGGCGGCTACCAGGGCTGGGTCGCGCTGGAGTACGAGGCCAAGGAGGATTCTGCCGTAGCCGTGCCGCGGATACTGAAACAGATGAAGAGCCTGATGGCCGGTTGACGCCGCGGGCTTGAACCGGCGGACGCAGGCCGATGGCCCTCCCCGCCGGCGAAAATCAACGGCCCAGCAGGCGCGTCTTTTCCGCTGGCGGGAGCGGCGCGCCCGCGAGCCATGCTTCCGCCGCAGCGGGCGCATTCATCCGCCAGCGGGAGAAGGCCGCCACCCGCGCCGCATCCCGCGCGGCCGGCGTGCTCAACGACTCCGCCCAGGCCAGCGCGCCAGCGGGATTCTTCTGCGCCAGAGAAGGAGCCACCGCCGCCGCGGCCTGCGCCTGCACCTCGCCGTTGAGCGACTGGACGAACGCCTGCGCCGCCGCCACGTCCTGGAGCAACCAATACGAGAGCGCGGCGTTCAGCACCGACGGCGCCTGTGATCCGGCCGGTTGTGTCACCACCCAGCGCGCCGCGGCCTCGGGCTCGCGTTGCGCCCAGGCCGACACCGCATTCGCCGTCGCGGCCGTGCGGATACTGTCTCCCGGCAGCGCGGCGGCCCAGCCCAGCGCCGCCTGTGGCGCAGTCGCCGCCCAGACGCCGGCGAGATACGTGGCCGCCGCCTGCTGCGATTCACCGGCGGGCAGCGTCGCGACATACCGTCCCGCCTCCGCCCCATCCCGGCGGGCCCACGCCAGCAGCACCGCGTTAAGCGCCACCTGGCGCGCCGGCCCGGCTGGCAACGACTGCGTCCAGGTCAGCGCCGAGTCGATGCCCTGCGCCGAAAGTCCGCGCGCGACCTCGGCGGCGATCATGACCTGCATTTCGCCCGCGGGCAGCAGCGTCACCAATCCCGACGCCTCGCGCGGATCGGACACGGCGATCGCCCGCAACGCCTCGTACACCGCGCGTTCCCGCGCCGGACCGCGCAGTTCCTGTTGCGCGAGTTCAATCGCACGCGCCGGATCGGTCGCGGCGAGTTCACGCAGGACTGATTCCAGCGCGGGGCCGCGATCACCGGGCTCCGGCAGTCCGCGCGCCCACGCCAGCGCGGCCTTGGCATCGCTGCGCGCCCACGCGTCCGCGACCGCGCGCACGGCGTTTTCTCGACCGGCGCCGACCGGGAGCTCGGCGAACCGCTGGCCCGCCGACGCCGGGTTTTCCCGCGCCATCCGTTCAAAGAGCAGACTGAAGAGCGCCTGGTCATCGGGCGTCACCGCGAGTTCGCGCGCCACGGCAAACGCGCGCGCCGGATCGCGTTGCGCCAGGTCTTCGACGACCAGGCGCAGGCCGAGCGAGGCCTCGGATCCGCGCGGTAACTGGCGCACATAAGCCAGCGCCGCCTCCGGATCGCGCGCGATCCAAGCCTGCAGCAGGCGGCCAAACGTGCGGGCGCGCTGCTGCGGGTCCGCCAGCCCACGGGCTTGATCAAGTTCCGCCCGCAGATTTCCCGCCCACGGCCCGACCGGCGTTCCCGGCGCCGACTCGGGCCGGACGGCCGCCGTATCCACCGGGTTCGCGGCCGTCGGTGGCCGCGGCGACGGACGTAGTATCCACCAAGCCAGCACGCCCAGCACCGCCACCGCAAAGACGAGGAGCAAACGGGAACCGGGCGATTTGTTTTGGGGCGTGGACATGGCTGCGCCGGAACGTTGCCGGGGAAAGATGAAAGTTGAAAGCTCGGGCGCGCTGCGACGGACAAGCCGGCGGTGGGAAGACACGTCGACTCAACGCCTCATGCGCAGCCTCCCGCGCTCGCGCCGCCGCGAGTCACGCGAGTGACACGGCGCGGACCGGGTTCCGGGGTGGTGCCCCGGAACCTCGCGGGATTACTCCGGCGACGCCGTCAGCTGGCTGTCGCCGTTGATGACAAGACGATCGCTGACCACTTCGCCGACGAGCGAGCTGCTGCCGTTGAGGGTCACGGTACCGTTGGGCACCTTCACGATGGCCCGTAGCGTGGCGTTGCCGTTAAGCGTGAGCCCGCCCGAGGCCAGGTCCAGAGCGAGCCACTGCGGCGTGCCCGGATTCTCGACGGACTCGTTGAAGGTCACGCTGCTGGCGAGGATCAGCTTCACGGGTCCGGCCAGAATGAGCCGGCTGTTGCCATTGAGGACCAACGACGCGATGCGATAGACGGAAGGCGTCGTGGCGCCGGCGACGCCGAGGATCAGGCCACGGTTTCCATTCAGCGTGATCGCACCGTAAGTGCCGGCGGGAAGCGTCTGGTCGCCCGCATCCCGGCCGACGGTGAGGTTGCGCAGCGTGGCGAAATCACCGGCGGACTCCGTCGGATCGTTCAACACCACCGAGCGCGTGCCGCGCACCGCGAACGGCGGAATCGACGACGACAGCGCAACCGGAGCGGTGCGACGAACCAGGTAGCGGAGCACCGCGTTGCCACCGAGCGTGACCGTATGATTGGCCGGTGCCGCGTCGCCTGAAGCATCACGAACGCCCGCAAACGTCGGCTGGCCGCGAATCGACAGCGCCGGTGTTCCCGGTACGAGGAGATCGCCGGAGATCCAAGCGTTGCCATTGAGCGCGATGTCTTCCGGGAGCAGCACCTGGATCGAGCCATCGAGACCGCCCTGAATACTCGGGGCGTGGCGCACGAGCGCGGTCGTCGCGATCACCAGCGTGCCGCTGGCCGTGGCGGAATAGTTCGGGTTTCCGCTCGTGGCGACGACCGCGTAGGCGCCCGGATACACCGGGGGCGTCGTGCTGCCGTCGTACGTCACGACGAGCGAGAGTCCGTTCGGTGTGGTGGCCGTCGACACCGACTTCGGCGTGCCGTCGTAGGCCTGCCGCAGATTCGACAAGGTGATCGTTCCCGTCGCCGGCGCGATCGTGAGCGTGACCGTGGCAGACCCTTCGTAGTTGGCGTCCACCACCGTGACCACGACGGTGTACGAGCCGGCTTCGGTCGGCGGCTGCTGAAGCCCGTTGTAGGTCACAACGGTCGTGAGTCCGGCAGGAAGGGTCGAGACCGAGACGGATTTCGCGAAGTGATCATACACGGCGCTGACACCGCCGATGGTGAGGCCGGCGGGAGCCTTGTTGACGGTGAGAGTCGCAGCGTTGCTCGTGACCGAGGTCGCGATGTTCGTGACCACGCAATCGTAGGTGCCGGCGGCGGACGTCAGGACGTTGGTCAGCGTCAACGTGTCCGTCGCCGCCGAGGGATTGCCGACGATCGGCACCCCGCCCTTGCGCCATTGATAACTCATCGGCGCCGTGCCGGTGGCAGCGACGGTGAAGGTCACCGTATCGCCGACCGTCGCCGTCTGCGCCAAAGGCTGCGTCACAATCGTCGGCGGCACCGGAGCCGCAGTCTGGAAACTGAACACGGCGTCAGCCGGCAACGACAGCGTTCCCGTGGTATCCCGCACGCCGGCGGCAAGCACCCGGACGGTCACGGTGTCGCTGTAGGCCCAGCTAACGGCGGGGGTGAGCGTGAAGGCTGTCGGTCCGCCCGAGACCGTCGCTGTCACCGCGCCGCGCGCGGCGCTCGTGATGGTGAACCAGGTGCCCGTGGCGGCCACCGGTTGATTGAACGTGATTGCAATCGACGAGGCCACCGGCACGCCCGTCGCCGCGGCCGCGGGGACGGTGCTGGCCAGGGCGGGCGGCAATTCCGTCCCGGCGGTCAGCTTCAAATCATCGATGCGCCAGTTCGCCGTGCCGGCACCGGGCGAGCCCGTACCGTTGTGGCCGAAGATGCGGAACGTCACCGCGGTGCCGGGCGCGCCCCGCACGCCGGCGAACGCCGGCGCGATCGCGGCCCAGTTGGAGTTGGCGAGGAGCACGCCCGACGCGATCGGGTTGGTGAAGTTGTCGATGCTCGTGAGCACGGAGAACGCCTGCGGCCCGGTGCCGGTGCTGCGCGCGCCGAACGTCAGACCGGTCGCGACCAGCTGCCGGCCCGCCGCCGGCGTCAGGGTGAATTCGAAGTACGCAGACGTGGCGGTATTGAGCGCCCCGATACGCGCGGCCGCGCCGGCATTGTTGCCGCCGGAGAACCCGCTGGCCGTCGGCGAAACGGACACCGCGGTCAGCAGCGCCGTCGTGCCGTTGTTGTTGCCCTGGGTCACGACGCCGCCCGTGAGCGTGGCCGGCAGCCCGCTGGTGGGCGCGGCGGTCGCGAAGTCCCAGACGATCGTCTCCAGCGTCGCTGCGGTGACCCCGAGCGTGGCCGGAAGGCTCGTCACTGGATTCACGACATTCGACACGATCACATCGTACACGCCGGCGCTGGCCGCCTGTACGCCGGTGAGCGTGAGCGTCGCGGTCGCGACACCCGCAACCCCCGGGCCATTGACGAGCGGCGTGCCGTTGCGACGCCAGCTGTAGGAGATTGGCGCGCTGCCCGTGGCCTGCACGGTGAAGCTCGTCGTGCCGCCCAACGCGACCGTCGCGGAGACCGGTTGCTTCTGGATCGAAACGGCAACCGGCAGGACGGTGAGCAATGCGGCCGACGAGGTTGCGGAGTTCGCCGCATTGGTAACCACACAATCGTAGTCGCCGCCGTCGGCGAGCGTGACGCCCGTCAGGCTGAGGGTGGCCGTCGCCGCGGACAGATTGCCGGCGATCGGAACGCCGCCCTTGCGCCACTGGTAGGTCAACGGCGCAGTGCCCGTGGCTGCGACGGCGAACGTGGTCGAACCGCCGTCGGAGATCGTCCGCGCAACGGGCTGTTGCACGATGGCGGGCGCAACCGGCAAGCCGGTGCCGAACGAGAACACATGATTTGCCGGCAGCGCCAGCGTGGCGGTGTCCTTCTCGATCACCGTCCCCGCGAGCACCGTGACCGTGATGGTGTCGCCGAACGCAAAGTTGGAGGGCGGCGTGAGCGTGAACGTCGTGGGCCCGCCCGTGACCGTGGCGGCGACTGGACCGGTGAGGAGACTATTGATCGTGAACCAGGGGCCGTTGATCAGGACCGGTTGGTTGAACGTGATCGTGATGGGCGACGTGACGCCGACGCTGAGCGCGCCCGAGGCCGGTGACGTGGAGGTCACCGCCGGTGCCACTGCGCTCGTGGCTTCCGCCGTGCTCACGTTCACCTTGAGGTCGTCGATGCGCCAGTTGGCGGTGCCCGCGGCGGGTGAGCCGAGGCCGCTGTGGCCGAAAATGCGGAATGTCACCGGCGCCCCAGTGGTGCCGGTGACCGTGGCGAACGTTCCCGGCGTGTTCACCCGCCACGTGGAGTCCGCGAGGAGCGTGCCGGAGGCAACCGGCACGGTGAAATTATCGAAGCTGCTGAAGACCGAGTAGGCCTGCGGCCCGGTGCCCGTCTGGCGCGAACCAAAACTCAGACCGGCCACGATCAGTTTCTTCGCGGCGGCGGGGGTGAGCGTGAACTCGAAGTAAGCCGACAGCGCCTTGTCGAGCGCGCCGATGCGTGCCGCCGCTCCGGCGTTCACGGTCCCGGAAAAACCGCTGGCCGTCGGGGACACCGACGTGGTGCTCAACATCACGGTCGTGCCATTGTTATTACCCTGCAGCACGGTGCCGCCGGTGAGGTCGATGGGCAGGCCGCTCGTGGGATTCGCGGTGGCGTTCGCCAGATCCGCGCCGAACGTCCACGTGATGGTCGCGGCATTGACGGTGAGCTGGGCCGCAGCACTGGTGACGCTGCTGACCGCGTTGGTCACCACCACATCGTAACTACCGGCGTCGGCGGCCGCCACGCCGGTGAGCGTGAGGGTGGCGGTCGTCGCCCCGGCAACGCTGCCTCCGTTCAACAAACCCACCGTGCCTTTGCGCCATTGGTAACTGAGCGGCGCCGTGCCGCGCGCGACGACTGAAAGCGTGACGATCGTGCCGCCCGTGGCGCTCTGGCTGAGCGGCTGGGTGATGATGGTCGGCGCGGCCGGAGTGACTGTCAGCAAGGCCGCGTTGCTCAAGATCGTGTTCACGCTGTTCGCAATCACGACATCATAGAGCCCTGCGTTGGCGGCCTGCGCATCCACCAGCGTAAGGCTGGAGAGCGTCGCACCGGGAACGGTCACGCCTTCGCGCCGCCACTGGTAGGAGAGCGTCGGGGAGCCGGAGGCGACGACCGCGAGCGTGACGTTGCTGCCGGCGGCCACGGTCTGCGGGGCGACGGGCGTGACGACGGCGGGCGGCAGGCCGGTGACGATCAGCGCCGCCTGGTTGCTGGAGATCGAGCCAACGGCGTTGGTGACCATCACCACGTAGTTGCCGACGCTGGACGCCTGGACGACCGGAATGTTCAGCGAGGCGCTTGTCGCGCCTGCGATCTCGGCGTCGTCCTTGAGCCACTGATACGCCAGGGGCGTGTCGCCGGAGGCTACAACGGAGAACGTGACCGAGCCGCCGACCGCGGCGCTCTGCGTCTCGGGCTGCGTCACAATCGCCGGCGCACCGACGGCAGTCTGGCCGTCGACCTTGGCCCGCAGCGTGGCCGCGAGTGCCGCCGGCACGTCGGTGAAAAAGCTGTAGCCGGTGTCGGTCTCAAGCTGCGCGGCCGACGTGATGTAGTTCTGCCAGGGGTTGCTGCGGATGCCCTGGACGTTGGGGATCTTGAGCGCGATCACGCGGGTGGCGGCGTTGAGCCGGCTGAGCGCGGAGCCCGGCCCGAGCGGCACGACGACGGCGATCTTCCAGACGTAGCCGGGAATGGCGACGCCCGTGGTGAGGGTTGAACCCGCAAAACCGCCGGGCCCCGAGATGATCAGCAGCTCATTGCCGGCCGCGGCGAGCGTGCGGCAATAGCTTTCGAAATTCGCCCACACGCCCTGATTGTTGTCCGGTGCCTGCGGCACCATGTTGGACATGTAGAACGTGAACTGATTGTCCGCCACGCTTACGGTGCGGTCGCCCGAGGGGCACATGTGCCCGCGATCGAAGCCCGAGCCCGAGTAATCCGTCGTCAGCACCGCCGTGAAGCCGGCCGGCAGCGTGGTATCCACACTGAAATCCGAGCGACCGCTCCCGCCCACGTCCGTGGTCGTGAGATCCCACGCCACCCAGTTGGCCTCGCGGGTGAGGTCGTTGTAGCCGAGGGCGTATTGCGCGCGCTGGATCAGATAATTGCCCCGGTTGGCCGGATCCGCGGTCGCGCTGCTCGGGTTGCCAAGCTGCGACTGGAGGCTGACGCCGATGGTGGCGTTGAGGCCAAGCGCTGAGCTCAGAAAAACTCCGATGGCCAGTAAATTTCGATGAAGCGTCATACTCAAAATTGGGGCTTTGCCGCAGTTGCGAGGAATGGCCGGTGTCGACCAAAGTCACGCGCGAAAGCGTCACGTTACGTCATCGTTGCACAGCTGGATTCAGACCAAGTGGTTTGGTCCGAGAAAGTGCCGGTGCAAACTCGGGGCGTGCACCCGACCGGCGGTTCGCTTTGCTGAGCGCGATGAAACTCACGCTTCCCCTCGCGTTGCTCCTCACTTCATTCGTCACGGCGCGCGCGGCCGAACCCGCTGCGGACGGCTTCGTGCCGCTCTTCAACGGCCGCGATCTGACCGGCTGGGTGAATGCGAACTGCGCGCCCGAGACGTGGAGCGTCAAGGACGGGAAAATCGTTTGCACCGGCCGGCCGATCGGCACGCTCCGCACGGACCGCCAGTACGAGAACTTCGTGCTCGAGTTTGAGTGGCGCCATCTGCAAAGCGGCGGCAACTCGGGCATGTTCGTGTGGGCGTCGCCAATCAGCGCGCCCGGCGTGCCGTTTCTGCGCGGCATCGAGATCCAGGCCCTCGACCACGGCTACGCGGTGGAATTCGAGCGCAAGAATGGGAAGAAGGCGGACTGGTTCACGGTGCACGGCGATGTGTTTCCCATTCACGGCGCGACCATGACGCCCTTCGGCAAGACCAACGGCAAACGCAGCTTTCCCTCCGAGGATCGCAGCAAGCCCTCGCCGGAATGGAATCACTACCGGCTCGTCGCGAACAACGGCTCGCTCCGCCTGCACGTGAACGGCAAGGAAGTCAGCGGCGGCGACGGCTGCAATTATCGGAAAGGTTATCTCGGCCTCGAGTCCGAGGGCGCGCCAGTGGAATTCCGCAATCTGCGGATCAAGGAACTGCCGTCCACGGGTGCCGGTCCGGACGTCAGCGCGCCGCTCGATCCGGGTTGGCGGCCGTTGTTCACCGGGCTCGATCTGCGCGGCTGGCGCACGACCGATGCCACCGCGGCCCGCTGGAGCGCCACCGGTGAACGACTCACACTGAAACCGACACCGGCCGCGGCCACGCCGGCTGACGCCAAGGCCGCCACGCTGTGGACGAGCACTGAGTTTGGCGCCGCCGAATTCGTGATCGACTACCAGCCGTCGAAGACCGCCCGCAACGAAGCCGCCGCGCCGGCCACGCTGTTCGTCCGCGGTCGCAACGGCGAAGGCGTGCCCGTCACACTCGCCGCCAGCGAGGGCGGCAAGTTCAGTCGCTTCGTGGTCACCGTGCAGGGTGCCAGCATCCGCGTGCAACGCGGCTCCGAGCCTGCGCAGGAAATTCCGCTACCCGCGGGTACGCCCGCCCGCGGCGCGCTGGGCTTTGCCGCCGGTGCCGGTGGCGGTCTCTTCATGAACCTGCACGCCCGCGATCTTTAGGCGGGAACAGTTCAGCTCCCGCGAATCACGCCCATACGCGCGAATGAGAACCGTCCGTGCGCGCGGCGGCTGGGGGACAAGCCGCCCTACCGTCGATCTGTCTTTGACGCCCGCCACCTGAACGGTCGCACGTGAGCGGCGCGGTCACGAGCCCGACGCCGTCACGATCGTCTCGACCGCCACGTCCTTGATCCCGGCGCGGCGGACTTCGTCGAGCACGTACACGATCGCGTTCAGTTTCGCCGTGAGGTCGCTGCGCACGAGCACGCGCGGCGACTCCGTGCCGCGCTTGTAGGTTGCGAGGCGCGGTCCGATCTCGGCGGCGACGATGGCCTCGGCGGCGTTCGCGCGGCCCATTTTCCAATGGTACGTGCCGTCCGCGGACGCTTGGATGAAAACCGTTTTGTCGTCGAGGACCGAGCCCTGGCCGGTCGCCTTGGGGAAGTCGGCCTCGAGCACCTTCACGCGTTGCAGCGTCAGCGTGAACAGCACGAACGTCGCGAGCAGGAAAAAGATCACGTCGATCAGCGGGATGATTTCCACGCGCGCCTTCTTCGGGCCGGCGAATTCGGTTTCGAGCGTCGTCATCGTGGGGCGGGGTTGATCTGACTACGCGCGAAGCGACGTTTCCTTAGCCGGATCCGCGCAGACGTTCCCCGCGAAGCACACGAATGGCCGCGAATTCGACCGGCCAATCAATCAAGCTGGTACCGACCGAGTTCACGGCGAGCTGCGCGCATGGCACTGAGTGCTCATTCGCGGTCATCCGCGTGATTCGCGGGCGATCACGCGCGTTGACGAAAACACCGAAAGGGTTGCGCCTCTCCCCGGGTTGGGAAACCGTTTGCGGCCATGTCGCCCGCCACGTCCACCTCCGCTTCGGTCGCGCTGCTCGATTGGGGCCGCACGGAGTATCGCATGGCATGGGAGCGGCAGGCCGGGCTGGTGACGCAGCGGATCGCGGGCGAGATTGGCGACACGCTCGTGTTCACCGAGCACGAGCCCGTGTACACGATTGGACTGCGCCGCGGGGCCGACGCCCATCTGGTGTGGAACGCCGACCAACTTGCGCGCGAGGGCATCGCGGTGGTGAACACCAACCGTGGCGGCGACATCACCTATCACGGGCCCGGACAGATTGTCGGCTACCCGATTATTTACCTCGCCGGACACAAGGACCTTCACGCCTACCTGCGCCTGCTCGAACAGGTCGTCATCAACGCCGTGGGCGGAATGGGGCTGGTTGCGACGCGACGCGAGGGGCAAACGGGAATCTGGATTGGCCGGCGCAAAATCGCCGCCATCGGCGTCGCGGTGCGGCGCTGGGTCACCTATCACGGCTTCGCCCTGAACGTTGAGCCTGAGCTTCGTCACTTCACCGGGATCATTCCCTGCGGAATTTCGGCGGCCGACGGCACCGTCACGTCGCTGCGCAACGAACTCGGTCAAGCCGTGGACCCCGCCGCGATCAAGGCGGCCCTCGTGCGGGAATTCGAGCGGTTGCTGCCGGAGTTTTTGGCCCACGGAACACACTGAACTCACGAAACCCCAATCCCCTTCCGTGTATTCCGTGTGTTCCGTGGGCAACTCAAGGCTCGTGCCATTCAAATCGCACGGTCGCTCCCGAAATGATCTGTGTTGATCCGCCGCCGTCCTGGTTGATTCTCCCCTTCCCTCTTTGATGGATACCACACGCAAACCGTCCTGGCTCCGCGCCAAGCTGCCGAGCGGCCCCGGCTATGCCGCAACCCGCCGGCTCGTCGACGAGAACCAGCTGCACACGGTCTGCCAGAGCGCACAGTGTCCGAACCTCGGCGAGTGCTGGTCGCGCGGCACCGCCACCGTGATGATCCTGGGCAACATCTGCACGCGCTCATGCAACTTCTGCGCGATCGCCACGGGCCGTCCCACGGAGCTCGATCTGGGCGAACCGGCGCGCGTGGCCGATGCCGTTGCGAAAATGAATCTCAAGCACTGCGTCATCACGAGCGTCGCGCGCGATGAATTGAGCGACGGTGGCGCCAGCGTGTGGGCCGCGACCATCCGCGCGATTCGTCACCGGAATCCGCATACCGCCATCGAGGTGCTCACGCCCGATTTCAAGGGCAACACCGAGCACGTCGACATCGTGCTCGACGCCAAGCCGGACATCTTCAACCACAACCTCGAGACGGTCGAGCGCCTCCAGAAACCGGTCCGCGTCCAGGCGCGCTACGATCGCTCGCGGTCCGTGCTGCGTCACGCCAAGGCGCGCGGGTTCGTCACGAAGACCGGCATCATGCTCGGCGTCGGCGAGGAGCTGGCCGAGGTCGAACAGACGCTCCGGGACATCGCGTCCGACCGGACGGACATTCTCACCATCGGCCAGTACCTGCAGCCGTCGCCGAAGCACCTGCCAATCTCTCGCTGGGCGCCGCCGGAGGAGTTTCTGCACTGGAAACAATTCGGACTGAGCATCGGCATCGGCGTCGTCGAGAGCGGCGCACTCGTGCGCTCGAGTTATCACGCGGACGAGCAGTCGCAGAAGTACACCGGCGCCGAACACCTGAACACGGACAACGCCCTGGCGTCGGCCTGAGCGTCCATCGCATCGCGGGGGGGAGAACGTCTCCGACACGCCGTCCGTCGGAGTCTCCTTTTTTCGGCGCCCGCTCAGCCGCCCGAGGTCCAACGAGTGGGAAGCGGCGCGTTGTTCATCCGGCGCCAAGCGAGTACGCCGCATAACGCGAACCCGAGGGCGTTGATCGCGCCGTGCACCAGCCGCATTTGCGGCAGCGTGAGCCACACCCCGCCCGCGGCCGAGGTGCGCAACGCGTAGAGCACCACGAGCACCATCGCGAAAAACAGCGAAGCGCCGGAGATTCCGAGCAGGAGGCGCGTCGCCAGCGGACGCTTCACGTCGAGGCCGAGCCGCACCTGCAGAATGGCGACGGCCATGCCTGCGAGCGCGAGGCCGCAGCCGGCGGCAGCTTCGAGACTCCGCCCCCAGCCCAGCTGCGTGAACGTGATGCCGAGCGCCACCGCGGGGACGCCCAACAACACGCCGACGCCCGCCCGCGACGCCAGGCGCCAGAAGAACACCTCGCGTTGCACGAGCCCGGCGAAAAGCGGCAGCATCAGCCCCGCATAGTGAAAGTGCACGGCGGTGAGCGTCACGATCGCCGGCGCGAAACCAAGCGGCTGATACCCGGTCCGGTCCACCAGCGTCCACACTCCGCCGATCGCCGCGTACATCAGGGCCGCGTCGCGGCAGATGCCGTCAAAGTCCCGCCGCCAGCCGCCCTGCCGCAGCCGCGCGAAGCCGATCGTCGCCAGCAGGCCGGTCACGCCGACCCACGGCAGCGCGGCCAGCGCGGCGAACGCCCCCGGCGGCAGCCAGCACGCCACGGTGAGTGCCAGTGCCGCGGGCAACTGGACGCGCTGAATCCAGCGGAACCACCGAGCCGGTTGTTCCGCCTCGTCGGCATCGGCGAGGAGGTCGAGGGCCAGCGGCACCAGCACGAGCGCGGCAAAAAGCAGCCACGCGTGCGACCAGGCATCGCTGCGCAGATCGGAGCCGCGCGCGATCACGAAGACGATCCAGGCGACGGCGCCCAACAGGGCTCGGTTGACGGCAGACATGGCCGGCGAACGTGAACAGACCGCCGGAGGCATGCAATCGCTCAGCGGCGCAAAGCGCAGCGATCATCTTTTTCGTGTGTTTCCGCCGTTTATTGATTTTCTCCGGCCATGAAGACGCGCAAGGAAATCGTCGAGAACTGGCTGCCGCGCTACACGGGCGTGCCGCTGGAAAAATTCGGCGCCTACATTCTGCTTACGAACTTCGATCACTACGTGAAGCTTTTCGCGCAGTGGCATCGCGTCCCCGTCGTGGGAAAAAACAAGCCGATGCCGAGCGCGACGGCCGACAACATCACGATCATCAACTTCGGCATGGGCAGCGCGACCGCCGCGACCGTGATGGATCTGTTGAGCGCGATTTCACCCAAGGCGGTGTTGTTCCTCGGCAAGTGTGGCGGCGTGAAACACCGCGCGTCGCTGGGCGATTTGATTCTCCCCATCGCCGCCATCCGCGGCGAGGGCACGAGCAACGATTATTTTCCCGTCGAAGTGCCGGCGCTGCCGTCGTTCGCCCTGCAGAAGGCCATCTCCACCACGATTCGCGATCACGCGCGCGACTACTGGACCGGCACCGTGTACACCACCAACCGCCGCGTGTGGGAGCACGACGAGGACTTCAAGAAGTACCTCACCAAGATTCGCACGCTCTGCATCGACATGGAGACCGCGACGATCTTCATGACCGGTTTCTACAACGAGATTCCCACCGGCGCGCTGCTGCTGGTGTCGGATCAACCCATGACGCCCGACGGCGTGAAGACCGCGGAAAGCGACAAACAGGTCGACGAGAAGTTCGTGAAGGATCACCTGCGCATCGGCATCGATTCGCTGAAGCAGCTGATCAACGAGGGGCTCACGGTGAAGCACCTGAAGTTCTGAGTTTTTTCAACTCGGCCGTCGGCATCGAAGCTGGGTACGCGCGCGCCCAGCGGTCCCGCCCTAGCCACCAACCTCGATCTCGAACGGCACGAAGCGCTCGCTCCCGCCGAGGTTCACCTGGGCCCAGATCACGTAGCGTCCGGCGCGCGGGATCGTGAGTTTGAAATTGAGCACCGGCTTCACCGCATCGGGCCGCTTGAGCAGGTCGGCCTCCGCGGGGTGCAGGTGCGCGAACCCGCTCCGCGTTTGATCGAACGCCACGAGATGGGCGAAAGCGCCCATGACGGGCTCAAGGGGAACGGGCGCGCCATCGCGGCGTTGCAGCGCGAAGCGCAAATCGATCGGCTGGCCCGCGCGCGCCGCCGCCGGTGTGGTTTCCAATGTAAAGGTCACGCCCTCGCGTTCGACCGAGCCGCGCAGCGGCTTGGCGTCCATCGTCCCAGGGCCAGGTGCGGCTCCGGCCGAAACAACAAGATCCACGCTGGCATACAGTCCCCGGCCGGTGGCGACCGGTGTGAAGTCCGCAAAAATCCGATACGTCCCCGCCGTGCGCGGCGTGAACGTCACGTGCCAGTTGCCGGTGGTCGAACCGGGCGTCGGATGCACGTGCTGATAATCCGTCAGCGAGGGATCGATGACCAACAGATGCAGCTGGCGGGTGTGAGTCACCAGGAGATCCTCCGGCGCGACCGCCTTGCCGCTCCCGGTCTTCAACGTGAACACGGCCCGCACCTCGCGCCCCGCCACCGCCGGTTCGGTCGTCGCCACCGTCAGCGTGACGGGCGATCGCGACGCCACGACGGGAATGAACTGCGGGTTGAGCGGATCGCAGAACTCGATCGCGTTGGTCGCGCGCGGATCGACGCGAAAATCCATGTGACTCAGGTTCGTGCCCGTCGGCAGCAGCCGGAAAATGGCGAACACCGCCACCGCACCAAGGGTGATCAGGGAAAACTGGCGGAGTTCCGATGAGGCGAGCGTCATGAGGGGGCAGAATAAACAGAATGGATGAAATGGGAAAAAATCTTCGCGGGCCAGAGAGCGAATCGATCCATTCTGTACATTCTGTCAAAATCCTCACCGCTTCATCCGGGCCACGAAATCCTGCGGTTCCCAGGCGCTGCCATCGGCGCGGTGGGCGATTTTTCCGTTCGCATCGATCAGCAGCGTCGCGAGCGTGTGCTGCAGGAGGTCGCCCTTGAACTGCGCGATCACGCCGAACTGCGTGAGCAGATCACGAATCGCAGTTTCAGGCCCGGTGAGAAACGAAAAGTTGGCCGTCTCGATTCCGCGCAATGATGCGTACTCGCGCAGCACCCCCGGCGTGTCGAACGCGGGGTCGAGCGTGATGGAAACGAGTTCGAGCGTCGTGACGCCCGCGGCGCGCGCGAGTTGCTGGGTCGCGATCATCTTCGCCGTCGAGGCGGGACACATCTTCGGGTCCGGGCAGCGCGTGAAGATGAAGTTCAGCATGATCTGCTTGCCGCGAAACCGGGAGCTCTGCACCACGCGCCCGCTCTGATCGTAAAGGGCAAAATCCGGCACGGTCTCGCCCACTTCGCGGTACGCCCCTTTTCCGCGCGCATGCGTGTCCTGGCGCAACTGCAATGCCAGCGCCGCCACCGTGTCCGCGGCCACCCGTTCATCGGGCCAGATCTTCTCCAGCCGAAAGTCGCCGCCATCCTTGCCGGGCACCAGTTCAGCCCGTATCCGCTGGCCCGGCTGGGCGATCGCGAGGTCACCCTCAGCCACCGCAAACTCCATCGTCATCGCGGGCATGTAATCCTTGATCGGGTCGTGCCGCACCACGACGACCTTCCGGGCGGCGTCGATCCGCAGAATCTCGCCGGTGAGCGGATAACGCCCGGGTGCGACGGCTGCCGCCGGGACGAGCGGACGTGCCGCCGCCGACTCTGCTTGCTTGGAACAGCCGGACAGAAGCGGGATGACGAACACGACGGCTACCCAGGCGGAGCGAGTGCTCATGTCGCTGCGAGCGTGGCGCGAGCGACGGCGCTCCCGGTATTAGATTTCATACGACAACGGATTCGCCGGTGGAAAACTTTGTCAAAGGGTTTGCGGCAACCAGCATCGCCGCTTCTGCTCTCCCTTTGCCCTGCTCATGGCTACCGCTTCCCACACCCGGCGCACCACCACGCACAAGCCGTCTCTCGCCCTGTTTGCGGCGGTGGGCAGCGCGTGGGTGTTTGTGCTGGTGACGCTTGGCGCGTTCACCACGAGCATTGGCGCGGGGATGGCGTTTCCCGACTGGCCGTTGTCGAACGGCTCGATCAATCCCGACGGCTGGCTCACGGATGCGGCGAAGTTCGCCGAACACTCGCACCGGCTGAGCGGCATGATGATGGGTTTCATCACCATCGGCCTCGCCGCGTGGCTGTGGCGCGTGGAGGAACGCGCGTGGCTCCGCCGCCTCGGTCTCTGGGCGCTCGGCATCGTGATTTTGCAGGGCGTGATTGGCGGACAGCGCGTCACGCTCAACGCGATCGATATCCCGTGGTTTCACATGTCGCTCGGCGAAGTCCTGCGCATCCCGCACGGCATCCTCGCCCAAATCTACGTCTGCGTGCTGATCGCGATCGCCATCGGATGTTCCCGCTCCTGGATCGAGCGCAGCACGCCGGTCGGCTCCGCGGTGCGCACGATGGGCCTGGTCTGCACGGCGCTGATGTTCGTGCAGCTGGTGATCGCGGTCACGATGCGGCACAACGCGGCCGGACTCGCGATCTACACGTTTCCCTATTCGACGCCCGCGCCGGAAAATCACTGGCTGCCGAACGAATGGAATTTCCGCGTCGCGATTCATTTCGCGCATCGCGTGATGGCGTTGATCCTCGCGTTTGCGCTGACGGCGTTTGCGTGGACGATCCGACGGGATCGTGCATCGACGGCGGGCATGAAGGCCGGCGCATCGGCACTCATCAGCCTGCTGGTGCTGCAGATTCTGCTCGGCGCGCAGATCATCTGGACGATGCGTCGGGCCGAGATGACGACCGGCCACGTGGTGGTCGGGGCCGTCACGCTCGCGGTCACGTTCTGGCTCACTTGTCGCGCGCATCGCGATGCGATTGAGGGATCGACGCCCCTCGCCACGCCCTCGCGCCCATGATCACGGAAACCGCCGCGGCACCCAAGTTTCGCGACTACCTCGAGCTGACGAAGCCGCGGCTGAGTCTGCTGTCGGTGATCACGACGATGGTCGGGTACTTCGCCGCGCGTCCCGCGGGCAATCCGGGCAAACTCACGCTGCTGTTCATTGGCACGTCGCTCGCGGCCGGCGGCGTGGCGGCGTTGAACCAGTGGCTCGAACACGAGACCGACGCACAGATGAAGCGCACCGCCGATCGTCCGATTCCCTCGGGCAAGGTCGCGACCGGTTCGGCGTTCGTGCTCGGCTGGTTGATGTGCGTGGCGGGCCTGTTCCTGCTCTTTGCGTGGGTCGATCGGCTCGCGGCGCTGTTCACCTTGCTGACGGTGATTTCGTACCTCGGCTGGTACACGCCCGCGAAGAAGCGTTCTCTGTGGAGCACGGAAATCGGCGCGATCGCGGGGGCGTTTCCGCCATTGATCGGCTGGAGTGCCGGCGACGGCAGCGTGAGCGCGCTCGGCTGGATTTTGTTTGGCGTGCTGTTCTTCTGGCAGATCCCGCACTTCATGGCAGTGGCGTGGACGTACCGGAAGGACTACTCGGCGGTGCACTTTCCGATGCTGCCGGTGCGGGATGAATCCGGCACCAAGGTGGCAGCCTGGTCGCTGGTGAACGCGATCGCGCTGGTGATCGTGAGCCTGCTGCCGGTCGTGTGGGGTCTCACCACCAAAGCCTACGGCGTCGCCGCGGCGGTGGTCGGCGCGTGGTTCATCTGGCGCGCGATCGCGTTCACCCGTCGCGAAGGCCGCGACGTCATGGCGCGGAAACTGTTCTTCGCTTCGATCATTTATCTGCCGCTCGTGCTGGGCGCGCTCGTCGCGGACCGGCTCATCGCCTCATGACCGTCCAACAGATTCCCGCGTTCAACGCCGTGCTCAACGCCTGCGCGACCGTGCTGATGACGGCGGGCTTCATTTTCATTCAACGCGCCCTGCGCGAGTCCGATCCGGTGCAACGCGCGGCGCGGATCCGCACGCACCGCGCGTTCATGCTCAGCGCGGGCGCGGTCTCGGCCGTGTTTCTCGTCGGCTATGTGACGCACAAGATTCTCGTCCGCGGCGTGCACACGAAGTTCGGCGGCGAAGGCGCCATCGCAGCCTTCTACTACACGATGCTGATCTCGCACATCCTGCTCGCGATCGCGATCGCGTACTTGGTGCCGCGGACATTCCTGTTCGCGCTGCAAGGCAACATCGAGCGCCACCGCCGCTGGGCGCGCTGGACGTTTCCGATTTGGTACTACGTCAGCGTGACCGGCGTGCTGGTATATTTCTTCCTCTATCAGTGGTGGCCAGCGACACCGAAGAGTTGAGCAGGAAACCCGGAAGCCAGGACTGAAGAGCGCTCGAAAGCGGGACCGGACCGCTGGACCCGGGCGTCGCATTGCGGCAAATGGACACGAAAAAGCCGGGCGAAAGCGCCCGGCTTGGAAAGGGAGGCAACGTGGGTGCCCTGATTACTTCACCGTCAGCGTGCCCTTCATGATCATGTAGTGACCAGGGAAGGAGCAGATGAACGTGTAGGTGCCGGCAGCCGGAGCCTTGAAGGACACTTCGGCGGTCTGCTTGGGGCCGAGAACCTTGGTGGAGGCAATCACCTGGTCCTTGAGGGAAGCCGGGACGTAATCCGTCTCTTTCGCGGTCATGGCCGTCGTGGCGAAAGCCGTGACATCGACGCCCGCCTTCAACAGCACCCAATTGTGCCCCATGGCCTCCTTCGGGAGCGTGCCGGCGTTGGTGAAGACCACCTTGAGGTCCTCGCCCGCCTTGGCATCGATGTTGGCGAGGCTGAACTTCATCTGATCGTTCGCGGTGATTTCGATCACCCGCCCGGCGGCGGCCGCGGGTGCGGGAGCGGCAGCCGGAGCGGCGGCGGGTTTGGCGGCGGCGGGAGCTGCGGCGGCGGCAGCGGGTGCAGCCGAAGCCGGGCCGGAGGCCGCGGCGGCCGCGGTCGTGGCGGGAGCATCGGCCTTTTTGCCGCAACCGGCAACGAGGAGTGCAGCAAACACAGCAAGGGGAAGGAGTCTGGTAGTCATGGCAGGACGAACGTTGGAAACACTCCGATGACATGCAAACCCGAACCACCAGTTTCCGGGCATCGAGCCGACATTCGGCGTCTCGGAACGAACGCTCGACTCGTGCCAGCGACAATATTCCAGGGCCGCAAGGACGAGACGCACCAAGACCATGACGCTCGCGCTTCCACAGCACCGAAACGTCTCCACGCGGCTCGGCTTACTCTCCGCGGTGCCGCCCCCACCCGCGCTAATGAGCTGCAGAGCTCTGTTAATATAATCCGCTCGCGAACCTCTGGAGCGCGCTCACACGATAAAACTCGGCATTATGGCTTGAAATGCCAATTCGTTCGCCAACTCTGCAGTGTTTTTGGCGCAAGCGTCTCCAAAAGCTTCCTGTTTCCGACAGCCCACATGTTCTCCTCCTTACCGAATCCCGTCCGGTGGGTCCGCGCAGTCATTGCGTTGGCCGGTCTCGCAACTCTCTCCGGTTGCGCGAAACTCAATTTCTGGCAGATGGACGGCCACCAATCGACGATTGTCGTCGAGGGCTCCGTCGCCCGTGAACAGCTGCAGGTGTTCTATGTGACCTGCTGGGTTTCGCTCGTGATCTTCGTGATCGTCGCGGCGGTCCTCGCTTACGCGACGTTCAAGTTCCGGGCCCGTTCGGCCGCTGACGAACACGCCGAGCCGCCGCCGCAGGGGCATGGCAATCCGTTCATCGAGCTCGGCCTGATTGGCGCCTCCGTTCTCGCTCTGGTGGTCATCGCGGTCCCGACGCTGAAGGCGATTTGGTCCACCTACGACGTGCCGGAGGCCGAGAAGGCCAACATGTACGAGGTCAACGGCACCGGCTACCAGTGGTGGTTCAAGTTTGAGTACCCCGGCGAGCTGGCCCCGACGAACGCGACGGGCGCGAAGGCCCCGCTCGTCACCGGCAACGAACTCGTCATCCCGGCCGGTCGTCCGGTGCGCATCAATCTGCGCACGGTCGACGTCATCCATTCGTTCTGGGTCCCGAAGCTCGCCGGCAAGGTGGACATGATCCCGAACCGCGCCAACCACATCTACCTGCGGGCGGACAAACCCGGGTACTTCTGGGGCCAGTGCGCCGAATATTGCGGAGACTCCCACGCCGTGATGCGTTTCCGCATCATCGCCCTCGACGCCAAGGAATTTGCCGAGTGGCTCGAGCAGCAGTCGCAGACCGGCCGCACCGTGGCACCTCGCGCCGCGGACGCCAACCGCGCGAAGCCGCAGTTTGCCGCACTCCGCAGCTTCAAGCAGAACGAGGCCGGCATCACCGCCAAGTTCGACGTCAATCCCTTGGAATCCTGGCGCGCCAAGCAGGCGCCGGAGAAGAACGAAGACGCCGCGCTGATCGCCGCGGGTCGTGAACTGTTCAAGACGAAGACCTGCATCGCGTGTCACACGGTGCGCGGCCATGAAGGTGGCGGCGTTTCCGCGCCGGACCTCACGCACATCGGTTCCCGGACGACCATTGCCGCCGGTCTGCTCGAGAATAATTCCGAGCAGCTCCGCCGCTGGATTCACAATCCCAACTCCGTCAAACCCGGCAACAAGATGGCACTCGCCTACGCCCGGACCGATCGGGAAGGCAAGCCGGTCGACGGCATCAAGCTGACGCCGGAGGATGAAGGCGCACTCGTCGCTTATCTCGAAAGTCTCAAGTAAGCTCACGTGAACCACTCTTCCTGGGAGCGCGGGCATCCCGCCCGCTTCTGAACCGCGGGCGAGGACGCCCGCGCTCCCACTTTTCCCGAATTTAGCACAACACCTCCCACGACTCATGGACCTGGCCAAATCAGCTTACCTCACGAAGGAAGAGCACGCTCCGGCGAAACCCAAACTCCTTTCGCATCCGACGGCCAAGACCGGCCTCATGGGCTGGCTCACCACCGTTGACCACAAGAAGATCGGCTTCCTGTACGGTTTCTTCGCGTTGATCTTTTTCCTGGTGGGCGGCTTTGAAGCGCTGCTCATCCGCACGCAGCTCATGGTGCCGAACAACGACGTGCTCACTGCCCAGCAGTACAACACGATGTTCACGATGCACGGCACGACGATGATCTTCCTCGCCGTGATGCCGCTGTCGGCCGCGTTCTTCAATTTCATCATGCCGCTGCAGATTGGCGCGCGTGACGTCGCCTTCCCCCGGCTCAACGCCTTCTCGATTTGGACATTCGTTGCCGGCGCCATCATTCTGAACATTGGCTGGTTCGCGCCGATTCTGGAAAAGATCCTCGGCGGCGTGCACAACGCTCCTGACGCCGGCTGGTATGGTTACTCGCCGCTCACCTCGAAGACCTTCAGCCCGAGCCACTCGGTCGACTACTGGGTCATGGGCCTGCAGCTCCTCGGCGTCGCCTCGATCGCGGCGTCACTGAACTTCATCGTTACGATCATCAACATGCGCGCTCCGGGCATGACGATGATGCGCCTGCCGGTGTTCACCTGGATGACGCTCATCACGTCGTTCCTGATCGTTCTCTCCTTCCCCTTCATCACGATCGCGCTGGTTGAGGTGATGATGGATCGCAATTTCGGCACGTTCTTCTTCGAAATCTCCGGCGGCGGCATGCCGATCCTGTGGCAGCACTTGTTCTGGGTGTTCGGTCACCCCGAGGTGTACATCCTGATTCTGCCGGCGATGGGTATCATCTCGGAAATTCTCCCGACGTTCTCGCGCAAGCCGCTCTTCGGTTATCCGATCGTGGTATTCTCGGGCGCGTGCATCGGCTTCCTCGGTTTCGCAGTGTGGAGCCATCACATGTTCACCACCGGCATGGGCACGGTCGCCACGGCGGCCTTTGCACTCGCGACGATGGCCATCGCAGTCCCGACGGGCGTCAAGATCTTCAACTGGATCGGCACCCTGTGGGGCGGCCACCTGATGATGCGCACGCCCATGATGTTCGCCCTCGGCTTCGTCTGGATGTTCATGATCGGCGGCTTCTCCGGCGTCATGCACTCCGCGGCCCCGGCCGACTCCCAACAGAACGACAGCTATTTCGTCATCGCCCACTTCCACTACGTGCTTATCGGCGGCTCGATCTTCGCGCTGCTGGCTGGTCTGCACTACTGGTTCCCGCTCATGTTCGGCCGCAAGGTCAGCGAGTTCTGGGGCAAGCTCTCGTTCTGGGTCATCTTCATCGGTTTCAATGTGACGTTTTTCCCGATGCACTTCCTCGGATTGAACGGCATGCCGCGCCGCACGTTCACCTACGATCCCAACCTCGGTTGGAACACGGCGAACTTCATCGCGACCATCGGTTCCTTCGTGCTGGGCATCGGTATGTTCATCTATTTCACGGTGCTGGCCTACACGTACTTCAAAGGTGAAAAGGTGAAGAAGGATTGCTGGGATGGCCGCACGCTCGAGTGGTCGCTGGATAATCCGCCGCCGGAATACAACTTCCGCGTCATCCCGACCGTGCACGCCCGCGATGCCTGGTGGTACGAGAAGCACCACAAGGAGGAGATTGAAAAGGAAAAGGCCGAGCATGCGAAGGCTGAGGAAGCACACGGCGGCATTCACATGCCGTTCGGCTCCATCTGGCCGTTCGTGGCGAGCCTCGGTCTCCTGATCGGCGCCATCGCCATCAGCGCCGTCAGCGCCAATCCCGCGCCCGGCATTCACCTCAAGCTGGGTATGTCGATCGTCGGTGGCATCGTGATGTTTGTCGGCATCTACTTCTGGTCGCTCGAGGGCAACGAAGGCTACCACCTCCACCTCGACAAGGATGGCAACCCGATCGAGGGCGAACACCACGACGCGAAGCACTGACGATTCTCCTCCCTGTAGGGGCGCACCTCGCGTGGGCCCACGGGCGTCTTTCGGAGACGCCCCCTACTCAACTTACGCCTTCCTTTCTCCCACATGAGCAGCCATTCGGCCTCCGCCACCATCGATCATCACCACGACCCGAGTACGTCGACCGGTATTCCCAATAAGAAGCTCCTCATGTGGACCTTCCTGGCGTCGGACTGCATGTTCTTCGCCGCGCTGATCTCGACGCACCTGATCTACCGGCTGCATCCGCCGGCAGGCGGCTTGGATCCCAAGGCGGTTTTCAGTCCCGAACTCACGTCGTTCTCGACCTTCATCCTGCTGATGTCGTCGCTGATGATGGCGCTGGCGGTCACTGCAATTCAGAAGGGCAACGTCAAGAGCTGCCGCTGGTCGCTGCTGACGACGATCTTCTTCGGCATGATCTTCCTCGGGTGCCAGGTCTATGAGTTCGAGCACTTCGTGCATGAGAAGAAAATGCTCATCAACAACAGCATGCTCGGCACGACGTTCTATACGCTCACCGGTACGCACGGCACACACGTCGCCATCGGCGTGTTGTGGCTGACCCTGATGTACGTCCGCTCGTTCAAACCCGCCGCCGGTTCCACCCAGCGCACGTGGTTCTCCCACCAGCTGCTGCACGTCGCGGCCATCGCCGTCGCTCTGCTCCTGAGCCTGAAGATCGTCCTCGGCCTCGTGCACTCCCTGCAGGTCGAGCCTTCTTACGGCGCGGCCGTCGGCTCGTTCTTCAGTCACCAGTTCCTGGCCATCGCCGGCGCGCTCATCGCCTATGGCGCCTGCTTCTGGTTCGCTCGCCCGCGCGGGCCGGTTGACTTCAACGAGGCCCACGCGATCGACGTGGAGTCGATGGGTCTCTACTGGCACTTCGTCGACATCGTGTGGATCGTCATCTTCACCGCCGTCTATCTCCTGGAATATCTTTGAGGCGGCCCTGCGCTGACTCGCAACTCACAGTCCTCAACTCTCCACCTTTCTGATGAGCGCCTCCTCTCACGCCGCCTCCTCGAGTCATCATCACGATGACGACAGCCACAACGTCAGCAAATTCCAGATCTACGTGCAGATCGCGCTGCTCCTCGCGGTCATCACCGGCATCGAGATCGTCGCGGTCTATCTGCCCTTCGCCAAATGGCTCGTCGTCACCACGCTCGTGGTGCTTTCGACGGTGAAGTTCATGTTCGTTATTTTCTACTTCATGCATTTGCGGTGGGACAAACCGTTCTGTACGATCCTGTTCTTCATCGGACTGGTTCTGGCCAGCGGCACGATGTGGGGCCTCCTGGCTCTCTTCGGTGCTGAAGCCAGCCGGCCTCTGCCGGTCTGACGACGGTCACCGCTCAACCCGTTTCACCTTGAACGGCGGCCGCTTGTCGGCCGCCGTTTTTGTTTCCACTCCACTCCACATGATCGACTGGCGGCACTGGCACAACGAGCCTTGGCTCATCGGCGGCCTCGTTTTTCTCGGCTGGCTTTGGGCGGTTGCGGCTGGCCCTGGACGTTCGCGGCTGGCACCGGGCACGCCCTTTCCCCGCGGCCACGCCGTCCGGTTCTACCTTTCGCTTTTCGTGTTCTACCTGGCCGTGGGCTCGCCGCTCGACCAGATCGGCGAACGCTTCCTTTTCAGCGCCCACATGCTGCAACACCAGCTGCTGGTCTATCCCGCGGCGATCCTGTTTCTCCTCGGTCTGCCGGTGTGGATGGTGGACCCGCTGCTCTCGAAAGCATGGCTCGCCGCCCCGCTCCGCGTCGCCACGCATCCGGTCATCGCCGCCCTGCTCTACTCGCTGATCGTCGGGATCTGGCATGCGCCGTCGTTGTATGACCTGGCCTTGCGCGACAAGCTCGTGCACGTCGTCGAACACGTGATGTTCTTCCTCGCCGCGCTGATCTTCTGGTGGCCCGTGCTGAGCCCCTCGGCGATTCTGCCCCGCCGCAACTATGCGGTGCAGATGCTCTATCTCGTCGGAGTGGTGGTCACGATGACGCCCGTCTTCGCCTACATCACCTTCACGCAGGACATTCTGTACCCGACCTATGAATTCGCCCCGCGGCTGCTCGCCAACTTCACCGCCGCCGATGACCAGCTGCTGGCCGGCGCCATGATGAAGCTCGTGGGGATCATGGTGTCGCTCGGCACCTTCATGGTCGCCTTCTACCGCTGGTATCAGGAAAAAAAATAGACCGGCACGACGATCGTACCGGTCTGGCGTGGACGGAAAGCGGGCAGACCGCTTCCCTGCTTGTCTTCAGCTCGTGGCGGCGGGAGCGAAGAGATCCTCGACCGAGTCGCTCTCGACGCCGATATCGGCGAAGAGCCACGACGAGAGGTAACGCTCACTGCTCGAGGGCACGATGACGACGATCTGCTTGCCCTTGTTTTCCGGCCGCTTGGCCAGCTGGATCGCCGCCCAGATCATGGCACCGGACGAAATTCCCACCGGAATGCCGTCGAGCTGGTTGACCTGCTTGGACACCGGGCCGGAATCAGCTTCCTTCACACGGATCACTTCGTCGTAGATCTTGGTGTTGAGCACCTGGGGCACGAACCCGGCACCAATGCCCTGCAACTTGTGGGGACCGGGCTGGCCGCCGGAGAGCACGGGCGACGCGTCGGGCTCGATCGCGACAATCTTTACGCCGGGCTTCCGCGTTTTCAGGACCTCGCCGATACCGGTAATCGTGCCGCCGGTGCCGATGCCCGCGACGACGATGTCGACCTTGCCGTCGGTGTCCTTCCAGATCTCCTCCGCCGTCGTCTTGCGGTGGATGGCGGGATTGGCCGGATTAGCGAACTGCTGCAGAATGACGCTGTTCGGAATCTTGGCGGCGAGCTCCTCCGCCTTGGCGATTGCGCCCTTCATGCCCTTGGGTCCCTCGGTCAACACGAGGCGGGCGCCGAGCACCTTGAGGAGCTTGCGCCGCTCCATCGTCATCGTCTCGGGCATCGTCAGGATGAGCTTCAACCCCTTGGCCGCCGCCACGAAGGCCAGTGCGATGCCGGTGTTGCCCGACGTCGGCTCGATGAGCACCGTCTTCTGGTTGATCTTCCCGCTCTTCAGCGCGTCGTCGATCATCGAAAACCCGATCCGATCCTTCACGCTCGAGAGCGGGTTGAAGAACTCGAGCTTCAACAGGATCTCAGCCTGCGCGCCGTGGGCCGCGGCCGTGCGGTTCAGACGCACCAACGGAGTATTGCCGATCGTTTCAGTGATGTCGTTGTAGATTTTTGCCATGATGGGGAAGGATGGTTTGAGGCCACGACAGCAACAGGTGCCACCGCCGACTGCCGCCAAAATCCGTGGCATAAATTCGGGGCGTTCGCCACCCGTAAGACACGCCCGCCGACGTTTTTCGCCTCGGCGTGCCATGATGCGGCTGCCACGTTCTGCGAAATGACTTGGGAAATCGCGGCTGTCCTGGTGCTCGTCATCGGGGCCATTGCTTGTTTCGTGTGGGAGAAAATCCCGCCCGACGTCGTCGCGCTTACCCTCTTCGTGGTAATCGCCGCGTCAGGCCTGGTGCCAGTGAAGGATGCCTTCGCGGTGTTCTCGAATCCCGCTCCCATCACGGTGGCAGCCATGTTCGTCCTGAGTGCTGCGCTCCTGCGCTGTGGAGCGCTCGACTACCTGTCCGGAGGATTTGAGAAGGCCGCGTTCCTGCCCTATCAAGTCGTCATCTTCCTGCTCGTGACCCTGGTCGCGTTCGTCTCGGCGTGGATCAACAACACGCCGGTGGTCGTCGTATTCGTGCCGGTCGTGATGAGCCTGGCCCGCCGCATGAAACTGCCGGCCTCGAAGTTTCTCATCCCCATTTCGTACGCGTCGGTCTTGGGCGGAAACTGCACGCTCATCGGCACGAGCACGAACCTCGTCGTCAATGGACTCCTCGTGGAACACGACCTGCCCGGTCTGGACATGTTCGAACTGGCGTCAGTCGGCATACCAACTGCAATCATCGGCGCACTTTATCTCGCGTTGCTAGGCAAGCGATTGCTGCCCAGCCGGGAATCGCTCACGTCGATCCTGAGCGAGGACGAACGCCGCGAGTACATGACTGAAGCTTTCGTGCCGCCGGGTTCGACCTTGATCGGCAAGAGCCTCCGTGCGGCGGGCCTCGTGAAGGCCCGCGGGTTTCGCGTGATTGAAGTCGTGCGGGACGGCGTGGCGATTCACGTCGATCCGGTAGCGACGCCGTTCGAAGAAGGCGACCGGCTGGTGCTGGCCTGCCGACCGTCGGGCATTGCCCACGCGCGTTCGATGCCGGGCTTTGATTTTACCGCCGAGGCCGGGCTTGAACAGATTGCCTCCCATGAGGGCGTCGTCTTCGAGGGTGCGGTGGCACCGAACTCCGAAATCATCGGCCAGAGCATCAGCGAGCTCAACTTCCGCCAGCGCTTCCGGGTGATCGTGCTCGCCATCCATCGAGGCGGCGAAAATGTCCGGGAAAAATTGGAGACGCTGCCGCTGCAAATGGGCGACATCCTCCTGATGATGGGCACGGAACAGGCCGTGAACGAATTGCGCGCCGGGGACGATATCATCCTGTTCGACCGCCCGCCACTGCCCTCGGTTTCCCGGCACAAGCGAATCCCCCTGGTGCTGGCCACCATCGCAGCGGTGGTTCTCGCCGAAACCCTGGATATCATGCCCATCCATCTGGGCGCCATTGCCGGAGCGGTCCTCATGTGCGTCACCGGCTGCATCAAGCCGAAGGAGGCCTACGAGTCGATCGAGTGGAACCTGCTCTTTGTCATTTTCGGCATGCTGGCGCTGGGCATTGCGATGCAACAGACGGGCGCAGCCTCGTGGCTGGCGCAAAACGTGGTCACGGGCGTTGGCGCGATGTTCTCCGGTCCGGAGAAGCCCTTCATGATGCTCGCGGGACTATATTTGGTTACACTCGTCCTCACGGAGGTGCTTTCCAACAATGCCGTCGCCGCCCTCATGGTGCCCATCGCGCTGGGTATCGCCACGACCGCCGGATTGGAGGCGCGGCCGTTCGTCATCGCCGTGACGATCGCCGCGAGCGCCGCGTTCGCCACGCCGATCGGTTATCAGACGAACACCTACATCTATGGCATCGGCGGGTACAAGTTTGCCGACTTCATGAAAATCGGCATTCCGCTGAACATCCTTTGCTTCATCGTCTCGATGATCGTGATTCCGAAAGTCTGGCCGTTCTGACCGGACTGACCGGACCCGCAGGAAATTCAGATCGTGATGCGCAGGCCGTCGTAGGCCGGAGCAATCCCCGCCGGCAATGACGCCGCCAATGTCGCGTGATCGCTGCTGTGCGTCAGATGCGTGATCCACGTCGAACGCGCGCCGATCTCGGCGGCGACGGCCACGGCTTCGTCGATCGACATGTGCGACGGATGCGGCGTGGGCCGGAGCCCGTCGAGCACGACGGCATCCGCCCCACGGGCAAACTCGACGGCTTCACGCGGCACCCGTTTGCAGTCGGTGTAGTACACGAATTTTTTCCCGCTGCTGCGCTCAGTAAAGATCAGGCCGAGCGTGTTCAGGCCGCCATGCGGCAACAGGGTTGAGCGAATCGTGCCCTCGGGCAGCTCGAGCAGCGGCGGCATGTCGACCAGTCGGAACGCCGCGTAGCCCTTGGCAATCGGCCGCTCGGCCATCGCATACGGATACATGGCGAGCACGCGGCCCATGCCCTCCTCCGTCGAATACACCGTCAATGCGCTGCCGCCGATCAGGTCGCAGAAGCGGCGGAGATCATCCATCCCGGAAATATGATCGGCGTGACCGTGCGTCAGGATGAAGAAGTCCAGTTTCCGGATGTTTTCGCGGATGCACTGCAGCCGGAATTCGGGCGCCGCGTCGATTTGCACGTTCAGGCCGTCCATCACGACGTGCACGGACGCGCGCGAGCGGTGATTGCGCGGATCCTTCGACAGACACACCGCGCAATCACATGCCACCATGGGCACGCCCTGCGACGTTCCCGTGCCAAGGAAAATGACCTCCATGGCCGTCAGGCTGCGAGTGCACTCTCGATTGTCGAGCCGCGTGCCACGAGCGGCTGCCGCGCATACTTGCCGCGATCCAGCCCTGGCAGGGGTCCCTCACCACGCACAAAAAAGCGCGCCGCTTTCGCGACGCGCTTTCTTAAAACAATCGGGCGGGTTATCCGCTCGAATGGAATGCTTAGTAATCCATGCCGCCGCCCGGAGGATGGCCATGGCCGCCGCCGGCCGGTTCCTTCTTCTCGGGGAGCTCGGTGATCATGCACTCGGTCGTGAGCAGGAGCCCGGCGATCGAAGCCGCGTTCTGGAGCGCGGTGCGGGTGACCTTCGTCGGGTCAACCACGCCGGCCTTCACGAGGTCCTCGTATTCGCCCGTGGCGACGTTGTAGCCGTAGTTGCCCTTGCCGGACGCTACCTGGCCGACCACCACGGCACCCTCGACGCCAGCATTGGCGCAGAGCATGCGGATGGGCGACTCGATGGCGCGACGGACGATCTGGGCGCCAATGGCCTCATCGCCTTCGAGCTTCACGCCGTCGATGGCCTTGCCGCAACGGATCAGCGCAACGCCGCCGCCAGCCACAATGCCCTCTTCAACGGCTGCGCGCGTGGCGTGCAGCGCGTCTTCGACGCGAGCCTTCTTCTCCTTCATTTCCGCTTCGGTCGCGGCGCCGACGTTGATGACGGCCACGCCACCGGCGAGCTTCGCGAGACGCTCCTGAAGCTTCTCACGATCGTAGTCGGAGGTGGTTTCGTCGATCTGGCGGCGGATTTGCTTCACGCGGCCCTGGATGTCGGAGCTCTTGCCCGCACCCTCGACGATGGTGGTGTTTTCCTTGTCGACGACGATGCGCTTGGCGCGGCCGAGGTCGCTGACTTGGACGTTCTCGAGCTTGATGCCGAGGTCTTCGGAGAGCAGACGGCCGCCGGTGAGGATCGCGATGTCCTCGAGCATCGCCTTGCGGCGATCACCGAAGCCAGGAGCCTTGACGGCGCACACGTTGAGCGTGCCGCGAATCTTGTTCACGACGAGCGCAGCGAGGGCTTCGCCTTCCACTTCCTCGGCAATGACGAGGAGGGGCTTGCCGCCCTTGGCGACGGTCTGGAGCAACGGGAGCATGTCCTGCAGGCTCGAGATCTTCTTCTCGTAAATGAGAACGTAGGCGTCCTCGAGAATCGCTTCCATCGCCTCGGCGTTGGTCGCGAAGTAGGGCGAGAGATAGCCCTTGTCGAACTGCATGCCCTCAACGACGTCGAGCGTCGTCTCGATGGACTTCGCCTCTTCGACGGTGATGGTGCCATCCTTGCCGACCTTGTCCATGGCATCGGCGATGATGTTGCCGATCGTCTCGTCCCAGTTGGCGGAGACGGTCGCGACCTGGCGGATTTCCTCGCGGTCGTTGACCTTCTTCGAGATGCGGGCGAGCTCGGTGACGGCGGCCTCAACGGCCTTGTCGATGCCACGCTTCAGGAAGATCGGGTTCGAGCCGGCGGTGACGTTCTTGAGGCCTTCCTTGTAGATGGACTCGGCGAGAACGGTGGCGGTCGTGGTGCCGTCGCCGGCGGCGTCGGAGGTCTTGGAAGCGACTTCCTTCACCATCTGCGCGCCCATGTTCTCGTACGGATCGGGAAGCTCGACTTCCTTCGCGACGGTCACGCCGTCCTTGGTGACGGTCGGGGAGCCAAATTTCTTGTCGATGACGACATTGCGGCCTTTCGGGCCGAGGGTGACCTTGACAGCCTTCGAGAGGAGCTCGACGCCGCGGAGGACTTTCTGACGAGCGGCCTCGTCGAACAGGAGTTGTTTAGCAGCCATAGTATCTAGTTTTTAGTTGAGTGTTGAGAGGAGAAGAGGCCGACGACTTAGCCGATGACGCCGAGGATGTCGTCCTCGCGCACCAGCGTGTATTTCTTGTCGTCGAGCTTCACTTCGGTACCGCCGTATTTGCTGATCAGCACGCGATCGCCAACCTTGACCTCGAAGGGCGTGACCTTGCCGTCGTCGCCTTTCTTGCCCGTACCAAGGGCGATGACCTTCGCCTCCTGCGGCTTTTCTTTGGCGCTGTCCGGGATGATGATTCCGCCACGGACCTGCTCTTTTTCTTCGATGTGCTCGACGAGGACTCGGTCCCCGATCGGCTTGATTTTGACGTTAGCCATATGATTTTGGTTTGGGTTGAAGGGTGGAGTTTTTGTTTCTGTGGTGAGCAAAGCGCGCCTGCCGCGAACGAGCAGCAGGCGCGCAAAATGGATCGATCAGGTTATTTTTTCTTATCCTCGTCGACAACCTCGAAATCGGCATCGACGACATCGGCCTTCTTTTCTGTCTTCTTCGCGGCACCGTCAGCTTTCGCCTCCGGGCCCGCGTCGGCCGACTCGGGTCCGGGAGCGCCAGCCGCTGCCCCTGCCGCCTGGGTGGACTTCTGGACTTCCTGATAGAGCTCACCGCCGACCGCGCTGATTTTTTCGAGCGCGGCCTTCATGCGATCGGTGTCGTTGCTTTCGAGATCCTTTTTCGCCTCGGCGACCACGGTTTCGCCCTTGGTCTTGATCCCGGACGGGATCTTGTCGCCCGACTCCTTGATGGTCTTCTCGAGCTGGTAGATAGCCGTATCAAGCTGGTTCTTGGCCTCGACCGCTTCCTTCCGTTTCTTGTCCTCAGCGGCGTGCAGCTCGGCTTCCTTGGTCATCTTTTCGACCTCTTCCTTGGAGAGACCGGACGAACCTTGGATGGTGATCTTCTGATCCTTGCCGGTGCCCAAGTCCTTGGCGGACACGTGCAGAATGCCGTTAGCGTCAATGTCGAACGTGACCTCGATCTGCGGCATGCCGCGCGGTGCCGGCGGGATCCCGTCGAGTCGGAATGTACCCAGCACCTTGTTGTCGCGAGACATCGGACGCTCGCCTTGGAGCACCACGATCTCGACGGACGGCTGACTGTCGCTGTAGGTCGAGAACGTCTGGGTTTTCTTGGCGGGAATGGTCGTGTTGCGCGGAATCATGGCCGTGGCCACCTGGCCAGCGGTCTCGATGCCGAGCGTGAGCGGCGTGACGTCCAGCAGGAGCACATCACGGACTTCACCCTTGAGCACACCACCCTGCACGGCCGCGCCGATGGCAACGACTTCGTCGGGATTGACGCCCTGGTGTGGCGCCTTGCCGCCAAGCTGGCGGGCAATTTCCACGACGCGGGGCATGCGGGTCATACCGCCAACGAGCACCAACTCGTCAATCTGCGCGGACGTAAGCTCGGCGTCCTTCAAGCACGCCTTGAACGGCGGAATGCAGCGCTCGAAGAGCGGCTCGCAGATCTGCTCCATCTTGGCACGCGTCAACTGGACGTTGAGGTGCTTCGGGCCGGACGCGTCCGCGGTGATGAACGGGAGATTGATGTCGACGGACTGCGTGGAGGAGAGCGCGATCTTGGCCTTCTCGGCCTCTTCCTTGAGCCGCTGAAGCGCCATCGGATCCTTGCGCAGGTCGATGCCGTTTTCCTTCTTGAAGGTGTCCACAAGCCACGAGATCAGCGTCTCGTCCCAGTTGTCGCCACCGAGATGGGTGTCGCCGTTGGTCGCCTTCACTTCGAAGACGCCGTCGCCGATTTCGAGCACCGACACGTCGAAGGTGCCGCCGCCCAAGTCGAACACCGAAATCTTTTCGTCCTTCTTCTTGTCGAGACCGTACGCGAGCGACGCCGCGGTCGGCTCATTGATGATGCGCAGCACTTCAAGGCCGGCGATCTTGCCTGCATCCTTGGTGGCCTGACGCTGGGAGTCATTGAAGTACGCCGGAACCGTGATGACGGCCTGGGTGACCTTGTCACCGAGATAGGCCTCGGCATCCGCCTTCAGTTTCGCGAGCACGAAGGCCGCGATCTGCTGCGGGGCGAATTGCTCGCTCTTGTCGCCCACCTGCACCTCGATGTAGGCGTCGCCGTTCTTACCTTCGACGGTCTTGAAGGGCATGTTCTTCGCCTCTTCCTTCACCTCGGAAAATTTCCGACCGATGAAACGCTTGGCGGAAAATACGGTGTTGCGCGGGTTGGTCACCGCCTGGCGTTTGGCCGCCTGACCCACCAGGCGTTCGCCCGATTTGGTGAAAGCGACAACGGAGGGCGTGGTACGCGCCCCTTCCGCGTTGGGGATGACCACGGGCTCTCCGCCTTCCATGATGGCCATGCAGGAATTCGTGGTGCCAAGATCAATACCGAGGATGCGGCTCATGCACACCCTTCAGCAACGCACATGCCCCGGGGCGCTATTTTTCCCTTAAGCCTTGGTGCTGCATCTTTAAAAACTTATCCGAATCCGAAAGCGATGCGCGGTGCGACGCGGATTCACGCCACATTGTCACACCGCTGCGCCACCAGCGCGACACGTGAGACAATCGCTGTCACAAAGTTGAAATCGTGCCACCACGGGCTACGGTCCCGGCCAATGGAAATGGAAATAACGCTACCGGACGAAGTGCCCGTGATGACCCTGCACAACACGGCCTTTTTTCCCCAGGCGTTGATGCCGCTCTACATCTTCGAACCACGCTACCGCCAGATGCTCCGCGATTGTCTCGCGACAAACCGGCTCTTTGCGGTGGCCGGACTTGATGTTGCCTCCTCGGCCGACGCCAATGTCTTCGAGCCGCCGCATCGTATCGCCAGCGTCGGAATCGTCCGAGCCTGCCAGAAAAACGAGAATGGCACTTCCAATCTGTTACTCCAAGGCCTGTGCAGGGTGGAAATCGTGAAGATCGTCCGGGATGAACCGTACCGGCGAATTCAAATTCGAGCGCTGACCAGCGCCGCCGGTGCCTCGGCCGATGAAAACGAAGCACTCCGCCGCGAACTCGCCCGCCTGTTGAGCCTCAAATTGAAACTGGCCTCATCGGACTCGAAAGAGATGACGTCATTCCTCAAGACCGTCGACGACCCCGAGGCGTTCGTCGACATCGCGGCTTTCAGCCTGTGCGAGGATTTGCCGCTGAAACAAAAGCTCTTGGAGACGTTGGATGTTCACCGTCGCCTCAAACTGTTCGGCGCCCGACTGCGCGCCGACATCGAGTCGCTGAAGTTGCGTCGCACTTTGCAGGGCAGTCTGCCGGACGATCTGATCGCGGGAAACTGACCAACCCTACGGTCCGGGGAACAACGCGAACCAGTCGCGGTCCGCTGCCGACGCCCACGGAACCAGCGCCGGAGCGATCGTTTCTTTTGACTTAATTTTGCGTCACGAATCACTACTTCCCACTCGTCCGGGCTCACCCCAACCGCCATCGTACGCGCCTCTCGTTCCATGACCACTGCTGTCGCCACTCTCTGTATTCTCGTCGCGGACGACGAGGAGGGCATTCGCCGGATCCTCGTCGAGTGGCTCCAACGCCAGGGACACACGGTCATCACCGCCGGCAGTGCGACAGAGGCCTCGAGACTGCTGCAAACCTACCGCTTCGACCTCGTGATTACCGACGTCGTGATGCCGGACGGCGACGGGTTCGAATTGATCGCAGCCTTTCGTCGCCAGCAACCCGGCACGCGCATCGTCGCGATTTCCGGCGGCGGAGAATACATTCAGGGCCAGGAGTGCCTCGAACTCGCGCGCGGCCTCGGTGCCCATGCCGCGGTGATGAAGCCGTTCACCTGGGAGCAATTGCAGGCCGGAATTGACCGGGCGCTCCCGTCGGGAACGGTCACGCCGGCGCAGTCCTAGGCCTTGTTTTTCCTGCATCCGCGCCAATCTCCGAAAATGGAGCTTGCGCTTGGAGCATCGACGGGTTTTTTCCGCTCCTCTCGCGCGTGCCAACATAGCTCAGCTGGTAGAGCAACGCTTTCGTAAAGCGTGGGTCCCCGGTTCAAATCCGGGTGTTGGCTCCAGCGCCCGGACGCCGCCGCGAGCCATGCCTTCGTGCCACCGCTCGCCTCCGACCTTTTCGATTACGTCCTGCCGCCGCATCTCATCGCGCAAAGCCCGGCTGACCGGCGTGACCGCTCCCGACTACTGGTGGTCGACCGCACGAAGCGCACCCTGGCCCACCGCGCGTTTGCCGATTTGCCGGAGTACCTGCGCAGCGGCGACACCCTGATTCGCAATAACGCTGCCGTCCTGCCTGCCCGCCTGCGCGCTCACCGTCCCACCGGAGGCCAGGTTGAATGCTTTCTGCTCCGCCCACTCGGTGACGACTTTACGTGGCGTTGTCTGATCAAGCCCGGACGCCGCCTGCCCGTCGGAGCCACGTTCGCCCACGCCACCGGTGCATTTGCCGCAGAGATTGTCGGCCGCGACGATGACGGCTCAGCCACGGTGCGATTTAAGACGAACGACGGACGCTCGGTCGTTGAAGTGGCGAACGCATGCGGCGAAGTACCGCTGCCGCCTTACATTTCCCGCGAGGAAGTTCCCGCCGCGGATCAACCCGGACGGCACGCGCAGGATCGCGAGCGATATCAGACGGTCTACGCTGCCCGCGACCGTCAGGTGGCCGTCGCGGCTCCCACCGCCGGTCTGCATTTCACGCCGGAGTTACTCGCACGACTGGCCGCAGACGGCGTCGGCACCGCCGATGTCACCCTCCACGTCGGCCTCGGCACCTTCAAACCGATCACGACTGAAACGGTGGAGGCGCATGCAATTCATCGGGAGCTCTGTGAGATTCCAGCGACGACCCAACGGGCGCTCTTTGCATCCCGCAGCGGCCGCCGCGTGGCGGTTGGCACCACGGCGGTCCGGACCATCGAACATTTCCTTTCACTCCACGATACGCCGTTGGCCGGTGATCGGACGTATCTCGGGGAGGCCGCGCTTTTCATCTACCCGCCGCGGACGTTTGCGGGCGTCGACGCCCTGATCACGAACTTCCATCAGCCCCGCTCCACCCTGCTTTGCCTCATCGCGGCGTTTCTTGCGCCGGGTTCGACGGACGGGATCGCGTGGTTTCGCGAAATTTACGCGGAGGCCATCGCCAGAGAGTATCGTTTTTTTAGTTACGGTGACGCCATGCTGATCCTCTAGGGTCGAAACGCGCACGAACCCCGGCCTTTCCTTTTGTACGCGCGTGCGCACTGTGCGGGCTGTGACCACCGACGAGCTGCAATCGCTGATTGAAGACGCCACCGCCGACTATGCGATCGGCGACAGCGCGGGCGCGCTGGAAAAGCTGGCCCGCGCCACGAACGTCGCGCCGACGTCGTTCGAGGCCTGGCATGCACTCGCCGAGGTAAATTTTTCGCTGCGCCAGCTCGATGCCGCGCTCGCCGCCGGAGAGCGCGCCCACGCGCTGCAGCCGGCCGATCTGTTCATCAACACCACGCTCTCGCGGATCTGGATGGAACGGGGCGACAAGGCCCGCGCCGAGCATTTCGGCGCCCAAGCCAAGATTCAAAGCTGGAAGGAACAGCTAAAGAATCCCGCGGCGAACGAACCGACGTCGCTGTAACCGCGGCACGTGTGCCTGATGCGGGCGCGAGGCTCGCGCTCCGGTCTTGCACATTCGACGACCACCCCAATGCCCTTTGTCTGGCGACAGTGAGTGTCGTTACGCACAGACTCCACGATCGGTTCGCGGACCCGTTGACAGCGGTTGCAGCGTATCCGTAACCTCCGCGATCTATTCCTATGGAAACCCCGGCCTACGTGTTGGAGTTTGAAAAACCGCTGCGCGAGCTGACTCGGCAACTCGACGACCTGCGCCAGCGGTCGATCGAGACCAACGTCGATGTCGCGGGTGAGATTCGCGCGATCGAACGCAAGATCGAGATCACCCAGCGCGACATCTACTCCAACCTGACCCCGTGGCAGAAGGTGCAGATCGCTCGGCATCCGAAGCGTCCGTACGCACTCGATTACATCGGCGTCATCTGCGAGGATTTTCAGGAGTTTCATGGCGACCGGCAGTACAATGACGACCGCGCCATCATCGGCGGGACAGCCTTCTTCAACGGCGATGCCGTGATGATCGTAGCCCAACAAAAGGGCCGTGACCCTAAGGAACGTATTCTGCGCAATTTCGGCATGCCTCAGCCGGAAGGTTACCGGAAGGCGCTGCGCTTGATGCGCATGGCGGAAAAGTTTCGCCTGCCCGTGCTCACGTTCATCGACACCCCCGGCGCGTTTCCCGGCATCGAATCCGAGGCCCGGCACGTGTCGGAAGCCATTGCCGTCAATCTGCGCGAAATGGCGATGCTCCGTACCCCGTCGATTTCCATTGTGGTGGGCGAAGGCGGCTCCGGCGGCGCCCTGGGCATTGGCGTCACCGACCGTGTGCTGATTTTCGAGAACAGCTACTACTCCGTCATTTCACCCGAGGGTTGCGCAGCGATTCTCTGGAAGGATAGCGCTGCGGCGCCGAAGGCCGCCGAGGCGTTGAAAGTCAGCGCCGATCACCTCGAGAAGCTCGGCGTGGTCGACGAGATCATCCCCGAGCCCCTCGGCGGCGCTCACAACGATTTGAAGCAGTCCGCCAGCGCGCTGAAGTACATCCTGCAGAAACATCTCAACGATCTGCGCGCCCTCGACACTGACAAGCTGGTCGACGCCCGCTACGAGCGCTTCCGCCATCTGGGTGTTTACGAGGAAGCCGGCGCAATCCGGTCCTGATACGATTCGCCGGGCTACCTTTGCGCGGTCGGCGGGCACCGCTTTAACAGCCCCGCCCTACCCTATCGATCGCAAACCGGCGCGGGTCTCAGCCGTTTTGCCCCATCCGCACGGTCAGGAGTTCGATTTTTTGCGCGCTCGCTTTCGACGCGCTGATCTCGATCAACGCCCCGGACAGACGCACATCACCCGTGGCGACATCGAACCGCCGCGGCATGCCGTCGATGAAACGTTCTACGACCGGGGCCACTTCGCGACCGAGCACGCTCGCATACGGACCGGTCATGCCAACATCACAGATGAACGCCGTCCCCTTCGGCAGGACAGCCGCGTCCGCGGTCGGCACGTGGGTGTGGGTGCCGAGGACAGCGGTCACGCGACCATCGAGGTGCCAGCCAAGGGCCTGCTTCTCCGACGTGGCCTCGGCGTGAATCTCGACAATGATGGCATCGGCCTGCGCGCGCAGCTGCTCGATCATCCGATCGGCCGCGAGGAACGGACACTCCGCCTTCACATTCATAAACGTACGGCCGAGGACGGTAAACACCGCCACGCGAAAGCCGCGCGCTTCGATGATCAGGTGATCCCAGCCAGGGCAGGATTTAGGCAGATTGGCCGGACGGCACACCCGCTCCATCTGACCGATTTCATTTTCCCACCCACGCTGATCCCAGACGTGATCACCCAGCGTGATGGCGTCGACCCCGCTCTCCAGAATCGATTTCGCGATCGATCCCGTGATGCCAGCGCCCGCCGCGGCGTTCTCGCCGTTGGCGATGACGAAATCGATGCTTCGCTCCGTGCGGATCCGGGGCAGTCGATCGGCGAGAATGTCGCGGCCCGGCCGGCCGACGATATCACCGATGAAGAGCAATTTGAGCATCGCGCCAACCTGCGCCGGCCGCGGGCGTGCGCCAACATTTTTGTGCGCACGCCTCTGAAAGCGTTGATCTGGACCCACCTTGTCGGGCCTCGCCTGACGCCTACGGCGCGAATTGCGGCACCAAGTGATCGCGCACTCGGGCAAGCCCGGGCTTGCCAGCAGGTGCGGCGCCGGTTTTTGCTATCCGGCTGTTTCGTCAAAGCATAGCCATGAAAAAAGACACAACCTCACCCGCTGCGTTTCCAAAGGCCGAGATCGGCCGCGAAATGAAGGGCTCCGACTGCGTCGTCGAGTGCCTGATCCGCGAGGGTGTAGACGTCGTCTTCGCCTATCCGGGCGGCGCGTCTCAGGAATTGCATCAGTCGCTGGCCCGCACGGACAAGATCCGGGTGATCCTGCCGCGCCACGAACAGGGCGGCTCGTTTGCCGCTGAAGGCTACGCGCGCGTCACCGGCAAAGTCGGCGTGTGCATGGCGACGAGCGGCCCCGGCGCGACCAATCTCGTTTCAGCCATCGCCGACGCTTTCATGGACTCGATCCCCATGGTCGCGATCACCGGCCAGGTGTTCTCGAAGTACATCGGGAAAATGGCGTTTCAGGAGACGGACTTCTACGGCATGACGCTGCCGATCGTGAAGCACTCCTACCTCGTGATGGACGCGAGCGACCTGCCGCGGATCTTCAAGGAGGCGTTTCACCTCGCCCGCAGCGGCCGGCCCGGTCCGGTCGTGATCGATATTCCGAAGGACGTGCAGCAGAAAAAATTTCAACCGGTGTATCCCACCGCTGTGGAATTCCGCAGCACGTATGCCACCGCGACGCAGCACGCGTCCGACGCGGAATTGAAACAGGTGCTGGCGCTCATCGCGGAAGCGAAACGGCCCGTGCTCTACACCGGCGGCGGCATCATCTCCGCCGAGGCGCACCAGGAGCTGAAGGCGTTTGCCGAGGCGACCAACGTTCCCGTCGCGACGACGCTGATGGGCGTGGGCGGCTTCCCCGAGACCCACCCGCTGTCCATGCAGTGGTTCGGCATGCACGGTTCCGCGTATGGCAACTGGGCGGTCGACCAATCGGACCTGCTGCTTTGTTTCGGCGCCCGCTTCGACGATCGCATCACGGGCAACACCGATCACTTCGCCGCGAAGGCGAAGATTGTGCACATCGACATCGACGCGTCCGAACACAACAAGAACAAGCGCGTCCAGCTGCCGATCACGAGCGACATCAAGTTTGCGCTCACGCGCCTGAACGAACTCGCGAAGGCCGCGAAATTCTCGCCGCCGGACACCCAGGCCTGGCACACGCAGATCGCGGCGTGGAAGAAGGAGCACCCATTCGCGTATGAGGAAAGCAAGCACATCGTCCCGCAGGAAGCGGTAAAGGTGCTGTACGAGTTGACCAAGGGTGACGCCATCATCACGACCGGCGTCGGTCAGCACCAGATGTGGGCCGCGCAGTTCTATCGTTTCAACGAACCGCGCCGCTACATCAGCTCGCTCGGTCTCGGCGCGATGGGCTTCGGCTACCCTGCGGCGATGGGAGCCAAGGTCGCCTGCCCGGACAAGCAGGTCATCGACATCGATGGCGACGGCTCGTTCATGATGAACATCCAGGAGCTCGCCACCTGCCACATTGAGAAGATTGGCGCGAAGGCGATGATCCTGAACAACCAGCACCTCGGCATGGTCGTGCAATGGGAAGATCGCTTCTACGGCAGTGTCCGCGGCAACACCATTCTCGGCGACGAGACGAACGTCGGCAGTCCCGACAACCTCGCCGGTCTTTATCCGAACTTCGTCCAGATCGCCGAGGGCTTCGGCGTCAAGGGCCGGCGCGTGCACCTCAAGAGCGAGCTCAAGGCCGCAATCCAGGAGATGCTCGATCACGACGGTCCGTACGTCCTCGACGTCATCGTCCCCTACACCGAACACGTGCTGCCGATGATCCCGGCGGGTCGCACGGTGAAGGACATGCTGCTGAAGTAAGCGCGCAGCCTTCGCGTCACTGATTTCAAAGCCCGGGCCAAGTGCTCGGGCTTTTTGTTGGGCGGCAATGCGCACCGCGTCCCGGCCCGGCGCCGTCGCAGCGCACGCAGCGGCGCCACTAACCCCACCTACTTGGCCCGTGGCCGGCCTCCGGGTGCCGGACCGATCGCCTGGCGTTTCCGGTCCAGCGCGGCCCGCATCACGGCCAGGGTCGCTGCGTGCGCCGGATTGCCGGCCAGGTTCGTGAACTGCCGCGGATCCTGCTCGAGATCGTAGAGCTCCTCACCGGCCTCGCCCCAGCTGTTGTAGCGCCAGCGGAGGTTGCGCAACGAACGACCACCGCGGCTGTTGACGGAATAGGCGAACTCGCGCTCGCCCGTGGCGCCGGGATTGAGCAGCAGCGGGCGCAGGCTGCGGCCCACAAGATTGGCCGGCGTCCGATCGCGCAAACCCGCGAGATCGGCGATGGTCGGATAGAGATCGGTGAGCTCCACCAAGGCATCGGAGTGCGCGCCCGCCGTCGCTTGGAAGCCGGGAGCCGACACCAGCAGCGGCACGCGCAGGCTCTCCTCAAAGAGCGTCGTCTTCTGCCAGAGCGTGTGTTCGCCCAGATGGAAGCCGTGGTCCGACGTAAAGATCACGATCGTCCGCTCGCGCAACTTCAGCCGATCGAGCGCGCCCAGCAGACGCCCGACCTGTTCGTCCATGAACTCCACGCTCGCGTAGTACGCCGCGATCGCCTGGCGCTGCTGACGCTCGTCCATCCCGTAGCGCGCGTCGTTGCGCATCTCGGCCGCCGGCGCCGGCACGTCATCGAGATCGCCCGGCGGCACGCGAGGCAGCGCGATTCGCTCGGGCGGATAATGATCGAACAGTCGCTTCGGCGCCACCGCCGGGACGTGCGGCCGGATCAGTCCGACCGCGAGAAATAACGGATCCGTCGGACGCAGCTGTCGCCGATCGTCGGATACACGGACCCGGCTGCGCGTCTCGAGGATCGCAATCGCCTGCGAGGCCGCGAGGTAGTCCGCCTGCGTCGTTTCCTGGCCGTCCGGCACGATGACGCGCGCGAACCGCGTGCCGTAGGCGGCCGGCCGCGGCGAAATATCCTCGAGCTCACCCGGACTGGCGGTCTCCGGCGCCATCACATTGAAGGCCCGGTCCCAGGAGTCGGGGTCGTCGCCACCCGGGTCACCGGCCTCGATTCCGCCCGGAATGCCCATGTGAAAAATCTTCCCCACCCGCATCGAAACATAGCCGTTGCGCCGCAGCAGCCCGCCGATGCTTGGGTGCTCCGCCAGCGACGGCGTGAGCACGCGATAGCTGCCGTAGGTGTAGTTGTTGCCGGTAACGCCATTCTGTTCCGGATACAGTCCGCTCATGAACGACGCCCGTGACGGTCCGCACACGGGATTCTGGCAGTAGGCGCGCGTGAAGCGGACACCCTGGGCCGCCAGGCGATCGAGATTCGGCGTACGACACACGGCGTTGCCATAGCTCCCCAGGCAAGCCGTGAGGTCGTCGCTCACGATCAAAAGCACATTGAGTCGTTCGGCAGAACGCAGCGCCGGTAGCGACCCGCCGATTAGCGCGGCAAGCACCGGCAGCCAACGAAAGGCCCGGAGAGGACAAGAGAGGTTCATAGACAAAGAAACTTGGAACGGCGTTCGCTCACTCAAACGGCGCTGGAACGTTCACGACACGACCGGCGACGGCGCGGATTTCCGGCGGGACGCTTGCCGCACTCATTTCTTTTTCCTCGGCGCCACCGTGGCGGGAGGGACGGGATCGTGCGGCAGCTCGGCCGCGAGGCGCGCGCGGGTGCCGGCATGCTCGGGCTTCCCGGCCAGGTTGGTCCACTCGTTGGGGTCGGCCAGCAGATCGTACAACTCCTCGCCGCCATCCGCGTAACGCAGATAACGCCAGCGTTCGTCGCGCACGCTGAAATGGATCCGATCCACCGTGCTGATCACGGCGCGGCCGGTCTTGGTCTGCGGCGCCCGCAGGAGCGGCAGCAGCGATTGTCCGTCGAGGGCGTTCTTCGGTGCCGGCGTTCCGCTGTACTCAAGCAGCGTCGGATAGAGATCAAGGAGCGAAACGGGCTGCGCCGACGCCCGGCCGACCGCGTACTGCGCCCGATCCCGCGCCGCCGGGGCAATCACGAGCGGCACGCGCACCGAGCGCTCCCAGCCGGTGAGTTTGCCCCAGTGTTGTTTCTCGCCGAGGTGCCAGCCGTGGTCACCGAAGAACACGATGATCGTGTTCTTCGCGTGCGGCCCGGAATCGAGGGCGTCGAGCAGCCGGCCGACCTGCGCATCCACAAAATGGACACACGCCAGATAGGCCGCGACGGCCGCCTGCCACTGCCGATACTTCACCACGCTTTCGTGCGAGCCGGCCGTCACGGCGTCGGTCGCAATCTTCCGTCCGGTCTCGGGCAAGTCCGCCAAATCATTCGCGAGGTTGGGCGGGAGTGTGGTCGCACCGACGGGAAAGGGTTTGAAGTACGCCGCCGGCGCGAACAGCGGGATGTGCGGACGATAGAAGCCCACGCCGAGGAAGAAGGGCTTTTCCACAGGGGCCTTCAGTCGTTCGACCGCCCACGCCGCGATCTGCGCATCGCCCATCTCCGCATCGGTGACGTCGACCCCGCCCCAGTCAAACGACTCGCCGCCCGGATCCTTCGGCCGCCGATCACTCGGCATGCGGTTCAACGGCAGCGTGACCTTGCGCCCGCCGCCCAGATCCACGAGGTGCCGCGGGTCGTCGGTCACCTTCGACGGCAGTTCGTCGAGCGTGTACGAGGTCTGGTCGGGTTCAAAAGGACTCCATCGCTGCTCGGGAAAAAACGACTCGTCGAAGAGATCGGCTCGCTTCTGGTGCAGCAGTTTCCCGGTGCCGAGCGTCCGGTAGCCGGCCGCCCGCAGCTGCTGGGGCAACAGCACGAGCTGGGGCGCGGTGCGCCGGATGTCGTCATCGTTGCCGTAGGCACCGGAACGGAAGGGATGGCGTCCGCTGAATACCGCCGCCCGCGACGGCTGGCACAGCGGCGAGGCGCAGTTCGCGTTGGCAAAAACCACGCCGCGGGCCGCGAGCCGGTCCAGGTTCGGGGTCCGCGTTTGCGGATGGCCGCGGAGAAACCCGACCCAGTCGTTCAGATCATCGGCGATGATGAAGAGGATGTTGGGGCGGGCGGTGTCGGCGGCCCGCGCCGGGGGCGCGACGCAGGCAACGAGCAGCAAGCAGGCGAGGACGGGATGACGCATGAGGATTTCAGCAGGCGGGCATGAGCTCAGAAGGAATACGTGGTGGTGAAGCGAACCTCCCGCGGCGGGACGAGATCGTAGCGGCTGTAGGCAACGCCGCGACCACCGGGCAGGACGAAGCCGTCGGGTGCCGTATCCGAAGTGGAAAGACGCACCGGGATGATGTCAGTCTGGTCGAGCAGATTGGACACATTCATTTGAACGCGGAAACGCCCGGGCAGCCGCTCGAATTTCCAGCTGTAGCCGAGCATGAAATCGGCCGCCGCGATCTCCCGGCCGGTGATCTCGCGCCCCTGCGCGTCGGAGCCAATCACGTTGGCACTGCGCCAGCGCCAGCCGCCGCCGATCGTGATGCCCTTCAACCGCCCCGTCTTGAAATCGTACGCGGTGAAGAGGCTGATCTTGTGTGGACGCACCCCCCAGCGCTTTTCCTGCAGTTCCTTCTCGTCGTTGAGCGTGTCGACCAGATTGAAAATCTCCTGGGCCACCGTGGTGCCGGCGGAGTCGGTTACTAGGGTCGAGGGGTTCGCCGCGGGCGCCTTGCCGCCCAGTTCGATCCACTTGGCCACAGTGCCGTTCGCGGCGAAGGCCGCCGGATCCACCACGAAGCGGCCGCTGGTGTCCTGCTTCACGCCCTGCACGAGGCGCACGCCGTCCGCCGCCTTCAGCCCGTACCAATCGATGAGCTCGGTCGCCAGATTGGTCCGGCCGGAATCGGTGTACGAGTAGTTCGCCACGAGCCGCCAGTTGCTGGTCAGGTTGGCGGTAATCCGCGCCTCGTAGCCTTCCGAGGTGAAGTCGGACGCGATCGCGTTCGCCGGCGGCGTCGAAGCCTTCAGGATCGGCGCCCACTCCGAGGTCGAATACGTCCGACCCGGCCCGACGAGCACGCCGGCATACGCCTCCATCACGCGGGAGTTGCGCGCGGGAGCACCGCCCAAACCCGCGCTCGTGATCCGGCCCTGTTCCTCCGCGGTGAAATAAACGAAGCGCGCGCTCAACCGGCCCTCGAGCAAATCCAGGCCGATGCCGTAGTCGCGCCCCTTCCCTTTTGAAAGCGGCGCGAGGTTGCCAAGCGGAAACACCGTGCGCGCCAGCGGTGGCACGCCGACATTCGAAGACGTGTTTGCGATGAGGGAGAACCAGTCGGTGAGATGCCAGACTCCGCCAACACTCCATGTACTGGCCTTGAGCTTCGTCACCGTCGCCTTGGCCGGATCGCGGTCGGTCGAGTCCCCCATGATCGGATCGTCGTAGTAGCCAAACTGCGTGATCTTCACGTCGTCGCGCCGGTATCCGACTGTGGTGACCAGCCGGTCCCGCAACAGGTAGCTCTGCACCACGCCCAACAGCGAGTCCATGCCCTGCGCCATCCCACTGTTGTTCGCGCCCGCGACGTCGTTGGCAAAAGCGAGATCGAAGGTACGGCCGCCGAACGTGAACTTTGACGGCACGCTGCGCCAGTCGCCGACGCGATACGTTCCGTAATCGCCCTCGGTGACATAATTCCGCACCGCGATCCGATTGTTCGCATTGCTGACCTGCGCGTTGAACGGCCGGCCCACCAACGACAGCCAGGAAAGCGCGTGGTCATCAACCTGCTGGGAACGGGACGCCGCCCCGGCCAGCCGGTGCCGTCCCCACCAGCGGGATTTCGTGTCGAGGGTGTAGGTGCCCGCCAGCCGCGACTCGCGAAAGTCGCCATAATGAATGTCGCCGCGCCAGTTCCCGTCGAAGTAGAGGCGGCCGGCAAACGGATTGGCCGGTCCGTTCAGCCCGAGCGTGCGATTGGGATCGCCGCGCAACGTCGGATCGGTTCCCACGAGAATGCGGCTGGTCAACGTCGTCTGCTGGTAGTGGTGCGCGGCATTGAAGACCCAGTTCCGCGTGGGCTGCCAGTCGGCTGAGAGCGTGTAGTTGTACAACTTCTGCTGGCGCGACATGCCCGGACCACCGGCGTTGGCCCAGCGTGGATAGAAGGCGGGATCGTTGAGCACGAGGCCGGATCCCGTGACACCCCGCGTCCCGTCCGGCGCGCGCACCGCGGCGTTGTTGTAGGTGCCGGTCAGATACGTGCCGATGGCATCGAAGATGGTCCCGTTGTTCTCGACGAACGTCGCGCGCCGGTTCTGACCGCCCGAAGTGCCGTTGCGCGCCGTGATCCCGAGGGCCACGAGCGCCGCGGTGGGTGCGGCCGTCGTCGGCGCAACGGTGACGGCATCCACGCCGCGCGCCGTGCGGTTGTCGTACCAGGCCAGCACCTCGTCCGAGGGCGGCATCGTCTTCATCACAGCGCTCGCATCGCGTCCGGTCTCGCCCATCGCCTGCAACGTGAGCGAGCGATGCGGCCGAAACGTGATGGCGCCGAAGATCCGCTCCTTGTCCTGAAAATCGAACTGCCGCCATCCGCCATTCTCCTGGTCGAGGGCCGCGATCGACAGCGCCAGCTTGTCCTTCAGCAGGACGCGGTTCGCATCGAGTTCGATCCGGCTGCGCTCCCAGGAGCCGAAGCCGTAGCGAATCGACGCACTGTTCCCGTGCGTGCGGGCGACCTTGGACGACTGGTTGAGCAGGCCTCCGGGCGCTCCAATGCCAAACAGGATGCTGTTGGGCCCGCGGGTGTCGTCAAAGCGCCCCACCCGGTAGGGATCGCCATTCGTGATCGCCATGAAGTAGTCCATGCCCTGGCTCGCCGCGAGCCCCCGGATGATTGTCCGGTTCAGCAGATTTTCGCCGGTGATGGAGGGATTCTGGCCGGACCCCGCCTGCCAGGCATTCGTGTCCATCTCCGAGTTCACGGTGTAGTCGAGCAACTGCGCGATGTCCGTGATCGCGAGGTCGTCGAGGAACTCCTTCGTAAACACCGACACCGAGCCTGCGGTGTCGCGCAGCCGCGCGTTGAGCCGGCTGCCGGCCAGGGTGTTCTCCGCGGTGTATCCCAGATCCTTGGACGTGTTGACGGTGAACGGACTCAGCTCGACGACCGGACTGGCCGACGCTGGCGTCATCGGCGTCACCGGCGTGAGCGGGGCGGTCTGGGCGGACAACGCGCCGGACGCGAGGCCGAGAGCCGTGACAAGGGCGCAGGCTAAGCCGACGCAGTCGGCAGGGGATAGTCTCATGGGGGGGGAGGGGGCGCTGAATTCTGCGTCGTCGCGGGCCTGAGACGCAAGGGGTGTTGCGAACGGCCATTGGAAACGCGCCAACGCCGCGGCCGCAGCCTGAATGCGATCGTTGAACCGCAGCGTCAAAAGCCCACGGTCGCCGACCATACGTACATCCTTGGCTCGGCATTGAACGTGGCCCCGATGCCGGAGCCGCGGGCGCCGCCGAAGCCGGTGGTTGCACTCGGGAGCAACACGACGTCGTAGCGATTGAAAAGATTGGAGACATTGAGCTGGGTCGAAAAGCTATAGCGGCCGAGCCGCCGTTCGTAGCCGAGGATGCCGTCGAAACGTACCGGACGCGGCATCATGAACATCCGCCGGGGCTTGGCCACCGACGCACCGCCCTCATAGTAGGGATACGCGGTCACGGTCCAGGACTTGGCCGCCGTCCCGCCGATGCGCACGCCACGCAGCCATCCCACAGTGAAGGTGTGGATGGCCGTCAGGTTCGCGCTGTACTTCGGATTGCCCGTCGCCAGGTCGCCGGCCCGCGATACCACGACGTTGCCGATCGGCGGCGCCTCGGCGAGCGGAGCAATCTGCAGCGCTGAAATCGGCAGCCCGGTGGCACCGGTGAGGATCGGCCCATGCACCGGATCGACCGTGCGGAGAACCGTCGCCGCGCCCGAGGCAGGATTGATGCGGGCCGTCTCCGGCGCCGGATTGGCGTAGTAGCGGTTGCCCGCCGTGTTCATCATCGCAATCGTCAGTGGCACGGCGGCCGCGGTCGTCGCGCTGACCACCTGCGTCGCGGTGGAGCTGACATATACGGGCGTGCCATCGCGGTAGGTGACCTGACCCTGCGCATTCGCGTGGAACTGGTCGTTGTAGTATTGCCGGTAGCTCTTGTCCGTCGCGATGACGCTGTTGAAGTGCGAGGCCGAAAGCCGCACGCGCCAGTTGTCGCGCAGGGCGGCGGTCGCAGCAACCTGCACGCCGCTGGAGCGCCGTTTGACCGTGATCGAGCTGTCGGGATTGCGATCCTCGCCGTTGAGTCCGTCCGGGTTGATCAACGCCGGCAGCGCACCGATGATCTGATAGCCCTCGTTCGAGGAATTTGCGAGGAACCAGGCGACCGAGCCGGAGATCGTGCGGCGGAGATTCGAAAACTTCACGCCGACCTCCCCGCCGGTGCCGCGCGAATTGCCCTGCGGTTCGCCGTACGGATCGGTCCGCACCGCGGCCGGCGGCGTCAGCGAGTCGGAGAAACTCACGTACGGCCGCACGCCGTCGCGCACGGCAAAGTTCGCGCCGAGGTTGAAGCTCACTGCCGTGGTGTCCGCGATGTTGCGGACACTCGGCACCGCCACGGTGCCGAAGTCATCGCGGACCGCGTGCACCTCACCCGCGCGCAGCCCGGCGAGCGTCGTCAGCCGCCCGTCGAGCCAGGTGATGAAATTCGCCGCATAGACGCCCTTGATGCCCGTGTCGTTGTTGTTGCGCGCATTCTGGCCGCGGCCAGTCAGGCCCAGAGGGTTGGACGCGGACACCAGCGCGGGCACCGGTTCGTTGGTCCCCACCTCGGTGTAATTGGATCCCGCATACGCGATCGTCCGCGCCCCGGGTTCAAACGTCCCGATGTCGCGCTGCGGGCCGTTGGGAACGGCCCAGTAGGTCCGGGCGAGGAGGGTGAAGCCGTTGGCCGCCGCGGTGGGGCTCGGATTGACCAACGCGTTTCCGTCGGCACCGGCGAGGGCGTAGCTGCGTGAAACGCGATTGAACACCGTGCGCGTGTAGTCGGCCCCGAACGCCGTCTGGCTCTGGGCGCGGCCGCCGAAAAGGCCGTGGGTCAGCACGCCGGAAAACCGCAGCGCCTTGGCGCGGGTGTGGCCGACGAGACTGACGGTGGTCGGTGCCACCGCCCAGGTGCCGGTGGGATTGGCCGCGACGTTGGGCGCCACGAACTGCGCCAGGCCGTTGGCGAAGCGCGAGGCCTTGTTGTCCGCGTAACCCAGGGCGAGCTGGGTCGAGAAGTGGCGGCTCCACACCGAGTCGACGGTCACGGCGTGATTGTGCGCCCGGGTGAAGTCGGTGAAGAAGCGGCCCGCCGTCGAATCGACGTTGTCCCAGTTCAGCGTGCCGTTGCCGATCACACCGGCGCCGCTCGGCTGGCCATTGGCGGCGGCGGCAATCTGGTTGGTCGCGAGGAGATACCGCAGGCTGAGTCCGTTGCGGGCGTCGTTGGCGTTGCTCAGCGCGGTGAGCGTCGTGAGATTCTGGTAGAGGCGGACGTAGTTCGTATAGCCTTCGCTGATACGCACCGTGGTGTGACCGAGAATCCGCCAGGCGAGCTGGCCATAGAGGCCGTCGAGATCACCGTCGATGAACGCCCGGCGGTTGCCGAGCGTCTGGCGGGTGGCGACGAAGCGCAGGGCGAGGTCCTTCCGTGCAGCGCCGGCGTCCAGCAGCCCCAGCTTGTGACCGTACTGGTCGACCTGGAAACGAAACGATCCCTGATCGGGGCGCCCGAAGCGCGCCTGCTTCGGCACGAGGTTGATGGCGCCGCCCGCACCGGAAAAGCCGTAGAGGAGCGATTGCGGCCCGTTGATCACCTCGACGCGCTCGATGTCGAAATTCGTCGTGAAGCCCATGCTGGTGCTCGCAGCGCGCGCCGGCATGAAGGCATCGCGCTGCACCGTGGGCGCGCCCATGCCGCGCAGCGACAGGTTGGTGTCGAAACGATCCATCGGGTTGTTCGCTCCCGCGACGGCCGCGGGATCGCCGCCGTAGCTCCCGGCACCCGCCGCATATTCACGCAGCAGGCTTTCGACGCCCGTCGCGCCCACATCGGTCATGAACGACTCGTTCAGGATGTCCGCCGACACCGGCATCTTCTCCAGTTCCACATTGAAGCGGGTGATGGAATTCGAATTGAGCGCACCGTAGCCCTTGTCGGACGCTTCGCTGACCTCAAACGGACTCAGCACCAGCGTTTCTGCGGGAGCAGCGGGAACGGCCTTTGGGCCCGGGCGGACGGCGGCCGTCTCGAGCGCCGCCCGGGGTGCGTTTGGGAACGCGTCCCTCTTGATGGCAAACGCTCCCGTGCGCGGGTCGGCGACAGCGACCAGAGGGGTCCCCGCCAGCATCTGGTCAACCGCTTCCTGCGGGGTCATTTCGCCGCGGACCGCGTTGGACTTCACGCCCTCGACCGAGCCCACGGGAAACACGATCTCGCGCTTCGCCTGAGTGGCGAATTCCCGCAGCATCGGCCGCGCGTCGCCGGACGGCAGGTCAAAGCGAATCCTGACCGGTTCGGCCCCGACGGCCAGGCCGCACGCAACGGCGAAGAGGAAGGGGCGAGCGTGGCGACGGCGGAACGACAGGACGAAGAGGAGGAGCGGAATCACAACGTGCGGTGGGTTTACGCCCCAAAGACCCGCGGCGCGGCTGAATCCCCCAAAACAAAATCGCGCCGGCACGTCACCGCCGGCTCAACCGCAGGAGGCCGTCCGGCCCGCGCCTCAGCCGAATCCCGTAGTTGGTTTCGAGCAGTCGGACAAAACTCTCCACGTTGTCGGACCGAAACGTCGCGGTCATGCGCTGCGCCGCGAGCGCGGGATCACCAATCACGAGCTCAACGGGATTTCGCTGATTGAAGGCGCGCACGATTTCCGCGAGCGGCGCGTCGTCGAATTCCAGCAAACGCGGCTGCCACCGCAGCCGAGCCTGCACCTGCGCCGGCGTCAGCGTGGTCACCGCGGAGTGTCCTGCCGCTGTTCCCGCCCCCACCGCCACCTGCTGGCCGGCGTTCAACACGAAGGACTCCACGGGAGCCGACGCAACGGATCCGGGATTATCAACCTTGACGGTGCCTTCCGTGACGAGCACCTCCACGCCGCCGCCGCCGTGACTCACGTTGAAGGCGGTGCCGATGGCGCGCGCTTCGACGCCGTCGGCAACCACCACGAACGGCCGCTGCGGATTCTTCGCGACGGCGAAACTCGCTTCGCCGCGGATCAGCCGCACACGCCGGATCGCCGCGGAAAACTCCACTGCCAGTTCCGCGCCGCGGTTGAGCTCGACGACGGTGCCGTCGGGCAACGTCTGCTGTTCACAGGGGGGCGGGAGCCGGGCCTCCGCGGCGGCGAGGTGCGCGACCGCCGTGGGAACATCCGGCGCCCGGTAAAACACGATCACGATCGCGGCCGCCATCGCCGTCACTGCGGGCCAGACCCAGCGCCAGGCGCGCGGGCGGTCCTCGCGCAGCGCACGACGTCCGTCCGCATCGATCCCGGCGAGCGTGGCGGCAGCCAGGGGCTCGAAGCGGCCCCAAGCCCCCCGATAGTCGGCCAACAGCCGCGCGTGGCCCGGATCGGCGGCGAGCCATTGCGCCAACGCGGCCTCGTCACGGCGCGACAGCCCGTCGGCACAACGCAGCGCCCACCGGGCTGCAACGCGCTCGGATGATTCACCTGCATTTGAAAACGCGGCCTCGTTCATGTCGGATCGCCTTTCGTCGGCTGGAACTCCGACGCCACCGGCGGCCTGGACTCGCCCGGACGAACCGGGACGTTCCGTTCCCGAAAGAACTCCACGCAGCGCCGCAACGCCAGCAGGCTGTGGTTCTCCACGGTCTTCTCCGCGATGCCGAGCCGCGCGGCGATTTCCTTCTGCGACAATCCATGGATGCGGCGCAGCGTGAACACTTCGCGACAACGGTCCGGCAGCGACTGGAGGGCTTCCTGCAAGAGTTCGAGCTCCTGGCGGCGGGCAACCGCTTCCGAGGTGTCCGCCTGACCATCCAAGACACCCGCCGGATCTGTTTCCCCCACTCCCGTCGGATGGGAGTGACGCCGATCGCGCAGATGATTGAGCGCCAGGTTGCGCGCCGTGGTAAACAAGAACGCGCGCACGTTCGCAATCGGTCCCGCCGCGCGCGCCTTCAGCACGCGCAAAAAACTTTCCTGCACCAAATCGTCGCGATCCACCAGGGAAGGAAAACGCGCACCCAGCCAGTTTCGAAGGTGCGCCTCGTGCGGCTGCACCTCGGCGACGAACCACTGGCTTTGCTCGGAATGGGGCGATTCCACGCGGCGGACGATTGGACACGATCCGAAATCGGCACAAGCCCGGAGTACGGCATCGGCAAGGACTCCGCGGCCTGAGGGAAGGTGCAGACCCCATACGGGACGTGATTTCAGGCTGCTAAGCTGTGCCGGTGAGAATTGTTGCCGCTGAGGCCGGAACCTCCGGGTCCAACTCCGCTCAAGCCTTCCCGATGAACCGGCCACGACCACCGCTGCCTGGGCCGCGCGCGATCGCGGCGCCTTCCGCACGCCCTCCGGTCTTCCACTTGGAAACAACCTCCGCGCACTTCCTGTTGCGGACGGCAGAGCGCTGGCTGCCTGCACCCGTGTTCTCCCTGGTGCTGCAGCTGGGCGTATGGGTCGCGGTGATTATTTTTCGCGAGCCGCGCCGACATTCGCGAAGCTACCTCACGGCAATTCTCGGCCGACCGCCTTCGTGGCGGGAAATCCGGCGGCATTTCCTGACCTTCGCGCAGATGCATCTGCTGCGGCTCGTCGTGACGGAAGGCAGGGAGCACCACTGTCGATCGCTGCCCGACTGTCGGGATTTTACCGCGCTGATGGAATCCGGCCGGCCGGCGCTGCTGGGATCCTTTCACGTGGGCAACTCCGACTTGCTCGGCTTTTTTCTCGGCCGCTATCGCCGCCGCGTCCAGATGGTCCGCTATCGGCTCGGCGATCCGGCCAACCTGCGCCAGCTCGCCGCGCAGCGGAACGCGGGCGTGACCTTCATCTGGGTGAACGAAAAGGAGAATCTGCTGTTCGCCCTCAAGCAGGCCGTGGAATCAGGCGAGTCCATCGCCATGAAGTGCGACCGCGTTGGCTACAGCGCCAAACTGGAAGCTTTCGTATTCCTCGGCGTGCCGCGCTGGTTCCCGTTTACGATTTATCATCTGGGAATCATGTTTCAGCGTCCCGTGACGTTTTGCGTCAGCGTGCCCGCGGAACCCGGCCACTCCGAAGTCCACGGCTTCCCGGTGTTCGAGCCGGACGCCGGCACCAAAGAAGAGAATCTCGATCGGGCCCGGGCCCATTTCCAATTGGTCCTTCGCGGCGTGGAGGCTCTCCTGCGCACGAATCCGTATCTGTGGTTCAACTTCACTCCGCTCAATCCGGAGGCGTCGCCCGGAAATTCAACCGCCCGTCCTTGGCCGCCAGCAGAACGGTCCGGTGCCGATTCGAACCCCGGCGGAACGAAGTTTAATGAAGACGCCCGAAAGGCGCGCACCTCGCACGGGGTCGGCTAACGGGGCCCTTCCGTTTCAAACTGGCCGAGTCATCACCCGCCGCCGCGGACCCGGGCAAGCATGGCGAGATTGCCGAGATAAATCGCAACCGTCAGCGCGCCGAAGCTGATCCGCCCCGGAAGCAGGCGATGGGGATAGTTGGGATCCGAGGCCATGAAGAGAAAGGTCCACAACAGCCCGACCGCGATCCACAGGCCCAGGATCAGCGCAATCCACAGGGCCCAATGCAGCTGGGAGGTCCGAGCCCAGAGTACGGCGACGACGGTGGAAAGCAGCAGCAGCACAGCCCATGCGACACAGAAGCCGAGGAACGCCAGGAACGCTCCACCGCCCGGCCCTTTGGGATCGATCACCATGTACCACAGCACGGCGGCCAGCGTCAGAAAAGCGCCGCCCATCGCGGCGTGGAGCCACACCCACAGGCCTTGGCCGACAAAGAAGGTAAAGATATCGCGGGGGCTGATGTTCGATTACTGAAAACCGCCGGGCCGAAAATCAATGCCCTTCTTCAGTCCGAACGTCATCGCGATCGTGCGCGAGCGCGGAGGAAGCCGCGGGGTCTGCCTGTTACATGTTAGCGCCCACGTGCGCGAGGCGCGGCCTCTCAGGAAAGAAACGTGGCGTGAAGTTCCTTGCGAGCTACGAGGCGTTGACGGCGCTCCCGCAGGGTCTCTTCTATCAAGTAACAGGCAGCCCCCGTTGGAATTGATCCTGGAAACGCGGTCGCGACTACTTCGCTGCCGGCGCGCCCGCTTTTTTCGCCGGTGGATTCTTGCCCTGCGCGCTGACGACCTTGGGCTTGTCGATCTTCTTCGCGCCGGCAGGCAGGGCGGCTTCGTCGAAGCGGAGAACCGGACCGTCATCGAGCGTCTTCAGCAGAATTTGTTTCACGTAGGTTTTGTGCGGAGTACCGGCGTGGAGCTGGATGGCGATGAGTCCGGCAAGGGCGCGGTTCTTCTCGTCGTGATCGACGAAGACCGACGTGGTCCGGCCGTTGATCTTGTGCTCGAGCCGATTGCCGCGAGCGATGACCGTGAACTCGTTCCATTGCGAAAGATCCGCGGTCACACGCGGGCGTTCCCCCACCTGCCAGCGCTGGCCCGTCGGATCCATGACGACGTCGACGCCGTTGTAGCCGAAGATGCCGCGGCCGCGTTCCTCATAGGTCATCGCCGTGTGAACGTCGACCGGGTGGACGTCGCACTGGTAGCCAAGAATTGTCCATGGTGTGATCTCGGGCAGGCGGCGGCTGCGATACTGGATGCCGGAATTATTGTCTCCGATAATGCGGATCGTGGCGCGCAATTCGAAATCCCTGGCCGTGCCTTTCCAAATCAGAAACGAGTTGGTCTTCGGGCGGCCGACTTCGCTGGTGCCGACAATGACGCCGTCTTCCACGGTCCAGAGGCCGGGCTCGCCGTCCCAGCCGGTGAGATCCTTGCCGTTGAAGAGAGGGACGAAGCCGTCCTGCGCGACAGCACGCAGGCAGCAAAGCGAGAAGAGGAAAACGCGAAGGAGGTGCATAGGGGTGGACGTGACGATGCGCTGATTGGCGCTGGAATCCACCCTTACCTTGGGCGGGGTGCGGCAAACGAATCGGGTCGTAGGGCGGGTTCAACTGCCGGCAACCGGCCAGCGGGCCGCGGCGTAGGTGCGCATGGCGTCCAGCGCGGCAGTGACCACCGGCGACGGGCGACCGAGCCACAGCGCGACAATTTCCACGACGGGAAAATCGTCGAGCGGCAGCGCGCGCACGTTGCGATGGAGCGCAGTGCCGGCGAGACCCACGCCCAGGCCGTAACCGTCGGCGACAAACTGAGCGACGGTTTCAAGCGAGCTGGCGACAATCGACGGCGTCCACGCGCGGCGGTAACGAACGAGGCCGCGTTGAAAGTGACGGCTGATGGTCTCGCTTTCCCGGATCGAGATAAGCGGTTCGTTGAACGCGGGGCGCGCCCAGAGCGAGGCGGCATCGCGCAGCGGTGATCGCTTCGGCACAAGCAGCACGAGCGGGAGGCGGGCGAGCAGCTGGCGGGACAGACCGGGAGCGGGCCGGCGATCGAGGGCAGTGACCGCGAGATCGATCTCGCGGTCGAGCAGCCACGATTCGAATTCCGGCTGGTAGCCGGAACGAAGCTGCAGCCGCAACGCCGGATGCGCGCGCTGCACCTCGCGCAGCACGGCGGGCAGGTGGTCCCGCAACACGGGCTCCGCGGCACCCAGTCGGAGCTGCGGTCCGAATCCGGTGCGCAGCTGATGCTCCATGGCATCGAGCTGCTCGAAGAAGGGACGAACGAATCCATACAGCGCCTCGCCTTCCGGCGTGAGGGCAAAGGGCGTGCGCAGAAAAAGTTTGGTGCCGAGTTGCTTTTCCAACTGCAGGAGCTGCCCGCTGAGCCCGGGTTGCTGAATCCCATAGGGCATGTGACGCACGGCCCGGCTGATGCCGCGGTGTCGCGCGACGTAATAAAAAAGCTCGAGGTGATGCGGATTGAGCATGCGTCGGTGACAAACGAGATCGCCGGCAGCACAGCAGGGCGGGGCGAAGGGTGCAATCCCCGGGCCGGCATCGTGTGCCGCGATGGACTGAATCGAAATTATCGATTCACGGTTCGGACCGGAATCCGCGATACTGGCGTCACACCTCAAACCACATTTCACATGAAGCCATCACTTCCCTGGGCCAGCTTACTCGGACTGGCGGTCACGCTGGCAGGAGTGTCAGCCTTCGCAGCAGAATCTTCGTCCCGGGTCGCAGCGGTGGAGCGCGTGGGCGTGTACGATTCACGCGCGCTGGCCTACGCGCATTTCTGGAGCGCGGCGGAGACTCAAACCCGGAATGCGACCCTTGCGGCCGGCAAAGCCGCGCAGGCGGCAGGAGATGCAGCGAAAGTGAGGGAGCTGAGCGCACAGATCGCAGCCGCGCAGGAACGCTCCCACCAACAGGTGTTCGGCACCGCGCCGGCCGACGATGCGATGGCCGCCTTGAAGGAACAGATTCCGGCAATCCAGCGAGAGATGGGCGTGACGCAGCTGGTTTCGAAGTGGGACGGGACGGCGCTAAAAGGAGTCCCGGAGTCGCAGCGCGTCGATGTCACCGACCGGCTCGTACGGGAGTTTGAGCTCGATCCCAAACGGTTGAAAACGCTCGAGGAACTGAGGAAATCGAAGCCGAGCAAAGCCTCCCGGATTCGAAACACCTGAAGGATCTGAACCGGACTCACTTCTCCGTCATCACATAGCGTCCGTCCCAATCCGGCGCGGGAGGATCGGTCCGGCGCTCCTCCACGACTTCAATGAAAGCGAGCGAGGGATTTGTTTTCACCCCGGGAGTCCTGCCCGGCTGGTTGGGCTCGAGGGTTGCGCTTTGCTGGAAGAGTGCGACGGCCCCATCCCAGTCGCGCGCGTAGTAGCGTTCGAGTCCGCGCTCAAACACCGCGATGCATTCAAGCGCGGTCGGCGGGAGCGACTCCTTCAACCCGACAATCTCAAAGATCGGCACGGCCTGCTGGCGTCCCATGACCTGGATTTTCCCCAGTGCGCGGAAGACGACGCGATCGCCGTGCTGCTCGCACGCGCGCTTTGTCGCCTCGGTGGCCATCGTGTAGGCGCCCCAGCGTTTCGCGCCGGACTCCATGCGCGCGGCGAGATTCACGTTGTCGCCCATCATGGTGTAGTTGAACCGGGTCCGGCTCCCCATGTTGCCAATGGTCGCCATGCCACTGTTGAGTCCGATGCGCGACTGCATCTTCCAGACGATCTCGGGCCACTTGTCGCCTTCGGCCTTCCACTTCGCGCGCAGCTCGCCGAGTTTCTGGTGGACCAGTTGCGTCGCGACGCAGGCGCGATACGCGTGATCCGGCAGCGCAATCGGCGCGCCGAACATCGCCACGACGGCGTCACCGATGTACTTGTCGAGCGTGCCGCCCTGCTCCTGCACGATGTCGGTGCACGCCGTCAGATACTCGTTCATCAGCTCCACGAGCTTCGCGGGCGGCAGTTTTTCGGAGAAGGACGAAAAGCTCTGAATGTCGCTGAAATAGGCCGTGATTTCCTCCTCGTGGCCACCGAGCTGCGGCGCTTCGCCTGAATCGATCATCTTGTCGACCAGCTGAGGTGACACGTAGGTGCCAAACATTCCCTTGATCCTTCCCTTCTGTTTCTCCTCCAGCAACAGCCGCCAAATCACACCGGCGAAACTGGTCGACAGCGCCGCCCCGAGTGGCGCGGCCATCGGCAGCACCAGATGACCGTCCTTGAACAGCCTCACACACAGGCCGCAGTAAAGCGCCACCAGCGCAACGGCCGACAACTTGTACCACAGGCCGCGCGCGCCGCCCTTCATGGCCAGCGCGGTCACCAGCGCGGTCAGCAGGAACACGTTCACCCACGTCACCCAGGGCGAGACGTGCGTCAGGAATTTTCCCGACAGGATCGTTTTCACCATGTTGCCGTGCACACCCACCTTCGGCACCGGCGTACTTTCCATGCCCGACGGCGCCAGATCCTGCAGCAGGGTGTCGGTCGGCCCGATCAGCACGATCGCACCCCGGAACCAGGCAAAATACTCCTCGGCCGCGGCGCGCTCCTCGGCCTTTTCCGAGGTGAGCTTGCGTTCGTAACCGAGCACGTCCGCCAGGCTCACGCGCGGATTCAGGTCGGGATGGCCCCAGCGGGAAAACCAATTGACCTCCACCAGTTGCCCTTCGCGCAACGGCACGGTGAGCGCGACGCGGCCGTCCTTGTGCACAATCTCGAGCCGGTCGCCGTAGATCTTCACCGCCTGCTCGTCCAGACCGAGAGCCTGCAACACCAGCTGCAGCGACATGTGATACAGCGTCGGGTTGACCGTGTGCGCGAACATCGGGACCCACCGCGGCACGACGTCGCCGCCGTATTCGGTGTCGAAGTCGATCAGCCCGACGCGGCCCCACGTGGGCGTCACCAGCGGATACTGCGGCATCTCCGGCACATCGTTCTTCGAACGATCCGTCATGTTCCGGCGCAGGAGCGGCAGCCGGCGCACGGTCTGGTCGGCCTGCGTGACGGCCTGGCCTTCGGTGTACTGGACGGCGAGAATGATGTTCGGGTGTTTCCGAATCACGCGGGCGAACGCGATGTTGCCGTCGCTGGCTTTCTTCTTGTCGACAATCTCCGAGTAGCTGAGGCCGGAGAAAACGAAATCAAAGCCCACCGCCCGAGCGCCGCCCTTCTCGATCAGCGCGGCGGCGGCGAGGCCGAATTTCTCGCGACTCCAGGGACGCTCGCCCAGCTCCTGCAGCGCGCGCGTGTCGAGATCGACGTAGATGAGTTTGACCGGCGCTTCAATTTCTCCGCGCAGCCGGAAACGGAGATCGAGCAGGTTGTTTTCGAGCCCGCTCAGGAACTGAAATTGTCCCAGCAGCGCCCACAAGAAGGGGATTGGCAGCAGAAGGAGGTAACGCCAATCGAACTTCGCCCGCGAGAGTTTCGACACAGTGCGCGACGCTACCCAGGCGAAGATCAAATGAAAGCTCATTCGGCCCGCGGGCCGCGCCGACGCGGCTTCCTTGGCAACCGTCACCGCGCGGCCGAAGGCAACACGCGATCTTAGCGACCGTCACCCGGAGTCGTCCGCGGCGGAGCTGACGGCGGCGGCGGCGGCTGCCCCTCACTCTGCTGCAACGGCGACGGCGGCGGGCCCTGGGTGTTGGAACCGGGCTTCGGCGCCTGGTTCTTCTGCTGCTGAGCCTGATCCATGTCGACCTGGCTGAAACGCGACTGCTGCTGCGTCTGGAGAATTTGCAGGGTGGCCGACTGCAGCGCGGCCGCCGCTTCGGGCGAGATCGGCACCGTGCCGAGCGGACCGCCCGGTCCACCGGCTCCACCTGGTCCGCCTGGTCCGCTGGTGGGAACGCTGATCGTGACGGCGTTGGTCGTAGGATCGACCTGGGCCACGACTTGAATCTGCTGACCAAGCGGGACGTTCACCGCCGCCGCGCCGAGTTGCGTGGTGCCCTCATAGAGCACGACGCCTTCAGATGTGCTCAGCTGGAAATTGAAAGCACGGCCGTTGCCGGTCGGGCGATAGACAATGCGAAACGTGGTACCGCGAATACCGGCGGCGCCCGCCGGGGTGCTGACCGAAAACGTCGAGCCGGCCGCGCGATTCAGCGTCTTCACGTTGCCGACCATCTCGCCGAATTCGAGGCGCAGATTGGTCTGGGAACGCGTCGGCTCCGCGGTCAACGCCGCGACATTGGGCACGTCCGCTTGCAACGGATCCATCAGGAACTCCTGAATTTCGAGGCGGGAATCGCTGCCCACCCGGACCGTCGAACCGTTGGCGAACACCAGGACGACACTGCTCTCACCCTTGCCGGTGACGATCGCGTTGTCCTGGATGAGCGTGTCGTTGTTTTTCAACGGCGTCTCGCTCTTGTCGGTCAGATTGATCTTTCGGACGTCGCCGCGAACATTGGACGCCTTGATCGCTCCCACGACCATCGACGCGGGGGCCGGGCTGGCCACCGCCGCTTGCGCGGTGGCCGGCAGCCACAGCAGACAGGTCAGCGCGCAGAGCAGAATCGAACGGCAAAGTAAGGTCATGGGACGAGGAAACGCCGTTACGGGCGCACGTTTAACTTCGCTCTTAATGCTTCTCCCTCGGTGTTGCCAGGGTCAAGGGATAAACAAATTGCAACAGCACGGAGCGCCGCCTCCCGCTGCTTCGTATCGCGTGAGAGATGGCATGCGTAGTAATACCACACGTGCGAGTGCTGCGGGGCGAGATCGCGGGCCCGTTCGAAGGCCGCGCGCGCCGCGTCCGTCTGGCCGCGCAGGTCGAGCGCCACGCCCAGTCGAATCCAGAATTCGGGGACGACCCCCGAAGCGGCGATGGCGCGGCGGGCCGCAATTTCCGCCGCCTCACCCCAAGCGGGCCCTCGGCCAGATTCGGCGAACGTCTGCAGGGCCCGCACAAACGCCAGATCCGACCACGCCTGGGCGTTCGCCGGATCCAGCGCCACCGCCCGCTCCAACGCGCCCATGGCTTCGCGCAGCCCGGCCGCATCCGGTCCCGTGCGCCCGTGAAACTGCCGGTCGATCGCCTGCCGCGCCTCATTCCGCAGCGCCTCGGCTTGCTGCATCCGGACCACGCCCACCACGACGAGGACCGTTGCCACCATTCCCGCCCAAGCCGCTCCCCTTGCCCAGCGGCGGCGCGGGCGGGTCACGATTGCGGACGGTGCGGGGGAAATCGGCGGCACCGCCAGCGCCGCACAGGTGGCAAACGCCAGCGCGAGCGCGGGAATCTTCCAGTGAAAGTCCACCCCGAGGTGGATCGCGAACGCCAGCAAGCCCACGCCTAGTCCGCCACCCACTGCAAAGGCGTCGCGGCCGGCGCGACTTCTCCGGTCGTTCGCGCCCGCCTGACGCCAGCTGCGCCACGCCACGCTCGCCACGACCCCAAAGAAGAGGCCGAAGCCGATCAGCCCGTAGTCGCTCAGCGTATTCAGATAGTCGTTATGCGCCCATTGCGGATCGTCGATGAACCCCTTTGGCCGGTGCCGCTCGAAAAGGGTATTGTAGCTGCCGCCGCCGGTTCCAGTCAGCGGCCGGTCGCGAAACAACTCCCAGCCGGCCCGCCACAGGATCGGCCGGCTCAGCTCGCCCCCGTGCGTCACCAACTGGCCCACGCGATCCCGCACACCGGGAGACGCCTGGTAAGCCACGGCTCCCACCACCGAAAGTCCGATCGAGACAGCGACGGCGACGGCGAGGCGGCGCGACCAACGCCAGCGACGGATCGCGAGCGGCCAGATCACGCAGGCGAGCGCCAAGCCGAGCCAGGCGCCGCGGCTCAGCGTCAGCAGCAAGCCGAAGGCAAACACCGCGCCGATCCAGCCCCACAGCACGCGTTGCGTCACCGACGCGGAGCGCCGAAAAGCCCGTACGCTCACCGCCGGCAGGAGCAGCAGCAGCAACGCCGCGAGACTGTTGGGAATGCCGAACGGTCCGCTCGCGCGGTGGAGGAATTGGTCAACCTGATGTCGGCCGAGCATCAGCCAGCCGGGTGCCACGAAGCGTTGGTAGCAGCCCATCGCGACCGCGATCAAGCCGAGCCCGATGAGGACGCCTAACAGAACGCGGCGCGGGGCGGCTGACCGGATGCCGTTCAGCACCACGCTGAACGTCGCAATCATCATCGTCCAGTTCCACGCGTCACGCCAGCCGAGCCACGGGACGGGCGACACGAGCAGGATGTTCAGCACTACGTAGCCGAGGAACGGGAGCAGCCAGAGATCGGCGCGATGGCGCGGAAGCGCCGGAGTTTCGTACGCGAGGGCGGCCAGATGCAGGACAAACAGAGCGCCGGCAAGCGCCGTGGTTACGACCATCGTCTCTGACCGGTAGCCGCCGAGGCAGAGCGTGGTCCAGATCAGGTTCGCGCCGAGCAGCGTCAATTGCGCCCATTCCCAGCGGGAGGAGCGCGCGGAACTGGAGTCGGTCGCTTGCAAACGTGGGCGTCACCTTGCGCGCACCCGGCGCATGCTCCCAGAAAAAACGGCGCCACCGGGAAGGTGGCGCCGTTTTGAAATCAGCGGAAGGAATCGATGCTACGGCGATCAGGTCGTCGGCACCGTCTGGATCGTCTTGATGATCCGGCCGGCGACGAGATACGGGTCCGCCGCGGAGTTCGGACGGCGATCTTCGAGGTAGCCCTTGTAGCCGTTGTTGACGAAGCTGTGAGGCATGCGGATCGACGCGCCGCGATCGGCGAGGCCGTAGGTGAACTTGTCGATCGACTGCGTCTCGTGGAGGCCCGTGAGGCGCAGGTGATTTTCCGGACCGTAGACCGCGATGTGTTCGTCCATGTGCTTGGCGAAGGCCGCCATGAGCTTCTCGAAGTAGGCTTTGCCGCCGACTTCGCGCAGGTGCTTGGTGGAGAAATTCGAGTGCATGCCGGAACCGTTCCAGTCGAGCGAGGCGTTGAACGCGCCCAGGATCGGTTTGCAGCGCCATTCAATGTCGATGCAGTACTTCTCACCGAGACGGGCGAGAATGTAACGGGCGACCCACATCTGATCGGCCGCGCTCTTGGAGCCCTTGCCGAAGATCTGGAATTCCCACTGGCCCTTGGCGACCTCGGCGTTGATGCCCTCAAGGTTGATGCCGGCATCGAGACAGATGTCGATGTGCTCTTCGACGATCTCGCGGGCGACGTCGCCCACGTTCTGATAGCCCACACCCGTGTAGTACGGGCCCTGCGGGGCCGGATAGCCGCCCTTCGGGAACCCGAGGGGAGCGCCGTCCTGATAGAAGAAATACTCCTGTTCGAAACCGAACCAGGTGTCCGGGTCATCCGGGATCGTCGCGCGAGAGTTTGACGGGTGCGGCGTCTTGCCGTCCGGCATCATCACTTCGCACATCACGAGCACGCCGTTCTTGCGCGTGCTGTCCGGATACACGGCGACCGGCTTGAGCACGCAATCGGAGCTCTTGCCTTCAGCCTGCCGCGTCGAGCTGCCGTCGAAGCCCCAATTGGGCAGTTCGGCGAGCTTGGGAAAGCTGTCGAATTCTTTGATCTGCGTCTTGCTGCGCAGGCTGGCGAGCGGCTGATAGCCATCGAGCCAGATGTATTCCAGTTTGTATTTGGCCATATGCGGTGGTTTGGGCAGGGTTGGGAGAAGTTTTTTCGAGGAGCGTGGACGGCTTTTCCTCCGTGAAACCAAAAGAAAAACCTGATCCGCAAATCAGCAGCTCACATGCCAGAGGCAACCACAAGTTTCATTCATGACACTTTTCTCATTTATCCGCTGCATTGATGCGAACGGCGCCGCTTGCCAATGCAAACGACTGCGCAAACACTCGGTGCCCCAAGCATGCAAGAAATGAAGAACACCGCGCGCGCCAGCGTGCGGATTGGGTTCGATGGCCGGGTGCACAAGATCTTCCGCGGCCACATGGCCCGCGAACGATTCGAGCACGAAGTCCGCGTGTTGCGCTACCTGGAAACCCGCGGCTGCACCTTCGTCCCGCAGCTGCTGGAGGTGGATCCGGAAACCCTCAAGATCGTGACGACCAATTGCGGCGGCCGCGTGGACCAGTTGAATCCGGAGCGACAGGTGGCGCTTTTCGCCGAACTGGAACAGTACGGCGTGCGCCACGAGGATCGCGAGCTGCGCAACATCACCTACCGCATCGCCGACGGACGGTTCTGCATCATCGACTTTGAGTTTGCCACGATCCTCGACGATGGCACCGGTCATGCCCTTTCCTTGAAGCCTTCATTGAATCCATGAGCGCGGCCGAACCCCTGTCACCGCCGCCCTCCCCGTCTGCCACCACGCCCCCGCCCGAAATCCACTGGTCGGGCCTCACCCACATCGGCAAGGTGCGGAAGAACAACGAGGACACCTTTCTCGCCCTCGCCGTCGACGGCCATGAAGTGCGGTACCTGGGAAAAACCGGTCACGCCTCGCTCGCCGGCTGCGATTTCGTGTTTGCCGTGAGCGACGGCATGGGCGGCGCAAAGTCCGGCGAGTTTGCCAGCCGGATCGCCGTGGACCGGATCACCCGGCTCTTTCCCCGCACCTTCCGTCTTGCGGCCGCCGGCATGGGCACCGGTTTCGCCGACATTCTCTCGGAGCTCTTCACGGCGATTCACAACGACCTCCTGAAACTGAGCTACTCCTACGAGGAGTGCGCGGGCATGGGCGCCACCCTGAGCCTCTGCTGGTTCACGCCGCAATGGATGTATTTCGGGCACCTCGGCGACAGCAGGATTTATTATCTACCGTACGACGGCCCGCTGTCCCAGGTCACCCACGACCATAGCCACGTGGGCTGGTTGCGGCGCAATGGCCGCATCAATGAACGCGAAGCGCGCACCCATCCGCGCCGCAACGCGCTGCAGCAGGCGCTCGGCGCCGGACACCAGATCATCGATCCGCATATTGGCGCAGTCGGGCACCGGCCCGGCGATCGGTTTCTGATTTGCTCCGACGGACTGACCGACGGCCTGTGGGACCGCAGCCTCGCAGAGGGCCTGCGCGGTCCCGCCGAGATCGGCGACCAGCGCAGCCTCGCGCAACGACTGGTGGAAAGTGCGGTGGAAGCATCCGGGCGCGACAACACCACAGCCGTGGTCATCGACTTGGTGGCGCCTCCGCCGCGGCCATCGGCCACTTGAGCGTCCACCCGATTTCGCCCGCAGGAAACCAGCCGCAAGCGAAACCGTGCGCATGAAGACCCTGCTCTTTGTCTACGGCACGCTGAAACAGGGCTACAGCAACCACGGTCACCTCGCCGACCAGACTCGCGTGGCCGCCGCTCGCACCGTGCCGGGCTATCGCCTTTACGATCTCGGCGGCTATCCGGGGTTGGTCTCCGTTCCCACCGACACCGGGGGCGTGGTGGGCGAAGTGTGGTCAGTCGACCCGGACGCCTTGCGCCGGCTCGATCACTTTGAAGGGGTCCACGAAGGCCTCTATCGCCGTGTGCCGATCCGATTGCTCGCTCCGTTTGCCGACCAACCGGTCGACGCCTATCTGCCCGCGAAACCGATCCGCGGACATCCCGAGGTCGGCGCGGAGTGGATTGAGCCGAGGGCCTAGCAATCAGCGCGCCGCGACCAAACCCTAGGTCTTCAGCGCCTTCTTGGGCATCCGCTTCACGTTCACGAAGCGCGCCCGGAAAAGCTCCTCGAGCGTTTCCCGCACCTCCGTGGGAATGCGCTCAACGAGTTCGTTCAGCGGCGGCAACGCCTTGCTGTCATTCTCCTCCGGCGCTTCGTCTGCGGTCTTGGTGGCTACGACCGGCTCCCCCCGTTCGCGCGCGTCGGCAAGGAACGCCGCTTCCGCGGATTCGTCCGGCCAGGTCGCGCCGCCCGTTTCTTCCGATGCAGCCACGACCGCCACGGCGGCCACCGCTTCGGCGGCTTCACCGGACTCCGCAGCTGCGGCCGGTGCCACTGACATCACCGTCAACGCACTTGCCGCCAGAGCGCTGGAAGCGGCGGCGGCGCTGAGGCCGAACGCCACGCCCAACCGGGCTTCGAGCCGGTCAATCAGCCCTTTTTTTTTTCGCCGTCGTCGGTCGCCGCAGGCGCTTCATCGGCCAAAGCGACGAGTTCCTTGATGAGACTGTCGATCGCGCGTGAACGGCTGGCCTCGACGGCTTTCAACAGCGTGACCTCGAAGTTAATTTTCTCCGCCAGCCCGAGTTTCACGCTGCCTTCGCCTTCGCGCAGGCCGTCGAGCATTCGCGTGAGTTGCTCGGTCGTCATCGCGACGCCCCCGAGCTGGACGCTCTTTCCGCCCTGCGCAATCGCATCAAGGAGCGCATTGCGCACCAGCGCCTGCAAATCGACCAGCAGCCGCACGAGATCGCGGCCGGCAGAGTCGCACGCGTCGACGATGGCGACGATCTTCTGGTGATCGCCCGCCGCGAGCGCGGCGGCGAGTTCGGCAATCTTCTCACCGGCCACCAGGCCGTACACATCGAGGACATCCGGCTCCGTGATTTCGTTGCCGCAGAACGAAATCATCTGATCGAAAATCGACTGGGCGTCGCGCATGCCGCCGTCGGCGAGCCGGGCGACACACGCCAGCGCCTCGGCGCTGACCTTGATCTTTTCCTCGGCCGCGATCTTGCGCAGCCGCTCCACGATGAGATCGTTCGGAATCGGCTTGAGGTCGAAGCGCTGGCAGCGCGACACGATTGTCGGCAGCACCTTTTGCGGGTCCGTGGTCGCGAAGACGAACTTCACGTGCGCCGGCGGCTCCTCGAGCGTCTTCAGCAGCGCGTTGAAGGCCGCGGCCGACAACATGTGCACTTCGTCGATGATGTAGATCTTGTATTTCCCCTGCGCCGGCGCGTAACGCACCGTCTCGCGCAGGTCGCGCACCTGGTCGACGCCGTTGTTCGAGGCACCGTCGATCTCGATCACATCGAGATGCGAGCCCTCGGCAATCGAGACGCAGGCCGGATCGTTGACGTCGAAGTCCGCCTTCGGTCCATCCGTGCAATTCAGCGCCTTCGCAAAAATCCGCGCCGTCGACGTCTTGCCCGTGCCGCGCGGACCCACAAACAAATAGGCGTGCGCGATGCGCTGACGGGTGATCGCGTTCTTAAGGGTGCGGACAACGTGATCCTGGCCGACGACATCGTCGAATGTCTGCGGCCGCCATTTGCGGGCGATGACCTGGTAGGTGGAGGACAACGAAGGTGAAAGTTGAGAGGTAAAAGTGGGAAGTCCGCCAGCTGCAAGTCGGACCGCACCAGCCTCACTCCAAGCAGTCACGTGTCTTTCAACTTTCAACCTTCAACTTTCAGCTTCTGCCGCGACGCGGCAGAAAAAATAAGTGGCCAGGCAATCCACGGCACTAGGAGGACGTCGTTACCGTTGCTACCTTCCGGTCCTGGCGGAGTTCACGCGCCTGCCCATGCATGGCGCCTGGCCGGGGCGAACCATGCGGCGGGATCACGGCGGCGCAACTGCTAATTCGCGATTGTCACGGAGCCGGATTCCACGCGTCGACTCCAGCGCGGCGGAGCGCCACCGCTGCCGCGTGCGCGGGGGCCGCCTTACGGCACCACCGGCGCAACGGGATTCGGCCGCACGGGCGCTGGACTCGCATTGACGCGACTCTGCGCCTCGGCGGTCGCAGCCTCGGCGCGTTTTTTGCGATCCGTCTGCAGCCGCTCCTCGACTTGCTTGCGCATCTTTTCCAGCTCGCCGCGTTGCTCGAGTGTAAGCACCGCCGACACGTCGGCATACATCCGCTCGGTGACGCGGGCAACGTCCGCAAAATTCTCCTGCCGCAAACGGTGAAAATCCTCTCCCGCCCGGCCCAGGATCTTCTTCAATTCCTCCCGCTGATCGTCCGTCGGTTTCAGCCGACGCGTGAACTGCGTCATCAACTGCGGCGTGATCGGATTCGTACGCGCCTGCACCCCGCCCGGGTTCGGCGCCTGGGGCCCGGCCACGACGGTCTTGGGCGCATCCTTCCTCGGCGGCAGGACGTTCAGCGGCCGCTCGCCGCGGGGACCGTTAACGATTTTCCGCGCCGACACGCCGACCGTGAACACACCGCCAAAAATCGCGCCGGCGATGAACACGCCGACAAACGCGAACAGCACTTTCCACGGCACGTCCATCCGATCAGTCGGCGAAGTCGATGACGAGTGCGACGGCGTCATCTGCTGCCGTGAGATCGACGTCCTCACTCTGGGACTGGGCGATCGCATTCACCGGCGACTCCGAGAAGGCCTGGTAGTTCAATGCAACGCTGCAAAGGGCCAGCAGCGCGGCCACGCCGACCGCTCGCAGCGCGAAGCGCTCCAGCAGCGAGACGACCCGCCGCTCCTGCGCGAAGGCCAGTGCCGCCACCCGGGTGGTAAAGCCATAGGGTGCAGCCGGGGCGTTTTCCTGCTGCGCCGACCGCGCGGCGGCGGTGAGGCGGCCCCACGGATGGCGGGGATCATTGATGTTGTGACTCATGATCGTTCCTTTCGTTGTAGTTCCTGAAAGAGCTTCTGCAACTTCCGTCTCGCGCGGAAAGCACGCACCTTGATCAACGACTGGTTCCAGCCGGTGAGCTCGGCGATCTCGGCAATGGTCTTCTGCTCGAGGTCGAGCAGGCGGATCACCAACTGATCGTCGGGCTTCAGCTGGCCCATCAACTTGTGCACCAATTCGTGCGCGGCCATGGCGTCATTGGCCGGCACGTCATTCTCGTTGGTCATCACCGCATCGAGGACATCGGCTTCGTTCTCGGACAAATCCGCCCAACGAAACTCCGGCCGGCGCTTTTGCGCCCGCAGGTGATCGATGCACGTCGTGACCGCAATCCGCGACACCCAGTGCGGGAAAGGGACGGCACCCTGATACTGTGACAACCGCGTAAACATCTTCAGAAAGATTTCCTGGGCCAGGTCTTCCTCGGCGACCCGCCGGGGCAGATGGGAACGCACGATGCGAATGACCAAAGGGTAAAGGTGGTCGACGAGCTCCCGTGCAGCCGCCTGATCGCGCTGGCGCACCCGATCCAGGCAGCCAGCCAGATCGAATGGCGGCACATCGTCGTCAGGCATGGGCGAATGGAGGCAAGGTCATGCACGACAGGCAAGACGCGCCTTGGTGCGGCGGGTTACCACCTCGCGCCCGCATCGGAACCCGCCCTTGACTTGTAGTCGCGCGCATCGCTACGACAACGTCCTCTAATGCGAGACTTGTTTCAGGCCCTTCGACTTACCACCGCGCACGACCTCTGAGTTGCCGCCTAGCGGCCGGTCGTGCGTTCGCCTGAAGTTATCTATCGCGCCCTCCGTGTGGCGTGTGTTATCTGCCCGGTTTTGCCGGTCGGATCGTCAGTCAAACTCTCGTCCTTACTTTTTTGTCAGTTGAATTTCTGGTCATGCAACCTGCTCCCGTCACGAAATACCGACCGTTTCCGCCCGTAAACCTGCCCAATCGCCAGTGGCCCAGCCGCACCCTGACCCAGGCTCCGATCTGGTGCAGCGTCGACCTCCGCGATGGCAACCAGGCTCTCGCCCAGCCAATGAGCGTGGAGGAAAAACTCGAGTACTTCGCGATGCTGGTCCGCATCGGTTTCAAGGAAATCGAAGTGGGCTTTCCCTCCGCCTCCCAGATCGAATTCGATTTCTGCCGGCGGTTGATTGAGGAAAACCGGATCCCCGACGACGTCGCGATCCAGATTCTCTGCCAGTGCCGCGAGGAACTGATCATCCGCAGCATCGAGGCCCTGAAAGGCGCGAAGAACGCGATCTTCCATCTCTACAACTCGACCTCGCCGGCACAACGGAAGCATGTCTTCAACGCGAGCCGCGCCGACATCGTGAAGATTGCGGTCCAAGGCACGGCTTGGGTGAAACAGCACTCGCAACCGCTCATCGCGGCCGGCACCCGGATGCGTTTTGAATACTCGCCGGAGAGTTTCACGAGCACGGAACTCGAGTTCGCCCTGGAGATCTGCGAGGCGGTGACCGATGTCTGGCAGCCGACCGTCGCCGACAAGATCATCCTGAATCTCCCCGCGACCGTCGAATACGCCACGCCGAACGTCCACGCCGATCAGATCGAGTGGATGGCGACGCATCTCACCCGACGCGACCGCACGTTGATTTCCCTGCACACGCACAACGATCGCGGGACCGGCGTCGCAGCCACCGAACTGGCCATGCTGGCCGGTGCCGACCGCGTCGAGGGCACGCTCTTCGGCAACGGCGAACGTACCGGCAATCTGGATATCGTGACCGTCGCGTTGAATCTCTACACCCACGGCATTCATCCGCGGCTGGACTTCAGCAACATCAACGAAATCCGCGAAGTCTACGAGCGCACCACCCGCCTCGAGGTGCCCGCCCGCCAGCCCTACGCCGGCGAACTCACGTTCACGGCGTTCAGCGGCTCGCATCAGGACGCCATCAAGAAATCCTGGGCGGTGCAGAAACCCAACGAACCGTGGGACGTGCTCTACATTCCGATCGACCCGGCCGACATCGGCCGCAGCTACAAGGCGATCATCCGCATCAACGCCCAGTCCGGCAAAGGCGGCGTCGCCTACGTGCTCGAAAACGAGTTCGGCTACTCGCTGCCGAAATTGATGCACAAGGAAATCGGCCGGCTCATCAACGATGTGGCCGACGCCCGCGGCACGGAATTGCAGCCGGCGGACATCCACGACGTCTTCCGTCACGAATACCTCGAGCGGACGTCCCCGATCGTCCTGCAGCACTTCAAGACCACCGAGCGGGACAGCTCCGTGACCTGCGAAGCCGCGGTCACGCTCGATGGCTCCCTGCACCATCTGCTGGGCCACGGCAACGGCCCGATCGACGCCTTCACCCGCGCACTGGCCGCGACAGCGCTGCCAAAGTTTGAAGTGCTGAGCTACGCCGAGCACTCGCTGGGCAAGGGCTCCGAGGCGCGCGCGGTGAGCTACATCCAAATCAAAACGGAGCGTGGCCTCACGCTGTTCGGCGCCGGCATCGACACGAACATCGAGCTCGCCTCCATCAAGGCGATCGTGAGCGCGCTCAACCGGGCGCTCGCCAAAAAGTAACTCCCACCGAGGGCGGCTTTCATCAGGCCGCCCTCGTTCGTTTGCAGGCCCGGCGTTACTTCGCGAAACGGCCGCGCGCCCTGCCCGCTTGCGCTCGCGGCCCACAGCTGTTTGCTCGACTCACCATGCCCCGGCTACCCCTCGCCGCGTTTGCGTTTTTCGCCGTGCTTGCAGCGCACGCCGCCGACTCCCGCAGCGCTTTCCTCAAACTTCTCGATCGTCCCCGCGTCCCGCTCGCCGCCGACGTCAGCCCGCCGGTCACGCGCGACGCCCTCGTCGAAACCGCCTTCAGCTTCGACGCCGAGGCCGGCGAACGCGTCCCCGGTCTCCTGGTGAAATCCGCGACCTCCAACGGCCGCAGGCCGGTGGTCATCGTCCTGCACGGAACCGGCGGAAACAAGGAAAGCCAGCGTGCGTTGCTGGCCGAACTCGCCCGCGACGGCTTCGCGGCCGTGGCGATCGACGGCCGTTTCCACGGTGCCCGCGCGAAAGCGGGCAAGGAGGCGAAGTCCGCGGAGTATGTCGGCGCCATCCTGGAGCGCTTCCGCACCGGCCGCGGGTATCCGTTCTTCTACGACACGGCTTGGGACGTGATGCGGCTGATTGACTACCTCGAGACGCGGGCCGACGTCGATCCACGCCGCATTGGCGCCATCGGTTTTTCAAAGGGCGGGATCGAAACCTATCTTGCCGCCGCCATCGACCCGCGCATCGCGGTCGCGGTGCCGTGCATCGGCGTGCAGAGCTTTCGCTGGGCATTGGAAAACAATTCCTGGCAGTCGCGCATCGAAACGGTCCAGGCCGCCTTCAACGCGGCGGCGAAGGATTCGGGCGTCGCCCACCCCGGCGCCGAGTTTGTGCGTACGTTCTACGATCGCGTCGCGCCAGGGATCTACGGCGAGTTCGACGGACCGGCCATGGTGCCCCTGATCGCCCCGCGCCCGTTGCTGTCCATCAATGGCGAGATCGATCCGCGCACGCCGGGCCCGGGCCTGAAGGAATGCGCCGACGCCGCCCGCGCGGCCTATCGCGCCGCCGGCGCCGACGACCGCTTCGTGCTCCACGTGCAGCCGGCCACCGCGCACAAGGTGCTGCCCGAATCCCTCGTGCTGGCGCGCGACTGGTTCAAGCGTTGGCTCAAGCCGTGACGGCGTCGCAGCCGCCTCACGGCTTCGCCCTTCACCAACCCGCGCCCTTTGTCAGCGTCTTTACGCGCACGAGGAAATAGTTCGCGGTGATATAAAGCGTCGACCCGTCGTCGCCCCAGCAGCAGTTGCCCGTGGGCTCGCCGGTGTTGATCACGCCGAGCAGTTTTCCCGCCGGCGAAATCACCATCACGCCGCCCGGCCCGGTGCACCAGACGTTGCCCGCGCGATCGACCTTCAGGCCGTCGCAGAGACCGGGCAGCTTCTGCTCCCGGCGCGGCTGGGCGTCGAAAAACACCCGCGGCTGCGCCAGCGTGCCGTCGCGTTGCACGTCGTACGCCATCACGCGCGTCGCCCGCGCATCGCTCACCGCGACGTACAACGTCGACTCGTCCGGCGAGAAGCCGATGCCGTTCGGAAACGTGAGGCCCTTTTCAAGCAGCGTGACCTTGCCGTCACGGCCAATCCGATACACGCCCGCGAACGGGATCTCGCGGAGCGGCGAGTCGACGATTTTCTCCAGGCCGTACGGCGGGTCGGTGAAGTAGATCTCACCGCTCTTGCGCACCGCCAAATCGTTCGGGCTGTTGAAGCGCTTGCCCTCAAACCGATCCGCGACCGTGGTGTACGTGCCGTTTTCAAACCGCGCCACCCGGCGCTCGCCGTGCTGGCACAGCAACAGCCGGCCCTGCGCGTCGCGCCCGAGGCCGTTGCTGCCGGGTTCGCGAAATCCGGGCGCCGCGGCGAGGAGGCCGCTGGGGCGCAGAAATACTTCCGCAGCTTTCATGCCCGCTTTCCAGCGATACGCAGTGTTGGCGAGCACGTCGGAAAACACGACGCCGCCGTCGAACCATGTCGGACCTTCCGACCAGCGGAATCCTTCCGCCAGCACCTCGATGGTTGCACCGGGCGCGACCAGTTGATCGAAGGAGGGATCGAGGCGTTCAATGCGGCCGACGAACGGATGGGGTTTGTCGTCGGCGGCGTGCGCGAGCAGGGCCGTCAGGGCCAGCAGGAGAAGACGTTTCATGGGGTGGATTCGGTCTAAGCCGGAACCGCCGGGTTGAAAGGTGAAAGTGGAAGATTGAACTCGTACTGCTGGCCGCTTGCGCCGACTCCGCCGCCACGCCAACGTCCCTGCGAATGAAATTCACGCCCGCCAAAGCGCCGCTCACCGGCGAAACGCTCGCCTCGCTCACGGATAAACTCCGCGCGCAGGGCGAGCCGGCGTTCCGGGCGAAGCAGATCCTCGACTGGCTTTACAAGAAGCGCGCGCGTTCGTGGGACGACATGACGAATCTCTCCAAACCGCTGCGCGCGTGGCTCGCGGAGACGTTCGATTTGATGCCGGCGTCGCTCGTGCTCAACAAGCAGTCCGAGGACGTCACCGACAAGCTGCTGCTCGAGCTCGGCGATCGCTCGCTCATTGAAACCGTGATCATCCGCGCCCCGCAGGAAGGCGTCGGCATCGAACATTCCCGCAAGACCATCTGCATTTCCACCCAAGTCGGTTGCGCCATGGGCTGCGTCTTCTGCGCGAGCGGACTCGCCGGCCTCAAACGCGATCTCAACGCGGGCGAAATCGTCGCCCAGCTGCTGCAGGTCTGTTACCGCGAGGACGTCCGCACGCCGCGCGCCCGCACGGAACTGGCCTCGTTCGACAACATCGTCGTCATGGGCATGGGCGAGCCGCTCGCCAATTACGACGAACTGCTGCGCGCGCTCACCATCCTGAATGCCGAGTGGGGCCTGGGATTTGGCGCGCGGCGGATCACGATTTCAACGAGCGGGCTCGTGCCGAAGATCCTGCAGCTGGCCGAGGAGGAACTGGGTTTCCGGCTGGCGATCTCGCTGCACGGCGCGACGGACGAAGTGCGCGAGAAAATCATGCCGGTGAACCGGGCGTTCCCGCTCGCGAAACTCGTGCCGGCGATCCGGACGTTCTCCGAAAAGCACGGCCGCATGGTCACGCTGGAATTCATTCTCATCGAGGAGGTGAACGACTCGCTGGTGCAGGCGGAAAAGCTGCGCGACATCGCGCGCGATCTGCACGCGCACGTGAACTTGATTCCATACAACACGGTGGAAGGCCTACCGTGGAAACGCCCGAGCATCACACGGCAGGAGCGGTTCGCCGACATCCTGCGCGCGGCCCGCATTTCCGTCACGCTGCGCCGTGAAAAAGGCCATGACATCGACGCCGCCTGCGGGCAGCTGCGGTTGAAGACGGAAAAGGATCGCGCGACCGACACCGTGCCGGCTGGCACCGAGGTCTAAGCCGACGGATGGACGCCCCTTCGCTCTTCTGGCTGGCGGCAAAAGGAAGTGCGCTCGGAGCTGGCCTGCTCGGACCCGGCGCGGCGCTCATGACCGCGGCGCGGCTGCCACGGACCGTCGCGACCTGCTTCTCCGGTTCGGCCGTCGCGCTGTATGCGACCGTTCTCACGCTCCAACTCAGCGGCGCACCGATCACGCCGGTTTCACTGGCCGCGGGACTGTTACTGATCAGCGCAGGCGCCGTGGTCGTTGGTCGGACGCGCAGCACCGTTCCTCCGGGCTCTCCCGCTCCTCCGTACGCCGCGGGAGGAGGCAATGCGGGGCTGCGCACGTCCGCGCCGCTCACCGGAATGAGCGTTCTGCTGCCCGTGTATTTGCTGTTCTGGGTCGCAGTCGCGTGGCGCGCGTGGCACCAGCCGCTGGCCGGGCCGGACGTCGAGTTCCGCTGGAGCTTTCTCGCGGAGCAGATGCTGCGACTCGGCACGCTCGACTTCTATCCGCCCCGTTCGGCAGCCGATTTCGTTTCGTATTTCTGGGTCGAGAGCATTCCACCGGGCGCTTCCGCGCTGCACGCGTGGGCCTACGCGTGCGCCGGCGGCAGTCACGCGTCATGGACCGTGCCCGCGGTCATACTGCAGGTGTGGTCGGTGCATGAATTGGTCTGGCACGCGGCCGATCGCAGCGGCGGACGCAACGCCGCCCGCATCGCCGTCCTCGCGCTCGCGGCGTGTCCGCTGCTGACGTGGTCGATGTTGATTGGCCAGGAGACTGGCCTCACCGCCCTGGCCCTGGCTGGAATCGCCTGCGCGCTGATGTTCTGGCGGTCCACGCGCAACGCAAAATGGGCGGCACTCGCCGGGCTGTTCGCGACCCTCGGCGCGGCGGCACGCGAGTACGGCCTGGTGTTTCCGCTGCTCGCCGGCGGCGCACTGTGGTTCTGGCGCGCCGAACGCCGCGCGTGGTTCGCGCTGACGGCGGCGGCCGCGCTGGGTGCGGTGTGGCCGTTGCGCACGTGGATCCTCACCGGCAATCCGTTCTACAGCCTCTCGCCCGGCGGGCTGTTTCCGGCCAACGCCCGCTTCGTCGCTTGGATCGAATCCGATGCCGACGCTTTCGGCGCGGCGTTGAAAACGCTTTCCGGCTGGGACGGCGTGATACGTTATCTGGTGCTGTTTGCGCCCGCCGCGCTGCTCGGCTGGATCGGACTCGGCACGGCGATCGCGCGGCGGCAACGCGACGCCGTACTCGCGCTGGCGGCGGTCGCGTTGCTCCTCGCGCTGTGGGCCACGTCGGTCCGTTACACGAATGGCGGGCTGTTTTATTCCCTGCGCGTGACAAGTCCCGCCCTTGTTCTGGGCTGTCTATCGCTCGGACTCGGCGTGGCCGCATTGCTGTCACCCCGGCCCGGACTCGCCACGATCCTGACGTTTCTCGTCGGTGTCGGCGTGGTCGCCCAACTACCCGCGACGCTCGCGTTGCCGCAAAGCCCCTGGCGCGTGCCGTGGCGCGCGTGGCCAGCGTTTGCACCAACCGTGACAAGCCCGGCCGGCCTGGCCGACGAAACGGTCGCCCTCGTCATGAAGGCGACCGGCGGAAAGCCCGGCGTCGTGATTGCTGACGCCCCCGGATTTCAGCGCCGATTCAGTCCGCTGGGCGTGACAGTGATTCCGCTGTGGAGCCCGCAGGCTGACTGGCTGTTCGATCCGACGCTGCCGCCGGCCGAAGCCGTTCGCCGCTGGCGCGAGTCGCAGGTGCGCACGATCATCGTGACGAAATGGCAGGCCAACCTGGATTTTTTCACCCGCCATTCCCGCGGGGCGCAGCCGCCCTTTCAAACGCAGGTCATCGGCGAGACCAAGGATACGGCGGTGGTTGCGCTTCGGGCCGTGGAGTGACCGATTGACGCGCGAAACTCCTCGCTTCCGGGGGAATCGCCGCCTTTGTCCGCTTCCACGCCCCGGGTTGCACTTTCCGCTTGCGCGCCCGGCGTCGGATTCATTTTACCCAACGCTCTTCTTTGTACCCTTTCGGAACCTTCCCCGTCTTGCCGGTCTCACCGGTCTAAATCCCACCCGCTCTGCTCCATGATTGAAGTCAAAGGTCTCGTCAAAACCTACGGCACCAAGCGCGCAGTCGATGGCGTCACCTTCTCGGTGAAACGCGGCGATATCCTCGGTTTCCTCGGCCCCAACGGCGCGGGAAAATCGACGACGATGAAGATGATCACCGGCTTCCTCCGTCCCGATGCCGGCACCGCCACGGTCGACGGCATCGACGTCACGGTCGATCCGGTCGCGGTCAAACAGAAGCTCGGCTACCTGCCCGAAAGCGCGCCGGCTTATCCTGAGATGACCGTCGAGGAATTCCTCGGCTTCGTGGCGGACGTCCGCGGATTTCGTAGTGCTGACGCCAACCGCACTCAGGTGGACCGCGCGATCGCCCTCACGCATCTCGCCCCGGTGCGCAAGCAGACGATCGAAACACTCTCGAAGGGGTTCAAGCAGCGCGTCGGTTTCGCCCAGGCCCTGCTGCATGATCCCGCCGTCCTCGTGCTTGATGAGCCGACCGATGGCCTGGACCCGAATCAGAAGAACGAAGTGCGTTCGCTGATCAAAAACATGTCGGTCGAAAAGGCCGTGATCCTGTCGACGCACATCCTCGAGGAAGTCGACGCGATCTGCAACCGGGTCATCATCATCTCGCGCGGCAAGGTCGTCGCCGATGAAACGCCCGCCCAATTGCGCGCGCGGAAACCCGGCGCGCGGCTCGATGAAATTTTCCGCACGCTGACCCACGGCGATATCTAGTTGCGAGCGGCCAGAGGTTGAAAGGCGAGAGGCCAAAGCAAATCGCCTCTCTCCGAACGCCCGGGCGCTCCGACTCTCCTTCTTCCCTTTTCGACTTTCCGCCATGCGACAAATCTCCCCGATCTTCAAACGCGAGTTCTTCGGCTACTTCCGGTCCCCCGTAGCCTACGTCTTCCTGATCGCCTTTCTCGTCATCTCCGTGTCGCTCGCCTTCTCCCGTTACGGCGGATTCTTCCGCGCGGGCGTGGCCGGGATGGAGAGCTACTTCACGTTTTTCCCGTGGCTGTTCATGTTCATCGTGCCCGCGGTCGGCATGCGGCTGTGGTCCGAGGAAAAACGTTCCGGCACGGTCGAGCTGCTCTTCACACTGCCGATCACGACGCTTGAAGCCGTCCTCGGAAAATTCCTCGCCGGCTGGGCGTTCCTCGCGCTCGCCGTGCTCCTGAGTTTTCCGATGGCGATCACCGTTGGCTATCTCGGCGACCCCGACTGGGGCGTCATCATCACGACCTACATCGGTGCGATTCTGATGGCCGGTGGCTATCTCGGCGTGTGCGCGCTGACCTCGGCCCTGACGAAGAATCAGGTGATCAGCTTCGTGCTCAGTCTGGGCGCGTGCGCCATCCTGCTCTTCCTCGGCTTCAGCAGCTTCACCGACACCCTGGAAGGCGTGCTGCCGATCGCGTTCGCCGATGCGCTCGCGAATTTCAGTTTCATCACCCACTTCGACGCCTTCACGAAAGGCATCATCGACCCGAAGGACGTGCTGTTCTTCCTCTCATTGATGGGCTTCACGCTCTTCCTTAACGTCGTCGCGCTCGAGCGCTGAACGCCGCCGCTCCCCGCCCCTCGCCCTCGACCCTCTTTCGGCTCCCGCTCATGAAACTCGGCAGCAAGACCCTCGCCATCGTTCTCCTCCTCGTCGGGCTCGTGCTCGTTAACTACCTCGCGTCGTCGATCCCCGTGCGGTTCGACGCCACCGCCGAGTCGATCTACTCGCTCTCGGACGGCACCAAGAAGATGCTCGGCAAGATCGAGGAGCCGGTGACCATCGATCTGTATTTCTCGAAGGACGCCAGCGGCCTGCCGATCGCCTACAAGAACTACGCGGCACGCGTGCAGGAAATGCTGCGGCAATACGTCCGCGCCTCGCGTGGCAAGCTGACGCTCAACGTCATCAATCCGCGCCCCGACACGCCCGATGAGGAAAAAGCCACCGCCTCCGGCCTGACGCCGCAGGTCGCGCAGCAGGGCGGCGAACAATTTTTCTTCGGCCTGATCGTCACGCAGGCCGACCTGCAGAAAAACATTCCGGCCTTCACGCCGCAGCGCGAACAGTTCCTCGAGTACGATCTGTCGAAGCTCGTCTACAGCGTGCAGCAGTTCGACAAACGAAAGCTCGGCTTGATCACCAGCCTGCCGCTCCAGGGCACGAGCCCGCAGGAGATGCAAATGATGATGATGATGCGCCGGCAGCCGCAGCCATCGCAGATGGTGATGACCGAGCTCGAGCAGTCGTTCCAGATCGTGATCGTCGAACCCACCGCGACCGATCTTCCGGCCGGCCTCGACGCCCTCATGGTCGCGCACCCGCAGAACGTGGCGCCGAAACTCCAGTTCGCGATCGACCAATTCCTCCTCGGCGGCAAGCCAGTCTTTCTCGCGGTCGATCCGTCATCCCAGCACTTCAAGCGGCAGAGCAATCCGCAGCAGATGATGATGGGCCAGGGCCCGCAGAACGTTTCCAGCGATCTGCCGACGCTGCTCAATGCCTACGGCATCCAGTACGACGCGCAAAAGGTCGTCGGCGACAACGAAAACGCCACGCAGGTCCAGACCGGCGGCGGCGGCGTGGCACGTTATCCGATCTGGCTGAGTCTGCGCGGCAAGGAGGCTTTCAACCAGAAGGCGATGCCGACGGCGCAGCTGAACTCGGCCATGTTCATCGAGTCGGGCAGCATTGCGAAGAAGGAGGGCGCGACCGTCACCTTCACGCCGCTCGTCGAGACCTCTGCGCAGGCCGGCGACATCGCCAGCATGATGTTGCAGTTCGCGCAGCCGGACGATGTCGCGAAGCAACTCACCCCGAGCGGCAAGAAGACGATCGCCGCGCTCGTCACCGGGAAGTTCAAGTCGGCCTTCCCCGACGGCGCGCCGAAGGATGAGAAGCCGGCGGAGGATCCCGCGAAGAAGGAGGAGCCCAAGAAGGAAGAGCCCAAGGGCGAGTCGCTCAAGGAGTCCAAGGGCACCTCGACGCTCTTCGTCATTGCCGACACCGACTGGCTTTTCGACGACTACAGCGTCCGCAAGTTCAACTTCTTCGGCCAGACCGCCGCGGAGCCGTTCAACGACAACCTCGCGTTTGCCGCGAACACCGTCGAGTTCCTCGGCGGATCGCAGGATCTGATTTCCATCCGCGGCAAGGGCACGTCGCTGCGGCCGTTCGACGTCGTGCGCAAGATGGAAGCCGCAGCGCAGAAGCAGTACCAAACGAAGCTCACCGAGCTCGACGCGCGCCTCCAGCAGGTGCAGGCGAAGCTCACCGAGCTCCAGGGCAAGAAGGGCGAGGGTAATCGTCTCGTCGCCACGCCGGAGATGACGAAGGCCATCGAGGATTTCCAGAAACAGCAGGCGACGATGCGCGGCGAACGCCGTGAGATCCGTCGCGCGCTCCGCGAGGACATCGACCGCCTCGAAAACAAACTTCTCGTGATGAACCTGCTGGCCATGCCGCTCCTCGTGGGCGTGTTCGGCGTCTGGTTTTATCGCAACCGCAAGCGCTGAACCGAACGCATGCAGCTGATGGTTGAATGTTGAGCGTTGAGCGATCGAGCCACCGAGGAAACGTCCGAAACCTTCACGTTACGAACGACCCCGCCGGATGGTTTTTCTCTCAACCCTCAGCTCTCAACGCTCAACCGAATGAGTTCGAACAAGCGCGACGGATCCCGTGACTACGTCTCCACCATGATTCCACTCCTCTGATCGATGAAAATCAAATCCCTCATCGTCACCGTCCTCGTCCTCGCCGCCCTGTCGATCGCCGTGTTCATCGCCCGCCGTCCGGCCCCGCCGGCCGCGGCCGACGCGCGCATCAACCAATCGCTGGTGGACAGCGCCGCCATCGACAAGGCCGCCAAGCTGCGCCTGAGCGACGCCGGCAAAACCGTCGACCTCGTCCGCCAGGCCGATGGCACATGGCGCGTGCCGTCCTACTATGACCTGCCCGCCGATTTCTCGAAGCTCTCCGGCTTCGTCGCGAATCTGACGGAAGCCAAGATCCAGCGCCTCGTCACCAGCGCGCCCGACCGCATCGCGCGTCTCGAGTTCAAGGATACGAAGATCGAATTGCTCGACGCCGCCGACAAGCCGGTGTTCTCCGCCACCCTCGGCAAGAACGCCGAGGTCGGTGGCGGCCGGTACGTAAAGTTCGGTGCCGAAGCCAAAGCGTACCTCGTCAACCTCAGCGCGTTTCTCGACACCGAGGCCAAGAATTGGGCGAACGCCGAGCTGCTCAATCTCAAGGCCGACGACATCGCCAGGATTGAAATTCCCTTCGCCGAAGGCGGCCCGATCGTGGTGTCACGCGCGAAGAAGGAAGACCCATGGACCGCCGACAAGACGCCCGCCGGTCAGCGCGTCAAGGCTGACAAGGTCGCCACCGTCCTGTCGTCGGTGGGCAATATCCGCTTCTCCGACTCCACCGCGCCCGACGACGCCAACGCCGTCGTGGCGAAGGCCAACCTCCGCTCGTTCAAGGTCACGACCTTCGACAACAAGTCCGTGACCGTGGCCCTCGGTCGCAAGCCCGAGGAAAAGAAACTCAAGGCGCTCGCGCCCGCCGCTGACGGCAAGACAGGCCCGGGCGCGCTCGGGAGCGTCGCCGATCTCACCAAGAAGGAGGAGCCGGCGAAAGACGGAAAACCCGCCGACGCCAAACCGCTCGCGCCGGAATTCGAAACGATTCCCGCGGGACCGGTGTTCGCCTTTGTCGCGCACAGTGACGCCGCGGCACCCGTGAACGCCGCGATGCAGAAGCGCGCGTACCAGATTTCCGATTACACCTTCACCGGCCTGCCGCAGAAGGCCGACGAGCTGTTCGAGCCCGTCCCCGCCGCGGCCCCGGCCCCCGCCGACAAGGCGAAGACGGAAGACAAGAAGACCGACAGCACCAAGTAGGTCGGCGCCTCCACGGGAGCGCAGGCGTCCCGCCTGCACTCCGATCCTCAGGGACGGAACGCGCCGTTCACGGGCTGAAGTATTTCAGCCCCGCGACGCCGCACACGATCAGGCCGATGCACACGATCCGCCCTGCGTTGGCGGGTTCGTCGAGCAGCAAGATTCCAATCACCGCGGTGCCCACCGCGCCGATGCCGGTCCACACCGCGTAGGCGGTGCCGATCGGAAGCACGCGCGCTGCCAGCGCCAGCAGGTACATGCTGGCCGCCATGGCCGCGATCGTCGCCACTGAAGGCCACAGCCGGGTGAAGCCTTGCGTATACTTGAGTCCGATGGCCCAGCCGACTTCGAGGGCCGCCGCCACCAGCAGAAAAATCCAAGGCTTCATAGACGAATTCAATCACGTGGACGCCGACCGCCGGCAGGCGTCCGCAGGCTGCAAGGCAAACGCCGGTGGTCCGCCGCCAACCAACGGGCGCGGAACTCCAAGTCAACGCCCGAGCCGCGCGCGAGCCGCTTAGCGCCGCCGGTGCGAATTCGTCAGCGCCTGCGCGAGCGCGATCTCCACCTTGTTGCGGGCCGCACTGATGTTCAGCCGCAGCGCCTTGCGCGCCGCCTCCGGATTCTTGCGCGTCACCGCGTTCAACACCGCCAGATGCTCGCCGGCCGTGGCATGCACCCGGTGCGGCGTCGTGATCACGACGAGCCGGACAAACCGCAGGCGCTCGTTGATGTCCTGGAGCGCCTCGATGATGTAGGCGTTGCCCAGCAACTGCGCGAAACCGAGGTGAAACGCCTCGTCCGCCCGCACCAATTCCGCGCCATCCACCGGCGCATCGGCGGTGATCTTCAGCAGCGGCTCCCATCGCGCACGCGTCTCCTTCGCAAACTCCTCCGGAATGCCGAGCGTCGCCAGCCGCTCGATGACGAACAGTTCCAGCGCCAGCCGGTAGTCGTACAGCTGGTGGATGCCCTCGACATCCGGCTGCTTCACGTAGCAGCCCTGATTCGGGACCTGATCCACGAGCCCCTGCTCGGCGAGCGCCCGCAACGCCTCGCGGACCGGGATCCGGCTCGCCGAAAACTCCTCGCACAACACCTGTTCACCGAGGTGGCGGCCCGGTGGATAATACCAGTTGAGAATCCGCTCGCGCAGGGTCCGCAGAATCTGCGGAGCCAGCGGATTGGGTGTAACGGCGACTTTGTCGACGGTGGCCTTCACCGATGCAGACAAGGGAGTGCGGAGACTGCGGGCCATGATCTCGCGCAGGAAAAGCCATCCGCGACCCCACAGGCAACCGCGAACCGCATACGTTATCGTATACAATATTGAATACGGTCTGGCATACACACTGCTTCAGCGGGACTGCGCCAGTTCTTCCTCCACCCACGTCCGCCTTCCGCCCATGCCTCCGAAAAATGTTCCGCTCCCACCGCCGTTCCGTCCGCGCCGCCTGCCCGTGCTCGCTTCGGTTGCGCTCCTTTCCGTCTGCTCATTCCCGGCTCCCAGCGGAGCGCAAACCGCCCGCGCGCCAGCCGAAGAGGTCGTGACCCTCGAGCGCTTCGTCGCCGCGGCGAAGGCCGACGACTTGTACGACGTCCTGCCGGCGCGTGACAGCGCCAGCCTGTTCGGCGTTTCCCGGCCACTGATCGACACGCCCAGATCGATCACGGTCATTGAGAGTTCGCTGACGGACCTCTTCAGCATCCGCACGGTGAACGACTTTGTCGCCGTCACCGCAGGTTCTTTCACCGGCAACTATTTTGGCGTCCCCGGCGCCCTCGACGTGCGCGGCGAGCGGGCGGACAACTTTTTCCGCGGCTTCCGGCGCATTGAAAATCGCGGCAACTTTCCCACGCCGATCGCGAGCACCGACTACACGGAAATCGTGAAGGGTCCGCCGCCCCCGATCTACGGCGGTGGCAAGGTGGGCGGCGTGCTGAACTTCATCCCGAAAACCGCCAAGAGCAAAACCGCCAAGTTCATCGACAAACCGGTGGGCGTCTCGAGCCTCACCCTCGGCACCTACGGCAAGAAGACGGGCAGCATCGAGTACGGCGCGCCCTTCTCCCTCTTCGGCAAAAAGTCCGGCGCCTACGTGTTCGTGCAGGCGGAGGACTCCGACAGCTACTACGACAACATCTACAACAAGAGCACGCTCGTGCAGGTCGCGATCGACACGCAGCTGTCAAACTCCGTGCTCCTGGAATACGGCGTGATGGCGCAGTGGGCCGACTTGAATCAGAGTCTCGGCTGGAATCGCGTCACGCAGCGGATGATCGACACCGACGGCGAATATCTCGCCGGCCGCGCCGCGCTGAACTTGGACGCCAATGGCAACGGTTTCCTGAGTCCCTCCGAGTTGAACGCGTACGCCCTCGAGCAGTTCGCGTTTGCGAACCCGTTTCCCTACGACGCGCTCACCGCCCAGCAGAAGGCCGCCTTCGCGCTCAATCCCGCCACCGTCCGCACGGTCAAGCTCAGCCATCACACGGTGCAGGTGGAGCCGATCGACTTTTCCAAGACCGACTCGCTCACCGCTTACTTCGACGTGACGAAGACCTCGGGCGACAGCTTGACCCTGAAGAATCAGTCGTTCTACGACTACATGAACCACACGAAGTATTCGAGTTACGGATTCACCGCGGACTACCTCGCGATGGCGTTTGAAAACAAGACGACGGCGACGATCCAGGCCAAGCCGTCGGCCAACACCGTGCTCGACGGCGTGTTCGGCGTCTCGTGGCGGTACTCCTCCGGTGACGAACGCGAGTCGCGCGGCCGCGGCTACCAGGTGCTCGACCGCCGTGACATCTCCGTCGGCGCGAGCGGCAACGATCGCTTCGAGGGCGCGCACACGGGCAGCGCCAACGTGCCCTACAACTGGCGGCAGATCGGTGCGTTCACCGACCTCGGCGCCTTCGCCCTCGTCGACACGACCATCGCCGGAAAACTGGGCTTCATCGGCAGCGCACGCTGGGATCGTTACAATGCCCACACCAACGGCACCGACCTCAACGCCGCGTACGGCTACGAAAGCGCCTCCGACAACGCGCTCACGTACAATGCCAGCATCACCTACAAGCTCGACGGCCTGAGCCCGTACGTCACCTACGCCACCTCGCGCTATCTCGAGCTGGGTCAGGGCGGCATGATCGACCGCCTGAATCTCGGCGGCGACACCTGGCTGCAGGATTCCAAAATTGCGGAAGCCGGCCTCAAGGGCACGGTGCTGAAGGGCAAGCTCTTCACCACGCTCGCCTACTACAAGCAGGAGAAGACCGCGTTCAATCCCACCGCCGGCACCTTCGACAAGTACAAGTCGAAGGGGCTCGAGTTTGAGGCGCGCTACGCTCCCACCAAAACCCTGAGCTTCACCGCCGCCGCCACCTGGCAGCGCACCGACCTGCAGAACCCGCCATTCTTCCTCGGCGTTCCGCCGTCAGCGCTCGGTCTGAATCCGGCCCAGACCTACGCCGGCCGCTTCGTGGCCGTCGGCGGGCTCATCGGCGTGAAGTCGCCGCTCGAGGCCCCGACGCCCCAACGCGTCTTCTCCGTCAACGGCACCTACACCTCGCGCCAGGGCTGGGGCGTTTCCCTCGGCGGCACCTATGTCTCGTCCTTCTACTCCGGATACCTGCAGCAAATCCGGCTGCCCGAGTATTTCGTGACCCGCGGCGCGCTCTTCTACAACCGCGGGCCGTGGTCGTTCCGGCTCAACGCCAACAATATCTTGGACGAGCGGTACTACACGCCGCAGTTCCTGTTCTGGGACGTTTTCATCAGCCCCAGCATCGGGCCAACGGTTGATCTTTCGGTGAGTTACAAGTGGTAAGCAGTGCGAGGTGGGCGGGGTCGCTTCTCCGTGGGTTTGGAACCTAGACGACTCCGGCCCGAGCGTAAGCGCACCCCGCCCACCTTTTTCTGAACTTCCGCCATCCCGCCACATGGTCCGTTCCCTGCTAACTCCTGAAGCCCATGGCTGACATCAACGCCCCCACCGTTGTCGCTGAAATCACCGCGCTGCACGACGCCTACGAGCGGGCGCTGGCCGCGAACGACGTTCCGGCCCTGAACGCTTTCTTCTGGGACTCGCCGCACGTGGTACGCTTTGGCGTGGCCGAACACCTTTACGGCGCGGAGGCGGTGGCGCTATACCGTCACGGCAGCAGCCCTGAATTCACCGAACGCACGCTGCTCCGCCGCACCATCCTCACGTTCGGCACCGAGACCGCCTCGGTCATGTGTGAATTGAAACAAAGCATTCACCAGCGCACGCGCCACACCCGCCAGTCGCAGCAATGGGTCCGGTTTCCCTCGATCGGCTGGAAGATTGTGTCCGCCCACGTTTCCCACGCGCTCAACCCGCCGGGCTTGAACCCGGCCTGGGATGACTACGTTGATCACACCGCGGCGGCGATCGGCCTGCCGATCGAACGATCCTTTCGCAGCGGCGTCGTGCAGCAGCTGCAGCGCACCGCCGCCCTCGCGGCGCCGCTGCTAGCCTTTACACTCCCGGCCGACGTCGAGGCTGCGCCCGTCTTCACCGCATGAGCGCACAGCTCGCCAGCCTGAGCGGCCTCGAAACCGCCGCCGCGATTCGCTCCGGCCAGGTCAACGCCCGCCGCGTGGTGGAATCGGCGCTCGAGCGCATTGCCGCGACCCACGGCGCGATCAACGCGTTCACCAGCGTCACGATGGATCGGGCCCGGCGGGAAGCGGCCGCGGTCGACGACGCCTTCGCCTCCCGCCGCGATCCCGGCCCGCTGGCCGGCGTGCCCTTCGCGGTGAAAAACCTCTTTGATCTCACCGGCGTCGTGACCGTCGCGGGCTCGAAGATCAATCGCCACCACCCTGCGGCCACGAGCGACGCTACTGCGGTCGAGCGCCTCTGCCGCGCGGGCGCCGTGTGCGTCGGCGCGCTCAACATGGGCGAGTACGCCTACGATTTTGTGACGGACAACGCGCACGACGGCGCCACGCGCAATCCGCACGACCTGGCGCGATCCGCCGGCGGTTCGTCCGGTGGCTGTGGTGCCGCGGTCGCCGCCGGCCTCGTGCCGATCGCGCTCGGCACGGATACGAACGGTTCCATTCGCGTGCCTTCGTCGTTCTGCGGCATCTGGGGACTGAAGCCCACGTACGGCCGGCTCTCCCGCGCCGGGAGTTTTCCGTTCGTCGAAAGTCTCGACCACATCGGTCCGTTCGCGCGCACCGTCGCCGATCTGGCTGTGGCCTACGACGCGATGCAGGGCCCGGATCCGCGCGACCCGGCGTGCGCGCAGCGACCGGTGGACGCCGCCGCGCCTCACCTCGACACCGGCCTCGGCGATCTCCGCGTGGCGCTGCTCGGCGGCTACTTCGAACGCGGCTGTCCGCCGCAGGCGCACGCGGCGGCCGTCGCCGTGGCCAACGCCCTGAGCCCGGCCTTTCGCGGCGGGCGCGTGGAGTTGCCACAGGCGGCACACGCCCGCGCCGCCGCCTTCCTCATCACGGCGACCGAGGGCGGAAGCCTGCACCTCGATCGCCTGCGGAAGAACGCCGCATACTTCGATCCGAAGATCCGCGATCGCTTCCTCGCCGGCGCGCTCACGCCCGCGGCCTGGTATCTGCACGCGCAACGTTTTCGCGCGTGGTTCCGCGCGCAGGTGCGCGAGGTGTTTCGCCACGTCGACGTGCTGATCGCGCCCGCCACGCCGGTGCCCGCCACGTTTCTCGGGCAGGAATTGATGACCATCGAGGGCGTCGAGCTGCCGGTGCGTCCCAATCTCGGCCTCTTCACCCAACCGATCAGTTTCATCGGCCTGCCCGTCGTGGCGGCCCCGGTGCACACCGCCGGGCCGCAACCGATCGCCGTCCAGTTGATCGCCGCGCCCTGGCGCGAGACGGCGCTGCTGCGCGTCGCGCGCGTGCTTGAACACTCCGGCGTGTGCACCGCGCCCGTTGCGCGTCTGGCCGCATGAACGCTCCCTCTCACTCGTCAGCCAGCGCGAGCAACGCAGGGAACGCTGCTCCGCATGTTCCCGTTTCCGGCGCCGCACCGGTTCCGGCCGAGCCGTATCCGTTTGCCCTCGTGCCGCGGGAGTGCGGCCTGCTCGTGATCGACATGCAGCGGGACTTCCTCGAGCCGGGCGGTTTCGGTGCGGCACTGGGCAACGACGTCACGTTGCTTCGCCGCACGATCGCGCCGGTGTCACAGGTGCTCGCCGCGTGGCGTCGCGCCGGTCTCCACGTGGTGCATACGCGGGAGGGACACCGGCCGGACCTGAGCGATCTGCCGGCGGCGAAGAAAGTCCGTTCCCGCGGCGCGCTGACGATCGGCGATCGCGGTCCGATGGGCCGAATCCTGATCCAGGGTGAAGCCGGCCACGCGATCATCCCGGAGCTGGCGCCACTCGCCGGTGAGCTGATCATCGACAAGCCGGGCAAGGGCGCGTTCTGGGCCACGGATCTTCACGCGCAGTTGCAACGGCTCGGGCTGCGCCAGCTCGTGGTGACGGGTGTCACGACCGAGGTCTGCGTTCACACGACCGTCCGCGAGGCGAACGATCGCGGCTACGACTGCCTCGTGCTGTCGGACTGCGTCGCCTCGTATTTCCCCGAATTTCACCTCGCCGCGCTGCGGATGATTTCCGCGCAGGCGGGCATCTTTGGCTGGGTCTCCGACTCGGCCCGCCTCCTCGCCGCGCTGCCCTGATTCACCCACCTGCTCCGCCCGAACGTTCCACCGCTTCCACCATGACCACCCTCACCCGCCCGAAACTCTGGGTGCCCGGAGACTGGAACGCCTTCTTCGGTTTCGGCACCAACATTCTCGTCAACGTCCTCACGCTCACCGGCCTGCTGCGCTACGTGCTGAAGATGCCGGACGATCTCGTGTTCGGTCGCATCCTGCCAGCCGTCGGATTGATGCTCTGCCTCTCAACGTGCTACTACGCGTGGCTGGCGTACGACCTCGCGCGCAAGACGGGACGCAACGACGTCTGCGCCCTGCCCTCCGGCCCCGGCGTGGGCCACATGTTCATCTGCGTTTTCGTCGTGATGCTCCCGATCAAGCTGCAGACCGGCGATCCGATCAAAGCGTGGGAGGCGGGGCTGACGTGGGTGTTCATCCAGAGCATCGTGCTGGTCATCGGCGGATTTCTGGGACGCTGGGTGCGCAAGGTCACGCCGCGCGCCGCGCTCCTGGGCACGCTCGCCGGCGTGTCGATTACCTTCATCTCGATGCGTCCCGCGCTGCAGATGTTCCTGACGCCCGCGATCGGGCTCGTCTGCTTCGCCATCCTGCTCGTGAACTGGTTTGGCGGTGTCCGCTATTTCCGCGGCCTGCCTGCCGGCCTGATCGCAATGGCCGTGGGCATGGCGATCGCCTGGGGTTCCAATCTCTTCGGCCTGAACTACGGCGGACTCTCGCTCGAGGGCCTCACGCAGTCGTTCACGCATTTCGGTTTCAGCGTGCCGCTGCCGGCGTTCGGCCATGTGTTCTCGGGCTTCGAGTACCTCGGCGTCCTGCTGGTCACCGCCATACCGTTCGGCATCTACGATCTCGTCGAGGCCATCGACAACGTGGAAAGCGCGGCGGCGGGCGGAGACAGTTTTCCGACCACGCGCGTCCTGGCCGCCGACGGCATCGTGAGCATGATCGGTTGCCTGATGGGCAATCCGTTCATCCTCGCGGTGTACATCGGCCATCCCGGCTGGAAGGCAATGGGCGGCCGGATCGGCTATTCGGTGGCGACCGGCGCCATGGTGATCGTGCTCTGCTGGCTCGGCACCGTCTCCGTCATGCTGGCCCTCGTGCCCGTCGTATCCATTCTGCCGATTCTGCTCTACATCGGCATGCTGATGGGCTCGCAGGCGTTCTCCGAATCACCGCACCGCCACGCGCCGGCGGTGGTCGTCGCCCTCGTGCCCCATCTTGCCGCGTGGTCCATCGGCTTGATCAAGGGCTCGCTCGCCGCCGCGGGCGTGACTGCCATCTCGGCGGATCTCGTCACCAAGATGGCCGGCGAAGGCGTGCTGTTTCACGGCCTCGAGATTCTCGGCGGCGGCGCTGCACTCGGCGGCTTGGTGCTCGGCGCCATCGCCGTCTACATCATCGACCGCCAGCTGTGGTGGGCCGCGCGATTCGCCGCGGCCGGCGCCGTCCTCACGTTCTTCGGCCTGATGCACGGCGAACGCATCGGACTCGCCCAGAGCCCGGCGGTGGCCGCGAGTTATCTGACGATGGCGGTGTTCCTCGCGGGGTGCGCGCACTTCGCCGCGCCCGTGGCGATCACGCCCACCGCACCGGTGCACGCAGACGAGCGCACGCCGCAGCTCGCTGACGTCGCCTGAACCTCACGCCATGACGCCGTCGCTCGATCTCACCGCCCTGCGCGCCGCGTATCAGGCCGGCACGCTCACGCCGGTGGAGTTGGTGGAGGACCTGCTCCGCCGGATCGCGCAGCACGCGGATCCTGCCGTGTGGATCCACGTGCTTTCGCGCAACGAGCTGCTCGCACACGCCCGGCGCGTCGAGGCCCGCGGTCCGGACGCCCAGCCGCTCTACGGCGTGCCCTTCGCGATCAAGGACAACCTCGATCTCGCCGGTGTGCCGACCACGGCGGCGTGTCCGGATTTTGGTTACATACCGAGTGCGTCCGCTCCGGTCGTGCAACGGCTGATCGACGCGGGCGCGATCCCCGTCGGCAAAACCAACCTCGATCAGTTCGCCACGGGGCTGGTCGGCGTGCGTTCGCCGTATGGCGTCCCGCGGAACCCGTTTCGCGCGGATCTCATTCCCGGCGGCTCCAGCAGTGGTTCCGCCGTGGCCGTGGCCAGCGGCCTCGTATCGTTTGCCCTCGGTACGGACACCGCCGGATCGGGCCGAGTGCCCGCGGGCCTCAATCACCTCGTTGGCTTGAAACCCACGCGCGGCGCCCTGAGTTCGCAGGGCATGGTGCCGGCGTGCCGCTCGCTCGATTGCATCTCGGTGTTTGCGCTGACTTGCGCCGACGCCGCCGCGATTGGCGCCGTCGCAGAGTTCTTCGATCCCGGCGATCCGTATTCCCGCGCGCGGCCCGGCGTGGTCAACGCCTGGCCGCCCGCGCCGCGGATCGGCGTGCCGGCGAAAGATGCCCGCGAGTTTTTTGGCGACACGGTTGCCGAGCGACTCTTCGACGAAAGCCTGGCGCGCGTCACTGCGCTGGGCGCACAGCTGGTTGAAATCGATTTCGCCCCGTTTCACGAAACCGCCAGTCTGCTCTATCACGGGCCGTGGATCGCCGAACGCTGGGCGGCGTTGCGGACGTTTCACGCGCAGGCGCCCGAGGCGTTCTTTCCCGTCACGCGCAGCATCCTTGAAACCGGCGGCGCGGTGAGCGCGGCGGATGCGTTCGACGGCTTCCACCGGCTCGCGACCCTGATGCGCCGCGCCGCGAGCGAGTGGGAAAAAATGGACGCCCTGCTCGTGCCGACCGCACCGCGGCCCTACACGCTCGCCGAGGTCGCCGCCGATCCCGTGCGCGCCAACTCCCGTCTCGGGACCTACACGAACTTCGTCAATCTGCTCGACCTCTCCGCGCTCGCCGTGCCCGCGGGCCTCCGCCCCGATGGGATTCCCTGGGGCGTCACATTCATCGCGCCGGCCTGGCGCGAACGGGAGTTGCTGACGCTCGGCGCCAGCTGGCACGCGCACGTCGGCGGTACGCTCGGCGCCACCCTGACTCCGCTGCCCGCCACCCTGCCCGCGCCCCCGCCGCGACCGGCTGCGATTCGGCTGGCCGTGGTCGGCGCCCACCTTTCCGGACTGCCCCTCAATCACCAATTGACCGAGCGCGGCGGTCGGCTCGTGTGGACCGGCCGCACGAGTCCGCACTATCGCCTTCACGCGTTGCCAAACACCGTGCCGGCGAAACCCGGACTCGTCCGCACCCTCGGGATCGATGGCACCGCCATCGCGGTCGAAGTCTGGGAACTCACCCCGGCCGCCTTCGGCAGCTTCGTGGCTGAGGTTCCGCCGCCGCTCTGCATCGGCAGTGTCGGCCTGGAAAACGGCGAGGTCGTCAAAGGCTTCCTCTGCGAGCCGGCCGCGCTGGTCGGCGCGCCGGACATCAGCGGCTACGGCGGCTGGCGGGGGTATCTCGCCTCCACGCGGGGCACGGCGATCCGCTGACGGTCACGTGCAATCCACGCCCGCGAGGTCCATGGGTGTAATCCACCCTTTACACATATCAACGCTTGCCTATGCGTTGATGCGACATGACGCCAGACCGGCCGATCTCCGAACTCTTCGCTCAATCCCGTCCCTTGCGCTCGCTGGAATTTTTCCCGCCCAAGGACGACGCGGGCGTTGAAGCGCTCCGGGCCACGGCCGGCGCGCTGCGGCCGATGAAGCCGGATTTTGTCTCGGTCACCTATGGCGCGGGCGGCACGACCCGGGACCGCACCGCGCAGGTGTCGGCGCTGTTGCGCACGGAATTTGGTTTCACAGTCATGCCGCACCTCACCTGCGTGGGTCACTCGCGCAATGAACTGGGCGACATCGCCGACCGCATTCATGACGGTGGTTTTCGCAATATCATGACGCTCCGCGGCGATCCGCCGAAGGGAGCGACGGAGTTCAAGGTCGCGACCGATGGCCTGCGCAACGCCAGCGAACTCGTCACGCTGCTCAAGGCGCGCCAGCCGCAATTTTGCCTCGGCGTCGCGGGTTATCCCGAGAAACACCCCGAGGCTTCGTCGCTCGACGTCGATCTCACGCATCTGAAACGCAAGGTCGATTGCGGCGCCGACTTCATCACGACGCAGCTGTTCTTCGACAACACCGTGTACTACCGCTTCGTCGAGCGCTGCCGTGCCGCCGGCATCACCGTGCCGATCGTGCCGGGCATCATGCCGGTGCTCTCGTTGAAACAAATCCAGCGTTTCACCCAGATGTGCGGAGCTTCACTGCCGAAGCAGCTGATCACCCGGCTCGAGGTGGCAGCGGAAAACACCGACGTCCTCGAAACCATGGGGATCGATTGGGCGCTCACGCAGATTCGCGGACTCCTCGCCAACGGTGCACCGGGTTATCACCTCTACATTTTGAATCGCGCAAAGGGCGCGCTGGCGCTGACCGCCGGGCTGGCGGCGTAACGCTGAATTGCGGAGTGGGGATTGCTGAAATCCACGCTGGGACCGCGACCGCCCTCGGTCGCTGACGGCAGACAGCGACCGAGGGCGGTCGCGGTCCCAGGGAAACAACGGTCCCTGTAGGATTGGGAGCCCGGGGCCCCGATCTGCGCGGAAACGTCGTTGGTTACGCCTGGCGCCCGATCCGCAGTCCGCAATCCCCAATCCGCAATTGAATCATCCGCCGGCGAACACGGCCTTGAAGCCCGCTTCGCCGAGGATGCGCGCGACGGTTTCGCGCTGATCGCCCTGAATCACAATCGCACCGTCCTTGACCGTTCCGCCGCAGCCGCAAGCTGAGCGGATTTTTTTTGCGAGCTGATCTTTTTCCGGTTCGCCGATCCCGACGAAGCCGTCGGCGACCGTCACGGTCTTGCCGCCCCGTCCACCGGTTTCCCGGCGAATATCCACCCGCCCGCGATTTTTCACCGGCTTCGCCGCTCCGCCCGTATCCGGTTTCCGGTTTCCGCTCTCCGGCCTCGAAACTCCGGTATCCGGTTTCCGGTCTCCGGTTTTGGGCGGCAGCCCCGCCGCACTCAGCGCGGCAAACGGATTCTGGCCGAGCCCCTGCCCGCCGTCGGTCGAAATTTTGCCGCCGTTGCTCATGATTGCAGAACGCTGAGTTATTTCGCCCCCGCACGGCCGCCGCACACGCCGACCGGGATGTTCGCGTCGCCGCCGAGAAACATGAGGGCCTTCGCGTAGCTGCGGTTCTCGAGGAAGTGCACGAGTTGGGGGTGCAACCGGCCCCGACCTTGGTCGAGAAAACCGTCCAGTTTCAGCATTTCGTCCGCTATCCGCTGGCCATCAGCCACCTTGATAGCTCCAAGCAAGGCATCGAGGGCGGTTTTAACCTGCGTTTCCATGGTAGGCATTCTGGATTTCCTTATCCGGCTGTTACCCACCTTAAGCGCGATTGCAATCCCGGGCCGGTGCCGCGCCGTACTTGTGTCAGAGCCGGGGCTGTGGTCCATTGATCGTTCATTTTCGCGGCAGCAAAGCGTTCGCCCGGAGAACCGTACAGCACACTCCGGGTCCACCGTTCGGCTGCCTGCAAAATTTTCTCTTCTCCATGAACCTCTCCGCCCTCTCCGCCACCGCCAACGCCGACCTCATCGAGTCGACCTACCAGGCGTGGTTGACCGACCACAATTCCGTCGATCCGACGTGGCGCGCCTTTTTCCAAGGCTTCACGCTGGGGAGCAACGGCACCTCGCCCGTCGCCGCGCTCGCCACCGCCGCCAGCAACGAAGCCAACGCCCACGCCGCGGTCCCGATCATCGATAGCCTGAAGCAGTCGCGGGTGCATCACCTGATCAACGCCTACCGTTCGATCGGTCACATCGAGGCCCACCTCGATCCCCTGAGTGAACCGCCCGCGCCGTTTCCCAAACTCTCACTCGAGCAAAACAATCTCGAGGAAAGCGACCTCGACACCGTGTTCGACATCGGGACCTACCTCGGCGGCGGCCAGATGAAGCTGCGCGACATCATCTCCAACCTGCGCCTCACCTATTGCGGGCACGTCGGCGTGGAGTACATGCACATCCAGGACATGGACGTCCGGCTCTGGCTGCAGGAGAAAATGGAAACGTCGCGCAACCAGCCCGACTTCTCCACCGCGGAAAAAGTCCGCATCCTCAGGCGCGTGCACAAGGCGGAGTTGTTCGAGCGGTTCCTCCACACGAAGTACGTCGGACAAAAGCGATTCTCCCTCGAGGGCGGTGAAACGATGGTGGCCGCCGTCGACTCGATCATCGAGATGTGCCCGAGCTGCCGGGTCACTGAAGTGGTCATGGGCATGGCGCATCGCGGCCGGCTCAACATCCTGACGAGCGTCATGCGAAAGGACTTTCACGTCCTCTTCGAACAGTTCTCGGAAAACTACATCCCGGAAACCGTCGGCGGCGACGGCGACGTGAAATACCATCTCGGCTACGAAGCCATCCTGGAAACGGCTGCCGGCCAGCCCGTCGAAGTCCGGCTCGCGGCCAATCCGTCGCATCTCGAAATCGTCAATCCGGTCGTCGAAGGCAAAGCCCGCGCCCGCCAGCGCATCCGCGGCGGCCGCGAATTCCGGCACACGGTGCTCCCGCTGCTGATCCACGGTGATGCCGCATTCGCCGGTCAGGGTGTGGTGGCCGAAACGCTCAACTTCTCGCAGCTCCCCGGCTATCGCACCGGCGGCACGCTGCACATCATCGTCAACAACCAGATCGGCTTCACGACCGTGCCCGAGGAGTCCCGCTCCACGCGTTACTGCACGGACGTCGCGAAGATGATCGAGGCGCCGGTCTTCCACGTGAACGGCGACGATCCCGAGGCCGTCTGCATGGTCGCCCGGCTCGCCCTGGAGTTTCGCGAGAAGTTCGCCCGCGATGTCGTCATCGACATGTATTGCTATCGCAAGCACGGGCACAACGAGACGGACGAGCCGGCGTTCACGCAGCCGCTGCTCTACAAGAAGATCGCGACGCATCCGCAGATTTCCACGGTGCTGAGCCGCAAGCTCACCGCCGAAGGCGTCATCACCGCCGCCGAATCCGAGGCCATCAAGGCCGAGTACACCGCCGCCCTCGAAAAGAATCTCGAACTGGCCAAGGCCGCCGAGGTCGTGAAGTCGCAGAAACGCGCCGCCGCGCTCGAAGCGAAGAAATTCACCGGCTCCACCGCGGTCTTCCAGCCCGACTACCATTTCAAGCCGGTCGCCACGCGGGCCACGGCCGAGGTCATCGACGAAGTCGCACGCGGCCTCGCGAAGCTGCCCGCGACGTTCAAGGTCAACCCGAAGATCAAGCGCTTCCTGGATGCCCGCACCCAGGCGCACAAGGACGGCGGCCCGATCGACTGGGGCTTCGCCGAGGCGCTCGCGTTTGGCACGTTGCTCGTCGAGGGCACGCCGGTCCGCCTCAGCGGGCAGGATTGCGAACGCGGGACGTTCAGTCACCGGCACGCGGTGTTGCACGACAGCGAGACCGACGAGATGTACGCGCCGCTGAAGCACCTCACGGAGAAGCAGGCGCAGTTCTGCGTCTACAACTCGCTGCTCTCGGAGGCGGCCGTGCTCGGCTTCGACTACGGCTACTCGCTCGACTACCCCGGCATGCTGTGCATCTGGGAAGCCCAGTTCGGCGACTTCGCCAACGGCGCCCAGGTCGTGATCGACCAGTTCATCTCCAGCGGTGAATCGAAATGGCAGCGCACCAGCGGCATCGTGCTGCTGCTGCCCCACGGCTACGAAGGCCAGGGCCCCGAGCATTCCTCGGCCCGCTTGGAACGTTTCCTGCAAATCTGCGCCGAAGACAACATGCAGGTCGCCAACATCACGACGCCCGCGAACTTCTTCCACGCGCTGCGCCGCCAGATGAAACGCGACTTCCGGAAGCCGCTGATCGTGATGTCGCCTAAGTCGCTCCTGCGCCATCCCGCCGCCGTCTCGAAATTGGACGAGTTCACCAGCGGCACCTTCCAGGAAATCATCGACGATCCGATGTTTGGCAGCGCCACCCGCGCGCCGTTTCCCGCGGAGGTCAAGGCGCCGACGCGGCTCATCCTGTGTTCGGGCAAGATTTACTACGATCTGGTCGAGTACCGGACGAAGCAGAAGCTGACCGACGTCGCGGTGGTCCGGCTCGAACAACTTTATCCGCTGCACCGGAAGCGGCTCGCCGAACTCGCCAAGAAATACGACGGCGCCCGCATCATCTGGGCCCAGGAGGAGTCGGAGAACATGGGCGCGTGGTCTTACATCGCCCCGCATCTCGCCGACATCTTCGGCCTGCAACCGCTCTACGCCGGCCGCGACGCCTCCGCCTCGCCCGCCGTGGGTTCACTTGCCTTGCACAAACTCGAACTCGCTGCGTTGCTGAAGCAGGCGTTTACGATCTGACCCTGAACTCCCGCGAATCACTCTAGTCCACGCGAACAAATCCAACTCCGCTTTTCGCGTTCATTCGCGTGATTCGCGGGAAAAAAATCTCCCATGCCTCTCCTCGAAGTCAAAATTCCGCCGATGGGCGAATCGATCAGTTCCGGCATTCTCGCCAAGTGGCACGTCGCCGACGGTGATGTCGTCAAGAAGGACCAGCCGCTCTTCGAACTCGAAACCGACAAGATTACCTCGGAAGGCACTGCCGAGGCCGCCGGGAAAATCACCCTCAAGGCCGCCGCTGGTGACGAAGTGAAAATCGGCCAGGTGGTCGCGAGCATCGACAGCGACGGAACCGCGGCCGCCAGCTCCGCGCCCGCCGCGGCCGCACCCGCCGCCTCCGCCGCCAAATCCGCCGAGCAGTCACCCGCCGTCCGTCGTCTCGCCGCCGAAACCGGCATCGATCCCGCAAGTGTTGCCGGCACCGGCAAGGCCGGCCGCGCCACCAAGGGCGACATGCTCGCCGCCTCCGCCAAGGCTACGGAGGCCACGGCCGCTCCGGCTCCGGTCCCGCCTGCCGCGAAAGCGCCGGTTGCTCCGGCCAGTCCGCAATCCGCACTCCCCACTCCGCAATCGTCCTCGCCCGCGTCCCGCCAGACCCGACGCAAGATGTCGCCGCTCCGCGCCAAGATCGCGCAGCGACTCGTCGCCGCCCAGCACGAGGCCGCGATGCTCACGACCTTCAACGAAGTCGACATGTCCGCCGTGATGGCGCTGCGGGCGAAATATCAGGACGACTTCGTGAAGAAAAACGGGCTGAAGCTCGGCTTCATGTCCTTCTTCACGAAAGCCGTGGTGCACGCGCTCAAGGAAGTCCCGGGCGTCAACGCCCAGATCAACGGCGACTCGATCGTCGAGAATCACTACTACGACATCGGTGTCGCGGTCTCGACCGAGAAGGGCCTGATGGTGCCGGTCATCCGCAATTGCGACACGCTCGGCATGGCCGACATCGAGAAGGCGATCGGCGACGCTGCAAAACGCGCCCGGGAGAGCAAAATCACCCTCGCCGATCTGGAAGGCGGCGTCTTCACGATCACGAACGGCGGCATCTTCGGCTCGATGCTCTCGACCCCGATCATCAATCCGCCGCAGAGCGCGATCCTCGGCCTCCATGCGATCAACGATCGTCCGATCGCGCTGAACGGTCAGGTCGTCATCCGCCCGATGATGTATCTGGCTCTCAGTTACGATCACCGTCTGGTCGACGGCAAGGAGGCGGTCACGTTCCTCGTGAAAGTGAAGCAGGCGATCGAGGATCCCACGCGGCTGCTGCTCGCGATCTGAAGCCGCGCCCAGGCGCGTCGAGTTGAGAGCTGAGGGTTGAGAGTTGAGAGACTCGAAAACCTCAGGTGCTCAACTCTCAACCCTCAACTCTCAGCTCTCAACTTTGATGGACTCTTTCGATCTGATCGTCATCGGCGCCGGTCCCGGCGGGTATGTCTGCGCGTTTCGCGCGGCCCAACTGGGACTCAAGGTCGCGCTGGTTGAAAAGCGCGCCACCCTCGGCGGCACCTGCCTCAACGTCGGCTGCATTCCGAGCAAGGCGCTGCTCCACTCGAGCGAACACGTCGTCTGGGCGAAACACCACGCGGGCGAGCACGGGATCAAGCTCGGTGCCGTCGAGGTCGATCTCGCCGCGTTCATGAAACGGAAGGACGACGTCGTGACGAAGCTCGTCGGCGGCATCGGCCAGCTCGCGAAAGCCCGCAAGGTCACGATCGTCACCGGCGCGGCATCGTTCGTCTCCGCCAACACCATCGAAGTTGCTCCGGCCGATGTGGGCGGGGTGCCGTCTCCCCGCTCCCAGCTCACCGCGAAGAACATCGTCATCGCCACCGGCTCAGCGCCGGTTGAATTGCCGTTCATGAAGTTCGACGGCCAGACCGTGGTCTCGAGCGATCACGCAATCGCCTTCGACGCGGTCCCGAAAAAACTCGTGGTCGTCGGCGGCGGCGCCATCGGCCTGGAACTCGGCTCCGTGTGGGCCCGGCTCGGCAGCGACGTCACGGTCGTGGAGTTCCTGCCCAAGATCATCGCCACCTACGATGACGACATCGTCCGCAACTTCACCCGCATCCTCCAAAAACAGGGCCTGAAGATCGAGGTCGGAGCCAAGGTGACAGGCTTGAAAAAGTCTCCGGACTCAAATCTCAAGTCTCAGATCTCAGATCTCAAATCGCCCACCGCCATCCTGACCGCCGAGCGTGAAGGAAAGGTGCTCGAATTCCCGGCCGACAAGATCCTCGTCGCCGTCGGCCGCCGCCCGTTTACCGACAGTCTCGGCCTGGATCGCGCGGGCGTGCAGCTTGACGACAAGAAGCGCGTGAAAGTCGACGCTCACCTGCGCACCAACGTCGCCGGCATCTGGGCGATTGGTGATGTCGTCGCCGGCCCGATGCTCGCGCACAAGGCCGAGGAGGACGGCGTTGCCGTCGCCGAATGGATCGCCGGCAAGGCCGGTCACGTGAACTGGGATCTCGTTCCCGGCATCGTCTATACGAGTCCTGAGGTCGCATCGGTGGGACTCGGCGAGGACGCCGCCAAGGCCAAGGGCATCGCGGTCAATGTGGGCAAATTCAATTTCGCCGCGAACGGCCGCGCCATCGCCGCGGCTGTCACCGACGGCTACGTGAAGATCATCGCGGACGCGAAGACCGACAAAATTCTCGGCGCCCAGATCCTCGGCCACAACGCCGGCGAACTGATCAGTGAAGTCGTGACGCACATGGAATACGGCGGCAGCGCCGAGGACCTCGGCCGCACCATCCACGGTCACCCGACGATGAGTGAAGCGGTCAAGGAAGCCGGCCTCGCCGTCAGCAAGAGCGCGATCCACGCACTCTGACCGCCGGCCGCAGCCGGGAGCACGGGCGAGGGGAATCGTTTCACCCGCCCGCGATGTTCGACAAAACACGCTCGCGACGCGTGAAAATTCCCGCACGGTTTTTCCCGTGCCCAACGAACCCCGCCTCAACCGCCGCGCCTTCCTCCACCGTTCCGCCGCGCTCGCCGCCACCTCGCTGCTGGCGTCGCGGCTCTCGCCTCTCCTTCACGCGGGCGAACCCGGCACCGCCTACCGCAGCGCGTGGGATCGCTCACCCGACCGGATCTGGCTGGGACCGGAACTGTGGGCGAACCCGATGCAGGACTGGCAGCTCGCGGGCGGCCGGGTGGAGTGCGTCAACCCGGCCCCGGATCGCAACGTCCACCTGCTCACGCGCCAGCTCGCCCACCGCGCCGGCACCCTCGAATTGAACGTGCACATCGGCCGGGTCGGTGGCGGTCCGCTCGCGGGCAGCGGCTCCGCCGGCTTCCGTATCGGCATTCTGGGCACGCTGAAGGACTACCCGGAACTCCACGACTACCGGAACAATCTCTGGCCCGCTCCGGGCGCCGGTTTCGACGCCGGCTTCACCGCCGGTGGCGTCCTGTTTCTCCAGCGGCTCGGCGCGCCGAATGGCGTGAAACTCGACCTCGCCCGGGAGTCAGTTGACCTGCGGCTGACGGTCGGCCCGCAGGGCGGCGGCTACACGGCGACGCTGACGGCATTGGATCCCGCGAACGCCCGGACGCTCGCACAGGTCAAACTTGACGGCATCAACGGCGACGCCCTCGTTGGCAACGTCGCCCTCGTGAACAATTTTTCCGCTCCTGGCGACGGCGCGCTCAACGCCAAGGGCAAGGCTAAGGCGAAGGCCAAGACCGCCGGTGCCGGCCCGGGCCCCGGGCTCGGCCAGTTCTGGTTCAGCGACTGGAGCGTCGGCGGCACGAAACTCACCGGCCGTGACGACCAGACCTTCGGGCCGATCCTGTGGTCGCAGTACACGCTGACCGGCGGCGTGCTGAAGTTGTCCGCGCAGATGCCGCCGTTGGGTAACGGCGACTCGGATACGGTGCGGCTGCAGGTGAAGACCGGCGCCACGTGGAAGACGCTCGGCGAGGAGAAGATTCATCCCGAGGCGCGGACGGCGGCGTTTCGCGTCGCGGCCTGGGACGACACCAAGGATGCCGATTACCGGCTCGCGTATACGCTGAAGGCGCGCGACGGCTCGGGCGTGGAGCACTACTGGACCGGGACCGTGCGGCGCGATCCGGTCGACCGCGAGACGCTCACCGTCGGTGACGTGTCGTGCAACATCCACACGATCTTCCCGAACGTTCCCTACGTGCGCAGCATGGCGCAGCTGAACCCCGATTTCCTGGCGTTCGTCGGCGATCAGTTCTACGAGAGCTGCGGTGGCTACGGCGTGCAGCGTGCGCCGCTCGACAAGGCGATGCTGGATTATCTGCGGAAGTGGTACTTCCACGGCTGGACCTGGCGCGATCTCACGCGCGACCGCCCGAGCATTTCGCTGCCCGACGACCACGATGTTTACCAAGGCAATCTCTGGGGCGAAAGCGGCGAGGGCCAGGTGACCACGCAGGAGGCCGGCGGCTACAACATGCCGGCGGCGTGGGTGAACGTCGTGCATCGCACGCAGACCGCACATCATCCCGCGCCCTACGATCCAGCGCCGGCGAAGCGCGGCACGCTGAATTATTACGGCCCGCTGACCTATGGCCGGATCAGTTTCGCGATCCTCGCCGATCGGCAGTTCAAGCCGGGGCCGGAGGGCAAGGTGCCCCCGACCGGCGACCGCGGCGATCACGTCAAGGATCCGAACTTCGATCCCAAGACCGCCGACCTCCCGGGCCTCGAGCTGCTGGGTTCCACGCAGGAGAAGTTCCTCCGCGAATGGGTGCTCGATTGGAAGGGCGCGGACATGAAGGCCGTGATCTCGCAGACTATCTTTGCCGCGATGGCGACCACCCACGGCGGAAGCCAAGAGGTGCTCGTGGCCGACTACGACGCCAACGGCTGGCCGCAGGCGGGCCGCATCCGCGCGCTGCGCGAGATCCGCAAGGCCTTCGCCGTCCACATCGCGGGCGATCAACATCTCCCGGCCGTGATCCAGTACGGTCTCGACACTCATCGCGACGGCCCGATCGCATTTGCCGGCCCGGCCGTGAACGTCGGCTATCCCCGCTGGTGGGAACCCACCAAAACCGGCCGTAACAAGTCCACGGGCAACGCGAAACTCACCGGTGATTTCATCGATCACTTCGGCAATCCGATGACTGTGCTTGCGGTGAAGAACGGCCCCTACGAACCGCCACGGCCCGCGCTCGAATCGGTCAACGCCAAGACCAGTGGTCTCGGCCTCGTGCGTTTCAACAAGGCGAAACGCACCATCACGCTCGAATGCTGGCCGTATTCCGCGGACGTCACGAAACCCGGCACGCAGATGGAGACGTGGCCCGTGACCGTCACCCAGCTCGACAACTACGCGCGCAAACCCGCGGCTCACCTTGTCGAGCTGCAGATCAGCGGCGTGAAGAATCCCGTCGTCCAGGTCTTCGAGGAAAAGACCGGCGAGCTCGTCTACGCGCTGCGCTTGAACGGCCAGACCTTCCGGCCGCATGTCTTCGCCACCGGCAAGTACACGGTCAAGGTGCTCGAGCCCGAATCGAGCCGCAGCGCGACGGTGGCCGGGCTCGAGGCCAGTGCCGGCAACCAGGACAAACTCAACGTGACGATCTAACGTTGGCGGCGCCACCTAGCCGCCGGTGACTGATGTGGGCGGGGTGCCCTCACCCCGCGTTCGTGTCCAATGCTGACAACGCCGCGGGGTGAGGGCACCCCGCCTACATCGGCCGTATCCGCAGTGCCCCGCCGCTTTACGCGGGCGCTGCGCGCGCCCCGGCATCTGCGGTCTTTCCTGACGCCGGATTACGGATACGGTCGGCGGGCCTATGACCGCTCGCACCCGCTCCCCCTACGCCCACCACACGCGAGGCGTGGTGCTGATGCTGGCGTCCACCGTGTGCTTCACGGTGAACGTCCTGCTCGTGCGGGCGCTGGGCGAGGTGGAAGCTGTTTCCACGTGGCTGGTGACGTGCATCCGTTTCACCGCCGGCATGGCCGTCATCTATGCGCTCTACCGGCGTGAGTTCGAATTCACCCATCTGTTCAAGAACCGGAAGCTGGCCGCGCGCGGCGTGGTCGGCGGCGCGAGCGTCTACGCGTTTTATCTGACGGTCGTGCAGCTCGGCGCGGGGCGCGCCACGTTCATCAACAACACCTACGTGATCTTCGGGGCGGTGATGGCGGTGTTCGTCCTCGGCGAGCCTTTCGGCCGCGCGCTGGTCATCGGCAGCATCGCGGCGCTGGGCGGGCTGGCCCTGCTGACCAACGCCTTCGGCGCACACTCCCACACCGGCCTTTATGATCTGCTCGGGATCGTCACGGCCGTCGCGTCGGCCTACGTGGTCGTGACGATCCGCCAGCTGCACGCCACCGAGCACACCTCGACGATCTTCGCCGCCCAATGCGTTTACGGCCTGATCCTGTGCGCGATTCCCGCGGCGCTGCACGCGCAGACGGTGTCGGCGCTGGGCTGGGCGATGATGGTGCTCGCAGGCGTGTTCGCCTCGATTGGCCAGATCACCATGACGCGGGCGTTTCGCGATCTGCCGGTGGCCGAGGGCTCGCTGCTGCAGATGCTTGTGCCGCTCGGCATTGCCGTGGGCGGTGTCGTGTTCTTTCGCGAACATTTCGCCACGCACGAACTGGTGGGCGCGGCGCTGATTCTCGGGGGCACGACGTTCACCGCGGTCAGGCGTTCCTAGTCGCACCCGACGCGGCCGGTACAGGCCATTGACCTGCAGCATGGTCCGGCGCAGGGTCTGGCAAGGGAACTGCTAACCCCAACTACCGCCCAAATCCCTTCCGTGTCGCTCCTCAACGCCCAATACGATTCCGCCACCTTTTTCGACGAAATGTTCCTGCCCGGCCCGGGGGGCGGGGTCAGGCCTCATTACCGTCGGCTCGCCCAGCGCCTCGACACCCTGCCGCAGGACGAATTCGATCGTCGGCGGGCGGCCGTCGACCTGGCGTTTCTCCGCCGGGGCGTGACGTTTACCGTCTATAACGACTCGCAGGGCACCGAGCGCATCTTTCCGTTCGACCTCATTCCGCGCGTCATCCCGTCGAACGAGTGGAAGCGCCTCGACGCCGGCCTCATTCAGCGGCTCACCGCCCTGAACCTGTTCCTCGACGACATCTATCACGGACAGAAGGTCTTGAAGGATAAAATCATTCCGGCCTCGCTGGTCCTCGGGGCGAAACACTTCCGGCGCGAGTTCATGAATTTCTCGGTGCCGAAGGGCATCTACGTCCACATCTGCGGCACCGATCTGATTCGCGACGACAAGGGCAACTATCTGGTGCTCGAGGACAACCTGCGCTGTCCGTCGGGTGCGAGCTACATGATCGAGAATCGCGCGGCGATGCGCCGGGCGTTTCCGAACCTGTTTCAGAGTTCCGGCGTCCGCCCGGTCGAGGGTTACTCCGACGATCTGCTGAAGGTGCTGTTGCACCTCGCGCCCGAGCAGAGCGACAAGCCGAGCGTGGTGCTGCTCACGCCCGGCGTGTTCAACAGCGCGTATTTCGAGCACTGCTTCCTGGCGCGGCAGATGGGCATTCCGATTGTCGAAGGCCGCGATCTCGTGGTGCGCGATTCGCGCGTCTTCATGCGCACGACCGCCGGGCTGGTTGGCGTGGACGTAATCTACCGCCGCATCGACGATGACTTCCTCGATCCGACGGTGTTTCGCTCCGATTCCATGCTTGGCGTGCCCGGCCTCGTGAACGCCTACCGCGCCGGCAACGTCGCGCTCGCCAACTCGATCGGCACTGGCATCGCCGACGACAAGGTGATCTACGCCTACGTCCCGAAGCTGATCAAATATTACCTCGGCGAGGATCCGATCCTTCCCAACGTCAACACGTACCTCGCCTCCGAGCCGCTCGATCGGAAGCACATCCTCGATAACATCGAGAATCTCGTGGTGAAGTCCGCCAACGAAGCCGGCGGCTACGGCATGTTGATCGGTCCGGCCGCCACCAAGGCCGAGTGCGAATCGTTCCGCGCCCAGGTCGCCGCCAATCCGCGCAATTTCATCGGCCAGGATCCGATCATGCTCTCGCGCTCGCCCACGTGGTGCGACGGCAAGCTCGAGGGGCGTCACATCGACCTGCGGCCTTACATTCTCTACGGCGAAAAAGTCACCGTCACGCCCGGCGGCCTCACGCGCGTCGCCCTCCGCAAGGGCTCGCTCGTGGTCAACTCATCGCAGGGCGGCGGCTCCAAGGACACCTGGGTGCTACAGGGCGAGGAGTGAGGGCCATGTGGGATCTCAAATCTCAGATCTGAGATCTCAGATATCACGTCTAACGCCTTAGCGCTCCGTTCTCAAATCTCAGATTTCAGATTTCAAATCTCAAACCCCCGATGCCTCCCGCGTCCAAGTCCTCCACGCCTCCCATGCCGCAGCGCCCGCAGGCCACCGTGATGCTGTCACGCGTGGCACACTCGCTGTATTGGATGAGCCGCTACATCGAGCGCGCGGAGAACGTTGCGCGGCTGCTCGACGTGAACCTGCAGTTTCTCTTCGACTTCCAGGACGTCAGTCCCGGCACGCTCGACACCTACTGGGAGTCGCTGATCCTGAGCACGGGCGACGAGGAGCTGTTCGACAAGTACTATGAGACGGCGGACAGCCGCACCGTGACGGAATTCCTCGCCTTCGATCTGCGCAACCCGGGTTCGATTCTCGCCTGCGTGTACGCGGCCCGAGAGAACGCCCGCATGATCCGCGATCAGATCTCCCTCGAGATGTGGGAGACGATCAACGAGCTCTACCTCTTCCTGAACTCGCAGAGCACCGAGGCCGTCTGGGCCGCGGGCCCGCAGGAGTTCTTCGCCAAGATCAACCGCGCCTCGCATCTCTTCCAGGGCCTCACCGCCTCGACCTATTCGCGCAGCGAGGGCTGGGAGTTCATCGAGTTCGGCAAGTATCTCGAGCGCGCCGACAAGACGACGCGCATCCTCGACGTCAAGTACCACATCCTGCTGCCGAGTGCGACCGATGTGGGCGGCGCCCTCGACACCGCGCAGTGGCAGGCGGTGTTGCGTTCCGCCTCCGCCCTCGAGGCCTACCGCCGCTACTACGTGCGCGAAATCCTCGCGTGGAAGGCGGCCGAGTTTCTCATCTTCTCCGATTCGTTTCCGCGCTCGCTGCATTTCTGCATGGCGCAGGTGGACGACTTTCTGCGCCGCATTCTCGGCGAAACCGGCAGCCGTCCGCGCTCCGCCGCCGCCCGCGCCTCGCGCCGCCTGCTGGCCGACCTGCAGTCGCTCACCATCACCGACGTGCTGAACCAGGGCCTGCATGAATTCCTCATGGAGATCCAGGCCACGATCGCCTCGCTCAGCGACGAAGTAGCCGAGACCACGATGTTTTATCCTGCGGAGTCGCTGCTCGAGGATCAGCAGCAGCAACAGCAGCAGCAACAGCAGGGCCGCGAAACCCGCTCGCCGGGCGCAGCCGGACGCCGGAGGGCGTGACGCCAGCACGACGGTCACGTCGATCGTCCGATGTCCGCCGCAGTCTGCCATCCCTCCTCCCTTCTCCCTTCGCCCTGCTCCAGCGGCCCCGCCGCCCCATGCACCTTCGCGTCCTCCACCGCACCTCGTTCACCTACGCCGGCAAAGCCCATGACAGCTTCAACGAAGTCCGCCTGCGCCCGGTCGACGACCACACGCAACGTTGCCGGGAGTTCAAGCTGCACCTGACGCCCGGCGCGGTTCCGCGCGAGTATTCAGATTTCTACAACAACACCGTCCACTATTTCGAAATCATCGAGAACCACCCGAAACTCGTGATCGAGGCGTTCTCGCTGATCGACACGACGCCGTCCTCCGATCGCGACCCTGTGCCGCGCGTGCCGACCGATGATCTGAAGAGTTCGCCCGAGCGCGAGATGCTGGCCGAGTTCTACAACAGCTCCCACTACGTGCCGCTCGAGGTCGAGCTCTGGCGCGAGGCCCAGGACGCGCTCGCCGAAGGGCGCAGCGATGTGTGGAGCGACGTCCGCCGGCTCGGCGAACACATTTACCGGCGCTTCGCCTACCGGCCGAAAACCACCGGCGTCAGCACGCGCGCGACCGACGTCCTGAAACTGCGCATGGGCGTGTGCCAGGATTTCGCCCACGTGCACCTCGGCCTTTGCCGCAGCATGGGCATTCCCGCGCGCTACGTGAGCGGATACTTTTTCAACACCACCCGACGTCCCCGTGAAGTCGAGGCCTCCCACGCCTGGATCGAAGCGTGGATTCCCGGCTTCGGCTGGGCCGCCTACGATCCCACGCACGCCCGGATCGCCGACGATCGCTACATCAAGATTGCCCACGGTCGCGACTACTCCGACATCCGCCCCGTGAACGGCACCTATCGCGGCGCCCCGACGCGCTCGCTCAAAGTCGACGTCACCGTGCGGGAAGCGCCTCCCGGCGCGCCCGCTCCGTAACTTCCGGGAGCGCGCGGGTTCCGCCTGCACTTCCTCGGAACGGTCGCCCGCGGCCGCGTTCAGTCCACCCACCATGTTTCTCCGCATCGTCCATCTTTCCCGCTACGAATATTCGGAGGCGGTGTCGTTTGCGCCCCACGCACTTTACCTGCGGCCGCGCGAATCGACGCGGCAACGGCTGCATCACTTTGCCCTCGAACTGACGCCGGCCGCGCGCCGGATCGCCACGAACGATCCCTTGGACAACGCCGTCGACTGGGCCTACTTCGCCGTGGAAAATCCCGCCACGCGGCTCGAGGTGCGCAGCGAGCTGATGGTCGAGACGCTCGACCACAATCCCTTCGACTTCTTCCTCAAACCCACCGCGCTCACATTTCCCTTTCGCTACGACCCGGCGGAACACGTCGCCCTCGCCCCCTGCCTGACGCCCCGCGCCGATTCGCCCGCGCCTGAATTTCTCCATGCGTGGCTCGAACAGAACCTGCCGGCACCGCCGACGGAAACCGTGCCCTACCTGATGGCGTTGAACAGCACGGTGCAGCACGCGCTCGTCTACATGCGGCGCGAGGAACAGGGCATCCAGTCCGCCGCCGAGACGCTCGCCCGCGGCAGCGGCTCGTGCCGCGACTACGCGGTCCTCATGATCGAGTTGTGCCGGAGCCTCGGCCTGGCCGCGCGTTTCGTGAGCGGTTACCTTTACGAACCCGCCGCCGCCGGTGCCACGCCCCAGCTCGCACCCGACATGCATGCGTGGTGCGAAGTGTATCTGCCGGGCGCGGGCTGGCGCGGCCTCGACGCCACCCGCGGCGTATTCTGCAACGACGCGTTCGTCCCCGTCGCCCACGCGGCCCTCGCCGAGAGCGTCAATCCGATCCAAGGTACGTTCTACGGCCCTTCCACCGTACGCTCCCAGCTGACCACCGAACTCTCCGTTGAAAAACTCTGAGCCGCCACGCTCCGCTGCAGCCCGCCGTATCCTCCGTCCTCACGCCGAATCGTTTGCCCTTCGCCCCGCCACCATGACACCTCCCTTCACCACCGGCGCGTGGTCCTCGATTCTTGCCTGTGGTGACGCCGTCGAAGCCTCGCTCGCGCGCGCCGGCGTGAAAATCACGATGGGCGGCGAACCGACGTTCGTGCCGATTGCGCCGAGCGGAGCCGAGTGGCAGACCGCCGCGCTCGGGCCCACCAAACTCGCCTACGCGCGCCGTTTCGCCCGCGAGTTGATTCGCAGCGCCTTTCCCGGCGCGGTCGTGCTCGAAACCTCCGGCAAACACTATCCCGGCGAACCGCTCCCGCGCTGGGCGTTGCTCGTGCAGCGTCTCGCCGACGGCAAACCGCTCTGGCGGGATCCCACGCGGCTGCGCGCGGATCTCGAACCCGGGAAGCACACCGCAGACGACGCGAAGCGCCTGACCGCCGCCCTCGCGCGCGCGCTCGCCGTGGAGACGCAGCGCGCGCTGCCGCTGATCGAGGCCGCCACGCCGCGCGAGATCATCGGCTATGTCCTTCCCCTCGATCACGCCGACGCCGGCACGCCTGCGGCCGCGTGGGTCACCGATGACTGGACCGCCTCGTTTCCGCCGCTGCCGCCGCACGCGTCCAGCGTCGTGTCACTCTTTCCCGGCGAGAGTCCGGCTGGACTGCGACTGCCGCTTGGCGATCTCGCGGAGAAAAACCTCCGGCGCGCGCTCACCGTCGAGGCGCGCCACGGCACGCTGGTCATCTTCATTCCGCCGCTGCTGCTGGCCTCGTATGTCCAGTTGCTCGCCGCCATCGAAGCCACGCTCGAGAAACTGAAGCTCCGTGACATCACGCTCGCCGGCTATGCGCCGCCGCCGGAACTGGCGTTGCCGACGGTCGGTCTCGCGAGCGATCCGGGCGTGCTCGAGATCAACGTGTCGCCGTGCGCCACGTGGGCGGCCTACGATGCGCAGCTCGAGCAGATCTACGCTGCGGCGCGAAGCGTCGGTCTCTGCGCGCGCAAACTCCAGTTCAACGGCCGCGAGGTGGGCACGGGCGGCGGCGCGCATCTGGTCTTTGGCGGCCCCGATGGCCTGCTCTCGCCGTTCTTCGCGTTTCCCGGGTTGTTGCCGTCCGTGATTCGGTACTGGCAGCGGAATCCCGCGCTGAGCTACGCCTTCACGGGCGCGTACATGGGACCGAGCTCGCAGGCGCCGCGCATCGACGAATCAACCTTCGAGGCGTTGTACGAACTCGAGATCGCGTGCGCCGGCGCGGAGTCCGTCGGCACGCCGCAGAATCTCGCGCTCTACGATCTCCTGTTCCGCGATCTGCTGATGGATCGCTCGGGCAACACGCACCGCGCCGAGATCAGCGTCGACAAGCTGTGGAATCCGTTTGCGCCGAACGGCCGGCTCGGACTCGTCGAGTTTCGCGCCTTCGAAACGCATCCCGCGCGCGCGGTGCAGTCGGTCGTCGCGCTCTTCGTCCGTGCGATCCTCGCCCGCCTGTGCGCCGCGCCGTGCCGCGATCCGTTCATCCGCTGGGCCGGCGAGCTGCACGACAAATTCTTCCTGCCGGCCTTTGTCTGGGAAAACCTCGCGGCCCTCTGTGCCGACCTGAAGGCCCACGGCATCGCCTTCGATCCCGAGTGGCTGCGCCCTGCCTGGGAGTTTCGCTTCCCGAAAATCGGCGAGCTCCGGGTCCCCATCTCCGATCTCAAATCTGAAATCTCAGATCCAGCGCTGGTCTTCCGACAAGCGCTGGAAGCCTGGCCGCTGCTCGGCGAATCGCCCAACGCCGGGACCGTCGCCCGCACCGTCGACTCCAGCGTGGATCGGATCGAGGCGCGCGTATCCGATGCCCGGATGCTCGAGACCGGGCTGCTGCTGGTCAACGGGCTGCCCTGCGAGTTTCGCACCGCCGGCGGCGATACGCCCACTGCGGCCGTGGCGAAGGACGGCACCCGGGCCGTCGCCGCGTGCGGCATTCGTTATCGCGCCTTTTACCTGACGCCCTCGCTGCAACCCCACGTGCCCGTGCACGCCCCGCTGCTGCTCGAGTGGGTGGACCGGACGACGATGGCCGTCGTGGCGGCCGCCCGCTGGCACGTGTGGAATCCACGCCACGCGTCGTACGCCACCGCGCCCGCGGATGATCAGGAAGCAGCCGCGCGACGCGCTGATCGCTGGGAGCCGTGGCCGCACACGGTGGGCCAGGCGCGCTTCGTGCCGAAGATCGATTTCCCGCCCGAGGGCCGGCACACGCTCGATCTCCGCCGCTATCCCGCGCAGGCGCGCTAGGCGCGCGAGGAATCCGGCTTCCCTCGCGCCGCCGGCGTCGCTCAACTGCGGCCGGCATGAATCTCCTGCTGCTCTGGGACATCGACGGCACGCTCATCACCTCGGGCGGCGCGGGCATGCGCGCGCTCCAAACCGCGCTGCGCGACGGCTTCGCGATCGACGATCCACTGACCCGGATCGATTTTGCGGGCCGCACCGACACGTGGATCATGCGGGAAGTGTTCCGCACGTTTTCAATCGCACCGACGCCGGAACATTTTGCCCGCCTGTTCGAAGGTTATGCCGCGGCGCTGCCCGCCGAGCTCGCGAATCCCCACGCGCGGGTGCTGCCCGGCGCACGTGAACTTGTGCAGGCCGCGAAATCACAGGGCGCGATCGCCCAAGGTTTGTTGACGGGCAACATGCGGCGCGGCGCGCAGGTGAAACTGGCGCACCACGGGTTGTGGGAGCATTTCGCGTTCGGGGCGTTTGGCGACGACAGTGAACTGCGCAACGATCTCGGACCGCACGCGCTGCGCCGCGCCGCCGCCCATCACGGCGTGGAATTCGCCCGTGATCGCGTGTGGATCATCGGTGACACGCCGCATGACATCACCTGCGCCCGGGCCATCGGAGCCCGCGTGCTGGCCGTCGCGACCGGCAGTTCGAGCGTCGATCAGCTGCGGGCGCACGCGCCCGACGCCGTCCTGCCCGACCTTGCCGACGCCGCCGCCTTCTGGAAAATTGTTTCCTGAACGCCGTTCCTCGTTCTCCCTTCTCCTTTCCTTCCATGAAGCACTTCACCATCGCCATCGGTTCCGACCACGCCGGCTTCGCCTACAAAGAGGCAATCAAGGCCATGCTCCTCGCCGACGGCCACACCGTGCGCGATTTCGGCACCTACTCGGACGCCGCGTGCGACTATCCCGATTTCATCCGTCCGGTGGCGCAGGCCGTCGCTCGCGGTGAGTTTGAACGCGGGATCGTCCTCGGCGGTTCCGGCAATGGCGAAGCCATCGTGGCCAACCGCGTGCGCGGCATCCGCTGCGGCGTGTGCTGGAGCGAGCAACTCGCGATCTGGAACCGCTCGCATAACGACGGCAACGTGCTGTCGCTCGGCCAGCGCACCGTGACCGAGGCCGAGGCGCTCGCCATCACGCGCACCTGGCTGGCGACGGAATTCGAAGGCGGCCGGCATCTGGCACGGATCAACAAGATCGACGCAGTCTGACGGGGAGTGCCGGTCCCCGGCCGGTGTCAGATCGCAGCAGGCGGAACGCCGGCGGGCTCCAGCAACGGCCACGTCTGGCGGCGCAGGCGAGCCAGGATCCATCCGCAGATTGCCAGCTTGGCGGCCAGCACGGCACCCAGGATCAGCACGCGCTGCACCGTGAGATCGCCGCTGAGATCGCCGAGGAACAGCGTCACGTACGAGCGCGCGACGTAGATCGGAAGACAGATCCAGAAGTACGTGCGCAGTGGAATGCCGGAGAGTGGGAGCAGGTAGTTGCGGATGAAATACGGAATTCCGGGCACCAGTGCCGCCATGACCGCGACGGGCGCGTGGGCATTTGCGGTCACATGCGGCACGACATGATGGCGCCGGGCCAGAAAGCGCTCCAGCGGTCCGCGCAGGAAGCCTCGCGCGATCCAATAGCTTCCGAGCAGATGCACGACTGTGATGCCCGCGACCACCGCCCCGCCGAGCCACGGGCCGAAGCGGGCGCCCGCCACCACATACACCACCGCCACGGAGAAACCGGTCAGCGGCAACACCGCCATGAGCGCGATCGCGAGCCAGGCGGGCAGGCCCTGCAGGGCTGTGTGGACGTCGGACCAGCTGAGGTCGGTGAACCAGAACACCGCAACGATCCCGATCCCGACGAACGCCGCGGCCGTCAGGCCCAGCCAGGAACGGCGGCCGGGTTCGCGTGGCGCCACGGAGCCCGTCGTGCGATCAGCACGCTCGCGGGCATCTACAGGTGCGGAGGAGGGATCGGGTTTCACGGCGTCACGGCAGTCACTGCACAGACTCGGGAAAACGGATTGGGTAACCCAACGCCCGCGGTTCAGTGTCCCCGTCGGGGAACCGGTCGGCGGCATCCCGGTCAAGGCGACGCACCCGCCGCATCCGCTCTCCCGCAACCCCGTCAGGGTGCACCCTACATCATGTCCGCCTCGACCGATACCTTGGGTCGCCGCACGCCGGCGGCAAACGGCCAGAGCCGCCCGCCCTCCCCGCGCAAAAGAAGCAACGCCTACCTATGGTTCGGCGCCGCGGTGATCATCGCAGCCACCGGATTCTTCTGGTTCACCTCCGCCCGCATCCTGAGCAAGGCTGTGGAACTCTCCTACGGGCCCGCGGATCCGGCCTTCAGCCACACGCTCGGACCGTTGCTCGGGGCCGATTTCTCGCCCGATAATTCCGTCGAGGTGCTGTTGAACGGCGACGGTATTTTCCCGCCGATGCTCGATGCCATCCGCGCCGCGAAAAAAAGCATCACGCTTGAGACCTACATCTGGGCTCCGGGGCAGATCAGTGATCGTTTCATCGCCGCGCTCGTCGAACGCGCCCGGAACGGGGTGCACGTCAAGATTCTCGTCGACGGGATGGGCACCTTGAAATTCAAGCGCGAGGACGGCGCGATCCTCCGCGACGCCGGCGTGGAGTTTGTCACCTACGGCCGCAAGCACTGGTACGAGATCAAGCCCAACATCAATCACCGCACGCACCGCAAGATTCTGGTGGTCGACGGCAAGGTCGGCTTCACCGGCGGCATGTGCATCGACGACAAGTGGAGCGGAAACGGCGACACCAAGGATGTCTGGCGCGACACCGGCGTGAAGGTGCAGGGCCCGGTCGTGCGTGAACTCCAGGCCACGTTTGCCGCGAACTGGCTGCAGACGACCGGCGAGCTCATCACCGGCCCCGATTACTTTCCTCCGCTGCCGCCCGTCGGTCCGAGCCTCGCGCAGTGCTACAAGAGCGGCCCGGGCGAGAACGCGGAGAACGCCCGCATCTCCTATCTGCTCGCGATCGCCTCCGCCCGAAAATCGATTCGGATCGCGCACGCCTATTTCGTCCCGGACGACCTGGCCAACACCATGCTGCTCGCCGCCATCCGTCGGGGCGTCACGATCGACGTGATTGTGCCGGCGATCAACGACTCGCGTTTCGGCCGCGCCGCCTCCCGCTCGCGCTGGGGCCCGCTGCTCGCGGCCGGAGCGAATTTCCACCAGTTTCTCCCAGCTCTGTTCCACACGAAAATCATGATCGTGGACGACACGTTCGTCACCGTGGGCTCAGTCAATTTCGACAACCGTTCCTTCGCGATCAACGACGAGATGAACCTCAACGTGATCGATCCCGGCGTCGCGCAAGCCTTCCTGCGCAGCTTCGAGCAGGACACGATCAACTCAAAGCCACTCACTCGCGAGGAATTCGAAGGCCGCTCATTTTTGATCAAGGGCGTCGACTGGTTCTGCGGGCTGTTTCGCTCGCAGCTGTAGCGTGACGCCGGCAGTGGCTTTGCCTGCACCGTGCTTGCGATTCCGGCGCGCACCCTTTCATTGCGCAATTCGTCTCACCGTAAATCGATGCCACGTCCGCCCGCGATCCACTTCACCTATCAGCATGTGTTTGAATCGGGAACCGATCCCGCGGCACCCCCGCTGCTGCTCCTGCACGGCACCGGGGGCAGTGAACACGATCTGCTGCGCGTCGGCCGCGCCATCTCACCCGGCTCCGCGCTGCTGAGTCCCCGCGGTGACGTCAGCGAGGGCGGCGCGCTGCGTTTCTTTGCGCGGCTGGCGGAAGGCGTCTTCGATCCGCAGGAAATCACCCGCCGCACGCACGCGCTGGGCGACTTCGTCACCGCGGCCGCGGCGCACTACAAGCTGGACGCCCGCCGTCTCATCGCGGTCGGATTTTCCAACGGTGCCAACATCGCCGCGACGCTGTTGCTGCTGCGGCCCGAGACACTCGGCGGCGGCATCCTGCTTCGCTCGATGGTCGTGCTGGATCAACCGGCCGCACCCGGCAGCCTTAGCGGCAAACGCGTGCTGCTGGCCAACGGCTCGATGGACCCGCTCGTTCCGCCGGATCATCCGGAACGCCTCGCCCGCCTCCTTCGCGCCGGCGGCGCGGAAGTGCAGGTCAACCTCATCGCCGCCAGCCACGGCCTGACCCCGCAGGACGTTGCAGCCGCCCAAGCGTGGCTCCAAGGCTGACCTCCCGGGAGCGCACGCATCCCGCGTGCACCGCAGCCGTATCAGCGCCGGCGTGACGCCGGAGCCCCCCTCCGAAAGCAACGGGGAGCTGGCCAGCGAAGCGGATTTTTCCCCTCCCGCCCATGCGTCTCACCTATCTCGGCCACTCCTGCTTTCTCGCGGAAACCGCGCGCGCGCGGCTGCTCTTCGATCCTTACCTCAGCGAAAATCCGGCCGCGCCGCTGCAACCGCAGGACGTCGTCTGCGACTACATCCTGATTTCGCACGGACACGAGGATCACACCTGCGACGCCCTCGCGATCGCGCAGCACTGCGGTGCCACAATCGTCGCCAACTACGAGATTGCGGAATATTTCGCCGCCAAGGGCGCGAAGACTCACAGCATGAATCCGGGCGGCGGTTTCAATTTTCCGTTCGGGCGCGTGAAACTCACCCTCGCCCATCACACCTCGAGCGTGGAAGCCGGCCTGCACCCAATCTACCTCGGCGCGCCCTGCGGGATTCTCGTACAGGCGGACGGGCGCACCCTTTATCACGCGGGCGACACCGCGCTGTTCATGGACATGCAGCTGATCGGCCGCGCAGGCCTCGATGTGGCGCTCATCCCCATCGGCGACAATTACACAATGGGGCCGGAGGACGCCGTCATCGCACTTGATTTCCTCCGACCGAAGGTGGCGGTCCCGATGCATTACAACACGTGGCCAATCATCGCGCAGGACGCCGGGGCTTTCGCCGCGCGCGCCGCGCAGGCCGGTCACGCGGTAACCGTGCTCGCGCCGGGCCAAGTGTTGGAGGTGTGAGCGGCGGGCGGGCGGAGGCCGCCCCGGGAGCGCCGGCCTCCGGCCGGCATCGTTCGAAGCAGGCGGGACGCCTGCGCTCCCGGATAAGCCGCTATCGCCTTATACAAATCGCTCCTTGCTTTTGGACTTCTGGATCGATCGTGGCTAAAGCCCAAAGGCAAAGGGCGATTGGTACTAGAACGTTCCCTTCACGCCGAGCTGGAACGTGATGCCGTACTCGCCCTCGGCGGCGTAACGCACATAGCGCGGGCTGCCGATCGCATAGGACTCCGCGGTGTCGCGGTCGTTGAAGATATTCCGCCCGGTTGCGTAGAGCGCGTAGTGCCGGCTGAGCCGGACATCCATGGAGGCGTCGAAACGCAGCCGCTCGGATTGGTAGGTCCAGCCCGCAGCGCCGATGTTGCCGGCCGCGACCGTGGCCGTGCGCTTCTTGCCAACGAGCGTCCAGCGGCCGTTGAACGAGATCGGGTTCCGGTTGTACGCGAAACCCCAGTTAATCAGTTTCGGCGAGAAGCCGCGGAAATCAGCCTCCGCCGGACCCTTGTTGCGCACGAGCGTGGCGTTGGCAAAGACGCGGAAGGGACGGGCGAAGGTGGCGCGGGTGAAGTACGACAGCGGCTGGCTGACGTTGAACTCCCAGCCGTTGATGTGGACGATCCCGTTCACGTTGCCGGGCGCGTTGACCTGATAGTCGACGTACTCGTCGCTCAGGCCGATGCTCTGGAGAAACTCCGGCGTCGCGAGGAAGTTGCGGGTCGCGAAGAAGTTTTTGATCTGCTTCCGGTAATAACCCACGGAGATCTCACCGCCGCCCTGCGTGTAATACTCGAGCCGCACGTCGCCGCTGTTGGCCGTCCACGGAATCAGCGCCGGATTTTTCGTGGTGATGGTGCCGAGCGCTGAGCCCGACGCGTTGCTGTCAGGATTGAAGTCGACCTGATTCACGTTCGTCGCGCCGAGGATGTTCCCGAAATCGGGACGGCCGAGCGTGCGGGCGACTCCGAGCCGGCCCTGCAGATTGTCCGTGAAACTGTAGGTCGCGTTGAGGCTGGGATAGTAGTCGCCGTATTCCTGCTGCAGGCGCGCACCGAGCTTCTTGTAAATCAACCGATCGAGCGCAAAGCCGTCCGTCGTGATCGGAATCGGCCGGTTCTGCGCATTGAGGATGAACTCACCGGTGGTCGGGTTGCGCTGATACTGTGCATTGTTGTCCTGCAGGACCGTGCGGCCGTCGTCGGTCGTCCGTTCGTAGCGCACGCCGGTGAGGATGCGCAGCTTGTTGCGGAACAGCGACACGTCGGCGAGCAGGTAGACGGCGTCGACGCGTTCGGTGATCTGCTCGGTGTTGAGCGCGTCGGCCCGGAGATCCGTCCGCAGATTCGTGGTGGTGTCAAAGTACTGCGGATACTGCTCGTACAACTGCCACGCGCGGCGGCTGCTGGTGAACTGCGGCTTCAGCGCGTTGCGCGGCATGGAGAAATCCAGCATCGCGTAGTTCGTGAGGTTCACCGGGGAAAGCGCGACGCTGTCATCGGCGTTGTTGGCGATGCGATCCGGTCCGACGTAGATCGGATTGAATGACGACGTGCGCCGCGCGCGGTACTGCTCGCTGGTGGAGGCGCCGGTCTTGAGCGCGAAGCTCGAGGCATCGGTGAAGAATTTCCGCTTCACGTCGACACGAGCGCTCTTCGCCGTGCTGTCGTTGTCGCGCGTGGTGCTGGCTCCGTTCAGGAAGAAATTGTAGTTTTGCAGGTTCAACGGATCGATCGCCTGGCCGGCGGCGTTGCGGACCGTGACGGTCCCGGGGCGGTGATCGGTGAAGCCGTCGAAATCGATCGTGGCGGCCTGGATGCGCGCGGACGACGTCTCGAACTGGCGGTGTGAAATCGCGCGATACGTCTGATCGGAGAAGTTGTAGCCGACGCCGCCGGTGACATCCCACAGCGCCCCGATGTGGCGGTAGTTGAGCCGGAAAATGTTGTTCCGCACCCGCACATAGCGCGCGGTGTTGTTCACGTTGACCGTGCCGGAGCCGGGCCGGCCGTGGGTGAAGTCGGGGCCCCACGAGAGCGGATTCGTGCCGGTGTTGAGCACAAAATTATGCTGCTCGTAATCCTGGACCAGCCAGTTGCCGGAGTAGACGAACGACAGCGTGTCGACCGGCGACACCTTCCAGTCGAGCCGCGTGCCAAGCGTGTAGCGGTGTTCGTAGACGGGAAAGACGTTGTACTGATAGGTGGTGAGGTACGGGTTGTCGACGGTGGCGCGGAACGGATTGGCGGCGGTCGTCGTGGTGTTGAAGGTGCGGTTGATCCGGCGGGCCACGCCGAACTGGTCGTTCTTCACCGCGTTGATCGAGAAGCCGAAATTCTTCGAGACCGGCACGGTGTAGGCGAAATCGAAGTCAGGCTGGTAGTGAAACGTGCTCTTCTGGTCGTCGCCGTCGCCGCCACCGGGCTGACGGGTGAAATCGAGGTCGTGGGAGTTCTTGTTCACGTACGTCTTGAAGCGAAACTCCGGCCGCGCGGCCTCGAACGCGGTGCGGCTCACCATGTTGATCGAGCCGCCAAGGCTCGCCGCCGACATCTCGGGCGTCGGCACCTTGTAGATTTCCACGCGCGACGCGTTGTTGAGCGAAAATGCCTGCAGGAGCGTGTTGCGCGTCGGACCGGCGGAACCGGCCGCGTTCACGTCGTCGCCATCGAGCGCAATGTTCGTATACGCCGACGGCAGGCCGCGCAGACCGATCTGCACGGCGTTCATCTGGTCGGTGCCGACATCGACGCCGGGCAGATATTTCACGAACTCACCGAGATTGTTCTGGATGATGTCGCCCATCGCATCGGTGTGGAGCACGGTCTTGATGTTGCCCGCGAAACGCTGCTCGTTGACCGCGATCGACGCCGCGCTGGTGTCGCGCGCCGAGTCGACGACGAACTGATCGAGTTTCAACACGCCATCGGTACCCGCGACCGCGCCCTTCCCCGCGCCGACGGGCACGAGCATGAAGTCACGCCGCACGGTGCCACCGGCGTCGACTTTGACCGTCGCCGTCTCCGGCGTGAGACCGGTGAAGAACGCGCGCAAGGTCACGTCGCCCGCCGGCACGCTCGTGAAGCGATATTCGCCGAAGGCATCGGTGAAGGTCTCGCGATTGGAACCAGCGATGGTCACGCGGGCGTTTTCCAACGCGGAGCCGGCGGCGGCGGACTGGACGCGGCCGACGAGCGTGGCGGAAGCCGCCGGCTGGGAGTGAAGAGACGACGGCGCGGCGGCCATGCACCCGAGGGTGAGGGCCGTGGCGCGCACGGCGACACGGAGCAGGAGGGGTAAGGTCATCGGTGGTGGAGGTAGGCCCGACGATGAAGTACATCCGGCACGCAGCGCCACCGTTTTCCCTCAGCTTGGCAGTGCCTCGCTCGTCGAAATCCCGCCCGGTCTCGCGGGCCCCCGCATCCGTCACCGCACCTTCGCCGCGCGCAACCAGGCAAGCGTGACGTCGGTGAAATCGGTGAACACACCGTCGATGCGCGACTCCTTGAACAGCGCGGAGTGCAGGGCGTCGCTCGACGGACAATGCTTCGGCAGCTCATCCGTGCGGATCGTGTAGGGATGCACGACGAGCTTTTCCGCGTGGGCGAGCGCGACGAGGTCGGTGAACGTGGGCTGGCCGGCGGCATTCCACGTGACGATGCGACTGATGGCCGGGCCGATCCCGTCCGCCACCGTCGCCAGATCGCGCAAACCCGCCGCGGTGCTGAGTGCGGCGTAGTCCGTGCCGTCGGCGCCCACCGCCTTCGCTTCGGTGAGCATCACGAGCCGCCCGCGCCAACCGAGTTCGTTGCGCAGCCGCCGGACCTCCGCCAGTTCGAAGCACTGGAGAAAACACGGATCGGCCTTCGTCGCATAGCCGTATTTGTGCAGCAGCGGCAGAACGACGCGGCTGATATCGTGGCCCTGCACGCGGTGCCATTTCGGCTGCTTGATTTCAGGATAGATTCCGACCTTACGCCCGGTGCTGCGATTGAGGCCCTCGATCAGCTGGAGCTCCTCCTCGAGCGTGGAGATCTGAAAGGTCGAGCGGTGCGCGGGAAAGCGTTTGGGGAAAACGGGCTCGCCGGTTTTCGCGTTGAAGCGTTCGGTGACCTTGAGCTGCTTCACTTCCGCGAGCGTGAAATCGAGCGCGTAAAAGCGCCCGTCGGCGCGTTTGCGCTGGGGAAACTTCTGCGCGACGTCGGTCACCGTATCCAGGTGGATGTCATGCAGCACGACCGGCACGTCGTCCTTGGTCAGCACCAGATCCTGCTCGAGGAAATCAGCGCCGAGGGCGTGTGCGTAGGCCTTGGCCTCGAGCGTGTGCTCCGGCACGTAGCCGCTGGCGCCACGGTGCGCGATGACCGTCGGAGGGGCCGACTGGGCCAGCGCCGCGCAGGCGGGGAGAATCAGCAGCACGAGCAGACGGGCGCGCACGAAGCGCGCCCCTGCAGGGAGGAATTTCGAGACGTTCATGGCACGGAGGTATTGCTCGTGGCGCGGTGGCCCAGCGTCATCGCACTAAAGACCATCGTGAGGAGGCAGCACGCGATCATCGTGCCGAACACGCCGCTCCAGCCCCACTTGTCGGCGATCCAGCCCACGCCGGTGCCGGCGATCGCGGAGCCGAAGACATAGCCGAAGAACCCGGTGAACCCCGCAGCGGTGCCCGCAGCCTTCTTCGGCACGAGATCCAAGGCATGGAGCCCGATGATCATGATCGGCCCGTACACGAAAAACCCGATCGCGATGAGCGAAGCGATGTCGATCCAGAGCGGGCCGTGACGGTTGAGCCCGTAGGCGATCAAAGCGAGCAGCGTGAGGCTCATGAAGAGAATCGTCGCCGGCGCGCGCCGGCCCTTGAACACCTTGTCCGAAATCCAACCGCACAGGATTGTGCCGGGAATTCCGGCGTATTCAAAGGCCGCCCACGCCCAGCTCGACTGCTGGAACGAGAAGCCCTTCGCCGTCTGCAGATAGGTCGGAATCCAGTCCACCACGCCGTAGCGCACGAAGTATACGAAGGCGTTGGCCACCGCGATCGCCCAGAGAAATTTATTGTTCAGCACGTAGCCGAAGAAGATCTCCTTGAACGTGAGCGTCTGCTCGTGCGCCGCGGAATAGTCGGGCGGGTAATCGTTCTTGTACTGCTCGATCGGCGGCAGGCCGCAGCTCTGCGGAGTGTCCCGGAGCAACCATGCGACCACGAGCGCCGCCAGCGCGGCCACCAGCGCCGGAAAATAGAACTTCGCGCCCCAGTCGTGAAACAACAGCACGCCGACGAGCGCGAGTTTGGCCACGAGCCCGCCGCCGACGTTGTGCGCGACGTTCCAGATTGAAACGGTCACGCCGCGCTCCTTCGTGCTCCACCAATGCACCATCGTCTTGCCGCACGGCGGCCAGCCCATGCCGTTGAACCAGCCGTTGAGCGTCTGCAGAATCACGATGGCCGTGAGCGAACCGTACAGCGCCGGACTCGTGCCGAACGCAAACGTCACCGCACTCGTGAGCAAGAGGCCGAGCGTCATGAACCAGCGCGGATTGCTCCGATCCGACACCGACCCCATGATGAACTTCGAGACGCCGTAGGCGACCGAAAGTCCCGTCATCGCCGAACCGAGCGCCGCCTTCGAATACTGCGGGTACTCTTTCAGGATGTCGGGGATCGCGAGCGCGAAGTTTTTTCGCACCAGATAGAACGCGGCGTAGCCGATGAAAATCCCGAGGAACACCTGCCGCCGCAGCCGCTTGTATTCGGCATCGACGCGTTCGGACGGAATCGGCGGCGCCGCGGGAGCTGGCTTCAGAAAGGAGAACATACGGCAGGCCTTAGAGACAAATTAGTCCGGTCCGACGCGAGCCAGGAGCGCAGGCGTTCCCGCCTGCAGTGATTCCGGGCGGACGGGACGTCCGCGCTCCCGCGTCCACCACCGATCGCACGGTCACAGCTTCAACTGCTCCCGCAGCCAGCCGGGACGGTTGGTCGTGATGCTGGCCACACCGAGATCGATCCAGTGTTTCGCGATCGCTACGTCGTCGACCGTCCACACGTGCAACTGCAGGCCGGCCGCCTGGATCGTCTTCACGTCCTCCTTCGAGAGCGGCCACGTGCTCTGCAGATCGAGCCCGGTCAGTTGGGCGGCCTTCGCCTCGGCGATGATCTCGTCGAGCGTGGGCTGCTTCTTCGCCGGTGCCTTGCCGTCGGGCTTCTTGTAGCCGACGAGATACTGCGTCTGATAACGCGGCAGCTGCTTCCGAACTTCCTTCAACGACTCGTAGTTGAAGCTGATGATCGTGATGTTCTTTTCGGAAGCCCCGGTCCGGACAAGTTCACGTGCGAGTTCGGGCACAATCTCCGGCCCGATTTTGATTTCCACGAACATCCGCTTGCCGGCGGGAATGAGCGCGATCTGCTCCGCGAGCGTCGGGAGTTTTTCTCCGGCAAACTGCGCGCCCTTCCACTTGCCGGCGTCGAGCTCGCGTAATTCCGCGAGCGTGAGATCGGCGATGGCGGCGTCGCGGCCGGCCGTACGCTTGGTCGTCTTGTCGTGCGAGACGATCAGCTTGCCGTCCTTGGTCAGGTAGATGTCCGTCTCGACCGCGTCCGCATTCTGCTTCCACGCGAGCTTTTCGGCGGCGAGGGTGTTTTCCGGTGCGTCAAACGATGCGCCCCGATGGGCAACGATGTCGACGGCCGACAGGGAAACGGCCGTCAGGGCCGCGAGGGTGACGGCCACCAGGGCCGGGGGGAGTTTCATGAGAGCAATATTTGGGCGAATGGGTCCGACGCCATCCGAAAACCCGGCGCCAGCCCCACCGCGGACACGAAAGCGGCGGGGTGCGTTAGAAGCGCTTCGAAACTTCCATCGTGAACTGCCGGCCGCGCGGGTTGGCCGAGCCGGAGATATAACCGTACTGCTCGTCAGCCAGCTGCGGATCGGTGTCGAAGACGTTGTTGATGCCACCGCGCACGGAGACGCCCTTCAGCCAGGGGCGCGCGTCCTTGTCGAAGCGATACGAGATCCAGGCGTTGTGCGTGATCATCGGATCGACGTTCAGGAGATAACGGGTGATGCCATTGTCGTTGAACACCCGGATATATTCCGGACTGCCGAGCGCCCGGTAAATCGCCTCGGTGGTCGCGGCGGACGTGTCGACGGTCGAGCCGAAGTAGTTCGCAAACCAGCCCGCGGACACCGGGCCCTGCCGCCAGGAGACGGAGGAGTTGGCGCGCCACTTGACGCGGCCGTTGCGGCCGAGTTCATCGAGAATCGGAGAGGACTCATCGGCCTTGGAGCGGCGGAGCACGTAGTGCGTCGCCTCGCTCGAAAACGAGAACTGGCCGAGCCGCGTTTTCGGTCCACGCCATTGGATGCCGAACTCGTAGCCCTGGATGTCGCGACCGCTGAGGTTCAGGTAGTCGTCGATTACACTGACAAACTCACCCACCGCCGCGCGCCGGCTGTTATTGCTGGTCTGGCGGGCATTGTACGCCGCGAAGGCAGCGCGGTCTTCAGCGGTGACCGCCTTGCGGACGATCTTGCTTGAGCCCTTGTAGGCGGCGCTCCCGGAGCCGAGATCGATGCTGTCTATCGGCGTGCCCTTCGCGAGCTCAGCCTGCGTGGCGAGATCGAGCAGGACTTCATCGCGGTCGATCGCGGCAGCCGCGCCGACGTTCTCGATGACGCTGTTCTGATTCAGTTTGAAATAATCGAAGGAGACCGAGAGGCCGCGCACCTTCGGCACCTCGAGCACGAAACCGGCGACCCAGGTTTTCGCCTCCTCGGGCTGGAGGTTCTGGTTGCCCTGACGGAAGACCGTGCGCTGCGCCGTGCCGTCGGAACGCAGAGCGGTGACCTCGAAGCGATACGGATCGTCGGCGGAGATTTGGCGGCGCAACGGCGTGATGTTCGTCTGCACGAGATTCGGCGCGCGGAACGATTCCGCCGCCGACGCGCGCAGCTTGAGCCACGCGGCCGGCTTCCACACGAGACTGGCCTTGGGCTTGGTGGTCTGGCCGTGAATCGAGAAGTGTTCGAAACGGCCCGCCAGCGAGAGCTCCAGCGAGTTCACGAAGGGGATGCGATTCTCGCGCGTGACGAATGGCAGCGCCGTCTCGGCATACGCCGCGTAGATCGTCTGATGGGCGTCGATCGGCACGTTCGAGCTCAGCGCGAGGAAGTCGTTGTCACCTTCCCGCAACAACGGGAACTGGCTGCCGGAACCCGGCGGGTTGACGCCGACATAGCTCGCACGCCCGTCGGAATAGGATTCGTAACGCACCTCGGTGCCGGCCGCGATGCCGATGTCGCCCCCGGTGAAGAAGCGGCCGATCCGGCCGTTCACCTTCAGGTCCCACATGTAAAGGCCGGTGCGACCGAATCGATCCTCGTCACCGTAGATGCCATCGAGCACCGACGTCGGATTGGTGAAGAGCTGGTCGACGACGATCTGGTTGTTCGCGATCTTGAAGGTGACGGGAAACGGGTTGAACGCCGTCGCGTCGGTCCGGTTGAGCGCGCGCCGCAGGAACGATTCGCGCACTTGGAAATGCTCATACTCGTGCGTCTGTGCGCCGGAAGCGACCACGGCTGACTCCCACTCCCACGTCGCACCGATGCGGCCGCGCAGGCCGCTGAGCACGCGCCACGCGTAGCTGTAGACTTCCGTTTCGCGCGGCTTGAAGCCGTCGCCGGTGTTCTGTCCGGGAGAAATGCCGGTCCAGAGCGAGACGTCGGCAGGCGCGCCGACCAAACGCTGCGTGCCGTCGGCGTTGGGCTGGCCGGTCGGATGGTAGAAGCGGACGCCAAAGGGATTCCACGGATTGGCCGCGGGAAGATAGATGCCCTGGTCATCGGTATTCTTGAAATTCACCGGCTCGCGCCCTGTACGACTGTAGGCGCGATAGAAGAGCAAATCGCCGAAAGCACTCAGCTTGTCGTTGATCGGCCGATCGAAGAAGGTCGCGAATTGCACGCGATCCGTCGCGGGCAGCAGCATCTTCCACTTGTTCCAGTTCGAGTACGCCGCGTTCTCCGGATTGTCGATGTTGGTCGAGGGAGCGGTCTGTTTGAACATCACGCCCGCCGCGCTCGGCCAGAGATAGAACATGCCGTCGGCGGCCATCGTCGCCACGCCCGCCGGCGGCGTCGTGCTTGTCGTGATGCCGGTGTTGCCCGCCGGTCGCGCGCCGACGAAGGTCAGGTAGTCGGACTGGATCGCGCCGCGCTGCCACTGGCCCCACTGGTTCACGCTGTTGGCGTTTCTGAAATCGTTGTCGCGCGCGAAGACCGCGCCCGTCGCGGGATCAACCACCGGGATGCCGTTCCACGGCGCGGGCAGCGCGCGGTTGACGCGCAGGTCGGCGTTCTTCGCGAAGTCGCGATCGTGCGCGGACAGGGCGTCGCGGTGAAAATAATCGAGCGAGACCGACAGGTGCGTCTTCCCGACCTTGAAGCCCTCGAACGCCGTTGCGTTGAACTCGTTGGCACCGCCGTGCTGGGTCATCGAGCCCTTCAACGTCACGCCGCGTCCCATGAAGGTGCGCGACACGTAATTGTTGATCACGCCGGCCGCGGCGTCGGAGCCGTAGATGGCCGAGGCGCCGTCGCGGAGAATCTCGACGCGTTCCACGAGGGCGCGCGGGATGGTGTTGATGTTGACCGCCAGGGACGGCACGCCGTTTTCCGCCATCGAGATCGGATGCGGTGCCATGCGGCGGCCGTTGAGCAGCGTCAGCGTGCTGCCGGAGCCGATGCCGCGCAGATCGATCGAGGCGACGTCGCCGCGGGCCAGCTGCGGACCGTTGTTGATCTCCGTGATGCCGGAGATCTCGGCGGCGCCGAGCGTCTCGAACAATTCGGCCATCGTCGCCGCGCCGCGCGCGTCGAGATCGGTCTTCTCAATCACCGTGACAGGCAGGGCCGTCTCCGCATCGACCCGCCGGATGTTGGAGCCGGTGACAGTGAACGCCTCGAGCTGAACCGGCTGTTCGCCGCCGGTGGCCGGAGCCTTGGGCGGAGTCACGGACTGCGCGGACGCAGCCGCAGCCAGCGTGATCGCGAGAAGGGCGCTAACGGGGGTTTGGTATCGCATGGTCAGAATCGAGCGAAGGCGTGCGCCGAAAAGCGAGCTGCTGCGAGTGAAAATTTTATTCGCCTAAATATTTGCATGACCGGCACGAGATCGTCACAGGTTCGTCACCCTCGCATGCCGAAGAAAGCCGACTACTCCGACGATGTGCTGCGCATGGCGGCGTCGCTCTACTACCTCGACGGCCTCGGGCAGACGGAGGTTGCGGCCCTGGTGCGCGTGTCGCAGACGAAGATATCCCGCCTCCTTGCTGTCGCGCTCGAGCGCGGCATCGTCCGAATCTCGGTCGACCAGTACGATCCCCGGCTGAAGTCGCTGGAGGATCAGCTCGCCGCGAAGTTCGGCCTGCGTGCCGTCGCCGTGATCAAGACGGCGCCGCTCGCCAGCCGTGAGGCCGCGCGGCAGACGGTCGGACACTTCGGCGCGCCGTTCGTGGCGTCGCTTCTGCCGCAGGCCGGGATCGTCGCGCTCGGCGGCGGGCGCAGCGTGGCCGACGTGGTCCGCGGCCTGCGCCGGGGCAACGGTCGCCGGCTCACGCTGGTCCAGGCGATGGGCAGCATCGATTCCAACATCTCGCCGGTGGACGCGCTGGAACTCGGCCGCACCCTCGTGAATCTGTGGGGCGGCGAATTCCTGATGCTGAGCACGCCGGCCTTTGTGCCCGACAAGAAGACCCGTGACGTTTTCCTCGCCTCGCACCAGATTCGATCGGTGTGGCAGAAACTGCGTCAGGCCGACGCGGCGCTGGTGGGCGTCGGCCCGCTCGAGAATTCCGTCTATATTGATCGCGGGGTGTTGAACGCGGCTGACATCGCGCAGTTGCGCGGGAGCGGCGCGGTCGGGGAAATCTGCGGTCGTTTCTTCGACGCCCGCGGCCGCGAGTGCAGTTCGCCATGGTCGAAGCGCGCGATCAGCGTCGAACTGGAATTCCTCCGGAAGATTCCCCAGGTGATCGGTGTGGCCGCCGGCCCGGAGCGTGCGCCCGCCGTGGCGGCGGCGTTGCGTGGCGGGCTGTTGAAATCGCTGGTGATCGACGACACCGGCGCACAGGCGCTGCTCGGAAAGTAAGCCTGCTGTACACTGGAAGCCGGAGTGCCAAAACCGGAAACCGGAGTCCGGAAACCGGATACGTGCAAAACCGGAGACCGGACAAGCTAAAGGAAGACAGCCGAATATCATTCGGCACTGTGCGTCTTCACATCGCTTCCCGCCTGTGGTTCGCCGGAGGCGTCGTGGCTACGACAACCGAGGTTTGGATTCGACCGCTCGCGAGGGAAATCGCGTGTTCCACTCACCGATTCGATTTCCCGTCTCCCGTCTCCGGTCTCCGATTTTGCACGAATCCGGTCTCCGGGTTTTCCCCCGACTCCGGTCTCCGGTTTCCGGTTTCCGGTATTGGAAGCCTCCGAATCTCTCGCTTGCCGCGGCCGCGCACCGCCCTCACCTTCCGCGCCAAAGTTCATGGCACCTCCCTCTCCTCCCGCGATCCTCGCGGCCCGCACCCTGCGGGCGGCCGACCTCGACGCCTCTCCGGCCGATGCGCTGGCCCGCATCTATGCGTGGATGTATCTGGCGCGCGTGTCGGACAACCGCATCCTCGAGCTCTTTCGCCAGGGCCTGATCCGCGGGACTGTCACCGGCGGCCAGGGCAATGAAGGCCTGATCGTGCCGCTGGCGCTGCTCGCCGACAAGGCCATCGACGTCGTTTCGTTCACGCACCGCGACTCTGGCGGCCATCTGATCTGGAGCGGCAATCTCCGCGATCACCTCAACCAGTATTTTGCCAATGCCGGGAGTCCGACGCAGGCGCGCGAGGGCAACATCCATCACGGGGATCCGGCCAACCGTTCGCTGCCGATGATCAGCCATCTCGGTGCCATGCTTTCGAACGTGGCCGGCTCGGCGGATTCGCAGCGGCGGCTCGGCCGGCCCGCGGTCGGTTTCACCTTCTTCGGCGACGGCTCGTCCAGCACGGGCGACATCCACGAAACGATGAACCTGGCATCGCTGCTGTCGCTGCCGGTGGTGTTCATCATCGAAAACAACGAGTACGCGTATTCGACGCCGATTTCCGAACAGTTTGCCACGGGCACCGAACTCTGGCGCCGGGCCGCGGGCTACGGCATCGAAGGCTTCGCGCTCGACTGCACCACGGACATCCCGCACGTGACGCGCACGCTCGCGGCCGCGATCGATCGGGTGCGGACGACGTCGCGCCCCGTGTTGATCGAAGCCCGGACGCTCCGGCTGCGCGGCCATGCCGCGTACGACACGTGCGATTACCTGCGACCCGGCGAGAGCGAGGGATTCTTCGCCCGCGATCCGATGCCGCGCACCCGGGCGCAACTGGTCGACCTGATCGGTCTCGCGCCGGTCGAGCGCATTGAGGGCGACGTCGAGGCGTTTCTCGAAACGTGCGTCAAGGAGGCAATCGCCACCGCGCGTCCGGTTCCGGGCACCATGGAAGCGGACGTCTTCGCACCTGTCGCCGCGCCGTTGCCGTGGAAAGCCGAGCCCGCCGCGCCCGCGTCGTTGAACGCCGCGCAGGCCATCAATCTCGCGCTGCGCAAGATTCTCACCGAGCGCCCCGAGTCGATCCTGCTGGGTCAGGACATCGCGACGTACGGCGGCGCCTTCAAGGTGACCGAGCACCTTTACCGCGACTTCGGTCGCACCCGCGTGATCAACACGCCGCTCGCGGAGAGCGCGTGCACCGGCTACGCGATCGGCCTCGCGCTCAACGGCCACCGGCCGATCGAGGAGTTTCAGTTCGCTGATTTCGCCACCGAGGCCACGACCCAGATCACGCTCAACGCCGCGACCATGCACTTTCGATCGGGCGCGGCGTGCCCGCTCGTGCTGCGGTTTCCGTGCGGCGGCGGACTCACCTTCGGGTCGTTTCACTCGCAGGAACTGGAGTCGCTGTTCCTGTCGATGCCCGGCATCAAGGGCCTTTATCCGAGCACGCCGCAGGACGCGTTCAACGCGCTGCTCGCCGCCTACGAGGACAATAACCCGGTGATTCTCTTTGAACACAAGGGGCTCTATCGGCGTAGCCGCGGACCCGTCGTCTGGGATCCGCACTACCGCGCCGTGTGGCAGCCGCGCCACGTCCGGCCAGGTGACTTCGCGACGTTCGTGACCTACGGCGAGATGGTGCACCTCGCGGGCGAGGCGTGCGATTACTTCGCAGGCGAATACGAAACGTCGTTTGATCTGTTCGATCTGCGCGCGCTGGCGCCGCTGCAACTCGACGCCATCCGGGCATCGCTGCAACGCACCGGCCGCTTGATCGTGTTGCACGAAGGCCGGCGCACGCACGGCTTCGGCGCGGAGCTGGTCGCGCAGCTCACCGAACAGAATTTCGCCACGCTGAAGGCGGCGCCGCTGCGCATTGCGGCGCTGGATTTGCCGGTGCCGTTCGCACCGGAACTCGAGCAGGTTTTCCGACCGACGAAGGAAGCGATCATCGAGCGCATCACGGCCTGGATGGGGTGAGGCAATTGCGGATTGCGGATTGAGGATTTCGGAGTGGAAGTTCTTTCCCTCATGCCACGTCGCCGTCTTTCCGCCGTACGCCGTTCGCCCTCGACGGGAGCGGAGCGCGTCGGTCGCGCGCGCTGGGCGGCCATTCGCTTGTTCGCGATGGATGTCGATGGCGTGCTGACGGACGGCACGGTCCGCATCGCGTCGGACGGCACGGAGTCGAAGGTGTTTTCCATTCTCGATGGCATGGGTTTGAACCAATTGCGGCACGCCGGCATTGGCACCGCTTGGATCAGCGGCCGGCCGTCCGGCGCGACGACCGCGCGCGCGAAGGAACTTGCGATCCCACATGTCATCCAAGGCCGGGTGGACAAGATCAACGCCCTGCAGGAACTCGCCGCCCGCCTCGGCCTCGGGCCGGAGCAATGCGCGTACATGGGCGACGACACGATCGACGTGGCCGCGATGGCGTGGGCCGGCATCGGCATCGCGCCGCCTGGCGCGATGCCGGCAGCGCTCGCCGCAGCGGACTACGTGACCACCCGGGAAGCCGGCCACGGTGCGGTGCGGGAAGTGTGTGACCATCTCCTGACCAATCGCGCGGCGGCGGGACGGGCGGCTCGGGTGGGACCAAGGCGGACGGGAAAAAGAAAAGGAAGCGGCGCGGTATGATCTCCGTGCTGCAGTCACCCACCTCCAAGAGTTCGGTCTCCGTTGGAAACCGCCGGTCGACCGTGTCCCGGATCGGCTGGCTGGCCCTGCTCCTTGCTCCCTGCTCCCTTCTCCCCGGCGGCGAAGCCGCCGCGCCGTCCGCCGCGCCGGCGCCGGCTCCCGCGGTGAACTGGGTGCTGCCGATCTTCAGTGACAAGGAAGGCTTCCGCTCGATGACGCTGCGCGGCACGGAAGTGCGTCCGGCGGGCCGGAGCATTGCGGTCACGGACCTGAGCATCACGATTTTCACGGGCGACGCCGCGGCCCAAGTCGACTCCATCCTACTCAGCCCCAGCGCGGTGTTTGTGCCCAAGGAAAATCGCGCGTCCGGCGACAAGAGCGTCCGCCTGATCCGCGACGACGTCGAAGTGACCGGCCTCGGCTGGGAGTACGATCACAAGGCCAAAAAAGTTTCGCTCCAACAGAAGGTGCGCGTCACGTTCCGCGCTCAACTGAACGACATCCTGAAATGATTTTCCGCCGCGCGTCCGTGTGCCTGTTTGTCCTCGCCCTGCTGTCGCGCGCCTTCGCGGCGGAGGACGCCGCCGCCAAGGCGGCCGCGACGACCGCAGCCGCGGCTGCGAGCGCTCCGCTGGTGCCGACGGTAATCGAAAGCGGCGCGGCGGAGATGGTCAGCACCGAGAAGGAGACGACGTTCACGTTTCGCAACGGCGTCACGGTCAGCGGCACGAACCTCAAGCTGACGTGCGACCACCTCGAGGTCATCGCGAAGCGCAGCGGCGATCCGGCGGCGACGTTTGGCAAGCAGGAGAATTTCAAATCGCTCGTCGCCACCGGCAACGTGCGGATCGTGCAGAGCGATCGCGAAGCGAGCTGTGAACGGGCCGAGGTGTTTCCCGGCGACGACAAGGTCGTGCTGACCGGCAATCCCAAGGTGCGCAGCGTGGACGGCCAGTATCAGGCGAGCGGTCCGAAGATGGTGCTGCTGCGCGGCGAGCGGCGCGCGCAGATCCTGAGTGACGGCAGCGAGCGGCCGCGCATCACGCTCCCGGCGTTGAAGGACCTCGGCTACGAAAAGGAGAAGGAAAAGAAAAAGAAGGCGCCGGAACCGGGCGCGATTACCGTCCCGCCCGCCACGGAAGCCACGCCGCCGCCGATCACCGTTCCGATTCCTTCGCCGAAATGAGCGCCCCTTCTCCGCTGGCGTCGGAAATCCAGACCGACGGCCTCGTCAAGACCTTCGGCTCCCGCACGGTCGTCAACGGCGTGAGCCTGCGCTTTCGCGCCGGCGAAGTCGTCGGGTTGCTCGGCCCCAACGGCGCCGGCAAGACCACGACGTTCTACATGGTGGTCGGGCTGGTGCCTGCGACGTCCGGCCGCGTGCTGCTCGACGGCACCGACATCACGCGACTGCGCATGCATGAGCGCGCGCGCCACGGGATCGGTTACCTGCCGCAGGAGGCGTCGGTCTTCCGCAAACTCACCGTCGAGGAAAACATCCTCGCGATCGTCGAGGCCGTGGGCGTGCCGCGGCGGGAGCGCAAGGCCCGCGTGGCCACGCACCTCGAGGAACTGAACCTCGGGCACGTCGCGAAGCAGAAGGCATTCACCCTTTCCGGCGGCGAGCGACGCCGGCTCGAGATCGCGCGCGCGCTGGTGACGCGCCCGAAGTTTCTGCTGATGGACGAGCCGTTTGCCGCGATCGATCCCATCTCGGTCGCCGAGGTGCAGAAGATGATCCTGCAGCTCAAGTCGCGCGGTATCGGCGTCGTGGTGACGGACCACAACGTCCGGGAAACCCTGCGCATCGTCGACCGCGCGTACCTGATCCACCAGGGCAAGGTGCTGACCGAGGGCACGGGCGACTTCCTGATCCGCGACGAGCAGGCGCGGAAATTCTACCTCGGCGAGGGCTTCAATCTCTAGGATTGCCCGCGAATCACACGAATCACACCAATATCCGTCCAGATTCGCGCAGATTCGCGCAATTCGCGGGCGCCTCCCCCATGCAAAAAGCCATCCACGGCATCACGGTCGCCCACTTCTTCGAGACGTACCGCGAGAAGTTGAAAATGGATCTCGTCGTCGGCCAGCGCGGTCTGCACCGCCTGATTCACGAGGGCAGCATCAACCGGCCGGCGCTCGCGCTCACGGGCTTCTTCAAGTATTTCGCGAACAAGCGCGTCCAGGTGCTCGGTGCCGCCGAGATGACATTCCTGAAGACGCTGTCACAGGAAACGCAGGTCCAGATTCTGCAACAGATGACCCGGCGCGGCATTCCCTGCATCGTGCTGACCCGGAACTATCACGCGACGCAGCCGATGCTCAGGGTGGCCGAGGAGATGAAGCTCCCGATTCTCCGCACGCCGATGATCACGATGAACTGGATCAACCTGGCGACGCTCGCGATCGACAATGAGTTCGCGCCGAAGGGCACCGAGCACGCGACCACGCTCGATATCAAGGGCGTGGGCGTGATGCTCCGCGGCGATTCCGGCGTGGGCAAGAGCGAGTGCGCCCTCGCCCTGATCGAGCGCGGCCACTCGCTGGTTGCCGACGATCTCACCGTCATCCGGCTGCTCGACGAACGCGAACTGATGGCCTCGAGCCGGCCGCTCAACCGCGGCTACATGGAGTGCCGCGGCATCGGCATCATCAATGTCGCGGACATGTTCGGCGTGAAATGCGTGCGCTTCGAAAAGCGCATCGACATGGTGGTGTCGCTCAAGGAGTGGACGCCCGACGTCGTCGAGGAACGCACCGGCCTCGAGGTCAACACCTACGAAATTCTCGGGATGCCGCTGCCGCACATCGAACTTTACGTCCGGCCCGGTCGCGACATCGCGCGGCTCGTCGAGGTCGCCGCGCTGACGCAGGCGTTGAAGAAAATGGGCCACGATCCCGCGAAAGATTTCAACGACCGCCTGATCAAATACATGACCGACCAGGCGAAGGAGCCGAAGACCACGAAGATCCGGCCCGTGATCCGCGAGCTCGACGAGCCGTCGCCGGAGATCTGACGCCGCTGTCTCTCCCGCTGCGCACCGGGGCCGCCGGCGAGTCGGACGCCGTCTTGCGTCTTGCCTCGGCGACAGCGGACGGCCTGCCTTGCGCGCATGTCTTCCTCTGCTCCGCGGGCCGACGGCCGGCTTCCTGATCAACTGCGCACGATTACCTTCGAGCCCAACATCGCGCCGTACGCCACGGGCTCGGTGCTGGTTTCCTTCGGTCTGACGCGCGTCATCTGCGGCGCCACGATCGAGCCGAATGTGCCGACGTGGATGAAGCAGCAGAAAGTCCCGGGCGGCTGGCTCACGGCCGAGTATTCAATGCTCCCCTACTCGACGCTCGACCGCAAACAGCGCGACAGTTCGCGCGGCAAGATCGACGGGCGCACGATTGAGATTCAGCGGCTGATCGGCCGTTCACTCCGGGCGGTCATCGATCTGCAGAAACTCGGCCAGAACACGCTCTGGCTTGATTGCGACGTGCTGCAGGCCGACGGCGGCACGCGTACGGCGGCGATCACCGGCGCCTATGTGGCGGCCCGGCTCGCGATTCAAAAGCTCCTCGACGCGCGAAAGATTCCCGAGAACCCGCTGACGGATTCCGTGGCCGCGGTGAGCGCCGGAGTGTTTGGCGGCCGCGACCTGCTCGACCTCGCGTATGTGGAAGACAAGGACGCCGAAGTGGATTTCAACATCGTCATGACCGGCCGCGGCCAGTTCGTCGAAGTGCAGGGCTCGGGCGAGGAGGCAACCTTTTCCCAGGAGCAGCTCTCCAGTCTCCTCGCGCTCGCGCAAAAAGGACTGAAGGACATCTCGTCGCTGCAAAACGCCTTTCTGACCAAGCAACTGCTCGCACGCTGAGATCCGGGCCCCAGTCCCGAAACCCATCGGGATCGTGGTGACTACGAGCACCAGCGAGTGGCGGTTCGGCGGCCGTTCCGGCGCCGATCCCCTCGCTCGCGCGCATTGCCGCGGCCGGGCGCCGGTGGAACCCCTTATACCGATCGCTGCTTGCTTTTGGACTTCTGGATCGATCGTGGGTACGAGCGCCAGCGAGTGGCCGAACTGCCACTCGCTGGCGCTCGTAGCCACGCCTAAAGTCCAAAAGCAAAGAGCGATTGGTATTACGACGCCGCGTCAGACTTTTCGTCGCCGGTTGCCTTCAGCGGCGCGAAGCTCCCGTTCTCGGCGGCCTTCACGAAGCCTTCGGTCACGCTCTTCAACTCCTCCCAGCGGCGGCGGATGGTGCGGGCTTCGTCCTTGGAAATGACGCTGTCGGCCGACGCCTTCGCGATGGTGGCGAGCATGTCGGCGAACTCCTGCACGATGTCGTTGGTCGCCGGAATCACGTTGAGCGTGGGCGGAAGATTGTGCGGATTGCGGATGAAGAATCCGTCCGCCTGTTCGCACACCCATTGGGCCACGCGGGTGTCGCCGCTGATGCGAATGAGCTGACCGACGCGCTCGAGCGGGCTGCTCGCGCCGCTGCCGCTGTCCTCCTCGGGCGGCTCGGCCCACTTATAAATCAAGGATAGCGACAGCGCCATGTCGGCCGCGATTTGCTTGGCGCTGGTCTTCTTCAAAACCTCCCTCATCACCTCGTGCGAATGCATGCCCGATGAAGCGTGAACTCACATTAGCGAAACGCAATCCCGCGCGTGGCCGCCCTTACAGCGGCGGGCACGCCGCACAATCACCGGATTTTTTGCGTGCCTAACCGCCCCCGCGTCTGGCTAACTGCGCGTCCCCCTTTCTTTCTCAAATGAATATCCACGAGTATCAGGCCAAGGCGCTCTTCGAAAAGTACGGCGTGCCCGTGCCCAAAGGCGCCGCCGCCACCACCCCGGAAGAATTCACCAACGCACTTTCCCAGCTGCCGGAAGGTCCGACGATGGTGAAATCCCAGATCCACGCGGGCGGCCGCGGCAAGGGGACGTTCACCGACGGCTTCAAGGGCGGCGTGAAATTCTGCAAGACGAAGCACGACGCGAAGGAGATCGCCGGCAAGATGCTCGGCAACACGCTCGTCACGATCCAGACCGGGCCCGTCGGGCGCAAGGTGCAGACCGTGTACTTCACGGTCGCGAGCGAGATCAAGAAGGAGTATTACCTCGCGATCCTCCTCGACCGCGCCACATCCCGTCCGGTCATCGTGGCCTCGACGGAAGGCGGCGTTGAAATCGAGAAGGTCGCGCACGACACGCCGGAGAAGATCCACAAGGTCTTCGTCGATCCGGCCTACGGCCTCGCCGATTTCCAGGTCCGCGATTTGATCTTCAAGCTCGGGTTCACGGGCGTCGAGGCGAAGAACGCCGGCAAGCTCATCCGCAGCCTGTACAACATGTACTGGGACACCGACGCCGCGATGGTTGAGGTGAACCCGCTGATCACGACGCCCGCGGGCGACGTGCTCGCCCTCGACGGCAAGGTGTCGTTCGACGACAACGCCCTCTTCCGTCACCCGGAGATCGTCGCCCTGCGCGATCTCAACGAGGAAGACCCGAAGGAAATCGCCGCCTCGAAGTACTCGCTCAGCTACATCGCGCTCGACGGCAACATCGCCTGTCTCGTCAACGGCGCCGGCCTCGCGATGAGCACGATGGACATCATCAAGCATTTCGGCGGCACGCCGGCCAACTTCCTCGACGTCGGCGGCGGCGCCTCGAAGGAGCAGGTCATTGCGGCGTTCAAGATCATCCTCGGCGATCCCAACGTGAAGGGAATTCTCGTGAACATCTTCGGCGGCATCATGGACTGCAACGTGATCGCCCAGGGCATCGTCGAGGCGGTGAAGGAAGTCGGGCTCAAGCTCCCGCTCGTCGTCCGCCTCGAGGGCAACAACGTCGTCGCCGGCAAGGCGACCCTCAACCAATCCGGCCTCAAACTCGTCAGCGGCGACACGATGGCGGACGCCGCGCAGAAGATCGTGAAGCTGGTGGCGTGAGGCCATCGGCAGTTGAGAGCTGAGAGTTGAAGGTTGAGAGCAGTGGATCACCCAACGGAATCCCGCTCTGAACCCCGGACCGGCTCTCAACTCTCAGCCCTCAACTCTCAACTCTGCTCCCACCCACCATGAGCATCCGCGCGAAGGAAATCGCCTTCTCCTGCTACCCGGTGACCGACTTCGTCCGCGCGCGCGGATTCTACGAGGGCGTACTGGGCTTGAAGTCGACGATGCTTTACGGCGAACCCGGCGGGATGCAGTGGGCGGAGTACGACATCGGCGGCGGCACGTTGAGCATCGGTTCCGCCCCGCAAATGAAGCCGAGTCCCGACGGCTGCAGCGTCGCACTGGAAGTCGAAGACTTCGACGCCGCGATCGCGCAGCTACGCCAGCACCAGGTTCGCTTCCGGATGGAGCCTTTCGAAAGCCCCGTCTGCCGGATGGCGATCATCCACGACCCCGACGGCAACTCCCTCCTGATCCACCAGCGTAAGACACGCGCCTGACGGCGCAGTTGAGAGCTGAGAGTTGAGCGTTGAAAGACCCAATCTTCAGAGCCCTCACCTCTCACGTTCCTGCTCCCGTCCCTCTCAACTCTCAACCGACAACTCTCACCTTTTTCCGACATGGCCATCCTCATCACTCCTGAAACGAAGATCCTCATCCAGGGCATCACCGGCGAATTCGGTGCACGACACACCCGCCTGTCCCTCGACTACGGCACCCAGGTCGTTGCCGGCGTCACCCCGGGCAAGGGCGGCCAGTTCTTCGAACACGGCGCGCACAAGGTGCCGATCTTCAATTCCGTCGCCGAAGCCGCCCAGGCCACCGGCGCCACGGTCTCCGCGATCTTCGTGCCGCCGCCGTTCGCGGCCGACGCGATTCTCGAGGGCGTCGACGCCGGCCTCGATCTCGCGGTCGCCATCACCGAGGGCATTCCGGTCCGCGACATGGTGCGCGTGAAGCGTGCGATGCTCGGCGCCAAAACCCGCCTCGTCGGCCCGAACTGCCCCGGCCTCGTCACGCCGGGCACGGGCGAAGGTTCCAAAGGCGGCTGCCGCATCGGCATCGCGCCGGGCTACATTCACAAGAAGGGCCACGTCGGCGTCGTCTCGCGTTCGGGCACGCTCACGTACGAGGCGGTCTTCCAACTTACCTCGAAGAACATCGGCCAGACGACCTGCGTCGGCATCGGCGGCGATCCCGTCAACGGCACCTCGCATCTGGATGTCATCAAGCTCTTCAACGCCGACCCCGAGACGCACGGCATCATTCTGATCGGTGAAATCGGCGGCAACGCCGAGGTCGAGGCCGCGCGCTGGATCAAGGCGAACTGCAAGAAGCCGGTCGCCGGTTTCATCGCGGGTGCCACCGCTCCCGCCGGTCGCCGCATGGGTCACGCCGGCGCCATCGTCGGTGGAGCCGAGGACACCGCCGCCGCCAAGATCGCCGTGTTCAAGGAATGCGGCATCGAAGTCGCAGTCACGCCGTCCGACATGGCCGACGCCCTGCTCCGGGCCGCGAAGGCCAAGGGTGTGACGCTCTCGTAAGCGATCGTCGAAACGTCTGATCGAAGCTAGGGCGGCTTGTCCCCAAGCCGCCGGCCTCGCCGTTTTGAACTCCGCAATGCGGCGCGTGAGAGAAAACGTTCCAGCTGAATCCGGCTGCCGCGGGAGCGCAGGCCTCCGGTGTGCTTGCATTAAAATTGCCGGCGCTACGTCGGCGCTCCCGGTGAGCCGCGGTGGCCGATCGATCTCGACGCGGAGAGGCGGCGCGGAATCCGTCCACTCGTCCGTTGACGAGGCAGATTTCGGTGCGTCTCCTGCTGTACCCCTCGCACCATGAACTCTGCCCCACTGCGTGTCGGACTGCTTGCGTTGGTCTCGTTCGTCGGCGCCGCCCGGGCCACGGCCGACTGGCCCGAGTTTCGCGGCCCGACGGGCCAGGGCCTCGCCAGCGCGAAGAACGTTCCCACCCAGTGGAGCGCCACGGCCAACGTCGCCTGGAAAACCGCGCTCCCGGGTGAAGGTTGGTCTTCGCCGGTGCTCGTCGCCGGGAAGCTTTACCTGACGGCCGCGGAGGGCGACGGAGCCATGCCTTCGCTGCACGCGTTGTGCGTCGATGCCGCCAGCGGCAAGCTGCTCTGGAAAGTCGAAGTGATGACCGCTGAGGCCGGCGCCACAAAGGAGTTTCACAAGAAGAACAGCCACGCGAGTCCGACGCCGATCGTGCGTGACGGCGTGATCTATGTGCATTTCGGCCACATGGGGACGGCCGCGCTCGATCTCAGCGGCAAGGTGCTCTGGCGCCAGACCTCCCTCGCGTACGCGCCGATGCACGGCAACGGCGGTTCACCCGCGCTCATCGGCGACCTGCTCGTGCTCAACTGCGATGGCAAAACGGATCCGTTCATCGTGGCCCTCGACGCCAAGACCGGGACCGCGCGCTGGAAAACCCCGCGCCAGACGCCCGCCCGCAACAAGTTTTCCTTCTCCACGCCCCTCGCCATCGAGGTCGACGGCGCAACGCAGATCATCAGCCCGGCGAGCGGCTTTGTCGCCGCCTACGCGCCGCAGGACGGCCGCGAACTCTGGCGCGTGCGCTACGGCGAGGGCTTCTCGATCATTCCACGCCCGGTCTACGCGCACGGCCTGCTCTATGTGAGTTCGTGCTTCATGCGCCCGATGATCTACGCGATCAATCCGAAGGGTGCGGCCGGCGACGCGACCGATACCCACATCGTGTGGTCCTACGCGAAGGGCGCCCCGAACACGCCGTCGCCGCTCGTCGTCGGCGATGAACTTTACCTCGTCTCCGACGGCGGCATCGCGACGTGTTTCGATGCGAAGACCGGCCAGGTGCATTGGAGCGAGCGGCGAGGCGGCGATTTCTCCGCCTCGCCGATCGCGGCCGAAGGCCGGATTTATTTTCAGAACGAGGAAGGTGTCGGCACCGTGCTAAAGGCCGGCAAGGCCTACGAAGTCATCGCCCGAAACGATCTGGGCGAACGCACCCTCGCCTCTCCGGCCGTCGCCGACAACACGCTCTTCCTGCGCTCGAAGTCGCATTTGTGGCGCATCGGAAAGTAGCGGACGCCGCACCGGCGGTGCGGTAACGCGGCTGGCATGATGCGCCGCCAATCAGCGCGCGGACTGCGCAACGAGTTTGATCCGATCACGCGCTCGCATAGGATCCGTGCATCGTGCCACTTCACTCGCCGCGGTCCGATCATAGGACCCAGGATCACTCCCGCCTCCTTCGCTTTGGCCGCTCGCTCGCCGCGACGCTGGCCCTAGGCGCGGCCTTAGGGGCGTCGGCGCAACCGGTCACGGCCCGGCTGGAAATTCCCGTCGCCGAGACGCATGTCGTCGGCGATCCGATCACGCTGACCTGGCATTTCACGAACCCCACCGCGAAGCCGATGGCCTTCGTCTGGGAGGCGTGCTGCCGGTTGAACGGCCGCCTCATTGTCAGCCAAGGCGGCGTCGACCTGCCGCCCATTCCGCCGGGCCCGGCCGCCGCGCATGCGTTTGCCAAGCCGGCGATCATTCTGCCGGGACGCGAGAACGCGTTCGAATCGATGCTGGCCGACTGGGTGTTCATCACGCGCACCGGCCGCTATCAACTCCGCGGGCGCTATGTCGGCGTGATGCCGGAACAGAAGCCGCCGTATCCGCGCAGCGTTGAACTCTGGCGCGGCGAGGCGGACACGCCGCCGGTCGCGGTCGAGTTGGTGAGCGTGCCGGACTATCTCACGCAACGCGACGCCCGGAGCGCGCGGCGGGGCATCGAGGCCGCCGTCACCGGTCCGGACCGACTGCCCGCGCTCGGCGCCGCAACCTTTCACGTGCGGGTGCGGAATACCGGCAAGGAGCCGTTGCCGCTGACCTGGCCGCTCGACGCGGATCTCTGGCTCGTCGACGACGCCGGCATCCGCGTGTATCGATCGCCGAACAAGCCCGCGGGAGCCGAGCAGGTCACGGTCCTTGCACCGGGCGCCGATCAGACGTTCCCGTTTCCCGTGGCCGCCGCTGATCTCAATGGCGGCGCCTTTGGAGCCTATCAGGTGTTCATCGATTTTCCCGCGCGTCCCGGACTGGCGCGCGTGCCCGCGGCCGCCCATCGCATCCGCTGGCAGCTCGGCGCGTCCGAAACCGTGGCGTTGCTCAACGCCGCCGCCGCCGGCACTACTACGGCAACGCGCAACGCACCGCTGCTCCTCGTGCGCCGTTATCTGGCCGCGCTCGAACCCGTGCTGGCCGGCCTGCCCGACGACTCGCTTTCCCCAGCCGCCGCGACGCTGCGTCGCCAATTGCAGGTCGCGGCCACGCTGCGCACACTGCCCGCGACCGCGGGTCGCGTTAGCCTGCGGATCGACGTTCGGCCCGGCGGCACGTGGCACCTCGCCGAGCCCTCCGTGGCCGGCAGCGTGTCCGGCACGCCGGGCGAACAACTGCAGGCGCTGGTCGGTGCGCGCCGCCACCTCGGCCTCGAACTGGCAACCAACGTGCGACCGACGGCGGGTGTCACGGTCGGCGATGCCGTGAACGCGTCGACCTCCATTGCCGCCGCGAGCGCCGACTTCGCCGCGCCACCCCGCCTCATCGCGGACGCCGCGCCCGGTGCCGTGTCCGGCAGCGTGGCGTTCACCGCGACGCCGCCACCGGCGAATCTCGTGCTGCGCGTCACCGGCCGCGCCGACGCACTCAAGGTCACCGCCGCGCGCCAACTTCCGGCCCCCGGCGCAGCCGCGAGCCTCGCCGCGCCCGCTGCGTTTGGCGCGCTGGCCTACGCGCCGCTCGCCGATGCGGTGGCGTTGGAGGCTTTGCTCAACGATGGAAAACTCCCTGCGCCGCAAGTCGTGATCGTAGCCGACAGTGCCATTCGCTGGTCCGCGCTGGCGCCGTGGCTCGATGCGTTTCTCCGGCGCGGTTGGCAAGTGGACCTGACCGTCGCGTCGAACTAGCGCCAGCGTTTCAAACGAAACTCGCGCGCGGCTCCGTGCCGCATACGAGGGGATCTGCGCGCGAAACGCCCTCGCGTCGATGTTTCGCGCCTTGCCGCGCCGCGGGCACTTCGACTTAACGGAGACATGGACTCCACCCCGCGCTTCCTGCTGCTTCTTACCTTTCTGACGCTGCCGCTCGCGGCGGCAACGGCCCCAAAGGCCCCGGCCCCGGACATCTCCCGCCTCGATCCGGCGATGGGCGTGAACAAGGCCGCGGCCGCCAACCTCACCTGGCACGACGTCACCACCTGGGGCGTCGAGGGCCGCGAGTGGGGCAACGAAGAGCGGCTGCGTTGGTTCGATCGTTTTCCCGCCGCGGCGCAAAAGACCGTCACGCCCGCCGTCTGGAGTCTCAGCCGCGACAGCTCCGGCATGATGGTGCGGTTCAAGACCGACGCCACGTCGATTCACGTGCATTACAAGCTGCTCAAGGATCGCATCGGCATGCCGCACATGCCGGCGACGGGCGTCAGCGGCGTCGACCTCTACGCCCGCGACATCAACGGCAAGTGGCGCTGGGTGCAGGTGACCAAGCCGGACAAGCAGGAAGTGCGCGCCGAGATCATCAAGGATCTCGCGCCCGGCTACCGCGAGTATGCCGCCTACCTGCCGCTCTACAACGGCGTCGAGTCACTCGAGATCGGCGTGCCCGCCGGCTCCAAGTTCGAGGGCCTCGCCCCGCGCGCGAAACCGATCGTGTTTTACGGCACGTCCATCACGCACGGCGCCTGCGCCTCGCGCCCCGGCATGGTGCACACCGCGATTCTCGGCCGGCGTTTCGATTCGCCCGTGGTGAATCTCGGCTTCTCCGGCAACGGCCGGATGGACACCGCCGTCGGCGACTACCTCGTCAAGATCGACGCCAGCATTTACGTCATCGACTGCCTGCCCAACATGCAGCCCGCGCAGGTCACGGAACGCACCGTCCCGCTCGTGAAACAGCTGCGTGCGGCCAAACCGAATACGCCGATCGTGCTGGTCGAGGATCGCCGCTTCACCAACGACTGGATCACCCCCGCGAAGGCGAAGTTCCACACCGACAACCACGCCGCGCTCAAGGCCGCGTTCGAGACCCTGCAGAAGGAAGGCGTGAAAAACCTGTACTACGTTCCTGGTGACGCCCTCTACGGCACCGACACCGAGGGCGCGACCGATGCCTCCCACGCCAGCGATCTGGGCTTCATGCGCCAGGCCGACGTGATGGAACCGATCCTGCGCACAGCATTGAAACGGTGATTCACGAGGTGCCTGAATGTGGGCGGGGGCTCCCAGCCCGCTTTCCTCCCGCTGTGTCCGCACGTCTCGCGGGGTGAGGTCGCCCCCGCCTGCTACAGAAACAAAAGCACGCCTGATCAATCCTTAAGCATGAACGTCGCCGGCCAGCCCATGCGGACGATCTGGCCGACGGCCGACGGTACCGCCGTCGAGATCATCGATCAGACGCAACTGCCCCACCGCTTTGTCACCACGCGTCTCACGACGCTCGATGACGCCGCACACGCGATTCGCGCCATGCTCGTACGCGGCGCGCCGCTCATCGGAGCCACCGCAGCGTGGGGCCTGTGGCTCGCGTTGCGCGCTGACGCCTCGGACGCGGGCCTCGCTCGGGGGCACGCGACACTGGTGGCGACGCGTCCGACCGCGGTGAATCTGCGTTGGGCGCTGGACCGGGTGCGGGCGCACGTCGCGCCGCTTGCCTCGCCGGATCGCGCCAACGCCGCCCGCCGTCTCGCCACCGAAATGTGCGTCGAGGACATCGCCCTCAATCGAGGCATTGCGGCAGCCGGTCTGCCGCTGATTCGCGCGCTCGCCGCCCGCAAGCCGGCCGGCGCCCGCGTCAACGTCCTCACGCATTGCAACGCTGGCTGGCTCTGTGCGGTGGATATCGGCACGGCCACGGCGCCGATTTATGCCGCGCACGATGCCGGCCTGCCCGTCCATGTCTGGGTCGACGAAACCCGTCCGCGCAACCAGGGCGCGAGCCTCACGGCGTGGGAACTGCTCAATCACGGTGTGCCGCACACGGTCATTGCGGACAACGCCGGCGGCCACCTCATGCAGCACGGCGAGGTCGATCTCGTGATCGTCGGCACCGATCGCACCACCTCGACCGGCGACGTCTGCAACAAGATCGGCACCTACCTGAAGGCGCTCGCGGCGCACGACAACGGCGTGCCGTTCTACGTCGCGGCGCCGTCACCGAGCATCGACTGGACGCTCCGGGACGGCCTCCGCGAAATCCCGATCGAGGAACGGTCCGCGCGCGAAGTGTCGCACCTCAGTGGCCTGCTGCCGGACGGATCCGTCGCCACGATCGCGCTCCTGCCCGAGGGCAGTCCCGCGGCGAATCCGGCGTTCGACGTGACACCGGCGCGGCTCGTCACCGGGCTGATCACCGAGCGCGGCGTGTGCGCGGCGACGACCGAGGGCTTGCGCGCGCTTTTTCCCGATCTCGCCAAGTGAGCGGCGAAGGGGCTTCCCGGGTTAAACTGGGGAATGCCTCCCGCAAATCACGCGAACGGACGCGAATTCAGAGGTGAATCATACCAATCGCTCCTTGCTTTTGGACTTCTGGATCGATCGTGGCTACGAGCGCCAGCGAGTGGCCGAACGACCACTCGCTGGCGCTCGTAGCCACGGCTAAAGTCCAAAGGCAAAGAGCGATTGGTATCAAACCACGCATTGATTCACCCACGTTCATCGCGGGATCGGTTGATCGGCCTTCGGCTCATACGCGTTCGTTCGCGTTCGTTCGCGTGATTCGCGGGCAACGCGTGGTTGCTCGGGCGCTCGTTGCCACCCGATTTTCAGTTCGGCCGGTCGGACGAGTCAGGTCGTCACTTCACGCAACACCACCGCGCGCTCACGCTTGAATTTCAGCCGCACGCGATCGAGCCACAGGTAAACCACGGGCACGGTGTACAACGTGAGCAGCTGGCTCACGGCCAGGCCGCCGACGATCGCGAGGCCGAGCGGGCGGCGCATTTCCACGCCTTCACCGGTCGCAAGTACCAGCGGCAGCGCACCGAGCAGCGCGGCGATGTTGGTCATCAGGATTGGACGCAGCCGCATCACCGCCGCCTCGAAGATCGCCTCCTTCGGCGTGAGCTCATTGCGCCGCTCCGTGGCGATCGCGAAATCGATCATGAGAATGGCGTTCTTCATCACGATGCCGATCAGCAGGAACAAGCCGAGCAGCGCGATCAGGGTGAACTCGGTGCCGGTGAGCCGCAGCACCAGCAGCGCGCCCAAGCCCGCCGACGGGAGCGTCGACAAAATCGTCAACGGATGGATGAGGCTCTCGTAGAGCACGCCGAGCACGAGATACACGGCCACGAGCACGCCGAGGATGAGGAACGGCTGGTTCTGCAGCGTCTTTTGAAAGGTCTGCGCGGAGCCGGACAGGCGCGCCTGGACTTCCGTCGGCAACATGATCTTCGCCATCGCCTGCTCGATGGCCGCGAGGCCTTCCTCGAGCGACACGCCTTCGGCGAGGGAGAAACCGATGTTTTCCGAGGCAAACTGGCTGCGGTGCCGCACGCGGTCCTCGACCAGCGCGTAATCATAACGCGTGAAGGCCGACAGCGGCACGCGCGATCCGTCAGCCGCGATGACCTGCACCTGCTCGAGCACGGCCGGATCCGCGGTGAACTGCGGCTCCAGTTCCATGATCACGCGGTATTGGTTCAGGCGATCGTACAGCGTCGCAATCTGGCGCTGGCTGAACGAACTGTTCAGTACCTGCGAAATCATCTGCATGTCCACGCCGAGCCGGCGCGCCGCCTCGCGGTCGATATGCAGCGTGACCTGGGACGAGCCGCCCTCGGTCGGTGTATCGACGTCGACGAGTTCCGGGAGGTCGCGCATCGCTTCGGAAATCTTCGGCAGCCACTTGCGGAGCAATGACACCTCGCCGGCCATCAGCGCGAGGTCGTACGACCCCGACTCCGACGTGCGCGGCGCGTCGATGTCCTGCGCGACGTAGGAATACAACTGGCCGCCTGCCACGACAGGCGCGCCGGTGCGCAGCCGGTTGACGACGTCCTGGGCGGAGACGTTGCGCTCCTTGAGCGGCTTCAGGCGCACCATCATGCGGGCGTTCTGCAGGCCCGACTGGCCGCCGGCGGAACCGATGACATCAAGCACCGCGGGATCCGCCATGACGTGCTTCCGGTATGTCTGGATTTTCGGCTCCATGAGCTGGTACGAGAACGCATCGTCGCCGCGCGCAAACGCGAACAGCTGCCCGGTGTCCTGCGTCGGCAGAAACCCTTTCGGGATTTTCACGTACAGTGAAACATTCAACGCGATTGTCCCAATCAGGATGATGAGCGTGAGCGTCGCGTGGCGCAGCACCCAGTCGAGCGACTGCGAATAGAAGCGTTTCACTGCATCGAAGGCCGCATCGGTCTTGTTGCGGAACCAGCTCGGCGGGCCCTCATCCTTCTTGACCAACCACCGCGCGCACAGCGTCGGGGTCAGCGTCAGTGAAATCACGAGCGACACCAGCATCGCCGCCGCGAGCGTGATCGAAAACTCCCGGAAGAGCCGCTCGACCAGTCCGCCCATGAAAAGAATCGAGATGAACACGGCCACCAGCGAAAGGTTCATCGCCAGCAGCGTGAAGCCGACTTCACCGGAGCCGCGCATCGCCGCGCGGAAGGGTGACAAGCCGCGCTCGATGTGGCGCGTGATGTTTTCCAGCACCACGATGGCGTCGTCGACCACCAGACCGGCGGCGACAATCAGCGCCATCAGCGAAAGGTTGTTCAGCGAGAAGCCGTACAGGTACATGATGCCGAACGTACCGATCACCGAAACCGGAATCGCAAGGCAAGGAATGAGCGCGGCGCGCGCGCTGCCGAGGAAGAGAAACACCACCAGCATCACGAGTCCGGCCGCAATGACCAAAGTCTTCTGCGATTCATAGAGCGTCGCCCGAATGCCGGGCGATCGATCCATCACCACTTCAAGATTCGCGTCGGCCGGAATCAGCGCCCGCAACGTCGGCAGCTGCTTCGTGATCGCGTCAATGGTCGCGATCATGTTCGCACCGGGCTGGCGGCTGATTTGCAGCAGCACCGCCGGCTGATCGTTGTGGAAGCCCAGGCTGAAACGATCCTCGACCGAGTCGCTGACCTTGGCGACATCACCGAGCCGCACGGGCGCGCCGTCGCGGTAACGAATCACGAGCGGCATGTACTCCGCCGCGCGCCGCAGCTGCGGATTGTTGATCTGCACCTCCCAAAGCCGGTTGCCGTCCTCGACCGTGCCGCGCGGCCGCAGCGAATTGGTGGTGCTGATCGCGCGGCGCACTTCGTCGAGTGCGATACCGTAATGGGCCAGCGCGTGCGGATTCAGCTGCACGCGCACGGCGGGCAGCGAACTGCCGCCCACCGAGACTTCGCCGACGCCCGAGATCTGCGCGATCTTCTGGGCGAGAATGGTGGACGCCGTGTCGTACAACGCACCCGGGGCGAGATTCGGCGAGCTCAACGCCAGCGCCATGATCGGCGCGAGCGAGGAATTGGATTTCCGGAAGGTGGGATTGCCGGGCATGCCCGCCGGCAGCTGCCCGCGCGCGGCGTTGATCGCGGCCTGCACGTCGCGGGCTGCGGCGTCGATGTTTCGACCCATCGCAAACTCCATGTAGATGCCGGCATTGCCCTGCCGGCTGTCCGAGTAGATACCCGTGACGCCCGCGATGCTGCCGAGCGCACGCTCGAGCGGCGCCGCCACGCTCGCGGCCATCGTCTCCGGACTGGCGCCCGGCAACGACGCGCTCACGCGGATCGAGGGGAAATCCACCTGCGGCAGCGGCGACACCGGCAACAGCCCGTAGGCCAGCGCGCCCACCAGCACGAGCGCGACTGCGATCAGCGAGCTCGCCACCGGACGGCGGACAAACGGGCGGGAAAGGTTCATCGCGCGGTCTCCGTAAAGTGGCTACGAGCGCCCACGAGTGGCCGACAGGAACGCACGCACGAATGCGGCCACTCGCGGTTGCTCGTAGCTACGGGTGGCGGCGCTGCAGGGACGCGGTTCATGCGGTTTCCACCGGCTTGAGTTTTCCGGCGACAGCCGGAGCGGGTGCGCGCCGACGCTGCGGGCTCTTGGCGATACGATCGAAGAAGAGATAAACCACCGGCGTGGTGAAGAGCGTCAGCACCTGGCTGACCAGCAGGCCGCCGACCATCACGAGACCCAGCGGCTGGCGCAGCTCCGCGCCGGAACCGGTCGACAACATGAGCGGCAACGCGCCGAAGAGCGCCGCCAGCGTGGTCATGAGGATCGGACGGAAGCGCAGCAACGCCGCCTGGTGAATGGCATCGCGCGGCGACAAGCCCTGCTGGCGCGTGGCCTCGAGGGCAAAGTCCACCATCATGATGCCGTTTTTCTTCACGAGGCCGATGAGCAGCACGATGCCGATGATCGCGATCATGTCCAGGGGCCGGCCCGTAATCCACAGCGCGAGCAGCGCGCCGACCGTCGCCGACGGCAGCGTCGAGAGAATCGTGATCGGATGGATGCTGCTCTCGTAGAGGATGCCGAGCACGATGTACATCGTGACGACGGCCGCGAGGACGAGCAGGAGTGTGCTCGAGAGCGACGCCCGAAACGCGTGCGCCGCGCCCTGGAACCGCATCTCGACGGCCGGCGGCAGCGCGAGTTCGGTGGCGGAGCGTTCAATCGCCTTCACCGCGTCGCCAAGGGACGCACGCGATCCGAGGTTGAAGGATATCGTCACCGCGGGGAACTGGCCGACGTGATTAATCAGGAGCGTCGTGGGCCGCTCGCTCACCCGCGCGATGCTGGACAGCGGCACCGGGCGGCCGCCGCGCGTGCGGACAAAAATGCTCGTCAGCGCCTGCGGCCCGACCGCGAGCTTGGGGTCCACCTCGAGCACGACGCGGTACTGGCTCGCCTGGGTGAAGAGCGTGGAAATCTGCCGCTGGCCGAAGGCGCTGTAGAGCGCGTCGTCAATGTCGGCGACCGACACGCCGAGCCGGCTGGCGGCGTCGCGATCAATTTCCAGGAAGGCCTGCAGGCCCTCGTTCTGCAGATCGCTCGCCACGTCGGCCAGCTGCGGGAGGCCCTGCAGGTGCTCGACGAGTTGCGGCACCCACTCGTAGAGGAGCTTTTCGTCGGGGCTCGTCAGCGTGAACTGGAATTGCGTGCGGCTCACGCGATCCTCGATCGTGAGCTCCTGCACCGGCTGCAGATAAACGGTGATGCCCGGAACGCTGCGCGCCTGTTCGCGCATCCGCTCGATGATCTTCAACGCCGAGTCACTGCGTTCGCCATGCGGCTTGAGATTGATCAGCATGCGCCCGCTGTTGAGCGTGGCGTTGGTGCCGTCGACGCCGATGAAGGACGACAAACTCGAGACCGCCGGATCCTCGAGGAGCTTCGCCGCCAGCGCCTGCTGGCGCTCCGCCATCGCGGAAAACGAAATCGACTGCGGGGCCTCGGTCACGGCTTGGATGGCCGCGTTGTCCTGCACGGGGAAAAAGCCCTTCGGCACGACGAGATACAGCGCCGCCGTCAGCGCCATCGTGCCGACCGTCACGAGCAGCGTGAGCTTCTGATGTCGCAGCACCCAGTCGAGCCACACGCCGTAGCGCGCGATCACCTTGTCGAGCAGCCCCGCCTTGGTCTCCGCCTTGTGCTCCGGCAGCATGCGCGCGCACATCATCGGCGTGAGCGTCAGCGACACGACGAGCGAAATCAGAATCGAGACCGCCAGCGTGATCGCGAACTCGTGGAACAGCCGCCCGACCACCTCGCCCATGAACAGCAGCGGGATCAGCACGGCGATGAGCGACACCGTCAGCGACACCAGCGTGAAACCGATTTGCGAGGCGCCCTTGAGCGCCGCCTCCATCGGCGAGTGGCCGAGTTCGCGGTAGCGCGCGATGTTTTCCAACATCACGATCGCATCGTCGACGACGAAACCGGTCGCGATGGTCAGCGCCATCAGCGTGAGAATGTTCAGCGAGTAACCCGCGAGGTACATCACGCCAAACGTGCCCACGAGCGACAGCGGCACCGCGATGCTGGGAATGACCGTGGCCGCAAAGTTGCGGAGGAACAGGAACGTCACGAGCACCACGAGACCAATCGCGAAAATCAGCTCGTGCTGCACCGAACGCACCGAGGCGCGAATGCTCTGCGTGCGATCCGTCAACACGGCCAAATCGACGGCCGCGGGCAGGCTCGATCCCAGTTGCGGCAGGAGCGCCTGCACCCGATCCACGACTTCGATCACGTTGGCGCCGGGCTGGCGCTGCACGTTGATAAGCACCGCGGGCAGGTTGTCGGTCCACGCCGCGAGCCGCCGATCCTCGGCGGCGTTCACAATCGTGGCGACATCACCGAGCCGCAGCGGGGCGCCATTGCGCCACGCGATGATCAGATTGCGGTACTCCTCGACCGAGCGGAGCTGGTCGTTGGCGTCCATCAGCACGGTGCGGGCCGGGCCGTCGAACGTCCCCTTGGGACCGTTGACGCTGGCCGCGCCGATCGCGGTGCGCACATCGGAGAGATTCAGACCGCGCTGGGCGAGTTCGCCGGGATTGACCTGAATGCGCACGGCCGGACGCTGGCCGCCGGCGAGGCTCACCATGCCGACGCCCGGAATCTGGGCGAGTTTCTGCGCGACGCGCGTATCCACCAAGTCATGCACCTGCGGCAGCGGCAGCGTGGCCGACGTCACCGCGATGGTCATGATCGGGGTGTCGGCCGGATTCACCTTGCGGTAGATCGGCGGCACCGGGAGATCGTTCGGCAGGAGATTGTCGGCAGCGTTGATGGCGGCCTGCACTTCCTGTTCGGCCACGCCCATCGAAACCTGCAGGGCGAACTGGAGCGTGATGACCGAGGCGCCGCCGGAACTGGACGACGACATTTGGTTCACGCCGGGGATCTGGCCGAAACGCCGTTCCAACGGCGCCGTGACCGAGCTCGCCATCACGGTCGGGCTCGCGCCCGGATAGAACGTGAAGATCTGGATCGTCGGGAAATCGACCTGCGGCAGCGCCGAAACCGGCAGGAGCCGGTAGGCGATGATGCCCGACAGCAGCAGCGCGACCATCAGCAGGCTGGTCGCGACGGGCCGGAGAATGAAGAGACGAGAGGGACTCATTTGTCCTTCTTGGCTTTCTCGCCGCGCTTGCCCTTCTCCCCTTTCTCGCCGCCCTTGCCGCTCTTGGCCGCGGGCGCGGACTCGTCGCCGACGAGCACGACAATCCGGCCTTCGCGCAGACGATCCACGCCCTCGGTAACGACCAGTTCGCCGGCCTCGAGGCCTTTCGTGATCGATTGATTGGGGCCGTCGGACGGCCCGAGCACGACATCGCGCACCGTCGCCTTCAACTCGGCGTTGGCGACGTACACATAGGTGCCGCGCGAACCGAACTGCACCGCCTGCGCCGGCACCACGAGGGCGTCCGGCAGCGTGCGCACGCGGAGCCGGACATTCACGAACTGATTCGGGAAGAGCGATTCGTCGGCGTTGGGAAACTCGGCCTTCAATCGCAGCGTGCCGGTGGAAAGATCAATCTGGTTGTCGACGGTCTTGAGCACGCCGGTCGCGAGCTGTTTCGCGTCGTTGCGATCCCAGGCTTCGACGACGAGTTCGTTGCCCGCGCGCAGCGGCTCGACCACTTTCTGCAGGTCATTCTCGGGCACGGTAAACAGCACGGCGATCGGGCGCGTCTGCGTGATCACCACCAGGCCGTTGGCATCGCCGGGACGCACGAGATTGCCCACATCCATCTGCCGCAAGCCCAGCCGGCCCGCGATGGGCGCCTCGACCTTGGTGTAGGCGAGCTGGCGGCGCGCGTCGTCGACCAGCGCCTGCTCCGCGGCGACCGCGCCTTCGCGTTCGACCACCAGCGACTGCTGCGTGTCGAGTTGCTGCTGGGTGACGAGATTTTGGGCGTGCAACTGCTTGAAGCGCTCCAAGTCCGCCTTCGCGGTATTGAGCTGCGCCTGATTCTGGCGCTGCTGGGCCTCCATCTGGGACAGGCGAATCTTGTACGGCAGCGGATCGATCTCGGCGAGCAGCTGGCCTTGCGTGACCTGCTGGCCTTCCTCGAAGGCCACCCGCAGCAACTGGCCTTCCACGCGGCTGCGCACGGACACGATGTTCAGCGGTACGACCGTGCCGATGGCGCGGAGCTGGACCGCCAGGGTGGTCTTGCGGGCGGCTTCGGCCCGCACCGGAATGGCGGCGTTGCTCTTCCGGCTGGAACGAAAGCTCATGCCACCCGTCGGCTTGGGCACCTCCGCCCGGAACCCGAAATACCAGACGCCGGCGGCGAAAATCAGCGCGACCAGGCCATACAGAAACCAGCGACGACGGGCGGGAGGAGGGTGTGACATGTCAGAAATGGGAAATCCCGCGGGCGCACTGCCCGTGGTGGACGGCCAGACGACCACGTTGCCCAAACCGTTGCTAGGATTTTCCGACGAACTTTCGTGTCCACCCGATCCGGGAGCCAACGGGCGCCGGCGTCGCAGCCACGCTCCGCGCCCTCCGGCCAAGCCGGTTTACCGCCGGCCCGAGACACTCGCGTCGACCTCAATCTCGAAGAGCAGGTCGTCGCGGCACACAATGGCGTGGGTGTTGACCACCGGCATCGCCTGCAGATCGCGTTCGGCGCACCAGGCCGCGAAGAACGCCAGATACTGCGGATCGCGGTAGTAGGCGGTCGCGCGCGTGACATCGCTGAAGTTCATGGCCCGGGACTGGAGGATCGCGCCCACGACTTCCATCGTGAGGTCGATCTGTTTCTTCGGATTGCCGACCCAGGCGGTCTTGCCGCCGGGATGAATACTCGCCGTGCCGGAAATCGAGAGCCAGCGCCAGTCGCCCGACTGCACTTCCATCGCCCGCGCAAACGCACTGCCATAAGCGGGCGCCGGGCATTGCAGCGGCGAACCGATTTCGCGGGCGGACGCCGAGACATCGAGCGGCCGCATCGCGCGCGCCGCGACGACCAGCGCCGATCCGGCGGGGTTGCGCGCTCCGATGCCGGTGCTGGCCGGCAGCGAACCCGTGCGCCACTTCACGTCGTTGTACAGCGCCGTGCGCACGCGGTTGAACTCACCGTACCACGAGAGAATGTCCTCGTTGTAGAACCACGTCCGGACCACGTCGCGCAGCGCAAACCCCGCGCGGTCCAACGCACATTCCAGGTTACCGAACATCTGTTGCACCTGGGCCGGCGGCCGCAGCGAGATGGCGTTCGGCCCGAGTCCGCCGAGCAGGCAATGCCGGGCGCCGGCATCCTCGTACACCGACGCCACAATCCGGCTGCCGAGCTGGATGCGGGTCACCGGCCGGCCACTCACCGCGAAAGCCTGCACCCCGGCGAGGATCGAGCCGTCGCAGCTGGCACACTCGACCCAGGTGACCGGCCAGGCGCTCGCACCCAGGGCCGACGTCATCGCCCGTTCCACCTCGTCGCGCGCTGCGATCGATCCGTACAGCATGAGACTCAACAGATCCGCCTCGGACGCAGCCAGCTGGCCCGCCAGACGGTGAAACACGGCCGCCACGGGTTCGCCGGGTCGCGGCCGCTCCGTCACGATAAACTCCGGCGACAGCTTCGTCGCGCCCGATGCCAGGACTCCGGTCTGCGCTGACACCCGGCCTGTTCCGGATGCCGCCAACGCGAGTTGCGGTGAAGTCATGGGCCCGCAGACGACAGGTCGGCGTCGGCGTTACGGCCCGTTTCAAATCGGCCGGCCCAAGGACCCGGTAGCACGCGGGCGCATGCGGCCCATTAGAAGTGATGCAATGGCGCGATTGTTGGTAGCGGCGGACTCACGACGGCGTCACTGCCGGGGACGCACGCCTCCCGCGCGCCGCAGCGATTTGGACTTACACTCATGTTCAGCTTCGCGCTCCATCACCTCACGTGGCTTCGGATTCCGTTTCGGGTCTCGTTCTGGTGGTTTTGGGTTTTCGCCCTCGCCGCGGCCGCCTGGACGCATCGCGCCCACGCCGCCGCCGTGGTGCCGGCGGCCAATCCGTACGAGCGCACCGTTGCCGCCGCGCCCCGGACGAGCCTCGACCGGGCTGTCTTCGCGCAATTGCAGCGCCTGGGCCTGGAACCCGCCCGCGAGTGCAGCGACGCCGTGTTCGTGCGTCGGGTCTTCATCGATGTCATCGGCACGCTCCCCACCGCAGCCGAAACGCGGCAGTTTCTCCAGAGCAAGGATCCCGCCAAGCGCACCGCGCTGATCGACGCGCTGCTCGCGCGCGATGAGTTCACGGATTTCTGGTCAATGAAGTGGAGCGAACTGCTGCGCGTGAAAGCGGAGTTCCCGATCAATCTCTGGCCGAACGCCGCCCAGGCGTATCACCGGTGGATCTATACCGCGGTGCGCGACAACCTGCCGTACGATCAGTTCGCGCGCACGCTCCTCACGTCGAACGGCAGCAACTTTCGCGACGGGCCGGTGAATTTCTACCGGGCGATGCAGAGCAAGGAACCCGACGCCATCGCGCGCACCGTCGCCCTGACCTTCATGGGCGTGCGCGCTGAAAAGTGGTCCGAGCGCCAGCGGGCGGACCTGGCGGTCTTTTTCTCCTGCCTCAGCCGCAAGGGCACGGGCGAGTGGAAAGAAGAGATCGTTACCTTCGATGCCGGCAAGGCGGCCGCGCTCGCCCCGGAGTGTCTGGTATTTCCCGACGGCCAACCGGCGAAACTCCCGGCCGGACGCGACCCGCGCGCGGTGTTTGCCGACTGGCTGATCACGCCGGAGAATCCGTGGTTCACCCGCGCGATCGCGAATCGCGTGTGGTCCTGGTTCCTGGGCCGCGGCGTCGTGCACGAGGCTGACGACTTCCGGCCCGACAATCCGCCGGCCAACGCGGAACTCCTCGCCGCGCTCGAGCGCGAACTCGTGGCCGCCCGCTATGACCTCAAGCGCCTTTTCCGACTGATCCTCACCTCGGCGACGTATCAGTTTTCCTCGATCGCGCGGAGCGAGGGGGCCGTGGCCGAGGCGAACTTCGCGGCTTATCCGCTGCGCCGGCTCGACGCCGAAGTGCTGATCGACGCGCTCAACCAGATCAGCGGCACAACGGAGAAATACACCAGCGCGATCCCGGAGCCGTTCACCTTCATCCCCGAGGATCAACGTTCCATCGCCCTGCCGGACGGCAGCATCACGAGCGCGTTTCTCGAGACCTTTGGCCGGCCCGGCCGCGACACCGGTCTCGAATCCGAGCGCAACAATCGCGTCACCGCCCCGCAACGCCTGCACCTCCTGAACTCGACGCACGTGCGGCGGAAGATCGAGCAGGGCCCGAAAATCCAGGCGTTGCTGCGCGCGCGCACCGGCCCGCGCAAGGTGATCGACAGTCTCTACTACACCATCCTCTCCCGGCCACCCACCGAACCGGAACGCGCGACCGTCCTCGCCCACGCGAAGGCGCCCGGCATGGACGCCCGCACGGCCGCGCAGGATCTCGCATGGGCCTTGGTGAACAGCGCCGAATTTCTGTACCGGCATTAGGTTTCGCGACTTCAACCGCCCCGACCATGAACCTCCATCACAGCTCCGATCCTCGCCTTTGGAACCTCGAATCGGAACTGCGGATGTTTGCCCTCGATGACCCGCGCATGACGCGCCGGTCCGCCCTCCGTCTCGGCCTGCTGGGCGGCGCCGGCGCGCTGCTCGGTGCGGCGGGCCTGATGCAGGCCGCGCCCGCGCCCCGCGTCCCGGTGGTCGCAGCGCCCCAACCCCGCGCGAAATCCGTCATCCAGATCTGGCTCTGGGGCGGTCCGTGCCATCTGGATACATTTGATCCGAAGCCCACCGCCGGCAGCGACTACGCGGGCCCGCTGACCAATCCGATCGGGACCAATGTCGCCGGGATGCAAATCTGCGAACTCCTCCCGCTCCTCGCGAAGCAGTCGGACAAGTACGCTCTCATTCGCAGCATGAGCCACGGTAGCAACGCGCACGAAACCGCGGCCTACACCGTGCAGACCGGCCGGGCCTCCGGCGGGCGCGACGTCTTTCCCGGCGTCGGCGCCGTCGTCTCGCTCTTCAAGGGTTACGACGCCGGTTACAAGGGTCTCCTGCCGCCCTATATTGTGCTGACGGAGCTGCAGGGCCGCTTTTCCGAGTCGGGTTTCCTCGGTCCGCGCTACAAGCCGTTCGCCACCGGCGGCGATCCCGGCGCGCCTCGCTTCCTCGTCGAGGGCGTCGTCGCCCCCGGACTGAGCGAGGAACGCCAGCGGGCGCGGCGGGAACTGTTGCACCAACTCAACACGCTCGAGCGTGCGACGTCCCGCGGCGATCCGCGGCTCGCGGCCTTCGGTCAGTGCGAACAGGATGCGTACGAGATGATTCTCGGCGATGCCGGGAAGGTCTTCGAGCTCGCGCAGGAGAAGGACGACGTCCGCGAAAAATACGGGCGCAACACCTTCGGCCAGTCGTGCCTCATGGCGCGGCGGCTGGTCGAGCGCGGCGTGCCGTATGTGACGATCAACTACAAGGGCTGGGACACGCACAAGCAGCATTTCCCGATCATGCGCCGCAAGCTGCCTGAGCTCGACCGCGGCGTGGCGACGTTGCTCGAGGATCTGTCGGCCCGGGGATTGTTGGAAAACACCGTGGTGTGGGTGGGCGGCGAATTCGGCCGCACGCCAAAGGTGCTGTGGGAGGCGCCGTGGAACGGCGGTCGCGGCCACTACGGCAAGGTGTTCTCCGCGCTCGTGGCCGGCGGCGGCTTCAAGGGCGGTCACGTCGTCGGTGCGTCCGACGCGCGCGGCGAGGAAGTGAAGGATCGGCCGGTGCACCCCTGCGATCTCATCGGCAGCATGTACGAATTGCTCGGCATCGATCCCGAGGCGCGACTGCCGCATCCCGAGGGTCTCGACGTGCGCGCCATCCCGTCGGTGGCGGCCGACGTGAAACGCGGCGGCCGGCTCAGCGAAATCATGTGACCGCTCACCCTCATGAACTCCACCTCCTGGCGGATCCGTTTCGGGCGCCGTGCAGCCACCACGACGCTGATGATCGTGTGGCCGTGGCTGTTCGGCGCCTCGGGCCGCGCCGCGCCTAACATCGGTTACGCCTATCCCGCGGGCGGACAGCGTGGCACCACGCTGGTCGTCTCCGTCGGCGGTCAGTCTCTCGCCGGCGCCAACGCCGCCTACTTCTCGCTGCCGGGCGTGAAGACGAAAGTAGTGAGCTACGATCGCCCGCTGACGCAGAAGGAGGTCAACGACGCCCGCGAAAAGCAAACCGAGTTGCAGGAGAAACGGACGGCGTCGAAAGCGACGGCCACCGACACCAAGCCGGGTGCGACGCGGCCGGAATGGACGGCCGACGACGAGGCGAAGCTGGAAGAACTCCGGATGCTGCTCGCGAAACGGCCCACCCGGCTCGCCACGCCCGCCATTGCGGAGACCGTGCTGCTCCTTGTCACGCTGCCCGCCGAAGCGGCCCCGGGCGACTATGAGTTTCGCGTCCGCTCGACCACCGGACTTTCCAATCCGCTCGTGTTTCAAGTCAGTGATCTCCCTGAAACCACCGAACTGGTCGTGACCGGTTCCACCACTCCCCCGCCCTCACCCGCGGCGCGCGAGGCGGCGTTGCGCAGTCCCGCGAAGAAGTCAGCGCGCACCGTCACGCTTCCCACCGTGGTCAACGGCCAAATCATGCCGGGCGAGGTCGATCGCATCCGCTTTGTCGCGCGCAAAGGCCAGAAACTCACGCTCGCGACCAGCGCGCGCACCTTGATTCCGTATCTGGCCGACGCGGTGCCGGGCTGGTTTCAAGCCACCCTGGCGCTCTATGATCCGCAGGGACGCGAGGTCGCATACGACGACGACTACCGTTTCAACCCGGATCCCGTCATCGCCTGCACGATCCCCGTCGACGGCGAGTACACGGTCGAGATCAAGGATTCGATTTTTCGCGGCCGCGAAGATTTCGTCTACCGCATCGTGATGGGCGAACTGCCCTTTCTCACCGGCATCTTTCCACTCGGCAGCGCCCCGCAGGCCACGACGACCTTCGATCTCGACGGCTGGAATCTGCCGTCCGATCACATGACGATCCCCGCGGAGAACCGGCCGGCCGGCACCTTTCTGCTGGCCGTGCGCAACGGCGGCCGGCTCTCCAATCCGGTGCGCTTTGCCATCGATCACCAGGCCGAGACGCTGGAAACGGCCAAAGCCAACAACTGCCGCGAGGAGGCGCAGGCGCTGGCGTTACCCGCCATCGTCAACGGTCGAATCGAGACGCCTGACGACATCGACACCTTCGTCTTCGACGGCCGGGCCGGACAGGAAATCGTCGCCGAAGTATTCGCCCGCCGCCTGCAATCGCCGCTGGATTCCGTGATCGAGCTGACCGACGCCACCGGCCGGAGCCTGGCGCTCAACGACGATGCGGACGACAAGGGCGCGGGCCTCATCACGCATCATGCCGACTCGCGGATCGCGTTCACGCTGCCGGCCGACGGGAAGTATTTTCTCCGCCTCACCGATGCCCAGCATCGGGGCAGCCGGGACTTTGCGTACCGATTGAAAGTGGGCGCGCCACAGCCGGACTTCGAGTTGCGGGTGGTGCCGTCGACCTTGAACGTCCGCGCCGGCGCCAGCGTGCCAGTCACCGTGTTCGCGCTGCGCCGTGATGGTTTCAAGGGCGAGATCGTCCTCGGGCTGAAGGATGCACCGCGCGGTTTCAGCCTGAGCGGCGCGCGGATTCCACCGGGTGTGGATCAGGTGCGGATGACGCTCACCGCGCCCGCGACTCCGCTCGAGGAACCGTGCGGACTGCGGCTGATCGGACGCGGCGGGCCGGCCGAGCAGCCGGTGTTTCACAGCGCGACGCCGGCTGACGACATGATGCAGGCGTTTCTGTACCGTCACCTTGTCACCGCCCGCGAACTCAAGATCAACGTCTCCGGCCGCGGCAGCACGCTGCGTCCGGCGAACTCCACGCCGTTGCGTCTCACCGCCGGCGGCGAAGCCCGTCTCCAATTCAGCTATCCCGGGGCCCGTGGCTTGAACAAGGTGCACGTCGAGCTGAGCGAGCCGCCGGCTGGCGTATCCATAAAACGGACGAACCTGACGCGCGACGGCTTCGAGGTGGTTATCGCATGCGACGCCGCCTCGGCAAAAACCGGGATCGAGGGCAATCTGATCCTCAATGCGTTCGGCGAGCGCGGCGCGCCCAAGGCGGGCAAACAACCGCAGCGCGCACCGCTGGCCACCGCGCCGGCGATCCCGTTCGAGATTGTCGCTCCGCCCCCGCGCTCGACGTAAACGCGCGCTCGGTCACTTCGCCGCGCGGTGCGCCACGAGCCGTCGCGCCATGGCCACGGCGTTCGCAAAACTCGTCGCGCGCGCCACGCCCTTGCCGGCGATACCGAACGCCGTGCCGTGATCCGGGCTCGTGCGCACGTGGGGCAGGCCGAGCGTCACGTTCACCGCCTCGTCAAAATCGATCACTTTGAGCGGCGCGAGGCCCTGATCGTGATACAGCGCGATCACGACATCGAACTCGCCGCGCAGCGCGCGCGCGAAGAGGGTGTCACCCGGCTCGCAGCGCGACAGCCCGGGATGCTCCGCGCGCAGGCGTTCGAGTTCCGGATTCAACAAGTCACGCTCCTCGTGTCCAAGCAGCCCGCCCTCGCCCGCATGCGGATTCAGTCCGCACACGCCGATCCGGGGTGTCGCAATACCCTCGGCCTGGCACAAATCGCGGGCCGCCGCAATCGTGCGCGCCAGCAGGTGAGGTCCCAACAATCCGGGCACATCGTGCAACGGCACATGCCATGTCGCCAGCACCACCCGGAGTTTTCCTCCGCTGAAAGCCATCACGGGCTCTCCGCCCCAGCGTGCGGCAAAAAACTCTGTTTGCCCCGGGAACGGATAGCCGACGGCCGCGAGCCGCTCCTTGCTGACGGATCCCGTGACCACGCCCGCGAATTCGCCCGCCGCGCAACCGGCCGCGGCCCGCTCCATCGCGGCCCACGCCAGCAGCGCGCCGTCGCCCGTCGGCTGCCCCGGCGTGAGCTCGAAATCATCAAGCCCGATCGGAACCTTCAGCGCGCCGGTATCCAGATTCTGGAGCCATCGCGCCGGTCCGAGCACCGCCACGTCGCGCGCCGCGTCGCGATGAGCCGCGAGCCAGCTCGCAATGATTTCAGGCCCGACACCAGCGGGGTCGCCGCAGGTCAGGGCCAGCGGTTTCGCAAGGGCGGAGGAGACGGGATTGAACGCGACCACTAGGCTTGATCGGCTTGTGGTTCGTCCGCGCGCCGCTCGCGGCGGGCCCGGGCGAAACCGCGTTTGCCGCCGGCAAAGAACTCGAGGAAGCGACGGGCCTCGGGCGTTTCGAACGCGTTTGCCGCCAGGCGCTGGCCGGCGACTTCGCGGATGTTGCCGGACGTGAAATACACGTCCTTGAACGCCGACTTCAGCTCCGCAATGGCGGCGCGACTGAAGCCACGACGGCGCAGGCCGACGGCATTGAAGCCGATGACATCGTCGCGATCCGCGACCATGGTGAAGTGCGGGACATCGCGCGTGATCGACGCGTGACCGGCCACCATCACGCTTTCGCCAATGCGGCAGAACTGGTGCACCGCCGCGCCGCCGCCGAGAAACGTATGCTCGCCGACGCTGACGTGGCCGGCCAGGAGGGCGGCGTTGGCGAGCACCGCATGATTGGCGACCTCGCAATCGTGGGCGACATGACTCGCCGCCATCAGAAAACAGTTCGCACCGACGACGGTGGCCTTCCCGGGATAGATGGAACGGTTGATCGTCACGTGTTCGCGCAGCACGGTGCCCGCCCCGATCCGAACGCCCGTCGCGCTCGCGCGGTCGAATTTCAAGTACTGCGGATCCCCGCCGATGACGCAGAACGGATGCACCACGACGCGGTCGCCCAGCACACAGTGCTTGGTGACGACGGCGTAGGCCATCACTTCAACGTCGGCGCCCAGTTGCGCGCCGGACTCGACGATCGCGGTCGGATGAATCGTGGGCATGGCGTCAGTTCTTCGCCCGGCGCGCCGGTGCCGCTCCGCGCTCCGACAACAGGTCGAGCTGCGTTTCCTTGAGCAGATCGTAGTTCTTGAGAATGCGCATGACCTGCAGCGTGTCGCTCTTCGTGTAGTTCTGGTTGATTTCCACCTTGTCCAGCAGGTCGAGCAGCATGGCGCGAAAAGAAATGATCGCGTCGACGCCGCGCGCCTTCAACAACTCCACGCTCTGCGAGCGAAACGGCTCGGCGGTGGGCAAGCTCGGCAGCACAAGAATGCGCAGCGGCGCGCCGCCGGCCTCGTCGGCGGGATCAACCGGAAAGAGCCGCGAGGCCTCCTTCAGGACATTCTCCTCGAGGAAACGAAAAATCTCCGGCGTGCTCTTCAGCATCGTCGGCGTGAAGACGCCCGAGTGCCAGCCCTTGACCGCAACGATCGCCTTCTGGACGTAGGGCAGTTCGCTCGAGAACAGAAAGAAATCCGGCTTCCGCGCCCCGCGCTGCCAGGTTGGGTTGAGCACGAACAGATCGATTTCCTCCTCGGCGATCTTGCGGCGCGACTGCACCTGATACTTGCGCGCCTGACGCACGAGAAATCCGTTTTGTTCGAAATATTCCCGAACGATGCCTTCGTCGATGGCGGACATGAGTGCGTGATGAAGGGAGCAAGGAGACGGGCGAAGGGCAATGCACTTCTCCCCGCCTGGACCAAGCGCTGGCTACATGGCGCCGACTTCGCGGAAGCTCGCCTCGACGTGAGCCAGCGGTACGTCGCTTTGCGTCGCGGCCCCGCCCAGCGACTTCATCACGACAAACCTCAGGCCGCCCGCACGCACCTTTTTGTCGCGCGTCATGGCGGCGAGGAGATCCGACCAGGCGAGCGGAGTGTTGAGCCGGACCGGGAGCCGATGCGCCGCCACCACCCGTTCCACCCGCGCGACGTCGGCCGGCGCGATGTAACCAAGTTTCTGCGACAACCGCGCCGCCGCGCACAGCCCGATGGCCACCGCCTCGCCGTGCAGGTACGAGCCGTAGCCGGCGATGTTCTCGATCGCGTGACCAAACGTGTGGCCGAGGTTCAGCAGGGCGCGTCCGCCTTCCTTCGCCGTCTCGCGTTCGTCAGCCTCGACGATCCGCGCCTTCAACGCACAGCAGCGGCGGATTACGGCGGCGAGTTCCGAAGCGGACGCCGTCAGCGGTTTCGTCTCGAGCTGATCGAACAGGGCCAGGTCTCCGAGCAGGCCGTACTTGATGACTTCCGCCATCCCGGCCGCGAACTCCCGCGGTGGCAGCGTGGCGAGCAGACCCGTTGCGATATAGACCGCGCGCGGCTGATGAAACGCGCCCACGAGGTTCTTGCCGGCGGCGATGTTGATGCCCGTTTTGCCGCCGACCGAGCTGTCGACCATCGAGAGCAGCGTCGTGGGCACTTGGTGGCAATCGATGCCGCGCAACCACGCCGCCGCCGCAAATCCGCCCAAGTCACCGATGACGCCGCCGCCGACCGCGAAGAGCACGCCGCCCCGATCCAGTTTCGCCTCGGCGAGAAAATCGAGCACGCGGCCAAAGCCGGCCAGCGATTTGGCGCCTTCGCCAGGTTCTACCGCGAGCAGCGGCGCTCCGTCGAACACCGCCGTCAGGGTTGCCGCCTGCGCTCGGGCAAGATTGGCATCAGTCAGGACGGCAATGCGGCGACCAACGGCGGTCAGCCGGGCTACTTCCGCACGAATCTCCACGGCAAGATCCGCCCCGAAGTGAATCACATAGCTTCGCTCGCCCAGATTGACGGTAAGGGTTTCGGCCATGCCCGGTTAAACGAACGGCTCAACGCCACGTCGAGGAGAACTTCCTCGTCGGCGCACGACCGCGGCCTGCGGCAATTGATGGAAAGACCGCACTTTTTGGTCAAAACCCGCAGTTTGTGGCTTGCTTAATAGAGACTAGGTCTCAATACCAATTGGCCATGCCACTCTCGCCGTGCTCATTTCGGTCCGCCCAGTGCGCCGCGCTCATCGCGCTGGCGGCGGCGGCTGGAATTGCCCGGGTGGAGACGGCTACCACCGGCCAAACGAACGCACGGCAACCGAGCGTCGAGCGCGACCATTCGAACGACCGCACGGCGGGCTGGTCGTTCTTCCACCTGGCTGCGCGCACGTCGGCCCCGTGGCTGCAACGGGCGGCCGCGTTTGCCGCTTGGATCGTAGGCGGCAAGGAACCGAACGTGACCGAAACTGGAGTTGGCCGCGCTCCCGATCCCGCGACCGCTGCAGCACTCGCTGCGAGCCCCACTTGGGCATGGGCACCAGCCATCCCGGTCTCGGACGTGCGTCCGGTGCAAGCGTCTTTCACGTTTTCGCTCTGTACCGTGATTCACGCCCTGCCCTTCGCCGTCGGCCCTCCGCGGCTCGACCGCAGCCTCCCCCGTTTCGCGGCCGGCACCCTGGTGCCCGGCGACAACGCCGCAAATGGAGTTACCGTCTCGGTTGTCGCCCCTGACGAGGACTCGTCGCTTGCGCGCTTAGCGCGCCCGTCTTTCCCGCACCCCCAAGGGGTCGGATTCGTTTCACTTCCCGGACCTGGCTTTGCCCTGCGCGGCACTCCGTCCCGTCCCTCCCGCTGTGCCTTGACGCCGCTCCGCGCGTCCACGCACCGCTCCGCCCTTTACTCGTCATGAACACCCACGTCTCCCGTTCCACACTGTTCCGACTCACGCTCGCGTCCGCTGCCGCGCTCGCCGCCGTCACCTTTGCTGCTGGAGCCGACTCGAACTCGACTCCTGCGTCGGCCGCGGCCGAGGACCTGATCCCTCTGGACCGTTTTGAAGTTGTGGGCACGCGTCCGCACACCACGGATACGACCACGCTCAAGCTGCCCACGACCGTGCTCGACACCCCGCGCAGCGTGACGGTGTTCGACGCCTCCCGGCTCCGGGAGCAGGACATCCAGACTGGAGGCGATCTGCTCTTTTGGGTGCCGGGTCTCAACACTAACGGCGCCGTGCAGGAGAGTTATCACTTCTACGCGCGCGGTTACCGGATGGCGCCCAACGACTGGCGCGTCGATGGTTTCGCCGGCCGCGTGACCGGTGGCAGCTACAATCCGAATCTGTTCGGCGTCGAACAGGTCAGCATCCTCAAAGGTCCGGCCGGCCTGCTTTACGGTTCCAGCGGGCTGCCCGGCGGGATGATCAATCTCGTTTCCAAACGCCCGCGCGAGACGGCGGCGACCACCGTCGAGACCCGCATCCGCACCTTCGGCGGAGGCGAAGTCGGACTGGGTGAACGCTGGAGTCACGAAGTCGAGTTCGACATCACCGGCGCCGTCACGCCCGAAGGCCGCCTGCTCTATCGGGCGCTCGCGAGCGTCGAACGCAGCGCGCTGGCCGCGAGCAGTCCCGCCGATGACAACCAGTTCTACCGGCTTGCGCTCACCTACAAACTGGACGCCGCGGGCCGCTTCCAGCTCACGCCGTCGTTCGAGTGGAGCCGCGAGGATCGCGCGCAGCGCGCAGCGGGGATTTCGCCGTCATCGTCGCGCACCACGGCGGACGGGCGCACGGACTACACGCTGAGCGACGCCTCGCCGCGCACCGTCAATCTCGCCGCTGGCGGTCGCCTCGACACCAACCGCACTTGGGGAGCGGACTTGGCCGCTCTATTCACGTCGTCGTGGCGCGCGGCCGTCGGCTTCCGCCAGGTCGATCGCGACTACACCAACGACGCCTACGCCATCAACTCCGCCACGCTGCGCCAGACCAACGCCGCTGATCCGCGGAGCTGGGTCGTCTCGCGCCGCCACTCCCGCGCCGCGAACACTTACGCGGTCACGTCGCTCGACGCGAACACCACCTACGAATTCATCCCCGCCGAACGCGTCCGCAGCCTCCTGCAAGTGGGAGTGAACGCTCGTCGCAACAAGAACACCGCGGCCAGCTCCGGCAACGGCAGCGATCAATCGCCGATCAATCTCTACTCGGGCTTCGTGGCGCCTGCGGACGGTCTCGTGGCCAACGCGCCCGCGCTGGTCGCCGGCAACGCGACGGACGCCTTCGCCTGGAACGCCTACGGGCAAAGCCAGAACGAGGTATTCGAACGGTGGATTCTCACCGCCGGCTTTGGCTATTCCCGCGAAACCACTAAGTCGACCACGCCCGCCGGAATCTCGACGCGCGCTCCGGCCCGCAGCAGCGACGTCACGCCGAACGCCTCGCTCGTCTACAAGCTCACGCGGCGCGTCTCGCTCTACACGAGCTACTCGAATTCGTTCACGCTGCCGGACGGCACGCTCGAGGACGCGCAGGGCCGGCGCGGCACGTTTTCGCCCACGCAGGGCGACAACTACGAGATCGGCGCGAAGGCGTCGTTCTGGGGCAATCTGCTCGCCGCCAGTTTCACGCTCTTCGACACCTCGCTGAACGGCGTGCTCGTGCAGTCGCAGGCCGATGAACTCAACGCAAATGGAACGCGTTTCTACCGCCAGCTCGACAACGGTCGCAAATCCCGGGGCGCCGAAACCGAATTCACCGTCAGTCCGCTGCCCGCGTGGGACACGACTTTCACCTATGCCTACATCGACGCCTTCGATCGCGGCGCCACCGCTGCGCGGCCCAATACGCCGGCGGAAATGACACCCCGTCACGCCGTCAGCGCGTATTCGCGTTATGCGATTCGCACCGGCCCGCTCACCGGCCTGAGTGCGCGCTTCGGTGTCATCTGGCAGGGGCCTCGCTGGGCCGCATCGCAAACGCCCGCCGCGCCCGATCCGCTGCGGCTCGATGCCTTCCACCGTTTCGATGCCGGCCTCGGCTACCAGGTGCGCGGCTGGCGCGTCGCCCTGAACGTCGAGAATCTCACCAACGGTTACTACTTGCTCGCCGGCTCGACGGGCGTCGCCTTCAGCCCCTCGAACCCGCGCTCCTACGCCCTGCGCGTATCCCGTTCCTGGTGACGCCGGGTACTTGGGACCGCGACCGCCCCCGGTCGCACCCAAAGCGTCCCACCAAACTCCACCCGCACGCATTCGAATCAATCTTCCTCCCCCCCTCGCGATGCCCTTCCCTCGTTCCCTCTTTCCCGCTCTCGCGATCGCCCTGGCCGTCACACTCTCGCTGCGCGCCGCACCGGCAACCGAACCCCCGGTCGCACCCCCGCCGGTGCAGCTCCCCGCCTTCCAGGTCGAGGCCGAGGCGGAAAAGGATCACTTCATCCAAGGCCCCTTCCTGCCCGACGTACAGGGCACCAAGGTCAACGTCGGCAAGAAGACCACGATCCTCGACTTCGATCGCCTGCCGCGCATTAACGGCAACAACTACCGCCAGGCACTCAGCGACGCGCCGGGCCTCATCCTCAGCGAGGAAACCTCCCCGCTCGTAAGCATCGGCTATCGCGGACTGCAACCGCACCGCGCGCAGTTCACCCAGGTGATGAAGGACGGCATTCCGATTCACGCCGATCCCTTCGGGTATCCTGAAGCCTACTACACGCCGCCGTTGGACACAGTCGATCGCATCGAATTCATGCGCGGCGGCGCGGCGCTGGTGTACGGGCCGCAACCGGGAGGAGCGCTCAACTACGTCACGCACCGCCCCCGTACCGACGTCGGGCTCGGCGGCAGCACGCTGCACACTTTCGGCAGTGACGGCTACTACTCGTCCTTCAGCTACCTCGACGGCACCACCGGCCCGCTCGGGTACTACGGCTACTACAATCACCGCGAATCGGACGGCATCCGGTCGGCCAACAGCGACTACCGCCTCGACGCCTTCACCGGCCGCCTCACCTGGGCCCAGACGACGGCATCGCGCGTGATCCTTACGCTCGAAACCTACGCGGAGGAACACGGCGAGCCCGGCGGGCTGACGTTCGCGACCGGACCCGGCACGATCAACTACGGCACTCAGCGCGAAACGCCATCCCGCCTCTTCGACCGCTTCACCCTCGACCGCCAGGCGGCGTCACTCGTGTGGGAGCGCGACTTCGCGCGCGGCACCTTCGTCGGCCGCCTGTGGGCCATCGACTACACGCGCGCGAGCCGGCGTCAGGGCGGCGGCGGTTTCGGCACGCTGCCCACCGGCGCGGCCGCCCAGACCAACACGATCGAACGCCAGCAGTTCAACCAGCTCGGCGCCGAGGCGCGCGCCCGCCTCGACTGGGGTCAGGCCGAGCGCCACGTCTTCACCGCCGGCGCCCTCTATCTCCACGGCAATTCGCCCCGGACGGATTCACGCGGCGCAACGCCCGACGCCGACAACGGCGAGCTCCGCATCAAAACACAGCGCGCCACGCGTTACCTGCCGATCTTCGCGGAAAACCTCTTCCGGTTCGGCGACTTCAGCGTCACGCCCGGCCTGCGGCTCGAACTTATCGAGCAGCGCGTCCGCGAACGCTTCAATGCCGCGCGTGTGACGACCCCGCTGCAGCAACGCACCGCCCGGGCCACTGTTCCCCTCGCCGGCTTTGGCGCGGCGTACGATCTCGGTCGCGGTCGCGACCAGCTCTACTTCAATGTGTCCCAGAGTTACCGCCCGATCGTATTCACCGACGCCGTGCCGAATGCCGCCACGACGATCGTCAACGCCGACCTCGCCGAGAGCCACGCGCTGCAGTTTGAGGCGGGCTACCGCGGCGAACCGGCACCGGGACTCGTCCTCGACGCGAGCGTCTTCCACCTCGCTTTCGACGATCAGATTGGCAGCACGACGCTGCCGGGCGGACTCACCTCGGTGGCCAATCTGGGCCGCGCCGTGCATCGTGGCGCCGAGCTCAGCGTGCGTTACGATCTGCTCGCCCGCCGCGCCGGATCCACGCGCGATCCCGACCGCGCAACCCTCAACGTCTTCGCCAATACCCTGATCCTCGATGCGGCGTTCACCGCCGGCGCCAATCGCGACCGCACACCGCAGTACGCCCCGCGCCACGTCGTCCGCACCGGCCTCGCCTACACCCGCGGCGCAGGCCTGAAACTCGCGCTGACCGGGACGCTCTCGGCCGACAGTTTTGCCGACGACAACAACACCGCCCAGCGTTACGTCCCCTCGTATGCCGTCTGGGATCTCACGGCCGAGTGGCGCGTCCCCGGCTTTCCGATACGCCTCGTCGGGGGCGTCAACAACGTGCTCGACGAGGACTACTACAACCGGATCCGCCCCGACGGGATCGACCCCGCCCCGGGCCGCAAGGTCTACCTGGGCGTCGCGTTTGAGTTCTAAATTCACCTTGTCGCCGCTAACCTAACCGTTCTCCTCCGCGTCCCTCCCCTCGTCATGAGTTTTCGCCGCACCCTCTTTTGGATTCACCTCGTTGCCGGTCTGATTTCCGGCCTCGCGATCGCTATCATGTGCTTCACGGGCACCATGCTCGCGTTCGAGAAGGATTTCATCGCCTGGGCGGAGCGCGATGCGCGGCAGATCGCAACGCCACCGGCCGGCGCCACGCGGTTGCCGCTCGCGGAACTGCAGGCACGGCTGCGCGCCGCGCAACCCGAAGCCCGGCCGAACAGTCTCGTCGTCCAGAACGATCCCCTTGCCGCCGTCGCGTTCACGATCGGCCGGACTGGCGGATTCTACCTCAATCCCTACACCGGCGATGTGCGCCAGCCGCGGTCAACGGGCATGGTCACGTTCATGCGCGTGATGACAGAGTGGCACCGCTATCTGGGCCTGCAGGGCGCGGAGAGCAGGCCGGTCGGGAAACTGATCAACGGCATCTGCAACCTCGCGTTCTGCGCCCTGGCGATCACCGGCCTCTACCTCTGGATGCCGCGCCGCTGGTCGTGGCGCGCGCTCCGGCCCGTCGTGTGGTTCCGGCAAAACGAGTCGGCCCGTGCCCGGGATTTCAACTGGCACAACGCGATCGGATTCTGGACCGCGCCCGTGCTGATCGTGCTCACCCTCACCGCCGTGCCCATTTCGTTCCGCTGGGGCGGCAATCTGATCAACACGCTCACCGGCACCGCCGTCCCCGTGCAGGGCGCGGGCGGGCGTGGCGGTCCTCCAGGCCAGGAGCCCGCGGCGGCGGTCCCAGCTCCGGCCGCGGGCGCAGCGCCACTGAGCCTGGATGCACTCTTGGCGGGCGTGCAGCGGACGGTGCCCGATTGGAAGACGATCACCGTGCGGCTCGCGAACACGGAGCCGAATGCCAATGCGGGCGCGCGCAGCGCAAACGGAGAAGGCCGGCGGGACGCCGGCGCTCCCGTGCGGACAGCGGCGGCAGCAACCTTCACCGTGCGCGAATCGACCTCGTGGCCGCGGACCGCGACGTCGACGCTCACGGTCGATCCGTTCTCGGGCGCGGTTCTGCGTCGTACCGGCTATCCCGAGATGAACGCCGCACAGCAGGTCCGATCCTGGACGCGTTTCCTGCACACCGGCGAAGCGCTCGGCTGGGGCGGTCAATTCATCGCCGGCCTCGCCTGCCTCGGTGGACTTTTTCTGGTCTACACGGGTTTCGCGCTGTCGTGGCGGCGCTTTTTTGGACGCAAGCCGGTTGCGCCGGACGCGGCCGCTCGGGTCCGCCCGGATGCGGATCCCGCGGTGGCGTGCACTCCGCGCTGATTTCGCGCATCGCGGCCAGCGTTCACGGTCGACACTCCAGCGCGGTCGACTTGTATCAACTTCGCCATGTCCGGTGCCCTTGCCAAACTTCTGTGTCTGGGACTTCTCGTGCTCGCGCCGGCCTGCCAGCAGCTGCCGGCGCCAGCGGTAACGCCGCCGCCCGCGGCGGTGACCGCGACTCCAGCGAGCGGATACGCCGCGGTGGCACCCGTGGTGTCACCAGAATCCCGGTACGTCTTCGGCTGGGGCGAGATTCCCGCCGCGGTCGCGAAACCCCGCGGCGGCAGCACCCAGGGCACCGCGGTCACGCTGGCCCCGGCGCAACCGCTGCCGCTGGCGTCGATCGCCGCGGCGGGAGATGCGTTCAACCGCGATCGCGCGGCCATCCTTGCGCTCGCTGGCGACTACCGCACGAGTTTCCATTTCATGGAGTCGCTCGGCCTGACGACCGACTACCACCCGGCTCGCTCGTATCACTCGTGGGCCACCGAACACATCCGCGTGATTACGGACACCGGCCGCTTCATCAGCCTGCAGCACACGCTGGTGATGTTCTTCTCGAATCCGAACGGCTCGGCCTCGGCGCCCATGCTGACCAAGCACTGGCGGCAGGACTGGACTTACGAGGACCCGGATCTCCACACCTTTCGCGGTGACGCCACGTGGGCGCGACGCCGGCCTTCGCCGGCCGAGGCGAGCGGCGCCTGGTCGCAGGCCGTGTTTCAAGTCGACGACTCGCCCCGCTACGAGGCGCTCGGACGCTGGGAGCACGCGGGCAACTTGTCGGTCTGGACCAGCGAGCGTGCGTGGCGTCCGCTCCCGCGCCGCGAGCACAGCGTGCGCAAGGATTACGATGTGATGGAGGGCGCGCATCGCATCGTCCTCACGCCCACCGGCTGGCTGCACGAGCAGAACAACTGGAAACGCGTCGCCGGCGAGAGCGTGAGCACGCCACGCTACGTCGCCGCGGAAATCGGCCTCGACCGGTATGAGCGCATCACGGCGCCCAGCCTCGCGGCGGCGGACGAATACTGGAAGAAGACGGGAGCATACTGGGCGCTGGTCCGCCGGGTGTGGACGGAGGAATTTGCGCGCCGCGAACGCTTCACGCTGCAACCGAAATTCCAGGATAAGGCGCTCTTCGAACATCATTTCGCCTACGCGGAGAAACTGGCCGAGGGACAGCCGTTCGACGCCGCCGACGCCGAGCGTCACACGCGGGCCACGTTGACGGGATTCCTCGGCGGACCGCCCGCCCGCTAGCCGCATCATCCGCCGGTCACCCGGCTCGTGCGGTGCTTCTGTCGATACGCGTACGGGCTCTCGCCGGTCTCCCGTCGAAACGCCACGCTGAGGTAGCTCGCGTTGTCGAAGCCGGCAAGTTCCGCCACGATACCGATCGATACTTCGCTTTCGACGAGCAGATGGCGCGCGCGCTCGATCTTTTGCCGCATGATTTCGCGGTGCGGTGAATGGCCGAGCGCCGCCTTGAACTTTCTTTCGAGCAGGGTCCGGGACATCGGTACGGCACTCAGGACGTCGCTGACATCGATGCCGTCGCCCACGTGCTCGCGGATGAAACGCAGGGCCTTCGCCACCCGTGCGTCCGACACGGATACGGCGTCGGTCGACTGGCGTTCCACCACGCGGACCGGCGCGACATACCGGGTCTGGGAGCGTGGGCGTCCGCCGCGCATCATCCGGGCGAGCATTTCCGCCGCCTCGTAACCGGTGCGGCGGGCGTTCGGCTGCACGCTGCTCAGCGGCGGCGTGCAGAGATCGCAGCGCACTTCGTCGTTATCGACGCCCAGCACCGCGATTTCATCCGGGACGGCCCAGCCGCGCAGTTGGCAGGCCTCGAGGATCTGCTGCGCCCGGCCGTCGTAGCAGGCGAAGACACCCAGCGGTCGCGGCAGCCTTGCCAGCCAGTCCGCGATCGCGCGGATCTCCGCGTCGGAGCCCGGCTGCTTCGCCGCGCGGCGTCCGTCCTCGAACACCGCGCACGTCCGTCCGGTGCCGGCGACGGCCCGGCGAAACGCCTCGCCACGTTGCCGCGCCCAGAGGAATTGCGCCGCGCCAAAATAGGCGAAGGCCTTGAACCCTTTCGCGAGCAGGTGCTCGGCCGCCAGCTGCGCGACCGCGGTGTTGTCGACGCTCACGCGGGGAAACTCCGACGCGAAACGCTCCGCGCTCACGTCGACCACCGGCAGCCGCGTGCGCCGGAGCGCGGCCGCAATCGCCGGTGAATCGACGCGGGCAATGATGCCATCGCCCGCCCACTCCGGCAGCCACGACGGCAGTGGCGCCAGCCGGGCCTGCTCGGTGAATCGAATCGCCCAGCGATCACCCGCGCGCGTCCAGTCGCGGACGCCGTAGAGCAGGTCGCGGCCGTAGCGATTCGACGTCTCGATCAGCAGCGCGACCTTGAACGTCGGGGAACGCGCGTCGGGCCCGCCACCGGGACTGAGGTGCAGGCGGGACGCCTGCGCTCCCGTGGTCGTTTTCACCGCCGCAGCCAGCGCGGACCTGTGCAAGAAATCAAAAGAAATGTGTGGATCTTTGTTACCACTCCCACGCTGCCATCTGTTACCATCATCGTTTCCCTCATCCCGCCAGTCGTCTCGTCCCCCCGTCCCCCGTCCCCTGTCGCCTGTCTCCCTTTCTCTCATGAAAAAATCCCGCGCCCATTTCGCCGCCATTCCGACCATCGCCTACGAAGGTCCCCGCACGGAGAACGCCCTCGCGTTCCGTCACTACAACCCCGACGAGGTCGTCGACGGCAAGACGATGGCCGAGCACATGCGCTTTTCGATCGCCTACTGGCACGCGTTTCGCGGCACGGGCTCCGATCCGTTCGGCCCGGGCACGATCGTGCGGCCTTGGGAGGCGGGCAAGGATCCGGTGTCGGTCGCCAAGGTCCGCATGGACGCCGCGTTCGAGTTTTTCCAAAAGATCCGCGCGCCATTCTACTGTTTCCATGACCGCGACATCGCGCCGGAGGGCCGCACGCTGGCGGAGTCCAATCGCAATCTCGACGCCGTCGTCGCGCACGCGCACGACCTGCAGAAGGCCACAGGCGTCCGTCTCCTGTGGGGCACCGCCAACCTGTTTTCCAACCCGCGTTACATGTGCGGAGCCGCCACGAATCCCGACGCACACGTGTTCGCCTACGCCGCGGCGCAGGTGAAGAAGGCGCTCGAGGTCACGAAAGAACTCGGGGGCGAAAACTACGTCTTCTGGGGCGGCCGCGAAGGCTACGAGACCCTGCTCAACACCAATCTGAAGCGTGAACAGGATCATCTGGCGGCGTTCCTCCATCTCGCCGTCGACCACGCGAAGTCGATCGGCTTCAAGGGTCAGTTCCTGATCGAGCCGAAGCCGAAGGAGCCGACCAAGCACCAGTACGACTTCGACGTCGCGAGTGGCATCGCGTTTCTCCGCACCTACGGCCTCGAGAAGCATTTCAAGTTCAACATCGAGACGAACCATGCGACGCTCGCGGGTCATTCGTTCCAGCATGAAATTGAAGTCGCGGCTGCGCAGGGCATGCTCGGATCGATCGACGCGAACGCCGGCGATCCGCTCCTCGGCTGGGACACGGATCAGTTCAACACCGATGTCCGCGAGCTCACCCTCGCGATGCTCGCGATTCTCCGCGCGGGCGGCCTGGGCACGGGCGGCTTCAACTTCGACGCCAAGCTCCGCCGGCCGTCGATCGATCCCGAGGATCTCTTCCACGCCCACATCGGCGGCATGGATGCCTACGCGCTGGCCTTCAAGATCGCCCATCGCATCCTGAAGGAAGGCGTTTTTGAGACGTTTGTGACGAACCGGTACGCGAGCTACGACAGCGGCTTCGGCCGCGAGATCGAGACGGGTCGCGCCAGCCTTCGCCAGCTCGAGAAACTGGTTCTCACCAAGCTCGGCGAGCCGACGCCGCACTCCGGCCGGCAGGAGTATCTGGAAAACCTCCTGATGAGCTATTTGCACGGGCGCTGACGAACTTCACGCCACGCTTGCTTCGAGGCCGGCTCACCGCGATTTTTCGCTGTAGCCGGCCTTTTATTTTCCGATGTGGAATCACACTTCATCGCCTCCGATTTCCCGGCACCCCCTGTCGCCCCCCATGTCAGTGCCTCTCATGCCACCCTTGCCCACCCGCCGGTTCCTGCGTCCCGCGTACGCGCTCCTGGGTTTGGCGTGGCTGACGGCGGGCTGGGCCGCCGACGATCGTTCCACCGCCGACATGCTGCGCGAACGCGTGCTGCGCATGACGGACTTCCTGGACACCATGCTGCCAGGCGTGCTCGAGGAGAATAACATCACGCTCCAGTTCAAACCGAAGTTCGTGGACGTGCGCGCCGCGGAATACGTGCGATTCCCGCTCGAGCTGCGCTACGGTCTGACCGACCGCGTGGAACTTCAGGGCGGCCTCGTACCCTTCGTGCCCAATCCCTTTAACGGCGGCCGCGATCATCGCTGGGGCCCGGGCGAAGCCAAACTCGGCGCGCGCTTCGACATCGGCCAAACCCTGCGCTTCTTCAACGAGACCACCGTCGGTTTCGAGACGCGCGTGCCGATCGGCAAGCCGCCGACCCGCTTCAACGATCACTACACGCACGTGAAGCCGTTCGTCTCCGCCGCCCGCCAGTTACTGCGGTGGCCGTCGACGACGCTCTATGCCAACGTGAGCTATGATCGCAGTGTGAAGCTGACCGAGCGCGGCCCGCCGCCCCCGGACGTCACGCGCCGGCACATCGTGGAATTTTCCCCCGGCCTGCTTTTCAAGCCGTCGGAGTTCGGCTACTTCGCCGAGTATCGGTTTCGTCACATCGATGAGCCGACCGAGTCGCGCCTCGCCCATCAGATTCAATTCGGCTCCGTCTGGGACGTTCCGCTGGCCCGCAGCGAAAAGCTGAAGCTGCCCGGCAAGTGGCAGCTGGAGCTGGCGTATCACGTCGAACACGAGGAAGGGCGCGGCGACGATCACGGCGTCTCGGCGCGCGTGAACTGGCGCACGACGCTTCGCGAAGTGCTCGAGCACACGAAGGTGTCACGCCTTTGGTGACGCCGGCCGATCTGCGGGCTTGCGGTCGCGGTCCAAGCCGCCGCTGCTTTCCGCAGTGAAACCCTTTCCGGCAGTCTTCCGCGCTGCGGTCCTGGCCTCGGTCGTCCTGCTGGCCGGCTGCACGCAGGTATCCGCCCGCAAGATCATCCCGCTCGATGCGTTTCAACGGATCTACGTCGAGCAGCGCCGCAGCGACAATCATCACCTCGACGAACTCTTCGTCGCCGAACTGAAGCGGCTGGGAAAGGAGGCCGCGTCGGGGCCGCTGACCATGATGCCGGAAAAAACCGACGCGGTTCTCACCTACGACGCGCGGTGGGAATGGGACTTCAAGACCTACCTGATCGAGCTCACGTTCGAGCTGCACACGACGCACTCGAAAAAGAAACTGGCCGACGCGCGCTATTACCAGCCGTCGATCCGCACGAAGGAGCCGCCGGAGATCATCCGCCAACTCCTCGTCGATCTCTGGCCCAAGCCGTAGGCGCGGTTTACTTCTGCGGTGCGGCGCCACCGGGCGCGAGGCCCAGCGCCCAGCGAATGCCGCCGAGCAGATGCTGCTGAAACACCTTCGCGTTCTCCGGCGAATTCTTCCGGCCGTCCTTTTCCGCGTGCGCGGGATCCCAGATATCCTCGCGATGCCCGAGTGACGTATAGAACACCCGGCCCTTGCCGTGCTGCCGCGTCCATGCGACGGGATAATCGCCGGGCGTCGACTCGCCTTTTTTGATCTGGTCGGCCGAGAGCATCAGTTTGTCCAGTGAGAGCAGACCGTGCACGCGCGCGCGCTCGAAGTTCTTGAACTGGTAGATCTCGTCGAATACCGCCCACTTGGCCGGCACCGGCGCGCACGCCGCGTGCTTCGGATCATGGTTGATGCACTCCACCGGGACCTGCGGGCCGTGCGTCCGGAATTCGCCGCCCAGCATCGCGACGAACGGCGGAAAATTATGAAACGTGTCGCTCGCCGCGTGCACGCCGATGAAGGCCTTGCCCGACGCAACCCAGTCGACGAAACCCTGTTTGTCCGGCACGGGCAGATCGCCGGTCGTGCTGAGAAACACCACGGCATCGTAGGCCTTCAGGTTTGCCGGGCTCAACGCCTGCAAGGCCGCTTCGACCTTCGGCATCCACGTCGCGTTGTAGGCTTTCTCGGTCGCTTGAAACGTGGCGAGCGCCGCCTGGTGGGCCGGATCACTTTCACCTTTGGCACCGGGACGCGGGCGCGACGGCGACCCCGGCATGCCGGCGGGCTGCTGGACGAAATCGACCGTGAACTGGCCGCTTTCCTTCGCCAGCTGCGCGATGATTTTCTCCGAGACAGGAATGGAGCTGTGGCGGAAACCGGTCGTGACGGTGACCACGAGCACTTTCTTGGGGGCCGTGGCTGCGGCCGCGCTCAGAGCGGGCAGCAAGGCAACGAAACAGGCGAACAGGCGGAACCAGGGGCGGCGGATTTTCATAGGGGGACGCAGGGCAAGGAGGACGGCACGAAGGCGGAGAGGCACGTCAAAAATGGCCGGATCTCCCGCGTCGCGCAACTAGGTGCGCGCCACCGCGGCCTTCCGCACCGTCGGTCCCTCGACCCAGCGGGCCGGAATCGTCGTCGTCGTCGGCCACTCGGGCACGCCACGTTCGTTCCGCTGCAATTGCGCGATCAGCAACTCAGCCGCGCGCGCCCCGAGCTCGCGCGGTTGCTGATCGAGGCCCGCGCACGGCCGCGTTTTGTAGAGCAAGTTCAGGCTCACGAACGCGCCGGTCTCCGGCACCACTGCGCCACACTCCTCCATCCACTCAATGGCCTCGGTGAAGTGACCGATGACGACGTCCGGCTGGTGCCGGCGATACCAGGTGACGAATTCCTTTTTCCGCTGCTCCGCCTCGGTCACCAGCATCGGCACAGCCTCGAGCCCGGGCTCGCCTTCCTGGAAAGAACGAAACGCTGCGCTGAAACGCCGCTGCGTGCGATCGTCGCGACCGCGCTCGAGATATAATCCGGGCCGCCGATACCCGCGTTCGAACAGCCGGGTGAGGACCGCGACCATCGATCGATAGTGATTGCAGCAGAGGCAGTGCAGCGGCGGCCGCTCGATCACGTAGTCCGTGTACACCGCCGCGTAGCGCGACCAGTCGAGGCCCGACCAGTCCGGCGCGTACCACGAGGGCAGGAGCAGGACGCCGTGGATACCGCGCGACTGGAGAATCGAATCGAGCCGCGACACCGTCATGCCGCCCACGCCCACGACGAACTCCTCGAGTTTGAACCCCAGCGTCGCGGCGCGCGCCCGGCCGCCCTGCACCAGCTCGCCGTGAAACGCACCGTGCGGATCGCGCCGTTGCGGCTCCAGCAAATCGACCGCGGCCAGCACGCCGCGAAACGTCGCCCCGCGCGAACGCCGCAGCTCCGACATCACCGCCGCCGCCAGCGGATTTCGTCGGTAGCCGGCTTCGCGGGCCGCTTTCTCCACCCGTGCCACCGTGGCCGGATCGACGCGGCCCTTGCCGCGCAGCGCGTCAGACACCGTCGTGTGCGAAAGGCCGAGCGTGCGTGCGATCGAACGAACGGTGGGGGCGGGTGACTTCATGCCGGACGGTCAACCACCAGCCGGCGCGGAGCGGGTGGCAAGCGTGGAATTCGGCCAGCGCGCCGGCGCCCCCGGCATCGGATCGGAGCAGGCGGGACGCCTGCGCTCCCGAGCGGCGCAATCGCGCATTTGGACTTTGCTCGCCCCACGCCGCTTCCCAAGCTCCGCCCACGCCTCCATGAGTTCCGCTCCCGCCCCCCGCTCCGCCGCGCCCGATCCGATCGTTCCGCTCGACCCGCTGCACACCGGCGGACTCGGCGGACACCCGCGCGGCCTGACGACGTTGTTCTTCACGGAAATGTGGGAGCGTTTCAGCTATTACGGCATGCGCGCGCTGCTCGTGCTCTTCATGACGACCGCCGCGGCGCAGGGCGGCCTGCAGTTCACCGACCGGCAGGCGGCGGCGGTGTACGGCACGTACACGATGAGCGTGTACCTCCTGTGCATTCTCGGCGGCTTCATCGCGGACAACTTCATCGGCTCGCGCAAAGCCGTCCTGTGGGGCGGCATCACGATCGCGTGCGGCCACTTCACGATGGCGATTCATTCCAGCGTCACGTTCTTCATCGGCCTCGGCCTCGTGGCCATCGGCACCGGCCTGTTGAAGCCGAACATCTCCACGATGGTGGGCAGCCTCTACCAGCCCACCGACGAACGCCGCGACGCGGGCTTCTCAATTTTCTACATGGGGATCAACATCGGCGCGCTCACCGCGTCGATCGTGTGCGGCTTCCTCGCGCAGAACGCGTGGTTCAAGAACCTGATCGCCGGCTGGGGCTTCGATCCGACGAAGAGCTGGCACTGGGCGTTCGCCGCGGCCGGTTTCGGCATGACGTTTGGATTGATCACGTACCTGCGCCGCGCGCCGACGCTCGCGCACGTCGGTCACGCGCCCGCGCTGAACGCGGATGGTCGCCCGTGGGGCAAACTCGCGCTCGTGGCACTGTGCTCGCTGGCGCTGATCGGCATCATGTACCTCAGCGACCAGCATCGCTGGATCGTAATCGCGTTGTTCGGCCTGCAGGTCGCGAGCGTGTTGTTCTTCGCCTTCCGACCCAACGTCGAGAGCCGCCGGATCGCCGCGATTCTCATCCTCTTCATCGCCGCGCAGGTGTTCTGGGCGATCTTCGAGCAGGCCGGCTCGTCCATTTCGCTCTTCGCCGATCGCCTCACCGACAATCGGATCTTCGGCTGGCAGTTTCCCTCGGCCTGGTGGCAGTCGATCAACGCCGCGTGGGTCATTCTGCTCGCCCCGATCTTTGCCTGGCTTTGGACGCGCCTCGGTTCGAAGCAGCCATCGAGTCCGTTGAAGTTCACGCTCGGCCTGCTGTTCGTCGGCCTGTCCTTTCTCTGGATGATTCCCGCCGCGCGTCTCACCGCCGAAGGCAAAGTCAGTCCCATCTGGCTCCTCGGCCTTTTCCTGCTTCAGACGATCGGCGAGATGCTCCTGAGCCCGGTCGGCCTGAGCACGATGACCAAGCTCGCCCCGGCCCGCCTGCTCGGCGTGGTGATGGGCATCTGGTTCCTTGCCGCCGCGCTGGGCAATAAACTCGCAGGTGTCCTCGCCGGCGAATTCAACTCCAGCAGTCCCGCGTCGATCGCGAGCTTCTTCCTGCACCAGGCGCTCTGGGTCGGCGGTGCCACGGTCGTCCTCCTCGCGCTCGTGCCTTGGGTGAAGAAACTCATGGGCGGCGTCCGCTGAACCCACCGGGAGCGCGACCGCCCCCGGTCGCGAAATGTCACTCGCCACGCCGGCCGTGACTTTGGCACGTTGGTCGGATGCCCATTCGCACTTGGTTTCCGACGCAGATCTATTGCGAGCCGCTGCAGAAAACCGGCCTGTCCCGGCTCAACGCCGAGTTCGCGGCCGAATGCCGGCAGCTGCGCGACTTCGATCGCGCCGGGCGGCGCTGGTCGGAAAAGAACTACCCGGGCGGCTACACGAGTTACGCGTCGATGAACGAGCTGCACCGCTTCTCGAGCGCGTTTGCGGCTCTGGAGAAAAAACTCACGCGGCATGTCCGCACCTTCGCCCGCGCCCTCGAACTGGATCTCCGCGGCCGCACGATCCGGCTCACGGATCTCTGGGTGAACATCATGCCGCCGACGGCCGCGCATTCGCTCCACCTGCATCCGCTGTCCTTCATCAGCGGTACTTACTATGTGGTGACGCCCCCGGGCTGCTCCGGTTTGAAGTTCGAGGATCCGAGGCTCGATCGCTTCATGGCCGCGCCACCGCGACTCCCGGACGCCCGGCGCGAAAATCAGATCCATGTGACCTATCCCGCCGAAGCCGGAAACGTGATTCTCTTCGAGAGCTGGCTCCGCCACGAAGTCGCCGCCAACCGCGTCGACGAGGAACGCATCAGCATCAGTTTCAATTTCAACTGGTCGTGATCGTCACCGGGAGCGCAGGCGGTACGTCTGCGCTCCGGCTTCTCCCATGGAAACTGAACGCCTCTTCGTCGCCCTCACCCTGCCCGCGCCGGTGCGCGCTGTGCTCGCGGGCTTCGCGCGACCATTGACGGGCGTGACGTGGACGCCGCCCGCGCAACTGCACGTGACGCTGCGCTTTCTCGGCGACGTCGCGACCGACGCGTTGCCGCCGTTGATGGAGCGCCTCGCGAAAATCCGCGTCGCGCCGTTTGTTCTCTCGATCGAGGGCGCCGGATCGTTTCCGCCAAATCGTCCGCCGCGCACGCTGTGGGTCGGTGTCGGTTCCGGCCATCCGCGGCTGTTCCAGTTGCGGCAGCGACTCGACGACGCGCTGCTGGCATCGGGGCTGCAGCTGGATCTCCGCACCTTCCAGCCGCACGTGACGCTGGCGCGAGCCACGGAGGTCCCGGATTGTGGGGCCACGCCGTGGCTGAATCAGCATCGCCAGATTGCAGCGCCACCGTTCCTGGTCGAAGCCTTCGATCTCTATGCGAGCGAGTTGCGACCGGAGGGAGCGCTCCACACGTTGAAACGGAGCTTCCCGCTCGCGAAATAGCCGGATTGCGCTTCGTTCCTGGCCTCATGGTTGTCATTCGTCGCATGGTCGATCGGCATCGCGCCTACACCGCGATTCTCCTGCCGGGCGAACCGCCGAAGATTTTTCCGTCGAGCGATCAGGAGCACGCCCGCGTGCTGCAGATCTACAAACAGGACCGGGCGCACGAGGGCATCTGCAACGACTTCTCGGCTTTCGCCCTCGGCTCGGATGTATTTCCCGGCGAGCCGCGCCGCCCCGCGACCACGCACCCATGAAAAAGCCCGTCGCGCGTGGCGACGGGCTTGAGGATTGAATCGAACCTGGCGGGAGGCAGGGGCCTGAGTTAGCGGCGGCCGCGGTGACTGTCCCGGTGACCGTAGTCATACGGACGATGATACACCGGATAACGCGGACCGGAATGATAGCCGAAACCGAAGCTGACCACGGGCGGCGGCGCGGCGTAAATCACCCGCGGGCCGGGTGCCGGCACATACACGACGCGCGGCGCGCTCTCGACGTACACCACTTGCGCCGGTGCCTGCACGACTTGCGTCGGGACCTGTTCGACGATCGTTGGGGCCATCGGCGCGAGCGGCGCATCGGGAATCGAGCGCACCACGGTCGTGCCGCCCGCGGAATAGACCTGTTGCCCATAGTTCGCCGGGACCTGATACACGGGCGGCGGCGGCGAATACTGCTGCTCGGGCGGCGTCAGCACCGCGCCGATCAAAGCGCCCGCCGCGGCACCAATGATGGCCCCTTCGGCCCACCGGTCGCCATTGTGTCCGCCAATGAGTCCACCGGCCACAGCCCCCACCACCGCGGTGTTGCCAACGGAGGGCCGGAAAAGTTGCGCGTGGGCCGGAACAGCTCCGGCGAGCGCGAGCGAAACCGTCACAAGGAGTGTTTTCATGTCACGGCCTCTGACGCCGCCAGCCGACGGGATATTCAGACAATTTCCACAGCGACCGGAGTCCGTCCCCGGCGTCGCCCAAGATCGCTTCCGCCGACGACTTACCGCAGGCGCCAGAAAAACCAAATCGCCAGCGACGCCATGGCGGCATGCGGCAGCCAGGCGGCGACCACGGGTTCGACAAAACCCCGCGAGGCCAGGGACGTGGCCAGGCTGGTGATTACATAATAGAGAAAGAAGAGGCCGATGGACTTCGACACGCCGACCGCCGGATTCACCCGCACGCCCGACACCGCAAACGGGATCGCAATCGCGATCACGATCAACGGCCCGACCACGTCCGCGATCAGCCCGTAGTACCGCACCGCATACAGCGCCAGTTTGGGACTGCCCACCACTTCGAGATAGGAAACGAGATCGCGCAGTTCCCACAGCGACAGGTGCGTTGGCTTCCGATCGATCAAGAGCATCAGTTCGGGATCCTCGCGGTACCGGGGCTTGAAAAGTTCGTCGAACGGTTTCGACCCCGTCAGTTCGCCCGTCTCCGGCTGAAAGGTCAGCTCGCGGCCGCGTTGGAACATCCAGCCGTTGCGCGCGGCGTCGAACCACGCTTCCGCCGCCGTGATGCGGGCGAACTCCCGGCGCGCCGGGTCGAGTTCTGAGACCGACGCGCCGTAGCCACGCTGCGTTGATTTGCTGTAACGGTTGAAAAACCACATGCGCCGCTCGATCGGGTTGTCGAACGCGACGCTGTTCACCGCCCCGACGCGATCCGCCGGCAGCGCCTTCGAGGTCTGCATGCGGAACTCGAGTTCATCCTTCATGGCCCGCGACTCCTCGACCGACCACGGGACGATCGTGGTATTGATCCACCACGAGACGCCGCAGGCCATCAGCCCCACCAGCCAGATGGGCGCGGTCAGACGGGCGAAACCCACACCCGCGGCGCGCATTGCGGTCAGCTCGTTGGCCCGGTGGAATTTTCCGAGGACATAGAGCAACGACACCAGCAGCGCCAGCGGCAGCACCACGGACAGAAAACTCGGCATCGCCACCAGCAGGTAACGCCAGAACACCGAGCCGCGTGCGCCCAGGTCCCGCAGCGAGCGAAAATCCTCGTACAACACCTGCACGAGCAGCAAACCGCAGGTCGCGGCCAGCACCAAGCCGAGCATCTGCAGCCACTCGCGCAAAAGGTGCCGGTCAAAGGTGTTCACGCCGCCAATGCAAAAGCCCGAAGCGCGGAACAGGAAGCACAATTGCATCCTTGGGAGCGCAGGCGTCCCGCCTCCATTCCGGCTGAAGCAGGCGGGACGCCTGCGCTCCCGAGCTTCCCGCACATCCCGCACAGATTGGTTGAAAACCTGCTGGGGCTGGCCTTGTCTCCGCGCTCCCGCCCCCGTCGATCCACCATGATGCAGGCTCTTCGCCCTTTCCTGACCGCCCTCGCCCTCGGCACCCTGACGTCTCTCGTCGCCGCGCAAGGCACGATCAAGATCGGCGAGTTCGCCTCGATGACGGGCAAGGAAGCGACCTACGGTCAGGCGTCGCACAAGGGCACGCTCCTCGCAGTGGAAGAGGTCAACGCCGCCGGCGGCGTATTGGGCCGCAAACTTGAGCTCATTCTCGAGGACAACCAGTCGAAGTCCGGCGAGTCCGCGACGATCGTCAAGAAGTTCATCTCGCGCGACAAGGTGGTCGCGGTGCTCGGCGAAGTGGCGTCGAGCCGCTCGCTCGAAGCCGCCCCGATCTGTCAGAACGCGAAGATCCCGATGATCACGCCGTCATCGACCGCGCCCGAAGTGACGGCCCGCGGCAACTACATCTTCCGCGTCTGCTTCATCGATCCGTTTCAGGGCACGGTCATGGCCAAGTTTGCCCGCGGCACCCTCAAGCTGCGCAAAGTCGCACTGCTCACGTCGGTCTCGAGCGCGTACAGCGTCGGGCTCGCGAAGTATTTCAAGGAGAAGTTCGCCGCCGACGGCGGCACGATCGCGCTCGAGCAACGTTTCGCCGAAGGCGACAAGGACTTTCGCGCGCAGCTCACCGCGATCAAGGCCGCGGGTGTCGATGGCATCTTCGTCCCCGGCTATTATGCGGAAGCCGCGCTGATCTGCCGGCAGGCGCGCGACCTCGGGATCACGTTGCCCATTTTCGGCGCCGACGGCTGGGAGTCGCCCGAGCTGGTCCAGATCGGCGGCAAGGCCGTCGAGGGAACGTATTTCGCGACGCACTACTCGCCGGAAAACAAGGACCCGGTCGTCGCGAAGTTCAACGAACGCTTTCACCAGCGCTGGGGCAACGTGTCCGACACCCTGACGGGCTTGGGCTACGACTCCGTCATGATGCTGGTCGACGCCATCAAGCGCGCCGGCACGACCGAGTCCGCCAAACTGCGCGAAGCGCTCGCCACCACGCGGAACTTCAAGGGCGTCACCGGTACCATCACGCTCGACGCCCAGCGCAATCCCACCAAATCCGCCGTCGTGCTGACGGTGAAGAACGGCCAGTTCGTCTTCGTCGATAGCGTTGATCCCTGAACCCTTTTAACATCGCCGCCATGAAATCCACCGTCCCCTTTATCGCCACGCTGCTCGCATTGACATCGTTCCTCCGCGCCGCCGACGGCCCCATCAAGGTCGGCGAATACGCCTCGCTCACCGGCAAGGAAGCCACCTTCGGCCAGTCCTCGCACAAGGGCATCGTGATGGCGTTCGAGGAAATCAACGCCGCGGGCGGCGTGCTCGGCCGCAAGCTCGAGCTCGTGTCCGAGGACAACCAGACGAAACCCGGCGAGTCCGCGACGGTAGCGAAGAAACTGATCACGCGGGACAAGGTCGTGGCGTTGATTGGCGAAGTCTCCTCAGGCCGCTCGCTGGAAGCCGGTCCGATCGCGCAGGCGGCGAAAATCCCGATGATCGCGCCCGCCGCGACGAACCCGAAGGTCACCGAAATCGGCAACTACGTTTTCCGCGTCTGCTTCATCGATCCCTTTCAGGGCACGGTCATGGCCAAGTTTGCCCAGACCGATCTGAAGGCAAAGAAGGTCGCGATCATCTCCAGTGTCTCCAACGCCTACAGCGTCGGACTCGCGAAGTTCTTCCGCGAAACCTTCACCAAGGGCGGCGGCACGGTGGCCGTCGAACAGAAGTACTCCGAGGGCGACAAGGATTTCCGCGCGCAGCTCACCGCCGTGAAGGCAGCGGGCGTCGATGCGGTGTTTGTACCCGGCTACTACACCGAGTCCGCGCTGATCGTCCGCCAGGCGCGCGACCTCGGCATCAAGGTTCCATTCATCGGCGGTGACGGCTGGGAGTCGGACAAGCTGCTCGAGATCGGCGGCGACGCGCTCAACGGCTGCTTCTATTCCACGCACTTTTCACCCGAGAACAAGGACGCCGGCGTCACGGCGTTCGTGAAGAAGTTCAAGGCCCGCTGGAACAATGAAAATCCCGACGCCTTCGCCGCGCTGGGCTACGATGCGGCGTATGTGCTCGCGGACGCCATCAAGCGCGCGGGCACGACGGACGGCGCGAAATTGCGCGACGCGCTCGCCGCCACGAAGGATTTCGCCGGCGCCAGCGGCATCACGACGATCGACAAGGATCGCAACGCCACGAAGGGCGCCACGATCATCGCGATCGCGAACGGCAAACTCGCGTTCAACAAGACCGTCGCGCCGTAACTTTCCGGGGAGCGCAGGCCTCCGGCCTGCTTCCAACATGAAAGGAGCGGGCGGGGACGCCCGCGCTCCCGCCATCACTTTCGCATGATCCCTCGTTTCTCTTTTCCGCTGCTTGTGGCCGCGCTGATCGTCGTGCTGCCGCTCCCGGCCGCCGACACCGGTCCGATCAAGATTGGTCACTATGCCTCGCTCACCGGCAAGGATGCGGCCTTCGGCGTCGCGACGCGCAAAGGTGTCCTGCTGGCCGTCGATGAAATCAACGCCAAGGGCGGCGTGCTCGGCCGCAAACTCGAGTATCTCGTCGAGGACATCCAGTCGAAGCAGGGCGAGTCGGCGACCGCGGTGAAGAAGCTCATTTCGCGCGACAAGGTGGCGGCGGTCATCGGGGCGAACGCCTCCTCGAACTCGCTCGAGGCCGCGCCGATCTGCCAGAACGCGAAGATCCCGATGATGGCGATTTCGTCGACGGCGCCGCGCGTGACCGAGATCGGCGACTATATTTTCCGCATCTGTTTCATCGATCCGTTTCAGGGCGCGGTGCTCGCCAAGTTTGCGCATGGCTCGCTGCACAAACAGCGCCTAGCGTTGCTGACGTCGACGAACTCGCCGTACAGCGTCGGGCTCTCGGCGGTGCTGCGCGAACGCTTTGCGGCGCTCGGCGGCGAGGTGGTGGCGGAGCAGCGCTACGCCGAGGGCGACAAGGATTTTCGCGCGCAGCTCACGGCGGTGCGCGCCGCGAAGCCCGACATCATCGCGGCGACAGGTTTTTACTCCGAGGCGGCGCTGATTTGCCTGCAGGCGCGTTCGCTCGGACTGACGGTCCCGGTGATCGGCGGCGACGGCTGGGAAGCGCCCGAGTTGATTGCGCTCGGCGGCAAGGCGGTCGAGGGCACGTACTACTCGACGTATTTTTCCGCCGACAACACCGCGCCCGAGGTGAAGGCCTTCGTGCAGCGCTTCCAGAAGCGGTGGAACAACGAAAAGCCCGAGGGCGTGTCCGCGCTCGGGTATGACGCGATGTACCTCATCGCCGCCGCATTCGAGCGGGCTGGAACCACGCAGGGGGCGAAGCTCCGCGACGCCATCGCCGCCACGAAGGCGTTTCCGGGCGTCACCGGCACGACCACGATCGACGAAAAGCGCAACAGCTCGAAGCCCGCGGTGATGCTCACGGTGAAGAACGGGAAGACGGAGTTCTTCGAGCAAGTGAGCCCGTGAATCGGGAGAGTTGAGAGTTGAGGGCTGAGGGTTGAGAGATCCAATCCCATGGCATGTTCAATTTTGAGAAGCTTGAGGTGTGGCACAAGGCGGTCGTGTTTGCCAAAGTGATCTACAAGCATTCCCGGACCTTTCCAGGTGAGGAGCGCTTCGGGTTGACGAACCAAATCCGGCGTGCGGCTGTCTCGATCTCCTCGAACATCGCCGAAGGTTCGGCACGGCCCGCTCCGGATTTCATCAAGTTTCTCGGATACGCCACCGGCTCCTTGTACGAGGTGGTCACGCAGGCAGTCATCGCCTATCAGCACCATTACCTCGATGAAACCTCATTCCAAGAAATCTACTCCGACGCCGAACAGATTGCGCGAATGATAAGTGGTCTGCGTCGGTCCCTTGGGGAGTGACATCGTTTGTCCGGCCCTCTCAACTCTCATCTCTCAACTCTCACCTTCCCCGCCGCTTGTCCGAATTCCTCCAACAGCTCCTCAACGGCCTTTCCCTCGGCGCCATTTACGCGCTCATCGCGCTCGGGTACACGATGGTCTACGGGGTGCTGCGGTTCATCAATTTTGCGCATTCGGATATCTTCATGGTCGGCGCCTTCATCGGCTATTACATGGGGAAACTGGTGCCGGAAGGAACGCTCTGGGGCGGGTTGATCGTGCTCTTCGCCGCGATGCTCGGCTGCGCCCTGCTCGGCATGATCATCGAACGTCTCGCGTACCGACCGCTGCGCGGAGCCGCGACGCTCAACGTTCTCATCACCGCGATCGGCGTGTCCCTGCTGCTTGAATACACCGGCCAGGTTTTCTTCGGCGCCGCGCCCCGCACGTTCCCCGCCGTGTTTCCGTCGCAGAATTTCCAGGTCGGCGGACTGGTCCTCTCGACCAATCAGCTCGCGGTCATCGTCATCGCGGTCCTGCTGATGATCGGACTGCAGTTCATCGTTTACCGGACCAAGATCGGCACCGCGATGCGCGCCGTCTCGCTGAACCCCAAGGCCGCCCAGCTCGTGGGCGTGAACAACGACGTCGTCATTTCGTTCACCTTCGGCCTCGGTTCCGCGCTCGCGGGCGCCGGCGGCATCCTGTACGCGATGAACTATCCGTCGATCGATCCGCTGATGGGTGTCATGCCGGGCCTGAAGGCGTTTGTCGCCGCCGTGCTCGGCGGAATCGGCAACATTCCGGGCGCCGCGCTGGGCGGGCTGATTCTGGGCACCGTCGAGACCTTCGTGAACGGCAGCCAGTGGTCGACCTACAAGGACGCGATCGCGTTCGCGATTCTCATCATCATCCTGCTCTTCCGACCCGCGGGACTGCTCGGCAAGTTCACGGTGGAGAAAGTCTGAACGCATGATCCCGCCGCGCCTCCCCTCCTAGCCCGAGCCATGCCGAGACCTCATCTCTATCTGCTCGCGGCGCTGCTCGCCGCCCTGGGGATTTCGCATTTCTCCGATCACATCGATCCGTATCACCTCGACGTGCTGATTGGGATCGGGATCAACATCATCCTCGCCGTCTCGCTGAACCTGGTGAATGGCTACACGGGCCAGTTCTCGCTCGGCCACGCGGGCTTCATGTCGGTCGGCGCCTATTTCGCCGCCGCGGTCAGCCTGTTTGTCGCGCCGCACTTCCTCAGCGAATCCGGCGGCTCGGTGCTGCAGCAGGGCGCGTTTTTTGTCGCGGCTTTGGTTGCCGGGGGACTCTGCGCGGCGTTCGCCGGCCTGCTGGTCGGCGTGCCGTCGCTGCGGCTGAAGGGCGACTACCTCGCGCTCGTCACCCTCGGCTTCGGCGAAATCATCCGCGTGATTTTCCAGAACGTGGAAAAACTCGGCGGCGCGCTCGGGCTCAACGGCATTCCGGCCCACACCACCATCTTCTGGGTCATCGCGTTCGTCGCGCTCACCGTGTTCGTGGTCACCAGCCTCGTAAATTCGACTTATGGCCGCGGATTTCTCGCGACCCACGATGATGAGATAGCCAGCGAAGCCGTCGGGCTGAACACCACGCGCTACAAGATCGTGGCCTTCGTGATCGGCGCGTTTTTCGCAGGCATCGCCGGCGGGCTTTATGGCCACTTCAAGCTGACGATCACGCCGACCGGTTTCGATTTCACCAAGAGTATCGAGATTGTGGTGATGGTGATTCTCGGCGGCATGGGCAACACGCTGGGCGTGATCCTGGCGGCCATCCTGCTCACCTTGCTGCCCGAACTACTCCGGCCGATTGCGGAGTACCGGATGATCATCTACTCGTTTATGCTGATCGTCCTGATGCTCGTCCGCCCCCAGGGCCTGTTTAATTTCAAGTTCCGTTCCGCCCGCAAAAAATCCGCCGCCCCTCTCGCATGAACCCGCCCAACGAATCGCAGGAAGTCCTGGTCTGGCGCGGCACGCCGTCGCAGTGGACCAATTTTGGCACGTACCTGTTCTGCCTCATCCTCACCGCCGGCATCGTCGCCGCGTATTTCCTGGTGTCGCCCGCCACTCCCCAGCCGCTGATTCTCGCCGGGCTCGTGGTGCCGTTCCTGTGGGCCATGGGCAGCTGGATCGGAACCAGCTGCAATCGTTACGAGATCACGTCGGAGCGCGCGAAGATCACCACCGGACTGCTCTCGCGCCGGACCAACGAAATCGAGCTGTATCGCGTGCGCGACTACACCGTGGTCGAGCCGTTCTGGCTGCGGCTGGTGGGCTGCGGTGACGTTGTGCTCGTCACGTCCGACCGCACCACCCCGAGTTTCGTGCTCCACGCCGTGCCGCGGGCGCAGGCGTTGAAGGATCAGATTCGCGCGCACACCGAGCGCATGCGCCAGCGGCGCGGGGTGCGCGACCTCGACATCGATCCGCGGCCCAGCGCGGGCACCCCGGAAGCCTGAGATGGCCGCGCTGCTCCAACTCGATCAGGTCACGATCCGCTTCGGCGGCCTCACCGCGGTCAACGCGGTCGACTTCACCGTCAACGAGGGCGAACTGTGCGGGCTCATCGGCCCCAACGGCGCGGGCAAGACCACGGTCTTCAATCTCATCACCGGCGTGTATCCGCCCACGGATGGCACGGTGTCGTTCAACGGCCGCAATGTGGCGGGGCTGCGGGTCAACGAGATCGTCGGCCTCGGCATCGCGCGCACGTTTCAAAACATCCGGCTTTTCGGATCGCTGTCCGTCTTCGACAACGTCCGGGTCGCGTGCAATCTGCACCGCGACACGCGGCCCGTGCAGGCCCTGATCCGACTCGGTGGTTTCCAGCGCGACGAGGCCGCGATCACGCAGCGGGCGGAAGAGCTGCTCGAGATTTTCAACCTCGGCCGCTTCCGCGACGTGCCGGCCAAGAGCCTGCCGTACGGCGAACAGCGCCGGCTGGAAATCGTCCGCGGCCTCGCCACCAAACCGCGGCTGCTGCTCCTCGACGAACCCGCCGCCGGCATGAATCCCAGCGAGAAGATGGAGCTCGTCCGGCTCATCCAGCAGGTCAAACAGCAGTTCAACCTCTCGATCCTGCTCGTCGAGCATTCGATGAAGGTCGTGATGGCCTGCTGCGAGCGCATCGCCGTCCTCGATTACGGTGTGAAGATCGCCGACGGCACGCCGGCTGACATCCGGAAGGATCCCAAAGTCATCGAGGCCTACCTGGGCGAGGATCATCAGAGCAATCTGTCGCACCACTGAGGCCAAGACCGGAAACCGGACACCGGAGACCGGAAACAAAATACACTTTCACCGCGATGACCTTACCTTTCCGGTTTCCGCTTTCCGGTGTCCGGTTTCCGCCATGCTGACTGTTGCCGATCTTCGCGTTTCCTACGGCGCCATCTCCGCGCTCAGCGGCATCTCGTTCAAAATCGAGCAGGGCGCGATCGTCACGCTCATTGGCGGCAACGGCGCGGGCAAGACCACGACGCTCCGCACCATCTCGGGCTTGCTGCGGGCGAAGTCGGGCACGGTGACGTTTCTGGGCGAGGACATTTCCGCCACGCCGCCGCACCGGATCGTCGCCCGCGGGCTCTGCCATGTGCCGGAAGGCCGGATGATTTTCTCGAACCTGACCGTCGACGAGAATCTCGCGATGGGCGCGTACCTGCAGACCGACGCCGAGCGCAATGCGCGGAATCGCGAGTATGTGTTTTCCATTTTCCCGCGACTCAAGGAGCGCATCAAACAGACCGCCGGCACGCTCTCGGGCGGCGAACAACAGATGCTCGCCATCGGCCGCGCGCTGATGAGCAACCCGAAATTCCTGATGCTCGACGAACCATCGCTCGGCATCGCGCCCCGGCTGATTTCAACGATCTTCGAAAAAATCGTGGAGATCAACCGCACCCACGGCATCACAATCCTGCTCGTGGAGCAGAACGCGAATCTCGCGCTCGAAGTCTCATCGTACGCCTACGCCCTCGAGACCGGCACCATCGTGATGCAGGGCGAAAGCAAGCAACTCCGCGCCGACCCGCAGCTGAAGGCCACGTACCTCGGCGGCTGACGCGCCGCGCCGAGCGCCCACACCCCTCTCTCCCCCAATGAAACCCCTGCTCGCTCTCGCCGTCCTGGCGCTGGTTGTTTCGATCCGTCCGGTGCTCGCCGACGACGTCCCCGCGTTCCGCGATCTGTTCAACGGCAAGGATCTCACCGGCTGGGTCAACGTGAACACCGCGCCCGACACCTGGAGCGTACGCGACGGCCTGCTCGTGTGCACCGGCAAGCCGATCGGCGTCATGCGCACGGAGAAGCAGTACGAGAATTTCATCCTGCACATCGAGTGGATGCACCTCGAGGCCGGCGGTAATTCGGGCGTCTTCGTCTGGAGCGATCCGGCACCGGCGGCCGGGAGAAACCTCCCGAAGGGCGGCGAGGTGCAGATGCTCGAACTCGAGTGGCCGAACCTCAATCGCGAGAAGGACGGCACCCCGCGCCACCGCGGTTATGTGTCCGGCGAGTTGTTTGGCGCCGGCGGACTCATCGTCACGCCCGACAATCCGCGCGGCGCACGCAGCATGTCGTACGAGTACCGCTGCAAGGGCAAGGGCGAGTGGAACACCTACGTCGTGGTCTGCGTCGACGGCGTGATCAAGCTGTCGATCAACGGCAAATTCGTGAACGGCGTCCGCGAGGCGTCGCAGCGCAAAGGCTACCTCTGCCTCGAGTCCGAAGGCGCCCCGATTCACTTCCGCAACATCAAGATCATGGAGCTACCCGGCGGGCGCGCGACCCCGGAGCAGACAGCCCCGGTGGCCCCACCGTAGTCCCCGGGAACGCAGGCGTCACGCCTGCCCGCATTCAAGATCGGCCAAGCGCATCCCCGCCATCGCGCCTGATCTCCGCCCCGCCCGCACCGCCTCGATCGCCCGCCCTGCAACGTGCAACAGCCTGACCCCTTACTCCGGTGGTCCGGGAGCACAGGCGTCCCGCCTGCATCAGGCGAAGTGCAACCGAACGTCTTTCCGCCGCGCCTTCACCCCGACTGTCCGAACCCGCGCTCGATTGTCGCCTTCCTCCGGGCGGCCACCTTTCCTCGCACCATGCGCCCCCTTCGCCTGCTCCTCGTCGGTCTCGCGGTCAGTTTCGTCGGCCACGCCCAAACCGCCGAACTCACCTGGCCCGTCGTCACGCGCGAGAACAAGCCGTGGACGCGCTGGTGGTGGCCGGGCAGCGGCGTCGACCCGGCGAGCCTTACCTGGCAGCTCGAGAAACTCGCCCAGGCCGGCGTCGGCGGGGTCGAGATCACGCCCATCTACGGCGCGAAAGGCTACGAGGATCGTTACATCGATTATCTCTCGCCCAAGTGGCTCGCGATGCTGGAACACACCGGGCGCGAAGCCAAGCGACTCGGAATCGGCGTCGACATGGCCACCGGCACCGGCTGGCCCTTCGGCGGCCCGTGGATCGACGAACCCCACGCCCTCACGCGCGTGGTGTTGACGGACGGCAAACTCACCGGCGAACCGTCGCGCATGATGGTGAAACGCGCCGCGCCCGGCGGCGAGGGACTCGTCGTGGATCCGTACTCCTCCGACGCCCTGCGCCGTTACCTCGCGCCGTTTGAAAAAGCGTTCGCCGCGTTTCCGCGCGATCTCGTCCGCAGCCAGTTTCACGACTCCTTCGAATACTTCAACGCCAGCTGGACCGCGAAACTCCCGGAGGTGTTTCGCACGATGCACGGCTACGACATCCAGGACTTCGCGGCCGCGTTGACGACGCGCAACGCGAACGACGTGAAGACCGTGGATCGCGACACGCTCGCCCGCGTGAAGAGCGACTACCGCGACACGCTCGCAAAGCTGCATCTCGATTACCTGCGCACCTGGGTGGAGTGGTCGCACCAGCACGGCTTTCTGGTCCGCAATCAGTCGCATGGCGCTCCGGCCAACCTCCTCGATCTCTACGGCACCGTCGACATCCCGGAGACGGAGGTCTTCGGCTCGACGCCGTTTCCGATCCCCGGGCTGCGCCGCGATCCGGCCGACATCCGCAACGACCTCGATCTCCCCGAGCCGCTCGTCGTGCGCATGGCGTCGTCCGCCGCGCACGTCATGGGCCGGCCGTACGCGTCGAGCGAAAGCGCCACCTGGCTCCGCGATCATTGGAAGGAATCGCTCGCCTTCGTGAAGCCCGAGCTCGATCGCATCCTCGCCGACGGCATCAACCACATCTTCTATCACGGCACTGTCTTTTCGCCCAAGGACGCGCCCTGGCCGGGCTGGCTGTTCTACGCCTCGACGCAGTTTCAACCCAACAATCCGTGGTGGGACGATTTCGGCGCGCTCAACGCCTACGTCGCCCGCGTCCAGTCGATCCTGCAGGCCGGCAAGCCCGACAACGACATCCTGCTGTATTGGCCGCTGGGAGACGTGTGGGACAACGCCGACGGCCTGCAGAAGATGCTGAGCGTGCACGACGTGAAATGGCTGACCGAGCAACCCGTCGGCCGGATCGCCCGCTCGCTCATGGATCGCGGCTACAGCTTCGACTACATCTCCGATGCGCAGCTGCAGCAGACGCGCGCCGACCAGGGCGCGCTCGCCACTCCGGGCGGCCGCTACCGCGTGCTGATCGTGCCCGCGACGCGCCGGATGCCGGTCGGCACGCTGCAGGCGATCGCGAAATTCGCGCAGGCCGGCGCGACGGTCATTTTCGAAAAACTTCCCGAGGACGTACCCGGTCACGGCCGACTCGAAGCCCGGCGCGCGGAGTTCAAACAAGCGCTCGCGCAGCTCGGTTCGCGCGCGAAAGTCCAAGCCGACGTGCTCGCCGCCCTGAGCGCGACCGGCGCCGCGCGGGAGGCGATCGCCGACTCAGGCCTCGCTTTCGTTCGTCGCGCGACCGCGACGGGCCACGACTACTTTGTCACCAACCTCACGGCGAAATCCCACGACGGCTGGACGGCGCTCGGCCGCTCCGCGCGCGGCGCGATGATTTTCGATCCGTTGACCGGCGCCCGCGGCACCGCGTCCCTCCGCAACGCTGGCGCGGGCCCGGCGAGCGTTTATCTGCAACTCGCCCCGGGTGAGTCGCTGCTGCTGCGCACCACGACGCAACCGCTCGCGACCGGCATCCCGTCGTGGCCGTATCGCGAAACGGCCGGCGCACCCGTGGAGCTCGCCGGAAAGTGGACGCTCGCGTTCACCCAGGGCGGACCCGCGCTGCCGCCGGCATTGGAGACCGCGACGTTGAAGTCGTGGACCGAGCTCGGCGGCGACGAGGCGAAGCGCTTCGCCGGCACTGTGCGTTACCGGATCGAGTTCGACGCGCCCGCGGCCAAGGCTGACGACTGGCTGCTCGACCTCGGCGACGTGCGGGAGAGCGCCCGCGTACGGCTTAACGGCCGCGACGTGACGACCGCCTGGAGCGTGCCGTTCCGCGTGCGCGTGGGCGCCGCCCTGAAGCCGGGCCGCAACGTGCTCGAGCTCGACGTCACCAATCTCGCGGCGAACCGTATCCGCGATCTGGATCAGCGGAAAGTGAACTGGAAGATCATGCGGGAGATCAATTTTGTGAACATCAACTACAAGCCCTTCGACGCGTCGGCGTGGCCGCTGACGCCGTCGGGTCTGTTGGGACCAGTGACACTCACGCCGCTCCGGGCGGTGACGTTCTAGGCCCACAGCCCGTGTAAGGCCGCACGCGAATCACGCGAATGGACGCGAATTTCAGACGTGGAACGCGCTCCACCTGCCCTTCATCACGCTTCACCGCGGGGTGAAGGTTCGTTTCTCGCTTCTCCCATTCGCGTATATCCGCGTGATTCGCGGGAGACAGAATTAATCCTATGCTGGCTCCGCAAAGCCGGAGCGATGGGCAGGCCAGCGGCGATGAACGCGCGCCGCGGTCACGTCCGAAATCGGTTGTGCGGCCGGGAAACCCGCGCACGCTGGGTGTCATGCGTTCACGGATATACGGGGAGGAAGGTTGATGCCGGAGTCCCTTAAGATCGTTTTGGAAATTCTCCTGGTGCTGGGGCTGGTGGCGGCGAACGGATTCTTCGTGGCGGCCGAATTCGCGCTCGTCAAAGTCCGGGCCAGCCAGCTCCGGCCGCTAAAGAAGACCGGCGGGTGGCGGGTGAAGTTTGCCATCCAGGCGACGGAGCACCTCGACGCGGTCCTTTCCGCCACGCAACTCGGCATCACCCTGGCGAGCCTCGGCCTCGGCTGGATCGGCGAGCCGGTCATCGGTCACCGCATCGCGCCCCTCTTGGCGGAGTTTGGCGTCACCGATCCGGGCGCGATCAAATCCATCTCGTTCGCAGTGGCGTTCGCGGTGATCACGTTTTTCCACATCGTGCTCGGCGAGCTGGCGCCCAAGTCGCTCGCGATCCAGCGCCCGAAGGCGGTCTCGATCAACGCCGCGGCGCCGCTGATTGTCTTCTACCGGATCTTCTTTCCGTTCATCTGGCTGCTCAACGGCGCCGCCAACCGCATCGTGCGGCTGTGCGGGCTCGAGCCCACCGGCGAGGGCGAGCACGCCTTCAGCGCCGAGGAACTCGAGTACGTCTTCAGCCACGCGCGGCACTCGCATCCCGGCGATGCGTTGATCAACCGCCTGATGGTGCGGGCCGTGCGGCTGCGGACAGTCACCGCGCAACAGGCCATGCGCCCGCGCGAGCAGATCGTGGCGCTCTGGCTCGACAAGCCGCTCGCGGAAAACCTGCGCATCGCGCAGACGGCCGGCTTCAGTCGTTTCCCCGTCTGCAACGGATCGCTCGACGACATCAAGGGCATCGTGCTGGTGCGCGAGTGGCTGTGGCAGAGTCTCGCCCTCGGCCCCGATGCCAACTTCGAACCGCTGATCCGGCCGGCGCTGACGTTCACGTTGAAGACCCCCATTCACACGATGATCGAGCTGTTCCGCACGTCGCGCGTGCATCTCGCGATCGTGCTCGACGCCGAGCAGAAGACGGCGGGCATCGTGAGTTTCGAGGACGTGCTCGAGGAAATCGTCGGCGACATCCGCGACGAGTTTGATCTCGGACGCGGCCCCGTGTTCGAACACTCGGAGACAGCGATCGTCGTGAGCGGTTTGTTTTCGATGCATGAATTGCAGGCCGAGACGGGCTGGGCCTTCGAATGGCAGCCGCGCGAGACCGTGGCGGCCTGGGCCGAGCGCAATCGCGGGCAGGCGCTCAAACGCAGCGAGACGTTTACCATCGGGGATTTTCGCGTGACGGCCACCGAGGTCAGCGCGGAGCGGCCGCGCCGGATTCGGGTGGAACGGCCTCCCGTGGCCGCCGCGACGAGCACTCCCTTTTAGCCCGCGCCCGCCTTCCACCGCGCATCTTGCTCCACCCCAAACCCACCGGCCTCCCTCCGATGCCCCACGAGAGTTCGCGCTCCGCCGCTTCGCTATCCGGCGATCGCTCCGACGGTAACTGGTTTGAGCGTTCACCCGGCTGGCGGGTCGTGGCCGTCAGCGCCGTCGGTGCCGCGCTGATTACGCTATGCTTTTTCGCCCCGCGCTTCTGGCTCTGGCCGGCAGCGGGTCTGCCCCTGACCGAGTTCATTTCGATCGAGCCGGAGTTTCACCGCGCGTTTCACGCCCTGCGCCAATTGAACGATCCTTGGATGCCGATCGACGACGCCACGAATCGCGTGATCGAGTGGCGGCTCTTCTGGCCCGTGCTCGCTCATACGCTGGGTCTGTCCAAGGGCGTTTATCTGGCCCTCCCGCACCTGGGGTGCGTCGTCGCGCTGCTGGCCGTCGCGGCGATCGTGTGGCGCGCCACGCTCCAGGCGTTACCCACCGCCGGCGCCACCCTGCTCGCCGCCACGTCATCGTGGTTTTTCGTTTCCACCGGCTGGCTCGCCTACTTTGACTCGTGGCTGGTGCTTGCGCTGGTGCTGGCGAGCTTCGCTCAATCGCGGTGGCTGCTGTTCGGTGCCGCCTTGATTGCGCCGTGGATCGACGAGCGCTTCATCGTCGCACTGCCGCTGTGCATCGCGGTGCGCTCGGCGGGCACCGAGCGCGCCACACCGCGCGATCGAACGGCGTTCGCCTGGGACGGCGCCGCCCTCGCAGCCGGAATCGCGCCTTACATCGCCGTGCGGCTGGGCGTCGAATGGACGGCCGCACGCGGCACCAGCAGAGCCTACTGGACCGACCGCCCGCTCGTGCCGGCGCCCTGGCTTCCCATGCTCTGGGGCGCGTGGAACGGCTTGCGGCTGGGCTGGGTGGCGGTGGCCTTCGCGTGCGTCGCGGCGTTTCGCCTCGGCCGGCACCGACTGGCGGTCGCCACCGCCCTCGCCGCGCTGATCGTCAACCTGTGCATCGCTGACGACATCAGTCGATCGGCGTCGATGGCGGTGCCGGTGATGATCGCCGGCGTGTTGCTGGCCTGGCGGCACCGGCCGGCGCAAAGCCGCCGACTGCTCCCGGCGCTCTGTGCCGCGAATCTCGTCCTGCCGGCCCAGCATGTCATCGCGACCTGGGCGGCACCCACCACGCATCAAAGCATGCCGATCCTGGCCCTCGACGCCGAACGGGAGCGGGCCAGAAACCCGCCTGAATTCGCCAGTCCGTCCGCCTACAACCGCCGCTCGATCGATCACTTCCAAAACAAGTCCGTCGAACGTGCGCTCGTTGCAGCCGACATCGCCCTCGCTTTTGACCCCGACTTCGCCAAGGCGATCGCGAATCACGGCATCCTCCTTTACATGTCCGGACGGAAACCGGAAGGCACCCTCGAACTGGACCGCGCACTCCAACGCGCCCCCCAGCTTTACGATGCCCGTTTGCAACGGGCGGCGTTCCGGCAGCAGGCCGGCGATCTCCGCGGCGCGCTGGAAGACGTCCGGCAGGCGTTGCAGGACATGCCGGCGGACTGGCCACGCCGGCCTGAGGCACAGCAGTACGAACGCACGCTCGCCGCCCAAGTGGGGCGGTAAACGAGGCTCCGGACGGGAGCCACCACCCGCTGCGTCCGCTTGATTTTTTCGCCGGGCTGCTAAACTAGCGGGCTCGACGATTTACACGCTCGTCTCTCCTCACGCCGTCCTCATCTCTCAACTCTTACCATGTCCACCGCCACTCCGCAAAAATTCGAGTTCCAAGCCGAAATCAAGCAGCTGCTCGATATCGTCATCCACTCGCTCTACACGGAGAAGGAAATCTTCGTCCGTGAACTGGTGTCCAACGCCTCCGATGCCCTGGAGAAGCTCCGGCACCTGCAGCTCACCGAAAAGGAAATCGCCGACGACACCCTGCAGCTCGAAATCAACGTCACGACCGACGACAAGGCGAAGACGATCACGATCCAGGACTTCGGCATCGGCATGACGCGCGACGAGCTCGTCAAGAACCTGGGCACGATCGCGCATTCCGGCTCGAAGGCGTTTCTGAAGGCGCTTGGCGAAGGCGGCGCAAAGAACACCAACCTGATCGGTCAGTTCGGCGTCGGCTTCTACTCCGCGTTCATGGTCGCGAAGAGCGTGAAGGTTTACTCCCATTCGTGGCAGAAGGCCGAGGCCAGCCACGTCTGGACGAGCGACGGCTCCGGCAGCTATGAAATCGAGGAGGCCGAGGGCCAGCAACGCGGCGCGAAGATCGTCATCGAACTGAAGGACGACTGCAGCGACTATGCGCAGGATTGGAAGATCAAGGAGATCCTCGAGCGCTACAGCGCGTTCGTGTCGTTCCCGATCACTCTCAACGGCAAACGCATCAACACCGTCCAGGCGCTTTGGCTGCGGAACAAGAACGAGGTCAAGGAAGAGGAGTACACCGAGTTCTACAAATTTCAGGCGCACGCGTTCGACGAGCCGCGCCTCCGGCTGCACTTCAGCGCCGACGCCCCGCTCTCGATCAACGCGCTGCTCTTCGTGCCGAAGGAAAACACCGAGAAGCTCGGCCTCGCGCGGCTCGAGCCGTCGGTTTCGCTCTACTGCCGCAAGGTGCTGATCGACGCGAAGCCGAAGGACCTGCTGCCCGAGTGGCTGCGTTTCCTGAAGGGCGTCGTCGATAGCGAGGATCTCCCGCTCAACATCTCGCGCGAGACGATGCAGGACAAGGCCCTGATCGAGAAGTTGAACAAGGTGATCACGAAACGCTTCCTCAAGTTCCTCGAGGAGGAGGCGAAGAACCGGCCGGAGGGCTACGACGAGTTCTACAAGGAGTTCGGCCACTTCGTGAAGGAAGGCGCCGCGCTCGATTTCACCCACAAGGAACAGCTCACAAAGCTGCTGCGGTTCGAGTCGTCACGCACCGAGAAGGGCAAGACGACGTCGCTCGCCGACTACGTTTCCCGCCTCGGGGCCGACCAAAAGGAGATTTACTACCTGGTCGGACCCAACCGCGCCTCGATCGAATCCGGCCCGTACCTCGAAGGTTTCAAGGCCCGCAACCTGGAAGTCCTGTTCTGCTTCGAAGCGGTCGACGAGTACGTGATGAACAACGTGCGCGAGTTCGACGGCAAGAAGCTCACCGCCGCGGATCACGCCGACGTGAAGCTCTCGGATCTGCCCAAACCCGAGGGCGCCCTCAGCGACGACGACGTCAAGACGATCACCACCTGGATCAAGGACACCCTCGGCGACCGCGTGGCCGAGGTGAAGGCCAGCGAGCGCCTGGTCGACTCTCCGGTCCTCGCGCTGAACGCCGACAAGATGATGTCACCGCACATGCGCCGCATGATGAAAGCGATGAACAAGGAAGGCGCCGACAACCCGCTGCGCGTGAACCTCGAGATCAACCCGCGCCACGCTGTCATCAAACGCCTGTTCGAACTGCACGCGTCCAACGCCGACCGCGCCAAGCTCGTGGCCGAGCAGCTCCTCGACAACGCCTTGATCAGTGCCGGCCTGCTCGACGACGCGACCACCATGGTGGCGCGGTTGAACAAGCTGCTCGAGACCGCCTGATTTACCCCCAAATCGGGGAGTATGGCTCTGGAGCCATACTTTGAACTTGCGGTATGGCTGGTCAGCCATACCGTGAGTGGCGTTATGAAGATGACGATGAATATCGATGAGGATGTCCTCGCCCGCGTGATGAAGGTCACGGGGGCCAAGACCAAGACCCAGGCGGTCGAGATGGCGCTCGGCGAGATGGCTCGCCGGCACAAGATGAAGGAGCTGTTCAGTCAGGGCCTGGGCCTTACGCCCGATGAGCTCAGGGCGGAATTTGCGCCTTCGGCGGTCGATCGGATCGACAACCACGGATTGATGGTCGCGGAAGCCAAGGCACCATATGGAAAGCCTCGTTCTACCCGACAGTAATTTCTACATCAACTGCGCCCGCGCCGGGCTCGACCCTTTCATCGAGCTCGGCGCTCACGCGGAGGAGTACGAATTCGCGACCTGCGGAATGATCGTGATTGAGGTGTGCCGTGGGCGCAGCAATCCGGTAATCCTGCAACGCTTCCGGGAGCGCTTCGCGATCATGCCATTCATCGCCGCCGGGGCCTCCGTCTGGGAGCAGGCCACCCAGCTGGCCTGGTCGCTCGACCGGCGCGGCATCGTCCTGCCGGCCACGGATCTCCTGATCGCGGCCTGCGCCCTGCAAGCGAAGGCCGCCGTGCTGACGGCCGATCAACACTTCAGCGAGATTCCCGGCCTGCAGGTCATGGAACGCCTGCCGGAGTGACGCGCACTTCGCGCGCCCCCGGGCGGGCGACGCGGCGTCGAGCCGTCCCCATATCCGCTTGCGGCTCCGTCGCACGCCGGGCTGGCTTCTTCCATGGGTTCGATCTTTTTGCGCGGCACCAGGGTGACGATGGGACTTGTGGCGACGTCGCTGTTCGCCGAACCGTCGCCGGCGGAGAGCGCGGCAGCCCGCCTCGTCGAGGCGCACGTGACCTTTCTGGCCGACGACCTGCTCGAAGGCCGGGCCGCGGGAACCCGTGGCTACGATCTCGCAGCGCACTACGTTGCCACCGAGTTTCGCAAGATCGGACTCGTCCCCGGCGGGCCCGCGAACGGCTACCTGCAACCGGTGGCGCTGCTGGAATCGAAACGCGACTACACGGGCGCGCGGTTTGCCCTGCGATCCGCCGGTGACGCCGACGTGCAGCTGGAGGCGTTGAACGATTTCATTGCGGCTCCGAGCGGCGGCCGCATGACGGCGGACGTGACGGCGTCCGCGGTCTTTGTCGGCTTCGGCGTCCATGCGCCGCAGCAGAAGTACAGCGACCTCGATGGCGTCGATCTGCAGGGAAAAATCGCGGTCGTGTTCTTCGGGGCGCCCGCATCGTTGCCCGGCACGGAGCGCGCGCACTTCTCCAACGCCCACACGAAGGCGGAGGAACTCGCGCGACGCGGTGCCATCGGCATGATCACGGTGAACACGCCGGCCGAGGACAAACGCCGGCCGTGGGCCACGACGCTGGCGAGCGTGCGATTTCCGGCGATGAGCCTGGTCGGGCCCGACGGGGCTGTGGTCGACGTCGTGCCTGCGATGCAGGTGACGGCGTCAATGAGCCCGCGCGGCACCGGGAAGCTCTTCGCGCGATCGGCCCGACCGTTTGCCGAGCTCGTGGCCGCCGCCGAGCGGAGCGAACCGCAGCACGCGGCTTTGGGCGTTACCGTTTCCATCCAAGCCCAGTCGGTGCAACAACCCGTGAGCTCGCACAACGTCCTGGGCATTCTGCCCGGCACCGATCCGGCCCGCGCGCGCGACTACCTCGTGATCACCTCGCACCTCGATCATCTCGGGATTGGCACCGCAGTGGACGGCGATGCGATCTACAATGGAGCGATCGATAACGCGATCGGCGTGGCGTCGCTGCTCGCGGCCGCGAATCACCTCGCGACGAGCGGTGTGCGCCTGCGACGGCCGATCCTTTTCGCCGCCGTCACGGCCGAGGAAAAAGGCCTGCTCGGGGCGCGGCACCTGAGTCGCACGCCGCCGGCCGGCGGCCGCTATGTCGCGAACCTCAACGTCGACGCGGGACCGTTCTTCGCTCCGCTTCGCGCCGCGATCGGGATGGGACGAGAGCACACGACGATGGGGGCGGTGTTTGAAAAGGTCACGCAGCGGTTGAACTGGGCCGTGCGGCCCGACCCGCGTCCGGAGGAACGCCGCTTTGTGCGCAGCGACCAATATTCCTTCGTCCGTGAGGGCGTCCCGGCGCTGCGCGTGCTCGCCGCCGCGGAATCCACCGACCCGGCGATCAACCTCGCGGAGGTCGACCGCATCTTCTGGCGGGATCGGTATCACAAACCCAGCGACGACCTGAAGCATCCGATTCACTTTCCGTCTGCCGGAGCGTTCGCCGTGTTGCTCGCAGAGGTCGCGCGCACTATCGCCGATGACGAACGGGATCCTGCCTGGCTGCCGGGAGACTTCTTCGGCGACCGGTTTGGCCGCAAATAATCGCGCCTGCACCGCGTCGAGCGGGAGTCACGGCGGCCGTCGTTCTTGGCCGTCAGTGGTGCTTCCGATGTCGTTTCGGATGCAGCGGCGGGGCGGTACCGAAGGGCGCATTGGTCCGCTTCGGGGCATCGCGCCACGTGCGCAGGATCACCGCGTAACCCAGCACGCCGCCGACGATGCCAATGATGGCGGCACCGAGATAGAGCGAAGTGACGGCGTGCGCGGACACGAGCATCTTCATCGGTTCGGCCCGCGCCTTCTGCCAGACATCGCGCGGGTTTTCACCCCGCACCACTTCGCCGACAAAGTAACAGGCCGGCAGGTGGATCGGCGCGGTGAGGGGCGTCGAGAGAAACTGCAGGGCAATGCAGAGCAGCAGATTCCCCCGCACCAGCAGCGAAGCGATGGCCGCAAAAATCGACTGGGCGGGCAGGAACGGCACCACCGTGATCGGAAAGCCGACCAGCCAGGCGCGGGCGAGCGACCCCCGGGTGGGCAGCCAAAGCGACTTGCTGAGGATGCCGTCACCGAGCCAGCGATGTATTCTCGTTCCGCGCATGCGGCTGCGCGAGAGCCGCTGCTTGTGCATCCAACGCAGTATCCAAAGGGGTAGTCGCACGGTTGAGAGAGTGCGATTCCGCGCTTTGAAGCCCCGGGGTCAACATATCCTTCGCCCATCGTCCCCGATTTTCGGTTGACGCAGCGCATCGGTTTGGGCCGACAGGGTCATTCATCCCCGCCGGCCCCGGCCCGCGCCTTCGAGGATCAGCACCGAACTGCCACCCGGCCAGCCACTACGCCGATCGATGAACCATTTGGTTACTCAGCGCGCGTTAGCCAGCGCAGCCCGACGCGAATCGCACCCTGCCGTGGCGCAGTTTCTACGTAGACCCGTCCGTCGCACCACGGGACGGAGCGGGGCAAACCGGAAAACGATCACGCCCCTGCGCGCGATCGTGACCGCCTGGTTACTTCTTCTGACCGCCGAACATGCCCTTGATCGATTCGCCGGCCTTTTTCAGCGACTCAGCCGCTGCGGCCCCGCTCGTGAGATTGAGGTCGCCCGCGCCTTTCATCGTGGCGGCGACCACGCTGCTGGTGATGCTCCGCATGACCGCCTGGACCAGTTCGGCCGGAGTAATCCCGCCTTCCTTGGTGCCGAGATCGTTCAACTCGATGGGCGGCATCTGCACCGTCATGCCCTGCCCCAGCCCGCCCACGCGGGCCACGGCGTTGGTCAGGGTGAATTTTTTCACCTCGAACTTAATCGGCTTGCCCGCGTTCGTCATGGGCTGTTCCGCCCCGGGCTTGGGACTGCCGGTCGTCGCTTCGATGGCCTTCAGCAAATCGCTCACGTTGCTTGCGACGATCTTCGTCTCGTAATTGAACTCGGGGCCGTCGATGCGGATTTCGTGAATCACGATTCGATCCCCAAAGACCGACATCGGCTCCATCTTGATGTGAATCTCTCCGAGCGCGCAGAGATTGTTTTCGCTCCAGCCCTTCGGGTTGCCGATCACGAGACCTTTCAGCGTACCGATGCCGTCGATGGGCGACACGCGGGCGCTGGCCAGCGTGACCTTGGTTTGCGTGATGGCAGGGCCGAACTTGTTCACTCCGGCCGTGATTGCCTGGCCGAGGAAAAACGCCACGGCGACGACGCCGGCGACACCGATTCCGACAACCACGAGTCCGATGAGGAGAATTTTTTTCATGAGGGGCGACGAGGTGCGTGAAGTGGATGCGCGGGCCCGCACGCTGGCAAGGCAGCAGGTGCGCGAGCGGAACGCGGCGGGTCGGACACGGTCGGGTGCCAGGGCGTGCACCGCGCCGAGGGATTCACACGGAGAACTTGGAATGCGCGGACGATGCGTTCTACGTTACGCGGTCGCCATGAACCTACCCCACCTGTCCGCCGATCACGCGCTGCCGCGTCTTGTCTATTTTCACGTGCGCTTCGCCGCCACCCTCCTGGTTTTGGGCCTGGTAGCGTGCGCCGTTGCCGCCGCCCCGGCCGCGGCCGATCAACCGAACGTCATCTTCATTTTTGCCGACGATCTCGGTTACGGCGATCTCGGGTGTTACGGGGCGAAGGACATTCGCACGCCGCACATTGACCGCCTTGCGGCCGAGGGCACGCGTTTCACGAGTTTCTACGTGGCGCAATCCGTCTGCACCGCCTCACGCGCGGCGCTCATGACCGGCAGCTATCCGAATCGCGTGAGCATGAGCGGAGCGCTCAACCACACGAGCCCGACCGGACTTCATCCGCGCGAAAAACTGCTCGGCCAGGTGTTCAAGGATCAGGGCTACGCGACGGCGATCTTCGGCAAGTGGCACCTCGGGCATCACCCGCAATTCCTGCCGACGCGCCGCGGCTTCGATGAATGGCTCGGCATTCCATACTCGAACGACAACGGCCCGCTGCATCCCGTGACGAAGGGCATTCCCTCGCTCCCGCTCTACGACGGCGAGGACGTCGTCGAGGTCGATCCCGACCAGTCGCAGTTCACGGCCCGCTTCACTGCGCGCGCGGTGTCGTTCATCGAGCGCAACCGCGACAAGCCGTTCTTCCTCTACCTGCCGCACGTCATGCCGCACGTGCCGATCTTCGCCTCGGCAAAATTTCGCGGCACGAGTCAACGCGGCCTCTACGGCGACGTCGTGCAGGAACTCGACGCTGGCATTGGCGAGATCATGGCCACGCTGCGCCGGCTCGGGCTCGATGACCGCACGCTGGTGATCTTCAGTTCGGACAACGGCCCCTTCCTTTCCTACGGCGAGCACGCGGGGCTTTCAGGTCCCTTGCGCGAGGGCAAACTGACGACGTTCGAGGGCGGCATGCGCACGCCGTTCATCGCGCGCTGGCCAGGCCGGGTGCCCGCGGCGCGAGTCAGCGACGAGCCGCTGAGCACGATGGATCTGCACGTGACCTTCGCGAAACTCATCGGGGCGAAACTCACCGACACGAAGCGTGACGGCGGTGATGTGTCGCCGCTGCTGTTCGGCGCACCAGGCGCAAAGGGCCGCGACGAATTCTGGTTCTACTCCGGCGACGAACTGCACGCGGTCCGCCTCGGCGACTGGAAGCTGCACGTGCCGCATGATTTTCTCACCGTGGCCGCAGAGCCGGGGCGCGGTGGCAAGCCTTCGAACTGGGCCAACATGAAGCCACAATCGATTGAGAACTCCGGCATTCGCGGCATCGCGAGCCGACACGGTTATCGCGTCGAGACGATCGACCTTGCGCTCTACAACGTGAAGACGGATCCAGGCGAACACCACGACGTCGCGGCCGCGCATCCGGACATCGTCGCCCGGCTGCAGGAGCGCGTCCAGGCGGCGCGCGCCGACCTCGGCGATGCTTTGACCAAGGCGAAGGGCGCCCATGTCCGGCCCGCCGGCGATGTGCGCACCGTGCTGCCGGAGGGCGTGAAACGGATCTCGAATCTTGAATACAGCAATCCGGGCTCGGGGGCGTTGCTGCTCGATCTTTATCTGCCGGAAAAGTCACCGGCCGAGCCGCTACCGCTGGTGATGTGGATTCATGGCGGCGGCTGGAAAAACGGCAGCAAGGACAACTGCCCGCTCGCCTGGCTCGCCGCCGAAGGTTACGCGGTCGTCAGCCTCGGGTACCGGCTGAGCTGGCTGGGCCAGTGGCCGGCGCAGCTGGACGACGCGCGCGCTGCGCTGCGCTGGTTGCGCACGAATGCCGCGCGTTACCAGCTCGACCCGCAGCGTTTCGCGGTCTCGGGCGGATCGTCGGGCGGAAATCTCGCGGGCGTCGTCGGCACCGCACCGCCCGCCGCGGGCGAAACCGTTTCCAGCCGCGTCGGGGCCGTCATCGATTTCTATGGTGCCAGCGATATGCTCACGATGCCGGTCAACCTACCCGGTCCCGGGAAGACCGATGCCGATCTCGCCCGGTCCAATGGCGCGAAACTGCTCGGCGGCATTGTGCGCGATCGTCCGGACCTCGCGCGCCAGGTCAGCACGCTGCACTTGGTGTCGAAAGACGATCCGCCCTTCCTCATCATCCATGGCGACAAGGACACGCAGGTGCCGCTGGAGCAAAGCGAGCGACTGCACGCGAAGCTTCAGGCGACGGGCGTGCCGTCGGAATTCATCGTGCTGCGTGGCGCCGGGCACGGCGGAAAAGAGTTTTCCACGCCCGAGGTGAAGCAGAGCATCCGCGCTTTTCTCGCGCGATCACTGGCGGCACCATCGAAGTGACCCGTACCGGCAGCGGTCGCCGGCAGTCACTTCGACCCGTGCGGTCACGTTCACGAGGAGTGCGGCTGACTCCAGATCGGTTTGCCGGAGGGCGCGGGAGTGGTTTTGGGTGCGACCTGAACGCCGGGTCGCTTCGGCGCCCGCGCTTCCTGCCGCTGCAACTTGAGGCGCGCCGCAATCGCATCGGGATCTTCCGGCGGCTTGGGCGGCACCACGGGCAACGACACGGGCGGCACAGCGGTCAGGGTCGTGGGCGCAGGAGCAGGTGCAGGTGCAGGTGCGTTCGGCTTGGCCTCTTTGCCGTCCGCGCCATTCGTCGCCTTGGCGGCAGGCACTTTGGCGGTCGTCGTCTTCGCGCTCGGCGGAACCGGCTTCACCGGCGCAGCGGAAGAAGCAGCGGGAGGCGTCGATTTGGTCGTGCGGTCCGGCGCCGACGTAGCGCCCTTGGCCTTCGAAGCGCGCTCCGCCGGTTTCGCGGCGGGCTCACTCGGCGTGAAACGCTCGAACAGTTTTCGCAGCCCGGTCAGCACCTCGCCCGCCTTGCCCACCAGAGCCCGGAACCGCGGATCGCGCACCCGACCGGCGTCCGCCTCGAGGTGCTCGATGAGTCGCGTGAGTTCGCGCCGGATGTTTTCGCTGTGGACTTCAGGGGACGACGAGGCTTCCGATGGGGGCGTTTTCATGATCCGTTTGTACCCCGCGGCTGGCATAAGTGCCCATCTCTGGAACGATTGCCGCCGGCCCGTGCCGCCAGGGCGGCCGGATCGCGTGTCATTGCAAAATCCGTCCCGCCTGAAACCCGGACTGCACCGCGGGAAAGTCGCAGGCTGCATCGCGGGCGCTTGGCTCGCGGTTGTCGTCACAATCGGAGCGCACGCTGCGGCGGCACCCGCCCCGCTGCGACCGCACCCTGACGCCGTGCCAAACACGCACGCGCCGGGCGACGTCGATCGCCCCGAGCTCGTGCCCTTCATCGTGACGAATCCCGCGGCGCTGCCGGGAATCGTGGTCGACGAAACGGCGGCGGAGTTGCGCGGGGCGTGGCAGTATTCGACGCACACGCCGCCCTACGTGGGACTCGGGTATCTGCACGATCAACGCGCTGGCAAAGGCACGAAGTCCGTGACGTTCACGCCGAATCTGCCGCACGCGGGGCTATATGAGGTGCGCATCGCGCACTGCTACAATGTAAGGCGGGCCACAAACACCCCCGTCACGATTCACTCCGCGGAAGGCGAGACGGTGGTAGGGATCAACCAGCGGACGGAGCCGCCACACGATCGCTTGTGGCGGCCGGTCGGGACGTTTCGCTTCGCCGCAGGCCGGGCCGGCTGGGTGCGTATCAGCAATGAAGGTACGGCGGACGGTTACGTGATTGCCGATGCGGTGCAGTTTCTCCCGGTGCCCGCGCGCTCGGCCAACGCGAGCGAAGATCCCGTGCAACCGCAGGCACCACGGCCGTAAGCCGGGCCGCCGGCGGCAGTCGCCGCTGGCCAGACGCGGTCGCAGCGCCGCAGGGAGCAACGTGGGTGCGCTGCGACCTTGCGCCCGACGCACGTTTCCGACTTAACGCCCCCCGTGAGCCCCTACCCTCGTCTCGTCCTTGCATTCACGCTGGCCGTCGCCGCGCCTCTGGCCCGCGCCCACGAAGTCGCGACCGACATGGTCGCCGCTGCCTCGAAGTTTCTCGGGGCGTTAAACGCCGACCAGAAGAAGCAGGCGACGTATCCACTCACCGATGCGGAGCGTGAGAACTGGAACTTCGTGCCGATCGCGCGCCAGGGACTGCCCTTCAAGCAGACCACCACCCAACAACAGGCGCTCGGCCTGGCGCTGCTGCGCACGGGTCTCAGCCACACCGGCGTGGCAAAAGCGCAGGCCGTGATGCAGCTCGAGCTCATCCTCAAGGAGCTAGAGAAGGACACGCCGCCCGGCCGCCGCGATCCCACGAATTATTTCGTCACCGTCTTCGGCGAACCCGCCGCCGACAAATCGTGGGGCTGGCGGTTCGAAGGCCATCACCTCTCGTTCAATTTCTCGGTCGTCGACGGCAAGCACGTGTTCTTCGTACCGACCTTCATGGGCACGAATCCGGCGGAGGTGCGCACCGGCCCGCGCAAGGGCGAACGCGTGCTGGGCGAGGAAGAGGATCTCGGTTTGGCGTTGATCAACGCGCTTGATGCCAACCAGCGGAAAACGGCGGTGTTCGCCGAGGTCGCGTTGAAGGAGATCGTCACGACGAACAAGAAGCGCGTCGACCCGCTCGCGCCCGCCGGCATCTCCGCGGCGCAGCTCAATCCCGCGCAGCGCGAGAAGCTCGTGGCGCTGGTGAAACTCTACCTGGGCCGCGCCCGGCCGGAACTCGCCGACGAAATGTTCGCCCGCATCAGCGCGGCCGGCGTCGATAAACTCAGCTTCGCGTGGGCGGGCGGTTTCGATCGCACGAAACAAACCTACTATCGGATCCAGGGACCGACGTTCCTGATCGAATTCGACAACTCGCAGGGCAATGGGAACCACGTGCACTCGACCATCCGCGATTTCAAGGGCGACTTCGGCCACGACCTGCTCGCCGAACACTACGCGAAAGACCACGCGAAGAAGTAAGGTCTCAGGAGCGCGGGTGGCGTTGCCGGCGTCTTGTTTGTCAGCAAAACGCGGCGGCGGACGTAGAGAATAAACTACAAAGAAAAGTCTGGACGGTTCGGTGCTGATCCACACCGTCGAAGTTGCATCAGGAACGAGCTGGCCTTAACAAGCCAGCTCCGCCAACCGGGCCGGGAGCGGCCACGGTGGATCGGGGGGAGACCCCGGATGTGCGAGACTCATCTGAGCCTCGAACCAAGAACGCTCCCGAAGACGAAACCGACCTGATGCCCAGGTCGGTTTTTTGTTTTCAAACCTGAGGCGCGATACCTCCCACAAGAACATCACGCATCATGAGTCTGCTCACCACCCTCCCCGGCATCCGCGTTCGCGCGGAAAACCCGAACCATCACCTGTGGAACAACCACGGGACCTGGTTCCTGCATTACACGATTCATCCGACGCCCTTCACCAAGGAGCGTATTCGTCGCTCACTGGGCACGAAGGACGTCCGGATCGCCCGGGAACGCCGGGATGCCTTCTTCGCTCACCTCGCCTCCGAGTCGCCGAAACCCACGCTGGCCGTCGTCGGCAAGGCGGTCGCAGCCTAGGCCAAACTCAGGCAGTTGAAGGCTGAGGCCTGAGAGTTGAGAGCTGAGAGATGAGAGTTGAGAGCAAGACCAACCGGTGAATTCCGATCGGCCGGTTGATTATCAACCGCCGGCCTCCCGATTTGGACGCTCGACTCCCGCTCCGATGCGCTCGCCTACCTGATACCAATCGCTCCTTGCTTTTGGACTTTAGCCGTGGCCACTCGCTGGCGCTCGTAGCCACGATCGATCCAGAAGTCCAAAAGCAAGGAGCGATTGGTATGATTCGGCTACGCGGAAACATACCGTTGCAACGAGAGGCGAACCTAGCGTGCGCGTGGCTGCCCGTCACCGCGTGCGTCCCAAGGCGCGCGCGAGTCGTGCCCCTGCAACAATCCGTTGGCCGGTCGCACGCTGACGGAGACTTCACCCCGCCGGCACCAGCCGGCACGGTAGCAACGCGGCGTCCTGCATGCCGTGAATGATCTTCTTGTCCGGCGGACAAAACGTCGCGAGCGCACCGGAGAGCCGGGGTTTGCCCTCGATGATGAAGTAATACGGGCAGAGCCGCAGCCGGCCCGCCTTGATCTGCGCCGCCGGCGACGACGCACCCACGACACCCGGCTCCGTTGACGGTCGGTCGAAGACCGGATGTTCCAGCCGGCGTGGCTTCCGGTAAGCCTGCAACACGTGCAAATTGGTCGGAGCCAGCGCCACCGCCCGATCGACGCCGCCCTGCCATTCCTCGCGCGAGCAATCACTCCCGAGCACGACGCTGCGCGCGCCCCAGGCGGTCTCGTGGTAGCCGCTGATCTTGATGATGAGATCGCGTTCTTTTTGCGAAGCGTTCGCGAGGTCCCGCCAGTCGTTGAGTGACCGACCGCCGACCCGCGGACCGTCGAGCACCGCGCCGGGCGGCAAGGGTGCGGGATCCATCACCCACGACGCCGGAATGAGCGTCCGCAGCAACTTCACGGAGCGACCGCTCAACGCCTCCGCCCAGTAATCCTGCAGCAGATGATGATGGAAAAGGGCCAGCGCGAGTTTCTCCTCCTGAAAGTGCCGCATCGGCGGCGCGATCGCGACCTCGCCCGCCTGCCAGGATTCAAAAATGAATTTCTGGGTGCGGATATTCTCGAGATCGAAGAGCTCGAAGAAGCGGTATATGACGTCGATTTTCTCCGGATTGCCCTCCACGTCGAAGAACAGCGCGTTCTCGAGCGGGAAGAGATCCTCGGGCTTGAGGCAGAACACGCGCTTGCCCTGCAGCTGAAGCTGGTGCGCGAGCCACTGCATTTCCGGCCGGTACGTCGCGGCCTCGTCGCTGACCACGAGCGCGATCAGTGGATTGCGCTGCTCCGGCCGCAGCGCCGCGAGCGCCACGTGGAAGTTTTTGATCATGGCGTCGTCCGCCCCCAGAATCCCCCCCGGGAGCGCCGGCGTCCCGCCGGCATTTCCGCCGTACAGGCGGTTCAAAAACGCCGTGAGCCCGATGCCGCCCGGCACCGAATCGAGTTCGGTCAGGACGAAACCTTCGTCGGTGATCAGCAGATCGGGCCGCAGCACCAGCGGAAAGGCGCCGCGATTTTTCGGATCGCGCGCGTGGGCGATCAGCGCCGCGGGCTTGCCGCGATCGAGGTAGTCGGCGACCCACGGCGCGAGCAGCGGCTTGTTGCGCAGGAGGTTTTTTCCCGCGACTGACCGCAGGTAGAGCGCTTCGAGCGCCTGCTGAAACTCATGGCACGCGACGCCGATGGCCTCGAGTTCGGCGAGCTGTTCAGCGGTCAGCGGCCAGGCCTCGGGCGACAGCTGCCACGTCTTGTCCTCGAACAACGGCTGGTCGGCCAGCGCGGAGCGAATGGTTTCGTAGGAAAGACCGGACATTCGATTGCGGATTGCGGATTGCGAAGTGCGGATCGTTCGGAGGGACGGAAGCTGCGGCTCACTGAAGGAATCGGAAGAAGTGTGTTTCTAAATCCGCAATCCCCACTCCGCACTCCGCAATTTTCCTCACTCTTCCATCTGGATGTCCTTGTTGCGATGCCGCGGACAGCCGGCACGCAGCCAGGCGTTCACGAAGCGATCGAGATCGCCGTCGAGGACGCCCTGGGTGTCGCTGGTGCTCACGCCCGTGCGCAGGTCCTTGACCATCTGATACGGCTGCAGGACGTAACTGCGAATCTGGCTGCCCCACCCGATCTCGCCCTTCTCGCCGTAGAATTTGTCCATCTCCGCGCGCTGCTCGTCCTGCTTTTTCTCATACAGGCGGGACTTGAGGACGTTCAACGCAGTTGCGCGATTCTTGATCTGCGAACGTTCGTTTTGGCAGACGACCACGATGCCGCTGGGAATGTGCGTGAGACGCACGGCGGAGTCGGTCGTATTGACGCCCTGACCGCCCTTGCCGGACGACCGGTAGACATCGACGCGAATCTCGGCCTCGGGGATCTCGATTTCGATTTCCTCGGTGATCTCGGCGACGACATCGATCGCGCAGAACGACGTGTGCCGCCGCTTGTTGGAGTCGAAGGGACTGATCCGCACGAGGCGGTGCACGCCGCGCTCGGCCTTGGCGTAGCCGTAGGCGTTTTCGCCTTTGATGAGAACCGTCGCCTTGCTGATGCCGGCTTGATCGCCGACCTGCACATCCTGGAGTTCCACCTGGAACCCACGGCGTTCGGCCCAGCGGTTGTACATGCGGAACAACATGTCGGCCCAGTCGTTCGACTCCGTGCCACCCGCGCCAGCCTGGATCGAGAAGATCGCGTTGTTCTTGTCGAACTGGCCCGTGAGGAAGGACGCGATCTCGAGCTGGTCGAGTTCGTTGCCCATGGCCGAAACCTGATCCTCAAGTTCCTGCTCGTAGCTTTCCCGTTCGCCGGCAGAGGCAGCTTCGATCAGCTCGACCATGACGCCGACGTCGTCGACTTTCTTCTGAAAGGCGACCACCGGCAGGACGGATTTCTTCAGGCCGTTGAGCTTGCCGATATGTTTCTGCGCGCGCTCGTTGTTATCCCAAAAACTGGGTGCGCCCATCTCGGCCTCCATCGCCTGGATCTCGCGCTGCTTTTGATCGCAGTCAAAGAAACCTCCATAGATGCCCGGCGCGCTTCTTGATGTTTTCGATGTGGTTGAAGGTCTCGGGAGCGATCATGAGAAAGGGTGTGAGGGCCTGAAGGAACAAGGGAATGACGAAAGCACAAGGCTGCAAACGCCACCCGGCGGCGTCACGGCGCGGCGAGGATCAACTGCGGCGCCTCCATCTTGAAGGTCACGTCGCCCGCCGTGAAATCCTTGGCTTTCACCCGGTCGCCGGAAACGGAAAACGTGAGCTGAGTCTCGCCCGGCGGCAACGCAGGCAACGGGACCGCGATGACTTTGCGGCCCGCGGGAAGGTCGGCGCGAAACTCACCCGTCGATCCGGTGGTCACGACCAGGTCCCGCGCCTGCGGCGACGTGGCCAGAAAGCGCAACTCGGCGCGGATCGTGCGATCGGTGGCATTGCGGACGATCAGCGTGGTGCGGTGATCGCGGGCCCAGCGCCAGGTCGCATCCGGCCACCATTGTTGGTCCGACCAGCCTTCACCGTAACGCACCTCGACCGCCTTCGCGGCCATAGCCGCCGGTGCCGCGATCACGAATTCGGGCAGCGGCGGCGGCGAACGGAATTCCCGCATGCCATCGAAGTAACGCACGCCAAACGGCACAAAGCTGTTCCCGAGTAGAAACCAGATCAACCAGGCGCGCCCCGGCCTCGCGGCGAGCAGCAGATTGAACACCAGCGTCATGGGCAGCGCATGCCGGGTGATGGTGAAATGACTCTCCCACGACAGAAAGCTGATGCAGGAAAAATAGACCGCCACGACCGCGCCCCAGCGCCACAGCGGATTCCGCCAGTCGCGATGCAGCGCGATGAAGATGGTCTGCGTCACCACCGAAACGATCGTCAGCAGCGCGTGCAAATCGTAGCTCTTGTAGAGTTCGAACGGCCACCGGTGCCAGCGGATCGGCCCATGGAACGCCGTCACGCTGAACTCCCCGAGCTTCTCCATCATGCCGCGGAACGGCATCGCGAGATTGCCACCGTCAAAGCCCACTTCGCGGCCGCGAAACCGCCAAAGGACATACAGTACCCATAGCGCCACCGGCACGGCCGCGATGAGGCCGCGCACGATGTTCTTCTTGATCGCCTCGCGCCACGGCGGGGGCAATTCCGCCAGCCCGACAAATCCGATCAGCGAGGTCGTCCGCACCAGGGCCGCCAGTGCCAGCACGACCGCGCCGCCCGTGCCTCCGAGCATCAGCGCGCCCAGGATCAACGTGAAGCTGGGGAGATCCGTGAGCGAAGCCTGCATCGACTCGATGATCCCGCATGTTACGAGCATCGCTGCGTAGCCGCCGAGACCGGCCCACCCCAGCGGCGCGAACAACCGCGCGGCGAGCCACGCGAAGCCGACCCAGAAGATCAGATTGAGCGCGGCGAAGGCATTGAGCGTCCAGAACGGATTGCCAAGCCCGAGCACGGCGGCGATCCACGAGAGCAGGATGCGTTGCGCCCGGTATGGCGGATCGTCGAGGGCGATGTGGAGATGCGGATCGAGCAGGAGCGGATCGAGCGCCATCTCGGCGTAGAGCTGACCGTCAAAGCCCCAGCGGTGCGCCGGATAAGGATCGATGAACTTCGGCGTGGCCTTGAAGACCGCAGTACCCCGGTTGTCGAATTCCTGGCCGACGCGCAGGAACTTCGTGATGCCGTGTTCCGGCGTCCAGATTCCGAGGTAGACGCGAAGCAGGAAGGCGAAGGCGGCAAGCGCAACGAGTGCGAAGGCCCAACGTGGCGGAGGCGGAAATGTGAATCGGGAGGCCGGCACGAAATGCGAAACGCTGAGGTAAACTCAGCAGCGCAGCGGGCCGGAAGCTTTTTCCGCGAAAACCTTCGCGTCTCGCAATCCACCGCTCACCCCGCTCGCAGCGCGCGGTCCAGTTCGTCAAGCGTCGCTCTCAGTATGATCAGGGATGCGATCCGCGCGTTGGCCGATTGACGGAGCTTTTTCGGCATGCGGTCCATGCCGGAAAGAAACTGCGCCATAAGCACCGTCAGCAGTGCGGGCTGTCGGCCAGCCTCGGCCAGTTTCGCGATCTCGTCGGCGGCAATGTCCCTGCCCACGGCAAAGCGCGCGTTCAAGGCGTCGATTTCGTCAGCGAGCCGGTCGCGGTTCAATGCGGGCGCGCGCACCCCCGGCGGAACCAGAGCGAACCAGGCCTCGATCAACGGCGGCACCAGCATTTCGAATTCCCCTGCGGCAAACATCTCTTCGGTCATCGCCTGCAGGTCGTCCACGATGTCGCTGCCGGAGGCGACGATTTCCCCCAGCGCGTCGGCCGCATGATCGAACTGTTGCAGGGCCGCTTCCACGCGTGCGATGGCCTCTTCCTGGGTCAGCGGAGGTCCCATCAAACGGGGCGCGGGCAGGCGCCTCGCCACCCCAGCCGGCTCCGGGCGGAAGTCGTCGAAATCGTCATCCATCGACTCCGAGGCCGCTGCATCGTCTTCAGGCGGCCGTTGTCGGGACGGAGGGGGCGGGAAGTCGATCTCCGTCAGGCCAAGATCGCGGATCAGCTCATTGGCGTCCTCACAGCCGCCCGTGCGGAGGTTCTCCGAGTCGATCTCCCGCACCCGCTGCTTGACCCACTCGATCACCTGCGCCCGGGTCGCCGGATTCCGGGCGGCTTCGCGCGGCGTCCGCCCACCGAGGGCGGGCACGGGTTCGTCCTTCCACGCGCGCTGGATCGCTTGTTTCATCCCCGCCTGAAAATCGGCTGCAGACATCCCCGGCGGAGGCAGCGGCACCTGGGACGTGGAAACCTCCAACTTTCTCGGCTCTTCCAGTAACTGCGGCGGCACCAGCGCAAGATTCGGCGTCGGTTCGGCCAACGCCATCCGGCCCGTAAGGTCGTCGATGCGTTCACGGGAGAACGTGACCGCCTTGCCCATGCGGGCCTCGAAACGGGCGCGAAAATCCTGCAGGCGCGCCCGCCCCATCGCCTCGAGCCGCCACTCCCGCGCGCCGACCAGCACCCGTCCGAGGACAACGCTGTGCGACTGCCCCGTGTTGCCCAAGGTTCGAGCCTCCGGCCGATCATCGAACCAGACAAACACGCCGACGAAGCCCTGTTGGCGTTGCTCGGGCGTAACTTCTTCAGGCTGCACCGCGGACTCCTTCTCGAGTAGCCGCAGTGCCTTCGCCAGCGGCATCTGCAAGGTGTAGGTGGCCGCACCCCAGGCACCATCGATCCCCGCGAACATCAGCCGCCGCCGCTCCTGGGCCGTCGCGATAATCGCTTCGCACATCCGCACGAAATTCTCCGCCAGCCACGACGCCTGGGCCGGTCCACCCACCGGGCCGCCGAGGTGAGCCACGATCGCCTCGATGTTTTCGCGCCACGTGCCCGGCCCCAGGTCGGTGAGCTCAAGCGCCGAGCCGGAAAGCCGCCAAAAATAGGCCAGGGGATAAACCCAGCCCAGCCCGACGAAGAAACGCGGGGCGCGCGCCGCCAGACTGCGATCGACGACGATGAACGGCGCATCGTCGGGCCGCAGCAGGTCGACGACCTCGAGCCTTTCGGCATCGATGACACGGTGCACCTCGACCAGAGCGACGCGCAGCTTCATCTTGCCGCGGAACAGCACCCGATCGTCGTTGCGCAGGCCCGCGAAGCCGGCCTGCTCCCAGCGCTCGGCAAAAGTCCGTCCGCCCGCATCCCGCCGAAAGAAGATCTGCCACGCGGATACGGCGTGCAGACCGAGATCACGATTCGAGCGGGCCGCCGCGAGCATCGCCTCCCGGGCCACCGCGTCCTCGGCGGCGAGTCGTTTAACCGTGGCTAAGTCGAGCCGGTCTTCGGTCTCCAGCAAATGCGAGTACGCGGCCAATCGGAACGGATTGTGTTCGCAGCACTCCGGGCACGCATAGCGGCTGAGCCGATTCTCGCCGCACTCAGCGGAGGAAACTTCGCGGCCCACGGCCGGACAGAACCGACGTTTCTTAGCCTCTCCCATGATTTGGTGCCGCGGAGGACTTGGAGAGATCCGAACGGGTGTCGAACTGGATTTTTCGCGTCACCGCGAAAAGGCCGCACTTCGGCGAGGAGGAAACCACCCGCAAACCTTCGGCTCCGGGCTCGAATCTCAACGTGACCGCATTTTGCCCGCTTACCGCCCAAGGCAGCTCTCATTTTACGGCTTGAGCAAGGCGCCCAGCGTTTCGCGCACTGGCCACAGCATTCTACAGAACGGCCACAGCATTCCTCGGAGTCGTTGCAGCATTCCGCAGAGTGACCACCGCATTCCGCGCGGGAGCGGCAGCACATCGCGCAAACGCTACAGCGCTTGGCGGACCGACCACAGTGTTCGACGAACGCGCCGCGACATTCCGCCCCGCCCCCGCAGCGTTCTCCCCGAGGGCGACTACGTGCTTCAACGACGCTGCCACAAACCAGCCCAGCCCTCGACTACTTGGAATCGCGAGGACATCCCCTCTCATGCCCGCAGTCGTGGGCGACGCGGCACCCAAAGTGATCGTAACCCTGCCTGCCGCCGGGGTGGCGACGCGCTTACGGAGGAGACGAACGCTGATCGGGAACTGCCCAAGGCAACCAAGCCCTCACCCGCGCAGCGTACCCGCTGCCTTTTCCGCCACGTAGCTGGCAAACGTCTTCTCAATGCCCTCGCGCAGCGCGATGCGCGCCTTCCAGCCGAGGCCGGAAAGTCTCGAAACATCCATGAGCTTGCGCGGCGTGCCGTCAGGCTTGCTCGCGTCCCACGTGATCCGGCCCTTAAAACCGGTGACCGCCGCCACCGTTTCCGTCAGCTCGCGGATCGTCACGTCCGTGCCGGTGCCCACATTTACCCAGTCAGGCGGATTCTCGAGCTTCAGCAGGAACGCGCAGGCGTCGGCGAGATCGTCGACGTGCAGGAATTCACGCATCGGCGATCCGGTGCCCCACGCCACCACCTCTGGTTTGCCCGCCGCGCGGGCTTCATCGAAACGGCGGATCAGCGCCGGGAGCACATGGGAGTTCTGCGGATGGTAATTGTCGCCGGGACCGTAGAGGTTGGTCGGCATCGCCGAGTGGAACATCACGCCGTACTGCTTCCGGAAATACTGGCAGAGCTTGAGGCCGGCGATCTTCGCGATCGCGTAGGCTTCGTTCGTCGGCTCGAGCGCACTCGTCAGCAGGCAGTCCTCGGGCATCGGTTGCGGCGCGTGCTTCGGATAGATGCACGAGCTGCCCAGGAAAAGGAGCCGGCGCGTGCCGGCGCGGTGCGCGGCGTTGATTGTGTTCGCCGCGATCGCCAGGTTATCGAAGAGAAAATCCGCCGGGTAGGTGTTATTGGCGTGGATGCCGCCGACCTTTGCCGCCGCGATGATGGCGACATCCGGCTTCTCCGTCGCGAAAAAGGCATCCACAGCCGCCTGGCTGCCGAGATCGAGTTCCCGCCGCGTGCGTAGCAAAAGGGTAACGCCGGTCTCGCGTTGGAAGCGGCGTACGAGCGCGCCGCCGACCATGCCGTTATGTCCGGCGATATAGAGCTTCATGCAAACGGAGGCTTCGACACGGTGGGCAGATTCGCAATCTGCGATTCGCGTTTGGCCAGCGCGAGATCGTGATCGATCATGATCTTCACGAGCTCCTTGAATTTGACCTTGGGCTCCCAGCCCAGCTGCTTGCGCGCCTTGGCCGGATCGCCGATGAGCAGCTCGACTTCCGCCGGACGCTCGTAGCGCTGATCGTACTTCACGTACTTCTCCCAGTCGAGACCGAGCAGGCTGAAGCTCTCCTGGCAGAATTCCTTCACGCTGTGCGTCTCGTTCGTCGCGACGACATAATCGTCGGGTTTGTCCTGCTGCAGCATGAGCCACATCATCTCGACGTATTCCTTCGCGAAGCCCCAGTCGCGCTGGGCGTCGAGGTTGCCGAGGTAAATCGAGTCCTGCAGCCCCATCTTGATGCGGGTGGCGGCGCGGGTGATCTTGCGCGTGACGAACGTCTCGCCGCGTCGCGGACTCTCGTGGTTGAAGAGAATGCCGTTGGAGGCGTGCAACGCATAGCTCTCACGGTAATTAACGGTGAGCCAATAGGCGTACACCTTGGCGCAACCGTACGGCGACCGCGGCCAGAAGGGCGTGGTTTCCGTCTGCGGAACTTCCTGCACCTTGCCGAACATTTCGGAGGACGAAGCCTGGTAGTAACGCACTTTCTTGACGAGGCCGGCCTCACGGATCGCCTCGAGGATGCGCTGCGCGCCGAGTCCATCGACGTCACCCGTGTATTCGGGGATGTCGAATGAAACGCGTACATGCGACTGGGCGCCGAGATTATAGACTTCATCCGGCTGGAGCTCGTACAGCAGCTTCACCATCTGGACGGAATCCGCGAGATCACCATAGTGCAGGAAGAGCCGGACGCCGTTCACATGCGGGTCACGGTAAAGATGATCAATGCGGCTGGTGTTGAAAGTCGAAGCGCGGCGGATGACGCCGTGAACCTCGTAACCTTTCTCCAACAGGAGTTCCGCGAGATAGGATCCGTCCTGACCCGTGATGCCGGTGATGAGTGCTTTCTTCATGCAATAAGTCGTGAGGCTATCGGCACGTCCAAGCCCCGCGCAAGCCGCGCTGGTGAAAAAAGGTGCGAAATTACCCGACGGGTGAAATCGCGTATTGACCCATCCGGCGTCGCCGCGTTCGCGGAAATCAAATGCAACGCCGGCGAATCATTCCCACGCCTTCCGCGCTCATTGCGCCCGCGATCAATGCAAACCATGCGCGCATTTCGCGAAATTTTGTGTCGCCGAATCGTAACGCGCCTGTTCGCCTTTCTTCTCCAGCTTGTGAATTCCGAATCCCCTTCCCTGGCCGTGATCGACGGCTCCCTTTGCCAACTCAACCGCTTCGGAGCGCGCGCCGTCGGCCATCTGCCGCTCGCCACCGCGGTCGTCGAATTCTGTCCGGGTCCGCTGTGTTACTATGTCCGCGAGCATACCTACGGCCTGCTCCCGGGACTGCCCAATCTCTACTGCCTCGACGGCGCATTCCGGTTGCAGTGGATGGCCGAGTGGCCAGAGCCCGCGGATCCCTGCGCCGCCATTGTCGGGCTCGAGGGCGACACCCTCGTCGTCCGTGCGGTCTCCGGGAACGTGGTCCGCCTCGAGGCCTCGACCGGACGGTTGCTGCGCGTCGAGCAGCCGATGTCGGTGGCGAGCTGAGGCCCGCCCCGTTTTTGCCCGCGGAAGCGAAACGCGTTCTCACCTCCCGGTTCCCCGCACTTGACGGGGTCCGCGCGGGGTGCTCATTCGGCTTGGTCCGTCTCCTCTGATTCATGCGCGTTTCATCCGGTCTGTTTCTTCGGTTCCTGCTCGCCCTCGTCAGTGGCGTGGCCGCCGTCGCGCCTGCCCGCGCCCAGAACGACGCCGCCAGCCGCCGCGAGGCGATCGACCTGATGTATCCGGTGATGATCAGCGCGCTCGAAACGAAGAACTTCAGCCGCGCCCGCAAGATTTGCGATCAGGTCATCCTGTGGGAACCGCAGAACCCGGTGCATCACTACAACCTCGCCTGCATCGAAGCCCAGGCGGGCGGCCCGCGACTTCCGTACGCCCTGGGCGCGCTCGACCTGTCGATCGCACTTGGTTTCGACGACGTCGATCACTTGAAGACCGATCCCGATCTCGCGCCCCTGCACGGCGACCCCAAGTTCGCCGATCTGGTCCGCAAAGCCGGACATAACGCCAGCGCCGATGCCGCAATCGCTGCCATCGCGATCCCCGGACTCGCCGCCCGCCCGCGTCCCGCCGCCGAACCCGAGTTCGAACAGCCCGCGCCGGCGGCGTTCCAGGACGGCCTCCCCGCCGGCCTGTACCTGATGAACCGATACCGGAGCGCCACGCGCGTGGCCGAGAAGGAGGCGTGGTACTTTGCACCCGACGGTTCCACGTATCGGAATCTTGCGTACGGCTTCTCCCGCTCGGATCTCGCCGCTCACCCGGGCCCCAAGGGCCGCGCCAGCAGCGACGGCGGCAGCCTCAAGGTGACATGGACCGACGGCTCCACGAGCGAAGCGGAGCTGGAGCGTGAGGGCCGGGGCTTCACCTGGGACCAGGGCATCTTCAGCCCCGTGGAAAATTTCAGCCACGCGGGTGACGTCGCCGGCACCTACGAAGGAGGCGACGAACTCGTGCGCGGTCCAAACCCGGCCGGCAATCCACGCCTCGATCTGAACCCCGACGGCTCCTTCACGTGGAGCGGCATTTCGATCGCCGGCTCCACCGCGGAGTCCGCCCGGCTGCAATCGAGTCCCGGTCGGAATGCCACCGGCCAATGGACGTTGCAGGGTTACTCCCTGATCCTTGTCGGTGCCGATGGCTCCCGCCTGCGCGGGCTCACGTTTCCCGTCGATGACCCTTCCACCGTGATGAAACCCGACTGGCTCTTTCTCGGCGGCACGATGCTGAAACGTCGGCCATAGCGTAATACTACGCGCACGTAGGATAAGTCTTTCGCGCCGCCCCCGGGCTAACACTTCGACCCGGGGTTCGTAATTCCCACTACGGGATTTCCCCGGCAACTTCCGGGATGATTACGGAGGGTCCGGTCTTACGCCTTGGCTGGACGCGGTTAGTGGCCGCCACTCCGTGTCCGGCTGCGCCCGTACTTCCCGCGGCGCTATTACATCAAGGAGGTCGCGCATTAGCCGTTGGAAAGTCCTGACGAAAAAAGCGCGAGCCATGAAACAATCCAAATCAACGGACGTCACCTCAGCCGACGATGGCACTTGATCGCCTACAGACTCAACGTTTCGAACTGAAGTACCTGGTTCGAGAGGAGACCGCCCGGGAAATCCGGCGGTTTGTAAGCTGCCACCTGAAACCGGACGACTTCGCGTCGCGTTTCCCCCACAACTCCTATCCGGTTCACTCGCTCTATCTGGATTCCCCGGACCTCGCGACCTACCAGGCGGTGCAGTGCGGTGAAAAGAACCGCTTCAAGCTCCGGATCCGGTATTACAGCGACTCCGATTCCACGGTCTATTTTGAGATTAAGCGCCGGACCAATGACGTGATTTCGAAGATGCGGGCGAAGGTGCGCCGCGATTCCGTGCAGGCGCTCCTCGACGGCCAGCCACCGCAACTGCGCCATCTCGCCGCGCCCGACGGCCGGCAACTGGTCGCCCTGCAGGAATTCTGCCGCCTGACCCACCGTCTGCGCGCGACCCCGAAGTCCCATGTCGCCTATCAACGCGAGGCGTGGATGAGTCCGGTCAACAATGCCGTGCGCGTCACGTTTGATCGCACGGTGAAGTGCGAGACCGAATTCAGCGCCGGCCTGACGACGGCGCTCGGCGAGGCAGTCGCGCCCTTTGACGATCATGTGGTCCTCGAGTTGAAGTTCGTCGATCGCATGCCGAACTGGTGCGGCGAAATGATTCGCGCCCTCGGGCTCGTGCGCGGTGGCGCGCCGAAGTACGCGCAGGGCGTCGCGCTCCTCGGCGAGTATCGGCTCTCGAATCGCGGCGTCGGTCTGCGCGTCGCCGGCAGCATCCGCCGCCTCGTGCCCGACCGCGCGGGCGCTCCGGCGCTCCGGCCCGCAGTTGCAGTTGCCTGACGATTGGATTTCGGGTTGGAACGGAGTCCATGAACGCACTGCTGCAGGGCGACTACGGGATCGCGCCGACAAGTTTCCAGACCGTTCTGCTCGCCATGCTGCTGGCCTTTCTGATGGGCCAGCTGATCGCCTGGGTTTACATGTTCACCCACTCGGGCGTGTCGTATTCCCGCTCGTTCGTGGTGTCGCTCATCCTGATGCCCGTGATCGTGGCGCTGGTGCTGACGGTCCTCTCGAACAATCTCGTGACTGCGTTCGGGCTCATGGCGGTCTTCGCCATCGTGAGGTTCCGCAACATCCTGCGCGACACCCTGGACACCTCCTACGTGCTCGCGGTGATCGTGCTCGGCATGGCCTGCGGTACGCAGAAGTTTTCGACCGCGATCGTCGGTACGCTCGTGGTGGTGGCCGTCACGCTTTATCTGTGGGCCACGTCGTTTGGCAGCCGGCATCGTTACGATCTGATCCTGAACCTGCACTGGTCGCGCGCGGTGTCCGAGCTGCCGGCGCTCGAACGCCTGTTGGACCGACACAGTTTCAAGACCCAGTGCGCGAACCGCCACTTCGACTCCGAGGCCGTGGGCACCGATGTCTCGTACCGACTGCTGCTGCGCGATCCCGCGCGCGTGTCCGATCTGTTGCGCGACCTTGCCATGCTTCCCGGAGTCGATCAGGTCTCCAGCATGAAGGCCGAGGAAGAGTCGGAGATCTAAGGCATGAACCACGATCGCCTGCCGCCCATTCCCACGCCCACCGCCCAAATTTGGCGGCAGTTGCGGCTGCAGTATCTCCCGGTGGTGGTGTTTATTCTCGGCGTCATTGCGGCCGCGATGATTTGGACGCAGTGGGTCGCACCGCCGACGCTCGTCGGCGAGGCCGAGGCCGTGCGGGCGGAGATACGTCCCCCGCAAGCGGGCCTGCTGGCGGACCTGACCGTCGACCTCCTGCAACCGGTCACCGCCGGACAGGTGCTCGGCCGCGTGATCGCCAGCAACCCCGCGGTGCTTGACGCCTCCCTCGCGGTCGTTCGGGCTGAAATCGAAGTGCTGCGCACGACGACGGACATGAATTTTGAACGGCTGCGGCTCGACTGGATGAGCAAGCGGGTCGAACAGGTCTCGCTGCAGGGCGAACTCCGTCAGGTGGAAGCGACGCTGGCCCGCGTGGCCGCGCTGCATCGCATCAATCTGGTGACCGACGAGGAGTTTGATCAGGCGAAGAACAATCGCGACGCCGTTGACGCCAAGCTGAGGGCCCAGTCGGAGTTGATCAGCAAACTCGAACCCGAGCTGCGGCCGCTCGATCTGGGCAACCATCACACAATCCCAACCGCCGCCGCCGCTGGCCTGCGCGCCGCGATCAAACAGAAGGAGGAGCAGTTGAAATTGATCGAGGCGCAGTTGAGCCCGCTCCCGCTGATCGCGCCCATCGACGGACTCGTCACGCAGATTTATCGCCGCACCGGCGAAGTGATTTCCACCGCCGAACCCGTCCTGCAAATCAGCGCCACCCGCACGGCCCGCATCGTCGGCTTCCTGCGTCAACCGCTGCCGCTCGAGCCCAAAGCCGGCATGGACGTCGAGATTCGCACGCGCACGTTCGTCCGGCGCATCGGGCTCGCGAAGGTCGCGCAGGTCGGCCAGCAGTTGGAGCCGATCTCGCCCACCCTGCTCGCCGCGATGCGTCTGCCCGTGACATCCGTGCCCACCGATCTTGGCCTGCGCCTTCATCTCACCGCGCCGGAAGCGCTGCAGCTGCGGCCGGGAGAACAGGTCGACGTCATCATCCGGCCGTAACGCGTCGGGCCGGCGGCTGCGGTTTCCAGCTCGCGCTGCACCCGTCGGGTTGATTGGTTTGCCCGCAAGCCAATGAAGCAGCGCAGCTCTTCGCCCGCCGCATCTGCCCGCAACCGCCCGGCCTGGCAAAACTATGGATTTGCCGCCGCGATGCTCGCCACGGCTCTGCTTGCCCGCTGGCTCATGGCTCCCCTGGTCGGTCATCAGATGCCCCTCGCGACCATGTACGTGGGCGTTGCGCTCGCCGCATGGTTTGGCGGCTGGATGCCTGCCGCCGTGGTCGCCGTCTCGGGCTATTTGCTGTCCACGTGGCTGTTTTCGCCGGCGCACGCGAGTCCGGTCGACTCCATCGGCGTCCCCCGGCTCGTACTGTACAGTATTTCCTGCACCATTACGGTCGTCCTGCTCGAATCCATCCGCCGCGCCGGCCGCAGGCACGCTTCAGCCGAGGCCCGCGTCGTCGCCATCATCGAGCACATGCAGGAATGTTTTTTCTCACTGGATTCGCACTGGAGGATCGTCGCGGTAAATCAGGTAACCGAGGACGCCTTGCGCCAGCCTCGCACCGCCCTGCTGAACCGCGTGCTGTGGGACGTACTGCCCCGCTGGATCGGCCAGCCCGCCGAAGCGGAACTGCAGCGGGCGATGCAGCAACGCGTGCCAGTCCGGTTCGAAACCACGGCTCTCGCGCCTGGCTCGTGGCACGCCGTCAGCGCCATGCCGTCTGACGACGGCCTCTCGCTCTTCTGCCAGGACATCACGGCCACGCGGTCCCAAGTCGACGAACTCGAGCGTCAGGTCGCTGAGCGCACCCTTGCGCTGCAACAGTCGGTCTCCGAACTCGAAGCGTTCTCCTACACGCTCGTCCACGACATCCGCGCGCCGTTGCGTTCGATCAGCAGCTACGCCGATATCCTGGCACTCGATCACGCCCACCAACTCGATGCCGAAGGCCGGGCCCACATTGCGCGCATCCAACGCTCCACTGTCCGCATGGACCAGCTGATCGTCGACATCCTCGACTACAGCCAGTTGTCGCGGCGCAAACCCGAACTCCGCCCCATCGACCTCGACGACACCGTTCGCGAATTGCTGCGCTCGCAGCCCGAGTTCCAGCCCGAACGCGCCGACATCGTCATCGAGGGCGCACTCCCGAAGGTCCTCGGCAACGGCGCCCTCCTCACCCAGTGCTTCACCAACCTGCTGCACAACGCGATCAAGTTCGTGGCTCCCGGCGTGAAGCCGCACATTCGTATTTCCGCGCACCTCGGCAGCGACATCGCGCGGGTGAACGTCACCGACAACGGCATCGGCATCCCCGCAGACGCCACCGCGCGGATCTTCGACCCCTTCCGCCGGGAACATCCGAACTATGACGGCACGGGCATCGGCCTCGCCATCGTACGCAAGGTCGTCGAACAGCTCTCGGGACACGTCGGCGTTGATTCCCAGGTCGGACGCGGCAGCACCTTCTGGGTCGACCTGCCGCTCGCCCCGGCCACGGCGTTGACGACCGCCATTCACGCCGTGGCCAAGGAGCACGCATGACGACCGCCGGACAATTTCCCGACGAACAATCGGCCGACGGTGAATTCGCGCGGCAGGAGGATGCGTTTCGCGAACGCGTCACGATGGATGGATCATCGCCGTTTCCGCCGACGCCCGGCCGCTATCATCTCTACGTGTCGCTGGCGTGTCCGTGGGCGCATCGCACCGTGATCGCGCGACGTCTGCGGCAACTCGACGCCGCGATTGGTTTGACCGTCGTGGATCCGGTGCGCGACGAGCGCGGCTGGGCGTTTCGCGACGGTCCGGGCCACTCGACTGATCCTGTCAACGGCTTCACTTTTCTCCGCGAAGCATACCTGGCCTCCGCGCCAACTTTTCGCGGCCGTTGGACGGTGCCCGTACTGTGGGATAAAGTCACTCGTCGCATCGTGAACAACTCCGAGGACGACATCTGCCGGATGTTCAACGATGTCTTCCCCGCGGCCGACGCCCGCACGGCACTGGACCTCTTTCCCGCGCCCATCGCCGCGGAGCAGGCCGACTTGAGCGCGCAGATTTATGAACGGGTGAACAACGGCGTATACCGGGCCGGCTTCGCCACCCGACAGAGCGCCTACGAGCGCGCCGTGCGTGATCTGTTTGCGATGCTCGACACGCTGGAGACGCGCCTCGGCTCGCGTCGTTTTTTATTCGGCACGTCACCGGTGGAAACCGACTGGCGGCTCTTCTGCACGCTGGTCCGGTTCGACGCCGTGTATCACGGGCACTTCAAATGCAATCTCCGGCGGATCGTCGACTATCCCAATCTGCAGGGATATTTGCAGGACCTTTTCCAGTGGCCGGGAATTCGGGAGACCGTGAACTTCGATCACATCAAGCGGCACTATTACGTCACGCACACGGAGATTAATCCGACGCGTATCGTGCCGCTTGGCCCGGAGCTCGACCTGAACACTCCGCACGCGCGCGCCCACATCGGTCGGTAGTAGTTGCGTTTGTCGGGAGCAGAAGGCCCTGGAAAACGAGTGGTCCGGGCCGGGTTCCACGGCTCGTTCTCCTTGGCTTTTACCACGCGATCCGCACACTCGAGCCACTTTCAGGCGTCACGGTTTCGCCGCGGCGCAACTCCCTCACTTTGTGGCAGGAGCAACCGCGCTTCGCGCGGCCTCAATCACCAAATCCCTCAGCCATGAAAGACTACGCGTCCTCAAAATTGAGAAGCTTCGCGGTGCTCGGGCACGCTTCAGCGGGAAAGACGATGCTGACCGAGGCCATGCTCGCCTGCTCCGGTCGAATCGGCCGGATGGGCAGTATCGCCGCCGGCACTACCGTCTCGGATTATCACGCGAGCGAGAAGGCGCACCAGATCTCGGTGCACTGCTCGCTGCTCAACACGGAATGGATGGGGCGGAAGTTCAACATCCTCGATACCCCGGGCTACAGCGACTTCATCAGCGAAGGCCTGGGCGCGCTGCGGGTCGGCGATTTTGCGCTCATCGTGATCAATGCCGCGCACGGGCTCGGCGTGGGCACCGACGCCGCATGGGACTACGCCACGCGCTTCGGCCTGCCAAAAATCCTCGTCGTCAACGGACTCGACAAGGCGAACGTCAAGTTCGACGCCATCGTCGAGGACGCCCGCACACATTTCGGCAAGAATGTCTTTCCGATCACCGTGCCGCTGAACGCCGGCCCCGGGTTCAGCCATGTGCTCGATGTGATGCGGAGCGAAGTCACCACCTACCAGCCCGGCGGCAGCGGGAAATACATTGAAGTGCCCGCCGGGGCGCTCGCCGAACGCGTGAGCCAGCAGCATCGGGAATTGATCGAGTACGTCGCGGAGTCCGACGACGGCCTGATGGAACGTTTCTTCGAACGCGGCATCCTCGCCGAGGAGGAATTCCGCGCGGGCCTGCACAAGGCCGTGCAGAACCAGGTGCTCGTTCCGCTCTTCGCCGTCTCGGCCGAGACCAATGTCGGCGTCGCCCGCCTGATGGACTTCATCGCCAAATACGGCTCCTCACCACTCGACCGCGCCGAAGTCCCGGCGCGGGATGCCAGTGGAGTCGCCGGCTCCGTGCCGCTTTCGCAGCCGGAGCCGGTGGTGTTTATATTCAAAACGATGAACGAGCCGGGCGTCGGCGAGCTGTCGCTCTTCCGGGTTTATTCCGGCACCGTGAAAAGCGGTGACGAATTGCTCAACACCTCGCGCGACGTCACGGAGCGACTGGGCCAGATCTATGTGCTCAACGGCCACGATCGCACGCCCGTCACGCACCTGAACGCGGGCGATCTCGGCGCCGTGGTCAAACTCCGCTCGACGCACACCGGCGATACGTTGTGCAGTCCGCGCTATCCGGTCACGCTGCCGAAGGTCGACTACCCGCGGCCCAACATCCACGGCTCGCTCCGGCTCCGTTCGAAAGGCGATGAGGACAAGCTCGCCGTCGGGCTCGCGACGTTGCACCAGGAAGATCCGACGTTCCACTACCGCGTCGACGACGAGGTGCACCAGACAATCGTTTCGGGTCAGGGAGAGATTCACCTTCAGGTCATCGTCGAGCGACTCCTGCGTCGCTTCGGCGTGCAGGTGACGCTCGAGGAGCCGCACATCCCGTATCGGGAAACCATTCGCGGCAACGGCGACTCACGCTACCGCCACAAGAAACAGACCGGCGGCGCCGGCCAGTTCGCGGAAGTCTGGCTGCGCGTCGAACCGGGCGTGCGCGACACGGGACTCGACTTCAAGCAGACGCTCGTCGGCACCAACGTCGATCGCGTATTCGTGCCGTCCGTGGAGAAGGGCGTGAACACCGCCTGCCGCGAAGGCATCATCGCGGGTTTCCGCGTGACCGACGTGAAGGCCGAATTCTACGACGGCAAGATGCACCCGGTCGACTCGAAGGACATCGCGTTTCAGGTCGCCGGCTATCACGCGTTCAAGGAGGCGTTCCAGGCCGCTGCGCCGTGTCTGCTCGAACCGATCTTCAATGTCGAAGTGACCGTGCCCGAGGAACACGTGGGCGCGATCCTCGGTGATCTGTCGGCGCGGCGCGGCCAGATCATCGGCGTCGAGGCCGACGGACATTTCCAAAGCATCCGCGCCCGGGTGCCACAAAAGGATCTCTACCACTACAGCACCGTGGTGCGCTCGCTCACCAGCGGCCGGGGGCGTCACACCGAGGAGTTCAGCCACTACTCGGAGGTCCCGCCTGAGCTCACGCAAAAGATCCTCGGCGAGCGCGCCAAGCGCAACGGCGCCGCCCATCCCTGACGCCTCGGCCGCTCCCATCCCTCGGACACCACCATGACTACCTGGAGAATCGAAATCACCGCGCCGCACAGCGGCGAAATCGGCGAGGCGATCCTGCACGAGGATCACGGCTTCGCCATGGAAGAGTACACCTACGAGGCCGGCCACAAGATGGAGGTGGCCGTGCACGACACGCACGACACCCACTGGCATATCTTCACTGACCTCGATTCCGGTCACCGCATCAAGATCCCGCCGGAGAAATACCGCCGGCTGTAGTGAGCTGAACACCGAGGAGGCCGCGTGCACGGCACCGCACGCAGATTGGTTACCCTCCCGGGAGCGCAGACGTCCCGCCTGCTTCGATCCCTTGCAGGCGGGACGTCTGCGCTCCCAAGTAAAGGCGCGGCCCACTGGTCATCACAGACCCCAGTAGGTGCCGCGCCTAAAAGAAAGCGGGCGCTGCTTGCGCAGCGCCCGCCGGAGGAATCACGCCGGACCGATCCGCGTCCGCGTTAGATCAACTCGGTCTTGCCGGGAACCGGCACGGCCGGGAAGACGCCCGGGCCTGGGCCGATCGTCTTGGGGAAGATATCGAGCTTCGACGCATTGAGCAGCCAGTTCCACGAGATCTCGCGGCCGGTGTAGGCGGACATGCGTCCACCGATCGCCGTGAGCGTGCTCATCGCCACCTGTTCGCCTTCGTTCAATGGCTCGCCCTTGCGGATGCTCGCGATGAGGTCCGTGTGCTCCTGCACCATCGGATTCGGATTCGGGCCTTCAAACTTGTACGCCTTCTCGCCCTTGATCGACGTCGTGCAGTCCGAGGTGCCGCGCGTACCGACGACCCGTTCGCCGATGCGTTGCGCCGACTTCGGCGTGTGGCGGCACATGCTGGTGACGCGCGCGCCATTGGCATATTCCATCTCGACGGCGAAGTGATCCCAGATGTTGCCCGGCAGCGCGCCGCGATTCTGGCGACCACCCATGCCGTAGAATTTCACCGGCGGTCCGCCGAACGCCCAGTTGATGACATCGAGGTTGTGGATGTGCTGCTCGACGATCTGATCGCCGCTGAGCCAGTCCCAGTGATACCAATTCCAGCACTGCCACTCGAAATCGGACATCCCCTCGAGCCAGCCGGTCTTCTCGCGGAACCAGATGCCCTCGCCGTTCCAGTAACACTGGCCGCCCACCAGCTCGCCGATCTGCCCGCCGTGAATGCGCTTGATGATGTCGATGTAGCTCGGCTGGTGCCGGCGCTGCGTGCCCGCAACCACCGCGAGTTTCTTCTGCTTGGCCAGCTGCGCCGTCGCGATGATCGAGCGCACGCCCACCGGGTCGACCGCGACCGGCTTTTCCATGAAGACGTTCTTGCCGGCGGCGATCGCCGCCTCGAAATGCATCGGCCGGAAACCCGGCGGCGTGGCGAGGATCACGAGATCGATGTCGCTCGCGAGGACCTTCTTGAAGGCATCGAATCCCCAGTAACCCTGCGCCTGCGGGATCTTGAGTTTCGTCTTGGCCGCGTTGACCTGGCGCTCGAAGAGATCGCCCACCACCACGATCTCCACGCCCGGCGAGGAATCGAGGCAGTTCTGTGCGGCACCGGTACCGCGGCCGCCGCAACCGACGACACCGACGCGAATGCGGTCGGAACCGGCGGTGGCCGCCATCACGCGGTTGGCGCCAAGACCAGCCGCGACGGCTGCGCCGGTACCAACAGCGGATAATTTGACGAAGTCTCGACGCGAGAACGGGGAGGAGCCTGGGGTGTTCATGGAGTTCTTTTTCGAAGGACGAGGGTGAACCATCAGCGCGAACGCCACCACGGCATCCGCAGGGACAACCCGACGGTGTGAAAAGTAGCGTCGTTGGCGATTCTTGTCTGACCGAATCTTGGCCAAGGTGTCGCACATCTTGCGACGCCGTCACGCGATTGCCACCTGCCGCAGCCACAAACCACTTGGACCGCCGTTGATTTCAGATCACGATCCGCGGGAACCCCTTCGCGCCATGCCTCGATTTCTCCCGTGCTGCCTCGCCGTCCTGTCCTTCTCGCTCGCGCTGCCGCTGGCGTTCGCCCAACGCGCCAGCCGGGAATCACTCCCAACGCGCGGCCCAGACGAAGACGTCAAATCCGCCGCGGTCCGGGAACGCGCAGGACTCGCTCCGGGGCGACACCTACTGCACACGGGCTGGGGCGTGACGCCCGCCGGCGAGCACGTACGCATCAGCGACATGCCGTTGAAGATGATTGTTTCACCCGATAAAAGCCGGCTCGTCACCGTGAGTGGCGGCTTCAACGACACCGGCGTCACCCTGCTCGATCTCAAGACGCGCCAGGTCACCCAGTTTCTTCCACTCAAGGAATGCTGGAACGGGCTCGCGTTCAGCCGCGACGGCAAACGCCTCTTCGTGTCGGGCGGCGACACCGGGCTGATCCAGGTTTTCGACTACGCGAGCGGCCAGGCCACGGCGGCGAAACCGGTCAAACCCAAGACCACTGACGATCCGGTTTTTCTCGCGGGGATCGCGGTGCATCCGACGACGGGAAGGGTCTACGTCTGCAACGAGGCCAACCACGAAGTCTGGGTACTGCATCCCGACACGCTCGCGCACGAAGCGACGATTCCCGTCGGCCAGCACCCGCACTCGTGCCTCTTCGGCGGCGATCGCACCCACCTCTACGTCACGAACTGGGGCAGTCGCAGCGTGAGCGTGATCGACTCGGTGAAAAACCGCCGGCTGCGCGATGTCACCGTCGGCATCCGCCCCAACGATCTCGCCCTTGCCCCCGATGGCCGGATGTTCGTGGCCTGCGCCGGCGACAACACGGTGCACGTGCTCACCACGCGCCGACTCGAAAGCGTACCGGAAGCCGCGAGCCCCGCCCGCCGGCTCTGGGAAGGCGCACGCGAGGTGATCTCGACGTCATTGTATCCGCAGTCGCTCGAAGGCAGCACGCCCGACGCGCTCGCGGTTTCGCCTGATGGAAAAACGCTCTTCGTCGCCAACGCGGACAACAACGCGGTCATGGTCGTGGACATCTCGAACCGCCTGACCGAGGAGGCGAGCGAACGCGGCGAAACAATTTCGATCGTCGATGGTTTCATTCCCACGGGTTGGTATCCGACCGCGCTCGCCGTCAGTCCCGACAACCAGACGCTCTACATCGGCAACGGCAAGGGCCTCATGTCGCGCGCGAACTTCCCGGCGACCTCGAAGGATCCTCGCACCAACAACGGATCTCCCCCCTTCGACTACATCGCGCGGATCTTCGAGGGCTCGGTCTCGTTCGTCGCGCGGCCCGACACGCAGCAGATGTCGGCTTACACGGCGCAGGTGCGCCGGAACTCGCCGTACACGCCGGAGGCTCTGACGCGCGCCCCGGTGCCCGCGGACAGCGTGATCCCCGCGCGCGTCGGCGATCCTTCGCCGATCAAGTACGTGCTTTATATCATCAAGGAGAACCGCACCTACGATCAGGTGCTCGGTGATCTCACCGACGCCCAGGGCCGTCCGCTCGGCAACGGCGATCCGCATCTCGCGATCTTCGGCCAGAAGGTCACGCCCAACCAGCACCAGCTCGCGCGCGAGTACGTGCTGCTCGACAACCTGTACTCGAACAGCGAGGTGAGCATCGATGGGCACAGCTGGACCGACGCCGCCATCGCCACCGACTTCAACCAACGGTCGTGGATCATCAGTTATTCGAAGCACGGCAAACTGCCCGGCAACGAGGAGATGGAGAATCCAGCGAACGGATACCTGTGGGATCTGTGCCGGCGTCATGGCGTCACCTACAAGAACTACGGCGAAGGCGCGCAGCGCGTGCCGTCTTCGAATCGCGGCACCTGGGGCAATCGCCGGACCACGCGCGACATGAACCTCGTCGACCACTGGATTCGCGACTTGGCCAAGGCCGAGGCCTCCGGCGAACTGCCGCGTTTCACGATCATGTCGCTGGGTGAAAATCACACCAACGGCACCACGCCCGGCGCGTTCACGCCGAATGCGTGTGTTGCCAGCAACGACATTGGCCTGGCCAAGATCGTAGCCGCGGCGAGTCGCAGCAAATTCTGGAAGGAGATGGCGATTTTCGTGATCGAGGACGACACGCAGAACGGCCCGGACCACGTCGACGCGCACCGCACGACCGGCTTCGTCATCAGTCCCTACGCGAAACGCTCCTTCGTCGACCGCACGCTCTACACGACCGCGAGCATGATTCGGACGATGGAACTGATCCTCGGTCTGCCCCCGCTGACGCAGTACGACGCCGGTGCCACGCCGATGCACAACTGCTTCCAGCGCGAGGCGGTGTTGACGCCGTACACCGTGCTGCAGCCGGACGTCGATCTGTACGCGAAGAACACCAAGGCGTCGCCGTTCTCGCTCGAGTCATCGCGGATGAACTTCAAGGAATTCGATCGCGCGCCGGAGGATCAGCTGAATCGGATTCTCTGGTACGTGGCCAAGGGCGACGCGCCCTACCCCACGCCGATTCACGGCGCGGTGTTCACGCGATAGCCGCGGGCGACGGCCGCGGCGGAATGGTTTGAAACGCAGCGAGTGTCACTTCAGCGCGCGCTCTTTTCGGTCTCGTTCCAGTAGATGATGACGTTCTTCGTCGCGCGTCCGGCCGCGATGATTTCGGGACGACCGTCGCCATTGAGGTCGGCCACTTTGAGATCCTCGCAGGCCATTTTGTTGTCGTCGACGAGTGCGACGAGCTCCCAGGCCTCGCCGCGGGCGTCGGCCGCGGCGTAAACTTTTATGCCCACCTTGGCACCAGGCGTGCCGCCGCGCCAGCCGACGACGATCTGATCGCTGCCGATGCCGAGCAAGTCACCCGTTGCGAGGCCATGGCCCTGAACGAGTTTGTCGTCGACGGACGTACGTTGTGCGGTCCAGTCCGCACCCGAGGAGAACTGCGTCGTCGGTCCGCGATAGACCGCAAGTTCGTGGCCATGCATCGGCTCGATGGTCGCTACATAGCGGCCGCCACCCGGGAGCGCGCCGCGCCTCACCTCGCCCGCGGCGATGGTCGTCACCGACGCCGGCACCGAACGATTGGCCGGCGCCTCGATCGAGCGAAGACCTTCCTTGGTCGCAACCAGCATCCCTTCGGCGGCCTGTGGGCCCTGGCCGGAAATCAGGTCGAAATTGTGCGTCAGGTGCAGGGGAGGCAGATCCGCGGCGAGCAGGAAGGGCCGGCTCGTTTCACGCCACGGCCACTCGTAGCCGTGGAGCTGCACCCCGTCACCCGCGCCATTCTTGTTACCGCGGCCATGCAGCGGCAGCACCGCGAGGTAGAAACTGCGATCCGCGCCGCGCACCCAGTGCATGCGATGCGTGGTGGGCATGTGCGGGAGCTTTTTCGGCGTCCAGCGCTGCGTGCGATCGGCAGGCGCCATCAGGAAGAACACGGCGCCGCTGTTCAACGTGTCGGCCGGATTCCACTCCGCACCCACGGCCACCTCGGCCTTGCCGTCGCCGTCCACATCGCGCGCGGCGATGCAGACGTTGTCCTTGGCGGTGAGATTCTCGGCCATCACGAACTTCTCCCACTTCGGCGCGCGGTACCAGACGATCTGTTTCGCATCCGCGAGCAGGATGTCGTCCAGCTTGTCGCCATCGACATCGGCAATCGCGAGACCGTAACCGATCTGAATGGCCGGATCGATCGTCTGCGGCCGCATCTTAAGAGCAGGCCGCTCGGCGGCGACGAGCGTGGACGTGGCGAGGGCGGTAACCAGGATCAGGCGTGGGAGGCTCATGGGGTGAATGACGTCAGCGAATCACGGTGGCGGAAAATGTCTGCCGAAAAGATGGGTGGAGCAGGAAGCCAGGAAACATCGACTAATTCAGAAGCCAAAAAGCCAGGAACAGAATTCCTGGTTTCCTGGCTTCTGAATTAATTCCTGCCCGGTTCGGTTTCCGAGCTTCTGAATTTTTCCGGGCTTCCTGGCTTCCTGCTCCACGCTCACAGCCGTTCGACCACGGCCAGAAGTTCACGCACATTCTTCAAGCGGAAGAAGCGCCCGTGGCCTTCGGGGGATTCCTCGACGCGCTCCGCGCCCCACAATAAATGATACGGGACGTGGGCACCGGCGCCGCCAAGCGCCAGGACCGGCAGGATGTCGGACTTGATCGAATTGCCCACCATCAGGAATCGCTCCGGCGCGATCGCGTGGCGGCGCAGGACCTCGGCGTACGTCTGCTGGTCCTTTTCCGACACGATTTCGACGTGGCTGAAATGCGCGGCGAGCTGCGACTTCGCGAGCTTGCGCTCCTGATCGCGCAGATCGCCCTTCGTGATCACCAGCATCCGGTGATGGGGCGCAAGCGCCGTGAGCGTTTCCGTGACCCCGTCGAGCAACTCGACCGGATGCGCCAGCATGTCACGACCCAGCGCAATCAGCTGCTGGATTTCGTCGGCGCTGATCTTCCCTTCCGTGAGGTGAATCGCTGTCTCGATCGCTGACAGCATGAACCCCTTCACGCCGTAGCCGTAGAGATCGAGATTGCGCATCTCGGTCGCGAACAACTCGCGATCCACCCGGGCCGCGTCATGGAAGCGCGCCAGCAGGGCGCGGTACCGCTCGTGCGTCTTCTCAAAGATGATCTCGTTGTGCCAGAGGGTGTCGTCGGCGTCGAAACCGATGACGAGGTCGCGTTGCGGCATCCGGACAGTTCAGGAAACCCGTCCGGCCGCTGCAAGCGCTACGACGAGGTCAGATGCCATTGCCGGCACAGCGGACAGAGATACGCGCTGCGCTTGCGTTCCACGCCTGCAATCGCGGCCGCGTCAAGGGCGTCGCCTTGCGAACGATAGCGGCGTTTGCCGGTGCACATGCGCTGACGCTCTTCGCGGTTCGGTTTTTTCACAGGCAAAGCGGTGGCAGAAACTCATGACCGGCACGGCCGTTCATTTCCAGCCGATCCGTTACCGCTTCGGGCCGGATTGGAATTGTGCCGCCATACCGGCCCCCCCTTACTGCGCTCCGCTCGCACCCCGGGGCTCACCCCTCCTGGACTGCGTGTGTCCCTGAATTGCGCGATGGACGGTCCCCGCTCCGCCGCGCGATTCGTTTCTCCAGTACCACCACCCCCGCCTGCCCCCGCCTCTCGCGTGCCCTCCAGCACGCGGCAGGCGGCTGACCTCCAGCACCCATGATTCGTTCAACCTGTCTTCGTCTGTTCGCCCGTGTCTGCCTGCTGGCAGCGGGCTTCGGCCTTTTCACCGGCGTCGCCTCGGCCCAATCGTCGGGCGGCACCGTCGAGGGCCGCGTCCTCAACCTCCGCAACGGCGAATATCTCGAGAAGGCGCGCGTCACCATCGAGGGCACGCAGCTCGAAACATTCACCGACAGCTCCGGCCAGTACCGGTTCGTCAATGTGCCCGCGGGCGCCGTGAAGGTCCGCGCCTTTCACACCGGTCTGGTGCCGCAGATCCGCCCCGTGACCGTCGTCGCCGGCCGCGTCACGCAGCACGACTTCAATCTCGCCGATGCCGACGCCAAGCCCGCGCTCGCGGACGGCACGGTCCAGCTCGACAAGTTCGTCATCTCGACCTCGAAGGAGATGGACGGCGCCGCGATCGCGATCAACGAACAGCGGTTCGCGAGCAACATCATGAACGTGGTGGCGGCCGATGAGTTCGGCCACATCGCCGAGGGCAATGTCGGCGAGTTCCTGAAATTCCTTCCCGGCATGTCGATCGACTACGTCGGCGGCGATGCCCGCACAATCTCGATGGGTGGCGTGCCGTCCAACAACGTGCCGGTCACCATGGGCGGGTTCAATCTGGCCAGCGCCGCCTCTTCGGGCACCTCGCGTTCGGTCGAGCTCGAACAGGTCTCCATCAACAACATTGCCCGCATCGAGGTCTATCACTCGCCCACGCCGGAGTCGCCCGGCTCGGCCCTCGCCGGTGGCGTGAACATGGTGCCGCGCGGTGCGTTCGAGCGATCCCGGCCACAGTTCAACGGCAGTGTCTACGTGATGATGCGCGACGCCGAACGCAGCCTGCGCAAAACGCCCGGCCCGCTGCGCGATTCGACCTACAAGATTCACCCGGGCATGGATTTTTCCTGGGTGGTCCCCGTGAATCAGCGCTTCGGCTTCACGCTCTCCGGCGGCACGTCGACGCAGTACACGATGCAGGACTTCATGACGAACACCTGGCGCGGCGCCGGCAACGCGACAACCGTCGCGGCCACCGCCACCAACGGCCTGCCCGACACCACGCCGGACAAGCCGTATCTGACGAACTACGCGGTGCGCGACGGCACGAAACTCACGACCCGCTCGTCGCTCGGCACCACGCTCGACTACAAGCTCTCGCGCAACAACCGCGTGTCCTTCTCGTTTCAATACGCGTTCTTCGACGCGTCGTTCAACAACCGCACGCAGACCTTCAACATCACGCGCGTGCAGCCGGGCCAGTTCGACACCCGCACCACCAACGGCGACACCGGCTTCGGCGACATGAGCGTCAGCAACGGCGCCCGCGAGAAGTCCGGCACCACGTACATGCCGACGATGCGTTTCTACCACGACGGCCCGATCTGGAAGGCGGATCTCGGCCTCGGGTATTCACACGCGAGCAATCACTACCGCGACGTCGACAAGGGTTACTTCAACGGCGCCTCGACCCGCCGCACCGGCCTGACGGTTTCCTTCAGCGAAATCTTCTACCTTCGTCCCGGCAAGATTTCGGTCGTGGAAGGCCCCAATCGCACGCCGGTCGATCCGTACCTGCTCAGCAACTACGTCCTCAACACCGCGAGCAGCGATTTCCGTGAATCGTCCGACCTGCAGCGGAGCGCGTTCGGCAATCTCCGCCGCGATTTTGACGTCCGGCGGATTCCCGTCTCGGTCAAGATGGGCTTCGACATCCGGGAATCGGCGCGCGACATCCGCGGCGGCACGGTGCCGTACACTTATCGCGGCCCCGACGGTCGGGCCACCAGCACGCCGGCCGATCCGCTCGGCAGCGATGACAACGCCGGTCCGTACCTCGACGAGAACTTCTCCCAGCGCAACGCGCCGTGGGGTTTCCCGAAAATTCAATGGGTGAGCAACTACAAGTACTGGGAGCTCTACAAGGCGCACCCCGAGTACTTCACCATCGATCAAAACGCCGCCTACCGCAACGCGGTCAACCTCTCCAAGCGGGCCGCCGAGATCGTGTCTTCCGCCTATTTCCGCGGCGACCTCGCGTTCTTCGAACGCCGCCTGAAATTCGTGGGCGGCCTCCGCGCCGAGCAGACCAACGTCAGCGCGCAGGGCCCGCTTACCGACCCGACGGGGAACTACCAGAAGGATGCCAGCGGCAACGTAATTTTCCAGCGCGACGCCAACGGCAATCCGATCCTCGGCACGAACCGGCTTCCACTGCCGGCGCTGATTCAACCGACAGCAAACGCCCTCGGCGTATCTCAACTGACGCTGCTCGATCGCCGGCAGAACGTGAAGAAGGAGTACCTCCGCTGGTTCCCGAACATCAACGCGAGTTACAATGTGCAGGAAAATCTGATCGCACGCGCTTCGTACTACTACTCCGTCGGCCGCCCGGACTTCAATCAATACGCCGGCGGTCTCACCCTGCCCGACACCGAGCAGCCGCCGAATTCAGCCAGCAACCGCATCTCGGTGAACAATGCCGGCATCAAGGCCTGGAGTGCCAAGACCACCAAGGTGCGCCTCGAATATTACTTCCAGCGCGTCGGCCAGCTCTCGATCGGCGCGTTCCGCCGCGATTTCGAGAACTTCTTCGGCGGCGTCATCCTGCCGGCGACGCCCGAGTTCCTCGCGCTGTACGATCTCGATCCCGAGGTCTACGGCGAGTACGCGGTGTCGACGAACTACAACCTCGACAGTCGCGTGCGCATGGAAGGCCTGGACATCGACTACAAGCAGGCTCTCACGTTCCTGCCGCCGTGGGCGTCCGGCCTGCAGGTCTTCGCCAACGCCACGGGCACCCGCGCCACGGGCGTCGCCGCGTCGAATTTTTCCGGATACGTGCCGCGCACCTACAACTGGGGCATCAGTCTTTCCCGCCCCAAGTACAACCTCCGCGCCAACTGGAACTACAAGAGCCGCCAGCGCCGCGGGCTGATCGCCGCGGGCCGCAGCATCGAAGCCAACACCTACGACTGGGGTTCCAAGCGGCTCTACATCGACATCAGCGGCGAGTACACCTTCTACAAGCGCTTCGCCGTCTTCGGCAGCCTGCGGAACGTCGATGATGCCACGGAGGACTTCGAGCGCGCGGGCCCGAGCACGCCGGCGCACGCGCAATTCCGCCAGCGCGAGGACTTCGGCTCGCTTTGGACGTTCGGCGTGAAGGGCACATTCTAGGTCGGCCACGCTGCTTTCACTCGGCAGGCCGGACGCATCGCGTCCGGCCTTTTTTGTGACCGAACAAAAGTGGCCACCACGCGCCGACTCGATGGGCGCGGGGCTGCGAACACCAGCAAGCGGAGCGCTGCTCACCCGCAGTCCGCACGTCGGTCGGCCACTCGCGGGCGCTCGCAGCCACACTTCATAATGTGACGCTCAAAGCCCCAGTCCGCCGAAATCAAGGAGGCCATTTGCGTCGCGCCGAAATCCGCCCACGGTGCCAACGCATGAAACGCACCGCTAACGCCGTTTGGAACGGCTCGCTCAAGGAAGGCAAAGGCACGCTCACCGCCCCCGGTGGAGCTTTGAAAAACACCCCGTACTCGTTTGGTTCCCGTTTTGAAAACGGCGTCGGCACCAATCCCGAGGAACTGATTGCCGCCGCTCATGCAGGCTGTTTCGCGATGGCGCTTTCCGCCGAACTGACTGGCGCCGGCTTCACGCCGGAGCAACTCGACTCCACCGCAATGGTGAGCCTCGACAACGTGCCAGAGAAGGGTTGGACCGTGACCGCTTCGCACCTGGTACTGAAGGCGAAGGTCCCCGCCATCGACGCCGCAAAGTTCAACGAGCTTGCGACCAAGGCGAAAACCAACTGCCCAATCTCGAAGTTGCTGAACGCGACGATCACGTTGGACGCCGCCCTGGTCTGACCTCCGCTCCAGTTCCTCTGCATGAACCGCGGCGCACTCGCCGCGGTTTTCGTTGGTACCCAGGAAGCGACGCGCCATCCTCGGGCCCCGTCCTCTCGCGCTTCGCTCCCGACTCCACCTTCCCAGCTTGGCCCACCCCCACCCGCCCAGTGCCGGCACCACCGCCACGCCGCCGTTTCTCACCCGGCTGCTCGGAAGTTTTTCGCACACCCCGCGCACCCTTGGGCTGGCGTGGCGTTCCTCACCCCGCGGCCTGATCGCGATCGCGGTCGTCGTGGTCCTGGCGGCCGTGTTGCCCATCGCGGTCGCGTGGGTCGGCAAACTGATCGTCGACGCCGTCGTGGCCGCGCAAGCCGCTCCTCCCGGTCCGGCCCGCGAGGCCGCACACGATCTCGTCCTGCATTGGGTGCTCATCGAACTCGCGCTCATCGCCGGCATTGCCGCCGCGGAGCGTTCGGCGGGTTGGCTGCGGCAGCTCGTGGGCTCGCGCCTCGCCATCGATCTCAACGTCCGGATTCTCGAGAAGGCGCTCACGCTCGATCTGCGGCATTTCGAGGATCCCAAATTCTACGACAAACTCACCCGGGCACGGCGTGAGGCCTCAACCCGCCCACTGGCGCTCGTCCAGCAGAACTTCCAGATTGTCCGCAGCGTCCTGACGCTTGCGGGCTATGCCGCCCTGCTCGTCCGTTTCAGCCCGTGGGCCGTGGGCGGATTGCTGCTCGCGGCGGTGCCCGCGTTCATCGCCGAGGCGCGGTTTGCCGGCGCGGTGTTCCGGTTGCACAACTGGCGCTCCCCCGAGGCCCGCCGGCTCAACTACATCGAATACGTCCTCGCCAACGACGAGCATGCCAAGGAGGTGAAACTCTTCGGGCTCGGGCCGATGTTGCTCGCCCGGTATCGCGCGCTCGCGGAACGCTTCCGTGACGAGGATCGCCGGCTCGAGACGCGGCGCACCGGGTGGACGTTCGCCCTGTCGCTGATCGCCACCGGCGCGTTCTACAGTTGCTACGCCGTCATCGCGCTGGCCGCCGCCGCCGGCCGCGTCTCGCTCGGCGACATGACGCTCTACGTGGTCGCGTTTCGCCAGGGACAGAACGCGTTCCAGTCGATCCTAACCGCCATCGGCGGCATGTACGAAGGCAACCTGTACATGTCCAATCTGTTTGAATACCTCGCGATTCCCACGACCCGCGCCGCGCCCCCCATGTCGCCCGCGGTCGCGATCCCCGCTGAACGCGGGATCCGTTTCGAGCACGTCGGCTTTCGTTATCCCGACGCCAAGGAATGGGCGCTCCGCGATCTCTCGGTCTTCATCCCGCAGGGCGAGAGTCTCGCCCTCGTCGGCCAGAACGGCGCCGGCAAGACGACGTTCATCAAACTGCTGACGCGGCTCTACACCCCCACCGAGGGCCGCGTGCTGCTGGACGGCCGCGATCTCCGCGACTGGGACGAGATGGATCTGCGGCGGCGTGTCGGCGTCATTTTCCAGGATTTCAACCAATATCAGTTTCTGGTCCGCGAGAACGTCGGCTTCGGCAGCATCGAGCACCTGGACGATTCCGCCCGCATCGGACGCGCGGTCGAACGCGGCGGCGCGAAGGAGTTCGTGGGCCAGCTTGCCGCCGGTCTCGATACGCAGCTCGGCCGCTGGTTCAACGAAGGTGCCGAGCTCTCCGGCGGGCAGTGGCAGAAAATCGCCCTCGCCCGCGCGTTCATGCGCGAGGAAGCGGACATCCTTGTCCTCGACGAGCCGACCGCCGCCCTCGATGCCGAGGCGGAGCACGCGATCTTCGAGCGGTTTCGCACGCTCACGCGCGGCCGCACTGCGATTCTCATTTCCCACCGCTTTCCCACGGTGCGGATGGCCGGCCGCATCCTCGTGATCGAACATGGCCGCATCGCCGAGCAGGGCACGCATGCCGAGCTCATCGCCGCCAACGGACGCTATGCGCGGCTCTTTACCCTGCAGGCCGAAGGTTACCGCTGAACTGGGGACGTGGGTCGCCCGCGAATGACGCGAATGGACGCCAATGTTCGGAAGGCATCCTGAACCCTTTCCTGCAGAAGAGAGGGATAGGAATTGGCGCTGGAATTCGCGTCCATTGGCGTGATTCGCGGGAGAATTGCCGCCGAATTCAAAAAAGGAAAAGGCGGATTCAAAGGCGCGAGGTAGCTGTACTCGCAACGCCCGCGTCCGTCAGTTGTCCGCGGACCTCGGCTACGATTTCGTACGACCGCACCCGTGCCGCTTGATCGAAGATCGCGGCCGTGATCATCAGCTCGTCGACCTGCGTGCGCTGCAGAAAGGCCTCGAGCCCGGCCCGCACCGTGGCGGGCGATCCGACCACGGATTCGCGAAACGCATGGTCGATCATCGCGCGCTCCGGCGGTGACCAGAGGGCGTCCATGTCGTCGACCGGCGGCGGCAGCGCCCCGGGTTGACCGCGGCGGAGATTGAGAAAGCTCTGTTGTTGCGACGTGAAGAGCCGCACCGCCTCAGCGTCCGTTGCCGCGGCGAACACGCCGATGCAAGCCATCGCGTACGGTTGCGCGAGTTCGGCCGACGGCCGGAACTCGCTGCGGTAGGCCTCGAGCGCAGCGAGCAGAAAGTCCGGCGCGAAATGCGACGCGAAGGCGAAGGGCAGTCCGAGCGCCGCCGCCAACTGAGCGCTGAACAGGCTGGAGCCCAGCAGCCAGATCGGAACCGCCTGACCGGCTCCGGGCACCGCGCGCACCGCCTGTTGCGGCGTCGCCGGCGCGAAGTAGTGCTGCAGTTCCACGACGTCGTCTGGAAACGTATCCGCCCGATCCGCATCGCCGCGGCGCAACGCCCGCGCGGTGCGTTGATCAGTGCCAGGCGCACGGCCGAGACCGAGATCGATTCGTCCCGGGAAGAGCGCGTCGAGCGTGCCGAACTGCTCCGCGATCACGAGCGGTGCATGATTGGGCAGCATCACGCCGCCGGAACCGACGCGGATCGTTTTCGTGCCCGCGGCCACGTGAGCGATCGCCACCGCCGTCGCCGCACTCGCGATGCCCGGCATGTTGTGATGTTCCGCCAGCCAGTAGCGGCGATACCCCAATCGCTCCGTGTGCTGCGCGAGATCGCGGGCGCGATGCAGCGCGTCGGCCGCGGTGCCACCCGCGGGAATCGGAGCCAGATCGAGCACGGAAAACGGAATCATGGGATACCATGCCCCGCCTTCGCAAAATTTCCAATCGCGTCGCGCGCGCGTCAGCGCCGCCAGCAACGTCACGCCCGCGCCGCTGCCTCGGGCGCGAGGAGTTTGGCGTCGACGATGAACGGCCCCGCAGGCACGAGGCTCGCCGCCAGCACCAGCGCGGTGCGCTTCCACGTCCAGTTGCGATCAAGCGCAGCGTGAATCGCGGCGAGGACGTACAGCAGGAAAAGGACGCCGTGGGCCATTCCCACGACGCGCACCGCCTGCGGCCAGCCGGCGAAATATTTCAGCGGCATCGCCACCAGCAGCAGCACGAGAAACGAAACGCCTTCCCACCAACCAATCGTGCGCAGCCGACCGAGTGCTGTTTTCAACGAATACATGCGCTGAGCGTCGACCACCGGAGCGAGCCGTGTCGAGGCTATCAGGCCGCCGGCGCGCGAGGTTTTTTGAGCGAGGGAGGCGTTGCACTGCGCATTCCACCGACCCACGCTGGCCGCCGCCTCCCCCCTGCCCCGGGTGTTTCCCGTTTCCTTCGTCCCCGTTCACCCGGTTTCCTTTGTCCGCAACCCTGACCTGACATGAACCACGTCCGTATCCGTTTCCACCTCCCTCGCGCGCTCACCACCGCGCTTCTGTTCGGCGTCACCGCGCTGTCCGCCCAGACGCCCGCGAAGCAGGCCGCCACCGCCGCGCCACTGCCCGACGAGACGATCATGCTCTCGCCTTATGAGGTGAACACGGCCGGCGACGTCGGATACACCGCGGCCAGCGCACTCGCCGGCGGACGCACCGACACGCCGCTGAAACTGACGTCCGCGGCGATTTCCGTCATGACGAGTCAGTTCCTCGACGACATCGGCTCGACGAATTTCCGCACTGCCGGCGAATGGTCGCTCAACTGGGTGCCGCAGCTCGACGTCAACACCGGCGTCGCCGGCGGCTTCACGATCAACTACCGCAACATGGGCAGTACCTTCGCGTCGCGGAACTATTTCCTCTGGTACGTCGAGAGCGACTCCTACAACACCGAGCGCTATGAGTTCGCCCGCGGCCCCAACGGCGTGCTCTTCGGCGACGGTGGCCCCGGCGGCATCTCCACCACGTGGACCAAGCGCCCGCGGTTCGATCGCGCGACCAACGTCGTGAATTTCCGCCTCGATAGCTACGGCGGCTGGCGCAGCTCGGTCGACGTCAACCGCCCGGTCACAAAATCGCTCTCGCTCCGGCTCAACGCCTTCGCCGAAAACGCCCCGGGCTACCGCGACCACAACCACAACGAGCGGCAGGGCGTGCACCTCGCCGGCATCTACCGGCTCACGCGCAAGAATCAGTTTCGCTTCGAGGGCGAGTTCGGCCTGCAGGATCGCTCGATCTATCCGAGCTACTACATCGACCAGGCGTCGCATTGGAATCGCGCCACCGCCAACAACGGCGTGACCGTGCCCAGCACCACCGGCACCGGCATCGCGCGGATCAGCACGAACAACTTCTTCGTCCTCACCCCGGGCGTGGCCGGCAACGCGCTCCTCGACTGGGGGCCGTCCTATCAGACGATCGGCACCGGCTTCGGCCTGCTGCAGAACGGCGAGGCCCGCACCGACATCCCGAACTCCCCGCGCCTGCCGTCGAAGGAGTTCAACCTGCAGCCGCCGGACTCCGTCGCCCGCCTCTATTACTATGCGTACACGGTGTATCTGGATCATCGATTCACCGACAACCTGTTCGCCGAGGTCGCGTTCAACCGCTTCCGCAACGACCGGCATTCGCACGGCTCGCAAAGCCTCTTCAACACCTATCGCATCGACGTCAACCAGCTGCTTCCGAACGGCGCGATCAATCCGAATTTCGGCAAGCCTTTCACGGACACCGAACGCGTGAAGACGCTGCAGGGAAACATCGTCAGCGATGTGCGCGCGCTGCTCAACTGGCGCTTCGAGACGACTTGGCTGAAGCAGAGCTTCAGCGGCATCTTCGGTTCCCGGCTCGATCGCTTCGACTCATGGAGCCGCACGCTGCGGCGCGTCAACGGTACCAACCCCAACCTGACCGTCGCCGCCAATCAGGTCCGCGAGCGGCGTTACTGGGATCAGACCGCGCTCGAATTGGGCGAGATCCCCGTATTTCCCGGCGTCGCGCTCGACTACATCCCGACTGCGATCAGCCACCAGCGCAAGACGCTCGACTACGCGCAAATCGCGTCGACCAGCCGCTTCTTCAACGACCGGCTCGCGCTCATGCTCGGCGCCCGACGCGACGCCGTCAAAAACGTGCAGCAGACCAACACCGGCATCCCGGTCGATCCTGTCACCGGTCTGCCGCGCCTGGGTGCGGTGATCATCAACTCTGCCGGCGCTCCCGTGGCCATCATCGGTGAAAAGTCGCGCGGCAACTTCGCCCCGGTCAGCCGCAACGCCGGCGGCGTGTGGTTCGTACTGCCGTGGCTCGGCGTGTTCGCGAATACGTCCGAAACCTTCGCCGCACCCAACAGCGGCAACAACCTGATTGACGGCACCACGCCGCCCATCTCGAAGAGCCGCGGCAAGGACTTTGGGTTCAAGTTCGAGTTGCTCAGCGGCCGAATCGCCGCGACGGCGAGCTACTACACCTCGGAGCAAAAGGGCCTGCTCATCGCCGGCGCCAACACCACCGAGCTGAACCGGATCGGCACCAACCTGAACCGACCCGAACTGGCGACCCTCGCGTTTCGCGACACGCAGGATCAGAAGGGCGATGGCTATGAATTCGAGGTCACGGCCAATCCCGTGCGCGCGCTACGCATCACGGCGAACCTCGCCTTGCCGAAGACCTCGGCGGTGAATCTCCAACCCGGCCTGGTCGGCTACTTCAACGACAACGTCGCGTCGTGGACCGCCGCCGGACCGACCTCGCTCAACCCCACTCAGGTCGCGAATGACATCAACACCATCCGCAACGCGCTCGCGTCGATCACTCCGGGCACCGTGCTTAATAACACCTTCAAGTACACGGGCAATCTCTACGCCACGTACAGCTTCACCGAGGGCTTGCTCAAGAACGTCGCGTTCGGCGCCGGCGGCAACTTCCGCGGCCGTGCCAAGGTCGCGAGCGTCACCGGCAACGCGTACGATTACCTCTACGCCAACGCCTACACCGTCATCGCCGCCCACGCCACGTATCGTCACCGGATCTTCGGCAAGTACAACCTGCGCTACCAACTGAACGTCGCCAACGTCCTCGACAACGACAAGGCGATCTACAACGGCTTTGGCACCTATCGCGTGGCCAACATCGGCACGAATCCGCTGCTCCAGGCCCCGAACAACATCCGCATGTCCGAGCCGCGGAAGTTCACGCTGCAGGCAACGCTGGATTTCTAAGACAGAGCGCCGGCGTCGGAGTAAATTGTAGGGGCGGGCCTCCGGTACGCCCCCCATCCCTTTACGGTCACCGTTCCACGGCGCGCACGATGCGCGTCGCTACAGGGGAAGAATCCGTTCGCCTCCGACGCGGTCCGTGAGGATGCGCAGCGTGAGGTCCCGCGGCTCTCCAGCCCCATCCCGTCGCCGCCGGCTACTTCGTCGCCTTCAATTCCAGAATCCGTCCCGGCAGCCAGCCGACGCGACTCTTGAGCGTCGTCGGCCGCGTGTACTCGAGCACATAGAGCGTGCCCTTGCCTGCGATGTGAATGTCGATCGGCCGTCCCAGCGGAGCGAGAAACGTCTCCGTGCGCGCCGCCCAGGTGCCTTCGGGCCGGCGCTCCATCTTCATCGCCAGCACGTCGAAGCCGTGTTCCTCCTCCGGTCCGGGCCCGGCGAGAAAGCTGCCGAGCCGCGCGACGAGGAAGCGGTTACGCGCCGACTCGGGCCACTCGTCGCCCAGCCACGTCAGACCGGTCGGTGAACTGTGCGCGTTGAACGTGCTCGTCGGCTTGCCGTCCATGAGACCCGCCGGGCCGAGGTTCACCACGGGCAGGATGAATTTCACGCCGGGCGGGGCGTCAGGCGTATGTGGATACCACTTCGTGCCCGCCGGCGCGTCGCCAAACTGATACGGGAAACCGTGGTGCTCGGGCGGCTGGCCGGGTTTCGGCAGCGTGATGAAATCCATTTCCTCCGGCGCGTGCGCGTCGGGGCCGTTCGACACCGTGAACAAGTGGCCCGCGCCGTCCCAGGCGAAGCTGTACGCATTGCGGATGCCGCGCGCGACAATCTCAATCTTCGGCGCGCTCGCCATCGGATCGAGCCGCCACATCGCCGCCGTGATGTCGACCTCGCCCATCTGGCCGAGATGCGAAAACACGCCCGCCTCGCCGGAATCGGTGCGCGAACCGCTGCTCACGTAGAGCAGGCCGTCCGCTCCGAAACGAATGTCCGACAGGCCGTGATTGTACGGACCGATGCCCCACGGATAACTGGTCTGCAGCCACGGCCGCGGCGCAATGGGATCGCCGTCGGCATCGAAGGCCGTGGTGCGAACGATCGCACACTCGTTCAAGACGACGGGCGTCGCCGGCACACGTTGATTGATCGTGATCCACAGACGGCCCGCGTCATCGCGCACCATCCCGAGCGTCTGGAAATCGAGCGGCATCAGCCCGACGTAGTCCTTGGGCCAGATGATCTGCTTCAGGTTGCCCGACGCCGGATCGAAGCGCCACACGCCGCCGTTGCGACCGAGGATGTAAAGTTTTCCACCCCGTCCGTCACTCGCGAGCCGGGTCGCGAAATCATTCAGGCGAACCAGTTCGCGAATGGCGAAACCGGCCGGAGGCTGCGGCAGCGCGGGATAGTCCGCCGCCGCGCGCAGTTGGGCGTACGTCTTGAACTCCGCCGTCGCGCGCACGGCCTGCACATTGTCCGCGGTGATCCGGCCGCCGCTGTTGCCCCAGGAATTGACGACAAACGTGAGCACGTCCGCCGCTGCCGCATCGTCGAGCATGATGGGCGGCATCTGGCCGTGAAAGCGCTCGCCATTGACCGTGATTTCCTCGTTCAGCCCGCTCACCACCGCGCGAATCGCCCCCGAACGATTCGCACGCAGCCAGTCGGAGTTCGCGAGCGGCGGATAAAGATTTTTCACGCCATCGCCCGTCGCGCCGTGACACAGCGCGCAATTGGCGAGGAACAAGCCCTGACCGCGTTCGATGGCCGCAGCCAGTTCGGGATCGGCGGAAGCGGTCACCGCCGCACTCACCTTTGCCAGACCAAGGAGAACGCAACCAAGCCAGCTGCGAACGGGGCGGGAAAAACGCATGGCCGCGACGCTACGGTCGCACCGCCCGCGGTCAATGCAACGGGAGCGCAGTCGTCCCGCCTGCATCGGATCGAGCGAACGCAAGCCTCCTGCGCTCCCGGATCCCCAGACCCGCTTGTCATCTGTTAGATGACAATACGCCGGGACTATCTTGGGCCTGACGACGCGGGCGGGGCGCCAGCGCTTTCAGGTTCACAACCAGCGGTCGAGCCAGTCGAACGCTTCGTCCTGCATCGCGGGACGGAACGAATGCGTGTCGTCGTAGAACGTGCCGCGGAATCGTTCCGGGATGCCGGCCTTCGCGTAGATGCGCGCGAGCTTGTCGACGGCCCCCTGCATGCCCGCCGGCGGATATAGCGTGTCGCGGCGGCACTGTTGCACCAGCAACGCCCCGGGTGCGTGCAGCGCCGCGGCATCAGGCAGATCGAGCGCCGGATACAGACCCGGCACGAACACCATCCACGTGTGGCGAATGTGATTTCGCAGCTGGTGCGCGAACTCCGTCATCCAACCCGCCACGCACGCGGCCTTGATCCGCGGATCGGCGGCGATAGCCATCGCGGTGCGAAAGCCGCCGCCCGACAACCCGACGCAACCGATCCGCGCCGGGTCGACGTCCGGCCGACTCAGCAGGTAATCCACCGTGCGCATTTCGTCCCACACGTGGATGCCCGGCCACGTGGCACCGGTCGCCGTGATCGTTTTCGCGGTGTGATGTTCATAGAACCCGCACACGCGATTCACCGCCGCGATCCACTCGGGCGACCCCGCCGGCTTGGCACGAACCGTGTTGAAGGCGTCGCGCACCTCGGGAAACACCCGCGCGGCCTCGAGATCTTCGACCCGCAGCCGGCGTTCGCCGAAATAAAACGCATCGATCGCAATCACCACGTAGCCGCGCCGCACCAAGGCCTCCGCCCACGGCCGGCTGTACGTGCCGTTGCGAAATTCCGTCACCACCGCCGGTTCGCCGGGAGCCGACAGGACTTTCTCGTGGCCCCACGTGTAGCGACCGCTGTGACAGTGCAGCGCGAGCACGGCGGGACGTCTCCCGGTGACGTGCTTCGGCACGAGCACGCGCGCCGGAATGTGATACGCAGGCGTGGCGTGAATGTTGACGACCTCGACCGTGAAGCCGTCGCGGTCCTCGCGGCTCACGACGTCAGCCCGCAACGGCAGCGGCTTCGGCTGGTAACTCAAACGTTCGCGCAGGAACGGCCGCGCTTCGGCTTTCCACGCATCGAGCCCCGACGCAGGCCAGCGCTCGTCGAGAAACGAAAGCTTCGGCGCGTGCTCGCGCGCGAGCCACTCCATCATGGGATGAAAATTCGGGAGATCAGGCAGCGTAGGCATGGCGGGAGGCAAAGGGGCACCGGACGGAACTGCGACGCGAACGGGCTCCGCTCCGTCCGTGGTCGTCATCGGCAACGCCAGCGCTCCCATCACGCCGATCGCCTGGCGTCGGGTCAGGCGGCCGGCAGGGCCACGGGCGGAGTCGGGCGGGTCGATCGCATCCACCGCGCCATCGATGGCCGAAGGCTGCAGCGGACCCAACTGCAAAATATGTTTCGCCGCGCGTTCGTCACGGCGGAAGAATGCCCGCGTCCCGAAGTCGCCGAAAGCCTGACGACGCAGAGTGCCACGTCGCGTCATTCCGAACCTCCCTTCTTTCCTCCGCCCCATGACTCCCGCTCCCCGCTGTAACGTTGCCCACGTCGTCCGCCTCACACTGCTGCTGGTCCTCGCACCGCTGCTTCACGCGGCGCGAGCGCCGAACTTCCTCTTCGTCTACACCGATGATCAGCGTTGGGACGCCATGGGCGTCGTGCAGCGCGAGCAGGGCGAACGCGGACGCTTCCCCTGGTTCAAGACGCCCGCGATGGATCGCGTCGCCGCCGAAGGCGTCCGCTTCAGGAATGCGTTTGTCGTGAATTCGCTCTGCGCTCCAAGCCGCGCGGCGTTCATGACTGGCCGCTACAATCATCTCAACGGCGTCGCCAACAACCACACGCCGTTTCCCGCGGACAGCGTCACGCACGCGACCGCGCTGCGCTCTGTCGGCTACACCACCGCCTACATCGGCAAGTGGCACATGGGCAACCAGAGTGGCAAGCGTCCGACGTTTGACTACTCGGCAAGCTTCGTCGGTCAGGGCCGCTACGTGGATTGCCCGTTCGAGATCAACGGCCAGCCCACGCCGAGCAAGGGTTGGGTCGACGACGTCTCGACCGACTACGCGATCGCCTTCATGGAGCAGCACCGCGACCGACCGTTCTCGATCACGCTCGGTTTCAAGGCCTGTCACGGTCCCTTCGATCCGCCGGAGCGCGCGAAAGATCGCTTTGCCGACGCGAAGGCGCGCGCCGTACCCAATTTAAACGTACGCGCGATCTACCGCACGCCGAACGACACCACCCCGGTCGCCGGCAAGGGCACGGCGCTGGTCACCGCCGACGGCGAAACGAGAATCAACCTCGGTTACTTCCGCTGCATCTCCGCTGCCGACGACAATCTCGGTCGGTTGCTCGACACGCTCGACCGCCTTGGCCTCGCCGACGACACCGTCGTGGTGTTCTCGAGCGACAACGGCTACTATCATGGCGAACACGGTCTCGGCGACAAACGCTCCGCGTACGACGAATCGCTGCGCATTCCGCTCCTGGTGCGCTACCCTCGACTCATCGCGAAAGGCACGCTGCGCGACGATCTCGTCCTCAACATCGACGTCGCGCCCACCTTCGCCGATCTCGGCGGCGCCGCCGTTCCAGCATCGATGCAGGGCCGCAGCTGGCGTCCGCTGTTCAGCGGAAAAGCCACGGACTGGCGGCAGTCGTTCCTGGCGGAATATTTCCTCGAGGCCAACTACCCCACCACGCCCACCGTCGTCGCTGTGCGCACCCAAACCGCCAAGTTGATCAAGTATCCCGGACACGACGAGTGGACCGAGCTCTTCGATCTCGCACGCGATCCCTACGAGACAATAAACCTCGTGCGCGATCCAGCGCACCAGGCGCTGCTCGCCCGCATGTCCGCCGAGTTCGACGCGCAAGTGGCGGCCACGCAGTTCCGCATTCCGGACTACGCCGATAAACCCGACGATGTGGCCGCCGCCAAGCAGGCGAAGAAAAAGAAGAAGGCTGAGTGAGGTGGCGAGGGAAGTTGAGAGTTGAGAGTTGAGGGACCAGGCGAGGTCGCGTTCCGTGGATACGATGTCCTGAATGCACCGTGTGGCCGGATTTTCTCTCAACTCTCAACTCATCCTCAAAACTGCCAGCTCACGCCGGCGCTCGGGAGGAACGGCAGCTGCTCGCGCGGTTTGCGGACATCGGTGACCTGCGTCCCGGTCACGGTGACGCGATGATCGTAGCCGAGGAGATTGGTCCGATCGTAGGCGTTGAACACATCCACAAACGCGCGGACATCGCCATACCGGGTCTTGAAGCGACGCGTCGCCCGCACGTCCAACCGATGATAATCGGGCAGGCGCTCGCCGTAGACAGGACCGTTCGTCGAGACCAGTAACCGCCGTCCGTTCGTGAGCGGCGCGAGCGAGTAAACGACATCCGTAGTCGGCCAGCCGGTGTGAAAATGCCACGCCGCGCTGAACTCCCACCGCGGGCTCAGGACATACGTCGCATCGGTGTAGAACGCGTGCCGCTGATCGCGTGCGCGCGGACGCCAGCGACCCGCGATGCGCTCCTCGGCCCGCGCCACGGCGTAGCTGACATGCCAGCGTAGCGGCCCGTCGCCGCGACTTGACAACAGAAACTCGACGCCGCGTGCCCGGCCCTCGCTCGGCGCGAGGCGTACGCGGTCCGACTGCGCCTCGGGAAACAGATCGTAGGCGTTGTCGAGATTCTCCCAGCGCGCGCGCGGTCGCGACGTGATGCGTTCATAGGCCTCCACGCGCAAAGCGACGGTTCGGCCGATCGGACGCTCGACGCCGAGCACGCGATGTTCCGCGCGTTCCGCCCGCCCGAAGCGGCGCTCGCCGTCGGCGACAGAGAGGTCGTGCAAGCCCTGCGACTGCGCGTAGGCGCCCCAGGCCGCGCGCACCGTCGTGCCGCCGAGATCGAGCGCGGCGTTAATCCGCGGATTCCACTCCGAATCGCGCGTGTAATCATGCCGGTCGAAACGCAGGCCCGGCTCCAGCACGAGCGGCTTGACCGGCCGGAAGCGCGCCGTGACGAATGCGGCGCCCGCACTGCCGGCGGGCTTAAGCGCAGCGTTCACGTTCTCCGTGGCGACGACCTGCACACCGTTGCTCACAGCAGTGCGCTGATGGCTCAACGCATAGTCGTAGCTGCTCTCGCCGGTCTTCGCCTCCAGCCCGCCGCGCAGGATCGCTTTTTCTCCGAGCTGATAGGTCCAGTCATTCCGCAGCGTCGCGACGTCCAGCTGGCGGCGGTCGCGCAGAAAAAACGGGAAGCCATCCAACCGGCCCGTGCCATCGCGATTCCACTCCAGCCGCGCCCAGGACAGCACGGCTTCACCTGCCAATGCCGGGCCAAACTCACCGCGCCAGCGCGCCCACAGATAGTCGCTGTCGTACGAACTGGATAGCGAAGGCGAGCTGGTGCGCCGATAGCGGAAACCATCGCCGGCGTGCAACACGTGCACCGACAGGGTGTGCGCCGGCGCGACGTCGTATTCCACTTTAGCCGTCACGTCATAGTAGCGGGGCGAGATGTCGTTGTCGCGATCGGCCAGCCGCAACGCCACGTCGGGATAGCCGCGCCGCGCCGCGACCAACCAGCGCCCGCGTCGTCCGGCAAACGCGCCCTGACGGCTTCCGCCGACGCCGGTCAGGCTCAGGCTGAGCGTCGTCAACGATCGCGCCTCGCTCTTGGTTTCCATGGTCAGCACACCGGCGAGCCGATCGCCATAGTCGACGGTGAAACCGCCGGTGGACAATTCGAGGCCGCGAATGGTCGCCGGATCGACGATCGACAACGCGCCGTCGACATCCTTCAGGTGAAACGGCTCGAGCAAATCCACGCCGTCGAGTCGCGCCACGATCTCGGAATGCGGCGCGCCGCGCACCCAGAACTGCGCCGAGACATCGTCGGCCGCGAGCCCGGGCAGTCGCGCGATCGAACGGAAAAGATCGTCGCCCATCTGCGGCAGCACCTCGAGATCAGCCGCGGTCAGCGACGCCGCGGCCGTGGTCGCGGTGTCGGTCACGCCGAAACGACTCGGCGTGACGACCATCTCCGCGAGTTTGGTGGGTGGCTCGACGGCAAGTTGCGCGTGAAGCGACGGCAGGAGTGAAAGGAAAAGGCCGAGGACCGGAGCGAAGCGAAGCATGGCAGGAAGGCCGCCGCGCGTGATGCGCCGCGACGAACCGTTTCTAAGACGACGCGACCGAAATTCAATCGTCGTTCAACAGCAGGTCGCCCGTACTTGCACGCGCCGGATTTTCTCCCTAACTCCGACAACCGAGTCGTTTCACCCCGCCCTTTCTCCCCCATGAAGCTGCGCCTGTGTCTGACCCTTGCCACGATGCTCTCCGCCTCCGCTGCGCTCGCTGCGGACCATCTCAAGCCGCTGCGCGACGCGCTGACGCTTCACGCATCGTTCGACGAGAAGCTCTCGGCTGATTTTTCCCGTGGCGATCCGGTCCTCTACCAGGCCGGCGGCACGGCTTCCGGTGCGGCGCAAACCAGCGACGTGATCAAACTCGTCCCCGGCGCGGGGCGCTTCGGCGGCGCACTGCACATTGTGAAGAAGAATCCCGTCCGCCCCTACTTCAAAGGCCCGGGCATGATCGACTACAAGAGTTCCAACTGGAGCGGATCCGTTTCGATCTGGCTGCGGATCTCGCCGGACGAGGATCTCGAACCCGGTTACTGCGACCCGGTGCAGATTGTCGGCGGCGACGGCAAGAAGGGGTTCATGTTTCTCGAGTGGTCGAAGGACGAGACGCCGCGGCATTTTCGTTATGCGATTCGCCCGTTGTTCGAAATCTGGAATCCCAAGAACATCGACTGGGCCAAAATGACGGACGCCGAGCGCCCCATGGTGCAGGTCCAGCGCGCGCCGTTTTCGCGGACCAAGTGGACGCACGTGGTGTTCACGTACGATCGGCTCAATGCAGGCAAGGCAGGCGTCGGTCGGCTCTATCTCGACGGCAAACTGCAGGGCAGCATCAAGGACTGGGATCTGACGTTCGGCTGGGATCCGGCGAAGGTGCAGCTCGTCCTCGCCGCCGCGTACGTTGGCTTCATGGACGATCTCGCCGTGTTCGACCGCGCCCTGAGCGACCGTGAAGTCGAGCAGGTTTTCACGCTTAAGGACGGCATCCGCACACTGCGGCCCTGAGGCCGCAACCGGGAGCGCAGGCCTCCGGCCTGCTCCGCGTCGGAATGCAGGCGAGACACCTGCGCTCCTGCATACGAAGCGGCCGCCTTACGCCGCGGGAACGGCCCAGCCCTTGCGATAGGGTTTGGTCAGCAGCGCGTTTGCTTCGGGGCTGTTGGTGAACTTTCCGCTGGCAGAGTCCCACTCCAACCGGCCGACCTTGTCGTCGGTCTTGCGCGTGCCGCGCGTGATCGTCTGGCGACGCGCCATCCGCGTGGCCACGTTGCCCAGTTGCACGGTCTCGGCGAGCAGGCCGGCGTAATCGAAACCGTCCGTCGTCCGGCCGCCCGCCGCGATGGCGTCGACCCAGCTGTGCCAGTGATTGAGGCCCTTGATGTCCTTCGGATACGCGAAGCCCGGGAAGTTCTCCATCGGATACAGCCGCGGTCCGCCGACGTGCGGCAGCACCAGATTGCCCTTCTCGCCGATGAACAGCGAACCGCTCTTCGGCAGATCGAGATCGGCGGGCATCTTCGCCACCTTGCGTTCGGGACGCATGCCGCCGTCGGTCCAAGTGACATTCAGCGTCGGTCCCGCCGTTAGTTCGTTGCCGGGGAACACGAAGCGGACGGTCTCCGTCGTGGGCCAGATCTGGCGGTTCACGCCGCTGTTCTCCGCCACGATCGACTGCGGCGCCTTGAGGCCGAGGCCGGTGAAAACGGGGTCGAGGATGTGGCAGCCGAAATCGCCCAGCGCCCCGCCGCCGAAATCCTGCCAGTCACGCCAGGCAAACGGATGATAAATCCCGGGCGCATACGGCCGCATCGGCGCGCCGCCGATCCAAAGATCCCAGTTCAGTCCGGCGGGCACGGGCGCGCTCTCAGCCGGCGCCTCGAGCAGGCACGTGCGTTCATTGCCGCCGACGGCGACCCACGAATGCACTTCCTTCACCTTGCCGATCGCGCCCTCGCGGAGCAGCCGGGTCGACATGCGATACTCGACCGCCGAGTGGATCTGGTTGCCCATCTGCGTGACGACGCCCTTCTTTTCCGCCCACAGCCGCATCTGCCGGCATTCCCACACGGTGTGAGCGAGCGGCTTCTGACAGAAGACGTGTTTGCCGCGCTTCATCGCCTCAATCGAGGCCAGCGCATGCATGTGGTCGGGCGTGGCGACATTCACCGCATCGACGGTGTCACCAAGCTTGGCGAGCATCTCCCGGAAATCGGCGAAATGCGGCGTGCCCGGATGATCGGCGTCGGCTTTCGCGAAGCTCTCCTGATCGACGTCGCAGAACGCCACGTATTTCAATTTCGGATGCGACGCCAGGCTGTGCAGGTCGGCGTAGCCACGGGCATTGACGCCGATGGCGGCGATCTGAATCCGGCTGTTCGGATTGGCGGCGCGCAGGACGGCGGGAAACGCGATGGCCGCGCCCGCAACCGCGGAGGATTTGAGAAACGTGCGTCGCGTGGTGGCAGCGGGCGGAATCAGCGTCATGGGGAGAACGGGGTTGCGCTCAGCGTTTCCCCCGGCGAAGCGCGGTCAAGCCCGCACTGCCGAACTCTCGTGCGGCCCGCGCGGTCGCTTCCTGCAGGCACAAAAAAGGCAGGCCCGAAGGCCTGCCTTGGAAAGGAACGAACGAGCCGGATTAGAACTGGCCCGTCACGCCGAACTTCAGCGAGCGCGGCACGGTCCAGGCCGAGCGAATACGGCTCTCGATGAACGTGTACTGTTCGGGGCCTTCTTCCGCGATGTTGTTCACGTTGAGGAACACCGTGGTGTCCCGGCGGAACTTGTAGGTGACGCCAGCATTCATGCGCGTCCACGCCTGGCGGTAGATGTTGCCGTTGCCCGGCGAGGTCAGGCTGTAACCCACCGGGTACTTGCCCGTGTAGTTCACGTCGAATGACGCGCCGAAGTTCTTGTAGGTGTAGAGCAGGCCGAAGTTGGCCGCGCGCGGGATGAAGCCCGCCACCTGGCCCGGCTGCAGATCGACGGTGCCGGCGAACTTACCCTTGGTCTCCAGATAGGTGTAGTTCGCGCGGGCCGTGAGACCCTTGAGCACGCCCGGCAGGAACGTCAGACGCTGGCGGAAATCGGCTTCGAAACCCGTCAGGTTGGCATCGCCCAGATTGTTCGCCTGGATGATTTCGTAGCCACCGTAGAGTCCGTCGAAGCCGTTGTCGGCGCCCTCGGGCACGAGCACGCCGGAACGGGCGCTCGATCCGATGTACTCGGTGATCTTCTTCTTGTAGCCCGACACCGAAACCATGCCGGTGCTGCTGTAATAATACTCGAGCTTGACGTCGATGTTCTTGGCGAGCTGCGGCTTCAATGCCGGGTTGCCCAGCGTCACCGTGCGAGCCGTGTCATTCGCCGTCGGCGACGCGATGAGATTCGCCAGCAGCGGCCGGCCGTAGCTCGTCGACCAGCTGGCGCGCGCCTTCAGGTTCCGCGTGATGTCGTAGCCGAGATGCACGCTGGGGAAGTACTTGTTGTATTTGCCGTCCCGGGACAGCCGCGCGAAGTCGAGGGCGGCACGTTTGAAGTGATCGGGCTCGGCGGCAACCGTGGTCGTGCGCGCCCGGAAGTAGGTGAACGTATCCGTGGTGACCCACTCGCCGCGCACGCCGGCCAGCAGGTTGAAGTTCCCGAGTTTCGCCTGCCCCTGGACGAAGGCGGCATCGACGCCCTCTTCCATGATACGGCGGTTGGTGTACTGCTGGGTGGCGGTGAAGTTCACGTCCTCGTACCAGATCGCCGTGTTGCCCAGCGTGGTGCTGATGGCCGCGGGATCGACGATCGGGAGGCGGGCTCCGCCGTTCTGCGATTCAAACTCCGTGAGCGGCATGAGTCCGTCGACCGGCAGGACCGTGCCCGCGACCGCATACCAGCGGCGCGGATACACCGGGCGGTTGTTGACGCGGCGGTTGACCGTGTCGACGCCCGTCTTGATCGTGATCGGAATCTCGGTCGGGAGCAGGTAGGAGCCGTTCACGTTGGCACTGACCTCGTTCGTGTCGGTCACGGTGTCGCGCTTGTTGAACACCGTCGACGTCACCGGCACCGGCTGGGTCGTGGTGTTGGCCGCGGTGATGACGAACGAGGCGTAGCTGGCCGGGTTGGTCACGCTCGGGCCGGCGGTCTGGGTAAAGACGCGGCCGAGACGATCGGAGCTGTCGAGGATGAAGCCAATGGGATCCTTGGTCCGCATCGCCACGGTGCCGTTCTCGCGTTTGCGACCGGCGCCGGAATCCCAGTGCGTGTTGCTCCAGCGATAGGCGTGATCGAGTTTCAAACGCCCGAAGTTGTGCTCGAAGGCGAGCGTGCCCGTCGGGTTCTTGCTCGTGAACGAATAGCGCTGCGGGTTGAGGCGCATCTGCGCGGCACCGACGGAGACGCCGCCCGGCTGCAGCGCGGTGTTGGCCACCGGGAGAATCTCGATCCGGTTCGCGGTGTAGCCGGCCTTGATCGCGCCGTTCGGATTGGTCACGGGATCATTCACCGTGAGATTCGTGGACACCCACGGGTTGACGGCGGTGTAGTTGAAGAACGGCTCCGAACCGCCGTTGTAGAGGAAGCGCAGCGACACGCGCGTCGAACGCGAAATCTGATAGTCGGCGCGGGCGCTGAAGGCGGTGAGGAAGCGATCGTTGAATCCGCTCGTCCGCGTGTAATCCCGCAACTGCGCAACGGGATTCGTGGTATTCTCATACAGCAGCGTGTCCCAACCGTGCGGGTTGATGACCTCCTGATACGAGGCGCCGATCACGATGCCGAGATTGCGCCGACCATTGCCGACATCGAACACCTCGGTGTGCGTCAGGCTGAAGTCGGGCCGCAGCGGACGCTCGGAAAGCGCGTAATTGCGTTTGGACCACGACGGAAAGTAACGACCGCTCATCGTGTAGGTGGTGCGGCGCTTCTCGGACATGGCGAGCGGCGAACGCGTCTTGAGGTTGAGCTGGCCGCCGAGCGAATCAGCGCGCTTGTCGGGCGTCTGGCCGGCGATGATCTCGACCTGTTCGTACTGCGAGCCGGAGAACGAATGCAGGGTTGCCGTGCGGCCGTCGCCACCGACGCCGGTGGTCGACATGCCGTCGACGTTCAACCGTGTGTAGCTGGCCGGCTGACCGCGGATGCTGACGTTGTTGATGAGTTGATCCTCATCGGTGGTGAACGTGATGCCCGGCAGCCGGGTCACGAGCTCGCCCACGTTTTGCGTCGGCAGCACGCCCCACTCGTCGAAGGCGGTGACGTTTTTAATGTTAAACGCATTCCGCTGCTCGGTGATCGAGAGCGCCTGGCCTTCCTTCTGCGTGGCGACCGTGAACGCATCCATCATCAGCGCCTGCGACGCCTTCATCTCGGTATCGAGCCGGGTGACTTCGCCGGCGCGAACCGTCACGGAACGCTTCTCGTCCGTGAAGCCGCTGTAGGAAATGACGACCTCGACGGCGCCGACCGGCAGGTCCTGCAAAACAAAGCCGCCCGAACCGTCGGTGAATTCCGAGCGATTCAAAGCCGGCACGCTGACAGTGGCGCCTTGCAACGCGTTCCGCGTGGTCGAACTACTGATTGAACCGGCGACACTGCCAGTGCCCGCGGCGGCCGCGCGGATCGCCGGCAAGGCGAAGGCGAGACAGGCAAAGAGGCTCGTTGCGACCCGCAACAGCCGATACTGATTACACAAGCCAGCACTAACACGGAGGTAGTTCATCGTTTGACAGGATTCGCGCTCGGCAGGATCGCCGGGCGCAGGTGGTGCCCCACTGGAGGTGGGTGAAACCACTCAGGCACTAACCCTGTCTCAACTCAACGCTGATCTCCTGCAGAATCCATTTTGGCAATCCACAGCATTGATGTCCCTGCATTGGGAATACGTTCTCGGACCACAAATTTTGCCGACCAAAAGAAACGATCTACCATTTCCGCACAGTGCAGATTCGAAACTGGTTGATTGGGTTTGAGCAACTTGCGAAGGAGCTGGCGAAAGGAACGCCTTTCTGGGCGAAGAAAAATAGAAACAATCAAGATGCCACTAGGGGAAAGTAACTGTGCATAGCGTTGCAACAATTCAATAGGATTGGAGGAATAATAGAGCATCTCATTGAAGACAATTACCTCGAACCTTCGTTCTGATTCGAACGCCTCTGCAGATTGATTGTAAATAGTCGCACCCAAACTAGAACCGCGAGCAGCAAGCGCAGCTTCCTCATTTGGCTCAATGCCAATGTAATCGCAAACTCCCTGAGTATAATGACTCAAAACTGCCGCGCCGCATCCAACGTCAAGCAACGTTGGCCAAGAGCCTGCAAAATGCCTCTTAACATGATTCCGAATTGCTTCATACCGCGCGCTCTGGCCGGGGTTGTCCAATCCCTCCCAATGACCCGGTTTCTTGGGGTCGTATGACTGGTTCATTTCTATCGGTTAAGCACAGCCGCGATTTAGTCTATCAAATACTTCGGAGGTCTATTTCTAAATCGGCTAAAGTAACATTCCTACTGGGTTACTTTACCTTCGAAAAATCTGTCGCTCGCAAGAACACCGACGACGTCTTCGCCGTCAGCTTGCCGTTCTTCTCGGACTCGGTGCGAGCCTTGGTCCACGCGGCATCCTCGCGGAACGACTTCCACGCCGCCGTCGCCGCGTCGCGATTCGAGTAGGCGAGGAAATAGATCAAGGTGTTCGCCGCACCCTTGTCGGCATCGACGGGGTGGAAGTAGCCGAGATTCGTGATGCCGTGTTTTTTGAAGAGAGCCACCGTATGGTTGCGGAACCGCGCATCGAGATCGGCCAGCTTGCCGTCGGCGGCCGTGTACGTGCGCAGCTCAAACACCCGCGTGCCGGAACCGTTGCCCGCATCCATCGGCGCGGAAAAATCCGTCGGGGTGAGGAAGACGGATTCGAGTGACGCCAGGATCTTGCCGTTCTTCTCGCTGGCCGCGGCCGCCGCTTTCCACTCGGGATCGGCGAGGAAGGACTTCCACGAGGCGTTGGCCGCGTCGCGACTGGCGTGCGCCAGGATGTACACCAGCTTGTCGGCCGAGCCGTCCTTGGCGTCCGTGGGCACCCAATACGCCACGTTCACCATGCCGTGCTTCTCAAACAGGCGCACGGTGTGATCACGAAAACGCGCCAGCAGCGCCGCCGTCTTGCCGGGCGTCGCAATGTAGGTGCGCATTTCATACACGCGGCCGGAGGTGTCGGCCGCGCGGGCGACGACGCCGAGCGCAAAACAGGAAATAATCAGGGCGAGGCAGAGACGGGGCAGTTTCATGGGGAGGATGAAGAGACGGCACAGTTGGTAAGCACTGCCGCGAGTCAACGCCGACGCGCGCCCTTCGCGGTGAGGACCGCCCCGCCCGGAGAATCGTTACGGCTCTACCGCCACGCGCATGCCGACAAAGACATGCCGCAGCAGCGTCAGCGCATCCCAGTTGGCCAGACGGAAACAGCCGTGCGACTCGGTGCGGCCCACCTTCTCCGGGTCCGGCGTGCCGTGGATGCCATAGCCCGATCGATCGAGCCCGATCCACGCGCGACCGACCGGATTGTTGGGACCGGGCGGGATGATGAGTTTGCGACCGAGCGTTTTCGCCTCGGCCGACTCCGGGAAAACGACGGGGTCGAAGGTGTAGTTGGGATCCGTGATCGCCACCGTCACATGGAGTTCACCGAGCGGACGCTTCTCCGCCATGCGTGCAATGCTGACCGGAAAGTGCGCGATGACGCGGCCATCGGCGTCCTCGAGTTCCAACTCCCGCGCTTCGAGTCGAATCGTGATGTGCGAAGCGCGGCCGGTCACCGTCGCACGCTCGACCGCGGGCACCGTGATGACCGCGCCCTCCGCCAACGCCGTCCAATCGACCTCCGGATTAAGCCGCTGCAACAGCCGCGGGTGCGCGCGAAACCGTTCAGCGATCTGCTCAAGCGCGGTGGCAAAGGCCAGGACGGGCTGCTGGGATTTTTCGAGCCAGGTCGTGGGTACGGGTCGGAGTTCGGCCAGACCTTCCGCCGTCACGGTATAGGTCGTCAGCACCGGTTCGGTGAGCTGCAGGAGTTCCTGCGTGGGCTCGTCGAGCAGTCCGCTCTCGCGCAAGCCCGCCGCGCGCTGAATGCCGCGGAGCGCCGCCGCCGTCTGCGCGCCGGTCACGCCATCGATCGCCCCGCAGGAGAAGCCGCGCCGGTGCAGCTCGATCTGCGTTTCGAGCGCGGTTTCGACCGCCCGGGGTAATGCGCTCTCGGATACCAACGCAGGCGCCTGCGCCCGCGCCCACGCGGACAACCCGAACGCCAGCAAACATCGCATTGCAGCCAGGACCACGGCGGAGAAATACCACCTCGGAGCCAGAAAGGAAGCCGGAGGTTTCAGCCGATGCCGCGGGTTTGCACCGCCCACACCCTTCACGGCGGACCCTTCAGGCGACCTCGAATGACGCAAAAGGCCGCGAATGCGAAGAAAGTGAACTGAGCCTTCAGCCAGCGGCGAACCTCCCTGCCGCATCCGCCGACCCGGTTTGCCATTCATTAGATGACAAACCGGATCTGAAATCGGGAGAATCATCGGGCGGGGTTGACCGCGCGGGACTAACGGCGCCGCCGTTCGGTGAGTTGCGCGAGCACCTCGGGGAGGGCGGCGGGCAGCGGCGACTGCAGCAGGAATTCCTCGGCCGCCTCTTTTCGTCCGCGGGCCCGCAGGTGGGCATAAACGTGGAGCTCGAGCTGCAACTGCAGGGCCTCCGCCGCCGCCTGCAGTCCGCCGGCGCGCAGCACGAAGATCAACGCCTCGACCGTCGAGAACCGCGCGCCTTCCTGCTGATCGCGCAGCCAGAAGCGGCTTTCGCCCGTCATGGGGAGACTGATACGCCGCCCCCACGCGACGGTGTCACGCGCCATCGTCGCGGTCTCGCTCCACGCGCCGTCGAGCAGCACAACGTGGATTGACTCCGGTGCCGGACCCGCCGGCATGGTTTCGCCGTGCGGATGCAGCACCCAGGTTTCCCGTCCCGGCACGCGGATGTCCGCGGCCGAAAATTTGCGATCGTGTTGCCAGAGCCGGTGACGCGAGCGTGGCATGACGCGATGGATCAGGTGCCCCGTGCTGCTCGGACGGTGCTGTTCCCGTGGATGCATCAGCACATCGATTTCCAGCGGACACGGGATTTCGCGTTGCCCGCTGCAGATACACCAGCGTTCGGGCAACCGGCAGCGCGCGCAGCGCGTCACGGGCTTCAGGACCACACTACGCACGGATCGGTTCGCGGAGCGCCGCGGTGACGTGCGCGAGGATTTCCGACCGGCCGCGCCCGGTCTTCGCCGAACTCAGGAAGAAGGCCGGCTGCTCCTGCCGCCATTCCGCCACGCGCTGTTGGAAGAGCGTCACGTTGGCCTGCGCCTGCGTCGCGGAATGCTTGTCGACCTTCGTGAAGATGAACGCATACGGGACGTGCCCGGCGTCGAGCCAGCGTACAAACTCGAGATCGATGGCCTGCGGCGGCAGCCGCGAGTCGATCAGCACGAACACCCGGCGGAGATTGCGCCGCCCCTCGAGAAAGTCGCCCGTGGATTCGTTGAACTCCAACTGCTCCTGCCGCCCCACCTTCGCGTAGCCGTAACCCGGCAGATCCACCAGCGACCACGTGCCGTTGATCACGAAGAAATTCATCAGCTTCGTCTTGCCCGGCGTCGACGACACCTTCGCCAGATCGCGCCGGTCCGAAAGGGCATTGAGCAGTGATGACTTGCCGACGTTCGACCGACCGATGAGCGCGAATTCCGGCAGCGCCCAGCGTGGGCACGACGCCAGATCGGGAGCACTGGCTTCGAATTCGGCGGATTTGATCTTCATCGTGGTACTTCGCAAGAGGCGGCCGCTTGCCCCGAAACGCAACCCCAAGCGTAGAGGGGCCTCGTGCCGTGGAAGGTTGAGAGGATGGCTTGTGGGACCGGGACCACCCCCGGTCGCATCCGTTTCAAAAGCGACCGGGGGCGGTCGCGGTCCCGGGCATTCCCAGCCAATCCCGGGCCCGGCGCCGTCTCAACCCGTCACCGGTGCCGCCGGCGCTTCGCCGCCGTTGGCTTCGAGAATCTTCCGATTCATGGCCCCGCGTTCACGCGCCATCGCCTCGACCTGCTCGCGCATGGCGGGAAATTTCCGGATGAAGCGCCGGAAGTCACGCTGGCTCAGCGTGAGAAACTTGCAGAAATCCAGCGCGGTGACATCGGCCGAGCGCGGCTCGCCCGTGATCAGCGCCATTTCGCCGAAGAACGCGCCCGGCCCGAGCTTGATTTTGTTGCTGGCGTTGCGCGGCACGACCTCGACCTCGCCGGACGAAATGAAGAACACCGAGTCGGCCTTGTCGCCCGCCCGAATCAACCGATCGCCCGGCTGCGCCCGCTTGGATTCGAAATGCAGCAGCAGCACTTCGCGATCGTCGGGCGAGAGACTGGCGAACAACGGAAAGTGACTGACGAGTTCGGATGGCGTGAAGGTCTTGTGCGCCTCGGCCTTTTTCTCGACCAGCACGCGTCCGGCATCCAACTCCGCGAGTAGCCGCGCGTACGGCCGGCCCCGGCCTTCCTCGTAGAGGTGTTTCCAGCGCGAACTCCGCCGCAGCCGGAGGCCGAGCGCATCCGCCGCGCTGAAGAAAATCGGGTTCAACGTGATGGACAGAATCGAACCGGCGAGCACCAGACTCAGACCTTCGGCCGGCAGCAGTTTGTAGGTGATGCCCAGGCCCGCGAGAATGAAGGAAAACTCACCCACCTGCGCCAGCGCCGCCGCCGCCGTCAAACCTGTGCTCAGCGGGTAGCCCAGCGCCAGGACGATGCCCATCGCGATCAGGGATTTTCCGACCATGATGATCGCGAGGACGCTCAGCACCTTGAGCGGCTGTTCGATGAGGATGGCGGGATTGAACACCATGCCGACCGACACGAAGAACAACACGGCAAACGCGTCCTGCAGCGGCAGCGAATTCGCCGCCGCCTTGTGGCTGAGATCGGATTCGCTGAGTACGACGCCGGCGAAGAACGCGCCCAAAGCGTACGACACATCGAACAGTTTCGCCGATCCGAACGCGATGCCGAGCGACAACGCCAGCACGCAGAGCGTGAACAGCTCGCGCGAACCCGTGCGCGCCACCTGGCGGAGAATCCACGGCAACACTTTCGGCCCGAAGAACAAAACGATCATCACGAAGGCCGTCACCTTCACCATCGTCTGCACCAGGCTCTCGAGCAGTGTTTCGTCCCCGAGATGCGCCTCGGCCGGAACCTGACCGCCCAGCGCACCGGCAAAGGCGGGCAGCAACACGAGCGTCAGCACCATCGCCAGGTCCTCGACAATCAACCAGCCGATCGCGATGCGACCGTTGGGCGTGCCGACGCCGTTGCGCTCCTCGAGCGCCTTCAACAGCACGACCGTGCTCGCCACCGAAAGACTCAGGCCCAGCACCAAACCCGCGCCCAGAGTCCAGCCCCAGTACGTTGCCAGGCCCAAGCCCATCGCCGTGGCAATCAGGATTTGGAGAATCGCACCGGGGATCGCGATCAGCCGCACCGCCATCAAGTCAGCGGTCGAGAAATGCAAACCCACGCCGAACATCAGCAACATCACACCGATCTCGGCCAGTTGCGACGTCATGGCCGAATCGCCCACCAGATTCGGCATGAGCGAGCCGATCGCGACGCCCGCCAGCAGGTACCCCACCAGCGGCGGCAGGCGGAGCCGGTTTGCGAGGTAGCCGAAGACGAAGGCCAGCACGAAGCCGACGGAAATCGTGGCAATCAGCGTGACATCATGCGGCATGGGCTCTGGCGCGAAAGGTTGAAGGACGGTGGAACCGGGTCATCAGCGCGCGTTGTGCCAGCTCGGAAAATAGCCGGAAAACGCGCGTGATACCAATCGCTCCTTGCTTTTGGACTTCTGGATCGATCGTGGCTACGAGCGCCAGCGAGTGGTCGTTCGGCCACTCGTTGGCGCTCGTAGCCACGGCTAAAGTCCAAAGGCAAAGAGCGATTGGTATGAGAACGCGCTCACGTTGCGCGGAGAAAATTCGAGATCAAACAATTCCGGGAAAAACAGGCCTAGTACTTTCGCGCAGCACGCCGCGGTGCCTGTCGCCGGCTACTTCTGCCGGACGAATTCGATGTCGAACGACTGCTGCATCGCCGGCTGGTTGTACTTGCCGGCGAGTTGATCGGACTGGGGATCATAGGACAGCACATAGGTTGCACCCGGATAGCCGACGTCGTTCAGCTCCACGACCACCTGAAACCCGGTCGCGCCCTGCATCCAGATGGCGCGCGAGACGTGAATCGGCTTGGGATTGAAGTAGCCCGCCTCCAGCACACCGCTGAGTTCGGCGCTCTTGAGTTCGAGCGTGTACCCACCATCGGATCGCAGCCACCGACCGAGGAGTTTGCGCACCGGTTCAGGCAGCGTGGCCGCCGGCGCTTTGGGGGCAACCGCAACGGGCGTAGTCGCAGCCGCCGGTACCGTAGCGTGCGATTTCGTTTCCACCTTCGCAGCCGTTTCCGCTCGCTTGCAGGACGACAGTGCCATCGCACCGATCCCACAAAGAACCGCGATCCGGACTCGCCGGGAAGCACGGGAATTGGACAGAAAACGACCGGAAGGGGATGCGGGCATGACGGAAGGTGGAGCTGAAGCCGGTGCCGTGGCAAGCCGCGCCACCGCCGCCGGCAAGAACATGCAGACGTGGCTCACAACAGCTCCCGGATCTCGTCGTTGGCCGAGCGCAGGCGTTGGGCGAGCGTGGCGATGACGTGGCGCTGGATGGCGCGGGCGAGTGCCGGATGCGCGGCATCGATCGCAGCCAGGCGTTCACGCGTGAGGCAAAGCACCACCGCATCCTTCTCCGCCACGATGTCCGCGCTCCGCGGTTCGCCGGAGAAGAAACCCATCTCACCGACAATCGATCCCGGACCAAACGTGCGCAGTCGCTTCGAGTCGTCGGCGCCGGCGCCCAGACGCATCAGCACCTGCACCCGACCGCTCTCCACGAAATACACTTCATTGCTCGGATCGCCCTGACGCACCACCAAGCCTCCCGCCGGCACGCTGCGATGTTCGCCAAATTCCAGCAGCAGCCGGCTGCCGACCTTGGTCAGGGCGGTGTCGAGGACGTCCGTCAACGTGCGCGGCGTGTCGGTCTGACCAAGGATGAACTCCTCGCACCACTCGAGGCCGCGGTCGAGATCGGCGAAGCGCCGCACGTGGGCCGCGCCGAGTTCGAAGCCGCCGCGCGTCAGCAGCGACGCCAGGCGGGAATTCAGGCCGGTCAGCACGATCCGCACCCCGGCCTCGCGACAGACGACCTGCAACCGTCGGAACATCACGATCGACGAGCCGTCGGCGCCCTGCACGAGCCGGAAATCCAGCAGGACGATCGCGGTGTTGGAGAGCCCGCGCCGGATCTCCTCGAGCAAACGCGTCGCGGTGCCGAAGAACAACACGCCCTGCAGCGAGTAGCCGCGCATGGCCGCGCCATGCGTGCGCAGCAGTTCCAGCTGCTCGGGCCCGCGCTCGACATTCGCGCGGCGGTTCTCGGCGGTGAAAGCATGGCGCACGTTGGGGCTGCGGCTGAGCGTCACGGCCAGGGTCACGCACGCGATGAAGATTCCGGCCACGACGCCGGCCACGATCCCGAGGACGATCACGATGCCGAGAATCGCGAGCACCACGAGGTAATCCATCCGGGTCAGCGTCCGGCGCGACTCCACGACCCACGTGATCATGAGGTTCACGCCGAGAAACAGAATCAGACCGGTGAGCACGGGCCGCGGCAGCAGGCTGACCGCACCCGGCACCGCGACCATGACGACGACGATGAGGCCCGCCGCCATGCGCGCCGCCCAGGGCGAGGTCGCTCCCGCGCGCAGGTTGAGCATGGAGCGGTTGAACGAATTGCTCGCGACCATGCCGCCGAAAATCCCGGCCAGCACATTGCTCATGCCGATCGCGCGCAGCTCCCGGTCCGCGTCGGCATCGCGACCGCTGGCCAGCTCGATGCTCGTGGTGTTGAGCAGCGTGGCGACGATCACGACGATCGTCATCGCGGCAAAATCCTTCGCGTGAAACAGAATCAGATCCCAACGCACGTCTCCGAACGGCAGGCTGCCCACGCTCTCCCACCCGCCCAGTTGCAGTCTCGGCAGCAGCAGGCCGGCGGTTTGCGCGGCGGCGAGATCGATGCCAAGCAGTGCCCGGATGCCGTGGAAGGCGATCACGGCCACGACGATCACTCCGGGAATAACCGCGTAGTGCCGGAGTGTCCGGGACAGGATCACCAGGGCGATCGCCACCCCGAGCGCGGTGAGGCCGGCGAACGGACTCACCGTCAACACGGCGGGCAGCGTCTCCAGGCTCAGGCTGCGTCCCGTCAGGCTGCGAAATGATCCCGCCAGCAGGAGATATCCCGTGCCCGCGAGAAAACCACCGATGACCGGATGCGGCAGATAACGCACGTAGCGTCCGCCGCCGCGTTCACCCAGCAGGCGCACGACGAGGCCGCAGCCGATCGCCGAGACGAACACGTACATCAGAATCGTCGGGAGCAGTTCCGGCGACTTTGGTCCGCCCGCCTCGATGATTTCAGCGGCGATCGCCGTCAGCGTGACGGCCAGCACCGCCGACGGATTTGAGTCGGGACCGCCCACGCTGAACGGAAACGAACTGCGCCATGAGAAGGCGACCAGCACGGTGACACTCGAAATCAGCGCCGAGAGAATGCCGTATCCGACAAAGGGTGACAGCGCCCCGTCGAAGACCAGCTGCCCGAAGCTGCCGGCGTACGCGAGCGTGACGATGGCGCACAACCCGGCCGCCACGATGTTGGGACCGAAGGCTGCCCGCGGCGGTTTGCGGCTCCGCGTGGCGCTAGCACGCGACCCGGCGCGGTCCGGAGACAACGCAGGCAGCGGCAGAGGCGAGGCGGGCGGGGAGGGCATCAAGCAGAAGGAGGAACAGCAGATGAGAAGCGCAAAACCGGAGGGGACGCGCAAGGCTGCGGCGAACTTTCTCCCTGCTCAAGCAGGAGCCCTGCCGGTTCCCTCCCCGGGAGCGCAGGCCTCCCGCCTGTCCCCCAACGGCGGTGGACGGTACAACGCAATCCCACCCGCCGGCCGTTCAACGCACCAACGCCGTCACGACCGGCGCCTCGAGTCCGCGCGCGTCAGCCAGCAACGTCTCCACGGGTTTTGACTGAGCCGCTGCGGCCGCAGCCGCCGCCTTTGCCTTTCTCACGTCGGAGAGCTGCGTGCACAGCGCCGGAATCGTGCGCAAAATGATGCGGAGATCCAACCCGGGCGAGAGCGTCTGCGCATAGCGAATATCCAGGCGGATCATCTCATCGAACGTCGTGCGGTTCTTCCCCGAAACCTGCCAGAGACCGGTCAGTCCGGGCACCGCCGCGAAGCGCTCCCGCTGCGTCGCCGAGTATTGGCTGTATTCATACGGAATGCACGGCCGCGGCCCGACGATGCTCATCTCGCCGCGCAGCACGTTCAGGAGTTGCGGCAGTTCATCGAGGCCGGTCGCCCGCAGCAGCCAGCCGCCCGGAATCAAACGCGCGTCGCCCTTGCCGTCGAGTTTCTGCATCGGCCCGTTGGACTGGACGAGGGCGTTGAAATGGGCTTCGTGCGTCGTGACATCCGCCCGCACGTGCATCGTGCGAAACTTGTACAATTTGAAACGCCGGCCGCGAAACCCCACGCGTTCCTGTCGGAAGAAGATTGGTCCCGGTGACGCGATGCCGGTCATGACCGCGGCGGCCAGAGTGCAAAGCACAAAAAACGGGAGCGCCGCCAGGCAGCACATGAGATCGAGGATGCGTTTCCAGACCGGAAGAGACGATTCGTTCGCCGACGCGGGCACTGCGCCCGGGGGCGGGCCGACCTTGAAGGAAGACGGGGCGGAAAACATCTTCATAGTGCGGTGCTTGACCGCCCGCAGTGTAACAGGAAATCGCCCCGTTCCCCATGGGCCGACCGGATACTAGCCGTTCGGCCCATGGTCGGCCGCGCGGCGTTTCAGGGCTGCAACCAGCTGCGGTCGGACGGGGCCAGTGGCACGGATCCACGAAAGCCCCCGGGCACGGGATCGTAGCGCAACGCCAGGGTCGCTCCCGGCTCCGAGGTGAAATATCCGAGCAGCGTCAGTTCCTTGACGTGCCGAAATGGATTCAACGCGCGCCCCTTGGTCTCCGCCGCCGCCCGCTTTTCGTAGGCGATCAACACCGCCTCGCGCTCGCTCTGGCTCAGCGCCGCGAATGGCCGCGCAAAACGGCCGCGACTCTCGGCCTCGACTTCACGCCCGCAAGTACGCACCGCCACCACTGTCTCCGGACTGAAGCAGTCCTCGGTCATCACAAGGATGAAGCGTCCGATACCGATTGAGCCGGCGCCCGGTGAATCGGCTGTCGAGGGCAGAATGGTGTCGCCCACCAGCGTGAGCAGCGCTTCGTCGGCCGCGGACGCGCTCGCGGGCGCAGCCAGCGCCGCCCACGTGCGGGCCGGGAGTCCCGCCCACAACGCGACGGCGGCGGTTGCGATTCCCCCCTGACGAATGGCTTCACGGCGATTCATAGTTGGCCGCGTTTGAGTTCCGCCACGGCGTGGCTGGCCGCCCGCGCCGTGAGCGCCATGAACGTGAGCGACGGATTCTGTGTACCCGTGGAGGTCATACACGCTCCGTCGGTCACGATGACGTTGGGGCACGCGTGCAGCTGATTCCAGCGATTGAGCAGGGACGTCCGGGGATCCGTGCCCATGCGCACGCCCCCCATCTCGTGAATGTCCAAACCCGGCGACTGCTTGCTGTCATGTTTGGTGATGCCCGTGGCGCCGGCGGCGGTCAGCATCGCCTCCCCTTCCTGCAGGAAGTCGCGCATGAGCTTCACGTCATTGTCAGTGTACCCGATCGACGTCACGAGCTGCGGCACGCCCCACGAGTCGGTTTGATCGGTGGCGAGGCGGACATGATTCTCATGCTGCGGCACGGTCTCGCCCTGCATCATCATCGAAATGCCCCACGGGCCCGGACGCGTCACCCTCGCCTTGAAGGCCGCGCCCACGCCGAGCTGGCCGTTGCCCTGCGTCCAGCCGCTCCGCGACGCCCCGAAGAACACCATGTAGCCGCGCTGAAAATCCATCTCCTGTTTCCGCACATTGCGAAAATTCGGCATCATCAGCTGCGTCGGTCGGCGGCCCGAATAGTAGGAATTTTCGAAGCCGGGAAACGAAGCCGAGAGACTGCCGCGATAATTGTGAAACGCGACAAACCGCCCGAGCAGCCCGTGGTCGTTGCCCAGGCCGGCGGGGAAACGGGCCGACTTCGAATTGAGCAGGATGAGGTTCGTGTTGAGGCAGGCCGCGTTCACGAAAATCACGCGGGCGAAGAACTCGGTCACCTGTTTCGTCACCGCATCGACCACGCGCACGCCCCGGGCGCGGCCGGTCGCGGCATCGTGAAGAATCGACTCCACCACGGAGTGCGGGCGAAGGGTGAGGCGGCCGGTGCGTGCGGCCCAGGGCAGCGTCGATGAGTTCGACGAGAAGTATCCACCAAACGGACACCCGCGGTAGCACAGGTTGCGCGCCTGGCACTTGCCGCGGCCCTGCTCGAGGTGTTGCGCCTGCGGCTCGGTGAGGTGGGCGCAGCGTCCCTGGACGACGTGACGCCCAGCAAACGCGCCGGTGATCTTCGCCCCGACGTGTTTCTCGACGTCGTTCATTTCCCAGGCGGGCAGGAACTCGCCGTCGGGCAGCGTTTCGAGGCCGTCGCGATTCCCGCTGATACCCACGAAACGCTCCACATGCGAGTACCACGGTGCCAGATCGTCGTAGGTGATCGGCCAGGCGCCGAAACCATCGCGCGCCGGCCCCTCGAAATCGAATCGGCTCCAGCGTTGGGTCTGCCGCGCCCAGATGAGCGATTTGCCCCCGACCTGATACCCGCGAATCCAGTCGAAGGGCTTCTCCTGAATGTAGGGGTGCTCGCGATCCTTGGCGAAGAAATGCTCCGTCGTCTCGTTGAAGGCGTAGCAGCGGCTCGTCACCGGATTCTGCCGGATCTGCGCCTGCGTTTTCTTGCCGCGGTGCGGGACGTCCCACGGGTTCAGCAACGCGGTCGGATAATCCTGCCGATGCTGCACATCGCGCCCGCGCTCGAGCACGAGTGTGCGCAGGCCCTGGTCGCACAATTCCTTCGCTGCCCAGCCGCCGCTGATACCCGAGCCGATGACAATCGCATCGTAGGTGTGCTCGCGGGCGCCGGGGGTGGTTGGATAGCTGGCCATCGAGCCGCTAGGGAAACGCGCGCGTCGGCGAACTCAAGTCCGGGTTGCCGGTCGGGTGCGTTCGTTCCGCTGCGGGATTGACGCCGCCGATTCCCTGTTTTGCGTCAGAGGTTCACGTCCGTCCCAACCCAACTCCCCCGCATGACGACCAAGCCCGGATTCGGAACCAAAGCCCTTCACGCCGGACAGACGCCGGACCCGACCACCGGGTCGCGCGCCGTGCCGCTGTATCAGACGACCAGTTACGTCTTCCGCGACACCGAGCACGCCGCCAACCTTTTTGCGCTGAAGGAACTCGGCAACATCTACACGCGGATCATGAATCCGACGACGGATGTCTTCGAGCAGCGCATCGCGGCGCTGGAAGGCGGCAGCGGCGCGCTGGCGCACGCGTCGGGTCAGGCGGCGATCACCGACGCCATTCTCAACATCGCGGGCGCGGGCGATCATCTCGTCTCCGTGGCCCAGCTTTACGGTGGCACGTACAACCTGTTTCACCACACGCTGCCGAAGCTGGGCATCGAGGTTTCTTTCGTGGACGCCGGCGATCCCGACAGTTTTCGCCGCGCCCTGCGGCCCAACACGAAGGCGTTTTACGGTGAGGGCCTCGGCAACCCGGCGCTCAACATTTTCCCGTTCGAGGAAGTCGCCGTGATTGCCCGCGAGGCGGGCGTGCCGCTGATCATCGACAACACCTGCCTGACGCCGTACCTCAACCGGCCCTTCGAGTGGGGCGCAAACGTCGTCGTGCATTCAACGACCAAATACATCGGCGGCCACGGCACCTCGATCGGCGGCATCGTGGTGGACGGCGGAAATTTCAACTGGGGCAACGGCCGGTTCCCCGGCTTCACGACGCCCGACGCCAGCTACCACGGCTTGGTGCACTGGGACGCGTTCAAGAGCTTTGCCCCGGCCGGCGGCGCGAACATCGCGTACATCCTCAAAATGCGACTCCAGTTGCTGCGCGACATCGGCGCCTGCATTTCGCCGTTCAATGCCTGGACCGGCCTGCAGGGCCTCGAGACCCTCCACCTGCGGATGGAGCGCACCTGCGCCAACGCCCTCAAGACGGCGGAGTTCCTCTCCTCCCATCCCAAGGTCGTGTGGGTCAATTATCCCGGCCTGAAGACGAGCCCGAATCACATTGCCGCGAAAAAATATCTCAGCGGTGGCTTCGGTGGCCTCATCGGTTTCGGGGTGAAAGGCGGCTATGACGCGGGACGAAAACTGATCGAGAGTCTCAAGCTCTTCTCCCATCTGGCCAACATCGGCGACGCCAAGTCGCTCGCAATCCATCCCGCCAGCACCACGCACAGTCAGTTGACGGCCGACGAGCAGAAGGCCTCCGGGGTGTCCGCCGACTACGTTCGCCTGTCGATCGGCATCGAAGATTTCGCCGATCTGCAGACCGACCTCGAGAACGCCCTCGCCCGCGTCTAATCAGCCCGCACCCCGCGCACCAGTGAAACGTCAATGGGCGCGGAGCCCATTGGCGACGGGCTGCGCCGTGGCCGAGCGGGACTCTGCTTCGCCCAAGCTGTATCCCACCGGGAACCGCATCGGGGATTCGCCCCATGCGGTGTCGGAATTACTTACAACAGAGTGCTGTTTTTTATATCACTCTAATTGAAGTCTTTAAGATTTTATTTGGCCGACGATTCCAGGTCTTCGTCAGTGATTTGTTACAAAGCGGTGCCGGACGGAAGCAAAAATCAAAACAGGCAAACCAACGTAACACTATTATATTAAGTGGGTTGATATATATAAACCTATCTTGGCCCGCTCTAGGCTTTGCAGGCATTCTCCTCATGAGTCCCGCCCACCCCCTATTCTCAGAGCACCGGGCCGCAGGCATCGGCTGCCAGATCGAAGCGGGAATCGTGGGGAGCGCTGCCTGTGGTGCGGAAGAGGGACGCCGATCATGAAGCGCCTTTCCATCCTCATTGCGGACGACTCACCGGACGTGTGTTCGCTTTTGGCAATTTGGCTCAACGACCATCATGTCGTTTCGGTCCACTCCGGCTCGGAAGCACTGTCTGCTCTCGCACTCCTGTACTTCGATTTGGTGATCACGGACGTCAACATGCCCGACGTGTCGGGTCTGGAGGTGATTCGCCGTCTGAAGAAATTCCAGCCATCCGTGCAGGTGCTGGCGATTTCAGGTGGCAGCCGGCTGCTGACCAGCAGTGCGTGTGTTGCCGCCGCCACCGACGCGGGCGCCGACGCGGCCCTGATGAAACCGTTCGATGAGGCCCAGCTGCGTGAGGCCATCCAGCGCTGCCTGGCTCAAGAGGCGACCGCCGCTGAAGGCAGATCATCCCGGAGCGTGGCTCCGGTGGCGCATGCCTGAGGAAGAAATCCCAACGCTCCTTTCAAATGATTGCCACGCCCACTCCCCCGTCCGTCCAGTCCGATGCGTCCAGCGCAGGTCCCCTTGATCGCGAATTGCTGGTCGCACGATTGAAGTCGTCGGGCCTGCGGGTGACAACGCCCCGCATCGCCTTGCTCGACGCCCTGGCGCGGACGAATCAGCCGACGACGATCGAGCAGCTCTTCGCCAAAGCGGGAACGGCCACCTGCGACCTCGTGACGATCTATCGGTCGATGGCCGCCTTTGAAAAGGCCGGCGTCGTTTATCGCAGCGGCTTCTCCGAGCGCGGTGCCGTGCTCTACAGCGCGGACGTGGGCGGAAGCCGCCGCTATCCGTTGTTGCGCCGGGGATCGCCCGTGATCGAGGAACTCGACAGTGAATCTTCGGCCGAACTCCAGGCCGCCATCGACAAGATCAAGGCCCGGCTCCAGGCGCGTGGTTACCACGGCTTGCAGCACATCGTGGAATTCTTCGCGGTGCCGTCGACGTAACGGCCGGCCTGGGCGGAACTGCCCCGCATCCGTTCACCCCGGCGAGCCAGAGGCCTGCGTCCTGATTTGCCTCCTGTGCGCGACGTGCATTCACGCCGCGCGTACCTCCCTTCGTGGTTCCTGCTTCCACGCGATCCGCGCGTCGGGCGGAACCTATCCGCCTTCGGCGCAGGAGCGCAGCGCCACGCGCGGTTGGGGCGAAATCCTATGTCCCAAAGACGTCCCGCGCTGCCCTGAAATAGGTCTGTTCGGGCACTGCATTACATATATCTACCCGTGCCACGCATAAAGGTTGCAGGGCGGCGCACGTAGGCTCATTCCCTCATACGCAGCGAAAGTCGCTCTCATAGTCGCAAGTCCCTTCGTTCGCACACCAACTCCCGTTGAGAAGCTGAAAACAAATGCAGAATCCTGAGTGACCATCTCCCCAGACGAGTCCGGCGGCAAAACGCCATGCCACTTCTGCCGTACTCTTCCCGAGAAATGCGTTCCGCCAGTGGGGTAAACCCACCTGATGTTTGGCTTTTACGCTTATGTTTCAACGCAATGTGACGCTCAAGGTGACAGCTCCAACCGCTTTCCACGCTGGTCGGTCAAGGTACAACTCACTCAGTTAACTCCCTTCTCGGTCCGATCACCCGCACCGCAATGGCGGCAGCTTGTTTCAACCACATCAGCCCTCCCTTTTGGTCTCGCTCCCCCTGAATCTGGAATCGCCCGTGCACTGGTACTGTCTTCACACCAAACCTTTGAAGGAAGCGCACGTTGCTGGTTTCTGCAGCGAGCAGCTCGGGTTGGAGACTTACTTTCCGCGCCTACGCCAGAATCGAACCATTCGCCGGCAGCGGCGCTCGGTGGTCGGCCCGCTGTTTCCGCGTTATCTTTTCTGCAAGTTTGACCCTCAAGTCTACTACCGGGCCGTGCGCTATGCACCCGAGATGCTCAGCGTGGTTTCGGTCGGCAGCGCCCCCGCCATCGTTGAGGATTCATTAATCGAGAACCTGAAGGGCTGGGCGGCAGAGACGGGCGACATCGTGACGCTCAGACCTTCACTTCGAACCGGTGATCAGGTCGAAGTCATCTCCGGTCCCATGCAGGGCGTGGCCGGTACGATTCTTGAACACTGCGATGAACGCAATCGGGTCACGTTGCTCCTTTCCTTTCTCCAGTGTGGTGCCCAGCTGAGCGTGGATCGCACTGAAATCCGGCTGATCGCCTGACGCCCGCCGCCCTGTAACGCTGTGGTGGAACCTGCCTGAAATTTTCGGACCTTGGCCAACTTGAGCGTCAACTCCCCTCCGACCCGGTGCGCCGCGATCGTGCCGGCTCCGCTTCCCGCCTGGAAGCGGGCGATTGACCTCGCATTTTGCTGCGCCGCTCTGCCGTTCCTTGCCCTCGGCACCTTCATCGTCGCCGTGTTGATGTCCATCGCATCGCCCGGTCCGATCTTCTTCAAACAGGAGCGCGTCGGTTATTTGGGCCGCAGATTCCGGCTTTATAAATTTAGGACGATGCACGTTGGGGCCGATACTGCAGGTCACCAAGCCCACTTTGCGACTTTGATGCGTTCCAACGTCCCCATGCAGAAGCTCGACGCCAAGGGGGACTCCCGTCTCATCCCCGGAGGCTGGATCATCCGGGCCTGCGGCTTGGACGAGTTGCCCCAAGTAATCAATGTGCTGAAGGGGGAAATGAGCATCGTGGGCCCGCGTCCCTGCATTCCCTACGAGTACGACAACTACACCGCGACCCAGCGCACGCGGTTTCACGCCGCCCCGGGCTTGACCGGACTGTGGCAGGTCTCCGGCAAGAATCGGACGACGTTCGAGCGCATGATCCAGCTGGATATCCAGTACGCCACGGAAAAGCGGCTGGGGCTTGATGTGAAGATCCTCTTCAAGACCATACCTGCGATCCTCACCCAGGTGTTGGACATGTGCCGGCACCGCCGAGCGGTGGCACCCGGACAGGAACCGGTGGCGGTCACACCGACGGCCAGCGAACTCAATTTGAAGAAGGACGCAGCCGTGTCGGCCGCGCGCATCTCCTGAAACCCACCGGCAGCAAACTCTCATCGATATGAAAAAGCCCATCACAGTGGCAATCGTCGGCTTCGGATATTGGGGACCCAACCTAGTGCGAAACTTTCGCTCCCTCCCCGAATGCCGGTTGAAGACCGTGTGCGACCTGAGCGAAAAACGGCTCAAGCACATGCATTCCCTCTACCCGGACGTCGCGGGCGAGACTGATTTTTCCAAGCTGGTGAACGACCCGGAGGTCGACGCCGTGGTCATCGCCACCTCGGCGCGCCTCCATTACCCGATGGCGAAAAGCTGCCTCGAGGCCGGCAAGCATGTGCTGATCGAGAAGCCTATGGCCTGCGCCACCAGCGAGTGCGAAGAGCTCATCCAGATCGCCAAGCAGCGCGGTCTCGTGGTCATGGTCGGCCACACGTTCCTCTACTCGGCCGCCGTCCGTAAGATCAAGGAGATCGTCGACAATCACGACCTCGGCGACCTGCGCTATATCGCCGCCCGACGCCTGAATCTCGGACTCTTCCAGAAGGACATCAACGTCGCCTGGGATCTGGCGCCACATGATATCTCGATCATCCTGCACATCATGCAGGAGCTGCCGCAAAGCGTGAACTGCCGCGGTGGCGCGAGCCTGACGCCGGGCATCCAGGACATGACGTCGATGAGCCTCCACTTCACCAAGGAGCGCTCGGCGATCATTCACAGCAGCTGGCACGATCCGCGCAAGGTGCGCGAGATGACGATCGTCGGCAGCAAGCGCATGATTGTCTATGATGACATCGCGCCCCTCGAGAAGATCAAGGTGTACGACGTGCGCGTGGAGCGTCCGCCACACTATAACAGTTTCGCCGAGTTCCAATATGCCTATCACTACGGCGACACCTACTCGCCGTATATCAAGCACGACGAACCGCTGCACAACGAGTGCCAGCACTTCGCCGATTGCATCGCGAACGGCACCGTGCCGCTGACTTCGGGCGCCAGTGGCCTGGAGGTGGTTCGCATCCTCGAGGCGTCGTCCAAGTCCCTCGCCAATCAGGGCGCGCCCGTCGCGCTCTGGAGCGGCAGCAGCGCGCCCTTCCCGGTGCCGCGCAACACCAGCCAGCCGTCCGCCACCGCCTCCCACGGCAAAAACGGCACGCCCGCCGCGGGCGGCAAGGGCGCGGCCACGACCGCAGCGTAACTTTTCGCGCGCACCCGGCTTCCGCTTTTGTTTTCGGCGACGTTTCACCCGGGTGAGCCTGGTGCCCTTTCGTCGGCTGCCATCCGGGCCACGAGGGAAAGTCTCGAACGTATGACGCCGCAGCCGGGTAATTCGCCGGATCTGATCAATCCACTCCATGATTCCGACTGGGACTCACGGATCGCTCGTTTCCCCGGCGCATCGATCTTTCACACCCAAGCCTGGGCGCGGGTTCTGGTCGATTCCTACGGCTACAGTCCGTATTACCTGCGCGGTTCCGGCAACGACGCCGCCGCAGGCATCCTGCCCATGATGGAGGTGAACAGCTGGTTGACCGGGCGGCGGGGCATCTCCCTCCCGTTCACCGACGAATGCCCGGCGCTACATTCTGCGCCGGATTCGTTTCGAACCCTGTTTGATTCGGCGCTGTCGTTTGCCCGTAGCCGGCGCTGGAAATACTACGAATTGCGCGGGACCGCCCCGCAGGACTGCGATTTCCCTCCGTCAGTTTCCTATTTTGGCCATCAGCTGGCGTTGACGACCGATACGAAGGCTCTGTTCGCCACGCTTGATAGTGCGGTCCGCCGGGCCGTGCGCAAAGCCGAGCAGGAGAACGTCAGCATCGAATTTTCAGAGGAACTGTCCGGCATGCGGCAGTTCTACGCGTTGTTGTGCAAGACGCGCACCCGCCACGGCCTGCCGCCGCAGCCGTTTCGCTTTTTCGAACAGATTCATCGCCACATCATCGCCGCCGGCCGCGGCCGCATCGTGCTGGCCCGCAGCGGCGACACCACGATTGCCGGAGCAGTCTTCTTTCATTTTGGCCGCAGCGTCCTCTACAAATTCGGTGCCTCGGACGAACGCTTCCAGCAGCTCCGCGGGAACAATCTCGTGATGTGGCGGGCCATCGAGCGGTATGCCACTGACGGCTTTGCCTCCCTGGACTTCGGTCGCACCTCCCTTGTCAACGAGGGCCTGCGCCGCTTCAAGCTCTCGTGGGGCACCCAGGAACGCCCGGTGACCTACCTTCGCCACGACCGTGAGAAAAACACCTTCGTCAGCTCCGCCGACCAAGCGTCGGGCGGCTGGCACAACCGGTTCTTCCGCGCCCTTCCCGGCGGACTTTCCCGCCTGATTGGCGCGGCGGCGTACAAGCACCTCGCCTGAGCCACCGGTCTCCTTTTCAAAACCGTCCGACGATCCTTACCGAGCAAGCCCATTCACTGCAGACCGAACCAGAATTCCTATTATGAACCCGCAAGCCACTCCTCCGCAGAATCACGGACTCGAACTGGGCGACATCTATTACGTCCTGTTCCGCCACAAGTGGAAGATCCTGCTCTGCACGCTCGCCGGCCTGCTGGGTGCACTCGCACTCTTTCGCAACGAGTCACCGCCTTACCAGTCGGAAGCCAAGCTCCTCGTGCGCTACGTCGTTTCTGAGAGCAAGCCCACGCCTGGCCAGCAGTCGGGTGTAAACACCAAGACGCCAGATGAAAAAGGCGCGGCCATCATGAACACGGAACAGGAGATCCTGAGCAGTGGCGATTTGGCAAAGGAAGTCGCCGACTCAGTTGGGCCCGAAAAAATCCTTGCCAAGCTTGGAGGAGGCAAGGAAGCAGTCGAAGCCGCCAATGCTATACGAGGCGGACTAATTGTCTACATCGCACCAGGAAGCAGTGTAATCAGCCTTACGGTTCGTCACCCGGACCCTGATTTGGTGCGCCCGATCTTACAAGAGGTGATCGAGCGCTACCTAAAGCTTCATCTCGAAACGCATCGTGCAGCTGGAATGTTGGGTGATGCGCTTCAACAAGAAGCCGATACTCTCCGCTCTCGATTAAACCAAACTGAGGAAGACCTTCGCAAGGAACTCAGCAAAGCCGGCATCACTTCTCTCGACAATGCCAAGGAAGAAATTGCCGGTCGGCTGGTGGCCACCCGACGTGAGATTGCAAACTATGAAGCAGAGCTCGCTGGCAGGATCGCCGTATACGAGGATATTCGCAGGCGCCGTCCGGCGGTGGGCAGCGCCCCAACTAGCAACAACAAGTCCGCGTCCCCCGAGGTCGAATCAGAATTGCCGTATGAAGCAATTGAGGAGTTCAGATCCAATTCTGCCCAGCTTGCCCGCCTTCAGGCAATTGAGCAGGAATTATTGCTTCAGTTCACTCCTGAGACTCTCCGAGTGAAAGAGGTACGAGCTAAACGAAGTGAAGCCGAGGCCAATCTAAAGAAATTGCGCGAGAAATATCCCACACTTACCAAAGTGAGGACGATGGAGTCGAATGTTACAGCTGGCCCGGACGCGGAGCTCGCCGAAGCCTCTTCAACCTGGCTGCAGATAATGTCTCTTCAGGCCAAAATAAAGACGCTAAACCTCCAGTCGGATAAACTCAAAGCGGACGCTGCTCGCTTAGATCTTTCGGAAGGGCAGATCCTCGAATTACGTCGTCGCAAGGAGATCGAAGAGGCGAATTACAAGTTCTATGCTTCCAACTTGGAGCAAAACCGGATTAGTCAAACTCTGGGGAGCGGAAAAGTCTCGAACATCACCACTATCCAAAAGCCCTCGCCTGCGTTTCGCGCGCAGATGAGCCTGAAGAAGGTCGGATTGAGCGCCGTCGCTGGTATTGGGGTCGGTTTGCTGTGGGCCTTCCTCATCGAAATCTTTCTCGACCGAACCGTGCGCCGCCCCATCGACCTCCAGCGCATGCTCCGGATCCCACTCTTCCTCTCCATTCCTCGACTCAAGGGCAGCGAAATAAAGAAGTCGCTGGCAGCTTCCAACGCGCTGGCATTGACTGCGGGTGACGCCAAAAGCGGGGATTCAGATCCTGACTCGGCCGACCCGGAAGCTTTCAAAGGCAGCCCGCTTCATCTTTTTCACGAAACGCTCCGAGACCGCCTGATTGGGTTTTTCGAGAGCAAGAACCTGACCCACAAGCCCAAGCTAGTAGCGGTTACGGGTCTGAGCAGCGGCTCTGGAGTGACGACCACGGCCGCCGGTCTGGCGCGCAGTCTCTCGGAAACCGGCGAAGGCAATGTCCTGCTCGTCGATATGACGATTGGCCACGGTTCTGCCCAGCAATTCGTGAAAGGACGCCCCACTGTGGGCCTCGACGAACTCCTTGAGGCTCGCAGCCAGGCGCACGTTCACGAGAACCTCTATGTGGTCGCCGAGACCAGCAATAGCGAACGCCTGTCGCGCAATCTACCGCAGCGCTTTTCCAAGCTGGTGCCGAAGTTGAAGGCCAGCGACTTCGACTACATCATTTTCGACATGCCGACAGTAAACCAGCTCAGCATCACTCCCCGCCTGGCCAGTTTCATGGACATGGTGCTGCTCGTCGTTGAATCCGAAAAATCCGACCGAGAGGTGGTTCAGGGCGCCTGTGGGCTGCTGGCCGAGTCCAAAGCCCAAGTGGGCATCGTGCTCAATAAGACCCGGGCCTATGTCCCCGCGGCCCTCCAGCAGCAACTGATGGCTGGATAACGCTCGCTTCGGACGGGGCGCATTCGCCTCCAACCTTCCCAGCTTTGAGATCGCGCGCCGATGCCCCTCCCGCCAGCTTGCCGTAGATGCTGAGACCTCACCAACGTCTCTACTATGCGCTCAAGCCCTACATTCCCTGGAAGCTGCGCATGTCTCTTCGCCGGATCGCCGCCCGCAAGGCGCGCCGCGTCGCCGCGGTAGACTGGCCGATTCACGAGGCCGCCGGCCGGACCCCGGATGGCTGGCCGGGCTGGCCGGGCGGAAAGCGTTTCGCCGTGGTACTGACCCACGACGTGGAGGGAAAGAGCGGCTTGGCGAAATCTCGGGCTCTTTCCGACTTGGAAGCCAAGTTGGGCTTTCGCTCGTCCTTCAATTTCATTCCCGAAGGCGATTACCGGGTGACTCCGGAGCTGCGGGCTCACCTCGTCAAAAGCGGCTTCGAGGTGGGCGTTCACGACCTCAAGCACGATGGCAAGCTGTTCGCCTCCCGCGACCGCTTCAATGAGAACGCCCGCCGCATCAATCACTACCTCCGCGAGTGGGGCGCATCCGGCTACCGTTCCGGCTTCATGCTGCGGAACCTGGATTGGATTCACGACCTCGAGGTCCAGTACGATTCCTCCACCTTCGATACAGATCCTTTTGAGGTCCAACCCGAGGGCGCCGGCACCATTTTCCCGTACTGGATTCCGCGCCCGGGCGGGACCGCTCCGGCCGCGGCCCGCGGCGTCAACGGCCACCGCGCCGAGAACGCCGGCTACGTTGAACTGCCTTATACCCTGCCCCAAGATTCGACGCTTTTCCTGGTCCTGCGGGAAACGTCACCCGAAATCTGGCTGCGCAAGCTGGACTGGATCGCCGCCCGTGGCGGCATGGTCCTGATCAACGTTCATCCTGACTACCTGCAGCTCGACGGCGACATGCCCTCCGCAAAAACCTATCCCGCCGGATTCTATTCGGCCTTGCTCGAGTATATTCGCAGCAAGTACGCCGGACAATATTGGCAGGCTCTGCCCAAGGACGTCGCCACGTTCACCCACGGGCTGGACCGGCGGCCCACCCCCCGCCGCCCGCGCCGGATCTGCATGGTGACGCACTCGTTTTACGAGAGCGACAACCGGGTGACGCGCTACGCCGAGGCCTTGGCCGAGCGCGGCGATCGCGTCGATGTCCTGGCGCTGCGTCGCTCCCCCGACCTCCCCCAGCAACAGACGATCGAGGGGGTAAACGTCATCCGGCTCCAGGATCGATTCGGCAAGAACGAGCGCTCCATGTTCTCCTACATGTGGCCGCTGTTCCGTTTTCTCTGGCTCTCCTCGTGGTGGATCACCCGCAGCAACTACCGCCAGCACTACGATCTCGTGCATATCCACAATATGCCGGACTTCCTCGTGTTCGCCGGCTGGTATCCGCGTCTGACCGGAGCCCAGATCGTCCTCGATATCCACGACATCGTCCCCGAGTTCTACGCGAGCAAGTTCAGCGGCGGGAAGGCGAACATGGCGACGTCGATCCTCAAGTTCGTCGAGCGCTGCTCGGCCCGCTTCGCTCATCACGTCATCGTCTCCAATCATCTCTGGCTGGAGAAATTCCAGGCCCGCACCGAAAGCGAGGGCAAGTGCTCCGTCTTCATCAACAACGTCGACAGCAAGGTCTTCAAACCCCAGCCGCGCACGCGCAATGACGGCCGGTTGATCGTCATCTTCCCCGGCGGACTCCAGTGGCACCAGGGCCTCGACATCGCCCTGCGCGCCTTCAAGCAGGTCAGCGCCGCGCTGCCGCAGGCGGAATTCCACATCTACGGCGACGGCAACATGAAGCCGTCCCTGATCGCGCTGACCGCCGAGCTAGGCCTCAACGACAAGGTGAAATTCTTCGAGCCGGTGGGCGTGCGGCAGGTCTCCCGCATCATGGCGGACGCCGATCTGGGCGTCGTGCCGAAACGCGCGGACTCATTCGGCAACGAGGCCTACAGCACGAAAATCATGGAGTTCATGTCCTGCGGCATCCCCGCGGTGATTTCGAAGACCAAGATTGACCAGTACTATTTCAACGACTCCGTGGTTCGCTTCTTCGAGTCGGGTAACGTGGACGCCCTCGCCACCGCCATGCTCGAGGTGCTGCGCGATCCCGCCCTGCGACAGCAGATGATCACCAACGCCGCGGCCTATGCGGATCTGCACAGCTGGAAGCAGCGCAAGGGCGACTACCTCGCCATCGTCGACGGCCTGATCGCCCAGTCGACCGGCAGCAAGGACAAGGTCGTCTGAACGCGTTTGGGGCACTCATCGCATGAAGGAAAAAATCAATGACAGTCTCCAGCGGGTCCAACGCTGGGTCGAGGAGCGGGGCTACAAGGGTTACGATCCCGGCGACGGCCTGACGTCGTACCTGCGGCCGCTCGCCTTCGGAAATCTCTTTGCGGAGCGCATCCTCCAACAAGCCATCTGGAAGTCGCCGATCAATCTTCGTCCGCTGCTGGGCGTGGTGCCGCTCGATTCGACCAAGGGCCGCGGCTTCATGGCCTGGGGCTACGCCATCCTGCACGGCGTCACCGGTGACGACTCCCTCCGCGAAAAAGCCCGGCAGTGCCTGACCTGGCTGGATCAGCACCGCGAACCCGGCTACGCGGGCCATTGCTGGGGCAATCATTTCGACTTCTCCACCCGCAGCGGCTGCATGAAAGCCCACACGCCGACCATCGTCTGGTCGGGCTTGATCGGGCAGGCCTTTCTCGAGGCTTACGAGCAATGGCACGATCCGGCGCACCTCGACGTCGCCGACGGCATCTGCCGTTGGATCCTCACCCTCCCGAGGGAAAAGACCTCGAGCGGCACCTGCCTGAGTTACACGGGCGTTTTCCAGAACTCCGTCCATAACTCCAACCTGCTCGGCGCCGGCCTGCTCGCCCGCACCGCCCGCCACCGCGCCAACTCAGAGTACGTCGCGGTCGCCCGCGAAGCCGTCCGCTATACGTGCACGCGGCAACTGAACGACGGCGCGTGGTGGTACGGCGAGGAACCCAAATATCACTGGGTCGATAATTTTCACACCGCCTACAATCTCGACAGCCTGCGTCGCTATTGCGACTACACGGGCGACGACTCCTTCCATCCGCAGCTCGATCTGGGCTATAAGTATTTCAAGGAGATCTTCTTCGAGCCGTCGGGTCGTCCGCGCTACTACCACAATCGCACCTTCCCGGTGGACATCCAGTGCGCGGCGCAGGCGATCGACACGTTTTGCTATTTCTCCGATCGCGATCCGGCCGCGCTGGACCTGGCGAAGAAAATCGCCGACTGGACCCTCACGCATCTTCAGGCTCCGGCGGGTAACTTCTACTACCGGCAATATCCGTTGCTGACGGCGCGCACGCCCTACTTCCACTGGGGCCAGTCCACGATGTACAAGGCGCTGGCACATCTGGCGTCGAAGCTCGCGCCCTCGAAAGTGAATCCCGGCCGGCTGGCCGCAACCGCTCCCGCCTCGTGAATCCGTCCCGGCTCATCTACGTCCTGATCACGCCTGCCCGCAACGAGGAGGCGTATCTCGAGAACACCATCAAGTCGGTGGTGGCCCAGACTGTCCGCCCGCTGCGCTGGGTGATCGCGAGTGATGGTTCGACGGATGGCACCGACGCCATCATCCAACGCTACGCCAAGGAGCATCCGTGGATCGAATACCTGCGCATGCCGGATCGCCGCGACCGGCAGTTTGCCGCCAAGGCGACCTGTTTCACCGCCGCCTATGCCCGCCTGCATGGTCTGACGTTTGACCTCGTCGGCAATCTCGACGCCGACATCACCTTCGGTCCCGACTACTACGAATTCCTCCTGGCCCGTTTCGCGGAGCGCCCGCAGCTGGGGGTGGCCGGCACGCCGTTTGTGGAGGACGCCACGCAGCCCAACAATCACAGCTACGCGCACGCCAACGCCAACCTGACCCACGTGTCTGGCGCGTGTCAGATCTTTCGCCGCCAGTGCTTCGCTGATGTAGGCGGATACGTGCCGATTAAAGGCGGCGCGATTGACTGGATCGCGGTCACCACGGCGCGCATGCGCGGCTGGGAAACGCGGACCTTTCTCGAACGCATCTGCTTTCACCACCGGCAAATCGGCACGGGCAATCACAGTCCGCTCGTCTCCAAATTTCACTACGGCCGGAAGGCCTACTACGTCGGCGGCCACCCGGCGTGGGAGACGTTACGTGGCTTTTTCCAAATGCGTGACAGCCCGCTGATCATCGGCGGCATCTATCACATAGCCGGCTACTGGTGGTCCTGCGTGACCCGCATGCACCGGCCTGTTTCCGCGGAACTGATCGCGTTCCATCGGGGAGAACAGATGGCACGTTTGAAGGGAGCCTTAGGCCAGCGAAACCCGTCGGCCAAGTCCGCTTCACCCTTTGGCATCGGTCGTCGCTCCTGAACACCGATGCATACTGATGCCTCAGATTTGCCCGTTTCTCGCCCGCGCCGGCACGTCAGCGTCTGCGTCTGCACATATAAGCGGCCCGGTCTTCTCGAACGTTTGCTGGAATCTCTAGAAAAACAGCAGACGGGAGACACGGTGACTTTCTCAGTTGTCATCGCCGACAACGACGAGGAACGCTCGGCCGAGCCCAGCGCCCGCAGGTGGGCAGCGAAGGGCCTTTTTCCGGTGGTTTACGCGTGGGAGCCAATCAAGAACATCGCCTTGGTTCGCAACAAGGCGCTCGCAAACGCCACGGGCGAATTCGTCGCGTTTGTCGACGATGACGAATTCGTGGTGCCTCACTGGCTGGAGAACCTTCTCGCCACCTTGGATAAGACCGACGCGGCGGGCGTACTTGCCCCAGTTCGGCCGCATTTCGACTCGGCTCCACCATCTTGGCTCATCAAGGGAAGATTCTGTGAACGAACGGAGTATCCAACGGGCACACCGCAGACCTGGGTGAACTGCCGAACTGGAAATGTCCTCTTTCGTCGTTCGATTCTCGATGGCACGGAGGAGGCGTTCCGCCGACAATTTGGCATCGGTGGAGAGGATCAGGATTTTTTCAGACGGATGATAGAGAAAGGCCATGTCTTCGTCTGGTGCAACGAAGCACCTGCCTATGAAAGCGTGCCTCCGTCACGTTGGACCCGGTCTTTTCTACTGAGCCGCGCCCTGCTTCGCGGTCGAATCAGTATGCGACGACCCGAAGGTCGAGCGAAGTTGATCGCAACGTCGTTCGTGGCGATGCCACTTTATACCTTGGCGATTGTCGGATCATTCTTTGTCGGACACCATTTGGTCATGCGTAATCTCGTTCGGTTTTGCGACCACTTGGGCCGCATTCTGACGCTTCTCCGGATCAATCCCGTTCGAGAACGCCCCATGTAATTCGCCGCAATCTGTCCAACTGTGTCTCAAGCTCTCACCTCCCCACCTGCCGCCCGAGCGTCCTGTACCGCCGATATTGCGGTTCCCACGAGCGACGACTCAGAGCGATTCAAAGTCCTTGGACGTCAGATTGTCGTCTCAGGGAAGTGGCTAAGGGTCGCTCGAATCTTTGATGAGATCTGGCTGGCTTTCCCTCCGATTGAGAATCCCGCTGGCTTCGTCCAGGCAGTCCGAGACACGGGTGTGCGCGCCGACATCTTCACCTTCGCCCAGCACATCCCCGACGTTCAGCCACGGTTCAACACGGAGTTCGTCGATTGGGACAATGTTGCCGCCGCCCCCTCGTCCAATTTCAACCAATGGTGGGAATCGCTTCCCCAAGAGTCTCGTAAAAACACGCGTCGGGCGCAGAAGAAGGGTATCACCGTCCGCCTCGCGACTTTCGACGACGAGTTGATTGCGGGCATCAAACAAATTTACGATGAGACTCCTCTGCGCCAAGGTCGTAAGTTCTGGCATTACGGCAAGGACCATGCGACCATCAAACGCGAGAACTCCAGCTACGTCGACCGCAGCGAGTTTATCGGCGCCTATTTCGAAGGCCGCCTCATCGGTTTCATCAAAATGGTGTATGTCGGCAACACCTCGAGGATCATGCAGATCCTTTCGATGAACCGACACTTCGACAAGAATCCGGCGAACGCTCTCATCACTGCGGCAATGGAGGCCTGCGCCAAGCGGTCGGTCGACTACTTCATTTACGGCCAATACGTCTACGGAACGAAGGCTAACAGCTCGATCACCGAGTTCAAACGGCGGAATGGGTTCGTCCAAATTTTGCTTCCCCGTTATCACGTCCCGTTGACTCCATTGGGCCGCGTGGCACTGGCCACGGGACTCCACCGCGGCCTGGCCGGCTCAATTCCCGAGCCGGTTTATAACTTTCTCCTCGACACTCGCAGTGCCATCTACGACAGACTGCTCCCTCGCTCTAAAAGCGAGCAAACCGCTAAAGGCGGTGTCGGAAGTTCCGAATAGTAGGGAAGCCATTTTTGCCGGTGTAGCTCAACGTTAGAGCGGTTGACTCGTTTTCAGCAGATGGAGTGTTCAATTCCTCCCGCCGGCTCCATTCCTTGTCGCAGTTTTACATAGCGCCGACGCGTTGGCAGACGTTTCAACGCCCAACCGTCGCCCTTCCTCTTCCCACATGTCCGGTTTAACGGGAATCATTGGTCCGCTCGCAATGCGGCCGGAATCCGCGACGCTGGTGTCGTCGATGCTGCGCGTGCTCAAGCACGGCCCCGCCGCCGCTGCGACCGATGGCACGATCGATATCCCGCAGCTCGCCACGCAGGCCGCTTGGCTGAACCAGGGCTACGAGCCCGGCTGTGTGGCGTGGAACGGCCCGCGCGACGTCGGTCTGATTCTCAGCGGAGAAATCTACAGCATCGAGGGCGAGAACACGGGCGCAGGACTGCCGAGCGTAAGCACTGTCCTGCAGGCCTACGAAAAGTACGGCGCGGCCTTTGTTTCACGCCTCAATGGTCGTTTCTCCGGCTTGCTGATCGATGCGCGGAAGGGCATCGTCACCCTCTTCAATGATCGCTACGGGCTGAATCGCGTTTATCTGCACACCCGGCCGGACGCGTGCTACTTCTCCTCCGAAGCCAAGTCGCTGCTCGCCGTACTGCCCAACGTGCGGGTCATCGATCAGCAGGGCTTGGCGGAATTTTTCCGTGTCGGCTGCGTCCTGCAAAATCGATCACTTTTCAAGGACATCACGTTGCTGCCGCCGGCGTCGTGGTGGACCGTTGCCCGCGACGGAACCGTGCAGCGACAGCAGTATTTCTCCGCGAGCACGTGGGAGAACCAGTGCGCGCTCTCCTCTCAGGACTATACAGACCAACTGATCGCTACCTTCAGCCGTATCCTCCCGCGTTATTTTGGCGGCGACGCCCCGGTCGGGATATCGCTGACCGGCGGTTTGGACAGCCGGATGATCCTCGCCTGGGCCCGGGCCAAGGCCGGCACGTTGCCCTGTTATACCTTTGGCGGTCCGTACCGGGACTGCGCTGACGTGCAGCTGGCGCGGCGATTGGCCCGGCTGGCTCAACAGCCCCACACCACCCTCCCCATCGCAGACGACTTCTTCAGCCGTTTCGCCGAACTCGCCCGACAGACCGTGTACGCCACCGACGGCACCATGGACGTCTCTGGTGCGATCGAACTCTACGCCAATCAAAAGGCGCGGGCGATCGCACCCATTCGCGTGACCGGTAACTATGGCTCGGAGATCCTGCGAGCCAATGTCGCGTTCCGGCCCGGCAAAATCGATGGCTCCCTCTTTTCGCCGGAATTCCTAAGCCTGCTGGACGGCGTCGCCGACACGTATCGGAACGAAGCCGCGGGTTCCCGGTTGTCGTTCATCGCCTTCAAACAGGTGCCCTGGCACCACTATGGCCGCTTCTCCGCCGAACGATCCCAACTGACGCCCCGCTCCCCCTTCCTCGACAACGCCGTCGTGCAGCTCGCCTACCAGGCGCCGCGGGAACTGGAAGGAAACGCCCAGCCCATTCTGAAGCTCATCGCCACCGGCAATCCCCTGCTCGACACCATCGGATCGGATCGCGCGCTGCGTCATCGGCGCATTCCAGTACTCAGCGCGCTGCAGCACCGATGGCAGGAGTTCACAGCCAAAGCCGAGTATGCGTACGATTATGGCATGCCCTCACGGTTCGCTCCCATCGATCATCGCTTAAGTTCACTCGGGATCGAGAAACTGTTCCTTGGTCGCCACAAATTCTATCACTTTCGCATTTGGTATAAGCGTGAACTATCACATCACATTACCGAAATACTTCGTCACTCTGATCAACTGCAGCCCTATCGCGAAGGAGTGGTGCAACGCATCCTTTCCAGCCACCTTGACGGAACTGCCAACAACACCTCCGCACTTCATAGGTGCCTAACCATCCAACTCCTATCGAACACGCTTCTAGCCGCGCCGTCGGACATCCATTGAGGCTGCTCCGCTGCCCTCGATTTAGGCCGTTTATTCCCTACCTCGGACTACCCGTGGCCGTAGAATCGTACGCCGCATGCTGTTCAATTCTATAGAATTTGCGCTTTTTTTTCCGATCGTCTGCGGCCTGTATTTCACGGTACTGAGCAAGCACCAAATCGGACTATTACTTCTTTCCAGCTGCGTCTTTTACATGGCCTTTGTGCCATCGTATATACTCATACTGGGAACAACCATCGCAATCGACTATGCTGCAGGAATCTACCTGGAACGCACAACCGGGCGTACGCGAACCCTGATTCTAATTGGCAGCATTGTCGCCACGTGCCTGATTCTCTTCCTTTTCAAATACTACTTCTTTTTCGTTTCAGCCTTTACCGGACTAGCATCTCTTATCGGGTGGCACCCGGAGTTTCCGAGGCTAAGCATCATTTTACCGATCGGCCTCTCTTTTCACACCTTTCAAAGCCTAAGCTATGTGGTGGAGGTTTACCGCAGCCGCCAAAAGGCGGAGCATAACTTTGCCACCTATGCTACGTTTGTAATGTTCTTTCCCCAGCTGGTAGCAGGCCCGATCGAGCGTCCTCAAAATCTTCTCCACCAGTTTGGCGAAACTTACGGTTTCGACTATTCGCGCGTTGTCAGCGGGCTGAAACGCATGGCTTGGGGGTTTTTCAAGAAACTCGTTATAGCGGACCGTCTGGCCCTCTACGTCAACGACGTCTACGCATCGCCCAGCTCTTTTAATGGACTCCAACTAACCATCGCGACCGTCTTTTTCGCCTACCAGATATACTGCGATTTTTCGGGGTACTCCGACATTGCGATCGGCTCCGCTCGGGTGCTCGGATACAAGCTGATGGAGAATTTTGACAGTCCCTATGCATCTCGCTCCATTAGCGAGTTCTGGAGACGCTGGCACATCTCACTGTCAACTTGGTTCAAAGACTATATTTATGTGCCACTCGGGGGCAGCAGGGGAACTCGACTCTCCCTCGTCCGAAATCTCCTGATAACCTTTGGGATCAGCGGACTCTGGCACGGAGCTTCCTGGAACTACGTTATATGGGGTCTTCAAAACGGAATGTACCTTGTTTTCGGAGCGCTGAGAGGAAAAGCCCGTCCCAACTCTCCAGCCGAAGGCGGCGCTGCGCAAGCCCACTGGATGCGCACTGCGGTACAGATTGGCACGACATTCACCTTAATCTGCCTAGCCTGGGTTCCGTTTCGTGCCAACACCCTGAGCGAAGCCGGATACATACTCACCCACCTGGCAAGCGATTGGGATTTCACCGCCGTGAAGACCCAAAATTTTCATCTTAAGCAGTTCGCCCCCGCCGTCTGTGGAGTTGTGTTACTTGAAATTCTACAACTCTTAAATCGCCAGGGCAGACTGCGGCCGTCGCTTCGCTCTTTGGCTCCGCCGCTTCAATGGATGGTCTACATCGGCTTCATCCTGACCATAATTCTGTTCGGGGTGTACAGCTCCCACTCGTTCATCTATTTTCAGTTTTAGAAGCTCGCCCCCTACCCACTGTCGCCCTCTTGCAACCCGAGACTAAGTACATGTCTCCCTCCCCCAGCAATCCCCTCCACGGCGTCGCCCGCCTTTGTCTTTTCGTTCTGCTTGTAGGAGTCGTGTGCCTTGCAGTTCATAGCATCGCACTAGCCGGCCTACGCTCCATCTCAACATCCAAGTTTGGGTCACTGAATCGCACCGTAAGCGGCGCAGTCGGTGCCGATATAGTCATAGTTGGTTCCTCGCGGGCTCTCGTCCATTACAACCCTCAGACGATTTCAGGTGCTACGGGACGCAAAACGTACAACCTTGGAATGAACGCGCTGCATATCGATCTCCAGCTTGCGCTGCTAAGGACATACCTCAGGCACAACAAAACCCCGGAAGTCGTTCTGCTCAATCTGGACTCCTTCAGTTTTGAAACAACGAAGGTCGGACAGATTCACGACCCGGCGCTTTTTCTGCCTCATCTCTCAAACACCGACCTCTACCGCAGCCTTGTAAAAATCGACCCCGTTGCAAGAAAATGGCGCTATATTCCACTCTACTGTTTCGCTGTCGATGACATGCGCTTCACTTGGACAACGGGTCTGCTCGGCCTCGTCGGATACATGCCCCCCGAAGACTACGTCAATGGCTACAATCCACAAGACAAGCAGTGGAATGAGGACTTCCCCCGCTTCCAGAAAAGTCACCCCGATGGAGTCCGGTACCAAATCGAACCGGAGGGTGTCCAGTGCCTTCGTGAGTTTGCCATCACCTGCCGCCAACACGGCATATCCCTCGTACTCATTTACTCCCCAGAGTATCATGATATGCAGAATCTTGTACGCAATCGGGCAGAGATCTTCTCTAACTTCGAACGAATCCGATCCGAGCACAATCTGGAGTTATGGGATTTCAGCAGTTCTTCATTATGCACCTCGACCCGTTACTTCTATAACTCCCAACATCTAAATCTTATTGGGGCAGATTTGTTTTCCAAAGAGGTTGGTGCGCGACTAAACGCGTCGCTTTCAGGTAGCCGCGTCCCTCGTTAAACTCAGGACGGTTCGGTCGTCCTCATTCCTGATGCCAACTCTTATACTTCTTGGATTCCTTGCTGCAGCCTGTTGGCTAATTCGAAAAGATGATTCGAGGAGGCAGGGCGTGTCCACCGCAAGCTGGCTTCCGACCATCTGGCTTGGAATTCTCGCGTCTCGCCCTGTCTCGGCCTGGTTGGGCACCGGGGGAGGTGTCGATACGCTGGACGGCAGCCCCGTAGATCGTAACTTCTATCTGCTCTGCATTGGAGCGGGCTTGGTAATCCTCTCTCGGCGCAATCTGAACTGGTCAGTCACTATTGGCCGAGCGTGGCCGTTGTTTTTGTTTTATGGCTTCCTCTTAATAAGCACGCTCTGGGCTAATTCTCCGCTGGTATCCGCCAAACGATGGATTAAGGAGTCAGGCAACATAGTGATTGCGCTCCTGATTTTGTCGGAAACCAATCCACTCGAGGCGTTTCGCGCGACCTTTACCAGGTGCGGATTACTTCTTGTTCCACTTTCTTATATCTTTATTAGATACTTCCCGGACCTCGGCCGCCGCTACAACCAACATACCGGACAACTGGAGGCCGTTGGCGTCACTTATCAGAAGAACTCTCTAGGGACGATGATCATGGCCTGCGGACTGATCATGCTGTGGGATTGGCTAGAAAGCTCGCGGCCAGATGCACCCAAGCGCAGCTTGGCGGAAAGGATAGCGTTCCCAGCAGTTGGCGCTCTCGGCGCGTATCTCCTTCATCTTTGTGACAGCAAAACTTCGATTGTTTCCTTAGCGACGGCCATCGTTATCGTCGTAGCTGTGCGAGTTCCGCTGCTCCGCTACCGGATTAGTGCCTTCGGAACCTACACCCTGTTTGCGGTCGTACTTTTTTTTCTGGTCGATCGCTACGTTGGGATTTCCGAGAGCATCATACGAGCTCTTGGCCGCGACATGACCTTCACCGGCCGGACCGATGTGTGGCGGGAACTGTTTGCCGTCGGCACCGATCCACTCCTCGGAACCGGGTTTATGAGCTTCTGGGACGACGATTTCTTCCGCAGCCGACTTCCGTATTGGGTCGCACATTCGGCTCACAACGGGTATATTGAAGTCTACCTCGCGGGTGGCTTCATTGGAGTCTTTTTTTTGGTGGTGATGCTGCTAGGCACAATCCGGAGTATAAACGCGGCTCTCGCTGCCCAGACGGCCTTCTCCGTCGTACAGTTCTCGATCCTCGTCATGGCGCTCATGGCCAACTTTGCGGAATCGAACTTTGCGTGCATGACGCCAATTGGACTGCTCTTCGTTATTGCGGCCATTGGCAGTGTTGCTTCGCGCCAATATCCAACCACCGGTGCTTTATATACACCAGATGAGGCGCCAGTCCATCGGAGCACCTAGCAGGACTCGCTTCGCCGTCACTTCCACATGGCTTCCCCAGATCCCATTCCGCGCCGAATAATACAGACGGGAAAGAACAGGATTTTTTCCATTCTCGAGCAAGCAGCACTCGCGGGACTCTCCCTCCTGAATCCAGGTTGGGAAATCGTCTACTTTGACGATGCCGAGGTCGAGGCGTTTGTTGATCGCGAGTTTCCTGCCTATCGGGCCACTTTCGACGGTTTTCCCTATCGTATACAAAAGTATGACTTTTTCCGCTATCTGGCGGTGTATCGCTTGGGAGGCTTTTACTTCGACTTGGATGTATTCTTGGCCAAACCCCTAGAGGAACTCACGCGACATAGTTGCGTTCTGACATTCGAAGAGCTGACCCTGAGCTCTTACCTCCGTGCTCGCGGCATGGACTGGGAAGTGGGCAACTACGCGTTTGGCGCGAGCGCGGGACACCCGTTCCTGCGTTCAGCAATCGAAAGCTGTGCGCGATATCAAAGCGATCCCAAGTGGATTGAGGAGATGATGACCGGCATTCCGTTTACGCTACGCAGGACTTTCGAGGTCCTTAACTCAACAGGTCCAGGCATGCTGACACGCACTCTCATCGACACTCCCAAAACAAGTGCTCCCATTCATATACTACTTCCGGCTGACGTATGCGACGAAGCCGCGTGGCATAATTTCGGTGATTTCGGCATTCATCTTATGTCCGCCACTTGGCGCGGCCAACAGGGACTTCTGGCCCGGAGATACAGTCGTTGGTGGGAGTCGCGGGAAAGGCGCCGGTTAATGCGTGAAAGCCGGAGCCTCGGCCCGATCCGCTGCTACCCACTGCCAGAGCCGCGTCATGAGTCTCTTTAACGCCAAGCTTCGGATTGAAAGCGCGTTGGCACGGCGGGCGGCCAAATGGCTGGCTCGCCGTCCGTGGCAGCTTCGGACCACTTGCGCACTCGTAACCTTTACTTTTGACGACTTTCCTGTGTCGGCATTCGAAGTTGGCGGTGACCTCTTGGAGAATGCCGGTACCAGGGGGACATATTTCGTCGCACATGGCTTGGCCCACCAGGTGATTGCGACCGGTCCAATGTTTGCGTTCAAACAACTAGGGGAACTGGTGGCTCGCGGTCATGAGTTGGGTTGCCACACGTTTGAGCACCTTCCAGCCTGGTCGACGCCATGCAGGGCGTACGAATCCTCGGTGGAAAGAAACGCGGAGGCCCAGCGGGCGTCCCAGTTCGGCCCCCCCTTTCATGTGCACTCTTATCCCATAAGCTACCCACGTCCGGACAGCAAGAAGCGGATGGCCCGGCGGTTCAGGGCATGCCGGGGAGGGGGGCAGGTCGCGAATTCCGGAACGGTAGATTTAAACTACCTGAGCTCCTTTTTCCTTGAGCAGTGCGGAGGCAAACTTGACGCCATTGAACAGCTCCTGGAAGCAAACATCCGCAACCCTGGCTGGCTGATTTTCTCCACGCACGATGTCAGCAACACGCCCACCCGCTACGGGGTGACGCCCGGCTTTTTATCTAGCGTTGTCACGGCGGCTACTCGCTCCGGTGCTCGCCTGGTCACAATGTCCCAGGCGCTGGACATCCTCCGCGTGCCGTCAAAAGGAACATCCTAAGATGAAGGGCATCGACCAGAGAATAACATATATCGACTACACCAAGGGTGTTCTGGTCGTACTCATGGTTGTGTATCACAGCCTTAATTACACAACCCAGTACGAACTCGCGTTCCGCTATCTCTCCTTCCTGCCCCTTTCGTTCATTTTCATTGCGGGACTCCTAATTTCCCGCATCTACTTGCCACGTTATCAATCTGGCACCAAAAAACTTACGCTCAGGCTATTGGGCCGGGGCCTGCGCCTCGTCGCGCTATTTACCGTCTTGAACATAGCAGTGCAGTATGTCCGCAGTCCAAACTATGGTTCGCCTTCGGGCGTTGGTGCCTTTTTCCGTGGATGGGTGGACGTCTATTTCATTGGTGGCAGTCGTCTTGCCGCCTTTGACATCCTACTTCCTATAGCCTATGTCATCATGGCTTCGCCTGTCCTGCTTTGGCTGATTCGTGCGAGTCAGAGTGGGTTCATCATCGGAGCTTTGTCATTCGTGGTCGGATGCTGTTTCATGGAAGTCAACGGACATGGCGTGGCAAATCTCAGTTCCTTTTCAGTGGGATTACTTGGAGTGGCATTGGGAGCACTGGAGTTCAATTCCCTTCTGATTCCAGTACGTCTCATCGGCGCGGTCTACCTGGTTTACTATCCGATCGGAATCATCTGGGGATGGATCTTTCTCGTTCAGCTTTTTGGGGCAGTCCTCTCGCTGTTCTTGCTCTTTGCGATTTCCGCCCGGCTGGACCAGACCAGCTTCTGGAGCAGGCGGATGATTTGCCTAGGACAATACTCCCTAGTGGGCTATATCGTCCAGATTGGATATCTTCAACTCTTCTCCCGCCTCCTTGGCCGGCCGGAGCCTTGGTCGGCAAATTTTTTCCTGATTTTCATGTCCACACTAATCGGTACGGTGCTGATCACTGGACTTCTGGCCTTGATGAGATCGCGAATGGCAATAATCGACCGCGCATACAAAGTTGTATTCGCGTGATCTCCTCCAATCCTTCGAGCACAAAGCGTTATTCACCAACTGACGATTCAGCGCACGTTTCCCACCAAGCTCTGCAACCGCAGACCAACAATAGTTGAGCAATGAAAGAACTTGTAATCAAAGCTGGCGAACGCGAAAGCCAATACTGGCGTGATCTGTGGCGCTACCGGGAACTTTTTGCCTTTCTCGCATGGCGCGACTTGCTGGTGCGTTACAAGCAAACCGTTGTGGGCGTAGCATGGTCGTTGATTCGCCCCCTGCTCACCGTGGTGGTACTTACCATGGTGTTCGGGAAGCTGGGCAAAATGCCTTCCGGGGGCTCTCCCTATCCCCTTCTGGTCTTTTGCGGGGTCTTACCCTGGCAGTTCTTCGCCACGGCTCTATCAGAGTCCGGCAACAGCCTCGTCACAAATTCAAATCTAATCTCAAAAATCTACTTTCCCCGGCTGGTGGTACCGGCAAGCAGCGTTATTACCAGTTTGGCGGACTTTCTGATCTCGGCCGGATTCCTCGGCGTACTGCTGGTTATTTACAGGCAGCCCATCTCGCTGAATGCCGTCTACCTCCCCTTTTTCATGCTTTTGGCCGTCGCCGCTTCCCTCGGGGTTGGCATTTGGCTCTCTGCCCTGATGGTGCAGTATCGTGACTTCCGCTTTATCGTGCCGTTCTTTGTTCAATTTGGACTCTATATTTCTCCGGTCGGCTTTACCAGCTCCGTTGTTCCGGACCAGTATCGATTACTATATTATCTGAACCCGATGGTCGGGGTGATCGACGGATTTCGGTGGTCAATTCTCGGCGGGGAGCACACCGTATCGTCCCTTTCGGTGGTGCTTTCCACCGTTACCGCCATTCTGCTTGTGGTTACCGGAATCTGGTATTTTCGAAGGACCGAGCGGATCTTCGCCGACGTTATCTGATCCAAACGTTCAACTAGCCCGGCAAAACGCACCCACTTTCATGCCTCCAGATCGTCTCGTCCCCAGCTCCCCGCCGCGCACGTTCGATGACATCAAGGTGCACCGACAAGACGGGATGACTATCCTGTCACCCGCGAAGGGAAAACCGCGACGGCGTGTATTCTACCTCAACTCCTATGGGATGGCCGAAGCGTGGCGTCTGATTCAGGCTGGCCGATATCCCTCCCAGCACCTGTGGGGATGTGTCGAACTGGTGCGCCTCGGCTATGAGGTCGCGATGCCGGAGGAACCGGATCGCCAGTCGAAAGGCTTTCGCTACCGCCGTCAGGATCTAAAACACCTTGGCTTCATTGGCGAATGGCTGGGGAAGGACGGTATAATCTACAGTGCGCACACGATCTTATTCTGGTCTCCGCTACTTCGCGCACTGGGCCTGCGTCGCAACCCGGTCGTCACCTTAACCTATGCGCGCGACGAAAGGCTTCGTTTCTCGAGGGGCTACGACGGCCTGCTCGCCCTGACACCGGCAGCATTGGACCGGGCTTCAACAATCGCACCCAAGGCCAAGCTCCTTCATATCGGCTGGGGGGTAGACATCGAATTCTTTCCGTCGTTACCCTACTCTCCGGAATTCTTTGTCTCATGCGGAAAATCCCGTCGTGATTTCCAGACTCTACTGGCTGCAACGAAGCTAGAGGGAAGCCCGCTTCATCTCACGAACAAGGATCTGCCGCAGAACCTCCATTGGCCGAAACACGTGACGCTCTTCACTCAACTCCCTGAAGGGGAGTTCGAACCGATGCCGTACCACTCCCTCATCCATAATGAGTACTCGCACGCTACGGCAGCTCTCATTATCCTCGAAGAAGATGGGGGCGAACGTTTCGCCGCTGGTTTCACGCAGCTCCTTGAAGCGATGGCAGTAGGACGGCCGGTGATACTAACCCGCACCGGCGCCGTTCCAGGAGAACTGGACGTGGATAAACAGGGTTGCGGAATTTTTGTCCCACCAAACAATCCCAAGCAGCTCGCAGAGGCGATGCACTTTCTTCGTGCCAATCCGGATCGCGCCGCAGAAATGGGAAAGACTGGCCGGGAGATCTGTATGCGCCAATACGGCAGCGAACGCTTTGGAATTCGTCTGCACGAGTTTTTCAATGGCCTTTAATCCCGCGTTGTTAGGCATCGCTGCAGGACGTGGCACCGTCAACTATGGTTCGATGGAATCGAAACGAAGAGCTACAAAAAGGAGTACTGCTACTGCTCTAGCCTCACGTTCCGTTTCAAAGCCGGATTATGCGGTATGACCTCCCTGAATTCTCCGGGTGCTCCGGCAATTCCACCAAGATCGTCACAAGCCCGGGAGGCGGGACCGACGTGGTCGGTCATGATCCCGACTTTCAACCCTTCGCCAGAAATTTTGGCGGAAACCCTCCGTAGCGTATTGCGCCAGGCGCCTCCGGCCCAATCCATGCAGATCGAGGTAATTGACGACTGCTCGCCGTCGCGAAAAACCACTGAGATCGTCCAGGCAGTGGCGGGAAACCGCATTGACGTACATTGCGAACCAAAGAATCTCGGAATTGCACGCATTTGGAATCGGTGCGTTGAACGAGCGAAAGGAGAGTATGTTCACATCCTCCACCAAGACGATGTAATAGAGCCCGGATTCTACCAGGCGTTAGAAGCGGGTTTTCGCCGGCATCCCAATGCGGGTGCTGCGTTTACGCGGCACGCCTACGCAGATGAGAAGGGCAAGCACACTCGCTTTTCGTTCTCTGAACTCGCTTCGCCCGGAATATTGGATTCCTATATAGAAGCCCTTGTAACTCGCGAGTGCATCCAATGCGCGGCCATTGCGGTGCGTCGCAGTACGTACGAGAAGATCGGCGGATTTAACGAGAGCCTCACCCACGCGCTGGACTGGGAGATGTGGATCCGAATCGCCAGCAGCTTTCCAATCTACTATCATCCCGAGGTTCTCGCCAGCTGGCGCATGCACCCGGATTCGACTACTTCAGGTCAGATCAGGTCGGGGGAGAACATCCGAGATATTGCCAAGGCTATTGCGATATGGCGGGGATACGTCAGCAGCGGTCAAGATCTGGCCCGCACGGCAGCCCGGCGCTATGCGCGGCTGGCGCTTGACTTGGCTGACTATCTTTCGCGCAATGGGTACTCAGGTGCGCCGCAACTTGATGCCGCATTGCAGTGTGATTCATCACCGATCGTTCGCTTCCACGCTCTCAAGCTGCGAATCAAGTGGAGGTTACGTCCTTGGTACCGTCTAGCTACGGGGCGCCAAGGGCGCTAAAATTACATCGATTTTACCATTTAACTCTCCTTCTGGCCTCACCCACCAAACCGAACATGCCGAGGATAACGGGAAGTGCCGCCATGCAAAGACTCTGTCTAAACTCTATCGCCCAAATGATTGCCGAAACCGCATGAACGACGCCGTTATCTCTGTCGAAAAGTTGTCCAAGCGCTATATGATTGGGCACCAACGCGACCCGAGCGACGCCCTGCGGCATGCCCTCGAGAATGCCATTCGGAGACCTTTGCGTTGGCTCCGGGAACAACGGAATGCGCGCGTGGCTCAGACTGAGGAGTTTTGGGCGCTAAAGGACGTTAGCTTTGAAGTGAAGCAGGGAGACGCGGTTGCCATCATCGGGCGGAATGGCGCTGGCAAAAGCACGCTTCTCAAGATTCTCAGTCGGATTACGGAGCCGACTGCAGGTCAGATTCGTCTCAGGGGGCGCGTGGCCAGTCTGCTCGAGGTCGGAACAGGATTTCACCAGGAGCTTACTGGCCGCGAGAACATCTTCCTGAACGGCGCTATTTTGGGCATGTCGAAACAGGAAATTCGGTCGAAATTCGACGAGATCGTGGCGTTCTCTGAAATCGAGAACTTTCTCGACACGCCTGTGAAACGATACTCCAGCGGGATGTATGTCCGACTCGCTTTCGCAGTCGCCGCCCACCTAGAGCCCGAAATCTTGATCGTCGACGAAGTTCTTGCAGTCGGCGATGCGTCCTTCCAAAAAAAGTGCTTGGGAAGAATGGGTGAAGTCGCCAAGCAAGGGCGCACGGTCCTGTTTGTGAGCCATAACATGCCTGCGATTTCAGCACTCTGCAAATCGGCTATTTACCTCCACAAAGGACAGGTGGCCGCCATCGGGTCGGTCGAGACTCTGGTGGGGCGATATCTGAGCGAAACGGTCGCCGATGGCGCAAAGCGTCTTACCGGGCCGTTGGCTATTGGCTCGGACCTGACGCTAGATGAATTCTCCATCACACCCAACCCGGTCATAAGCGGTCAGAAGTTGACCATCACTCTGACGTTTGGAGCAAAACGAAACACCAGCCTCCTGGAACTTCATGTTCTGATATACGCTGATCAGCATCGCCGCGTCGCCATAGCCGACTTTCGAGCCATGGGAATGCCACTCCCTTTTGAAGCAGGCCAAAAGCGGCGACTCATCTGTGAAATCGCCGACGTTCCGTTCGTAGAGGGCGACTACTCACTAGGGATTTTTGCCAGTATATCGGGTTTTATGGGTGACTTTAAAGATCTCGTCGGCTTGACGGTGGGTGCCCGGCCAACCAAGGGCATTTATTCTCCTTTCCCGGTCGAATATCGAGGAGTGGTGGAACTTAACTACGACGCACGCCAAGGGTCCGTGGACTGAACGCATGCCTTGATTGTGCCCGGAAGCGACAGACCAACAAAGCCGTGACAGGGAAACAGAAATCGCAAGCCAACCCAGACCCCACCTGTACGCACCAAGCCGCCTTCTGGAGACAGTGTCTGCGCTTGTACTCCAAGGCGTACAAAAAGATCCGCTATAAGCTACATTACGCGCGAGTTGTGGGCGGACACGCAGCTCGCACCAAGTTAGCCCGCGCGTTCTTCTCCCTGCCCGGCCTCAGGCACCGCGACCCGCGCGCCAAAGTGGCAGCGAGTCGGGCACTCTGCGAATCTGTCCACGAGAAAGCCGCACCGCCCACAGGGCGGGACTGGCTGGTTTCGGTGTGGCCAAGCGAAACCCAGCGGCGTCAACCGCCTGTTGCATCCACGATCGAGGAATTGCGGGCGTTCACATCGGGCTCTCTTCCTTACCAGCAGGGATGCGAATCGCTTTCTCCAGAAGTGTTTCTTGCTTGTTTCCACCGTCCAGCGATTTTTCCCCGCGATTTCAGCATCACCTCGTCCCAAGGCAGAATCGTCTTTGAATCCGCTCTGTCCAAATGGTACGTATTGGAAAGAAGCGAACGCCTGAATCGAATCGGTGGAGTTCCGACTCGTCATCTCTCCGGCACATACTGTCACTTGGGACACCCTTGGTCGTCAGCGTACTATCACTGGATTTTAGAGGTCTTGCCCAAGCTTTCGATTCTCAATCAGGACCCAAGCACTCGGAAACATCCGTTTATAGTCCCCACGCTTCGACATCCCTTTCAGTTGGACACGCTCCGTTTGGCTGGGATCAGCCTGGACCGCATCATCCAAATCCCTCCTTCAAGTGGGGATATTACCGTGGATCGCCTTTACTTTTCCGAGTCATTGGGTACAACCTCCAACCCCAGCAGTCGGGCGGTCGAGTGGCTACGGCGCACCTACCTGCCTACTTCAAAGAACCCCAGGCGCCGAAAGCTCTACGTGTCGCGCCGCGACGCGCCTAGCCGCCGGGTGGCGAACGAGGATGAACTCGTAGATTTCCTCTCCCAGGAGGGTTTCGAAACAATCTGTCCGGGATCGATGACCTTCGCCGAACAAGTCGAAACATTCCGAGAAGCGTCAGTGGTTGCGGCCCCGCATGGCGCCGGGCTTACCAACATGATCTTTGCTCCACCTGGCGCGACCCTTGTTGAATTCTTCGGTGACAACTATATCAATGGATGTTACTGGGCCATTTCCAATCTTTGCGATCACCGATATGGAGTCGTAGTTAGCCCGAGCCAAACGCCCGACTTCCATGTTCCGGTGGCCCGCGTCGCCGCCGTACTGAAGCAAATTGAAGATGTCTCGGCCGGGCTCCCACGGGATCGGAAGCTAGATGTGCGCACTTTCCGTCCGTGAAGACCTTGTTCGTCCCTATCCATGCCTACTGAGCCCCCGCTCCGTCTTCAAAGTAGAATTGAACGGAAGATTCGTCGTATCCTTCGAGACGCGATGCGCACCCGTTTGCGAAAGAAGGTGGCATTCAGCCCCCCATCGCCCCCGGCCCGAAGAGGCGGGACATTTTCGGCTCACGGCCTCGCCTGTCATCAGGATCTCCTTTTTTCAATCTGCACCGCCAAGGCAGCCAATCTCGCCATGGAACGTTCGCTATTCTGGACGTTTCATGACGACGGCAGCCTAACGAGTCGCGATATCGCCCTCCTTTGCCACCATTTTCCGGGTTCTCGCATCGTGAGGAGGGCGGAAGCGGACGCAGCGTTAGAGGCGATGCCAGATATTGACTCGCACCTGAAAGAGATGCGCGCCCGCCACTTGATGTTGGTGAAGCTCGCCGACCTTTACGTGTATTCGGAGTCACCGCGCATCCTGTACATCGACTCCGACGTTCTTTTCGTTCGCACGCCCACTTTCCTGCTAAACTGCCTCGAAAGAACTGGAGGAGCAAATTACTTCAATCGTGATATAGACTCTTGCTATATCACATCCCGAGAGAATATCCGCGAGCTCACGGGCCACCTCCCACCCGATCGGATCAACGCTGGACTGTCGGCCCTCAATCGCACTGATATATCCTTGGATCGCATTGCTTCGGTCCTGCGTCAACTTCATCCATCACGCCGGAGCGACTGGTCATTTTACGGTCACCTGATTGAGCAGACGTGCGTCGCGTTGCTTGCAGCGACAAGTTCCGCCGGCTACGCATACCTGCCGGATGAATATAACGTCTCGCTCGCGGCTGATATAACTCGCAACACGACTCAGCACTACGTTGGGAAGATCCGCCATCGCTACGAGATGGAGGGGTTGAAGTTCCTACTCTCCCACGGACAGTTCATTGATCGCTGGGCTCGATTCACTCGGAACGAGTCGTAGCCAGATCCGGCCCCTGGGCTTAGGAATTGCCACCCTCCGCCGTGTAGCCACGCCCCATGCGCATACTTTTCATCTCCCCATCCTGGCCGGGCGGAACTGCCTTTGGCGGACAAATCCGGGCCACGCACATCGCCCGGGCTCTCCAGCAAATTGGCTCGGTGAGTGTATTGATGGTGAGTGAAGATTGGAATGAACCAGAAAGCCGAAAGAAATGTGCCGAGGAGTTCAGGGTCCTACCCCCGGTGTGCCCGAAACCGTCCCTTAACCGCGGTCTTGATACTCGTTTAAGGCGGGCATTTGACCCACGCTTTCTCGACCTTCATGGCATGTGCATTGAGGAAGCAGACCGCGAACGTATCCTGACCGAAAGCAGGCGCCATGATTTCACGTGGATAATTCATTCGCGGACTCCCAGTATCATCGGGGAATGGAACTGGCCTAAAACCCATCTCGATATCGACGACATCCCGAGTACTTATCTTCAAACCGTCTCATCGACGTCACGATCCAAGACCACACGTCTAAAAACGGCGTTTCAAGCCAAGTTGATGAAACGCCGCGAACTCACTTGGGTTCACCGTTTCACCACTTTATCCGTGTGCAGCGAGCCCGACCGGACTTACTTGGGCAAACCGGAAACGCTCCATGTTATACCCAACGGTTTCACGAAACCCCAGTCGCAGCCGGTCCGCTCACCCACCCGCAACCCCTTTCGGATCGGTTTCATCGGGCTGTTTTCCTACACGCCGAACCGCGAAGGGGTACAATGGTTTATCCGTGAATGCTGGTCGGCCATACGCGCCTCCTGCCCAAATGTGCGGCTAAGACTTGTCGGTCGGGGCAGTGATGTCGCCGATTATGCCGCCACTCCTGGAGTGGAGCCACTAGGCTGGATCGCCGATCCTGAGAGCGAGATCTCCACCTGGTCCGCCATGGTGATCCCGATCCGCTCGGGAGGAGGAACCCGCATCAAGATTGCCGAGGCCTTTAGTCGGCGCTGTCCCGTAGTATCCACTAGTGTCGGGGCTTACGGGTATCAGGTGACGACCGGAGAAGAGCTCCTCATTGCCGATACCCCTAACAATTTTGCGCAGGCATGCATCTCTCTACTTTCAGGTGAATCACTCGGTAACAAAGTCGCGGAAAATGCATGGCAACGATTCGTTAGGGATTGGACTTGGGAAGCCATCGCGCCCAAAGTCATCGCAGCCGGAGAGGATTGCATGCGTCGAGCTGCAGGAGGCAGGACGCAAGCTTGAAACCTCGCGCCACGGCAGACTGGCGACTCGCGTCCACAAGGTTGAAAGAATCATTATCACATCACGCAAAGTTCCATAGCACAGAGATATCGCTCGCTTACGGCCGCATTATACCTTATGCACACACTCCGCCAGCTTTTGTTTCTTACGGGCTTCTTGTCCTTAGCGGGCTCGTCCCAGAGCCTTGCTCAGGTGGTCATGCCATTTCCCATCGGTTGGCAGCCATCACCCGTTTCCTCTGGATTCGCGTCAACTGCGCCGTATTCAAACTCCAACATCTCCTCGGCCTTCAGGCATCTCCCAACGATATTTCAATGGAATAGCCTGCGCACCAACCTTGACCTCTCTTACTTGATTTCTCACGAAGAGGGACTTCCCAGCGGCGGCCGCCGCATTAACAGTTCGATTCAGACGATTTCCGCTGCAGCGCACCTTGCCCTTGGTCTCCATTGGTCAGGAGATTATACCCATTCCCGCACCTATTTCTCAAATAAAGAATTGCTAGCGACAACGGACGATGCAGCGAGCATCAAAGGACAGTATAATAGCCGTGAATGGGCATGGATGGTAGTCGCATCGTATACGTTTGATTTTCGCAACCTTCCCGATACGGGTTCTCAAACTCGTCGAAAAATTTACAATCTGGAAGGGAGCGGCTCAACGATGCTGGGCACTCGGACGCTGCTTAGTACGTCGGCAGCCTTTGGCGGTCGAAGCGCTGACGTACCCAACCCGTCTAGTTCAACTCTGCAGATTGCTGATATCCAAACCTGGTCCGCCAATCAAATATTAAGCTATAAGATAACCGATAAACTTGATATAGGTCCATCTGCGAATGAAACCTACGAGCGCATGGATCCAGGCGACGACGCCGTATCATATACCGTAAGCGCTCAAGTCAATTGGAAACCCAGTCGACGACTGGTCGCAACGGGCTCGATTGGTCAGAAGTATTGGCGCTATAGGGGCGCCGCTGAGCGTCCGACAAAGACCTTGGTCTATAACACTACCGCTTCCTATCAGCTGACGCCTACTACGACCTTCAATGCAGCAGCCTATCAGACATTCGGTCCGTCCTATTTTTCCAACCAAGCGACGGACGTCGAAGGATGGAATCTAGGGCTTGAACAGCGACTTCTTAAGCGTTTCTTTCTATCTGTTACTGGAAGGAAATCCCGAACCACCTACTCGATTCCAGTCGGGGGCGTACCGTTTCAGCGAGTCGATAGGGCAGACGGAATAGGAGCGAGTCTTGCTACTCCCCTGCTTACTCGAGGCACCTTGAGCGTATTTTACTCGAAGGGGCGAAATCTATCCAGCGATTCCATATTTACGTTTGGAGACAATTTGAGCTATGGAATCCAGTTTGCCATCAAGTTCTAGAGGTATACATTTGTGAACGGTCCCACTCCTGAAACGTCCACCATCCTCATCGTGGGGCTGGCCCGCAATTGCGGCAATCGGATAACAAAAACCTTAAAGCGACTTGTCGAGTCGGCCTCCGCTTTCAAAACCGCTCATTTTCTAATCATAGAAAGCGATTCTACCGATACCACGGTCAGCGAGCTAGAAAAAGCTCAATCAGCCATGCCGAACTTTCGCTATATCGCGTTGGGCGACCTTCGGATCAAATACCCACTGCGCACGGATCGCATTGCGTTTTGCCGCAACGCCTACATCGACCAACTCGCATCTCATTCCTCCTACTCAGACGTATCCTATATCTTGGTCTGCGACATGGACGGGGTGAGCCGCTCGCTTTCGACAAGGAACATCACCTCCTGCTGGCACCCATCCGCGCCCCGATGGGATGTATGTACCGCCAATCAGGGGGACTTCTATTACGACATTTGGGCGCTTCGTCATCCCATTTGGTGCCCGGGAGATGCGTGGAAAGAACACGACCTCCTCGCACCAGTGGTCGGCGAAATTGCCGCCAAGGAGATCTCCATCTATTCTAGGATGATTCACATCCCTGCAGAGCGCCCCATGATCGAAGTGGACTCCGCTTTCGGCGGGCTCGCGATTTACCGGCGAAGCGCTTTCGTCGCCGGCAGGTATCGCGGGATTGACGACTCCGGCCGCGAGATCTGTGAACATGTCGTGTTTCACTCCGCATTGCGTAAAAAGGGGTTTCGTATCTTCATTAATCCGCGCATGATAAGCGCGCGCACTACAGAAAACGCAAAAGCCAAGAGTCCGCTTCAACAATTCCGGCGACTTGTGCGAGATTGCCTGAAGCTCTGATAACGAGAATCCTGATATACGCTTTCTTTACCTGCATCGTGATTGCTTGAGTCCAACAGCGACCGATTCTAGTCGCAAAGCCAGACCGCGAGCCATTGTGGCTCGAACAGTGGCCACTGCCTGATACACCTCAAAGTGACCTTCATGAAATCAAAGACTCTCAACTTGTGGCGCACGGCTTCGCTCATTGCGCTTCTGGTACTGTTTCCTCTGGCAGCAGGCGCCGCCTCCTCGCTCTCCGAAAACATTCTTCCGTGGACTCCAAACGCCATGGGCGGCGTCGGGCATATTGGAGGGCTACCGCCGGTGTCTGGCACCGCGCGTAACGTGGTCGACTACGGCGCAGACGCGACAGGTGAAAACCCAAGTGACAGCGCCGTTGCCAATGCACGGGCAGCTATGCGCGACGGTGATTACTTATACTTTCCCAGAGGGCGCTTCAAGCTCGCGGGTTCAATTGCCAACTGGCGCGGAGGGGTGATCCGCGGATCAGGCATGGATACAACAACCTTGGTGTTTACGACCGGCGAGTCCCGGGCGATTGGATTTGGAGTCGGCAGCTCCCTGTCGAATCCGAACGGACCGGATGACGATGTTCTCAGCCCGTTTTCCCGCGGAACGAACACCATAACACTGCCCAATGTCAACGACTTCATTGTAGGAGGCTTTGTATGCATCTTTTTCAGCAACGACACTAACCGCCAAGCCGTAGAAAGCGGATTGCCAATTGTGCTTAGCGCTGCTGGAGGAGAATATGCCCGGCGACACATGGCTAGGGTCACGTCGGTATCGGGCAAAACAATAACTTTTGAACCTGCTCTCTTCCACAACCCTGCACCCAATCAGACGGCTTACGCACGAGCATCTCAGATCCCCTCCTACAACTGCGGCCTTGAGAATCTAACGATAGATTTGTCAGGCTCCAATGCAACCTTCGGAGTTACGTTCGAAGATGTCTATGGTGGCTGGATGCAGGGCGTCAGGATTAAGGCCGCAGCACGCTATCACTTGTTCGTGTTTAACAACATGTATTTCGAAATGAGAGAATGTGTGCTCGAAGACGGAAAATTGCTTAATTCCACGAACACTTCCGGTCTGCTGATGCAGAACTGCACCGGCTCACTCATCGAGGACAACGCTTTTATTCGAGTTGCACCTGGAATCGAGATCAACTTTGGAAGCGCCAATAACGTCTTTGCCTTCAATTATTTCGACGGTGCGGTCGCCAATATAAACCACGGCCCGCTTAACCAGTACAACTTATATGAAGGGAATATTATCCCGCAAATAAAATCAGATGGATATTTTGGCGGTTCGCACTACGACTGCATTTTCGGCAACTGGCTGACTGGCCGTTTCAACCGCACTTCGCCCGCCCAACTGATTGGTCTTATTGAACTCAAGCGCTTTACCTACAAATCGACCGTGGTCCGAAATTTTTTTGGGACGCCTCAGTCCTCCATTTCCGGAACGAGTGCGTATGAAAATTGGGGAACACCGAATATTGGAAACAATTCCTCTTCCGGAACAAGTCAGGCCAGCCAAGGGTTATGGTGGATCGATTGGGATCCCGACCTCGCCTCTCCGCGAACTTGGACAGGACGAATCACCAGCGGAGGGGGCAGCACTTCCGCCACGATCACGATGGATAAAATGGATGGCACGGTCGGATTTGCGGCTCACGTTGGACAAGTGCTGGCTGGAGAACTGCTTTTCGGCTACCCTGGCGGTGGCTTCACTTGTACAGCGGGTCAAATCTCAGGAAATACCATTCGCGTAACGGCTCCGACGATTCAAGGGTCACCTTCGACGTTTCCTCCCAACGGCACCGACGTCACCGGACTCTGCAATAGTTCCAGCATGCAACAGAAGGACTTGGACGTCATGGCAACCTCCTATCGGGCACGGAACTACTACCTGTCGGCTTCTCCCAATGTGACGGGCTTTGTACAGGGCGAGGCTCCCGTCGATCCGGCACCTCCGCGGTCGCTTTTTCGGTCATCTGCCCCGGCGTGGTTTGGGAACAAGCGATGGCCGGCATTTGACACTGTTCGCCAGGAAGCCCCGAACTACACCGACTTGCCGGCCGCCCATCGCTACATACTGGGCAATCGCGACTACATCACGCCCGGAGAACAACCAGCCTACATTGGAGAGGTCAGGATTTTTCGCCTTTAGCTCAGCGTTTTCATCCTCCTTAATTTCTCGGGCCCAATCTGCGGCATCCGGTCCCAACCGGCTGCCGCTTTGCCTTTCGATCTCACTGTATCAATCGGCGGCCTTCCGGGCGTAAACCCCTGACTCCAGTTCCCCCAACGGTACGTCGTCCTTTCCAGAGGACTCGTTTCGATGAAAACAAAAGGGGACCCGCACATCCACCCGCCTACGCCGCGGACTTGAGGCGCTATCCCGTTTCCCCCAAACCGTGTGTCACAGGACCCAGCCCGGAGTGCTGCTGAAGCCACCTCTCTTGCCTTCAAAGGGCCTGATTCGCACTCTTATCATCGCTTCCGTCCTTCACCATGCCTACGAGGAATCTTAAAATCGTCATCATCACCGCGACCCATCCTCGTCACCTTAACCTGTGCGGCTCGCTGGCTGACAAATGGGATCTTGTAGGTGTGTTGCATCCCAAGCGCCCGCCCAACCGTCCGTCTCGACGCCTCAGCAAGTTGTATCGACAGGCTAAGTCCCAAGGACTGCCGTTAGCTCTACTCCGTCTTTTGGGAGTGATGGGGAGAGAAAAGCCGGGGTCAGCGCAGCACGCCTTGGAAGCCAAGCTCTTCTCCGCGGGCGCGGAGCGCTACGGACGACTGCCGCCGGAGATCATCCATGCCGACGTCAATGTCCAGGACCCAGCAACCGTCAATTTGATCCGAAGATTGAATCCGGATGTGACACTCTGTCTGGGGGGGCCGATCTATCCGCGAACACTTATCAGCGCGTCACCGCTCACCCTCAATTTTCACAGCGGCATCTCCCCGCTTTATAACGGTTCGTCCAGCATCGATTTCGCGTTTGCCTATGGTCATCCTCACTGTTGCGGCGGAACTCTGATGAAAATGAATGAGACCATCGATGGAGGAGAGATCCTGGCACATTACCTCCCGTCGATCGAAAAAGGAGATTCAGCCCTATCGCTGTTCGCCAAGACCGTGGCGGCGGCGCCTCTGATGTACGAGAACGTCCTTCAGTCCCTCGCCTCGCACCCCCAGACGCCCATCAGCTCTATCCCACAACCAAATCCGTACACCTACACTCGGAGTTACCAATTTGGATGGTACCATTCAGCAATGGCCCGCAAGCATGCGAAGGAGGCACTCGTGGCGAAGCATCTGAGAACAGAAGTCGTTTCCGAGTATTGGAACATACGTGACCCCGTCGCAGCGCGCGACGCTTGCCGCAAATTCGTGCTCAACTTGGTCTGGCCGTGAGATGCGTATAAAATCCATTATCAAGGCCTCAGTTGGCACAGTGGCAGGAAGCCGCCTTGTAGCGCCAGCAGTGCGTTGGAGCACGAAGGATACGGTCAACATCCTGTACTACCATTTCGTTGGGCCGGCAGCGCCGCACTATCGCGTCTTCGACCAAGGTTGCACGCCGGCCATTTTTGAACGAGATCTTCTCCAGCTGCGTGAGCTATTTACTTTCTGCTCTCTGGACGATGTAGTTCTCGGCCGAGCGATTGCCCAAAACACGCGCCCACCAGCTGCCCTGATGTTTGATGACGGCTTGAATCTATTCAAGTTCGGAGCGACGGATATTCTGCATAAGCTGGGTATTCCTGCAAACACCGCGGTCATCACATCCTGCGTTGGAAATGAACGGTTGATGTGGCGTCACGCCCTTAGCGTGATATATTCAAGCTCCTCGCCGAATCTAATCGTGGAAAGCTACAACCGCCTCGCATCCGACTTTGCATTGGACCCCATCTCTAGTTCAGCCCAACTCCTACGGGCTTCATTGCGTTGGCGTCATGGCGACAAGGATACTTTGACGGCGCGTCTGTGGTCCGCGTGTGAAATGCCCGCGATGGCGCAGTACCTGGCCCAGCACGAGCCCTACTTTTCATGGGAACAGATACAATCTTGGTGCTCCCGGGGGCATAGCCTCGGTTTTCACACTCACACGCATCCCTTATGTGGAACGCTCAATAAGGAGGAACTTGCGGGAGAACTGCTCCTGCCTGCTCGTGAGCTCAAGTCAAAGTTCGGCCTTTCACACCTGCATTTTTCATTTCCATTTGGGAGCCGACTGCAACCCGAGCTTGAGGAAGTCGTCGTGGAAGCTGGTGTTTTCACCTCGTTACTTGGAACCGGCGGATTTAGACGGCGCCAACCACATTCCCCCGTCCTCGAGCGCGCATGTGCGGAGGTGTCGCCTCTTGGGTGGGCCATATCGCGCCGCGCTTTGTGCAACAGAATACTTCCTTCTTTTCGGGAAGCTCGCCCCCACGCGGCAATCGGCGCCTGAACCGAAACTTCGAGATACCTGCCATCTAGATGAAGTCAGATCGAGCTACCGTTATTTAGTAATGGTATGTCATCGACTCTCATCCGGCACCGCGGGCATCGGCCCGCCTTCCGGATGACAGTCGCCGTGTCCCATTCTCCCGTAGATTTGATGCTACCCATTTCCAAACGCCGAAGCGCAATCTGCTCCGAATCGATCGCTTCGATGACCCCAACGATCAGCAGCTCGCATTAGTAATTGTCACATGAAGCCAAGAGTTTCAGTCATCATTCCTTGTTACAACTATGGACGTTTTATTCGAGAGGCCATCGATAGCGTGTTGAGCGCAGGCCGAGACGATGTTGAAATCATAGTTGTCGACGATGGCTCCACCGATCGAGAGACCCAAATAGAGATGGACAGGTTGGTGAGCGAGGGATTTCACGTAATACGCCAGACGAATGCAGGGCTGGCAACTGCGCGCAATGTTGCGATAACGGCGGCGGCCGCGGATCTCATACTTCCCCTAGACGCCGATAACCGTGTACGACCAGCTTTCTTTGAGCGTGCGCTCGCTATTATGGAGAAGGACGCGGGTACTGGCGTCGTCTATGGTGATGCGCAGAAGTTCGGAAGTCGCACCGACCGCTGGCACGTCGGTCCCTTTGACCGTATTCGTTTGATGCGCGTAAACTATATCGACGCCTGCGCGCTGCTCCGTCGCGTCGTTTGGGAGCAACACGGCGGATACGACGTTAATATGCCCATTCAAGGCTTGGAAGACTGGGACCTTTGGCTCGGCACCATGTCTCGTGGCTGGAAGTTCTCGTATGTGAATGAAATCCTTTTCGACTACCGGGTAGAATCCGGGTCAATGTCAGCAAAGCCGACCGAGAAAATGGCGGCTCTGGAGGCCTATATCGCCACCAAATACGGGACACTTTACCGAGATGCTTGGATGGAAATGCAACGAGACTTGTTTTCGGTGCGCGCTACCGGTAGTCATTTCTTATCGCTGCTGACTCGGCGCGTAACGAACAAGTTTCGCCCCGCTCGATTCTGCACGCCCGTCACGTGGCGAGAGGCGGTTCGACCAGCGAGGTAGCCCCTAATATTTTGCTTTTTAGCTAGTTGAGATGGATTAGCTCTTTTCTTCGTTTGCACAAAGATGGATGCATTTCCATTGCAACGACTGCTCTGGACGATCCGCCTCAGCCCTCCCGACAGAATAGTTGTTTCATGGTCGCTTTTTCAGGCACCAGTCGATTGCAACGCACGAGACTCATCCCGTAAGATTCTGTGATTCTATTTTTCAGATGTTCGAAAGTAACCCTAGCCTACTACATCATCAATAAATGAGCACGCACCCCGATCGCATCGAAGGCTTGCAAAGGCTCAATGATGCTTCACTCAGCCTGAGCCACGTCTATTACTTACACCTTCGCACGTTGTTTCCTGCGATTATAGACTGCGCGCAATTGGCACACGGCGATCTTTTAGACATAGGATGCGGAAACAAACCCTATGAACAACATTTTAAGCCGAGCATCACGTCATATACTGGATGCGATGTCATACAATCTAGCGCCAACAAAGTCGACATTATATGCCCAGCAACAGATATCCCCCTGCCAGAGAGGTCTTTTGACACGGTCCTTTGCACACAGGTCCTAGAACATGTCGCGGAGCCACGGCGGGTCATAGCCGAGTCGTTTCGATTGCTGCGAAAAAATGGCACAATGTTGTTAACATGCCCCATGTATTGGCCGCTGCACGAGGAGCCGTTTGACTTTTTTCGTTATACCACACACGGACTCCGTTACATTTTCGAGGAAGCAGGCTTTTCAATCGAGAGCATCCATGGTAACGGTGGAAAATGGGCTACCTGCGGCCAGGCCATTCAGCATGCGATCCAAGGGGGGCGCCTAGATCGCCGAAGCATCAGGAAGCTGATTAACCGTATTTTTGCGCACATGGACGATAAATACCCGGATCAAAAGAACACCATGAATTATATACTAATAGCACGTAAGTTGACGTAAGTGGCATGTTGTACACACCCAGATCCGCGGCGCGCTCTAAATCCAGTCCGCCGCACTTATATATATATAGCGCGAGTGACTTGCCACCTTAAGAAGTCAGCCATCAGAATACCATAGCCAATATCAGGCCTGCCGATTTTTACATGGAAGATATACTGGCTGCATACTGAATGGTAGTTGATTTTCTCGCATATGCCATTACCATGTCGACGACTAAGGGGACTAATACTTTCGCAGGTAGCGGTCACACGAGTTTCGACTCTGGTTAGCATGCAGACACTACATCTGCACTGCCTTTCAGACCAAAGCTGGCGCCCGCCTGGATGTGGTCGGATACCACCCATACACCGCGACTTCTTCGTTTATAAATTGCTCCATACGAAAGGACTTTCGGCGGATAGCGCTTAGTGTTTTCATCAGCATCCTAATTCACCGTGAGCAAATCAAACGCAGCCGTCGCGATTCCCGCGTTGCTGTGGTTGGTCAGCGGCAGCCCCACGTAGGCGCTGGCGCCCATCGCAATCGTAGCGCTGCCTTCGGTTCGCCAGGTAACTCCATCCGCCGAACTCGCAGCAACAAACAGATTGCCCGTACGGGTCATCCGCACCCAGTACGGCGCTTGTCCGGTTCCACTCGTGTAGGCACTGCTTCCCCCGGTGGCGCTTCGCCACTGAAACGACACTCCCTGCCCGGGTGTCACATACATGCTCGCATGAGCGGCGTTCGTAGCCAGTCCTTCCCGGATCATTACGCCTGTCTTGGCCCATGCTTCACCCGTCCCGCTGCTCACCGACAGCACTTTCACCGTGATGCTGCCGTCCCCGCTCAGCGGCCTGTACATGTAGCGGAATCCATCCTCGGCTCCCCAGATGTCTGCCCCCGAGCCGGTCATCGTTATCTGCGACCCATTCTGCACTGTCGTTCCGGCAATGCCCACCACTCCGATGTCCTGGCTTGCCCACGCTCCGCCTACCGGCGTCGCGTTCACCTGGCTCGAATTGGGTCCTTCGCTCCCCCCATTGCTCGCGCTCACCACGTAGTAGTACGTCGTGCCGTTCGCCACCGTCGTGTCCGCGTACGTCGTTGTTGTCAGCCCGTTCGCCACGGCCGCGTACGGCCCTCCGTTGGTGGTGCCACGCTTCACCGTGTAGCTCGTCGCTCCACTCACGCTTCCCCAGCTCAAGTCCACCCGCCCGTTCCCGCCGCCAGCGGTCACTCCACTCGGCGCTCCCACCACAGGCAGTGCTCCAGTGACAGTCAAGTAGTCGAAGGTGGCAGTGGCCACTCCAGCGTTATCATGATTTGTTAGCGGCAGCCCCACGTAGGCGCTGGCGCCCATCGCAATCGTAGCGCTGCCTTCGGTTCGCCAGGTAACTCCATCCGCCGAACTCGCAGCAACAAACAGATTGCCCGTACGGGTCATCCGCACCCAGTACGGCGCTTGTCCGGTTCCACTCGTGTAGGCACTGCTTCCCCCGGTGGCGCTTCGCCACTGAAACGACACTCCCTGCCCGGGTGTCACATACATGCTCGCATGAGCGGCGTTCGTAGCCAGTCCTTCCCGGATCATTACGCCTGTCTTGGCCCATGCTTCACCCGTCCCGCTGCTCACCGACAGCACTTTCACCGTGATGCTGCCGTCCCCGCTCAGCGGCCTGTACATGTAGCGGAATCCATCCTCGGCTCCCCAGATGTCTGCCCCCGAGCCGGTCATCGTTATCTGCGACCCATTCTGCACTGTCGTTCCGGCAATGCCCACCACTCCGATGTCCTGGCTTGCCCACGCTCCGCCTACCGGCGTCGCGTTCACCTGGCTCGAATTGGGTCCTTCGCTCCCCCCATTGCTCGCGCTCACCACGTAGTAGTACGTCGTGCCGTTCGCCACCGTCGTGTCCGCGTACGTCGTTGTTGTCAGCCCGTTCGCCACGGCCGCGTACGGCCCTCCGTTGGTGGTGCCACGCTTCACCGTGTAGCTCGTCGCTCCACTCACGCTTCCCCAGCTCAAGTCCACCCGCCCGTTCCCGCCGCCAGCGGTCACTCCACTCGGCGCTCCCACCACAGGCAGTGCTCCAGTGACAGTCAAGTAGTCGAAGGTGGCAGTGGCCACTCCAGCGTTATCATGATTTGTTAGCGGCAGCCCCACGTAGGCGCTGGCGCCCATCGCAATCGTAGCGCTGCCTTCGGTTCGCCAGGTAACTCCATCCGCCGAACTCGCAGCAACAAACAGATTGCCCGTACGGGTCATCCGCACCCAGTACGGCGCTTGTCCGGTTCCACTCGTGTAGGCACTGCTTCCCCCGGTGGCGCTTCGCCACTGAAACGACACTCCCTGCCCGGGTGTCACATACATGCTCGCATGAGCGGCGTTCGTAGCCAGTCCTTCCCGGATCATTACGCCTGTCTTGGCCCATGCTTCACCCGTCCCGCTGCTCACCGACAGCACTTTCACCGTGATGCTGCCGTCCCCGCTCAGCGGCCTGTACATGTAGCGGAATCCATCCTCGGCTCCCCAGATGTCTGCCCCCGAGCCGGTCATCGTTATCTGCGACCCATTCTGCACTGTCGTTCCGGCAATGCCCACCACTCCGATGTCCTGGCTTGCCCACGCTCCGCCTACCGGCGTCGCGTTCACCTGGCTCGAATTGGGTCCTTCGCTCCCCCCATTGCTCGCGCTCACCACGTAGTAGTACGTCGTGCCGTTCGCCACCGTCGTGTCCGCGTACGTCGTTGTTGTCAGCCCGTTCGCCACGGCCGCGTACGGCCCTCCGTTGGTGGTGCCACGCTTCACCGTGTAGCTCGTCGCTCCACTCACGCTTCCCCAGCTCAAGTCCACCCGCCCGTTCCCGCCGCCAGCGGTCACTCCACTCGGCGCTCCCGGTACTGACAACACCGTCACCGTCACTGTAAAGGTCTTGTTCGCCGTGTTTCCCGCCGCGTCCGTCGCGCTCGTCGTCACCGTCGTCGTCCCCACCGGGAACGTCGCACCCGACGCCGGTACGTTCGTCGTCGGCCGGCTTCCACTGACCGTATCCACCGCGCTGGTCGTATAGGTCACTACCGCTCCGCTTCCACTTGTCGCGGGCAGCGTCAGGTTTGCCGGAACCGTAATCACCGGTGGCGTTGTATCTACGACCGCCACCGCAAACGTCTTCGTCGACGTCAGCCCCTCACTGTCCGTCGCCGTCGCTGTCACTGTCGTTGTTCCCAGCGGAAACACCGCCCCCGATGCCGGCATATTGGTAGTCGCCACCGCTGCGCCGGTCCAGCTCACCGCCGACGTCGTGAACGTCACCACCGCTCCACTTCCACTCGTCCCTTCCACCGTCTGATTTGCAGGTACCGTGATCACGGGCGGCGCGGAGGTCGATAGACCCGTGATTGTCACCAGATCAAACGCAGCCGTCGCGATTCCCGCGTTGCTGTGGTTGGTCAGCGGCAGCCCCACGTAGGCGCTGGCGCCCATCGCAATCGTAGCGCTGCCTTCGGTTCGCCAGGTAACTCCATCCGCCGAACTCGCAGCAACAAACAGATTGCCCGTACGGGTCATCCGCACCCAGTACGGCGCTTGTCCGGTTCCACTCGTGTAGGCACTGCTTCCCCCGGTGGCGCTTCGCCACTGAAACGACACTCCCTGCCCGGGTGTCACATACATGCTCGCATGAGCGGCGTTCGTAGCCAGTCCTTCCCGGATCATTACGCCTGTCTTGGCCCATGCTTCACCCGTCCCGCTGCTCACCGACAGCACTTTCACCGTGATGCTGCCGTCCCCGCTCAGCGGCCTGTACATGTAGCGGAATCCATCCTCGGCTCCCCAGATGTCTGCCCCCGAGCCGGTCATCGTTATCTGCGACCCATTCTGCACTGTCGTTCCGGCAATGCCCACCACTCCGATGTCCTGGCTTGCCCACGCTCCGCCTACCGGCGTCGCGTTCACCTGGCTCGAATTGGGTCCTTCGCTTCCCCCATTGCTCGCGCTCACCACGTAGTAGTACGTCGTGCCGTTCGCCACCGTCGTGTCCGCGTACGTCGTTGTTGTCAGCCCGTTCGCCACGGCCGCGTACGGCCCTCCGTTGGTGGTGCCACGCTTCACCGTGTAGCTCGTCGCTCCACTCACGCTTCCCCAGCTCAAGTCCACCCGCCCGTTCCCGCCGCCAGCGGTCACTCCACTCGGCGCTCCCGGTACTGACAACACCGTCACCGTCACTGTAAAGGTCTTGTTCGCCGTGTTTCCCGCCGCGTCCGTCGCGCTCGTCGTCACCGTCGTCGTCCCCACCGGGAACGTCGCACCCGACGCCGGTACGTTCGTCGTCGCCACACTTGCTCCGGTCCAGCTCATCGCCGACGTCGTGAACGTCACCACCGCTCCACTTCCACTCGTAGCCGGCACCGTCAGGTTTGCCGGAACCGCAATCACCGGGAGCGCCGACGCGGTGACTGTCAGCCCCGTGTTGCTGGTGAGCCCGCCCCCGTCCGTCACGGTCAGAGAAACCGTGTAGTTGCCCGGAGCGGAAAAGATATGGGAAGGGCTGACGAGACTAGAACTGCCGCCGTCCCCGAAATTCCAGCTGTATGACGCAATCGTGTTCTCAGGGTCCGACGAGGAGGCTCCGGAAAAACTCACCGTCAAGGGAGCCACTCCCGACAAGGGAACACCGGTCGCCACCGCGGTGGGAGCCAGATTGCTTTGCGTCGAGGGCACTGTTCCCAAGATGAGATAGTTGCCCAAGCTACCGTAGTTCGAATAGCCTGTATCAACGGTTCCGCTACCGATTCCACTCACCCGCAAATAAAAGGTGCCGGCTGCGGCCCCGTAATTGATTGCACCCGACATTCCGGCCGGGTCGCTCGTCTGCAACACGGCACCGGCCGCGCTGAGCAATTCCGCTTTCACTTTCAGGTTGGGATTGGGGGCGGGACTGGTGATGGAAAGCGCAATCGTCCCGGCACCAACATTGAAGCGGAACACGTCGGCATCGGTCGCGCGCTCGATTGTCCCACCGGTGGCCACCACCGTTCCAGGGATGACCGTCGCCGTCGCAAGGGTATTGCCGTGATCGTCGGCGGCGAGCGGCACGAAGGTGGAAATTACCGCCAGATCGTCCTGTGTCTGCGTCGCTGTCGCGTACTCGCCTTTGGAAAATTGCACGACGGAGGCGTAGTAACCGACACCCATGATCGGAGCCCAATCGCCATGGCCAAAATAGTATTCGCTGGGAGACGCTCCGCCGATGCCGTCATGGAAGAGCCCCAATGTATGCCCGACTTCGTGCGAAGACGCCTCGGCGATGTACTTTTCATGGTTCGCAAGTTGTCCGGTGAAAATAAAACACGGGGTGTCGGAGTTCCAATTAAACGAACCGACGTAGGCCGTGCCTCCCGCGCCCGAGTCGTACCAGTTGGAAGGACTGATGACGACCCGGATTCCAAAGCTGGTATCCCCGACATTCATGCGCCGGAGCGCTTCGACTCCGGGATCCTCCGTCGTGACGTCCACGGTAAAAGGAGCATAATCCTCTGCCACTCTTTTCCAGATGTTGGTTATAATCGCCCGCTCATCTGGACTGAAGGAGGCGGCATTGCCATCCAAGTCGAACGGCTGGGAAACGATATCGGCGTTGGCGGTATACCCAGCATTCCAACTGGTGCCCGAAGTCCTATGCCCGTCAAAATCTAGAAAGATGACCCGCGACGCACCGGGGAAACTATGGAGCCTGAAAGCATCGACCGCTCCCCCCAACGCCAGCTGGCTCGTCGAGGTGCCCGCAGCCATGGAATTTTGCGGCGCCTGAACAGCGAGACCATTGCACGCCATGAGCAGCGCGCCATTCCGATCCATCCGCAACCCCGCCTGCGAACGAAAAAGCGCGGTGAGCCGCTGCGCGGTAAGTCCATAGGCCGCGGCCACCTCCCCCATTCGAGCGCCTGCAAGCGTAACCGCCTCTTCTCCCCGTGCGTCACGAGGGAGCCCGAGATTGAGCGACGGCTGTGCCTGAAGCAGCGAACTCGCAGCTAACACGCACGCCAAGCTGATGACGCAGGAATATTTCCAAAACAGATGCTGAGGGGAAAACACGTGGAATTCCCTAAGGCTAGAATTGCGGCAGAGGAGAGTCTTTTTTGTGCAACAGTGCTGCAATCGACGAACGTGAATCGCATTAGTTCATCGTTCCATTCGGTTTGTGCGGTAATGCAGGGTCTTCGATGGATCGATTTTGACACTTCATTTACGCGCCGTAGGCGCTGCTTTACACATGCCATCGGACCTTTTCCTAGGCGGCGCACGAGCGAGAGGAGATGACATGAAAATACGTTGCCCCATTCCTGCGACCGGCATGCGATCCCAGATTCGCACCGCAATCGGCACGCGCTTCACGGGTGGCGAAGTGGGGCGGCACTACAGAGAAGATGAGTTGCTTAACCTCCGGGTAGATTTGCCGATAGGAACAATTCCAATCTTATGAAAATCGCTGTCATCGGGCTCGGATACGTGGGGCTGCCCCTTTCGCTCCAATTCGCGAAAAGCGGCGCGGAGGTGTTGGGACTCGATATTGATCAAACCAAGGTCTCTGCCCTGCTGGCCGGCCGGAGTTACATAAAGCACATCAAACCGGAGTCCATTCAGAGCGCAGTGGGGTCAAAGACGTTTACCGCCAGCGCAGACTTCCGTCGGGTTCGGGAGGTGAGCGCGGTGATCATCTGCGTTCCCACACCGCTGAACAAGAACCGCGAACCGGATATTTCGTACATCACGGAAACCGGCAAAACGATCGCGCCCCACCTACAACGTGGTACGCTCGTCGTGCTCGAATCGACGACCTATCCCGGCACCACCGACGAGGATTTGCGGCAGGTGATTGAAGCCGCTTCGGGCCTCAAGGCCGGCATTGATTTCCATCTGGCCTTTTCACCGGAACGCGAGGACCCGGGCAACCCCAGCAGCGTCGTCGCGACCATTCCCAAGATCGTGGGGGGATTCACACCGGAATGCCTTAAAAAGGCCCTGGACCTGTACTCGATCGCCATCAAGACGCTCGTACCGGTTTCGTCCTGCCGGGTCGCCGAAGCCGCCAAGCTGTTGGAGAACACGTTTCGCGGGGTGAACATCGCCTTGGTCAATGAGCTCAAGGTGGTGTACTCCGCCATGGGAATCGACATCTGGGAGGTCATCAACGCAGCCAAAACCAAGCCGTTTGGTTTCATGGCATTTTATCCGGGTCCCGGCCTGGGCGGCCATTGCATTCCCATTGATCCGTTCTATCTCACTTGGAAAGCGCGGGAATACGGGCAGCACACGCGGTTCATCGAGCTGGCCGGCGAAATCAATACCGCGATGCCCGAGTACGTCGTACACCGCGTGGCGGACGCCTTGAATTCGGGCAAGAAGTCGATCAACGGCAGTCGCATCCTCATTGTCGGGCTCGCCTACAAGCCGAATGTCGACGACGAACGGGAATCGCCCAGTTATGTCCTGATGGAATCGCTGAAAGCGCGGGGAGCCACCGTCGCCTACTACGACCCTTATGTGCCGGTCATCCGTCCGACCCGCGAGCACGCTCACTGGGCGGGTACGACTTCGGAGAAGTGGAGCCAGGAGACCATCGGCAGCTACGATGTTGCCCTCATTGCCACCAACCACAGCTCGGTTGACTACAAGGCCTTGGCCGACTGGTCGCCCTGCATCGTGGACACCCGGAATGCCATGTCGGGAATTCCGACGAAGCCTTCCCAAGTATGGAAGGCATAAGCGTCCCCATTGGATTGAACTAACGCCGCGATTCTGCGAACGGCTCGTCTTCGCCGCGTTCGTTTGCTCTTCTCGCAATTATCTGCACAGAATCGCCTAAATCGCGATATGTCCATGGGCCCACTGACAAGGTCTGACTCTCCACCCCGCCCGCAGTCCCTGACGAAGTGGCTGCCGGCTGGGATCGTGCTGATTCTCTTCAGTCCAATCTTGCTAAGCTGGATCCGATTCGCGCTCGGAAGTGACTTGTATTCATACACGATCCTCGTGCCCGCGATCTCCGCGTACTTTGCATATTCCGGCAAATCAAGTGCAGGGGCCGGCAGCGGTCCCAAAGGGGCGGCATGGCTGCTGCTAGCGTTCGGCGCCGCGCTCGGAATCGCCTATCTCATTCTCTTGAACCGTTCAGGCGACGTGATTCCGCAGGATCGCGTCTCTCTCGGAGTCCTCGCATTCGTGAGCGCGTTGGGGGGCGCAATATGGCTGAATGCTACCTTAGCAGAGCGCAGCCGGCTCTTGTTTCCTCTGAGCTTTCTCATTTTCATGGCTCCGATGACGTTGGGAATTGAACAACGTCTGGAAACCCTGCTTCAGCATGGCTCAGCCACTCCGGCATACTGGCTTCTTCGTTTGGTCGGAACTCCGGTCTTTCGCGACGATCTGATCTTCCAACTCCCAGGGATGACACTTCGCATCGCGCCGGAATGCAGCGGCATTCGCTCGACGCTCGTGCTGTTTCTTACCAGTATTGTCGCAGCCAAGCTTTTCCTGCGGTCGCCTTGGCGTAGAGCCGTGTTGGTGGCATTTGTCCTGCCATTGGCCTTAATCCGGAATGGCTTTCGTGTTTTTGTCATTGGCGAACTGTGCATCCATGTGGGGCCCCACATGATCGATTCTCCGATCCACCATCAAGGGGGACCGATTTTTTTCGCGCTCTCGTTGATCCCCTTTGGAGCCCTTGCTTATATTCTGCTCCGTTCTGACCGTAAACGGTCCTCCGCAGCCTAATCTTCGTGTCGCTCTGCCATGACTAGAACCCGACTTATCGTTCATATTCTCCTTGTTGCGGCTGCCGCGCTCTTCTTGAACGGCTGTTCGAAAGAAGGTCGAATCGCGAAACGACTGGCGGAAGCGGAAGCCTACTACAAGGCGGGGGATTACGATAAGGCGGAAGTAGAGTATAAGAACGTACTGCAGACTTCAGGTCCAAATCCAACGGCGCTCGCGCGCTTGGGGTCGATTTACTTCGACCAGACCCGGCTCACCCGCACCACCTTTGCCCTCTTGTTCCGTGCGGCGGAGGCGCAGCCCGACAACCTCGAAGTCAAAATCAGACTCGGATATTTCTATCTGGCGGTAAGCCAGAAAGACAAAGCGCAAGAAACGGCTTTGGCCATACTGGAAAAAAAGCCGGACCACCCCGTTGCGCCGTTTCTCCTGGCGGAATCATGCCGCACTTCAGCGGACATCGCCATGGCGCGTGGCCGCATTCAGTCTTTGCCTAAATCCGGCCCGACAGTGGCGGCGCTGGGTATTCTGCTGCTTCAAGATCGACAGAGTCAGGCGGGGTACGCCCAGTTGGAAGAGGCTTACAAGCAGTCGCCGAAGGCGCTAGAGGTGGTTACTACGCTCGCTCAGGCGATGTGGGCACAAAAGAACACTGATAGGGCTGAAAAGCTCTTCACTGAAGCCATTGCATTGGCCCCCATACGGACGCCTGTCCGCTTAGTCTATACCAAGTTTCTGATCCAGGCAGGAAAGACAGTGCAAGCTAAGGATTTGTTGGAGACAACGCTCGCCAAGGCGCCCGATTTCCTTGGGGCCTACGCAGCGCTTGCCGGTCTTGCCCTGATGGAAAAGCAGCCACAAGTCGCTGCTCAGCACCTCAAGAAAGCCATCGAACGCGAATCGAGTCAGCCCGACATTCTTATGATGATGGCGAGCGCTCAACTGGAGCTAAAGGATTTCGATGGCGCAATTCTGACCCTGCAAAAGGCCGCGCAGCAAGTACCTGAAAATCCAGAAATCCTCTATCGATTGGGCAATGCCCACCTGCAAAACAACGACTTGAGCGAAGCAGTTTCCCGCCTTTCCGAGGCAGTCAAACTCGCTCCGGGCCATCAACCCGCGACCGTGGCCCTTGCCAAAGCCAATGCAGGCCAGCAAATGTATGGCCCGGCGGTGGCGCTCTTGAAAGCGCTCCTGCAGAAGTTTCCAGGCAACAGGGAGGCTGCGACGCTTCTGGCAGAATGTCTTCTTCTACAGGGCAACTTGGACGATGCCTTGCTGCTTTTCAGAAAATTTGTGGAGGTGGATCCCGGCAATATCGAGCTTCAATTTCAACTTGGCAGCATCCTGACGCGGCAGAACAAGCGTGGCGAAGCGGAAAAAATCCTGAACAAAGTATTGGAGGTCAATCCGACCCACTTGGGAGCGTTGGAGACCTTGGTCGAATTGGATTTGGCAGACCAAAAAAAGGAAATTGCGATTGCACGCATCAATCGATTCATCGCCCAGACTCCCGCAGCGGCCGAACCGCTGATTATATTAGCCCGGGTCTACCTTCGCACCAATTCGCTTTCAGACGCTGAGATCGCCCTACAGAAAGCGGTCTCGCTTAAGCCCGACTACCCCGAAGCGCTCCAGCTTCTTGGCCGTCTTTACTATACAAACAAGCAATATCCGCGCGCGATCGAGGCCTATAAAAGCGCCATAGCCAAGAGTCCAAAGAACGTGGAATTGCCTTTGCAGCTGGCGATAGTTGCCGAGGAGACGAAGGATTTCCCGACGGCCCGAAAGTACTATGAGCAAGCACTCGCACTCAATCCGAAGCTGCCGCTTGCCCTGAACAATCTTGCCGACCTGCTCGCCAAACATTTCAAAGAAACCGAGAAAGCCCTGGCCTTGGCGAAACAGGCCCGCGAACTCATGCCTGCGCAAGGCGAACCCGCGGACACTCTTGGCTGGATCACATTTCAACAGGGCCAGTTTGCCCGTTCTCTTTCGCTTCTGGAGGAAGCGGCGAACAAACTCCCGACAAATCCGGAAGTACAGTACCATTATGGCGCCGCTCTCTACATGACCGGGCGCGAAGCCGCAGCGAAAGAGGCTCTGGAAAAAGCTCTCAGCCTGAAAGCCACTGGTACCGCGCTCGACGAAGCGACGGCAATGCTCAAGGTCTTGACTCTGGACCTCTCCAATCCAAAAGCCGCGAGTGAGGTGATCGCGGCAGCCTTGGCAAAGCTCCCCGGCGACACCGTCGCCCTGCAACGCGCCGCGGCCCTCCAAGAGAGAAAAGGAGCAGCAGACAAGGCGCTTGAAGGCTACGAGGCAATCTTGAAAACCCATCCGGGTTACCCCGAAGCAGCGCTCGGAGCGATTCGCCTCTACCGCTCCAAGAACGAACGCGGCAAGGCGCTCGAACTTGCCAAGGCAACGCGCAAACTCATGCCGGGCGATGGCCGTATTGCGCACGTCACCGGACGACTCGCGTACGAGAGTGGTGAGCGCCTCTCCGCCGTTAGTATTCTGCAGGATGCCGCCCAGAAAAGGGACGGCGACGCCGAAGTGCTGTTTGATCTCTCCGAAGCCGCACTATCTGTCGGCCAGTTGAATACGGCGGAAACGGCCTTCCAGTCCGGGCTGAAAATTGACCGTATCAGCCCTCGCGCAAAGTGGGCGAGCCAGACCCAACTCTGGATGAGCCTCGCCAAAGACCCCGCCGAGGTCCAAAAGGCGGTTGGACAGCTTGAAGCGGCGTTGAAAGAAAGTCCTCAGGATTTGGCAGCATTGTATGCCCGAGCCGTGGCCTCCGTTCATCAGGGTGACCTCAAAGTTGCACAGCAAACCTACGACCGGATCTTGGGAATCTACCCTGATTTCGTGCCCGCGAAGCGTGGTTTGGCTATTGTCTTGGTCACGACCGGTGAAAACGACCGACTGGCTTTTGACACCGGCTCAAAGGCCCGCGAGGTGTTAACTACCGACGCCGATCTCGCAAAGGCCATTGGGATCGCCGCGTACCGGCTGGAAAATAATTCCCGAGCGCTAAGTCTCCTTCAGGAAGCGTCCAGGAGCAAAGCCTCCGACGCGGAAGTTTTCTTCTACCTCGGGATGACCCAGAAGCGGCTGAAAGATTCACCCGGCGCCACCCGGTCACTGCAAAAGGCACTCACCCTCGGGCTGACTGGAACCTTGGCGGAACAAGCGCGAGCGGCGAGCACGGCAAAGTGATATCAGCCCAAGGCGTACTCATGCAGTTAAAGGTTCCTCAGGTGTTGGCTAAGAACCGAAGCTTCACCACAGAGGCGCAAGAGCACGGAGGAAAAACGCCGGAACGGAAGGCAAACCCTTATACCAACAGCCTCTAACATTTAGACTATACAAGCAGGTCGCTTTGGAGTAGTCCGGGGGCATGGCGAGAACTCTACCGAAACTGGGCGAGGAAGTGGTGGCACAGATTGAGGCGGCGTGGACGCAGTCCCAGCCGGACTGGGCGCGGCGGCGCCTGCTGGTGGTGCGGCTGATCGCGCAGCACGAACTGACGGTGGCGGAGATCATGAAGATTGCGGATGTGTCGCGGCAGACGGTGTTCACGTATCGGGACAAGGTCGTCGCCGGCGGCGTGGCCGCTCTGCTGCAGCGGGGCAAGGCGCCGGGAAACCGGCCGGCCGTGCGTGGGGCCGTGCAAACCGAGTTCCTGGAACGGTTGGCCGCCGGGCAGTTCCGGCGAGCGAAGGACGCCCAAGCTTGGATTAAGAAGCGCACCCGCAAAACCCTCAGTGAGAGCGGTGCCCTCAAGGTGCTGCGCCGGTTGGGCGGTAAGCTCAAAGTGCCCCGCAAGAGCCATGCGAAAAAGGATCCCGCGAAAGCCGCGGCCTTCAAAGTCGAACTGCCCCTGAAACTGGAAGCGCTCGCCGGTCCGGCCGCGCGCACCGGACAACCGGTGCGGTTGTGGGTGCTCGATGAGCACCGCTATGGCTTGTTGCCCGTGATCCGTCGGGTCTGGGGCCAACGCGGGGTCCGCGTGCACGCCCCGTATGCGACGCGTTATCAGTGGGGCTACCTCCACGAGGCGCTGGAAGTCGATGGCGCCAACCGCCTGGAACTACTGTTCACCCCGTGCATCGACCAAGACGTGCATGCGCTGTTTCTACAACAGCTCGGCGCCACGGATCCGGCGGCGTTGCATGTCGTGATCCAAGACCAGGCCGGCTTCCACCTGCCAGTCGCGGATCCGCGGTTGCCCAAGAACGTCCGACTGCTGCCCCTGCCGCCCTACAGCCCAGAACTCAACCCGGTCGCGAAACTCGGTGACCTCGTGAAGGACCGAATCTGCAATCGGCTCTATCCGAGCCTGCGCCGCCTCGAAGATCATCTGCTCGCCGCGCTGCGACCGTGGCGCACCGAGAGCGCCCGCGTCGCGGAGTTGATTGGCCGCGGCTGGCTACTCGACGGCGTAAACGCTGGCGCGCCAACCTAAAGTCTAATTAATAACGGCGATTGGTATTACCCGTTTTCGACCGACGCTCCGGTGAACAATTCCGCAATCACGTCCTCCAACGGTACGTCCTCGATGGTAATGTCGGCGACGGGACCGGTATTCAGCACTTCCTGAGAGACGGCGACAATCTTGTCGCTGGGGACTCGGAGGGTGAACTTGCCATCATCACTGCGCTCGGTGCTTTCGGCATGGCGCGACGTCCAGGTGGGCGGAAAAGCCTCCAGGGTTCCAGTACCCTCTTCCGCTGCAGGCACGAACGTCACGATCTTCTGCTTCGCTCCACCACTGGATTCCAGCCGGCTCAGCGCACCGTCGTAAATCTTACGTCCGCGGTGAATGACAATCACCCGGTCGCAGAGTTCCTTGATGTCAGCCATGTAATGGCTGGTGAGGAGGATCGTCACGCGGTGGCGGCGGTTGTAATCGCGCAGGAATCGACGCACGGCGCGCTGTGAAACCACATCGAGCCCGATCGTGGGTTCGTCGAGAAAGAGCACCCGCGGGCGGTGCAGCAGCGCGGCGATCAATTCCATTTTCATTCGCTCGCCCAGCGAGAGTTCGCGCACCATCACATTGAGCTTTTTGCTCACATCGAGCAACGCGACGAGTTCGTCCAACGTGGCCTTGAATTGCTCAGGCGGAATCGCGTAGATGGCCCTGAGGAGTTGAAAGGACTCGATCGCCGGAAGGTCCCACCAGAGCTGGTTCTTTTGGCCTAGGACGAGCGCGAAGAGCCGTCGGTAGGCATTCTCACGTTTGGAAGGGTCGAAACCCGCCACGCGCGCCGTGCCGCTGGTGGGATAAATCAGCCCGGAAAGCATTTTAAGGGTCGTGGTCTTGCCGGCCCCGTTGGGTCCGAGGAATCCCACGAATTCACCCTCCGCGACGGAAAAGGAAACGTCCTTGGCGGCGGCGGTCTCATCGAACTCGCGCTTGAAAAGCCCCCTTACACCACCCCAAAAGCCCGGGACTTTTCGATAGGTACGAAAGACGCGGGTTAGGTTTTGGACTTCGATCATGGGCTCGGGAGTGAACGTCGCGAGGGCATTCGGCAAGCCGGGGATGCAAACTCGTTGAGTTCAACCACCGATTTTGTCATCCCATCAGCGAAAACGCTGCGGACGACACGGAGCCTCGTTCACGTATCCTGTGCGGAACAAGCCCGTTGCCCGCGAATGGCGCGAGTGGCCGCGAATAGGGAGAAAGTGAAGCAAGCCCTCGTCAGAGGGTGAACATGATGGTCAGTGGAAGGAAAAAAGTTCACCGGCGAGATTCGCGTCCGTTCGCGTAATTTGCGGGACGCTCTTGCGTGCTTCCGCTTAGACTCGCGTTTCGACCGGAGCCGGATCCGCGGTCGGAGCGACCGTCGGGGACGGTAGGTCTTCGCGGGCCGATGATCCGGTAAAGCGCCGGGGGAATTGATCCAGCAGGAAGTGCGACTGGATCGCTACAGATTGCACGTCTTTCGCGGCGAGCTGACGCGCGTGCGCGAAGCGGGCGACATTCTGGACGGCGATGCACTGTCGATACAGGAGGTTGGCAGCGGCGGTACGCTCGGCAGTGAAGTCGAGTTTCTCGATGCCGGCGTTGTCCCGTTCGCGGCAGAGTGCGGCCACGCTCTCCACAGTGCGCTCAAACGCTTCCGTGGCGGTCGAAGACCACCCGAAGGCTGAGAGCTCCGTTGGGTAATGGCGGACGGCGGCGAGCAGGGTCCGACCCTGATCGAGGATCATGGCCAGATTGCGCGGAGCTGAACGTCCGATCAGGAACTCGCTGCGGAGCACGACGCCCTGCCCGGTGAAGGCGTGGCGTGCGACCCTGCGAAGGGCGGAAGCCTGAAGGATGAACTCCGACAGAATGACGTCCCTTTCCTGCAGGAGGATTCCGGTCGCACCGGACGCCTCGTTTCGGTCGGTGCCCAGCTTGGCGAGATGCGCAATCTGAGCCTTAAACTCCGAGACGAACGCCTCGGAGAGGTGGGCGACCACGGGAAGACCGATGGTCGGATCGAGGAGCGCCTGTTCGAGGCGCTGCGCCACACGCAGGAGCGTGGACGGAGGGAGCGAAAACTCCCGACTGATGTATTTTGGTTTCATACGATTTGTATATGGTTTGTTTATATCCCTTGTAGGGATGTCTACAGTCCCATTCAGCCGTGCCGAGCCGGACCAATCACCTGATCGGTCAACATACGGCTCCGCACACCCGAAGGGACGGTAAAGGGGTATCCGATCCACCGCCGCCGATGCCCGGGATCCGGCTTGGACACTCGAGAAACTCAGGCGAGCAAGCCGTGGGCGGGACTGATGGACGACCTCCCGTGGCACCCGACCTTCTTACAAGGCGGGCTTCACAGAAGCCCATCCACCCTGTTTTACCAGCAGCGGCGGCGCTTGAATTGCTAGGCAATAGAAGAACCGCAATGGATCTGAACGACGCGTTTGAAACAAGTAAAGCCTCGTCAGTCAAATAAAATTCATTATATAGGGGATAGACCCGGGACGCATTGCAGTCTCTAAGTCCGCGAATTTCCCCATGCCGACCGCCGAGCACCGCCACGGGGATGCAGTGAAAGCGGATGTATTCGATAGTTGGATGCATCCATCACGCACAGGTCGTCCGCTCGCCGTTTCGCAACATCCGTCAAACTTACCGTGCGGATCGGCGAACGCTCAGCACGGTGCCGTGGACGCCGTGCATACTTCGGTGGATCGATCGCAGTGTTCTGCGGACTCGCTGTACGACTCGGTCGATTCATCGCACTCCTCTGCGGCTCCATGGCGCTATTCCACGAATCGTCTGCATCTGTCCGCGGATTCAGCGCGACTTTTCTCAGCCCCTTCGCCGCCTTCGAGCGCCACCCAGGACCATTCAGCGAACCCGCCGCACGCCTCGTTGGATGGAGCATATCCGTCCCTGGATTCAGCGGACGCTTCAATGCAATCGCCGCACTCCTCGCAGGACGTGTCAAACTCGTCCCCGCATCCATGGCCCTCGCTTGCGTATTCCCGCGGCATTTCGGTGGAAATGTCGCACTCATCCATGACCTCCATGAATTCTTTCACGGAGTCGTCGCACGGTTCAATAGATGCACTGCTCGCGTGCAAGCAGTCATGGGACTCTATAGCGGAGCCATGGGCTTCTTGCTCTGACCCACTGCACTCATTCAAGAAGGTGACGCTGCATTCAGCGGACCGACCATACATTTCCCCTGAATTCCGTGGAACGGAGCTACTCCGCCTTTTCCACTCCGCTTTTCTCAATTCCCAGCTTATCCATCAACTCATAGAGGGTCGGACGACTGATACCGAGTTCCAAGGCTGCGGTGGTGATACGGCCAGCGTGTTTGCGCAGAGCAGTTCGAATCATCTCCGACTCCAGCCGTTCGCGGGCTTCCTTTAAGGTGGTGCCCTGTGGGGCGCTGCCCGCCGACAGCAACTCGATGTCCGAAGCGTTGAGGCGCTTCCCCTCACTCATGATGACGCCCCGCTTCACACGGTTCTGCAATTCGCGCACATTTCCTGGCCAAGGGTGCTGACGGATCGCGCGCAAGGCGTCAGGAGCGAAAGACAGTCCGTTCTTGCCGTTCTCGTTGGCGAAACGCTGGAGAAAGGCCTGCGCGAGCAAGACCACGTCATCATCTCGATCGCGCAGCGCAGGAAGGAGGATTTGCACGACGGCGAGTCGATAGAAGAGATCCTCGCGGAACGAACCGGTGGCCATGCCCTTTTTCAGGTCCGCATTGGTGGCGGCCAGGACACGCGCATCGACCGAGATCTCCTGGCGTCCGCCAACGCGTTCGAGCGTCTGTTCCTGTAGAAACCGAAGCAGCTTTACTTGGATCGGCAGGGGTACTTCGCCAATTTCGTCGAGAAAAAGCGTGCCGCCGCTGGCCATTTCGATCCGGCCCTTGCGCTGGGCATGGGCTCCCGTGAACGCGCCCTTTTCGTGACCGAAGAGCTCGCTCTCAATCAACGATTCCGGGATTGCACTGCAGTTGATCGCCACAAACGGGCCATCCTTCCGATCGCTGCGTTGGTGAATGGCGCGCGCGGTCATTTCCTTGCCGGTGCCGCTTTCGCCCAGGATCAGCACGGGCGCATTGGACGTCGCGACCTTGCGAATCGAATCGAAGACCGACTGCATGCGCGGGCCCGAACCCAGCAGGCCTTCGAAGGTATCGTTCCGCAGCGTATGCTGCATGTGGTGAAAATCCCGTTCGAGTTGCGCGAGGTGAAAGCAGCGCCGGAGCAGCAGCTTCAATTCCTCCATCTCAACCGGTTTGCCGACGAAGTCATAGGCGCCGGAGCCAATCGCGCGCATCGCCGGCCCCTTTTCTCCCTGTCCACTCACGATCACGACCTTGGTCAGCCGGTCGATCGCAAGGATCTCCGAAAGAATGGCGAGTCCCTCTTCGGGATTGGCGGGGTTGGGCGGCAGCCCGAGGTCGAGCAACACGACCATCGGGCGAACCGCGCGAAACTGCTCCACGGCGGAGGGACGATCGCTGGCCTGGCTGACCGTGTAGTCACCGGTGAGCGCCCAGCGCATCTGCGTGCGGATTTCATCGTCGTCGTCGACGATCAGGATCTTCGGCCTGGCCGTCCCCGCGGACGGCGGCACCAGTCCACTCGCCGCCGTGGCCGATGGTGACGGATCGTTCGGTCGTGAAGAGGAGGTCGGTTTCATCAACGGGTGGCTTCAGTACGAAAATGGATCCGAAAGGTCGTGCCCTGGCCCGAGGTGCTGGTAACAACGACCCGGCCGCCATGAGCCTCGACGATCATCTTGCTTTGGAACATGCCGATGCCGAGGCCATTTTTTTTCGTCGTCTGGAACGGGCGGAAAAGGGAGTGGTTCAGGAACTCGGGGCTCATGCCACAGCCGTTATCGGACACGATCAGCATCACCCAACCTTTATCCTCCCGGGTTTCGACCCGAACCTCACCTCCTAGCGGCAGCGCTTCGATGGCATTCAGCACCAGATTGGTGATGACTTTGTGCACTTGATCTCGATCCAGCAGGGCCAGCGGGATCCCCGCGAGTTGTTTGGTCAGCGTGAACTTGTCCGATCGCTCGACGCCCGTGAGCACCTGATTTACAACATCATTCAGGTCGGTTGCGACCAACTGCACCTTCAATTCGTGCCGCAGCATGCCGAGGCGGCCGATGAGCCCGTTGATATGGGAGACAGTCTTCGCGATGCCGCGCAAAGCATCCGCGCGGAACTCCGGATCTGCGTAGTGAATTGGAAGATTCTGCAGCATCAGGTTCAGCGTCGACGCAGCGTTCTTCAAATCGTGCACGAAGAAGGCTGCCATCGCCTGGAAAGCCTCGAGTTCCTTCGCCTGCACGAGACGCGTAGAGAGTTGCACATTCAGGAGGCTCGCGGCGGTGTGATCCGCGATGCACTTCAGCATATCGTAATCCTCGATTGAAAAGGATACACCGGCCACGCGGTCGCCGATCACCATGATCCCAAGAAGTTCCCCGCGGCCAAGAATGCCTACGGCCACGCGGTGTCCGCTATTGGCAAACTGCTGCGGGTGAACCTGCCGGAGCAACTCGGCCCACGGCTCTTGGGCGGCATCGATGTCGACCGGTTCGGGATGCTCGTGGAAATACTTGATCAGGGCGGCAACCTCAACGGCGGGAAGCTCGGCGGACGCTGAAGCCACGGGGCCGGTTGTGGATGCCGCGGGCATCAGGCTCTCCTTTTTCTCGTCGATGAGCCAAATGCTGACTGAGAGGGCTTGGAAAACCTCTGCGGTCATCTTGACCAGCCCCCGGCAAAGATCCGCCTGATCCACGCGCGAAGCGGTTCCCTCGGTGAACGTCTTCCAGAGTGTCCGGTAGTCGTAGGGCGAGCGGTGAAAATTCCGACTGACGAATTGCCGCAACTGAAGGCGCGCCCGGTCTGACTGCAGAAAGATGGTGAGGACCACGAGCGCAACAAGGACAATGAACGCCTTGGGCGCGAACGCAGCATCGCCGCCCAAGTAAGTAACAACCTTCGCAAGTACACCGACGATAATAAGATACGACCCAGCGATTAAAATCGTAAGCGAATTCTGCAAGACGGTCTGCGACGGATAAACCGCCAATTCAAAATGACCGGATCGAAACAGGGAGCGTAGCGTCAGCAGGGAAGCCACAAAGAGCGCTCCAGTGTTGAGGATTTCGAGCGACGTGTCCTGTCCGCGATAGAGGAGTGCCTGACTACTGGTGTAAATGCGAACAACGAAGAGCAGGCCAACGCTCAAAAGCATGAACTTAATTCGCCATCGCATCGTGCCGACCGAGGCCCGAAACGTGCGCTCAAGATTGACTACGATCCACACCGAACAAACCAGCAGCACGACCCAAAGCGCATTACCGGCCCAGCCCGTAAGGACTAGCCATTGGCCTTCGATGGCTGACGATTTCACCGACAGCGCCAATTGTTCGCGGAAACCGAAGGCGAGCGAAAGCGGGATGACCCCTGCCACGACCAGCGAGATACGGGTAGAAACCTTAAGACGCAGTTCGCGACCGCGGGCGTAGCAAACGCTGAAAAGCGCCCAGACGGAAGGTAGTGAGGCCATCACCGTCAGCCGCCAACTTTCCCAGCGAAGGACGGCAGCGGGCGAAGTGGTGGACTGTCCCAGCGCGATCAGCACGCTCTCTGCGCACAACAGCAACATGCCAACTGCAAATGCCCAGCGCGGGAGGGAACGTCCGGCGCGGACCACCGTCGCAAGGGCCACGGCGCCGCTGGATACGGCGCCGGCATAGTGAAGGTAAACGGCGATCGGCATCACACGTTCATCGGCCGAAATCCTTTGAACTGGAAGTGGCTAGGAAAGAAAAGGGCATCACAGACTAACGGTCGAAATAATTCAGTGGTCATTGCAATGGCCAATTGCACGGAAGAGATTCCCTTTGAGGGTTGCCTCAGTCGCTGCTTCCGCGATCAAACGATGAACCTACGACGCGAACCCAACTTCCCGTAAGCCCCTTATAACCTCGAAATCCCTGATATGGCCCTTCAAAATCAGCACACGATATCCAAGAACGCAACGGGGAGGTATAGCGACACTTCAGAGGAGTCAATTTCAAGGCAATCCCCACCCGAAACTACGTTTTCTCGCCATTGTCGGTCCCTGGCTCCTGGATGACTATGAGAACATGCTCTAGTCGCAGTCGAAAGTGGGCAATGCGGACTTTTCAGCCGCCCTCTGGTATTAGAACCCCCACCGTTGGCTTTCAAGCTGAGGGAGTGTCTGACAAACCGACCTTGCTGTCTCAATCCTTCGCAAGCCGTTCGGTTCAGCCAAGCCGAGCCGATTTAAAATCCGCCCAAACGCGGTAAAACCTGAAGAAGGGCTAACCTGATTGGCTGCGCTGAGTTGTGATCAGCGCTGTAAGCAGGGAATCCTCTGTCTTTCCCCACCAGCACCCCTGCGCCAAACCCACTCCAGGATTCAAATCGTTCTTCAAAAAATAGTTAAGAAACCATTGTATCAAATCGGGATCCGGCGGGAGGGCGCTTGTTAGCGGTTCAGACAATCAATCCAGTCACTCCTTCAAATCTTAAGCTACTGTTATTGATATGTTTCTACCATTGCCATGAATTTTAAAACTAACAGTGCAGCGATTGGCGTAGGGATTCTTTACACATTGACAACGCAGATCGCAGCTCTCCGAGCCCATTCCAAAATTTCACTTTTCTTAGGTCGTTATCATTATGCTATTAACATTATGTCCATTCGCTTTTTTTTTCGTTGGCACGGTACGCGCTTATTGTACTCCGTTAATTCGAAACAAAACATCTTATCCACCGAAATTATGAAGACCCTGCTTAAATTCATCAGTGCTCCGCTTCTCGCGCTGGCGCTCTTTTCCTCCGCCTCCGCTGCTCCTATTACGGGCTCGATCGGCTTCACCGGCTCTTTCTCATCCAATAACCCTAATCTTTTGATCGCCACCACGATCACCTTTGGCACCACGTACACCTTGGGCGTTGCTGATGGCAGTTTCTCTGCCATCCCGAATCTGACGACGGTAACCACTCCCACGAACCTGCTGATCAACCAGCCTGGCGTTGCGCTTCCCGTTTCGCCCATCTGGCAGGTCGGTGGGTTCTCGCTGACCCTCAATTCGCTCATTGAAACTCCCGGTAACACGAGCGCCCAGTACGGCGTGTTCGGCCTCGGCAGCATCACCGGCAATGGTTTCGATGCTACCCCGGGTACGTGGATCGGTACCTTCAACAATCAAGGCACAAACTTCACGTTTTCTGCTTCCTCTACGGCAGTTCCGGATTCCGGCGCTTCGGTTGCTCTCCTCGGTCTCTCGCTCCTCGGCTTGGGCATCTTCGCCCGCCGATCGAAGCTGGTCTAATAGGAGAAGAGCGTCAGTTTAGCTCTCCAAAGGCCCGGCTCACGCCGGGCCTTTTTATTTTTTCCAGGAAAGCAGGTCGCACCCAAAAGGTATTTGTCGCCTTCAGCTCAGCCAATAGTGTCCGACCTATAAATCCGAATAATGCTTGCGTTTCCAATCGGCTCCCCAAAACCACTACCGACTTTCTGCAAACCTCTGAACACCTAGGTTCCGTCACATGCTGTTCAACTCACTGACGTTTGCAGTTTTCTTCCCAGTCTTCTGTCTGCTTTATTTTTTGGCGCCCCATCGCGTCCGACTCCCCCTTCTCCTCGGGGCGAGTTGTTTCTTCTACATGTACTTCATTCCGAAGTACATTCTAATCCTGTTTGTTACGATTCTGATCGACTACGTTGCAGGGATTTACATCGAACGCAACCGAGGTCCGGTTCGTCACGCATGGTTGGTTGGCAGCGTAGTCTCCACGTGCGCCGTCCTCGTGGTCTTCAAGTACCTCGACTTTTTTACCGAGAACCTTGCCGCGGTTTCACACCTCTTGGGATGGGATATCAATGATCCGCGATGGAAAATAATCCTCCCGATTGGCCTGTCCTTTCACACCTTTCAAAGCCTGAGCTATGTAGTTGAGGTCTACCGCGGCAATCAGAAGGCGGAGAAAGACTTCATCGTCTATTCGACGTACGTCATGTTCTTCCCGCAACTGGTGGCGGGACCGATCGAGCGGCCGCAAGGCCTGCTGAGTCAATTTCGTACCTACCAGTCATTCGACTGGGATCGGGTGTCGAGCGGCCTCCGGAGGATGGCCTGGGGCTTTTTCAAGAAGTTGGTCATTGCTGACCGCCTGGCGCTCTATGTGAACGATGTTTACGGAGCCCCTCAGAATTTCAACGGGTTACAGCTGTCGCTCGCAACGTTCTTTTTTGCCTACCAAATCTACTGCGACTTCTCCGGCTATTCGGATATCGCTGTGGGATCGGCGCGTGTTCTCGGCTTCAAGCTGATGGAGAACTTCAACACGCCGTACTACTCGAAGTCGATCTCCGAGTTCTGGCGACGTTGGCATATATCGCTATCTTCGTGGTTTAGGGACTACGTATATGATCCCCTCGTCGGAAAGTTCAACAATTCTGCGGGATGGGCGTTCGCGATTCTCATCACATTCGGGGTGAGTGGTCTGTGGCATGGAGCGGCATGGACGTACATCGTGTGGGGCCTACTCAACGGAGTGTACCTGCTTGCGGGTGGGCTGACCGAGGAGTATCGCAACCGATGGTACCGGGCCGTGGGAATTGCCGAAGACTCTACCGTACGCATCACGCTCCGCATCATGGCGACATTCGGCCTCACCTGCATTGGGTGGATCGTTTTCCGCGCCAAGAGCATGGGGGACGTAGGTTATATCCTCACCCACTTCTGGCGGGATTGGGATTTTGCGAGGATCGGAACGGAGCAGTTCCTGCTGCGGCAAATGCCGGTCGCTTTCGCCGGCATTTTTCTCCTCGAGGCAGTGCAACTCCTTCACCGGAGGTTTGATCTTTCATCCCGTGTCCTTCGTTTGCCCGAGATACCACGATGGGGATTCTATCTGGCCTGGACCTTGGGAATGGTCATATTCGGGGTTTTTCGGAACGAACAATTCATCTACTTCCAGTTCTGAACGTTGCAGCCGATAATAGCATCCAGCTCCTTCCCATAACGTTCGAATCTTTCCTTCATGCAGAGTAAAACTCAATCCAACTTGGACTCCCTTTTTGAACAGGCATTCCTGATTCGTGGAGTGGAACGGAGGCTCTTGGATCTTTTTTCCCAAGGAAAGCTGTTCGGAACGGTGCACACCTGCATTGGCCAGGAATTTTCGGGAGTAACAGTTGCTGCCGCGCTCGAGCCTGGGGACTTGGTCTTTAGCAATCATCGCTGTCATGGCCACTTCATCGCCCGGACGGGACGCGTCGAAGGCCTCATTGCGGAAGTCATGGGCAAAAACACCGGCGTCTGCGGAGGGCGTGGCGGGAGCCAGCATTTGTGCGCGGACGGGTTCTACAGCAATGGAATCCAAGGTGGTATCGTCCCGGTCGCGGCTGGCCTGGCTTACGCGCTAAAAGTCGAACAGGGAAACCGGATCGCAGTGGTTTTCATTGGCGACGGGACCTTGGGAGAAGGAGCTCTCTACGAGACGCTCAATATCGCGTCGAAGTGGAATCTACCGCTGCTTGTCGTACTAGAGAACAACCGCTATTCCCAAAGCACCTCGCAGTCGGAAACCCTCGCAGGTGATATTCTTGCCCGCGCATCATGTTTCGGCATCAGCACCAGCGAGGGCAACACCGACGATCCTGCAGCCCTCGCCGAGGTGGCCCGAAGTGCCGTAGAAAGTGTTAGGACGAATAGTCGCCCTCACTTCCTCAGTATCTCGACGGCCCGGTTAATGGCGCACTCCAAGGGGGACGATCTTCGGGACGAAACGGAACTGGCAGCCTACTGGGAGAAAGATGCTCTCAGCGTGTTTGAGCGGACCAATCCCAAGCCGGCGAAAGAGATGCTGGATCGAATCAGCAGCCGCATCGACACCGCCGTGGATGTGGCTGGTTATGCGCATCCCGCCACCGTTCGAGCCGAAGACGAGGACCCCAATGCGTTTCGTCCAGTAACTTGGACCAAAGTGGAAAAACTCGCCACCGATCGCCATGTAGCGCTTCTAGCGAGCGCACTTGGCCGCAACATGAAAAAGGACGAACGAATCGTCATTCTCGGCGAGGACATTCGCAGCCCTTATGGCGGAGCTTTCAAGGCCACTCGCGGCTTGAGCAATGAATTCCCGCAACGCGTACACAACACACCGATCAGCGAAGCGGCCATTTTAGGACTGGGCAACGGCATGGCGCTCAAGGGGCTATTGCCGGTTGTGGAAATCATGTTCGGTGACTTCCTCTTTCTTGCTGGTGATCAGTTGGCCAACCACGCAGCGAAATTTCGCTACATGTACAATGACCAGGTCACGACTCCCGTGATTGTACGCACACCCATGGGAGGAAAACGCGGCTACGGTCCAACCCACAGCCAATCGATCGAAAAGCACTTTGCCGGTATCCCGGGAACGCAGATGCTGGCGCTCAACCCCCGTCAGGATCCAGCTTTGGTGTATGACCGACTCTTCGCAGAGATCGATCGGCCCACAGTCGTCATCGAAAACAAACTGATTTATGGCATGCGCCCGTCGGAGCCCCTCCCGACGGGTTACAGCTTGGAATACGATGACGACCGCTTCCCCGGCGTGCGCTTTTCACCGAGAACGACAGCGGATCTGAGTGTTTTTTGCTATGGTGGAACGCTGCCCGATGTGGAAAAAGCGATCGACAAACTCTTCAGTGAGCACGAGGTGATTTGCGACGTGATCTGCCCCGTACAAATCTACCCTTTCAATGCGTGGCCAATCATTGAGTCTGTCCGGCAAACAGGACGACTGCTGATCGTGGAAGAAGGCGTGAGCTTTGCCGGCATTGGCGCCGAAGTGATCTCGCTCGTTGCAGAAAAGATTCCCGGGCAGCTTCGGGCAACGGGACGCCTCGGTTCGCGGCGCCATGCCATCCCCTCGTCGGGGTTACTTGAAAAGGAAACACTTCCAAATCCTGAAAGCATTATTCAATCGGCGCTGGCCCTGATCCGAAATTCATCATGACGCAACCGGTTCGAATTCCTCATGAGCAGGTCAACGACCAGTCAGTCTTGCTGGTCGAATGGCTCGTAGCCGACGGCAACGAGGTAAAAGTCGGCCAGCCCGTCGCGGTTATCGAAACGAGCAAGTCGACGGCAGAGGTCGAGGCGCCGGCGGCGGGATTTCTCCGGCACGGTGCTACTGCGGGAAAAGAACTTCCCGTCGGAGCGGTGTTTTGCCACGTCACCTCGGCACGCGATGAGATCATCAGCGAAAGTTCAATTTCGCCACCAGCCTCCGAATCCATAGTCACGCCTATGGCGGAACAAGACCGGGCGAGTGCCCCCGCCGGAGACGTGAGGGCGGCATTACCATCAGCGGACGTCGAAGCCGAACTATTTCAACCCGTGTTCAGTGAGAAAGCGAAGATCTTGATTAAGCAACAGGGGCTTTCGCTGGATCGGTTTGCCCGGATTCGATTTGTACGAGAAGCGGATGTGCTCGCCGTTGTGTCAGGCAAAGTTCCCATGCCGCGACCTGCGACGAACAGTCCAGGACCGAACAACGTCGCACCGATGCAAGCGGCGGGAAAGGCGGCACCGGTTCCCGCCGCCGGAGTAGCCCTAAGGTCAGAAGACCTTTCCCGGGCGAAAAGGGTTGAGATCCGCTATCTTCAAACCGGGGCGGAAAACACGCTGCCCAGCGTTGTCACGGTCCCATATTCAACAGCCGGGCTCAAAAAAGCCGCAGAGCAACTGGCCGCGGGAGGTGGCGGCGGTACGGCGGTCATCATCTACGAATTAGCGCGCCTGTTGCGAAAATATCCCGTCTTCAACGCCTACTATGGTAACGGACAAGTTCACTACTATGATCAGGTCAACATCGGCCTAGCGGTGGACGGTGGACTTGGTCTGAAGGTGCCCGTGATCTTCGATGCAGATAAGAAAGGCCTCCCCGAGATCGCGGACGCGATCAGCGAATTGCTCCTCGATTACGTTAACGATTCCCTTCCCGTGGCCCGGCTTGCCGGCGGTACCTTCACCATCACCGACCTCTCAAGCGAAGGCGTCACCGCGTTTCACCCTCTGATCAATCAAGGGCAGTCGGCAATTCTGGGAGTCGGCGCGGAGATGCCCGGAGCCCCTACCGCCGACGGCCAAGCGAACTTGATCATGGCTTTCGATCACCAATTGGCGGAAGGTCGCTCAGCCGCGCGTATGCTGGGAGAGTTACGCGACCGCCTAAAATCCTATCAGGATGCGGGTAGCTCACAAACACGGGCAGAGCAGAGCTGCGGCCGCTGCGAGCGATTGCTCCACGACCTTCAGCAAGCGCGAATTCCAGTGGTGGAAGAAGTGCGGGGTGACGGCAGCCGCAGGTTGATCTGTCGCAGTTGCATCCTCGGAGTTTCCACATGAGCCAAACCGAAACCCTTCGATCGATCGTCGCCAAACTGGCCGGGACCAGCCCCGGCGCGGTCACCTCTGATTTCTCCCTGGAAGTCCCCTCGCTCAAGGGCTCCCTAAAACGAGCCGCGCTGACGGCATCCATTCGCCGCGAACTGGGGATCACCTGCAAGACGGCTCACCTCGCACGAACCTTTGCAGATCTGCAGTCGGCGGTTTTCGAGAATTTGCCCCCGACAGTGAAACCAACAGGGTTGCCGACCCCGGTCCGGCCAGAGAGCGAGCCCTCACAGACTTTGACGGCTGAGGGAGTTTCGCCCAAGGGCGGGAGCTTGCAGGTGCCACTTCAATGCGGCGTCGATCTCGAAGCAACCACCGCCCTGCCCGAGGCCGGGGACTATCGTGAACACGAGTTCTATCAGACTCATTTCACTCCGGCGGAGATCTCCTATTGCGTCCTCCAGCAAGATCCCCGCATGCATTTCGCTGCTCGGTGGTGCGCGAAAGAGGCGCTGTACAAGGCCGAACCGGCATTGCGCGACGTCCCGTTTTCAGAGATTGAACTTACCAAGCTTCAAGACGGGAGCGTCGCGCTTCATAGAATACATAACGGAATCGTGGAGCCTTTACCGCATGCGGTAAGCATTTCACATACGCCAAGCCACGCCGTTGCACTTGTGGTCAAGGCTCCTTCGAGCATTTCGGTCCCGATCGGCGTTTCGCACTACACGAGCGAGCCGGCGCAAACCCAGACGGAAGGCAGCATTCTGCCGTTCCTCTCTGCCATAGCGTGGCTGGCCGCCGTCGCGCTCTCGATCGCGGCCTTGATCCGTTCGGCGCGCTAAGTCGCGCCCTCCGCAGAACTTTCACGCATGGCAATCAAGGCTGAGCTTCAAGCACTCGCGGACTCGGCCCACTACACGGCCCGCTTGGTGTTCACCTCGAGGGCAGCTCAAACACAGAGGGCCAAAGTGCACCGCTCCGTGTTGCGCCTCCTGGGATTTTTGCTGCTCGTGGTGGGGGCGGCCACGCTGTTCGAGTGGGCCCTGCAGACGGGGTTTCGCCGAGTCAAGACCTCGGATTTCGGGATCATGAACCTGGTGGCAAACGGCAAGGCTGACGCGGACATCGTGGTCAGTGGATCGTCGCGGGCACTCACTCACTATGATTCGGCTGCAATCGGCGCGATCACCGGGTTGAAGACGCTCAACATCGGCCTCAATGGCACCCAGACTGATGTACAGGCAGCCTACCTGCGAGTCTACCTGCGAAACAACCGCAAGCCGGCGTTGGTGATTCACAACCTCGACCCCTATGCGTTTCAGATTTCACACGAAATCTACGACGTGGTTAAATTCATGCCGTATTTGAATCAGCCGGAGCTCTACTCGGTGGTAAAACGAGTCTATCCCTCCGCTTGGAAATGGCGGTTGATTCCTCTCTACGGCTTCTTCGTGGAAGACCTTCGCTACACTTGGCTCCTGGGTGTGCGTGGGTTGCTAGGCATGCACCCGGCCGAAGACCGCATTCTGGGGTTTCAGGGAAGGCAGACCGTGTGGACTGGCGACTTTGATAAATTCCGCGAAAGCGTTAAGGGCGGCGTGACTCTCGGGATCGTGGATCAGGGCGTGCGAGACCTGGCCGACATCGCCAAGGCCTGCCAGGAACATGCCGTACCGCTCCTTCTCGTCTACTCTCCAGAGTATCACGAGATGCAGGCGCTCGAGCGTGATCGCCGCGAGGTATTTGCCCATTTTCACAAGATTGCCGCAGAAAGAAGCGCGACGGTGTGGGACTACAGTGACTCACCGCTCTGCCGCGATCAGAGCCTTTTCTACAATTCCCAACACCTCAATGCGACGGGCGCACGGGCATTCTCGGAAGACCTCGCGCACCGCTTGGTGAGATTGCCGATCCTGGCAGGCAAAGTGCGCGACGGCCGCACGCCCCCATAGTAATTTTGAGCTGCGAGTTTCAATTCAGATTACCATGTCCGAACACAAAGCCACCATCGACTGGAAGCTCACCACGGCTGATTTTGCAAAAGGCCGTTTTTCCCGAGAGCATACGTGGAGCTTCGACGGCGGCTGGGTGATGCCCGCTTCGGCCTCGCCGGCCATAGTACCCCCACCCTTGGCCAATCCACGAGTGGTGGATCCCGAGGAGGCATTTGTCGCATCGCTTTCGAGCTGCCATATGCTGACCTGGCTCTTCTTTGCCGCGCGAAAAGGACTCGATGTGATTGCCTACCACGATGAGGCCGTCGGGACCGTGTCCAAAAACGAGAAAGGGGCAATGTGGGTGAGCTGTGTTACGCTCAATCCGAAAGTGACCTACGGACGGACGTGTCCGACTCCGGAAGAAGAGAGCGAGCTGCACCGGCTTGCGCATGAAGCCTGTTTTATCGCGAATTCGGTGAAGACTGAAACGCGGATCGTGACAGCATCGTTGCAATAGAGGGGGCAAGTCGCGCGCTGGCGAATACATCGTTTCGCAAATTTGTTCCGCGGGCCTTTCTTGAGCGCAAAAATCCATAGGTGAACGTCCACCCTCGCCGAGCCTACGGTGCGCAGCCCACTGAAGGGTCTTCCATCATTTTCGGGAGCTGACGTCGGTCAGCCGTCGGACTCCGCCTGCCAGCCGTAGGCTTGGCGAAGGCTGGCGGAGAGGGTGGGATTCGAACCCACGGTACCCTTTCGGGCACGCCTGATTTCGAGTCAGGTACGATAGACCACTCTGCCACCTCTCCGTTGCCGAGCTCAAAAACGTAGGACCCGAATCGCAAAACGGAAGCCGAAAAATCCACTCGTTGCGCTTTGCGATGGACAGCCCCCGGACAGCGAAGGAAACGCTGGCGCTGATAAGCGGAATCGGCAGCCGACGCCCTCACCGATTATCGTCCTCTCCCGCCCGCCCCGTGCCGCCGTTGGCCGGCAGGTGATGCGGAAAGAAGAAATAGTAGTTCATCAGCCACCAACTGCGGGAGGACCGATAGAACAGCGCGGGAAACACCACCGATCCCATGGCTGCCAGCACGATCGCTGTCGTCGTGCCGATCACCTTGAAGTAGGCGAGCAACATCACCGGCACGAGAAAGCAAACGAGCGTGACGCCGTAATTCAGCGACATGGATCCCAGATAGAACCCCTCGTCGTTATTTCGCTCGAAGACGAACTGACACGCGGGGCACTGCTTGTTCACCTTGAAGAACGTCCCTGCCGTGAAAAGTGTCGGTGCCCCACAATTGGGGCAGCGATGCGTGAGGCCGCGAGTGACGATCTGGGCGCGAGTGACGTTCATAAAAAAGGCGCCTCACTCAATGAGTGAAGCGCCTCGAAAACAAGAACGCAGCGCGGTTAGGAACCGAGCTGATAGCGAACGAAACGGCGAATCTGGATGTTCTCGCCGATCTTCGCGATGCGCTCCGTGACCATGTCCTTCACGGTCTTCTCGGGGAGCTTCACAAACGGCTGATCCAGCAGGCAGAGCGTCGAGTAGTACTTCTCGAGCTTGCCCTCGACGATCTTCTGGACCGCGGCCGGGGGTTTGCCCTGGACCTGAGCCGCAGCGATATCGCGCTCCTTCTGCAGGTCGGCCTCGGGCACTTCTTCACGGCCGACGTACAGGGGACTCGCCGCAGCGATCTGCAGGCAGAGGTCCTTGACGAAGGCGCGGAAGTCGTCGTTGCGCGCGACGAAATCGGTCTCGCAATTGACTTCGATCAAAACGCCCACCTTGCCGCCGACGTGGATGTAGCTCTCGATCACGCCTTCCTTGGTGGCGCGCTCCGCCTTCTTGGCGGCGGAAGCGGCGCCCTTCTTGCGCAGGATGGTGATGGCTTCATCTACGTTGCCATTGGCTTCGGTCAGGGCCTTCTTGCAGTCAAGGAGACCGGCGCCGGTTTTCTCGCGCAGATCCGCCACGGCTTGGGCCGAAATCGGGTTGGTTGTGCTCATTAAAACGAGGGAGTGAAAGTTCGAAGGTGAAAACCCGACTTACTCGGCCTTGACGGCCGGACGCTTGGCGCGGATGGGCTTCTTCTTGAGCGCGGCAGCCGTGCCTTCGGTCTCGCCTTCCACCACGGCGGCGACGTCGGCAGGAAGCTCGACTTTCGCCAGCACGTCTTCGTCCGCCGTCGCCAGGCTCGGCGCGGCAGCAGACGTGTCGACGCCCGCGGTCGTGGACTTCAAGTCCGCCTGACCACGCTGGGCGCGACGGGTGTCACGCTGGGAGAGGCCATTCTGAATGGCGGCGGTCACGGCCTCGACAATGATGCGAATCGACTTCACCGCGTCGTCGTTGCCGGGAATCGGATGCGACACCGTGGTCGGGTCGGAATTCGTGTCGACGATGCCCACGCACGGGATGCCCGCACGCGCAGCTTCGGCGACGGCGATCTTGTGGTGATTCACATCGACCACGAACATCGCGGACGGCAGGCCGCCCATGTCGGAGATGCCGGCGAAATTCTTCTGCATGCGGGTCATCTCGCGCTTGATCGCGGACTCTTCCTTGCGGGGCAGCTTGGACATCTCGCCACTCGTCTCCATGGCCTGGTACTTCTTGAACTTGGCCACGGACTTCTTGACGGTCTCGTAATTGGTGAGGGTGCCGCCGAGCCAGCGATCGACGCACATCGGCATGTTGACGGAAGTGGCCGCTTCGCGGACGATTTCCTTGGCTTGGCGCTTGGTGCCGACGAACAGCACGTTGCCGCCGTTGCCGACGGTGTCCTCGAGGAACTGACAGGCCTTGGTCAGGGCTTCGTGAGTCTTGCCCAGATCGATGATCGTCACGCCTTGGCGGTGATCGAAAATGAAGGGCTTGGAACGCGGGTTCCAGCGCTTGGTCTGGTGGCCGAAATGTACGCCTGCGTCGAGGAGGTCCTTGGGAGTTACGCTGATGCTCATATGATCTGATGTATCTGGCGACACACAGGTCGGCCAATGGGCCGCCTTGCGATCGATCGATGTTGGTTGGTTATTGGTTCGAACTGACTGCCGACTAGAGAGTCGGCCAACACACCGTTCGCGTTCCCGACTGGCAAGCGTGAATTCGGGGAAACTTGGAAAAAGGCGTTGACAGTACCAGAGGCGATGAGGACCTTCCGCCTTCCTTTGTTGCAGGGTGGAGCAGCCTGGTAGCTCGTCAGGCTCATAACCTGAAGGTCGTTGGTTCAAATCCAACCCCTGCACCCAATTTAACTCCCTCGTGGACCTAACGGTTACGAGGGAGTTTTGGTTTCGAAATAGGCAAAAAGAGGCGGTTCATTTGTACAAGTCCGTGCGGAGTTAGGCAGTCTTGGATAGGGACCAGAAACGGAACCAGTGAAATACCGCGAGCTCGGTGAGGGTTGCATTACCCGGCATTGGATTCGCGCCGCACATTGCCCTCCGCGCCTGGGTCGATGCCGCAGCGACGGGCTATCTTGCTTGGGATCGATGTGGGTGCCACATGGGTCATTCGGGCGCGCTGTCGATGCGGTTTCGCGCGCGGGCTCCGGTGAATCGTTTTCGTCCATTACTTTCAGTTTCCACGTGAACGGCGCACCCGGACTACTCGATACGGCCTATGGGTAGTATGGTGATTATACTACCTTTAGATAGTGCGTTGACATTACTATCTAAAGGTAGTGATTTGAGACATGACCTTTCCCGTCAACACGTCGGCACAACTGAAAGCGGTCTTGCGCGCTCTGCGGAAGTCGCGGGCGAAGAGCCAGGCCGACATCGGCACGATGCTGGGCGTGAATCAAAAACGGGTGGCCAGAATCGAGAGCGCTCCGGGAGTGACGAGCTTCGACCAAATCGCCCGGCTCGTCTCTGCGCTAGGGGGACGGCTGGTGATTGAGGACTTAAAGCCGACCGCATCTCCGTCGGCGCCGAGGCGGACCACGAAAGGGAATTGGTAGGCCATGAGCGCACTCGGCCTATGGATGAATGGTCAACGTGCCGCGACGTGGAGCTACACGCGTGGCAGTCATGAACTACGGTATGAGCCGTCGTGGCTGGAGTCGCCCGACGGACGCGCGCTGTCCCTTTCCCTGCCCTTTACCCCCGACAACGTGTCCCACCGGGGCGATGTAGTTGAAAACTTCTTCGACAATCTGCTGCCGGACAGCGACCGGATTCGCAGCCGACTCCGAACCCGATTTGGGACCCGATCGACGGAAGCCTTTGAACTCCTGACGGCGATCGGACGGGATTGTGTGGGTGCGATTCAGCTATTACCGCCCGACCAATCTCCCACCGGGTGGGACCGGATCGAAGCGGAGTCGCTGACTGAGCAGGAAGCGGAGCGGGCGATTGATGCCATGCTGACGGGTGGCCGGACACTGGGGCAGGAAGAGGACGCGGACTTCCGGATCTCGATTGCGGGAGCGCAGGAAAAGATCGCGTTTCTCTATCACCGCAAGCGGTGGTGTCGGCCGCTGGGTGCGACTCCCACCACGCATATCCTGAAGCTGCCGCTGGGAAAGATCGGCGCTCTGCAGATGGACATGCAGGACTCCGTGGAGAACGAGTGGCTGTGCTTAAAGCTTATGCAGGCATTCGGGCTCGAGGCGGCGGCGTGCGAGATCGTGCAGTTCGGAGCACGGAAGGCCCTGGCGGTGGAGCGGTTTGATCGAAAAATGCAGAAAGGAAAATGGATCGCGCGACTGCCGCAGGAAGATTTTTGCCAGACCCTCGGGTTGCCGAGCACGAAAAAGTATGAGTCTGACGGCGGCCCGGGAATGAGAGACATCCTGCGAGTGCTCGATGCGGGGACGCAGCCTATGGAGGACAAGCGGGCCTTCGTTAAGGCACAGATCCTATTCTGGCTTCTGGCCGCCACCGACGGGCATGCGAAGAATTTCTCGCTGTTCCTCGAAAGCGGCGGCACTCACCGCATGACTCCGTTCTACGATGTGTTGTCGGCTTGGCCGATCATGGGTCGCGGGGCAAACAAACTGGATCCGCACAAGGCGAAGCTGGCCATGGCAGTCCGGAGCAAGAACGTGCACTGGAAACTGCAAGACATCCAGCCGAGGCACTGGGACGCAGTTACCCGGATGGCAGGTCTCGGAGACGCAACGCCTTTACTCCATGAAATCGCCGCCGCGACCCCGGCGGCGATCCAGACGGTAAGCCGGCAGCTCCCACCCGATTTTCCTGCCGTTGTCCGCGACCGCATTTTTGAGGCACTGCTACGTGAGGCGCCTCAACTTGTAATGTGAAGTCGGGATAGTTCCGTCCGCTCTCGGGACGTCTCTTTCGCTTCCCGCGCCAGCCTTAACTCCCAATACCAAGTGAAGAACACCGGGACCGAGAAGAGTGACACGACGTCGAAAATCATTCCACCCACCACGGGCAGCACCATGGGCACCATGAGTTCGGAACCTCGCCCGGTGGACCACAGCACCGGGATCAGCGACAGCAACGCGGTCGCGTTGGTCATGATGGCCGGGCGGCGCCGACGCAGGCCGGCAATGAATACCCGCCGATGCACCTCCGCCACGGTCCCGGGATGAGTCTTGAACTGTTCCTGCAGATACGTGCCCAGCAGGATGCCGTCATTGAACATCACCCCGAGCAGCACGAGAAAGCCCACCACCACCGCGGTCGTCATCTCCGCGCCCCACAGCCAGACGAAGAAAAATCCGCCGGCCGTGGTGACGGTCGCATTCGCAAAAACGATGATGCCGGTGATGAGCCAGGACCGCGTGCCGAGATAGATCAGGATCACCATCACCGCCATCGAAAGACTGATAATCACCCGCAGGGTCTGGTCGGCTTTGATTTTCTGTTCGTAGCGCCCCACCCAGCGATACGTTGCACCCGGCGGCAGTTCGAGCCGGCCGTCGCCCAACGCCGCCCGCAGTCGCGCATCGGCATCGCGCACCACTTCCACCTCACCGCGCCCACGGGCATTCAACAGGACATACTGCGTGCGCTTGCCGCCCTCGGACCGGATCGCCATCGGACCGATCGTGTAGGTCAGTCCGACTTCACTCGGTCGCGTCCCGACCTGCGTCACGGCTTGGGTGGCCATCGCCGCGACGATCACTGCCGGCATGGTCTCGCCGGCCGCCAGGGTGAACTCGGCCCGCCGTGGCGACAGGATCGTGACGTTGCGCTGGTGCGCGAGGGGCAGCCGCGCCGTCAACGCAAGCGCATCCGGTGCACCTTCGGCAAACGCGAGCACGTGCACCGTCGGCAACGCGAGGAGGTTCGTGAGCGGAATCGCCCCGTGGCCCGCCGCGGCCGGCACTTGGAGTTGCAGCAGTTCATCCTGATCATCGCGCCGCTCCCGGAGATAACGAATGCGGACGGGATAACGCAGCGCGCCTTCGACCGAATACGTCAGCGCCATGCCGCCCAGTCCCGTCTCCACGGCCCGCATCACCTGTTCATTGCTGAGCCCAAAGCGCGCGAGCTTCGCCGGATCGAGTCGGATTTCGGCGTACGGTTTTCCGCCCTCGCGCTGCATCTGGACGTCGGCGGCGCCGGGCGTCGGTTGAATGACTTTCTCCGCCGCCTCGGCAAAACGCTCGAGCGCATCCGTGTCGTCGCCGAGCAACTGGAGCGCAATGAGACTGCGGATACCGGTCGAGAGCATGACCACGCGCGTCTCGATCGGCTGTAACCAACTTGGCGCCACACCTGGAATCTCCGTGATGGCGGCCAGCGCGGTCCGCACTTCCGCCAGCGTGCGCGGGCGGTGTTCCTCGGTGCCATCGCTGCGGGTGAAGGCCTGCGTCGGCCATTCCGCGTAGGGCTTCAACAGCACCACCGTCTCGATCATGCCGATCGGCGCCGGGTCCAGAGCAGTTTCGGCTCGTCCCATCTTGCCCATGACGCTCGCCACCTCGGGCACGGATTCGATGAGGCGGTTTTGCGCCAGCATGATGTGCTGCGTCTCCCCCACTCCGCCGGTGGCGGGAATCGACGGCATGAACAGCAGACTGCCTTCGTCGAGCGGCGGCAGAAAACTAGCGCCCACACCCGGGAAGAGTCGCGTCAAATTCTGGTCGAGCGTCGTCCGCGAAAAGTCACCGCCGGCCGCCGCGACGGCCTGGCGCAAAGGCCAGCTCAACGTCGGCCAGCCCGCCCCGAGCAAATATCCGCCGAGCGCCATCGTGCCGATCACGAGCGTGAACGTCACCTTGTGCCGCTGGATGCGTGAATACGCCCACTCGTACGACACGTGGATCGCCCGGCTCATCGGATTCTCCTCGTAGTTCACGAGCCGCTCCCGGCCGATCCGCCAGATCGCCGACGCCACGACGATCGCGAAGATCGGAGCGAACAACCAACCGGGCACGGTCAGCAGCGAGCGGCCGTAATCCATCGGCATCGACCAGCCGTCACGGATGAACCAACCAAACGCCGCGCCGGCCCCGATCCCCGCCAATGCGAGCAGCACCGGCTTCCGAACCTGCCACGGCGGCAGCAGCAACCGGCACAACACCGGCACCAGCAGCGTGCCGAAGATCACCGCGCCGCTGATCGCCAGCGATTTGGTCAGCGCCAGCGGCTCGAACAAGCGGCCGGCTTGATCACTCAGCGCGAAGATCGGCAGAAACCCGATCACGGTCGTGGCCGCCGACGTGAGGAGCGGCCGGGCGACTTCCTGCGCCGCGCGGACCACTGTTTCCGTAATTTCCTCATTGAACGGTGACGTCGGCATCGGCCGGCCCTCGCGCCGGCACTTCTCCTGCAGTTCCACGAGGTGCTGCGTGATATTTTCGGTCATGATGATCCCGAAATCCACCATCACACCAATCGCGATCGCGATGCCCGCGAGGCTCATGATGTTCGCGCCGACTCCGAAGAGATGCATGACCAGAAACGTGAACAGCATGCCGAGCGGAAGACTGACCGCCACGGCGAGGCTCGCGCGCACGTGCAGGAGAAACGCGATCACGACGATGATCGTCGTGATGATCGCCTCCTGCAGCGTCGACGTCACGGTCGCCGTCGTCTCCCGAATCAGCTGCGAACGATCATAAAATGAAACCGCGGTCAGTTGTTCGCTCGCGAGCGTGGGCCCGAGATCGACGAGCCGCTGCTTCACGGCGTTGATCACGGTCTTGGGATCCTCCTGCACGCGCATGCCGATGATCGCGCCGACCTGTTCCTGGTGCGCATCGGCCAGCAGTCCCTGCCGGAATTGTCCGCCGAGCCGGACGACCGCGATGTCACCGAGCCGCAGGCCGGCGCCCTTGAGCCGGTTGCCGCGCACCACGATGTTCTCCACGTCCGCGACCGATCGAATGAAACCGACGCCGCGGATCATCGTTTCCACCCCTGTCTGCTCCACGCTCATCGCGCCGACGTCACGCCCCGCCTGCTGCACCGCCATCATGAGCATCTCAAGTGTGAGCCCCTGCTCCTCGAGCCGCGTCGGATCCACGTCGATCTGATATTCGCGCACCACACCACCCGCGGGTGCGACTTCGGCCACGCCGGGCACGGCGCGCAGTGCCGGCACCACGACTTGATCGAGGATGAAGCGCTTGCGCTCGATGTCGCGCGGGCCCTGCAACGTGAACGCGAAGACCTGCCCCATCGCCGTCGCATCCGGTCCGAGCCGCGGATTCACGCCGGCCGGCAGGATACCCTGCAGTTGCGACAATCGTTCCAGCACACGCGTACGGCAGTCGTAGAGATCGCGCTTTTCCTCGAAGATGACGTAAAGGTAGCTGGCCCCGTAAAGCGACATGCCGCGCACCGACTGCACACCGGGCAGGCCCTGGAGTTCGCGGGCCAACCGCGACGTCACCTGCTGGTCCATGTCCTGGGGACTCTTGCCGGGCCATTCCGCCCAAACGATCACCTGGTTGTCGCTCAAGTCCGGGATCGCATCGACCGGGACGTGACGCCACGCCCAGAACCCGGCGACGGCCAGCGCAAAGGCGGCGGCGAGGGTGAGAAACGTGTTGCGAATGACGAACGAAAGCATCGGGCGGCTGAGGTCTGGTTGCGACGCCACGAGAGGCGTCACAGCAATGAGAATACGGCGGGATCAGTGCTGGTGCGCGGGTGCCGGCGCGACCGCGCCGTTGGGGAAGAGCAGACTCGGTGTGCCGGCGAGCTGCGCCTGGCTGTCGATCAGAAACACGCCCTGGGCCGCAACCTCGTCCCCCGGTTTCAACCCGGCGCGCACGACGAAGCGATCATTGCCGGACTCATCCTCGATCCGCGGTCCCAGCGCGACCGGCGCGAGCTCGAAGCGGATGCGTCCGTCGGCCTGCCGCCCGGCCACGCGCCACGCGACGTTGCGCACGCCGGTCGAAAGGATGGCCGACTTCGGCACGAGCACGAACTTGCCCCAGGTGTCCGGCTTGGTCGCATCGGCGACGTCGAGCTCGGCGGTCAGCGCCGTTTCAAAACGCGCGTTCACGAGGCTCCCCGGGAGCAAGCGCCCTTTGGGATCACGCAGGTGGATGTGCACTTCGCGGGCCCGAATCTCGAGATTGAGTTCGGGTGCGACCCACGAAATGGCGGCAGCGATGTCCGACAGTTCACCGCGATCGTCCGAGGCGAGACGCACCGGTTGATCGACCCGCAGCCAGTGGGCCCGCGTTTCCGGCACATGCACGACGAGCATGTAAGCGGACGGCTCGACGAGCCGGAGCAACGGCGCGTCGGCCATGACTTCCTGCCCGACCTGCGGCAGACGCGCGCTCATGGCCTCGGTCTCGCCTTCAAGGGCGAGGACCACGCGACCGGCAAACGGACTCGTGATCGTCACGGTGTCGACGGGCGCGCCGCCCTCGATGATGGCCTTCGCGACGGCGGCCAGATTCCAGCGGCCAAAGCGATCGCGCAACGCGCCGATGGTCGGTTGGTCGCCGAGTTTGACGGCCGCGGCGAGTTCGCCCTGCGCGGCGAACACCTCGGGACTGTAGAGATCGACGATGGGATCGCCGGCGTTCACCAGCGTGCCCATGTGGCGGGCGGCAGGATGACGCTTCACGATCCGTCCGCTGACCCGCGGAATCACCACCTGCAGCGTGCGGTCGTCATAGCGCACGGCGCCATAAGCGCGGATCAGGGCGCGCGCAGGACCTTCGGTCACCGTGACCAACTCGACATCCATCCGCCGCTGTTGCTCACGCGTGAGTTCACCCGCCGTGACCTTCGTCATCTTCATGCCGCACACCGGACAGTTGCCCGGACGATTGCCGATGAAATCCATCATCGGACACGCCCACCGTTCCCCGCCCGCCGACTCGGCGCCGTGATCGTGCGCGGAGGATGCGACGAACAGCGTGCGTTCCGGCAGCAGCGCGATGACGCCGGCGCCGACCACCAGTCCGGCGATGGCCACGAGAAATGCAGGGGGAGCGCGCATGACGGCTTAGTTTTTCAGGACTTCGCCCTTGAGATACAGCGGACCGTAGCGATCCGGATCGGCCTTGAATTTCGGCGCGCACATCTTGCAGCCGAACCCGATCGTCTTCCCCTGATACTCGGCCGTCGGGAGACTCGGATCGACCTTCATGCCACAGATCGCGCAGACGGCGTTCACGGGCGTCTTGTCCGCGACGGCGGTCGCAGCAGCGGGGGCGTCGTGCGCGTGAGCTGCGGCCGGCGCGGTCATTTTCACGGCTGAGGTCTTTCCATCGGCCGGCGCCGCCGCTGGCCTCGCGTTGGTCGAAACGGCCGCCGAAGTTTCGGCTGCGCCGGATTCGTGGCCGGCGTGCGGTTGGTACATCGCGGCCCGCGCCACGAGCGCGATGAGTGCGCCGGCGACGAAGGTACCGAGGAAGATAAAGAGGGAGCGGGTCATGGGACGTTCAGCGGTTGGAATTGAGAAAACGCTCGGCGGGCAGGTAGCGCCACAACTCGGCGCGGGCGGTGCGCACCGCGAGGTCGGCCTGGATGATCTGAAATTCGGTTTCGGTGGCTTTCTCGAGCAACTCGACGGTCTGCAGGACGGTCGATTCGCCCGCGCTGGCGACGCCGGCGCTGCGAATCATGGCGTCGTATTCGGCGTTGAGCCGGCCGAGGGTTTCGGCGCTGAGCCGACGCGACGTGGCGGCGAGCCGCTCCGCGCGTTCGACGCGCGTCACCGCCGCGGTGATACGGTGGCGGGCCGCGGTCGCCTCGGACTGGGCCGCAATACGTTCCGCCTCCGCCGCGCGGATATCGGAGCGGGCATAGCGCCGGCTGCGGAAGGGAATCTCGGACATGAACGCGACGCCGATCGTATCCTCATCACCCATACCAGTCCGCTCGCGTTCCAGCCTGAGGCCGACAGAGGTCATCGGGTTGGCCGAGGCGCGGGCCATTTTCACCATGGCATCGGCCTCGACGCCCTTGGCGGCGGCGAGGCGCAGCACCGCGGCATCCGTCACGTCGACGTCGGCCGCCACGGGTGCGGCGAACTCCGGCAGCGGGGATTCGGGCGTGAGCCCGAGCCGGCCGCGCGCATCGGACAAGGCGTCGGCGGCCATCTTTCTTTCCTGCTCAATCATCAGCTGCATGGAGGCAACGCGCGTCTGCACTGTCAGCCGGTCGGCAATCTTGCCCGTGGCGCCGGCGGCGAGCCGGACTTCGACGCTGCGCAGGACGGAATCCATCCGACCGAGTTGAATCTGCAGCAGCCGAACCCGGGCCTCTGCGCTCCAGGCTTCAGCGAGCGCCATGGCCGTATCGGCGGCCATTTCACCTGCCATCAAAGCGTAGTCGGCGTCGGCCATCGCCACACCGGCGCGGGCGCGATCCCGATCGGCGGCGCGCTCGCCGCGCTTCGGCAGCGGCTGGCGGACGTTGAGCTCATACATCGTGCTGCGCGTCCCCATCGGGCCGTTCATGCGCGACGTCATGCCCTCCACTTCCGGATTGGCCAGGCGGCCTGACGCGTCGACGCGCTCGCGGGCGGCCAGCGCCCGCCGCGACGCGGCGGTCAGCGCCGGAGCCTCGGTGACGACGCGCAACAACGCGCTCAACTCCGGCGACGGAGCCGTGGTCTGCCCGGGACCCGCGGCCGGGAGGATCAGCGACAAGAGAAGGAAGAGCGGGTTTCGATTGAAGCGCATCGGACGAGAAGACGGAGTCGCGCGGCCGTTCTTACACCCCGCAGCTTCCGCCCCGCACTGCGGCCCGGGCGACGAAGGAGGAGTGAGAGGGAAGTTCACGGCAGTGGTTCAAGAGCTATAACCCCCAGCGGGCTAAAACCCTTGAACTACTTTGCGCCCGCTCGTTTCGCCACGTTCTCGCGCGAGCCCAAGCGCCCCGGAAATACGACCGCACGCTCCCGCATCAACTCGCGCGGCCGAGATGTTCGAGCGCGATGCGGACCGCGGCGGTGCGGTTTTCCACGCCAAGTTTCTCCAGGACACTCTGCGCGTGCTTGCGTATGGTGTTGTGGGATACGCCGACGATCACCGCGATCTCCGGCGCGCCCTTGCCCTCGACGAACCAGTACAGCACCTCGGCTTCGCGCGGAGTCAGGCCCAGCGCCAACAGTCGTTCCAATTTCGGCTGCCACGTCAGATCCTCGAGCAGGAGCACGAAACTCTCCGCGGTGCCCGGTTCCGCAAACAACCGCGCGCGCAGCTCAGGCAGCACTTCCGGCGGACGCGATCCGCCACGGTTGACCCAGGCGAGCAGCGGCCCGGGAAGGCGCTCGGGGGCCGTGTCAGGGAAGAAGCGGGCCAGCAACTGCGACGCCGGCCGCGAATGAAAAACGATCTGCCCTTCGCGGGTCGCCACGAGCACGGCGCGATCCAGGGACTGGTGCAGCTGCCGCTCCGCCTCGAGGCGCAACGTGATCTCCTCCTGAAGTTCGGCGTTCTTGCGGGCGAGTTCACGGCGCAGCGCCGCGAGCTGCAGGTGGGCGGTCACCCGGGCGAGCACTTCCTGCGGATGAAAGGGCTTGGTGAGGTAGTCGACCCCGCCGGCCTCGAAGCCGCGGACCTTTTCGGCCACGTCGCTCAACGCGGTGACGAAGATCACCGGCACGTCCCGCCACTGCGCGTCCGCCTTGATCCGGCGGCACGTCTCAAATCCGCTCAGGCCCGGCAGCATCACATCGAGCAGGATCAACTCCGGTTTGACGAGCGGCAGCTGCTTCAACGCCCGCTCGCCGCTCTCGGCCACGCGGATCTCGTGGCCGGCACCCCGCAGCGTATCGATCAAGAGATCGAGATTCTCCGGCACATCGTCCACCAGCAGCACGGTGGCCGCGCGGACCGTCGAGAAGGAATCGGAGGTCATGAAGAAAATCGCCGATGCCGCGTGAAGCGTTGAGCACAACCCGGCGCAGGCACGCGCCGATTCAGCAAACGCCGCGCCGCTTCGTTGTGTCCGCCAGAGTTTTCACGCCGTCGAGACGATCCGCCGGGTCGGACGTGTGCCGTGGTCGCCATTCAGGACTCCGCCCGCGCGATCCGTGCCTGGGTTTCGCCCAGCGCGCGACTCAACGCCTCCATCTGGTAACCACCGGCCAGCTTCTGCCACGGCGCGACCAACGCCGCCCACGCCGTGCCGCGTCGCGCCAGTTGCGAGAGCTCCTGCCCGAGTCGCAGGGCGTCGCCGCGCTCCGCGAGATGCAGGAGCCGTTGCAGCAGTCCTGCTTCCCAGCGTACTTCCTCCACGACCGTCGCCGGAGCAGCCGCCGCGGGGGCTTCACCCTGCGTGATCCACTCGATGGCCAGCAGCGATCCGATCACGCCGAGTAGGTGTTCCACCCGAAACGGCTTGGCGAGAAACGCGTCGCAGCCGGCCGCCAGCGCCTCGGCCTGCTGCTCGGGCAGCACGCTCGCGGAGAGGGCGAGCACCTTGCCGCCGACGAGCGTGCCATCGGCCCGCCATTCACGCGCGAGGGTGAAGCCGTCATCGCCGGGCATGCGCAGATCGAGCAGCACGGCATCCGGTGCCTGGCGTTGGATCGCAGCGCGGGCCGCGACGGCGCCATCGGCCTCCGCCACGATGAAACCGAGCGGCCCGAGAATCTCCGCGAGGATGGCGCGGTTGGCGCGTTCGTCGTCGACGATCAGCAACCGACGACGCGGGCCGTGGTAGCCGACAATCAGCGGGGCATCTGCGGCCACCGTATCCTCCACGGGCGGCGCGTGCGGATCGACGCGCAGCGGAATCTCAAACGAAAACCGGCTGCCCGCCCCCACCGCGCTCTCGAGCTCGAGTTGTCCGCCCATCAGCTGCACGAGCCGGAAACTGATCGAGAGACCGAGCCCGGTGCCCTGCTGGGCGAGCGCCGGCGCGGCGGACGATTGATAGAACGCTTCGAACACCTTCGCCTGCTCCGTCGGCGCGATGCCGATGCCGGTATCCTTTACTTCGATGCGCCAGCGACCCGCGTTCGTGGCCTGCAGGCTCCACGCGATGCCGCCCTGATCCGTGAACTTGAAGGCGTTGCCCAGCAGATTCACCACGACCTGCCGCAGCCGGGATTCATCCCCGATGACGCGCGTCGCGAGCGTCGCGGGATCGGGGCCGGTGAACGCGAGCCCCTTCTCAACCGCCCGCACCGCGAACAGCTCGGTGATCGACTGCGCGAAACGGCCGAGGGCGAACGACGTTTCGTTCAGCTCCATGCGACCCGACTCGACCTTCGCCAAGTCCAGCACCTCGTTGATCAAGTTCAGCAGGTGATCCCCGCTGCGCTGGATCGTGTCGAGCGAACGCCGCGCATTCGGTCCCACCTCGGGCGAGCGGCGGAGGATCTGCGCGTAGCCGAGCACGCTGTTGAGCGGCGTCCGCAATTCATGGCTCATGCTTGCGAGGAACGCGCTCTTCGCGCGATTCGCCGCCTCGGCCGCCTCCTTCGCCTGCAGCAGGCTGCGCTGGCTCTCGACGAGTTGACCGGTGCGCGCCGTGACCAGTTGCTGCAGGCGTTCGCGCTCGCGTTCACCGGCGCGGACACGCCAGCGCACGATGCCCCCGATCAACCCCACGACTCCGACGATTCCCGCCACGTACGCCCAGCCGGTCTGCCACCAAGGAGGCAGCACCACGAGCGCAAGCGTCGCCTCGCGGCCCATGCGGCCATCCGCATCGCGGGCGCGCACGCGCAGGGTGTAGCGACCAGCGGACAAGTTGGTGAACTGGCGCGACGCGGTGGAACTCAAAGGCCCCCAGTCCTGGTCGTAGCCTTCGAGGAAATTCTGGAACTGCAGATGCGAGCCGCTGCGAAACGTCGTCGCGGCAAACCGCACCGCGATGTCGGCCTGGCCGTGCGGCCAGATCAGGGTGCGATCCTCCACGCGGGGCTCGAAGGTCCGATCGATCGGACCGAGCACCGTCTTGAATTCGCTCCTGGGTCGAAACGCATCGGCGAGCACCACGCGGACAAGGCCGAACGAGCCGCCGACCCATAACACGTCACGGCCGGCATGGGTCTCCGCGAGGAGACTCTCCACATCACCCACGCTCTGCACGATGATCTGCGGCAGGGCCTCGCGCGCCCCGCCCGCCGTGAATCGCGTGATGGCGGCGCTGCGCCGATCGGAGCCGAAGAACGACCACAGCACGCGGGGATCGCCGCCGTGCAGATTCATGGAGCCTTCGCTGGGTTGTCGATTCGCCACCGGGAACGGGAGGAAACGCCGCGCGCCGGGATCCCAGCGCATCAAGGCCGGACGCGAGGACACGATCACGTCCTCCCCCCAGCGATCGATCCGCATCCAGTTGTGACCTACGGGCAATCCGTCGGACTCGAAAAACACCTCCGGGGGCGCCGCCGGCTGCTGGAGCGGCGCCGCCCAGCGGAACAATCCGCGCGTCATCGTGCTGACCCACAACGACCCGTCGGCGAGTGCGGCCAGCGTGCGCGGCTCCGTGCCGGGCGTGGCAAGCTTCACGCCCAGATTCCAGCGTTGTCCGTCGAAACTCAGGGCCTGGACGGAACCGCCGGCCGTGGACAACCACACGAGATCAGGCCGGGCCGGATGGGCCTGCAGATGATTGCAGTGGAGGTCGGCCAATTTCACGCGACCACCGCCGGGCGGATGCAGGAAGAGGCCATTGCGCGTGCCGACCAGCAGACCGGAGGCATGCGAGTAAAGACTGCTCGTATCCCCTTCGCTGCCCGCCAGCAGTTCAAAGCGGGCCATGGCCGATCCTTCCCCCGGCCGCAGGTGAAACACGCCCTCGGCGGTGGCGACCACCAACCTGCCCTGGTGGCGCACCATCTCGCGCACGGTGCTGCGCCCAAGCCCGTTCAGGCCATCGAAAAACGAGATGCCGGCGAGCGCGTCGACGTGCGCGACGCCGTGGTTCATCGCAAACCAAAGCCCGCCTTCCGCATCGAGTACGACATCGCGCACGATCGGATTGTAGAGGCCGGCAGCGACGTCGATCCGCTGCAGAAAATTTCCCGCGAGATCGAAGAGCACGACACCGTTGCGTTCGGTCATCACCGCGACATGCGCGGCACCGATGCGACGCGTGCGAATGATCCCCTGCTCGCGCAGCCAGCCCGCGCTCGCCTCCGCCCACGGTTTCAACTGCCCGTCCTGCCAGCGAGCCGTGCGACCATTGAGCCAGGTCAGCAGCAGCCCGCCCTCGGGCATGGCGATGACATCACCCAGCCGCGCGGCCCGAATTTCCGGCCGATCCAAAAAAACCTGAATCTCGTCGCCTACGACAACGCGCAGCGGATCGCCGAGGCGATGCAGGTAAAGCCTGTCACCGACGCGGTACGGGTACGTGCCCCACTCACTCGTCAACGGCCAGCTTTGCATCCGTCCGTCACGCCAGCGGAGCAAGCGCTGCGCAAAGGTGAAGTACACGCCGTCAGGCAACACGTGGACGTGACGCGAGTCGCCGAGATCGCGCTCTCCCGCCGGCACCTGGGGGATCAGCGAAACATACGGCCCCCACTCGCCCAGCGGAGTCCGATCGAAGTAGCCGATTTCGTTGGTGCCTCCGACGTAAAGCCGCCCATCCGCCGCAAACGCCAGGCCGCGGATGAACAGTCCCGGCACCGGCAGCACCCGCCACGCCTGACCATCGTACATGAGCACTCCGTCACGATTGCCGATATACACACGTCCGTCCGCATCGGTGAGCCCGACCCAGTTCTGGGCGAACCCCTCATAGTCTCGCATCGTCCAGTTTCGCACCAGCGGCCGGCCCAGCTCCGCATCGAACGGCAGCGGCTGCGCCACCGCGGCACTCACGCCGAGGAAGAGCAGGACGCGCAGCAGCGGTCGGGGCAGGATGCGAACTCGCATGAGATCGCGACCGTAGGTGACAAATCCGCGCGCGAGCAACACCTCCGCGCCAACTACCGCAGTTGCGCCATACCGCGCCTCACCCGTTTAGGGCATGCTGGGCTCGCACCCCGCCCACCATGCTCACCCCAGCCTCATCCTTCGGGATCGCGAAACCCGCGCCAGCCTTCACCCGCCACGCGCTCATCACCGTCAGCATCGTCCACGACAACGCCTCCTATCGGACGTCCCTCGGCCAGGCGCTCGCCCGGTTTCCGGGTGTCGTGGTCTTCGACAAATGCGCCACCGCGCGCGAAGCCACGCAGGCGCTCGCCGAACGCCCGCCGCGGGTCCTGTTTGCCGGCCACAATCTGCCGGACGCCCCGGATTGGGACTTCGTCGAGTCGTTGCCCCGGCTCCGGCTCTCCACCCAGGTCATCGCCGTTTCCACCAGTGAGGCCGTCGCGGACGTCCACACCGCGCTCCGCGCTGGCGCGATGGGCTATCTGCTGCTCAACACGCCGCTCCCCCTCGTGCATCAAGCGCTGCACGACATCACCAGCGGCGGCGCCCCGCTCACGCCGAGCGTGGCGCGCGCCCTCGTCGCGTCGTTCTCCGCCCCAGCCGGAGAGAACGGCCTGCTCGCGGACCTAACCACGCGCGAGAGCGAAGTCCTCGACATGCTGAGCCGCGGCCTGCGCTACCGGCAGATCGCGACCATGATGCGGCTCAGTCCGGATACGGTCCATTCGCACGCGAAGAAGGTGTACCGAAAGCTCGGCGTGCGCTCAAAGACCGAGGCCGCGATGATCTGGATGCGCAGCCTGAGCGACTCCGACGGCCCGCCCAAGCTCATGTCCCTCGGCCTTCCCGCCGTCGCCTGACCGCCGCCCCGCCGCGTAACCGTTCGCCCGATACGCTCCGACGGCCCTGCGCGTCGCGCCTCCCCCAAACAGGTGACAAACCAGGGAACGCGTTTGTCGCCCGCTCCCTGCCCACCCACATCTCCGCCGCTCCCATGGCCTTCGAACCCACCCTTCGCGCCGACGTGCAGGCCTTCTCCTCCAAACAGGGAGTCGGCGCGACGTTCGCAGAGGCCACGCGGCAGGAAGGTTTGTTCGACGGCCAGAAAGTCGCGGTGCTCGACGTCAACTCCCAGGTGGCCGACGCCGCCGAGGAAGTCGGCTCGATGGTGAGCGAAAAAGTAGAGAAGAAACTCTCGGAGCGCAAAGTCGGTTCCAAGGAGGCGATGCGCGCCAGCGCCACCGAACTCGCCGAAAAGTACGTCAACCTGATCGCTGACTCCCAAGGCGGCCGGAAGCTGCACGAGTTCCTCGACGCCCTGAAAAACCGCGGCGAAAACGTCACCGAGGAACAACTCCGGCAGCTCGCCGGCGAACACTTCCAGGATCCATCCGAGCAATACGCCGCGCTCTCCTTCGCGGAGCAGGCCCTGACGGCAGAGGGCGGGCGCGACGCCCTGGTCGACACGGTGCGTGCAGCCAAGGCGCAGTTGATGAAGGATGCCGGCGCCGCCATCCGCTCTGGCATCAACATCGCGGCCGACGTCGTGGCGTTCGCACGGAAGGGACTCGAGAGCACCGAGGCGCTGCGCGATCTCTACCGCTACGCCCTGCTCGGCGGGCAGTCGATTGCTTCCATCTACTCGGCGCTCATGAGCCGCTACGGCCCGACACAATTTTCGCAGTCGCTCGAATTCCTGCTGCGCGCCGCCGCGAGCGACCTCGACGGCAAGACGCTCGGATCGTCGGTCGAGCCGACGCAGCTCAAGGCCTCGATTGACGACATCTACCACGTGCAGTCGCTCGGCAATCTGTACCGCGCACTTGGAGACGTCCTCGACAGCACCCGCCGGCTCTTTCCGACCTGACCCGTGAACCCGGCCCCTCCCCGCTCCGATCGCGCCGCCCCGCCTGCGTTCACCGCCCACGACCTCATGCGCGAAATCCTGCAAATGACCACGCAACGCTGGACCGACGCGGAGGTCTTCGCGCGCCTTACCACCTCGGCGGGTTTCCACGCCATCGGGGCACGGATCTATTTTCTCACGCAGCTCCGGGACCGCGTCCGTCAGCTGCCGTTGAAGCTCTTCGTCACGACCGAGGCGCGCGAGAAGCTGCTCGAGGCCATGCAGACCGCCCTCGATCAGGAAATCGCGCGGGAGGAGGTCGCATGAAGGTGATCGAGGACACGGTCGCGGAGTTCGGCGCCTCGCTCGGGTTGAACGATCTGCAGCTGCGGGAAAACGGCTCGGTCGTGCTCACCCTGCAGTCAATCGGCACCCTCGCGATCGAGGTCGCGGGCGCGACCCAGGACGCCATGATCGTGAGCCTCAGCCGGACGCTCCCGCGGCCGGACGACCGGGACCGCCGCGCCCTGCTCGGCGTATCCCACTACCGGATGCGCTCGTCGCTGCCGGTGCAGGTCGGCGCGCGGGGCGACCAGTTGATCCTCGCCGTCGTGCTGCCGCTGGCGGAATTCACGCTGCTCAAAATCAACCAGGTCATCCGCGAACTCGATCGGCAGCATCAGGCCCTGGAGGCGTCCCGATGAGCCTGGACCTGCCCGAAGCCTTTCAGCCCCGCGTCGGCCTGAGCAGCGTGGCCGCAGCCGTTGATCCGACGACCACCCGGCTCCCCGACGATTCGCGCCTGCAGCCAATCGACGCCGCGATGGAGGCCCAGCTGCGAGCGATGCTGCAGGCCGACACCTTCGACGCGCTGATTCTGGCTGCGGTCCGCCCGCGGGTCTTCGATCGCGCGGTGCTGGCGCCGCATCGCTTTCACGCCCTGCGCGAGGAAATCACCGAGCGACTCGTCGAACTCGAAGGCCAGGCCACGCACGGAGATCAGGTCGCCGAACTGCACGCCGCCGCCAGCCTCCTGCGCGCCCGCAGCCGGGAACACGCGCTGGGCGAAACCCTGCGGTACGCACTGCTCAAAGGATGAACGCCGCCGTCACTTTCTCCGCTCACGAGCGCGACGCCCTCGTCGTCCTCGGCTACCTCCACCTCGAGCAGTCACGTCCGGCCGAGGCCGCGATCCTGCTGCGACCGCTGCTCCGCGCCCGGGCCCACGACGGCGAAGTTCAACGCTGCCTCGCGCTGGCGGAACTCGCTTCCGGCCGCGCCGACGTGGCCGCCCGTCTGGCTGCGCAGGCCTACACGCATGCACCCGCGGCCATCCGCACCGCGATGGGCCTGATCTACGCGAAGGCGCTGTGGCTCACCGGCGACGAAGCCGGCGCGCGCGAGGTGCTATTGAAAGTGCTGGCCCGTCCGGACTCCCACGCATGAAGGCCCACATCATTTCGCTGCAGAACCGGCTGATGGGGCTCAATCGCTTCGCCGACGTGGGGCTGGCCGTCGCGGTGGTCCTGATCCTCTCGTTGATGATCCTGCCGATCCCGCCGCTGCTGCTGGATCTGTTGCTCGCGACCAACCTGTCGCTCTCGATCCTGCTCCTCGTGCTGTCGATGTACGTGCCGAACGTGCTGTCGTTCTCCACGTTTCCCTCGCTGCTCCTGGTCACGACGCTGTTCCGCCTAGGCCTGAACATCACGACGACACGCCTGATCCTGCTCGAGGCGCACGCGGGTGAAATCATCAACACCTTCGGCAATTTCGTCGTTGGTGGAAACTTCGCCGTGGGCGTGGTCGTGTTCCTCATCATCACGATCGTGCAGTTCGTGGTGATCACAAAGGGCGCCGAGCGGGTCGCCGAGGTCGCGGCGCGGTTCACCCTCGACGCCATGCCGGGCAAGCAGATGAGCATCGATGCCGATTTGCGCGCGGGCAACCTGGACCAGGCCGAGGCCAAGCGCCGCCGCTCGGATCTCGAGAAAGAAAGTCAACTTCACGGCGCGATGGACGGCGCGATGAAGTTCGTGAAGGGCGACGCCATCGCCAGCCTGATCATCACGGCAATCAACATCCTCGCTGGCGTGGCAATCGGCGTATTGCAGCGCGGCATGGAAATCCCGAAGGCGCTCTCGACCTACGCCATCCTGACGATCGGCGACGGTCTCGTTTCACAGATTCCCGCGCTGCTGATTTCGATCACCGCCGGCATGATCGTCACCCGCGTCGGCTCCGACGAAGGCTCCACGCTCGGCGGCGACGTCGGTCGCCAGCTGCTTTCGCAACCCAAGGGTCTGTTCATCGCGGGCGGCTTCATGCTGGCCTTCGGCGCGGTCCCGGGCTTTCCCGCGTTTCCATTTTTCACCCTGGGACTCACGGCCCTCGGCGCCGGCTTCACCATCAACCGGAAGAAAAATGCGGTACCGCCGCGCGACTCCCGCAATCTCCCCGCAATGGCGGCGGCGGGCCAGAAGGCGCCGCTGAAACGCCAGGAGACCGGCGGGGAATTTTCGATCACGGTGCCGTTGTTGATCGATGTCTCGGCCGCGAGCGAAGCGGATGTCGACGCGAACGCGATGAACGACGAACTCATCCGCGTGCGCCAGGCGTTGTATCACGATCTGGGCGTGCCGTTCCCGGGCATTCATCTGCGTTTCAACGACAGCCTTGAGGCGGGTCACTACCGGATCCTGCTGCACGAGGTGCCGGTCGCCGAAGGCGTATTCCGGCCTGGCCACGTGCTGGCCCGCGAACAGCCGGAGACGCTCAAGATGCTCAACGTCGCGTTCACCGAGGAGAAACCGTTCCTGCAGAGCCTGCGCCCGCTCTGGGTTTCGGATGATCAAGTCCCCGCGCTGACCAAGGCGCGCGTGCCGTTCCTGAAGCCGACGCCCGTGCTCACGTATCATCTCTCCGTGACGTTGAAGCGCTACGCCGGCGATTTCATCGGGCTGCAGGAAACGAAGTATCTCCTCGAGCAGATGGAGGCCGAGTTCCCCGAGATTGTGCGCGAAGTCCAGCGGGTGCTGCCCGTGCCGAAGATCACCGAAGTGCTGCAGCGGCTCGTGCAGGAGGATGTCTCCATCCGCAATCTCCGCACGATCATGCAGGCCCTGATCGAGTGGGGCCAGAAGGAGAAGGAGGCCGTGCTGCTGACCGAATACGTGCGCTCCACGCTGCGCCGCTACATCAGCTACAAGTTCAGCCGCGGCCAGAACATCCTCGCGGCGTATCTGCTCGAGCCGGACGTCGAGGAAAAGATCCGCAAGGCCATCCGCCAGACCTCCGCCGGATCATACCTCGCGCTCGATCCCGCGAGCGTCAAAAAAATGCTTCAGTCCGTGCGCCGCGAAGTCGGCGGCCTGCGCGACAACGCGCAGCGTCCGGTGCTGCTCACCTCGATGGATGTGCGCCGGTACACGCGGAAACTGGTGGAGCAGGAATTCTACGACCTGCCGGTGCTCTCGCACCAGGAACTCACCGAGGAAATCACCATCCAGCCACTCGGCCGGATTTCAATGTAACCCCATGAAGGAACTCGAATCCGCGCTGTCCGTCCTCTGCGAAGAACTGGGCCTCACGCGCCCCCAGCCGGACGCCCGTGGTCGCTACTTGATACCCGTCGGCGATCTTGAACTGCGTCTCGCCCCCTGGGGCCAGCAGGAGGTCGTCCTTGAGGGCGTCATCGGCTGCATGGGCGAAAACGCCGCCCGTGAATGGGAGAACCAACAGGATCTGCTGCGTCAGATTCTGACGTGGAACATCGCGCGCCTGAAAGGCCAGGCGCGGCCCGAGGTCCTGAGTTTCGACGAGGAGGATCAGATGCTCCTGCTCTGGCGCACGTGGGAATGCGACGACCGGCTACCGGCCCGGCTGCTCGGCGGCGCCGAGGAAATGCTCAACGAACTGGAGTTCTGGCGCGGCAAGATTCTCTCCGTCGCTCCGACCTTCGGCCGGAGCCGCTCGTCATGATCACCTCCGCCACTTCCCTCCGGCGCGCGTTCGGCTTCGCGCTCGCCGTGTTCACCGGCACCGTGCTCCACGCGGATCTGCCGTGGCGGCGCGAGGTCGTCACGGTCAAGGCGGAGCGCCAGCCGGCCGGCCAACTGCTCCGCGCCTTCGCCGCCGAACACGCCCTGCCGCTGCAACTCACCGAGCAGGCGCAGGCACCGGTCTCGGGCGATTTCCAGGGCCTCACGCCGCGCCAGTTTCTCGACGCCGTGTGCGACGCCAGCCAGTTGGTGTGGTTCTGGGACGGCGCGCGGCTGCACATCGACGCCGCAGCGGACGTGCGCAGCCGGCCGTTGAACTTTGACGCCCTCACGTCGGAACGCGCGCTCGCGGCCTTCCAATCGCTCGGCTTCGAGTCCGGCCCGCCCGCACGTCCGACCTCGCTGCGCGGAACGAACACCGTGTTCACGCTCGTCGGCGGGCCGCACTTCATCGAGGTCGCCGAACCGGTGTTGCGCGCGCTCGACACGCAGGAGAAGGCCCGGCGCGCCGAGGCCGAAGCGCAGGCCGCGCGGGACGACGAAGCCGAGCGCATCCGGAAAGCGGAGACGCAGGTCCGCGTGTTCCGTTTGAAATACGCGTCCGCCAGCGACCTCACCGTGCAGGGCGGCTCCGCGCAGAGCGTCGTGCCGGGCGTCGCCCGCGCGTTGCAGAACATCATGGGCACCGCGCCCACCACGCTTTCCACCGGCGGCAAGAGCACCGACCGCAAGCGCGCCCAGACCGGCCTCCGCGGCACCGGCCTCATCGCCGTCGGCCAGACTCCCCCATCCGCGGACAACGCCGCCTCCGCGCGAGCGGGCGAGGCGCGGACCGACGCCCAGGAAAAACACGAGGCGCTCATCCAGGCCGACCCGCGCCTCAACGCAGTCATCGTGCGCGATCTCACGATCCGCATGCCCGAGTACGAAGCGCTGATCGAGCAGCTCGACGTCTCGAGTCCCGTCATCGAAATCTCCGCGGCGGTCGTCGACATCGAGGCCAACAACGGCAAGTCGCTCGGCGTCGAGTTCCTCAGCTTTGGCGACGGCAAGAGCAGTACGAAGACGCGCCTCGGCTTCGAGGCCGATCGCAGCTACAACAACCGCGAGGACGGCAACACCAGCGCGAGCCCCGGCTTCGTCGATGGCACCGATCTGGTCCGCGGCCCCGGCGTGCTGTCGTCGGTCCTCGTCCCGGTCAGCGGCTACCAGCTCCTGACCCGCATCCGCGCGCTCGAGGAAAAAGGCGAGGCGCAGCTCGTGACGAGCCCCTCGGTCATCACCTTGGAAAACGTGGAGGCGAATCTGCGTCAGGAGGAAACGGTCTTCGTGCGCGTAGCGGGCCGCGAGGCCACGGACCTCTTCGACGTGCACGCCGGCGTGCAGTTGCGCGTCACGCCGACCGTGGTGCGCGAGGGCGACCGGATCACGTTCCGGCTCGTCGTGAGCGTGCAGGACGGTTCGTTCAGCGACCTCCTCGTCGACGGCGTGCCGTCCACCCGCGAGAGTGCGATCAACACGCAGGCGATCGTCCCTGCCGATCGCACGCTGCTCATCGGCGGGTATTTCGTCGAACGGCAGAACAACAACGCCCGGCAGGTTCCCGGTCTCGGCAACGTTCCGCTCCTCGGCCGGCTCTTCAAGCGCACCGAGAACAACCGCTCCCGCGCGCAGCGTTACTTCTTCATCACGCCGCGCCTCGTCGACATCCACCAGGAGGCGCGCCTGAACAAACCTGCGGCCACGCCCGAGAAGAGCCCGCTACCCGCCGCGTTGACCCACCCAGATCAGGCGGCCAACCGCGCCCACGAACTCGTCGGCCGCACCTTGCCGCCAGTCGCGACCCACCCTTAATGCCCGCCCGTCATGGCCGACTCCGGTAACTGGATACTCAAGATCATCTCGGGCCCGCACCAGGGCGCGGAAGTGGCGCAGCACCCCGGCCGCCTGGTGGCGGGCACGGACGCCGAGTGCGATCTGGTGTTGCACGATGTCCTCGTGGCGCCCCGGCACTTCGCGCTGACCCTGCAGAATGACGTCATCACCCTCGAGCCGCTCGAGGGCCCGGTATTCTGCAATGGCAAACGCGTGACGGCACCCGCGCCGGTGCCGGCGTTCGGGTTCGTCACCGCCGGCACCACCCATCTGGTGCTCGGTCCCGCGCATGCGCGCTGGCCGTTGATCTCCATCGCGGATGTTCCCGTTCCGGAGAAGGAGCCGCTGCCCGCCGCGGCGGCCGCCACGGACAAAGCGACCGCGTCCAACGCCAGCGAACCCGCCTCCGATCCGAAAGCGCCCAAACCGCCGACGCGCGATCAACGCCGACGCGCACTCTGGACCGCCGGCATCGGCGGCGTGCTGCTCATCGCATGGCTGGTGCTGTGGTTCCTGTGGACGCCGCACTCCGCGATCGTCACCGGTGCCAGCGTGCGCGAACGCGCCGAACGCACCCTGCGCGCCCACCCTGAGGCGGCGGGGGTCCGGCTCGAACAACAGGGCGAACGCTTCGTCGCGACCGGCTTCGTGGCGTCGGATGCGCTGCAGCGCACCCTCTCGAACGCGTTGCGCGACGACGCCCCGGAAGTGACCGTGCGCATCTGGAGCACGCAACGCATGGTCGAGACGGCCCGCTCGGTCCTCGCCGAGCGCGCGCTCGACCTCACCGTCGCCCCGGGCGACGCCGGCGAACTCACCTTCAAGGGCAACGTTCGTTCGCGCGAAGAGTGGGCCCGGGTGCGGCAGCAGATCCTCGCCGAGGTCTCGGGACTGCAGCGGCTCAACGATACGGCGGTCGTGGCGCTGCCGCCGCCCGCGAAAAAACACGTCGCTCCCGCGCCGATCGCCACCGTTCCCGTCGTGACGCCCACGCCCGCTCCTGCGGCCATGCTCGAATCGGCCGAGCCCGTCTCCGTGCTGGCCCTACACGAACTCGGCGGCGGCCAGGGCTGGGTGCGGTTGAGCAATGGCGCGGTCTATTTCCGCGGCGCGCGTCTGCCCGACGGCGCCCGCGTGAGCGCGATTCGCGACGGGAAGGTAGTCGTCGATAGGTCCGGCACGCCGTTCGAGCTCACCGTCGGCGCGGAACTCGCCGCGGCGCCGCGCCCACCCGTTCCCGCCGAAGTGGCGGCCGGCACGACTTCGCTTCCGAGCTCATCGGCGGCGGCGCAAAATCAGATACCCCATTCGGGTGAGAAAACCGCGGGAAATCCGCACCTCAATTGACGCTCCCCGCGCCCGCTTGAAACGTCCCGCATCGCCGCCCTCCCCATGATCAACCTCGACACACCCGACTTTGACCAGGCTCTCCGGCAGAGCCGTGACGGATCGTTCCAACGCGCCGCGCAGGCCTACCTCGATCACGCCCACACCGATCTGCGCCGCCAACTGCAGCACGGCCTCTCGCCGCTTGAATTTGAGCAGGCCCAGAAGATTGAAGCCGCCATCGCGAAGGCCGGCGACGTCCTCCGCTTCTCCCTCTCCGTCCACTAAAACCACCCGCTCCACCACCATGCCCGTACTCAACAATTCCCTCGGCAGCACTCCTCTCTTCGGCGGCAACTCCGATGTCTGGGAGACGATCAACTCGATGGCTGATCAAGTCCGCCAGCAGACCAACAACGTGATCGGCGCGTCGAACTCCACCGACTTCTCCGACCCCGGCGCCGTTGTCCTGCTGCAGATGCGCGTCAACCAGGTCACGAACGCGGCCACCGCCGTTTCGAATCTGGTCAAGGCCATCCAGGAGCCGTCCAAGAACGCGGTCAGCAATCTCAGATAGGCTTCCGCCTTCCTCCCATGGAAACGCCCGCAGAATTGGTCCGCCTGCTCCTGCGCCTCGGCTACTGGTCGGTGTGGCAGGGGCTCTACGCGGAAGCCGCGACGCTCTTCAACGGTGCCCGCGCGGCCCGGCCGCAGAGCGAACTGCCCGTGCTGGGCATGGCCGTCCTCGCGATGGCGATGCAGCGGCCGGAGAGCGCCGTCCAACTCCTGCGCGAATCCGCGCTGCCGTTGAATCCCGCCAGTGAACTCGTGCAGGCGCACATCGGCTGCGCCCTGCGTCTCGCCGGCCACGAAGCGGAAGGCATGCACGTGCTCGCCCCGCTCGCCGCACGCGCCAACGACTCCGCCGCGCGCCTGATGGCCGGCAACCTCGTGCGCTTGTCACCCGATCAACTGACGCTCCCGCTCGCCACTGCCTCATGACTCCCCTCGTCACCTCCGTCCCGGCGCTCGCCACCGCGCCCGCCGCGGTCGAGACCGCGGCCTCCTTCAATCCCACCGACCTGGATCGCCTGCGCGAGTTGATCCAATCCACCGCGGCGCAAACCGCGAATCCCGCGGGCACCGCCACCGCCGTGGACGGCGCGCTCGCCGACACCGCGGTGCAGGGCGCGAGTCGCTCGTTCGGCGATTCGATCCTCGAAGGCGTGATGCGCTTCGGCAGCAACTACCAGAACTCCATGCGCTCGATCGAAACGCGCCTGCAGGACGTGGTGCGCAGCGACTCGACCGGGCTGACGAACTTCTCGGAGATTCTCGCCCTGCAGGTCGACGTCTCGAAATGGTCCATGTCCGTCATGGGCGTGGACAACGCCGCCAAGGCGGGCTCGAACACGATCAAGGAGCTCAGCCGCGGCGGCTGAGCGCGGCCGCGCACTGCGCGCGGATAAAAGTAGGAGCGAAAAATGGACGTCCCTGACGACGCCCCGCTCCCGCTGGCTGCCCACCCGCCGCTCTTCACGTCTCAACGCATCATTTTCAACTCGTCCCGCTCTCATGCCTCCCCTTCTCCCCCGCTCACTCTGCCTCGGCCTCCGTCTTTGCGTCGGCGTGCTGCTCGCGTTCGTCTTCGCCGGCTGCGGCAAGGTCCCGCTGTTCTCCGAACTTTCCGAGAACGAAGCGAACGAGATGATGGCGATCCTCCTCCAGCGCGACATCGTCTGCACGAAGCTCGCCGGAAAGGATGAGAAGTGGAGCCTGAAGGTCGGCCAGGCCGATTTCTCCCGCGCCGTCGACCTGTTGAAGGCGCAGGGCTATCCGCGCGACAAGTTCGTGCGCATCGGCGACGTGTTCCAGAAGTCGGGCCTCGTCAGCTCGCCCACCGAGGAGCGTATCCGGTATATGTATGCACTGTCGCAGGAGATCGCGGAGACCTTCATGCGGATCGACGGCGTGATGAACGCCCGGGTGCACATCGTGATTCCGGACAACGATCCGCTGGCCGCCAAGATCACGCCGTCCTCCGCCGCCATCTTCATCCGCTACCGCCCCGGCTTCGACATCGAGAGTCTCTCGCCGCAGCTGAAAAGCCTCGTGATGCGCAGCATCGAGGGACTGAACTACGACAACGTCTCCCTCGTCCTCGTGCCGGCCGCCGCCGCGCCCGGGCCCGTCAGCACGCTGAAGGCCGCCAGTTCACCGGTGCCGCAGGACTGGCTGCTGCTCGCCGCCCTCGTCACCGCCGCGGCCGCCGCCGGCGCCGGGCTGCTGTGGCTCGTGCAGAAACAGGGTGCCCGCAAAGACACCCGGATTGTCCCCGCGTGAACCCGACTCCCTGGCTGCCGTCACTGCTCAAGGACCGTCCGGATCTATTCCGCGCGATCTACGATTGGAACGTCTACCCGCACCGGTGGGCGCTGCCCGCGTGGCTGGAAGCCGTCATGCTCCCCGCGCCCGTGATCGCGCTGCTCGAACAATCCGCCCGCGGCCGCGAGCGCCTGAGCCGGCATTTCCGCACCGCGCTCGGTCTGACCGATACGTCCTGGGAGTTCGCAGCTCCGCGGCGTCGGCTCGCGTTGCTCAGCGCTGCCTCGCTGCAACAACTGGCGTCCTTCTCCGGCGCGGCGCTGCACGCCACCCGCATCGCACACGCCGTGACGCGGGATCAGCGCCGCGCACTCACCACGCAGATCGGGGAGGCGGCGTATGATTTTGCGCTCCGCCAGGGACGCCACCACCGCGGCTCGTCCTCGTGGCCGTGGCCTGAAACGCCCACCACCGATCTCGGGGCGTCCGTCCAACACACCGGCTGGAAGATCGTCTGCGACTGCGTGGCTGACGAAGCGCCACCCCTGCGCCGCCGTTTTCGTCTGAAGGTCCCGCGTGAAATCACTTTTTCGGATCCTGCTGCAACCGCCCCGGAGGTCGCCGTCGTCGCGTGGAATTTTCTGCAACCGATCACCCGGGAAGCGCTGACGCGTGAGGAGCAATCATGCTTAGCCTGAAACACACCGGCGCCGAGATTGCCGTCGTGGGCCCCGTGCTCAAGGCGGCGGAATTTGCCCGCGTGCTGGAGGCGCAGGATCTGCTCGCTCACGCCCAGGCTGAGGCCGATCAGATCCGGGCGGAGGCCCGCAGTGAGTACGCCGCGCAGAAGGAGCGTGGTTACCGCGAGGGCCTCGATCAGGCCAAGGCCGAGATGGCGGAGCGCGTCGTTGCCGCGATGGGCCAGTCGACCGTGTATTTTTCCAAGCTCGAGGAATCGTTGATCGATGTCGTGATCAAATCCACGCGCCGCGTGATTGGCGAAATCGACACCCGCGAGCGCGTCGAACGCATCGTGCGGGCGGCGCTCGAGCTCCTGCATCAGCAAAGCCAGGTCCGGCTCCGGGTGTCACCCGCCCAGCGTGAATGGCTGCAGTCCCGCGTCGAGACGCTGCTGGCGTCGTTCCCGCGGCTGAAGTTCCTCGACGTGCAATCCGATCCGCGCCTGCCCGAGGACGGTTGCATCGTCGAAACCGAACTCGGCGTGATCGACGCCACGGTCGAGACGCAGCTCCGCGCGATCGAGAAGGCCCTGATCCAGGCGCTCCGATGAACCCTCCCGTGCTCGACAGTCACGCCTTCGCCGCCCGCCTGAACCAGGGCGTGGCCCAGGCCGAGCCGCTCGCGCTGCGCGGTCGCGTGCAACAGGTCGTCGGCACGATGATCAAGGCCCACGCCCCCGGCGCGAAAATCGGCGAGCTCTGTCTGCTGCGAAATCCCTGGGAGGAGCAGCACACGCTGGCCGAGGTTGTCGGCTTCGCCCAGAATCTCGCGTTGCTCACGCCGCTCGGCGAGCTCACCGGGGCGTCGTCATCCACTGAAGTGACTCCGCTCGGCGAGGTGCACCGCGTGCCGGTCGGCCCAGGCCTGCTCGGCCGCGTGCTCGACGGCCTCGGAAAACCGCTCGACGGCAAAGGTCCGCTCGCGGTCGCGGCGCACTATCCGGTCTACGCCGAACCGCCGAACGCCATGTCGCGCGCGCTCATCACCCGGCCGATCCCACTCGGGGTGCGCGCCCTCGACGGCTTGCTCACCTGCGGTGAAGGCCAGCGCATGGGCATCTTCGCCGCCGCGGGTGGCGGCAAAAGCACGCTGCTCAGCCAGATCGTGCGCAACACCGGCGCCGACATCGTCGTGCTCGCGTTGATCGGAGAGCGTGGGCGCGAAGTGCGCGAGTTTCTCGAGCGCGATCTGGGCGAGGAGGGCGTTAAACGCGCCGTCACCGTGGTGTCGACGTCTGATCGGCCCGCGATGGAACGGCTCAAGGCCGCGTACGTCGCGACCGCCGTCGCCGAGTATTTCCGCGACCAGGGAAAAAAGGTCCTGCTGCTCATGGACTCGGTCACGCGTTTCGCCCGCGCACTCCGCGAGATCGGCCTCGCCGCGGGCGAGCCGCCGACCCGCCGCGGGTTTCCGCCGTCGGTCTTCGCCACCCTGCCGCGCCTGATGGAACGCGCCGGCTGCTCGGACAAGGGTTCGATCACCGCGCTCTACACGGTGCTCGTCGAAGGCGACGACATGACCGAGCCCGTGGCCGACGAAACCCGCTCGATCCTCGACGGCCACATCGTCCTTTCGCGCAAGCTCGCCGCCGCGAACCACTATCCCGCCATCGACGTGCTCGCGAGCGTCAGCCGGCTCATGAACGCGATCGCGCCAGCGGAGCACCAGCGGGCGGCGGGGCGAATCCGGACGCTGCTGGCGAAGTATCAGGACGTCGAACTGCTCGTCCGCATCGGCGAGTACAAGCCGGGCAATGACGCCGTCACGGACGAGGCGATCCGCAAGGTCGAAGCGATCAACGCGTTTCTCCGGCAGGGCCTGCGCGAGAAGAGCACCCTGCCCGAAACGCTGCAGGCGATGCAGCAGGTGATCGCATGAGGACCTACCTGCTTCAGGATCTCGTCCGCGTCCGCCAGCACCGCGAGGAGGAGGCCGGCGAACGCGTGGCCCGCGCCCGCCGGGTGCTGAAGGAAGCGCAGGCCGCCCTTGCGCGCACGCGCCAAGCTCTCGCCGACTACGTCGTGTGGCGCGTGGGCGAGGAGCGACGGATGCTCGACGGCCTGATGCGGCGCGTGCTGAAACTCGGCGAGTTGGCCGACGTGCGTCAGGACATCGCGCTGCTCCGCGACCGGGAATTCGAGCTGGTCGATCACGTGAAGCAGGCAGAGGCCGCCGTGACGCAAGCCGAGGCCCGGCTCGAAGAGTGCCGCCTGCAGCACGCCCAAGCCGTGCGCGATCTCGAAAAACTATTTGAGCACCGCGCGCTTTGGCAGCGCGAGGTCACCCACGAAACCGAGCGCGCCGAAGAGGCCGAGTTCGAGGATTTCAGCACCCCCGTCACCCGCAGTGGCCCTGGAGATCATCATGAACGTAACTAAGACCGAAGCCCTCCCCGCCGTTTCCCCTTCCCCCGGTTCAGCGGCAACGTCAGCCGCGAAAACCGCGGGCCCGGCCTCGCCCGGCCTCGCCGCCCAGGTCACCCACTTTCAGCGCGCCATGCTCAAGCCGCGCGGCGGTATTCCTAGTACCGCTTCGCCCGACCTCGGGGCTGCCGGCAACTCGGGACCCGGCTCCGCTACCCTGCCGCTCGAATCCAGGACGCCGAAGGACGCCTTTGCCGGGAACGACTTGGCGCGCGGGACGTTCCCCGGTTCGGATCACTCACTTCGATTCGATTCCGGCACCAGCCTGACTGGTCTCGCTTCTCCCGCTGAATTCAGCTGCACCGGCCTCTCGAGCGAACTCCCTCCGACTGCTCCGGCGGTGAAACCCACCGGGCTCTCGGGTCCGCTCGGTTGGGGCGATCGCTTTGAGCGGGCCGATGAACCTGTCCTGGATGAATCCAGCGAGACGCTCGGCGCCGCGATGCTCCAGTCGCTGCTCACGCAGAGTTCGAATGCGCCGGCCGCCGGTCCGCTCGCCGCCGCACAACCCGCGCCGCGGCTGCAATCGCTGGAATCAGTCGTGGCCGAAACGGTGTCGCGCGTGCTGGTGTCCGATCCGTTGCACGACGGCCGGCGCGAGGTGCGCATCGAGTTCGCGCGCGAAGTCCTGCCCGACACCACCGTGCGGCTGTGGCGCGCCGAGGGCCGCCTGCACGTCGAGTTCACGTCCCCGCCCGCGGTGGCCGACAGCGGCCTCAAGGAAGCGCTGCCGCGCCTCGGCGACGCGATCCAACTGCGGCAGGCGGAAACCATGGCACCGGTCGTCACTCTGCGTCTGCACCACGCGAATACAGGCGGCCAGCCGGGCGACGGACGTTCCCGTCAGCGCTACCAGACGCAGGAAGAAATCGAGGAGCTCGCATGAACGCCGTCGCCGGAGATCCCGCCGACGCTTCCGTTCGCAGTCCTGCCTCCGAAAGCGACGACCGCGCCCGGTACTTCAACGCGATCGCCGGCACGCATCGCGACGTTCCCTTCATGTGGGCCGGCCAGCCCGCGCACCTGCGCTTCGTCGCCGCCACGCGCATGCCGGCCCCTTCGGGCTGGCTGGGAGTGCAGTGCGGGGATCAACGGTTCGAAATCGGCCTACCCGCGCTGCCGGAACCGGCCGCACTCGGCGTGGCGTTCGCCGGCATCGAGTTCGCGGCGCTGCCGGCGGATCTCGTGCCCGGCGTGCTCGAGGCTTGGCTAGATGAGCCTTTCGCGGCCGCGCTGCGGCACGGGCTGAAGCTGCAAATCGACTCCTGGCAGACAACGACTCCGCCGCAGCCCGCGTTCTGCGGCTGGGAAATCACGCGGGGCGGCGCGGAGCCATTTCTGTGCGGTACGCTCCACGCGGATACGGCCGCCCTCACGCCCCTGGCTGACCTGCTTCAGGCCCGCGCGCCCGCACCGACGCGCGCAGCGGACGGCATCCCCTTTTCCATCAGCGTCGCGGCGGCGCACCTGAACCTGAGCGTCGCCGCACTCTCGGCGATTGAAGCCGGCGACGTCCTGCTGCTGCCACTGGCGTCGCTCGACCTCACCCAAGCGCCCCTCGAGCTGTGGACCAGTGGCCGCTGCCTCGGCCGCGCCCGCCGGCAAAACCAAACCGTCCGTCTCCTGACCATGACACCGTCCAGCGAAACCAAATCCGCCGCCGTTGCCGCCGCCCCCGCTTCTCTCCGGGTCGACGACCTCCCGGTCCACGTCACCTTCGATATCGGCCAGATCGAACTCAGCGTCGGCCAGCTCCGCACGCTGGCCGACGGCTACACGTTTGAACTGCCGGCGACGGCCGAACGCGCCGTGACCATCCGCGCGCACGGCCGTGAGATCGGCCAGGGCGAACTGGTCGAAGTCGGCACGAAGCTCGGCGTGCGGGTCGTCAGCTGGAGCCTCGCATGAACTTCAACCTCCCCGATCCGCTCACGCTGATCGTTCTGACCGCGGTGCTGTCGCTCGCACCGTTCTTCGCGGTGATGATGACCTCGTACGTGAAGCTCGTGGTCGTGCTCAGTCTCGTCCGCAACGCGCTCGGCATTCAGCAGATTCCGCCGAATCTCGTCATCAACGGCCTGGCGATCATCCTGTCGGTGTTCATCATGGCGCCCGTCGCCACCACGACGTTCGCCAAGCTGGAGCAGGAAGACCTGAGCAAGATCGACGCGGCGGCGATCCAGCGCGTGATGAGCGCGGCGAAGGACCCCATTCTCGGCTTCCTGCAGAAACACACCAACGATCGCGAAAAGCGTTTCTTCCTCGATGCGACCCGCAAGCTCTGGACGCCCGAGGCCGCCGCCACGGTGGATCAGGACTCGTTTCTCATCCTCGTGCCGGCGTTCACCGTGACGGAACTCACCTCGGCCTTCCAAATCGGCTTCCTCCTCTACCTGCCGTTCATCGCCATCGATCTCATCGTCTCCAACATCCTGCTAGCGATGGGCATGATGATGGTGTCGCCGATGACCATTTCACTGCCCTTCAAGCTGCTCCTGTTCGTCCTCGTCGACGGCTGGACGCGGTTGATTCACGGCATCGTACTCACCTACGCCTGACGACCGGCCGTCCCGCCCATGACCCAAGCCTTCATTCTCGATATCACCTCCAAGGCGCTGACGCTGGTCCTCATCCTGTCACTGCCACCGATCATCGCGGCCACCGTGATGGGTCTGCTGGTCAGTCTCCTGCAGGCACTCACGCAGGTGCAGGAGCAGACGCTCAGTTTCGCGGTGAAACTGATCGTCGTGACCGCGGTGCTGCTGCTGACGATGCCGTGGGTCGGGGCTGAGCTGCTGCGTTTCACGCAGTACCTCTTCGACTCGTTCCCCACGCTCGCGCGAAGCTACCGGTAGGAGCGCGCATGCCTTTTCAGGATACGCTGCTGATGCTGACGTTCACGCTGCCGCGGCTGACCGCGGCGCTGACGTTCTCGCCGTTCTTCGGCCAGCAGTTCATCCAGGGCCTCGCGCGGCAGGTGGTGATCATCAGCCTGACGTTGATTGCGGTGCCGATTGTGGCGTTCACCGCGTCGCCCCCGGATCTGGCGGCGAAGTCCGGCCTGTTTCTGGTCACAATCATCGCCAAGGAAATCGCACTCGGCCTGATCCTTGGCTACGTCAGCGGGCTCGTGTTCTGGATCGCGGAGGGCACAGGGTTCTTCATCGACAACCAGCGCGGCAGTTCGATGGCGGAGACCCAGGATCCGGTGTCCGGCAGCAGCACGTCGCCGTTCGGTCTCCTCCTCACGAAGATCGTCGCCGTGCTGTTCTTCGTGGGCGGCGGCTTCCACGCGTTTCTCACGCTGCTCTACGAGAGCTACCGGCTGTGGCCGGTGTTTCAGTACTTTCCCGCGTTTCACCCGAACCTGCCGGTCGCCGCGCTCGGCGTGGTCGACGGCGTCGTCGGATACGTGGTGTTGTTCGCGGCGCCGCTCGTCATCGCGATGTTCCTCGCGGAATTCGGCCTGGGATTGATCAACCGTTTCAGCCCGCAGCTGAACGTCTTTTTCCTCGCGATGCCGGTGAAGAGCGCGGTGGCGTCACTGATCATCCTTCTTTACCTCGGCGTCCTCACCGGGCTGCTGCAGGATCAATTCGTGAACCGGGAGAAGATGCAGGTCTTCTTCCAGGCGCTGTTTCGCTAACCGCCATGTCCGGGGAAAAAACCGAGCAACCGACCTCGAAACGCCTGCGCGACTCGCGGCAGAAAGGCCAGGTCGCGAAGAGTCAGGACGTGACAACCGCGGTGCTGATGTCGGCCACGTTCACGACCGTGGCGGTATCCTGGGACTGGTTACTCCGCGAACTGAAGGAGCTGATTCTCCTGCCGACGGCGTTCTACTCCGTGCCGTTCGAGCAGGCGTTCCAACAGGTCGCCTACGGCGTCCTGACGAAGGCGATCCTGTTGTCACTCCCGGTCGTACTCGTGGGCTTCCTCGCGGGACTGGCCGGCAGTTTCCTGCAGGTCGGCCCGCTGTTGTCGTTCGAGCCGATCAAGCCGGAGTTGAAAAAACTCAACCCGATCGAGAAGGCGAAGCAGATCTTCTCCCTCAAGAACGGCATCGAGTTTCTCAAGTCGGCGCTGAAGGTGATCATCATCGGCGTGATCGTGACGCTCGTCATACGATCGACGATCGGGCCGCTGACCCGCCTGCCTTACGGCGGCGAATCGGCGCTGCTGGCAAGTCTCGGTCCGATCATGAAGGCCCTGGCGATCAGCGTCTGCGTGGCCTATATCTCCATCGCGGGCTTCGATTACTTCTTCCAAAAATACCAACACATCAAGCAGCTCAAGATGTCGAAGGACGAGGTGAAGCGGGAGTACAAGGAGTCCGAGGGCGACCCGCAGATCAAGGGCAAGCGGCGGCAGCTGCACCAGGAGTTGATGGCCAACAGCCAGGTCCAGCGGACGCGCAAGGCCACGGTCGTCGTCACGAATCCCACGCATCTCGCGGTCGCGATCTACTACGACGAAAAGGACAACACGCTGCCCACCGTCCTCGCCAAGGGAGCGGATCACGTGGCGCAGCAGATGAAGGCGGCCGCGCGCGAGGAAGGCATTCCGATCATGCAGAACATCCCGCTCGCGCGCGCGCTCTACGCCGACGTCGCGGTGGATCGCTACATCCCGCCCGACCTGATCGAACCCATGGCCGAAGTCCTGCGCTGGGTGAAGGAACTCCGGGAGCGCGGGGGACAGTAAATGGATTCGGAGCGATCGAGGCGTGAACGCCGGAGGGAAAACGATCGCGACTGGCTCCGACTCAAAGCTGCGCGATCACTTCGTCGATGAAGGCGTCCACCTTGGCCTTCTCGCCGCTGAGCAGCGTATCCAGTTCCGCGAGCTGAGGCTGCTTGGTGGCGAACGGGATGCCATTCGCGTGTTGCTGCATCAGGATGGACATGGCGAGGCTGCGGCTCGCGAGGTGTTTCGTGAGTGCGGGATCGCGTTGGGCCTCCGCCGCTGCGAGCTGGGGATTCAGGCCGCGGATGAAGATATTGTTGGCGACGAGCGTTCGGATCGTATCTGCGCCCTGCTGGGCGGTGAGCTTGCCCTCCCGGACGGCCTGGTCGACGGCCTGCTTCACGTGGCGCGTCATCTCCTTCACATCAGCCGGCTGCTTCTGCGCCGCTTCCCTGGCCGAGGCCGTGGAGTTGCCGAGGAGCGACGTGACGAAGGCCTGGTAATCCTTGGCGATCGCGGCGCGCAGCTGCGGCTGTTCCAGTTGGTCCTTGGCACCGAGCCCAAGCAGACCGGGATTCTGCTTCAGCTCCGACGCCGCGTGTTCGACGGAGGTCTTGCGCGCAGCGTCGATCTGCGGACCAAAATGACCGACCACGGCCGTCTTCACCAGGTTCGAGTACGCCACCACATGGCCGCCACGCAGAACACTGCCGTTGCCGGAAGCGGCGTGAAGCACCTGCTCGGTCGCGCTGTCCAGCACGATGGCCTTGAGGGCCGGCACCTGGTTGAGGGGGAAACCGGGCGGCAAGGGCTTGTCGAGGAGGGCATCCCGCACCTGCGCGGTGGAGTTCGATTTGGCCAGCGTGTCGATGAACGTCGTCACATCGTCGAGCGCCTGCTTGAACCGGCCCAGCGTCGCGGCGTCCGTGCCCACGGGCTCACCGGATCGTTGGTGCCGGTCCACCCAGGCCGTGAGCGCGGTCGCAAGATCCTCGGCATCGTCCAGCACGTTCTTGGCGAGGCTCGTCATCTCCGACTCGTCCGGCGCCGGTTTGCTGCCGGACATGATTTCAAATTTCGCGTTGGCCGTTGAACGCTCAAGCGCAGCGGCGGCCCGCTGGACGTCCCCGGTCGCGCTGCCCTGTCCCACCGCCTCCTTGAGTTTCGCGACCACGCCGAGCTTCACCACGCTGGCGAAGGCCTTGACCTCAGGGTTGAACATCGCGGCGTGACTGAGGAGCAGCAGTGGCCGGCGATCCAGGCCCGAGGCCTTGGGGTCGGTGGAGAACTTCGTTGCGTTCAGCTGGCTGTGATCAGGCGAAGCGAGGGTGACGGAATTCGTTCCCGTGGGGGCGGAAGAAACCTTGATGTCGAAGGCCATGGTGGTGCCACGGTCCACGCGCCGGACGGGGCGGCAAAAAAATTGAGCCGCGTTTCACCCGTTCAGGTGAAGTTGCGCGCTCTTTTTTCGTCCCGCCTTGCCGCGACGACGCGCGCGGACTGCGTTGCGCGGGATGAACCCGCACTCCCTCGTGACGACCCTGCTGCGCGACCGCGGCGTGACCGATGCGTTCGAACTGCCGGCGCGGGCCGTCTTCGACCACACGCACGTCGTGACGTTCAGTGAACTTCCTGGTGGATGGATCGGCCTGACCTGCGCCGTGGATGCCGCGCTGCCGGGCCATGATCCGGCTCTCGCGCTCCGACTGTTGGAATGGAACCGCGATCCCGCCATTGTCGGCGGTGGCGGCTTCGCGCTCGCCGCCGACGGTGTCACCGTCCTCTTTCGCCTCTCCGTCCCGGCCGCCGCGCTCGACCTCGAGCAGTTCAAGGCCCTGATCGATGCGCTGCTCGAACGCGTGGAGCGGCTCGGTGCCGCGCTGATCGCCACCCCGGACGCGATCGATCCGGCGCTGTTCGACGCGGCCCCTCAGGCAACCGCGTTCCTCGGGGCGGACATGATTAGCGTCTGAACGCGGCCCGCCCTCATGCAACGCGACGCCTTCACCCGCTGGCTGGAGCAGCACCGGCCCGACTCACCGCCCCAGGTGTATCAGCCAGCTGGATGCCTCGGCGGACCGCCCCTCGGCTGGCAGATCGTCGTGGGCCGCACCCGCTTTGTCTACCGCGTGCCGCCGGAGGCGCCGCACCTTTTCTACATCGTGCTCATCGAGCGCGGCCCGGAGCGTCACGCGCTGCACAGTCCGTTTGCCGACATGGTGCGCCTGCTGCAACTCGTCCAACGCAGCGGGGCCGGCCTGCGCTGGATTCGCGGTCATGTCGAACCCACGAAGCAGCGTCCGTCCGACGCGCTGACCCGCGAGCGCATCATCGCGTTCTACCGCCGTTACCTCACGGCGGTGAGCACCGGGTTCGAGCATGGGCGCGAGTGGTACGGCGGCGACATCACCACGTTTTCCTGGAACGCGGAGAAACGAAAAATCCGCGCGCGCACCATCGCCGCCACCGCCGCGCCCACCCCGCTCCTCACCTGAACCGGTGAGTTTCACCGGGTTTTCCCGCCTTCCCGTTGACGCACCTCCCCGCCCGCTTACCCCGAACGCAATGATTGGCGCCCCGAGCAACGAAAGCACCCGCAACGCCGCGCTGGACGGCGCGCTTTCGTTTTCCACTTTGCTGAGCGATCAGCGCGATCTCACGCTCAGCACCGCGCGGTCGAGCGTCTCCGGCCTGCTCGAGGCGATCCGTTCCGCTCCCGCCACGTACGCGAGCCTGTTGGATGCCGCCGCGGCGATCGTCGCCTCCCAGGGCGAGGCCGCCAACCGGCTCACCCAACCGCCGTGGATCGACACGCCAGCCCCGACCCGCGACGCGATCGTCGCGGCGCTCGCACAGGCCCTCACCACGCTGATCGCGACCGCACGATCCACCGCCACGACCGCCACCCAAGCGGCCACCGCCGCGAAGCACGACTGCACGAATCCGTCGCCTGAATACACGGCCGCCACCGCGCTGGAAAATGCCGGCGGTCAACTCCTCGCCGCGCTCTCGCTGCTCGAGTCGAACGATGACGCCGCCGCACGTCAGGCCCTCGCGACGGCGCGCCTGCAGGCGGAAGGAGCGTTGCAGGATGCGCAGACGTTGCTGCAGGGATTGCAGGCGCAGATTCCCCCGCCCGCCGATCGGATCGCGGACACGCAGGGCGTGATCGCCGCCGCGCTCGCCGTGATCGCGGCCGCGGATCGGGCGGACGCCGCGGCCGCAAGTGCGTTCGCGAGCGCGTCGGGCGAGTCCCCGACGTCGTTTCAGCTCACGACCGACACGCCGCCCGCCACCTTTCTCACGACTTGGGGCAGCAGCGGTGCGATCTCACTCACCGATGCCAATGGCCGCGGCGTCGTCATCTCCGCCGATGGCCGCGTCGACGCCCTGCCGCCCTCCGGTGACGGCTGGAAGTTCAGCACCGACTCCACGTTTCTCCTGCCCGACGGCACCAAGATTTCGATCACGCCCGGCCAGCCCGCGAGCGTCCTCGCCACCCGCGGGCAGCAGCGCATCGAGATTTCGAACCTGCAGCCCGGCCAGACACCCGCGGCCCAGCTTCACTCCGGCGGCGGGCTCGCGGCCGATCGGACCCGCAACGACGGCTATGTGTTCGTCATGGGCGCGTCGCCGGAAGATTGGACGCTTGCGGGCGCACCGCTTGGAAACATCCCGGGCAGCCGCGAAGTCGTGGCGACGATTCCCCTGCAGCACGAAGAGCCGGCCGATGTCACGAACATCGATCTGCCCGCCGATCTCGTCGCGCAGTTGCTGGCACTCGGGCTCGACGTCGCGAACTACGACACGAATCACGACGGACATTTCAGCAACGCAGAGCTGCAGACGCTCGTGGCGACGCTCGATTCCGCCATCAACGGCGTGCAAACCCAGTTCGACGCCGCGCTGAAGCGGACCGGTGGCGCGCTGGCGTCACTGCAACGGCTCAATGCCTTCATCACGCGGGCGCTCGCGGAGTCGGAACGCCGCCAGTCGAACCGCCAGGAAGGCGCCGCCGCAGATCGTGACCTGCTGCTGCAGCTCAAGCGCGACCTCGACGCCGCGCAGAATACGCTGCGCCGCGGTTCCGCCGACGTTCCCGTTTCCCCACCGGCCACCAACGTGCTCGGTACCGCGGAGACAATTCTCCAACAGATCGGGAATCTCGGCGCGCAGGAGGCGACAGCGCCTGCTTCTCCCACCGGCGCCACTCCGCCGCGCCCCGTTTCTCCGCCGGGTACCGCACCCGCGCCCGAAGTCAGCGCGCTCGCCCAATCGCTGCGTCGCGCCGAACGCCTCCTGTCCGGTTTCAGCGGCGGCGCACTGGCGCCGCGGTTGGCGTCACCGGTGCCGCTCGCACCGAACCCGCTCGATGCGATCGATCCCACGCTCAATGCCGTGACCGCGGATCCCGCACCGCGCGCAATCGATCCGCTGGCGCGCGAGCCCGCGCCGCGATCCGCACCGACCGTTGAGCCAGCACCGGCAGCGGTCGTCGCGCCGCTGCCGAACGCGGCCGCCGACACCGCGCTTCCGCGCACCGAAGCCGTTGTGCGCCCGCTCGCGCCCCAGTCCTCGGCGTCAACGCTGCCAACCGCCACGCCCGCTCCCTCGGTCGCCACGGCACCTTCGTCCGTTCCTGTTGCGACGACGGACGGCGGGACGGAACGTCCGCCCGCAGCGAATACACCGCTCTCCTCGGCAAACGCGGTTCGAGCAAGGCGAAGCGACGAGGCGCGCCCGACCGCGCCGTCGGGACTCGCGCCCCTGCCCGGCACGGGATTCCCCGCGACGGGTCCCGTGCCGAACGTCGCGCCCGACCCGACCTTCGGCGCGTCGGACGGATTTGAACGCGAAGCCCGCCGCCGGCTCGACCAGCATCTTTCAACGCATCGCGAACACGTGGCCCGCGCGCAGCAACTGCGATCGAGCGTGCAGGACGTGGTCACGCAATTTGTCACCCTGGTCGGACGCGATGAACAGCTCCGCCAGGTTTTCAGCGCGGACGATCTCAGCGACGCGCAGCGGTCCGCGTTCAAGGACAAGCTCACCGCCATCGAGCGCGATCTCGGTCTGGCGTGGGGCGGCGATCCTGAACGCAAGCCACTCGGGGATCCGAAGCTGAGCGCGCGGATCATTGCGAGCGGCACCATGATTTGAAACCGATGCCCTTACCTGCCTCCTCCGCCGCGGACTATCATGCGGCCGTCATCCGCTTCACGGCTGCCATCGATCGCGTGCTGGCGCGCGGCGAAGCCGATCGGATTCGGCATGAGGCGTGGCAGCGGCGGGACGGCGAGCGCCTCGCGCCGTACGTTTCCGCGGAGGCGTTCGCCGCGCTGCCACCGGCGCAACGTCACGTCATCAACCGGACCATTGCACTGACCGAAGAGCTGTATCGCACGTTTTCAGGCTCCAGTACCGCGCCAGCGGGAGCGGCTCCCGTCGCGCCTCGCATCCATCCCCACCGCGATCGCATTTGAACCATGCCGGACATTTTCCAAAGCAGCGCACTGCAACAGCTCTACAACGGCACCAACGCCAATCCCCTGGCGTCGGCGCAACTGCTCACGGCATTTCGCACCGGAGGAGACGACCTTCTGGATCAGGGGATCGCGGCCCTGGACAAGCGCATCGCGTCCTTTGAAAACGCCCTGATCGGACCGACCGGCTCGACCGCCACCTCTGCGGAGTATCCGTACGATCGCGCAGGCCTGCGACGGGAGTTCTTAGATGAACTGGTCACGCTTCTGATTCAGAACACCTATGCGGCAACGGGCATCACCGGCCTGGCAAATTCGGCGCTGTCCGACCCGAACACTGCCTACCGGCAAGGCATCAATCCGACCGTCATCCTGAAATCCGCCACCACGGGCTCCGGCATCTTCGACAATCTCGCCACCAATGTCGCGGCGGACGTCGATCCGCGATTGAACATGCTGACCGACGACGGAAAAGCGCTGTTCAAATCGTACGCGAACCTGATCGAGTCGGTGTTCGCGGAGGGCGACAAGATGGGCGACGATCCGGCGCGGGCGGCGCAGCTGGTGTCGGCGATCCAGCCGATGACGATTGACGGCATCAGCTACGATCGCGTTGCCCAGGTCTCCGGCTACGATCCGGTCGCAGAGCTTCCCACTTACAACACGTACCTCCTGCAGGCGGGCACGCAGGTCGGACGGGTGTTCAAGGATAGCAGCGGCAGCATCGTCGTGTCCGGCCCCGCCACCGCGACCGATCAACGGCTGTTGCTGGGACCCATCGAGGCACCGCTGAACGCGGCCGGCACCGCCTACTCCACGTTTGTTGACGGACTGTTTTTCGAAGTGTTCGTGAATGGCTCCGGCCTGAGCTTCAGGACGGATTCGACGCAGGTCCCGACTCCGGCGACCGTCATGCCCGCGCTGCTGCTCAATGTCACTGCCCGGGGCACGGAGTTTCCCGACGTGAGAATCCTCTCCAGTTTTCGGGCCACGGCTGCCAACGGCGCGTCGTACCTGTTCGGCCTGAGCACGGAGGGCAAGGTATACATCACCAGCCTGGCGCCCGCCCGGCGGGAAGTCGTCGGCCCGACCGCCAGCCTCTCGAGCCTCGAATATCTGCTTTTCTACAACGAAGCCCGGATTCGCGTCCTTCGTGGTCAGCTTGTCTACAAGGAGGCGATCGTGCGCGAGATTCAGGACGATCTGAAAAAGGCCAACGATGCGCTCGCCGATCTCGAATTCCAGTCCGGCGTCTTCCAGGCGCAGAATCCAGACGGGTCCCAGACGTATCAGTTCTCGTCCGAGACCCGGCTGATGAACCTGTTCAACGCCACGAACAGCCGGGCCGGAACGCCGATTTTCGGCATTGGCGGGAACGACAGCTACCACAGCGCCGTAGACTGGCAGCAGAACCGCACGGCGTTGAAAAACTACATCGACCGCCGCTCCGCCGAGGCGCAGCAGGCGACGCTCGACTACCAAAACGTCCTCAACCGTTTCAACAACGCGTACGAGGTGATGGCCAAGCTGCAGGAGAAACTCGACACCCTGCTGAAGGCCCAGCTCCGCAATCTCTGATCCGTATCGTTTCCATCGTTACAGCCCACCTCTCATCATGACGACCACCGAAGCCCCCAATCCCGTTTACGACCGCCTGCCGTTTCACACCGAGGAAGAATGGAAGGACGTGATCGAAAATTTCGGCAAGAACGGCCGCACGTTCCGCGACTTCACCCAGCTTACGCCCGAGAGCATGGAGGCGATCTACCTGATCGCCTACAATCTGTACAACGGCGCCAAGTACGCCGAGGCGGAGAAGGTGTTTCGCCTCCTGGCGATGCTGGATCATTTCAAGCGCAAGTTCTGGAAGGGACTCGGCGCCTGCCAGGAGGCGCAGAAGAAGTACGAGGACGCGCTCAAGGCGTACGGCTACCTCGGCGTGACCGACATCCACGACCCGTATCCCCCTTTCCAGGCCGCGAAATGTTTCGTCGCGCTCGGCAAGGCGCCCGGGGCCGAGGCCGCACTGCGCGCCGCCGTTTTCAACTCCAACGGCAAACCGGAACACGCCGCGCTGCACTCGCAGGCCAGCGGCATGCTTGAACTGGTGCAGAAGGCCCGCGCCGCCGCCACCACCACCACGGACGCCTCCCGGAAATGAACTCCGCCGACGTCAACTCCCGCCCGGTCGGTCTCAACGTCTTCGATCCCCAGAACCTCGGGGATTTGCAGGACGTGAAATCCGCCGCGATCAAAACGCTGCAGGAGAGTTTCCGCGTCGTCGGAAACTTTTCCGCCACCGGCACGCAGAGCAACGCGCAGGGCACCGGTTTGCCGGACCTCGAGTCGCCCAGTCTCTCCAAGCAGGTGAACGATCTCACCCTGCGCATCGGGCTGCTGCAGGACGCGCTCAACCAGCTGATGCAGGACGTCTCACGCACCGAGATCACTCAACGGATGAACGAACTGCACAAGGAAAACGAGAAGGAGCTCCAGCGTTTCCAAGAACAGATGGAAAAGGCCGCGGAGGTGCAGGAAAAAAACACCGAGGCGGAGCAGAAGGGCAATATCTTCGAGGCGGTCAGCAACTGGATCCAAGCCGTCGTGAGCGTGGTCTCAGCGATCATCACGCTGGTGAGCGCCGTCGGCCAGCTCATCACCAATCCGGTCGGCGCCGCGGGCTTGATCGTCGCGGGCGTTGCCCTCATCGGAGCCGCCGCGGTGCAGATTACCCTCGCCATCGACGCCACGATGCGCGCCGCGGGCCAGGAAGGTTTTCTGAGTGAGGCGGACAAGACGAAGATGGCGAAGGCCGTGGAGATTCTCGGCTACATCGCGCTCGCCGGTTCGATGATCGGACTCATCGGCGGCGTCGTTGTCGCCTTGGGCCAGGCCGGCAAGGCGGCCGGCATGCTCGCGGGCAAGGAGGTCTCCCGGCTCGCCGCGACGAAGCTCGTTGCCGCCGGCGGCAAGGAGGCTGTCGCGGTGGCGGCGAAGGCGGCCTTCAAGGAATCCATGAAGCCCTTGATGCAACTGAGCCTTCGCATGGGGCTCGTGGAGGGCATCGGCCGCGGCACCGCGTCGATCGTCTCCGGCGTCGGCAATCTCAAGGTCGCGGACCTCAAGCAGAGCGCCAGCGATCTCCAGGCCGAGGCCGACCAGGCCGAGGCGGCCGCGAAGGCGTTGCAGGCCCAGATCGCAAAGATCCGCGCGATCATCGAGCAGCTGCAGGAGGAACTCGAAGCGCTGGTCGACGACGCGCAGCAGACGCTCGCAATTATCTTCGGCGCCATCGACGAGAGCGCCGAATCCATGACCAAGGTCATGCAAACCCAATCCGCCTGAACGCCCCGCCCCATGAATTCCATCTCCGACCTCAGTCCCACCCCGTCCTCGCTGCCCACGCTCGAAGCGAGCGAGACCGGGGCGGCCCGCCGCCTTCAGGACGTGATGAAGGGCATCAGCCTGACCATCCTCGGATCCACGGGTGAAATCGAGGCGCCCGGCAGCCAGGTTAGCGTCCGGCTCACTGCACCCTCGATCACGCCCGCCGACGTGCCGCTGAACGAGTTTCTCCAGCAGCTCGATGGCCTGCAAAGCGTCCCGGCGCCCGCGCTGGTGCTCGGCGGCGCCGTCGACGCTCTCGCCGACAGCGCCACGGCCCTGGGTCAGGCCATCCAGCAGGATCCCCCGCTGGACGCCGCCACGGCCGCGAAGATCGCGGCGTCCTTCGAACAGCAGGCCCTCGTCGTCGAGCGATCCATCCGCGATCTGATCGAGAACTCCACGTATCCCAATTTCAATGACTTCCTCAAGGATCTGGTCAAAATCGCCCAGGAGCTCCGCGAGAAGGCCACCGAGGTGAAGATGGCCTCGATTCAGTCGAACTATGAACTCATGATCGACGCCTCGGCGCAGATGCTGACGGCGGCCAATGAATCGAAGGCCAGCCGCGAGAAGCAAATCGAGGCGGACCGCACCGAGGCCATCGGGCAGATCGTATCGGGCTGCGTGTCACTCGCCCTGAGCGTCGGTTTCGGCGCCGCCGGCATCAAGACCAACAGCGTTCCCGTGGCCCAACTGGGCGGCCAGATCGCCCAGGGCACCGGTCCCATCATCACCGGCAGCGTGGGCGTCTCCGTGTCCAATCTGAAAACCGAAAGCTCGGAAGCCCAGTACCGGGCCGATCTCGCCGACATCGCGAAACAGCGGCTCGAAGCCGCGGCGAAGCTCATCGAGGCGGAAACCCAAATCGCGGACGATCTCAAGGATCTCGCCAAGGGTCTGCGCGACATGGTCCTCAAGCTCGCCCAGGACTTCATCAACAGCCAAAGCCAAGTGATCCAGCGCGCCAACGTGTAACTGCCCATGAACCCATCGGATCTCGTCCTGGAGCTTGGCCAGCGGCTCCACCTCACCGGCCTCACGTTTACCGACGGCGTCTGCCGCCTCGTCTTCGATCCGGCCCTCGCCATCGATCTCGAGGACGACGGCCACGGTCAGCTCGTGTTGCACACGACGCTCGGCCAGGTCCCCCACGACAACCGCGAGGCTTTCCTCCGCGGGCTGCTCTCCGCCCATCTCTTCGGCTTCGAAACCGACGGGGCGGTCTTTGGCGTGCATCCGCAGACGGACGAAGTCTTCCTGTTCCGCATCCTTGCCGTCGACGATCTCACGGTTGATCGCGCCTACGCGGCCCTGGAAACCTTCGCCCACCACGCCGAGACGTGGCGGCAAAAGATCAACGAACTTGGTCGCGACGGCGACGCGGAGCCGTCTGCAGGTTCAGACCACGAACCGGCGATCGCGGGCGTCCGCGTCTGATGGTTGCGCTCGTCCGCTCCGGCAAACCCGCCCCGCGCGCGCTCCGTTGCCCGGCGGGCAGCCGCCGCAGCAGGACGGAGCCGCGGCCGGACCCGTGGTGAAAAGCGTCACCTTGCCACGGGTGGCCGGCGGTGAGTCCGTTCAGAACGACCCTTTGAAGCCGAACACCCAGTTCGCGCCGTATTCCTCCATGGCGCGCAGGTAGCCGCGTCGCCGGGCGGGGTCCACGGTCGAAAGCATTTGAACTCCGGCCCACTTTTCGGATGGCGTCGCCGACGGGGTTGAGTTCAATTTTTCTCCTGCAGTTGCCTGTTGTCGTTCTGATTGCCCGCGGGTTACCCCAAACACCCGCTGACGCCCGGAGCGACCTCCTTGGTACCACCCCGTTTTACCCCTCGCTTTCGTCCGGACTCCTCTGCGTCTCATGCCGTCATCGTCGCCGCACCGACTTCTTCGCCCCTTGGGACGCATGCTCGCCGTCGTTGGAGCCATGGGCGCGGGTCAGATCGTTGGCGCCGCCACACCGGACGACCTCGCGTTTTTCGAAAAGAAAATCCGCCCCCTGCTGATCGAGCGCTGCTACGAGTGCCACTCCGAGGGCCAGAAAATCAAGGCGGGGCTGCGCCTCGACACGCCGCACGGCTGGCGCGAAGGCGGCGACTCCGGACCGGCCGTGGTTCCCGGGAAGGCCGACCAGAGCATTCTGATCCGCGCGGTGCGCGCAAACGACATCGAGTTCGAAGCCATGCCGCCCAAGACGGCGCTCTCGCCGGAGGAAGTGGCCTTGCTCACCGAGTGGGTGCAACGCGGCGCGCCCGCGCCCGACGCCGCGCCGGTGGCCGCGCACGCCCGGCCCAAGCAGGTCGGGCTGACGATCGAGGAGGGGCGCACGTTCTGGGCGTTCGTTCCGCCCCGCCCGCCCACCGTTCCCGCCGCAGGAAAAAACGCGTGGCCCCGCACCGAGATTGATCGCTTCATCGCCGCCAAGTGGGACGCGAAGTCGCTGCGCCCCACCGCGGACGCGGATCGTCCGACGCTCCTGCGCCGCGCCACGTTCGATCTCATCGGGCTGCCGCCGACCCCGGAACAGATCGAGGCGTTCGTCCGCGACACCCGGCCCGATGCATTCGCCCGCGTGATCGACGAGCTCCTCGCCTCGCCCCACTACGGTGAACGCTGGGGCCGGCACTGGCTCGACGTCGCGCGCTTTGCGGAATCGAGCGGCGGCGGCCGGACGCTGTTGTTCAAGGACGCGTGGCGCTTCCGCGATTACGTCATCGAAGCGTTCAACCGCGATGTGCCGTTCGACACCTTCATCCGCGAACAGATCGCGGGCGATCTGCTCCCGGCCAGTTCGCCCGAGCAACGCCGCCGCCAACTCAACGCCACCGCCTTCCTCGCCCTCGGCCCCACCAACTACGAAGAGCAGAACAAGGGCGCGCTCCGCATGGACATCGTCGACGAGCAGATCGACACCATCGGCAAGGGATTTCTCGGCATGACGATCGGCTGCGCGCGGTGTCACGACCACAAGTTCGATCCCGTGCCCACCAAGGATTACTACGCGCTCGCGGGCATTCTGCGCAGCACGCGCACGCTCGCCAACTACACGGACAATGTCGCGCGCTGGGTCGAGACTTCGCTCCCCGTCGACGACGAAGCCGGCCGGCTCGTCGAAGCGCACGACGCTAAAGTCAAGGCGCTGGAGAAAACGATCGCCGCGCTCAAGGCCTCCACCAAGTCCAACGCCAAGGGGGCTCCGGCGCAGGCTGCGGCGGAGGGCGTCGCCGAGCCGCTCGCCGGCATCGTGCTCGATGAATCCCAAGCGAAGGTCGTGGGCGAATGGCGGCGGTCGAGTTACGGGAAAACGTATTTTGGCGACGGTTACGTCGAGGATCGGAACGAGGGCAAGGGCGCCAAGACGGTGACGTTCACCCCGGCGATCCCGCGCTCGGGCCGCTACGAAGTCCGCCTCGCCTACACCGCCAACGCCAATCGCGCCTCGAACGTGCCGGTCACGATCCTGCACGCCGATGGCGAACGCACGCTCACGATCGATCAGCGCGAGGAACCGCCGATTGGCGGCCGCATGCGCTCGCTCGGGCAGTATCAGTTTGAAAAGGACGGCGCGGGCTACGTGCTCATCTCCAATGAAGGCACCGCGGGCCACGTCGTCGTCGACACGCTGCAGCTCATTCCCGTCGAGGAACTCGTCGCGAGCGTCGCCGCCGCCGGCAAATCGGCTCCGGGTGCAATGGCGAAAGCCCCCCCGGCCGCCGCCGAACTCAAACGGCTCGAGGCCGAGTTGAAGAAACTCGTGGCCGCCGCACCGGCCCGCCCGCAGACGATGAGCGTCGCCGAGGACGCGGCGGAGATCGGCGACACGGAAATTCGCGTCCGCGGCAATGTGCGCACGCTGGGCGCGAAGGTGCCGCGCGGTTTCCTGCAGGTCGCGATGACCGGACCGGCGCCGCAGTTTTCCACCCAGGAGAGCGGCCGCCGCGAACTCGCCGACTGGATCGCGAGCCCGTCGAATCCACTCACCGCCCGCGTGATCGTGAACCGCGTGTGGTCATGGCTGATCGGGCCCGGCCTCGTGCGCACCGTCGACAACTTCGGCACGACGGGCGAGACGCCCTCGCATCCCGAGCTGCTCGATCACCTCGCGCTGCGTTTCGTCGCGGACGGCTGGTCAATCAAGCGCCTCGTGCGCGAGATCATGCTGTCGCGCACGTATCAGCTCGCGACCGCGACCGACGCCGACGTCCGCACGATCGATCCGGACAACCGGCTCTTCGCGCGCGCGGAACGCCGGCGGCTCGATGCGGAGCAGATTCGCGACGCCGTGCTCTGGACCAGCGGCAAACTCAATCTCGAGCTCGGCGGGCCGAACATCACCGGCCCCAACGGCGCATCCGCCAGCACGCTGCCGGTCAGCGCCGAATACACCTACGTTTTCACCGACACGCGGCGCAGCGTGTACACGCCGGCGTTCCGCAACAAGCGGCTCGATTTGTTCGAGGTCTTCGATTTCGCCGACGCCAACGCTCCCTTCGGCAAGCGCAACGTCTCCACCGTCGCCCCGCAGGCGCTGTTCCTGATGAATCATCCGTTCGTGATCGAGCAGGCGGCGCTCGCCGCCGAGCGGACCTTGAGTCGCGCCGGGCTCGATGACGCCGCGCGCATCGATCACGCGTATCGCGTCACCCTCGGCCGTCCGCCCGCGGCGCGCGAACGCGACCTCGCGCTGCAGTTCCTGGCGTCGGCTGCCGGCAGCGATCCCGGCACCGCGACGCGCCACGAGGCGTGGGCGCAGCTCTATCAGTCGATTTTCGCCTGCATTGACTTCCGGTATCTGAACTAACCCGGACGACCGCGTGAACTGCACTGCAATCCTGCTCGCCCGCCCCTTCTCATCGCCTGGAACCCCATGAACTCCCCCGCTTTCGTGACCCGTCGCCAGGCATTGCAGCAGCTCGCGTGCGGCTTCGGCTATCTCGCGCTCGCCGGCCTGGCGTCACAGGTCGCCGCCCGCGCGGCCCCGAATCCGCTCGCTAGCCGCGCGCCGCATTTTCCGCCCCGCGCCAAGCGCGTGATCTTTCTCTTCATGGGCGGCGGCGTCAGCCACCTCGACAGCTTCGACTACAAGCCGCGCCTCTATGCCGACGACGGCAAGATGATGGATTTCCTCGATCAGCGCAGCATCGCGAAGACCGGGGCCGGCTCGACGCAGCGCGTGATGAAGCCGCTGTGGGAGTTCAAGCAGCGCGGCCAGAGCGGGCGCTGGGTGTCGGAGCTGTTTCCCCACCTCGCCAATCACGTGGACGACTATTGCGTGGTGCGGTCGATGCACACCGAAGGTGTGGCGCATGGGCCGGCGACGCTCTTCCTGCACACCGGCTCCACGAATCTGATCCGCCCGTCGATGGGATCGTGGGTCAGTTACGGACTTGGCAGCGAAAACGAGAACCTGCCGGCGTTCGTGTCGCTGAGCCCGACGCTCGCGAACGGCGGTCCGCGCAACTACGGCAACGCATTCCTGCCGTCGGTGTACCAGGGCACGGCGATCGGCCGCGGTGGCCAGCTCGCGAAGGACGCCGGCATCCGCAATATCCACAACCCCAAGTGGACGCCCGCGCAGCAGCAGCGGAATTTCGAACTCGTGCGGGCGTTGAACGAGGTGCAGCTGCGGATGAAGCCCGGCGATCTGGAGCTCGAGGCGGTCGCGAACTCCTTCGAGCTTGCGTGGCGGCTGCAGAATCACGCGCCCGACGTGCTGGATCTGGCGAAGGAAACGCCGGCCACGCTCGCGCTGTATGGCATTGGCGAGGAGCCGACGGATAATTTCGGCCGCCAATGCCTCATGGCGCGCCGCATGGCGGAATCGGGCGTGCGTTTCATCCAGGTCAACTACTCCGACAACTCGAACAACCCGGGCTGGGATCAGCACTCCAACATGCCCAAGCACAAGGAGCATGCCGAGCGCGTGGACAAGCCCGTCGCCGGCCTGCTCGCCGATCTCAAGTCGCGCGGCCTGCTCGACGACACGATCGTGTGGTTCGGCAGCGAGTTCGGCCGCACGCCCTATGCGGAGCGCAACGGCACCGGTCGCGATCACAATCCCACGGGGTTTTCGGTCCTGCTCGCCGGCGGCGGTTTCAAGCCGGGCATCGCGTATGGCGAAACCGACGAGTTCGGCCACTTCGCGATCGCGAACAAGGTGCACATGCACGATCTCCACGCGACCATCCTGCACCAGCTCGGCCTCGATCACGAACGTCTCACATTCCGCCACGACGGCCGCGATTTCCGTCTCACCGATGTGCACGGGCACGTCGTGAAGGATCTGCTGATCTAATTACAGTGCCCCGCGGCGCGGACAGCCCGGGAGCGCCGGCCTCCGGCCGGCATCGGATCGAAGCAGGCGGGACGCCTGCGCTCCCGAACGAGCCGGCTGACGTCACCGTCGCCGATCCCCTCACGGTTTACCCAAACCCATTCTCTTCAAACCCTCGCTTTGCCCCCGCTCATGAAGTTCCTATCCCTGCTCTGCCTCGCCGCCACGCTGGCTCACGCCGCGCCTTCCTATGACCAGTCGGGCGTCCCGCTGGAGGTCGACTCGCCTGATCCGAAGCTGGCCAAGATCATCCTCCTCGCGAGCGGACCGAGCAGCAAGGCCATGGCGCATGAATATTTCGCGGGCTGCGCGCTGCTCATGGACTGGCTCAAACAGCAACCCGGCGTGTGGCCGGTCATGGCCCGCGACTGGCCGAAGAACCCGGCCGTCCTCGCCGGAGCGAAGTGCGTCGTCTACTTCGGCGATGGCGGCGGCAAGCAGCCGTTCATGGAACCCCAGCGTTGGGCCGCGCTCACGCGGCTGATGGACGCCGGCACCGGCCTCGTGCTCCTGCACCAGGCGATGGATTTTCCGAAGGGCCCCGAGGGCGATCGGGTCAAGGACTGGCTCGGCGGCGTGTTTCGCAGCGACATCGGCTGCCGCGGCCACTGGGACATGACGTTTTCCAAAATCGGCGAGCATCCGGTGACGCGCGGCGTGAAACCGTTCGCGGCGCCCGGCGATGGCTGGCTCTATAATATGCACTTCGCCGGCACCGGCGTGACGCCGCTGCTGGTCGGCACCGTTCCCGAAAAATCGCGCTCAACCGCCGATGCGAAAAAGCATCCGGGCCGCGACGAAGTGATCGCGTGGGCGTTCGAGCGTCCGGGCGGCGGCCGTGGATTTTCGTTCACCGGCGCCGATCTGCACGTGAGCTGGACCTACGAGAGCCAGCGCACGCTTGTCCTCAACGGCATCCTCTGGTCCGCGGGGCTGAACGTGCCCGCCGGCGGCGCGAAGGCGTCGTTCGATCCAGCGGCGCTCGAACGCAATCTCGACGACAAGCGCAAGCCGGCGCCCAAGAAGTAAGGAACGCGAGTTCGCTGGGACCGCGAGCGCCCCCGCTCGCCTCGGTCTAAGATCGCCGCCGGAACGCCCGCGTTGCCGGGCCGATCATGCCCTGATCGCGCCTTTTAGCGACGCATCGGGCGTTCTCCCACCCCGCGTACCGTCAAAGACCTGATTCGTTGGCGCCCAATATTTTGGTACGATCCTAGCTCTCGCTGGTGGATGCGAATTGCACTGCGACCCTCCGCTTTTTCGAGGCCTCCGGTCACTCGCAACTCCCCCAGCGACGCCCCCCTGAAAGGCTGGTTCCGCCAGCCCGCCACCTGACTTTGGCCAATCACCTCGCCCTCCATTCGTTTTGCCAGTCGCTGTCTGACTTCCTGTCGCAGCGTCATGCCACGTACGTCCCTCCCGCCGGCGTGCCCGCACTGCCGGCGGCCTCGTTCGCGGTCCTGAGTTCGTCGAAATTCAGTTCCAACGACACGATCGCCGACGGCACGGTCTCGCTCTTCCTGCACCGGGTCACGATCGACAACCACCTCCGGAATATCCGCGATCGCTCGGCGGTGGGGCCGCTCGGGCTCGATCTGCATTTGCTGCTGACGGTCTGGGCGGACGATGCCGACGACGAACACATCCTGCTCGGCTGGGCGATGCGCGAGCTGCACCAGCACGCGTTTCTCGATCGCAGTTCGCTCAGCGCCGAAGCCGGCTGGGCCGTCGATGAACAGGTGAACCTCGCGCCCGCCGAGCTGGCGCCGGAGGAAATGGCCCGCATCTGGGAAACGGCGCACCGCGGTTACCGGCTGAGCCACGGCTTCATCGCCCGCGTGGTGCGCATCGATCCGGATCGCGTGCCCGACGGCGCGCCCACGGTGGCGACGCGTTTCAGTTTCGCCGATCACCCTCGTTCCTGACTGCCATGCCGGAGATCATCGACAGACGCGTGCTCGGCGCGATCCGCTGGATCGATGCGGTCACGCTTGCGCCGATCGCGCTGCCGTTGAAGCCAACGAGCGATCAGCTGCGTTTCAGCCGCAATCTCAGCGGGCTCACGGTGATCACGGAGGCGGACGGACTGGAAGCCTACATCAGGACCTTCGATCTCGCCACGCTCGCGCCCGCCGACGTCGTGGCCACCGGCTCGATCACCGTGGAGGGCTCGGTCGAGGATCCGTCGGGCACGTATCTGCCGGCGAAGTTCACCGTGCCGCTGCCCCGCGATCCCTCGCCCGCGCTGCTTGCGCCCGACAACCATCGGCCGGCCGGTTCGCTCTTCACCCCGCTCGATGTCGCGTTGCTGCCGGCGCCCGCCGCGCGGCTCGCGCCCGGCACGGCGCAGGTGCGCGTGCTGATCCTCGATGCCGCCGGCCAGCCGATCCGCAACGCCCTCGCGCGGGTCGTCAGCACGGCGGGCAATGTGATCCTCGGCTGCGGTTTGTCCGATGCGCGCGGCGAGACGCTTGTCGCCATTCCCGGCCTGAAACATTTCGGACCCGGCGCGACCGCCGAAGCGGTGGTGAGCGTCGAGACCGAGGCGCGCCTCGAAGTCGTCCTGCCGCCGACCAATTCCCCGGTGGTCGACTGGATCGCGTTGCGCAACACCGCCGTCGCCGCGGGCAACACCGATGCGCAACCGCTCCGCCTGCGACCCGGCGCGCTCATCAGCCGCCGCTTCCCCTTTACGACCTAAGCCCTCCGGCCGTGGCCGTTCGCTCCCCCCACCCTCCACCCTCCTACAGCCATGCCAGAATATTTAGCGCCCGGCGTTTTCGTTGAAGAAACCAGCTTCCGGAGCAAATCCATCGAAGGCGTCAGCACGAGCACGACGGCGTTTGTCGGCCCCACCCGCACCGGTCCGGTCGGCGATGTGCCCGAGCTGATCACCAGTTTCGCGGAGTTCGAACGCGTCTACGGCGGACTCGACCCGCTCGGCTTCAGCGCCGACCCGAACTACCTCGCGCACGCCGTCATGGCGTACTTCAACGAGGGCGGTGCCCGGCTCTACGTCGCCCGCGTGGCCGGCACATCCGCCACCGCCGCCGGCACGGACCTCGTCAACGCCAAGCGCTCGCGCTTCGTTTCGCGCTTCCCCGGCGCCGCCGGCAACGGGACCATCGTCGTCGCGCTGCAGACCGCCGCGACGTCCATCCCCGCCGCCCAGGCCGCAGTCGACGGCAGCGTGATTCGCATCCGCAGCACGCCCGCGGTCGATCTCGTGAAACGCGCCGGCGTCTGGCGCACCACGGCGAACGCCGTCCACACGTTTGTCGCGCAGAACGAAACCGACGGCATGGATCTCCTCACCGTCCGCGTGGTGCTGACCGACGCCGACCGCCGCAGCACGGAATTCTCCGACCTCGGGCTCGACCCGCTGCACAAGCGCTTCATCGGTGCGCTGCTCAACCCGAAGCCCGCGACGCGTGCCGATCAGGTGTCGCTGCCGTTCGCCTTCGACGTCGCAACGACGGTCACGCCTTTCGAGCTCGCGACGGCGTTCGCCCCCGACGCCAACAGCCCCGTCAAGACGCTGACCGTCACCGGCGGCACCGACGTCGCGCCGACGCTCCAGCACTACAAGGACGCGCTCGCGATCATCGAGGGCATCGAGGACGTCTCGATCGTCGCCTCGCCCGGTTACACGCAGCTCGCCGCGACAGCCGACGGCGTGGCGCTCGCGCTGATCGCGCACGCGGAAGCGCGCCGGTCCTATCGCATCGCGGTGCTCGACGTGCCGCGCGCCCAGTCGGTCTCCGAGGCCCGCACCTACAAGGCCCGGATCGATTCGAAGTACGCCGCGCTCTATTATCCGTGGGTCGTCGCGCCGAATCCGGATTTCAATCCCAACTCGCCCAGCGCGCCCGCCGAGCTCACGTTGCCGCCGTCCGGTTTCCTTTGCGGCATCTATGCACGCAGCGACGTCGAGCGCGGGGTCTGGAAAGCGCCCGCCAACGAAGTCATCCGCTCGGCGTTGCGCTTCGAGCGCCTCGTCACGACCGGCGAGCAGGAAGTCCTGAATCCGCTCGGCGTGAATTGCCTCCGCTACTTCCCCGGTCGCGGCAATCGCGTCTGGGGTGCGCGCACGACGACGTCCGATCCCGAGTGGAAATACGTCAACATCCGCCGCTTCTTCCTGTACCTCGAGCACTCGATCGATCGCGGCACGCAGTGGGCGGTGTTCGAGCCCAACGGCGAGCGGCTGTGGGCCAATGTGCGCGAGACGGTCTCGAGTTTCCTGCACAACGAATGGGTCAGCGGCGCGCTCCTCGGCGACAAGCCGGAGCAGGCGTTCTTCGTCAAATGCGACCGTTCGACGATGACCCAGAACGACCTCGATAACGGCCGGCTCATCTGCCTCATCGGCGTCGCCGCCATCAAGCCCGCCGAGTTCGTCATCTTCCGCATCGGCCAGAAAACCGCCGACGCCCGCACGTGATGATTCAGCCGTAGCCGCACGACCAGCCGGGTGGCTGCGAGCGCCCGCGAGCGGAAGCCCGCGTCGGCGCACTCCACCCCTCGCTGGCGCTCGTGGCCACCGACCCAGCCGCTCAACACCCCGCCTCGTCTCACCTCTCAACGCTTCACCACCATGTCACGCAGCACGCCCTACGGGGCCTTTAATTTCTCCGTCAATCTCAACTCCCCCGGCGTCGATCCGTCCACGGAACTCGGCGGCTTCTCCGACGTCTCGGGCCTCGGCACCGAAACCGTCATCGCTGAATACCGCAACGGCAACTTCCGCGAGAACCACGTCAAAAAGATCCCGCTCATGCACAAGGTCAGCGACGTCACGCTCAAGCGCGGCGTCGTCGACTCGAACGAATTTTTCGAGTGGCTGAAGCAGACGCGCCAAGAAGGCCACAAGGCCAAGCGCGATGTCACGATCACGCTCCGCGACGAAACCGGCGCGCCCGTGCGCAACTGGAAACTCCAGAGCGTCCTCCCACTCAAGTACACCGGCCCCACGCTCGCCGGCAAAGGTGGCGACGTCGCAATGGAGGAACTCGTCCTCAGCGCCGAGGGCCTGGTGATCGAATAGCGCTTCGCGGGGAAGTTGAGGGTTGAGAGCTGAGGGTTGAGAGCAGACGTCGGAAGCACCGCTTTTTCCGAACTCCGATCTCTCAACCCTCAACTCTCAGCTCTCAACTTCCTCCTCCCCCACCCATGTCAGGCCTCCTCTTCAAGGATGCTCAGCCGGCCGAGACGTCGACGCCCCACCGCGCCGACATCGTCTGCTTCGTCGGCTTCGTCCGGCGGCGCGACGCCTCGCCGCTGCCCGCGCAGTTGAAGACGTGGTTGCAGGACAACGGCTGGCGCGAGCGGGGCACCGCGGTCGCGGACCTCGATCCGCTGCTCAACGTGCCGGTGCCATTGGACAGCTTCGAGGCCTTCGATCGCCTCTTTGCCTGGGAAACACGGCCACCGCTGCCCCACGCGTTTCCCTTTACGCCCTGGCTCGGCGCGGCCGTCCGCTCTTTTTTCCGCCAGGGTGGCGCCCGGTGCTTTGTGGTCCGCGCCGGCGATCCCGCGCCCTACTCGATGCTCGCGGAAAACGCCTCGCCCGCCGAGCGGACTGCACACCGCGGCGCGCAACGCGCCCGGCTCGGTGCGCTGCTGCCGGGGTTGCCGTTCAGCGGCACCTTGCCCGCGGCGCGCTCCGCCCCGGCCACGTGGAAAGGGCTCGGCGTGCTCTTCGGTTTGGATGAAGCCGCCTTCGTGTGCTTCCCCGATCTGCCGGAACTGGTGGCCGACGCCACGCTCGAACCGGCCGGCCTCGCACCATTGCCGCCGGCGCCGGAGGAGTTTGTCGAGTGCACGCCGACGCTCCGGCCGGCGACCGACGAAATCCGCCAGGTGTCGGTGAGCCCCGCGTGTACGGAAACCGGATACGTCGAGTGGCGCCGTGCCGTGCGCCACACGGGACTCTTTCTCCGCACCCAGCGCCGCGACGTGCAACTGGTGGTCGCGTTGCCGCTGCCGTCGCCCGATCTCGCCCGATCGTACACGGCCAATCTCGATCTGCCCACGCAGGTGCTCGGCCTGGGTCAGGGCAAGTCGCTCGACGAAACCGACGGCATCGCGAGCGCCTTTGTGCAGGTGTCGTATCCGTGGCTGGTGACGCCCGGCGCCGAGGCGTTGCCCGGCGGACTCGAGCCACCCGACGGCGTCCTGGCCGGCGTCCTCGCGCGCACGATTCCCGAGCGCGGCGTCGCGCACAGTATCGGCCGCCAGCCGTTGCGCGGCGTCCACGACTTTCATCCCGCGCTGCCGGTCTCGGACCTCGTGCTCGACACGCCGAAGGGCGCGTCCGCCGCCCTCATTCATCGCGTCTCGCTGCTGGGCCGCACTCCGGACGGTCCGCGCGTTCTGTCCGACGTGACCACCAGCCTCGCGATCAGCCACCGCCCCGCCTGCATCGGCCGGCTCACCGCCGCGCTGCTGCGCACGGCGCGGCAGATCGGCGACAGCGTGACCTTCGAGCCGTCGGGCGGCGAACTCTGGGGCCGGATCCGCACGCAGCTCGATCGCCTGCTGAACGATTTCTACGCGGCGGGCGCGCTCAGCGGTGCGTCCGCGGCCGAGGCGTATTCGATTCGCTGCGACGCCACCACGACCACCCAAGCCGACCTCGATAACGGCCGCGTCGTGGCCGAGGTGCGTTTCGCCCCCGCCCATCCGGTCGGTCTCATCGTCGTCATCCTCTCCCTGCGCGAGGGCTCGGTCACCGCGCTCGAGCCCGCGCCCTGAACGCCATGCCCGAAGTCGATTCCATTCCCGTCGGCACGTTTCGCTACGAGCTCGTTTTCACCGAGAACCGGCTGCAGAGCGGGCGCAACGCGAACACCGTGCGGCCCATCGCCGGCGGGGCGTTTGCCGAGTGCAGCGGACTCGAAGCCACGATGGAGCCGAGGCTCATTCGCGAGGGCGGACGCAACTACGGCGCGCATCAACGCGCGGGTCCGGTGTCGTTTTCCACGGTGATTCTGCGGCGCGGCATGACGCTCAACCGCGATCTGTGGGACTGGTTTCAGCTGACAACGCTGCGCGGCGCGTACACGCACCGCATGGACGTCGACATCGTCCATCTCTCGCTCGACGGCCGGACGCCGGTGCGCACGTGGCGCCTCGACCGCGCACTGCCGGTGAAATTCAAGAGCGCCGACCTCGACGCCCGCGGCGCCGAGATCGCCATTGAAGAACTCCACCTCGTCCACGAAGGCCTGAAACTCACATGATCGCCGCGCAGGATTTCAAGCAGGGTCAGTTCACCTACACGCCCGCCAACGGCGCGCCGGAGATCGTGCCGATCGATTTCAATCCGGCGTCGCTCGACTACAGCGTGTCGATCAAGGCCCGCGGCGAAGGCGGTCAGACGCAGCAGGCGGCGGGCGCGGCGAGTGCGACGTTGAACATGGAACTGCTGTTCGACACGACCGACAGCGGCGACGACGTCCGCAGCAAGACCGTCAAGGTCGAGCGCATGCTGCGTCCGCAGCGGCCCGCGGCCGGCCCGAAGGGTCCGCCGGCTGCGCCGCCGCTCGTCACGTTCGAATGGGGTGCGTTCACCTTCCGCGGCGTCGTCGAGTCGTTCCGGCAGACAATGGACTTCTTCTCCGCGAACGGCGTGCCGCTGCGCGCCGTCGTCAACCTGACGATGTCGCAGCCCGACTATCAATTCGACGAACCCGACGGTGCGGGCCGCAGCGCCGACGTCGACGAGACCTTCGAGTCGCCCGCCGGCAGCGCGTTCCAGCTCGCCATCGACGCCGGCGATGCGAGCGGCGCGCGCGGCATCGCGATCTCAAACGGACTGGAAAGCCTCCGCGCCGATAGCGGAGCAGCGATCGCGGTGGGCGGCGGCGTGACCATCGGTGCGGCCGCCGGCTTCTCCGCTGGCGCGGCTGCGGGAGTGGGCGGCGGATTCGGCGTCAGCGTTGGCGGCGGTGCGGGTTCGGGCGCGAGCGCGGGTGCGTCGGTCAATTTTGGCGCCGGCGCCTCGGCCGGAGTTTCCGCCGGCGCCGGCGCGTTCAACGGCCTGCAAGCGGGCGCGGCCACGGCCGGCGGAACATTGCTCACGCCGCAACGCCTGCTCGCCGCGTCGTCGGCCCCGGGCATCGCACCCGGCGCGCTCTTCGACGTCACGGGCAAGGCCATCGCCCAAAACGCCAGCACCTTCAAGGCGGAGGTCGGCACCACCCCGCGGCTCCGTTTCGACGAAAGCTAACCATGCCCATCACCTTCGACGAAGTCAGCGCCGACCTCACGCCCCCGCCCGCACCGGTGAGTGGCGGAGAGACCCGCACCGACGCCGCGGAACGCAGCGCGGTGGATCCGCAGACGTTGTCCCGCGAACTGCAACGCCTCGCCGAACGCGCCGCGCGGCTGAACGCCGACTAGTTCCACCGCGTGATGAACGAAACAAAGCATCGTCGATGCCCGAATGGTGGCGGGGTGCCCTCACCCCGCAGCGTTCGCCATGCATCCCATTCACGACCCTCGATCGGGGTGATGGCACCCCGCCAACACTCGAGCCCCGACCAGTAACACCGCCCGCATGCCGCCGAACGACACGCCTCTCGTCTATGTCGCACGCCCGACGCTCCGTTTGAACGGAGCCGAGGACGAGCGCATGGCGTCGCTGCTCACCCACATGGTGATGAGCGAACAGGAAGGTGGGCTGTCGTCGCTCGAGTTGCGCCTTTCCAATTCCGCCTCGCTCGCAAGTGGCGCGGCGGAATACGCGTTCGATGCCGGCGGCGATCTCGATTTCGGCAAAGAACTGGTCGTCGGTGCCGGCGACGCCCTTTCCCCGATCGAGATTTTCCGCGGGCTCATCACCGGCATCGAAGGCGTCTTCGACCACGACGGTCCGCCGGAACTCATCGTACTCGCCGAGGACGCGTTGCAGAAATTTCGCTGCCAGCGCCGCAGCCGGACCTTCGAGGACCAGTCACTGGCGGACATCGCGCAAGTGATCGCGAACGACCACGCGTTGACGCCCAGCATCGACGGGCTCACCGAGAATTTCGGCCCGCAGGTTCAGCTGAACGAGACCGACCTCGGGTTTCTGCGCCGGCTGCTCGCGCGCGTCGACGGCGACGTCCAGATCGTCGGAACGGAACTGCACGTCGCGCCCCGCGCCCAGGTGCGCCGCTCCGAACTCACGCTCGCGCTCGGCCGCGAACTGAAGCGGGCGCGCGTGCTCGCCGATCTCGCGCATCAGATCACGAAGTCGACCGTGAAGGGTTGGGACGTCGCCAACGGGCAGCCGTTGAATGCCGAGGGCCGCGACAACGCCCTTGGTCCGGGCGCCGGCCGAAAGGGCGCGGACGCGTTTCGCGACGCCATCGGCGAACGCGCCCACCACACGCACGATCTCGCGAGTTTCAATCAGGACGAGGTCGACGCCGTCGCGACCACCGTGCGCAACCGGCGCGCGCGGCGCTTCCTTCGCGTGGAGGGCGAAACCACCGGCTCGCCGGCAATGCGGGTCGGCTCCCACGCGACGCTGTCGGGTCTCGGCGCCTGGTTTTCCAACACCTACTACATCACGTCGGTCCGCCACCGGTTCGATCCCACGCACGGCTACCGGACGGAATTCGAGGGCCAGTGCGCCTTCCTGGGAGAAAGCTGAACCATGTCCGCCCCCGACTCTCCCCTCAGCGCCGCCAGCACCTGCCATCTCGCGCAGGTGGTGTCGGTCAACGACCCGCAAAACCTCGCGCGCGTCAAAGTGCGGCTGCTCACCGTCGACGGTGACGGCGCGGTCGAGATCTGGGCGCGCGTGGCGGTGGCCTTCGCAGGTGCGGGTCGCGGGGCGTTGTTCATTCCCGACGTCGACGACGAGGTGCTCGTGACCTTCGTGGCCGGTGACGCGCGTTTTCCGATTGTGATCGGCGGACTCTGGAACGGTGCGGCCCAGCCGCCCGAACGCTTCGCGGGCGATCGCGTGGATCGCTGGACGATCACGAGCAAGGCCGGCACCCGCATCGCCATCGTGGAGGAGAATGCAGGGGAGGAAAAGATTGAGCTGTCCACGCCCGCGGGCGTGAAGGGCACGTTCACCGATGCGGCCAATGGCAGCATCACGTTTGAGGATACGTCGGGCAACAGCATCACGCTCGATGGCCAGGGCATTCTGCTGCAGTCCTCGGGCAAGGTCCGCGTCGAGGCAAGCCAGGTCGAGGTGTCCGCCGGGATGGTCCGCGTCGACGCCGGCATGTCGACCTTCTCCGGCGTCGTGCGCTGCGACGTGCTGCAGGCCACGACGGTCATAGGCACCACCTACACCCCGGGAGCCGGCAACATATGGTGAAGGCGAATCCAGTCCATCTGCACGACGATCACGACGTCCGGCTCGTGGGCGCATGGAACCTGCGCGGCGACGGCACGCCGTCGATCCTCGAGCGACGGGACGAGGACTTCATCGCCGCGATGCTCGAGGAACTCGCGGGCGAACAGCACGCGACCATCGTCGCGAGCCACCGGCCGAAGGCCGCGGCCGACGGCGCGCTCCGTCTCTTCCAACCGATTCACCGCACCTTCAACCTCGCGCTGCTCGAGGCACATTGCGACACGTTCGGCAATCCGCGGCTCGATCCGCGCAAGATTGCGTCGTCCGGCCAGGTCATCCGGCGCGTGCGCACTCAGCCCGACGGCTCGAAGCGCTACGAGGCCTGGTGCGCGACGCGCAGCAAGGTGGCCGGCTGGGTCGCGTTGCCCGACGCTGCCAGTCCCGATCATCTCCGCGATCCCGATCCGGCGCGTCGGCCCCAAGTGCGTTACACCGCCGACCCGGCTTTCGATCGCGCGCAGTTCGGCGCCGGCGACCAGACGGCCGAGGAGACGACGTCGCTGTTTGTCGCGCCGCCGAACACCGCGACGGTCACGACGCGCACGCTGCTGTACGGCGTGATGCCGGTGGCGAGTTCCGCCCGCGCGGGCGCCATGCCGAAAGGCACCGCGCCCGCCGCCGACGAATGGGCCGCGCATCTCTCGCTGCTGCTGCGCACGTCCGCGAATCCTGTGAACCTCTGGCCGGCGAACTCGAACGCGGACCGGGCCGCCATCCTTGATCGCGCGGACCTGAAGACGAATCCGATCACGCTGCCCGACAGCAGCGTCGCGCCGGGAGCGAGTCGCTTCGTCCTGCTGGTCCGCCAGCTCGCGCAGGAGTTCAGCCTGTTGCGTCCCATCAATCCCGATACGACGCAGAAACTGGTCGCCGCGCTCAACCGCCTGAGCCTCGCGCTCGTCGACGGCACCAGCCGTCCCGCCGGCGACTACCTCGTGGAAGCGGCGCGTTGCTATCTGGATCAACCGAAGCCGGCCCTGTCGCTGCCGCGCCCGCACACTTGGCCGTCCGTCAGCGCGGCCATCGCCACCGATCTCTTCAATGTGCTGCATCAGATCGCCGGCGAGACGGAACTGTCGGTGTTCAGCACCGACAGCGGCGGCGGTCGCTACGACGATCCGACCGCGCGTTATGTGTTGCGGGCGTTCATCCGTGTGAAGCAGCCCGGCCACTGTCCGCCGAAGATCGTGTGGAGTCCGTACAGCGAGGAATTCTCGATCGCGCCGTGGTTCGAGTCCGGTCCCGGCGGGCCGGTGCCGATCATGCTGCCGGATCTCACGCCGGACTTTTTCAAGAACGCCCGGCCGAACGTCGCCTTCTCGGTGCCCGCGCGCCTCGCGAACGCGCTCAACCAGGACCCGAAGAAAATTCTCGAGGGCAACGGCGGCAACGGCTCGTCGTTCACGCTCGATTGGATCTGCGGCTTCAACCTCCCGATCATCACGATCTGCGCGTTCTTCGTCCTGAATATTTTTCTGAGCCTGCTGAACATCGTCTTCTTCTGGCTGCCGTTCGTGAAGGTCTGCATCCCGTTCCCGCGCAAAAGATGAACCGTAGCCCTCATTTCCCTACCCGTGCCCGGAGCCACTCGCTGGCGCTCGTAGCCACCGACCATGCCGTCCACTCGCTCACGCGCGCGGCGACGCGAGCCCACTTTCCATGACGTCCACACCTCCCATTGGCTGGCCGTTGCTGCCGCTGCCGGACGACAGCGGCAGGCTCTCCTGGCCCACACTCGAGCAGAGCGTCGCGCAGCAAATCCGCGTGATCCTGCAAACGCGTCCCGGCGAACAGCTGATGCGGCCCGCGTTCGGCGCCGGCCTCGAGAACTTCCTGCATGAACCCAACACCCTCACGACCCACCGCCGCATCCGTGACCTGATCGCCACGTCCCTGGCGCGCGGTGAGACGCGCATCATCGTCGACGACATCGCCGTCGGCACACCTGACGGCGCGCCCGGCCAGGTGCGCATCGAAATCGCCTACCGCCTGCGCCGCACCGGCACCGCCAGCCGCCTCGGCCTCACGCTGGAGGTGGGGAGCTGACTCGAAGTTGAGAAGTGAGAGCGCAGGCGAAGTTGAGAGATGAGAGCTGAGAGTTGAGAGACCGATCCGCGACCCCGTTCCAAACCCAGTACTACCACGAAGCCTCCTCTCTTTCGGTCCTCCCCGTCCGACTTCCTCTCTCATCTCTAAACTCTCAGCTCTCAACTCTCACCTCACCGCTCCCGCCTCTCAGCTCTCAACTTTCCGACCACCCCGCGCCGCCCTCGCACCATGCCCATTCGCGTTCCTTCCCTCGACGATCGTTCCTACCAGCAGCTGGTGGAGGAACTGCTCGCGCGCATTCCCGCCCACACGCCGGAGTGGACCAATCCCGTGCCGGGCGACCCGGGCCGCACCCTCGTTGAACTCTTCGCGTGGCTCACGGACACCCTGCTCTACCGCGTCAACCTGATCCCCGAGCGGCAGCGCCTCGCGTTCCTCCGGCTCCTCGGCGTCCAGCTCCGCGCCGCGCGTTCCGCCCGCACGGTCGTTTCCATCGGCTTCGATGCGCCTGACAACCACGCCGCCCAACTGCTGCCGGCGCTGACGCGGATCAAGGGGCCCGTGTTGTTCGAGACGCGTGACACCGTCACCGTGCTCCCGCTGGTCGGCGAAACGTACTGCAAGCGCCCGCTCTCGCCGGTCGAACACGAGGCGATGAGCGACAAGATCGCGCAGCTGTCGCGTCTGTATCCGGTTTCCCATGCCGCCGTTCCGTATCTGACAACGCCGGTGTTTCCCGACGGCAAGGCCGACCCCGACGGTTTCGATCTGGTGCAGCAGACCGTCGATCACAGCCTGTGGTACGCGTTGCTCGTGCCACTCGAGCAGGGCGAGCCGCCCGCGTTCCTCGCCGCCCTCGACGCAGTGAAGACGACGCTCGGCCAGAGCGCCTCGGGCGGTCCGCAGTACCTGAATCTCGCCTTTGCCCCGAAGCTCACGCTGCCGGCCTTCGGCGAGGATATCGGCGAACGCTCACCGATTCCCTGCACGTGGGAACTCACGACGCCCGATCCCGCGGACCCGAAAGGCGTCGCTTTTCTGCCTCTCACCGTGGTCAGCGACACGACGCAGGGTCTCACCACGGACGGTATCGTGCGGCTGAGTTTGCCCGCAAAAGCCTCGTTCTTCGCGCCGCCCAACAACGTGCGGCAGGACGTCGATGCCGGCACGGGCGACAAACCGCCGCGGCTCGACGACGCGGTGAAATCCCAGCGGCTCGTCGCGTGGCTGCGGCTGCGGCCCGCAATCGCCGTCGACTCGCTCGCGCTCACGTGGACCGGCATCAACGGTGCCGAAGTCGATCAGCGCCAGACCACCGCCGGTCTCGTCGTCGGCCAGGGCACGGGCCAGCCTGATCAAACGCTCGCGCTGCCCAACGGTGGCATCGAAGCGGAGAGTTTCAGCCTGCAGGTCGAGGAAGCGGGCCTCGGTTACCGCCGGTGGCGACGGGTCGACGACCTGCTGCTCGCCGGCGTGCAGGAGGCCGCGTATTCTCTCGATCCCGAGGCCGGCACCGTGCGTTTCGGCGATGGCGTGCGGGGCAAGATTCCCGCCCGCGGCGCCCGCTTCCGCGTCGAACGCATGCGACTCGGCGGCGGCGAAGCGGGCAACGTCGCCCCGGGTTCGCTCGTGCAGGTGCAGGTTTCGCCCGCGCCAATCGCGAAGTTGAAAGTATTGCAGCCGCTCGCGGCCGCCGGCGGCCAGGAGGCCGAGACGCTGGCCGAGGCGGAGAAACGCATTCCCGCGCTCTTCCGCAATCGCGATCGGGCCGTCACCGCGGACGACTATGAGCAGCTCGCGCTGACGACGCCCGGCGTGCGCGTCGGCCGCGTGGAAGTGCTGCCGCGTTTCAAGCCGCAGGAGCGGCGCAGCGACGTCCCCGGCGTGGTGTCCGTGATGGCGCTGCCGTATCGCGCGAGCTTCGACGCGCCCTATCCGCGCGTGGACCGGCCGTTCATTGAAACCGTTTTCAAGCGGCTCGCGGATCGGAAGCCGCTGGGCACCGAACTCTACGTCATCGGCTGCGAATACGTGCCGATCGCGATCTCCGTCGGCATCGACAATCCCGGCGGTCGTGAAGAAACGGCTACAGCGGTCAAGGACGCGTTGAAGAAGTACCTGTTCTGCCTGCCGCCGGGCGGACCGCAGGCGCGCGGCTGGCCGCTCGGCCGCACCGTGAAACGCCGCGAGCTCGAGATCATCGTTTCACGCGTGGAGGCGGTCACAGGCGTGTACGGCCCGAATCTGTTCCGCCAGGTGAACGGCGCGTGGGAACGCGTCACCGCCACGAGTGGCAACGAGAACGCCGAGATCACGCTCCTGCCCTGGCAGTTGCCCGAATTGATCGGCGTGGTCGTCGCTGCGGGCGAAGCCCCGACCGAGTTCAAGCCGCCGGCGCCGAACCAGGCGAAGGATGGCTTCGCCATTCCCGTCGTCCCCGAAGTCTGCTGATGGACGCCAACGGTCAACGCTTCTGGCTCGCGCTCGGCGGCGCCCCGTGGACGTCCACGGCGCCCGGCACGCTCGAGTTACTGCCCGACCACCTGCGGCTCGCGAGCCAGGCGGGCGGCGATCCGTTCGTGGAAAACGTGGCGCTCGCCACCGCGCAGCTCGCGCGGGTGCCGATGACGCGCGACGCGTTCGGCACGTGGGCGTTTGTCGACGCCGATGGCGTGACCGTGCGCGCGACCGGGGCGTTCTCCGAACCCGAGGCGACGGCGTCGAGTCCAGTGCTGCTCGTCGCGCCCGCGCCAGTGACCGACCTCGCGCTCGGTGCCGACGGTTTCCTCACGGTCGTGGCCGGCGGTGTTCTGATCCGCCACCCCTTGAGTTCGCGCTTTGCGGCGGCGACGCTCGCGGCGGTCAGTTTCAGCGCGTTTCGTTTCGCCCCCGATCCCACCGGCGGCGGCTGGGCGCTCGATCGTACGCGTCGCCGGCTCGCGCGGCTCAGCGGTCAGGCGTGGCCGACGCGGCTCGCGTTCTCGGAGCCGCCACCGACAGCGTTCCTGCCCGTGCAGGAAAATCCGACGCCGCCGGAGCTGAAGGTCATGCCCGACGGCTGGCTCGCGCCCGGCGAGGATCCCGTCGCGCTCGCGTGCAGCCCGGAAGGCCGACTCGCCGTCCTGTTTTGGACCAACACCCAGCCCCGCGTGCGGCTCGTCGACGCCTCGGGCCGCCTCGGACCGGCCGCAACGCTCCCGCAACTCGAGCGACCGACCAGCCTCGCCTGGCTTTCGAATGATCGCTTCGCCGTGATCGCACCGGGCGTCAGCGAGGCCGTCGTCTACACGTGGCGCGAAGGCAACCTGATGGCCGCCGGCGACGTGTATCCGCTCCGCGATCACGACGGCGGCCCGTTCCTGCACGGCACGACGGCAACGGTCGAGTATCCGTCGCGCCGGCCCACCCCCGCCTTTCCGCAACGCATCGCGCCGCGGCCGCTGGTGTCGATTGCGCTCCCGGCACTCGCGCAACAGGCCGAGGGCCGGCTCGCGACGCCATTCGACAGCGGCGAGGCCGGCACCGCCTGGCACCGGCTCTACGTCGAGGCGCAGATCCCGCCCGGCACCGGCTTCACGCTGCTGGCGGCCGCAACCGATTCCAATCTCCCCGCGGACGCCCCCACGGTCGACGACTGGCAACCGCATCACTTCGGCGCGATCGAGGCGGCGCACCGGCACGAGCCGCGGGCCGCCTGGGTGCCCAGCGCATCCGAAATTCCAGGACACGCCGGCTTTGCCGCGGATGCGCCGGTGCGCGATCGCAACGGCCTGTTTACAGTTCTGCTCCAGCGCGCGAATTGTCCCGTGCGCACGCTGCGCGGCCGCTTTCTGCACCTGCGGATTGTGCTGCGCGGCAATCTGCGCGCGACGCCCTGCCTGCACGCCGTGCGCGCGTACGGCCCGCGTTTTTCCTATCAGGACAAGTACCTGCCGGCCCTGTATCGCGAAACGCTCTTTGGGCCCGAGGCCGACGTGCACGCACCGGGCGGCGCGTCGACGCGCGCGGATTTCCTCGGCCGCATGCTGGCCAATTTCGAAGGCGTGCTCACGCCGCTCGAGGACAAGGTCGCGCACAGCTGGCTGCTCACCGATCCGCAGCACACGCCGGACGAGGCCCTCGCGTGGCTCGGGAGCTGGATCGGCGTCGATCTCGCGCCGTGGTATCCCGCGCAGCACCGCCGCCGCCATCTGCAGCACGCGCCCGAACTGTTCCGCCGGCGCGGAACGTTCCAGGGTTTGCAACTCGCGCTCGACCTCGCGACGGGCAACGGCGTCCGCGCCGGCCGCATCGTGGTGGTGGAGGACTACTGGTTCCGTCGCACGTTGCAGACCGTGCTGGGCGTCAAACTCGATCGCGACCACGACCCGTTGCTCGGTGGGAGTTTCATCTCCGGCAACTCGAAGGTCGGAGACACGCTCTTCCTCAGCGAGGAGGGCATGGAGAAGAAATTCCTCGCGCTCTTCGACGCCTCCTTCCGGCTGCGTTCGGCGGATCGCGCGACGGTCGACACCTTCTTCGCGTCGCTCGCGCATCGCGTGACGGTCATCGTGCATGAGACCGCCACGCCCGAGGAGCTCGCGTTGGTCGAGCGGATCGCCGCCGCCGAGGCACCCGCGCACGTCATCACGCGCGTGCGCCCGGCCAGCGCGGACTTCATGGTCGGGCTGACGGCATTGCTGTCGGTCGACACCTATCTCCGGCCCCACCCCCTGCCCGCCGCCGTCGAAGTGCAAGCGACGATCCTCGGCGACGGCTCTCTCCTCCAACGTCCGCCGAGCCTCGATCCGCGGCTCGAAGGCAGATCTTCCTGACATGTCCACCACCACGTCCGTCTCCCCGAGCCAGCGCGTCTCCTACCGCAACGGCATTCTGCTCGATGCGTCCGACTTTCAGCAGGAGCAGCAGTATCACCGCAGCCGGCTCGCGCTCGCGCTCAGCCAGATCCATGGCTTCGGCACGATCGCCGGGCTGCGGGTCGAACGCGGCGCGCCCGGCGCAATCGATCCGGCCACGGGTGAACCCGAGCCGCCCGAGCAGTTGATTGTCCATCCGGGCCTCGCGCTCGATCGCGCCGGCCGGCTCATCGAGGTGAAGACCCGCCAGTGCCTGCGGCTCGCGCGCTGGTTTGCGTTTCAGGTGGCGCAGCCTGGCGCGGTGCTGAAACCCTTCGTCGCCGCGAACGGTCGGCGCTTCTTCGTCGGCGATCTCTTTCTGCGCTTCAAGGAGTGCGCGCAGGGCCTGCGGCCGGGCTTTCCCGAGCCCGCGGCTGACGCCACCGATGCCATCGTGCCGTCGCGCACGAACGACGCCTTCGAACTCCAGCTCGTGCCGCGCGACTGCGATCCGGAAACGACGCTGCCCGCCGTGCCGGCCCGTCGCTATTCCGCGGCACCCGCCACTCGCGCCGCGTTGTTGACCGCCATCTACGCCGCCTACGAGCAGGCGAGCCCGGCGGTCGATCAGGAATATCCGCCGGGGTTTGCCGACAAGACAGCCGTCTTCCTCTGCCGCGTACGTCTCCGTCTCGCCGATACCGCCGCCTCGCTCAACCGCCATGCGTCCGCGGAAGTGATCCTCGAGGATCTCGACCGCCCGATCGTGACTTCCACCGATCTGCTGCGCCACGTCCTGCCCGCCTGAACCCCGACCCCTTTCCGCCATGCCTGCCGCACCGATCAATCTCACTGCCGAAAAAGAATCCTCCAGCGTCATCCTCGACACGCGCCGCACGCGGCCGCGTTTCTTCGACGGCAAGTTCCTGACCGCCGCCGACCTCACGCAGGAGCAGAGTTACCTGCTCACGCGGCAGGCCGATCTCGGCCGCACGCTCGGCTTCGGCGTCGTCGACGGCCTGCGCGTCACGCGCGCGCTCCGTTCCGCGTCCGATCTGCCCAACCCCGCCGCGTCCGTCACCGTGAGCCGCGGCCACGGGCTCACGCCCGCCGGCGATCTCGTTTTCCTGCCTCAGGCCATCACGATCGATCTGGGCAACGTCGCCCAGATGCAGCGGCTCAACGCCGCGTTCGGCCTCACGCGCGAGCCGCAGCAGTCGTTTCAGAATCTGCGCGGGCTGTTCGTCCTCGGTCTGCGTGCCGTCGAATTCACCGCGAACCCCACGCCAGCGTATCCGCCAAGTGTCGACGGCAACAGCGCGCTGCGCGACGGCGAGGTGATCGAGGCCACCGCGCTGACGCTCGTGCCCTACGATTCCGACGCCTCGCGCAAGGACGCCCGCACGGCCCGCAGTCGCGCCGCCCGCGAGATTTTTCACGACCAGAAGATCGCGCCGCTGCCCGCCGGCGTGCTGCCGCTCGCGTTGCTCTTTCTGCGCAACGGCGCACTCGAGTGGATCGACGAGTGGCTCGTGCGCCGCGAGGCCGGTGACGACGATCGCTTTGGCTTCGGCTTCGCGCCGCGCGCTCTCTCGGAGGCTCACTTCTTCCATTATCAGGAAATGCTCCGCGAGGCGCCGAACGCCACCAACGGCCAGCTGGCCGCGCGGAGTTTCCTCGAGATCATTCCGCCCGCGGGACCGCTGCCGAAGGCGGTGCTCAACCAGGATGACTTCACGCAGGCGTACTTCCCGGCCGAGGCCCGGGTCGAACTCGCGCTGGTGCCCGAGGACGAACTCGCCGCATTGATGGAGGACAGCATCGACCTGCCGCCCATCGATCTGAACTTGAAGCCGGAGGATCAGGACGCCCTCGCGATTCTCGTCCTCGCTCCGGTCAAACGCGCGGACTACGGCAACGTCCTGCAAACCCTCGCGCGCTCGCCGCAGCCAACGGTGCGCAACTCCGTCGCCCCGCTGCTCAGCCAGCAAAAGCCGATTCAGGCGCTGTTGAAACTCAACGCGACCTTCCTGCTGCGTCGCGGCGCGGTGCTCGCACCCGGCGAGCTGAACCCCGCCGACTTCATCGATCCCGCCTGGCGTGAAGTGCTCAAGTCAACCGACCAACTCTGGTATATGCGCCGGCGGAATCTGCCCGACGGCAAGGGCCTCGCGGGCACGCCGATTCCGGTCGCCACGGAAGTCGTGCAACCGGTGGTCCGGCCGACCGACGCCGATGGCCCGATCATCCGACCCACCGCGCCCGTCACCCCCGCACCGACGGACGTGAGGCCGACTGCGCCCGTGACGCCCACTCCGACCGACGTCCGACCCACGGCACCCGTGACTCCGACGCCCACGGACGTGCGGCCGACTGCGCCCGTGCTGCAGCCGGTCACGCCCGGTGTGGTGCTTCAACCCGTCACTCCGGTCACACCCGTGACGCCGGTCGCCCCGGTCACACCCGTCCGGCCCGTCACTCCGGTCCAGCCCGTCACGCCCGTGGCGGTCAGTCCTGCCGTCACCACCGTTCAACCCACGGTCACGCCTGTCCAACCGGTGACAACGGTCACTCCCGTCTCACCGACCGTCCGTCCCGGCGTCACGGTGGTGCAGCCGGTCGTCCGTCCCGTGGCCGTCACACCCGTGCGCGCGCCGGCGCCCGCGGGAATTCCCGCCAGCGAGGTGGAAAGCCGCCTTGCGACGCAGCTGGCCACCGAGGGACTGTGGGGCCGCTTCGCCTTTTTGCGCGCGATCTCCGACACGGCCACCCACGCTGCGCTCGTCGGGCTGTTGAGCCAACCGGCCGTCAGTGCCTCGCCGCTGCTGCAACAGGCGGTTTTCGCGGCGCTCGAAGCGGCCGTTCCCGGCCTCTCCGAAAAGCCGGAGGAAAACTTCGAGCTGATCCAAAAGGGCGCGAACCTCAAAGTCCTCACGCCCGCCGCCATCAGCGCCGTGGAAAGCGACCTGATAAACGACGACGTGAGCCGCGGACTCGCGCTCATCGTCAAGCAGCGTCCGAAACTTCTCTCCGGCAAACGCCACCGCGAGACGCTCGGTCGCACCCAGCGCGTCGGCACGCTCGCCGCACTGGCACTCAGCCACGCCGGCAAGGCTGAGTTCACGAAACTTCTGACCGCGATTGAAAGCCATGCCGCCACCGGCGGGGTCAAGGCGATCAACACCGCCATCGATCGCTTCGTGAAAAAGGTGAACGCATGAAACTCGGCGCCATTCCGGACCCGTTTTCCGGCGAGAAACTCGTCGAGATCCAACCGCGCATAGCGGCGTTCGTCGACCAGTCGCCGCGCCTCGGCCGGCTCCACTATTTCCCTGGTCGCCATCTCACCGCCGTTGCGCTCGAGCGCGAACAGGCCGTGCGCCTGCAACGCCTCGCGCTGCGGGGGCGGGCCGTTACCTCCGGCGTGGTCAACGGCCTGGAGGTCGGTGCCAGCATCAACCTTGGCCAGGTCAGCTTCACGCTCAGCCCCGGGCAGGCCCTCACCGCGTCCGGCGTGGACATCGTCGTGGATCGCGCGATCGAGGTGCCGTACGCGGACCTCAAACTCGTCGATCCCGTGACGCAGCAGGTCGCGGCCGTGCCGATCGGCTTGATGCCGAATCCGCCGACGGCGGCCTTTGCCGCGATCCTCGTGCTGCAACCGGGCTTTGCCGACGATGCGGATCGTCCGCTCGCGGCACAGACCGAGACGAACGGCACCGACTTCACGCCGTGCCCGCGCGTGCCCGAAGACGAGGTGTATTTCAAAACGACATCGACGGACGCCGCGCGCCTGGTGCTGTATCCGCTGCCGTGGGACGAGCCCGCCGGCACGCAGTGGCAGAACCGCGTGGCGTGGTCGGTCTTCAATCGCGAGGCCGTCGGCGAAACGATGCCGTGGCTCGATCTCGGCGTGCCGCTGGCCGTGGTGGGCTTCGACGCCGCCCTCGCGCCCGCGTGGATCGATCGCCACGCCGTCGTCCGGCCCGCCGGCCGTCCGCGCCAGCGCGTCCTGATCCAGCCCGGCTTCGACGCCCGCGTCTGGCCGGCGCGTTTCGATCAGTTCTGCGCCCAGTTGAGCGCGCTCACCGACCCGGTGGTTGCCAGTGAACTCGCCCGTTTTCTGCCGCCGATCGGCCTGTTGCCGAAGGAGTATCTGTCGCTCGCCCGGCGCGAGGCCACCGGCGCAGTTCCGGCCGGCTGGCTTCCGACGCAGCGTTTCTTCCCGGGTTCGTACACGATCGACGTCAGCGTCGTGCCGCTCGAACAGCTCGACTCCCTGATCGCCGACTGCGTGCGGCTGCAGCCCTTCGATCTGCGCCGCGCCGACGCCGTCCGTGTCCTGCTGCCGGTGTCGCAGCAATGGTTCGACCCCGCGCTCCTGACGATCGAGGTCGTCGATCCAGAATTCGACGTTCACATCGCCCGTTACCGCGATACCCGCGGCGCGTGGCTCGCGCAGCGTTACGATCTGGCGAACCGCCGGCGCGTCCTCGAGCTCTCCGCCCACGGCCAGGCCACGAGCGCGCCGTTGCGCCCGACCGACGCCGATCCGAAGCGCCTCGAAACGCCCGAGGAGCCGATCGGCGCGCCGCCCGGCGACGCCACGCAGTTCGGTGTCACGCGCGCCGGCAACGCCGCCGCTCCGACCTACTCCAGCGACGTCGCGGCCGGTCTGCGGAAAACCGCCGCCGGTTTCCTGAAGGTGTTTTCCAAGGACGACATCGAGGAGTTCACATCGCTCTTCACCGCGTGCGGCCTGACGCGCGCGCAGTCGGTCGAGGCCTTCGCACCGGCGAAGCCGCCGGAGTGGCTTGCCCGCATCGAGACCGATCCCACGGACAAGACGCTCACCGAAGCGGAGCGCAATGAACTCCGCCGCGAGCTGCTCGGCTACGTGAAGAAGCAGACGGAGGTGCAGGAGACCGAGGCGCGCAAGGTTGGCGAGTCCACGCTCGAAGCCCTAATCGAGTATTTCAACGCGCGCGCGAATGAAGCGGACGAGCTCGTCGACGCCGGGTTCCTGAAGATGCGCACCGACGTCTTCCGCCTCGGCAATCTGCTCAGCAACAGCGCGCTCGCGAGCAAGTTCACCGCCTCGGCCAGTCTCGCCAACATCATCGACCGCAAGCCGCCGAAGACGGACGCCGTGGGCGTCAACGCGTTCGCCAGCCAGCTGCTCGCCAACTTCGCGCCGTCGGCCGTCAGCACCGCAGTCGGCACCGTCGCCGCGGCCGCACCGGCGACGGCGGTGCTCAACCCGACGGCGCCGCTCCGCGCGACCACGTTGAACGCGACCGCCATCCGTTCGACGGGCACCAGTTTCGTCGCGAACGAATTCGTCGACAACGTCGGCAAGACCAGCGTGCAGATCGAGGGCAGCAAGGAGGCGCTGACGTCCGTCAACGAGAAGCTCCTCGGCGCGAACTCCCCGCTCACGGAAAAGGAAAAGGCCGCGTACACGCTCCTGCGCGATTCTGCCAACAACCTGACGTCGGCCGCCGCGCTCACGCAGCTGCAGGCGGTGGCGGACGTGGCGAAGTTCGCCGACAACTACGTCGCGAACTTCGATCTGCTTTCGCAAAAGCAGATCCGCGCCATCCCGCTCGACCGGCTCCAGCCCGCGCTCGCGCCGACGGTGCGGCAGGAGATCCACGACGGCCGGCTCGAGATCTTCGAGCGGCTCACGCGGCTCGGAATTTCGCTCGGTGATCTCACCACGGATTTTGTCGATGTCCCGGGCACGCCGGTGCGACCCGCCGCGCCGGTGAAGGTCACGCGCATCCGTTTCCAGACGCTGATCAGTCGCCGCCGTTTCGATACGCTCGCCACGCTCACTCAGACCTCGGCCACCACGAAGGAGATTAACGACGCGGACGAATCGCGGCATTTCTCCACTGGCGTCGCCTACGCCGACATGGCGCTGGCCGCGCTCCGGGCGGTCGAAACCCGCATCAAGGACTATCGCGCCTTCGTCGATCAGGCGCGGGCCGCGTTGAAGCAAACGATCGCGCTCGTGCAGCAGATCACGACGGCGCTCGCGCCGGTCGAGGTCGAACTCGACGAGGCCCGGCAGGACGTTGCGGTGGCGCTCGCGTTGAAAGTCGAGGAGCAGGCGCGCCTGGACGTGATCAACCAGCGCCGCGCCAAGGTGCTGAAGGATCACGTGGAGTTCCTCGTCTTCCACCGGCCGCGCGCGGTGGCGCTGAATGTCGACGTGCCGCTGCGCCGGATCGAGCCCGCGCTCGTCGGCGAGCCGGTGATTGACTGCCTGCGGGAAAATCCCACGCCGCCGGCCGATCTCGCGGCGTTGCGCGACGCGTTTCGGGCCTCGCCCGCGCGCTGGTTCAAGCACGCGCCCCGCTGGATCGAGAAAGTCGATCGCTGGGAGCAGTTGCGCGCGCTGCTGGAACGCGCCTCGCGCACCACGCTGGCCACGCTCGATCAAGCGCCGGCGATCTCCGCGGGCCGCTACCAGCAGGCGCTCGGCAAGGTTTTCCAGACGCGGCAGACCGCGACGCTGAAGTATGTCGCCGCGGCGCAGACGATCCAGCCCGCCAGTCTCGTCTCACTCAGCGGGATCGATCTTCGACAGCAGGTCGAACGCCAGCTGACGCTCGGCCACCTGATCGCCGCGGGTCCGGCATCGCTCGCGCGCGCCGCGTCCGAGGAACTCGATCATCTCTTCGTCGTTGCCACCTGCCTCCACGAAAACTTCAGCAGCGTGCCCGGCCTGGTGCGGCTCAACTGGGCCGAGCGCTTCGGGCAGTTCGATCAGGGCGGCGTCGACTTCCGCGATCTCAGTCGGCTGCCCTCGTGGCCCGCGATCGATTTCACGCTGCGGCGCGAGATGCAGGTGCACGCCGACTGGTTGTTCGGCCGCATCGACGCCACGCAGGCGGAGGCCGTCGACCTCATCAACGATCTCATCCGCGTCGCGCTGCTGCTCGCGAGCCACGCGCCCGTCGATCAGCTGATTGTCGGCCACCCGATCGAGAGTGAAACCACGCCGCGCCCGGGCGGGTTGCTCAAACTGCGCGTCGATCCGCTCAAGGTCCGCTTCGGCATGGAGGTGTTTTTCAAAGTCTCCGAAACCCAGCGGCTCCGCGCGGTCGTGGAGGACATCTCGTCCTCACATGTGTCCGCCCGTTTCACCGAGGTGCCCGCTTCCACCCACGGCGCGATCACGCTCACGCCGGCCAGCACGTTTTATTTCAAGAACACCACGTCATGACCTTCGCCGCCACCTACGGGAGCGCAGGCCTACGGCCGGCAAGTCCTTCGCTGCAGGCCGGAGGCCTGCGTTCCCGTCTCTAGCCTCCATGCACCGCCACGTCCGTCGTCTACGTCTGATCTGTCAGAGCGCCACCGATGCCCGGCACGGGCGCGTGTTGCTGGAGGACGCGATGCGCACCGCGAGCTTCGGGGACGACACGCGCTTCATCGTCGTGCGGCATCTCGATCTCGGCCGGGTGTCGCCCCGCGCCACCGCGACCACGTGGAGCCAGAAACTCGAGTCGACCTACCGGGCCGTGCAGCCGGCGGCGGTGCGGCATGACAGCCCGCAGGCGGATCGGGCCGACGCCGTGTACTTTTCCCACCGACACGAGCCGTGGCTGGCGCTCGCGGAGCGGACCGCGAAAGGTGAACCGTGCGCGGACTGGTTCTGGCGATCAGCCGTGCCGGCGTGGCGTCCGCCGCAATCCCCCGAAGCCACGCTGCGCCTCTGTTTTCAATCGCTCGCCGAACAGGGCGGGCTCGCGCTCACGCTGGCGCTCGGGCTGCAGCTGAAGTCGCGCGGCGTGCTGCCCGCGCTGCTTCGTGTCCTGAAGACGCCGGATTTCGACACTTTGAAACACGAGCTCAAGAGCCTCGCCACGCCACCGGCGAACGCCCTGCCGCCCGCCACGGTGGCGGAGACGGAGTTTCTCACCTTCTGGGGCGTCGCCGACCTGCGGACCCGCTGGCTCGCGGCCGTGGCCGCGGCGGACAACGCGAACTTCCTGGCGAATCAACCGACCTTCGCTTCGCCGCTGACCGGAGTCGTGGAGCAGGTCGTGCTCAAGAGCAGCCCGCCGACGCCGCTGCCCGCCCTCCCGGCGCCTGCGCCGCAACGCCCGGCACCGCGCTTGCACCCGTGGAGCGACGATCGCCTGTTCACGCACGCGGGAGGCCTGTTCTTCGTGCTGCCGCTGCTCGCGCGGGCCGGTCTCCCCGAACACGTGCAACGCCTCCCCGACGCCGAGCGTGCGGCGCTGCCGTGGCATCTGCTGCGCGCCATCGCGCGGCTGGCCCGGACGCCCGACGACGATCCGCTCGTGGTCGCCCTCGCGCCGACGCCCGCCGTGCCCGGACGCCTCGCCCCGTGGTTGCTCGCCACGCACCGCCTCAGTCTGCGCACCACCGGACTCACGTTGCGGCAACTGGTGGCGCGACCCGCGCTGATCACCCTGTCGCCGACGCACGTCGACGTTTCGTTCCGTCCGAGCGACGCCGACATCCGCATCCGCCGCGCCGGCCTCGACCTCAATCCGGGCTGGGTGCCGTGGCTCGCCCGGGTGGTGAGTTTTCATTTCAATCGTGAGGCCTGAGCAGAAACCATTCAGTTGCCCGCGAATCACGCCCATGGACGCGAATGAGAACAAGCGGACCGAGCTGTCATCCCAACGTGAGCAGTCAGGTTTCATTTCGCCTCCGCCATTCGCGCGTATCCGCGTGATTCGCGGGCGCTCTTGTCCATGAGTCCGAGTCCGGCCGAGTCCACCGCCCTGCCCGTGCGCGCTACGCGCGGGACCGCCGCCCGATCGCCGGCGGTCGCCTGACCCCGTTGTCGCTGCGTCATGTCGAAACCCTCGCTCACCCAGCTCGCGCTCGCCGCCGTCGCGCACCGCGCAGGTCTGGCGCCGGATCCCGCGCCGCCCGAGGCCGCGTTTCTCGCCAACCAGGCCCGCGATCTCCCGACGGACCCCGCGGCCTTGGCCACGATCATCCGCGAGACGCTGCGCAAACCGGCCGCCGCCGATGCGCCACTGGCCCGGCTGGCCCGCGAGTGGCACCTCACGCTCGCCGAAACGCTCTCGCTCGCCCTGGCGAACGCGGTCGAGGTCGATCTCATGGTCGGTCGCGCGCTCGCGTACCTGCAGGCGCCAATCGGCGGATCGCGGCCCACGCTGGGCCTGCTCGCCGAGGCCTTTGGCCGGCTCGATGACGGCCGGCCGCTGACTCCGCCAAAGCTCGCGCACCGGCCCGTTTTCCAGAGCGGCGCGCTCGCGCTGCTCCAGGAGTCCGCCGCGCTCCCGGAGCGACCGATCGCACTGCCGCTCGCCCTGTGCGTCGCGCTCGCCGGCGACGAAGTCGCGTGGCCCGGGACGAGTCTCGACGTTCCGGATACGTCGCTCGCGCTGCCGGAATCCGTCGAGGCGCGCTGCCGCCAGCATGCCGCCGCGCTGGGCCAGCCGGGCGCGGCGGCGCTGGTGTTGCGCACGGCCGCGCCCGACGAGGCCCGGGCGGCGGCGACCGCGATTGCGCGCGCCCTGAAGAAACGGCCGTGCTTCATCGAGCAGCCCGTCTCGGGTGGCGTGGCCGCGTGGCTGTTGCTGCGGGACCTTGTGCCGGTGTTCGTCGTGGACGTGGGACCAGGCGAGACCAAGGCCGTACCCGCCATTCCGCTTTACCACGGGCCGCTGCTGGTCGTCACCGGCATCGATGGCACGATCGACGTGCCGGGCCGCGAGCTCATGCACTGGAGCCTGCCGCTCCCGACGTTCGAGGAACGCGCGGCGTTGTGGCGGCGCGCCCTGCCGGACGGAGCCGCCGCCGGCGAGCTCGCCCGTAGTCACCGTTTGGGTACGGCGCGCATCGCGCAGCTCGGGAAACTCGCGGCGCATCGCGCGCATCTCGACGGCGGCGCGCGGCCCGACGCCGCCACCGTGCGCGCCGTGTCGCGTTCGGGTGAAGGCGCCGGCCTGGATGCGCTCGCCCAATTCGTGCCCGAGCCGATTGCGGACGACGCGCTCGTGCTGAGCCCGGAGTTGCGCGCGGAACTCGAGGCGCTGCTCGCACGCTGCCATCACCGCGACGGACTCACCGCCAAGCTCGGCGCCGCCGCGGCCGCGCGTTACACTGCCGGTGTGCGCGCATTGTTTGTCGGACCCTCGGGGACGGGCAAGACGCTCGCCGCCGGGTGGCTCGCGACCCGCCTCGGCCTGCCGCTGTATCGCGTCGATCTCTCCGCGATCAACAGCAAGTACATCGGCGAAACGGAAAAGAATCTCGCCCGGCTGCTCGCGCGCGCGGAGCGGACGGAGGCCGTGCTGTTGTTCGACGAGGCCGATTCGCTCTTTGGCAAGCGCACCGAAATCCGCGATTCGAACGACCGCTTCGCGAACACGCAGACAAACTACCTGCTGCAACGCATCGAGTCCTTCGACAGCATCGCGCTGCTGACGAGCAACAGCCGCGGGCGCTTCGACACCGCGTTTTCCCGGCGCCTTGACGTCATCATCGAGTTTCCCGCGCCCGGTCCCGCGGAACGGCGGGCGCTCTGGCAGACACATCTCGGCGACGGCCACGCGCTGTCGATGCAGGAACTCAATCTCATCGCCGGCCAATGCGATTTCGCCGGCGGCCAGATTCGCAACGTCGTGCTCGCCGCCGCCGTCGCCGCCCGCGCCGAGGGACGCGCCATCGACTACACCCACCTCACCCGCGCGCTGCAGGGCGAATACCGCAAGGCCGGCCGCACCGTCCCGCCCGCGCTGGTGTCCGCGCGCGCCGACTCCCCGCCGCGATGAAGCGACGTTACCTGCTCCGATCGGCCGCCACGACCGCGTCCAGCTCCGGCGCGACCGCGCGTCCGGCCGTCGCCGCGTCGCGCAGTTCCGCCGTCGGCGTGCCGCGTTATCTCGCCGCCGCCACGGCGCAGGGCGGCCAGCCTCTCGATGCCTCCACCCGTCGCACGATGGAGCGGCGCTTCCGTCGGAATTTTTCCGCCGTGCGCATTCACACGGGACCGGCCGCGGCCGATGCCGCCGCGGCCTGCGGCGCGGAGGCGTATGCGCTCGGGTCGCACGTGGTGTTTGGCGCTGGACGCTTCGCGCCGGCCACGGCCGCGGGGCAGCGGCTGCTGGCGCACGAACTCACGCACGTCGCGCAACAGACCCAGCCGGGCCCGGTCACGGCGAACGCCGCCGCGTGCGAGGCGCAGGCCGACCGGAACGCCGCGGCCTGCGCGCAACCCGCCGAGCGACTGGCCGTCAGCGCCGCGCCCATCGGCGTGCAGCGCAAGCCGGTGAGTCCGACGCAGACGACGGCACCCGATCCGGGCGACTTCACCGTCATCGATCTCGACGGCCCCGACTGGTGGTTCGTGTTTCACGCGCAGGGTTTCAAGGTGGTGAAGAAGCTGTTCGCGCCGAGCAAGACGGAGCCGGGCAAGCAGGTCGACACGCACCAGATCGGTCCGAATTGGGTCTGCAACAATCCCGGCAACCTGACCTTCGATCCGAAGTCCATCGGCAACCGGGCCAAGCCGAACGAGGCCGTGATCAGCAAAATCTGCCGCGACCATCATGCGTACGCCGACACCTTCGGCCTCACCGGCATTCCGCTCGCAATCTTTCCGACGATGGCGGACGGCCGCGCGGCGTTGATGACGTGGTTCGCCGCCCTGCTCACGCCGAAAAGTCCGTACTGGGCCGAAGTCGGATCCAACCGCACCGCGAAATCGATCGCCGGTGCAATTGCCGAGCACGCGCCGAAAGGTCACGGCTCGAATAATCCGGATCACTACGCGGCGATGGTGACCGAGAGCATCAACCAGCAGCGCCAGGCGATCAACGAACGCCTCGGCACGCTACCGCTGGGCCAACTGTTACAACGCGGCAAGATCGCGGCGCACAAGACCGCCACTGTCGCCCCACTCGGCACCGGTGCGCAGGAACTGAATCCGCTCGACCTCCAGGCGTGGGCGGCCGGCAGCGAAAAAGCCGAGGGCGGCACGCTGCCTGGCTACAGTTGGGAGATTGCTCACGGCAGCACCCTGCCGGCCGACCTCGCGAAGAAACTCAGCCGTCACGGCGGCCCGCCCGCGGCGGTGCTTGCGTGGTGCGCGGCACACCGGGTCACGGTGCCGGCGTGAGCGGGCGTCGCGTCAAAGTTGAACGTTGAAGATTGAAAGTTGAAAGCGTCGAACCGCCCCAGCGCCTGAACAACCAGCAGGAAAACCCCACCTCCCTTCCCGTTCCTCGTTCGATCGAGAGGTCCCAACTCCATCCTCGCGCCCCTTCCCTCCGCCTCCCATGCCTGCACCGCATTTCACTGCGAAGACGAGCCGCCCGGCGGGTGCGAACGCGCTGCGATCTCCGACGCCATCGCAGGCGTCGTCGGCGCACGGTCGCGTTGCCGCGGGACTACCGCGTTTCGCTCCAGTGGTGCCGGTGGCAACGGCGGCCGGTCACGGCTTGCGGGTCAACCGGCCCGGTGACGCCTTCGAGCTTGAAGCGCAACGCGTGGCTGAGTCGGTCGTCGTCGGCGGCGCTGCAACGGTGACGCAGACCGCGGGGGCGTGCTCGCTCCAGCGCGAGGAGAGTCAGACCGGACCCGCCACCAAGAAAGAGCCGTCACAGGAAGACAAATACAAGGCGGCCGCGAAGAAGATCGGTGAGGCGTTGATCGAGACCAAGGCCGGCAAAGAGCTCAAGGCCAAGGCCGAGGCGCTGGGCAAGGAGTTCCTCAGCTCGGTCGAGGGCAAGGTGCTCACCGGCGTCGCGATCGGCGGCGCACTGTCCGCGCTCATCGCCACCAACGGTGAATTGCCCGTGCCGATTCCCGAGATCCCGCTCGATTTCATCGCGGCCGGCCTGAAGGCGAAGCTGACGTGGGAGGGCCCCGTGCGCACGCCGACGAACGTGTCGCTCACGCTCACGTCGGCGAGCGGCGTCAGCATCGGGGCGGGCTACACCGAGTCCAAGGCCTCGCCCGGCAAACCCGCGGAGCAAAAGGGCGTCGTGACGGTGACCATTCCGCTCGGCCCCGCGCCGAAAAAGCCGAAGGGCGCAAAATCCGAACAGCAAAAGTACCGTGACGAAACGGCCCGGCTCGCCGCCGATCAGGCGAAGTTTCGCGAAGGCCTGAAGCCGGCGGCCGAGCGCAAGACGGAGGACGATGAGTTCTGGCGCATCTACTGGCAGTCGAAGGGCCTCGTGCGCCGGTCCGACGAAAGCCTCATGCTCATGCGTCAGGCTCATGCGGATACAGGCGGCGGCGGGATCGCGCCGCCGCTGGTGCACGAGGTCCTGCGCGGGCCCGGACAACCGCTCGATGCGGCGACGCGCGCGTTCATGGAACCGCGCTTCGGGCATGATCTCGGCCACGTGCGGCTGCACACCGACGCCCGCGCCGCGGCCTCGGCCGAGGCGGTGAGCGCCCGCGCCTACACGGTGGGGCAGCACGTCGTGTTCGGTCCGGGGGCATTCGCGCCCTCGACCCAGGACGGCCGGAAACTGCTGGCGCACGAACTCACGCACACGTTGCAGCAGCGCAGTGCGCCCGCCACAACGGCCGGCACGCCGCTGCCGGTCGCCGCAAGCACCGCGCCCGCGGAAAAGGAAGCCGACGCCGTGTCAGCGGGCACTTGGCAGGGGCGGGCCCGCTTTCCGTTGCAGCATTCAGCGCGACAGCTCGCGCGCCAGCCCACCGCCCGAACAACCGCCGCGCCGGCGAACCACGTCTTTGCCAACGAGGATCCCGCACTGCGGCAGCGCCGGCTCGCGGTGATCGCATTTTCCCAACCGCTGATCAAGCACCTGCGCGACGCCCTCGCCCGCGGCTACCTCTGGCCGTTCGAGACCGTCACGGCGACCGGAGTCACCAGCCAGGTTACGCTCACCAGCGAAACGTTCGGCGCCCGGGAGGCGCGCCTGCGGCAACTAATGGTCGATCTGGAGTTGATGAGCGGCGAATTGGCGAGCGCGCCCATTCCCTACGGATGGACGGCCCACGAAGTCCGCTTCACCCGCAAGGACGGCGGCGGCAGCATGGCGGTGGAGTGGAACGATCCGAAGCGGACGGCGCTGAAGGACACGAAGATGTTCTATGCCCATCGCGGCCAAGCCGCGGGCGCCGACCAGACGCTGCTCATGGACAATTGGTCGCACCTTGAAATGCCGCCCCGCCCGGTCGCCGCGGTCCGGCGGGCCCAGACCCGTTCCGCGACCGACACCGGCATCTACTTGATCGTGCCCGACGCCAAACATGCGCCGCTCGTTTATCAGCGACTGACGGGCTACGAAGGCTGGCGGGGGCAGGGCGTCATCGTGACCGTCTGGAACGACGACGCCGGCTACTTCTATTACGGCCATGACGGGAAGATTTATCTCCCCGAGCGGCCATAACGATCACGTTTGTCGCGCTTATGCCCGCACGCCAGCCGAGTCCGCCGATTGCCCACACCGAGGCGACGCCCGCGCCCAAGCCGGCACCGCAGGAAGGTGTGCGCACGCCCGCCGTGGAGCCCGCGGTGGGCGTGCCGCGGTTCGCTGCTTCGCTCTGCCGCGCAGCCGCACGCGATCCCGGCGAACCGCCCACTCCGGCCGCGCTCGCGGGTGAGGCCGTGCGCGGTCCCGGCCAGCCGCTCGACGGTGCGACGCAGGCGGCCATGAGCGGACGATTGGGGCACGACTTCAGTCGCGTGCGCGTGCATGCGGACGCCCGGACCGCATCCGCCGCCCGCGCGCTGCACGCGCGCGCGTACACGGTGGGTTCGCACGTGGGCTTCGCTGCGGGAACCTACGCACCGCACACGCCCGACGGACAGCAGCTCCTGGCGCACGAGCTCGTGCACACGTTGCAGCAACGCGACGCGCGTCCCGCCGGTGCCGCGCCCCTTTCCGTCGCCGCATATGACGGCGTGCACGAAGACGAGGCCGGGCGGCTCGCGGCCGGCCTTCAGCCCGGGCGGGCGATCGCGTTTCCCGCGTACGGCCCGGTGACCGCCGGCCCCGTGCACGTGACCCCGACGTCGCTCCAGGTGGCGTGCGCGCCGGAGGCGGGCCAGGGCGGCGCGGCGCCGAACACGCCGCAGGCCCGGCTGGAGGACGCGCAAAATCTCGTCTTCACCGGCTCGGTGCGCGGGACGTCCACGATGGACACACTCGGTTTCCTCCGCCGACAGGGCGTCCGCATTGAACTGCGCAACGTCCGCAGCTCCTTCTACGAACCGAAGACCCACACGCTCGTGCTCAGCGAGGCCGGGTCCGCCGCCGAGATGGCAACGGCGATCATTTTCGAGTCGTACAAGATCGCCGGATCGGCGGAGCCCAAGGATCGCGCCGAGTTCGTTCAGCGGGGCGTGCAGAGCGCCGCCGAATCCGCCACGCGCGCGATCGAGTTCAATCTAAAGCTTCAAGCCGATCTGGAGTTCAATTCGAGTCTCAAGTCGAAGGGCGTCGGATCATTCAAGGCCCCGTTCGAGGCGGAATACACCCGCGCCTACCAGGCCGCCCAGTCGCAGGTGTTCGCGCGGGAAGTCTCGCGCACGGGCGATCCCGGGCAGGCCGCGTTTCGCGCCCGACTCGAGGCGGAGAGCGCCGGGGCCGCAGCCGTGCGCGAAGCCGTGAACCGGGGCCAGCTCGTGACGGGCGACACCGGCCTGGCCTACGCGGAACACTTGGGAAAATCGTTCGACACCCAGCAGGCCGAACGCCTGCGCAATGAGGAGGAACAGCGGGCACGAAACAAAATCGAAAGCGACCGCCGCGCAGTGATCGATGCCGGGATCGCGTGGCTCGCCAAGAGTATCCAGGAGATCGATCCCAACAGTCCCGACGCCGCCCACCTGGTCGACGCGCTCGACCATTTCATCACCCTTTCGGGCGTGGGCGAAGAGAACGCCCTCGTCACCAAGGCCGGCGACGCCATGGACCGCCTCCTGGGGCCGTTCGGCTTCAGGCACGTCGAAGGCCCGGGTGTCGGCGTCCTGCAGAGCGATCGGCTCGCCTATGCGGTCATGAACTACCGCCGGCTGGACCCGCTTGATCGCGCGCTGCTGCGTCGCTTTCCGATCGAGGGTCATCGCTTCGGTATCCAGATGCTGCCTACGCAGGCGGAGCTGGAGAAGGAGTCGCTCGTCGTGGCGTATCGCAAGCTTCCGGATGGCACGCTGCATCAGGGCACCTTGGCCGAATTTCGCATCGCCCGGGAAAACAATCTCATCATCCACGCGCTGCAGCAGCTCAACGCCGTGCGCCACAGCAGCGTGTTCAGCCTGGTGGGGCGCATTGCCGACGGCGAACGCGGCGCCGCGATCGGCACGATGTTCGACGCCATGCTGGCCTTCCGGGCGCCGCTGCGAGCGCGTCAGAATCAGCGCCAGCAAATGCGCAACCTGGGTTCGGGCGGCACCAGCTCGCCGCGCCCGACTGTCGGTATCTACGAACGCGCGCCCACGCGCCTGCCCATGCCCGCACCGCGGCCGGTGCGCGTGCAGGACACCGAGGTCGTTGCAATCAACGCCCGCGCGCCCGCAAACCTGCGGCGCCAGGATCCCGCCGCCCATCAGGCCACGTGGAAAAAAATGGGCGGCGAGGGACCGGCTCCCGACGCCTTCCGTCATGCCGGCCGCGACGTCTACGTTAGCAGTTCGAGCTGGCTGTACCGGCCCGCCACCCGCCAGCAACTGCCCTTGATCACCGGCAATGGTGGGAACGCGCCCGCTCAGCCCGCCCCGAAGCCGGCCACGAAGCCGGCCCAACCTGCAGTTCCAAAGCGGAACATCGGCCTCGACGACACCGCGAAAATGCCCGCAGTTGATCCCTACAGCAAAACCGGCGTGGCGCCCGCATCGCCCGCACCGGCACCGACGCCTGCTCCGGCGACGACCAGCGGCGGCAATTCGGCCCCGCACCAGCCGGCGTCGCACCTGCCGAATCCCGTACTCGGCGCGTCCTCTGGCGGACCAAAAGGCGGCACCCGCGAAACCTACGCCAGTAAAAAGCCCGCATTCCAACAGGCCAGCCAACAGCTCCTACCGCTAATCGCACAGATTAACCCATTTGGCGGGTTGAGGAACTGCGTGCCGGTGGCGATCGAAGCAGACAAGGCGATCGCTACCGGAAAGGCGTCGCCGGTCAGCGTTCGCTATACAGAGACGGGAAGGCAAAACGTTCCCACCCGCCACGGAGACATTCCTTTGCAGAAACTGGAGGAACAATCTTCCACCCTTGGCGAGCTGGAAAAGTATACCGGGAAGAATCGCCAGCACGGGGCGCTTTACCTCCATATCAAGATGCACGCTGCGCCCGAAGGAAGTCGCGTCATCCTGGTCGAATTCGGCACCAGCATCAATCACGCCTATAACGTCGTGAAGGTGAATGGAGTGGTTCTGGCGATCGATGCCCAGGCGCAGACGATTCGCCCCTTTGACGACGTGGCCCGCGAAATAAAGAAGGCCGGCGACGACTGGCGGATGATCTGGTATCGGATCAAATAGCCCGTGGCCACGTCCGCCCCTGGCCTCGGGCTAGGGAACACCAGCCGAGCTCACGAGTGTAGCCAACGCTCCGAAGATTTTCCCTTTCGGACAATTCAGTTGTCCAAAATGTTCTAGTCAGGACCTGATAGAGAGAGCCGGATCCCACCAGCTCCCTCCCCACCCACTCCATGCCCCACCCCCACCGGATCGCCGGCGGAGCGCGCTTTGCGTTCGCCGGGTTTGTCTTGTTCATCGCCGCGACCTTCGGGCGCGCCCAAACCGCCGCCACCGGTACTCTGGAGGGCCGCGTGCTGAACGCCACCAGCGACACCTACCTGACCAACGCGCGCGTGAGTATTCCAGGCACGCGGCTCGAAACGCTCACCGACGCAACGGGCGAGTTTCGTCTCAGCGGCGTCCCCGCGGGCGACGTCCAGCTGCGCGTGACGTTCACCGGCTTGGAACCGCAGGTTGTTGCCGCCACCGTCACCGCGGGCGCCATCGTCCGGCGCGACGTCGAACTCGGCCGCGGTGCCGCCGACAAGAGCCGCGTCGTCACACTCACGCAGTTCGTCGTCGCCTCCAACCGCGAGATGAACGCGAGCGACATCGCCGCCAACGAGCAGCGGCTCGCACCCAATATCAAGAACGTGGTCGACGCCGAGGCGTTCGGTGACGCCGGCGAGGGCAACCTCGGCGAGTTCATCAAGTTCATCCCGGGCGTGACCGTGAACTACTCGTCCTTCGACGCCCGCACGATCTCCGTGCGCGGCCTGCCGTCCAACACCACGCCCGTGATGGTCGACGGCAACCGCATGGCCAGCGCCGCCTCGTCCGGCGTCACGCGCGAAGTCGAGGTCGGCGGTCTCTCGATGAACAACATCGCGCGCGTCGAGGTATCCAAAACCCCGACACCGGACTCGCCCGCCGACTCGATGGGCGGCGCGGTGAACGTCGTCAGCAAGGGCGCCTTCGACCGCAGCAAGCCGCTCTTCTCCTATCGCGTGAACGCGGTGATGAACAGCGAGTGGATCACGCTAAAGGACATGCCCGGCGCGCAACCCGAGACCACCGGCCGCCGCGTGCTGCCCGGACTCGACTTCTCCTACATCGCGCCCTTCAGCAAAACCTTTGGCATCACGCTCAACGGCTTCTACTCGCAGCGTTACAGCGGCACGCAGATGTCGCAGCCGATCTGGCGGCCGGTGAACGGCGCATCGAATTTCGGCACGGCGGAAAATCCGTTTCTCAACGGCCACACCCTGCGCGACCAGCCCACGTTCTGGGAGCGGCTCTCGATCGGCACGACGCTCGACTGGAAGGTCGGCCGCATGGGCATGCTCACCGTCGGCACGCAGTTCACGACGACCGATGTGCATCAGATGATTGAAACGTGGACGACCTCACTCACCGGCACCTCGACCACGCGGCCGCTCGCGTACGATCCCTCGTTTGCCCAGAGCGCACCCGGCGCAGGCTCGTCCGTCATCGACACCGACGGCCGCCGCAAGACCGACCGCACCTGGCATTCGAGCGTCAAGTACCGCCACAACGGCCTCGTCTGGAAACTCGACGGCGGCGGCTTCTATTCGCGCTCGACGAACACGTATCGCGACATCGACAACGGCTTTTTCAGCAGCGTCCTGACGCGCGTGCGCAACCTCAACCTGCGCTACGGCGAGATCAACACCGTGCGCCAGGGTCCGGGCACCTTCACCGCCACGACCACGACCGGCACGCCTGTAGATCTGTTTTCGCTCGCGCCGTATTCGCTGCAGACCGCCGACAGCAACCAGCGCAGCAGCGCCGACGTGCTGATCGGCGCGCACCTCAACGCCCGCCGCGAGTTCACGCTCGGCCTGCCGTTCACGGTGCGCACCGGCCTCGACGTCCGCCGGCAGGATCGCGACATCCGCACCGAGGCCCCGGTGTGGACCTTTGTCGGACCCGATCGCGTCGCAAACACCGTCGACGATCTCGTATCGCGCTACGATGTGATCGACACCGTTTATTCGTCCGCCAACGTCCCGTTCGATCTCCCGCACCTGCAGCGGCCGAGCCCGTACAAGATGTGGCAGCTCTTCAAATCGAATCCGGAGTACTTCCGCCTCGACGAGGCCGGCGCGATCAACACCAGCACGGCCGCGTCGCGCAAACTGACCGAAACCGTTTCCGCCGGCTACCTGCGCGCCGACCTGCGCCTGCTCGACAACCGGCTCTGGCTCGTCGGCGGCGCGCGTTATGAACGCACGGCCGACGACGGCTACGGCCGGCTCAACGACATTCGCGCGACCTACCAGCAGGACGCCGCGGGCAATCTCATCCGCGACGCCGCGGGCCGGCCGATCCGCGTCACGACCGACGCCGTCGCGCTCGCAAAGATCCAATACCGCGATCGCGGCGCGCACGCCTCCCGCACGTACGGCAATTTCTATCCGAGTCTCAACGCGACCTACCACCTCACGGAGAACCTCCAGGCCCGCGCCGCCTACGCCCGCACCATCGGCCGGCCGAATCTCAACGAGATCATTCCGAACATCAGCATCACCGATCCCACCGCCGCGGAGACGAATCGCACCATCACCGTGGTGAACACCGGGCTGAAGCCGTGGAGCGCGGACAATTTTGATCTGTCGCTCGAATACTATTTCGAGCGCAGCGGACGCCTCTCGCTCGGCGCGTTTCGGAAGGACATCACGGACTTCTTCGGCACCACGCGCACCGCGGCGACGACCGACCTGCTCGCGCAATACGACCTTTCCGACGACTACCTCGGCTACGACCTCATCACGAAGAACAACGTCGGCAACGCGCGCGTGTCGGGCATCGACTTCGACTACCAGCAGCCGCTGACGTTTCTGCCGAAGTGGGCCGGCGGCTTCCTCGCGTTTTTCAATATCACCAAGACGCACCTCGAGGGCGACGCCACCGCGAACTTCAGCGGATTCACGCGCGAGAGCATCAACTGGGGCCTCAGCCTGAGCCGGCCGCGCTACAGTGTGAAACTGACGTGGAACAATCGCGGCGTGCAACGCCAGGCCGCGGTCACTGGTGCCGGTGTGCCGCCCGGCACGTACACCTACATGCCCGCGTACCTGACGCTGAACGTGAACGCCGAGTACCGTTTCACCCGCCGCCTCGCCGCGTACGCCGTGATCCGAAATATCGCGAACAAGCCGCTGATCACCGAGATCTACGGGCCCGGCACGCCGCGGTACGCCCGCATTTCGAACTACCAGAACCTCGGCTCGCAAATCTCCGTGGGGTTCAAAGGCGAGTTCTGAACCGGCAGCACGGCAGAACTTTACCACGAAGACACAACGACACAAAGTCCGAGGTGGGCCGGGCGGTCTGGAACCTTTGTGCCTCCGTGTCTTCGTGGCAATAAATCAGCCGCAACTTTAGTGTCCAAAATCGGACGGCGGTGACCTATTAGATTCGCATGGATCCGACCCCGTTCTCTCCGCCCGATCGCGACGAAGCGTACCTTCGTCTGCTGGCGGAGCACGAACGGGCGCTTGCGACCTACGTCTACAGCCTGGTGAACAGTCCCGCGGACGCCGCCGACATCCTGCAGGAATGCAAGCTGAGCATGTGGCGGATGTTTGACCGTTTCGAGCCCGGCACGGATTTTCGTGCCTGGGGCCGCACGATCGCCATCCATCAGATCCTGAATTTCCGCCGCGCCGCGAAACGCCGGCCGGACTCACCACTCGACCGCGAATTCATTGAGGCGGTCGCCGCCGAGATCGATCGCCGCTCCGATCATCTCGACCGCAAGGCGGACGTCCTGCGCTCCTGCCTCCGCAAACTGCCCGCCGATCACCGCGCGATCGTGGTGTGGCGTTACTACGACGAATGCGAGATCGCGGACATCGCGACCCGCAGCCAGCGCACCGAGGAAGCCGTTTACCGGTTGCTCAGCCGAATTCGCCGCACACTGAACGACTGCATTCGTCGGCAACTCAACGCGCCCGCGACGCCATGAGCCTTTCCCGCACCGACGAAGACCGCGTGGAGCGCGCACTGGACGACCGGCTTTCACCGGCGGAGCGCGAAGCGCTGCAGCGCGACGTCATCGCCGATCCGCACCTCCGCGCGGCCTACGTTGAACGCGCCTGGTTGCACGCCGCCCTGCGCGCCGACACGGACACGCTGCGCACGCTGGCCAGCGCGGCCGACGATCGCGCACCCGAGCGCACACGCTGGCCCGTCTTCGCGGGATTCACCGTGCTGGCAGCGGCCGCGGCCGTGGCCATCGGTTTCAACGTCACCCTCACTCGCACCGAAGCGCGCAACTTGCCCGTGGCGACGCTCGTGCAGGCGCAAAACGCCAAGTGGTCGGGCTCGACGCTGCCCACGCTCGAGCAGTCGCAACTCGGCCGCGGCATGCTCGCGCTGGCCGAAGGCATCGTGACGCTGCGCTTCAACAGCGGCGCCATCGTGGTCCTCGAGGCGCCCAGCAAACTGGAGATCGTCAGCGCGATGAACTGCCGGCTGCTCGAAGGCTCGCTCACCGCGGAGGTCCCGCCGGCCGCGCACGGCTTCAGCGTCGACACGGCTGATCTCAAGGTCGTCGATATCGGCACGCGTTTCGGCGTCACCGCCGGTTCCGCCGGCAATTCGCATGTCTTCGTGTTCGAAGGCGAAGTCATCCTGAACCAACCCGACGGCACCGAAGTCCGGCGGCTGACCGAAGGGAAAAGTTACCACGTCGCCTCCGGCGCGACCGCGCCGATCGTGGAGCCCGCGCGATTCCAGCCGCTCCAGCAGATCGACGGCTGGACTTCGATTCCGACGTCGTTCGGTCGCGGGCGCGATGCGTATGCGCGGCGAAGCGGCAATCCGACCAATGCCGGGAGCCAGCCGCTCCTGATGGTCAAGCACAGCGATCTCGAATCCAGTCGGAAGAACGAGCGGCGCGCGGTAATCACGTTCGACGTTGCCGGGATCTCGCCGTCCCGCGTCGAGGAAGCGCAGATCGTGCTCGATCCCGAACCGAGCGGCATGGGTTTCACCGCGATGGTGCCCGACTCGAAGTTTGCCGTGTATGGTGTCAACGAAGCCGAAGGCGGCGATCGCTGGGATGAAGCCACGCTCGCCTGGGAAACGCTGCCGGCCTGCGATGATGCCGGCGTGATCGAAAACCGCGCCCGGAAGCTGGCGGAATTCTGGCTGCCCCGCGGTGGCTCCGGCGAACCGCTCACGATTCGCAGCGACGCACTCGCAGCCTTCATCCGCGAGGATCGGGATGGTCTCGTCACCTTCATCATCGTGCGCGAAACGGGTGAAACCCACTCCTCCGGCCTCGTGCACGCCTTCGCCGCCAAGGAACATCCGACCGGCCGGCCACCAACCCTGCGCACCCGTTAGTATCCAGATTTTCAGGATGAACCACCCCGCCCCTTCTCCCGCACCCACTGCGGAGACCTTCTTCTCGCAACGCCCGCAGCCGGGATTCGTCCGCACCACCGTCGCGTTCGTCGCGCTGACGGCCGCCCTCGGGGGAGTCAGCAGCCGCGCGTCCGCCGCGGACGCCGCCGCGCCGGACGCTCATGCCACGATGTTTTTTTTCGAGCAGCAGATTCGGCCGATCCTCGCGCAGCGCTGCTACGAATGCCACGGGGAGAAGAAGCAGAAGTCCGGCTTGCGGCTGGACAATCAGGCGGGGTTCTCCCGCGGCGGCGAAGGCGGCGCACTCGTCGTGGCGGGCAAGCCCGATGAATCGATCCTGATCCAAGCGGTGCGACGCACGCACGCGGACCTCGAGATGCCGCCCGACGATCCGTTGCCGCCGGCAGAAGTGGCGTCGCTGGAAAAATGGGTGGCGCTCGGCGCCGCGTTTCCCGCCGACGCTCCGGGCGCCGTGGCCCACGCGGCCCGCGACCAATATGGTTTCACCCCCGAGCAGCGTCAGTACTGGGTGTTCCAGCCGATCGCGAAAGCCGTGCCGCCGACGTTGCCGGGCAACCGCTGGGTGCGGAACGATCTTGATCGCTTTGTCGCCGCCAAGCACGCCGAGCTGAAACTCACGCCCGCGCCCGAGGCGGACCGCCACGAGTTCGCGCGGCGGATCTATTTCGACGTGCACGGCCTCCCGCCGACGCTGGCGCAGATCGAAGCGTTCGTGAACGACCGGCGGCCGGACGCTTTCGAACGGCTCGTCGACGACTTGCTCGCGAGCCCGCGCTACGGCGAACGCTGGGCGCAGCACTGGCTGGATCTCGTGCGCTACGCCGAAAGCGATGGCTACCGCGCCGACGCCTACCGCCCCGGCGCCTGGCCCTATCGCGATTACGTGATCGCAAGCCTCAACGCGGACAAGCCGTACGATCAGTTCGTGCGCGAACAACTCGCCGGCGACGAGCTCGCGCCCGGCGATCCGAACGTCCTCGTGGCGACCTCGTATTTGCGCAACCCGATCTACGAGTGGAATCAGCGCGATGTGCGCGGCCAGGCCGACCTGATCACCGACGACATGACGGCGAACGCCGGCGAGGTGTTTCTCGGCCTCAGCATGGGCTGCGCGCGCTGTCACGACCACAAGTTCGATCCGATCCTCCAGAAGGACTACTTCGCGCTGCGGGCGTTTTTCGAGAACGTCCTGTGGCGCACGGACCTCAAGCTCGCCACCGCCGAGGAACAGGCCCGGTACGATGCGCAGCAGGCCGCGTGGGAAGCAGCCACCGCGGACATTCGTCAGCAGATGGAGGCGCTCGTCGGTCCCGCGCTCGACAAAAACGTCCAGCGCGCCCACGGCCGCTTTACGGACGATATCAAAAGCATGATGGCCAAGCCGCCCGCGGCCCGCGAACCGATGGAGCAAATCCTCGCGGTGATGTCCGAGCGCCAGATGCAGTACGAGCGCGAGAATTTCGATCCGATCAAGGTGCTCAAGATTGCCACGGAGAAAGCACGCTACCAGGAACTCGATGCCCAGCTGAAGAAATTCGATCACCTGAAGCCGGCGCCGCTGATGGCGGCGTTCGTGGCGACCGACACCGGCCCATCCGCACCGCCGACGAAGATGAAATCGCGCAAGGGCACGCGGGAGGTGGAGCCGGGGTTTCTCACCCTGATCGCCCCGGATAAGCCAGTCATCACGCCGCTGCCCCAATCGAGCGGCCGGCGCAGTGCCCTCGCCGCCTGGATCACGCAGCCCGAGAATCCGCTCACCGCGCGGGTGATCGTCAATCGCGTCTGGCAGTATCACTTCGGCCGCGGCATCGCCGCCACACCGAATGATTTCGGCAACCTCGGCGAGAAGCCGACGCATCCCGAACTGCTCGACTGGATGGCGCGACGCTTTGTCAGCACGGGGTGGAGTTTGAAGCAGTTGCACCGCGACATCCTGCTCTCCGCCACGTACCGGCAGACCGCGCGCGTCCAACCTTCGGATACGGCCATGCGCCTCGACCCGACGAACAAGTTCCTCTGGCGTTTCAGCCCGCGCCGGCTCGACGCCGAGCAGGTGCGCGACGCCGTCCTCGCCGCCACCGGCGAACTCGATCTGAACGCGGTCGGTGGCGTACCGCAGGAGGCCAACACCTCGCTGCGCCGCGCCGTTTACACGATCAAGAAGCGCAACAATCAGAACGAGCTGCTCAAGGCGATGGATGCGCCGCCTGGGTTTTCCAGCATCGCGGATCGCCAGGGCACGTCCACGCCACTGCAGGCGCTGCTCTTCATGAACGGCGACTGGATGATCGCGCGGGCGCGGCGGATGGCAGCGGAGATCAAGGACGTGGACAGCGCGTGGCAGGCCGCGTTGGGCCGTCCACCCACCGCTGCCGAGAAGGCCCGCGCGGAACGCTTCCTCGATGAACGCCGGGACGAGGCCGGCGGTCAGCCCGGTCCCATCGCTTTGGAGGCGGCGGCCGACCCCACGCTCGGACGGTTTCACGAGAACACCGCGCACGAACGCGTGATCGTGCGCAACGCGCCGAAGCAGGGCGATGACTTCACCATCGAGACGGTCGTCACGGTGGCGAGCATCGACGCCGCCGCCTCGGTGCGGACCATCGCATCACGCTGGACCGGCGACAAGAGCTCGCCCGATGCCCACGGCTGGAGCCTTGGCGTCACCGGCCGCAAATCCGCCTACAAGCCGTTCAACGTGATCGTGCAGCTCGTGGGCGAGGACGAGAACATGAACACCACCTACGAAGTGGCGCCGTCGGGCATCTTTCTCAAACCCGATGTGCCGTATCACATCGTGGCGAAGGTGTCCTGCACCGACGGCACCGTGATCTTCAGCGTCACGGATCTCAGCAAACCGGACGCCCCGCGGCTCACGGCGACGGCGAAGCATTCGATTCTCGGCAAGCTCGGCGCGGGCCAGGCCGCGCCGGTGATCGGGGGTATCTATCGCCGCAGCCCGCACCAGTTCGACGGCCGCATCGACGGCGTGCGCGTGATGGCTGGTATCCAACCTGAGGATGCTTTGGTCTCCGACCCGGCGCGCTGGACGGCTTCATCCGGGCTCACGTGGACTGCGCGGCAATCGCACCTCGCCGGCTTCGAGTGGGCCGGCGGCACGAGCACGGCCGAGAGTGCCGATCCCCGCGTGCGCGCCATGGCTGATCTCTGCCACGTGCTGCTGAATTCGAACGAGTTTATCTATCTGCATTGAGCCGGAGCGAACTGTTGAGGGTTTAGAGGTGAGAGTTGAGAGTTCGAACTACGAACCAGAAGCCAAGAACGGCACAAAACCACGTCGGCCAACGAGAAGTCCCTCCCTCAACTCTAAACTCTCACCTCTCAACTCCCTGATCGTACATCACCCGAGCGCAGCCCAGTCCGCCCCCCGTTCCCCGTTCCCCCCATGCCCTGTCACAATTTTGATCTTCCCACGTCGCGCCGTCACTTCCTCCGCTCCGCCGGGTGCGGCTTCGGCGCGGTGGCGCTGGCCGCGCTGTTGCAGCAGCCGGTGTTCGGTACGACCGGCGCGCTCGCCCCGGCGGCGAAGCAGCTGCCCCGCAAGGCAGGCAAGGCAAAGAACGTCATCTTCCTTTTCATGGAAGGCGGGCCGAGTCATCTCGACACCTTCGACTACAAGCCGCTGCTCAACGAGCTCTCGGGCCAGAAACTGCCGCCGAGTTTCAAGGAGCCGATTCTGGCGATGGGCGAGCAGGGCAATCCCATTCTCGGCTCGAAGCGCGCGTGGAAACAGCATGGGCAGAGCGGGCTCTGGGTTTCGGATTGGTTTCCGCACGTGGCAACGCACGCGGACGACCTCGCGGTGATCAAGTCGTGCGTGTCAGACGGCATCAATCACGCCGGGGGCGTTTGCCAGATGAACACGGGATCCGTCTTCGGCGGCCGGCCTTCGCTCGGGGCGTGGGTGTCGTACGGCATCGGCACGGAAAATCAGAACCTGCCCGGCTTCGTCGTGATCAAGGACAGTGAGAAGGAGGTCATCAACGGCCCGCGCAACTGGGGCACGGGCTTCATGCCCGCGGTGCATCAGGGCGTGGAGTTCAGTCCCGACGGCGTGCCCATCCGCAATTTGGATACACCCAAGGGCGTCACGGCCGCGCGGCAGCGGGCGAAACTCGATCTCCTCGGCGAGCTCAACACGCGGCACGCCGCGACGCGGGCGGACAACACTGAGCTCGAGGCCCGCATCCGCAGCTACGAACTCGCGTACCAGATGCAGGCCACGGCTCCGGGCGTCGTTGACCTGCGGCAGGAAACCGCGGCGACGAAGGAACTGTACGGCCTCGATCAGAAGGAGACGTCGGTCTTCGGCCGCAACTGCCTGCTCGCTCGCCGGCTGGTCGAGAACGGCGTGCGCTTCGTGCAATTGTACAGCGGCGCCGGCAGTGCGTGGGACAGCCACACCGAGCTGGAGACGAATCACACCCGGCTCTGCCGGTCCGTTGACAAACCGATCGCGGGGCTACTCACCGATCTCAAGGCGCGCGGCCTGCTCGACGAGACGCTCGTGATCTGGGGCGGCGAATTCGGCCGCACGCCAATGAGCGAACAGAAGGGCGGCCGCGATCACAACCCGACCGGCTTCACGATGTGGATGGCCGGTGGTGGCGTGCGCGGCGGACAGAGCATCGGCGCCACCGACGACCTCGGTCTGTACGCCGTGCAGGACAAGCTGCACGTCCACGATCTCCACGCCACCATCCTGCACCTCCTCGGTATGGACCACACCAAGGTCATCTATCCGCACCAGGGCCGCCCCGAGCGCATCGATCAGAACGAAGGCCGCGCATACACGAAGATCACCGCGTAAGGGGTCAGGCTGTTGCACGTTGCAGGCCGGCCTTCGTTCAGACCCGACATTGCCGCGGGGAAAAAGTGACCCGCAGCGGCGCCACCCCGGCCGCCTGCTCCGTCACTCCCGTTTCACAAACGGAGCGACTTCGGCGCGGCACGCGGTGACTTCCGCCAGGAAGTCCGGGTTCTTGCGCAGCTCCACAATGAAGGCCTCCGCAATCATCCAGCCTCCGACCAGATCGCTCGGAAAGTGCACGCCGCCATGCACCCGCCCCCAAGCGGCGCGATGGGCGAAATCAAACAGCGCCGTCCGCTTCTCTGGAAAAATCTCCGCGAGCACGCCCGCGCGGGCGAAGAGCGAGGCGGTGTGTCCGCTGGGGTAGGAATCGTTTGACGGCTTGCCCACGCAAGGCGTTACCCGCGGATCCACCACCCACGGACGAGCCCGCGCAAACAGTTTCTTCGCCACCTCCGTCACCTCGTGCCGATCCTCGTCCACCGCCCGCATGAGCACCGTCGTCTTCGGCAAATTCTCGCGCGTAAACCAGGCGCCGATTATATCGCCGAAAAGGAATGCGTCATTCTTGTCCACCCGCTTCGCCCACGCGATCTGCTCCGGTGTGCGCCATGCCTGCGCCTGCAGCACCGCCTCGAGATCCGCGCGGCCGGCCAGCGTGCCGGGCGCCGGCGGCGCGGGCAGCACTTGGGCGCAATCCACCGCCGTCGGTTTGACGAAATGCGTGACGAACGCCGCCTTCGTCGGTGCCATGCTGACGCCCGTCGCCGTCGGGTCAGCCGCCCACGCGGGGCAGCAAGCGAGCAGGCCGAGAGCGGCAGAAAGTGCGAACCACGAGCGCTGATTGAGGATCATAACGAGGCCCAGCCTCAGCGCATCGATTAGGCCCGGTCGAGCCGAGATTGAATTGACCTGGTGTCCTCACCGGGGCACGCCCCGCAGGCGCAACCGCCGGGTCGTCCAAATGGGTCACATGCGGCGAAGCTCGCCCACGGTCCTCGGCCCCGTTTACTCCCACCCAATGCCCCCGACCACGATCACCCTAAACAACGGACTACCCATGCCCCTCCTCGGACTCGGCGTATGGCAGGTCAACAGTGACAACGAAGCCGAACGCGTCGTGCGCATGGCCATCGACGCCGGTTACCGCAGCATCGACACGGCGAAGATCTATGGCAACGAGCGCGGCGTCGGCAACGCGATCCGCGCGTGCGGCGTGCCGCGCGATCAGCTCTTCATCACCACGAAGGTGTGGAACGACGACATCCGGCGTGACACCGTGGCTCCGGCATTCGAGGAGAGCCTGAAACGACTCCGCCTCGACTATGTCGATCTCTACCTGGTGCACTGGGCAATACCCGGGAAAATCACGTCAACCTGGCGCGCGATGGAAGCCCTCCAACGCTCCGGCCGCGTCAAATCCATCGGCGTCAGCAATCACCTGCGTCCCCATCTCGACGACCTGCTGCCCAACGCGGAGATCGTGCCAGCCGTCAACCAGATCGAGCTGCATCCGTATCTCCAGAGCCGTGCTCTCGTCGATTACTGCCGCGCCAAAAAAATCCAAGTCGAAGCCTGGAGTCCGTTGATGAAGGGGCGGGACTTGTTGAACGATCCGCTGCTCGTCGCGATCGCCCGCGCCCACGCCCGGACCGCCGCCCAAATCGTCCTGCGCTGGGAGGTCCAAAGCGAGATCGTCACGATTCCGAAGTCAGTGCACCGGGAACGCATCCTCGAGAACGCCGCGATCTTCGACTTCGCCCTGACGGATGCCGAGATGGCCCAGATCGACGCGCTTGACCGCCACGCCCGTATCGGCGCCGATCCGCTGCATGTCGCGTTTTAAGCGCGCCCCGATCCCTTCGCTCCGTCCCCTTGCAACATGCAACAGCCTGACCCCGTTCGCCGCGGACTTCGCAACGCGAAACAGCCTGACCCCGTTCGCCCCGCGCCGCATGAGGGAGTGTACGCCCGGATCGGTCCGTCACGCATTCATGGCGTGGGCGTGCGGGCGATCCGCGCAATTCCCGCCCGGGCTCTCGTGTTCCAGGGCGAGAGCCCGCAGGTCGCGTGGGTGTCGCGGGCCGCGGTGCGACGGCTCCCCAAGGCCATTCGCGCGCTGTACGAGGACTTCGGCATGGTGTCGGGCAACCTGCTGGGGGTTCCACCCAACCTGAACCGGCTGTCCGTCGGGTGGTACATCAACCACTCCCCCCGCCCCAACGTCGTCGCCGGTGACGACGGACGCTTTCGTACGCTGCGTCGGATACGCAGAGGCGAGGAACTCACCGCCGACTACCGGACCTACGTCGATGAACCGCTCCCGTTCCGACCGAAGTCTGCGCGGCAATCCGTCCCGCGGAGTGCTCGCCTCGCCCGGAATTCATCCTCCCCGGCGTCACATCACGTCGGATACTCCCACCCCTTGCGATAGGCGCGGCGCAACAGCTGGTTTGCCTCGGGATCGCCCACGATCACTTCTTTGGCGCCGTCCCATTCGACACTGCGGCCAAGCTTCAGACTGATCATGCCCAGCAGCGAACAGTTCGTCGAACGATGGCCCTCCTCGATGTCGGCGATCGGCCGGCGTCCCGTTTTAATCGCGTCGAGAAAGTCCGCCCAGAGCTCGCGGATGTTCTGATCGTCCGGCTTGTTGAGCTTCGCGTCCTCGTGCAGCACCGGCAATTTGTCGTCCGCCGGATGAAACGTCCAGCCGCCGCGCCAGCCCAGGCGGAACACGCCCTTGGTGCCGTAGAAGTAGCAACCAACGCCCTCGCCCTTGTCCACCGGGTTGCCGGCAAACGCGCGCGACTCCCAGGCGACGGAAAATTTCTCGAACTCGAAGTTCACCAACTGGTGGTCGGGGGCGTCGGTGGTCTGTTCATTCGGCGTCAACACCGGTGGTCCCTTGATCGGGCGGCCGCCGGTGGAAAACACCCGCTTCGGCCACTTCTCGCCCGTGATCCAGAGGATCTGATCGAACCAGTGAATGCCCCAGTCGCCGAGCGTGCCGTTCGCGTAGTCGAGATACTGACGAAAACCGCGCGGGTGAATGCCACGGTTGTTCGTCGTGCCGTTGAACGGCCGCAATGGCGCGGGTCCGCACCAGGCATCCCAATCCAACCCGGCGGGAACCGGCTGCGTGGCCAGCGGCTGCTCCGGGCCGCTGCCTCCGGAATTGACGAAGCAGCGCATCATGCCGATCTGGCCGACCTTGCCGGAGCGGATGAATTCCCGCGCCGAAATCGAATGCGGTGAGGTGCGGCGATGCGTGCCAACTTGGATCACTCGGCCGGCGCGCCGCGCCGCGCGCAACATCGCCTGCCCCTCGCCGATGGTGTGCGCGATCGGTTTCTCCACGTAAACATGCGCGCCCGCGTTCACCGCCGCAATCGTCGGCAACGCGTGCCAGTGATCGGGCGTGGCCACGATCACGATCTCCAGCTTTTCCTTCGCCAGCAGCTCGCGGTAGTCGCGGTAGCGCCGCGGCGTGTCGCGGGTGACGTTGCCCACCTTCTCCGCCGTCGCGGCGATCTGCCGGTCATCGACATCGCACAGGCCCACCACCTCGCACTGACCGCTCGCCATCGCCTCGCCGAGAATATTGCCGCCCCACCAGCCGCAACCGACGATCGCCGTACGATACTTCCGGCCCGATTTTTCGGCGCCAAAGGACGGGATCGAAAACGCCGCGAGTGATCCCGCGGCCGCGGTGGAGTGGAGAAACGTACGGCGGTTCATGGGGTGCCGGCAGTGTGAACGCACGCCGCGCTGCAGCGCAATGCCGCGCCGGCGGAAAGTGGCCCGGCCTCAGCGCGACGCGACCATGGTACGCGAGCCAGCATAGCGCGCCAAATCCGCCCGCCACGCCGCCCCACGCCAGCACGGAGGCCCAGGCGGCTGCGCCGTCCGAACTCGACGACGCGCCGCACATCTCCGCACCGCCCACTCCGAGCGTTGCGCCCAGACCACCGTAGGCGAGCAGGCAAAGCCCGCACTTGGGCGTGAACGCGAGCATCACCGCCGGCCACCACCAGCGCGCCCAACGGGGGACAGGATCAGCGCGCTGCGACAGCTTCGGCGGACGGTTCATAGCGGTCATGATAACGCACCCAGCTCATCGTCTGCTCCGGGTCCTCGTTGCGCCCCTGCGGCACCAAATCGAGCAACGCGTACGTTCCGATCAACGGCTCGAGCCCGCGTCCATAGGTTGAATACGAGTGATACACGTCACCGGCCGCATCGCGGGCAAAGACGCTCAACCCCGGCGCCTCCTCCAGCGGAAAATCCATCAGGTCGTAATTGTAACGCACTTTGCCCTGCGCCAGTTCGGCCGGGGTGAACGAGACCTGGTAGTCGTGATTGAATTCGCTGCCGTGGGATGACACCCAGGAAAACGTCCAGCCCATCCGCGCCTTGAACGGCGCCAGTTCAGCGAGCGGCGCGCGCGAAACCGCGGCAAACGCCACGTCCCGCGCCCGCAGGTGCACCACGGCCGGCGCGAGATGATCCGACACAAAGGAGCAGCTCTTGCAGCCCTCCTCCCAGCCCGGACCGAACATGAAGTGATAGACGACGAGCTGACTGCGACCGTCGAATAACTCCACAAGCGAAACCCGGCCGCCCGGCGACTCGAAGAGATAAGTCTCGTTTACTTTCACCCACGGCAGCGCGCGGCGTCGTGCAGCGAGGCGATCGCGCGCCTGGGTGTGGTTTTTTTCCTCGAGCAGCAGTTCGCGGCGGGCAGTGAGCCAGTGTTCACGGGAGACGATGGCTGGTTGGGCACGGTGTTCTTTTTTCATGGGAGGTGGGATTTATGTACGACGATTGGCCAAACGGATTCAGGACGAGGGACACAATTAACGGGCCGGCGCCGGGGATAAGCGAAGGCCAACCGACCGCACGCAGGCAGGAGCTGACCGCCACTCGCTCGCGCTCGCAGCCACGCGGCCAGCACTCGAGGCGGAGCGGACGCGCGGGATCAGCGCAACGACGGATCCGCGGGGCCAGTCGGCAGCGGGCAGGAGACTCTGCATGCCGCTACGTTTAAGTAGCGGCTTAATTAAGCAAGGACTAAGTTTAGTCCGTCACCTTGCTCGCGACGACCCGGGCGCGGACGGCGCCTTCCCGTTCGCCAAGTGGCCGAGGCCTAGAAACGCACGCTGGCGCTCAGGGTGTAGTTACGGGGCGTGAGGAAATAGAGATTCGACGGCGTCGCCACGCGCGCCGGCGAACTGAGATTGCCGCCGACGGGACGTTGCACCGTGCCGACGTAGAGGGGCGCGCTGTAGTCGAGGACGTTGTCGATCTTGAAGTCCAGCTGGAGCGTGTAGCCGGCGGTCAGCTTGAAGTTTTTGCCGAACACCAGCGTGCCGGTCGTGTAACCGTGCATGTAAACGGGATCGAGCGCGCCGACGCTGGGATCGTCGATCGCATTGGTCGGTGACGCCGGATCCACGACCGTGTCGCCGCCGCGATAACTGATCGCCTGGCGGCCACGATAATTGGCGCCGGCGCCGACCTTGAAACCCTTGAGCCGGCCCTCACGGAAGGAATAGTCCGCGAAGATGTTTCCCGTCAGCAACGGCAGCCGCGTCACCAACTGCGAGCCGCCGACAACATTGGCGCGAATGGTCTGCAGGCTGTTCCACGCACTGGCGACGCCGTTGGCGTCGGGGGAGCGAATCGTCGTGGGCACAGCCAGGTTGACGGCCGCGATCTGAGTGCGGGAATCGATCTGCACGCTCGTGTCCGCCGCGATCTGGCGCAGCACCGGCTCGTTCCGCGCGTAGAATCCGGCGAAGTCAGCCGCGACGTTGCTCTGATACGTACGCGGGCGCGCGCCGTTCACCGTGAGCCGAAGGGCGCGGGTGGGATTGGCCACGACTTCGAACTCATAGCCTTCATTGTTCGAGTCGCGCGTATCGAAGAAACGCGGCACCGGCGTGAGCCCGCGGAGATTGCCGAGCCCCGCGGCGGGCGCAGGACCCGTGGCGGGAGTCGGACTCGCGGTCGCGAAGGTATTGAGGTTGGCCTGGGCCGTGGAACTGAAGTCGAAGACCTGGCCCGTCTGCCGGCCGCGATAATAACCGAGCGTCGCCGAGAGTTTGCCGTTCGCCAGCGTCTGCCGCAGGCCCGCGCTCCACTCCGCGGCCACCTGCGGGCCGTAGTAAGAACCATAGATGTTCTGGCGCGCGGCACTGGGATTGAACGTCGTCGAGTAATTATAGAACAGGCCGAGCTCGCGCATCACGTAAGCCAGTCCCCCGACGGTGAAGGTGGTCTTCTTCACGTTCACCTCCGGCGGCGCGTAATCGTCCTGGAAACGATCGTTCGCATACTGGGGCTGGGCCACGAGGCCCGTGCGCGGGCGGGACGAGGCCGGCACCGCACTGCCCGTGGGAACGCCTGCGGCCGTCTTGGGCGTGTAGCTGAGCGTGCCGTAATCAGCCGGTGCATCTGGACGGTAATAGTACGTCAGTCCGTCCCAGTCGGCCGGATACTCGCCGGGCACGCGCGAGAACCGGCTGTAGGCGACATACTGGTCGTTACGGGCGGCGCCCAGCAGGTGGATGCGACCCTTGAACAACGTGCCCTTCAATGCCGCCTGAAACGTGTCGAGTTTGGTGTAGTTGATCGCCGGGACGACGGTCGTGCCGCCGATGTCCTTCACCCAGCCCGTCTGATACGTGGTGCCATTGTAATTCACCGACGGCACTTCCGGCGTCGGCAGGTCCGGCTTGTCCCAGTAGTAACGATAGTAAACGACGTCGGTGTAGGCCGGCGTCACCCAGGTGCGCGGATCGGTGCTGCGCTTCGCGGTGAAGACCGTCGGATCACTGACCGAGTTGCTGTTGCTGTGCTGCCACGCTGTGTTGACGCTGAAGTCGCCCAGCCGCGTGTTCTTGAGCACGTAGGCGAGCGCGGCGCGGGTGCTCTCGGTTTGCGCGCCCACGCGGATGCGCAGCCGGTAGCCCTGGCTGTACGGCTGCAGGAACTCGGGGTTGGCCGAGCCGTCGGGCAGGTTGCGGTTGATGTCGATGTACACCTGGGGCAGGCCGCGGCTGTTGATGTACTCGGTCGTGCGTCGCTCCCGCGAATAGTTGTGATCGAGGCTCGCGAAGAGGTGCTCGCCGATCCGCTGGTTGAGGAAAACGGAGAACGCGCGCGCGGGCTGGACGAACGAGGGATTGTTCGATGACACCGCGAATTCACGGCCTGGATACCGGAAGCGCGAGCCGGCGATCGCGCGGTCGAAACGCGTGCCCGGGAGATTCAGGGCCTCGTTGAACGGGTTGCCCGCGATGTTCGCGCTGGGCCCGACCGCCAGCTGGCCGCCGACGGGGACGGACGCGTTGGCGTTGCCACCGAGCGTCTGACCGGTGCGCGAGAGATCGAGCGTGCCGTTGAAGGCGGGAGCGTAGACGAAGAACGGCGTCGTGGCGTTGCCCCACTGGCTGTAACCCTTCGCGGTGGCGTCGGACGGCAGGCCGGTCGTCGGCACCCGGGCGTCGAGCACCGTGACGCCGTCCCAGCCGGTAAAGCGATCCGTGAACGTCATGAACGGATTATTGCGCCGCACGTCGGCGACCTCGCCCTGCAGGCGGAGCTGCGTCGTGGACGTGACATTGACGGTGGCAGCCAGGGTCGCGCCGCGCTTGCGCTCCATGTCGAATTTACGCCAGCCACCGCGATCGGCATAGAGGAGATCGAGGCGCAGCGCCACGCGCCGGTTCAGCGCGATATTCGAGTCGAGCGTGAAGCGCTGGTTGGCCCACGAGCCGTACGACAGCCGCACTTCGTTGAAACTCTTGTCGGTGCGGGCGGTGCGGGAGACGGCGTTGATCGTGCCGCTGAAGTCGCCGTTGCCAAAGAGGACGGCGTTGGGCCCGCGCGCGTAGTCAATGCGCTCGAGGTTGTAGCTGTCGTAGTTCACCGCGAAGGGAAAGAAGTCGCGCTGCGTCGCCGCACTGGAGCCGCCGCGGAAGGAAATCTGCGTGGCCGCGCCAAAGATCTCCGTCGCGCCGTTGTCGCGCACGTCCGCGACATTGACCGTCCACTTGCTCGCTTCGGTGACGCTGTCGAGGCCAAGCGCGTCGATGAACTCGCGCGTCTGCACCGAATACGCCACCGGCGTGTCCTTCAGGTCACCGGCGAGCCGACCGCCCGCAAGCGACGACGCGGCCACAAAGCCGGCATCGCGTCCGGTGGAAATCACGAACGGACTCAGCACCAGCGCCTCGTCCTGCGCCACCGCGTTCGTTGCTGGAGCAGCGACGGTTTGGGCCACGAGCCCGGCCGGCGTAAGTCCGGGAAACATCAGGGCGGCGACGACACGAAAGGTCCGCGGTGCGAAACGGAACGAGAGAAAGGTCACGGGGAAGCCGAGGGTTGAAGCGTTGGGCAAGCAGCGGCCGGAATGGCCGATCCGGAAGGATGTGAGTTTCCCTCCGCTGCTTCACGCTCAAAAAGCGCCGCAACCAAGCGCAGCAACCTCGCAACCCTCACCCACTTTTCAGAATGAATAACTGCCGGACCAAATCTCCTTCTTGATGCTGGTGTCGATCGACAAATCGGACACATCCTCGGCGAGTTCGTTGATCATCTGGTCATACTTATCGCTAAACGGATTGTAATTGTACTCCGCCTTCGCGGTGAACGTGCTGCCGCGCCGGGCCGACGCCTCGAAGCTCAGTTCGCCCGAATATCCATTGGGCTCGGAAAGGCTCACCTGCGCGCCCGCACTCACGTCACTGGTCAGGCCGCCACCCGGGGTGTAGCCAATCTCCGCGCCGGCGTGGACATTCGCGGGCCCGAGCTCGAGTTTGAGCTCACTCGTGCCCGTGACGGAATAGTCGGTGACTACTCCCTTGCCGTCGATCGCGATGGATCCGTTGACGGCGAGCGTGGCGCTTGCGGTCACCGGTCCGTCCTTCACCTTCGCGCCGAGGCCAATGCCACCGCTGCGCGTGGTCGCGCCGGTGAAGGCATTTTCCGTGAACGTGAAATTCACCTTCGGTGCATACGTGCCGGGAAAATCGGCGCCGAGCGTCACGGTCGTGCGGGCGCAGGAAATCCGGCCGCTCAGGAGCGGAATGCCCGGGATGTTCAAGTCGGTCCCGTACGCATCGATCCGCTCAAACAGCGGCGACGACTCGGGGAGCACGCCGGCCTTGAAGCGCAGCTTGGCTTCGTTTTCGCGGGCCCGGCGCGCCTCCGCGATCACATCGAGGGCCTGCTGCTCCTGCTCCGCCTGTGCGCGCAGCGAACCGACGTCGCAGTGGCAGTCCCAATCCTCCCGGTACTCATATGATCCAAAGGCGGACAACACGTTCACGAGCCCCTGGTACACGCCGTAGTGAAGCATTTGCGCGAAATCGCGCTGCTTCCGCGCCCGCACCGCCGGATCGGAGATCAGCGCGATGTGCCGGAACACATCGTAGTAGAAACGCTCGGCGCGCGGGGCGATCTTCCGCTCGTAGGTCGTCGCCGCCACCTGCGTGGCCTGTTTCCAGGCAAAGTCGACCGCGTCATTGTACTGCGGGAGAAACGTGACGTGGATGTTGTGTTCGCGGAGACGCCACTCCGCGGAGTACACGTTCTGGCCGGAGCGGGCGGCGGCCGCACGCTGCTCCTGGAAGGTCTTCATCACGGCTTCCTCCTGCTCGCGGATGCCGGCGACTTTCTGCGCGTGCAGTTCGGCAATCTCGGTCAGCGACTCGCGCGCGCGAGCGTTCACGCTGAAAAAATACGCGTTATAGGCGTGCAGCTTCTTGCCGAGCATGGAGGCGTTATACTGCTGGATCATCACGTCCATCGGGTTGGCGTACCGCCACGGCTTGAGCTGGAAAACCGCGAGCATCGGATCGGAGGCGGCGCCCATCTTCAGCAGCGTATCCACTTTTCCGGTCGCAAGCTCCCGCTGGGCCTGTTGCGCCTGCAGCTTCATTTGCGCAACGCGACTCTTCAGCTGCTCCACGCCTTTCACCGTGCCCTTGACCTCGTGGTGGCGATACTTCTCCGGGTGCGCGAACACGTCGTTCATGTCGACGTTGAGCTGCACGGTCAGGCCCAGTCGCGCGAGAAACTCCTCCTGCTGCTGCATCATGCGGCCCATGAGCACGAGGCTGTAGGCGCCGACTTTCTCCGCGAAATCGCCGAGGGCCTGGATCCCGGCCGGTTGATTGATCGCCTTCACGGTCGAGAACGGCGTAAGCCCGTCGATCTCGGGGGCGCGGTAACTGCCCTTGGCGGGCAGGTTGTTGACGAACGCGCGCATGCGGTTGCGTTCGCTTTGATCCATTTGCGCGACGAAGTCCGCCGCCGTGAGGAACTCCTGCTGATCGAGTTTCTTCAGCACGGCGTCGATCTCGGCTTCCGGCGACTCGGGCGAGAGTCCCGAGGCCTCCATGGTCTCCGCCAGATGCTTCGAACCCTTGGCCATGGTGGCATGGATCGAGGACGGCGACAGGCGCGCGTTGCGAACGACGGCCCGGGCGAGATCCTTTTTCCCCTGCAGTTCGTAGCAACCCGCCAGCGCCACCGCGGCGTCCCACGAGTTCGGCGCCAGCTGCATCGCCGCCAACAGCAACGGTCGCGCCTGTTCCGGGGCCTGCCGATCAACGTGCAGATTGCCGAGCGCGATCAGCACGCCGAGACTGCGGGGCGTCCACTTTCCCGCCTCCACGCTCGCGGCGAGCGCATAGCGGTACACGACGGCGGCGTCGGTGCGAAACGGCTGGAGCCGGGCAGCGTCTCCGCGATCGGGATACAGTCGCTCCCCGCTCGTCACAATCGCCGCGGCGGCGTTGCCGGCGCCGAGCGCACTCCCGGGATCCAGCGCAAACACGGCGGCGGCGTACGCGACCAGGAAGCGCGGGCGGGCGAGGTGCGTGACGGCGTAGGCGACGGAATACGACGCCCGGCGCGCGCGCTCACGATCCGCCGGCGTCACGGTCCGCTCGGCCGCGCTGAAGTCCGGCGACCACGTGACGCCCGTCTGGTAGGCAGCGGCGGCGTCGGGCTCCAGCGCGGCCCTGCTCTCCTGAAACCGGCGTTCCACGATCGCGAGAGCGTCGGCCCGCAGCTGCCGAAACTCCGCCGACCCCGGTGCCGGCAGATTCGAAATCGGCCCGATGGTGCGCAGATCGGCGAGGAGCTTCTGGCCGTTCGCCTCCGCCTGCAGCCGCGCCTCCTCGAAATCGAACGAGTCCGGCGTTCCTTCGGCGAGCGGCTTGAACGTCATCTCCGCCCCGGGCGGCAGCACCGGCAACGGCACGAGCGGCTGCTGGCCGTAAACCGCCACAACCGTCGCAGTCAGCAACGCGCGCACCGTGAGCAGGACGATGCAGCGGGGAATCCAGCGGACAGAGAGAGGCGAGGAGGCAGCACGAAGGTTCATGGCAGGACGAAGCGGCGCAAAGGACAGCATTGAGCCGACGACCTTACCGCAGCGCGCGCGGCGTCACCATTCGCCGAACGGCCATGGGCCAGTCGGCCCGCCGGCACCGCAACGGAACGAGACGTCCGTCTGGGCCGGATACAATCGGACGTTCCGCCTACGCGAAATGCGTGCCGCCCATCGGCGGCATCGTGTCCACCGTCGAGCGCCGGGCGGGGGCCGGGCGCGGCACCTGAAATGCGTGCCGGTAGTGAAAGCCTTCGTTGTCCTCACTGCCTTCCGGCGCGCGCCGGAGAGCGACGATCGTGATCACGGTGCCCAGACCAAACATCACCGGCACCGCCAGCGAGAGGAGAGCTTGGATCAGTTGCATGGCCATACTCTGCCACATCGGCACGGATCGCGCCATTCGCTCCTCTACGATTAACGCATGGGTAGAAGTGGAACCCGCTTTTACACGCTTTTGCCACGGTCGCGCACGCGCGATGCGCGCGACTCTGAACCCGCGGCACCGGGCCAGGAAAGGCGCGTTTACAAGGTGCTTGTAGCACGTGGCCTCCGGGATAAAGCTCCACCCGTCGGACAAGCGGGGGCGACGGTCCTCCTCCCGCTCCCGTTCCTCCGCAGCCTTCTTCAACTGTCCACTCCCATGCCTTCCAAAATCAGTGTCGTCTCCATTGGTCCCAAAGTCTGCCGGCCGTTCGTGCTCGAAATCATGGTTTTCAGCCCGGAGTCAGGCTACAAGTTCAAGGTCAACGTGGAGCGATCGTGCACGCCGGAGGCGGACGCGATGTGGAAGCTGGTGTTCGATTTGTTTCAGCTGAAACCGGATCAGGAGGTGCCGCTCGTGCACGTGTCGTTCACCGCCGGTTCCCCGGTGGAGGAAAAGGCCATTCAGCAAATGGTCTCCAACGGCGTGACCTCGAAGCAGGCCGACGTCCTCGTGAAGCGCGTCTTTCCCGCGGCCAAAGAGCTCAAGCCCGGCAAGCCTCCGACCGCCACGCAAAAGACCACGCTGAAGAAAGCGATGGCGGACGTGGTCAATGTCGAACTCTGATCCGCTCGGTGCGGCCACGTTCGGCGCAGCAACTGATACACTGCGTCACCCCCTGCGATTGCTGTCGGCGTGGGCGCTCGCGCTGCTGCCGCTGACCCCCGCGGCGCAGCCTGTTTCCCTCGAGACGGGCAGCGAGCGGCCGACTGCCACCGTGCCGTCATCGACCACGGCCACGTCGCCCTTCGGTCGCCAGGTGGTGGCGATCGCGTTTCGGCCCGCCACGCTGCGGCCCGCCGAGTTGTCGCTCAAGGTCGGCCAGCGCCTGACGTCCGAAAACCTGAACGCGGCAATGCGGGAACTTGCCAGCCATCTCACCCGCCATGCCGAGCTCGCCGCGGCTGCGTCCGGTGGCAGCGCGATGAGCGCCACCTACGTCGACGCGCAATTCGAACTCGATCCCGTCGGTAGTACCCAGGGCGATACGGTCGCGGTCACGCTCCGACCGCTCCACGTCTTCCTGCCGCTCGACGACCCGGGTGCGCGCATCCTGCCGATCGCGCGAGGTCTCACCGCCGCTTCCGCGCAACGCAAAGGGCCGCCGCCGCTGCTGCCGGCACGGCTGACGTTTGCCAGCGATCGCACGCTGGGTCCGACCATCGGATCATCCTGGCAGTTCAATCCGGCATCGGTCGTCGACCGAAACTCGCCCGCGCGCTTCCTGCGCTTCCGGGCCGGCGGGATGAAGTCGCTCGATTCGTCGTTGTACGCCGGTGACGCCGCGATGCGGGGCGTGCGCGACTGGCAGACGGGACTGCTCCGCCAGGTGTCCGCCGGTATCGAAGCCAGTGCGGCCCGCGAGCCTCGTGGCGAGTCACGTTATGATTCCGCCACCTGGAGCGGCACGAGCGGAGTCGCGCTGGCGTTCAACGCCAACACCCGGCTGCTCGCCGACGCCCGCTTCGCCTCGGTGCGCCACCGCTTCATCGCGCCCGCGACGAACACGCCGTGGTCCGTCACGCACGAACTTGGCGGCCGCGCGGTGTTTGAAACCATCCCGCCGCGCTGGCTCGGATTTTTTCGCGCCGCGGTATGGCAGGACACGCTCTCCGCCGGTCCCGCCGGCACGGCGCAGCGCCTATCGGCCCGCGCCGGTTACGCGCGGGAAATCGCCGTAGGCGTGAACCAGAGCGCGGGCCTCGAACTCATCGCCGGCGCCGGTCAGACGTGGGGCAACCTCGCGCAGCCGCGGCGCTTTTTCGCCGGCGGCGGCCAGGGCCAGTTTCTCTATGAGAGCGCCGGCGGCCCGACGCTCGCGACGATGCCGGACGGACCGCTGCTCCGCAGTCTCGGCAAGGCGCAAGGCAGCCTCCGGTCCAAGCCCGGCACCGCGATCGGCGGCACGAGCTACTGGCATCTCAATCTCAACGTCGCGCTGCCCATTCCGCCGTGGTCGCGCCCGCTCATTCCCAACGAAGCCACCGACCTGCCCGGCCCCGATGGCACGCCGCTGACGTTGAAACAACTGCTCCGCACGCAAATCGCGCAGACCGGACCGAATCTGCTGCAATCGACGCTCGAAACGAAAGACGGGCTCTCGCCGGACGAAGCCCGCCGGCAGGCAGCGCAGGTCTTCGACCAGATCCGGCCGGCCGCTCACTTCGTCATCGATCAGGCGAATATTTTCGCCGTGAAACCGCTGCTGCTGATCGACGCCGCGGGCCTGGCCGCGTCACCGCAACACGCCTCGTGGCTGGCCGCAGGCGCCGGCGTGCAGCTCACAATCGTCACGGCAAAGTTCGAACTGGGCTACATGCGCACGCTCAGCGGTCCCACCTACGGATCACAGGGCAACGTCTTCGCCCGCCTCGGCTTCGAGCGCCTGTTCTGAGCGCGGTCGTTTCGGGCGGTGTTCCGCGCGTGGCGGGCCGGCCACTCGCTGGCGCTCGTAGCCACGTTGCACTTACCTCACGAACTGATCGGCCCCGCGTCACCGTCGCTCGACGGCAAAGCGCAGTGACACCCGGCCGCGCAGCGCCGAGAGATCAACCGTACCTTGTGCGTCGGTCGGGATCGTTACATCGCCCGCACGCGCCCCGCGCACGCGCCAGCCGTCGGGCACGCGCACGCGCAGCAACGTCCGTGGCGCGGGATTGCGCTCCGGCAAGCTGACGTCGGCGAGCACTTCCCCGCGCTGCAGTTGCGACCGCAACGTGACCGCCACCTCGCCAAACGGCGTCGGCATGCGCTCCGCGCGGATCGTCTTGCCGTCCTCGAGCCAGCGTCGCGACGTGCCGAACATCAGTCGCAGCGTGTCGGGCCGGCCGTCGTCATCGCCATCGAGATCCTGCACGAGCAACCCGCGCAGCATCGCCAGCACGTGCGCGCTGGCGGTGCTGTTCGGCGGACAATAAAAAATCCGGCCCTCGGCGTCCACCGGCTCGAGCGTGCAGCCCTCGCCGCCGACAAACGTGTTGCGCGTCAGGCCCTGCGCGAGCGTGCCATAGAAGCTCACCAGCGCCCGCTCGGGTTCATCCCGGCGGAGGCTGTCGAGGGCGTAGCGCGTGCCGTAGAGCGGATTCACGCGCTGGTCATTGGTCCAGAAATTGAACTGCGCGCCGCCCGATCGGACCAGGCCGAGAAAGATGCCGCCGTTCCGTTCCTGGTAATGCGGGATCCAGTTCTCCTGCTCGCTGCCGGGCGGAAAGATCCCGCTGCCGAGCGTGTAGCCGATGATGATGTTCCAGTAGGAACCGATCCGTGAATGCAGGATCGGATCGTGCGCCGGCTCGCCGCCATCGAGTGCGATCGGCACGAACGGCGGCGTGGTGGTGCGCACCGCGCTTTGCTCGACGGCCTGCAGCACGACGCGACGAAACGCCGCGGCCTCGGTGGTGTAGTGGCGGGCCGTGTCGTCACCGCCCATCTCCGCCAGCATCGCCCCGAGATCGCGCAGCGCGCGCCAGGCCTTGGCGTTGGCGTTGAGACTCTGCACCAGCGTGTGGATGTCGCCGCAATATTGCTCCGGCGGATACAGGCCGTTGGCGCCGGTGCGACCGCGGTCGAGGCGTGCAGCCTCCTTTTCCCAGCGCGGCCGCAGGGCCTGCACCGCGGTGGCGTCGCGCGTCTGCCAGTAGGTGCGAATCACGTTGTTCAGCTTGAACGAGGCCTGGTGCTGCTCGAGTCCTTTGCGCGTGAAATCAAGGATCGGTTCGATCAACCGCCGTGCCTCCGCGGCAAAGCCCCAATCCAGCAGTGCCATGACGGCGTCGCTGCCTTCGCCGGCGTAAATGCGATCGTACTGGTTCCCCGTGCTGTACCGCAGCTGCCCTTCGGCGATGAGCTGGAAGTTCTGGCACAGCGCGTTCCGCCACGCGTTGTTTACCAGCGGCTCAGGCACCTCCACCTGCGCGCCGCGCCCCACCCACTCGCGCCACGTCGCCGCACACGCCGCGCGCTGTTCGATATAGCCCGCAGGCGAAACCGAGAGCGGTGTCTCGCGGGCCAGCGGCACCGTCGGCACCGCGAGCGTCACCGCGCCGCCCGGCCGGAGTCGTGCCACCATCCGGCCGCGCTCGCGTTTCCAACTGGCATCAAAGATCGCCCGCACGCGGCCGCCGGCATCGATCAACCGGCCCTGCTCTAACGTCACCGGACCGTCCGCATCGACGTCGACCGCGACGAAGCCGTTGGTGCCCTGCGCGAGATCGAAGCGCACAAACACCACGCCGTGGGCGGCGAGGTCCGGCGCGGTGCTGGCAAACGCCTCGAGCCGGTAAATTTCCGGCGGCAGCTCGCGTTTTTCCTGATTGAGCGGGACCCGACCCTCCGATTGCACGGGCGACCGATGACTGTAACGGATCTCCGCGATCGGCATCCAGCCCTCGGCGAGCGTCGGCTCGCTGACGCGATCGCGCAACGATCCGAACAAAAATTCGTCCGGCCCGACGCGAAACGTCACGGGCACGCCCACGTCGTTCCAACTCCGCGCGCCGCCGCGATGATTGAGTCCGCGTCCGTCGGAAATCAGCCGCGCCTTCGCCTTTGCCTCTGGCGCGCAGAGGATGATGGGATAGTGGCGAAAGTCCGCGTTGACGTAACGCGGCGGCGGCAGCAGCGGCGCCATGAACTCGTAACTCGCGCCATTCGGCTGGGCCATCGCGGCCTCGCCCCACACATCGCGCCGCGCCGCCATGGCTTCATCAAGCGAGGGCAACGGGGCAGTCGCGGCGACCGCTCCGGTAAGGGCCATGAGGCCGGCGGTGACAAACGCCCGAAACCCGGCGCCGAAAGCCGTTCGGGCGCGCCTGATTTCCCCTGGGACCGCGGGCGCCCCCGCCCGCTGCTGACCGATCGCGGACGAGGGCGTCCGCGCTCCCAGAAGTCCGATCGCGTTCATAACCGAAAGATATTCCGCACGCATCAGAACGTCCCTTTCACGCCGAGAATCCACAGCGCCCCGTATTGCTCGCGTTGCCGAAATTCCGCGACCGGCGGCGTATCCGGACCAGCCCGGGAGAAATCCTCCGGCGTGTCGCGCAGGTTCCGCACGTTGCCGAACAGCGCAAAGCGCTTCGACAACTGGTACTCGCCGATGAGATCGACGAAGAGGCGCTTCGAGCCCCACGCGTACGTATTCGGCCCGATGCTGCGACCGGTCACGAGTGCGCGCCGGTGCCGCCCCTTGTAGTTCCAGTTCGCCTTCAGGCTATACTTGGAGCGCGTGAGACTGATGCCCCACGCGGCGGTTTTCGGAATATAGTTCGCAAAATTATCCGACTCCGCACCCGTGGCGCGCTGCGAGGCGGCATTCGCGAACACCTGCACGCCGCGCGCCCACGGCGGCAGAAACGTGAGCGCCTGCTTGTAGCTGACGTCGAAGCCTTCCATCCGCACCGTGCCGTCGACGTTGTACTGGGTCGCCACGTCGTAGACGCCGTAGGTCGCAGGATCCAGGCCGTAGAGCGCGAGAAAATCAGGCGTCGCTGCAAACACCGTGCTGCCGAAGAAATTCTCGAACTCGCGCCGGAACGCCCCGACCGAAATCAGACCGACGCGTTCAAAATAGTACTCGAGCGACACCTTGCTGGTGCGGGCCGTCCAGGCCTTGATCCCGACATTGCTCACCGTAATCCGATTGTTCGCCCCCGGCGCCGACTCCGCGTCGGGCAGCACCACGCCACCGGCGTATTGATTGTAGTCGGGACGGCCCACCGACCAATAGTATGCCGCCCGCGCGATCAGGTTTTCCCTCAAGTTGTAGCTGCCGTTGAGGCTCGGGAAGAGCCGGAGGTATTCCTTGCTGGTGCGAGCACCGCGATCGAGGAAGGTCAGCCGCGACACCCCGAGGGCATCGCTCGCCGGCAGGATCGTCAGCGGCTGGCCGTTCGCACCGCGAATGACGGTGCCGTCCGCGCGCCGCTGGAAGTTGCGCGTGGGCTCGGTCAACGGGCCCTCGGCCCGGATATTCGTCTGCTCGGCCCGGACGCCGCCGGTGAAACGCAGCCGTCGTTGCAGCAAGGATACGTCGGCCCGCAGGTACGCCGAGCTGATGGTTTCCTCGGCGTGCTTCGAGAGATTCACCGCGTTGCGGTAAACGGTGTTGTCGTTGATCGCGGCGAACGACGCCGGCCGTGCCTGGTAGAACGACCAGAGCTCGGCGTTGCTGATGCGCTGGGTTTGGGGAAAACCAAACACGCCGTCGCGCTGCGAGTAGCCTTCATCGAGAAACGCCGCCGCCCCTTCGTCGCCGGAATTCGCGCGCCCGTCCGCGCCGACAAACGTGAAGGGAATGCTGCCGCCGCGGTAATCACGCATCGCCTGGCGCACATCGAGCCCCGCCTTCACTCTCACCGGCACGGCCAGCGGCAAATCGCGGGCGAGATTCGCGTACGCGTTGCGCTGCACGTCGGCCGTGCGATTCGCCAGGCCGTCGGCGTCGGCATTGCCGCCAGCCGTGGTCACATTGTAGTTGGAAAGGCTATACGGGTCAACGGGCGCGCCCGTCACGCCGTCGGTGACCGTGATCACGCGCGGACGCAGGTAGAAGATGTCGTCAAACGACACCGTCACGCCGGGTCGGGTGGCGGTGACGGCGCTGAAGTAGCCTTTCGACAGGTTCCTCAGCTCGGCCCGTGAGCGCGAAAGGCCCAGGCCGGCTTCCGCCTTCCAAACCGGACCGTCGTGCCGGTAAATCAACGAGGGCGTCAGCGACACGCCGCGCCGGTCGCGATCGTTCGGATTCGTCATCGTCAGAGTGCCCGCACCGGCGAAGCCGCGCGTGAACGCGGTACTGAAATTGCCCGGCGCGACGCGGTTCACGGCAAACACCAGGTTGCGCTGGCTGTACTGCGCATCGAAGAACACCGCCTGCATCGAGAACGAAAGGCGGTCCGTGCGGCTGAGCTTGAAGTCGAGCGTCGCCGCGGCCGACGACCGGCGCGACTGGCGCGGCCAGTCGCTCACGAGGTAGTCGCTGAGGTACGGCTTGTCCGGCGTCGTATCCGGCAAGGTCGTACCGTTGGTGGCTGCACTCACGCCACGCCAGGTCGTCTGCACAAAGGCGGACGGCTGGTACTGCGTCGAGGTGCCGCCCGAAAGCGTGAAGCCGAAGCGCGGCGTGACCGGCGCGACGTAGGAGAAGTCGAAACCAGGATGAACCTTGCGCGTGGCGCCCGGGCCCGGCCCCGCCGACCGGCTCAGCTCGCGCACGTGATCGCGCATCAGGACATACAGGTTGCTGTTGAAGACCGGTCGCGCCCGATCGAATGCGCCGCGCGGCACCATGTTGATGGAGCCCGCGAGCGCGTTGCCCGGCGACTCGGGCGTCGGTGAGTGCAGGACCTCGATACGCGAGAGATTGTTGGTCGCGACGTTCACGAGTTCGACATCGCGCGCGGTCGGCGCCGTCGCCGTCGTGCTCGCGAGCGGAAAGCCATTCATCGTCACCGGCACGTAGCCCGACGGCACGCCGTTCAGCGAAATGCCCATCGCCGCGCCGCCGACGTAATCGATCGAAACGCCGGGCACGGTCTTGAGGATCTCGCCGACGTTGCCGTCCGCCATCGGCCCGAATTCATCGGCGGCGATGACATTGCGGATGTCGGCGGCGAAGCGCTTCTCGTTGATCGCGATGGCGGCACCATCCATTTCCTTCGAGGAGGAAACGACAAAGCGCGAGAGCGTGACCGGATCAGCCGCCGTCCCGGTTTTCGGCCCGAATCCCGCCAGGCTGAAATCGCGCACCACGGTCTGCCCGCCCGCGAGGTTCAGCGTGACCGTCTCCGGCGTCAGTCCGGTGTAGAACGCCTTCACGCGGGACGAACCCGCCGGCACGCCCGTGAGCCGGTAGTGACCGGTGCTGTCCGTCAACGCCTCGAGTTGCGCGCCTTCGAGCGAGACGCGCGCATTTTCCAGATACTCGCCGCTCCCGGGGTTGAACACGCGCCCTTCGATGGTGCCGGTCGCGGTGGCACCGGCTGCGAGTGCAATCGAATGCAGCACCATCGCGATGAAACCGACGGCCAGCGGCCGCCGCACGCCGCCGGCGGGCACTGCGCCGACTACGCCTCGACCGCGCACCGCAGGTCCCTGATCGCATGGGCAGCACACCGCCCAAGGGAAACGACGCGCACCAGACACCAGGAGAGAGAACATGGGAGTGAAAAAGGAATCGGGACGCTCGGGGCGAGTGCGAGGCTTGAAGCACCCGAAGGATTTTTCGAGCGCTATTGCCAGCGCGTGGGAATCCGACTCGGCTCGTGCGTCGTGGCTGCGAGCGTCAGCGCGTGGCCCGTTTGCCGTCGTTCCTCGTTTCCCTTCGCGTTTCCTTCCCATGATTTCCCGCTCCGGATTCCTCTTCGCGCTCCTCGTCGCCGGCCTCGTGGCCGTGCTGCCGGTCACCACTTCCGCCGCCGAAGCCGGCTGGAAAGCCGGCACCGCCACGGTGGACATCACGCCGGTGCAGAAGCACTGGATGTCGGGCTACGGCGGCCGCGATCATCCGGCCGAGGGCACGCTGCACCCGTTGTTCGTGCGCGTCCTGGCGATCGAGGATGCCAGCGGCCACCGCGCGATCGTGGCGACCAGCGATCTGCTCGGCATTCCCCAGACCATCTACGACAACGTCAGCGCCCGCCTGAAACGGAAGTTCGGCCTCAAGCGCGACCAGATCATGCTCCACGCATCGCACTCGCATTGCACGCCGGTGTTGCGCGGCGCACTCTACGACGCGTATCCGTTGCCCAATGACCAGCGGCCGGTGATCGAAAAGTACTCGGACGAGCTCGAGCAGAAGTATGAGGACACCGTCGGACTTGCGCTCAGCCGGCTCGCGCCCGCCACCGTCGCCGCCGGTCAGGGGGTGACGCGCTTTGCGGTCAATCGCCGCAACAACCCCGAGGCCATCGTGCCGAAGTTGATCGCGGAGCAGGCGCTCAAGGGCCCGGTCGATCACTCCGTGCCGGTGTTGAGCGTGAAGGCCGCCGACGGCAAGGTCATGGCGGTCGTCTTTGGCTACGCCTGCCACAACACCACGCTCAGCTTCTACAAGTGGGCCGGCGACTATGCGGGTTTCGCGCAGATGGCGCTCGAGCGCAGTCATCCGGGTGCGGTCGCGATGTTCTACATGGGCTGCGGCGCCGATCAAAATCCGCTGCCGCGCCGCGAAGTGTTTCAAGCCGAACGTTACGGCCAGATGCTGGCGTCGGCGGTCGAGGAAGTGCTGCTGCAGTCGCCCGCGCCCCTGCCAGCGCAGCTCGCGACGTCGCATGCGTTCGCGACGCTGAAGCTCGGCGCCGCTCCCACCATCGAAGAGTTGGAAAAGGCCGCGCAGGAAAAGCCGTCAACGCTGCAACGCTGGTCGGTGCGTCTCCTGGCCGACCTCAAGGCCGGGAAAACGCTGGAGCGCTCGTATCGTTATCCGGTGCAGGTGTGGCAGCTCGGCGGACGCCAGCTCTGGATCGCGCTGGGCGGCGAGGTCGTCGTCGACTACGCGCTGCGGTTCAAGCAGGAGTTCGGCGCCGGCACCTGGGTCGCGGGTTACGCCAACGACGTCATGGCCTACATTCCGTCCGCGCGCGTCCTCGCCGAGGACAAGCCACCGCGGACCAACGGCCGGCCCGGCTACGAGGGCAACACCTCGATGTATGTGTACGGGTTGCCCGCGCACACCTGGGCCGACGACGTGGAGCACACGATCGCCACCAGCGTGCAGCAGCAGGTGCAGCAGCTGAAGGCGGCCGGAACACCGACGAAGACCTCCCGCTAGTCACGCGAAGGGCCGCGAATTTCGGAGATAAAAACCGAGTTCCGCGGGCTCCAGCCCAGTTCACCGCGGGGTAACGGCTCAGTGCGCCTTCTTTTCATCCCCAATTCCTAAGTTGGAATTGAACCACAAAGACACAGAGGCCACGGAGAAAACCGTTTGCTGGAATTGCGTTTGGCCAGCGGAACTCACCGTCAGGGTGAACCCGTTCTTCATCGGCTTTTTTGTTTCCCCTCTGTGCTTTTGTGTCTCCGTGGTTCAACTGCGGTCTTTAGATTCATTCGCGCCCCTTCGCGTGATTCGCGGGCAGCCTCAGGCGGACTCATGCAGTTGAAGGTTGAAAGGTGAAAGTTGAAAGAACCGGAAGCCGCTCCAACCACGGTCGATTGGGTTCGAATTCAGTCACGCACCAGTCGATGGAAACCTGCCCGCACTCTAGCACCGTTAGCTGCTGCTGATGATTGGGGGCTTTCAACCTTCAACTTTCACCTTTCAACTGGATGGTTCCGGCTCAGGCGTTCGCGATAATGCGACGGCGTGACGCCCACGCACCGGACGAACGCCCGGGAAAACACCACGGCGCTGCGATAGCCGACCTGCGGCGCGATGGCGTCGAGTTTGTCCTCCGAGCGTTCGAGCAGTTCCTGCGCGCGCTGTATCCGCATGTAGGTGACGTGCTCCATCGGCGTCCGGCCGAGTTCGCGGCGACAGACGCGCCGCAGGTGTTCCGCGCTGAGCGAGCACTCCCGCGCGAGGGCCGGGAGTTTCCAGTCCTGGGCGGGATTGCGGGCGACGGTTTCCCAGAGTTTGGCGATGCGCGAGCCGCTCTGCCAGGGACGCGCCAGCCGCTCGGCCTGGCCGTGAATGAGGCTGATCCAATGTCGCACCAAGCCCTCGTTGCGCTCCCCTTCCCATTCAGCGCGCAGGCCCGCGATGATGCGTCCGAGATCCTCGGCGCCGACCTTCAAGCGCAACGGCGAGCCCGCACCAACGAGCGGCTTCACCCACGGCTCTTCCTCATAACGGATCCAGGCGAAAGACCAGCGGCGTCCGCGCACGGCGTGAAAGGCGTTGAGCACCCGCGGCGGCGCGAGGCAGATGGCACCGGCGGTGACGCGTTCCCACCGGCCTTCGAGCAGGACGCGGCCTTCGCCCTCGAGGCAGGCGAGGATGAAACTGCCCGACGGCGCCAGCCGCACGCGGCTGTACGGAGCGTCCACAGTGTCGAGTCCCAGCCAGGCAATCCGCTCCGGTTTCAATTCCGCGCACTGTTTCGCATCAAGCGACCAGCGCCGCGTGCGCGGACCGTCGATGGTGGTTTCCTGCCACACCGGCAAGTCGCCGCCCGCGCCGGACGCCGCTTTGCGCCGCGGGTTCATGCGCGCGTCTCCAGGTGGAAAATCATCGGTTGAATGTGTGAATTCGGGGCTTTTCGCGGGGACACCGTGACTACAGCCTGTGTTCTCCTATCCCGGCGCTCCGGGTCAAGCCCGCCGCCCCTTCACCGTCAGATTCCGCCCCGCCCTTCGCTTCAACCTCTCTCACATGCCCAATCCCTGGACTGGAAAAGGAAACCCTTACACGCGCGAGGAAGTGCGCGCTCGCCTGCAAGCCACCCTGGACAAGGGCAACGCGATCATCGCGGCCGGCGCCGGCACCGGCATCAGCGCGAAGTTCATCGAGAAAGGCGGCGCCGATCTGATCATCATCTACAATTCGGGCCGCTTCCGGATGATGGGTCACGGTTCCACCGCCGGCATGATGGCCTACGGTGACGCCAACGCGATCGCCATGGAGATCGGCGAGTACGAGGTGCTCCCGGTCGTCGAGGAAGTCCCGGTGATCTGCGGCGTCCACGCCACCGATCCGCGGCGCCGCATGTGGCACTGGCTCGGCCAGGTAAAGGAAATGGGTTTCTCGGGCGTGAACAATTTTCCGACCCACACGATCGTCGACGGCCACTTCCGCGGCGTGCTCGAGGAGACGGGCATGAGCGTGAAGAAGGAGTACGAGATGATCGCGCTGGCCCGGCGGATGGATTTGTTTTCCATCGTCTATGTCGGCAGCCCCGAAGAGGCCCGCGAAATGGCGAAGGCCGGCGCCGACGCCATCATCGCGCATGTCGGCACGACCGTCGGCGGCAGCATCGGCGTGAAGAGCGCGGTGGTGAGCTGGGAACACACGCTGAAGGTCACGCAGGACATCATCGACGCCGCGAAGCAGGTGCGGAACGACATCTTCTTCCTGTGCCACGGTGGACCGATCAATACGCCGGCCGATGCTGAGCGCGTGATTCAGGGCACGGACTGCGTCGGCTTCGTCGGCGCCAGCAGCCTCGAGCGGATGGGCGTCGAGGAATCGCTCACCAACCTCACGCGCAAATTCAAGGCGTTGAAGGCGCCCGTACGGAAAAAGTAAACCCGCCCGGGTGAACCACAGAGGCACGAAGACTCTTCGGCAGCTCCAGATCTTCGTGCCTTTGTGTCTTTGTGGCAAACCCCCTTCAGCATGAATCCCCTCGACCGCCGTTTCGTCCAGATCGCCGACGCGTTGCGCGAACCCAACGCGTGGACCAACAATGAATGGCTCTGTCGCCCCGATCTCGTGGCCGCGGAGAAGCTGCTGCTCGTCCGGGCCAACATGGACCCGATGCACTGCCATCCGTTTCACTTTCACCCGCACCGCGAGGAAATCATCTACGTGATCTACGGTCGCGCCGAACAGTGGGTGGGCAACGAATGCCGCCTCCTGAGCGCCGGCGAGATGGCGCACATTCCGGCCGGCACGATTCACGCCACCTATAATCCGCACGCGGAGCCGCTGGTGTTCCTCGCGATGCTGTCGCCCGCCAAGCTTTCCGATGGTCTGGCGCGCGCACCGGATCCACATGATGTTTCCACCCAGGAACCCTGGGCCTCGATTCGAAAAAACCGCCCCGCCTGCGTGACCCGCACCTGAAATCCATTTTGCCCACGGAACACACGGAATACACGGAAGAATCAAACCTCCGATTTCCGTGTATTCCGTGTGTTCCGTGGGCCACCCCCCAAAAAACCCGTCATGAAACGCTTCCTCGTCTTTGCCCTGCTCCTCATTTCGTGGGTGTCCGCCGCCGACGCCCCGCTGCGGGTCTTCATCCGCTCCGGTCCGAAATCGCACGGCCCCGGCGCGCATGACTACCCGCGCTTCCTCGCCGAGTGGGTCCCGCTGCTCAACGCCCGCGGGGCCAAGGCCACCGGCGCCAACCAGTTTCCCACGGCGCAGCAGCTCGCGGAAACCGATGTCCTGATTCTCCACGCGCAGGAAGCCGGCAACATCCCCGACGCCACGGATCGCAAGAACCTCAACGCGTTCCTCGCGCGCGGCGGCGGGCTCGTCGTCCTCCACGCCGGCGCCGTCTCCCGCGATCCCGACTGGTTCAAGACGATCGTCGGCGGTTCCTGGCGCAACGGCACGACCAAGTGGCTCGAAGCCCCGATGCATCTCTACTTCGTCGATCGCCAGCACGCGATCACCCGTGACGTCTCCAACTGGGGCATGAACGACGAGATCTATTACGACATGGAGATGCTGCCCGAGGCGCACGTGCTCGCCACCGCGTACACGCCGAAGTCCCAGGACACCGGCGGCCGCGGCAACCGCGAGGCCCAGGCCCGCGCCGCCGAGGCGGTCGCGACGCGCAAGGCCGTGAACATTTACGACATTCAGCCGCAGATGTGGACCTACGAGCGCACCGCCGACGGCGGCAGCAAGCCGTACCGCGCCTTCGTTTCGATCCCCGGCCACCTCTACGAAAACTTCAACCGCCCGAACTACCGCTCGATCATCCTGCGCGGCATCGCGTGGGCCGGGCAGCGCAAAAACACCGACGAACTGTGCATCGCGGCCGAACTCGGCGACGCCCTGCGTTACCCGGAAGGCGGCCCGACGCATCCGTTGCAGGCCGCGGCCAAAATCGAGGTGCACCCTGAGTTCAAACTCTCGCTCGTCGCCTCCGAACCGCTCGTCAACAAGGTCATGAACATCGACTGGGACGAGCGCGGCCGCCTCTGGGTCTGCGAGACGCCCGAGTATCCCAATGGCCGCCGCGTGCCCAACACGGCGCCCTGGAAGGACAGCGGCTCGCTGCGCGGCGCGAAGGTGCAGCGCGATCCCGAGGACAGCATCTCCGTCCTCACCGACACCAACGGCGACGGCATCATGGACAAAAAGCAGGTCTTCGCCGACAAGCTCGAGCTCGTCACCAGTTTTGTGTTACACAAGAACGGCGTGATCGCCGCGTGCTCGCCCGACATCTGGTTCCTCGAGGACACCAACAACGACGGCGTCGCCGACAAGCGCACGAAGCTCTACACCGGTCTCGGCATCAACGACACGCACGCCGTCATCAACAATCTGCGGTGGGGTCTCGACGGCTGGATCTACGCCACGCACGGCTACAGCCGCGGTGACGTGACGTCCGGCGACGGCAAGACGAAGTTCGGCCCCGACGGCAGCGGCGTCGTGCGCTTCAAGCCCGACGGCACCGCCTTCGAGCAGTACAGCAGCCGCGGCGGCAACACCTGGGGCCTGCAGGTCACGTGGGATGGCCAGGTCTTCTGGACGCAACCCACGAGCGGCACGGTGTTTTTCCACACGGTGCTGCCCGAGCGCGTGCTCGAGAAAGGCAAGCTCCCCGGCGTCACCTCGTGGAAGGGCATGATCACGAACGCCCCCACCTTCCCCCTGATGACCTGGCCCGAGCAGGCTTACGTGCAGATCGATCAAGTGGGCCGCTTCACCGCCGCCGCCGGTTGCGCGATCTATGAAGGCGGCGCGTGGCCCGACAAGTGGAACTACAGCTACTTCACCGGCGAACCGACGCTGAACATCGTCCATCACCAGTTCGTTCGTCCCGACGGCGTGAGCTACTCCGTCGAAAAGGAAAAAGGCCGCGAGGAAACCGAGTTCATGCGCAGCCGCGACCTCTGGTTCCGCCCGATCGAGACGCGCATCGGTCCCGACGGCGCGCTCTACGTCGTCGATTTCTACAACCAGGCGGTCATTCACAATGACACGCGCGGCCCGCTGCACAGTCCGTCGAACGCAGCCGTGCGCCCCGACCGCGATCACTATTTCTCCCGCATCTGGCGCGTGCAGCACAAGGACGCGAAGACGCTCGCCGTGCCCGCGCTCGATCGCCGCAACCTCGCGGCGCTGATCAAGACGATCGAGACCAGCCCGAACGCGCATGTGAAACAAAACGCGTGGCGTCTCGTGCAGGAGAATCACGGCGCCGCCGGCGCGAAGGCCCTCGTCGATCTGAAGCGTCCGATGGGCAGCAAGGTGCAGCAGCGTTACGAAGCCGCCCGCGCCGCGAACACGCCGGCTTCGCGTCAGGCCATTCTCGCCGACTTCGTCGCCGCGACCGATGACTGGACCAAGTCCGCGCTTATCGCCGCCGCTGCCGATCAGCCCGCGGAGTTCATCGTCGCCGCTTTGCAGAACGCCAGCAGCTCGGCGCTCACGAGCTTCGTCGCGGCGCTCGTGCCGCGGCTCACGCCCGCCGGCGCCAGCACGGTCGTCCAAGCCGCTGGCACCGCCGGCCCCGCGGCCAAAGCCGCCACGATCGCCGTGTTGCGCGCGCTCGCCCAGTGGGAAGGCACGGCGCCCGCGGTCGACGCCACGCTGACCGCCCAGCTGCAACGCCTGATTGAGAATCCGGATACGGCCGCAGGTGCCCTGCCGCTCGTCGCCAAGTGGGATACGACCGGGCAGCTCAGCGCCGCCACCGGCAACGTCACGCGCCAGCTCGCCCAGGATCTCGATCGCGCGCAAACACCCGACGCGCGTCGCGCCGACATCGTCGCCGCACTGCTCGCGTTGCCACAAAGCCGAGCCAGCGCACTCGCCAAGGCGGGCGCACTGCTGGTCGATCCGGCAACGTCGCCGGCGTTGACCAACGGCCTGCTCGCCGCCCTCGGCGACGTCAGCGGTGCGAATGTCGACGCCACGCTGCTCACCGCGTTCGCGAAGACCAAGTCCAGCGCGATCTTCGAGCAGCTGCTCAAGCGGCCGGACTCGTCGATGGCGTTGCTCAACGCGATCAAGGACGGCCGCATTCGCGCCGCAGACGTCGGGCCGGGCAACCTCGCCCGTCTCCGCACGCATCCGATTCGGCGCGTCGCCACCGAGGCCGGCCGCGTGCTCGACACGCTGAGCCCCGAGACCAAGGCCAAGGACGACCTCATCGCGAAACTTCTCCCCGAGGTCACCAAGCCGGGCAACGTCGCCAACGGTCGCATGCTTTTCACCGGCGCCTGCTCGATTTGTCACAAGTTCGGTGACATCGGCCTGCGTGATGTCGGCCCGCCGCTCGCCGGCATCGGCGCCAAGGGCGCGGCCGAGTTGCTTGTCCACATCGTCGACCCGAACCGCCAAGTGGAACCGAACTACTGGCAGTGGAACGTCACGACGAAGAAGGGCGAGACGTTCGTCGGCGTCATCGCGAACGAAAACGCCACGAGCCTCACGCTGCGCAATCAGGGCGGCGACTCCGAGGTCAAGAAGGACGACATCGCCACGCGCGACAACACCCGCCGCTCCCTCATGCCCGAGGGCCTTGAGGGCCTCGGCGCGGAAAGCCTGCGCGATCTCATCGCGTTCATGGTGTCCGCCAGCACTCCCGCCACGCCGGCGTCGGGCAACGCCCCGGCGCGTACGACGGCCACGCCTGCTGCGGGTCTCGCTGCGGCGGCCGGTGTCATGGCGGCGGTCGAAGGCCCGAAGGAAGGCGGCCGCGGTGATTTCCCGCTGCCCCCGGTGACGCCCGTACAATGGGAAGCCGGCAAGAAGCGTGTCCTGATCATCGGCGGTGGCAGCTCGCACAAGTTCGCCGAGTTCTTCGGCGTCAGTGACAGCGCGACCCTGCGCGCCGCCGGCTACAGTGTGAATTACACGGAGGATCGCGATCAGGCGGCCGCTGAACTCGGCGGCGCCGACGTCGCGGTCATCAGCGTGAATCGGAAATTCTTCGACACGCCCGCTTACCGGAAGGCGCTCTTCGACTTCGCCGCGGCCGGCAAGGGCATCGTGATGCTGCATCCAGGAACCTGGTACGGCTTCGCCGCGTGGCCGGAGTTGAACGCGAAGATTGTCGGCGGCGGCGCCCGCGGCCACGACAAGCTCGGCAAGTATTCCGTCAACGCCGTGAAGCCCGGCCATCCGATCATGAAGGGCGTGCCGGCAACCTTCGACGTCGAGGACGAACTGTATTACATCAACGCCGAGCCCGACAAGATTCCCGCCGGCACCTCGCCGATCGAAGTCCTCGCCGAGACGTCTCCGAGCATCAAATACAAGGCGCCGCATCCGGTCATCTGGACCACGAAACACGAGCGCGCCCGGATCGTCGGCTTCACCCTCGGCCACGATCAGCGCGTCCACGATCACCCGGCGTACAAGACAATGCTCGTGAACGCCGTGACTTGGGCGAGCGTGAAGAACTGAGGCCGGCCAAAGTAGCGCGAGCATCCTGCTCGCGTGAATCGGATCCACGGACCGGTCCAAGCCGGGAGCAAGGATGCTCCCGCTACCTTGGTCGTGCGTTCGGATTACGTGGCGACGGCATTGCAGGCGGTCACACGTGTGATTGGGCTTCCGACCCTCGGTATTCATCGATGAAGTCGATGGTCAGACCTGCTTCTCCTCTTCCCCATGCCAACAATCGCCGTTCTGGGTACGTTCGACACCAAGGGGCCCGAACACGCCTTCGTGGCCGAAGCGATCCGCCGCGCCGGCTTGGCGACGTTGCTGATTGATGTCGGCAGCCTGAGCGCTCCGACGATCAAGCCGGACATCGCGGCCGACGACGTCGCGGCCGCGGCCGACGAACCAAACCACCGAGTGCTGCTCGCCCGCCGCGACCGCGGAGAATCGGTGACCTTCATGGGCCGGGCCGCCGCCAAGCTCGTGGCGCGGCTCGCGGAGGAGGGGAAAATCCACGGCATCGTTTCCCTCGGCGGCGGCGGTGGCACGGCCATCGCAACGACGGCGATGCGCGCGCTGCCGATCGGTTTTCCCAAGCTGATGGTGTCGACGCTCGCGAGCGGCCAGACCGCGCCGTACGTCGGCACGAGCGACCTCACGATGATGCCGGCGATCGTCGATGTATCCGGAGTCAACCGCGTCTCACGCGCCATTTTTGAAAACGCCGCCGGCGCCATCGTCGGAATGGTCAACGCCGCGGAAGCGCGCCGCCAGTCCCCGGCGGCCGCCAAGCCCGTGATCGTCGCGAGCATGTTCGGCAACACCACGGCATGCGTGACCGAGGCGAAGAAGTTGATCGAGGCGGCAGGCTACGAAGTGCTGGTGTTCGCCGCCACCGGCAGCGGCGGCCGCGCGATGGAGGCGTTAATTGCCAGCGGACTGGTCGCGGGCGTGCTCGATATCACGACGACGGAATGGGCCGACGAACTCGTCGGCGGCGTGCTCAACGCCGGACCGGAGCGCCTCGACGCCGCCGCAAAAGCCGGCATTCCCGCGATCATCGCGCCCGGCTGCCTCGACATGGTGAATTTCGGCGAGCGCGCGAGCGTTCCCGCCAAGTTCGCCGGCCGGACATTTTACCAGCACAACCCGCAGGTCACGCTGATGCGCACCACGCCCGCCGAGTGCGCGGAACTCGGCCGCATCCTCGCGGAAAAGGTGAACCGTTACACCGCGCCCGTCACCGTGCTGATCCCGCGTCAGGCCATCAGCGTGATCAGCGCGCCTGGTCAGCCGTTTCACGATCCGGCGGCGGACGCCGCGCTCTTCACCGCGTTGCGCACCCATCTGCGTCCCGGGATTCCGGTCATCGAGCACGATGTGACGATCAACGATCCGATCTTCGCCCGCGCGTGTGCGGAGACGTTACTTCGGCAGATGCCGTGACCTGGGGATTGCCCCGGGACCGCGACCGCCCCCGGTCGCTTGTCCGAAGGCGACCGGGGGCGGTCGCGGTCCCAGGCTGCATTCCAGTCCCTCCCCTCCGCCCTCAATCCTTCGCGCCACCCGGCTTCTGCTTCGCCCGCACCGGATCGTACTGCGCGTTGATCGTCGGCATCTGCGCCCCGACCGATGTCCGCCATGACCGCAATTGCTCGATCAACCGTGCGACGCGCTTCGGATCGGCGGCCGCCAGATTGTTCGTCTCCGCCGGATCGTTTCTCAGATCAAACAGCTCCGTCGCCGCCCCCTGCCCCGTCAGCGTCGTCTCGTAGTATTCGATGAGTTTCCAGTCGCCCGCGCGAATCGCACCGGCCGGCCCGTGAATGCCCGCCGCGTGATAATGCGGGTAGTGCCAGAAAATCGCGTCCCGTTTCGGCTCGGCACCGCCACGGATGACCGACACCAGGCTCGCTCCATCGATCACCGCATCCCGCGCGGCCGGCGTGCCGCTCAACTCCAGGAACGTCGGGAAGAAGTCGACCGAGGTCACCGGCACCGCGCTGGTGCGGCCCGGCGCAATCACGCCCGGCCAGCGCATCACGAGCGGCACGCGAATGCCGCCCTCATACAGCTGCGCCTTGCCCCCGCGCCACGGCGTTTGCGCGGCGTCGGCCAGGAGGCCGCCGTTGTCGGAATAGAAAATCACGAGCGTCGTCTCGCGCAGGCCGAGTGCGTCGAGCTTGGCCAGCACGCGCCCGATGCCCTCGTCGAGCACCTCCATCATGGCCGCGATGATCGGATTGTTCTCCGGCCGATCGCCACCCGGACGCGCGCGGTGCTTTTCCACCAGGGCCTTGGGCGCCATGATCGGTGCGTGGATGGAATTGTGACTGAGCTCGAGGAAGAACGGCTGCCGGCGGTGGCGCTCAATGAAATCGATCGCGCGGGTGGTGATGGCTTCGACGCCGTGCGCATCCTTCTCGGGATCGTCGGACGATTTCGGTTTGTGCGTGATGAACGTCTCCGCGAAACCCTGGCGATCCGGCCCCTCTTCCACGCTCTGCGGCGGCAGATAGCCGCGCGCCAGGTGCCACTTGCCAAACATCGCCGTCGCATAGCCCCGCGCCGACAACTCCTCGGCTATCGTCTTCTCAGCCAGCGGCAGGAATTTCTGCCAGTCGGGCTGCGTCAATCGCGCATGCGGAAAGTTTCCGCCCGCGATGAAATCCGTCACGTGCGTGCGCGCCGGATACTTGCCGGTCATCAGCGCCGACCGCGTGGGCGAACACACGGGACACGCGGCGTAGGCGTCGGTGAAGCGCACCCCGTCGCGCGCCAGCCGGTCGATCGCCGGCGTCTGGTAGTACGGATTCCCATACGCCGCGACCGGCGGCGTGCCGAGATCGTCGGCGAGGATCAGCAGAATATTGGGCTTGGCCACTGTCGCCGCGGTCGCGGCTAAGCCGGTGACGGACGTCACCACGAGACCGGCGCAGATCAGGAGGACACGAAAGCAGGATCGAACAGGCATGGGCACGACGTCACGGGGTGTTGGACGCAGTGGACTGAAACTCACGGTTTACCGCCGCGAAATCAATCGCCGACGACGCCGGCGCATCGAAAAGCAGCACGCCATAGCCGAGCTTGAGCGCCTGCCCGGCGGGCACCACGAGTTTGCCCGCAGCCGACTCCGGCAGGACCCGTTTCCCGAAGCCGTTTGCCACCAGCAGGCCGTAGTCCCGGCTGTGCCACCACACGGGATTCGGGTTGGTGTGCGCCGGAAAAATCGCCGCGCCCCGCACCCGGCCGTCCAGCTCCCGCGAATACACCGCCCAGTCGGCCGTGCGCCCCCACGCCGCCTTCGCACCCTTGAGCCCGTCGCTGTTCACGACCAGCCCGCCGTTCTTCTCCGTGAACGCCGTCGCCACCCGCACGCCGAGGCCCATCTCCTCCTGATCACCCAAGCTCAGCGCGCGCCCCTCACCCTTGAGTTCCGCGTGCCAGCGCAGGAGAAACGCGTGCTCGCCGTCCCGCGCGATGGAAATACGGGAGACCTGGGTGCCGAGGACCATGCCGTCCGTGCCCATCAGGCGGTTGAGCGTCGCAAACGTCAGCCGGCCGTCCTTGAGCGTCGGCGGCTGCGTGAAGCTCACGTGCTCGATGCGCGCCTTGTTGCGCCAGAAGTCCTGTCCGTTGATGTCACCAAACGCGATCCACACGCCGGGATGCATGGTGGAATGATCCGACGGTTCGCCCGCGACGGGCGGATGCGTCCGCGTGACCTGCACGCCACTGGGCGCACGGAGATTCTGGAAATGCGGCCGAAACGTCTCGGCGTCTTTGAAAACGTAATCCGCGAACGGCTTGCCGCCATGGCTGATCACGAGGCGGTCCGGCTTCATCACCCACGCGAAACCCGTGCCCGCCGGCACCTCGGCCGAGGACGTCCGCAGCGCCGCTCCGGGCAGGCTGCGTTGCTGCATCAGCCACGCCACCAGATCCGCAAGCTGGGCCGGGGCGAACACGCGCTCAAACGACGGCATCGGCGATTCGTGGATGCTTTGCCGGCTGGTGATCGTGCTCTTCTCGACCGACACCGCTTCGCCGTTGAGCTGCACGAGCCGCAGCGTGCGGTCCGTCTCCGTTTCAAAGATACCGGCGAACGCGCCGCCGTCTTTCGTCGAGACCGTCAGGAGCGAATACCCTTCGACGACGATCTGGTTGGGATGCAGGATCGAGCGAATGACGGAGTCCGCGTCGTCACGATCGCCAATCGTGCTGAGGTCCGGACCGATCGCACGGCCCTCGTCACCCGCGCGATGACACGCGACACACCCCGCGGCCGTGAATAGTCCCGGACCGCGCTTCGGATCGGCCGCCGGCAGGAGCGAGAGCACCTGATCGACCGTCGTGGGTTTTTCCACCGAGGCGAGCACCGGCAGCTTGAGATTGGATTCACGTTTCCGATACGTGCCGACCAGGGTGTTGCCGACCTTCCGGCCGTCGACAAACAGCGCGGCTTTCAACGTCGTCGTCGCCGTCAGCCGCCCGGCGGGCCCGGATTTCGACTGCGGCGTGGGCTCGGAACCATCGAGCGTGTATCGCACCGTCGCGGGCTTGATGCCAGGCGTGAGCTTGACGCTAACCGAATCGAGGAAATCGCCCGGTTTGGGATAGATATCGATAAGTGGGTTGCCCTCGGCCTTGGCGAGCCAGCTCGCGGCCAGGCCCGCGGTGGCGGCATCCGAGTCCTGCACCAGCGGCTGCACCTGCGCGCGATCGAGGGCGCGATTTTCCAGCAGGGCCAGCAACGCGGCCCGGCGCACCGCGCCGCGTTCATCCTTGAGCAGGCCGCGCAGGGCGTCGGGCGTCGCAAGGTCGCGCAACGCCTGCCACGCGGCGTAAAACGTCACGCGATCCGTTTCCCCGGCGGCGAAATCCGCCACCTTCGAGAGCAAAGTCGCCTGGCGGGCCTGCGCGATTGCCTGCACCGCAGCGAAACGCACGCGCGGCTCGGCATCGCGCAACGCCTCCACGACGAATGCCGGCAGCGCGTCGGTGCGCCGGCCTTCGCGGCTGCGGTGCGCGGCGATCCGGATGGCCTGGATGCGAGCATTGGGCGAGAGCGTGCGGCCGGTCTGGGCGAACCACGTGTCGATGCTGCGATCGGCCAGCGCCAGCCGGCCAAGCGTCCACAACGTCCAGGTCTGCGCCGCCTCGGTCAGGCCCGCGCGGGTGACGCGCTGCACGAGCGCGTCCTTCACGGCGACGCCGCGCCGCACGAGTTCATCCTGCGCGTCGATCGACCACACCGGCAGCAAGCCGCCGAGATCATCGACGAGTTCGTCGACCGACCACTGCGCGTACGGTTTCTCCCGTTTGGCCGTCTTCCACCCGGACGCCGGCGCGGCGGGCCAGGAGATCCGAAAGATCCGGCCTTCGTTGGCCTGCTTGCCGTCCTTCCACACCACGCCGAGTTCCTCGCCCCAGCCGGAGACATACAGGGCACCATCCGGACCGACGACGATGTCGACCGGTTTGTAGAGTGCGCTGGGTTGCGCCGCAGCGGCATCGCGCCCGCCGCCGTAGGCACTCACGGCCCGGCCCGCGCCGCCGCCACGCACCACTGGCTCCCAGCGGTTGCCCTCGGGCAGAATCAGGGCGCCGTCCCATTTCGGCCGATACACGAAGGTCGTCTTGCGCAGCCAGTCATTGAAAAACCAGACGCCGCGGTACGCCGGCGGCAGCTGCGGCGCGTCGTAGTAGACAATGCCGGTGCCCGAGCCGTCGAACACCGGTCCGCTCGCGGGTGCCGTGGGCAGGTGGTCGCGGCCGGTCCAGTGCGTGCTCCAGCCGTGGCCCCAGCCGAAATGCGCGCCCTGAAACGGCATGAAGATGCGGTCGCCCTCGCTCTGATCGTTGTCGGTGCCGAGCCAGTTGAAGCCGCTGTCAAAGGCGATATCGAAGGGATTGCGCAGGCCCCGCGCCACGATCTCGAGATTTGCCCCGAGATCATCGCACCGCAGCACGCCGCCCTCGCGGCCCCAGTCGTCTTTGGGATCCTGATACGTCGCCTTGTACTCCGCCGCCGTGAACGTCCGCGGCGCGGGAAACTCCGGCGTCCCCGCCGGCGCCTTCACGTCCCACAGGTCGCGCAGCGGCTTCGGCGCGATCCGCCCGGGCTGCGTCAGACCCTTCGAGGTGCCCTGCGAGAAATAGAGCTTACCATCCGGCGCCCAGTTGTGGCCGTGGTTGGCGTGCTCGATGTTGCCGAGATCGGTGAAGACCTTGACGTACTCGTCGGCCACGCCGTCACCGTCGCGATCACGCACGATGGTCAGATCCGGCGAGTTGCCGACCCAGAGATCGCGGCCGTGCCACGCCAGTCCCTGGATGCAGTTGAGCCCGGTGGCGAAGGTCTTTGCCTCATCGAAGATGCCGTCGCCGTTGGTGTCGGTCAGCATCACGACGGAATCGCCCGGAGTATCCGGCTTCGGGTTACGGTACTGCGGGCCCTGGCCCACGAAGAGCCGGCCACGGCCGTCAAACGCCATGGCGCACGGATTCCGCACGGACGGTTCGCTGGCCACGAGTTCGACCTTCAGGTCCGGCGCGACAAGGGGCAGCGCCGGCGCGGGGGCGGAGGCGGACCGGGCGACGCTGCCGCAGGCCAGAGCCAGCAGGGCCGTCACACCGGGGAGGAGCAGAGACAGGGAGGGTTTCATGGCGCGAAAGACTGACCGGGCGGTGCGCCCGTTTACTCGGAAAGCGATTTGCGGGCGGTGTCCGGCGCGAACCAAATCACCACCATGCCGAGACCGTAGATGAGCGCCGCCGCGGTGCCCACGGAGGGATAACTGCCGCCGAAAGCGGTGAAAACATAGCCCGCGGCGAGCACGCCGCCGGCCGTGGCGAAGCGACCCACATTGTAGGAGAGTCCGCTGCCGGTGGCGCGCACGTGCGTGGGAAAAAGCTCGGGCAGGTACAGCGGCAGCCAGCCAAAGAACAGCGTCGCAACCAGGCCCTGCGCAAACACGACCGGGAAAAACGACGGCAGCAGCGGGGCCGTGAGCTGGAACATCGCGACGGTCAGCGTGAGCGAGCCGAGGCTGATGAGGAAGTACGACCGCCGGCGGCCGAGCGCGTTGGCGATATAGGCGCCCGCGACACTGCCGAGAATCGCGCCGAACGCCCACCAGCCCTGCGTCATCGCCTTGTAGTTGGCCTGGGTCGCACCACCGATTTTGTCAGCCCAGGGAATCATCCACTTGCTCGCCGCCCACGCACCCACGAGCGGAATCGAGCCGAGCATGATGCCCACGAGCGTGGTCTTGAGCAGAGGCGGATTGAACAACTCCCGCAACGGCGTCGCGGGTTTATTTCCCGTGCGCTGCCCGCGCGACGCCAGCCAGGCCGGCGACTCCGGCAGAAAGAAAATCACGCCGAGTCCGAGCACCGCCGGTGCGGCCGCGAGTTGAAACAGCCAGCGCCACGCCTCCGCGGTCACCGGCCACACCTGCGCAATCTGCGACAGCAGCAGGATCCCGGCGTTGATCGCCGCGCCCATCAATCCGGCCACGGTGGGACGCGCCCGGTCCGGCCAGCACTCGGCCACCAGCGCCACGGCATTGGGCCAGACGCCGCCAACGCCGAGGCCGACAAGGAAACGCAACACGAGCATCTGCTCCTGCGAGTGCACGTGTGCCCCGATGCCGGCAAAGATCGAATAAAAGAGAATGCTGATGCCCATCGCTCGCGCGCGACCGAGGCGATCGCCGAGGCTGCCGAGCACGATGCCACCGATCGCCGCGCCGAGCATCAACGCCGCGGTGAAGCGCGCGAACCAATCGCCCCCCAGTGTCGGCGTGTAAGCCGCGCCCAGCAGGTCCTTCGAAACCGAAAGCGACGCCAGCGGCATGAGGCCGAGTTCGAAGCCATCGAACAACAGGCCCGCGAAGGCCGCGGACAGCACGGCCAGTCGTCCACCCGGTGAGAGTGTGACCTTCATGGCTCCACGGGGCGCGTCACCGGCGCCCGGAGCGCCTGAATGATCGCACTGTTGTCGCGTTCACCCCAGCCCGCCGCTTCCGCCGCCTCGAGCACCGCACGGTGCGCCGCGCTCAACGGCATGGGCAGTCCGGCCTGCTGACCCGTTTCCACGATGAGCCGCACGTCCTTCAAGTGCTGGGACAACCGGGCATCGGGGGCGAAGTCGCCATGAATCATCCGCTCGCCTTTTGTGTCCATGATCCGCGAATACGCGGGACACGCGCGCATCACGGCCAGCGTCTGTTCCAGGTTCAGGTCGAGCGACTCCGCCAGCGCCAGGCCCTCGGCCAGCGCCGCGCGGTTGAGGCCCAGCACGAGATTCGTCACCAGTTTCATCTTCGCACCGGTGCCGGCGGCACCGGTGTGAAACGCCTGCCGGCCGATGCACGCGAAGACATCGGCGCACTGCGCAAACGCGGCCGCGTTGCCCCCGACCATGAGCGTCACCGCGCCCCCCCGCACCTGCGCGCTGCTGCCTGAAACGGTCGCGTCGAGGTACGTGACGCCCCGAGCCGCGAGCACGCCGGCAAGCGCGGCCGTGGGTTCCGGATCGCCGGTGGTGGTGTCGATGACGATCTGGCCGGGGCGCAGCACGCCGTCACCGGCCGCGATCACCTGCGCTGCCTCGCGGTGCGAAGGCAGGCTGAGGATGACGCGGTCACAGTGTTGGAAAACCTCCTGCGCGCGCGCCACACCGCGCCCGCCCAGCGCGTTGAGCGCCTCGCGTTTGGCCGGATCGATGTCGCAGCCCAGCACCGCGAAACCGCCCGCCAGCAGCCGGCCGGCGAACGCACTGCCCATCAGACCGAGTCCAATCAAGCCGATGGTGGCGGCGGGGGCAGAGGGAGCGATCATGAATACGTGATTGGAAGTTACCACAAAGACACAAAGGCACAGAGCAGAAGGCAAACCGCCGCTTCGGCCGTGCCGAACCTTTGTGTCTCTGTGTCTTCGTGGTTAACAGCCATCATCGTGCGGTTTAGAATCGACCCGTAATGCCACCGCTGAGACGCGTGCCGTAGTACTGGGAATTGACCGGCCGGGTGCCGAGGCCCTGGTAGATGAAGTTCTTCTCGTTAAAAACATTGAAGGCGTCGATGAAGAGCCCGAGCCGCGGATTCAGCTGGTACTTCGCGCTCACGTCGACCGTGGAGCGTTGTTCCTGGAACTGCCACAACGCCGGCAGCGCGTTGTAGGACACGAGGCGCTCGCCGACGTAGTTGAGCTGGCCGCGGAGCGTGAGCTTCGAGCGGATGTACGACAGGCCCACGTTGCTCGCGATCGGCGTGAAGTTGCTCAGCTTGTCCACGATGACCGTGCCGGTGAACGTCCCGCGCGTCACGAGCCGCGTGTAGTTCGCGAAGGCGCCGAAGCCGCCCAGCCAGCCCGGGAGAAACGAAAACTGCTGCTGGTAGTTCGCCTCGAAACCCTTCACCCGCGCCCAGCCGCCGTTGGTCTTCGTGTTGTAGTCGAAACCCTCATACAGGCCGTCGAACCCGTTGTTCGCGCCGCCCGGCACCGTGTTGCGCACGGAGAAGATGTAATCCTTGATCTCCTTCTGGAAGACGCCGACCGACAGCACGCCGATCGGTTTGAGATAGCGCTCGATGCTGAGATCGAAACCCGTGGAACGCTGCGGCTTCAGGCCCGCGTTGTTCTGCGTGATCGAGTTGGCCGCGGTGTTGATCGTCGTGATCGGCATCAGGTCGTTGAACGAAGGCCGGCCGATGCCGGTGGAAACACTCGCCCGGATCAGGGTGTCACGCAGCGGCTCGTAACGCAGGTGCACGCTCGGAAACAGATCGGTGTAACTCGACTTGCGCGTGATCTTACCGCCGAAGCGCTGCTCCGGCTGCGTGGTCGGAAAACGCGTGTCGGTCAGCGGGCCGGTGCCCGAGACCCGCGTGTTCTCCATCCGCGCGCCGGCGAGCACCGAGAGTTTGCCGAGTTTCACGTTGCCCTGCAGGTAGCCGGCGGACACGCCCTCGCTGGCCTTGCCGTCGTTCACGAGTTCGTTCTGCACGGAGCTGTTGCGGTTGTACAAGAACACCGAGGGATTCGTCACGATCTCGCGGTGCACCGCGCGCCAGTCCGGCCAGGCGGCGAGCTCGCTGTAAAATCCGTTGATGGGCAGGTAACGGTGACCGTCATCGCGAAAGCGGTTCAGGTTGTCATCGTTCACGCCCGTCGCCGCCACGCGGCCGGCCACGCCATCGCGTCCGACGTACGTCCACACATCCTGCGCGCGATCCTGCTTCTTTTCCTGGAAACGATAACGGACGCCGCCTTTGAGATACGTCGGCAGGGCGGTCGCAAACGCACGCTTCACGTTGAGCTGCGCCGACGAGATCTCGTCGTCGGCGTGAAAGTCCTTCCGGTTGATCGACTGCGTCGCGAAGTTGTCGTAGTTCGACGGATCGAAGCCTCCCGTCCGCGTGATCCGCGGAAAGTGGAGTCGGTTCGTGCGATCAACGACGTAGTTCACGCCGTCGCCGCGCATGATCAAATCCTGACGCTTTTCAAAACCCGTCGAGGGCGCGACCGAACCGTCGTAGTCGACCTGGAAGCCCCGCCACGCGAGCTTGCCGCCGGCCTGCACGCGCAGGGTTTTCACGGTGCGGACGCGGGACTCCATTTCGTATTCAAACTGGCCGTTCGTCATCGTGGTGATGACGTCGTCAGTCGAAACCGCCGTCCCGTTGTTGCGCCGGATCCGCTGCTTGTGCTGATCCATGATGTCGCGGAAATTATTATACATCACCGCGAGAAACACCGAGGCCGCCGCGTTCAGCTTGTACTCGAGCTTAACGCTGGCCCCGGAGCGATCGAGCCGGATTTCATCCTCCGCGAGCTGGAAGTCCGTCATCGGTGCCGGCGCGGTGAACGTCGGATTCGTGAACCCCGCGCGAAACGCGGAGCGCGGACCGGAGGTGCGGTTGAAGCTGCCCGACACCACGACGCCGAGGCGGCGATCCGCGCCGTAGACATCGGAGTACGAAAAACTCGCGGAGGGATAACTCGTGCCGCGCTGGGCGTAGGCGTTCAGCCCCACGGTGTAGTCGAAGACGCGGCCGGTGCGATCGAACGAACTCTTGGTCTTGAGATTGATCGAGCCGCCGATCGAATCGCCGTCCATGTCGGGCGTCGCCGCCTTCACCACCTCGATCGCCTCGATGGACGACGTCGACACCTTGTCGATCTCGAACGCCCGGCCGGAGCCGCGCGTGGTGGCGCCGGAGAGGCGCGTGCCATCGACGGTGACCGAGTTGAGGTCGGCGGACATGCCGCGGACCGACACTTGAAACACATCGCCTTCGTCGCGCTCGCCGCCGATGCCCGACATCTTGACGAGCAGGTTGCCGAGGTTGCTGTCGGCCACATTGCCGAACGCGTCGGTGGAGACACTGGTCTTGATGTTGTCCGCCGCTCGCTGGCTGCTGATGGCTGCGGCCTGGCCTTCACGCACCGAGGAGACTTCGAACGCCTGCAACCGGTAGATGCCCGCCGTCAGCCGCACGACAATCGCGGTCGTGCCGCCGGCGGTCACGCTGGCGCGCACGCGGCCGGCATCGAGACCGGTGTAGTCGACCACGACGGTCTGTTCGCCCGCGGGCACACCTTCGAGGCGGAACGAACCATCGTCCTCGGAAAACGCCCGGACGCGCGGGTCGGACTCGAGCGTGACGGCTGCGCCCGTGAGCGCGGTACGCGTGGTTTCATTCACGACCTGACCGGTGATGACGCCCGTGCCGGCGCGCTGGGCGAGCGCGGCCGGTGCCACCACTCCCAGGAATCCAACCAGCAGGCCGACGCCACCGAGGGCGCGGCGGAACCAAGACGAAGACAACGACAGGGTTTTCATGAGCACAAGGGTACGCCGCCGCAATCAGGCGCGGCGGCCGCGGGTAAGGGTTTACGGGGTGGGAACGAAAGCGTCGCCATCGGGACGCGCCTCGCAGCCACAGGCACGACCAATCCGCTTGTATCTCCAGCAGACAAGTAAACGAGCCCGCTTCGGACCCGTCGGAGGACAGCGTCAACCGGCCGCCCGCCGGGGCAGCGCGGCAATCGATTTTCCCGCCACGAAACGCGGCATCAGCCGATCGTGCCGGACCTTCAGCGGCTGGCCGTGCGCGAAGTGCGCGAGCGCGACGGCCAGCTTGCGCGCGATTGCGGCGGAGTCGGAGCTGTAGCGCGCGACGGCCGGAACCAGATAACTGAGGAACGGATCGTCCTCGCGACAGATCACCGAGAGGTCGCGGGGAATTTCCAACCCGAGCCGCGGCAGAATGGTGAACGCCGCGGGAATCGCGTGCGACTTGGTCACGAACAGCGCGGTCGGGCGTTCCGCCATGCCGGCAAGCCGGCGCAGGCGCGCCTCGATCTGAGCGAGGCTGCCATCGTGTTCGAGCAGCAACGGCGTCGGCGCGCCGGGCTGGCGAGCGGACGCAAAGGCCGCGCACGTCGTGCCATCCGCCGCCGAGCCCGTGCGCTGCAGCAGGATCGCGGTGCGCACGTGACCGGCGGTTGCGAGTGTTGCCGCGGCGTGCTGCGCGATGGCCGCATGATCGAACTCCACCGAGGGCAGGCCGACGCCGGGAAACGCCGCACCCACCAGAATCACCGGCAGTCCGCGGTCGGAAAACCACTTCTGCATCGCCAGCGTGCTGCCGAAGAGCACCCACGCCGAGTGCGGCCACGTCTGGATCAGTTTCTCCAGGTGCGCCGCGGGTTTGGCCCGGTAGTGATGACCGCCTTCGCTCTGCACCAGCTCGAGACCGGAGCGCTGCAAGAGTGGCCGCAGCTCACTCACCCAGCGAGCGATCGATGGCCGGAGGCGCCAGACCGGCTCGGGCAACAACACCACCACGCGACTCACCACCCGCACCGCCGCCGCCTCGGCCGGTCGCACCCGGATGCGCATCGGACGTCCCTGCCGCAAATCGATCCAGCCGCGCCGGGCCAGATCCCGGAGCGCGGTTCGCAGGGTCGTGCGGCTGATCACGAGTTGATTGCACAGCTCGTGCTGTCCAGGCAGCTGCCCCCGCCAGCGCGCGTCGCGCAGCCCCTGCTCCAGCAGACGAATCGTCTGGCTCACGAGCGTCGAGCGTTCGGGGACGGCGTGTGGGGTCATGCGGTATCGCATTCACGCTGATGACGGCGTGCAAGCCATGGGATGAGTGGGTGAGGACGTGTCCTGGGACCGCGACCGCCCCCGGTCGCTGCCGTACCGTTGCGACCGAGGGCGGTCGCGGTCCCAGGCCGCAGACGCCAGCATGCGCACGGCCGCTCCTCCCTCGTCCAGACAACCTGATTCGAGTTGCGAATCACGTGCTCATCGGCGTGCTTCCTCCACCGTCAGTGCGCAACGAAGTCTCCGCGGCGCCGTCCTCCCCAACGATCGCCGTACCCATCACCGACCACCAATGAACTCTGCCTCCGTTTCCACCGTCCGTCTGCCGCGGGCCAGCTTCTGGCGCCACGCGATCGTCTTTCTGGCCACGCTCTGCGGAGCGACGGCCTTCGCCCAATCCACGGGCACGTTGTCCGGCATCGTCACAGACAAGGCCACGAGCGGTTACCTCGTTGGCGCCGAAGTCAGAATCGCCGGCACGGCCCTCGCCACCGCCACCGCTCGCGACGGCACGTTTTCCCTCGGTAATGTCCCCGCGGGACGACAGAACCTTGAGGTCAGCTACGTGGGCCGAAAGACCAAGGTCCTGCCGGTCACCATCGCCGCCGGTGGCACCACCACAACCACCGTCGACCTCGCTGAAGGTGACGTGCTGATGCTCGAGGCCGTCACCGTCGAGTCGGTGCGCGAAGGCCAGTCGCGCGCGATCAATCAGCAGCGCACCAGCAACACGGTCATGAATGTGATTTCGTCCGACGCCATCGGCAATCTGCCCGACAACACCGTCGGCGACGCCCTCGCCCGCCTCGCGGGCGTCACGGTCGTCACCGAAGGCCGCTCCGCCTTCGCCTCGATTCGCGGCGCGGAAGCCAAGCTCAACTCGGTCACGCTCGACGGCTCCCACGTGAGCTTTCCCGCGACGGACGGCGTCACGAGTGTCGGTGGGACGGAAACCCGGGCGGTCGACCTGAGCACGATTCCCTCCGACATGATCAGCAGCATCGAGGTCATCAAGGCTTTGCCGGCCGATCGGGACGCCGACGCCTTTGGCGGTCAGGTCAATCTGGTCACCCGCAGCGCATTCGACCTGCCGGGCCGCAGCATCAACGGCCGCGCCGAATACCGTTACAACAGCCTGCGCAAGGACGACGGCTTCGCGTTCAGCCTCAACTACAGCGACGTCGTCGACCAGGCCCGCACGCTCGGTGTCACGGCGACGTTGTCGTACTCAAAGGAGAAATACGGCCAGAACGACTACGAGATCCCGTATTTCGACAAGTCGATTGCGCCCGTCGATACCATCGCAGGCATCACCAACCAGGCGATTTCCGAGTTCGATCTCCGTTACCGCGACATCACGAAGGAGAGCCTCGGCGGCAATCTCAACTTTGACTACCGCCCCGTCGGTCCGTCGCAGTTTTACCTGAAACTTTTCCACAATGGCAGCAAGACCCAGACGTGGCGCTGGCGCCTGCGCGAGCGCGGTTTCGCGGCCTTCGCGGCGAACTCCACTGACCTTCTCGCCAGCGGGGCCGAGGCCCGGATTCGGCGCCTCACGGAACTCCAGCTCAACGACCGCACCAACGATCGCATCGCGATCGGCGGCAAGACCAAGCTCGCCGACAGCACGCTCAGCTACGAGGTCAACTACGGCGAGGCCGAGATGGACGGCCAGGCGCAACGCTACCAGTTCGAGACGGCGTCCGCCGCGCTCCGCCGCACGATCGACTGGACCGTCAACCGCCGTGATCCCCATTACCCCGTCGTCACGATGACGCAGCGCGCCACTGGAGCGAACATGCTGTTCGTCACCCAGGACCTCGCGCTCAACCAGGTGCGCTTCACCGACGTCCTCGGCAAGGACGAGGATCTCGTCGCCAAGCTCGACTACGACTTCAACCAGCGGGTCGCCGAGACGCCCGTGCAGTGGAAAGTCGGGGCCAAGTACCGCGCGAAGGAGCGCAGCCTCGATGGCACCATGAACGACTTTGTTCCGGTCGTCGCGCCCCGACAGAATACCTTCGGCGGCAACTTCGAGCCACGCAATCTCTTCGCCGGCCGCGTCGCCACGCTCGGACCGTTCCCCAGCCTCGCCGAGGTCCTGTCCAACGTTGCGTCCAATCCGTCCAACTACGTCCTCACGCCGGGCGATGAATCGACGATCGTCGCGATCTCCCGCTACACGGCGAAGGAAAAGATCTCGTCCGCCTTCGGCATGGGCACCGTCCAGCTCGGCAAACTGCAGGCCATCGGCGGGCTGCGTTTCGAGAAGACCGAGGTCGACTACATCTACCGCCCGACGCCCGCGACGCGCGCGTCCGGTTCGTCTTCCTACGACAATCTGTTTCCCTCCGCGCTCTTCAACTATCGCTTCAATCGCGACGTCGTGCTGCGCGCGGCCTGGACCAACACCCTCACTCGGCCCGACTACGGCGACCTGATTCCGTACGAGTCCAATCTCGATCCGGAAGCCGTCGCGAATCTCGACAGCGGCGCGCTGGTGAAGATTTTCCGGGGCAATCCCAACCTGAAGGCGCAGAAGTCGATGAATTACGACCTGTCGTTGGAATGGTACTACCAGCCCACGGGCATGCTCTCGGTCTCGGTGTTTCACAAGAGCATCTCCGACTTCATCTACAAGGCCGTGACCCGCGAGTCGCGTCCGCCGGTCACCGTGGCGCTGTATCAGAACAAGAATGGCGGCGACCAGGAGATCACCGGCACCGAGCTCACGTGGGTGCAATCGCTGTCGATGCTGCCGTCGCCGTTCAACGGCTTCGGCTTCAGCATGAATGCCACGTTCATCGAGGGTGAATCGGAATTTCCCACCTTTAACGTCACCACCGGTGCGACCGGCTCCGTCACGGAAAACTTCATCCCGCTCCAGCCGAAGCGCGTCTACAACGCCCAGGTCTACTGGGAGAAGTACGGCTTCACGGCCCGCGTCGCGGTGAACTACATCGACGAATTCGTCCGCGATGTCGGCGGCATCTCCGGCTCCGTCACCAACTACGACGCGACCCGCTGGGACGCCCAGCTCTCCTACCGGGTCAATCGCAACTTCACCGTCTTCGTTGAAGGCAAGAACCTCGGCAAGGAAACGAAGCGCTGGTACAACGGCAGCGCCAACCGCCCCGAGGATCTCGACTACATCGGCTGGGACGGTGCCGCCGGGGTGCGGTTCCGGTTCTGACGAGGGGGCGTTGAACCGGTAGCCGTTTTCCTGGGACAGTTTCCATTGGACCGCGACCGCCCTCGGTCGCATCCGGTTGAAAGCGACCGAGGGCGGTCGCGGTCCAAACGACAGTCTCATTCGCCGAACGAACGCACGATGTCACTCCTGCGGCTCTTCGTCGCCATCCTCGCCGGCCTGTGCGGCACGGCCCTGACCGTCGCCGCCGATTCTGCGCACAGCCTTGTCGCCCTTGCCGGCAACGCCCCCGACGAGACCACGCGGCTCTTTCACTTGGGTGCACTGGCTTCGCGCGCAACCGATCCCGGGTGGCTCGATCCATCGTCGCGCGCCGAACTCGATCACTTGCTGCCAGTGGTCGAAGCCTGGGCCGAGGGCCGCAGCCGCGCCGCCCAGGCCATCGCGCGCAGCGAGGGCGAGGCGCATCGCTACCTTCATCAGTTCTTCAACAACGCCACGCGCCCGTTCACGCCGGCGTTTCCCGTGGAGCCGCGCCACGAGTCTCCGGTGTACCCGCTGTGGGCCTTTTACCGCGCCCGCTTTTTGACGTGGTTCATGTTCGAGCACTCCGAAGTGGCCGCGGTACCGGAACGGCAACAACGCTACCTCGCCGAGGCGGAACGTTGCTTTGACGTCGCGCGGCGGGCGTTTCCCGAAAATCCGCTGCTTGCCATTTACGCCGGTGAAAATCTCCCCGCGCCCGACCTCACGCCGCAGGATGAACGCGCGCCCGCGTGGGCGAACCACCAACGCCGCGCCCTGACGCAGCTGCATCGCATCGTCCGGTGGTGGATCGCGGAACGGCAGCTCGCGAACGGCGAGTTCGGCGGCAACTGGGGCGACGACGTCGAGATGTGGCGCTGGTGGGCGCCCGTGCTCATCGGCTTCGAGGACCCGATCCTCACGGCGGCGCAGGAGCGGCTTGCCCGCGGGAATCTTTCCCGGCCCGCTCTCGCCGCCGGCTACACCAGCCAGCTCACCGACGTCGAACACACGTCCGAGGAAACCGCGGACACGCTCACGCCGATGCTGCACGTGGCCGGTTCCGCTCCCGAATGGATCCAACGCGTTCACAAGCTGATCCCGCTCGCGCAAACCGTCTGGTGGGGGGTCAACGCTCGCGGCGGCCTGCAGTTCAAGCACATCGATTTCAATCACGCGCGCGTCGGCCCCGATCCCCAGCGCGCCTACGACACCGGTTACCACGTGCGCGCGCTGCAGCCGGCCTTGCTACTTTGGCAACGCACGGGCGATCCCACCCTCGGCACGCCCCTGAGCCGCTGGCTGCGCACCTGGGTCGAGGCCGCCCTCGGCACCGACCGCGGCAAACCCGCCGGCATCGTGCCCGCCGCGCTGCAGTGGCCCAGCGGCCTCGTCGGCAGCGACGCTCGCGGTTGGATCGGACCCGACCTCGGAGCTGACCCGATGACCGCGCAGTATTCATGGCCTGGACACGCCGCCGCCGCGATGACTGCGACGCTGTTGCAGGCCCACGTGCAGACCGGCGACGCGGCCTTCCTTGCCCCGCTGCTACGCATGGCCGAGCTGCGTGCCGCTCACCTCGCGCACGGTAACCGCGACGGCCCGCCAGGTTCCGCCGCGTGGGCGGCGCATCGGCTGCCGGCGATCATCAACGACGCGCTCGCCAAATGGCGGCAATGGTCCGGCGACGAACGCTTCGACGATCTACTGCGCGCCGACGCCAGCAGCTACGTGCGCCTGCTGCTGACGGGCGACGTGACGACGTTGACGACCGCGCTCGCCGGCACCGCCGCGACGCTGAGCGTCAACTGGCCGCTCTTCACCTCCGAGGTGCGTTACACCGATCGCGTGCTGAGCTTCCCACGCACGTGGCCGCGCACGGTCGTGACCGGACTGCAGCGGGTGGATTCCGATCTGTTGTACTCCACGGTCACCGGCGATCCCGGCGCGGTGGAAACGTTTCCACTCAACGGCGTCCGCTGGCACACGCTGCCGTTGGACATCGCCGCGCTCGTCATGGAAAATCGCCGCGAGCGTTTCGTTGCGGACCTGTTTCACTTCGGGCCCGAGTCACGATCGCTGGCCTGCACGCTCCTGACGCTCGCGCCCGGCCACTACTCGTGGCGGCTGGCCGCGAAGGATGGTCGCGAACTCGCCCGCGGCGAACACGTGATCACCGACCGCACTCGGCGGCTGGCGATCACGCTGCCCTCACGCGAGGCGTGTCAGTTGATCGTGAGTCGAGGCCCGTGATCCTCACCGGAGCGCCGGCGTCCCACCGGCATGCCGAAACCTTGCAGGCCGGAGGCCTGCGCTCCCAGACTTCGCCATTCCATGCCGCACTACGACGCGATCTTCCTCGGCACCGGCCATAACGCCCTCGTGGCGCAGGCCTATCTCGCGCGCTCCGGTCTGCGCACCCTTTCCCTCGATCGCGCGCCCGCACCCGGCGGCGGCCTGCGGACGGAAACCAATCCGCGACTCGACGGCTTCACGCATCACCCGCACTCGTTCTTCCACCGCGCGATCACCCAGATGCCGTGGTTTCGTGATCTCGAGCTGACGCGCCACGGGGTGCAGTACCTCCAACCCGAGCTCAACGTCGCGATAATGCTGCAGGACGGCCGCGCGCTGGAATGGTGGACGGATCTCGATCGGACCGTGGCATCGTTTGCGACGTTCTCGACGAAGGACGCCGCGGCGCTGCGCCGCTGGGCCACGGAATTCCGGCCGATCGTCGAGCGGATCCTGATTCCCGAGTCGCAGTCGCCCCCGCTCGAACCGCAGCGGCGCCGTGCACTGCTGGAACGCAGCCCGCTCGGCCGGCGGCTGCTGGAAGTCTCCGCGCTGTCGCCGCTCGAATTCGTGACGCGCGAGTTTGAGCACGACGCGATTCGCGCCGGTCTGCTTTTCTTCAACGGCCTCCGCGAAGTCGATCTGCGGCTGCCGGGTTTCGGTCACGCCATTCCCGCGCTGCTCGCCTCGCCCTCGAAGGCTCAGATGTGCGTCGGCGGCTCGGGCCAGCTTGCGCGCGGGCTCGAACGCGACGTCGCCGAACATGGCGGCGAGATTCGCTGTGGCGTGAACCTGCGTCGCATCATCGTTCGCGGCGGCCGGGCCGTGGGCGTTGAGTTGACGACCGGCGAGGAACTCACGGCGCACCGCATCGTCTCGGGCCTCAATCCGCAGCAGACGTTTCTCGAACTGCTGCCGACGGCCGACGCCACCGCGGATCTCCGCCGTCGCGCGGGCGATTTCACCTACAATCTACTCGCGCCGCTCTTTGCCCTCAACGTCGCGCTGTCAGAACCGCCGCGCTGGTTGGCCGCCGCGCGCCGGCCGGAGCTGGAGCGGGCGTTGATGTTCATCGTGGGGCTCGAACGCTTCGGGCAGTTTCACGACATCGTCGCGGCGCACGAGCGCGGCGAGATTCCGCCGACCGTCGCCTGGGGCGCGTGCCCGACGCTCTTCGATCCGACACAGGCTCCGGCCGGCCGGCACGTCGCGTTTCTCTGGGAGAAACTGCCGTATGCGCTCCGTGGAGACGCGGCCAACTGGGACGCCGAGCGCGACGCCCATGGCCGGCAGCTGCTCGCCCGCTGGACCGAACACGCACCGAATCTGGCGGGCGCCGTCCTCGATGCTTACACGCGGTCGGCGCTCGATACGGAGCGCTCGTTCCCGAACATGCAACGGGGCGATCTCCTGATCGGATCATTCGCGAACAATCAGGTCGGATGGAACCGCCCGTTCGCCGGCGCGGGCACCTATCGCACGCCGATTCCCGGCCTCTATCTCTGCGGCGGTTCCACCCATCCGGGCGGCAACGTCACCGGCCTCTGCGGCTACAATGCCGCGCGCGTGATCGTCACGGACGCCGGCAAGCCCGTGTGGTGGAATCCCCCGGACATCGAGGCGGCGCTGGCCGCGGTGTGAGCGGAACTCCGACTGTATGGCAGCTACGAGCAAGAGCACGTGGAGGCAGGGTGCGATCGCGAGTCCACTCGCTTACGCTCCTGGCTACGCTCCCTGAACGAGCCGCCCGCTGACGGTTACCCAGCCTTGTCGTGGCTACGAGCGCCAGCGAGTGGTCAGAGCCACTCGCTGGCGCTCGTAGCCACGGGACTAACGCTTCATTGCGGCCAGGTGCTTCACGATCGCGGCGCGCATCGCGGCCGAGGCCGCAGGCGTGTTGGTGTGGCCGGCGGCGATGTCGTGGAAGATTTCCTTCTTCGTCCCCAGCGCGTTGTAGGCCGCGTACACACTCGTCGGCGGACACGTCGTATCGATGAAGCCCACTGTGAAAATGCCCGCGGCCTTCGCACGGGTCGCGAAATTCACGGCGTCGTAGTAACGCACCGCAGCCACGACCTCGGGCGCAGGCTGTTCCTTCGTGGCGATGAATTTCGGCCAGCCGGCGATCCGCCCCACGAGTGCGCCGGTGTGATCGCACATCGCGGGCACGCCCGCGGCGAAGAACGTCACGCGCGCATCGAGGCCGGCCGCCGCAATCGCCTGCGCGCCGCCCTGGCTCGAACCCGACACGACGACGGTGCGACCATCCCACTCGGGCTGCGCCGTCAGGAAATCGATCGCGCGAATGAGACGCTGGAACATGCCGAGAAAGTATACCGTATCGCGCGAGGTCTTGCCGATCGCGCGGTAGTCCTTGAGTTCACCCTGGCTCAACGCTTCGTAGAACGCCGCGTCGCGGCCGTTCGGAATTCCGTGGGCATTGATGTCGAAGGCCATCGCGCCTTCCTTGGCCCAGCCGGCCGCCGTACCGAGACCCGCGCTGCGCACGCCGGCGCCATGTACGGTCAGAATCGCCGGCAACGTGCCGGGCTTGGCGCCCACCGGGCGGGAAAAATAACCGGAAACCGGCGCGCCGACGCTCTCCACTTGAACATCAAATGTCACCACGGTCGTGCTCGGCGATTTCACGGGCGTGAGCTGCGGATTCATCGGCACCGCTGCGAGCGCCTGCTTCTTCTCCGTCCAGAACGCATCGAAGTCGGCGGGCACGGACTGGCTCGGCTTGATCTCGGTCGGTGATACGCCGGCCCCGGCGAGCGCGGTGAGTTTCGTTGCTCCGGCTTGAAACACGGCGCGGCACTGGAGGAAGCCCGCCTCATCGAGCGTGCCGGTGACCGTGGCGCGTCCACCGTCAAGGGCGACCCGGCCGGTGCGCGTCGGGGCGACGCCGTCCTTGGTCAACGTCCATTCGACTTCGCCCTTCCCCGCGGTTTTACCGCCCTGCTGCAGTTGCAGCACAAACGTCACGGTCTCGCCGCGCCGGTACAGGGCATCCGCGCGATCAGTCGTGGCGGTCAGCACCGGACCGGAATTCTTCTCGGTTTCGGCGGCGCGGGACGGGGCGAACGCGAGGCAGATGAGGCCGAGTGCCGCGACGAGGAGAGCGATGTGTTTCATGGGGAAAAAGCCAGCAGGGATTGTGCGTGTGCTGGGACCGCGACCGCCCCCGGTCGCATTCCGCAGCCAGCGACCGGGGGCGGTCGCGGTCCCAGTACACCCTCCAAAACTCACGCCAGAATATCCGTCACCACCCGCGACGGTTCCACGCCCGTCAGGCGCTGGTCCAGTCCCTGGGACTTGAAGCTGAACTTCGAGTGGTCGATGCCGAGGCAGTGCAGCAGCGTGGCGTTGAGGTCGTGGAGGCTGACGGGGTTCTGCGCGATGTTGTAGGAGAACTCATCGGTCTCGCCATACACGACGCCGCCCTTCACGCCGCCGCCCGCGAGCCACACGCTGAAACACCGCGGATGGTGATCGCGACCATAGTTGGTCTTCGTGAGCGTCCCCTGGCTGTACACCGTGCGCCCGAACTCGCCCGCCCACACGACCAGCGTGTCATCGAGCAGCCCGCGCTGCTTGAGATCGGCGATGAGCGCGTAACAGCCGCGGTCGGTGTCGTTGCACTGGATCTTCAGATGCTCCGGCAGGGTGCCGTGTTGATCCCAGCCGCGATGCAGAATCTGCACGACGCGCACGTTGCGCTCGGCCAGGCGTCGCGCGAGCAAACAGCTCGCGGCAAACGATCCGGGCTCCTTCACCGCCGGACCGTAAAGATCGAGCGTGGCCTCGGACTCGTTGCTGAAGTCCGTCAGCTCGGGGACGCTCGTCTGCATCCGAAACGCCATTTCATATTGAGCGATGCGGGTGAGCGTCTCCGGATCGCCATGACGCGCGTGCGCCAGCTGGTTGAACTTGGAGAGCGAATCGAGCATCGTCCGCCGCGTGCTCGGATCCACGCCGTTGGGATTCTCGAGGAAGAGCACCGGATCGCCCTGCGCCCGCAACGCCACGCCGCTGTGCGACGTCGGCAGGAAGCCGCTGCTCCACATCCGGGTGAACAGCGCCTGCGCCGCCACCTTCGGGGAGAACTTCGGCGTCAGCACGACGAATGCCGGCAGGTCGTTGTTCTCGCTGCCAAGCCCGTACGAAATCCACGAGCCGATGCTCGCCTTGCCGGGGATTTCGCTGCCGGACATGAGAAACGTGCACGCCGGATCGTGGTTGATCGCGTTCGTGTGCACGGTGCGGACTATCGCCAGCTCGTCGACAACCTTGGCCGTCCACGGCAGCAGTTCGCTGACCCACGCGCCACTCTTGCCGTGCTGCGCAAACTTGAAGTACGACGGCGCCACAGGAAACCGCAACTGACCGCTCGTCATCGTCGTGATGCGCTGCCCCTGGCGGATCGACTCGGGCAGCTCCTTGTCGAAGTACTCCTGCAGCTTCGGCTTGTAGTCGAAGGTATCGAGCTGCGACGGCCCGCCGTTCATGTGCAGATAAATGATCCGCTTCGCCTTCGGCGCAAAGTGCGGGAAGCCCGGCTGCGGCGGATGCACCCGCGACTCCAGCGCCTGCATCCGCGTCGCCGCCGCCCGCAGCCGCGGCGTGAGCAGGTTCAGCGCGACGCCACCCATCGCCAAGCCGGCACCGGCGAAGAACTGGCGGCGCGTCAGGTGGTTCAGATAATCGTGGAGCGGATTCATGGAACTGAACGTCGGGTTGAGACAGAATGAACAGAATCGGCAACATGCCGAAACTCCCCACCGGCCTTTCTTATTCTACAAATTTTCTTCATTCTGTCGAAGAGCGAACTCAGTTGCGGGTCACCGTCTCATCGAGGTTGAACAACAGATTCGCCACCATCGTCCAGGCGGCGAATTCGCCCACCGGCAGCGTCGCACTGGGCTTCGACTCGCCGTTGGTCAGCACCTGTTGGGCGGCGTCGAGATTCTGCGCGAAATGCGTCCGGTGCGTCGCGAGCGTTTCCTTCAGCAGCGCTCGCTCGGCGGTGACGGGCGGCCGCGCGGTAACGCACTTGAACGCGTAGGCCAGCCGGTCGTCGTCGCTGCTCGTGCGGGTGAGCAGCCGTTCGGCAAACGCCCGCGCGGCCTCGAAATTCTGCACGTCGTTCATCAGCGCGAGCGCCTGGAGCGGGGTGTTCGAACGCGTGCGGAGGACGCAGAAATTCTCACGCGACGGCGCGTCGAACGTCGACAGCGACGGCGCCGGGGCCGTGCGTTTGGCGAAGGTGTACAGGCTGCGCCGATACAGTGCGTCGCCGTGTTCCTGCACGTACGTCTTGGTGTTACTGCCGCCAAACGCCACCGGCTCCCAGATGTTCACCGGCTGGTACGGCCGCACCGGCGGGCCGCCGATCTCCGGCCGGAGGAGGCCGCCGAGCGCGAGCATCTGATCGCGCAACACTTCGGCGTCGAGCCGCAGCCGCGGGCCGCGCGCCAGCAGCTTGTTCTCCGGATCGCGTTCGAGCAGGGCCGGCGAAACACCGGAGTTTTGACGGTACGTCTCGGACGTCACGAGCAGGCGGACAAATTTCTTCACGTCCCAGCCGGTGGCCATGAATTCCGCCGCCAGCCAGTTGAGCAACTCCGGATGCGTCGGCGACTCGCCCTGCACACCGAAGTCTGCGGGCGTGCGCACGAGGCCCGCGCCGAAGATCTGGCCCCACATCCGGTTCACCGTCACGCGTGAGGTCAACGGATGCTGCGGGCTGACGAGCCAGCGCGCGAAATCGAGCCGCGTCGGTCGCGCGCCACTGAACGCGATAGGCGGCAGAAACGCCGGCGTGCCCGCCTGCACCACCTCGCCGGGCTTGTCGTATTGGCCGCGCACGAGCACGCGCGCCTCCCTGGGCTCGGCGAGCTCCCGGGAAATCGGCGTCATCGGCAGCGTCGTTTCGTAATGCATCTGCTCGGCCATCAAACGGCGCGCGGCGTGCACCTCGGGTTCGAGCGCGGCGCGCAAGGGCGCGTAAATGTAATCCCGATGGAAGCGCACGACGCGCTGCTTCTCCTCGGCCGTCTGCTGCGTGCTGGAGAGGCCGATGAGGAAATTGATGTCGTGACGTAGCGCCATGCTCTCGAAGGCGCGCGCCTTGTTCTGCAGCGAACGCACCCACGCGTCCTTCGACAGCAACGGATCGTCACTGCCGCTCGGGCTCGTGTAGACCGCGCCCACGCGATCCCACCAGGCGACGCCATCGCTCTGGCCGATGCGGATTCCGGTGTACGCCTTGCCTTCCTGCAGGCCGGACTCGCACGCGGTCAACGCGAGCTGCGCGTACTTGCCGGGCGCGGGCAACGCGCCGCCGCGGATCGCATTGGCGGCAAACTCCGGCTCAAACGCCTGCGGATCACCCCAGATGATGCGGCGCGTCTTTTTCTCGTCGCTGATGAATTCCAAGCTGATCGCCCGCGGGGGATTGGCCGGATCAAGGTGAACGTGCACGTAGGCCTTCGCCTCAGTGCGTACGATCAATGCGACGTCGCCCGCGGTGAAGGCGAACGGCCGCACCGCGCGACCCTCCATCCGCAAGGCGCGCTTGCCGCCGACCACGGGAACGCCCGCGCCTTCCCGCCATTCGCCGGGCTTCGGCGCCGCGCCGATGTCGGCCGGCGTGGGCAGTTCCGAATCTTCCGCCCACACGACGTCGTAAGTGATCGGCTTCTTGTCGAGCTTGAGCATCGGCAGTTCACCGGCGACCAGGGCGTCCGCGCGGGCCGACACCGCGGCCTCGAGCGGGAGGATGCTGGCGTTGACCGCGTCGACGCGCCGCTGCGCAGCCTCGTCCTTCGCCAGGATCGCAACCGGACCGGCGACGCGGACGTTGCCGTCCCACACGCGATCGGCGAGGCCCTTGAAGATTGCGCCAAGCGAATAGTATTCCTTCTGCGTCAGCGGATCGAATTTGTGATCGTGACATGACGCGCAGTTCGCCGTCAGTCCCATCCATACGGCCGAGGTGGTGTCGACGCGATCGGCGGTATTGCGCATCTCGGCTTCGGCCTCGATCGCGCCGCCCTCCGACGTCGAGAGATGATTACGATTGTAGCCGGAGGCCACGAGCTGATCGATCCGCGGCTGCGGCAGCATGTCGCCCGCGAGTTGCTCAATCGTGAATTGATCGAACGGCAGATTGCGATTGAAGGCCGACACCACCCAGTCGCGATAGGGCCAGATGATGCGGACGTTATCGAGGTGGAGGCCGTGGGTGTCGGCGTAACGCACCGCGTCGAGCCAGTAGCGGCCGAAGTGTTCGCCGTAGCGCGGTGACGCCAGCAGCCGTTCGACCACGCGTTCGTAGGCGCCGGCGGAACGATCAGCGACGAAGGCGTCGACTTCATCCGGCGTCGGCGGCAGGCCGGTGAGATCGAGCGTCAGGCGTCGGATCAACACCTCGCGCGGGGCTTCGGGCGCCAGAGCAAGGCGTTCGGCGGCCAGCCGCGCGCTGATGAAACGATCCACGGGATTCGCCGATTTCCCCGCCGCCTTGCCGGAGGGCACGGGCGCGCGCGCGACCGGTTCGTAGGCCCAGTGATTTTGATAGACCGCGCCCTGTTGAATCCACCGCTTGATGAGTTCGCGCTCTTTCGGCTCCAGCGGTTTTTTGTGCGAGTCGGCCGGCGGCATGACCTCGTCCTCGTAGGAACTGATGATGCGCTGCCAAAGTTCGGATTTTTCCGGGTCGCCGGGGACGATGGCGCGCGTGCCATCGCGTTCCGCGGTCGCGCCGGCTGCCGTATCGAGCCGCAGCTTGGCTTTGCGGTGCGCGGCGTCGGTGCCGTGACACGCGAAACAGTTGTTCGCGAGGATCGGCCGGATGTGGTCGTTGTACGTGACCTTGTCGTCCGCAAACGCAGTGACCGACAGCAGGGCGCAGAAAACGGCGAAACGACGGGTGGGCATGAGTGGTGGGGAGACTCCTCGCGAACGTTCCAGCAGTATGCGTTGCCCCGCGCACGTCAACTCGTCCGGCCCGATGCAATACCAGTCGCTCCTTGCTTTTGGACTTCTGGAACGACCGTGGCTACGAGCGCCAGCGAGTGGCCGAACGACCACTCGCTGGCGCTCTTAGCCACGGCTAAAGTCCAAAGGCAGAGAGCGATTGGCATAACTGAACGGTTCCCTTGCCGGCTCGCGGGCGCCTGCCCGGACCCTCGGGCCCCACTCGGGACGCGACCTGCCTAACGCACGGGCAGCCAGACACTCATCTCGGTGTCGCCCCGGTTGCCCCACGCGAAATACGGCACGAACTTGAGGCGGATCTCCTTGGGTGGGTCGCGGGTCACCTCCCGATAGAGATCGGTTGCACTCCACGCGGGACGCTGCAGCGCGATGCCGGGCGTCGACCAAGTCTGAACCGCGGCACCCGCAATCCGCTCGCGTGCGGGGGTGAACACCGGGGCGCTCGCCCGCAGCATGAACGCCACGTCGCTCAGGCGCGCACCGGCGGGCAGATCGTTCGACTCGACGCAATACACCAACGGGCCGGACCGCACCGCCACCTGATCGAGCGTCTCCTCGACCAGCGGATTGGCTTCCCAGAGCGACGGCGAAAACTCCAGCGCGAGTTGAATCACGTCGCCCGCCGCCCAGGCGCGTTTCACCTCGGCATAGGTGCCGGGGACGAGCGGTTGGTTCACCACCTGATCGTTGATCCGCAACATCGCCCGCCCGGGCCGCAGCCAGCCCGGGATGCGCAGCTTGAGTGCCACCGCCCGATCGGGCACGGCGTCGAGCGTGATCCGGATCGCGCCGTCCCACGGGTAGTCGGTCGCCTGCCGCAGCTTGAGCCGGCCGCCGCCCGCCCACGCCGTGTCGAGCGTGCTCGCCGCGTAGAGGTTGACCCAGAGCGTGTCCGGGGAAACCGCATACACGTAGTTGTGCGCCTCGGCGATCGTGCGCACGACGTTCGGCGGACAGCAGAAACTCGACTTGATGTTCGGGGTCCGCGTGCGCGACCACCGCAACGGCACCTTGAAGTCCTGGAGTTTCCGCAGCGGGTTGACGTAGAAATAATCCTTCCCCTCCAGGCTGATGCCCGGGAGCACGCCGTTGTAGAGCGACTGCTCGAAGAGATCCGCGTAACGCGCCTCGCCCGTCACCGCGAGCATCCGCCACATCCACATCGCGTAGCCGATCGTCGCGCACGTCTCGTTGTAGGCGGTGAGATTCGGCAGCTGGTAATCGCGGCCGTAGGCCTGGTGCACGGTCTTGATCGAGCCGTGCTTCGAGGATCCGTCCGGCGAAGCCCCGTCGTACAGCGCCCCGGTCATGCCGGTGATATAAAGCTTCTGCGTGGCCACGTCGTCGGCGAGCGCGGTGAGCGTCGTGAGGAGCGCAGGGTCACCGGACTCCGCGAGCAGATCCGCCACGCCAGCGTAGAGGTAGTTCGCCCGCACCGCGTGCCCGACGGCCTCGGTCATCTGGCGGAACGGCACGCGGTCCTGGTTGTGATCGCTGCCGACCGACGCCGGCACGAGATCGCGAATCTCGATCAGCCGCCGCGCGAGCGCGAGATACCGCGGCTCGCGCGTAACGCGGTAGAGTTCGGCGACGCCCATGTAGTGCGACGGGCAGATCGCGTTGCGCGCGAGATCCTCCGGGACGGTCGCGCAGAGCTGCTCGATGTAATCCGCCGCCTTGCGCGCCAGCGCGAGCAGCGTGGTCTTGCCCGTCGCGCGATGATGGACGCACGCCGCGGTCATCAGGTGACCCATGTTGTAGGTCTCGAAGTGTTCGCGATCGGCAAACTCCTTCGCCTGCGGATCACCCTGGCGCTGCGGGATGATTTTCTGCGTGTGCAGATAACCGTCCTCGCGCTGCGCCTTCGCGACCACCGCGATGATTTCATCCATCTGCGCATCGAGCGCGGGCTCACGCGTGAGCGCGTACACCTGCGCCAGCGCCTCGAGCCATTTCAGGAAATCTCCGTCGTTGAACGGCGGGCCGTGAAACTTGCCGTCGCGGCCGCGCCCCTGGCCCGCGGCAATGAGGAAGTTCGACCACGCGTGGCTCTCGGTGTCGTTTTTGAAAATCGTCCAGAGATGCGGCACCATCGTGGTGCGACACACCTCGAAGCGTTCGCCCAGCAGGCCGCCGTTCCAGCGCACGTCGCCGAGATTCACCATCGACAATTTCGCCGCCGGCGAACGCGAGGTGTCGACCAACGGCCCGTCGCTCGCCGCAGCTTTCGCTGGCCCGGTGAGGACCAGATGGATTAAGCAGGAAACCAGGAAGCCAGGAACAAGGCAGGGGCGAGGAAAGGCGGAGGGACTGGTTCCTGGTTTCATGGCTTCCTGCTTTTTACTTGCCTGCCTTTTTCGCTAAGCGATCACCGCAGTTTTTCCGGATCCAAGACGACGTGCTTGATCACTTTTCGGTTGAACGTGTACGTGATGTGGACGCGTCCGTCGCTCGCCTGAATCACCGCGGGATACGCGTAGCCACTGCCGACGGGCTCGGACTCAAGGGTCAGGACGCGTTTCCACGCGAGACCGTCGGCCGAGAGCGCGACGTCGAGCGGATAACGGTTGCCCTTGGCCTCGTTCACGCGATGCGCCGAGTGATTGTACACGAGCAACTGCCGGCCATCGGCAAGCGTCACGGCGTCCGTGCCGGAATTCGGATTCGGTAGTTCGGTCGCGGTGAGCGCCGTCCAGGTCCGGCCCTGATCGCGCGACCACGTTTGCGCGATCACGCCCTGCTTGGTCCGGCAGAGCGCCTGCAGCGCGCCGTCGGCGTGAAACAGCACGCTCGGTTGAATCGCGTCGAAGCCCGGGCCTTTTTCAACCGGTCCGATCCTTTCCCACGTCGCGCCTGCATCGCGGGAGAGTTCGAAATGGGTGCGCCAGCCGTCGGGCGTACCCTCGGTGCTCGACGCCGCGAGCCAGCCTCCGTCCTTGAGCACGATCGGCTTGTTTTTAATCGGCCCGAGAATGCCGTCGGGCAGCCGGCGCGCCTTGATCCAGGTTTTGCCGCCATCGCGCGACTCCAGCACCATGCCCCACCACTGGCTCGGTGACGGCCCGACTTTGTAGAAAAGAAGCAACGGTCCGCCCGGTGCCTGGAACAGCACGGGGTTCCACGTCGGTAGCCGCGGCCCCTTGGGTTGCACGCCGTTCGCGACCTCGACGGCATCGCGCCACAGGCCATTTTCATTGCGCGCAAACCAGATGCCGACGTCCGGGTTGCGCTCCTTGGTCCCGCCAAACCACGCGGCGGCGAGCGTACCCGGCGCGACCTCGACAATGGTCGAGGCATGACATTCTGGATACGGCGCGTGATCGTTCAGAATCTCGGCCTGCAGGATCGCCGCGGCCTCGGCCGCGCGGACTGCAGTCACGCCGGCAACAAACAGGACGAAGAGGAGCGCGGTGAATCTCATGCGTCAGGGAGCGGCATCAGGCGGACAATGTCGAACCCGTGATGACCGACTGCACGGCCCGGTGCCAGCCGGCGTGGAGCGCGTTGGCCCGCTCGCGTGGCATCGTTGGGCGATAAATCGTTTCATCCCGCGGCCCCTCCGCCAGAGCCGCGACCGAAGGCACGCGGCCGAGACCAATCTGGCCCGCCAGCATGGCGCCCAGCGGCGAACCGTCCGATAGCGTGGCGACGCGCAGTTCCACGCCCGCGAGGTCCGCACAGCATTGCATGAGAAACCGGCTCGCCGTCGGACCGCCGTCAGCGTGGATCGCCACCAGCGACACCCCGGCCTCCGCGCGCATGGCGTCCAGCGCATCGCGAATCTGAAAAGCAATCGATTCGAACGCCGCCCGGGCCACATGCCGCCGATCGCTGTGCGGTGAAAGCCCGGTGATCGCCGCTCGCGCCTCAGGCCGCCAGTGGGGCAGACCGAGGCCGGTGAACGCTGGCACGAGGTAAACGCCGCCGTTGTCAGGGGCGGCCAGCGCGAGTTGCTCAAGGGCCGGGACGTCGGCGGCGAGGCCGAGCTGGTCGCGCAGCCACGTGAGAGTCGAGGCCGAGGAGATGATGATGCCCTCCCGTGCATACGTCGGCACGCCACCATGGACCCACGCGAGCGCCGTCAGCACGCCACTGGCCGAAAAACGAGGCTGCGGCCCGACGTTCAGGAGAAGCGACGAGCCGGTGCCAAAGGTGATCTTGGCGGAGCCAGGCGAAACGCAGCGTTGGGCGAGCAGCGAGGCCTGCGAATCGCCCATGACGCCGCACAGGGGAATCGGACGTGCGAGCGCGCCGTCGATGGTAGTTTCGCCAAAACGCGCGGTGCAATCGCGCACCTCCGGCAGCGCCCGTCGTGGCACCTCCCAGAGCGCACACAACTCCTCGTCCCAGGCCCGTCCCGTGATATCGTAGAGCAGCGTGCGACTCGCGTTGGTGGCGTCGGTCGCGAAGACCTTTCCTTCCGTCAGCCGGTAAATCAGGTAGGCATCGATCGTGCCGATGAGCGCGGAGCCGTCGGCGAGTCGGGCCCGCAGCTCGGGCCGATGCCGCCCGAGCCACTGCAGCTTCGACGCGGAGAAATAGCCGTCGATCTTCAGTCCGGTCTTGCGCTGGACGAGCGCCGCGTGACCGGCGGCCACGTGCTCGGCGCAAATCTCATCGCCGCGGCGATCCTGCCAAACCATCGCCGGGTGCAGGGGCCGGCCACTCGCACGGTCGAACACGACGATCGTTTCGCGCTGATTCGTGAGACTGAGCGAACCGATTTCGGGCTGACGAGAAGCGTGCCGCGCGAGGAGCGTGATGAGGACGGCGAGCGTATTCCGCCAGATTTCCTCCGCGTCATGTTCGACCCAGCCGGGTTGCGGGTAATGCTGTCGGTGCTCGAGCGATTCGCGGTCGAGCGTGCGACCGTCCGCATCGAAGAGCAGCGCCTTCGTAGCCGAGGTACTTTGGTCGAGGGCGAGCCAGAGCATGAGAGTGAAATCTGAAATCTCAGATCTGAGATCTCAGATTGAGCAACGCGAGGGCCGTGCGGCTGAGCCCTTCCATCGTGAGCCCGTAGTGACGGAAGATGTCGGCTTGACTGCCGGTGACGGTGTATTCGTCGGGAATGCCGACGATCGTGAAGCGCGTGCCGATGCCGGCCTGCGCAATGACGCCGGCCACGGCCTCGCCAAGACCGCCGTTGACCAGATGCTCCTCGGCCGTGACGACGGCGCGGCATTCGCGCGCTGCCGCCAGCACGGCGGCGGCGTCGAGCGGCTTCAGCGTCGGCAGACTGATCACGCGGCACTGCAGGCCGGCGGTAGCTTCCAGCTCGGCGGCCGCGAGCAGACAGTGGATAACGGTTTCACCGGTGCCGATGAAGGCGACATCGTTGCCCGCGCGGAGCACGCGGGCCCGCCCGACGGAGAAAGGCTGGGTGTCGGCGCCCGGCAACGTGTAGAGCGCGGCCTTGCCGAATCGGAGATAGACCGGATGGTCTGACGCTGCGGCGGCCTTGACCGCTTCGCGCGTCTCATAGTTGTCAGCGGGAACGACAATCGTGAGGTTGTTGATCGCGCGCAGCGCGGCGAAGTCGTGCAGCGAGTGGTGCGTGGTGCCGAGCGCACCATAACTGACACCCGCGCTGATACCCACGAGCCGCACCGGATTGTCGGAGTACGCCACGTCATTCTTCACCTGCTCGAGGGAACGGGCGGTCAGAAAACACGCGGGTGAAACGGCGAACACCTTTTTGCCGCAGGACGCCAGGCCGGCGGCGATGCCGACGAGGTTCTGCTCGGCAATGCCGACCTCGACGATCTGCTGCGGCAGCGCCTGGCCGAACGGCCCGAGCTTGCCGGAGCCGCGCGAGTCGGACGTGACGGCCACAATCTGCCGGTCGGTTTTCGCGAGTGCGAGCAGCGTGTCCGCGAACGCCTCGAGGTTGGCGCGGCCCATCACGAGGCCGAGTTCCGCCGCGCGCGCTTTCGCCGCGGCCGAATTCATGGACGGAGCCGGGGCGCTCATGGGAGCACGGGCATCCCGCCCGACGAATGAGCCAGCCGGCCGGAGGCCGGCGCTCCCGCGATGGCCGCGTCCAACTCGGCCAGCGCCTGCGTGTATTCCTGATCGCTCGGCACCCCGTGATGCCACTTGCCGACGTCCTCCATAAAGCTGATGCCCTTGCCTTTCGTGGTGCGGGCGATGACCACCGACGGCTTGCCGACCTCGAGCGGTCGTTCGAGCGCGGCCGTGAGCGCAGCGAGGTCATGGCCGTCGACCGTCCGCACGGCCCAGCCAAACGCCGCCCACTTCTCCGCCAGCGGCTCGTGATTCATCACGTCGCGCGTGCGGCCCGTGATCTGCAGCGTGTTGCAGTCGATGATCGCCGTGAGATTATCCAACTTGTAGTGCGCGCCCGCGAGCGCCGCCTCCCAGTTCGAACCCTCGGCGAGCTCGCCGTCACCCAGCAGCGTGAACGCCCGGAACCCTGCATCGTCCATCTTCGAGGCCAGGGCGGTGCCGACCGCTATCGGCAGGCCGTGACCAAGCGCGCCGGTGTTCTGCTCGACGCCGGCCACGTGGCGCGTCGGATGCCCGACGTAGTGCGACTGGTAGGCGCACAGGGTTTCCAGATCCGACTCGGGAAAGAACCCACGATCCGCCAGCACCACGAACAACGCCTCGACCGAGTGGCCCTTGCTCTGGATGTAGCGGTCGCGCTTCGGATCGGTGAACGTCGCCGGCGAGACGCGCAGTATCCGGTTATAAAGCACGTTGAGGATGTCGACGCACGAAAGACTGCCGCCGGTGTGGCCGGCGCCGGCGTGCTTGATCCAGCGGATCACGCTGCGCCGGTAGTGCAGCGACTTGAGCGCGAGTTGGGCGTCAGTGGGCATGGAAAGGAATTCGAATCATGTGGTGGCTACGAGCGCCAGCGAGTGGCCTTCGGTCCGATCGCTCACGCTCGTGGCTGCGCATCAGGTGTCGCGCGGCTCGTGATGATACACTTCCCAGCCGAGGTAGCGCTCGAAGGCCTCGGCGAGGACGCCGGCGGTGTGGGAACCATTCATGACGACGTGATGCTCGAAGCCCTCGCGGCAGACGTGATGCATGAGCTTTTGCAGCTTCGGCACGCGCGCGACAGCCCGATTGCCGAAGGTCTTCAAGGCATCGTCCGTCAGCTCGCCCTCGCCGACATACGTGCGAATGACACCCGCCGTGTCGTCCGTGGTGATGCGACCAAAGGTCAGCGGCCGCGCCGTCGTGCGGCCGTCGAGCGCGCCCCAGGTATTCTCGACGCCGAGCGTCGAGCCGAGAATCGGCGCATTCAGAATCTTGATATCCGGCAGGAACGACTTCGCCCAGTTGCCGCAGTGGAAAAGGACGCACTTGTCGTCCTCGGCCCCGTAGTTGTTGTTCCAGTCGACCAGCGCACTCGGCGAATTCGCCGCGAGCTGCATCGCGTACATCGTAAGCACGCCCGTGACGTCGACCTCACAGGCACTCGGCAGCAGGTTCTCGCTCATCATGCTCATCGACGTGCACACGTTGCAGCCGTGGTTGGCCTGCACCGATGTCCAGCATTGGATCGCGGTCGCATCGAGATGGTTGGCTGCCACGAAATCGTCGAGCACCACGCCCAGCCGCGCCATCTGCACGAGCTTGGCCGGCGGCACCGCGGTGGCGTTGGCGTAGGCCTTGATCTCATCGACCTTAGCCGTGAGCCGCGCGTCCCGCTCGCCGACCTTCGCCGCGCTGCCTAGAATCTCGGAGAGGTCGACGGTGGTGACGCTGATGCCGTGACGCTCGAGAATTTTTTCGGAATAGCGCACGGTGTTGAACGCACCCGGGCGCGCACCGACCGCACCGATGCGAACCTTCCGCAAGCCCTGGACGACCCGACAGACCGCGAGGAACTGGTGCAGATCCGAACGGAACGAAGCGTCGAGCGGATGGACGACGTGCTTCGTGGTGAGCGTGTAGGCGATGCCCGCCTGGCGAAGATTGTTGCAGACGGAAATCTTGCCGCAGAACGCATCGCGGCGGCGGATGACATCGAGGCGGTCGAGATCGTCGGGATAGCCCTGGACCAGCACGGGGACGTTGAGCCCGGCGAGTTTGAGGGTGTCAGCCACGCCCTTTTCGTCGCCGAAGTTCGGGAGGCAGACGAGCACGCCGGAAATGCGATCGCGGTTCCGCCGGAAAAGCTCGGCGCACTTGCGCGCGTCCTGATGCGTTTCGACGCCGCCGAGTTTGGTCTCGGCGGGATCCAGCATGACGGCGTCGACGCCGAGCTCGGCGAGGAGTTTCGAGAGGTCGGTGCGGGCTTCGGCGACAAGTTTGTCGGGGAAGAAGTCGCGGTTGCCGATGATGACACCGAGCGCGGTGCGTGGAGTGGACATGAGAGTGCGAGAAGTGGAGCGCGGGATGGCAGGCGACTAAAATTCAGCCGGGCGGCGAGGATAACATGACGGGACGGAGATTTCTCCCGCGCTTCCGGGGCTTTGTGGTTGGAAAGTAAGGTCGCTCAGGGCACGACTGTCACGATCACGCGCTGATAGCGCGTGAGGCGCGGCGTGCCTTGATCGGTCACCGCGAGGACGATGTGCATCGTGCCGGTGCCCGGCTCCATCACGCGGCTCGTGGGCACGGTGAACCACGCCTTGGGCTGGTCAAAGCCACGAATCTCGAGCGGCTGACCGGAGCGGGAGGCGGACGTCGGAAACGTGCCGGCTTCGAGGTAGTAAAACCACGAATACGAGAGGATGTCCCCGTCGGGATCGGTCGTGCCCTCGGCGCTCAGGTCGACGCGGGCACCGCGCTTCACGGTGAGTTCCGCGGCGTGGGCGAGCTTCGGCACGGGAGGGTGGTTGGCGTCTTTGTAGGCCTTGACCGTCCAATCCATGCGCGCGGCGAAATCGTTCTGGTAGGCTTCGCGCCAGCGCCAGATGGTCGCGTGGTTGGTGTCGTGCCAGCGGCCGTCGGCACCCATGACTTCGTCGTCGGCGTCCGTCCAGAGCGGGCGCGTTTCCGGATAAAGGTGCCACTTCTGCGGGCGCGGGGTGTAGCGTTCGTACCGGCCGCCCCACCCGCCCCAGTCGGGATGTTCGGGCGCATTGAGCCCGTTGGTGATCAGGCCGAGGAAACTCGGCGTGTCGCCCTCCATGAGGTAGTCCCAACGCGGATACTCGGCGCCGAGCGGGCCCTTCTTGCGGATGTTGCGGTCGAGCCACTCGTTGGTGACGAGCGTGAAATCCGCGCCGGGGCAGCGGGCGTGAAAATAGTCGCCGCTGATGCCGCTCCACGTCGCGTGGTGGTAGGCACCGCCCGCGCTGAAGCCGGGGCTGGCGATGTAGAAGAGTCCGGGAAACTCCTTGCGCAACCACGGGCCGGAGTCGTCCTGATCGGAAATCGCATAGACGCGCACCTTCGCGACGGCTTTCGCCAGAGCGTCCGCCGGACGCGTGGAGCGAATTTTCCACAGCGCTTGGCCCAGGACGTTGGGACCGCCCCAGACCGGGACCCACAGCGGGCGGGGATCGTCGCGTTCGATCGCGCGGATGAGCATTTCGGAGCCGGGCGAGTCCTTGCCCTCGCCCACTCCGGTCATGCCGTAAACCGGGAGGCCCTGACTCACGAGCTTGAGCAGGTCCGCACCGGTCGGAAAGCCCGGCTCATGTTTCTCCAGATTGTCGCGCACTTTGCCGTAGGCTTCGACGATTTTGCGGATGGTCTGCGGTGCGACTTTGCTGCGCTGGTGAATCGACGTCGTGGCGATCAGGCCTTCGATCTCGAAGTGATTTGCATAGGTGAGAAAACGCACCAGCGACATCGCATCGTCGGGCTCGTTCTCGATGTCGGTGAGCACGAAGACACGAGGCTTGTCGGCGGCGGGAGCGGCCAAGCCAACCGCGGCAGCGAGCAGGAACAGACCGAGGGTTTTGAGTTTCATGAATTAAAGGGCGCCGGGCGCTTTGAATGCTGTCGCGGAGGCGGTGAGAACGACAAGGGAGCGATTGGCCTTCATCAGGTCGTGAGGGTGTGACCAGGATCGGAAAAAGGAATCAGCGGATCGGAACGGGAGCGCCGGCTGGGGTGCGGCAACGTTCGAGCCGGGTGGCGAAATCGCGGAGAAACTCCTCGCGCCAAACGCTGATCGTGCGCGCGCCCTGGTGGAGGCCCTCGGCCGCTTCGGGCGACGGATCGTCCGTCCACCAATTTGCCCAGCGCGGATCGGGCGTGAGCGCCGCCGCCGCGATCGGCGCGACGACGGTGATTTCGCCGCGGTTGCCTTCGAGCGAAGGGACGTTGCCGGCGATCGTGTAGCGGTAGAGTTTGGCGTCCTTGGGACAGAAACGGAAACGGATCGAGCCCGTGCCGTCGACGTGCCCGGCGAGCCGTTGATTCTCGATTATCATCACCGCCGCCGGAGCCGCCGGCGGGTTGGCCCCGAGCGGCAGCACAAGCTCAAGGATTCCGAAGTGCTCCATGCGATCCGCCGCCGCGGTGATCCGGTCGAACTGCACATAGGGCCGCGTCCAGGCACGCACATACCGACCGCCCCAGCCCGGTTGAAATGGCATCTCGGGGTTGCCCCGCAGCAGCCAGCTGAACGTCGGCGTGTCGCCCATTTTCAACGACGTCCGCTTCTGGCCCTCGAAGTGGATCCCATGGGCGAAAAATTCACCGAGCGCGCCACGACCCGCCGCGCGCTTCTCAGCGAAGGCCTCGGCGGAGAAATCGCCCTGTTGAAATCCACCCATGAACCAGCCGCGGTAGGTGGAGTTGGATTCGATCATCCACAGCGACGGATGCTGCGTCGCGATGTAGTGGTAGGCGTCGGGGCTCCATTTCTTGTTCGGTCCGCCGATGAAATGCACCCGCAGCTTCGGCAAAATATCCGGGGCATCATGCAGCGCCTGCGCGAGGTCTTCGATGCCACCCCAGATCAATACGTGGAGCGGACGCGGATCGGCGCGGCGCGCCCCCGCGATAATCCACTCCGAGCCTTCGGTCCCGCGGCGCACCCCGGCGTACGGCGCGATCTCCGTTTCGCCCTGCTTGGTGATCGCGCGGAGCGCGGCGGGCGTCGGGTACCGGTCCGAGTGGCGGCGGAGGTTCGGATAGTCGCGCTCGTAATGCTCGAGGACTTGGAGGATGTGTTTCTTGCGCCCCGGACCATAGGGCGACGAGATGAGGCCCTCGAGGTCAACGACGTCGGCGTAAAGGAGGACGTGAACCAGCGACTGGAAGTCGTCGAAGTCGGTGCCGCCGATGTCGGTCGAGACGATCACGCGGTGACGCGTGCCGGCGAGTGCGCCGCTGTCAGCGCGGACGAACGGCAAGCCGACGGCGCCAAGGACCAGTGCGGCAATCCCGGCCAGACGAAGGAGCGAGGGGAAGGAGTTCATGCGGTGTCGCGGCCGCGCGCGTTCATCTTGTCGATGGCCACGGCGAGCAGAATCACGCCGCCCTTGATCACCTGTTGCCAGAAGGGCGAGACGTTGAGGAGGAAGAGACCGTTATTGAGCACGCCGATGATCAGACAGCCAAGCACGGTGCCGAGGACCGATCCACGCCCGCCGGAAAGCGACGTGCCGCCGATCACCACGGCCGCGATCGAATCGAGTTCGTAGCCGAGGCCGGCGTTGGGCTGGGCGGAATCAAGTCGCGCGGTGACAATCAGCCCCGCCACGCCGGCGAGCGCACCGGCCAGCGTGTAAACCGCGATCTTGATCCGGTGCACCGGGAGACCCGTGAGGCGGGCGGCGCGTTCGTTGCCGCCCACGGCAAACAGATGCCGGCCGAAACGCGTGCGCTGAGTCACGACCACGAAAATCGCCACGAGCACAAGCATGATCCACACGGGCATCGGCATGCCGAGAAACGCCCCCGTGCCGAGATGCCCGAAACCGGCACCAAGGCCCGTGATGGGAAATCCGCCGGTCCACAGCATCGTGAGACCGCGGGCGATGCTGAGCATGCCGAGCGTGGCGACAAAAGGCGGGAGTTGAAACCGCGTGATCGCAAAGCCGTTGGCCCAGCCGAGTCCGCCCCCGACGGCCAGTCCCGCGACAATCGCGCCGAAAGTTGTGAACTGCAGCGCCACGCCGAGCGCCGGCAACTCCACGCCGCTCTTGAGCAGGCCCGCGGCGATCGCGCCGGAAAACGCGAGGATCGCACCGACCGAAAGATCGATGCCGCCGCTGAGGATGACCAGGGTCATGCCGATCGACAGGCACAGGTTCACCGATATCTGGCGCAGGATGTTCCAGCCGTTGTCCGGCGTCAGGAAGCGGTCCGTGAGCAGGCTGAGCGCGAGCACCATCAGCGCGAGCGCGAGCAGCGAGCGGAACCGGGCGAAGAACACGGCGGATTTCAAGGTCGTCACGTCAGGGAACAACACCGGCCAGGTCCGGCAAGGCGGCGTGCAGCACCCGCTCGGGCGTCGCTTCCGCACGGGAAAACTCCGCGGTCTGACGGCCCTCGCACATCACCATCACGCGATCCGCGAGCGTGAGCACCTCGGGCAGCTCCGACGACACCACGATCAGGCCGAGACCGAGCCGCGCGAGTTCGTCGATGAAGGCATAGATTTCGCGCTTTGCATTCACGTCGATCCCGCGCGTCGGTTCGTCGAGCAGCAGGATCTTGGGCCCCGTCGCCAGCCACTTCGCGAGAATCACTTTCTGCTGATTCCCGCCCGAGAGATTCACGATCGCCTCGGTCAGCGACGGCGTCTTCACGCGGAATCGCTCCACGTAGGGCGTTACATAGCCGGCCTCGCGGGTCTCGCTGATGAAGCCGCCGCGCAGCGTGCGGTCGAGACTGGCGAGGCTCGCATTGGCCACGACACTCATCGACAGCACCAGGCCGTCGCGTTTGCGGTCTTCCGGCGCCAGCGCAAGTCCGGCGGCGATGGCGTCGGCTGGCTCCGTAAACGTCACCGGCTGGCCGGCCACGAACACGCGCCCGGTCATCCGGTCCGCATGCACGCCGAACAGCGTCTCCAGTAATTCAGTACGCCCCGCGCCCACGAGCCCGAACACGCCGAGCACCTCGCCCTGGCGGAGCGTGAACGAGACGTTTTCCACCAGCATCGCCCGGCCTGCGCCGGCGCCGGGCAGCGACACGCCTTCGGCGCGAAGCAGCTCGGTGGAGACGATCGGAACGGCGGTCGTCGACCCACGGGGAACGCCGCTGATTCGGGCGTCGACGACCGCCGCCCCGATCGTTTCACGCCCGGCCATCATCCGGACGATGGTGTCGCGATTCAACTCGGAGAACGGCGCCGCCCCCACGACCCGCCCGTCGCGCATCACCGTCACCTCGTCGCAAATGTGCACCAGCTCCTCGAACTTGTGCGTGATGTAGACGAGGCCGACGCCGCGCTTCTTCAGCTCAGCAATGACGCCAAACAAGACCGTGACCTCGTGCGACGAGAGCGACGACGTGGGCTCGTCGAGAATGAGCACACGGGCATCGGCCGACAGCGCCCGGCCGATTTCCACCAACTGCTGCTGCCCGACGCGCAGATCCGCGATCAACGCCTGCGGCGCCACCGCGAGATCGAGTCGCGAGAGAATGCCGGCCGCGTCGGCGTTGAGCCGGCGATAATCGATCAAGCCCGCTCGCGTGCGGGGCTCGCGGCCGAGAAACATGTTTTCCGCGACCGACAGGTGCGGGATGAGATTCAGCTCCTGAAAAACGATGCCGATGCCCGCGGCCAGCGCGGCGCGGGGGTGCGGGAAGCTGACCGCGCGGCCCTCGAGTCGCAGCGTGCCGGCGTCGGGTGGAAACACGCCGGCGAGGATGTTCATCAGCGTGGACTTGCCCGCGCCGTTTTCGCCGAGCAAGGCAAGGAGCCGGCCGCGTCTTACCTGCAACGATACGCCATCGAGCGCGCGCACGCCGGGAAAGGATTTGGAGACGCCTTCCGCGGCGAGAAGGATGTCGGCGGCGTCGGGCATCAGCGCACCTCGGCCTGGACGGGAACGATCACGAGCAACGGCTCACCCGCGTCGGGCGCGCTTTCCGGCGCCTCGGCGCAACCGACGAACTGCACGGTCGCGCCGACAACCGCCTTGTCGCGCAGCGCCGGCAGCACCTTCCGCTCGACGAGCTGGTTGAGCTCGGCCGAGAGCGCGTTGAACTCCTGCAGGCCGGGAAACGCGTTCACATCGAGCAGACCGCAGCCGTCACGGACGGTGTTGCCGAAGATCGGGCCGATGCGCAGCGCGACGATTTCCTTCGTGCCCGCCACCGCAATGTGCACGGCGTTGCGCTCGCGCGCGACCACCGTGCCACTGCCACGCACAAAAAAATACGCGGTGCCCAGGCCGGCGGCGTGGCCGAACCGCGTCCGGGCGTTCGCCGCGTCGTCGCGCAGCGATGCCGCCAACGGCGCGAGTTCGCGCGCGCGTGACGCCGCAGCCGGCAGCTCCGATTGCCAGAACTTCGCCGCCGCCGCGACCGGATCGAACGCAGCCGGCGCAGTGGCGTCCGGCGCGACCGACGTCGCGGACTTGAGACGCACGACGTGAAACAGCGGGAAAGCCCACATCAGAGCGGCGAACGCCACGGCCACGCCGAAAATCAGTCCGAGCTTCGGGCCGCGTTTTTTTGCGCCGCCGTTCCACGGTGGAGCGGCGACTCCGCCGCTCGTGTCACTTCCGGCCATAGTCACCGAATTTTTTCACGTTGGCCCTGGTCACGAGTTCCACCGCGACCGGCGTCCGCTGCGGGAATTTGCGTTCGCCCTTGATGTACTTGTCGGCGTTCTCCGCCGCGGTGCGCGCCATCACTTTCGGGAACTGCATCACGGTCGCGGCGATTTTTCCCTCGGCCACGGCCTTCACGACGTCGTCGGCACCGTCGAAACCAAAGACCTTCACCTTGCCCGCCTTCCCTGCGGCGAGCAGCGCCTGGTACGCACCCATCGCCATCGCGTCGTTGCCGCAGAAGACGGCATCGACATCGGGATTGCGCTGCAGCAACGCCTCGAGGACCTCGAGCGCCTTGCTGCGATCGAACTCCGCGCTCTGCTGCGCCACCATCTTCAGGCCGGGAAAGCGATCGACCACGGAATGAAAACCCTTGGAGCGATTCCAGGTGTTCGTGTCGGCGACGATGCCGAGCAGCTCGATGTATTTCCCCGTCTCGCCAATCTGCTCGACGAAGTACTGGCCGAGCGCGACGCAGCCCGAGTAGTTGTCGGAGAGAATCTGCGACGTCGCCGCATCGTTGGCCTCGATCTCGCGGTCCATGCAGAACACCGGGACGCCCGCGGCCCTCGCGCGACGGACATTGGCGACGGAGCCCTTGGCATCGGTGCAGTTGAAGAGCACCGCGCGATAACCGGAGGAGATCAGGTTGTCGAAGTGCTGCGACTCCTTCGCCGGATCGTTCTGCGAATCGAAGATCGTCGCCTCGTAACCGAGTTCGCGCGCCCGATCGCGCGCGGTCTCGGCGAGGACGACGAACCAGGGATTGTTCAGCGTGGACACGACCACGGCAATGCGACGACCCGCGGCGGGCTTGGTCTCGGCCGCGGCGGCCGCGGGAGCAAATGAAGCGAAGGAGAACGCGAGCAGGCTGGCGCCCGCGAGGGTGCGGATAAAACGGCGGAGGGTCATCGGCGTGGGGGTTGCAGGGAGTGAGTATGTTTTTCCGGCGGCGATACAACGTCGCACTCGCTAAAACGAGCGAGGGCGACGGCACGACATGGGATCAAACGGGCTTGGATCTTACCGCAGCCATGAGCGTCAGCAGGGCGCTCGAACGCCATCATGCCGGCGTTCGCAGCCACGGCGAAAGGAAGCGGCCGGCTGGAGCTGCACGGTGACATCAGAACCGCGCGGCCAGCGTGAGCGTAAGCGCGCTGCCGCCACCGGTGCCGGTGCGAATCGCGCGACCGATCTGGCTGCCGCCTTCGCGCGCCTCGGTGATGTTGCGACCGGCGAGCGAGAGCGTGTACCGCGGGGAGAACGCATAACGGACTTCACCTTCGTAGGTGAGCCGTTCGTCGCTCTGCTCCTGCGGACGACCCGTGACGTTGCGCGGAATGTCGTTCACGAAGTTGGCGCGGAGCGAGAGGAACCACTTGCCGTCGGGCGTCGAGTAGGCAAAGCCGAGGTTCCACAGCTCCGGGGCGAGATTGGGCAGCTGGTTGTAGACCGTGCTGGCCGCGCCGGCGACAAACGTGCCTTCCGTCGTGTAGAGCTTCGTGTAGTTGCCGAACACCTCGAGCTTGTTCAGCCAGCGCGGGAGGAAAGCCAGCTTGTAGCGGCCGCTCAATTCGAAGCCCTCGATCTTGGCGCGGCCGAGATTGGACGACGTGGACGCCGTGTAGCCGATCAGGTCGGAGCCGAGATCGAGCTCGGGGATCGCGGAGACCAGCGTGAAGGAGTTGTTGACGATGTAGTCGTCGATGTCCTTGCGGAACCACGCCGCGGTGAACGAGCTCGTGCCGCTCGGATACCACTCGATGCTGGCATCGAGGTTCTTCGCGCGCTGCGGGAGCAGCTCCGTGTTGGCGACGGACACCGTGCGTGATGCATCATTGATGCTGATACCGGGCAGGATGCTGCCGAAGTTCGGGCGGCCGATCGCCTCGGTGTAACTTGCACGCGCCTGCCACTGCCGGTTCGCGTGCCAGGTGAGGTGCAGGTACTTGAACGGATCCGGCGTGTAGTCCGTCGCCGCCTTCGTGCGCGAGAGGCGCGCAATGTGATAGGCGAGCGAGTTGACCACGAGACCGGCGGCGAGCGCGTTGTTCTGGCGGGCGCCCTCGCCCTCGACCTCGGTGCGCTCCACGCGGGCGCCGGCAAGCACGTCGAGCCGACCGAACTTGACGTTGGCCATCGCGTAGCCGGCGGTGATCGTCTCGGTGATCCGCTGGTTGTTGCGGAACGCGACGTCGTAGGAATTCCCGACATTCTCGACGAACGCCTGGGGCGCCTGGCTGTACAGCTTGGCGAGCTGGAACGGACTGATCCACGCATTCGGCGAGCGCTCGCCGAACCAGAGTTTCGGCGTGTAACTCTGCTCGGCAAACTGCTGCATCACGGCCTGCGTGGTGTCGTCGGCCGTGCCCACGATACCGTCCGGGCCGGCATAACTCCACTGGCGGCTGGGATTCTGACGCGAACGCTCCTGCTCCTGAAACGCCGCGCCGGCCTCGAGGTAAAACGGATTGGGGCCGGAAAAATCGCGCCGCACCCGGCCCTTGGCCGCGAGGATCCGGTCCACGGAGCTGCGGTTGCCGACGGTGATGGAGTTGGCGACGGGCTGATAGTTGCCGTTGCCCAGATTGTAGACATCGGCGCCCGCGGTCTGCGTGATCCGCGTGGCCACGGCGCTGGCGGGATTTTTCTCGAGAATGTAACCGACGCCGGAGTTGCGCAGTGTGACGCCGCCGAACATCCACGGCAGGTAATCGTAGCGATTGGTGGCGCGGGAGACGGAACCGTCGTACTCGATCGTCCAGGCATCGAAGCGGTGTTTCACCCCGGGATTGATGCTCCAGGCGTCGCTCTGTTTGTTGCCGAACGACATGTTCTGTTCCGAATTGCCGTTGGTCGTCTCGAGGCGCTGCGGCGTCGCGCTGCCGACGATTGCGCCCGCGTTGAGGCGGAGAAACCGGTTGCGGAATTCGTAGTAGTGATCCGTCAGCGTGGTGCGCAGAAAGGCGGTGGTGGTGTCACTCGCCTTGAAATCGAGATTGAGCGAACCGCCGCTGCGCCGGGTGAAGTTCTGGTGATCTTCGCGCTGATACTGACTCACGTAGGCGGCCGGATTGGTCAGCGTGTACGGCGCGGGCGCGGCCGGCAGCGGCGCGAGATAGGTGTAGGTGTTGTAGGCGGTGCCACCGTAGCCGTTCACGTTGACCTGACTGAGGCTGAGCACGACGCCGACGCGGTGGTCGAGGAAGGAGTCCGAGTAGGTGAACGAACCGCCGGGGTGAATCTTGCGCTCGGGCTTGTCGTTGGGGCCCGACGTTTTTCCGAGGCTGAGATTGTCGGAATTGCCGGTGAGGTTGAAGGTCGCGTTGACGCGCCGTCCCTTCTGCAGAAACGCGCTGCGGGTCACCAGGTTCACGGTGCCGCCGATGGAATTGGCGGGCAGCCAGGGCACCGTGGCCTTGTAGACTTCCATGCTCTCGATGTTGTCGATCGTCGTCTGATCGAACTCAAACGTGCGGTTGGTCGCGGAGCTCGACGCCGACGCGGCCTGGTTGCCGTTGATCATGATCAGATTCAGATTCGGCTCCATGCCGCGCACCATCAGGCCGCGGGGCTCGACGCCCGTATAGTCCATCTGGATTCCGGGCATCAGCTTCAGGAACTCGCCGGGGTTGGCATCGGAGACGACGCCGAAGGCATCGGCCGAGACCACCGTGCGCTGCGACTCCGCGTTTTTCTGCTGCTGGATCGCGTAGGCGTTGCCCTCGGGTTCGGACGCCACGCGAAACTCGGAGAGGCGGACAACATCGCTCTTCAACGCCACGCTGGCGGTGGTCACGCCACCCGACGCGACCGCCACGGCAACCGTGGCGTCCTCGAGACCCGCATAACCCACCTGGATTTTCTGCGCGCCCGCCGGTACGCCCGGCAGGCGGAACGAACCATCGGCCGCCGTGAGCGTCGACTGTCCGGTGCCCACGAGCGTCACCGTGGCGCGCTCGAGCACCTTCCGCGTTGCTTCGTTGCTCACGGTTCCCACCACGGTGCCGGTGCCGCCGGCCTGCGCGCGGACCGCCGCCGGCAGAACGGACAGGAGCAAGGCGGCGGTGAGGAGGGCGGACGTCCGGACAAGCACGCGCATGACGACGCGGAAGCGAGGAGGATGGAACACATTCATGATCGACGGAGGGGTTGAGTCGCAGGGACGCGGAACCGAAGGCGAAGCTTCGGCCCGCATGAAGCGACCGTAGCACATCTTTTTGCTAGCAGTCTTCCGCGTTTCTGGATTTCTCTGCCAGTATCCTAAGATGCCCGACCATGGCCGCGAAGATCTCCCCGCTTTCGTTTGATCCCAACCGGCCGGACTTCGCCCCGTACGGCCTGACCTGCGTGCACTGGCGTCCGTCGCCGATGCGGCGGCCCGATCACCACAACGAGGTGGAGCTGAACTTCCTCGAGTCGGGCACGGTCACTTACCTGCTCGGCGGCACGAAGACCGTCGTGGAGGCGGGAAAGCTCAGCGTATTCTGGGCGGCGATACCGCACCAGATCATCGACTATGGCGACGAGACGGCGTACTACGTCGCGACGATTCCGCTGCAGTGTTTCCTGCAGTGGCGGCTGCCGGAGCATTTCGTGCAGCCCTTGATGCAGGGGCGGCTCGTCAGCGAAGCGTCGACCGACCGCACGGCGTCGGACGCGCAGCTCTTCGAACACTGGGAGGGAGATCTGTTGAAAAAAACTCCGGAGCTCGAGCGCCCGGTGTTGCTGGAGATGCAGGCCCGCCTCATCCGGCTGGCGCTCAACCTGCCGGTGCGGCCGAAAGCGCGGCCGAAGCGGAATCGCCTCACCACCATCACCGACACCGGGCTGAACAAGGTCGAGGAGATCGCGTGCTTCATCGCGCAGAACTACACCGAGCGGCTGACGGTCCAGCAGATTGGAAAGTTCGCCAACCTCCATCCGAACTATGCGATGAACCTGTTTCAAAAGACCTTCGGGACAACGCTGATCAACTACCTGACCCAGCATCGCGTCTCCCACGCGCAACGCCTGCTCGCGACCACCGATCACTCGGTGACCGACATCGCCTTTCAGTCGGGCTTCCTCTCGATCAGCCGCTTCAACGATGCGTTCCGCCGTGCGTGCGGGTGCTCGCCGCGCGAATACCGGAAGTCACACGAATGGACGGACGGCGCGGTGCCGGCATCGCGTTGACGCCTTTCCGCACGGGCGGCCGCCGGACTGAATGCGAGGGCTGCCAGGCTGGGATGGCGTCGTTAACGACCCACTCCGTCCGCCCGCCCTCGTCGCGGCGAGCATGAGCAGCGGACCCGGTGCGAGGGATTTCATTACGATCCCGGCAGTATTGGCCACGGGACGGGTAGAATCCCCGGGAAGGTTGCACTAGACTGCATGGCATTCCCCACCCCGGGAATCGCGGCGCTTCGGCTTCATCCCCGGACGTCGCGTCCCCTCGCAACCCCTCATGAATACTGACTCCCCTTGCCCTTCTGTGCGCGATCGTGGCCCGTCCGCGACGCCGCGTGCCCTCACCCGCCTTCTTGCTCCGGCGCTCCTGACGGCCATGTCATTCCTGGCCTGCGCTGAGTCCATGGCGGCGACACTGCAGGGCACCGTCGTGAATCAGAACACGAAACGCTTCCTCGAGCGCGCCACGGTGCAGCTGCAGGGCACGCCGTACCAGACTCTCACGGACAAGGACGGTGGGTTTCGTCTGCCGGGCCTGCCCGCCGGCACCTACACCGTGGTCGTGAACTACTCCGGACTGGATGAAGCCACGCAGACCGTGACGCTCACCGCCGACCAAACCCTCAGCTCGGAATTCGGACTCACTGCGAAGGAGGTGTACACCCTTGACAAGTTTGTCGTGAACACCGCCATCGAGGGCACCGCGTATGCGATCAACCAGCAGCGCCGGGCGGAGACGGCACGGAGCGTGACATCGATCGATGCCTTCATCGATCAGACCACCGGCAACCCCGGCGAATTCCTGAAGAACGTGGAGGGGATCCAGATGGATTACTCCAACAACGAGCCGCAATCGATCCGCATCCGCGGCATCGATCCGAACCTCACGATGGTGACGATGGACGGAAACGAGGTCGCCTCGGCCGCCTCCAGCGGCGCGAACCGCAACGTGCAGATCGACCAGCTGTCAATCGCCAGCATCGACAGCGTGGAAGTGTTCAAGGCCAACATTCCGTCGATGTCGGCCAACGCGATCGGCGGCGCGGTGAATTTCAACACCAAGAGCGCGTTCAGCCAGAAGGGCCGCCGGGCGTTCCTGCAGGTTGGCGTGAACATGGACTCGAACGACTTCAACCTCGACAAGACCCCTGGCCCGGGCAACGGGACCGTCGCCGAGCGCCGCGTGTATCCGGTTTATCGTTTCGAGTACTCCGACTCGTTTCTCCGCAACCGGGTCGGCGTGGTCTTTTCCTTCGGTCACGATTTGACGAATCAACTCGGGTCGAGCGCCGCGCAGAGTCTCGGCACCCCGACCGCCCTGCCCGGCCAGACCCTGCCGGCTCCGCCCACGCTCTACACGCTCAGCAATGTCGCGGTGCAGCGCAGCGGCCTGAACATCGCGCCCAACCGGCAGCTGCGCCTGCGCGATGACGTTTCGTTGAACACGGATTTCAAGTTCTCCGACTCCACGACGCTTTTCCTCAAGTCGACGCTGACGAAATACAAGAGCACCAACCGCAACCACCAGCTGAACCTGTCGACCGGCGCGTTCGCGCCCGGCTCGAATGTCGCGAGCTACACCACGACCGGAGCTACGGCCAGCCAGAGCATCAGCGTCTTCGACAAGTACACCTACTCGTGGCAGATCAATCCGGGTCTGAAGTACCGGGCCGGCAATTGGAAGGTCGACCTCGTCGGCGGCCTTTCGAAGTCGATCAACCATTACCGCAATCCGAACAACTTTGGCGGCCTCAGCACGAGCCTCACGGGCATCGGCTATTCGCTGACCACGCCGCTGAACCACATCCAACCCTCGTCGCTTGTCCAGAACAGCGGGGCGGATTTCTACGATCTCAACAGCTACGCGCCGTCCCAGGGCAATCTGCTCGCCAACCGCGAGCATCGCGCAGGTGACGCCGGCTTCGTTTCGAACAACAACCGCAACACGGCGAACACGAAATGGTCGGGCCGGCTCGACGTGCAGCGCGATTTCCAAGGCAGCATTCCGTTCTACCTCAAGGCCGGCCTCGCCTACAACGACACGGTCTTCAACAAGCACCAGGACCAGCAGCGCTGGTATTGGATGGGAGACGACGGCGTCGCCTCAGCCGATGACACCACCGCGGCCGGCGCGCGACTCGGCCGCTTTGCCGAACCGGTGCCCGTCACGATGCAGATCCCCGGCTGGAACATCCGTGAACCCGTGTACTTCAGCCCCAATGTGCTCTACAGCTACTGGCGGGCAAATCCGCAGGTGCTGCAGGAGAATCTCGCGTACGCCGCACAGCAGGCGGTGCAGGGACGCCAGTACGTGAATGAGAAAATCTCCGCCGGCTACGTCATGGGCGTTTTTGATTTTAAGCGGCTGAACGTCCTCGCCGGGCTGCGCAGCGAGAAAACTGACATCAAGGCCATCGGGTTCCGCGTCCTGCCGACGTCCGGCCCCAACTCGGTGCTGCCTCCGGGCGTCAATGCCACGTCGCTTGCCGGCATCCTCGCCACCTACCGCGCCCAGAAGACCAGTTCCAAGTACACGTCCGATCCCTTCCCGTACCTGCATCTCAAATACGAATGGCTCCCCGGCCTGCAGACCCGCGTGAGCTACACCGAGGGCATCGGCCGGCCCAATCTCTCGGCCGTGCTGCCCAGCCTGCAGCAGGACGACACGAACCGGATCATCAATTCGAACCGGGCGGGCCTGCTGCCCCAGCGTTCCAAGAATCTCGATGCCAGCATCGAGTATTACACGCGGACGGCGGGCCAGTGGACGGCCACGTGGTTCAGCCGCGACATCAAGGATTACATCACGTCGCAGACGGTGGCGATGACGCCCGCACTGCTGACGGAGCTGTCCCTCGGCCAGGAGTTCGCCTCCTACCAGCTCACGACCCAGCAGAATATCGGCAGCGCCAAGTGGAGCGGATACGAGCTGAGCTTCCGCCAGTCGCTCCGCGAGTGGGCCTTCATTCCAAAATCGCTCCACGGCGTTTCGGTGTGGGCCAACTACACCAAGGTGGCCAAGATGGAGGGCGATTTCGGCTCCGCGGCCATCGCCGCCGGCACCTCACCCAAGATCACGCAGCTGGCCAACACCGTGCCCCAACTGGCCAACGCGGGCATCAGCTACCGCACCCCGAACGGAAAACTATTCGTGCACCTCTCGCAAAACTACATGGCGCCGAAGACCACGGTGAATCTGCCGGCAGTCAACGCAGCCGCGCAACTCGCCCCGCGGCTGGAATCGTACCGTTTCTGGAATCTCGAAGCCAGTTATCGGCTGACGGATAAAATCCGTCTGACGGGCACGGGGCGCAATCTCGGTTCCGAGCGGCAGCGCACGACACAGATGGGCGTGGTCAACAACGAGGCGCAGCACACGGGCATCGCGTGGCTGTTTGCGGCCAAGTACGATCTCTGAGGCCGACCACTCAACCGGGGGGAGGGAGGAAGGGTTTTATCTATGGGACCGCGACCGCCCCCGGTCGCTCTTCACCAAAGGCGACCGAGGGCGGTCGCGGTCCAACTGATCCCTCCCAACGATCCCTCCAACCAATCCGCCTCACCTCAGCTCCACCGTCAGCCGCTGCAAGCCGGGCGCACGCCCGGCTTCTTTTCCATCGATCAGAATCTTTAGTCCCGCGCCGCGGCCGAAACGCTTTCCGTCCCGATCCCACAGGATGGTCAGCGTGCGGCCGTGATAGCGCACATCGTCGAGGCCGAACCAGTCCCACGCATCCGCCGGCAGCAGCGGATGAACTTCGACCGTATCATCCGCGCGGGGACGCAGACCGACCACGCCACCAATCACGAGATCCGCGAACGTGGAGTGATTGTACCAACGGCTGCGCGGATGATCGCCCTTGAGCCACGCGCCGGTCTTCTCGTCGAGGTACTCGCCGATGTAAGGTTTGCCGTTCATGCGGTGACTCCGGACGTAGGCGCGAAACGACTCGAAATAGTCCCGCGCCGTCACGCTCTCCTGCGGATAGTCACGCAACACGTGCCCGAGCGCCGTGAGCGTCTGCGAGGTCGCAAACGGCCACACCGCCCCATCCCACTCGCACGTGCCGACGCCGTGGGATCGAAACTGGAGATGACGCCGCTCCGCCGTCGTGATACCGAACGGCGCGCGGAAGCCGGCGTCGTCCGCGAACTGCCGCCACGCGCGCTCATAGCCGCGACCCGGCTCGGGCAGGTGAAAGTACCACGGAATGAAGCCGATTGCCTCGCGCACGTTGGCGAGCCCGCCCGCTTCGAGCCGCACTTCAAAGAACGCGTCCTGCTCGTTCCACAAGGTGGCCTGTACCTGCCGGCGCAGCGCATCCGCCTTGGCGTCGAATTCGGTGGCGACAGCCGACTGTGACGCGAGCCGTGCGATCGCGGCGATCGCGCGGGCGTTGCCGTACATGTAGCTGTTGATGGTCGGACGCAGGTTCTTCTTCGTGCGCGAACCGCTGATCGATTCCTCCATCGCGTCGCGCACGTCGTATTGCCAGAAGAGGCCCGTAGCCTCCCCGGGACCGCGACCGCCCCCGGTCGCTTCCGTTGAAATGCGACCGGGGGCGGTCGCGGTCCCGGGGATACCAGTCCCGGGGATACGAGGACCAGGGATACCACTCCCAGGGACACGCTTTTCGATCTCCCACTGGCGGTAGTCGGCCACGAGGTCGTCGAGCAACGCGACGACAAACGCGCGATCGTGCGTGACCTTGAAACGCTGATACAGCGCGTCGGCGAGCCACTGGCTGTAAGCGTGCAGCCGCGCGTGCGGCTTGCCGCCATTGCTGCGCAGCCACCAGCGCACGTAGTCGTCGTGCAACGCGCGATCGTGCAGCCAGCGGCCTTCCATCAGGTGATGCCCGAGCGCACTACTGACCGGCTCGGCACGATTGATGAACTCGGTGAAAACGTGGCTGCCATCCGGCGCGCGGCGGAGATGTTTCCGCAGCGCCCACCAGCGAAAGAAATAGATCTCCTCCACGTCGGCGTCGGGACAGCTGAAGAGCGGAACGTTGGCCTCCAGCCAGCGCGCGGCGTCGGCATTGGGCACGACGTTGACGATGGGCTCGTCCTCCATCGCGTTGAAATGCGCGACGTGCCGGCGCAGGGCGTCGGGCGTGAGGACGGCGGGCGCGGCAGCGAGAGCGGTCGCCGTCGCCACGACCAATCCACTGAGAAACAGTTTCCGGCGGCGGTCGCTAAGAATGGCTTTGGGGAACGGTCTCATGTAGGCGGGGTGTCCCCACCCCGCAACGGCGTGAGATCACAGGCACGCTGCGGGGTGGTCCCGCCGACGCGGGACCGCCCACAGGCTTGGCAGATGTCAATCGACGTCACGCCTTAGAACGTGCCGCGCACGCCGAGCGAATACTGTGCGCCGTAGTCCTCGTAGTTGGTCAGCGTGGACCAGCGCGGCACGCCGGGGCCCGAGACTTCCCACTGCGTGGGCTCGTTGGTGAGGTTGCGGCCGGCGAAGAAGACCGAGAAGCGCCGCGTGACTTGGTACTCGACGTTGCCGTCAAGCTGGTAGCGCGCGCGGATGTATTCGTTGGCCCCGGGAAACTGGTTGGCGGTGTCACGGAGCATCCGGCCGCGCCAGTTCAGCAGCACGTTGCCGGAGATTTTTGCGAAGCTGTAGCGCATCCCGAGGTTGCGGGAGCGCGGGATGTACCGACGCCAGTCGCGCGAGGTGATGCGCGTGCCGTGGAGATCGAGGTGGGTGAAGTTCGCCATCAGCGTGAAGTGCTTCGCAACGTCGCCGACCATCGCGGACGGCACCCACTCCGTGAAATTCGCCAGCGGCAGGTCGGCGCGCGTCTCCCAGCCGGTGATCCGGGCGTCGGCCACGTTGATCGGGCGGGTGTACTGGTAACCGAGCGCGTCGTTCGACACGCCCAACTGGGCCAGCAGCGCCGCGTCGGCGATCGCGCTCTCCGTGCTGAAGAAATCGCGGATGTCCTTCCGGTACCAGTTGAACATCAGCAGCCCGTTTCGCGGGAGATAATACTCGATCGAGTAATCGTAATTCTTCGCGCGCCACGGTTTCAGCGCGATGTTCGCACCGGTGATGAAACCCGGGACGTTGCCGCTGGTGTTGCCGGGCACGCCGAAGTTCACGTTCTCGCCGACGAACAGGTTCGGCACGATGTCCGACAGGTTCGGCCGGCCGATGGTCTTCGCGAACGCCGCGCGCAGCTGGAGATTGTTCGTGAGGTTGAACGTCGCGTGCGCGCTCGGATGATAGTAGTGGTAGTCGCGCGCGTTGTAGTAACCGCGGTAGCGATACAGCACCGCGTTGTAGGCGCCTGAGCCCACCGGCAGCAGTTCCGGGCGGACGACGAAGGCGCCGTTCGTCTTGATGGGATTGCCCTGCGCATCCTTCACCAGCACGGCATCCGCGTCCTGGTTGAAGCCGCGACCTTCGTCCTCGGTGCCTTCGTACCGCACGCCGCCAACAAGCCGCAGCCGGTTCTGGAAGAACTTGGTGTCGGCCATCACGTAGCCCGACGTGATCGTCTCGTGCAGCCACGGCGACCGAATCGCCGCGTTGCGCACGGTGTCGCCCCCTTGCGTCGGGCCATAGAGGAACGAACGCGGATTGTTCTTCCACGCCTCAAAGATCCGAAACGTATCCGGCCACTCCGGCGCCGCGCGGCCGAAGCCGGGACTGACGCCGCGATCCGCCGTCGACACGAAATTGGCCATGCCCTCGTCCCCGCTGTTCGCGATGCCGTCGGGCCCGACGTAGAGCCAGTTCACCGCGGTGTAGTCGAGATCGCGGGTCATGTCGTTGACGCTTCCGCCGAACTTCACCGCGAGCGGCGTCTGCAGGACCGTGAGCTGCTTCGTGATGTTCACGCGCGCCTCCTTGATGACGTCGAACGCGTTCAACGGCATGCTGCCGACCTGCGTCAGGTTGTAGTTCGCGAGCTTGAGCTCGTCGATGCGGCCGCCAGCCGCGTTGAAGACCGAGGCCGCGCCAAAGCGGGCCTCGTCGTGCTGGATGTTCTCAAGATTGACGCGCGCCACGTTGGGCAGCGCGACGCTGACCGAGTTGAAGAACCCCTTAGCCGTGTCCCGCGTGCGGTTGTTCGAGTGCGACCAGCTGGCGGCGGTCTCGATCGTCCACTCGCGACCTGTGAACGTCCAGCCGCCGTTGATCGCGCGAGTGAGCGCGTGCCGGCTCTGGAAACTCGTGCTCAGGCCGGCCGAACCGCCGGTCGCCGCACCGAAGACGTTGTTCTGGTCGAAGCGGGTCGGCTGATTGCCGCCGACATTATAGTTGAGCGAGCGCGAACCGGATTGCTGGCGCGAGGCGTTGGCCTGGAGTTTCAGCTGCAGGACGTTTCGCGCCCAGGGCTTGAAGTCCATGGTGACCGCGCCCGACGTGCGATCCGAGCGGTTGTGGGCGAAGTTCGTGTTGACGTTCGTGGTGTACGGATTCGCGAGCGTCGCGCCGGCGCTGGTGAACCGGGCGCCCAGCACAGTGCGGTTCTGCAGGTAGAACTGGCTCGAGTGCTGCGCCGTCACGACGTAACCAAATTTCTTGTTCACCGGATCGACGAACTGGAGATCGAACGACGGCAGCACCTTGTAGGTCGAGTCGACAAAGGGCCCGGGGCTCTGGTCGAAGTCCATCGCCTTGGCGTTGGCCGAGAGATAGGCGGACACGCGCAGTTCGCGGCGGGGCCGCTCGAACGCGCTGCGGCTGACGAAATTCACCGCGCCGCCGAGGAGATTCGCGGACATGTCGGGCGTGGGCAGCTTGGTGACCTCGATGCGGGCGACGTTGTTGATGTTGGCGCCGTCGAGCACGAACTGACGGGAGGACGTCTGCGTATTCGCGATGATGGTACTCGCGATCTGGCCGCCATCGACGGTCACGTTGGTGTAGTTCGGGTCGAAGCCGCGAATCATGATGCCCGACGGCGTGTTGCCGTCCTTCACGTCGAGCGAAATGCCCGGCAGGAATTTCACGAACTCGCCGATGTTGCCCTGGTTGATTTCGCCGAAGGCATCGGTCGACACGACGTCCTTGCGGTTGGCCGCGAACCGCTGCTCGTTGATCGCGATCGCGGTGGCGTCGGTCTCGCGCTGGCTCTGCACCACGTACTGGTTCATGACCAGCGTGCCGTCCTTGTTGACGGCGCTGCCCGCCGGCGCACCGACCACGACATCGCGCGTCACCGCGCCGCCCGCCGGCACCGTGACGCTCACCGATTGCGACGTCACACCGGTGAAGAACACCTCCAGCGTCGCCGGGCCCGCCGGCAGATCGAGCAGGCGGTATTCGCCAAACGAATTCGTGAACACCTCGCGCGAGGTCCCAGCCACGCGCACCCTGGCGTTGTTCAGGAAGTTGCCGGTCGCAGCGCTTTGCACGCGGCCTTCGACGGTGCCAGTGCCGGCCGCCTGGCCGAACGCCACGAGCGCCGCGCCCAAACCGAGCAGGACGAGAACCAACGCGAAACAACGGCGCAGCGCGTGCAGGGCGCGTGGCACCGAGGGATCACCCCGGTGGAAACAAGACGAGTTCGATGGCATGGGCAGGGGTTGGGTGCTGACAGGAACCGCGGCCTTCGGATCGCGCAATCGCGAGGGTGGGAGTCGAGGCCGGCCGTTCGGGAGCAACGGCGGCGCGGAGTGTAGTTTAGACCCGGGGCCGATTCTGCCTGTTTTCTGGCGAATACTCCCGGGATACTAATACGGCGAGCCAACCGTGATGTCGCCGGTTGAACCGATTGCTCCGACCGTTGCAGCGCGGGGCGTTTTCTGTTCGCTGACCGCGCATGGCCCCACCTTCCGGATCCGCGCACGCATCGGCGCGGGCGTTCGCCGCGAGCCGCGCGCTGGCCGGCGGGTTGATCGTGGGCGCCGGGCTGGCCGCGTATTGCAACAGTTTTCCCGGGATCCTGGTTTTCGACGACATGTCCTCGGTCGTCGAGAATGCCACGATTCGTCAGCTGTGGCCGATCGGTCCGGCGCTCTCGCCGCCGATCGAGGCGGGCGTGGGCGGCCGGCCATTCGCCAATCTGACGCTGGCGTTCAACCACGCGATCAGCGGCACTCAACCGTGGAGCTACCATGCCTTGAACGTCGCGATTCATCTCGCCGCGGCGCTCGGGCTCTACGGCGTGGTGCACCGCACCCTCGACGCTCCCACGTGGCGGCGGCGGTGGGAGACACCGTCGCGTCCGCTCGCGCTGGCCGTCGCGGTGCTGTGGGCGGTGCATCCTCTGCAGACGGCGGTGGTCAACTACATCGCGCAGCGCACCGAGGCGCTGATGGCGCTGTGCGCGTTGGTGACCCTCTACGCGTTCATTCGCGGCACCGCGCCGGTCGCGCGCGGTTGGCGCGTCCTTGCCGTCCTCGCGTGCGGCGCCGGCATGGCGAGCAAGGAGACGATGGCGGTCGTGCCGCTGCTCGTCATGCTCTACGATCGCGCTTTCCTCAGCGGAACGTTCCGCGCGGCGTGGCGCGCCCATCGCGGACTCCACCTCGCGCTCGCGAGCACCTGGCTGGTGCTGGGCGCACTCATGGCGCAATCGCACCTCGCGGAACGCGGCGTCGGCTTTGGCCTTGGCGTGTCGGCGTTCGATTACGCGGTGACGCAAGGTCAGGCCGTCACGCACTATCTCCGCCTCGCCTTCTGGCCCGCGCCCCTGGTGTTCGACCACGGCTGGGCGTTTCAACGCGACCTTGCGGCTGCCACGCCGCACCTGCTCGCAGTCGCGCTGCTGTTGATCGCCACCGCCGCGGCCTGCTGGCGCCGACCGGCGTGGGGTTTCGCCGGGGCCTGGGTCGTCCTCCTGCTCGCGCCCAGCTCCAGCGTGATTCCCATCGTGCAACAACCGATCGCCGAAAGCCGGATGTATCTGCCACTGGCGGGCATCGTCGCGGTGGCGACCCTCTCACTGTGGCATGCACTCCGGCAGCGGTCCCTTTTCGCCCTCGGCTTGCTGGTGCTCGTCGGTGGCGCGCTCACGGCGGCCACCGTTCAGCGCAACCGGGACTACCGCGACGAGATCGCGCTCTGGTCCGACACGGTGCGCAAACGGCCGGAGAACGCGCGGGCCCACGGCAACCTCGCCGCGGCGTACCTGCGGGCCGGACGCCCGCGCGAGGCGATCGCGTCGAGCGCCACCGCCCTGACCCTGCGGCCGGACTACGCTGAAGCGCGGCACAATCTCGGGACGGCGTTGCTCCGCTCCGGCGATGCCGCCGGAGCCGTCGAGGCGCTCCGGGCCGCGGCCGCCCTTCGTCCTGAATTCGCCGATACGCACTACAACCTCGGGGCCGCGCTGGCGCAGGCGGGACGCCAGGCCGAGGCGGTGACCGCACTGGAAAACGCCGTGCGCCTGAATCCCGTGCACGCGCTGGCGCACAACAATCTCGGCGTCGTGCTGCTGACGCTCGGGCGCATCGACGAGGCGATCGCGCATGACCGCGCGGCGCTGCGACTCAACCCCGCGTTCGCCGAGGCCCACTACAATTTGGGCAACGCGCTCGCCCGGACAGCCGACCTGACGGGTGCGCGGGCGGCGTACGAAACCGCGTTGCGTGCGCAGCCGGTGTTTCCGAAAGCGCACAACAATCTCGGCGCGCTCCTGCTGCGGAGCGGACGCCGCGACGAGGCCGTCACGCATTTCGAAGCCGCACTCCTGCAGGCTCCGGACTACGCCGAGGCGCGACGCAATCTGACGATCGCACGCGAGCGTTAGCGGCCACGGCTTCGGCGGGCGCGACCGCCCGCTCGCCAGGATGACGTCAAGACGGCGGCCGACGTGCAGCGCGGGCGACAGCAGGGGATGGCGACGGAGACGCGCAGCCAAGACGCAAGAATGTTACATTTCTGCCGGAATGTGACACACGGCGTACTTGAATCAGGCTGCGACCGTGGCATGGTGGCCTCCAACCCCGCGTGGCGCCTTCGGTGCGCGACGTTTTTCAGTCTGTCTTGCTCCTCCCACTCGCTGTCGCGACGGCGCGCCGCCGGAATTTTCCGACGCAATCCGTGACGCGGCGTTTGTATCCGCGTTCCAGATTCGCGACCACCTCATTCGAGACCTCAGCCCTACACGCCGCCAGCCGGGCCAAGCGGGATGTTCGCCGGCACGTTCCGCGGCCACGTTTTTCCGAGAATATTTCGCCACCCATCGTCGTCCCAACCGCCCGCGTCCGCTCTCTCACTCCCCGCCGCTTCAACGCCCGTGTCAGCCTCGTCTACCCGACCATGAGAACCACCCCGCTCGTCGCTGCCGTCGTCGGCCTCCTCGGTGTCATCACCGTCACCGTTTCCGCCCAACCCAAAGTCGAAGAGGTTGTCCTCGGCCCCTACAATCCGAGTCGGGAATCACCCACGTTCAGCAAGGACGGCCTGCACATGGCGGTCACGGTGCCCAAAGGGAGCAAGTCCGTCATCATGGTCGACGGTGTCGAGGGCCCGCGCTTCGACAGCCGCGTCAATCAGATTGTCTTTTCTCCCGAGGGAACGCGGCACGCGTATGTCGCGGTCTCTGGCACTGACGGCATTCTGGTACTTGACGGCAAGGAAGTCGCACGCGAGCCGCTGATGGACAACACGCCTCCGTTCTTCGAACTCGTATTCTCCCACGGCGGAAAGCGTTTTGCCTACCATCGCCACGAAAGGGAGACCAAGGGCGCGTACAAGTGGCTCGTGCTCGACGGCAAACAAGGCGACAAGGTCACCGCCATCCAGAATCTCGTGTTCAGTCCCGACGAAACGCGCTTCGCCTATCTTGCCGGTCACGAATCGGACACGGGCGGGCAGACTCTGGTCGTGGACGGCAGGAACGTTGGCAAGCAGGGCGTCGACCCACAGTTCTCACCCGACGGCAAGACCGTGGTGACCGTCGGGCACACGCCCACCGAAAGCGTACTGCTCATGAACGGCAAGGCCGGTTCTCGCGCCAAGAGCATCCGCAGCGTCCACATGTCGACCGGCGGAATCAACCTGCTGGTGCTGGGAAACAGGTCGCAGGGTGGGCAGGGCGTACCCGGCGAATACCTCGGCGCAAGCGGCAAGAAAATCGATGGCAGCGAGTGCCAGACGATCAAGTGGGTAAAGTTCAGCCCCGACGGCAAGCGCTACGCCGCCCTCTGCTCGTCCGGGCCGGGGATCGAGTATCTGATCGTCGACGGCAAGAAGGGTGAGCATTACCAAGGGATCACGGACTTCGAGTTTTCGCCTGATTCCTCCCGTTACACGTACATGGCGCGCGGTAACAGCGGCAGTTTTCGGATCGTGGACGGAGAAGAGTCGCAGGGCTACAACACCTACCAGGCATTCGCCTGGGGCGGCGGCGGCAAGCGCTTCGGGTACGTCGGTTACGGCAACATGATCAAAGAGGGCGACGTCGTGATCGACGGCAAGGCCACGAAATATCCCGGTCCCCGCAATGTCGGTTTCTCCGCCGACGGCAGCCGATCTGCGTTCGTCGGCGGCGATGCGTTTTTCGGCGCCCTGTACCTTGACGGCGCGGAACAAAAAGATGTCGGCGTGATCGCGCCGAGCAACGAACGAGCCTCGCTCTTCGCGTTCAGCTCGGACGGGAAATCGATCGCCCACTACGGCTTCGCCGGCAGCCGGGACAAACGCGGGCTCGTCGCGAACGGCCGGCTCCTGGCGGAATTTGCGCAGCTCTACACCGCGCCCCTCTTTACGCCGGACGGCCAGCACGTCTTCGCCATCGTCCAGAATCCCGGTGACGGCAAAAGCCACGCCGTGCTGGTGAACGGGAAAAGGGTGTTCACGCTCGACGCTCTGCCGTTCTCGAGCGCCGGGGGTGCAGTGTCCGTCTCTCCTTTCGCGATGGGCGCGGACGGCGTGTTCACCCTAATTGGCGCCAGTGGCGGTGAGTTCAAACGCTACCGGGTCACTGCCTCCGCGGACCACACCCTGGCCAAGGCCATCGCCGACGTCGAAGCCGCCGCGGCCAAAGCCATCGCCGACGCCGACGCCGCGAAGAAGAAAGCCGCGGACGACGCCGCCGCCCTCAAGAAAAAGCAGGAAGACGATCGCGCCGCCGCCGCCGCCAAAGCGAAGGCTGACGCCGACGCCCGCACCAAGGCGGCCGCCGATGCCGCCGCCAAGCGCAAAGCCGACGCGGCGAAGGCCGCCGCCGATCGCGCCGCGAAACAGAAGAAGTAATCACGCCCGACGCACACTTTCCCAACGACCATGAAAACGTTCTCCCCCGTCCTGACTCTTGCCGTCGCGTTCACGGCTTTTTCGCCAGCCGCCCTCCGGGCTGCCGAACCCAAAATCGAGGAAACCGTCGTGGGGCCGGCCAACGACGGCGGCAGTTACTTCGTCAGCAATAAACTGGCTCGCGTCGCTCACGTCGCAGCCAAGGGCACCCGGCTTGCCGTCGTCGTCGACGGCGTCGAAGGTCCCGTCATTGATGAGCTGATCGGCGGATCACCTTTCGCCACGTTCGCCCCGAACAAGGCGGCGAGCGTCTACAAGGCGAACCATACGTGGAAAGGGATTGCCGGCACGCCCAGCGCGGTGCTCTTCAGCGAGGACGGCAAACACTTCGCTTACATGGCGCGACAGGGCAGCGATTATATTGTCATCCACGACGGGAAGGAAATCGGACGCGGCCCGCGCCTCGCGCTCGGGCTGAATCAAAATCCGATCAGCCTGTCGCCCCAGGGAAAGTTCGTCACGTGGGGCGAAATGAAGACAGAGGCCAGCCGCGGCAGCTGGAAATTCTTCGTCAACGGCAAGGCGGGCCCAACGGCGGGCCATCAGGATTTTCCCATCGTCTACAGCGCGGACGAATCGCGCTACGCCTACACGGCCGCCACCGTCGAGGACTACAAGAAGTCCGTGCTGGTCGTGGATGGAAAGGTCGCGAGCTACAACGGCTACAACCCGCAGTTCACCGCTGACAGCAAGATTCTGCTCACGCAGGCACCGGGCAATGTCGTGCTCGTCGACGGCAAACCTCTCGGCGTCACCGGCATTCAGCTCGAAAAGATCACCCCTGCGCCCGTCGGCAGCCGGTTCGCGGTCATCGTCCGTAAACGCCCGATCAACTCCGAGGGCGTCGGCACGCTTTATCTCGACGGCAAGGAAGTCGCGGGCACCGACGGCGCAGTCGACATCTCGTTCAGCCCGGACGGCAAACGGTACGCCCTGCGCTGTCGGAACCCTGAGGCGAAGTCGTTCTTCATGATCATCGATGGAAAGAAGGGATCCGAGTATCAGAGTATCTGGGACAAGGTCTTCTGGACGCCCGATTCGTCGAAAGTGATCTACCACATCACGAGCGGCGGCCGTAATTTTGTCGTCGTCAACACGGAGGAGTTTCCCGTCCAAAGCGTGGCCGCACTCAACACCTCGCCGATCCCGATGCCCGCCAAAGGCAATCGCTACGCGTTCACCTCGGTCGACGGCACGAATCGCAACTTCCTCGTCGTGGTCGACGGCAAGCAAGTGCTGCCCCCGGGGATCGCGCCGGACGGCGCGTCATTCACCTTCAGCGCCGACGGCTCGCGCTACGCCTATGTGGCGCGTCCGGTCGGTCGCAACGAGATCATCGGCCTCGTCGTCGACGGCACGTTGAGCAACGAGCTCGCGGTCTCGGAATTTGGCGGGATGGGCTGGATGAATCCGGCCACGAACGTCCACTTCCAGTTCAGCGCCGACGGAAAGTACCTGGCGCGGATGGCCCGCAAACCCGACAACACGAACGCGGGCCTCTACCTCAACGACAAGCTGGTTTATCCAACGACCTACCGCGTCGCGCAGCTCACGTTTTCCCCGGACAGCAAGCACGTCGCCTGGGTGGCGGCCGAGAAATTTCCGGATCGGCCGCAGTTGTACTCCGTCGCCTACGTGGACGGATATCCCGTGGTGAAATTCAGCGGCGACAATTTCCAGAGCCTCTCGAATTCCTGGGAAATGGGCGCGGACGGCGTGCTGACGTTCATTGCCGCGGCGGGCGACGTCGTGAAGCGCTACCGCATCACGCCCGCGGCCGACATGGATATTGAAAAGGTGATCGGCGAATCGCAGCAACGGCAGGCCCGGGCGATCGCCGCCGCCGCCGCTGCCAAACTGAAAGCCGAGCAGGCCGCCGCCGCGGCAAAAACAAAAGCCGATGAGGAAAAGGCCGACGCGATGGCGAAAGCCAAGGCCGACGCCGACGAAAAGGCGGCCAAACGCAAAGCCGACCTCCAAGCCGCCGCCGAAGCCAAGGCGAAGGCCCGCGCCGACGCCGCTGCTGCCAAGGCCGCCGCCCGCCAGAAACAATAAGTCAACGCTCCCCGCTTCGCTCACTCCCATGAAAACGCCTGCACTTCTCGCCCCCGCCGTCGCGCTCCTCGCGTTCGTCGCCACCGTTGCGGCCCAGGACCTCACGCTGGCCGAACTGTCCCGCCGGCCCGAATTTCTGCCCGCCCAGGTCACGCTCAAGCAGCCCGTCAAACTGCAGGGGCGGCCCGCGATCAACGCCGGCCAGAAACTCACCGTCGTCTCCCTCCGCGGCACAAGTGTGGAAGTCGAGACGCCCGACGGCCGCAGCGTTTTCAACGTCAAGGCCGACGATACCGACCTCCTCGCATCCGCCCAGGGCACCTACCAGAAACTCACGCCCGAACAGCGGGCCCTGACGTACCCGTCGCTGCTGCAGCGCAAGGATCTCTGGCCGTACCGCGTGAAGCTCACGCAGCCCATGCGCCTCTCGGGCGGCGAGCTGAAGCCCGGCACCCCGGCAATTCTGGTGGGCATCGAAGGCAACGATCTCCTCCTCGTGAACGAGCAGGGCAAATTCCTCTTCACTGCCCCGCCGCGCGACACCGACCTGCTCGACTCCGCGCGCAAGCTGCTCGCGGACCCGAAGGCGTTTCCCGGGCGCGTCTTCTCGGATCTGCAGGGCAAGCTCATCAACCCGACGACCGGGGCGGCCGCTGCAATTGAAGGCGGCGAACCCAGCTACTTCGCCTTTTACCGGGGCGCCGGCTGGTGCGGTCCGTGCCGGCAATTTTCCCCGTCGCTGGTGAAGTTCTACAAGGAGGCGAAAGCCACGTATCCGAATTTCGAGATCGTCTTCATCAGCGGCGACAAGACGCCCGCCGAAATGGCAAAATACGCCAAGGAGATGGGGTTTGCCTGGGCGACTGTGCCTTCAGCGCGCCAGCCCGAGACGCAGATCGTGAACCGGTTTTTCACCAATCTCATTCCGCAGCTCGTCGTGACGGATCGCGCCGGCACCGTCGTGATCGACAGCGCCAAGATCGGCACCGACGCCGCGCTCAAGCAGTTCGCGGCCTTGCTGAAGAAGAAATAGAGTTCAGCGCGATCAATTTCTGAGATCGCCCGCGAAGCACACGAACTCCCGCAAATTCCAAAATTCATCCGCCCTTTTCGCGGTCATGTTTGTGCTTCGCGGGCGACTGAATTGTTGGGGGCCGGGCGGGCCTTGGGTTGACGGCCCTCGCAGCGGGGCCACAACCAGTGGACCCAAATCATGAGCGTCCTCAAAACCCTGCGCGAGTCGGTGGCGCCCGAGCTGAATCATCTTTATACGAACCCGCCCGCGGAAATTCCCAACGGCGGCGGGCTCGACTACGGCTGGCACGGGCGCGAGCACGCGCTGCACGCGTTTCTGGTCGCACGGATGTTCGGGGCGGAGGCCGAACTGTGCACGGGTGATTTCGCGGTGCTGTCGCGTTTTGTCCCGGCACTGTCGACGCTGGGGAAGGACGAGCAGCACGCGTGGTGCAGCGTCAATGGCGTCGCGCCGATCGACCTGAGCATGACCTTCCGGCATCTCGGCCAGGTGCCACAGCTGCGCTCGGCCATTGTCGGCGAGGGCCGCAATGGCGATTGGAATGTGAGCTACGCCGAGGATGAATCCGTGCTCGATGAGTCGATTCAGGACGGCAACGAGATCATCTTCATCGAAAAGAAAGTCCACGCGGACAGCGCCGCCGCGCTCGTGGCGGATCCGTATGTGATCATTCCGCCGGCGAAAACCGACGACGCCACGAGCTGGCACGCGCTGTACGGTCCGTCCTTATACGCGAAGATCACGTTGCACTGCTTCCGCTGCGCCAGCGGTGCGGCGAAGAATTTACGCCACCGGCTGAATCGCGCGGACGCCGTGGCGTGGATCGCGGCCAACTACACCGACGCCGAAACGCAGGTGTTGGCGAAAATCAAGTAATACCAATCGCTCCTTGCTTTTGGACTTCTGGATCGATCGTGGCTACGAGCGCCAGCGAGTGGCCGAACGACCACTCGCTGGCGCTCGTAGCCACGGCTAAAGTCCAAAGGCAAAGAGCGATTGGTATAAACCGAAACCCGGAGTGGTGCCCACGGAACACACGGACTACACGAAAATCCGGCGGATTGATTCTTCCGTGTATTCCGTGTGTTCCGTGGGCCACCTGGTTTGGAAGCGCCCACAAAAAAGCCCGATGCGGGCATCGGGCGTTGGGTGAAGTGGAGAGTTTAGGGCTGAGAGTTGAGAGAGAAAACCGGCAGACCGGTTCGATCCCTCAACTCTAAACTCTAACCCTCAACTGCCTGAGGCCGCAGGCCTCAGGCTCAGGCGATCACTTCCTTCGGATTCCAACCGGCACGATATTTCGGATACAGCAGCGCATCGGCCTCGGGCAGGCTGGTCTTCATCGCGATCGGATCCCAGCTGAACTTTTTCTTGCCGACAAGGATCGCGGTGGTGCCGAGCGAGACCATTTCGGTGAACGGTACGGAGTATTCGAAGTTCGAACCGGCGAGCTTGGGATCGTTGGCCCGAATCGCCTGCGTCCATTCCTTGTGCGGATTGCCCGCCGGATTGGTGCGCGGAATCGTCTTCGGCGGGAACGAAGCCTGCATTTCCTGGTGCTTCGTTTCCGGGAGAATGCGGGGGCTGTTGCAGTAGTCGTTGCCGTCATAGACGGTCGCCTTCGAGCCGATGATCAACTGGCCGCCCTTGGCGAGTTCGCGGGTCGACTCCATGTCCGCCGGCTTCGCGGGCTTCGCGCCGCCTTCGTACCACGTGAGTTTCACCGGAGGCATCTTGCCGCGGGCCGGGAAATTGTACTCCACCACCGCCGACTTCGGGAACGCGACCTTGCTCGCGCTTTCGATTTCCTTGAGTTCCACCGTGGACGGCGCGCCGAGCTCGAGGCCCCAGTACGCGGCGTCCATCAAGTGACACGCCATGTCGCCGAGCGCACCGCAGCCGTAGTCCTGGAAACCGCGCCATTTGAACGGATGGATCGCGTGGCTGAACGGACGCTGCGGCGCACGGCCGAGGAATTGATCCCAGTCGATGCCAGGCGGGAGCGGATCGGCGGCGGGAGCGTCTTGGAAACCCTGCGGCCAGACCGGGCGATTCGTCCAGACGAGCACCTCGCGCACGTCGCCGAGCACGCCGGCGTTGATCCATTCCTTGACCAGACGGATGCCTTCGCCGGCGTGACCCTGATTGCCCATCTGGGTGCACACGCCGTTGAGGCGGGAGAGACGGAGGAGTTCGCGGGCTTCGCCGACCGTCGGCGTGAGGGGCTTCTGAATATAAACGTGTTTGCCCATCATGATCGCCATGTAGGCAGGCAGGAAGTGCATGTGGTCCGGCGTCGCGATGCCGACCGCATCGATCTTGTCGTCCATCTCGATCAGCATCTTCCGAAAATCCGTGTAACGCTTCGCGTTCGGGAACTCGGCCATCAGCTTCTTCACGTTCGAGAGCGGCGGCTCCTTCTGTTCCTTCTTCGCCTTGGCGTTGTCATTGCGCGGCGCCGCGGGCGTCGGTCCCGTCCAGTCGATGTCGCACAGCGCGACGACTTCCTCGTCCTTGTGCGCCATGATATCGCTGAAGCCCTTGCCGCCACACCCGATCTGCGCGATGCGGATCTTGGCGCCGGCCGCGATCGGACGCGGTTTGCGGGGCGATTGGGAGAGGCTGACGCAGCTGGAAAGTCCCAGCATGGCCGTGGCCATGGCCGAGAACGTGATGAAATCGCGACGATTCAAATGAGTGTGTGACATCGGGGATAAGGGTGACGGACAACCGCGAGACGCTTCGGCCATGGAGGGGTTTCGCAGTCCTTTTCGCGAGCAAAACTTTCAGCGCGGTCGCAGATCGCACCGAGGGCTAATGAGCAGGACGAATTTGTGGAATACAGCGGGACGCGAGGCGGCGTGGGACGAGACGACGCGGGCGTGGGCGAGCCGCGCCCCGGCAATCAGCTGAGATCGTAGATTTCCACGAGCACCACGCCGGTACCCCCGTCGGCTCCGGTCACTTGAATCGTCCACGCGCCGGGAGGCAGCGTCGTGATCAGCGCCGCATCGGACCGGCCGGGCTGCAACGCGAAGGCCCCCGCCCGCTCCGCCGCCGCAGCCAGCGCCGCGGGATCAGCCGACGACTCCCAGCCGGCGTTCGCCGCCACCGGCTGCGTCCCCGCCACCACGACCAGCGATGGGCGGGCCAGCGTGCCGCTCACGCCAAAAGCCGCGAGCCCGGGACCGATCGCCCGCACGAGCACCGAACGCGCATTCTCGCCCGCAATCACCAGGCCGGGAATGGCCACGCCCGCCCCCGGAGCCACGCGCGCCCGGGTGGAAAGATTGCGCAGGCGCGAGCCTGCACCGGAGTCGAGTTCGTAAGCCTCGACCAAAGCGATGCCGGAACCGCCATCGAGCGCCGTGACCGGCGCGGTGTATGCGCCCGGTGGCAACGTCGCAACGAAAGCGCAATCACCGCTGCCGGGCGTGAGCGGAAAGGCCCCGACGCTCGCCGCCGTCGCCGCCACGTTCGCGCCATCGCCGGCGGCGTCCCAGCCACGATTCGTCACCACGATGCTGCCATCGCCGCGCCGCAACGTCAGCTCGGGCCGCGCGAGCGCGCCGCCGACGCCAAAGAGGCCGAGGCCCGGCCCGATGCCGCGCACGAGCACGCGTTTCGCCACCGGGCCGTCGATGTAGAAGCCAGGGATCAAGGTCGCATCGCCCGAACCCGCGGTCGCCCGCGTTGATAGATTCACCAAACGCGAGATCACCAGCGGCACCCGCACGGTCGCCGGCCCGTCCGCGGTCAGCGCAAACACCTGCTCGTAGGTGCGACCACCGTGAGTGACGGTGACGACATACTCGCCATGAAATCCCCGGCCGCGCCACGTGCCCTGCGCATCCGACGTCCCGGTCGCGCGCGTGCGCCACTGGTCGAGCACGAGCGCGCGGTACGCCCGCGCGTTCGGCTTCTCGGTCCAATTCGCGCGAAACATCGCCGCGCGCGGAATCCAGTGTGCGGTTTCCCAAAAGCCCCAGTGCTGGACGCCGACGACGCTGCGATGACTGTACATCGCGATCAGGAAATCCCGCGTGTAGTCCGCCTGAAGTTCCTCGTCGTCGGTGTTGATGTCGAACTCGGTGATTCGCACCGGCAGCCCGAGCGCGGCGTACCGGTCCAGCACGGCCAGCACGTTGGTCGGCGGCGACGGATTGGAACTGATGTGCGCCTGCAGCCCCAGGCCGCCGATCGGCGCGCCCTGATCCTTCAGGTAACGCGCGGTCGTCTCGAAATGTGCCACGTGGCCGGCATCGAGCGCGGCGTCGTGATTGCTGTAGTCGTTCAGATAAAGCGGCGCGGTTCCATGCGCGGCGCGCGCGGCCTTGAACCACTCGACCTGGATCGGCGCGCCGAAAAGATCCATGAGATCGTGGTTGGCGAACGGCTCGTTGAGCACGTCCCATTCGCGGACGAGATCGCGCGTGGCACCGACGACGTCGGCGATGTGCGCGAGCGTCCGCGCCGGAATTTCCGCCTGCTGTGGCGTGCCCCGCAGCGCGCGGATCGCGGCGGGCAGGTTGTTCCAGCCCGGCCAGACCAGTACGTGGCCGCGCACGTGCAAGCCGTGATCCTTCAGCCAGCCGAGCCCGGCGGTCGTCTGCGTTTTCGCGTACCCCGCACCCCACTCGCCGCTCCACGGCGGCCACTTCAGATCGTTTTCCGTGCTGGCCGCATTGAAAAACTCGAGGACTTTCTGCCGGTAGATGCGGTTGTCCGCGCTTTCGTTGACGATCCGCGCCATCTGCAGCGCCGAGCCGAAGTGGAACGCCGACTTCCGCTGCTCGATGCGCACGCCGGCGCCCGCGACCGGCCGCCCAGCTTCGTCGACCACCGCGATTGCCAGATCGCTTTTGCGCAGCTGTTCGATCCGCGTCAGCGCCGCCGCGCGCCACGCGGCGTTCGCCTCGCGGCCGATGTACGAAGGCCGAGTGCGGGGCAGCGACGCGAGCGGGACATTCTTCGCGTAGTAAACGAAGTCGAAGCCACCGATCTCGATCGTCTGCCGCTTGAAGCCGAGGCCAAACGCGACCTCGGACGCGTTCGCCGCAAAGTCGGCGCCAAAGGTGAACGGTACAAAAAACTCCTGCCAGTCGCGCGTGATCGTGTGCGTGCCCTCGATGCTCTTGTCGTAATCGGGTGACGCCTTTTGCACCACGAGCCGCAAGTAGGCCGCGCCGGATTCGTCGGTCGTCGCCACCGCGCGCGCCACGAAGCGCAACAACGCCACGTCGCCCCGCGCCACCGCCCGCGTGACCGGCGCCTTGAACTCGATGCCCCACGCCGGCGACGTATCCACGCGGGTCTCGACCCGCCACGCGCGCGTGAAGCCCGGGCCGGCGACGTCGACCTGCGTCGCGAGACCGTTGCTGCTCGTGATCCGCCACGGCGTCAGCGGCGCGTCACCGATGAGCGGCGCGCCGGCCGGATAGGACGTCTGCGCGCGCACCGAAAGGATCGCGAGGCACCAGCCCACCACGGCAAGCCAAAGGGCGCGGCGAAGAAGCATGAAGGAAAGCAAACGCGTTTGAGCGGCGCGCACAAGCCGCGGCGTGACTGAACCTGGGGACGACGACCGCCCCGGTCGTTTCATTTTCAGAGCGACCGGGGGCGGTCGCGGTCCCAGGGGGAAACCTTCGAATCACTTTCGCAGTGGCGGTCCGTTAACGCCCCGCTACGTCTTGAATGATGCAACTCACCAAGCACTGGGCCGGCCAGCTCGACGACTACGTGATCGACCTCGCGTGGGCGCCGGATGGTTCCCAACTCGCCGCCGCCAGCGCCGCGGGCCCTGTTACCCTGTTCGCCGCCGCCGATGGCGCGACGCAGCACGAACTGCCAGGACACGAAGGCGGCACGAACGCGCTGGCGTGGAGGCTAACGCGAGGCGAGAGGCAAGAGGCGGGAGGCGAGAGAGCCGAAGGTTTAAACGAGAAGTCCGCAGCAGGTTCACCCTCTAGCCCCACGCCTCTCGCCTCTCGCCTCCTGCTAGCCACCGGCGGACAGGACGGCGCGGTGAAATTCTGGGACGCCGCCGCCGGGCAACACACCGCCACCGCCAAGCTCGGTTCCACGTGGGTCGAGCATCTCGCTTGGCGCGCCGGCACTTCGCCGTCCCCTGTCTCCCGTCCCCTGTCTCCCGACCTGCTCTTCGCCGCCGCGGGCCGAACGCTCACTGCGATCCGACCCGATGCGACGATTGCGCATGCGTTCAAGCCCGCGCCGAAAACCATCACCGCGCTCGCGGCCCAGCCGGCGGGCGGCTGTGTGGCGGCGGCATGTTACGGGAGCGTCACACTGTGGGACGCCGATGATTTCGTGGCCCAAAAGGAACTGCCCTACGCCAACGGCATTCACGCGCTGGTCTGGTCGCCCGACAACAAGTGGCTCGTGTCCGGCAACCAGGATCCGAGCGTGCATCTGTGGATTCCCGCCGAGGACATCGAGCTCCACATGAGTGGCTACGAGGGCAAGGTGCGGTATCTGTCGTTCGATCACACGTCCCGCTGGCTCGCGACGAGCGGAGGCCGCGAGGCCTGCATCTGGGATTGCCTCGGGGCCGGCCCCGAAGGTCGCGAGCCGGCGATGCTGCCGCACGATGCGCCCGTGTGTTTTGTCAGTTTTCAAAACACCCACAGCCTCCTCGCCACCGGGGCCAGCGACGGCGTCGTCCAACTCTGGAGTCCCGAACGCCGGCAACCGTTGCGCGCGACAGTGCGCATGCCCGGCGCCGCCACGAAACTGGCCTGGTCGCCCGACGACCGCTACCTCGCGATCGGCACGGAAAAAGGCGCGGTGTATGTGCTGAAGTGTGAGGCTTGAGCCAAAGACAGACTTCCCGCGAATCACGCGGATGGCCGCGAACGGCGAAGACACTTTCCCATCACGCCGTATCTCCTCTCGCCGGCAGATATGGGCCTGGTCTGCTTTTTCATCATTCGCGGCCATTCGCGTGATTCGCGGGCGATTCTGATCTCATCGGGTGGACATCCTGCCGCCGCCCGCTCAAGGATCGGCGCGCTTCGTCAACGTCCCCCCACGTCCCCATGAGCAAAAAAATCATTGCAGTTGTCGGCGCCACGGGCGCCCAGGGCGGCGGCCTCGTCCGCGCCATTCTCAACGATCCGAGCGGCGGCTTCACGGCCCGCGCGATCACGCGTGACGTCAATTCCGAGAAGGCGCGCGCGCTGGCGAAACTCGGCGCCGAGGTCGTCGCCGGCGATGTCGATGACGAGGCCAGCCTGCAGCGCGCGTTCACCGGCGCGCACGGCGCCTATTGCGTCACGTTTTTCTGGGCACATTTTTCTCCCGCGAAGGAGCAGGCCGAGGCTGCCGCAATGGCCCGCGCCGCCAAGGCCGCCGGCGTGAAGCACGTCATCTGGTCGACGCTCGAGGACACCCGCAAGCGGGTGCCGATTTCGGATCCGCGCATGCCCACGCTGCAGGAAAAGTTCAAGGTGCCGCACTTCGACGCCAAGGGCGAAGCCGATGCGTTGTTCACCGCGGCCGGCGTGCCGACGACGTTTCTCCTGACGTCGTTCTACTGGGACAACCTGATCTATTTCGGCATGGGTCCGCGCAAGGGCGCCGACGGCAAGCTCACGTTTGCGCTGCCGATGGGAGACAAGAAACTACCGGGCATCGCCGCCGAGGACATCGGCCGCTGCGCCTACGGCGTGTTCAAACGCGGCTCCGAGCTGATCGGCCGCACCGTCGGCATCGCCGGCGAGCACCCGACCGGCGCGCAGATGGCGGCCGCGCTGGGCCGGGCGCTGGGCCAGCCGGTGTCGTACTACCCGATGCCGTTCGACGCGTATCGGAAACTCGGATTCCCGGGCGCGGACGATCTCGGGAACATGTTTCAATACAAGCATGACTTCGAAAAGGAATTCTGCGGCGCGCGCAGCGTCGACTTCTCACGTTCGCTCAATCCGCAGCTGCAGAACTTCGACGCGTGGCTCGCGGCCAACGTGAAGCGGATCCCGATTCAGTAAGCGCAGCGGCGCGAAGCCTCGGGAGCACCGGCCTCCGGCCGGCATCGGATTGAGGCAGGCGGGACGCCTGCGCTCCCAGGCCAGCAGGAATTCTGCAGCCGCAGGATTCCGCTGCTCGTCGCAACGATTTCCCTTACCTGTAGGTGATCCCGCGACTGCGGGACCGCCTACACTCAGGCATCGATCGCTGCCTACTTCAGCGCCGCCAGCGGCACTTTCCGGATGCGCAGGCGCGCGAGCCGGCTCTTGTCCGCCTCGCCGCCGGCGCAATACGCGAGCAGGACCGCATCGGCGGTGAAGTGAATCGCGGTGTAAGAGTAACCCGCGGTCGGCTCGCCGTCACCGTCGAGCAGGCGCGCCGGCGTCCACTTCTCCACCGGGCCTCGTCCGGTCGCGAAGACCAGCGGCGTGCGATCACCGCCGGGACGTTGCAGCGCCCGCGTCTCGTACGCCGGCGCCGGATTCCACACGGCGAGCACCGTATCCGCGCCGGGGATGCGCTTGATCGAAAGCGGGGAGTTCGGCGACGTGAAGCGTGAGGGCGTGGGCGTGGTCCAACGCTCGCCGCCGTCCGCGGAAAACATTTCGTACTGCCGTCCCAGATCGGTGCGCGCCCAACCCCACACGCGGCCGTCGGGCAATTCCAGCACGCCCGGTTCCTGCAGTCCGCTGCGCGTGTGCACCACCGGCAGCGTGCAGTAGTCCGCGGATTCGCGCCACGTGCGGCCATCGTCATCGGACAGGAAGAACGTCGCGACGCCGCGCCAGTCAACGGCCGAGGCCTCGTTCCGATCCGCGCGGCTCGGATGGCGCGCCGCGGGAATCACGATGCGGCCCGACTTCAGCCGGATGACGCGATCATTGTTCACCACGTAATAGCCGCCCGCCGGCATGCAGTTAATCGGCTCGCCCCAGGTGCGGCCGTCATCGGACGAACGCTGCAACCACATCCGCATTTCGTGCCAGCTGAAGCGCAGCAGGTAGAAAAGACCCAGATCACCGTTCGCCATGCGCAGGAGCGAGACGCTCATGACGTTCATCGCCTTCTCTTCCTGCGGAATCGGGATGAACGTATCCGCCGACCACGTCTCGCCGGCATCGGCGGAGTGCCGCGCGGCGAGCCGGGCCTTCGCGTGATCGCTGCCGGAGTCGCCGAGAAAATGGCTGTAGACGAAAAGCAGCCGCCCGTCGCGCAGCGTGAGGAACGCGCCCTCGCTGTTGCGCGGGTTGCCCGGCACCGGCGGCAACTCGAGGATTGCCCGGCCGGCGTTGCGGCTCTCGGCCGCGAAGCCCGCGGAAAGCAACACCAGGCCAGCCAAGAAGGTTTTGAGAAGCGTCGTCATGGGGATGGGCCGAAAGCGAAGTGACACCAGGCGCCGCGCGCCAGAGCAGAATCAAATGCCGAGCGGAGCAGCCCGGAAAGGGGCGACCACGAAACACACGGAACACACGAAAAGGCCTGAACTGCAGGTTCTGATTTTCGTGTGTTTCGTGTATTTCGTGGTTTCTCCTGCCGCCGCCGGCGCCCTCAAAAATCCAAACCAAACAACAGCCGCAGCCGCGTGAAATCCTGCGCGGTGCCGTCGGGATTGTTGCGGCGGATCTCGTGGCGCAGCGACGTGCTGAGCGTTTCCGTCAGCTTCTTATTGAGGTCGATGCGATTCTCCCAGCCGTCCGGTTGATCCGACGCCGGGTACCACACGCCGCGCTGCGAGAGCGTCATGCGCCACGGCAGCGCGAGCTCGGTTTCCTCGAAGGTCGACACGACGCCGCGCGAAAGGTGATCGGCGGCCGGGGCGGTGTTCCAGGTGTCGAACAAGTTCTGCGACAGCCCGACGCGCATCTTCCGGCTGGGCTTCGTGAGCAACTGATAGCCCAAACCCAGCTCCTGTTGCAGCAGGACGTAGTCGTTGGGCAGCCCGCGGAGCTTGCTCGCGCGATTCCATTCGGCCGTCGGCCGATAGTGCGCAAAGAGCTTTTCGTTGAACGTATGCCGGTACTGGCCCCAGACCTTCAGGATGTCCGCGCTCGCGACGTCGTTCGTCTCGCTGTAGTCATAGCGGCCGTTCAGCTGCACTTCGTCGACCTTCCATTTGCGCTGGAGGTGGCCCTCGTAGGAAAGGTTGTTGCGCTCGGCCACATCGGACACGACCTCGGTGGCGAACGAGAGCCGGCCATGCCACGGGCCAAAGTAATTGCGCACGCGGGCCGTGAGCACCGACGGCGAAAAACGATCCCAGATGCTCAGGCGCTCTTCCTCGGCCTTGTCCGCCTCGGTGGCGGCCGCCTTGCGCTCCGCGGCTTCGGTTGCGGCCACGGATGGCGGGGCCGCAGGCTTCGTCGCCGCCACCGCTGCGGCCGGCTCGGGCTTCGGCGACACCGGCTTTTCCGCGCGGATGACGACGGCGTCCCTGGCCGGCACGCGCAATTCACCGAAACGATCCGCCTTGAACACAATCACGTCCGGCGTGCTTTCGATCACTTTGCCCTGCACCCGATCGCCATCCTTGTACACGAGCGTGTCCCGCGTGTTGGGCGTCACCTGCGCCGCCCACACCCACGTTATTAGCGCTCCGACCACCGCCCCCCTTCGAAAAATCCGAACAAGTCCCGCCCAGCGTCCAAAGATCATCGGGCCTTTCGACGCACAGACCGGGCCGGTGTTTCAATTCTTTTCGTGGAAATATTCCGTCTGGAATCCAGGGCACGCCCGCGAATCACACCCGCGGATCACACGGGCAGGGAGCGAAACTTTTCCGAGTCAACCGGTGGTTTCGTGGGCCCTTGCATGGCGGTGGTCGCGCATGCCGAGATCGCACTTGCCCGCGGTCGCAATCCTTGGGCATGCTGCCGCCCCGTGCGGAAAACCGTCGCCAGTTTCAGTCTGCTCTTCGCCTGGCTTTGCGCCAACGGCGGGCTGCTGGATGGCGTGCAGGTGTTCGCGTGGGCGAAGATGTTTGCCGGTTACACGCAGACCATGTCGGTCGGCGAAGCGCTGCGCGAAACCTTCGATCCGGCGAAGCCCTGCGAAATGTGCCTGGGCGTCGCCTCGGCCAAGGACACCGCGCGCAAACAACTGCCGGCCGCGATCGAGCATGCCGGCGAGAAGATCACGCTCGCGCTCGAAGCCGCTCCGGAAATGGTTTTGCCGCACGTCCGGGAATCGTGGCGCGATGCGCCCGCCCGATTGGCGTTGAGTTGGACGAAGTCCGTGCCGGTGCCCCCGCCTCGCGCCTAGCGCGCCGCTGCACCGCCGTGTCCGCGCTGCGCTGAGTCGCGCCCGCGGTTTCCCCGTACTTGTTCGCTTCTGCGAACCACGACCGCGCGTCCGCGTGCGCGCCGCCGTGACTGTCCTGATCACGCCTCCGTCATGACCTCTCTCCGTCTCGCATTGTCCCTCATTCGCTCGCTACCGAGCGCCCTTCTCGCCACCACGCTGGCCCTGAGTCTTCCACCTGCGCTGCACGCGCAGGCGACCAAGCCCGCCACACCGGCCGCTCCCGCCAGGGAGGAGGCCGTCCAGCTCGAGAAATTCGACGTCACCGCCGACAAGGAAAACAACTTTTCCCTGCCGCTCGATGCCGTCGCCACGTCCGGCTCGCGCCTCGGACTATCCAGCCGTGACCTGCCGGCCAGCGTCTCGATCATCACCCAGGAAATGATGCAATTGCGCGGCCTGCGCACCGCGGTCGAGGCGGTCGAGGCCGCCGTCGGCATGACCGGTGGCACCCAGTTCGGCTCGATTCCGAACTACTCCACGCGCGGCTTCGGCGGCAACAACGTCTCGATCATGCGCGACGGCATCCGCCAGAACACCGCCTCGCAAAGCTCGCGCACCGTCGACTCTTTCATCTTGGATCGCATCGAGGTCCTCAAGGGCCCCGACGGCCTGATGTTCGGCGAAGGCGCGATTGGCGGCGCCGTGAACTACATTTCGAAATCGCCCAGCGCCACGTTCCGCGGCGATGCCATGGCCAGCCTCGGGCCGTGGGGCAGCTATCGCGATGGCGTCGGGTTCGGCGGGCCCTTGGCTGCGCCATCTGAGATTTCAAATTTCAAATCTCAGATCCCAGTCACCTTCCGGGCCGACTATTCCCACAACCAGACCAACGCCTACCAGGAGCGCAATTCGCAGCGCTACGACGCCCTCGCCCTTTCGGTCGGCTGGCGCGTATCGGAAAAGCTATCACTGACCTGGTACGGCACGTTTCTCGACGACTGGAACGAGAGCTACTACGGCAACCCGACGATCTACGACGCCGTCGTGAACACCACGATTGCCAACGCCCAGCCCGAAGTGCGGACGTTCAACGCGACCACCGATCGAATGATCAACCCACACGTCGATCCCGCCGCCCGCCGGACAAACTACAACTTCTTCGACAACTACGCCACGACCGAGAACGTGTTCAACCGCGTCCGCGCCGACCTGCGCCTTTCCCCCGATCTCGAGCTGCGCAACGAAACCTACGTCGCCACCCAGCTCCTCAAGTGGAAAAACACCGAGAGCAACACTTGGAACCCCGTCGCCCGGAACATCACGCGCGGCGGACTCACGCTCATCTATCGCGACGACGTCATCGCCGGCAACCGACTTGACCTCACCGTGAAGAAGCGCATCGCCGGCCACGCCAACCGGCTGCTGATCGGCGGGGTCTTCGAGCATAACGATCAGATTCGCGGCGGCTCACCGGGGAACATCGTGACCACCATTCCCGCGGTCTCGCTGTACAATCCCAACGTCGGCTTCGGCCCGGCGTCACGCTTCCAGAAAACCTCGCGGATCGTCGTCGAGACGCACGCGTTTCACGCGCAGGACGTCTTCGACGTGACGTCGAATTTCCGCGCCGTCGCGGGCGTTCGCTATGACCACATCGCGCTCCAGCGCGACACCCTGGCCAACAACACCACCGCGGTGCCCACGGCCTTCTCCACCTTCAAGAAAGGCTATCGCACGTACACCGGCCGCGTCGGCGGCGTGTTGATCCTCACCAAGAAAATCAACGCGTACGCCTCGTTCAGCCGCGCGGCCGAACCGGTCACGCAGCTCGTCAGCCTAACGACGACGAGCGCCGATTTCTCGCTGCAAAAAGGCCGGCAGCACGAGGCCGGCATCAAGGGCACGTTTCTCCGCGGCAAGCTCGACGCCACCGTCGCGGTCTTCGATCTGTTGAAAAAGGATCTCCTCACCTCGACGCTCGATCCCGTCACCGGCCTGCGCATCAGCCAGCAAATCGGCGCGCAGAAGTCGAAAGGCGCCGAGGCCGCGCTCGCCATCTCCCCCGGCGACGGCTGGCGACTCGAGCTCAACGGCGCCTTCACCGATTCGACGTTCTCCGACTTCAACGAGAACCTTGGCACGAGCGTGATCTCGCGCACCGGCAAGCGCCCGAGCAACGTGCCGGAGTGGGTCGCGAATATCTTCGTCGCGAAACGCTTCGCCAACGGCCTCGCCCTCAGCGGCGGCCCGCGCTACGTGAGCGATCGCTTCGGCAACAACAACAACTCGGTCGTCGCAGAAGGCTACGTGACGCTCGACGCAGCGGCCACCTACACGTGGAGGAAGTGGCACTTCACGATCCGCGGTCGCAATCTCCTCGACGAGGAGTACGAGTCCGTCGCCGGCACCACCATGCGCCGCCTCGCCGATCCGCGCACCGCGGAATTCAGCACGCGCGTGGCGTTCTGAAGCAACCCATGAACCACTAAGACTTCCCACCACAAGGACACAGAGGCACAAAGGAAACCCGGACCTACGGTGTCTTGCTTTGTGTCTTTCTGCCTCCGTGGTAAACTTCCGACCCGTTCCCGTCCCATGAAGCTCCCGCCCGCCTTCCTCGTCGTCCTCACCCTCGCGTTCACGGCCTGCTCCCGTCCCGAGCCCAAGACCACCGCCGCGCCCGCTCCCGGCTGGGACATCCGCGGCGAAATCGTCGGCGTCCAAGTCGCGAAGGGCATCCTGCTCGTCCACCACGAGGAGATCCCGGGCTTCATGCCCGCAATGACGATGGAGTTCACCGCGCCGGGGCTCGACCTGGCGAAGTTTCGCGAAGGCCAGCGTATCACCGCCCGCATGACGGACCGCGGCGCGGACACGTACCAGCTCGACGGCGTGCGCGTCCTGTCGTCGCCCGACGACCAGGCCGTGATCGCCGCCGCGCTCGCCCTGCGGCAGGAGACGTCCACGCGCGGCAAGAACGTCTACCGCGAAGTCGGCGAGACCGCGCCGACGTTCACGCTCTACAACCAGGACGGCAAGGCCACGGCCTTCGATCATTTCCGCGGCAAGCGCGTCGTGCTCAATTTCATCTTCACTCGCTGCCCCGTCGCCACGATGTGTCCGGCCTCGACCGCGAAGATGATGGCGCTGCAGGCCGCGGCGAAGAAGGCCGGCGTGAAGGATCTGGAGCTGGTTTCGATCTCCTTCGACTCCGCCTTCGATACGCCGCCCGTGTTGAAAGCCTACGCCGAGGCCCGCGGCATCGACACGTCCAACTTCTCGTTCCTGACCGGACCGGAAAACGCGATCCGCGATCTCCTCGCCCAGTTTGGCGTCATCGCCGAGCCGGGTGAGAATCTCTTCAAACACACGCTCTCCACCCTCCTCATCGGACCAAACGGAAAGATTCTGCATCGGGTCGACGGCTCCACCTGGGCGCCGGAGGAATTTCTCAACCGCCTCTGATTGCTACTGCTCCCTGATCCCCATGAAACGCCTCGCCGTCCTCCTTGGGCTTGCGGCAATGACCGTTGCCCGACCTTCCGCTTCCGAACACTCCACCCTCAACTCTCAACTCTCGACTCAGATCCTGCCCACGCCCGCGGCACCGGACTCGCAATGCTCCAATCTCACGGTTGCCGCCGACGGCACGCTGCACCTGACGTGGTGCGGCCCCGGTGATCGTCCCGGCGAACGCGCCCTCCGGCTCGCAACCCTTGCACCCGGCGCCACCGCGTGGTCCGCCGCCCGCACGATCACGAGCACGCCCTTGCTGATGGAAAACTGGGCGGACTTCGCGTCGCTCGCCGTGGGTACCGATGGCGCACTCACCGCGCAATGGTTCCAAAAGGCCGCGCCGGACGCGCGCGGCTACGACGGCTGGTTCGCCCGCTCCTCCGATCGCGGCGCCACGTGGACCGCGCCCGCACGCCTCGGCCACGAATTCGTCGCGCTCGCGCCGCTGAGCGGCGGCCGCACGCTCGCGGTCTGGCTGGAGAGCGCACGTATCCGCGATCCCAATGCCGCCCCGCGCGCGAAACCGGACGTGAACGCGCCGCGCCCGGCCCGCGATCCCGCCGCGCCCTATGCGCCTGCGATGAAACTCCTCGCGCGCCTCCTCGGCCCCGATCACGCGACCCTCGGTGAATGGACCGTTGATCCCGATGTCTGCACCTGCTGCCAGAACACCCTTGCGACGCTGCCGGGCGATCGCGTGTTCGCCGCGTATCGCGGCCACACCGCCGACGAAGTTCGCGACAACAAGTACGCGATCTTCGATCTCGCCGCCCGCACGTGGACCCCCTCCGCCACGTTGAAGGACGACGGCTGGAAGATCGCCGCCTGCCCCGTGAATGGTCCCGCCGCCGATGCGCGCGGCGAGGCACTCGCGGTCGCCTGGTTCACCGTTGCGAACGGCATTCCGCGGGTGCAGGCCCGCACCTCGGCCGACGCCGGCCGCAACCTCGGGCCGACCGTGCAGATCGATCTCGGTAAACCCATGGGCCGGATCGAAACCGTGATGCTGGCAGACAAGTCGGCGCTCATTCTCTGGCTCGAAATCGGGACCGCAGAAAACGTCGCCGGCATCTACGCCCGGCGGCTCTTCCCCGACGGCATGCTCTCGGCGCCCCGCCTCGTCGCCGACACTGCGCAAGCCCGCGCCAGTGGTTTTCCGCGCGCGGCGCTCCGGTCGAATGGACACGTGGTGATGTCGTGGACGCACACCGGCGAGAGCACGCAGGTGAAGACGCTGTCGTTCGATCCCACGTCCCTTCGCCCGGCCGCAAAGGGTGCGGTCACCTCGGCCGTCCCGGCGCGGCCCGGCTCCGTACCCCTCGAGTTCTGCATCGCACCCGTCGCCTCCACGCTCCACGCTTCGACCCCATGAAACTGCGTCACGTTGTCACCCCGCTCGTCCTCGCCTTCGCCGCCGCTGCACTCGCGCCGGCCATCGCTATCGCCGCCGAGAAAACCGCCGACGCACCGGTCAAACGTCATCCGCTGAAGGGCGTGATCACTGGCGTTATGACGGAAAAGTCGGCGCTCCTCATCAAGCACGAGGCCATTCCCGGCGTGATGCGTGCGATGACGATGATGTTCAAGGTCGACGCCGCCACGCTCAAGGCCGCGAAGGAAGGCCAGGCCATCACCGGGATGATGTCGCGCCAGGGCAGCGACTGGGTCCTGGAAGACGTGAAGCTGGCGAAATGAGCTGCGGCTTGCGGCGCGCTGTGAGCCGCCTCGCGGTCATCGTCCTCGCGCTCGGCAGTTTCGCCCGCGGTGCGGAGACCGTCTCCGTGGCGGCGGCCTCCAATCTGGTCTACGTCATCGACGCGCTTACGGCGGAGTTCAAACGCGCTGCACCGGGCGTCACGGTCAGAGTGACCACCGGTGCCTCGGGAAGCCTGTTCGCGCAGATCAAGCACGGCGCGCCCTTCGACGTGTTTCTCTCCGCCGACACCGAGTATCCGGGCCAGGTGGTGGCGCAGCGCATCGGACCGGCGGATACGCTGCGCATCTTTGCCACCGGTCGCCTCGTCCTGTGGACCACGCGCGACGGGCTGGACGTCACGGACCTCGGGTCGGTCGTGCGCGGCTCGAACGTAAGGAAGATTGCCCTCGCGAATCCCCTGACCGCCCCGTACGGCCGGGCGGCCCAGGCCGCGCTCGCCCATGCCGGCGTGAAGCAGGAGGCGGCGGCGAAGCTCGTCGTCGGCGAGAACATTTCGCAGACCGCGCAGTTCGTCGAAACCGGGAGCGCCGAGGTGGGCTTTGTCGCGCTGTCGCTCGTGTTGTCGCCGCGCCTGAAGTCCGTGGGCCGATGGCGGGAAATCCCTGCCGCCGCGCATCCGGGCGTAAGCCTCGATCACGCCGCCGTCCTCACCGACCGCGGCGCAAAGAACGCCGTCGCCCGCCGCTACCTTGAGTTTCTCGGGAGCGAACCGGCGAAAAAAATCCTGCACGCGTCCGGCTACGGTGTGCCGTGAAATCGGATACCGCTTGGGCTAATGCCACGGAGGGGTGCCCACGGAACACACGGAATACACGGAACTCTGAGCTCTGATTTTCCGTGTATTCCGTGTGTTCCGTGGGCACCTGGATTGACTGCCTGGTTCGGATTGCTTCGCAGCGCGAAACTTCTTCCTCGTTCCCACTCGCCGGTGAGTTAGAAACCCACCTTACCCGTTTTGCCTGACACCGCTTCCAGTTTTCTCGGTCTGCCGCCGGCGCTTTGGCAGTCGCTGTGGCTCACACTGCGCCTGGCGACGATTACGACGCTCGTGCTCGGGGTCGTGGGGCTGCCCCTCGCGCAGTGGCTCAATGCCACCCGTTCCCGCGTCGGCACGGTGCTGGAAACGCTGGTCGCCCTGCCGATCGTCCTCCCGCCAACCGTGATCGGCTTCTATCTGCTCGTCGCGTTCTCCCCGAATCACGCGCCCGGCAGTTGGTGGCGCGATGTCACGGGCGGCTCGCTCGCGTTTTCGTTCACCGGGCTGGTGATCGCGTCCGTGTTCTACTCGCTGCCCTTCGCCGTGCAGCCGTTCCAAGCCGCGCTCCGGGCCGTGCCCCGCGAACTGCTCGACGCCGGCACGGCGCTCGGCGCCACTCCCGCGCGCGTGTTTATACGGCTGCACGCACCGCTCGCGTGGCGGGGGATCGCGGCCGGACTCACGCTGGGCTTTGCGCACACCCTCGGTGAATTCGGCGTCGTGTTGATGATCGGCGGCTCGATCCCCGGCGTCACCAAGGTGGCCAGCATCGCGTTGTACGATGACGTCCAGGCGCTCGCCTATCCGCAGGCGCACGCGTTTGCCGCCACCCTGCTCGTGCTGTCGTTTTTCCTCCTGCTGGCCGTGACCCTGTTGCAACGCCGCCGCACCTGATCGAACGTTTCCGCCGCATGCGCTCTTTTCTCTCCGCGCTTCTCCTGCTCACGGCCATGCTGTCTGCGGCCGACGCGCCGACCATTCGCTTTGAAGCCGTGTCCACGCCGGCCGCGCCCAATGCCTTCAGTCCCACGCTCGCGGCTCATCCGGACGGCACCGCGTGGCTCACGTGGCTTGAACCCGCTGTCGGCGGAGCCACGTTGCGGTTTGCCACCCTCGATCGCGCCACGGGCCGGTGGAGCGCGCCGGGCACGGTTGCAGCCAACGTCGCCGCCCACCACCGCGCGAGCGCTCTGCCGGCAGTGAGCGTCGGGGAACGCGGCGACGCCACCGTCGTGTGGCCCGCGAGCTCCGCCCTGAGTCCGGCGGCAGGCGCCGCCGCCGGGCCTGCGACGCCCGCCACCGGAACCGTTGCGCACTCTTTCAGTCAGACCTCCGATCGCGGCCGCACCTGGAGCCCGCCCGCCGCGCTGACCACGGCGGGCAACGCCCGTGGAGCCGTTGCGCTCGCGACTCTGGCGGACGGCCGCGTCCTTGCCGTGTGGAATGATGGACGTTCCGCGGGAGACACTGTCGGCCCGGCACGGATCGTTGGCCGCATCGTCGGCACGACGGGTCCGGTCCAACTCATCGACGCCGCGGCGTGCGGCGACTGTCCGATCACGATCACCGCGTTTCCGAACGGATCCGCGCTCGTGGGCTATCGCGGGCGCACGGCGGGAGACGTTCGCGATATCCGGGCGGCGCGGATCCATCACGACCGCTGGGAAGAGTCACACGCGGTGCACGACGACGGCTGGCGCGTGGCCGCTTGTCCGAACGACGGTCCGCACCTGGCGAGCGATGGCGGCCGGGTGGCGGCAGCATGGTTCACCGCCGCCGACGGCGATCCGCGCGTGCTCGCCTCGCTCTCACCCGACGCCGGATCACGTTTTCTGGTGCCACTGCGCATCAGCGAGACGAAGGCCGCCGGCCGCGTCTCCACCGCGCTGTTACACGATGGCGCAATGCTGGTCACGTGGGTCGACGCGGACGGCGGGATCTGGTTGCGGCGGGTCACGCCGGACTTCGTCACCACCGAACCCGTCGCGCTTACGTCCCCAACCGCGGGCCGCATCATCGGCCAGCCCCGGCTCGCCCTCGTGCAGGACTACGCGGGCGGAAAAACTGTCGCCCAACTCGTGGTGTCCTTCGAGCGCGATCAGCAACCCGCGGTGCAGACGCTCCTCGTGACGGTGCCCGAGGGCGAACTCGTGGAGGCGGAAAAGGCCTGCGATTGCTCGGGCGGCAGCGACGACCTGCAGGGCTTTGCGTTGCGCGGCCGGATTCTCGCCGCCGTCTCGCCCGCGCAGATGCTGCGCGTCACCCACTATGAGGTGCCGGGCATGCTCGACGAAGGCACGCGTGAGTTCGTCCTCGCGCCTGATGTCATGCTGCCGGCCGACGCCGCCGGTCGGCCGTTCCTCGGCCGCTTCGAGCGCCGCGCGGGACAGTGGGTGTTGTTCAGCGTGCGTCTGATCGGCGCCGCGCCGGTGGAGAAGTGAACCGGGACACGTGCGAGGCCCCGCGACACGCCTGCCACTTGACGACTCGGGCATAATCGCGACAGTCCGACCCGCACCATGTCCGCCCGCCTCCTCCACGCCTTCCGTGCCGACCGACTTCGTCGGCTGATCGCGAGCGGGTGCGCGGCAATGGTGTTCGCGCTGACGGTGTTCGCGGCGAGTCCCGTCGCGCACGGGTTGCTGCATGACGACGGACATGGTCATCATCACGATCATGCCAGCACAGAGGACACCTGCGCGGTTGTCCTGTTTGCCGGCGGCGTCTCGCTGCCGGTCGGTCCGCTGGCCATCACGCCCCCGACGATCGTGCCGCAGGGTGTTTCGCCCGTCACGGCGGCGGACGTATTTTTGGTTTCCCCGCGTTACCTGCGACAGCCGGAACGCGGACCGCCGGTGAGTGGATTGAGCTGAGTCGTCGCGTTGCATCCTCGCAGCGCAGGTAGGCATGCCGCCCCCGTGGGGGTGAGCATGCGTGTATCCGTTCCATGAATCCAAACTCACCATGTCCGTCTTTCTCCGTCTTTCCGCGTCCTCCTTCTGCGCGCTGCTGCTGACCGCCGCCGCGCGCGCCCAAACCGCCCCGGCCGCACCGCCGGCCCACTCGCACACGCCCGCCGCGTCCACCCACGCCGGCGGCACCGTGACGCTCGATCAGTTCGTCACTTCCGCGACGCCGTTCGCGCGCAATCAGATCGATCTCGCGCAATCCACGACCGTCCTCGGCGGCGCCGCGCTCCGGTTGAAACAGCAATCCTCGCTCGGGGAAACGCTCTCGGCCGAGGCGGGCATGAGCGCCACGTCGTTTGGTCCGGGCGCCAGCCGGCCGATCATTCGCGGTCTCGGCGGCGACCGCATCCGGCTCCTGGAAAACAGTGTGGGCACCCTCGACGCCTCCGTGGCGAGTCCGGATCACGCCGTGAGCGTCGAGCCGTTCCTCGTCGAACGCATCGAAATCGTCCGCGGCCCCGCCTCGCTGCTCTACGGCAGCAACGCCGTCGGCGGCGTGGTCAATGTGATCACCCATCGCATCGAAACCGATCTGCCCGCCGAGACCGTGCGCGGCGGTGCGGAGGTGCGATTCGGGAGCGGGGCCAACGAACTCGCCCGCGGCGGCGTGGTCGACTTCGCGGTCAAACCCGATGCGGGCCGGGCGATCGTTTTCCATCTCGACGGCTTTCGCCGGTCGGCGGACGACGTCCGCATCCCGGGCTTCGCCGAAAGCGCCAGCATCCGTGCCGCGGAAACGGCGGAAGCGCGGGCTCACGGCGAACCGACGCCGGACTTCGCGCGCGATCGGCTGCCGAACAGCGGACTCGATTCAGAAAGCGCCGCCGCCGGGGTGTCGTTTGTCAGCGAAACGTTTCACGTCGGCGCGAGCACCAGCGGCTTCAATTCCCTCTACGGCGTGCCCGGACACAGCCACGAAGCCGCTCCCGGCGACGCCGCGGGGGTGCGCATCGATCTGCGCCAGCGCCGCACGGACGTGCAGGCCGAGTGGCACGGCGACACCGGTTTCCTGCGCGGCGCGAAACTCAAGTTCGGCCACGCGCGTTACCGGCATGCGGAGATCGAGCCGGACGGCGCGATTGGCACGCTCTTCTCCAACCGCGGCTACGATGCGCGACTGGAACTGCTGCACGGCGACGGCAAACCGTGGAACGGGGCGGTCGGACTACAGTCGTCGCGCAGCGATTTCAGCGCGGTGGGCGACGAAGCGTTCCTGCCGCCCTCGGAGACGCGCAGCGACGCGCTGTTTGCGTTTGAGGAAGTCACGCAGGGAGCCATCAGCTGGCAATTCGGCGGACGCTTTGAACGCACCCGCATCGCGCCGGAAGGCGGACGCTCACGGCGCGACGAAGAGCTCAGCGGCTCACTCGGGGCCGTGTGGAAACTCGACGCCACGCACGCGATCGCCGTGTCGCTCACGCGCACCGGACGCGCGCCGAACGCGCAGGAGTTGTTTGCCAACGGTCCGCACGCCGGCACGCAGGCGTTCGAGATCGGCGACGCGGCCCTCAGCCCGGAACGATCGCTCGGCCTCGAGGCCAGCCTGCGCCGGCGCACGGGTTTCGTGACCGGCGCGATCACGGTCTACGCGAATCGTTTCAACGGCTACATCTTCGAGCAGCCGACGGGGCTCGTCGCGGTGGAGAGCGGCGACACCTGGAGTTTTGTCCCGCCGGACAGTCCCGCGGCGGACGCAGCCGAGGGCGGACTGCCGGTGTATCAGTATCGGCAGCACAACGCCCGTTTCTGGGGCGCCGAACTGGAGACGCTCTGGCATCTGCACGATCAGCGCGACTGGCAGCTCGACCTGCGGCTGGCGGCGGATTTCACCCGCGCCCGCGAAGGCTCGCGCCCCCTGCCCCGCATTCCGGCTGCCCGGTTCACGACCGGCCTCGCTTGGGCGCACGAAGGCTGGTCAGCTGGGGCGGACGCGCAGTGGATCATGAAACAGAATCGGGTCGCCGCCAACGAAACCACCAGCGACGGCTACACGCTCGTGAGTGCGTACGTCAGCCGGACGCTGACCTTCGGAGCGACGCGCTGGGACGTCTTTGTGCGCGGCAGCAATCTCGCCAACGAGGAGGCGCGCCCGCATCCGTCCTTCGTCAAGGAGCTCGCGCCGCTGCCCGGACGGAGCGTCACCGCGGGCGTGCGCCTGACATTCTGAGCAACAGCCCGCGAATCACGCTCATCCACGCGAATAAATCCAGGGGAGCCGGCGGTGAATGATCCCGGCTCCGCCAGGTTTGCTATTTGGCTTAATTCGCGCCCATCCGCGTGATTCGCGGGCGCCCCGCCTTATACCAATCGCCCTTTGCCTTTGGACTTCAGCCGTGGCTACGAGCGCCAGCGATTGGCCGAACGGCCAATCGCTGGCGCTCGTAGCCACGATCGATCCAGAAGTCCAAAAGCAAGGAGCGATTGGTATTAAAACTCCCGCCGTTCACTCCAGCCCGAAGACCGCTTTCGCGTAGTTCTCGGCGCTGAAGGGTTGCAGGTCTTCGGCTTGTTCGCCTAGGCCGAGGAAATAGATCGGAATCTTCAGCTGCCGGTAGATGCCCACGATCGCACCGCCGCGGCTCGTACCGTCGAGCTTCGTCACGACCAGTCCGGTCAGACCGAAGCTCTGGTGAAACACTTTCGCCTGCTCGATCGAATTCACGCCGAGCGAACCGTCGACCACGAGCCAGCGATGCTGGGGCGCGGCGGGATCGTTCTTCTGCAACACGCGGCGAATCTTCGCGAGCTCCTCCATCAAGTTGGTCTTCGTGTGCAACCGGCCCGCGGTGTCGACGATGAGATAGTTGCTGCCGCGCGATTTCGCGGCGCGCCAGGCATCGAAGGCCACGGCCGCCGAATCCGCGCCCGTGTGGCTGGCGACAATGTCGAGATTGAGCCGCGTGGCCCACGTCTTCAACTGCTCCACCGCCGCGGCGCGAAACGTGTCGCACGCCGCGAGCGTGACCGTGCGGCCCTCCTGCTTGAGTTTCCACGCAAGCTTCGCCGAGGTCGTGGTCTTGCCGGAACCGTTCACGCCAATCATCGCGATGACGATCGGATTGGCTGTAGGCGGGGTGCCCTCACCCCGCGCCGAAGCCGCTCCGGAGCCGGTCACCGGCCCCACTTCCAGCACCCCTTCCGCGCCGGCGAGCACGCGCTTCAACACCGCCACGCCGATCTCGGCGGCCTGGCGTCCTTGTAGATTCTTGTCCTTGCCGTAGGCCTGCTTGATCTCGGCCAGGATCTCGTTGGTCGTCTCGACGCCGAAGTCGGCCGTGTAGAGCGCCTCCTCGAGTTCCTCGAGCGAGGCTGCGTCGATTTTCCGCCCGCCGAACAGGCCGCGGGTCTTGGTGGCGATTGCCGAGACGGTTTTCGCGAGACCGTCTTTGAATTTCTTGAAGAGTCCGAACATCGATAAAGCGCCCGCGAATCACACGAATCGGCCCGAATAAAAATCCAACCGATTCGCGTTCATCCGCGTGATTCGCGGGAGGTTGAATTCACTCGGCCTTGCGTGCATCGCGGCCGAGCTGGCCCTTGAGCCGGTCGAGGATGCCGTTGATGAAGCGCTTGGCGTCGGCGTTGGAAAACTGTTTCGACAGATCGATCGCCTCGTTGATCGAGACGACCGGCGGGATGTCCTTGCGATAGATCATCTCGAACATCGCGACCCGCAGAATCGCGAGGTCGATCTTCGCGATTCGCTCGAACTCCCAGTTGTGCGCCAGCGCCTTGATCTGGGAATCGATGTCCGCGCAATGCTCGATCACCCCGTGGATCACTTCCTCGCCGAAGGCGTAGTGCTCGCGCGGCTCGTCGCAGCCTTCGAAAAACGTCCGGAGATCGTCCGTGAGATTCTTCGGAGCGTTCAGGCTCCAGGCGTAGAGAAACTGGAGGGCGGCCACGCGACCGTCGCGGCGTTGGACAAACTGGGTTTTACTCATCGCGAAAGGCTCCGTTTCAACGCCGCCATCTCCAACGCCGCCGCCGCAAACTCGGCTCCGCGGTTGATTTTTCCCACGCAACGGGCCCGCGCCTGCGCCAGCGAATTGGCCACGATCACGCCGTTGATCATCGGCACGCGCGTGTCGATCGCCACGCGCTGCAGCGCGTGCGAGACACTCTCGCCCACCATCTCGTGGTGCTTGGTGTCGCCGGCGATCAGCACACCGAGCGCGATCACGACGTCGAAGCCGCCCTTGGCCGCCAGCGCGTGCGCCGCCCACGGCACTTCGTGCGAACCCGGCACGCGCACGACAGTGATGTTGCCCGCTTTCACGCGGGCCGTCCGCAAAGACGCCTCCAAACGTTCCAGCAAGCCATCAACCAGCTCCGGATTGAAGCGCGCGGCTGCAATTCCGATCCGGAACGCCGCACCGTCAGTGATGCCAGGTGTTGGAGAGGCCAGACTCATTGGAGGGTCTATTGGCAGGGCCAAAAACGGAATGAGCAACCCGGAATTTCAACCGTCGCGCAACCGCGTGAGAGGCCGCTCGATTTCGGTCGTGATCGTCGCCCCAGCGGGCGTGTGGTCCCCGCGCGATGCGGCGAGGAAACAGCACCAGGAGGCGAAGATTCGTCCCCCCGCGGCACGCCCTGCCACACGCCACCATCGTGGCCGTGACCTTACACCGGCACCTGCTCGACAATTTCCAGGCCGTAACCGTCGAGACCCACGACTTTGCGCGTGCTGTTCGACAACAGCCGGATGCGGCCCAGCCCGAGGGCCACGAGGATCTGGGCGCCGATGCCGTAATCACGAATCCCCATCGGCGGCGGCGCTTCGCCGGGTTTCGCCGCCAGGCAGCGCACAATGGTTTCACCGGGATTGGTCGGCTGCATGTAGAGCACGACGCCGCGCCCCGCCTTCGCCACCGCGGCGAGCGACGCCGTCAGCACGTGATGGCCCGGCATGCCCTTGGCGCGGAAAAGATCGCTCAGCACATTCTCGCTGTGCACGCGCACGAGCGTCGGCTCCGGCCCGAGCGTGCCCATCGTCAGCGCCAGGTGGTGCCGGCCGTCGAGCTGGCTGCGAAACACATGCAACGTAAAGGCGCCGAACTCCGAGTCGAACGGCTGCGAGGTCACGCGCTCGACGAGATGCTCGCGCTGCGCGCGGTACTCGATGAGCGCCTCGATCGAAATCATCTTCAGGCCGAACTTCCGCTTGAACTCCAGGAGCTGCGGCAGCCGTTGCACGGTGCCGTCATCGTTCACCAACTCGCACAACACGCCCATCGGAGGGAGGCCGGCCAGCGTCGCGAGATCGACTGCGGCTTCCGTATGCCCGGCACGCTCGAGCACGCCGCCCGGGCGGGCCCGCAACGGGAAAACATGACCGGGCTGCACCAGTTCTTCCGGCCGCGTGTTGGGATCGGCGAGGAGCTTGATGGTACGCGTGCGATCGTACGCGCTGATGCCGGTCGTGATGCCTTCCGCGGCATCGACGCTCACCGTGAAATCCGTGCGGTGCGACTCGCGGTTGCGCGCCACCATCGGCCCGAGGCCGAAGCGTCGCAGCTGGTGCTCCACCGTCGGCACGCACACGATACCGCTGCCGTAGCGGATCATCATGTTGACCGTCTCGGGCGTCACCATCGAGGCCGCCATGATCAAGTCGCCCTCATTCTCCCGGTTCTCATCGTCGGCGACGATGACCAGCTGCCCCGCGGCAATGGCCGCAATGGTGGACTCCACGGAATCGAAGGGCGAGGGATCGGATGCACTCATGCTGGAATGAGCGGAGACCGTCACGCGCCCGACCGGGAGTGTCAACGAGGGAGCCGGTGGAGCGCCTTCGCCGTGGGGCGTGAAGTCCAAAGTACGCCCCGGGAGCGCAGGCCTCCGGCCTGCCTTCAGCAGAATCAACCTGCAGGCCGAAGGCCTGCGCTCCCGGGGTCCGGCTACGCCTTGAAATCGATCACGTACGTCTCGCCCGCCGCCGTGCCGTCCTCGGTGCCGGCCGCCTCCTGCAGCAGGACAATCGTCAGCTTGAACAGGTACGGCGGACGAATGTTGCGGGGCGACGCGAGCGACTTGCCGTCCTCGCTGCGGTTCAACACCAGACGCTCCTGGCCGACCTTGTACTTCGGATCCCAGCGCAGGAGCGCGCGGACGACATCGGCCACTACGGGCTTCTTCTTCGCATCGTAGAAAGTGATCTTGAAACTCGAATCGACGATCTGCACGCCAAGAAATCCGCCCTTGGCCCGGGCAATCTCGATGCCCTCAATCTTGCCGGGCGCGTCCTTCTTCGCCGCGTCCGCCTTCTTCGCCGGATCCGCCGGCTTGGCCGGCGAGGTGGCCGCGACCTTGGTCACTCCCAGCGATTGAATGCGCGGTGCCTTCGTCGGCGTGACCGGTGCCTCGCGCGGTGCCGACGTTTGGGCACGGGACGCCGCCGCCACCACGAACGAGCAAACCAGCGCGAGCAGGAGTTTCATACCCAACACCCTACGTCCGTCGCCGGTCGGCGGCAAGGCGCACGGGGTGCAGACGGGCGTTTTTAGTTCCGTTTTGACGCCCGCTGGCCCATGCCAACGCTTTCAACCGCGGTCCATCCTTTACCATGCCCACCCTCGAGCACCTCTTCGCCAAAAACAAAGCCTGGGCGGACTCGATTCGCCGGCGGTTCCCGGATTTCTTCGTCGAGCTCTCGCGCCAGCAATCGCCCGCGTATTTGTGGATTGGGTGCGCGGACAGCCGCGTGCCGGCCAACGAAATCGTCGATCTGTTGCCCGGCGAACTGTTCGTCCATCGCAACATCGCCAACGTCGTCGTGCATACCGACCTGAACTGCCTTTCGGTGATGCAGTTCGCCGTCGAGGTGCTGAAGGTCCGGCACATCATCGTGTGCGGCCACTACGGCTGCAGCGGCGTGAACGCCGCCCTCCACCGCGACCGGATCGGTCTCGCCGACAACTGGCTCCAGCACGTGCAGGACGTGCGGCACAAGCACGAGCGAAAGCTGCAGTGTCTCGCCAGCGAAGGCCCCGAGCGGTGCGATCGGCTGTGCGAACTGAACGTGGTCGAGCAGGTCGGCAATGTGTGTCGCACCACCATCGTACGCGACGCCTGGCTCCGCGATCAGGAGCTGACCGTGCACGGCTGGATCTACGGGTTGAAGGACGGTCTGCTGCGCGATCTCAACTGCACCGCGACCAGCGTCGAAACGTCGCGCAAGAGCTACGAGTCCGCGCTCGCGGCGTTGTAAGCGCGGACCGCGGGCAAGAAGGAGCGTGGGGCCGCCCCGTGGCCACGTGCGCCAGCGAGTGGAGTTGTGATCGTGACGTCACGCAACTCGCTGGCGCTCGTAGCCACGAGCTGGAGATTGTAGCCACGCGTGGGAGCTCGTGGTCACGTGCTGGAGATTGTAGCCGCGCGTTGGAGTGCGGGCCTACTTCCCCCGCTTCGCCCGCAGCTGCGCCTTCAGGTCCTTCCAGCGCGCGAGGCGATCGGCGATCTTCTGTTCCCAACCGACCGCCTTGGGCGTGTAGAGCGTGAGCGGACGTTCGAGATAATCCTGCCCGGTGATGTTCTCGGGGAACTCGTGTGAGTAGTCGTAGCCCTTGCCCTGGCCGATGCGCTTGTTGGCCTGCCCGGTCTTGCTGCGCAACGCTGACGGAATCGTCTGCACCGGCTGGCTCTTCAACGCCGCGTGCGCCTCGCCCAACGCCACGGTGGCGGAATTGCTTTTCGGCGCCGTCGCAATGTAGAGCGTCGCGTGCGCGAGCGTGAGCTCAGCTTCGGGCAGGCCGACGAAGTCCACCGCGTGATGCGCCGCGACCGTCAGCGGCAATGCCTGCGGATCCGCGAGTCCGACATCCTCGCTGGCCAGAATCACGAGCCGCCGCGCGATGAACCGCGGGTCCTCGCCTCCCGCGAGCATCTTCGCGAGCCAGTACATCGCCGCATCCGGATCGCTGCCGCGGCAGCTCTTGATGTACGCCGAAATCGTATCGTAGTGCTCGTCCTCGTCGGCGTCATAACGGATCCGCCGTTCGCGCGCGAACACCTCGAGCTCCGCCGCCGTGATTTCTCCACCCTCGGGCAACCCGAGCACCAGCACCTCGAGCGAGTTCAACGCGCGCCGCAGGTCGCCGTCACACAGCACCGCGAGATCGGCCAGCATGCCGTCGGCCGCCGTCACGTGTCGGCCCCCGAGACCGCGCTCGACATCGGCGAGCGCCTGGCGGAGGACGCCGACCACCGCGTCGGTCGCGAGCGGCTCAAGCCGGAACAAATGGCTGCGCGAAAGCAGCGGTGGATTGACGTAGAAACCGGGGTTGTGCGTGGTCGCGCCGATCAGGCGGACATTTCCCTCCTCCACGTCGGGCAGCAGGAGATCCTGTTGCGATTTGTTGAAGCGGTGCAGCTCGTCGATGAAGAGAATCGTCGCCGCCTCCGGCCGCGCCCGCGCCGCCGCGAGGATCTGCCGCAGCTCGGCCACGTTCGACATCACGGCGTTGATGCGCACGAAGCGGCTGTTCGTCTCGCGCGCAATCGCCTCCGCGATGCTCGTCTTGCCGCAACCCGGCGGCCCGTAGAACAGCAGCGATCCAAACCGGTTCTGCGCCACCAGTCGCGGCAGCAGGCTGCCCGGCATGAGCAGGTGCGACTGCCCCACGACTTCGCTCAAGCGCCGGGGCCGCATCCGCGCCGCGAGCGGCTGGCTCGTCCGTCGCGATGCGTCCGCAGCCAACGACGGCGCAGCCTCGGCCGCCGCCGCGTAGACCGGCGGCGGCGCGTCGTCACCAAAAAGATCGGGCTGATCGGCGGAACCCATGCAGAGGAAGCAGACATGCGCAGAACGCGCCGCAAAGCAAAAGTGGAGCAAGGGAGGGTCGCCGTGAGGTCGTACCTCCGGGAGCGCAGCCGTCCCGCCTGCTCCGATCCGATACGGGCCGGAGGCCGGCGCTCCCGTGGGGCTGGATCGAATGTGGGCGGCGTGCCCCACCCCGCGATTCAGGTGGCGCCCGTGCGAGTTGTGCGGGGTGAGGGCACCCGCCCACATTTCCTGGAAGACGAGAGGACAAGGCTGCCCGCGAGACCCAGCGCGAGACAGGTCTACCTGAATTTCGTCGAAACGAACGTTCCGCGGCGGCCCGTCGGCGCCGCACTATCAGCGCCATGCTGAGTCGGAGTCTCGGACATCGGGCACCCTTACTGTGGTTGGTGCTGCCTTTCATCGCGGGGTTGATCGCGGGGAAAAGCTTTGGGCTGTTTCCCGCAACGCCTCCCGTAATCGTCGCCGTGCTCGCCAGCGGCGTCGCGGTGTTCGCCGCCTGGCGGGCACCGCGACTCTGGGCGCCCGCGCTGGTGACGGCGATGGCGGGTGCCGGCCTCACGGCGTACGTAATCCAAAGAGCGCGGCTGGCCGTGTGGGACACGTTGCCGCCGCGGGAGGTGAGCCTCTCCCTGACGATCGACCGCGTGTTTGTGCAAGCCGACGCCCGCCGCGCCACCGGACTCGCGACCGTGGTGCGCGTTGACGATCATCTCCGAGAACTAAAGGGACAGCGGCTGTATTTTTCGCTCATGTTGCGTCCCGGTGAAGTGGCGCCGACGCGCAGCGCCGTGGTGGCCGCGATCGGCGTGATCGTCACGCTGCCGCTGAGCCCGCCGCCGGACACCTTTGACGGTTACCTGGCGGGTGCCGGCATGAATTTCCGGCTGACCCGCGGGCGCGTGCTCGCGCAGGAGCGGCCGGCACACGCGTACTATCAGTTTTGCGCGCGCGCGGCGGCGCAGTGCAGCGGGCTGCTCGGTCTCGGCATCGAGAAAAAACGTCCGGCGCTCGCGGGGCTCTTGCGCGCCATGATGCTCGGCTCCGTGCACGAGCTCAGCCAGGAGCAGCACACGCTGTTCATGCAGAGCGGCACGATGCATCTCTTCGCGATCAGCGGGCTGAACATCGGCGTGATCGCGAGCGCGCTGCATGCGCTGCTCCTGCTCGCGCGGCTGCCGCCATGGGCCCGGCTCGCCGTGGGATCCGCGATCCTGTGGCTGTTTGTCGACATCACCGGCGCGTCGCCGTCCGCCGTGCGGGCGTTCGCGATGGCCGTGTTCCTGCAGACCGCCGGCGTGCTGCATCGTCCGGCCAACCCGCTCGCCGCGTTGACGCTCTCCGCCCTCGTCGTGCTGATCGTCGCGCCACTGCAACTGTTCAGCGCGAGCTTCCTGATGAGCTACGCGATCGTCGCAGCCTTGATCGTGCTCGGCCTGCCGCTTGGCGAAGCCTGGCTCGAACGCTGGAGTCCCTTGCGGGACGTCCCGAAAGTCACCTGGGCGCGCTGGCAGCACGCGTTGGATTTGGCGTGGCGCACCACGGCGACGGCACTCGCGATCGGGCTCGCGACGACGCTGGTGAGTCTCGTCACGGGCCTGCAGTTCTTCCGCCTGCTCACGCCCGGCGCGCTCTTCGCCAACCTCATCCTGATTCCGGCGGCGGTGGTGGTGACCTTGGGCGGCTTCGCGACGCTGCTCTTTGGCTTGCTGGGCGGAAGCGCGCTGGCGGCACTCTTCAACCACGCCGCAGCCATCGTACTCTGGGCGATCGAGGGTGTGGTGCGCGCGTGCGTGCACGTGCCGGGAGCGTTTCTGCCCGCGCGCTTCGCCGCGCCGTGGATCGGTCCCGTCACGCTCGTCGTGTTGCTGGTTACGTTGATGGCTGGTTACGCGTTGGGCTGGCGGCGGGCGCGAGGCGGGTGGTGGCCGCCGTTTGCGGTGGTGGCGCTCGTGCTCGCGATCGGGGTCACGTACGGCTGATGCCAATCGCTCCTTGCTTTTGGACTTGTGGATCGATCGTGGCTACGAGCGATTGGTATGATGCGATTGACGATTCCCTGGGACCGCGACCGCCCCCGGTCGCCGCCGAGCATCTGCGACCGAGGGCGGTCGCGGTCCCAGGCTCCCCCCGACAACGGGCAGCCACCGTTCACCTTTCCACTCGCCCGTCGGCGGGTTTCGTCGTTTAACCCTTCCTCATGAAAAGCGCCTACGAACTCGCGATGGAGCGTCTCGCCAAATCGGATCCTTCCGGGTCCACGCCGCTGACGGCGGAGCAGAAATCCCGGCTCGGTGAGATCGACCGCGTGTACAAGGGCAAGCTGGCCGAGCGCGAAATCTTCCTGAAGAAGCAGCTCGATGAGGCCCTCGCCGCGCAGAAATTCGAGGACGCCGAGAAGATCAAGCAGCAGCTGGCCAGCGAACGTTCCCGCATCGAGGAGGATCGCGACGCCGAGAAGGAACGCGTCCGCCGCGGGAAGTAGGATTCAGACCAATCGTTCCCACGGTCCGACCTGGCTCAGACGAATTCGAAATCCGCCGTCAGCGCGTGGTGATCGCTCGCGGGCGTGGGTCGGACGCGGTGACCGACGCACCGCAGCGCCGGGTTGTAGAAGATGTGATCGAGGACGAAGGGACGCCGCCGCCACGTGATGGCCGAATCCTGCACCGTCGCGAAGCCGCGCGCGGCAAACTGTTTCACGAGCGAACCGTGCTGGCTGACATTGAAGTCACCGGTGAGAATGGTCGGCCCGGTGGACTTCGCGAGCTGCTCGGCCACGAGGTTGCGCTGAAACGGATTCGTGGTGCTGCTCGACCCGAGCATGAAGAACGCGAGCAGGTGGGTGTTGAACAGCTGCAGCTCGCGGCCGATCACCGTGGTCTTCGCGCCGATCAGCAGGCGGTCGGTCGGCGTCATCTTCTTGCCGAAGAACTCGAATTCGATCGGCGGTGACGGCAGGTCGAGCCGGAAGAGATCGCGCAACGGCGTGCGGGAAAAGATCGCGAGCCCGATGCCAAACGGCAGCTCGCGCGGGTCCGCTTTCGGGTAGCTGAACCAGCTGTCGTAGGCAGTAAGCTCGCGCTTCAACCGCGTGTAGTTCGGCGGCGGCTGCGTTTGCTCGCCACCCGGTTTGGCCTGCTCGACTTCCTGCAGCAGAATGAGGTCGGCGTCGTGCCGCCGGATCTCGGCCAGCGTCTCCTCCAATCGCACCGGCGCGCGGTCGGGATACGTCTCATCCCAGATCTGGCCGAACTGCATGTTGAACTGGAGAACGCGGAATTGGCTCATCAGGGGCGCGGCAGCGCGGTCACTTTTGCAGCACGCCTCCGCCCGCCGCCGGGATCACGGGACTGCTGCCTGCAACCGAGGACGACTCGGAGGGATTCTTGCGAAACACAAAGCGGTTCACCTTGGCCGTGGTGGCGCGATCGACGGCGGGAAACCGCGCCATGTTCGTCGCGCTCGCGGCCGCGATGCTGTCCTGGTACTTCGCGACGGTCGGCGGCTTCTTTGTGTCCGCTTCCGTAGAAATGGCGGCCGGGCGGTGATTATACGCGCTGACAGGCTGCTCGATTTTTTCCGGGCGGCGCGAGTCCTTCTCGCGCACCTGCTTTTCCCGCGTTTCCGTGACATCGAGCGGGGAACGGCGCTCGCCCACCGGCGCGACCTTCCGTTCGATCACGGTCTTGTCCACGCGTTTCTCCTGCACGGTCGTGTTGGTTTCCGGTGCCTGTTTCTTTGGCGTCACGCCAGACGACGGAGCATACGGATCATTCCGCTGCGTGTAGTCGACGGGACTGGTCGCATCGGCGGATAAGCCGGTGGAAAAGCCGACGCCGAGGATCGCCAAAAGTGGAAGGCCGGAAGGCTTCATTGCGGAGCGCCACGAGCAAGGGCGTGAGCGAAGTTTCCGGCAATGCAATAATCGGCACGACCGCATCAGAGGTGCCCAATTCCACCCCGGGAGCGCAGACGTCCCGCCTGCTGTTTCCCTTTCAGGCCGACCGCGAACGCAGCATCCCGGGTCCACGCCGCTCCTACCCGCACCGATCGGGCCGCATCACTCCGGTTCGGCCGTCCCTTCGACGACCCAATCGCGGGCTTCCGGCACCTGTTTGAGAAATTCCCGCAGCGTGGCGCTGAGGTGCTCCGCATAGCGGAAGTGCGCGCCCATGCCGGTACGCAGTTCCGCCTCGTAGATGTATTTGTCCGCCTGCGTGCTATGCTCAAACGGCGTCTGCGCGCCCAGCAGCAGCGAGTAAACATAGGCCGCGGAGCCACGCGCGAGCAGTTCGCGGGTGAGCTCAAGCTGGTCGGCCAGCAACGCCGCATGCGGCGTGCGATCAATCTCAGGCGGCAGGTAGAATCCGGCCTGAATCATCGGCGTGTAACGGTGCCCAGTCCGGTGGCGGTTTAGGTCGCGGAGCTCGGCGAGCGCCATGTTGTTCCACGCGAAGGTCACGCGCATCCGGCGCGTCGCGGTCCCCTGCTGGCCATAACGATTCGAGCGGTGCCGCAACGCCTCCGCCACCGGCTGGGTTTCCTGCAGCCACGGCGGCGCCGTCCGATCGACCTTCACCCACACCTCGTCCGCCAGCGGGGCGGCCGACAAGCGTTCCCGCCCGAGCGCGATCGAGGCGGCGAGTTCCTGCCGCGCCTGTTCGACGAACGACGCTTCCGCCGAGCTGTGCCGCATGAGACGCGGCGACTGCTTGAGCAGTTCGTCACGAATCAGTTTCGCCGCCGCCTTCGCCTCGGGATGCGCCAGGGAATCGAGATGCTTCACCGTCGTCGCCCACATGCGCGAGGACTGGACGAGCCCGAGGTTCGTGCGGGTGGCGAACGGAATGAAGTAACGCGCGCGATCGAGCGCGTAGTTCTTGCGCAGTCGCGTGACGACCGCGGGCTTGGCATCCACCGGCACGCGCACCCGTTCCGGCTCAGAGGTCGCGAGGGCGTCGAGCCGGGCGTACTCGGCGTGATAGGCCGCGAACGACCGCGCGAGCACGTCGCGCCACCGCGGCGCCAGATCGGCGGGGATGCCGAGTTCCTCGGCCGTGGGCAGGTTGGCCGCGTCCATCGTGATGTAACGCGTGCTCGATTCCTGGCCGTCCGCCATCTGGGCGATCTCAAAAATTTTATAGGCCAGCCACATCGACACATCGTCGAGCGCGACGGCGAGCCCGCCGGTGAGGCCGCCAATCGACGCATGTCCGTAGTCGACGAACTTGAGGATGCGATCGATCGACGCGTCCGGGTTCGCGATGTCCACCTTCGACAGAATGGTGTGAATGCCCTCGTTGCTCCGCGAATACCGCGCCAGGACGGACGCCAGCAACTCGGGCGTGACTTTCGGGAGGTCGGCCGCGGTCGGCGGCGGGACGATGGCGAGTCCGGTGATTCTCATGCGGCGGAAACATGGCCGCAAACTGCCGTGCGATTCGCAATCCTGAAGGCGATTTCATTGCGAAACGTTCCGCCCGGCGCGCGGAATTTCAGGGTGATTTGCCGCGACGCGCGGCCCAGCGTCGATCCATGTGCCGACTTTTCCAGCGGGCCCTGGCGACCGTGGTGCTGCGCTGGATGGAAGACGTGCTGACCGTCGCGCGCGCGGCGGGCTCGGGCTGGGCGCGGTGGGAATTTCGCGGCGGCTTTGGCGTGCTCGACAGCAAGCGCAGCGACGTTGCCTACGAAACGTGGGCAAGCCATCAGTTCGATCGCGCGCTGCTCGAGTTGCTGCAACGGCAGTAGCCGGCCCAACCCAACGGAGATTTGCCCTGCGACCGGACCGCCGGGGACCGCGACCGCCCCCGGTCGCATGGATCGGTCCACCCGGACCCACGCCGTCCCGGCCAGAATTCGTGTTCCACTTCATCCGGCACCGAACGGCCGCAGATCGGTCAGTCACCGCACACCGCAGTCACGGTCACGTTCGCCGCGCTCGCTGCGAGGAGTTTAGCCCAAACGAACCCAACCTTGGTCCTTTCAGCAATGAAACTATTTCCCTACCTCGTCACGTCCGTCCTCTGCAGCACTGTGCTCGCCAGCTCAGTGTTCGCGCAACGCACCGGCGGCACTTCCGATGGTGGCAGTTCCACGCCGGGCAGCTCGTCCGCGAGCGCGTCTCCGTCGTCGACCAGTCCCGCTCCGGTCGAGCCCAAGAAAAAAGACGAACCCGGCACGACGGAGGCCGTCGGCAAGTCCGGCGGACCCGTCAGCCCCGCCAATCTCCCCGCCCGCACGAAGCGCGACAAGCCCAAGCCGCCCGCGGAACCGCTTCCCGAGGGCCTGACCGTACAACCGCCGCAACCTGGAATTTCACCCGTGTCGGGCCTGCCCACGGCCGAACTCCCCGCGATTTCGCCCGGGACCCAACCGCTCGGTCCGAAATCGCAACCAGCCACACCTGCGCCCGGGACCCCGATCATAGGCACACCGGTCATGGCGACACCGGTCACGGGGACATCAGTCCCGGACAAGACGCGCCCAACCCTCGACGCGACGCGCACCACCGCGACGCATCTTCCGCCCGGCGCAGCGCTGCCGACGGAGCCGCGTGCACCCGTGAGCGTGCCCAGCGCACCGCCAATCGCCCACCCGGAAATGGTACCGCCGTCGCCCATCAACGAGCGAGGCGAGCGCTGGGTTGGCGGACATCACTCGTGGTCCGAGGGAAAATGGCAGTGGGTCGAGGGCGGCTGGCAACGCCCGCCCGCGGCCGACGCCGAATGGATCGCCGGCCACTACGACGCCACCGCCAAACGCTGGACGGAAGGTTACTGGGGCACGCAGGCTGCCGCCACGCCTGCCACGGAGCCAAAGCCCGTAAAGTAAGGCGCGACGCGACGCACCGCTGTCTCCCGTTCCCGAATACGCGCGGGCGCGAGAGATACCGTCGGCCGCCTGTCTCCGCCGCTAATACCAATCGCTCTTTGCCTTTGGACTTTAGCCGTGGCTACGAGCGCCAGCGAGTGGCCGTTCGGCGACTCGCTGGCGCTCGTAGCCACGATCGATCCAGAAGTCCAAAAGCACGGAGCGATTGGTATCAGGTGCTTCGGAGGCTTCCACCAGCGCCACTCGCCCGCGCTCGTTGCCACCCGGAACGATCCGTTCTTTCTCACCCACTCCGCCTTCAGCGCATCGACAACCACTGACCCAGCGGCCCCTGGTAGAAACCGAGCACGATGGACGCCAGCGCCAGCGCACCGAGCGTCACGGCCGTCACCAGACTGACCGGAGCCCGAGCCGGTCGCACCGGTGCAGCATCCGCAGCGGGCACCCAGGTCTCGAAGAAGGCGGCCTTGATCCAGCCAAAGTAGTAATAGATCGAAATCACCACGCCGACGATCGCGATGGCGAGCGACGTTCCGTGGCCGGCTTGGAAGACCGACACGAAGATGAAGAATTTGCCCATGAACCCCGCGAGCGGCGGGATGCCGGCGAGAGAGCCGAGACCGACGGCGAGGATCGTCGCGAGAAACGGATTTTCCTTCGCGAGACCCGCGTAGTGATCGAGCTCCTGATCCGCGTCGTCGGCACCGGCGACGTGCGCCATGACGCCGAACACCGTGAACGACGCGATCAGGTACGCGAACAGGTAGAAATAAATCGCCCCCATCGCCATCGGCGCGTCCTTCAACGCCACGACGCCGAGGAGCAGGAAGCCGGCATGCGAGACACCGGAGAGGCCGATCAGGCGCTTCACGTTGTGCTGCGTCAGCGCGGCGATGTTGCCGAAGAGAATCGTCGCGGCCGCCATCACCATGAGGATCGGATTGGTCAACGCGGCGTACGGCGCAAACGCCCCGGCCGGTCCGCACAGGCCAAGCAGCACCGCAAAGCCCGCGCCCTTGGACGCGACCGCGAGGAACGCCGTCACGGGCGTCGGCGCACCCTGATAGACATCGGGCACCCAGATCTGGAAGGGAAACGCGCCGATCTTGAAGGCGACGCCTGCGAGCACGAGGACGATGCCCAGACTCGCGACGAAATGGTTCGGGTTCGCCGTGAGGAAGCGCGCGAGCTCCGTGTAGTTCATCGCCTGCGCCGTGTGACCGGGCAGCAGCGGATTTCCCGCCACGCCGTAAAGCAGCACGATGCCGAAGAGGAGCATGCCCGAGCTCAGCGCGCCCATCAGGAGGTACTTCAAGCCGGCCTCGAGCGAGGCGGTGCTCGTGCGGAAATACGACACCAGGATGTAGAGGCCGATGGTGAGCGTCTCGAGCGCCACGAACAGCATCACGAAGTGATTGCTCTGCGCCAGCAGCATCATCGCGCCCGTCACGACGAGCAGGATGTGATAAAATTCGATCTTCGGCATCGGCTGCTTCGCGAGCGTCACGCGCGCGAGCATCGACGCCAGCAGTGCCGACAGGAGGAAGAACGCCCGCATGACCTGACCGGCGACGTTGTGCTGGATCAGGCCGTTGAACGTCGTGGTTCCGAGCGTGGCCGAGTTCCAGTTCAGGCAGAGCCCGATGAGCGTGCCGAGCAGACCCGCGCTGGCGACGTCGGGGATGATCGCGTGCAGCCGCTTCGGCAGCACGATTTCAAGGACGAGGAGCAGCAGCGCCAGGCAGCCGAGCATGAGCTCGGGAAAGATGGCGGTCCAGACGTTGTCCGCGGCGGCGAGTTTGACGGCTTCGAGATTCATTCAGACGGCAGGCAGAGGAATTTAACCACTAATGGACACTGATGGACACTGATGAAACCCATCCAGCATTCAGGTCCGCGCAGAGTTGCTGAATCAGTGCTCATAAGTGCGAATAAGTGGTTGCCTCATTTGTTCGCCATTTGGGTTTTCGGCGCCAAGGCCCCGTTGATCGACTCGGACATCGACTTGGGCCAGAGACCGACGAACAGCAGTGCGACGAGCAGCAGCAGCGCGGGGGCTTTTTCCGCCCAGGTCAGATCAGCGGGCGGATGCCGCGTGGCGACGTCGGCCATGCGGGCCGTCGCGGGCCCGAAGAACACGCGGGCGACCGAGCGCAGGCCGTACACCGCGGAGATGATCACGCCGGCGATCGCCAGCGCGGTGATCAGCGGGGAGAATTTCCACAGCGCCACGAAGATCGTCAGCTCACCCCAGAAGTTGGCGAAGCCCGGCAGGCCGATGCTCGCAAACGTCGCCGCGACAAACAGCGCGGCCAGCACCGGCGTCTGTTGCGCCAGCCCGCCCATTTCGTCCATCGCGAAGGTGTGCGTGCGGTGGTGAATGCTCGTGGCGAGCAGGAAGAGCAGCGCCACGGAGAGTCCGTGTGCGACCATCATCATGACCACGCCGCCGATGCCCATGGTCGAGCCGGCCGCGATGCCGAGAAACGCATAGCCCATGTGCATCACGGAGCTGTATCCGATCATCTGTTTCAGATCGCGCTGGGCGATCGTGATGAAGCCGACGACGAGGACGTTGCCCAGAACGGCGAGCCACGCGAGCGGCGTCATCCAGTGGGCGGCGCCCGCGGGAATCAGCGGCAGGCCGATTTGGATGAGACCGTAGAGACCGAATTTTTTCAGCACGCCCGCGTGGAGCATCGCGTTCGAGCTCGGTGCGGCGCCGTAGCCGAGCGGAGCCCACGTGTGCAGCGGCCACAACGACACCAGCGTACCGAAGCCGAAGAGGAGCAGCGCAAAGATCGTCGTTTGCAGCGAGCCGGCCAGCGGCTGCGCGGCGAGCTGGGCCTTGAGCGCGATCAGATCGAAGCTCTTCGCCCCACTCTTCACATAAAGTGCGATCAACCCGAGCAGCGACACCATCGCGCCAGCGGTCAGGTAGATCGTCATCTTCATCGCCGCATACGCGCGGTCGCGACCGCCCCACACGCCGACCATGATGAACGTCGGGATCAGCGCGAGTTCGTGGAAGAAATAGAAGAAGAACACGTCCACGCTCGCGAACACGCCCATCAGCCCGCCCTGCATGATCAGGAGCAGCATCAGATAGATCTTCAGGCGCTCGGCGCCCGACTGGATGGCGTAGAGTCCGGCCGCAAAACCGACGATGCCCGCCATGGCGAACAGCGGCATCGAGATGCCGTTTACACCGAGCTTCAGCGCGATACCGACGCCCTCGAGACCGGTGGAATACGAAGTCAGGAATGCATAGCCGCTCGTCTTAGCCACGGCGGCGAAATGCCACCAGGTGTGCAGCCCCATCAGCAGCGGAATGGCGAAGGCGACGTAGGCCAGCCGCACGGACCAGCGTTTCGGCAGGCCGAGCGCGATGAGCAGGGCCAGCACGAGCGGAGCCGCGATGGCCATCAACAGGGGATCAAAAGGCAGATTGCTCATCGCGAGTTCAAAAGTTCAACACGCCCGCCGCATAGGCCCAGAGCCCCGCGGCCCCGAGCAGGAACCAGTACGCGTAGGCGTTGGCGTTGCCCACGTGCAGCGCGCGCGCGCCCAGGCCGAAGAGCCCAACGACGCCGGCGAGACCGCGCACAATGACGCCGGCCACGAGGATCTGCTCGAGGAAGTTCAACAGCATCGCAAACCGCTGCTGCACCTTTTCGACGTAGTAGTCGTAGAAGCGATCGAACGAAGTCCGCAGCAGGCCCAGCAGGCTGAAGAGCCCGGGGGCCTTCGCGGCCAGCGAGTCCGTGGCCGACGGCTTGTAGATCGCGAGCGCGGACAGCGCGCCGATCAGGAGCACGGTCACGCTGGTCCCGAGAATCACCCAATGATCCGTATCGTGCGCATGCGGCACCAGGTCGATCACCTCGTCGAACTTGCCCTGGAAAACGGAGGTGTAGAACCAACCGTAGCCGCCGAAAACCGACAGCAGGGCCAACAACACCAACGGCGCCGTGAGCGTGAGTCCGCCCTCGTGGGCATGGTCTGCGTTTTCGCTGCGCGGCGTGCCGAGGAAAACGATCTTCCACATGCGCACCATGTAGAACGCGGTGAGAATCGCGGTGAACACCAGCACGGCGAACACGGCCTTGTCGTTCACGTAACCTAGGAAGAGAATCGCGTCCTTTGAATAGAAGCCGGCGAGGAAAGGCGTGCCGATGATCGCGAGCACGCCGATCGTGAAGGTCGCGAACGTGAGCGGCAGTTTCTTCCGCAGCCCGCCCATCTTGAAGATATCCTGTTCGTGGTGACACGCGTGGATCACCGAACCCGAGCCGAGGAACATCAGCGCCTTGAAGAAGGCGTGCGTCGTCAGGTGAAACATCGCCGCGCCCACGCCGGCCTCGAGAATGTGCGAGTGATCACCGTGCACCTGGGAAACGGAACCGAGGCCGAACGCCGCGACCATGTAGCCGAGCTGAGAGAGCGTGGAGTACGCGAGGACCTTCTTGATGTCGCTCTGCGTGATCGCGCACAACGCGGCGTACAGCGCCGTCGCCGCACCGACCCACATGATCACCGTGAGCGCATCGGGCACCATCAGGACGTTGATCCGGCACAGCATGTAGATACCAGCGGCGACCATCGTCGCGGCGTGGATCAGGGCCGACACCGGCGTCGGGCCTTCCATCGCGTCTGGTAACCAGACCTGCAACGGCACCTGCGCCGACTTGCCGATCGCACCGCAGAAGAGCAGCAGCGGAAGGCCCGCGGCCACGACCACGCCGGTGGTGCCGCCGACGGCCTTGGCGAGTTCGTCGAGATTCGTCGTGCCGAACTGCGCGTAGCACCAGACGATGCCGAGGAGAAAACCGAAGTCGCCGACGCGATTGACGATGAAGGCCTTCTTGGCCGCGTCAGCCGCCGACTGCTTGTGCAGGTAGTGGTTGATGAGCAGCCAGGAGCTGAAACCGACCAGCTCCCAAAAGATGAACATCATGAAAAGATTGTCGGCAAAAACGATGCCGAGCATCGAAAACATGAAGATCGAAAGCCCGCCGAAGTACCGCGCCCGCGCCGAGTCGTCGTGCATGTAGCCGAGCGAGAACACGTGCACGCACAGGCCGACGATGCCGACGATCGTGAGCATCAGGGCCGCGAGGTCGTCGAACTTGATGCCGATCGAGAGCGAAAAATCACCGAGCCGCAGCCACTCGACCGACGCCGTGAAGCGTTCGCCGCGCAGCGCCATGAGCAGCGCGATCGCGGCGATCGTGGCGGACGTCAGGGTCGACACCGTCGCCGCCACGCCGCCGGAGCGGCGCAGGAAGAGCGCGATGACCGCGGCGGAAAGCAGCGGCAGGACAAGGACAAAAATGGCGTGCTGGAGCATCGTCATGGCTTCAGTTCTTCAGCGTGTTCAGCTGGTCCACCTGGATGGTCTGCCGCCGGCGGAAGAGCGCGACGATGATGGCGAGGCCGACCGCGACTTCCGCCGCGGCCACCGTCAGGATGAAAAACACAAAGACGTTGCCATCCATCGTGCCGTTGAACCGCGAGAACGCGACCAGCGCGAGCGTCGACGCCACGAGCATCAGCTCGAGGCACATGAAGACGACGAGCGTGTTGCGGCGAATCAGCACTCCAAGGAGGCCGATCGCGAAGAGCATCACGCTGATCACGAGGTAGGCGTTGAGCGTGGCGGGAATCATTTGATGTCCTCCAGGCCTTCGAACTTCTTGCTCAGGACGATCACGCCGAGCATCGCGATCAGCAGCAGGAAGCCGAGGATCTGCACCGGGAGGAGATACGTCGTGAAAAGCTGATACGCGTACTGCTTCAGCGAAATGCCCACGCCCGCCGTGGCGGAAATGTCCGGCGACGGGAGCTGGCCGCGGGTCATGAACGACGCGACGCCCGCCACCACCAGCCCGATCGCCGCCACCCGTGCGATCACCGGCAGCCGGTTGAGCGTCGGCCGGGCGTCACCCTTCGTGTCGAGCAGCATGACGATGAAGAGAAACAGCGCGACGATCGCGCCCGCGTAGACGAGGAGCAGCAGGAACGCCAGCAGGTAGGCATCGAGGGCGACGAAGAGGCCGGCGACGCCCACGAGGGACAGCAGCAGGCACATCGACGCGTTGACGGCGTTCTTGTTCACCACGACGCCGATCGCGGTCACGACGGTGAACACGGCGAAGAGGTTGAAGAGGAGGTGATTCATGGCGGGCTAGGCGGCTGACAGCTGGGTTCAGTGCCGATCGTTGCCGTGGTCCTCGGCGTGCTTCTTCTTGTCCCACTTGAAATGCTGGTCCGGCAGCGTGCCGCCGAGTTCGTACAGGCGGGCCTTGTTGTTGACCATTTCCTCGCGCGTGTAGCCCGTCATGGAAAACTGGTTCTGCAGAAAGATCGCCTCCTCCGGACAGACCTCCTGGCACATGCCGCAGTAAATGCAGCGCAGCATGTCGATCTCGAATTCCTTCGGCGCCTTCTCGACGTGACCGGTCGGAGCGCCCGGAGCAATCTCACCCGGCGTGATTCGGATCGCCTTGGGCGGACACACGAACTCGCAGAGCTGGCACGAGACGCACTTCTCCCGGCCATGCGGATCCTTCACGAGCGTCGGCACGCCGCGGTAGCCGGCCGGAATCGCCGGGCGTTGCTCGGGGTACTCAAGCGTTTCCTTCTTACGCACGAGATGCTTCCAGGTGGTCGTCAGACCCGCGACGATCTGCGGGACGTACGTGCGCTCGGCGAAGGTGAGCGGTTTGCGTTGGAGAGGAATGACGGCCATGGCGACGAAGGCTAGTTAAACCACGGAGACACAGAGAGCACAGAGCCAAACCCTACGGTCCGGCCACCGGCTTTCTTTGTGACCTCGGTGTCTTTGTGGTTCATCTTATTTCTGAATGATCGCGATGCCGATCGCGTAGGCGAGGAGGTTGGCGATGGCGAGGGGCAGGAGTTTCTTCCAGCCGATCTCCATGACCTGGTCATAGCGGAAGCGCGGCACCGTCCAGCGCACCCACATGAAGAAAAAGATCATCGCGAGCACCTTCCCGAGGAAGATGCCGATCGAGAGCACGCCGACGGCAATCGGATGCGTCGCCAGCGGCGTCAGATGCGCGAGCCAGCCGATGAAGTCCGACAACGGGATCCACGGGAGCGGATTCCAGCCGCCGAGGAACAACAGCGTGAACACGCCCGAGCCAATCAGCATGTGCGCGTACTCCGCGACGAAGAACAGACCCCACTTGAACGCGCCGTATTCGGTGTGAAACCCACCGACAAGATCGGCCTCGGACTCCGGCATGTCGAACGGCTGGCGGTTCGTCTCGGCGAAGAGCGACGTGAGGAAAATGAACGCCGACACCGGCATCAGGAACACGAACCACATGCCGCCGAAGAAACCCGGCTGGCTCTGGAACTCGACCACGCGGCCGAGGCCCATCGTGGCTTCCATCCCCGGGGCGTTGACCCAGAGGAAGACCGGCACCACGGAGAGCGTCATCGAAAGCTCATACGAGATCAGCTGCGCCGACGCCCGCACGCCACCGAGAAACGGATACTTTGAATTTGAGGCCCAGCCGGCGAGAATCAGCGAGTACACGCCGAGCGACGACACCGCGAAGACCGCGAGCAGGCCGATATCGACGTTGGCCAGCGCGAGCGGAATCACCTTGCCGGCTTCATCGATGTAAGCGCCGTACGGCACCGCGGTCACGGTCGTGAGCGCGGGAATCATCGCGACGATCGGCGCGAGGATGAAATAGAACTTGTTCACGTGCCCCGGCAGGGCGTCTTCCTTGAACAGCATTTTGCCGCCGTCCGCCATGACGTGGAAAATACCGAGCCGCTGCAGGAACGGGCCGATCACGGGAATCCAGGAGACCCACGGCACAATGGCGCGGTTGGGACCGGGCCGGCCCTGAATCCACGCCGACACTTTGCGCTCCGCCATGGAGCACGCTCCGCCGAGCGGAAAGATGACCAGGATCACCGCAAGACCCTTGAGGAGGCCCTGCACGACCGGGTGGAGGTGAGTGTAGAATTCGACCATCTCAGAGAAAGGCCAGGATGACCAACAACGCGCCCAAACCGCCGATCACGCCCGCTGCCAGGCGCATCTTCTTGTTTTCCTCCACGAGCGCGGCCTGCTCGCGGAGCTGCGTCTTGGTCGGCAGCGCCGGCGGCGCCTTGGCCTTGCGCAGCGTGAGCGCATAGAGCCCCGCCCCCATCAGGAGGAAGCCAATGCCGAGGCCGGAGAAAACAAGGTAACGCATGGGTCAGCGGGATTGATTCGTCGTGGCGCGAGAGCTCATGCCGTCGCGACCGCGGCCGCGGTGGCCGGTTTGTAGTGGAACGTCTCGCCTTCGACGAACGACAGCGCCGCATAGGGCGTCGCATCGAGCAGCAGCCCGGTTTCGGGCAGGTTCGCGAACGTGATCGTCTTCAACGCCGCGACGTCGTTCGCCAGCACCGTCCACAGCGCGTGCAACTCGCCGGGGACCGCGGCACCACCGACGGCGGTGATGAGTTTTGCCAGCACCGCGAGATCGTCGGTCGCACCGGCCGGACCGGGGACGCACTTGAAGAATTTCTGCAGGCGGAACTGCTGGTTCACAAACGTGCCGCTCTTCTCGAAAACGGTGAGCGTGGGGATGACGACCTTCGCCGCGGCAGCCGTGGCGTTGTCATGGGTTCCCAGATACACGACGGCGACCTTCGCGAGTTGCGCGGGGGTGAGCCCGGCTGCGGCGAGATCTTCGCCGACAGAGATGACAAGCTTCACCTTGCTCGCGTCGATGGCAGCGCCGAGCGACCCGAGGCCGCCACTCTTCGCCAACTCGGCGACGAGCCCGGTGATCAGCGCGCCGCGTCCATTCGGGTTCCGATCGGACGAAATGAGAATCTTGTCGCCCTCGCCCACCCGGCTCACGAGGTGCGTCGATGCCGTGAGGGCGTCGGCCAGCCGTTTGGTGAGAAACTGTTCCTCGACGGAGCTGCGACCCGAACCCACGACGGCAATGGCGCCGGCGGCGGACTTCGCGAGATCAGCGACGGCCTTCGCGGCGAAATCGACGGAGCTCTCCGCGCCGTTCACGCGCACGGCAGCCAGACGGTTCTCCGCCCGGACCGGTTTGTAGAGATCGCGCGCGCTGTCGGAAAGCCAGGTGTCGTTCACCTCGTCGTTGCGCCGCGGTGTGATGCGATAGATGACGCCCTCGCGCGACCAGACGACGGTGTTGGCGCCGACCGACGACTCGGTGTCGATGCTGTTGGTCTGCTTGAGAAACCAGACGCGCATCTTGAAACGGAAATCCGTGCTCGTGAGCGCGCCCACCGGGCAGATGTCGACGGTGTTGAGCGAGTAGTTGTTCGCGAGCTGCCGGCCCGGGAAGCACGTGAGCGTCGAGTAGCTGCCGCGATCGATGAAGCCGAGGACGTCGTCCTTCACGATCTCCTTGCAGAAACGAATGCAGCGGGAGCACAGGATGCAGCGTTCGTCGTCGAGCATAACGCGCGGTCCGAGCTGCGTGCGCTTCGGCTTCACGTTCTTCTGCTCGATGTAGCGCGAGTAGCCGCGCCCGTAGCCGGTCGACTGTTCCTGCAGCTTGCACTCGCCGGCCTGATCGCAAATCGGGCAGTCGAGCGGGTGATTGATCAGCAGAAACTCCATCACGCCCTCGCGGCAGTCCTTGATTTGCGGCGTGTTCGTGCGGATGTGCAGGCCGGGCGAGGCGTTGGTCGCGCACCCGATCTGCGGACGCGGGATCCAGTTGATCTTCTGCTTGCCCGTCGCCGGATCCATGATCGGCGCCTTCGTCGCGGGATCGACGGCCGGCATGCCCATTTCAATCAGACACATCCGGCAATTGCCCACCACCGAGAGTTTCGGGTGGTAACAATAATACGGCACGTCCACTCCCACCAGCCGCGCGGCTTCAATCGCATTCGTGCCCTTCGGCACGGCGATCTCCTTGCCGTCGACGTTGACGGTGATGAGGTCGGGTTTTGGCGGAGCGATCATTTCCTAAGAATTGCGGGTTGCCCGCGAATCACGCGAACAAACGCGAATGACTCGGTCTGGTTTGAATTCGGGTGCATTGGCGTCATTCGCGGGAGAAATCAGACGAGTTCGAGGGCGCCGTCGGATTTCGGGCCCTGCTTGGTTTCTGGATACGCTTTGAACTCGTCGCCGAATTTCGCGACGAAGCTCTGCGTCGGCCACGAGCACGCCTCGCCAAACGCACAGATCGTGCGGCCGGCGATCTGGTCCGCAACGCTCTTCAGCAGCGCGCCATCCTCGGCGCGGGCCTTGTCGTGCACCATGCGGTTCGTGATTTTTTTCATCCACAGCGAACCCTCGCGGCACGGCGTGCACTGGCCGCAGCTCTCGTGAGCATAGAACGCGTTGATGTTGGCCAGCGCCTCCACCATGTTGACGGTATCGTCCATCACGATGACGCCGCCGGAGCCGCCCATCGTGCCGCACGCCGCGAGCGTGTCGAAATCCATCGGGATGTCCTCGACCGTCAGCGTGCGCGAGGTGCCGTCCTTGTTCTTCAAGGTGAACGTCTCGCCGAAACGCAGAATCTTCGCGGACGAACCGCCGGGAATGACCGCCTTGAACTTCCGGCCGGGCAAGGGGCCGCCGCAGACTTCGTTGAGCAGCTCGCCCATCGTGATCTTGCCGACCTCGTACTCGTAGTAACCGGGTTTCTGCACGTGGCCGCTCACGCACAGCAGGCGCGTGCCGGTGTTGTTCGGCGTGCCGATCTTCGCGTAGGCGTCGCCGCCCACTTCAAGGATGTACTTCACGTGGCACAGCGTCTCGACGTTGTTCACGATCGTCGGGCACTGGTAGAGGCCGAGCACCGCCGGAAAATACGGCGGCTTGATCCGCGGATACGGCCGCTTGCCCTCGAGCGATTCGATCAGGCCGGTTTCCTCGCCGCAGATGTAGGCACCGGCACCGCGGTGGACGAAGATGTCGCAGCTGTAGGTCGTGCCGAGGATATTCGCGCCGACGAAATTCGCCGCCCGCGCCTCGGCGATGGCCTTTTCGAGGATGCGCGCGCCGTGGGGAAATTCGCCGCGGATATAAATGTACGCCTGCTTCACGTTGTTCGCGAAGCTCGAGATCATGATCCCCTCGATCAGCTGGTGCGGATCCTGGTGGATGATGTAGCGATCCTTGAACGTGCCCGGCTCGGATTCGTCGGCGTTGACGACGAGATAAATCGGTTTGCCGCTCTTGCGATCGACCAGGCCCCATTTCACGCCGCAGGGAAAACCCGCGCCGCCGCGACCGCGCAGCCCGGACTTCTTGACCTCGTCGATGATCGTGGCCGGCGGCGTGGCCACGGCCTTCTTCAGCATCTCGTAGCCGCCGTGGCGGACGTAGCACGCCAGGTCATTGGTATAACCAGGCTCGTCGATGTGCTTGAAGATGATCCGGCGTTGGGCGGGTGCGGGCATGCTGGAAGATTCGTTTTAACCACTAATGAGCACTAATTCCCACTGATGTTTCCTAGGGGCGAACACCTGACGCCGGTTCGAAAATGAGTGTCCATAAGTGTCAATGAGTGGTTCTCTCTTCAGCGGCGCGCGGCCGCTTCCTTCTTGATTTGATCGCTGAGCTGCTTGGCCTTCGCGAAATCGACCTTTTCGTGGAGGTCGTCGTCGATCAGGACGACAGGCGCGGTGCCGCAGCTGGCGAGGCACTCGACAAACTCGATCGTGACTTCACCGTCAGGGGAAATCTCGCCGCGGTGCGTGTTGAATTCCTTTTCGAAGGCCTCGCAGGTCTTGTAGCCGCCCATCAGCGCGCAAGAGAGTGTGCGGCAGACCTTGATGTGCCGACGCCCGATCGGCTTCTGGCGGAACATCGGGTAGAAGGTCACGACCTCGTACACGTTGATCGGCTGCAGCTCGAGCTTCGCCGCGATCCAGTCGATCGCCTCCTGCGGAATGTAGCCGATGTCCTCCTGGATGAGGTGCAGCAACGGCAGCGTCGCGCTCCGCTTTACCGGGTAATGCGGAATGACCTCTTCGATCTGGCGGAGTGTTTCGGGTTTGAGATTCATCGAACGGAGAAGCGAAACAGGGATCGCCCGCGAATGACGCAAATGGCCGCGAATTTCCCGGAGATGGCGTGCAAGCTGGTTTGATTCGTCTGCATTCGAGTCATTCGCGGGAGGCCGTTCAGCGATCGCACTCGCCCATCACGAAATCGAGCGAGCCGAGGATCGAGACGACGTCGGAGATCAGGCAGCCGACGCACATTTTCTGGAGGATGGAGAGATTACAGAACGAGGGTGACCGAATCTTCATGCGGTACGGGACGCCGCCGCCCTTGCTCACGATGAAGAACCCGAGAATGCCCTTGGGATTTTCCGCCTCGAAATACACCTCGCCCGGAGGAATCTGCGGGCCTTCCGTCACGATCATGAAGTTCTGAATCAGCTCCTCCATCGAGCTGAGAATCTTCTCCTTCGGCGGCGCAAAGATCCGTTTCGCATCCGTCGCGTACCACGGACCGCCGGGAAACTTCGCGATGACCTGCTTGATGATGCGCACCGACTGGCGCATTTCCTCGCCGCGCACGAGATAGCGATCATAGCAGTCGCCCTTCGTGCCGACCGGCACGTCGAACTCGTACTGCTCGTAGCCGGAATACGGCTTGTCCTTGCGCAGATCGAGACCGACGCCCGAACCGCGGAGATTCGGCCCGGTGAGACCGTAGGCGAGCGCGACCTCCTTCGGGATCACGCCGATGCCGACCGTGCGATCCATGAAAATTTTATTTCGCGTCAGGAGCTTCAGCGTCTCCTCGAGAATCGGCAGGAACTGATCGCAAAACGCGTTCACGCGTCCCAGCCAGCCTTCCGGCACATCGCGCGTCACGCCGCCAATGCGGGTGTAACTCGTGGTGAACCGCGCGCCGGTGAGTTCCTCGAACAGCTTGTAGAGTTTTTCGCGTTCCTCGAGCGAGTAGAGCAGCACGCTCCACGCGCCAACATCGAGACCAAACGCCCCGAGCCCCATCATGTGGGCCGAGATGCGGGCCATCTCCGCGGTGATCACGCGGATCGCCTGGCAGCGCGCGGGCACCTCGAGTTTCGCCAGCCGCTCCACCGCGATGGCGTAGGCCATGTTGTTGGCAAGCGGGGCCAGATAATCCAACCGGTCCGTGTACGGCACGAACTGGTTGTAGGTCATGTTCTCGGCGATCTTTTCGTCACCGCGATGCAGGTAGCCCAGGATCGGATCGGCCTTCGTCAGGATCTCGCCATCGAGCTCCATCTGCAGCCGGAGCACGCCGTGGGTCGAGGGATGCGACGGTCCCATCGAGAGCGACATCTTCTCGGTCTGGAACTCCGCCGGCGCCGCCTGCGCGCCCGCCGCAGATTTCGCGGCGCTGTCGGGAAAGTTTAGTTCAGTGGCCATCGAATCAGGAAGGGAGTTGCCCGCAAATCACGCCAAAGGACGCGAAATCGGCTGCAAACTGGATTGAATTCGGGTGCATTCGCGTGATTCGCGGGAAACTCAGTCCTTCATCTGCCGCAGCGGCGTCTGATCGGGACGCGCCCCGCGGTCGCTCCAGCTTTCGTCCTTCGCGCGCGGTTCGGCTTCAGTGAGGTTCACTTCGCCCGTCGACGCCACGAACGGTCCGCCCGCCATCGGCGCAGCGATAACACGCGTACCCGTCTCCTCGGCGATGTCCGCCACCGGCAAATCCGTCTCGATGCCCGCCAGCGGAAATTCCTTCCGCAACGGATGGTACGGGTAGCCATCCCACATCAGGATGCGGCGCAGATCCGGATGTCCCTCGAACGTGATCCCGAACATGTCGAAACACTCGCGTTCGTGCCAGTTGGCGCCCGGCCAGAGGTGCGACACGGTCGGCGCCGTCGGCGCGGTCTCGGTGCCGGCACAGGCCGCCGCCACGCGGATGTACGTGCCCGGACGGGTCGTGGACAACAGGTGGTACACGACCGTGAACCGCGGCGACGCCCCCTCGGCCCAGTCGATCGCGGTCTGATCCATCAGCAAATCGAACGCGCACTCATCCCGCAGGAACTGGAGCACCGCGACGAGATCGCCGAGCGGAACGTTGACGGCCGGATGATCGGCGGAAGGGCGCTCGGTGACTTGCGGGAACTTCTCCTTGAGAGCAGTCGTGGCGTCGGCGGACATGTAGAGGGTCGTGGGCGGGATCGGGACGCGATCGGCTCAGGCCGACAGCAGTCGTTTGGACGCCGGCTCACGGCGGACTTTATCCTGCAGCTTCATCAAGGCGTCGAGCAGCGCTTCCGGCCGCGGAGGGCACCCGCTCACGTACACGTCGACCGGCACAATCCGATCCACGCCCTGCAAGGTCGCGTAGCTCCGGTACATGCCACCCGAGCTCGCGCACGCGCCCATCGCGATCACCCACTTCGGCGCGGCCATCTGATCATAGATGCGGCGCACCTGCGGCGCCATCTTGTAGGTCACCGTGCCGGCGACGATCATGCAATCGGACTGACGGGGGGAAAACCGCATCACTTCCGCGCCAAACCGCGCGATGTCGAACCGCGCGCCACCGACCGCCATCAGCTCGATGGCACAACACGCAAGTCCCATGGGCATCGGCCACATGGAGTTGGTGCGGATCCAGTTTATCGCCGCGTCCGCCCGCGACACGATCACGCCGCCCTCAACCTTGGAGTTGTAGCCTAGCTCGGTGTTCGGTGTGACCATGGTGTCGGTGGCGTGAAAATGAAAATCTCTTGGAGAGTTGGAGGGCGGTTGGCATCGCGCAAGGAGGTTTTAGCAAAACTCCTGACGGCTCCCAACTAGTAGCACCACGCAAGCCAATCGTAGCACCGCTTGAAAGCACCCGGCGACCCGGAAAAGTCCTCATTCCGTCCCCCTGACCGCCAGCCTGCGATTCAGTCTGTCATAAACGGACGCCGCGACCGGCCGAATCGGTCCCGCCCCATTTTCACCCTTCAACTTTACCCTGAATCCTGCACGGTCGGTGGTCGTTCGCCGTCGAACCGCCCCCCCCGCCTTCGACCCGATCGTTCGCTTTCCGTCGCGCCTCACCCCGCCTGAACATGCCCTACTTTTCCGTGCCTGGCTCTGAAACTGCCTGCCCCCGCCACGCGCTCACCGTTCGTCGTGTCGCCTCGCTTCTGCTCATCGTGCCGGCGATCGCGTTTGCCCAAGTGGTGACGCCCACCCCGACGACGACGACCGCCGGCCGCGAGACGTCGCCGGTCGAACTGTCGCCATTCGAAGTGCGCGCCGACTCCGACGTCGGTTACCAGGCGGGCAACACCACGAGCGGTTCTCGGCTCAACTCGCGGTTGAAGGACACGCCCGCGTCGGTGTCACCGTTCACCCCGGAGTTTCTCTCCGATATCGCGGCAACGAACCTTCAGGAGATGCTCGGCTATGCAACCAACGTCGAAGGCGAGTTCGAGGACTCGACCAACGGCTTCAACAACCCGCCCGGCCGCGATTCCACCGGCAACGACTTTCGCTTTCGCGTGCGCGGCGTGACCGGTTCGTCGTCGGTCAACTACGTGCAGTCCGCCGTCCCGGTCGATCTCTACAACGTCGAACGCGCCGAACTCGCCAGCGGCCCCAACTCGATTCTCTTCGGCCTCGGCGCGCCGGGCGGAACCGTGGCCCTCGGCAGCAAACGCGCGCAACTCAACCGCACGCGCACGACGTTGAAGGCGATGGGCGGCTCCTGGAATTACCAGCGCTTCGAATTCGATCACAATCACGTGCTGCTGCCCAAGCGGCTCGCCGTGCGGCTGCTCGCACTTTATCAGGACGCCGAGGGCTGGCGCCAATGGACCGTGAACGATCAGAAGCGAATCGGCGGCGCCGTGACGTATCAGCCGTTCGCGAAGACGATCGTGCGCGCCTCCTACAACGACGGCACCGCGGTCAACAGCGTGAGCGTGCCGTGGAACGCCACGGACTCCGTCACCTCCTGGCTCGCCGCCAATCGCCCGCTCACCGAGGGGCCGGCCGTCGCGGGGTTGCTCACCGGCTTCGGCACGACGAACCGCTTCACGTTCTTCGGCCAGGACAACAAGGTCTACAATATGCGGAACGAGTTCTTCAGCGCGCGCGCCCCGAGCACCACGCTTGTGTCGCCGGCGCTCATGGGCTACGCGTTCAACGTCACCGGTCCCGGCGGCCTGCGCCGGCAGAATTTCCACGACGCCTCGTTCGAGATTCAGCAGCGCCTGACGAAGACCCTCGTGCTCGAGGCCGGCTATTTCGTGAACAAGAACCGCATTCTCACGAATGGAAACGCCAATCCGAACGTGTTCCTCACCGGCGATCCCAATATCACGATTCCGGAGACGACAGGCGCGCTCGTCGCGAACCCGCGGGCGCGTCAGCTCTATCTCGAGGATCAGTGGACGCGCGATCCGTTCCGCGATCAGAACGAGCTCGCGCGGCTCAGCGCCGCCTGGGACGTCAACCTCGGCCGCTGGTTCGGCCGGCACCGCATCGCCGGCCTCGTCGAGAAGTCAGAGCAAAATCGCCTGCGCCGCTGGATGAACGAAATCGTCGTTGACGCCAACAATGTCGCCGTGGCCAATGTCGCCACGCCCGAAGCCGCGGGCAACGCACTGTTTCGCCGCCAGTATCTGACCGAAGGCGATTTCCGCACCTACTACGCGGGCAATCCGACCAACCCCACGCCGACGTTCACCTTCAACAACGTCCCGGTCCACTCGACCTACGTGACCCGGCAGAAATCGAACACGCACACGCTGCAGGACGATCGCGCGGTGATGTTCGCCGCCCAGAGTTTCTTTTGGAAAGAAAAGATCGTCACGACGCTCGGCTACCGCATCGACGAAATCACCTTCGAGTCGGCCAACCAGGGTCGCGTCACCGACCGCAACGATCCCCGCTACACCTCGGGGAAAGTCGTGCTGAACGAGTGGGACTTCGACGGTACCAAGGAAGTCAATACGTTCAAGCCGACGACGTTTTCGACCGGTGCCGTCGTGCACGTGCTGCCGCGGGTGTCCGCCTTCTACAACTACTCGCGCAACAACGGCACGCCCAAGCTCGACCGCACGGTGCTGCCCACCGGCAAGACGCCGCCCCCGACGGAGGGCATGGGCCACGACTACGGCGTGATGATCGATCTGCTCGGCGACGATCGCTTCTTCTTCCGTTTCGCCCGCTATCTCACGCTGCAGACGAAGGACGCCGCCATTATTCCGGACGGACTCTCTGTCGCCACGACGTCGAGCCTCGGCGGCACCAACATCGTCAACATCTACAACGGTCTTCTCGCCGCCGGCCGCCTCACGCCGGCGCAATACGACGACCAGGTCGTGTTCTTCAACGCGGGCATCATCGACGCGCGCACGGTGGGCTGGGAATCCGAACTCGTGGCCAATCCGACGAAGAACCTCACGCTGCGGCTGGGTGTTTCCTATTCGAAGCGGCAGCGGGAAAATTTCTTCAATGAAGTGTACACGTATTTCAACGCGCACATTCCCGAATGGCGCCGCCTCGCCGGCACCGATGCCGCGCTGAATGCGCTCATCGATCGCGAACTCGCGACGGCTTATGAGAGTCTCGAGGACATGGCCACGCTGCAGAACAACCCGTTCGGCAGCCGGCCCTACAAGGCGAACATCACCGGCCGCTACAAATTCAACGAAGGGAAGCTGCGCGGGCTGTTCGTCGGCGGCGCCGCCCGTTATCAGAGCAAGGCCCTCACCAAGTATTCGTCGCTCGACGGCCGGCCGCTCTGGGGCACGCCGACGCTGTTCGCCGACTGGTTCGTAGGCCACCGCTTCAAGGTGCCGCAGCTCAATCTGCCGCTCAGCCTGCAGCTCAACGTGCGCAACGCGTTCAATTCGTACCTCGCCGGCGTCGGGCGTCGCAACGCCGCCGAGAACGGCCTGCTCCGCGTATACCTCAACGAGCCCCGCAGCTACCGGCTGACGGCGACGGTGGATTTCTAAGCCGGGTCCTGAGCCGGACTCATGCAGTTGAAGGTTGAAAGGTGAAAGTTGAAAGAACCGGAAGCAGACCCAACCACCGTCGATTGGGTTCGAATTCAGTCACGCACCAGTCGGCGGAAACCTAGCCGCACTCTAGGACCGTTGGCTGCTGCTGGTGATTGGGGGCTTTCAACCTTCAACTTTCACCTTTCAACTGAATGGTTCCGGCTGAGAAGCCGCCGCTTAGGAACCTGTTCGCATGCAGCGTGCGAAGCGAGCGTCCCCGGGACCGCGACCGCCCTCGGTCGCTCACCGCAACGTTCGCCGTGAAACCACGCGCCGGTGACAACGCGTCCCACCTTTCCGCCGCCCGCTCAGCCGCCCGCCGGCCACCGCGCCAGGAACGCCAGCTGCGCCTCGCGATCCGGCACATCATCGTAACCGGGCCGCGTCAGAAATTTCATCGGATACGCCGGCTCAAGCGCGATCACCGTGACGGTCGTGCCGTCCACCGCAAACACCGCCCGCCATGCGCCGCAGCTGATCTCCGATTGCGTCGATCCCCGCCGCCGAATCCGGCGTGTGCGATGCGGGCTCGGATCGCGCGCGAGCAGTTCGGTGAGGCGCGCCGAAAAATCGACCGACCAGGACTCCTTCAGCCAGCGCGCCTGCGTTTCCGCGTGCGCCGACATCACCACGGCAAATTGTGCCGGCGCACGCAGCTCGGCATCCACCGCATCGATCCAGCCGGCACGTGAATCGTTGAAGGCGTCGTAGGCCGCCACATAGGGCTTGAGATCGAACACCGGCGTCCCGTCGACGAGGTCGCAGGGCCCGAGCAGCAACCGGCCACCCTCGACGCCGAGCAGTCGCACGGCGGTGAGCCCGAGCGGATTCGGCCGGTGCGGCGAACGCGTGGCAAACAGGCCGCGACGGCGCGACGGACCGCGGGGCGGCAGCACCAGCGGACGCCAGGAGTCGTTGCGATGAAACCACCACAGCAGCCACACGCGATCCATGCCCGCGAGATCCTGCAGCGCCTGCTCGTAGCCGCACTCGGGGAGCAGTTCCAGCACGTTGGTCTCCTCCTCGGCCGCCTCCGGCTGGTGTCCGGCCTGAAACTTCACCCGTTGCCGGGTGCGGAGAAATCCGATCGGTTGAAGCGTGAGCGACGGAAGCAAGCACCCCAAGAGGCCGGTTTGACCGGCGGACGTCTAGAGCGAAATGCGCCGCAATGCCGTCCCAACGCCACCACGCGCGCCACCCGGCGCCGCGATTTGACTGCGGTGCGCGACTGATCAAAAACGTCCCCACTCCCATGTTACCCCTTCGCTTCGTGTTTGCCGCCCTCGCCTGCCTCGTAGCTGCGCCGCTGGCGTCGGCGAAGAATCCGTTCTTCGCCATGGACAACATCGCGCGCGGCGGACCCGACGTCGCGCCGGCCATGCTGCGGGAGCTGGGCTACGACGGCTTTGGCGGCCGCGCGCTCGACGAGATCATGCCGCCCGCCGTCGCCGCCAAGGGGCTGACGTTTTTCAACGGCTACCTCGTCCTGCCGCTCGACGCCGCCCGCCCCGCCCCCGATGACAAACTCCGGCACTGGCTCACCGTCATGCGCGGTTCCGGCACCGTGCTGTGGCTGGCGATCAACAAGGTCACGGCCGCCGACGGCACCGCGCACGGCGTCTCGTCGCCCGCCGCCGACGATCTGGTCGTCGCGCAGGTGCGCGCGATCGCCGAGGCCGGCGCGGCCAGCGGGATCCGCATTGCGCTGTATCCGCACACCGGATTCTGGCTCGCGCGGGTCGAGGACGCCCTGCGCGTGGCGGACAAGGTCAATCGCGCCGACGTCGGCGTGACCTTCAACCTGTGTCACTGGCTGAAGGTCGAAGGCGCGGCGCGCAATCCACTGCCCGTGCTGCGCGCGGCGCTGCCGCGCCTGATGTTCGTCACCATCAGCGGCGCCGACACCGGCGATACGCAGGCGATGGGCTGGGACCGTTTGATTCAACCGCTCGACGTTGGCACCTACGACCTGAAGGGTTTCGTGCGCCAGCTGCAGACCCTCGGTTACACCGGGCCGGTCGGCTTTCAGGGCTACAACATCAAAGCCGACCCGCGCGAGGTGCTCACGCGCAGCATGGCGGCCTGGCGCGCGTTCACCACTGACTGAGATTCGGAGGTCGGTGCCGAACTTCAGCCGTAAATCTGCGGATTGACGCAGTTCGGCGGGCGCTGGCCCGCGCACACCGCGAGGAGATTCTTCGCGGCGAGCATTCCCATCTTGGTGCGCGTGCCGATCGTCGCGCTGCCAAGGTGCGGTACCACGACGGCGTTCGGCAGCGTGTACAATTCCGGCTCGAGCACGGGTTCACGCTCGAAGACATCGAGGCCGGCACCGCCGATGCGTTTCGCACTCAGGGCGCGCACGAGCGCCTTCTCATCGAGCACCGGGCCGCGGGCGGTGTTGATCACGATGGCCGTTGGTTTCATCGCGGCGAAATGCTTCTCACCGATCAGGTGATGCGTGTCCTTGTTGTACGCGACATGGAGCGAGAGAAAATCCGCCGCGGCGACGACGTCGTCGAACGGCCGATACGTCACCTGCAGCGCCTGCTCCTCCGCCGGGCTGAGCCGCGTGCGGTTCCAGTAGATGACCGTGAGGTCGAAGGCGCGGGCGCGTTTCGCCATGGCCTGGCCGATGCGCCCGAAGCCAATCAGGCCGAGCGTGGCGCCGGTGACATCCGCGCCGAGCATCTGCATCGGGTTCCAACCGGTCCAAGCGCGGGAGCGCACCAAGCGCTCGCCCTCGCCGAGCCGGCGTGCGCTCGCGAGGAGCAGGGCAAAGGCGATGTCGGCCGTGGCCTCGGTCAGGACGCCCGGCGTGTTCGTAACGGGAATCTTCCGCGCGGTCGCAGCGGCGACGTCGATGTTGTTGAAACCGACGCCGAAATTGGCGATCACGCGCAGGCCCGGCAGGGCGTCCATGATCTCCGCGCCGACCGGATCGGTGATGTTGCACAACAACGCCTCGCAGCCGCGCGCGCCCGCGATCACTTCGGCGGCGGACAGCACCCGGTCGTCGGGGTTCAGCGTGAGTTCGGTGTGTTCGCGCAGAAAAGCCAGGACGGGGGCGGGAATCTCGCGGGTGATAAAGACCTTCGGTTTCATCGGGTAGGCGAAGTGTGGCGACGAGGCGCGGCAGGCCGAGGATTTCTTCTCACAAAAAGAGGACCGGCCGCTGATATTCAGCAGACCGGTCCCAAAAACGTGAAACCCGCCCCGTAAGGGGTCAGCAACGGTCTTTCAGGCGAGGTTAAATTGAGGATTTTTAATGAGGTGGTTGAGAAGGACGACGAGCTTCCGCATGACGGCGGTGATGGCTACTTTCTTAGGCTTACCTGCGGCGACGAGTCGTTGATAGAATGATTTCAGAACGGGGTTGAATCGGGTGGCGACGAGGGCCGCCAGGTAGAGGACGCGGCGGACTTTTACTCGACCGCCGCGGATAGTTCGTCGACCGCGGAGGGTGCCACTGTCGCGATTATAGGGCGCGACACCCGCGAGTGCTCCGACTTGCTTGCGGCTGAGTTTCCCCAGTTCGGGGAGCTCGGCCAAGATGGTGGAGGCGGTTACTTTCCCGATGCCTTTGACCTGTTGCAGCCGCGCGCTCTGCCCGCGCAACGTGTCATCGTCATCGATCTGTTGCTCAATCATCACCTCGATTTGCTGGACCTGTTTCTGCAGCTCCCCGATTAGACTTTGGATCAGCTTTTTGAGCACGACGTCGCGAGTCTGCATCAGTCGCTGTTCCTCCATTGTGAGCAGGTTCACCAGTTGCTCCCGGCGCTGGACCAGCGCGGCGAGTCTTTGGCGTGAGGGCGAAGGAGCTTCGAGGACCGGGGGCTGAAGGAGTTCACCAAACTCCCGTAGCACCGACGCATCAATCTCGTCGGTCTTCGCCAGCAGCCCTTGCGCCCTGGCAAACGACCGCACGCGGGCAGCGTTGACCAAGCTGACGGGAATGTTGGCGGCCCATAACGCCTCCAGTAGCTCGCGTTCGTAGCCGCCACTCGGTTCACAAATCACGTGCACCGGGCCCGCCATTTTGCCCAGCGATTCGATGAGGCCAGTGATTCCGGCGGCGGCGTTGTCGTAGCGCTCCGGACTGCGTCCAACGAGCGAGACATCCAACGCTTCTTTGCAGATATCGACTCCGGCGTAGGTCGGAGCTGGTTCGGTCATTTTATTCATAGCGCTCTGTCTTGCGATTCGAGCTGCGCGGCCGTGAGGCCCGCGCTCTTCCAACGGTTCGAGTTTGTATGAAGAATCCCGAGCCGACCGCGCTGACCCACGAGATCACCTGGCGTCTCAAGGCCATGTTATCGATCTGACTCGGAAAGGGAGTCGCCACCGGTCTGGTTGCGGCTTCCTCCGACGAGCCTGTCGCCCATTCTCGGAAGCCGCAACCAGACCTTCGCCGTTCAAGATACAAGGCTGTTGCACGTTGCAGCACCATTAACCGCCCACCTGCCGGAGCGTGGAACTCAGGCTGCAACGTGCGACAGCCTGACCCCTTACGACCCCGAACTTTAGAGGAGGTACACGGAGTGCATCGCCCGAGCACCTGCCGGCGGAGTTGCGTGGGCCCATGCGCGGAACACCCGAAGTTTGAGCAGCGCACATCGTCAGCAGCCGGTACGCAGAATCGAGGGCCGCGATTCGGTCGAAAACTAAAGCCCTCCTTCGCCAAGCCTACGGAGGGCAGCCTCCGCAAGGTCCTCCCCCTTTGTCCGGCTGACGCCAGTCAGCCTCTGGATTCGGCCTGCCAGCCGTAGGCTTGGCGAAGGCTGGCGGAGAGGGAGGGATTCGAACCCCCGGAACCTTGCGGTTCACGCGCTTTCCAAGCGCGCGCATTCGACCACTCTGCCACCTCTCCGGGTGATGCCCAACGAGACCCAAACAGGACCCGCCGACAGGCGAAGGGGTGGAAGAAATGCCCCGCGCCCGCAGGGGTCAACAAGGGAATTTCGCGCAATCATCGTCCGCCCGCGGCCCTCCCGCCGCTCGTCGCTTACAGCTGGCATTCCCGCGCCCCGTCCACTTCCTCATCATCGTCATGAAACTGCCTTCCTCGCTGCCTCCCCTGGTCGCCACGGTCGCCAGCCTCACCGCGTTCGTCGCGCCGTCCGCCCAAGCCGACGAAGGCATGTGGCTCTTCTCCGCTCCGCCCCGCGCACAGGTGAAGGCGAAGTACGGCTTCGAGATGACCGACGCCTGGCTGCAGCACCTCATGAAGGCGTCCGTTCGCTTCAACAGCGGCGGCTCCGGCTCCTTCGTCTCCGCCAACGGCCTCGTGATCACCAACCACCACGTCGCGGCCGACGACCTGCAGAAAATCAGCGACGAGAAAAACAATTACCTGCGCGACGGCTTCCTTGCGAAGACGCCCGCCGAGGAAAAGAAGCTCGTCGATCTCGAATTGAACGTCCTGCAGTCGATCGAGGACGTCACCACCCGCGTCAACGCCGGCATCCCGCCCGGTGCCACCGGTGGTGCCGCTGCGACCGCCCGCCGGAAAATCATCGCGGAAATCGAAAAGGAGTCGAAGGAGAAGACCGGCCTGCGCAGCGACGTCGTCACGCTCTACCAGGGTGGCGCGTATCATCTTTACCGATTCAAACGCTACACCGACGTCCGGCTCGTGTTCGCCCCCGAGCAGCAGGCAGCGTTCTTCGGCGGCGATCCCGACAACTTCGAGTTTCCCCGCTTCGACCTCGATGTGAGCGTCTACCGCGCCTACGAAAACGGCCAGCCCGCGCAGATCGAGCACTACCTGACGTGGTCGAAGACCGGCACCCGCGAAGGCGATCTCACGTTTGTCTCGGGCCATCCCGGCAGCACGAACCGCCAGTTCACGCTGGCCGAGCTGCAGTTCCTCCGCGACACGCAATACCCGTACGTCATCCCGCGCCTGAAACGCCTGGAAGTGGCGCTCAAGAATTGGAGCGATCGCAGCGAGGAAAACGCCCGCCGGGCCAAGGACGACCTGTTCGGGATTCAGAATTCGCGGAAGGTTTATGACGGACGCCAGAACGGCCTTTATTCCGCCAGCATCATGGGGCCGAAGACCGCCCAGGAGAAATCCTTCCGCCAGCAGCTGGGCGATCGTGCAGACGGTGCCGCGGTCCGCGCTGCCTTCGATCGCATCGCCGAGGCCGTGCAGACCCAGACGCGCCTGTACAAACGCCATCGCCTGCTCGAGGGCGGGCACGCGTTCGCCTGTGACTCGTTCACCTTCGCGCGAACGCTGCTGCGCGCCGGCGACGAACGCCCGAAGCCCAACGGCGAACGCCTGAAGGAATTCGGCGACGCCCGGCGCGAGTCGTTCGAGCTGGCGTTGTTTTCCGACAAGCCCGTCCACGCTGATCTCGAAATCGTCCTGCTCGCCGATGCACTCACGCTTTTCGTGGAAACCCTCGGCTACGACGACCCGCTCGTGCAGACCATTCTCTCCGGCCAGTCGCCGCGGGAGCGCGCCACAACCTTGATTCAAGGGACGCAGGTCCGCGACGTCGCCACCCGGCGCAGACTCTACGAAGGCGGGGCGGCTGCCGTCACCGCGGCCCGCGATCCGCTGATCGAACTCGCCCGCACGATCGATGCCGAGGCGCGGGCGCTGCGCAAGGAATGGGAGGCCGCGGACGAGACGAAGCAACAAGGCCACGCCATCATCGAGCGGGCCCGCTTCGCCCTCGAAGGCCCGACGCGCGCGCCGGACGCGACGTTCACCCTGCGGCTCAGCTACGGGCCCGTCCGTTCCTACGAGGAAGCCGGTCGGACCATCGCCGCCTATACGGACTTCGCCGGCCTCTACGCCCGGAGCGCGGAACACCGGAACCGCGAGCCCTTCGATTTGCCCCCGCGCTGGGTCGAACGGAAGTCGGCGCTGGATCTCTCGACGCCCTTCAACTTCGTGAACACCGCCGACATCATCGGCGGCAACAGCGGCAGCCCCGTGGTCAACACCGCCGGCGAGTTCGTCGGCATCATCTTCGACGGCAATCTCGCGAGCCTCGTGCTCGACTTCGCCTATGAAGACCGGCAGGCCCGCGCGCTGAGTGTCGACTGTCGCGGCATCATCGAGGCCATGCGCAAAGTGTACGGTGCCGACGCCCTCGTCGCAGAATTGCTGGCCGGAAAGCGGCGCTAGACTCCGATCCGGCGATTCCTGAAAAATCCATGAAAGGGCCCGGGACCGCTGGCCCGCTTCGACAAACGCACTAGACTTGCTGGAGTAACACCGCCGCTTCGCGCGGCTCTCTTCTTCAGGCTTCTCTCCATCGTTCGTTTGCACACACTCGCCGCGCCATGACGACCGCCCCAGCCGACGACGCCGCCTCACTGGCGGGGCAGGCCGCCGCCGAACCCAAGGCGGACACGGCGGCACCGTTTCGGGACAGCCGGCGGCAACTCGAGCTCATCAGCGAGAATTTTCCCGAGGGCGCCCTCTATCAGTATGTGATCTCGGGCAGCGGCCGGCACCTGCTGACGTATCTCGGCCGCGGCTTCGAACGCATCTTTGGCGAACAGCCCGCCGAGCTCCCGACCGACGCCTCGTGGCTGACGATGCGGATCAATCCCACCGACGCCGCCGGCCTCGCCGAGGCACGCGAACGTTCGCGGCAGGAACTCAAACCCTTCACCCACGAAGTCCGGATTCAGAATTCCACCGGACAGGAACGCTGGGTCAGCTTTCGATCGCAACCGCGCGCCGTCGCCGACGGCACCGTCGTGTGGGACGGCGCGATTCTTGATGTAACGGATCGGCGGCGAGCCGACGAAGCCGTGCGCCGGCAGGCGGACTTTCTCGCCGCGCTCAACCAGACAACATTGGAACTGCTCGGGCGGCGCAACGTCGGTGAACTGCTCCAGGCGCTCGTGGCCCGCGCTTCGGTCCTGCTCAAGTCGCCGCACGCGGAAATCTCGCTGCTCGAACAGGGCGATCTCGTGCTTCGCGCGTATTCGCGTGATCGCTACTTTCCCGGCGGCGATCGCGTGCGCCGCGGCGAGCCTGCAATTTCGTGGCGGGCCGTGGAAACCCGCCTGCCCGTCGTCGTCGATCGCGTGTCCGCGCATCCGGAGAGCCGGGATTTTCAACGCGCCCCGGGCGTGCACACCGCGGCGGTGTTTCCCATCGTCCGCGCGCATGAGTGCGTGGGCGTGCTGGGCGTCGCCCGCGAACAGCCCGGCTATCCCTTCACCTCCGAGGATCTGCGCGAAGGCATGCTGCTCGCCCAGATGGCGGCGCTCGTCCTGCACAACGCCGCGATCCATGAGGACGCGGTGCGCGAATCGGAAGTACGCAATGCCGCACTGCGGGAAAGCGAGGCGCGCTACCGCGGCGTCTTCGACCAGAGTCCGATCGTGATCGGCCTGCTCACCATGCCCGAGTGCCGCATCGTGGAGCTCAACGCGGCGGGCATTGCCGCCTTCGGCTACGGCCGCGAGGAAGTGATTGGCAAGTCGACGCTGGAACTCGGCCTCTGGGTCGATCCCAACCTGCGGGATCGCTATCTGCAACGCCTCCGCGCGGAGGGAACAATCACCGGCTTCGAAGCCGAGATGCGCCGGCGCAACGGCGAGATTTTTACCGCGCTGCACAGCGGCTGCCTCATCACCCTCGGCGGCGAGAGCTTCAGCGTCAGCTCGGTCCAGGACATCACTGCGCGCAAACACTCCGAGGCCGCCCGGGACCGGTCGCTGGCCTTGATGCGGGCGACGCTCGAATCCACCGCCGACGCCATCCTGGTCGTCAACGCCGAGGGCCGCATCGAAACCTACAACTTGAATTTCGCGGAGATGTGGGGCGTGGCCATCGCCGACGCGGGCGTGCACGAAAAGGAGGACGAGGTCCTGCGCACCATCCTCAGCCAACTCGTCGCGCCCGAACTCTTCCTCGCGAGTGTCCGCGACCTGTACGCCCGCTCGGAGGACGAGGTCTTCGACGTGCTGCATTGCAAGGACGGGCGCGTCTTCGAGCGCTACTCCCGGCCGCAGCTCGTCGCCAGCGAGCCCGCCGGCCGCGTGTGGAGTTTTCGCGACATCACCGAGCAACGCCGCGCGGAGGCCGCGCTGCGTCAGAGCGAGGAACGCTTCCGCCTGCTGGCCGACGTCTCGCCCGCCGGTATCTTCAGTTCCGATACGAGCGGCCGCACCGTGTTCGTCAGCCGGCGCTGGTGCGAGATCGCCGGCGTCACGCTCGAACAGGCCATGGGCGACGGCTGGCAGCAGGCGTTGCACCCGCAGGATCGCGAGCGGGTGACCAAGGGCTGGGCCGAGGCCGTGCGCAACGGCGAGTCGTCCACCGCCGAATTCCGTTTCCTCCGCCCCGATGGGACCATCACCTGGCTGGTCGGCCAGTCGCGCGCGCAACTGCATGCGGACGGCTCAGTCGCGGGCTACGTCGGCACGATCACCGACGTCACCAAGCTGAAACGCGCCGAGGAGGAACGCACCCACCTCGAGGCGCAGGCGCGGCAGAGCCACAAGATGGAATCGCTGGGCACGCTCGCCGGCGGCATCGCGCACGATTTCAACAACATCCTCACCGGCACGTTCGGCTTCGTTGATCTGGCGCGGCTTGAACTCGAACCGGGACATCCGGCCCACGCCTGGCTCGATCAAATTTCAAGCTCCAGCCAGCGCGCCCGCGATCTGGTGCGGCAGATCCTCACCTTCAGCCGCAAGAGCGAGACCGAACGCATGGCGCAACGGCTCCACCCCGTGGTGGGTGAGGCGTTGCGTTTACTGCGCTCCACGCTGCCGCCGATGGTCGAGCTCAAGCCCACCATCGACGAAACCACGCCGTCGGTGCTGGCCGACTCGACCCAGATTCACCAGGTCGTGCTCAACCTCTGCACGAACGCCTGGCACGCGATGCCGAACGGCGGGGAGATCGCGGTGACGCTCGACGCCGTCACCCTCACGCCAGACGACGCCGCTTCGAATCCCGATTTGAAACCCGGCCGCTGGGTGCGCCTCACCATCGCCGATCAGGGCAACGGCATGGACGCCGCCACGCTCGAGCACATCTTCGAACCGTTTTTCACCACCAAGGGCACCGGCATCGGCACCGGCCTCGGTCTCGCCGTGGTCCACGGCATCGTGCAATCCCACGAGGGCCTGATCACCGTGCGCAGCACCGTGGGCGAGGGTTCGACGTTCGAACTTTATTTTCCAACGGCACCCGAGGACGTCGCCCCGGCCGAACCGGCGCCCATCGAGATTCCCTTTGGTCGCGGCGAGCACATCCTGGTTGTCGACGACGACAACGTGTGCGGTTTCGCCGTCGAGAAAATCATCGAGAGTCTCGGCTACCGCGCCACGCGTCACACCGAACCGGAAGCCGCGCTCGCGCAGTTCACGGCGTCACCGGGCACCTTCGATCTCGTCGTCTCGGACCTCGCCATGCCCGGGATGGACGGCGCGGAGTTGATCGGCCACCTCAGCCGCATCCGTCCCGATATTCCCATCATCGTCATCACCGGTTACATCGAGACGGCTCGGCAGCGGCTGCTCGAAAAATCCCCGGCTCGCGTGGTCCTGCGCAAACCGGTGCTGCGCGACGAACTCGCCCGCGCCATCGCGCAGCACCTGCGCTCCGCGACCTGAGCGGGGGCATCGTCGGTTGCTGCGGACTGAATCGCCTTCACGGAAGCGCAGGCCTCCGGCCTGCATCGGCTCGGACCGAAGGCTCCGCGGCAGCATGCGGAATCCAGATTGAAACTTTGGCTGCAGGCGGGACGCCTGCGCTCCCGGAGCCTGCGCACCCGCGCACGCAGAAACGGATCGATGACGGACGCGCTTTTACTTTGAACCGGCGGCGGATCCCCCCATGTTGACGGCGGCTTTCCGAACGCGACCTCAACCGTCGCGTTCAACCTCCAACCCGCGCCTCCCCTAAGCGCCACGTTACCCTCCATGAGCACCCCGACCGCTGGTGAGTCCGCCCCTGCGTCGAAACTTGCTACGTCCCAGCAGGTCGCTCCGCCGCCTGACTTGGCCAGGCACGCCAAGCCCAAATACCCGGGCATTCGCGTGACGTGCAATGGCAACTTCCTCGTCACGCAGTACGTCGAGACGCGCGTCACCGAGGGCGGCGTGTTCTATCCCATCACCCCGTCAACCGAAGGCGGCGAAATTTATCAGCAGTCCTTCGCCTCGGGCGAGTTGAACGTCTGGGGCGCGCAAAAAGTCGCGGTCGAAACCGAGGGCGAACACGCGGCACAGGGCGGTGCCACCGCCTACGCCGTGCAGGGCCGCCGCACGGTGAATTTCACCTCCGGCCAGGGCATCGTCTACGCGATGGAGCAATACTACCACGCGCCGGGCAAACTCTCGACGATGGTCCTGCAGGTCGGCGCGCGCGCGCTGACGAAGCACGCGCTCAACGTGCACTGCGGCCACGACGATTTCTACGCCGCCCTCGATACGGGCTGGACGATGATGATGGCCAAGGACGCGCAGCAGGCCGCCGACCAGGGCATCATCATGCGCAAGGTCAACGAGCTCTCGTTGAACCCCGGCATGAACATCCAGGATGGCATGCTGACCACGCACTCGGAGCGCATGTACCTCGCGCCCGAAGCCGAATTCCTCCGTGAATTCCTCGGCGCTCCCGACGATCAGATCGACTGCCCCACGCCGGCGCAGCGCGAACTGTTCGGCCCCACCCGCCGCCGCGTGCCGCGGATGATGGATTTGAAGAACCCGCTGCTCCTCGGTCCCGTGCAGAATCAGGAGCACCACATGAACGGCGTCGTCGCGCGCCGGAACAACTTCAACGAACCGATCCTCGGCATGCTTGAAGTTGCGTTCGCCGAGTTCGGACGGCTCACCGGACGCCATTACGGTTTCATCCAGGAGTACAAGACCGACGACGCCGACACGGTCTTCGTCTCGCTCGGTTGCGCCGCCGACAACGTCGAGGCCGCCTGCGACTACATCCGCGAACAGCGCAACGGCAAGGTGGGCTCGATCCACGTCAACGTCATCCGTCCCTTCCCCGAAGCCGCGGTCATCAACGCCCTGCGGGGCAAGAAAAACGTCATCATTCTCGAGCGCACCGACGAAGGTCTCGCTGGTGACAATCCGCTCGCGCGCGACATCCGCGTCGCACTCGGCAAGGCGAACGAGGTCGCGAAATTCGGCTCCGCGTCCGGCCTGCCCGCGCTCACACCCGCCGAAACGCCCCGCCTCTTCCGCGGCGCCTACGGCATCGGGTCGCGCGACTTCCGGCCCGAGCACACGATTGGTGCGTACGAGTTCGCGACGGGCGCGTCGCGCCGCAAAGACGGACGCAACGCTGCGGACGGCGAGTCGTTCTTCGTGCTCGGCGTCGATCATCCGTACGCGGTGATCAGCAAGGACACGCCTTCGCTGCTGCCTCCGGGCGCGATCGCCGTGCGGTTTCATTCCATCGGCGGCTGGGGCATGATCACGACGGGCAAGAACCTCGGATCCATCATCGGTGACTTCGGTCAGTTCATCTCCGAACAGAATCCGAGTTACGACGCCGACGGCTTCCTCGTGGACAAGCTCTTCGTCATGGCGAACCCGAAATACGGTTCGGAGAAGAAAGGCGCGCCGACCAACTACTACCTCACCGTCGCCCCGTCGCAGATCAAAGTGAACTGCGAGCTCAACCACGTCGACGTCGTCCTCTGCTGCGACCCGAAGGCGTTCACGCACACGAATCCGCTCGAGGGGATCAAGAAGGGCGGCGCGCTCGTGTGGGAGTCGAGCGAATCCCCCGAGGTCGCGTGGCAGCGCGTGCCCGCGAAATACCGGCAGTGGATTCAGGAAAACAACATCCGCATCTACATCCTGCCCGGCTTCGACATCGCCAAGCAGGCGACGAACCAGACCGAGCTGCAGCTCCGCATGCAGGGAAACTCCTTCCTCGGCGCGTTCTTCCGGGTCTCGCCGTTCCTGAAAACCTTCGGGATCTCCGAGGAGCAGTTCCAGGCGGTCGTGCACAAGCAGTACGTCAAGAAGTTCGGCCGTTTCGGCGACGCCGTCGTTAAGTCGAACATGACCGTGATGAACGAAGGCTGGGCGCGCGTAACCGAGATCAAGATCGGCCGTGGCGACGACGCCGACCGTTCGTCGATGCGGAATCCGCTGCTCAAGCCGCTCGGCGATCATCACTTTCCGCCCACCGCCGGCTGCAGTTCCTCCGGTTGCGGCAGCGTGCCAATGCCCGCCGCGCAGCCCGCGCGCGCGCCGTTTCAGACGCTTTCTAAGTTCGATTCCGAATTCCGCGCCGGCCTCGGTTACCACCAACCGGCGGGCGCGTTTGCCTCCGTCGGCGTCATGGGCGCCGGCTCCGGCGCCACGCAGTCCAAGTATGTGGCGCGCCGCGAGACGCCGGTCTACATCGCCGAAAACTGCACGCAGTGCATGGAGTGCATCACCGCGTGCCCCGACACCGCCCTGCCCAACACCTCGCAGGACGTCGCGACCGTGCTGAAGACCGCGGTGAACAACTACGTTTCGGATCTCGCGGACCGCCGCACGCTCGGCACCGAACTCGCCGGACTCGAACAGCGCGCCCGCGTGAAGATGAATGAATCCGTGAAGGCCAAGACGAATGTGCCCTTCAAGGACATCATCAGCGCCGAGGTCAACGCGCTCACCAGCGTATCCGAGCAGGGCCGGGCCGAGTTCACCCAGATCATCGGCAAGCTCCCGCTGGCGTACTCGAATGTCCCCGCGATCTTCCGCTCCATCGAGGCGAAGACGCCCGGTGCCGGCGGACTGTTTTCCATCTTCGTCTCCGATCTCTGCAAGGGCTGCGGCGAATGCGTGCAGGTCTGCGGCGATCACGACGCGCTGCGCATGACGCGCGAGACCGAGGATCTCAACGCCGAGCTCACGACCGCGCAGGTATTCTCCCGCCTGCTGCCCGACACGCCGCAAAAATATCTCGGTCTCTACAACGACGGCGACGCCGCCAGTTCCCGCGAGGCCGCATTGCGGAATCACCTCATGGTGCGCCGCAACTACGAGGCGCTGGTCTCGGGCGACGGGGCGTGCGCCGGTTGCGGCGAAAAGAGCATTCTCCGCTCAGCCGCCAGCGTGACCGAGGCCTACATGCGGCCGATCTACCACGCGAAGGCCGATCGCCTGCGGGCCAAGGCCGCGCGCCTCAAGGCCGAGGGCCCGGCCAAACTCGCCGCGCTCAAGGCGCGTCAGGAAACCGAATACGCCCTTTTCCATCGCACGTTCGCACATGTGATCGTTGGTCTCGGTGGCGAAAACGATGACGATACCGCAACGCGCATCGCCGCCTACGAGGCGAAGCACGGCGCGATCACCGACGCCCAGCTGATCGGCGGTCTGGCCGCGGTGCTCGAGCAGGACGCCTTCAACCACAAGGAGCTGCAGTCCGTCGACGGCCGCCGCGCGAACGGCATGTCCGTGATGATGATGGGCGCCAGCACGGGTTGTAACACCGTCTACGGCTCCACCCCGCCCGCGAATCCGCATCCGTACCCGTGGATGAATTCGCTGTTCCAGGACGGCGCGACGATCTCCTGGCTCATGGCCGAGTCGATCATCGTGGATCACGCCCGCCGCTCCGTCGCGCCGGAGCGCATGGCGGACGCCCTGCTCGATCGCGCGGAGCACGTTTGCAGCGAAGCAGAGTATTTCACGCTCACGCGTCTGGACGACGCGCTCATGACCGAGCGGGAAATCCGCGAGCTCCCGAAGGTCTGGGTCATCGGCGGCGACGGCGCACTCGGCGACATCGGTTTCCAGAACGTCTCGAAGGTCGTGCTGCAGAATCGGCCGAACGTGAAGATCCTCATGCTCGACACGCAGGTGTACTCGAACACCGGCGGCCAGAACTCCGATTCGTCGACGATGCTGGGCGGCTACGACATGAACCAGTTTGGCGCCGCCTCGCAGGGCAAGCTGATCGAAAAGAAGAACGTGTCCGAAGCCTTCACCAGCGGCCACGGTTCGCCGTTCGTCGCGCAGGTCTCGATGGCCAACGCCGCCAAGCTCTACAAGGCGATGCTCGACGGCCTCGAGTACCGCGGCACCGCGTTCTTCCAAGCCTACACCACCTGCCAGCCCGAGCACGGCGTCGCCGACAACATGAGCGCCGATCAGGCCAAGATGGTGCGCGACGCCCGCGGCATGCCCGAGTTCGTGTTCAACCCCCGCAAGGGCGAAACCTCCCAGGAAGCCTTCGATCTCAAGGGCAACCCGAGCATGGACCGGGATTGGTGGCGGACCAAGTACTCGACCACCGGCGAGGAATACAACTTCGGCGTCGGCCATTGGGCCATCACGGAAGCCCGTTTCCGCAAGCACGTGAAAGCGATCAAGGAGGCCGAAGCGGCCAAGCTCACGCTGCTGGATGATCAACTGGCTTTCATCACGCAGGACGATGTGCAGCACCGCCGCGTCTTCGATCCGCAACACCGGAGTTTCGTGAAAAACTTCGGCTGCTGCATCAAGGCCGAGGAGCACGGCAAGATGAACTACTACGCCGTGACGCGCCAGATGGTGCTCTTCGCCGTCGAACGCCGCAAAGCCTGGCGCATGCTGCAAAGCAAGGCCGGGATCACGAACAAGGACTACCTCGCGCAAAAGGCCTTCCTCGCCAAGATCGAGAAGGGAGAGCTTCCGCTGGCCGACGCGAAAGCCCGCGCCCGCGAGCTCATCGCGGCTGAACTGGCCGCGGTGAAGTAGACGGCCGGGAAGAACCGAGGGGCCGGCGGAGCGGGATTTCATTTCCCCGTTCGGCCGGCCCCACGTTCCCGCCCTACCCTGTGACCCCGAGCGCCGCCTTCACCTGCTCCATCCGATCGACCAGCGATCCGCCCAGCGTCTGGTAACGCATCCCACGCCGCGCCAACTCGGCTTCATACCACGCGTGCTGACGCTGCCGAAACGCCGCGTCACGGCGCGTGCCATCCTGCACAAACGCGAAGTCCGGCGCACAGAGAAAGACGTGGTCATACCGCCGCGCCGCGAGCCGCTCCACCTCGGGATCGACGCGCCCGAACATCTCCAGCGAGTACAGCCGGGTGGTCAGCGCCGACGTATCACAAAACACCTTGCGCACCGCGCGCCGCGCCGCCGCGTCCTCGCGTTGCACCTGCTCGATGGCGATCGTCCGCAGATCGTCGAACACCAGCACGCCACGCCGGGCGTCCCACAGTTCGCGTGCGAACTCGGGCACGTGCGTGGTGCCCAGCTCCGCCGCCAGCGCGGCCGCCAGGGTGCTCTTTCCGCTGGATTCGCCGCCGAGGAAGCAGACGCGTTCCACGAACGACGCATAGACCGCCGGATCAAGCCAGCCGCGGTGGGCGTGAACGTCGCTTCGGATCGCGGTGCCGGAGATCGGCACGGTCGCGCGGTCCGGATCAACCCGCACATGCGTCACCGCCGGCGCGTGCGGCAAACCGTTCGTCCGAAAATAGGCCGTGAGCTCGCGCGCGAAACCATCGCCATACGCCTCGCTCGTGAACACGGCATCGACGGTCACGCCCAACTCGTCCACGCACACCCGGCCCACGAAGCGGCGGTGCGTCGTGTCATCAGCCGCGTTGTCCGGCAGCGCGATGGCCGTATCCGCCAACACCAGACGCCGCGTCGCGGGAAATAGCTCCGCCAACCACTGCGCGCGTTTCTCCGGCTCGCAGCCGGGGATCTCCGGTTTCGAATAGCTGATCACGACCACCTCGTCGCACTCCGCGACGGCGCGGCGAATCACGTATTCGTGCCCGCGATGCAGCGGCGCGAACTTGCCGACCACCAGGCCGCGGCGAAAGCGTTTGACCGCGCTCATGCCACCACCACCGACCGCCGCCAGCGCATCATCGCGACGAAGGCGTTAACCCAGAACACCGCATAGAGCGCGGCCGTCAGGTGCAGCCCGCGCGAAACAAACAGCGGCACCGCCACCGTATTCACGACCAGCCAGCACCACCAGGTTTCATAGCGCCGCGCCATCAGCAGCAGCTGCGCAAGCACGCTGAAGGCGAGGACGAACGAGTCCACGAACGGCGCAAACGCATCGGTGAACTTTCGCAGCAAGGCGCCGTAACCGGCCGCAACGCCGACGCCGACAATCAGGCAACCCGCCATCACCCGCACCGCCGTGCGGCGCACCGGCAGCTCGCCACCGGAGCGGCCGGGACGCCAGCGCCACCATCCGATCGCACTCGTCACGATGAAAAAAACCTGGAGCGTCACATCGGCGTAGAGCTGCGTGCCGAAAAACACCCAGCCGAACAATCCGCACCCGACGATCCCCGTCCACCACGTGTGCACGCTGTTGCGCGCCGCCAGCAGGACCGAGACCGCGTTCATCGCGTTCGCCGCCACCTCCCAGAAGGGATTCATGGGGCGGCCGACGCCAGATCGGAGGTATACTGCACCACCTTGCCCGCAAAGTTCGCTTCCGCCTCGACGCGGATCGACTGCGCCATTCCGAAGAGCCCGTGGAGAATCTCCGTTGCCGCGTGCGCCTCCGTACCCGCTCCCGCCAGCTGCAAGCGCAGTCCGCCATCGCTGAATTGGTGGAGCGCGAACTGCGGGATCGCGAGGCGCTGGATCGCGTGCGTGACCTCGATGTTGTTGACCCACTCGCCAGTCATGGTCCGAAACCGCACCGGCGGCCGGCCTTCGAGACCCATCAGCACCGGTTCGCCGTCCACCCGTTGCAGCGACGCAAAATCTCCGGTCCGGTACCGGAGCAGCGGCAGGCAGAAATTGAATCCGCCCGTAAGCGTGACTTCGCCCCGCTGCCCGTTCGTCACGGCTCGTCCCGCCGCGTCCAGGATTTCCACATAAATCCGGGGTTGCAACAGCACATGGCCGCCCACTCTCGCGTCCGCGACCGCAATCGGCCCGGCCTCGTTCATCGAATATAGATCAAGCACGGGACAACCAAACCGGGCTTCAAGCCGCCCGCGCAAGCCCGCCAGCAGCGTCATCGACGTCGACAGCAGCGCCCGCGGCCGGAGTGTCACCGGCAGCGTCAGGAGCTCAGCGAACGAAATGGGATCACCGGCCAGTACTTCCGGCGCGAGCGCATCGAGGTACGCCGCCCGGTCGGCCGGATCGCGCCAGTCGTTCGGATGCAGGTTGATCTTCGCGAGTCCGGATTCGTTCCGCGTCGGCGTCACCGACACATAGGTGAAACACTTGCGCTGCAGTCCGAGGAGGACGACGCCCACCTGGCCGCGCCCGTGTTGCAGCTCAATGCCGAAGCGCCGCAACGCCCGGCGGTGAAACGCCAGGTAGCTCGCCGCCACCACCGGGTGCGATGCCAGCAGCAGCGGATGCCCCGTGGTGCCGCTCGTGCGAAAATTGATCAGCCGCGCAACGGGCACGCTGTCCGGCACGAACTGTGCGACATCGCGACTGAGATCCGCCCGGGAGATCGTTGGACAATCCGCCAACCGCCGCGGCGCTGAACCGTAAGCCCGATAAAACGGCACGTCCGCCACCGAGCCCGCAAGGAAATCGCCGACCCAATCGGGTTCGCCGCCCGGCATCCAGCCCACGCGCGCCGCCAGGACTTCGTCCTCAAAGGCCCGCACGCACTCCACCTCGGACGCCGTCAGCCGGTTGCCGCTTTCGTTTCTGAAGATCGGCGCCCGCGGGTGCTCACGCAGAAAGTCCAGCATCCGGCGACCGGCGTCACTGAGAGTCGGATACCGCTCGGCGTCCGTGATGGACTCGACGTTCCCCCCGCGATCGTCCGGATCGCTCCCGGGACGGATGCTGTCCGCCCTCGGACCGCGACCGCCCCCGGTCGCCCCGCCATCCGTCCGACCGTTACCGGTGCCGCCCTCCGCCGGTGCCTCGTGCCGCTCCATCGTCACTCCCGCGTCCACTTGTCCGCGGACTCCTCCGCCGCCTTGCGCGCCAGCGCCTCGCGGATCTCCCGCGCGCGCCGGGCCGCCACCTGCGACACTTTCAGCACGCGGGCGCGCTCCACCGAGCTGAGCGTCGTCAACCGATCCTGCGCCTGCGCCACGCTCTCGCCGGCCGGCCGGCAACCCAACCCGGCTAGAACGAGACGGGCGACTTCCTCGCGGCGCTCCGGGTCCGTGACGAGTTTCTTCGCCGCCACGAGTGGCGCGATCTCCGCCACATCTTCGCGCAACACTTTGATCAGATCGGCGGCCGGGAGCTGGGCGCGCTGAAACCAGTCCTCGGCCAGAAGCCACGCGACAATCAATGTCACCGCGAGCCGGTTTCGATCCTGACGCGGATCCACGCCCGCGAACGCCTGAAGGGCCGCCGGATTCGGCACTTGGCCGCACCGACGCAGCAGGTCGCCGACGACCGCCCTCACCTCGATCACGCCCGACGATCCGATCCTCGGTTCCGCGAGGAAATCCTCCGGGATCTCCGTCAATCGTCGGAGGAGCAATTCGAGCGGTGGGCCTTCGCGTTGCATGTCAGCGGGCGAACTTCTCCCAGACCTGGGTGCTATGGCAATCCTCGCACGCAGCCGGCCGGCAGCGTTTTCGCGCCGTCGCCAGGCGTGCCGGCAGCCACTGCATCGCCTCCGTGGTGCCGAGCTCACTCAACGGGACGCCAATCTGTTCGGCCGTGTAGTTGCACGGCGCCGTGCGACCTTGCTCATCGATGAAGAGAAACGTTTGGCCCGGCCGGCAGTCGGGCACCGCCCGCGCTTCGCCCGCGGCCGACGCCCGCATCCGTTCCAGGTAACCGTCGCCGCCCACGAGGCGCACGCCGCGCTCCGCAAGCGACGCACGCAGCTCGGGCAGGCGCGCAGCGAACTCCGCCACGTCCTCCGGGCGCAGCCGGTGCGAAGGAAAGTATTCCGGCCGATCGCGTCCGCCGAGTTGATTGAATGAGATCTCTTGCACGCCCCACTCCGCCACCCGCTGGCAGAGCGCGGCGAAACCGGCGAGGTTGTCACGCATCAGCACGGCGTTGATCCGCAGCAGCGGTCCCGCCCCGCGCTCGCGTTTGAGCCGAGCCAATGCGGGCACGATGCGTTCGAGCGCGGCAAAACCACCGGACCAGCCGCGAAGCACGTCGTGCTGGGTTCCCAACGCATCCACGCTGACGGTGAGTTCGGAGAAGTGGTCCACCACGAACGCCCGGACGTTGCCCGATTCGAGTGCAGTGCCGTTCGTCGTCGCACTCACCCGCAATCCCAGTTCGCCGACCAGCCGCCGCGTCGCCTCCTGCCAGTGTCGCCAGAGCAGCGGTTCGCCTCCGATCCAGCTCACGAGCACGCGATCGTCCGTCTCGTGCTGATACGCTGCCAGCACCGCGCCAAAGTTGAGCACCGTCGCCAGGTCTGCCTCGACGCGGGGCACGTCGCGCGTGCGATCGAAGCTGCAGAACGGGCAGCTCAGATTGCAGTGCTGCGTGATGCGCCAGACGACAATCATGGCCGCGCTGATGTCCCGCCCGCATGGGTCGCCGCCTGGCGGACAATCTGCCCGCGCTCCCGCTCGCCGTCCAGGTCACCGAATTTCCGGCGGCTGAAGTCGCGGGCAAACTTCACCAGATCCGGCCACGAGCTCACGGCGTGCACGTTCCACCCCATTTCGTCGCGGGCCTGCGCGATGCGGGCATAGGCATGCCCGGCGGTCGTCACCGCGGACCAATTTTCCGGAAGATTGAGCACCAGCGTCCCGCCGCCGCGCGCCTGCCCCAGCGCCATCGCCGCCACGTCCCAACCGCTGTTTCCGCGCTCGTCGCGATCGAACATCGTCGTCACGCCGTCATCCGAGATCACGAGGACGTGCACGGCACGATCACTGCGCGTGCGCCCAGCGTAGGTGTCCCGCAGGACATGAATGGGAAACGCGGTGCCGCCGCCAAAGTATCCCGTCAGCACGCGCAGGATCGCGACCTCTTCGCGCACGAAACCGGGCGTGCTGGTGACCTCGTGTTTGCCACTCCAGAGCGTCGCCTGCACCCGCGCCCCGGCGCGCAGCGCCGAGAGGCACAGGATGGCACCCGCGAGCGTGAGGTACGACACGAGCCGCTGGGGGTTCGGCATCGAGCCCGAACAATCGACATAGAGATCGAGATCAATCGGCTCCCGCTCCGGCTCCGCGCCTTCGCTGGTGCCCCACACGCGCTGCACGGTGGTCACTCCCGGAATGACGTGCGGGCTTTGCAGCACCGATTGAATCCAGTCAGCGGCATCGGGCGCGTCGCCAATATCCCATGGCTCGAGTCCCTCCGGGAGCGGATCGGTCGCCTGCGGTGCGCTACGCGTGGGAAACGGCACCAGCTGCGGCCGGGCGCGTTCGCGATAGTAGCGCACGGCCGCCTCGTGATCGCTCAAGTCGACGCCCGACGCGCGCAGGATCTCGCCGTACTGAAACGGCTCGCGCGCCTGGCCGTGGGACCCGACATTCCTCGCCGTATCCACCGGTCTGTCACGCCGCCCGGGCGCCGGGCTGCTTTCGTTCGTCTCGCTGGCCTCGCCAGACATCTCCGGATCCTCCGCCGGATGCACGACGCCGTCCGCCTCATTCGCATCGACCTCGGTCAACCCTGCCGGATCGCCGCCCTTGCCGGCGTTGCCGGTGTCGAGCAGGCGCGCGATCAGTTTCTGCGACTTTTGATCCTGCAGGAGGTAGGGCAGCAGGAGCGACGCAAACCGGCCCGCGCCGTCGAGCCAGTCCCGTGCGAAGCTCCGCACGAGCCGCGCGCCGACCACCGCATCGCCCTCGAGTTGGTCGTTGGTGGCTCCGCCGCCGAGCGAGCCGCGTTCGAGACCCCACATGATTTCGTAGATGCGGATATAAAGCGTCCACACCGCGCCGCCTCCCCCCTCGCGCGCGATCGCGCGATAGATATCCGCGATGCGCAGCCCGGCGCCGCGCTGCAGGCGATCGTTGATCAGCAGATCGGTGTAAAGGTTCGCCACCATCGGCGCCTGGTTCTCCACGGTGGGCAGGCCGCGCCGCATGCGCGCCAGCGTGCGCGCGTGGTCGGTCAGTGTCGCCGGCGCGAGCACGTGATGCCCGATTTCATGGGCCAGCACCTCGACCGCGTAATCCTCGATCCCTGATTGCACCACCGACGGCAGGCTGACCACGATCGCCTGATCGACCAGGCGGATCATCGCGAAGCTGCCCGTGAGCCCCTCGTCCGTCGCCTCATCCGGCGTCAGGCACAGCCGCGGCAGCCGCAGGCGCGTGAACTTGCTCCACGCCGCCAGCGCCGCCGGCCACGCCGCCTCCCAGCGCTCGCGCACGCGCTCGAGTTTCGCGGGGTTGGATTTCATCGCTGCGGCAGGGCGATCAACACCACGCGATGGGTCAGCAACGAGGTAATCGCGAGCGTGGTGGCGTTCACCGCCACGCTACTCGGCGCGCCCAGATCAGGCACCACGACTTCGCGACCGTCGAACTCAAGTCGGACGCCGGTCACGCGCAGTCGTCCCGGCAACTCCGTCAGCGCCGGCGCCACCGGTCGCTCTTCCGGCTTGGCGCGATGAAACGTCGCCCCGAACGCATCGGCCGCGAGCATCCAGCCCTCGGCGCCGCTGGAAACAAAGAAGTGATCGCCCTGGGCCACCACGCGCGGTGGCTCCGGAAAGAAACCACCGAAGCCGCGAAACGCGCCGGCCTGCGCCGCCACCCGCAGTGCCGAAGCGTCGTCATGCCGCTGCGCCGGATCGAACCACGGACTCGCGTGCAGCCGCGCCTTCACCCCGGACCAGCCGACGCCCGGCGGCGCGTCCACCAGTTCGAGCGCCACGCCCTCCGGGAGCGCGTCGGCCAGCGCCAGCGCCGGCTCGCGGAAATGCGCCAGTCCCGAACGCCACGCCGCCACCTGTCCCAGCTTCAGCCATACCTCCGGGTCGTCCGCACAGGCGGGCGAGAGGCGCTCCATGAGATCGAGCCACTGCGCCGGTCGCGCGCCAGGGGTCGAACCCAGCAGGTGGAGCGCATTGGTGGTCGCGCCGATCAGGCGTTCCGGATTTGCCGCCACTCCCCGCGCGACGCCCGGAAGCAGCCGCCGCCAGCCCGCTTCGATGAACGTTCCGCGTTCGCCGTGGCCGATGATCCGCTGCGCGAGGAGATCGAGCGCGAGATCATAGGCGACCATCGCGACATCCGCCGCGCGTCCCGGCTCGACCCGCTCGACGGCCTGCACCAACGGATCCACGGCCTCGGCGAGAAAGGCCGTGAACGTCTCGCCGTTCAGGTCGGCCTGCACGCGCCGCGCCGCCATGAAGCGGCCGTTGAAGTGCTCGCGTCCGGATCGAAGAATTTGCGCGAAGACGGGGCTGATCATGGCTCCCTGATTTTGCCAAACCTGATAGAACCACCAAGGCGCGGAGGCCACAGAGGCCCGGCCTCGAACGTATTCCAGAGAAGTCTTGCTCCGGAAACTTTCACCTTTGTGCCTTTGTGACTTCGTGGTTCATCCCGTATGAGCGGCCGAACTGCCGCGCCTCACTTTGTCTTCAGCCAGCGCAGGTAGTTCGTGTAACGCTGGTGCAGATACTTCAGCCGCAGCACATCGTCGTAGAGGTGGCCGTACAGCTTCCGGCCCTTGGCCCACTCGGTGATGAGCCGCTCGATCTTCGCCAGCCGCGACCGCGTGTCCGCCTCTGAAACCCCGTCGAGGCCGCGACCGAATTCGGCGCCCAGCGCCGCCACCGGATCGTCCCGATCGAGGTTGAGCCGGTCGTAGTCGGCGCAGGCGAGATCGAAAAGTTTCCGCAGCCAGCCAATGCGGTCGGTGCGAAACGCCGCGTGGCCCGGCGCATCGAAAAACGGCGCCTCCGGGTCGGCCACGAGTTTCTCGTGCAGCACAAACGGCAGCACCTGGCGGAGATCATCCAACTCCACCGCGCGATTGCCGCGAAAGTACGCCAGCGCCTTGGCGAAAATCATCAGCGTCATCATGGCGCGGACGGAGATGCCGTTCGTCGTCTGACAGCCGATGTCCTTGAGCCGGTCGCGGCCGGTCTCCTGCGCGGTGAGCGCGCGCCAGTCCGCGCCGGCCAGGCGCGCGGTATCCTTCGTCTTGTATTCGAACTGATCACCCGCCACTTCGCAGAACTCGAACTGGCTGGTAAAGAACTCGAGACGGCGCCGGACCTCCTCGGGAATCGTCACGGCACGAATCTCCTCCTGCATCCGATCGACCTCGGCCTCCGTGAAGATGATCTGGCGCGGCACGACGTCCTCCGGCCGCACGTTTTCCTCAATGCGGACGAGCAGTTCCTGCAGGAAGCGCGGATTGAACGCGAGGGCCTGGACGATCACGTCGATGCGATCGCGCAGCGCCTCGATCACCTGGTAGGTGCCGCCGCCCCGGTCGTCGTTCGCAGTCAGAAACCAGGCTGATTCCGGACACTCGTAGATGTGATTGAGGATCTCGGCGTAGTTGTCGCCCATCACCGTGAGCAGCGCGCTCTGCGTGCGCGTCGGAATGCGGTTGTACTCGTCGATGATCTTCACGCGCATCCCGAGCCATTTCCGCCAGGAGATGCGAATGTCCTCGATCTTCTGCGCCTGCACGAGATCCGCCGGGAGCGGATTTCCCAGCAGGTCGGCGATCGTCATCTGCGGATGCCCGTGCTGCATCGCGCGACGCACCTCGCGGACCGGATAGCCGGCAATCACGCCCATGAGCAGCGCGCTTGCGGTCTTGCCGCGACCCGGGCCGCCGACGAAGAGACATTTGCGCCGCGTCGCAAAGGTCAGAATCGGCAGCAGCACGTAGCTCGAGTAACTCTGGGCCGACGGCAGCGTGAGCCGGCTCTTGCTGTCACCGAGGGTGAACAGCTGCGGCGGCACATCGTTGTATTCAATATCGTAGTGCGGGCTGATGATCGCGCTGTTGACGATCCAGAAGTACGCCTGCCGCAGTTTCTCGTCCAGCGGCGCGGCCGAGGCGGGCGCGGCCGCGTCTGCACCCGCGGCGACCGGCCCACGGTAAAGGTCAGCGATGTCAAAGGTGCGCGCCGGCGCCGCCGCGTGCGGATTGGTGGGAGCCTGGGAGAGACGCTGAAAAACGTTGAGCATGCCCATAACCGTAGAGGCGTGAATGCCGGCGGGCGTGGGCCTTGGCAAGCGCGGCGCGAGCCGAGACAACGCAAGCAAAGTGGCCCACGGAACACACTAAATACACGGAAGTTCAGAGGTTCCCTTCCGTGTATTCCGTGTGTTCCGTGGGCCACTTGGATCGGGTCCGACGGGCAAGAAAATCAGCTAGATCACGTTTCGTTCCCTCGGCCGCAACACGACCTCGCACAGCTCCTCGAACCGCCGTCGCAGCCGCGTCGCATCGGGGATATCATAGTGCCCGGGCACCATCCAACGTGCGCCAATCGCCCGGGCCTTGCGCAGGCTGGGTCGGATCAGTTCCGGCGCTGCCGTGAAAATCGGTGGCGACACCTGCGTCCGCATCAGAAAGCGCGTCCACAGGTCCCCACTGAAAAGCAGATCGTGCCGTACGCTGTAGAAACCGCAGTGCCCCAAGGTGTGTCCGGGCAGGTGTACCACCCGCAATCCGCCCCAGAACGGCAGGAGTTCGGCGTCTGCGATCGGCACGTCGATCACACCCGGCCGATACGACATCACCGTCCGCCCCATCGCTTCGAGCGCACCACACACGCGCGCCATGCCCGTGTAGGGAAACCGGCCGTCCACGTGACATTGTTCCAGCGGATGCCCGTACACCGGAGCGCCGGTCCACGCCTTCAACTCCGCCAGACTGCCCGCGTGATCGAGATGGCCGTGCGTGAGCACGATCGCGCGCACGTCGCGCGGCCCCACGCCCACCCGGGCCATCACGCGCCGGATGCGTTTCCCGTCGCCCGGCAGTCCGGTATCCAGCAACACCACCCCGTCGGCATCGACGAGCACGTGGGGCACGCTCATCAGCCCGCGGACGTGATACAGGCCCGCCGGCCAGTGCGCGTTCCCCGTCGAAGCTGAAAAGTGAATTGCCACTGCGGCGACTCTCCAAGCTGCGTCCGCGGCGGTAAACGGCTAAGTTGCGAGCACCGCAGCCCACGCTGGCCCGCGACTACGAGCGACAGCGCGTGCCACTGCATCCACTCACTGGCGCTCGTGGCCACAACGGGAGCGGCGGTGTGATCAACCTTTGCGTCCGCGACGGATTGCGTCTCACCTTCTGCGCAACCGCTTTTCCGATGCACCGCTCGCTTCTCCCCTTCCTCACCGTTGCAGTTCTCACTTTCCTGTCCGCCTGCACGGGCCCGGCCCCGTCGAGTCGCGCTCCCGAATATGACGTCGTCATCCGTCACGGTCGCGTGGTCGACGGCACCGGTGCCCCCGCGATGAACGGCGACGTCGCCATACAGGCGGGGAAAATCGTCGCGGTGGGCAAAGTCGCCGGCGCCGGCCGCACCGAAATCGACGCCCGCGGTCAGGTCGTCGCGCCGGGATTCATCGACGTCCATACGCACTCGGAGGACGTCGCGGAGCTGCCCGTCGGTGAAAATTTCATTCGCATGGGCGTGACGACGATCGTCACCGGCAACTGCGGCGGCTCCAAGCTGAACGTCGGCGAGTTTTTCTCGAGCATCACGAAGACAGGCGTGGCGCTGAACGTCGCAACCCTCATCGGCCACAACACGGTCCGCGGCCAGGTCATGGGCGGGAGTTTCGCCCGCCCGCCGACTGACGCCGAACTCGAGAAAATGCGCGGGCTCGTCGACCAAGCGATGAAGGACGGCGCGGTCGGGTTGAGCACGGGCCTGATTTATCTCCCAGGCACGTTTGCCAAGACCGAAGAGATCGTGGCCCTCGCGAAGGTCGCTTCGAGCCACGGCGGCATCTACGCGAGCCATATGCGCAGCGAGAGCACGGGCATCTTCAACGCCCTCGACGAGCTCACGACGATTGCCCGCGAGGCGAAGATTCCCGCCGAGGTTTCGCATTTGAAACTTTCCGGCCCGGCCGCCTGGGGTCGCGCCGACGAGGTGATCGCCTATCTCGACAAGGCGCGCGCCGAAGGTCTGCGCGTGACGCATGACCAGTACGCGTACACGGCTTCAAGCACCGGCATCGGCACGCTGATCGACGCCGACTTTCGCGAGGGCGGCGCGAAGCGTTTTCGGGAGCGCCTGGCCGATCCCGCGACGAAAGCGAAAATGGTCGCAGAGATGAAGGGCTCGATCGCGAAGGGCAAACGCGGCGACTACACGTATGCCGTCGTCGCCAGCTTCAAGGCTGACAAGCGGCTCAACGGTAAAACCATTCCGCAGGCGGCGAAAATTCTTCGCGGCGCCGATACGCTCGACGATCAGATCGAGACGATCTTGGAAATTGAATCCCGCGGCGGTGCCCAGGGTGTGTTCCACGGCATGAGCGAACCGGACTTGGTGAAGTTTCTCGCGCAGCCTTACACCATGGTCGCCTCGGATTCCGGCATCCGACGTTTCGGCGAAGCCGTTCCGCACCCGCGCGGCTACGGCAACAACGCCCGCGTCCTGGCCCGCTACGTGCGCGAGCAGAAAGTCATCTCACTCGAGGACGCGGTGCGGAAAATGTCATCGCTGCCCGCGCGGACGTTTCACCTCAAGAATCGCGGCGAACTCAAACCCGGCTTCGTGGCCGATGTGGTGATTTTCGATCCGGAGAAAGTGTCCGATCCCTCGACCTTCAATGATCCACACCACTACGCCGTCGGTTTCAGCGACGTGATCGTGAACGGCGTGCCGGTGATCCGCGCGGGACAGCTGACCGACGCGCGGCCGGGCCGGCCGGTGAAGCTGCAGGACTAGGAATTGAACCACAAAGGCACAGAGGCACAAAGGGCAGACCGGTTCTTTGTGTCTTCGTGCCTTTGTGGTTTAAACGCCCGGTGATTTTTCTTCGCACGCCGCGATCCAGGCCATCGTCTTCTCGGCGAGCCGATCGAAGGCCACCACGCACTGCTCGAGGTGCTCCTCCTTCGTATCCTCAATCTTGTTATGGCTGATGCCGTGCAGGCTCTGCACGAACATCATCACGGTCGGCACGCCGGCACCGCACATCTCCGCCGCATCGTGCAACGGCCCGGACGGCAGGCGGTGTGAGACACCCACCGTTTCCTGGATCGCGGCCTCACAGAGCGCGATAAGCTCGGGATGAAACGGCCGTGGCTCAATCTGCCACAGACGTTCCCAAGTCACGCCGACGCCGCCCTCCCGCGCGAAAAGCTCACTCGCCCCGCGGGCTTCCGCCAGCATGCGCGCGAGCGCGGCCGCATCGAGGTGACGCTGATCGAGCGTAATCCGGCACTCCGCCACCACGCTGGTCACGATCCCGGGCTTCGTGGTGCAGGACCCGATCGTGCAGACGCCTTCCCCGCTACGCTCGGCGATGCGATAGATCTCCGCCGACATCTTTGCGGCCGCAAGGAACGCGTCCTTGCGTCGGTTCATCGGCGTGCTGCCCGAGTGCGCCGCCTGGCCGTGAAACGTGATCGCATGCCGCTCCACGCCGAACGTGCCGAGCACCGCGCCTAGCGGCAGATTGCGGTCGAGCAGGACCGGGCCCTGTTCGATGTGCAGTTCGAGGTACGCCCCAGCGTGGGCGAGCTCACGGCCGCAGCCTTTAACTTCGTCAAAGGTGATTCCAACATTCTGCAATGCCTGCGGCAGCGTGATGCCGTCGCGATCCTTCAGGCCGCGTGCCTCGTCCATGGCGAGCGAACCCGAGCAAGCCGAGGAGCCGAAGAGACTCTTCCCGAAGCGCGCACCTTCTTCGTCGGCCCAATCCACCAGGCGGACCGTCACTGGCGGCCGACCGCGATACTGGGCGTGGATCCGACGCAGGATTTCGACGCCGGCCATCACATTGAGGCAGCCGTCGAGCCAGCCGCCGTTCGGCACGGAGTCCAGGTGCCCGCCGATGATGAGCGTGCGTTTCGATCGGCCACGGAGGGTCGCCCACAGATTTCCGGCTTCGTCCGGCGCGATCTCCACCGGCAAACCCTGCAATTTCCCCCGCAGCCACGCGCGGGCGGTGAGCCACTTTTCCGTGAACGCGACGCGCTGCGCGCCGTTTTCATCCCCGGTGAGCGCGCGCAGTTCCTTGAGTTCGGCCACGGTGCGTTTCGGATCGAGGAGGGGCATCGGGAGCGGTTTGCAGCTTGGAAACTACGCCAGGCCGCGCCACCTTCAACAGGCAAACGTCGCTGTTCCGCCCCCGTTTTCCACGCAATTTGCAGTCGACCGCGCACGCTACCTGCTTGAGCCGATCCACTCAGTTGAACAGTGAAGGTTGAAAGTCCCAACGCTCCGGCACCGGGTCTGTTGTTTTCAACTCTCACCTCTCAACTTTCAACTCCCACCGTTCAATTGCACGATTCCGGCTGAGTCCCTCATTCGATGTCCCTCCAACCGTTGCTCCCCGCCGCCGCGATCGCAGCCAACATGGCCGAGTTGAAGCCGCCGCTCCGGCCGCAGGAGGCGGTCGTCGAGGCGAGTCGCTGCCTGTTCTGCTTCGACGCCCCCTGCATCATGGCGTGCCCGACGGGAATCGATGTGCCGGCCTTCATCAAGAAGATCGCCTCCGGCAATCCGGTCGGCGCAGCCCGCACGATTCTCACCGCGAACATCCTCGGCGCCTCGTGCGCGCGGGTCTGTCCGACGCAGGTTCTCTGCGAAGGCGCGTGCGTGCTGGACGATCGCGACGAGCAGCCGATTCAGATCGGCCGGCTGCAACGCTACGCCACCGACTACGTGGAGCAGCGCGCGATTTCGGTGCTGACCCGCCCGACACTCCAAAACGGCAGGAAGGTCGCGGTCATCGGCGCCGGACCCGCGGGACTCGGTTGTGCGGCTGAGCTCGCGCGGCTGGGGCATCCGGTGACCATCTTCGAGAAGCAGGCGCAGGCCGGCGGACTGAACACCTACGGCATCGCGTACTACAAGATGCAGCCGCGCGTGAGCCTCGCCGAGGTCGAGCTGGTCAAGTCGCTCGGCGTCGAGTTTCGGTGCGGCGTGACGATTGGCCGGGACCTCACCGTGGCGCAGCTCGCCGGGGAGTTTGCCGCGATCTTTGTCGCGGTGGGTCTGGGCGCTGCCACCAAACTTCGGATACCGGGCGAAACCCTGCCGGAAGTGGTCGACGCGCTGGAGTTCATTTCTCGCCTGCACACGGAACCGCTCGACTCGATTCCCATCGGTCGGCGCGTTGCCGTGATCGGTGCCGGGAACACCGCCATCGACGCGGTCACGCAATCCAAACGACTCGGCGCCGAGCGTGCGTTCATCGTCTACCGCCGCGGCGAGCCGGAGATGTCGGCCTACGATTTCGAGTACGAACACGCCAAGGACGACGGCGCGCACTTCCTGTTTCACGCCGCGCCGATCGAGATCGTCGCCACCCACGGCCACGTCTCGGGCCTCAAGCTCATCCGCACGCGGCTCGTCGGCGACACCGTTGAAATGATTCCGGGCACGGAATGGATCGAACCGTGCGATCTCGTGTTGAAAGCCGTGGGCCAGGAGAAGCAAGCCGCGATGATTCGGTCGCTGTTCCCCTCGCTGAACGTCGACGCCCGGGGCGTCGTGCAACGCGATCCGCTCACCGGCGCGACGAATCTCCCGCACGTCTTCGCCGGCGGGGATTGCGCCAACGGCGGCCGTGAAGTCGTCAACGCCGTCGGCGAAGGCAAGAAATCCGCCCACGCGATCCATGCGTTTCTCACGCGGGAAACCGTGCCGCTCCCCGTGCAACCCTCGCGCCTCGGCGCGAAACAGGGCGCGTCCGGCTCCGGTCTGCTCACACCGATCCGGGCGCATGAGTTGGAGGAAGCGCTCGCCCGATCCTCCCCATCCCAGTGACCGCGGATTTCATGGACACCATGGCCAAGAGCCAAACCCATCCGCGCCATCCGCAGTAAAAAAACCGTCTCCTGTCCGCTGTCTCCCGTCACCTGCCTCCAGTCTCCCGTCTCCTGCCACCCCTCCCCTGCCCCAGCCATGGCCGATCTGTCCACCAACCTCGCCGGCATCCAGTCCCCCAACCCGTTTTGGGTTGCGTCGGGCCCGCCCGCGAACACGGGCTATCAGGCCCACCGCGCGTTCGAAGCCGGCTGGGGCGGCGTGGTCTGGAAAACCATCGGCGATCCGATCATCAACGTCGCGTCGCGCTACTCCGCGTTGAATCATGGCCAGCAGCGGATGATCGGGTTCAACAACATTGAGCTGATCAGCGATCGTTCGCCCGAGACGAACTTCCGCGAGATTGCCGAGGTCAAGAAACGCTGGCCGAAGCATGCGGTGATCGCGTCGCTGATGGTCGACACGCGCGAACGCTGGCATGAATTCGTGAAGCGCTCCGCCGATGCGGGTGCGGACGGCATCGAGCTCAACTACGGCTGCCCGCACGGCATGTGCGAACGCGGCATGGGTTCCGCCGTCGGGCAGCAACCTGCCGTGGCCGAAAAGATCACGAGCTGGGTGATGGAGGCCGCGACCATCCCGGTGATCGTGAAGCTCACGCCCAACATCACCGACATCACCGCCGCCGCCCGTGCGGCCCGGCGCGGCGGCGCCAACGCCATCTCGCTGATCAACACCATCAACTCGATCACGAACGTAAATCTGGATACGTTCGTCCCGGAACCGACCGTCGCCGGGTTCAGTTCGCACGGCGGCTATTGCGGACCGGCGGTGAAGCCGATCGCGCTCAACATGGTGCAGGCCTGCGCGGCCGATCCCGAAGTACGATTGCCGATCTCAGGCATCGGCGGCATCGCCACCTGGCGCGACGCCGCCGAGTTCCTCGCGCTCGGCTCGACCAGCCTGCAGGTGTGCACGGCGATCATGCACCACGGCTTTCGGATTGTGGAAGATATGATCGACGGGCTCAGCGCCTATCTCGATGCGAAAGGCATGACCTCGGTTCAGCAGCTGATCGGACGCTCCGTGCCGACGTTGCAAAAATGGGAAAACCTCGATCTCCACTGGCAGCGCGTCGCGCGGATCGATTATGCAAAGTGCATCGGCTGCAACCTCTGCTACATCGCCTGCGAGGACGGCGCGCATCAGTGCATCGACTTGAAGTCTCCCGACGAACTCGGCGTCGGCCTGGGCCCCGGCCGCGTCCCGCACAAGCCGGTGCCAAAGGTGCGCGAGGAAGACTGCGTCGGGTGCAATCTCTGTTCGCTCGTGTGTCCCGTCGACGACTGCATCACGATGACCCGGATCGAAAACGGCCAGGCAGCGATGACGTGGAGCAACTACCAGGACAAACTCTCCCGCGGCGAAATGCCGCCCATCCCCCCGCATCCGTGATCGTCCTCAACCTGTGGCCAGACTCAACGTGATTGCCGTACCCGAAATTCATCGGAGTCTGAATTCTGACCTCTGTGCCTCTGTGTCTTTGTGGTTTCAATCCATGAACAACCACGAAGACACAGAGACACAAAGTGAGAGACTGAACACGCTGAGCTATCGTGTCATTGGGCTCTGCTTGGAGGTGCATCGCGAGCTCGGCCCCGGCCTGTTGGAGTCAGTTTATGAAGAAGCTCTGGCCTACGAGTTGACTAAGGCAGGCATTCACTTCGAGCGCCAACGCGAGTGTCCGGTGCACTACAAGCACGTGCTGCTGCCCTGCAACTACCGGCTGGATTTTGTCGTCGAGGGAGAGCTCATCCTTGAACTCAAGGCGGTCACTGAGTTGCAGCCTCTGCACCACGCGCAACTGCTCACTTATCTGAAACTCGAGCGTCGCCCCCTCGGGTTGCTGATTAATTTCAATGTTCCCGTGCTCAAGAACGGCATTCGTCGCGTGGCACACGGAGAGGTGTTCCACCTCAAGAAATCTGCCGTCCTCGGTCTTCTCTGTGTCTTCGTGTCTTTGTGGTTAAATTCAAACCCATGAGTCTCCTGATCAAAAACGGCGAGATCATCACCGCCGACTCCCGTTACATCGCCGATATCTTCTGCGAGGGCGACACGATCACTCGCATCGATCGCAATCTGTCCGCGCCCGCCGGCACCGAGGTCATCGACGCCGCCGGCAAATACGTTTTCCCCGGCTTCATCGATCCGCACGTCCACATCTACCTGCCTTTCATGGGCACGTTCTCCAAGGACACCTACGAAACCGGCAGCCGCGCCGCGCTGGTCGGCGGCACGACCACACTGATCGAAATGTGCTGCCCCGCCCGCAAGGACGACGCCCTCGCCGCCTTTGATCTGTGGATGGCGCAGGCCGTGGGAAAATCAGCGTGCGACTTTTCGTTTCACATGGGCGTGACCAAGTTCGACGCCACGACCGACGCACACCTGCGTACGATCGTGAAACGCGGCATCAGCTCGTTCAAAATCTTCCTGGCCTACAAAGGCGCATTCGGCATCGACGACACGGAACTCTACCGGACGCTCTCCCTCGCCAAGGAACTCGGCGTGGTCGTCACCGCGCATTGCGAGAACGAGACACTCGTGGCCGAACGCTGCAAGGAACTGCTGGCCGCCGGCAAGACCGACCCCGGCCAGCATCACACCAGCCGGCCCCCGCTCGTCGAAGCGGAGGGCGTGCACCATCTGCTGACGTTTGCCGAACTTACCGGCGCGGCGACGTACATCGTCCATCTCAGTTGCAAGGAGGCCCTCGATCAGGCCATCGCCGCCCGCCAGCGCGGCGTGCGCGTCGGCATCGAAACCCTCATCCAGTACCTCACGCTGGACAAGACGTACGCGGAACGCCCGGGCTTCGAGGGCGCGAAATACGTGATGTCGCCGCCGCTGCGCGATGCTCGCAACCAGGACGTGCTGTGGAACGGACTGCGCGACGGGCTCATTCAGACCGTGGCGACGGATCACGCGCCGTTCGATTTTGCGCAGCAAAAACCGATGGGGCGCGATGACTTCACGAAGATCCCGAATGGGATTCCGTCCCTCGAGGAACGCGTGAATCTGCTCTACACCTATGGCGTGAAGACCGGGAAGATCGACCTGCACACGATGGTCAACGTCGGCAGCACCGCGGTCGCGAAGCAGTTCGATCTCTTTCCACGCAAGGGCGCGATCCAGCCCGGCGCAGACGCCGACCTCGTGGTCTTCGATCCGGATTATCGCGGCGTGATTTCCGCCAGCACCCAGCACATGAACGTCGATTACAGCGCCTTCGAAGGCTGGCCGCTGCTGGGCCGCGCGAGCGTTGTCACCGTTCGCGGCCAGATCGCCGCCCGCGACGGCCGCTTCACGGGCACGACGGGACGCGGCCAGTTCCTGCAACGCCAGCCCAGTCATTTCTGATCGTGAGAAAATCTCCACGTGCGGACCTCACGAATGGAGAGGTGCCCACGGAACACACGGAATACACGGAAATATACCCGCCGGGTCCTTCCGTGTATTCCGTGTGTTCCGTGGGCCACCCGCTTGGGTCCTGCAAAAGGTTCGTTGAGGAAACCACTTTAGAAAAATGACCTCCGAGCCCGGCCTTCGCCAGAACGCACCCGACGTTGAGTTGGATCTGTCCGTCATCGAGCATTCCTCCCTCTACAACGCCGACCTTGCACCGGTGCCGGTGAGCGGACGCAAGTGGGGGCTGCTCAGTTTCGCGGCGCTGTGGATCTCGATGTCGGCGTGCATCCCGACCTACATGCTCGCGTCGTCGCTGATCGGCGGCGGCATGAACTGGTGGCAGGCGATCCTCACGATCTTCCTGGGCAATCTCATCGTCGTCGTGCCGATGATCCTGAACGCCCACGCCGGCACCAAGTATGGCATTCCGTTTCCGGTTTTTTGTCGCGCGTCGTTCGGCACCGTCGGCGCCAATATTCCCGCGCTGCTGCGCGCATTCGTCGCCTGCGGCTGGTTTGGCATCCAGGCGTGGATTGGCGGCAACGCGATCTACAAGATTCTCGCCGTGTTCTGGCCGGGTCTGGCCTCGGGTTCGACCGACAACCTGCTTGGCATCACCGGCGCACAGTTCGTCTGTTTTCTCTTCTTCTGGGCGATCAACATGTGGGTGATTTATCGCGGCATCGAAACGATCCGCGCGCTGCTCAACCTCAAGGCACCGCTGCTCATCGCACTCGGTCTCCTGCTCCTCTACTGGGCGTACGATGCCGCCGGCGGTTTCGGTCCGATCCTTTCGCAACCGTCCGCGTTCGACCCCGGCCAGCCGAAGGCCGGACAGTTCTGGTCGTTCTTCTTTCCGGCGCTCACTGGCATGATCGGCTTTTGGGCGACGCTTTCGCTGAACATCCCCGACTTCTCCCGCTACGCGAAATCGCAACGCGATCAGGTCATCGGCCAGATCGTGGGCCTGCCGACCACGATGGCGCTGTACGCGTTCATCGGTGTCGCCGTCACGTCGGCCACGACGATCATCTACGGCCAGACGATCTGGGATCCCGTCGATGTCCTGACGCGTTTCAAGAATCCGGTCTTGCTCGTGGTCGCGATGGTGGCGCTGTGCATCGCGACGCTCGCAACCAACATCGCGGCCAACGTCGTCTCGCCGGCCAACGACTTCGCGCATCTCGCACCCAAGAAAATTTCGTTTCGCGTCGGCGGCTATATCACCGGCTTCGTCGGCATCCTGATGATGCCATGGAAACTCGTGGCCGATCCCAACGGCTACATCTTCGTCTGGCTCATCGCGTACAGCGGCCTGCTCGGCCCCATCGGCGGCATCATGATCGCGGATTATTTCGTCGTTCGCCGCCGGTGGCTCAACGTGCTCGGCCTCTTCAATCCCGAAGGTGAATACTCGTACCGCAAGGGCTTCAGCGTCGTCGCCATCGTCGCGCTGGTCGCCGGCATTCTGCCCAGTCTCCCCGGCTTCCTGGCCACCGTGAAGTTCATCGACGGTGCGCACGTCCCGCCCTTCCTGCTCTCGCTCTATCACTACGCCTGGTTCATCGGCTTCGCGGTGGCGTTTGTCGTCTACCTGCTCCTGCGCAAGTTCGCACCCAATTCCTAAATCCACGGGTTTGGACAGAATGAACAGAATAGACCAAATGGATGACTGCGTGCGTGCACTCGATTTTCTTGCACGTGTAGGGGCGTGGCTTGACCGCGCCCGCGAGCGCGCACGTGGCGGACCGCGCACGAAACCAGGACACGCCCGCCGAGATCTCCCGGAATTCTATTCTGTGCATTCGGTCCATTCTGTCTAAAACCACTCTCATTCCATGAAGGCCATTCCGCTCCCGTCCACGTCGCATCAGCCGCAGCCCTACACCGGGCCTTCCGCCGAGCAGGTGCTCGCGTTGCGCAAGCAGTACCTGAACCCCGGTCTGTTCCTCTACTACAAGAAGCCGATCATGATCGTGGAGGGAAAGATGCAGTACGTCTGGGATGAGACCGGCAAACGCTACCTCGACGGCCTCGGCGGCATCGTGACCGTGAGCGTCGGTCACTGTCACCCGCACGTCCTCGCGGCCATGACCGAGCAGAGCAAGACCCTGCAGCACTCGACGACGATCTATCTCCAGCCGCGGATCGCGGAATACGCGGAAAAACTGGCGTCGAAGATGCCGGGCGACCTCAAGGTCTGTTACTTTGTGAACTCCGGCTCCGAGGCCAACGACCTCGCGCTGATGATGGCGCGGCTCTACACCGGGAACTACGATCTGATTGCGCTGCGCAACGCCTACCACGGCGGCAACGCCAGCGGCATGGGCGTCACCGCGCACAGCAACTGGAAGTTCAACGTGCCCCACTCGTTCGGCGTGCACCACGCCGTCGCGCCGTATCCGTATCGCGGACACTTCGGCTACGACGATCCGGAGGCGGGCCGCAAGTACGCCGACGACGTGAAGAACCTCATCGACTACGCCACGCCGGGCAAGGTCGCGGGCTTCATCGCCGAGTCCATCCAGGGCGTGGGCGGCTTCGTGGAGTTTCCCCAGGGGTATTTGAAACATGCGTACGAGCACGTGCGGGCCGCGGGCGGCGTGTGCATTGCCGACGAAGTCCAAACCGGCTTCGGCCGCACCGGCACGCATTTCTGGGGCTTCGAGACGCAGGGCGTGATCCCCGACATCGTCACGATGGCGAAGGGCATCGGCAACGGCGCACCGCTCGCGGCGGTGGTCACGACGGCGAAGATCGCCGCGGTGATGACCCAGAAGGTTCACTTCAACACCTTCGGCGGCAACCCCATCGTCAGCGCCATCGGCAAGGCCGTGCTGGAGGTGATCGAAAAGGAGAACCTGCAGGCGAACGCCCTGAAGATCGGCGACTACATCCTGGCGGGCCTCGAAAAGCTGAAGGCCAGGCACAAGGTGATCGGCGACGTACGCGGGAAGGGCCTGATGCTCGGCATCGAGTTCGTGAAGGACCGCACCACCAAGCAGCCGGGCAAGGAGGAGTGTGCGCAGGCCGTGGAGAACGCGCGCGAACTTGGGCTCCTGCTCGGCAAGGGCGGGCTCTGGGGTCAGACGATCCGCTTTGCCCCGCCGATGTGCATTACGCAGGCCGACGCCGACTTCATTCTGGCGGTGCTCGACGGGGCGATCGGGGCGGTTGGGCAGACGGGCTGACGGCGGCGGTCAGGGTTGAGGGTTGAGAGCTGAGGGTTGAGAGAACCGAACCGTCTCCAATGCACCTTCGGGCGCTACGTCGGGGAAGGCGCTGCATCGGTGACTCAACTAGCGACGCTCAGCCAACAACTCTTCTCTCCCCTCCACGTTTTTCTTGCGCCGCGGGGTTCGGCCGGTGATGTGTGCCGGCTCTCCACTTCACACCCACCATGCGCCGTCCCGATAGTTTCATCGAAACGCTCCTTGAGCGCACGATCTTCGCCAGCCGCTGGCTCCAAGCCCCGCTCTACATCGGACTGATCGTCGCCCAGGCGATCTACGTCTACCAATTCTTTGTCGAACTCTGGCATCTGCTGGGCGTCGCGACGGGTTACGTCACGCTCTCCAAAGGCGATCCCGACCTCAGCACCGTCATCATGCTGAGCGTGCTGGCGCTGATCGACGTCGTGATGATCGCCAATCTGCTCATCATGGTGATCATCGGTGGCTACGAGACCTTCGTCTCCCGCCTGAACTTGGACGACCACGACGACCAGCCGGAATGGCTGAGTCACGTCAACGCCGGCGCCCTCAAGGTGAAGCTCGCCACGGCGCTCATCAGCATCTCGTCGATTCACCTGCTGAAGACGTTCATCGAAGTGCGCCTGCCGAGCACGACGTACAAGGATTCCGATGTGATGTGGCAGATTGCGATCCACGTCGTCTTCGTCTTTTCCGCCATCGCGCTCGCGTGGACCGACAAGCTGATGATGGCCAACGCGCACACCGAGGAGGCGTCGAAGCACTGAGGAGGCGATAACGGTTGGCGGGATCCGCATTGGGACCGCGACCGCCCCCGGTCGCATTCCTCGGGCAGCGACCGGGGGCGGTCGCGGTCCCAGGAGTAACAAACCCGGCTTTTACCGCCGCAATTTCAACAACCGCTCGCCGGCCGCGTGTAACGTGGCCGGCTTTTTTGCGAAATTGAGCCGGATGTAGCGGTTCTCGCCCGGCGCAAAGAAACTCGAGCCCGGCACGGGAGCGACACCGATTTCACGCGTCATCCAGTGGGCGAACTCCACGTCGCTCGCGTAGCCAAAAGCCGAGATGTCGACCATGACGAAGTACGCGCCCTCGGGCCGGGTGTAGTTCAAGCCGGTGCGGTCGAGATAACTCAGTAGTACGTCGCGCGACGCTGTGTACTCCGCGCACAGCTCGTCGTAGTACGACGGCGGAAAATTCAGCGCCGTGACCACCGCGTGCTGCAGCGGCGCCGCCGCTCCGACCGTGAGGAAGTCGTGCACCTTCCGCGCCTGCGCAATCACCTGGGGCGCGGCGTGCACGTAACCGAGCCGCCAGCCGGTGATCGAAAACGTCTTCGACAGCGACGAACACATCAGCGTGCGCTGCGCCATGCCGGGCAGTGTCGCGAAATACGTGTGCCGGTGCGGCGCGAACACGATGTGCTCGTACACCTCGTCGGTGAGAATCCACACATCGAATTCCTCCGCGAGCGCCGCGATCTGCAGCAACTCCTCGCGCGTGAACACGCGACCACAGGGATTCGAGGGATTGCAGAGCACGAAGGCCTTCAGCCCGCTCGCGAACGCCCGGCGCAACTCCGCCGGATCAAAATGGTAGTGCGGCGGGTGCAGCGGCACATGCACCGGTTGCGCCCCAGTGAGAATTGCGTCCGCACTGTAGTTTTCGTAAAACGGCGAGAACAACCCCACCCGATCGCCCGGGTCGCACACGGTCATCATCGCCACCATCATCGCCTCGGTGGCCCCGCAGGTCACGACGAGTTCCCGTTCCACGTCGACCGGCACGCCCATGAAACGCGTGAGCTTCGCGCCCAGCGCGGTCCGCAACTCGGCCGAGCCCCACGTCACCGCGTACTGATGCCGGTGCACGTCCATCGCATCCTTGGCCGCCTGCACGAGCGCGGCCGGCGGATCCCAGTCTGGAAAACCCTGCGCGAGATTGATCGCGCCGTGCCGCGCGGCCACCCGGGACATTTCCCGGATCAGCGACTCGGTGAACACCGACGTGCGTTGCGAGGTGCGCGGCATCGGCGATCAGCGTCAGGGAATCCGCAAGACCATCCCCGGCTTCAGCGGCGTCGCCATCCCGCGATTCAAGGTATCCGGATTCGCCTCCAGAATCTCGGCCAGCTTCTTCTTCGGATTGGCAGGATCGAATTGACGCGCGATGGCGTAGAGCCCGTCGCTCTGCTTGACGGTATACGCGCGGCCGCCGCGTCCAGGTGTCGCCGCGGGCGTCGGCGGCTTGGTCGCCGGCGGTGGCGTCGGAGCTGTGGCGCGCGGCGAGACCGGCACGGGCCGGGGCGCGGTCGCTGCGGTCGCGGGACGGGTGCCGGGAGTCGGCGTTTCCCGCCCCGAGGACGCGGGCGCACCCGCTTCGACCACGGGCGCCACGGGTGGGGGTGCCGTGCGCGGCTGCGTTTCGTCCGGCAGCGAAATCATCGGCGCCGAACGCCCGAGCTGGGTCGCACCCCCGCCCCGGAGCGTCGCGATCTGGGCGCGCAATTCCTCGTTTTCCCGCTGCAGCCGCGTGAGCGATTCCTCGGCCTGCATCTTGAGCGACTGATCCTCGAGCGGGCGGGTCGGCAGCGACGCCGCGAACTCACGCCGGGCGGCCGCGACCATGCCGCTTACTTTCACCGCCTCCTTGGAGTTCGGCTGCAGCGCGAGGTACTTCCGAAAATGGTGATACGCCTCGACCGGGTCCTTCGTGTGATTGAGGTAAATGACGCCCGCCTCGAGGTGGGACTCGGCGGCCCCGCGCTCGCCGCGCCGATCGATCACTTTCAGGAAGGCGGTCAACGCCTCCGGGTTGCGGCCCTGTTTCACGAGCTGTTTGCCCTGGACGTAGAACGGCTCGTCCGTTTCAGCCGGCAGCGGCGGACGATCGCGATCACTGCAGCCAGCACCGGCGAGCACCGCCAGGCAGGCGGTGACGACGGAGAATGTGCGGCGAACGGTCATCAGGCAGGAAAAGGAATTGAACGGGCAGTCGTTCGGCCTAAATTCCGCACCCTTTACCGACGACTCAACTCTAAATGGCGCTGCAATCGAAAACCGTCCTCGCTCGTGCGCGTGCCTGCATTCGCATCGAGCAGGCAGCGCTGACGGCAACCGGCCGGTCCCTCGGGCTCGAATTCGTCGCCACGGCCAGGGCCATCGATGCGGCCGCGGCCGCCGGGCGGAAGTTGATCTTCAGCGGCGTCGGCAAGAACGCCCCGATCGCCCAGAAGATCGCCGCGACCTTCAACAGCACGGGCGTTTCCTCCTGTTTCCTCGATGCGACGCAAGCGCTGCACGGCGATCTCGGACTCGTGGACGAGGGCGATGTGGCGCTGCTGCTCAGCAACAGCGGGCAATCCGAGGAAATCGTCCGCCTGCTGCCAGTGTTGCGGCGGTTCGGGGCGCGCATCGTGGCGTTCACGAGCAATCCGGAGTCCGATCTGGCGCGCAATGCCGACCTGAGGCTCTTCTTCCGCGTCCCGCGCGAGGCCTGTCCGTTGAAGCTCGCACCGACCGCCAGCACCACCGCGGCCCTCGCCCTTGGCGACGCGCTGGCCATGGTGCTGCTCGAGGCGCGCGGCCTGACGCGGGACGATTTCGCCCGGTATCACCCGGCGGGAAATCTCGGCCGGGTCCTGCTGCTGCGGGTGAAGGACATCATGCGGACGGGGGACCGGCTGCCGACGGCGCCCGATACCGTCACGACGCAGGAGGCGATTCTCCGCATGACGAAGGCCAAAAGCGGCAGCATCGCGCTGGTGGCAAAAAAGACCGGCCGGCTCACCGGGATTCTCACCGATGGCGATTTTCGTCGCAGTGCGCTCACCGGGCCCGATTTCCTGCAGCAACCCGTGGCCACCTTCATGACCCGACAACCGAAAGTGATCGCCGAGGACGCCCTGGGCGTCGACGCGCTGCGGCTGTTTGAGGCGCACAAAATCGACGACTTGATCGTGGTCAACGCCAGCGGCGCTCCGGTTGGCCTGATCGACGGGCAGGATCTGCCCAAATTCAAAATCGTGTGAGCGCACCCATTCGCATCGGCATCTTCGGCCTCGGCGGTTTCGCCGGATCCCATCACCAGGCGATCGCGCGGCTCGAGGAGCGCAACCACGCGAAGCTCGTCTGCACCTGCGATCCGCGGCAGGAGGCCTTCGCGGCCGAGCAGCAGGCCTGGCGTTTTCAGGCGCGCGGCGTGCGGGTGTTCAACGACTACCGCGCGATGCTCGAGACGTGTCACCGGGATCTGGATATGGTCGTGATTCCCACGCCGATCCAGCTGCATGCCGCGATGCACGCGGCGGCGACGGCCTACGGCCTGCCGGCCTACGTGGAGAAGCCACCCACCCTCGACTACGCGGAACTGGATCGGATGATCGCCGCCGACGACCGCGCCCGGAAGTCGTCGCATGTCGGCTTCAATTTCATCATCGAGAAGGCGCGGCTGTCGTTGAAGGAACGGCTGCTCGCCGGTGAATTCGGCGCAATCCGCGGCGCCACGCTCAGCGCGCTCTGGCCGCGGCCGGCGAGTTACTTTGCGCGCAACGACTGGGCCGGGCGGCTGCTGATCGACGACCACATGGTGCTCGATTCATGTTTCGGCAACGCGATGGCGCACTTCGTCCACAACCTGCTGTTCTGGACCGGCGGCCCGGAGTTGTTCAGCTGGGCGCAGATCGCCGCGGTGCGCGCCGAACTTTACCGGGCGCACGCCATCGAGGGCGCGGACACGTTCTTCGTCGAGACGGACACCGCCGCGGGCATCACGATGCGCTTTGCGCTGTCGCACGCCTGCTCGGGTGCCAGCACGCACTGTGAGGCGGTGCTCTGCGACAAGGCCACGCTGCGCTACGCCGTGGGCGGCAACATCGAGATCCGCTGGCACGACGGCCGCGTGGAGCGCACGCCCATCGATCCGTTCGATCCGCTGCTGGAAAATCACCTCGACTACTTCCGCTATCTGCGCGGCGAGAAGGCCCGGCCCGCGACCACGTTGTCCGACGCGCGGCCATTCGTGGCCTTGAACGATCTCGCGTACATTTCCAGCGGCCGCATCGCCGCGATTCCGTCGGCGCAGGTCAGCGGCGTGCGCGACGAGAAGGAGCAGAAGGATTACCTGCAGGTCGTGGACATGGCGGCGGCGCATGAGGCCTTCCTCGTGCGCGGCTTATGGCCTGGTCCCAATGGCTGGGGCCGCGAGACGGGCGAGGTCGTCACGCTGGGAGACTTGCCGCGGCTGCAAGGCGTGGTGCGCGCGATGGCGGGAAAGTAGCGGTTCGGCCGGACGACGCAGGCAACCTTGCCGCCGCGCACCGGCGAGACGAGGTTCGTCGATTGCTCGCTGACCGTGGCTAGCGAGAGCGGAGCTTCCGTCACTCCCACCCGCTTTACTCTGCGGAAAAAATCATAAAGTCTCTCCTGCCATGCCAACGCCCGCCTTTGTCTATCAGGATCCCCTGCCGCTCGGTGCCGATGAGACCGAGTACCGCCTGCTTTCGACCGAAGGCGTGAGCACGACGACCTTCGACGGTCGTGAGATCCTGAAGGTCGCACCCGAGGCGCTGGCCTACGTGGCGCGCCAGGCGTTTCACGACACCTCGTTCATGCTGCGGCCGAAACATCTGCAGCAGGTCGCCGCCATCCTCGACGATCCGGAGGCCTCGGCGAACGACCGCTATGTCGCGCTCACGCTTTTGAAGAACGCCGAGATCGCGGCGGAGGGCATTCTGCCGATGTGCCAGGATACGGGCACGGCCGCCGTGTTCGCCAAGAAGGGCCAGCAGGTCTGGACGGGGGCGAACGACGCCGAGTGGATTTCGAAAGGCATCTACGAGTGTTTCACCAAGGAGAATCTGCGCTACTCGCAGACCGCCCCGCTCGACATGTGGAACGAGGTCAACACCGGCACCAACCTGCCGGCACAGATCGATGTCATGGCGACCGAGGGCGCGAAGTTCGAATTTCTGTTCGTGGCGAAAGGCGGCGGATCGGCGAACAAGATGTTTCTCTTCCAGGAAACGAAGGCGCTGCTGAACCCGAAGAGCTTTGAGAAATGGGTCGGCGACAAACTGCCGCTGCTCGGCACCTCGGCGTGTCCGCCGTACCATCTTGTGTTTGTGGTCGGCGGCACCAGCGGCGAAGCGTGCATGAAGACGCTGAAGCTGGCGTCGGCTAAATACCTCGATGCCCTGCCGACAACGGGCAACGAGCACGGCCGGGCGTTTCGCGATCTCGCCATGGAGGAAAAGGTCCTGCAGATCGCGCGCTCGACCGGCATCGGGGCGCAGTTCGGCGGCAAATATTTCGCCCTCGATGTGCGCGTCATCCGGCTGCCCCGTCACGGCGCCAGTTGCCCGGTCGCGATGGGCGTTTCCTGCAGCGCCGATCGCAACATCAAGGCAAAGATCACCAAGGACGGCATCTTCCTCGAGAAGATGGAGCCGAAACCCGGTCGGTTCATTCCAGCGGCGAGCCGGATGTGGAAGGACGACAACATTGTCCGGATCGATCTCAACCGGCCGATGGCGGACATCCGCGCCGAGCTTTCAAAATATCCGGTCACCACGCGCGTCTCGCTGAGCGGCCCGCTCATCGTCGCCCGCGACATCGCGCATGCGAAGCTCAAGGAACGCGTCGACGCCGGCAAGGGACTGCCGCAGTACCTGAAGGATCACCCGGTGTACTACGCCGGGCCCGCGAAGACGCCCACGGGTTACGCCTCGGGATCGTTCGGACCGACGACGGCGGGGCGCATGGACAGCTACGTCGATCTGTTCCAAGCGCAGGGCGGCTCGATGGTGATGCTCGCCAAGGGCAACCGCAGCGCCCAGGTGACCAACGCCTGCAAGCAGCACGGCGGATTTTATCTCGGCAGCATCGGCGGTCCGGCCGCGATTCTCGCGAAGGAAAACATCAAGAAGGTCGAGGTGCTCGAGTATCCCGAACTCGGCATGGAGGCGATTTGGAAGATCGAGGTGGAGGACTTCCCCGCGTTCATCCTCGTCGACGACAAGGGCAATGACTTCTTCGTGAACGGCTGCGGCGCGTGTCTGCCGGCGAAGAAGTGAAGCCACGGCGCAGCGCCGCGGCGGTTGAGAGCTGAGAGTTGAGGGTTGAGAGTAAGGGCGGGCTGAATTCGGAATTAACTCCGTTCAGTGGATCCATTCACGTCGACCGGGAAATCTCTCAACTCTCCGCTCTCAACTCTTAACTTCCCCTCATCCCACCACCGTCACGATCACGTTCCGCGCGTGCGGCGCATCGCGGTGTTCCCAGAGAAAAATTCCCTGCCACGTGCCGAGGAGAAGGCGGCCGTGAGCAACCGGGATGGTTTCACTCGTGCGGGTCAGCGCCATCTTGATGTGCGCCGGCATGTCGTCCGCGCCCTCCAGCGTGTGCTCGAAGTGCGGATCGTTCTCCGGCACCAGTCGATCGAGCCAGGCAACCAGATCGCGTCGCGCGGACGGATCGGCGTTCTCCATGATCACGAGCGAACAGCTGGTGTGCTGACAGAACACCGTGACGATCCCGCGCGCGATGCCGCTCCGCTGCACCTCACGCGCCACCAGCTCGGTGATCTCGTACATCTCCTGGCCGCGCGTCCTGACGGTGTGAATTTCCTGATGAACCGGCATGATGAGAGCGGAACGTGGCAGGTGAAGGGTGAGGATTGAAGCGCGAAAGCGCCGCGCAGCCGGGTGGATAGCCAGGAGCGCAGGCGTCCGCCTGCTTGATGGCGGAGCCGGCCGGAGGGCGGCGCTCCCGTCAGGCAGCGGGACCTGTCATTGATTTCGGATCCAACACCCGATCGAGCCGGGCGGCGTCGACCAGTTTTTTCGCGAGCACGACCTCGCGCAGCGTCCGTCCAGTCTCCAGTGCCTCCTTGGCCACGGACGCGGCCGCGTCGTACCCAATGATTGGATTCAGCGCGGTGACGAGCATCAGCGATCGATCCACGAGCTCGCGGCAGCGGTCCGCATCGGCCTCGAGGCCGGCGACGCACTTCTCCGTGAAGATCGCGACGGCGTTCGACAGGCACTGGATGGCCTCGTGCAGGCAATGCGCCAGCAAGGGCAGCGTGGCGTTGAGTTCAAAGTGCCCGTCGCGGCCGCACAACGCGACCGTCTGCGTGAGGCCCTGCACATGCAGACCGACCTGCACCAGTATTTCGCACATCACCGGATTGACCTTGCCCGGCATAATCGACGAACCGGGCTGGGTGGACGGCAGCTTGAGTTCGCCCAGACCGGCGCGCGGACCCGAGCCCAGCAGCCGGATGTCGTTGGCGATTTTCGTGAGACCGGCGGCGATCGCCGCCAGCGCACCCGCGACCTCGACGGCGTCGTCCCGCGCGGCCTGGGCCTCGAAGTGATTGCGCGCCTCGACAAACTCGAGGCCGGTTTCCTCCGAGAGATGCCGGCACACGCGGCCCGCAAACCCCGGCTGACAATTGATCCCGGTGCCGACCGCCGTACCGCCCATCGCGAGCTCGCGGAGCCGCGTCGCGGCGCGCTGCGCCCGGTCCGCCGCTTTCCTCGCCTGGGCCGCGTACCCGGAAAATTCCTGGCCGAGCGTCAGCGGCGTCGCATCCATCAGATGCGTGCGGCCAATCTTCACGATCGCCTCGAACGCGCGCGCCTTGGTTTCCAGTTCGTTCGCGAGGCGGGACAACGCGGGCGCCAGCCGCGTGTGCAGGGCGACGGCCACGCTGACGTGCAGCGCGGAGGGAATGACATCGTTCGAGGACTGGCCGAGGTTGACGTCGTCATTGGGATGCACGGGCCGGCGCGATCCAACCGGTTCATCCGCGAGTTCGCTGACGCGGTTGGCGATGACCTCGTTGGCGTTCATGTTGGTCGACGTGCCGGAGCCGGTCTGAAAGACATCGAGCGGGAAGTGCCGCGCCAGAGCTCCCTCGGCGATCTCGCGCGCGGCGAGTTGAATCAACCGGCTCTTCTCCGTCGACAGCAGGCCGAGCTCTTCGTTGGCTCGCGCGCACGCCAGCTTGATCAGCCCGAGGCTGCGAATGAAGGCGTCGGGCAGCGTCCGACCGCTGATCGGAAAATTGTCCAACGCGCGCTGGGTGCTCGCGCCGAAGAGCGCGTCCTCCGGCACCGCCACCTCGCCCATCGAGTCGTTCTCGAGTCGCATTGGCCACCCTACCGCATCGTCCCGGGAAAGCAAAGGCGCCGCGCTCACGGGCCGCGCGGTGTCGTACTGATTTCCAACGGCAGCAAACGGCACCCGCGATTCCTCGCTGCGCATTCAGCCGACACAAAAAAGGCGCTGCCGAGGCAGCGCCTTTCCAAAATAAACTTTCTTCGCGCAAGCGACCGCGCGCGACGTCAGAACTTGACCTGCAGCCGATCGCCGCGGGCACCGAAGCGATGGATCTGATCGTAGATGCGTTCTTCGGAAATCATGCGGCTGGCCGCGCGTTCGGTGGTCTGCGCCGACGTCTCCAGCGACGCGGTCGACACCATCGCGGTGAGCATCCGCGATCGACGCGAATCGCTCGGCGGCGTCATCTGCTGCAACGGCTCGACGGCCGCGCGTGCCGGCATGGCCCGGGCCTCGAAGCCCGTAGCCGCGCCCAGCAGGCGATGCGACGCAAGCCGTTCAGGCGTCTGCACCGAGGCAAAAGCTGCGGCGACCTGACGCGCCGCGGGCAACTCGCTCTCACTCTCCGGCCCGGAGGAAACGGCCGCAGCACCCAGAGCGACCACACCTGAAGGCTCAAAAGCTCCGACTCCCGCCGCGACTTCTTCCACGCGGGGCGCGGAAACGACGGCGGGCGGCGGCGTAACCGCGGCAGCGACCGCAATCGGGCCGGGCACCGGCACGGACTCGGCGACAGCCAAAGCTGCAAGCCCGGTCTCAACCTGCGGCAGCGCGACTGCAACCATGTCTGCGTGCTGAGCAGGCGCGACCGTCGGGGACGACGTATAGCTGCGGAGGGAGAAAAACGTCAGCGCACACACGGCAGTCGCGCCGAGCGCGATCCGGTAGCGGTAAAGCCCCGAAAAAATCTGCGGGACGGTCTGCCACCACGGACGTTTCTCCACCAAGGCGGCCAGCTGCTTGGCGCGCAACGTGCGGTCGAAGTCGGTCCAGAATTCCGCGGGAGGGCGTTCGGCGCGTTTGAGGCGCAGCAGATCTTCAATGGTTATGGGTCGATTACTCTCAGGCTTCATCGGCGCATATAGGGCTGCAACTCGGACTGTAAAAGCTGCTTCGCGTAGTGGAGGCGCGACCGCACGGTACCCACCGAGCACTTCATGACCTCGGCGATCTCATGGTGGCTTAAGCCGTCAATTTCGAATAGAGTGACCACGGTGCGATGCTTGATAGACAACTTCTGCATCGCATCGTTCAATTTTTCTTGGAGCTCGCGGACATAGGTGTCGCGATCGACCCCGGTTTTATCCGTAAGGGCCGCAACAATTTCCTTGGCGACCGGTTCGTCGGAGTCGATGCGCTCCAGGCTGAAGAATGACCGGAGCCGCGCCTTGCGCAGGTGGCTGAGCGTGGAGTTGACCGCAATCCGGTAGAGCCAGGTGAAGAACGAGGACTGGCCGCCGAAGCGGTGAATCGACTGAAACGCCTTGATGAACGAATCCTGGGTCAAATCCGCGGCGTCCTCGCGGTTGGACGTCATGTGATAGACGATCCCGTAGACCCGCTCGCGGTATTTCTCGATCAAGCGATCGAAGGCGGCCACATCGCCGCCCTGAACCCGCCGCACGATCTCGAGATCGGCGTCAGCCTCCTGGCGACGCTCGGGCGACGCGACGAGCGTCTTGCCGAGAATTTTTGCCACTTCGATCACGCCGGCAGCGAAACCCACGGATCGGAAGGGAGCAAATGGAAACTATCGGGCGAAACGCCGCCGCTTCGAAGCCGCCGGAATTGGAAACCCTCAAAAGACCGCCCGCGAATCACGCGAACAGACGCGAACTTCAGCCGTGGAATGCAATTTCCAGGCTCTCAGGTTGGGGCACCTTGGCGCCGAGCGCGGATGCGTTTCGTCGGTCCGGTGGCTTTTGGCCGCCCCGCCTACCCGCGCCGCTGCAAGCCCGCGACCTGCGCTTGCAGGACGTCGCACAGCCCGAGGAGCAATGGCGTCGGCGCTTGGTCGGGCCAGTCGCGCAGGGCCGCGGTCGCGGCCGCAACTTCCGCCTGCACCGCGTCGGCCACCGCCTCGAACACGCCAAAATCCGTCATCTGCTGCAGGCGTAACGCGAGCTGCGGCGGACGCTGGCCGGTGATCTCGCTGGCGAGCGCCGTGGCCTGCACCGCGGGCAGCCGTTCCATCAGGACGAGCAGCGGGAGCGTGAGTTTTCCACTGGCCAAATCGGTGCCGAGCGTCTTGCCGATGCGCTTTTCCTCGCCGAAGAAATCCACGAGGTCGTCGTAAATCTGATACGCGATGCCAAGATGCCGGCCGAAGCGGCTGGCGGCGTCGACGAACTCCGACGGAAAACCGGCCAGCTTGGCGCCGAGGAAACACGAGACGCGGAAGAGCTCCGCCGTCTTCAAGTCAACGATGCGCTGATAGTCCGCCCGGCTGATGTTCGTCGAACCGCGACGCAGCGTCTGCACGATTTCTCCAGCGCAGACCCGCCGCGTCGATTCCGACACCGCTGCACAAATTTCAGTGGTCGGAAACTGCGTGGCCAAGTGCAGCGCGTGGGCGAACAACGCGTCGCCGAGCAGCACGGCGGCGGTCGGACCGTATTCGCGGGCGGCGGTGCGGCGACTGCGCCGGACATCCGCGTCGTCCATGATGTCGTCATGCACCAGCGTGGCGAGATGGACCAGTTCCACGACGGCCGCGAGCCGCACCAGCTCCGGTTGGACGTGCGTCGGACCGCGCCAGCCGCTCAGAAACGTCAACGCCGGCCGGATGCGTTTGCCCGATGTATCGATGCAGTAGTCAACCATCGTCCGGATTTCCGGCTCAAACGAGCCCAGCTGCCCATGGAGGAAGCGATCGAGCTCCGCGAGGTGCGCCGACAGCAGCGCAAAAACGCCGGCAAAGGCGTGAGGCTTGGCGCTGACCGCGGGACTGGCGACGCTGCTCATGAGAGGCTGGACCCTAGAAACAAAATCAGAAATGACCAACCAATAGTCGCGTCACAAGCCCCCGCAGGCCCCCCGCGTTCTGAAACTAATGGGCCGCCGCCCCCGGGAGTGCACTCAACGAAAAAGGCCGCGGGCTTTCGCCCGCGGCCTTGAGAGTAATGACTTCGTTTCCGCTTAGAGGTCCGCGTCGTAGATTTCCACGAGCACGGTGCCGGTGGAGCCGCCGCCGCCCGAGATCTGCACGGTGTATGAGCCCGGGGCCAGCTGCAGCACCACGGCCGCATCCTTGCTGGCGGCGTTGAGCGGGAAGGCACCGACCGACGGACTGGTCGAGGTCACTTGCGCGACCGTGGCCGACTCCGTCCAATCGTTGTTGCTCGCGATGATCGTGCTGCCGGCAAGCACGTCGATCTTCGGATCAGCGAGCACTCCGGTCAGACCGAAGCTCGAGAGCGTCGGGCCGACGGCGCGAATGAGGAGCTTCTTGCGGACGTCGCCGGTGATGGCGAAGCCGGCAATCAGGGATTCGCCCGCGCCGATCTGTCCGCGCGTCGAGATGTTGGTGATCCGCGACGTCACGGGATTGCTGGTGTCGGTGTCGTAGATTTCAACGAGCGCGGCGCCAGGCGTGGCGGTTCCGCCACCCACCACGGCCGTGTACATGCCCGGCGTGAGCGAGGCCTGGACGGCAGCGTCACGGCTGCCCGGAGTGAGCGCGAAGGCGCCGACCTGGCCGAAGAGCGTGGCGAGCGCCGCCGAGTTGCCCCAATCGTTGTTGGTGGCGACGACGGTGGACGTGCGCGACAGGAGGTTGAGGCTCGGATCGGCGAGCGGGTTCGCGATGCCGAAGTTGGCGAGCGAAGGACCGATGGCGCGAACGAGCAGCGGTTTCGTGCCTGTGCCGCTGACGACGAAGCCGGCGACCAGCGTGCGATCGCCACTGCCCGCGAGGGCGCGCGTGGAGATGTTGCTGATTCGGCTCGCCTGCTGGCGGAGCAGGAAGGAACCCGAGGCACCGCCGGACACGGTGCCGCTGACGATCGCGGCCGAGTTGGCAACGGTGCCGGCAAAGCGACCGCCAGTCGGAGCCGAGAACGAGTACGAACCCGTCGAGCTCAGGAAGCCGGCGCCGATTTCGCGCAGCAGGCCGTTCGCCGCGTAGAGCGTGACGGAACTGTCGCCGCCGACGATCGCGACCACCTGGCTGCCGGCCACGCCGGTGATCGAGCCGGTGACGAGCAACGGAGTGAACGCCGCCGTGGAAGAGGTGACAGGCCCGATGAAGGTCTTGCCGCCGAACGTGCCGGACACACCCGTGCCGGACGTCTGGCCCGCGAGGACCACGGCGTTGGCGCCGTCACGCACCTCAAACGTGCCGTCGGGATTGACGGTGATGTCGGTCCAGAAGCTGGTGCGACCCGTCGGGGACGTGGAATAGGCGATGAACGTGGCGCGATCGTTCCGGTTCACCGCGAAGGCGAACTGGCCGTTCTCGGTGACCGAGCCGTAGGAACCGCGGAACACCGTGGCGGCGATCGTGGTTTGTGCCGGGCCGGAGGGCGCGACTGGGTCGACGTTGACCGTGACCGGAGACGACGCGGTGGACTTGCCGCCGTTGTCGGTCGCCTTGGCGGTCAGGATCGCATCGCCGGTGGTCGTGGGCTTCCATTTGATTTGGAACGGGCTCTTGGCGACGGTGCCGATGCTGGCGCCGTTGACGAAGAACTCGACGGCTTCGATGGTGCCGTCCACGTCTGTGGGAGCAGCCGTGATGGTGGCCTCCAAATTTACCGTCGTAGAGGCGCCGTTGCTCGGTGCCGTGATCGCAACCTGCGGAGCTTGGTTGGCCACTACGTTTACAGTGAGTTCGGCGGAGGTGATACTCAGGTCGTTGATGCCCGTGACGCGCGCCGAGATCCGGTGCGTGCCGACGGCAACGTTGGCCTTCCAGTTAAACACAAACGGATCGGTGAGGACCGGCGCCGCTGGGGTACCCGAGGTCGTCGTCGTAGTCGTCGCGGCCGCTTTCGGCAGCGAATCGTTGACGACGCCATCGACGAGAAACTGGACCGTCTTGAGGGTCGTCAGGCCACCGTCCGGTCCGGCAGCGCGTACGGTGACGGGGAGCGTCGATCCCTGAACAATGGTGAAACCGCTGGCCGCAGGTTCGATGATGGCTGCCGTGGGAAACGCGCCGGTCACGGTCAGATTGACCGGAGACGAGGCCACAGCGTTGCTCTTGTCGTCGAAACCAATGGCCACGAACTCATACTCACCGGGAACCAGGGGCTTCCACGACGCGGTGAACGGGAACTTGTTCGCCGAACTCTGCAGCACGCCGTTCACATAGAAGTCGACGTTCTTGATGAAGCCGTCGGGTGCGACGGCATCGGCGATGATCGTCACGTCCGTGCCCGCAACAACGCTGCCGCCGTCTGCCGGATTCACGATGGTCACGATGGGGGTGGTGCCGATTGCACTCACCATCGAAAGGGAGCGCGTCGCGGTGCCGTTGGGCGAAATCTGATTGCCATTATTGTCAAAGCCGCGCGCCTCGATCTTATGCCGGGTCGGAGACGTCGCCGGCGCATAGATGTACGAATACGGATACGTGTAGTCACTGCCGACGAGGACATCATCCACATAGAAGTCCATGCGTTGGACAAACGCGTTCGGCCCGGAAGGCGCCGGTGTCGCCGTTGCCTGTAAGACGACCGACGAGCCGTTCGGAACGAGCGCATTATCCACGGGGCCGATGATCGCGGTTCCGGTGGCAAAATAACGGACGGCCAGGGAGGTCGCCGTGTGCAGACCGTCGTTCGCGGTCACGGTCAAGAAATAGGATCCCGGTTGCGGCGGAGCCCAGGACTGTTTCACGGGTACTTTCGAACCACCGGTTACCGGAGGCCCCAGTTGGATACCATTAACAAAAAACGTGTATGTATAGGATCCCCCGGTTCCACTAGCGAGTGCTGTAAGATTGATGGTCGTACCCACTCCACCGTAGGACTCGTTCTGGAATGGTTGAACGAAGGCTTGTCCCAAGTCGCGTACAGTTGCAGTCGCTCTGGTTCCGGGAGGCGCGATTTCGACTCTCGGCAAATTACTGCTGCTGTAGTTGGTCCCACCGGTAATCACCGTGAGCGTGACAGCATCACCAGACAATCCGGTGGAAAAGGTGAGTCCCGAGCCGACGCCACCGCTGAGAGAAACGGAAGGCACCGTCGAGTAGCCGGAACCTCCGTTCACGCTGAAACCGGTCACCACCCCATTCGAATCGACAATGGGCGTCGCCGTCGCCTGCGTTCCAGGCGGAGCAATCGTTATACTAGGAATACTGGTGTAATTAAAGCCTCCGTTAGTGATGGTGAGTCCTGTGACGGCACCTCCATTGATACTTGCGACAACAGTAGCACCGGAGCCACCGCCGCCGGTCAGCGTGACCGTCGGAGCTGAGGTATAGCCACTGCCTCCCGCGATGATGCCGACGTCGATGACTGAGCCGGTGCCGGACGCGATGCCGATGGTCGTGATATCCACCGCAATGATCGGCTCCTGCTGGGCCAGCAGGGCGAGAGGCGCGAGCGCGGCAAGGGACGCCGCGAGGCCTAGGTTTCGAAAGATTGTTTTCATGAGCGGACGGGTTGGTCGAACGCTGGGTTGGCTGCGCGTTGCGCTCACTTCTTGGCCGGAGGGATGGACGACATGAACGGATTGGATCCGTCACGATGACCGGGGAGTTCCTCACGCGTCATGTTCAGGCCGCGCACGCGCTCGGAATCGAACACCTGTTCGACCGTCGCGCCCTCGGGGCTGATGGTTTTCGCCGTGATGAAGATGATGAGATTCGTCGACTCCATGTTCTTGGCGTCGGACTTGAAGAGCCGGCCGAGGACCGGGAGGTTGCCGAGCACCGGGACCTTGTTGGAACCGTTGGTGGTGCTGCTCTGCATCAGGCCGCCGATGCCCATCGTGAATCCATCCTTGAGGGACACGGTGGTGTTGGCCTTGCGGGACTCGACGATCGGAATTGCGGCACCGTTGAAGTTCGCATCACGGTTCGACTGGCTGACCTCGGGCTCGACGGAGAGCTTGATGAAGCCGCGCGAGTTGACCTGGGGCGTGACCTTCAGGATGACGCCGATCGGGCGGTAGGTGAAGCCGCTGACCTCGTACACGCCGCGCTCCGAGTTGTAGGTGTAGTTCGGAATCGGGCGCTCCTGGCCGACGTTGATCACGGCCTGGGTGTTGTTGAGCGTGACGATCGTCGGATTGGAAACGACCTTCGTCTTCTGCATCGACTGCAGCGCGCTCAGCACGAGGTTGAAATCGCTGGCGGAGAACACCGCGTTGAGCGTGCGAGTCGTGCCGTCGGCGTTGAGCAGCGAGCTCAGGTTGTTGAACACGTTGTTCACGCCGTCCGCGATCTGATTGTTGGTCCCGTTCGTGTTCGTCACGGTGGTGCCGTTCGTCAGACCGCCGGTCGTGCCGGTCGAGGACGTGGAGGTGACGATGCCGCCGGTCGAGGTGACCGTGCTGGAATTCGTCGAGCCGCTGTTCTGACCGTTGTTGACCGAGGTCAGCGTGGTGCCGGTCGTCGTGTTGGTGCCGATGCGCGTGTTGCCGAGCGTGTTGTTATAGCCATTCTCGGCCCTCTGGTCGCGGTCGCGCTTGAAGTCGAGGCCGAGCTTGCCGGCGTTGATCTGGTAGTTCGCGAGCGAGGACCAGTTGACGCCGATGTTCTTCACATCGCTGTCGCTGACCTCGACGAACTTCGACTCGATCATGACCTGGTCCGTCGCGCGATCGAGCTGCTCGATGATCGGGCGGATGCGGTTCATGCGCGACGGGCGCTCGGTGATGACGAGGCTGTTGCTGCGCGCGTCGACCACGATCTTGCCGCCCGCGGCGGCGTCGACCAGCGACGTGACCGTCGGGAGGATGTCGCTCGCCTTGGCGTAATTGATCAGGAAGACGTCGGTCGAGGTCGGCTCCTGCAGGAGGCTCTCGTTGCTGACGATCTTGATGATGTTGCCGTCCTCGATGTAGGTGAAGTTGACGGGCTGGAGGACGCTCTGGAAGATCTGGCGCCAGGTGACGTCGCGGAGCTTGATGGTCGTCTTGCCCTGGAGTGTATCCGGCATGATGATATTCAGCTCAAAGAGGTCGGCGACGTTGCGCAGGATGTTGCGCACGTCCTCATCGGGGAAATCGACCGAGAGGGTGTCGCGGCCCGCGGCGTCCTTCGACTTGGTCGCGGTGCCGGCGGGTGCTTCGTCGGCCTTCGGCACGGCGGCGGCCACGGCGGCAACGGTGGCCACCGGGGCGGGCGCGGACGTTTCGACCGCGACAGCGGGAGCCGGCTCGGCTTGCACGAGGGCGGCGGGCGCGACGGCAGTGGTCGCGGTGGCGTCGTCAGCCACGGGAGCGGCGGGCTGTTGAGCCAGCACGCGGAGGGCTGGCATAGCGGCCAGCAGCGCAGGGACGATGATCAGGAGCGTGCGTGTGTTCATTTTATCGAACAGGTTTGATGGGCCGGGTAATTTCCTCGCCGCGGTAGCGCAGCGTGTAGGTGGTGCGATCGATGGCCACGAGCTCGAGCTCGTAGTCTTCACTGTTATACGTGGCGGTGAAACGAGTCCCCACCTCGAAAGCTTTGCCTCCAATCAGCAGCCGCTGGGTGCCGCCGCGCTGGATGGTGCCGCTGGGCACAAGCTGGCCGGCCAGCTTCTCCAGCGTCTCACGGGCGCCCGGAGGCGCGACGGGCCGCACCGGGCCGGCGGCCACGGGAGCGGGCGCCTCGGCGCGCTCAGGCCGGTCGAAGCCGGGCGGATTGAACGGTGATTCGAAACCCGACGGCAGGGCCGGCAGCGGCTTGCGCTGGGACAGCCGCTCGGCGTTGCCCACGGAGAGCTGGCGTTTCTGCGGCGGCGGCAAGTCGGAGGTGACGCGCGCGGCGGCAAAGCCGCTTGGCAGGGCCGCGCTCAGAAACGTCACGCCGATGAGGGTGAACGTGCGCGGTGCCAGCAGGGCCGCAGCGGCGACGCCGCCACAGGTGAGAATGCGTTTGATCATGGTTGACCGAGAAGTTCCAGGCTGAGCGTCAGGGTCACCGGCGCGTTGCGGGCGCTCGGGCTGCCGACGCAGCTCGCGCTGAGAATGCGGCTGTAGTGGGCGCCGTTCTCCAGTTCGCGCAGGAACTGGAGGAGCTGGGTCATGGTGCCCTGGGCGGTCACCGCGAAACCCACCGGGAGGAAACTGGCCTTCGCCGGACGGGTGGAAACGGCGGGCGTCGTCTGGCGCAGATCGAGAATCTTCACGCCGGTGTCGGCCTCGACCTTGTAGAAATACTGCGTGTTCGTGCCGAGCTGGCTGCTGCGGATGACGCGCTTGTCGATCTCGCGGCCCGCGTTCGTGAGCGTTTCCAGCTGCTCCTTGAGCTGGGCGGAATACTTGATGTTGAGGGCGATTCGCTCGCCCGCGGCCGTTTTCTGGATGAGCGCCGCCTCAGCATCGGGCATGGCCTCGCTGCGGAGATAGAGCCCGATTGCCAGCACGAAGCTGAGCGCCCCGCAGCCGAAGCTGATCGGGTTCTTCTTGATCAGGACCATCGCTTCCTCGTTGGTCATGACTTCTTCCCTCCGGTGGCGGGTTTGCTGCGGAGCAGGAACTCCACGGCCATCCGGCCGGTGCCGGGATTGCGCGACGGCGTGCTGGTGAACGTCGCCTCTTCAAATTGAGAAAGCTCCTTGTCGGCGCGCAGCTGCTCGAGATAGGCCGTCGCATAACCGCTGGCGGCGGCGGAGTCGCCCTTGACGGAAAGGCGGAGCGTCATGCCCGTGTCGCGCAGCTCGACCGAGTCGAGCGCGACGTTGACCGGCAGGGTCTGCGCAAGGCGGACCAGCAGGGTCGAGACGATCGGCTTCGAGGTCACGAACGTATCCACTTCGGCCAGACGCGCCTCCTCGGTCTGGAATTTCTTGTAGAGGGCGAGCGCCAGATCACTGGTGGGTTTGTCCCGGTCGATCTGCGCCTGCACCTGGGCGATCTGCTGGCCGAGCGAGTAAAGCTGCCACTCGCGCAGGCCGAAGTAGGCCGCCAGCGCCACGACGAGCGTGATGGACACGCCGTTGACGAAGAATGCGGTGCGCACGGCCTTGACGTCCGGCAACCGTTCGTAGTTGCGGAAGTTCGGGTGCCAGGCCGGCACGACCGGGGCGGAATCCGCCTCACTTTTTTTCTTCAACAAGGACAGCATTGACAGGGTCGTTTTGGGCCATGAGCGCGAGGAGTCCGAACCAGCGGATATCCTGCGTCTGCTTGGCAAAGGCGTCCGGAACGGAAATCTGGGAGGCTTGCAGCCAGGCGGTGGTGTCGAGCGTGAGGCAGCTGATGCCGAGCGCGCTCGCGATGGCGCCGTCGATCCACTTGAGCTTGGGCGAAAGCTGCGTCGTCAGCACCTGGCCGACCGACTGCCCGGTCTGGACCTCGTAGAAACCGATGGCCGACTGCAGCTCCTTGAGGAGCCGCTTGACGAGCAACGGGCCCATGCCGGTGAAATCAAAGGTGTTCGAGTAAAACAGCTTTTTGGCCGACTCCTCGTCCTTGAGGCCGAGCTCCTTTTGCACGATCGGCACCATGGCATCGAGGCCCTGGGCAAACGACCGCGAGGCCTCGAGGCCGTTCGCCGTGACAATGTACGAGTGGGTCGCATCGGCGCCGATCTCGAGCACGAGCACCGGGGTCTTGACCTTCATGCTCGCGAGACAGCTCGCCACGCCGCCGATCGTCGCGATTGAACCGAGTTCAAGGCGTTCGGGATAAATGCCGCGCTCGAGCAGCGAGGTCTGGGTCTCAACCGCGTCATCCATCGGCAGACCGCAGAAAACGGCGTCCTTCTGCGTCCCCTTCACGAGATCGAGGTCCGTGCCGTCGGTCGCGTCGAGAATCGCGAGGGCGTACTTGTCCTGGTCGATGTGAAACTGCTGCGTGCAGATTTCGACCAGATAGGCCGGCTCCTTCATCCGTTTCGGCTCAACCGTGTGCCGGCGGACGAGGCGGCGCGACGGATAGATGCCGACGGAAGCATGGACAAAGCCGCTCGGGCTCTTCTTCGGCTGCAACTGCGCCAGGATGGCGTCGAGCTCGGCCGCGTCGCCCGGCGCACACTCCCGGAGCTCCTCAATGACAAAGGGCGCGACCGCCGACGACGTCCGCGCCACGAGCACGGCATGGTCGTTCTGCTCGACGAAAAAGCCTTTGGATTTTTTTGAGAATAACATGCAGCTGGGCGCAGTTTGGCCATCACCTCATCGGCCCTTACAACCCCAATCAGCACCCCATTCCCCCCAAGACCCGCTATTTACGGTTTCTTAAGCAAAGGTTCCGCCACCGCCGATCGCTGCCGTGTCATCTCCGCTGATACACGCCAGCCACCCTCCCTGGGCCCCGGTCGCGGCGACTCTCCGGGGCACAAAAAAACAAAACCCGCCGCGAATGGCGGCGGGTTTCGAAATCGAAAAGGGGGACGACGGGCGCGTCTTAACTCACTTCTGCCACGTGCGCTTCTTGTGGCGATTCGCTTTCAAGCGCTTTCTGCGCTTGTGCTTGTTCATCTTCAGACGACGTTTCTTTTTCAGATTGCCCATGGTGGTTTGATTTGGCGGAGGGGTACCGTGCGGCGGGAGCGACGGGCTGTAAAGCCGAATTTACGCCGGCGGCACCAAGAGGCGCTTTTGGAGGCGCGTTAAGACGATTTCGCCGCTCACGAACTCCAAGGGCGCGCCGGCGCAAACCGCTGCCGCCCGACGGTAAAGATTCAACTGGGCCGAATGGCGGCACAAGGCCTCCTCCACTCCGGCCGAATCCCCCACCCGATCGGTCTTGAAGTCGAAAACCGTCACCGCGTGCACCGCATTTCGCTCGTCCCGCTGCACAATCACGCGGTCAAACACCCCGGCCACCCACGCGCCATCGAGCACCACCTCGAACGCACGCTCCCGCCACACCTCCGCCCCGGCCGTCCGCGCCCACACCCCGGCCAGCGACGGTGCCCGCAGGCACGCCAGCGCTTCGCTGACCGCCTCCGCGGGTAAACCCCGCCGGCCCCATTCGCCAACCGCGGCCGTGTCCGCCCACTCCACCTCGGCCAGAAGTCCGTGGACGACATTGCCGAATTCCGCGGCGTCGCCGGTATCGAGGGCAAACAGTTGCGCGGCGAACGTCTTGCCCGCGGCTTGCGCCGACGGCCGGCGCGCCGGTCGCCGCACCGCGGGTTCCGCGGTGACCAGGTCGGATGCATGCTCCTTACTCGCGTTGCCGCCGTCGGGATCAGCCTGCGCCGGAATCAGCGCGCGATACCAGTCCGGATCGCCTGCGCTCCACGTACCGTCCGCAGTTACGGCTCCGATGCGGATCGGCTGCGTTTCAGCGCCGATCGTTTCCGCCAGGAGCTTGGGGTAGTTGCGTGAAGCCGACGTCCCGACCGGCTTGGTGATGACGTACATCGCCCGCTTGGCCCGCGTCATGGCGACATACAACAGCGAGAGCGCCTCGTAGCCGGCCATCGCCTCCGCCGCCTCTACGTGAGCGCTCAAAGTGGCGTCGGGTTCAGTGTAGAGCTTCGGCGGCAGATCCAGGATCCACTCGACCGTCCGGTCAGCACTGCGCTGCACCGCCAGGCCGGAACGCCGTTGATCGATGCGCTGGCCCTCGAGATCCGGCAGGATGACCACGTCGAAGCCGAGTCCCTTGGACTTGTGGATCGTCATCACCCGGACAACACCCGCGCCCTCGACGCTCCGGATCGCGTGGCGCTCCATGAAGGCGATGAAGGCGGCGACGTCGCGTTCTCCGGTGGCATCAAACAAGGCCGCGGCGGCGACAAACTGCCGCGCCCGCCCGCGGCTGAAGGCGTCGGCCGGGTGCAGTTTCGCCTCAAGGCGTCGCGCCCAGAACTCCATGGTCCGTTCGAACCCGTCGGCGTGGATGCGGCCGAGCACCCGGCGCGTCAGCGTATCAGCATCCCGGATGCCCTCGGCCTCGAGCACCGCCTGGAGCGGCGACATCGCGACGTGCTCCTTCGCCAGCCGGTCGCCCGGATACGCCGCGACCTTCACCAGCGCGAGCAGGCCGGCACCGAGCGGATTGTCCGTCGCAATGTGCAGATCGGATTCCGCCTGCGCGGGAATGCCGCCCTCGCGCCGCAACACATCGGCCAGCGTGGTGGCCATCGCGTTGGTCTGCGTCAGCACCGCACAGGTGAGGCCGCGCTCAAGCGGGGCGATTTCGTGGAGCAACTGCACCGTGAGCGCCGCGCGGCCGGCCGCATCCTCGGCCTGCAGCCACGCCGCGTGTCCGCCCAGTTCGGGTCGCGCCGACGAGTGATCCCGCCACTCCCGGTTCCAGGCCGCGCTGGCCGTGCCGGGAAACAACTCCGTCAATACCAGGGGCTGGCCGAACACGGCGTTCACCATCGCGATGACGGGCGGTCCGGAGCGGAAGGACTGCACCAGGTGCTGATCCACGATCGTGCCGGGCGCGGACTGGTTATAGTGATCGTAGATTTCGCGAAAAAGGCGCGGGTCGCCTTCGCGCCAAGTGTAGATCGCCTGTTTCACATCGCCGACGCAGAAGAAACTGCGCTGTCCGCTCGCATCCTGCACCGCCTCGTCGATCAGGTTTCGCAGCACGCTCCACTGGCCGTAACTGGTGTCCTGAAACTCATCCAGCAGCCAGTGATCGAACTGCGCATCGAGCCGGAAATCGATCAACAGCCGACCGCCGACTTCGTCGGATTCGAAACGTGCGAGCGTTTCGCCGCTGACGTCCGGCTGCAGCAGACGCTGCACGTCGGAGAACGTAAGGCGACCGCTGCGCCGCACCGCGTCGTGATACACCGCGTCGTAGCTGCGCAGCACCGCATGAATGCCCCGCGTCGACTCCATCCGGCGCATTAGCTCCCCGCCGACGATGTGCCGCAGAATCGCCGCGAGCGCAGCGCATTCGACGGCGCCGAGCGCGAGCTTCTTTCGCTCCACCACCATCTCCGCCGCTCCGTCGCGGATGCCAGCCCACACCGCGAGCGCGTTTTTCAGGATGTACTCCACGGGCGCCGGCAGCGGCGCGCCGGGCCGCCATTCGGGCAACGCGCCAAAGAAGAGGGTCCAGCGCGCAAATTGTTTCTCCGGCAGACCGCGCCGCTCGAGCGACTGACGCAGCGACGCCAACGCGTCCGTGACGCTGGGTCCGCCGGGCTCGAGCCACTCGCAGCCGTCCGGCCAGATGCGGCCGGGATCGCCCCACGGGGCCGGCGACGGGGCCGCGAGAAACGTCTCCTGATGCTCGTCGAGAAATCCGTCGAGCCGCCCGCCCAGTTGCTTCTCCTCGGTGCCGAAGGTCGCCCGCTTGAACGCATCGATGAAATCCCGCTGGGCCGCATCGAGTCCGTCCGGCGAGCGCGCAAACATCCGCTGCAACACCCGCCGCCGCTCGACCCGCGCCGCGTGCTCCTGCAGGACTTCGAAATCGCCCGTCAGTCCGAGCTCGAGCGGAAACGCCCGGGCGATGCGCGCAAAAAATCCATCGAGCGTGCCGAGCCGAAGTCGCGGCATCGCATCGACCACGCCACGCAGCAACCGGAGAAAATCCGCGCAGCCCAGCGCGGGCTGCTCGATATCGGCCGCCAGCCGCGCCGCAAATCCGGGATCGCGCGCCGCGCGCCCCAGCTTGTGCAGGATCTCATCGAAGAACTCGCCCGCTGCCTTGCGCGTGAACGTAAGGGCCACGATCCGCTCCGGCGGCGCGCCCGCGGCCAGCAGGCTGACAAAGCGGTTGGTCAGCGCGTAGGTTTTTCCCGATCCCGCCGACGCGAGGATCATGATGTGACGGAGCGTCATGACGGGGCCTCCCACGCGACAGTTTCGACCGCCCCCTGATGGAACAGCGATCCGAACGGATCGCGGTCGGCATCCAGTTCCACCGGCGGCCAGAATTCGCCCGCGCGGATGCGCGCCGCCACCCCTTCGGTGCACGCCTGCGCCGCCGCCAGCAGATCACCGGAAAGCTCCGGCCAGAGCGCCAACGCCGTCTCGCTGGCCGCCTTCGGCAGGTTGATGTAACCGCAGGAAACCGCGCCCGCGCCACCCGCCTCCGCGGCGATCGCCCGGATGTACATCGGCAGCTGCAGGTCGGCCCACACGCAGTCGCGGCCGTCAACGTTCACGCGCATCCAGTCGGGCAATACGTCCTCGCCCTCGCGCTGCGGCCGCAGGTGGGATTTGACCGGCGGCACCGCGGTGTCCGACGTCTTGTAATCGAGCACGCGCCACGCGCCGGTGGTTTCATGCCGATCGATTCGGTCGATTTTTCCGCGCACCTCGAGACCGCCGACGTCCAGCGAGAACGCCCACTCGACCCGCTGCACGATCCAGCCCGCCGCGCGCTCCGCGGCCTGCAACGCCGCAACCTTGCCCAGGCGCTGCCGGGCTGATTCCAGCTGCACCACGATTGGCAGCGTCAGCTGTTCACCAAAACGCGCTCGCGCCACGCGATCGAATTCGGCGAGCAGGAACTCCCGGAGCGCCGCTTCGTCCACGCAATCGCGCAACGCGGGCGCCCGGGCCATCGCCTCGAGCGCCGCGTGGCACAGCGTGCCAAAGTCCCGCGCGTCCATCTCCGTCTTCTCCGGATCCACGGGCTCCATCCGCAGCACCTGCGTCAGATAGAAACGAAACGGACACGCCAGCCAGGTGCGCAGGCCCGTCACCGGCACTTTGGCCGGCGGCTGCAGTCGACGGGGATTCAGTTTCCAGGCGCGAGTCCACGGCGGCTCGGGTGCCTCGCTCGCCGCGGGCCGGAAGAGAAAATCGATCCGCGCGGGCAGCTGCGCGTCGTCGCAGCGCAACAAGAGTCGGGACGGCCGCAGCGGGTCGCCCCCACCGGAGGCCCGCGCCAACAGCACGTCGAGCCGGCCGCCCTGCGCGCGCGACGTCGCCATCGCCTCCAGCAAATAAGCGTCACGGGCGAAACGCGCCGCATTCGAGCGCAGACCGAGCCGAGCGCGGAGTGACTCCGGCAGAAACGGATCGCCGACGATCGCGTCCGGCACCAGGCCGTCATTCATTCCGGCCACGATGAGGTGCGGGGCGTCTTCCCAGAGCAGCTCCAGCCACCCCTGCAGTTCGAGTGAAGCGTCGGGCTTCTCCTCGGTGCGGCGGCTGTCGCCATAGAGCCGGAGCGCGACGTCCCAGGCGTCATCGGATTCGAGACCGGCAAACTGATCGCGGGCGGCCGCGCATTCGCGCATGACGTCGCGCCACGCCGCCGCCGCTTCCGCCACGCGCGCATCGTCCGCCCGCCGCAGTTCAAGCCGGCGTTCACCGAACACCAGCTGCAGCGCCGCCAGTGCACTCGCGGGAAACTCCTCCGTGCGCAGCACCGCGCGCAAATCGGCCACCACCTGCAGCCCGCGCGCGACCGATGACTCGGGACCAGGCACCACGCGTCGGGCCTGGTCGAGATCGGCCGGCAGGTGTTCGGCGCGCAGGTCGTCCAGTTCCTCGAGAAAATCCGCCACGGAAAAATCCGCGCCGCATCGCTCCTGCAGGCACGCCAGAAAGTCCGGACAGCGGGCAAGCGTGGCCATCGTATCGAACGACGCTTCGCGCGCGAGCGCGGCCAGGGCCGCCAGCAACGTGTAAAGACCCTCGCTCCGCCGCACGCGCCCCTCGGGATTGTAGTAGCCGATACCGGCGCGCGCGAGCGTGTGCTCCAGGCGCGGCAGGACGTCCGGATCCGCTAGGCCGACGGCGACATGACCGTCGGGTTCGGGATACCGCTGGATGATGTCAGTCGCGCGACTCGCTTCCGCAGCCGGATCCGTAACCACGTGCACACGACGCTCGAAGTCGGGCAGCGCAATCACCCGCTGCGCCCAGGCGTCCGGCACCGGCCGGCCGGCGCCGTCAAACAGATCGGTCTTGTCCAGCGGTCCGAATACCACGACGTCCACCGGCACGCGCCCGGCCCAGCAGTCGAGCATTCCAACCAGCAAGGGCAAAGGGTCCGGTGACGCCAGCACGACCACCCGTTCGATCTCCGGCGGCAGCACCGGGTCGGCGGCGAACGCACGGCGGGCGGCGTGCGGCTCAACCCGATCACGCGCGGCCAGGGCGTCGATCTGCAACTGTTCCAGCCGCGCGAGCTGTCGCCAGCGTTCGCCTTCGGGAAACTCCGGACCGGCGCGCGGCGCAACGTCGGCGAAACCAAGCCCGGCTTCTGTGAGCTGGGACTGGAGCCGAAACAGACTCTCGGCGAGACGCCAGCTCCACGCAAAATCACGTCGGGGCGGCGCGACGGGAAACACGGCCGGCACCGCGGTCAGGTCCACGCCACGCAGCACCTCCGCCCACGCCAGCAGCGCTTCGAGTCGCGTGGCAACGCCGGCACCCTCGCTGGCGAGCGCGAGCAGTGTATCCGGAGTATGGGCACGCGGTGGGAACACCGCCGCGCCGTGCCGCGCCGCATGCTCGGCCAGCGCCTCGCGCAGCCGCCGCGCCGATTGCCGCGTCGGCACGAGCGCCAGTGTCCGGGAAAGATCGAGCGGCCCGGATCCGTCCCATTCGCGTCCGAGCCACGCCGCGATCTGCGGCAGCCACGGCCGTTCCCACGAGAGGAAGTGGCGGTGGCAGCGGACGAATGACATCGGGGCCGAAGATGAAAGCGGGTTTCGGCCGCGTGCAAGGCTGGCTGCGGCCGGCCGTCAGGACGACGCGGCCGGCGTCACGCGACGCACGGGGGGCAACAAAAAACCCCGCGCGCAACGGCGAGCGGGGTGAAAGGAGAAGAAAGGGAGCGGGCGACGTCGGAACGTCGCGGGCGCCTTACTTGGCGGCGAGCGCCTTGGAAGCGTGGGCCTTGGCCCGGGAGGCGGCGTTCTTGTGGACGACGCCCGACTTCACGGCCTTGTCCATCGCGGAGACGTAGTCGGCCGCGGCGGTCTTGCCGGCGGCGGCGTCCTTCGCGGCGATCAAAGCATCGAGCCGTTTGCGCAACGTCTTGAGACGGGTCTTAACCCCGCGGTTACGTTCGGTCAGGCGCACAGCTTTGCGCGCGGCTTTGATAGCGGATTTCGTGTTGGCCATAGCGATCGAAAGATTGGAGCTGGCCAAAGACTCAAACGCGCGCCCCTGAGTCAAGGGTTTTGTCGGTCGACCCCCGTCGCATTCTACCGACGTGCACCACGACTGCGCTCCGGCGGTCGATTTTTTCCCGGCGGTCAGTCGCGCGCGGCCGGGGCGGCGCGGCTTTGCACTCGTCACGAACAGGCTCGCGCACGAGTGTGGTCGTCAGCAGTTGTTCCCTTTATGAATGCCACGCGCGCACCGATCAGGGTTTTGCTGGTGGACGATAGCGAACTCATCCGCGTGGGCGTCAGGACTGTGCTGGAACGCTCCACCAATCCGCTGATTCAGGTGGTGGGCGAGGCGGGCTCGGTCGAGGCCGGTGTGCAGGAAGCATTGAAACTGAAACCGCAGGTGGTGCTCCTCGATATTCGCATGCCGGACGGCAGCGGGTTCGATGCCTGCCGGCAAATTCTCGCCCAGCTGCCGCAGACGCGGGTCGTAATCCTCACCGCCCATTCCAACGACAACCTCGTATACGATGCGGTGAGCTCCGGTGCCCACGGTTACCTGATGAAGGAGATCAATCCGGCGGGATTGGTGCAGGCGGTCTACGATGTGTCCACCGGTCGCTCGATTCTCGACCCGGAGGCGACGTCCCGCGTCCTCAGCCTGCTCCGTGGGGCCAGCAGCGGCGAACTCGTTCACGGTCAGGCCCTGTCGGCCCTTTCGGCGCAGGAACGCCGGGTGCTCGCACTCGTCGCCGAAGGCATGACCAACAAGCAGGCCGGACAACGGCTCGGCCTCAGTGAAAACACCGTAAAGAACTACTTGGTAACGGTGTTCGAGAAGCTCCAAGTGAAGCGCCGGGCCCAGGCCGCAGCCCTTTATGTGCAGCAATCCAGTCCCGCAAACCAGCCGGAGAGCGGTCGTTAGCAACGCACGTATCGGCCCTAGTCAGGCATAGCCTTATCAGGCCTATTACATATAGGCCTGATCAACGCATCCATCTGCCCCTAATGGGCGGGGCTAGTCTTCCGATAGGGTGGCTTGTCCATGAGCTACTCTCTTCCCCACCGGCTAAAGGCGACCCTGCGGTTTGAGCGAAACGATCCTGGCGGTGTCCCCGGCCGAACGCGTCGCGCGGCGTCGTCCGGGTTCGGTTTTCCGACGCTGGCCATGAGCTTGGTCGAGGTGATGGTGGCGCTCACGTTGCTCGCGGGCGTGATGGTGCTCTTCATCACGTCGTTTCTCCACTCGCGTCGCGTCACCGAGTCGAGCGTCCTCAACGCCGCCTGCACCAGTCTGGTCTACGGCATCGTCGAGCAGATGAAGGGATTCGACTACGAGGGCCTGATGCCGAGCTACGACATCGATGCGGCCGCTCCGGCTGCCGTCCGCGATCTTCCGCCCTACATTCGCGTGCGGATCAACCAGGACCGAACCGTGTGGCTGCGCGTGGTGCACACCGCGTCCGGCGCGCCTCAGGCCCCGACGACCACGCCCCTCCCCACTGCCACCGCCGCCAGTCTGGGCGCCATCGACAATTTTATCGGATCCCTGCCGCTTTCGACCGTCACCGGCTCGGCGTCCCAGGAGCTCTCGTTGAACCTGTGGATCTGGATCGATGAAATTCCGGACACCGCCAAGGACGTGAGCGAGGTCAAGAAAGTCACCGTCGTCTACACCTACAGCTATCAGGACGGCGGCAGCACCCGCACGATCCGCGACCGGGAAGTATTCCTTCGGACCCGTTACGACCAATGAAAACGTTCACTAAGCACCGGCGCAACGCCACCGCCGGCTTCACGCTGGTCGAAGCCATCATCAGCATGTCCGTCGGGGTCATTACCATCGGACTCAGCCTGGGCACGTTCATCTTCGGCCTGCGGATGATGTACAAGGACAGCGTCCGGCTCCAGACCAACGCCAGCTTGCGCTACTTCACCGCGCAGATGGCCAAGGAGACGCTCGATTCCTCGGAGTTCTACATCTTTCCCTCCTACCAGTCACTGAACGGCTCCGTGAACCTGACGACCTCGGTGTCGGCCCTCGAGACGGATGCCTACGGCGCCAGCATCGCGCATGGAGACTGCGTCGTCCTTGTCACCCGGACCGCGGTATCTAGCAGCGCGGCGATCCGGCAGTTCCGCATCTACTACCGCGTCGCAACGGTGGCGAACCGCAACAACGAGGCCCCCATCCGCTACTACGAGGGCACCGACTACGGTCAGTCCAGCGCGCAGACGGACCTCGTCGCGCTGTTGAATGCCGTGAATCTGAATTCGACGCCGGTATTCAGCGGCTCGCGTCAGCTACATGAGCGAGCCAAGGGACGCCGCATCGGCACCACGGCGAATTTCTATCCGGTATTTTGCAGCGAGGCACCGACGATCACGGCCACCAACGAGAATTTCTCCATCAACGTGGAATTCGTGAACGGCACCACGGCCAACAACCTGATCTCCAGCAGCAGTTTCAACTACACCGTTTCACCCCGGCGATGAACATCATGAACGCTCTCCCACTCACGCGGTCCACCCGGCGCGGATCCGCGCTCATCACGGTCGTGTTCCTGATTGGAATCATGGCCCTCCTCACCGCGAGCATGCTGATCTACAGCACCGGTGAACGCCGCTCGAACGAACGCCACCGCCTGATGCTGCGCGCGCGGAACATGTCGGAAAACATCTCCGCCTACGCCGCGGAGCAGATCACGACCAAGCTCTACCGGCTGCGCAGCTTCACTCCGATCGCCTACATGACGGGCGTAAACCAGACGTATCTGCCGCCGAACAGCGTCCTCGATTCGCTCTTCACGTCGAACAGCGTCGGCATGGAGGTCCGCGCCGGCCTGACCGGCTCGACCGGTTACACGTTCATCGATCCGGCCACGAATCCCAACAACGCCAACGCCGGCCTGCAGGTGAACACCAGCACGATTCCGATCATCGCGAAGGCCACGGCCACACATCCGTCGATCGGTTCAATCGCCGCGTACACCGAGTACGACCTCGAGGCCGACATGGTGCCGCTCTTCCAGTTCGCCGTGTTCTATAACATGGACATGGAATTCGGACCCGGCGCCGACATGATCATCTCCGGTCCGATCCACACCAACGGCAATCTGATCGCCCGCAACCAGACCGGCAACAGCACGAGCATCCTGCAGTTCACCGATCGCGTGAGCGCGGCCGGCGGTTTCTTCGCCGACACCGGCTACAAGGGCCCCCTCTACAATGAAAACGGGACCGCGGACACCGGTCCCGGCGGCACAGGGCCGCTGCGCCTACAGAATACCGCAGGCACCGTCACCGATATCCGGTCGGGTGCTCTCTGGCGCGATCACAAGTACGGCAACAGTGCTGTCAGTACCTCGAGCCTCGCCAACTTTAAAACCTTCGCCTCGTCGACCTACGGCGTGAACTTCCGCACCAGCGTGCACGGCGTCACCCCGCTCGTGCTGCCCGGCGTCTCGAACTACAAGGAGACGAACGATCCCGACACCGCCGGCGATGATCGCGACAACGGCCGTCAAATCATCGAACCTGCGGCCGCCACCGACACCGCCCAGTTGAAGGAGACCAAATTCGCCCGCCGCGCCGGTCTCTACATCATCGTCAATCCTGACGACGAGGTGCGCACCGGCGTGTTACCAAACGCGACGACCGTATCGATGCGCGCCCGCTCGTACCGCTGCTGGCTGAACAAGGTGAACGCCGACCTGACCCATACGCTGTCCGAAGTCATCCTGCCGGGCCAGCCGAGCTATGGCGCGCTCAACGCCAACATCAACAACCTGCCCAACGCCTACCGGGCCGACACCGCCGTGCGCCACAATCAGGTGCTGCGGATGATTCAGGGCGGCGGCGTGGACCAGGTCGACACGGGCTATGCCGCCGGCTCAGCGGCACCCACCATGGCCAGTTTCGCCGACGCCTTTTTCTGGGATCTCCGCCGCGCCAACAACAATCGGGGCGGCGCACCGTTCGAACGCGCGACCTATCCTTACGCGCCCCGCCCGATCGTGAAGGTCGATTTCGATCTCACGCGATTCAAGATGGCAGTGGAGCGCACGATCAACAGCGCGTCCACGAGCACTGTCTACTATTCCGCGCGGCCGACCGACGCCACCACCTGGGGCAATTTCATCTTCAACGCCTCCGCCACCGCCGCCGCCCACGGTCTCGGCATCGGCGCGGCCTTCGACACGTTTCCGGCCGTGGCCCCGCTGCATGCGATCAATCTCACCCAAGCCGCCGTCTACGCGCCCACCGAGATCCAGATCGGCGGAGTCAGCCGCTCCGTCAATGCCGCCAGCGCCGCGTACGCCGCGCGTTTCATCGTGGCCGACAGCACCGACGGCAGCACCTACACCGACCGGTATACGTCCTCCACCGATGAGAGCTCTTTCGTCTACACGCCCTCTTCAGGAAAAACCCATTTGCGCGTGCGCCTGTACCTGGCCGGCGCTGCGCCCACTGCCGCGCGCCTCTGCGACGAGGAGATCATTCCGATCGTCTCGGACACCACCACGACGGTGACGAGTGCGCTGACGAACGACTACCATGTCGTCCCCACGAGTTCGACCGGCACGACTCCGATTTACACCGATGCGATCACCGAGATGCGCGTCTATGTCGGCGGCATCGACGACACCGCCAACTGGACGTACACCGCCGCCGTAAGCAGCGTCACCGGCGCGTTCGGCTCCGGCCCCAACGCGAATCGCTACACCGTTTCCGCCCTGAGCGCCAATACCGGCACCGTTACGATCACCGCCACGAAGGGTGTCACGACCACGACAAAGGTGTTCAGTCTCGCGAAGCAAAGCAGCATCGCCGCCATCGCCGCGCCGGCCCAGGAAGGCCGCTGGATCACCATCGGCAAACAAGGCGGCGCCGATCCCTTCAAGATGTACTTCGCGCCGGCGGACCCCAACGACGCCCTGATCAAGAGCAATCCCAGCAGTTTCGCCGTCGCCGCCACTGACCTGATCAATACTGCCTCCGCGTCCCCCTGGTTCGACGGCATCACTGTCTACGTTCACTCCGTCGATGCGGAGGTGCGCGCCCAGACTTCCGGCGCGCCCAATCGCATCGACTCCGGCGTGCGGCTCTGGAATGGCCGCGGTTCCGTGATCTCCCTCGACGGTACGACGTACCCGGGCCGCACCGGCTTCAGTTTCGCCACCAACGACGCCGCCTATCTCGTCGGGCATTTCAACGCCGACGGCACGATCAACTCGACCTCGACCGACACCGCCAATCCCGGCGGTTACAGCGCCCGCTATCCCGAGGCGACATCCGAACGCCTGACCTCGGTCATGGCCGACGCCATCACGATCCTCTCCCAGCCGACCTTCAATACGTCGTACCAGCAAACCGGCGGCTGGTCGGATTCGCTGAGCGCGCACCGCAAGGACAACGCCGCGGCCTATACCACCAGCTGGTCCACCACGGATCCCGACGGATCGACCAATCGCCGCGACGGCGTGAACACGTCGTTCGTCCCCGCCGCAATGCCCTTCATGGGCAACACGGTCGCCGGCAGCGGCACGGCCACGACCTACAAGCTGCCACCCTCCAGCACGGAAATCTCCACCGCGATGCTGATGGGCATCGTGCCCACGAATCACAATCCGACCGGCCTGACCGACGGCGCCCCGAGCTCCGGTGCCAACAATCAGAGCAGCGGCGGCGTCCACAACTTCCCGCGCCTCTCCGAACACTGGAACGGCACGGGGCTCTACATCCGCGGCTCAATGGTCGCCATGTTCGAAAGTCGCGTCGCCATGGAACCGTGGACGCTGCGACCGTATACTGCCGCCGGCCGCTTCTGGGGTCTGCATCAGTCGCTGCGCAACGTGAACCACGATCTGCCGCTTGAGCCCGTGCTGCTCAATGCGCGCCGCGTGCGCTTCCGCGAACTCACCGCCTCGCAGTACAACGCGCTGAAGACGACGATCGAGGCGCTGCCGCACTAATCACGTTGCCGAACTCTTAAGAACGATCACCACAACGAAAAAACGCCGACCGAAGAAAACACAGCCCCAAGGCTGTGTTGTTCTTCCGTCGGCGTTAAAGGCAGCAAAAGCGAATTCTGACTCGCAATTATGAGGCCGACCGACGCCGTCCCGTAAACGCCAAGGCCATTAGACTGAAGCCAAAGAACCCGAGACTTGATCCGCCATCGGGAACGTTGCCCTGGTTAGGCTGCTGAATAACGCCTCCTAAGTCTTGGGCTGCAAAGGTCCAGTTTTCGTAGCGCGAATTTGCCGGAAGATTGGCTTGGCTCACGAAAACTCCGTTCAAATCGTATTTGGTAACAATGTGGGTCTGTTCGTTCGAAATGTAGAAATTGACGCCATTAAAGGCGATTCCGTTGTTGCCACCTAAGGCCGTAATAAAGGGGGTTCCGGGAGCCGGTGCCACGTAGGCCAAAGGACCATTCCCGGCGGGAATCGAATACATATCGTAGGGCCCGATTTGGTCACCCCGATTCGCAACTACAAGGCCATTGAAAACCACTAGACCATCGCGGTACGACGAGGCCGAAGTGGGAAAGAGGTGCGAACTCAACAATGTACCGGCGGTATCATATTCCTGGAGCACATTGCCTGCTCCGCTGCCGCCGTGAGCGAACCAGAGATGATTGTCAGCCGTCACTGCGATCGAGTTCATGCTCTGTGCAATCGAAGTCGTAAACGCAACGCCCAGAGATGCGCCGGTTGTCATATCTATTTTATAAACTCTAGTGTCTCCCAATAGAGTGTAATAGCCCGTCGTTCCAATAACAGCGATCGAAGCGGCGCTACCCGATCCCACCGGCACGGGAATCGAACTTAAGACAGCCCCGGTATCGCCGTTTAGCGACTGGATCGTCGTAAACTGGTTGATGGCCCAGAAGGTCGTGGAGACCGCATGTGCCCGATGGAAAACGCCGACGACTGCGGCGAGGATGACAAATCTGTGAAACCAGCTTATTGATTTTTTCATTGGAGTGGAGCGAGTTCTCCAAGCTTACGGCGTTCCCCCAAAAAAACCGACGCAGGTGGAAGACGTAAGAATCTATCAAAAAGTCGCTTACGCCGATTAAAAACCTACCCACTCCAAACGCTCAGTAGAACTACCGCCGTTTTGCGTAAGTATTTCCGACATCGATTCGGCAATTTTAACAAAATGATACCCAATGATTTCTTCGTCAGAGGTCGCCAAGATTCGGGGCCGGAACATCCGGCCCGCTCATTCGCGTCAGTTTCCCGACTGCGGTTTACCCAAGGAAGACGGGCATGAGAAAAATTGCTTAAAGCCCACCCAATGGCATGTTAATCCTCAGTCACTCTGAGCCGCACTCTCAACCCTCCCCTTGTATATAATGCGAGGCTGCCTCAGTGCTTCGCCTGCTCGTAGTGCTGGCGGAGGAGGTCCTTCCCGTAGTCATTGCCGTTGGGCGTGCGCACGACGGCGTGGATGTGCTCGCGATTCGGCAGCTGTGGATTGGCGGCAAAGTGCCGCAGGTTGGCCGGGCGCTGATGATCAAACTCGATCAGGATCACCGGGCTATGAATCCGGTAATAGAATACGCTGTCATCGGCGTGGCCGCCAATCCACGCGAAGTGCGTCCGATCCAGGTGCGCGCGCACCTCGTCCAGCTTCACCTTCGCGTGACCGGCATCCATGTTGCCGACGAAGAGTTCGATCAGCCGGAGCAGATCCGCTTTCTGCGCGGCATTCAGCTCCTTGCCGGGCAGGCCCGCGTAATCGAGCACCACATTGTCCTTGAACGCCTCGGTGAGATTGTTGTTTCCGGTCTTCGACACTTCGAGCACAGCGCGAGCGCGCTGGGTGTCGGAGAGCGAGCGCAGCAGCGCGAGTCCGCGGTTCTGCTCGTCCTGAAGAATCGTGACGCCCTTGTATTTGCCCGACGGAGCGACGACCGGCTCGGAGCCGACGAAGACCGGCGACATCACGACCTGATCGCGCAGGACGAAGTAGTTGATGATCAGATGGTGTCCGTCGATCTGCCAGCCCCACGGCTTGTCGGCCGAAGGCTCGCCCATGATGGTGATGTGGTAGAGCCACTCGCCGTACTCCGTGAAGTTGTTTTTGTTCAGTTCAGCGAGCGTGTGGTTCAGCTTCATGATGTCCTGCGACAGCTTGAGGCCCTTCGCACTGAGCGACGCCTGCAGGAGACCGAAGGCGACCGTGCGTTGCGCGGGCGTCATCTCGTCGAAATTCACGCCCTGGCGGGTGTAGCGATGGATGTTCATCCATTTCCGCCACTCGGGATCATTCACGGGAAACGTCGTCCGCGCGCGTTGATCCGGCGTGAGCGCGGCGAGAAAGGCCACCGCAGCCTGGCGTACTGGATCCGTGGAGACACCTGTCGCGCGCACCGGGAACAGTCCCGGCTGCACCGTGCCATTGGTCGTGATGCCGCGAAACGCCTCGGCCAGAAAAGCGGCTTCGCGCGCGGCGACGCTGGGCGCACCGCCCGGCTGCGGGGCTTGCGCGTGAAGACCTGCGAGCGGCAGCAAGGCCGCGACCATCCATCGAGTGGGATAAAGCATGGGAAACGGGGTGGCAGGACATTCGTGCCGTCACCGGTCCCAACGCGAACCGAATCGCACGCCCAATCCCCTGTCGCCTGTCCCCGGTCTTCTGTCCCCCGTCTCCTGTCTCCTGTCCGACGATCCCCGGCAGAGTTGGCTTTGGGGCCGGTAAGCCGGATTCTGTTCCCCCCGACAAGTCGGGGTTCGGTCGCCATTTTTCTCGGGCCGACTTGCGCCAGCCCGCCTTCCGTTGCTCCCGAAGGAGCGCGGGAAAGCGCGGCATACCCGTGGTTATGGGACGGGCCGTCCAACCACCTATTTTGCCTTGCACCGGAAGGGGTTTGTCATGCCGCCAGCGTTGCCGCTGACGCGGTGGGCTCTTACCCCACCTTTTCATCCTTACCCGTCTGAAATCTCAGATCTGAGATCTGAGATCCAAACAGGCGGTCTGCGTTTCTGTGACACTGTCCGTCAACGCGCTTTGAGACGCGCTGCCCGCGCTTGCGGTGAAGCTTGCGCGGCATCCTGCCCTGTGGTGTCCGGACTTTCCTCTCCGAACTTTCTAAAACGGGCGCGGCATTACCCGCGCCTTGGGATCAAAGAACTCGGAGCGACGACCAGGCCCCAAAGCCAGGGGCCGAACCGTGCCGCGATCTGCGCGCAAAGCAAGACGGCATCACGGGGGGGACGGAATCCGCACGAGAGAGAGATGTGACTGACTGGGACCGCGACCGCCCCCGGTCGCAATCGAACGGTCAAAGGCAACGGATGACGTGCGACCGGGGGCGGTCGCGGTCCCGGCGCAATCAACGGTCCCACTGCAATCCCCCCGCCCCGGATCAATGATCCCAGTACACAATCCGCCCGCACTGATCGCAGGTCGGCAGGGGCGAGGCTGGCTCGAGCGTTTTGCTGCGCGAGGCGGATTCGACTTCGCTCGAAACCTTCAGATGGCAACCGCCGCACTTGGCGGCGTGAATCGCCACGACCGCCGGCATGTTGCGGGCTGCGATGCGATCGTACACGCGGAGGCGAACTTCTGCCACCGGCGCGCGAGCCGCGGCCGTGTCGGCCTGGGCGGTTTTCAATTCCGCGGTCAGGCTCGTCTCGCGATCGCGCAGCGTCTTGATGCGCGTCTCGTGGCCGGAGATGTTGGCCTTCAACTCGGCCTCGGCCGCGACGAACTTCTTTTTCGCCTCGTCGATCGCGTACATGATCTCGAGCTCCTTGCCCTCGAGCTCGCCAATCTGCGCCTGAGTCGTGGCGATTTCGTGGCCGAGCGCCTGATATTCGTCGTTCTTGCGCACGGACAGCTGCTGGGTCCGGTAGCGCGCGAGCTTGTCCTGGGCGGAGCCGATCTCCGTCTCTAGCACCTTCTTCTTCGCCTCGAGTTCGCGCATCTCCGTGCGGGCGGTGTCAATCGCCGCTTTCTCGGCCGCAATTTTCTGCTCCACGCGGGCAATGTCGCCCGGCACTGTCTTCAGCTGCCCTTCCACGCCGAGTCGCTTGAGATCGCGGTCTTGCAGGATCAACAGGGCTTGAATCACCGGGTTCGGCATGCGTTGACCACTCTGCCGCCGGCCCGTCGACGGTCAAATGAAAGTCTCGGCCGTTGGCCTGCCGGCTCCGCGTGGGCGGGTTGCAATCAGCCCGCGAGACCCTCGGACCCGCTGCTCCCCGTCCGCGCGGTGCGGGCACCCCGCCGACAAAAACCGCCCTTTTCGCCCCGGTCCGCGCCGCAATTCGCGCCCGCCATCTCGCGCTACCCCGGGGTCCCCACCACCCCCTGCGACCGCAAGCCCATAATCGCCAAAAAAGCGGGCCTGTTGCGCTGGTTTTTTCTCAAAAAAACCCTCGCCAGTCCGGCCGTTCTGCGAGAATTTTTGCCTTTCATTTTCGGCCCGCCAATCCCTCCCGAACCCTCTTCATGTCCGACACTCCCGACTCCCTCGAACCGCAGAAGAATCCAGCCATCTCGGGTACCTACGACTCCTCCCAACTTGGCAAGCTCGAGGGCCTCGAAGCCGTGCGCAAGAAGCCCGGCATGTACATCGGTGGCACCGATGAACGCGCGCTGCACCATTGCGTCTCCGAGGTGCTGGACAATTCCGTCGACGAGCATCTGGCCGGACATTGCACGCGCATCGAGGTCGCCATCCACGTCGACGGCTCGATCAGCATTCGCGACAACGGTCGCGGCATCCCGGTCGACATCCACCCGATCTACAAGATTCCGGGCGTCGAGATGGTGCTCACCACGTTGCACTCCGGCGGCAAGTATGGCCAGGGCGGTTACAAATTCTCCGGCGGCACGCACGGCGTCGGCGCCAAATGCGTGAACGCCGTCTCCGAATGGTTCGAGGTCGAGGTGTCCCGCAACAGCCAGGTGCACCACATGAAGTTCGAGCGCGGCAAGACCACGAAGAAACTCGAGGTCATCGGCAAGGCCCGCGGCACGGGCACACTCATCACCTTCAAGCCCGACGCCGAAATTTTCCGCGAGACGACGGTGTTCCAGTCCGGCCGCATCAGCCAGCGGTTGCGGGAACTCGCCTTCCTCAACTCCGGCCTCGAGATCATCTTCACCGACGAGCGGCCCGCCGAGCCCAAGCCGGAACGTTATTACTACAAGGACGGCGTCGAGGAATTCGTGAAGCAGCTCAACACCGGCAAGACGCCGCTGCATCCGAAGCCGATCCGCATCGCGAAGGAGTCCACGGTCAAACTCGACGACAAGGACGCCGAGGTCCACGCCGAGGTCGTCCTGCAGTACAACGACACGTACAACGATCAGGTCCTCTGCTACACGAACACGATTCACAATCCCGACGGCGGCACGCATCTGTCGGGTTTCCGCAGCGCCCTCACCCGCGCGATCAATCAGCACGCGAAGGCGAACAATCTGCTCAAGGACAAGGATCCGCAGATCACCGGTGACGACGTCCGCGAGGGCCTCGCCGCCGTCATCTCGATCAAGCACAGCGATCCGAAGTTCGAGTCGCAGACGAAGGTCAAGCTGCTCTCCCCCGAGGTCGAAAGCATCGTCGGCTCCATCTCGTACGAGGGCCTGATGTTTTACTTCGACGCCAATCCGTCCGTCGCCAAGCGCATCGTCGACAAGGGCCTCAACGCCGCCCGCGCCCGCGAGGCCGCTCGCAAAGCCCGCGAAACCGTCCGCAAGGGCGCTCTGTCCGGCGGCGGCCTGCCCGGCAAACTCGCCGACTGCTCTGAACGCGATCCCGCGCTGACCGAACTCTACATCGTCGAGGGCGACTCCGCCGGCGGCTCCGCCAAACAAGGCCGCGATCGCCGCTTCCAAGCGATCCTGCCACTGCGCGGAAAACTCATCAACACCGAGAAGGCCCGCCTCGACAAGGTGCTCTCGAACGAGGAAATCCGCACCCTCATCACCGCCTGCGGCACGGGCATTGGCGAAGGCGACGAGTCGGTCGGCGGCTTCAACGTCGCAAAGGCGCGTTACCACAAGATCATCATCATGACGGATGCCGACGTGGACGGCTCCCACATCCGCACGCTGTTGCTCACGTTCATCTATCGCCAGATGAAGGGCCTGATCGAGCGCGGCTACATCTACATCGCCCAGCCGCCGCTCTACAAAATCAAGCGCAAGAAGCGCGAGCAGTACGTCGACAACGACGAGCAGCTGAACCGCATCCTGCTCGAGCTCGGCTCCGAGGACGTCGTGCTCACCCGCCACTCCGACAGCCACGTCTTCGCTCCGGCGCAGGTGGACAAGATCGTGGAGAATCTCGCCGCGATCGAGAAACTCGGTGCCGGCGTGACGCGTTACGGCGCGGGCCTGGCCGAATACCTCGACACGCACGATGCCGCCACGCACGCGCTGCCGCGCTACGTCGCCCGCATCCGCGAAGGCAACAAGGAGGCCCACGAGTTCCTCCGCGACGAGACGGCCCGCGCCCAGTTTCTCCAGAAGCACGGCCTCAATGCCGATCTGACCGAGCAGGCTGAAAACGCCGCCAACAGCACCGCCCCGTTCAACGGCGAGAAGCGCCCGCTCTCGACCAAGCGCATCACGATCCACGAAATCTTCGAGAGCACCGAGATGGCGAAGCTGATCAAGGCGATCGCCGCGACCGGCCTCGACATCGCGCGTTTCAGCGCGACCGAAGCCGCCCAGTTCTCCATCACCGAGAACCCTGGCCAGAAGAGCGAAGCCAAGACGGAACTGCACGGTCCGCTCGAAATCGTCGCGCAAATCCGCGCCAACGGCCGCAAGGGTCTCAGCATCCAGCGTTACAAGGGTCTCGGCGAAATGAATCCGAAGCAGCTCTTCGAAACGACCATGGACCCGGAGAAGCGCCGCCTGCTGAAGGTGAATATCGAGGACGCCGCCAAGGCGGATGCGCTGTTCACGCTGCTCATGGGCGACGAAGTCCCGCCCCGCCGCCAGTTCATCGAGGACAACGCCCTCAACGTCCAATTCCTGGATGTTTAAGGAGGGGAATTCTTACAGGAGGCAACGGAGACAACGGAACAATTCAAAAGCCAGAAAACCAGGAGCCAGAGCACCCGCATCTTCGAACCATTTTATTGCTTTCTGGCTTTTGCATTAATTCCGACCGCCTTCTCTCCGTTTCCTCCGTTATCTCCTGTAAAATCTCTTTCGTTTGGAACCTGAAATATTCTAAAGCCAAGAACCAGAGCCTTCGAATCCTACCGCAGCCTCCCGGCTTCCTGGCTTCTGAATTAATCTTCGCTCTCCCTCTCCCTTTCGCCTCAGCAAATCCCTTTTTCCGTTCACGTGTACACCGCCAGCGAAAAACTCACCTCGGCCAACATCACCGACATCATGCAGACGGCCTACATCGAGTACTCGATGTCGGTCATCATCTCGCGCGCGCTGCCCGATGCCCGCGACGGCCTGAAGCCCGTCCAGCGCCGCGTGCTCTACGCCATGCTGCGCGAAGGCCTGCTGCACAACCGCTCGTTCGACAAGTGCGCCGGCGTCGTCGGTGAGGTGCTGAAAAACTACCACCCGCACGGCGACTCCTCCGTGTACGACACGCTCGTCCGCATGGCGCAGCCGTGGGTGATGCGTTACCCGCTGATCGATCCGCAGGGTAACTTCGGTTCCGTGGACGGCGATCCGCCCGCGGCCTACCGTTACACCGAGGCCCGCCTGCGCGACATCGCCGAGGATCTGCTCAAGGACATCGAGGAAGACACCGTCGACTTCGTGCCGAACTACAAGGAGTCGACGACCGAGCCGACCGTTCTGCCGTCCGCACTGCCGAATCTGTTGATGAACGGCTCGACCGGGATCGCCGTCGGCATGACGACGAACATCCCGCCGCACAATCTCGACGAAATCATCACGGCGACCTGCGCGATCATCGACAATCCGCGCATCTCCGTCGACGACCTCTGCAACATCATTCAGGGACCGGATTTTCCCACCGGCGGCATCATCTCCGGACGCGAGGGCATCCTGAGCTACCTGAAAACCGGCAAGGGCATCGTCCGCACGCGTGGCAAGGCCCACACCGAGGAGATGAAGGGCGGGATGGAGCAGATCGTCATCACGGAGATTCCGTACAACGTTAACCGCAACACCCTCGTCACCCGCATCGCCGAACTCGTCGGCGAAAAGGAAATCGACGGCATTCGCGATCTCCGCGACGAGTCCGACGAAAACACGCGCATCGTCGTCGAACTGAAACGCGGCGAGCAGGCGAAGGTGGTCATCAACCAGCTCTTCCAGAAGACCGCGCTCGAATCCTCGTTCGGTGTCACCCTGCTCGCCCTCGACAAGAAGCGGCCGAAGCAGATGAACATCAAGGAACTCATCGAGTGCTACATCGAGCACCGCCGCGATGTCGTCACCCGGCGCACGAAGTTCCGCCTGCGCGAGGCCGAGGACCGAGCCCACATCCTCGAGGGCTACATCATCGCCCTCGATAACCTCGACGACTTCGTCAAAATCATCCGCGCCTCCGCCAATCGCGAAGAGGCCAAGACGCGCTTGATGGCGAAGTACCCGCTGTCGGAACGCCAGACTGACGCCATTCTCGAGCTGCGGCTCTACCAGCTCACTGGACTCGAGCGCGGCAAGATCGAGGCGGAGTACATCGAGCTGATGAAGCTCATCGATGAACTCCGTAGCATCCTCGCCTCCGAAACGAAGCTCCTCGAACTCATCAAGCAGGAGCTGATGGCGATGAAAGAGAAATACACCTCACCGCGCCGCACCGAGATCGTCGGCGCCGCCGGCGAATTCCGGATGGAAGACGTCGTCCCGAACGAGGGCTGCGTCATGACCGTCTCGCACCTCGGCTTCATTAAACGCACCCGCGTCGCCGACTACCGCTCGCAGAAACGCGGCGGCAAGGGCGTGATCGGCGCCGAGACGTACGACGAGGATTTCGTCGAGCATCTCTTCACCGCCTCGACGCACGACTTCATCCTCTTCCTCACGAGCACCGGCCAGTGCCACGTGAAGAAGGTGTACGACGTCCCCGAGGGCACGCGTGCCTCCAAGGGCAAGTCGGTCTCGTCGTTCCTTCGCCTCGCCGAAGGCGAAAAGATCGCCGCGATGATCTGCGTGAAGGATTTCGTGAACACCCTGCACATCGCGATGGCCACGAAGAACGGCGTCACGAAGAAGACCAACCTCGCCGACTACACCAACGCCACCCGCGAAGGCGGGCTGCGCGGCATCAAGCTGGAGGAAGGCGACACCCTCGTCGGTTGCGTGCTCACCAACGGTGAGAACGAAATCATCCTCATCAGCAACAAGGGCCAGGCCGTCCGCTTCAAGGAAGAGGATCTCCGCGATCAGGGCCGCGACACCGTCGGCGTCACCGGCATGCGGTTCAAGTACGAGGGCGACTACGTCAAGACGATCGCCGTGTGCGATTCCGTCGCGAAGCTGCTCGTCGCCCGCGAGGACGGCGTCGGCAAACGCACGCCGTTCGAGGATTACCGCCTCACCTCCCGCGGCGGCACCGGCGTGATCGCGATCGATCTCCCGGAGGATGGCTCCGTCAACGTCGCCGGCGCGCTCAGCGTCGGTGAGAACGACGAGGTCATGCTGCTCACCGCCAAGGGCCAGAGCATCCGTTGCCCGGTCAACGGGATTCGCGAGACCGGCCGCGGCGCCAAGGGCGTCCGCCTCGTGACGCTCGAACCCGGCGACAAACTCCTCAGCATCGCACGCATCGTCGAAACGGACGAAGAGCAGGCGGCCGGAGCCGAAGTACCCGACGCGGGCGCAGCCCCGACGGTCTGAGCCGTTTCACCGTCAACGTCGCATTCCCTCCGAGGGAATGCGGCGCATACCTCATTTCAACCGCCCGCGGGCTGGGCGCCCGGCATTTGGTCCGGGTGCGCGTCGACATTTCGATTCAGGCCCACCGCGCGTGCAGTGCCGGTCCCACTTTCACAACGCGCCAGCGCAGCGTCCCCGCGGACCGGAGCGTAAACTCCACCCTTGCCAAGCCGCAGTGCGCTTTACTGTCTGTTGGTCCCTTCCTGCATGGCCGGTCGTATCACTTCGCTTCTCGATCCTACGCGCATTGCACTTCACGTGCAGAGCACCAAGCGCACGGCGGCGCTCAACGAGATCGCACGCCAGCTGGACGGGCACCCTGACGTCGGCAACTACGCGGGTTTCTACGACGAACTGCTCGCCCGCGATCGCCTGGACACCACGTGCCTCGGCAACTCCGTCGCGCTGCCCCACGCCCGCACCGAGCACGTCCGCAAGATCGTGATGGCCGTCGGCCGCGCGCCCGCGGGCATTCCCTTCGATGCGGACGGCGAACGCGTGCGGTTGTTTTTCGTGCTGGGCACGCCGAAGACGAAGCCCGGCGACTATCTCGCCGTCGTCAGCGCCCTCTGCAAGATCCTCAAGGATCCGACGGATCGTGCGTCGTTTCTCGAAGCCGAGACGCCCGAGGCCTTCATCCGCGCCATCGCCGCCGCCGAGGCGAAGCTCGGGCTGTAACCGACGCGCCACGGCGCCGGCAGTTGAAAGGGTGAAAGGTGAAAGTTGAAAGACCTCGGCCAATCGCACCGCCCTGAAGCAAACCGCTGCGTGGGGCTCCGCTTTCAACTTTCACCTTTCACCTTTCAACTCAAGCAGCCTCCCGCCACGCTGCGCCCCGAATGATCCGCTCGTTCATCTTCAGCGACGGCAAGCTGGTCGGCCAGGACCTCGAACTCGAGGCGTTGCGTCTGGTGCGCTCCGACAAGGGCCTGCTGATCTGGGTCGACCTCGACAACCCGACGCCCGACGAAATCAAGAGCATCCTCGAGGGCGTATTTCAGTTTCACCCGCTCGCGATCGAGGACTGCGTCGCACCCAACTCGCTGCCCAAGGTCGAGGACTACGAAGACTATCTCTTCATGGTGACGCACGCGGTCGACTTCACGCGTACGGAGAAGTTCAACACCACCGAGCTCGATCTCTTCCTCGGGCGTGACTATCTGGTCACGTTCCACACCGCACCGCTCCGCTCGGTGTCGGCGCTGATTGATCGCTTCGTGAAAAGCGTCGGCGTGGGCCCGCGCGGTCCCGACCGCATCGCCCACACGCTGATCGATCTCCTGGTGGACAACTACGTGCCGGTCATCGAGGAACTGCGCGCCGAGCTCGAGGAGATCGAGGAACAGGTGCTGTCCAAGGCGTCCGGACACAAGACCCTGGTGAGTGAATTGCTGCACGTCCGCGGCGACTTCACGCGCCTCCGCACGATTGTCCGCCCGCAACGCGATGTCATCGACCGGCTCTCGCGCGGTGACAGCAAACTCATCCGCCCGAAGCTGCTGCCGTACTTTCGCGATCTGCGCGACAACCTCGCCCGGCTTGAGGAAACTGCGGCGGGCTATCACGAGCGCCTGATGATGGCGTTCGACATTTTCCTCAACAAGGCGGCCTTCGAGGCGAACGAGGGCATCAAGTTCCTCACCGCGATCACGGCCGTCACGATTCCGATCATGGTGATCGGCACTTGGTATGGCATGAACTTCGAGAACATGCCGGAGTTGAAACACGGCTACCCGTGGGCGCTGGGCTCGACGTTCGTCACCACGATTCTGATGGTGATCTACCTGAAGCGGAAGAAGTGGTTCTAAGCCGGAGCCCGCTGCGTCGTCCGTCCGCGAGTGACACGGACCACGCAAAGTGACACGTTTCCCGCAGATCGATCGCAGTCGTCATTCCGCGGAAAAAAACTCGCCTCACCTGCAGCGGCATGGCTCGCTCCGAAGCGTCCCCGCTTGCCGCGCCCACCCCTTCGGCGTGCACCCCACTCCCTTCGCGTCCCATGACTTGGTCCCAGAACTACGCTCCCATCGGTGGCATTGGCACCTCCGCCCTCATCGCCGCCATTCCTGTCGTCGTCCTGCTGGGATTGCTCGCCTTCTGGCACGTGCGCGCGCACATCGCGGCGATGATTGCCCTGGGCGTCGCGCTCGCGACCGCCATCGGCGTCTACGGCATGCCGGCCAAGCTCGCCTTCGCCGCCGCCGGCAACGGCGCCGCGTTCGGCCTGCTGCCGATCGGCTGGCTCATTCTCAACGCGATTTTCATCTATCAGCTCTCCGTGGAAACCGGCCAGTTCGCGATCCTGCAGAAACAGATCGCGGGCATCTCGGGCGATCGCCGCATCCAGGCGCTGCTGCTCGCGTTCTCCTTCGGCGCCTTCATTGAAGGCGCGGCGGGCTTCGGCGCCCCGGTCGCGATCAGCGGCGCGCTGATGATCGGGCTCGGTTTCAAACCGCTCGAAGCCGCCAAACTCGCCCTCATCGGCAACACCGCGCCAGTCGCGTTCGGTTCGCTCGGCATTCCGCTCACGACGATGGCACCGCTGACCGGGCTCGATTTGCACGCGCTCAGTTCAATGGTCGGACGCCAGCTGCCGTTCTTCTCGTTGATCGTTCCATTCTGGCTCGTCGCGGCACAAGTGGGCTGGCGCGGCATGATCGCCGTGTGGCCCGCGTGCCTGGTCGCCGGCGGCACGTTCGGCCTGATGCAGTTTCTCATCAGCAATTATCACGGTCCGTGGCTCGTCGACATTGTGAGCGCGGCGGTCTCGATGCTCGCCCTCGTGGTGTTGATGCGTTTCTGGCAGCCGAAGGAGGAGTCCACCAACCCGGCGGCTGCAGCCGCCACGAGCGCGCGGCCGATCGCCTCCGGTCCCGCCTGGAAAGCCTGGCTGCCGTGGATTTTTCTCACCGGCTTCGTCTTCATCTGGGGTCTGCCGGTGGTGAAGAAGACGCTCAACGGCATCTATGCGCCCGAGATTCCCGTGCCGGGGCTGCACCTCGCGATCGAAAAAGTCCCGCCCGTCGCGCCCAAGCCCACGCCGGAGAAAGCCATCTTCACCCTCAACCTGCTGTCCGCCACCGGCACCGCGCTGCTGCTCGCGGGCGTCGCCTCGGTGCTCGCCCTTGGCGTCAGTTTCCGTCGCGCCCTGACGATTTACGGCCAGACATTGATGCGCGTGCGCATCTCGCTCCTCACGATTTCAGTCATGATGGCGCTCGGTTTCACGACGCGGTTCAGCGGCACGGATACCACCATGGGCCTCGCCATGGCCGGCACGGGCTGGCTCTTTCCGTTCTTCTCCCCGCTCATTGGCTGGCTCGGCGTGGCGCTCACCGGCAGTGACACGTCGTCGAACGTACTCTTCGGCAACCTGCAAAAAGTCTCGGCCGAGCAGCTCGGGTTCTCGCCGATTCTAATGTGCGCGGCCAACAGTTCCGGCGGCGTGATGGGCAAGATGATTGACGCCCAGAGCATCGTCGTCGCGAGCGTCGCCACCGGCGGACACCCCGAGAGCCCCACCGCCGGCACGATTCTGCGCGCGGTCTTCTGGCACAGCATCGCCCTCGCGATCCTCGTCGGCCTGCTCGTCATGGCGCAGGCGTATTGGTGGCCGGGCGTCGTGCCCGTGGTTAAATAACTCCGGGCACCGCGGCTCGCGCGCCGGGTTTTCCCTTTTCTTCCGCGCGTCCGCCCGTCTCATCGGCGCATGCGCGCTTCCGCCATCGGCTCACGCCCCGACCACCGCCTCGCGGTGCTGGCGTCGGTCCTGCTCGTGGCATCCACGTGGAGCGCATACTGGAGCAGTCTGGTGGTGCCGTTCTTCTTCGACGATCACGCCGCCATCACGCTCAACCCCACCATCCGGCATCTGGGACAACTCGATCGCGTGCTATCCCCGCCGCAGGAAGGCGGCGGGATCATGGGCCGGCCCGTGGTGAACCTTTCGCTCGCGTTCAACCACGCACTCGGCGGCACCGCACCGCGCGGGTATCATGTTTTCAATGTCACGCTGCACGCGCTCGCGGCCCTGACGCTCTTCGGACTCATCCGGCGTACGCTGCAGCAGCCCGTCCTGCGCGCGCGGTGGAGTGAAGCCGCCACGCCCCTCGGCTTCGTCGTGGCGCTGCTCTGGACGCTGCATCCGATCCAGACCGAGTCGGTGACCTGCGTCATTCAGCGGACCGAACTCCTCGTCGGGCTGTTTTATCTGCTCACGTTATATGGTTTCACGCGGAGCGTCGCCGAACCCGGCGCGCGCCACTGGCCCGCGCTGGCCGTCACGGCGTGCGCGCTCGGCATGGCGAGCAAGGAAGTGATGGTGTCGGCACCGCTGCTCGTACTCCTCTACGATCGGACGTTTGTCTCCGGGACCTTTCGCGCGGCGTGGACTCGCCATCGCCGGCTGCATCTCGGCCTCGCCGCCACGTGGCTTGTGCTGGCCGCGTTGCTGGCGAGCATCGGTGGCAGCCGCGCCGACGCGGCGGGTTTCGGGCTGGGCGTCACAGCGTGGTCCTACGCCTTGAAGCAATGCGAGGCAATCGTGACGTACCTCGCGCTCGCTGTCTGGCCCCACCCGCTTGTGCTCGACTACGGCACATCCGTCATCACCGATCCCGCCCTGGTCGTGCCGCAGGGCCTCCTGCTCATCGCGCTCATTGGCGCCACGTTCGCCGCGTTGCGCTGGCGGCCGGTTGCGGGCTTCTGCGCCTTCTGGTTCTTCGCGATTCTCGCACCGAGTTCGAGCGTGGTGCCGTTGGTCACGCAAACCATGGCCGAGCATCGGCTCTACCTGCCGCTGGCCGCCGTGATCGTTCTGGCCGTGGCCGTGCTCACCCGCGCCGTGGGCCGCCGGGGTCTGTGGGCCGCCGGCGCAATCGCCCTGGCCTTCGGCGTTGCGACCAGCGCGCGGAATCGCACGCTGCAGGATGAAGTCACGCTCTGGCGCGACACGATCGCGAAGGCGCCGGACAATCCCCGCGCGCACGCCAGCCTCGGGCTCGCCCTCTCCGAACGGGGCAACCCGCGCGGGTCGCTGCCGCACTTCCACCGCGCGCTCGCACTCGATCCCACGTCCGTCGCCACCGAGCAGAACATCGGCAACGCGTACTTCGCGCTCCGCGAGTTCACCACCGCCGCCACTCACTTCCGCCGCGCGGTGCAGCTCAATCCGAAGTTCGCCAGCGGCTACAACAACCTTGGTGCCACCCTGCTCGAACTCGGCGACGTCGAGGGCGCGCTGCAAAACTACCGCACCGCGATCGCGCTGGATCCCACGCACGCCAACGCCCACCAGAATCTGGGCCGCACGCTGCTGCAGCTCGGCCGGTTCCCCGAAGCCGTCACGGCGTACGCCACCACCACGCGCCTGCGGCCTGACTCCGCCGACGCCCACTACCATCTCGGCCTGGCGCTCGCGCGCGCCGGGCGGACGGACGCCGCGGCGACGTCCTTCGCCGAGGCGCTGCGACTTCGTCCGAGCGCCGTATCCTATTTTAATTACGCGCGTTTTCTCGCCGACGCCGGTCGAACGCGGGACGCCATCGCCGCGCTCGAAACCGCGTTGCGCCTCCAGCCTTCATTCCAAGAAGCGCAGCGCGAACTCGCCCGGCTCCAGTCACCGCAGTAGGGGCGCGGCTCGACTGCGCCTCGGGCGTGGACAACCCACGCCCGTACGATCCGAAGCGTGGACAAGCGACGAACCTATTTCTTCGGCGGCACGATGCTGTTGCCCGCCGGCCGCGCGGACTGCCACGCAATCATCCGCCAGGTGCCCGACTCGTTGCGCCAGACGGCGAGATAACGCAGCTTCACCTCGGACCACTCGGTGCCGAGACGTTTGCGCATTTCCTGCAGGCCGAGCACAACCACGACGTCCGGATCGACCTGCATGGTCTCCAGCAGCGAGGTTTTGGCTTCCGCATACTGCGTGTCGCCCGCCATGAGGTTCTTCACGTAGTCGGCCTTCGATTCGACGCGGCCGTCGGAGTGCACGAAGCGCAGCTGATCCGACATCAACGCAGCCAGCGCCGAACCATCGCCGGCCACCATCGCCGCAATGCGAGCCTTGTCCGCCCGGAGCGCCGAGATGACCGCCGGTTCAGCCCGGAGCGACTGCACCGCACCGCCCGCCATCACGAGACCGAGCCACGCAGAAACTACGAACGAACGGGAATGCATGGGAGGAACGTTGTCGGACGCATCGCGCGGTCAAGGCTTCGCCTCATAGGCATCACGCAACACCTGCATCGTGTGCCGCACCCGGACCGGCGATCCGAGTTTTTCCAGCTGCGAACGCACCTGGGTGAGGCAACCGATGTTGCCCGTCGCCACCCACTCCGCCCCAGTCGCCATGACCGCCCGTGCCTTCTGCGCCCCGAGCGAATCCGCGAGAGCGGGCTGATCCAGATTGTACGTGCCGGCACTGCCGCAGCACAGGTGGCCGTTGGCGATCTCGCGGACCTCGACGCCCGGAATGCCGCGCAGCAGGCCGCGGGGCTCGCCGCGCACGTTCTGGGCGTTCGCGAGGTGACAGGCATCATGATACGCGACCGGCCGCGCGGTGCTCCAGCCGCGCGGTGGTTCGCGCAAGCCCAGCCGCGCCAGATAAACGCTCACGTCCATCACCCGGTGCCGGAAGGCCTCGGCCCGCGCCTCGTCAGCGGTGCCCTTGAGGATCAAGTGATACTCGTGCATCGCCGAGCCGCAGCCGGCGGCATTCGTCAAAATCGCATCCACGTCGGCGGGAAACGCCGCGAGATTCCGCCGCGCCATCGCCTGTGCCGCGCCGAGATCGCCCGTGTGCCAGGCCAACCCGCCGCAACAACCCTGCGCCTCCGGCACGACGACCTCGATGCCGTTGCGCGTGAGCACCGCAATGGTCGCAACGTTGATGTCGGGCTCGAGCACCTGCTGCGCACAGCCCGCCAGCAACGCCACGCGGCCGCGGCGCTCGCCCTGCGCCGGCGCCACGCGGGGCAGTGTCACCGCCGGCGGCACCTGCCGCGGTGCAAGCGCCAGCATCGGTCGCAGGCTCGCCGGCACCAGCGCACCGAGCGCGCGGCCGAGACTCGCGCCACGCAGCGCCAGGCGGAAACGCGCCGGATGCGGAATCGTCTGCGCCGCGAGCCAGCGCCGCAGGCGCTCACTCCACGAACGCGGCAAACCCGACTGCACCTGCGCGCGATAGGGGCTGATCAAATCGCGATACGGCACGCCGCTCGGACATGCCGGTTCGCACGCCAGGCAACCCAGACACCGATCGATGTGCGGCTGCGCAGCCGCGGCGGGGAGCGTCCCTTCGAGCACTTGCTTCATCAACACGATGCGCCCGCGCGGCGTATCCATTTCCTGACCGAGCTCGTGGTACGTCGGGCACGCCGCGAGGCAGAAACCACAATGCACGCACGCCTGCACGGCCTGCGCCATCGTTTCACCGAGCGGGCCGTGTTCCTGCGGTTTGATCGTGTGGAGCATGAAACTTAGCGGAGCGATGCGGTTGAAACGTGAACGTTGAATCCAACGCAGACAGCCAAACCGGTGGAAGCAGGAAGCCAGGAAACCAGGAGACCGTGCTCGCCGCCATGATCGGGCGGCGTCACCGGACGGGCACTACATGCGACCGGGGCAGCTCGGCTCATTCCGGGTTTCCTGGTTTCCTGCTCACTCATCGAGAGTCGGAAAGCGCTGGTCGGGATCGAGCGCCGCCTTGACGCGCCGCATCACGTCGTAGTCGCGGCGCGGTCCCGGCCACAGCGGCGCTTCGCCCCGAAGCGTCACAGCGGGCCACGCGATCACCGGCAGCGCGGTTCCCGCCGGCAACGACAGGTAGCCCGCGTTGCCGCCCGAGCTCACCCATCCGCGCGCCCCAGGGCTGCTTCGCACCAGCGCGGCGAATTCGACCACTTGAGCCGGGGTCAGCGCGACCTTCACGAGTGTCCCGCCGGCGTGTGCCCATTGGAATTCGCCGATCCCGCGCCACCGTTCCGCCGCCTCCGTCTCAGGCAGCACCGTGCCGGGCCAGCGCGCCAACATTTCCCGCGCCAACGCTTCCAGCGCGACCGGCGGACCCGCGAGCCGCGCAATCACCGCCGGTTCGTCGAGCGCGAGCTCCAGTGCATCGACTTCCCATCGCGCCCCGCCGGTCTCGATCAGGATTTTCGTGGCGGCCGCGAGATCGGGTACCGGCAGCCGCAGCGTGCGCGTCGCAACCGCCCGCGGAAAGACCTTGAACGTGATCTCTCCCAGCACGGCGAAGCGCCCCGCGCTGCCGACGAGAAACTTCGGCACGTCGAAACCGGCGGCGTTTTTCACCACCCGGCCGCCGAGGCGCAGACTGCGGCCCGCGCCGTCCACGAAACGGACGCCAAGGATGAAGTCCCGTACGCCACCAAATCGAAAACGTCCGGGCCCGCTCACGCCCGCGGCAACCGTGCCGCCGAGCGTCGCGCCTGCTTCCACCCACGCCGGATCGAAGGGCAGGTATTGTCCGCTGCGCCCCAAGACCTCCTTGATTTCACGCAGCGGCGTCCCGGCCAGTGCGGTGAACGTGAACTCACTCGGCTCGTAGTCGATGATACCGGTCAACTTCGCCGTGGAAATCCGCGCGAACTCCGGACCGACCAAGGAAAGCCGCGGCTTCGTCCCCGCGCCCACGGCCATCACCCGCGGTGCCGATCGCACCGCGTCAGCGAGTTCGTCAATGCTGGTGGGCTGCATCGCTTCAGTCATTTCGAAGACGGGCTGATTTAGACAGAATGAACAAAATGGACGGAATGAGGCCGGCCCAACACCCGCAGATTTTGTCCATTCTGTTCATTCTGTCCAAAACCTCACTCACGTGAGATCACTCCGGCCTTCTCGAGCGGATGCAGTCCGCGCTGGACCAGCGCCGGCGCATCGGCCGCCGGAAACATCTTGCCCGGGTTCGCGATCGTGAGGGGATCGAACGCGGCGCGCAGGCGATGCAGGCACGCGATCTCGTCGGGCGAGAACATGTCCGGCAGGTACTCGCGTTTCTCCATGCCGACGCCGTGCTCGCCGGTGATCGAGCCGCCCATTTCCACGCACATCCGGAGAATTTTTCCCGCCAGCACCTCTGCGCGATCAAGTGCGCCCGGCTCGCGGCCGTCATAGAGAATCAGCGGATGCAGGTTGCCGTCGCCCGCATGAAAGACATTCGCGACCCGGATGCCCGACTCCTTCGACCACGCACTGATTTTGCGCAACGCCTCGCCCAGCCGCCGCCGCGGCACGACGCCGTCCTGCACGATGAAATCAGGCGAGAGCCGCCCGACTGCGCTGAACGCGCTCTTGCGCCCCTTCCAGATCGCCAGCCGCTCCGCCGCATCGCGCGCCGGCCGCATTTCCACCGGACCGCTCGCTGCAAGCATCGTGTCCAGGCGGCCCCGATCCAACGCGACCACTTCGCGCGGCCCTTCAAGCTCGACGATCAACACCGCCTCGCAGCCCGGCGGGTAGTCCGCATGCACCGCGGCCGACGCCGCCTGCAGCGCGAGTGCATCCATGATCTCGATCGCACCCGGCAGCAATCCGCTCGCCACCACGGCCGCCACGGCGTCGCCCGCCTGCTCGAGCGTGCGATAGCCCGCCAGCACGGTGTGAAACGTCTCCGCCCTAGGGAGCAGTTGCAGCGTCACTTCGAGCGCCACGCCGAACAACCCTTCATGGCCGACGAACAAACCCGTCCAGTCCGGCCCGACGGATTCGCGACTCGCGCCGCCGAATTCCACCACCTCGCCCGTGGCGAGCACGGCCTTCACGCCGAGCACGTGATTCGAGGTCATGCCATATTTCAGGCAATGCGCGCCGCCGGCGTTGAAGGCCACGTTGCCGCCGATGGTGCAGATCGACTGGCTCGACGGATCCGGCGCGTAATGGAGGCCGTACGGCTGCGCGGCCGCGGTCACCGCGAGATTGACCACGCCCGGCTCGACCACCGCGATCCGCTGCGCCGCATCCAGCTTCAGAATACGATTCAGCTTGCTCAGCGCGATCACGATGCCGCCGGCGACCGGCACCGATCCGCCGGACAAACTCGTCCCACTGCCGCGGGCCACGAACGGAATCGTTTCGTCATGGCAAAAGCGCACGACCGCCACGACTTCGTCCTGCGTCTCCGGCACAACCACCGCCAGCGGTTGCGCCTGAAACGCCGTCAGCCCGTCGCTCTCGTAGGCGGCCAGATGCGCCGGACCTGTCAGCACCCGACCGGGCGCCAGCAACGCGACGAGCCGCGCGATCACGCCGGGGGCAGCGGAGGCGCTGGTCCCGTTTACTCGTGCAGCAGGCGGGACGCCTGCGCTCCCGGGGTCAACGCGCATACTCCACGTACCACTTGTCTTCGTACAGCTTGTGCTCGGCGACGGGCTTGAAACCCGCGGCCGCCATCCACGCCTTCGTCTGATCGCGGGTGATCTGCAGCGCGGGCGCATTCTTGTGCGGCCCGAGCTCGGGATGGAAATCAATGACGGCAATGCGGCCCGCGGGCTTGAGGTACACCGCCAGGTTCTTCAGGTATTCCGCGCGATTCTCGATGTGGTGCAGCACATCGTAGATGAACGCCAGATCGACGTCCCGCGCGGGCAGGGCCGGATCGGTGAACTTGCCGAGCACGGGAACTACCTGCGTCGCCTTCGCGTCCTTCGCCAGTTTCGCGATGTGGTCGACCAGACCCTGCTCGATATCGACGGCGTATACCTTGCCCGTCGCGCTGATTGCCTTCGCGAGCGGCAGGGTGAACACGCCGGAACCGGCGCCGATGTCGGCGACGACGCTCCCTGGTTTCAACTGCAACGCGGCCACCGCCGCGTCGACTTTCAGGCCGGCGACGCGTTTGGCCGAGTCGAGTGTCTTGAGCCACTCCTCGGTGGATCGCGCGCCGAGTTGGGCGTGGACCGACGGCGTCGCCCACCATGCCAGCGCCATCAGCGCCCAGCACAGCGGATAAAAAGCGACGCGGGGAAAATCCGGGAACGCTTGCCGGGAAATGACGCCACGGCGCGGGGGCGAGGAGGCGTGGGGAACACGGCTGGGGGCGGAGAGAAATGGCGACATGACAACGGGGGACTTCGATGCAACGACGACTCTGCTCATCGCTAACAGGCGCGGGCGGAAAAACAAGCCGCGCCCGGCGTTTCGCGCGCCCGCACAGTGCAGAACGATTCCAGCCGGGCAGTGATGCGGGGTGGGCGCAGTCTTCGCTTTCGTTTTTGCCCGCGGCACCTTTCCTCACCGACGACCCATGAAAGACCTTCTTCGCGATTCCCGCGTGCGGCGACTGCTCGTCGCCAACACGCTGGGCTCGATCGGGTCGGGGGTGACGATCTTTTCGGTGCCATGGCTGCTCGTGCATGAACCGGGCGGCAGCGAGGCCTACCGCTGGGCTACGATCGGCACCACCCTCGCGCTCTTCATCCTAGCGCCCTACTACGGGGCCTGGGTCGATCGCCACTCGCGCAAGACCGCGCTGCTCGCCAGCGAGCTCTGGGGCTGCTTCGCCACCACCACCATGGCGGTGGTCGGCCTGGCGTCGGGCGGCTTCGCGCCCTGGTCGCTGATGACCGTCTACTTCGCGGGCATGCTGTATTATACACTCCACTACCCGGCGAAGTTTGCCCTCATCCAGCAATTGTTCGCCCGGTCGCAATACCAGTCGCTGACCGGGCTGCTGGAGATTCAGGGCCAGACCGCGATGATGATCGCTGGCGGTCTCGGCGGCATCCTGGTGGAACACGTGCCGCTCTGGGTAATCCTGCTCTTCGACGCGGCCACCTATCTCACCAGCTTTCTCATCCAGGCGACGATTCCCTACGAGGCGACGCACCTGACCCGAACGCAGCCAGACGCAACCGTCGCGGCCGCGACCGACGCCCCTCGCGCGCCCGAGCCACGTCGTCCCACCGTGTGGGGTGCGGTCGCCGAAGGCTGGCGCTGGCTGCGCGATCGGCCGCGTCTCGGGATCTTCTTCACCTGCTCACTCATTCCGTTCGTGATCGTGATGGCGGGAAACTATCTCTTTCCGATCTACGTTGCGCAGACGCTGCAGGCCAGCGCGGCCTATTTCGCCGGAGGCGAGATCGCGTTTGCCGTCGGCTCCATCCTCGCCGGGTTCATGCTGCCACGACTGATCGGGCGACACAGTGCGGCCAACACGATACCGGCCACGATGCTCGTGTTCCTCGCCGGGCTCATCGTGATCATCACCCTGCGCGTGCCCCTCGCCTTTCTGCTCGCGGGCGCGCTTCTCGGTTTTGGCAACGCGGGCTGCCGCGTGGCCCGCAGCGCCCTGCTGCTGCACCTGGTGCCGAATGCCGTAATGGGCCGCGTCGGCGGGTTCTACCAGGTGCTTGATCGGGTGCTGCGCACGACGCTGGTGTTCTCGATGGGAATCGTCGACACGCAGGGGCCCCCGGCCGGTTACATGCTGCTCACCGCCGTGCTGCTCGTCGCGCTGTTCGGCGTCGCCCAGAGCCGCAGAGCCGTGCAGGAAGAACACACGCTTCCCGCGCACGGCTGATCTCGCCATGACGCCGCCTTTCCCCGTTCTTCACTTTTCTCATTCATGATTCGCGCCTTCGTCTTCGACTTCGACGGTCTCATTCTTGACACGGAAACGCCGCTGATCGACGCCTACGCCGAGGTGCACGCGGCACACGGCGTGCCCTTCGATCGCGCGGTCTTCCTGCGCAGCGTGGGCCACGCGGATTACAGTTTCGATCCCTGGCACGGCTTCAGTCCGCATGCGGACCGGGCCGCACTTGAGTTCGAGCGGCGCGGCCTGAAGGACCGGTTGCTGCTCCGTCAACCCATCCTGCCCGGCGTCGTGGCGCTGCTCGAGTCGGCCCGTACGAATGGAGTGAAAGTCGGCCTCGCCTCGAACTCCGATCACGCCTGGGTCGACGCGCACCTCACGCGGCTGGGTTTGTTCGCGCACTTCGATTTCATCGCGTGCCGCGAAGACGCCGCCTCGCCCAAACCCGAGCCCGATCTCTACCGGCTCGTGCTGACTCGCTTCGGCCTCCGCGGGCACGAAGCGGTGGCGTTCGAGGATTCGCACACCGGTTCGCTCGCGGCGAAGCGCGCCCAGCTCTGGGCGGTCGCCGCGCCGAACGAGTCAACCGCGCATCACGACTTCTCCCACGTGGACTGGAAGGTGTCGTCGCTGGCTGAGGTGAACCTGGCGCTCCTGCGCGAGAAATTCATTGTGCCATAGAAAGCACCGTGGGCTGAAGTTCTGCTGTTCCCTCTGAAACATCAGCAGGTGCGACCGCGGATGAGGCGGATAAAGGCAACCAGCGTCAGGGTTGAACCATCCGCGCCATCCGGCAAATCCGCGGTCAAACTTCCGCCCCCGCCGCTGCCGCCACGTACCCCGCCGCGGTCTTCAAACCACACTCGCCTCACGCGCTCCGCCTTCCCATCCTCACTCCACCCCATGAACTCACGTTGCCGCCTCCACGCGCTCGTCGCGCTCTTCCTCGCGTTGATGGCTTCCGCCGTCGGCGCCACGCCGTCGAAACCCAACGTGTTGTTCATCGCGGTCGACGATCTGCGCGACTGGGTCGGCTACTTCGGCCACAACCCGCAGACCAAAACGCCAAATTTTGATCGGCTCGCGAAGATGGGCGTCTCGTTCACCCGCGCGTACTGCGCCTCGCCCGTCTGCAATCCCTCGCGCGCCGCGCTCATGTCGGGCCTGCGCCCGTCGACGTCGGCCGTTTACGAGAACAACATCGATTTCCGCCCACTCCTGCCCGAGAGCAAGATGCTCACGACCGCCTTCCGCAACGCGGGTTACTTCGTCCATGGCTCGGGCAAAATTTATCACGAGTCCTACCGCCGACGGAGCGAGTGGGACGACTATCTCGACAAGGAGGGCGGCAACCCGAAGGTGCCCGCCGGGCAGAGCGACGGCGTGGGCGGCATCAAATTCGCCGCGCTCGACTGCAAGGACGAGGACATCTCCGACTATGGCATCGCCGACTACGGCATCGCTTCGCTCGCGAAGAAACACGACAAGCCATTCTTCCTCGCCGTCGGTTTCCACAAGCCGCACATGCCGTGGAACGTCCCGCGCAAGTACTTCGATCTCTTCCCGCTTGAGAGCATCAAATTGCCGCCGTATCTGGAAAACGATCTCGACGACGTGCCCCCGGCGGGCGTCCGCATGGCACACCCCGAGACGGATCACGTACCGATGGTGAAGTCCGGTCGCTGGAAGGAAGCGATCCAGGCGTACCTCGCGACGATTGCGTACTGTGACATGAATCTCGGCCGGCTCCTCGATGCCTTCGAGAAATCGGCCTACAAGGACAACACCATCCTCTGCCTCTGGGGCGATCACGGCTGGCACCTCGGCGAGAAGCACCACTGGCGGAAATTCTCGCTGTGGGAGGAAGCGACCCGGTCGCCGTTGATCTGGATCGTGCCCGGTCTCACGAAACCGAATACGGTCTGCGAGCGAACGATCGACTTCATGAGCATCTATCCGACGCTGACGGATCTCTGCGGCATTCCGACGCCGACGCACAACGAGGGCGTCAGCATCCGGACGCTGCTCGGCAATCCCGCCGCCGCTTGGGACCAGGCCGGCGTCACGACGTATCGCTACAAGAACCACACCGCCCGCACCGCGGACTGGCGGTACATCCGTTACGCGAACGGCGACGAGGAGCTCTACGACGAGCGGAAGGATCCGAACGAGTGGACCAACCTCGCCACCAAGCCGGAGTTCGCCGCAAAAAAGACCGAACTCGCCAAGTTCCTTCCGACGCAGGACGCCGCGGAAACGGACTCTCCCGCCAGCAGCCAGAAGAAGGGCCAGCGGAAGAACAAAAAGTGATAACCCGGGAGCGCCGGCCTCCGGCCGGCATCAATTCAGAGCAGGCCAGAGGCCTGCGCCCCCAGCTGAAGCCGCCAGCAACGCGCAGCTCAGCCTTCGAGTTCCGTCCAGCGTGAATAGGCTCGGGCCAACTGGGCTTCGAGCTCGTGCAGACGCACCGTGGCCTGCGTGACTTCCGTCGCGGGCTTCTTGAAGAACAGCGGATCCGCCAGCTTGGCGGTCAGCGTTTCCTGTTCGGCCTCCATCGTCTCAATTTGTTTCGGCAGCGCTTCCAGCTCGGCGCGCTCCTTGTTCGAAAGCTTGCGCGTCTTCTTCGCGCCGGCGCCGGCCGCTTCCTTTGCGGCGGCCTCCTTCGCCTCGCGCTTCGTCTTTTCCTCGGCGGCGGCGACCGCCGCGGCCTTGGCGGCGCGCTCCCGCTGCCAGTCGTCATAGCCGCCCGTGTAATCGGAGACCGTCGCGTCGCCCTCAAACACCAGCAGGCTCGTGCAGACCTCGTTGAGGAAAGCGCGATCGTGACTCACCAGCAGCACGGTGCCGCCGAATTCCACCAGCAAATCTTCGAGCAACTCCAGCGTCTCGGCATCGAGATCGTTCGTCGGTTCGTCGAGCACGAGCACGTTGGCCGGCTTGGTGAACAGCCGCGCCAGCAACAACCGGTTCCGCTCTCCACCCGACAGCGCCTTGATCGGCGTGCGGGCACGGGTCGGATCGAAGAGAAAATCCTCGAGGTAGGAAATCACGTGCCGCGTCCGGCCGTTGATCGTGACCGTGGCATTGCCATCGGCGACGGCGTCCTGCACCCGCATCGTCTCATCCAGCTGCGCGCGCAGCTGATCGAAGTAAACAATCTCGAGCCGCGTGCCCTGTTCGACGAGACCTTCCTTCGGCGCGATCTGGCCGAGCAACAGGCGGAGCAGCGTCGTCTTGCCCGCACCGTTCGGACCGACGATCCCGATCTTGTCGCCGCGCTCGATGCGCGTGGTGAGGTCGCGCACGATCCAGCGATCGTCGTAACGGAAGCCCGCGCCCTCGCATGAGATGACCTTGAAGCCGCTGCGGTCCGCCTCCTGCGCCGTCATCTTCGCCGTACCCGTGCGGTCGCGGCGCGCGGCGCGCTCGGCCCGCATCTTCTCGAGCGCGTGGATGCGATTGTTGGCCCGCGAGCGCTGCGCTTTCACGCCGCGGCGGATCCACACTTCCTCCTGCGCCAGCTTCTTGTCGAACTGCGCGCGCTCGACTTCCTCGGCCTCGAGCACAGCTTCCTTGCGCGTGAGAAACGTGTCGTAGTCGCACTGCCAGCCGACGAGCTTGCCGCGATCGACCTCGACAATCCGCGTGGAAATTTTGCGCAGGAACGCGCGGTCATGCGTCACGAAGAGCAGCGCGCCGCCCCACTCCAGCAGAAATTCCTCCAGCCACAGAATCGACTCGAGATCGAGATGGTTGGTCGGCTCGTCGAGCAGCAGCAGTTGCGGATCCTCGACCAGGCCGCGCGCCAGCAGCACGCGGCGTTTCTGTCCGGCCGACAATTCGGCGAACGGCGTGTCCACCGGCAGCTTCATCTGCTCCAGCAGCCGCTCGACGCGGTCATGGCGTTCCCAGTCGTTGTGGACTTCGTAGGCGCCACCCTCGCCTTCGACCACGGTGCGCACGGTCCCGGTGAGTCCCGCCGGCACCTCCTGACGCAGCGTCGAAATCACGGCGCCCGGCTGACGAAACACCTGGCCCGTGTCGCAGTTCAATTCGCCTGCAATCACCTTCATCAGGGTGGACTTGCCCGCGCCGTTGCGGCCCACCAGACACACGCGTTCGCCGCGATCGATCTGGAGATTAACGCGGTCGAGCAACGGTGCACCACCGAAGCTCAGGCTGACATCGAGTAGACTTACAATGGCCATGGAAGCAGACACCCTCGCGGGCCTGCTGCGCGAGCGCAAGGACGGCGTTTTTTGCCTGCCCGTTTGCCCGACGGATCGAACCCGCGCTGAGAAACGCCACCGCGCTCGATGATCGCGGCAAGACTCGGCGGCGCACGGCGATATCCGCGCTTTACTGCCGGCGCATTTGGCCCGAAAGACTAACCGGATGTCGGCGTCACCAGTCGCCCGTTACAACGTTCTGGGCGTGGGCATTTCCGCCCTCACGCTGGCCCGGGCGCGCGACCTCGTGGTCGGGGTGCGCGGACAGTTACGCCGCGGCTACATCTGCCTCGCGACCGCGCACGGCCTCACCGTCGCGCGCCGCGATCCGGAGCTGCGCCGCATCTACAACGCCTCCTGGCTGACCACGCCCGACGGGATGCCGCTGGTGTGGCTCGGACCGACCGGAGTCGAACGCGTTTACGGTCCCGATCTGATGCTCGCCGTCTGTGACGCCGGCCGCGCGGTGGGTCTGCGCCACTATTTTTACGGCGGCAACGCGGGCGTGGCCGAGGAACTGGAGCGTCGACTGTGCGCGCGGTTTCCCGGCCTCGAGGTCGCAGGCCGGTTCACGCCGCCCTTCCGCGACTTGGATCAGACGGAGTCGACCGCGCTGCGCGCCGACATTGCGCGCACGCGGCCCGACGTGATCTGGGTCGGGCTGAGTTCGCCGAAACAGGAGACGTTCATGGCCCGCCACTGGCGCGAACTCGATGCGGGCGTGATGATCGGTGTCGGCGCCGCGTTCGACTTCCACTCCGGCCGCGTACGGCAGGCGCCGCGCTGGATTCAACGCAGCGGTTTCGAGTGGCTTTTCCGCCTCTGCACCGAACCCCGCCGGCTCGGGCCGCGCTACCTCACGACGACGCCGCTGTTCGCCCTGCGCGCGCTGGCGCAGAAGTGCGGCGTGAGACGGTATCCGATTGGGTAGGACAGCGACGGTGAGCCTGATCTGAGCGGGGACCAATCGTTGCGACCGGGGGCGGTCGCGATCCCGGGCGGACTGGCTAGAAAATGGTAAAGATGCCGCCTCAGAGGGAGGGAAAGACGTGATCGTCAGGAACAGCGTTGCGCGATCCGGTGTAGACTCATTGAGACATCCCACACGCCTCACCCGGGGCGATCGTCTCTTACTCCCATGAGCCAACTCACCCTGAATGTTAACGGACAGGATCACAAAGTAACGGTCAGCGACGGCGGCATGCCTCTCCTCTGGGTGCTGCGGGACTTGATCGGACTCACCGGCACGAAGTACGGCTGCGGCATCGAAGTCTGCGGCGCGTGCACGGTGATGATCGACAATCAACGCGAGCACGCGTGCGTGTTCGATGTCTCGTCGGCCGTCGGCAAGAAGATCGTCACGATCGAAGGCCTCTCTCCCAACGGCAGCCACCCCGCGCAGATCGCCTGGATTGAAAATCAGGTCCCCCAGTGCGGCTACTGCCAACCGGGCATGATCATGTGCGCCGCCGCCGCGATGAAGGCGGGCCACCACGGTGCGGAAATCGCGTCGGAGCTGAAAAACCTCTGCGTCTGCGGCACCTATCCGCGCATCAAGCAGGCCGTATCGAAACTCTAAACACGCACGCCGCCATGAACTGCCCTTCCCCCGCCGTCACCGCGCCAGATTCCACCGCACTCAGCCGCCGCGACTTCATCTCCCGCACCGCCGCCGGACTCACCCTCAGCTTTCTTCTGCCCGAATTTCCCGGCCGCAGCCGCCTGCTCGCGGCCGAGCCCGCCCCCGACGTGGCAGTCACGTCCTGGCTGACGGTCGGCGTGGACGACACCATCACCCTGACCATTGGCGCCTCCGAGATGGGTCAGGGTTCGTTTTCCGGACTCGCACAGATTCTCGCGGAAGACCTCATGGTCGACTACGGACGAATTGAAACGATCCAAGGCGGACCGACCACGGCCACGCCGGCTCCGATTGGTTCGGCCATCAACACCGTCGGCAGCGGTGTGACGCGCTCCAATTATTGGCGGATGCGCGACGCGGCCGCCGCCGCCCGCGAGATGTTGGTGCAGGCCGCCATGACCGCCATCGGCGATCCCACACGGACGAACTACAGCGTGGTGAACGGGCTCATCACCCACGTATCCACGGGCACTACCCGCACCTACGGCCAGGTTGCCGCCGCCGCCGCGCTTCTCCCGGTTCCGGTCGGCGCGCCACTTGTGCCCGACAGCGAGTTTCGCGTCATCGGCAAGACGCAGCGGCGCGTGGATATTCCCGCCAAGGTGGACGGCAGCGCGATCTACGGTCTCGACGTCCGGCTGCCGAACATGGTCTACGGCATCGTCCGGCATTGCCCGACGTTGGGCGGCACGCTCGCAAAGACTCCGGCCACGCCGTCGGGCATGATCGCCGTCGTTCCGACCCGCGTCATGACCGGCACCCAGCGGGGCCTCGAGGCGGTCAACAACGTCAACGCGATTATCGTCGTCGGTCCCAACACGTGGGATACCTGGCGCGCCTCGAAAAAACTCAGCCTTTCCTGGACGCAACCCGCCAACGCCGCCGCGCTCAACTCCACCCAGTTTCTCAACGACGCCAAGGCGCTCGCGAACGCAGCCACGCCGTACGTCGCCGGAGGTTTGAATCCTCCCGGCACGCTCTACACGGTCGAAGGCGACGCGACCACGGCCAACACCGCGATCAACCAGGGCGCGTCCATCGTCGACGCGGTCTACACGCTGCCCTACGTCGCGCACGCGTGCATGGAGGTGCTCAATTGCACCGTCGATTATGTGCCGGGCGTCAAATGCGACGTCTATGTGCCGACGCAATCGGCCCGGAGCGTGTTGACGCTCGTCGCCACCCTCACGGGCCTCGCGCCCAGCCAGATCACCGTGCACACCACGTATCTCGGCGGCGGACTGGGCCGGAAGTCGGAAGTCGATTTCGTCAGCCAGGCCGTGCAGGCCGGCATGGCGGTGAAACGCCCGATCAAGGTGATGTGGCCGCGGGAAGAGGATTTCACCCACGATCAATTCCGCCCGATGGCGGTGATCCACGCGCGGGCGGGCTTGAACGCGAATCGCGAGGTGACCGGCTGGTCGTACCGCAACGTTTCGCCTTCGATTCTGGCTCAACGCGGTTCGACGCTCGGACCCAAGGGCGACAGTCAGGGCATCGAGGCCGCCGTGGCGCTGCCGTACAACCTGGGTGCACGCGTCACCGAATACGTCACTCACACCGCGCCGATTCCCGTCGGCTTCTGGCGTTCGGTCGGAGCCTCGCTCAACACCTTTGGCGTGGAATCGATGATCGACGAACTCGCCTTCGCCGCGCGCGAGGACCCGTATCTGTTCCGCCGCAACCGGCTCACCGACGCGCGGTGGGTGGCAGTGCTGGACGCCGCCGCCACTCTGGGCGGTTGGAACACGCCCGTTCCCACGGGCCGGTTCCGCGGAATTGCGATCGGCGCGGCCTTCAACAGCATCGTCGCCGAAGTCGTCGAGATTTCCGCGGTCACGTCGACAAGCCTCAAGGTCAACCGCGTCTCCGTCGCGATCGACTGCTATCTGGCGGTCAATCCCGGACAGGTGGAAGCCCAACTCACCGGCGGCGTGGTGCACGGCCTGAACGCTGCGCTCTACGGCAAACAGAATTTCATCGGCGGCGTGCCGCAGAGCAAAAACTTCAACACGAGCCGGATGATCCGGATGAACGAGATGCCCGACGTCAAAGTCACCCTGATCCCCAATCCCGCGGTCGCCGATCGCACGAAATCACTCGGTGGCGTCGGCGAGCTCGGTGTGCCGACGTTTGCTCCCGCCCTCGCCAACGCTCACTTCAAGGCCACGGGCAATCGGGTGCGCACGCTGCCACTCTTCCCCAACGCGACAATGGGCGGGCTGTAGACGGAACGGAGGGCTGCACGATCAAGCGACCGGGGGCGGTCGCGGTCCCAGGGGCAGTCGCGGGTGCCCGCGGCTACGGTTGCACGACGCGCTGAATCGCAGCCAGCAACGCGGCCTCGGCGCCGGGCGCGACCCAGCACCAGTCGGCGAGATTGGTATCCTGCTCGGTCACGGCCTGCTCGGTGGGCACGTAACCGGTCGCCGACTCGCCGAAGCCGGCGACCAGCACGAAGCTGCCAGGATTCATCCGCTGCGCCGCGAGCTGAAATTCCACGTAGCTTTCTCCCGGCAACAGCAACAGCTGCGCGGCCCCGAAATCGATCAACGGCACATCGATCGGCTGGCCGGCATCGACGCGTTTCCGCCAGCTCAAGCCCATCGCGGCGAGATTCCGTTCCCGCGGCAAACGCTCCGGCACCAGCTTGGCGAGCAACGCTTCCGGCCGCAGTCCCGGTTCGTCGCGCGGTGCCAGCCGGACGGCGGTGTGGCGAAACGCGACCGACGCCAGCGGCACCTGCTTGGTTTCCCGCCACGCCTCGACCATCGCGGCATGGAGTCGGTCCGCGAGCACCGCGCGCGTGGCGCGGGCGCCATCGTTGTATTTTCCCGCAGTCACGTTGCCACTCGCGCCACTCAGATAGATCTGCAGGCAATCCGGCGTCTCCTGCTGGCGGCGGGCACGAGCAATCCCGGGAAAGTCGGCGGAAATTTCGCCGGTCCGGTAATAACTCATCGGATGCACCGCGTAGGCGCTCAACGCCGCCACCGGCTGCCCGTCGTGCCAGAAGCTCAGCGTCTTCAACCACGGATCGATCACGCCCTCCGGTGCCTCGCGCGCGAGCACGTTGGCCGCGCTCGCACTGCCACGGTTGAACGAAGGCCGACCGTCGGGCAGGAGATAGCGGCGGTTCGACGCCACTTGCGCCACCTTCGCTTGGCCCAGCCCGAGATGCGTGACGGGGCGTTTCCGATTCAATGCCGCGCGCACGGCGGCGGCCACGCGTTGCACCGCCGTTTCGTGAAACGCCAGATCGCACACGCCGTCATCGAGACCGCGTTCCGCGAGGAAACGTTGCGCCGTCAAATCCGCCACGGGCGCCTCGTGCTGATGAATGCTGCTCACGAGCACCCGCTCGCGCGTGGTGCCGGCCGCCGCCGCGATAACGTCGCGCCAGCGGTCATAGGCGTCGTTGCGAATCTCGCACCAGTCCACGGCGACGAACACCACCGGTTGCCCGCCACCCCAGAGCACCACGCCCTTCGCGTAAAGGGGATCAGCGACGGACGTCGCCTTCCAATATCCACCCATCATCCCGTGACCGAGGGGTACGGTGACGTCGGCCGAAAACGTCGTGATCGCGAACGACGTTTCCACGGCTATCACCGCTCGACCACCGCCCGCGACCAACCAAACCAAAAGGAACGCGGCGCGGGCGAAACTTCCAATCCGGGGCATGGCCGGAGGCTTGGTGGAAGCACCGCGACGCTCAAAACAATTCCCGCTGCTGCAGCGCGTCGCGCTTCACCGGATCGAGCGTGCTGAGCGCGAGCAGTTGCAACAGCGTCAGGCCCGCGAGCTGCGGATCGCGCGCCAGCCGCGCGAGCAGCAGCGCGCCGGCGAGGGCGTCGTACAAGGCACAGTGATACTGCCGCCGATCCGGCGGACAATGCGCCGCAGCGGCGCGCTCGAGTTCGGATTCCAGGCCGAAAGCGGACACCACCGCTTCGAGCCGGCCGGAGTCGAGCGTCGGGAAAAGTTGCGCGTACAGTCGCGCCGAATCGATCCACGGGCCCCAGTCGACCACCCATTCGCCGGGCCGGGCGAAATCGGGCGAGCTGCGCGGATACGGCCACACGCCTTTCAGCAGTGCATTTTCCACGCCCGCGTAGTGCGCGGCGAGCGGACCGCGTTCGCGGAGCTGGGCAAAGAAGTCCCATTCGACGGCGAAGGGTCGGTGCGCGGCGAGCGTCGCCTCCGACAATCCGTGCACCGCGGTGTCCTCGGCGCGCACGCGTCCGGTCGGCGCGCACAAGCGCGTGTGCGTTTCCACAATCCCGCCGCGCAGTAGCATGACGACACCGTACTCGAGGATGCCGGAGACCCGGCTGCCCTCGAAATCGACGAAGAAGATCGGTTGATCCACCCAGGACATAAAAACCACGAAACACACGAAACACACGAAAACCAACCCCGCTCGTCATGAATTTTTCGTGTGTTTCGTGTGTTTCGTGGTTTCAACCTCTCTCGTGGATCTGTCGCCCTATCGCACGTTCATGATCGAGCTCGCCCGCGAAAGCGGCGACTTCATCAAACCCCTGTACCGCCAGCCGGGCGTGACGGTGGAAACGAAGTCCGACCAGTCACCCGTCACGCTCGCGGATCGCGGCGCCGAGGAACTGATGCGCGCGCGGATCGGCCGGCGCTTTCCCGCTCACGGTATCATCGGCGAGGAATTTGGGAACGAGCGCGCCGACGCCGAATTTGTCTGGGTGCTCGATCCGGTCGACGGCACCAAGGCGTTCATCACCGGCCTGCCTCTCTGGGGCACGTTGATCGCGTTGCTGCACCAGGGGCAGCCCGTGCTCGGTTGCATTCACCAACCGGTGCTCAATCAACTCGTGATCGGTGACGGCGGCACGACTGAGTTGAATGGCCAACCCGTCCGGTGTCGGCCGACGCGGCGGATCGAGGAGTCCACGCTGCTCACCAGCGATCCGCTCAATCCCGCGAAATACCAGGACGGCGCCACCTACGACGGCCTGCAGCGTCGCGCCCGGCTCGTGCGCACGTGGGGTGATTGTTACGGCTACCTGCTCTTGGCGACGGGCTGGGCCGACATCTCGCTCGATCCGATCATGAACCCGTGGGACATCGCCGCGCTCGTGCCGGTCGTGCGCGGTGCCGGCGGGGTGATCACGAACTGGCAGGGCGGCGCGGCCTATCCGGCCGAGTCGACCATTGCCTGCGCCACACCGGAACTGCACGCCCAGGTGCTCGCGGCGTTGAATTCGGGAGCGAAGGGGTCCGTCAGGTCTTAATCGATACCGGCCGGAGTCCCACGCTCCCCGGTTGCCGACCGCTTATCCGGACTCATGCAGAAGGACTCCCGCGAATCACGCGAAGGACCGCGAATTTCAGGCTGATTCGTGAACGTCGGCCAGCCAAACCACAGCGCACCGTTTGGTGTGCGGTCTCATCCAGCCTCTTTCATTCGAGTGGATTCGCGTGATTCGCGGGCAACTGCATTGTTCCGGCTTATTGCTTCGGTGCCGCGGCCGCACCACCGGCTGCGGCGGCTTTCTTGGCCTTTTGCTCGGCGGAAAACTCCGCGCCCATTTTCTGCACGCGCGGCATCACTTCGGCCATGCGGCCCTGGATGATGGCGCCGAGCTTTTCCTGCACCGCGGGTTGTTTCGCCGCCAGTACTTCACCCAACGGCGTGCTGTAAAACGCGGCGATCTGATCGAGCTCCTGTTTCGAGAACACCTCGCTGTAGATCTTCGAGACGTCGCTCTTGAGCTTCGTCGCATCGAGCACGCTCAGGATTTCATCGGCCATCTTCTTTTGGAAGGCCGCCGCTTCCGTCGGATCGACGCCCTGCTGGATCATGCGGGAGCCCGCCTGTTGAAACTGGTTCACGATCGCCTGCTTCTGCTGGCGCAGCGCGCGCTCCATCATCTCGTCGAAGTGCATCTTGTTCAGGACGACCTCGGCATCCGCCACCGTCGCGGGAAGCGCGGCCGCCGGGGCGCTGCTCACGGCGGCGTCGGCCACGAGCGTGAGCCGGGAAATCTTTCCCTCCCGCTCGATGTCGAGCGCGCCGGTTTTCGCGTCGTAGGCCTTCAACGTGTAGCCGGCGAACGTTTCCCCCAGGCCGAGGAACGAACTGGACTTGCCGTTGGCATCGACCAGCACGAACCGGTGCTCCTTGCCCACGGACAGCGTGGCGTTGAAGAGCGGCAAGGTTTCGGCCGCGTGCAGGGCGACCGCCGCGGCGATCGCAAGAAGGGTCAGGCGTAGTTTCATGACCCCGCGAGCGTGGTCAGTTCCATGCCACGGGAGCGAGCGCGAATCGGTTACCGGCCGGCCAAGCGCAGCCCGGCTCCCGTACGATCGCTCAACGCGTTTCAGCGTCTCCGTCCGCGCCGCGCGGCCGCGGACCACTCGGCCGTGACGCGCGACGTGAATCCGCCACGCGCCTTCCAATCAGCGATGATCGTCAGGGCCCGCGGCTTCAGCGCGGAGCCGAGGTCGTCGCAAATCTTGTTGGTGACGGCCTCGAAGAAAATCCCCTCGTTGCGGAAGGCGTGGAAATAGAGCTTCAGCGACTTGAGTTCGACGCACGTCTTGTCGGCGACATAGCGCACCGTGATGCTCGCGAAATCCGGATGACCCGTGATCGGGCACATCGACGTGAACTCGTGATGCGTGTGCTCAATCACGTAGTCGCGCTGCGGCGCGGGATTCGGGAAAGTCTCGAGAATTTTTTCGTTAGCCATGGTCCGGTTTTGGACAGAATGAACCGAATCTACAGAATCGGTTCTGATTCTGTCCATTTTGTTCATTCTGTCGAAGCATCAGGTCGCCGTCTCGGTGAAGCGCGACTCGCGGATCACGGTGATTTTGATCGTGCTGGGATACTGCAGCTCGGCCTCGATCCGTTTGCGCAGCTCCTTCGAAATTTCCCGCGCGCGATCGTCAGTAACCTCATGCGGTGACACCACCACGCGGATCTCGCGTCCGGCCTGGATCGCAAATGCCTGCTGCACGCCCTCGAGCGACATCGCGAGTTTCTCGAGCCGGCCCAGCCGCTGGATGTAACTCGTCATCGACTCCGCCCGCGCACCGGGCCGCGTCGCTGAAATCGTGTCCGCCAGAATCACCAGGCCCGCATACACCGTCTCGGGCTTCACCTCCTCGTGATGCGCCGCCACCGCGTTCACGACGATCGGTGTCTCGCCGTAACGCTTGATGAACTCCGCGCCAATCACCGCGTGACTGCCCTCGAGTTCGCCGGGGACACCCTTGCCGATGTCGTGCAGGAGGCCGGCGCGTTTGGCGACGTTGGGATCGAGCCCGACTTCGCTGGCGATCACCGAAGCCAGAAACGCCGTCTCGACCGAGTGATCGAGCACGTTCTGGTTGTACGAAAACCGATACTTCAACCGGCCGAGGAGCTTGATGATCTCGGGGTGCAGGCCGTTGATGTTCAACTTGCCGACGGCGTCCTCGCCGGCCTGCGTCGTCACCAGCTCGATCTCATCCTGCGCCCGCTTGACGAACTCCTCGATCGACGCCGGATGGATCCGGCCGTCCTTCACCAGCGCATCGAGCGCCGAGCGCGCAATCTCGCGGCGCACGGGATCGAATGACGACACGAGCACCATCTGCGGCGACTCGTCGATCAGCAGTGTGACGCCCGTCGCGGATTCGAACGATTTGATGTTCCGGCCCTCGCGGCCGATGATGCGGCCCTTCATGTCCTCGCTGGGAAGCTGGATGATCGTGGCCGTGAGATCGTTGTTCGGCTTGCTCGCGATCCGCTGCATCGAGGCGATCAGGATGCGGCGCGCCTCCGTCTGCAGTTCCTGCTCGGACTTCTCCAGCGTGGAGCGCCGCAAGGCGCGAAACTCGTCCTGGCACTCGAGCTGCACTTCCTCGCGCAGCTGTTTCCTGACTTCGTCGGCATCGAGCTGGGAAACGCCCTCGAGCCGCTTGCGCACGCTCTTCGACAACGCCCGAATCGCATCGCGGGCCTGTTTCACCGCGGCACTCTCGCGATTCAACCGCTCCTGCCGCTGTTCCAATTGGTAGTCGAGGAGCGCCAGCGATTCCTCATGCGCGCGGATCTCGCGCAGCCGGACATCGCTTTCAATTTCACGGCGGTCGAACTCCCGGTTCAACTCCGCCCGCTTCTCCTGAATCTCGGCCTCGGCCTTCTGCTTCATCTCCTCGGCGGCCACCGCCGCCTCGCGGCGCGCGACCTCAACCAGCTCGCTGGCCTGCTCATGCGCCATCTTGCGCGCGTGGCGGGTCAGCGCCCACACAATGAGAAACCCCCACGCCACCTCCGACTACGACAAATGCAACCGCGAGCGACCAGTCGGTAAACGGGTCGCTCTCGGCGATCAGAAACGCGAAGTCGGCTGCGCTCACTGACGTCAAGGGACGCGAAAGCTATGCCGGGCCCTCCAAACCTCAAGCCTTCTTCCCCTAAAAACCACTCACTTGCGGGAGGGACTCACCGGGCGGGACTCACGGTGTTGGCGTGCGTCCCGAGCGTTGAAACTGCGGCAGCGTTTCATCGAGCACCGCCTGGAGTCGCGCGAGCGCCGCGGCCTCGCCGTCGGTCGCATCCGTTTGCATCAAGACATAAGCCCACCGGTCGGCGCGGCCATGCACGACGCGATTCCAGGCATCAATCGCGAGCCGCCGCCAGTGGGAGGCGACAATCGTGTCACCTCCGACAAACCAGTACGCCACGAGCTGAGGCACGACGGTCTTGCCGCGCGGCGTGGACACTTCGCGCCGCACCCGCAGCAACCGCGCGGGAAAGGCGCCGGACGGCGTATCCACCGTGGCAGGATACCGAAACGTGAGCGGCGTTCCTTCCGCAATCGTCCATCCCTGACCCACCAGACAAAGCTCGGGGCGGTGAATCGACGACCGATCCCGCCCGCTCAACACCAGCGAGAGAAACACATCGTGCCGCCGGTCCGCCACAAACGCATAACTCTTCCGCGAAAACCCCGTATCCGCCGGCAGGATTTCACGCTCCACCGCCGAGACCTCCGCCCGCCGGCCAATCCAGTCGGTCCCGAGAAATGCCGGCAACTCGACCGGATTCACGCCATCGGCCGCCAGCATCACCCCCACCTCGCCCCGCGCCGGCCGATGCGCGAGCGCGTGCAGGAGAAATATCTCGCCGAGCGCCAGCCCCGCCACGATCACCGCGACCGCACGACCCGCCGTGGCGCGCGTCGCGCCCGAAACGTCATCCATCGTGACAGCCGACGCCACGTGGCCGACGTCACGGGCCGCCTCGCGCTCCGGCCAGAATCGCCGCAACGCACTCACCACCGCGAACACACCGCCGAGCACGATCGCGAACACCCCGTACCCCATCACTTCATGCGCCATCCCGCCCCACTTCGGCCCGCCCCATTGCGCGGCGAAGACAATCGAGACGATGCGCGCGACATTGCCCGCGTAAACCAGCGGAAAGCACAGCAGCAGCACGAGTGCGCGCCGGCTCCACGACTGAAAGTTCAGGTATCCTAACAACAAGGACAGCGCCGCCAGCGCCATCAGCGAGCGCACGCCCGAGCACGGCGCGGCCACGTCGTAGTTGAAGCGTCCATCCGGCGCCACGAGCTGCGTACCGCTGCGCAGCACCTCGATGCCCGCGAGCTTCGCGATGTGCTCGCCCGCCGTCGTCACCCACAGCCGCAGCGGCAGTCCGATTTCGTCGAGCACGCCGATCGGGATCGCAAACAGCAGGAAGCCCAGCGGAAAAACCGCCGCCGCCCCCCAGCGCCGCCCGCCGCCGAGTCGCAGCACGCCCCACGCGAACACCAACAAGCCCACGATCGACAGCCGCGCCTGCTGCGCCGCGAAGCCCAGCGCGTGGAGAAGCAGCCCGGCCGACATCGCCGTCACCGCCGCAGTCGGGAAATGCGAACGCCGCGAATCTGAGATCTCAGATCTCAGATTTGAGATTCCCAGATTCCGCCACAGCAGCCACGCACTGAGCCCGAGGATCAGCCAGCCGTGCTCGCTCTCCGACGCCGGGTTCAGCCATTGAAAACCCCACCAGTAGAAGAGCGAACGCGAGTCAATGTAGCCGAGATTCGCGTTGCCGAACCATTGAAAGACCGCCGCCCCCGCCAGGGCGCAGACCACGGCCGCGCCCAGCGTCGACTGCAACGCGGGCTGACGGCTTGCGGGCGCGGACTCCATCTCCTATCGCTGCACGCTAACGCCCGTGCCGCCAAGCCCAACCTCTCCGCTACAGCTCCTCGTCTTCGCCCACTTGCCACCGCCCGTGCACGGCCAGAGCGTGATGGTGAAAACCCTGCTCGACGGCCTGCCCGCACACACCGACGTGCGGCTGCACCACGTCGACGTGCGGCTTTCGCGCGACGCCGCCGACGTCGGCCGCGCCCGCCTCGGAAAACTCCCCGTCCTGCTCGCCGCCTGCCTGCGCGCCTGCTGGATTCGGCTGCGCCACGGTCCCGCTTACTTCTACTACGTCCCCGCGCCGGGCAAACGCAGCGCGCTGTACCGCGACTTCGTCGTCATGCTGCTCTGCCGACCCTGGTTTTCCGGGCTCATCCTCCACTGGCACGCCGTGGGTCTCGGCGCCTGGCTCGGCACGGACGGCAACCGCTCCGAACGCTGGCTCGCCCAGCGTCTGCTCGGCCAGGCCAAGCTCGCCCTCGTGCTCTCGCCCTCGTTGACGGCCGACGCCGCCGTGTTCTCGCCGCAACGCATCGCGATCGTGCCGAACTGCGTCCCGGACCCGTATCCAAAAAATGCCACGCTCCCGCCCCACGGCCCCGGCGTGGCGCAAATTCTGTTTCTCGGTCTCTGCAGCCGCAGCAAGGGCGTGTTCGCCACGCTCGACGCCTACGATCGGCTGACGCGCCGTTTTCCCGGCCACTTTTTCCTGACCATCGCCGGCGGCTTCGAATCGGACCACGAGGAACGTGAGTTTCACGAACGTCTGCGCGCGCTCCCTCCGGGCACGGCGCGTTTCGCCGGTTTCGCCGACGCCGCCGCAAAACGCGCCCTCTACGCGCTGGCCGACGTCTTCTGTTTTCCCACGACGTACGCGCACGAAGGCCAGCCGCTCACGGTGTTGGAAGCGCTCGCGCACGATGTGCCGGTCGTCACCACCCGCTGGCGCGCGCTGCCCGATCTGCTGCCCGCCGCGCACGTCTGGTTCGTCGACCCCGCGCAACCCGAGGAGCTCGTCCAAGCCCTGGCCGCCGCCGCGGCCGACCGCCCGCAAGGCGCCCTCCGCCACCACTACCTCGCCCACTACACGCCGGAGCGTCACCTCGACGCCCTCGCGGCCGCGCTCGACGATCTCAACGCCAGAGCGCCCCGGGCAACAGCCGGGTGATGGCGCCGAGCGGCAGCGCGTCGCTCCAGCGTCCGGGTCGCGGCGTACTGGGACGCGCACTACGCGGCAGCGCCACGATCCGGCGCACGAACGCCGCGAAGCTTCGCTCGTAACCATCACCGTCGTGCGGCGCGGCCAGTGCTTGGGCGCGCGTGCGCGTCGCCTCCAGCTCCGCGGGAGCCAATGCGAGCAGCGCATGCAGCGCGCGCGCGGCCGCGACCGGATCGCCCGCGGGATAATGACAGCGCGGATCGATCTGCGGCGCGTAGTCGTCGCCCACGCTGCCTCCAATCTGCGGATACACCGGCAGCACGCCGGCCGCCATCGCCTCCAGCATTACGATTGGGCCGCCTTCCACGTCGCTGAAAAACAGCGCCGCGTCCCACGTCGCCAGCCGACGCCAGTACTCCGCGGTGTCGACAAAGCCCAGGAACGTCACCGCCGCGTCGCCGCGGAACTCGCGCTCCAGCCAGGGCCGCAACGCTCCGTCACCGATGATCTCGATCCGAAAATCGAGTCCGAGCCGGCGCAGTTCCGCCACGCACAGCACCAGCCGGTCCCAGCGTTTCTGCGCGCGCGCGAGCCGGCCCGCACATCCGATCACCCATGGGCCACTGGTCCGCCGGTTCGCGCGCAGTCCGGCCGGCCGCGCGATGGGCAGCGGCAGCACGCCGATCCGTTCCCCCGGCCAGTCGGGCAACAAAGCCGCCGCGTCACGCGCAATCGCCGGGCTCACCGCAAGAATCCCATCGAGGTGCCCGCGCACCGCCGGCAGCCAGTCCGCGAAATAGTCCCGGTGCGCGTGCAGCACCACGATGCGCCGCGACGCGCCGTCGAGGTCGGCGAACCACGGCAGGCCCCAGGCGTTGTGCCAGATCGCCACGCTCCCTGCATGCCGCGCCAACACGGGTCGCATCGCCGCTCGCATCCCCAGCGGAGTGTTCCGCCAGCCGAAGCCCTGTGGGTGGAAACGCGTTTCTCCGCCGCCCGCGCGATCGAACAACCCGATCTGCGTGGCGTCGAAATGCGCTCCATCCGTGCGGGCGTGTCGTGCGAGCAGCGTCTCGATGCCGCCGATCCCGCGCGCCCGCGGTGCCACGTGCAGGAGTTTGATGCCGGCGGGATTCATGCGGACACCAGCCGCCGGTAAACCGCCTCGTACCGCGCCGCCACCGCCGGCGCCGCAAAGGCCTCCAGCGCGTGATCGTCGCGCCGCCATGCGCGCAGCTCGCCGCTCGTCACCAACTCGCTCAGCCGTGCCGCCAGCGCTGAAGCGGAGTCCGCCGCAAAGGTCCAGCCGAGCCGCGCCTGCTCGATCAACGCTCGATTGCCCGGACCGTCGGCCGCCAGGCACGGCACGCCCGCCGCGCCCGCCTCAAGCGCCGCGACGGAAAACGCTTCGCGTGCACCGGAAATGAGCACGCCATCGAGCGTATCCAACAATCCGGGTACATCCGTGACCTCGCCCCGCAGTTCGAAGCGACCGCCCACGGCCGGACTGCTCGCGAGCGTGCGGAGCCGGGCGGCATACGCGGCGCTCGCCGCCGTCCCATCCTCGCCGCCGGCATGCACGACGCGCAACGGCAGGTCGCGGGAGACGAGCACGAGCGCCGCCGGCACCAACTCCCACTGTTTCACCGGCACGAGCGAACCGATGCAGCCGATCTGAAACACACCGTCGCGGCGCGCGCTCGGCCCTTCCCGCCAGCCCGCGCGCGGAATGCACGGCGGCAGGCAGTCCGCTTCGCCCGGGGTGTCGACGCCGTAGTAGGCTTTCATCGCCGGACTGAGCCAGAAGATCCGGCCCGCCAGCGTGCGAGCCGCCCGTCGATAAAACCAGCGCTGACGGCCGAGACAGTGCACCGTGGCCGCGACGCGCGTTTCGCCCCGCGCCCGCAGTCGCAGCGCGACGAGCAGGCCGGCACGGGAGTGGCCGTGAAACACCCGCGTTGGATCCGCGCGCAACCAGGTCCGCGCGTCACGGGCCACCCGATACGCGCGCCACAGCGATCCGACGCCGATGTGCTCGCCGGCGATCGCCGGGAGTCGCAGCAGAGGCAGCGCGCGGGATCGTCCGGCTTCGAAAACGGGATTCACGCCCAGCACGCACCCGAACCGGTGCTCCGCCGCGAGCGCACGGATCACCGCCAGAATTCCGCCGCGGTCCACGTCGTAGCCAACGTAGTGCAGGACAGTGGACGGGCGATCCGGAGGCATCGCTCCGACACAATCGCGCCCCGCGCCAATTGGAAACCAGGAATCGCAGACGTCGCCACCCTGGTGCGCGCGGGTTCGCCGCTGCAAAAAACTCGTACGCGGGGAGGCGAGCGCTCCAGACTGCGTGGATGTCGCGCCGCCTCGTTTCGCCTCCCCGCCGCACCTGCCGCTAACCATGGCGTTTGGCGCAGATCTGCCCCGCCGGCTGGTGCCGATCATTGCCGGCCAGGCCTTCGGCCTCGCCTGCGGCGTGGCCGGTATCCACCTCACCACGGCGCTGGTGCCGCCGGACCTCCTCGGGCCGTACAGTATTTTTCTGACGTTTGCACCGGTGGGAATGTGGGCCGTGCACGCAGGCGTCATCAAGTACACCGCGCGCCACTGGGCCGACGCCGGGCACCGCCCCGAGTTGTTGCGCCAGATCACGCGCGCGGGCGCGCGCAAACTGCCGTGGCTGCTGCTTGCGTGCGCGGTCGGAGCGTGGGCCAGTGGCGGCACCGCGTGGTGGCTCCTGCTGCCGCTCCTCTTCGTGACGGCGACGCTGCTGTCGATCGCGACGCTCACGCAAACCGCGCTGCAAGCCGCGCGCGATCACTGGCGTGACAGCGCGGTGCTTTCCGCGGCCGCCGTCACCCGCTCGTTTCTCCCGCCCCTGCTTTTTTCCGCCGCGGGCGGATCCGCGATCGCGTTGTACCTGGGCTTCGGCGTGCACGCCGTGATCTTTGCTGCCGCCGGACTCTGGGCGCTGGCGGGCACGTTGCAGGCGACCACCGGTGCCCCGCGCGTCCCGGCGGCCGTACCGGAGGTCTACGAGGGGCCGCTCTTCATCGGGCTGGCCGTGACGGGCTGGACGTTGCTGAGTCTCGGCCGCTGGGTGACAGCGTGGTTTTTCGGTCCGACCGAGACCGGGTACTTCGCGCTCGCCAGCAATCTCGCCACGCTCGCGCCCGCGGTGCTCGCGACGATTTTTCTCATGTACGTGCAGCCGGTCCTGTTCGCAGCGCGAATCGAAAGCGCGGAGGAACGCCTGGCGCTCGCGCGTCGCGTGGATCGCGTCGCGCTGTTTCACGCCACGGGCGCGCTGGCCGGGCTGGTGGTGTTGCGCCTGCTGCTGCCGTGGCTCGTGGGTTCGCTGATCGACGCCCGTTACGCCGGCATCATTGAACGCGTGCTTCCCGCCGGTTGCTTCGCGTTGGCGATCACGACCGGGCAGTTCTATCACGTCATGCTGCTCGCCGGTCGCCGCGAAGCGGGATGCGGGCCGGCGGAATTGAGCGCCGCCGCCGTCCTCGTCGCCGGCACCGTGATCTCAGCCGCACTGGGCATGGACTGGTTTCTGCGCTGGCTGTTGATCTCACCCGTGGTGCCGTGGCTCGTGAATCGTCCGCTCGCGCGACGGGCGCTGCTGGCGTCACCGTGACGCTTATACGGCGCTCGCGAGCAATTGCTGCAAGCCGGCCTCGTCGAGCACCGACACCCCGAGCGTCCGGGCCTTCTCGAGTTTTGATCCGGCGTCCTCGCCGGCCACGACGTAGTGCGTCTTCTTGCTCACGCTGCCGCTCACCTTGCCACCGGCGGCCTCGATCAACGCGGTCGCAGCTTCACGCGAGAGCGTCGGGAGCGTGCCGGTGAGCACGAAGGTCTTTCCCGCCAGCGCGCTGCTCGCGGCGGCGGGCGGCGTCGGATTCAGACCGGCGGCCTGAAGCTCGCGCACGAGCTCGCAATTCGCCGGCTCGGCAAACCACGTCGCGACAGCCGCCGCGGTTTTCTCGCCGAAGCCGTCGATGCGCAACAGGTCGTTGACCGTCGCGCCCGTCAGCGCGTCGAGCGAGCGAAACGCCCGCGCGAGATCCTTCGCCGCCGCCGCGCCCACCTGCGGAATGCCGAGACCGTGGATCACGCGCCACAAATCCGCGGCGCGACTCGCATCGATGCCGGCGATCAGATTCCGCGCCCACACCTCGCCGGATTTTTTCAACGGCAGCAGTTGCTCAAACTTCAGCCGGTAGATGTCGGCCATCGTCGCGATCAGCTTTTTCTCGAGCAGGAGCGCGACCATCTCCTCGCCGAGGCCCTCGATATCGAGACCGCCCTTGGAGGTGAAATGCTCGATGCGGCGCCGCACTTTTTCAGGACACGCGGGATTGGGACAGCGCCAGACAACCTCGCCCTCGCCGCGGACGACGGCGGTGTAGCACACGGGACATTGCTTGGGAAACGCGTACGGCTCGCTGCCGGCGGGGCGCTTGCCGAGCAGCACCGCCACGACGGCCGGAATGATCTCGCCGGCTTTTTCCACCAGCACGGCGTCGCCGATGCGCACATCCTTGCGCGCGATCTCATCGGCATTGTGCAACGTCGCGCGCTTCACCGTCGTGCCGGCGAGAAACACCGGCTCCAGCTCCGCCACCGGCGTAAGCGCACCGGTGCGGCCGACCTGGATCGTGATGTCGCGCACGCGCGTCTCCGCCCGATCAGGGGCGAACTTATACGCGCAGGCCCAGCGCGGCGACAGTTTGCGCGCCGCCTCGGCCCGGCCGTCGGCACCCATGCCGCGGAATCCAATTTTTGGATGCCGCTGCTGCTCGAAGGAATCCAGCTTCACCACCGCGCCATCGGTGCCATACGCGAAACTCCGCCGAACGCCGTCGAGTTCGACGATGGCCGCCCACACCGCATCGATGCCGTGCACGGCCCAGTAGGGTTCGACCACCGGCAGGCCCCAGGCTTTGAGCTGCGCGTGATACGCGACCTGCGACGTCACGACCTCGGGTTCACAGTGACCGAGGCCGTACACCACGATCTCGAGGCTGCGCCCCGCGACGAAACCGGGATCGAGCGCCTTGAGCGTGCCCGCCGCGAGATTGCGCGGATTGGCGTACGGCGCCTCGCCGGCCTCCTCCTGCAGCTGGTTGATGCGGCGAAACTCCTCCTCCCGCAGAAAAATTTCGCCGCGAATCTCAATCACGTCCGGCACGGGCCGGCCCTTGAGTGCATGCGGCAGGCCGCGGATCGTGCGCACGTTGACGGTGACGTCGTCACCTTCCTCACCATCTCCGCGGGTCACGGCGCGCGTCAGTTTGCCGTGCTCGAACGTGAGGCTCACGGCCACGCCGTCGATCTTCGGCTCCACCGTGTAGGCGAGGTCATCGACGCCCAGCGCCTTCACGAGCCGCGCATGAAACTCACGCAGTTCCGTCTCATCGTAGGTGTTGTCGAGCGTGGTCATCGCCTGGCGATGCTTCACGCGGGCGAAACCCTCCGTGCGATCGTCGCCCACCTTGGCCGTCGGCGACTCCGCGCCAACCGCGACCGCCGCCGCCGGGAAACGCGTTTCGAGGTCCGCGAGTTCCGCCTTCAGGCGATCGTAATCGAAGTCGGTGATCTCCGGATGTGCGCGCCGGTAATACAGCTCGTCATGGTGCGCGACCTGGGTGCGCAGCTCGGCGATACGGGTTTGGGCCTCCGCGGGGGACATGACGCGACACTGAAACCGCCGCGCGAACGTAGTCGAGCCCGCGCGCGCGGCGGCCGCACCTTAGTCAACACCAGGCAGAAGGCCTCCCGCGCATCACCCGAACGGACGCGAATTTCAGAGGTGAAAGTGAGATCCACCCGCCTTCAATCACGTTCACTGTCGGGTGAGGGATGATCTCCCTTGGTTCTCATTCGCGTTGATTGGCGTGATTCGCGGGCAATTGAAGTGTTCCGCTTCGGACGGCGCGGACTACTTTGCCGGCAATGCCGCGAGCCACGCGCGTACGTTGGGATGATCGGGTTTCAGCTGCAGCGCAGTCTGCCACGCGCGCACGGCGTCGTCGCGGCGACCGAGTCGCGCGCACGCCAGGCCCAGTTGCGCGTGCGCCTCGGGCTGGGCCGGGGCGCGCTGGAGGGCCGTCTGCAACACTTCGACGGCCTCCGCGAAGCGCTGCAGTTCGTTGAGCAGCGAACCGGCGAGCACGAGCGCGTGCGCCTCGGCTGGATTCAACGCGGCCGCGCGCCGGTAGTGCCGGATGGCGTCCTCGCGCTGGCCGAGCATCGCGCACACGTTGCCGAGATTGTTGAGCGCGCTCACGTTGTCCGGCGCGAGCTGCAGTGAACGCTCAAGCCGCGTGCGCGCCTCGGGCAAGCGGTTCTGCATGGCGAGCGCGACGGCGGAACCGTTGAGCGCGTTCACGTGATCCGGCCGGCGCGCGAGCACGAACTCATAGTGCTCCATCGCCTCGGGCAACTGGCCCAGGTCCGAAAGTGCATTCGCGAGGTTGTTGCGCACCTCGAGGTGAGCGGGATTTGATTTCAGCGCGGCCCGATATTCCGGAATCGCTTCCGCCGGCCGGCCGGTCTGGGCGAAGGCGTAGCCGAGATTATTATGCGCGTTGAGATAATCGGGATTGATCGCCAGCGATCGCCGATAGTCGGCCATCGCCTCGTCGACGCGGCCGGCGTTGAAAAGCCAGAGCCCGCGATTGTCGTGCGCGAGGTAGTTGCGCGACGTGACCGCAATCGCGTGATCGAAGAGCGTGAACGAATTTTTCCAGACACCGATCTGGTCATGCGTGCGCAGCGCGGCCGCCCCGAGGAGCGCGACCGCCGCCGCGCCCCACGCCCGCCGCGCGCCGGGCGTCGCCGCCCACTCCCGCACGGTCCAAAGCAACGCGATCTGCACGCCGAGCATCGGCAGGTAAGTATAACGATCGGCCATCGACTGCAGGCCGACCTGAACCAGGCCGATCACCGGCACCAGCGTGCCGAGGAACCACAGCCAGCCCACCGTGAGCCACGGCCGGCGCCGGTGCAGTCCCACGGCGAGGACGGTGGCGGAAACGACGATGATGCCGCTCCAGATGACCACGCGCCCGGGCCATTCGCCCGGATGCGGATAAAGGACGGCGAGATCCACGGGCCAAATGAACTTACCCAGATAACTCACGACGGCGACCAGCGCGTTCTCGAGTCGCAGCGGTACACTCAGCGCGACCGACACCGCGCCGCCGTCCTTCTGGACATGATACGTCACCACACTCGAGGCGATCGCCAGCGCGAAGAACGGTAGTTTTTCGACGACGAGCCGGCTGACGGATTCTCGCGGCAATCCGGCGGGGTTCGCGGCCGGCACCCAGCGCCGCAGTGGCCAGAAGTCCAGCAGCAGCAAGACGCATGGGAGCGTCACGAGCATCGGTTTCGCAATCAGGCCGAGGGCGCAGGCGAGCAGCGCGATCGCATACGGCCAGCGCGTGCGCGCGCCGCGTTCACCGCGCTGGCGGCGTGCAGCGTAGATACCGTAGGCCCACAGCGTCGCGAACCAGAAGAATCCGCTCAGCACGTCCTTGCGCTCGGCGACCCAAGCCACCGACTCGACGCGCAACGGATGCCACGCAAACAACGCGGCGAAGAGCGCCGAGGTCCACAGCGCGCCCGTCAATTGCCGCAGGGCGAGAAACGCGAGCACGGCGTTCAGCGCATGAATCACGACGCTCGTAGCGTGATGCCCGGCGGCGCGTTTGCCGAAAAGCGACGCATCGATCTGGTGGGAAATCCACGTGAGCGGATGCCAGTTGGACGCCTCGCCTGATTGCAGCGCCCAGCGCACGCCCGCAGCGGACAACCCCGCCTGCACGTGCGGATTGGCCGTCACGTAGTCGGGGTCGTCGTAGTTCACAAACTCATGGCCGACGGCGCGCCAGAACAGCAGCAGCGTGACGACGAACAGACCCGCGGCCAGCGCCCACCGCGGCCAGGATCGTTCGACCGTAACCGGATTCATGATGCGCGGACGGCCAGGGCGTTCAGCGGGCGTCGACCTGCCGCCGCGACCACACTGGAGTTTCGAGCAGCCGGCGGTACCAGCCCCATTGCGTGTAAAGGCCGATGGCGAGCGCGGCGCCCAGCGTGTCCGCCACCCAATCCGCCGAGTCGCTCATCCGGCCGGGCACAAAACTCTGGTGCCATTCGTCGGATGCGCCGTAGGCGGACACCACGAGCAGCGACACGCCCGCCGCCCGCCAGCCGCCCCCGCGAATCCGGCAGACCAGCGTGCCGAGCAGACCGTAGGCACCAAAGTGCGCGAACTTGTCGTCAACCCGGGTAAAGCCCGGTGAGGCGACGTGCGATCGGCTCGAGGCGAAGAAAATCAGCAGGGCGATGGCGAGCGGCCACGCGACGCGGCGCACCCAGTACGCGGGGCCGGAAGCGCGCGCCGGGCACGGCGTTGCAGCCAAAGGGACGTGAGCAGGGATTTGCGCCATTCGCAGCCCACGCTGAGTGGCGGCCGGGGTGAAATCAAACCACGAACCATCGTCGCGAAGTCCCCGTGAATGACCCGCGGGGACGCTTCGGCCGGTTGTTACTTGTAGTCTTCTTCCTACCGCCTATACGAACTTCACCCCACACGGATCTTGCGCCCCCCGACCACACCACCTCCGCCGTTTGAAATTTCCTTTGATCCCGACCGTCGCCTCCTTCACGTCGTCGGAAGCGGCGTCCCGTCCTTGGCCGATCGCGTTGCGTGGGTGAACCTGGTCGTGGCCGGACGCGCCCGCGGATCGGGCATCGATGTGCTGATCGACGTCTCCCAGATCACGACGATGCCCGAGGCCGAGGAGTGCGGCCACATCGTGCGATTGATGGAAAAGCTGCAGCAGCACCTCGGTGGGCGGGTTGCGATCGTAAATGCCCGGGCGGGTCACGCCACGACCTCCCATCTCATCGCGGCCCACGCCGCCTCCGGCGAAATCCGGGCGTTCACGGACAAGACGCGCGCCCGCAACTGGCTGGCGAGCGGCGTGGATTAAGACGCAGCGCGCCAGCCGCAGACATTTCGCCCCGCCGCGGTCCGTGGGAGCGAAGCGCCTTCAAGCGATCAGTTCCTTGATCACTTGCCCGCCAAACTGGCTGAGCTGCTTGAAGCGGCCGGCGTGGTAGTACGTAAGCTTGTTGTCGTCGAGGCCGAGCAGACGCAGGAGCGTGCAATGGACGTCGCGGACATGGTGGACCTGGTCGACCGCGGTCATGCCGGTTTCGTCGGTGGCGCCGATGGTGTGCCCCGCTTTCACGCCGCCGCCGGCGAGCCACATCGTCATGGCCTGCGGATTGTGGTCGCGGCCGTAGGCGGTGCCGCCGCGGACGCCGTTGTCGGGGGTGCGGCCAAACTCGCCGCACCACACGATGAGCGTGCTATCGAGGAGTCCGCGTTGTTTGAGATCGGTGATGAGGGCGGCGATGGGCTGGTCGACGCCGCGGACGAGATTGCCGTGAGCGCGCTCGATGTAGTCGTGACTGTCCCACGAGCCGTTATAGAGCTGCACGAAGCGCACGCCTTTTTCGACGAGCTTGCGGGCGAGGAGGCATTTCCGGCCGAACGAATCGGTGCTGTCCTGCCCGATGCCGTAGAGCGCCTTGGTTTTTTCGTCCTCCTTGGAGAGATCGAGCGTCTCGGGCACCTGCATCTGCATGCGAAAGGCGAGCTCGTAGTTGTCCATGCGCGCGGCGAGTTCGTCGAAGCCGGGGCGATCGGCGGCGTGACGGGTGTTGAGCTGCGCGATGAGATCGAGGTTCCGGCGCTGGCGTTCGGGCGTGACGCCGGCGGGGGGCGAGAGGTCGAGGATCGGCGAGCCTTTCGCGCGGAGCGGCGTGCCCTGAAAACTCGCGGGCAGGTAGCCATTGCTCCAATTCGCCGCGCCGCCCTGCGGGTAGGAGACTTCGGGCAGCACGATGAAGCCGGGGAGATCCTGGTTGAGTGAGCCGAGACCGTAGTTGACCCAGGCGCCGAGACCGGGGTCGCCGCCGAAGCGGTTGCCGCAGTTCATCTGATACATCGCGGTCGGGTGGTTGACGCTGTCGACCTGGCAGCCGCGGTAGAAACAGAGGTCGTCCGCAACCTTGGCGAGGTGCGACCAGTTGCTGGCCATGTCGGCGCCGCTCTGACCGGCCTTGATGAACTCGAACGGACTGCGGACGTAGTAGCGTTTGCCACTCTCCATCGCGGATTTTTGCTTCCCCTCGCGCGTGAACTCCTGGAGATGGAGTTTCGCGAGCATCGGTTTCGGGTCGAACGTGTCGAGGTGCGATGGGCCGCCCTCCATCATGAGAAAGATGCAGGCCTTCGCCTTGGCGGGAACGTGCCCGGGCTTGGGCGCGAGCGGATTGGCTTTCTCGGACGCGCGGGCGTGCGACGAAAGCATCGCGGAGAAAGCGACGCTGCCGATGCTCGCGCCGAGACTGTAGAGAAAATCGCGGCGCGTCGGGGCGTGCAGGGCGCGGCTCCCGGCGCAGGGGAAAAACCGGTTAGTCGACATACGAAAATTCGTTGGCGTTGAAGAGCGCGAGGCACACGTCGGCAAAGGCACGCGTGCGGAGCGGAACATCGGCCGGTTGCAGATCGGGCACGAAGTCGGCGTAGGCGTGGAGTTTCTCCTGGAACGCGAACTTTTCGCCGGTGTTTTCCTCGACGGCGTCGCGGCGGACTTCGAGTGGCAGCGCAGACTTGGCGGGAACGTCAGCGGCGATGAGCGCGGTGATGCTCTGCCAATGCTTGAGGCAGGCGGTGAGCTCGGCCGCGGTTGGCGCGCGGGCCAGTGCGAGGGCGAACACTCGCGCGACGGCCGCGTCGTCGGTTTTCGTTTCCGCGATCGCGCGGGCGGCGAGCGCGAGGGCGCGGGCGTGGCTGGCGGCGCTGTTGAAGAGGCTGAAGACCTGCGGCGTGATCGTGGAGGCGTCGCGTCGCTCGCAGGAAAAATCGGGCGCGGGCTGATTGAACACCTCGAACGCGGGGTCGGGCAGGCCGCGGATTTTCAGGGCGTAAAGACTGCGACGGTGACGCTGGGCCGGCAGCGGATTCGGAATCCACGCGGAGGCGAAGGTGCCCATGACTTGGCGCGGCTGGAGCGCAGCCTCGAGGTTCATCTCGGGGCGGTTGGGGATGCCACCGAGCGTGCGGTTGAGTTCGCCCGTGGCGGACAGCATGGCGTCGCGCAGTTCCTCGGCCGTGAGACGGCGCGGCGCAAACGCGGCGTAGCTCGTGCCGGCGGGATCGGTTGCGGCGAGCAGCGTGCGGTCGGGATGCAGCGAGCCGCGACGGTAGGCCGCGCTCGTCATGATGACGCGGTGGAGCTGCTTGAAGGACCAGCCTTGCTCGACGAAGGTGGCGGCGAGCCAGTCGAGCAGCTCGGGATGCGTGGGCTTCTTCCCCGTGCTGCCGAAATTATTGGGGTTGCCGGCGAGCGGCTGGCCAAAGTGCCAGAGCCACACGCGGTTCACGATCGCGCGGGTGGTGAGGGGATTTTCCGCGCTCGCTACCCACGCGGCCAACGCGGACCGGCGGCCTTCGATCGTGTCGGGCACGGGCGTCTTGGGCGCGACGCCAATGGCGCTCAGCACCCCGGGCGACACTTTTTCACCGAGCGCGAACGGATCGCCGTAAGTCAGAATGCAGGTCTGCTCGAGCTCCCCCTCGGTCATGCGGTTGGCGGGCATGCGCAGCGGATTGAGGACGGCCTTCAGCTCCGGCGTGCGACCATTGTAGACGGCCAGGGCGACGGGCTCATAGCGGTCGAGTTCCCACTTGAGGCGTTCGAGGCCTTTGCGCGCAACGCGTTCGTTGCCGTAGTCCTCGGGACTGAAGCCGACGAGCTTCGGCGGAAACTGATCTTCGGGCACCTTCTGGCGCGTCAGCGCCGCGCGGGCCAGATTGAAAACGCCCTCGAACTCCCGCCGCTTGCCGCCGCGTTCCTGGGTGCGCGCCTGCGCCACGGCGGCATTCCACTTGCCGGGGTCGAGGCCTTTTTCCTGAAACCATTTTTCGGCCGAGGCGAGCAGCTGGACGTCGAGGCGTCGCAGCGTCGTGAGATAATCTTCGCGCCGCGGTTCGAGGTATTTCTTTTCCTCGAAACCCGCGACGTTTTCCTCCGGCAGGAACGCCGCCGGGCGCTCCGCGAGCTGCGTCGTCGCGAACGTCGCCTGGAGGGAGTAGTAGTCGCGCGTCGGCACCGGATCGAATTTGTGATCGTGGCAGCGGGCGCACTGCAGGGACTGAGCGAGGAAGGTTTCGCCGACGCTGTTGGTGACGTCGTCGAGGAAACGCTGGCGCGCCACCTTCGCGACTTCCATCCCGGTGAGTTCCCACGGTCCCATGCGCAGAAACCCGGTGGCGATCAGCCCTTCGGCGTGGAGCGTGGCGGGTGCGGACGAATCGGCGAGTTCGTCGCCGGCGATCTGCTCGCGGACGAAACGATCGTAGGGTTTGTCGGCGTTGAAGGCGCGCACGACGTAGTCGCGGTAACGCCAGGCGTTGCCGCGCTCGAAGTCGTTGGCGAAACCGCTGCTGTCGGCGTAACGGGTGACGTCGAGCCAGTGCTGCGCCATGCGCTCGCCGTAGTGCGGGCTGGCGAGGAGGCGATCGACCAGATTGCGGAGTGCGGATTCCGGATTGCGGATTGAATCAGCCTCGAACGCAGCGACGTCTTCCGGCGTCGGCGGGAGGCCCGTGAGATCAAACGTCGCGCGGCGGATGAACGTGCGGGCGTCGGCGGCGGGAGCGGGGGCGAGGCCGGCGGGGAGTTTATGCGCGATGAAGGCGTCGATCGGATGGTCGCTTTGCGCGACCGACGGCACTGCTGGTTTTCGCACCGGCTGATACGCCCACATGCCCTCGGGTTTGTAGCGCCGATGCGTCCAGTCTTCCGACAGGCCGCCGCTGGTTTTGATGACGATGCCGTCTTCGGCCTCCCAGGCTTGAGCGTGCGCGGCCGCAATCTCCTTTTGCTTTGCGGCATCGGGCCACGGCGCGCCGGCGGCGATCCACGTGTGCAGCCACTCGATTTGCTCGGCCGAAAGCCGGTCCGGCTCTTTCGGTGGCATCGGTTCGAACTCATCGCTTTCCCGCTGCACGGCGAGGAGCAGCGGACTTTCCGCGGCTTTCCCGGGGTGGACGACGATACCGTTGTCGCCGCCTGCGAGCATCCCGGCGCTGGTGCGGAGATCGAGGCCGCCCTTGATCTTGGCTTCGTCGTTACCGTGGCACGCGAGGCACTTGTCGGTGAGCAGCGGCTGGATGCGACGAACGAAGAGCACCTCGGCGTCGGACGCGAACGTTCCGAGCGGGAGCCCGCACAGCAGGGCCAGAAGGGGTAGCGAGCGGGGCAGGCGCACGCCGAACTCAACACCGATTTTTCGCCCGATGCAAAGACCGGATCGACGGGCGCGGACACGAATCATGGATTGTGGTACTGCGTGAGATCGGTGGTGGCGGTCCGGACGGTGCCGGGCGGCGGCCCAGGCGGGGCCGGCACGAATTGCATCGGTCGCGAATCGCGTTGCAGCGCGGCGTCGAAGGCCCGCGCGCTCGCCGTGAGGCGCGCCACGACGTCGGGGTGTTGCGCGGCGACGTTCTGCTTTTCGCCGAGGTCCGACTCCAGGTCGTAAAGTTCGGGCGCGGCCAGAAGGCGGTGCTGGTTCTCGAAGACGTTGGGTTGATGATCCCACCACAGGCTCGCCGGACGCGGGTCGGGCCGGCGGTCGGTCGCGAGCATCAGTTTCCAGCGCCCCTCGCGCACGGCCTGCGCCTGGTAGCCGAAATAATGATAGAGCGGCCGCACCGTGAGCGCGGCGGTGCCGAGCAGTGCCGGGGAAATATCCCGACCATCGAGCGTGACGCCCGCGGGCAGGGCCGCGCCCGCGAGCGCGGCGAATGTCGGCAGGAGATCGAGGTGGGAAACCACGTCGCGCACGTCACCGCGCGGGGCAATGCGACCGGGCCACCAGGCGATGAACGGAATGCGCACCCCACCCTCGTAGGTCGAACCCTTGCCCGCGCGCAGCGGGCCGTTGCTGCCGGCCAGCTGGCGGCCGGGGAAATTTTCCTTCGCCGCCTTCTTGGCCGCGCCGCCGCCACCGCCGCGTCCCGGCGCGCCGTTGTCGCTGGTGAAGATCACGAGCGTGCGGCCGTCGAGGCGCAGCTCGCGCAGGGTGTCGAGGATGACACCGGTGCTCCAGTCGAGCTCCTCCACCGTGTCGCCGAACAGGCCGCCGCGGGATTTGCCGGCGAAGCGCGGCGAGGCGTATTGCGGCACGTGTGGCATCGTGTGCGGCAGATACAGGAAGAATGGCCGGTCCCGTTGGGCGCGAATGAAGGCGACGGCCTGTTCCGTATAGTGGCGCGTCAGCTCCGCCTGATCGACCGGCGACTCGACGACCCGTTCGCCCTCGACGCGTGAGAGCGGCTTGAACATCGAAAGCTGCATGAAGGGTTCGCCGACCTTCCACTCGCGCACGTCGTTGGTGTGCGGCAGGCCGTGGAAACGCTCGAAGCCCTGCGCGGTCGGGCGAAACGGAGCGTCCCACCCCAGGTGCCACTTGCCGATGCAGGCCGTCGCATAACCCCGCGCGCGCAACATCTCCGCCAGCGTGGTTTCGGCGGCGGGCAGGCCGTGATTTTCCGTGGGGAAGAGGACGTACGGCACACCGTTGCGCGCGGGGAGCCGGCCCGTGAGGAGCGCCGCGCGCGCCGGACTGCAAAACGGAGCGGCCGCATACGCATCCGTGAAGCGCACCCCTTCGCGCGCCATGCGATCGAGGCGCGGCGTGGCAATGCTGGTGGAACCGTAGCAACTGAGATCGCCGTAGCCGAGATCGTCGGCGAGGATGACGATGACATTCGGCGGCGGCTCGGCCGCGCGCAGGGCGGAAAGTGCCAACGCGACCAGTGGCAGGCAGAGCAGGGAGCGGCGAACCTGGGTGAACCAAGAGCGAGGGGTCGGCATGGGAATGAGCATGAGCCCTACACGCCGAAGGTCCACCGCGAGCTCGGGGCGTTGAAAGTGCTGGATGCTCGCATCGGCGGGAGGGCTCGGGTGGCAGCGCTTTTTCCTTTTGGTCTTTTGCGTCAACCCGCGATTGCTAGTAGACGAAAATAATTAAGCCATTCCTTCGCCCTGCTACTTCAAAACTTAGACTCAAGGCCGTGCGGCACGCTCTACCAAGCTCTGTCCGCGTCCTATTGCTCCTGAAAACCGAAAAGCTAGAGGTGGTCCACGAAGTGCTTCTCAGAGATAATAGAGAGAGCACCGCCTTTTTCCCGAATCTCTACAGCGCGCTCGATTTTCCGGCCATACTGCGTCGTGAGCCAGTCGCGGCTGACAAATTCTCCAATCACCAAGTAGCTCGTCGAGAAAGTCGGCATCTTGTCTTCGAAGATTCCTCCCTTGGCGACAATTGCAGCCTCAACTTTGCGCCTCGTACCATAAGCGAACTTTCCGGTAGGAATGAACCCGCTGCCGGTAAATGCGACCCTAGGCATGGGATCGTCGAACGGCAATTGCGTGCTCCTATCGCGGGCGACATTTTCCCCCGCTGGCTGCCCTATAATTTGCCGCATTATGTCGGCTAGCTCTTCCCTCTCTTCGTCGGAAACAACTTCGTCCTCGAAGATTCTTTCGACTCGTTGGCGTATCACATCGAACGGCCAACCGTGATTGGCTTCGTCGAACTCAACTGACCATTTCCGGAACGCGATTGCTTCTTCCGTGCTGACCTTACCATCAGCTAAAACCCCAAGACAAATACCTGAAAGCTGATCGAATGTCTTCTCGATATTTCTAACAAGATTGCGTGCTGGAATACGCAAAGGCTGCCCATGCTGGTCGAGCGGCATTCGCGGCATCGGGCTCTCGAGAGAGTCGATCGCGCGTTCAATTCGCTCCCGCAGATCTTCCAATTCCTGGCCTGTGACCTCTTGGTCGTACTTTATCGCGAGCACGACATTGAGCAGTTTTGAAATGACGGGGTGCGCATTGCTGTTTTGTCGAAGCCACGGCTCGAGTGTCGCCAAGTCCGTCAAATTCAGATGGCGGTTGAAGGGCCGAAGTAGCGCCACAATCTCCTCAGAGGACATGATCACCGAGGATTGAAGGTCGGTCCGATAATTGCGACATTAAGATGTGTCGCTTGCCGCCTTCGCAGTTGGAGCAACTGCGAAAGCGACTACTGGATCACACAAATCGACGCTCGGAGTTGTAAGGCGACAAAGTGTCCCGGTGTCGAAATACTGGCGGCTAGCGGCAAACCGAGGATGACGAATCGAATTTGAAACTCTGCGTTCCACGAGCGACAAAGGACCAAGGAATATCAACGATTTTTCGAGCGAACGTGCTGAGGCCATTTGGGAAAACCCTGCGCGGTCGGGGAATTTTCGATCTAACAGCGTACCCTAATCCCCGCACAACCCGACACACCCACGCGCCCGTCTCCGCAATGCTTAATGCGCCTCATGTCGCAAAGGCTTCGCAACCGGTCAATCTCGCTCAGTCTTTCTCCCCCGCTTGACGCCTCGGATAGACACAAAAAAGCGCATCGTGTCGTCACGATGCGCACCGGGGAAATGGTCGGGCTGGTGAGATTCGAACTCACGACCTCTTGCACCCCATGCAAGCGCGCTACCAGGCTACGCTACAGCCCGAACAAGGAAGGGTCACAAAGACCCGCGCCTCCCGGCGAGGCAAGTGCTTTTTCTCAGGGAAAAAGAGCCGCTGATTTTGGGACCGCGAGCGCCCTCGCTCGCTTTTGAAAACAGGGCGAGCGAGGGCGCTCGCGGTCCCGGCTGCCCCGGCGGTCTCGGCCGGCCCGGCAGGAAATTCCGCTCCGGGCTCGACGCCACCACCCGGGTTTGCAATGCCCTCGTGGCATGCAAATCGGCTTCTGCACGGATCCCGCCACGCTCGCGACGCTGCCCGCCCGTCCGGACTGCGACTTCATCGAGGGTCACGTCGTTAATTTTCTCTCGCCCGAAGCCCCCGACGCTGACTTCGCGCCCCGCGCCGCCGCCCTCCGCGCCTGCGGCTTCCCGATGCCGGCCGCCAACGTGCTGCTGCCTGCCGCGCTGAAATGCAGCGGGCCTGACATCGACTACGCGCGCCTCGATCGCTACGCGCAGACGGTCTTTCGCCGCGCCAAGGAAATCGGGATGTCGCTCATCGTCTTCGGCAGCGCCGGCGCCCGCATGGTCCCGGACGGCTTTCCGATCGCGAAGGCGTTCGAGCAGTACGTCGACATCCTCCGGCAGTTCGGCCCGCTCGCCGAGGAAAACGGCGTAACCATCGTCGTCGAGCCGCTCAACCGCGGCGAGTGCAACCTGGTCAATACCGTGCTCGAAGGCGCCGAGGCCGTGCGCCGCGCCAACACCAACGGCGTGAAACTGCTCGTCGACATCTTCCACATGCTGCGCAACGGCGAGTCGCCCGACGACATCCTGAAAGTCGGACCGCTCATCCGGCACGCGCATGTCGCCGAAAACAAGGACCGCGCCGCCCCCGGTATCAACGGCGAGAATTTCCGCCCTTATCTGCGCGCGCTCCGCAAGACCGGCTACAACGATCGGCTCGCCCTCGAACCGATCTGGACCGACCTCCCGAATCAAGTCGGCCCGGCGCTCAAGGAACTCCGCCAGCAGCTCGCCGACTCCGGGTATTGACGAAACGGATGCGGCAAAATCCCGCTCGCGAATCACGCGAATGGCCGCGGATTCCGGCGGCAGAACCAAAGCCAGCGTCCGCCGTGGCAGCCACCGCGGGCGAACGGTTTTCTAGTTTCAGGCCATCTGCGCGCGTCGGCGCCCTTCGCCGGTCAGCGAGACGACGCGTCCCCTGCGGACAGGTGTCTGCAAGCGCCTTGACTCACCGGTGCAGCCGGCGCTGATTGGCCGTCTTCGCGGCCGGCTTCCCACCTTCGTTGGTCGTTGTGCCGGACCGGCCGCGCAGCACCCCCATGAGTCCCCTCGCCTTCACCCCGCGGTGCGCCCGGCTGGCGCGCACCGTCCTCGCCGCCCTGCTGTTTTCCCTCCTGCCGCTTCACGCCCAGCTCGAGTGGTCGGTCTTTGACGAAACCGCGTCGACGCGGCTCGCCGCGGGCAGCGAGGGGAAAGCCACGGTGGTCATTCCCGCCGGTCAGCGCGCGACGCTCGTCGCCACGAACTTCGTCCCCATTGATTTCACCGCCCCAACGGCGGCCACCGCGGCCGTGACGATCACGTTCAAGGCCAGCGGCGGGCTCTCGGGCATCGGCGGCGGCACGCGCGCCATCGGCTTCGGACTCTTCAACCACGCCGGCACCACGCCGGGCACGACGTTCGTCGACGACGCCGGCTACTTCACCTGGCTGAACGGCCGCAGCACCGGAAGTTTGCTCGAGCTGCGCCGCCGCAATGGCAACGGCCCCTCCGCCAGCCTGCTCAATCCCACCGGCACGTCGTTCAACACTCTCGGGACCGGCAGCGCGGTCCAGACCGTCGGCGCGTTGTCCGACGGCGCCACCTACTCGCTCACCCTGCGGCTCGTGCGCAGCGCCAATGGCGTTTCCCTCGGCACGACCAGCGCCAACACCGCCAACGCCGGCGTCGTGATTCTCGGCGACGGCATCAGCCAGACGGCGTTCACCAATCCGGACACTCCTCCCGCCGCGACGGTCTTCAATGAAGTCGGGTTCATGTTTCTCAACACCACGACGGCGCCCGTCACACTCACCATCGATTCGGTCGCTGGACTGACGCCGATCAATCCGCCCGGCATCGGCACGGCCCCGCAGGATCTCATCGTCAATCCGGGCCAGGCCGGCGCTTTCACCGTCGCCGCCACGGGCACCGCGCCGCTTAGCTACCAATGGCGCAGGGATGGCACGGCCATCGCGGGCGCGACGACGGAGACGCTTGCGCTGGCCAGCGCGCAGTCGGCCGACGCCGGTGCGTACACCGTGGTCGTCACGAATCCCTACGGCACGATCACGAGTCCGGCCGCCCGACTCACCGTCACGACCGCCACGGTCCCCGCCACGATCACCACGCAGCCGGTGGCGCTCACCGTGGCCGCCGGCCAGGGCGCGACGTTCTCCGTCGCCGCGTTCGGCAGCGCGCCCGTCAGCTACCAATGGCGCAAGGGCGGCAGCGCGCTCGCGGGAGCGACCACGAACACGCTCGCGCTGGCCAACGTGACCGCGGCCGACGCCGGCGACTACACCGTGGTCGTCAGCAACAGCGCGGCCACGGTCACGAGCAACGCGGCCACCCTCACCGTCAACACTGCGCCCGTCATCACCACGCAGCCGGTCAACGCGACGGTCGCCACCGGCCAGAGCGCCACGTTCACGGTGGCCGCCACCGGCAACCCAGCTCCGACCTACCAGTGGCAGCGCAACGGTGCGAATCTCGCGGGCGCCACCAACGCCTCGCTCACGATCACCGGCGTCACGCTGGCCGACACCGGCACCTACACCGTACGCATCGTCAACGCCGTCGGCGCCGTTTCGAGTGCGCCGGCCGTGCTGGCCGTGCCGTCGACGATGGTGGCGACGGCGACGTTCCCGGGCAACGGCGCCACCGGCGTGAACATCGACACCCCGCTGCGGATCACGTTCGACCGGACGGCGGTCGCCGGCTCGACCGGACGCGTCCGGATCCACCGCGCGTCGGACGGTGCCGTGGTCGACACGCTCGATCTGGGCGTCTCGCCGCAGACCCGCCTCATCGGCACGCAGACGACGCCGTTTATCTTCCTGCCCGTGATCGCGACCGGCAACACCGCTACCCTTTATCCGCGCGCCGGCGTGCTGGCGTATGGGCAAACGTACTACGTCACCGTCGAGCAGGGTGTCGTGCGCGACGGCCCCGGCGCGTCCTTCACCGGCCTCAGCGATCCCGCCGCCTGGCGTTTCACCACGAAGGCCGCCGGCCCCGCCGCGAACGCGACCGCCGTGACCGTGGCCGCGGACGGCAGCGGCGACTTCTCCACCGTGCAGGGCGCCATCGACTTCGTCCCGCTCAACAACACCCAGCGCGTGGTCATCACGGTGAAGCGCGGGCTGTACAATGAAATCAACTACATCGGCTCAGCCAAACCGTTCATCACCGTCCGCGGCGAGGATCGCGCCGGCACCGTCATCGCGTATCCCAACAACGCCAACTTCAACACGCTCACCGGCAACAACCGCGCGATGTTCTCGTGCGACGCCAACGACTTCACGCTCGAGACGATCACGCTGCGCAACACGACGCCCGCCGGCGGCTCGCAGGCCGAGGCGCTGCGCGGCAACGGCCAGCGGTGTATCGTCAACCGCGTCAACCTGCTCAGCCTCCAGGACACGCTGCTCTGGAACGGCCGGCTGTTCGTCACCGACAGCTACATCGAGGGCGACGTCGACTTCATGTGGGGCAACGGCGCGTGCTATTTCCAGCGCTGCGAGCTGAAGGCGGTGCGCACCGGCTTCTATACCCAGATTCGCAATACGGCCACGACCTTCGGCAACGTGTACGTCGACTGCCGGCTCACCAGCGCGGAGGGCGTGACGAATGTCTTCCTCGGCCGCATCGATCCGAACCCCGGTAATTTTCCGTTCAGCCAGTGCATCTATATCAACTGCGCGATGGGATCGCATGTCGCGCCTGAGGGATGGCGGCTCGACAACGCGACGAGCGCGCCGAACCTGCAATACTGGGAGCACAAGAGCACCGACCTCACGGGTGCCACGCTCGACGTGAGCCGCCGGATCCGCGATTCCCGCCAGCTCACCGAGGCCGAAGCCGCCCTCTGGCGCGATCCCGCCCGGGTGCTCGCCGGCTGGGTCCCGGAAATCGCCGCCACGATCGAAACGCCACCCCCGGTTCAATTTGTCCGCGCCGGATCGGTCGCCCGGCTGACCGTCACCGCCAACGGCGCGCCCGCACCGACGCTGCAGTGGTACCGCAACGGCACCCTGCTGCCGGGCGCGACCAACGCCACGCTGCTGCTGCCCAACGCGCAGTCGGCCGTCGCCGGCACGTACACGGTCACCGCCACGAATTCCGGCGCCACCGTGACGAGCACCGGAACCGTGCTCACCGTCGAACGCGCTCCCACGGCAGGCACGTATTTCGGCACGCTCGGCGGCAGCGCGACCGGCACGTTTGCGCTCCTCCTGCGCGACAATGGCACGGGCGTCTTCCTCGCACAGAGCGGTGCCAACCTGCTGGTGGCCCGGAACGTGACGCTCACCGTGAACGAGCGGATTCAATTCTCTCCGCAAACTCCCGGCGGCAGCGCCGTGCAGGTCCTCGCCGAAGGCACAGTGGACCGCAGCAAGGGCACGGTCACGGGTGCATGGGGCGGCGTCACGTTCAACGGCGCCCGCTCGGACGGAAGCGCCAACACCGCTGCGCTGGCGGGTTACTACGCCACGGGCGTCACCGGCGGCAGCGCCACCGCCACCTTCATCGTTGGCAGCAGCGGGCAGGTGTTTGTCCTGACGCAAAACGGAACCGTCTTCGACGCGGGCTCCGGCACGGTAAACGCAAGTGGCGCGGTGAACATCCGCACGGCCGGCGGCGCGACGGTCACAGCCACGATCGCTGCCGGTGGCGCGTCCGCGAGCGCCACAATTGCGCCTGCGACCGGCGCCGCTTTCACCACCTCCGGCAGCAACGACAACGCGGCCGACGCGCTGCGCTTCCGCCAGTTTTCCACACGGGCACAGGTCACGCCGACGACGCCGGCCATCGCCGGCTTCGTGGTGACGGGCGACGACCCGACGACCGTGCTCGTCCGGGCCGTCGGTCCCACCTTGGCGGATACGTTTGCCGTCACCGGTGCGCTCCCGAATCCGCGGCTCGAGCTCTTCCGCGGCAGCGCGCTGCTCGCGAGCAACACCGGCTGGTCGACGGCCAACAACGCGGGCGACATCGCGCGCGGGGCCGCGGGGTCGGGCGCGTTTCCGCTCCGTGCCGCCGTCGCCGACTCGGCCATTCAGATCACGCTCGCACCGGGCACGTACACCGCGGTGGCGGGCAGCGCCAGCGGCGCGACCTCGGGCAGCGTGCTCGTCGAGGTCTACGATCTCACCGGTGGCAGCGCCGGCCAGCGCCTCGTGAATCTCTCGACGCGGGCTGCGGCGGGCGCGGGCGCCAACGCCCTGATCGCCGGCTTCTTTGTCTCCGGCGATCAGCCGAAACGCGTCCTCGCCCGCGGCGTCGGTCCCGGGCTCGCCGGCTTCGGCCTTGGCGGCGCGCTCGCCCGGCCGGTGATCTCCGTTTATCGCGGCAACACGCTCGTGGCCGTCAACAGCAGCTGGTCGACCTCGGCCGACGCTGTCGCCATTGGCAGCGCGGCAGCCGAGGCGCGGGCGTTTCCATTCGCAACGGGGAGCGCCGATGCCGCATTGCTCCTGCATCTCGCGCCCGGACTCTACACGGCGCAACTCACGAGCGCAGATGCAGCCGCCGGCGCTGGGCTGATCGAGATCTACGAAGCGCCCTGAACGACGCTCGGCGCTCGTAGCCACGGCTAAAGTCCAAAGGCAAAGAGCGATTGGTATTATCCGGGGCGCGAGCGCATAACCAGGCGACCACGCCAAAAATCCAGCTATTACGGGCTGCTGGTATCAGCACTCGCACGCGCAGTCTCAGCTGAACGTGGCCGCTGAAGGCGGGTGTCCTCACCCCGCCTACATCAGCTACCGGCTACGTTCGTTCTCACATTGCTCCGAGCGCGCGCTGCCCCTGCTCAATCGCCCGGATGGCCAAGACCGAACGGCCTCAGAAGTATCAGGTCGTCTGCGGGGTCAGGAAAAGCAACACGGCCAGCACGTGGCAGGTGCTGCCGCTCATCACGAAACCGTGCCAGAACGCGTGGTGGTAACGCAGGCGTTTCCAGAGGTAAAACACCACGCCGGCACTGTAGAAGAGACCGCCGCCGATGAGCAGCCAGATGGCCGGGGCCGGGACCGCCATTGCGAGTGGCTTGATCGCCACCACGATGAGCCAGCCGGCAAACAGGTACGCCACCGTGGACGCGATCTGGAAGCGACCGGCGAAAAAGAATTTGAAGGTCGCGCCCGCCACGCAGAGACCCCACACGACGCCGAACAATGTCCAACCCCAAGGCCCGCGCAGATTCGTCAGCAGGAAGGGCGTGTAGGTCCCCGCGATGAGCAGGAAGACCGCCGCGTGATCCAACCGGCGGAAGAGCCAGCGTCGGCGTTCGGAACGCGAGAGATGATACAGCGTGGAAACGGTGTAGAGCACCAGCAGCGTGAGCCCGAACACGGTGAAACTCACGACGTGCCAGGCATCGCCGGCGGCACTCGCAAACACAATCAGCAGCGTGAGCGCCACGACGCTCAGCACCGCGCCGATGCCGTGGGTGAGCCAGTTGGCGATTTCCTCGCCGCGCGTGTACGTCCGCTCGGGAAGCGGGGAGGACTCGTCCTCGCGACTCTGCGCGCGCCGGGCGGTCACGATGTCCGTGGCGACGGTGTCGAGCCAGCGAATGAACCGACGCGGCCGCGGCGCGGTGAAGTTCTCCGCCTTCCATTCCTCGCCGTCGGCATAAATCGTTTTCGGCATCAGGCAGGTGCCGAAAACCCAGTCGGCGACGGGCAGTCCGAAGAATCCGGATACGGACTCGTTGCACGCAATGACGGCATGATGGCGCAGGTGAAAGCTGTACACGGGACGCCAGAACCAGCCGAACGTGCGGTGGGAAATCAACGGCTCCCACTTCGCGAAATCCCAGTGGTTGATGGCGTGCCACACCTCATAAAGCGTGATCGACGAGGTCATGGCGAGGAAGCCGCCCACGAACCACGGATAATTGGGCATGAGCCACTGCAGGAGCGCAAACACCGGCGTCAGCACCACCGAGAACACGGCCAGCGAATACCACGGGAAAAACGATCCCTCACCCTGTTCGGGCTGCGTGATGGGGAACACATTCTCCACCACCATCACCTGGCGTCCGTCCTGCATCGGCCGGCGCCCAATCCGCGTCAGCGCGTGATGCAGCGTGTGCTGCCGGTAGAGGCGTTGCAGCCCGGGAATCACCGGCATGTGCAGCAGGTAGCGATGGAAGAAGAATTCGAAGAAGCACGCCATCATGCTCACAGACGCAAACACTGCCGCGTACTGCCAGGCGGGCGCGATCAGCTGGACCTCCCAGACTGCCGGTGCGATCAGTCGCAGCAGCAGAAACAATCCCGCCAGCGTGGCGGCGACGGTGAACGCGAACAGCGGGAGCGAGAACTCCTCGTGGACGGGTTCGGACGGGAGGGACGGCGATTTCATAGAAAAGGGGAGACGCGCAATCAAACGCAGCCGTGAGCCGCTCATGATGTCGCTGGAGAGAAAGTCACCTTACGCAGCGTGCCGGCTAAAGAAAGCCTGTTTTGCCGAATACCGGGGAAACAAAACGCGGTCCACGCCCCCTCGCTTCGCCATCGCTTCCCGTGCACGCAGTATTCGTTCGCCAGGCAGAGCTTTGCCGTCGCCGACGCCGCCACCTGTGCGGAAGACTGTCCGCCGAAACGGTCCTCCACCCTGACTCGGATCGTTCGTACGTTGCGGCGCACCCCGCGTTCACCCCATGATCATCGCTTCGACCCGCTTTGCATTCCGCTCCGTCATCGCCCTGATCGGAGCGCTCGCACTCAACGTCGCGGCGCAATCGAACGACCCGAAGGAAATTCCAATCCCACCCATCGCGACGCCGCTGGCCAACCTGCCCGGCCCGGGTGCGCTGCCCGAGCGGCGGGAGATGCCGGATGTCCTCGTGCGCAACGACGGCACGCGCGTGACCGCCCGATCCGAATGGCCCGCGCGTCGGACCGAAATCCTGCGCACGCTCGAATACTATGCGGTCGGCCAGGCGCCCGCCGCGCCCGGCAACGTCCGGGGCCGCGTCGTGAAGGAGCAGTTGCTCGCCGACGGCAAGTTCACGTACCGGCTCGTGCACCTCACCTTCGGCCCCGGGGAGAAACTCAGCTTCGACGTGGGCATCTTCACGCCGGCCGGCCCCGGGCCGTTTCCCGTCGTGATTGCTCCGACCGGCACGCCGCCGGGGGCCACGCCGTTGCCGCGTTTGCCGAACGGTCCGACCCAGGGTCGCGGCGTCAACGTGCTGTACGTCGTGGGTGGCGGCGAGCCCAGCGTTGCGTCAGCCAGCAACGCCGCGGTCGGAGGCGATCCGAAGCTTGCGCCCGCCGCGCCGGCACCGACCAAGGGCGGCGGCCGCGGCGGACCGGTCGATCCGGAACGCCTGGCGGCGACGAACGCCGCCCTCGCGCGTGGTTACGCGTATGTGGTTTTCAACAACAACGACTGCGGCGAGGACACGACGTTGCGCAACGTCGACGGCAGCTGGGCGTTTCGCACGACGCGCTTCTTTCCCGCGTATCCCGGCTACGACTGGGGCCTGCTGCGCAGCTGGGCGTGGGGCGTCTCGCGCATCGTGGATTATCTGGTCACCGATCCCGCCATCGATCGCGCGCGGATCATCATCACCGGCGCGTCGCGCACCGGAAAATCGGCCATGGTCGCCGCGGCCTTCGACGATCGCATCGCGCTCGGCGCGCCGGTCGTCACGGGCGGTGGCGGCGTCGGGGCGTTTCGCTTCGCCGGCCCGCGCCGCAGCGAAACGCTTGATGTGATGGTGACGAAGTACCCGAATTGGTTTTCGCCGCACCTCCACGCCTTTCGCGGCCAGCGGGAAAAACTTCCCTTCGATCAGCATTGGTTCCTCGCCGCCTGCGCGCCGCGGGCGTTCATCGCGCTCGAGGGCGACGCCGACACGATCTCGCTCCCGGAAGCGGTGCGGCAGTCGATCCTCGGCGCGAAGCCCGCGTATGCGCTCTTCGACGCCACGCACCGTCTCGGCGTGAACTACGCGCCGCACGGACACACCTTCAACGCCGACGACTGGTCCGCGCTGCTCGACTTCGCCGACCGGCACCTCGGTGGAAAACCCATCACGCGCCGCTTCGATCGCTTTCCCACCGCAGCCGAACTGGACGCCGCGCTGGCCCGCCCGCCTGCGGCGAAGTAGCTGCGGCGGATGGCCCCTGGGACCGCGACCGCCCCCGGTCGCCTCCGGCTGAATTCAGCTCTGGCCCAATGTGTATTCGGAATAATGCGACCGGGGGCGGTCGCGGTCCCAGCCGACCGATCACTCGCCGCTCAGCGCCCCGCCGCGTAATCGGCGTAGCGCCCGGCCACGTTCGCTGCCTTCTCGTCTCCGCTGTGAAAATAGAACCGGTAGCGCAGCGTGAGCGTGCCGCCCGCGGGAATCGTGTAGTCGCCCTTCCCCGGCGGATGTTTGGCCGCGACCTCGAAATCTTTTTGTCCAAACGGATTCGCGGCAAACAGGCCGTAGTCGCGCGCCATCCACCAGGTCGGGTGCCGCACATTCTGCGGATGATCGAAGATCGCGATGCCGTAGGTCTTGCCGTTGCGCGCGGCGAAATAGTCACACCACTCGGCGCGCGTGCCCCACGCGGCGGCGTCGCGATCGCCCCGCGCTGTGACGATGTGACCCGCGCCCGGCACGTCCTGCTTCAGGTATTTATGCGGCATCGTCATCCATTGCGCGATGCGGATGGCCATCGTGCCATCCTTGTTGTCGCCCATCACGAGCGGCGCATCCGGGCGCGCTTGGATCGTCACGTCGTAGTCCAGCATCCGGGCGTCACCCTCGCCGCGAAAACGCAGCGTCGTTTCATCCGTGGCCATGAGCCGGCCGTCCGGCGCCACCCAGCGGTTGCGCACGCGCAAGACCCCGACCGCACCGCTGGTGGTTTCGACGAAGCCATCGTGCACGGTGTCGCCCTTGGGAAATTTCGTGCCGGACGTGCCCTCGTTCCAGAAATCAACCGCGTTCACATTGCTATGCGCAAACATCAGCGCGCGGTGGTGCTTGTGATCGGTCTCCTCGCCTGCGGTCTCCTTCATCGGGAAATCGCGCACCAGCGAGGTGCCGTCCGCCGCGAGGATCGGATAACAGTAGGGCCGTGAGGCTCCCTTGAATACATACTCGGTGAAGAGCTGGCCGCCGACCTCGACGCGCACGCGGTCATCGAGCTTTTTCAGCGTTACGTGGGGAGCCGGGGCCGCGACCGCGACGGAGATCGCGGATGCCAGCACGGACAGGAAAGGCAGGAGTTTCATGGGGAGAAGCGGCCTCAGCTCTTTGGGGTGAGGGCCTGTAGCAATAGATGACAGTGCGGCGCCGGTCGCAAAGCGAATCAGGGATTTCATGGTGGGAATGCGTTCATCGGCGCACGAGCCACGCCACCCACGGCTGCTTCGCCTCCGCCACCGGCGGCGTAAGCGTGACCGGGGCGCCGGCCGTCACGAGTTCCGGCGTCGGTCGCAACCCGCCCGCCGCGGCATCGAGCCACGCCAGCGCGAAGCGTCCGGTCTCCTGCGACATATCCAGCGTCACCGCCGCGCCCGCCATGGTATAGACGAGGTACGCCTCGCCGCGCGCCGCCATGCACCAGGCCGTTGCGGGTTCGTTCCGCACGAGCGCGGCCGGCCGGGTGCGGGCGCGCGCCTCTCGGGGAATCGCCCGCTCGATCGCCGCGGTCAGCGCAGGAAACTCGTCGTTGCGCCGCTGTATGACCAAATCCGGATACGCATCCCGATACTCGCGCACCGCCCGGTAGCGCAACGCCGGCGTGCCCGCGCGCACCGTCTGCGCGAGCCGCTGGAATTCAGGCGCGTTCACGATGTTGCCCGGATAATTCACGCGGGCCTGCAGCGCCGCCACGTCGGCCGCAGGCAGGATGCCGACATTCTGCTCACGCGGCGCCTGGTTGATTCCGCCCTCGATGGCGAACAGCGAGCCGTCGGGGCGATAGAACCAATGGTGAAAATCGATCGCAGTGATCTGCCGGCCACGGACGGGGTCGTCGAGAATCGCATCCATGACCGCCTTCGGCACCTCGAGGGCGATGAAGACTTTCTTCCCGTTCTCCCGCTCCCATTCCGCAATCGTATCCAGCCAGAACTGCACGAACGCCAGCGGGCCGGAATACTCGCGATCGATCGCGTGGACGACGTTCGCGTTGGCCTTCAATACGTCGAGGCAGTGCCGGATGTAGCGGCGGTGGAGATCGCGACGCACGGGATGGGAAATGTCGTAGAACGCACTGCCGGCGGGGTTCTCGTCGGGCATGTCCGTCGCCTGGATACAGTTCACCGGCCGCCATGGAAAATCGACGTAGTGCGCCCGCGTCTCCTGCAGGGCGTGTTGAAAATAGAAGCTGTGCTGCAGGATCCGGCCGTGCCGGTCGCAGAGATCCGCGAACTCCTTGAGGCGCGAAAAATACCACGGATTGAAGCGCGTGAGATCGTACTTGCTCAGCCCGTTCCAGTCGCGCCCCACGCCGCTGCGCGCCCACGGCATTTCCATGAACGGCGGCGTCACGTCGTCCGCGCTGAGTTCAGGCGAGCCGTAGAAGTTGTGGTTGATCCGGCGACGATCGTACCAGAGCCCGTAGTGTTGGTTGAAGACGCCGCCCGCCGGCAGCCGCGCCACCACGTCCTCGAGGATGTCGGTCGCGCCGGGGCCAGTTTCACCCGGGGCAAAGCGCGTGATCGCCGGTCCGAACCCGCGCGCCAGCGGCCGCGGCATCTGCCCGAGATACCACGAGTACCCGGTCGTCCCGGTCCAGGCGCGTTCGCCACCGATCATGAAACGCGCGCCCTCGATCCGGAGCGGCGCGCCGGGTTTGGGCTGTTCGAGCGCCGGAATGTCCGCGGCCGCCAGCAGCGGCGCCGCGCCCGTCGCCGTGGACAGTGACGTCCGCGCCAGCCGCGCGATCGCCGCGGATCCTTTGCGCGCGGCGAGTTGCGCAAGATAAAGACTCGCCGGTGGCACGGCCCCGCCCCGGACGTAATCGCGGAATGGCATCCAGCGCGGATCGTACGCGACGGCGTCATCGACGATGAGGCCCTTGCAACCGTACGCCTGGTTCAAGGCACCCGGCGGGCTCTGCACCTGCAGCTCCGTCGCTTCGCAGTTCCACAGCACGGAGTTCGCCGTCGTCCAGCCGGCACCCTGGCCCGCCATGCCGCGGTTGAGGAAGCGCAGCGCGTCGCCGCGAATGATCACGTTGTCGTACAGCACGCCCGACGCCCAGCTCTCCACCGGTCCGCTCGGTCCCAGCGCTTCTCGCGCGGTGCAGTGCAGAAAGACATTGGGGCCGGGCGCGGCGAACCCGGTCGTGAAATCGCGCAGGCCGCGCTCGCTCACGCAGCGCTGCACCAGCGTGAGTTGCCCGCCGACGACGAAGACGCGCCGCCTGTATCCGCCAAGCTCCGACACAGGATCAAGCGCCGTGCAGTCCTCAATCGTCACCGCGATCGAATCGGCCTGCGCGTTCACCACGCTGCCCACGAAGTGCAGGGCCGTCACCTGCCGCACCCAGGCGTGCTCGACCTGGTCGAGACTCACCGCCACCCAGGCGTGCTCCTCGTCCTTGGGGAAGGCGGGATCGTACGCTGAGACGCACCGCAGCTGTTCGACGCCTACGCGCGCGATGCGCCCGGGAAACTCGTAGCGCGCCACCGAGCCGCCTCCGATTGTCCGGTCCAGTGCCGTGGTCAGCGGTGCGTCCAACGTAATCTCGTCACCGTTCACTCCGGTCACCGTGCGATCCCACGTGAGATCACGGGAGTTCGGCGCCCATTGAATCCGGTTCTCGCTGCGCCAGCCCGGCATCGTGTTCATCCCGATCGCGGCAATCCACGCGGCCGTCGCCGGACGCCGGACGATCACGCGCACTCCGGGCGCGAGGCCCGCGGGATCGGCGACGCGCAGCGTGCGGGCACCGACCGGAACAAACGCATCCGCGACGGCCGTGCGCGATCCTGCGACTTCCGTCCGCGCGCCACGTCCGCCGATCTCAATCAGCGTGCGCCGCGAAGCCGCAGCCGAGACGAGCACGGTGCCGTTCTCCCCCTCACCCGACCCGCGCAACACCACGCCGCTGGTGTGGAGGCGCAGCGTTCCGGCCAACGCATAACGGCCGCGCCGGAGCACGACGGCGCCGCGAAAGCCGTCCGGCCCCGCCGGGATGGCCGCCACGCGATCGATTGCAGCTTGGATCACCCCGTGATCGTCACGACCGCTCGGCGCGACGACCACCGCCGCGGGCACGAACGGAATCGCCTCGCCGCCGCCACCGTAGCCCGCGTGCGAAAAATCAACGACCTGGTTGCCCGCCGCATCCGGGAGATAAACCAACGCACCGTCCGCCGCGCGAAGCGAGAGCGCGGGGCGCGGATCAGTTTCCGCCGCTGGCAGGACCGCGACGATCGCGCAGCAGAACAGACAGCGGAGCAGACGCAGGGGAATCGTCATGGCGGAGGGAAGCAGCGACGGGCGGTGGCGGACACGTGACTGAAAAGCACGGGTGGCAGGACGCAACGCGGCAGATTTCGGTGCGCGCCGCGAATCCGCGCAGCGAGCACTTCTCGTGACCGCGCATAATCCACTCAACGCCGTCGCCCGCGAACCGATTGCCCGACTCGATTGCGCGGCGGCACGATATACTTCGCGTTAGTCGACGGTCGCGTTTAAGATGACCCGACCAGCCGAGAACACGGTTGGTGTCAGTGGGTGATACTCGCTCCTACACCGCCTCCGCTTTGGAGCCCGGCCGCGAAGATCCACCTCGTCCCGCTCCTCCTATGGCTCTTCCCAAAATCCACCCTGTCGGCGATCGCATTCTCATCCAGTACCAGGAGGACAAGGAGCAAATCCGGGGCGGCGTCATCATTCCGGACAGCGCGAAGGAAAAGCCGCAGGAGGCCAAGGTCATCGCGCTCGGCACGGGGCGCAAGGACAAGGACGGCAAGGTCACGCCGTTCGAGGTGAAGGTCGGCGACATCGTGCTCGCCGCCAAATACGCCGGCGCCGAGGTGAAGCTCGACGGCAAGAAATTCACGATCGTCCGCGAGGACGATCTCCTCGGCATCATCGGCTGAGCCGCCCCACCCTCCCGCCCGCAACTCGCTGCAACACCCTTTTAAATCATGGCTGCCAAACAACTCATTTTCGACGAAGTCGCTCGTCACAAGATTCTCCGCGGTCTCGAACTGCTCTCGCGCGCCGTCAAGGTCACCCTCGGCCCGAAAGGCCGGAATGTCGTCATCGACAAAAAATTCGGCTCGCCGACCGTGACCAAGGACGGCGTCACCGTCGCCAAGGAAATCGAGCTGCCCGACCCGTTTGAAAACATGGGCGCGCAGATGGTGAAGGAAGTCGCGTCGCGCACCTCCGACAACGCCGGCGACGGCACCACCACCGCCACCGTGCTCACCGAGGCCATCTTCAAGGAAGGCCTGAAGAGCGTCACCGCCGGCTCGAATCCCATCTATCTCAAGCGCGGCATCGACAAGGCCGTCGAGGCCGTCGTCGCCGAGCTCGCGCGCATTTCCCGCAAAGTTCGCGACCGCGAGGAAATCCGCCAGGTCGCCACCGTCTCCGCCAACTGGGACGACGCGATCGGCAACATCATCGCCGATGCCATGGACAAGGTCGGCAAGGACGGCACCATCACCGTCGAGGAAGCGAAGTCGATCGAAACCACGCTCGATGTCGTCGAGGGCATGCAGTTCGACCGGGGCTACCTGTCGTCGTATTTCGCCACGCAGGCGGACACGATGGAGGCCGTGCTCGAGGACGCGTACGTGCTGATCCACGAGAAGAAGATTTCCCAGCTGCACGATCTGCTGCCGCTCCTCCAGGTGATCGCCAAGGCGGGCAAGCCGCTGCTGATCATCGCCGAGGATCTCGAGGGTGAAGCCCTCAGCGCGCTCGTCGTGAACAAGCTGCGCGGCACGTTGAACGTGTGCGCCGTCAAGGCCCCGGGCTTCGGCGACCGCCGCACCGCCATGCTCGAGGACATCGCCGTCCTCACCGGCGGCAAGTGCATCACCGAGGATCTCGGCATGAAACTCGAGAACATCGGGATCGCCGAACTCGGTCGCGCCAAGCGCATCACCGTCGGCAAGGAAGCCACGACGATCATCGAAGGCGGCGGCAAGTCCTCCGACATCCAGGGCCGCGTGAAACAGATCCGCCGCCAGATCGACGAGACCACCTCCGACTACGATCGCGAAAAATATCAGGAACGTCTCGCCAAGCTCGCGGGCGGCATCGCCGTGATTCACGTCGGCGCCTCCACCGAGGTCGAGATGAAGGAAAAGAAGGCGCGCGTCGAAGACGCCCTGCACGCCACGCGGGCCGCGGTCGAGGAAGGCATCGTTCCCGGCGGCGGCGTCGCCCTGCTGCGCTGCGTCAAGGTCATCACCGCCCTCACGCTCGAAGGTGACGAAGCCATCGGCGCGCAGATCGTCCGCCGCGCCATCGAATCCCCGTTGCGCATGCTCTGCGCGAACGCGGGCGTCGAAGGCTCCGTGATCGTCGCCGAAGTGGCGGCCGGCAAGGGCAACTACGGCTACAACGTCAGCACGGGCGCCTACGAGGATCTCGTGAAGAGCGGGGTCGTCGACCCGACCAAGGTGACGCGGGCCGCGTTGCAGAACGCAGCGTCCATCGCCGGCCTGCTCCTCACCACCGAGTGCATGATCGCCGAGATCGCCGACTCCGCCTCCGCGGGCGGAAATCCCGGCGGCGGCATGGGCGAGTAACCGCCAGGTTTGAACTGCGGCCGCGACGACGTCGTTGCGGCCGCGTTTCACCCGTTCCCATGTACCACCGGACCCACGCCATCACCCCGACCCAGCAGGCCGCCAACGGGGCCATGGAGATTTTTGTCGGCGGTTCCCGCACCGAGAACATTCCGCAGATGCTCGTCGGCCTGTCCGTGCTGCAGAGCGCAACGGAAGCCCAGGTGCACGCCGCGATGCAGTTCGTACAGACCAGCCAGGGCGTGACGATCGCCGAGATTGAGGCGCTGCTGGCGCGATAGCAGTCAACGCTCGGTCCTGGTGGTGGCTGCGAACGCGCTCGTCGCTACGGTGAGTCCGGCGGGAATCCGCCGCTCGGATACGGCGCTTCCGTCTGCACCACCCACCGGTTGTCGATCCTTTTGGAGAAATCGAGCGGGTCGCCGACAGCGACCGTGCCCCGCGGCACCTGGTAGGCCCATACCTGGAAAAACGAGAGCGTCGCGCCGCCAAAGATGGTGGAGAAGGCGCCGTCGACGGCATCGAGGCCGCACGACACCTTGATCCGCCCGATGCGTGGCGCGTGAAACCGGGCGTCCGTCGTGAACCAATGCCCGCCGAGGTACACCTCGGCGTAGGCGTGGAAATCCATGTGGTTGTCCGGATCGGGAAACCCGATGTCCGGCAGATGACCCGTGACGTACCGGGCGGGCACGTTGAACGTGCGGTTCAAGGCGATCGCGAGATGGGCGAAGTCACGGCACACGCCGTAGCCGCGCTGCAGGATGTCCCAGGCGGAGAGGTCCGGCCGCCCCGACATGTAGCGGTACTCGATGTTGTCGTGGATCCACTGGCTGATCGCGGTCACCCGCGGGCGGCCGTTTTCCACCTGGCCGAATTTCTCCCATGCGAAGTTGGCGAGTTTGTCCGAGTCGCAGTAGCGGCTCGGCAGCGTGTAACGCAGGAGATCCGGCGGAAGATCGCCGGGCGGGACCGCCCTGGCCGGCGGCAGGTCATGATTGTCCGGCCGCGACGAGACCGCGACAATCGCATCGTGCCGGAAGGTGTTCGTGCCCGGCGCAAGTTGGACGCGCCACACGGTGTTGCCGTGCGTATCCAGAAATGAACTCGCCGGGAGATTGTGGCCCAGCGCGAGCGCCTGGAAGATGACCGCGTGATTGCGGTCCGGCCGCGGCTTCAGGTTGAGCAGCAGCATCGCCGAACCGGTGACCTCGTACGCCAGACTGCAGCCCACGCGGAGCGTGACGTCGAAGGCCGGGGGCGGAAGGAGGTTGGTTACCATGCCGCCTTCCCAGCACATCCCGTGCTACAGACCAAAGGGCAGGCACCGCAGCAGCGGCGCGGCGTGGCCCGGGGCCACGAGTTTGTCGCGCGAGGCACGGCGTTTGGCCTTCGTGCTCTTCGCGCCGAGGAGATGCCGGAAGCCCGGAGTGCGTCGCACCAGTTTGCCGGTCGCAGTCAGCTTGAAACGCTTCGCGACGGATTTTCGTGTTTTTTGCATGGAAAGGGAGAGATAGGCAGACGCGATGACACTCATCCCGCGGCTGCGCTCTCCAGATTAGGAGCGGTTCGCGCGAAAGCGACGTTTACTTCACCGTCGGCAGCCGGATGTCACCGTGGCCGAGCACGCCGAAGCCGTACAGCAGCCAGAGGACGACCGCGACCACCACGACGAAGTTGAGGATGCTCTTAATCTTTCCGTCCATCGGAATGAACGTGTTGATGAGCCAGAGCAGAATTCCGACGACGATGAGGGTGATGACGACTGATACGAGTGACATGATGAGCCTGGGTTGAAGTTCCCCTCATGCTACGCGCAACGCCGTCCGCCTCCTATGGGGTGAAACCCGCCTCACCCGCTCCTACCGGGTCAGTAGGGTAATACCGTATCGCCATTGGCATCAATCGGGGTTAGGTTTTCCGAAACACGCAGGCCTCGTTCGTTCACGCACCGTCGTTGGTTCCACCGTGGGGCCGCAACTGCGGGTGCACGACCGCTCGCTTCATGAGCACCGCCACCACACTTTCCCGTCCGCCCCGGGATGCGAGCAAGCCCGACGCAACGCGCAACAGCCTGACCCCTTCCGGAAGGGGTCAGGCTGTTGCGCGTCGCAGTCCGAAGGCCGCGCGCCGCCGCTTTCCGATCGTGGGGATCGGCGCGTCGGCCGGCGGGCTCGAAGCGTTCACGCAGTTGCTACAAGAGCTGCCGCTCAACACCGGCTTCGGCTTCGTGCTCGTGCAGCACCTCGATCCGCAGCATGCGAGCGGGCTCACGCAGCTGCTGGCGCGGACCACGGCGATGCCGGTGCTCGAGGTGACCGATCGTCTGCGGGTGAAGGCGAACCACGTCTACATCATCCCGCCCAACACGCGTCTCGGCATCGAGCGCGGCGTGCTCAAGCTTCACCCACGCGCGCAGAACCGGGTCGCCGCGCGCTCGATCGATTCGTTCTTCGAATCACTCGCCGCGGACCAGGGCGAGCGCGCCATCGGCGTGATTTTGTCCGGCACGGCGACCGACGGAACGCTCGGCCTCGAGGCCATCAAGACCGCGGGAGGGCTGACTTTCGCCCAGGACAACTCCGCCCGTTACCCCTCGATGCCGCGCAGCGCGGCCGACGCCGGCTGCGTTGACCAGGTCCTGCCGCCGGCCGCGATCGCCCGCGAACTCGCGCGCATCGCCCGGCATCCCGCCCTCGCGGGAACAGACCTCGCATTTCCGGCCGCGACCGCCCGAGCCGTTGCCCAACGCGGCCGCGCGGCCACCGCCAGGCACCGTCCGGCCAACGACCCGGCGACGCATGACAATCCCGGATACGAGCGCATCCTGCAGCAGCTGCGGCAGCACTGCGGGGTCGACTTCACGCTCTACAAATCACCGACGATCCAGCGCCGGATCGCCCGCCGCGCCGTCCTGAGCCACATGGACACGCTGGGGGCGTACGCGGATTTTCTCGTCGGCAACGGCAAGGAGATCGAAGCGCTCTACTCCGACACGCTCATCAGCGTGACGAGCTTCTTCCGCAACGCCGACGCCTTCGCCGTGCTCTCCCGCAAGGTGTTTCCACGCTTGCTGCAGCAGAACCACGACGACCCGCTGCGCATGTGGGTGCTCGGCTGCTCCACGGGGCAGGAGGCCTACTCGCTCGCGATGGCGTTCACGGAGGTCGCGGAAAAATCCGTGCGGCCGCGCACCCTGCAGGTCTTCGCCACCGATCTCAACGACACCAATCTGGAGAAGTGCCGCCAGGGGCTTTACGCCAAGACCCACCTCCAGGACGTGTCGCCCCGGCGGCTGCGCCGTTTCTTCGTCGAGGAGGAAGGCGGCTACCGCGTGATCAAGCCGTTGCGCGAGCTCGTCGTGTTCGCCCGCCAGAACATCATCAGCGATCCGCCGTTCTCGCGCATGGATCTCATCAGTTGCCGCAACCTGATGATCTACCTCGAGCCCAGCCTGCAGCGAAAGGCGCTGCCGACGTTTCACTACGCGCTCAAGCCGGGCGGATACCTCTTTCTCGGCGCCTCCGAATCGATCGGCACCTTCACCAACCTCTTTGAACCCGTGGACAAGAAGCAGAAAATATTCGTGCGGAAAGCGGCTCCGACCCTCCCTTTTCAGCTGCCGGTGAAAGCCGACACCGCGGGCCACCCTGCTCCGGGAAAAGCGCCGCGCGCGCTCTCGGTCCGCGATGCCACCTCCGGCCGGACGACCGACGCCTACCGCGGTGAACTCGATCCGCAACGCGAGGCGGACCGTCTCATGGTCGGCCAGTTCGCCCCGCCCGGCGTGCTGATCAACGCCGATCTGCAGATCCTCCAGTTCCGCGGCCAGACCGGCGCGTACCTCGTGCCGCCCACGGGCAAGGCGAGTTTCGATCTGCTGAAGATGGCGCGCGACGGGCTACTGCTGCCGCTGCGCGCCGCGATCACCAAGGCGAAAAAGGAAAACAAGACCGCGCGCCGCGAAAACATCCCGGTCAAACTCGAGGGCCGCATCCAGCACGTGGCCATCCAGGTCGTGCCGCTGAAGAATCTTCGCGAACGCTGCTTTCTGGTCTGGTTCGAAACCACCACCAAGGCCGGGCGCGCCGCCCCGGCGGCGTACCCGCCACCGGACGCCGAGGCCGATGTCCGGACGGCGCACGCCGGCACCAAGCACGCGGTCTCCCGGCGCATCCTCCAGCTCGAACGCGAACTCACCGAAACCCGCGATTACCTGCGATCGATCGAGGAGGAACAGGAGTCGGCCAACGAGGAACTGCAGGCCGCCAACGAGGAGGGCCAGTCCGCCAACGAGGAACTGCAAAGCCTGAACGAGGAGCTCGAAACCTCGAAGGAGGAACTGGAGTCGACCAATGAGGAACTGACGACCGTCAACGAGGAGATGACGAATCGGAACACCGAGCTCGGCCGGTTGAACAACGATCTCACCAATCTGCAAACGTCGACCCAGCTCGTGATCGTGCTGCTGGGACGCGATCTGACGATCCGGCGTTTCAGCGCCCAGGCCGAAAAACAATTCGGCCTGATGGCCACCGACGTCGGTCGTCCGATCGGCCATCTTCGCCACAATCTCCAGGTCCCCGATATCGAAAGCCTCATCACCGGCGTCATCACCCACGTCCGGCAGTTCGAGCGCGATGTGCGGGACAAGGACGGACGCTGGTACTCGCTGCGCGTGCGGCCGTATCTGACGCCCGACAACCGCGTCGATGGCGCGGTCCTCGTCCTCGTGGACATCTCCGCGCTGAAGCGCACCGAGCAGGTGGTGAAGGAAGAGCACGAGCACGCCGAGGCCATCATCCGCACCGTGCCGAATCCACTGGTGATCCTCAGCGCCGATCTGAAATTCCAATCCGCCAACGACGCGTTCTACCGGACGTTCAAGCTCACCACGGCCGAAACCAGGGGCCGGTCGCTCTTCGCGCTCGATCACGGCTCGTGGAACATTCCCACCCTGCGCCACCTGCTCGAGGACGTCATCCCGCGCCGGAGCTACTTCAACGACTTCGAATTTTCGCATCAATTCGAACGCATCGGCCAGCGCAGCCTGCTGCTCAACGCCCGCGTGCTGAACGAATATGGCGGCAAGCCCAGGACGATCCTGCTCGGGTTCCACGACGTCACCGACCTGCTCGTTTACCAGGCGGAACTGCGCCGCTCCGAGCGGCGTTACCGCCGGCTCTTCGAAGCGGCGAAGGACGGATTTCTGATCCTGGATCCGGATACGCGGAAGATCACCGACGCGAATCCGTTCATCGTACGGCTGCTCGGCTACTCGCGCCCGCAACTGCTGAAAAAGGAGCTGTGGGAGATCGGGCTGCTGAAGGACGAAGCCGCCGGCCTGGCCGTGTTTCGCGCGCTCAAACGGCGCGGTTTCATCCGCTACGAAAATCTCCCGCTCAAGACGAAATCCGGCAAACGTCTCGAGGTGGAGTTTGTCAGCAATCTCTACCGCGAGAACAACCATCAGGTCATCCAGTGTAACATCCGTGACATCACCGAGCGGAAACGATTCGACGAAGCCCTGCGCCTCAGCGAGGAACGCTATCGCACGCTCTTTGCCTCGATGGACGAAGGCTTCAGCGTCATCGAAATGCTGCCGTCCAAAGGCGGGAAACCCGCGGACTATCGTTTCATCGAAGTGAATCCGTCGTTCGAAAAGCAAACCGGCATCGCCGCAGCCACCGGACGACGGATGAGCGAGATTGCACCGCACCATGAATCGCACTGGTACAAGGTCTACGCGCAGGTCGCGCGCACCGGCCGACCCGTGCGCTTCATCAATGAGGCGAAAGCCCTCGGCCGGTGGTTCGACGTCTTCGCGTTCCGCCTCGGCCCGGCCGAGCACCGCCATGTGGCGGTGCTGTTTCGCGACATCACCACGCTGCGCAATGCGGACGCCGCCCTGCGCACGGCCCAGGCCCAGCTCTCCGACCGCGCGAACCAGCTCGAGCACGCTGTCGCGGACCGCACCGCCAAGCTCACCGCGACCAACCGCGAGCTCGCGACCTCACTCGCCGCCATTCGCAAGAGCGAGGAGCGATATCGCACCATGCTCGCCGAATCGCACAGCATGCAGAAGAAACTGCGCAAGCTCACACACCAGATCATTTCGGTGCAGGAGGACGAGCGGAAGGAAATCAGCCGCGAACTCCACGACGAGGTCGTCCAGACGCTCGTCGGCATCAACGTCGAACTCGCCGCCCTCAACCGGGGCTCGGCCGTGGGCCTGCACTTGGAGAAATCCAAAATCGCCCACGCGCAGCGGCTGGTCGAGAACTCCGTCCATGCCGTGCACCGGTTCGCCCGCGAACTGCGGCCCGCGGTACTGGACGATCTCGGCCTGATCCCGGCGCTGCACGCGTTCAGCCAGACCCTGGCCGAGCGCAAGAAACTGAAAATCAAGTTAACCGCCTTCGCCGGGGTCGAGACACTCGGCGGCCCCGCGCGGACCGTGCTCTTCCGCGTCGCCCAGGAGGCGCTCAACAACGTCGCCCGCCACGCGCGGGCCAGCAACGTGCGGATCGAAATCCGGGAACACGCGGGCCGCGTGCGGATGGAAATCAGCGACGACGGCCAGGCGTTCCACGTCGGCAAATTCCTCGACGCGAGAAATCCCAAGCGCCTCGGCCTCGTCGGCATGAAGGAACGCATCCAGATGATCGGCGGCACGCTGACCATCCACTCCCAAGCCGGCACGGGCACGACCGTGCAGGCCGACATCCCCTTTAAATCAAAAAAGCCCACACCATGACCTCCCACAAAAAGATCTCCCTCATCCTCGTCGAAGACCACGCCATCGTACGACAGGGCCTGCGGGCGCTGCTGAATGCCGACGGCAACTTCGACATCGTCGGCGAGGCGCGCACGGGCCGCGAAGCCATCGAGCTGGCCCAGACCCAGCGGCCCGACGTCATCCTGATGGACATTGCCATGCCGGTGCTCAACGGCATGGAGGCCACCCGGCAAATCCTCGCGGCCAATCCCGCCGCGCGCGTCATCATTCTCTCCGCCCACAGCGACGACGTGTACGTGGAGCGGATGAACGAGGCCGGCGTGGTCGGATTTCTGGAAAAGCAGACCTCCGCTGAGGTATTGACGAAGGCCATACGCGAGGTCGCCGCCGGCCGCACTTATTTCAGCCCCTCGATCGCGCGCCGCATGCAGGCCGAGGTGGACAAGCCCCGGAGTCGCGACGGGAACGTCAAAGCCAACCGCAACCAACTGACCGCCCGCGAATGCGAAGTCCTGCAGCTGGTGGCGGAGGGTTCCGCCAACAAGCAGGTCGCGGACATTCTCGGCATCAGCATCAAGACGGTGGAAAAACACCGTCAGCACCTCATGGACAAGTTGAACATCCACGAGATTGCCGGACTCACGCGCTACGCCATCGCCGCCGGCGTCATTGAAAGTCGGGTACAGGTGACGATCGTGTAGCAGGAAAGGGAGCGCGTCGAAGGAGCTTCAGCGATGGTAGGGCGGCTTGTCCCCAAGCCGCCGTGCTCACCATTGAGCAGTTGCCGTTGAACTGTAGCCGTTGTGGGCGGGGTACCCACACAGGAGTCCGCCGTTCATACCCAGGGTTCAGGGTCGATCGTACCGGCAGGGCAAGACCCCATCGCAGCCCGGGTCCGGTGCGGCTACTCTCCGTGGCCGCTCGCGTGAACTGACGAGGTGAATGCCTGTCAGTTCGCCGCGAGCCCACCCCGCCTCCCATGGATACTTCTCCGCTCCCGCTCCGCCCTCCGACAAAAGCCGCATGCCGCTCGTCGGTCATGCCCCGCTGGAAACGCAGCACCGACATCACCTGCGCCCTGCTTGCGCTGCCCATCCTGGCCGTCGGCGCGCTCGTGATGATGACCGTGACGAAACTGGTGTCGCGCGGCCCGGTTTTTTTCCGGCAGGAACGCGTCGGTCTCCAGGGCCGGCGTTTCACCATCCTGAAATTTCGCACGATGCAGGTCGCGGCGGACCCGACGATCCACCTCGACCACATGAAGCAGCTGATGGCCGCCAACACGCCGATGGCGAAGCTCGACGGCCAGCGCGATCCACGGCTGATTCCCGGCGGCTGGATGCTGCGGGCCTCCGGCCTGGATGAGTTACCGCAGGTGATCAACGTGCTCCGCGGCGAGATGAGCGTCGTCGGTCCGCGCCCCTGCCTCCCGGGAGAATTCGAGCAGGCGCAGCCGGCGCAACGCGAACGCGTCAACGCCGTGCCCGGGCTCACCGGCCTCTGGCAGGTCTCGGGCAAGAACCGCACCACGTTTGAGGAGATGATTCGTCTCGATGTGCACTACGCCCGGAACGTCGCGCTGCCGCTGGATATCAAAATCATCCTGCTGACGCCGGTCGCGTTGCTCCGCCAAATCGGCGATACGCGCCGGCAGCGTCAGCCGGCGGTTCGGGCCGTCGCGGTGGAAAAGTCAGATCCAGTTGCCGTCGCGCCGATCGCCGGTGCCCGGGTCAGCTGAGTCGGAATCCGCAGGCCGCGGCCCACGGGAGCGCCGGCCTCCGGCCGGCAGGGATGCATGCAGGCGGGACGCCTGCGCTCCCGGATGAGCGGGTCATTCGACCCGCTCACATCCCATCTCACGCACAACGCATCGCGCCGCCACGCGCGTGACGAATCGGTCCGAACCACGTCACGGCGGGAACGGCCGGGGTGAAATCAGGTGAGGTTTCCGCGAGCAGCACGCGCAGGTTCGCGCGGGCGCGGGCAATCCGGCTCTTGACCGTGCCGACGCTGATGCCGAGTTCCCGGGCGATCTCGCCATACGAACGGTTCAAGCCGTTGCGCAGCGTGAGAATCGTCCTCGCCGGATCACCGAGGCGTTCCATGCACGTCGCCACCAGGGACGAGAATTCGCTGGTCAGCGCCTCGCGCTCCGGTCCGGCCGCATCGGTCGCCACCATGTCCGCAAACGAAGCCTGCCCGTCGTCTGTCGTAGATGCATCGAGTGAAAGCGTCGCGTGCCGGTGGCGGCGGAAAAAATACCAGTAGCGGTTGCGGGCAAGATTGAGCGCGATGCGATGCAGCCAAGTCGCCAGCGACGATTCCCCGCGGAAGTTGACCAACCCGCGGTGGGCGCGGATGAAGGTGTCCTGCGCGATTTCCTCGGCGTCGCCGCGATTGCGCAGCACGGCGAAGGCCACGGAAAACATGCGCTCACGATAGCGCAGAATGATTTCATCGAAGGCTCCGCCATCGCCGGCGATGAAGCGTTGCACCAGATCGGCGTCGTGCAGCGCCTCCTCGCGGGCCGTCGCGTTGCGACGAAACGGTGCGGGATGTTCGAGTGTGGAGTCTACCTGGGCAAAGCGATCAGCGGGAGCGACCATGCGCCCACCTTAGCGCAGCCGCGTCGCGGCGGACATGGGGTGTTGTGCTAACAACGCCGGACCCGCGCGCCAAATTGACCGCGGCTGCCTCGACGGCCCGCCGCGCAACCGTCACGCGAGCACCCCGCGGTAGGTCTGTGCCCCATGGCGGCAGAGCGGCGCGGGGCGTAAAGTAACTCCCTAGTCCATGAAAACACGAAACCTCACCACGCTCCTCACTCTCCTTGTCATGCCTGCCGCCGTCTTCGCGGATTCCGCCACCGATCGTAAGATCGAGGAGGCCGCCAAGGCCTCGTACAACTATCGCACCGTCCTCGCCGATCACGTCAAGGTGAAGGCCAGGGACGGCGTCGTCACCCTCACCGGCACGGTGCAGGACAGCGGCGACAAGGCCCTCGCCGCGGACACCGTGGAGAACCTTCCCGGCGTCGTCGGCGTGACCAACGAAATCAAAATCAAGTCCGACCATCCCGAGCGCTCCGATTCCTGGATGGCGCTGAAGGTCCGCAGCCGCCTGCTCGTCAAGGGCAACGTCAGCGCGACCAACACGAAGGTCGCCGTCAATGAAGGCATCGTGACCCTGAGTGGCACCGCCGACACGCTCGCGCAAAAGGAACTGACCGCCGAGTACGCCAGCGACATCGATGGCGTGAAGTCGGTGAAGAACGACATCATGGTGAAGGACTCCCCCGCGGGCACGACGGTCGGCGAGAAGATCGACGACGCCTCCATCACCAGCCAGCTGAAGTACGCCCTGCTCAGCCACAAGTCCACGAGCGCGCTGAAGACCAAGGTCGTGACCAACGACGGTGTCGTCGTCATCACCGGCGAAGCCGGTTCCGACGCCGAGAAGGCGCTCGTCACCAAGCTCGCCACTGACGTGCGCGGCGTGAAGTCCGTCACGAACGACATGTCGATCAAGAGCTGATCCGGCTGCGCCGCCTCCGGCCTGTCGACGCTCTGATCGGAAACGGGAGGCCCGCCACCCGGGCCTCCCCCACTTTCCCCCCCCCATGAACAACGTCCTGCTCCTTGTCCGCAAAGCCCGCGAGGGCAACGATCCGTGCCGGCGGCTGGGCACCGACGCCATGCTCATCGAACTCGTGGCGCTGCACGACGAGATGCTCGAACAGCTCCGCACGGATCAGTGTGGTGAAGTCGCCGATCCCGCATTTTTCGCCGACATGATCCGCCAGCACGAAGAAGCCGCGGCCTCGCTGCGGCACATGCTCGAAAATCCGGAGAGCGGCAACGCCACCGGTGACGCTCTCTGGTCGCAGTCCCCGCGGACCATGTCCGCGTCGTGAACGCCACCCCTTCGCGCATGCCGCCAAACAGCAAACGCCGTCCCAGAAAAGCCACTACGCCCATTGTCCGCGCGAAGCCGCTGCTGCTGCGTGAGGTCGCCAATCCCGCGGCCTCCACCCAGGCCGTTTCCCGCCGTCGTTTGCTTTCCCGCCACGCTCCCGCCTCCGGCGCACTCGCGCCGCACCCGCCTGCTTCCATTCCCACTTCCCTGTGACGCCACGCTCCCGCGGCGTTTCAAGTTTCAATTCAGTGTCCCTCCACGCATGAAAACAAATATCGGCATTAACGATGAGGCCCGCCTCGAAGTCGGCCAGATGCTCAATCTCCTCCTCGCGGACGAATACGTGCTCTACGCCACAACCCGCGACTATCACTGGAACGTCACCGGCCCTGAGTTTCGCAGTCTGCACCAGCAGTTCGAGGAACAGTACACCCAGATCGCGCAGTGGATCGATGACGTCGCCGAACGCGCGCGCGCCATCGGCGTTGGCGCTCGGGGCAACTGGGGCGATCTCGCAAAGGCCGCGCGTTCGTCGGCGGATCCCGGCATGGGCCTGCCCGCCGAACACATGCTCGCCGAGCTGCTCTCGCTCCATGAGGAAATGATTGTGCAGCTCCGCACCGACAGCGAAGCCTGCGTCGATCGCTTCAAGGATGCAGGCACCGCGGATTTCCTCACCGGGTTGATGGAGCAGCACGAGAAAGCGGCCTGGATGCTCCGCGCCCAGCTGGAAACCGAGGAAGAGGAAGCCTCCTGAACTTCACTCCCAATTCCATGAACCGTCCCATCTCGTTCGTCCTCGTCGCCTGCGGCGCTGTCCTGATTATCTACGGCGTCAGCGCCTCGAATTCCCTCGGATCCGATTTTTCTCGGATGTTCACGGGCTCGCCCACCGATCGCACGATCTGGCTCCTGCTGGGCGGCATCGTCGCCGTCCTCGTCGGTGCCGGCGGTCTGCTGCGCGGCCCGAAATCCTCCTGAGCGCACGTCGGAAAATCTGAGCGACGGTAGGGCAGCTTGTCCCCAAGCTGCCGCGTTCACCGCGATGAACTCAGTAAAGCGGCGTGTGAGGGACAACGCGCCGCAGTCGTCGAATGTCTACAGTCCATTCGGCGTGACGCACGGCACCAGCCTGCGCCACGCCGGTCCATCGTCACACTCAACCCTCACTCATCATGCCAACACACAAAAACTCCGCCACGCCCCAGGAACTGCTCAGTGATCTTCAGGCGCTGGTGAAAGAAACCGAAGCCATGGTCGCGGACAAAGTTTCCGACTATTCCGAGGAGGCGCTCGCCTCGCTCCGCACCCGCTACGCCGTCGCGCAGGAACGTTTCACCGACGCGTGCGCCAGTGCCCGCAAGAAGGTCGTCGCCGGTGCACACTACACCGACGAAACGATTCGCGCCAACCCGTACCAGTCGCTCGCCATCGCCACCGGCCTCGGCGTCCTGATCGGCATCCTGGTGTCGCGCCGGAACAACTAAGCGCCACCGCACCGCGCTGCGCCGGTTTGGACGCAGTTTACAGCTCAACCCGACGGCTACCTGCCGTCGGGTTTTTCATGCCTGCTCGAGAACCGCATCCTGGCGCTCGGCATCGCCGAAGCCCGTCAGCTCGCGCTTCGCCTGCTCGTAGTCGGACTGCGTGACATGCGGTGGAATCCGACCGGCGCGCACCGCGATCTCGTGCGTGCGTACATCCAACATCCGGCGGGTGACCGAACGCCGCGGTGCCTCATCGGACAGAAGCGGCTTAACCAGGGAGGCAGTTTGCATGAACATGCTCCTAAGACCCGTCGCGCGTCCTTCGGTTGTTCCTTCGTTGCGTCTATGCAAACATTTCCTCGGGACCGCGCGCTTGCCGCGTCGGTCCGCGAGGAAAACGGATCGCAGCTGTATCCGGAATCAAACGACCGCGGGCTCCCGCGAATCGCAGCGCGTGGCACACGCGGCGCCGTGATTGCCGCCCATGGTCGCGGCGGCGGCACCGAGTGCGAGCGCCACGAAGTAGCACAGCGAGAAGATTGCGAGGGCTTTGGCCGCTTTTTCTCCAGCTTCGCGCGCCTTCTGTTCCGCGTCATTCTTCGCGGCGGCCAGATCCGCTTTCAGCCGATCATACGTGGCGGTCCACTCGGTGACCGCACGCTCCGCGTCGGGCTGGTTCAGGCCCGCGTGGTCGACGAGCGCCTTGACCAAGGCGGCGCGGTTCTCAGCGGGGCTGACGGACGAGGGCATCGGACTGAACACTCGGCCCACCGCCAGCGAAACCTCGCGTTTGGCGCGCGCGGTCAGGTTAGCGTTCGAACTGGCCGGCCGGTTGCCGACGGCTTCGTCCACGAAACTGCTCATCGTGTCGGTCGATTGCTTCAGGGCATCCTTGGCGAGGTCCGCGCCACCGGCCGCGATCGCGGCAGCGGGTTTACCCGCCATCGCCAGGCCGCCACCCACGAGTTTCGACAAGTCACCCAGCGCCCAGCCCGCACCGACGGCAACGACCAGGACGCCCGCCACCGTGGCACCCGCCCAGACACTGAAGCCATGCAGCCACCCGGAGGCGCGGGCCCCGACCGGGGTGAATCGACCGGCTACCCAGCCGCCAAACCACAGGGACACGACGGCACTGAGGCCTTGAATGACGGCGGCACCCGCGCCGAGTTCGGCCACCGGATTGGAATCGGTGAGCGGGCTGTAGATCGCAAAACCCAGTCCGGCTCCGAGCAACATGAAGAGAACCTCCAATGCAACAGCGGCCGTGAGGCCGGCGAGAATGGCGCCCCAGCAAACAGCGCGACGCCTCCCTTCGACTGCGCGGACCTCCCGGGTGAATAGAGGGGAATCGGTGACAGCGGCGGCAGGGGACAAGTGGGTATTCATAGGGTGAAATTAATCGGTGATGCAGAGAGTGCCGGCGGGCGGAGCGATCGACGAACCGATGGTCCTTTCGCGGCGGCGGGGTTATTTGCCCAAGACTTTTGCGATGACAAAAATCACGACGGCGCCGGCCAGGCCGCCACCGAAGAGGAGATAGAGCATGGAATAACCGGCAGCGGCGATCGGCGGGAGTACGAGTAGGAATGTAGACATGGTGGATGGGGGTTGAACGATGGCGTGAACGGAACGGTTACTTCCGGGATTTTTTCGGGGCGGCGATTTCACCGCCGGCCGCCAGGGCCTCGGCGTTCACGACCTCGGAGATGGCCGTGAGTTTTTTGTTGGTGTCACCCTCTTCATCCAGGGTCGCCTGGAGCAGAGCGGCGACGCGGCTTTCGCCGAGCGCCTGCGCAAACGCGCGCGCCGTGCCGTAGCCGGCCATTTCGTAGTGCTCGACGCGTTGCGCCGCGCCGATCAGCGCCGCGTCGCGCACCGCATCAGGCCCCTTGGTCGCGATGGCTTCGGCGCCTTCCTCGACCAGGCCCATCATCGCGTGGCACGGTTTCCCCTTCGCTGGCAGGCCGAGGATCCTGAGCGCCTGCGCGAGTCGCGTGACATGGCCGCGCGTCTCGGTGAGGTGGGCGGAAAATCCGGCCTTGAGCTGACGATTGGTGGCGGCCTTGCCCATTTTCGGCAGGGCCTTGAGCAGTTGGTTCTCGGCGTGAAAGAGATCTTTGATCTCGTCGATGAGCAGGGCGTGCAGGGTCGGGATGGATGACATATGCTGTGTTCGGGTTTTGAACATTCCCAGGGCCGCGGTTGAAATGACACTCCACCGCACGCGCGAACGGAGGCGCGTGAGGGGACTGAACACCGAAACGCCAAGCGGTTCGTGTAAAACTGCCGCAGTGGAATAATTCCACCTGCGAACGTCCGCTCCGACTCAGGGCGCGCCGTTGCGATCAAAACGAAACAGCTCCGCGTCCCGGCTGCGGCCCTCGCAGACGAGATCGCGGATGATCTCCGCCGCGACGACGCTGAACGTGATGCCGTTGCCCCCGTAACCCAGCGCGAAGAACGTGTGCGGCACCCGCGGATGCACGCCGATGTACGGCAGGCCATCGGGCGTTTCCGCAAACATTCCCGCCCACGCATAGGCGACCTCGCACTGTGACTCGGGCAGCAGCTGACGGAACCGCCGCGCGAGCAAACCGGTTTTCCGCGGCAGCAGCTTCGCCCTGAGCCGCGGATTGCACGATGCCTCGTCGTAGCCGCCGATGATGGCGCGCCCATCGTCCGTCCGGCGCAAATACACATACGGTCGCGCCGTTTCCCAAATCAGGCGGTCGCCTGGCCAGCCCGGAAAATCCGCGCGCGGCTCCGTCACGAGCGCGAACGTTCCGACCAACGACGTCAGCGCGTCCGCCAGATACGGCGCCGTCTCGTAGCCCGTGGCGACCACGAGGTGCCGCGCGCGAATCACGTGCCCCTGATCGGTGTGGAGGGCGATGCCCCGACGGCTGGAGCCGCGCCGAACAATCCGCGTGCGATCGTGAATCCGCGTGCCGCGCGCGGCCGCGGCCCGCAACAGCGAATGCGTGAAACGATGCGCGTCGATCTGCGCCGCATCCCGCGCCAGCAGCGCGCCGGCATACGGCAGAGAGCTCTCCCGCGCGAGGTGCGCACGCGACCACCACTCTACGTCGAACCCGTGCAGGCGGCGCAGCGCCACCTCCCGCTGCAACCCGGGCACATGCGCCTGCCGGCTGGCACCCTGCAGACTCTCGGTGCGTTGAAAGCCGTGACCGCGGCCGAGCTTCCGGTCGATCCGCGCAATGGCCTCCAAACCGGCGCGACACACCCGATAGGCGCGAACCGCGTGATCCGTTCCCACCTGTTGCACCAGGTGCCGCAACGGCGTGTCCACTTCATATTGCAGGAGGCAGGTGCTGGCGGCGGTGCTGCCGGTGGCGACGTCGCGTTGATCCACCACCACGACGTTCACGCCCGCCTCGGCGAGATGCCACGCGACGAGGGCACCCGTGATCCCCGCCCCGAGCACGACGACCTCACAGGCGACGGACGACTCCAGCGCGGGATAGCTCGCGATCAGACCATTGCGCAACGGCCAGAAGGGCCTGCCTGAAATCAGATCCATCGGGAAGCGCCGCCACGCCGCACGGCGGCCCGGTGCGGCGAACGCGAGAGGACGACGGGGTATTCAGATTTTTTGGCCATGAAGCGTGATGGTCGTGAGTGGCGGCAAAGCGCAGTGACACGCGCTTCGCCGCGCGGTTCGTCGGCGCGACGCGGGGCGTTGGCCCGGCTGCTTCGACGTTGTGCAAATAGTTTCGTCCGCAACGGCAACCAAAGCACCGGAGTGAGGGTCGGTACCTCCAGCAACCGCTTGATGCAAAACCGATCGTTACGGTGGCAGTCTTGGATTCCAAAACCGATGCTCCCGCGCCTGCGCGCGAGCGAGCCACCGCTGCGTTCCGAGTTGTTAAGTGTCGAACAACTCGCCCGCCACGCGCAGGCGCTGGCCGCCGGCCACACGATCGTCACGGCGCGCGGCGGCAACCCGCTGCTGCCGCGACTCGACGAAAACGAGCGGATCCTGCGCGACTTCAACCGCGCGACAGTCGCCGTGGACCAGACCCGGCAGGTCACGCCGGCGGCCGAATGGCTGCTCGATAATTTCTATCTCATCGAGGAGCAGATTCAGATGGCGCGGCGGCATCTGCCGCGCAACTACAGCCAGGAATTGCCCCGCCTGCTCACCGGGCCCTCGGCCGGACTCCCGCGGGTCTACGACATCGTGCTGGAACTGATCTCGCACACTGACGCCCAGGTCGACGCCGGCCAGCTCACGAGTTTCGTAGCCGCGTATCAGGGCGTGCAGCTGTTGAAACTCGGCGAACTATGGGCGATCCCGATCATGCTGCGGCTCGGATTGATTGAGAATCTCCAGCGCATCACGAGCCGGCTCGCGATTGCCCGCCTCGATCGCAATCTCGCCGACGAGTGGGTCGATCGCCTGCAGGACATGGCGGAAACCAATCCCTCGCTCCTCGTGACCGTCGTCTCCGACATGGCGAAATCGGAGGTGCCGCTTTCGAGCTCGTTCGTCGCCGAGTTCTGCGCGCGACTCTCGCGGCAGAATCCCGTCCTCCACCTTGCCCGCAACTGGCTCGAGCAGCGGCTGGTCGAGCAGGGCCTTTCGATGGATCAACTCGTCCATCAGGAAAGCCAGAACCAGGCCGCCGATCAGGTCTCTGTCAGCCATAGCATCGGCAGCCTGCGTTTCCTCAGCGCGATGGACTGGAAGGAATTCGTCGAGACGCTGAGTCTCGTCGACACGACACTGCGCGGCGATCCGGCCGACGTCTACAGCGACATGGATTTCGCGACGCGCGATCGCTACCGGCACGCCGTCGAATCACTCGCGCGCCATTCTGATCTCACGGAAGTCGAGATCGCCCGCTGCGCCATCGCCCTTGCAGACCGGAGCGCGCTCGAACACGGCCGCACCGCTCGCAGCGCGCATGTCGGCTACTACCTCATCGACCGGGGCCAGTCCCAGCTCGCGAGCATCGCCGGCATCCGCTGGCCGGGCCGCGCCTGGGTCGAACGCGCGATCCACCGCTTCCCGCTCGCCCTCTACACCGGCGGGATCGCCGCGTTGAGCGCGGGGGCGACGTACGCCCTCTGGCACTACGCGCGCGGCCATGAGCTGCGGGGTTGGCCGCTGGTTGCGTTCACCGCCGTCGTCCTGTTCTGCGCCAGCCAGGTGGCGGTGGCCGTGATCAACTGGATCTCCACCCTGCTCCTGCAGCCGCGCCTGATGCCGCGGCTGGATTTCTCCGAGGGTATTGCTTCCGACTGCCGGACGATGGTGGTGATCCCCACCATGCTCGGCAGCGCGGACGGCGTCGACCGCCTGATCGAGTCGCTCGAGATTCACTACCTCGCGAACCGCGACCCGCTGCTGCACTTCGCGCTGCTCACCGATCTCCGCGACAGCACCGCCGAGACGATGCCCGGGGACGAATTTTTGGTCGCGCGCGTGGCGGCGGGCGTGGAGATGCTGAACGCCAAGTATCCGGACGACCAGCACACCCACTTCTATCTCTTTCACCGTCCCCGCCGCTGGAATCCGAGCGAGGGCGTCTGGATGGGCTACGAGCGCAAGCGTGGAAAACTGACCGAGTTCAACGCCCTCCTCCGCGGCGGACCGCGCGGGCGGTTCTCCACCATCGTCGGTCAGACCGACATCCTGCCGGCGGTCAAATTCGTCATCACGCTCGACACCGACACGCAGCTGCCCCGCGACGCCGCGCGTGAGCTCGTGGGCACACTGGCGCATCCCCTCAACCGCCCCGTATTCGATCCCGTCAGCGGCATCGTCACGGCGGGTTACGGCATCCTGCAACCGCGCGTCGGCGTAAGCCTGCCTGGCGCCGGCCGCTCCCGTTTCGCGCGGTTGTTTGCCGGTGACGCCGGCATCGATCCGTATACGCGCACGGTCTCGGATGTGTATCAGGATGTCTTTCACGAGGGCTCGTTCATCGGCAAGGGCATCTACGACGTGGACGCGTTCGAGCGGGCGGTCGGCGGGCGCTTCCCCGAAAACACCGTGTTGAGCCACGATCTGCTCGAGGCCGTGCACGCGCGCTCGGGCCTGATCAACGACCTGAAGCTCTACGAGGAATATCCGTCGCGCTACAACGTCGACATCGGCCGCCGCCACCGCTGGATCCGCGGCGACTGGCAGATCGCGCAGTGGCTGCTCCCGCGGGTGCCGGGACCGGAGGCGCATGCGATTGCCAATCCGCTCTCAGGGCTGTCGCGCTGGAAGATCTTCGACAACCTCCGCCGGAGCCTCGTGCCCGTGGCGCAGATGATCCTGCTGCTCGGAAGCTGGCTCGGTTCGGGCCCGCTCGCCGGCCTCGGTCCGCTCGTGGTGCTCACCACAGTGGCGTTGCCCGGCCTGTTGCCGGCTGCCATCGCGTTCTTCCGCCGGCCCGACGATCTGCCGTGGTCACTGCACCTGCGCGCAACCGCCGGGACGTGCGGACGCCAGGTCTGCCAGATCTTCCTCGCCCTCGCGTTCCTGCCCTACGACGCGTACATCAGCCTCGACGCGATCGGCCGGACACTGTTTCGCCTGCTCGTGACCCGCCGCCGCCTGCTCGAATGGCAGACGTCGAGCGACGCGGAACAGTCGAGCCGCTCCGATCTCACCAGCTTCTATCTCGCGATGTGGATTGCCCCGGCGGTGGCCATCGCCACCGGCGTCCTGCTTTTCCGGATTCACCCCGAACATGTGGCCTTTGCCGCTCCCCTGCTGGCGCTCTGGACGGTCGCGCCGTGGATGGCCTGGTGGATCAGCCGGCCGATCGTGGCGGCGCCGCCGGATCTTTCCGCCGAGCAGCAGCGTTTCCTGCAGCACACGGCGCGCAAGACCTGGAACTTCTTCGAGACGTTTGTGACGGCCCAGGAGAACTGGCTGCCGCCGGATAATTTTCAGGAAGTGCCCGCCCCGACCATCGCCGCGCGCACCTCCCCGACCAACCTCGGACTCGCCTTGCTCGCGAACCTCGCGGCGCGGGACTTCGGCTACCTGTCCCTCGGCGGGCTCATCGAGCGCACCCGCAACGCCTTCACCACCATGCTGCGCCTCGAGCGGCACCGCGGCCATTTCTACAACTGGTACGACACCCGCACGCTCAGCCCGCTGCAGCCGCTCTACATCTCGAGCGTGGACAGCGGCAACCTCGCCGGCCACCTCCTGACGCTCGGTTCAGGACTGCGCGAGCAAATGGACGCGACGATTTTCGACGCCCGCATTTTCTCCGGCCTGCGCGACACCGTCGGCGTGGCGCGGACGTTCGCTCCCGACAACGCCGATCTGATCCGGCTTGAAGATGAGCTCAGCGACGTGCCCGCCACGCTCTCCGCCGCCTATGACCGCTTGGAACGCGCGATCCTGCAGCTCGCGGAGCTGCCCTCGAGGCTCAGTGCGGACGAAGGCGAGCTGCAGCGCTGGGTCCGGGTCCTGACGCAGAACTGCACCGAGCAACGGGCCGACTTGATCTTTCTCGCGCCGTGGTTGCGCGATCGCGCCCACCGCGATCAAGCCCGCAGTGGGGCCGATCCCATCCCCGATCAAATCGATCGGCTGCCGACGCTGCGTGAACTGGCCCAGTTGGAACCGGGCACTGAGCTCCTGCGGGAGGCCGGCGATCACGCGCGCGACTACCTCCGGGCGCTCGAAGTCCTCGCACGGCAGGCCGACGACCTCGCGACCATGGACTTCACCTTCCTGTTCGATGCCGCACGCAATCTGTTCTCGATCGGGTACAACGTCGGCGAACACCGCCGCGACGCCAGCTACTACGACCTGCTGGCCTCCGAGGCCCGGCTGTGCAGCTACGTCACCGTCGCGCAGGGCCAGGTGCCACAGGATCACTGGTTCTCCCTCGGACGCCTCCTCGTGGCCTCGGGCGGTGAACCGATCCTGATCTCGTGGAGCGGCTCGATGTTCGAGTACCTGATGCCGCAGCTGGTCATGCCGTCCTACGAAGGCACGCTGCTCGACCACACCTGCCGCGCCGCCGTGCGTCAGCAGATCGGATACGGCGCCGCGCGCGGCGTGCCGTGGGGCATCTCCGAGTCGGGCTACAACCGCACCGACGTGCATCTGAATTATCAATACCGCGCCTTCGGCGTGCCCGGCCTCGGTCTGAAACGCGGCCTCGCCGAGGATCTCGTGATCGCGCCCTACGCCACGGCCATGGCACTCATGGTTGCGCCCGAGGCCGCCTGCCAGAACCTGCAGCGCCTCGCCGCGGAGGGCCGCGACGGCGCCTATGGTTTCTACGAGGCGATCGACTACACGCCCTCGCGCCTGCCACCGGACGAGACGAGCGCCGTCATCCGATCCTACATGGCGCACCACCAGGGCATGAGCCTGCTCGCGCTTGTTTACCTGCTCCGCGACCAACCGATGCAGCGCCGCTTCTCGGCGTGTCCGCTGCTCAAGGCGGCCGACCTGCTGCTGCAGGAACGCGTCCCGAAGACGGCCGCAAACGTCTTCGCCGACGATCTCGAACTCGAGGAATCGGGCCGCCGCTCGGTTGACCCGAAGGGCATCATGCGCGTGTTCGCCAATCCGTCGGCCCGCGCCCCCGAGGTTCACCTGCTTTCCAATGGACGCTACCACGTGGTCGTCAGCAGCGCCGGCGGCGGCTCCAGTCGCTGGCACGATCTCGCGGTCACGCGCTGGCGGGAGGACGCGACCCGCGACAGCTGGGGCACGTTCGTCTATCTCCGTGACACGAGCTCCGGTGAGGTCTGGTCAGCCGCGCACCAACCAACGCTGCGTCCAACCAAGGGCTACGAGGCGATCTTCACGGAGGGCCGCGCGGAGTTTCGCCAGCGTCACGCCGAGATTGAAACGCACACGCAGATCAGTGTGTCTCCGGAGGACGACGTGGAGTTGCGCCGGGTCACGCTCGTCAACCGCTCGACCTCCAACCGGGTCATCGAGCTGACCAGCTACGCGGAAGTCGTGCTCGCACCGGCCGCGGCCGACGCGGCCCATCCGGCGTTCAGCAATCTCTTCGTCCAGACTGAATTCATCCCGGTCTCGTCGGCGATCCTCTGCACGCGGCGGGCCCGCTCGCAGGAGGAGAAACCACCGTGGCTGCTGCACCTGCTGCTGGCCCACGGCGAGAATGGCGATATCTCATGCGAGACGGATCGCGCGCGCTTCGTCGGCCGCAACGGATCGCTGGTGCGGCCCGCAGCGCTCCAACCGGGGGCCGCGTTGTCCAACACTGCCGGCTCCGTGCTCGATCCCGTCGTCGCCCTGCGCCGCACGGTGACGCTCATGCCGAACGTTTCCGTCGTCGTGGATCTCGTGATCGGCGCAACCGGCAGCCGCGAACACGCGCTCGCGCTGGTGGAGAAATATCAGAACTCCCGGATGGGCGACCGCGCGTTCGAGCTCGCCTGGACGCACAGCCAGGTGACCTTGCGCCACCTGAACGCCACGGAATCCGAAGCCCAGCTGTTCGGCCGGTTGGCGGGCGCGCTGCTCTACGCCGATCCCGCGCGTCGCGCGTCATCCAGCGCCCTGCGCACCAATCGCCGCGGGCAGAACGGCCTGTGGAGCTATGGCATCTCCGGCGACGCGCCGCTGGTGTTGCTCCGCATCAGCGACACCAAGAACATCGAGCTCGTCCGACAGTTGATCAAGGGCCACTCGTACTGGCGCATGAAGGGCCTGACCGTGGAGCTCGTCATCGTGAACGAGGATGTCTCCGTCTACCGGCAGTCGCTTCACGACGACATCACGAGCCTGATCTCCTCCGGCATCGAGGCCCAGATGCTCGACCAGCCCGGCGGCATCTTTGTCCGGCGGCTCGAACAGATTCCCAACGACGATCGCGTGCTGTTGCAGTCGGTCGCCCGCATCCTCCTCGACGACGCCAACGGCACGTTGAACGAACAACTGGAGCAACGCAGCGTCCCCGAAACGCCGATACCGTTCCTGGTGCCCTCGCGTTCCTATCTCGCCGAGGCACCGCGGCCCGCGCAGCAGCGCGACCTGATCTATCAAAACGGCTTCGGCGGCTTCACCCGCGACGGTCGCGAGTATGTAATCACCCTCCAGCCGGGCCAGGTCACACCGGCGCCGTGGGTGAACGTCCTCGCCAATCCGCATTTCGGCACGGTGGTTTCGGAGAGCGGCGGTGCGTACACGTGGGTGGAGAACGCCCACGAGTTCCGGCTGACGCCCTGGAACAACGATCCGGTGCAGGACGCGACGGGCGAGGCGTTCTACCTGCGCGACGAAAACACCGGGCAGTACTGGTCGCCGACGCCCTCGCCCGCCCGCGGCGCCACGCCGTATGTGATCCGCCACGGCTTTGGCTACACGGTGTTCGAGCACACCGAATTCGGCATCACGTCCGAGGTGTGGGTCTACGTCGCCATCGACGCGCCGGTGAAGTTCACCGTCGTGAAACTGCGCAATGGGTCGGGCCGCCCCCGCAAGATCACGGTCACCGGCTACTGGGAATTCGTGCTCGGCGATCTGCGCCACAAGACGCTCCTGCACGTCCAGACCGAGATCGACCTCAAGACCGGCGCCCTCACCGCCCGCAACGCGTACAACACCGAGTTTCCCGATCGCATCGCTTTCATCGACGTCACCGACGCGACGCGCACGCTCACCGGCGATCGCAAGGAGTTCATCGGCCGCAACGGCAGCCTGGCCCAGCCCGCCGCGATGAAACGCACGCGGCTGGGCGGCAAGGTCGGCGCGGGACTTGATCCGTGCGGAGCGATGCAGGTGACCTGCGATCTCGCCGATGGCCAGGAGCGCGAGGTCACGTTCCGGCTCGGCGCGGGTCGCAATCCCGGTGACGTGAACGCGCTGGTCCAGCGATTCCGTCGCACCGACGCCGGCCAGCGCGCGCTCGAGGGCGTGTGGGCGCATTGGAATCGCGTGCTCGGTGCGGTCTCCGTGGATACGCCCGATCCCGCCGTCAACATCATGGCCAACGGGTGGCTGCTCTACCAGACTCTGAGCTGCCGGATCTGGGCCCGCACCGGCTTCTACCAGTCCGGCGGCGCCTACGGCTTCCGCGATCAATTGCAGGACGTGATGGCGCTGGTGCACGCCGAACCGACGCTGACGCGCGAACAGATCCTCCGCGCCGCGGCGCGGCAGTTCCGTGACGGCGACGTCCAGCATTGGTGGCATCCGCCAGCCGGACGCGGCGTGCGCACGCATTTTTCCGACGACTTCCTGTGGCTGCCGTATGTGACCTGTCGTTACGTCAACGCCGTCGCCGACACCGGCGTGCTCGACGAAAAGATCCCGTTCCTCGAGGGCCGCGCCGTGCTGCCGGACGAAGAGGCGTATTACGATTTGCCGCACCGCTCCGACGAGACCGCGACGCTTTACCAGCATTGCGTCCGCGCCATCGAGCGCGGCCTCCGCTTCGGCGAGCACGGCCTGCCGCTGATCGGCTGCGGTGACTGGAACGACGGCCTTAACCGCGTGGGCAACGAAGGTCGCGGCGAGAGCGTGTGGCTGGCGTTTTTCCTCTACGACGTGCTGCAGCAGTTCGCCGGAGTCGCCCGCTCCCGGCAGGATCACGCGTTTGCCGAGCGCTGTGTCAGCCAGGCGCAGCAACTCCAGCAGGCCATCGAACAACAGGCGTGGGACGGCGCGTGGTATCGCCGCGCGTATTTCGACGATGGCACGCCGCTCGGTTCCGCTTCCAACCCCGAGTGCCAGATCGATTCTCTACCGCAGAGCTGGTCGGTCATCAGCGGCGCCGGCGAACCAGCCCGATCCCGTGCCGCCATGCAGGCCGTGGATCAACGGCTCGTGCGGCGCGACGCTGGATTGATTCAGCTCTTCGACCCGCCCTTCGACACCTCGTCGCTGAATCCCGGGTACATCAAAGGCTACATCCCGGGCGTGCGCGAGAACGGCGGACAATACACCCATGGCGCGATTTGGACGGTCATGGCGCACGCGATCCTCGGTGAAACGGAGAGGGCCTGGGACCTGTTCAACCTGCTGAATCCGATTCACCACGGCGGTACACCCGCGCAGATCGCCACGTACAAGGTAGAGCCCTACGTCGTCGCGGCGGATGTCTACGGCGTGGCGCCGCACGTGGGGCGCGGCGGCTGGACCTGGTACACAGGCTCCGCCGGCTGGATGTACCGGCTGCTGGTCGAAACGCTGCTCGGCCTGCACCGCGAGGGCGAAAGCATCAAGCTCGTGCCGCGGCTCCCGCAGGGCTGGTCCACGTACACGCTCCACTACCGCCACCGGCAGTCGATGTATCACATCACGATCGTCCGGGGCGCGACGGATTCACCCGATGGTCTCAAACTTTCCGTCGACGGCAGCGCCGTGGAGGGCAGCCGCTTTGCGCTCAGCGATGACGGCCGCGAGCACACCGTCATCGCCACCGTGCGGTGAAGCGCCCCGTTGGCGCGGCGTGCATCAGAGCAGCGGCGACAACGGCCGCAGTGCCGCCTCGATGAAGCGTTGCCGAAAGGGCCGGCACGCGAACACCGCCATTTCGATTTCCTGACTGAGCGCGAAGTCGTGTTCGAGGATGCTGGCGAGCGCCGCGTTCTGGCTCGCGGAGTGAAACAGCAGATTCAACTCGAAGTTCAGCCGCATCGAGCGGTAATCGAGATTCGCCGAGCCCACCATCGCCCATTGCGCGTCGGCCAGCGCGATCTTGGCGTGATTGATTCCGGCGGAGTATTCGAAAATCCGTACGCCGGCGGTGAGCAACTGCGTGTAATACGAGCGGCCGACGAGCACGAGCCAGGGGTGATCGTTCTTCTCCGAAATCAGCAGCCGGACATCGACGCCACGACTGGCCGCGAGTTCCAGGGCGGCGAGCAGGATGTCGTCCGGCACGAAATAGCCGGTCGCAATCCACACGCGGTCGCTCGCCTCGTTAAGAAGGCTCACGATGGTTTTGCTGATCGGCTCATTCCGGAGATCGGGTCCGCCGTGCACGATGTGCGCGGGATGATGGACCGCCGGGGACGGCGTCGGAAAATAGGTCGCCGCCGAAATCCGTTCGTCCGTCGCAAAAAACCAGTCGTCGGCAAACACGTCCTGCAGTTCGGCTGCGACCGGACCGGTCGCCTCCACCTGCACGTCGCGCCAGTGTCCCAGCTCGGGATTGAGCCCCTCGTAATCGCGTCCGATGTTCATCCCGCCGACAAACGCGATCTCACCATCGATGATTTGGAGTTTGCGGTGATTCCGCAGGTTGAGAAAGAAGCGTTTCCGCCTCGGATCGAGGCTCTGGAACCACGAGAAATGACCGCCGGCCTCGCGAAACGCCTCCAGCAAATCCTCGTCGAACGCCCGCGAACCGACTCCGTCGAGCAACAGCCGCACGACCACGCCGCGCCGGGCCGCATCGGTGAGAAGCTGGAGAAAGCGCATCCCCGTCTCGTCGGCTTCCCAAATGTAGAACTCGACGTGAATGTGATGTCGCGCCGCCTGGATCCGCGCGGCGAGCGCCGGGTAGAACGCGTCTGAGTTGCGCAGGATGCGGATCGTCTCGGCGGAACTCACCGAGAGCTGATTGATGCGGGACACCAGCTGCAGAAACTGCCGGTCACGTCGGGGCAGCCCGTGCAGCAACTGATTCGTGCCCTCATCGGTGCTTCCCACCGGACTGCGCTGGCGGGAGGATCGCGCCGAAAAGAGATTCCGGCGCTTCAGCCGCCGGCGCTTCAGCCGATCGGTGCCGATGGCCAGGTAGGCCAGCGCGCCCACGATCGGGATGAAGATGATGGCCCAGAGCCACGCGAGGGTCGCGGTCGGCCGCTTCTTGAGCAGCAGCAGATGCGGGATCAGCGCCCAACCCGCAAAATAGCACACCAGCAAAACAATCTTCATGCAGCGACCTGAGGCCTACGGATGCCGCGCGCGCTTGCAACTGTCCTCGCGCCATTCGCGCGGCCCGCGGGCGGGCCCATCACCACCCGTGGCGAACTTAATAGGCGCGCGAGATCGAAAAGGATCCGAAATTATTGCGCGCTTCCCGCTGGGAGCGGAACTCGCGCGAGCGCCACACCTGCGTGTACGTAAGCTGCCAGCGTCCGGCGATGAGCCCCGCACCGGCACTCAGATCGGCGACGAAGGGTCTCTTGTCCACCGAGCGGCTGTCCCGAAACGTGTTTCCGTCGAGAAAAATATCCCGGCCCACCGCGCGACCGTCCCCGGCACCGAAGACGAAGAAGCTGAAATTCCGATCCATGGCGACGCGGGGATCCAAGTCATCGGTGGGGGTGCCACCCAGGCTGCCGGGACGTGCGAGCTGGACGCCAAAGTCAGAGGGCAGATTGAATCCGAGCCGGACGGTGCCGCCCGCGTTGGCGTAGGTCTGCACGTTGCCCAGGCTGGCGCCCGCGTGGGGCACGAAGTCGATCCCGATGGTTTGAGAGAGCGCGCGCCCGTACATTCGCCAACGGCGTTCGTACACGACATTCACGCCCATCTCGTCGCGCAGCTGATAGTCCCAGCCCCGCGGCCGCTGGATGTCGATCAACTGGTGCCAGGTGCGCTGCGCGTCCTCGGCGAGGCTGTGCGGTCCGATGATTCCCACCTGAAACGAGAGCGTGTCCGCGATCGACGGCGTCTTGCTGACGAACGCGAGTTCAAGGTAGCTCCAACCGGCGTACGGGCGATCAGCGGGATCCGGGTTACGCGCCCGGGTGTCGCGGGGCGTGTAGATATTCTGGCCGAACGCGAAGCCCACGTTCTTCTGACCCTGCGGCCGATTCACAAACGGAAGGATGTCGACGACCGTTTTGCGCCATCCCGTTTGTCCCCAATCAACCAAATCGGCCGACAGCCATGACAGCTTCACTCCGTTCGTGTAGTGCTGATCGGTACCGCTGAATGCATCGTTCTCGATGTAGATGGTAAACACCGGGGACGAGCGGGCGCGCTCGGTGGGGGCGACGGCATCCGCCGCCTGCACTCCCGCGCTGAAGACGGCCATCACGGCGCCAAGCGCGGCGGCGGTCAGCGACCGGGACAACCGGGCGCGAGGAATTTGACGACAACAAAGGCGAGGCAATGACAGCATAAGGACGATAAGTTGATGCAAGCGGACACGGAAACCGGTCCGGCCGGGGCATGGAGGCCTCGGCTGCGGCGACTGACAGCTCGGACCACCAACGGTGCCTGGAGAGGACGGATTAACCGCTCCGACGCCGATCACGCGCGATCGCGGACACAAAAAAGGCGGGGTGCAAAAGCACCTCGCCTCAAGGTTGCGGGCTTTAAGCCAGCGAATGGAATTAGTAACGGCTGTTGCCGCGGGCCTGGAACGCGCCGGGGCGACGATCCGGGCTGCTGAAGTTGCGACCGCCACCGCCGCCGCCGCCCATTTCTTCCTTCGGCTTGGCTTCGTTGACCGTCAGCTGGCGACCATCGAGGTCGACGCCGTTCATCTTCTCGATCGCGAGCTTGCTCTCGGTGTCATTGCTGAAGGTCACGAAGGCGAAACCGCGCGGGCGGCCCGTCTCACGATCGTTGGCGATGTACACGTCGGTCACGGAACCGAATTTGCCGAAGGCGTCGCGAAGATCGGCTTCAGAGGTCTTGAACGACATATTGCCGACATAGAGTTTGGAATTCATAGGTGGATGGTTCGTATGCTTCGTCTGCTGTCAGCGTGTTCCCGGAGATCGGGTTTCGAATCGAAAGCTGAACTTGAAGCCCACCTGAAGACTCACCTGCCACTGTCATCTAACGTATCTACGAGCCGCCAAGGTCGGCGCAACGGGGGGAAACGCAAGGAGGATCGTGCGATTTATCCGCGCGATCGTCTCGGCGCCGCGCGTTCCTCTGCCTCAAAGCCGACGCGGGGCATTCACTTGGAGGACTTCAACGCGAAATCGGGCGAAGCCCGTCGACATCGAGCTGCGGCGGGATTAAACTGACGACGTTCGAGATGATGATGGCTCTTCACAGGAGTACGGGCGCACCGGGCGTCGTATCGGAAGAGTGGGCACACCGTTCCGCACCGCGACCCGCTTATGCAAAAACCAACCGAACATGTTCTCCATGCCACCGCCCTTCGCGCCGATGTGCTGGCCGCCCCGTCCGTCTGGCTCCCGCGTCGCGAGGTCCTGCTCGACTGGCTCAACGGTTTCCTGAAACGCGCCGAAAAGCCCGCCTACGATCTCGGGGAAACGGAAGCGGAAGACTTGAAGGCCCTCGATCTCTTCCTGCGCAAAAAGAAAATCCCAGTCGTGGCGGCGTAAGCGAGCGTAGTTAGTTGAGAGTTGAGAGTTGAGGGCTGAGAGTTGAAAGAAAACTCAGCAGCGGTTCATCCGTTCGACAATCGCCCGGCTCATCGCCGGACCGAACACTCCACTCTCACTGCTCAACTGCCCGGGATCGGCGCAGTCACGCGCCGCTTACTTCATCTTGTCGTCGGGATCGTTCGACTTCGTGTAGCGATCCAGCTGGGCCGGATCCTTCGGCCAGTCGGGCCGCAGACGCACATCCTTCGCTCCCGCCACGGAGCCGGGAGCAGCATGCCCGCCCTGCGCGGACGCGGCGCGCATCTCCCACCAGCACTGCCCGCGGTGGTTGTGCTCGTGATCGATGACGTAGCCGGCCTCGCGGAGCATCGGTCCCGTCCAGCCCATGCAGTGATCGCAGTAGTCGCCGTAGTTCTTCAGCCCGTTGCGCAGCAAAAATCCGCGCGAGGGACAGTCATGAAAATCGATGCGGAACACATCCGCGCGATGGGAGATGTTGAAACCAAGACTGGGCGATTCCTCGAGGAGCGTGTGCCCCCAGTATTTCAGCATGCCGGGAATGCCCTCGTTGCGGATCAGGTCGCGCGCGTGGCGCTGGCTGTCGTGATTGATGGCCTCGTTCCAGTAATCGCGGACAAGGGCATGACCACCCTCCCGCTCGAGCCAGCCAAAGGTCCACTCGTAGTGGCCGCAGAAATCATAGCATCCGATCATGACCGGGCCTCCTTTATCTGCCGCAGATCCTGCGGCGGTTGATCCGCGGCAGCGCGCGCGTAGGTGTGACAGCAACTACCGTTGCCGCCGGTGAGTCGCATGCTCAAACCCGCGGCTTCCGCGCGGGCCGCACCGAGGAAGTAACAATGCTGGCAGTACTCGGCGACGATCTCCCGGCCGCCGGCCCGCAGGTGTTTGATCGCGGGACACTCGCGCACCTGAAGTTCGACTCGATCGGGCTGCTCGACGACTTCGACGACCGAGCCGGGCTCCGCCGCGAAGAATGCACGCCAGTAGCGCGCGACCGCGGGCAAGCCGCCTTCGCTCCACTGCCGGTTCACGGGTGCGAAGTAGCCGCGACCCATCTCCGCCAGGTAGCGCCGCCAGCCCTCGGACCCGAGCCGCTGGAGGATGAAGCGAAACGTGGCGTTGACGGCGTAGTAGAAATCCGGAGACCCCTGGGGCTTCGTGTCCGTGTACGGCAGGGCGGATTCAGCGGGAGGATTCATGGTCGCGGTTTCAAAGTGCTCGGAAAAGGTAGGGCGCGTTGTCCCCAACGCGCCGCTTCAAGAAATTCGTCACGGTGAGCGCGGCGGCTTGGGGACAATCCGCCCTACCAGCGATCTGACTTTTTAGACGCCTCCTGTAAGCTGCGCCGGCTCGAACAGGTCGGCCTTGTAGCCGAGGCCGTCGGCGCCACTGACTGCGTCGGTGATCTGCTGGCGGCAGGTATCGGTCAACGGATACCCGAGCAGATTCGTGCTGGTGGAGAACAGCTTCATCTGCACGAGCAGTTCCTTCAGTCCGGTCATCCAGCACTCGATCTTCGGCCCGCCATAGACGCGGAGCATGAGATCGTTCATCCGCGCCTGCAGCCGCGCGGCTTCGGTCGCGTCGCCCGCCCGCACGGCGCGAATGATCCGATGCGCGAGTCCGGCATTGAAGATGCCGCCGCCCAGCAGCAGGCCGTCGTAGCCGGCCTGGAGGTAACTCACGCACTCAAACTCGTCGCCATCGAGCAGCACCAGTTCCGGCCGGAGCTTGCGCGCCGCGAGAAACGTGTCGCGATGCGCAGGCATCAATGAGCTGTCCTTCACCATCGCGATGTTCGGCTCGGTGAGGAGTTCGAGCAGGTGTGACTCCGGCATCACGTACGGGCTCGCCTTGCCCCGATCATAAAAGCCGACCGGCAGTGCGCTGCGCCGGGCGATGTCCCGGTAATACGTCAACTGGCGATCGACCGTGCCGTTGAGGAAGAAATACGGCTGCGCCACGACCGCGATCTCGGCACCCCACGTCACGGCCTTGTCGACGTTGTCGAGCGTGCGCGTCGCGGAGTTTTCCGTCACCTGCACCGCAATTCGCAATCGGCCGCGCGCGGCCGCGGCGGCCGTGCGCACCACGGTTTCGCGCTCGGCGTCGCGCAGCCACGGCCCCTCGCCGCACGTGCCCGCGAGCATCAGACCGGTCACGCCCATCGTGACATGGTGCTCGACGAGCCGGTGCACGGACGGGACGTCGACGCGACCGTCGGCCGTGAGCGGAGTGGGAGTGGCGGACCAAACGCCGCCGGAGATTTTGATTTTTGTCATTGAATGAAAGCTACGCTGTCCCGCGGTCTCATGCAGCCGCGCGGACAAAAAGGGAGGATCCGTTGCCACTCACCGTGGCTCCAGCGCCACCGGATTGGTGAGCCGGCCGATGCCCTCGATCTCGATCGTGACCGAGTCACCGGGTTTCAGCCAGCGCGGCACGGGTTTCGCCGCCATGCCGACGCCGTGCGGCGTGCCGGTGAGTATCACGGTTCCGGGTACGAGGGTGGTGCTGCCGCTCAGGAACGAGATCAACGTGGCCACGTCGAAAATCATGTCCGAGGTGGTCCAATCCTGCACCGTCTCGCCGTTGAGATGGGTCGCGATCTTGAGCTGGTTCGGTCCGGCGATCTCGTCCGGCGTCACGAGCCGCGGCCCGAGCGGGCAGAACGTGTCGAAGAACTTGCCGCGACACCACTGGCCGCCACCGCGCTTGATCTGCCAGTCGCGCGCGGACACGTCGTTCGCACACGTGTAACCGAGGACGTAGTCGAGCGCCCGTTCCTTGCTGACGTTCTTGCAGGCGCGGCCGATCACGACCGCGAGCTCGCACTCGTAGTCCACTTCATCGCTCGCGAGATGCGTGGGGATGAGAACCGGATCGCCCGGGTTCTGCACGGTGTTGATCCCCTTGACGAACAGTACCGGCAGCTCCGGTGCCTTCATTTTCGCCTCCTGCGCGTGGAAGCGATAGTTCAATCCCACGCCGAGGATCTGGGTCGGCACGATCGGCGCGAGCAGCTTGGCAAGTTCAGCCTTCTCGGCGGTGACGCGATGCGAACCGAAGACGTCGCCCTCGATCCGCCGGGCGGAACCGTCGGGTTGTTCGGCGCCATAGTGGATGCGGCCGGCGGGGTCGGAGTAACGGATGATTTTCATGACGGAGACGCGACGGGGCTCAGGCTCACTTGACGACGGCGATGCACTCGACCTCGTACTTCAGCGCCGACGACAGACAGTTCGTGATCGTGGTGCGCGCGGGGTACGGGGCGGAGAAATACTCGCGGTAGAGCTCGTTGTAGCGCGGCACCATTTCCGAATCGCGGACATAATTCCGCGTCTGGACGACGTGCTGCATGTCACTGCCGGCGTCCTCGAGAATCTTCTTCATGTTCTCCATCGAGCGGCGGAACTCGCCGTCAAAGGTGTCCGACACGATCTTGCCCGTGGCGTCGACCGAGGCCTGGCCCGAGACGAACAGCAGGTCGCCCACGCGCACGACGGGGCTGAACGGAAGATGCGAGACCGGGGTATCCGGTTTTTTGGGATATTGGATTTGGATGCTCATGTGATGATGAATTTGGGTTCGGTGATGGAATCGATCGGGTAAACGGGATGCCGCAGCCGCTTGAAGGGAAACGATGCCAGGTTGCTGGAGCACGGCCCCGGCGTGTCGACAAAGTATTCCGCCACCGCGATGGGGTCGTAGGCCTGACGGTGCGCCACCGCCGCCTTGATCCCGATGATGGCGAACGCGCGCGGCTCGATGCCCTGGCTGCGAAACTGCCCGAGATCGAACGGCGGCGTCTTGCGGCTCGTCAGCAGAATCGTGATCCCGGCGTGCCGCACCACGGCACACGGGCCCATGGCAATCTGCGTACCGTTCATCGACGCCATGTGGCTGTGGATGTCCTCGAGTTCGAAGTTGCCGTCGCTCCGTGACACCAGCGTGAGATCGAGTTCGACCGGACCGGGATCCAGCGGCCAGGCATGTCCGCCGATGGCCAGTCGGACCGTCGATCCCACGGGGATCGCGCCGAGGCGTTGCACCGCCGCCGGATCGTTGATGGCCACGAGTCCGCTCGACACCTGATGCGCCAGCATTGCCCGCAGAATGCCGGTGCAATCACCGGGAGCGCCACCGCCGACGTTGTCCGCCGGCTCCACCAACAGCACCGGCCCCGCCGGCGCCGGGCCTATCTTCCGCAGAACGTCATCGACCGACGGATACGTCACCACGCCCTTGTCCCGCAGCGCCCAGGCCAGAGCCGCGCCGGCTTCGAGGTGCGGGCGGACCGCGCCCATGGCGGCATCTGAAACGGTGCTCAGCGTCACTCCGCTCTCGGCGGTGTCGGCAAATGAGAATCCGCCCATCACATTATAGGCCCACACGGCCGGATCGCCGGTCTCGGCTTTTTCCGCAAGCTGCGTGAGCGCGAGCATCGGATCCGAATGCGTGCCAGTGCCCGGCGGCGCCCAGATCAGCGGCACGCGACACCAGTTCATGCGCGGCACGCGGCCGGTGCGGAGGCAGCGTTCCAGCAGACCCGCGGCCCGGATCGCCGTCACCTTGGCGTCGGTGTGCGGATTTTTCCGATACGCCACGAATCCGTTCCCGAGCGCGCACATCCGCGAGGAGATGTTGCCGTGCAAGTCCAGCACGCCGAAAATCGGCAGTTGGGCCGCGCCCGGCAGCGCACGGATCCGTGCGAGCAGTTCGCCCTCCACGTCCTCGATCGACTGCGTGGTCATCGCACCGTGGAGCACGAGGTAGATCGCATCCACGCCGGCGGCCAGCAGCGGACGCGCCCGCCGCTCAAACTCCGTCCAGAACGTTTCGAACGCCTGGTCCTCGACCGGACCGCTCGGCATCGCGCGCGCGTCCACCGTGGGCAGCACCTCCCAGCCGAAGCGTTTCGCCTCGCCCAGAAAGCCGTCGGTCGGCGACTCGTCGCCCTCCTTGGAGAGAATGTCCGCGCCGAACGTGACCTTGAAGTCCGACCAGCGGGTGACCTCGGGGAGAAAGGCGTGGGTCTCGTGGAAAAGTCCGCCAAACAGGATGCGCGATTTCATGGGTGGGCGGATCTCAGACCGGCGTTTTCCAACTCGCCGCGTGCCGGGCAAACGCCACCTTCGCGCGCCGGAGCGCCTCGGTGATATCCGCCGCGGTGTGCGTGGTGCTGATGGACCAGAGGCCGCGCTCGATCGCGCGCACGCCTTCCTCCAGCAGACAACGCCGCAGGTGCGCCCAGCGCGGCGCGTCGTGCCGGCGCACATAGTCGCGATAGTCGCGGATCGGGCCCTCGGCCGCACCCGGCTTCAGGATCACCGCGTGAAAGATCAGGCCCGGTCCCTGCGGCCGCATCGGCACGCCGTGTTCACGTGCGAGCTCCGTGAGCCCGGTCATGAGCTGGCGGCCCAGTGTCCGCGTCGACGCCGGGAAATCCGCGCCTTGGGCGAGCACTTCATCGAGGCACCACTTGCTCGCCGCCAGACACAGCGGATTCGCATTCAACGTGCCCGCGTGCACGACTTCGCCGGAAAGAATCTTGGCCATCGCCGCCTTTGTCCCGGCGAGGGCCGCGAACGGCGTGCCGCCGCCGATGGCCTTGCCGAGGATCGTGAGATCGGCCTTGTAGCCATAATAACCCTGCGCACACGCGGCGCCGAAACGGAAGCCAGTGATCGTCTCGTCCGAGATCATCAGCATGCCGTCGCGATCGCAGAGCTCGCGAATCGCCGCCAGCAATCCCTCCACCGGCTCGAGGCAGCAGGTGTTGCAGAGCACCGGTTCGAACACGATGGCCGCAATCTGCCCGCGGAACTGATCGACGCGGCGGCGCAGGTGCGCGACGTCGTTCCAGCGCGCGACCACGAACTGCTCCAGCACCTCGGGGATCACGCCCTTGCTCGGATGCGTGCGCGCGGGGTTTTCGTCGTCGCCCCACTTGTCGACGGGATTGGCGAAACCGACGAGGCCCTCGTCCGCCCAGCCGTGATAGTGGCCCTCGAAACGCAGGATCAATTTCCGGCCGGTGTGGGCACGCGCGAGGCGGAACGCTGCCGTGACCACCTCGGTGGCGGAGTTGTTGAAGCGCACGAGTTCCGCCGACGGAATCATCTTCTGCAGGCGCTCCGACACCTCGATCTCGAGTTCGCTCTGCGCCGCCCAGTGCGTCCCGAGCCGCGCCTGCGCCGCGATCGCATCGGCCATGCCGGCCGGCGCGTGCCCGTACAGCAACGCGCCCTGGCCGAGTTGAAAATCCAGATAGTGGTTGCCGTCGACGTCCCAGAGATTGGGCCCGCTGCCCCGGGTGAAGTACAGCGGCACGGGCGCCTCCATTTTGCGGATACCGCTGTTGACGCCGGAGGCGATGCTCAGCTGGGCGCGGCGGAAAAGCTCTTCGGATCGGGTGAACGTGTAGGGCATGGCGATGGCGAAAGTGAAAAGTGAAACGAGTCAGCAAGACCCCGACTCAAGGCCCGGGCTTTGGACAGAATGAACTGAATGGAACCAGAAAATGTCCGAGCGGCGTGGTCCGAAGATTTTGTCTATTCTGTTCATTCTGTCCAAACTCCGGGGTTCAAGCGCTGGGCACGCGGGCTTCGCGCGTCGAGAGGAGCGTGGCGATCATGTCGGTGCGCTGGCGCGACGACAGGCGGTGCACGGGTACGGAAACGCTGACGGCCGCGAGCGGCTCGCCGAGAAACGCGAGCGAGAGTGCGACGCACGCGACGCCTGCCACCGTCTCCTCCTCCTCGAGGGCAAAGCCCCGTTGCAGTGTAGCCGCGAGTTCCTGCTCGAGCGCAGCGCGGGCGGCCTTGCGGCCTCGCGACGGCAGAGCCGCGCAGGCCTTGGTCACGACCCGGGTCTGCTGCTCGGCTGGCAGGTTCGCCACGATCGCCCGGCCGAGCGCAGTGGTTTGAAATGGATCGCGCGCGCCGGGCTTCACGATCCAGCGCAATGGCTGCGTGGTCTCGATGACGTGGGCGTAGCGGACATAGATGCCCTCGAGCAGCCCGAGGTTCACGGTCTCGTCGAACGCGACGTGCAACTCCTGCATGAGCGGGAGCGCCTTCGCCCGCACCGCCTCATCGCGACCGTATTCGTGCAGCGACGCCAGCCGGTCGGAGAGCTCATACGACCCGCCGCGATCGTTCTGCGCCACGTAGCCGAGATCACGCAGGCTTTTCAGGATCCGGTGCACTGTCGGTTTCGGCAGCCGCGCCTCCTCGGCCAATTCCGCGAGGGTCAGCGCCCGACGCGTGCGGGCGAGCACCTCCAGAATGGAAAAGGCCCGATCAAGAACGGCAATACTCATGGTTTCGGCTTGCGCCCCGTTTCACAATGCGGAATGCCTGTCTCGTCAAACAAAATGCCCTCGATGCTCATCGATTGTCATAACCATCTTGGCGTCGACTTGTTTTTTTACCTCAACGGCTACCACCCGTATGCGCAGGATTTGCCGGCGCTGGTGACCGAGGGCCGGCACTGCGGGATCAGCCGCTGGGTGGTGTTTCCGATGGTGGCGAATCTGACCTTTGACGTGGCGGCGATGCGTCGGGCGAAGCTCGCCGCGGGCGGCCTGGAAACCGTGCCGTACGCCTTCGAGAACGAACGGATGCTCCGGGAGGTCTACGAACTCTATCCCGATCTGGGCCGGCTGACGCTGCCGTTTGCCATGCTGGATCCCGAGCGTGAGCCGGCGGCGCAGATCAAGGTTCTGCGCGCGCTGCACCGGCAGTTTCCCTTTTACGGCCTGAAGATCCAGGCGACGATGATCGAGGCGGACATCCGCGCGCTGCTCACGACGGGCCGCGGTTTTCTCGATCTCGCGGCGGAACTCGATGTGCCGTTCCTGATTCACTCGAGCGTCGCGCCCGAGGACAAATGGTCGCAGGCCTCCGACATCCTCGACGTCGCCGCCGCCACGCCGCACGTGCGCTTCTGCCTCGCGCACTCGTGCCGCTTCGATCGGCCCAGCCTCGATCGCGTGGCGGAGCTGCCGAACACCTGGTTCGACTGCTCCGCGCACCGCATCCATTGCGAGGGCGTGACGCGGGGCCTGGGCTACGTCGCGCCGGCCGACCGTCGTTTTCCCGCCGACTACCGCGATCCCACCGCCGTGCTGGGCGCGCTCGCCGCGGCGTATCCAGAAAAACTGATCTGGGGCTCGGACACGCCGTTTCAGAGCTACGTCGCGAATCTCGATGGCAACTTCATCTCGCTGCGCAGCACCTATGCGGCCGAGGTGGAGTGCCTGCGCGCGCTGTCCGAGTCCGCCCAGCAGGCGGTCGCCCACTCCAATCTCCTCACCCTGCTTCGACTCAAGGATGAAAGCCTTCTCACTCGCAACTAGCGCCGGACTCGTCACCGGCTCCACCCAGGGCATCGGCCACGCCATTGCCCTCGGCATCCAGGAATCCGGTGCCGGGGTCGTTTTTCACGGTCCGGGCGAACGCCCCGCGTCGCTGCCCGCGGGCGCCGCGTATGTCGCGGGCGATTTGTTCGACGCGGCCACGCCCGCCGCGCTCGTCACCGCCGCGTTTCAGGCGAATCCGGCACTCGATCTGCTCGTGTGCAACGCCGGAAGTTTTTTTGATCTTCCGTTTCTCGACATGGAACCGGGCCGCTGGGAACGCACGATGAACCTGAATGTGCGCGCGACGTATTTCGTCGTGCAGGCGTTCGCGCGCGAACTCGTCGCGCGGAAGCGCGGCGGCGCCGTGGTGATCATTTCATCCACCAACGGCCTGCAGTCCGAACCCGACTCCACCGCGTATGACACCTCGAAGGGCGCGCTGGTGATGATGACGCGCACGCTCGCCCACTCGCTCGCGCCGCACGGCATCCGCGTCAACAGCGTGGCGCCCGGCCTCATTCACACGCCGCTCACCGCCGGCTGGCTCAATGGCAAGCGGCCGGAGACGCGCCGGCTTTACGAAAAGAAAATCATGCTCGGCCGCATCGGTGAACCGGCCGACATCGCTGGTGCCGCGGTCTTCCTGCTTTCGCCCGCGGCCTCGTACATCACCGGCCAGGTGCTGGTCGTCGATGGCGGTCTCACCACCGGCCAGGTCGGACAACTATGAATACCCCTCCGTCCTTCGACACGCTGCAAACCCCGTCGATCCTCGTCGATCGCTCGCGGCTCGAGGCGAACATCCGCTCGATGCAGTCGGTGTGCGACGCCCATGGCGTCGAGCTGCGGCCCCACATCAAGACGCACAAGATGGTCGAGGTTGCGCGGCGCCAGCTTGAGGCCGGCGCCCGCGGACTCACGTGCGCGAAACTCGGCGAGGCGGAAGCGATGCTGCCCTCGGGGATGCGCGGCATGTTTGTCGCCCACTCGCTGGTCGATCCCCGCCAGGCCCCGCGGATCCGCGCGCTGGCCGAGCAGCTCGACGACCTGCGGCTGGCCGTGACGAGCGAGGCGCACGCCGAGGTCTTCCTGCGGCTCGCCGCGCTGACCGGTCGAAAACTCTCCGTGATGATGGCGATCGACAGCGGCCTTGGGCGCGAGGGCGTGCGCGATCCCGCGGCGGCTCCACGCATCGCGGCGCTGCTCGCGCGCAGCCCGCATGTCGAGTTGCGCGGTTTCTACACTCACGAGGGCAATCTCTACGCCGCAGCACCGGCGGAACAGGCGTCGCGCATCGAGGAGATGCTGGGCCGGTTGTGCGCGGTCCGTGATTCGATCGACCGCACTCTGGCGATCTGGCCCGGCTGCAGCGTGACGGCCCGGCTGATCGCCCGCATGGGCGCCGGCCGCATCCAAGCCGTCCGCCCGGGCGCGTATGTGTTTGGCGACCTCGCGTTGTCGCGCACCACCGGCATCATGCCATCGGATACGGTCGCCCTGCACGTGCTGGCCACGGTCGTCGACAAGCCCGAACCCGGTCTCGCGTTGATCGACGCGGGCTCAAAGACGTTTTCGTCGGATCGCACGCCCGATGGTATTTCCGCGCTGGCGATCGACGGTCGCGATCTGGCGGTTGTCCGAGTGAATGAAGAACACGGCTACGTGCGCGGCAAGGACGTCGACACCCTGCAGATTGGCGAGCGGATCGTCTTCATGCCCGCCCACGTGTGCACGGTAGTGAATCTCACCGACGAGGTCGTGGTGATGGAACGCGGCCAGGTCGTCGACACCTGGCGGGTCGATGCCCGGGGCCGGATCAGATAACCGGCTTTCGCATGTCCACTCCCTCGTCGCTCCACGCCCGCGCCTGGCTCACCGTCGCCCTCCTCTGGGTCGTCGGCGCGCTCAACTACCTCGATCGGGTGATGATCACCACGATGCGGGGATCGGTGATCGAGGCGATCCCGATGACCGACGCCCAGTTCGGGCTGCTCACGTCTGTCTTCCTCTGGGTTTACGCCGTGCTCAGTCCGTTTGCAGGCTTCCTCGCCGATCGCTTCAGTCGATCGCGTGTGATCATCGCCAGCCTGTTTGCGTGGTCGGTGATCACGTGGCTGACGGCGCATGCGACGACCTTTGGTGAACTCCTCGCGACGCGCGCCCTGATGGGCATCAGCGAGGCGTGTTACATTCCCGCCGCGCTCGCGTTGATCACCGACTATCATCGCACGACCACGCGCTCGCTCGCGGTCGGCGTGCACATGAGCGGCATCATGGTCGGCTCCGGTCTGGGCGGCCTCGGTGGCTGGATCGCGGAACGGCACGGCTGGGCGCACGCGTTCTCCCTCTTCGGCCTCGTTGGCATCGGCTACGCCGTCCTGGTCGCTTTCTTCCTGCGCGACGTGCCGCAGCCGCTCACGGCCACGTCCACGGCCAGTTCCAAATCCGACGTGAAGCTCGGCGCGGCGCTGGTGAGTCTGTTCAGCCGCGGCGCTTTCATTCTCGCGCTGTTTTATTGGGGCCTGCTCGGGCTCGCGGGTTGGGCGGTGGTGGGTTGGATGCCGACGTATCTCAACGAACACTTCCATCTTTCGCAGGGCACCGCCGGTCTTTCGGCGACCGGCTATCTCCAGGCCGCGGCGCTCGTCGGCGTGCTCCTCGGGGGCGTGTGGGCGGATCGCTGGAGCCGCACCAATCCCCGCGCTCCGATTCTGGTGCCGGTGATCGGGCTGTGCATCGCCGCGCCGGGCATCCTGTTGTCCGGCACCACGGACACGCTGTACCTCGCCATCGCCGGCCTGGTCGTGTTCGGCGTCACCAAATCATTTTCGGACAGCAACATGATGCCGATCCTTTCGTTGGTCGCGGACACGCGGTACCGGGCGACCGGATACGGCGTGCTCAACCTCTGCAGCTGCACGGTCGGCGGACTCACGGTGTACGCCGGCGGGGCCTTGCGCGACGCGCACATCGACGTGAACCGGATCTTTCAATTTGCCGCCGCCAGCATCCTGGTGTGCGCCACCCTGCTCTTCTTCGTGAAACCCAAAAATCCGCCGGCCAGTTAGCGCCTGCGGTTCGCCCACCCCCAGCCCCACGCCCATGAGTTCCACCGCCCCCACTTTGTCGAACCGGGCCTGGCTCATGGTCGCCCTGCTCTGGCTCGTCGCGTGTCTGAACTACCTCGATCGGATGATCCTCATCACGATGAGGACCTCGATCAAGGAGGCGATTCCGATGACCGACGCGCAGTTCGGTCTGCTCACCACGATCTTTCTCGTCTCCTACGGACTGCTGAGTCCGCTCGGTGGTTTCGTGGCGGATCGTTTCAGCCGCAGCCGCATCATCATCTTCTCGCTCTTCGCGTGGTCCGCCACGACGTGGCTCACCGCCCACGCGTCGACGTTTGGCGAACTGCTCTTTTACCGCGCGCTGATGGGCATCAGCGAGGCCTGCTACTTTCCTGCGGCCGGCGCGTTGCTGATGGACTATCACCGCAACTCCACGCGCTCGCTGGCCAACGGCATTCACCTGAGCGGGGTCATGGTGGGTTCGGGCCTCGGCGGGCTGGGCGGCTACATTGCTGACCGTCATCCCTGGACGTTTGTCTTCGAGCTGTTCGGTGCGATTGGCGTCGTCTACGCGGTCGTGCTGTTTTTCCTGCTGAAGGATCGACCGAAGGACGCGCCGACCACGGCCACGCCCGGCACGCCCGTCGCGGCACCCGGCGGAAATCTCTTCCAGGCGATCGCCAGCCTCTTCAGCCGGCCCGCCTATATTCTCGCGCTGCTCTTCTGGGGCCTGCTCGGGCTCGCCAGTTGGTCGTTCATCGGCTGGCTGCCCACCTACCTGACGGAACGTTTCGGCCTGTCTCAAGGCGAGGCCGGCCTCACGTCGATGGGCTACATCTATGGCGGTAGCCTGGTGGGCATGGTCGCGGGCGGATTCTGGGCCGATCGCTGGAGTCGCAAGTCCCCCCGCGCCCGCATCTGGGTGGGCGTCATCGGCGTGCTGCTGGCGACGCCCGCGATCCTCGTTGCCTCCAACGCCAGCGTGCTCGCCCTCGTGCTGGTCGCGCTGGTGATCTACGGTTTCGCCCGGCCGTTTCCCGACGCAAATATGGTGCCGATTCTCTGCCAGATCGTCGACCCGCGGTACCTCGCCACGGGCGTCGGCGTGCTCAACATGTTCGCGGTGTTCGTTGGCGGCGCGACGATCTATGCGGGCGGCGCGCTCCGCGACGCGAAGGTGGACATCACGACGTTGTTCAACTGCGGCGCCGCCGGGCTGGTGGTGTGCGCGGTCCTGTTGTGGTTCGTACGCGAATCGAAGTCCAAGCCTGTCTCCCCATGAAGTACGTCCAGACCCTCGACCCGCGGGATCTCGCTCTCGCCGGGAAACGCCTGACCGGTTTCCTGCCGGCGGAGATTTTCGACATCCACACGCACCCCTATCATCCGGGGCACTTCGCGCCGGGCGCGTGGAGCCTGTTCGACGGGATGGGACCGCAGGGCTGCGTGGAACACCGGGCCGCCCTGCAACGCTACATGCCGGTGCCCACGATTCACGGGCTCTACTTCGGCATGCCGCACAAGACGGTGAACCGGCCGGCGATGAACGACTGGGTGGCTGGTGAAGTCGCCGCGCACGGCACGCCCCTCAGCCGTGCGTTGATGGTGGCGTCACCCGCCGACGATCCGGCGCTCGTGGCCGCCGCGCTCCGCAGCGGCAAATTCTGCGGACTGAAAGTCTATCACGTTTTCGCGAACCGGCCCGACACGATGCACGCCGCGGTCGAGGAGTTCGCCCCGGAGTGGATGTGGGAAGTGCTGCACGAAGTGCGGGGCGTGCTGCTACTGCACATCGTGCGCGACGGCGCGATGGACGACCCGGCGAATCAAGAGTCCCTGCGCCGGCTGTGCCGCAAATATCCCCGCGCCCAGCTGATCCTCGCGCACATCGCGCGCAGCTTCACCTATCGCAATGCCCGCGAGGGTCTGCGTTTCCTGGTCGATCTGGATAACGCGGTCGTGGATACGTCGGCGGTGTGCGAGGCGGAAGCGTTTCGCGCGGCGCTCGAAATCCTCGGCCCGCGGCGCGTGCTCTGGGGCTCCGACTTCGCCGTGAGCGAACTCCGCGGCCGGTGCGTCACGACCGGCGAACTCTTTTTCTGGCTGCACCCGGAGGTGATTCGTCCGGACTACAAGGCCGCCACGAACAGCGACATGACCCTGGTCGGCATCGAATCGCTGATCAGCCTGCGCGAGGCCTGCGAAGACACCGGGCTCACACGGAGTGATCTCGACGACATCTTTCGCAACAATGCGCTGCGCGTGCTCGCGCCGCATCTGCCGGAGTCGGCGCGACCGGTGCCGGCCGATGGCCCCGCCCTCTGGCAGCGCGCGCGCACCGTCATCTCGGGCGGCACAGGCCTGCTTTCGAAACGCGCCGAGATGTTCGACGCCAAGACGTGGCCCTCGTATTTCTCGCGTTGCGCGGGCAGCGAGGTCTGGGATCTCAACGACCGGCGCTACGTCGACTTCGCGGGCGGGGTCGGCGCGATCCTGCTGGGCTACGCCGATCCCGACGTCACCGCCGCCGTGCGCCGGCGGCTGAGTCTCGGCACGTATTGCTCGCTGGTGAACCCACAGGAGGTGGAGCTCGCGGAACAGCTGCTCGCGCTGCATCCTTGGGCCGGCAAAGTGCGCTACGCGCGCGGCGGCGGTGACGCCATGGCGATGAGCGTGCGTATCGCCCGCGCGGCTACGGGCCGCAGCGGCGTGGCATTCTGCGGCTATCACGGTTGGCACGACTGGTACCTGGCCGCGAATCTCGGCGAAACCGACGCCCTCAACGGCCATCTGCTGCCCGGCCTCGAACCCCGCGGCGTGCCGCGCGAGCTCAAGGGCACGTCGGTACCCTTCCGCTACAACGATCTCGCGTCGTTCGATGCCGCGCTCGCGAAACTGGGCGACAACCTCGCCGCCGTCGTGATGGAGCCGATGCGCTCCCAGCTGCCGCAGAATGATTTTCTCTCCCAGGTGGCAGCGCGCTGCCGCGCCGCCGGCGGCGTGTTCGTCGTTGACGAGGTCACGAGCGGCCTGCGTTACGGCTTCCCCGGCGCGATGGCGAAACTGGGCATCGAACCGGATGTGGCCGTGTACGCGAAGGCGATGAGCAACGGTTTTCCCTTCGGCGCCGTCATTGGCCGCGATCCCATCATGCAGGCGGCCGATGGTAGTTTCATTTCCTCCAGCTACTGGACCGATGGCGTGGGTCCCGCCGCCGCCCTCGCCGTGCTGGCAAAAATGATACGGCTCAACGTGCATGACACGATCTGGGCCCGCGGCGGCGCGCTGCAGACGGCGCTGCGGACGCTGGCGTCGCGCCACGCGGCGTGCCGGCTCACCGTGGGTGGCATGCCGGCGACGCCCACGATGACCTTCGGTCTCGGCGCGGACACCCCGCTCGCCCAGGCGCTCTACGTGCGCAAGATGCGCGAGCGCGGATTCCTCGTCGCCTCGTATTACTACGTGATGCTCGCCCACGACGAAGCCAAGGTGCAGTCGATGCTCGCCGCCGCCGACGAGTCCATGGGTGAAATCGCCACGTTGATCACGAACGGCCAGCTCGCCGATGAAGCCGGCGTGCCGCGCGGCGAGCGCGGTTTCGCACGGCTGGCGTGATCGCTATCAGGCGAAAAGGACTCCCAGGAAACCTCCGAGCCAAGTTCCATGAACGCCCTGCGTGCCGTCGGCTTCACCTCCTCATCCTCCTCGCGCCTCGAGCCGGTCCCACACTGGCCGCGCCTGCCGTCGTCGATCGTCCTTGATCGCGTCGTCGGCGTCGCACTCGACTCGCGGGGCTTCGTCTACCTCGCCCACCGCGGGGAGCATCCGCTGCTCTGCCTGAATCCCGACGGCACGCTCTGCCGCGAAGTGGGCGCCGCGTTTCAAAAAGTGTCCACCGCCTATGACCGGCGCGGCCCCGTGCCGATTCCGATCGCCACGCGCTGCTGGATGCACGGCCTGCACGTGGACCCGTGGGACAACGTCTGGATCACCGATGTCGGCCGCCATTTGGTGATGAAGTTCAGCCCCGCCGGCGAGCTGCTGCTCACACTCGGGGTCGACGGCGAGCCCGGTTGCGATGCGCGCCATTTCGATCAGCCGACGCACATCTGCGTCGTGCCCTCGGGCGACGTATTCATCACGGACGGATACGGCAACTCGCGCGTCGTGAAGTTCACCGCCGCGGGCGACTACGTCCTCGACTGGGGCCGGCGCGGCACCGCTCCCGGTGAGTTTCACACCCCGCATGTGATCACGCTCGGCCCCGACGGCCTGCTCTACGTCACAGACCGCGAGAACGATCGGATTCAGGCTTTCGATCAACACGGACACGTGCAGGCCGCGTGGCCCGGGCTGCACTCGGTCGACGGCCTGTTCGCCGCACCGGATGGCCTCCTCTACGGCTCCGCCGGCATCGACAACGCCGTGCTGCGCCTCGACCGCAGCGGACGCGTCCTCGACGTCTGGGCCGAGCCCGGGATGTTCCGCTACCCCCACGCCATTGCGGTGGACGCCACCGGCGCACTCTACACGGCCGACACCGGCGACACGTGGACCGTGACCGGCCGTCTGCCGGAAGAGCGCAGCATGGCGACGCGCACCGGTCCCGAGGGCAGCGCGCTGCGCAAACTGACGGTGCACGCGCGGCCGTGAGCACCGTGCGTCGATCCGATTTCAGTCGCGCATCGTACGCGGCACTCGCGCTCGCAGGCGCCTGCATCATGGCGGCCATTTTCGTTCCAACACCGGCGCGCGCAGCCGAGACGCCCGCTCCGCCCAAGCAACTCTCCGTCACGGTCGATTTCCCCGACGACATCACGAAAGGCCCGTTCGACGCCGCTCGACTCGATGCCGTGATGGCCACGATTCACGACGTCGGTGCGCGCCGCGTGAACTGGATGTACTACGGCGAGATCGAGGAGAACGATCCCCGCCGCGGCAACATCTGGTATGGCCACTGGGCGACCTACGGACCGCAGACGATCGCAACGCTCGGCGAACCGTTGCGCGCTGCGGTGAAGGCCGCCAAGTCCCGCGGCCTCGAAATCTACGGCATGCTCAAACCGTACAACGGCGGGCTCTCCGGCACCTATCCCACCGGCTCTCCCGAGGCCGGATCAAAATCCAAACTCACGCGCATCGGCGGCACGGTGCAGCAAGTCATCCCATTCCTGGAAACGCATCCCGAGATGCGACTGCAACGCCGCCCCACCGCTCCCGCGGCAGCCGTCCGCGGTCCCATCCGCGAAATCCGGCTGGTGAAGGCCAACGCCGCCGCGACGCGGCTCCGCCCGGAGCATCTGCGCCTCTGGGTCAGCGCGGATAATTTCAAGTATCGGCCGCTGCCGCTCGTGCCGACGGGTTCCTCCGGGGTGGAGCCCGCGCGGCGCGAGGTGCGCGACTACCACGGCAACGTCCTGACGCGGGCGGGTGATCCCGTGCAGGTCGTGCGCCTCACGGGCCTCGACGTGCGCGAGCCGTTCATCGTGCTGACGACCACCTTCGGCGACGGCGCGGGCGACTTCGCCAACACGCCCATCGGTATGATTGAAGTCGTGGGCGACGCCGGCCAAACGCTCGACTGCGTCGTGGCGACGCATGCCGCGCTCTGGATTCGGCCGCGCGACTTTCGCACCTACGGCCTCGAGTTCGACATGGGTTACGGCCACCTCCCGGTGACGCTCGACGAACCGTGGAAGGGCGTGAAGGGCGATCCGTGGAAACCGTTTTCCGGCAAGGACGAGTTTGAGCAGGAAACACTCTTTGGCAAAGGCCCGGTCGGCGGCTTCGTGGGCATCGCCCTCGGGAAAAATGAATTCCTCGCCGCCGCCCCGTGCGAGGCGTATCCGGAAGTCCGTGACCTCTGGCTCGGCTGGGTGCGGGCGATGCTCGACGCCGGTGTCGATGGTGTGAACCTGCGCATCTCCGCCCACGGCTGTCTCTCCGACGAACCGGAGGCCTACGGCTGGAATCCGCCGGTGCTCGCCGCGTATCGCCAGCGCTTCGGCAACGGCCCGATCGAGCGCGGGAAACTCGCGGCCGTCCGCGGCGAGTTCTACTCCGCCTTCATGCGCGACGCCGCCGCGCTGATCCACGCACGCGGGAAGAAACTGCAGGTTCATTTGCACGCGGAGGCTTTCCGCCCTGATCCGGTCTTCGGCCAGCAGAACGGCGTGCCGGCCAACATCGACTTCGAGTGGCGGCGCTGGATCAACGAGGGCCTCGTCGACGAGGTTTATCTGCGCACCAGCTGGTTCGAGGCCGCCGAAGATCCGCTCGGCGCCAAGGCCACCGTGCGCAGCAAACTCACCCGCGCGCTCGCCGATCCCGTGGTGACCGAGATGCTCGCCGCCGCCGCCGCACGGCGCTTGCCCGTCACGCTCAACCGCTACATCGGCCGCGCCGCCGGCCTCGACGAATATCTCGATGACTTGTCGTTGATCACGGCGGACCCGCGTTTCACCGGCTTCGACATCTACGAATTCTTCGATCTCGCTCAATCGGATCCCACGCAGCCCGGCCTCACGCCGCGCCTCGGCCGGACCGACGGCCTGAAGGCACGCTGGCGCGCGCTGAACCCGATGCGGTAGAAGTAATCGCGCCACGGCGGATTCGCTTCGACTCCATTCCCATCCGCGGCACCACACTTTGACGACCATGGCGACCACGCTGATTCAAAACGCCCGTATCCTTTATCCCGGCACACACACGGCGCCGGGAGCGTTGCTCCTGCAGGACGGCCGCATCGGGGCGATCGATCCGGCGCCAACCGCCGTGCCGGCCGACGCCACCCGCCTCGATGCCCAGGGCCGGTTGCTGACTCCGGGCCTGATCGATCTGCACACGCACGGCATCGGCCATCACCTCTACGAATCGTCGCCGGAAAGTCTCCAGGCGGGCCTCGGGTTTGCACCGCGCTTTGGCACCACGGCCGTCCTGCCCACGCTCTATCGCGTGATGAACCGGCCCTCGCTGCCGCAGCTCGAACAACTCTCGCGTGCGCTCGACCACGTGAGCGACGTTTCGGTACCCGGCTGGCACCTGGAAGGTCCGTTCCTCAAACTTCCCGGAGCCGGCGCGGACACGATCCCGGGCGACCTCGGATTGCTCGCCGAATTGCTTGCCGCCACGGGCGGCCGCACGCGCGCGATGTCGATCAGCCCGGACACGCCGAACATTCTGCCCGTGATCGAACGTCTCGTGGAACAGTCCATCGTGCCGTTCATCACGCACACGCGTGCCTCCGTCGAGGAAACGGAGCGCGCCATCGACGCCGGCGCCTGTCATGCGACGCATTTCTACGACGTGTTTCCCGTTCCTGACATCACCGAGCCAGGGGTGCGGCCGTGCGGCGCGGTGGAAACGATTCTGGCAGATCCGCGTTGCTCCGTGGACTTCATCTGCGACGGCGTGCACGTCGCGCCGGTCGCCGTCCGCGCGGCGCTCGCGGCCAAGGGCTTCGCCGGCATCGTCCTGATCACCGACTCCAACATCGGCGCAGGCCTGCCCGATGGCGTTTATCCCACGACCTTCGGCTTTCCCGTGAAGGTGTCAGCGACGAACGCCGCCCGCATCCACGATCCCGCGCACAAGAGTCACGGCGGTCTCGCCGGCAGCGCCCTGACGATGAATGTCGGCATCGCGAACCTGCATCGCTGGCTTAAGATCCCCTCGGAACAGATCTGGGCCATGGGCACATCCAACCCCGCACGCCGGATGGGTCTGAAGAACAAGGGCGCCATCGCCGTCGGTGCCGACGCCGACGTGGTGATTTGGAACGACAACTTCACCGCGGCGCACACGTGGGTGGCCGGACGCCGCGTATTCAGTGCGGCCTGACGCATGATCTTTCCCACGCAGAAAAGTGCGCCGGAGTTGATGCCCTACCGTCACGGGCTCTACTTCTCGTTTTTCAACGCGCTGAACTGGCAGGTCGCGATCGGCATCCCGACGGTGCTCTTCATGCAGGAGCTCGGCGCCGATTCGTTCCAGGTCGGGCTCACGTTTGCCTGGACGTTCCTGCTGACTCCGGTGCAGGTGCTCGCCACGGCGTTTCTGCCGCATCTCGGCTTCAAGCGTCTGACGCTCGCGGGTTGGAGCGCACGGGGCTGGTGCCTCGTGGTGCCGGCGGGCCTCGCGCTGCTGGCCCCGCGCGAACCCGCGCCCTGGATGATCTACGCGATGGTGACGACGATGTTCATCTACAGCCTGACCCGGGCCGTCGGCACCGCGTCGCTCACGACGTGGATTTATCAACTGGTGCCGAGTTCGCTGCAGGGACGCTACTGGTCCACCGATCAGATCATCTCCGGCAGCGCCATCATGGGCGCCCTGGTGGCTTACTCCGCGCTGTTCTGGCTGCTCCCGATCTACGTCGCGTTCGTGGTGCAGTATGTTGTGGCGATCATCGGCGCCGTGATGGCGTACGTGCATCTCAACAAGCTGCCCGACGTGGAGAAGCCGAAGCTGCTGAGCCTGGAGAAGATCGTCACGGAGACGCCGCGGCTCGTCACGCAGCCCAGCCTGTATCGCACATACCTGTGGCTGTCGGTGGCGCTCTTCTTCACGATCACGCCGATCGCGCCGTTCGCCGCGTTTTACCTGAAGGCCACGGCGGGACTCACCACGGCGCACATCATGTTGCTCACGATGCTCACGTACGTGGGCCTCATCGGCGCCAACCACTTCATGCGGCCGCGGCTCGATCACCACGGCGCCAAGCCGTTCTTCCGCGTATCGTATATTTGTTTTGGCCTGATTGCACTCGGCTGGCTGGCGTACCTCTACACCAAGGGACACTGGCTGCTGTTTCTCCCGGTGATCTACCTCGTGCAGGGCGTGGCGTCGGGCTGCTGGACCTCGGCCAATCTCAACTACCTCGCGAAGATCGTGCCCGAACAGGATCGCGCGCTTCCGGTGTCGATTCACGGTGCGGTCATCACGTTCATTGGCGGCTGCTCGCCCGTGTTGTGGGGACTGTTCATGAAGGGCCACGCCGATCCCTCGCAGGTAAACATCGTCGCGTTCGAAATCTTCTTCGCGGTGCTGCTGGTCACCGCCGTGGGGATGTTCTGGTTTGTCGGTCGGCTGCCCGAGAAGACCGGCACGACCGCGCCGCTGCTGCAAGGCGGCTGGGCGCTGCGGCCCTTTCGCGGCGTCGCGAACCTCATCAACCTCGTGGAGAAGCCCGCCGAGAAAAAGGAAGAGAGTCCGCCCGAGCGTTGAGGTGAGCGCGATTCGCGCCCCGCGACACCGGAGAGAGCGCTACGCCCCCGCCAGCTGCGCCGGTGTGAGTTCGTTGAGCAGTGGCTCACCAGCGGCGAACCGCGCGACGTTCTGCGCAAAGATCTCCCACAGACGTTCCTTGAACCGCGGGCTCAGGCTCGAGCCGGAAATGTGCGGAGTGAAGATCACGTTGGGAAACGTCCACAACGGGTGTTCCGGCGGCATCGGGTATTTGTAGTGCGTGTCGATCGCAGCGCCGGCGATCCACTTCTCCTCGAGCGCACGCAGCAACGCCCGCTCCTGGATGATCGGGCCGCGCGCGGGATTGAGCACGTGCGCGGTGCGCGGCAGCGCCGACAGCTCGCGTTCGCCGATCAGGCCTTCCGTTGCTTTCGTGAGCGGCAGCGCGACGATCAGGAAATCGAGGCCGCTGAGAAACGCCTGCTCTTCCCCCGCGCGGAAAACGCGATCCGGCAGCACGCCGGCGGGATCGCCGGTGCCGGGCACGGTGAACACCTCGGTGCGGGGCGCGACGCCGTTCCGCGTCATGACATGCACCCGCATGCCCAGCTGCCGTGCCAGTCGCGCCGTCTCGCGACCGATGCCGCCATAGCCCCAGATCCCGACCGTGAGGCCGCGGATTTCCCGCTGAAACATCGCACTGCGATCCCAGATCGCGGCGTCCTGGTTGCGAATCATCTGTCGCAGGTCGCGCGCGAGGTTCACCATCATCGCGATATTCCATTCCGCAATCGGAACGTCGAAGCAGCCGCGGCCGTTGGTGGCGCGAATGCCGCGCGCGGGGAGATCCAGGCCGAACAACTGGGAGTAACCCGTCGACGCCAGCTGCACCCAGCGCACCGCTTTCATGTCGGCGAAGTTCGTCGGCGGAAACGTGCAGAACAAGACGTCAGCGTCAGCGATCCGCGCCGGATCGAGCGAACGCGCCGCCTCGACGGGAGGCGTGATGCAGTCGATGGCGAAGGTGCCGGCGCGCTCGAGCGCGGCAAGAGCCGCCGGTTCAACGGCGACATCAATGAGAAGTTTCATAAGGAAGGCGCGAGGGCGATGCAGCGAAGGGAAGGTTTGAATGGGACCGGCGACCGCCCCCGGTCGCTTTCGGAAAATAGGTTCGGCGGTCGGTATCAGCCGGAGGCGACCGGGGGCGGTCGCGGTCCCAGAAGACCAGGCGCTGGCTACGCGTGTTAGCGCGCCGCAAGCAGCTTGTCTTCACATTCCCGCAGATTTTTTCCGGGCACGCTGTTGAACTCGCCGCTGCCGGGCTTGAAGGGATAGCGGCGCTTGATCTCGTCCGTCAGCACGACCCCGAAACCCGGCCGATCCGGGGGCAGCACGTAGCCATCCTTCAGCACAAGCCCGCCGTCGATCACCTCGGAGTGCAGTCCGGCGTAGTCCGGCGCAATCTCGAGGATGCAGGTGTTCGAAGCCGCGAAGCCGGCGTGGATATTCTGCATCAGCGAGCCGCCCGCGCCCCAGGCGTGGGTGGCGATCTTGCGGCCACGATCAGCCATCAGCTTTGCCACCGCCATGAACTCGCCGATGCCACCGGTGAACGAAGCGTCGGGCTGCCCAATGTCGAATGAGTCCTGCTGCGCGAACACGCGCCACTCATACATCGCCGTCAGGCACTCGCCGCCGGCAATCGGCACCGTCGTGGCCTTGCAGAGCTCCGCGTAGCCCCACGGATCGGTGTAGTGCAGCGGCTCCTCGAAGAAGAAGAGGTTGAACGGCTCGAGCGCCTTCGCCACCGCGATGGCGATCTCCACCGTCCACGTCTGGCCAGGGCTGTTGCCCATGTGGCCGTCGAGCATGATCCACGCGTCCTGGCCCGCGTGCGCGCGCATGAAGCTCAGCTTGTCCGCCTCGAAATCGGCCGCCTCGTGCGGCGTCATCGGCGTGTACCAGCCCTTCTCGACCGTGCGAGAACCGGTCGCGACCTTGAGGCCGCGGAAGCCCAGCGAGAAATAGTGATCGATCTTCTTTCCGAGCTTCTCCTTCGGATAATTACTCGGTCCGCCCGTCGCGTAGGCCGGCAGCTTCGCGTGCTGACTGCCGCCGAGCAATGCGTGCACCGGCAGGCCGAGCAGTTTGCCCTTCAGGTCCCAGAGCGCGGCCTCGACGCCGTTAAGCACGGACGTGCCGAGACCGACGCGACACCAGAAGTTGCCGCACTGATACATCCGGCGCCACAGTTCCGGAATGTCATCGACCGTCTGCCCGACGAGGATGGGTTTGAAAAAGTCGACGATGGCCGGCACCGCCTCCGGACAAAAGTATCCAGCGTACGTCTCGCCGATGCCGATGTGCGGACCGTCGGTGATGATTTCAATGAACGCGGCGCTGCGCAGCCGGCGCGCTTCGCGGAGAAACGGATCGTTGGTGCAGGGGCCGGTGAGCAGCGTGGTGCGAACGTCGGTGATGGTCATGCGATGTGATGAAGAAAGTTCAGATCGAGGCACGCCGGGCCGGTTGGGCGAAAATCACCGGCTCATTTTTCTCGCCCGTCCGGCGCCGCAGCGGGTTTCCAAAACGTGCTGCCGATAAAATATTTTCCGAACTGATTGTAGTAATAGACCGTGAGCACGCGGCCGTCCGCCAGTTCCAACGACTCGGGGTAACCCACATCCCAGTTGCCAAAATCGTTGCGCAGCTGTACCTCCGTCGCGAGGTCCCAGGTCTCACCATTGTCACGGCTGAAGCAGGCGCGCACGCCGGTCGGACGCGTGTGTGGCGTGCGGATGCCATACGACGCCAGCAGCCGCCCGTCCTTGAGTTGGATGAGATCAACCGGGTGGCCGATCATCTCCGTCTTCCTGACCTGCACCCAGGTTTTGCCCGCGTCGTCGGAGTGCGTCACCCAGATGGCATTGTCGGGACCGTGATTGCGCAGGGCAGCGACGATGCGTCCGGTCTTTGTCCGCACGATGCCGGGTTCCACGAAGCCACCGAGCTTGCCGCCGGGGTCGGCCGCGATCGTGGAAAGATACGTCCACGTCTGACCCTGATCCGTCGACCGCAGCATGATAGCGGACGAATTGGCCGGATCCGCTTCCGTGCCCGAGCCGATCACGCCCATGAGAATCGTGCCGTCGGGCATCACGATGGGCGCATCGGTCGGGCCTTCGACGTCGTGAAACGGCATGGCCTTCGTATCGATGAAGCGAGGCGCGGACCAGGTGCGTCCATTGTCCCTGGATACAATCGTGTAGGAACCAAGATACCGCAGACCTTGATCGGCTTTCTGCAATACCGGCAGGTTCTGCCTCCAGTTGAAGTTGTAGCTGCCGTCGGGGTTGTAGAGATTGTTGTAGAAAATGCCGACGAGGATCGTGCCATCGGGCAACTGCACGCCGCAGCCTTCGCGTTCGTCCACGTCCTTCAGCCCTGCGATCACCTGGCGATCGCCCCACGTCCTGCCACCGTCCTTGGAGCGCACCATCACGACATCGCCGTCGTTCGAATAGTGCTCGGTGGCCTCGCGGGTCATCATCAGCAGATCGCCATTTTGCAGTGTGATCAGATCCGCCGGGTGGAGGTGGCGGAAGCCGTTTTGATAAACCACGTGGTGCTCGAACCGATCGCGGCCCAGCGGGTTCGCGTACACCTGTGTCGCGAGCATGTGCGTCTGCTGATTGGTCACCGCCGCATCGCGGCGCAGGGCGTCGAGTTCGCCGTTCATGATCGCGGGCGTCATCTGCAGCGTATCCGTGCGATTCTTCACCATGAACCAGCCGTGGTTCCAGCCGGCGAAGGGCTGCAGTTCCACCTGGAGCGTGACCGGCTTGCCCGCCTCGACCATCGAAGCCGGAACGGTGAGCCGGTAAATGCCGCTGTTGCCGTTGAGCTCGAGCTGCCGGTGCGCGTTGAAGTAGGGAAATTCGACGCGCTTCGAAACGTACCGCAACTCGACCTCGCCTTCCCTCCACACGAAATCGCGTGTCACTCCGATGCGAAACGTCAGCGCATATTTGCCGTCGACGCTCAGCCTGGCTTCAGGACCGCGGGTGAACTCGGACGGCAGCACTGCGCTGGCACCAATGAAGGCGAACGTCGTCTTCGCCTTCGCCGGCACCGCCGCGGTCTCCCAGGAAACGAGATTCTTCGTCATTTGCCCCGGCGCCCACCAGCCGGCCGTCATCGATCCGACGGACATGCCGCGAAAATCGAGGCTCGCGATGCTGCGGTTGGCGTTGTGGTGAAAGACCGTTTTCTCGAAACCCTCTGCGGTTTGCGCACCCGCTGGCCCAGTCGTTTGCGGAAACGCGAGCGGGACGAAAAGAACGAAGGCGGCGAAAGCGAGCAGGCGCATGGCGGCGGGAGCAGTGGGATTGCGCGAAGAGATGTTCGTGACGAAGCGAAACGATTCGCCGGGCTGCGGTGAGATTACCTGGCGGCGACGCGACCGGCCTCGCGCCATTGCCGGCGCAGGTCACGCGCCACCGCGAGCGCATCGCTCCACGTGTCGCGGTGACAGCTCAGACCGTAGGCGGGCGCCGCGTGCCCCAACTCGGGCACCGCGAGGACAGGAGTGGTTTTTCCTTCGCGGTGCAGATGCGTCAGCAGGGCGGCGGAGTAAACGAGCCAGTCGCGGTACTCCGGCGTGCGCCGTCCGGCCGCGGTCAGCACGGGAATCTGGCAATGATGGCCGTTGAACGGCCGCAAATGAAACTGCTCCGCGCCCGCCAGCAATTCCGCGGGCTCGCGCAAATACTCCCAGAAGTCAGCGGCCGCGAGATGACGCACGACGGCGAAATGGGAGTGATCAAGACAGAGCGGCAATCGCTCGCCCGCGGCGGCGTGGTAACCGCGGCAAAGCGCGAGGGTCGCCTCGGGCGTTTCCGTGAACGTGTTGCGGTGGGTTTCGACGGTAAACGGCAGCTCGAGGTCGCGCGCGACGGCGCGAATCCGCAACGCCAGCTTCACCGCGTCGGCCAGCGGCGTGTCGTAGTCGCCGAGTTGCACATCAATCGCCGCGGCTCCGAGATCCTTCGCGGACTGAAAGGCGGGCACGATTTTATCCGCCGCCGCGATGCTGGTGATCGCGAGGTACTGCAACACTCCGCGCTCTGCCACCTGGGGAATCGGGGGCGAGAAAACACCTTCGAACCCGGCGGCCTGAATGGCCGCGAACTTGCGCGCCCAGCTCCACTCCCGCCGGCGCGTCGGGTATTGCCGCAATGACCACAGCGTCGCGAACAGCCAGAGCGGCCGCGCCGACGGACCCGGACGTGCTGCGAGCGAAGCGGTCACGAGCCGGAAGTCGCGCCCGGACGCCAACCGGCGGGAAGCGCGGCGAGGAAGCGCGCGAAGTCCGCCTCCGTGGCGCTCGCATACGGCGGCAGGAGGCGCAGCGGAAACGTCGGGTCCGACACCCGGAACAGCATCTTGTCGTACGCGCCGTCGATGTGGAACCGGTCGGCGGCGAGTTCCTTCAGGACTGCGACCATCGCGTTGAAATCGGCCACGTCGGCGTCGCGCTGCGAATCGTTGCCCGCGACAAACGCCTTCGCTCGTGCCGGATGCACCGACGCCAGCGAAATGAGCAAGCCGACGTCGTGCGTGCGCCGCGCGATCGCATAGCCCTTTTCCGTGATGAAGAAACGCAGCCGCGGCGTCAGCGTGAGCAGGTCGGCCAGGATGGCGGGGTCAGCCGTACTGTTCTTGACCGCGATGAAGTTGGGATGCGCCGCAGCGAGCCGGCGGTACTCCACCGAGGTCAGCAGTCGTTTCGTGCGCAGCAGATTGTAGTGGTGAAACTGGCAGTCGGGAAACCGCCCGCAGGTTTCGGCGAAAAACGCATCGACCTCCCGATCGTTCAGCGCGCCCCACGACGGCAGCGAGAGCTGAAACAGCCGGAAACCCAGGGCGCGGCAACGTTCGATGCGATCGATGATCGTCGGCAGCGACAGCGAGATGAGCCCGACCATCGGCGTCACGCCGCACTCCTGCGCGCTGCTCCAGAACGCCCGCGTAATCTGATCGAATTGTTTTTCGGATACGGCGTAGCCCTCGCCCGCAGTGCCGAAGACATAGATGTGGCGCGTCAGGTTTTTCGCGATCGTGTGGACCTGACGCCGGAACACGGGCTCGTCGAATTCAAGGCGATCGGTCCACGGCACGACCGCTGTGGCGAGAATGGAAACCGGCGAGTCAGAGGAAGGTGAGGCAGACATCGGGAAGCGTGAACGGAAGGTGCGGAGCGGTGACCGGTGCGGCGATCAGACCCGCACCTTGACGACGACCTTCAGCACCTCGGCGGGATCGCCCCAGGCGCACGACGGGATGTGGCCGTCCTCGGGGAAAAACACGGTGAACTGGCCCGCCGTCACCTGCACTGCGACGCCCTGCGGAATCAACCCGTACAGCGCGGCGTCCTTCTCCGCGTCGAACGGCATCGTGACATTCGTGAGCAGCGGCAGCGGCGCCCAGTACATCACCTCGCGGCCGCGCAGGACGTACTGCACGTCGATGTACTTCCGGTGCGATTCGTAGAGGCGTTCGGCGACAGGCTTCGTGGCGTGTTTCTGCACGAAGGCGAAGACGTCGTCGCCGGCGATTTCGTGCCGGCCGACCGTCGCCTGGTCGGTGACCTGATGCAGAAAGGCGAAGGCCTTTTCAAACCGGGGGGAAAGTGCGCTGTAGGTGCGCCATTGAGCGAGGGTATCGAGGATCATGGTGAAAAAAGTGCGGCTGGCGGAGGTCGCGCGGAGCGTGGGAGTGTGGAAGGCGCGGGTCAGTATCCGTTTTCTGGGTTCGTGAGATTGAGCAGTGGCCGGCCGGCGTGAATGCGGCGAAGATTCTCGGCGATCAAATCGACCATCAAGGGCCAGAAGCCCACGTATACGCCCGACATGTGCGGCGTCAGGATCAGGTTCGGAGCGTCGAAGAGGAAATGATCCGGCGGCAGCGGTTCCCGCACGAAGCAATCGACCACGGCCTCCGCGAGCTGGCCGCTGCGCAGGGCGTCGGCCAGCGCCTGTTCCGCCACAATCCCGCCGCGGGAAATCACAATCATTCGCGCCCCGGGTTTCATCAGGGCAAACTCCCGGGCTCCGATCATCGCCTCGGTCCGCGCGGTGCTGGGCACGGCGACGACCACGAGGTCGCACTCGGGCAGCAGGGCGTCGAGTTGAGACGGTCCGAACCAGGCGGCGGGAATCGTGCCGTCGGGATCGCCGGTGCCGGGCCACGCGTTGTAGCCGTCGTCACGGCGCTGGGACGGATCGCGTTTCAGACAGACGATACGCATGCCGAGCCCGGCCAGCTGGCGCGCGCACTCCCGGCCGATGCTGCCATAACCGATGATGCCGGCGGTCAGCCCGCGCAGCGTCGTGCCTGCGAGCGCCACCCGGTTCGGCCAGGTGCGCGACGGCTTGAACTGCAGCAGCTGGGGCATCCGGTGCGCCATCATCAGCCAGGTGCAGGTCACGTACTGCGCGATCGGGACGCCGTGGGTTCCACTGGCCGTTGTCACCGGAATGGCACTGTGCTGAATCGGATGGCCGAGGAGCTGGTTGGCTCCGGCGGACATCAGCTGCACCCAGCGCAGGCGGCTCCAGGCCTCGAGGTTGCGCGGCACCGCTTCGGTCACGAGAAAATCCACGCCGGCGGGATCGAGTTGATCAGCCGGTGCGTTCGCCTCGACGATCGCGAGGTCCGGCACGGTGGCACCGAGGGCGCGGCGCTGGTCGTCGGTCAGCCGAAAGATGGAATTGAGCAGCAGCTTCATCGGTCGGTTCAGGTGCGTTCGCCCGAACTCGGGACGAAGCGATATTTTTCGAGTAGCGCGGCGGGCAGGTGCACGCCGAGGCCGGGAGACGACGGCAGGCCGACGGTGCCCTCGTGCACGCTGAAATCATCGACCATCAGGTCGCGTTGGATCGAGCGGGCGGCGAGCACGTGTTCAAGCCACTCGACTGAATGCGACGCCGCGGCCAGATGCCACGAAGCGGCGAGCGACGGCCCCATGGATGCTCCCGTGTGAATCGCGGTGCCGAGATTGTACGCTTCAGCGTGGTGCATGACGCGCACCGTCTCCTGCAGTCCGCCAACGAAGCCTAGGTCGGGCTGGATGAGATTCACGCCCCGGCCCGCGATGAGCGGGTGAAACTGATCAAGCCCACACAGGCTTTCACCGCCAGCGATCGGAATGCGCGAGCGGGCCCGCAGCTCGCAGTAGCCGTCGAGGTTCGTGTAGGCGAGCGGCTCCTCGTAGAAGCGCAGGCGAAACGGCGCGAGTGTGTCCGCAATCGCGACGGCCTCGCTGACCGGAATCGGATTCGGCACACCGCCCTGGTGGCCGTCGATCGCCAGATCCATCGTCGTACCGAATTCCCGACGGAGGCGCGTGAAGCCTTCTGCCAGCACGGTGAGTTTTTCAGCAAACGGGAACCGCACCGGCTCGATGCGCCCCTGGCTCTTCGCGGCCTTGGCGGGCAGTTGATAAAAACCGGTGGAGAGTTTGGCGGCGCGATAACCGAGCTTCGCGTAGTACTCCACCTTGCGGACCAAATCGTCCAGCGGCCACAGCGACGGCCCGCCCGACGCGTAGACCGGAATGCGCTCGCGCACGCTGCCGCCCAACAGCTGGTACACCGGCACCCCCAGCGCCTTGCCTTTCAAATCCCACAGGGCGAGTTCGATCCCGCTGATGACACTTCGTCCGGCGCCCGACCGCGCCCACCAGACCGAGTCGTCGGTCAGCGCACGCGTCGTCTGAGCAATGGCCATCGGGTCGCGACCGATCAGGACCGGCCGGAAGTAATCGACCATCGCGGGCACGGCGTCGGGCGCGAAATAGCCCCACGTCGCTTCGCCCAACCCATCGAGGCCGGAATCGGTTTCGATCCGAATCACCGCCGTCGAATGCAACATCTGCGGAAACGACGGATCGTCGACCCACTGCGTCGTGAGCAGGTGTGTGACCACGTTGGTGATTTTCATGGGATCGAGTCGTTGGGTTCCGTCACGGCCGGGCAAAAAAAGTCGCCGCCCTGCGAGGCAAGGAGGCGACTTGGTTGGAATGGAGGCGGAGGCCGCCGGCGGCCGGCGGCGTCGGCGTGATTAGAACTTGTAGGACGTGGAGAGCTTGAACGTCCGGGGCGGGCTCGGGTCGACGAAGAGCGGCGACTGCGCGCCCATCGCGAATTCCTTGTCGAGGACGTTTTCGACGTTCAGGCGGAACGTCCAGTTCTTGTCGTACCGGTAGCCCACGAAGGCGGTCGCGTTCCAGACGGACTCGAGCGTGATCGGGTGCGGCGTGACGCCGACGGGATACGTGATGTTGCCCGCGGTGGCGAAATAGTTGCCGCCCGTCTTGCTGGCGCCGCCGCCAATGCTGAAACCCTTCAGCGGTCCCGGAGCGAAATCGTAACGGGTGAAGAAGCTGTAGAGGCTGTCGTAGGTATTGTTGAGCTTTGCGCCGTTCTGATCCTTCACCGTGCCCTTGTAGGCACTGACGAGGATCTGCCATTCCGGAATCGGCGAGTAGGCGACCGTGGCGTCCCAGCCCTTCTGCTTCTGGAGACCGCTCGCGATGAAGTACGAGATGCCGGTGATCGGGCTGATGCCGCCCTGCAGCACGGCGACATTGGTCAGCTCCATGTTGTAGAACGAGAGCGTCGCGGAGAGTTTGCCGTCGAAGAGCGCGGTCTTGACGCCGACTTCCTTGCCCTTGCCGACCTGGGCGGGAAGCAGCACGCCATTGATGTCGCGGGTGTTGCTGTTGCCCTGGGGCGCGAAGGTCGTGGAGTCCAAGCCGAAGACCGCGATGTCCTTGGTCACGTTGACGACGACGCCGTACCGGTGGAGCGTCTCGTCGAAGTTCACGACGCGCGTGCCGCCGGCAGTGTTGCGGGCCGTGATGACCGGCACGTCATTGATCTGCAGCGTGGCCGCGCTGAGGCCGCCCACGAGGATGAGGCGATCCGGGATGACGGTGGCCTGATGCTGGTAGTAATAGGTCGAGCGGCGGTTGTTCGTCCAGCTGCCGGTGACGGACGACGGACCGTAGGATTCCAGGGAAGGAACGACGACCTTGTCCATCTGCGGATTCGCGATCGGGAAACCCTGCACGCCGAACGCGGCGCTGTTGGTGAACGCGGCGCGCACGTATTCATCCGTGAGGGTGAAGCCGGCGGCGCTCTGGTTCTCGACGACGCCAATCTTGTAGTTGCCGAGGAAGTCCTGGTTCAGCACCCAGTTTTCCAGCCGCTGATAATTCCGGCGGGCGAAGAGATTGAAGACGTTGGTCTGCAGGTTGAGGCTGTTCGGCAGCACGTTCGTGCCTTCGCGCTCGTACTTGAGGTGCGAGATGGAGGTCTTCGACTCCCAGTTCGGCGAGAACCGGTGGAGGACGGCGACACGCTCGCGAATCTGCGTGTGATCTTCCATTACGCCCTTCGGGTAGTAGCCTTCGTCCCGGCCCGCGCCGGTGTAGAGCTTGCCGCTCGTGAGGACGAAGTTCTGCGCGCCGGCGATATTGGTCAGATCAGCGTAATCGAAGGCGAAGCGCACCGTGGTGTTCTTCAGGTCGATCTGGAGCGTCGGATGAATCGCGAAGCGGCGGTCGTCGACGTTCTTGAAATAAGCGTCGCCGTCCTGATAGGCGCCGACGGCGCGGTAGGAAATCTTGGCGCCGCCCACGGTTCCGGCGGGACCGGTGAAGTCGAACTCACCGCGATACTGGCCCCAGTCGTTGAGTGAAAAGTTCAACGTGCGCTGCACGGTGGACAGAGGCTTCTTGGTCGACTTGAGCACGACACCAGCAACACCGGCATTGGCGTAGAGCACGCCCGCGGGGCCGCGAATGACTTCGTACGAGTCGATGTTCACGTTGTCGCTGTACGGGACGTTCTCGATCGCGTCGTCCATGTAGGCGTTCAACGTGCGCGCGCCGCGGAGTCGGATCGATTCACCGCGGTAAAACTGCGACGCACCGGCGAACTGCAGCACGTCGGACGTGCGCGTGGCGCCGATGTCGTCGATTAAGTCGCGCGTCACCACCGTGACCGACTGCGGGATCTTGATCAGTTCCTGATTCGTTTTGAACCCGGTGGCGCTGTTGGTCGCGACGTAGCCCTTGCCTTGGGTCGTCGAGACTTCGAACCGGGAAATCATGATGGCTTCCTCCTTGGCCGCGGCGGAAGCCGCCGGGGCCGTGGGGGAAGTCTGGGCCAGAGCGGACGCGGCGGCGCACAGAGTCGCCACCAGCGCTGCGGTGGTCCGCCGCGTAAACGCGGGGACACGAGTGGGTGTGGTCATAGTCGGATCGATTTTTGGGGGTTCCGGTCTTGCGGGAGCAATGATGTATACAGACGGCGTCGGTCGGGTACCATTGTCAATTAATTTTGGCATACCATCGACCTCCCACCTGCGGATCCATCCTATTGCCGTCACACTGCAAGTAGGTCGGATGCACCCGTTCTCACGCAGGTAGGTTCGTCGCGCGCGGCACCGCCTACGCGCCGTAGGCGAGTTCTTCGGGGGTGAGTTCGCGCACGGTGACGCCGCTCTCGGCGCGCGTCATGACCAGCAGCAGGTGGTCGATCAATTCCTGCAAATGGAACTCCATCTCCCGCTTGGCGGCGCCGGCGTCGGACCGGACGATCGCGGCATGAATGGCTTCGTGCATACCGAGCACGGCTCGGCGGCGGGCGTCGGACTCGACCTTCATCACCGTGGGCTGGCCGGGGACCGTCGGCACGGCGAGCACCCGGTTGATCAGGTGCAGCCGGAGAATTTCCTTCTTCATCAGGTCGTTCCGGGCCGCCGTCATGATCGCGATGTGAAAACGCACGTCCTCGCGGACCAGTTCGCCAATCAGCGGCTGTTCGTCCGGCGCGGCGACGATTTGCTCCGTCAGCCGCTGCATCGCCTCCAGGGCGAACCGGATTTCCCGCAGATCGGTGTCCGTGTGGTTCAAGGCGGCCAGGCCCGCGGCGTGGCTTTCGAGCGCGAGGCGCAGTTCGCACATCTCCCGAAATTCCTTTAACTCCATCTGCTTCACGCTGGCGCCCAAATGCGGCCGAATCGTGACCAATCCGTCCGTCTCGAGTTTGCGCAACGCATCGCGCACCGGGGTCCGGCTCACCTTGATGTCCTCCGCCAGCACCTCGGTCAGCAACGCGTGCCCCGGAGGATACTCCCCGCTGAGAATTCGCTTACGAATGAAGTCGTAAGCAATATCTGAGTTGACTTTCTTCATAGGCAGAGGAGATACGCCTGTATACAGATTGGCAAGCGCACAAAACCTGCGATGGTCTGAGGCAGTTCAGCCCGATCGCGATCGTCCCGCGTTGTTTCCGGAATCACACCTTTCATGGCCCTTCACTCTCTTCTGATTATTGGTTGTGGCAGCATCGGCGAGCGCCATCTGCGTTGTTTTCAACGCACCGGCCGCGCCCAGGTCAGCGCCTGCGACGCAAATCCCGCCCTGTTGGAAACGATGGCCAAGACCTACCAGGTCCCGACCTTCGACCACTGGGAAAAAGCCCTCGCGGCGCAGCGGTTCGACGCCGTCGTCATCTGCACGCCGGCGCATTTCCACATTCCGATGGCGGTGAGGGTGCTGCAGCAGGGTTGCCACGTGCTGATTGAGAAACCCCTTTCGCAGTCAATGGCCGGCGTCGACGACCTGCTGAAAGCCCACGCGCTTTCGGGCAAGCAGGCGTCCGTCGCGTATGTGCTGCACGTCTACCCGCTGCTGATCCAGGCGCGCGAATTCCTGCGCAGCGGCGAGTTCGGCCCCATCCGCCACGTGACGTCCACGAGCGGGCAGTATTTTCCCGGCGGCCGGCCCGCGCACACCGTGCACTATTCGCAGACGTATTATCGCGATCGGAAGATGGGCGGTGGGGCGATTCAGGACGCGCTCACGCACACCGCGAACTGGGTCGAGAGTGTCGTGGGCCCGACCGACAGCGTGCTGTGCGACTGCGCGCATCAGGTGTTGCCGGGGGTGACGGTCGAGGACACGGTCAACGTGAGTGCCCGCCACGGCGACATCCTCGTGAACTACACGCTCAACCAGTTTCAAGCGCCCAACGAAAGCACGCTGCAGTTCAACACCGCCGCGGGCAGCGTGAAGATCGAGTTTCACCATCGCCGCTGGGGCACCTTCAAGCTCGGCGACGCCGCGTGGAACTGGCGTGACGTGCCGCCCGCCGATCGCGATGCGCCCTTCATCGCGCAGGCGGAGGCGTTCCTCGATCAAATCGAAGGCAAGCCGTCGCGGTTGTGCTCGCTCGAGGCCGCCGCCAGGACGCTGCGCTTCAACCTCGCCGCTCTCGCCTCCGCCGACGCCGGCGCGCGCGTCCACTGTGACCGCGTGATCGCCTGAGCTTGAGGCCGCCTCTGCGCTCTCCGCTTCTCTCCACCCGCTCCCAGCTTCAACCTGGTTTCCTCCCGTGAAAAACCGCACCGCTCGCAAGCCGTCCGCCCGCCGCCCCGCGCGTGCCTCATCCCAGCGCAGCACCGCCGCGACCCGCCCCGACAAAGCCGCTCGTCGGGCCAAGGCTCCCGTCCCGCCCGCCGCCATCGACATCGACGCCAACCGCAGGCTGCTGAATCGGTATCGCTTCGTGCAGCATGAAGGCATGCGCATTCTCGCGGGGTGGCTGCCGCGGGCGGAGACATTTGAGCTGAAATGCGAGCTGGGCCGCACGCTGTGGGAGGATGCGTTGCACGTGAACGCACTCTACCTGCGGCTGCGGGAAATCCAGTCCCCCGCGTTTCAGAAGCCCGCGGACACCGCGCTGGTCACATTGATGGGAGAAGTGCTGCACGCGCCGGACGAGTGGGCGCTGGCCTTGGGTCTCTTCCGCGTTGTCACGCCGAGCCTCATCGCCGCCCTCGCCACACACGAGACCGCGACTTTCCCCAACAGCGACCAGCCGAGCGTGCACGCCATCAAGCACGCGCTGCTCGATCTCCGCGCCCAACTCGAACGCGTGGAGCCGATCCTCGCCGCGGCGGAACGCGCCGGGAAGATCCGGCCCGCCACTCGCGCCTGGGAAAACTACATCGCCGGCCTGCTGGCTTTCGCCGGCGGCGTCAGTGGCCTGAATCCGCGCCCGGCCGCGCCGCCCGCCGCGCCCGCCTGCCGCCAGGAGTTCACCGTGCCGCGCGAAGCCGGCCGAGACGAACGTTTCACCAACCGCGCCGCCGATCTCGAGCCGATGCCCGGCGAGGAAAACTACCACGACCACACGGTCGAGGAGTTCGAACGCTACTCCACGGAGATGCTCGCCGCCGAAACGGTCGCGTTCGTGATGTTCACCGTCACCGGCATGCCGTGGGAATTCCAGTTCGACACCGCGCGGCATCTCTACGACGAGATCCGGCACTGCCTGATGGGTTACGAGTGGATGCGCGGCCACGGCATGGATCCGTTCAAGTCGCCGCAATATCTCCACATCTACAAATGGCGCAGCCAGTTTCCGCCCGTGATGCAGTACTGCATGCTGACGATGGGGAATGAAGTGCACGCCTTCCCGTACCGGCACCGCCGCGTCGAAGCCCACAAGGAATCCGGCGATCTGCTCAGCGAACAATTCGTGCGCTACGACATCGCCGACGAAACGCAGCACGTGCGCTTCGGCAATCGCTGGCTCCCCGAACTGCTGAAACACGTCGGCGAAAAACGCCCGCTGAAAAAGTACATCGACGATGCCCTCGAAGTCTGGCGCACCGAGTACCGCACCGGAAAGCTGACCATCAACGTCGAATGATCACCCGGCCCTCCTCCCTTTCGCGCCCTCGCCAACGATGAGCCTCGTCAAAGATCCTCACGCCATCCGGCTCGCCATGCTGGGCAGCACTCCCGGCAACGGTCACCCGTACTCGTGGAGCGCGATGTTCAACGGCTACAACCGCGAGGCGATGACGCGCGAGTGCCCGTTTGCCGGCATTCCCGTTTACCTCAACAAGCAGCCGGTCGAGACGCTCACGATTCCCGGGGCCAAGGTCACCCATATCTGCTGCGTCGGCGAAGGCGGCTTCACCGCCGAGCACGTCGCGAAATGCTCACTCATTCCGCACGTGGTGGAGAAGCCGACCGACGTTATCGGCCACGTCGACGCCGTCGTGATCGCGACCGACATCGGCGGCGAACATGTCGCGCGCGCCCGGCCGTTCATCGAGGCCGGCCTGCCGGTGTTCATCGACAAGCCGCTCACCGACAACGCGCCGGATCTCGCCACGTTCAAGGCCTGGGTCGCCGCCGGCAAACCGATCATGTCGTCGAGCAGCATGCGGTACACGAAGGAGTTCATGCCGTATCGCATCTCGACGAAGGAGCTCGGTGATCTCCGCTTCGTCAGCATCACGACCCCGAAGAGCTGGGAAACGTACGGCATCCACGCCCTCGAGGGCATCTATCCGATCCTCGGCCCCGGCTTCATCTCCGCCCGCAACACCGGCACCATCGACCGCAATATCGTGCACCTCAAACACGCGTGCGGCGCCGATGTCGTCGTGGTCGCGTCCGCCGACATGTACGGCAGCTTCGGCTGCCTCCAGCTCTGCGGTACGGCGGGCAAGGTCCAGCTCTCGTCGGGCGACACGTTCTACTCGTTCAAGACGCAGCTCGAGGCCTTCATCGGCTATCTGCGCACGGGCGTGTACCCGTATCCGTTTTCCGAGACGGTCGAGCTCATGCAGCTCGTGATCGCGGGCATCCGCAGCCGCGAACAGGGCGGCCGTGAAGTGCTGCTCTCCGAAATCTGAAAACCCACTGCTTCCAAAAGCAGGAAACCAGGAAGCCCGGAATCCAAACCACCGACCACCACGCCATAGGCAGGACTCCGATCTCCTGGTTTCCTGGCTTCCTGTTCCCTCTTCTGTTTTCGCCACTCACCCAAACTCCTCAATGAAACTCCGTCCCAGCCGCGTCCTCAAACTCCTCCGCGCCGGCCAGCTTCCCACCGTGCTCAAAATCAATCTCTCGGATCCCCGGGTGGTTGAAATCGCCGGGCTCTCCGGCGCCGACGCCGTCTGGCTCTGCACGGAACACGTGCCGAACGACTGGCTGGGCCTCGAAAACCAGATCCGCGCCGCGCGCGTCCATAATATCGATACGCTCGTCCGCGTCGCCCGCGGCAGCTACAGCGACTACGTCAAGCCGCTCGAGGCCGACGCCACCGGCATCATCGTGCCGCACGTCGCGTCCGAGCAGGAGGCGCGGCAAATCGTGGAGTGGGTCCGCTTCCATCCCATCGGCAAGCGCGCCCTCGACGGCGGCAACATCGACGGCCAGTTCTGCCTCGTGCCGCTCCACGAGTATATCCAGCACTCCAATACCGAGCGCGTGATCATCCTGCAGATCGAGTCGCCCGAGGCACTCGAGAACGTCGAAAAGATCGCCGCGGTCCCCGGCTTCGACGGCATTCTCTTCGGCCCGGGCGATTTCAGCCATCGCATCGGCAAGGCCGGCCAGCTCGACGATCCGCAGGTCGTCGCCGCTCGCAAACGCGTGGCCGCCGCGTGCCGCGCCAACGGCAAGTTCGCCATGACCGCCGGCCTGATCGCGCCGCTGCCCGAACTCGTACAGGAAGGCTATCACGTGATCGGCATCGGCGCCGACGTCGTCGCCCTCACCGGCTACGTCAAGCAGCGGCTCGAACTCGTGCAGGGCCAGATCACCGCGCTGCCCGCCGGCCTCAAGCCGCCGGCCCGCTCGCCGTACGTCTAAGTCGGAATAATTCAGACGCCCGCGAATCACGCCCATCCATGCGAATGAAAACCAGCGGCCGTGGGCTCGCATCCAACGGTGAACGTCCCCGGGACCTGGGTCGACTTGGTTTCACCGCTAAAATTCGCGCCCATGGGCGTGATTCGCGGGCGGCCGTCCGCCTCGTTCCAGCCCGTTAGCTGAAATCTCTGCGTACTTCATGCGCCTGAAAAATCAGATCGCGATTGTCACGGGCGGGGCCTCTGGCTTCGGCGAAAGCATCAGCCACGCGTTCACCGCGGAAGGCGCCGCGGTCGTCGTCGCGGACCTGAATGCCGAGAAGGGCGAGCAGGTCGCCGCCGCCCTGGTGGCCAAGGGCCATCGAGCGCTTTTCTGCCGCACTGATGTCACGCGCACCGCCGACATGGCGCAGCTCGTGGAGACCACGGTCCAGCAGTTCGGCCGGCTCGACGTGATGGTCAACAACGCCGGCATCAGCCACGCGAACCAGCCGATGCTCAACGTCTCAGAAGCCGAGTTCGACCGCATCTTCCAGGTCAACGTCAAGAGCCTCTACCTTTCGGCCGTGCACTGCGTGCCGGTGTTTCGGCGCCAGCGCAGCGGCTGTTTCATCAACATCGGCTCGACCGCGGCGGTGCGCCCGCGCCCGGGCCTCACGTGGTACAATGGTTCGAAGGGCGCCGTCGTGCTCATCACGAAGTCGATGGCCGTCGAACTCGCTCCGGACAACATCCGCGCCAACGCCATCAATCCCGCGATCGCCGACACGCCGCTGTTGACGACCTTCATGGGCGGAGCCGACACGCCGGAAAACCGCGCGAAATTTACCGCCTCGATTCCGCTCGGCCGACTCGGGCGCTCGACCGACGTCGCCAACGCAGCCGTGTTCTTTGCGGACCCAGCTTCGGAGTTCGTCACCGGCGTCTGCATGGAAGTCGACGGCGGCCGCTGTATCTGAGTCATGCCTTTCTCCCTCCCAACTCCACGTCCACTCTCCCATGTCTGACGCTTCGTCCTTCTCCCTTCGCGACAAAGTGATCATCCAGTTCGGCGGCACCGGCCTGCTCGGCCGTGCGCTCGTCGCCGAACTCGCGGCCACGGGTTGCACCCTCATCGTCGCCTCGCGCAACCGCGCGTCGCTTCAATCTCTGGCCGACAAGGAAAAAGCCGCCGGCCGGATCGTCCTCATCGAGGAAACCGACATCGGCTCGGAGGCCTCGCTCCAAGCGCTGCGCGATCGCGTGCTCGCGCAACACCAGCGGGTCGACGGCATCGTGTTCAACGCCGTCAGCCGGCCGATGAAGTCGATGGACGATCCGCTCGACATCTGGCGCCAGTCGATGGAGGTCAACGCGACCGGCTTCTTCTCGACGGTGCGCACCTTCGGCGACGTCATGGCGAAGCAGAAGTCCGGCAGCATCGTGAACATCTCCTCCATCTACGGCATGGTCGGCAGCAACCTCTCGCTCTACGAGGGCACACCGATGAAGACCGCGCCGGACTATTTCTTCCACAAGGGCGGCATGCTCAACCTGACGCGCTACCTCGCCTCCCACTACGGCCACGCGGGCGTGCGGGTGAACGTCGTTTCACCGGGCGGCATCTACAATCCGGATACGCCGCAGCCGGCCCAGTTCATCGAGCGTTACAACAAGATCACCATGCTCGGCCGCATGGCCAACGCCCCCGAGGTCGCGGGCGCGGTGATTTTCCTCCTCAGCGACGCCTCCACCTACGTCACGGGCGCCAACATCCCGGTCGACGGCGGCCACACTGCAAAATGAAACCCTGGCACTCCCTCGAGGGCAAAACGATCTGGGTCACCGGTGGCGCGGGCTACCTCGGTTCGGCGATCACGGCCGAGCTCGACACGCAATGCGCGAAGGTCTTGTGCTTCGACCTCCCGGGCAAGGCCGAGGCCTTCGTGCGCGATCGCCAGCTCACGCGCACCCTCCCGCTGTCGCTCGACATCAACCACGCCGCCGGCCTCCCCGCTGCCATCGAGGCGCTGATTGCGGAGCACGGCGTGCCCGATGGCGTGGTTCATCTCGTGACCGCCTCCTCGAGCGGCAAACGCTTCGAGGTCCTCACGCCCGAGGAATTTCAACGCACCTTCGATCTCGCGCTCACGCCGACGTTTGTCCTGTGCCGCGCGATCGCCGAGCGCATGAAGGCCCGCGGCTCCGGCGCGTTCGTGCTGTTTTCCAGCATGTACGGCATGGTGTCGCCGGACCCGCGCATCTATCATGATCCGATGGCGCCCAACCCGATCGACTACGGCGCGAGCAAGGCGGCCACGTTGCAGATGTCGCGCTACCTCGCCGTGCACTACGGTCCCGCCGGCATCCGGTTCAACTGCGTGACGCCCGGTCCGTTTCCCAATCCGACCGTGCAGAAGAACCACGCGAGCTTCGTCGGCGATCTGAACCAAAAGACCGCCCTGCGCCGCATCGGCCAGAACGCCGAGATCGTCGGTCCCACGCTCTTCCTGCTCACCGACAGCGCGTCGTATGTCACCGGCCACAGCCTCGTGGTCGACGGCGGCTGGACGATTTGGTGAGTTTTGGGACTCGCGGTCCAAACACGTCCGTCCCGACCCCGTAGCTACGAGCGCCTGCGAGTGGCCGACTCCCACTCGCTGGCGCTCGCAGCCACGGGCTGATCGGCCAGGCGGATAGAGACCCGATCCACTTAAGGTCGGGCCGTGGGCTCCGCCGATTGACCCGTCCTGAGCAAAAACCGCGCGCCTTCCTGCCGCCAGCGCGTCGCGAGCGCATGGCCCACGGTGTCGTCGACGAGATCGTAGCGCAGCTGCGACGACGTCAGCGCGCGCCGCTGCTCGGCTGCGTTCAACGCGAACACGAACCGGGTGCAGGCCGCCGTGCTCACGCGGATGTCGGCGTTCCCGATCGTGACGTACAACCGCCGCCCCACGAGCGGCTCCACAAAATGATCGAGCGTCAGGGCGGCGACGTCCGCGCGATCCTTGACGGCCGCAAACTCGCGCAGCTCCCGCCAGTCCGTCACCGGCGCCAGCGCGGCCACGCTCGAAATCCGTGCATCCGCGGCCGCCAGCCGAATCGCGCAGTAACCGGCCCGCGACACGCCGCAGACCAGCACGCGACCGGTTTCCATCAGGCCGCGACGGAGGAGTTCATCGATGACCGCCTTTCCGTCCGCGATGACCAGCGCAAACGGATCGTCCCCCGCGATGAAACGCTCCCGCAGCCCGTCGATTCCCGATCCACGCCGGTCAATCCGCTCGCCGTGCGCCGGCAGATCGAACGTGGCCACACGATGCCCTTCGCTCAGGAACACCCGCGCGGGTTCGCCGAGCGATCCGTCCTTCAAGGACGACTGCCGGTCTCCACTGAGATTGAGCAACAGCAACGGCCGCGCCGCGAGCCGGCCCGCCGCGGGCGATTGAATTTCCACCAGCAACGTGGCGTCGCCGCGCTGCACCTGAATGAACTCGGTGACCACCGCCGCTTCACCGGCCCATCGCTCCGCCGCAGTCACGACGGGAGCAAGGCCGACCCGGCTCATCAGCACCGTCGCGAGAAGCAGGACGCGCAGGGGTGTTGCCATCATGAATCAATCCTTCCCATCGCGGAGCGTCGCGCAAGGTCGCAAACCGCGCATGCGCCACAACGTGAGTGCGCGTCCACGAGGATTTCCCCTGGGACCGCGGGCGCCCCCGCCCGCTCCGGACTCGAGGCGGACGAGCCCGCTCGCAGTCACCGGTAACGCACCCGCCGCGCCACGCGCAAATGCCATTGACCCACCCCCGGCCCCGAGGCTGCCTTGCTTCCACCAAAACGGTCTGCGCCGCGGTTCCCCTTGCCGCTCCCAGCCTGTGGTCGTCGCTGCGTTCGTCGCGCGGAATTGCTCTGACCGTCGAGCGCTGTCCCGCCTGACTGACCGCGCGCCATTCGTCGCATTTTCGTTCGCTCCCGCTCTCCCCATCGACCTCCGCATGCTTTCCCAACCGTGGCGCGTGGCGCTTTTCTTGTTTGTCGCCGCGGGCCTGAACTATGCGGACCGCACGGCGCTTTCATCGGTGATTCCGCCGCTGCGTCAGGACCTGGGCGCCACGGATGTCCAGATCGGCATTGCCGGCATGCTCTTTCTTTGGACCTACGCGATCGCCTCGCCGTTTGCGGGCAATCTCGCGGACCGTTTTTCCCGCTCGCGGATCGTGCTCTGGAGCCTGGTCACCTGGAGCGTCATCACGATCGCCACCGGCCTCGTGCAGAGCGTGATGATGCTCTTCGTCCTGCGCACCGCACTCGGCATCGCGGAGAGTTTCTACCTTCCGGCCGCGGGCGCGCTCCTCGGCGATCACCACGGACCGGCCACGCGCGGCCGGGCGATGGGTTTTCACATGCTCGGGCTCAACCTCGGCCTTGTGCTGGGCGGTTCCGCCGCGGGCTTGATGGCGGAACACTATGGCTGGCGGCTCGGCTTCTGGGTGCTCGGCGCGGTCGGCCTCCTGCTCGCGCTCGCCGCCCGCTTCCTGCTCAGCGACGGACCCGCGAAACTCCCGCCGGCCGCGGGCGGGGTCTCGCCGTCGAGCGCACGCGAGGCGTGGACATACCTGATGCGCGTGCCGTCGTTCCACTGCCTTCTGCTCAGCGCCATGGTCGCCGGCGTGGCGTCGTGGATCTTCCTGTCGTGGCTGCCGCTGTTCTTCGCTGAAAACTACGGGATGAAACTGGGCGCGGCCGGGCTCGCCGGCGTCGCGCTCTACAAAGGGCCTGTTTTCATCGGCATCGCGCTGGGCGGCTGGCTTTCGGACCGCGTCGCGCAACGCAACGCCCGCGGCCGGGCGTTGATCAAGGGACTGTCCTTCATCGTCAGCGCGCCGTTTCTGTTTCTCTTCATCGGCGCGCCCACGTTCGCGCTCGTCGCAACGATGATGATCGTCTCCTCGATCATCCGGGCGATCGGCCTTCCGAGCGAACATCCGATCGTCTGCGAAGTCGTGCCGCCGCAGTTTCGCTCGACCGCCATTGGCATTCTCAACACCTGCGGCTCGGCCGCCGGCGGCGTCGGGGTGCTGCTCGCCGGCATCTTCAAAAAGGACCTGGGCCTCAACGTAATCTTCGGGGCCTCGTCGTTCATCTACATCCTTGCCGGCGTCCTGATGCTGGTCGCCTACTGGTTCTCGATGGCGAAGGACATGCAACGCGCTGAGGCGTTCGCCGCCGCCAGCGGCCGCGCCGCCTGATTGCCGCTGGTGGCACCGCTCGCGATCCCGTTGACGGACGCGATCGGCTGCAATCTGTCGCGTTGCTTGGCTCCGTCCGGGCCGTTTCCCTTCTCCGTCTCTCTTCAGCCGATGATCACCGCCCCGTCCTCCACCGACGACCTTCCGTCCCTCGCCGCCCGGCTCGAGGGCGAACTCCACTTTGATCACGCGCGGCGCGTGCTGTACGCCACGGACGCGTCGGAGTATCAGGAACTGCCGGTGGCCGTCGCGCTGCCGAAATCGGAGGCGGACCTGCGGACGCTCCTCGCCTATGCGACGCAGCACCGGCTCGGCCTGATTCCCCGCGCGGCCGGCACGTCGCTCGCCGGCCAGGTGGTCGGCAGCGGGATCGTGGTCGATATCGGGCGCCACCTGAATCGCATCCTGAGTTACGACACCGCCCGCCGTCGCGTTCGCGTTCAACCGGGCGTGGTGCGCAACGATCTGAATCTGTTCCTGCAGCCGCACGGGGTTTTCTTCACACCCGAAACCTCCACCGCCAATCGCGCGATGATCGGCGGCATGGTTGGCAACAACTCCTGCGGCGCCAACTCGATCGTATACGGCACCACGCGCGAGCATCTGGTGTCGGCGCGCGGTTTCCTGAGCGACGGCTCCGAGGTCACGTTCGGTCCGCTCACGCGCGACGAGTTCGCCGCGAAGTGCGACGCCGCCGATTCGCTCGAGACGCGCATTTATCGCTTCGTCCGCGATCTCCTTTCCGAGCCGAAGAATCGCGCGCTGATCCGCGAGAACTATCCGAAGCCGACCGTCACGCGGCGCAACACGGGTTACGCGCTGGACCGCCTAATGGACAGCGCTGTCTTCGATGCGTCGTCGGACCGGCCGTTCAATCTCTGCCAGCTGCTCGCCGGTTCGGAAGGCACGCTGTTCTTCGGCGTCGAGTTCGAGCTCAACTGCGAACCGCTCCCGCCGCCCGGCGCGCTGATGTGCGCGCATTTCGCCAGCGTCCACGACTCGCTCAAGGCCACGCTCATCGCGATGCGCCACCGGCCGTTCGGCTGCGAACTGATCGACCGCCACATTCTCGAGTGCACGAAGGCGAATCTCGAACACGCGAAGAATCGCTTCTTCGTGCAGGGCGACCCGGGCGCCGTACTCGTGATCGAGATCCGCCACGCGGAACGCGCCACGATCGAAGCCGAGATGCGCGCCCTCGAAGCCGAGTTGCGCGCCGCCGGCCTCGGCTATGCGTTTCCCGTTCTCTGGGGCGACGACTGCACGAAGGTCTGGGACCTGCGCAAAGCCGGCCAGGGCCTGATGAACAACGTCGAGGGCGACGCGAAGCCGCGCGAGATCGTCGAGGACACCGCCGTGGCCGTCGAGGATCTGCCGGATTACATCGCCGAGTTCGATGCGTTGATGCGGGGCAAGTACGGCATCAGCTGCGTCTACTACGCGCACGCCGGCGCCGGCGAACTGCACACGCGGCCGCTCTTCAATCTGAAAACGGCGGAAGGGCTGAGGATGTTTCGCGCCATCGCGACCGACATCGCCACCCTCGTGAAAAAATTCCGCGGCTCGCTCTCCGGCGAACACGGCGACGGCCGGCTGCGCGGCGAGTTCATCAAGTTCATGGTCGGCGACGCGTGCTATGCGATGATGCGGCGCGTCAAGGAGACGTTCGATCCGCAGGGCGTGTTCAATCCCGGCAAGATCATCGACACGCCCCCGATGGACACGCACCTCCGGCACACGCCCGGCCATGTGACGCCCGACTACGCGACGATCTTCGATTTTGCGGCGGCCGGCGGCGTGCTCGCCGCCGCGGAGAAATGCACCGGCGTCGGCGAATGCCGCAAATCCCACCTGATGGGCGGCACGATGTGTCCGAGCTACATGGCGACGCGCAACGAGCAGGACACCACCCGCGCCCGCGCCAACATGCTGCGTCAGGTGCTCACGCATCCGCAATCCGTGCAGAATCCGTGGGACAGCGCCGAGGTGAAGGGCGTGATGGACCTCTGTCTCTCGTGCAAAGGCTGCAAGTCGGAGTGCCCGTCGAACGTCGACGTCGCCCGCCTCAAGGCCGAATGGCAGCAGCACTATTACGACGTGCACGGCGTGCCGTTTCGCTCCCGCCTCGTTGCCGGTTTCACCCGCAGCATGCGCCTGGCCGCGCTCGCGCCGTCGATCTACAATTGGTTCGCCACGTCGCGCGCGACGTCGTCGTTGATCAAAAAAATCTCCGGCTTCGCGGTGAAACGCAGCCTGCCCACGCTCCATGCCACGACGCTGCAGGCCTGGCACGCCCGCCACGCCAACCCGCCGACGCTGCGCTATCCCAACGGTCGCGTGCACCTGTTCTGCGACGAGTTCACGAACTACAACGACACCGGCGTCGGCATCAAAGCCGTCGAGCTCCTCAATCGCCTCGGCTACCAAGTGATCATTCCGCCGCACGTCGAAAGCGGCCGTGCGCACTTCTCGAAAGGCCTCGTGCGGCAGGCGCAGCAGTTTGCGGTGCGCAATGTGGAGTTGCTCAAGGACGTCGTGACGGAAGGCGCACCGCTCATCGGCATCGAGCCATCCGCGATCCTTGGTTTCCGCGACGAATATCCGGACCTGATGCCACCCGCGCTGAAGGACGCAGCCCGCGCGCTCGCGCGGAATGCGTTGCTAATCGACGAGTTCATCGCCCGCGAAATCACCGCGGGCCGGATCACCCGCGCGTCGTTCTCCTCGACGCCGCAGACGATCAAACTCCACGGCCACTGCCACCAGAAGGCGTTGTCTTCGCTCGTACCCACCGTGCGGATGCTCGAACTCCCGGCCAACACGAAGGTGCAGCTGATTCCCTCCGGGTGCTGCGGGATGGCGGGATCGTTCGGCTATGAGGAGGAGCACTTCGACGTCTCCCAGCAGATCGGCGAACTCGTGCTTTTTCCCACCGTCCGCGCCGCTCCGGCCACCACGCTCATCGCCGCGCCGGGCACCAGCTGCCGGCATCAAATCAAGGACGGCACGGGCCGGGTGGCCTTGCATCCCGTGGAAATCCTGCACGCCGCGCTGCTGGATTGACGCGGCTTCGGGGACCGGCCCGTCCCGGGCATTTCTTGGCTACGAGCGCCAGCGAGTGGCGATGCAGCCACTCGCTGGCGCTCGTAGCCACGGACAATCACGTGGTCGACGAGCCACGGGGAATCGCCCCACGACGCTCGTAGGACAAAGTCCTGATCTCCGGCTGTCTCCTGGCGGCAAACTCCGCGCTTGCGCCAGAGGTAAGCTAGCTTACCAAAAGACTTCACCCCTCGTCATGGCCCGCCCCCGCCCCTTGTTTGAGCACAGCTTTGGTTTCATTCTCAGCGACATCAGTCGCCTGGCTCGGACTGAGTTTGACCGTCGGGTGCGGAGTCTCGGAGTTACCCGCGCTCAATGGCTCCTGCTGCTGCATCTCGCGCGCCGGCCAGGTTGCACGCAGAGCGATCTTGCCGACGCGATGCAGATCCAAAAAATCACCGTCAGCCGGCATGTCGACCGGCTCGTGCGCGCAGGAAGAATTGAGCGCCGCGATCACGCCGACGACGCGCGCGCCTATCACCTTTACCTCACCAAGAAAACCCAGCCGCTGATCGAAAAGCTGGCCACGGTGGCGGAGGCGATGCGCGTGGAGTACATGCAGGGTCTTTCCGCCGCCCGCCGCGACGCGCTCATCGCCGACTTGCTGCACATCAAATCCAACTTGCTCCGCATGGATGCGGACGCCCGTCGACGCTGCCCATGATGAAACGTCCCCTCCTTCCGCTCCTGCCCGCCCTGCTGGTCCTCGCCGCCTGCAAACCCGGCAGCAACGCACCCGCCGCCACCGGCGCGCCGCCGGCCGTTCCCGTCCAGGTGGCCGTGACCCAGCAGCTCGACGTGCCGCGCCTCATCGAGTCGGTCGGATCGATCCAGGCCCTGCGCACCGTCGCGGTGAAGTCACAGATCGACGGCATGATCGCCACCATCCACTTCAAGGAAGGCGACGAGGTGAAGGCCGGCGATCTGCTCGTCACGCTGGATCGCCGTCCGCTGGAAAACTCGCTGCGCATCGCGCGCGCCGATCTCGCCAACGTCCGCGCCGAGTTCACCAAGGCCTCGGCCGACGTCGAACGCTACCAGCAGCTGACGCAGCAGGACGCGATTTCCAAGGAACAGTTCGCGCAGCTGGCCACGAAGTCCGAAACCACGAAGGCGCTCGTCCAGGCCAAGGAAGCCGCCGTCGCCAACGCGGAGCTGCTGCTCGGCTACACCGAGATTCGCGCGCCCATCGCGGGCCGCACCGGGCAGCTCATCCTGCACGAAGGCGCGCTCGTGAAGGCCAACGACGTCAACCAGTCGATCGTCACGCTCAACCAGCTCGCCCCGATCGCCGCCGCTTTCGCCGTCCCCGAGGTCACGCTGGCCGCAATCCGCGCCGCCCTCGTGTCCGGCAACGCCACGGTCGCCGTCAGCGATCGCACGTCCGGCGTGGCGCGCACCGACGGCAAGCTGAGTTTCTTCGACAACGCCGTCGATCCCACCACCGGCACCATCGTGCTGAAGGCGCTCTTCGACAACGCCGACCACACGCTGTGGCCCGGCCAGTTCGTCCAGGTCCAGACCCGCATCGGCGTCGATCGCGGTGCCATCGTCGTGCCCGCTTCCGCCGTGCAGGTCGGGCAGTCCGGTTCGACCGTCTACGTGGTCCAGGCCGATGAACGCGTCGAACTGCGCCCGGTCAAGGTCATGCGCGCCTCGGGCGATCAACTCCTCATCGCCGAGGGCCTGCGCGCGGGGGAGACGGTCGTGACCGACGGCCAGCTCCGACTCGTGCCTGGCGTCAAGGTCCAAGCCAGGACCCTCGCCGCGGCCGTCGCCTCCGGCAAACCCACTGCCGCCTCCCCATGAACCTTCCCGCGCTCTGTATCCGTAGACCGGTGATGACGACGCTGCTGACCGCGGCGCTCTGCGTGTTCGGCGCGATGGCCTACCGGTTCCTGCCGGTCAGTGACCTGCCCAACGTCGACTTTCCCACGATCGTGGTCACCGCGACGCTCCCCGGCGCCACGCCGGAGACGATGGCCTCGGCGGTCGCCACGCCGCTTGAGCAGCAGTTCTCCACCATCGCCGGCATCGATTCGATGACGTCGACGAGTTCGCTCGGCGCCACGGCCATCACCCTGCAGTTCGCCCTCGAGCGCAACATCGACGCCGCCGCGCAGGACGTGCAGTCCGCGCTCGCCGCCGTGCAGCGCCGGCTCCCGAACGACATGCCGGCGCCGCCGTCGTTTCGCAAAACGAACCCGGCCGATTCACCGATCCTTTTCATGTCGGTCACATCGCCATCACTGCCGCTCTCGGTCGTGCATGAGTTCGCCGAAACCAGGGTCGCGCAACGTCTCTCGATGGTCGACGGCGTCGCGCTCGTGCAGGTGTATGGCGCCCAGAAATACGCGCTGCGGGTGCAGCTTGATCCACGCGCGCTGGCAAGCCGCGGGATCACGCTCGACGAGGTGCGCACCGCGCTCACGTCGCACAACGTCAATCTTCCGACCGGCATCCTCGACGGCAACCAGCAGACCGTGACCGTCGTCGCCTCCGGCCAGCTCGCGAACAGCGCCGAGTTCAGCCAGATTGTCGTGGCCTACCGCAACAACGCCCCGGTCCGGCTCGGGGAACTGGCCCAGGTGATCGACAACGTGCAGGACAACCGCGTCGGCTACTGGTTCTACAAAAACGGCATTGGCAATCGCGCGATCGGCCTGGGCATCCAGCGTCAGCCCGGCACGAACACGATTGAGCTCGTCAGCCGCATCCGCGCGCTGCTGCCGACCCTGCGCCAGCAGATGCCCGCCTCGGTCGGCATCGAGATCCTGATGGACAAGTCGATCTCCGTGCGGGAGTCGGTGCACGACGTGCAGTTCACGCTCGTACTGTCGGTCGCGCTCGTGGTGCTCGTGATCTTCCTCTTCCTGCGGTCGCTCACCGCCACGATCATCCCGTCCTTCGCGATCCCGATGGCGTTGCTCGGCACGTTCATCGTGATGCACTTCTTCGGGTACACGCTGGACAACCTCTCGTTGCTGGCGCTCACGCTCTCCGTGGGCTTCGTGGTCGATGACGCGATCGTGATGCTCGAAAATATCGTGCGCTACATCGAGCAGGGCATGCCGGTGCGCGAGGCGGCGTTCAAGGGCGCGGGCGAAATCGGTTTCACGATCATGTCGATGACGCTCTCGCTCGTCGCCGTGTTCATCCCGGTGCTGTTCATGGGCGGCATTCTCGGCCGCCTGCTGCATGAATTCGCGGTGACGATCACGGCCTCGATTCTGGTGTCGGGCCTGGTGTCGCTCACCCTCACGCCGATGTTGTGCAGTCGTTTTCTCAAGCCGCATCGCGCCGGCGCGACGAACGGCCACGGCCGGATGTATCAGGCGAGCGAGCGCGCGTTCAACCGCATGGTGTCGCTCTATGAACGCACCCTGCGCGCCGCGATGCGCCACCGGCTCCTCACGGTCAGCGTGGCCGGCGTCATGGTCATTCTGACCGTGGTCGTCGGACGCGTGCTGCCGACGGGTTTCATTCCGACCGACGACACGAACCAGATCTTCGTCTTCACGGAGGGCGCGCAGGATGTGTCGTTCTCGGAGATGGTGAAACACCAGGAGGCCGCAGCGGCCATCGTCGCGCAGCATCCGGCCGTCGAGGCGTTCATGTCGGCCCTCGGCGGCGGCCCCACGGTGTCCACGACCAATCAGGGGCGCATGTTCATGCGGTTGAAGCCGCGGAGCCAGCGGCCACCTGCCGCCGAGATCGTCCAGGATCTCCGCAAAAAGTTGGCCGTCATTCCCGGTCTGCGCTGCTACCCGCAAATCCTGCCCCCGATCCGCATCGGCGGATCGCTGACCAAGGCGCTTTATCAGGTGACGCTCTTCGGTACCGATCTGAACGAACTCTACGGCGCCGCGCAGGCCATTGAGAAGAAGATGCGCGCCATCGGCGACCTGCAGGACGTGAATTCGGATCTGCAGATCTCGAATCCGCAGCTCCGCGTGGCCATCAAGCGCGATCGCGCCGCGGCGCTCGGCATCTCGCCGCAGCAAATCGAGGAGTCGCTCTACAGCGCCTACGGCTCGCGCCAGGTTTCCACGATCTACACGCCGACGAACCAGTACTTCGTCATCATGGAGATGGCCCCGGAGTTTCAAAAAAACTCCGACGCGCTGTCGCTGCTCTATTTGCGGACGAAGTCGGGCAAGGTGATCCCGCTCGACGCGGTGGCCGAGCTCAAGCGCGAGGTCGGTCCGCTCACGGTGAACCATCTCGGTCAGGTGCCGGCCGTCACGATCTCGTTCAATCTGCGGCCCGGTTTCTCGCTCGGTCAGGCCACCGAGATCGTGAGCGAACTCGCCCGCAAGGAACTGCCCGCAGCGATCAGCTTCGGCTTCCAGGGTTCGGCCCAGGCCTTCGCCTCGTCGATGCAGGGCCTCGGGCTGCTGCTGATCATGGCGGTGCTCGTGATCTACATCGTGCTCGGAATTCTATATGAGGACTTCATCCATCCGATCACCATTCTTTCCGGCCTGCCCGCGGCGAGTTTCGGCGCGCTCGGCACGCTCTGGCTGTTCAAGGAGGAACTGAACGTGATGGGCTACGTCGGCATCATCCTGCTGATCGGCATCGTGAAGAAGAACGCGATCATGATGATCGACTTCGCCCTCGCCGCGCGCTCTCAGCACGAAATCACCGCGGAGACGGCCATCGTCCAGGCGTGTCTCGTGCGCTTCCGGCCGATCATGATGACCACCTTCGCCGCCCTCGCCTCGGCCATTCCGATCGCGCTGGGACTCGGTGCCGGCGCCGACTCGCGGCGTCCGCTCGGCCTCGCCGTCGTCGGCGGACTGGTCGTTTCCCAGCTGCTGACGCTCTACATCACACCGGTGATCTACGTGTACCTGGACCGTTTCACGGCGAAGGCGCGCAAACGGATCGCGCAGCGCGAGCCGGCCGCCGGCGGCGAGCCCGCGATGGCGAAATAAGGCGGACGCGGGCGACTACCGCTTTGCCGGCAGCTTTTTTGTCAGCGCCAGATCGTTCTCGGCCTTTGCCAATTTTCCCTGCGTCTCGGCGACGAGGGCTTGGGATGCAGTGCCCTGTGTCACGGCCTCGGCCAGTTTCGCCTGGGTCTGCAGCCCGTCGGCCGTGGCCGCGTTCAACTGGGCCTGCACGATGGCGGTCTGGGTCTGGGCGACCTCGACCTCGCCCTGACGCTTGATTGAAGCAACCTTGGCTTCCTCCATCTTCGTCTGAAAGTCGGTTGAGGTCTGCCGGGCCTTTTCCAGCACCGCCTGCACCTCGACCGCTTCGCTCCTGGCCTTCTCCAGTTCCGCTTTGAACTGCATGGATTCGGCCTTGGCCGCGTCCAACTGCTGCTGAATTCTCGCCGTGGCGGCGGTGGCCTCGGTTACCTTTGATTGGATCAGGACTGCGTTCGCCTGAACCTGCTCCAAACGATTCTGCGTTTGCACGACCACCATGTCGCGCGCGCCCACGCGTTTCCAGATCACCACCGCGACGAGAGCGAGGATCACGCAAAGGACGCCGAGAACGATGCTCAGCGGGGAAATTTTTCCGCGACCGGCGGGCGGCGCGACGGAAGCGGCGGAGGTTTCTTCGCGCGCCTCGCTTTTGGCAAGGGCAGTGATGGGAGCGGCCACTTTATTGGGATCGCGCGGAGGAGTTTCAGCCATGGTGGCTACACGCTACTGCGCGCGGCATGCCGGAGAAATGGGGTGTTACCCGCCACCGTGCAAAGACAGGGCGAAGCGGCCGCGTGCCCTTCATCGCCCGGGGCCCGCGGCCGTCATCCGATGGCCGATCGGCTAGTATCCGCTCGGCCCATTCACAGTCCGGCGACGGCATGTTAGCGTGGACGGGTTCACTCGTCCGGACCTGCCTGCAGGTTCCCGGCTCAACCAGTCCACCACTCACCAGTCATGAAACCCGTACCTGCCTTCCTCGCCACGGGCGTCACCGTCGCCGCCGCCGTGTTCGCCCTCGCCTTCATTTCCAATCGCGCCCTCGGCGATTCCGCCCGCCAGGCGACGGAGGACGAGCGCATCGAGCGCGGTCGTTATCTCGTGCACCGCGTCGGCATGTGCGTCGACTGCCATTCTCCCCGCGATGAAAAGGGCGAGTTCATCCCGGGCAAACATCTCGCGGGCGCGCCCATCGCGTTCGCCGCCACCGTGCCGATGCCTTGGATGCCGGTGGCGCCGAAACTTGCCGGACTTCCGGCCGGCTTCACCGCCGAGGACACCGTGCACTTTCTGATGACGGGCGAGCGTCCGAACGGCCGCCCGGCGGCCCTGCCACCGATGCCTCCGTACCGGATGGACCGGAAGGATGCCGAAGCCGTGACTGCCTACCTGCGCTCCGTTGCGCCTTCGGTCGCGCAGTAAGCCTCGGAGTTTCCACGACACCTTTGTCGCCGGCCCGGCCGCGCGCGGACATCGATCCGCGTCGCGGCCGGTTTCGTTTTGTGAACCGGCGGAACAGTATCGCGCGTAAGAAAACCGCTTTCGTCCGAATTCTGCAGACGCCCGGACACCAGCAGCGGTGGCCAGCGTCTGCTGGAGCATGACGGACGCCGAGCACGACCGCAGACGTTGGCTCATGGTTCGCCCAGCGGACGAGCAACAGGGGGTTTTACCGCGCCACCTGAGCGTTAATTCCACCTCCAAGCCGGAATTCTCCCCCGTTTTTTACCTCCGCTCCCCTAAGGATCAGTCCGATTCAGCCGATGAAGATGTCGCCGCGATGTCTCCAGCCGATCCTTACTTCCGACAAGACCGCTCCTGCCGGCCAGCCGCCGGCGTGGGAACGCCAACGTCGTGGACGCACGTGCCCTCCCGGTCGTCGGCGTCGGCATATGATGTTGCGCGGACGCTGCGCACCCGATGAAGGCGTGGCTCCAGCATCGACCGCATTCGCCGGGACGCCCACGCCGCGGACTACGGGCTTGGATGGCCTGCGCTGCTGGCGCAACCGTGGTTGCGCTGTCGCTGGCGGCCGAGCCGCGCCTCAACGAAGTCATGGCTTCGAACCGCTCCACGCTGGCCGACGACGACGGCAGTTTCTCGGACTGGATTGAACTGTACAATCCGGGTCCCGAGGTGGCGGATCTCACCGGCTGGTATCTGACCGACAACCGCGCGAGCCGGACGAAGTGGCAGTTTCCCGCGCTCATCCTGCCCGCCGGAGGATTCGTCGTCATCTTCGCTTCCGGCAAGGACCGGCGCACGATCGGGCAGCCGCTGCACACGAATTTCCGTCTCGAGGCCGGCGGCGAATATCTCGGGCTCTTCAAATCCGATGGCGAGACCGCCGTCTCCGAGTTCGCCCCCACCCTGCCGCCGCAACTCGAGGACGTCTCCTATGGAGTGATACAGCCGCCCGGCGGTTTTGGCAGTCCGCTCGGCTACTTCAAGCAACCGACGCCCGGCACCGTCAACGGCGGGAGAAGCGCCCTGATGCTACCCGAGAGCGTCAGCCTCTCTCGTTCAGCGGGACTCTTCACCGAACCCTTTCAACTCGCGTTGGCGGGTGCCGGACCGGGCCAGAAGATCCGTTATGTGATTGCGATGCCGTCCTCCACCGGAGCGAACGTGCCTGATCCCACGGCGGCGTCGCCGGAGTATTCCACCCCGCTCGTCATCGACACCACCGTGATCGTTCGCGCGGCAGTGTTCTCCAACGACGGACTCGTCAGCGGTCGCGCGACCTCGGCCCAGTTTCTGAAGATCGGTGCCTCGCTCACCCGCTTCACGACCAAACTTCCCGTCATCGTCCTCGACAACCACGGCGCGGGCGCGCTGTTCAAGGATGGCATCGATCACCCGGCGTGGCTTTATGCGTACGACGCGGGCGCGGCGGGCTTTCCCGACGCACCAGGCGTCACCTCGGCCGCGACGATGGCCGTGCGCGGCAACTTTTCCGCCAGCTTCCCGAAGTCGAGTTTCAGCGTCACGCTGCTCGACGAACAAGGCCGCAATCGGCCGCAGCCGCTCGTGGGCCTCGAGGCGCACGAGGACTGGGCGCTGGTGGGACCCTGGCTGACGGACCGCTCGTACATCCGCAACGCCTTCGTCTACGCGCTGAGCAACCGCATCGGCCGCTGGGCGCCGCGCACCCGCTTCGTCGAAACCTTCGTCAACGAAAACGGCGACGGCCTCGATCGCTCCGACTATTACGGCATCGGTGTCCTGACCGAACGCATCAAGATCGGGAGGGACCGCGTGCCGATCGCCTCGCTCGAGCCCGAGGACAACGGGCCGCGCACCATCACCGGCGGCTACATCGTGAAACTCGACGTCGTCCCTGATGTTGACCACTTCAGTTTCACCACCAGTCGCGGCATTCCGACCAAGGAGGACACCGCCGTGGTCATCTACGCGCCCAACGCCGGCAAGCTGTCCACGCCCCAGCGCGACTACATCCGGGGCTATCTGCAACGGATGGAGGACACGCTCTTTGCGGATTACGACCTGGCGTTCACCACGCGCGCCTATCTCGACTACATCGATCTGCCGTCATGGGTCGATCACCACATCCTCCAGCTTCTCACCGGCAACGTCGACGCGCTCTACCGCAGCGAATATTTCACGAAGGATCGCGGTGGAAAACTGGTCTCGGGGCCGGTCTGGGACTTCGACGGCTCGATGGGATCGGGCGACGCGCGCAACGCGGTATGGTCCACGTGGGACACGGCCGGGAACGTCGACGTCTGGAACTACGGCTGGTTCGGTCCGCTGACCAAGGACCCCGAGTTCATGCAGGCGTGGATTGATCGCTGGCAGGCGCTGCGCACGGACGAATTTTCCGCGTCCAGTCTCTCCCGCCTCGCTGATGCCCTCGCCGCCGAGGTCGGACCCGAGGCCGCCGCGCGGGATGCCGCGCGCTGGATTGATAATCAGAGCCGTTTTCCCGGCGGCTTTCTCGGTGAGGTCGGCCAGCTCAAGAGCTGGGTCACTCACCGCGCCGAGTGGATTGACCGGCAGTTCATCGCGGCGCCCAAGGTGGCCGCCTCCGGCGGCACGATCACCTTCACGGGTCAGGCGGGTGTCCAGCTCGCTTACACGCTCGACGGCTCGGATCCGCGCGCCCACGGCGGTGCCGTCGCGCCGAACACGATCCTCACGTCCGATCCGCTCACCGTGCCGGCGGATGCCAACGTGCACGTGCGCTGTTACAGCGCCGATGCCACTGCCGTTTTTCCCGGCAGTCCGTGGAGCTCCGCGGCCGCGAGCGCCAGCGCGTCGCCCCTGCTGCCGCGGGCGCGGCTCGTCAATCTTTCGAGCCGGGCCCTGGTGGGATCGGACGCCGACACGCTGATCGCGGGTGTCGCCATTGCGGATACCACCGGCAAGGAATTCCTCGCCCGGGCGGTTGGCCCGGCCCTCGCCCTCTTCGGCGCGAGCCACACGCTGCCGGATCCGCTGCTCCGCATCTTCTCCGCCGACGGCAATGAACTCTTTCGCAATGCGGGCTGGCAGAACTCACTCGACGCCGCCGCGCTGCCCGCGCTGACCCGCAGCGTCGGCGCCTTTCCACTCGCGCCCGGCAGCGCCGACTCCGCGCGAATCGCGCGGTTGCCCGCCGGCGGCTACACCGTGCACGTATCCAGTGCCAGCGGACAGACGGGCATCGGCCTCGCCGAGCTTTATCCCACCGACGACAACGGCCGCACCTTGAATCTCTCGATCCGCGCGCACGTGCGTTCCGGCGAGGGCACGATCATCGGCGGGTTCGTCGTGCAGGGGCCCGCCTACAAGCGCATGCTGATCCGCGCGGTCGGACCGACCCTCGCCGCGTTTGGCATTGCCGATACGCTGGCGGATCCGGTGGTGACGATTTTTTCGGGCCAGACGATTGTGGGGAGCAACGACAACTGGTCGGCAGGCGGCGGGGCGCTCGTCAATGCCGCCTCCGCGAGTGTCGGCGCATTTGCCCTCGCCGAAGGCAGCCTGGACTCGGGCCTGCTCGTCACCCTCCCGCCCGGAGCCTACACGGTCGAGGTCGCCGGCAAGGACAACGCCGAAGGCGTCGCGCTGCTGGAAATCTACGCCGTGCCCTGAGCATGAACCGACACGTGCACTCAACCGCTTCCCCTTCCCTCCCTGCGAACCGGCGCCCTGCCGGTGTCACGCGCGACCGGCCGTCGCTCCCCGCGGCCTCCTGATTTCCGGCATGAAGACCAACGCACTCCACCTCGTTTCAATCCTCGGCTGGTCGGCGATCGCCGCACCCGCGTTCGCGCTGACGGCGACGTTTGACGGGCTCAATCCCTATGCGTCCGTCGCCTCCGGCTACCAGGAAGGGGGCATCCAGTTCACCTCGCCGACCGGCTTCAACGTCGTCGGCGGCAGCTTCGCGGGCACACTTTTCGGCGGCGGCCCGTACTACGCGGGCGGCAATGCGCTGTCGGTTTCCAACCAGGGCTGGGTCGGTATCAGCGCGCCCGGTACGCTGATGGGATCCGTCTCGCTGACCTACGGCTTCGACTGGAACTTCTATGCGATCGAATACGGCCTGATGGACGTGAACGTCGAGTGGCTGGCGATGTTCGACGGCACGATTGTCGCCACCGGCGGCCTGCAGTTCGGCCGCGACAACCGGAGCCACGGCGGCGGCACGCTCACGGCGACGAGTGCGACGCCGTTCGATCAATTGCTCGTGCGATCGACGGCCGTGGGTTACGAAGCCGTGCCGTGGTCGGGACCGAACCCGAACGGTTGGTTTTACGACCGGGGCGCGGCAATCGGTTACGGCGACGCCAATCACCTCGCGTTTGACAGCGTCAATGTGACGACGAGCGAGCCCAGCGCGAATACCCTCGGTGGATCCAACGCCATTGCGGTCCCCGACGACTCCGACGGCACGCCGTTGCTCATCATCGCCGTCCTCGGCACATTGCTGGCCATCCGCGTGCACCGGCAGAGCGCCACGCCGGCGCCGGATGAGAAGGCGTAAGCAGTGTCTTCCGGCATGGCGGCGCACCATCCGCAGGCGATCAGCGACGGTGCAGCACGATAAACGTCTGATCATATCGCAGGTAGTCGATGCCGGCAAACGGTCGCAGGGTGTCGATCTCGCGCTGCCGGGAAAACGTTCCGGCCACAAAATAGTCCGCGGCAAATTCCGGATAGCGGGGTGAATTCACTTTGGGCACCTCGCCCGGCCTGAGCACCAGCCACTCCGGCTTGAAGTGTCTCACCAGCAGCGCCCAATCGTCACCGATGTTTCGTCGCGCCCGCACGACCTCCGGAGCGGAAAGTCCTGGGTAATCGAGAACCTTCAGCCCGGAATGAAATCCGATGTAGCCGATGCACTCGAGAAACACGCGGTCGTTGGGCTGCGCATGTTTCTTCAATTCCAAGCCAATCGCGGCCCGTTGCCCTTCGATGAGACTTTGCTGAAGCTTCACCTGGCGGGCCGTGCTTACCAACAACGCCAACTGCGCGAACACGAGCCCGACGCCGACGCAGGCCGGTCCAACCCAACGCGCGCGTCCAAGCCGGTGCAGCCAGCGGGCCGCATCTGTCATGGCGAATGCCGCCGTGAGAATTGCGAGCAGGGATGCCGGGGGCAGATACCATGGATACAAATTGATCTGGCTCAGATAGAGCCCGAACAGGAACGCCCCAAAACTACACGCGCGACCGCGTCGATCCGCCCACGGCAGCAACCACCAGTGACCGAGGACACAGCTGGTATAATAACCGGCAACCAGCGCCGCCTCCGGCCATCCGCCCATGTGCGCATAAATGGGCAGCGGCGCCGCACCGAGCCCCCTCAGCCACGGCACCCGCAGCCATTCCCGCCACGAATCGAAGGCCCATCCGCTGAAAGCCTGGACTTTCGCCACCACGGTATTCGGGATCGGCGAACCATAGTAGGCAGCGGCGAATACGATCCAGGGCAGGTACAGGATGGCGGCCAAAGCCGCGGCCTTGACGAGGAAGACCAATCCCGTCCGCCGATCTCCGCCCGGCAAGGATTGCGGCGAGAAAAGCCCGAAGCCGGCGGCGACGGCGACGCCGACCACACAGGCATCGGGACGCGTCCACTGGAGCCCTGCCGCCGCCAGTCCGAGGTGAATCCAGCCGCGGGCGGTGTCGCGCGTTTGCAGCGCCAGAAGAAAGAGGGCGAGAAACAGCAGCATGAAGCCCGTCTCCATTCCGTTTACGGAAAAATCCACCGCCTTCGCGTCGGTCAGCAAGAGCACGACAGCCACGACGCTGGTCCCTGCGGACAACTCCCATCTCCGGCGGCACAACACCCACACCGCGGCAATCGAGCCGGCCCACGCCACGATGCTCAGCGCCTGGAACCCGATGAGCGCCGCCGCATCAGACCGGCCGCCCGTCACCCACAGCGTCAGCGCCGGCAACAACACCCCGAGGGGCGACGTGAACGTATGAACGCGCTCGCCCACCTGGTAAACCAGGCCATGGCCCAGCACCAGGTTCTTGCTCACCCGATAGGTGATGTAGAAATCCTCCCACACGTGCCGCGTATGCCACGCAAACGTCGCCGCGATCACCCCGGCCAGGGCCATCAGCAGGAGCGGTGCAGCGACGCGACGTTTCATCGGAGACCAAGCACTGAGTGGCGCGCTTCACCGGAGCAAACGCAATTCATGCAACCGTCGCGACCACTCACGCCGCACGGATCGCGCAGCGACTGCAGGCGAATTCGACGCTGACGATCAGCGAAAAATGATGGGCGATCGAACACGTACCGGGTAAGATGCCGAAACCGGACTCCCTCATTATCCGGCGTCACCCCCATCGCTCCGAGACTCCCCATGCCCACCTCGCGCCGCCATTTCCTCTCTACGCTTGCGACTGTCTGCGTCGCATCCCGCCTCGCTGCCCGCGAAGCCGAACCGGTGATCGTCGGGGAAGGCGCGCATCGCTATCGCTTCAACGACCGCTGGGCGAAGCTGCCCGCGCACATTCAGTGGGGCCTCACGCACGGCGTTGTCGTCGATCGCAACCGTTTCGTGCACGTGTTCCACACTTCGCGGCCGGAATCGCCGAGCAAGGACTGCGTCGTCGTCTTCGATCCGAAGGGGAATTTCGTCCGTTCGTGGGGCGCCCAGTTCGTCGGCGGCGCGCATGGTTTCGATCTCACGGTCGAGCAGGGCCGGGAGATTCTCTACCTCACGGACCTGCAACGGGGCCTCTTCAAGACCACCCTCGAGGGCGAGGTCCTCTGGCACGTCGAGCAACCGGCGTGGTACAAGGGCCGCGACCTCAAGTACCGTCCCTCAAATGTCGCCGTCGCGCCCAACGGTGACGTGTATCTGTCCGACGGTTACGGCTCTTACTACATCCACCACCTGACGCGCGACGGACGCTACGTCCGCACCTTTGGCGGTCCCGGCGAGAACCCGGGCCAGACACAGCATCCGCACGGGCTCTTCGTCGATCGCCGGGGACCGGAACCGCTGTTGGTCGTGGGCGAGAACGATCCGAAGGGGGAGAAACCCGGCCGGCTGCAGGCGCTCACCCTTGACGGTGAACATCGTCGCTTCCTCCCCACGCCGGTGCGCTCTCCGCGCCATTTCGATCAACAGGGAAAGCTCGTCGTGATTCCGGATCTCGACGCGCGCGTCACGCTGGTCGACGAAAATTATCAGACCGTCGCAAACCTCGGTGACGGCTGGACCAACAAGACGGAAGTGCGCGCCCTGCGCACGAAGACCAGCGACCATTTCACGCCGGGCAAATTTGTGTGCCCGCACGATGCCGCGTTCGATCAGGACGGCAGCATCTTCATCGCCGAGTGGGTGGCATACGGCCGCATCGTGAAGCTCGAGAAAATCGCATCGTGAGCGACATCCTCGGAGAGGGTCAGGCATCAGCTCCGGCGGTGACCTGGGACCGCGACCGCCCTCGGTCGCATGGATCGAAGGCGACCGGGGGCGGTCGCGGTCCCAGTGCGTCCCAGCCGATACCGGTCACAGCGGCCTCAGCTGCGGCAGCCTGCACGCGCGCCCATCGCCCGAGGAATGACCGGTGAGGCCCTGCCCTATCCACGGCAGCAGATGTCGCCCGATCCATCGCGCCTCGGCGGCGCAACGCTGACGGCGCGTAGGTTTCTTCAGGGGAGGCAAGGGCTGCTTCCAGGAGTCGCCGCTCCCCGGCAGGTGCAGGGCCTGCGCCAGGGCCTCGGCGATGCGGGCGTGCCCGTCGGCGTTGGCGTGGATCCGGTCGTCGCTCCACAGTCGTGAATCCGTGGCACCCGGATGAGAGGCAAAGTCGACCAGGATCGCGCCCGTGCGCCGCGACGCCAGTCGGAAGGCCTGATTGAGGGCGGCAATGCGCGGCGCGATCAACCGCGCCAGGGGCATGAGCGGCGTGAGGTCGGGCAGCGTGAAGCTGAGCACCGTCGCTCCCGTCGCGACCAGCGCACGCTGCATGTATTCGAAGTCGGCCGCGACTTGGTCCACGTCGAAGCGCAGGCCTGTCACGTCGTTGGTGCCGGAGAACAGCGTCGCGAGATCGGGCTGCATCGCGAGGGCTGCGGTGAGCTGGCGCTCCCGAACCTGCGCGGTGGTCAGGCCCCGCACGCCAAGGTTGGCGTAGAGCAATCCGCCCTGCGCGGCCGCGATCGATTCCGCCAGGCGCTGCGACCAGCCCCGATACCCGCCGGCGCCGTCGGGATCATCGATGCCCTCGGTCGAGCTGTCGCCGAGCGCGACGTAACGATGAAAGCAAGGCTGGCCGGGCACGATCATCGTTCACCGCTCCACCAGTTCGGGCTCAGGCCGTTGCCGTGAGATCGGCGGCGGCGGATCGGCGACTGCAGACCGCTTGAGCTCCTGCGCTGGTCTCCAGCACGGCCCCGTTGCCGCCGTTCCCGATGTTCACGAAACGAATGTTCGCAATTTTCTCGATGCCCAGCGGAGGGCGGGACGGTTGCGGCTGCTGGACGAAGCTCACGCGGGGAGAGGGTGCGCAGCCGGCGAGTGCCGCACCCGGCAGCAGGAGTTTTCGGCGCATGTTTTTACGGGAAGCCCCCACGTGTGGCGGCAAAACGAAGTCTAATCGAGTTTTTCTCCGCGCACATGGCTCAGCCAAGCAGGCAACGCAGCCGATTCCCGCTCGTCGCCGGCACCACGACCCGACTAACCTTTGGGCGCGACTCGTCCGATGCCACGTTACCGCCTCCTCTTTCTCCTCGCCGCCAGTCTCCTCCCCGGCGCGGTTGCGGCCGCCGAGCCCAAAGTGATCGCGCTGCCGCCGTATCTGGTCGAGGAAAGCGCGAAGCCGCTGCCGTGGCGTTACGCTGACGTGGCCGGGTGGGAAGTCCTTTCGACCTGTTCCGATCGGCTCACGCGTGAACTCGTCGCCAACCATCACCGTCTCCATATCCTGCTGGCCGAACTGCTCCCGCCGACGCTCCAACTGAATCTGTCGGTGAAAGGCACGCTGCTGTTCGTCGACAGCGCGCACCAGCCGCCGACCTCTCAGGAAGTCGTCGCCCAGATGGCCCTGACTGCCGCTGAACAGGACCGCCTTGACGACGTGGTCGTGCCGATCGACGACGGGCGCCTGCGTCGCCGTCCGCCTCCGCCGCGCTACACCTATCTGCCCAATCTCCGACTGTGGGATCGGGACGCGGGGGCTCTGTTCGCGATGGTGAAGGAAAGCGAGTTCAACGCCAGCCGGGTCGCGCTCACCTCCGACTACGTCGCCTACCTCCTGCGCAACCGCCTGCCTGCACTGCCGCCGTGGTACGTGAGCGGCGTCCTCTCCCTGTTTGCGCGGGCCCGGTTCACTGAAGACGCGCTCACCATCGACCGACTCGACTGGCTCTCGGAAACGGGCAGCGCGGCGTTGAAGTCCGGGCCCGCCGCGAATCGCGCCTTGCTGCCGCTCGGAGAATTCCTTGCCGGTGACCTGTCGTCGGGCGATCCCGCGCAGGGCGAAACACTGTCGCTGTGGCAGGCTCAGTCCGCCCTGTTTGTCCACTGGGGACTGGCGGGCCGCGGCGCGCCGCGACGGACGGCGTTTTGGACATTCGCCGCCCGCGCGGCGACGGAGTCAGTCACCGAAGCACTTTTTCGAGAATGCTTCGGCCTCGATTTCGCAACCGCTCAACAGCAACTCACCGCCCATTTGGCGGAAGCCATGCGCGATCGGCTCGCGCTGCGGCCCGCGACGCGGCCCCGCCTGCCGGAGTTCCCGCTGCGGCCCGCCAGCGAAGGGGAGATCGCGCGCATCAAGGGCGAATGGGAACGGCTCGAAATCGGCTTCGTCAAGGCGCACTTTCCGGTGCTCGTATCCAAATACGTGGCACAGGCTCGCCGGACCTTGCGGCGCGCGGAAGAACGCGGCCACCGCGACGCGCCTCTGCTGGCGGTCATGGGCCTGTGTGAAGTCGACGCCGGCGACGACGGCGCGGCGCGCGATTTCCTCGAAGCAGCCGCCGCGGACAACACGCCCCTCCGGCCGCGGGCGGGTTTCGAACTCGCGCGGCTGCGCTTCGCCGCATTGCGCGCCGCACGCGCCGGCGCCGCACCTGGACTCAACGCCGGGGAGGCGGGCACCGTGCTCACGCCCCTACTGGGGACGCGCAGCCAGCAGCCGCCGCTACCCGAAGTCTACGAGCTCATCGCGGAGGTTTGGGCGACGTCCGCGCAGGCGCCGGCGCGCGCCGATCTCGCCGTGTTGGAGGAGGGCGTCCGTCTGTTTCCTCGCCGCGTGGAACTCGTCCATCGCACCGCAGAACTCAGCCTCCGTCACGGTTTCACCGATACCGCCCGCTGGCTGATCAGTCTGGGGCTGAACCTCGCCCCCGACGCCGCGACCCGTGCCCGCTTCGAATCGTTGCAGGCGCGCGCGGGCGCGGTCCGCTGAGACGGCGGCGAGCGATTGACCCGGCAGGGCCCCGGGCCGCACCGCGCGCAGGCGCGAATCGTCGGGGCGGACCCGCCCGCGGAGCGACGGGAGGTCGGTTCAACCGAGCTTCTGCTTGAAGAAGGCGATCGTCCGGGTCCAGGACAACTCGGCCGCCTCCTTGTCGTAGCGCGGAGTCGTGTCGTTGTGGAAGCCGTGGTTGACCTTCGGATACATGTGCATCGTGTAGTCGACCTTGGCGGCCTTCAGCGCCGTCTCGTAGGCCGCCCAGCCGGCGTTCACCCGGGTGTCGAGTTCGGCGTAGTGAATGAGCAACGCCCCCTTGATTTTCGCCGTTTCCTCCGCGGAGGGCTGCCCGCCGTAATACGGCACGGCCGCCTTGATCAGGTCGGGGAGCCGCCAGGCGAGGGTGTTCGAGACCGCGCCGCCGAAACAGAAACCCACGACCCCGAGCTTCCCGTTGCAGGCGGTATGGCCGTGAAGGAATTTTGCCGCGGCGACGAAATCCTCGATGACCTTGCTGCGGTCGAGCTTGCCCTGCAGTTCCCGGCCCTTGTCGTCGTCCCCGGGATAGCCGCCCGATGGATACAGCGCATCCGGCGCAAAGGCGACAAACCCGGCGAGCGCGACCCGGCGGGCGACATCCTCGACGTACGGATTCAGCCCGCGGTTCTCGTGCACGACGACCACGCCCGGGAGTTTACCCGTGGCGTTCGACGGCCGGGCGAGCAGGCCGCGTCCCTCGCCGTGGCCGGCAGGCGAGGCAAATTTGACGTACTCGGCCTTGACCCGCGCGTCCTCCTTCGGGACTTGCGCCGCCAGGACGTACTGCGGGCTGAGCATTTCCAGCAGCGCCAGCGCGGTGAGTCCGCCGACGGCATACTTGGCGGCGCGTTCGAGGAAGGTACGGCGGTCGATCTGGCCGTGAACGTAGTAGTCGTAGAGATCCAGGAGTTCCTGATCGAAGGCGTTGGCGGTTTTTCGTTCCATGGTGGATGTGGGGTGAACCGGGACAGCGTTGGCGTGCTCGCGGCGGAATGTCGCGTCTGAAAGCAAATCCGGGGCCAGTTGGACGAAGGGTCCGCAGTCGTCGTACTGCGGGAACCATGGCGTTGCAGCGATGGGCAATCCAGGCATGGCCTCGCCTCGACCCCGACCGAGTGCGCTCGGAGACGGCCCATGCCGACGGGTCCGAACTACGGCGTCACCTACACCTCACCCAGCACCTCGGTCGGCGCGTCGGATTTGGTGTAGAGTTCCAACGTGTACACCGCGGTCTCCAGCGTCACCGCCAGGGCAGCGTCACGTGAAGCCGGCGGCAGTGGAAACGCACCCACGAATCGAGTGAGTTGTTCCACGGGTCCTGGCGCGATGCGATCGCCCGCAGAACCCAACCGGCCCGCGGTGAACCGCGCTTGTCAGCGCGGCTGCGAGTGCATTCGCTCCGTCCGGACCGACCGGTGTCAGCCTTTGCCCTGGCATCGGTTTCCTTTCCTCTTCGAGAAACTGTTCTCATGTCCACCGCGAAAACGCTGACTGTTCAGGAACTGGTCGAGTGCCACCGCTTTGATGAAGCGATCGCGCTCTACAAGAAGCAGCGGCGCGCAGCGGGCGGGGTGGACGCTCGCGTTGAAACGATTGCGCTGCGGTTCAACGCGCGCAGGAAGGATCTGAAACGAAAGCGCACGGCCAACAACGACGCGGCGGCACTCGTGGCGGAACTCGAGAAGCTGGCAGACAGTTCCCCTTTCGAGGAGATCCTCGACGGCATCTTTGGTGGCGGCCAGAAGGGCGAGGTGTCGGATGCCACCCGCGTGCTGCTGGCCGGCCTTCGTCGGGAGGTGATGGATCAAACCGTCCTGTTGCTGCTCAAGACGCTCACCGCCGCCGCAACCAAGGACGTCGACGATTGATTCTCACGCCGCACGAACCGGAACGGGTTGGGTCCAAACCCAATCGCGCCGGCTACGGCACGACCGGAGTCGCTTGGTACGACACCACTTTCCAACCCGCCGCGCCTCGCGCGTAAACGGTCGTGGTCGTGAGCACGCGTTGGTTCAACTGCCCGGCCTTGGTCTTGAACTCAATCGCCGCGCGGCCCGTGACCACCGCGGTTTCCCGGCCCGCCACCAGCACGCCCGGCGCAGGATCGTACCGAATCGAAAGGTAAGTGAGATTGCCCGCGGCGAGGGACGCCAGGTACGGCTTCTTCGCGTCGATCTTCCCGGCGGAGTGGACGTACACCATGTCCTCCGCGAACAACTGTTCCAGCGCCTTCAAATCGTTCTTGAGCAGCGCAGCGATGCGACTGGCGTCCAGCTGGCGGATTTCCGCCTCGATCGCACGTGCTTCCGGGGTGGCGGACCGAGCCGACGCGAGGCCAAAGGCGGAAGTGCAGGCGAGGACCAGAACCAGGCGGAGTGCAGTCTTCATGCGGGGTGAAGACAGTGTGTCGCAACCGGCCACCGTGCAGTCGAGCGCGAACTTCGCGCCTGATACCTGACGTTGGAATGCGGCTTCCGAAGCCGTGCCCGTGGGCGCGAAGCGTCAGGCGCGCGTGGTCACCACCACCACCGGCTGAAGTTCGTCGGGCGTGAGCTCGCCGTCGCCATTCAGATCGAGCCGCTTCAGACTCGAGACCGCATTCGACAGCTCCATCGGTTGAATCTCGCCGTCAAAGTTGGCGTCGAGTGCCAGCACGACGTTCAGGGAGGCCGTGCCACCGGAAACCCGGAAGGTCCGGCCGCGGGCGGACGTGATCCGCAGTTCGTCCGGCGAGAGCAAGCCGTCGGCGTTGGCGTCCAGCGCGGCGAGAATGACGGGAGCCGCCGCGATCTCCGTCGCGGACAACGTCCCGTCGCGATCAGTATCGAGCACGGCGACAATCGGGCCGGGATGCCGGTGGGAAACGGAGCGGGCGGGCGAGATTTCGGCCTGCGCCACGCACGTGGCACCGAGCGTGAGCGTGGCGAGGAAGAGGCGGAGGCGGCTTGTCATGTGAGGTGGTCATGGCCGAACCGGTGGTTTCCGAAGGGAAAGCTGATTTGCACCGGTGCGGCCCTGAACAACAGACAAGACGCCGCGATTGTTAGGAATCGGCTTGCTCCAGCGGGTTTCTTGTTAAGCCGGAGTAAAGCCGGAGACAATCCGCACCTCGGGAGCTCGGGCCTCCAGCCCCCAATGAAGCCCCTTCCGAAAGGCGTCGGAACGCCCGCACTCCCGGCTGCGCCGTCTCCTCCCCTTCGGAACTGGCGGAGATCACGACCCAGCTGCGGATGCCGCGCTGGCGCACGAAAGGTGAATTGCCAATCCGCGCGCGTCAGGCGCAGCATCCCAGACAACGGTTTGAGCCCGGGCTTTCGCCGGACGCTCCCCTCCTCATCCCCACGAAAACCCCGCCGCCCTTACCCGCTCCCATGAAACGCCTCCTCACCCTCACGTGCATCGTCGCCGCGGCCCTCGTGGGCCGGGCCGCAGACAACGTCCCGCCCGCGGGCTTCAAGGCCCTGTTCAACGGCAAGGATCTCTCCGGCTGGTACGGCTGGGGCACCAAGGATCCGTCCGAGCTCTGGAAGATGACGCCCGAACAACTCGCCGACTACAAACGGAAGTCGGTCGAGGGCGGCCTGCCGGTGCCGAAGGCCGGTCCCGAGCACGTCAGCGCCCACTGGTCGGTGGCGAATGGCGAACTGGTGAACGACGGCAAGGGCCTGTACCTCACGTCCGACAAGGACTACGGCGACTTCGAGCTGATGGTGGAATACAAGGCGCTGCCCGACGGCGACAGCGGCATCTATCTGCGCGGCATTCCGCAAATCCAGATTTGGGATACGACCAAGGGTGACCCGCGCGGACTCGGCCAGGACAAGGGTTCCGGCGGCCTCTGGAACAACAGCAAGGGCGCACCGGGCAAGGATCCCTCGAAGAAGATGGACCGCCCGTTCGGCGAGTGGAACAGCTTCGTGATAAAAATGATTGGCGAGCGCGTCACCGTGATCTTCAACGGCGAGAAGGTCGTCGACCACGCGGTGCTCGAGAATTTCTTCGCCAACCAGAAGGCCGGCTACCTCGCGTATGCAAAAGCTGGAGACGCGAAGAAGGGGAAGGACAAGGCCAAGGCGCCGGAGAAAATTCCCAATGGCTTCATGCGTGACCCCGCGTTTCCCAAGGGACCGATTCAATTGCAGACGCACGGCAGCGAGATCCGCTGGCGCAACGTTTTCATCCGCGAGATCGGAGCCGACGAGGCCAACCGCGAACTGGCGCGTCGCGCGGGCGAGGCCGGGTTTGTCGAGTGGATCAACGGCAGGGACCTGAGCAACTGGCAGGGCGCGGTCGACAGCTACGAAGTGAAAAACGGCGCCATCGTCTGCAAGCCGGGCAAGGGCGGCGATCTGCTCTCCAAGGAGGAATTCGAGAACGGCATCATCCGGGTGGAATTCAAACTCCCTCCCGCCGGCAACAACGGCATCGCACTCCGCACGCCGCTCGGCGGTCACTCCGCCGCGGACGGCTTCGAAATCCAGGTGATCGACAGCGACGGCTACAACGCGAAGATGGCCGCGGCCGGCAAGCCGGGCCTGAAACCCGCCCAGTACCACGGTTCCCTCTATCACTGCGTCGGTGCCAAGCACGGCTACCTGCGGCCGGTCGGCGAATGGAACTACCAGGAAATTGAAGTCCAGGGCCAGACGATCAAGGTCACGCTCAACGGCACCAAGATTCTCGACGTCGACATCACGACGTTCGATCGCAGCCAGTTCACCACGCTGCCGAAGGGCCTCGATCGCACGAAGGGCCTGATCGGCTTCGCCGGTCACAACGACCCGGTGGAGTTCCGCAGTTTCAAGGTGAAGAAACTTTAACCGGGCCAGCGGGCTCGAAACACATTGCGGCGCGTGGTCACCCACGCGCCGCTTTTTTATTCGTTACGGTGGGCGCGGCGGCTTGGGGACAAGCCGCCCTACCTTCCACCAGGCTTTCATGGGGCCGATGGGAACGCGCACCTCGCGCGCGCTGCTCACCTTCGTTATTTGACCGGATAATCCTTCCACACCCACTCGAGCGCGTGGGCGAGGATCTGTTGCCGCGCGGGTCCCATGCCGTGGCCGACGTTCAGGGCGAAGACGTATTGGTAGCGATAGCCTTTCGCGGCGAGCACGGTCGCCATCCGGTGATTCGCCTCCACCCAGTCGTGCATGCCGTCGCGCATCACGTTCGGGTTGTAGTTGTCGCGGTCACCCACACCCATCCAGAGGCGAATGGGTTTGCGCGGACTCTGCGGAATCAGCTTCGCGTGAAAATCCCACGCGCCGCCCGGCGTCTCCGGGTTGAACGGCCACTGCTGGTTCACGAACGTGCCGGACGTCGTGATCACACGACGATAGAGCTCCGGGTGATACCACGCCATGATCAACGCGGCGGAACCGCCCGAGCTGCTGCCCATCGTGGCGCGCGCCTCGGGATCCTTGGTCAGCGTCACGCCGTAGGCCTTCTCCACCGCCGGCAGCACCTCGGCCTCGATGAACTCGGCGAAAAGGCCGGACATCGTGTCGTACTCGCGCCCGCGTTCGCTGCCCTGCGCGTCACCGCCGCCATGCGCGATTGAAATCGCGATCTGCACGGGCACGCGTTTCTCCGCGATCAGGTTGTCGAGCACGGTGGCGAGAGAGCGATCCCCGCGGCCCAACTGCGGTCCATCATGGGTGACGATGAAGGGCGCCGGCGTGCCCGGCACGTATTGCGCCGGAACGTACACGGTGATGGTGCGCAGGTAATCGATCGGGTGAGTCTCGACGATCAGCGTCTTGGGATTCTGCGGATCGACCGTGCCGAAAACATTCCGCGCGATGCCGGGGTTGTAGAATTTACTGTCCTTTGAGTTCAGCGTGAACTGCTGGACTTTGCCCTGCGGGACGCCGTCGCGGACCTTCAATTCCGGCGCGGGCACGTAGTCCGGGCCAATCACGAAATTGCCGATGGCATCCACCGGTGGATTCACGCCCGGTTTCCCGTCGAGCCGCGTGAACGTCGGCGCGCCAGACGCATCGGGCGAGCGCGTCGGCGGCTGCGGCCGCGGCGGCGATTTCACGGCGGCGGGTGACGGGCCGGATTGCGCCGGAGTTGCCGACTCGGCACCGGAGGCAGCACGGGCAAGAACAAGGGCGAGACAACCGGCGCCAAGGGTGCGACGAAGCAGAGGTAAGGGATTCATGGAGGGTGAAGATGAGCGGCCCGAGGCAATCACGAACTGCTCCAAATACACGCATTATACCAATCGCTCCTTGCTTTTGGACTTCTGGATCGATCGTGGCTAAGAGCGCCAGCGAGTGGCCGAACGGCCACTCGCTGGCGCTCGTAGCCACGGCTAAAGTCCAAAGGCAAAGAGCGATTGGTATTGAGCCAACGGACCGGTGCAGAAGCAGGCATCACAAAATCTCCGCAGCACCGGGCGAAAGTCCGGCAGCCGGGCGTATTTCCTGGCCCATGACAAAGCAGGTCGGGGAGAAGTTGACCTGACGCCCGCTCGATGACCGTGAAGCAATTCGTTTGCCGGTCTCCGCGAAACGCTTGGAAAAAAAGCGTCAAGCTTTGGCACTCCGCGCCGATACCACCTTTGGTCGTTCCATCCAGCACGACCCGATTCTCCCACGTCGATCCAGCTCCTGCGTTCAACCGCCCGAATTCCGGACTCTCTCCGGTCATGCCCGCCCTCTCCGAAAGTCCAGTCCGATCAGACAGCGAACCTCCCGCGGCGCCCATCGCCCCGGACAAGCAGGTGTCGCCCGCTCCGTCGCCGCCCTTGGTCCGGAGCCCGTGGGGACCTTTTGATTTCCTTCTCACCGGGCTGGTCCTGGCCCTGATGGGCGCGGCGGTCGCGACCTCGCTGCAGCATTCCCACCGGCGCAACGTGCAGGCCAGGGTCGTCCAGGATTTCAAGACGATCGCGGCGGGCCTCGAGGCGTATTTGCGCGACCATGACGCGGCGCCACCGGATACCGTCGCCGGCACCCTGCCGCCAGGTCTCGCCCCGTATCTCAAGGGGATGGACTGGTCTGTCCCCACGCCCGCCGGCGGACACTACCGGCTAACCACTGTGGGCGGCGGCGAGACCGCCCCGGCAGCCCGACCGACCGCGATGATCGCCATCGCCGCGTTCTCGTCGACCGAACCTTTCAGGCTGTCCCACTGGGATCTCATCGCCATCGATGCGCAGATCGATGACGGCAATCTCAACACGGGAAATTTCCGCACGGGTTTCAATCACTGGCCGTACCTCGTGGTGCGCGCCCCGCCCTGACCACGATGATACGGGCTACCCTGGTACGCTTTGATCCGGATTCCGGCCGCTCGGCTTCGGATCTGATGGACCGCAACGCAGGCGAGTTGACCACGGGCGAGCTGGTCGCGCTGCTGGGCAAGTTTCGCACGATCGATCCGATTGAGAACGTCGAGGCGGAACCCGAGATCGTGCTCGAAACCGGCCGGCAGAAGTTCGTCGTGACCACCTTGCTCGGTCGCCTGCATCTGGTCGAACCCAGGAAGGCGTTTGCCACGGCTCTTGTGCTGTCGCCGGAGGACGTCGTGGCGGAAATCGACGGCAGCGCCGCGGCGGCACGCAACCGCACGCTGGCGGACGCCCGGGCGCGGCACCACGACTTCAAGGTCGTCGGCACAACGGTCGCCCCACCCCTTTCAACCGTCGGCAAACCCGGCCGGGCGCTGCCGCGTCGGATCGCGCTCGGCGCCGCGGCCAGCGTCCTCGCGGCGTATGTCTTGCTCTCCCAAAGTGCCCTGCGGCGACAGCCGCCGCGCGTTGACTTCGAGCCCATTTCGGACGCGCGGCAGAATGCAGCCTACCGCAAAGACCTCGCCGGCGTGTACATGACCGGCAGCCAGCCCGGCGACTATGGGATTTCCGTAGGGGAAGACGGCACGATGAAGCTGTTCCAGCTCAACGCCCAGACGACGCCCAGTCTGATGCGCGACACCGGCCGCCTCGGCCGGATCGAAGGCCAGCTCGCGTTGCTGGGCAGCCTGCCGGGCGGACCGCTTCGCTTCACGGGCAAATCCAGCCTGACGTTCAGCGGGAGGACCTTTCACCGGATTCAGTAACTGATCCGGGGAAGGGCGGGCGTGCCGGCATCGTCGCGCCGGCCGCGCATTGTCCTAAACTGCACCACCCGGCATCCGATTGGTCTCTCGCACGCATGTACCTCTCGTGGAATCATTCGCAATCCCCTTGCAAGCTCCGCCACTCGCGGGGCCAGGGCGGAGGATTCTCGATCGTCGAAGTGATCATGGCGGTCTCCGTGCTGGCGATGGTGCTGACGACCTCCGTGACGACGATGCAGCGGGCGTTTCTCAACCTGGATTCCGCGCGCAATCTCGAGACGGCGTGCCGCATCCTGCAGTGCGAGATTGAAAAGGAACGGATGCTCACGTGGAGCCAGATCAACGACGTCAGCTACGTGCCCACCCTTGGCTCCTCCTTCGCCGGCAATCCGGCCATCGCCGGACGTTTCTCCCTGGCGCGCTCGGTTGCGACCGTTCCGAACCATGGGGGAAACATGATTCAAGTCACCGTGACCGCGACCTGGCGCAGCTACGATGGCCGGCCGCAGGACCGTTCCTACACGACGTACTACGGCAAGGACGGGCTGTATGCGTACTTCAATTCCCAGACGTAGCCGGAGCGCGGCGTCCGCCGCCTTCACCCTGGTCGAGTTGCTCGTGGCCGTCGGCCTGAGCGGCGCCGTGCTGGCTGGAATTCTGACGACCAGCGTCCAGCTCATGCGCAACAACGTCCGCATCGCGCACTACTCCGAGATGGACACCCAGGTGCGCCGGGCCTTCGAGCAACTCGGGACTGACCTCAAATCGGCGAAGAGTCTGAAATGGAATGGTGCCAGCGACATCACCGTCACCATCCCCCGCAGCAACGGCACGACATCGGAGTTCACCTACTGCTGGAGCAGCACGTCGCTCAGCTTTTTTCGCGTGCCCGGTTCAAGCAGTGCGAGCACGAGCCAGCGGATTGAATTGATCCGCGGCATTCCCGCGCGGCCCGACGGCGGACCGGGACTTTCCTTCTCCCGCCTCACCGCGAGCGGCACCGCTGCGACCACGGATCTGGCCACCAAGCGCATCGAGGTCTCCGCCACCGTCAGTCGCTCCGCCACCGGCGCGGCCCGCGCCACCTCCGCCGTTTCCGCGACGTTCACGTTGCGGAACAAACCCGCTTCGTGAACGCCCGCCCGTTCGCCTCCGGTTTTCGGATACACGCGCGCCGCCGCGAGCGCGGCAGCCTGCTCATCAGCGTGATGCTGATCGCGGCGGTCGTCGGCGTCGGTCTCACCGCGTCCATCCGGCTCAGCCACAACTCGCTCAAGCTGTCCCAGCGGACCTTCTACCTCAACGACGCCGCCAACCTCGCCGAGGCCGGCCTTGAGAAGGCGGTCTATAGTTTTCGCCTGGTCGACGCCGGCACGGCGCTGAACACCGCGTGGAGCGGCTGGACCCTGAATGGCGCCAACGCCACGATCACGCTGCCCTCGTTCGATCGCAGTCGCAGCGCGGTCGGCACGGTCCGGGTGTTCGTCGCGGGCTACGATGGCAACACCAGCCCGACCACGGCGATTGCACAGGCGACCATCACCCCGTTCGACGGCGGTCCACCCGTGCGCAAGACGCTTCAGGTCAGCCTGGGGAGAAAAGGCGGATTCGGCGCCGCCATCATCACCACCTCGAGTCTGAATCTGGGCAGCCACTCCACCGTGGACAGCTTCAACTCCAATCCTACGGGTGTCCCGGGCGCAACGCGCCTCGCGTATCCCGGACTTGGAAGCGCCAGCAACGGCGACGTGATCGTCTACAGCGGCACCGCCGACGTCGGCGAAAAGGTATTCGGCAATCTCAAGCTCGGCTCAGGGGTGTCGTCTCCGGCGGCGAACAAAGTCACGGGCAGCATCCTGGGCAACGTCACCGGCTCCTGCCCGCTCCCCACGTTCCCCACCGCCGGGTCGGTCAACGTGAGCTACTCGATGGCGTCGGTCCCCGCCGCGCTTCCGCGCGCAGGCGATGCCGCCGCCTCCGATGGACGTTACTATTATTTCGTTTCCGGCCAGATGGGCGACACCACGATCACCATGGGAAAAAACGTCACGGTGATTCCCGCGAGCATGAAAATCACGAACCGCCTGACCATCGAGTCGACGGCGACGTGCATCATCTACACGACCGGGACCTTCGAGACACGCGGCACGGCGGTCATCGACAATCAGAACTGGGCCGGTGCGCTGCAGATCATCAGTTCCACCACAGGAAAGTGTGATCTTTCCCAGAAGGAGACCGCCAGCGCCTGCGTCTACGCGCCCCTCGCGGAAGTCACGGCCAACGGCGGCGGCAGTTCGCCCGCGTTTGTCGGCTCCATCGTCGCGAAGACCCTCAAGACCTCGGCCCAGATCGTGTTTCACTACGACGAAGCGCTCCAGAGTTTCGAACCCGCCGCCGGCTCCGGGTGGAAGCTCAGGAACTGGTTTGACCTGCAGGGTTCCGCCGCGGGCGATCTCGCCACCGCCACCGGCGGTTTCCTCAACTGAATCCCCACGCGGGGCGTGGAGCGATCGCCCCCGTAAGACGAGTGCCGTCGGGCCCAAACGTCTCCCCTTGCGCTGCACGCGGTTTCCACGCTGTGACGATCGTCGCTGCGATTTTTGTCCAATACGTCGAGATTGCCGACATTACCCCGGGTGTCGGACTCTGCCACCCGTCTCATGCCACCCCCGCCCCCTCCCGTCGACGGTGAAGCCTTCACCCGGCTGCTGCTGCAGCACCAGAAGCGGATTGCCGGTCTGATTTTTTCCCTCGTGCCGCGCGGGGCGGATGCGGACGACGCGATGCAGGAGACGTGTGCCGTGCTGTGGCGCAAGTTCGGCGAGTTTGAACCGGGGACCGACTTCAGGGCGTGGGCACTGCGGATTGCGCGGTTCCAGATGTTGAACCACTATCGTCGCCGGCAGCGGGCGCAGGCGCGCTTGAGCGACGAAACGATCGAGGCGCTCGCCTCCACATGCGCCTCCTTCCGTGCGTGAACGCCAAGCTTCGGACCGCGCAGAAATGAATGAACGGTGAGCAACCTGGCCGATTTCGTGAGACCTGGACTTTCGGCCGGCAACTCTCTTGTCCAATCTGACTTGATTCGCGACATTACCTCCGCTCCGCCCCGAAAGCCTACTTCCCCTTATTCCATGACTCCGATTTTCCGTAGCCCGCGCTTTCCCTTCGCCCTCGTGATTGCCCTCCTCGTCGGCGCTGCCGCCTGCTCGACCCACGCCGCGACCTCCCCCCGCCCGCCCAACATCGTCGTCATTCTCAGTGACGACCAGGGCTACGCCGACATCAGTTTCAACCCGCACCACCCGAAGGAAGTCTCCACGCCGCACCTCGACGCCCTCGCGCGCGAAAGCGTGTTTTTCTCCCAAGGCTACATCACCGGCAACGTATGCTCGCCTACGCGCGCCGGCCTGCTCACGGGCCGTTACCAGCAGCGCGCCGGCGTCTACACGGCCGGCGAAGGCGGGCGCGGCATCGCGCAAACGGAAACCATCTTCCCCAAATTCCTGCAACCCGCCGGCTACGTCAGCGGCGCGTTTGGCAAATGGCACCTCGGTCTCACCGTCGCGCAAAGTCCCGTCGGCCGCGGCTTCGACGAGTGGTATGGTTTCCTCGGCCGCGGCGCACACGACTACCTCAAGCTCGACGACATCGAGGGCTCGCCGATGTACCGGAATGGAAAACCGATCAAGGACGAGGGCTACCTCACCACCCGGCTCACCGACGAAACGGTGGCCTTCATCCAGAAGCACAAAGCACGGCCCTTCTATATTCATCTCGCCTATAATGCCGTTCATTCCCCAGCGCAGGCCCCCGCCGCTGACATCGCGCGCTTCAAAAAACAATACCCGGACATCACCGAGGCGCGCGCTGTCTTGATGGCGATGCTTCATCACCTCGATCTCGGCGTCGGGCGCGTCGTCGACACGCTCAAGCAGGAAGGCGTTTGGGAAAACACGCTGCTCGTTTTCCTCACCGACAACGGCGGCTCGAAGGCCATGAGCGCGGTCAACACCCCGCTGCGCGGCGCCAAGCAGCAGAACTACGAAGGCGGCATCCGCACGCCTTTCATCGTATCGTGGCCGGCCGCCTTCAAGGGCGGGCGCACGGTCGACACTCCGATCAGTTCACTCGATATTTTGCCCACCGCGCTCGACGCCGCCGGGGTGGCGTTGCCCACCGCGAAACCGCTCGACGGGAAAAGCCTGCTGCCGCTGATCACCGGAAAAACATCGCGCCACATCGATACGTTTTACTGGAGCGAAGGCGGCGAGGCGGGAGGGTTCGCAGTGCGCTCCGGCGATTGGAAACTCGTCCAGCAGCGCGGTCAGACCCAGGTCGAGCTTTTCAACCTCGCGAACGATCCGGCGGAGACCACCAACCTCTCGCCGCAGAACGCCGCCAAGGTCGCCGAGCTGTCGAAGCTCTACGACACCTGGCTCGACCAAATGGCCGAGCCCATGGACGGCGTCGGCAAACGCCCGACGAATTCGTCCGGATCGACCAAGAAGGAGAAAAAGAAAAAGCGGGCGGAGAAATAGGCGCTCCCTGACATTCAAGCCTCCCCCTCCCACAACTTCCCTGCCCGCATGAAACGCGCATTTCGCCGCCTCCTCCTCGCATTGATCTGCGTTCTCGGCGTCAGCCCGCTGGTCGCCGCCTCGCCCTTGCCGAAGAAGCTCAACGTCCTCCTCATCGCCGTCGACGATCTGCGCGACACCCTCGGCTGCTACGGCAACGCCGCCGTCAAGACGCCGAACATCGACCGGCTCGCCGCGCGGTCCGTCCGCTTCGACCGCGCCTACGTGCAATACACCGTCTGCAATCCCAGCCGCAGTTCGTTTCTCACCGGCCTGCGACCGGACGCGACGGGCGTCACCGACAACCGCACGCTCCTGCGCGACCGCCTGCCCGATGTCGTGACGCTGCCGCAACTCCTCAAGGAAGACGGCCGGCACGCGGCGGCCTTCGGCAAAATTTTCCATCTCGGCGGCGGTCGCGACGCCGCCCTCCGATCACGATGGATGGACCTCCCCAAGTCGTGGCACTCCGCCCAGTCGTTTGAAGCGACCGCCCTCGGCCGCACGCCGATCGCCGGACGCGATCTCACCGGCGGAAAGCTGAGCTGGTGCAAGTGGGGCGCGATGGACGGCGGCGATGACGACCAACCTGACGGCCAGATCGCCCGCGCCGTGATCGCGCAGATTGAAGCGTTGGGCGACAAACCGTGGGTGATCGGTGCGGGTTTCATGAAGCCGCACGATCCGTTCGTCGCGCCGAAAAGCTATTTCGACCTGTATCCGGACGGCTCACTTGTCCTGCCTCGCGCACCCGACGGCCAGACGCCCGCTCCGCCGCTCGCGGTCGGCTTCGGTGAGCTCGGCACCGCGTTCGCCAAATTCACCGACCGCGAGCGCCAGGAATTTCTCCGCGCCTACTATGCCTGTACTTCCTACATGGATGCGCAGGTTGGCCGCGTGCTCGCCACCCTCGACCGGCTTCAACTCTGGGAGAACACCGTTGTCATCTTCCTCGGCGACCACGGCTATCACCTCGGCGAGCGCGACTGGTGGAACAAGAACACCCTTTTCGAGCGCAGTTGCCGCGCCCCGCTGATGATCGCCGCCCCCGGCATCAAACCCGGAGTCGCGCGGGGACTCGTCGAGTTCGTCGATCTTTACCCGACCGTCGCCGAACTTTGCGGTCTCACCCCGCCGCCGAAGCTCGCCGGCCAAAGTCTCCGCCCGCTGCTCCGCGACCCGGCGTCGCCCGGCAAGCTCGCCGCCTTCACGCTCGTCACCCGTGGCAGCTCGCGCGGCGACTCCATCCGCACCGATCGCTGGCGCTTCACCCGCTGGAGCGATGGAGCCGTCGAACTCTACGATCATTCCTCCGATCCGGAGGAGACGAAAAACGTCGCCGCCGCGCATCCGAATGTGACGCGAGACCTGGAACGGCAGCTCCCCGCCGCCCGGCGGTGAAATCCTCCCGTCCCCCTGTCCTGCACATGAAAACATTCCGCCGGTTCGCGATCGCTGTCGCCGTGTTTGGCTTCACCACGGGTCGAGCGGCCGCAGCATCGCCGCCCCTGCCCAACCTTGTGTTCATTCTCGCCGACGACCTTGGCTATGGCGATCTCGGCAGCTACGGCAGCCCACTCAGGCTCACGCCCGCCATCGACCGCCTCGCCACGGAAGGCGCACGCTTCACCCAGTTCTACGCGCCCACTCCTTATTGCGCCCCGGCCCGCGCGTCGCTGCTCACCGGACGCTATCCGTCCCGTCACGGCTTGTTCGGCAACCCCACGCCCGACGGAACTCCGGCCGTGGATCAACTGGCCCTCGCCGCCGGCGAGATCCTTCTCCCGCAACTGCTCCGCCCCCGCGGCTACGCCACCGGCATGATCGGCAAATGGCACCTCGGCCACAAACAGGTCGAGTCGTGGCCCACCCGCCGCGGCTTCGACTCCTACTACGGCATTCTTTACAGCAACGACATGCGCCCGGTGCAGCTCATCGAGCACGAAAAGGTCGTCGAATATCCCGTGGTGCAGGCGACCCTCACGCAGCGCTACACCCAGCGCGCGCTCGACTTCATCACCGCGCATCGCGAGCGGCCGTTCTTCCTCTACCTTGCTCACGCGATGCCCCACAAACCGCTCGCAGTCTCGGAAAAATTCGCGGGCAAGAGCGGTGCCGGCCTCTACGGCGATGTCCTCGCCGAACTCGACTGGAGCGTGGATCAGATCATGACCACACTCCGCGCCCTCGGCCTCGACGCCAACACGCTCGTCGTTTTCAGCAGCGACAACGGCGCCTACTTCGGTGGGAGCAGCGGCGGCCTGCGCGGCATGAAAGCCATGACCTCTGAAGGTGGTTTGCGGGTGCCCTGCATCGCGCGCTGGCCCGGCCGTATTCCCGCCGGCCAGACGCTCGCCACCCCCGCAGGCTTGATCGATTGGTTTCCCACCTTGCTCGCGCGCGCGGGCCAGCCACTCCCGGCCGATCGCACAACCGACGGACGCGATCTCTGGCCCGTGCTCACCGAAAAATCCGCGCAGCTCCACGAGGCGCTCTTCGGCTTCCAAGGCACCACGCTCCGCACCGTGCGCAGCAACCGCTGGAAGCTCCACGTCGAGGCCAGCCAACCTCGCGCCAGCCTCAAACCCGGTGAGCTCTGGATCGACCCCCGCGCGCCCGACGGCGTCACGATTCTCGCCCCCACCGGGCAGGCGCACCCCAGCCAATATCCCGGTCTCGACACCGGCGATCCGCTGCGCGCCGGCGCCCTTTTTGATCTTGAGACCGATCCCGGCGAGCAGCACGACGTGTCCGCCGCGCATCCGGAGGTCGTCACCCGCCTCCGCCGTCTAGGCGAAGCCCACCTGCAAGACGCATCGAAATCGCGCCCACCCTCGTCCCCTTCCATCCGGTGATTCCGACTCGTCTCCACCTTGTCCTCTGCGCCGCGCTCCTTGCCACTGCGTTCGGCGCCGAGCCGCCGCGCGTCGATTCGACGACGCTCACCGGCAAGGTGATGGCCGGCTACCAGGGCTGGTTCAACGCCGAGGGCGACGGTGCCCGGCGCGGTTACAACCACTGGAGCAAGGCCGGAGCCAAGCCCGCGCCGGGCAACGTGCGCGTCGATCTCTGGCCCGATCTCAGCGAGTTCCCGGCCGACGAGCGTTTCCCCACCGACCTCCGCCACGCCGACGGCACTCCCGCGGAAGTGTTCAGCTCGTTTCGCCGGCCCACCGTAATTCGCCACTTCGCCTGGATGCAGGAGCACGGGATCGACGGCGTATTCGTCCAGCGCTTCATCAATTCGCTGTCACGCGGCACCTCGCTCGCCGCCAACAACGCAGTCCTCGAAAACGTCCGCGCCGGCGCGCGCGAGCACGGTCGCGTGTACGCGTTGATGTACGATCTCAGCAGCCTCGCGCCAGGCCGGGCCGATGTGCTGATCGACGATTGGAAAAAACTGCGGCGCGACACGCAGCTCACGCGCGATCCCGGATACCTGCACCACCGCGGCAAACCGCTCCTCGCGCTGTGGGGTTGCGGTTTCAACGACGCCACGCCGCGTCCCTCGCTCGACGACTGGCGCAAGCTCATCGCGTTCCTGAAGGACGACCGGGAGAGCGGCGGCCTTGCGATCATGCTCGGCGTCCCGAGCTTCTGGCGCACGCAAACCCGCGACGCCGTCGCCGATCCCGCGCTGCACGAACTCATCCAGCTCGCCGATGTGATCTCGCCCTGGACGCCCGGCCGCTATCGCTCGCCCGCGACCGCCGCACGGCACGCGAACGACGTCTGGCAACCGGATCTCGCCTGGTGCCGGGAGCGCAACCTCGACTACCTCCCCGTGGCCTATCCCGGCTTCAGCTGGCACAATCTGAAAGGCGCGCCACTCGATGACATCCCGCGCCTGCAAGGCCGTTTCTTCTGGTCGCAAATCACCGCGGCCAAACGCGCCGGGGCCGACATGCTCTACGTCGCGATGTTCGACGAGGTCGACGAAGGCACGGCGATCTTCAAGGTGACAGCCACGCCGCCGGTCGGACCCGGTGAAAACGTCCGGTTCCTCACCAATGACGGTCTGGCCAGCGATCACTATCTCCGCCTCACTGGACTCGCCGGCAAACTCTTCCGCGGTGAAATGCCCGTCACCGACGAACTCCCCGGCTTACTCCCGCCCCTCGCCCCATGATCGCTCTCACCCGTTTCACGCTCCTGTTTCTGCTGGTCGCAACGACCGGCGCCCGTTCGCTGGCCGCCGAACGCGCTGCGTCGCCGCCGAACATCGTTTTCATTCTCATCGACGACATGCCCTGGTTCGGCACGCCCGTGCGCATGAGCGCGGAGTTGCCGGAATCGGCGATGGCGTTCCGCCACATGCCCAACGTGGAAAAGCTCGCCGCGCAAGGCATGACCTTTCGCAACGCCTACGCGGCCGCCGGCATGTGCGGCCCGTCGCGCTGTTCGATCCAGACCGGCATGATGACGGCGCGCCACCTCTACAGCGGCAATGGCGGCTTCGGCGAAAAGACCAACGGCACGGTGCAATACCTCACGCGCGGCCAGGATGCCGCCCGCCCGCTGCTGGCACCGGAACCGCAGGGCAACCTGCGTTTCCCCTCGATCGGCGATCTCTTCAAGTCCGCCGGCTACGCGACCGCCCATTTCGGCAAGTGGCATCTCTACGGCGGCGGTCCGGCGAAGCACGGTTACGACGAAAGCGACGGTGAAACCGACAACAAGACCTGCGAGCCGATCGACGCCGCGACCGGCCAGCGGTCCGACACCTCCGATGATCCCAAGCTGATGTTCAGCATCACGCGGCGCAGCGTCGATTTCATCGAACGCCAGGCGAAGGCCGGCCGCCCGTTCTTCCTCCAGGTCTCCCACTACGCCACGCATGCCCGGTACCAAGCCACCAAGACGACCCTGGCGAAGTACGAAAAGAATCCGCTGTTCGCGACGATCACGAACCCGCGCGAACGCTCTCATGCCGTGCTCGGCGCCGCCATGGTCGACGATCTCGACACCGCGATCGGGCAGGTGCTCCAGAAGCTGGATACGCTCGGCCTGACCGAAAACACCTACGTCGTTTTCACCACCGACAACGGCTACCGCCTGTGGAACGAGTCCCACGATCCGCTCCGCGGCGCGAAGTGGTGGCTCTGGGAAAACGGCATCCGGGTGCCGCTCATCGTGCGCGGACCGGCCGTCCCCGCGGCCTCGCGCTGCGCGGTCAACGTCGTCGGCTATGATTTTCTGCCCACCTTTGCCGATCTCGCCGGCGCGACCGCGAAGCTCGGCCCGAATCTCGACGGCGTGAGTTTCAAGCGACTTCTCCTCGGCGGCGCGCCGACCGAACAGGATCTCAACCGCCCGCTCTACTTCCACTATCCGCACTATCGCATTTCGCCGCCTGCCTCCGCCCTCATCGTCGGCGATACCAAACTGATGCACTGGTACGAATGGCCGGAGCAGCGTTTCGTCTACGACCTGCGTCGCGACCTCGGCGAAAAGCAGAACGTCGCCGCCGCCAATCCCGAGCGCACTGCCCAACTCCAGCAGCAACTGATGAGCGGCTTGAAGACGGTCGGGGCCTATTTCCCGAAGCCCAATCCCAACGCCGATCCGAAAGCCAAACGCTACGATCCCGCCAATCTCGCCGATCAGGGCGAAGGCGGTGACCCCGAGGCGAACGCGACCGACGCGCCTCCCGCCGGCGTGAAAAAGAACGGCAAGGCCAAGAAACGATGATGACGTCGCCCGTCGGCACGCTTCCTTGCTTCACTCGTGCCGGGTAACCTGTAACAGGCAGACCCGGTTGAATCGGCCCGCTCAAACCTCACGGGCTGGAAAGCCCGTGCAACGTGCCATGGACTTTCGAGCCCATGTCTGAGTGCCGGAGATTGAGCTGCGCCCGAAGGCTCCCATCCCAAAAAAAAGGAGATGTTCGCGGCGCACGAAAAGGACCATGCTCCCCGTCATTATCGCTGATTCCTCCCCTCGGAACCAGTGTGCCCCCAAACCCCTGCAAACCGCCCGACCATGAAACGACCCCGCCTCGCGTTGACTCTGTCGCTCCTCGCCAGCACCGCGCTCGCGCAATCGATCGCTCCGCCTGTTCCACCCACGTCGGTTGCCGCGCTCGAGACGCCGATCGAGTTGAACCCGTTCGTCATCACGGCCGAGGTCGACAACAGCTACGCGGCGAAAGACACGTTGTCCGGCACGCGTCTGCGCACCGACATCAAGAACGTCGCCTCGTCGATGTCCGTCATCACCTCCGAGATGCTGCGCGACATGGGCGCGACGAGCTTTTACGACGTCGTGGACTTCCTCCCGAGCACGTTCTCCTACGGTAGCAACGAGGGCGACGGCAACGCCAACGGCCTCCGCACGGGCAGTCCCTTTGTCGTGCGCGGGTATCGGTCCGATTCGCTTTCGACCAATTTCTTCACGGCTAGCTTCCCCGTCGATTCCTACAACACCGACCGCATGACCTTCACCCGCGGGCCGAACGCGATCCTGTTTGGCATCGGCAACCCGGGCGGAACGGTCGACATCACGAACAACAAGGCGGACCTGCGCCGAAATTTCCAAAAGCTGGATCTCAAGGTCGACTCCTTCGGGAGCTTCCGGACCGCGTTCGACGCCAATACCGTAATCGTGCCGCAGAAACTGGGCCTCCGTCTGGACGTCCTGCACGACGACCGCCGCAGCAACATCCAACCGTCTTACAACAAGCGGAACTCCATCTTCGGCACGCTCACGTTTCAGCCCGCGAAAAATTCGTTGCTCTACGTGAGTGCCGAATCGAACCACCAGCGCGCGCAGATTGCGCGTCCGTTCGAATTCTACGACTGGTATAATCTCTGGGCGAGCGCGGGCAGTCCGATCAAAGCGGTCGCCAAGAACACCGCTGCCGGCCCCGGCTGGGAGTTCGAAACCACCGGCGGCTACCCCGTGTATATTCCCGGCCAAGGCGTGATGAATTGGGGCGCGATGGCCTACGGCGCACGCCCCATCGTGCGGACCGCCCGGGTGCGCACCATCAGCTACGGCGTCGGCTCGCCCAATCAGATCGTGCCGCTCGACACCAACATCGTCGGCAACGGCGACCTGATGGAGTATCATAACGAGAACTACGCGGTCTTCTTTCAGCAGCGCCTCGCGAACAACCTGTACCTGGAAATCGCCGGCAAGCACGACCACAACTACCGGTTCAACCGCGAGACGGACGGCAATAACGTCGCCATCAAGGTCGACCCGAACGCGCAATTGCCCGACGGCACGCCGAATCCAAACGTGGGCAAAGCCTTCGTCGATGTCCGGCCGACCGAGCAGCACATCCCGACCGATGTGAACCAACTGCGGGCCACGCTCAGCTACGAAAAGTCCCTGAGTCATATCAAGGTGCTCAAGCGCGGCCTCGGCCGGTTCTCGCTGGGCGGTCTCTGGAACAACGAAGCCAACCATCAGTTCCTCGAGCAATATGCCGAGACCAACACGACTCCGCTCAGCACCCAGCGGGATCTCAGCAACGGCGTAAATCTGGTGCAGCGCCGTTGGTATTTCCTCCCGGGCCGCGAGAACTTCTATGCCGGCAATTTCGACCCCGTGAGCGGCAATGGCATCAACTCCAGCTGGGAGCGCGCCGCCAGCACCCCGCGCAATAACGTCACCCGCACCAATTCCTACGCCCTCGCCGCGCAAGCCCTGCTGTTCGATGATTTCCTTTCACTCACCGGCGGACTGCGCCGCGATGAGCTCCTCATCACGTCCGTCAACTATGTCAAAGCCGCGAACGGCCTCTGGCCTGACGCCCGTGGCGGCGCCGCCGCGCCGGTCCTCCGCGACGTCGGTCGGCCCTATCTGTTCGGCGCCGTCGTGAATGTGCACAAGAACTTCGGCTTGTTCTATAACCGCGCGACCAACTACCGCGGCTTCAATCAGTCGAACCGCACCATCAACCAGGAACTGATCCCGACGCAGGCGGGCGAGGGCGTCGACACCGGTTTGAAATTCAACCTTGGCGGCCTTGTTTCAGGCTCGGTCACCTATTTCGAAACCTCGCAGACGAACAGCCTGGACAACACGATGCGGGGTAGAAAAGCAGCGTGGATTAATTCGATTTGGGAAGTGCTGGATCCGAGCAAGCGACCGGATCTGGTCACCAACTGGACCGACCTCAAGGACCAGAAAACTCGCGGCACGGAATTCGAGCTTGTGGCCAATCCGACCAAGAATCTCCGCGTCTACGCCACGGCCAGCCGTAACACCAACTCCCTGGTCGACCATGGCGCGATCCTGTTCGCCTACCTCGCGCAGAACTACCCGGGCTGGCAGGCGAAGGGCTCCACCCCGCTGCTCACCAGCCTCTCGGACGGCACGACCGTCGCCGACCTCATCCCGAAGATTCAGGCCGAGGCCAGCGACGACCTCCTCGTCATCGGGCAAAAACAAACCCGCGTCTACGAGTGGCAGACCAACCTCATCACGCGGTATCAGTTCGAAAATGACACGGCCCTGAAGGGCTTCGCGATCGGCACCGCCGTCCGGTGGCGCGCCGCTCCGATCATCGGTTACTACCGCAAGCCGACCATCAACACACCGCTCGGGGTGCTCGACCCTTCGCGCCCGATCAACGGCAGCGCCTCGACGAACCTCGACGCCTGGCTCGACTACGGCCGCACGTTCACGGTGGCGAACAAGAAGGTGCGGTGGTCGGGTCAATTCCGCGTGCAGAACGTCTGGAACGATCGCACCGCCCAGCCCTGGTCGGCCGACGTAGACAACACCGGCACCGTTTTCCTCCAGCAACGGAAGACCCCCGGCGAGCGCCAGTTCATCCTAAGCTCGACGTTTTCACTTTAAGGGACGGCCCACGATGCGGCGGCTCCCCGTGCCTTCCACGGTGGGCCGCTCCGGGGATCGATAGTCGCGGGTTCACGCGCCGGCCCATCCGGCAAAAAGAGAGTGCCCGCGGGCTGGGAAATATTTCAGGGTTCCTCGTGTTCGGTGGGGCCTTCGTTCACCGGGAGCCTCTCGCTGAGTTCAACCTTTCGTTTCCGATAAACCTCCTCCCGTGAAGTCATTCGCTCGCCTCCTGCTCTGTTCATTTCTCAGCGGGTTATCCGGTGCGGTCGCGTCCCTCGCCGCCACGCCTCCGGCCCCGCCCAACGTCGTCGTCATCCTCAGCGACGACTATGGCTACGGCAGTCTCGGGGCCTACGGCGCCGATCCGGCACTCGTGCGCACGCCGCACCTCGATCGGCTCGCTCGCGAGGGCCGGCGTTTCACGAACGCGTACACGCCGTCCTCCGTCTGCACCCCCACGCGCTACGCGTTCCTCACCGGACGCTACTGCTGGCGCACGTCGCTCAATCACGGGGGCGTCGCAAACACCCTCGATCCGCTGCTGATCGAAACGTCGCGCCCGACAATCGCGTCGCTGCTGAAGCAACACGGCTACTCGACCGGCTTCGTCGGCAAGTGGCACCTCGGCTACGGCACCGCGCCACGCGTCGACTACACGAATGAACTCAAGCCCGGTCCCCTTGAGCTCGGTTTCGATTACCAATTCGCCGTTCCCCAAAATCACAACGACATCACCCGCGTCTTCGTTGAAAACCACGGCGTGTTCGGCCTGCGCTCGGCCAAGCTCACTTCCGTTCCTGGCAAGCTCGGCCTCGATGCTCCCGAGCGCGACGATCCGAAAACCATGGGCGACCTCACCGCGCGGGCGGTGAGCTGGCTGGAAAAACAGGCCGGACGGCCCGCGCCGTTCTTCCTCTACTTCGCGCCGGTCGCCGTCCACGAGCTGGTCACGCCGTCAGCCGAAACCCAGGGCACGAGCAAGGCCGGACCGTACGGCGACTTCATCCACGATCTTGATCGCAGCGTCGGCCGAATCATCGCCGCGCTCGAAAAACAGCACGCGCTGGAAAACACGTTGATCATCTTCACGAGCGACAATGGCGGCGTGATTTCCGGCGGGCAGACGGGCGCGAGCAAAACCGCCATGGATGCGGGGCTGAAGATCAACGGCGCGTTGCGCGGCGGCAAACACGACATCTGGGAAGGTGGTTTCAAGGTGCCCTTCCTCGTGCGCTGGCCCGGCCGCGTTCCCGCCGGCACGACCAGCAGCGAGATGATCGGGGTGGTGGACATCTTTGCCACCGTGGCCGCGATCGTCGGCGAGACGAAGCTCGACCGCACGACCACCGCGCCGGACAGCGTCAACGTGCTCGCCGCGTTCCTCGGCGAGCCGGGCGCGCAGCCGCTTCGCCGCGATCTCATCCTGCAAAGCGCCAGCGGCGTCTACGCGATCCGCAGCGGCCCGTGGAAGTGGATCGATGGCGTCCCGATCGCACCCAAAGGCAAGAAGGCGCCCGCGGCCACCGGCCCGAAAGCCGAACAGTTCCGTCCGCGCCTCGTGAATCTGAGCGAAGATCCCGCGGAGACCACCGACGTCTCCGCGGCCCACCCAGACGTCGTCAAACGCCTCGCCGAAACTCTCCGCACCCAGCGAGCGCAGGGCTTCAGTCGCGAGTGATCCTAAGCCGGACTCAGGCAGTTGAAGGTTGAAAGGTGAAAGAACCGGAAGCAGACCGGTGCATTCAGGACATCGTTTCCCACCACCGTCGATTGGGTTCGAATTCAGTCACGCACCATTCGTTGGAAACCTGCACGCACTCCAAGACCATTGGCTGCCTGGGTGATTGGGGGCTTTCAACCTTCACCTTTCAACCGATACCAATCGCTCTTTGCCTTTGGACTTTAGCCGTGGCTACGAGCGCCAGCGAGTGGTCGTTCGGCCACTCGCTGGCGCTCGTAGCCACGATCGATCCAGAAGTCCAAAAGCAAGCAGCGATTGGTGTGAATGGTTCCGGCTAAGTGGGCCGTCGCTCAATCGAACGGGGTCCGGCAACGGACACGTTCGCGCCGTTGGATTCGATTGAAGCTGTCAGGATGCGTTGCGGACAGGTGTTCTCACTGCACCGTGTTGCGATACGCCGCGTGGTAGGGATAGGCGTCCCACGGTGCCGGACGACCGAGGCCCCGCGGGTCGCCGGTGGCGCGCAAGTACTCCAACAGATCCGCCGCGAGTTTTCGCTGGGCCGCCGTGTAGCCTGGCTGCCCGGCGACGTTGCGCAGCTGCTCCGGGTCCTTCCGCAGATCGTAGAGTTCCTCCGCCGGACGCTTGCCAAACGAGAGATCAAACAGGGCCTTGTGCGCCGGGTCGTTTCGGTTCTCGTACAAGAACGACTTCGTGGCGCATCGGTCGATATCCGCATAGATGCCCTGCGTCGGATGGACGAAGTCCGGATCCCCGGCTGGCCAGCGGTCGGGTTCGTAGTTGCGAATATAAAGGAAGTCGTCGGTGCGGATGGTTCGCATCGGATACCCCAGCCCACCGCGCCGGGCCCACGCGTGCCGCTCCCGGGCGGTAAACACGCGGTCGCGGCGCGGATCGATCCGGCCGGAGCCCTCCGCCTTCAGAATCGGCATCAGGCTGCGCGCGGTCATCGCCGACGGCACCGGCACCCCGGCGATCTCCAGAAACGTGGGCGCGAGGTCGATGAGATTGACGAAGTCGTCGACCGTGCGCCCCGCCTTGATGCCCTGGCCCCAGCGCATCGCCATGAACATGTGGGTGCCGTAGTCATAGACATTTGGATATCCACGGGGAAGATCCATCCCGTTGTCGGCGGTGAATACGATCAGCGTGTTTTCCAGCTGACCGGAACGTTCCAGCGCCTCGAGCATGTCACCCATGGCGGCATCGAGGCGACGCAGCCGCTGAAAATAATAATAGAAATCGTCGCGGGTCGCCTGGACGTCCGGCAGAAACGCCGGAATCCGGAAGTGGTCGAGGTCGACGCCCTCCTTCACGACCGGCTTGCCCAGAGGATTGGAATACACGTCGCCATACCAAAAGCAGAACGGCTGCGCCGCGGGTTGCTCGGCGAGAAATTCGCGGAAGCCGGCGAACTTATCTCCGGCGGGATTGCGCGTCCGTCCGCCGGCCTCAAGCGACCCGGGAGCCCAGCCCTTGCCGGTGTAGCCGACGCGATAGCCGGCCTGCTCCAACAACGCAGGATACGTGGGCAGCTGGCCGGGCAGCGAGCCGTGCAGATTGGCGCCCTCCGCGAGCCGCCAGATGTCCTGGCCCGTGAGGATGCCCGAGCGGGACGGAGCGCAGGACGGTGCGCAGCTGAACGCATTCCGAAACACGACGCCCTCGCGCGCGATGCGCTCGAAATTTGGCGCCTGGATGGCGTTGCAACCATACGACGGGAGGTGGAGCCACGAGTAGTTGTCGCCGAGACAAAACAGGATGTTCGGACGGGACGGCTGGGCGGCGGACAGCAGCGGCGCGACGGCCAGCGCGAGCCAGCCGAACGCGACGAGGCAGCGGAGATTTCGTTTCATCGTTTTCAGGAAACTGCAGTTAAAGGCGTCGGGCCGCATGACATCCTAACAGAACGCGGTCAACCGACCATGCACGGACGTCCGTCGTATCCTGAGATTTCGTCCCAAAAACGGCCCCGCGGCGGGTGGCACGATTTCGCGTTGTCGCGCGCCGCGGCTTCCCCCATGCGTGGAGTTCCCCATGCTGCTTCAACGGCACGACGCGGTTTTGCCCCAGGTGGCGGTTTGCATCGACAAATCGCGCACCTATGGGCGCAAGGTCCTGCAGGGTATTGCGGACTACGCCGAAACCGTCGGGCGCTGGTCGCTGCACATCGATCCGGAAGCGACCGGTTCCTATTCGGCCGACTGGCTCGATAACTGGCGCGGCGACGGCATCCTCGCCTACGTCGAGAGCGGCGCGACCGCGAAACGATTGCGCGCGTCGAAAATCCCGGCGGTCGAGGTCTTCGGCCACCACTTGGATTTCAAGCTCCCGCAGGTGGGCAATGACGACGACGCGATCGGCGTCATGGCGGCGGAACACCTCCTGTCGTGCCGGCTCAAGCATTTTGCGTTCTGCGGCTATCAAAAGGAACTGTGGTCGGAGCGGCGCCGCAGCGGTTTCGAACGGACGATCGAGCGCCAGCAACTGCCGGTGCGTCATTTTTTCTCCCTGCGGCGCGGTGCCACGCTGGCCGTCGGCCAGCGGGACCGGGAGCAATTGATGGAATGGCTGGGCGCCCTGCGAAAGCCCGTGGGCATCATGGCGTGCAGCGACCGGCAAGGCCTGCGCCTCCTCGAGGCGTGCCGGCGGCTGAAAATCGCGGTGCCAGAGGAAGTCGCCGTGATCGGCGTGGACAACGATGAGGAGACCTGTCGGCTCGCGGACCCGCCGCTCTCCAGCGTGAAGGACAACGGCCGGAAAGTGGGCTTCGAGGCCGCGCGGTTGCTCGACCAGCTGATGGCCCGGCCGCCGCAGGCCAACGCCCTGTCGCCGCTCCTGATCCCTCCGCTCGGAGTCGCCGTCCGCCGCTCCACCGAGATGACCGCCGTGGACGATCCCCTCATCGCGATGACGCTGCGCTACATTCGGGAAAACTCCACCGCCGGGCTGCGGGTGGACGATCTGCTGACGCGGTTCAACATCTCGCGCTCGGCGCTGTATCGGAGATTTCGTGACGCGCTGAACAAGTCACCGCATGAGGAGATCCTGCGCGTGCAGCTCGAGCGGGCCAAACGCTTGCTGGACGAAAACGATTTCACGCTGGAGCACATCGCCGAGCTCAGCGGCTTTCAGCACAGCGAGTATCTCAGCGTCGCCTTCAAGCGGGAACTGGGCCTGACTCCCGGCGAATACCGGCGGAAGCTGCGACTGGGAAACTAGGCGCGCCCGCGCGAGGGGACAAAATCTCAAGAGATCAGGGACGTCATCACATGGTGGATTCGAGCCTTCCAGCTAGTATTGCAATTCATGCGGTCGAACCGCCCCACCCCTTCTTCCGACCGTGATCCCACTGCGGCCCCGCCTGGCTGGGAATGGTGCCTGTTCCCGAATGCCGAGGCGATGAGCGAAGCGGCCGCCGCCCGGTTGACGGCGGAGTTGCGCGCCAAGCCCACCGCCCTCCTCTGTCTGGCCACGGGGGCGTCGCCCAAGCGGACATATGAACTGCTGGTCGCGAGGGCCCGGACCGAACCACGACTTCACGCCCAGGCCCGCTGGATCAAACTCGACGAATGGGGCGGGCTGGCCATGGACGATCCGGGGTCGTGCGAGACGTTTCTTCGCGACACCCTGCTCGACCCGCTCGGGGTCCCACCCGAGCGCTATCGCGGGTGGCAGAGCCAGCCGACGGACGCGCAGGCCGAGTGCCACGCCATCGCGCAGTGGCTCGCGCGCCACGGACCCATCGATGTGCAGGTGCTGGGCCTGGGGGAGAACGGCCATCTCGGTTTCAACGAACCGGCGCCGGAACTCCAGCGCGGCCCGCATGTGGCGACCCTCACCCGCGAATCTCTCTCGCATGCCATGCTCCGGGAAAGTCGGAGCCAGGTCGCCTACGGTCTGACCCTGGGCATGGACGACATCCTGGGCTCGCACCGTATCCTGTTGCTCGTTACAGGTCGGCACAAGGCGCAGCAGCTCCGCCGGCTGGTGACCGGAGAAATCTCCCCGCTGTTTCCCGCCTCGCTGCTACGCCAGCATCAATCCGTCGCGATCTATTGCGATGCCGCCGCCGCCTCGCTCTGTCCGGAAGCACTGCAGGCCCCGCATTCACTCCAACCCGGGCAACCACGGTGAAGCCGCACGCTTGCGCCGTGGGCGTGGACATCGGTGGGACGAAGATCGCGGTCGGGGTGGTCGCGGCCGACGGCCGCGTGCTCGCCGAGCGGACGCTCCCGACCGACTCGCGCGCCGGCGTCCTTGACGGACTGACGCGCATCGCCGCCGCCGTCCGCGAGGTCATGCACGAAGCGAAGAAAACCAACGCGAACGTCGCCGGCCTCGGCATCGGCTGCGCCGGTCCGGTGGATCCGGTGCGCGGCGTGATCGACAATCCTCACACCCTGCCCGGCTGGCCGCGCGCCCCGATCGTCGCAGCGCTCACCCACGAACTCGGTGTGCCCGTGTGGCTGGAAAACGACGCCGACGCCGCCGCGCTCGGCGAATGCTATTACGGTGCGGGCCGGGGCCTTGATCCCGTAGTGATGCTGACGTTCGGGACGGGCGTGGGCGGTGCCGTGATTACTCGCGGCGAAATTTTCCGCGGAGTCGGCGGAGAGCATCCGGAAATCGGGCACATGCCGATCTCGTTTGCGGGCGCACCGTGTTATTGCGGCCGGAGCGGCTGTCTCGAGTCGATCGTCTCGGGCACGGCGATCGCGGAGGCTGGCAAGGCGATCGGACTGATTAACGCCGCCGCTGTTTTTGCCGCCGCAGCTGCGGGCAACGCTGAAGCCGCTGCGATCCTGAGCCACGTTCGTCGCGCTCTCGACGCCGCGATCTGGACGGTGCTCCACGCCTATTGCCCGGCCCGGATCATCCTCGGCGGCGGGCTGGTCGAAGCTCAGGAAGCGTTCTTCACTACAGCGGCCCGCACGGCGCGCGTGAATGCCCACCTGGTGGCCCACACGGCCGTCGAGATCGTGCCGGCGCGACTGGGCGCTCGCGCGGGACTCGTCGGAGCGGCGGGCTGGGCCCTGCAACGCAGCCAAGCCCACGGCCGCCCCGCCGCGCACGCACCGCATCCACCCCAACCTCTTCCATGAAACCTCCCGTGTCCGTCGGCCTGATCGGTTCCCAATTCATCTCGGCGATTCACGCGGAGTCGCTGCAACACTGCCCGCAGGCCCGCCTGGCCGCAGTGGCCTCCCCTACTCCGGGCAACGCCGCGGCCTTCGCCCGGCGTTTCGGCATTCCGCGGGCCTACACCGACTATCGCGCGCTGCTGGCGCAGCCGGAAATTCAAATGGTCGTCGTCGGCGTGCCCAATCATCTCCACTGCGAAGTGGTCCTCGCGGCGGCGGCGGCCGGAAAGCACATCGTGATCGAGAAGCCGCTCTGTCTCAACCTCGCCGAGGCGGATCGCATGATTGCCGCGTGCCGCACCGCCGGCGTGAAGTTGATGTACGCCGAGGAACTCTGTTTCGCGCCGAAGTATGTTCGCTTGAAGCAACTGCTCGACTCCGGGGCGCTGGGCGCGCCCACGCTGCTCAAGCAAACGGAGAAGCACGACGGCCCGCACGCGGCCCACTTCTGGGACGTCGAGCGCTCCGGCGGCGGGGTGACCATGGACATGGGCTGTCACGCGATTGAGTTCTTCCGCTGGATGCTCGGGCGCCCGCCCATCAAGTCGGTCTACGCCCAGCTGAGCACGCAGGTGCACGGCGCGAAAACGCGCGGCGACGACAACGCGATCCTGATCCTCGAGTTCGCCAACGGCGTGATTGGCATGGCCGAGGAGAGCTGGACGAAACTCGGCGGCATGGACGATCGCGCCGAGGTGCACGGCTCCGAGGGCGTGGCTTACGCCGACCTGCTGCACGGCAATGCCATCGAAACCTACAGCGCACGCGGCTACGAGTACGCCGTGGAGAAGGCCGGCTCCACCAAAGGATGGAGTTTCACGATCTATGAAGAGGCCTGGAACTACGGCTTCCACGCGGAAATGGCGCACTTCGTGGACTGCGTGCAGCACGACAAGACGCCCCTCGTCACCGGCGAGGACGCGCGCGTCGTGCTCGAAGTCATCTTTGCCGCCTACGAATCGGCGCGGCTCGGACGCAAGGTCGAGCTGCCGTTCGTGACGAACGCGGCCCGGCCCATCGATCTGTGGAAACCGTCCGGCGCGCGTTGAACCCAAAGACCATGGACACTCCATCACCTTCCTCCTCACCGCTCACCCGACGCCAGTTCGTCCACGCGGGAGCCCTGGCCGCCGCGGGCCTGGCGCTCGCACCGGGAACAGCCGCGGGCGCGGCGCGCTCACGAGCACCGGGTGAGAAACTCCGGGTGGGTTTTGTCGGTGTGACCGGACGGGGAGGCTCCAACCTCGGCGAGTTTACGAAGTTCACCGACGTCAGCATCAGCGCACTCTGCGATGTCGACTCGGCGCACCTCGATATGGCCGCGAAACAGTTTCCCGACGCCGCCCGCTACCGGGATTTTCGCGACATGTTCGCCCGGGAGTCGGCGCTCGACGCCGTGGTCATCTCCGTGCCCGACCACAATCACGCCGTCATCACGATGGCAGCGCTCAAGCGCGGCCTGGGCGTGTACTGCGAGAAGCCACTCACGCACACCATCCACGAAGCCCGCGCGATCGCCGCCTCGGCGCGCGCCGCCGGCGTCGCCACGCAAATGGGCAACCAGGGGATGGAGTTCGAGGGCAACCGACTGATCAACGAGTGGATCACCGCCGGTGCGATCGGGACGGTGCGCGAAGTGCACGTCTGGTCGGACCGCCCCACGTCCCGTGGCAAGCTGCCGGTCCGGTGGCCGCAAGGCACGCATCGGCCGACCGACAGCCAGACCGTGCCGGCGACGCTCGACTGGGATCTGTGGCTCGGACCCGCCCCGCAGCGTCCGTATCATTCCGAGTGGGCGAAGTTCAAATGGCGCGCATGGTGGGACTTTGGCACCGGCGGCCTCGGCGACATGGGCGTGCACAATCTCGCCCCGGTTTTTTCCGCCCTCGATCTCACGGCACCCACGAGCGTGCACGCGTCGTCGACGCCGGTGTTTCCCGAAACCTGTCCGCTGGCCTGCTCCATTCACTACAATTTTCCCGCTCACGGAAAACGTCCGCCGGTGAAGGTGCATTGGTATGACGGCGGCATCCTGCCCGAGCGGCCCGACGAACTGGAGGACGAGCGCACCTTGAATCCGGAGGACGGCATCCTCTTTGTCGGCGACGGCGGCAAACTCCTCGTGGAAGGCTGGGGCGGGCGCAGTCCCCGGCTGATCCCTGAATCGCGCATGCGCGATTTCCGCCCGCCCGCCCGCACCCTGCCGCGTTCCGTCGGTCACCATCGCGAATGGGTCGACGCCTGCAAAACCGGGTCGCCCACCCGCTCCCATTTCGACTTCGCGGCGAACCTCACTGAGAGCCTCCTCCTGGGCCTGATCTGCGTTCGCCTTGGCGGCGGCAAACTCCGGTGGGATCGCGATCGCATGCTCATCACGAACCGGCCCGAGGCCAACGAACTCCTCCACTACGCGTATCGTCCGGGCTGGAGCCTGTGAGTGCTGCAAGGCCAAGACCCATGAAGCCCCAGCCGTCTCGCTCCTGCCGCATCGCCCTCCTGCTCGTCCTCGCCGGACTCGCGACGTCCACCGTCGCCGGGTTGCCGCCGCTGCCATTGACGAGCCATCCGACAATCGACGCGCGCGACGGCTGGCGCGATCTGTTCGCCTCCGACCTCTCGAACGCGAGTTTGACGCCGGGTAGCTGGGTATTCGAAAAGGGCATACTCGCGCGCCAGGGGCCCGGCCACATCTGGACCAAGGCCGCGTACCGGGACTTCATCCTCGACCTCGAATTCCGGCTAGAAGCCGGCAGCAACAGCGGCGTCTTCCTGCGGTCGAGCGACACCGTCAACTGGCTGCAACATTCGATCGAGATCGACGTGAACGATTCGTACGGCCCCAGCCCACGCTAGGCCGGCCTCTGCGGTGCCGTGTACGATTGCGTGGTGCCAGCGAAGAATCCGATCAAGGCCCCGGGAGAATGGAATCGCATGACGATCACCTGCCAGGGCAGCAGGATTGGCGTGATCCTCAACGGTGAACGGATCGTGGACATGGATCTCGATCGCTGGACCGAGCCGCACAAAAACCCGGACGGCACGCGCAACAAATTCAACACCGCCTACCGGGACATGGCGCGCGTCGGTCCCATCGGCTTCCAGGATCATCGCGAGCCCGTCTGGTATCGCGCGATCCGGATCAAGGTGCTGTAGCCGTCGCGTCGGTCACCGCGCTGCGATCGGGCGCGTGGGCGCGGCGTCCCGCTTCAGCTGGGACAAAATCGCAGAAGTTCCGGGACACGGTTGCATGGTCGGAGCGCCGAATGCCGCTATTATCCCGGCGTACGGCGCACCCCAGCCGCACGGAATAACTGAACGCGTTGCCCACATGAAAATGAACCGTCGCCTGCTTCTGGCCCTGACGTTGCTCGGACTTGCGTCCGATTTGACGCAACCCTTCGTCCGCGCCGCCGAAACCGCCGCGGCGCGCAGCACCGGCAGCATTTCCGGTCGCGTGCAAAACGCCGTCACCGGCCAGTACCTCAACAACGCGCGGGTGACCGTGCAAGGCACCGGCCTCGTCGCCTTCACCGATCAGTCGGGCGCATACCAACTGGTGAACGTGCCCGCAGGGACAGTCACCCTCGAGGTGTTCTATACGGATCTGGATGTGCAGCGACTGCCGCTGGCGCTGAAGGGCGACGAAAACCTGAATCAGGACATCGGATTGACGAGCGTCACACGTTACGGCGCCGATCCGAACGTCGTTCGCATCAACCCATTCGTGGTCGGGTCGGACAAGGACACCGACGCCAACGCGATCGCCGTCAACGAGCAGCGGTTTGCGCCCAACATCAAGAACGTCGTCTCAACCGACGCCCAGGGCGACATCCTCGGCAGCAATGTCGGTGAGTTCATCAAGCTCCTGCCCGGAGTGTCCGGCGAGTACAGCGGCGTGGAGATGATCGGCATCTCCGTCCGCGGCCTGGGCAGCGGCCTGACGTCGTTCACGAGCAACGGGGCACCGATGGTCAGTGCGTTCTTCGTTGGCGGCGTCGCCGGCGGCGGCCGCGATTTCAACATCAACACGATGGCGATGAACGATGTTTCCCGCGTCGAGGTCACGAAGGTGCCGACGCCGTCGTCGCCGGCCGACTCGCTCGCCGGTTCGGTGAACATGGTGAGCAAGAGCGCATTTGAACGCAGCAAGCCCGAACTCCGCCTCGGCCTCAGTCTCGCCAGCAGCAGCGGCAACCTGACCTTCAAGAAAACGCCGCACTCGAATGGCGACCACGACACGATGAAGACCATGGTCGGCTTCGATTTCGACTACACGCTGCCGATCACGAAAAACTTTGGCATCGTCCTGGCGGGAATGCAGAGCAACCGGTTCAACGAACAGCAGCACACCACGCTGACCTATTCCGGCGCGGGCACTGCCACCGGGGCCTCGTTCGACCGTCCGTACCTGCAGTCGTACGCGGTCATCGACTCGCCCCGCACCCAGCGCCGCACGACCTTCGGGTTGAACGCCGACTGGCGGGTGACGCGGCACTCCGTCCTCACGCTCAACAGTCAGTGGAGCCGCTACAAGAATTACATCGGCGCGCTCACCTGGACCTTCAGTCCCGGCACGGTCGGCACGCCGACGCCCGCCACGGGCACGCCCTTCAGCTTCGGTCCCGATTTCGTCACGGGTGCCACCGGGCGCGGCTCGGTGACGATGAATGGCGGCGCCCAAACCTACGGCGGCGGCGGCACGACCATTGGGCTGAACTACCGGCTCGACGACGGCACGTGGCGCATTGAGGCGGGACTCAGCCATTCGGATTCGGAGATCTACCGCGCCAATGCCGAGAACGGGGCGTTCGGCGGATTGGCGGCGACGCTCATCAATCCGGTGCGCGTGTCGTTTGCCGGCATCAACGCGATTCGGCCCGGAATCATCCAGACGTTCGCGGCGAACAACGATCCGGTCGACGTGTACAACATCGCCAACTACACGGTGACCTCGGCGACGGATACTCCGGTCAACCACCAGAGCGGCATCGATTCGGCCAATCTGAGTCTGCGCCGCACCCTCGGCTTCCTGCCCTTTCCCGCCTCGCTGCAAATCGGCGGAACACACCGCATCCAAACGCTCGATGCGCGGCGGCGCAGCCTCACCTGGACGCACAACGGCCCGGACGGCATCGCCAGCACCGTTGAAACCGCGACGCCGTATCTGATGCAGCGCTACATCAACCAGGACTCCAACTACGGCTTCCGGAATGTGCCCTGGATCTCGCCCAGCCGGGCTTGGAGCGCACAACAGGCTCGGCCGAGCCTCTTCAGCCAGACGGCGGCCCAGGTGGTCGCCGCCGAGACCTTCCGCATCGCGAATTCCGAGTACATCGAGGAAGCGGTATCCGCGCTCTACTTACAGGCCGAGGCCAAGTTCATCGGCAACCGCCTCCGGATTCTCACGGGCGTGCGCATGGAAAAGACCACGGACGAGGGCCAGGGCATGCTCTTCAATCCGAACGCGGTGTTTGTCCAAAACCCGGATGGCACGTTTGCCCGCAACGCCCAGGGGGCCCGGATTCGAGGGACGGAGGCAGGCGCCGTCGGCTCGATGGAGGAGTTGCGACTGACCCGGACGGAGCGCGCCTACCGGGCGAACCGGACGTATGATGGCTACTACCCGAGCCTTCACGTCTCGTATGAGGTACGGGAAAACCTGCTGGTCCGCGCGGCGTATGCGAAGACCTATGGCCGGCCGGCCTTCACCGACATCATTCCGAGCGCCACGATCAACGAATTCGAGCTCGGGGCGGAGCAGGCGGCCGATCCGACGATTGCGAAAGGGTCGATCACCGTCCGCAACACCGCGCTCAAGCCGTGGACCGCGGATAACTTCGACTTGTCGGCCGAATACTACAACGCCAGCGGCGGCGTGTTGAGCGCGGGCGTGTTCCTGAAGGACATCAAAAACTTCTTTGGCGACTCCGTCCGACTGGCGACCGCGGCCGATCTGGAACTCATCGGCCTCGATCCCCGGTATGTCGGCTGGAACCTCGTCACCAAGTTCAACTCCGGCGACGCCCAGATCCGCGGCGTCGAGTTCAACCTTCGTCAATCGTTGCGCGCGCTCGGCTCATGGGGCCGGCACTTCGCCGTCTTCGCGAACGCCACCAAACTCAACCTGGAAGGAAGCGGCGAGGCCTCGTTCAGCACGTTCATTCCAAAGACGGGCAACTGGGGATTTTCGTTCAACCGCAGCCGCTTCACGTTCGTCGCGAAATGGAACTATCGCGGCCGGGACACCCGCGTGGCGCAGCCGCTCTACGGTCCCGGCGGTTTCGAGTTCTTCAAGGCGCGGACCAATCTCGATCTGAACGCTTCCTTTCAGCTGCACCGCCGGTTCTCGCTCGTCGCGAATGTGAACAACGTTTTCAACGTGCCCCAGACCATTCTGCGCTACGGGACGCTCACGCCGGAGTACGCCCGCCAGTGGCGCCGTTCCGAATACGGCGTATCCCTCGCGCTGGGACTGCGCGGGACGTTTTGATTGATCGCCTCGCACCGTGAAAGCACCCGCCGCTGTCGCTCTCGTCTTTCTCGTCACCGCCGGTCTGCTGTCCGCGGCGGCCGTTCCCTCCACCGCTTCGTCGGGCGAAGATGATTTTCGCGGCAAGATCAGCCAGGTGGCAAATGACTCCAAGCCCGACTGGCCCCGCCGTCCGACCGCTCCACGCGGCGCGCCGAATGTCCTGTTGATCCTGCTCGACGATGTCGGCTTCAGCGCCATGGGCACCTTCGGCGGCGTGGCGGCGACGCCCGTGCTCGACCAGCTCGCCGCCGAGGGCCTGCGTTACAACCGGTTTCATGTGGTCGGAATTTGTTCGCCGACCCGCGCCGCGCTGCTCGCCGGCCGCAACCATCACCGCGTCGGGTTCGGGACCATCGCACCGTGGGCCGCGGGTTTTCCCGGCTACGATTCGGTCCTGCGCAAAAAGCACGCGCTGATCCCCGAGGTGCTGCGTCGCAACGGCTACAACACGGCCGCGTTCGGCAAGTGGCACAATACACCGAGCTGGGAGATGAATCCCTCCGGACCTTTCGACCGGTGGCCGACCGGGCTCGGTTTCAACTACTACTACGGTTTCATCCAGGGCGATGTGAACCAGTACGAGCCGCCGCTCTACCGCAACACGACCCCGGTGGAGGCGCCCAAGACACCGGCGGAAGGCTATCATTTCACCACCGACATCGTGGACGAGGCGATTCGCTGGCTGCGGGTCCATGACGTCACGTCGCCCCAGAAACCCTGGTTCATGTACTTCGCCCCCGGCGCCACGCACGCTCCGATGCACGCGCCGCCGGAGTGGATCGCGCGTTACCGCGGCAAGTTCGATCAGGGCTGGGACAAGGTGCGGGAAGAGACCTTCGCCCGGCAGAAAAAACTCGGGGTGATTCCCGCCGACACCGTCCTCACGCCGCGACCGCCGGAACTGCCCGCCTGGGATTCGCTGTCGGCAGCGCAGAAACGGCTGCATGCCCGCCAGGAGGAAGTCTACGCCGGCTTTCTCGCGCACACCGACCACGAGATCGGTCGGTTGCTGCAGGTCGTGCGTCAGAGCCCACAGGGCGACAATACCCTCGTGCTCTACGTCACGGGCGACAACGGCGCCAGTGGCGAGGGCGGCATGGAGGGCACCTATGACAATTCGGTTTCCGTGGGCGTGCCGCCCCGGACGCTGGCTGAGTACAGTGAAACATTCGACGACCTCGGCGGGCCGCTCGTGTACAACCATCATCCTTCCGCATGGGGCTGGTCAACGAACACGCCGTTCAAGTGGGTGAAGCAGGTCGCGTCTCATCTCGGCGCCCTGCGCAACCCGCTCATCGTCTCGTGGCCGGCGCGGATCAAGGACCGGGGCGGCTTGCGCACGCAATTCACGCACGTGAACGACATTGCTCCCACGCTCTACGAAGCCATCGGCATCACGGCCCCGGCGGAAATCGACGGCGTTCCCCAGGAGGCGCTTGATGGGACCAGCTTCGTTTCGAGTTTCGATGATGCCAAGGCTCCGTCGACGCACCGCGTGCAGTACTTCGAGGTCGCCGGCAACCGCGCCATTTATGAGGACGGCTGGCTCGCCAGCGCGCTGCATGCGTTGCCGTGGGACGTCAGCGGGCGCACCGACGACTACGACCGCGATCGCTGGGAACTCTACCACCTCGACGAGGATTTCAGCCAGGCCCGGGACCTCGCGGCGCAGCACCCGGAGAAACTCGCCGCGTTGAAGGCGCTCTTCAATCGCGAAGCGGAGGCCAACCGAGTCTTCCCCCTCGTATCCGCCAAGACGGGACAGCTCTATCCCTTCGAGGGACGCCCGACGACCCTCGGCTGGGGGCCCAACGCCGCGGCGATTCAGGGGCGACCCGATCCGCTGCAGGGCAAGACAGAGTTTGTCTATTATCCCGACATGCCCCGCCTGCCCGGTTGGTCGGTGCCGAAACTGACCGGCTCTCATCGCCTCACGGCGACCTTCGACGCCACTCCCGGAAAAGCCGAAGGCATTCTGATTGCACAGGGCGGTCGCTACGGCGGATTCGCGTTCTACGTCAAGGACGGCCGGCTCGTCTACGAAAGCAACTTCTTCGGCCGCAGCCGTGACACCCTCATCTCCAGCGTGCCCGTGCCGGCAGGAAAAGTGGAGGCGGTCTACACCTACACGCGCGAGGCCAAGGAACCGTGGGGCGGTGGCACCGGCCGATTCTTCCTCAACGGGCAACCGGCCGGCGAGGGTAAGATCACGCACTTCTGGCCGGCCGACACTCTGGGAGTCGGGCGGCAGTTCGGCTCGCCCGTCAGTTCCAACTACCAGATCCCATTTCGCTTTACCGGCAACCTGCAGACGGTCGTGATTCGCCTGCAGAACCCTTGACGCCAGCGCGAGGCAGACGCCCCAACGACCGTGTCGATCCCATCTTGAACGTCCCGCGCCCTCCGTCGTGGAAATGGTGGATCACCGGCGTGCTGTTGCTCGCCACGACCATCAATTACATGGATCGCGTGACGCTCGGCAGCGCGTCGGTGCGAATCACGGCCGAGCTCGGACTGAGCGGCGTTCAATACGGCCACCTCGAACTCGCCTTCGGGTGGGCGTTCGCCGCGGGCTCGGTCGTCTTCGGCTTTCTCGCGGACAAGTTTCCCGTCTACTGGCTCTACCCGGCAATCCTCGGAGCGTGGTCCGTCGCCGGCATGATGACTGGCTTCACCCACGACTTCGCCGGCCTACTCATTTGCCGGACATTGCTGGGTTTCTTCGAGGCCGGGCACTGGCCGTGCGCCTTGAAGACCAGTCTCGCGCTCCTGACGGAAAAGGATCGCACGATGGGCAACAGCATCCTGCAAAGCGGAGCGTCGATTGGCGCGATCATCACGCCGCAGGTCATGCGCCTGTTGTTGACGGATGACCCGAGTTCGTGGCGATCGACGTTCGTGGTGGTCGGTACCGTCGGACTGCTGTGGGTGGCGGCGTGGTTCCTCCTGTTGCGACGAAGCGATCTCGCCCCGGCTCCCCCGGTGGCGCCCGCTGCGGTGGTCGCGCCGCCCGCGTGGTGGAGCTTTCTGCGTCACCGGCGTTTTTGGGCCGCAGCCCTGCTGATCATGGGCGCGCAGACCGTCTGGCATATCTATCGCGCCTGGCTGATGAAGTTCCTGCAAACCGGCCGGGGCTACGGCGAGGAGTTCGCGCTGAACTTCAACTCCCTTTACTTCATCGCGACCGATGTCGGCTGCCTGCTGGCGGGCGGCCTCACGCTGTGGCTGACGAAGCGCCGCGGCGTCACGCCGCATGACGCGCGCCGAACGGTCTATCTCGGAGCCTGCCTCCTGACGTCGCTGAGCGTGCTGATCCCGTGGTTGGAAAAAGGCTGGCCGCTGCTGGCCGTGCTGCTCCTCGTGGGTGCGGGTGCGCTGGCGATGTTTCCCTGCTACTACAGTTTCGTGCAGGAAATTTCGGCCGCCCACGTGGGCCGGCTCACCGGCCTGCTGGGATTGTGGGTGTGGTCCATCACGTCACCGCTGCACAGTGTGTTCGGATTGATCGTAGACCGCACCCACAGCTACGACGCGGGCCTCGTGCTGGCCGGCCTCGCGCCTTGGATCGGCGTGATCGCCATGAAGCTGCTGTGGCAACGCGACGCGACGCCCGCGCTCCCGGTTTCCCGGGCGTAACCCCCTTTCATCATGTTGACCGAAATTTCCCGTCGCCGCGATTTTCCGTCGCTGACGGCCATGACCTATCTCAACACCGCCGCGGAGAGCATCCCGCCTCAATGCGTCGGTGACGCGCTGCAGCGTTACTACGCGGACAAGATCCGCGGGATGAAAGGACGCGAGCAGCACTTCGCGGCGCTGGAAGCCTGCCGCGACGTCAGCGCGCGCCTGCTGGGCATGCAACCCGCGGAGGTCGCGTTCTGCTCCTGCAGCTCCGAAGCGTACAATCTGCTCGCATCGGCCCTCGCGTTGGGTTCCGCCGATGAGGTCGTCGTCACGGACCTCGACTTCCCGGCGGGCGCCACGCCCTGGCTGCGGGCCCGACCGGCGCCAAGCGTCCAGCTCTGGCGCGCGCGCGAAGGCGCCCTGCAGGTCGACGATCTGGCGCCGTTGTTGAGCGAAGACACGCGGCTCGTCCAGGTGTCGCTGGTCAGCTTCTACAACGGCCATCGCATCGACTGGATGCCCTTTCTTCACACCGTGCGCCGGCTGGCCCCGCGCGCGCTCATCTCCGCCGACATCACGCAGGCGTTCGGCCGCGTGGAGTTGGAATGTGCCGGGGCCGATATCGTCATCTCGAGCACGCACAAGTGGACGCTGGGCGTGCATGGCGGCTGCATCGTCGGCGTGCCGGCCGCGGGCGCAGCGCGGCTCACCACGCGTGCGGGCGGCTGGTTGCATCTGGAGAATGCCTTTGCCTCGGATCGCTTTGAACGCGCGGTGCCGAAGAGTGGCGCGGCGAGCTTTGCCGTGGGCATGCCCAGCTTTGCCGCGCTGTATGCGCTCAACGCATCGCTGCGCTACCTCGAAGGGGTCGGCATCGCCGCCATCGCCGCGCACGCGAATCCGCTCACGGCCCGCGTCGAGTCGGGCCTGCGTGCCCTCGGCCTGCAACCGCTGTGCGCGTGGCAGCCGCGGAATCCGACCGGCATCGTGGCCTTCCGCCACGAACGCAGCGCCGAGATTCACGCCGCGCTCGAACGCGAAGCCGTGCACGTCATGCACAACGCCGGACGTATCCGGATTGCCGTACACGGTTACAATACGTCCGCGGATATCGACCGCGTGCTCGCATCGCTGGCCGCCGCGCTCGCCTAGAGCCGTTTCAGTTGAACTGTAGCCGCTGTGGGCGGGGTGCCCTCACCCCGCGGGTCGATTCGATCCTACCAATCCGCGGGGTGAGGGCACCCCGCCTACATCAACCACCGGATACACTTTTTCTTAGATTGCCCTAGGGCGCGCGGATCAAAGTTAGCTGAAGAAGAGCTTCTCTGCCGTCCGGCGCAGCAGCCACGTCCGCTCCTCCGCGGTCAGGAAATCGATCCGATCGCGAACCAGGACAATGGAGTCGCGATACGTGCGGCCGGCCTCGACCTGAAACGGGCAATCGCTCGCCCACATGAGACGAGCGGCGCCAAACGCATCGCGCACCCGGCGAATCATGGGAGCGAGGTCGGTGTAAGGCGGCTGCTTCGCCCCCAGCGCATAAAAGGCGGAGACTTTCACGTGCGTGTGTTCGAAGTCGGCGAGTCGGCAGAGGCGATCGAGATCGTCCGGGACGATGACCCCGCTGCCGCCCACGCGGGCAAAATGATCCAGCACCACGCGGGTCCGCGGAAAGCGCGCGCACATCCGCTGCACCGCCGGCAACGCATCCGGATTCGCCAGCGGACATATCGCCAGTCCGGCGTCGGCGGCGTACGTCCACATGGCTTTCATCCCGGCAGAGTCGCCCCACGTTTCCGCCCGCGCCTTGTCGGCGTACAACCGAAAACCGCGGACGCCCTGGCCCGCGAGGTGTTGCATCGTGGCCACCACCCCCGGCGACGTCTCGTCCACCACCGCCACGCCGCGAAAATCGCTCGGTCGCGCCGCGATGGCGTCGAGCATGTAGCGGTTATCATACTGATAAAAACTCATCTGGATCAGCACCACCCGCGCGACGCCTTCCGGCCGGCAGTGGGCCATGAGTTCCTCCGGCGTGAAACTACGCGGCGACACCTCCTTCTTGCCCGCGAACGCCGCGGCTCTCGGGTAGGCTTGCGTGTCGGGCGTCCACACGTGGGCGTGCGCATCGATGAACCCACGCTCGTTCGCTGGGGCCGGCTGGCCGCGGACCTGGCTCATCGCGCCAGCCACGGCCGCCGCCCGCAGGAAATCACGACGCGATGTGACACGGGAGGGAAGGACGGGAGCGTTCACTGAAAGCGCAGGATGAAGTCGCGATAGAAAGCCGCGGCCGTTTCCACTTCCGCGAGATCGACGTACTCGACGGCGCCGTGCGCCTGGTCGATCGAGCCCGGACCGAAGACGATGCTCGGCACCCCCTGGCGCGAGAGCTTGCTGGCGTCGCTGCCGAACGGCACGCCGCAGGGTTCTCCGTCGAGCCCGCGTTCCGCCAACAGCGTGGTGGCGAGCCGCACGACTTCGGATTCAACCGCGGTCTCCAACGGTTCGTCCGTCAACATCGGCGGCTCCATGATCGCCTGCAGCGTGGCGTGCCGCGCCTGCAGCGCGGCAATCAGACTTTGGTAGTGCGCAAGGACGGCCGCCGGCTTCTCTCCCGGCAACAATCGCCGATCCACTTCGATCACGCAGTCGTCGGGCACAAAATTTACCTGCACGCCGCCGTGAATGACGCCCACATTGCACGTCGCGGGACCGAGCAGCCGATGCAGTTTGCCCGCGAGCCGGTGATGGTCGTCCTCCAAGGCGAGGATCACGCGCGCCATGTGATTGATCGCGTTGATGCCAAGATGCGGTTTACCGCTGTGCGCCGCCTTGCCCTGAACGCGAATGCGCCAGCGCAGCACACCCTTGCTCGCGACGACGGCGCGGAGTGAGGTCGGCTCCGCGACGATGGCCGCCTGGGCCGTGAGCCCTTCGCATAGCCGGGTCACACCGCGAAAGGAAAATTCCTCGTCCACCACCGCCGCGAGCCAGACATCGCAGGGCGGCACGAGTCCGTCCGCCCGCACTCCGGCGACTGCATGCATCATGGCAGCGAGCCCGCCCTTGGTGTCGCAGGCGCCGCGACCATAGAGCCTGCCGTCGGCGATGCGGGGTTCAAAGGGCGCAATCGTCATCCCTTGCACCGACACGGTATCCAGGTGCGCCTCCAAAATCACGCGCCGGGCGCGGTCCCGCCCGGGAAGACACGCCACGATATTGTCTCGTCCCGGCCACACCTCCTGTTCGCGGACCCCAATTCCCCGGGCTGCAAAAAAGCTCCGCACCCAGCCACCCAGTTCGCCCTCGCCGGGCCCGCCATAGGCCGGATTCACGCTGTTGATCCGTACTAAATGGGAGAGGATTTCGACGACACGGGGAGTGGACATGGGAAAAGTGCGGGCTCGTGCAGGCCTTGGTGAGCGAGTCTGGGGTGACGTCAGCAACAAGCGTCCGCTGCTTCAGTCAAACGCGGCACGAGAGCAATCTTGAAGAGCGTCACGCAGTCTCTCTGCTTCATCAACTGCGATTGCAGTTGCCGCGGAGTGGTGCTTGTCGGTCAGCCAACAATTACGTCCATGCCCGGCCACGGGGCTTCGGTAGTTCAATCAGCAGCGAGCGGCCCGAGCCCGTTATGGTAGCGAGACGGGCCAACGCTGACCTCCGGGCGACCGTGCGGGGTTTCCACCGTGATTGCGCCGGCTGTCACAGCGCGGATGCCGGCGTTCGCCGCCGCTGGGGCGCGCGTCGCAGGCGTTGTGGCGTTCGTTGCAGCGGGTCGGCCGAGCCTCATCGCCTCGGCGGCGAGCCACTTTGCGTTCGGGTCGCTCGTCACAGCGCGAGTGCCGGCCCTTGCAACGCCCGGGTTGAACGTTGCAGCACCTCTGTCGGCCGTTGCAGCAGCCGCGTCGAACATCACAACGTCCGTGTCGGGCGTTGCAGCACCCGTGTCGTCCGTTGCAGTGCCTGTGTCGAACGTCACAACGCCCGGGTCGGACGTCGCAGCGCTCGTGGTGACCGTTGCTGCGCTCGTGTCGGGCGTCACCGTGACAGTGTCGGTCGTAACGGTGGCCGTGCCGATCGTTACCGCCCGAGTGTGGGTTGTCACCGCGCCTGTGCCGTCCGTCCCAGCAGCTCGGGCGCTGTCTAACCGGCGCCGTAAATCTCTTATTTTCCTTGGATTACCCTTCTCGTAGCGGCGTGGGGCGCGGAGACGACCGGTGACCTGAACTTCAGCGGGTTGAGGCGGGCGCGTTCGTGCCCATTCCAGGAGTTTACAATTTCGTTCCGGGGGCGAACTTCTCGAACGCCGCGGCGTTGAGTTCGGATCCGTCCCAGGGACGCGCCGGCTCGACTTCCGGGGCATCGACCGTGGGCAACGCGCGCGCGAGCCGCGTCTTGATGTCGGCGTAGCGCGGATCCGAGGCTAGGTTCGTCCACTCGTAGCGATCGCCCTCGTGATCGTAGAGCTCTTCGTCGCCATTGCGGTACCGGATGTAACGGAAACGCCCGTCGCGGATCGAGTGATTCGCGAGCCCATAGGTCGAGAGCACCGGTTGGCCGCGTTCACTGCGTTCACCCCGGAGAATCGGTGAAAGGTCGACGCCATCGAGCGTGTGGCTGCCGGGCGGCGGGAGGCCGCAGAACGTCACCAGCGTCGGGTAGATGTCGATCAGGCTGACCGGCGTTGGACAGGATTGCGGCCGAATGCCGGGTCCCGAAATGCCGAACACCACACGGCACGTCTGATCCCACAGCGCGAATTTGGCCCAGAGGTTTTTCTCCCCGGCGTTGTAGCCGTTGTCGCTCGCGAACACGACGAGCGTATTCGACGCGTAGGGGCTCGCCTCGAGGGCGTTCAGGACGCGGCCCACCTGTTCGTCCACGTACGTGGTGGCGGCGTAATAGGAACGCAGATACTCGCGCAGCAGGCCGGCGTTCACGACGGCGGCATGCGTCCCCTGGGCGGTGGCGCGCCAGCGGCCCGGTGCCGGCACGTCGTCGAGGTCATCGGGCCGGTAACCCGGCGGCAGCGTGATCGCATCGAGCGGATACAGGTCGAAGTAGCGCTTCGGCACGATGCGCTCGGAATGCGGACGCCAGAATCCCACCGAGAGAAAGAACGGTCCGTCGTGCTTCTGCCGCAGGAACGTCACCGCCCGCTCGGCCTGCTCGGTGTCCTGTTGAAACTTCGTCGGATCGTCGCGATCCCAGTCATCCGGCAAGGCAGCGAATCGAGTGGGAAGGTACTTCGGATCCGGAATCCGGACGGTGTCGGGCAGCACGAAGCGGAGGAGGTCAGTGTCGATGTACGTGACGTACCTCTTTACCCCGTGGCCCTTGAAGTAGCCCGGCGTGTAGTCTGCGAGGTAATCGTCCTGATAGCCGGTGTGCGCGATCTTGCCGTAGCCGGCCGTGAGATAACCGTGGTCGAGAAAGTGCCGCTGCAGCGTGATCGCCTTCGCGATCGGCGCCGTGGTCCGGCGGCCGGCCTGGCTGTTATAGTAGACGCCGGACTTCGCGGCGTGCACGCCGGTGAGAAAGGCGTTGCGCGAAGCGGCGCACACCGGCGCGTCGCAGTAGGCGCGTTCGAACCAGGCGCCCCGGGCGGCCAGCCGCTCGAAGTTCGGCGTCCGCACCGGCGACTCGTTGCGCACGCTCGTGAGATTGGCCGCGTGATCGTCGATCAGGATAAAGAGCACGTTCGGCCGGGGTTGAGCCGGCGTGGCGGCGGCGGATCGGGCGGCGGCCATGAGCGCCAGCAATGCGCCGAAGGCGGCACAAAAAACAGTGCGAGCAACGGCCGATCGCGTTGTTCGCGATGCAGGTCCGGAACGGAGTAGCAAAGACATGGGAGCGTTGCGGAAATGGAGTATCGCCGGCCGGACGGCAAGGGTTCGCCCGTCGCGTCCATCTACTTCAGCGAGAGTGCCCGGGGTCGGGAATTCTCAATCCGCTACTAGCTGCTTTCCCGGCCAATGAGCAGGCTTGGCTCGCCGCAACGTTCGGATGACGGTCGCGAGGTTAGGGTTGCCGTTGGTGTCGTTCCAAAAAGCAAACCAATCTACACGGGTCTCACATGGTAACAGGCGCACTGCCCTAACGAGCGGCCCTACCAGTGCAGAAGGCGGCAACAAGGTGATGCCGCGTCGCGCCGCGACCAACGCAACTGCGTCCGCCATATCGCGGGCTTCAGCCGCGATACTCGCTCTAAATCCTGCCTGACGGCAAAGCTCCACCACCAGGGCGTGGCAGCCGGGAAAATCCAATTCGTGGAGGACGATGAATTTTTCACCGTGTAGGTCGCCTAGTCGGAGTCGCTTGCGTTCGGCCAAGGGATGACCTTCCCACAGCACATACAGGAGTCTGACGCTCGTAACTTTGATCCCCGCGAATTCGCTTAACAACTCAGGCTTCGCATAACCCGGCAGAGCGATATCGATCGCGTTTTTCCGCAGCGCATCGAGAAGTGCCGCTGGTTTGTCCACCGTCGGCTGCACATCGAGCCAGGGCGCAATTCGCCGCAATCGGTGAAGTACAGAGACAAAAACCGGCGCAGCTGCCGGATAGAGGCCGATGCGCACGACGTTCGTGTCAGTCCCGAGCACGTTTTGCGCTGTATGCCGCACTTGGTCTGTCAGGCGCAACATTTCATCGGTATATGCGAGCACCGCTCGACCGGCGGCAGTCAGCGTCATGCCTTTGGGAGTACGTTCAAACAACGAAGCATCCAGTTCACTTTCGAGCTGATGAATCCGACGACTGACCGAGGGCTGAGAAGCGTGCAGCCGCCGTGCTGCGCTGCTCACGGTGCCTGCGCTAGCGACAACTGCGAAATAACGCAGTGACAACGGATCGAGCATGGCCCCACGAAATCAGCATAGGGGTGCAACGCAACCGGCATTGGTCGGCTGCAGCGGCAGCGAGTAGAATAGGCGATGCAAAACAGAACCCTATTCACGGTGGGATTCGGTGCCCAGCCGATTCCGCCGACGCGAGATGGTCCGGTATCCCGTGGAGAGCCATTCTCTCCGTCCCTGCTTCGTTGCCGCGTCCTCGTGGTCGAAGACTCAGAGGACTGGCAGGAGCTGCTGGCCGTGATGATCCGCAAGGTTCCAGCGCTGGAGCTCGCGGGCTATGCCCCGAGCGCTCGAGAGGCGATGGCGCTGTTCCCGCGGGTGCAGCCGGATTTGCTAATCCTCGACTGGCATCTGCGCGACGGCGATGGTCTCGCGGTCCTGCGACTCGCCAAGCGTGCGCGCCCCGCGTGCACGGCGGTGGTCTTCACGCTAAGCAATTCGCCGCGCGAACGCGCGCGCTGCGTGGCCGGTGGCGCCAATCATCTCGTCTCGAAGGAAACGCCGCAGAAACTCGCCCTCCTCCTGGAACTGGCGGGGGAGAATTTTCGCGCTGCTTTGTGCCCGCCCGCTCCTACGCAGCCTAAATTATGAAATCTTCCGCGCGCTGGTCGAAGACATTCTGCCCGGCTGCCAACGCGGAGCCAGCAACGAAACTTTTGGGCAGGCGTGGGACAGGATTTCTACGGCAGCGGAAAAAGAGCCGACCCGCGGAACCTACACACGGTTCGCACTCGAACGCCTTCTCTCGGAGATCAAAACGTATAACGAATCACTGCAGGGATTCTTACCCGAGTTGGAAAAACACGCAAACGAGCTACTCGCAGCTTTCGTCCCTTGGACGACCATGGAATTGAGTTGGGGGTCGGGTGCCGGCTACGACTCGAGCCGGCGACGCCGCAGCAAATTTCACCTCGGCTCAATCCGCTTACGAATGCGCGAACGCGGCGGCGATCCGTTGAAGACGCCATCGGAATTTCTCAACGAAGCCCGCGTCACCGCCATCGGCCTCTGCCTCTACCTTGCCGGCATGGCCCGAAGTATCCCGCCGAAGCGGGGCGATGGAACGACCTATCCGCGTCTGCTCATCCTCGACGACGTGTTGCTCAGTCTCGACATGGCGCACCGGTTGCCGCTGCTCAGGATTTTGCGGGAGCGTTTTTCGTCGTGGCAGGTCCTGCTCCTCACCCACGACCGCTCCTGGTATGAAATCGCCCGGCAGCAGCTCAACAACGGCTGGATTCACCACGAACTTTTCACGCAGCAAGTCGGCGACTATGAGCAACCGCTCCTGCGGCAGGACCAAGATCATCTCGGCTGGGCCATCGATTTCCTCGTGCAAGGCCATGTCAAAGCAGCCGCCGTCCACGTCCGCACCAAGTTCGAGGAAGTCCTGAAACACGCCTGCGTGACTCTCGCGGTGAAAGTGCCATTCTCGACCAACCCGCGCACGGTGAAAGCGAACGATCTATGGTCGAGCCTGCTGGCCCACGATGTCGCCGAACTGCCTCCACCCAAAACCTTCCAGAAAGGTGGCGTCACATACGCCCTTCGCCCTCGACCGCATGCCGCCAAGGTTGCGGATGTCCATCTACAGGAAGCCATCCGACATTCACTGAGTTGGGTGTTGAACCCGCTCAGTCACTCAGAATCGATCGCCTCCTTCCGCAAAGAAATCGAGGACGCCCTCTTCGCCGTAGCCGAGCTGGAGGCAGCGGTTCACAAGGCATGCGTGCGACAAGAAGTGCTCACCCAGCACGAGCGCGCCGAATTTCTCCGGTTGATCTACAGTAGACCGGCCAGCAGTAGTGCCGCGGCGGCTGTCGCTGCGCCCTCAAAGCCGTAAGGATTTCGAACGCCCGATTTCAGCACGACCCCAACTCATGGCGACGCAAACCGAGCTTTTTGATGAAGAGGTTGCCCGTTCTTTACTCGACCAGCTGATCGACGATTCTCGCCTCTACAAGTCGAGCAAGGACTACATGGAAGTGCTGGAATTCACGGCGCGTTTGAGGAATTTCGCCCCTTTCAACGCGATGCTTTTGCACATGCAGAAGCCGGGACTAACTTACGCAGCATCCGCCCACGATTGGGCGGGGCTATTTCAGCGGAAACCGAAAGAAAGAGCACGTCCGCTCCTGATCCTATGGCCATTCGGCCCAGTGGCGCTGGTCTATGATGTGCAGGACACGGAGGGCCCTCCGCTACCGCAGGACGTTGACACCTTTTTCGCCCGCGGAGCGATTACCGCGGAGCGCATTCCTGCATTCATCGCGTTGATGAAAGCGAAACATATTGAGTGTCTGGCCTTCGATGGCGGTGACGCCAGTGCCGGCGCAATTCGGTTACTCACCCGACCTGTCGAAAAGAAAGCCGGGACCTACCGGATGCACGTCAACAGGAATCACGCCGCCGCAGCCCAATTCGTCACGATCGCTCATGAATTGGCGCACCTGTTCCTAGGTCATTTAGGGTCAGACAAGATCTTGAACATCCCTCACCGGCCACGGCCTGAGCATGCCCAGGCCGAACTTGAGGCCGAATCGGTGGCCTATCTGGTGGCCCAGCGGAATGGCTTAGAATCGAAGTCACAAACCTACCTGGCTAATTTCGTGAGCCAGCACATCACCATCGATGCGCTCGATCTTTATCAGGTGATGCGGGCAGCAGGTCAGGTCGAAGCACTGCTCGGTTTATCATCCCATACGCGATACGAGCGTCCGATTCCCAGATGAAGGTTTTCGAACGCCAAACTATTGGTTATGGCGCGGATTGCCTAGCGAGCTTTTTTCGCTCTACGCTTTTCCCGTCGCCATTCTTCGACCAGCCGGCCCCGGTTCGCGGCATCTGCTTTGCGTCCGGTGACAACGCCCTCGAAGAGGCCCGCACGTTGGCGGAGCAGACCTTGAACGTCGGGACGATCGTCATCCGGACTGGCGACATGACGCCCGACCGGTGGCGCGATCTCTTGCATACTTTGTCGCCGCCCACGCTTACACTTTCACGTGTCGCCCTCATCGTTCCCAACGTCGACCGCGTCGCGCCAGCGACCCAGGAAAAGATTGCGAACGCGTTGCTCGCGACACCGCCGGGCGTGCCTTGGCTAATTACTGTTTCCGACCATCGCAAGCTCGACGCGGGCTTGACGCTCGGGCTGCTTGTTTATCTCGGACTTGGCCCCAATGGGCGAATGCGCTTTCTTTCACAAAGCGGCCAGCACCTCATGATAGATTACGGCAGTCTCCAGCGGCCGTAGCACCAAGCCCGCCACCCTGTCAGATCTCTTCCTCATGTTTTCTTGGCTCCCCCTCCATATAGAAGCTGCTAAACGGCTTCTCGACTTCGAGACCAAGCAATCGGAGCTGATCGCGTTGCTTTCCGACATGGAGCGACAAGGTCTCAACGTGGTTCCTCTTACGGATCGTCCGACGGAGGACTCTCAGGCGCCGCTGGCGGAGATCGATCCGTTCACTTTTTTTGCCGTCTTCAACCGTTCGCTCACCGCGCAGAACCGGGTGAAGAATTGGGCGTATCTAAAAGAGAAGTGGGGGCTCCAGTCTCCGCTGCCGCGAGACTTCGACGGCATACCGATTCTCCATCCTCAGAATGCCTGGTTCTTTCCGTTTCTCTACCGCCGATCTCCCGACGACATTCCCGCGCTATGGAAGCTGGCCCGCACCGTGATTGAACAGAAATGGGCGGCAGTTTCACCTCAGCTTTTTGAGCGCTGCCTCGCAATCCACACCATCGGCGTTGGCAAACTCACGACCGGCCTCTTCTGGGTGGCGCCAACCGAGTGTCTCCCTATCACGGCGACGACGGTGCAGTATCTCAAAGCGAAAAACGTTTGGGTCGAAGTTACGGACAAGGCATCACTCGACACCGTCTTGAACGGCGTGCGGAGCCTGCTCTCCTCTGATTTCGTCCAGGAATCACACAACGCCTGGCGACATTGCGAGACGGATGGAGACATTCCGTTCGAAGTAGACGAAGCCACCAAGGCCAAACTTTGGGCCGCTTTTGTGGAGAGATATCCTGACTTCAAAGATTTCTCTCACCCAGGAGAGGCGTTTCCGACTGAAGAGACCACCTACAAGCGAAGGGGACTTCAGAAGTTTGCCGAGTTGGGCGGCCGCGACGAAATGAAGCGGTTACTTAAGGCTGGCGATGCTCGTGCGGCCTTCGACATCGCGATGAAGTCCGTCGGAGCGCTTAACATCGTCAGTTTTCAGTCGTGGCGGCCCAGCATTGGCTCGGACCGACCTGAAGTGCTGGCGGACGTCTTGGACACATTTATGGGCGCCACGGAGGTGCCCTACGCGGGCTTCGACACACTACTTCCGGTTTTCAATACGCTCGCGCGGCACCGACTCGACGCGGCGTGGGATACTATCTCCCTCTTGTTGTGGGCGCTGCGGCCATCGGATTACTTCCCGGTCAAAATCAGATACTATCGCAATCTCGCGGAGAAAGTCGGCTGGAATCTGGAATCCGGGCGTCCCACACCAAGTAGCTACAACCAGATCATCCGGTTTGGCCGTGCATTTTGGGATGTCGCCGCGGCCAAGCAACCGGCCGATTGGGTCGACGTGCAGTCGTTCATGTGGGCATTGTGCGAGAGTTACGATCAAGCTACGGAGCCAGCTAAGGACGATGCGCCTTTCGTGAGCGAGCCTGTGGCGCCCATTGCACCGACGCCGGCCGTGACCATTCGGGCCAAAAATATCTGGCAGATAGCGCCGGGAGAAAAGGGACGCCTGTGGGAAGATTTTTACCGCGAGGGCATCGTCGGCATCGGTTGGGACTCGCTCGGCGACCTCAACGGATACCGCTCGCAGGCCGCGATCGAAGCCGCGATGAAAGCGCAGGAGCCATCGGACGGCAGACGCTACAACGATGCTCGTTGCTGCTGGGAGTTTGCGCATGTAATGGCACCAGGCGACATCGTCATAGCTAAGCAAGGCCGCTATAAACTGCTTGGAGTCGGCAGGGTCACGTCTGACTACCTGCACCGCTCCGAGCGCGAGGAATATCACCATCTGCGAAAAGTCCAGTGGCTGCGGCACGGCGTCGTCGAATTCGACGGCACGATGACGGTGAAGACGCTCACGAGTATTACGCCTTATCCAGACTTCGTGAAACGGATGTTGGCGGCGCTCGGCGAGCCGGACTTGGTCCGGGAATTGTATGGCATCACCTTCGACGAAACGTCGGGTATTTCCGATCCGGTGGCGGCACCGACAATTGAGCTCGAGGATTTCGATCGGGCTGCGGCGTTGCGACGCCTCTTCATGCCCGAGCAGCAATTCGACGGAATCCTGGACCAATTGGAGCGGAAGAAGAATGTGATTCTGCAGGGGCCACCGGGCGTGGGGAAAACATTCGTCGCGCAAACGCTCGCGGCTGCGCTGATGGGGAAAGTGGATCCGTCGCGCGTGCAAATGGTGCAGTTTCACCAGTCTTACGGCTACGAGGAGTTCATCCAGGGTCTGCGCCCGACCCCGACCGGGGCGTTTGTGCCGCGGAAGGGGGTTTTCCTTTCGTTTTGCGAGCGCGCGGCCGAGGACCCACACCGGCGGTGGGTATTCATCATCGACGAGATCAATCGTGGCAATCTGAGCAAAATCCTCGGTGAACTGATGATGCTCATCGAGGCCGACAAACGGGACAAGCGCTTTGCCATGCCGCTGGCCTACGACGATCCGGGCACCCCAAAATTTTTCGTGCCGCCGAATGTGCACCTCATCGGGCTGATGAATACAGCCGACCGGTCTCTTGCCATGGTCGATTACGCGCTGCGCCGGCGGTTCGCGTTTGTTTCGCTGCGTCCCGAAATCGGGTCGGCCAAATTCAAATCCCACCTCGTGGAAAACAATGTGCCGCTCGCGCTGGCCGAAGTTCTCATCGGATGTGTGCAGCGACTGAATGAGAAAATCCGCCAGGACAGCGCTGATCTGGGGGAAGGCTTCTGCATTGGTCACAGCTATCTTTGCCCGCCGCACGGAATGTCCGATCCGAAGGCATGGGTCGAAAGCGTGCTGGAGTATGACCTTCGGCCGCTGCTAGAGGAGTATTGGATGGAAAGATCGGAGCGCCAGCAGCTGGCGGAAAACGAGATCGCGGAAATCCGGAAGCTGCTCGCGTGAGTGTCGAAAAGATCCCGATCCAGAACATCTACTTCCTGCTGTGCTACGCGCTGGATCACCTCCAAGAGAAGCACTACGCGGACGTGCGCACGGAGGGGTGCGACCGTATTTGGGACCTCTTTGCGACAGTGCTGATCCGCAGCACGCAGCAGGTGGTGAAGCGCGGCGTGCATCGCGACTACCTGGTGATGCGTGAACGACGCGCCTTGCCGCGGGGAAAGATTCTGCTGACGGAAGAGCTGCGAAGGCCCGCCATCGGGTCACTGGCCCGCACGTGCGAGTTCGACGAACTCAGTGCTGATATCCTGCCGAATCAAATCATTCGGGCGACGCTGGTGCTAATGCTCGGGAACCATGGAGTGAAGGCCGAGCTACGAGCGCAGCTGCGAGATGTGCTCGGTTATTTCGAGCCCTTTTCGGCTTTGCGACTGGAGTCGCGCGCATTTCGTCACGTGCAACTGCATCGGAACATGCGACACTACCGTTTCGTGCTGGATGTTTGCGAGTTCATCCATCGGCAATTGTTGCCCAGCACGACAGCGGGGCAGGAACGCTTTCGCGATTTCCTGCGAGACGAGGCTCGAATGGGTGAATTGTTCGAGCAATTCGTTCGGATTTTTTTCGCAAAGGAGCAGTCGAGGTATCGGGTGAGCAGCCCTCAGGTCGCATGGGCGCTGGATGAAAGCCAAAGCAGTCCCGGGGGACTGCAATTACTCCCCTCCATGCGGACCGATATCTGCCTGGAGGCGTCTAACGAGAAAGTCATCGTCGACTGCAAATTCTATTCGATGCCGCTGCGGACTCACTACGAGAAAACGAGCTTCATCTCCGGCCATCTCTATCAGCTCTTCACTTATCTAAAGAATCAGGAGCGGCAGCCGGGATGGGAAACGGCTCGCGGGATGTTACTCTACGCGACAGTCGACGAACCCTTCGACGAATACGTGCACCTGCATGGCCACCGCATTCGCGTAGTCTCTGTCAGGCTGGATCAGGACTGGCAGAAACTTAGCGCAGAGTTGCTCGGATTGCTGTCCTTTGAGGCCTCTTCCGCTGCAAAATGAGTAGTGGTACCTCGCCATGTTCGCGCGATTTCGTGCGGGAGTACGTGCGGGGCAACGGCGAGCCCGCGCGGATGGAATACTTTCTCCGCGGATCGCCCTGGTACTTTGCCAAGTGGCCCGCGCAGACGGTCAACTACACGGAGTCGCAGGATGATCGTTCGTGGATCGATGTCATCACGGAGAATCCGGATCACAACGGATCGCATCCCAAGGCGCCGCCCGCAACTATGAGCTGCTGGCGAAACGCGTGCAGCTCGCAACCGACGCCCAGGGCTTCGTCAACACGCTCGTGCAGGGCGTGCAGGCCTTCCTCCAGAATTCCTCGTTCCCGGCCGACCCGTGCACCATCGCGTTGACCGATCGGACCGGCCGGGCGCGGTTCCCGCCACCCGCGCTTAACTCCAAAGCCGGAAATGAATGATTCGCTCGCGGCCGAATTACACGGGCCAACGACTGCAGTTTTGTTCCCTTTCCGTTCCCTCGAATTTGCCCTCCTCTAGGACTGGTGCCCGGGGTGGGGATCGAACCCACAAGACTTTCGTCGGTAGATTTTGAGTCTACTGCGTCTGCCAATTCCGCCACCCGGGCGACTGTCAATCCGCGAACCGTAGGTTGGCGGTCCACGGTGTCCACGAAAAATTGACCCCGCCGTTTTTTGAACACCCGCCGCCCCGACGCGTCTTTCGCCGTGTTAGTTACCCGTTCTTTTTGGGAAGTTCATAGTTAATCAGTTCAAGTCGGCAAGGGCGCCCGGTTTCACACCGGGCGCCCTTACTGTTTTTCAGGCGCCGTAGGCGCCGCGTGGCGGCGCAGTTGAAAGGTGAAGGGTGAAAGTTGAAAGACCACCGCTTGCCGGAATCCGGCTTTCAACTTTCACCCTTCACCTTTCAACTTCTGCCGATGCCCGACTTCCGCGCTTACTGCACTCCGGCCGCCGCCGCGCCGACGGAGATCACGCTTTCGCCGGACGAGTCGCATCATCTGGTGAGCGTGAATCGCGCGCGCGCCGGCGACTCGGTGGTTGCATTCGACGGGCGCGGCACGGAGTGGATCTGCGATCTGGTTTCCGATCGCAAAAGCGCTGCCGTCCTCCGGGTGCGTTCACAGCACACGCGTCCGCCCCTGCCCTTCGCCATCACGCTCGGTCAGGCACTGCCCAAGGGTCAGTCGATGGACGCCATCGTCCGCAAGGCCACGGAAATCGGCGCGGCGCGGATCGTCCCGCTCGAGAGTGAGCGCACCCAGGTCCACCTCGATGGCGACCGCTCGGAGCGCAAAATCGAAAAGTGGCAAATCGCGGCGCTCGAGGCCGCGAAGCAGTGCGGCAACCCCTTCGTGCCCGAGATCGCACCGGTACAGAACGCGTCCGCCTTCATGGCGTCGGCCCGCGACTTCGATCTCAAACTCATCGCAAGCCTCGAACCGGGCGCACACTCGCTCAAGACGGCCTTGGCGGACTTTCGCACGGCCCACGCGCGACTGCCGCGCACCGTGCTGTGGCTCGTCGGCCCCGAAGGCGATTTCTCGCCGGCGGAAATGAGCGTTTCACGCGACGCCGGCTTCCGTCCCATCACGCTCGGTCCCCTCGTGCTGCGCTGCGAAACCGCGGCGGTGTACGCGTTGAGCATTCTGAGTTACGAGTTGCTGGCGGGTTGACGACGGGAATCTGATCGATCGGGACCGCGACCGCCCTCGGTCGCTGCCGGTGTACGACACCAGAGTCGGAGCGACCGGGGGCGGTCGCGGTCCCAGGGCCACCAATTATGCCGGCGCACTCGCGTTTACCACACCAGCAAGCCGCCGGCGAACGTGAGGCCGGCGCCGACGCTGCAGAAAATAATCTTGTCGCCGTCGGTGAAGATGCCCTCTTCCGCGGCCCAGCCGAGCGCCATCGAAACGCTCGCCGCGCTGGTGTTGCCGTACTTCCCGATCGTCACGACAAAGCGATCGTAGGGAATGCCGACGCGCTTGCTCACCGCGGTGAGAATGCGGGCGTTGGCCTGGTGCGGCACGATCCACGCGATGTCCTCGGCCTTCAGATTTTCCCGTTGGAGCGTCTGCTCGATCTGCTCCGCGAAACCGACGACCGCGTGCTTGAACACCGACACGCCGTTCATCTGGAGATAGAAATTATCCATGCCCGCGCCGGATGATTCAGGCCAGGGCATCGAAGCGCCGCCGCCGAGCCGCTGGATCGAATCGTACTGATCCGCATCGCCGCTGAGCCCCATCCGATGCAGGCGATGACCGCCCTCGCCCTTCGTGAGAATCGCCGCGCCCGCGCCATCGCCAAAGAGAAACGCCGTCTCGTGATCCTGCGGATTCGTGATGCGCGACAGCAGCTCTGCGGTCACGACGATCATGTTCTTCGCAGTGCCGGCCAGGATAAAGGTGCGGCCGACTTCGAGCGCGTACAGCCAGCCCGAGCACGCTGCATTCAAATCGAACGCCAGCGCCCGCGGAATGCCCAGACGCCGCGCGAGCGAACTCGCCATCGAGGGCACCGGCTGATCGGGAATGATCGTGGCCATGATGATGCCATCGATCTGGCTCGCCGTCATGCCGGCCTGCGTGAGCGCGTGCTGCACCGCAATCGCGGCCAGATCCGTCGCCGTCTCGTCTTCCGCGGCGTGCCGGCGCTCCTTGATGCCGGTGAGCCGCACCATCTCGTCCTCCGTGCGATGGGGAAATGCCTTCAGGATTTCACTATTCGCTCGAATATTGGTCGGAGCGGCGTGGCCGACCCCTGCAATGCGGACCGTTTCAGAGTGAGTGCTCAATCGGTGCGATGAAAGCCGGACCCGCCGCGGCGTCCACTCAAGATTTCCGCGTCGCCAGGAACCGCGCGACGTCGTCGCCCGACACCCGCCCGCCGGGACCGGTGGCTTCGATGCCCGTCAGGGTGGCCGGATCCAAGCCCGCTTCCTGCGCCAGCTTGGTGGCGCGCGGGGTCCAGATCAGGGGACGGGAGACAGGGGACACGGGACTGCCGATCGATTCAGGTGACGTCCCCAGCTTCCCCTCTCCCGTCAGCTGCGCTGCCTGATGGGCCAGATGGCGCAAAGCTGCATCCGCGGTCTCAATCTGGAGAAAGGCCGTGCCCGCGGGGAGCACGTCACCGGCCTTGACCAGGATTGCACGGAGCGTGCCGTCGCAGGGGGCCTCAAATTCGAACACCGACTTGTCGCTTTCGAGTTCAGCGATCCGCTGACCCTTGGTGACGGCGTCGCCCGCCTTCGCCTTCAGCGAGATGACGGTCAATTCGTTCACCGTCGCACCCATCGACGGGATCGGTACATCAATCAGAAAAGTTTCCATCCGGAGGTTTTGTTGGCCGCGAGTGTGGGAACGGATGGAACGCGGTCAAGGGAGCGTGAGGACCCGGGGCTGCGACCCGGAGCGTTGAAAGCTGAAAGGTGAAAGTTGAAAGACCGGTCCAGCCGAGACTCGAACCGCCCATTCGGAACAAGGCTCCGAAGGGAACGAGTTTAACCCCAAAGCAACTTCACGAACGGTTCACCCTGCGCGGGTCGTCACTTTCAACTTTCACCCTTCAACTTTCAACCGGTTGCCGCCCCCTTCACCGCCCGCCACACGGCGAGACACGACGCCAGCAGCGCCGGCAAATCGGCCAGCGCGATCATGTTCGGGCCGTCGCTGATCGCGTTGGCCGGATCGGGATGGGTCTCGATGAACAAGCCGTCCGCGCCCGCCGCGAGCGCGGCCCGGGCCAGTGGCGGGACGAACTCGCGCTGCCCGCTGCTCTTGCCACCGCCGGCGCCCGGCAGCTGCACCGCATGGGTGGCATCAAAAATCGTGGGAAAGCCGTTTTGCCGCATGATCGCGAACGAGCGCATGTCGACGACGAGGTTCTGGTAGCCGAAGGTCGTGCCGCGTTCCGTCTGCCAGATTTCGCGCGCGTGGCCTTCACGCAGCTTGCCGGTCACATGCACCATCTCCTGGGGCGAAAGGAACTGTCCTTTCTTCACGTTGACCACGCGTCCCGTCGCGGCGGCCGCGAGCAGCAGGTCCGTCTGCCGGCAGAGAAACGCCGGGATCTGAATCACGTCGCACACTGCGGCGACCGCCGGGATCTGCGTCGATTCGTGCACATCGGTCAGCACGGGAAAACCATACTCGCGTTTCACGAGCGCGAGCAGCGCGAGGCCGGCTTCGAGGCCGGTGCCGCGCCCGCCGGCGAGCGACGTGCGGTTCGCTTTGTCGAACGAACCCTTGAAGACGATCTTCAGCTCCGGCTGCGCCGCCCGGATCGCCACGAGCGACTCCGCGACCGTCCGGCACACGCCCTCGTTTTCAAGCGAGCACGGTCCGGCGATGAGCAGGAGTTTGTCGGGCTCGAAGAGCACAGCTTGAGGCGAGGAGTCGAGGGTCCAGGAGTCGAGAAGCCAATGCGTCAGAACTATCGGGTCGTCCGGCTACTCGCCTTCTCGGCCTTTCGACTCTTCGACGACCCAGAGCCGCGCCCGTACTTCAGTGCCGCGGCGATGAAGGCCGCGAACAGCGGGTGCGCGCGATTGGGCTTCGATTGAAATTCCGGGTGCGCCTGCGTGCCGACGAACCACGGATGGTTCTTCAACTCGATCACCTCAACCAGATTGCGGCGGGGATTGATGCCGCTGACGACCATGCCGGCGCGTTGCAACTGGCCGACGTAGGCGTTGTTCACCTCGTAACGGTGACGATGCCGCTCGCGCACGCTGTCGGCGCCGTACGCCTTGTGCGCCAGCGTGCCCGGGGTGAGCGCACATTCGTAGCTGCCGAGCCGCATCGAGGCGCCTTTGTCGACGATTTTCTTCTGCTCCTCCATGATGTTGATCACGGGATGCGCCGGCTTGGGATCAAACTCGGTGCTGTTCGCGCCGGGGAGCTTCAGCACATTGCGGGCAAATTCGATCACGGCGATCTGCAGGCCGAGACAGAGGCCGTAGTACGGCACCTTGTTTTCCCGCGCGTACTTCGCCGCGGCGATCTTTCCCTCGGTGCCGCGATCGCCGAAACCGCCGGGAACGAGGATGCCGTCCAGGCCCTTGAGCAGCGCGAGCCCGCCCTTTTTCTCCACGTCCTCCGCATCGATGCGGCGAATGTTCACCTTCGCATTGTTCGCGATCCCCGCGTGCGTGATCGACTCGTAGACGGATTTGTAGGCGTCCTGGAGCTCGATGTATTTTCCGACCACGCCAATCGTGACCTCGTGCTTCGGATTCAGGATGCGGCGAACGATTTCCACCCAGATGTTCTTCTCCGGCGGCGGATTCTTCAGCCCGAGCAAATCCAGCACGAGCTGATCCATGCCCTCCTTCTGCAACGCGAGCGGCAGCTCGTAGATGGAGTGATCGACATCGCGGCACTCGATGACGGCCTTGACCGGCACGTTGCAGAACATCGAAAGCTTGTCGCGCAGATCGTGATCGAGCGGGTGATCCGTGCGGCAGACGAGCACGTGCGGCTGGATGCCGATTTCGCGCAGCTTCGCGACGGACTGCTGCGTGGGTTTCGTCTTCAGCTCGCCCGCAGCCTTCAGAAAAGGCACCAGCGTCACGTGGATGAACACCACGTCGCGCGGTCCAACCTCGAGCGCGAACTGGCGCATCGCCTCGAGAAACGGCAGGCCCTCGATGTCACCGGTCGTGCCACCAATCTCCGTGATGAGGACGTCGGCGTCCTTCCCGCCGGCATAGATGCGTTCCTTAATCTCGTTCGTGACGTGAGGAATCACCTGCACGGTCTTGCCCAGATAATCACCGCGCCGCTCCTTCTGGATCACGGCTTCATAGACCTGGCCGGAGGAAAGGCTGTTGAGCCGCGAGAGTTTCCCGCTCGTGAAACGCTCGTAGTGACCCAGATCGAGATCGGTCTCGGCGCCGTCCTCGAGCACGTAGACTTCGCCGTGCTGAAACGGGCTCATCGTGCCCGGATCGACGTTGAGATAGGGGTCGAACTTCTGGATGCGGACGACGAGTCCACGCATCTCCAACAGCGCGCCCAAGGCTGCTGCTGTAAGGCCCTTGCCCAGGGACGAAACCACCCCACCCGTCACGAAAATGTATTTCACGGGTCAACAGCGTGAACGTCCGCATTTTCAACGCGCAAGACAAAGTTCGTCACACGCGCCGAATTACGGCGAATCGGCCCACTCTCAAAAAAACCGACGCTCCCGCGAAACACGCGAATGACACAAAATTCAGGTCAACCTGAGGCGGGCTCCCTGCCTCGCAAACGAGAGAACCTCCGCCGCATTTCCGATTTCGCGCCATTCGCGTGTTTCGCGGGCAACTCGTAACGGCTCGGCCACGGCCTCACTGCACCAGCAACCACGCCGCCCAGCTGAAGCCGCCGATCAGGACGGCGAAGAACAACAGCCACAGCGCGACCTTCAGCAGCTTGATCAAAATCCAAATCACCAACGCCGCGCAGAGCGTGCCCACCGCGACCACGAGCCAGCGTGGATAGGCGGAGAGATCAATCGCCAGGGCTTGCGTTACAACCTCAGCCAGAAGCACGCCGCCACGAAGCCGGCAGCGGCGGCGGACTCCAAGAAAAATCATTTGCGCCACACCGGGCCGCCGGCCCTGCTCCGCAGGTGCATTCAAAACCGCAACTCCTGGCCTGGCTGACCTGCGATGGCGTGCACATCGATCCGGGCTCCGGCAAACACACCATCCTGGGCATTTTTTCCAACATCCAGGCGGTGCAGTTTCCGGTCACGCATCCGTTCATGATCTGGTTTCTCACCATCACGGATTGCAGCCCCGGCGAGCACCGGCTCCGCATCTCGATGGGCCTCGACGCCACCAATCCGCAGCCGCTGCTCGAGCGCCCGTTCGAGTGCCAGAGCCCCCTGCACCGGATCAACCTGATCAACGAAATCCGCAATCTCTCGTTCCCGGGGCCCGGCGACTACTCGCTGCTCGTGGAGATCGACGACGAGCCGCTGCTGGCCACGAGCCTCACCGTGACCACATGAGCCCGCTCAATCTATTTGAAGCGGACAGCCACGAAGCTAGGAATTCACCCGCTCGTTTCCCGGCTTCCAGGTTTCCTGCTCACCTTTCCTTCACATGACTCACCGTTTCGATCTCATCGGCGTCGGTTCGCCCATCATGGATTTGCTCGCCCGCGTGACGGACGACTTCATCCAGAAAAACGTTGCGGGCGACAAGGGCGGCATGGTCCTCGTCGATCACGACGAGATCAAACGCATCGTCACCCTCCTCGACGGCGAGCCGGCGTACGCCACGGGCGGTTCCGCCGCGAACTCCACCTACAACGCCGCCCGGCTGGGCCTGCGCACGACCTTTCTCGGCAAGCTGGGCAACGACCACCTCGCGCGCACCTACCGGCAGGCGTTCGAAAAGGCCGGCGTCGACGGCGGCCGCTTCAAGCTCGGCGCCCAACCCAACGCCCGCAGCATGATCCTCGTGACCCCGGACGCTCAGCGCACGATGCGCACGTGTCTTGGCGCCGCGATGACGCTCTCGCCCACCGAGATCGCGCCCGACGACTTTGCCGGCTGCCGTCACGCGCACATCGAAGGCTATCTGGTCTTCAATCAGTCGCTCGCCGACGCAGTGCTGGCCGGAGCCCGGACCGCCGGCTGCACGACGAGCCTCGACCTCTCGTCCTTCGAAGTCGTCCACGCGTCCCGGCAGTGGCTCTTCAGCCAGTTCCGCCGTGGCATCGACATCGTCTTCGCCAACGAGGACGAGATTCGCGCGCTGTTTGAGGATCAAACGTCCGAGTTCTCCACCCTCGCCCGCAAGCTCGGCGATCTCGGGGTGCTCGCCGCGGTCAAGGTCGGGAAGGACGGCGCATGGATCGCCAACGACAGCGCACTGCACCGGATTGCCCCGGTCGCCGTGGCCGACGTGATCGACACCAACGGGGCCGGCGATGCCTGGGCCGCGGGCTTCCTCTATGGCTACCTGCGCAACTGGCCCCTGCCGGCCTGCGGCGCGCTCGCCTCGCTGCTGGGCTCCGAGACCGTGATGCACATGGGTCCCATCATTCCGGATACGCACTTCGAGGTGCTGCGGCCGCGCGCGATGGCGCTTGGGCCGAAGTCGAGCCTGGCCTGAGCGGGAATCAATCAATTGCCCGCGAATCACGCCAATAAACGCGAATAAAAACGAAGAGAGAGAGCGCCCTTTACCCAAACGTGAACGTGACTGAAGAGGGGCGGACTTCACCTTCACCTCTGAAATTCGCGTCCGTTCGAGTGATTCACGGGAGGCCTATTGCATGAGTTCCGCTGAGCAGGACATAGCGTGGACGAGCCACGCCCTCCAGAGAATGCCGGGCACGCTCAGTCCTATCCGGCCGCCCGGGCGTCGGCCAGGAACTCCGCGACGTCGGCGTCGCTCGTCGCCCAGGAGCACATCAGCCGGTAGCCGTGCTCGCCGACGAACCGGTAGAAATGCCAGCCGCGGCGCTCGAGCGCCGTGACCAGCGCCGGCGGCAAGTCGACAAACACGCCGTTGGCCTCCGTCGGCGTCACGAGTTTCAAACCGAGCGCGACCAGGCCATCCGACAACACCCGCGCCTGCCGGTTGGCGTGCGCGCCATGACGCCGCCACGTGTCGTCGCGCAGGATCGCGTTCCATTGCGCGCTCGCGAATCGCAGCTTGGACTGCAGCTGGCCCGATTGCTTGACGCGATATTCGAACTCCCGCGCGAGATCGCGGTTGAAGAAGATCACCGCCTCCGAAGCCAGCAGCCCGTTCTTGGTCCCGCCGAAACACAGCACGTCGACGCCTGCCTTCCACGTAAGATCAGCCGGCGTGACCCCGCGCTCGCGCAGCGCCGCGGCCGCATTCGCAAAACGCGCGCCATCGACGTGCACCGCCAGTCCGCGCGCGTGCGCGAAGTCGCAGAGCGCGCGCACCTCCTCCGGCGTGTAGATCGTGCCGAGCTCGGTCGACTGCGTGAGCGAGAGCGCGCGGATTTTCGGGAAGTGCACGCCGTGTCCGCGGTGCAACACCGGCTCAAGCTCCGCGGGCCGCAGCTTGGCGTCCGGGCCCTCGACGAGCAGCAGTTTGCTGCCACCGGTGAAAAATTCCGGCGCGCCACACTCGTCGGTTTCGATGTGAGCGAGCGCGTGACAGAGAATCGCATGATGCCGCTCGCACAGCGCCGCGAGCGCGAGCGCGTTGGCGGCGGTGCCGTTGAACACAAAGAACACGTCGCACTCGGTTTCGAACACCTCCGCCAGGCGGCGTTTCGCCGCGCTCGTTTCGTCATCGTCGCCGTAACTCGGCACGCTGCTCGCGTTGACCGCCGACAGTGCCGCGAGGGCTTCGGGGCAAAGGCCCGCGGTGTTGTCGCTGGCGAAGGCATAGCGCGGACGGACGGCATTCATGGCGATTTCGTGTTTGGCAATGCGCGCAGGGCGCGGTTTCCCTGAGAACGCACGTAATGAACCCTGCGGACGTCAACCTCTACCTGGTCGGTTTCATGGGCACCGGGAAGACCACGGTGGGCCGGGCGGTCGCGCAGAAGATCGCGTTTCACCTGCTCGACAGCGATCACGAGATCGAGCGGCTGCAGGGCAAAACAATTCCCGACATCTTCGCGCAGGACGGCGAACCGGCGTTCCGCGCGATGGAGCGCGACTTCATCGAGCGCGGCCATCCCGCAGAGAAAACGCTCATCGCCTGCGGCGGCGGCCTCGTCGTGCAACCGGGCATGCTGGAGTTACTGAAGACCAAGGGCGTCGTCGTCTGCCTCCACGCCTCGCTCGAAACCATTCTCGCCCGCACGTCGCGGCAGCGGAACCGCCCGCTGCTCGCGGTCGAAAATCCCGAGGAACGCATCCGCGTGCTCTACGCCGCGCGAGAACCGATCTACAAGCAATCGGGCACGGTGATTCTGACCGACGGCCGGCCGCTCAACGATATCGTGGCCCACGTCATGCGGGCCTGGCGGCGCGACGCGGTCGACTTCGCGCGCGCCCAGGAAAAGCGCTGACCATGGAATCGGCCCTTGGGAGCGCAGGCGTCCCGCCTGCCCCGCCGGAGTTGCCGACCGGAGGCCGGCGCTCCCAGGAGGAACTCCGCGCATCGCTCTTCGCCCTCGGCTTTGACGACGTGCGCTTTGCCGCCATCGCCCCGCATCGCCCCGCACCCCTGCGCGCCTGGCTCGACGCCGGCCTGCACGCCGACATGCACTGGATGGAGCGTTCGGCCGACAAACGCCTCGATCCCAATCTCGTCCTGCCCGGTGCACGCTCCCTGATCATGCTCGGCGTCAGCTACTGGTCGGAGAAAATCCGCGATCCGCACTCCGCACTCCGCAATTCCCCGACTTGGGCCCGCTACGCGCTGCACGAGGACTACCATGACACGATCAAGCCGGCGCTCGTCGCCGCCGGCCGGATCCTCGAGACGGAGCACGGCGCGTCGGCCCAGGATTATCGTTACTATGTCGACACCGGTCCGGTGCTCGAGCGCACGTGGGCGGCGCGCGCCGGGCTGGGTTTCACCGGGAAGAACGCGATGCTGATTTCGCGTCGGCACGGCAACTGGCTGTTCCTGGCGTCGATCTTGACGCGAATCGACTTCGCACCCGACGAACCCATTCGCGCGAAATTCCGCGAGCGGGACGTCGGCCTGCTCTGCGGCAACTGCACGCGTTGCCTCGACGCCTGTCCGACGCAGGCCTTCGCCGCGCCGGGCGTGGTCGATGCGCGCCGCTGCATCTCGTATCAGACGATTGAGAACAAAGGCGTGATCCCGCGCGAACTGCGGGCCGGCATCGGGCATCGCATTTACGGCTGCGATGTCTGCCTCGAGGTCTGCCCGTGGAATCGTTTCGCGCAGGCCGGCCGGCAGCTGTTGCTGTCCGCGCGTTATGATCTCGCCGGCCTCACGCTCGCCGATCTGCTCACGCTCACGCCGGTTCGCTTCGCCGAGGTGTTTCGCCGGACGCCGATCAAGCGGCTCAAGCTCACCGGCCTCCTGCGCAACGCGTGCGTTGTCGCGGGCAACACCACCGACGCCACGCTGTTGCCGCACTTGGTCACGCTCGCCTCTACGCATGATTCACCGCTGGTGCGCGCCCACGCCGTGTGGGCCGTGTATCGACTGGGCGGCGGCGCGCAGCTCGCCAGCGCCGCCGTGCGCGAAGCCGATCCGATCGTGATGGCCGAATACGCGGCTGAACGCTAGTGCCCCCGGGCCCGCCGCCACCGCTTCATTCGCGTGGTTTCGTGTGATTCGCGGACGCCCCGCTTGAAAGCGCTCCGTTATACCAATCGCTCTTTGCCTTTGGAGTTTAGCCGTGGCTACGAGCGCCAGCGAGTGGCCGAACGGCCACTCGCTGGCGCTCGTAGCCACGATCGATCCAGAAGTCCAAAAGCAAGGAGCGATTGGTATTACTCGAACGCCGCGCCGAAAATTGCCACGGCCGCGGCGGGCGGGCGCACCGGACGGCCGGAACGATCGACAAACGCGTGCATCGTGGTGCCGGTCGCAAGCAACTCGTCGCCGCGCCGGACCTCGTATTCGAGTTTGATCCGCAGCAGCGGCTTCTCGCGCAGAAACGTGACGATCGTGATCGTGTCGTCGTACAGCGCCGGCCGGAGGTACTTCGCCGTGACCTCCAGCACTGGCAACCGGAAGCCATCGGCCTCGAGCTGGCGATACGGCAGGCCCATCTCCTTGAGCAGCGTGGTCCGCCCCACTTCGAACCAGGGCAGGTAATTGCCGTGATAGACGATGCCCATCATGTCGGTCTCGGCGTACCGGACCACGATCTGCGCGCGGGACTCGATCACGCGTCCTTCCATTGCGGGTTGAACAACGCCTCCGCCGATTCCTTCCAGCAATTCCGCAACGCCCAGTCCCGTCCCGCGGCCCCGAGCCGCCGCCGCAGGCTCGCGTCGAAGATCAGTTTCTCAAACGCCGCCGCCAGCTGGACCGGCCGCTGGGGTGGTACCAGCAATCCGGTGACGCCGTCGACGACCGCGTCGGAAACGCCCCCGACGTCGTGCGCGACGACCGGCAGACCGTGCGCCGCGGCTTCCAAGTAAACGAGCCCGAAGCCCTCGACGCTGCGGTCGAGGTTGACGCTCGTCATCGCGAAGATGTCGGCCCCGTCATACACGCCCGTCAGTTCGTCGTCGGGCAGGTTGCCAAAAAACCGCACCGCCAGATCCGGCGTGGCCGCGGCGGTCGAGCGCAGGATGTTTTCGTAGCCGCCCTTGCTCTGCGCGCCGACCACCCAGTACTCGATCTTCGCCCGGACGTCGGGCGTGAGCATCTGCAGGGCCTGCAACGTGAGCAGCTGGCCCTTGCGCGGATGCAGCCGACCGACGGTGAGGATCACGATCTTGTCCTTGCGCGTCTCCGGTTTCGGCGGGACCACGGCGAAGTCCGAGCGCAGCGCGCCGGGCGTCAGGTAGATCTTTTCCGCCGCTTCCGGGAAATGACTGAGCAACAGCTCCTGGGTGTAATTGCTCAGGGTGCTCACGCGCGTCGCATGGCCAATCAACCGCCGGGCCAGCCAGCGCCGGAATGGACTGCGCGCGAACTTAAGGATCTCCGAACCGTGGAAGGTCAGCACCAGCCGCCGCGGGCGAAAGGCGTGGAAGAACTGCAGCAGCATCATGGTCAGCATCGGCCCGGGTTCGGGCAGATAGACCGTGGCCCGCCGGAGGTCGCGACGGTGCCGGATGAGTTCGCGCGCGAGTTTCAGCTGACAGGTAAGATCGTGGGTACCTTTCAGGGGCAGCCGCCGGAGCCGAAACGGCCAGTCGGTGCGTTCGCTGGTCGCCGGAGCCGCCTGGGCCCAGACTTCGACATCGTAGCCGAGGCTGGCCGACGCGCGCGCAATCTCCTCCGCAAACGTTGCGATTCCCCCGCGTTTCGGGAAAAACTCGTGCGTGATCAGGAAAACAGGCGACCCGGCAGTGCTGGCGTTGGCGACGGCGCTCATGCGCAACGAGGGAACTGGCACACTAAGCGACACCGGGTCGAGCGCGAATCGTGCCCGCCCGCGTCCCACGCGCGCCCGCACCGGCCGTATTCGGGTTGTCAGCACGCTGAAAGAAATCCGGAACCACCGCCCCCGCGCCGGTACGATGAGGAGTTCCGCCCTCAGAAATAATGGGTTTACTTTCCACTCCTCCGTAACATAGAAGGAACGAACAATGCCCGATGCCGCTTCAACCAGTTCGGTCCCGACAAAACCGATTTCGGCCGTACCGAAACAGTTTGCTCCCGAAGACGAAGCCGCTCTGCGCGAGGCCTTAAAACGTTGCTCGCCTTCCACGTTCGAAGCCGCGGTGCAGTATCGCAAGACCGGTAATCCCGAGCATGTTCCGGCAGTCGTGATCGGCGTCATCGAGCGGTTTGTGGAGCCGGATCTGCGGATGAAATTGAAGGACGCGGACGATGATCTGCGTCTGATTGAAGATCTCGGGATCGACTCCCTGACGATGATGGAAATCGTCATTTTGGTCGAAGATGTCCTGCAAATGACGATCAACAACGATGAGCTCCGCAACCTGCGGACCGTCGGCGATGTAAAGACGTTCATCGATTGCAAGATTCGCGGCCTGCCACTGCCGAAGCCGACGAAGTTCATCCCGATCGAGCACGTGGCCGCGGTGATGCCGATCCAGCCGCCGTTCCTCTTCCTGAACGAGGCCTCCGTGAGCTCCACGGCCGCCAACGGAAAGTACAAGATTTCGGGTCAGGAGTTCTTCCTCCAGGGCCATTTCAAGGACAACCCCGTCATGCCGGCGTCGATCATGCTCGAAGCGCTGGGCCAGCTCGCGGTCCTCTATCTGCTCGAAGGCGCTCCGACCGAGGCCGGCAAGGTCATCAGCCCGCAGACGATTTTCTTCACCGGTTGCGAAGGCGTCCGCGCCCATCGCATCTGCAAGCCGGGCGACATCCTGACGCTCTCGATCAAACCGAAGCGCATGAAGATGCCGCTCGCGACCTTCGAGGGTTCGATCCGCGTTGGTCAGGAGAAGGCCGTCATCGCCGAGGAAATCACGCTGACCTACGGTTTCGTCGACGCAGTCAACGCCCCCGTCTCGATCAATCCGGTGGGCGCCAATCACCAGGAAGGCGTCAACGGCACCGCGGCCGCCACGACCGCCACGCCGCCCACTCCCTTGCGGGCCGCGATCAACGCCTGAGCGCGTCTTCCTTACCCTGCCTTTTCACGGCGGCCTGAACGGCCGCCGTTTTTTATGTGCCGTGGCGGCACGCCGCCCTGCCAAATACCAGTCGCTCCTTGCTTTTGGACTTCTGGATCGATCGTGGCTACGAGCGCCAGCGAGTGGTCGTTCGGCCACTCGCTGGCGCTCGTAGCCACGGCTAAAGTCCAAAGGCAAAGGGCAATTGGTATAACTATGTGCATAGATAGTCGTGCATCGAACAACTCGCCGCGCGCGCACCGAACCCGCCTCCCGCGTTGACCACTCCCGCCCAACGGCCTTCACTCGCTCCCTTCCAAAGGCGCATGCCCAGAGTTTTCATCACCGGCCTCGGCTTCATCACCAGCATCGGCAACGACGCCGCCACCGTCACGCGCAGCCTGCGCGAGCTGCGTCACGGGTTCGAACTCTACCCGCCGTTCCAAAAGCCGGAGATTCCGGTCAAGGTCACCGGCACGATCAAGGGCTTCACGGCCGACACGCCGGATCAAGAGGACTGGACCTTTCCGGCCGCCTACAAGATCAAGCGCGAACTGCTCCGCACCATGGCGCCGAACGGCCTGTTCGCCCAGTGCGCGATGTTGCAAGCGGTGGCCGACGCCCGGCTGACCGAGCCGGACATTTCCAACCCTCAGACCGGCCTCTACGCCGCCTCCGCGGGCTCGCCCTTCCTGCTCCACTATCACCACGACCGGCTGACGAAGCTCGGCGTGATGCGGTGCTCGCCGCTCGGGATCGTCGCCTCGATTGCCGGCACGCTGAATTTCAACCTCATCGCCGCCTTCAAAATCCAGGGTTCCTCGTGCGGCTTCTCGTCCGCCTGCGCCTCCTCGGCCCACGCCCTGGGCTACGCGTACGACGACATCATGCTCGGACGGCAGAAACGGATGTTCGTCGTGGGGGCCGAGGATGGTAACACCGACGCCATCCTGCCCTTCGCCGGCATGCGCACGCTGTCCTTGCAGACCGATCCGAACCTGGCGTCGCGGCCCTTCGACGCCGCCCGCGACGGCTTCGTCGGCACCGGCGGCGGTGTCGTGATGGTGCTGGAAAACGAGGAGGAAGTCGCGCGCCGCGGCGTCACGCCGTACGCCGAACTGCTCGGCTGGGGCCAGGCCTCCGATGGCCACAACGTCGCCATCTCGCACCCCGAAGGCAGCGGCTCAGCGGCGTCGATGACCAACGCCTTGCGCGCGTCGGGCGTCGCCCCGGCCGAGGTCGACTACGTCAACGCCCACGCCACCTCGACCCTGATCGGCGACATCTCCGAGGCCCGCGCGCTGCGCACGGTGTTCAAGGAGTCGCTGCCGAAGGTTGCTGTCAGCAGCACGAAAGCCCTCACCGGCCACGGCCTGTCGCTCGCCGGCGTCATGGAAAGTGCGTTTTGCGCGCTGGCCTTGCGCGACGGCTTCATCCCCGGCAACGCCCACCTCACGCAGCTCGATCCCGAGTGCGAAGGCCTGAACATTCCCTGCACGACCGAGGCCCGGCAGGCCGGCATCGTGGTGAAGAACAGCAGCGGCTTCGGCGGCGCCAACGTCGCGCTGGTCTACAAGCGCGTCACCTGAAGCTGTGGCTGCCCCTCGCGTTTCCGATCGCTTTGCCACCGCCTTCATCACCGGCGCGAGCACCGGACTCGGCCGGGCGTTCGCCGAGATGCTGCTGGCCGAGGGCGTGCGCGTCTGGGGCACCTCGCGCGCCCCGGCGCGGCTGGCCGATCTGACGCAGGCGCACGCACCGCGCTTCACGCCCGTGGCGCTCGATTTGCGCGACCCGGCGCAGCTGGAAAACACCTTTCGATCCGCGGATGCCGCCGCGGGCGGGTTTGATCTCGTGATCAACAACGCCGGCTTCGGGGTCTTCGCCGAGTTCGCGGCCGTCGACTTCGCCGTGTGGCGCGATCAAATCGACGTCATGCTCACGCAACCCGCCCGACTCTCGCATCTGGCCCTCCGCGGCCAGCTGGCCCGCAACCGCGGCGCGCTGGTGAACATTTCCTCGCTCGCGGCCGAGTTTCCCCTGCCCTTTCAGAGCGCCTACAACATCGCCAAGGCCGGGCTCACGGCGCTCAACGAAAGCCTGATGATTGAAACCGCGCCGACCGCCGTGGCGGTGATCGATTTCAGGCCCGGCGACTACCGCACCGATTTCGATGGTTCGCTGCAACGTCCGCAGGCGCAGCCCGACGCACGCCAGGAGCGCGCGTGGCACGCCTTCCGCGCGATGATGCAGAGTGGACCGCCGCCCGCGCACGCGGCCGCGGCGCTGCGTCGCGCGCTGCTCCGGGGGCGCAGCGGCACGGTGCGGACCGGACGTTTTTTCCAGGCCGTGATCGCGCCCCTCATCGCGCGGTTCGGATCGCTGCCGCTCAAGCGCCGGATCCAGGCGCGTTACTTCGATCTCTCCTGACCGCGCCGCATGTCCAAGCTTCGCATTCTCGTCCTGACCTCGAGCACCGGCGGCGGCCACGACGCCCGCGCGCAGGCGTTCGCCGAATGGTGTTTCCTGCTCTACCGGCATGACGTCGACGTGCGCATCGAGCAGATGCTGGAAAAGTCCTCCGTGGTGAATCGCACCGGAGTGAACTTCTACAACTGGATCCAGCGCGGCGCGCCGTGGTTTCATAAGATCTTTTACACGATGGTGGAGGTGCTGAGTTACATCAACCGGAGCAACGTCCGGCTTGGTGCGGGCTACTACCTCGAGGTGTTGCGGGAGTACAAACCGCACCTGGTGTTCAGCGTGCACGATTGCCTGAACCGCGGCTATTTTCAGCTCGCGCGCAAGACGCTCGGCGACGCGAAGGTGCGCTGCGCCACCTACTGCGGCGAGTTTTCCGGGGGCTGGGGTTATTCGCGCAACTGGATCGAGCCGACTGCAGATCTCTATGTCTCGCGCACGCCGACCGCCCGCGACTACGCGGTGAAGTGCGGCATTCCGCCGGAGCGCGCCCGCGTGCGCGGCTACCTGATGCAGCCGCGCGCGCATCTCGAGGCGATGGACGAGCCGGCCCGGCGCAAATTCCGCACGGAGCAGCTCGGACTTGATCCGACGCGCTTCACCGTCTTTCTCGCGACCGGCGGCAACGGCGCGAACAACCACGCCGCACTGCTGCCCGCGCTGCTCAAGTACGCGGACCGCATCCAGGCGATCATCATTTGCGGCCGCGACAAGGAGACATTCAACGCGCTCATCCACTGGCGCGCGCTGCACCCGGAGTTCACCTGTTACATCGAGGGTTATTCCGAGACCGTGCACCTGCTGATGCAGGTCAGCGATTGCATCGTGACGCGCGGCGGCACCACGACCTGCGCCAAGGCGCTGCACTTCCAGTGCCCGATCATCTTCAATGCGTTCGGCGGCATCATGCCGCAGGAACAGCTCACGTGGAAATTCTTCCGCAACGGCGCCGCGTCGGAAAAGATCGAGGACGCCGCCGACTTCGCCCGCATCATCGACGCGTGGATGGCCGACCCGGCGGCGTATCAGTCCGTGCGCGAACATTTCGTGCGGCTCCGTTACGAGGAGGACCCGACGGTCCTGATCGACGAACTCGTCAACCTGGCCAACGAAGTCCCGCACGCCAAATTGCGCCGCCAGCCGTATCCGCCCGTCGTGCGCGAACCCGTGAAGCCGTCGCGTCCGCCCTTCCCGCTGACGGACACGCCGTCCTGATTCGGGACAAGCCCTGCGATCGCCCGCGAATCACGCGAATCGGCGCGAATAACGGAGGCGGAAGCGATTTCGCCGACGTTTCATCCTGGTCTGCCGTGGAGTGATACCAATCGCCCTTTGCCTTTGGACTTTAGCCGTGGCTACGAGCGCCAGCGAGTGGCCGAACAGCCACTCGCTGGCGCTCGTAGCCACGATCGATCCAGAAGTCCAAAAGCAATGAGCGATTGGTATGAGGCCATCATTGGCTGCTTTCTGATTCGCGCTCATCCGCGTGATTCGCGGGCGACTGCATTTTTCCCGGCTCCACTTCCATTCCGCACGCAATCCGCTTGGCCGCCGCGCAACGAGCGCTCTAGCTTCGTTACATCTTGTCCGCGCCGAAGCCCGTCATCGCCTATCTGTTCACGACGTTCCCGAAAAACACGGAGACGTTTCTGCAGCGTGAAATCATCGCGATGAAGAGCCACGGCGCGAACCTGCGGATCTATTCGCTCTGGGGCGGCGGCGGCACCTTTCGCGGGCTGCCGGTCGCGCGCTTCAACAAGTGGCGGCTGCTGACGCTGCTGTGGATGATTCCCTACGAGTCGTGGCGTCGGCCCGAGGTCCTGCGCCAAGTGTTGGGCGGACTGTGCACGCGGCGGGCGCCGTCGTGGATGAACTTTTGGGAAAACATGCTCGGCGCCGGCTTCGCCTGCCTTTTTGCTGGCGCGTTCCGCCAGGACCGTCCGGCCTTGATTCACGCCGCGTGGGGCGGCGCGCCGGCGACAGCAGCCTGGCTGCTCGGCCGCCTCGACGGCCATCGCTTCAGCGCCGCGGCGCACGCGTACGATATCTACGAACACGGCGGCGACTGGTGGCTGCGCGACAAGCTGGAGCACGCGGCCTTCGTTCACACCTCGACCGAAATGGGTCGGCGCGGCCTGATTGAACGCCAGATTCCCGCCGAATCGATCATCTGCATCCGGCGCGGCCTCGATCGCCTGCCCGTCCTCAAGTCGCTGCGCGCCTCGCGCATGCCGCTCCACCTGATTTGCGTGGCCCGGCTGGTGGAGAAAAAAGGTCTCGACCACCAGCTTCGCATCTACGCCGCACTGAAAGCCGCCGGGATTCCGTTCGCCGCCCGCATCGTCGGCGAAGGCCCGCTGCGGCCCGAGTTGGAGAAACTCGCCGGCCATCTCGGCATCGCTGCGCACGTGACGTTCACCGGCCACCTGCCGCAACACGAAGTCTGGAATGCGCTGGGCTGGGCCGACGTCCTGCTGCACACGGGCGTAATCGCGCCGAGCGGCGACCGCGACGGCCTGCCGAACGTGATTCCCGAGGCGATGTCGATCGGCGTGCTCGTGGTCACGTCTCCCGCCGCCGCCACCACCGAAGCCATCACGCAGGGCATCACCGGCCTGGTCGCCCCGGTCGACCTGCCGGCCGATTGGGTTGCGGCGCTGCGGCGGCTGGCCAGCGATGACGCGTTTGCCGAAAAACTGCGGACCGCCGCGCGGCACTGGGTCGAGGAGAATTTCGACGCCCACAAGAACGCCCGCCGCCTCCTCTCCCACTTCGAACGGGTGATCGCCGCCCAAGCCGCTGCGCCGAATCCTCCGCTCACCGTGGCCGGGTCATGATCCTCTTCGATACGACGAAGACCGGCGCCGCGACCCACCGCTCCGGTTTGACCCGCGTCAGCGCCCGACTGCGCGACGGCCTCGGCGCAGCGGCAGTGGAAATACGCTGGGATGCCGCCACCCGCGGTCTCGCTCCGGGCCCAACCCGGCCGCAGGCCAACGATTGGTTTCTCACCGCCGAGTTGTTTTCCGAGGACGAACGCCCCGGTTTCAATGCCTTCCTGCAGAATCGTCCGTGCCGGCTCGCGGCGATTTTTCACGACGCGATTCCGCTCAAGCATCCGCACATCACGTGGCCGCAGAGCGTCGCGCGCCACCCGGGCTACATGAAACAACTCGCGCGCTTCGATCGCGTGTGGGCGGTTTCGGCCGCGAGTCGGGACGAGCTGCTGGGCTTCTGGCAGTGGCAGGGCGTCACGCGCCCGCCGCCCGTGGACATTCTCGCGCTCGGGGCCGATTTCAGCGGCCAGCCGCGCGTGACGCACCGTGTGGTGCCGTCGAATTCCCCGCCGCAGTTGCTCACGCTCGGCATTCTCGAGCCACGCAAGAACCAGACGTTTCTCCTCGAGGTCTGCGCCGACCTCTGGGCGGCCGGGCTCGCGTTTGAGCTGCACGTCGTCGGTCGCGTGAATCCGCACTTCGGCCGGCCAATCGTGGACCGCATCAAAGCGCTGCAACGCGCATTTCCGGGCGCACTGCATTTCCACGAGGCCGCCAACGATGCCACGGTTGCCGCGCTGTGCGCTTCGGCGCGCGCGCTGGTGTTTCCCACGGTGGCCGAAGGCTGCGGATTGCCGCTGCTCGAAGCGTTGTGGCAGGGCCTGCCCTGCGTCTGCAGCGACCTGCCGGTCCTGCGCGAGAACGCCGACGGCGGCGGCTGCGTGCCGGTGACGCTGAACGATCGCGCCGCGTGGAGCCGGGCGCTGCGGCGCATCCTCACGGACGACGTGCACGTCGCGTCGCTGATTGCCGCCGCGACGACCCGGGCGCTGCCGACGTGGGCCGACGCCGCGCACACGCTGGCGGCCGCGTTGCGATAGAGCGGCGGCGCGCACGTACCGAGGAACGTCCCGATCCGCGTCACGAGGCTCGCCTTGGGAGCGCAGGCGTCCCGCCTGCCTTTAGGTCCGGAGCGGACGAGGGCGTCCGCGGTCCCAGGGAAACAATCCCTGGCGGCCGACGCGCCTACCTTACTTTACCGGATTCCCGATCTGCACGTTGCCCGGGGTCGGTGCCGGCGCTTGCGTTGCCGGGTCGCCCGGCGACGCCCGCTCCGGCGCGGGGGCTTTCGCCTCGAGGGCCTTGATCGCGGATTCACGGACCGACGCCACCATCGGGGAATTCTGCGGGATATCGACCTTCGTCTCCATGTGGGTGTCGGTCGCGATGTAGTTCGCCGCCACCGCGCACAACAGCGGCATCGCCGCCTCAATGCGGCCCGCGATGCCGAGCACCGCGACGCGCACGTCCCACACTTCCGGGCCGGTGCCCTTGTCGAGGGACTTCTCCGGATTCTGCCGCGCGGACAATTGCAGGAACGTCTCGCGCGTCGACGGATCAACCCGACCCGTGGAATCGGTGCCGTAACCCACCTCGATAAACAGATCGGGCGCCACGTTCGCGGGCGGTTCGTACATGCCGAGCCCGACGAGCGCCGCATCCACGCAGGCTTTCACGACCGGGATCTGCACCTGCGTCTGGGAAACGACGGACTTCTTCGCGAGCAGCCGGTAGGATTTGCCCGTGGGTTTCTCGAGCCCCGGCGCGGTGATGGCATCGACCAGCACCTTGTGTTTCGCCACAAAGATATTGTTGCAGCCGGCAGTGCACACCAAGGCGCCTGCCGCCCACGCGAACAACCGCAAAAAACGGCCGGAAGAATTCATGCGTTTGACGAGGACTCAGATATGCCGGCCCGCAAAAATCGCAACTGGAGACATGTAACACCGCCGTTACCGGCGCGTAGCGTCAGTCCATCCGCACGCGCTGCCGGTAGAAGGCGTCGCAGAGCGCGTAGATTTCCTTGGGCGAGCTCATCCCCAGGGCCTGCGTCGCCAGCGCCCGGGCGTCGGCCATCGTCATGGCGCGAATCAGGTAACGGACGGACGGCAGCCACGACGGCGACATGCTGAGGCAGTCGATGCCGAGGCCCAGGAGCAGCGGGGCAAAAATCGGATCGCCGGCCATCTCGCCGCACACGCTCACCGGCAGCTTCCGCTTGTGCGCCTCGGCGACCACATAACGCAGCGTGCGGAGGATCGCCGGATGCGTGGGCTCGTACAGATGCGCGATGCGATCGTTCACCCGATCGATTGCGAGCAGGTATTGAATGAGATCGTTGGTGCCGATGCTGAAAAACGCGCACTGCTCCGCGAGCAAATCAGCGGTCGTCGCGGCGCTGGGAATCTCGATCATCGTGCCGACTTCCATGTCGGCGTCGAAGGCCACGCCCTTCGCCTTCAACTCGGCGATGCACTCCGCCAGCACGGCGTTCGCCCGGGCCAGTTCCTCCGAGCCGCTGATCATCGGGTACATCAGCTTCACCTTGCCGTACGTGCTCGCCCGCAGGATCGCGCGCAGCTGATCCTTGAAAATCTCCGGATGCTCGAGGCAGAACCGGATCGCGCGGAACCCCATGAACGGGTTGTTCTCCTTGGGAAACAGATCCGTCTTCCCCGCCATCGGCTTGTCGCCGCCAAGATCGAGCGTGCGGATCACGACCGGCAGCGGCGCCATCGCCTCGACCACGGTCTTGTAGGCGATGAACTGCTCCTGCTCCGACGGAATCCGCGCCGTGTTCAGGAAAAGAAACTCCGTGCGATAGAGCCCGATGCCCTCGGCGTAATACGTGCGGGCCTTCGTCACTTCCTCGGACTTCTCGATGTTCGCCATCAGCGACACCGTGACGCCGTCGAGCGTGACGGCCGGCTGGCGGTTCACCTCGAGCAAACGCGCCTCGAACGACTTCTTCTGCTCCTGAATCTTGCCGTAACGGAACAGCGTGCTCTCGGACGGATTGAGAATCACGACGCCGTCGTAGCCGTCCACGATGGCCCAGTCGCCGTTGGTGACCTTGGCCGTGAGATTGCGCACGCCGACGACCGACGGAATCTTCATCGAGCGCGCGACGATCACGGCGTGACTGGTCTTGCTGCCGGAATCCATCACGAGCGCGAGCGCCGCGGACCGGTCGAGCGTCGCCGATTCCGACGGCGAGATGTCGCTCGCCACCACGATGCGCTGATCCGCGAGCCGGTTGAGCGAGTTTTCCGCCTGGCCGAGCAGATTGTGCAGGACGCGCTGCGCGACGTCGCGCAGATCGCCGGCCCGCTCGCGCAGATATTCGTCATCGATCTCCGAGAACGCCTGCACGTAGCGCGACGACACCTTGTGGAAGCAGGTCTCGATGTTGCGGCCGGTCGACTCGAACTCGCGGATCGTCTCGCCGATCAGGGCCTCGTCCTCGAGCACCATCAGATGCGCGTCGAAGATCCCGGCCTCCTCGGGGCCGATGTTCTTCTCCACCTCATTCATGATCTTCGAAATCTGCTGCCGCGTCATCACCAGCGCGCGGTCGAAACGCGCCACTTCGTCGATCCGCTTTTCCGGCTCCACCAGATAACTCGGCACCTCGACGTCGCTCTGCAGGTAGACGAAGATTTGTCCGTAAGCGATGCCCTGCGAGGCAGCAATGCCAGGCACAGTGATTTCGGGCTTCGCACGAGAGTCCATTTATGAGCTGTAAGTTGAGTGGCCGGGAAGGGGCGAGCGGCCTGCGTCCGACGATAACGCGGCCATCGCTGAGAGGGTCAATTCGGATTTACGTGATGCGGGCTTGAATTACGAATGCGGATTCACCCCAGGCCTCGCGAATCGCCGCGCTGATCGGCACGGCGTCCACGCCGTCGGCCAGGAACGCGAAACACGCGCTGCCGCTGCCGCTCATGCGTGCGTTCAGCCCAAATCGCGCCCGCAACATTTCGATCAGCGCCGGCAGCGCGACGAATTTCGTGAACGCGGGCGGCTCCATGTTGTTAAAAAGCAGGGTCTCGGCCGCACGGCTCGGATCGTCGGTCCAGCCCGCCAGCTGCGCCTCCGCCGCCTCCGCCGGCAGGTAACCCGCCGGTGCCACCGCCGCGAGCCGCCCGTACGCCCACGGCGTGGCAATGCCGAAGCCGGGTTTGAACACCAGCACGCGACGACCGCGCAACCGTGACGCCGCGTCCGGCGGCAGCGGACTGAGCCGCTCGCCTCGACCGCGCATCACCACCGGCCCGTCCTGCAGAAAAAGAGGACAATCCGAGCCGAGGCTCGCGGCCACCGCAGCCAGATCGTCGGGGGGCAGCGCCCAGCGCGGACCGGCCACGGTGTTGAGCGCGCGCAGGGCCGCGACGGCGTCGCTGCTTCCGCCGCCCAGTCCCGCGCCCATCGGAATCCGTTTCTCGAGGGCAAACGCCACCGCCCCATCCCAGCGCGTCGCCGCCACGAAGGCCGCAACGGCCTTCAACACCAGGTTGGTCGCATCGCACGGCACCTCGGGGTCAGTGCAGGTCAGCGAGAACGACGCCGCCGGCGTCGCGTGCAGCGTGTCGCCAAAATCGAGCGGGGCCGCCACCGAAACGAGATCGTGAAACCCATCCGGCCGCCGCCCGGTGACGGCGAGAAAGAGATTCAGTTTAGCGGGCGCGAAGATCGAAATCGGGCTCAAACGTAATCGCATCAGAAAGTCGGAGACAGCGGGGAAGAGAAGCTTTGTTTTCGCGGCGAACGGAGGGGTTAACCACGAAACACACGAACTACACGAAAAAGGTGATGTTCCACCTCAGAGCGACCCGCACACCCCTCATCTATCGACGAGCAGGCAATCGAATGTCCGGTTAGCTTTCGTGTGTTTCGTGGTTTCTCTTTTCTGCAGCACCTCATGGCATCGCTCCTTTTGTCTTCAGTTGGCCTCATTCCTGTTCATTAGTGGATTCACGCATGGCTTGTGACTTAATCCTCGTCCTCGACGCCCAATCACCGCGCGAAGTCGCGCCGACCCTGCGCCAGTTGCAGGGGACCGTTCGCTGGGTGAAGGTCGGCCTCGAAATGTTCACCGCCTGCGGGCCCGATTGCGTGCGCGAAATCGCCGGCCTCGGCTTCAATGTGTTTCTCGACCTGAAGCTCCACGACATCCCGAACACCGTCGCCAAAGCCGTTGAATCCTGCGCCAAGCTGCCCATCGGCATGCTCACGCTGCACACCTGCGGCGGACGCGAGATGATGCAGTGGGCCGACAAGGCCCGTCAGCAGCACGCGCCCAACCTGCTCCTGCTCGGCGTCACCGTGCTGACCTCGATGAGCGCCGCCGGCCTGGCCGAAACGGGTCCGGTCGATTCGCCCGAGCACCAGGTCGTCCGCCTCGGCCGGCTCGCTGCCGACTCCGGTCTGCGCGGCCTCGTGTGCTCTCCGCTCGAAATCGCCCCGCTCCGCGCCGTGCTGCCGCCCGGCGTGGCGTTGGTCACGCCCGGGATTCGACCGCGCGACGCCAAGGCCGACGACCAGACGCGCATCATGACACCCGGGGAAGCCGCCCGCGCCGGCGCGACCTACATCGTCGTGGGCCGCCCGATTTTCAAAGCCCCCGACCCCGCCGCCGCCGCCCGCGCCATCCTCGCCGAACTCGCCGCGGTCGGATGAAGGACGGAGGGGGAGAACAGGGGACAGGGGACGGGAGACAGGAGACAGGTGACAGACGATACTGAACTGGAACCCAACGCCCACGAACGCACTCTCTACCACTCAACTCCGCCCTAGTCTTCCGCCACCTGTTTCCGGTTTTCGGTTTCCGGTTTCTCTTCTCCACCACCTGTCCCCTGCCCACTGTCACCCGTCCCCTGCCCCCCCTGATCCCCATCCCCCACCGCCATGTCCCGCACCGCCGCCATCCTTCTCGCCGCCGGCAGTAGTTCGCGCATGCAGGGAGCTGTGGCCGACAAGGTCCTCGCGCCGCTCGCCGGCCGCCCGGTCTTCGCCTACTCGGTCGCGGCGTTCATGCAGAGCGCGACCGCCGATCTCTACGTGGTCGTCTATCGCGATCAGCGGCAGATGATGGAGCTATCCGCCTACAGTCCGACGCCCTCCGTGCACGTCCACGGCGGACGCGAGCGTCAGGACTCCGTGATGAACGCCCTCGGCGCGCTCCCGGCCGACATCGAGCACGTCTTCATTCACGACTGCGCCCGCCCGCTGATCCGACCGGAACAGCTGGTGGCGTTGCACAAGATTGTCCGCCGCGAACACGCCGTGGTGCTCGCGCATCGCGTCACGGACACGATCAAGGAACATCGCGACGACGCCCGGCTCCGCACGCTCGACCGCTCCCGGCTCTGGGCGATGGAAACGCCTCAGGTTTTTTCGCGCACCCTGATTGACCGCGCCTACACGCGCGTCGCGGCGCGTTCGCTCCACGTCACCGACGACGCTCAGGCCGTGGAGCTGCTCGGCCATCCGATCGCGCTCCTCGAAAATTCGCAGCCCAATCCCAAGCTCACGACGCCCGGCGATCTCGCGTACGTGGAATTCCTGCTGGGCCGCGAAGCCGTCGTCTGACGGGAGCGCAGGCGTCCCGCCTGCAGCCGGAATCGGAGCCGGCGGGACGCCGGCGCTCCCGTTTCTTTTCCGTGTATTCCGCGGCCGCCGTCACTAGGATTCCGGCATGAACTTCAGGATCGGCCACGGGTACGATATTCACCGGATTGTCGCGGGGCGGCCGCTGGTGCTCGGCGGCGTGACCTTCGACACCGACTTTGGGCTCGATGGCCACAGCGACGCCGATTGCGTGACCCACGCGGTGTGCGACGCCCTGCTCGGCGCGGCCGGCCTGCCGGACATCGGTCATTTTTTTCCGAATACGGACCCGGCGTACAAGAACATCAACTCGCAGGTGCTGCTCGCGCGGGTCTGCGCCGAGCTGTCGAAAAAAAGTTTCGCCATCGGCAACATCGACGTGAGCGTCATCGCCGAAAAACCGAAAATCTATCCGCGCATCGCCGAGATGAAGGCCGCCCTCGCCAAATCCACCCACCTGCCCGTCACGAACATCGGGATCAAGGCCACGACCAACGAGGGCGTTGGCGATCTCGGCCGCGGCCTCGCCATCGCCGCCCACGCGGTGGCGCTCATTGCGAAAGCCTGAACCCATGCGTCCTTTCCTCCGCCTGCTATTCGCTGGCGTCGCGCTGTTCACCGCGGCCGGCTGCTTCAAACGCGAATCGAATGTCGATCGCGGCAATCGCGATCAGGTGCTGCATCGCGGCATCGGCGCCGACCCGACCGATCTCGATCCGCACGTCGCCACCAACATCGCCGAGGTCGATCTCGTTTCCGCGCTGTTCGAGGGCCTCGTGATCGAGGATCCCGTCGACCTGCACCCGGTGCCGGGCGTCGCAGCGCGCTGGGAGGTTTCACCGGACCAGCTCACGTACACGTTCTTCCTCCGAGCCGAGGCGAAGTGGTCAAACAACACCCCCGTCACCGCGACCGACTTCGTCGAGTCCTGGCGCCGCGTGCTCACGCCCACGCTGGGCGCGGAGAACGCCGGCTTCCTTTACGTGATTCAGAACGCCGAGGCGTTCCACAAGGGCGCGTCCAAGGACTTCGCCACCGTCGGCGTGAAGGCCGTCGACGCGCGTACACTCCGAGTGACCCTCGCGCATCCGGCGGCGCACTTCCTCTCGCTGCTCACGCACGCCGCGTTCCTGCCGGTGCCGATCGCGGCGATCACGCCGCACGGCGATGCGTTTACCCGCGGGGTGCCGTGGACGCGTCCGGGCCGCCTCGTCGGCAACGGCGCGTTCGTCCTGAAGACATGGCAGCCTAATCGCGAAATCATCGTCGAAAAATCATCGACCTACTGGGATGCCGCCACGGTGCGACTGAAGGGCATCCATTTCTATCCGATCGAGAGCCTCGACGCGGAGGAGCGTGCGTTTCGCTCCGGCCAGCTGCACGTCACGTACGTGCTGCCCTATGGCAAAGTCGACGCCTACCGCCGCAACTCGCCGCAGCTGCTGCGCACGGATCCGTACCTCAACACGTACTTCTTCCGGCTGAATCTGCGGCAGGCGCCGTTGAACAACGAACGCCTGCGCCGGGCCCTCGCGCTCGCCGTCGACCGCACCGCCATCGTCGAAAAGATCCTGCGCGGCGGCCAGCAGCCCGCGACGTCGATCACGCCACCCGGCCTGCCCGGCTACACGCCGCCCCTCGGTGCCACGTTTGATCCCGAAGCCGCGCGCGCCCTGCTGAAGGAAGCCGGCTTTCCCGAGGGTCGCGGCCTGCCGCCGCTCGAGCTGCTCTTCAACACCTCGGCCAATCACCGGCTCGTCGCCGAGGCCGTCCAGGAAATGTGGAGACGCGAGCTCGGCCTCGACGTCCGGCTGATCAACCAGGAGTTCAAGGTGGTGTTGTCGGAGCGCCGCGCCGGTCGTTTTCAAATTCTGCTCTCCGACTGGGCCGCCGATTATCTCGACGCGACCAACTTCCTCGATCTGTGGCGCAGCGACAGCGGCAACAATCACACGGGCTGGGCGAATCAGGAATACGACGCCCTGATCTTTGGCGCGGCGCGCACCGCCGATCCTGCCGCCCGCGCCGCGCAACTGCAACGCGCCGAAGCCCTGATGCTCGCGGCGGCACCGATCATCCCGATCTACTACAACACGCACGTGTTCCTGCTGCAGCCCTCGGTGAAGGGCTGGCATCCCACGCTGCTCGATCACCACCCGTACAAGCATGTGTGGCTCGAGCGCTGAACCCGGGAGCACAGGCTTCCCCGCCTGCTCGGAGCGATTGCAGGCGACGACGCCTGCGCTCCCACGCCTGGCCGCGATCGTCTGCGGGTTGGTTGGATTCGCGCTTGCGCTCACCGGCTGCGGCCAACGCAGCGAGAAGCCAGCCGCATCATCCGCCGCCTCCGCCGCGACGTCGATTCTGCGCCTCAGTCAGCGCAACGAGCCGGTCGATCTCGATCCGGTCAAAACCTCGCTGCCCGACGAATTCGGCATCCTGCGCGCGCTGCTCGAAGGCCTGCTGATTCCCGGCGAAAACGGCGGGCCGCCGCAGCCGGGCGTCGCCCAGCGCTTCGACGTGTCGCCCGACGGCCTCACCTACACGTTTCACCTGCGGCCGGACGCACGCTGGTCGGACGATCAGCCGGTCACGGCGACGCACTTCGTCGAAGCCTACCGCCGCGCGCTCACGCCCGCGACCGCAGCGCCGAAGGCCGTCGTGTTCTTTCCCGTCCGCAACGCCCGCGCGTTCGTCACCGGTGCGCTCACCGAGTTTTCCGCCGTCGGTTTCCGCGCGGCCGACGCCCGCACGCTGGTCGTCACGCTCGCCCAGCCCACGCCGCGTTTTCCCTACTACGTGGCGAGCGGCCCTTGGCTGCCGGTGCGCGCCGATCTCGCGGCGAAACACGGTCGCACCTGGACGCGGCCCGAGCACTTCGTCGGCAACGGGCCGTTCACGCTCGCCGAATGGCGCGCGGACCAGCGCATCGTCGCGAAGAAGAACCCGCGCTGGCATGGCGCCGCGGGCGTGCGCTTGAGCGAGCTGCACTTCGTCCGCTTCGACAGCGGAGACAGCGAGGATCGCGCGTATCGCGCGGGCCAGATTGAAGCCACGATGGCCGTGCCGTTCAGCAAGGTCGAAGGCTACGCGAAGGAGCGCCCGGCCGAGCTGCACCGCGCGGCGATGATCGAGACGCGTTACCTGAGTTTCAATTGTGCGCGTCCCACCTTGAAGGATACGCGCGTCCGCCAGGCCCTCGCACTGGCCATCGACCGGCCAGCGATCGTCGAACACGTGCTGCGCGGCGGCCAGCCGGTGGCGACGACGTTTGTGCCGCCGGTGTTGTGGACGGGCGCGACGACAGCGTCGCCGCAGGCCCATCGCTTCGATGCCGGCGCGGCCCGCCAGCTGCTCGCGGCGGCGGGTTTTCCCGGGGGCAAAAATTTCCCGCGGCTCGAAGTCACCGCGTGGTCCACGTCACAGGTGCCGGTGCTCGAGGCCATCCAGGCGGGGTGGCGGCGCGAGCTCGGCGTCGACGTCACGATCGCCACGCGCGACGCCAAGGTCCACCTGAGCTCGCTCGCGGCGGGCGACTACGACATCGGTTTCATCACCGCGATTCCGGACGTCGCGGACGCATTTGAGCTGCTCGGCGATTTTGTCACGGGCGCGCCGGAAAACTATCCGCACTGGGGCGATCCCGCATTCGACGCAGCCCTCGCCCGCGCCGCCACGCTCGGCGATTCCGTCGCCCGCACCGCGGCCCTGCGCGAAGCCGAAAGCCGCCTGCTGGAGTCGGCCGCGCTCACGCCGATTTATTTCAACGCCAAGATCTGGCTCATGTCGCCGCGCGTGCGTGGCTGGCAGGAGGACGGACTCTGGGCCCGCTGTTACCAAGGTATTCAACTCCATGAAAACTAACCTCACTTCGGCCGGCCTCGCCCTCGCCGCGACGGCGGTGGCGTTGATCGCCGCGGAGCCGACCCCGGGGATTTCCGCCGCCAGCCTGCTCGCCCGCACGCGCGAGATTTCCTCCGACGCCTTCGAAGGCCGCGGACCGGGGACGCCCGGTGAGGAAAAGACCGTCGCGTACCTGATCGACGCGTTCAAACGGCTCGGACTGCAGCCCGGCAATCCCAACGGCACCTTCGTGCAGGACGTGCCGCTGGTGGGCATGACGGCCAAACCCACGCTGACGATCACCGCCGGCGGCAAGGCCGTGCCGATGGAAGCGATCAACGATTTCGTCGGGTTCTCGAGCCGCGTGACGCCGCGCGTCGAGGCGAAGGACACGGACGTCGTTTTCGTGGGCTACGGCGTGGTCGCACCCGAATTCGGCTGGGATGACTACAAGGACGTCGATGTCCGCGGCAAGACCGTGGTCATGCTGATCAACGATCCGCCGGTGATCGACGCGAAGACCGGCCAGCTCGATCCCGCGGTGTTCGGCGGCAAGGCCATGACCTACTACGGGCGCTGGACGTACAAGTATGAGAGCGCCGCCGCGAAAGGCGCGGCTGCGTGCCTCATCGTGCACGAGACTGCGGCGGCCGCCTATCCGTTCGGCGTCGTGGTCAACAGCTGGTCGCGCGAGAACTTCGAGATCCGCGCGGCCGACGGCAACGCCGGGCACGTCGGGCTCTCCGGCTGGCTCACGCTCGACGCCACGAAACGACTGATGGCGGCCGGCGGTCACGACTTTGACGCGCTGAAGAAATCCGCCGTCACGCGCGCGTTTCGTCCCGTGCCGCTCGGCGCGAAGGCGTCCTTCACCGTCGACACGACCTTGCGCAACGTCGAGTCGCGGAACGTCGTCGCCCTGCTGCCCGGCACCGATCCGCAGCTGCGCAACGAATACGTCTATTACAACGCGCACTGGGATCACCTCGGCCGCGACGAGCGGTTGAAGGGCGATCAGATCTACAACGGTGCCGCGGACAACGCCGCCGGCGTGGCGGTGCTGCTGGAAATTGCCCAGGGAATCCAGGCGCTGCCGGCGGCGCGAAAGCCGAAACGGAGCATCGTGTTTCTTTCCGTGACGGCCGAGGAGAAGGGCCTGCTCGGCTCCCGGCACTACGCGCGCAATCCGCTGTATCCACTCAAACGGACGCTCGCCGTGATCAACATGGACGGTGCGAACCAGTTTGGCCGGACCAACGATCTTGAAATTGTGGGCCTCGGCGCCTCCACCATCGACGATCTCGCCGGAGCCGTGGCAGCTGCGCAGGGTCGCACGGTGCAGGCCGACGCGTATCCGGAACGCGGATCGTACTACCGCAGCGATCACTTCGAGTTTGCGAAGGTAGGGGTGCCGGCGTTCTACCCCAGGGCGGGCCGTTCGTTCATCGGGCAGCCGGCGGACTTCGCTGACAAGGTTGTCGCCGAGTACATCGCCAAGGACTATCATCAAGTCAGCGACGAAGTGAAACCGCACTGGACCTTCGAGGGCGCCGCGCAGGACTGTGAGTTCCTGCTTCAGCTCGGGCTGCAGATTGCGAATGGAAACACGTGGCCGGCATGGAAACCCGGCAACGAGTTCAAGGCGCGGCGCGATGCGCTGATGCTCGCAAGGTAGGGGGACCGTCCCCGGTCCCCTTGCCCGGATGCGACCGAGGGCGGCCGCGCTCCCAGAGATCGACACCGTCCCCGAAGAAAACCTCCACGCATCATCATCCGGCCGCGGATGCTTGCAGATAAGCCGTACCCGCCTTTCCTTCGCCGGATGCTGAGACGTCCCCTCCTGCTTCTCACCCTTCTGGCCTTCGGTACATTCCTCACGGGCTGCGGAAAAAAAGATCCGACTCCGTCCACCACCGCGTCGGCGGCAAAAGCCGAAGCCGCCGTTCCCGGCCAGCTCGCCAAGGAGCAAATCTGGCGCGTCGGCAACGGCAGCGAGCCGCAGGATCTCGACCCGCAGACGATCACGGGCGTGCCCGAGCACAAGATCATGATGGCGCTGTTCGAGGGCCTCGCCGCCGAGGACCCGAAGGACCTGCACCCGGTGCCCGGCATCGCCGAGAAGTGGGACATCTCGCCCGACGGCAAAGTGTACACGTTTCATCTCCGCGCGAACGCCAAGTGGTCCAACGGTGATCCGATCACCGCGACCGACATCCTCGAGTCCTACAAGCGCATGCTCTCGCCGAAGCTCGCGGCCGAATATGCGTATCTGATCTACAACTTCGTCGTCGGCGCCAAGGACTACTACGACGGCAAGATCACCGATTTCTCCCAGGTCGGCTTCAAGGTGATCGACGAGCGGACGTTTCAGGCGACGCTCCGCAGCCCCACGCCGTACCTGATGAAGATCATCGCCAGCCACTACGCGTGGACGCCAGTGCCGGTGAAGGTCATCGCGAAATTCGGGCCGGTCGATCAGAAGCGGACCGCCTGGACCCGCGCCGGCAACCTCGTGGCGAGCGGGCCGTTCATGCTGAAGGAGTGGTCGCCGAATCAACGCGTGGTCACCGTGCGCAATCCGCACTACTGGGACGCGAAGACCGTGAAGCTGGACGAGATTCACTTTCTGCCGACCGACGACATCTCGACGGACGAACGGAATTTCCGCACCGGCCAGGTGCACATGACCAACGAGCTGCCCAACGCCAAGATCGATACCTACCGAAAAAACTATCCGGAATCGCTGCGCATCGATCCTTACCTCGGCATCTACTTTTATCGCTGCAATGTCGCGCGGCCGCCGCTGAACGATAAGCGCGTCCGCAAAGCCCTCGCGCTCGCGCTCAACCGCGAGAGCATCGTGAAGAACGTCACCCGCGGCGGCCAGCAACCCGCCTACGCCGTGACCTATCCCGGCACCGCCGGCTACACGCCGCGCGCCCAGCTCAAGGGCACGCTCGACGACGCCAAGCGTCTCCTCGCCGAGGCGGGTTTTCCCGAGGGCAAGGGCCTGCCGGTGATCGATCTGCTCTACAACACGTCGGAGAATCACCGCGCCATCGCCGAAGCCATCCAGCAGATGTGGCGGACGAACCTCGGCGTGAACATCCAGCTCACCAACCAAGAGTGGAAGGTGTATCTGGACATGCAGCACACGAAGAATTTCACGATGATGCGCGGCGGGTGGATCGCGGACTACGTCGACCCGCACGTGTTTCTCGAGATCTGGGAGACAGGCAACGGCAACAACGACACGAACTGGAGCAACGCCGAGTACGACCGACTCCTGCAAGCCGCTCTAGCCGCCCCCGATGACACGGCGCGTTACGAGATTTACCAGAAGATGGAAGCCATCCTCGTCGACGAACTTCCGATCATCCCAATCTACTACTACACGAAGGTGGCTGCGCTCAGTCCGAAGGTGAAGGGATTCTATCCCACGCTGCTGGACAACCACCCGTACAAGTACATCTACCTCGAGCAGTGATCCGCGCCCGTGGCGCGGTCGCGTCGCACGCAGCCGAAACCGATCGCGGAGGCGGTTCCTTCTTTCTATCCCGGGCCCCTTCGGCATGGTCGGCCGATGTTTCGGATTTCTATACGCGTCATTGGAGTCGCCGCAGCGCTGACCCTCGGTGGGCTCGTCGCGCGGGCGGTTGATCCCTACCAGTCGCGCCTCGACCGCGAATACAAATCGTATTCCCAGGCCCTCTCGCGCGCCTACTCCACGCCGCCCCCGCGGCCGCCACCGTCGCGTTCCTATTCCTCGCCCTCGTACTCGTCGTCGTCCTCGAGCCGCAGTTCGAGTCCGAACACCCCGTCGCGCTCCTATTCGTCGCCGACGAACTACGCGACCTCCGGGCAGGCACAGCAGCGCTTCACCGAGGACCGGCGAACGTGGGAGCAGAAATATTCCCAAACGCCGCAGCAGCGCGCGTCCACCGCCGCCGAACGAGCCGCGTGGGAGCGCAGTCGCCAGGCCGAGCAGCGCGCCGCGCAGGAGCGGTTGCGCAACGAGTCGTCGTACTCGCGCGGCGACTGGGAGGTGGTGAGGAAGGAGACCGCCGGCAAGGCCCCGCTCGTCGCCCCGCCGCGGCGCGCGATGGAATCGCCGCGGGAGGAATTCCTCTACTACGAGGGACAGGCGCTGCTCCATGGCTCCAAGGCGCTCTGGGAACGGCTGCGGCTCGGGCAGATGTGCCTCGTCTACCAAGGCCCCAACGCGACACCGGCACGTGCGTTCGGATTTTTCTCCGCGTCCAATCCCGACTGGCCCGAGGTGCAGCTCGGGCTCGGCGTATGTTATATGCGCGGCTACGGCGTCAGCCCCGATGCCGCCAAAGCCCGCGAGTGGCTCGAGAAGGCGGCGGCCTTCGACGAATCGAAGCAGCGTGACAACGGGTTTCTGGGCCGGGGCGATTTTCAACGCATCGCCTTCGAGGCGTGCCGAGAACTGGCCGTCGCCTACGACCTGGGCCAGGTCCTGCCCCAGAATGCTGATCTCGCGGCGCAGTGGTATGACCGCGCGCAGAATCGCCCGCTCTTCGACAAGGACCGCGCTGATCTCAAGGCGCTGAAAATCGAATTTTGGAAACGCCATGCGCGCAGCGCCCGGGCGATGCTGGAGCGACGCTTCGCCGCGTTGCAAAAAGGAGAACCAGCCCCGGTGTCCGCCTCGTTTATTGAGGATGTCATCGCGGCCGGCGATGCGTCCACGATCTACGAACTCGGCGAGTTCACCGACACCAGGGACTGGCGGGGCAGCGAAATCGCCACCGGACGCAGCGGCATCTCCTATTTTCTCGCCGCCGCCAAACTCGGCCACGAGGCCGCGGCCCGCGCCTTTTTTTCGCCCGCGAAAAACGGTTACTACAACGAGGATCTCGACGGCGATCCGTTCTGGAAAACGCACGCCGATTTCGTGCGCGAGCAGTGGCCGCTGTGGGAAAAAAAATTCCTCGCTGCCGCGCAAGCCGGCGATGCCGCCGCGAACATTCCGCTCGCGTTTCACTACTCCGGCGCGCGCGGCAATCCCGTGGATCGCGCAGCGGCGCTGCGCCACGGCGCCCTCCTGCCCGCGTCGATGCCGCCGCGCCAGCGCCAAGCCATCGAGCGTGCGATCGCCAGCACCGATGAGGCTCAACTCGCGGCGCGCGATAGTCGCCGCTGGCTGCAATCGGTCCTGGCCAAATTCCGCCGGGCTGATGGCACGGTCATCCTGCCGGGCACCGTGGCCGCGGCCGACACCGCGCGCGTCGCGGCCCTGCGCGATGAAGGCAACGCCCTCGCCCGCACCGCCGGCGATCAAGCGCGCGCCAAATGGTTCGAGGCCGCCGCGCTTGGCGATTTGCCGGCGCAGGTGCAGCTCTTCGTCTACGCCAAACGCCAACGTCTCGATCTCGGCGGCGCCTACGAACAGGCGCTGCAAGCCCGCCTTGAAACCGCGGCGCAGGCCGGCGATCCGGGGGCGGTGGCGACGCTTGCGGCCCTGCTCGACGGCCATGACGGCAACTCGCGTCGACTCCGCTCGGCTAACAATAACCTCAGCCGGAAATGGCGCGACGCCACGCTCACGCTCGCGCCGCAAAAAGCGCAGTTTCTCAAAATCGCGCGAGACCCCAAAGTCAGCGACGCCGACTTCGCCGCCGCCCGCGCCGCCGCCCTGCGCGAAACCGAGCAGTGGAAAGCGCACCTGCAGAAATGGGATTTCGAGGGCCAGCCGATCCAAAGCGACGTCATGCTTTCCGCTGAGGACCTCAGCGCGACGGACACGCAGCGGGTGGAGTTCGTCGCGTTGGCGTCCACCGCAGCGCGGTTGGAGACCCAACTCGCGATCTGGGAAAAGACCGTCGAACCGACGGCCTACGATCCCGAAGCCGACGCCCGCTTTCACGCCGCTTACGAAGCGTGGCAGGGACTCGACGAAGCCGAACGCGATCTCGGCCTCGCGCTCGATTGTTTTGCGCAAAGCGCCGGCCTCGGGCATCCGCTCGCGCCGCTCGCCCTCGCGTATTTCCACGCCAGTGGTTTCGGCGGCTTTCCGAAAAATGCGGACCTCAGCCGGCGTTTCCGCGCGCTGGCTGAAGCGCGTCTCACCGCGCTGGCGGAAACCAACAATCTGTGGGCCCAGACCTACCTCGGCTATCTGCTCGTCACCGGCGACAACGCGCGCGACGACGCCCTCGAGCGTCCCGATCGCTTCGAATGGCTCCCGCAGGACAAGGCCCGCGGCATGAAATGGCTGCACACCGCCGCGATCGAGGGCGCCATGTGCACGCCGAATCTCGACGACGCGAGCGGCCAGCCGGTCGCCTGGTATGTTGTGCAGATGTATTACAGCTGGGGCCTCAAGGCGGAGAAAACCAAATGGGAACTCATCCGGGATCTGGTGGAGCCGCTGCTCACCGCGGAAGAAACGACCGCGGCGCAATGGGAGAAGGCGCAGACCAAAGCGCGCGCGCTGCTCGCGGAGACGCCCGAGGCCGAGCGCATCCGCGTGGCGTTGGATCAGGCGGTCGAGGCGACGACGGGCGACGAACTCGCCGCCGCCCTGGCCCGCGTGGCGCGCGCTCGCGCGCGGCTGGCGGCCGGCTTCGAACGCAGCGCGCTCATCGATGCCACGAAGGCCGCCGAGCTGGCGCCGCACCGCGCCGAGGGCTGGGAAAGCCTGAGTCAGATTCAACGCAGCCAAGGCGATCCCCTCGCCGCAGCCGTGAGCTCCGGCCTCGCGCGCGTGCTCGAAGCGGGGCCGGCCGCCATCGGCGAGTTCGAGCGCGCGTTTGCCGCGTTCGCAAAGGCCCGGCCGGACTCACCCTCGGACATTCGCGATCTCTTGGATCCCCGCAGCCTCCGGATGAGACTCAATTACGCGCAGGCCGCGCATCCGCAATCCGTCGCGCTCAACCTCTTGAAGGAACGAGTCGGGAAAATCCTGTCGGACGAGTGATGACCTCCGCAGCAGCCGACCCCAATCCGAAATCACGTCTCGAAGCTCCACTTGCCGCTCACCCAGGCCGCCGCCGATTCCCCCTTGTCTCAGCTGCGAGTTCTGCCATCTGACACCTGACCCATGCTCCGTTTCATCACGTCGCGCTTCCTGCAGTCGTTGCTGGCCCTGTTTCTCGTCATCACCGCGACGTTCTTCATGATCCGCTTCGTGCCCGGCGGGCCGTTCACGGCGGAGAAGGCGGTCACCCCTGAAATCCTGCGCAACCTCGAGGCGCACTACGGGCTGAACAAGCCGCTCTGGAAACAGTACCTCGACTACCTCGGCAGCCTCGCGCACGGCGATCTCGGCCCGTCGTTCAAGTACCCGAACCGCACCGTCAACGAGATCATCGCCGACAAGGTGCCCGTCTCCGCCGAGCTCGGCGCGCTCGCCCTCGGCATCGCGCTCGTCCTCGGCATCACGCTCGGCACGTTCGCCGCGGTCCGGCGCAATACCTGGATCGATTACACGGCGTCGACCTTCGGCATGGCGGGCATCTCGATTCCCACCTTTGTCATCGGCCCGCTGCTGGTCCTCGCCTTTGCAATTCATCTCGGCTGGTTCAACGCCTCCGGCTGGTACGGTCCGGCCGATCGCGTCCTGCCCGCGCTCGTGCTCGGCTTCGCGTACGCCGCACCGATTTCGCGCCTTACGCGCGGCGGCATGCTCGAGGTGCTGCATCAGGATTTCATCCGGACCGCGCGCGCCAAGGGCGCCTCCGAGTGGCGCGTCGTGCTGCGCCACGCGTTGCGCGGCGGCCTGCTGCCAGTGGTTTCGTATCTCGGACCGGCGGTCGCGGGCATCCTCACCGGCTCGTTCGTGATCGAAACGATCTTCCAGATTCCGGGCATCGGCCGCGAGTTCGTGAACAGCGCCTTCAACCGCGACTACACGTTGGTGCTCGGCACGGTGATTCTCTACGCGGTGCTCATCATGGCGCTGAACCTCCTCGTGGATATTATCCAGGCGTGGATGAACCCGAAGGTCCGCCTCGAATCGTGAACACCCCTGATCGCCCGCGAATCACGCGCATGCACGCGAATCAAAATTCCCTGTTTTTCCATTCGCGCCGATTTGCGTGATTCGCGGGCACCTCCGATGTCATCCCTCACTCCCACTCTCGCCGCCGTCGTCGCCGAGCCGCTCGAAAAGGGCAACTCGCTCTGGCACGATGCCTGGCTGCGGCTGCGCAAGAACAAGCTCGCAGTATTCGGAATGTGGGCACTCGGGCTCGTGACCCTCGCGTGCGTGGTCGGCCCGTGGATCTCGCCCTTCGGCTACGAGCAACAGGAACTGGCCAACACGTTCTCGCCCCCGAGTGGCACGCACTGGCTGGGCACGGATCAACTCGGCCGCGATCTGCTGGTGCGCCTGCTCTACGGCGGCCGGGTGTCGCTGGGCGTCGGTCTCGCGGCCACGTTTGTCGCGCTCACGATCGGCGTCGTCTACGGCGCGGTGGCGGGCTTCTTCGGCGGCAAGCTCGACGCCTTCATGATGCGGACGGTGGACATCATCTACTCCCTGCCGTTTCCGATCTTCGTCATTCTGCTCATGGTGTTTTTCGGCCGGAACATCATCCTGCTCTTCGTCGCGATTGGCGCGGTCGAGTGGCTCACCATGGCGCGCATCGTCCGCAGCCAGGTGATGGCCGTGAAGAAGATGGAGTTCATCGAGGCGGCGCGATCGATCGGCTACGGCAAGCGCCGGATCATCTTCCGGCACATCCTGCCGAACATTCTCGGCCCGATCATCGTGTACACGACCCTGACGATCCCGGCCGTGATGCTGCTCGAGGCGTTTCTCAGTTTCCTCGGCCTCGGCGTGCAGCCGCCGATGAGTTCGTGGGGCGTGTTGATCAAGGACGGCGCGGAGAAGATGGAAGAGTACCCGTGGCTGCTGCAGTTTCCCGCCGCGCTGTTCTCCCTGACGCTCCTGTCGCTCAACTTCCTCGGCGATGGCCTGCGTGACGCGCTGGATGTGCGGTCGTCGAAGGACTGAAGTTTGGGGTGGAACGGGCCGCCCACACCGCGTTCCATAGCGTGCTCCAGCCCTGATGCGCCGCTTCCGTCCCTATCTCAAATACCTGCGCGCCGTGCGCGGACCGTTGTTTGGCGCGCTCTTCTTCGCGGTCATCTACGGCGCGGCGAGCGGCCTGGCGATAAACTACATCATCAAGGAAGTGCTGCCGCGGCTCTTCGACAAGGGCGCAGCGACGCTCTCGTTCCTCCAGATTCTCGGCTACGCGTCGCTGATCCCGGCCGTGTTCCTCATCCGCGGCGTCGCGGGCTACCTCAACACCTACCTGATCACGCTCTGCGGCGTGCGGGTGCTCGAACGGCTCCGGCTCGATTTCTTTTCGCGCCTGCAGGTGCTGCCGCTCGCGTTTTTCGCGACGCGGCAAACGGGCGATCTCATTTCGCGCGGCATCGCGGACACCAACCAGCTGCAGTTCACGCTCACGAGCGTCGCCAACGATCTGTTCAAGCAACCCGCCCAACTGCTCGGCGCCATCGGTTATCTCGCCTGGCTGGCACTCGCCAACCACGACGTCGCCTTCCTGCTGCTCTGCCTGTGCAGCATTCCGCTGTGCGTCTTTCCCGTCCGCTACGTCGGCAAACACCTTCAGCGTCGCGCGAATCAGCTGCAGGCGGAGATGGGCGTAGTCACCGGCGCGCTCTCCGAAAATATCGGCGCCGCCAAGGAAGTGCGCGCCTTCGGGCTCGAGCAGCGCGAGGAGGAACGCTTTGGCCGGGCGACGCGGATGCTGGTCACTTACCAGATGAAGGCGGTCAAGTACGCGGGATTCCTGACGCCGGCGATTGAGTTCATCAGCGCCCTCGGGATCGCGGCCACGCTGATCTATGTCTATCGCGCCGGGTTCGAGCTCGCGGTGTTCATGTCGATTCTGTCCGCGCTCTACATGTGCTACGACCCGGTGAAGAAACTGGGGGCGATCAACAGCGAGCTGAAACGGGGCTCCGCGGCCCTCGCGCGGCTCGACGACGTGTTCAACGAACCGCTCGTCATTGCCGACCCGGCCCAACCGGTGGCCGTCGGCCGGTTGCGCGGCGACGTGGCGTTCGAACAGGTCTCCTTTGCCTACAAGTCCGATCTGCCGGTGCTGACCGAGGTGAGCATCGCGATTCCCGCCGGCACCGTCTGCGCGCTCGTCGGGCCGAGCGGCGCGGGCAAGACCACGTTCGCCAATCTCGTGCCGCGCTTTTACGAAGTCGCTTCCGGCCGGGTGACCATCGACGGCATCGATGTCCGCGCCATGCGGCTAGCCGATCTGCGGCGCAACATCGCGATCGTCTCGCAGGATCCCGTGCTCTTCAACGACACGATCCTCGCCAATCTCATGCTGGGGCGCGCCGACGCCACGCGCCCCGAGGTCGAGCAGGCGGCGCGCGATGCGTTCGCGCACGATTTCATCAAGACCTTGCCGCAGGGCTACGACACCATCGTCGGCGAACGCGGCGCCTCGCTTTCCGGCGGACAGCGCCAGCGCGTCGCGCTCGCGCGCGCATTTCTGCGCAATGCACCGATTCTCATTCTCGACGAGGCGACCAGCGCGCTCGACAGCGAGAGCGAGGGCTTCATCCAGACCGCGCTGCAGAAGCTCGTCGTGGGCAAAACCGTTTTCATCATCGCCCACCGGTTCTCCACCATTCGCGACGCCACGAAGATCCTCGTCTTCGAACGCGGCCGGATCATCGCCAGTGGCAGCCACGGCGAGCTGCACACCGGCAACGCGCTCTACAAGTCGCTTTACGATCGTCAAAGCACCGCGGCGCTGCAGCCCGCGCCCTGATGCCGACCGCATCGCCTTTCGAGACCAGCGGAGCGACGGCGACGTCGTCCGCCCCGCAGCGATCGCAGATTCACGCGAACCGCGTCCCACGCGTACTGGTGATCCGGAGACGCTATCTTGGTGACATCGTCCTGCTCGGCAGCGTCCTGAGAAACCTGCGCCTGCGCTGGCCCGCCGCGTGGATCGCGGTGCTCACCGAGCCCGCCTACGCCGGCGTGCTGCGGCTCAACCCCGACGTCGACGCGGCCCTGACGCTGCCGCGGGGCTTTGCCGCGTGGCTGCGTTTCATCCGGGCGCTGCGGCGCGACGGCTTCACGCACGTGCTGGATTTCGACAACACGGACAAGACGGCGCTCATCACGCGGCTGACGGGCGCGGGCGTGCGCGCCACGTTCAACCGCGAGCTCATTCCGTTCCGCCATGCGTGGATCTACACGGACACGGCGCAGGTCACAAACGCGTTCTACGATTCGCACCACATCACCGCGACGTACCTCGCGCTGCCCGCCGCGATTGGCGTTCCGATCGACTCGCACGAAGTGCGGCTGGTGCCGCGCCCCGACGATCTCGCTTGGGCGCAAAAACTCGTCGCGCGCGGTGGCAACAAGGTGCTCGTTCATCCCGGATCGCGCAGTCCATTCCGCGTGTGGCCGGCGGAACGTTTCGCGGCGGTGTGCGATCACCTGCAGGATCAGCTCGGCGCGCAGGTATTTCTCACCGCCGGTCCGGGCGAGCAGGCGCTCGTCGAGCAGATCCGCGCGAAGGCCAGTACGCACCTCGTGGTGCTGGAGTCGCCGCGGCAGGTCGGCCAGCTCGCGGCGCTGCTCGCCCAATTCGACGCCTTTCTCTGTCATGACAGCGGCCCGATGCACATCGCGGCCGCCGTCGGCACACCCGTGGTCGCGTTATTCGGATCGCAGAACGCCACCATCTGGCGCCCGCTCGGACCGCGGCACACGATTTTGCAGACGCCCCTGCCCTGTACGTGCCTCGGTGCCGACGCGCCGACAGCCTGCGTGCGCGACGATTCGTACCGCAGCTACTGCGTGCGAAAACTCGCCGTCGACGACGTGTTCGCCGCCGTCACGCGCACGCTCGCGACGGGACGGTGAGCAATTGCGGAATGCGGATTGGGGACTACGGATTTTTTCGAGCCGGAGAAAACAACGGCGGACGTGGGGTAGATTAAGCGGCTCACTGCGATGGGACTTGCTTCGTGGCTACGAGCGCCAGCGAGTGGCCAAACCTCCACTCGCTGGCGCTCGTAGCCACGGGGCGAGTTGGCGTCCGCCAAGGGTTCCGATTTCCCCCAATCCGCAGTCCGCAATCCCCACTCCGCAGTTCACCCGCGCCCGCCGTCACATCCGAAACGCAATAATCGTTCCCGCCACGCCCACAATCTCCGCGAAGCGGCCGGCCTTGGTTTCCTCGAAGATCGCGCGCGTCACGCCGTCGGCCCGGCTGCCGAAGTCGTGAAACGCGATCACACCGCCGCGTTTCACAAACGGCGCCCATGCTTGGATGTCGGCCTTGCAGGCGTCGTAGGAATGATCGCCGTCGATGAAGATGAAGTCGATCGTCCCGCGCTTTGACTCGAGCGTCCGCGCGGCGGCGAGTGAGTCGCTCACGACCGGTTCACTGCGCGACGTGAAGCCGAGCGCGGCGAAATTTTCGCGGAAGATCTCGAGGGTGGAATTGGCGCCGAGTTGCCGAAAGTGCCGATTGTACCACGCGGCGTCCTCGCCGCAGGTTGAGAGGCCCTGAAAATTATCCACCGCGAAGATCTTGGTCCGCTCGCCCTTGAGACCGCCGGCGATGAAGCACGTCGACGCCCCCATCCACGAACCGACCTCGATGACCTGAGCGTGCGGCGGCAGATCGCTCGCGAGCTGAAACAGGTAACCGCGCTCGGGAAAGCTGCCCATGTCGTCCTGTTTGAAGTGCCGCGCGATGCGGTGAAACTCATCCCAGGCGAGATCGGGCCGGCGCTTGCGGGCCCCGCGTAGGTAGCGCCCGCACTTCTGGGCGAAGCGCAAGTCGCGAACGAGAGGCCAGTGCTTGAAAGCCATGTCGCGAAGAGAACGCCGCGAAACGTGAGTCGGGAAGCTTTTTTTCGGAGGGGTGCCCACGGAACACACGGACTACACGGAAGAAGTCCGGAGGTTTGATTCTTCCGTGTATTCCGTGTGTTCCGTGGGCCACCTTCAGCCTGGGTGTTTTTCGTGGTTTTCGTCGGCAATCCCATTTTCATTCGGGACGCATGTCCGCCGTCATCAAAGTCACCGTCGCGATCCCGACCTACAATCGGGCGGACTTTCTGCGGCAGACGCTGGCCGGCATCGTGGCGCAGCAGTTTCCCCGCGACCATTTCGAGATCATCGTCATCGACAACAACTCGACCGATCACACCCGCGCCGTGGTAGCGGAGTTTGCTTCCGCGCAACCGGCGCCCCGCTATGTGCAGGAGACGAAGCAGGGGCTCGACTACGCCCGCAATCGGGCGATCGCGGAGGCCCGCGGGGCCATCCTCGTGTTTGGCGACGACGACATCCTGGTCCAGCCGGACTGGCTCGCGCAGATGACCGTGCCGCTGCTGGCCGATCCGGCGCGTCGGATTGGCGCCGTGGGCGGCGAGGTGATTCCCGTTTTTCCCGATGGCCTGCCTGACTGGGTGCGCGAGTGGCACGCGCCGCTGGCTTTTCGTCCCGACCTCGGGCCGCTCGAGTCGCGACACTCGCCGATGGGCGCGAACCTGGCGTTTCCGCTGTGGGTGTTCGAGCAACTCGGGCCGTTTCACACCGCGCTCGACCGGGCGGCGGGCAACTACTTCTCCGGCGGCGACAGCGAGATGATTCGACGCGTGCGCGCGGCGGGGCTGGACGTGTGGTTCTCGCCGGGCGCCGCGGTGAAGCACCAGATGCCGGCGAGCCGGACAACGTTTCGTTACGCACGGCGGCATGCGTTCGACTCGGCGCGATCGCGCGTGATCGATCGCGCGGGCCAGCCCGGAGCCAAGGGTTATCTGGTCGGACGCTTCTTCGCCAATGTCGCCAAGGCGCTCGGCTTCACCGGGGTCGCGCTGCTCAACGCGCTCATTGTCCGCACCGGTGCCGCCAAGAAAGCGCTCGTTCGCGCGTGGCGGTCGTGCGGCTACCTTTACCAGATTCCGCGTTCGCTTTGCGGGAAAATCTGAGGGCACTGCCGGCCGGTGGGAGCGAAGCGGCCTCCATACGGATTCCAAATCCATGCGACCGGGGGCGGTCGCGGTCCCGGAATAACTCCGGTTTCGGCTTCCGCAGTCCGGAATAGTGTTCCTTAGTGGCGGGCGGTGGTTTCGCCGTCCCAGCCTCTCCCTCTCGCCGTTGCGATCATTGCGAAAAATGAAGCGCTGAACCTGCCGCGCTGTCTGGCGAGCGTGCGCGGCTGGGTGGGTGAAATCGTGGTGGTGCTCAACGACACCACCGACGCCAGCGAGGCCATCGCCCGCGCGGCCGGCGCCCAAGTCCATCATCTGCCCTGGCGGGGCTATCGCGACACGAAGAACGCCGCGTCCGATCTCACCACCCAACCGTGGATCCTGTCGCTCGATGCCGACGAGGAAGTGTCCGTCGCGCTCCGTCGTGACATCGAGGCGTTCCTCGCACGGCCCGATGCCGCCACGTTCGCCGGCGCGCGTTTCCCGCGCAAGGTGTGGTTCATCGACCGGTGGATCACGCACGGCGACTGGTATCCGGATTTGAGCCTGCGGTTGTTCCATCGGGATCGGGCTCGTTGGGGCGGCGACGCCATCGTCCATGAGAAGGTCGAGGCCAAGGGGCCGGTCGCGACGTTGCGCGGCGACCTGCACCACTATTCGTTTCCCACGCTCTCGAGCCATGTGGCGAAAATCACTCCGTTTGCGGATCTCTTCGTGCGGCAGCAGCAGGCGCGGGGCGCACACTTCTCGCTGTCGGCCGCGCTCTTCCGGCCCTGGTGGCGCTTTTTCCGCGCGTACGTGCTGAAGCGCGGCTTTCTCGACGGCTATCCCGGGTTTTACATCGCGTGCGCCACGGCGTTCGGGGCGTTTGTGCGCTACAGCCGGCTTTACGAAGAGGGTTACAAGAGCAACCCGCGCCTCGATCCGCATTCTCGCTAATCGCATCGGTTCACGCGTAATCGACTCCCACCGCAGGCCGCCATGGACGACAAAACCGAGCCGCATCAATTCAGCCGCATCGCCGAGGAACTCGTGGGCGAATTGCGGGGCGTGCGCTTTGATGACCCGAAGCGTTCCAAGAAGCGGGCGACGCAGTCGTTCGCCACAGTCGTGGAGCAGTTGTTGCAAAAGCATCAGATCGGGCGCGATTCGCCGGAGCACACGATTCGCGAGCAATGGAAGACGCTCGTCGGTCCGGCCAACGCCTCCTATTCGCATCCGGCAATGATCGAACGCAACCGGCTCGTCGTGCTCGTCAAACACTCCGTGGTCCAGAACGAGCTCTTTCACCACCGCGAGTCGATCGTGGCCCGCATCCAACAGATTCGCGGCTGCGAACACGTGAAGGCGCTGTTCCTGAAGGCTGGTTGATCACGTTCACGGTGAGTTCGCCGCCGGAACGCGGGCCGAGATTCGAGGCCGGCGCGCTTTGACATCTTATTGCCAAACGCCGGAGGCCTTTCCCCTGCTGATAAGCCGATCCGCCCCGGAAATTTGCGCTTGCGCGAGGGTGGTGGTTTCCGAATCCTCCTCCTCTTGCGTCAGTGAGTGCCCGCCGGTTGCGGGTGCCCACCATGACTGGTCTGGCATTCCGCCGGATTGGAACGGTGACGCCGGCTCACCCCGATTTCCATTCGGGCGAGGCGGGCGCCACGGAGCTCGCGAGGGTTCCCTACAGTCGTGAATCAAACCACAAAACCATGTCCACCACAGTCGTTAAACCCGAAATCATCAAGGAATACAAAACTCACGATAAGGATACCGGTTCGTCCGAAGTCCAAGTCGCGCTCTTGACCGCTCGCATCAATCATTTGACCGAGCACCTGCGCACGCACCGCAAGGATTTCCACTCGCGCCGCGGGCTCCTGCAGATGGCTTCCCGCCGTCGCAAGCTCCTCGATTATCTCAAGCGGCACAACCTGCCGAAGTATAACGAGCTGCTGCAGAAGTTGAACCTTCGCAAGTAACGCTTTCGTCACACAGGCGACCCGATCCGCGGGTCGCCTGTTGTCGTTTACGACACTCGAGATCAGGCCGGGACATTTCCGTTTGTTGCTTTGAAGCCGAAAGGCGCCAAACGGAAATCTCTCGCCTCTGAGCGAGCTGATTAAAGCGGGTCCGAGTTACCCCCGTCCGATCCCCGCAGCGGCACTTCCCCTCGCCGCCGCCGCTTCCGTCCATCGGAAGCCAAACGATCCAAGCCAGTCGCGTGTCGCTGGCCGGTTCGTCTTATCCGCAGCCACGCAATCCGTCCGAATCGTCCGAAATCATGCAACAGAAACATTCAGTCACCGTGCCCGGCCTCGGGATCACGTTCTCCACCGGCACCTACGCCCAGCTCGCCAACGGCGCAGTCAACGTTCAAGTCGGCGAAACCAACGTCTTCGTCACCGCCTGCATCGCGCAGACCACCAAGCCGGGCCAGGATTGGTTCCCGCTCACGGTCGATTACCGCGAAAAGTACGCCGCCGCCGGCCGTTTCCCCGGCGGTTATTTCAAGCGCGAAGGCCGTCCGTCCGAAAAGGAAATCCTCACGTCGCGCCTCTGCGATCGTCCCTGCCGCCCCCTCTTCCCCGAGGGCCTGCTCAATGAAGTCCAGATCATCGGCCAGCTCATGTCGGCCGATCAGCTGAACGAGTCCGACATCCCGATGGTCAACGGCGCCAGCGCCGCCCTCGCGATCTCCGACATTCCGTGGAACGGGCCGATCGCCTGCGTCCGCGTCGCCCTCATCGACGGCACCTTCGTGGCCAACCCGACGATCGAGCAGATGTTTTCCTCCTCGCTCGACCTGATCTACGTCGGCACGAAGAAGGACATGCTCATGATCGAAGGCAGCGCCGACCAGATGCCCGAGGATGAGTTCATCAAGGCTCTCGAGTTCGGCCACGGTGCGATCCAACCGATCATCACCGCCATCGAGGAACTCCAGCGCCTCGCCGGCAAACCGAAGAGCACGTTCCCGCTCGTCGGCGCCACGGCCGAAGCCCGCGCCATCATCGAGCGCGTCGTCCCGACCGAGCGCATCGTCGCCGCCATCTTCGGCAAGGAAAAGGCCGAGCGTTCCCGCGGCGTGAAGACGTTGAAGGAAGAGGCCAAGGCCGCCCTCCTCGCCGAGCTCGGCGAAGGCAAGTTCACCGATGTCGACCTCAACGTCGTCTTCGAAGACCTCCAGTACAAAGCCTACCGCAAGAACGTCCTCGAGAAGGGCGTCCGCGCCGATGGCCGCGATGCGAAGTCGCTCCGCGCGCTGAGCGCCTCGGTCGGCGTTCTCCCCCGCGTGCACGGCAGCGCGACGTTCCAGCGTGGCGACACGCAGAACATCGCCATCACCACGCTCGGGCCGACCAAGGAAGCCCAGGACATGGACGGCCTCACCGGCGGTGCCACGTCGAAGAGCTTCATCCTACACTACAACTTCCCGCCGTTCTCCGTCGGTGAAACCGGCCGCTTCGGCGCTCCCGGTCGTCGCGAAGTCGGTCACGGTGCCCTCGCCGAGCGTTCGCTCGTCCCGGTGCTCCCGCCCGAGGATGCGTTTCCCTATTCCATCCGCGTCGTCTCCGAGATCATGGCCTCCAACGGCTCGACCTCGATGGCGTCCATCTGCGGCGGCTGTCTCGCCCTCATGGACGCCGGCGTGCCGATCATCGCTCCGGTCGCGGGTATTTCCTGCGGCCTGATGACCGACAACAACGCCGACGGCTCGATCGCAAAGTGGGTCACGATCACCGACATTCTCGGTGAGGAAGATCACTTCGGCGACATGGACTTCAAGCTCGCCGGCACGACCAAGGGCATCACGGGCTTCCAGCTCGATCTGAAGATCAACGGCCTGCCGTTCGAAATCGCCAAGGTCGCCATTCATCAGGCCCGCGACGCGCGCGTTGAGATTCTCCGGACGATGCTCGCCTCGCTACCGGCTCCCCGCGCCGACCTCAGCAAGTTCGCGCCCCGCATCCAGACGATCCAGATCGATCCCGAAAAGATCGGCCTGCTCATCGGACCCGGTGGCAAGACGATCCGCCGCATCACGGAAACGACCGGCGCGCAGATCGACATCGCCGAGGACGACTCCGGCAAGGTGTTCGTGTATTCGAACAATGCCGACGCCATGAACCGCGCGATCGCCGAGATCGACGGTCTCTGTGGTGGTGGTGCAGGCGGCGGCGGTGGTGGCGGCGGCGCCCCCATTGAAACCGGCAAGCTCTATCACGGCCGCGTCACCGGCATCAAAGACTTCGGCTGCTTCGTCGAGTGCACGCCCGGCAAGGAAGGCCTCTGCCACATCAGCGAACTCGCCGACTTCCGCGTCCGTCGCACCGAAGACGTCGTGAAAATGGGCGAGATGATCTGGGTGAAGTGTGTCGGCATCGACGAACGCTCCGGCAAGGTCCGCCTCTCGCGCAAAGCCGCGATGAAGGAAATGGAAGGTCAGAAGCAGCAGCCCGCGGCTCCCGCCGACGCGCCCGCCGCTCCTGCCCAGTAAATCATCGAACGGGCTTCACGCCCCCAACGATCAAAGCCGCGGCGCCAGTCGCGGCTTTTTTATTTTCCCTCTCTCTCAACCCTCCTGGCTTCCTGGCTTCTGAATTATACCCATCGCTCTTTGCCTTTGGACTTTAGCCGTGCCTACGAGCGCCAGCGAGTGGCCACGATCGATCCAGAAGTCCAAAAGCAAGGAGCGATTGGTATTACTGCCCGGTTCGATTTTCCGTGGTAGACCCGTCCGCACTCTCGCGCACAAAATTCCTTTGCGCCCCTCGCCCGGGTTTGCGCCCATAGACGCATGCGTTTCCTGGTCACCAACGACGACGGCATCGAGAGCGTCTTCCTGCACGAACTCGTGCACGCGCTGCGGGCCGCCGGGCACGAGCTCTACGTGGTGGCGCCAAAGTGCGAACAGAGCTGGGTGGGAGCGGCCAAATCGCGCAACCGGCCCGTCCACGCCACCGCCGCCGATCGCGGCCTCGGCTGCCCGACCTGGATCGTCGACGGCACCCCGAGCGACGGCGTGAACATCGCGGTCGGCCACCTGCTGCCGCGGACGCTCGAGATCGATGCGGTCATCAGCGGAATCAACGTCGGGCTCAACGCCTCGCTCGGTTTCATCATCGCGAGCGGCACGATTGCCGGCGCATGGGAAGGCGCGCTGCACGGGTTGCCGGCGATCGCGTTTTCCCAGGATCTCACCGCCGAAGTCTACGACAACCTCAAGGCCTCGGGCGACGTGCCGTCACCCGCGTTGCACGCGACCCTGAAAGTCTCTGCGCAACACGCCGCCAGGTTGGCGCCGGAACTCGCAGCCTCGACGCTGCCCCGCAGCTTCATCGTGCATAACGTGAACTTCCCGCTGCCCTGCCGGGTGGAAACTGAAGTGCGCCGCACCGTCCCAGCCCGCGTCGTGGTGCCCGGGCTCTTCAGTCCCGCCGGCGATGACGGCACGCATCGGTTGATCTTCCGTCTCGGCGACGATTTATCCCCGCCTGAACCGCTCACTGATCGCGCCGCGCTCACCGCCGGCTACATCAGTCACTCGGTGCTCGATTATAAAAAGATCGGGCAGTAACTGCGCCGCAGGCCCGTGGGGAGTTGAAAGGTGAAGGTTGAAAGTTGAAAGACTTCAACCGTTTCGGAGAGGTGGGCCGGAATGAACACAGGGCCCACGTCAGGTAGATTCTCCATCAAACACCTGCTCGTGCGCTCGCGGGGCCCGGTCTTTCAACTTTCAACCTTCACCTTTCACCTGCGCGCGTTCCGCGCTAGGGCTTGTCCGCGCGTACCACCACGCCGCCGCGGAACACCACTTCGCGAATATCCGGCGGAGTGGGGCGCGTCACAATCGGACCGCCCATCCCGCCGAGGCCTCCCATGCCGCCGACGCCACCGATGCCGGTGCTGCCGACGCCAATTCCGCCGACGCTGCCGCCGATGCCGATGCCAGTCGACGTGCCAATCGAGGTGCCGCCGCGTCCGGTGGAAATACCAATGCCCGAGCCGCCCATGCCGATGCCGCTGCCGCCCACGCCCATTCCTCCGGATCCCATCGTGCCACCCGGATAGTACACGTTGCCCGGGTCGCCACCTTTCGAATACACCCAGATTTCATCGCCCGCAGGCGACGTCGTGATCTCCGTGGGATTGCCCCACGCGACCCGCACCATGTCGGTATTCATTCCCGCTTCGACTTTGCCGTCGAGCACGGCCTGGCGGGTTTCGATGGGCCACGTCTCGTAAATATCACGATTGCGATCGATGCGGTTCATCTGCGACGACGAACATCCTCCGGCCGCTGCCGCCACGCCGAGCGCGAACAACCAGCACACGTTGAACGAGTGTCTACGCTTCATGGTGGCGGAGACCATACACCGAACCGGTGACTCGTAAAGTCTACCATGGCAAAAAGCGCGCCGAACCGGTCCGACGGGCAAACGGATCGTCTCAACGCAGGCCCGCCGACCCGGGAGCGCCGGCCTCCGGCCGGCATCGGATCGAAACAGGCGGGACGCCGGCGCTCCCGGATCGACCGGCGTCAGTGCGGCGCCTCGACGACGAAAGCCCTAGCCTTGCGCGCCCGCCCGAAACGCGCTCGGCGTCCGCCCGGTCTCCCGTTTGAACAACACGCTCAGGTACTCGACGTGCTCGAAGCCAGTGCGCTCGGCGATCAGGTAAAGCGGCAGATCAGTCTCGGCCAGGAGCTGCTTCACGCGGCCGAGCCGGACTTGCAGAATCTCCTCGCGCGGGGTGTGTCCGAGCAGCCGTTGAAAACGCTGTTCCAACACGCGGCGGGACAACGGCACCGCGCGCAACACGTCGCTGACATTGATGCCGTCGCACGCGTGTTCGCGGATGTATTGCACCGCCCGCGCGACCTCCCGGTCGTCGACCGCCAGGACGTCGGTGGACTGCCGCGCCTCAATCCCCAGCGGGGCAATCAGGTGCGCCGTGGCCGGCACGCGTTTGCCCGCCATCAAGCGGTCGAGCAAGGCCGCCGCCTCATACCCGGCGCGGTGGGCATTCGGGATCACGCTCGAGAGCGGCGGCGACGCCAGTTCGCAGAGCAACGCGTCGTTATCCACCCCGATGACCGCCACTTCGTCGGGCACGGCCAGTCCCGCAGCCCGGCACGCATCGAGCACCTGCTGCCCCCGGATGTCGTAGGCCGCCATGATTCCCACCGGCCGCGGCAGCTCCTTCAGCCAGCGCAGCAAGGCCCGCGCCTCCGCCGCCACATCGCCGGGCACCACGTCCGGTCGAAACACGTCGCATGCGTGACCCGCCGCCCGCAGCCGCGCGACAAAGTGATCTTCCCGCCAACGCGACCAGTTGAACCGCGCGTCCCCGCAGTACGCGAAGCGCTTGAACCCGCGTTCCAGCAGGTGCTCCACCGCCAGCTGGGCGATTTCGTCGTCATTCGTTTCCACCCACGGCAGCACCGGCACCAGGCGCGCCGCACTCAAATCCACCGCCGGCAGACCGGTTTCCACCACCGCCTGGGCGATCCGTGGAGTTTCAATGCGCGCAATGATGCCGTCCCCCTTCCACCCCTTCAGCCACAACGGCGGATCGTCGCCGCGCCCCTGCTCCATCAGATGAAACGACCAGGGCCGGTGCTCGCGGATGTAGTGCACCACGCCGAGCAACAGCATGCGCGCATAGGCATTCGACGTCTCGATCAACAACGCCACTTGGCGTCGTCGCGGCGGAACCGGCTCACGCTTTTTGACGATCACCGCCCGACCTTTTGCTGGCCGCGCAAAAAATCAACCTCGCACTCGCCGGGTGCCGCCATCCTTCGGGTGGTCGGCGGTGAATAAACTCATTTCAATGGCGTGAACTCTCATGGAGTTCGCCGGGTCGCGTCTGCTATTCTCCGACCACCCTTTTCTCCCCTTGCGCCCGGCTCACCCGCCGGGCGTCCACCGTCCAACCGCCTGAAAATCCCTGTCCGCACGGCTTCGCCAGTCCCTGCCTCCGCCCCCCGCGTGAAAGCAGTCCATTCCGCCCCGTAATGAAAGTCCCCTGCTTCCTGGCGGCCCTCCTCGTGCTCGCGTTTACCCCGCGCGCCACCGCCGCCGCGCCGGCGAAACCCAACGTCGTCCTCATCCTGGCCGACGATCTCGGTTGGACCGATCTCGCCTGCTTCGGCAGCGACCTTCACGAGACGCCCGCGCTCGACCAGCTCGCCCGTGACGGCATGAAGTTCACTCAGAACTATTCCGCCTGCACGGTCTGCTCGCCGACCCGCGCCGCGCTGCTCACCGGCAAATATCCCGCGCGCCTGCACGTGACCGACTGGATTCCGGGCGCAATGCCCGACAATCCCAAGCTGCTCGTGCCGGACTGGACGAAGTTTCTGGCGCTGGAGGAGACGACACTCGCCAAGGTGTTCAAGGCTGCCGGCTACACCACCGCCAGCATCGGCAAATGGCACCTCGCCAAGGTCGGCACCCAGGAGTCCTATCCGGAAGCCCACGGTTTCGACGTCAACATCGCCGGCACCGACAAAGCCCAACCACCGACGTACTACGCGCCGTGGAAAATCCCCACGCTCACTCCCGAGGGCAAGGACGGCGAACATGTGACGGATCGACTCGCCGACGAAGCGGTGAAGTTCATCGAGCGTTCGAAGGACCAGCCGTTCTTCCTCTACCTTCCGCACTTTGCCGTGCACACGCCCATTCAGGGCCGCCGCGACCTCACGGAAAAGTACCGGAAGAAAATCGCGGCCAAGGGAGCCGCCACGCTCACCCACAAGAACCCCGATTATGCCGCGCTCACCGAGGGGCTCGACACCGCCGTCGGTCGCGTCCGCGCCAAGCTCGCCGAACTCAACCTCACGGAGCGCACGATCATCGTGTTCACCTCCGACAACGGCGGCCGCATCACCCAGGGCACAACCAGCAACGCACCGTTGCGCTTCGGCAAAGCCTCCGCGTACGAGGGCGGCGTCCGCGTGCCGCTGATCGTTTTCGCGCCGCGCGTGACGACCGCCGGGACGGTTTCCGACGCGCCCGTGATCACGATGGATCTTTTCCCCACGCTCGTGGAACTGGCCGGTCTGCCCGCCAGCGCCGCGCGCACCGCGGTCGACGGCGTCAGCCTCGCCTCCTTGCTGCGGGGCGGCGCGAAGCCGACGCGTGACACGCTGTTCTGGCACTATCCGCACCACCAGCACTACCAACTCGGCGGCACGATGCCCTACGGCGCGATTCGCGCGGGCGATTTCAAGCTCGTCGAGTTTTTCAACGACATGCACAGCGAGCTCTACAACGTCCGCGAGGACATCGGCGAATCCCGCGACCTCGCCGCCGCCCAGCCGCAAAAAGTCGCTGAACTCCGCGCGCGCCTGCACGCGTGGCGCCAGGAGTTCGGCGCGCAAATGCCCACGCCCAACCCCCGGCATGATCCCGCCCGCCCCGAATACACCCCGCCGCCCGGCAAGGCCAAGAAGGCGGCGAAATGAACCCGCGTGGAGCGCGCGTCCTGCGCCCAGGGGGTTGAAGCCAACGCCGGTTCTGTCACAGCACCTTCGACTTTCGACGCAACGAAACCTCTTTCGGAATCTGTCTCCATGAAGCCTTCCCTCCTTCGCTCCTGTTGCGCCCTGCTTGCGTCCGGCTTTCTGCCCACGGCTCAGGCGGCCCGGCTGACGCTCCGCCAGGACACGGCCGCGCATACGATCTCGGTTTATCGCGACAACGTCCCAGAGCCAATCCTCACGCAGAACGCTCGCCCCGACTTCCGCCCCTATCTCCACCCGATCGTCGCACCCGACGGGAAGAGCGTGCTCACCGAGTTCAGCCCGAGCCATCATCTGCACCAGACCGGCCTCTATTGGGGACTCACCCGCGTCAACGGCCGCGACTACTTCCACAATCCCGGCAACGGCTACTGGCGTCGCGTCGCAAGCGAACCGATCATCACGCAGGGCAGTGAAGTGAAGTGGTCCACGGTGTATCATCTCCTTGATGACGCCGGCCGCGCGATCATGGCCGAGACGCAGGTCTGGACGATGCGCGACAGCGGCGACCGCTACCTGCTCGATCTCGAATGGAAGGGCGAAGGTCTCATCGATCTCACGGTCGCGAAGTACGACTACGGCGGGCTCTTCGTCCGCATGCCCTGGCGCGCCGGGATGGAGGGCGGCGTGGTCAACAGCAACCGCCAGCGCGACCAGCGCGCCACCGGCCAGCGCGCGCTCTGGGTCGACGTCGGCCTCAAGCTCGAGGGCCGCACCGACCAGGCGCACATCGCCGTCTTCGATCATCCGAAGAATTCCGGTTACCCGCTGCCGTGGCGCGTCGACGGCCAGATGGGCATCGGGCCGAGTCGCGCCATCGCCGGCGACTGGTCCATCACCCGGGGCCAGTCCGAGACGGTCCGCCACCAACTGGTCGTTTACACCGGCGCGCTGAACGACCTCGCGCTCACCGAGTCGTGGAAGGCCTACACCGGCCAGAACAACGACACCGTGCTCTGGGGCCTCGCCAAGGCCGAAGGGATGAAGGCGACGTTTCTCACCGGCGAACAGGCCGCCGCCCAGATGACCGTGCCTGCCGGCTTCGAGGTGAAACTCGCCGCCGCCGAGCCCATGATCACGCAGCCGATGGCGTTCTGCTGGGACGACCGCGGCCGCATGTGGGTCGCCGAGAATCGCGACTACGAAACGCGCAAGACCGGCTTCGCCAATCAGGGCGACAGCCGGATCGTCATTCTCGAGGACACCGACGGCGACGGGAAATTCGACACGCGCAAGGTCTTCGCCGAAGGCATCCCGTTTCCCGCCGCCATCGCCGTCGGCTTCGACGGGCTCTGGCTCGGCGCCCCGCCGAATCTGCTCTTCGTGCCGGACAAGAATCACGACGATCGGGCCGATGCCGCGATCGAGATTCGCCTCACCGGCTGGGGCATCCAGGATCGGCACGAAACACTCAACAGCCTCAACTGGGGTCCCGACGGGTGGCTGTACGGCTGCCAGGGATACGCCACGCGCTCGACCGTCGGTAAACCCGCCGACGGCGGAAAATTGTTCAAGCGGGGAGAGGCGTTCCCGGAAAAAATCCCCGTTATCGACGGTCAGTATATCGACGGCGGCGTGTGGCGTTATCATCCCACCAAGGACCGCTTCGAGATCGTGGCGCACGGTTTCAGCAATCCGTGGGGCCTGGATTTCGACGACCACGGCCAGATGTTCATCACCGCCTGCGTGATCCCGCATCTCTGGCACGTGATCCCCGGCGGCATCTATCACCGGCAGGGCGGCCGACACATCAACCCGTACATCTACGACGACATCAAAACCATCGCCGACCACCGCCACCGCTCGGCGCACGGCGGCGCGCGCATCTACCTGGCCGACGAATTTCCCCGCGAGTACCGCGATCGGATCTTCATGGCCAACATCCACGAGCACGCCGTGCTCACCGACATCCTCGAGCCCAAGGGCTCCGGTTTCGTCGGTCACCACGGAGATGATACGCTCCTCGCCAACGACGCCGCCTGGGTCGGCTTCAGCATGGAGATCGGCCCCGACGGCGCCGTCTACGTGCTCGACTGGCACGACGGCGACATCTGCGGCAACTCCCTCACGGAAAAAGAGACTGGCCGCATCTATCGACTAGCACCCAAGGGCCTCGCCGGCAAATCAGGCCTCAACCTCACCGTCCAATCCGATCTCGAGCTCGTCGCGCTGCTGAATCACCGCAACGACTGGTACGGTCGCCGCGCCCGCGTCATCCTGCAACAGCGCGCCGCCGAGGGGCGCCTCTCGCCCGCGGTGCCGCCCCGCCTCTGGGAGTTGTTTGCCCAATCGCAGACCGCCGCGCAAAAACTCCGCGCGCTCTGGGCGCTTCATGTCACGAAGCAGCTTCCGGTCGACCGCCTGCTGCCGCTGCTCGACCACGCCGAGCCGACCATTCGGAGCTGGGCCATTCAACTGCTTGGCGAAGATCGTTCGGTCGGTGCTGAGGCCTTGAAGAAATTCGCCGCCATGGCGCCCGCGGATCCGTCGCCGGTGGTGCGGCTCGCGCTCGCCTCGGTTTTGCAACGAATCCCGCTCACCGAGCGCTGGACAATCGCGCAAGGCCTCGTCACGCACGCCGGCGATTCCTCCGATCATAATATCCCCAAGCTGATTTGGTCGGGCGTCGAGCCGCTCGTGCCCACCGACACCGCGCGCGCGCTCGCCCTCGCCGCCGGCAGCGCCATTCCGCAGCTCACGCAATGGACCGTGCGTCGCGCGGTCGCCGCCCAGCAGATTGAAGCCGTCGCCCGCACGCTGACGACCACCACGACGCTCGCCGCGCGCCTCGCGTTGCTGGAAGGCCTACGGGACGGTCTCACGTCACTCGGCCGCCGCAAAGCCAGCGCGCCGGAAAACTGGAGCGCGGCCAGCGCCGCCCTTCTCGCCACGGGTGATGCCGCGATCGGCACGCTGGTCACGCAAGTCAGTCAGTTGCTCGGCGACGCGAAGGCGTCCGCCGCCCAGCTTGCGATCCTCCGGGATCAGGCCGCGCCGGTCGAACGCCGCCGCGAGATTCTCCGCAGTTTCGCCCGCGACGTCTACGTTGAAGCCCTGCCCGCGACGCTCGCGCTGCTCGACGAAGCGCCGCTCCGGCGCGACGCCATCCGCGCGCTCGCGGCCTTCGACGATCCGCGCGTGGCCCAGCAGCTCCTCGCCCGCTATTCCGCCTTCACCGCCGCCGACAAAGCCGAGGCCATCCTCACGCTCGCGGGCCGGCAGACCACGGCGCGGGCGCTCTTCGCCGCCCTTCGGCAGAACACCATTCCGAAACGCGACGTCACCGCTTTTGCCGCGCGCCAGCTCCAGCGCGTGCTCGGGCCGGCGTTCGTCGACTTCTGGGGACCGGTCGCGCAGCCCGCCGAGGACAAGCAGGCCGACATCGCGAAATTCAAGCAACTCCTCACCGACGCCGAATTCGCCCGCGCCAACGTTCCCAACGGTCGCGCCCTGTTCGAGCGCACCTGCAGCACGTGTCACACGCTCTATGGCACCGGCGGCAACATCGGCCCTGATCTCACCGGCTCCAACCGCGCCAATCTCGATTACATCCTGACCGAGATCATCAACCCGAGCGAAGTCATGCAGGAGAGCTATCAACTCGTCACCGTCACCACGCGCGACGGTCGCACGCTCGCGGGCAATGCCGCCGCCGAGGACGCCCAGCAGCTGACGCTTCGTCTCATCGGCCAGGATACGGTGATCGCAAAATCGGAAATCCTCTCCCGCGAGAAATCCGCGATCTCGATGATGCCCGAAGGCCTCCTCAAAACCCTCACCACCGAGGAAGTTCGCGACCTCCTCGCCTATCTGAAAACCACCCAACAAGTCCCCCTGCCGAAACCGTAAGCCGCCCGCCCGCTGACGCCCGGCCCCAAAACTTTTTCCCTCCATGCGCCTCACCCTGTTGCTCTGCCTGTTATTCCCGCTCGCGCTCCGTTGCGCCGCCACTCCGATTCGCGTGCTCTACCTCGGCACCGAAGATCGCACGCCCCGCATGAACGCCCACGCGTTGATGCGCGACCTCGGGCGCGATGCGATCTGGTTCGACTATCTTTCGAACCCGAAGGACGCCACGCCTGCGTTCGTGGCGAAATTCGACGTCGTGGTCCTCGACGCCCCGGCCGCCGACTTTCCGTTTCTCGCCAACGTCCCCGCGAAAAAAATCCTGCAAGCGGCTGCCCTCGGCAACGCGGCCTCCGACGCCTTCGCGCTCACCGCCAAACCCCAGCTCCTCGCCGCCGCCGGCCCGGATCGGGTATCCGCCTGGGAAAAGTTTCTCGCCCAACGCGACCCGGAAACCCGCGAGGCCAAGCCGACGATCGCCAACTACGAAAAGCGGCCGCAACCGATCACTCTGCAGCATCCGTTCAGCGTGAAGGGCAGCACGGAGCGCACCCAGGTCGCACCCGATCTTCGCCTTGAGTTGTTCGCCGCCGAGCCCGACATCTCCAAACCGATCTTCATGGCGTGGGACGAACGCGGCCGGCTGTGGATCGCCGAGACACGTGACTATCCGCACGACGTGAAGCCCGATGGCATGGGCAACGACAGCATCAAGATTTGCGAGGACACCAACGGCGACGGCCGCGCCGACAAGTTCACCGTCTTCGCCGATCATCTGAACATTCCGACGGGCTTTGTCTTCGCCAACGGCGGCATCGTCGTCGCGCAGTCGCCGCGTTTCCTGTTTCTCAAGGACACCAACGGCGACGACAAGGCCGATGTCCGCACCGAGATCATGACCGGCTGGGGCATCAACGACACCCACGCGCAGGCCAACAATCTTCACTACGGCTACGACAACTGGCTCTACGGCGCGGTCGGCTACTCCGGCTTCCGCGGCACCGTCGGCGGCGAGGAAAAGCAGTTCGCGCAGGGCACGTATCGTTTCAAGGCCGACGGCTCCGCCCTCGAATTTCTCCACCAGTTCACCAACAACACCTGGGGACACAGCGCCAACGCGTTTGGCGATCAGTTCGGCGGCACCGCGAACAACGCGCCGATTTTCTTCGGCGGCATTCCCGCAACGATGGCACCCAAGGGCACGCGCGCGATGACGGCCAAGCGCATCAACACCGAGGACAAGACGCACACGATCACGCCGAACTTTCGCCAGGTCGACGTCATGGGCGGCTACACCGCCGCGGCCGGCAGCGCTTTCATCTACTCGGACCGCCTGCCCGCCCGCCTCCAGGGTCGGGCCATGATCTGCGAACCGACGATGAAGAACATCGCGCTCTTCGACGTGCAGCGCGACGGCGCGGGCTACGTGGCCAAGGACGGCTTCAATCTCGTCGCGAGCAGCGATGAATGGATGTCACCCGTCTTCGCCGAGGTCGGCCCCGACGGCGCCGTGTGGTTCGCCGACTGGCAGAACTACATCATTCAGCACAACCCCACGCCGAATCCTGATCGCGGTGGCTACGCCGCCAAGACGGGCGTCGGTGGAGCGCACGAAAATCCCCTGCGCGACCACGCCCGCGGCCGCGTTTACCGCGTCGTCTGGGATCAGGCCAAACCCGCCACGATCACGTCGCTCAAGGGCGCGAGCACCGCGCAACTCGTCGCCGCCCTCGGTGACGCCACGCAATTCTGGCGGCTCACCGCCCAGCGTCTGCTCGTCGAGGGCAAGCGCACCGACGCCGCCCCCGCGCTGAAGCAAGCGGTCGCCGGCAGCGATCCGATCAAGGCAATTCACGCCCTGTGGTCCCTCCATGGACTCGGCCAACTCGACGACGCCACGCAACGCATCGGCCTCCTCCACGCCGACGCCGCGGTGCGGCGCAACGCGACCCGCGCGCTCGGTCGCGATGCGGCCGCCGTGGCGTTGTTCTTCGCCTCAGCCGTCGTGAGTGATCCCGATCCGCTCACGCGCCTCGCCGCCCTCGTGAAGCTCGCGGAGTTTCCCGCCACGCCCCAAATCAAATCCGTCGTCGTCAGCCTCGTCCGCAATCCCGCCAACCAGAAGGACGAATGGCTGCGCGAAGCATCCCGGCTGCTAGCGAAGCTGCACGGCGCCTCGCTCTTCCGCGAAGGCCCGAACCTGCTGCCGAATTCCGGCTTCGAAACGATCGGCAGCAACGGTCTCCCCGAGGGCTGGAAACGCCGCGATTACGGGACCCGCGAGGGCAACGCCACCGCCGAGTGGAAGATCGTGGACGGCGAAAAGGATTTCCACGGCGGGAAACAGGCGCTGCGCGTCATCACGCGCGCCGACGCCGACACGAGTCTCCACGCCGACGTCCCGCTCAAGCCGAACACGCAGTACCGTCTCGCCGGCTGGGTGAAGACCCACGCGTTTTCCGGCCGCGCGAGTCTCAACATCCACGGGCCGCGCATCGAAACCGAAATCCTCCGCCGCCGCGACAGCGACTGGACCGAGGTTGAAGTCGAGTTCAACAGCGGCGCGCTCACCACCGCGAGCGTCAACGTGCTGCACGTCGCCCGTGGCGATGCATATTTCGACGATGTGCGCCTCACGGAGCTGATCGTCATCGACGACACCACCAAGCTGATCGCCGCCGATCCCAAGCGTGGTGAACAGCTCTTCCTCAAGCATCCCGCGGCCTGCGTGCTGTGTCACGCGCTCAAGGGCCAGGGCAGCACCGTCGGTCCCGCGCTCGACGGCATAGCGAGCCGGGCCACGCCCGCTTACATCCGCGAGAGCCTCCTCGAGCCGAGCAAGGCCATCGCGAAGGGCTACGAGCAGTTCAAGATCTCACCGATGCCGCCCATGGCCGACATCTTCAGCCCGCAGGAACTCTCCGACATCGAAGCCTTCCTGCTCACTCTGAAATAGTCGGAGCCGCGGCTTCTCAGCCTGGCTTGAACTCTCATCGCTCAACTCTCACCCCTCCACTGCTCAGCCTCCATGTCCAAAAAAATCAACATCGCCATCATCGGCCTCGGTTTCGGCGCCGAATTCATTCCGATCTACCAGGGCCATCCCAACGCCAATCTCATCGCGGTCTGTCAGCGCGACCCGAAGAAGATGAAGTCGATTCAGGACGCCTTCGGCATTCCGAAAGGCTACACCGACTACGATGAACTGCTGCGCGATCCGGAAATCGACGCCGTGCACATCAACACGCCGATTCCCGATCACGCCGCGCAATCGATCAAGGCGCTCAAGGCCGGCAAACACGTTGCGTGCACCGTGCCGATGGCGACCTCGATCGCCGACTGCAAAAAGATCGTCGAGCTCACGCAGAAGACCGGCCTGAAGTACATGATGATGGAGACGGTCGTGTACGCCCGGGAATATCTCTACATCAAGGAACTCTACGACAAGGGCGAGCTGGGCAAAATCCAGTTCCTGCAGGCGAGTCACCAGCAGGACATGGACGGCTGGCCGAACTACTGGCCCGGCCTGCCGCCGATGTGGTACGCGACGCACTGCGTCGGTCCCATGCTGGCGCTCACCGACGCCGTCGCGGAATACGTTTCCTGCTTCGGCTCCGGCACGGTCCGCCCTGAGTTGGTCAAGCACTACGGGTCGCCGTTCGCCGTCGAGACCGCGCACATCAAGTTCAAGGATTCGGATCTCACCGCGCGCATCATTCGTTCCCTCTTCGACGTTGCACGCCAGTACCGCGAGAGCATCGATGTGTACGGCACGAAGAAGTCCTTCGAGTGGACGCTCATCGAGCACGAGCCGCACGTGCTCCACACCGCGAAGCTGCCCGAGCACAAGATTCCGAAGAAAATCCAGGTGCCCGATTACGCGAAGCGCCTGCCCAAGGGTATCCAGAAGTTCACCACCAAGGGCGTCTACGACCTCGGGAAGAAGACGCACCTCAGCTTCACGCAGGGCGCAGGCCACGGCGGCTCGCATCCGCATCTCGCCCACGAGTTCCTCACCGCGCTCGTCGAGGACCGCGACCCGTATCCGAACGCCGTGAAGTCCGCGAACTGGACCTGTGTCGGCCTCTGCGCCCACGAATCCGCGCTCGCCGGCGGCAAAATCGTGCAGCTGCCGAAGTTCACGCAGGGCTGAGCCGCGCGGCGCGCGGGGTTGAGGGTTGAGAGCTGAGAGTTGAGAGATCATCAACCAACTGCGGAGCGGTCGACTGTAACGCCGCGCTATCGCACCGCTTTTCTCTCAACCCTCAGCTCTCAACCCTCAACTCTCTCAAACTTCACCGCGTGCCCCACGCCGCGATAGCGATCGTCGTGGCACGTGAGGACGATCACCTGGAGATTTGGCGCGAGCGCCGTGAGCACGTCGAGCACGCGCTCCTGGCGCAGGGCGTCGGTGTTCACCAGCACGTCATCGAGAATCAGCACCTGCGGCTCGTCGACCGCGAGTTCCTGCGCAACCGCGATCCGCAGGCACAGCAGCAACTGCTCCCTTGCACCCTGTGACAACACATCGAACGCATGGCTCGCGTCGCGGGCGCGTCCGATGCCGGCAATCTGGAGCTGGTCATCGAGAAACACCTCGCGGCTGCGGTCACCCGTCAGTTCAGCAAACGCAAGCGTGAGCCGCTGTTCGAGCGGCGTGAGGACGGCCTTCGTGGCGGCCTGCTTGCGATGCTCGATCAGGTCGCGCGCGAGGCGTGCCGCCCAACCCTTGGCGCGGGCGGCGTCGCGTCGCAGCGTGGCCTCGACCTTCCGCTCCTCGAGCGCAGTCTCGCGCGAATAAAGTCCCTGCCCGCCCAGCGTCTCGAGCGCGCCGCGCGCGCCATCCCGCTCGGCCCGCTTTGATTGCAGGGCGTCGGCGAGTTGCTGCAGCGCCGTCACGGCCCGCTTGTTCCGCTCCGGCAGCCGCTCGAATTCCGGCGGGAGGCCCGCCTTCGTGACCGCGACCCGCGCCTCCGCCTGCGTGAATTCCACCTGCGCGCGCGTCTTCGATGCGTCCATCCCTTCCGGATACCGCGCCAGCAGATCCGCCACCTGGCTTTCGAGCGTGCCCAGACGCGCGCGTTGCTCGCCGGCGGCAGTCCCGGTGCGTTGCACCTGCTCCACCGCCCGCCGCTCCTCCTGGCGCAGTGCCGCCAGCGCCTGATCGATCGCGACCAGCGCGCGCTCGGCCGCCGGCAGCGCCGCGACGTGCTGGGCCTCGTCGCTTTCAAGCGCCGTGGCGGTGAATTCCTGCTCCGTCGCGGTCGGCTGCAGCGACGCACGCAACGGCTCCGCGCGATGCGCGGCGTGCGCCGCCGCGGTCCGCAGGGCCGCGAGCGTCTTGTGTTCGCCCAGCGGTTCGCTCAGCGCGGTCTCGGCCGCTCGCAGCTGTGTATCCAGCTCCTTGCGACGGGCGGACGCCTCCCGCCCCGCCTCGAGCGAGACGACGCCGGCCTCCTGCAGCGCCGCGCGCAACGCCGCTTCCGAGGCCGTCAGCTCGTGCAACAGCGCCTGCGCCTCCTTCGCGCCGGAACGAAGCGTGACGCGACCCCAACCGGCGAGCGTGAGATCGAGCGATTGCGGACGCTGCAGGCGCGTGGCGCGGCCCGCCGGCAGTGGCACCGACGCCGGCGTCGCGCCCTCGTGAATCGTGGCGGATGTCTCCCGTTCGGGCGTCAGCTCCACCGTGACGCCCAGCGCCTGAACCTGTGCCTGCTGGGTGCGGACGAGTTCCGTGACTTCCTCGATTCGCCGAAGGTGCGCAGGCGTGACGGCGGGGAGTTTCGCCTTCAACGCCGCGAGACGTTCGACCTCGGCTCCAGCAGCTTCTGCGCGGAGCGTCTGCTGCGCCAGCGTGCCGGCGCTCGCATGGAGTTGTCGGAGACGGAGCAATCCCTGCGTGCGCTGCAGGGCGGCGCGCACCTCGGCGACCCGCGCCTCGAGTTGCGGCCGGGCCGCGTGCTGCCGATCAAGTTGTTCGCGCAGCGCCGCAAGCCGGGCCTCCGCTGTCTGCACGGCGGCCGTGGCCTGCTCGAGCGTGCTGCGGGTCTGGAGACGTTCGCTCTGCCGCAGGCCGAGGGTCGTGACGTCGGCGGCGATCGCCGTGAGCCGCTGCTGGGCGGCCGTGAACTCCACTTGGCGCGTCTCGAGTTCGCCGCGCAGCCGCTCCGCCGCAAGCGTCTGCTCGTTGAGCTGCTTCACGGCCACCGCGCGTTCGGCGTGTTCCTTTTCCAACTGAGTCACGCTGCTCACTGCCTGTTGAAAACGCTGGTGCAACGCGTCGAGTTCGGCCCGCGTGGCCCGCAACACCCCGAGTTCGGCCTCGATTGCGGTGAGATCGTCGTCCGCCTGCCGCAACGGTCCGCCGGCGCGGGCCTGACCGGTGGCCGTGACGATGCTGTCCGCCATCGTCGCCAATCGCGCGCTGAGTTTTTCCACCACGGGATCAAGTTCCAGGCGCGCGAGCCGCGCGCGAATCTGGCGGCCCACGCCTTCGTCCGCGAGTGAGGGCCAGTCGCTCGGCTCACCTTGGCGCGCCCACAGGAAGCCCAGCAGTCCCCAGTGCTCCGGTCGCGTGGCACCGCGGCCAGGGAGCGATGACTGCAACAAGTCCTGCAGGCGAAGATCGGCCGCGTCGGCCTCAGCCACCGGCTGCCACGCGCCGCCCTGCCACTCGAGCAGGCGGCTGCGCGGCGACTGCAGAAACGTCTTTTCGCTTCGGAAGCGGCCGGCGCGGGTTTCGAATTCCACGACGACGCGCGGCGCGAGATCGGTGCCGGCAGGCTGCAACGCCTTCAGCTCCTCGCCGCGCGTGGTGTGCTTGTCGAACAAGCCGCGGGCGGTCGCGCGCAGCGCCGTCGACTTGCCCGTTTCATTCGGCGCGCACAGGACATTCAACCCGGTGGCAAAGGGACCGAGCCGCATCGTGGCGCGAAACGGACCGACATGCGTGAGCTCGATGGCGCGTAGAATCACGACGCGACCTCCTGCAGCGTCTGCAGCAGCATGTGCCGCAGCTGCGAAAAGAATTCGGGCGTGAGCGCAGCGAGCTCGATCTTCGACGGCGTGAGCAACGCCTGCACTTCCGCCAACGTGAGCGGCGGCAGCGCCGGCGTGGTCGTTTCACCCGCCGCAACCGTCGCGCCGGTCGCCAGCGCCTCGATCCGGTCGAGGTCAGCGAGCGTTTGCGCGAGGATCGGATGCGTGACTTTCAGCGCGTCGAGTTCGACGGGGCTGAGCGCGACGCGCGTGCGATCGACGATCTGCCCGACGAGGAACGGCGCGAGCGCCTCGTCGAGGGTCGCGCGCACCGCAGTCAGCTGGGCGGGGGATGCCGTCCCCGCAAGGGTGATACGCACCACGGTGCGAGCCGCGGCGGGGCGCAGGCGCGCGAGTTCCGCGTCGAGCGAGGCACGCGACGCCTCCGGCGCGAGAAAATCAAGCGTGAGCGCTTTCCACGTGAGCGTGCTGACAGGCAGCGGCTGTACGCGCGGCGGCTGGCCGTGGCCGGCGATCTCGACGAGCGCGACGTGCCCGCAGCGTTCGTTGGCAAACTGATCCGGCTCGGGCGTGCCAGGCATCACGATCCGGCCGCCGTCGGTGTCGGCGAGCCAGTTGTGCCAGTGCCCGATCGCCAGGTAGTCGAGGCCGGCGCGCGAGGCGGCGTTGAGCGCGATCGGGAAATCGTTGGGCTGGTGCTTGCCTTCGATCGCCGGCGCACCGTGCGTCACGCCGATCGCGATCGCATCCGCGGGCAGCGTCGCGGCGAGTTCGACCAGCTTGAGGCTGGGATCGACGGTCGAGAGCTTCTGGTGGAGCGGCGACGCCAGCAGGTGGACACCGGCGCCGAGTGCAGTGATGCCCGCCTGCATCAGCACATGGACGTGACCGGGCGCGCGGAGAAACGGCTTCCGTTGCCACACCGAGTCCGGTCCCGTGGCCGGGTCATGGTTTCCCGGCAAAATAAAGATCGGCACAGACGGAAACGCGCCGAACAGCTCCACCGTTTCCACCACCAGCGCTTCGTCCACCTGATTGTCCTCGAAGAGGTCGCCCGCGATGATCATCGCATCGACGTTGTGCTCGTGCGCCAACGCCAGAACCCGCCGCAGCGTCGTCAGCCGCGCCGCCCGGAGCACCGCGCCTTTCGCGCCGAATTGCGCGAATCGGGCGCCGAGTTGCCAATCGGCCGAATGGAGAAAGCGGAACATCGTTGATGGGAGAGCGTGAACAATGGGTCAGCGCGCAACAATGCAACGCAGACACCCGAGGAGATCGGGGCCAACGCTTCGCGGTGCCAAGCCGCAAACTTCGGACTTCGGTCGGGCGCTCGAAGGCATGATCCGAGCGGGAGCGATGCAGGAGAACGTAGCCTCCAACGTCAGGAGGTGGAAGCAACAGTGGACTGATCGAGACTGCCTCTGCTGCTCGGCAGCTAAGAGGTTGCTTCCATCTAAAAGTACCCGTCTCCGCCCGGGAGGGCGTCAGGGGCGCTCGCCGTTCGAACGCCGCCATTGCCACGGCGTAGCGCGGATGCAGCAGAGCGATGCATCTGGGCGTGACGCACCGCTCCCGTATCCGGCTCGACAGGGAAATGGCCGATCAAGTCGGCCACTTCCATTTGTCTATAGAGCAGGACTCAGTTCACCTCAATCGACGTAAGGGTCACAGAACCATCGGTGTTCTTCACGCCTTTGTACTGAACCGCCATACCAATGGACGAAAGCGTCGCCCGGTCATTGAGCGTAACTTTTGTCGCGACGGTCAGCCGCAGCATTGGGCCCCGATTGAGCGTCAGGGTCTTTGAGGTCGCGTTGTACGAGGCAAGGACGCCCTTGCCTTCGGCCTTGACGCCGGTGCTGGTGTAGGAAGCTGGATCAACCGCCGTGGGCGCAATCACCAGCGTCGCGGTGCCCGTACCCAATGTGCCAGCAGCATCCCTCGCCGAAAGTGCAATGAGATAGGTTCCCGCCTGGGTGGGCGTTCCGGAGAGAATTCCGGTTGGCGAAACGGTCATTCCACCAGGCGCTCCGGTTGCAGCCACCGACATAGGTGTGACGCCGGTGAGCACTAGATTCGTCAGCGGGTAGGCGGCGCCCACCCGTCCGTTCGACAGCATCGCCGCGAACGTGACTGGGATTACCACCACAGGAGCCGGAGCGACCACCAAGGTCACTACCCCGACCCCCGAGTTACCGATCCCGTCGGTGCCCACCACGGTGATGCTGAAGGTTCCAGCGCTCGTCGGCGTACCGGAAAGAACACCGTCGGCCGATAGGTTCATTCCACTTGGAACACCCGATGCGCCGACGAAAACAGGAGCGGTGCCGGTGCTCACCAGATTCGTGGCTGCATAGGCAACCATCGCCTGCGCACTCGGGAGCGTCATCACGAACGAAACCTTCGGGTAGACGGACATGATCGTCGCATGAACGGCCCCGATGCCGTCGACCGTTCCGGTGAACGTAACATACTCGCCGGTGACAAACCCGGTGGTACCGCCATGAAACGTCGTCGTCGCTGCGGTGGGTGTATAAAAGACATGATCCGCCGCGTTCAATCCGCCATTTATTACAATGAAGTCCCGACCGACCGAACCAATGATTCCGGCTCCTGATGTCGTTACAACGGGCGCCGGATCGATAGTGATGAAAATGGATCCAGTGCCCGCGGTCCCGACGGCATCTGTACCCGAAAGCGTCATGCTATAGGTTCCCGCCGCAGTTGGAGTTCCCGAGAGAATTCCAGCGGCGGATACCGTCAATCCCGCCGGCACGCCCGTGGCGGTCACTGCACTCGGTGCAACGCCGCTGGACACAAGATTCGTGAGCGTGTACGCCGCACCTACTTGACCATTTGCAACCGTGGCAACAAAGCCCAGCGGCGTGACCGGATCAGGCAGGACGGGACCACCTGCAGCGGGATTTACAATGAGGGTGACGTTGCCACTTCCGATCGAGGTGTAAGGGGACACCGTATGCTGACCACCCATCGCATCAAAAGCGATGACGTACGAGCCCGGTGCGGTCGGCACGCCGGAGACAACTCCCATGTTATTCGACATTCCCGGCGGAAGGCCCGCAGCCGAGACGGAGAATACATCCCCCATTCCGAAGGTCCCAAGATCGATGGCATACTGATTATAGGCCTGACCCACGGTCGCCGCAGGCAGCGCGGCCTTGAAGACCGCCGGGACAGAACTCATATACCCACTGGTTGCGAGGATGTGCCCCGTGGCGGGATTGACGAAGCCGACGAAGTTGACGAGTTGTGCGCCAAAGCTCGTATGCGTACCAATGCCAGTGATGAACGCGTAAGGCTGGAAGTACTCCACGGTACCTCCATTGTAGAGCGTGAGGGCGACAGCGCCGGTGGCATTGGTGACGGCGAGGGCCGAGACCCGCTCAGTACCGCTTACGGGCTGGGCCGGATAAACCTGCATCGTCGTCGCCAGAATCACACCATCGACGTCGACCGTATAAGTATAGTTAACAACTTCGCCCACCGCCAGCGTGACAAGTCCGCCGTTAAACGTTGTGGCCGTGTCGCCATCATGAGTGACGACAATATGGTCAATCGTGACATAGCGCGCGCCGACTGAAGTGATCATTCCCTGGACTTCCCCCAGGATTCCTGTGGTCGAACTGAGCACCGGGGCGGGCACAGGGACAAGAGGATTGGCAGACGGGGAATATAAGGTCGCGGCAGCGGAATGCGCCGAAGTCGCAAGTGACGCCACAAGCAACATGAATGCAAACCGGCAGGTTTTAAGGCTAAACATAACGTATTCGATAGGATTGACGGAACGGAAGTGAATAGCAGCGAGCACAGGTCTCGTTGCCACTTGCTGAGTCCCTGACTCTATCAGCACTTCGTGAAGCCCCGATGAATAGCCGATGAAGACTTCTTAATACAGAGAGTGTGCGGCCCAACTCCGAAACAATGTTCAACCTGCTCCCAGCCAATGCTAAATGGCGGGCGCTTCACGTTGTCGGCGCGTAAGTGCAATGCCACAGGGCCAAATCGTGAAATGCGAATGCACCCACCCCCGCACCCGGCCCGGTCGGACAATTGATCCGTCGATCCTCTTAGGATTCACACTTTGATCCGGTCTGCGCCCACTAACCAAAGCCTCACTCGTGCGACACGCGTCCCCGGTGCGACTTCGTTTTCGAACGGTGAACCTTCGATTCGATCATGCGGATTTTCTGCCCGCGGGTTTTCGGCCGCGTGCGACGGCGCTGTTTTTCATGCTTTTCGCGCGCGGCGGCGACGGCGGCCCGCCTTCGGTCTTCGAGTTTCGCACACAACTCCCGCCACGCCAGCTCGCGATTGGCGGTTTGGGAACGTTCCCGCTGGCAGCGCACCTCGACGCCGGTGGGGCGATGGCGCAGCCAGACCGTCGAGCTCGTCTTGTTGATCTTCTGCCCGCCCGGGCCCGAGCCCCGCACAAAGCGTTCATCCACTTCGTCCGCCCGCGCGCCCACGGCCGCCAGCCTTTCGTCGATTTGGGTTGGTAAAGCCATCGGTGCCTCTTTTCCTGCCACGTTGGAGATTTCAGACGGTTAAACCACGAAAAACACGGACTACACGAAACCCTTCGGCCGCGGCGCTTAGTCAGGGATTTATCAGGGCGGTCGGGTCAGCGAGCTTCGGGTGTCGGGTGTGTTTCGGGGTTTAACCGTCTGCCCGCCTCCAGCCATACGGAACAATTCAGTTGAAAGGTGAAAGTTGAAGGTTGAAAGCGCCCAATCACCAGCAGCAGCCAACGGTGCTAGAGAGCGGGCAGGTTTCCACCGATTGGTGCCTGACTGAATCCGAGTCCAATCGACGGTGGTTAGGTCTGCTTCCGGTTCTTTCAACTTTCACCTTTCAACTTTCAACTGCATGAGTCCGGCTAAGAGAAACTTCTTCCCATCCTTCGAGTCGAACCGCCACTTTCCGCCCAACCTTTATGACCGGTCCCGCTTGGTCCCAGAAACTTCGTGACGAAATCGGCAAGGCCGTCATCGGCCAGGACGCCGTCGTTGAACGCCTGCTCGTGGCCCTGCTGGCCAACGGCCACGTCCTGCTCGAGGGCATGCCCGGCCTCGCGAAGACGCTGCTCGTGAAATCATTGGGCACGGCCCTCGGCGTGCAGTTCGAGCGCATCCAGTTCACGCCCGACCTGCTGCCAAGCGACGTCGTGGGCACGATGATCTTCCAACCGAAGACCGGCGAGTTCTCGGCCCACCGCGGACCGATCTTCGCCAATCTGGTGCTGGCCGACGAAATCAACCGCGCACCCGCCAAGGTGCAGAGTGCGCTGCTCGAAGGCATGCAGGAGCGGCAGGTGACGATTGGCGGACAAACGCATCCGCTGCCGAAGCCATTTTTCGTGATGGCGACGCAAAACCCCGTCGAGCAGGAAGGCACCTACCCGCTGCCCGAGGCGCAGACCGATCGTTTTCTCTTCAAGCTGATCGTCGACTATCCGACCGCCGAGGAAGAGTCGGCCATGATGCAGCGCTGGGGCCAGGTCACGAAGCAGCCGTCGCTCGTCGCGGCCTCGAGTGGCGAGGAACTGCTTTCCCTGCGAAGCCAGGTCGATGCCATCCACCTGTCGCCGGCGGTGCAGGGCTACATTCTCGCCCTCGTCCGCGGCACGCGCGCGCTGGCCGAGCGCGGCACGAACGCGAAACGTTACCTGAACTTCGGCGCCTCGCCGCGCGCCTCGCTGGCGCTGTATCAGGCCGGCCGCGCCCTCGCCTGGCTGCGCGGTCAGGATTATCTGTCGCCCTCGCTCGTGCAGGAACTCGCGCCGGACGTGCTGCGTCACCGCATCGGTCTCACCTACGAAGCCGAGGCGGAGGAAATCACGCCCGACCGGATCGTCGCACAGGTGGTCGAGCGCACGCCGGTACCGACGGCCTGATCCCTTGCGTCCGCGTCCCTCGTATGAACCCGACTTGCCCTCCTGATTCGCGTCCCTTCGCGTGATTCGCGGGCAAATTCCCCTTCGCTTTGGCCCTCACGTCCCAACTTTCCGCTTTGAGCACCGACGCCGCCGCGGGCGCGCCGGCGCAGTCGCCGCTGGCCCTGTTGCGCCAATTGGAGTGGCGCGTGCGGCACGCCGTGGAAAACGTCCTCAGCGGCGAATATCGCTCGGCGTTTCGCGGGCGCGGCATGGAGTTCGATCAAGTCGTGAAATACGAGTTCGGTGACGACGTGCGCGACATCGACTGGAATGTCACCGCGCGACTCGGCGAACCTTACCGCAAGAAATTCGTCGAGGAGCGCGAGGTCACGCTGCTGCTGGTGTTCGAGGATTCGCCGTCGCTGCACTTCGGTTCGGGCGCCCAATCGAAACGCGAGGCGCTGCTGGAACTCGCCGGGCTGGTCATGCTGCTCGGCGCGGTGAACCGCGATCGCGTCGGCTTCGTCCACGCAGGGCCGGACGGAAATCTCTTCCGCGAACCGATGCGCGGCCGCGGCCAGATCATGCATTCGGCCGCCACGCTGCTGGCGCAACCCGCGCCGGCTCCCACCGCCAACCCGCCGACGATTCCGTGGCGCTTCCTCGCGCGCGCGGCGCCGAAGCACAGCGTGATGATCTGGCTGGGCGACTTTCCGCCGGTGACCCGCGGTGGCCGCGAGGCGGCGCAGCCCGAGGGCTGGGCGGTGTTGCAGCGCCGGTATCAGACGATGGGCTTTCGCGTGGATGATCCGTGGGAGCGCGCGCTGCCGGCCGGCGAATCCTTCGCGGCTTTCGATCCCACGGCGGGCCGGCTGGTCACGCTGGATGGCAGCGCCGCCGAGCGCGCCGCACACGCCGCCTGGCGCGCCGAGCGCGAGTCCGCGTGGACGACCTTGTTTCCTGATCCGATGAGCCGGCTCGTGGTCGGCACCGAACAGAACCGCCTCGATGCGCTGGTGCGTTTCTTCCACGCGCGCATGCGGACGGGGGCGCGCCGCTAGGCCACGACGATGTCGCACCTCGCATTCAAGGATCCCATCTGGCTGCTCGCGCTGCTCGCGTTGCCACTGATCGCGTGGATCCGCGGCCGGCGCAGCGTACCCGTTTTGCTGGTACCGTTCGCCGCCGCGTGGCACCGGCCGTCGCTGGCGGCGCCGTCGCGCTGGCCGGTCGCGCTCGCGTTCCTCGGCCTGACCGCGCTGATCGTCGCGCTCGCGCGGCCCCAGCGCGTGGAGGACAAGCGCGAGGTGCGCTCCGAGGGCTACGACATCATGCTGGCGATCGATCTCTCGACCTCGATGCGCGCGGAGGATTTTGAACTCAAGGGCGAGCGCATCAACCGGCTGCAGGCGATCAAGCCCGTCATCCAAGCATTCATCGAGCGGCGGCCGACCGACCGCATCGGCATCGTGCTGTTTTCCGGCCGCGCCTACACGATGGCGCCGCTGACCTTTGATCATGACTGGCTCGCACGGCAGCTCGGACGCGTGCGCATCGGCATGATCGAGGACGGCACGGCGATTGGCGACGGTCTGGGCGTCGCCCTCACCCGGCTCGAGCAGGCGAAACGCGACAGCGGCGGCAAACGCCTCGGCGCGTTCGTCGTGCTGCTGACCGACGGCGCCAACAACCGCGGCGCGCTGCAACCGCAGCAGGCGGCCGAGTTGGCGAAGTCGCGCGGCGTGCCGGTGTACACGATCGGCGCCGGCAAGGAGGGTTATGTGCCCGTGCCGATCTACGACGACAACAACCGCAAGATGGGCTATCGCCGGATGCTGTCGGATGTCGACGAGCCCGCGCTGCGCGAAATCGCGACGATGACGGGCGGTAAATTCTTCCGTGTCGCCGACACGGATACGATCGAGAGCGCGTTCAAGGCGATCGATCGTGCCCAGAAGATCGAGTTTCAGGCAAAGAGCTACTTGATCACAACGGAGCTGTTCTGGTGGCTCGCGGCCCCGGGACTCTTGGCGCTGGCCCTCGCCGCGCTGTTCGCGCGACCACTGTGGCGCCGCGAACTGAAGCCGGTCCTCGCGTAACCCAAGCCAACCGACGCCCATGACCACACCCTCGCCACACCTGCAACCATCGGGCCGCGTTGAAATCCGTCGCGACCGCGATTCGCGGTGCGTCCGGACGATCGGAAACTGGAATCTCTTCGCATGACCTTTGCCTGGCCCCAGCTCTTTTGGCTGCTTGTGCTGCCCGTCGCACTCCTCGCGTGGGAACTCAGTCACCGTCGTCGCACGGCGGCGTCGGCCCGCCCGAAGATCCTGCGCGCCGAGGCCGGGGCGCGTTCGCTGAAGCTTTCCGATTTCACCGCCTCGGCCACGACGCCGAATTCGCGGCCGCGCTTCTGGCTGTGCGCCGGACTGGTGCTCGCCGTGGTCGCGCTCGCGCGGCCGCAATGGGGCCGGCTGGAGGAGCCGGTGTTCGATCAATCGCGCGAGATCATCCTGGCGATCGATCTTTCGCGCTCGATGCTCACGCCCGACGTGAAGCCGTCGCGGCTCGAACGCGGCAAACTCCTCATCCAATCCCTGCTCGAGAAAATGGCGGGGGAACGCGTCGGCCTGGTGGTGTTCGCCGGCACCTCGTTTCTCCAAAGTCCGCTCAGCGCCGACTACGAAATCCTGCGCGAGTTCCTGCCCGCGCTCGGCCCGGAGTTTCTGCCCGAGGGCGGATCCAACTACGGTGCATTGCTCGACACGGCGCTCCAGGCCTTCGGCGCCAGCAGCGCGGCTGACCGCTTCCTAATTATCCTCAGCGACGGCGAGGCCACGGACGAGGAGTGGAAGGGAAAGATCGACGAGCTGAAAAAGAAAAACATCCGCGTGATCGGGCTGGGCGTCGGCACGGCCGGCGGCGGCATGATTCCCGACGGCAGCGGCCAGTTCGTGAAGGACGAACGCGGCGCCGTCGTGTTGTCGAAATTGGAAAGCGGCACCTTGCAGCAGCTGGCGCAGGCGACGTCCGGAACGTACCGCGACGCCAGCACGTGGGTCGATCTCGCCGCCTTGGTGAAGGAAACGATCGAAGCCGGCCGGAAGGGCGATTTTGTCGAGAAGAACACCGTACGCCTCGTCGAGCGTTTCCAGTGGCCGCTGGCGCTGGGGCTCTGGTGCCTGTTCGTGAGTTTCTGTTATGAGTTCCCCGTGCGGCCAAGGCCGCGCGACGTCAGGCTGGCGCCGGCGGGAAACCGGAAACCGGAGACCGGGGACCGGAAACTGGAGACGAGCAAAGTCGCCGCGAGTCTGGTACTGCTGCTTTTAGTTTCCGGTCTCCGGTTTCCGGTTTCCGGTTTTGCGGCCGCCTCCGCCGGATCTCCGGCGGCCGCGGCGGCGGCGTCCACGCCACCCGAGCCTTCGCCGCTGACCAAAATCGTCGGTCGTCTGGCCAGCGCGGATACGCGCACGGGCCGGGATTGGTCGGAGTTGGGCCGCGAGACCGCGACGTGGGGTTCGAAGCTTCAGTCCGAGCAGCAGCCGGTGCCGGAGGGCCCGGTGCGCGATGCGCTGCAGGCGGTCGATCTCGGCGCCAAGCTCGATCCGAAAGCGACCGACTGGCCGAAGCTGCGCGAGGAGTTGGAAGGGTTGCTGAAGAAACCGGACGAGGATAAGAAGGATCAGCAAAACCAGGACAAATCCGAGCAGAACGACCAGCAGCAGGATCAGGACAAAAAGCAGCAGGACCAGAAGTCCGATCAGCAGAAGCAGGATAAGTCAGGCAATCCGCAGTCGTCCAAGGACGATCAGAAGGACTCTTCTCAGAAACAGGATCCCAACCAGAAACAGGATTCGAAACCGCCGGAACAGAAACCGCCCGGCGAGTCGGCGTTCGGTGACATGAACAAGAAGGACGAGCCGCCGCCGCCACCACCGCCCCAAAGCACCCAGAAAGTCGGCGGCGCACCGGAGAAGGAACCGGAGAAGGAACCGCTCGATCCTTCGCTCGCGCTGCCGATGCAGAAGCTCGATCAGCTCCGCAACCAAGATTCCCCCGCCCAGCTCTTTCAACTCATGGAAGGCGACAAGAAGCCCGTGAAGAAGACCGGAAAAGATTGGTAACGCCATGCGTCACGCTCGTTCATTTTTGTTCATGCTCACTCGCTTCGTCAGCGCCGTAGCCCGGGAGCGCCCGTTTCTCGCCAGCCTGATTCCGCTCTTGTTCGCGGTCGCGGCGCAGGCGCAATCCGTGCGCTGGGAGCCGTCCGATTCCGGCATGGCGAACTCGGTGCAGCTCGTATTCGAGAACTGCGCACCCGACGGCGAGCCGCAACTGCCGGTGGTCGCCGGCGTGACGTTTACCCGCATCGCCGAGAGCACGAACACCAACATCGTCAACTTCCAGGTCACGCGGTCCGTCATCCTGACGTATCAGCTTCGTGGACGCCAGACGGGGCCGGTAGCGATCCCCGCATTCTCGGTCAAGACGGACAAGGGCAGCCTGCGCGTGGCCGCGTTCAACACCGCTGCACCCGCGCCGCCGCTCGAATCCGTGGCCGGTGCCAAACTCACGCCCGAGCGCGCGAGTGTCTGGGCCGGCGAGGTCTTCACCCTCAACTACGAACTGTCCGCGGCGCGTCGCACGAACCCCCAAATCTCGCCGACGTTCGACTGGACCGCGGCGCCGCTGGTGGCCGAGGACTGGTCCAAACCCGAGGTCACGGAAGCGGTCGTGAACGGCGACCGCCGTGTCAACGTGCTCTTCCGCACGCGCGCCGTCGGCAAGACGCCCAACCGGCTCAAGCTCGAGGCCGCGAATCACCTCCTCAGCATTCAAACGGGAACGATCGGTTTCGGCATCATCTCCCAGCCGCGAATGGAACAGGTATCGGTCACGTCCGATCAGCCCGTCCTCGAGATTCGTCCCCTGCCCGCCGCGCCGCTCGGTTTCAGCGGGGCCGTCGGTCAGTTCAAACTGGTCTCCAAGGTCGTGCCGGAAAAAGCCGCGGTCGGCGAACCCGTCACGTGGACGCTGGAGTTGAGCGGCACCGGCAACTGGCCCGATCTCCCGGGCCTGCCGGCGCGTGATGTCTCGAGCGACTTTCAGGTGGTGCAGCCGAAGGCGAAGCGCACGCCGGCCGAGGGCAAACTCTTCGACGTCACGCTCGCCGAGGACGTCGTGCTCGTTCCCACCAAGGCCGGCACGTACGCGCTCGGCCCGGTCAACTTCACGTACTTCGATCCAAAGAGCGGCAGCTACAAAACGATCACCGCGCCGCGCACCGCCGTCACGATCAGCGCGCCGATCGCGCCGCAGTTCAATGTGAGCGCACCGCCGGCGACCACGGGTGAAAAGCCCGACGGCGACGTGAGCAAGGCGGGCGCGGCGGGACGCCCTCCGTCCGCACCGACGCCGCCCGCGCCGATTCCGCGCGATCCGTTGCCAGGTGCGGCCGTCGCGCGCGCGCCGCTCGTCGCGAGCACGTTGATCACTCTCCTGGCTGCTCCGTTTGCGCTGCTCCTCCTGTTCTGGGGCTGGCTCGCGGTGCGCCGCGCGCAGCACACCGATCCGGTGCGGCCACGGCGCGAGGCGCGCGATCGTCTGGCCCGCGTGATCGCCGAACTTCAGTCGCAACCGTCTTCCGGGCCGGGCACCACCGCGCGCCTCCTGGCGTGGCAGCGCGATGCCGCGGTGCTCTGGCAACTGCCGGACGCGGCGCCCCGCGCGACCGCCCTGACCGATGCGGCGTGGGCCCGACTGTGGACGGAAGCCGACCGCGCCTTGTACAGCGCGCAGGGCGCACTCCCGCCTGATTGGGTGACACGCGCCCAGGCCGCACTGGCGGCGAAACGCGTCCCGGGCTTCCAGCCGCTCCGGCTCTTCCTGCCGCAAAACCTCATGCCCTTCGCCGCGCTGATCGCGGTGCTCTTGGTCGCGACGGCGACCGTCGTCACCGCGGCCGAACTCGATGCGCTGGCCGCGTACCGCAAGGCGGATTTCGCGAACGCGGAAAAGGGCTGGCGGGCCGCGCTTGGCCAGCAACCGACGAACTGGATCGCGCGCCACAATCTTTCCCTCGCGCTGGCACAGCAGGAACGCGCCACCGAGGCTGCCGCGCACGCCACGGCGGCCTTTGTGCAGCACCCCGGTGATCCGTCGGTACGCTGGCACTTCGCACTCGCGGCCGAGAAGGCGGGCGCCGCGCCGGCGATACTGACCCGTTTCATCACCCCCGGCCCATGGCAAACGCTCGGCCGCTTCGCGTCGCCCGCGGACTGGCAGCTGGGGTTAATCCTCGCGAGCTGGGTTACGGCCGCCGCCCTCGGCTGGCTGCTAGCCAACACCTACGGCCGCAAGGCGCGCGGCCGGCGCTGGACCGCGCTCGCGCTGATCGCGGCGGGCGTGCTGCTCGGCGGTTCGGCGGCGGCCGGGGTGCAAAGCTACGGTCTCGCCGCGCACGCCGACGCCGTGATCGTCGCGCGCCCGTCCACGCTGCGCTCCATTCCCACGGAAGCCGACGCCGCGCAAAAGACGTCGCCGCTCGCCGCCGGCACCCTGGCGCTCGCCGATCGGGCGTTCCTCAGCTGGACACGGCTGACGTTTGAAAACGGCCAGACGGGCTGGATTCGCAACGACGACCTCGTGCGGCTCTGGAAGTAAGCCGGGAGCCCGTGGCGACTCAGGCGGAACAATGCAGTTGCCCGCGAATCACGCGAATCCATCCGAATGAAAGAGGCTGGATGAGACCGCACACCAAACGGTGCGCGGTGGTTTGGCTGGCTGCCGTTCAAGCATCAGCCTGAAATTCGCGGTCATTCGCGTAATTCGCGGGAGTCCTTCTGGATGATCCGGCTCAGGCTGCCGGGGTCTTCCGCACCATCCGCGCCATCGACTCCTCGGGATTGAGCGCGGTCACGCGATCGAGCGTGACCCACGCGAGATCCTTGGATTCATGCGTGATCGCGAGCGGCTCGCGCGGATCCGCTTCGAAGACGAAGCGTAGATCGTAGTGAAAGTGTCCGGGCTCGTGCTTGCGTTCCGGGATCCAGTGGCGATCCAGATCGAAAATCTCGCGGGCGGTCACGCGCACGTCGGCGAGACCGCTTTCCTCGCGGGCTTCGCGCCAGGCGACGGCGAGCAGATCGGGATCACCGTCGGCGTGTCCACCCAGCTGCAGCCATTTGTCCAACTTCCGATGATGCGTGAGCAACACCTGGGCGCGGTCGGGACTGACAATCCAGGCGGACCCGGTGAGGTGGCCCGGCACGCAGGTCCGCAGCAGGCAGTCGGGCTGCGCGGTGACGAACGCGAGCGTCGCGACCGTCATCTCCGCCTCGTGGCCTGGCTCCGCGCGGAGACCGTGCGCCTGGAGGAGTTTCAAGACGGGATCGCGGTGCATCGGTTCAACGCGTATCAAACCACTTCGAGTCGGCCTTAGCGCCGGACGCCGCCGCGATCTCGTCGAACACCTTCGCCACGGTCGGCGCCACACGGAAGAGATCCATGTTCGACGGCTTGAAGAATTTTTCGGCGAGCATGCGATCGAACAGCTGCAGCAGCGGATCGTAGAATCCGTCCTGATTGAGAAACACGCACGGCTTCCGCACGACGTCCAGTTGACGCAGCGTGAGGATCTCGACGATTTCCTCGAGGGTGCCCCAGCCGCCGGGCAGAGCGACGAAGGCATCGGCGCGCGTTTCCATGAGCAGCTTGCGTTCGCGCATCGTGATCACCGTCACCAACTCGTCCGCTTCGTCGTAGGCGAGTTCGCGGGCCTTCATGAATTCGGGAATGACGCCCACGACGCGCCCGCCGCTCTGTTTCACGGCGCGCGCGACGGCACCCATCATCCCGGTCTTGCCGCCGCCGTAGACCAGGCCCCAGCCCCGCGTTACCAGTTCGCGCCCGAGCTCGGCGGCCGCGGCGTAGTACTTGGGATCAAGTCGATCGCTGGAGGCGCAGTAGACGCAAAGCAGTTTGGTCATGGAGGAAGAGTTGAGAGTTCAGAGCTGAGCGTTGAGAGTGGAGACATCAAATCCAATCCCGTCGCAGCGTTTGACTCCTTCCCCGCCACTTTCCACGCCCGCGGTTGAGCGGCCCGCGCCTCCCTACCGCGGCCGGCTCGCGCCGTCGCCCACGGGGCTGCTGCACCTGGGACACGCGCGCACGTTCTGGATCGCGTCGACGCGGGCGCGCGCGGCGCGCGGGTCGCTGCTGCTGCGCAATGATGATCTCGACCAGGCGCGGTGTCAGCCGGCGTTTGTGGCGGCAATGCAGGAGGACTTGCTGTGGCTCGGGCTCACGTGGGACCGCGCGATGGTGTCGCAGAGTGATCGCATCGATCGCTATCGGCGGGCGCTCGAGCGCCTGCATGCGGCGGGCCGGATTTTTCCGTGCACGCGATCGCGGCGCGATGTGATCGAGGCGGCCGGTGCACCGCATGAAGGCGGGGCGGACGACGAGCCGCTGTATCCGCGGGAGTTCCGGCCGAATGCCGCCGCGCCGTTGCCGCCGCTGGGCGACCGGATCGAAGTGAACTGGCGCTTCCGCGTACCCGACGACGTGGAGGTGGCGTTCGAGGATGCGCGCGGCGGACCGCAGCGCGCGACGGCCGGCCGCGATTTCGGCGACTTCATCGTGTGGCGGAAGGACGACACGCCCAGTTACCAGCTCGCGACCGTCGTGGACGAAATTGAGTTCGGCATCACCGAAGTCGTGCGCGGCGCTGATCTGATCAAGAGCACGTTCCGACAGCTGCTGCTGTTCAAGGCGCTCGGCCGGCTGGCCCCGCGCTACTTTCACGCCCCGCTGGTGCTGGACGACAAAGGCGAGCGCCTGGCGAAGCGGCACGACGCGCTCGCACTGCGGACATTGCGGGCTCAGGGCCGTACGGCACAGAGCATTCTCAAACAGTTTGAGCAGGAAACCAGGAAGCCATGAGAAGAAGGGTCTTCCTGGTTTCCTGGCTTCCTGCTTAATTGCCTCCGCATGACCGCGAAGATTGGCGTTTTGAATATTTCCGATCGGGCGAGCGCCGGCGTTTATGAGGACACGCCCGGCAAGGCCTGCGTCGCGCTTCTGCGCGAGTGGATCGCGAGCCCGTTCGACGTCGACTACCGCGTGATCCCGGATGAGCAGGCCGTGATCGAAGCAGAACTGCGGCGGATGGCGGACGAAGCCGGATGCTGTCTCGTCGTGACCACCGGCGGCACCGGGCCAGCGCCGCGCGATGTCACGCCCGAGGCCACGGTGGCGGTGTGCGAAAAGATGATGCCGGGCTTCTGCGAACTCATGCGGGCGACGTCGTTGAAGTACGTGCCGACCGCCATCCTGTCGCGGCAGACGGCCGGCCTGCGGGGAAAGACCTTGATCGTGAATCTGCCGGGCCGCCCGAAGGCGATTCGTGAAAATCTCGAGGCCGTGTTTCCGGCGATCCCCTACTGCATCGATCTGATCGGCGGGCCGCGGCTGGAAGTGAACGAGGCGGTGATGAAGGCGTTTCGACCGAAAGCGTGATGCTGAACTGCGGAATGCGGATTGCGAATTGCGGAGCGGGCTTGGTCGTGGCTACGAGCGCCAGCGAGTGGGGCGATTCGGCCACTCGCTGGCGCTCGTAGCCACGTTACGATCGAGCGATCGCATCGCCAAGCGCGGTTCAAATCGGTCTCACCCATCCGCACTCCGCAATCCCCAGTCCGCCATTCTCACAGTTCCGTGTACTTGTCCGAACGGCCGCGGGCTTTTTCCACCGGGTACTTTTTCGCGTTGGCGGCCATCTTGGCTTCGATGGCGGCGGCGACATCGATGCCGGTCATGTTGGCGAACTCGAGCGCGTAGATGACGACATCGGCGAGTTCGTCGGCGATCTTCGCGCGCTTGGCCGGATCGCGGGCGATCGCGCTGGATTGTTCGGGCGAGGCCCAGAGAAAGTGCTCCATGAGTTCGCCGGACTCCGCGGCGAGCGCCATGCTCAGGTTCTTCGGCGAGTGAAACTGCTCCCAGTCCCGCTCCTTGACGAAGGCAAGGACGCGCGTCTTCAGTTCGGCCAGGGTCGTCGCGGAATCGTTCAAGGCGGGCATGCCGTGAGCCTCGGAGGCAGTGCAGCGTCACGCAATCTTGACCAGCACAAAAAAGAACATGCTTGGCATGAAGGCTGCAACGTGAGCTCTTCGTAACCGCAAAGAAAAATGATCCGGTCCTCTCAACATCACGTCCACGCCGCCGTATCCTGCCACCAGCAGGGTCAGCAGCGTTGTGCCGCGATGCGACCGGTGATTTTTTCCGTTTGGAATAAAAAAACCGGCGCGGGCAACCAGAACTAAACCTCCGTTCATACGGAAACGTTTAGCCCTCTGCTAGCCCGGCGGTCACCGAACCACCGAGGAACGTTTCCGTTTTCGTTTTCCTCCCATGCACACCATCGTCCGCACCCTCCCGACCGCACGTCGCTCGAAGGCCTTGTTGAAGCCGTCCCCGGACGCGTTTCGCCAGCCGGCCTACGACTGCCAGGAGCACGCCGACGCCATGAAGCTGGTCGTCTACGTTCCCGGGGTCGACGCTGCGGGCATCGAAGTCGAAGGCAGTGGCGCCGACCTTACGGTCACCGCCAAGAAGGCCCACTTCGTCCGCGTCAATTTCACGTCCCTCCACCTCGAAAGTGCCCAGCGCGACTACCGGCTCCGGCTCAGGCTGGGCACCGGTTTCGACTTCAGCGCAATGGAGGCGGAGATCTCGAACGGCGTGCTCACCGTGACGCTGCCCAAGCGGGACACCGCCATCGCGCTGGGCCGCGCCGCGGCGTAAGCCGGGACACTTTGACTGGCGGCGTCGGAACGCGTGCGACGGCGAGGCACTCAGGTGCCCTGGCCGCCATCGCTCCGCCGCCGCCGGTCTGACTCTCTCAAAATACAAAGGCCGCGTCCTCATGGGACGCGGCCTTTTTGTGGTCAGAAAACGGACGGAGGCGGACTAGTGTTTGACCGCCGCCGCGCTGGTGCCTTCCAAATGCACCGCGCGGTAGCCGCCGATGGATTTGAAGTAGAGCAGAATGGCGAGGTAGATCAGCGCCATGGCCGCCGGGATGAAGGAGTCGGCCTTAAGCGTCTTGCGATCGCCGGCCTGGTCGGCTGCGACGATGTCCTTCTGCGCCGGAGTGGCCTTGCTGGCCTTCAGGGCGTCCTTCGCATCGGAGAGTTTCTTGCCATCGATGGCGTTGACCTCGGAGAAGAAGAGGAACTTCGAGGGGGCGGCGGCCTTCGCCTCGGCATAGGCCGCGGCGTTGGTCTGCTGCAGGGATTCGGCGGCGAAACGGTCCTTGCCGTAGCCGAGGCCGGGGCCGCCGATCAAGCCGGCGGACAACATGCCGATGCCACCCATGACGGAAATGGCCACCGCACCCGTGCGGGGAAAGCGGTCGGAGACCACCGCCAGCATCGTCGGCCAGAAGAACGTCTTGCCGATCGCGTAGATGGTAAGCGCCACAAACGCCATCGCGACCGTCTGCACGCCACTCGTGAGCTGGAGGCCGATGCAGGCGAGAATCGCGCACACGGACAGAAGCGCGACCGGCGAGAGGCCGAGTTTGGTTTCGATGAAGTGTGCGCAGAAACGCAGGCTGAACATGACGGCGGAGGTCCAGATCAGGAGCCATTTACCCTGCTCGGACGTGAAGAGATTGCCCGTGATGTTCGCGATCCAGCCGTCGGTTCCGAGTTCGACCGCACCGACCAAGGCATGCGTGACGAACAGGACGAAGAGCAGCACCGACCCAAGAGAGAAACGGGTCATCAGGCCGACCGCGATGAGCAGCACACCGGCGACGCCATAACCGACCGCGGCCGGGAAGCTCGCGAGACCGAAAAGGGCGGCAAGCGGGCCGGAGACAAACATGCTCAAAAGGTAACACGCGACGGCGGCACCGAGAAGACCCACGTCCTTGAACATCTCGCCGAGGCTGGCGCCCTTTTCGGACGCTTCCGACTTCGGCATCTTCTGGCCCATGAACATCAAACCGTAAACGACCGTCGGCAGCAGATAGAGGGCGAGCTGGATCTTCCAGCTGACCTGCATCTTGTCATCCAACACCCAACCGACGGCGGCCCCGGCCACGATACCCGCCGGCCAGCTGGCGTGCAGGATGTTCAGGTAGTGCGTGCGGTTGTTGGGGAAGAGCGTCGCTACGAGCGGATTCGCGACCGCCTCGAGCGTGCCGTTGGCGAACGCGAAGATGAACATGCCAATCGTCAGCATCTGATAGGCGTTCTGCGGCGTGCTCGCGCCAAACGTCACGACGGCCGAAATCACGTGGAGCGCAAAGGCGGCGACGACAAGTTTGCCGTAGCCGATTTTATCGCACACCAGTCCGCCGAGGATAATGCCAAAACAGAAGCCGGTGAAACCGGCACCACCGATGGCCCCGATCTGCGTGGCGGTGAATCCGAATTCACTCGCCCAGTTGTCGAAAATGCCACCGCGGATGCCAAAGCCCATGCCGGCGGCGAAGATGGCCATGAAGCCCGCCGCCAGCAGCCGTTTGGCGTTGGGGGCAATGGCGGTGTTGTCGTAAACGTTACTCATAGGTAGGGATCAACAGGGTGTGAATCGGAGGGGAAAGGAGTTCCGGGCAGCGACGGGTGCGCTGGGAATGTCAACAAGGGGTAAATCTGGAAGCGCCGTGACGAGGGGTTGAGCGAGCGCTGGGAAGTTGAGAGGCGCGCGCTTTCTGGGCAAGGGCGCAATTTCACATTCAAGCGGTTTGAGTTTCGGGCCGATAAAACTCACGCCCCGCGCCACCCGATGAACCTGCCCTTTCATCTCCTTCGTCTCCAATCCGCGCCGTCACCACGCGCGAGTGAATTCCATCACTCAACCCCGACCCCGGAAACCCCCGCCCACAAACCGCTGTTCCGTGCCCCGGCGCTGCCGACACCGAATCAATTCAGCAGCGAACTGCCTTTCTCTGTCACCTTCCGGCCGCGCCTCCGCGAGCGATTGTAACGCGAATCCCCGCACATTTCGCCGATTCACCCGGCACAATCCGCCGGTCCCCCGGTCTCTCGAATCAAGACTGACCGCCATGATGTTTCCCCTCCCCGAATTTCATCCCAAACCCGTTGCCGAACCGCCCGCCATGGTGCGCATCGCGACGCGGGAAGATGTGTTGTGGAACCGGCCGGTGTTCAAAGCACCGCCGTTGAAACTGCATCCGCAGCCGTTTGATGCGACGATCGGGACCGACGACTTTCCCGGGGCCGGATTCGGCCAGCGCTGACGCGTTCCGCTTGGCAGTTCACCCGAGCGCGCTCCCTGCGCGTGATTCCGACCCCGGCGTGATCCCGTGATCCCGAATCGGATACGGGGTGTTTCCGCCACACCGGACGCTCGCCATCGTCCGCTGCGGTGCTTCAACTGGGACACTTCGTCCGATGTCTGTTTCCGCGCCGTCAGTTTCCGAGTCGGTTTCCCTTCCGGCGAAATCCGTTTCAGGGGTCCGCGTTCCCGCGCTCGATTTGCAGGCGCGCCACGAACTCGTCCGACTCGCCTATCGCGATCTCACCAGTGCCACGCTGGCTTCGGCGGCAGCGGCCGTTGCGTTTGCGATTGCCGCGGGGATCGAGATGCCGGCACCGACGGTGTGGGCGTGGCTGGGCGTCATGCTCGTGCTGGCCGTCGCCCGGCTGTGGCTCGCTTTTTCGTTTCGTCGTGCCCGGCCTAAGCGCGACGATATTCCGCGGTGGAGTGCGCGCTGCAGTGTTTTAACAACGCTCACCGCCGCCGGCTGGGGCGCGTCGGTGTGGCTGTTTCCCACCTTGGAGCACACCAGTCCGCTCGGCCTCGTGCACGTGTTGCTGCTGGCGGGGCTCACGGCCGGCGCGGCCCGGCTGCTCCTGCCGATGCCGAACAGCAGCGTGGCTTACCTGCTGGCGATCCTGATTCCCCTCGCCTGGCGGTTCTTCTCCCGCGGCGATCTGACCGGGCTGACCGTCGGACTCTGCGCCGCAGTCTATGCGGTCTACATGGCGGGCGTCATCACGCGCAACCACGAGGTGCTCGTGAATGCGATGACCACGCAGCTGGAACGGGAGTCACTGGTCGCGGAACTCGCGCGGCAGAACGCCCAGCGCCAGGCGCGCGAGGCGGAGTTGCAGCAGTCGCGCGAGCAGGCCGCGGTGGCTGATCGCGCCAAGGCCGATTTCGTCGCCACCATCAGTCACGAGATTCGCACGCCCATGAACGGCGTGCTCGGCATGCTGCGGATCGTGCGCGACACGCCGTTGTCGGCGGAACAGCGCGACTACCTGAAAACCGCCGCCGATTCCGCCGAGACGCTGCTGGTGTTGCTCAACGACGTGCTCGAGTTCTCGAAGATCGAAGCCGGCCGCCTGGAACTTCAAGCCGCGCCGTTCCAGCCGGCCAGCGTCGTGCGATCCGTGGCCGATCTGCTGCACTCGCGCGCACGCGACAAGGGCCTCGCCCTGAATGTCGAGATCGGTGAGAACATTCCCGGCATCATCACCGGGGACGCCGATCGCCTCCGCCAGATCCTCACCGCCCTGGTCAGCAACGCGGTGAAGTTCACCGAGCAGGGGCACGTCAACCTGACCCTCGCCTCCGCCGAGCGCACGGAGACCAGCGCGGTGCTGCATTTCACCGTCACCGACACCGGCATCGGCATCGATTCCCACTCGCTGGATCGCCTGTTCAAACCGTTCAGCCAGTCGGACACATCGATGAGCCGACGTTACGGCGGCACCGGACTCGGTCTCGCCATTTCCGTCCGGCTCGCGCGGGCGATGGGCGGCCTGCTGCAGGTGCAGAGCACGCTCAACCAGGGCACCACATTCCGGCTCATCCTGCCCTGCCGGATTCCCGACAGCATCGCGTCCGCCCCGCCGTTCGAAGCTTCGCGTTTCGTGGCGCCCACCCTGCGCGGCCGGGTGCTGGTGGTCGAAGACGACTCCATCAACCGTCAGGTGATCGAACTTTTCCTGAAGAAGATGCACGTGACGCCGAAGTTCGCGCACGACGGCGAGGACGCCATCCGCCTGGCGACGGCGGAGACGTTCGATGTCATCCTGATGGACTGCCAGCTACCCGGTATCGACGGTCTGGAGACAACCCGGCGGCTGCGGAAAAAAATGTCCGGCGCACGCCCCGTGCGCATCATCGCGCTGACCGCGAATGCGGGACGCAGCGTGCGGGACAGATGTCTCGAGGCAGGCATGGACGACTTCCTGACCAAGCCGGTGCGCCTGGAACTGCTCGTCGACGCCCTGCAGCGCAACCTGCCTCAGGCCTGAGCAAACTCATTCAGGCGAGAGCTGAGCCGGAACCATGCAGTTGAAAGGTGAAGGTTGAAGGTTGAAAGCCCCCAATCACCAGCAGCAGCCAATGGTCCTAGAGTGCGGGCAGGTTTCCACCAAGTGGTGCGTGACTGAATTCGAACCCAATCGACGGTGGTTGGGTCTGCTTCCGGTTCTTTCAACTTTCACCTTTCAACCTTCAACGGCATGAGTTCGGCTGAGCGATGAGAGTTGAGCGCAAAACCAAACGGTGAATCACGAGCCGCTGGTTGATTATCGCCCGCAGCTTCCAGATTTGGATGCTCAACCGCCTGATTGCGCCTGAGCCCGCGGCCGTTCGCGCACTATCCATTCGATGCGGGCGCCGCCGCCGGGCGACTGCGCCAGCACGCGCGCCAGAAACTCCAGCGCCGCGCGCACCTCGGTGTCGAATTGCCACGGGGGATTCAGCACGAGCAGTCCGCAGCCTTTCATCTTCAAATCGGACGCCGGCCCGGCGATGGCCAGTTCGATCGCGAGCGCCGGCCGATCACACATCGTGCGGACGGCATCGAGAAACGCGTCGACTCGCGCGCGGAGCGTCAGCGGATACCACACCGCGTACACCCCTTCGGGAAACCGCCGCAGTCCCGCGCTCAATCCGTCCGCGATCTGCGCAAATTCATCCTGCGCCTCGAACGGCGGATCAATCAGCACCAGCGCCCGGCGTTCCGGCGGCGGCAGCATCGCCCGGATGGCAGTGTAGCCGTCGCTCTCCTGCACGGAGGTTCGCGGACCGGAACCAAATTCAGTGCGCAGCCCCGCGCACTCCGCCGGCTGTCGCTCGACCAACGCGAGTCGGTCCACCGGCCGCGCGAGTTGACGCGCGAACCACGGCGACCCGGGATAGAAGCGGGGTTCGGGCGTCGCGTTGCCCTCGAAGCGATCATGCTCGCGCACGAGCTGAACGTAATCCGCCACCAGCGCCGGCAGGTCTCCCGGCGGCAGCTGCCACAATCGGCCGATGCCAGCGGGCCACTCGGGTTCGCGGGCGTGGGTGTCTCCCCTTGCCGCCACCTCGAGATCGTAGCGCCCCCGGCCGGCGTGGGTGTCGAGATAGAGAAACCCCTTCTCCTTTTTCTGCAACGCGCGCAGCAAGCGGCAAAGAAGCGCGTGTTTCACCACGTCGGCGAAATTCCCCGCGTGGTAATGGTGGCGGTAGTTCATATGCAGCCGGCAGGGCGCCGGTTCACTCCACCGGAATCTTGACCACGGCTTTGCGCACGAGCCCCGGCCCCGCGGGAAGCTGGAGCGACGGCATGTGCACATCGACCGGAAAGAACACCGTCGCGTGACCCGCGCTTACCCGCACGATCGAGGCCCCGGCAACGTCATGATACACGATGAGATCGCGCTCGGCCGCATACGGCTGCTTTTCGGCGCTGCGGGAACGATCGATGACTTCCATGACTTCCTCGCCGGCAACGACCAGCTGCAGGTCGATGTACTTTCGATGCGACTCGAAGAAGACCGCAGCCCGCGGCTTCGTTTGATACACCTGCTCCATCACGAACACGCCGCCGCCCAGTTCATGGCGTTCGACCGCGCCCGCCGCCATCCCGTGCAGCCGCACATTCGCGGCGGAACCGGGGCGCAGCAGGTCGTCAACGTAGGCCAGAGCCGTGGCGAAACCGCGCGTCGCGGGTGCCTGGTCACGAACCGTGGCGATGGAGCCGAAGATAGCCATGGCGTGAATCCACCGCCTCGCCCTCGCCCTGGCAAGCGATGAAACCACGGTGGGCCGGAAGACGTATCCGTCGCGCGCTTGCGCTGCTTGAACGACCCTGTTTTTCTCCGGCCTCACTTACTCACATGAAACCATTCCTCCGTCTCCTCATTGCCGGCGTGTTGCTGGTTCCCGCGGTGCTCACCGCCGCTTCCTTCGAGGGCAAGATCACCTTCAAAATCTCCGAAGGCAAAGGCAAGCCGAGCGAGATGAGCTATAGCATGAAGGGCGACAAGATGCGCATGGAGATGCAGGGCGGCAAGAAAGGCGGCGGCGCGATGATCGTCGACGGCGGGAAGAAGGAAATGATGATGCTCATGGACGAGGAGAAGATGTACATGACCATGGCCGTGCCGGACGCGGCCGTCGAAGCGGCAAAGAAGCAGACCGACGACTCGACCCTCGAGAAGACCAGCGAGACGGAAAAGATTCTCGGCTACACCGCCACCAAGTACATCTCGACCGACACGAAGGCGAAGACCAAGACCGAGATCTGGCTCGCCGAGGGACTCGGCGCCTACATGGGCATGAGCCAGAGCAACAGCCCGATGGGCGGCGGACGCCGCGGCGCCCAATCCCCGTCGTGGGAACGCCTGCTCGCCGGCAAGGATCTCTTTCCGCTGCGCGTTGTCGGCAAGGACAAGTCCGACAAGGAAACCACCCGCATGGAAGTCACGGCGATCGAGAAACAGAAACTGGACGACAAGCTCTTCGTTCCCCCCGCGGACTACCAGAAGTTCGACATGGGCGGCATGATGAAGGGAATGATTCCCGGCTTCGGCAAGTAAGTCGGCCCGCTCCCTCATTCTTCACCGACGGTGCGCGTTTCGCGCACCGTCTTTTTTTTGGCATTGGCAGACGCCCGCGGCCGGCCCACCGCAGGTGCCGCACGTCCGCCGCTAGCGGCGCTTCTCCGTCAGCGGCAGCATGACGCCCCGGCGAAAGAGCGTGACCTGACCTGTGCTCGAAGACACGACGATCGAAATGCAGTTCGTCGCCACGCTGATCGCCGCCGCGGCGGCGTGCCGGCTGCCAAGGCCGCTGGGCAGCTCGTGCGTGCTGTCGGTCGCCTGAATCAGGCTGCCGGCCGACTCCACCACGCCGTCGCCCCGGATGATGAATGCGCCGTCGATCGAGGAAAACTCCTTCACGGTTTCATCCATGAAGGGATTGAGGATGTTCCGATCCTCCTCCTTGTAGCCATAAAATGGATTCAACACGAGCGGCTTCGACAACGCGCCGACCTTCTCGTCCGCGCCGACCACAAAGAGACAGCCGACCGGCCGGCCCTCGCGGCCCTCGACCGCCAGCTCCGTGGCCACGGCAATGATCCGCTCCAGCACCTCGGGTTTCACGTCGGCCGGCAGCAGGTCCGCAGTCGAACCGGTCAGCAACGTCTGGAACTCCCGCTCGACGTCGACCACCACGAGGGTGTCGAACTGGTTGCTGCCCGTGATGCCGCCCACGCAGCAGATGCGATCCGTGAATTTAATGACTCCCCGGGTGAGTGCGACCAGCATGGCACTCCGCAATTGGGCGAGCCGCTGGTTGGAGAAGGAGCGCACCTGCAGCGTCACACTGAACTCGCCTTCATCGCCCGTCTCGATGGCGGTGCGGGTGACAAGGATCGTCTTGAGCTTCGAACGCAGCACGCCCGGCTGGATGCCGCCGATGAACGTGTCGCCAAACACCATGACCGCGCTGCAATCGGCGCCCTGCGCCACGCGCTCGGCCTCGCGAAACATCAGCCGGTTGACGCGGTTTTGCTGGGCCTCGACGGCGCGCAACCCGCCGAAACCACCGACCATCCGCTCGTAGAGCGCGTCAAGGTCCGGGGCGTTGACGAGATTATCAACCAGCTCCTTGTCCTTCACCTGCCGCGCGAGCGAGGCCAGCACCTGCAGGTAGTCGCGCGCGTTCTCGCCCGCGATCAGCATGACGATCAAGTGCACGCGCTCGTCGGCCAGCGCGCCATCGTGACGGATGCCCACGCGGCTGCGGCCAATGGCGAGAATGTAGCGGCGCGACATTTTCACCCGCACGTGGGGCAGCGCCACGCCAAAACCCAGGTAAGTCGTCATCGTGCTCTCGCGGGCCAGCAGGCCCTTGAGCAGCGCCTCGGGTTTGAGGTCGGGAAACTTCTCGACGCAGACGGCGAGCAATTCCTGCAACGCACCCTCGAGATCGAGGCTGGTCAGATCAACGATGCGACCCCGGGCGATGATCTTGTCGAGCCGCATGGTGATTCAGAGTCGGGAAGGCGGGGAGACGAGAAGGTGAGAAGACCTGAGCAGACGCATCGAGGCGATCGACCGACTCTGACCTGAACCGCCCGAAGATTGTATCCCGCTCCTCGACTTTTCGACCGCTCGACTCCTCGACTGGGGCTTCACTTTTCCCACTGCAGCGCGCCCTTTTTGACTTCGTAAACGAGTCCGAGAATCAGCACGCCGATGAAAAAGAGGATGGGGCCGAGAATCGCGATGTGATTGGCCAGAAACTCCCGATAAATGAAAGTCCACGGAATCAGGATCACGACCTCGAGGTCGAACAGCATGAAGAGCAGCGCCGTGAGGTAAAACTTCACCGAGAACCGCGTGTGCACGAGCCCCTCGGCCGGCACGCCGCACTCGTAGGCGGAATCCTTGATTTTCGACTGCTTCGAGCGTTGCCCGAACAGATGGCTCGCGGCAATCACGCCACCCGTGATCACGGCGGCCAGAATGGCCTGAATCAGAAAGGGAAGATACGCCGAAGGTGTCATGTCGTTATCGCAAGTAACACTTGGGCCCACCGCTCCGCAGGTCGCAAGCGGGAAGTTGCCATAGGAGTTGAGGGTTCAGGGTTGAGAGTTGAGAGCAGAGCCCGGCACGACGCCGATAAGGTGTCCTGTATGAACCCCAGGTCATGTCGGCCACCCAACGCTCAGCCTCAAACCCTCCACCCAGCCTCCTCACTCCACCGGGATCATTTTGACCTGTTTGATTTTGGTCGAACCGACGCCGAGGGTCTCGGCAAACTCCAGCGTGCGGATTTCCTCATCGACGGGCTCGAAGCCCTCTTTCTTGCGGTGCGAATTGATCCGATCGCGCGCCAACGCATCCATCATCACGGGATCGTTGCTCAGCCACAGCAACGGCTCGGACACGGTGTAGAGCGAATTGAAGAAAGGGCCGCCGATGAACTGGTAGTGCTCGAGGCTGGCGATGGTGAACATCCAGGTCTGGCGCAGTTCGGGAATCGCACTCATTTCGGCGACGGCCGCGGGCGCGTTGGCGGGCGACCGGAAGAAGCGCGCCGTGTTGGACGCGTTCCAGAGCGTCGCATTTACGAGAGCGCCGTTGATGCCGAGCGTCGGATGATCGCTGTAGACGGGAATGTTGATCCAGAAGTCGGCATCGAGAAACAGCGGCGTCGCGAGGAAGCTCTTGCGGTCCTCGTCCTTGGTCGTCGTGGCCGTCACGCCCTTCGTCTGCTCCTGCGCGAAAATCGGATCGAACCGCTGCGGGAGCGGCGAGTCGTAGAACCACAGTGGATCGTAGTAACGGCCCGACTCGAGCACGTAGACCGGGTTGCCGAAAAAGGGCGTCTGGCCCGAAACCAGCGACGGCAGGTAGCCGGTCATGCGGAGCCGCAGGGCGTTGAGGCCGACGAGAAAAATATTCGAATGCTCGAAGCCACGGCGCTTGAGCGCCGAGATCACGGCCTTCACCAGCGGAACCGGCGTGGCCATGCCGGGACCGGAGTCCGCGTAAATCTTCAGGCCGGCCTTCTTCTTCGGCCCCGGGACAAGCTTCTTGCCCGTGGTCTGCTCGAAGATGGTGATCATTTTTTCGACCTGGCGATCGTAGGTCGCCTCGTCGAAGCCGGTCAGACGCGACTGCCACACCGGCTCCGTGGGCTGGCCCACCTTGGGCGTCGCGGGGGCGGGCCCGGCAGTGGACGGCGTGGCAGCGGGAGCCGCGGCACCGGCCAGCGCGGGAAGAATCGCGAGGCCAAGGAGCGAAAGTGTAAGCAAGCGCATGGGTGATGTGTCGTCTGGCAAGGCGCGAAGTTTCCTCCAGCCCGGAGAAACTTGGTTACCGGGGTTTCGCCAAGGGCGCGAAACTTGACAGTGGGGTGCACCGGTTGAAAGTGCATTCTTTGCCGACCGCGCCGCGCTGATCCACGCCGGGGCCGATCTCCGGCTCTTTTTTCGCCGCCACATGCCCGTCATCAAACCCACCTGTGTGCGCGACCTGAAACTGCGCGTGAACATCGCCGACGTGGTGTCGCGGGTCGTCACGCTGCGCAAGGCGGGTGGGACGCGACTCAAGGGGCTGTGTCCGTTTCACAACGAGAAAACCCCGTCATTCCACGTCGATGCCGACAAGGGTTTCTACAAGTGCTTTGGCTGCGGCAAAGCCGGCGATGCCATCACCTTCGTGCGGGAAACGGAGCAGTTGAGCTTCACGGAAGCAGTCGAGGCGCTCGGCAAACGCTTCGGCGTCGTAATCGAATACGAAGAAGGCTCCGGCGGACCGACGACCGCGGAGCGATCCTTGCGTCAGGAGATCTTCGACCTGCACGACGCGGCCGCCGAACACTTCCACCAGGCCTTCCGCGCCAAGGACGCGACCGGCGACTACATGCGCGAGCTGTGGACGGGGAAACGGCGATTTCCGCTCGAGCTGGCCGACGAATTCAAGATTGGAGCCGCCGATGAAACCGGCAGCGGCCTCGGCGCGCTTTTGCTGCGCCGAAAATTCTCCGAGGACGCGCTGCGTCGCTGCGGGCTCTTCTTCATTTACGAAGACGCGCAGGTCACGCTTGGCACGCTGCGCCCGCGGTTTCGCGGCCGGCTGATGATTCCGATCCGCGATCACCAGGGACGCGTCGTGGCCTTCACCGCGCGCCAGACGGACCGCACGCCGGACGACGATCCCGCGCGCGAGGCGAAGTACGTCAATTCGCCGGAGACGCCGATTTTCACGAAGGGCAATCTGCTCTTCAACCTCGACCGCGCCCGCACCGCGGTCGGCGACGGGAAACCCTTCGTGTTGGTCGAGGGCCAGCTCGATGCGCTGCGTTGCTGGAGTGTCGGACTGAAGACCGCGATCGCGCCTCAAGGCACCTCCATCACCGAGGGTCAGCTGGTGCTGCTGCGACGTTACCACACGCAGGTGGAATGCTTTTTCGACAGCGACAGCGCGGGCCAGAAAGCGGCGCTGCGGTTCCTGCCGATGGCGGTCAAGGCGGGCATCGAAGTTCGCTTCCTCACCCTCGCGGGCGCCGAGAAACTCGACCCCGACCTGCTCTTCCTCGAGCGCGGCATCGCCGCCTACGCCGAGGTGCAGTCGCATGCGCAGAGCGCGATCGCATTTGCGGCCCGGGCCGTCCTGCCCAACCCGCAGAAGGCCAGTCCCGAGGAACGCAGTCGCGCCGCGCAATCGCTCGCCGAAATCATCGGCGCGAGCTCCAGCGAGGCCACGCGCGCCAACCTGATTCGCGAAGCCGCGGCCAACCTCGCGCTCCTGCCGCGCGTGATGCAGCAGGAATTCGACGCCTTCGACACCCGGCAGCGCCGGCAGGCGGCGGCGCGACCCGAGCCGACGCCGTCCGGGTCCGACCCCGTTCGCGCGACGCTCTCGGTCACGCCCGAGCACGAGTTGCTCATGCTCTGTCTCCATTTCGAGACGCTCGGCAAGCCGTTGAGCCACGCGCTGCAGCACGATTGGATCGATCAGGGCCACCGGGCCGGGGCGCTGCTCAACCGCTTCCTCGCCGAATTCGAGCAGGATGCCTGGCCCGGCCGCGATCACCTTGATGCGCTGTTGGAAACGGCGGAGGAGCGTGCACTTGTCGCCACCCTGCTCTTTGAGTCACCGGTCATCGACGATCCGGTAAAAGTGGCGCAAGAAGGGCTTGGGCGACTCCGCGCCCGGTCGCTCGAACCGCGTTTGCGGCAAATAGAACTTGCTTTGGCCAACCCCCATGCGGACAGTGATTCTGACCCAATTTCTCTGTTGAAAGAACGCGATAAATTGCAACGCCAGCTCCGCACGCCGCTCGTTTTGGCGGCGGCGATTTGATCATTTTTGCGTTCACCGTTCGTTCGGTCGCCTCTCTCCTTCCACATGTCGCGCAAGTCCAAGTCCGCATCCGCCGATTCAGCCCAGTCCGAAGCCGTCGAGGCTGCTCTCGCCAAAGCCACGCCGCATGCTGCGGAGGGCGCCGTTCCAGGAGCTGAGAACATCCCCGCCGGCGGCATCAACGACAAGATTCGCCACCTGATTCGCCTGTCGAAGGAACAGGGCTATCTCACGTTCGACGACATCAACGAAGCGCTGCCGGAGTCGGTCGAAAATCAGGAGGAAATCGATAACGTCCTTTCGATTCTGCAGAATCTCGAAATCGAAATTCTCGAGCCGGATCAGGTCGAGGATTACAAGCAGCGGCAGGAAGAGGCGGAAGAAGAGGAATCGCGGACGTCGCAGAATGACATTCTCGACGATCCGGTGCGGATGTACCTCAAGCAGATGGGCCAGGTCCCGCTGCTGACCCGCGAGCAGGAAGTGGAAATTTCCAAGCGCATCGAGACGGCCGAACTCAAGGCGCAGGAAGCCTTGTTCCAGGCGGCCGCGATCGGCGCCTACATCGGCGGCCTCGGCGCCAAGCTGCTCAACCGCGAGGAACGCTTCGATCGCGTCGTCATCGACAAGAAGATCGAATCGCGCGAAGCCTATTTCAAGGGACTGCAAAAGCTCGTCGAAAACACCCAGAGCTCCGAGATCGGCGTGGCCGAGGCGTGGGACGAATTTCAAAAAGCCCGGGGCGACGCCGAGCGGAAAAAGGTCCTGGCGAAGTTTCGGAAGCGCGAGAACGTCCTCCGCTCCTACTTCGGAAAATTCTTCTTCAAGCTGAAAGTGTACGAGGAATACCTCGAGCAGCTGAAGCCGATCCTCGAGGAAATCGACTCGCTGCACCAGCAGCTCGATCGCGCGAAGCATCCGAAGACGAAGAAGGACGCGGCGATCGACACGAAGACCATTCAGGTTCGCCTGAAGCAGATCGAGGCGCAGCAGCGCATCGGCTGCCCCGAGCTGCAGGCCGTCGTCAACCAGACGATGGTGCACGTGCGCGAAGCGCACAAAGCCAAGACCGAGATGGTCGAGGCCAATCTCCGCCTCGTGATTTCGATCGCGAAGAAGTACACGAACCGCGGCCTCTCGTTCCTCGACCTGATCCAGGAGGGCAACATGGGCCTGATGAAGGCGGTCGAAAAATTCGAGTACCGTCGCGGGTATAAGTTTTCCACGTACGCCACGTGGTGGATCCGCCAGGCCATCACCCGCTCGATCGCCGACCAGGCCCGCACCATCCGCATACCGGTGCACATGATCGAGACCTTGAACAAGGTCATGCAGGTGCAGAAGCAGCTCCTCCAGGAATACGGTCACGAACCGACACCGGAGGAGGTCGCGGACGAGATGAACCTGCCCGTCGAGCGCGTGCAGCAGATCATGAAGATGGCGCAGCAGCCCATCTCGCTGCAGTCGCCGGTGGGCGATGGCGACGACACCAGTTTCGGCGATTTCATCGAGGACAAGTCGGCGGAGAATCCGTACGACATGACGGCCTACTCGCTCCTGCGCGAAAAGATCATCGACGTGCTCGACACGTTGACCGAGCGCGAGCGTCGCGTGTTGTCCCTGCGTTTCGGCCTGGTCGACGGCTACAGCCGCACGCTCGAGGAAGTCGGCAAGCAGTTCAAAGTCACGCGCGAGCGCATCCGCCAAATCGAGGCGAAGGCCCTGCGGAAAATGCGTCACCCGACGCGTATCCGCCAGCTCCACGGCTTCTTCGACGCCGAGCAAATCGACAACGCGCAGAACCTGCTCAAGGTCGCCGCAACCGCCCGGCCTCCGGGCGCGCCCGTCCCCCCGCCTCCGAGCGGCGGCACGGGTGGTCCGCTCGGCGCCGGCAGCCTGCCGGGTGGTCTGGGTTTCCCGCTGCCGAAGCTTTGAGGGCCCGTCCGTCGCAATGAAGTTCACCGCCACCGTGCTTGCGCCGCTGGCGGTGTTTTTTTGCCTCGGTGGCTGCCAGAGCGCGAAGCCGAGTAAGACGCCTCCGGGCCCGACACCGGTCACGCTGGCGCCCGACGCCCTGCTACCCAGCCCGCGGTTGATCGTCGGCCGGATCATCGCCGTCGATTCGCGTCAACGCACCGCGGTGGTCGAAGTGGCGGGCGATGCGCCGCCGGCCGCGGTGGCCGACGGCACGGAACTGATCGGACGCACGCCTGCGCTGCAGGAAACGGCGCGTTTGCGCGCGTCGCGCTTCCTGCGTGGTCGAACTCTCGGCACCAAAATCGTTGCCGGCCAACCGTCACCCGGCGACGAGGTTGTGTGGCTCGCACCGTAACCCCGATTTGTCGCTTTACAGACCCTCAACCCGGCCTACGTTGCTGCATCATGATCTCGCCCACTGTCAGCATTCTAGCCATCATGGGACTTGGCGCGCCTGAGCTCATCATCATCCTGGTGATCCTGCTCGTTCTGTTCGGCGGCTCCAAGCTTCCCGGCCTGGCGAAGGGCCTCGGACAGTCGATCAAAGAGTTCAAGAAGTCTTCCAAGGATGATCCGGAACCCGAGCCCGCCGCGCCAAAGCCGGCGCCGACGGAAGTGAAAAAAGTCGAGACGACCACGATTCGTCACGGCACCAACTGAGTCGCCCGTAGCGACCTCCCGCTTTACAGCGCGCCCTCACCGGCGCGCTTTTTTATTGTCCCGCTCCGGCACCGCGCGACCCCGCTATCCCGCCGCGGACGCATCCGACGGTTCCACGCGCTCACGCAGCCACGTCTTGAAATCCTGATTCTGCACCGGCGTCCCGAGCATCAGGATCTCGTCGCCGTTCTCGAGTCGCTCGGCCGCACTGGGATTCAGGATACGCAGGCCGCCGCGATGCACGCCCGCGATCTGCACTCCGTGATTCCGGGCCGGGGACAATTCACCCAGCGTCCGGCCCGCCGCGCGGCTCCATGGCGGCAGCACGACTGACTCCATCCGCACCTCCGCGAACACGGAGTCCGTCACGGGCGCGCCGGACACGGCGGAGAGAAACTTCCGGCCGGCCTTCACTTGGTCCACCGTGCCCATCAGCAGGACCTTGTCGCGCGGATACAGCACCGCGTCGGGCGGCGGCAGCGGAATCATGTAACCCTGCCGCTCGATGCCCACGACGGTGCAGCCGAAACGCGCGCGCAGATCCAGCTCGGCGATCGGTTTGCCCTGGCAGTCCGCCAAGTCGGGCAGCGTGCAGTCGATCATCTGCAGATTCCATTCACCGTGCGACGCCAGCCACGGCGCTTCGGTCGCCGTCATCCGGCTCTCCGCCGTGTCCATCACGTTGAGAATTTCGACCTCCATCTCGCTGTGCCAGTAAATCAGTTTCCGGCGCAGCACGATGACGGCGAGGACCGCCACGATCGCGCTGACCAGCAGGAGCCAGTGCGCCGTGCCGTCGGCGGGCAGGACCGCCACCAGCCAGAGATAAATCATCACGCCGGCGCCGACCTTCAGCGCGACCTCGATCACACGGCGCATGCGCTTGGCCTCGGCATGGCCGCGAGTGGAAATCTCGGCGTACACCATCGCCATCGCGGACAGGTTGCGCCAGATCGCCACCAACGGTGCCAGGACGATCAACGCCAGCGCCACCCAGAAGCCGAGTTGCACGACGTTCGGCGGAAAGCGTCGCCCGAGCCAGTCGTCCACCACCGCGAAGAGCTGCCCTGAAAACACGATGAGTCCGGTCACAAACAGAACGCCGACGGTCAGCTGTACGACGCGTTTGCGGCTCAGCTGCCAGAGGAGATTCCGCGAGGTTCGCTGCCGCATGCGTGCGAGCCAGCCGTGATACACGCGCCACCAATCCTCAAGCCACTTGGGTTGCCGCGTCACCGCCGCATCCGCGATCGCCTCCGAACGCCGCATCAGGATGGGCGCCATCAGCGTGGTGATGAGCGACACGCCGACCGCGATGGGATAAAAGCGGGCCGGCACCACTTTCGAGGCCACGCCGAGCTGCGCGATGATGAAGGAAAACTCGCCGATGGTTCCCGCCATCAACCCCGTGCGCAGCCCTTCCTTCAACGGCGTGCCAATCAAGCTCAGTCCCGTGGCGACGGCGAGCGGCCGCGCCAGCAGCGTGAAGGCGGCGATGCCGACGATCACGCCGGCCTCGCGCCATAGATCGAGCGCGTCGATCTGCATGCCGATCGCGACGAAAAACACCGCGCTGAACACATCGCGCATGCCCTCAAACGTCCGGACTACCTGGTGCCGGTGCGGCGTCTCGGCCACGATCGTGCCGAGCAGAAACGCGCCCAGCGCGAGCGAATATCCGGCCGTCTGCGCCACCACCGCCAGCCCGAACAGCAGGCCGGCCATGCCGAGCGTCTGCAGTTCCTCGTCGGCGGAGATGCTCATCCGCTTCAGCAGCCACGGCACGAGCAGCAGGCCGCCGATGCCGGCCAGCACGACAAAGGCGCCCAGCAGCAGCAGCGTTTCCGGCACGCGGTTGTTCCCGCCCTGGCCCAGCTGCACCATCGAGTTCAGGATGGTCAGCATCACGACCGCGACGACGTCCTCGACCACCGCCACGCCCATCGCGAACTGGCCCGAACGCTCGTGGTTGAGGCCCGTTTCCTGCAGAATCTTGCTGATGATGGCCGACGACGACACCATCAGCATCCCGGCCAGGAAAAGCCCCTCGCGCACGCCCCACCCCATCGACAGCGCCAGCAGCCGCGACAGGTGATACATGATAATCGCGCCGACAAACGTCGCCACCATGAGCGACAGCCCGAGGCGACGGAGCTTCTTCAGGCTGAGCTGCAGCCCGATGGAAAACATCAGGAACACCAGGCCGATCTGCGCGAGCGTATCGATGCGCTCCACGTCCGCCACCAGCGTGATCGGCGTGTGCGGTCCGACCACCATGCCCGCCACGAGAAAGCCGACGATTACGGAGAGCCCGATCCGCTGGCAGATCCAACCCACCACGCCCGCGACGACGAGGATGACCGCCAGATCCTGGATGAAGTGAAAGCCGTTCATGGCTGCGCCGTCGCTGCGTAGAAGACGCGTTGAAGCGCGTGGAGCGTCAAGCTCGCGCACACCGCAGCACGCCGCGGCATTTCCCTCGTTGACACTCACTGGCACCGCCGATTCGTTTCCGTCGGCGGATACGCCGCCACTCTCCCGCTTCCTGCACCCGCATCATGGCGAATATCTTCGGCTATTTCTCCAACGACATCGGCATCGACCTCGGCACGGCCAACACGCTCGTTTACGTCAAAGACAAGGGCATCGTTCTTCGTGAGCCGTCAGTCGTGGCACTCGATACCAGCACGCGCAAGGTGCGCGCGGTCGGAGATGAAGCCAAACGCATGCTCGGACGCACGCCTGGCAACATCACCGCAATCCGTCCGATGAAGGACGGCGTCATCGCCGACTTCGATGTCACCGAGGCGATGCTGCGTTATTTCATCCGCAAGGTCTCGAGCAACGCCTTCCGTGCCCCGCCGCGCGTCGTCATCGCCATTCCCTCCGGCATCACCGAGGTCGAGAAACGCGCGGTGAAGGAATCCGCGATGCACGCCGGCGCGCGTGACGTCATCACGATTCCCGAGCCCATGGCCGCCGCCATCGGCGTCGGTCTGCCCATCGATGAACCCGCGGCCAACATGATCGTCGACATCGGCGGCGGCACGACGGAGATCGCGATCATTTCGCTCAACGGCATCGTGTTTTCGAAATCGATCCGCGTCGCGGGCGACGAACTCGACACGGCCGTCATCAATTACATGAAGCGCGCGTACAATCTCCTCATCGGTGAACGCACCGCGGAAGAGATCAAGATGCGCGTCGGGTCGGCGTATCCGCTGGACGAGGAACTCACGATGGAGGTCAAGGGCCGCGATTCCGTCGCCGGACTGCCGAAAACGATTCACATCACGTCGCAGGAGATCCGTGAAGCCCTCGCCGATACGATCGCCTCGATTGTCGACGCCGTCCGCGTGACGCTCGAACGCTGCCCGCCCGAACTTTCCGCCGATCTCGTCGACCGCGGTTTCGTGATGGCCGGTGGCGGCGCGCTGATCCGTGGCATCGACAAGCTGCTGAGCGAAAAAACCGGCCTGCCGGTGACCGTCAGCGACGACCCGCTCTCCGCCGTGGCCAACGGCACCGGCGCCGTGCTGAACGATCTTTCGTGGTTGATGCAGAACGTGTGAGCGGCGAATCGGTCGGCGGCGACGAGGTAGGGCGCCTTGTCCCCCAGGCGCCGCAACGTCGCTCGTCCACCTCGGCTCACGACCGCGATGGCGGCGTAGTTTACGACAGTTTGGCATTGCGAGGGCGCGCGGCTCGCCAAGCAATCGACGGGCGCGAGCGCGCTCAAACCGAAGCCGCCTTATCCTTCGCACCCCCACTCTTTCACCCGTCCCTCGCGCGCTAGTGCGCGTTGCGCCCCGTGCCCTTCAAACGCCTCGATCAAGCCCGCCCGTTCGTCACCCTCGCGATTGTCGTGATCGGCTGGCTGCTGGTGCCGACCGCGGTGAAGACGTTTCTGCGGGCGAGTTTTTTTGAACTCACCGCGCCGATCAGCCTCGCGACGTCCAAGGTGCGCGACCTGCAGGAATTCTGGTCGTTGCGATTGCACTCGAAGAACCAGCTGATCGAGGCCGGCGTCGATCTCGCCCGCATCAATTCGTCCTACGAACTCGCAGTGCAGCGCAACAGCGAGCTCCAGTCCGAGATCAGCCGGCTCGAGAGCCTGCTGCGCCTGCCGTCGTTCACCGAATATCGTTACGAACACGCCCGCGTCGCTCGCCGCGATTTCTCCGGCTGGTGGCAGCGCATCGTGATCCGCAAAGGGAAGAATTTCGGCATCCCGCTCGACGCGCCCGTGGTGTTCACCGGTGGCGTCGTCGGCAAGGTCACCGAGGTGCGCGCCATGACCGCCGTCGTGGAGTTGATCAGCAGTCCGAACATCCGGCTCGCCGGTGTCGTCGAGGGCGACACGCGGCCGATCACCTTCCAAGGCGGCGTGAATCCGACCTTCGCCCCGCCCACCGGCGTCGTGGAATTCGTCCCGCTCGACATCGTCGCCACGCCCGGCACGCCGAAGCGGCTCGTCACGTCCGGCTTCGGCGGCGTGTTTCCCCCCGGCCTGATGCTCGGTACCATCACGCGCGCGTCGATGGGCAGCGACGGCCTCTTCCAATCCGGCGAGGTCAAACTCGACGAGCGGCTCGGCTCCCTGACCGAGGTCACCGTACTGGTGCCGCTCGGAGAAAAGTAAACGGCAGTTGAAAGCACGACTCGCTGAGAAGCTCTGACGCTTTCAACTTTCACCCTTCACCTTTCAACTGGATTGTCCGAATGCGCCGCACCCTCGTCCTCATCGCTTCCCAGCTGCTGCTCTGGACGATCGTGACGTTGGTGAACGATGCGCTGTCCAGCTGGCAGGTGTATGTGTTTGCGGGCGCTCTGTACGTGTCATTCGCCGCGCTCTCGCAGCCGCCGGGGCCGGGCCTGCTCACCGCCCTCATCGCGGGACTGATCTGCGACGCCAACGCCCCGGTCACTTTCGGCCTGCACCTGTTGCTCTTTGCCGCGGCGCATCTCATTCTTTTCCACGTCCGCGAACGCGTCCCGCGGGAGGATAACGTCAGCGTGATCGCCGTCGTCCTGCTCACGAATCTCGCGCTCTTCCTCATGTTTTCGATCGTTCAAATCCACGGCTCACCGTTCCCGTCGGCCCACTGGCCGCGGCTCGTCGTTGATTTGCTCTGCTCCCAGGTGCTGCTGGCGCTGATTACGCCGTGGTTCTTCGCGCTGCAGGCCGGCGGCCTGGCCCTGGCGCAGGTCCGGCGCGACGACGCCCTCTGACGCTCGTTCGTCCGCGCCCCATGGCCCACAACGACACCAATCTCGCCGACCGCTCGGGCAGTCTCCTCGAGTCGCACAAGAGCTACGATCCGCGCATCATCTTTTTCTACTTCGTGCTCGCGGCGCTGCTGCTGACGCTCGTGGCCGGACTCGCCTACCGCCAGCTGACGAAGACCGGCGAACACGCGAGCGCCGAGCGGCAACAGAACCAGCGGCGCGTGCTGTTTCCCGGCCCGCGCGGCAACATCTACGACCGCACTGGCAAGCTGCTCGTCGGCAACAACCACCGGTTCGCCGTGCTGCTGCACCTCGACGAATTGAAGTCCGAGCTCGATCGCGAACGCATCCGCATCCGCAACAATTATCGCGCCGTCGACGACAAGGACATCCCGAGCTATCGGGAGCTGCAGCAGATTTCCCGCGTGTCGCTCGCGCAGCGTTACCTCGATCAGGTGAACGGCATTCTCAAGCGCGAGGAAAAGATCAACGCCCGCGAACTGCAGCGGCACTTCGAGCGCCAGCTGCTGCTGCCGTTCAAGCTCGTCGACAATCTCGACTCCACCGAATACGCGCGACTGATCGAGAAACTGCCCGTGCGCTCCCCGCTCGAGGTGTACGCGTCGAATGTCCGCTCGTATCCGTACGGTTCGGCCGCCGCGCACACGCTTGGGTACGTGCGCGCCGACGCCAGCGTCGAGGCCGAGGGCTTTCCCGGCGATGATCTGACCACGTTCAAGATGCCAGGCACGAGCGGCAAGGACGGGCTCGAGCTCCGTTTCGACGCACAACTCCAGGGCGAGGCCGGCGGTCGCATCTATCGCGTGGATCCCTCGGGCTACAAAATCAATCCGCCGCTCGAGAGTCGCGCGCCCAAGCAGGGCAAACACCTCGTCACGTCGCTCGACATCGAGCTTCAAATCGCCGCCGAGGAAGCCATCGGCGATCAGACCGGCGCCGCCGTGGCGATCGACATCCGTACCGGCGAAGTGCTCGTCATGGCCAGCAAGCCGGATTTCGATCTGAGCAAATTCTCGCCGAAAGCCTCGCGCGAAACCGTGGCCGACATGAACGAACGCGGCGTGTGGACCAACCTCGCACTCAACGGTTTTTATCCGCCCGGTTCGACGTTCAAGATTCTGACCTCCATCGCCGGCCTCCGCCGCGGCGTGATCACGCCGGATGACGCGATTGTGAATTGTACTGGCTACCATCAGGTCGGCGATCGCGTGATGCGTTGCGACGTCGGTCACGGCCAGCACGGCAACGTGCTGCTTCGCGAAGCCATCGCGCAGAGTTGCGACATCTATTACTACAAGGCCGGTGAACTGATGACGCCGGACTTCCTCGCCGCCGAGGGCCGGCGCTTTCATTTGGATCGGCCGACCGGGATCGAGCTCCCGCACGAGCAGTCGCGCATGATCATTCCCGACCTCGCCTGGAAGTATCGCGAGAAGGGCATGCGCTGGGTGCCGGGCGACACGGCCCAGGCTTCGATCGGCCAGGGCTTCGTCCTCGTCAGTCCGTTGCAGATGGCATGTTTCACCGCGTCGGTCGCACGCAACGAAGTGTTCACGCAGCCCACGCTCGTGCATGACCCGAAACGCATCCCGCCGCGCTTCGATCCCATCGGCCTCACGCCCGCGCAACGCGCCGCGCTCATCGAAGGCATGGAAGGCGCCATCATCCGCGGCACCGGAAAAATCCTGAACACGAATCAGTATCGGATTCCGGGCGTCACGCTCGCGGGCAAGACCGGGACCGCGCAGTTGCGCGTCACGAAGGAAGGCAAACTGGGCACAATCAATCTCGCGTGGTTCATCTGCTTCGCGCCCGTCGATAAACCCGAAATCGCCATGGCCGTGATGATCGAGGGCGATACCATCGGTGAAGATTTCTACGGCGGCGCCAACGCCGGCCCGATCATCAGCACGGTGATGAAAAAATATTTCGAAAAGAAGGCCGTGCCGTCGCTCCCGCAGTTCGTGTCGCCGTTCAAGACGGAGTGACGCACCGCCGACCGAGTTGTCTGCGTGCGCCAGCGAGTGGCCGCGAGCGATCGAACGACCTTTCGTCCGCACTCGTGGTCACGTCCACGTTGCAAACGCGAAGGGATGCTCGATTCACTTCGCCGATCCGACCGTCCGCCGCCCGGCCTCGCGCACGGTTCGTCGCGCCGCCTTGAACGTCTGCGTCGGTTCCGACCACGTGGCGGGCGCACCGAAACGCAGGCGCTGCAGCTGCGACACGACGGCGCCGACCTCGCTCGTGTTCGCGTTCGCCTCGACCGCTGCCAGCCGCCCGAGCCAGCGTCCCGCTTCGCGGCGCACCGGATCGTCGCGGCGGACGCCCCGCCCGCGTGGTCGCAGCCGCCACCAACTCCGGCCAAAGCGCTGCCAGCTCCAGACTGCGGCGGCAATCACGGCAACAACGCCTAGCACCGACGCCAGCCGCCGTCCGTCCCATGGCGCCGTCAGCCACGACTTCACGTAGGCGACCGCTTCGGTCAGGACTTCGCGCAACGCCTTGCCCGAAGCCTGCGTCGCCTCCTTCACCAGCTTCAACGTCTCAACCTGCGAGCCTTGATCGAAACTCACGATGCGCCGGTACCAGAACACGCGCAGGCTATCCAGCCGCGCCTTCCAGCTGCGATCCAGCCGCGCCGCGATCGCTGCCTCGCCCTGGCCCGTGACCGTCTGCATCGCCGCACCCACGGCCAGCGGATCGGTGCGCAGCCAAGCGCCGGAGTCCGCGTCAAAAATCTCCGCCCATGCGTGCGCGTCGGCGTTGCGAATCGTGAAATTGTTCGAGTACGCGTTCCACGTGCCACCGTGAAAACCAATCACGACGCGCGCGGGAAATCCCGCCGCCCGCGCCAGCAGCACAAACGAACCGGCGAACAGCTCGCAGTGTCCGGGCGACTTGGACGCCAGCCACCGCACCAGCGGATCGCCGGCCCCGCCGGGAATGATCGGCGACAGCGAATACGCATGACTGCGCTTCAACCACTCGCTCACGCGCCGCGCAAATTCCGGCGCGGGCAGCGTCGCCCCGCCGGTGGCGTCGGTCAGCACGCGCGCGAGCGTGGCCCGATCCGGCTCGTGCGAAAACGCCGGCAGCCACGACTGCAACTCCGCACGCCGCTCCGGCAGCTCGCTTCGCACTTTCCAAAGCTCCGCGAAGCGCGGGTCCGGCAGCGCCGGTGACAGATCGAATCCTTCCACCCGATACGCCGTCATCGTTACCGGATCCTCGCGCAGCGCGACCATCACCAGGCGCGGCGCATAGCGGAAGTTCTGGGTTTCGCGAAATTGCAGCGATGCAAACGGGCCGAGCATCGGCAGGAAACGGCTGACTCCCGACTCCAGGAAAAACGTCCACTGCACCGTGTCGTTGCGGCGCATCGGCGCGTGGCCGATCAGGCTGGCCGCGGTTCGCGGACCCTCCAGTGCGTCGTTGCGCAGGCCGCGCGAGAACCGGAAATTTCCGTTCTGGTAGGAGTCGAGCACCAGCATGCGCCAGTAGGGATCCGCAGGAATCGCCGCGGGATCCGACACGTCCACGCTGAGCGCGACGCTGGTGTCCTGCTGGATTTCCGCGACCTCGCCGAAGCGGATTTCATCGCTGAAGCCGGATTTGGCCTTCTTCGAAATCAGCCGATCGAGGAACATGCTGTTTTCGATCTGAAAGCGCGGGATCGCGAGAAACAGCAGCGCGGATACGCCGACCACGCCGGCAAACAGCACCGCGCCCAGCGCGACCACCCGCCAGTCCGTGACCTGGCGGATGTGCCGCAAAAGCTGCCGGGTGTTCGCGTGCAACGCCCACGCGGGCGTCTCGCCAAAGGCCACCCGCCCCGCCGGCGCGGAACCGCGCTGGCTGTCGCTCAAGGTAACCACGAGCAGCAGCGCCAGCGCGCAACCGGTGTAGATGAGAATGTGCACCGCAAACAGCAGCGACACCGTCAGCACGCCGGCGACCACGATCAGGAACAAACCCAGCACGATGATCTGCAGATCGTCGCGGCGCTGCCGGTAACTGATTCCCCGATACAGCAGCAGCAGCATGTCGAGCCGCACCATCGCCGGCAGCACTTCCGACCGCAGCCAGAGGTCGATTGCGAAAAACGCCACGATCGCGGGAAACGTGAGCGTGTGCGCCAGCGAAGGCACGCGGCCGGGCAGCGTCGGCCGCGCCATCGCGGCCAGCGTCGAGATCCCGGTGAGCGCGAGCAGCGTCCACGCGTCGACGTCCATGTAGATCACCGTCGAGATCGCGAGCAGCGTGAGCAGGCCGCCGAGCAGCCACTTGAGATGTTGCAGCTCGTCCGACGTGAGCTGCGGCCGGCGTCCGGGAGCGCAGGCGTCCCGCCTGCTTTCCGCACGGTGCAGACCAGCGGCTTGTGCTTCCGTTTGCGCCTTCATGCGGACGCTGCTTTCTGCCCGTCGACGAAGGCCGCGACCCCGCGCGTACCCTCCGGGGCAAATGTCATCAGGCTCTGCTTCGTCGCCGGGCCTTCACTCACTGCAAGCACGGTTCCCACCGGCCGCGCGAGCGCCAGCTGATCGAGCACCAGCTCCAAGTCATGCACGCGCCGCATCACGACGGGAGGCGCGGCATCGAGGGCGAATTGAAGCAGCCGGCCCGCGCGGAAAAGATCCTCCACCAGCGTGGCGACGAAGCTGATCAGAAGCTCGAACTGCTCCGCCTGCGTCCACACGCCGGCATCCGTCCGCAGCCAGAGTGAGTAACCTTCGGCGCTCTCCGCGGCGAACTGCCGAACGAGCAGGTTCCCCGTCCGCGCGCTCGCCTTCCAGTGGATCAAGCGGTGCGAGTCGCCCGTCGCATAGCGCCGCAATGCGAGCAGATCGCCCCCGCTGCCGGCGCGCGCCATCCGTTGTCCGCCCGCGGATCGGCGGAGCGTCGCGACCGGGTGCCGGCGGTACTCGACGGGCGCGGGCCAGACAATCGTTTCCCGAATCAGCTCCGTGCCGATGTCCTTGCGCAAAAATCCAAAGGGGAAAAGCGATCCCACGCTCACGAGTTCCAGGCGCAGACGCCCGCGACGCGCGGGTTTGAATACCCACTCCACGCGGCTTTCACCGCCCGGATCCAGCCGGCCGATCAGGGCGACCTGCCCGCGGTTCTCCGCCAAATCCGCCTTGGCCAGCGCGGCCCGGATGTCAGCGCTGCGCGCGCTGAGCGTCATTTCGGCCCGCTGACCCGCGATCGGATCGACACTGCGCGCCGCAAAATCAAACCACAGGCCGTAGGTGGGCAGGAAGCGTTTGCGGTTGCGCAGTTCGAGCGCCGCCACCGCCTCGTGGCCGGCCCGCAAGGGCGGCGCGAGCTGCAGCCGCCAGCGGACACCCCGCAGATTCATCGACGACAGCACGCCGCTCAGGATCAGGCACGCGAGCAGCAGCGAGAGCGTGATGAAAAGAATGTTGCTCGACGAATTGTACGCCGCCGTACCGACCGCAAACGACAACCCGATTAACACAACGCCGGGGAGGGTCGGCAGGATGCGTTGACCGCGCTGCGGATAAATCATCGACCACAGCAGGCCGCTCCACGTGAACGCGCGCCACACCTGACGGGTGCCCGGACCTGACCAGGGTGTTTCGGTGTGCGGCCCTTCAGGCATGGTGGGATCGGATCTGAAATTTGAGATCTGAGATCTCAAATTAGCGCAAACGGAACGGGGAGCGTAAGCGGATCACGTTACTGCGGCGCAGGCAGGCTCCCCATGATCCGGCGCAACACCGCGGTCACCGCACGCCGTTCCTCGAGCGCGTCACTGGTCTGCCGCGCCAGCGCGAGGCGGTGCGTGAAGATCGCACCGACGAGTTCGCTCACATCCTCCGGCAGCACAAAGTCGCGGCCGCGCAGCAACGCGCGCGCCTGCGCCGCCGTGCGTAACGCCACGCCGCCGCGCACGCTCACGCCGGTGCGGAACTCCGCCTCCGTCCGTGTCGCCGTCACGATGCGCAGGATGTAATCAAGCACGCTGTCCTCGACGAACACCTGCGGCACCAGCGCCTGCAGGCTGAGAATGTCGCTGCGCGTGACGACCGGATTCAACGCGATCGCATCGTAGCCGCCGCGCGCGGTGCGCAGAATCTCGCGCTCGTCCTCAGCTTCCGGATACCCCATGCGCAGCCGCATCAGGAAGCGGTCCATCTGGCTTTCGGGCAGCGGAAACGTGCCCTCGTAGTCGACGGGATTCTGCGTCGCGAACACCATGAACGGCGTGCCGACCGGATGCGCCTCGCCGTCCACCGTCACGCGCGCGCGGTCCATCACCTCGAGCAGCGCCGACTGCGTCTTGGGCGTGGCGCGGTTGATTTCATCGGCCAGGACCACGTTCGCGAACACAGGTCCCTTTTTGAACACGAACTCCTTCACCGTCTCATCGTAGATGGCGACGCCCGTGACGTCGCTCGGCAGCAGATCGCTGGTGAACTGGATGCGGGTGAACGCGCAGTCCATCGAGCGCGCCAGCGAGTACGCCAGTGTCGTCTTGCCCACGCCCGGCAAGTCCTCGATCAGGAGATGCCCGCCCGCCGCGAGACAGATGAGCACCTGCTCGATGACGTCGTCCTTGCCGCGAATCGTGACGCGCATGTTCGCCCGCAGCCGATCCAATGCCTGCCGGCTCTCCGTCAGCTGCCCGGTGGGGACAAAGTCGCTCATCCGCCAAGGCTAGGAACCCGCGAAAACGGCGCAAATCGTTTCACCCGTTCCCCCGGCGTCTTAGCGTCGTTTTGACGGATCGAATTTCACGTCCACGGCCGGCCCGGCCGCATCCTCCAGACCCGCGTCCGAGAATTGAGATTTCGAATTTGAGATCTGAGATTCGAGACCAAGCGATGTGCCATTTCCCACGCACCCTGCGGCCTACTCTGCCCCTTTTTTGAAGTCACCGGCCTTGAACACGCTGACCTGCGCGAGATCGAAGTGGCGCCGCAATGCCTCGGTGACCTGCGCCGCGGTGAGTTCACCCACCTTGCGATCAAGGTCCGCGATGAACTGCATGGTGCGACCATAGCGCGCCTGGCTCTGCAGGGTGCTCAGGAGCGTTTCGTCACGCGAACGCTGGAGCTGACGCGACTGCAGCCAGCCGTTTCTGGCCCGCTCCACTTCGTCCGCGGCGAAGCCGTCCTTCAACACACGCTCCATTTCCTCGCGAAACGCCAACTCGACCTTGGGAATATTCGGGGGATTCGCGATCGCCGACGCCGTGAACGTGCCGAGACGTTCGCGGGGCGCCACGGTGAACGAGGCGCTCGGTCCGTAACTGAGGCCGTCCTTGCCGCGTATCCGCAGGTACAGGCGGGACGCACTGTGGCCGCCGAGCATGTAGCCGGCCAGCGCGAGCGCCGGATAATCCGCGTGCGCGTCCGTGACCGCGATCTGCAGGCCTGCGGTGAAATAGGCGTTCGCCTTGTCCGGCGTCAGGATCAGTTCGTTGACCGGCTCCGCTTTCACCGCTTCGCGCGGCAGGGATCGGTAGGGTCGCGGACTCTTCCAGCTTCCGAATAGTTGTTGGCCGAGCTGCTGCACCGCCGCGGCGTCGAAATCGCCCACGACCACGAACTCGCCGTTGGATGCGCCGGCGACCTCGCGCCAGAAGGTCTTCACGTCCTCGACCGTCACCGCGCGCAGCCCCGCAATCGCCTCGTCGGGCAACAGCACCGCGCGCGGATTGTCCGCCGGCAGCGGACGAAAATGGCGCTGCAACTGCAGACCCGCGAGCGTCTGCGGATCGCCGCGCTGCGCCTCGTAGGCCGCGATCTGTTGTTGCTGGTAACGCTCGAATTCCACGGACGCGAACGCCGGTTCGCGCAGCACCTCGGCCGCCAGCGCGAGCACCGCGGGCAGGTTCGCGCGCACCGTTTCGAGCGTGAGCGTCACGCTGCCGACGCCACCTGCCGTGAACATGCGGGCCTTCAGGCGCGTCAGCTCGTCAGCGATCTGCTGCCGGCTCCGGTTCACCGTGCCGCGGATCAACAACGTGCCCGCCGCCATCGAGGTCGCGCGCTTTCCGCGCAGCTGCTCGGGGTCGCCGAAGCGCAGCGTCAGTTCCGCGCGGACGACCGCACCGCGCGTCTGCTTGGGCAACAACGCCACGTTCAGGCCACCGGGCCATTTTGCGCGCTGGATCCGCGCTTCGAGGGCCGCAGGCGACGGATCGATCGCCTCGCCGGCCGCGACGACGTCGTCGCCCTTGTAGTTTGCCACGAGCGTTTCAATCGCCGGTGCCGGCGGAATCTCGGCGCGCAGCGGTTCGGTTTCGGGGATGAACGACGCCACCGTGCGATTGGACGGCACGAAATACGTTTTCGCGACCCGCGCGACCTCGGCGGGCGTCACGCTCCGCAGCCAGTCGCGTTGGAGAAACACCAACCGCCAGTCGCCCACCGCGGCGGCCTCACCGAGCGCGAAGCCGACGGCGCTCGAGTCCGCGAGGGCCTGCTCGGCCTGGCGCACCAGTTTCTCCCGGGATCGACTCACCTCCTCCGCCGTCGGCGGATTCGTGGCGAGCCCGTCGAGCGTCTGCAGGATCGTGGCGCGCACGCCGTCGAGCGACTGCTCCTTGCGCAGCCGGGCCTCGACGACCGCGTAGCTGGCCTCGCGCAAACCGCGCGCGCTCGATCCGACCGCGGTGGCCTGCTTCGTTTCCACCAGGGCCTTGAACAGCCGGCCGTTCGGGCTGCCGGTCAGGACGTCCATCAGCACGCGCACCGGCCCGTGATCCGGATGCGAGCCCGCCGGCACGTGGTAGCCCACGTGGAGCGCCTGCACGTCCCCCACGCGCCGCAGCACGATCGAGCGTTCACCGTCCTGCGTCGGTTCCACGGTGTAAGTGGCCGGAATCGGCTGCGCCGAGCGCGGAATCGGGCCGAACTTCTCCGCCACCCAGCCGAGCGTGCGCGCCGGATCCAGCTTGCCGGCGATGATCAGCACGGCGTTGTCGGGATGGTAATGGCGATCGTAGAAGGCCTGAAGCCGCTCGATCGGCACCTGCTCGACGTCGCTGCGGGTGCCGATGGTGCTCTTGCCGTAGTTGTGCCACAGGTACGCCGTCGAACGCAGCCGCTGGAAGAGGATCCGTTCCGGATCGTTTTCGCCGCGTTCCATTTCGTTTCGCACCACGCTCATCTGGCTCGCCAGGATCTCGCGCTTGATCGGTGCACCGCGCATGCGATCGGCCTCGAGGTCGATGGCCCAGGCCAGATTCTCGTCGGACGCCGGAAAGCTCTCGTAGTAGTTGGTCCGGTCATACGAGGTCGACGCATTGCGCTGCGCGCCGCGCGCCGCCTGCTCGGCCTTCGCATCCGGATGTCGCGGGGAGCCGTAGGACACCAGGTGCTCGACAAGGTGGGCGATCCCGGTGTCGCCGTAGTCCTCGTGCCGGGAGCCGGCGAGGTAGACGATGTTGACCGTGGTCGTGGCGCGGGCCGGGTCGGGAAAGAGCAGGACGCGCAGGCCGTTCTGTAACCGGTATTCGGTGACGCCCTCGACGCTCGCCCCGCGGGTGACCCCGGCCGGGAGCGTCTGGGCGGAAAGCGAGCCGGTGCACGCCAGCAACGCCACCATCGAAACCACTCGCAGAGTAAAACGCATGCTCCCGCGTAGCGCGAAGCCGGCCGACTTTCCAGCCGTAAGGGGTCAGGGCGTTCCACGTTGCAGCTTGCTGCAACGTGGAACGCCCTGACCCCTTACGGACCGCCGCTCATGTTACCTGACCCCTTACGGACCGACTCGTTTACGCGAGAATCTCGAGCAGGCGCACGAACAGCCGGTTCACCTTGGCCTGGTTGTCCTTCACGAGGTCCTTGAACTTCGCGAAGTCGATCTCCGTGCCCTCGAGGCCGTTCGCGTAGTTGTCAATCAGCGCGAGGCTGTTGTAGCGCAGGCCGGCCTCCGTGCAGAGATCCGCCTCGTGCGCGGCGGTCATGCCGATCACGTCGCCCCAGTCCTTCACGATGCGAATCTCCGCCTTCGTCTCGAACCGCGGGCCGCGCATCTGCACGTACACCTTTCCCGGATGAATCGTGAACTCCGGCGCCAGCGCAGCGATGAGCTGCGGGATCAGATTGTTGGCTATCAGCGGTGCGCCCCCGCGCAGCTCCTGATCAAAGAACGTCGCCGGTCCCTGCTGCAGGCCGACATAGTCCGCACACGAGACAAACGTCCCCGGCGGCAGCTCTCGCTTGAGCGAGCCCACCGAATTGAGCGAGACGATGTCCTTGAAGCCGAGATCCGCGAGCGCGGCGATGTTCGCACGGTAATTGATCGAGTGCGGCGGAAGCGGAAACGAGTAGCCGTGGCGGTTGATCAACGCGTGCTCGCCGCGCGTCTTGTAGGTGACGGGACCGTATTTTGTCTCGACGGTGCGAACCTCCCAGGACGAGAACAGCGTGGAGTTCACGATGCTCGTGCCACTGATGAATGCGACTTTCATGCGGCGACTCACGCCGTGCGACGGAGTGATGACAACGCGAAAAACCGCCGGCGTCGCCACCCGCACCCACCCGGGCGCGGGCCGGCAGTCGACGACCGCATTGGGCGTCGCTCGCGTGAACTTCCCCTTCGCTCCGTCCGCCTCACCGTTTCGCCGCCATGCCGCTCATCGACAAACCGCTCCCTGAACTGTTCGACTACCGCGGGCGCAATCCGCGTCCCGACGATTTCGACGACTACTGGAGCCGCGCGCTGCAGGAACTCGACGCCACCGATCCGCAGCCGGAGTTGCGGCCGAATCCGCTGCTCTCCGCGCAACACGTCGAGTGCTTCGATCTCTGGTTCACCGGCGTTGGCGGCGCGCGCATCTACGCCAAATACATTCGGCCCCGGGCGTCCGCCGCGGCCCGCCGCCCGGCGGTGCTGCAGTTTCACGGTTACTCCGGCCACACGGGCGACTGGCTCGACAAGTTTGGCTGGGCCGCGGAGGGATTTTGTTACGCCGCGATGGACGTCCGCGGCCAGGGCGGCCGCTCCGAGGACAACGGCCGCGTGCGCGGCACCACGCTGCGCGGCCACATCATTCGCGGACTCGACGATCCGGATCCGCGCAACCTGGCGTTTCGTCAGATTTTTCTCGATACGGCGCAGCTCGCGCGCGTGGTGATGGCATTTTCCGAAGTGGATCCGACGCGGGTCGGCTGTTTCGGCATTTCGCAGGGCGGCGCGCTGTCGCTCGCCTGCGCGGCACTCGAGCCGCGGATCAAACGCAGCGCGCCGGTGTACCCGTTTCTCTGCGACTATCAGCGCGTGTGGGAGCAGGACTACGCGCGCGATGCGTACGAGGAGCTGCGCCTGTACTTCCGCAACCACGACCCGCGGCACGAGCGCGTGAAGGAGATCTTCACCAAGCTCGGCTACATCGACATCCAGCATCTGGCGCCACGCATACGGGCCGACGTCCTGATGTTCACCGGCCTGATGGACACGATCTGTTCACCGAGTTCGCAGTTCGCCGCCTACAACAAGATCACCGCGAAGAAGGACATCGTGATCTATCCGGACTTCACGCACGAGCCGCTGCCCGGCCAGATCGATCGCACGTTCAATTTCATGCGCGGGATGTGAGAACAGGGCGGTCGATTCCGACCGCGGAGAAAGGAGAAGGGCGAAGGGAGAAGGACTGACCCGGATCGTCGTAAACGCTAATCGCACCGACGGTGCGAATAATGATCCGGGCCTATCCGCATTCTCCGCCCCATCCGCGGTCAAAGCCCGATGATTGCGGGCGCTGCTTCCAACTCGTTTTGACCACGGATCACGCGGATGGCACGGATATCAACGGTGGTCCTCAGCGAAGGCTTCAGAGCGGGGAGCAGTGAGAAAACCAAACGCTGCATCGTTCTCTCCGGTTTCCGGTCTCCGATTTCCGCTTCCACCCTGCGTCCGGCCAAGCCGCGCCGAGCGTCGCGTCACTTCACCCACGCGATCTTCTCCAGCCGCTCCGCCAGGGCCACGTCCTTGGCGGTCACCTGGTTTCCGGCGTCGTGAGTCGCAAGCCGGACGACGACGCGGTTGTAGATGTTCGTCCACTCGGGGTGGTGGTTCAGCTCCTCGGCGTCGAAGCCGGCCCGCACCATGAAGCTAAGCGCCTCGCGAAACGATCCGAACGTGAAGGTCTTCGTGAGCGCCTGGCGCTCGCATTTCCAGCCGGGCAACGACGCGCCCGCCCGGGCCATTTCTTCGGGAGACAGCGGTGAAGCCATGCCACAGGTTAGAGCGCGTCGGGCGACGGTCAAACCACGTCCCACGATTCCCGACCGCACGGATCACCTTGATGTCCAGCTGCAATGCCGGCTTGCGAAATGATACACCGCGAGGCATCAAACTTCCGCTCCTCGGAACAGCGTCCGGCTTCCCCATGATCCCATCGAAGTTTTACCCCCTCGCGTTCGCTCGTTCCTCGCTACCCGCGCTCGCAGCTGTGTTTCTTTCCGCCACCGGAATCGCCGCTGACAAAACCATGCCGGCCGGGGCTTCGGCCTTCACCGAGACCGGGGCGGTGACCGTCTCCCGCGAACGCCAGTTCGAATTCACTTCGGGGATCAATGGAGTGCCGTATCGAGTGATGATTTCCGCACCCAAAATGGAGGAGGGCAAACGCTACCCCGTCCTCTTCGTGCTCGACGGCTATTGGTATTTCCGAATCGCCTCCGACATCGTCACGTGGGGCAGCGGCTCATTTGAGCCGGCGATTGTCGTCGGCATCGGCTACCCTACCGAGGATCGAGCCGAGATCAGCCGCAGACGTGCGGTTGACCTGACAATCGTCGAAGAGAAAAAATACTTTCCCAACGGTTCAGGCGGTTGCGATGCATTCCTCCGTGTTATCGAAGAGGAGGTCAAACCCTTCGTCACGGCTCGCTATGCCGTCGATCCGTCTCGGTACATGCTTTTCGGAAAATCCCTCGGCGGACTCGCCGTGCTCCGCGCGCTTTTCAAGAATCCTGAGCGCTATTCCACTTATCTTTCATCGAGCCCGTCGATTTGGCAGGGAGATCGCGCTTTGCTGGAGGGAGAAGCCGCATTCACGGAAAAGGTCCGCGGAGGTTCCCTGACGCTGCGGCTTATGTTGTCCGTTGGAAGCGATGAGGAGTACAAAGGTACCAATCCGCAGAAGAAGGCGGACGATGAAATCAACGGTATGGTACCTAACGCCAAAGGTCTGGCTGAGCGCCTCAGCAAACCAGGACCCGACAAGGTAGCGGTCCGCTTCGCCTCGTTCGCCGACGAAAATCACTCGACGGTGTCTCCGATCGCTATCGCCCGGGCCATCGCGTTCGCTCTACCGCCTCCTCCCAAGCCGAAGAGCCAGAAGAAATAGCATCCCAGGAGGAAGTCTCACTGCGCTCGAGCGGAGAGGAACGCCTGCGAGCAATGCGCCCGCGCCGGACGCTCCGGTTTCCCGGCCAATGATGGCGGCTTGTCAAGGCGCGTCCCGCGGCCCAACGTCGGCCTTCGCTGCATGCCTGCACCTGCCGAAAACGTTCCGCCCCACGTCGCCATCATCATGGACGGTAACGGCCGCTGGGCCAAGCAGCGCGGCCTGCCCCGGATCGAAGGGCACCGTCGGGGCGTCGAGACCGTGCGCACGACGACGTTTGCGGCGCGCGATCTCGGGGTGCGGATGCTGACGTTGTACGCCTTCTCGATCGAGAACTGGAAGCGGCCGCAGGAGGAAGTCGGCGCGTTGATGACGCTGCTGGAATACTACCTGAAAAAGGAGCTCGAAACGTTTGTGCGCGATCGGGTGCGACTGCGCACCATCGGCCGGACGGAGGAGCTGCCCGCGGGCGTGCAGAAGATGCTGCGCACGACGATGGAGGAGACGAAGCACTTCAACGACTACACGCTCGTGCTCGCGTTGAACTACGGTTCGCGCACCGAGGTTGTCGACGCCGCGCGCTCGTACGCCGCCGCCGTCGCCGCCGGCAAGGAGAAGCTCAACGACAGTTCGTGGGGCACGTTCAGCCGGTATCTGTCCACCGGAGACATGCCCGACCCGGACCTCGTCATCCGCACCTCGGGCGAGACGCGCATCAGCAATTTCCTCCTGCTGCAGGCCGCGTACGCGGAATTCGTTTTCATGCCGGTCCTCTGGCCCGATTTCACGAAGGCGGATCTGTCCACGGCCATCGCGGAATACAACCGGCGCGAGCGGCGTTTCGGCCTGACCAGCGAGCAACTGAAACCGGCGGCGGCGAAGTAACGCACCGATCCGTCCAGCACCGGTCTCTCGCTTCGCATGGGCAAACGCATTTTCAGCACAGTCTCGCTTTGGACGGTTCTCGGCCTGGCGCTCTGGTTTTTCCGCACGAATGGCGCCCTCGTCATCGTGACGCTTGTCTCGGTGCTCACCTTGCGCGAGTTCTACCAACTCATGCACGCGTCGGGTTACGACCCGTTCGACAAGTTCGGCATGGTGATCGGCGGCTTCATCACGCTCGCCCCCTGGTTTCAGGTCCAGTTTGGCTGGTCGATGAACCTCCTGCTGCCGGCGTCCGTAATCGTGTTCGCGATTCGCCTGCTCGGCGAACGCACGCCGGAAACCCGCGTGGAGTCGCTCGCGTCGACGCTCTTCGGCATCGTGTACGTCGCGGTGATGCTGCAGTATCTGGTCGCGATCATCACTCCGGTGCCGGGGGACACGGTCACGCCAACCGGCCGCCTGCTGCTCTGTCTCTGGCTGATTGCGGTGGCGAAATTCTGCGACACCGGCGCGCTGCTCGCGGGCATGGCATTCGGGAAGCACAAGATGTCGCCGCAAATCAGTCCGAAGAAAACCTGGGAAGGCGCGGTCGGCGGCGTGCTCGTTTCCATGGGCGTCGGCGCCTTCGTCGCCTGGCTCGCCCGCGATCAATTTCCCGCGCACATGACGCCGCTCGTCGCCGCGCTGATGGCCGCGCCCATCGGCATCGTCGGCATTGTCGCCGACCTGGTCGAGTCGGTGCTGAAGCGTCGCGCCAACATAAAGGACTCCGGCCGCACGATCCCGGGCATCGGCGGCATGTTCGATCTCAGTGACAGTCTCATTCTCGTGGCGCCGATTGGGTATTTTCTGTTCCGGCTGCCGTGATGGATACGTGAGCTCGACGCGTGAGGACGTCAGGTGAGTCGTAGGGCAGTTGAAAGGTGAAGGGTGAAAGTTGAAAGACGATCCCTGACCTTTCGGAGTGGAGTCCGTGGCTGCATCGCGCCTGCCTGGGCTCTTTCAACTTTAACCCTTCACCTTTCAACTCCTCCGCTCAGCCACCCGTAACGTTTCCCGTTACCGCCCGCGCCCCACCCCAAGCTTGCCGACGGCCGGCGTCCTCGCGCATAACTGGCGGCTTTCGTGGCCGCACTCCCTCTCGCAACTCCCGCCCGCCGTAAACGCGTCGTCCTGCTCGGCGCCACCGGCTCGATCGGCGAAAACACCCTCCGGGTCCTCGCCGCGCACCGCGACAAGCTGGAACTCGTGGGCATCGCGGCTCGCGCCAACTGGGAGAAACTCGCAGCCATCGCGCGTAAGTTCGACGTGCGTCACGTCGGGGTCTTCGACGCCCCGGCCTTTGCCTCCGCCCGCGACAATGCCAGCGCGTTCCCGGCCGGGACGCATTTGGTCGGCGGACTCACCGGCCTGAACGAACTCGCCCGGCTACCCGCGGCCGATATCGTGCTCGTCGCCGTCGTCGGCACCACCGGCCTCGAACCGGCGCTCAACGCCATCGCCGCCGGCAAGGATCTCGCGCTGGCTTCAAAGGAAATTCTGGTCCTCGCGGGTAAGTTCATCATGGCCGCCGCGCGCCAGCACCGCGTGAAGCTGCTGCCGGTCGACAGCGAGCACAACGCCGTCTTCCAATGCCTCGAAGGCCACCCGCACGCCGGCGTCCGCCGCATCGTCCTGACCGCCAGCGGCGGTGCGTTTCGCGACTGGCCGGCGGAGAAGCTGGGGGCCGTCACGCCGGCCGACGCCCTCCGCCATCCCAATTGGGCCATGGGGCCTAAGATCACCGTCGACTCGGCGACGCTCGCCAACAAGGGGCTCGAACTGATCGAGGCGCAGTGGCTGTTCGGGCTCAAACCGGCTCAATGCACCGCTGTCCTGCACCCGCAGAGCATCGTCCACTGTCTGGTCGAGTTCAACGACGGGGCGATGCTCGCCCAGCTGTGTCCGCCCTCGATGACGTTTCCCATCCAGCACGCGCTGCTCCACCCGGAGCGTGTCCAGGGGGTTGACGCCGCGCTTGATTTCACCCGGGTGCTCGGACTCGAGTTTCGGCCGGTGGATGAAGGGCGTTTTCCGATGCTGCGGCTCGCCCGGGAAACGATGGTCACGGGCGGGGTGGCGCCGGCCATCTACAACGCGGCCAACGAGGTGGCGGTCGCGGCCTTCCTCGGAGACCGGATTCCCTTCCTTGCGATTCCGCGCGTCGTCGAACATACTCTCGGCGCGCTGAAAAACTTTGAACCCGCTGACTTGCCGGCGGTCATCGCTCTCGACGCCGACGCCCGCCGCATCGCCTCCGCTCATCTCTCCTCCCTTGCCTCGTAACCCGCGCTGACCTCTGTGGCCTTCGATCTCTTTCAATCCCTGCTGACCAACCTCTGGGTCCTGTTTCTCGTGGTGCTGCTGTTCGGCGGTTCGATCTTTGTCCACGAACTCGGTCACTTTCTGGCGGCCCGCCGGCGCGGCGCGGTCGTCGAGCGCTTCTCGATCGGCTTCGGTCCCGCGATCTTCAAGTGGACGGGCAAGGACGGCGTGGAATACCGGGTCTCGTGGTTCCCGCTCGGCGGCTACGTGCTGTTGCCGCAACTGGCCGACCTCGGCGCGGTCGAGGGCCAGAGCAGCGTCGACACGGCGAAGCTCCCGCCCGTCAGCTACGCGACCAAGATGATCGTCTTCGCCGCCGGCGCAGCGTTCAACATCCTCTTCGCCTTCTTCCTCGCCTGCATCGTCTGGGTGATTGGTCAGCCCGCCGCGACCGGTTTCACCTCGACGACGATCGCAGAGATCGCGCCGACGATCAAAGATTCCTCCGGCAAGGATGTCGTCAGCCCGGCGGTGAAGGCCGGCCTCAAGCCCGGTGACGTCATTCTCAAGGTCGACGGCCAGCCCGTGGAGAGTTTCGCGGACATCGTGGAACACCTCGCGTTGAGCAGCGGCTGGAACAAGCAGGGCGAGCGGCAGACCACGTTTACCCTGAAGCGCGACAACGCCCTGATCGACGTCCCGATTCAGCCCATCCTGAGCGGGGACGAAAACGTGCGCAAAGTCGGATTCCAAACCGTGGCGAAGCTCTACGTCGGACCCATGACGCCCGGCTCGCCCGCGGAAAAATCCGGACTGCAACCGGGCGACCTGATCAAGGCAGTCAACGGCGCGCCCACGCTTACGCCCACGCAGCTGTTCGACGGTTTCCGCAAGGGCCTCGGAAAGCCGATGCAGCTCACGGTCGCCCGCGGCACCGAGCAGCCGACGTTCACGCTTGCGCCCGCCGCGAAGATCGCGGAGCTGGGGCTGTCGGGGATCAATTCCGGCGTGACGGTCGTCCACCCGAATCCGTTCCTGCAAATCAGGGACACGATCGTGAAGACGTTTCGCACGCTCTGGGCGCTGATCAATCCGCGATCCGACATCAACGCGTCGCACCTCAGCGGCCCGATCGGCATCATCGACAATTTCATCGCCGTCTCGCGCGCCGGTCTGCCACTCGCGCTGTGGTTCACGATTCTGGTCAACATCAACCTCGCGATCTTCAACCTGCTGCCGATGCCGGTGCTCGATGGTGGACAAATGCTGTTTGCCACGATTGGCCGGCTCCGCGGCCGGCCGCTGCCGGTGAGTTTCATCATGACGGCGCAGAGCGTGTTTCTCGTGCTGCTGTTCTCGATGGTGCTTTACGTGAGCGTCTTTGACGTCCGTCGAATTGTCCGCGACGTGAAGGCCGATCGCGCCGCCGAAGCCGCACCCGCTCCGGCGCCCGCGCCGTCCGTACCCGCCGAGTCCGCGCCCTCCCCCGCGCCCGCGAAGTAGCCGGGCGTCGTCGCAGCCAAAGCCGCCCGCGTCCGAGTCGAGTCCTACCTGGACTCCGCGACGATCCGTGGCCGGGGACGCACGGACGTGAGCGGGCGTTTTTTCGCCGCACGTCCCCTCGCCGGCGCCCGCCGCCACTCCTGTCTCGACGCCCCCCCAGCCCTCCGGCCAGAGGAACAAACGCCACCTCTCATCAACGCGCACCGCGGCTCGCCAAATCGCCGTTTTCCCGCTTCATTGCGCCTCTCCATGTCCTACTGCGCCTCGCGAGTGAACACCGTCCGCCGTCCCACGCTTGAGGTGATGGTCGGCTCGGTGGGTGTCGGCGGAAATCATCCCGTGCGCCTGCAGTCGATGACGACCAGCGACACGCAGGACATTGCCGCCACCGTGCGGCAGTCGATCGCGCTCGCCGAGGTCGGCTGCGAGATCGTGCGCATCACGGCGCCGAACGTCGCCGCGGCCCGCTGCCTGCAGGACATTCGCGCGCAGCTCGACGCCGCGGGCTTCCGGCAGATTCCGCTGGTGGCGGACATCCACTTTCTCCCAAGCGCGGCCATGGAGGCGGTCGAGCACGTGGAAAAAATCCGCGTCAATCCCGGCAACTACGCGGACAAGAAAAAATTCAACGTCCGCGAATACACCGACGCCGACTACGAATCCGAGCTGCAGCGGCTCCACGAGTCGTTTTCGCCGCTGGTGCAGCGGTGCAAGCAACTTGGCCGCGCGATGCGGATCGGCACGAATCACGGCTCGCTGAGCGATCGAATCATGAACCGCTACGGCGACACACCGCTCGGCATGGTTGAGAGTGCGCTCGAGTTTCTCCGCATCGCCGAGTCGCATTCCTACCGGTCGCTGATTCTGTCGATGAAGTCGTCGAACCCGAAGGTGATGATCCAGGCGTACCGGCTGCTCGTGGCCCGGATGGCGCAGGAAGACATGCACTATCCGCTGCATCTGGGCGTGACGGAGGCCGGCGACGGCGAAGACGGACGGATCAAGGGCGCGATCGGGATCGGCTCGCTGCTGATCGACGGCCTCGGCGACACCATCCGCGTCTCGCTCACCGAGGACAGCGTGTACGAGATTCCCGTCGCCCGCGCCATCGCCGCCAAGACGATGTCACTCTGGTCGCGCCGTCCGGCCACGCCGGATACGGCCGTCGAAGACGGCGTCGACCCGTACCGCTTCGTGCGCCGGGAAACGCAGTCGCTGACCCTGGGTGCCTCGATCGCCGTCGGCCCCGAACAGCCCCCGCGCGTGATCGTACGCGCAGGCGGAACCGCCACGCTTGGCGAAGTCCTGCCCCGCCTGCTGTCTCCCGTGCTCAAGGACACGCCGGTCGAGGGCGTGTTGGTGACGGTCGAGTCCGCGGCCGCGCTGGCCGGCCTGCCCGACCCGGCCCCGGCCGCGTACGTGATCGACCTGGGCGGTCTGAGCGCAGCGGACGTGGCACCGCACGCCGCCGCCCTGCGCCGCGGCACCGTGCTGTTAAAAACGTTCGAAGCCGGCGACGCGGACGCGCTCGCGGCGTTCGCCACGCTGGCACGCGCGCACCACTGCCGGCTCGCGCTCGAGCTGGAGCCGGTCGCGGTGACCGCGTTGGAGTCCACGCTCCGCGCGCTCGGCGATCGCGATTTGCTCTTCACGCTGCAGGCGGTGCCGGCCGGCGCGACGCATTCAATCGGCGGATACCGCCAGCTGGCGGCGGCGTTGCGCCAGATCGACTCCAAGGCGCCGGTCTGGATCCGCAACACCGCCGCGACCGCGCTGCAGGGCGACAACAGTTTTCTCTCGAAGCTGCTGGAGGCGTCGTTCCTCAGCGGCGCGCTGCTCTGCGACGGCATCGGCGACTGCCTCAGCATCGAGACGGAGGCGGATCCGGTGCGCGCCACCAAGCTCGCGTACAACGTCCTGCAGGGCGCGGGCGCGCGCATCTCGAAGACGGAGTTCGTCGCGTGCCCCAGCTGCGGCCGCACGCTCTTCGATCTGCAGACCACCACGCAGCGCATTCGCGCGCAGACCGGCCACCTCAAGGGCGTGAAGCTCGCCATCATGGGCTGCATCGTGAACGGCCCGGGCGAGATGGCGGACGCGGATTTCGGCTACGTCGGCGGCGCCCCGGGCAAGATCAACCTCTACGTCGGCAAGAACTGCGTCCAATACAACATCCCCCAGGCGGAAGCCGATGCGCGGCTGATCGCGTTGATCAAGGAGCATGGCAAGTGGGTCGATCCGGAGCCCGTCGTGGCGTAACTCACCGGCCGGGGCGTATTCGAATTTCCAACGCCCGTCACTTATACGTAACAATACCACCCCGCCCGGGGCGGCTTCCGAAGCCGGTTTCCGGGTCGCGTAATACTGGCGAAATTACGCCGTTTTGGGCTCATTTTTCGTCGCCGAAGTTTGGCGAGATGTGGCAACGAAAAAATGAAAATACTTATGCTCAGATCCGGTGTGAACAAGTTGTGGGAAACTTCGCCTTGAAATGGTTTTTTGGTTCACAGTTACTGCGCCCTCGCCCAATTCTGCTTCGTCCTCGAATTGTTCTTTCCCATGTCGCATGAACCCGGTTCAGCGGCGCCCGCAGTAACAGCAGCTACTACCCACAACTCACCAGGGACTTACATCCCTGCCGCCCCAGCACCACTGGGCGCCGGTGATTTGACCCGATTTTTGTTACCGCGCGACGACGCCTGCCAGGAGATTTTGACATGATGAAGGAGCGGTCCCCGGCGCAGTGTGAATAAACCCGCCTTCCATCGCCTGACCATGTCATCGTCCGTCCTCGCTCCGAACCTTTGGGAAACCGTAAAATGTGACTTCAAGTCGCTGTTTCCGGAGGATGTGTTCCAGATGTGGTTCGAGCCCCTCGTTTGCCTCGAATCGACCGATCAGGGCATGACCTTGGGCGTGCCCAACGACTTCGCGGCAATTTGGATTCACGATAACTACTTAGATCTGATTACGCAGCGGCTCCGGCTCACCGCGGGCCGGATGGTCAACGTCACGCTGCGGAAGATCGACACCCCCGCCCGGGCCAACGGCGCCGCCCCGGCCACGGGCCAAGCTGGCCGGTCGCACGCCGACGCCGGTGCGACGACCCGCGTCAAGGCCGCCACGCCGCGCCGGGCCACCCGTTACGACGAACGCGGCCCCACGGCTGGCACGCTCAATCCGCGGAATACCTTCGAGACTTTCGTCGTCGGTTCCAACAACCAGATGGCGCACGCCGCGTCGATGGCCGTCGCCCAGGCGCCCGCGCAGGCCTATAATCCCCTTTTCCTTTACGGCGAGACCGGCCTCGGGAAGACGCATCTGATGCACGCGATCGGCCACACGATCCTGCGGCACAACCAGGATGCCCGCGTCGCATACCTTTCGACCGAGAAGTTCACCAACGAGTTCATCCAGGCGCTGCAGGAGAACAGCCTGATCAAGTTCCGTCAGCGTTACCGGCATGCCGACGTGCTGCTGCTCGACGACGTTCAGTTCCTCGCGGGCAAGGAGCGGATTCAGGAGGAATTCTTCCACACCTTCAACGACCTCTTCGAATCCGGCAAACAGATCGTCCTCACCAGCGATCGCCGCGCTAGCGAGATTCAGAAGCTCGAGGCGCGGCTGGTGTCGCGCTTCGAATGGGGCCTGCCGGCCGACATCCAGGCGCCCGACCTCGAGACGCGTGTGGCGATCCTGCGCACGAAGGCGCAGTCGTTGAACTGCAACCTGCCCGATCCGATCCTGAATTTCATCGCGCAGAACATCACCAAGAACATCCGCCGCCTCGAGGGCGCGCTGCTGAAGGTATCCAGCTATTCCGCGCTCACGAGCAAGCCGCTCGACCTCGCGACCGCCGAGCGCCTGCTGCACGACGTGCTGATGGAGCAGGCCCAGAACATCCTGACGATCGAGACGATTCAGAAACGCGTGGCCGATCACTACCAGATCCGGCACAGCGACATGACGAGCAAGCGCCGGCCCAACAACATCGCCATTCCGCGCCAGATCGCGATGTTCCTCGCCCGCACGCTGACGAAGCATTCCCTGCAGGAAATCGGTGACGCCTTCGGCGGCCGTGACCACGGCACCGTGATTCACGCCTGCAAGGCCGTCGACAACATGATGGAGCAGGACCAGTCGGCGCGCGGCAGCGTGGAGTTCCTCAAGACGCAGCTGTCGAAGTAAGGCGGTGGCGGGCGCGCCGCGCCCGCAGTTGAAAGATGAAGGGTGAAAGTTGAAAGTACGGCTGCGAGCCGTAAACTGGTTCGCTCTTTCAACTTTCACCCTTCACCTTTCAACTCCTCATCCATGTCCCTCAATCCCGACCAGAAGAAAGCCGTCGTCTCGTGGGTCGCCGCCGGCGACAACCTTTCCGCCGTGCAGAAGAAACTGATGGAGCAGTTTCAGATTTCGCTCACGTACCGCGATGTCCGGTTCCTGGTGGATGACCTGGATCTTCAACTGAAAGACGCCGCGCCGAAGGTCGACACCAGCGACGTCAGCAAGACCCCGCCGCCCCCGGAAGCGCCCGCGCCACGCCAGGCGGCCGCAGGGAAAAAAGGCCCGGCCGATCTCGCCGGCGCCGACGAGGGTGACGCTGACCTGCCCGCGGACGAAGGCCTCGCCCCCGAGGGTGAGGAAGCCTTCGACGACCTGCCGCCCGAAGGCGGCGCCAGCAACGTCGCCGTGGCCGTCGACAAGCTCACCTTGATTCCCGGCGCGATGGCCAGCGGCACGGTCACGTTCAGCGACGGCGTCACCGCCAAGTGGATCGTCGATCAATACGGCCGTCCCGGTTTCACCGAAGTCAGCAAGCCCGGCTACCGGCCGACGCCGGCCGACGGCCAGGCGTTCATGCAGGAACTGAGCAGCGCGCTGCAAAAACGCGGGTTCTAGGCCGGGCGAGAAGGCTCGACGGCATTTCCCGTTCCGGACCCGACGGCTCCCGGGGCTCGTTCCGGTGCCCGCGTCGCGGAGTCAGCGTCGAGCCGGCGCTTTGCGATTGAGCAGGTCTCCGGCGTGCACTTGATGGTGCTCACGACTGCTTCCGCGAACCCATGAGTCTCCTCCTCCGCTCGCGCATCATCATGGCTGGCGCGATTGTCGTCGCGGTCTGGCTAGCGTGGCAGCTGGCAACGGGTGACTATTTCTGGCCGGTGCTGGCAACAGTGGTCACGCTGGGGGCCAGCCTGGTCATCGCGTTTCGCGTGTCGCTCGATGCGATTGTCATCGGCGGATTGATCTTCGGCTATCTGGTCGGAAATCGCGGCTTCGCGCAGCTCATGCCGTCGGTGCAACTCCCGTTGCTGCCCGCGGAGATCGGCCTGTTGCTCGCGGGTGGCTGGCTGGCGGTCCAGTGCGCCCAGCAACGCACGTTGCCGTTCCGACGGAATCTGCTCAACGGCTGCGTGCTCGCGTGGATCGTCGCGGGCACGGTGCGCGTGCTGTTCGACGTCGGCCCGTTTGGTTTCGTGGCGCTGCGGGACTACGCGATGATTTATTACGCGTCGTTCTTCTTCATCGCCCAGCACGTCGCGGGCGGCGAGTCGCGCGGGTTCCTGCTCCGGGCGCTGGTGGCGGCGAGCGTGGTGCAGCCCATTGCCGCGGCGCTGACGGAAGTGTTTCCCGATTTCTTCCTCAACCAATTCGCCGTGCGCGGCGTGCCGCTGATCTACTTCAAGGGCGATCTCGCGCTCACGTTCACGGCGGTCAGCGCGCTCGTGCTGCTGTTGAACACCCGGGGCGTCCACCGCTGGTGGGCGTGGCCGCTGGCCACGGTCGAATTACTCTACGTGATCGCGGGCGAGAATCGGGCCTCGATGCTCGGCGCGGTGGTGGCACTGACGTGGCTGAGCTTGTCGACGGCGCGGCGGATCGTCGGCATCCAGGTCGCCAGCCTCGCCGCGGCGCTGCTGGTCGTGTCGGGTCTGGCGCTCCTGACGGACAATCCGTGGGCGCAGCGGAAGTTCGATGCGACGGTGGAGCGCGTGGCGTCGATCGGCGACTTGATGGGCCGCGGCACGTATGTGACGGAGGAGAGCAGCATGAAGGGAGACAACAACCGGTTCCGCGCGGTGTGGTGGCGAACAGTCGTCCAGGACACCTTGCAGCAGAATCCGGTATTCGGCCTCGGCTTCGGCTACGACCTCGCGCGCAATTTCCTGAAGGAATACAACCCTGACATGGCCGATGAATTCTCGGCCCGCAGCCCGCACAGCATCGTCGTGAGCACGATCGGCCGCATGGGTCTGGTCGGCCTCGCCGTGCTGGCCTGCCTGGTCGCGCTGATGGTCGTGCGGACCTGGCGCGTCGTACGCGATCCGGAGGTTGAATTTCCCACGCTCGGCCTGTGGGCGGCGGTGTGGGTGATTTTTGTCAGCGCGTGTCTCGGCGTCGTGCTCGAAGGCCCGATGGGCGCGGTCGTGTTCTGGAGCCTGCTGGGCATCGCGAACGCGCCGCGTTCAGCGGACCCGGACCGAAACACGCTGGAATCCGTCGAGGAACCCGGTGCGGCCTTGCACCCGGCGGCGCGTGAGACTGACTTGGAGGCCTCGCCTTCCCGCTGATGTGAACCGTCTCGCGCTCTCGCACACCTTCAGTCTGCTCTTCAAGCCCACGACGCGGTCGAACTGGGATTTGTTGACGCCGCTCGCGCTCATCGGGCTGGGCCTGTTTGGCGTGGCGTTCATCTACTCCGCACAGTTTTCGGTGCCACACGGCAGCACCTCATCGCTCCTGCGCCAGGAGTGGTTCAAGCAAATCGTCTATTTGTCTGCCGGCGCAGCGGTCTATGTCGGCGTTTCCCTGATCGACTACCGCTTCTGGCTGAGCATCGCCCATTGGTTTTATGCAGCGTGCCTGATTCCGCTGCTGGTGGTGCTGATCCCTGGCGTAGGTGGAGCGGTGGCGGAAAAGTGGGGGGCGAGCCGTTGGATTCCACTCGGGCCGTTCGGGACGTATCAGCCGTCGGAGACGGCGAAGATTGCGGTGCTGTTAATCACCGCCACGGTCCTCGTGCACTCCAAAATCGGCACCGTGCGGCAGTCGTTGGGCACGCTGGGGAAATTGGCCCTTGCGGTGGGTGCGCCGTTGTTCCTTATCCTGCTCCAGCCTGACCTCAAGTCGGCCATCGTCCTGCCCCCCATGGTTTTTTCCATGCTTTACGTTTCGAAGCTGTCGCCGCGTTTTTTTGTGGCGGCGCTCGGCGCGTTTCTGGTGATCGTCGGATTGGTGGCTTGGGATTGCGTGCGCTACATGAAGTTCATGGATGCTCACGGCTATGATTACGTGAAGACCGGGCGTTTCGAAAAGGAGGGCAACGGGATCGTCCCGTTCCACGATTACCAGCGCAACCGGATCCTGGCCTACATCGCGCCGGACAAAGTCGATCCCAAGGGGATCGGCGTCACCTACAACCTCCAGCAATCGCTGATCTCCGTCGGCAGCGGCGGACTCGTCGGCAAAGGCTGGACGGAGGGAACGCAAGCACAGCTCGGTTACCTGCCGCGCTCGGTCGCGCACAACGATTTTATCTTCTCGGTCATCGCCGAGGAAAAAGGATTTCTGGGAAGCCTCACGGTCCTGGGCCTGTTTGGGCTGGTTCTGTTCAACGGCATTCGCATCGCCGGTTCCGCACGGGACCGGTTCGGCACCTTGCTCGCCATCGGCGTCACGGTGCTTTTCACGGTGCATGTGTTTGTGAACATCGCCATGACCATCGGGCTGGTGCCCATTACGGGCATACCGCTTCCCTTCATCAGCTACGGTGGCTCCTTTGTGCTTAGTTGCTGTTTGCTGCAAGGACTGGTCCAGAGCGTCTGGCGCTTCAGGAAGGATTTCACATGAAATCCCCCGGCGTCATGGACCGCTCTGCCAGAATTTCCTGCGCTGCAACTCCCGCATGTTGGGCCACCGTGCAAACCAGACACGACACCCACCATGAGCGATCAACAGTCATCGCAACCTCAATCCGGCGTCCCTCAGGACGTCGCCTCTAAGTATGACGAGGAACTCGTCAATCCACCCCCGCAGAACGAATCCGCCCCAGTCAGCCAGTCTGAACTGAAGGCGGGAGCCGCCGAACGCGCCAAGAACCGTCCGCTGCTGCAGAAAATTCTCGCGGTGTTTCAGAAAGAAAAAGGCTCCTACCGCGAGCTGATCATCAATTCGGAACCGCTCGAGAAGCGCGTCGCGCTCCTCGTCGACGGCCGGCTCGAGAAGTTCGAGATCGAGCGCGAGTCCGACAACCGGATGGTCGGCGGTATCTACAAGGGCCGCATCAAGAATCTCGACCCGGGCCTCAAGGCTGCGTTCGTCGACATCGGCTACACCAAGAACGCGTTTCTGCATTACTGGGACATGCTCCCGGCCGCGGCCGACTCGTCCGTCGAGGTGGTCCGCGTCAACAAGCGCAAGAACGCACCGGAGCGCCCGGCGGAGCCGACGGTCAAGGACATCCCGCAACTCTACCCGCCCGGCAGCGAGATCGTCATCCAGGTCACGAAAGGTCCGATCGGCACGAAGGGTCCGCGCACCACGACGAATCTCTCGCTGCCTGGTCGCTACCTGATCCTCACGCCGTTCAGCGACGGCTGCGGCATCTCGCGTAAGATTGAGGATCCGCTCGAGCGCAAGCGCCTCAAGGGCCTGATCAACGAACTCACCCTGCCGGAGGGCGTGGGCGTCATCGTCCGCACCGCGGGCGAAGGCAAGAAGGCGCGTTACTTCGTCCGCGATCTGCACCTCCTGCTCAAGACGTGGGAAGGCATCCAGGCGAAGATGAAGAGCGACCGCGCTCCGGCCTGTCTCTACATGGAGCCCGATCTCGTCGAGCGCACCGTGCGCGATTTCCTCACCGAGGAGGTCGATCGCGTGCTCATCGACAGCAAGGATGACCACGAGCGCACGCAGAAGCTCGTCGGCCAGATCTCCAAGCGCGGCGCCTCCAAGATCGCCCTCTACAAGGACAGCATTCCGATCTTCGAGCGCTTCAACATCGAGCGCCAGATCGAGCAGACCGGCCAGCGCAAGGTTCCGCTCCCGAGCGGCGGCGAAATCATCATCGACGAAACCGAGGCGCTCATCGCGATCGACGTGAACACCGGTTCGCACAAGAACCGCGGCGGCGACGAGAAGAACGTGATCTACGCCGTCAATCTCGAGGCGGCGGCCGAAATCGCCCGTCAGATCCGGCTCCGCAATCTTGGCGGCCTGATCATCATGGACTTCATCGACATGAAGGAACGGCGCCACCGCAACGCCATCTACGAGAAGATGGTCGAGCTGATGTCGTCGGACAAGGCCAAGAACCACATCCTGCCCATCTCGCAGCTCGGCATCATGCAGATGACGCGCCAGCGGCAGCAGGAGTCGCTCTCGTCCAACCTGTACACGGACTGCCCGTACTGCCGCGGCCGCGGTATCGTAAAATCGGCTACAACGATGTCGGTCGAGCTCCAGCGCAAGCTCAGCTCGGTCGTCCGCCGGCTCCAGCTGCGCAACGACGGCAAGGAATACTCCCTGCGCGTGCTGGTGCATCCGAGCATCCTCGAGCGGCTGCGGAGCGAGGACGCCGACCTCCTCGTGCGGATGGAGAAGTTGTTCGGGGTGAAACTGGCGTTCCGCGCCGACCTCAACTACCACGTCGAGAACTTCAAAATCATCAACGCGATCACCGGCGAAGAATACCGCTAGGGCGGGTCTCCCCTTCGTTCTTGCATCGCCCCCGGCCGCCCTTCATCGGGCGGCCTTTTTTTCGCGCCCTGCTCCCGCCGTGGCGACCGCCATCCGCATCGACAGCAGCGCGGGAACTCGCTTCAGGAAAGGGCGCCGGGTTCATCGGGCACTTCCCGAGTCGGACTCGGCCTCAACCGCGCGGCGCAGCAGTCTGCGCGGTCGCCGTGCTGAGCCACTGGATACTGGACCTGGTGGTTCATCACTGGAACCTACCGCCACACCGCGGCGACGGCGCACGATACGGCTTCGGGTTTTGGGGGTCGCTACCGGCATCGCTGTTCTTCGAAAGCCTCAACTTCGGCTTCGGGCTCTGGCTCCATTGTCGCGCCGCCCGAGTGATCCGATCGGATAAGACGCACCGGCTTTGGAACGCTGAGCACGATTCTCGTCGGTATTCACCTTGGCAACGCCCTCGGCGCGCCAGCGCCGAGCATCACCGCCATGGCGTGGGTCGGCCAGGCCCAATGGCTGCCGATCCTGTGGGCCGACTGGGTCGACGGTCACCGTCAGACGCACGCTCGCCCCGGCCGGTGAGTGACGGAGGCTTCGTTCGCCCGCTTACCGCGCCGGAAGCACAGTCGCTACCGTGGAATCCGGCTTAGGACTCACGACGTGCAACGAGGGCGGCGGCTCACCCAGCTGGGCGCGCTTCCACTGCTGCAGCAGTTCGCCGCGGACGGCGGAGGTTGCATCAGAAGCGAGGAGACCGCCACGCGCGCGAATCTCAAACGCATCATCGATCCCATTCGCATTGGCATCGGCGTAAAGCGGATGCTCGTCCGCCATCACCAGGCCCGTGAGCCACGCGCCCTCCGCGCCGGCGCGGAGAACAAACCGACGATCGCCGCCCCTCGACGACAGGCACGGCAGGTGATCGGCGAGGAGCCGACTGCCGGCGTAGAGATCCCAGGAGTCGGTCGCCGCATCGAGCCGCACCGTAAGAATGGGAAACGCGCCGAGCGCGCTGCCGCCGAAGCGCGCGAGCCCGACGTGAACATTGAGTGGTTTCCACTGCCGTGCGGTGCCTGAGGATTCATCGAACATGAGCTGCACGCGTCCGGTGATCGGACTGATGATGACACCGAGACGGGCGCCACCGACATCGACGATCGTCGAGGCCGAAGCCTGCAACTGGAACGAGACAAAGGTGATCTCATGCGGCGAGCCCCGCAGCGGCCGCGACCACTCGCGACCGGCGGCGAGCGTGAGGACATCGAGGTCATCACGGCGTACTTTCGTCACACCGGCAGCGCCGCGGGCTGCGAGGTCGTCGACGGTGAACTGCGAGGCCGGCAGCTTCGACACCGCCCCAGGCGAGAGATTGCTGCCGAGGCGAGGCAAGCCGAGCGGGGAGGGAGCGCGGGCGGATGCATTGGATGATTGGGCGTCAAGCTGCGAAACGATCGCCCTCAAAGCAAAAATGCTAAATACCAAAAAACGAAAGTGTATTGAACGCATGATTGAAAAATCGCCTAGCGGATATGGAAGGGGTGAACTGCGATCATGTGGCGCTGGGCGATTCCGGCAGGAGAACGAAAGGTCGGATCGCCTCGAAGGGCCGAGCATTCTTCAATGCGTGCTTAGGAACGCCGTTAGGGTGACGTTCGTATTTTTCCTAGCGGGGAGTTTTCCACGGAAGTCGGCCTTAAAGGCAAAACTCACTTACTGGCGTCAGATGCCTCCCCTTTTCCGTCGGTGGAAATGATTTCAAGGTTATCCCAAGTACCCCTGAAGCCTCTAAGCTTCATGTAGTGCCCGAACGTTTGATGCACATTCGGATTCCCTCGAGTTTCAGCATCCCAAATTGCATCGCACTCCCCGCAAATCCAGGCGCGTCGTCGTGCCAACGGTACGATCACAACCTGTTCAATCCAGCCTTGACCGCAAATCGGACAAATTTCTGAGCTCATTTGAATACAGGATAGGCAGTAGTGATAATTCGCGAACCCGCAGTTTCGACAACTATACGAACTTTAGTTTCACCGTTAGTACCGATTACTCGCCCCATTTCACAGATCCAGACTAATTCATCGGAAGCCATCCCATCCTTAAGTAGTCCATGAATTCTTGGTCTGTTCCAAGCTTCGTCGATCAATCCATATATTTCATGCTGCAAGCCGGCAAATACAGAATGTCTAGGCTTTTGAATTTTCCCGAATGGCACATAATTTGAGACTCCGTGTGCCAGATTGTGTAGGAGCCGATGCCCCTCCCAACCGCCGAGTTCGTAGACCCAACCAGCGGGCGAAATCCATTTCGTAAGGTCATGTGCATCTGGCGTGAATCGGAACCCACTACTAGTGGCCGCATCAAACATCTCCAGCACTCGGGCGAGTGCTTGTTTGTCGAGAGAGCCTCCTTTTGTGCATACATTGTATAGATGGTGCATGAAATCCCCACCCGCCCCATCGCGGAGCGCACCTTTCCACAGATTGAGAAATCCGCGCATGCCACTTTCGGTCAGATGGCCGCCCAATTTCGCGGAGAGCGTGGCGATGTGCGCGTTGCCGGAGATCCCGACCCGCAACCACTCGGCCTCCGACTTGCAGGCGCTGCCGAGGTCGTCGGCGACTTTTTGGTACGTGATGCGATTCACGCCCAAACGTTCCATGACCGCAGCGAACTCGTTTCCCACGGTGGTGGTTTGATCGATCACCACTTTGGCGAGGTCGTCGATCGCCTTGCGCATCGCCCGCAACGCTCCTGTGCCATAAGTGGACACCGGTCTGGCCGCGGCCAGGAATGCACCGGTGGTGAATCGCCGCGCATTCGAGACCATCGATCCGGTAACTTGACCAAGACGCGTACCGCTGAGCGCCACCTTCGTTGCCTGCCCGATTTTGGACACCAGCCCGCCGCCGGCGAAAATCGCCACGGCCTGTTCCGTAACGAAACCACCGGTATATCCGCTCATATAGGCCGCCGCGCCCCATTCATCCGCATCGCTGCCCGCGGGTGTCCAAGGCACGGCAATCGTCGCCCGATGGACAAACTTATCGAGGAGGGAATCGAAGAGCGCGGACCGGCCAGCGGCATCCAGCGCAGCGAGCTGGCGGATCCCGTCCCAAATCGCCTTGGCGCGATCGAAGTCACCGATCAGCCCCTCGGCTCCCATCTGCGCGACTTCGACGATGCCCATCACATCCGACTTGAATCCATCCCAGAGCCCATCGACGTAGCCCTTGATATACCCGCCACTCATTTTGAGATTAAGCTCCGCCGTGGAGGCGGACGCATCGAGGGCGCGATCGGCAGCAGTGGCGGCCTTCACCAGAAAATTCGTCTGCCATCCGGTTCGCGCCTTCGGAGGCGGACGTAAGTCCGGGGCAGTGGCGATCGCCTGAGCCCGAGCCGGCACTCGCGACGCGGCCACGTAGCTGTCGTCCTCGTCGTCGATCCCGCTCAACGGCGGCAGCAACGACCACGGCGCGACTGCCGGCATTTCCAGCGATTTGATTCGGCTGTCCAAGTGGGACAACAGTCCGCCAAAGTTCGGCTCGGAGGTCAGCGTGTGCCGCACCGTGTGCTGGATGGTTCCACTGCTGTGCCTGACCCGGATTTCAATCGCACCCAGCCCGCTGAAAACCGCGGCGAAGCGGATGGCAGACGAGCCGGGCGACTGCCGCCAGAAAACCACGGGCTGGTTGAGCTGCGCAGACAACGACGTCAGCGAGCCCGTGAGCACGCCATCGAGTTCGGCATCCGACAGGATCTCACTCTCCGTCGCGTAAAGATGTGTGCTCGAATTGCCGTCGAGTCTGTACGTCCCGAGACTTTCACCGGTCGACGTATTGATGAATTCCAGTTGATTTGTTCGGTACAGCTCGGAGGCGGTGTCGATGGTTCCACTCAGATAGCGGTCGCGCGATTTGAGCGCCGGCCCCGGCGGCTGCACGTCAACCGTGATCCAAACGGTGGCCGAATCATCCAGTTTCAGTCCGACCTGAAACTGACCGGACGTGGAAATGCCGACGTCGAGCAAGTCACCGACCGTACTGGAGCCGACCCGAATTTTGCCGACTCCGTCCCACACCTCCCACGCCACCGTCGAGCCCGCCTTCAGCAGAGCACCGACGGCGTCTTTGATGCTTAGCACCACGTTACCTGTCGACGGCAGTGGCAATGCAAGGACGCCGCCACCGCCACGCGCCGCTCCGACGGGCACCCGACTGGAACTGCCGGGAATCGACACGCTGCCGATGGGAGCAGCATAGCGAACGAGGTAGAACTTGGCGAACTGGAGGCGATCGAGCGCGACTGACGTATAAATGTGCTGCCGTTCCAGATTCGGAAAAGAAGCAGGCAGGCTGTGCTGCACGGCGTTCTGCGGCTGAAACACATGCCCTTCGCTGTCGTCCGCCAGGATGGCGTAAGTCTGGTTCGGTTCGGAGACAAAGCTCAGCTCGAGATCGACACTCGTCAGCGGGGCCGAGTAATCCCAATCCGGCTGCAGCATGAGCGCGAACGTGAAGTTGGGCGTGAAGGCCCCGTCCGGCCAGGTGATCCCCCACAGCGTCCAAAAGTTATTAAACGAAAACGACCAGGACGACTGCAGGACACTTGCCGCGAAACGGTCCTGATCGACTCCGATCACTTCATCGCGAACTCCATCCGGCGGCGTAGTGACGTAGTTGCTCCCGCCGGCGTGATCCGTGCGCGCCAGATCCACCCACTTCGATGATCCGGAAGGCGTGCCTGCGGGACTCGTCCGGACACCCGCCAGTGCCACCCAAGCGGATCGGTTGCCTGCACAATCGACCGCGCGAAGCTGAAACGCGTAGGTCGTGAGCGGGCTCAATCCCGCCCACAGAAAGCTCGTGGCGTCCGCCTCGGCGAAGACAAGGGGCCCGGCACCGTTCGACAATTCGTAGTAGTCGACACCCAGTCCGCCCCCCGGAGCATTCCACGTCAGGGCGACGTGGTTCGAGCCCACTTCCGTGTGGCGGAACTGTGTCGGGGGAGGAAACGATCCGACGGTCACCGTAAGCGTGAACGGTGCGCTCGCACCGAGTGCGTTGCTCGCCGTCAATACCAGGACATAGGTGCCGGGTGCCGTCGGTACTCCGCGCAAGACGCGCGTGGACGAATCGAAGGTGAGCCACGCCGGCAACCCCGTGACGGCAACCTCAGCTGCCGCCGGGTTCGCGGCCACCTGATAGCCAAATGCCAGCCCCACCGTGGCGACTGATGACGGAGAACTCGTGATCGAAGGCACCGAAATCGGAGCGCCGCCACCGCCACCCGGAGTTGCGCCGCCCGTTCCCGTCTCAATCCGAGTGAAACTTCCCGGCTCCGCGTAGGTCGCCACATTGCGCTCGTCGCCCGCCTCGTTCCTCTGCCCCATGCGACGGTTGCGCGACGCCGTTCGCGTCTGCGTAAAACTCTGCGGCGCGGGCACCGTGCCGGCGTCGGGTGTCCACGAGGTGTAGTCAAACCAGTCGCCCGTGGGTTCATCGAAATCCGACCAGAGCCACGGACCTTCCCAGTGGGCGGGTACGACGATCGGTTGGGACCAATAGCCCGGCGACAACGTCCAGCCCCAATAGCCATCCACCCAATACGGTTCAACGTACTGCGCGGGCACCGTGACGGTCACCCACTCGCCTTCAACCCATACCGACTCCATGTGGGCGGGCACCTCGATGTCCGCCCACGTACCCTCGACCCATTCGCTGTTCCAGGAACCTTCCGTCCACGACGAGTCCCAGTGGTCGTCGACCCAGTTGGCCGACCAGGATCCCTCCACCCAGTTTGAGGTTGAGTAACCGTCCACCCACACCGTGGACCACGATCCCTCGTTCCAATTGCCATCATCGTCCCAATAGCCGTCCGTCCATTGATTCTCGGCGTACCCGTCGTTCCATGACTCCTCCCAGTATCCATCGGTCCACTGCCAATCCCAGTAGCCATCGACCCACTGGTTATTCCAAGAGCCATCGGTCCAGACACTGTTCCAGTAGCCTTCGATCCATTGCTGGCTGGTGGTGGCCTCGACCCAGCGATCCTCCCAATGCGCGTCCGACCACCGCGTGTCGTCGTAGGCGGGCAACCAATACCCCACAGTCATGTGCCCGTCGACCCAGCCGTAGAGCCAGGTCGGCGAATCAACCCACACCGACGGCTGCGTCTGTTCCGGCACCCAGGTGGCCGCGGGAGCCTTGACGGCAACGAGCGACCATAGAACCAGCAACGTCGGCCAAGCGCGATGCCACCCGGACCGACGCCAGAACGCCCAGTCGATACGTTTCGTCGTTGCTTCCATGGCGGCAAGGGGATCGGAGCTCGCGGCGTGTGGGCTAGTCCGCATTTTTCACTGCGGTCACCGCGGCCGCACCTCGGGCCGTATCCGGTAACGGCCGTTGTACCGGCCATGGCTGCAGGCGGCGGTGCTGCGGATCCTGCTGCCACTGCTGAGCCAGACGCGTGCGATCGACACCGGAAGCCGCACCGCGCGGGAGCAAGGCGCCGCGCTGTCGCTGTTCGAAGTCGTCGTCGATGCCGTTGCCATTCTCGTCCTCCCAGAGCGGATTCTCGTCCGCGCTGACCAGGCCGCTGACCAGGGCCCCTTCCGCTCCGGCGAACACGGTAAACTGATTCGGCGCTCCCTTGGGCAGCGGGCCGAGCGGCCGATCGGTGAGCACCAGCCGGCGGGCAACATAGAGATCCCACACGCCCGCGTGGCGATCCAGTCGCAGCGTCAGCACCGGAAGCGCCGCAAGATTCCGGCCGCCGTGGACTTCAAACCTGATCGGCCCGCCTGTGTTGATCCAGGTCAAGCCTGACGCAGCACGATATCCGACCTGCAGCTGTGCCTGACCCGGCGTCGCGCCGGCGCGAATCCGGAGCCGGGCACCGGCGACATCGATCACCGTATCCGTGGAACCATACGCCAGGAATGAAACGAACGTCGTGTCCCGCGGTCCGCCCCGCAGGGGTCGCGACCAACTCTTGCCGCCGACGACGGCCAGGTAAGCCAGCGTCCCGCTCGTGACCCGTTGCGCATGGAAATTCGTTCCCGGCTCCAGCAAGTCCACCGTTGCCTTGGCGCGGGCCATCACGTCCGGGTCGTCGGGATTGCCGCGGGCCTTGAGCCGCGGCAGCTCAAACGCGGCGCCGGCGCGCTCGAGGGGAGCCGCCGCGATCGCGGCGTTGATCACGATGACGCTTGCAAACAGCAGGGCGGGCCAGGTCGGAGTTCTCATGACGGACAGGGGCGGGATTCGGAGTGCGGCCGGAAATTTCCTGCGAGCGAACGCGGGCCATCGGGCGCGCGTTTCGTCGCACCACGATTCGTGGCGCGGCGCATCGAAGGCGAAAAGGGTCGCAACTACCCGGTTCGCAGTACCGCAGGCCCGGTCATGCGGGGGCGCAGCGCGGGATCAGTTAACGTGAAATCATGCCCGCGTAACCGGACCGTTTGACGTCGGCGGCCGGGTGGCGACGGGCTTGCGCGAGTGGACACACGGGCGGTGAACCCACATCCACTCGCTGGCGCTCATAGCCACTAGGCCGCGGCCAGCCCGGCGTCTCTTCACGCCCGGGCGCGATGCCTCGCCCACGGCGCGACAGGAGGTTCGCTCCCCGTGCCGGCGGCCGCCCTCAAGCGTCGATTTGAATAACTCGCAACGTCAGAACCGCACCGTCGCACTCAGCGAGGCGGTCATGGGATCGACGTAGCGGTAGATGTAGTTCGGCTTGCCCGACAGCGTATTCAGGCTGTTGGCCCCGGTCTTGTAGAAATCGCTGTTGCCCTGCACGAGATCGTACACGCGGCTGAGGCCAAGGCGGAAATTCGTGCGCTGGCCGAAGATCTTCAGGTCGTACATCGCGTACAGGCCGATCGGACACGAGGCGCCGTCGCGATAGACCACGCCACCGAGAATCGCGACGTTGTAGTCGGGCGTCCACACGCCCGTGAGGCCCACGCGCAGGCCGGCCGGACGCTTGAACTGGTAATCAAACGCGAAGCTGCCGGTGTAGGGCGCGCTGCGGCGGCCGGTCACGACGGTGATGTCGGTGTTGGCGGCCACGATATCCCGCGCGCTGGCGATGAAGGCGGCGCTTTCCGCCATCGTGCGATCGCCGCCGGGCGCGTTGGCCGCCGTGGTGCGGGCGATGGCCGCGTCGAGCAGGCTTTGAAACTCCGAGAAGTTGCGCGTGGCCTCGACCTTGGATTTGGAAAACGTGACGCGCGTCTGCAGGCCAAGCACGCGCTGGGTGAACAGCGTGACCTCGACGCCGCGCGCCTTCTCCTGGGAGTTGACGGTGCGCCGCTCGTTGTTGAGGCCGGTCTCCACCGTGAAATACTTCGGATCGGCGGGCAGGAGGTTGTTCGGATTGAACAGATCCTCGAGCTGGACGGCCGAGAGCGAGTCGGGCGACCACGCAAACGCCGCGCTCTCGCGATCGATCTCGTATCCGGCGACCGCATACGAGAGTTTGCCGCGGAACAGCTCGCCCTTGAAGCCGATCTCCCGGGTCGTGCCGGTGATGGGGCCGAGATTCTTGCCGGTGAAGGTGAGCTGCGACTGCCAGTTGAAGGATTGCAGGTAGCTCGCGTAGACGTTGAGCCGGACCTGGTCGTTCCGGATCAGCGCGTAGGTGAGGCCGGACGACAGGCTCTCGGCGGACAGGGTGAAGTTCGGATCGTAGGTGAACATCTCCGGCGCTTCCTCGGGCGTCTTGAAGAACGTGATGAACCCGCGCGAGTCGGTGGCATAGGCCGCCTCGACCGGGACCTTGCGCGAGATGCGGTTGTGGCTGATGCCGATCAGCGACGTGAGCCGGCCGTTGAAGTATTCGCCGGAGAGCGAGGCGGTGAGATTGCGCGCGTAGCGAATGTCGATGAACGGGCCGGTGTTGACGTAGCTTTCCACGATCTCCGGCGTGAACGTCGCCGTGCGCGGAAGATTCGCGATCATGAACTTGTTCCAGCCGCCGCCGTCGAGAAACGCGGGATCGTCGAGATAGGCGCGGAACTGCACGGCGTTGTTCGCCGCGAGGCCCGGGGCCGCGGTGTTGGCGAGGCCGAAGCGGCGGTTGACGGCGTAGTCCTTGCTGCGCGTGGCGGTGAGCACGAGGAACTGCTTCATCCACTTGCCGAACTCGAACGGATACGCGACCGAGAGCCGGCCCGCCTTGAAGGTGTTACCGAAAATCTTATACGCGGTGAGATTGCCGCCCTGATCGATGAAGGGGCGGCCGCTGCCGTCGACGTTGAGCACCGGGGGCGTCGCACTGCCGCCGAAGGAGTTGTCGTTGCGGTCCTGATGCTGGAACTGCTGGTTGTACGAAGCCTGGATGGAGAGCTTGCCGAAGGACTGCTCGAGCATGGCGGTCACGACATTGAAGGGCCGGTCGAGATAATCGCCGAAACCCAGGATGTTGAACGAGCGATCGAGCCCGGTGAACGTCTTGCGCGTGCCGTTGGGGAGGAGCACCGAGACGGACTGGCCCTCGAGCAGCGAGACCGTGCCGCCGCCCACGCCGGAACGATCGATCGCCAGCGGCGGATTCGTGTTCGTGCGCTGGATCACTTCGCCGTCGGAGGTGACGTACCAGCGGTTGTTGGTGGAAAAGCTGCGGCCGGCGGCGGCGACGTCGCGAATCGCGGCGGTGTTGTCGGCGCGACGGCGCTGGTAGAGGCCGCGCTCGGCATCGAGGTTGATGTACGTGTTTGCGAACGGCCGGTAGCTCAGCGCGACATCGAACGCGCGGAAGCGCTGGTAGCTGTTTTTCACGTAGCTCTTTTCCGAGCGGTTCACGCCGTTCACCCGCAGCGCGAACTGGTTCGTGAGCTTGCGATTCAGATCCAGCTGGAGGCGGTAGGAACCGTTCGTGTCCGTGGACGCGAAGGCCTCGTTGGTGTTGATGAAGCGCGCGCGCTTTGTCGTGGTCATGACCTGACCGCCGGGCGTGGAGTCGCCAAACATGAGGGAGTTCGACCCCTTGCCGAAATCGAGGCGCTCGACGTTGTAGGTGTCCGAGGGCACCGACCACTGGAAGAAGTTGCGCGAGGTGTTGCTGCTGCCGCTGAGGCCGCGAAACGTGATCCGGCCGTTGTCGTTGCGCGCCTCGAGTCGCGGCGTCACCGTCAGGCCCGAGACAAAGGCCGCGGCGTCGTCCATGCTGAACACGCCGATGTCGTTCATGAAATCACGCGTCATGACGTCGACCGTGACGGGCACCTTCAGGAGCTCCTGGTTGGTGCGGTTGCCGAGCAGCGTGTTCGAGGCGTTCCACTTGTCGTCGGCATTTTCGCGAATCTCGAAGGGCGACAGCTCGATGAGTTCGTCGGCCTTCGCGGCCGGAGCGGAAGGGGCGGGCGCACTTTGCGCGCGTGACAGCGAGGCGCTGGATAGCAACGCGAGCGTCGTCGCGAGGGCGGCAAGCAGGCGGGTACGGTGGGGTGCGAAGAGGCTCATGCGAAGAGGCGGGGTCGCCGGGTGGGTCATGAACCGGCACGCAGGTGGGAAAGCGCGACGGCACTTCGCCCCAAACGCCGGGGTGCGGCAACGGAATTGTGCGTCTCGGTGCGTGCCTGTGCCCTGCGCCGCGAACGGTCCGCGGTCGCTGGTGTTACCCGCATGGCTTCAAGGCCTGGGCAATGGCACCAGCGACCGCGGCGTGGAAAAAATGAGTCAAGAATTTCCCCGCCCGACCGATTGTTCCCCTCGTTCCGCCGCGCGGCGGGATCACAATTCCTCTTCCTCACGCACCACGTTTTCACCGACCGGCCCGCACTTCGTTTCCGCCATGTCGGCCCCTTCCGAAATCATCGCCGGCACCGCAGCCACCCCGCCCGAAAAACTGGCCATTCCCGAGGCACTGCCGGTGCCCGACGCTCCCGCGGAAGATTCTCCCGCAGAGCCTGAGGAACAGGAATGGGGGACCTTCAATTTCCTGCTGATTGGCCTCGTCGTGTTCCTTGCGCTGGCGGCCACGGTCACGGCCGCGCATCAAATCCACCACGGCCGCAACCGGAGCCGGGTGATCAAGGATCTCACGAACGCCGCCGCCGCGGTGCGCAGCTACGTTCGCCTCAACGGCACCCTGCCCAACGACACGGCCGCTGGCGTCGTGCCGGCTGGAATGGCGTCATTGCTGGCCGAGATCAACTGGACCGCGCCGACGCCGATCGGCGGCCTCTATCGCCTCGTCAATCTCGGACCAAAAGACGCTCGGGGCGTCCCCGCGCCCGGAACCCTGATGATTGCGATTACGGCGTTTCCTCCCGCCAGCCCATTGATCCTTTCCACCGATGACCTGACCGCCATCGACCGCGCGATCGACGACGGCAATCTGGCGACCGGCGACTTCCGCGCCGGTTTCGCCGGCTGGCCGGTGCTCTGGGTGCGACTCCCGTAACCTGGCCCCATGATCCGCACGACCTTCGAGAATTTCGATCCGGACACCGGACGGGCATCGCTGGATATCGGCGAACGCCGGCTGGGTGAGCTGGAAAAGGCCCGGGTCGTGGAGTGGCTCGTCCGTTTCCGCTCCGTCGATCCGATCGAGAACGTCGAGGCGGAACCGCGGATCGTCCTCGAGACCCGCCGGCAGAAACGCTTCGTCACCACGGGCATCGGACGCCTCTACGTGCACGACCCGCGCAACCGGCTTGCCCCGATGATCGTAATGACGCCCGAGGAGATCATCGGCGAGATCGATGGCAGCACCGCGCTCGAGCGCAGCCGCCTGCTGGCCGAGCGCTGCCGCAGGCTCGTCGCGTCCCGCGTTTTCCTGCCCAAACCACCGCCGCCCGACACCCCTCAGCGCACGCGGTTTCAAGTCGCACTGTCGGTCGTCGCCCTGCTGCTCGCGACGTACTGCCTGTATCCGTATTTCACGATCCGCGCTGCGTCGCCCACGGCCTACGAAGCCATCACCGACCCGAAGCTGATTGAAAGCTACAGCCAGGAGTTGGCTGGCGTTTACCTGACCGGCAACCAGCCCGGACACCATGGCATCACGATCGGAGTCGCCGGGACCCTGACACTCTTCCAACTCAACGACCGGGCCGAACCGAGTCTCCTGCGCGATCGCTATCAGTTCGTGCGGGTCGACGGGCAAATCTGCCTTCTCGGGACGCTGCCGGGCAGCCTGCTGCGACCCTTGCGCAACCGCACGCTTTCGTACGCGGGTGAGTTTTACCAGCGGTCGCGATAGGGCCGCAGGACGAGGCAGCCGACGGCCCTCCGAAACCATACCTTTGCCAAAAAGCAAAGTGCTTAAGTACTAACAGGCCTACCACCTCCCCGAAACTACTTACTGGCAATTCCCTCAAATGTCGCGTGGAGCGTCCGATGAGGTTCTTTGCCCATGACGCCATTCATCGAACCTTCTGCCACCGCCCGGCTATCCGCCGCGGACGGTTCGGGGCGGATTCGGCGGAGTGAACGGCACCGCGGACTCACCCTCGTCGAGGTGATGGTTTCCCTCGGCATTCTGACGATGTTCATGGGCGGATTTCTGGCCGCGTACGTTCAGTCCCGCAAGGTCACGGAAAGCACCGTGATGCATGCCGCCGCCACCAGCATCGTCTATGGCCTCATCGAGCAGATCAAACAGCTGGACTACGCCACGATGCTGCCCAACGCGGTGACCGATCCGGGCGATCCCGACGCCACCACGCCCCCGCTGATCCGCGTCCGGCTCAATCAAAACACGATGCGCTGGCTGCGCGTCGTCAATACGACCGCGCCCAGCACGCCGCGCGGCCCGACCGCCACGCCCGCGGCGAACGCGACCGCGGCCAGCGTCGGCGGCGGCGCGATCGACAATAATCTCGGCGCCCTGCCGCTTTCGACCGTGACCGGCACGGCATCGCAGAGCATCGCGTTGAACCTGTGGATCTGGATCGACGAGATTCCCGACCTGCCGAACGACGTGAACGAGGTGAAGAAAATCACGATCGTGTACACGTACTCGTTCCAAACCGGCAGCGGCACCCGCACCGTGCGCAACCGCGAGGTCATCCTGCGCACGCGCTTCGACCAATGACGTCGCACGCCCGAAACTCCCGCGGCCGCGTGGCCGGCTTCACCCTGGTCGAGGCGATCATCAGCCTGACGATCGGCATCATGGTGATCGGAATGGCGCTGAGCACCTTCCTCGTCGGGCTCCGCACGATGTACAAGGACAACCAGCGTCTGGCCAGCAACGCCAGCCTCCGGACGTTCATGGCGCAGATCTCGAACGAGACCATCGACGCCTCCTACTTCTATCTCTTCCCCTACTACACCTCGTTGAACGGAGCGGTCAGCCTCACCACCGGTCCGTCGACGCTCACGCAGGACTTCGACTCCGCGACGGATGTGTTCGACCGCTGGGTGGCCCACGGCGACTGCCTGGTGTTGATCACGAAGACATCCGACCACCGCTCCACCGACATCCGGAAGCTTCGCATCTACTACCGGGTCACCACCAGCCAGACGACGATGAACACCGAGGCGCCGCTGCGGTACTACGAGACCGCCGACTGGGGCGAGGGCACGAGCAGCACGTCCAACGGCCACCCGCTTTCGGGCCTGGCGGCCGAGCTCAACGCCATCAATCTCAACGCCAATCCCAACCTCGCCGGGAGCAAGCAGCTCAACGCCCGCAGCCAGGGCCGGAAAGTGCCGTCGCCGTACACCGGATACACCGCCGGCGACTGCTATCCGATGTTCTCCACGGAGTCCGCCACCCAGACGTCGACCACCGGCTTCATCGCCATCAACATCGAGTTCATCAACGGCACCAATGCGAACAATCTGCTCTCGAGCAGCAGCTTCAACTACACGATTTCTCCGCGCAAATGACGCCATGAGCCCGCCCGCGTTCCATCGCCCCCACGACCGTGGCTCCATCATCATCACGGTCGCCTTTCTCACCGCCGTGATGGCCATCCTCACCGCGAGCATCCTCGGCTACTCCATGAGCGAGCGGCGCGGCAACGAGCGGAACCGCCTGATCCTGCGCTCGCAGAACGAGGCGGAAAACATCGCGGTCTACGCCGCCGAGCAGCTCACCGCCAAGCTCTACCGCTTCGGCACCGCCCCCGTCGGATACTTTCCGTCGACCGGCAACAGCACGAGCGTCGTGCGCATGCCGCCCGAAAGCGTGCTGCTCTCCGAGTTCAATGCGAACTCCACCGGCATGGAGGTCCGGGCCGCCATCCAGGCCACCACGCCGCTCACGCTCGTCAGCGACACCGCCAGTTCCAACAACGGCCTGCAGGTCGCGACCGCCCGCGTGCCCGTGATCGCGAAGGGCACCGCCACGCTCGCCGCCATCGGCACGATCACCTCGCACGTCCAGCTGGACATGGAGCTGAGCCTCACGCCGCTGTTCCAGTTCGGCATGTTCTACAACATGGATCTCGAGCTGTATCCAAGTCAGAGCTTCACGGTGACCGGGCCGGTTCACACCAACAACAGCCTCCTCGCCCACCCCGACGCCGGCAGCACGGCCACGATCCTCTTCACCGATCGCGTCACCGCCGTGGACTACATCATCGCCTACCAGTCCCTCAAGGCCCTCACCCGCCATGCCGCCGGCACCACGCCCACCCTCACGCCCGCCAGCGGCAGCGTCACGTTCACCCACACCAACACGACGACCCAGACCGATCTGAAAAACGCGAGCAGCCTGTGGCGTGACTGTCGCTGGCAAACCACCGACTTTCCGCCCACCGCAAGCGAACTCGCCAACTTCAAATCCTGGGCCACCACGACCTACAACGGCAACCTGCGCAGCGGCATCCACGGCGTCACCAAACTCGTGCTGCCAGGCATCGGCAATTACAAGGAGACCGATGATCCCGCCACGGCCGAGGACGATCGCAACAACGGCCGGCAGATCATCGAGTCGCCCGACCACAAGCGCTACAACGGCTCGTCGTTTGCCTGGACGACCGACAGCTCGACGCTGAAGCAGATCAAAATTTCCTGGCGCGCGGGCCTCTACATCATGGTCAACCCCGACGACACCCGCCGCGAAGGCAAGCTGCCAGACGGCACCACCATCACGCTGCTGCCGCGCTCCTACCGTTGCTGGCTGAACAAGATCAACACCGACGGCAGCCACACCGTCACCGAGGTCGTCCTGCCCGGACAGCCGAGCTACGGTCATGCGGCCGGATCCGATGGCGTGATGAACACCGACGACGACATCATGTACCAGAACAACCTGCCGAATCAGTTCACGAACACGACTTCGGTGGGCATCAATCAGATTCTCCGCATTCCCACGGCGGCGAATGCCTGGGACGCCGTCAGCGGCACCTCCACGATCGTCGACAGCGCGGGCCCCATCAAGACCTCCGGCTACGCGCTCGGATCGTTTCCGACGTTTCCAGCCAACGGCTCGGCCACGCCCTATGTCGCCGACGCCTACTTCTACGACCTGCGCCGCGCGAACGGCAGCGGCGCGATGGGCACGGCCGGCACGGCCGCTGATTTCGGGCGATCAGGCCTCACCTTCACGCCCCGCCCCATCGCCAAGATCGATTTCGATGTGGCCCGCCTGAAAATGATGGTGGCCCGCGTCGTCTCCTCGGCCACCACCAGCAACGGCTACAAACTCGATCTGCCGCCCACCGCGGGCACCGGCTGGGGCAACTGCATCTACAACGCCTCCGCCACAACGGCCGACTGGGGACTCGGGGTGAAGGACACCGCCTCGCCGTACGCCTTCAATGTGTTTCCGGACGCCTCGAACCAGACGCGCCGCGATCCCTTCCAACTCTACTACCCGCCCGCCAGCCCGCCATCGCTGCCGTCCGATCCGCGAACTCTGGCCGTGCCGGCGTCGGCGCTGACCGATGCCTGGTACGACGGCATCGCCGTCTATATCCATTCCCTGGATGCTGAACAGCGCTCCCAGACCTCGGGCGTGGCGGACCGCGTCGATTCCGGAGTCAGGCTCTGGAACGGCCGCGGCCCCGTCGCCTCGCTCAGCACCGCCACCAAGACCGGCTGCACCATCGCCACCAACGACGCCGTGTATATTGTCGGGCACTACAACGCCGACGGCACCATCAACAGCACGGCCACCTCGACCGGCAACGGCGGCTACAGCGCCAAGTATCCGGATTCCGCCAGCGAGAAATTGTGCTCCGTCTTCGGTGACGCCGTCACAATCCTCTCCCAGCCCGTCTACGCGCAGAGCGGCGGGGGCGGCAGCTACACCTACGCGCAGACCAACGGCTGGTGCGACGCCAAGAGCGCCCTGCCCATCGCCGCGAACTCCGCCACCTGGAACACCGCCGCGGCCGGCAGCGATGACGGCGTCTACAACGCCACCGCGATCAAGCCCGGCATCCTCCCCAATCTGAACACGCCCGGCAGCAACGGCACCGCCAGCGCCATCAAGCTCGACGCCAGCACCACGGAGATTTCCACCGCCCTTGTGGTGGGCATCGTGCCCAGCCATCACAACCCCACGGGGCTCACGGACCGGGCGCCGACCAGCGGCGTCACCGGCGGCGGCGTCACCGTTTCCGCCGGTTCTCCCGCGCGCAACGGCAACAACGTGAACAGCGGCGGCGCGAACAACTTTCCCCGGCTGCTCGACAACTGGTCAGGCGACTCGCTCTACATCCGCGGCTCGATGGTCGGACTTTTCGAAAGCCGCGTCGCGATGGAGCCGTTCACCCACAGTCGCTGCTACCGCGCGCCCGGCCGGTATTGGGGTCTCCACTACGACTTCAGCCAGGTCAACCACGACGTGCCGCTCGAGCCCATCGTCCTGAGCGCCACCCGCCTCGGCTTCCACCGGCTCACGGCGTCGCAGTACGCGACGAAGAGGGCCGCCATGGCCGGCATGACCGCGATTCCCTGAGCGGACCTCTCCAGCCCTGCGTTCGTCCTCGCAGACCATCGACATCGGGGACATCGGCCACACGCCGGGCGTGCTCGCGTTATTGTAACGTCACTTTCCCGAGGCCGAGGTTTCGCTCTGGCCCAGCGACGTGGGCCACGGCGTCGAGGCCATGCTGCGACGGCGTGGCCCGTCCCTTCGAATCGTTCGCGACAAGCAGGCCGCATATCAAAGCGACTTTATGCTCCACGGCTCCGGACCGTATCTGACCGCGGCGCGCGTCGATGGCCATTCTCCGCCAGGCGGTGGCCAAACCCGCCTGACGTCACCCGTGCCCGCTCGCGTTTGCCCCTTGTTGTCCCGGGCCAAAAGGGGCTAAGGAATCGCCATGCGCTCGCACTCCCCGACCCCGGCGTCCTGTTCCCGTCGCGATTTTCTCGCGTTCTCCGGATTGCTTCCGGCCGCCCTGCTCGCCCACGCCGCGGGTGGACGCGCCTTCGCGGCGACCACGCCGGTCGCCGACGTGGCCGCTCAGGCCAGCGGCCCGAAGCGTTTTCCGATCGGCCTCGAACTTTATTCGGTACGCACCGAGCTGATGCGCAATCTGCCGGATACCCTGCGCGCCGTGGCGAAGATGGGCTACGAGGTCGTGGAGTTCTATTCGCCCTACTTCCAGTGGACGTTTCCGTTCGCGAAGGGCGTCCGCACCCTGATGGACGACATCGGCCTGCGTTGTTACTCGACGCACAACAGCTTCGCGTCCTTCACCGGCGAAACCATGGCGAAGGCGATCGAGTTGAACCAGATCATCGGCGCGCGCCAGCTGGTGCTGGCCAGCCCGCCGCGTGACGCCACCGGGCTCGAAGGCTGGAAGAGGACCTGCGGCCAGCTGACGACCGCGGTCGAAACGTTGAAGGTCCACGGGCTCGCCGCCGGCTATCACAATCACCAGACGGAATGGAAGTCGCTCGAGGGCGGCCTGCGCATCATGGACGTCATCGCGCAGAACACGCCGCCCGAGTTCATCCTGCAGCTCGACGTCGGCACCTGCATGGAAGTCGGCGTGGATCCGGTGGCGTGGATCAAGGCCAATCCGGGCCGCATCCGGAGCGTTCATCTCAAGGACTGGACGCCCGGTCCGCGCACCGAGGAAAAGGGCTACCGCGTGCTCTTCGGCGAAGGGATTTCGCCGTGGAAGGACATTATTGCCGCGGCGGAATCGGTGGGCGGCGTGGAGTTTTACCTGCTCGAGCAGGAAGGCAGCCGCTATCCGGAATTGGAAACCGCGCAGCGCTGCCTGGACAACTGGAAGGCGTTCCGCCGGCGCGGCTGACGCCCCGACACCTTCGGGGCCGACCGCTGGCGGCGCGCGCGTTGCGCGCGACCGCCCGCAAGCGTGACGACAATCACCCGGCTCAGAACCAGGAGATTTTTTCCGGCACGCTGACGGTATCGTAGGCCTTCAGGTAAAAGGGTTCGCTGGCTTCGCCGTTGAGGACCTTCTTCATGTCCAGCGGATAGGTCTTCACCTGGCCGTCTTCCTGGCGGATCACGATCACCTTCTTGGGATTGGCCGTGGGCGTGAAACCACCGGCTTCCATCACCGCGTCGAACGCCGTGAGCGCACGCTCCGGCGTGATCTTGCCGGGCTTCATCACCGCGCCCTGGACGTAAACCGAGTAGGCCGATGACACGAGCGTCACCTTGATTTCCTTCGAGACCAGCTGTGAGTCGTACGCCTTGAGCAACTCGGCCTCGAGCTGGGCCGGGGTCTTGTCGACCACCTTGAGTTCGCCGATGATCGCGAGATTGATGCGGCCGTCGCGGCGGATCTGCTGGGATGTATCCAGACTGGGCGATCCTGGAAACGCGATCCGGATGACGTCGCCGGGATTCAGCACCTGCACGTCAGGCATCACCTTGGCCGGAGCGCCCGCCGCGACCGGGCCGGACGCACAGCCGGAAAACAGCAGTGAAAACGCGCCCAACACCACGAGCGCCGTCGCTCGGAACCAACACGTGCCATTCGAGGCAAAACCAAGGCTGCGGACCGCGGAGCTCATATGCATATGTAACGCAAATCGTGGACAACGAGCACGCTTCATCAAGCTGAAACACCCCGCCGCGGAATAAGCAGTATCCGTCCGGGGGATGCGCAACGTCCTCCACGTCGCCGCCTTGAATCGCCGGGAGCACACTTCGGGCTATTCGTTTCCGGCGTGCTCGCCACCGTTACTTCAGGTCATGCGCAGCGTCCGGCAGCGCGCCGTTGGGCGCGGGGATCAGCTGCAGGCGGACCGCGTGCAGGGTGAGCTCGGCCACCGACTTCAACCGGGTCTTGCGCATGATGCGGCGCCGGATGTTCTCCACGGTGTAGACGGACAGGTTGAACGTGGCCGCGATCTCCTTGGACACATGCCCCTGGGCGATCTCGCGCAGGACTTCCTTTTCGCGGTGCGACAGGTAACTGGCCTTGCCCGCGCTCATCGACGAACGGCGCAGCAACTCGCGCAGGACGTCAGCCATCTCGGGACAGAAGTGCTGCTTTCCGCCGGCCACCACCCGCAGCGCGGTCGCCAGCGACTCCAACGGCGCACTCTTGACGACGAAGCCGGCGACGCCCGCGGCGATCGCATCGCTCACGAAGTGCGTCTCCGCGGTGGCGGCGAACACCACGACCTTGGTGCCCGGACTCGTCCGGCGGATGGCTTCCGCGAGATTCTCGCTCGAGGTATCCGCGAGGTGAATCCAATCAACGACGGCGAGATCAGGCCGCAGTCGCGCGCATTCACGTTCCGCCTCGCCACGTTCTCCGGACGAGCCGATCACCTGAAATCCCTCGAGCCGGCTCAGGTAGCCCACGAGCAACTCGCGAATCGCGGTGAGGGCATCGACCACAAACACCGTTGGCACGCGGGCCCCCGCCCCGTCGCTGCTTCCAGGACTAGGACGTGTGTTTCTCATCGCCTCGAGCTTCAGGGCTGCTTCGACCTTCAATCATCATGCGCCGATTCCGCGTAAGGGCTGATTCAGCACACTTTAAGTGACAATCGAAAAGCACGCTGCGCGGGCCAGGCGCCCGTTGCGTTTTCACCTGCAGCCACGGGCGTCGGCTCCTCATTCCATCGCCACCATCGCCTTGATTACGCCGGACTCCGGTTTGAGCCACGCGGGAAATTGCGCGATCATGTCATCGAATCGCGCGCGATGCGTAATCCAAGGATCCGTGTTGATCCGGCCGGTCTCGATCAGCTCGATGATGCGCGCGAAATCACGGGAGAGCGCGTTGCGCGAGGCGCGGATGGAAAGTTCCCGCCGGTGCATGATCGGCGCGTGCGGAAACGACACCTCCTGCTGCGTGATGCCCACATACACCAGGCGGCCGCCGAACGTGCAGTAGTTCAACGCGTGGCTCATCGACTTGTTGCTGCCGGTCGCATCGATGACGACGTCGGCCAGCTGACCGCCGGTGAGCGCCTGAAGCGCCTCGAGTTCCCTGCCGTCGCCCCGCGCCGCGATCGTGTGATCGACACCCATGCGCTCCCGGCAGAACTGCAGGCGGGCTTCGTTCACGTCCATCACGATGCAGCGCGCGCCCGCGACCTTCACGAATTCGATCGCGGACAGACCGATCGGGCCCGCGCCGATGATCAACGCATGCTCGCCCGCCTTCAGATCGCCGCGGTCGACCGCGTGACAACCAATCGCGAGCGTCTCGACCAGCGCCAGCTGCTCCATGCTGAGCGTCCGCGAAACGTGCAGTTTCCGCGCCGGCAGCAGCATGCGTTCGCACATGCCACCGTCGCACATCACGCCGAGCGTCTGATGCGACTCGCAGCAATTGGTGAGCCCGCGGCGGCACGAGTAGCAGCGCTGGCAGTTGATGTACGGCTCGACCGAGCAGCGATCGCCCGCGCGCACGTTGGTCACGTCCGGGCCCACGGCCAGCACCTCGACGCCCAGCTCGTGGCCGGGAATACGCGGGTAGGAATAGAACGGCATCTTGCCGAGGTAGCCGCCGTAGTCCGTCCCACAAATCCCGATACGGTGAATGCGGACCAGGGCCTCGCCCGGCCCGGGCGCAGCCGGCTCCGCCACGGTGAGGGCGCGAAACGACTGCGGTTTCTCGAGTTGGATGGCTTTCATGACGGATATCGGATCGGTTGGCGGATTCGCGACAGTTGAAAGGTGAAGGTTGAAAGTTGAAAGACCCGATCGTGGTGTGCCGGGGTTCGCGCTTTCAACTTTCAACCTTCACCTTTCAACTCCCTGCATCCCTCAGTTATTCTCCGGCAACCCCTCCCGGTGGCCGAGATTGTGCACCGGCGCGAAGATCGCCTGCACCTCGGCGAGCAGCTGCCGGTCAATCGGCTGCGCGGCCCAGTCGGCCCACGCGCGGATGTTCTTTGGATTCGCGCTGCCCGAAACCGTCGTGGCGATGTCCGGGTTCGCGAGCGAGAATTGCAGCGCGAGCTTCGCGATATCGACGCCCCGCGCCGCACAGTGCGCCGCCGCCTGGCGCGCCGCCGCTTTCACCGACTCCGGCTCCTTCAGCCACGCGGGCAGCGGTGCGTTCGTCAGGAGCCGCGCGCTGAACGGACCGGCATTCATCACACCGACGCCCTTCGCCTTCAGATACGGCACGGCCTCGTCGGCAAACCGTGTGTTCTGCAGCGTGTACTGGTTGTAGCTGAGCACGCAGTCGACCGACGTCTGATCCAGGATGTAGCGGAAAATCTTCATCGGATAGCCGCTGAAGCCGATGTAGCGCGCCTTGCCCGCCTGCTGGATCTTGCGCAACGCCGGCAGCGTCTCGTCGACGATCTGCTGCATCGGCACGAACTCGATGTCGTGGCACAGGATGATGTCGAGATGATCGGTGCCGAGACGGTGCAGCGACACATCGATGCTTTCCGCGACGCGCTTCGCCGAGAAATCGAAATGGGTGAGATCGTAGCGCCCCAGTTTCGAGCAGAGGAGATAACTCTCCCGCGGCACACCCTTGAGCGCGATGCCGAGCAGCACCTCGCTCATGCCTCGGCCGTAGAACGGCGACGTGTCGATCAGGTTGAGCCCGCAGTCGAGCGCCACGCGCACGCTGCCCAGCGCTTCATCGAGGGTCACGCTGCGAAATTCGGCCCCGAGCGAACTCGCGCCAAAACTGAGGACGGGCAGCTGCAGATCGGTGTTACCAAGTCGACGCGTTTGCATGGGAAGAGAATCAGTCGGTGCGGCAGCCGAGGGTGAGCAGGACATTGGCCCAGAGCGCCTGATCGGCGGTCTGGATGGTCAGGACGTGATCGGGACTCTCCACGTGCTGGTAGAAATCCCACTTCAGCACCGGCTCGAGTTTTAATTTCACGCCCGCGGCCGCCATCACCGCGCGGTACTCCGCCCAGACGGGCGGCTCGCCCTGTTGGGCGTAGGGATCGTCGGGCGGGATGCCCATCGTGTTGATGTGATCGACCGGCACCGCGCTCAGCAACGCGCGCAACACCTGCGCGACGTTCACCACGCCGGGCGCGAGGTTGAGGCAGACGAGCTCGGCGTTCGGTCCGCGCTTGGTTGAGGCCGGATAGTTGCCGTCGGCGATCAGAACCTTTGAGTGGTGTCCGGCCCGGGCCAGGACGCGCAGGATGTCGGGGTGAAGCAGCGAGGTTTTGAGCATGGGGACAAAGTCAGCGCGGACCGGCATGCTGCCGGAAGGCCGCGATCGTCTGGCGGGCCGCGGACATCGCATCGGGCAGCGGGAGCACTTCGGCCGACAGGTAACCGGCGTATCCGATTTCCCGTAACGCCCCGATGATCGGCGCGACGGCCGTCTGGCCGAAGCCGATCGCGTGACGATTCGAATCCGCGAAATGCACATGACCGACCATCGCCCCCGCCGCGCGCAATGCCGCCGCGGAATCCGTTTCCTCGATGCCCATGTGAAAAAGATCCGCGAGGATGCGCACGTTCTTCGTCCGGAGCGTACGCAGCCACGCCGCGGTGTCGCCGAGCCGGTTGACGAGATTCGTTTCGTAGCGGTTCAACGGCTCGTACAAGAGCGGCACGCCGTGCTGCGCCGCGTGGTCGCCGAGTTCGTTCAACGCCTCGCCCAGGTACGCGAGCGCCTGATCGCGCGACACCGCGGCATCCCAGCGCCCCTGCATCGAGCCGATGATGGCCGGCGCGCCGAACCGGCCGGCGAGATCGATGATGGCGCGCACAAACGCACGCGCGTCCTGCCGCACCGCCGCATCGCCATGTGAGAGCGTGAGCTTGCGCACGACCCAGCCGGCCCCGGTGCCGACTGCGGCCACCCGCAGTCGATGGCGTTCCAGCAGCCGCGTCAGGTCGGCGACGTCGATGGCACCGGCCGACGGCGGAAAGATTTCCACGGCGTCAAAGCCCAGCGCCGCCGCGTGCTCGCAGGCATCCGGCAGACCTTGGGAAAACACAAACGGGCCGCCTTTTGACTCGGGTACCAGGGAAACCGTGATCGCGGATCGCATCGATGTGAGCGCTCCATCCCGCCCGCGATTCTGCCGAGGTCAACCTCCGGTTGGGACATGGCTGGTGGAAACGAGGCTATCGGCACATATAGCCATGAGAACGCCCGCCCGGTCCCGGCCGCGAAGCCGCCCGCAATCCCGGCGGACGGGTGGAAAGGGGTGCTTGCAACGGGATGCAGCGCGCACCGCCGTCGATTTCGTCGGATGGCGGCTTCCGGAGGCGTTTACCCAACTCGTTTTCCAGCTGAGTCTAAGCAGAGGTGCGGCCAATGCGTACGGGCCGGCCCACGCTGCAATCGAGTAGGTCTACGGATATTCGATTTTGATCCGATAGTGCATAGTACGCCCATGCACAGCGCCCTCTTCTACATCGTCTCCCTCGTTTCGTTGATGGTGGTCGCCGGTTCGGTCATCGCCTTCCACGCCATCCGGACAGCTCCGGAGGGCTATGAAGGCGAGGACGGCTTTGTGGGTCTGACCAAAGGTGACGAGCGCCTGCTGAATGAGTTCGCCGCCTTCAAACAGCAGGCCTTGGCCATGCAGCAGATGAGTCACTCCCAGATGGCTGCCTGATCGATTCCAACGGAGACCAGCTTGCATCCGAGACGCGGCCCAAGCCGCGTCTTTTTTGTGCCCCGACGTCCCGGGCGGATACGGCACTGCAACGTGCAACAGCCTGACCCCTTCCGGAAGGGGTCAGGCTGTTGCACGTTGCGGGACTAGCCTGCGCATTCAGGCCAGACATTCCGAACGACGAACGGCTTGATGGACGTGGCGGGTTCGGCTCAGGCCGGTCCGTGATGAAAGTGCTGCTTTCACTCGTTCCCTTGCTGCACCCATCCGTCATTCGATTTGCTTCGCCCCGGATTCACCGTACCTCTTCCGCACCCGCATGCCCGCACCCGCCCGAGGCCGCTTTGCCCGGCCGATCGTCTGGCTTTCCGCCGTCCTCGTCGTCAGCGGGTTCCTCTTCGGCCAGGGGCGCTTCTCCGGCGGGGGGCGAATCTACGTGGCACCCGGCACAAAGACCGCGCGCGAAATCGGCACCCGCAGCACCGGCACTCCGGAATGGGAGAACCCGGCCGGATTTCGCACCGATGTGTTCACGTTTGCGCGCCTGCGCTACGACGCGGCCCCTCGTCCCGCCAATTCCGGCCGCGGCAGCTGGACGACGGATTTGCCCGACGCCGATCTGAATCTCTCCTACCGCCTGCAGCAGCTGACTTCCCTCAAGGTCGATCCCAACGCCCGGCTCGTCCGCGCCACCGATCCCGAACTGAACCAGTTTCCCTTTCTCTTCGCGTCGGCCCCGGGCGCCATGGGACTCACGCCCGACGAGATCGTCGCGCTGCGAAAATATCTCCTCAACGGCGGCTTCATGCTGATGACGGATTACTGGGGCGAACGCGAAGAGGCGAACGTCGTGCGTCTCTTCCAGGAAATCCTGCCCGGCTCGCGCTTCGAGGAACTGCCAATCGAGCACGCGCTCTACCGGATGATTCTGACGATCCGCGAAAAGGTCGCAGTGCCCAACATCCACATCGGCCTGAAGGTGCCCGACTCGCAGGTCCATCATCGCGTCATCTTCGATCCCAAGGGCCGCATCATGGTCATGGGCCTGCACAACTCCGACGACAGCGACGGCTGGGAGCGCGAGGGCGAGAATCACGAGTACTTCGAGAAGTACGCCGAGAAGATCGCCTATCCGCTCGTGATAAATATCATCTGCTACATCATGACGCACTGAGCTGGAAGCCTGCAGAAGGCTCCCGCGAATCACGCGAACGGCCGCGAATGGTTGCGGCAGAATTCGATTCCAGCCACTCACCGTGAATGGTCAGCCTGCGATGAGGGCATTTTTCCTTCTCATCATTCGCAGCCATTCGCGTGATTCGCGGGCACCTGAATTGTTCCGGCCCGGCTACTTCTTTTTCTTCGCCGCGCCCGCCGCCGGCGGCTCCGCCCGCTTCGGATCGCTGAGCCGGCGCGGTTCGCCATAGACTTGGCCGGTGTCGCCCTGATCCTTCATCCACACGTCGACCTCGCCGCGCAACGCCGCCAGCCGCGCCGCCTGATCGCGTTCGCCGGCGAGATTGCGCAGCTCGAACGGATCCGCCTTCAAGTCGTACAATTCCTCCGCCGGCCGCTCATGATAGCGTTTCACCACGGCGGCCGCGGCCGGATCCGTGCGCGCTTTCTCCTCCCAGCTGGCGAAGTACGCCGGACTGTTGCCGCCGCGCACCAGGTCGACGTGCGTCGAGTAATAGAATTCCGGATGCAGGTTGCGGATATATTTCCAGTCCGCAGTTCGAACGCTGCGCGTGGGATAAATGTTCATCCGGCCGTCCGCGCTGTGAGTGGTGAAAATGCGATCGCGATGCTCCTGTTTCTCCCCGCGCAACACGCCGGCAATCGAACGTCCGTCGATCGTCGGCGGCGGATTTCCCCCGGCAACCTCGACGAGCGTCGGCAGCAGATCGATCCAGCTCACCATCGCGGCCGTCCGCGTGCCCGCGGCGATTCGCCCGGGCCACACCGCGATCATCGGCGTGCGGATGCCGGCATCGTAGCAGTTCCACTTGCCAAACGGCCACTGCGCCCCGTGGTCGGCCGTCGTGATAAAAAACGTGTCCGCGCCCAACACCTCGCGCGCCGCGTCGTAGGCCGCACCCATCTCGGTGTCCATCCGCCCGACGGCCGCATAGTATTCCGCCCTCGCCTCCCGCGTGCGCGGCGTGTCGACCAGGGTCGGCGGCAGCGTGACGTCGGCCGCCGTGTAACCCTCCGGCTGCTGCGGCCACGGCACGTGCGGCCAGTTCGTGCCGAAGAAAATGCACAACGGTTTCGCACTCCGCCGCGCCCGCAGCCATGCGATGCCCGCCGTGATCGCCACGTCCTCGTGAAACTTGTCATGAGCGAAGTGATCGAAGCCATAGTCGCCCGTGTGCTGGTAGTGCGACACCTTGCCGAACGACACGACTTCGTAGCCGAGTTCCTGCAGATAGGCCGGCAGCTTTTTGATGTCAGCGCGCGGCTTCGAGTGATTCGCCTCCGCGCCATTTCGCGCCGGCATCAATCCGGTCAACAGCGCCGCCCGGCTCGGTGCGCAACTCGGCGAAGCCACGAACGCCCGATCAAATACCAGACCGGCCGCCGCGATCCGCTGCATGTGAGGCGTCCTCACGTCCTTCGCGCCATACACCGTCGAATCGAGCAGGCTGTGATCGTCGGTGAGAAAAATCACGAGGTTCGGCTTGGCCGCACCGGCGCCCGCGAGCGATGCCGTCAGCGCCACCGCGAGGAGTAGAAAGCAATAGAATTTCGACATGTGGAAATAGGTCAGTAGGGGCGGCCTCCGGCCGCCCCAAGGGAGCAGGCCGGTGGCGCGCACCCAAGGTTCACGGTTGCTTCGGCCAGGTCGCGCGCCAGTCGAGCACGAGGCGGGTCAGCTCCTTCACCCGCGCGGACTGCGCGCTCGCGAGGTTGTTGGCTTCCTTCGGATCGAGCGAGAGATCGTAGAGCTCGGGCTTCGATCCGTCCGCGTTCACCAGCAGTTTCCACTGCGCCTGACGCACCGCGAGATTCGGACTGCGATCATTCGCCAGATAACGAAAGAACTCATCGTTGCGGCCGTACTCCCAGAACAGCGGACCGCGCGCCGCGGCCGGCTGCCCTCGCCACACGGCCGACAGGTCGAGACCCTCGATCGCAGCGTCACGCGGCAGCGTCGCACCCGCGATCGCTGCGATGGTCGGAAACATATCGACCGCAGCCAGCACCGACCGTTCGTCGACGCGCCCCGCCGGCACCTTGCCCGGCCAGCGCACGATGAAGGGCATCCGAATGCCGCCCTCGTACAGGTTCAGCTTGCTGCCGCGAAATCCGCCCGAGCGTGAGCCCTGAAACGTCGGCAGCGCGCCGTTGTCGCTCGCGAACACCACGACGGTGTTTTCCTCGAGCCCGCGCGCCTTCAGGCCATCGAGCAGCCGCCCGATTTGCTTGTCGAACTCCGCCATCACGGGCCGAAAGTTCTTCGGCAGATCCTTCTTGTCGGACACCTCGTCCGGCACCCACGGCGTGTGCACATCGTCCGCCCACAGGTTCACGAAACAGGGCTGGTCAGGGTGCCTCGTCAAGAAATCGAGCGTGCGTTCGACGAAGAACGCCGTGCGGTCCCAGCGCTTCACCTTGTCCTGGGCCGACCAGATCCAGTTCGTGGCGGTGATGTCGGGATGCGGCTCGGGACTCTCGTACGTGCCCGCGTGTTCGTCATAGCCATACGCGGCAAACTTCGGCGCCTCGGTCACGTCGCGCCCGCCGCCAAGATGCCACTTGCCGATGTGCGCAGTCGCATAGCCGGCCGCCTTCAACGCCCGCGGCAGCGACGGTGCACGCGGATCCAGGAAGTCCGCCTGCTCACATCCGGCGTTGCCCTTCTTCGTCTGCAGGAAACTTGTGATCCGCCAGCGCGCCGGATGCATGCCCGTGATCAAGCCGGCGCGCGACGGCGAACAAATCGGCGCCGCAGAATAGTACTGCGTGAAACGCGTGCCCTCGGCCGCGAGCCGATCGATGCGCGGCGTCGGCACCTGCGTGCCGCCATAACACCCGAGGTCGCCGAGCCCCATGTCATCGGCGAGAATGAAAATGATATGGGGACGCTTCGCGGCGTCCGCGGCACGGAGCCACGAACCCGACACCGCCACGATCACGGCCAACAGCGGGAGTAAAAGAGAACGTCGTTTCATGGGATTGGAATTAAGGAGCGGTCAGGGGCAGACGCCTGCTAGCGGGCAAAGAGACTGTCGTCGCCGGGCACGGACGAGAAATAATCGAAGCTTCCGGCGGCAGCGTCAGCGCCCGTCACCTGCAGTCCGGCGCGCAATCCACGATCCCACGGCGGCAGGAAACTGCCGTCGGTCTCCCCGGCGAGCTCCCGCCAGCCACCCGATGCATCCTGCACCGCAAAACGAAACCGGCTTCCGTCGATGCACGCGATGCGCAGGCGAATCATCTCGCCGGGTCGCGCGGGCGTCGCGGCCACCATGACGCGCTCGCCACGGCGCTGATTCCACACGCGGACCTCCCTCCCGTCGGTAAGCAGCGCGAGGTGGTTAACCCGATCGCCGAAGACCACGAGGCCGGCGTCCGCGCCCTTTTCCAGCCGGCGCGCGTCGACCGCGGTCTCGATGACAAACGACGGCACGAGGATCGACTGCACTGCGGCCGCCGAACCGGTCCGCGCCACGAGCGTGAGCCGTCCGTCCACCTGCCGTGATTCGAGCGTCGTCCCGAGCGGCCACTGCCAACCCGGCGGCAGCCCACCGTTCGCGTCAAAGTCCGCGCGGAACCGCGTCACATCATTCTGGGTACGGACGCCCGCCGGCGCCGCGGCGCCGCTGCTCGCGCCCTTGCCACCGTTGATCGACGGCCAGCCGTCCGCGCCAAACACCACTTCGTCGAGCAGCATCTGCCGCCCGGTAGCCACAAAGCCTTTCGCCGCATACGCGTGATACAGCAGCCAGTAACGGCCCGCGCGATCCGTCACGATGCTGCCGTGGCCGGGACACCGCCACGCGGCGTTGCCAGCGAGCAACGGATTCGCGGGACACTTCTCCCACGGGCCGAGCATGTCCTTCGCGCGCGCCACCCCGAGCGCGTAGTTGCAGCCACGTCCACAGCACGCGTTGCCCGAATAGAACAGATAGTAGTACTCACCGTGCCGCAGCACGAACGGTCCTTCGGCGACTGCACCCTCCCACGGCGCGTCGTTGCGCAGAATCTCCTTCTTCTCGCCGACCAGCTGCAAACCGTCGTCCCGCAGCCGCTGGATCCAAATGGGCGTCGGCAGCTTGCGGCTGTTGCCGTCCTCTTTCCACAGCAACCAGCGCACGCCCTTCGCATCGGTGAACGGCACCGCATCGATCGACCCCGCCTCCTGCGCCACGAGATCGCCGTGATCGGTGTAAGGACCTTCCGGGCGATCGGCCGACGCCACCGCCACGGCGAGCCGGTTGTCCTGCCGCCGCGCGGTGTAGTAGACAAAGAATCGTCCGCGATACTCCGCGATTTCCGGTGCCCAGAAATTGCTCTTCGCCCACGACGGCGTGGTGGCGAACACATGGCCTTTCACCTCCCAGTTCACGAGGTCGCGTGAGTGCAGCAGCGGAAAATGCGGCGCCCATTCCGACGACGTGGCCGTGGCCCAGTAATCGTCACCCACGCGGATGACCGACGGATCGGGATAGTCGCCGGCGCGAACCGGATTCGTGAATTGAACGTTACCGGCGGGAGCCGCGCCCAGCTGTGCTGACGCCGTCAGCAACCATCCCGTCAGCTGAATCAAAACGCGGAACTTCATGCCGAGTGTTCTAACCACCGATCAGCCGAAAGGTGCACGCTCAAAAGGTGAACGACGCGCTGAGAATCACCTGCCGCGGCTCGACGCGCCCCCAATCCAGCACGGCACCATCGCGGCGCGCCACCAGCGGATCGATGTCGTGCTCGTCGAGCAGGTTTCGAACATTCAACTGCAGGCGCCACCCCACCGGCCGGCCGCCGAACACCTTTACGCGGCCGCCGTAGCCGGCGAGCAAATCAACCGACGTGATGGAATTGCCGAAGATGGGCTTCGTCACGTCGTCGCCGATCGAACCATCCGGATACGGCCGCTGCACGAAGCCAATCATCGCGCGATCGAGCCAGCGCACGCCGCCACCGAGGTTGAGGCCCTTGAGCCGGCCTTCGTCGAAGCGATAGTTCGAGAACATGCCCGAGCGCCACTCGCGCTGGCGGAAACGCGGGAGATCATTGCGCAGCTGGCTGCGCACGATCTCCGATGCGACGGCGTCGTCGTAAAACTGCTTCACCGTGCGCGGGTCGGTCGACGAAATCGTGACATTGGTCCAGCCGAGCCCGCCGAAACTCTGCCAGGTCGGCAGCCGCCGCGCCACCCAGCCATTGAAGTCGACCGACTTGTTGAACACCCGCGTGCGCTGCTGCCCGACGGCCCAGCGCACGTCCCAACGGCTCGTGATGCGGGCCGTGAGCGTGACGTCGACGCCCTTGCCGATCTTGTCCTCAACGGATCGATACACGTCGCCGCGGCCCACCGGATCGTAGCCGTCGGCCGGCACCGTCGCGATCCCCGCGGGGCGATCCGATCCGCGCAGGCGTTGCTCAATCGTGGCCGACGCCGTGCGCACCGCCTGGCCGTCGCCGATCAGCGCGTGCTGGTGTTCCTTGTAGAAATTGACGCGCAGCGAGACCTGATCCTGGCGCAGTGAAACGCGGAAGCCGTAGTCGTATCCATCGCTGAAGATGCCGGGCAGCTGGCGGTTGTCCGGATCGAGGAAGCCCGGCGGCAGCGCGGTGTTGTCGGACTTGCTGGCGAACACCGAGAGAAACCGCAGCGCGTGGAACACGCCGCCGTACGAATACGTCACGCCGCGATCATCGATCGCCGGATGGGAATCGAACCGCGACTGCGCGAGCGGCACGTACAAGCCGCGTTGATCGCCGGCGGTCAGCTGGTCGCGCCGCACGAGCGACTCGGGATGGATCAGGTAACTCTTGAACTGATCGGTGCGCCGACCAGCGAAGAGGTTGAGCCGGTCTTTGAAAAAGTAGCTCTGCAGCGCGAGCATGTACGTCGTGACGTCCTTCCGCGATCCGCCCGTCGCCGACGAGCGCCCACCCGGATGATCGAACATCGTCGCGGTGAACGCCTCGTTGCGCGCCGAGTCGGTGAACGTCCACGGCCCGAAGAACGCCGGCCCGCGGCCCTGCGGAAACGGCGCGGCCGTCCAGCTGCCCGCAGCCGGATCGAAGTAATAACGCGACCGCAGCAGCCGGCTGTTGTTGAGCAGATCGCCGGTGGCGAACGAAGGGGTGCCGAGAATAATCGCCCGACTGGCCTGCGTGCGATCCTCGTCGACGCGCAACGAGACCAGGCCGGCGAGCCGATGACGGCCGAGGTGGCGCGCTAGGTTGGTGAAGTGACGCTGGAAATCGAACTCGTACGACGTCGTCAGGCGCAGCTCCTTGGTCAGGTTGCGCACCTCGGTGCCAGTGGGAAACGACTCGATGAAGAGCCGGCCCGCGTTCGGATTCAGCGCCGCCTGCGGCGCGGCCGCCGTCCCGCCGGGCAGAAACCGGTTCGGGTCGGCCTGGATTTGCACCGACTCCGCGTTGTCGAACGGCCCGCCAAGCAGCTCGGACACCGACTCGTAGTTGAAGCCCAGCTCGACGAAGAGTTGCGGCGTCACGCGATGCTCAATCGCACCGCGGAGCAGGCTGCCCTGCACGCGATTGAGCCGGCCGCCGACGCGCGGGTCGCGATCGGTCGGAAAGATCGAATCGTCGATCAGCGAACCATCCCGCGTGTCGGGCGCGCCGGTGAGTTGGTGCGGACCGCGGGTGAGTCCGGATCCGTTCCACACCAGGACGGACGAGCCGCTCCCGCCGTACGAGACGACGCGCAGCGCGTTCGCATTGCGTGTGAGGAGCGGAAACGCGGTCGCGGTCAGCGAGCCGTTGCCGGTGGCATTGTCGTAGAGCGGCCGGCCCGCGTTGAACCACGGGCTGACGTAATCCTGCGACACGAAGTTCGTGGGGTTCGACGCCCGCTGGCTCATGCGTTCGGCGCTGAAGCGCACCGTCGTGGCCCGCGCGACTTTCCAAGTGACGCTGCCGAAGAGCCGGTTCTGGTCGTTGTACGCGCCGTCGACCGCATTGTTTTCGTTGCTCCGCAGCGCGACGAACCGCAGCGCGAGTTTCTTCGGCACAATCTCGCGATTGACGTCGAGCGTGGTGCGGAACGACGCGTTGTTGTCGGTGCGGAAAGCGACCTCGTTGCGGTTGCGGAACAGCGCGCGCTTGGTCGAGGTGTCGATCGCGCCGCCGGCGTTGCCCAGACCGAAGAGAATCGACTGCGGGCCGTTCGCGATCGTCAGCCGTTCGACGTTGTAGAGATCGCTGGGCAGGTTCGTCGCGTAGAAGTCGGCCGACAGCGTGATCGCGTCGAAGCCCCGCGCGCGGCCGCCGCCCCGCGTCGAGGTGATGCCGTTGTTCGGGCCGACATTCTGCTCGTTCGGTCCGCCGTTGTTGGTGCTGAACGCGACCGCTTCCGTGAGATTCGTCGCGGCGATGTCGTTGAGAAACTCCGGGGTCATCACGTCGATCTGCGCCGCGATGTCCTTGAGCGGCGTGTTGACGCGGCTACCCGCGAGCGAACTCGTCGCCACGTAGCCATTCTCGGTGCCGGCCGTGGTCACGAAGGGCGAAAGTTCGACGACCTCGTCCCGGGCCGCACCGGCGGTCGGCGCGGATGCGGGCGCAGGTGCGGGAGCGATGGTTTGAGCCGCCGCGAGGGCAGCCAGGGTGGCAAAGAATGCAGAACCGATCGGACGGTACAGTCGTGACATGAGGGCACAGGGGTTCGGCGCGCGACCGCGCTCGGGGCGGGCGCCGCCAGACAAGGCGTGAGGGTTTGTCCCAGACTGACAGCATCGCACACCGACAGAAGCTCCGGGCACACACATTCGACTGACGATTTTGCACATGGGCGGCGGCCGTCGGCGGCTGGCCGCCCGCGGAGCGCGTCGACTCCAGCCGACTCGCGCGCCGACTATTCAATCCAGACTGGCTGGGTGAACGCGCCATTGCCGGCGAGATCCCACGCTTCGAAGCGCACCCATTTCCGGCCGGCCAATGGCACCTCGGCCCGGAGGGTGCGACGGCCGAAGGCCTCGGTATCCGCCAAGTCGATGCGCTGCCGCTGCACCGTCGATCCGTCGCCCGTGATGATTTCCGCGAACGCGAGCGGGAACGTCCACTCCAGCGCGGCGACGAGCTCGGCCGTGCCGCCGGCGCCCGGGCTTGCTTCCTTTCTAAGTACGGCGCCGCTCTCCCTGCCGCCAACGGTGAAGTCGGGGATCAGCACTTCGCCGGTGCTCGCAAAAAACCTGCCGCTGCGCAAAGCCTCGAGGAGCGGCAGCCAACCGTCGCCGAAACGCGGCACGCGCTCAAGCCGCACATAGTTCACATTCATATGCGCGTACGTCTCATAGTCGGGCTCCATGCGAAACAGGTCCGCCTCGGCCAGGACATGCTTGCGCAACCCGGCGTTGGCCATGTCGTCGAGCAGGTCGAGCACGCGCGCGCCCAGGCGCGGCTGCGAGAGGTCGGAGGGCATCGCCTTCCAAGCGGCGCCGAGGAACCGATCGGAACGGTAGAAGGGCGTCTCCCAATAAACGTCCGGAAACGTCCGCGATCCCTTGATCCGCGCGTGGGCCGTCCACATCAGGCCGCGCTCCTGCTCCATCAGCCGGAGCACGTCGTCCGCGCTGCCGACATGATAGACCCTGCCGTAGCCGGGCACCTCCTCGACGAACGGCGTGTCGCGCGCGCGATTGAGGACCCAGTAAACCGGCTTCGGAAAAAAGCTCATCCAATGCCCGCCGAGGTGCACGTTGGGCTCCTCGCCCGGCAGCACGAGCAACTCGCCATCCGACAAACGCGCGCATTCGTCGTGCAGGGCCTTCAACTGCACCAGGCGATCGTTCGCCGCGAGTCGCGACGTGCCGCCCACGTGGAATTCGCCGAGATGCACGATGTCCACCCCGAGGGCCTTGAAGGTCTTCACGAAGCCGGGCTGTTCGAGCCCGCTCGGCACGCCGCGCGTGGCCTGGCGCTGGCGGGCTTGCAGAAACTCGAGCGCGTGCTCGATGTGAAAGTGGCTCGAGAACGTAACGTGACCGGCCAGCTTGCGATAGCGATCGCCGTGGGTGAAACGGGCCACGGCCTCGAGCGTCGGTTCCGCCCCGGCGCGTGACAGAAAATAGAATACACCGAGACGCTGCGCCGTTCCCGGCGGGGCGTTGACCCACGGCACCCAGCGGCGGTCGCCTTCCGGCGGCTGCCGGATGCCAAAACCATAGCCGCGCAACAAGGCGTTGCCCGAGGTGCCCTGCCACGCGAAGCCCAGATTATCCGCGAAATCGAGCGGGTAGAAATACCGGTGCGGCGCGGGAAACACCGCGACGGATCCGCCGTCCCGACCCTCCGCCACCACGGTCCGACCGCGGACGTGCAACGGCGCGACCACCCGGCGCACGTCGACCGGCGTGCGCTGCAACGCGCCCTTCACGTCCCGCCAGGCCAACGACGGCCAGTCGGGCGCCGGGCTGACCAGACCGGCGTCGTAGAGTATCGCCCGGCCCTCCTCGCGGGTACTGAGCACGGTCTCGACGTGCACGAGCGGAGAGTTGCGCACGACCGTGAACTCCAGCACGCCCCGAAACGCGCCGGCCGTCACGTCCCCGATGCGAACGAGCGTGCGCGAACCCGCGGTGCGGACCTCCACCGACACCTTCTTCAAGACGGCCGGGACGGTTTGATAGGCGCGCAGCGGCGGGTTGTCGAAGAACGCCACCCAGCCGGCCGGATTGCGCAGGTCGCGTTCACCCACCGTCAGGAGCGTCACGGGATCCACGCGTTGCATCAGCGCGGTAAATGTCTCCGAACCAGCCGCGCCTGCGCCGATCGCCAGCCGTTCGATCAGCGGACGATTCGGCTGCAGGTTGAAGAGGATTTCGCCGCGCTCGTCCGGACCCACCGGCCAGGTCAGTCGCAGCCCGGGTGAGCCTCGCTGAATCGTGACGCCTGCCTCAGCCACGACACCGGACAAATCGATCGGGACCGACTCGGACAGCGGCGGCGTTTGCGCGCGGGCGATCAACACCGAGAACAAGACGACGAGAAACCAGCGGGAACCTTGCATGGCGAAACGGTTGGGGTGAACGGGGCGTCGACGGGAGGGAAACACAGCGCCGGATCGACCTTGGATCCGAGGACACGACGCAAAGCCGCCCGCGGCGGCGACGCCACCGAAATTCTCGCCCGCCCCGAGGCGTGGCACAGTATCGACAACCCGAACGCCGTGATGCTGACTGCGGTTTTCGCATGGCCCCGCCCGATTCCTCCGCCACCCACGTTGTTGCCCCGGGATTTTTGCGTGATCGCGGGAGCGTGCGCTGGGGCATCATCGGCTGCGGCGATGTGACGGAGATCAAGAGCGGTCCCGGCTTTAACAAAGCGGAGCGCTCCCAACTCGTGGCCGTGATGCGCCGCGACGGCGCGCGCGCCGCCGACTACGCCCGCCGCCACAATGTGCCGCGCTGGTATGACACCACGGCGGCGCTGATCGCCGATCCGGAGGTCGACGCCGTTTACATCGCGACGCCGCCCGATGCGCACCTCGATTGCGCGCTGCAGGTGGCGGCCGCCGGCAAACCCGCGTACGTCGAGAAGCCGATGGCGCGCAACACCGCGGAGTGCGACGCGATGATCGCGGCGTTCGCGAGCCGCGGCCTGCCCTTGTTTGTGGCGTACTATCGCCGGATGCTGCCGCGCTTCCGGGCCGTCGAGGAACTCCTCGACCTCGGGGCCGTGGGCACGGTCACCGGCGTGCATTATTTCCAGGCGGAACCGTATCACCGGCGCGACGCCGGCTGGCGCACGACTCCGGCCACGGCCGGCGGCGGCCACTTCCTCGATCTCGGTTCCCACACGCTTGATCTGATGGATCACTTCTTCGGCCCGCTCGGCCACATCGCAGGCAACGCGGCGTGTCTGGCTTCCGGATACAGCGTGGAGGACGCCGTGAGCGCATCGTTCACGACGGCGGAGGGCGTGCCTGGCACGGCCCAGTGGAATTTCGCGTCCGAGGTCCGGCACGACACGTTTCGCATCAACGGCACCGAGGGCCAGATAGAGTTTTCCGTCTTCGAAAACGCGCCCGTCCGGCTCGTGACCGCCGCCGGGGCCAAGGTGCTTACGATCGAGCATCCGCCGCACGTCCAGCAGCCGCTCATCCAGTCGGTGGTCGACGATCTCCTCGGTCGCGCTCCGTGCCCAAGCACGGGAGCCTCCGCGCGCCGCACGACCCGCGTGATGGACACGATTCTCGACTCATACTACGGCGGCCGGCAGGACAAATTCTGGGAGCGCATCGACACCTGGCCTGGCCGTCGGCGCTAAGCTCTTTCGTGCGGGCGCGGGCTTGCGATTTGCGCGGGCGCGAGCCCATTGTAGCCTGCGAAACGACCACCTCAGCGGGTGCGACTGATCGTACGATTCACCCCCACTCCCGATGTCCCACTCTCCCCAGCCGTCGTCCAGCGCCCCCTTTGTTTCGACCCGCCGCGCGCTGTCCCGGCGCCGCTTCCTGCAGGGCGCGGGCATCGCCCTGTCGTTGCCGTTTCTCGAGTCGATGTTGCCGACGTTCGCCCGCGCCGCGTCATCGTCGTCGCCGCTCGCGCCGGGCGCCAAGCCGCGCCGGATGCTCGGCATCTGCAACAACCTCGGCCTGCTGCCCGATCTATTTTTCCCGACCGGCAAGGGCCGCGACTACAAGCCGTCCCCCTATCTGCAGGTGCTGCAGGAGCACCGGCAGGACTTCAGCGTGTTCAGCGGCGTGTCGCACCCGAACGTCGACGGCGGACACCCGGCCGACATCTGTTTCCTCACCGCGGCGCCGCACCCGGGCAGCAGTTCGTTCCGCAACACCATCTCGCTCGACCAGCACATCGCGGAACGCATCGGCATCCTGACCCGCTTCCCGTCGCTCACGCTCGGCGTCAACACCCGCACGCGCAGCCTGTCGTGGACCGGCACCGGCGTGGCAATTCCGCCGGAGGACAAGGCCGCGGACGTGTTCAAACAGCTCTTCATCCAGGGCACGCCCGCGCAGGTCGAGGCCCAGATCCGAAAACTGGATACCGGCCGCAGCATCCTCGACACCATCGCCGGCCAGGCGAAGGAACTCGAACGGAGCGTCACAGCCCGCGACCGCGACCGGCTCGATCAGTATTTCACCAGCGTGCGCGATTTGGAGAACCGGCTCCAGGCGTCACGGGGCTGGGAGAAGAAACCGAAGCCCGTCGTGAAAGCGGCCGTGCCCGTCGATCCCGCCAGCCCCGCCGCGTACATGGAAAAGGTGAAGGTCATGTACGATCTCGCGCGGCTCGCGTTTGAAACGGACTCCACGCGCTCGATCACGCTGATGCTCGACAGCGTCACCTCCCCGGTGCTCGAAATTCCGGATACAAAGATCACGGACAGCTACCACAACCTCTCGCACCACGGGAAATCGACCGAGAAGCGGTCGCAGCTGAAGTCGATCGACGAGCTGCACATGAAGCTGCTCGCCGATCTGATCGGCAACCTGAAGGCCGTGCGCGAGGGCGAGGAGGCGCTGCTCGACCGCACGATGGTGCTGTACGGCTCCAACTTCGGTGACGCCAACCAGCACACGTGTTTCAACATGCCCACGATTCTCGCCGGCGGCGGCTTCAAGCACGGCCAGCATCTCGGCTTCGACACGGCGCAGAATTACCCGCTGCCGAACCTCTTTGTTTCGATGCTGCAGCGCATGGGCATCGAGGAGGATCGCTTCGCCTCGTCCACCGGCACCATGCGCGGACTCGACCTGGCATGAAGCGCGCAGCCTGGGTCGCCCTCGCTCTCGCCCACGTCGCCGCCGCGTCCCTGTTCGGCGCGCCCGCGGCGCCGCTCACGGCGGATTTCACCGAGAAGTACTGCGCGAAGTGCCATAACGACATCGACAAGGAGGCGGGCCTCGACCTGACCACACTGGCGTTTGCGCCCGGCGACGCCGCGAATTTCCAGACGTGGGTCAAGGTGCACGACCGGCTGCAGGCCGGCGAGATGCCGCCCAAGGAGAAGGCCCGGCCGGATGGGACGGAGACGACGACGTTCCTGCAGTCGCTGGCCACGACGTTGACCAAGCAGGAGCGGGAAAAAATCGCGCGCGAAGGCCGCGCCACCCGCCGCCGGCTCAACGGCTACGAATACGAGAACACCCTGCGCGATCTGTTCAACGCGCCCTGGCTGCAGATCAAGGGCCAGTTTCCCGACGACGGTGAAGCGCATCGCTTCAACAAAATCGGCGACGCGCTCGACGTTTCGCACGTGCACATGGCGCGCTACATGGCCGCCGCCGACTACGCGATTCGCCAGATCCTGAGCGGACAACTCGAGCGCCCGCCCACCACGACGCAGCGTTACTACGCCCGCGATCAGCGCACCCTCACGAGCAAGTTCACGCCCAACAGCTTCAACAGTTCGCCCGACCGGATGACGTATCCGGTCATTGGATCCACCGCGCAGCCCGACGTCCGTTTCGGCCGCGTGCCGCTCACCGTCGGTGACGCCGACCCCAAGACCCGGGACCTCGAGGCCGTCGGCTGGGTCTCGAGCAACTACGTGACCGGGTTCACGTACCGCTGGGACGGCTTTCGCGCGCCGGTCGCCGGACGCTACCGGATTCGTTTCAACGGCTACACGCTGTGGGCCGCGCCCGGCGGAATCACGATGCGCTTCGCCAACGAGCGCGACAAAACCGGCACGCCCCGTCAGCCGAATCCCAACGTCCCGAACTACGATCGCATTTCGCCCGGCAAACGGGACGAACCCGTCACGGTCTACACGCGCAACGGCATCATGAACCGCCGCGTCGGCGAGTTTGATCTCACGCCCGAACCCACGGTCCATGACATCGGCGAGGTCTGGCTGCTCGCGAATGAAACGCTCGTGCCGGATGCGTCGCGCCTGTACCGCTCGCGGCCAAACAATTTCCGCAACCCGCACATGACGCCCGAAGGCGCGCCGAGCGTGGCGTTCCGTTGGATGGAAGTCGAAGGCCCGCTCTACGACGAAACCACCACCGCCGGGTATCGCCTGCTCTTTGGCGACCTGCCGGTGCGCAAAGTTTCAGCGGGAAAAGTCGGCGGCGTGACGCTGTCCGTGGTCGCGCGCGGCGAACGTCGCGATGGCGGCCGCAACGCCGGCCAGCGCATCGTGCCGCTCGAGGACGTCGCGGTGGAAGTCGTATCCAAGAATCCCCGTCGCGACGCGGAGAACCTGCTCAACGCCTTCGTCGCCCGCGCCTACCGGCGGCCCGTCGGAGCGGGCGAGGTCACACGCTTCCTCGCGCTCTTCGACGATCGCACGAAGGCCGGCCTGAGTTTCACCGAGGCGATGATCGCCAGCTACACCGCGGTGCTGGCGTCACCGGGCTTCGTCTTCCTCGACGAAAAGCCCGGCCGGCTCGACGACTTCGCCCTCGCCACGCGCCTCTCGCTGTTCCTGTGGAATTCGGAACCGGACGCGCGGCTGCGCACGCTGGCCGCGAGCGGGGAATTGCACCGGCCCGACGTCCTGCGCGCCGAGACCGAGCGACTGCTCGCCGACCCGAAGGCGCGACGGTTCGTGGATGCGTTTCTCGATTACTGGATCGATCTGCGGAAGATCGAGGACACGACGCCGTCGACCACGCTCTACAACGACTACTATCTCGACGACGCGCTGACCGAGGCGGCGCTGGCGGAAACGCAGATGTTCTTCGCGGCGCTGCTGCGGGAGAATCTGCCGGCGCGCAATCTCGTGCAGTCGGATTTCACTTTCCTGAACGGCCGGCTCGCGAGCCACTACGACATTCCCGGCGTATCCGGCGCGGCGATGCGGCGCGTCGCCCTGCCCGCCGGAAGCCCGCGCGGCGGACTGATGACGCAGGCGAGCATCCTGAAGGTGACCGCCAACGGCACGACCACGTCACCGGTGCTGCGCGGCAAGTGGATCGTCGAGCGCATCCTCGGTTACGAGATTCCGCCGCCGCCGGCCGCGGTGCCGGCGGTCGAGCCCGATATCCGCGGCGCCGTCACGATCCGCCAGCAGCTCGCGAAGCACAGCGCCGACGCCAGCTGCGCCGCGTGTCATCGCAAGATGGATCCGCCCGGCTTCGCGTTGGAGAGTTTCGACGTCATGGGCGCATGGCGCGACCGCTACCGGGGCGTCTCACCGGACAAGCCCGGGGAAAAGGGCCTGGGCAAGAACGGTCAACCCTTCGAGTGGCACTACGGTCTGCCCGTCGACTCCGCCGGTGAACTGCCCGACGGCCGCCCGTTCGCGAATGTGCGCGAGTTCAAGCAGCTCATCCTCGCCAGCGAAGCGCAGGTCGCCGGCAACCTCGCCCGCCAGCTAGCGATCTACGCCACCGGCGCGCCGGTGCGTTTCAGCGATCGCCCTCAGATCGACGCGATCGTGAAGGCTGCGCAGCCCCAGGCCTACGGCGTGCGCAGCCTCGTCCACGCGCTGGTGCAGAGCGACCTGTTCCTCGCGAAGTGACACCGGGAGCGCAGGTGTGCCGCCTGCCTCCGGGGCGGGCAGGATGCCCGCCCTACCACAGGCGTTCCCATCGACACCGCACCGATCCCGGCGCCGTCCGCATAGTAGCGCAGGCATCCTGCCTGCAAGCGATGTGGGCCGGAGGCCTGCGCTCCTGCGCAATCGTCGCGATCAACGACGGACCCAATCACGTCGCGATTCGCTCTCGGGAGCGCAGGCGTGCCGCCTGCCTCCGAGGCGGGCAGGATGCCCGCCCTACCACAGAGGCGTTCCCATCGACACCGCACCGATCCCGGCACCGTCCGCATAGTAGCGCAGGCATCCTGCCTGCAAGCGATGCGGGCCGGAGGCCCGCGCTCTTGCGCAATCGTCGCCATCAACGACGGACCTAATCACGTCGCGATTCGCTCCCGGGAGCGCAGGCGTGCCGCCTGCCTCGGAGGCGGGCAGGATGCCCGCCCTACTATTAGGGCAATTCGTAGATCTCGATCAGCGCCTCGCCGGTCGCGTTGCCCACGCCCGAGAGCTGGGCAGTGTAAGCGCCGGCCGGCACGGTCACCACCATCGCGGCATCGCGGCTCGCCGCATCCGGCAGATCGAACGCGCCCGCGGCCACGAAGGCCGCCCGCACCGGCGCGGCACCCACTTCGGCCCAGTTGTCGTTCGCCGCGAACAGCGTGCTGCGTCCGCCCTCGCTCAAATACAATTCCACCTTCGGATCGGCGAGCGCCCCGGTGACGCCGAATCCTGCCGCGAGCCGCGGGCCGACGCCCCGAATCAGGAGCCGTTTCGGCACGTTGCCGCTGATGACGAACCCGGCAATCAGCGTGCCGTCGCCCGTGCCGGCGAAGTTGCGCGCCGAGAGATTCACCAGCCGCGACGGACTGGTCGGATCGGCGTCGTAGAGCTCCACGAGCGCGACGCCCGTGCGTTCCGTCGCATCGGAAACGTGCACCGTCCGCGCGTTGTCCAGCGTGGTGACCAGCGCGGCGTCGCGACTCGTCGTATCCGCCAGATCGAACGCGCCCACCGCGGCAAACGTCGTGCGCAACGCCGCGGCCGCGCCCCCCGCGCCCCAGTCGTTGTTCGACGCCACGATGGTGTCGCGACCGTTCACGACGCCGTGAATGTCCAGCCGCGGATCGATCACCGTCCCTGTGACACCAAAGCCCGCCAGTCCCGGACCGATGCCGCGGACGAGCACCGATTTCGAACCTCCGGCCACCACGGCCCCGACAATCAGCGGCGCGCCGGGCCCGCGCGCGGCGGCACGGACGGACAGATTCACGAGCCGTCCCGGTTGCGGCGCCTCGACCGCGAGCCGCGCCATCCGGCTGCGTTGCGGGCCGTTGGCATCCGTCACGATCACTTCATAGTCGCCGGCATTGTCCGCCGCCGCGCGCGCGATCGGAAGCGTCGCCGCCGTCGCGCCGACGAGCGCCACGCCGTTCCGGCGCCACTGGTAACGCAGCGCGCCGGTGCCCGACGCCTGCACGCTCAACGCCGCCGCCGCGCCCGGCGCCAGCGTCTGGCTGGCCGGATGCTCGGCGATGGCGATCGTCTCGGAAATCTCCAGCGGCACGCCATTCGGGCCGGTGGTCACGAAGACGTCCATGCGATCGCGCAGCAACGTGGCGAACTGGTTCGCGTCGGCGAGCGTGCCTTCGGCCAGTCCCCAGTGGATCGGTATCGCGATCCGCGCGCGCACATCGAGTGCGGCATCCGCCGCCTCCTGCACGCTGTTCATCGTGAACGTCTGCCCGAGCGGCAGCATCGCGACGTCCGCCGTGAACGTCTTCATCTCGGGAAACCGTTCCGTGTCGCCGCCGTGATAGACGCGCACGCCGCCGACATTCACGACGTAGCCGACGTAGTTCAGCGCGCGCGGGTGGTTGTTTTTGACGACGTTGTACATCGGCACCGTCTCGATCTCCACGCCGCCGAGCGTGAGTTTCTGCCCTGGGGTGACGGCGTGAATCGTGGTGCCGGCGAAATTGGTCATCAACGCCGGCACGCCGGGCGGCGACGACACGAGGACGGTGTTCGCCTTGCGCACGCGATTGATCACCGCGACGGATTGATGATCGCCGTGATTGTGCGTGAGCAGGATGATGTCGGCGTCCGCCGGCGACGTGGTGAACCCGGTCGGATCGATGTAGATGATCGGGCCGCCGGTGACTTCGATCTTCACCGTGGCCTGGCCGGCCGGAGCAAAGGCGTGGACGCGACCGACGACGCGCGCGTGGATCGGCGCGGTGAACCACAACGCCGCGACGATCGCGGCCGGGATGAAACGAATGAGCGAGTGCATGGGGTCAGGGGAAAATATCGGGAGCGCAGGCGGGACGCCTGCGCTCCCGGAGGATGTCATCGCACTTCAAAGGGCACGCTCACGTGCGCATCTCCGACCCGACGCTTCGCGCCGGCCGCAAGATCCACGTCGAACGTCTTGCCGATGTTGTTTCCCGCGAGATCTTCGATGGTCGTGGCCACGGTCAGGCGATGGACCCCGCGGGACCACGGGCGTTCCGGTACGAAGCGCCAGCGTCGCTCTTCGTTTTCCAAGGTCGCCTCGCCGCGCTGCGCGATCCCACCGTCCGCGGCGTTGACCACGTCAATCAAGCGCAACGCGAGCGCCTGATCCATCGGCTCGTCGAACTCCACCGTCAGCGGCGCGCGTGTGCCCGCCGCCGGCGGCGTGATCTTCCAGCGCTGCGGATCCGGGGGCGTCCGATCCGCCGGCCCCACCTGAAACGTCTTCGCGAAGGCCGCGCGCAGCGGCCGGCCGGCGGCATCGCGGCACGTCGCGTCCAGGATCAGAGCGTACCGTTTGCCGGTTTCGAAGACGGGCCCGATGTCCTCGAGCGGTTTCACGCCGCGTTTGATCCGGCCGGGATCGATCAGGAGCGTCAGCCGCGTCATCGACGGATCCCAGAGTTCCTCGTCGAGTTCGAGAAACGGCAGGTCGATTGCCTGCCCCGCGGCGTCGCGCAGGTGAATGTGTTCGTACGTGCCCCCGCGGCTCATCGGCGACGAGAACTGCACGTAGAACTTGAGTTGGTTTTCCGGCAGCACCGTCGCGCTGGGATACACCTGCACGACCGACGTCGTGGGCGGTGTGCGATCGGCGGGCAGCGCGAAGTAGGCGATCACGGGAGCGGCGCCGCCCGGACGGAACTCGGCGCGATAACGCAGACCCGGGGCGAGCGGAAACCGCGGTTCGAAGCGGATCACCTGGCCGGCCGCACTCCAGCGTCCCACCATCGGCGGCATCACCGCGTCGCCGCCCTGCTCCGCAAACACGGCGAACACCGCGGCCCAGTCGGCCTCGGTGCGCGAGTCAGGCCGGAGCGATTGCACGGTTTCGGCTGACAGGCCGGTGACTTCGACCGCTGGAGGCGTGGCGTCCGCGCGCCAGTGAATCGCGTACGGCTGCGCCCAGGCCGCGCCGAAGAGGGCGAGGCCGAGGAACCAGGCTATGACTGGGACGGCACTGCCTGGGACCGCGACCGCCCTCGGTCGCAACCGGCCCGGAGCGACCGAGGGCGGTCGCGGTCCCAGGTGGCATTCCTGACCCGGATCACACTCGCTCGAGTCCGCGCGGCGCACGCGCGTGCGCCCCGTCCGGACGATCACGGCAGCGCGAGGGTCTCAAGATTGAGCGCGTTGCCGGCGCCGGTGCGCACGACGAGCGCGTGCCGACCGTCCAGCCGGTCGAGCTGCTTCACGCCTTCCCACGCAATCTTCTCGAATTTCAGGCCCTTGGTGTCCGCGACCTTCGACGTGATCGCCGGCGTTTCGCCTGAGATCTGCTCGGCCGCCACCTTGATCACACCGCGGGAGCTGTTGGCGAGCAGCAGGAAGTCTTTTCCGGCCTGCTGATAAACGATGATGTCCAGCGGGCGGTTGCCGTTGCCGAACTCGGCGATCGTCTTGCCCTGAATCTTCGCGCCGGGCTTCAGGTCGCTCAGCGCAAACTGCACCAGCGGCGTGCACGTGTACGCGGCGAGCAGGTGTTCCTTTTCGCCCACCTTGTAGGGGACGAACGTCCGGACCGGCGCGCGCGTCTCGTAGCCGCCGTGCGCACCGTGATAAATTTCCACCGAGGTCCCGCGCGCGACCTGCTTGAACGGCACCGGAATCACGCGGAGCGTCGACGCGAACTCCTCGTTGGACAGACCCGCGACGAGCAGTTTGCCGTCCGTGTACGCGATGTCGGTGATGGCCTCGAGCCGGCGGTTCGACTGCCGTTTGCCTTCGCCGACAACCGCGTCAGCCGCCGGATCCGGCAGCTCCGCGCGCGAGAAACGCACTTTCTCCAGCGACACCAGCTCCGGCTGGCCGTCGGCCTTCACCCGCACGAGCAACGGCACGGCATCCGGCCCGCGCCCGCGCGAAACGGCGAGGTAGGCCTGCCGCGAGATCGGGTTGACCGCCAGATCCTCGATCACGATCTGATCCGCGGTCGTGCCGGCGAGCGCGGCCACCTTTTGATTGATGGCGGTGGCGGTGATTTTCGCGGCGTCCGTCGCGGGTTGCGTGTCGCCGGTCGCAACGGCAAAAATCGCCGCCGCCTTGGTGTCCGCGATGAAGAGCACGCCTTCCGGCCCAAAGGCCAGCTGGCTCATCGTTTTGATCGCGGGTTTGCCTTCTTTCATGTCGGTCGTGAGACCGGCGCGGACTCCGGCCGGGGTGAAACCGAGGGCCAGCAGGACGAATGCTACGGATAACGTCGCTTTATTCATGGGTGGGTGGGTAACAACTTCGGGGTGAAAGCCGTCGCGGAATGCGCGTGGAGACGAACCAAACAAGCTGCCAACGGTCACTCACTTGTGCGCCAAGTCAAGGGGCGGGCCCAAGTCGAATCGTAACGAACCAGATCGAAACTTTTGCTGTAGTCCGACCGCCCCCGGGCCGATCACTCCGAGACGCCATGAATCACCGCCTTCATTCTCGTTCCAAGCAACTTGCGCTCTGCCTCGCGGCAGCCGGCTTCGCAGGAACGGTCGGAGCGGTGCCGACCAGCACGGCGACGTTCACGACCCCGACGACTCCGGCCGTGCGGATCAATGAAGTGCTCGCGAGCAACACGCGGATCGCGAACGGCGCCACGTTTCCCGACCTTATCGAGCTGCACAACGCCGGCAGCTCGGCCGCGGATCTTTCCGGCAAGAGTCTCACGGACGATCCCGCGCTGCCGCGAAAGTACGTCTTCCCCGCCGGCACCAACATCCCGGCGGGCGGCTATCTCGTCGTCTACGCGGACACCGCCACCACCGCACCCGGTCTGCATACGGGCTTTGCGCTCGACGCCGAGGGCGATCAGGTCCGGCTCCACGACAATCCGGCCAACGGCGGCGTGCTGCTCGATGCCATCGTATTCGGTTTTCAGATTCCGAACTACTCGCTGTCGCGCACCGGCGCCGCCGCGAACGTCTGGGCCCTGACGACCCCGACCACCGGTGCCGCCAACGCCGCGCCCGTGCCGCTCGGCAGTCCCGCCGCGATCACGATCAACGAGTGGGCCGGCAAGATCACGTTCCGCCTCGATCACGATTTGATCGAACTCTTCAACCCCGCGGCGCAGCCCGTCGCCATTGGCGGCGTGCGACTCACCGACGACGTCACGCAGCTCAACCGCTTCACCTTTCCCGCGCTCAGCTTCGTCGATGCCGCCGGGTTTGTGCCGCTCTACGGCGCGGACTTCGTCTTCGGCCTCGATGGTGATCGCGAGACGATCACATTGTCCGGCGAGAACAATGAGCGGATCGATCAGGTCGCCGTCCTGTCGCAGGCGCGCGACGTCTCGGGCGGTCGCAGTCCCGACGGCTCCGCGACGCTCGTGACGCTGCCGATCCCGACACCGGGCATCTCGAACCAGACGCCGTTGCCCGCCGCCTACACGGCGCTGCTGAACAACCTGCGCATCACGGAAATCATGTACCAGCCGGCGGCAGCGAACAATTCGAGCAGCCATGAATTCATCGAACTGCAGAACATCGGCACCGCGGCGCTCGATCTCAGCGGCGTGCGGTTCACGAACGGCCTCGACTACACGTTTCCGGCCGGCACGACGCTCGCGGCCGGCGCCTTCATCGTCGTGGTCAACGATCGCAGCACGTTCCTGTCGCGCTATCCCGGTGCCGCGGGCGTGATGGCACCCGGCGGCTACAACGGCGGACTCGACAACACCGGCGAAACGCTCGCGCTCACGCTGCCGTCGCCGTGGAACGTTCACATCCTGCGTTTCCGTTTTGAACCGGAGTGGTACCCGTCAGCCTCGGGCGGCGGCAATTCCATCGTCGTCACCGCGCCCGCCACCACCGGCGCGCAGGACTGGAAGGAGAAGTCGACCTGGCGCGCGTCGGCCGCCGTCAACGGCAGTCCGGGTGCGGCGGAAGCCGGCTCTCCGCCGACGGGCGCATCCACGGCGCGACTGACCAATCTCTCGATCCTCACGTCCATCGCCACCGCTGGTGACAACTTCACCATGGGCTACGTCGTGGGCGGCGCGGGGACCAGCGGCACCAAACCCATTCTCATTCGCGCCGCGGGCCCGACCCTTGGCGCGGCACCGTTCAACATCGGCGGATCGCTCGGCGATCCGAAGCTGGAGACCTATGCGGGCTCCACCAAGACGGGCGAGAACGACAACTGGGGCGGCACGACCACACTGAGCAACGCGTTCGCCGCCGTGGGTGCCTTCGCGTATTTCAGCCCGGCGTCACTCGACGCCGCCGTCCTCGCCAGTATTGCCGCCGGCGACAATTCGGTCCGCGTCTCCGCCTCCGGCAACGGCACGGGCACCGTCATCGCGGAGCTCTACGACTCCACCGCGTCCACCGCGATGACGGCCACGACGCCGCGACTCGTGAACGTCTCCGTGCTCAAGGCGCTCGGCACCGGGCTCACCGTCGGTTTTGTGATCGACGGCGCTGGCGCGAAAAAAGTTCTCATCCGGGCGGTCGGACCGACGATCGGCGCCGCGCCGTTCAACGTCGCCGGCGCGGTCGCGGATCCGCAGCTCCAGCTGTTCTCCGGCCAAACGGTGATCGGCGGCAACGACAACTGGGGCGGCACAGCGGAACTGACGGCCGCGTTCACGCAGGTCGGGGCGTTCGCGCTCCCCGCCACTTCGCGCGACGCCGCGATCGTCGCCACCTTGCAACCCGGCAGCTACACGGTGCAAGTCAGCGGCGTCGCGGGCACGACGGGCGTCGCGATCGTCGAAGTGTACGACGTGCCGTAAGCGCTACCGACGCCGAACCCATGGTTGCGTCGGGTCGCGGCGCTCTATTGCGTGCCCGTCCTTCGTCTCGTGAAAGGATTCGCCCGCACCGCCGCCATTCTCTCCGCCATCACCCTGGGGGCGTTGCTGCCGCAGGCGCATGTCCTGGCGTGGGCGATCCGCTGGCTGGTCATGACGATGCTCTTCCTCGTCTTCCTGCAGACCCGCGTATCGCGTTCGGCGCTACACCGCAGTCATCTCGTGCTGCTCGCGGCGAACATCGGGATCGCGTTTGCCGCGTGGGGCGCGGGGCTGTGGCTGGGCGGGCGCGACATCGCGCTGGCGGGTTTCTTCTGCGGCATCACGCCGACGGCGATCGCGGCGCCAGTGATCATCAGTTTCCTGCACGGACGCGTGGAGTACGTCGTCGCGGCGTTCGCCCTGACCAACATCAGCGTGGCCGCGTTGCTCCCGTTGCTGCTGCCCGTGGTCCTCGGCCGCCCCACGCCGGAAGCGTTTGCCCAAGTGTCGGCCAGCGTCGGGCTCGTCGTGTTTGTCCCGATGATCGCCGCCTGGCTGGTGCGGATGATACATCCCGGCGCGGCCGCCTGGCCGGCGCGTCTCCGCAACGTTTCGTTCGGCATGTGGGTGGCGTCGATGTTCCTGATCACGTCGAACGCGTCCGACTTTCTGCGCCAGCACACGGATGCGCCGCTGGGCGTGCTCGCGGGCATCGCGACGATGTCGCTGGTCGTGTGCGTGGTCAGTTTCGCGCTCGGCCGCGTGATCGGCGGCCGTGATTTTCCTGCGGAGGCGAGTCAGGCGCTGGGGCAGAAGAACACGACGTTCACGATCTATCTGGCGCTCACGTACGCGAGCCCGCTCGTCGCGCTCGGCCCCACGTTCTACGTCGTGTGGCACAATCTGTGGAACTCGTGGCAGCTGCACCGCGCCGCACGCCGCGCGCCCGCGCCGGCGCTGACGCGCAGTTGAGAGTTTAGAGGTGAGGGTTGAGAGAAAGAATGCGAGGACCAGACTGCACGTCGCAACGCTGCGAACCTTTCGAGCGCATTGCCGATTTGGTCTCTCAACACTCAGCCCTCAACTCTCAACTCCCCTCGTCCTCCTACTTCACCAGCGCCTGATACATCATCACCTTGAATTTCTGATTGAGATCGATGCCACCGGAAGGGCGGTGCTGAGTCATGAAGAGGGCGACGATGCGTTCCTTCGGGTCGACGAGGTACTGCGGAAAGTACGCGCTGCCCCAGCCGTATGCGCCCTCGCTCCCGAGTTCGCCGAAATAGCCGAGATCGTTGTTCACCCAGAAGCCGAGGCCGAACGCGCTCGTGTCCTTCCGGTACAGGTCACCCGTGTGATTGGCGTGCATGAGCTCGACCGACTTCCGACTGAGCAGCCGCACGCCCTCGAGTTCGCCGTGGTTCAGCAGCATCTGCAGCATCCGCGCGTAGTCTCCGGTCGTCGACAGCACGCCGGCTCCGCCTGAGAAACATTTCCGCGGGCCGCGCACGTAGTGGCCTTGATCGCCGATCACCAACTGGCCTTGCTCGAGGCCGTATACCTTGGCGAGCCGCGACTCTTTTTCCGGCGGGAGGAAGAAGCACGAGTCGACCATCTTCAGCGGGCCGAAAATCCGCTCCGCGAAAAAGCGATCGAGCGGGAGGCCCGACACCACTTCCACGAGACGGCCCAGCACGTCGGTGGAAAAACCATATTGGTAAACCTCGCCCGGCTGACCGTGCAACGGGAGCTTGCCGAGGCGGTTAATGGCCGTCTCCAGCGTCTCGTCCTTGTCGGCGAAATACCAGTCGGAGAGCTTCGCCTCCTTGTACAACTCCGCCGCGGGGCCGCTGCCATAGGTGAGGCCGGCGGTGTGCGTCAGTAGGTCGCGAATTTGAATCGGACGCTTCGCCTTCTCCGTCGCGAACTTCACGCCCGGCGCGGATCCTTTTGGCGGCGGCACCGCCACGACGGAATTCTTGAACGCCGGAATGTAACGGTCGATCGGATCGTGGAGCATGAACTTTCCCTCCTCGTACAGCATCATCACGGCGATGCTCGTCACCGCCTTGCTCATCGAGGCGATGCGGAAGATCGCATCGGTCGCCATCGGCGTGCCCGCCTCGAGATCCTGCTTCCCGTACGCGCGCTGGTGCGCGGTCCTGCCGTCGCGCGCGACGTACATCACGCCGCCGGCGATCTGTTTCCGATCGACGTAATCCTGAATCACCGCATCGAGGCGCTGCAGCCGCACCGGATCGAAACCGAGCGCCACCGCGTCGCCGCGCGGCAACGGCAGCTTCGCCGACTGCGCCATCAGGGGCGCCAGCAAGCCCAGCACGATCCAGGTGAGCGACCAACCGAGGGGTGTTTTCATCGCCCTCATCGAACGGGCGTGCGCGCAGGCCGTCACGCGTGAAATGCGCCGCCCCACCCGCCCCGCCCAGCGGCCGGCCTGCAGCATTGCAGCGCGCCCTAAGCGGCCTCATGAACGCGCGACCCGGCTCGCGCCGGACTGCCGCCATGTTTCGCCCGCACCTTTCCGTCCTCGCCGCCTGCCTCTGGATTACCGTCACCGCACTCAACGCGGCTGCGGCCGGATCGGGCGACGCGGCGCTCACCGCGGCCCGCCAGCGCGCCAGCGAGGTCGCGGCGGTCATCGTGGCCGCGGCGTATCCTGACCAGCCCTCGCCGCCGGCCGACGCCGCGTGGCGCACCAGCCTCGGCGTGAATCTGCAGGACTATGCGAACAATCCCGGCGCCGATCGCGCACGGTTTGAAAGCGCAGCCGACGCCTCGCGCCGTATCCTGAAAGGCGAGACGTCGGCGAAACACACGCCGGCCGACACCAGTCGCTGGCTCGACGCGGCGGCTGACGCCCTGCTCGCGCACGTCCGCGCCGCCGAAACCGCCGCTGCCGGCACCGCCCCGTCCTCCGAACAGGCCGCCACGATTTCAGAACTACGCCGGACCGCGCATCTCGCGCGTTTCCACGCCCGCCGCCTGATCGCCAGCGTCCACCTCAACCTCTTCAAACGCGCGCTCCGCCTCGCCGAGCTCGTCGCCGCCACCTTGATCGAAAAGGAGGCGGTCGCCGCGTGGAGCGAACTGGTCGCGCTCGCCGGCGATCATCCGCTCGCTTCACAATGGCGCAGCGAACTGAAGGGACTGCAGCTCAATTTGAAGGAGCTCGAGGAGCAGTGCTGCCCGCCGGACGAAGCGATCCTCAGGGAAAAAGTGTGGGAGCCGGCAACCGATCACGGACAGCCGATCCCGTAGCGGGTAAAAGTGAGTCTGGCCCGCGAATCACGCGAAGAGACGCGAATGGGAAAGACAAGGAACCCTCAGTCGTCCGAGTATTTCTCTCTGCTGATATTCGCGTCCCTTCGCGTCATTCGCGGGAGATCGTCTTCACGACCATCCCCGCTCGTTTCAGAGTATTTCGACACAACTTCCCGCCGCCAAGGTCGTCATAATCCCGCATGCGCCAGCCGACGTCCTTCAACGCCCTGATCCTCGCCGTGGCGCTCGCCTGCGGCGGGTTGATCCTGTGGCTGTGGCGTCAAGGTACGGCCCCCGACCATCCGGCCGAACCGCCGCCGACGCGCACCGCGGATCGGACCCGCCCCGCCAGTGATTTGCCGCCGTCAACGCCCGGGACCGATGCGCTGGGGGGCTTGTCGCCCGAGCAACGGGCCATGTTCAAGCAGCTCGCCAGTGACCTCGCCCGCGGCCGGGCGCGCGAACGCGAGGCGGTGCTGGCCTTCAAGGACGACGACGCACTGCAGCGCTTTCTCGACCGCGCGAAGCGAGCGGGTCTCCCCATTCTCGGGCAACTCAATAGCCTGCGCGCCGTCCGCGTCGGTCTCGACTCCCTCTCCGCCCTGCAACGCGATCTGCTGGAAAACACCGCCGACTACGCCGGCGTCGCGGCCAACGGCCTCATCGGCATTCCGCAGCCGCCCGCCAAGCAGGATCGCGCCGCGATCAACCAGGTGCCGTTCGGCAACGACACGCTCGCTTTCCTCGGCGCCACCGGCGATCGCAGCGCGTGGGGGCGCGGGACGACCATTGCGATCCTCGACACGGGCATCGCCGGTGACGCCACGTTCGGCAGCGGCCGCGTGCGCACGCTCGACCTCGGGTTGGGATCGTCGCCCGGCAATGGCAGCGACGACGGCCACGGCACTGCAGTGGCGGCCCTCGCCGCGGGCGCAGCGTCCGATGCGGGCGGGGTGGCCCCGGCGGCGAATCTGTTGAGTATCCGGGTTACGGACACGTCCGGCGTGAGCGATCTGTTCACGGTCTCGCGCGCGATCGTTGCGGCCACCGACGCCGGTGCCAGCATCATCAATGTCAGTCTGGGCGGCTACTCCACCGGACCAGTCCTCGACGCCGCGATCACCTACGCCACGCAACGCGGCGCGCTCATCGTCGCCGCCGCGGGCAACGACCAGGCGGCTCAACTCGCCTGGCCGGCGGCCGATGCCCGCGTGGTCTCGGTCGGCGCCATCGACAAGGCGGAACAGCAGGTTTCGTTTTCCAACTCCGGCGACCAGCTCCAGCTGACCGCCCCGGGATATGGCGTCCAGACGGCGTGGCTCGACGGCCGGCGCGTGTACGTCGACGGCACCTCCGCCAGCGCGCCACTCGTATCCGGCGCCATCGCCGCGGTGATGTCCCAGAACTCCAATCTCTCGGCCCGCCAGGCTGCCGATCTCCTCGTGCTCACGGCCAACGACGGCGGCCCGCCCGGCGTCGATGCTGCGTACGGCCACGGTATCATCAATCTGGCGACGGCGCTCAACCGCGCCAATCCAGCCTACGTCGACACCGCCGTTTCAAGCCATTCGTACGATCCCGCCAGCGGCCAGATGGCCTTCGTGATCCAGAATCGCAGCGGCCGCACCATCAGCGGCATGGCGCTCGAGGTCAGCGTCGGGACGACGACGTCCACGCAACCGCTGCCGGGCCTCGCCGCCGGCGAATCCTACGTCACCACGGTGCCCGTCAACGAATCCACGTTGAAGTCCGCCGGCAGCCTCGCGTTCAAGACCCGCCTCGTGAATCCCATCGGCACCGTCGATCAAGTCCCGGCGAACAACTCCCGTTCGAGTGTGCTCTCCGCGCCGACGCGATAGGGCGGACCAGTTGGATTGCCCGCGAATCACGCGAATCGATCCGAATCAGAAGACAAGACATTCGCCCGCTCCACGGAGAAGCCGCAACGACGAGTTGTGATTACCTCCTCCGACATTCGCGTCCGTTCGCGTGATTCGCGGGAGGTCTCCTGCCGAGTTCCGAGTGAAAGGCCGTGGCTCACCGCCGCCGTCCGCCGGCCTTGCGCAGCGTCCGGCCCTCGTTCCACAGGCCCTGGACCAGTTCCACCTTGGGGCAGGCCGGTGCACCAAAATCTCTGAGCAGGAGTCGTCCGAGCAGCATCTCTGTGGCGACTGCGCCCATGAGCGTCGGGTCCTGGCAGATGCCCGAGTAGCGCGCGCGGTCGGGATTCTTGTCGAGCAGCGCGATGCCCACATCCCGCGGCACTTTCAACCGCTGCCGCGCGAGGTACGCCATCGTCGCCGCGAGATAGGTGTCGTACTGGTGCAGGACCACGACGTCCGGCCGGTGCCGGGAAAACCATGCGGCAAACTCCGCCTCGTTCCAGCGCTCGGCGCGCAGAATCGGCACCGGCGGCGACGCAAACTTGCGCTCCTGGTGACCGAGAAACGCCGCCGAATAGAGATGATCGGTGCGACGATCGCCGGAGGCGAGAATCACGAGGCCCGGACGCGAGTAACCGCGCGCGAGCAGTTCCTCGAACAGCGTGCGCGCATCTGCGGCGAAGTGACTCACGACGCGGTGCAGCCGATCGGGAATGCTGGCCGCATGCGTCACGACCGCGAACTTGTTGAGCGCCGCCGGAAACCGTTCCTCCGGATCGAGGCTCCCGAGGCAGAGCAGACCGCGGACGCCGCGGGCGTCGAGGATCGTCCGCAGGCGCGCGGCGGTGAGCCCGGGCCGTTTCACCCAGAAATCCTCGAGTTTGTAGCCGTAGGCCTCGGCCCGGGTGCGCATCCCGTCGCGCACGAGCGCGAGATGGCCGTAGGTCGGATTTTCCGTCCAAGGCTTCTCTTCGGGAAACAACGAGATCAGGCCAAGGGTCGCGCGATACGCGGGCGCGCCCGAACGCCGCACCTCCCGCATGAGTTCGGTCAGCCGCGCGTTCGGCACATGGCCGCTTTCGCGCGCGGCCCGCCGCACCTCCGCCCGCAGTGTCGGCGAAACCCGCGGACTGTTCTTCAAGGCCAGGGAAACGGCGGTCGGCGACACGCCCAGCTCACGCGCGATGGAACGGACACTCATGCGATAGTTGACGTAAACCAAAATACCGTTTGCCCGCAGCCGGCAAATTCCAAACGTCAGGACGCCGGAGCCCGCCCTACCCTCGGGCCTCTGATCCCCGCCGGCGAAACGTTTCCCTCCGCCATGACCTCCACCCCTACCCGTGTCGTTTCGCGTTCGCTCGTGCGAACCACCGTTCTGGCCGCGCTCCTCGCGCTCCCGACCGTTCATGGTCAGGTCACGACGCCCTCGTCGAAGACCACCACGCCCGCGGCCGACGCCACGATCACCCTCTCGCCGTTTGAAGTCAGCGCCACGCAGGACACCGGCTACGCGGGCCAGGACACGCTTTCGGGTTCGCGGCTGCGCACAAATTTGAAGGACGTCGCCGCCGCGATCAGTCCGATGACCGCGGAGTTTCTGCGTGACATCGCCGCGACGAACATCGAGAGCGCGATCGAATACGGCGTCGGCACGCGCATTGAAACCGACGATGCCCGCGCCGCGGGCCCCGTCGCCGATGGTTACAACGACGGCGTCCGCTCGATTCGCATTCGCGGCCTGCCCGGTGGCGGCCGCAGCATCAACTTCTTCGGTGCGCCGGGCGAGGTCGACCTGTACATGACCGAAAGCCTCGAGGTGTCGCGCGGGCCCAACTCCATTCTCTTTGGCTTCGGCTCGCCCGCCGGGAAAATCAATGTTTCGAGCAAGCAGGCACTGGTGAACAAGAACGCCTACAGCCTGACGAGCCGCACCGATTCGTGGGGCGGGCAGCGCTGGGTCGCGGACGCCAATCTCGCCGCGATCAAGAACGTCCTCGCCGTGCGCGCGGTCGTGCTGCGCGGCCGCGAGTCGTCGTGGCGCGCCGCCGGTCACAACGATCAAGACCGCGTTTTCCTTGCGGCCAAATGGCAGATCGATCGCAGGACGACGGTCCGCGTCGAGTATGAACGCGGCGAGATCAACCGGTTCGTGCCGCGGCCGTTCTTTGCCAACGACCTGAAGTCGACCTGGGACACCAGCGGTCAGCCGATCTTCAACAACTTCGCCGCCACGTACGTCCCCGGCACGCCCGGCACCGGTGCCGCCGGCACGCCGGGCACACCAATCCGCGACACGGGCAACACCAACATCATCGGCGTGCAGGAGCGCTCCGGCGGCGACTGGATCGTCGTGAGCGATCGTTTTCCGTTCGCCCAGAACTACCGTCAGTTCACCTACAGCGAATCGCCCACCGGCGGAAATCTTTCCAACGATTTTGAAATGGGCCGGCGCAATCCCGATGCCGTGCTCGAGGCCAACTGGGTCCGCGGCGCGTCGCGCGTGAACAATGCCTCGGCATTCTTTCAACGCGAGCTGCTGCGGGACCTCAACGTCGAGGTCGCCTTCAACCGCCAGACGAGCCGCAGCGACACGCACAATCTCGCGACGTGGAATCACTATGGCGTCGCCGTCGACACCAACCGCTACCTGCCCACCGGCCAGTTGAAGCCCGCCGATCAGCTGTACTATTTCGACGTCTCGCCCGATCACCGGCCCTCGAGTGCGCAGGTGAACCAGGGGCGGGTGACGCTTTCCTACGAGCGCAGCCTGCGCGAACTCGTGCGGCTCCGCGTCGCCGGCCTCGGCGAGATGTCCGAATCGAAATCCCGCAGCGAGATCCTCCAGCAGTATTTCCTGAAGGGCCCGTCGCTGACCAGTGGGGGCGTCTTCAATCCCACGCCGGAAAACAGCGCCAACCAGGCCATTCAACGCTTCTACATCAGCGATCTCAGCCTGCTCAACGATCCGAACTTTCGCATTCCCGGTCCCCGGGATCTCTCCGGCGCGACGAAATACCAGGATCCGCGCACCGGTGCCGTATCCGACATTTACATGCACGAGTTCAACCGTTCGCAGGGCAATATCGGCTACGCGAATCGTGAGACCGGTGCGTACATGGGCGTCGCGCAGGCGTTCCTCCTCAAGAACCGCGTCGTCGGCACGTTTGGCTACCGCAAGGATCGGCTGAAGAATCGCGTCGGCGTCGCCTTCCGCGATCCCGCCGGCGAGGCCATCGCGCCCAACACCGGCGTGTGGACCCCGGCCGATCCGTCGACCGCCGCGCCAATCATCTTCAGTGGCCAGACGCGCACGCTGGGCGGCGTTGTGCACGTCACGCCGTGGCTGTCGGCATTCTTCAACACCTCGAACAGCATCAGCACGCCGGGGACGAACTACATCACGCCCGCCGATCCGCGGAAGACCACCATCGCCGATCTCGTGCCGTCGCCCTCGGGCAAGACGACCGACTATGGGCTCAAGCTCACGCTGCTGAACAACCGTATCTTCGTCACCGCGACGAAATTCCACACGGTGTCACAGCGCGAGTTCGGCTTCTCCGGTTTCAACAAAGGCAACCCGGTCAATATCTGGAACGCGCTCGCCAATTCCGGCGGGCTCAATGCCGAGGAGACGGCGTTCGCGCGTCGTCAGGCGGAAGTGATGAATCAGGTGCAGGGTTACACGCAGGATTCGGAGAGCCGCGGTCTCGAACTCGAAGTGGTCGGTCGCATTGTCGCCGGCTGGTCCGTGTCGGTGAACTATTCCAAGAACAACACCACCCGCTCGAACATCGCGCCCGAGTACCGCGCCTACATCGATCACCACAAGGCGTACTGGAAGAAATATGGCGACTACTCGATTACGCAGAACGCCAACACGCCGGGCGTGGACTTCGCGCCGAGCGCCGTCAACTGGAACACCGCCGCGGTGATTGCCAGCACCGGTGATTTCACCGCCAACACCGACAGCATCAACGAGGCGATCGCCGACACCGAGCAGCTGTTCTTCGACAACCCGCACGTTTTCGAGGGCAAGCGCTTCGTGGGCGACCCGCTGCACAACATCAATCTCCGCACGCGCTACGATTTCCGCGAGGGCGCGCTCAAGGGCTTCTCCGTCGGCGGCGGGACGCGGCTGCGGCTCGGTCGCGTCGCCGGCGCCCGCACCGACTACACGACCACCGCGGGTTCCGATTTCACGGATACGTGGAACGGCCGCGTGATCGAGAAGGTGTCCACGGTGAACGCCAAGGATCAGAACGTATACGATCTGCAGCTGAGCTACTCGCTCCCGATCCTGCAGCGCCGCGTGCGCTGGAACGTCCAGCTCAACGTCAACAACGTCCTCGATCAGCGCGAACTGATCGTGAACAACACGCACCCGCGCACACTCGCGCCGATCACGTATCGCTACCAGGATCCGCGGCAGTTCATCCTGACGAACACATTCAGTTTCTGAGCGATGGCAGGGAGGCGCCGCGTCTACTTGCCGCCGAAGCCCGCGGCGACCCACATGCCGGAGTAAGTCCGCAGCTCCTCGTCGGTCATCGGCAAGCGTTCGATTTGCAGTATCGCCGTGTACTGCGAGGGATCCTCGTCGGCGGCCTTGTTCAACGTGGGCATCGAGTAGCGCTTCATGGCCAGGGGCGCGGTAACGACCGCGGCGTTCTGCGTGCCGAGGAGGGCCTCGGCGTTGCGAAGGGTGAGCACGATCCCTTGGGGAATGCAGTCCCAGGCGTCGGGTCCGGCGCGCACGCCACCCAGCGGACGCGTGCCACCCTTGGTGGTACTCGCACCGTAGAAGAGACGCACGTCTGGGAGTGAAAGCGGCTGGTAGCGGATGATGTCCGGGGCGTGGCGCGCCTGCTCACGGGCGATCTCGGCCATCTGATCCTGGGCGACGACCTGGTTGCACCGATCGGCCCAGGCGTTGGGCGGAATCGCGGGAGCGGTATCCCACTCCCAGCCGTTGAGCACGATGACAGCGGCTTCCTCGCCGCGGGGAAGCCGACCTTCCCAAAGCAGAAGGGGCAGACGGTTGGCCGAAACAGCCAGCCCCGGTTGCGCCGCCAGCGCGGCCTCGGACGGCACTGCATCACCCGAGCGAATCCCGCCGGTGGGCCCGGCGTTGCCCAGCCGCTGGCGATCCGCGAAGCCGTTGGTGTCGCCCATGACGACCGATTGCACGATCCCAAGCGGCCTGGCCGGGCTGACCGCCTCGCCCGGGCGCAGGGAAACCAGGGCGCGAAACGCGGTGAAGAACACTTCGTCGCCACGACCGTCGCCATCGAAGATGTCGTCGTCGGTGGTCTTCCGCTCCACGCGGAAACCGAGCAGCGTGACCCGAAGGCGATCGCTGATCGGACGGACGTCGAATGTGACGCGGGCGGCACCGGGCAGGGGCTTGCCCCACACCTCCTGCATCCCGCTGGTGACAAAGTGGCTTCCCTCCCGGACATTGTCGAAATCCACCCATTGCTCCTTCGCGCCGCGGGGAGCGGTGCAGTCCAAAAAATTCAACCCGGACCCGGTGATCCGGATCGCCGAGTTGGCGGTTCCGGTGGACGCCGACCGCCGGGTCCAACTGACGCGTACGCGGCGATGCCCGGTCTGCACCGCCTGAAGGTTCAGCACGTGTGGCGTCGGCGGCAGCGGCGGATTGGTATAGGTCAGCTCCGTCTCCGCGCGCCGGCCGTCCTGGTAGCGCACCTCCAGCCGGAACACCGTGCCCGGATAGATCCACGGTTCATCGGTCCAGACCGAGTCGGAGAACGGTCCGGCCGGATTCGCGACCGGCGTGGTGTCGGTCTTGTGTCCGGCCACGAAAATCACCTTGTCTCCGTCAATCCGATACAGCGTGCGGAACTGCGGATCGCCGACATTCGTCCACGAAAAGGTATAACCGCCGCCGCCCGCGGGATTGATCGGCGTCACCTTGAAGAGCTGCGGCACTGGCCCCGGCGGGGCGACCTTCAAGGTCTGGATCGCACCCGTTCCGGGAGCCGGCAGCTGAGTCGCCGTCGGCGCGGGCACAGGCGTGACCGGCGGGCGAGCGGTGACGGCCGGCGTGACGGACAACGTCTGGGTCGTTGCGGCCACGGGCCCGCTCCACCGGAGCACCTCGACGGTGAGAATGGCCGGATTGGGGGAGAGCAGGCGCACGGTGCCGACCCCGTAATCGGGCGTGACGCGGATCTGGTGTTTACCGAGCGGGACGTTTTTCAGCACGACCGAGCGGTGGTTCGAACCGGCGGCGATCACGCGCACGAAGTTGTTATCCCGGTCCTTCACGAACTCGTAGACCGCGGCGGTGTCGACCCACTGGCCCGCCGCGGGCAGACCGGGGCCCTGCACGAGATAACGGAGACTCAACCAGTCGGATCCGGGCCCGGGGACATACCCGGCCCCCCACGCGACGGTCACTTCGTTGGGTCCCGACTGCATCACGTTGATCACCGGCGCCGGATCGGGCTGGATGGAAAACGAATCCGCCGACGCCTCGGCCCGACGACCGTCCTTGGTGACCACGGCCACACGATACGCGGTGTCCGTCGCGCAGAAGGATCGGTCTTCATACACATAGCTGCCGGTCGCGTTGCCGGCCGTGAAGCCCTGGGCGAGCACGCGCCACTGGCCGTTTTCGCGGCGGATGACATCGAAGTGATCGATGCCGTCACGAGGCGCCGGATACGTCCAACGCACGGAGCGCCAGCCCGCGTGATAGCTCATCACTTCAGTGATGACCGGCGGTGGCACGGACGCGACCGGTGCGAGATCGAGCGGTCGGCCGGTTGCAGCTGACAGCAACACGCCGAAGGCCCGCGCGCGCTCTTTGTCCGGAACATTCTCGACGGTGAAGCCCGCGTAGACGATCCGGCCTCGGCCGTGGGCGTTGGCCACGGCGACGGGGCGGGCATCTTCCGTCGTCGTGGTGCGGGAACGCGTGCCGTGCGTGAACACCAGCGCGGCACCGTTGGAGTGCACGAAACTGAAGAGCGTCGGCGCGGCCCCCGGGTGCGCGACAGTGTAGGTCGAGCCGTCGTGAGCGGTCACCGTTCCCGCCACGCCGCGCTCGGCGAGGCCGAGGCAGCCGTTCACCGCCAGGACTTCCTTGAGGAACGGATGGTCGGCGGCGTCCCAGGATTGTCCATACACCAGGTTGTTCACGTAGCCCGGCGAGATGATCACGACCGCGCCGCCGACTTCCTCGAGGTAACGGCGCAGGGCCGCCTCGTCATCACGACCGAGGGTGTCGTAGTTGCCGCCATAGGCTCCGCCCGTGTACCAGACGATGAGATTGAAGGCGCGCAGCCGCTCGAAAGCGGGGCCGGGCTGCCGGGCCTTGACCACCTCGACGGACCAGGCGTTGGCGACGCCGCCGACCGCGGCGGAGATGAGTTCGCGGTAGATCTCATCCGACTTCAGCGTCATGCCGGGATCGCCGCCGAGATTGTTTTCCGAGGCGTCATCGTCGACGAGCAGCACCTTCAACGCACCGCCGGTCTGGGGCGTGGGCAGGCTGGCCAGGCTGACCGGCGGCTTGCGCGTGGTGACGGAACTGTTGGGCAATGTCGTGATGACAGTCCCCGCCGCGCGGACGACGGGACTGAGGACGTTGGCCAGCATGACACCGGCGATCAGGACAAAGCGGACGCGATGGTCCGGAGATACGGAAGCCATGGAAGAAAACGGAAGTGAAAGACGCAGCTCGAACCGGACCGTGGCGGGGAGACCACGAACGCCAAAAAACGAAGGTGCCCCGGGGAGTCAACGCGTGACTGGCCGGTGGGAATCGGGGTTGCCCGAATGATAAAGGCGGCCGCACTTTGGGTATCCGCCGCGCAGGTTTCGTGACGAAGTCCGTTTGATTATTTTCCCGCTTCGCCCACACTCTCCCCGTCATGACGCTCGACCAGATCCGCACGATTCTTCACGGCACCGATCCCTTCGTCATCCGGATGGTGAGTGGACGCGAGTATCACGTGGAGCACCCCGATTTCGCCGCACTGGGTCGCGATTTGGCGACGTTGGTTTTCACCGACCAAACTGGCCGGGTGGAACTGATCCGACTCAGCCAGCTCGAAAGCATCAACGTGCTCAAGGAGCCGGCCGCGTAACGTCGCGGCGCGCGGTAGTCGAAAATCGGGAGCGCGATTCCCTCGCGCCAGCGTTCACGTGGAGCTTTACGCGGAGGCGCGCGGGCAATAGACCCACGGCCCACCCCATGAAATTCCCCGCGTTTCCCCTCGCGCTCATTCTGACACTGGTGGCTGGCGGTGCGTTCGCCGCGAGCGCCCCATCCGCGGCCAACCCGACCCGGCCGAACATCGTTCTCATTCTCTGCGACGATCTCGGCTACGGCGACGTGAAGGCCAACAATCCCGCGAGCAAGATCGCCACGCCGCACATGGATCGCATTGCACGCGAGGGCGTGCGTTTCAGCGACGCCCACACGCCGTCGTCCGTGTGTTCGCCGACCCGCTACGGTCTGCTGACCGGCCGCTACAACTGGCGCACCAAGCTGCAATCCGGCGTGCTCGGCGGACTCTCGCCGCGGTTGATCGAACCGGGACGCGCGACGATGGCGTCGATGTTGAAAGCCCAGGGCTATCACACCACCGCCGTGGGCAAATGGCATCTCGGCATGGACTGGGTGAAGCTGCCCGGCAAAACCGTCGCCGAACTCTCCGTCGAGACCGCCGAACAGGTGCGCAACGTCGACTACACGAAACCGATCGCCAACGGCCCCACCAGCGTCGGCTTCGATCGCTATTTCGGCATCAGCGCCTCGCTCGACATGGTGCCATATACGTTCATCGAGAACGATCGCGTCACGGTGCAACCGACGCTCGACCGGACCTGGCCGCTGCATCCCGGCTATCCCGCCGATTGCCGCGTCGGTCCGGCCGCTCCCGGCTTCGAAGTCGAACACGTTCTCCCCGAATTCACCCGGCAGGCGGTCAACACGATCACCGAGCGCGCCCGCACCGGCCAGCCGTTCTTCCTCTACCTGCCCCTGGCTTCACCGCACACGCCCATCGCCCCGAACCAGGCGTGGATCGGCAAGAGCGGATTGAACCTCTACGCCGACTTCGTGATGGAGACCGACGCGGCCGTCGGCGAGGTGCTCGCCGCCCTCGACCGGGCCGGTGTCGCCGACAACACCCTCGTGATTTTCACCAGCGACAACGGTTGCTCGCCTTCGGCAAAAATCGAAGTCCTGCAGGAAAAAGGCCACGCCGTGAGCGGCCCGCTCCGCGGCCACAAGGCCGATGCGTTCGACGGCGGCCACCGCGTGCCGTTCTTCGTGCGCTGGCCCGCACGCGTGAAGCCCGCCGTTTCCGATCAACTCGTGTGTCTCACCGACGTCTTCGCCACGTGCGCGGAGATTGTCGGTGCCCGCCTGCCCGCCAACGCCGCCGAGGACAGTTTCAGTTTCCTCGCGAATCTCACGGGCACGGGCACCTCCGCCCGCGAATCCGTCGTGCATCACACCATCACTGGCGCCTTCGCGATCCGCCAGGGTCCGTGGAAACTCGCGCTCTGCCCGGGCAGCGGCGGCTGGTCCGCTCCGCGCGATCCCGAGGCGAGAAAGCAGGGCCTGCCTGAAACCCAGCTCTACCGCATCGCCGACGGCGATCTCGCGGAGGAGAAAAACGTCTATGCGCAGCATCCCGAGATCGTCGCCCGCCTGACGAAGCTCCTCGAGCAACAGGTCGCCGCCGGTCGCACCACCCCCGGTGCGCCGCAGCCAAACGCCGTGCCGGTCTTAGTGCGCAAACCCCAAGTCGCCGCCGCCACGAAAGCGGCCAAGAAGAAAGCCGACTAGCTTCACGCGACGAAATCGCTGCTACGCGGTCGACCCACCGCAAGCGCGGCTGTTCCTCGTGGATCCCGTCAGCCCGGACCGCGTCGATCGTCGCCGTGACCAACGGCGCTTCAGAAACAAATCCTGCTCGTCTCCATGACTCGCCGAGACTTCATCCGGACTTCGACGATCGCTTCCACCGCGTTGATCGGAACGTCGACCGTCGTGGCCGCCGAGCAGGCCGTGCCCGCGATCGACACGCACATTCATCTCTACGATCCGTCGCGCCCCGCCGGGGTGCCCTGGCCGCCGAAGACGGAACCCATCCTCTACAAGCCGCACCTGCCGGACGATTTTCGTCCGCTCGCGGCCGCGGCGCACGTCGTCGGCGCGGTCGTGGTCGAGGCCAGTGAATGGGTCGAGGACAACGCGTGGTTGCTCGACCTCGCCCGCAACGAAACCGCCATCGTGGGCGTCGTCGGCCAGCTCCGGCCCGGCCGCCCCGCGTTTGCGGCGGACCTGCGGCGATTCACGGCCAATTCCCTGTTCCGCGGGCTCCGCCTCCGCACGTCCGACGTGAACGGTTTCAGCCAACCGGCGACAGCCGCCGACCTCAGGCGCGTGGCCGACGCCGGGCTGGCGATCGACGTCCTGGGTGGCGCGGCCGTCCTCGCGCCCGCCGTCGCGCTGGCGCAGGCATTTCCCAGCCTGCCGGTGGTGATCGATCATCTGCCGTTCAAGGACTGGGACGGCAACGTCGGCGCGCTGCACACCGCCGTCGCAGCCTGCGCGGCGCAGCGGAATGTCGTCATCAAGATCTCCGAGGTCGCGCGCCTTCGCGGCGGCGAGCTCGTGACCGATCCGGCGTTCTATCAGCCCGCGCTCGACGCCCTGCTGGAGCGTTTCGGGCCGGAGCGCGTGATGTTCGGCAGCAACTGGCCGGTCAGCAACCGGATCGCACCCTATGCGAGCATTCATGGCATCGTGGCCCGTTACTTTGCCGCGCAACCCCGGGCGGTGGCCGAGTCATACTTCTGGCGAACGTCTCTGGCGACCTACCGCTGGCAGAAACGCGGCACCGCGGCCGCCCTGGGCACGTGACCAGCGCGGCTGCGGCCAGCCTTTGGTTGACGTAAACTAAAACAGCGGTTGCCGGAGCCCGGGGATTGGCGAGAATTCGCGCCGGTTGGCCCCGGCAGACCCGCCGCCGACCGGCTTTGCGCCCGATCCCCTGTCCGCCTGTTTCTGTTAGCATCACCCTGGCCTCATGAAACCCTCCCTGCTCCTGCTCACCCTCGCGTCGCTGACCACGGCGCCGTTCACCCGCGCGCAACTGGCCCCGACGCCACCGCGCGCCGCTGTCGCCACCGACAAGGACGTCGTCACGCTCAGCGTGTTCCAAGTCACCGCGCAGAACGATGACGAGTACCGCGCGGCCAACACGACCACCGGCACGCGCTACAACACGCCGATCAAGGATCTGCCGATGAACATCGAGGTGCTCACCCCGGCGTTCATGCGCGACATCGGCGCGCTCGATCTCCGCGACGCCCTCGAGTACGTCAGCGGCATCCAGCTCGACACCACCGCGGGCGGCACCGGCGGCACCAAGGACAATCCCGAGAACAACACGCTGCTCATCCGCGGCATTGCCGCCGCCACGAACAAGGACGGCTTTCGCCGTTTCGTGCCGATCGATCCGATCACGATCAGCCGCGCCGACATCATCAAGGGCCCGGGCGGCGCGCTCTACGGCCAGGGCGGCACGGGCGGCGTGGTCAACGTCAGCAGCGTGCTCGCCGGGAACCGTCCCGTCGCCCGTCTCGGCACGAGCTTCGGTTCCTTCAATTTCCGCCGCGCCGAGCTGCTCTGGTCCGGCCCGGTCGACAAAGGCGGGCGCATCGGCTTCGCACTGCCGCTCTCGTATCAATCGGGTGAAAGCAATGCGATGTATTACAAGACGGATACGTTCGTCCTGAACCCCGCGCTCACGCTCAAGCTCGGCCCGAAGACCTCGCTGCTGGCGTCGTGGGAGGCCCGTTACAACACCCGCGACAACATCCGGAATTTCTTTCTGACCGACAACACGCGCGCGCCCGACGGCAGCTTCTACGGCTCGCTCATCGCGGACCGGCCCGGCACGAATCGGGTGCTGACGACCCCGAACCAGCGCGACTTTCGTTTCGAGGGACCGGACACGTTCCGCAAGGAGCGCACCTACGTCCGCACGTACCGGCTCGATCATCGCTTCTCCGACAACATCCAATGGTGGGGCGGCTACAGTGCCGAGGACATCAACGTCCGCGACCGCAGCTTCAACATCGCGCTGCGCAACGCCAACGACGCGTCGATCCCGCTGCGCATTCGCGACGACCCGCGTTTTCTCGCGCTGCTGCGTCCGACACAGGGCACCGGTCAGCCGCAGATCCTCGACATCCGGCCCAACAACATCACGAACTCGTCGCGCACGGTCCGACCGACGTGGAAATCGGAACTGTACTTCGCCTTCGACACCGGTCCGGTGAAACACCGGATGATCACCGGCATCAGCTACGGCCCGCTCACGTCGGGCAACAACGCGGCGAATCAGAATTTCTATTACGGCAACACCGGGGCGCCGAACGATCCCGCCACCCAACGCTGGGAGGCGCTGTCGAATGACGTCATCCTGACTCGCTTCCGCGACCCGCGCGACTTCAAGACCGTGCAGCGCTGGAACCACGCGGCGATTAACCAATACCCGCAGGGCCCGGAGACCGCGATCGGCACGCGCTCATCGTATCTCACGTCGTATTTCTGGGACCGGAATCTGTACGCGAATCTCCAGAGCAGCTTTTTCCGTGATCGCCTTCAGACGATCATCGGTCTCTTCGACACCCGCAATGACCGCGGCGGCATCGTTTACGATGCCAGCGGCAACTACCTCTGGAACGGTCCGGCGCCCGCCGGCAGCGGTTCAACGCTCAACGGCGTGCGCCGCCCCGAACCCGTGCGCAACACCGCGCCGAGTTTCACCGTCATCTGGCTCCCGATCGACTGGGTGCGTCTTTACGCCAACTCGATGAGTTCGATCGACGTCGGCCCCGCCTACTCGGCCTACGATGGCAACGGCAACGCGCTCGCGGGCGCCACGGTCTACAATGCGGAGGCCGGCATTCGACTCGATCTCTTCAAGAACAAGCTACTCGTGAACCTCGCGGGCTTCACCATGACCGATGCCGACCGGCCGGTGAATTTTGGCGCCGCGATCCAGAACCTGCTCGTCTCGCCCACCGGCAGCCTCAACGGCTCGGGCTTCAGCGCCTTCGTCAAGACGTCGACGGACTCGAAGGGCTTCGACCTCAAGGTCGATTACATCCCACTGCGGAATCTGCGTTTCAACGCGGGCGTCTCGATGAACGACGTGCAGATCAAGGAAATCGAGCCGTTCGCCACGCCGGCCAATCCCGACCCGATCCGCCTCGCCGCCCAGCAGCGGTTCGTCGCGGCCGGCGGCAGCTCCAGTCGCTACCTCGGCAAGCCGTCCACCGACATCTCGAAGTTCACCGGCTCCAGCTTCGTACGCTATGAAATCCAGCAGGGACCCTTGAAAAACACGTGGGCGATGGTGGCGGCGAAATACCTCGGCAATCGCGAAGCGGAATTGATCAGCGTCAGCACCGCCACGGGCGACATCACGGTCGACCGTCGCATCGTGCCCAGCCACTTCCTCTACGATCTCAACCTCGGCTACCGCCGAAAGATCGGCCGCTACAATGGCAACGTGCAGCTCAACGTCGCCAATCTCGCGGACGACGACGCCTTCTACGGCGCGGTGTGGCAGACGGGGCGCACCTACCGGATCTCGGCGGGCGTGACGTTCTGAGTTCACGCGTGCGCGCGCGGCGTCGGTGCGTTCGCTCGCGCGCGCAGCGACGGGCCCGGGCGAGGGCGGATCGACACGTCGGGGCGATTCCGCGTCTTGCGCTTTCACCGCTGCATTCGAAGCTGAACGCCCCTCGATCCCGCATGAAATTCGAACACTTCGCCCTCAACGTCCCCGATGCCCGCGCCCACGCCCGCTGGTATGTGCAGCATCTTGGGTTGACGATCGCCCGCTCGCGGCCCGACGCGCCGTTCATGCACTTCCTCGCGGACGACACCGGTCGGATCATCGTCGAGCTGTATTCAAATCCGAAGGCGGCCTACCCGGACTTCGCCGCGACGCATCCGCTGTGTTTTCACGTTGCCGTGGTCGCAGTCGACGCCCGGGCCGAGCGCGCGCGGCTCGAGCAGGCCGGCGCCACGCTCTTCCTCGAGGATCCGCAGCCGGATGGATCCCTGCTCATCATGATGCGCGATCCGTGGGGCGTACCGCTGCAGCTGTGCCAGCGCACGACGCCGTTCCCGATGCCCTGAGTCGGAACGACGATGAAGACCGCCCGCGAATCACGCGAATGGCCGCGAATTCCGGCGGCGAATCCGATTGTTTGTGTCCGATCATAATCGCGTCCATTCGCGTGATTTGCGGGCGGCGATCTTTTCCGGCTGGCCGTGCCGTGCACGCGTTGCGTAGCAGGGCCGCGTGTAAGTACTGACGGCGCGAACCTCGACCGGTTGGTCACCACGGGACAGTGTACGGTCCGTAGTGATTTAATCCTTACGATGACCGACACTGACTACCGCGACGCGCTCCGCCTTCTGGACTCCGCCCTTCAGGCCGTCGGGCAGCAGGACTCGGCTCGCACCATGCGGCTGCGCCGCCGGATTCGCGCCCTCTCCTTGCAAGTGGATCTGCTGCGCGCCCGTCTGCTGCAGCCGTCGGCGCGCTTGCAGCGAAACTGACCGGCTGACTCCGGAAGCGCAGGCGTCCCGCCTGCAGTTCTCCGACCGAAACCCTGCGGGCCGGAAGCCTGCGCCCCTGACGTCCCGTTGCACGCGTGCATTGCCTGTCACGTGTTCATCGGCCACACGTCCTGCACGACGATGGAACCACGCCCGACCAGCTCCCCGATTTCAGCGCGTCAGGATTGGTGGTGGATCTTTGATCCCCGCTGCAGCCTGCGCGCGCGCGCGGCCCTGCTGGTCGGCGGTGCCACGGTGGTGGCGACGTTGTTTCTGAGCAACGTCACCGGCAAACTGTACCGGCGTTCGCTCGAGGCCGCGGCGGGATCACATTTCGAAACGCTCGCGGTGCAGATGAGCGACAAGATCGACCGCACGCTTTATGAGCGCTACCGAACCCTGACCCTCGCCGCGGATCTCGCGCCCGTGCGCGGCGAAGGCATCGCGGTCGCGGATCGCCGCCGGCTGCTGGAGTCGGTTCAGGTCGCCACGCCGGACTTCGCGTGGATCGGGCTCACGGATGTGAGCGGACGCGTCGTTGCCGCCACGAACCGTCTTTTCGAGGGAACGGAGGCCGGGACGCGGCCGTGGTTTCGCGGGGCACGCGAGTACCCGCACATCGGCGCGCTGCATGAGTTTTCTGATCTCACGCGCGCGCTTCCGCCGGCGGATGACGGATCGCCCCAGACGCGTTTTCTCGATCTGGCCGTGCCCGTCACAGGTCCGGATGGGCAGTTTGCCGGCGTATTGGCGGCACACGTACGCTGGAACTGGACGCACGCCGTGCAGCTTTCGGTCGTGAGCGAAACGTCGGCGCGGGAGCGAATCGGCCTGACGGTCTACGGCGCCACCGGCGACGTGCTGCTGGATTCGGGCGTGTCGGGGTGGACGCAGCCGCCGGAGCCGCCGGCGATGGGCGAAGGCCGGCGTCATCGCGGCTACCTGATTGAAAACGCCGCCGGCGGCTCGACCTATCTCACGGGCTTCGTGCGCAGCCGCGGGTTCCGCGACTATCGCGGCCTGAGCTGGCTGACGGTGGTCCGGCAGCCCGCAGAACGTGTATTCGCTGCGGTGACACAGCTCGAGCGGGCGATTGCGATCTGGGGCTTCACGCTGGCGATTGTCGCCACCTGCGCCAGCTGGATGATCGCGGGCCGGCACGCCCGGCGGTTGCGATCCGTGGCACTCGCCGCGGATCGGATTCGCGCGGGAGACATCCTGGCCGTGCTGCCGCGGCCCAAGGGCGAGGGCGAGACCGCCGTCATGTGCGGTGCGTTGAGCGATCTGGTCGAGGATCTTCGCGCCCAGCGGGAAACGCTCACAACAGAGAACGACCGGCTCGCGGCCGAGGCCCGCGACGCGGCGGCCGCGAAACGTTAGCGTCACGCGTGGGCCAACGGCGCACAATCACACGGGCTCGTTTGCCATCGCGGCCAAAGAAGATTCCGTTTGCCTACGCCGCCTCACCTTCAGCAGCTTTGCGGAAGCCAGTCCGGTCAGTGTTCAGATGCACGGTGGATATCGTGATTTGAGTCCGACAGTGAGACAGCCGATAGGAAGTGTCAGCGACGTGTCCGTGTCAGCGCGACAGTGACAGAGCGTTAGCCGACAGTGCCAGCAAGCCAGGGTCCAGTCGATCCCACGGGCGCAGCTGCGTCCGCGGAATCGACGCCCGCCGTTCATTTCAGCCGTCAGCGCAGTGGAGTTGTTCAACCCATCCCGAAACGTGCAACCGCACCCAGGATTCCCATGAAGAAACTCACCACGCTTCTTACGCAACGCCAGGCTTTCCTCCAACAAGCCCGCCTCGCGAACCTCGCGTTCGCCTACGCCACGCTGGGCAAATTCGGCCGCCGCATCGCGCGCGCCCGACTCACCGGGAGCGTCACGCTCACCTCGCCCGATCCCGAGGCCGAGCACTACTGGGCCGCGCTCACCGCCCTCGATGGCCGGCAGTCGGTGATCGAGGAGCACTTCGCCGATGAGGACCTGATGGATCTCGCCGATGTGCTCGAGTTCGTCACCGGCCAGCAACCCCTCGAGCTCACCTTCCGACTCGACGAATTCGCCGAGGCGTTTCTCGCGCCGGTGCGCGACGAGCTGGAACGGGCGGGCGTCGAGATGGAAGCGGCCGAAGCGCCGCACGACGCCGTGCCGCAGGACGACCACGGGACCGGACCGGGCTATTGAGAGGGCGGTCCGCGGACCGCACGGAGCCGGGCGATGAAGGCCCGGCTCCGCGCGTGCAACTCGGCATCGACACCACGCGCCGGCTTGGTTTCGCTCCCCGCTCCCGCCCCATGAAACGCCGCTCCTTTCTTTCCAGTCTCGCCACCGCCTCCGCCCTCGTGGCCGCGCGCCCGCTGGTCGCCGCCACGCCCTCGCCGGCCTCGAAAATCAAGCTCGGCCTCGACAACTTCGCCGTCCGCGCGATGGGCTGGAAGGCGCCGGAGCTGATCACCTACGCCGCGTCGCTCAAGTGCGACGCACTGCTCATTTCCGATCTCGACGCCTTCGAAAGCCTCGAGGACGCGAAACTGCGCGAGGTGAAACGCCAGGCTGACGACGCCGGTGTGGCGCTCTATCTTGGCAGCTGGAGCATCTGTCCCACCTCGAAATCATTCCGCCCGAATCGTGGCACGGCCGAGGAGCATCTTCGGCTCGGCATCCGCGCCGCCAAGGCGCTCGGGTCGCCGGTGTTTCGCGTCGTCCTCGGCAACATGGAGGATCGCAAGACCGAGGGCGGCATCCAGGCGCGGATCGCCGACATGGTGACGGTGATCAAGTCGTGCCGGCGCGATGCGATGGACGCGGGCGTCAAGGTGGCCGTCGAGAACCACGCCGGCGACATGCATTCGTGGGAGCTGCGGCAGTTGATTGAAGCCGCCGGCAAGGATTTCGTCGGCGCCAACATCGACTCCGGCAACGCCGCCTGGACGCTCGAGGATCCGCAGGACGTGCTCGAGACGCTGGGACCGGTGACGATCTGCTCGAGCCTGCGGGACGACATGATTTGGGAAACGCCCGAGGGCGCGGCGGTGCAGTGGACCGCGGCGGGCGACGGCCTGATCGACTGGAAGAAATATTCCGCGCGCTGGCGCGAACTCTGCCCCGGCGTGCCGATCATCATCGAAACGATTTCCGGATCACAGCGGGCGTTTCCGTACAAGCAGCCGGAGTTCTGGAAATTCTACGACAAGCGGCCCGACAAGCTCGCGAAGTTCGAGGCGCTCGCCAAGCGCGGCCGCCCGCTCACGCCGTTCAAGGCGCCCGCCGGGCCCGAAGGCAAGAAAGCCACGCAGGATTTCCAGAAAGCCGAAATCGAGAAATCGATCGCTTACCTGCGACGGGATATCGGCCTCGGCGTGCGGAGCTGAGTAACTTTGTTGCGAGGACGGGGACCGGACGTCCTGGGATCAGACGTACTGGGACCGCGACCGCCCCCGGTCGCTTCCCAACTAGAGCGACCGGGGGCGGTCGCGGTCCCACTCGATCCCATTCAAACTTTCGCGCCGCTCCCGCCGGGCGAGCCAGCGATGGAGGCGTTGCGTCGCGAGGACGACGACGCTGAGCAGCCAGTAGAACGGATCGATCACGTGATCCCACGCGTTGCGCGACTCGATGACTTCACATTCGTACGCGATCAAAGCCGCCAGGAAAAACACACCGGCGCGATTGCCACCGGCCAGCGGCACGACGGCCAGGATCGCCAGGCTCCACACGGCGACCTCGTGGTGCCAGCCCCAGTAGTACAAATCGACCGAACGGAAAACGAGCGGATGCAGGTAGAGCACGCTCCCACCGATCGCGCCAAACCGCCACAGCGCGCGCCAGTCCGCCGCTTTTAGAATTGCCCGACCGCCGAGCTGCCGCCCGATCGCGGCACACACGATGCCGAGCAACGGGAGACTGGGGTTGGAGCAGAAACTGTACGCCCAGTTCCACACATACATTTCGTAAATGGGGATAAACAGGAACAGCAGCGTGGCCGATGCGCACACGCAGGTCAGTCCGAGGCCGCGCCGGAGGATGGGGAATCGCGCGCCAGTCCAGAGGAGCGCGAGCCACACGACCGCGCCGCAGGCCAGACCGTAAAAAAGGGGGACGACTCCATCGTTCATTGGGCAATCCCCTCCCGCGTGCCGCCGTCCTGGTTGAGCCACGCCACGTTGAACTCCACGTGCTTGATCCGCGTCCGTTCCCACGTGTAGGTCAGATGGATCAGGCCGTCCGCGCCCTCGATCAGGAACGGATACGAGTATTCCTTCCCCTGCCCCGACTCGATCACCGGACCCGGCCGCCACGACCGGCCGGCGTCGGCCGAGACCGCGAGCCGGAGATTTTCCCGGCCGCTCGAAGCGTCGTTGTAGGCGAGCAGAATTCTCCCGTCACGCAACCGCACCGCGTCCACCGCCGCGTCCGGATTCGGCAGGCTGCTGATGCCGGCATCGGACCACGTCCACCCGTTGTCCTCCGAATATGCCGTGCGCATCCGCCGTTGATCGCTCCGGTCCCGCAGCATCATCAGGACGCGATCGTTGTCGAGCGGCACCAAGGTCGGCTGAATCAGTCCCGCCTGATGGGTGAGGTTGCGTATTCGGTATTCGGCGACGGTGCCGTCCGGGCCGGGCGTCAGCCACAGCATCTGCGGAAACTTCAGCGCGAATTCGTGATACACCGGCAGCCCGATCCGGCCGTCGGTCGCGAGGATCGGCTTGTTGCGCACGAGCGAGGCGACGTTGAGAAAGGGATTGAGCGTCAGGCGGCGGCTCTCACTCCACGTGCGGCCCTCGTCGCGCGAGGTCTTCACATTGAGCGCACTGCCGGACCAGCCGCCGACCGTCACGCTGACATAGACCAGCCAGACGATGCCGCTGCGATCGGCGAAGACCACGGCGTTGCCGAGTTTCTTGACCGAGCGCTCGAGCTCCGACTCCGCCAGCGCACGATCGACGACTTTGACGGGCGCGTTCCAGCCGCGCCCACCCGCCGGCCGCCGCGCGGTGTACAACGCCACGTCCGTCGCCCCCTCCCGCGAACCGCCGTACCAGACGGCAAACAAATCCCCGCCGGGCAGCGTGCACGTCGCGGCGCTGTGCGCGACCGGCGTATGACTGCGGGGCGTGACCCAGCGGGAGCGAAACACCGGCGCGGTCGCAGTCTTGGCGCCGTCCTCGGCGATGCTGCGAGCGGAAGCCAGCCGGGTCGGCGCCACGATCCCACCGACGGTGGCGTCACGCGTGGCAATCAGCGCCGCCACCAACGTCAGGGCCACGAGAAGACCGCGCTGCAGCGGCACGATCCCACCGCAAGCGGCGGCCGCGGGCTTTGGGAAGTCGGGGGTGACGGGGGAACTCACGGGGCGGGGTGACTCAGCGGGACGTCAGACGGAGCAGCATGGATTGCTCAATCAGACGTCACGGGCCCGGATCCCCCGGGCTTGCGATTGTGGCGAAGCAGATAGCGCGACGTTTCATACAGGCCGCGCGCAAGCTCGTGGTGCGGTATGGCCGCGGGCTCAGCGGCTCCGGCCGTCGGCGGCGGCAATGCGAAGTCAGCCCACGCCAGCTCCTCCCGGCCACCGGCGATCGACTGCGTGCCGAGATGCGACTGATGCACGACTCCCATGGTCTTGCTGTGGTGGTCGATGACGAACGCGGCGTTCGAACGCCCGCCGTCAATCGCCTGCTGCCGCAGCAGATCGCGGCCGAGCGCGTTGTTGCGGTACGCAATGCCGGCGAGACCGGCGATGGTGGGCAGGACGTCGACCATCGAAGCGACGGCGTGAAGGCGTTGGGCAGGCAGCCGGCCCGGCGCGTAGAAGAGCAGTGGCACGTGGTAGCGTGTAAGGTTGCCGGAGGTCCACGCCGCAGGAAACATCTGACCGGCGTCGCCGCCGATGCCGTGGTCGCCGATGAAGACGAAGAGCGTGCGGTCGAAGTAAGCCTCCTTGCGCGCGGCTTCGAAGAATTTCCGAAAGGCAAAGTCGGTGTAGCGAAATGCATTCAACTCCTCGATCGATTCGAACCCGCCCCGTTTCAGATCGGCCGCGGCTACCTGGCTCAGCGTGAACTCCTTCCGGTCCTCCGCCGGAATCGTGTACGGCCGGTGGTTGTCGGCCGTCTGGATGACCGCGAAGAATGGTTTCGTCTGCGCGCGCAGCACGGCGTTCGCCTCGAGGAAAAGACTCTTGTCGCTGATGCCCCACACGTCGATGCGCGGCGACGTGTAGCTGCCTTCCTCATACAGGCGCAGCCCCTGGATGTTGTTCGTGAGCAGGCCGCGGATGTTGGCCCAGCTGGAACTGCCACCGAGGAAGTAGAGTTTTTCGTGGGCGACGAATTGATTGATGAGCGTGTGCTGGTCGACGAGCCCGGGATTGCGGCTCGCGGTTTCCTGCGGTTCGACATCCGGAAGGCCGGTGATCGTGGCCCACACGCCACGCGCCGTGCCAACGTGCGGCGTGAAGCAGTTGTCGAAAAAAACACCCTGCCGCGCGATCTCCGCAAAAAAAGGCGTCGTATCCAGCGGATTGCCCCACATCGAGCTCTTGTACGCGCTGAACGACTCGCAGATCACGAGCACGACATTGAGCGGCGGTCCGCCCGCGGGCGCGAGGAGCGTCGGCTGCGCCGGAACCTCGCGCGCGAAGGCCAGCTGCGTCGCGTCTTTCACCGGCACGCCGAGGTACTCGCTCATCCGCGGATAATGCGCGCGCACGCGCTCGAGATCGTAGCCGGAGCCCTGAAAGCCCAGCGAACTGAAGAACGACTGGAAGGGATTCAGCGCGAGGTTCGCGCTCGCGTCGTTGCGGAGGTTGAAGGCGTCGCTCCAACGCAGCGGATACTGGCCAATCCGGCCAAACATGCCGACCACGCAGCCGCAGACGGCCGTCGTGTACCAGGCGGTGCGCTTCCATCCGCGCGGCCCGCTCACCGTCGAGGCGGCGAGACGGCGGTGATATCGGCCCGCCAGCCAGCTCAGGCCCGCGACGGTCGCTGCGACGATCAGCGCGATCCGCACGAGCGGATACGATTGCCACGCCATCGCCACGGCAATGCGCGCGTCACCGAGGAAGCCGAGCACCGATGCGTTGAGCCGCTGGCTGAGATAGCGATAATGCAGGAAATCCCCGACGTAAAACACCACGAGCACGAAGCTCGCCACCGCCACGAGCGTCAGCCACAGGCGCCGGCCGGACTTCGCGCGGAAGGGATCGAACCAGGGGATCGCGCCCCACACGATGGCGGCCAGCGCCGTCCCACCCACGACCCGCAAATCAAAACGCAATCCGAGCGAAAGGGCCGGCCACGCCTGCACCCACGTCAGGCGCGACTGGTGAAACGCGAAGTAGTTGCCCACCCGCAACAGCGTCATCGTCAGCAGCAGTCCTACCGCGAGAGCAACAATCCACCGGAGCAACCGGGGCGGCGGAAAAAGGGACGAGGAGGAAGAAGAGGGGGGCGACACGCTGAGGGGAACCACCGATGGTTGCGCGGTTCCCAGCGGCGGACTCGGCCGGAGGAACGGGGTCGCAAACGACGTGCAGTCTGTCCTGACCGACCGCGGGTGACAGGCCGCCGAAGCGGGGCGATTCACGAGCCGTGCCTGTGACGCGTCAACGGTGAAACGTTCCATCGGCGTGCATCCGGCCGGATCGCGGAATTCTGTCCTTTGCGTCCCGCCCAACTCCGCTTAGCTGTCTGCGCCCCCATGAATCGCCGCCACTTCCTCCATACCTCCGCCGCCGCGACGACCCTCGCGGCGTTGCCATTTAGTGTCCGCGCCGCCGACAAATCCGGCACCCGGAAATTCCGCACCGCGCTCATCGGTTGCGGCTGGTGGGGCAACAACATCCTGCGCGAAGCCATGGCGAGCGGCGCCTGCGAGGTCGTCGCCCTCTGCGACGTCGATGCGCGCCAGTTCGAACCCACGCTCAAGAACGTCAGCGCCGGCACCGGCGACACCCCGAAGCTTTTCAAGGACTACCGCGAGCTCCTCGCGCAGGCGAAACCCGACATCGCGATCATCGGCACGCCCGACCACTGGCACGCCTTGCCCATGATCGCAGCGGTGAAGGCCGGCGCGCACGTGTACGTGGAGAAACCGATCGGTCACACCGTCATGGAAGGCCGCGCCATGGTGAACGCCGCCCGCGCCACCGGCCGCGTCGTGCAGGTCGGCACTCACCGGCGCATCTCGCCGCACAACGTCAGCGGCCGCGACTTCATCCGCTCCGGCAAGATCGGCGAGATCGGCATGGTCCGCTGCTTCGTCAATTACGGCGGCGGCGCCGAGAAACCACTGCCGACCGTCGAGGTGCCGAAGGAACTCGACTGGAATCTCTGGTGCGGCCCCGCGCCGCTGCGGCCTTTCAATGGCGGCGATCCGCGCAATCCCAGCCAGGGCGCCGGCAACCGCGGCATCCATCCGCGCGGTTTCCGCAACTACCTCGAATACGCCAACGGCACGCTCGGCGACTGGGGCATTCACTGGCTCGATCAGGTGCTCTGGATCACCGGCGAGAAATACCCGAAACGAATTTATTCCACCGGCGGACGGCCGATCGCGGGCCCGGCCATTTCCACGGCGGCCGAGCAGACGACCGACGCCCCCGATCACCAGCTCGCGACGTTCAGCTTCGACACGTTCAGCGTGCAGTGGGAACACCGGCGCTTCGCCGGGAACAACACCGACAAGGGCGAGAACGTCGGCTGCTATTTCTACGGCACCAAGGGCACCTTCCACATGGGCTGGCAGAAGGGCTGGACGTTTTATCCGACGGATGGACGCCAGCCGGTTGTCACGGAGGAACCGAAACTCAATTCGCCCGATGCGCAGAACATCAAGGAACTCTGGGCCGATTTCCTCAACGCGATCCGCACGGGCGCGAAACCGGTGAGCGACATCGGCGAGGTGCATCTCTCCACCAACATGGCGCTGCTCGGCATGCTGTCGTTGAAGCACGGCAAGAGCATCGAATGGGACGGCGCGAAGGAACGGATCATCGGCGACGACGCCGCGAACACACTCCTGCGCCGCGAGTACCGCAAAGGCTGGGAGTACCCGTCGGCGTAAGCGGGAGCCGGGAGCGCGGGCTTCCCGGACCGCACGGTCGCACGCCTCGCCAGAATTCCGCAAAAAACTGCGCGAGTCACACCCACCGCCGCGAGTTTCACTCGCTGCTCATTCGCGGCCGTTCGCGTGGATTCGCGGGCAATCAGACCGTTCCGGCTGATACCAATCGCTCGTTGCTTTTGGACTTCTGGATCGAACGTGGCTACGAGCGCCAAGGAGTGGCCGAACGACCACTCGCTGGCGCTCGTAGCCACGGCTAAAGTCCAAAGGCAAAGAGCGATTGGTATGAGGCCGGCGCGACACGTGCCCTGCCGTCACTACTTCGCGATCGTGCGCGCGTCGATTCCCTTGCCCAGTTCGAACACCTGCCCGACGGCACCGACCACGCAATGGGCGCGATCGAGCCCGACGTCGCGCCGAAATCCATACACGGTTTCGATGCCCGTGCAGTGGGCGCCGATCAGATGTTCGACGCCAAACTCGCGCAGCTTGCCCGCGGTCCACGCGAGCGTGGTCTCGCTCGCGCGAAACAAATGGATGCCGCCCACGAGCGCATGCACGCGCGCCGGCCGGACAAACGTCCGCGCATGCTCGATGATGTTGATCACACCCGCGTGCGCGCAGCCGGTCACGACCACCAGGCCCTGCTCGGTGTCGACGACCAGCGCCATGTCGTCCGCGATGATGTCTTCGCGGAGCCCGGCCGCCGTCTTCACCTTGACGTTGCCGCTCCAGTTGCGCTCCGGATGCTGGCGCGGCACGGGGCCGGTCAGCCACACGCCCGGATACAGTTCGACCGGCTGGGTGTGCACGACGAACGTGCCACCCGTCTGCTCGTAGTCGGTCTTCGTGCGGATCATCTGATTGAGCTCCACCCCCGGCGGCGTGCCGCTGCGCGAGTCGAAGAAGCCGTCCGCGACGTGCGTGCGCGCGAGCGCCGTCGGCTTCCGCGCCATCACGTCCTGCCGCAATTTCATGAAGCCACCGATGTGATCCCAATGCCAGTGGCTCAGGATTACGTCGGGGACGTCGTCCACGTCGCGTTTCAACGTCTGGAGATTCTTCAGCACGACGTCGGTCTTCGCCCCGGTGTCGAAGAGGATCTTGCGGCCATCGACTTCCACGAGCGCGGCAAACCCCCATTCGCCGAGTTCGTCGCCGTCCGCCAGCATGGTCGAGAGGACCGTGACCTTCAGCGCCTTCACCCGGGCTTTTTCCGCCGCGAACACATTCACGGCCAGCGCCGCGCCCAGCAGCACCGCGCCCATCACCCATCGGCTCATCGTGGATTGCATGGCGGGAATCGCTAACGCGTTCGACATGCGGGCGCCAATGCCAATTCTCTCCGCGCTCCCGCGACTCGTCCCATGAAACTTCCGCTGCTTCTTCTCGGCCTGGCCACGCTGCTCGCGCCGGCCTCGGCCGCTCCGGCCCCGGCGCACGACTACAGCACGCCGCGATTCACTGATCCCGACCGACGCCGGAAACTGGAGGCGATCGTGCCTGAGATCGATCGCGAGTTTGCCGACTACGCGGTGAAGAAAAATTATCCCGCGCTCGTGTGGGGCATCGTGCTCGACGGTGAACTCGTGCACACGGGCGCGCGCGGCCTCGCCAACGTCGAGCAGAAAATTGCAGCCGGTCCGGACACGCGTTTCCGGATCGCCTCGATGACGAAGAGCTTCACCGCGCTCGCCGTCCTCAAGTTGCGCGATGCGGGCAAACTCTCGCTCTTCGATCCGGTGGAGAAATTCATCCCCGAGTTTCGCGCTGTCGGCGCGCTGACGACCGATGCGCCGCCGGTGACCGTTCGCCACCTCCTGACGATGACGGCCGGTTTTCCCGAGGACAACCCGTGGGGCGACCGCCAGCTCGCCGTGAGCCCGGCCGACCTCCGCGCCTTTCTGCAACGGGGCCTGGCGCTCTCCAACCCGCCGGGCATCGGTTTCGAGTACAGCAATCTCGGATACGCGCTGCTCGGTGCGATCATCTCGCAGGTCGCCGGTGTGCCGTACCAGCAGTACATCACGCGCGAGATTCTCACGCCGCTGGGCATGAAGGACACCGTCTGGGAATTCTCCACGGTGCCGGCGGCGAAGCTGGCGCTCGGATATCGGAGCGCGGGCGCCGGCTGGCAGCTCGAGCCGTTGCTGCACGACGGCAGCTATGGCGCGATGGGCGGCCTGCTCACGACCGTGCCCGATCTCGCGCACTACCTGCGGCTGCACCTGTCGGCCTGGCCCGCGCGGAACGATCCGGACAACGGTCTCGTGCGGCGCGCCACGCTGCGGGAAATGCACAAGCCAGCGGAGGTCACACGGCTTTTCGCGGAGGCGAAGAATCTCGCCGGCCAGCCGGCGCCCTCGGTTTCCGGTTACGGCTACGGGTTAAGTTGGACAATGGATGCCACCGGCACGGTGAGCGTGGCGCACAGCGGCGGCCTGCCCGGCTTCGGCAGCAATCACCGGTTCTACCCGGAGCACGGCCTCGCGATTATGTCCTTCGCCAATCTCACCTACGCCGGCACGAGCGCGATCAATGCCCGCGTCGGCGCGTTGCTGATCGAGAAGGCCGGGCTGCCGCGCCGGCAGCTGCCGCCGTCCGCCATCCTCGTCACGCGCCACCGCCAGATCGCCACGCTCGTGCAAACGTGGGAGCCCGCGCTGGCCGACGCGATCGTCGCGGAGAACTTCTTTCCCGATCGGCCGCGTGAGGCGTGGATCGCACACGCCCGCGAAGTCTTGGCGAAAGCCGGCACGATTCAGTCCATCGGCGAGGTCAGTCCGGAGAATCAGTTGCGCGGCACGTTTGTCCTCACCGGCGACAAGGGCCGCGTGGCGGTCACGTTCACGCTTACGCCGGAGCAGACCCCGCGCCTGCAGGAACTGCAGCTCAACCCGGTGGAAACGCGGCCGTAGTCCCGCGCGTTCAATTCCGCCTGCCACCCCGCTCCTTCGTTTCACGCTGCTGCCATGGAACCAACCACGCCGGGCGTCACTGGAGAATCCACCTTCACCGTCAATTTCAACGCGCGCGGCAGCGGCCACTACAACCGCGATCTGCGCGGTCGTGGCGTGCTGGTCATCCGCGACGCCGAGCCGCGCTTCGTGTTTCGCGGGAAGGAGCGCGGCCGTTTTTCGATCGGCGGCACCGTGGTGGAAATGGCGATACGCACCGATGCGATCTCGAATGTGACGCGCGAGGACACCACGGTCGGCTTCGCTTCGACGGTGGGCAAAACCGGCCGCGATCAGGCCCGGTTTGTCTTTTCCTGCGCCAATGAAGCCGAGGCCGTCTTCGTCTTCGATCAGCTCCCCGCGACGCAGGACGAAGACTTCATCGCGGGCGAGAGCTTCATCGAGCGCCTCCACCGGCAGCCGGACACGGGTGAGGGTCTGAAGTCAGTGACCAACCTAATCCTGCTCGCAAACCTGTCCGTCTTCGTGGTGATGGGCTTCCTGGGCGCCGGCTGGTTCGAGGTCGCCAGCATGACGCCCTACATGCGCTTCGGCGCGAACAACGCGGCCGCGACGACGGACGGCGAGTGGTGGCGGCTCGTGACGTGCATGTTCATGCATTTCGGCCTGCTGCATCTGCTGCTCAATGCGTGGGCGCTTTTCCAGGCCGGTCATCTCGTCGAACGCCTGTTCGGCCGCGTCCTCTACCTTATCGTCTACCTCGGCAGCGGCATCGTCGGAAGCGTCGCCACGCTGCTGTGGAACGGCGACAAGGTCTGGAGCGCCGGTGCGTCGGGCGCGGTGTTCGGCGTCTACGGCGCGCTGCTCGGCTACCTGTGGCGCGAAAAGCACGGCGTGCCGAAGGGCGTGTTTCGGCCGATCCTGAAGAGCACGCTGGTGTTTGCCGGCTACAACCTGTTCTACGGGGCAGTCCATCCGAACATCGACAACGCCGCCCACCTCGGCGGCCTGCTTGGCGGCGTGGCGCTCGGCTGGATTTGCGCGCTGCCGCTCGACGTGGAAACCCGCCGGCGGTTGCGCGGTCGGCGTGCGGCGTGGGCGCTGGCGGCGACGGGAGTCGCGTGGGCAGCGGGCGTGATCTACGCCCCGCGCTTCGCCTACCGGGTGGGCGAAGAGCTCGCGTGGAGCCGTGAGATCGGCGGTCTGATTGATCGTGAGCCGGCCATCGTCCAGGGCGAGAACGCCGCCATCAATGCGTACGCGAAAAACCGCGACGCGACCGCGCTGGCCCGCTGGCTGAACGACGAGGGCATCCGCTTCTACGACGGCTGGCTCGCCCGGCTGGCGCAATTGTCGCTCACGCCCGGACGGGAGACGGCACTGCGCCGCGACGCTCTGCAGGGCGTGATCACGCTGAAGGTGGCGGCTTACCGCCGGCTCGAGCGGGATCTCGACGCGGGCGCGCCCGAGGCGTTGCGCCATTTCCTGCAAACGCGAAAGGAAATCAGCGCCGCCACGCGTCCTGCCGAGCCGTCGAAGTAACCGCGCGATCCACGCCCCTGCTCGATTGCGAACCTTGCCTCGGCCGCGGTGCTCGCACCACACTTTCGTCCCCTACTTCCCCATGATGACACGTCCCTTTCGCCTCGTCTGGCTGCTGCTTACCGTCCTCGCCTGCACCGTCCGGCTCGTCGCCGCCGATTCCGCCGCGCCCCGCTGGAACATCCTGTTTGTGTTCGCTGACGACTGGGGCCGTTACGCCAGCACCTACGCCGCGATCGACGGCAAGCCGTCATTGAATGACGTCATCAAGACGCCGCACATCGATCGCGTCGCGCGTGAGGGCGTCACGTTTCGCCGGGCCTTCGTCAACGCGCCGTCGTGCACCCCGTGCCGCAGCTCGCTGTTGTCGGGCCGGTATTTTTTCAACACCGGTCGCGGGGCGATCCTGCGCGGCGCGGTCTGGGATCCGACGATCCCGAGTTTTCCGCTGATGCTGCGCGACGCCGGTTACCACATCGGCAAGAGCTACAAGGTGTGGAGTCCGGGCACGCCGGCCGACGCCCCGTTTGGCGGCCAGACGCACGCGTATGAACAATCCGGACGCGCGCCGAACAACTTCTCCGAGGAGGCGACCACCCGGGTGAAAGGTGGCAAGAGCATCGAGGCCGCCCGCGCGGAAATCTCGGCCCAGGTGCGCGGTAACTTCGACGCGTTTCTCGCGGATCGTAAGCCGGGGCAGCCGTGGCATTACTTCTTCGGCACGACGACCACGCATCGCACGTGGATCAAGGGTTCGGGCAAGGCGCTGTGGGGCATCGAGCCCGATTCGCTCAAGGGCAGGATGCCGGCGTTCCTGCCGGACGTGCCGGAAGTGCGCGAGGACGTTGCCGACTATCTCGGCGAGTGCCAGGCGGTCGACGCTTACGTCGGCATCCTGCGCGAACGCCTCGAAGCCGCGGGCGAACTGGATCGCACGCTCATTGTGATCAGCGGCGATCACGGCATGCCCGGCGTGCCGTCGGGCAAGTGCAATCTCTACGATCACGGCACGGCCGTCGCGCTCGTCGCACGCGTGCCTGCGGGCAAGGGCGGACGCGTCGTCGACGACTTCGTGTGCCTGCCGGATCTCGCGCCGACCTTCATGGAAATCGGCGGCGCCACGCCGCCCGCGGGACTGTATGGTCGCTCAATCGTTTCCCTGTTGAAATCCGATCGCAGCGGCCAGATCGAAGCGGACCGCACCTGGGTGATCACCGGCCGCGAGCGCCACGTCGAAGATGCGCGCGAGGGCTATCTCCCGTATCCTATGCGTGCCCTGCGCACGAAGGACTTTGTCTACATTCGCAATTTCGCCGCCGACCGCACGCCGATGGGCGATGCCAAGACGGCGATCAACGCCGACGTCATCGCGAGTGGCGCGTTGGAGACCAACACGCGGATCGGCTTCGCCGATATGGACGCGAGTCCGACGAAGGCGTGGCTGATCGCGCATCGGGATGATCCGAAGTGGAAATCCTACTACGATCACGCGTTCGGCCGGCGGCCGGGCGAGGAACTGTACGATCTGAAGAAGGATCCGGATCAGATGAAGAACGTCGCCGGCGATCCGGCTTACGCCGCCGCCAAGACGGAACTGTCCACACAGTTGATGGCGCGACTGACCGCGGCCAAGGATCCGCGCGTCACGGGCGACGGCCAGACCTTCGAGCGCCCGCCGTTCACCGGTCCGGTCACCGAAGACGAAGGCGGTCGCGGGCAGAAGAAAAAGGCGAAGAAGGCGGAATAATACCAATCGCGCTTTGCCTTGGGACCTTAGCCGTGGCTACGAGCGCCAGCGAGTGGCCGAACGGCCACTCGCTGGCGCTCGTAGCCACGATCGATCCAGACGTCCAAAAGCAAGGAGCGATTGGTATGAGACGGGAGCGCAGGCGTCCCCGCCTGCATTTCATCGATCGAATTCAAGCAGGCGGGACGCCTGCGCTCCCGGTCTTACTCCGCTCACAGTAACGTCACCAGCGGGCGCAAAAAAGCCCCGCGCTTGCGCGCGGGGCTTTGAGATTAACCAGGGATCGCAGGCCTCGCTTACGAAGCCGCGATCGCGCCGTTCTTGAACGTCGGGATCTTGAAGGCGCCACGACCTTCGCGCTTCAGCAGCGCGCTCTTGTTGGCGGCGTCCACGATCGTCTTTTCCGAGCCCACGAAGCTCTCGGACTTGCCGTCGATCTTCAGCAACGGTCCGACGACGGTCTTGATGCCGTCCGGATCGACGTTGTTCGCCTTCAAGTGATCGAGCATGCGGGCATGCGAATCCTTGGTGTCGGCGTTCGACTTGATGGCGTCGGCCAGCTGGGTGTTGGTCTTTTCCGCACCGACGAGGTACGAGACGTTGGCCAGATGGCAGAGGGCGGACGAATAGTGGCACTCCTCGATCAGACCGTTGACCACCTTGCGGTTCTTGACGGCCTTGACGAAGTTGGCGCGGTGCTGACCAAGCGTGTTCTTGGCGAACTGCTCGATCTTCTTCTTGTCGTTGTCGTACACCAGCGCGCCACCATTGGCGCCGAGGGTGACGTAGCCGCCTTCGCACTGGACCACGACACCGACGTCGGTGCCGCGATACTTGTCCATCGCGCGCATGCCAGCCTTCATCGGCAGACCGCGGACTTCGAAGATCAACGGGGCCTTCTCGTAGCCGAGCACCGAGATGAGCGTGTTCGGGGTCTCGGCGTCGTCCTGGTAGCCAAAGCGGCCACCGAAGCTCATCACCGTCGGGGGCAGGCCGGGCTCACCGAGGAGCCAGCGCGCCACATCCATCTGATGGATACCCTGGTTGGTGATGTCGCCGCCGCCGTAGTTCCAGAACCAGTGCCAGTCATAATGCACGGTGCCCTTCGGCCCGTTGCGGCGCGGGGGCGTCAAATCCGCCGGACCCGTCCAAAGATCGTAATTGATGCTCGCCGGCACCGGCTGCGCGCCGGTCGTGCGGCCGATGGAATCACGCTGCTTGTAGCACAGCGCGCGCGCCCACTTGATCTTGCCGATCTTGCCGGAGCGAATGTACGAAATCGCCTCCATGGCATCCTCGGAGGAGCGATTCTGCGTGCCGGCCTGCACGATGTTCTTCGAATACTTCTTGGCGGCTTCGACCGCCTGGCGGCCTTCCCACACGTTGTGCGAAAGCGGCTTCTCACAGTAAACATCCTTGCCCGCCTGGAGGCCCCAGATCGTCTGGAGCGAGTGCTGGTGATTCGGCGAGGCGAGCACCACGGCATCAATATCCTTGTCCTCAAGGAGCTTTCGATAATCGCCGTAGGTCTTCGGCTTGACGCCGACCTTCTCGCAATCGGCGGCCCGCTTCGCGAGCACGTCGCTGTCGACGTCGCAAATCGCCACCAGGCGCGCGCCGGGCAGCTTGTTGCAGTAATCCATCATGTGGCCACGGCCCTGGGCGTTGATGCCGACCACCGCAACCCGGATGTCGCCATTGGCGCTACCCGCCGCGGGGGCGACCTGACCATAAAGCCGGGTTTGTCCGGCGACGAGAGCGGCGCTGCCGCCAAGGAGCGAAGCTCTGATGAACTCTTTGCGTGTCCAGTTTTTCATAGGGGCGTGTTACAGATGAGCAGTTACGAAGACGGGTGAGAAACGAAGCAGCCTGCGAGGGGAAACCATCGGGGACGAAGACCCTCAGACTATCCCGAGAACCGACCCAACGTCAACCTCGCGAATAGTCTGACGCTGCCACGGTGGGAACGGTTCGAAAAATCAGGGTACGGTCGGGCGGAGCGTGCGACCGGCAAAGGCGAGAAACGCCTCCCAGTCGCCTGCAGTCATCGTGTGACCGCCCGTGTGATAGTGAAACCCGAGGTCGCCGGCGACCAGCGGCATGTCCAGCGGCGGCAGTTTTTCCGCCCCGAGATCCTTCGCGCCGAGCAACCGGTACACCGGTCCCGCCGCGACCTGTGCGAGAAACTCGCCGTGTGGATCGGCCCACTGATCCTGCGTGCCACCCGTGATGAACACCGGCCGCGGCGCCGACAACGCGATCAGCAGGTGCGCATCCACCGGCAGGTCGTTCCACCGCCCGGCATATTTCTGAAACGCGCCCGTGAACTGCCACGGGAAATTGGCCGCCATGTCGTCCACGCTCTCGCCGTAGTCGCGCCGCGCCAGCGATGCGCCCATCTCGCCGCTGCAGCTCGAAAACACGACGGCGAAACGCGGATCCGAAGCCGAGGCCCAGAGCACGGTCTTGCCGAGCCGGGAGTGGCCGATGAGGCCGACGCGCTTCGCGTCCAGCGAGCGATCGGTTGCAAAATAATCCATGACCAGGCTCGCGCCCCACGCCCAGGCCGCGACGGTCCCCCACTCACCCGACGCGGGTTTTTCCTGCCCGGCCGCCAGTGCCAGCCGACGCACCCCCGTGAGCGCCGTGTCGGCCCGATCACCTTCGAACTCCGTGTATCGCACCGTCGCATACGCATAGCCGCGCGCGATGATCTCGGCCACCGGCCCGGTCTCCGTCGGTCGCGTCCCGCCGGTCTTGGCGGCAGTGTTCGCTGCCGCCGATGGCGCGGGCGGCGGCACCGCGGACGGCAGGCCGCCGAAAAACACCAGTTGGAACAACACCGGCACCGGACCGCGCGCCTTCGCCGGCACGTAGATGACGACGTTGGCTTTCCGGCCGTCCGCCTGATCGCCGAAACGCACCACGACATGTTTCCGCGTCGCCGCGCCCTCGAGCACGCTCGTGCCGCTCTCGATGACGTCAAAGCTCGCCTTGGGCGCCGTCGCCGGCACCCGGCCGTAGATTTCATCCTGATACAGCTTCAAAACCTCCGGCCGTCGCAGCGTCGTCCACATCGCCGCATCCGCCACCCGCCGGCCATCCTGCAGCCGCAGCGGATCGGGTAACGTGTACGCGCCAACCTTGGCTTCGTCGTAATTCGAAACGTGGCCGGTGGCCGCATAGCGAATGGGATTGCCGTTCGCGTCCTGCTTCGGGCGGGCGGCCGGCGTTTCAGCGCCGCACGCCGCGGCGACCAGCAGGAGAACACACGAAGATCGAAAACAAGCGGAGCGAAGGGTCACGGGCGGAATGGGGTTCGACCGATGCCGAACCGATCCGGACCGCAGCACAATGTTCGAACGTGTCGGTGCGTCAGAAATGCCGTCCGCCACCCGTCGGTCCGCACCCGGGTGCGTTTCGAATTGCCGCTCCGGCCTCCGCCCCTTCCGCTCGGCACCACGCCCCATGAGAACGTCGATCCGCGCCGCGGTCCTGCTGGTCATGCTTGTTGTCGGTGCCGTCTCGCGCCCGTTCGCCCAGTCCGCCGCACCGGCTCCGCTTCGCCCCGCCGTCGAACGCGCCGCCGCCACGCTGCCCGCCGGCGGCTTCGTCCTCGGCGAAGTGGACAACGGCCGGAGCACGTTTGCCGCCGCAGGCCGCCCCGCGCCGCGCGACGGCCTGCCGCCCGAAAAAATCATCTTCGAGATCGGCTCCCTCACCAAGGTCTTCACCGGCCTGCTGCTCGCGCAGACCGTGCTCGAGGGCAAGGCGGCGCTCAGCGATCCCATTTCCAAGCATCTGCCCAAGGAGATCGCGCTTTCGGCGGACGCCGCGGGCGTCACCCTTGAACAGCTGGCCACGCACACCTCGGGCCTGCCGTCGCTGCCGACCAACTTCACGCCGGCCAATCCCGCCGATCCGTACGCCGACTACACGCCCGCGCAGCTGTATTCATATCTCGGTGACTATCGCGCGCAGGCGCCCGCCCCGCAGCCGGCCAGTTACTCGAATCTCGGCTTCGGTCTCCTCGGCCACGTGCTCGAGCGCATCCACGGCCAGAGCTACGCGGCGCTCGTGGCGGCGCGCATCACCGGCCCGCTTGCATTGGCCGACACCGTCATCGCGCTGAACGACGAGCAGCGCACGCGTTTCGCCACGCCGCACTCCGGATCGTCGGCCGTGCTGCCGTGGAAACTCGACACCCTGGCCGGCGCTGGCGCGCTGCGTTCCACGGCCGCCGATCTCACCCGCTTCGCGCAGACGCTGCTCAGCGGCGAACATGCCGCGCTCACGGCCGCGTGGGACCTTGCGCGCCAGCCGCGCGCACCGTTCGGCAGCCGCACGGCGCAAATCGGACTCGCGATCCTGATCGCGAAACGCGGCGACGACGACGTGTACAATCACAGTGGCGGCACGGGTGGCTTTCGCACGTACTTCGAACTGACGCCCGCGCGCGGCCGCGCGACGGTCCTGTTGCTCAACAACGACTCGCTCGATCCCGCGGCTGTCGTGATGTCGGTCCGCCAACCCGCGCCGGCGGTGTCCACCGACCTGAAGACGCGCGCCGAAACGCCCCTGGCCGCCGATCGCCTCGCCGCCTATCCCGGCGTGTATGCGATCGACGCGCAGGGACGCTTCACGGTCGTGCTCGACGAGTCCGGGCGTCCCCGGGCGCGGCTCACGGGCCAGGGTTTCCTGCCGATCTTTCACGCCGGCGCCGATCGTTTCTTTGCGCGCGCCGTGGCCGCGGAGTTTCAATTTCACCGCGACGCGGCCGGCACGATCACCGCGCTGACGCTGCACCAGAACGGCAAGGAAGTGCCGGCGAAACGCACCGCCACGCCGCCGCCCGTGCTGCGTTTTCCCGCGGCGGCCAAGCTCCGCGACTTCACCGGTCGCTTTCAACTCACGCCGCAGGTCCTCATCGAGGTCAGCAACCGCGGCGACACCCTGCTGGTCAAGCTCACCGGCCAGCCCGCGCTGCCGGTGTTCTGCGACGCTCCGGATCATTTTGTATACGACGTGGTGGCCGCGGCGCTGACCTTTGAGCGCGAGGCCAACGGCGCGGTCGGCGCGGTCACGCTGCATCAGAATGGCCGCGACGTCCGCGCCCCCCGCGTGCCCAACGCCGGTCCGACCCGCTGACTTCCACCCGACCGTCACGTGCCACTGGCTTTTCCGGGCACGTCCGCACAGACTACAGCGTACAACGCATGACTTCCCGCCGCTACCCCGCCCTCGTCGTCTTCCTGCTCGTGACGTTCGCCGCGGCCGCGATCGGATCCACCGCCACGTTTCCGAATGTCAGCACCTGGTACCCCACACTGAACAAGCCGTCGTGGACGCCGCCCGGCTGGTTGTTCGGCCCGGTCTGGAGCTGCCTGTACCTCGCGATGGCCGTCGCGGCGTGGCGGGTCTGGCGAAAATCGATGATCGGCAACGCCGCGGTGACGGCGTGGTTGTACGGCCTGCAACTCGTGCTCAACGCGCTCTGGTCTGTGCTGTTCTTCGGCCTGAAGCAGCCCGGCTTTGCGCTCGTGGATATTGTCGCCCTCTGGCTGCTGTTGCTCGGCCTGCTCGTGCGCTTCTGGCGCGCCGACCGGATCGCCGGCGCACTGTGGACGCCGTACTTCCTGTGGGTGACGTTTGCGTCGGGCTTGAACACCGCGATCTGGTGGCTGAATCGCTGAGGTGGGCTCACCCGGGACCGCGACCGCCCCCGGTCGCCTCCGGCAGATTGCAATGGACCGAAAGCGACCGAGGGCGGTCGCGGTCCCAAGCTATCTCAAGCCCGCGGTCCCATCTGACTCCGTCGCGGCAAAACCCGCTTGTGAGCCGCGGGCAATTCCGCAGGGTGCCCGACGTGTCCTTGCGTCCCGATGCCCAACCTGCGCGGCCGTCGCCGCCGTTGGCTGAACGGCCGGCGCCGCCCGCGCCCTTTCGCTCGTGGAAAAAGCAGTCGTCGCTCCACCCGGCGGAACGCACCGCGCTCCTCCTGATCGGCGCGCATCTCGTGTTTCTGCCGTGGGCGCTCGGCGGCATGCGGCTCTGGGCCCAACTGATCAGCCTGAGCCTGAGCGTTGCGAGCCTCGCGGTCGCACTCGTTCCGCGCACCTACACTGAGGAGCACACTGACTCGAGCCGCTTTCGCCTCGTGATGTGGCCCAGATTGGTCGCGTTTCCCGTCGCGTGGCTCGGCCTGGCCTTCCTCGGCTACGTCGCGATTCAAGGCCTCAATCCCGCGTGGGTCTATGAATCCGACGGCCAGGAGTGGTGGACGCGCGCGGTCGCCCACACGACCTGGCTGCCGACGGGCGTGGCGGCTCCGCTCGCCATCGGTGGGCCGTGGCGGACGCTGTTGTTCTACATGTCGGCGTGGCTCACGGTGTGCGCCGTCTGGGTGGCGTTCACGCGGCGGCGCACGGTGCGGCTGCTGCTCCTCACGATCGCCACCAACGGGCTCCTGCTGGCCGCGTTCGGTGTCGTGCAGCGCCTCCTCAGCAACGGAAAACTCTTCTGGGTGATCGAGTCCCCCAACCCGGCGTTCTTCGCCAGCTTCATCTACAAGAACCACGGCGGCGCGTACCTGAACCTCACGCTGGCCGTGACCTGCGGACTGGCCGGTTGGTATCATCTCCGCGGCCTGCGCCGGCTGCAAAAATCCAACCCCGGCGTCGTGCTCGCGTTCTTCGCGCTGTGCATCGCCGTGAGCGTGCTGACGAGCCAGGCGCGCGGCGCCACGCTCGTGATGCTGGTGTTTCTGGCCGCGTGCATCGGCGCCTTCGTCGTGCACCCGTTCACCAGCCAGGGCGCGCCGCGGAAACCGGTGATCGCGTTGGGACTGATGCTGATCTTCGGCTGCTTCCTGAAGGTCGGCTTCGACGCCCTCGACTCACGCGCCGCGTGGGACCGTTTGAAGTTCGGTCTCAGCCGACAGGATACATCGCTCGCCACGCGCGACCTCGCGACGCGCGCCTCAGCGGACATGCTGCGCGACCACGCCGTCAAAGGCATCGGTGCCGGCAGCTTTCGCTTTTTGTTTCCCGCCTATCAGGCGACTTATCCCGCGTTGGTGGCGCGCAACCAGACGCGGATGTATTGGGAACATGCCCACAACGATCTGCTGCAGTTTCCGATCGAGCTCGGTCTCGCCGGCGTGGCGCTGCTCGGTGCGATCGGCGGCTACTGGGGAGTGCGGCTGACGCGCCGCGCGTTCTGGTCGAACCCCGTGAGCACCGGCATCCTGTTCGGTGCCCTGTTGCTGCTGGCCTACGCGTGGTGGGACTTTCCGTTCCAATGCCCCGCGATTCTGATCACCTGGTGCGCCCTCTGGCCCGCCGCTGCACTCTGGTCGCAGTGTGAGGAACAACCCGGCAGGGCGCGAACGCCGTCCTGACCGCGCGTCAGCCGCGCGCCGACCGCGCCACTCCCGCCAGCAGCGTCTCCCGTCGCACGGTCCACCGCCAGAGCGCAACAAACGCCACCACGACGAAACCCAATGCCGCGACGCCCGCATTCGCCGCGCCTCCCGCGACGAACCACGCGAGCGCGGCGCCCACGGCGGCGAGCCCGCCATAGACCAGTGTCACCCGCGCGTGACTGACCCCGGTGATCACGAGCCGTTGATAGAGATGCGAACGGTGCGCCTGGAGGATGTTTTCCCCATGCTTCATCCGGCGCAGAATCGTGAAAGTTCCGTCCGCCCAAAACGGCCACACCACCAGCGCGCCGGCCGCGAGCGCCGCGTCGAAGCGCAGCACGGACCCACGCTCGACCACGGCCAGCAGCGGGAGCGCTGCAAAACTGAAGCCGAGCACGGTGCTGCCGGCGTCGCCCATGAAAATTTTTGCCGGCGGCCAGTTGAGCGTGAGAAATCCGATCGCGCCCGCCGCGAGCATTGCGCCGAGACATGCACTCCACGGCGATCCGGCCGCGCTCCCGATCGCGCACCACGCCGCTCCCGCAACTACGCCCTGCACGCCGGCGAGGCCGTCGATGCCGTCCATGAAATTATAAAGATTCAGCAGCCCGACCACGCCGATCGCCAGCAGCCAGAATCCCGGCGACGGCGGCGACAGCCCGTGCCACCCACTGCCCGCGCCCGCCGGCCACGACGCGTAGATTGCGCCCAGCACTCCCGCCGCCACCGCCGCATGCGCGGCCAGACGCACGCCCGCGGTCAGCGCGGTGAAGTCGTCGATCAGGCTCAGCGCAAACAGCAGCGCGGCCCCGGCGAAAAACACTGCCGCGACGAGCGGCGGGAGCGTCCCGCCCGGGCCGGCCACGGCCGCGGCCAACAACACCACCGGCACGAAGGCGGCGCCACCCAGCCGGGGCACCGGCTGCGCGTGCGAACTGCGGCTGTTGGGCACATCGAGCAGGCCGCGCCGCAGCGCCACCGAGCGCGCGAGGCGGACGGCGATGGCCGCGGACACCGCCACCACCGCCGCACTCATGATCAACCCGGAGGACATGGTGAAGGCGCGTTGCACGGAGATCAGGCCGTCGCCAGCGGCAGGCCGAGCGACGAGATTTCCTGCGCCACACCGGAGGCAAACGAACGCGGCGCATAACCGAAATCACGTGCCGCCGGCGCCCATGAAAACGCCTTGGGCTCGTTGAGTCGCAGGATCTGCTCCGCCTTCAGCGGCAGGCGCAGCCCCATGCGCTCCGTGGCTTGCAGCGCGGCGACGAACGGTCGGGGCGGCAGATGCAGCAGGTAATGGCGTCGGCCCATGAGTCGACCGACGGTGTGCACCAGCTCGTTGTAGGTCAACGGCTGCTCCCCCGAAAGGGCGTAGTCGCGCCGCACCGCCGCCGGGCTGCCCGCCGCCGTCACGATGGCCGACGCGAGATCGTCGACAAACACCGGCTGCAGCAGCGACGTGCCCGGGCCGAACACCGGCAGCACCGGAAAACGCTTCAGGTAACGAATCAGCCGGCAGATGTTTCGATCCCGCGCCGAGCCGTAGATCATGGTCGGGCGCAACAGCGTCCACTCCAGCGCGCTCGCCTGAATCGCCGCCTCCGCCGCGAGCCGGACCGCCTTGCTCGGCGCATTGAGGTGCGTGAAGATCGCCGTCGTGCTGACGAACACCGCACGCTGAATGCCCGCGCGTTCCGCCGCCGCGACAATCCCCGGCGCGTGGCCGAAGCCGAGCGATGCGACGTTGATCAACGTATCGCATCCGGCCAGCGCGCGCGCGAAGCGCTCCGCGTCACCGAGATCACCCACGACGACGTCGACGCCCCCGGCGCGCAGCCGCATGGCGTTTTCCTCGGATCGCACGAGGCACCGCACCGGCAGCTGTCGCGCGCGCAACTCCGCGAGCACGCGTTCACCCGTGAAGCCGGTTGCGCCGGTGAGCAGAATTTTCATGCGCCGCCGAGTCCCACGCTCGCTCGCGCCTCACCGATCACCTGCAGGTAGCGATCCGCCAGTTGCCGGCGCGAGTAGTGCGCCAGCACGAACGGACGGCCGCGCGCGCCCATCGCCTGCAGGCGCGACGGATTGGACGCCAGTTCCAGAATGGCGTGGGCGATGGCCGCGTCATCGTCCGGTGCCACGACGCGGGCCGCGCCGGATTGCTCGAGAATCCGAGCCGCCTCGCCGCGCACGCTTGCGAGCACCGGCCGGCCCGTTGCCATAATTTCGAACATCTTCGACGGAATGAAGGCGTCGAAGAGCGGCAGATCGCGGAGCGGCACGAGGCACACGTCCGCGAGGCTGTAGAACGCGCGAACGTTCGCCTTGTCCACGGGACCAAGGAAGCGGACGTTGGCCAGGCCGAGTGTTTGCGCCTCGGCCACGAGGCGCGGTTTGTCCGCACCTTCACCGACGAACACAAACTGCACGCGCGGGTGCCCGGCCAGCCGGGCCGCGGCCTTCAAGTGCGCCGCGAGTCCCTGCGAAATCCCGTGGGCCCCGATGTAGAGCACGACGAACGCGTCGCGCAGCCCGAGTTCCTCGCGCCATCGCGCCGCGCCCGCCGGATCCGGCTGCCAGTAGTCGGTGTCCGCGCCATTGGTGATCGTCGCCACCTTTTCCGCGGGCACCCCGCGGGCGATCAGGTTTTCCCGGAACGATTCCGTCACGGTCACAATCCGCGCCGCACTGCGATACAGGCCCAGCTCCCAGCGCTCGAGCAGCCGGATGATCAGGCGGTTTCGAATCACCCCGAGATCGACGAAGATCGCCGGCCAGAGATCGCGCACCTCCATCACGAACGGCACGCGGTGATGCCGCGCGCAGGCCCGCGCCGCCATCGCGGCAAAGAAAGTCGGCGAGGTGCCGATGGCGCAGTCCGGCCTGGGCATGCGCCGCGTGCTCGTGACGCCCGCGGACGCCCACAGCGACAGGTGGCCGAGGCTCTTCTTGAGGAAGCCCGTGTTCGGCGTCACGTAGGTCCAGCTGCGATGCACGTCGACGCCGTCGATCCGCTCGTGCCGGTACGACGTGAGTTCATAACCTGGATACACGACGCCGGTGGGATGATTCGGAAAGCAGGTGGCGACGTGGACTTCATGTCCGCGATCGATCCACGCCGCGCTCAAGTCCCCGATCCGCGCCGAAGGCGCCCCGATTTCCGGTCGGAAATAGTGCGAATACACCGCCAGTCTCATCGCTGCAGCTCCACCGTGTGATCGGAAATCAGATACCGGCGCATTGCACTCCCCGACTTCAACTCGATCTGCACGCTGCCGGCGTCGACGCGCATCGATGCCTCGATCTCCCGCTGGGTGGAAAACGCATACGCCAGCACGTGCCGCACATCCGGCGGCTGCGCCCAGCTCACGACGAGGTTGTCCCGCTTGCGCCCGAACTCCTCGGCGTACCAGCTCTTGAGCCCCGAGTCCTCCTCGCCCCGCCTCAACGCGGAACGCCCCGCGCCAATCTGATGCAGCCACAGCGGTTCGCCCGCGACGTCGATCCGCCAGCGGCCGGGTCCGTCCGCCTGCAACGCGAGATCCGGATGCAGATGGATGCGGTTCACGATCGCGTGCGGTTCACCGCTCGTCACGCGGTCGACGATCAGGAGGTATTCATCCTGCCGCCACACGATCGCGCGCTCGTGCACCGGCTGGCCCGCGAGCCAGCGATAGCCATCGTGCGCGGCGAAAAGGATCACCTGATCGGGTTCGCTGAGCCATTGCTTCACGGTCGGCCGCGCCCGCCTTCCCACGCGGAAACTCGACCAGACCTCGGAGGAGTTTTCTCCCGCGATCTCCACCGTGTTGTGGGCCCGCGTGGACCGAAAAAAGTCCCGCCACGCGCCCGCGGCATATTCGAAAACGCCCGCATCCACGACCACCGGCCGGCCGCGGACATGATACGTGTAGCTCAGCGTGTCGGCATGCGCATGTGCGGGCAGATAGTCCGGACACGGTTGGCCGACATCGACCGTCACGCGCTCCCCCGTCTCCGATCGCATGAGGTAGTAGCCACTCGCCGCCAGCGCCGTCCCGCCCGCGGGCAGGACATAGGGCGCCCACGACGCCACGCGGCTCCAGGCCTCCGGGCCGAACCACAGGCACGTTTCCACTCCCGGCGGCGCGGCGGGCTTGAGTGAACGGTCGTCGAGCCAGAGCGCCACCCGGTTGAGGAGTTCCGCGGGATCCGGCGTCGCATCGTAAGCCGTATCCTTGAACAGCGGCACGCGGCCATCGGGGCCGATCAGATCGCGCAGAAAGCAGGCCTGGCGGCGCACGGTGTCGCGCGCCCAATCGGGACAGCCCCCGGCGTTGCGTTCGAGCAGCAACGCGATCTCCAGATAGTTCTCCAGCACGACGGCGTGATAGCCAGGCGTCCGCTCGAAGTGGCCGCCGTCCGCGAGAATCTGTTCGGTGGTCTCCTCGCGCAGGTGGGTCAACGCCGTTTCAAACCAGCCCCGCGCCTCCGCGCCTTCAAACGCCACTCCGGCCCACAGCAGCGCCCGAAGATTCTCCAGCAGGTGATTGCCGCGCACGTCGAACTCGAGCTGGCGAAACAGCAGCCGCGCCTGCGCGTAAAGACTGCCGTGCAGTTCGTCCCGGAACGCCGGTTCCGCGTCGAGCGCCTCACGCCACGTCCCCGCGACCTGCAGCCAGTTAACGATGCGCAACGAGAGCGTGTACGGATGCCAGCCGTCGCCGACCAACGCCCGGTTGCCCGCGATCCACGACCGCGCAAGATCGCGAAAAATCGCGTGGCCCTGCGCCGCCGGCCCCTCGGCCGCCACCATCAGCAGCGCGCGCACCGGATTGAAATAATGCAGGTGGTAACGCCACAGCTGGCTCACGCCCTTCGCGTGCCAGTCGATCCCGGCGCCGAAACTCACCTCCTGGCCGAGGAAAACGAAGCGCCGCTCCGCCAGGCGCGCCACCGTTGACCGCGCCTCGTCGCGCTCCCGGCCAAACGCCGACGGACCGGGAAACGCCCCGAGTCCAATCCACGTCGGTTGAAACGGTTTGAGCCGAACCCCTTTCACCCGCGGACATGTCGCGCCCGTCATCCGCCACCAGCGTCGACGCAACACATGGACCGCACGGCAAATCACCTGCCGCGGTTGCAGATACTGCACCGTCCGCAGCCAGCGGCCGAGGCGTGAGGTCAGCCTGCTCATGCGGCGGCAGTCATGGCGTGACAGAGTTCAGAGAACCGAGGCACGGATCATGGCGCGGATTCAACCGACCCGGACGACACGCCGAGCCGTTCCAACAGGTGCGTCACGATGCGTTCGCCCGCAAAGCCGTCCCACCGGGGTGGAATCGCACCCCGCTTCCAGCCGCCCGCGTACAACTTCTCCAGATACGGGTGCAGCGCCACCGGATCGGAGCCAATCAATTCGTTGGTCCCCAGCGCGACGGTCTCCGGGCGTTCCGTCGTGTCGCGCAGCGTCAGACAGGGCACGCCCAGCACCGTCGTTTCCTCGGTGACGCCGCCGGAGTCGGTGATGACCGCCTGCGCGCGCTCGACGAGAAAGTTGAACTCAAGATAACTCAGGGGCTCCGTGAGATGCAGATTCGGCGCGGTCACGCCGATGCGCTGGAGCGTTTTCGCCGTGCGCGGATGCACCGGAAACACCACGGGACGGCCGCAGGCGCCGCGCATGACCTCCGCCATCAGGCCGCGGAGCCGGTCCTCATCGTCCACGTTCGCCGGCCGGTGCAAGGTCAGCACCAGGAAACCCTGCGGCCGGAGTCCGGCATGCGTCCACACGGGCGGCGCCTGAAAGCGGGGGCGGTGCTTGAGCAGCGTATCGATCATCGTGTTACCGACGAAGAAAATCCGCTCCCCACCCACGCCATTGCTTCGGAGCTGGGCGTTCGCCCCTTCCGTGGTGGTGAAGAAATAATTCGTAATCGCGTCCGTCACGAGCCGGTTGATCTCCTCCGGCATCGACCAGTCGCCAGAGCGCAATCCACCCTCAACGTGCGCCACCGGCACCCCGAGTTTCTGCGCCGTGATCGCACACGCCATCGTTGAGGTCACATCGCCCACCACAACGCACAGTGCACTCTTTTCCCGGAGCAACACCTGTTCGTATCGCGTCATGATCGCCGCGGTCTGCTCCGCCGCCGTGCCCGAGCCGACTTCAAGATTCACGTCGGGATCAGGCAGGCCGAGTTGCTCGAAGAAACTGCCCGACATCGTCCGGTCATAGTGCTGGCCGGTGTGCACCAGCCGGAAGCGCACCGCGGCGCCACGCGCCCGCGCCGCCTGCAACGCGTCGATGATCGGCGCGATCTTCATGAAGTTTGGCCGCGCGCCCGCGATGAGATCGATCAGCGGAGCGGACGTCATTTGGTGGCGGTGATCATCATGGTGAGGCCGTGGGTGGGCAGCACCCGTCGAATCAGCCAGCGCGGCCAGATGGCGCGCGCGACGGCCAGCAGTTTGCCCTGATGCCGCTGGCCGGCCTGCGACGTCAGCAGATCGCCGTGGCCCTGATGCGTCTTGATCGTGACGGCGCGAAACTGCCCAAACAGCGCGCGCGCCTCCGTCACTGAATACGCCTTGGTGCCCGGACTCTCCAGGTGGCGGGCATAGATCGTCCTGAGCCGGGTGAACGGCCGGCCGCGCAGCAAGGCGTACCGCAGCCACAACATGTATCCGACCATGCTGTACGTGTGATAAATCATGACCCGCGCCGTCCCGCCGGGGCGCAACACGCGGAACACCTCCGCGATGCACCGCGGCGTGTCGGGCGAGTGATGCAGCACGCCCCACGAGTACACGACGTCGAAACTGGCAGCGGCGAACGGCAGGTGCTCCGCGTCGGCCACCGCCAGCTGCGACGTCAGGCCGAATTTTTCCAGTCGCCGCCGCGTATGCGCCACCGCCCGCTCCGTCAAATCCACCCCCCACAGCTCCGCACCATTCGCCGCAAACCGCGCATGATCGGCGCCGAGTCCGACGCCGATTTCGAGCACCGCCCGGCCGCGCACCGTGTCGAAGCGCGCGAACTCCACGATCTCGGGCTCCAGGCCGTAGCGCAGCTTCGAGTGCGCCTCATACGATTCGCGCGAGATGTCCGCCAGGTACAAATCCTCGCCGCAGGACGCACGATTCCAGAAGGCGTGGACGGATTGTTTCGCCGAATCACTCACGCCGATTGAACCCCCACAGCGATGCACTGAGGCCGTTGCCCACGGCGACACACGAAATTCCCGAACCCGATTTTCGTGGGTGTCGGGTGGGCCGCGGGCCATCCGCCGGGATCGACTGCGTTCATGGCGTTGTCTCCACCGCGATCACGCGCCGCTCGGCGATCGCCTGCAGGACCGCGAAGGTCGCCCGCGTCGAGTTCACAATCTCCGGCCAAGGAATCAGCGCCGGTCCGCCCGCCCGCATGCGGTCCGCAAACTGCGCGAACTGCCGCGCGTGGCCCTTGTCCTGCCGGCCCTTGAGTTTCCCGAAGGAAGTGAAGCCGTGTCCCGTCAGCTCGCGGAAATTGTCCAGCAGCAAGGTGCGCCCGCGCGAATGCACTTCGATGCGTTCCTTGCTCACCGCCCGGTGGCCGTTCGCCAGATACTGGATGGCCGCAGTCGAACCGTTGCCGTGGCGCAGCACGATCGACGCCGATTCACCGCTGTCCGCGAGCGCCACCGCGCTCACCGCCACGACCGGACTCGCCGCGAGGAAGATCGCCAGATCGATCAGATGACACGCCTCGCCGAGGATGCGGCCGCCGCCGATCTCCGGATCGCTCACCCAGTGGGCGGCGGGCACCGCGCCGGCATTCATGGTCGCGATGAAGGTGATCGCCCCGGGCTCGGCGCCGAGCAGCGATTTCATCTTCTCCATCTGCGGAGCAAACCGCCGGTTGTAACCGACGCTCAGCGTGGGACCGCCGGCGGGCTGCGCCGCCATCACCGCCTCGATCTCCGCCAGCTCCGGTAAATGGATACACAGCGGCTTCTCGACCAGCACATGCTTTCCCGCCCGCAAGGCCGCGATCGCCATCGCCGCGTGCTGGTGATGCCGCGTGGTGATGATGACGCCGTTCACGTCTTGAGACTTCAGGACGCTCGCAAGATCGGTGGTGCTCACGGGCACGCCATACTTGCGCGCGAGGGTGGTGCCGCTCACGCCCGACGCGCTGACGATCGCCCGCACCGGCGCCTTCGCCGCCGCGAGCGCCGGCAGCACGGTCATCCGGGCAAAATTACCCGCGCCAATCACGGCGAGTCCACCCGCGCCCGCCGCAAACTCCGGCTGCGGCAGCAGCACCGTCGGAGCCAGCGACGGGCTCCCCTCGTAAACCAGCAACGACGCGAGGCCGGTGTCCATCGTGTCGTACACCGCTTGGAACTCCGCGAGCGGCACGCGTTGCGTGATCAAGGGCGCGACGTTCAACGCCCCCGACGCCAGCGCCTCCAGCACGGCCTGGAAATTCCGGTTTTCCGTCCAGCGCACGAAGCCCGGCGGATAATCGTGGCCCTTCTCCTCGTAGTCCGCGTCGTAACGCCCCGGGCCATACGAGCACGAAACCTGGAACGACAGTTCCTTCGCGTAGAAGTCGGCCCGGTTGAGATTCAGCCCGACCACGCCGACGAGCACGATGCGGCCGCGCTGGCGCGACATGCGCGCGCTGCGGGCGATCACGTCGTGCGAGGCCGTCGAAGCCGTGATGATCACCGCGTCCGCGCCGATGCCGTGGGTCGCGGCCTCCACTTGCCGAATCGCGTCCTGCTCCCCCTCGGCCTTCACCGCTGTCACGCCCGCAGCGCGGGCCAGGGCGATCTTCGCTTCGTCGAGATCGAACGCGATCACGCGGCACCCCGCGGCCCGCAGCAATTGCGCGGTGAGTTGGCCGATGAGACCCAGCCCGATCACGACCACGGTCTCGCCGAATTCCGGTTTCGCGAGGCGGATGCCCTGCAGCGCAATCGCACCAGCCACGGTGAAGGCCGCCGCGTCATCCGCCACGCCCTCGGGAATCTTCGCGACCAGGTTCGCCGGAATCGACACCACTTCGGCGTGATGACCGTTCGATGCCACGCGATCGCCGGCCGTGAAACCCGCGACACCCGCGCCCACGCCCAGCACGACACCCGCATTGCAGTAGCCGAGGGGCAGCGGTTCATCGAGCCGGCGGAAAACCGCGTCGATCGTCGGCATCAAGCCGTCGGTGCGGATCTTGTCCATCACCTGACGCACCTTTTCCGGCTGCGAACGGGCTTTTTGGAAGAGCGATGCCTTGCCGAACTGCACGAGCATCTTCTCGGTGCCCTGCGAGACGAGCGTCCGGCGCGTCGCGATGAGCACATGACCCGGCTCGACCACGGGCGCTGGCACGTCGGCGAGCGTGATTTCGCCGGACCGGAGGTTGCTGAGAATTTGGCGCACGGTGAAGCGGACTAGTCGGTTGCTGGTGGCGGGAACGCGTTCCGAGGAAGGCAGCGGAGTCTTCTGGACGCGAGCGCGTCGTCATTCATGGCGGGCAAACAAATGACCTTCGTTCATGTTGGTGGGCACCATGGCGGCACTCGCGATCGGTTCGAGTTGGGACGTCACGCGGTAGAGCGTGTAGCCGAGCGCGTGCAGCAACTGATAAACGCCCTGCGCGGCGGCGGCGCCGTGCGTCTCGCAGAGCACCGTCGGCCGGTACCGGCGCAAAACCTCCGTGGCGCCGGCCAGCACGTCGACCTCCGCGCCCTCGACGTCGATTTTGAGAAATGTCGGTGGCACTCCGCCCTGGGCGACGAATTCGTCGAGCGTCACCGCGTCGCAGGCAATCAACTCAAGGCTGCGGCTGCTCCCGGCATCGGCGGCGTACTTCATCGTCGCCTGGTCGATCTCGACGCTCTTCGCCAGCGTGACCACGCCGCTCTGGCGCGCGGCGACTTTGCGCACCACCGTGACGTTGCGCACGCCGTTGATCGCCAGGTTGCGGCCCAGCACTTCGCACACCTGCGGCAGCGGTTCGAACGCCAGCACCTGTCCGCGCTTCGCGCTGCCCGCCATGATCAGCGTGTGGTAGCCGAGGTTGGCGCCGATGTCGTAGCACACCGCCTCCGCGGGCACGACCGCCTGGAGAAAACGGCACGTTTCCTCCTCGTACGAGCCGTTCCAGAACCACGGGGAGTAGTAAACGCGTTTGCTGGCGACGAACCAGTGTCCGGCGAGCGGTCCGCCGGTGATGCGGCGCTGGACATAGCCGAGTCCGAACATCCGGATCACCGTCGCGTTCGCCGCGTGCTTCAGGCGCGCGGCGAAAAGATGAACGCGGGGAAAGTGTCGGAGCACCGACCGCAAGGCAGAGATGAGACTCATGAGAACGAAGTGAAAAGGGAGCTCGCCCGATTCGGGCGCGGGCGTAAGCCAGGTCGTTCCTCGCCGGCGGCCATCACGCCGCCCCTCCCGCGGCTGGAGCATCCACGAATCGCCGGCACCACGTCTCGATGCAGACGAGTCCAAACAGCGGATACGCCGCATCGACCCGGCCCGCGCGATCCTGCTGCACGAGTTTATCCACCGCGGCGGCGTCAAACAATCCGCGGCGCCGGATCGTATCCGGCGCGAGCGCATGCTCGAAATGCTCCCGCAACTCGTGCCGCATCCAGCGGCGCAGCGGCGCGCCGAACCCGGTCTTCGGGCGATAGATCACATCGTGCGGCAAGTGCGCCTCCATCGTTTTCTTGAACAGCCATTTTCCCGTCCGGCCGCGCTGCTTCAGCTCGTCGGGCAGGCTCGCCGCAAACGTCATCAACTCCGGATCGAGGAACGGCACGCGCACCTCCACGCCCGCGGCCATCGCCATCTTGTCGGTGTAGTTGAGATTGTGATCGGCGAGGAAGAAACGCTGGTCGAGATGCAGCATCCGGTGGAGCGGGCTCGTTCCGGCGGGCAGCTCCGCCAGAGCCGTCAGCATCGGCGCCAGCGGATCGGCGTCACCGAGCGCCGCCCGCGCGTCCGCGGCGAAGAGCCCCGTCACCGCCTCCGGCGCCAGCCAGGCGAAGTAACCCGCGATGCGACGATCCGGTGGTTCGCCCGCAAACTGAAAGGCCCGCGCCAGGCGTCGGCCAACCGGCGAGGTGCGCGCCACGCGTTGCGAAATCTGCTGCAACAGACGCCGCGCTCCGGCCGGCGCCCACGACCACCACGGTTCCAGCTGCAACGCCCGATGCCGCCGGTAGCCGCTGAAGAGATCATCGCCGCCCGCGCCCGAGAGCAGTACTTTCACGCCCGTGTCGCGGGAGAGGCGCGCGATTTGCAGCACGTTCAACGCGGCGGGATCCGGCTGGGGTTCGTCCAGCTGATACACCATGCGCTCGAAGTCCGCCGCCATCTCGGATCCGCTCCACACGACGTGCAACGGCACGTCGAGATGCCGCGCCACCTTCTGCGCGTACGGCAGATCGGCCGGGAAGCCCTCACCCGCGGCCGCGTCCTCGCCGCGGAAGCCGATCGTGAAACAATCCAGGCGCTGATCGCGCGCGTAGCGGCGCGCAAAGACCGCGAGCGCACTCGAATCGAGCCCGCCCGACAGAAACGCACCGACCGGCACGTCCGCGATCATCTGCCGCTTCACCGCGCGACCGAGGCGCGTTTCAAATTCCTCCTGCAACGCGACGACATCGCGTCCGGTCTGCGGCGGCAGCACCGGCAGCCGCCAGAACTGCCACGTCCGCGTAATGCGGCCCTGTTCGACGAAAAGCGCGTGGCCGGGCTCGAGTTTGCGCACGGCCTTCAACGGCGTGCGCGCTGAAGGGCTGTAGAGGAACGTGAGGTAGTGGCTGAGCGCGGTGACATCCAGGCTGCGATCGAGCCCGGGGAGGCAGGCGAGCGCCTTGAGTTCGCTGGCAAACGCGAACCCACCCGGGCCCGCCGTGTAGTACAACGGCTTCACGCCCGGGCCGTCGCGTGCGACGAGCAGGCGCTTTTTCGCCACATCCCACAACGCCAACGCGAAGATGCCATTCAGGCTTTCGAGGCAGCGTTCGCCGTCGCGCAGATAAAGGTTCAGGATCACCTCGGTGTCCGTCGCACTGTCGAACCCAAAGCCGTCGCGCCGCAGTCCGCGGGCGAGTTCACGGTAATTGTAGATCTCGCCGTTGAAGACGATCACCGCGCGCCGCTGCCGGTCCCACATCGGCTGCCGGCCCGCCGCGGACAGATCGATGATCGAGAGCCGCCGGTGTGCGAAGCCCACGCGATCCGTGGCTTCCCACCAGACGGCGCTGTCGTCCGGCCCGCGATGCGCGATGCGATCACTCATCGGTCCCAGCACGCTGGGCTCGAAGCCCCCGAAGATTCCCGCGATGCCGCACATGTCAGTGCACCCTCCCGTTCGCACCGCCGCCGGATGGCGCCAACGCGGGCGCCAGCACGGCCAGCCAGTTCCGCCACACGACCTCGCTGGACATTTTCTCCTGCACCGCGCGTTGCCCGGCGGCGCCGAGCGTCTGCCGCAGCGTCCGATTTTTCCGCAGTTCCAGGAGACGAAATCCGATTTCGTCGATGTCGCGCGGCTCGCACAACATGCCGGTCCGACCGTCTTCGACGATGTCGGACACGGCACCGGCCGACGTAGCGATGACCGGCCGGCCCGCCGCCATCGCCTCGATGAGGGCATTGGGCATGCCCTCGCGATGGGACAGCATGAGGCAGATGTCGATGTCGGCCATGATCCGCGCCTTGCCGGCTTCGTCGACCCAGCCGCGAAATTCGAATCTATCCCCCAAGCCGCGACGCTCGATCTCGCGCGTCAGCTCGTCCAGGTCGCAGCCCTTGCCGCCGATGACAAACGTCATGCCCTGCAACTCGGGCCGGAACCGGTCCGCCATCTCGACGAGATCGAAGATGCCTTTGTTGCGCTCCACCCAGCCCATGAGCAGCGCCCGCTCCGCCCGATCGCGCGCCGGCAACGGCCCGACTTCCGCCGCGGGTGCCGGCGCGATGTTGTAGATGATCGGAAAACGCTCCGCCGGCAGGCCGCTGATCGCACCAAAAAATTCGCGCCAGCAGCGGCCCTGACACACCACGGCGTTGGAACTGCGGATCAAGGCACCGAGCCACGCCCGAAACCAGCGTTGCTGACGCCATTCGCGCACGATGTAGCCGGAGCGCGGACAGAACACGACGCGCTTTCCCGCCCAGTGACCGAGGATCACCATCGCGCCTTTCTCCAGGATGCTCATTTCGCTCGAGGAGAAAATCATCACGACCTCGATGCGCGACACCACGAGGTGGCGGACGAACTGCACCAGTCGTCGCGCCGCAGTGAAGGCCCGGCGCGACAGGGGCGGCGGCGGAATCGACTCCATCATCGAATCGAGCAGCACCCAGTCGACGTGATCGCTCAACGGGCTGTTGATCACGGCCTGACAGGCCGCGAGCTGGCCGCCGCGAATCGTCGTGCCCGGCGGCGGCGTGAACGCCCCGACGAAGAGCACCCGTGGACGCCGCGCGGAAGCGGAAGGATTAGCGGCGTTCACAGGACCAGATGCGACCGGTAACGGTCGAACCACAAGGCGAGGTTCAGCATTTTCCAAAGCAGGAAACCGTGATCAGCCGCGCCGGTGCGGTGGGCGTGCAACGCGGCGGCGGCGGCGGGGCCGTCGATCAAACCAGCGCGTACGGCGTCGCCTCCGACGAGCCGTTCGAGGGCAAAATCCGCCAGCGGGCCGGCCAGCCAGCGACCATACGGCACCCCAAAACCCGCCTTCGGCGCATCGAGCACGTAATCCGGCACGGTGCCGCGCAACGCCTGCTTGAGCAAACCCTTCGCCTCGCCGTGCGGGAGTTTGATCGCGGCGGGCAACGCCAGCGCATAGTCCACAAGCGCGTGATCGAGAAACGGCACGCGCGCCTCCACCCCCTGCGCCATCGTCGCCCGGTCGACCTTTTCCAGAAAAACATCCGGCAACAGGATCTGCAGATCCGTCCACAACATCCGCTGCACCGGCTCGAGTGCGCCATGGCGCTGGCCCATCTCGCGGTAACGCGCAAACGGATCCGTGGCCTCCACCGCACCCCGCCACGTCGCACCGAGCAGACGCGCGGGCGACGGCCTCCGGCTGTCCTGCGCCAGCAGAAGCGCCATGCGCACCGCTTCGTCGGTTTCGCTCCAGATTTCGACCATGCGATCGAGGCGCGACCGCCGCAGACGACCCACGGGCAGCAAGGGCAGGATCGCGCGGCCCGCTCCGGCCAGCGCCCGGAACGCGCGGGCCCGTCGCAGCCAGGCGTAGCGCGAATAGCCGCCGAACACCTCGTCGCCGCCGTCACCCTGCAGCACGACCTTGGCGTGCCCGTGCAGTTCGCGGCAGAGCAGGAAAAGCGGAATATTCGCGGCGTCGGCAAACGGCGAGTCGTGCGCGCGAATCAGCGCTTCCACTACGGACGGCAGGTCCGTGCCGCGGATGAACAGCTCGCGATGATCGGTCTTGAAGTGGGCGGCGACGCGCGCGGCCTTGGGCAGTTCGCTCGCATAGGCCGCGAAGTCGAATCCGACGGAGTACGTCGTGAGCCGGCCGGCGTAGTGCCGGCTCGCGAACGCGGTGATCGCGGACGAATCAATCCCGCCGCTGAGAAACACCGCCACCGGCACATCGCTGACGAGCTGCCGCCGCACCGCGTCTTCGAGCAATGCGCACACCTGCGTGGCCGGCGCGCCACCCGTGTCACCCGCTGGCGACGACTCCGCCGGCACCCAATAGCGCCGGGAACTGACGCCGCGCGCATCAAACGTCAGCACCGTCGCCGCCTCCAGCTTCCGGATACCGGCAAAAAGCGTGCGCGGCCCGAGTCCGCCGGCGCCGTAGTGGAGGAACTCGTGCAGTCCCTGCCGATCGATCATCTGAGCGGGCACGCCCACGGCAATGATCGCCTTGATCTCCGATCCAAACGTCAGCCGTTCCCCCTGCAGGTGATAGTGCAGTGGCTTAACCCCGAATCGATCGCGGGCCAGCGTCAGTCGTTGCGTTACGCGATCCCACAGGGCGAGCGCAAAGATGCCGTTGAGTCGGGGCAGCACCGGCTCGCCCCAGCGCGCCAGGGCTTCGAGCACCACCTCCGTGTCCGAATGCGACGTCAGCCGCGATCCCGCCGCCTCCAGCTCCGCGCGGAGCGCGGGAAAATTGTAGACCTCGCCATTGTACACGATCGTGTAGCGACCGCAGGCGGAGGTCATCGGCTGCCCTCCCGCCGGCGAGAGATCAAGAATGCTCAGCCGCGCATGGCCCAGCGCGACGGGTCCTTCGCTCCACGCGCCGCGTGTATCCGGACCGCGGTGACCGAGGGCGGCCGCGCCGCGCTCGCCGGCACCGGCATCCGGCGCCGCACGAAAATCCACCACTCCGGCAATGCCGCACATGCTAGGACTGGCCTCCGTGAACGATCATCATAGGACCGCTTCCTCCGTCCCGCCCGCCGCGCGCAGCAGCCGGGCATAATGCCGCGTCATCGCACTGACGCTCAGCTGCGTCTCCGCCACCGCCCGCGCCCGCCGTCCCATTTCCTGCAGCGCGCCGCGTTCGAGCTGTTGAGCCCGCACCATCGCGGCGGCAATCGATTCGGCCGCGGCGGGATCGAAGAGAAAGCCGTTCTCCCCTTCGCGCACGAGGAGCGCGTGGTCACCCACGGCGCTCGCCAGCACCGGCCGGCCCGCGGCGAAGGCCTCGCCCATCGCATTGGGAAAGCCCTCGAGAAAAGAGGCGTGGATCAGGGCGTCACACTCGCCGAGCAGCGTTGGAATGTCCGTGCGTTCACCGAGCCACTCCCAGTGCGACGCGAGATCGAGTTCCACGAGCCGCCGCTCCGCCTGGGCGCGGGCGGCACGTTCCGCCGGCTCCAGTCCGACCTTTCCCGCCCAGCGCACCTGCGGCACCGGCAGCCCGTGGGCCCGCAGGCAGCCAAGCGCCTCGATCACCGTGGCAAAGTTTTTCCGCGGCGTGACCGTGCCGATGGCCAGCAGCCGCAGCGGGCGCGCGCCGGTCGTCAACGGCTGCGCCGGGGTGAGTTCGGCGCCGTTGTAGACCACGCAGGTGCGGGACCGCAGCCAGGGGAACGCCGCGGTGAAACGCGCCCCGTGATGCCGGGAATTGCAGACCACCACGGCGGCGAGACGCTGGAATTGCGCCACGACCCAGCTTGCGCGATCGGGTTTCGATCCCTGAAAACTGAAGCGCTCCGAGACCAGCAGCGGCGGCCCGCCCGCGGCGCGCGCGATCGCACCATAGACCGTCGGCGTGGGCAGAAACGCCAGCATCGCCTGGTAGCCGCCGGTCAGGGCATGCCACGCGATCGCGACCGGCGTGCGGAGCGAAAAGCGCGTCTGCTTCTGCAACCGGATCACAGGGATTTCCGCTGCCGCAAGCAGCGGGCCGAAGTGATCCAGCGCGGAGTGATACACCAGCAATTCGACGTTCCAGCCCGCGCGTTTCAGTTCGCGCGCGAGCAGACAGAGCTGACGTTGCGCGCCGCCCGAACCAAGGCTGTCGATGAGGAGCAGGACCTTCATCGGTCGCCTCCGTGCAGGCCTGCGTGCCACCAGCGAAACGCGAGGACGCGAAACACCGACGCCGTCAGCGCCGGATTTCGTTCCGCGCGCGACCACAGATCCAGCAGGGCCGGTCGATGAAACATCGCATCCACCCGGCTCGCGCCGCCGAGAAACACCTCGCGCATCCGCGCGGTCCCGGGACCGTCCCACAACCACGGGCGCAGCGGTACGCCGAAGCCGCGCTTCGGTCCGTTCCACACGGCCTCGGAGAAACCGCGCCGCCGGGCCAGCAGGCGCAGCACGTGCTTCCCGCGGACTTCACTGACGCGCAGTTCCGGCGGCAGCGCCAGCCCGGCGGCGACGACATGGTGATCGAGAAACGGCGCGCGCACTTCGAGCGAACTCCGCATGCTCATCCGATCGGTTTTCACCAGCACATCATCCGGCAGGTAAAGTTGCAGATCCGTCCGCTGCGCTTCGTCGAGCGCGCCGCGCTGCAGGACGCCGAGATCGGCATCGATCCGCGCGCACGCCGTCGCGGCATCCTCACCTGACACGGCGAGGAGCCGTGAGCCGGTCCGTTCGAACGGATACAGCTTTGCTCCGAGGCCCCATCGGCCCGTGGGCTGCGGCAAGCGGCGGCCGAGCCGCTCGAGGCGCGAATCCGCCGGAGCCCACGCCGAAAGTCCGCCCGCGAGTTGGCGGAACACGCGCGGGACGCGATCGACCCACCCGAAACGCGCGGCGCGCACGTGATTGTCATAGCCACCAAACGCCTCATCGCCCCCGTCGCCGCCCAGGACCACGGTGAAGTGCCGGCGCGCGGCGCGGCACACCAGCGCCGTGGGCAGCAAGGAGGCATCGGCAAACGGTTCGTCGAAATGAGCGCAGAGGGCCGGCACTTCGTCCAGTCCGCCGGCATCGAGCGGGATCACGTGCGTGCGAAACCCAAAGCGCTCCGCCGTTTCGCTCGCCACGGCCGACTCATCGTCACCCCAGCCGGGGAAACTCACGGTCAGGGCGGACATCGTGCGTCCGGACTGGCGCGCCGCCGACTCCGCCACGAGCGAGGAATCGAGACCGCCGGAAAGAAAACATCCGACCGGCACATCCGCGCGCAACCGCAGGGCCACGGCACCATCGATCAGCGCGCCCACGCGCTCGACCGTCTCCTCCACGGAGGATTCATCGTGCACCGGTGCCACGGCGGGCGGCGTCCAGTAGCGCACCGGTGCGCCGAGCTGTCCGGTCGCGAGATTGTACTCGATCGAACAGGCCGGAGGAAGTTTCCGCACCCCCGGCCAGATGCAGCGTGTACCCGGCACAAAGCCGAAACGGAAGTAGTCCGCGACCACCGCGGGATCCGTTTCCGCGGGAAAGTCCGGCAGCATGCGCAACGCGCGCAGCTCGGAGGCAAACGCGAAACCGTGGGCCCGCGGCCAGAGATAGAGCGGTTTCTCGCCCAGCCGATCGCGCGCCAGCCACAGCGTCCGGCGGGAACGATCATAGATCGCGAAGGCAAACATGCCATTCAGCCGCTCCAGCATGGCGTGTCCGTGGCGCCGATACAGCGCCAGCAGGACCTCGGTGTCGGAGTGGCCGCGAAACACCACGCCCTCGCGTTCGAGCTCCGCGCGCAACTCGAGGAAGTTGTAGATCTCACCATTGAACACGATCCAGTGGCTATCGTCGGCCGAACGCAGCGGTTGCGCGCCCGCGGCCGAGAGATCGAGGATCGCGAGGCGGCGAAAGCCCAGGTAGCAGACCGCGTCGTGCGCCGAACGCGCGTCGTCCGGTCCACGGTGCTGCAGCGTGTCGCGGGCCCGGTTCAGGTGCTCAACCGCGAGGGTGAGCCCGCGGGGCTCAACCCATCCGACGATTCCGCACATGAGAAGGAGGGAGGGTTTCGGGCCCGCGACGCAGATAACCCGGCTGACCTGGCCGGTGCCGACCCGGCCGGGGCCCCGGGCCTTTCGATCGCTCGATGGCGACGATGGCGATCAGCATGCCGATGAAGGCCCAGATGATGTTGCTCGCGAGCCCGTCCTGAAAAAAGACGCCGAAGAAAATCTGAATGAAAAACAGCGGCGCGAACATCGCCAGTGCGCTTCCACCCCGCATTCGGCTGTTCCGCCAGATCCGCACCGACCAGAGGCCGAGTCCGCCGAACAACGCCACCAACCCGACCAGGCCAAGAAGACCGGTTTCGAGGCCGGCGGTGAGGAAGGAATTATGCGAGGCCAGGCCGCGCGCGAGAAAGCGGTTCGTCTCCTCGTCCGTCGCCAGATGCACCGGCAGCGACGTCGCCATCAGAAAGGGAAACGTTCCGAGCCCGTGGCCGGCCAACGGTTCCTCGACGAACAGCTTGGGGGCGGTCTGCAGCATCAGCAGGCGCAGATCCTGGCCTGAGGTCAGCGAGTCGACGGTCTCGCTGAACAGCCGCTGCCGCCACTCCGGCACCAGATGGATCACGCCGACGCCGAGCGCCAAGAATCCTCCCACCACGAAGACCGCCGTAAAGCGGCGCACGCCCAGCGGCAGGCTGTACACCCCCCACAGCATGCACACCCCGATGCTGAGCAGATACTCCCGCCGCAGCGCGAGCATCGCCGCCACAAACAACGCGGCGACTCCGACGTACCACGCAAGTTTGAGTCGTCCGCGACGGGCAAACACGGCCTGCAGCCAGCAGGCCATCAACGGCACGCTGCCGTTCGCGCCGGCGCGGGCGACGCCCTCGAGCAACGTGACATCGCCGTACTCGAGGCTCACGAAGGCCCCGGAGCGAATCGCCGCGCTGCCCTGCGTGACGTAGACATAGAACGTCGCCACGGTGGCGAGGAGCGCGGTGACCCCGAACAAACGGACCGCCCGCAACGCGTCCGGTTCAGCGGCCACGGCGCAGGCAAAGAGGAACCCGAGCAGGAACTTCTGCCCGTAACCCCACAGGAGCGCGGTGTCGCCCGGCGCGAAATGCAGCACACAGCTCAGCGTGAGCGCGATCAGCCAGAGCACCAATCCGGCAGTGATTATTCCTGGCGTGTAACGAATGATCCGCCGGGCATTTTCTCCACCTGCGAGCACCTGCACGAGACAGAGCGGCCCGAGCAACAGCAGCGCCACGCGTTCGAGCGAAAGCGGCACGCCACCGACGGTGCCCAGCGGATACTGCCCGACCACCGACAGGCACGGGTAGACGTAGGTCAGGACACGTAAGGGAGTCAGCTGCATCCGAAATTCCATTACCGCCGCGCGTTCAGCGCGGCCAGCACCCGGCGGTGCACCAGCCCGGCCGCCACGATCACGAGCATCCGCGCATCCCAGCGGGTCGCGTTCCCGTCTTCGCGGATCAGACGAAGCGCGGTTCCGCGGTCTCCACACAGGAGTGCCTGCTTGATGCACTCGCGGTAAAAGCCCGCGAAACATGTCGGGGCCGACCGCCGCAGTTCCGCCCCGTGCGCCGTCACGATCTCGCGTGCATCGGCGAACCGATCCGGCGCATCAACCAGCATGCGACGCGCGGCAGAGCCGCCCCGGGCCGACGTCAGCCGGTTCGTCGCATCGGTGTGCACGAGCACCTGCGGCGCCGCGTGAAACTCGAGGGTCCAGCGCCGCGCAAGTTCGAGGTGAAAACTCGCCTCCCACGCCCGGCTGGCCGTGTAGCGCAGGGAGGAGAAGACCTCGCGTCGGATGCAGTTGAAATATTCAGGGATCTCCACCTTTTCCAGCCAGACGAGGTAACTGCGATAGTCGAGCGTCGCCGGGGGCGGCGGCCGGGGCGTGACCCAGCCGTTGTCCCAAGTGCAGGCGGAGATGCAATTGCCGGTCGTCGGCGCCGCCGCCTCGCACCACGAGTGCAACTGCGTCAGCGCTCCGGGCCTCAGGGAAAAATCACTGTCGAGCATCACGAGCCACTGGCCGCGCGCGGCGTCGACGCCCGCGTTGCGCGCCGGACAAGGCCCGCCGTTCACCGGTCGGGCCACCACGCGCACGCGGGGGTCCGCGTAACTGCGCGCCACCGCCAGCGTGCCGTCGGTGGACGCGTCATCGATCACGATGACTTCAAACGAGGCGAAATCCTGCGCGAGCGCGCTGTCGACCGCCCGCCGTAGCTGCCGCTCGCGGTTGTAGGCTGGAATGATCAGGCTGAAGAACGTCATTTCGTCACGTCACCGTCCCACCAGCGCCCGCAGCCGGGCGCGCGCACGCGTGGGCAACGGCGCGAGCACCGTGTCCTTCGCCTTCAGCGCCAGCCAGCGCAGCGCGGGCCCGGCGGGCATGATCGGTCGGCGGGTGAAATCGCACCCGATCTTCATCCGCCCGAACCGCCGCGCTTCCCACGGAAACCAACGGCCGCGTTCCACGACGTGGTGCTTGTACGGCAGGACATCGCGGGTGACCGCATAGAAGCCGTCGCTACGGCGGTCACTGCGGATCGAGCCGGCGTGCTCGAAGGCCCAGATCGTCTCCCCGGGCACAATGAGTTCGCACAGCACCGACCGTTGCCAGAACGCAGCCTGCGTGCTGACGCGATACGGCGTGCCCGGCGTCACCGGACCGAAATTCGTCCCTTCAATCCGCGTGGTCGGCCCCGGACGGCGCACCAGCCGGAGCATCGCCGCCTCCCGCGTCCGGAATTCCTGATACAGCGCGAGCACGGCCGCGGTGTCGACCCGGTGACGCAGAAAGAAATCCTCGAGGCACAGGAGCACGTTCGGCTCCGCAATCTGCGCCAGGTGATCCGCGGTGCGTTCGGCCCACTTCGCGCCATGCACGGACGTCAGCACCGTCACGCGAGGGTTCGGAAACGGCAGGGAGTTGCTGCCGAGGTAGATCTTGAACGGGCAGTCCGGCCAGTGGCGGAAGAACAGGGTGAAGAACGGCGTCCACAGATCGCTGTAGGCGTCGCACGACGGCACCAGCACCGCGCAGTCCCGGGAAGCGTCGATCATTTGGTGAAGCGGAAGAAACCGCAGGCGTATTCGCAGCCGTCCAGTTGCGCGAGCGGCCGGTTCTCCTCGAAACGCCCCGCATCATCGACCCCTGAGTACTCCACCAGCCGCAGCTCGGGAAACAGCGCGAGCACCTGCGTGGAGTCGTGGATACGATGGGCGTTGAAGCAGACCCGGGCGCGTCCGACAGGCAGCCCCACCAGCAGCTCACCACCGGGCGCGAGCACCCGGGCGAGTTCGCGCGCCGCCTTCATCGTGCCGGCGGGATCAAGTGGATCGCCGTAGCGTGCGAGACCGATGTGTTCGATCACATGCAGGCAGGACACCGACGGCAGCGAGCCGGAGGCAAACGGCAGCGCGAGAATCGAGCCTTCCACAAATCTGATGCCGGCCAGGTTGAGCGGCACCGGCCGGAACTCCACCACGCGCACCGGGAGAGAGGCGCTCAGGACGGACGTGAACGACAGCTGCGAGCCGACGTCGATATGTTCCGCCGGCCGGCGCGCGAGCACCCGCCGCGCCGCCCAGGCGTTGAGGTAGATGTAATGATGATCGATCTCGTGCGATCCGCGCTGACCGAACACCGGCTGCAAATCGCGCGCCGTCGGCCGCATCGTGTCGCCCGCCAGCTTCCGATAGCGATGATACTCGCGCATGAAACGCGGCAGCTCCCAGACCGCGCGCAAAAAGCGCGCCGGCTGCGCAAACGGCTCCACCCAACGCCGCACCGAGCGCACGGGCTCGCGCTGCCACCACCGCGCCGGACGCGGCGACACCACGGTTGAGGAAGTTGGGTTCATCGCGGAGCTACCAGCGCCGCCGGCATTCGGCCAGCAGGGTCGAGAGCCGGCGGGTCAGGGTGTGATCACGGTGTGCCCGCGCATAGCCGGCGCGGGCAATCCGTTCCCGAGCCTCGTCGTGCTCGAGATAGAAACGCAGCTTGTCGTGGAAGTCCGCGGGCGCGGTGTAGTCGTACGCCACATACTCGCGTCCCGGTTCGAAGAGCGCATCCAGTTCCGGACTGGCGTCGGACAACAACATCGCGCCCGCGCCGGTGATCTCGAAATGCCGCGACTTGATCTGCACAAAGTTGCCGGCGGCGTCCGCCTCATAGCCCGGCAGCTGCGCGCGGAAGGCGTCTTCCCACGGCCCAAAGACCCGGCTGAAACCGACGCCGATCTTCGCGCGGCCGTAGACGAACGCCTTTTCCTCCTCGTCACGGTTCACAAAGAAACCCTGGGGCCGGATCGCGGCGTCCTGCCGCCACGCACCGCTGCGTTGCGCCACGAGGCTGATGACCGACGCGAGGCCGAGCGGCAGACGATCGAGCGTCGCGGCTGCCAGCCGATGCAGCGCGCTGCGCCCGCGCGCCATCGGCCGATAGGTGCTGACGCAGCTGTCCGGCCGTTCTTCGAGCGCGGCGACGAGCGGTCGCAGATAGCGTCTCAACCGCGGCGTGCTGTATTGAATCAGGAAGGCAGCAGAAAGATCACGCGGGAGATGGCGTTCGTAATAGACCGACTCGTCGAAAAACAGCGGGAGGAAAAGGACCGGCACCCGATGCCAGCGCACCATGCGCGCGTCGATCGTGACATACAGATCCGCCTCCGCCGCGAGGCTGAGCAGATCGTTGCCGGCGGTCGCGTTGGGCTCCTCGAGATTCCAGAGCACATACGGACATCCGAAGCCGGCCCGGGCCCGCGCCATCGCCCACGCCGTGCCCGGCGTGCGCGTGACCTGGAGCACGAGATCGACGCCCGCGTGGCGGACGGACTGAACGGCTTTTTCCACGCTCACCTGCCGCAGATCCAACGCGAAGCACTCCACGCCCAGCGCGCGCAACGCCGCGGGCACGCCCAGAAACGGATCGCGGAAGACCGAATTCGTGCGGCCCTCGTAGAGAAAGGCGATTTTCCTGAAGTCCATCAGTACAGGCGAAGGAAGGCGGGCGCGGATCCAGTCATCGTTTTCAGCCGGGCGTCGCGCCCTGTCCACCATCCCGCTGCTGTTTCATCCGCCAGCCGATCAGGAGATGCGCAACGAGACCCACGCCCGCAGCCAGCGCCGTACCCACGAGCGGGCCGGCACCCCACGAGAGGACGCGCGCGAGGGCCGTGGCCGCAAGGATCGCCAGAAAATATGGCATCGCCGCGCGGGCCGTACCCGAAAAGTCAGGACCGCCCGCCGCGCGGGCCCGCCGCGCGTACAACCACCAGCTGCCAAGCTGCAGGGCGGGCCAGCACAGGGCCGCCCCCATCACGCCGAGCGTGGCAATCGCGACCGCGACCGCCACGACGAAGGCGAGATTGATCTCGAGCGCGAGGCGCAGCAGCACCCGCGCGTGGCCGTCGGCCAGCAGTTGCTGATAGCACGGGCTGACCAGCGATTCGACGAACACTCCGATCGCGAGCAACGCCAGCAGGGGCGCGGCGAGCGCGATGCCGGCGGCCCGGCCGCCGATGGTCGCGACGATGTCAGGAGAAAACACGGCGAGCGGCGCCGCCAGCGCGAGAGCCGAGAGTGAACTGAAGCGAAACGACGCCACGAGCACCGCGCGGAGCGCGCCCGCCTGACGCGTCTGCGTGACCTGCACCAGCCGCGGAAACGTCGCCGTCCAGATCGCCCCTGGAATGATCCGGATGCCCATCGCCAGCGTGAAGGCGAAGGTGTACGCCCCGAGTTCGCTCAGCGGACGCAGCCGCGCGATCAGGAGTTTGTCGACCTGCATCACCAGGACGCCGACGAGCGCGAGCCCCATCGTACCGAGGGCGTAGGGCAGCACCCCGCGCAGCCGCGCCGACGAAAAGGACGGGCCGGCAACGCTGCCCGCGCGTTCATATTGCCAAACCTGGATCCGCAGCGCCGCGAAGAACAGGGCGTCGGTCGCCGCATACCAGACAAACAAACCCACGATGCCGACGACGCCGGAGGCGAGCAGCCCCGCGCCGCCCACGAAACGGAGCGTCGTATAGAGCACGGAGCACACATTGTAGCGCACCTGCCGCTCGAGCCCGAAGAAAACGCCCCGATAAAAGCCCGCGACCCAGCGACACACGAAGATGCCGGCGAAGAGTTGCAGCACGGTGGCGGCGGTGCCCGGTGGCAGCGATTCCACGCGCAGAAAGTCGGAGGCAACGAAACCGGAAACCGTCAGCAGACCGCCGGCGAGCACGACCGCGACTGCGAGCAGCGGGAGCTCGAGCGAACGCACAATGACCCGCACCGGGCGCAGACCGTCCGCCTCCACCTCGTGCCGGGCGAGTTCGCGGTTCACTGCATTGGAGAGCCCGAAGTCGAGCAGGCCGAGCAGACCAAAGATCGACTGGGTGAACCCAATCAAGCCGTACGCTTCCGTGCCCAGGTGCGCGAGCAGCACCGGGACCGTGGCGAGATTCACCAATGCCTCCCACGACCGCGCCCCGACGTTGAACACCGAAGCGGCGAAAATGGAATCGCCACCGCCGGACGCACCTCGCGCCGGCACCGGCGGTCGGTGGGCGTCATTTTCAACCAAAGTCTTCACTGGGTTTTCGGGGGTGCAGACTTCACGCCTGACTTCCCGGCGATGCAGGTGGGATGCCTGCGCTCCTCTTCAATCGAGGAAGGGCGTGTACTCCGGCACGAGCCGCTTCAGCAGCGCCCGCAGCTGGTTGGAATCCATCTCATAAAGGCGCTTCTCGAGTTCCTGCACGCCGGACTCGCTGAACATCGCCTGACTGGTGAAACGCATGATCCGCGGGTGCGCAGTTGGCGCATAGGCCTCGGTGCGATGCTGCAGCTCTTCGAACAGTTTCTCGCCGGGCTTGAGTCCCGTAAACGTGATCTCGATGTCCTCGCCGACGCGAAAGCCGCTGAGCTCGATCATCTGCCGCGCCAGATCGACGATCTTCACCGGTTCACCCATATCCAGGACGAAGATCTCGCCATCGGCACCGAGCACGAAGCTCTGCAGCACGAGCCCGACCGCCTCGGGAATCGTCATGAAAAAGCGCGTCACGTCCGGATGCGTCACGGTCACCGGCCCGCCGTTCGCAATCTGACGCTTGAAGATCGGAATCACGCTCCCCGAGGAGCCGAGAACATTGCCGAAGCGCACCGCCATCATTTTTGTGCGTGCGCCCTTGCGCCGCTTGCCCTGCAGGGGTCCGGGACCGGCGGCCCGCCCGTCGTCCGTCTCACCCTGACCCTGCAGCGCCGAGATTGCCATCAGCTGCAGTTCGGCGAGTCGCTTGGTGGCGCCCATGACGCTGGTGGGGTTGATCGCCTTGTCGGTCGAGATCAGCACGAAAGCACCGACCTGGTGCGCAACGGCGATCTGCGCCAGCAGGCGCGTGCCGAGGACGTTGTTGCGAATCGCCTCGGCCGGCTGGCGCTCCATGAGGAATACGTGCTTGTGCGCGGCCGCGTGGAACACGATCTCCGGCTCGTAGCGCGCGAAGATGTATTCCATCCGCTCGCGGTCGAGGATGTCACCGACCAGCGGCAGAATCATGCCGGCAAAGCCCAGTTCGTTCAGCTCCTGCTCCACCATGAACAGCGCGGCCTCCGATTGCTCGACCAGCAGCAGGCGGTTCGGGTTGAGCGCGGCGATCTGCCGGCACAGTTCGCCGCCGATGCTGCCGCCGGCACCAGTGACCAACACCCGCCGGCCCGTGATTTCCTGGCGGATACGGGCCGAGTCCAGATTGATCGCCTCGCGGCCGAGCAGATCCTGCACCTCGACGGGGCGGATGCGGCTCGCCCGCACGCGGCCCGACGCCAGCTCCTCGAGCGACGGCAGCGTTTCCACCTTCAGCCCGAGTTGCGAGAAAAGCGTCACCACTTCACGAACGCGTTTGGCCGACGCCGACGGCATTGCGATCACCGCCTTGGCAAGGTTCGCGGTGTCTTTGACGTTCACGATCGACTCGGGCCGGCCCACGACGGGCACCCCGTGCACCAGTCGTCCGTGCTTGTTGACGTCGTCATCGAAGAACATCACCGGCCGGAACCCGCGCGACGGCCACGCGATGAAGTCCTTGGCCAGCGAGGCGCCGGCGTCGCCCGCACCCACGATTGCTATGCGCTGCTCCTGCACGCCCGGCGCGGCACGGCGGGCGCCGCTCAACCGCTCGCGATAGATTCGCATCACGACGCGATTCAGGCACAGCGTGCCGAGGCAGAGCATGAAATCGGTGAGCAGGACGCCGCGCGGCGGCGCCCACTGCGACCAGCCCAGCATGCGGGGCGCAAAGAGAACGAGGCTCGATGCCGCCATCGCCCAAATCAGCCGCATCAGATCAGGGATGCTGAAGTACGTCATCAGACTTCCGAGCTGCCGCGCCGCCACGAGCGCGATGAGTTTCACGCCTAGAACCACCGGCAGCACCCGCCAGCGTTCCTGCTGATAACTTTCCGGCACGTTGAACTCGAACCGGATTTCGTAGGCCAGGTAGAAACTCACCACCACGATGGCGGAATAGATGACGGTCAGCACGATCCTCCGCTGGTTTTGCGCCAGACTGATGAAGGAATTGCGGGTGGAAGGCGTCATCGTGGTTGAGCCGGTCGCGCCGGAGCGCAGGCCGCGAAGCCAGGCATCGCGCCGCCACCGCCGGCAGGCATGCCGGGACGAAACCAGTCCTCCACGATCGTGAAGTGCAGGAATTTCACGTCCAGCCAGAACCCGAATTGCAGCCCGGACACGACCGCAGCCAGCGCCGCACGCGCAGGCGTGTTTGGAAGCGTGAGACTGGCCGTCATTCCATTTGGGCTGCGCATAGTCGCGGCCATCACCCGTGCGTCACTGCCGCCGCACTCGCACCCGACCCCGGCAGCGCCGCCAACGTCAGCCTGAGTCCCTCGGCCAGACGGTGCGTCGGTTCGAAGCCGAGGCGGGTGCGGGCCAGCTCGATGCTGGCGAGCGAATGCCGCACATCGCCCGCGCGCTCGGGCTGAAACGCGGGTGCCCGGACCTTTCCCTGCGGCCCGAGCGTATCCAATAATCCACTCATGTGCGCATGCAGTTCGAGCAGCGTGGTGCTTTCGCCGCAGGCCACGTTGAACACCGGCGGCAGCTCCTGCGGGGCGGCGGCGGCCACCGCCAGCAGATTGGCCTGCACGACATTCTCGATGTAGCAGAAATCGCGGCTCGTCCGGCCGTCACCGTTGATCGTCACGGCCTCGCCGGCGCGCATGGCCGCAAACCATTTGGGTATCACCGCGGCATAGGCGCCGTTCGGATCCTGCCGCGGCCCGAAGACATTGAAGTAACGCAGTCCGACCACCGGCAGCTGGTAGCAGCGGCGAAAGACGTCCGCGTAGATTTCATCGATCCGCTTTGTCGCGGCGTACGGCGACAACGGCCGGCCGATCGCGTCCTCGACCTTGGGCAGCCCGGGGTGATCGCCGTAGACGGAACTGCTCGAGGCAAAGACGAAGCGCTTCACGCCGGCTTCGCGCGCGGCCACCAGCATGTGCATGAAGCCGTCGACATTACTCGCATGCGATCGCAGCGGGTGATCGAGGGAACGCGGGACGGAACCGAGCGCCGCGTGATGCAGCACGTGGTCAACCCCGGCACACGCCGCCTGGCAGACCTCCAGCGCGCAGACATCGCCCTCGATGAAACGGAAGCGCGCCCACTGCGCCGGCGTCACGAGCGCGCGCACGGCGTCGAGATTGCGCCGGTGACCGGTGGAGAAGTTGTCGAGGCCGACGACGCGCTGGTCGAGCAGCAGGAGTTTTTCCAGCAGGTTCGAACCGATGAACCCCGCGCTCCCGGTGACAAGCCAGGTGGCGGGCGACTGTCTGAACTGCGCTTGGATGGCGGCGTAACGCGACATGAAAAAGGGAGAGCGGCGATCGGACCGGGTCAGCGTGATGGGCGCCGGCCCGGAAGCGGCGGACGCGCAAAATTCCACCAGACCGAGCTTCGCCCCGTCACTTCCGGGGAGGTGACTGGCGCGGACGGAAAGGAGGAGGACGTTATTGGCACGCGGGCCCAATAACCGGTGTGGTTCGGACGACGCCGCCTAGCCTGAGGCGTTCAGGATCGGTGGCGGAAATTCAGCGGGACTGCGGGTGGGCGTGCGCCCTGCAAGCGATGCGGGCATGGCTCAGCCGAGCTTCAAAAACGTTTTCATCAGCGGCACGAGCGCGCGGCTCTGCGTGTGCCAGCTTTCCAGATACTTCAGCCGTGCGCGCAGCTCCCGGGCCGACGCGCCGTGATCCGCGGGAATCGCATCCTTCATTGCCTGCAGCCGGCCCTTGCCAGCCTTCAACTGCTTCTCGAGCCGCTGCTCAATCCAGCGTCCCGCCAGTTTGCGCAATTCCAGATCCGGCGTGAAGAACTCCTTCCGCCGCGCGTCGCGCACGAGTTCCGGATCGCGCCAGGCCGCGGCCGCGTCCGCAAACTCCGCCGGCTGCACCACCCGCAGCGCGCCCACTTCCCGCAGCACGCGCAACCCCTGGCTGATCGAGCCCTGGCTGATCTCCAGCCGCTCGTTGATGTCCGCGAAACTCAGCGGCCGCGGACTCGCGAAACAAATCCCATAGATCGCCGCGACCGATTTCGGCACGCCCAGGATGTCAGCCGCATCGAGAAAAAAGGTGACCACGGTCTCTTCAAACGAGACCACGGTCGCCGGCCGACCTTCGGAACGCACGAGGCTGGAGGCCATGCGCGGGTAACGTCAGCGACCGGACGCCGGCTGCCGCGACGCCAGCACGCGCCCCGCTCCCGCCCTGGAAACATCACCATGCCCGGCATCGGTCTTCATCGACGGCCATCACAGCGCGCGGCAGGGTCAGTTCAACTCAAAATGAAGTGAATGGAGGGGCCGTCCCGCGAGGTTACCGGGGACGGAGGCGCCTTCGTCCGTGCTGATTCAGGACGGGCGGGACGCGTGGCGTTTCGGGGGTCGCGCGCGGAGTTGACCGGAGCGTTGGCTTCTCAAACCTACGCCCACCCATGAGCAAACTTCTCGGCAAACGCGTCCTCATCACGGCGGGCGCCCAGGGCATCGGTTTGGCCATCAGCCGTCACCTTCTCCGCGCGGGCTGCGACCTCTTCGTCCACTACCACCGCAGCAGCGAAGCCGCGGAGGCGCTGGGTCAGGAAGCCGCCGCGCTCGCCCGCCGGTGCGCGTTTTCCAGCGGCGACCTGACGCGCACCGAGGATTGCGATCGGATCGTCGCCGAAGCGGTCGGCTGTCTCGGCGGACTCGACATCCTGATCAACAATGCCGGTTCGCTGATCGCCCGCCGTGGTTTCACCGAGGCCGACGATGCGTTCTGGGCGCAGACGATTTCGCTGAACGTCGGCAGCACGCGCAAGGTGACGCGCGCCGCCGTGCCCCACCTCGTCGCCTCGGCCCGGGCCGCTGGCGGCGCGAGCATCGTGAACCTGGCGTCGCTCGCCGGCCGCAAAGGCGGTCACGCGGGTTCAATCGCCTACTCCACCGCCAAGGGTGCGATCCTGACGTTCACCCGCGCGCTGGCCACGGAACTCGGGCCGCAGGGCATCCGGGTCAACGCCCTCGCGCCCGGCCTCATTCTCGGCACCAGTTTCCACAACACCCACACGTCGCCGGAATCGGCCCGCGCCACGGTGGCGGGAATTCCACTCGGCCGCGGCGGCAACGCCGATGATGTCGCCCGCGCGGCCGTGTATCTGGCGAGTGAATTCGATGGCTTCATCACCGGCGCGACGCTCGACATCAACGGCGGCGTTTACAGCTGCTGAGCGACCGGCCTTGCCGGAGCCGCGCACCCCGGCGGAACCGGGGACTTTGCAGCGGGCAGCGGCCTGACTGCGTTCGCGCGTGCGGCCGTGGCCACGTGCGCATTGAAAAGCGGGGCCGTTTCTCTTTGGCTGATCGCGCCATGAAACTTCATCGCTTCCTGCCCCTCCTCGCCCTTCTCGCTCTCGGTGCCCGCGCCGAGTCCGCCAAAAGCTACCAGGTGACTGGTCCCATTCTCGCGCTGACCGACAGCGTGATCACGGTCCAGAAAGGCGACGAGAAATGGGAAATCGCCCGCTCGGCCGCCACGAAAACCACCGGCAAGCTGGCGGTCGGCAACAAGGTCACGATCTACTACAAGATGTCAGCCGACAGCGTGGAAGTGAAAGACGCGCCGGTGAAATCGACCGACAAGGCCGATCAAGCCGCCCAGAAGGCCGCGGACAGGGCGGCGGCGAAAAAGGGCGGCTCCAAGTGACCCGTTCCGCGCCGGGACGTGATTGCCCTCGGGCTTCATGACGTTCGCGGGCCAGGTCGTCTGGATCACCGGCGCGTCGTCCGGCATTGGCGAAGCCGCGGCTTACGCCTTTGCCCGGGCGGGGGCGCGGCTGGTGTTGTCGAGCCGGCGGATCGACGAACTCGAGCGCGTGCGCCGTGCGTGTGACCGGGCGGACGAACATCACGTCGTCGCCCTCGACCTCGGCCGCGCCGATACGTTTCCCGCCCTCGTCGCCACCGTGCTCGCGCGTTGCGGCGGCATTGACGTGCTCGTGAACAACGGCGGGGTGAGCCAGCGGGCCCTCGCCACCGACACCACCGCGGCGATCGAGCGCGTGCTGATGGAGGTGAATTATTTCGGTCCGGTCGCGCTGACGAAGGCCGTGCTGCCCGCGATGCGCGCCCGCGGCGCCGGGCGCGTCGTGGTGGTGAGCAGCGTGATGGGCCACCTCGGCACGCCCGGGCGCTCGACCTACGCGGCGGCGAAACACGCGCTGCATGGTTACTTCGATTCGCTGCGCGCCGAACTGTGGCGGGAGGGCATCACCGTCACGCTCGTGTGTCCCGGCTACGTGAATACGGCGATCTCCGCGCACGCGCTCGGACCGCAGGGCGAACAGCGTGGGCCGGCCGAATCCACGCACCGGAGCGGCATCACCCCCGAACGGTGCGCCGCGACGATTGTGCGCGCGACGGCCCGCGGGCGCAGCGAAGTCTACGTTGGCGGCCGGGAAGTCGCCGGCATTTATCTGCAACGCTTCGTGCCGGCGATCCTGCGGCGTATTGTCCGACGCATGACATTTTCCGTGGAGGCCCGGCGGAGCTGAGCCCACGGCCCCGGGGCGTTCGGACCGCCAAACGTCGTCCGCCGCCGCGATTCGGATCGAAATCAGGGCACGCCGGCCCAACCTCCTGACGCTTCCGCGCTTCGCACCCTTTCCGATGAACCTCCCTTCTGCCATCGCCCGGCTCCCTGAACGCACGCCCGAATTCGGTGCGCTGCTCGTCCGCTGGGCGGAGATCAATTCGGGCTCCGGCCATCTCGCGGGACTGAACCGGATGCGCGACGCCCTGCGCGAGGAGTTCGGCAAATTCAACGGTGCGACCGTCGAGGAGCTGCCCTGCCCCGGGACCGCCGCGGCGCTGCGCGTCAGCGTACGCCCGGAGGCGAAAACCCGCATTCTCCTCAACGGTCACTTCGACACGGTGTACGAAGCGAACGATGCGTTTCAGCGCTGTCAGTGGCTCGACCCCGAGCGGCTCAACGGCCCCGGCGTGGCCGACATGAAAGGCGGCCTGCTCACGATTCTCGCTGCATTGCAGGCGTTCGAAGCCACGCCGCACGCCGCCGCCATCGGCTGGGACGTGTTGCTCACGCCGGACGAGGAAACCGGTTCGCATGGCAGCCGGGCGCTGTTTCTCGCGGCGCCGGCGCGCGTGCAGTTCGGCCTCGTCTTCGAGCCGGGCCGGCCCAGCGGCGACATCGTGCATTCACGGAAAGGCACCGGCGGCATGATCGTCACCGCCCGCGGCCGCGCGTCGCATGCCGCCAAGGTTCCGAACGACGGACGCAACGCGATTCTCGCGCTCGCGGACTTCCTGCTCGCGGCAAACAAGATTCCGGGGGAACTGCCCGGCGTGCTCCTCAACGTCGGCAACATCCGCGGCGGCGGGCCGGCGACGAACGTCGTGCCGGATTTCGCCGAAGCGGAACTCGATCTCCGGATCACCAAGGTCTCCGATCGCGAGCCGCTGCTGGCGCGGCTGCAGGCGATCGCGGACGAAATCAACACGCGCGAAGGTTTCAAACTCGAGCTCAAGGGCTGGTTCAACCGGCCGCCGAAAGAATGCCTGCCGCTCGAGGCGAAGGTGTTTCCCGAGTGGCAGCGCGCGGCGCACGACGTCGGCGTGGCGCCGCCCAACTGGGTGCACACGGGCGGTGCATCCGATGGCAATTTCCTGACTGCCGCCGGCCTGCCGAATCTCGACGGCGTCGGTCCGGTCGGCGATCACCTGCACAGCAGCCGCGAATTCCTCCTTGTCCCGACCGTCGCGAAGCGCGCGCAGATCGTCGCGCTGTTTCTCCACCGCGTGGCCGCCGGCGAAATCGTGCTCGCGACTTGAGCGCCTGGGAACGCAGGCCTTCGGCCGGCCTTTCGTAGCGTTTCGTAGCGTTTCGGATGCAGTCGGGACGCCTGCGCTCCCGGCTCTCAGCGCACGGTGATGTCGACGTGCTCGCCGGGGCGCAGATCCAACCCGGGCGGCAGCGCGAATTCGACGCGCAGCGCCGTTTCCGGAGCCGGTGCCGCGGGCAGGCGCATGGCGGCGATCATCGTCGGCGAGAGGACTTCGTGGGCGACACCCACCGCGGTGATTGTCGTCTGCGCGACCTTTGCCGGCAGACTGCGCGTGCGAATTTCCGCAGCCATGCCCGCCTTGGGCTGGAACGCGAGCGGCTGCCGCATGAAACCCGTCAGACGCTCCGGCTTCTGCGCAGTCACGCGCAACACCGGCTCGCCCGCGGCGACGGCCTCGCCCGTGCGGCGCAGGACGAGCGAGACGACCCCATCGATCGGCGCGACCAACGCCTGGGGCGTCAGCTGCTCTTCGGTCAGCTTCAACTTCGCCTCCTGCACCTTGATCGCGGCGGCGAGCGCCGACTCGCCGGAAAGGGCGGCGCGTTGCGGATCCGGTGCCGACGTCGACCGCGCGCCCGGGTCGATGCGATCGATGAGCTTGGCGCGCTCGCGCGCCTGGGCCTGCAGCGAGTCGCGCTTGATTTTCAGCTGAGAAAAACTGTCGTCCGTGACGAGTCCGGCGCGGTGCAAGGGCTCGGCGCGGGCGATGTCCGCTTCGATCTGCTGGATTTCGCCGAGCATCACCGCGCGATCCACCCGCTCCTTGATCCACTCGAGCTGCAGCCGCTCGAATTCAACCGCGACGCGCTTGCTGTCGGCGGCAATCAACATGCCGACCTCCGCCCGGATCACCGCGAGCGAGGCGTCGAGCAGCCGGGGGTTGACCGCCGAGACCTGGCCCACGACCTCGCCGGCCCGCACGCTTTGGTAAAGCGAGACCTTGAGACTGGAAATGACACCGGCCTGCGTGCTCCGCAGATCGGAACCCGTGGCTTCCGCCTCGGCCACGATGGCCGAGGTCACCGCAGTTTCGTTCCACATCCAGGCCACCAGCACGGCGCCAGCGATGAAGAGGACGCGGGGTAAATACAGCAGCCGGACTTCGCGCCAGCGTTGGGCGGGCGGCGTGGGAATCGGCGGGAGAGGTCGGCTGTCCATGGGCTAGATTTCTGATTCGTCGGCCGCCTGCACGCTCGACACGCGATCGACGCCCGGCAGCTCCGCCAATTCGGTGAGCAGCTCGGCTGCGCGGGAGGGATCGCGCAGCAGCACGCGGTAGGAAAGGTTCGCGGCCTCGTTGCCCTTGCCGAAGTGCTGGTTGGCCACGTGCACGCGCAGGCTGTGCCGTTGCAGCAGCTGGCCCACCGCCGGTAACTCGGACGCGGGTCGCGTCCAGCGCAGATTCAGGATCAGATCGAAACGGTGCCGCGTGCCCGACGCCGTCATCCAGAGGAAGATGAACAAACCCGACAGCGCGATTGCCCCGATTACAGAAGAGGAGAACTTCTGGGTGCCGCAACCCGTGCCGAGAATGATCACCGCCAGCACGAAACACGTGTCGAGGGTGTCGCGCAGGGCATTGCGGAAGCGCACGACGGCAAACACCGCGATCAACCCGAACGCCGTGATGATGTTGTTCGACATCACAATCAACACGAGCGCCACGAGCACCGGCAGCACGATCAGCGACACCACGAACGAGCGCGAATAGGACACGCCCGAGTGCGTGAAGACATAGACCCACGCGATCAGCTGCCCGCACAGGTAGGCCAGCACGAGGGCGATGATCAGCGCTTGGTAGCTGGTGGGCGCGGCGGCGTGATCGCCTTGGAGGAATGCATTCATTGGCGATTCGGACCGAGCGCGCCGCGCACGGCAGCCGACGCATCAAGCCACGGGGCGCTGGTGGCGGTGGAGACGACGGCGTTGCCCCATTCGAAACCGGTGAGGCGGCGCGCGACCCGCTGCTCGCCCAGCTGCTCGACGCCCTGGACATACTTCGCGGCGCCCGAGCTCTTCAACTCGAACCCCCGCACCATCTCGATCAGCCACGTCGGCATGCGATCCGTGAATTTGAGCTCGAGGATCACGAGGCCGGAGAACACCTCGATCGCATCGGGCATGTCCGTGCCGAGCTGCCAGCTGAATTCCGGCCCCATCCGCACGAAACGGTCAATCGTCACGCGCACGGTATCCTCCGGCGCGTTCAGGTACGCTTCGCGCATGTACGCATTGTGCGCCCGGGGCGCAGCCTGGAGTCGCTCCACCAGCTGCCAGAAATCGAGGAGATCCGTCCACTGCTGCGGATGCCAGCTGCTGAGATGACCCGGCCGCGGACTCTCGCCGGCGAGCAGCGAGTTCACCGCGTCGCGTTTCACCCGCGCCCGCTGTTTCACGATGCCCTCGTTGATCCGGCGCTTGATTTCGAAGCACACCGGCGAACTGGGATTATCGTCGTAGTAACGAATCCGCAGCTTGAAACGATTGCGGTCGCCGTTGTTCGCCGCGTGGTACGTGACCAGTTGGTTCGAATCCAGATAAAGCGTATGCACCGCATACGAATTGTCCGGCTTGCCCGCCGCAAATTCGTCCGGTTCGAGATAACTGCTCAGGTAGCTCCGAATCTCCAGTGCCCGTTCCTCGCTGATGATGTATTTGATTTCGCGCCGCTGACGTTGCGCTCGGTCGGTCGACATCGTGGGACGATAAGTGTACGGCGCCGGTTTTCGCGCAATCGCAAAATGCTCGGCGGAAATGAATTCGACTCTCACACGCAACAAACGAACCCTTGTCCGCATGTCGCGCCGCATCCGTCTCGTCATCGCCGTGCTCGGCCTCGGCGCCTTTGCCGTCCGCCCCGCAAGCACCGCGCAAACCCTGACCATCGGCGGAACCACGTTCACGCATCGCGGCTTGATCGGCGTGGGGCGGGTGGACGCGGACAAGCGGGACAAACTGGACGAGACGTTCGGATCGCTGTCCGGCATGGCGATCGATCTGCGGACCTGGCAGCGCACCGCGAGCGGCAATTACTCCGGCACGCTCTACACGCAGCCCGACCGCGGCTACACCCGCTCGGGCGTGACCACCAACTACCGGGCCCGGCGGCAGACCTTTGCGCTGACGCTCAAACCCGATGGCAACGGTTCTTCCAATCAGGATCAGGTGGATCTCAACCTGAATGCCACGACGCTGCTGGTCGAGGCGGACGGCACGCCGCTCACGTCGCTCGACGCGACCGTCACCGGCGCGGCCACGCGCCCCGCCTTCCCCAACCTGCCGCTGCCACAGGCGTTCAACAACCGCATCGCGATCGATCCCGAGGGTCTCGCGTTGTTGCCCGACGGCACGTTCTTCGTCGGTGACGAGTACGGTCCCTATCTCTACCGGTTCGCGGCCAACGGCACGCTGCTCGGCGCGATCCGCCCGCCGGAGGCGTTCATTCCCAAACGCAACGCCGTCGATTCGTTTTCATCGGACAGCGCGCCCGCCGGCCAGCCCGCACCGGTTCCGAGCGAACCCGCCTCGGGCCGCGAGAACAGTCGCGGCTTCGAGGGCGTGGGCGTTTCGGCCGACGGCCGCACTCTTTATGCCCTCCTGCAATCAGCGACGCGCCAGGACGGCGGCTCGAGTGGCGGCAGTCTGCGGCGCTACACGCGACTCCTCGTCTATGATGTCAGCACGCCCGCGACACCCGTGCTCACGCGTGAACACATCCTGCCGTTGCCGACGTTCACCGAGGACGGCGCGTTGCAGACCGCGCCGGTCGGCGATCTCGTGCCGCTCAGCGATCGCTTCCTGCTCGTGCTGGCCCGCGATGGCAACGGCCGCGGCAGCGACTCGACCCGCTCGCTCTACCGCGCCGTGCTCGTCTACGATCTCGGCACCGGCACGGCGAACGCCGCCACCAATCTCGCCGGCACCGCTTTCGACAACCCGAACACCGCCGCCGCACCCAACGGCATCCTGGCGGGCGCGATCACGCCCGCGACGTTCGGCGTCCTGATCGACCTCAACACGTCGAGCGAACTCGCGAAGTTCGATCTCAATAACAACGCCAACGGCAACTCCGACACGCTCGCCGGCAAATGGGAAAGCCTCGCGCTCGCGTCGGCCCTGGATGCCGCCGCGCCCGACGATTTCTTTCTCCTCATCGGCAACGACAACGACTTCTCGACCACGAACGGCTTCCAGGACGGCGCGTCCTACAAGGCCGGACTGAACATCGACACCATGGTGCTCGCGTACCGCGTCACGCTGCCCGGCACCGTCACCGCGCCGATGTTTCCCACCCAGCCGGCCAACCGCACCGTGACGCTCGGCCAGTCGGCGACGTTTACCGCGGCCACCTTCGGCAATCCCGCGCCGACGCTGCAATGGATGAAGAACGGCACTGCCATCGCCGGAGCCACCGCCGCCACGCTGACCGTGACCAACGCACAGGCGTCCGACGCGGCGGCCTACGCCGTCGTCGCCACCAACGCCATCGGCCGCACCACCAGCGCCACGGCCACGCTCACCGTCAACGGCGCAAACGCCCCGGTCTTCACCACGCAACCGGCCGCGCAGACCGTGGCCACGGGCGCGACGGTCGTTTTCAGCGCGGCCGCCACGAATTCTCCCGCGTATCAGTGGCGCCGTGACGGCGGCGTCCTCACCGGCGCGACGCGCGCGATGCTCGTCCTCAGCGGCAGCACCACGGCCCAGGCCGGCGAGTACACCGTGCTGGCCACGAACTCGTCCGGCGTCGCCACCAGCGCGGCCGCCACCCTCACCGTGCGCGCGGCGACCGCGAATGACGCGGGCCGGCTGGTCAACCTTTCCATTCTCTCCGACGTCACCACGAGCGACGTCTTCACGCTGGGCGTCGTGCTTGGCGGCACCGGCACCAGCGGCCCGAAGCCCCTGCTGGTTCGCGCCGCGGGACCCTCGCTCGCGCCTTTCGGCGTCAGCAACGCATTGACCGATCCCAAGGTCGACGTGCTGGCCGGCGCGACGGTGTTCGCCTCGAACGACAACTGGGGAGGCACGACCGCGCTGAGCAACGTCTTCGCGGCCTTCGGCGCGTTCGCCTACCTCGCGCCGTCTTCACTCGATGCGGCGGTCTACAACGCGACCACACCGGCCCGGGACTACACCGTCCAGATCACCGGCGTGGGCGGCGCGACCGGCACCGTGATCGCGGAATTGTATGATGCGACACCCGCCGGCACGTGGACCGCGACGACGCCGCGGCTGGTCAATTTGTCGGTGCTGAAACAAATCCCCGCGGGAGGCACGCTCACCGCGGGATTCGTGATTGGAGGCTCGACGGCAAAGACCGTGCTCATTCGGATGATCGGACCGCGCCTCGCGCTCACGCCGTTCAACGTTCCGGGCGCCATGGCCGATCCCACGCTCGCATTGCTCAGCGGCCAGACCGTGATTGCGGCCAACGACAACTGGGGCGGCGATGCGCAGCTCACGGCCGCGAGCACCGCGGTGTCGGCATTTGCCGTGACCGACGCTGCGAGCCGCGACGCGATGCTGCTCGTGACGCTCGCGCCCGGCAGCTACACGATCCGCGCGACCGGTGTCGCGGCCACCGGCGGCCGTGCGATCGTGGAAGTGTACGAAGTGCCGTAGTACCAATCGCCCTTTGCCTTTGGACTTTAGCCGTGGCTACGAGCGCCAGCGAGTGGCCGAACGGCCACTCGCTGGCGCTCGTAGCCACGATCGATCCAGAAGTCCAAAAGCAAGGAGCGATTGGTATAAGCCGGGACCAAGCAGAGAAGCTCCCGCGAATGACGCGAATGGGCGCGAATTGAGCCGCTGAAATTCAGCCCGGTCGTTCGCCCTGGTTGTTCACCGCTGAGTGAGGGCTACTTTCACTTCCTGCTCATTCGCGACCGTTCGCGCCATTCGCGGGCAACGGAATTGCTCCGGCTTACAGTACCTCGTACACCTCGAGCAGAATCACGCCCTCGCCATTGGCCTTGCCCGTCACCTGCAACGTGTAGCCTCCGGCGGGCAGGGTGATCAGCATCGCCGCGTCGCGACTGCCGGTCGGCAGCGCAAATGCACCCACGGCCGCAGCCGAAGTGGCAATCGCGGCCGACGTGGCCCCGCCCGCCGCCGGCGTGCTCCAGTCGTCATTGCTCGCGATGACCTTGTCGCCGCTGTAAATGGTCAGCACCGGATCCGCGAGTGTCGCGCCCACGCCGAAACTGCCAAGCGTCGGACCAATGGCGCGGATCAGAAGCTGTTTCGGTCCCGGCCCGCGCACCACCACTCCGCCGATCAGCAGACCTTCGCCGGCGCGCACGAGACCGCGGGTCGAGAGATTCAGCGTGCGACCCACGTCGGAGTCGACTTCGTACAATTCCACCAGCGCGACGCCGGTGGACGTATCCGCGCTCGAGACCCGCAGCGTGTAGTTGCCGCGCGGCAGCGTCGCGAGAATCGCGGCGTCCTTGCTGGTTTTCGAAAGCGGAAACGCCCCGACGGCCTTCGTCACGTCCGGGATATCGTCCGAGCCGGAGCCCTTCTGCCAGTCGCTGTTCTTCGCCACCTCGCGGCCCGCGGCGTCGATGATCGTGAGCACGGGTGACGCGAGCGCCCCGCCGACGCCGAAGCTGGCGAGCGTGGGACCGACACCCCGCGCCAGGTAACGTTTGCCCGCGGTGTCGTTCACGACCACGCCGGTGATCATGACGTTCTCGCCCGCACCCACGAAACCGCGGCTGGAAAGATTTGAGAGCCGCGGCGCGGGGGAAAGGGTGGTCGCAGCCGGCCCTGACACCGGGGCGCTCCAACCGCTCGAGGGCAGTTTGGCCGCGTCATAGTCCGCCCGATACGTCCGCGCGTGCACCTCGGCGGAACTCGCGAGCGTCACCGCCGTCGAGGTCAATTGCGCGGCGAGCGAAACCCGGCCGCCCACGGCACGTGGATCGGTGCCATTGACGGTATAGGCGATCTGCGTGCCCGGAACCGGCGTCAGGGTGAGCGTGCCACCCGTCACGACAAGCGACGGCGGCGGGGGAAACTGTTCGTCGATCCACGCCACGCGGCGGCTGAGCCACGTTTTCATGTGATCGATTTCACCCTGCCAGGTGCCGCCGACCTTGCTGGCGTTTTCGGGCCAGCGGGCGGCATCGCGCGCGGCGGCGGCACCGCCAATCTGCGCGGCAATTCCATCGACCAGCGACGTCAGGCTGGCGATCGAGAGTTCCGACTGCCGCAGGCCGTGCCACCGATCGATCCACGCCTGCACGAACTCGGGATCGCGCCCGAGATAACCCCACCAGCCGTATTCCCAAAAAGGCGTGGCCCCATCGCTGCCGTTCCACACGTCCGGACGCTTTGATCGATCCTCGCCGCCGTCCATCGCACGATCGTTGTCCCACATCGGCCCGGCCTGCAGCCGACCCTCGCGATCCTTGGTCAGGTACGCGCTGCGGAAAAAAGCGTCCACATTGGACGTCAGCACATTCAGGAGATGATGATCCACCCAGGATCCCCGCTCGATGAAGTCGCCGTACGTACGTTGTTGAAATCCGCCGGACCAGTCCGCGACGAGCGCGTCCTCGAAACCCTGGACATAACCTTGCACGTACTCGCGCTGCGCCTTCGGCAGCGCATTGAGTTTCGGTGTCACGATGCCGATGACGGACGGCTCGCCGGGATAGCTGCGCGTGGTGGTGAAGCCGAATTCCTCCGAGTCCGGCAGATCGACTTTCAGCAGGTAGCCGCCGGTGACGGACTTTGTGCCGGTGTCACTCGTTTCGATCGGCGTGATCGCCACCCGTTCGGGATCCACGCGCACGGCGTCGGTCAGCACGTAGATGCCGGCGTAGTCCTGGCTGTCGATGTCGCCGCCATTGGCGTTGATGAACACCTCGACCAGCTGCGTGCGCGGGGCCCAGCGGCCGATGCGGTTGCTCAGCGCATAAGTGAAGACGTTGTGGATGTACGTGCGATCGTAGCTCCACGGCCCGACCAGCGTCCACGTGTCGAACGCCGTGAGACCAAAGAGCGGCAGCGCGTTGTCGTGCCCGTTCGCGTCGTCGAGATGCAGCGTGTAGCTCTTCTTCGGAAAATTCGCCGATGACGATCCGCGCACATTCGTGGCGCCGGAACTGGCCAGGGACGGCGCCGCGGCGAGCGGCGTGTTGCCGGCGGCGGGACGATTCCACGTGTAGATCCACACGGGCTTCTCGCCCGCGGCCTTGTCGAGATCACCCGTGCCGTGAGTGTCCATGACCAGGACCGGCAGCTGGCTGGTGAACGTGTCCAGCCTCACTGCGCCACTGTTCGCGATGCGCGGATAGTGGGCCGTCGAGGGAAACCCGCGCTGCGAATTGTCCGCCGAGAACACCGTCGCCCGCACCACGGACGAGGCGCTGATCGGAATTGGCCCGATGTACTCCGGCGAGGTCGCGGTCGGTTCCGGCGCCACGAGGCCCGCGGCGGTCGCCGGCGTCACGGTATACCGAATACGCTGTCCGGCCGAAGCCCCGCCCAGGGTGAGCGAAAACGATCCGGTGAACGGCCCCGAGACGCGCGAGAACGCCACGCGCTCGAGCGGCAGCAGGGTCGCGGCCCCGCCGTTGCGCGCACCGGGGGTGGGCGTGCGAAAGAATCCGGTCTGGGCGGCTTCGCCGGCCACCGTCGGCTGCGTCACGCCAAAGGACACGTTCGGGTATTGCGCCGGAAATTTGGGCGCAAACTCGCTCGCCACGGTCCCGTCGGGTTTGATGAGCGCGAGATACTCACCGCCACCTTCGAGCGCGAAGTTCGTGTGCAGCGGCAGCGCCGGATCGCGCCGGTTCTTGTCGGATGCAAACACCACGAGATAGCCACCGGGCGCGATCGTCACCGCGGGCAGTTTCCACTTCTCCTTGTTGCCGGCGTTGTCGGTCAGATACCAGCCGTCGAGGCTCACCGCCGCGGCGTCGGGGTTGTGCAACTCGATCCAGTCGGAGAAGTCGCCGTCGCTGTCGGCGAGCGAGGCCGAATTCAGCGCCAGAAACTCTGAAATGACCGGGTCGGCGAATGCCCCCGGGACGACGCAGGACAACAGGAGCGCGGCGACGACGTCGCGCCGGGGTAAGAGGAAGCGGGCCATGGAAAACACCTGGAGTGGAACGCTCTCGGTCGCGGGAAGCAACGCCGTCCACCGTCATCGACCGAGTTTGTTGCGTGAGGTTCACAACAATGTAACATTGAGTGCGACGACTCCGTCGGACATCCTTCCAGCCCACGGGCTACTCATCGCCCGTTTCACGCCTCCCCCTTTGGACCTGCCACATTTCCAGACACACGCGACGTTTTCGTTCGCCCGCGGCGCGGCCCGGCTGGGGCTGCTGTTGGTTTTCATCGGCAGCGCCGCCCTTTGGGCGCAGCCCGGGTCGCCGTTCGTCAGCGGTGCCTGGAGCGGAAACGTGTCGCCCACCTCGGGCACGGTGTGCATCCGACTCATCGCTCCGGGTCAGCGCGTGCGTCTCGCCGTCAGCACCAGCGAACAGCTGACCTCGCCCGTGTTTTCACCGGTGGTCACGACCGCCACCGGGACCGGTAACGCCGTCAAACTCACCGTCGGCGGCCTGCTGCCCAACACGCGCTATTTCTACGGGGTCGAGGTGGACGGTCTGCTGCGGCCGGAGCCCGGTTCACGCGGCCGTTTCCGCACCTTTCCCCAGGGGGCGGCTTCGTTCAAGGTCGCGCTCGTCGGCGACACGGACTACCGGTTCGCCGATCATCGCGGGGCCGACGCCGTCCTCGCCGAGGATCCGCTCCTGCTGCTTTACAACGGCGACCTGCACTATGCCGATCTGACGTCGACGGTGACGGAGGACTACCGGGTCCAGTTGGACAACACCACGCGGCATCCGAACATCGGAGCAATGCTGCGCGGCGCGCCGATCGCCTACATGTGGGATGACCACGATTTCGCCGGCGGCGACAACAGCGACGGCACCGCGGTGGGCCGCGATGCCATCCGCGCCGCCTACCGTGAATGCGTTCCCCACTACCCGCTCAACGTCGGCGACGGCACGATCGGCCAGGCGTTCACCGTCGGACGCGTGCGGGTGATCATGACGGATCTCCGCAGCGCGTCGGAGCGCTCATCAAACCCTGAGACCAACAAAACCCGGATGGGCGTCGCGCAGAAGGCCTGGTTCAAGCAGGAGCTGATTGCGGCGCGTGACGCGAATTTCCCACTCGTGGTCTGGCTGAGCTCCGTGCCCTGGATTGCGCCCGCGCAACTCGGCGACGACTCCTGGGCCGGCTACGCCTCCGAACGCGAGGAGATCGCGAATTTCATCCGGGACAACCGCGTGAGGAACGTCGTGGTCTATGCCGGCGACATGCACGCGATGGGCTACGACGACGGCGAACACTCGGACTACGCGTCGGGCGGCGGCGCCCCGCTGATCGTATTCCACGCGGCGGCTCTCGGCGCGCCACCGAACGAAAAGGGCGGTCCGTACAGCGCCGGACCGTTTCCGGGCACGCTCCAGTACGGTTTGCTGGAAGTGAACGACACTGGCGGGACTACCATCCAATGCCGGGTCACCGGCAAGCGCGTGGGCGAAGGCGCCAAGTTCGTCTACCAGTTCACCGCGTCGGCCCTCGCGATCGACGGGCGCTCCCTGCTGGTGAGCGATCCCAGCAGCGACCGCGCACTGATCAATATCTCCACTCGTGGACGCATCGGCGCGCCCGCGGAAACCCTCATCGCCGGTTTCGTGATCGCGGGTCGGAATCCCCGCAACATCCTGCTGCGCGCCGTCGGCCCCTCGCTGGCCGCGTTCGGCGTGACCGGCGCGCTGCCGCGACCGGTGCTGACGCTCTTCAAGGGCAACACGGTCGTCGCGAGCAATGACGACTGGGGCCTCGCCGATTTTCCGCGCCTTACTGCCGCATTCGACCGCGCCGGTGCGTTTCGTTTCGCGAGTCAGACGAGTCGCGACGCCGCCCTGTACCTCGCCCTCGAACCCGGTGCCTACACGCTGCAGACCGCCAGCGGCGACGGCAGCCCGGGCAACGTGCTGGTCGAGATCTACGAGGTGCCGTAAGCGGACCCGTTCAGTTGCCCGCGAAGCACGCGAACGGACGCGAATTTCAGCGGCAGGACGCGTCCGGACATTTTGCAGTGAAGTTCACCGTCAGGTGAGAGCTCATAACAACTTCTCGAACACGCAAAATCCGCGCCAACGGTTGGCTGGCAGCGCTCGGGGGATTGAAATGATTTCACGTCCTCTCATTCGCGACTGTTCGCGTGATTCGCGGGCCATTGGATCCTGGCTCAGGCGGCGGGTCGCGCCCCAGCCGCCTCAGAACGTCAGCGAGTTCGTCCACACGTACATGCGCGGCTGCCCGTAGAAGCTCACCGCGAGATTGGCCGGGACGGTGTAGCCGGATCCATTGTTGGGCAGCGTGCCGAGCGAGTAGGTGTTGAACAGGTTCTCGACGTTCACCTGCGTCGTAAAACCGAAGCGCCGGCCGAGCTTGCGGCGGTACGAGACGATCAGATTGGTCTGCAGCGTCTCGGGCGCGCTGAAGAGTTCCCGGCCGCCGCCCGGCGTATTGTAATAGAACGTACGGTTCTTCATGCCGACGGCGACCGTGCCGCCGACGCCGAAGCCTTTCAGCCAGTTGTCGGCCGTGAAGGTGTAGTTGTTCGTCAGCACGAAACGATACTGCGAATAGCCGACGGTGTACTCGCCTTTCCGGGCGACGACCGCGCTGCCCTTGGTGCCGTTGGGATCCGACCAGAAGTAAGGAATGTCGGAGGTGGCGAGACCGGTCACGCCCGTGAGCGCCGACCCGTTCGGCCCGACAAAAAACTGCAGCACGCGCCGCAGATTGCTCGTCTGCAGGCGGCCATTGTCGTCGGCCGGCTGTGCCCAGTACGGATTGTTGCGATCGTTCATCATGGCGACGGTGAGCGGCGCCCAGGTGCCCTGGTTCTGGATCGTCGCGGGATCGATCTGGCGGTTGAGCGTGGCGATGTTCGCGGTGATGACGGTGGGATCGACCGGCACGAGCACGGGCGCGCCATTTTGATACGTGACCGCGCCGCCCCGCACGTAGAACTGATCGTTCCAGAGAATCGGATACGTTTTGTTAGTCAGGTTCTGGCCGTCGCTGGTGGTGGCGGCGAGGCGGACGCGCCAGTTGGGCGTGGGACTCGCCGTGAGGATGACCTCGAGCCCGCGCGTGGTGCGGTCGAGATTGATCCACTGGTTCTTCGCGCCGGCCGGACCGTTGTGCGCACCGTTGAGGCCGGTGGGATTGATGAGGTCGCGCACGCCGGTGCCGGCGTTGATCATCTCGTCCTTCGAATCGGTCATGAAGTACTGCACCGAACCCGACAGCCGGCCGTCGCGGGAGTTGAACTTGAGACCGATCTCCTGACCGGTGCCGCTCGACGTGCGGGGGGCGTTGCCGAGCGGGTCGTTGGCGTTCACCAGCGCGGTGTTGTAGGTGCTCGAAAAACTGTAGAAGGCGCGGAGCCAGTCGCGCACCCCGACGTTCACGCCGAGATTGGTGCTCTGGTTGGACTTCGTGCTCTCGGCCCACGGCTCCGTCACCGTCGTCGTAATGTTCGGCGTGCGCTTGTACGTCTCGTTGCCGCGGAGGCCGACGAGCGTGCCGATGCGATCGCGGAAGAAGCTCGTGTAGTTGGAAGCGTAATACCCCGTCACGCGGTTCTGCCAGTTGTGGCCGTCATTATTCTGGCCGCTGACGCCGGGGAGGCCCGCGAGCTGGGCGAGTCCGAGCGGATTGTTCGCCCGCACCCAGGACGGATCGCGCGGGTTGTTGGCCATGCGCACGTAGTTCTGGCCGCCGGTGGAGATGCGCGGCGCGAGCCACCCACCCTGCACGTACGGCTTCTTGACCGGGCCGCCGCCCACCGGCCACCAGAGGCGCGGCATCGGCGTGCGTCCAAGGTTGGAGGGAATCGCGGGATTGTAGACGACGTTGAAGTTCGAGTCGGCGAGATAGTAGCCGTAGTCGGTCGGACCGGAGTCGGCCCATTCGATGTCGTAACCCACGAGCGTCTGACTCTGGGCCGAGCCGCGGAACAGCTCGGTGGTTGCCATCGCCGAGCCGCGCACGGCCCAGCGGCGCGTGGGCTGCTCGACATCCGCGAAGGTGCCGCCGTTGGCCCACTCGTTGAGCGGATTGCCGTTGAGCAGCGGCGCACTGAGATTGGCGATGCCGCCGTTCGCGCGATCGGAGAGATAATCGTTGTAGAGCACGTTGAACTGCGACGAGAGCCACTTCGTCCACACCGTCTCGGCTCCGACCGAGAAAATCTTGTTCGTCACGTACTCGCTCGCGGCCCACCCGGCCCACGAGTTGATGTTGTCCCAGGTCAGCGTGCCGTTGGCGATGGCTCCGCGCGGCCACGGCTGGCCGGTCGCGGGGTTGATGGCGCCGGCGAGGTTGTTGCGCAGCAGATACGCGAGACCGAAGTTGTGGCGCGGATCGGTCGCGGCATTGGTGAACGCGATGTTCTCCTGATTCGTGTTGATGATGCGCTCGTTGACCGTCTGCTGGCCCTGCACGCGCACCACGGTGCGCAACGGCGTGAGCTTGAAGGCGACCTGGCTGTAGAAGCCGCGCGTCTCGTAGCCGATGAACACCCGGCGGTACTTCTGCGAGTCGTCCAGCAGCGTGAAGCGCACCGCGACGTTGTCCGCGCCCCAGTTGTAGTCGAACTGCGCCTGCTTCGAGCCGTACTGATCGATGCGGTAACTCGTGGTGCCCTTCCGCTGGTTGAAGTTCGCGCGCTTCGACACGGTGTTGACCGTGCCACCCGCGCCGCCCGCGCCATACAACAGGCCCTGCGGCCCACGCACGACCTCGGCCCGCTCAACGTCGAAGGTGCTCGAGATGCCGACGGCCGTCGTGCCGAAATTATTCGCCGGACCCGTCGCGGAAAATCCGTCGCGATGCACGGCCCCGCCGCTGACACCCCGGATGCCGATCGTCTGGTTGCCCACGCGATCGCCGGGCTGCTGCGACAACGCGTCCGAGTCGGGATTGGACATCACCGTGCCCGCACCGGCGCCGTAGCCGTTCAGCATCTCCTCGATTGAGGTCGCACTGATGTCGCGCATGAAATCCTCGGTGAAGATGTCGGCCGACACCGGCACGCGGTTCAGCGCAGTGTTGAACTGCGTGAGCGAATTCGAATTGAGGGCACCGTAGCTGTTGTCGGTGTCGGCCTTCACCTCGAACGGATTCAGCTGAATCAACGACTCGGCCTGCTTGCTGCCGGCGGAGGAAGGTGCGAGCGGCGCGCCGGTGGTCGGCGCAAGCGTTTGGGCACCGGACAAGGCGGCGAAGGCAAAACCAAGCAGCGCGAACGCGCAGACGCGGGTAGCAGTCAGGGGCATGGCAGGGAGGGGGCTGGGGTGCCGCCCCGATCATCGGCAACGGCGGCGGTGAACAACGCAGACTCGCGGGCCGAGGCAATCGCGAAGTCGCCGCGCCCTCAGCAAGAGTGTGCCGTTAAGAGATGGCCATCGTAAGGAAAGTGGTGGGACACGATCAAAAGGAACCCATCACGCGACAAGGGACCGCTTCACCGCGATCAACGCGGACCTCGCCGCACGCGGCCTGCTGCTGCGTGAGGGCACGCTCGTGGGTGCCACGCTCATCGCCGCGCCGTTCTGGACCAAGAACGAAAAACGCGCACGCGATCCCGAAGTGCCTCAAACGAAGACGGGCAACCCATGGCATTTCGGGCTGAAAGCGCACCTCGAAGCGGACCGGGATAACGAGCTGATGCACGGGATCGTGGTTACCGCAGCCCAGGACTTGTTCTTACCTCCATTCTTACTACGGAATAGAAATCCCGTAAGCAGCTAAGCTGCAAAATGGTGGACGCTGGCGGACTCGAACCGCCGACCCCCTGCGTGTGAAGCAGGTGCTCTAACCAACTGAGCTAAGCGTCCAACGTGAGCCGCGAAACGTGAACAGCGGCCTGCAGCGAGGCAATTCTGTTTTCGGAATATTCGCCGACAGGTTCCGCTGACGAAATCCCGCTCACGCCGGGACCGTCGTCAACGTCACGATGTCCGCATAAACCAGCCTCCGCGCCAACGGAATGAACTCCTGCGCCCCCGGCGTCGCCTTGAAGTAGACCTCCTGCTCCCGCACCACCAACCGCCGCGGCCGCGTGTCGTTCGTCGGCGGCAAGGTGACATCGCCCTCCCATAGCGGCGTGATCAGGAGCACGCCGGGAGTGATCGCCGTGATGTCGCCAATCGTGTCCGTCACCTTTACCCCGGGCGTGACCTTCACAGTTTCCCCGAGCTTCACCTTGGGCAACGCCCGGCTTCGGCCGGATACTTTCGTCACGACACTAGGATCGCGGATCACCGGTGACGCCGGGGGCGGCGGCGGTTTCGTCACCGTGACACCACTCAAAGGCTCCCAGCTGAAATCCGGCGCCGCCGGATCCGTCAGCGACTCGACCACAACCGTGTACTCGTTGAGCCCGGGCCGGGTCGACGCCTCCGCCGGTTCCGCCTTCGGCAAGACCACTCCGGGATTCACGGCGGTGATGCTGGGATTGGTGGCCGTGATGCCCGGCTGCGTCGCAATCTGCAGATCACCGGGCTTGAACGCCTGCACGACCTGCGCCGCGGACAGCGGCTGCTGCATGATATCGCTCACCGCCGCGGGCGGCTGCACGTTGCCCGCAGTCTTCTTCAGCGCCCCGAGCGAACGGAACACGCGACTCGCACCGGTCTCGGTCGGCGCCTGGCCGAAGATCCGCACGCGCACTTTGTTCGGGCCAATCCACCGCACGTCGAGCGTCCGGTCCGGCACAAGCTGGATGAAGTCGGTCATCACCACGCGCGACAGATGGCAGTCCTCGATCGACCAAGGCTGAAACCGCGCCAGCGCGAGCCGCACGAATGGAAAATACGACGAACCCGCGTGCACCACGAGGTCGGCGAACCAGAGCTTGCGCTCGGGATCGAATTCCACCGCGTGACCGGCCACGGCGAAGATATCCTGTGCGTCGCCCAGTTCCTCGACGCTCACGTTCGACCGCGTGTCGACCGCCAGCGGAAACGCCGCGAGCGTCGGGCTCGACGACGGAGTGTTCGACTCGAAGGCCGGATCCTTGCCCCATTGGGTCACGTACGGCTTGTGCTCGTTGGCAACCGCGCCGGGCTTGAACACCACGCCGAGCCGCTCGCTGTCACCCGACGACCACCACGGACGCTCGAGGTAAACGCGCAGGCCGTTGCCACGCCGGACGCGGATGAGGCCGTTGTTCGGCAGCACGGTCTCCTCCCAGCGAAAGGTGGGAATCACATACACGGGCCGTGGCGCCGACGGCCGCGCCGAACTCGGCACAATGATTTCCACCTGCGCACCGACCCGCGTGATCGCCGCCTCGCTGCGCGTGATCTCAATCGGAAAGTACTCCCGGAAGCGCGTCGTGCCTTTCAACCGATACTTAACCCGGCGGTGCTTCGTATCGCCAAACTCATGACGCAGCGGCTTGCCGCCGCGCAGAAACAGACCGGTGACCGGCACGTCGAAATGATCGTTGTAAGCCGGCTCGATTCCGAGTTCGGCCACGTGGCCGCTGCGCTGCAGGATCTGCCAGCTCGGCTCGGCGGGATCGTCGATCGGCTCATGCCAAGCCCCGAGCACGTCAACCTTCGCCGTGCTCTTCACGCTCAGGTGCCAGCGTCCGCGCAGCGACGCGAAGGTGTCGCCCATGAACCGCGACGCGCTCCACGTTTCAATCGTCGGCGGACACAACGGCCGCTGCACCGCATGCACGAGCGTCAGCGTCCGCCACGGCGTGAACATCCAGTGGCGGCCGGTGAGAATGAGCGCACGATTCGCCGCCGACAGCGCCCCGCGCTGCTGGAGGATTTTCCACAGGCCCATCGTCTTCGCCTCCGCCTCGCCGGGCAGCAGGCAGCTGTAACGCACCGTGGTCATTACCCCCTTTGCCTGGAACACCGTCAGCACCCGCGTCGCCGCATCCCACTTCGGCTGGCCGTCATCGGCAAACGTCTGCGTGCACTCGCTCAACGTGCCCATCCGCTCCACCAGCCGGACCCGGAACGGCCGCGCATCCGGCCACGTGCCTTCGAACAGCACAACGAACGGCAACGCCGCATTCCACCCCGGCAGCCCCATGAACACCACGCCCGCTGCAAACGGATCGGGCAGGTACGGCACGATGAGATCGGCTTCCTTGTGCAGGACATACTCGCCCTGCTGCAACGCATCGCCCGGCTGCCGCGCAGGATCGTCGAGGTCGGTCGACGCCGCGCCGCCCGGCGCCACGAGTTCGAGGTCGAGTCCGGGAATCGGCTCCTCCACCCCGGTGTTCAGGTTGACCATCGTCTGCGACAGGAACGTCGCCGCCTCGCGCTGCGCCAGCCGGAAACCCTTCGCGTGATCGCGCCCCGGCCCGATGAAGTCGTCGAAACGGCCGTGCATCTCCGCCTCGAGCTGCGAGATCTTCGGCGGCGCCACGTGCCGCTCGTTCGCGGCCGCGTACGCGTAACCGCCCCGCGCCGCACCCGTGAGCCCCATGCGATCCCGGACGCCCTCGAGCGCGTCGAGGACGTGCGGGAGCGTCGCATAGGCCGCCGCCGTCTGATCGAAGTCGCTGCGGATGACGAGATGCTCCAGCGACTCGCCCTCGGCGACCCGCGCGCGCAACAGGATCGCGGGCGACGGCACAGGCTCGAAACGCGTGTATAAGAACGGCTGTGACGCGTAGGTTTCGTCCGCCGCACCGAGCTCGATGCTGTTGCCCGCGATGTCCACCACCCGCACGCGCAGCCGGTAGCGCCGGCCATACCGCAGCCGCGGCAACGAACCCGCCGGCACCTTGAATCGCGTCGCGATCCCAAACTGCGTCCCCGCATCCTCCGGCGGCACCACCGGTCCGTCCGCGGTCGGATCCGCCGCGAGGGTCTTGCCGGGGCGTGACGCCACCAGGCTCCAGCCGTCGAACTGCGCGAGCCGCTCGTGCAAATACAGATCGCGGGGCGCGCCCGGCTCGTTCCGCGAGGCCGAGGCGCTCTTCAAATAACCTTCGTCGCGCAGGTTGACCTCGAGTTTCCCGCGTTTGGAAAAGAGGTAATTTCCCTCCCGCAGACAGAGCGTGTGCCAACGCGCCGAGGCATCATCCCACACGTCGACGCGATAGCCGCGGACCAGGTCATCCGCCGAGAATTCAGGCCGGCCCGCCGCCGCAAACATCGTGTTGGCCTGCGCCGCGCGCACGAGCTGCGCATGCGTCGTGACCGCGCGGCCCGTCTTGTACAGCGACAGTCCGCTCGTGCGCAGCGCCGGCAGCGCCGCGCGATCGGGCGTGCGATAGTTGGTCACCGCCTGATCGTCCATGCGGACCAGCGTGCCCGCCGTGTTGAGCGTCTTCAGCGCGCTGCCATCGAGATCGAGCTGCGCGACCAGGTAGGCTTTCTTCTTGTTCTCCGCCGGGTTCACGTCCGCCACGTCCCGCAGATCAAGGTAACCCGTGCTCAACTCCGCGTTGACGCCACCGCCAGCGCGGGTCCGAAAGCGCGTCGCATCGAGCAAGTACGACGTCCACGGCGGCACGTCCGGTTGGTGCCAGGGGGGCGGAAGATGCGGATCGCTCCACGCCACTTCCACGCGCACGCGGTTCTGCGCCGGCATTGCCGCCGTCTCCACCCAGGCGTAGTCCAGCACCAGGCCGAGCCGGCGCATCAGCCGCGGGTAGTCGGCGAGCGCCGCGAGGCACTGGTGAAAATCGAACTTCGGCGCCACGGGCCGCGGCGGGGCCAACTCCGGCTTCGGGTGCTCCAAGTACGGATTGTCGCCCGCGGGCTTGGGGCGCTCGTAGAAACGGCCGGCCTGAAAGAACGCGAACTCCGCCTCGGAGAAACCGCTCGGCGTCCCCGTGACGACCTTCGTCTCCTTGAGGATGACATCGAGCCGCTTGTTGCGGCCCGCGCGCACTTCGGGGCTGCTCAACGCGCCCAAATCCTGTTTGAGCCGCACGAGCGGCGAGTGACCGCTCGGATCGTTGCGCGGGGGAAACTCACCGCCGTGATCGGCCCCCGTGATTCCATAGAGATCGTGCAGGTAGCTGTACACTTCCCCGGCGGGAAAACTCCGAATAACTTCGTCCTTCAGGTCGGTGAACGCATGGCCGCGCACAAACGTCGTCCGGTCGAAGAGCTTCGCCCACAGCGCCGAGTCGAGCGGATCCTGGTCGGGCAGCGGGATCAGTTCTCCGCCCGCCCCGTTCCCAAACACGAGCTTCAGCTTCAGGCTCGCGACGACCTTCGGCCAGTCCAGGAACAGCGCGAACGGCTTCAGGGTCTGGTCGGCGTCGGGCACCAGCCGCGGTGACACATAAACGGATACGCGCAGGGCCGGCTTGCCGTTCAGCGTGATGCGCCCGTACGGAACGGTGGTCCAGACGATCGATTGGGAGGGCATGGCGGAGAGGGGGATGAACGTTGGGTGCGGCGCGGCTTACGCCGCATAGGCTTCACAGTACTCCTGCCACGGCTCGACGTGCGCGCCGGTCGAAGGATCATCGTAGGGTGCCATGATCTGCAGGAACGACGGATCGCCGTTCGCCCCGGCGAGCTTCTTCTCGCAGACAATTTCGACGCTCGCGCTGAAGAAGAGGATTTCGATCTCGATGATCAGCGAGGCGCGGCCCACGCACTTGCCGGAGGCGAATTCGTAGCGGAGTTCCAGCGCCAGCTCGAGCGAGGCCGTGATCAACCCGAGCACGCTGACGCGGCCCTTCAGGTTGAAGTAGCCCGTCAGCGAAGCGTCGGTGGCCTCCATCCGGTAATAGATGCCGGCCATCACGCTGATGCTGCCGCTGGCCACGCCGAAATCGATCGACGCCGCCGCGCCAAATTCAAACGCCGCCTCGAGGATCTGCACGCCGGCCGGCGTGACGGTGACGGCGAAGAAGCCGCCGCCGCCGAAAATCCACACCGTGAGTCGGAACGGATCGCTGCGTTCGCAGAAGTTGAAACGCACGCTCAGCGGCTGCTGCCCGAGGAACGGTACCGTGAACGAGGCGCCGAGGCTGAGGTTGCACAGGCTGAACACGCCGATCGCGATGTTCGGCAGCCCGATGGAGAACCCGGCCTCAATCCCCTGCTCCGTGACTTCGAGATAAGGCGGATCGCTGAAGCCATCGAGCGGAATGAGCGAGCGCAGCGACTCGACGAAGCTGAGCACGCCGACGAACTCGATGCCGCCGAAGTCGACGTTGACGTCCGGCTTCTTCCGGCTGCTCGCCGTGAATTCGATCTTCTTGAAGTGCAGCTTCAGGAACGTCTCCGGCGCGATCAGGTTCAGATCGAATCTCTGCAGGCGGCACGCGACGTCGAACGACGGCTCGCTGCCCGCACCGGCAGCCGACATCTCGACGGCGATCACCAGCCCGCCGCCCGGCAGCACTTCGAAGATCGGATTGCTCGACGGCCAGCTCTTCAGGTCGGGCTTCCACTCGAACTTGATCCGCATCTCGCTCAACGCCTCGAGCGTGTCGGCGATCTGATCCGCCATCGCGATCACGTCCGCGGCCTGCTCAAGCCCGCCACTCAGCTTGGTCAGCAATTGCAGCAGCTGCGTTTTGGCAAACGCCACCGGTTCGGGCGCGGCCACGGTCGCGAGCGGCGCCTGCAGGGACTTCGCCGCCGCCACCAGCGCGTTGAACGCCGCCTTGAACGCATCGCGCTTCGCGCCATTCAACGGATCCGTGAGCAACGCGCCGAGCGTCGTGATGACGTCACCGGCCGCGTTGCTGACCGCCGTCAGCTGCGCCCCAAGACCGGCCAGCTGTCCTTGCAACGTGGAGACGTGACCGAGCATCCGGTTCGCATCGTCGATCAGCCCTTCCGCGGCCGAGAGACTCTCACTGACGAATCGCGGCAATTTCGACAGATCGCCGAGACCGACGAAGCTCAGGATGTCCGTGATTTTGATGCAGCCGAAAAGCTTCGGCAGCATGTCGCCCAGGTTGTTGAAGAAGTCGGCCGGATCGAGTCCGTCCTTGGCGATCTTGTCGATCGTCCCGCCGACCGGCCCGAGCGAACGCGACAGGCCCGAGATCGAGATGTTCGGCGCGAGCAATGCGCCGGATCGATCGCCGTGCGAACTGAAATCGACCTTGCTGGAACCCGACGTAATCAGCTCGAGAAAGACCTCGCCGGGATTCTTGTTCGCGCCGCTCGGCGCGAACCCGCCCTTGAGGAACACCGCGGGAAACTTCACCTCGGGCGCGGACTGATTCTTCGTGAGATGCTTCAGCGACGGCACCGTCACCGCGGCATTCTGCATCGCCGGCACGAGCTTGCCGTTCACGGCGTGCAGCTCGAACTCCATCGTCCGCACCTCGAAGCTTGTGTCACCCGGCTTGTTCGTCGGCGCAAACTGCACGCGCTGTCCCGCCAGATCCACGCGGCGGAACGTCTCGAACGGCGCGTGCGTCGAGTAACGCGCGGCCAGCAGCTCGGCCAGCGGTTGCGGGATCAATTCATTGCCGGGCGTCAACTTCTCGTCGCCCACGAAGAACAGCGGCGCAGTCGTGTCGATCTTCGCGCCCGACTCATCCTCGAACTGCAGATGAAACCGGAACGCCGGGCCGCCGACGTGCGGCCAGAAAATCGACTGCGCCTCCGGATTGTTGCCGCTCACGGTTGCGACTACGGCGCATTTTCCAAGTTCGGGCAGCTCGAGGTTCGGCGTGACGAGCGTCGTCAGCCGCGCCGACTTCAACGGCAGCTTCAGGTCGAGCGAGTCGCCGCTCACCTTGAAGCCGGTGTTGCCGATGACGCGATACGGCTCACGCACGACGATGAACATCCGTTGCCGCAGGAATGCGGGATTGCCCGCCACGCCCGGGTGGAACTTGCGCTCGGTCACCTTCACCAGCGACGCGCGATGCCCGAACGGATACAGCGCGCCCGCGTACACCACGCGCACGTAATGATCGCGGCCGAGCGTCGCCCGGTGCCGCCACTCCTCGACGCTCAGCGGCGCCGGCGGATCCCACGCACCACGGATGTTCAGCCACGCGCCGAGCGAGCTGAGCATGAGGCGGTCGACGTCGATCGGCAGCGGCTTGTGCCGCCGCTTCGGCTGCGTGTTCGGAATGAACAGCTGATGATTTGCCGAGAGATGGACGAGGTTGTGCCGGTCGAAGCGATCGAGCGACGCCCGGAACGGACTCGGCGGCACCGGATGCGACGGGATCGTAAAGGGATCGTCGATGTTGGCGTCGGGCGACCAGATTGCCCGCACCGCGCGGCGAAAATCATCCGCCTCAGTCACCCCGCCCGCGCCGCGCACCGCCAGCCGCGTGTGCCAGAGCTCGACGCGCGACGACTGTGACGACTCCACCGGGTTCAAAGCGTGCACCCACGCGCCATAGACATTGGGCGAAAGAATCACGCGCGTCGGCGCCTCGATCGCCGTCTCGGTTTCCTCGGGCAACGCGAGCTTCGGCAGAATCGCCAGCTTGGTCCACAGATCATCGACCTGCGCGATCTCCGCCTGCGAGGCGAGGTCGCGCGCGAGGGGCGAACGCTTCGAGTACCACCGATTGCGCGTCTCGGCCAACACCGTCGCCGCCACCGCCTGTGTCGCCGCCGCCCGCACGGCCGCGCGGCTCAGCTTCGCGGCGCCCGCGGCGACTTTCTTCGGGGCCACCGCCACCCGCGGGGACACCTTGCCGACCGCAACGGACGAGATCGACGGCGACGTGAACACACTCGTGGCAATCGTCGTTTCCCAGCCCGGACGCAGCGTGAACTTGGGTTCCGGGGGCGTGGCCGACGCCGCGACGCTCAGCTCGGAGTTGCGACAGCAGTCGAGCACGGCCTCGAGCGTGTACGGCAGCGCGGAGAAGTTCGCCGCCAGCCGAAACACCAGCCGGCTGGAATCAGCGAGGCGCGACTGCACCGGAATCGAGCCGGCCGTCGGCTCCTCGGGCCCGGGTGGACTCGCCTTGTCCGGATCCGTCGCCTGCGGCGGCGCGCCGGGCGGCGGCCCCTGCAACGGTGCTTCCGGCGCATCTTCGAAAAACGCCTGCTCGAGCAGATGCTGCGGCGGAAAACCCACCACGATGTACGACGGTTTGTTCGCCACCGTGCGCACCAACTGGCGCGAGCCATCCGGCATGGACTGCACCCGCAGATTGAAAAACGTGAAATCGAGGACGAGCAGATCCCGCGGACGAATCACGCGCCGCGTGAATTTCACCGCGAACACGCCGGGATTCACCGGGGTGACCAGCACCGGCCCGGTCGACACGCCGACATCGGGCGTCACGCTGACGCCCGGCTTCACCGGGGTGGTCGCGGTGCCGACCTTCGGGACGACGGCAATCGTCGGAGCCGTCGCGGTCGTGACTGCAATTGGGCGCGTCACCGTGGTGGTGGCCGTGAGGCGCGTCGCCCGACTTGGGCTGACCTGCTTTTTCTTCTGGGCGCGGGGCGCTGCTTTTGCGCCCGAGCTGCGACGGGATTTCTTGGCCACGGCGAGGTCCTCCAGGAATGATGCGTCGGCTCGGCGACGAGTGGGAATGCGGTCGAAAAACGGAAACCGGCGTGGAAGGCGCAGCCTGCAAGGCAACCCGCGGCGTCCGATCCGGGCGAGGTGGGAACGTCTTAGAAACGCCGCATCGCGGCGTTCAACTCAACGGTAAAAGCTCGAAAAATTCGCTTTACGTCCGCGTTACCCGTTCTGCGACCGCGCCCCATGCCGCGGTGGGAGCAAACTGGATGGAGGTCGGCGGATGTTTCCCGGGAGCGCGCGTTCGGATTCCTTGACCGGGAGCGCAGGCGTCCCGCTTGCAGGGTCGATCGCGATCGATGCAGACGGGACGCCTGCGCTCACGGGTACCAATCCACTCCGTTCACTTGCGTGTCGCCACGGGACGCTTCCGCTCGGGAAACAGCGTCCGGCAGATCTCGCATTTCGTCCCGTCGCAGCCATGCGCGGAGCAATGCTCGCGTCCATAGTAGATGATCCGCAGATGCAGCGGATTCCAGTGTTCGCGCGGAAAGAGTTTTTTCAGATCCGTTTCCGTCTGCTCGACGCTCCGACCGCTGGTGAGCTTCCAACGCTGGGCCAGCCGATGAATGTGCGTGTCGACCGGAAACGCCGGAAACCCGAACGCCTGCGCCATCACCACGCTGGCGGTCTTGTGCCCGACGCCCGGCAATTCTTCCAAGGCCTCGAAGGTGCGCGGCACCTGCCCGCCATGTTGCTCGATCAGAATCCGCGAGAGACCGGCGATCGCCTCGGCCTTGCGCGGCGCCAGTCCGCACGGACGCACGATGGCGTCGATTTCCGCCACGGACAATTTCGCCATTTTCTCCGGCGTGTTCGCGAGCGCGAAGAGGCGCGGTGTGGTCAGGTTGACGCGTTTGTCCGTGCACTGCGCCGACAGCAACACCGCCACGAGCAGCGTGAACGCGTTGGTATGATCGAGCGGAATGCCGGGGTTCGGATACAGCTCCGCCAGCCGGCGATCGATGTACGCTGCGCGATCGGCGCGGGTCGGAGGAGGAGTCGAGGCGGACACGCGTGATGACATCGAACGCCCGCCGTCAAAGTGCAAGCCGACGAGCCGGCAACGCGTTCAGCTGCGGAATCGAGCCGCGCGCTCAAGCCGTCAGCGTCCGCCATATTCCGTTTGCCGTCGGCCCGGGCTCCCTCGAACCTCCCCGCTCCCATGCCCCTGTCTCCCCGACTCTGGTACGCCCTGCTCGCGTCCGTCCCCGCCCTGCTGGTCCACGCTCAGACCGCGTTGCCCCTCGATCCGGTGAAGCTCGACACCCTCGCCGCGTTCCGGCCGGTGACGGCCAACTGGAAACTCGCCGCCGATGTCGCCGGCGATCCGCGGCGCGACAAGGTGCTGGCGACGACCGACGGCACGGGCGTGCTCGTCTGCAATCCCGGCAAGGAACCGCCGACCCGCGGCCATCTCTTCACCGCCTGGGAACACGGCGACCTTGAGCTCGAACTCGATTTCCTGCTCACGCCCGGCTCGAACTCCGGCGTGTATCTGCAGGGTCGTTACGAGGTGCAGCTGTTCGACAGCTGGGGCAAACGCGACGTCACGCCTGGCGACAACGGCGGGATCTACGAGCGCTGGGACGCCGCACGCGGCAAGGGCAAGGAAGGCTACGAAGGCCACGCCCCGCGCGTGAACGCCAGTCGGGCGCCGGGACTCTGGCAGCATGTGCGCATCGAATTCGAGGCACCGCGCTTCGACGCCGCCGGCAAGAAGACGAAGAACGCCCGCTTTGTCCGCGTGGTGCTGAACGGCTTCACGATTCACGAGAACGTCGAGGTCAAGGGCCCCACCCGCAGCGCCGCGTACGAGGACGAAAAGCCGCTCGGCCCGATCATGATCCAGGGCGACCACGGGGCCGTCGCGCTCCGCGACCTGCGCGTCAAACGCTTCGATGCCGGCGTGACCGTGGCCACCGAAAATCTGCGTTACAAACTCTACACGGGCGACCTCAAGGGACTCGGCACCTACGACGCGCAGAAGCCCGCGAGCGAAGGCGTCCCGGCGCGCTTCTCGATCAACGCCGTCGAAAAGACCGGCCGATTCGCGCTCGTGTTCACCGGCTCGATCGTCGCGCCGCGCGCCGGCGCCTATCGCTTCGCCCTTGAGACCGGCAGTCCCGCGCGACTGCTGATCGATGGACGTCCCGTGGCCATTCCGGTCGATCGCGGCGCCCAACCGGGCGTGGTCACGCTCACCGCCGGGAAACACGACTTCCGCCTCGATCTGCTGCACCAGGCCAACAACCGGCCGTCGCTGGAACTTACCGCTGAAGGTCCGGGCATCGCCCCGCACGCGCTCACCGTGCGCGACGCCCCGATGGGCGGTCGCGGACCGCGCGGAGCGGCGGCCGCGGGACGCCAGCTGCTCGTCGAACCGAAGGACCGCACGCTGCTGCAGCGCGGCTTCGTGCCGTTCGAGCCGCGCAAGCGACTCTACGCGGCGTCGGTCGGCACCCCGGCCGGCGTGCACTTCGCGTACGACTTCGAGACAGGCACGGTGCTGCGCGCCTGGCGTGGCTCCTTTGTGGATACGTTCCAGATGTGGGACGGCCGCGGCAACGATCAGACCGCGAAGCCCGCGGGCCCGGCGATCACGTTTCACGGCAAGCCGACGATCGCGTTGATCGAATACGCCGCCAACGGCGACTGGCCGGATCAACCGGACGCGCTGTGGTCATCGCAGGGCTACGAGCTCGAAGCGGACGGCACGCCGGTGTTTCTCAGCCGGCTCGCGGATATTGCCGTGCGCGATCGCATCGCACCGATCGACGGCCGCAGCTTGAAACGCACGCTCCAGCTCAAGGGCAGTCTGCCGTCGTGGTCGACGTGGGTGCTGCTTGCCGAGGCTGAAACCATCACGCCCCAGCCCGATGGCAGCGGCTGGATTATCGGCGCCCGCGAGTGGTTCCTCGACTGGCCCAAGGACGCCGCGCAACGCCCGATTGTACGGAGCGTCAATGGCCGCCAGCAGCTCGCGGTTCCGCTCACCGGCGGATCGCTCGAGAAACCGATCAGCTACTCCATCGTTTGGTAACCGCCGCCCCCATGAGCCGCCTGCTTCTTTCCGCCCTCGTCCTCACCGCCGCCGCCTCCGCTGCCGAGGCCCCGGTGCGGGTCAACAATCCCTCCTCCGCCGAGCGCTTCGCGAAGCCCTCGGACGCACTCGTCGAACGCGAGGACACGTTTTGGAAACGCACGCCGCTGCGGGTGCCCGACGACATCGTGCTTGAGACCAGTGGCATCGTGGCCGTTCCGGGCAAACGCCTGCTCGTCACCACCCGCCGCGGCGAAATCTGGTGGATCGACGGCGCCTACGACGCGGACCCGAAACCGAAATTCACGCTCTTCGCGTCCGGCCTCCACGAACCGCTCGGCATCATCGCCGCGCCGAAAGGCGGCTACTACGTCGCGCAGCGGCAGGAAATCACGCGTCTCGAAGACACCGACGGCGACGGCCGCGCCGATCGCTTTGAAACGGTCGCCAAGCTGCCGATTTCCGGCAGCTATCACGAGTACGCCTTCGGTCCCGTTCTCGCGCCCAACGGCAATCTGCGCGTCACGCTCAACGTCGCCTTCGGTGGCGCCACGCAGGCGCCCGCACCGTGGCGCGGCTGGATGTTGGAGGTCACGCCCGACGGACAAATCATCCCGGTGGCCGCCGGACTGCGTTCGCCCTGCGGCGTGATGGTGACGTCGAAGGGCGAGTGGTTCTTCTCGGAAAATCAGGGCGAGTGGATCGGCTCCGGTCGCATCACCCACGTGACGCCCGGCGATTTCACCGGCCATCCCGCGGGGCTCGCGTGGAGCCGCCAGCCGGGCTCGACGGTCAAGTTGCGGCCGGACGACATCAAGGATTTCGAGGAGCCGATGGCTGACGTCGCGAAACGCGTCCCCGGCCTCAAACCGCCGGCAGTCTGGCTGCCGCACACCGTGCTGGGCATTTCGAATGCCGGCATGCTCGAGGATCTCACCGGCGGAAAATTCGGCCCGTTTGCGAATCAGCTCTTCGTCGCCGATCAAGGTCAGAGCAAGGTCGTGCGCGTGGCGCTCGAGCAGGTCAAAGGGGTGTGGCAGGGCGTGGCGATTCCGTTTCGCGAAGGGTTCGAGTGCGGCATCATCCGCATCTCGCACGGCGAGGACGGCGTGATGTTCGCCGGCGAGTCGGCGCGCGGCTGGGGTTCGGTCGGCGCAAAGCAGTTCGGCCTCGAACGCCTGGCCTGGACCGGACGCACTCCCCTGGAGATCAAGACGGTGCAGGCGCAGCCCGACGGCTTCACGCTCACGTTCACCAAGCCCGTCGACCGCGCCGTCGCGGAAAAACCCGAGACGTATTCGGTCGCCGGATTCACCTATCTCTACCACAAGGCCTACGGCAGCGCGCCCGTCAATCGGTTGGCCTGTCCCGTGCGCAAGGTGGTCGTTGCCGCCGACGGCCTGAGCGCGCGCCTCGCGCTCTCGTGTCTGCGCGAAGGCTACATTCACGAGATCAAGGCCGCGGGCCTGCGCGCCGCCGACGGCAACGAAGCGATCCTGCATCCGACCGCCTACTACACGATGAATCGCATTCCCGACGGCGCGCGGATCATCCCGCCCGACCCGAAGGAAGTGGAGCTCTGTGCGCCAACCGCGGCCCCCGCCGCGGTCGCCAACACCAAGAAGCATCCGATCAAGGTGCCGTCCGATTGGGCGGGCGACGAGGGCGACAAGACCATCCTGCTCGGCACGCAGCCCGGACTCCAATTCGACACGACGCTCCTCACCGCGAAGGCGGGCTCGCGACTGCGCCTGGTGTTTCGCAATGCCGACGACATGCTGCACAACTTCGTCCTCTGCGCGCCGGGCCGCGGCCAGACCGTCGGCGCCGCCGCCATGGCGCTCGGTCTCGATGGCGCCGCGAAGAGTTATGTGCCGGACAGCGACGACGTGCTTTACCACACGTCGCTCGTTCAACCCGGCACCAGCGACACGATCTTCATCAACGTCCCGTCGGCGCCCGGCGACTACGACTTCGTCTGCACCTTCCCCGGCCACTCCGTATTGATGAAGGGCATACTGCGCGTGGAGTGAAGGCCGCGGGCCGCGCGCAGCGCGCGGCCGCTGAGAGTTGAGGGGTGAGAGTTGAGAGAAAACCGGGATGCTTTCAGGAACTCTGACCGTAGTGGCGTGGTGGTAGATGATTCTTCGGCGGTAGGGCGCGTTTTCACCAGCGGGCCGCCTCACGCAATTCGTCACGATCAGCGCGGCGGCTTGGGGACAAGCCGCCCTACCCTGCCACCTGCCGCTGGCCCGAAAGGCGATTCTGTCCTCGGCTCTCAACCCTCAACTCTCAGCTCTCAACTCTCAACTCTCCCCCTCTCCCTCCCCCATGAACCCACTTCCCCTCGAGCCGCGTCCCGGCCGCTACCGTCACTACAAGGGCCGCGAGTACCGGGTGCTTCACCTCGCGCGACACTCCGAGACGCTCGAACCGCTGGTGGTCTACCAAGCCTTGTACGGTGAAAACGGCATCTGGGTTCGGCCTGCAGGAATGTTCACTGAAACCGTGATCGTGGACGGCGTCAGCGTGCCGCGCTTTGCCTTCATCGCGGCCGAGTAGTTCCCGCACTGGCAATTCGCGTCAGACAGCGATGAGCAGTGTCGCTGCCACGCAGTCGCAACCAAGGGAGTTCGGAGCCCCCCCTTTTCGCCTTTTCCCGCCGCCATCCCACACCCACCGTCACCGCCATGCGCGTCCTGCTCGCCTTCGACAAGTTCAAGGACTCCCTGACTGCCCGCGAAGCGTGCACCACCGCGGCCACCGCGCTCGGCGAACGTCACGGTGACTGGACGATCGACGCCTGCCCGCTCTCCGACGGCGGCGAAGGCTTCAGCGAAATCCTCACCGCGGCCGTCGGCGGTCAGATTGTTCCCACCAGCGTCACCGGCCCGCGCCTCCGCCCCGCCGCCTCCGCCATCGGCGTCGTTGCCCTCGCTCGCATTCCCCGCGCCGCGCACGCGTTTCTGCCGCCGCTCGCGTTTACCGACGGATCCTCGCCCACCGTCGCCGTGATCGACATGGCTTCCGCCTCCGGTCTCGCCCTGCTCGCCGATGCGGAACGCGATCCCTGGGCGACCACCACCGTCGGCACCGGTGAACTGATTCGCCACGCGGCCCGTCAGGGAGTCAGTGCGATTCTGCTGGGCGTCGGTGGCAGCGCGACCCACGACCTCGGCCTCGGCGCGCTCGCGGCGCTCGGGATCAGTTTCCACGCGTCCGGCGTCGGCCCCGTTTTCCCGCCCGTGCCGGCGCGCTGGAACGAGATCAATCGCATCGAAGGTCGCATCGCGCCCGCCCTGCCACCGATCCGCATCGCCTGCGACGTCAGCAATCCGTTGCTCGGCCCGCGCGGCGCCGCCGCCACGTACGGTCCGCAAAAAGGCCTGCGCCCCGCCGACCTGCCGCGGCTCGATGGCGAAAGCGGACGCCTGGCGCAGATGCTGTGTGCGCATTGTGGACAACCCGATTCGTTGATGGTGGTTCCCGGCGCCGGCGCGGCCGGCGGAATTTCATTCGGACTGATGACGGCCGCCGACGCGCAGCTGATCCCGGGGTTCGACCTGGTGTCAGCCTGGCTCGATCTCGAAGCCCGACTCGCTGCGGCGGACCTCGTGATCACGGGTGAAGGCCGGTTCGACGACAGTTCGCTCGACGGCAAAGGCCCGGGCGCGGTCGCAGCGCGGGCGCTCGCGCTCGGCAAGAAGGTCCACGTCTTCGCCGGCCGCGCCACGGCCACGCGACCGCCGGCCAATCTCGCCGTCCATTCGATCACGCCAGAGGGCGTACCGCTCGATCAAGCGTTGCGCGACGCCGCACTCTACCTCGCCCGGTCCGTGCACGCGGCGTTTTGAACGCGCCACGCTCGCGAAACAGCTCGACCGGTTCGCCGGCGGCCGGCATGTCTCGCGCGATGCCCGGCGCCCTGCGCATTTCCCTGCTGTCTCCCCTGCTGTCCGCGCTCGCGCTGCTGGGCGGATTATTCGGATGCAGTGCGAGTCCGCCGCAGAAAACGCCCACGGTTGCAGTCGCGGCACCGCCTGAGTCGCCCGTCGCGGCACCAGTGGTGAAGCCCGCGCCCGTGTTTCCCGTGATGCTCGGCATCGACGTGCTCGAGGCCGATGGCTTCAGTGTCGTCAGCGGGAAACGGATCGGCCTGCTGACGCATCCCGCGGGCGTGAACCGTCAGGGCGTGAGCACGGTCGACGTCCTGCGCCGCGCCACCAACACCAAACTCGTCGCGCTGTTCGCGCCCGAGCACGGCCTTTATGGCGACGAGAAAGCCAGCACCAACATTCCGGATACGATCGATCGGCGCACTGGACTGCCGGTGTATTCGCTCCACGGCAAGAATCGGAAGCCGACGAAGGAACAGCTGAAGACGCTGGATGCGCTCGTCATCGATCTGCAGGACATCGGCGTGCGCTCGTACACGTTCAACGTCGCGATGCGCTACGCGATGGACGCGTGCTTCACCCACGGCGTCGAGGTCATCGTGCTCGACCGGCCCAATCCCCTCGGCGGACTCAAGGTCGACGGCCCGTTGCTCGACGCCAATCTCATGAGCGGCGTCGGCGCGTTCCGCGTGCCGTACGTACACGGCCTCACGATCGGCGAACTCGCGCGCATGGCCGCGACCGCGCCGCGCGTGCTCGATGTCCCCGAGGAAGTCCGCGCCAAGGGCCGGCTGACCGTGGTGCAGATGCGCGGCTGGCGCCGGGACATGCGCTGGTCGGAGACCGGCCTCACGTTCGTGCCGACGTCGCAACTGGTGCCGGATTTCGCCGCCGTGATCGGCTACGCGATGGTCGGACTGGGATGCGAGGGCAACCGGTTCTCCCACGGCCTCGGCCCCTCGTATCCGTATCGCGGGATCGCGTATCCGGGAAAAAACGCCGACCAACTGCAGAAGGATCTCATGGCGCTGCGCCTGCCGGGACTGCGTTTTTCCAAGGTCGCCGTCACGGACCGCAAGGGCCAGCCGACCACCGGCGTGTTTGTCGAGGTCAGCGACTGGACGGATTGGAATCCGACCGAGCTCAGCTTCCACCTGATGCGGCTGGCGTGCCGGTACGAGGCGCAGAACCCGTTTGCGAAGCTCACCGACGCCCAGCAGCGATCGTTCAACATCCACGTCGGCTCGGCGGCGTGGGGCAGCGCGCTCCGCACCGAGGGCGCGCGCATCGACGTCGACGCCTGGCTCCGCCGCTGGCGCGAACAGGCGAAGATTTATCAAAACGAGACGAAGCGGTATTGGCTGTACTGAAAACCGGAAACCGGAGTCCGGAAACCGGATACGTGGCGGAAATTGCGGGTTTTAGATTGCGGAATGCGGATTTTTCGGAACGTCGCGACTCGGTTTCCGGTTTCCGGTTTCCGGTTTCCGGTTTCCGGTTTCCGGTTTCCGGTTTCCGGTTTCCGGTTTCCGGTTTCCGGTTTCCGGTTTCCGGTTTCCGGTTTCCGGTTTCCGGTTTCCGGTTTCCGGTTTCCGGTTTCCGGTTTCCGGTTTCCGGTTTCCGGTTTCCGGTTTCCGGTTTCCGGTTTCCGGTTTCCGGTTTCCGGTTTCCGGCGAATCCGAGATTCGCAATCCGAAATCCGAAATCTCCACCGAACCCCCTTGCCCCCCCGTGCCACCCGTCGCCATTCTTTTCCGGTGCCCCGGCCCCCCAAGAAAGTTTCGCAGACCCAACTGGCGCGCGATCTCGGCATCTCGCAGGCACTGGTCTCGCTGGTGTTGAACGGCCGCCGGCAGGGCATCAATGCCGAGACCTACGATCGCATCTGGGCGCACGCGGTGAAACGCGGCTATCATCCGAAGGGCATGCGCCTCGCCTCCTCGCCCGCGGCCCAGGCCCGGCAGGTGGGCATCATCCTGCGCGCGCCGCTGCGGTTGAACACGCCGACAATGTACTTCGGCCACGTGCAGCACGGGTTGCACACCGGCATCGAGGCCCGCGAGTACACGACCGTGTTTCTCGGCGCCGAAGACCAGCTCGACCCGGAGAAACTTCGCCGCATCTTCGCCCCGGGCCACGGCTTCCAGGGCATCGTCCTCGTCGGTGAAGTCACCCGCGGCTTCCTCGACCAGCTGCGCCGTTTCGGCCTGCGCATCGTCGCAGTCTCGGCTCGTTACCCCGGCCTCTGCCACTCCGTGCTCGGCAACGAACCGCAGGCGCTCGAGTCGCTCGTCGAATATCTCCACGCTCAGGGCCACCGGCGCTTCGGCTGGCTCGGCGGCAATGTCGGTCTCGGCCGCCACGAGGCCCGGCTCCAGGCGTTCGCCGCCGCGCTCGAACGCGTGGGCGCGTCCCTGGATCGTCGCTACACGGTGAAACTCAAAGAGGGCGATCGCATCGACGGGGCCGACGCCGTGCGCTCGCTGCTGCCGCTGGCCCGCCGCAAGGACTTCCCCACCGCCTTCGTCACCTACAACACCCTCATGGCCGCCGGCGCCGTCCGCGAACTGGGCCGCGAAGGCTGGCTGGTGCCCGGCGATGTGAGTGTAGCCAGCGCCGACGTCTCGCCCGTCGCGACCGACAGCACGCCCCGCATCACCGCCGCCGGATCCAATCCCGAAAAACTCGGCGAAGCCGCCGCCCGCCTGGTGCTCGAAAGCCCCGCCGCGCACAGCGATGGCTTCACCGATCTGATGCTCCCCGCCCAGCTGTTCATCGGCGACACCACCGGTCCGGCGAAAGGGTGAATTCAGCCGGAGCAGGAAACCAGGAAGCCATGAAAGAGCCCCGACTCGATTCATGTCGGAGCTTTCGAGGGACCGAATCCCGGATTCCGGACTTCCTGCTCCACCGGCCTTCTACACCTGAATCCTCTTGTCTGATCATAATTATTAAACCGGACTGACGGCGCCACTCGCCCCGCCCCAGCAATGACCGTCTACGACTACGCCGTCCTGGTTTTCTATTTCGTCTACATGCTGGCGATCAGCTGGGTGTTTCGGAAGTTCGTGACGAATGTCAGCGACTACTTCCGGGGCGGCGGCAAGGCGGTCTGGTGGATGGTGGGCGGCTCGGCGTTCATGGCGGCGTTCAGCGCGTGGACGTTCACCGGCGCGGCGAGCAAGGCGTACACCGACGGCTGGCCGATCATGGCCATCTACGTGGCCAACGCCGTGGGCTTCGTGCTCAACGCCGTCTACTTCGCGCCGCGTTTCCGGCAGCTGCGCGTCATCACATCGGTCGAAGCCATCCGCGAACGTTTCGGTCGCGTCAGCGAACAGGTCATGATGTGGCTGCAGATCCCGCTCAGCACGCTGCAGGCCGCGATTCATCTCAACGCCCTCGGCGTGTTCTTCGCGGCGGTCTTCGGCCTCGATCTCACCTGGACAATTGTGGTCACGGGCGTGGTCGTGCTCGTGATGGCGCTCGTGGGCGGCAGCTGGGCAGTGCTGGCCGGCGACTTCATCCAGGTGCTGATTCTGATGCCCGTCTGCCTGGCCGTCACCGTATTGGCAATCCTGCGACTGGGCGGCTGGGACGGCTTCGTCGCGGGCTTGCCGCCGTCGTATATGAATCTCGGCCAAATCTTCACCACCGACTTCCTCGGCCTCTGGTGCGTGGCGATGCTGCTCAAGCAAATCACGAGCACCAACAACCTGTTCGAAGCCGGCCGCTATCTCGCGGTAAAGGACGGCCGGCACGCCCGCTGGGCCGGCTATCTGGGCGCGGTGCTGTTCATCATCGGCATCGTGATCTGGTTCCTGCCGCCGATGGCCGCCAAGGCGCTCGGCCTGGATCTCGGCGCGATGTTTCCCGGACTCGGCAAGAGCGTGTCCGAAGCGTCGTTCATCGCGATTTCCCAGGTGGTGATGCCGGTCGGCATGCTCGGTCTCCTCGTCAGCGGGATCTTTGCCGCGACGATGTCCGGCATGGATTCAGGCCTGAACAAGAACGCCGGCATCTTCATCAAGAATTTCTACCAGCCGCTGCTCCGGCCCAACGCCACCGACGCCCAGATGCTGCGCCTCGGCCAGATCGCCACCGTCGTGCTCGGCATCGTCGTGATCTACATCTCGATCCGGATGGCCGAGTTCAAGGATCTGGGCCTCTTCCTCCTGATGCAGCGGGTGAGCATCCTCGTCGCCGTCCCGATCACGGTCCCGTTGCTGCTCGGCCTGTTGATTCGCAACACCCCGCCGTGGTCGGCGTGGAGCACGGTGCTGGTGGGCTTCTTCGGTTCCTTTTTCGTCAGCAGCTTTTTCACGCCGGAGTGGGGCGCGTCGTTCTTCGGCCACACGCAGCCGCTGACGCCGGCTTCGCGCGAATACTGGATCCAGGGCTTTCAATTCTTCGCCAACGTCGCGCTCGCCTCCGTGTGGTTCGTGGGGACGAAGCTGTTCTGGAACCGCTGCTCGGCCACGTATCGCGCGCAGGTGGACGCGTTCTTTGTCCAGATGAACACGCCGGTCGACTTCGACCGCGAGGAAGGCGCCGGTGCCGCCAACGACAACCGCCAGTCCGCGACCGTCGGCTGGCTCTCCGTCGCGTACGGCGCATTTGTCTGCCTGCTCGCCTTCATTCCCAACACCCTGGTCGGCCGCCTCGCCTTCCTCGGCTGCGGCGGCGTGGTGCTGCTGATCGGCGGCGCGCTCATCCTCACTTCCCGCCGGACTCCCCATCCGTCATGAAGCCCCCACGCACCCTCCGCCCTCACCCGCGCGGGCCGGCGACCGCGGTCACGCTCGCTCACGTCCGGCGCTGCGCCGCGTTTCTGGCCACAACCACGCTGGTCATCGCCCAAACCGCACCCCGCCCGGCAGCCGCACCCGCGGCCGGCGAGGAACCGGTGGCGCTGAAGGAGTTCAACGTCACGGCGCAACCACTGAGTGAATACGCCGCCGCCGAGGCGACGACCGGCACGCGGGTCGTCAGCACGATCCGCGATCTGCCCTTCAACGTGAACGTGGTCACCGGCGAGCTGCTCGACGACTTCCAGGCTCTGGATTTCCGCGACCAGATGGCGTACACGAGCAACGTCACCGGCTACGAAACGCTCTCGAGCGGCTACAGTATCCGCGGTTTCGATGCGGACGTGCAGCTGCGCAACGGGTTTCGCCGCATCGGCCTGATCGACAAGGTCAACATCGAGCGCGCCGAGGTCATCAAGGGGCCTGCCGCCTCCCTCTACGGCGCGGTCTTCCCGGGCGGCATCGTGAACTTCGTCACCCGCAAGCCGCAGACGAAACGGCAGCAGCGCGTGACGTTCACCGTCGGTAATCACGATCTGTATCGCGCGCAGCTCTCGTCCACGGGCCCGCTCGGCGGGAGCCGCTCGCTGTTCTACCGAATCGACGCCGCCGCCGATCAGCGGACGTTCGATCAACACTACAAGGAGAAGAACCAGGCCACCGTCTCGGGCCAGCTGCTTTTCCGGCCGTCGCAGCGCACGAGCGTCAACGTCGAGTTCGAGTGGCTGGAGCGCCGCGAGCGCGGCATCACGTCGAACAGCACGGTCCCCTTCCGGATCCAGCCCGGCGTGCTCGATCCCTACCGCGTCCAGCCCGCGATCGGCACGCCCCGCACGTACAATCGTTACGTCGGCATCGCGACCGAGATCATCGATTTCAATTCGCAAGGGCCGCACACGTACGCGAACCGCTACGTGCGCAATGTCACGGGCACGCTCGAACACCGTTTCACCGATGTGTTCTCGTTCCGCAGCAGCGCCAATTGGTTTGAACGCGGCCTCGTGCGACAGGAAGCCGGCGGTCGCGACCAGTTCAATCCCGTGACGCGGACGATCCAGCGCGGCACGGCGCGCTACCGGCCGTTCCCAGAGGGCGGGGCCACCTGGCAGAACGATCTCGTCGCCTCCTTCGCCACCGCCGGAGTGAAACACAAATTGCTGCTCACCCTCGACGCCCAGCGCCAGACGCAGCAGCCGAAGCAGTACGACGCCGCCGTCAACCAGGCGTTCCCCGCCAGCGTCGCCGCCGGCCTGAGCATCGACACGCCCGACTATCGGTTCGCGGCCTACAAGGACAATCCGGCGCTCTTCACCACGGTTCAAAACGAGGACGACACGATCGACATTCGCGGCGTGTTTCTCAGCGAACGCGCCAGTCTGCTCGACGGCCGGCTGCTCGTGCTCGCCGGGCTGCGGCACGACTCCGCCACCAGCACGACGCGCGATCGCGTCTCCGCGACCACGACGAAAATCGACTCCGCCGCGTGGACGCACCAGCTCGGACTGAACTTCCGGGTGGTGCCGCAGCTCACGGTCTACGCCAACACCAGCAAGTCGTTCGTGCCGCAGTTCGGCTCCGGCCTCGATATCAACGGCGCGCGTTTCAACCTACCCAACGAAAACGGCCGGGGCTGGGAGGCCGGCTTCAAGGGCGAGGTGATCCAAAACCGCCTGACCTTCACGCTCGGTTACTTTGACATCACGCTGAACAACGTCGCCACCACGGTGAACGATCCCGCGACCGGTCGGACGGTCACGCTCACCAACGGCGAGCAGGCGTCGCGCGGCGCAGAGTTTGATTTCAACCTGATCGCGACCGACGCGCTGCAATTCTTCGGTGGATACGGCCACACCAAGGCGCGGGTGGAAAGCTTCGAGGGCGCGCGCCATCTCGTCGGATCACCCACGCGGCGCACGCCCCACAACACCGTGGGTGTTGGCGCCAAGTACGATTTCAAGCACGGCCGACTCAAGGGCGCCTACGCCACGCTGGGTTTTCGTTACAACAGTCCGTCGCTGCCCAATCCCTCGACCGGGAGAAATCTCACCGCGTCCGTCACCAATCCGATCGTGAACAACCCGATGCCGAACGGCCTCCTGCCGTTCCCGAACCTCGCCCGGGGTGCGCTTGTCACCGTCGGCCAGGTGCGCGTCGACGACGGCCGTGAATCGATCCGCAACGCCGCGTACCGTCTCGTCGACGCCGGCGCGGGCTATCGCTGGCGCCGGGAAAAGGCCGCGCACAAAGTGCAGGTGAATCTGAGCAACGTCTTCGATCGCCGGTACACCTACGGCTCGAGCGGCCAGGGCGATCGGTTGGGACTTTCGATGACGTATGATCTCACCTATTAGTGATTCAGCTACCCGCGAATCACGCCCATTGACGCGGATGAGAACAACGAAGCAGTCGACCTCATCCGGCCGTAAGCGTGAACCGAAGCCGTCGGATTTGATTTTACCTCCGCGATTCGTGTCCCTGCGCGTGATTCGCGGGAGTTTCTCTGAGCGGTCCCGACCCAGCCTCACGCGCGCCCGCTTGATTTCCTGATCCATGCCTCCCTCCCATCGCGGCAAACTCATCATCCTTCCGTCCAACCGTGTCTGGCGCACGTATCCAGGCGGCCGTACGCTGGACGAACTCGCGCATGTCACGGCACCGGCCGACAATCATTTCGCGGAGGATTGGATTGCGTCGACGACCCGGGCCTCGAATCCGCCCGAGGCGCCCGCCGCCCCGCCCGGTGCGAATCGGACCGCTCCGCCCGGCCTCTCGCAGGTGCAGGTCGGCCACGATCCGGCGCCGCGTGATTTTGCCGCCCTGCTCGCGAGCGATCCGGAGTATTTCCTCGGTGCGGCCCACGTGAAGAAATACGGCGCGCAGCCGCAGCTGCTCGTGAAGTTTCTCGATAGCGGCACGCGGCTGCACTTCCAGGTGCATCCCACCCGGGAGTTCGCCCGACGCATGCTCGGCGCGCCCAGCGGCAAGACCGAGGCGTATTACGTCCTCGGCACGCGCGGCGCGTTATCGGCCGGCGCGGCGGCGAACGGGGAACCGACAGGTTACATCTATGTGGGCTTTCAACGTCCACCCACGCCCGCCCAGCTGCGCGCCGCGATCGTCGCGCAGGACATCGCTGCGATTGAAGCGTGCTTCGATCCGATTCCTGTTCGGCCCGGCGACACCTTCATCATTCCGGGCGGCACGCCGCACGCGCTCGGCGCCGGCGTGTTCATGGTCGAGATCCAGGAACCGAGCGACCTCGTCGTTCGCTTTGAATTCGAACGCGCCGGCTACGTGCTGCCGGAATCGTCACGCTTCATGAACCGCGACGTCGATTTCGCACTCACGGTGTTCAACCTCGCGCCGCTTTCGCCCGCCGGCCTCGATGCCCGCGTCCGCTGCCATCCGCGTCACCTGCGCGACGTGGGCCCGGGCTCGGTGCAGGACGAACTCATCGGCGCGGACCGCACCGACTGCTTCCGCGTGCTTCGGACGCGTCTGGCAGGGCCGGTGGTTAAGGATGAAACCAGCGGCGTCATCGCCATCGTGACCGCCGGCGCCGTGACTGCGACCGTCGGCGGCGAATCGCATCGGTTTGATACTTATCAGAAGTTCTTTGTGCCGGCCGGCATTGGTCCCGTCTCCCTGACGCCGCACGGGGCCGGCGCTGAAATCCTCGAATGTCTCCCGCCCGCGTAGCCACCGGGCAAGCCCGGCCGGCCACCGTCCACCGTCACTGAGTTTTCCTCTTCTTCCGTCATGTCCCGCGCCTCCTCTTTGCTCGCCGTGCTCACACCCACGGAAGTACGCGAATTCCTGCCCGAGCCGCTGCTCACCCAGTTGCGCGGCCTCGTGCCGGAGTTCCGGCTGATCGATCCGACGGGCATGAGCGAGGCGGCGTTCGGGATCGAGCTGGCCCGCATCAACCCCGACATCGTGCTCGGTTGCTGGAAGACGCCGCCGCTGCCCGAGGCCCTGCCGTCGCGGCTCCGCTACGTCTGCTACATCACGGGCTCGGTGAAAAAAATGATCTCCCGCGCCCACCTCGAGCGCGGTTTGATCGTATCCAACTGGGGCGGCTCGATCAGCCGCACCGTGGCCGAGGCGGCGCTGTTTCACATGCTCGCGTGCCTGCGCAACGCCTCGCACTGGGCGATCGCGATGCACCAACCGGGCACTGCGGCGTGGAAGAACGGCCTGACCGACGCCCGTTCCCTCTTCCGTCGCTCCGTCGGCATCCACGGCTTCGGCCCCGTCGCGCGCGAACTGGTCGGGCTGCTCAAGCCCTGGGGCTGCCCCACCACCGCATTCGCGCCGGATCTCACCGCCGAACTCGCGCACGCGTACGGGGTGGAGCGCGCCGCGTCGCTCGACGCCCTGTTCGCCGAAAACGAAATCATCGTCGAACTCGCCCCGCTGATTCCCGCCACCACCGGACTCATCACGGAACGCCTGCTGCGCCTGATCCGACCCGGCGGAGTCTTCGTCAACGTGGGCCGCGGCGCCGTGGTCGATGAGGCCGCACTGCTGCGGGTCGCGCGCGACGGCCGGATCAGCATCGGGCTCGACGTCTACACGACCGAGCCGCTGCCGGCCGACAGCGGTTTCCGCAGTCTGCCGCGGGTGAGCCTCACGCCGCACACGGCCGGACCGACGATCGATCGTTATCCCGACGCCGGTGCCTTTGCGGTCAAAAATCTGCGGGCCCACGTGGAAGGACGGCCGCTCGAAGCGGTCATCACCCCGGAGATCTACGACCAGTCGTCGTGACCTGAACCGCCCCGATTTGCCGTCATGATTCGCCTGCTCCTGTTCCTGCTCGTCGTCGTGGTCGCGCCCGCACGCGCGGCGACCGATCCCGGCGCGGTCGTGCCGGCGACGGCCCCGCGCACGCTCGTCCTCGCGAGCCAGCGCGATGCGTTCCGCGCGTATTGCACCACTGGGGACGGCGCGACGGCGTTCGCGCGGATCCGTTCCGATCTCGACCGGGTTTACCTGCAGCAGCCACTCCCCGCTGAGCCGGTCACGTACGGCGATCCCTCGCCCTCGAAACGCACCTCGGACAAGGCCGATCTCTGGCGCGCGCAGCAGGACATCACGGGCCGCATCTCCGCCATCGCGGAAGCCGCGGCCCTCTGCTGGATCGTGACCGGAGAATCGAAATACTTCGACCGGGCCCGCGAGATCCTGCTCCACACCGCAGGCTGGCATTTCGCACCCGACTGGAAGTCGGGGTCCGTGCCCGGCGCGACCGACATCCACTACAACGACGAGGCGCACTTCCGGCTCTGGCGCAAACTCCCGTTGGTCTACGATCAACTGCGGTCAAAACTCTCCGCCGCCGATCGCGCGATCATTCTCGCTCACTTCAAGCAGCGCGGCGCGCGCTCCGTGGCCTGGATCGAGAAGGAGGGCGACATCGCGAATATCCGGCGCAACTCGCTCGAATCGGATCTCTCCTCCCATCCTGTGCGCTTCATGCCGATGACCGGGCTCACCGCGCTCGCGTTGTGGGACGATCTGCCGGAGGCGCGGCAGTGGTGGACGTTGGCCTACACCTTCTATCGCGATCAATTCACGCCTTGGGGCGGCGACGACGGCGGCTGGGGCGAAGGCAGCGCGTACTGGCGCGGCACATTCGAGCACGCCTCCTTTCAGGATGCGTTGATCGCGCTCGGCGATCCGCTGGCGTACGCCACGCCGTTCTGGAAAAATTCGCCGTACTTCGCGCTGTATAATGTGCAGCCCTACCTGCACACGGTCTTCGGCGATGCATCGAATGCCGGCCGGTTCAACCTTGAGCCCGCGACCGCCGACTATTTCGAGCACCTCGCACGCGTGCAGCAGAACGGTTTTTTCCGCAGCTACGCCGCGCTCTCGACCGACACCCGAACACGCCCCATCGACAAGGGCCTCTCCGGTCTCGATCGCAGTTACCCGACGGCGGCGGAGTTTCTGGTGCGCAATTTCACCGTGGCCTCCCGCCCGCTGCCGGCGCCACGGCCGCTCGCGGAACTGCCGCCGCACCGGTATTTCGCGGATGTCGGCTGGGTGTCGCTCCACAGCGCGCTCGGCCGGCCCGACGATGACATCCAACTGACGTTCCGCGCCTCACCGTACGGCTCGTTCAGCCACAGTCACGCCGACCAGCTCGGTTTCATCCTCAACGCCTTCGGCGAGGGTCTCGCGATCAACTCCGCGTATCGGGAATTCCACAACTCCCCGCACCACGAGCAATGGACGCGGCAGTCGCGTTCGAAGAACGTCATCCTGATCGACGGCGTCGGCCAGAAGGCCAAATCGAAGGACGCCACGGGCAAGGTCACCCGCTTCGAGCAGGCGGGGCGCACCGTATGGACCACCGGTGACGCCACCGCAGCCTATCGCGTCGCGCAGGCGGAACCGGGCCGCGTGCAGCGCGTCACGCGCGACGTGGTGTTCGTTGATCAGCGCTATGTGGTGCTGCGCGATCGCGTGAGCCTGACGTCGCCCGCGAAGCTGACGTGGCTCCTCCATGCCGAAAAGAACCTCGCCTGGAATGCCGCGCAGTCGACCGCGACGATCCGCGGCGCCGCCGGCAAAGCCTCGCTCACCGCGCGGATCATCGCGCCCGGCGTGACCTGGCAGGGGCAGACCACCACCGAGTTCCCCGTGCCCGTCGATCCGAAATACACGAAGTCAGCCGCCGGCTCACCCTACATCACCGGCTCCTGGCATAATCAGGCACATCTCAGCCTGGAGTCGGACAACGCCGCGAACGAGTTCACCGTCTACGCCGTGCTCTGGCCCGAACGCGGCGCGCAACCCGCGGCCATCGAGGTCACGATCGATCGCGCGGCCACGCTGTCGGTGCGCCGGCCGGATGGGAAAGCGGATACGATCACGCTGAGCGACACCGCGCTCGCGGTGAAGTGAGGGCGCGGGTCGCCGGAGATCGCCCGAACGATCGCGGCTGAACCACGGCAACAACGAGAGTACAGCGGGGACTTTGGCTGGGACGTCTGGGACCGCGACCGCACCCGGCGGTCGCGATGTCCATGGAGAAAGCGGTGCTGGCGTTCACCGCTGATCGAGCGGGCCGCGTGAGCGCCCGATCATAGGTGGCGGGAGCATCTTGCTCCCGGAGTTCGAATCGGGAGCTGGAAGCTCCCGCCACTCAGAATAGCCCGAGCCCAACTCTTCAATCATGCCCAACTCGCCTCCGCTCGGTGCCGTTGCGGTTCCATTCCCACGGCGGAGTTTGGGTTGATTCGGACACGCGTTCCGGATGCCCGCGGCGCACTTGCGTTCCCGGCACCACCGGCGGAGTCTCGGGCCCACTTCGCTCACCGGCATGGCTCCCCTGCTCCTTGTGTTTTTCACGCTGGTCCTCGTGGCGTTTCCCGTCTGGGCGATCTTTCGGATCGCCGCGCTGCAACGAAAGAACGAGGAACTGGAAACGCGCGTTCGCCGGATCGAACTCGAAGCTCTCACGCGGCCAAGCGCGCCAGCGGCTCTACCGCTGATCCCGCCGGCAGTCGTCGCTCCCGCCGCTTCGGCCCACCCGCCGATCGCCCCGGTGGCACCATCGGTGGTCGCGCCGCCGCCGGTGGCCGTGCCGTTGCCGACGCCGCCTGCGTCCGCGCCGACCATGCTGCCACCGCCGGTGATCACATCGCTTGCGCCGCCACCAGCCGCAGCCCCGACCTCACCTCCCGCACCGGCCATTCCGCCCGTGGCGGCTGGTCCGCGGCGCAACTGGGAGCACTTCACCGGTGCCAAGCTGCTCGCGTGGACCGGAGGCTTCGCGGCGTTTCTCGGCGCGGCGTTCTTCATCAAGTATTCGTTCGAGCATGACCTGATTCCGGCGGGCGTCCGCGTGGCGCTCGGGTATCTGTTCGGCCTGCTGCTGATCGGCGGTGGGTTGAAAATCCCCCGGCCGCGCTACACCGCCACCGCGCACACGCTTTGCGCCACCGGCATTGTGTGCCTCTACGCAGTGACGTTTGCCTGCAACTCGATCTACCATTTCGAGTTCTTTGGCCCGATCCCGACCTTCCTGCTGATGGCGTTGATCACGGGCGGCGCGTTTCTCCTCGCGGTCCGTCTCGGCGCGCAAGTGGTCGCCGTGTTGGGCATGCTCGGCGGGTTTCTCACGCCGGTGTTGCTGTCGTCCGGACGCGACAACGCCGTCGGACTTTTCAGCTACATCGCGCTGCTCGATGTCGGACTGGTCGCGCTGGCCTTGCACCAACGCTGGCTTTTTCTCGTGCCGCTGGGTGCGGCGGGCACGGTGGCGATGCAGCTGGGCTGGGCGTCGCACTACCTGAGCGCGGCGCGAACGCCCACGGCGATGGTCGTCTGTCTCGTTTTCTGCGGGGTGTTTCTCGCCGCGCACCTCGTATCCAGAAAGCTGGGGCGCACGGCACCGCAGCTGCGGTGGTCGGCGCTGGCGCTCGCGGGCGTCGCGCTGCTGTTCGCCCTGGGCTTCATCGGCTACGGCACGATTGCCGCGCAACCGGCGCTGCTCTTCGGCTTCGTGCTCGCCGCCGACGCGTGCCTGCTGGCACTGGCGTGGTTCGACGACGCCTCGCCTCGCGCGCACTTGATTGGCGGCTTTGGGGCCTTCGCCCTGCTGGCGATCTGGACCGCGACGCGGCTGACCGACGACCTGCTGCCGTGGGCGCTCGGGCTGTACCTGATCTTCGGCACGATGCACACGGCGTTTCCGCTGCTGCTCGAGCGACGGCGACCGGGCGTCGCCCTGCCGGGCTGGAGCCAGTGTTTTCCGCTGCTGGCCCTTGCGTTGGTTCTGATCCCCGTGCTCCGGTTCGACACCGTGCCGCTGCTGCTCTGGCCGTGCGTGCTGCTGCTCGACGTGCTGGCCATTGGACTCGCGTTGTTCATCGGGTCGGTGGCCGCCGTCGGCGTGGCGCTGATCCTGACGCTGACCGCCGCCGGGCTCTGGCTCTTTCGTTTGCCGCCGTCACTGCCGGCGGACCCGTGGCAGTTCCTCGCCGTCATCGGCGGCTTCGCGGTGCTGTTTTTCGCCGCAGGCGGTTTTCTCGCGCGCCGATTGCCGGCGACGCCCGCAATGCCCGGCCGCGGCCTCGGCGATCCGCGCGCCCAGCTGCCGGCCTTCTCCGCGTTGATGCCATTTCTATTGATGGTCATGGTCGCGCAGCGGCTGCCGGACACCAATCCGCACGCGCTCTTCGGGCTTGCGCTGCTCCTCGTCCTGCTTGGTCTCGGCCTCACCCGTGTGCTCGCCGTGGCGTGGTTGCCCGCGTGTTCGCTCGCCGGTGTGACGGTGCTCGCTTACACGTGGCATGGCAGCCACGGCGCGCCGGGTCAGGCCGGAATCCTGCTGGGCTGGATCGGGGTGTTCTACGCCGTGTTCACAGTCTTTCCGTTCGGATTCCGGCGTCGGTTTGAAACGGATACAGGCCCGTGGGCGGTGGCGGCGCTCGCCGGCATCGTGCTGTTTCCGCTGGTCTACCGCCTCATCGATCGCGTTGCGGCCAACGACGTCATGGGCCTCGTCCCCGCCGCCTTCGCCATCGCACCGCTCGTGAGTTTCGCGGCGCTTTACCGTTCACCCGCCGCCGACGACGGCGCGCGGCTCAACCAGCTCGCCTGGTTTGGCGGGACGGCGTTGTTCTTCCTGACCCTGATCATTCCGATCCAGTTTGAGCGCCAGTGGATCACACTGGGCTGGGCGCTCGAGGGCGTCGCGTTGCTGGCACTTTTTCGCCGCGTGACGCACACGGGACTGCGCGCGACGGGCGTGGTGCTGTTGACGGCGGCATTCGTACGCCTCGCGTTCAACCCGGCGGTGCTGAACTACCAGGTGCGTTCCGGCACCCCGATCTTCAACTGGTATCTGTACACCTATGGCGTCGCGATCGCCTGTCTCTTCCTCGGCGCGGTGCTGTCGCCGCCGCCGGACAATCGATCGCTCGGCGTGCGGCTTCCGCCCTTGCTGAACTCCCTCGGCGCCGTGCTGGCGTTTCTGCTGTTGAACATCGAGATCGCCGACTTCTTCCAGACGCCGGGCACGCGGACGCTCACGTTTCAGTTCTCCGGAAATTTCGCGCGCGACATGACCTATACGATCGCGTGGGCGTTGTTCGCGCTGGGACTGCTCTTGATCAGCATCTGGCGGCGCACGCGAGCGGGCCGGTTTGCGGCGCTCGCGCTGCTCGCGGTGGCGGTGCTGAAGTTGTTCGTGCACGATCTCGAGCGGCTCGACGCCCTGCATCGGATCGGCGCGCTCTTCGCCGTCGCGATCATCGCGATCGTGGCGTCGCTCGCCTACCAGCGTTTCCTCCCGGGCGACGAGCCGGCGGCGAAACGTTAGCCGCGGTGCAGTTCCTCGGCGCGGGCGTTGAACGCCGTCAGCACTTCGGTGTGCTCACGCGCCTCGCTGCCGTTCACGTGCACGAGGCCGCGCGCGAACGGCGGCTGCTCGCCGGCGGCGTCCTCCCATTGCGACCACGCGTAACCGACCACGGCAGGATGGCGCGCCATCCGATCGATCGTCGTCCGCGAGCGGCGCAGCATGCGCTCGAAGGTCGTGAGCCGCGGCGTGCGAACGCGCGCGCCCGGCCGCGACCGCTCGTCCTCGACCCACGCGACGTCGTTGGCCAGCACCGGTTGCGTCGCGATGGCGTCAGCCGGCGGCAGTTCGAGCCAGTGCGGCAGGGCGACGTCCACCGCGGGATAGGTGCACTCGGCGAGCACCTGCGCGGCCACCTTGCCGGAGAAACGGCAGCCGAACACGAGGTGGTTTGCATCGGCGGCGCGCAGCGCGGTGGACGTCGCGGCGAAATACCGTCGCGCGCATTCCCGCGTCCAGCGCAGGTCGTCGCGATGATAGCCCCGCGTCGCGAGCCCCACATCGCTGCGCGTCAGCTCCCGCACCACTTCCTTATTGGGCAGCGCGGCGGCCCACGCCCGCGCCACGGCTTCGAGACGGCCGCCGTGCGACGCCAGGACGAACTCCCACGCCGCGTGATACGCAGCGAAACTCGGCTCGAGGCTCAGGCAAATTTGCAACAGTGACGGCCGGCCCGCGGCCGGCGGACTCGCCCATTCCACGGTGTCGTCGGTGACCCAGCCGACGAGCGCGGGATTGCCGGCCAGCGGCGTGCAGACCTCGTGCGCCCGCGCGGACGCCAGTTGCAGCCACTCCGGATCAAACATGTCCGGCAGCCGCAGGCCGGGCGCGATGAGCTGAGGGCCGGTGCGAACGAAGTCCACCGACGCCAGAAACGGCAGGCCATCGTCGCGTCCCGCCGAATCACGGCCCACGCCGACGGCGTTGAAACCCCACGCGCGCAGTCGCGCAGCCGAGTCGCGGGTGAACGCGCTGTCGGGTGGATCGCCCGCGGTGCGCACGCCGTGCACGCCGCGGAAAAAGAAGGGACTGCCCGACGGATCGACCAGCCACCAGCGGCCGGCGGTGTCCTGACCGACGCGATAAAAGCCTTCACGGCCGCGCATCGTCGCCGGTCGCAGCGCCTGGCCGCCGACCGCGGAAAGCTCGTCGGCGGGCGCCATGGCGCGTTCAGCGATCCTTGCTGCTGCTCTTCTTGCCGCCCTTGTCGCCGTAGGCCAGGACCGTTCCGGCCAGCACGCCCACGGCGAACACGCCGAAAAAGATCAGCGCGGCGGGCGCGTGGATCGGTTTCTTGTCCGTCGCGCCCGCGACCGGGAAACGGAAATCGATCGCGTGTCCATTGTTGAGGCCAACATAGAGGATCACGAAAAGGATCGCGAGGAGCACGAGGGTCTTGACGACGGCTTTGAGCATGAGCGGAGAGTCTGCGACGGAACAGGCCGAGGAGCTAACGACCGCGAGGGTGCTCCGCAAATGCAAACACGCCGGCGCTGCTTCACCGGTGTAAGTGCGAGTGCGAGCGAGCGGACGAACGCCGCTCGACGGCACTCGCAGTCGCGTCCAGGCGGCCGCTGTGCGTTACGCCTTCTTGTCGGTCAACTCGTCGAAGGCGACGCCGAGGTTGGCGGGCAACCGGTTGCCGGGACCGACCGGTTGGTGGAAATCCGGGAAGCCGGGCAGATTGTCGAGGGCGACGATCTTTTCCTTGGGCTCGCCGGCGGTGATCTTCTTCTGCGTGTAGTCAAGGAGACCCGAGAGGTAGTCGCGAAAGATCAACAGATCGCCCCGCGCCGCCGTCACACCGAACTTCGCGCTGCCGTGGCCGAAGATGTAGATCGCATCGGCCGGATACGTCTGCGCGACCTTCTCGAGCAGCCCGATCCACGCCTTGATGCGCCCGCCGCCGACGCGATCGATCGCGGGATAAACCCGGTTGAAGGCGAGATCGCCCATGTGAACCACGTTGGCCTTTTCGAAGAGCGTGACGATGTCGCCCTTGGTGTGGCCGGCGCCAAAGTATTTCGCGGACACGACCTCGCCGCCGAGCGGCATGCGCCAGGTGTCGGCAAAGGTGGTGTCGGCGTACACCTGATCGTCGAGTTTCTTGTCCGACTCCGCCCGCGCCCGCTGGAGCGCCGGGACGTTGGCGTGCGCCACAATCGTCGCGGTCTCGGGCTTGAACACCCGGTTGCCCCCGGTGTGATCGCCGTGGTGGTGCGAGTTGACGAGCACGTTGAGCTTGCGGCCGGAGCGGCCCGGCAGACCGGACAGGAAGAGCGGCGCGGTGTCGGGAAACTGGGTGTCGACGGCGGCGACAGCGTCTGCGTTGACGAGCCAGCCGATGGTGCCGCCGCGAGCGGTGAAGAGGCCGACGTCGCGGCGCAGCGGTTTGAACTCCGGGACCGCGGGCGCGGGCGCGGCGGTCGGCGGACGCACGGCGGCGGGAGCGGATTTTTCGGCGGCGTGAGAGCGGACCAGGAGGCCCGCGGCGGAAACCAGGGTGGAACGAACAAGGAAGGCGCGTCGGTTCATGGCCAACCGCTAGCTCGTTCCGCGCCGCAATAGAAGCAAAACTGGCTAAGGGACATGAAACTTTAACTGCACCCTCCGCCGGCACCACGGAACCACGGCGGCACAGCGGCACGAGACCGTCGGGCGGGATTCCGGGCGAAGAAAAACGGTAACCATTCCCCGCCGGGCCGGTTCTTTGGGACAACACTCTCCCATGTCCTGCCGCCGTGATCGCCGCACTCGAAGTCATTCCCGTTCCGTCCTGCCCGTCTGCCGCACGCCCTGAGCCCTGGTCTGCTCCGGCGAAACCGCTCGCGACTCCGTGCCGTTCCATGATTAGTTCCCCGCCTCACTCTGCCACCGTGGAAGTCGCGACCGCCCCTCGTTCCGATCATGCGCTGATGATCGCCGTTCGTGACGGCGAGCTCGACGCGCTGGGCGAGTTGTTCGAGCGGCATCACGGCCCGCTCTTCGGTTTTCTCGTCAAGCTCACCGGCAGCCGAACCAGCGCGGAGGACGTCGCGCAAACGGTCTTCCAGCGCATGCTGAAGTACCGGCACACGTATCGCGACGACGGCAGCTTCACGGCGTGGATGTACCATCTCGCCCGGAGATGCGCCGCGGATCATTTTCGCAAAGCCAGCTCGGCTCCACACGCGATCGATCCCGTTGACCTGCACGAGCACGCGGACGACGCGCCCCACGCGGCCCACCACGCCACGATGCGCGACGATCACGCGGTGCTGCACGCCGCGCTCGCCCGCCTCGATCAGGGTGACCGCGAGGTGCTGCTGCTCTCCCGTTTCCAGGAACTCTCCTTCGCGGAGATCGCCGGCATCCTCGACTGCTCGGTCGGGGCCGCGAAGGTCCGGGCCCACCGCGCGCTGCGCACCCTGCGCGACGTGTTTCTCCGGCTCGAGCGGTCAAAATCGTCCGCTGCGGGCACCGAATAAACCCCGCGCGCCTCCACCGCTCCTGTCGCCACCGGCCACACCGCCCACCGATTTCACTTTCGACGTTTCGCCCCATGAATTGCCCAACCGCCCGTGACCTTCTGCCTGAGTTGCTCGATCCCCGCACGCCCGCCGCGGCGCTGCCCGAGCTCCGCGCGCACGTGGCCGGCTGTCCGGAGTGCCAGCGCGAGCTGGCCAGTCTCACCCAGCTCGGCCGGACGCTCGATCAACCGGCCGGCGCGCCGTCACCCCGGCTTCGTGCCCACGTGTACGCCCTGATCGCAGCCGAGAAGGACCTCGTCGCCCGCGAGGCGCGCCGCCTCGACGAGTCGCCCACCACGCCGTCGCGGCCGGGGGCGTCGACTTCGCTTTGGCGCTGGATCGTTTCGCCGCTGGCAGGCTGCGCGCTCCTCGCCCTCGGCTTCATCGCCGGCACCCGTTATGCGCCACCCGCACCGACCGTGCCGGTGGCGGACGAGGCGACGAAACGCGAGCTCGCGGACGTGCGCCGGGAGTTGAAAAAGATGACGCAGGTCTTCGGCTACTCGCTCCTGCAGCAGCAACAGGGGCCGGCCAACGAACGGCTCCGCGAAGTGCTGGCGTCGGCCAACACCGAGACGCCCAACGACAAGGTGCTCGACGATCTGATCAGCGCGCTGGCCTTCGACCCGAGCACGAACGTCCGGCTCCGTGCCCTCGAGGCGCTGTACCCGCACGCCGATCGCGACATGGTGCGCGCCGGCGTCCTCGCCGCCCTGCCGCGCGAACAAAACCCGCTCGTGCAACTCGAGCTGATCGACTTCGTCGCCGCCGCTCGCGACCGGGCGGCGACGCCGATCCTCCAGAAGATTTCCCAAAACGAGCAGACCGAACGCACGGTCCGTGACGCGGCCCAGCGCGCCCTGGCTCAGCTCTGATTTTCCACAACCTCCACGACTGCGACCACCGAACGAGCGCTCTCACTCAAACCACGCTCCCACTGTTCATGAAACCTCACGCTTTCGTCCGTTTCTCCGCCTTCACTCTGGCCTGTGCCACCGCCGTGGCTGCGCACGCCGAGCAGGCCACCAGCACCATCTCGTTTTCCGATCCCGCCAAGCCCGGCACGGTCAAGGTCATGCTCGGCCGCGGCGATCTCTGGGTCCAAGGTGCCGACACCCCGGACGTCATCGTCAAGTCCGAGGCCAAGGCCGTCAGCAAGGCCCCGCGCAAGGACGGCCTGCGGGTCCTCACCGCCTCGTCGAGCTTCTCGCTCACGGAGGCGGGCAACATCGTCACGCTCGACGGCGTGTCCGACATGGGCAAAGGCGGCAGTGAATTCCGCCTCACCGTGCCGAAAAGCACCACGCTCGTGGTCCAGAATTCGTGGGGCGGCGAGATCACGTGCAGCAACCTCGATGGCGACATCGAGATCAAGAGCATGAACGGCGAGATCCGGCTCAACGACATCGGCGGCGGCGTGCTCGTCGAGACGATGAACGGCGAGATCAGCGCCACCATCCGTGAATTGCGCGACAACAAGCCGCTTTCGTTCACCTCGTGGAACGGCGAGGTGGTGCTGCGCGTCCCTGCGGAAGCAAAGGCCAGCGTGCGGCTCCGAACCCAGAACGGATCCGTGCTCACCGACTTCGACGAGACGGCCCTCGTCACGAAGACCGAGAACACGGCCGGATCCTCCGCCTCGCGGCGAATCCGGGAGGTCAAGAGCGGCCGGGTGATCAGCGAGGAAGTGCGCGAATCGATTCGTGAAGCCGCGCAAGTCGGCGCGACCGCCGTGAAGCAGGCGCTGGAGGCGGTGCGCGAAGGGCTGGACGCCGCGCGCGTCAGTGCCGACGAAGCCAGCAAGGAAGTGGACGCCGCCCGCCGCGAACTCGAGCGCAGCCGCGCCCGCACGGCCAAGCCGTTACACGCTGCGAACGGCCCCGTCCCGCCAGTCCCGCCGAAGCCACCGATTCCGACCATCAGCGGCGGGAAACTCGTCACGGGCACACTCAACGGCGGCGGCCCGGAGATCAGCGTCGCCACCATGAACGGTGACGTGACGCTCCGCCGGTTGGTGGCGAAGCCTTAAGGGGCGGATCGCCGTCTGAGACGGGGCATCCAGGGGAAGCGACACCCTGGGAAAGTGACATCCTGGGACCGCGACCGCCCCCGGTCGCCTTTGGGAAGGAACCGACCGGCAACCGTCCCGTTGAGTCGGAAGCGACCGGGGGCGGTCGCGGTCCCAGGCGGTCGCGTAAGTTATAAGCGGGAACTGCACCGGTACACCTCCCCCGCTTTTATACGTAGCGTAGCGTATTCCCTTTTGCCGGAAACAATCTACTCTCTGGCCTTTCATACCTGTCCACTTTCCTGCCGCCATGCTGCCCGTCGTCATCCTTCTGCTCCTCCTCACTGCCCTTGTGGCGACTGAACCGTCGTCTCCGGGCGGTAACGACAGCTGACGGAAAGTGATCCGTTCCGGAGAGCGCCGCCCGGTGGCATTCTCCGCCGGACGAGCCGCGGCCAGGGTATAAATTAACAGGGGCGCCCCCGCGAACGGAGGCGCCCCTGGTGTTTTCTAGGTTAGACCTTATTCGAGGCCGGCGAAACTGGCACCCGTGCCCACCGGATCGATGATCCTGACCGGCAGGGCGACCTTCGTCGCGACCGCCTTGCCATCGATTTCAGCGGGCAGGAAGCGCCATTGCTTCACCGCCTTCACTACGGCCGTTGCCAGCAGCTCGTCCGTGGTGGACTTGATGCTGAATTCGGCCGGTTTTCCTGCTGCGTCCACCACGAACTCGAGGAAGACCGCGCCCCCATTGAATTCCGGGCCGACCGTGGGCGAAACCACGCTGACGGGCACCGGCACTCCTGGGTCCTTGCGGCACGTCTCGAGGTAGGTCGCTTCCGGCGTCGACGCCGAAGCGGCGACGATCGGGAGCAAGCCCACGGTGAGGAGGACGACGAGTTTACGAACTGCTTTCATGGTATTAAACTCCGCGGGTAAGGCGGAGAGTTTGGTTTTCTCTATCGGTTTAAGGACCACCCGGACGCGAGCTGCGCGCAAACGCAGTCCACCACCGGGCGGTTTCGGCCCTGCGACCGGTGAAGGCCGCGGAACCAAAGGATCCGTTTTGGGGAAACCAGCGGGAGGCGCGAAACTCGTCCACGCGCCGCCCGCCAAAGTGTGTGTCGCCGGGAGCCCAGGCCTTCGGCCTGCATCTCAGAGAACAGGCCCCGAGGCCCGCGCTCCCAACCGTCGTCAAAGAACACCCGCTTGGGGGAGGTCCTTCGAAAGCAAGTCCTGTAGAGCAGGGGCCGTGCCGCCGACGCAAGGGATTCGCGACGCCGTCGCCAGAACGTAACGGCTGGAAACAACCACCCGATTTTCCTCGAAACCCGGCTTGCACGTGCCGATGTCCCGGGGTTGTTTGCAACGCGCCGAAAGCTCAATCATGCCCGAATCCGAAACCGCCCAAAAACCCGCCCCGATCAGTCGTCTACGTGCCGCCCTTCTCCAATGGGTCGATTCGGACTACACTCCTGAAAGCCCCGAGAAGATCCGCGCCGAACCGGATCGCGTGGATTGGATGCGTTGCATCCCGTTTCTCATTCTGCACCTCGGCTGTTTCGCGGTAATCTGGGTCGGCGCGAGTTCGTTCGCGGTCTGGTCCGCCGTGGCGCTCTATTTCATCCGGATGTTTGCCGTCACCGGCATCTATCACCGCTATTTTTCGCACAAGACCTACAGCACCTCGCGAGTTGGCCAGTTTTTCCTGGCGCTCTGGGGTGCCACCACCGTCCAGCGCGGCGCGCTCTGGTGGGCGTATCACCACCGTCACCACCATAAGCACTCCGACCAGGAGGAGGATGCCCACTCGCCGCACGTCCACGGCTTCCTCTGGTCGCACATCGGCTGGATCACGAGCCGCCGGAATTTCCCGACGGATTACTCGCAAATCAAGGACCTCGCCAAGTTCCCCGAGCTGGTGTGGCTAAACCGGTTCGACACCGCGGTGCCATTCCTTTTCGCCTTCGCGATGTACGGTCTCGGCGCCGTCCTCGAAACCTACGCGCCCGGCCTCGGTACCAATGGCTGGCAGATGCTCGTGTGGGGCTTCTTCATCAGCACGACCGCCCTCTTCCACGGCACGGCCTGCATCAATTCGATGGCGCATCTGATGGGCAAGCGTCGCTTCGACACCTCGGACGACTCCCGCAACAGCTTCATCCTGGCGATCATTTGCCTCGGCGAAGGCTGGCACAACAACCACCACCGCTACCAGTCCTCCACCCGCAACGGGTTTTACTGGTGGGAAATCGACATCACTTACTACGGCCTCAAGGCCCTCTCGTGGACCGGTCTGATCTGGGGCCTCAAGCCCGTGCCGGCTTCCATCATGGAGGAAGCCGCCCGCGCCGATCACCACGCGAGCATCGCTGCCGCGCAGCGCGCCGCGCACACGCATCCGGAGTATTCTTCATTGAAGCGCGTTGTTCCGGCCGCTGCGGCCATCGCCGTCGCGACCGCCACGGCCGCCCAAGCCACGATGCCCCAAAAGGCGGAAGGTCCCGCGATCCACCAGCAGGCCTCCGAGTTGACCGAGCACGGCGGGACGAAAACACCGCCGCCCTCGCGCAGTGTGTAAGCTCACGCTCCGTCCCGCATCGACTCGATTTGGCAGGCGCCGCCAGCCGCGGCGCCTTTTTTCCGTCCGGCCACCGCACCATTCGGTGCGTCCATGGGTCCGGACAACGCGTAACACCTGCGCACTCTCCGCCTCACCGCCCTCTTCCCGCCACGTTTCATGCCTTCACTTGCCATCATCGGAACCGGAATCGCCGGCCTGGGGTGCGCCCACTTCCTGCAGCGCGATTTCGATCTCACGATTTTCGAGCAGAACGACTACGTCGGCGGCCACACGAACACGATCACCACGCCGGAGCCCGGCACGGCGCGGAGCGTCGCCATGGACACGGGCTTCATGGTGTTCAACAAAGTCACGTACCCGTGCCTCACGCGCCTCTTCGATCAACTGAACGTCGCGATCAAACCGACCGCCATGTCGTTCAGCGTACGCCACGCTGAAAGCGGCCTCGAGTTCGCCGGCTCCTCGCTCAACCACCTGTTCGCCCAGCGCCGGAATCTGCTGCGTCCGCGTTTCTGGCGCATGCTGTCCGCGATCAACCGCTTCAACGCCGAGGCCGTCGCCGCCCTCGCCGACCCGGCTGCGGCCCACGAAACGCTCGGCGACTACGTGCGGCGTCGCGGCTACGGCACCGACTTCTTCAACCTCTATCTCGTGCCGATGAGCTCGGCCGTATGGAGCACGCCGCCCGAGCAGATGCTGGCGTTCCCCGCCACGACGCTGCTGCGCTTCTTTCACAATCACGGTTTCCTCGGACTGAACACGCAGCATCCGTGGTGGACCGTCGACGGCGGCGCGAAGTCCTACGTGACCAAGCTCACGGCGCCGTGGCGCGACCGCATTCGTCTCGGCGAAGCGGCCACGCGCATCGTCCGCACGGGCGACGGCGTGGCGGTCACGACCGTCACGGGCCAGGTACACACCTTCGACAAAGTCATCCTGGCGTGCCACGGCGATCAGGCGCGCCGGTTGCTCGCCGCTCCCACCTTCGACGAGGACCGGTTGCTCAGCACGTTTCGTTACCAGCCCAATGTCGCCACGGTGCACACGGACGCCTCCGTCATGCCGCGACGCCGCCTCGCGTGGTCGAGTTGGAACTACGAGATCGCCCGAGACGCCGCCGGCCGCACGTCGACGGCAACGCACTACTGGATGAACGAGCTGCAGGGCGTCTCCGACCGCGAGAACTACTTCGTCACCATCAACCGACCCGAGGCGATCGCGCCGAACCGCGTGTTGCGCCGGATCAACTACGAGCACCCGCTCTTCAGTCTCCCCGCGGTGCGCGCCCAGGCGGAGATCCCCGCGCTCAACGCCGCCGCCGTGGGCGGAACCGAGACGTATTTCGCCGGCGCGTGGCAGCGGTATGGCTTTCATGAGGACGGCCTGCTCAGCGCCGTGAAACTCAGTGAACTGATCCTGCGCCGGGATCCGTGGCCGACCACGGCGCCCCGCGCCACCGTCCTCGCCCACGCCGGTTAGCCCCATCCTCGTACTCCCCCTAAAAACCGTCCCAGCCCTTCTCCGAGGTCTGTCATCTAATCGATGACAAACCGGGCAAGCGGTGTTTCGGGGAACTTTTTGCGGGCCAACCGTGGCCGGGGCCGCGCAGGCATGGAAAACGCAGCCTTGGCAGGCAAGATCACCTGATCACGCGGCCGGCGACGCAGGCGGGTGGAGTCAGGCTGAACAGACGCCACTGGATCGCGATTCCGGCGTTTGTTGCGTTTGCCGGCATCCGGCGACACCACTGAGCCGTTAAACGTTCATTCAGCGAAACGAACATGAAGTCCTGTCTTTACGAGTGCCATGTGATGCACGCGCGCTTTTCTCCGCGTGCGCACCGGTTTCTCTATCGCATCTTCCTGTTCGCGATCGATCTGGATGAACTCGAGGCGTTGCCCCGCCAGGTGAAGTTTTTCTCCCGCGAACGCCGCAATCTGTACTCGTTTCGTGAACGCGACTACCTGCCGACGAACGAGCCGATGCATTCAGCCGGGAGCGCAGGCGTCCCGCCTGCTTCCGCCGATGCAGTCGCGACGCCTGCGCTTCCGCTCAAGCAGCGCGTGGAAGCCTACGCCGCGGCGCACGGTGTCGACATTTCCGGCGGGCGCGTGGTGCTCGTGACGCTCCCGCGCGTGGCGGGCTATCTGTTCAACCCGGTGTCGTTCTATTTCTGTACGGATCGCCACGGCGCGCCCGCGGCTGCGATTGCGGAAGTCACGAACACGTTTCGCGAGGTGAAACCCTATTTTCTCGGGACCGACACCTGGTGCCACGCGGCCGCCCCTTCGTCACCGGAAGGCTCCTCCAGCGCAGGCGCGCCCGGGGCGAGTGCCGCGGGGCCGGCGGCGTTTCATCTGCGCGTGCCGAAGCATTTCTACGTGTCGCCGTACTCCGATGTCGACGTGGCCTTCGATTTCGTGCTCCGCCTGCCTGAAGCGAGGCTCTCGATTCAGATCGACGACTACGTCGGCACCGACCGCACCCTGACCAGCACGCTCACCGGTATCCAGCGTCCCCTGACGTCCGGCCGGCTCGCGTGGCTCACGATCAAATACCCGTTGATCACGTTGCGGGTGATCAGCCTCATTCATTGGCACGCCTTCCTGCTGTGGTTGAAACGCGTGCCGTGGTTTTCCAAGTCCGCCCGCGCCGCCGAACAACGGGAGCTTTATCGCCCCCATCAGTCCCTCCAGCCCTCCGACGCCGCATGAGTTCGTCCAGCAGCACCCAAACCAACGAGGCCCCGGCGCTCGTCGCCGAACCGGTCAACACCCGGCCCGCCACCCCGCCGGCGATGTCGTCGCTTTATCGTCGCGCGCTCGTCGGCGCTTTCACGCCGATGAAACGCGGCCACCTGCGGCTCGAGCTGCCCGACGGCACGCACTGCGATTTCGGCACCCGTGATGCCGCCGCGCCCACGCCGCCGCACGGCGGCATCGCCGCGCACTCGGCGATGCGCGTCCGCCGCGAGGCGTTTTTCAAGCGGTGTGTCTGGTCGGGCGACATCGGGTTTGCCGAGTCCTACATCGACGGTGACTGGGAGACGTCGGATCTCACCGCGACGCTCGCCTTCTTCATTCGCAATCTCGATCAGTCCCCGACGCTGTCCGGTTCTCAGAACAGCCGGCCGGCCGCCTTGAATCTGTTGCGCGTCGCAAACCGCATCGGCCATCTCCTGCGGCCCAACACCCGCGCGACGGCGCGGCGCAACATCAGCGATCACTACGATCTCTCGAACGACTTCTTCGCGCTGTGGCTCGATCCGTCGCTGATGTACTCGGCCGCGAAATGGCCCGCGCACGCACCGGACGTTTCACTCGAGGCCGCCCAGCGCGAGAAGAACGACGCGCTCTGCCGCAAGCTCCGGCTCGCGCCGACGGATCACGTGCTCGAGATCGGCACCGGCTGGGGCGGTTGGTCGATTCACGCCGCCCGCACCTATGGCTGCCGTGTGACCACGGTCACGATCTCGCGGCAGCAATTCGATCTCGCCCGGCAGCGGGTCAACGCCGCGGGCCTGGCGGATCGCGTCGACGTGCAGCTCTGCGATTTCCGCGACATCCAAGGCTCCTTCGACAAGATCGTCTCGATCGAAATGGTCGAGGCGCTCGGCCACCGCTTCCAGGCGACGTTCGCCGAAGTCGTCTCGCGTCTGCTGAAACCCAACGGGCTGATGGCGCTGCAGTTCATCACGTGCCCGGACTCCCGCTACGATGAATTCCGCGGCGGCGTGGACTTCATCCAGAAGCACATCTTCCCCGGCTCGCTGTTGCTGTCCGTGAACCGGCTCAACGAGCTCTTCGCCGCCAAGGGCGGCCTCGTGCTCCACGCCCTCGAGGACTTCGGTCCCGACTACGCCCGCACGCTCCGCCTCTGGCGCGATCAGTTCACCGCCAAACTCGATCACGTCCGCGCGCTCGGCTTCGACGATCGGTTCATCCGCAAATGGACCTACTACCTGTGCTACTGCGAAGCCGCCTTCGCCCTGCGCAACATCTCCGTCGTTCACACGCTGCACACGCGGGCGAACAATCTATCAATCTGAGTCGAGGAGGCTACGAGACGAGAAGTCCAGGAGCCGGACAACGCACCGACCCACTTCACCGCCCGGCTGTTGGACTTCTCGCCCGCTCGACTCCTCGACCCTCCACTCTCTCCCATGATCCTCTTCCTCCGCGGTCTGTTCATCGTCATCCTGTTGTCGATGCTCGCGGTCACCTCGTGGGCGAGCCTGCACACGCCGTTGTTCGCGATTCCGCGCGAGGTGTTTCAGCACCCGTGGTTCATCGCGACGCTGTTCGACGCGTACTGGGCGTTCGTCGCGGTCTATGTCTGGGTCGCCTGGAAGGAACAGAGCCTCGGCGCCCGCCTGCTGTGGTTCGTCGCCCTCATCGCCCTCGGCAACATTGCCATCGCGGTCTATTTTCTTCGCGAGCTGTTTCGCGTGCCCGCCGATGGCTCACTTGATCCGGTGTTGAGCCGGCGCAATCCCGGCACGCTCGCGCTGCCTGCGATCCTCACCGCGCTGAGCGTCGCCGTCTATCTGCTCGCATGAGCGCCGCTTCAATCGCGCCTCCCTCTCCGGCCGCACCGGTCCGCGGCGGCTTCTGGTATCGGCGCTGCGTGCAACCAGTCCTCGCGCAACTCAAGCAGGGCGTCGCTCCCGATCAAATCGCCCGCACGCTCGCCGTCGGCACCGCCTGCTCGCTGTTTCCGTTCCTCGGCTTCACGGCCCTGCTGAATTTCATCGTGGGCCTTGGGCTGCGGATGAACCAGCCGATCCTGCAAACGCTGAACCAGCTGCTCGCTCCCCTGCAAATCGCGCTGATCCTGGCGTACGTGCGCGTCGGCGAGGCGATCTGGCGCACGGAAGGCGCGCATTTCACGATCGGCGAAATGGTCCGCGAATTTCGCGACCGCACGTTCCTCGAGTTTCTGCAACGCTTCGGCTGGGCCGGTGTGCACGCCTTCACCGCGTGGGCGATCTCCGCCCCGGTGATCATCGCCGTCCTGTATTGGCTGATACGCCCCGCGCTGCGCCGGGCCGCCGCCGCTCGCTCCGCATGAACGCCCTTACTCTCGCCGGTGTCGCCACCGCTGCCCTCTGCCTCGGCTTTGCCGCGATCTACGCCCTCTCGCGGCGGCTGAACAACTACGGCGTGGTCGACATCGCGTGGTCGTATGCGTTCGCCGCGCTCGCGACCTTCTACGCACTGGCCGGCAGCGGTTGGGAAATCCGCCGCGCGTTGATCGCCGCCATGGCGGCGTTGTGGAGCCTCCGGCTTGGCACGCATCTGCTCGTGCGCGTCGCGCGGCATCATCCGACGGAAGACACCCGTTACCTTCAGCTGCGCCACGACTGGGCGGGAAACTTTCACGCGAAGATGTTCGGCTTCTTCCAGCTCCAAGCCGTGTCGGTCGTCGCGCTGGGCGTGGCGTTTCTGGTGTCGGTGCAGAATCCCACGCCCCACCTGCACCCGCTGGAAATCGCCGGCGCACTGATCTGGCTGCTGGCGTTGAGCGGGGAGGCGCTGGCCGACGCCCAGCTGGCCGCGTTCAAACGCGACGACCGCCATCGCGGCCAAGTCTGCGACGTGGGATTGTGGCGGTACAGCCGTCATCCGAATTATTTTTTCGAGTGGCTGATCTGGGTCGGCTATTTCGTCTTCGCCCTCGCGTCGCCGTGGGGCGTGCTCGCGATCATCGGCCCCGCCGGCATCCTGTTTCTCCTGCTGCGCGTGACCGGCATTCCGATGGCGGAGGAACAGAGCCTGCGCAGCAAGGGCGACGCCTACCGCCGCTACCAGCAGACCACGAGCGCGTTCGTGCCGTGGTTCCGCCGCGATCGACCGTGAACGGTGTCGTCCCCAACGCGATCGCACCCGCACTGAACCGACCACGCATCCTGCACCGGTCTTCACCCGTACCATGTCGTCCATGATCGATACGCTGCTCAAAAAGGATCTCGTTCCCGACACGCTCATCCGGATCGGCATTCGCCGGCTGCTGGCCCACCGTGTCCGCGAGGAGACGGCGCGCTACAATCGCGAGGCGTACGTCGCCGACCTCAAGACCCGGCCCATCGCCGAAGACACCCGGGCCGCGAACGAGCAGCACTACGAAGTCCCGACCGCCTTCTACCAACACTGTCTCGGCCGCCACCTAAAATATTCGGGCTGCCTTTACCCGATCGGCACGGAGACGCTGGACGAGGCCGAGGCGCACATGCTCGCGCTGTACGTCGAGCGCGCGCGCATCACCGACGGTCAGACGATCCTCGAACTTGGCTGCGGCTGGGGATCGCTTTCGCTCTATCTTGCCGAGCGCTTTCCGAACTCCCAAATCACGGGCGTCTCGAATTCGCGCACGCAACGCGAGTACATCGAGGCTGAAGCGCGGCGCCGCGGACTCGGCAACCTGCGGATTCTCACCCGCGACATGAACACGTTCGAGGCCCCGGCCGGTGCCTTCGATCGCGTCGTGTCGATCGAGATGTTCGAACACATGAAAAACTACCAGCGCCTCCTCGCGAACGTCGCGCGCTGGCTGAAGCCCGAGGGGCTTTTGTTCGTGCACATCTTCACGCACGCGCGCGTGTCGTATCACTTTGTGCCGCGCGACTCGACCGACTGGATGGCGCGGTATTTTTTCACCGGCGGCCAGATGCCGGCGCACGATCTGTTGATGCAGTTCCAGGACGATCTCCATCTCGTCGCCGACTGGAAGGTCAATGGCCGCCACTACCAGCAGACCGCCGAGCACTGGCTGCAGAACATGGACGCCCATCGCGACGAGATCATGCCGCTCTTGGCCGACACCTACGGTGCCGGTCACGAGACGAAATGGTGGTCCTACTGGCGCGTTTTCTACATGGCCTGCGCCGAGCTCTGGGGTTACCGCAACGGCGAGGAATGGCTCGTGAGCCACTATCTCTTCCGCAAGCCCTGAGAATTGCGGATTTCGGATTGCGGAATGCGGATTTCTCCAAACGACAATACCTCTCGCCTCTCGCCTCTCGCCTCTCGCCTCTCGCCTCTCGCCTCTCGCCTCTCGCCTCTCGCCTCTCGCCTCCTGTCTTCGCAATGCGCCCACCCCGCGGCTTCCTGCTGCTCGTTGCCTCCCTTGGCTGCCTGACGCCCCTCGCCCGGGCTACCGTCGACAGCTTGGTGCGCGAAGGGCTGGCGGCCGAAGCCCAACTCGACACGCGCCGCGCCTTGGAATTGTTTCTCGACGCGGAAAAATCACGCCCTGACGACGCCGCCGTCCTCCGGAAGATCGCCCGGCTCTATTCCGACCTCTCCCTGGATTTGGGAGACCCGGCCGAACAACGAAAGATGGTCGAACGGGCGCTCGACTACTCGCGCCGGGCCGTCGCCGCGGATCCCAGCAACGCCGAGGGCGTTCTCTGTCTCGCGGTTTGCTACGGCAAACTGGCCCTCCAAGGCGGCGCGCGCGATCGCGTAAGGTACTCCCGCATGGTACGCGAGGAGACCGTACGAGCCCTGAGCCTCGACCCCGGTTATGCCTGGGCGCATCACCTGCTCGGCCGGTGGAATCACGAGGTCAGCGCCCTCAGCACCACGGCCAGGGTCGTCGTCCGCGTCTTCTACGGCGGCCTGCCCGACGCCTCCACGGCCGAAGCGGTAAAGCATCTCAAACGCGCCGTGGAGCTCGAGCCTTCGCAGCTGCAACACCAGCTCGAACTCGGCTTCGCCCACCTCGCCAACAACGAGCCGGAGCAGGCCCGCGCTGCCTTTGCGGCCGGACTCGCCATGCCCTCCCGTGAGAAACACGACGAGCCGGCCAAGGTGCGTGCGCGAGCGGCGTTGGCCCAGCTACCTTGAATTCGCCGCCGCGGGCTTCGCAAACGATCGCCCGATGGTAGCGCGGCTTGTCCCCAAGCCGCCGAGTGGACTGTGACGCCTTTCGGCAGACGGCGCGTTCGGACAACGCTCCCTCCTTTTTCGCCAATCTTCCCGTCTCATACCAATCGCTCCTTGCTTTTGGAATTCTGGATCGATCGTGGCTAAAGTCCAAAGGCAAAGAGCGATCGGTATCAAAGCCGGTACACGCGCTGGGCGTTGCGCACGTAGAAGCGCTGCAGTTCGTCCGCCGTAGCACCGCGCAGCGCGTCGTCCACCGTGTCCACCCAGCGCGGATACTCCGTCGCCTGCGTGCTCACCGGCCAGTCACCGCCGAACATCACGCGGTCGAACCCAAAGCACGCGAACACGTGATCGAGATAGGGCTGGAGGTCCGCTGGCGTCCACCGCGCAAAATCCGCCTCGGTGACCAGCCCGCTCACCTTGCACCACACGTTCTCCAATTGGGATAATTCCCGCAGCTCGGCCCGCCACGGATCGAGCCGGCCGGACTTGATGTCGGGCTTGCCGATGTGATCGAGGACGAACGTCACGTGCGGACACTGCCGGACGAGTGCGATCGCAGCCGCCAGCTGTCGGTGCAGAATGCACAGATCGAAACTGAAACCATGGCGCGGCAGCAGCTGCACGCCGCGGACAAAGTCCGGGCGCAGGCAAAACGCATCGTCCGCCTCAGACTGGATCAACCGGCGGACGCCCTTGACCAGCGGATTTTTCGCCAGCTGCGCGAGGTGGGCGTCGGCCGCCTCGCCCCTCTCGAGCGACGCCTGCGCCACGATCCCGCGCAGCCGGGGATCGCGCCGCGCCACGTCGGTGACCCAGTTCACCTCGTCGAGCGCCTGCGCCGGATCACAGTCGCACTGCACAAACACCATCTTCGCCACGTCGACCGCGCCGCAGGCCCGGCGGTAGTCATCGATCAGATGACTCCGATTCAACGCCGGCACCCCCGCGAGCCACGGGTAGCGCAACCGCCCCGGGTCCCAGAGATGAAGATGCGTGTCGACGAGTGGAAACGAAGGCATGGGGAAGAAAACGTGAGCGCGACTACGCTGATAATGCCGCCCGCGCCGACGCAACCATGGATCCAGCGTTGCCGTGCCGAACGGCCCGACCCACCGCTCACCTACTTCCCGGCGATGAGGCGCAGCAGTTCCGCTTCGTCGATGACCGGCACGCCGAATTCGTGCGCTTGTTTGAGTTTCGAACCCGGTTCCGCGCCGGCGACGACGAAGTGCGTGTGGCGGCTGACGGCATTGCTCACTTTGCCGCCCGCCGCCTCGATCCGCGCGGTAACCTCGGCTCGCGTGAGCGTCGGCAACGTCCCGGTGAGCACAAGCACCCTGCCCTTCAACCGCCCCGTTACCGCCGCCACCGATTCCGCGCCGACGCCGACGCTGATCAGATCCGCGATCACGCCCTGAAAACGGAGATCGCCGAGGGCCGGGATCGTTTTGGGCCCGAGCTCCGCGACGCCCGCCAGACTGCCGCATTGTCGCGCCAAGTCCTTGGCGGTCGCGGCGCCGACCTGCGGAACGCCGAGCCCGTGCACGACGCGCCAGAGGTCCGCGCGTTTGCTGCGCTCGATCCCGGCGAGCAACCGGTCGACGGATTTTTCGTTGTTCCTGCCCAGGGCGAGCAGATCAGCGCGGCGCAGCCGGTAAAGATCCGGCAGCTCCCGCACCCAGCCTTCGCCGACCAGAATCTCGATCATCGCCGGCCCCAGCCCTTCGATGTCCAAGCACGCCTTCGAGGCGAAATGCTCCAACCGTCGCCGCAGTTGCGCCGGACAGCCCAGGTTGGGACAACGAACCGCCACCTCGCTGTCACCGCGGGTCACGGGCGTGTAGCACGCCGGGCACGCCACGGGAAAGCGATACGGCTGCGCCTCGGGGAGGCGGCGCGAGAGGTTCACGCCCACGACGGCGGGAATGACATCGCCCGCCTTCTCGAGGTACACGAAGTCGCCGATCCGGATGTCCTTCCGCGCAATCTCGTCACGATTGTGCAGCGTCGCCCGCGTCACCGTGGATCCGGCAATCGCCACGGGCACCAATTCCGCGACCGGGGTCAGCACACCGGTGCGCCCCACTTGCAGCGTGATCGCGCGGAGCCGCGTCTCGGCTCGTTCCGGCGCGAACTTGTAAGCGAGCGCCCACCGCGGTGCGGCCTCACCCGATCCGGCCTCCCGCTGCAACGCCACGGCGTCGAGCTTCACGACGGCACCATCGGTGGGAAAGGGAAACTCGCCGCGCGCGCGACCGACCGCCGCAATCGCCCGCACGAGTTCATCCGCCCCGCGCGCCGGCCACACCTCGGGTATCACGGGCAGGCCCCACGCGCGCAACGCCGCGTGCAGGCGCTGTTGCGTCGCCGGTTGCGCGGCCGCGGGCTCGCACGCCCCGAGCCCGAAGAACACCACGCGCAGGCCGCGCGACCCCACGGAGCGGGCGTCGGCTTGCCGCACCGTGCCCGCCGCAAGGTTGCGCGGATTCGCGAAACCCGTTTCCCCCGCGGCCTCGCGCTCGGCGTTCAACCGGGCGAACGTCTCGAGCGGCACATGAATCTCGCCGCGCACCTCGACGATCTCCGGCCATGGGTGTTCCATCGTAGCGGTCAACGTGCGCGGCAGGCCGTCGATCAACCCGACATTCGCGGTGATGTCGTCGCCCTCGATGCCGTTGCCCCGCGTGACCGCGCGCACGAGCCGGCCGCGCTCGTAGGTCACGCTGATCGCGAGCCCGTCGAACTTGGGTTCCACGACAAATTCGAGATCGTCCCGACCGAGCATTTTCACGAGTCGCGCGTGGAACGCCCGGACTTCCGCCTCGGCGTACGCCTTGTCGAGGCTGAGCATGCGCTCGCGATGCCGGTAGTGGGGAAAGTGTCCGGACCGATCGTCGCCGATCGGCGCCAACGGGACCGCCGCTGTCGCCGCGTCCGGGTGCGCCCGCTCCAGTTCGGCGAGGCGGCGTTTCAGCTGGTCGTAGGCCGCGTCATCGATGACCGGCTCGGCCTGGCGATGATACAGCCGGTCGTGCCGCGCGATTTCGGCGCGCAGGGCCTCGATTTGATCGCGGGCATCGGCCGCCGCCGGCTCGGCCGCGATCAGCCGAACGACGCTGGCGGTGACGATGAGGAAGAGAAATGAGATCAGCTTCATGGGACTTTCGAGATGGCGCAGCCATCCACCAAAGGCTGACCCGGCATGAAGCGGCCGGGTCGGTTGCAGGAGAACGTGATTCCCGCGGGCGCGGAAATCGGGGCCCGCCAGCAGTGGGCGGACTGCGCCGATTCGTCGAGCGCCGGCTTGCCCCCAAAACGCAGGTTCAGCCATTCTGCGCCTCACCCCATGAATGCCCTCCTGCTCCGGCTGACGCTCGCGCTCCTCGCCGTTTCCGTCCCGTTCACTCGCGCCGCTGAAACCCGTCCGGCTTACACCGAGATCCGCAAGATCGACTGCCACTCGCACATCTTCGAGGACGTGGCCGCGTTCGACGCGCTGTTCCGCCGGATCAATCTCCGCACGATCAATGTGTGCGTCCCCGGCGGCGACGGGCGGCTCGAGGAAATGGATCGGGTCGCGGTCTCGCTCTACCGCAAGGACCCGACGCTGTATCCGTTCACAACGACCTTCAATCTGCTCGATCGCGATCGGCCCGGCTACGCCGATCGCGCCATCGCCTGGCTCGACGGCGCCTTCAGGCGCGGCGCGGTGGGCGTGAAAATCTGGAAGGAAGTCGGCATCGAGATCAAAAATCCCGCGGGCAAATTCATCCTGCCCGACGATCCGCTCTTCGATCCGATCTACGCGCACCTCGCGAAAGTGGGCAAACCGCTGCACGCCCACCTCGCGGAGCCGATCGACGCGTGGCGTCCGCTCGACCCCGACAGCTCCCACTACTCGTACTACTCGACGAATCCGCAGTGGCACCTGTACGGGAAACCCGAATACCCGAGCCACGCCGCCATCATCGCCGCCCGCGACAATATCATGAAGAAGCACCCGACGCTCGTCGTGCTCGGCGCGCACCTCGGCAGCCTTGAACATGATCTCGAAGGCATCGCGGAGCGGCTCGACCGGTATCCGAATTTCCACATCGAGGTCGCGGCGCGCACGCGCAACCTCACGCGCCACCCGAGCGAGAAGGTGCGCGCGCTCTTCCTGAAATATCCGAACCGCATCCTCTACGGCGTCGACGCCGGCTGGATGCCGCTGCGGCGGACGCAACCGCCCACCGACGCCCAGCGCCAGGGCCACGCGAACAGCCTCGAGCTGCGTTACCAGGCCGACTGGGATTATTACGCGGGCTCCGGTGAAACGACGTACAACGGTCGCAAGGTCCAGGCGTTGAACCTGCCCCGCGCCGTGCTCGAGCAGTTCTATCACGCAAACGCCGAGCGCCTGTTCAAGCTCGACGCCGCGTGGGCGGGAAAGAATTAGGGCGCCCGCCGGTTCGACGCGGCTTCAACCGCATGCGGCCGCGTTTCAAGGCCGATGCGTTCCCCGTGGCTGCGAGCGCCAGCGCGTGGAGCCTTCGCCCTCTGCGCTGCAGCCGACTCCATGCGCCGCCCCGCCCGCCTGGCTACTGTCCCCACACCCGCACCACCTCGGCCACACACACGGTGCCGAAGACCACGAGGCACACGATCAGGGCGACGTTGCCCAGCCGGCGGTTCGCGAGCGCGCCCATCCAGTCGCGGCGATTGTTGAGATAGAGCAAGGTCGCCGCAAGGAACGGCATCACGAACGCCCCCGTGATCGAGAACGCCACGACCACGCCCACCGGTTCCTTGTGCCACAGCAAGACGAGCGGCGGCCCCGCCAGAAAGCCGAGCGCCGCGAGGTAAATGCGTCGACCCGAACCTGCGTTCAAAGACGCCGGCGCGCCCGTGACTGCACGACTAAGCGGCTCGGCCGATCGGATATCCGCTCCGCTGCGGGCTGATCCCGTTTCCGCGGTTCGGCCCACTCCTGCACTGCGATCCCGCCACGCCGACACCAGATCGACGTACACCTGCGGGACGCCCTGCCACACGCCCAGCATCGCGGTGAACACCGTGCACCAGAAGCCCGCGAGAAACACCCCGCGCACCCACGGCCCCGCGACCGTTTCGAGCCGCGCGGCAATCTCGAGGGCGATGCGCGCGCCACCCGACGCCTTCGCATCCACGCCCGCGGCGATCACGATCAAGGCCACGCCAAAAAGTCCGGTGAACACATACGCCAGCCGCACATCGGCGCGCACCGTCGCGAGCTTTTCCGCGCCCCGCCACGCCGCCGCCCGCATCCAGTAGCCGTAGCAAATCACCGTAAGGCTCCCGCCGATGCCGCCGAGCAACGCGAGCACCTGCGCGCCACCGCCCGACGCCGGGAGCGTCGGCACGAACAACCCGCGCGCCACGGCCGCGACATCGGGGCGGATCAGGACCGCGCACCCGAGCACGCACAGCGCCATGACGCCGATCAGGCCCTTCATCACGCGCTGGAATTGCGCGTACCGGTTCAAAGCCACCAGCAACGCCGCCACGATCGCGTGCAGCGCGCCCCAGTGCGCCACCGATAACGCGGGCACGAGGCTCGCTCCCGCCAGCCCGCACGCACTGCTCAGCGACGCGCCGACCATGAACGTCCAGAACAGCAGGTAGACCGCAAACACCACGGCCACCCAGCGCGGCAACCGCAACACCCAGCCGCGCACCAGCGTTTCACCGGTCGCGAGCTGCCAGCGCGCGAGCGCCTCCGTGATCACGAACTTCAAGGCCGCCGTGAACACCACCGCCCAGAGCAGCGTCGTGCCGAACTTGATACCCGTCACCGACGCCACCACGACATCGCCCGCGCCAATGCCCGCCGCCGCCAGCACCAAGCCGGGACCAAGGGCACGCAGGCGTTCAGAGAAGGGGGCAGACATGCGCGGGGCGGAAGGGCGAGAAAGTCAGTCTGGCCCGCGCATCACGCGAAGGGGCGCGCAAAAACAACAAAGCCGGCAGCAGCGCAACGCTCCGCTGCAGAAAACCGGTCAGGCGTGGGCTGGGGTGGCGCCGCGTGCAAGACGCGCAACGAAAGGTGCGTCGACGAGGGCGTCAACGCTCGGATGCAGTGTTTGCCCTGGGACCGCGACCGCCCCCGGTCGCATTCGGTTCGGAGCGACCGGGGGCGGTCGCGGTCCCAGGGCAAACCCTTCACGGCAAGCTCCGCGCAAACTCCGGCGTCGGGCGTCGCACGATCCGTGATCCTTCCCGCACGAAAAACAGCGCTGCGATCTTCTGCTCCAACGCCACCCGCCCGCCGGCGTCGGAGCCGAGCACGAAAAGCGCGGTCGCCCAGGCGCTCGATAACGCCGACGAAACGTGGACGACACTGACCGCCGCCAGATCGTGATTCACCGGCTCACCGGTGCGCGGATCGATGATGTGGCCGTAGCGCCGGCCGTCCTGCACGAAGTGATTGCGGTAATCGCCCGACGTCGAGAGCGCCCTTCCGTCCAGCTGCACCACCGTCGCAATCGCACGCGGCCCGTCCCGCGGCTCCTCGATCGCCGCCGACCAACCGCGTCCATCGATCCCCCCGCCGCGCGCCCGCACATCACCGCCGACCTGGACGAGATGGTTGCCCACCCCGATGAACACCAACTGATCGCCAACGGCGTCCGCCGCGAATCCCTTCGCCATCGACGAAAAATCCGCCGCCACGGAGACGCGCCCTTTGCGCAGCGCCGGTGGTGCGCGCTGGACCTCGAGTTGCCGCCAATCGACGCGCGCGCGGGCGCGGTTGACTTCCTCCCTAGTGGGCAACGCTCCCGTCCGGCGCGTCGGCCCAAAGCCCCACAGCACCACGAGCGGCTGTACGGTCACATCGAACGCGCCGTCGGTCACCGCGCTGATTCGTCGCGACTCCGCCGCCAGCTGCGCCAACTCCGGCGAAACGGGAAGCCAGTCGGCGCGCTGGGTCGCATTGAAGCGCATCAGCTCCGACTGCTCACGGTAGGTGGAGAAGATCTGTTCCAGCGCCTCGAGTCGCTCCGCCACCGCGCCTGCAATCACGGCGGACGCCACCGCCGTTTCGGGCTGTACCCACGTCACCGTCCACGTCGTGCCCATCGCGCGGCCGGACACGCTGACGGACTCGGCCGCTGTCAGCCCGGAGGCTGCCATGGTCACTAACGCTACGATACGCCGAGCCGGTGGCCACGAGCGCCAGCGAGTGAAACGCGCAACCATGGTGGGCGACATCCACTCGCTGGCGCTCGTAGCTACAGCACGGCGCGTCTTGCGGACCAGACTCACGGCACGCCCTTGATCCACAGGATCACCGAGAGGTAGTTCCAGTTGAGCCCGAGGGCGAGCGCGACCAGCAGCAGCGCCGCCGCATCGCGGCGTGAGAAACGATCGGACGGCCCGCGCGCGCGCACGAAGTTGAGCAGCGCGCCCGTCGGGCATCCAAACCGGCAATACGCCTGCGGCACGAAGAAGGATGCGACGAGTCCGACCACCGCCACGCTGATCGTCGCCCAGCCCGCGGCGCGCACGCCATACGCCGCGAAGGGTTCAAGCCCGGCGAGATCAAGCGGCAGCGCCAGCATCACGACCATCAGCGTGAGCACCAGCAGACCGGCCGGCAGGTATTCCAGACCGCGGATCACGCTGGCGGGAAGCGTCACCTGAAAACGCGTCGGACGAATCTGGCCGATGAGTTCCTGCGCCGCGCCATGGGGACAAATATGGTGACAGTAAAACGGTTTCCGCGTCGTCCACGGCACCACGAAGGCCGCGGCCATGAGCAGCGCGAGCCCGGGCGCCGTGCTCCACGGAATCCCGCCGCGCGTCCAGCCCGCGATGAGTTTGAGGGCGATGAGATCGCCGGCGACAAAACCGACGTAGACGACGAGGGCGACTTGGTACGGACGCTTCCAGCGGTGCCGCCACTCGGACCGGCCAAACGCCATGATCCCGGCGAGCACGATCACGATGCCCGCGCCGGCATCGCGCCAGCCGATCCGCCAGACGGGACGCACCGTCATCTCCTGCGCACTCGCCTGCAGCCGCGCCTTCACGCTCTGCGCGATCGCCATGCTGGTCATCGTTGCTCCGGAAACGCCCTCGATGCCGGCCGCTTTGAGATCGAGCGCCGCGGCGGCGTCCCACGTCAGGCCGTTCCACTTCTTCAGGAAACGCCGGTCGAGCGTGATGTTGTCGATGTAATCCTGCGTGTCCTCCGAGGCGTGCACGCGCAGGCCGAGAATCTTCCATTCCCGATCGAGGATCACGAGGGCGTCGGTCACGCCGGCATAACCGATGATGTCGCGACACTGCGGTTGCGTGCGCACGACGTAGCCGAGGTCACGTCCCGCGCGATCCAAGATGAACAATCCGTCGCGCGCCGAACTGTCGGGCCGCAGCGCCGCCGCATCCGGCAACAGGCCCTTCACTTCCTCGACGCGAATGGGCGAATCACCGTGCGTGCGCTGGCGGACCGCAAGGTCGCGAATCAGCCACGCCACCGCCACGACCACCGCGAGGCGGTAGAGTTGGAGGGCAAGCTGCTTCATCGCGGTTCGTTCAACGCGATGGACTGCCTGCACGGCTCACGGACGTGGTCGCCCGAGGCGAGGACTGTCCCACGTGCGGCTGAAATCGCCAACGAGTGGTCATCCATCCACTCGCTGGCGCTCGTAGCCACGCCCGGGCACGCCTCACGGCACCGGCAGGGCCTGCACCGCATCGATGTGAACGTTGCCGTCGGCTCCTTCGGCGTTCACTTCGACGGCGCTCATTTGCCCTTTGACGAAGCGAAAAACGCCGAGCGACACCCAGCGGTTGTCGATCGGGCCGGCCTTCTTCTGGTTCACGATGACCTTCTTGTCGCCGTCGGCGCTGCGCACCGTCACCGCCGTGTTGCTCGCGCGGTTTTCGTGCGGGGCCGTGGCGAAACGCACCTCGTAGCGGCCGTCCGCCGGAATCGCTAGTTCGAACAACGCCTTCACGCCCGCGCCGCGGCCGTATTGATAGTCGGAGCCGACGTGATCGAGACCGGTGCCCGGCGTCCAGTTACCGGCGAGCTTGGCGGCGCGGTTGTCCACGACCACGCCCTTGAGCGCGGCGAGTTGCACGCCACCGCCACGACCGCCCGCATCGTCCAGCGGGGGCGGCGGCGTGCCGCTGATGTCGAACGTCGCGTCCGCGGCCTTGCGCGCGCGGCCCGGCAGTTTCAGCAGCGTGTCCATCTCGGACCAATACAGCGTATAGACGTCGCGCGGCGTGGCGTTGTGCTTCAACGCCACTGCGGCGGCCTTGCCGACGACCTCGCCCATCATGCCGATGGTCTTCATGACGCGCACGGTGCCGAGCGCCTGATCGCTCACGCTGATGTTCCGGCCCGCCATGAACATGTTCGAGATGTTGACCGAATAAAGACAGCGATAGGGCACCGGATAACCGAAGTCGCGATCGATGCGGCGATCGTGCTCGGCGATCGAGATGAAGGGATTGTCCGGGAACTTCGTCGCGTACTCCTTCTTCGCGAAATGCAGATCGATGCTCCACGTGCTGGGCACGCAGCCGTCGGGAAATTCCTTCTTCGTGATGATGTCCTCGTGCGTGAGCATCACGTCGCCGACGATCCGCCGCGACTCGCGCGTGCCGCCGATGTAGGCGACCCAGTCGAGCTTCGCGTTGGGATGCTCGGCCTTGCCGTCGCGATTCTTCATCGCGTTGAACGCGCCGAACACCGCGCGCAGGTTCCAGTCGCGGATGGTTTCAAGATCATTGATCGGATGCTTGTTGAAGCCGCTCTCCCAAAACCACTCGCCCTTGCCCTTGTCCTTCATGTCGGCCTTGCCGACCTTCGGATACGGAAAGTCGTCCATTTTCAGGTCGAGCGCCCAGGGCGTCTCGGGAAACGTGCGCGGCGCCTCGGCGTTGCTCCACACCCACATGTTGCTCATGCCGAGCAGATCCTTGAGCTCGATCTCGTACTTCGCTCCGGCGAGGTGGGCGAGGTTGCCGTGGCCGGTGCAGTCGACGAAATACTTGCCGCGGAATTTCTTTTCGCGGCTGTTGGTGGTGTTGAGCGACGTGACGGATGTGATCCGGCTGTCCTTCGTCTCGGAGGCATACACGTGCTCGTTGAGGAAGAGGGAAATATTCTTCTCGGCGCGGACGTGCGCCTCCTTCTGGGCGTCACCAAATTCCTCGTACGTGCCCGGCGAGTTCTTCGCCTTGTCGGCGAACTCCTCGATCATCTCGCCGATGTGCGGGTACTTGCCGCGACGGATGAGCCCCATCGCCCACACGCGCACCTCGGAGCTGCCGTTGCCGCCGAGGACCGGACGATTCTGGATCAGCGCCACTTTCAAGCCCATGCGCGCCGCGGAAATCGCGCTGCCCATGCCGCCGTAGCCGCCGCCGACGACGACGAGATCGAACTCGCCCATGTCCTCGGGCTTCGCGGGCAGCGAGAGCGCGGTCTTGCGCCACGACGAGAGCGGCGCGGAATCGTTGGGCGGCGTCTCCTTCAGATCGCTGGTGAAATAGATCGCGTCGCACCGGCCGTCGAAGCCCGTGAGATCGCGCAACGCGAGCGGGGTCTTGCGGTCGGCGATGGTGACCGTGCCGCCGTCGTGCCAGAACCACACGGCACTCTTCGTGCCGAAGGTTTCCGCGAGCGGCGTGCCGTTGACCAGCACTTGGAATTTACCCGGCGCGCCGGGCGCCTGCCAGTGCGCGACCCAATCCTTGGTGCGCACCCACACGCGGTACGTGCCAGTGGCGGGAAACTCGACCGTGGTCGCGGCGTCCTTGACCGGCTGGCCGAGGCCGTGGGCGATCAAGTACGGCGAGCCCATCAGGTCGATGAACTGGGTGTCGAGCGACCAGCCGCCGTGGGCCGAAAAGCTTTCCGCTTCGACGAGCAGGCGATCGGCGGCGCGCGCCGGCAGCGCGGCGAACAGCGCAAGGGTGACGAGGGGAATGAGACGTTTCATGGAAATCAGTAAGAGATAGCTGGGCGCAGGCGGGGTGCCCTCACCCCGCCCACATTCAGTTCAAGGCGTGATCGGGAAAGGCTTCGGTTTACTCATAAACCAGCCACGCGGTGGCGGTGGTGTCGAGGTTGGCGGACACCCGCAGCCAGTACGCCTGGAAGCCGGCGGGGAAACGGTGCGTCGTGGTCTGGCCCGCGGGCACGTCGAGCGCGGCGTACTCGACCCAGGTGCCGGTGCCGGTGAGATCGACTTCAACCTTGATGCGCGCGGGGCCGGCGGCCTGGTGCGACAACGTCAGGGTCTTGCGATCGTAGCCGGTCAGCAAATACCGATCGGACGCCACGCCGGCTTTCACCGCGGTGTCCTTCCACGGCCCGCCGACGCCGACGGGTTTGCCGAAGGCCCAGAGATCATCGACGGCGCCCACCCACACGACGGCCTGGCCGTCGGCGGAGCGGATGAGGTGGCGGTTGTCCGTCGGGGCGTCGGTCGCGACGCCCGACATCACAAGCAATCCGCGCCACGTGGCGTAGTCGTGAATCCGGCGATTGTGCGTCGCGATCGGCCGCAGCTTCGCGATGCCGCCGGCGTTTTCCGCGGGCAGTTCGAAGAACGTGCCGCCGGCATTGAGCAGATCGCGCTCAGTGCAGACTTCGCGGACCGTGCGCTCGAAGCCCAGCGGCCCCTCGAGCCGGTAATCGGCGCGGCCTTTCGGGAGCCGAAAACGCTGGCCGGCTTCATCGGTGTAGATCACCGAGGCAGCATCGACCGCGACCGCATCGCGCGGGATCGCGAGGTTAGTCTGCATCCACGTCACCGCGCCCGCTTCATCGCTGCGGCGCAGCTGCATGTCAGGGCCCATCTCGAAAAACGCATCACCGACCGTCACGCCGAGGGTTTTCTTGCCGGCGCCGCGCGCGTGCAGCAAACCGCCGCGCGGGGTCGCGCTCGTGGCGCTCGCGAGACCGGCGAAACGGGCGTCGGCTTGAGTTGTGCGTTTGTCGACATTGCGCAGCGAGAAGAACGCCGTGGCCTTCGGCGCATCGCGCGAGGCCCGCACGCGAATCCACGCGCCTTTTTCGGCGGCGGTGAAAATCGTGGCCACGTAACCGCTGGCCGGGACCTCCACGCGGCGCAGTTCGCTCCACCGGTTGTTGCCGGCGCGGTCGACCTCGAGGGTGAACGTGACCGGCGCCGCCGCCTGGTGTGCCAGGTGGAGGACGCGTTCGTCGAAACCCGAAAACAAGAAGGCGTCGGAGACCTCGTCCTTTTTCACCGGCTCGTCGTACCAGACCGCGCCGCGGCCGATTGCGGGGCCGAACTGATCGAGCTGCGCCGGTTCGACAAACCAGAGATTCGACTGCGACTGCCCGGGACCGACGAGTTTGCCCTTCGCCTTGCGCTTGTTGAGGAATTCGCTCTGCGCGGTGTCGTCGCAGCCCAGCACGATGCGATCGCCCCAGCGGGCGAAGTCGCCGACCACCTTCACGTAGTTTGATCGCGGAGTGATGCCCGCCGAGTGCGCGACGCCGAAGTTTTTCGGAAAGCGCCAGAACGAGCCGTGCATCGTCATCAACAGATCCGCCTCGCCAATCTCGCGAATGCGCGGCCACTCGGTGTTCCAGCCGTGGGCGCCATCGTAGGAGTGGCTCGCCTTCGGCAACCGGTAGCTGTGCCACGTGCCGCCATCGAGCACCATGAGGATCAGCGAGCGATGATCCCAGCCAATCGACCACAACGGATCGGTCGCGGGCTTCTCGTTGCCGTAAATTCCACCGGGGCCGCTGACCTCGGTGAACTGGTTGCGACGGACGACGGTCCACTGGTCGCTCTTGCCGTCCCAGGACGCGAGCACGCCGGAGGGAACGTCGGGCCTGGCCTGCGCCTCCTTCCCGTGCTCGCCGTTGTTGGCGTAGACGAGCAGGCCTTGGGCGGCGAAGAAACCCTTCCCGTGATAACCGGGGAGGTTGGCCTTGCGGCCATCCTTGAGCTGCTCGTCGCGAAACAGCTCGGTCACGGCGAGCGTGCGCACGTCGACCTCGTAGAAGCCCTCCTCCATCGTGGCATAGTAGACCTTGTTCGCCGGATCGAAGAGATGCCGCGCGGTGCCGGTATGGCGGCCGTACATCGCCTCGTAGGAAATCGTCCGCACCTGGCGCTGCGCATCGATGATGTAGGGCCCGATGAACAGCTGCTGCGACTCGCGATGAATGAAACGATTCGCCGGCGTGCCGCCGATGCTTTCCGGACGGATGATCTGCTGCAGGTCCGGAGTGATCTCGTAGAGCTTGTCGGTCGATCCCTTCGGCTTGTGCGGCGCGTACGTGATCACCCAGAGCCGGTCCGCCCACGGCACGACGGCGCCGGTGCCGCATTCGTTCTCCTGATTGAAGTACGCGAGGTGCGGATAAATGCCGCTGATCGCAAAGGGCTTGGGCGCGGGCGCAGGCGCCGCGGTGGCCACGGCTGCAGCCACGCTCAATGCCAGCACCAGGGTTCGAAGGGTCATCACGATGGGGAGGGAGAACCGCACTCCGGGGAAAGCGGAGCCGGTCACGAGCGGACAAGATGGCAGCGGCTCGCCGCGAAAATCAACTCCGCGCGTGGTGAATTCGTTCACCACGCGCCCGCCGGGCCACCAGGCCCGGAGCCGCGAGCCGCTCACTCGCGACTCAACCACTCCGAAGCACCGGACGTACCACCTAGTTCGGCCATCCCGGCCCCGACCTCACGCTCGGCAGTTGCGCCCGCCGTTCAACCTGGGCAGAGTGCAACGTCTACGTTGAGCGGCCGGAGCGAGGGTTTCCGTTTTCGCAACCAGCAAACCCCGAAACCCATTTCATGATCCCATCCACGGGCGACCTGCTCAACGAGCTCAGCGAGTATCTGGCCAAGCGACGCAACGCGATCCTCGGAGCGTGGCGAAAAGCGGCCGACGCGGATCCCAAGCAGACCACCGTACGCTCGCTCACGCGCGGTCAGTTCAACGATCACATTCCGCAGGTGCTCGACGCGTTCGAGCGGAAGCTGCGGTCCCGTCCGGGCGGCGCGGACGCCCGGGCCGCGGACATCACTTCAAACGAGGAGGAGGTGAAACACGGCCTGCACCGCTGGCAGCAAGGCTACCGGCTGCAGGAGCTCCTGCACGAGTGGGGCCATCTTCAGCTCTGCCTCTTCGACGAGGTGGCAGCCTTTGCGGGGACCCGCCCCGAGTTCCAGCCCCGCGCGCTGGACGAAGCCCACCGTCAGCTGATCGCCCTGGTGAATGAATCGATTTCAGAAAGCGCCGCCCAATATGAACGCATGCAACGGGCCGAGGCGACCGGGCGCATGGGCGACCTCGAGCGCGCGCTGGCCAGCATCAATGCCATCGAAGCGCGCCGGGCCGCCCTCATCCACGAGGCCGTCCATGACCTCAACGGCAATGTTTTCGGCGTCACCGTGGCGGCGAAACTCCTCGGTGGAGCCGACATCGCCGAAACCCAGCGGGTCGAGTTCGCCCAACTGCTGCAACGCGGCGTGGAGTCCGTCACCGCCATGCTCGGCGATCTCACGGAATTGGCGCGCCTCGAGGCCGGCCGTGAACGCCGCGACCTCAGTACATTCGACGCCGGCTCCCTGGTCGCCGAACTCTGCGACGCGCAGCGCCCCATCGCCGACGACCGCGGCTTGTTTCTGGAAGTCCAGGGTCCGCGCGAACTGTCGGTTGAAGGCGACCCCGCCAAAGTACGGCGGCTCCTGCAAAACCTCCTGCAGAACGCGCTCAAGTACACGGAGCGGGGAGGAGTGGTCGTGAGTCTGGGCGAGGAAGCGGAGAACTGGTGGCTGATGGTCAAGGACACCGGGCCCGGACTGCAGGCCGGACCCAGCGCGCCCATGGTGGTCGGGCTCAAGGAAGCCACGGCAAGTGCGCGCGAGTCGGACGAAAAATCGGCCGCGCTGGCGGGCGAAACCTCCCAGGTGCTGGTTCCCGCTCCCGGCAGCACGCCGGCGCTGCGTCCGGCCGACCAGCGTCCCGGCGAAGGCATCGGACTTTCAATTGTGAAACGGCTTTGCGAATTGCTGGACGCCAGTCTCGAGGTCGCGACTTCAGCGGAGACAGGCACGACGTTCCGCGTCGTCCTCCCCCGCCGTTACGAGAGCTAATACCAATCGCTCTTTGCCTTTGGACTTTAGCTGTGGCTACGAGCGCCAGCGAGTGGCCGAACGGCTACTCGCTGGCGCTCGTAGCCCCGATCGATCCAGAAGTCCAAAAGCACGGAGCGATGGGTATAACTCGAGGGTCGAAATCCGCCGCGCGGCCCCTCGCGCCCGCGTTCAGGGCGTGGCGCTCGCGTAACACCGCACCTCACACAACGCCGCGGGCACGTGCGGCCCCGGTGCGGTCAGCTCGATGCGCAGTGCCCGGGTCGTCACGGGTGGGCTCAACGTAATCACATTTCTCGCCTGATGATTGTCGTCGCAGGCCGCGAGGAGCGCGCCGTGTTCGTCGAGCACGCGATACCGTTGCACGCAGAACGGCATGCGGCGCTCGGGATGGCCCATCAGGACCGACTCCATCGGGTGATCATAATCGACGTCGAACATGAGCTCGATCCGCGCGATGAGTTGCGGACGCTCCCAGCGCAGCGTCAGCGTCGGCAGGGGATCGGCGAAGTCCGCCACCCAGGCGTTGGGTTGAAGCGTGGGACGCGCGACGCCGTTGACCACATGGCGCGCGGCAAATGCGGCGAGCGGTGACGCCAGCCGGAGAGCGAGATTGTGGCCACCGGGGCGGCGCGGGGGCGTCCAGAATTCAAACGCATCGACGCCGATGCCGGCCGGCGGCGACTGCACCGCGGACTTCGCCACCGCCAGATTCACCTGATGCGTCAACGCCAGCACTCCGGTAACCCGCTGTTCGCTGCAATGCAGCTGGATCGCCTCGTCGCCGAAGCAGCAGACCATCGCATACCGCTCGTCCGCGAACGCATGCTCGAACGCCACCACGACGTCCTGATTCGCGCCCGGCTCGAGCCCGACGGTCCGGCCCTCGAGCGTGACGTCCGGCGTGTGATTGTCGGCGCGGCTGCTCTGGCGCAACTCCACGCGCAGGACGGACGCGCGCGCGACGTCGGCTCGCAGCGTCAGCGTCAAACGCGATCCCGGCTGCACCGGCAGCAACATCGCCACCGGTTCGCGCAACGAGCGCAGCGGGCCCCCGCCGGCGAGGACCGAAAGTTTCAATTCGCTCGACGCCGTGATCGCCGCGTGCGGCGCGAGATCGGCCGGATCACGCAAACGCACGCCGGGCAGATGCTGGCCGGTACGCAGCAGCGCACGTTGCAACTCCGCCATCCGGTCCGGCGCGAGCAGGGCGCGCGGACGTTCGCCGTGACGCCGGCACAACGCCGCCGCGGCGCCCACCGCCTGCCCGACATGCGCGCACGTGGCCATGACGCGGCTGGAACCGAACGCGACGTGCGAGGCGCTGATGATGCGACCCGCGAGGAAGAGGTTGGTTATATTCCGGCTGTAGAGGCACCGGTACGGAATCGGGTAAACGCCCTTGGCGTGCCACTGGGTGCAGCCGGCCTCGGGACTGAACACGCCGTCGACCGGATGCAGATCGATCGCCCAGCCCCCGAAGGCCACGGCATCGGCCTGAGGCCGCTGCTCGACGATGTCCTGCTGGCGCAGAAGATAGTCACCCTCGAAGCGCCGGCTCTCGCGTTTGCCGGGAATGGTGCCGACCCACTCGAGCGTCAGGTTCGCCGCTTCGGGAAACTGGCCGGAGTTCTTGATGTGGTGCCAGACGCCGTAGACGACCTTCCACAGGTCCCACTTGATCGTCTCGGTGTCGTGCACGGTGTCGAGCCGGCCGCCATGCTCGATCCACCAGAGTTTGCAGCCGTATTCCTTCGTGTTGAACTGCCGCCAGCGCGGGATCGCGGTGATGTCCTGCAACGCGAAGCTCGGCGGCGTGAACGACACCGGCCGACCGGTGTCCTTGGAATAGAAATACAGCGAGTGCCCGAGCAGTTCCTGGCTCGCCTGGGGCGGTGCGAATTTCTCGCCCAACTCGTCGCGCGCTTCCGCCCCGATGCGAAACGCCGCTCCCGCCAGGAAGCCAACGAGGCCGTCGCCCGACGCATCGCAAAACAGCGGCGCATGCAGATCGTAGCGGGTGGAGTTCTGGGCGCAGAACGCCCGCACGCTCGCGATCGTGTCGGCGTCGCGCTTCGTCAGATCGTGCACCGCCGTGTTGAGCAGCAGCGTGACGTTCGGTTCGACGGTGACCTTCTCAAGCAGCAGGGCGTCGACGAACAACGGATTGCCCTCGGGATTCCGAAACGTGTTCTCGACGAGAATCTCGTCGATCACCCCGCCCTCGCGCGCCCACCGGTTGTTGTTTCCCAGGTGCGACGTTGCGCCGAGGATCCACAGCCGGACCTCGCTCGAGGCGTTGCCACCCAGCACCGGCCGGTCCTGCACGAGCACGACCTTGAGTCCGGCGCGAGCGGCGGTAATCGCCGCACACGTGCCGGCCAGGCCGCCGCCCACGACGACCAGATCGGCGTCGAGGCGGACCGTGTGCGGTTCGCGTTGGGAAGCGGGAGGAGAGAGATGCATTGCGAGGAAGGAGTGCGGATGGCGCGCGCCTGGTGGTTGTGACGAAGTCAGTTTCCTGGGAAAAACCGCCGGACCGGTTCGTCATCCACTAGATGACGAACCGGTCTGGAGACTGGGAAATTTCAGGAGTGGAGTTAACACGGGGGCGCTAGGCGGCGGGGCGCGGGCGCAGCTGCCAGAGCAGGAGCCACGCGAGCGGATGCAGCAGCAGCATGAAGTGAAAGGCGGGATCGTAGGACAGGTGGGTGACGAGCCCGCCCACGGCCTTGTTCATCATCATGCCGCCGAGCGAGCTGCCGGTGGCCACGACGCCAAAGGTGAAACCGAGCGAGCCCTTCGGCACGAGATCGACGACGAGGGCGCTGAGATTGATCAGCCACGCCATGTGGGCGAGCACGGCAATCATGCCGACTGCAAGTACGAGCCAGAGGGAGCCAAGGTGCGGAATTGCGGCGGCGACGGGCACCAGCAAGGCACAACCGAGCATGACCCAGAGCCGGCTCTTCGCCGGTGCCACCTTGCGCTTGATCAACAGGCCCGACAGCAGGCCACCCCCGAGCACGCCGATGTCCGCCGCGAGGTAAACGACCCACGTGACCGTGAGCTGCTTCTGATCCAGACCGCGACCGTCATAGAGATATTTCGCGAACCAGAACTGGAAAAAGTACCAGACGGGATCGGTGAGCATCCGCCCGAAAATCAGCAACCAGACTTCGTGACGGCCGAAGACCTGCCACCACTTTCCCCACCCGGCCACTGCGTTGCCCGGATTGGTTTCCGTGGAAGTGTCCGACAGAATCAGCGTGCGCTCGGCGTCCGTGAGACGCGGATGTTCTTCCGGCCGGCGATACAACCACAGCCACGGGATCAGCCAGAGCAGGCCCGCGAGGCCCGTCACCACAAACGCCGCCTGCCAGCTGTGCCAGGTGGCGAGGCCGACGATGAGGATCGGCGCGATGGTCGCGCCGACAGTCGCACCCAGCGTATAGATGCCGATCGCGATGCCGCGCTCCCGCGCGGGAAACCAGTCCGCCACCGCTTTCGGCGCCGCGGTCCAATTCCCGGCCTCGCCGAGCCCGAGCAGGAAGCGAAAGGCTCCGAGCGAGCCGACCGAACGCGCGAAACCGGTCAGGATGTTGGCCACCGACCACCAGCCGACGAACAACGCGAGACTCACCCGCACCCCGAGTTTGTCCACGACCTTGCCCGAAAGCAGCGACGCCGTGGTGTAGGCGATCAGAAACAGGTTGAGGACGGACGCATAGTCCTCGTTCGAAAGCTTCAGATCCTTCTGGATCGTCGGCGCCAGCACGGAGAGCGTCTGCCGATCGATGTAGTTGAGCACGGACGCGCCAAAAATCAGCGCCACGATCCACCAACGGAGATGAGGGATCTTCATGCCCGGGGCGGATGAACTGGGATCAGTGGCGCGCATCAATCAAGGGTGCCGGCTGGGACGGCATTGCGGGGCGGAAACGTGGGCCGCCCGGCGCGCGCGCACAACGAGAGTGATAGTGAAACCGTTCACTGCGGCGGCGAAGGGGAATGCAAGGCGAGGCATGGACGTCATCGCTGCAGCGCAGCGGGGCCCGACGCCTGGGCGACACCGGCGGTGGTGATCCCCTGCAGCTCAAAGGCGAAGTCGGGCGAACCGGCCGGAACCGGCACGGTGAATTCAAACGGAAACGTGGCGTCGGTCAGCGTCGCGCGGCGTCCGCCGACCGTGTAAGTGAGCGTGACCTCCTTGAACGCGGAATCATCGGCCTGGAGATAGACGTAGGCCGTCGTGGCCGCCGGGCCGAAGTTCAGGATCATCGCCCGCGTGCCCCCGAAAGGCAGTTCGAGATAGTCGCGGCGCCAGGCGTCCTCCGCGCGAGCGCCGACGAGGCGGTCCTGGAATTTCGGGGTGACCACAACCCCGGCGATCTCCACCGCCGTGAGGCCCAGGGCGGGAACGGTCACGGTGAGCCGGCCGTCGCGAAGGGCCGTGGCGGAGCCGTCGGCCAGGACGCGCGTGCTGAAGGTCCGGCCCGCGAGCTGCGGGAGCAACGCGGCGCTGAGCGTGATTTCGGTCGTGACCGGCTCGGGTGATTGATTGGTGAACGCGAGGTAGAGGCGATCGCGACCACGGGCGGCGAGCGTATTGAGCTCGACGGAACCGCTCTTGAGCAATCGACGCGGCAACCAGAGCACGGCATCGTCGCGGTCGAAGAATTTCCCCGGGCGGTCCCCGTAGAATTTGCTCTGCAGATAAGCGTAGCCCTCGATGAAGTGGGCGGGGAAATCGATCTTCCCGCCGGAGCGCGCGAAGGCGTCGGTGACGAGGAAGTCGAGCAGGATGCTCATGTGCGGCCAGATGTGGTTATAGTGAAATGAATTCACGCTGAGTTCCTTGTGCTCCCGCAACGGATACCCGGCGTCCTCGTAGATCGTGGTGCGCGCGGTGTTGATGTGGTAGCCGGGAAAATTGCGGTAGCGGCCGACAATGGCGGAGCGGGCCACATCATGGAGGAGGCGGTCACCCGTGAGCGCGGCGATGCGCAGCATCCATGGCGCGTGGTTCGCCATGAAAACCGCGCGATGGCCCGACATCGTGCCGGAGGACTCCGGCGTGAGTCCCATCTCCGACAGCCGCCACGCGGGCACACGCTCCTCGGGTGCCGTCATCGGGGTGTGGCCCTTGTTCTTCAGGTACCAGTAAACGGGCGCGTTCCCACCGGGATTCACGGTCACGTCTTCGTCCGGAATGCGGGGAGCCATCCACGTGAACATCGCATACTGGCGGGCGCCGTGACGCGCGGCGTCGAGATAACGGCGGTCGCGGGTCGATTCATAGAGTTGAAACAGATCGATCCACTGCGGCACGTAACCGGTCCAGAAGAAGAGGCCCGGGACATTGAAGTCGGCCGCGGGTCGGGCCACGCGTTCCGCGAGATAAGCATCGGCACCGCGGCGGGCGGCGTTGAGGAAACGCTCCTCGCCGGTCTCGCGATACATCGCGAGCTGGTTGGGCCAGGTGCCGCCTTCGGCGACGTCGTCGAGGTTGAGCGTGCGTTTCTTCCCCAGCATGCGCTCGGCGAGCTGACGGAGAATCGGTGACGCGCCATGAGTGATCCCGTACAGCGTGGCGAGTTCGCTGACCGGCGCGCAGGGCCCGAGCAACGCGCGCGACGGACTCTGGATCTTTTGCTTCGCATCGAGGGAGAAGAGGAATTTTTCCCGCGAGAGCATGAACTCGACGATCGGGTAGGCGCGTCTTTGGAAAATCTCCTCGTCGTCGGTGACGAGGGCGAGATTCAGCGGATTGAGCGACGAAACGTTCTTCACCGCACCGGGGACGTCGGTCGAGTAAGAGCAGCCTTTCAGCTCTTCGATGAACCAGCTGTAGCGGCTCATCCCGTAGTCGATCATGTTGTCCAGCGTCTCGTTGAGCGACGCGATGGCGTTGCGGCGGTGGTCGCGGAAACCATAGAGGCGGCGCGCGACGCCTTCGTAGGCCGTGGTGATGTCACCCGCGCCGGCAAAGAGACGGACCTTGAACCCGAAGGCCTGGCCGGCCGCGCGCTTCGATTCGGCCCCGCCGAGCATCGGCGCGAACACCATCGGCCGGGCCTCGCCCGCGGCCGTGCGCAGCGCGACGCCGAACCGGCTGTTGTCGAGCAGCGGCAGCGGCGAGAACGGAAACTCGTCCGCATCGACGACGACACCGAGGGTGGTGTTACCGTGGCGCACGAACGTCGCGGGCAGCGAGCACTCGAAGGCCGGGGTGAGATACGAGCGGTCCGGGAACCGTTTTTCCTGCCAGATGAACGGCTGCCAGTTCTCGGCGAGGTCCGCCGTCGCGAAAGCCGGAGCGCCGGTGTATCCGACGGAGTACCACGCGGCGCGTTTCGGCGTGAGCGTGAACGCGAGCACGGGCTCGGCGTCGCCGTCCGGCAACGCGAGCGTGGCCGAGAGCGTGAATGCCGCCTGTTCGGCGAAAGCGAAACGAAGCACGGCGCCATCGCGCATGACGGCGGTGGCACGGACAGCCGTGAGCGGGGCGGCGGCGAACACATCGGCGGTACGCTGCTGCGTATCGCCGCCGAGGATCGCGTCGTCGAAACCATCGCCGGCCTGCGCCGCGGGACGTTTGACCGTCTTGAGCGCGGCCCGGCCCGGCGCGGCCGGCGTCTGCCACGTGAGGAGATTGTAGGGCACACGCGGAATATTACCCGGCCGCATCGCGGGCTTCGGATCGCCGGTCGCCACCAGCACCACGAAGTCGCCGCGGAACGTCCAGGTGCCGGCGTCCCTGGCGGTGAGTTGCACCGCACCGTCGGCTGCGGGTTCAAGCGTGTAGCGCGCGTTACGGATCGGCTGCGCGGAGAGGGAGGACAGCACCGCCGCCAGCAATGCCCAAATCTTCAGGAGCGGATGCGTCGTCATTTTTTAGAGAAGATCGAAAGGTCCCATTCATTGCGCCAGCGGATGATCGGCCGGTCGCCCTCGAATTCGATCGGGAGCCAGATGTAGCCGGAGGTGATCGGATTCTGCGGCAGATTGATGTCGAACATCGCAATCCATGCGTCGCGTCGGCCGGCGACCGGGTAAACAAAGGTGCTTTGACCGCCGAAGGTTTTTTCGGGGCCGAGATGGTTGTGCGGATTCACGCCAAGGACGGGATTGCCGAGGTCCTGATACGGGCCGGTGACCCGATCCGCCACGAACATGCGGGCGGCGTTGGGCGCCCAGCCGCTGCTGCCCGAACCGAGGAAATAGATCTTGTTGCCGCGCCGGAACAACGCCGGTGCTTCGGTTGCAGGGGTAATGCCCGCCAGTTCCACGTAGTCGCCGGAGGGGCGCAAGCCGTCGTCGGACAGCCGGCCGCAGACGTGCGCTTTGTCGGGCTTGCGCACGCCGAGATGATAAACCGCGCCGTCGGTGTCCGAAAAAATGGCGAAATCGCCGGTGCCGAACGGGCTGTTGCCACCGAGAAAACGGCCCTGGTATTCAAATGGTCCCGTCGGCGCCGTCGCAGTCGCTACGCCAACGTAGGCGTAGTCGGTGCCGGACTTTCCTCCCTGCGCCTTGGGCGGGTAGAGTTTGAAGTACAGGATGAATTTTTTCGTCGCGGCGTGAAAGATCACCTTGGGCCGGTCGAGAATGGAGGCGTCGGCCAGCTCAGGATGCGCACCCGGCGCGAAGACATCCAACACCAGCCCCGCGTCCTGCCAGTTGAGCAGATCGTCGCTGACGTAGCAGCGAACGCCGGCTTCGTTCTTCTCGGCCTCGGTCTTGCCCGCGATCTTGTGCGCGCCATACCAATAATGGCGGCCGCCGAAATCGACGATGCAGAAACCGTGCGCATTGAGGTGCGTGCCCTGCGTGTCGAGCCACGGTTGTCCCGGCCGAAAGTGAGTGTTACGCTGGAGCGTGCTTTCGGCGCACAAACCAACGCCGCCGATCGTGAGGGCCGTGGCGACGGCGCCCAACCCGATCAGAGACCTGATGAAACGGAGACCTGCACGACCGAGGCCAGCGTTGGAAAAGAGAGCACAGGGAGGTTGCATCGTTTTCAGCCCAGCACGATCAGCGACGGGTTGAAATCAGAAGCGCAGTCCCGCGGTGAGTCGCACCGTGCGGCCCTCGGGATAATAGGCAGCTGTGGTCATCTGTTTTTCGTCAAGGAGGTTGTTCACGTTCAGCGACAGATCGAGGCGCGTGCCGTTCTGCCACTTCTTGAAGGCGTAACCGACCACCGCGCTCCACTCGCTGACCTCTGCGTTGAAAAACGGCACCGTAATGGCGGTGGCGGTGGCGCTCGGGCCAATGCGCAGGTATTCCGCTGCAAACTGATAGGTCAACCCCAGGCGCACGCCGGCCAGGAGTCCTTGGCGGAAATTGTAGCGCGCCGCCAAGGAGTAGCTGCGGGCGGGCGCATTCTGCCCGCCGAGCGGGCGCGTGCCAATGAGGCTGGGCGTGGTGGCGTGCTTTACAATACGCACATCGGTCCATGCGATGTTGGCGAGCAGCGTGAGGTTTTCGGTCACCTTGCCACCGACGTCAAAACTCATGCCGCGCGAGCGGGTGGCCGCCCCCGGGATGGAGCGTGGGAGCGAAAGATCGAGGCCGCCGGGGTTGGCCGGATTGTCGGTGACCTGATTGTCCTGCTCCACGTTGAAGAGCGCGACGGTGTAGGAAAACCGGTCGTTGAAGAGCACCCCTTTGAGCCCCAGCTCGACGCCGGACGATCCCTGGTTGCCCAGCAGTTCTCCCGTGTTCGCGTCAAACTGCGGCGAGGGATTGAAGCCGGTGGCGATGTTGCCGTAGGCGACCAACTGACGGGCGAGCACTCGGTAGTTTAGTCCCGTGCTGTAGGTGAACTTCGCCTTTTTTCCGTCGGCGGTGCCGACCGTGAATTTCCCCCAATCCTGGCGCGCGGAGCCGGTCCAGAAAAGGCGACCATCCATCAGCTCGATGGTGTGGTTGAGCAGGCTCCCGTAGTAGAAGCGCTCGTTGAAGACCCTCGCCACTGTCCAAGTCTTGGGATCGAACTGCGGATTTGGGTAGTAGCCGGACACCCCGGGATTAAACGGATCGGGGTTCTTCCACGCGTTCAACTGCGCGGTGGTGGTGAGTCCCAGCGCGTTGAGCGCGGCGTTCAGGGGAGCGCCGTTGAGCGCCCAAGTTCCCTGATCGTTGTTTTGGAAGAACGCATCAAAGGTCAGGAGGGTGCGCTGGCCGATTCGGGTATTCCATTTTTTCGTCACGTCGATCTGAAAGCCTTTTTCCACGTAATCGATGGTCTGATACGCGCCGGCCCGGTCGCCGGTCCAGATGCCGCGCGACGTATCGACCCAGACGCCGGTGAGCGTGTTCAGCACGGTCTGCCGCGCCGCGGTGGGATTGGTCGCCCAGGTGGCCGGGGTCGAGGTACCGTCCTTCAAGAAGGCCCGGGTGGAGTAAGCGAAGTTGGCGCGCAAATTCAGATCCGGCTTAATCCGGTGCTCCAGCGTAAAGTAGCTGGAGTCGGACGAGCGTTTGACGACGTTATGGGCTCCGTTGACATTGAACTGGGCGAGCCTTTTCCCGAGCACCTGATCGGGCATATAGAACACCGAGCCTTCCGTGATGGTCTGGGGACCGCTCACCCGGGTCCATCGAGTGAAGGACTGCCCACCTTGCATGATGCGGTTGGTATATTCGTGTTCGAGGGTGAAGAGCGTGTCCGGCGAGAGCTTGTAGGTGAGTGATCCGGAAATATTGGTGGTGCGATTATACCAAAAGTCCGTCGGTCGGTTGAAGTCGTAATAGGTGGCGTCGACGCGGTAGAAAAGTTTGCCGGGGATGATCGGCCCGGTGATGTCGCCCGCAATGCGCTGGTGATCGTAGGAACCGGTCACGTAGCTCAGGCCCGAGGCCAACCGCGTGCCCGGTTTCTTGGAGATGAAATTGATGACCCCACCCGGCGAGACGCGACCGTAGATCGCCGACTGGGGACCTTTGATCACTTCCGTTCGCGCGATGCTGTTCGAGTCGGGCGCCTGCGTGCGGGCAAAGCCATTGCGGAAATAGGGCACACTGAAGCCGCGCAGTCGCGTGCCGCCGCCGCCGCCGGCCGCTGGGTCACCCGCAGCCATGCCGGAAATGAAAGGGGCCTGCTGGTCGAGGTCGAATAACTGAAACTCCTTCACGAAATCCTCGGTAAGCACGGAGACCGCGAACGGCAGATTGATGATATCGGCGGCCACGCGTGTTCCCGAGGTGCTTTCGGTCGCGATGAAGCTGTCGTCCTTGGCCGTGTTCACGCGAAACTCTCCCAGCACATAGACATCTTCCGATGCGGGTTTCGCTGCGTTTTGGGCAAACCCGACAGCGGCGGATAAGCCGGCCGCAATAAACAGTATCTTCCCAACGGGGATTCGGGGGTTCATTTGATGGCTGTTGGCGTGAGGGGACCTCAGGGCGAGGGACGAACGGACCAGGGGCGACTGAAAGGAATGTGTTCCCCGTGGAAGCGGACGCGATTGCCGTGGCGTTGAAACCCTTCAATTCGGACGCAGGCCGCCGCTCTGGCGCGGCGCCAGCGAATTGACGATGTGCTTGCAGACGGAACGACCGGCGCGGTGCCTACACGCCCCAGCCCGGGCGGTAGTCGTAGCCGGGACCGACGAAGACATCGGCATCCGGGCGGTTGGAAAAACGTCCGCCGACGGCATCCCACTCGAGACGCGCCTGCGCGCGTTGCGCGGCGACGCCCAGCAACACGACCTCCGAAAGACCGGCGGCGTAATCCCAGTTTGAGCCGCACTTCGGGCCGCCCCGGATGGCGTCCGTCCATTCGGTGAACGGTCCGCCGGCGACGCGGGGGATGGATTTCGGCGGCAGCGCGCCTGCCATCGCCTGCATGCGCTCCTCGGGCAGAAGACGGCACGAGCCGCTGTGCGAGGTGACGCTCATGATGCCCTTGGTTCCGTAGAAGAGACTGCCGCCGCTCTCGGAGAGTTTGAATCCGGGCACGGGCAGCGGCGGCTTCATGGTGCCGTCAAACCACTTCATCTCCACCGGGCCACGCCCGCCGCGGTCCGGGAACTTCCACGTCACGGCCGTCGAGGCCGGAAACGTTTTCGGATACTGCTTGGTGGTGGCGGACTCCACGCTCGTGGGTGAACCGAGATCGAGCGCGTAGAACGGCGCGTCAAGCTGGTGGCAACCCATGTCGCCCAGGGAACCGGTGCCGTAGTCGGTGAAGCCGCGCCAGAAGGACGGCACGAGCTCGGGACGATAGGGGCGTTGGGGCGCCACGCCGAGCCAGAGATCCCAATCGAGCGTCGCGGGCACGGGCGTCTCCTTGGGATTCGCGTCGGGATCAAAATCGGCCGGATAAAACCAAGGCGTGCGCGGCCGATCCGTCCAGGTGTGCACGGTGTGGACGTCACCGATCAGCCCAGCCTGCACCCACTCGCGGGCGAGGCGGATACCTTCGGCTGCTCGGCCTTGGTTGCCCATTTGGGTCACGACGCCGGCCGCCTTGGCGGCGGCATGGAGCCGCCGCACTTCGGTGAGGCAGCGACACATCGGTTTCTCGACGTAGACATGTTTCTTCCGGGCGATCGCGGCCATCGCGATCGGGAAGTGCATGTGATCCGGAGTCGCGATCGCGACGGCGTCGATCGTGTCCTCCATCTGCTCGAACATCACGCGAAAGTCCTTGAACCACCGGGCGTCCTTCAACCGATCCGTGTCCGGCCCCGCCTTTTTTCCCCCGGCGATGCCGGCACGGCTGCGTTTTTCGTCCACATCACACAGGGCGACGAACTGTTCGCCGGCCAGACCGGCGAGCGCCGCGCCGCCCCGGCCCCCCACTCCGACCTGGGCGATGCGCAGGCGTTCGTTGGGCGAACGCGTGCCCTGGCCGCGCAAGCCATGCGGCAAAATCAGCAGGGAGCCGAGGGCGGCTCCGCTCGCCAGAAACTGGCGACGGGTGGACGGGGATGATTGCCCGGAGGCAGGCGGGGGTACGTTGAGGTTCATCAGGAGCGGTATCGGGGTTTTCGTTACGACTACGGACTCGCGCGTCGTGACAGGACCTCCTGCATCCAACGGCGGGTCGCCACGGTCGACGGACGGTCTTCGAGATACTCGACATCGACGTGCACGTGCGCGCCGAGATTCGCGGGCGCGGCGAACCACGGGCGTCCTTTCAGCCGCGCGGCACGTTCATCCCAACCGAGGCCGACCTTGTTCCAGCCGGCGCCGTCGGCAGGTTTCCACGCTCGGCCGGGATGGGTGCCGACGAAGCCCAGCCACAAGGAAGCGATGCGATCATCGCGCAGCGCCAGGTAGTTGGCGGCGTAGTCGCCGCGCGAGAAGCCGACGAAGAAAACCGCGCCCGCATCGCCGCCGAATTGTTCGCACACCGCCCTCACCGCCGCGACGCAATAGTCGGCGGCCTTCTCGATGTCGCCCCAGCCGTCCCGCTGCTCGCGCTGTCCGTCCGCACTGATGAACGGCAGGTTGAGGCAGATGAATTTTTCCCCGCGCGCGAGACCGTAGGCCAGGTTGCCCTGATCCGTGAGGCCGGTTGAGTGGCAGAACTTGTGGTAGAAAACATTGCCGGTGTACTCGACGATGACCGGATATTTCACGCCCGGCTTCCACTCGCGGGGCAGGGTCAGCACGTGGGTGACGCTCGTCTTTTCCCAACCGGGCAGCTGCTGATAAACGCGGCGCCCGGGACCGGCCGGCTCGCGGGTGACATCGGGCACGCGCACGCGCCGCGACGCGTCGTGCACCTGGGCGGGAGCCTCGCCCGTCGCCCGGATACTTCGCACCCGGAGTGAGGGCAGGTTGCGGTTGTCACCCAGGACAATTTCCAGCCAGCGAATCGAGGCCGGATCCGTCGCCGACGTATAAACCGCCTCGCCGGGGTAACGCGTGTGGAGATCGATCTTGAACGTGGCCCGCTGGCCCGGTGCGAGCATCTCGCGCCCGGCGGCCGGTCCGCCCTCGGGCGTGAAGGTGCTCACACCACCCCAGCCGTGGCCCGACAGGGCCCAAAAGGTAAACCGCAGCGGCTTGTCGCCGGTGTTCTCGAGGTCGGCCTCAACGAACCGAAAGCGTGAAAGATCCTGCGCCTGCTTCGGCAACGGAAAGACCACCCCGCTGTCGATCGCCGGCACGGTGCCCTTGATTTCCAAGGCTCCGTTCGTAACGGCAATCGTCACACTCCGCGCGGTGAGTTGGGCCGGATCAAACGCGGGCTCGAAATCGAACAATTCTGTCGCGCTGGCTACCGTGGTCGCCGCCAGCAAGATGCCGGCGCAAAGCAGACGTCGGAGGCATCCGGCGTAGGGGCGCTTGGTTTTCACAATAGTGTCGTTGCGAGTGCTGCAGCGGCTGAACGCGCTTCCGTTGAAATCCTTCAATCCCGGGGCCCCCGTCAGAAACTGCCCTTCACGCCTATCACGATATAGGAAGGGCTGACGTAGCGTTGGGCGGTTTGGGCAAAGGCCGGCGTATCCGGGGCCCGGCGATACACCAAGCGGTCCTTGGCCAACACGTCGTCCCAGTTCAGGTAGAGGGCGAACTTCTTGCTCAGGGCGTATTCCGCGCTGATGCCGTAGCGGGTGGAGGCGGCTTGATATTCATAGGTGGATTGCGGGATGAACCCTTCGGTCGAGGTCCCGGGAGTGACCACCACTTCCGCCCGCTTCGTTTCGGCCTGATAGGCCGCCGTCAGCCGGACGGAGAAGCGCGGCCTGATGTAGTTCAACCCCGCCGTCAGAGTATCGGGACTGAAACCCACGAAATCCGCCGCATTGCGTCCGCCCACCTCCAGATGGGTATAGTTCACCCAAGCCTGCACCAGCTGCAGCCACGACGGCAAAAACAGCAGATCCTGGCGGTAACTCAGCTCGATGCCGTCCAGCGCCGCATCGCCGACATTTTCCCAGCGGCGCAGCACGTAGTTGTCGGCCAACATATATTCGATGTCGCCCTCCGGGATGCCGTAGGCCTCGAGCGTTGCCGCGGTGGTCGGCTGGCCGCGCTGCGCGAAGAAGTTGCTGACCTTCTTGTGATAGACCCCGACGGAGCCGAATCCGCCCTTCAGATGATAGGAGTCGAGGGACAGGTGGAAGCTATCCGCAGTCCAAGGCTCCAGGCCGGGATTGCCGACAAAGATGGTGCGAGCGGTGGTCGCATTGGTGTCGGTGGGAACCGGCACCGTGATCCCGGCTACGACATATTGCACGTCCGGACGACCGAGTGTCCGCGCGTAGGCGGCCCGCGCCACCAGGTTCTCGGTAAACGCGTAATTGGCGTTCAGGCTGGGATAGAGCCCGCCGTAGCCCTGGCTCTCGAAATTTCCACGCTCCTGATTGATGAGCCTGAGCCGCTGCTCGGTGTTGTTGGTGATGGCGATCAACGCACCCGTGCTCGTGCGCAACAGGTTGCCCGCCGCATCGCGCTGATAGATGGCGAAATTGTCGCGCTTCATGCTCCAGCCCTTGAGATCGGTTTTCTCATAGCGGGCACCGCCCGTGAAGTTCAACCGACCGGAGAGCAGGCGCAGGTCGAACCGGAAATAGCCGGCCAGGATATCCTCGAGCATCCGCTTGGAATTCTGCGCGAGGTTCTGGATATGAGTGGTGTTCAGGGTGAAATACTCCGGGTGTTGCACGAAGAGATCATAGGCCTTCACCGGGCTGATCCAGCGCACCGGGTTCCCGTTCACTTTCACGTCGATCGACTCATCCACGAGGTCGTAAAGCGAGACGGCGGTCTGGCCGGCGGCGCGGCCGACAAAGGTGTAGTTCTTGACCGGACGGGTGTCGTCCTTGTCGAGGCGGTTGTAAGCGCCGCCCATCTTGATCGTGAGGTTCCGGCCGATCGCGCGGCTTACGTTCAGGCGCCCGGCCGTGAGATCCGTCTGATACAGGGCATACTCCTCGTTCGCCGTGCCGAGCGTATAGTTGTTGGCGTTGAAGGGATCCACCGGCGCGCCGTTGGCGCGGGTGATTGTATAGGTTTCCGGACCGATGCTCGAACCCTTCCCGATGCCGTCGCCGCGGATGTTGGCGTTGAGGACGCTGGCCAGGACGCCGTTGAAGTAGCCCTTGCCGAGGCTGCTGCGCTCGCGGTCGGCGGCGGAGTAGGAGGCCTGAGCGTCGATGTTCCACGCCGGGCCGCGATGCTGATACTTCAGCGAACGCATGCTGGTGTCGGTGGTCGCGTCGAAATTCGACGGATTGAGGGTGCCCATTTCGAAACTACCGGTGGCACCGCGGCTCTGGGTGTAATCCGCATTGCCGATCGCGTCGTAGCCGGCGTTCACGCGCGCGGTCATGAAGCTCTGGGCTTTCTTTTCGACCACCGAGCGTTCCTGGACCTGCAGGCTGAGCGTATCGTTGGTGGTCAGCCGCCAATCGAGGCCGAGTTGGAGATTCTCGGTCCGGGAGATCGAGGCCTCCTGCCGCCACTGTGTGATCGCAAGCGCCAAATCCTTCGGCGCGCCGGTGGTCAGATAGGTCTTCCTCAGGTTCCAAAAAGCGACCTCGGAGGGCGTATCGTCGGTCGGCCGCTGGCGCCAGGAGCGGGAGCCTCCCAGGCTGACCGAGAGCGTCTTCCCCACCGGGAAGGCGTAGCTCAGGCTGAACGAGGGTTCCTTGTGGCGCGGCGACGCCCGGTCGTGCGGTTGCTGCGAACCGCCGTTGAAACTCAAGCCGTCCACGTTGTCGAAATTCATATACACTTGGTAGCGGCCGACCGGGCGCTTGAGGCCCGTTCCAGTCTTCGCGATCAGGTTCATCGATCCGCCCAAACCGGAAGCCGGCAGGTCGGGCGTGGGCACCTTCGAGACCTCCACGCGCTCGATGTTCAGAATCGGCACGTCCTGCAGCGCCGCGGCGCGAGTGCTGGTCGGGCCAATGCCGGTGGCAGGCACGTCCACGCCGTCGATCTGAATGTTGGACATTTCCGCCGGAAACCCGCCCAGGGCAATCCGACCGGGGTTGGTGCCATCGTCCAGAATGGTGACGCCGGGCAGAAAGCGCACATAATCGCCGATGTTTTCCTGGCCGCGGTCACCGAGTTCATCAAACGAGACCACGTTCTTGATATTGGCCGCATGGCGTTGCTCGTTCATCGCGACGGCCTGGCCGCTCATCGTCTGTTCCGCGACCACCTGAAATTTCTCCAGCACGATCAGCTGGCCCTCCGCGCCGCGACCCTCGATTCCCTCGCGACTGAGCTGGAAATCCCGCGCCACCTGTCCGCCGGGCGGTACCGTCACCCGTGACGTTTGCGACACGAAGCCCAGATAGGAAACTTCCAACTCGATATCCTTGGCCGGGGCGCCCCGGAGAAAAAACCGGCCGTCGTCGTCCGTCAGTGTCTCCTGGGCCGTGCCTCGGATCGTCACTTTAGCGCGGCCGAGCGGGGAACCGCTCACCGCGTTGGACACCGTGCCTTGGACCGAGCCCATGGGCCCGCCCGAAGATTGGGCATGACCGCCAAGCACAAAAACGAGGGACACCAACAGACTCAGAACAACACGAGGGACGGCACGACGCGTTCCCTTTCGCCAAAAGAAAGTGAGGGCTAATTTGGATTTCATCGAGTTTGGGTCATGGGATTGGGTGGCGAAGTTGTGATGGCCTGCGCTACGGCGCTGGCGTTCTCCATTCGATCTTCACGGGGCCCAGCAGACCGGACGGGACGAGCGGAGATTTTGCGTCGTAGTGTTTCCACGTGGTGAAACTGTAGCGCTTTCGTTCGGCGAGACGCGAGCGGTCGTAGAGCCACGCGGGCAGGCGGTTGAGTTTTCCGTCCGTGAACTTGTTCGTGCCCTCGGGCTGATAGGTAAGATCGGTGGGCAGCGACTCGTCGCCAATCACGCGGTTGATCCAACGGTTGGCCACGCGGACTTCGAGGGTGTTGTCGCCGGCGCGCAGGTGGCGAGTGATGGCGCTGCGGAACGGCGGCTGCCATAGCGTGCCGAGGAGCGCGCCATTGAGCCTGACTTCCGCGAGATCGGCCACGCCGCCGAGGTCGAGCGTCGCGGTGGCACCCGCGCGGAGGTTGGCAGATGGAACGGCGAAGGTCGTGCGGTAGGTGGCGGTGCCGGAGTAGAACTTGATGCCGGGATCGGAGTGTTCGCTCCACGATGCGAGCGTCGCAAACGTCGTCTCGGGCGGAGCGCCGCGGCCGTCGTGAAACGCGACGTGCCACGTCCCGGCGATCGGCAGCGTCGCGGCCAAGGTCGTCCTCGGTGCATCGGCCCGCGGGGTCAGGAGCGGGCGACGAAAAATCACAAACCTGGAGCCGTGTGGCTCAAGCTGGAGCGGCACCGTGGTGCCCGTGGGCGTCGCACGATAGCCGGGGGAATCGGCCTGCGCGCCAGTGACGGCGTCCCAAAGTTCGGGCTGCCGGCCGGTCGTGCGAAAGGTGAAGTCGCCGCCAACTTCACGGTCGGAGTGATTGAAAACGAAATAGACTTCGGCGTCGGCCAGGCGGCGGTGAATGTAGCGGAGTTCGCCTCCCGTGGGAGCGGGTGGCAGCGTCACATCGGCTGCGAGACCGATTTCCTGGAGCGCGGTGGACAAGGGAGTCCGGCGGATGCGCGGGCGGGGGCCGTCCCACAGCTCGTGCACGAGTGCGGTGAATTCGTTGCGCGCCTCGTAGTCGCGCACGCCGGCGGGAGTCACGGGCGCGGCGCCGAAGATCGGCGCACCGGCGCGGACGAGATCGCGAAGCCGGCGCAGCGTGGCGAGATCGGCGGCCCAGTTTTCCGGGAGCATCAACACGCGATACGCGGGACCCGTCGGAAGCATGAGCGCTCCGTCGCGCCATGTCATCGCGGCGAGGTGGCGCGGATAGATGATGTCGAAATCGTAACCCGCCGGCACGGCGACCATCGTGGTGGGATAGGCGTAGCCGTGATCTTCGTTCTGCAGGAACGCAACGTCGGCGACCGTGCGGCCCTGTTGCAGTAGAAACTGCCCGCGCGCGACGTAGTCGATCCACGCGCCGGCGAGCGGCCACCAGGTGTTGAGACGGCCAAAGTGGGTGCCGTAGCGGCCGAGGCCGAAGCCGGGGCCGTCGTCGGTGGGTTGGTGCACGTAGTGGTGGAGGATGAAGCGGTTGATGCCCGCGGTCCACGCGTAGTCGCCGGGATCCTTGAGCGTGGCGGGCGTCGCGAGCCAGCGGCCGTCCTCGGGCTTGGCGGTGAACGACTCGGCGGCGACGAGCCTGCGACCGAGGATATTGGCAACGGAGGCAACGAGCTTGATCCGCGGCAGGCGCGGCGCCGTGTCGGGCATCCAGAATTCGTTCATCGGCACATCGACAAACTCATTCGCCGAAACCGGATTCAGCGGCCCGCCCTGCGCCTCAGCGTAGAGCACCATGCCGTGTTCGCGGGCGCGGCGCTGCATGGTGCCGAAATAGTTTTTCGCGATGAGTGCTTCGACCGCGCCGCGGAAATCGCGCAGCGCCGCTTCGGTGAACGACGGGCTCTCCACCACGCGGCCCGTGAGCACGGGCAGCAGCGGCACGAAGTCGTAGCCCTTCAGCGCGCGAAACTGCGCGGGAAACGTGTCGGTCCAGTTTTGCGGGCCGCCCTCAAAGCTGTCGAAAAGCAGTCCCTTGAGCGTGCGGCCCACGCGTGGGCCGGCCTCGCGCAGGATGCGGCCGAGCGCCTGATCAAAGTAGAACGAGACGGCGTCGGCGTCCATTTTGTCGATCTCGAGGCCGTGACCCTCGGGCACGGCGGGATGATTGGTCGAGCTGGTCGAGGTGAAACCGAACCGCAGAATCGTCCAGCGGCCGGCGGGCAGCGCGGCGCGGAGCGTGTCGGTGGTGGCATCGAAATCCGCAGTAAGGTCCAGCACGCGATCGCGCGGGATGCAGCCGGCGGGATTGGTATCGGGCGGCGCAGCGCTCAGCGTCTTGTCGGCGAGTTTCGTTTTGAAACTGAGATCCGCGGTGCGAAGCGTGGCGTCGGCCGGCACGGCGAGCACGGCGACGTCGCGGTAGAAATTTTCCATTTTCACCGCGGGCGGCGTGCGGAACTTCAGGGGTTCGATCTTCGGGCGCGCCACCGCGAGCGTGAGCGCGCCGCCGCCAGCCGCCGTCGTCTCGCTCCAAACGAGTTTCTTCATCGAGCGCTCCGGCGTGACCCACGGGCCGCCGCTGGCCGACCAGCCGGGGGTATTCATCAAATGGAACTCAAGTCCGAGTTTTTCCGCCGTCGCGATCGCGTGCTGCACATGTTCATGCCAGAGGTCGGTGCCGTAGCGCACGGGGCCGGCGGGCAGGTAGATGCTCGCGTCGAACATCTGCACGCCCGCGATGCCCACGCGCTTCATGTCGGCAAGGTCGGCCTCGATGCCATGTTTGGAAATGTTGCCGTTGATCCAATGCCACCACACGAGCGGGCGCGCGTCTGTCGGCGGCGAGGCGAAGCCGGCAGCGAGCCGATCGGCGGCCCTCGCCTCCTCCGCGGCGGCGGACAACCGAACGACCGAGACCAACACGACGGTGATGAAGGAGAGGGTTCTGCTCATTGGGGTGACGAAATCCCGTAGGAGCTTCCGGTCACGGTCGGAAATTCAAGGACGTGATCCGATCCGTCGGCATGGCTCCGGGCCTTGCCGAGTTGGAACGGCGTCCGCGCGCGCACCGTGCAGGAATGTCCGTTGGCGGAGACGATGTTGGCTGAAGTCAGCGCACCGTTACGCCATTGCAGGTCGACCGTGAATCCGCCGCGCGCGCGCATTCCGCGCACGCTGCCCTCGCTCCACGCGCGCGGCAGCGCGGGCAGCAGGTGCAGTTCTCCGCCGTGGCTTTGCAGCAGCATTTCGGCAATGGCGGCGGTCGTGCCGAAATTTCCGTCGATCTGAAAGACGTTCCCCTCGGGACGGTAGTGGTTGTCGAAGAGATTGGGAAACGTGCAGTCCTTGAAGAGCGCGACAATGCTCTCGTGCGCCTTGTCGCCGTCCTCGAGCCGCGCCCAGAAATTGATGAGCCACGCCCGGCTCCAGCCGGTGTAACCGCCGCCGTGGCTCAGGCGCGCTTCGAGGGATTTGCGCGCCGCGGCGGCGAGCTGGGGCGTGCGCCGCACCGAGATTTCGTCGCCGGGGTGCAGCGGAAACAGATGGGACGTGTGGCGATGACCGGGCTCGTGCTCCTTGAAATCCTCGGACCACTCCAACAGGCGGCCGTCCGCCCCGACGCGAATCGGCGCCAGCCGCGCGCGTTTTTCGCGCAGGGTCGCCGCGAACTCGCGGTCAACGCCGAGCAATTCGGCCGCGACGAGGCAGTGGTCAAACAACTCGCGCACGATCGCCATCGTCATGGCCGGCCCCATGTCCAGACCGGTGCGCGTGCCGTCGGGGGCGACGTAGGAATTCTCCGGCGACGTCGAGGGACCACTGACCAGCCAGCGGTGCTTCGGGTGTTCGACGAGCGTGTCGACGTAGAAGCGGGCCGCCTCCCGCAGGTAAGGCCACGCGCGTTCGGCGAGGAATTTTCGATCCTGCGAAAACAACCAGTGCTCCCAGAAGTGCGCCGCGAGCCACGCCGGCGCCTCGGGCCAGAAGAGTCCCGTCGTGCCGCGCAGATCGCTGCGGCCCCAAATCGTCGTGCGCGTGCTGAGCGCCAGACCGCCGGCCCCGAAGCGTTCGCGCGCGGTGCGCTGCGCGAGCGGCACCTGCGCCTCGGCCAGGGCGAGGAGCGGTTCGTGGCACTCGGCGAGGTTGGCCACTTCCGCCGGCCAGTAGTTCATCTGCGTGTTGATGTTGATCGTGAAGTCCGAGAACCACGGCGGGGTCGGCAGCGGGTTCCACAACCCTTGCAGATTCGCCGGCAGCGAGCCGGCTCGCGACGACGCGATGAGCAGGTAGCGTCCGTAGGAAAAATAGCGCGCCATCAGATCCGGATCGGCGCCGCCCGCCGCGGCCCGCCGCAGACGTTCATCGGTCGGCAGCGCGGCCGTGGCGGCGTCGGTGCCACCCAGCTCGAGCGCCACGCGACGAGAGAGTCCCTGATGGTCACGCGTATGTTCGGCGAGCAGTGCCGCGTGGGATCGGCCAGCCGCCTGCGCCAGCGCGAGGCGGGCGGCCGCCGCGGGATCGGCGTGATGGTAACTCGTGCCGACACTGAGCAGGAGCGTCACCGTGTTGGCGTGATCGACGGTCAGCGCCTGATCGGTGGCAGTGATCCGCCCGCCCTCGGCGATCGCCCGCAGTCCCACGGAAAATTCCGTCCCACCTTCGGCGCAACGGCCCGTCATGATCACGGCATCGGCGCCGTCGGCCCGCGTGACCGCGCCCATCCGCCCGAGGAGCGCGCGAAACGTGATGAGCCCCGGACGACTTGCGGTCAGACGAATCACCAGCACGCCGGCGGGCGCACTGCAGAATACTTCGCGCGTGTGCGTGACGCTCCCGCGCTTGAACGTCGTGCGCGCCACCGCGGTGTCGAGGTTGAGTTCCCGCCGATAGTCGCGCGTGTGCGCGATGTCGGTTTCGAATTCGAGACGCAGGTCGCCGAGCGGCTGGAAACTGCCGTAGTCGGGCCGCGGCACCGTGGTCAGGTTCCGTTTGGCGAGGGCTTCGGCCTCGGCGTGTTTCCCAGCGAAAAGCAGCTCGCGCAGCCTGGGGAGATTTTGCAGCACCTCGGGTTTCTCGATGTAGTCGGCGCGCCCCGACCACACGCTGCCCTCGTTGAGCTGGATCAATTCGCTGTCCGCGCCGCCATGCACCAACGCGCCGATCCGGCCGTTGCCGACCGGCAGCGCCTCGTGCCACGTGCGCGCAGGTTCGCGATACCAGAGCACGGAGGAGGCCGGCGCCGCGGTGGACTGGGCGAACGCCCAAGAGGCCGTCGTCGCGAGCACGAAGCCCCAGCACCAGGCACGGACGCGGGCGGAAAACGGCCTTTTCATTGCAAGAGCAGGCGGCCCACCGGCGAGGTTTCCGCGGGCCCGGCACCGGCCTGGACCTCGAACCGGAATTCCAACGGGGCGTCGCCCACAATCGGAAGCGTGAAGTCGAAGGGATACGACGCATCTGACACGCTGCGAAACTCGCCGCTCCCCTGCCGGTAGTGCACCGTGCATTGGGTGACGACGCGTTCCGTGTCAGGCAGGTAGACATACGCACTCGTGAGCTCGCCGGCACCGAACGACAGCACGACACCCCGCGCGCCACGCCAGCCAAGATCGGCGACGCTTTTCGCCGGGAGCCGCGCGGCCCGGCCGAGGATCTGGTCCTGAAACTCCACGCGAGGCGCGACTCCGCTCACCATCAACGTGGTGATGCCCTCCGCCGCGACTTCCACGGCGATGCGGCCATCCGCCGGCAACGGGTCCTCGCGCACGCGCCGGTTGTTTTCCCAGACGACAACCTTGGCGTTGGCCCCCGGGGCCACCACGACGTGTTCGCGCGAGAGTGTGACCGTGGACTTGACGGCGGACTTCGACTGGTTGGTCAGCACGATGGCCACCTTCGCCGGACCGCGGGCCGTGAGGTAGTTCAGTTCCGGATCGCTGACGGTCACCACGCCGCGCGGCATCCATAGATAGAGTCCGGCTTCGTCGTGCACGCGGCCGGGGCGATCGCCGAACACGCGCTGCTGCAGGTAACCGTAACCCTCCGCATAACGCCCCGGAAAATCGACCGCCCCGCGCGACTTCGCAAAGGCGTCCGCCACGAGGTAATCCAGCAGCAGCGCGATCTGCGGCCAGATGTGATTATAGTGAATCGAGGTCGCCGAGTTGAGTTCGTCTTTCCCGCGCCGCGCGAAGTCGGGTTTTTCGTACGCGGTCGTGCGCGCCGTGTTGATATGATAGCCGGGGAAACTCGTGTAGCGACCGATGATCGCGGAACGGGCGATGTCGTGCAGGAAGGCGTCGTTCGTAAGCGTCGCGAGGCGCAGCATCCACGGCGCGTAGCAGGCGAGAAAGATTCCGCGCGCGCCCTTGCTCGTCGGCGCCGACTCGCTCGTCAGACCGATTTCAGAGGTGCGCCACGCCGGGACGGTTTCGGGCGCGGCCTTGATGCGGGGAAAACGCGGTCCGGAGCGGTAGGCGGGGGCGAGGCCGTCCTCATTTACGCGCACGTCGCCATCGGGAATGCGCGGCGCGAGCCAGACGAACTGCGCGTAATCGCGCGCGCCCGCGTGAGCGGCCGCGAGGAAGCGAGGCAAGCGCGTCTCCTCGTAGAGTTCGAACAACTCGATCCACTGCGGGGTGAAAGCCGTCCAGAAAAACAACCCCCGCGAATCGGGATCCGCATAATCCTTCTGGCGCACCCCCACGCGGGTCTGCAAATACGCATCCGCGTCCTTGATCGCATGATCGAGCCAGCGCTTTTCCCCGGTCGCCCGGTAGAGCGCGAGCGCGTTGGACCAGTTGTCGCCGCGGATCTTCCCCTCGAGGTTCAGCACCCGGTCCTGACCGAACAGCCCCTCGGCGGCGGTGCGGAAGAATGGCGTGCGCCCGCCCGACATCGCGTAGAGATTCGCGTATTCCGTGAGGGGCGCGCCGAGTCCTCCAAGGCGGGAAGAAGCGGACTGGCCCTTCACTTTCGGATCGGTCGTGAAGAGGAAGCGCTCGCGCGAGACGAAGAACTCCATCAGCGGCCGCGCGAGCCGCGTGTAGATGTCCGGACGATCGGTGACGAGCGCGAGGCCGAGCGGGTGCAGCGCGGACACGTTCTTCACCGCGCCGGGCACGTCGGTGTCGTACGCGAAGCCGCGCAAATCGGCGTTGAATTTAGCGTACTCGCTGAGGCCGAATTCGACCATCCGGTCGAACGTGGCGTTGAGCGAACCGAGGGCGTTGTGCCGCACATCGGCAAAACCATAGATGTTGCGGGCGGTGCGCTCGTAGGTCGTGGAGAGATTCGCCTTCGCCACCACCAGGCGCATCACGAATTCACGCGACTCGCCCGCCTTCATCCGTGAACCCGCCCCACCGAGCAGCGGCGCGAACAGCATCGGTTGCGCAAGCCCGCGGGCATTGCGCACCGCCACGCCGAAGCGGGAGTTCGCAAAATTCGGCAACGGCTGGAACGGATACTCCGACGGATCGGCCAGCACGCCGGTCGTCACGCCGGCGCGCGTGACCAGCGTGGTCGGCAGCGGGCAGCGATAGGCGGCTTCGAGAAACGACTCATGCGGGAAGCGGCGTTCGTTGTAGATGAGTGGCTGCCAGAGTTCCTCCGCTTCGGCGGCAGGAGTCTCGGGGGCGCCGACGTAGCCGAAGGAGTACCATCCGTCCGCCTTCACGGTCGTCTTGAGCCGCAAACGCGGGGCTGTGCCGTCGGCCGGCAGATCGAGCTCGGCCTGCACCACGGCTGTATCATCCGCCGGAAACGCCCACGTGATCGTCCTCCCGTCGGAACGGCCGGTGCTCGCGCGCAGCGTCTTCAGTTTGCCCGCGGCAAACAGGTTGGCGGTGCGACCGCCACCATAACCGCGATCGACTTTCGGATCGAAACCGTCCTCGACATGCTGCGTCGGTTGCGTCGGTTGCGTCGCGCCCGCCTTGGCCGCGCCCTTCACGCCCCACGTCAGGACATTGTAGATCGATCCCGTGTCGCTCAATTTCATCGCGGCCTCGGGAAACTGGCCCCACCGCATCTCGAGATTGGGATCCGCACGCGCCACCAGCATCGCCACGACCGGGGCGAATCTCGCGACCGCGCCATCGGCCATCGCGACTTCAACCTCGCCCGAGGACGTCAGCGCGAGCCGTCCCGCCGAACCGGATACAGGTGGTTCAGCGGCCACCCCGCGAAGGGTGCAGGCGAGGAAGAGAAGCGCGAACCGGAGCAGCGTTGCTTTCATGCGGGGTTTTCGAGACGGAGCGGTGGAGACACGCCAAGGCGGTCGCACCTGGCGTGAGGGCAACCCAAGGATGTAGTCGGTGCCAACGGGGAGGCTACCCTGGATTCTTTGAAACCCTTCAATTCCGGAGATTGCATCCGGCGTTGCGGGCGAATGGATTGACCCGAGCCCCCGCCGCCCCGTGGTCACCCTGCAACAAATCGCCCGCGCCGCCCACTGCAGTCTAGCCACGGTTTCCTACGCCCTGCGGGACGACCCCCGCATCCGACCCGAGACGCGGGCGTCGATCCAACGGGTCGCCGCGCAGATGGGCTACCGCCCGAACCCGCGTTTCTCGGCGTTGATGTCGCACATTCGCCATTCCCGGCCAGTCGCCGCGGGCGAACGCATCGCCTTCGTGTGGGTGCACACGTCGCGCGCCGAATCGGCCAGGGATCCGTTTCTGCAACGCGTTTTCCGCGGTGCCAAGGCGCGCGCCGAAGCGTTGGGCTATGCACTGGAGCAGTTCTGGACGGCCTCGCGCGGGATGAGCGACCGGCGGCTTTCCCAGGTGCTCAAGTCACGCGGGATCGTCGGCGTGCTCCTGTCGCCGGTCATGCATGAAGCCGAGGTGAGGCTGGACCTGGAGTGGTCACACTTCGCGCCCGCGGTCATCGGCAGCGCGCGGTGGAATCCGGAACTCCATCACGCCGGTCACCACCATTATCTGGCGATGCGCATGGCGCTCGAGCGACTCGCGTCTGCCGGTTGCCGTCGTCCGATGGCAATGCTCGAACACGACGTGAACGAGCGGGCACGACGCGCCTGGGAAGCGGCGTTTCCCGTTTTCCATCCCGATCGCGCGGCGGCCGCGGCGGAGTTGTTGGTGATCGGAATTCCCACGGACCGCCGCGCGCTCGCCCGTCGCCTGCAGCAGGTCCGGCCCGACGCTCTCGTGGTCAGCTCCGATGTCGTCATCCACCACGTGAAGGCGATGGGCCTGGCAGCCTTGGCCAGAATTCCGACCATCAGCCTGCACTGGGTGCCCACCGAACCGGCGATCGGCGGGGTCGATCAATCCTACGACATGATCGCCGCCAACGCCGTCGATCTCGTGGTGGGCCAGCTCAACAGCAATGAAACCGGCGTGCCGCCCTGGCCGCGGATGTTGTTGTTTCCAGGACGCTGGGTCGAACCCGCCGATCCGGCAACTCATCCGAAAAGGCCCGCCCGCATCCGGGCGCGTAGTGGCCAGCGAAGGAATCCCGGCGGCACCCTGCACGGCGTCACCGGGGGCGACGCAAGGGAATCGCCACGTTGAAACTGGCCACGCGATCCGCCGTGTAAGCGCCCGCGCAGAGCAGCGCGACGGGCACGCCGTCCGCGTCAAAAACCAACTGCGGCCGCTCGAGCGCGTTCAGTTTCACCGTTGTGCCGTCGGCGCGCCGTATTTCCGGCGTGGTGACAAAGGGATGTCGCGCGAGTTTCCAGTCGAAGCCATCGGGCGACTCAAACTGCGCGAGCGAATACCCGCGTCCGGTGAAGATGCCGTTGTTGTCCTTCACCACCGCGCGATAACGGCCGCCGTCATGCCAGATGAACGGATCCTCGGCGGCGAAGTGTTCGCCCGGTCGCGTGAAGATCGGCGTGAGCCGTTTCGTGAAGGGTCCCTCGGGCCGATCGGCCGTCGCCACCAGATGCACCACCGGACCGCCGAAGGGCGGTTTCCCTTTTTTCGCCACCGCCTTGTACACCATGAGCAGGCCGCCAGCCGGACGGACGCACGTCGCCGGATTCGACGTCATGAGCGCATCGGGTGCTTCGGGATCGAGACTCACATCCACCACGGGACGATTCAGCCGCGTCCACGGACCCGCGGGCGAATCGGCCATCGCAACGCCGATGCGCTGGTGATTCCGGTGCGTCCAGTTGAGCGGTTCCTGCACCACGCCGTCGCCGAAATTGCCCATGTAATAAAGGCAGAATTTTTTCCCGACGCGCAGGATCGTGGGATTGTGCGTGCACGAGCCGTCCCAGAATGTTTCGCCGCGCGCGGGCAGGACCACGTCGACGTGGCGATAGGGGCCGTGCGGCGAATCCGCCACGGCGCGCGCCACCTCGGAGTGCGTGACCCAGGCCTTGTGACCGAGACGGCGCGGCCAGCGGGAATAAAACAGATGATATCTGCCGTCATCGCCCCGCACCGCGGAACCGCACCAGATGCAATACCCGGGATCTTCAAAGATCGCTCCGGATGGGACCGCCTGGATCCAGGCGCTCAGATCGAGTTCGTCGCCGAGGCCCTTGCCGCCTGCTGGAGCGGCGGGAAGTGAAGAACGGATTCCCGGGCACGAAAGTGCGGCTGCGCCTCCCGCGCTGAGCCGGAGAAAGTGTCGTCGAGAGTAGTTCATAGCGAAAAGCGAGTGTGAGGAGGCCGCGCACCTTTCCCCTACTTCAGATTGACGGAGGTCCACGACGCGGTCCGGAAGCCACCCCGCCAAATCTCGAGGCGGAAACCGCCGGTGCCGGGGGGAGCGGGGATTTTCATCGTGGCGTCGGTGCGCAACGGAACCCTGGCAGTGGCCAGGGGGCGAATCTGGGCGTCCAGAAAGTTGACCCGCAGTTCGCAGTCCGCCGCCGGAAAGATCGGGAAGTCAGTGCGCGGCTCCAGTCTCACATTCACTGCGCCACCCGTCAGCGTCGCCGACCGCACGACGAAGCCGGAGTGTTCGCGGCGCAGGGCGTGGTAGGTGCCGCTGGGCTCGCCCGCGGGATCAATGAGGCCCCATTCGCGCCAGCCGTTCGCACTGGTTCCGACATAGCGACTGCGGTAGTCGTTGAAACTCCAGATGGACGCACCGGAAAGAAACGGCCGCTCCCGGACGATCGCGAGCATCGCGCGAAACCAGTCCACGCGCTCGCCCTCGTCCTCCACGGCGCTGCGGCGCAGGCCGTATTCGGTGACGACGAGCGGCTTGTTCGGATAGAGCGCGTGGGCGCGGTCGATGTTCGCCGCGTTTTGCTGGGGCGTCGCGCCATAGGTGTTCAGGCACACGAAATCGCCGTGGACGGAGCCCTCGGCCTCGGGCTTGAGATTGGCCTTGGCCACCGTGTTGCTGGCGAACACCACAAGCCGCGTCGGATCGAGTTCGCGCGTGAAGTCGCGCATGGTTTTCACCCAGCGCACGCCCGGCGGAGTATCGGCCGCGATTTCGTTCGCGACGCTCCACGCGACAATCGACGGATGATTCCAATCCCGCTCCAGCATCTCGCGGTGCTGCGCTTGAAAAGCCCGCTGCAAGTCCGGGTCCTCCAAATTGAGGTCCGGCGCGTGGGTCTGGCTCGCCTCCGCGATCAGCAGCATCCCATGGCGATCCGCCCAATCGAGCGCGACCGGCGCCACCGGATAGTGGCTCAAGCGCTGGAAAACGAATCCGGCGGATTTCATCAGCTGCAAGTCGCGCACGACAACTTCGGCCGGATCGTCCTGGCCGCCGCCGGGATAGCTGGCGTGGCGATTCGCGCCCGCGAGACGAATGGGCTGTCCGTTCAGCAGCAGGTCGGTGCCGCGGACCTCGAAGCGACGCAGACCGAAGCGCACCGTGTCGCGCGCGTGGCCGTCGACCGTCGTGCGCGCGTGATAAAGCACCGGGGCATCGAGTTGCCAGAGCGACACCTGATCGCGGCCGAGGGCGAGGTTGACCTCGAACTGGGCCGTCGCTCCCGCCGCAACGTCCGCTTCCACGAATGCGGGCGGAAGCGGCAGCCACTGCTCCTCCCGCGCAATCTCCACCCGCACGCGCACGTGCTGCGCGCGGCGCGTCGTGTTTCGCACCCACGCGTGCACGCGCACGTGAGCCGTGCCAGCGGCGAGATCGGGCGTGGCCTCGATTTTCTGTTTCGCGACGTAGATCGGTGAACCCAGCCGCAAATCAACGTCGCGGATAATCCCGCCGTCGTCCCACCACGCCAGCACCTGCTGTTGCGGTGCGGGGCCGAAAGACCGCGTCCAGCGATTGTCAGCGCAGACGACGATTACATTGGACTCGCCGGGCTTGAGGCGACCCGCGACATCGAACTCGAACGGCGTATACCCGAATTCATGCGAGCCCAGCAGTTCGCCGTTCAGCCACACGCGGGCCCGCCGGAACACCGCGCCGAACGCGAGCCGGACGTGTTCACCGGGCGCGACCGCGGGCGCATTGAAACGCAACCGATACCAGCCGGCGCCGATGAAGCCGCTGAACCGCGGATCGTGCGACCACGTGTGCGGTACCTTCACGGTGTCCCAGACACCATCATTGAGTTTGGGAGAAAACCACTCGGCGCGGTCGCCCCAGTCCTGGTAGTCCGCCGCAAACTTCCACTGGCCGTTCAGGGAAATCCGCCGCACCTCGGTGGCCGCGTCGACGGGCACCGGCGGCGGTGTCTGAGCGAAGACTGGGCCCGCGAGCAGAACCGCGAGCAGCAAAGCGAGCCAGGCGAAGGGGGATTTCATGGCGTCAAGGGAGCGGCTGCGGGCAGACGGTGGATACGGATCACGCACGGGATGCCATCCCTGTTCGGGTGACTCGAGTACACATCGATGCGCGGGTGGGGAGACTGACGTTGCGTCGAGCCTTCCCCGCGCCCGGTCTCGTCGCAACGACCGCAGAAGTGAAATCGTTCACCGAACCGGGCCGGCGGATGGGTCACGGCTTGAGCGTCCACGGGCGGTGCGTCATGGCGTCCCGCGTGCCGGCGCGTCGAGGTTGAAATCAAGCACCTGCGTGGGCGTTCCCTTACTCACGTGGACGACACCGCTGTTCCCGCCGCAGGGGGACGTTGCGACGGCGGCTAGAATGAAATCGTGTTGGTGAGAATAAACTGCCGCGGATCCTGATAGCGGTAGGTCACGGGCTCGAGCGTCTGCGGATGGACGCTGTTCACGATCAACTCCCGCTGGTTGGTGAGATTGTTGACGTTGAGCTGCGCGGACCAGCGATACTTGCGATTGAAGACGGGGCGCGAGTAGCTGAGCTGAAAATCGTAGACGACTTGATCCTTGGCGGTGGCGTTGGCGATGCGGTTCACCACCCGGCCGTTCCAGGTGTCGGTGAAGTCGGCGTTGGCGGGCACACTGTAGTCGACCTTGGCCCCCGCGACCCGGCCCCACCGCAGGCGCGTGCCTCCACCCACCGAAAGTCCCTTGAGCACTCCGGAGGCGAAGTCGTAACGCGTGCGGAGGTTCACGTTGTGCAGCGGGTCACCGACGAAGCGCATGCCCTCGAAGACGTGCGGGTTGTCGAAGAAAGCCTGCTCGGCGGCGGCGATCGATTCGTTGACGCTGTCGTTGTTCAGCACAAAGGCGCCGGTGGCGACAGCCTCCGCCGGAGAGCGCCAGTCGGTGGAACTCGGCGCATACTGCGGCCGCGGTTGCGTCGCATTCTGCGTGATGGAGAGGGTCGAATATTTTTTCCAATACGGCTTCCAGGCGTCCAGGTACGCGCGGTATTCGCTGCCGATGTTCGAACGCAGCGTCTCGTTGTTCGAATAGTTCACCGAGACCGACCAGTTCGCGAGGGGCTTGCCGACGATTTCCAGTTCGAAGCCCTTGCTTTCGGAGTTCTGGGCGGTGCCGTTGACCTGATTCATCACCTGAATCTGGGTTCGAGCGAAGGCGGCCTCATCAGCCGGGAGGATGGTTGAGTCTGCGAGAGCGGTCCAAATGTTGACGATGTTGGTCTTGTTGAAGCCGGAGCCGCCGAATTCGTTCTTCGAAATGGTATGATAGCGGGTCGCGGTGACGAAGACGCGATTCTGCAGCAGGCTGAGCTTGAGTCCGTAGTCGGTCGTCTCGCCCGACGGCGCGGGAGTGAGGTCGGCGCCGGTGGTTTGTCTCACGTTTTTCGGCGCGACGAAGTTGATGCTCGGTGTGCCGAGACTGCTGGACGTATTGGCGAACGCCGAAAGCCACCGCGTGAGGTGATAGACGCCGCCAAGCGTGTCGGTGTGGCCGCTGTAAATGGTCGGGGTCTTCGACTTGGCATCGACCGGCAACCACACGCCCGAGTTGGGCGTGATCGCCTCCGCCGCGGGATCGCGCACGGCGAGGCCCAGCCAGTTTTTAACCCGGTCGCGGCGGTAGCCATAGGTGGCGACGAGGCGGTCTTTGAAGAGATAGGCTTGGGCGACGCCCATGTACGCGCCGGTTGCGCGCGCCACCGGGCTGGCGACGGACTGCGCGCGCTCCACCTCGTGGGCGTAGAGGTTGGTCACCGCGCCGGTTCGCGGATCCTGATAGGGGATCGGGCCGTTGAGCGCGTACGGTCCTGGAATGCGGTAGTTGGCGTCGTTGAGGACATCGAGGTCACGGACGTAGTAGCGGTAGTAGACCTTGTTGGCGGCGTTTTCAGGTGTCGCGTTGAAGGCACCGCCGCTGGCAATGCCGGGGCCCTTGAGCCACGAGAGCTGGCGGTTGCCGCCGATGGAGTCGGTGCGAACGCTCTCACCGAGTCCCGCGACGCGCACCCGCGCCCACTCGCGCATCGTCTTCTCATACGACAGGGTGATGCGTCCCTGGCTGGTGTGGGCCCGCGAGTAAATCGTGTTGGGCGACATCTCGAAGTAATAGAGGTCGGCGGCGGGCCGGAGCTGGCCGTTGGGCAGGTAGCGGTTGGTGTCGGCGGCCACACCGTAAAGATCCCACTGCAGATCGTTGTGGACGTTGCGCCGCAGGCTTTGGCGGTTGAAGGCCAGCTCCAGGTTCAGATCGCGGACCAACTCGCGCTGCAGGAACACGGAGACATTCGAAACGGCGAAACGGCCGGAGATCCAGTTTCCCTCCAACGCGGCCTCGGGGAAACGCCGGCCCATCTCGAAATCGCTGCGCAGAGGCCCGACGGGACGCTCGGCGGTCGTGAACTGACGGAAATTCTGCGCCGCGGCAAAGCGGTCGCTCACCACCACCCAGTCGCCGGAACTACGTTCCTGCACGCCGGCCACGGCCGTGGCGCCGGTGTCGCGCAACGGCGTGCCGGGGGTGCCGGCTGCTCCGGGGGTGAACGTGCCGCCGGGCACGTAGCTGGCGCCAAAGTTGTTGAAGATCGGCCGGCCGTTCTGTTCCCAAAGCGAGCGAAGGTCGTTGCCCCAGAATGGCCGCGGCACGGCGCGATTGATCTTTCCGTATTCAGCCTCGGCGCGGAGCGTCGTCTGGTGGTCGATGCGCCACCTGGCCGTGAGAAAGATCCGGTCCTGATCGTTGTGGCCGGCTTTGCGCCAGGACTGCTCGCGGCCCTGCAGCAGCACGGTTCGCAGCGCCAATGTGTTCTTGATGGCCGCCACGTTGGCGTCGGCCACCCAGCGGGAACCGCCCCAGGAATCGAGGCGGCTGGAGAGGCTGTAGACGTTCCGATCCATCATGGCCTGCTTCGTCGCGACGTTGATCTTGCCGGCGGGCGAACCGAAACCGAACAGGATGGAGTTCGGCCCGCGCGAGACCTCGACGCGATCGGTCATGTACAGGTCGACCTCGCCCGGCGCATCGAAAAAGTTGATACTGCGGGCACCGCCCGGGAGACCGCGGATGCGGATCGAACGGATGCTGTCGTTGTAGCCGTCGGCCACGGGACCGGCAGCGCGGGCGTCGTCCGTTTCCATCCGCGTGCCCATGCCGTACTCGATGGCGTTTTCGAGATTGGTGGCGGCGATGTCCCGCAGGAACTCGGCCGTCATCGGACTGATCGCGGCGGCGACATCCCGGAGATTCGTGCGCAGACGGGAGCCGGAAAGCGTGTCCTGGCCGGCGTAGCCCGTGTCCTGCGACGTCGACACCTCGAACGGTGAAAGGGTGATGAGTCCCTCGCCCGGCTTCGGAGTGGCGGGCTTCGGCGCGTTCTGGCCGGCAAGTCGAGCCGTGGCCGGGAGAAGGAACAGGGAGGCCGACACCAGGCAAAGCGTCTTGATCGTGGGCAGGGTCATGGACGGAAGGCAGCTGCGGGTTGGGGTTTCACTGGCCGCGCACGGGGATAGGCGCGCGCAACGACGGGAGAATCCAGCGCCCTGCCGGAATCTCCGTCAATTTGCGCACCATCATCCTTTCGGATGAGGACCGCGGGAACGCACGCTGCCCGCGTTTCCCGTGGTCGAACGGCTACGGACGCAACAGTCCGCGTTCCATCGCGACGGTCACGGCCCGGGTCCGGTCGGGGGCGTCCAGTTTCGCGAGAATGTGGGCAATGTGGGTCTTGATGGTCGCCTCGCTGAGGACGAGTTCGGCCGCGATCTGTTTGTTGGCCTTGCCTTGGGCAATGAGCCGCAGGACCTCCAGCTCCCGGGCGCTGAGTGAAACCTGGGTGTTGCGCTCGGCCAGCCGGCGGGCGAGCTCGGGCGGCAGAAACCGCGCCCCGCCGGCCACCGCGCGGATCGCTTCCACGATCGTGTCTTTCTCACCTGACTTTGGCACGTAACCCCAGGCGCCCGCCTCCATCGCGCGATGGACGTCCTCGGCCGTCTCATTGATTGAAACCACGATGATCCGCGCCGCCGGGTGGCGTTGCAGAATCCGGCGGGTGACCTCGACCCCGTGGAGATCCGGCAGGATTCCGTCCATGAGCGTTACATCCGGGGACAGTTTCGCGAAGGCCTCGATCGCTTCAGCCCCGTTGCGGGCTTCCCCCACCAGCTCGAGATCCCGCTCCGCGGCAAACGCTCCGATCAGGCCAAGCCGGATCATGAAATGATCGTCCACCACGAGAATACGGATACGCGGTGTCTTCATGAGGGGCGGGCGAACGTCGCCTTCGGCACGTCCACGGTCACCAGGCACCCTGTCCCGGGTGCGGTCGCGATCCGCAGTTCGGCTCCGTTGTGGGCAGCGCGTTCCCGCATCCCCAGCAGTCCGAAGTGCGGGCCCGGCGTAGCTTCCTTGGACTGGAGATCAAAGCCCCGGCCGTCGTCGCGCACCCGCAGGTATGACGCTTCGCTGGCATGCTCCACCTCGATCACAATTTCCCGCGCATCGGCATGCTTGATCGCATTGGCCAGCGCCTCCTGCGCGATGCGGAACAGGTGAAACTCCAGGACCGCGGGCAGCGCCCGCTCTTCACCGCACACCCGCACCTCGATGCGAGGTCCCGTGGGGCTGGCAGAGGTCTCGGCCATGTCCTGCAGGCCCGCGCTCAGTCCTTGTTTCTCCAGAATCTCCGAGCGCAGATTCATGACGGAGCGCCGCGCTTCGAGTCGCGTGTGGCGCAACATTCGCCGGGCGAGCAGCAGCGCCTGCCTGGCCGCTGCGGGATCGGATTTCACGACGGCGTCGAGTCCGTCGAGTTGGAGCGCAACCCCGGAGAGCTGCTGCTCGAGCGTGTCATGGAGATCACGGGCGATCCGATCACGCTCCTTGCCGACGGCCTCGGCGCGCAGTTGGTCACCGATGATTTCCATCTGGCGGCCGACCTGCCGGCGGAGAACCCAGGTTCCCGCCCAGCCCAGCATCGCCATCGCACTCATCCCGCCGAGCGCGATCAACAACCGACTCGTATTCCACCAGGGAGCGCGGGCGAGGACGGCCACACCGGCGGGTCCCGGGAGGTGCAAACGGAATCCATCCACCCAGCTCATGCGCGGCAGGGCATGGGTGGTGGTCAGCTCGCAAATCCCCGTGAGCCGCAGCCGATCGCCCACCGTCACTTTCATCGGCGCAGCACCACCGACGGGGATCAAGACCTCAAAGATCTGTTGCCCAGTCTGACACTCCAGCACGAGGTCCGACCGGCTTTCCTGGATCGCCAGCAGGGTGGCCTCGAGCGTGACCAGTTCGGCCTGCAGTCTCGGCAGGTCGGATCCCTTGAAATCAAACGGCATCGGTTCCGGGGGCGCGGAGAGGCCCATGGCTTCAACCCTGGCGGCGCGCAGCAGCGGGCGAAACGGTGCGACGCTGCCGTAGCCTTCGACTTCGACCCGTGTTCCCGGAGCAAACCGACTGCCCCGCGCCGCGTAGACAAGCGTGCTGCCGCTGACATCCCGCAGGTAGAATCCTTTCGGGTCGGACTGCGTGACCACGCCCTGGAGGCGGACGGGACTCTTGGGGCCATAGCCCCCGGTCAGAACCTGCGCCACCGCGATCAGGGGGGCGGCGCCTCCCGCGGCGACAACGTCAACCGGTTCAATCGCGTCAAACGAGGAAACGAAGAAATGCCGGTCGGTCATCTGGCGCTGGCGATTGAAGATCGTTCCCAGCACTCCCCGCAGAAGCACCTGGCGCTGCATCAAAGCCGCGGCGCGCTCGTCGGCCCTCGCCTCGACGGGAAGCTCCGCCTTGAAAGGCAGGCCGTACACCTCGATGTCCAGCGTCAAGCGGCGATCCCTCGCTTCATAACCCACCACCACGGCGGGCACCTCCACCCAGGCGGAGTCAAACTCCGGCGAGAAAATCTGGTCCGCCGACAACCGGGCCGGGAGCGGGAGCGGACCCCGCATCAGGACGGTCGCGCGTGCGGCACCGACGCTCGGATAGTATCCAAGCAACATGGACGAACCTTCCACCCGCAGTCGCGTGCCGGGCGGAAAATGCGCGGGCTCCTTCCCGGGCACCAGCTTCACATAACAACCCGCCGTGCCGTCGTGCATGAACACGTTCCAGGGCGATGCCGGGTCAGCCCCCAGCACAGTCGCATCGAGTTTCACCTCCAGCCCCTTCTCGGCCTCGTCATGCGGGAGCGCTCGCACGGCGGTGAACGAAACCAACGGGTCTGCCTGCAGCGCCAGCGGAGCGAAACCAGTCAGGAGAAGCAGACGGAGGAGGGGCATGAAGGAATGACCTGAGTCAGGGGCCTTCCCGGCCCCGACCGAAAGCGAAAAGCAAGTCATGCCACCCTGCGATGGCCATGGGAAAGTGGACGGTCACGAGCTCCGCACGTCCAGTCACCCCATGGGGTCGCGGCCTGAATATCGCACCCGCCGCCCCCACTCCGCGTCAGACTTGTCGGCACTCGAGGCGTGAGCCCCTGGCCACACCTTAGAAGCGATCCTCGGCGTTCAACCGGTACGAGATCGGGTCGCCCATGGAGATGGAACTCGGATGATAGTTCTCGTTGAAGAGATTCGAGACGGTCGGGTTGTAGCTGAGGTTCCGGCCGAAGGGTTTGGTGGCGTAGCCGGTGGGAGCGCTCACGACGACGTGCGAAATCGGCTGGAAATCCTTCGTGAGGTTCGCGGCGAGGCGCAGCTCGAAGCCCTTCGCGTGGTTCTCGCCGACCTGCGTTTCGTAGGTGCAGGCACCGATGGCATCGGTGGCGCTGAAAGACCGGCGGCCGTTGATGTTGACCGTACGGAAGACAGGAGTGACCAGATGGGGTCACGTCCGGAATCCGGACAGCACGTCGTCGCCGACCCGGATCGTCGGCGCGCTCAAGCCCGCCTGGTCAGATTCGCGCCGCGACCCCGTTTCCACCGCGGCTGAGTTTGTCATTCATAATACCAATCGCTCCTTGCTTTTGGACTTCTGGATCGATCGTGGCTACGAGCGCCAGCGAGTGGCCGAACGGCCACTCGCTGGCGCTCGTAGCCACGGCTAAAGTCCAAAGGCAAAGAGCGATTGGTATCAGTCATAAGATGACAAACGGCGTCGCCCCGGGGCGGTGGGTGCGTTCGGACGAGTCGGCTTGGGCGGCGTCGGACCGGCGAGATGACTGTGGGCGTGACGTTCAAGCGCTCCCGGCCGGACGCAAACGGGCGGGCCGGGCGCGCACCTGACCGACCACCAGCGACACGTGCGGCCGACTCACTCCACAATCAACACCCCGCGCATGACCCGCCAGTGGCCGGGGAACGTGCAGATGAAGGGATACCGCCCGGCCTGCGTCGGCGCGGCAAACGTGAGCTCGGCGCGACTGCCGGGATTCACGAGCGGCGTCGCGTGCAGGACCTTCGCCGAAGCGGGCACGAAGTGTTTCGCAAGGCTCGCCGGATCACCCGCCATCTGGTCTGCCAGCAGGCCGACTTCCTCCTCGGCGCCGAGGGCCACGAGCACGAGATTGTGCGGCATCGAGTCCGGATTCTCGAAGACGAGGCGCACGGGTTGTCCGGCCTTCACGCGGAGTTCGCGCGGGGAGAACTGCATCTGGTTCGGCACCGCCTGCACCCGCAGCGCATCCGCGTCGGCGGCGTGCGCCTTCGACCAGGCCACGGCGTACGCGTTCAGCGCTGCGTCATCGGCCGCGAATTTCGCCCCCACCAGCGGCTGCCCGAGGGAATCGTAAACGTACACCGGCGGCGGGGCGTTGCGGAGTCGCCGGTACGTGATCTCGATCGCGTTCAAGCCTGACTGCAGTTCGAAAGCCACCTGCTGTTCCGAACTGTAGGGATTATCGGCGGACGCGAGCTGGACGCCGTTGGCGGAGATATCGAGGTAGCCATGCTTCACGCTCAGCACCGCAGTCTGGGGCGCCGTCACATCGACCAAGGTGCGAAACGTGACCTCCGTCGCCGCCGGAGCTTTCTTTTGTTTCGCCGCGCCCTTCGCTGCCGGCGGCACCGCGACCGCGACCTCTCCCCGGATCTGAAGCCAGGTGGGAACGCGCGTCGCCGGCGAAACCTCCAGCACGGGAACGGAGCGGCCCTTCCGCGGCTGCGTGCCCGCGCGGAGATCCGTCAGCATCTGTTGCACGGCGGGCTCGGTGGGATGCAGATGCGCCACCACCGCATCGAACTCCGGCCGCGTCGGCCGCAGGTGCGCGACGGCGTTGATCACCGCCATCCGCACGCGGGGATGGGAATCGCCCACCAGCTGCGTAAACCGTGACACGGCGTCAGGGAGGCGATCCACCGTGAGGCGGATGAGCTGCGCGGACGCCGCCCGCATGAGCGGATCGTCCGAGCGCGAGAGACTCGTGATCCACGCCGGGCGGACCGCGCCCGTGGCCGCGAGCACCCATGACGCTTCGAGCAGAGCCTGGTCGAAGCCGGGCTGCGTGCGCGGTTGCGCCGCGACCCACCCTTCGACCGCCGGCCCGGCCGCGGCGCCAAGTTTGCGGAGCTGAATCCGCGCGTGGTGCCGCACGATGTTTTGCGGATGCGCGAGCAGCTTCAACAAATCGGCCGTGCCCGCGCCTTCGATCGTCGGCCAGTCCTTGGCGACGGGTTTGCCGGTGTGCACCACGCGCCAGATGCGGCCGCGCACATGATTCCACTGGGGATCGCGCATGCTGTGCTGCGCATGCCCGATGATCAGACTGGAGAAATCGGAAACATACAGGGCGCCGTCGAAACCGAACTCCACATCGACCGGGCGAAACGTGCTGTTCTTCGAACTGAGCACATCGAGGCGATTGGCGGCGACGATGGGACCGGCGTCAGCGTTCACCGCCGAGAGCGACACGATGTAGCTGCCGAGGAGCGACGCGGACGCGATGCCCTGCTGGAACGCATCGGGAAAATTCGGGCTCGAGATCACGCTGAGGGCCGAACCCTTCGCGTAGTTGAGCACGGTGGCGTTGCCATAGGGATGATAGACGCCCAGCGGCGTCCAGGTGAGCGGCACCGCCTCGAGCACGTGGCCGCCGCCATAGCGTTGGAAAATATTCCCGTGACGATCGAAGGACACCTTCCACGGATTCGGCGTCATGCTCTGCCACTCCGCGGTGATGCGTCCGGTCGCAGGATTCAGGCGATACGTCGTGGAGTCGATGCCGCGCACGACGCCAAAGGGCGTTTCAAACTGGGAGCGGTGAAACACGCCGTCGGAGAACAGCAGATGGCCGATCGGATCGCTGGTCACCATGCCGCCATGGTGCGAATCCGTGACGTCGATCCCGCGCAACAGTTCGGTCCGCGTATCCGCGCGGCCGTCGCCGTCGGTGTCGTTCAAGACCAGCAATCGCGGCTGCGCCGAGACGATCACGCCGCGTTCGTGAAACGCGACGCCGTCGAGCGCGTCGAAGCCATCGGCGAAAACCGTGCAGGTGTCCGCCCTCCCATCGCGGTCGGTATCTTCGAGCACCAGGATTTTGTCGCGCGGTTGTTCGCCTGGAATCGTGTGCGGAAACGACGGCATCGTGACCACCCAGAGGCGGCCACGGGCGTCGAAGCTCAGTTGCACGGGATTTCTCAGCTCGGGAAACTGCTCCTCGGAGGCGAAGAGGTTTACCGCGTAGCCGTCGGCCACCACCAGCTCCTGCTGCAGGTCGGCGGGCGAGCGGACGGTGCCGCCGGGAAAGCGATACGTGGTGGTCTTGCCCTCGGGCAGTGGCGGCAGTGACGGCGCCGGGTAGTCGGCGAAGCGCTTCGCCGGGTGGGCAACCAGGTCGTGCACGATGGCATCGGTCTGCTCGACCAGCTGGTGATAGCGAGGCAGCTCTGCGGCGTTTTCCTCAGGGCGCTTGCGTACGCCGTAGTAGAGCGCGCCGTTCTTCGGGCGCACGAGCTCGGCGTTATAGCCGTGCTTCACGGCCACCGCCCGCGCCACGTCGGCCAGACGCGGAGTCTCGACGAGCGCCGGATAGGATGAACCCAGGAGAGCGCGCGCCACCGCGTCGCCGACTTCCCGCGCACCGGCAGCCGTGAGATGGATGCCGTGGACGGTGAGCGGCTGCGCGCTGCGGCCGTAGGCGTCGCGACTCGCCGTGAACAGATCGACAAAGTCGGCTTGATGCTCGCGCGCCAACTCGCGAATCGCGTCGGCGTAGGCCGCGACGTCGCGATTTCGCCCGGCCGCGTTCGGCGCGCTGCGCTCCTCGACGGCAATCGGCGCGAGCAGCACGAGCCTGGACCCGGGGTGCAGCCGCGCGATCTCCCGCAGATGAATCTGATACTGGGCCCGAAACGCCGGGAGGCCGGCGGCCCCCGCGAAGGATTCATTCATCCCGTAACCCAGCACGACGACCTGCGCCGGCCACGCGGCGAGCAAGCTCTTGAGGTGCTCCACATAACCTTCGGGTCGGAGGCGATGGCCGACCTCGTCGCCCGTCCACGCGAGACTACGGATCCGGATTTTTTTGTCGGGATACGCGAGCTGCACGCGCGCCTCGAGGTCTCCCGACTCGAGCAGGCGCTCGACCACGGCGTTGCCATAGAAAAGGATTCCGTCACCCGCTCGCAGGGAATCGCCCACGGCGGCAGGCGCCAGGGACGGGAGGAGGAAAATCCACAGAAGAAGGGACGTAAGTTTCATCGCTCAATTCATCCGAAGGTGGAAGCCGTGCAGCGCGGTGCCGGTGGACCGGGCGTCGCCCCTGCCCACCGGGCGTCGAAAAAGGCAGGGCACGTTGTCCCCAACGCGCCGCTTCACGGAATTCATCACGGTGAGCGCGGCGGCTTGGGGACAAGCCGCCCTACCCTCGCCCAGACGTTTTCGCCGCCGTCCCGGAGCGGCGAGGAATGTCATCGGGTGGCGGGCGGGTTCAGCGCGCGATCCGAATTCCGTGCGAATCATTTTTTCGCCTTCTCCTTTTTCGGAGCGGGTTTTTTGACGTTGTGATGCGCCGGGATGGGGCTCGTGAAGCCGGCATACATTTCAGGCTTCACGTCGAGCGCGTAGCCGGGGCCAAAGGTGTTGGGCTGGAACGGGCCGACGAACCCGATGGCGAGATCGGGAGTGATCGCGTTTTCAAGTCCGCTCGCCCAGAGGCAGCCGTTCACGACGAGGCGGCGATAGCCTTCGTTGGTGATGTCCTCAGGTGTGCCGTAGAGCGTGGTGAAGACCCGGCCCGTCTTTCCAGAAGCAGAGCGGTACGTGCGCGTCCATTCGGAGGGCATCGGCGGTTTGGTGGCGTCCGCCGGCGAATCGGGCGTCATGCCGTCGAGCGGCTGCGCGAACGTGAGGACCTCGCCATCGGTCGGCTTGCCCACGTAGCCACCGACGTGCACCCAGACGTCCTTCACGCCGCGCAAAATCGGGTGTCCCTGCTGGTCCGGGACGATCGTGATGCGGGTGCTCTGCGCGTGGTTCTTGCCGTAGTGGCCGACCCACGTCTGCCCGAGGACCTGGTGGCCGAAACCGAGTTCGTAGTCGGCGCCCTTGTAGTCATAGGAATATTTCGGGAACGGATCGCTGCTCGTCGTCTTGAAGGCATGCGTGGCGGTGCGCAGGCCGACGACGGGACCGCCGCGGTTGAGGTAGGCGTCGATGTGCGCCATCTGTTCGCGGGGAAACGCCTGGAAGCGGAGAAACACCACGGCGAGGTCGGCGCGGTCGAGGGCTTCGAGGCCGGGCATGTTCGAGTTTCCCGGGACAATGACGCCCGTGGCCGGGTCGACATTGAACAACACCGTACAGGTGAAGCCGTGGCGCTGCGCGAGAATGCGTGCGAGCGCCGGCAGGGTCTCCTCGGAGCGATACTCGTGATCGCCGGCGAGAAAGACAATGTGCCGGCCGAGGCCCGGACCCTGCGTGCCCCGGTAGACCAGCGGGGCCGCACCTGCACCGAGGACGAGCGAACAGAACAAGAGGCCGAGGAGAGCTTTCATGGGTTTTGCAACAAGCCGAGGGGGTCACGTCCGGAATCCGGAACTTGCAGCTTTCGCAAGAGCGGACGTCGCGTCAATGAGACGCGCTGTGTGCACCGCCGGGTAAGACTTGTCCGGAATCCGGACCTGACCCCGTGGGCCGAGATCAGAACATCACGTTGGTCGTAAGGGCCGTCTTCCGCGGTGAGTATTGGTATTGGAAATACCGGATCACGCCGGTCGTGCTGCGCGGGAGGGCGAGGACGCGCTGGCGGTCGAAGACGTTGTCGATGTTCAGCTGCACGGTCATCTGCGATTTCGCGAAGCCCTTGAAGCGATAGACGATGAAGACGTTGTTCTGCAGCTTGTCGGGGTAGTAGAAAAGTTTCCGCTTATTGGCGTCGGCGGCGTCGGTGTACATGTAACCCCGGAAGCTCCTCGCGTAGATGCTGGCGAGGCCGCCCACGAGGCCACGGAAGCGGCCCTCGCTCACCTGAAAACGGTTGATCATGCTGAACGAATTTTCCGCGTAGCCGGAGGTGGCCTCGCCGGACTTGCGCACGATGAGCTCGGGCACGGGCGGGACGAAGCCGAGCTGGTGGGCACTGATCGGGAGCGCGGTTTTCGTGGTGCCGACGCCGGTGGTGCGAAGGCCGAGCGCCTGCGAGTTAAGGATCGCGCCGGAGTCGGGATCGAGGTTGGCGAAATACGGACTCGTGCGATCCTTCATCATCGCCAGCGATAGAGCGATGGTGGCGCCGTTGGGCTGAGTCGGATCCACGGGGACCATGAGGGGAGTGAGCGAGTTGGCACCCGCATTCCGGATCGCGACGACCTGCTGGCCGCCGACGGTCGTCGTGTTGAACTCGTCGTTGTAGAAGATCGGCAGGACGACGTCGCTGCGTTCGGAGCCGTTGGCCTGCGCCCAGCTGAAGGTGATTTGCCACGGCTTGAGGGGACGGGCGCTGAGGCTCGCGCTCAGGCCGTCGGACGTGCGGCTGAAGACGTAGCCGGCGCCACCGTTGCGGCCGTTGATGCCGTTGGGATCAACGTCATCGCGGATGCCGCCGAGCGAGGCGGCAAAGTTTGAACCCGTGGTCTGGTAGTAGGTGATGTTGCCCGAAAGGCGGTGATCCCAGAGCGAGAGTTTGAGGCCGCCCTCCTTGGTCTCGCCCTTGCCGATCGGAAGGAGGTTGTTGAACACGTCGCGGTCGGTGGCGAAATTGATTTTCGCGTTGCGGGAAAGATTGGCGTAGCCGCGGAGTCCGCGGAGCGGGGTGTCGAACACGACGCCGTAGGTGCGGCTCGCATAGTCGATCGGGCCGCGGGCGACAGTGGTCGTCGTGCGCACGGTCTCGGCGTTTTCGAAACGGAGGCCGACAAGCGTATCGATGCGGCCTCTCCAGAACGAACTCGTGAAGCCGGTGCCCCAGCCCTTCTCGGTCGTGTCATCGTTGGAGAAGGCCGTGCTGGTGGGCTGGCCGAGGGCGTTGAGCGGACCGCCGAGGCCCTCGGGGTTCATGGGCGTCGCGGGCACGGTGCCGGGCGCCACCGAGGTGTCCCACGCGTAACGTTTGCCGTTGGGGTGCGTAATGATGTCCTGCGGCCACTTCAAGTTGCCGGGCATCGCGGTGGAGAAGATCGGACGCCACATCGCGGGCATCAGGTTGCGCCCGGAATCGGCGTTGCGGATGTTGGCCTCGTTGCGAACCCACGAGCCGTCGGCGTTGATTTCATAGAAGCGCGCGGTGCGGCTGACGGTCCACGAATCGAGGCGCGAGTAAAAGACACTGAGCCGGTGGTCGCCCCAGCGGCCGAGATCGCGGTGGCCGACGGCGGTGATCTTGTAGCCGTGGGCGCCGGTGGAGAACGGCGAGCCGCCCAGCGACGTGAACGCGGCCCACTGGCGGAGCGGCGCGCCGTTGGCGTCGGTTGCGAGATTCGTCGGCAGGTCGGGATGGAGGAACTGCGTGCTGAGCGGCGAGAGCGCGCGATTGATGCGGTCGTCGTGGCTGTAGCGGAGCTGGAACGCGAGGTCGCGGTGTGGCGTGAGATCGACGGTGACACCCTTGGCCTTGTTGATCCAGTGCTGGCGCGGGATGACTCCGGCGAGCGAGTCCTGATTGCGGAGGGTGATCAGATTGTCCAAACGCTCGGAACCGCCCAGGCCGGTGATGTAGGCGGGCGACTGGTTGTCCATCGTGACGCCGTTGTTGAGGACGAAACCGGCGGGCGTGCGAATGGTCGCGCCACTCGAGATGATGGCGGCGCGCTCGTAGCGGCGGTAGTCGGCAAAGATGCTGATCCAGCGCCAGGGCCGGAGCGTGACCGCGGCCTGCACGCCGGTTTGATCGAGCCCGAGGATCGGACGGTAATAGCGGTCGGCGTTCTCGAGGAGGTTGAGACGGAAGGCGAACTTGCGCGTGCCGACGTTGAAATCGCCCGTCAACGTGTGCGAGCCCTCGGAGTCGAACTTGGTGCTGAGTGTGACGGAGCGCTGGTTGACGCGGGCGCGCTTCGTGTTGATGACGACGATGCCGCCGGGATCACCGGAGCCGTAGAGGAGGTTGTTGGAGCCGTTGACGGCCTCGGCGCTCTCGACGTCGAAGCCGTTGAAGCCGGCGGTGGACGAGCGGAGAAAACCATCGCGCCGCGGCTCGCCGATGGAGAAGCCGCGGGCGTTGTAGGCACCGGGCTGGGCGGCGTCGCCCTCCTGCATGCCACGCTGGTCCTCACTGCCGCCGCCGAAGAGCATCGCACCGAGGCCGCCAAAATCCGAGAGCAGCTTGAACACGTCACCGCCGCCCAACTCGTCCATCATCGTGCGCGTGAGCACGCGCGCGTCGAGCGGGGCCTTGTTCAGCGGCGTGCTGATGCCGGTGAGGGAATTGGTGTTGGTGGCCTCGTAGGAGTCGTTGGGATTGCCGGACACTTCGAACGGCGAGAGCTGCACGGTGGCCGCGTCGGCCGGCGCAGGAGCCGCGCTGATTGCAGGGGCGGGAACGGGCGCCACCGCCTGAGCGGCGAGAGGACAGATACTGGAAGGCAGCAGGCACGCCAGAGCTGCCGGTACAAGCGGGAAGAAACGAGGGGTACGCATCGGGGAGGCAGCGACGGTGCGCGCAAACTCACCGCCCCGGCAATCATCGCCTTGGTGAACTCGTTCACCAGCGGGCCGGACGTTCAGGCGGCACATCGCGTCCAGTCCGCCGCGCGCCCACGCCGCGCCAAAAAAGCAAAAGGCGCACCGAGGTGCGCCCGCGTGGGTTGAACTGCCTTCGACTCAGCGCGCCTGCGCTTCGTAGCCGGCGACGGGCTTGCCGTCCTGGCCCAGCTTGCCGGCGGCCCAGAGCAGGCCGCGCGCGACGAGATCGAGATAGCGCGCATCCTCGACCGTCGAATTGTTGTGCCCGAGCGAGGTCGAGAACACGCGCGTTTTCTTGGGACCGAATTCATTCGTCCACACGACGACGGCGTCCGCATCCTGCTTGGAGCCGTCCTTCTTGTTCGTGACCGTCTGGCGCCCGGTCGCAAGCGCGCGATGTCCCGCGAAAACCGACGGCGGCTGGATATTGTTATAGAGCTCCTCCTTGCCGGTCTGCCACGTCGTCATGCCGCGGGTGATCGGGCTCGCCCCGGCGATGAACGTCACGGCGATCGGCTCCTGCGGTCCGTGGCGGGTCGATTGCAGGCCGAGGAAATCGAACCACATCGCGCCCTCGGAGCCGGGCGTCTGCGGCCGGGCGAAATCGGTGACCACCCGATAACTGTGCATCGCGCAGTGCAGCGCCACGGCCGGAATGCCGTCGAGGTGCGGCTGCAGGACGTTTTTCACCATGGCCACGTCGTTGATCCCGGCGGCGCACTCATCGTGGATCACGAGATCGTAGCCTTTCGCGTAATTCGGATCCGTCAGGCACGCGAGCGGCGGCTTCGTGCTCTTGTCCGGCGTGTGCATGTGCTCGACGATCACGTTGGCCCGCTGCTCGAGACCTTTCTTCAGAATATCCTTCTGGGCCACGTAATCGTGACAGCAGCCACCGGTGACGAGCAGCACCTTGAGGGGCTTCGGCGCCGCGGCGGAAAATCCGGCGGCGGTGAGGGTCACGGCGAGCAACGCCGTGACGAGGGAGCGAAGGGAATTTTTCATGGGGAGGAAAGCAGGACCCGGGCGCGCCGGCGGAGGAAAAGGGAGACGCGTCACTCAACAAGCCCCGCCGCGTGGGGCGACAACAAAGATGCCGAAGGGCAGCGCGGGACTTGTTCCACCAGCGCTGGTGCCCGCCCGGGCGACGAGGCTTGCCGCGGGTCCACCCATCGATCGACGATCGCACCGGCATACCGGCCAGCGCCCGGCGCCGTTCCCCTCATGCAACCTCTCCGCCACCGCGTCGCTCTCGGCGTCCTGTTCGCGCAGGTCGTTTTCCTGCCACTTTCCGCCCAGACCGGCCCGCGTACCGGAGCCGGCGAGGAAGTCGATGCCGCCGCGGCCGACGCTGCGGCCCACATCAAGCCGGACCGCAAGGTCACCTACAAAACGGTCGGCACCGTCACGCTCCAACTGAGCATCTTCAATCCGCCCGGCCACGCGCCGGAGCAGCCACGTCCGGGCATCGTCTTCTTCCACGGCGGCGGGTTCAACATCGGCGCTCCGTCCAACTTCTACGCGCAGGCCCAGTACCTCGCGCAACGGGGGATGGTCGCCATTTCCGTCGAGTACCGGATCCGGTCGCGACACCAGACGACACAGCGGGAAGCCCTGATGGACGCGATGTCCGCGATGCGCTGGGTGCGCGCGCACACTTCGGAACTCGGGCTTGATCCCCAGCGCATCGCCGCCGCGGGCGGTTCCGCGGGCGGGTTTCTCGCCGCTGCCGTCACGACGCTCAGCGGCCTCGACGAACCGGGCGAAGACACGACGACAAGCACGCGGCCGAACGCGCTGATCCTTTTCAATTCCATGATGGACCGCGGTCCGGGCAGCCGCGCATTCGCGAAAGTGGAGGCGGCAATGGGCGATCGGTGGAAAACGATTTCACCGCTGCACAACCTCCATCCCCATTTTCCCCCGACAATCCACTTTCTGGGCCGAAGCGATAAAAACATCACCGTCGAGAGCGCCGAAAAGATGAAACGCGCGATCGAGCAGATCGGCGGGCGCTGCGATCTCCATCTTTACGCGGGCCAGGAGCACGGTTTCTTCAACTACGGGCGCGGCGACAACACTTACTATCGACTGACCTTGATTGAGACCGACCGGTTTCTCGCGTCACTGGGTTACCTGCAGGGTCCGCCCACGTTGGAACCGCCTGAGGCCAAGCGCTGACGTCCACGCCAAGGGGACGAAGATAATTCACCGTTCGCGTTCAGCGCGAACCGCGCTGCCCTAGCGCGCGGTCGCAGCGGCGCTGGTCGCAAACGCGGCCGCCGGCAGATCGCGCGGCGCGGCCGCGGGCGTGACTTCGACCGCCATCGCGCTGGTGAGTTCAGCCACGCGTTTAGTCTCACCGCCGGTCGCGAGAAAAAAGCCCGCGCCCGCGGGACCGGCGTTGATGTTGTCCCTCGCCTCCCACGCGGCGCGTGAGGCGGTGAATTTCGCCTGCGCGAGCTGCTGCCACTCGCCGCCGGCCGGCTTCATCCAAGCATTGAAAAAACGCGCGCGGCGCACGTCGTCGGGACTGCGCCCGTCGCGGCGAAAATCCTCCACGAAGGAATAAAGCCCGCGCAACAGCTTGCCGCCCGTCCGCGTGCGAAAGGTGACGAGATGCTTCCACGTGTTCGTCGCGGGATCGACGATCCAGCCGGAGTACGCGGTCTTTTCGCCGTGACGCTCCGCGCGGACGAAAAACCGGTACGTTCCGCCAACCACCCACGGAAAATCCGTCATGCACTGGCCGCCGGTGCCCTCGCCGCCGAAGCGTTTGATCCGCACGCCCGCGCCCTCGTGCAGCAGTTCGACGCGCTGCTCGGGCGTGACGGCATTCGGATCGTCGCCCTTCGTCGGATCCCACACCGAGAAAATCGCGACCTTCTTCCCGTCGCGCACTTCCTGAATGCCGAAGTAGCCGCCGCTCCAGCCGCACGCCATGAAGTAGCTGCCGGGTGTCGTCTGCTCGACCGTTGCCTCGAGGTAAAACGCCTCGCTCTCCGGCGCCGTCCACTGCAGGTGCACCGATCGCGCGGCGCGCGCCGGATCCTTGCCGCCGATGCTCTCGACCGCGCCGGTGGAGCCGAGCGAGAGGAGCAACGCGCAAACGAGGGAGATCAGGCGAAGCGGGGCGGGCATGATGACAGCATGGGGAAACTCCGCCACGCGCGGCCATCCCGTTTTTTCATCCCGTCGTCCCGCCTGCTTTTCTCCGTGGCCACGAGCTATTCGCCGCGACGGCTGCGGTGCGCACGGAAGTTAATACTCCCGTCCGCACGCGCGGCCGCGATTGCGACCGCGCCGTCCAACGGGCACGCTTCCGGACACGGGGCCACGATCGTGGCCGCAGTCCCCGCCGCCCTCCCCTTCATGAAACCGTTTCGCTCCCGGCTCGCCCTGCTGCTGTCCCTGCTGGCGTTCGCGCCGCTGCCCGGTCTCCGTTCCGCCGATACGCCGCCGCGGCTGAAGCGCGCCGACAGTTTTCTCGGCATCCATTTCGATTTTCACGCCGGGCCGGACTGCACCGAAGTCGGACGCAACACCACGCCGGCGATGATCAACCGGATCATCGACCTCGTGCATCCCGACTATCTCCAGATCGACTGCAAGGGTCACCCGGGCTTCTCGAGTTATCCGACGAAAGTGGGCAACCCGGTGCCCGGTTTCGTCGGCGATCCATTGCGCGTGTGGCGCGACGTGACGGCCGCACGGGGCGTCGGTCTGTATATGCACTACTCCGGGGTCTACGACAGCCATGCCGTCAAGACGCCGGGTTGGGCCGCGGTGGACGCCGCGGGTCAGCCGAGCACCAAGGCGACGTCCTTCTGGGGCCCATACGCGCAGCAGCTGCTGATTCCGCAGCTGCGTGAACTCGCCGGCGTCTACGGCGTCGATGGTGCCTGGGTGGACGGCGAATGCTGGTCCGCCGTCGTCGACTATAGTCCGGCCGCGATCGCGGCGTTTCAAACCGCGACCGGCATCCGGGACGTACCACGCAAGGCCGGCGAGCCGCACTGGTTCGAGTTTCTCCAGTTTCACCGCGAGAGCTTCCGGCGCTACCTGCGCGACTACGTCACCGCGGTGAACCGCGCGTATCCAGATTTCCAGCTCTGCAGCAACTGGGCGTTCACCGATCACATGCCCGAGCCCGTGAGCGCGCCGCTGGCTTTTCTTTCCGGCGACTATGCACCGGACAACAGCGTCAACTCCGCGCGGCTGTCGGCGCGCTTTCTCGCGCAGCAGGGAAAATCGTGGGACCTGATGGCCTGGAGTTTTTCCAACAAGGCCGTGGCGGGACAGAAAACGCAGAAGACCGCGGCGCAGCTGCAGCGCGAAGCTGCCGTAGTGCTCGCGCAAGGCGGCGGGTTTCAAGCCTACTTCAAGCAGAAGCGCGACGGCTCGATCTTTGACGAGCAGATGCCGGTGATGGCGGAGGTCGCCGCCTTTTGCCGCGCGCGGCAGGCACTCTCGCACCACGCCCAATCCGTCCCGCAGATCGCGGTGCTGCTCTCGCAGGAGGATCACTACCGTCGCAACGCCGGACTCTTTTCGCGCAATCTCACGCGCGTGAACGGCGTGCTCCAGGCCCTGCTCGAAAGCCAGCAGGCAGTCGACGTCGTCGGCGAACACCATCTGACCGGCAATCTCGCGCGTTACCCGCTTATCATCGTGCCGGAATGCGATTATCTCACGCCGGCGTTTCGCGACGAACTCGCCGCCTACGCGAAGAACGGCGGCAGCCTGCTCCTCGTCGGTCCCGGCACCGCGAGCCTCTTCGCCCGCGAACTCAACGCGAGCGTCATCGGCCCGCTCTCGGGCAGCGTTCCGCTGCGCCTGGAACACAACGGCGCGACCGTGGACATCGCCGCTCGCTGGCAGGCCCTGTCGCCCGCCCCCGGCCTGCGCCCGTTCGGCCTGATCACGCCGGTCACGCCCGCGAGCGCCACGAAGGCTGCAACGACTGCGAAAGCCGCCGTCGTGCCGCCGTCGTCCCCACTCCCGGCGGCGTACGTGACGTCCTTCGGTCGCGGCCGGATCGCCGCGATCCTGTTTACCGCGGGAACGACGTACCCGAAGGACCGGCCGCCGGTCCTGCGCGACTTCATCGCCGCGGTGGCGCGGGAGGTGTTTGCCCAACCGCTGGCTGAAGTCACGGGCTCGCACGACGTCGACGTGGTCGTAGCGCAGAATCACGGCCAGCTCATGGTGCACCTGATCAACACCTCGGGCCCGCACGCCACGCAGTCGATCATCGAGTCGATCGCGCCGGTCGGTCCGCTCGCGCTGAGCCTCCGCGTGGCCCGGCCGCCCGCGCGCGTCACGTTCGAACCCGGCGCGCGCGTGCTGCCGTTCACCGCCGCGAACGGCGCGATCCGCGTGACGGTGCCGTCAGTTGCGATTCACGACATCGTCGTGCTGCACGAGCGGTGAACGCCCCGACGCGTTGACGTAAACCTCCACCATCCTCGACGCCCCGCGCGAACCGTCTTCCGCTTTCCCTCCCGATCGCCCCGTCATGAACCGACGCTCGTTTCTCACCGCCGCAGGTTCGCTCGCCGCCGTCCCGGCCCTGCTCCCGCGCGCGATCGCCGCCGCTCCGGCCACCGCCGCGATTTCTCCGCCGCGGCCGCCGCCGCTCGCGCCGCGTTTCGGCGACGGCCGCGACTGGTGGTTTGAAAGCCGTTTCGGGCTGTTCGTGCACTGGGGGCTCTACGCGATCGAAGGCTGGCACGAGCAGGATCAGTGGCGGCGGCGGATCCCGCGCGCTGAGTACGTGAAGCTCGCGGCCCGCTGGAATCCGGTGAAGTTCAATCCCGACGCCTGGCTCGATGCCGCGGAAAGCGCGGGCATGCGGTATGTGTGCCTGACCACGAAGCACCACGACGGTTTCTGCCTGTTCGAGTCGAAGCACACGACCTATCACTCGGTCAACACGCCGTACGGCCGGGACATTGTCCGCCAGCTCGCCGACGCGTGTCACCGCCGGCAGTTTCCGCTCTGCCTGTACTACTCGATCGCGGACTGGCATCACCCGAACTATCCCAACCAGGGGCGCCATCATGAACTCCCGCCACAGCCCGGCGATGATCCCAGCCTGCCGAAGTATCTCGAGTTTTTGAAAGCGCAGGTCCGCGAACTCTGCACGAACTACGGCGAGATTCACGGTTTCTGGTGGGACATGAACGTCGACCAGCACGTCGATCGTTCCATCAACGCGCTCATTCGCCAGCTGCAGCCGAAGGCCGTGATCAACGATCGCGGTTTCGACGAAGGCGACTTCGGCACGCCCGAGCGCGACTACGGAAAGGAAGGCGCGCCGCTGCTCTCGTTTGAGAAACGCACCGAGGCCTGCCAGTCCATCGGGATGGAGAGCTGGGGCTGGCGTGCGAACGAGGATTACTACACCGATCGCCATCTCTTCCGCAGCCTTGCCCGGTATCTCGCGCGCGATGCGAACTACCTGCTCAACGTGGGGCCGCGCCCCGACGGCACGCTGCCACCGGAGGCGCTCGGATTTCTGCAACGCACCGGCGCGTGGTATCGCGCGATCAGGGAGTCGGTCGAGGGCACCGTGCCCGCGTCGCATCTCACCGTGAACCGCGACCTCCTGCTCACGCGCCGCGGCAATATCCTGTACGTGCTGCTCACTGCCGATCCCCGGGGTGACGCCGTGAAACTCAAGCCGCTCGCGCGGTTGCCGCGCCGCGCCACGCTGCTCAACACCGGCGCCCCGGTCGCCTGTTCGCTGGATCTCGTGCCGAGCGAACATGGCGATCAAGGGCGTTTCCTGCGGCTGACGCGCCTGCCGGTGAACGAATATGCCAACACCGTGCTCGTGGTGCGGCTCGAGTTTGATCACCTGCCGGCCACGCTGGCACCGGTGCCCCGCTCCGACGCATCCGTGCGGTAACTTTCGCCGCTTCGTCCGTCTTTCTGCTCTCCCGCCTTTTCATCCGCTGAATTCTCTTCCAACCTCCGCCACCTCCATGTCACCCCGCCCCTCGACCCGTCGCCGCTTCTTACAAAACTCCGCGCTGCTCGCCGCCGCACCCCTGATCCTGCCGAGCCGCGTGTGGTCGCAGACCAGCGCGCCGAGCAAACGACTCACGCTCGGCTGCATCGGCATGGGCAAGCAGATGAAGGGTCATCTCGGTGCGTTCATCGGCCGCGATGATGTGCAGGTGCTCGCGGTGTGCGACGTCGACACCACGCGGCGCGAGGCGGCGAAGAAACGCGTCGACGACACGTACGCGAAGAAGACGGGGGAAGGCTACAAGGCCTGCGACGCCTATAATGATTTTCGCGAGGTGATCGCGCGCAAGGACATCGACGCCGTGGTGATCGCCACGCCGGATCACTGGCACGCCTACATCGCGATTGCCGCGGTCAAGGCCGGCAAGGACGTCTATTGCGAGAAGCCGCTCACGCATAACATCCACGAGGCCGTCGAACTCGTGAAGGCGGTGCGCAAGCACAACCGCGTTTTCCAGACCGGCTCGCAGCAGCGTTCGTCGAAGGAGTTCCGCATCGCGTGCGAGCTCGTGCGCAACGGCGTGCTCGGTCGCGTGAATTCGATTCACGTGTCGTTCGGCGATCCCGCGACGCCGTACAAGGAACCGACCGAAGAAATGGAGCCGGGCCTCGACTGGAAGATGTGGTGCGGCCCGGGCCCGCTCGTCGGCTACAGCCCGTTCCTCTGTCCGCGTGGCATCCACGACAACTTCCCGAACTGGCGGAAAACGTGGGAATTTGGCGGCGGCATGATCACCGACTGGGGCGCGCACCACATCGACATCGCGCAGTGGGGGCTCAACATGGACGGCAACGGCCCCGTCGAGATTCGCGCCCCCCAGAACTGGCAGACCGCGAAGCGCGGCGCGCAGCTCGTCTACGCCGACGGCACCGTGCTCACGCACGTGAAGGGCAAGGGTGTCTCGTTCTACGGCACGGAAGGCGAAGTGCACGTGAACCGCGGCAAGTTTGAACTGATCCTGGACGGCAAGACCGTGCACAAGTTCTGGGACAAGGAGGTCGACAAGACGACGTCCATGGAGCGCGAAGTGACGCTGACCGAGCGCGAGTATCTCGCCGACGCGAAGATCAAACTCTACAACAGCAAGAGCCACTTCCAGGACTTCGTCGACTGCGTGCAGTCGCGCAAGCGGCCGATCTGCGACGTCGAGATCGGCGCGAGCTCCGTCATCGCGTGCCACCTGATGAACTTCGCGTATCGCTACGGTGCGAACGCACAGTGGAATCCCACGCGCAACAAATTCGTCGGCGGCGGCAGCTCGAAATGGCTGACGCGCGACAAGTATCGCGACGGCTGGTCGGTGTAACGTCACACTGTGACGTGGGACCGGCGATTGGGGGCTGGGACCGCGACCGCCCTCGGTCGCCCGGCAGAAATGCGACCGGGGGCGGTCGCGGTCCCAGTCCCGGCCCAGTCCAATCAGCACTTTCCCTCGCGGCCACCCAGTGGTCACGTCTCTTCTTACCCCATGAACATCACCCGCACCACCCTGCTCGCCGCGCTCGTGCTCGCGTTGAGCGCCGTCGTTTCCACCGCCGCCGATACGCGCAAGAAACTCGTCATGCTGATTGCCGAACCGGAATACGAGACCGGCACGACGCTGCCCGAGTTTGCCGCGAAGCACCTGGCAAAGGACTTCCGCGTCGTCACCGTCACGGGCCCGGCCACGGCCGGCGTGACGTCGTTCGACGGCATCGCCGAAATCGCGGACGCCGATGTGCTGCTCGTGAGCGTGCGTCGGCGCACACCGCCGGCGGATCAGTTCGGAGTCATCCGCCGGCACATCCAGGCGGGCAAACCCGTCGTGGGCATCCGCACGGCGTCGCACGCGTTCTCGCTCAGCAAGGGTCAGACGCTTGCCGCGGGCAATGCCGACTGGCCGCTATTCGACCACGAAGTGATCGGCGGCAACTACGCGGGCCATCACGGCACGGGCCCGGTCACGACCGTGACGGCCACCGGCCCGGCATCGGCGTCACATCTCATCCTGCGCGGCGTGGCGCTGCCGTTCACGTCGAACTCGACGCTTTACCGCAACACTCCGCTGCGGCCCGGCGCGATCGCGTTGATCACCGGCACGATTCCGGGGCAGCCGCCGGAGCCGCTCGCGTGGACGTACACGCGGCCTGGCGGCGGCCGGACGTTCTACACGTCGCTCGGCGGGCCGGCCGACTTCAAGCATCCGGCGTTCGTGCAGCTGTTGAAGAACGGCATTCTCTGGGCCGCGCAGTAACGGTCCCGGGAGGAGAACGTTCGCGATAGCCGGCCGTGCGGCGGGCCGTTAGGCCGGCTGGCTCGCGAGCGCCTGATCCATCGCGGCCTGCAGTTGCGCCCACGTAAAGGGCTTCATCAACGCGCCGTGCGCGCCGATGCCGCGCGCGAGCTTCAGATAATCGCTGCCTTCCAGGTAGCGGCCGCCGCCCGACATCGCGAGGATGCGCGCGCCCGGCTGCACTTTCTTCAGCTCCGTGATGAGATCGATGCCGTCGCCCTCAGGCATGAGCACGTCCGTGATCACGAGGTCGAAGCGCTGTTTTGCCATGACATCGCACGCTTCCCGCGCATTCCCCACCACCGTGACCGTATGGCCGGCGTTCCCCAGGAAGTGCTGGATCAGCGCGCGAATGCTATCTTCGTCATCCGCGACGAGAATGGAAAGGGGCTTCATTGCGTGCGAGTCACTCGTTGACGCATGACGATCGCCAACGCCGGGCCGAATGCAACCGGGTTGTCGGCCCCTTTTCACCGCGACGTCGCGTCGTCTGCAAATGGGATTTGAATCACTCCGGGCAACCGGCTGGGATCGCGGCGTCTTTCACCCCATGCGCATTTCCCACCTCTGTTGGCGGTCCTGGCGTCGCCTTGCCCTGCTCGCCGCGCTCGCGTCGACGTTATCGTTGCTCCGCGCCGCCGAGCCCCGCGACCCCGCGAAACTGTCCGCGGAATTCTGCGTCGGCTGCCACGGTCCCAACCTCGTGGGCGGCCCCGCGCCCAATCTCCTCGACGACGTGTGGAAAACCGGCTCCGACGACGACAGCATCCTGCGCGCAATCCGCGACGGCAATCCGCAGGCGAACATGCCGCCGTTTGCCGCCACGCTCAGCGAAGCCGAGCAGCGCGGCATGGTCGCATACCTGCGGCGCATGGGCCGCCAGTATGCGCTCGGTCTGATTCCGATCGTCGCGACGCCCCCGGCGTCGGTGACCGTCACGACGCAGAAGCACACCTTCCGGCTCGAGACCGTCGCGGCGCCCCTCGACACGCCGTGGGGCATCGTCTTTCTGCCCGACGGCCGGATGCTGGTCAGCGATCGGGTCGGACAGATTCGCGTGATCGAAAAGGGTGAGGTGAAGCCCGAGCCGATTCGCGGCACGCCGAAACCCTTCGTGCGTCAGGACGGCGGCTACCTCGATCTGATCGCCCACCCCGAGTACGCGCGGAACGGCTGGCTCTATCTCGCTTACACCGAAACCGGCGGCACGCGCGGCGGCACGATGACCGTGGTGGTGCGCGGACGGATCCGCGACGGCGCGTGGGTCGATCAGCAGGATATTTTCCGCGCCGCGCCCGAGTTCTATCCGGTGAATGACTTCAGTCACTACGGCTGCCGCTTCCTCTTCGACCGCGAGCAGCGGCTGTTCTTCACCATCGGCGACCGCGGCCGCGCACTCGATGCGCAGGATCTCCGCAGTCCGCTCGGAAAAATTCACCGCGTCATGGACGACGGCCGCATCCCGCCCGACAATCCCTTCGCGGGCCGGGCGGACGCGTTGCCCTCCGTCTGGAGCTACGGCCACCGGCATGTGCAGGGCCTGCAGTACCATCCGGCCACCGGCAAACTGTGGGCGACGGAGCACGGCCCGCGCGGCGGCGACGAACTGAACCGCATCGAGCCCGGCCGCAACTACGGCTGGCCGACGATTTCTCGCGGCCTCCCCCAACAGCGCGAGGTAATCGAAGGCACCGAACGGGCCGGCATGGAGTCGCCGCTCGCCTGGTGGACGCCGTCGATCGCGCCGGCCGCCATCGAGTTCTACGCGGGCGATCGTTTTCCACGCTGGAAGAACAGTCTCCTTGTCGCGAGCCTCGTCGGGCGTCACCTGCGCCGCATCGAGACCGACGGCGATACCGTCACCAGCCAGGAGGTGTTGTTCGCCGAGATGGGCCGCGTGCGCGATGTCGTCACCGGGCCAGACGGACTGATCTACCTCGCGTTGAACAATCCGGGCCGCATCGCACGCCTCGTGCCCGAACCCTGACGCAACGCGCAACAGCCTGACCCCTGCTATGGGAAAAACGAGGTCAAGCGTTCTTCAAGGCGGTTTGTAGATTGGGAGCATGGGAGTGAATGAAGCGGCTCCTTCGCGAACGGCGTCGGTCGGCGACCGGGCCTTAGCCTGCTATCCGCGCGTGCGCCATAGGCGCAGCGCATCATGATCGATTCAAGTCGGCGCGAAGGAGTGACGGGCCGCCCCATCTTTAAGCACGGGCGTGGCAAAGCACACCCAGGGGTCAGTGCGGGCGGCCCGCCGCTCCAAAGTCTAGTTGGTTTGCAGTCCGAGCGCGGCTGCGGTGGTGCGACCGGTGCCCAGTCGCCATAGGTCGACCGCGAGCTGACGGGCAATCGCGACGACGATCTTTTTCTTGCGGGCGCTACTTAACCGCAGAGCCGTGAGCGCGGTGTGCCATTTGACGATCGCGTGATAGTCCGGTTGGAACTGAAACAGGCGCCAAGCCGCTTCAATCAACAAGTGACGCAACCGTGGATTACCGTGCCGGCTGATCGAGCCCTGCAAGCGCGACTGGCCGGAGGAGTGTTCGCTTGGACACAAACCGGTATAGCTCGCCACTTGGCGACGGTTGCGGAAACGGTGCCAGTCGCCCACTTCCCGAGTGATCAGTTCCCAAGTCATCGGGCCCAATCCCAGTGGCAAACCCGTGGGCGCGGCCTGCTGCAAGCGCACGGTCAACGCTTGTAGCTCGGCATCGATGCATAACAACACGCGCTGCCAGATCACTAGTTGTGCGAGCAACTCGTCCGGCAACGCCAGCGTCGGGAGAACCTTCGGCGCCCACCAATCTTTCGACAGGCGCAGGCCGCGCAACAGTGCGGCGCTCTTGCCCTGCAGGATCAGACGCACTCGCTCTCGCGCCAAGCTCTGGCGCTGTCGGCCAATCGCCCGGGCCGCTTCTTCCGCTTCACTCGGTACTCGCACGACCGCCAGCGCGCCGCGATTGCCCGCTAGATAACGATCCAAGCATGAACAGAGCGCTGCGGCGTCACGGCTGTCGGTCTTTACTCGCTCACCATACGTGCTCCAGTCGCGGGGGCGTACCACGAGATTGTGCACGCCCAAAGCCGTGAGCTGCCGATGTAGCGTGTAACCGAACGGTCCGGCCTCATAACAACTATACACGGCCTCCGCTCGCACCAGTTGTCGTCGCATGAACGCTGGCAGTTGTTCGGGACTAAGATGCTGCGCCGGCTGCGAAACCTGCGCGTCGATCTGTCTGACCACTACAATCGAGCTGGAATGAACGTCCAACCCGAGCTTGATTACTCCGGCGCGAGCGCCGGTCACTGTCTGGATATCAGGTTCTGATGTCATAGCTCGGACAGCCTGGCGCTTCGCGCCCCGCTTGTCCGCCCCATGTCATCTTCCGGAAGGGGTCAGGCTGTTGCACGTTGCGGGGAATCGGTTTCGGACGGTACGGGTGCTTCGATTATGCGGTGACCAGCGGTTTCAATCCGCGTTCGATGGCGACGCGGCGCGGCTCCAGGAACGGCGGCAATGCGAGGCGTTCACCGAGGGTTTCCATGGGTTCGTCCGCGGCGAAGCCCGGGCCGTCCGTCGCGATCTCGAACAGGATGCCGTTCGGCTCGCGGAAATAGAGGCTGCGGAAATAGAACCGGTCGACGGGGCCGCTGGACGGCATGCCGAGTTTCGCGAGCCGCTCGGCCCACGCCTCGTACTCCTGGAAGTTCGGCGTGCGAAATGCGACGTGATGCACGCCGCCGGCGCCCTGCGACGCCGGTTTGGCGCCGGGCTCGACCTGCACGTGCAACTCCGCCTGCGGGCCGTCTCCACCCATGCGATACACGTGAAACGTCGACGTCGCAGCGTCGGCGCCCGCCCGTGGCGCGACGTATTCCCGCACGTGCTGCATCGCCATGACCTGAGTCAGGACCACGTCGGTCGGCCGCAGGTCGCGCACGCTGAGTGTGATCGCGCCGAGGCCGCGAATCTGGTGCTCCGCCGGCACGGCACTCTTTGCCCAGGGATGCACCGGGCCGGGCGTGTCGTCGGCGATCAAGCTGAGCCGCTGGCCCTCGAAATCCTCAAAGTCCAGCGTGGCGCGACCGTCGCGTTCGACGGTGCCGTGATGCGTGACTCCGTTCGTGGCGAAACGTTGCTGCCACCACGCGAGACTCGCCGTGCTGCCCACCCGTAGTCCCGTCCGGACGATGCTCTGCGTGCCGCGACGTTCGCGAGCCACCGGCCAGTCGAAGAACGTGAGGTCGGTGCCCGGCGAGGCCAGGCCGTCGGCGTAGAACAGATGATACGCGGAGACGTCGTCCTGATTGACGGTCTTCTTCACCAGACGCAGTCCGAGCGTCCCAGTGTAGAAGGCGTGATTGCGCGGCGCGTCAGCGGTGACAGCCGTGAGATGGTGGAAGCCGGTCAGTTGCATGCGAGCACGGTGCTCAACTTCCGCACTTCGTCCAGTCGGGGCGGGAGCGCCGGAACTGGACGTCGAAAAAAAAGGAGCGGGCGCTCGCGCGCCCGCTCCCCTTCGAGTCCGGAAGGATGGATTCCCGATTTGCTTAAGGCAGCTCGTAGAGTTCCACCAACCCGGTTCCAGTGGATCCGTTCACGCCGGACACGATGACCGTGTATGCTCCGGGCGCCAACGTGGTGACCATGACCGCATCGCGGCTGGTCGGGTCCGAGAAGCCGAAGGCACCGACCCGGCTGAACGTCGCGCTGAGCTCGGCGTCACCGCCCCAGTTGTCGTTCACGCTGATGCGGGTGTCGCCTTGATAGAGTTCGATCTGCGGGTCGGCGAGCGCGTCGGTGACGCCGAACGCGGCCAGCGTCGGGCCGACGGCGCGCAGCATGACGCGCTTCGCGTTCGTGCCGCCGATGACGAAGCCCACGCTCGGCGCGTCGGCACCAGAGCCGATGCGGGCGCGGACGGAGAGATTCACGAGCCGCGATCCGTTGCCGGACTGGGCGTCGTACACCTCGACCAGGGCCACGCCGGCGCCGGCCTTGCCGGTGAGTTCCACCGTGTAGGCGCCATTCGACAGCCGGCTCATCAGTGCGGAGTCGGCCGACGGCGCGGGCAGCGCAAACGCGCCCACCTGCACGCTGGTCTGGAGAATCGAGGCCACGTTGTCGTTCGTCAGCCAGTCGTCGTTGGACGCCAGGATCGTGGCACCCGAGTACAGGGCGAGGCGCGGATCCAGCAGCGCATTGGCGACGCCGAAGTTGGCAAGCGCGGGGCCGACGCCGCGGATGAGCACATCCTTGGTCGCCGTGCCTTCCACGACAAAGCCCACGATGAGACCGCCGCTGCCCTCGCCCGCGTTGGCGCGCACGGAGAGATTGACCAGACTGGAGGCGGCCTTCGGATCGACTTCGACGACCACCGGTTCGTCGACGGTGATGATGGCGCCCTCATCGTCGTCGGTCGGCTTTTTCCCGGGCATGTAGACGACCGAGAGCGTCGCCCGCGTGCTCGACACCCAGCCCGCGACATTGGTCGCGTCGGCGCTGTACCTGCCGGAGTCGGACTGGGAAACGGACTTGAGCGCGAGCGTCGCGCTGGTCGCGCCGGCGATGGCGACGCCGTCCTTCTTCCACTGATACGTCGGCGCCGGCGTGCCGGACGCCTTCACGGAGAAGGTGACGTTGGACTTGGTCGTGACCGTGCGGCTGATGGGCTGCAGCGTGATGACCGGAGGGGCCGCGACCACGAGCGTGGCCGCCTGGCTGGTGGAGGCACCGAGGGAATTCGTGGCTACAACGCTGTAGTCGCCGAGATTGCCGTCGCTGACGCCCGTGATGGTGAGAACCGAGGCCGTGGCGCCGGCGAGCGGCGCACCGTTCTTGCGCCACTGATACGACGGGCCAGGAATGGCCGCGGCCGACGCGGTGAAGCGGGCGGTCGAACCATAGATGACGGCTTGGGACGCGGGCTGGACCGTGAACACCGGCTCGAGATTGACCACGAGCGTCGCGCTGTCGCTGACGACGGCACCCGCGCTGTTGGTGGCAATCACCGAGTAGGTGGCCGCATCAGCCGAGGTCACCGCGCGAATCGAAAGCGTCGCGCTGGTCGCACCGGCGATGCTCGCCGAATTCTTGCGCCATTGGTACGTGGGCGTCGGGGAGCCCGAGGCCTGCACCGTAAGCGTGGCCGTGGTGCCACCCAGGACCGTCTGGGTGCGCTGCGGCTGCAGCGTGATGACCGGCGGGGAGGAAACGCCGGATGATGTCGGCGGCGGGGGCGGCGGCGTCACCACCGTCGGCGCGGTCACCGTCAGGACCGAGGCATTGCTGGTGGCGGCACCGGCGGAGTTCGTGGCCACGACCAGGTAACTCGCACTGTCACTGACGGCGAGACCGGCGAGCGTGAGCGTGGCAGTCGTGGCACCGGCCATCGGCACGCTGTTCTTCTGCCACTGGTAGGTCGGCGCGGGCGTACCCGAAGCCGCCGCGGTGAGCGTGACCGTCGCGCCCACGAGGGCGGACTGGCTGGCGACAGGCTGCGTCGTGATGGCCGGAGCCACGGTCGTCGGCGCGGCGGGATTCACCGTGAGGGCCGAGCCATTGCTGGTGACGGAACCGGCAGAGTTTGAAACGAGGACCGTGTAGGTCGCGCTGTCGTTCACCGTGAGTAACGCCAGCGAGAGTGAGGCATTGGTCGCACCGGAAAGCGCGACGCCGTTCTTGCGCCACTGGAACGTCGGGGCCGGCGAACCCGAAGCGCCGACAGCCATCGTGACAGTGCCGCCCGCGGTGACCGACTGGCTGGCGACAGGCTGGCTGGTGATCACCGGGGCCGTGCTGGTCGGCGGAGCCGCCGTGACGGAAAGGACCGCGTCGTTGCTCGTGGCCACGCCGGCGGAATTGGTCGCAACAACCGTGTACGTGGCACTGTCGCCGCTCGTCAGTCCGGCGAGCGCCAACGTGCTGTTCGTCGCACCGGAAATCGGGGAACCGTTCTTGCGCCATTGATACGTGGGCGACGGGTTGCCCGTGGCACTCACGTTGAAACTCGCGGAACCACCGGCGACCACGGTCTGGCTGGCCGCGGGCTGGGTCGCAATGGCCGGGGCCACCGTCGTCGGCACCGGAGCGGTGACGGTCAGCGCCGAATTCGAGCTCGTCGCCGTGCCCACTGAATTCGTCGCCACGACGTAGAATGTCGCGGTGTCGTTGGTGGACACGCCAGAGAGCGTGAGCGTGGCCGTCGTCCAGCCGGTGATGGCGGAGCCGTTCTTGTACCACTGATACGTCGGGGCCGGCGAACCGGACGCGGCCGCCGTGATCGTCACGGTCGCACCCGTCGCGACCGTTTGTGAAGCGATCGGCTGCGTCGTGATGACTGGCGCGGATCCCGTCGGCGCCGCCTCCACCACGAGCACTTCATCCGGACTCGTGGCCGAACCCACCGAGTTCGTCGCGACCACCGTGTAGGTGCCGGCGTCGCCGGTCGTCACGGCGGGAATCGCATACGTGAACGACGTAGCACCCGCGATGGCGTTGCCATTCTTCTTCCACTGGAAGGTGGGTGCCGGATTGCCATCCGAGGTGGCAATCAGGGTCACGCTCGACCCGACGGTGACCGCGCCGGCCGCGGCCAACCCCGTCGATGGCGCGAGGGACAGGGCGAGAAGTGCGAGCGCGCATGCGCCCGTCCCGCTGTTTGCACCACCCGCCCCGCGGCGAGAAAAGAAGGAGAGCAAATTCATTGCCCTTCACTTCGCCTCCCCTGCCTCCGACCAAAACTCAGAATGGTACTTAACCGCCCGCTGCGTAGTCGCCGCAGGTTGTTTATCGCATGGATATCAACACTTAGACGTCGATGGAATTTACACGTTTTTGCGCGCGCCGAGATTTTACGATGGCTTCACGCGCTGATCGTGCGATGCGATTCAAGCCCGGAAAAAGACGCTGCATCGCAAAAAACGCGCAGAGATTCGCACGCATTTTTTCTCAAGTGCGCGCACGCCTTCGCAGTCGTTTCCCGTCGATGCGCTTACGTCGCCGCTGCGCGCAACGGTTGATCGAACCGCCGCGCGATCCGTCCGTCACCGCCGTTTCAACGCAAACGCGACGTAGGCGTCACCGGGACCCGACGCGCCACCAACCCGGCCGCCGCCCGTCGAAGTAATAACGATGAATTGTCGTCCATCCGCTTCGTACACGGCGGGCGCCGCGGTGCCGGCAAACGGCAGCTTCGCCGACCACAATTCCCTGCCGGTGTCTGCATCGAACGCCCGCAACTTCTCGTCCTCCGTGCCCGCCACAAACACAAGGCCGCCGGCGGTCACCGAAGCCCCGCCGAGCGTTTGCGAACCCGTGATCGGCACGCCCTGCTTCGTCAGCGCGTCAAGTTCGCCGAGCGGCACGCGCCACAGCGCCTTGCCCGTGCTCAAGTCATAGCAGTTCAGCAAACCCCACGGCGGCTTGATGCCGGGATAGCCTTCGTGGTCCGTCAGAAAGCCGAAGCCATCGAAGACGTACTGCGGCCGGTCCGACGCTTCCGCGGTGCCCGCACCGCGGGACGGCGGCTGGTTGCGCCGGAAGAGATAGTCGAGCAGCTCGCGTTTTTCATCGGCCGTGAGAATCAGATTCGCCGGCATCGCACCGCGGCCCGCCGCGAGCAGCGCCAGCACGTCGGCGTCGTTCATCCGCGTTTTCAGCCCGACCAGCGGCGGCGCAATACCGACGCCCGTGCGCGTGGGCCCGTGACACGCCGCGCAATGCAGCGTGTAGTGTTTCTCGCCCGCCGTGGCCGGATAACGCGGATCGCGCTCGCGATCGCTGTTCGTCAGCACCGTGATGCGCGAGACCCAGCGGTTCGACGTCACATAGAGCCGCCCGGTGGGCACATCGACCGCCGCGCCCGACCATTCCGCACCGCCGCGCGATCCGATATAGAGCGTGGGTTTCCCCTCGGTGAAAGGCTCGAAGAAACCATAGCTCGATCGCTCCACGATCTTCTGCACAAACGCCCGCGCCTCGGGCGTGCGATCGGTGATGTCCGCGGGGTTGAACTCCATGCGCGAAAGCGGTTCGGGCAATTCCGGATCGGGCTGATAGGGCGAGGTCCGCTCACCCGGCAATTTCGAGACCGGTGCGCGCCGGAGCCGCACGGGAAAAATCGGTTTTCCGCTCAACCGATCGAGCACGAAGAGGTGGCCGGATTTCGCCATGCACGTGACGACATCGATACGCTGGCCGTCCTTGGTGATTGTGACGAGATTCGGCGGCGCGCACACATCGAGATCCCAGATATCGTGGCGCACGTCCTGAAAATGCCAGAGCCGGCGGCCAGTCAGGACATCGATCGCAAGCACGCAATTGCTGAAGAGATTGTCGCCGAGCCGGCCCACGCCGACCATGTCGGGGCGCGGCGCGCCGAGGGCGACAAACGCGATGCCGCGATCGTCGTCGAGCGAGAGTCCGCTCCAGCCATTCGCGCCCGCCTGCGGACCGTCCCAGGTGTCGGCGCCAAATTCCTCCCCGCGCGCAACCGAGTGAAAGCGCCACAGCGTTTTTCCGGTGCGGACATCGAAGCCGTAGATGTCCCCGCTCACGCCGGCCGTCACGAAGACGTGCCGGTAGATCGCGCCGCTGGCCGTGGCCCCGGTGGGAATCGGCGCGCGGCCGCCGTCGCCGAACTGACGCAACGATTCGCCGGTCTTCGGGTTGACCGCGTGAATCCAGTCGCCCGATCCGAAGAGAATCCGCGGGGCGTTCGACGCGTCGCCCGGCCAGTACACCAATCCCCGGCGGGCGGGCACGTCCTGGATGCGGCCGGCGCGCGCGCCATCGCCGACCTGCTTGCGCCAGCGTTCGACGCCCGTCGCGGCATCGATTGCCACCATCGCGCGGCCGGGCGTCGGGGCATAGAGCAGTCCATCCACGATGATGGGCGTGCACTGGATGTTGGCCGCCCCATCGCCGGCCCGATACGTCCATGCCACTTCGAGGTCGCGCACATTGTCCCGCGTAATCTGCGTGAGCGCTGAGTAACGTCGCGCGCCGTTGTCACCCTGGGATCGCGACCACCCGCGAAACGACTCGGAACTCAACGCGGAGGCGCGGGTCAGTTCGCCGGGTTCCGCGGCCGGGATGTATTTGAATTCCGGCAGTGCCGCCCGTGCCTGCGCATCTTCAATCGGCGCGGATGCCGCCCCCACCCCACCCGCCACCATCATCGAGCCCAGCCAGCCGCGGAGAAAAAACGTCCTGAGTTTCATGTATCGGAAAAGTCGATGCTCACGGGGGCGAGCGGGGATTCCGCATCGAATGCACTCGGCGCGCGCGCGTCGAGCCCGCATCGGGGCGCGGCACCGGACCGCCTCCGCCGCGCCACGCGGGAGCCTCAGCGGGCTTTGTGCAAATCGATCATCATTTTTACGCGGTGAAAGTGTAAGATTTCCCTTCACTTTTCCGTGAGAAAACTGCCGCAAAAGCGAGATTATCCCTTGCTGCAAAATCCTTCGCGGCGAAACTACACGTCCCGTGCATCCCGCCAACTGGCTTGTTCATAGTCTGCAGGAGAAAGGCCTGCTGCGAACGCTGAAGATCGTCTACAATGTGGTAGCCGATTTCGGTTTCGACTGGAAGCATGGGACGGAGACAACGCGCTGGGTGAAGGTGGATTCATTTGAGACGCCGTCCGACAACAAGGCGCACGCCGTCCATTATCAGGCGTCGCGCGCGCGTCCGCTCTTGCAGTTGCTGCAGCGCCTGCAGCTCCCGAAGAACGGGGCGTTTGTCGATCTGGGCTGCGGCAAGGGCCGCGTCCTGCTGCTGGCGTCGGATCACGGTTTCAAGCGCGTGGTCGGCGTTGATTTCTGCTCGCAGCTTTGCCGCCAGGCCCGGAAGAACGCCACGCTGTTTCAACGCAAGCATCCCGGCGCGGCCGCGATCGAGGTGGTCGAGTCGGATGCGGCCGATCATGCGTTCAGCGGCGACGAAACCGTCTTCTTCCTTTATAATCCGTTCAACGAAGTCGTCCTCGCCCGGACCTTGAAGAACATCGCGCAGTCCGTGCGGGAAAACCCGCGCGCCATCTGGCTGATCTATAATACGCCGCTGCACCACCAGACGATTCTCCACGATGGCCAGTTCGGCTGTCACGAGCACTTCGAAATCGGCGGCACGGAATTCCGCGTGTACTCCGACTTCGTCCCCGCGCCCGTCGAGGCGGCGGAAAACGTGATCTGATACCAATCGCTCCTTGCTTTTGGACTTCTGGATCGATCGTGGCTACGAGCGCCAGCGAGTGGCCGAACGGCCACTCGCTGGCGCTCGTAGCCACGGCTAAAGTCCAAAGGCAAAGAGCGATTGGTATGAATCGGACGATAGCGTTGAGGCCAACCTCATCGGTCGCACTGAAGCCCGCCGTCCGCGCCCTCGATGCCGGACGGCGGGTTTGTTTTTAGACAGAATGGACGGAATGGATCAGAATGGAGCCAAGGCCGGAGCAGTGCGTGAGGTCACACGATGACCTCCGCCGACGGTGCTCGCACCATTCTGATCCATTCCGTCCATTCTGTCTAAAATCCGGGCGCGCGTCGGCCCTCGTCCCACGCCCCCACGCACGCCCTCTCTCAGAGCGACGTTTCCTCGAAGGAGAATTGCGCGACGCGCCGATGCCAGCGCGGGACGTCGACGCCCAGCACCGGCTGCTTGATGTCGGCGTGATGGCGCAGGGCGGCGAGGAAGTTGGCCAGCGACTCCTCCTCGAGTCGCACATTCAAACGCGACAGCACCTCCCGCAGGCTCGTCCCGGACATCTCCACCTTGGCCAGCTCCACGGCCAGTTCCGCGGCGAGCGCGTGCGATTTGGTGGCGGCCGCGAGCAGCAGCATCGGGACGACGTAGCCACCGGCGAGAAACGCCTCCTGCTCGGCCGCCGGCACCGCGGCCTTGAGCAGCCGGTAGATGTTCACAAATCGCTTCGTGGCCCGCGGCGAACGCCCGATCAACCACGCGAGCGCCTTCATGGTCACGATTTCGCCCTCCGTCAGCCGCAACGCTGCGACGTCGATGCGCGGCGGCACGCTGTCGCCACGCACCGCAGCCGGCTCGACCTTCAACGGAGATTTTGTCCCCGCTCCACCGGCGACCGCAGCGCGATCGCTCCGCGGCTGAAGCTCGCGAGGTGCCAGCGCTTCCCCGCCCCGCAACACGGCCGGGGGCGGCGCCGGCGGCAGGCGGCCCGGATTTGCCTGCGGGGTGACGCGCGGGGTCTCGCGATCACCGGCGACCAGCGCATCGATCAGGCCGCGACAGCCGGTGGCATCGAGCCGGCGCACCCGGTACGGAATCTGAAAAATCTTCTCGAGATAATCGCTCGGTCGCGCCGACCGATCCTCGCCCTCCGGGGTGCCGCCCGCCCCGTTGGCCCCGGCCGCCTGGTTCCGCTTCAGCAGTTCCGGGTATTCCATCGTCAGCGAGTGTTCGACCCAGCGGGAGTCGACGCCGACCACGACCACGAACAGCGGAAAGGCCAGCAGGAGGTGAATGGCCTGCAGCACCTCGACGACGCGCGCCGGCGGACACCGGTCGAGGTCATCGATGAAGAGCACGATGCGGTTGATGCCGAGATCGGTGGTGCCCGCGGCGGCGGGGAGCGACGGCGGAGCCACGTTCGACTCGACGTTGGACGCCGCGGACGAGGTCGCCGCTGTTTCCAGCACCGCCGCGTTATGCGCGGAGATCAGTTTGCTGAGGTGATCGAAGTCCTCGCGAATCGTGGAGACGATGCCCAGGTGCCGGCGGTAGTCCTCGCTGCCCGCCCGGCTCTCGATGAACCGGCTGATCATGCGGGCCGTGGTGGCTTCCCGCACGAGCGCCTCCGCGGCCGCGACCGCCTGCTCCGCCTTCGCGAGCGTCTGCACGGCCACGGTCACCTGGGCCATCGACGCATCGACCTGGCCCTTGAGTCTTGCGACCTGCTCGTCGCGATCGTCACTGACTTTCTGATACGCCGCCTCAATGGCCTTGCGCGCGCCCTCGAGCGGCACGAGCAGACCGCTCACGTTGCGGGCACTGCGTGTGACCCAGTCGGCACCGGCGATGACAATCGCCGCCACCTGCGCGACCACGCTCGCCACCGGGCCGAAATCCATTTTGCCCGGCTCCCTGAGGCCGAGCAGCAGCGCCAGTCCGGTCCCACCCAGGAGCCACGCCAGCGCGACCCAGCGGCCGCTGCCGTGCAGCATGGTCCAGCCCGTGGCGCGCAACCGCCCGCCGGTTTCACCGAGTTGCTTGATCTGGTGATGGAGCCGTTCGACGGACTCCAGGGATTCGCTCGCTGCAAGCCGGCTGTTGCTCAACTGCCGGCGCGCCTCCGCCACCTGGCGCGTGAGCTCCGGATTCGCTCCGATCTCGGCCCAGAGATTCCGCGCCAGCTGCACGCTCAGCGCCTTGTTGTCGGCCTCGAGCGCGCCGGTCGCCGCACGATGTTTCTTCTGCGCCTCGTCGAGCACGCGCGTCGCCTCGAGGAGTTTCTCCCGCGCCGCATCGCGCGCCTCGCTGGCCACCTTCAATTGCTCGAGCGCATCCTTCTTCTGCTGCTTCACCGTGGCCGCAATGCTGGCATCCTCTCGGCCCCAGCGCTGGAGCTCGCCAAAAAGATGCGCGACCAGGCTTGCCCACAGGTTCGCGTCGACGAAGTGCCACGCGTTGAACTCCACCGTCACGACGTTCGGCCAGTACACGCTGCGGCTGCCGTCATCCCGGCCGCCGGCGAGTTCGCCGATGCGCTTCCGGAGCTTCTGCATGAAGAAGCTTTTTCCGGAACCCCAGTTGCCAAAGAGCCCGATCGAGAGCGGCGGGTTCAGTGTATTCGAAACAATGAGACTGGCCATCGCCTCGATGTCGGGCGTCATGTCCAGCTTGTCCTCGCCGCTCGCCAGATCGGCATTGAACGCCGGCAGCCAAGCCCGCTGATCCGCCGCAGGTGCCGCCGCGCTCACCCGGCCCCACGCCGTCCGCTCGGCCTCCGGACCGCGCTCAATCAGTCCGCGGAGAAAATCTGCGCGCACCTGCCTGAGATCGAAGCCTCCGTCTGCGAGCGCCTGCACCGCCTCGCTGCGTCCGCCATCCGGCGCCCGCGTGTCGAGCAACGCCACGATCAGATGGCGGCCGGCGATGCGTTGGTCCGCCTGTCCCGTGGCTTCCGCCAGTTCGCGGGCGCGGGCAAGGATCGCCTGCACGTCCGCGGCCACGCTCACGTCAGGCCGCGGCGTTTCAAGGTCCGGTGCGAGCGGATCGATCCGGGAGCGAACGAAGGCTTCGCTGCGCGCGTTCAGCAGTTGGACAAAGTTTCCCGCCGCACCCGGATCAGCGCCGGAGGCGCTGCGGGCGAGATCACCCGCCCCCACGCCCAGCACGCCGTCGAGCAGGTGCTCACTCGTCAGGATCGCCGGTCCGCCGGCGCGCCCGGCTCCTTCGGCCGCGCGATCCAGCATCTGTCGCACCGCCGCGGATACAGCGGTTTCGCGCAGGGCCGCAAAAGGAAGTCCCACCGAAGCGGCCTGCGCCGGGGCGACGGGCGGCGCTTCTGGCGTCGCTTTCTCAGTTCGTGTCTTCCGTCGTGCTTCTGGCTGCGATTCGGTCGAGCCGTTGAACAATCGATCAACCTCAACGAGATCCGCATCTACCATTCGACGAAATTCACCGGTCACATCTCCCAGCTGAGTTTCAAAAATTGCCGTCACTGCCGAACCTTTTTCGGAAATCCAATGGCGTCGGGCAGGTATTGGCGTTTCATTCCAAGTAACGCTTTCTAGGAATATCCCCTTGGCTGGAGGCGATGATGTCTCCGAAACCACCCGCTTTCCTTGTGCCCTACCCACCAAAGCCAGGTGCCCCTCTTCGGCGATGGTGAGAATTACAATCTCGATCGCGCTTTTGAACGCTTCGGGATCCTCTACATATCTCGCCACGACCCCCGCCCGCACTCCCCGCTGCGCGGCCTCCCGATTGCGGAACAGCAGGCTCCACAACGCGTGGGTTTCTCGCGGGGGCTGATTCGAGACGGACACGATCTCTGGCATGTCGCACGGTCCCCGCGCCCGCAAGCATCGACCGGCCGGAAAACCGGCGGCCCTAACCCGACGCGGCAACCGTCACCCGGTCGCCGCGCCTCAAAATCACCCGCTCAACGCCAATCCGCGTCGCCGCCGATGTCGCGCAACGCGATCTGGCCGTCGATCAAATCGAGCGCGGCCGACACCATGGGCAGTTCGGGATCCAGTCCGGAAGCGATCGCGCTCCGCAGTTCGAGGATCCTATAGATGGAGAGCGTCTTGATCGGCCGGGCGATCAGATCATGGAGCGCCCGGGGCTGATCCTCAGGCGACAACGCACAAAGGGAATCCAGGACGTGAAGCGTGAAGTTATTGGAGGAGTCCATCGCGGGTAGGGTTGAGCGCGGTCGGGAATGAAGAAGGAGGAATGAAAGTGACCGTTTTCCCCTTCACTTCTGCACGCGACGTGCCGACTTGTGAAAAGCTCGTTAACACCGCGGCTAGATGGTGTGAGCTCGCGCCTTACCCAATTCAGATTTTTCACCTGCGTAATCTCCGCGCGGCCCAAAAATGTAAGCGCAGCCGACGCAATTCTGCCACCACCGCGCAAATAACGGTCCGCGCACCCGGGAAATCCCCGGGGTCACGGCTGTAACCAAACGCGACACTCATGAGCCCGGTGCATCGCCAGCCCCACCGCGATTAGACCAACCGGACGGTGCTCTTCTCCCTTTCACTCGGATCCTCACCATCCCATCGACCCCGGATTTTGCTGACAACGCGGACGCTTCGCCTATCCGCCAAATCCGCGCCATCCGCGGTTAAGTGCAGGAGGTTGGGGCGATGGGGTTTACTCGTTCACCGGCGCAAATGTCGTCGTGAACGCCGCCCGCTCCGCCGGCTCCGCAAGTTCCAGATAGAGGCTCTCGCGCCGGCGCGGCGGCACATCGGGCGACGACCCGTGCCACAGCCGAAACGCCCCCGGCGCGGTCACCGTCACGCGCATCACGACGCCCTTCCCGTAGTCGACAACAAGCTCGGCCCGGTCCGTGAACGACGCCGCCCGCACGTCCCGCCAGTGCCCGAACGAGTCAGGCCGGCCCGGCGCAAAATCCGACGCCGGCGCGAATTCCGCCGACAACCGCACCCGACCCTGCAGGTGCAACGCCTGCCCGAGCCGTTGCGCGCCCTTCTTGCTTTCAACGCTGCTGCGATCGACCAGCGCCCCGCCCTCAATCGCCAACGTCCGCGCCGCCCGCGCCTCCGCCCGATAGGCGGGCTGGGCCACCGCCACCCGCGGCGGCTGCGCGGAAAACGACTCAAGCACGCCGGCCTGGGGCGGCGTCTGGCCCTCGCCGTTGACGAGCGGCACGTTGTGATTGAGCCCGCGCGTGTAGTAGCCCCGGTACAGCGGCGAGCCATAACCCACCGTGCCCGGATCGTGCGTGATATCCGTCTCCCCGAAGGCAGCGGAATAATTCAGCGCCTCGCTCTGGCTGTGCGATTTCGTGAGCTGCCCGTAATGCACGAACACCTGCCAGCCGCCCTCGCGCAGCACGGCCATGCGGCTCGACGCCAGATTCCGGCTGGCCACGGGCGGCAGCGTGAACCGATGCGGTGACGCCGGCGGCGGATCGAGCAACGTGTTCCAATCGCGCCGACCGGCCGCCTCCTCGAGGCCCAGCGTCGTCGGAAACACGCGATACGTCTCGGCAAACAACTCCCGGTTCGGTGCCTGGCTGAGTCCGCCGCTGTCCGCCGGATTCGGCAGAAAGCCGTTCGGGAAACGCAGGTAGAGCGGCGCGAGCATGAGGTTTTCCGCCGTGGCCATTTCCGGTGCCAGCTCGGCCGCGCGCCCCTGCAAACCCGCCGCCGTGAACAGCGACATCACCGCCCGCACGACGTACGCGTTGTAGCCAAGCGACTGCTCGTGCCAGAGGTAATCGCTCGTAATTCCCTCCGCCATCTGCCGCCGCAAGCCAAACGGTCCATCCAGCGCCGCCCGCCACATCGGCTCGTCGCCGAAGAGCAGCGCGACCTGCGCGACCGCGCAGCGCTGCCACGTCGCGATGTTGTGGATACTCTGGAAATTCGCGTTCAATGCCTGCACCTCGGGCGTAAAGAATTGCTCGCGCCACCGCTCGCGTTGCGCCGCGGGCACCGCGTCGCCGAGGAGCCGCACGGCCTCGGCAAACTTCACGAGATTCGTCGCCTCGGTGAGCGTCTGCCAGAAAAGCCGCGCCTGGTGTCCGGGCCGCTGCGGTTCCCACTGCAGAAAGTTGTCCGCATAGAAATCAATCTGCCCGGACACCCACGTCGCATACCGCGTCTCGCCGGTCAGGCGAAACAACCGCGCCGCTCGCACCAGCGTCTCGACGTGCCGGTCGCGAAACGACACCACCCACCACGCGTGCAGCTTGGGCGTGATCTCAATCTTCGGATCGGACGGACTGGAAAAATGGCTGACTTCCTCTCGCGGGATGCGTTCGTCCCACGTCACACGCGACCCGTCCTTCGGGCTCACGCCATCATGCGACCAGCCGGCGATCCAGGAAACGCGATCGCGATGCTTCGCGCTCCAGCGGTCCACGGCGTCGCGCTCCTTCTGCAACCACTGCGCCCAGGCCGGATCCGCCGCGACTCGCTGCCGCGCGCCCGCCCAGTCCTCCACCGCGGCGCGCCACGGCCGGCCCGCAGCATCGTAGACTTTGAGCTCGGCAAACTGGCGCTCAGGTTCGGGCTTCGGAAAGGTCGCGGCCCATCCGCCGGTCGCGGCCAGCAGCGCGAGCCCCACGAACCGTGCCCGCGGTCCACGTCCGGAAGGCCGTCGTGACGTCTTCAGGCTCACTGTAGCTCCTCGAGGTGCAGATTCCGAAACGCGATCTCGGCCTTGCAGTTCCCGTGAATCTGTAACGCCAGCAGTCCCTCGGCCGCCACGCTCGCATCGTCCTCGGTGTACGCGACGGTCCGCTCGCCGTTGAGCGAGATTTCCACGCGCGGTCCGTCGCAGCGGATCTCGTAACGGTTCCACTCGCCGGGTTTCTCGAGACGCTTGATCTGTTCCTCGGTGCCGCGAGCGAGGAATTTCTTGCGCCGCGATTCGTCGTACAAACAGCCCGAATGCCCCGCGCCGATGTCGGCCTGGTAGCCGCTCATTTCGTTCGGCGGCTGGGCGATGCGGACGCTCCGCACCTGCACGCCGCCATTGATGAAGCCTTCCGTGCCGACGATCCGGTACTCGAGGCGCACCACAAAATTCTTCAGCGTCCGGCCGAACGCGAGAAACTCGTTGCGCGGATTCCCGAGCATCGAGCCGCCGACGATCGAGCCGTCGCGCACGCGCCACACACCGGGATCGCCGTTCCAGCCGACGAGGTCCGTGCCGTTGAAGAGCCCGCTCGTCGATTTTGCCGCTGGTGCAGCCGTTCCCGCACCGGCTTTCGTCTTTGCCGCCACTACCGGAGCACCCTTCGCGAGCCGCGCGGCCCGCCGCCGAACGTCCTCGTCCGCATCCTTCACTGCAATCTGCTCCAACAGCCGCCGCAGTTCTCCGGGTTCTTTCGCGCCGCCGAGCGCCTGCGCCACTTGCACGAGCGCGAGACGGGCCTCGGTCTGCACGGCGGGATCGTCGAGGTACGGCCGCAACATCGTCACCGCCTCGGGATGCCGCAGACTGCCGAGCGCGGACACGATCATCATCTTCTCCGCGTCGGTGCGCACTGCCTGGTTTGCCTGCACGAGAACCGCGTGGGCGTTCAGCGGCGAACGCTCGCGTCCCGCCGCCACCGCCGTCGCGAGCCGCACGGCACCGCGCAGGGCGATCTCCCGTTGCGCGGGCGGCGTCGCGGGTTTCAAGGCGAGTTCGAGCAACGTCGTCGTCGGGGACGCATCCGGCCAGTCTGCCAGGCAGCTCACGGCCGCGTCGCGGACGCCAGCGGCCTGATCCTTGAGTGACTCCCGCACCGCGAAAAACGCCTCATGACTGCCGCCCATCGTACGGAGGATCGCGCCCAACGGCCGCAACAACGCCGCCTTCTCCACCGGATCAGTCGCGGCGCGAAAGGCGCTGAGCACGGCGTCGGCGCGCCGGCCGGGCTCGAGCAGCTTCATCGCGGTGGTCACGATCGCGCGGTCCGCGAGCGTCCGTTCCGCATCGTCGCGTGCCGTGACCGCCAGTCGGATCAATGACGGGAGATCCGCGGGCGTCGCACTGAGCCCGAGCGCGCGCCACGCCGCCTGCGCCACCGCGGCATCCGTGCCGCCGGCCAGTCGCAGGAGTTCGCCGTTCGCCTCGACGGCCTTGCGCTCGCCCAGCACCGCAATCAACCGCACCCGCAGCGCCGGCTCGACCGCCGGCAGCAACGCGAGTATCCGCGCCGCCGTATCCGCCGCCTCGATGCGCGCGAGGGCCGCGAGCGCCGCACTGACGGCGGCGTCGCTGGATGACGTGCGCACGACGTTGAGCAGGATCGGCACGCTCGACGCGCGTCCGATCCGGCCGAGGCCGTGCAATGCCTCGACTTGAATTTCTCCGGTACCAGTCGCGGCCCGGCTCTCCACGGCCGGTAACACCCCGTCGCCCCCGCGATCCACCAGCGCGCGCAGCACGAGCGGCTGCAACGGCGGCTCCAGCCCATCGAGTGCTCCCACCAACGCGGACGTCGTGCCGGCATCCGGCAGATCGCGCAGCGTGCGCAACGCCATTCCGACCTGTTCGGACTTGCCGGAACGCAGTTGCTCCAGCAGCAACGCCCGGCCTTCCGGTCCGCCCGCCAAGATGAGCCCGCGCGTCGCTGTGAGCCGCAGCGGCGCCGGCACGTCCGCCTGCCTCACCGCTGTCAGCCACGTCCGCGCCACCGCCGGCAGTCCGTCCTGCAGCGCCCGATCCGCACACAAAATCAAACTCTCCGCCGCCGCGGGCCGCAATTCGGCCGGGCCGCCGCTCAGCACCTGCTCGAGCGCGCGCGTCGCCTCGGGCGTCCCAATCCGGCCCAGCGCCAGCAACGCCGCCGGTGCCGCCACCGCACCGCGTTCGGTGCCCAGCCGCCGCAGCGCTTCGACCGCTCCCGGATCGCGTTTCAACCCGAGGGAATTCACCACGCCGACGAGCGCGTTGCCCTGCAAGGTGCCCAGCGCCGCCCGCAAGGCCGCCGCCGCCGCTTCACCGGGGATCAGCTCAAGTCCGTCGCGCGCGTACTGGCCGAGCTGTTCGTCACCGAGCAACGCCGCGAGCGCCGGCACCGCGTCCGGAGTCGCCACGAGGGCGAGTTGCTGCAGCGCCCGCGCGCGTTCCGCGACCGGCGCGGCCGAGGTCACCACCGTCAGCAACTGGCGCGTCTGCGCGGGGTCGGGGCTCGCCGCCGCGCCGCGCGATACGAACAGCGCGCCAAGGCCAGCGAGGAGGAAAAGGGAGGCACGGCATTTCATGGGACCAGGAAAACGGGCGTAGGGGAAAGGTGGTGACGCCGTGAATCAGCGTCGCAGGACGGAAAGCCCGCTGGCGGGCTCACACGTGCCAGGGTTCGCGCATGGCCCGGGTGCGCATGCGATTGGCCTGCTCGTCGCCGGCGAACTCCTCGCGGACCGGATCGAACCGGACCTTGCGGCCGAGTTGCCAGGCGATCGCCGCGGCGTGACACGCGAGATGGGAGTGCCGCATCACCTTGAAGTTCGCCGCGGGGAGTCCGCGCGATTTCACGCAGTCGAGAAACTCGCGCGTGTGCTGCGCGGGATCCGTGCCGCGCATCGTGAAGGCGCGCCACTCCGCGCGCAGCGACGCCGGATGCAGTTCGACCGAACCGTTGTCGCCGGTCTCGACCCAGCCCTCGTCACCTTCAAAGCGCACCGGACAGGTGCCGGTCGATCCGACGGCGAAATTCGCCGCACCTGCCGCCGCCGCGGGCTGGCCGATCCAGCCTTCGGGTCGCAGCACGAGCTTAACGCCATTCGCGTAACGCGCGTAAATCGTGCCGCCGTCCGGCTCGTACTCGACCGGCGTGGTGGCGTCGGCGTCATTCGCCCATTGGCAGATGTCGACCGTATGCGCGCCCCAGTCGAGGAGCTTGGCCCCGGAATCGAAATCGTAATAGCCCCGCCACCGCCGATCCACGACGTAGGATCGGTTGAACGGACGCCACGGGCTCGGCCCGAGCCACATATCCCAATCGATCAGGTCCTTCGGCGGTTCCGGCTCCGCGGGCAGCCAGCTGTAGTTGCACTCCAGCTTGTAGATTGACGCGTGCATCGTGTGCAGGCGCCCGAGCTTCCCGCTGCGCGCGAGGTGAACGGCGAATTGAAAGTTCGGTACATTCCGCCGCTGCGTGCCGGCCTGGAACACGCGGCCGGTGCGGCGCACGACATCCGACAGCGCCTGGCATTGACCAATGGTGATGCCGCAGGGTTTTTCACTGTAGACATCCTTGCCCGCCTTCGCCGCGAGGATCGAACCCAGCGCGTGCCAGCGATCACCGGTGGCAATCAGCACGGCGTCGATGTCCGGCCGCGCGATGAGTTCGCGCAGATCGCGGTACGTCGCGCAGTCCTTGTTGCCATAATGCTCGTCGGCCATCGCCTTGACCGACGCCCGCATCGACGCCTGCACATCGCACGTGGCGACATAACGCACGTCCTGCTCGGCGAGCATCGACGCCAGCACCTGGCGGCCACGCGGGCCAATGCCGATGCCACCGAGCGTGATGCGGTTGCTCGGCGCCACGCTACCGCCGCGACCGAGCACGCTGGCGGGCACGATGAGCGGTGCCACGGCGACGCCGCCGGCCAGCAGGGATTGCTTGAGGAAAGTGCGCCGCGTCGCGAGGGGCTTCAGGGGATTCTTCGCATGCATGTCCGGCCTCCGTTCAGGGTTCACCCGCAAATAACCAGCGCCGCTCCGCGCGTACAATCCTTTAAGAAGCCGGCCGGTCTATTCGTACGTCCACTTGTGGATCCATGGATCCTTCGTCGCCGCCTGAAACGCCTTCAGCTTTTCGACCAACGCGCGCTTCACGGTCTGTTGCTCCGGCGCGTCGGCAAGATTGGTCACTTCGGCAGGATCGGTTTCGAGATCGTAGAGTTCATACTCCGGCCGGCGCAGAAACTGCGCGATCGGCCGACGTCCGTAGATAGTCGCACCGCTTTGCTGCACGCTGATCCACGTGGGCGACTGAATGAGATCGAGCGCGAAGGGGAATTGCAGCCCGGACGCGAGATTGTGGATCAACTTGTGACGCCGCGTCCGCACGCTGCGCATCGGGTAGTACATCGTGATCTCATGCGACGTGTGCGAACCGTACACTTCGTCCCAGCCGGCGAGCGGCGCGCCGTCGAGCCCCCCGCGAAACGATCGGCCGTCGAACGCGTCCGCCGGCACCGGCGCTCCCGCAACTTCGAGCAACGTGGGCGTAAGATCCGCCCACGTGACCATCGCCGCCTGCACGCTCCCCGGCCGCTGGCGCGCGGGCGCCCGCACGATGCACGGCAGCCGCGTGCCGGGATCGTAGAGCGTCGTCTTGGCGCCGGGAAACGCGACGCCGTTGTCCGAAATATACACGATGAGCGTGCGCTCGTACTGGCCGGTTTCCTTGAGCAACTGCACGAGCCGGCCGACGCCTTGGTCGAGCCGCGACACAGCCTGGTAATACTGTGCGAGCTCGGCGCGCGCTTCCGGCGTGTCCGGCAGAAACGCCGGCACGATGACGTCCTCCGGCCGATACGTGACCGCCGTGATGCCCGGATAGCCCGCAGCGCGGTTACCGAAAGGATTCGGCGCCGGATGCGTCTCGAAGGACGGACGCCCGTTCGGCAGCACGATGTTGCCGCGGTGCGGATCATCGACGGCGAAATAGAGGAAGAAGGGCCGCGCGTCGCGCACCGTCATCACGCTCCGCGTCTGGTTCGCCATCTCGACCGGACTGCGGCCGAGGCTCGCGGGATCGTTGGCCGCGCCGCCGGACAAGACGGTTTGAAACGCGTACACCGCCTCGGGCGCGACGTGAAACTTGCCGATGCGCGCCGTGCGATAGCCGGCCTCCGCCAGTCGCACCGGCAGGCTCTTGAGCCCGTCGAACGACTGGAAGTGATGCATGTCATGCTGCAGGCCATACATGCCGTTGCGGTGATTGTGCTGGCCGGTGAGAATCACCGAGCGTGACGGACTGCAGCTCGCCGTCGTGCAGAACGCGTGCGTGAACCGCGTGCCGTCCGCCGCCAGCGCGTCGAGATGCGGCGTCTTGATCACCGGATTGCCGTAGCAGCCCAGCGCGTCGGTGCCGTGATCGTCCGCGACGATCAGCACGATGTTCGGTCGCGAAGTCGTTTCGGCGGCGCGGGCCGAAGCGAGCGTGACGGCCAGCACCGCGCCCGCGAAAAGCCAGGTTCGTACCAACCAGTTCATGGCGTGCCGGGTTTCTTCGGCTGCAACACGGCCGTGACCGGGTAATGGTCGGACGGGAAGCGGCCGTTGCGTGAAGTCCGCACGATGGCCGCGGCCGTCGGCGTGAAATGCGACGTGCAGAAAATGAAGTCGATCCGCGAACCGACGACGACGTCCTTGAAGCCGTTGAAGCTCGCCTCATCCGGTTTGCGCACCGGATGCACGGCGCGGTACGTGTCGATCCAGCGGGTCAGCGCCGGATTGGTCGGTTGCACGAGGACAAGGTAGGCGGGGTTGTCCTCGTTGATGTTGAGATCGCCGCTGAGGATCGCGGGCACGCCGGCCGCGATCGGCGCGAGACGTTCCGACAGCACCCGGCTCGCTTCGCGCCGCGCGATCACGCCCTTGTGATCGAAGTGGGTGTTCGCATAGACGAGCTCGCGGCCGGTGATCCGATCGCGCAGCCGCACCCAGCTGCACAGGCGTGTCAGCGCGGCGTCCCAGGATTTGCTGCCGATGACGTCGGGCGTCTCCGAAAGCCAGAAATCCCCCGCCTTCACCAAGCTGAACCGCTCCTTGCGGTAGCCGATGAGCGACCACTCGCCCTTGCGCACGCCGTCGTCGCGCGCGACTCCGCTGAATGAATACGCCGTCAGGCGCCGCGCGATTTCGTCATGCTGGTCGGCGAGCACCTCCTGGAAGCCAATCAGGTCGGGACCGAAGTCGCGGATCGGCTCGAAAAAGAGCTCGAGGCGCTTCGGCCACGCGTTCTCGCCGTCGGCCGCGCGCGAATTGCGCACATTGTACGACATCACGCGGACCGCCGCATCGTCCGCGGCATCGGCCCAGGGAGAGAACACCGCGGCGACGAGCGTCACCAGGGCCACGCAGACAAGACGGGGTTGGAACATCATGGCGGAAAAGCCCGACGTTGAGCCGCCGCGGAAACGGGGGCGAGTCGCAAGATGCGGCGAGCGCGCGGCGTGAGGCGGAACTATTTCTTTTTCCGGCCGACGCCCCACACCAGCCAGGCGCCGAGCGCAGCCAGCAGGATCAGCCACCACAGGTAACGGAGCTCACGCGCCGCCATCTCGACGAAGGCCAAGCCGGCCGGGAACAACAACAGCAGCAGGACCGTGACTCCGAGCAGAACGGCCAGTTGGAGCACCGCACGCGACCGGGGATTCATCGTGCTTTCTTCGGCGTCGACGGCGGGATCACGGTGCGCGGAGTGCCGGGTGCCGCGGTCGGGGCCGTGGACCGTTTGCTGAGTTCGTCGAGATTCAACAGGATGTTGGAGCCTCCGCCGCCGACCACGAGCGGCGAACGCCCGTTCCAGCTTTGCAGGATCTGGAGTTTGATGAAGTCGGGATTCGCGAGCAGCGCCGAGCCGCGCACCTGGATCGCCTCGGCCTCGCCCTTCGCGCGGATGATCGCGGTGTCGGCTTCAATCTGCGCCTTGAGCTGCGTGAACTTGGCCTTCTCCGCCTCCTGCTCCTGCACCATCTTCATTTCAATCGCCGCCTCGAGTTCCGACGACAGGGAGAGGTGGTAAATCACGAGATCCGCAACCACAAGAAAGTCGGCGCCGATCTTCTTGCGCGCGAGCTCGAGGGTGCGGTTCTTGATCTCCTCGCGATGCTTCACGATCTGCTCCGCGCTCTGCGTGGCGGCGACTTCCTTCAACGCCTCCTGCACGCGCGGCGCGATGAGGTTGTCGAACGGCTCGCCGGCGAATTCCTGGAAGATCTTCACGACGGATTTTTCCGGGACGCGATACAACACGTGCACTTCCATCTTCACCTGCTGCAGATCGGACGAATAGCACTCGGCCGGCATCGGCCGCGTCTGCTGCCGGATGGAAATCTGATGCACGTGGGTCACGAACGGCTGTTTGAAACCAAAGCCCTCGGGCTTGAAGCCCGGCGACACCGTGCCGAGCGTGACGGCCACGCCACGGAAGCCCGGCTGCACGACGTAGGCGACCGAGGACGACAGCACGACGACGACGAACAAGAGAATGACCGTGCCGACCAGCCGCTTCATGAACACCGGATCGATTTGAGGCGGAGCCTCGTCAAAACGCATGGCGCTCATTTGGAGCCCTCCTTCGTCACCGGGCTCGCGCCGGTGGTGAAATCGCCCAGCGGCAGCATCATGTTGGCGCCGGTGACACCGGGACCGACCACCAGCGGCGTGATGCCGTCCCAGCGTTCAATGATCTGAAGTTCGAGCACGCTCGGATTTTCCCGCAGCGCCTTGCCGCGAAGCACCATCGATTCCGCCTCGCCCTTGGCCTTGATCACCACGGTGCTGGCCTCGACCTGCACCTGCTGTTGCGCGAAGCGCGCGCGGGCCGCCTCCTGCTCCTGCACCATCTTGGCCTCAATCGCGTTCTCCAGCGCGCTCGTCAGGTTGATGTTTTCCAGCACGAGATCCTCGATCATGAGGACGTCGCCCAGCTTTCGCCGCGCGCCCTCCAGCGCCTTGCTTTTCACCTCTTCGCGCTTCTGCACGATCATTTCGGCGCTCCGCAATGCCGTGAGCTCGTTCAACGCCTCCGCGACGCGTGGCTTCACGAGCGACTCGAAGGGATCACCCGCGTAGTCGCGAAACACCGCGACGACCGAGGCCTCGGGCACGCGATAGAGGACGCGCACGTCAATTTTCACCTGCTGCAGATCCGATGAATAACAGTCCGCCTGCATCTTCGCCGTCTGCTGGCGGATGAGCTGAGGCTCGACGTTGGTGATGAAGGGCAGCTTGAAGCCGAAGCCCTCCGGTTTGAACCCGGGCGACACTTTGCCGAGCATCACTTCGACGCCGCGATAGCCCGGGTCCACGACGTACGTGGCGGCCGAGCCGGCGATGACGACGACAAAGATGACGACCGCCCCGCTGATCCATCCGAGGACAGTTTTTGAATTCATAGGTGGAATGCGCTTGCCGGTGCACGTTCAGAGCCCGGCCGACCCGACGCAAGTGAAACGGGGCGGCGTGGGAACGAAGCGACGTTTTCCAACGGCGGCTTGGCGCAGGATTGCGTGCCGCCGCGATCGCACCTATGCGATACGACGTCTTCTGCGTCACTCCCGTTTCCCAGGCGACCCGGCCACTCGCTGGCGCTCGTAGCTACGAACGCCAGCGAGTGGTCGGGTCGGCCCCAGGTCCCATGAAACTCTCCGGCTCCCCTCTTTTCATTGCCCTCGGTCTCACGGCACTCGCTGGGATGGGCTGTTCGCGGAAGTCGCCCGCGGCGGCGGCCTCCACCCGGGAGACGAGCGCTCCCTCGTCCGCCGTCGCGGCGGCGGCACCCGTCCGCACGGCCTCGTTCAAGTTCGCCACACAGACGCTCACCGTGCCCGAGGGCTTCACCGTCGAGCTCGTCGCAGCGCCGCCGCTGGTCAACCGCCCGATCTCGATCGCGTTCGACGAACAGGGCCGGCTCTACGCCACGGATTCCTCCGGCCTGAGCGAACGCGCGCCCAAGCAGTTCGAGGAGAAACCGCACCGCGTCGTGCGCCTCGAGGACCGTGACGGCGACGGCCGCTTCGAACACTCCACGGTGTTTGCCGAGCGCATGATGTTTCCGCAGGGCGCGCTGTTCTACGAAGGCTCGCTCTATGTCGCCGCGCCGCCGCACATCTGGAAACTCACCGACACCAACGGCGACGGCGTGGCCGACCAGCGCGAGGCGTGGTACGACGGCAAGACGCTCACCGGCTGCGCGAACGATCTGCACGGTCCTTATCTCGGGCCCGAAGGCTGGTTCTACTGGACGAAGGGCGCGTTCGCCGAACAGCGGCACACGCTCGGCAACGGCAAGGCCTTCGTGACGCGCGCAGCGCACATCTTTCGATCGCGGCCGGACGGCACCGGACTCGAGCCCGTGCTCACCGGCGGCATGGACAATCCCGTGGGCGTCGCGTTTTCGTCGACCGGCGAACGGTTTCTCAGCGGGACATTTTTCCAGCTTCCCGCCGCGGGCAAACGCGACGGCCTGATCCACGCGATCTATGGCGGCGTGTACGGCAAGGAGAACGCCGCGTCCGCGGGCCATCCGCGCACCGGCGATCTGATGCCGATGATGACCCACATGGGCGCCGCCGCACCCTGCGGTTCGACGACCTACCGTTCGAACGGCTTCGGCGCCGACTACGCGGAGAACCTGTTCGTCTGTTACTTCAACCTGCGAAAAGTGTCCCGCCACCAGCTCACGCCCGCCGGCGCCACGTTCACCACGCGCGACACGGACTTCGTGACTTCGGACAGCGCGGACTTCCGGCCCACGGACGTGCTCGAGGACGCCGACGGCAGCCTGCTCGTGGTGGACACCGGTGGCTGGTACAAGATCTGTTGCCCCACGTCACAGCTGGCGAAGCCCGACGTGCTGGGCGGCATCTACCGTATCCGAAAAACCGGTGCACCGAAGCCCGCCGATCCACGCGGGCTCGCCATCGCCTGGACCACCGCCCCGACCGCCGATCTCGCCAGCGTCCTGGCCGACGACCGGTTGTACGTCCGCGAACAGGCCCAGCACCGGCTCGGGCAAAAGGGCGTGGCGGCAGTTCCCGCGTTGGCCTCCGTGCTCGGCACCTCGCCCTCGCCGCTCGCCCGGCGCAACGCCGTGTGGACGCTCGCGCGCATCGCCGATCCTGCCGCGCGCGCCGCCGTCCGCACCGCGCTACGCGACCGCGACGCCTCCGTCGTTCACACCGCGCTGCAGGCCGTGAGCCTCACGCGCGACGGCGAAGCCCTGCCCGCGCTGACAGAGTTGGTCGCGGGCCCGGATGCCGCGCCAGCTCGGCTCGCCGCCGAGGCGCTGGGCCGCATCGGCGATCCGCGCGCGATCGCGGCGTTACTGGCGGCGACGCGCCGGTGGCCCGAAGCCAAAGACCTAAGCCAGGGCTCACCCGCCGACCCGGCGGACCGCACCCTCGAGCACGCCGTCATTCACGCCCTGATCGAAATCGGCCGGCCCGACGACCTGCGCGCCGTGCTCACGGCCACCGAGCAACCGCGCACGATCCGCGCGGCGTTGGTGGCACTCGATCAGATGGAGGGCGGCGGGTTGCAGCCCGCGGACGTCATCGGCTCACTCGACGCCGCCACTCCGGTGGTGAGGCAAACCGCGGCGTGGATCGTCAGCCACCATCCCGAGTGGGGCGGCACACTCGCCGGTTTTTTCCGCAGGCAACTCGCCTCGCTGCCGCGCCCCGACGCCGTGCGTGACGGGCTGCGGAAGCAACTTGCCGAGCTCGCCAGCTCACCGGCCATTCAGGAACTGATCGCCTCCGTCGTCAGCGAGGCCGAGTTCAGCCACGACGCGCGGCTGCTGGCGTTGCGCACGATGGCCGCTTCCAGCTTGAAGGAAACACCCGCCGCGTGGTGGACCGCGCTCGCGGGCGTCCTCGGCAAAAGCGACGTCACGCTCAATCGCGCCGCCGTCGCGGCCGCCCGCGTGTTGCCGGCAGCCAAGGGCGGTCACGCAGCGTTGTCGGCCGCGCTGGTCCAGACCGGACGCGATGCGCGCGTCCCGGCCGACGTGCGCCTCGACGCCCTCGCCGCCGCCACGCCCTCGGCGCTCGCGCCCGTCGAGCCCGCGCTCTTCGACTTTCTCTGCGCTCACCTCGACAGCCGTGAGCCGATGCTCGTGCGCACCACGGCGGCCGGCGTGCTCGCGAAAGCGCCACTGACTCCGGCACAGCAACTCGCGTTGACCGACAGCGTGCAACGCGCCGGCGCGCTCGAGACGCCGAAGCTGCTGCCCGCCTTCGAACGCGCGCCGAATGAAGCGCTCGGCCTCAAGCTCGTCGCGGCGTTGCAACACTCGCCCGGATTGACGGGCGTGCGCGCCAGCGCCCTGCAGCCGCTGCTCGCGAAGTATCCCGCGACCGTGCAGAACGCCGGCGCCGCGTTGCTCACGCGGCTCAACGCCGATGGCGCGATGCAGAACGCTCGCGTCGACTCCCTGCTCGCGTCAATCGCGACGGGCGATGTCCGTCGTGGCCAGGCCGTGTTCAACAGCGGCAAGACCGCGTGCTCGCTGTGTCACGTGATCGGCTACGGCGGCGGCCGCTTCGGCCCGGACCTCACGAGCATCGGCCGCATCCGCAACGAGCGCGAACTCCTCGAGGCGATCGTGTATCCGAGCGCGACGTTTGTCCGCGGCTACGACCCGTTGGTGGTCACGCTGAAGAACGGCGTCACGCACAGCGGGATCATGAAGAAGGACGCCGCGGATGAAGTCGTGCTGACGACCGGACCGGATACCGAGACGCGCCTCGCACGGTCGGACATCGCCGACCTCCAGCCCGGTCCGGTATCGCCCATGCCGCCCGGCATGGACGCCGTGCTCACACCCCAGGAGCTCATGGATCTCGTCGTGTTCCTGAAGTCACGCCAGTAACCCGGGAGCGCGGGCAGTCGTTCGGCGGAGCGCAGGGACGGCGCCGTGGCCACGAGCGTGAGCGAGGGAAAGGATCCGCGCGAGGGGACGGGCGCGCGTGAGCAAACGGACGGGGGTGAGTGAGCGGACCGCGGCCCCCTCGCTTATGCCAATCGCCCTTTGCGCCTAAACCTCATGATCAATCGTGGCTACGAGCGCCAGCGAGTGGCCGAACCAACACTCGCTGGCGCTCGTAGCCACCGCTCAAGTCCAAAGGCAACGGACGATTGAGATTACGCTCGTGGCGCTATCGGGAGCGTCAGCCTTTCTTCTTCTTTTTCGCCGCAGGTTGGTATTCGGGCCGCGCTTGGAGCTGGCTCAGGTACGGCTGATATTCTGGCGCGGTGGTCCAATCCCGGGACGCCGGCTCGGTCGGCGAGACTTTGCCCTCGGGGTAATCCTTGCCGGCGACGCTGGCGTTGACCGACTCGTTCCAGGCGAGGAGCGCCGTCTGCAGGCGGGCCGCGACGTCGGGCTTGGCCGCGGCGAGATCCTTCGTCTCACCCGGGTCAGCCTCGACGTCGTAGAGTTCGAACACACCCTTCGCGAGGTTTTGCGTCAGCAGCTTGTAGCGGTTGTCGACGAGCGCGGCGCGACCCTGATGGCGGAACGGCAACGGCTTGGCGCGTTCGCCCGTTTCTACCGCGAAGAGCGGCGTAAGGCTGGTGCCGTCGACCGGCGTGAGCAGAACCGACGACGGCAGGCCGGTGACGGCGGCGAGCGTCGGAAAAATATCCACCGTGCCCGCGGGGTAACGAGTGATCCGCGGCTGCTTGATCGCCGCCGGCCACTCGATGATCGCCGGCACACGGAGGCCGCCCTCGTAAACGGTGTTCTTGAAACCGCGCAGATTGCCCACGGTGCCTGGCTTGATTTCCGGCAGGCCACCGTTGTCGGAGCAGAACCACACGAGCGTATTTTCAGCGAGGCCAAGACGGCGCAGGCCGGCCCGCAGCGCGCCGATGCTGCGATCCATCGCGACGAGTTCGCCGTAGTGGTGCTGCGAATTAATCTCCAGGGCGCCAAACGACTTCCGATCCTCGTCAGAAGCCAGCATGGGCGCGTGCGGCGAGCCGTACCAGATGACCGAGAGCATCGGCCGGCCCGAATCGCGGTTGCGTTCAAGAAACTTCAACGCCTCCGCGACGATGATCTCCGACGAATCCCCCTTGAACGCCTCGAACTTTCCCTGGCGGCTCAGCAGCGGATCGCGGTCGAAGAAATTCGTCACCGACAGCCACTCATCGAACCCGAACGCACCGGGGTTGTGATCGTCGGTGGCGAGAACCGGCGCGCCGACGCCGCGGTAACCGTTGAGATGCCATTTGCCGAAATGTGCCGTGCGGTAGCCGGCGTCGCGCAACGCCCGCACGACCGTCTTTTCCTGCAGGCGGAGGGCGAAACCGTGGTTCTCGACGCCGCAGCGGTCGTTGGAGCGTCCGGTCATCACGGTGGAGCGGGTCGGGGAACAGTTGGGCGCACCCGCGTAAAACCGATCGAAACGCAGGCCGCTCTTCGCCATCGCATCGAGATGCGGTGTCTGCAGGACGGGGTGACCGTTGTATCCGGTTTCCCCCCACCCCATGTCGTCGGCCATCACCAGAACGATGTGCGGACGCGTGAGGTTTTCCGCCGCAAACGCGATGACCGGCAGCGCGACGAAGCCAACGAGAAGAAGTCGAATGAGATTCATGAACGGGACAAAGGTTTGGATTCCACGGGAGCCGCGGTGGTTTTCGTTACGAGGAGCGGGGTGAGGGCACTCCGCCTACAGAAACGTCAGGACGAGTTAAAAGGTGCCTTTGAGGCCAAGGGTCCAGAGTGAAGCGTAGTCGATGCGCTGGCGGAAGCGGGCGACGGCGGGCGTGCTCGGGCCGTAGATTTTGATGTCCTCGGTGGCGTCGCCGATATTCCGGAAATTATAGAACAGCGCGATCCGCTTCGTGAGCGTGATCTCGCCGACGACGTCGACGTAGAGGCGTTTGGACGTCCAGTTGAACGTGCTCGGCTCGATGCCGACGCCGGAGACGAGGTTGTTGCGCGAGGTGCCGCGATAGTTCCAGTTCACGCGGACATTATACTGCGGTCGGGTGAGGCTGATGCCCCAGCTGCCGCTGCGCGGAATGAAGCCGGCGAAGGAAACGGTGTCGTCGCCCGTGACGCGTTGCGCGCTGGCATTGGCGAACACCTGGACGCCCCGCGCCCACGTCGGCAGGAAGGTCAACGCCTGCTTGTAATTGAAATCCATGCCCTCGGTGCGGACCGTTCCCTGGACGTTATGCTGCGTCGACACCTCGTAACCGCCGTAGGTCGTGGCATCCAGGCTGTACAGCGAGAGGAACTCGGGCGTGGGTGCGAAGACCGTCGCCCCGAAGAAATTCTCGATCTGACGCCGGAAGGCACCGACCGAGATCTGGCCCACGCCCTCGAAGTAACGCTCGAGGCGCAGGTTCACGGTGCGCGCGCTCCACGCCTTGATGCCGGCGTTGTTCACCGTGATCCGGTTGCCCGGGCCCGGCGGGTTGCCCGTATCCGGCAAGGTGATGCCGCCGGAGTACTGGATGAAGTTGGGCCGGCCGACCGAATGGTAATACGCGGCCCGCGCGATCAGATTTTCCTGCACGTTGTAGCTGGCGTTCAGGCTCGGAAAGTAGCGCAGGTACTCCTTCTCGGTGCGCGCGCCGCGATCGATGTAGGTGAGCTGGGAAACGCCGAGGGCATTCGTCGTCGGTACAATCAGCACCGGTGTACCGTTGGCATTGCGCAGGAACTCGCCGTTGCTGCCGCGCTGGTAATTGCGGGTGGGATCGCTCAGTGCGCCCTGGCCCTCGGCGTTGGTCTGCTCGGCGCGCACGCCACCGACGAGCTTGAGCCGGTTTTTCAGCAGACTGACGTCGCCGCGGATATACAACGAGGAGATGATTTCTTCGGAGTGACGCGAGGCGGCGACCTGGTTGCGGTAGGTGGTGTTGGCGTTCTCGGTGAAGTGCGTGGGGTTCGCCACGAAGTACTCGTACACCTTGCGGTTGCTCACGGTGTCGAGCCGCGGAAACCCGAAAGGCAGGATGCGCTGGGAATAGATGGGATCGAAAAACGGGAGCGGACTGTCGTCGTTGCCCACCGGCGTCGTGCTCGTCCGGCCATCGCGGCCGACGAAGTTATAGGTGCCCGTGCCACCGCGATTGTCGCGGATGGTCTGCCGCACATCGAAGCCGCCCTTCAGCGTAAACGGAATCCGGGTGTAGAAACTCCGGCGCAGGCTGCCGTACGCGGTCTTCTGCCGATCAATGTTGGTGTCCACCTGCGTCGTCGCCGACACCATCGAGTAGGTGGAGAGTGCAAACGGATCGATCGCCGCCCCAGTCGGGCCGTCCCGCACGGTAATCTCAGTGGGACGAAGATAAAAGTTGTCTCGGAACGCGATCGTCGTGTTCGAGCGCTGGATGAGGACATTGCGGAAATAGCCCTGCTCCGTATCCGGATTGCCATCATCCTGCAGCGAGTAACCCAGGCCGGCGTCAGCCTTCCACACCGGGCCGTCGTGCCGCCAGACGAGCGTCGGCATGCGCGTCCGGTTGAACCGATTTCGCTCCTGATGCGACGACTGCAGGATGCCGGCACCGGCGGTGCCCTGGGTCGACGTGGTGGTGAAGTTTCCCGGCAGGACGGCGCCGACGTTGTAGTTCACCGTCGAGACGATGTACTGGCCGTCGAAGGACGAATACTGGAAGCCGAGCGTCACGCGATCGTGCGGCGTGAACTTGTAGTCAATGCTGGCGCCGACCGAGCGACGCGTCGTGACCTTCGGGGCGTCCTGCACCTGGTAGCCCGAGAGGTAGGGGTTGCCCGGGGTGATGTGCGGAAACGTCGTGCCGTTGGTCACGGACTGCACCCCGCGCCAGACATTCTGGCTGTTGTCCTGCGGCGAGTAGTTGCTCGAGGTGCCGGCGGACAGCGTGTACCCAAATTTCTTATTCACCGGCGCCACATAGGAGAAATCGAAACCCGGATGCACGTTGCGCGTCGCGCTCGGCTTCGGTCCCGGCACCTTTTTGAAATCGCGCGCGTTGTCGCGCATGATCACGTACACGCTGGTGTTGAGCAGCGGCTTCACGCGCTCGAATGAACTCCGCGGCACCATGTTCACCGAACCGGCGAGCGCCGAACCCTGCGACTCCGGCGTCGGCGAATACGAGACCTCGATGCGCGACAGGTTGTTGATCGAAATCATGTCGGACGCCACCGAGCGACCGCTGGCGTTGCCCGGGGCCGAGGCGATCCCGAAGCCATCCAGCGTCACCGGCACATTGTCGGACGGCACGCCGTTGATCGAGATGTCGCGCGCGTTGCCGCCGGTGTAGTCGATGGTGACGCCCGGAAGAAACTTCAGGAACTCCGCGGCGTTGCCCTCGGAGACGTTGCCGAATTCCTCGGTGGAAAGGACGTTCTTGATGTTCGACGAGAAGCGCTGCTCGTTGATCGCAAAGGCCGCGGCGTCCATCTCGCGCGAGGTCGCCACCTTGAACTCCTGGAGCTGCACCACACCGCCGTCGGGCTTGCTGCCGGGCACGCCGACCGAAATTTCATGCTGCGTGCTCTGGCCGGCCGCGACGGCCACCGTGGTCGTCTGCGGCGGCATGCCGGTGAAAAACACGGTGACCCGCGCCGTGCCGGCCGGGACATTCGTGAGCTGATACGATCCGTCGGAAGCCGTGAACGCCTGCAGCGTGGTGCCCTCGACCGTGATGCGCGCGCCCTCGAGATACTCGCCATTGCGGGCGTTGAGCACGCGGCCCTCGAGGGAGCCGCCCGCCGTGGTTTGGGCGACAGTCACGGAAACCGAAAGCGCCAGGGCGGCAGCAAGGAGCCAACGCGGAAGAACCAAAGCAATGAAACGGGCAGCGTTCATGGGGCGAGGGGTGGGCGCACCGGGGTCGGTCGACGTCCGGCAGGCGGGGTTGCAGGGTGCGCCTCGAAACTGCCGCGAGGTTCGCCGGACATGCAAGCCCGGGGCGAAGAAAAGTGCCAGCGTAGCCGCGGGAGCGCGGGAGTGCAGGCGGATCGTCTGCGTCATTTCGATGCTGACGATGATCGGAGTAGATCACGACCGGAGCGGACGAGGGCGTCCGCGGTCCCAGGGAAGACTGAATCAACCGTTTTCCCGTGGCATCCCGGCGCGACCTCGACTAGCTCTCGCAGCGTTTCGATTCTCCCCCTCATGACCCCTCGACTCCCCTCGCTTCTCGCCCGGCTCGCGTTTGCCGCCGGTTCGCTCCTCGCCCTCTCCGCTCACGCCGCAATTCCCGGCGTCACGATGCCACCGAACGACGGCAAGCTCCGGATCATCGCGTTCGGCGCGCACCCCGATGACTGCGAGCTCCAGGTCGGCGGCACCGCCGCGCGCTGGGCGAGCCAAGGTCATCACGTGCTGCTGGTGTCGGTGACGAATGGCGACATCGGCCACTGGCGCGAAGCCGGCGGTCCGCTCGCGCGCCGGCGGAAGATCGAGGTCGACGAAGCGCATCGCATCCTCGGCATTCAGGGCGTCGTGCTCGACAATCACGATGGCGAGCTGGAGCCGACGCTGGAAAACCGCCGCTCCCTCACGCGGTTGATCCGCGAGTGGAATGCGGACCTCGTCCTCGGGCCGCGGACGAACGACTACCACCCCGATCACCGCTACACCGGCGTGCTGGTGCAGGATGCGGCGTTCATGGTGACGGTGCCGTTCTTCTGTCCGGACGTGCCGGCGATGACGAAAAATCCGGTCTTCATGTACTACACGGATCGTTTCATGAAGCCCGCGCCGTCGAAGCCCGACATCGTGATCTCCATTGATGCCGTGATTGAAAGGAAACTCGATGCGCTCGGCGTGATGATTTCGCAGTTCGCCGAGGGCGGCGCCAACGGATCCGCCGACCTGTATCCGGCCGACCCAGCCGGCCAGAAACAGCGCCAGCGTCAGGTCCGGGAAAACTTCTCCCGCCGCTACCAGGCCATCGCCGCCCGTTTCCAAAAGGAACTGGCGCAATGGTATCCGGGCGAGGCCGCGCAGGGCGTGAAGCACGCGGAGGCGTTCGAACTCTGTGAATATGGCAGCCAGCCGGACAAGGCGGGACTGCGACGGCTGTTTCCGTTTTTCAACTGATTGCAGGGCGGCCTTGCGAACCCGCCATTCGGTGCAACTTTTCGGGTGCCCCCCGGGTCATCCTTTCATGCGCATTTTCCGGATTCTGCTCACCGGCCTGATCGCCGCCATCGCCCTGATGGTCGGGTTGTTCGTCGCGGCGATCGGACTCATCGCGCTGGCGTTCAGCCGGCTGCTGGGGCGGCCACGCCCGCAGCCGTCGCCGTCACCGCGCGCGAGCGCCGGGGGTTCGCGCGCCCGCGCGATGCCGGTGGACAGTGGCGACGTGATTGACGTCACCGCCACCGAAGTGCCCGCGGACTCCGTGCGGCGGTAACCACGCGGAGCCTTCATGGCCCCGCGAGATTCACACGCGAGCGGGCGGGTGATCAGCGAGCGGCGGGCGCAAGCACCCGATCGAGGAACGCCCGCACCCGGACGTCGACTTCGGGATCGCGGAAGCCGCCGTGGCCGCCGCCCTTCACCACGTAGAGACTCGCGTCGACGCCCGCGGCCTTCAGCGCGACGAGGAAGGTCTCGCTCTGCGCCAGCGGCACGAGCGGATCGGCGTCGCCATGCACGATGAGCATCGGCGCATCATCCTTGCTTACGTAGGTGATGGGACTCGCGCGGCGCGCCTGCGCCTTGTTTTCCTGCAATGCGCCGCCGATCAGTTTCGCTTCGGGTGAATCGGGCGCGTCGTGATTGATCCGGCTGTTCGCCGCGCTTTGCGCACCCATGGTCAGGAGGTCAGCGGGACCGAAGAAATCCACGACCGCCTGTACGCGGCTCGAGACGCCGGCATTCTCGCCGCGATCAAATTCCTTCACGTCGCCCGTGACCCCGAGCAGCGCGACGAGATGTCCGCCCGCTGAGCTGCCCCAGACGCCGATGCGATCGGGATCGAAACCGTGTTCGCGGGCGTGCGTGCGCAGCCAGCGGATCGCCGCCTTGCAGTCCTCCAGCTGCGCGGGAAACACCGCGTGCGAACTCAGTCGGTAATTGATGCTCGCCACCGCATAACCGCGCGTGAGCAGGGACTGCGCAGGCGTGCGATCCTTGCTGCCATTCTGCCAGCCGCCGCCGTGAATCCACACGACCAGCGGGAGGTTTTTCCCACCGGCCGGCAGGTAGAGGTCGAGTTGCTGCCGCTCGTGTCCATTTTTCACATACGGCACATCGCGCAGCACCCGCACGCCGGGCGGCAGCGGAAGCGCGGCAGCCTTGGCTTTGGCAGGATTCGGGGCGGACTCGGCCGCGAGGAGCGGGCCGGACACGAGGGCGACGCCACACCAGGCCAAGGCGGAGAGGATGCGCATGACGGACTACTTGGAGCGCGCGCCCGCAAGGGCAATCTTTGAGTCGACGCACCGACACCGCGGCCAGGAGCGCCTGGAGCATGCGTTCTGCCCGCCTTGAGAAACCAGCAACTTCGGAGCACGCTGACGTGTTCTCTCCGCATGCTCGAAATCACCACGTGGACCCTCAGTCTGGCGCTCATGCTGATCGGCGTGGCGGGCGTGGTCGTGCCGTTGCTGCCGGGTACCACCCTCATCCTCGTGGCGGCGATCCTCCATAAGCTCCTCCTGCCAGCGGATCTTTCGTGGCTGGCCATCGGGTTGATCGCGGTGTTCTGGGCGGCCTCGATCGTGGCGGACATCGGCGGCGTGATGGTGGGCACGCGCTGGTTTGGCGGCAGCAAATGGGGCATGGCCGGCGCCAGCGGTGGCGCACTGGTCGGCGTCTTTTTTTCGCTGCCCGCCCTCGTGCTCGGCACGGTCTTCGGTGCGATTCTCGCGGAAAAACTGCTCGCGAACAAAACCGACGCCGAGGCCCTCAAGTCCGGCGTCGGTGCCGCCGCGGGATTCGTCATTTCCACGATCGCCCGCCTCGCCTGCGCGTTCGTGATGATCGCGCTCTTCCTGATTGCGACGCTCTCCGGCGTCCGCGCCTGAAATCCGGTTCAGGCCGGGGTGATCTTCACCACGGGAATGTGCGCGGCGCGGCGCAGGACCTCGGCCTTGGTAACCTTGAGCCGGCCAGCCAGCGTGGCGAGCTGCACGAAATCAGGCTGGGAAAAGACCGAGTGACGCTCGCTGCCGTCCCGATCCGTCCAGATGACGTGGTTGGGCTTCTGCCGCGCCGATTTCACCACGTCGCGCAGGAACACCAGTTCGGTTTCGGAAAAGTCCATGATGCGGATGAGTTGGGCCGGCCGGCGGCCAAGGTCAAGGTGCGCCGAAAGTTGGGTCCGGCGGCGAACCGTTCCTGCGAACAGCGGTCCATTGCAGTTCTGTCGACGCCAGCCGGACTCCCCGCCGGCCCGTCGTTCCGGTTCAACCCTCCTCATCCACCTATGAAAACCAATCCGTTCCGTTCCCTCACCCTTCCCGCCGTCGTCATGGCGGGCTTCATCACCCTCGGCGCCGGCTGCAACAAGCAGGAGCGCACCGACGTCGGCGCCAAAGCGGAAAGCGCCATGGTCGACGCCAAGGCCGCGATGGCCAAGTCCTGGGACAACGTCAAAGCGTACACCTACGAGAAGCGCGCCGAGTTCACATCCGCCAGCAAGGCGATGACGTCCGAACTCGAGGCCAAGGCGAGCAAGCTGCGCGCCGACTACTCCGAGGCGAAAGCCAGCGCCAGCCGCAAGGCCGCGATGGCGGAAATGAAAAACGCCGAGGCCGACTACAAGCAGAAGCTCGATGCCTTGGGCAGCGCCACCGCCGACACGTGGGACGCCGCCAAGAACAACGTAATCGCTGCATGGGATCGCTTTGAAGCCGCGGCGCGCAAGGCGACCACGGACTGATTGAGTTGTAACGCTCGACCCGCACGGCGCTGCTTCGGCAGCGCCGTTTCCATTTACCCGGTGGCCGCGCGACGTCGCAGTTGGCCGCACGCGGCATCGATGTCCTTGCCGCGCGATCGCCGAAAGTGCGCGACCACACCCTGCTCCCGCAGGATCGCGGCAAACGCATCGCCGACGTCATCGCTCGATCGTTCGTAACTGAGTCCGCGCAGGCTCAGGCCGGTCGGATTGTAACGCAGCAGATTCACGTGCATGCGCCGACCCGTGAGCAGCGCCGCAAGCTGACGAGCCTGCGCCGGCGAATCGTTCACGTCCTTGAGCAGGCAATACTGAATCGTCACCGGCCGCCCGCGCGATGCCTGGAAGCGATCCGCCGCCGCGAGAATGTCCGCCACGGCGAACCGTTTGCCCATCGGCAGCAATTGCGCGCGCGTGGCGTCGTCCGGCGCGTGCAGCGACACCGCCAGATGAAATCCGAGCCCGGTCGCGGTCAGCGCATCGATCCCCGGCACAATGCCCACCGTGGACACCGTGATCTGCCGCCAGCCGAGGCCGCCGAGACGATTGTCGGCCATGCGTTCAACCGCCGCCAGCACGGCGTCGAGATTGAGCAGCGGCTCGCCCATGCCCATGAACACGACGGTCTGGAGCCGGCGGCCCGCCGCGATCGCTTCGCGCCGCAGCGCGAGGAATTGTCCGATGATTTCACCGGAGGTGAGATTGCGTTCGAACCCCGTCTTCGTCGTCGCGCAAAAATCGCAGCCCATCGCGCAGCCGACCTGAGACGACACGCAGCCGGCCGCACGATCCGCGCGAAAATCCGGCATGAGCACGGTCTCGACCGTGCGGGCGTCCGCCAGCCTCAACAACAACTTCGTCGTGCCATCGTCCGCCACCTGCCGCATGACGGGTGCGAGCGCGCTCGACGGCAATTCTTCCCGCAGACGCTCCAGCAAACCGACGGGCAGCGGCAGACCCGAAGCTACAAGTTCACCACCGAGCGCGTAGAACTCCCGCAGCACGCGCGCGGCGTGCACCGGCTTGAAGCCCCAGCCCGCGAGCAGGTGCTCGAAGTCGGTCAGGGTGTATTCCGTGAGGGCTCGCATCAGGCGTCACGACACACGGTTTCGGGCGATTGCCAAGACCGGCGCGCAGCGACCTCACGAGCGCGGCACGGGCTGCGGGCCGCTGGCATCCAACTCGCTCCACGGCAACGGCTGGGCCAGACCGACGCGCGCCACGTTGAAGAGCAGCCGGCGTTGTTCGCGCGACAGGCCCGGCATGAGCATCGCGAGGCGGTAGCTCTTGTAGATGACCTCCTCGCGTCCGAAGGTCTCGAACCGCTCCAGCGCCACCGAATAGCCGCGCAGCAGCGTATCCGGGGTCAGGGGACGCCCCGTTTCCGGATCCGACTGCCCGGCGGAGACGAGCGTCAGGTCGGCCTGGATGTCGTCGTACTGTTTGCGCAGCTCGTCGACGCGTTCGCGCGCCGCTTCGAGAAACGAGGCGGTCACGCGGTTTCGCACCGCGGCCCGGTCCTCGGCGAGTTGTGCCTGCTGACTCTTGTCCATTGCAGGATAGATGCGCGGCCTCACCGCCATCGACAGCGCCACGTCCAAGGCCTGCTGGAGCTCGTCGAACATTTTCTTGCGCTGGGTCCGGTAAGTGTCGATGCGCGTGATCAGGGTCGGCGGGATGTAGGGCGGTGACGCCAGCCGCGGGATCGGCAACGCGGCCAGATTGACACGAATTTCCTCTGCGAGCTGCTCGAGTTCGGCGAGCCGCGGCCACTGCCGGTCGGCCAAATCGGCAAAGGCCGACGCACGCACACTGCGCGGTTCCTTGTCGTGCGCGAGGACAGCGTCGCGGAGTTCATTTTGCAGCTGCCGGCGTTCCGCGTTGAAACGTCCGAACCGGGCCACCAGTTCCGGCGTCGCATTCGCCGGCAGCCGCAGCCGCGCCGTCGCCGGCGAAAAATACATCGCGCCGGGATCGGCGGTGCGCCGCGGTGGCGCGGCTCGCGCCGCCAGCGCGCGGAGCCGCAACTCCTCCGCCACTTCAAGCAGCAGGCCGCGTTGTTCCGGCAGCAGTCCGTCCTGATAATAAGCTGCGGCGCGCACGATCTGAAACTCCGCCTCCCGCTCAAGGACGGCGTGGGGGAAACGCGTGACGCCCACGATCCAGTCGCGACTCCGCCCCCACTCCACGTGGCGTTGCAGCAGGCCGCCGACGATCAGGTCGCGACGCAACGCCTCCGCGTCACTCTCCAGTGCGGCGATCCGTGGGTTCTGACGCTCCGCGAGGCTCCGCAACACAGCCTCGCGCGCGGCCTCGTCGACGCCGCTCAACGCGACGAGTTCGTCCGCCAGTTCGTTCACGAGCGCACTGCGCGCCGACCGGTAGGCGTCGAGCCGCGACTGCAACGCCGCCCCGAGCGATCCGCCGAGGAGGCGCGAACCGAGCGCCGGATAAAAACTCTCGCCGACGAAATCAGCGAGTTCCTCCGGCGGCTCGACCGCACCTTTCATGCGCGCGGACGCAGGCGTCTCGGCGATGCGTTCGCCCGACACCGGCACGCCGGGTGGAAAACAGAACATCGGCGGGCGCAGCAACGGCCACCGATCCATCTCCGCTCCCGTCGCGACGCACGCTCCGAACGCGACTGCGATCAACGCCAGACGGGCCGAGCTGCCGATTCGAATGCGACGCCGGCGTCGGGCGTTGAACACGCAGGTCCGGCCGAGGCGGGCAGGAAACGGGGCGGGTTTCATGTCGACGCGGGGGAAGACGCAACGGCGGGAAAAAAGCAGCGGCGGCCGGCGCGTTTCCGATCGGTTTACCGACTGACGCAAGGCATCGAACCGGGAGCGGCCCTCCGCTCCCGGGCTCACCCACTCAATGCGGCGCGCTGACCGCACCGCCCGCGGCAGCCGCGGTGGTCTTCGGCGGATGGAAGAAGAGCGCCAGCGCGATGGCCGCGACGGAGGCCGCCGCGAGCGGCACCATGAACAGGCCCTTGAAATTCGTGACGGCGTTCACCGTGTAGACATTCTGGATCAGCCACGGGCAGATCGAGAACGCCAGCAGCGCGCCGACGCCGAGAATCATGAGGTTGAAAAGCCCCTGCGCGCTCGAGCGGATGTCCTTCGGGAAATACGCGTCGACGAAAATATAAACCGTCGCGAAGAAGAACGCGTAGCAGATGCCGTGGAGAATCTGGATGAGGATGATCATGCCCGCGCTCTGCGGGAAGAAGGCGTACACCGCGAAACGCGCGGCGTGACCGAGAATGCCGATGATCATCGTCGTGCGCCAGCCGAGGGTCTTCAGCGTCGCACCGAGGACGAACATCGTGGCGATCTCCGCGACCTGGCCGATGCTCATGATCGGCGCGATCCAGTTGGAGGCGATGCCCACGCCACCGGCCGCCTTGGACGTGCCGAGGAACACGCCGGTCCAGCTGAAGTAACAGTTGTGGACGAACGAATCGACGAGCGTCACGAGCCAAAGCACGAGCACGAACGGATGCTTCAACAAACGCACGGCCTCGAGCCAGGCGAGTTTCTCGACCGCACCAGCGACCGCGGCCGGCTTCGGTTGCGAGCGCGGCAGCGTCAGGCTGAACGCGGCGAGCACGAGCGAGGCGATGCCCGCGACGATGAACGTCCACTTCGTGGCGGCCTTGGCGGCGTCACCACTCAGTGGATTCGCGAGCGCCTTGCCGATCCAGTCGACGAGCCCCGCCGGATTCGCGGCGCTGACGGCGTCCCAGTTGACAAAGATGAACGTGAACGGCCACGCCGCGAGAATCCAGCCGATCGTCCCGCCCATGCGCACGAGGCCGAATTCCTTCTCCGGATCCTTCATGTTCGCGAATGCGATCGAGTTCGTGATCGAGATCGTCGGCACGTAGAGCAGGCAGTGCACGAGCATCAGCAGGAAGAAGGGCATGAACTCCTTCGTGAAACCGCAGCCCAGGATCGCGAGGCCGCCGATGAGATGGGAGAACGCGAGGAATTTTTCCGGCGCGAATTTCCGGTCCGCCCACTGGTTGCTGAAGAACATGCCGACGATCGAAGCGACGGGAAAGGCGTTCAGAATCAGCGACTGCTGCGTCGGCGAGAAGCCGAGGCTCGGCAGATAGCCGAAGATCAGCGGCAGCCAGGCGCCCCAGATGAAGAATTCGAGCGCCATCATGATGAACAGCGGCCCGCGATAGGATTTGGAGTAGGACGTCATGGGGAATTGCGGAGAAAGTTGAGAGCGAAGAGTTGAGGGCTGAGAGCAGGCAGCGAGCAGCTGAACGTCGGTGCTGTGTTGGTCACTCAACTCTCAACACTCAACTCTCAACTGCGCCGCGCGCGCGGCGCTACGGCCGCCACGTGCCCTGCGCCACCGCGGGGATGAAGGTGTCGAGTCCCGGCGGCGGGAAATCGATCGTGCGGCCCTGCTCGGCGCTCATGTACGCCGTCATCAGCAACTGCACGACCTCGAGGCCGTCGTCGAACGTGAGATCCGGCGCGCGCCCGGCGCGGAAACATTGCACGAAGTGCCGGTTCTCCGCCTCGTAACCGTACTCGGCCGCTTCGTTGCCCACGACGGGCATCAGGCCCTGCTCGGCGTTCTGTTTCTCGACGAGATCCTCGCCGGACTTCCCCACGACCCGCCGGCTGAGGAACAGCTGGCTGCCCGTGTTGAGGGAATTGTGCGAATAGGAATACTCGGGGCCGAGCAACTCGGTGCTCAGCCGCAGGCCCGCGCCGACGAAACTCCACGAGGTCGTGACCTCGCCGATCAACGTGCGCCCGGCATCGTCGACATACTCGATCGTCGCGCGCGCGAAATCCTCGGACGGCCGTTTCGCATAGTCGACCTCCGGCCCCATGGTCTCCTTCAGCATGCGGACGTATTCGGGCCGCGACCACTTGAGACTGTGAATGTGACCGGTGACCTTCACCGGCCGGATGCTCGCGCGCGGCTTGGCCGGATCGCTCAGGAGAAAACGCACGACTTCCACGCTGTGGCACATCATGTCGTTCAACACCCCGCCACCCTGCTGCGCGCCCTGCCAGAACCACGGCATGTGTGGTCCGCTGTGCTCCTCGGCCGCGCGCGCGAGGTACGGGCGGCCGGCAATCGACGCCCCGCGCGCCCACGCGAGCGCGCGGCCCTTCGCGAGCGACGGCACGAACAACTGGTCCTCGAGATACCCGTGCAACACGCCGGATCGCTTGATCAACTCCACGCAGCGCTTCGCCTCGGCGACATTGCGCGCGAGCGGTTTCTCACATGCGATCCCGACCAGGCGCCCTTTGCCGGACTCGAGCGCCGCGACGATCTCCTCGAGATTTTCCACGCGCTTGTGGTTCGGTCCGCAGATCCACAACGCCTCGATCGCCGGGTCGGCGACCATCTCGGTGATCGACGCGTACACGCGCGCCTCGCCGACTCCAAGCGAGCGGGCCAGTGCCGCCGCCTCCGCCGCGTGTCCGGCATGCGGACTCCAGATGCCGAGGATGTCGGCGTCGCGCACCGCGAGCCACGACTGGATGTGAAACCGGGTGATGAAACCGCTGCCAATGAAACCGACGCCGAGACGCTTGGACATAGAGGGGAAACGCGATGAAGGACGAGCCTCCCGCGCAGGAGAACACTAAAATGCGCCGTTACGCCTGATTCGCCGCGGCCCGCCGCCCCAGCACCCGCCACGCGAGATACGAGAGCGCCATCGTGAGCAGGAACGCGATCGCCGCCGTCGTGAACGAATCGTCCGCGGTCACCGAATAGATCACCGCGACGATGAAATTGGGCAGCACCGTCACCCAGAAGATCCGCCCGACCGGAATGCCCATCGCGGCGGCGACGATGATCGAGGTTTCCGCCAGCACCGGCACACTGCGGAGACAGGCCAGGGTCAGCACGAGACGCTGCTGCAACGCCTCGCGCATGCGCACGAGTTCGGCGTCCGGGATGAATTTCGGCGCCAGCCGCCCCACCGCGGTGCGGCCAATCCACGCCGCCGCCAGCACGCCGGCGCACATCCCGATCGTGCCTCCGACAATGCCTGCGATCCAGCCGGCCTTCGCCGCCAGATACATGATGACGAGCGTCGCCGGAATCGGCGCGACCGAATCGCACGCCAGCAGCGCAATCGCGATCAACGTCAACGCCACGGTCTGTTTCTCCCGCGATTGCAGCAGCGGCAGCACAAAGTCCTCGCCGAAAATCGCGAACGGCAGGCACACCAGCGTCATCACGAAGAGGACGAAGAGCACGGCTTTCAGCGTGGCGGGAGTGGGAGCTTTCACACGTAGTAGTTGAGAGTTTAGAGCTGAGAGTTGAGCGATCGTAGCGGCGAACGGAAATCGGCCGGCCGTCCCAACGTTGGGGCATAGTCTCTCAACCCTCAACTCTCACCTCTCAACTCCGCGCCCGCCCTCACTCCGGCACCTTTCCCGTCAGCCGGAGGATGAACTTGAGGGCGTAGAGATAGGCGCGCTCGCGCACGAGCGTGGGATCGCCGGCCGCGCCTTCCACGCCGAGATCGGAGATGTCGTCGATCACCATGCCCTCCTCGGGATGGAGCACGATGTAGGTGAGAATTTTCGTCAGCTTCTCCTTCGGATACGTGTCGATGAGATGCTCATACACGACGCGCGGCATGTAACGCTCGACCGGCAGCTGGATCGCGTCAGGCACCGCAGCGATGTAGAGCAGATTGCGCACGCACCGAAGTTCATCGCCCTCCGCGCCCGGCGGCCAAGTCGCGATCTTGCTGCGCACGCTCTCGACCTGATCCTTCATGAAGTCCTCCGGCAGATCATCGGCCGCCGCAAACGGCGCCACGATGCCTTGATCCGGCGGAATGTTGAAATCGAGTCCCTCGGTGTCCTTCGCCGTCAGCTTGGCCCACACCGGCTCCGGCTTGGGCGGCGGCGGCAACGCGAGCTGACGCGCCGGCGGCGAGACCACAGCCACCGGCGGTGGACTGGCCGGGAGCACGGGCGTCCCGGCGGCGGGGACCGGCGCGGGTGCCGGCGTCGAAACCGGCGGAACGGCCGGGCTCGCGATTTCCTTGTCCACGGGAATCGCAATCCGCCCGCGCCACTCCGCGAGCAGTCCGACCGCGATCCACGCGGCAAATGCCGGCACGAGCCAGATTTTGCCGCCCCGGCCGGCGAAACGCTGCTGGGCATCCCAGCGAAACAGCTTCGCGCCCGCGAGACACCCGGCGAAGCCGATGAGCCCGAGCGCCAGCAGGCTGAAACGCGCGCCCATGAAACCGCGGCCGTTGACGCCCGCCTGCAGCGCCTCGACCGCATAGCGACCCGGAAAAAACGCCGACACATGCTGCGCCCACAAGGGCAGGCTGCCCAGCTGCACGGCCACGCCGCCGATGATCAGCATCGGAAGAAAAATACACTGTCCGAGTGCCTGCACCGCAGGGACGTTGTCGGCGAGCGTGGCGATCACGAGCCCGAGGCCGATGAAGGCAAACGCGACCGCCGTGAACGCAATCCACAGGTCGAACGGATGCGCCGGCGCCGTCATGCCGATGGCCATCGCGGCCGCCACCTGCAGCAGGCCCGCGGTGAGCACGATGAGATAGCGCGCCACGACCGTGCTGGTAACGATGGCCCACGTCGGCACGGGCGAGAGACGATAACGCCGCCACACGCCGCGCTCGCGTTCGCTTACGAGCGTCGTCGGCAATCCGAAACACGCGCCGCCGAGCACGGCCACGGTGAGCAGCTCACCCATGTGCCGCAGCAGCGGAATTTTTTCGTGCCGGTACAGCACCCAGAACGCGATCAGGAAGATCAGCGGAAACAGATATCCGTAGAGCAGCGCCATCCGGTTCCTGAAATGGAGCCGCAGCGAAATGCCGAGATGCGCGAGCAGGGCGTTCATCGTTTCGCGCCTCCCGCTTCCTCGTGCGATCGCGTGAGGCCGAGGAACACATCCTCGAGCGATCCCTTGCGGACCTGCAGCTCGATGACCTCGACGCGCGCCTCGGCGAGCCAGCGCGTCAGCGCGCCGAGCGTGGCGACCGCGTCGCTGGTGTGAAACCGCACGCCCGCGCCGTCGGTCGACATGCCGACGATGTCGCTCACTCCCGCCAACGCCCCGAGCCGCGCGAGATCCACCGGTCGCGATGTCACGAGCGACACCGATTGCAACCCGTGCGCCTCCGCAATCAGTTCGCGCGGTGTACCACTCGCTACGATGCGGCCCTGATCGATGATCGCGACGCGGTCGCACAGCTGCTCCGCCTCGTCGAGGTAGTGCGTCGTGAAGAGGACGGTGTAGCCGTCGCGTTTCATCTGCAGGATCGCTGCGTGAAGTTCGTGCCGCGTCTGCGGATCGAGGCCGGTCGTCGGTTCGTCGAGAAACACCAGCTGCGGTCGGTTCACGAAGGCCAGGGCGAGGGCGAGCCGCTGACGCTGGCCGCCGGAAAGCGTTTCCACCCGGGCGTCGGCCTTTTCCACGAGCGCGAAGCGTTCGAGCAGCGTCTCCGGCGCCACGCGTTCGCGATAAAACGCCCCGAACAACCGCAGCGCCTCGCGCGGCGTGATCTTGTCCTGCAGCGACGTGGACTGCAGCGCGACGCCGATCTTCTGTTTCACTTCGCGCGGATGCAGCCGGGCGTCGAGTCCGCAGACTTCGATGTCGCCCGCATCCGGCTCGCGCAAACCCACCAGGCACTCGACCGTGGTGGTCTTGCCCGCGCCATTGGGTCCGAGCAGACCGAAAATCTCGCCCGCCTCGATCGTGAAGCTCACGCCACGGACAGCCTCCACCCCGGCGTAGGCTTTGCGTAAATCGCGAACGATGACGTGGGCGGGCATGATCGGGCGAAAGGGAACTGCGTGGATAGGTGCGGACCGGGGGCGGAACAAGCCGTTTCGACGCGGATGCGTCGGCCGCGCTTTCTTTGTCTCTCCGGGCTTTTCAAACGCCCACGCATGACTCATCACTCTTGCTCCATGAATCCCCGCCCCTTCCTTGCTTGCATCGCCCTTGTCGCCGGCGCGTTCAGCGCCCACGCCGCCGAGAACACCCTGACCGCCGCCGAAAAGTCCGCCGGTTGGACGCTGCTCTTCGATGGCAAAACCATGAACGGCTGGCGCACGTACGCCAACAAGCCGGCCGGCGGATGGGAAGTGAAGGATGGCACCCTGCACGCGATCGCGAAGGTCAAGGGGTCCGAACTCATCACGGAAAAGAAGTTCAACGACTACGAGCTCGCCTGGGAATGGAAAGTCCCGCCCGCGGGCAACAATGGCATCAAGTATTTCGTCACCGAGGCGCGGACGAAGTCGCCCGGTCCCGAGTATCAGATGATCGACGACGCCGGCCACCCCGACGCGCAGAAAGGCGGCGCACTGCACCAGACCGCTTCCTTCTACGACGTGCTGCCGCCCGCGGCGGACAAGCCGTTGAAGAAGGCCGGCGAGTGGAACCAGTCCCGCATCGTGGTTCGCGGCAAGAACGTGGAGCACTGGCTGAACGGCAAAAACGTCCTCACCTACAATCTCGACAGCGCCGAGGTGAAGGCCGGCATCGCCAAGAGCAAATTCAAGAACGAGGCCGGCTTCGGCGATAAGATCGAAGGTCACATCATGCTGACCTATCACCAGGACGACTGCTGGTACCGGAACATCAAGATCCGCGAGATCAAGTAAGGTCACGCACGGTGGCCGCGGCCTCCCGCCGCGGCCCGCTGGCTCCGCCCGTTTTCCCGTCGCTCGTCACTCCGCCCCACCCCATGGCCACCAATCAGATTGTTCTCACCGGCAAAGTCGGCGTCATCACCGGCGGCGCCCGCGGTATCGGCCTCGCCGTTGCGCGGCGGCTGATCGCCTCCGGCGCCCGTTGCAGCCTCTGGGACAACGACGCCGCCGCACTCGCCGCCGCCGCGCGCGAGTTGAACGCACCGGATCAGGTGCACACCGCCGTGGTCGACATCACGAGCGAAACTGCCGTCACCGCCGCGACGACTGCCACGTGCGCCCGCTTCGGCACCGTCGACCTGCTCGTCAACAACGCCGGCATCGCCGGAGTGAACAAGAAGCTCTGGGAGTGCACGCCGGCCGAGTGGCGCGCGGTGATGGAGCTGGATCTTTTCGCGGTGTACCTCTGCTGCCGCGCGATCGTGCCGTTGATGCTGCCGCGCAACAGCGGACGGATTGTGAATGTCGCCTCGATTGCCGGCAAGGAGGGCAACCCGAACGCCTCGCACTACAGCGCCGCGAAGGCAGGCGTGATCGGTCTGACCAAGTCGCTCGGCAAGGAACTCGCGACGACCGGCATCCGCGTGAATTGCATCACTCCGGCGGTGATCGAAACGGAAATTCTCAAGCAGTGCTCGCCCGAGCACGTCGCCTACATGCTGTCGAAGATCCCCATGGGCCGGCCCGGCGGCGTCGACGAAGTGGGCGCGCTGGTCGCCTGGCTGTGCTCGGACGAGTGCTCGTTCACCACCGGCGCCGTGTTCGACATTTCCGGCGGCCGGGCGACGTATTAAGGACCGCCCTACGGGCCGCTGGGGACAGGCGAAGTTGAAAGTTGAAGGTTGAAAGTTGAATGGAGAGACGGCTTCGCTCAGCACGACGGGCTGATCCGTCTTTCAACTTTCCCCCTTCAACTTTCAACTCCTCTTCGACCTCAGGCGCGCGCTTCGCCTTCGGCGTCGACGGGCGTCACCGGATCGATGAACAGCCACGCGAGCGCGCCGATGCCATAGATCGCCGCGGCGACGAGAAACGCCATCGTCCAACCCGCCTCGGTGGGCGGGGCGTCGGCGCTGACCTTCGTGCTCGTCAGAATATAACCGACGACGACCGGGCCGACGGCACCACCGAAGTTGCCCATCATGTTCATGCTGCCGGACAGCGAGCCGGCGATGCGGCCGCCGACGTCCATACACGCGGCCCAGTCCGGCGCCATGGCCAGATCGTTGGAGAAACTCGCGAGGCCCAGCGCCACCATGGCGAACACGGGATCGTTGATGCGCGTGGCGACCACGAGCAGCGCGCCAGCCATGAACAAACCGGTGCAGGCCACGACGCGGCGCGCGAGCCGGACGTTGGTCCAGCGCTCGGCGAGGCGTTTTGCGGCCCAGCCGCCGACGAAGCAGCCGATGCCCCCGAAGAACAGCGGCAGGCCGGCCAGCACGGCGCTCTTTTCCAACGACACGCCGCGCGCGTCGCGCAGATACGTCGGGAGCCAGGTGATGTAGAAATACCAGCCGTACGACATGCAGAAGTACTGCAGCCAGAGCAGCCACACCGTCGGGCTCTTGCAGAGCTTGCCCCACGGAATCTTGGCGTGGCCCGGAGCGTTGCGTTCGGCGCCGTCCATCAGCGCGAGCTCGGCCGCATTCACGCCCGGATGATCCTTCGGCCGATCGCGGAACCAGCGATAGAACCCGACCGCCCAGATGATGCCCAGCGCGCCAAACACCATGAACGCGATCCGCCACGTCACAAAGCCAAGCACCCAGGCCACGAGCAGCGGCGTGAACGCCCCGCCCCAGCGCGCGCTCAGCCAGAGCAACCCCTGCGCGCGCACGCGTTCATTGGAGGGCAGCCAGATGGTGAAAATCTTCGTGACGTTCGGAAAACAACCGGCCTCACCCGCGCCGAACAGGAAGCGGCAGACGACCATCGACATGAAATTCCACGCCGCGCCGGTCGCCGCGGTGAAGATCGACCACATCACGACGACCTTCATCAACACGCTGCGCGGCCCGAAGCGGTCACCCATCCAGCCACCCGGAATCTCGAACAGCGCATACGAGATCGCGAACGCACCGAAGACCCAGCCCATCTGCGACTCTGTCAGCGCGAGATCCTTTCGAATCAGCGGCGCGGCCTGTGAGATGCACACGCGATCGATGTAGGTGATGATCGCGAGGACGATCACGAAGCCGAACATCGTGTGCCGGGCCCGCGTCGGCGGCTGCGCGCCCAATCCTATCGACGACGAGCCAGGGGAGGAGGAATCGGTGCGGGGTGACACGACCTGTGTCGGTGCCCGCCTCCTCCGAACGTGTCAACGCGACAGATTGTTTTCCACGAGCGCAGCCCTTCCGCCGGCATCAAAATTCCTCCCTGGCGGGACGCCGGCATTCCCGTGCGCGCTACCGCTGCGCCCGCAGCGTTTCGACCACCGCCGCCATGTCCTTTTCGCCGTCGCCCGCCGCGATGGCCTGCTGAAACACGCCCAGCGCCGCCGCGGCCGTCGCAAGATCGACCGCGCGCGTCTTCGCTTCGCCGATCGCGTAGCCGACATCCTTGGCCATCAATCGCAGCAGGAAATTCGGCGTGTAGTCGTTCGCCGTCATGCGCGACGCCATGACCTTCGCGATCGGACTCGCCGCGGCCCCCTCGAGCAGCAACGCCAGCGCCTGCGTGCGGTCCACGCCGCTGCGTTCGAGCCAGGTCAGCGCTTCGGCGAACGCCACGACGTGCACGCCCGCCATGAAATTGTTCACGAGTTTGACCAGCGCGCCGCTGCCCGTCGGCCCGAGATGCGTGACGCTTCGCCCCATCGCCAGCAACACCGGCCGGACGCGCTCCACCGGTTCCGCCGCACCGCCCACGAGGAAATTCAATTCGCCCGCCGCCGCCGCACCCTTGCTACCCGTGACCGGAGCATCGATCAGCGTGGCGCCTCGCGCGACAACCGCCGCCGCCAGTTCCTTCACCCAGGCCACCGTGAGGGTGCTGCATTCGACGAGCACGGCACCGGGGGCCGCGCCGGCCAGCGCACCGTCCGCCCCGAGCCACAGCGCGCGCGAAGCGACGTCGTCCGCCACCATGCTGATCACGAGGTCGGCGTCCTGGGCCGCTGCACGGGGCGTGGCCGCGACCTGCGCGCCGGCCGCGGCCAGTGCCGCGGAACGGTCGGGATTGCGATTGTAGACGACCACGGGAAAGCCCGCCGCGAGGAGCCGTCGTGCCATGCCTCCGCCCATGATGCCAAGACCGAGAAAGCCGATGCGAACGGAAGCAGACGAGGTGGCCATGTCCCGAAGTCTACCGAGCCGCGCCCGGAAGCCATCCTCATTTTCGCTCCCGAGCCACCAGCGTTCAGAGCGGTTTCTCCCCAGTGGCTACGAGCGCCAGCGAGTGGCCGCGCGACGGGCTGCTCACCGCCATGCTGTCCGCGCTTGGCGCAAAAAAACGCCACCGGAATTCCGGCGGCGTTGGGGTGGGTCAAGCGTGACCCAAAGGGGGCGATGGCGCGACCGTCGAGGTCGACCGGCGCTTACTTCTTCTTCTTGTCGTCCTTCTTGTAGACCTTGTGACCGGCCTTCTGGGCGTCGCCCATCTCGCCGCACAGCTTGGCCGCGAGCACGTTGTCGTTGGCCTTCAGGGCCGCCTCGAGTTTGCCGCACAGCTCGATGAACTTCTTCATCTCCGCCTGATAGTCGGCGACGAACTTCTTCTGCTCGGCGGCGGGCTTCTCGGCCTTCATCGCCGGCTCCAGCTTCAACGAAGCGACGGCGTTTTCCTTGATCGTGGCAACCTTCGCCAGCGAGTCGGCGTTCTTGGTCGCATCGGTGATTTGGCGGCGGAGCGCGCGGAACGCGCCACTCATCTTGTCCATCTTCGCGCCCATCTCGGTCTCGGGTGCCTCGGCGGCAGTGACGGCGGGGCTGGCGGCGAGAGAACAAGCGAGGGCAAACAACAGAACGCGGATTTTCATAATCTAGATTTAGGGTGGTTGGCGAAAGTGCCGGCCGGAAGAAAACGCGATCCGGCCGCCGTAGGGCAATCGGATTCTGTCGTCTCGGGTCGGCGTTCGGGACCCTCTGACGCCGGTCCAAACCCGCGTATTCAAACAAAACGCACCCCGCCGTTTCAGCCCACCCGTTGGACCGCAACCGCCCCCGGTGGCATCGGGACCGGCGACCCGCCGCGGCATCCGTTCTTCGCCGTCGTCGCCGTTTCCCACCGGCGTCGACGACGAACGCGCCTTCTGCATTGCCCGCGCGTCGACCGTCGGGTCAATAATGACGCAGCCCCCGCACCTCCATGTCCAACCTCCCCGTTTCCCGCCGCCATTTCATCGCTCGGACGTCCGCCGTCGCCGCCGTCTCGCTGGTCGCGCCCCGCCTGTTCGCCGCCAGCAGCGCCCAACCCACCGCGTGGCCGGTCGGGTGTTTCAACCGGCCGTGGACCAAGTGGAGCTACGACGAGGCGCTCGATGCGATCAAGGCGGCGGGTTACCGGCATACCGGCCTGCTGACACCGACGAAGACCGACCCGTTCACCAATGCCGAGGCTACGCCCGAATACCTGGCCGCCCTCAAGCAGAAGATCGCGGCGCGGGGCCTGACCGTGAACATGACTTCGCTGCGGGTGAAGAACGCCCTGCCGCTGGCTGAGGCCATCGCCGACACCCGCAAGCAGCTGGAAAACGCCCACACCGTCGGCGCGGCGTTCGCCCTGACCTTCGGCGTCGACAAACCCGAGCACTACGAAAAGTACTTCAAGGTCATGGCCGACGCCGCCGCCTTCGGCCAGGAGCGCGGCATCAAAGTCGTCCTCAAACCGCACGGCGGCGGCAGCGGCGCCTCCGATGAAATCCGCAATGCCCTCAAGACCGTTGGCCATCCGAATTTCAAGGTCTGGTACGACGCCGGCAACATCGTCTACTACACCGGCAAGGATCCCGTCGCCGAGCTCGCGCCGATCGCCGAACACGTCACGGGTTTCTGCGCCAAGGACTGCGCCGCCCCGAAGTCGGAAGTGATGATCCAGTTCGGCACCGGCAAGGTGGATTTCGGCGCGGTCTTCAAGAAATTGAAGTCCGCCGGCTTCAACGGCCCGATCATGGTCGAAGGCTGCAGGATCGGCGCGACCCCGCAGGAAACGATGGAAAACGCCCGCGCCAACCGGCTGTTCCTCGAAAAGATCCTCGCCGCCGTCTGACCATGCGCACGACCCTTCGGCGGACCGCCGTCGCATTCTTGCTGTTCGGCGCGACCGCGCTGAACCTCGCCGCCGCGGAAACATTCAAGGCGGACAAGCTCGCGGCGATCGACGCCGCCGTGGCCGACGCCCTCGCCGCGAAGAAGGCCCCGGGTGGCGTGCTATGGTTCGAGCACGACGGGAAGGTTCACACCAAGACCTACGGTCAACGCGCGCTCGTGCCCGCGCCCGAACCGATCAGCGCCGACACGATCTACGACGCCGCGTCCCTCACGAAAGTCGTCGCCACCACCACCGCGGTGCTGCAGCTCGTCGAGCGGAACCGGCTGAACCTCGATCTCACCGTTGCCCACTACATCCCCGAGTTCGCCGCGCTCGGGAAGGAAGGTGTCACCGTTCGCCAGCTCCTCACCCACACGTCGGGCCTGCGGCCGGATCTCGATTACACGCCCGCCTGGTCGGGCATCGACACCGCGGTGCGCATGGCCTGCGCCGAAAAGCTGCGCAGCGTGCCCGGCAGCACGTTTGTCTACAGCGACATCAATTTCATCGTACTGGGAGAACTGGTACGGCTTGCCAGCGGCCTGCGGCTCGACGCCTACGTCGCGAAGGAAATCTTCACACCGCTGAAGATGACCGACTCCGGTTTCCTGCCGCCCCGGGAGAAGCTCGGCCGCATCGCGCCCACCGAGCTGACCGCCGGCACGATGCTCCGCGGCGTCGTCCACGATCCGTCCGCCCGCATGATGGGCGGCGTGGCCGGCCACGCGGGCCTGTTCACGACCGCCGCCGATCTGGCGCGTTTCTGCCGCATGCTGCTCAACGGCGGCGAACTCGACGGCGCGCGTATCCTGACTCCGGCGACAGTCGCCGACATGACCCGCTCGCACCTCGACGGCTCGGATCGACGCGGACTCGGGTGGGACATCGACACCCGCTTCTCGGGCCCGCGCGGCCGCTGGTTTCCCGCCGGCAAGAGCTTTGGTCACACGGGCTGGACCGGCGGCAGCGTCTGGGTCGACCCGGGCTCGAAGAGTTTCGTCATCTTCCTGAGCAACCGCGTCCATCCTGACGGCAAGGGCGACGTCACCCCGCTCCGCCGCGAGATCGGCACGCTCGCCGCCGAGGCGATCGGACGCGACGTCGGTGCGGTGATGAACGGCATCGATGTGCTCGTGCGCGAGGACTTCGCGCGACTCCGGGGCCTGAAGATCGGCCTCATCACCAATCACACGGGCCGCGACCGTCTCGGCCGGCTCACGATCGATCTGCTGCACGCCGCCAAGGACGTGAAACTCGTCGCGCTGTTCAGCCCGGAGCACGGCATTCGCGGCGCCGCGGACGACAAGGTCGGCGACACCATCGACGAGAAAACCAAACTGCCGGTTTACAGTCTCTACGGCGATTCGCCGAAGCGCACGCCCGGCATGACGTCCGCCGACTTCGACATGGCCGTGATCCGCGCCCGCGCCCCCAAGGCGGAGCAGCTGCAGGGCCTCGACGCCCTCGTGTTCGACATCCAGGACATCGGCGCGCGCTTCTACACGTACTCGGCCACGCTCGGCGCCGCCGTCGAAGCTGCGGCGAAGGCGAAGAAGAAAATCTTCGTCCTCGATCGCGTGAATCCCATTGGCGGCGTCGGCTTCGAAGGTCCCGTGCAGACGCGGGCCCCGAGTTTCATCGGCTTCCACGCGATCCCCGTGCGGCACGGCATGACGCTCGGCGAGCTCGCGCGGCTCTTCAACACCGAGCGGAAGTTCGGCGCCGATCTCGAGATTGTGCGCTGCGAGAACTGGACGCGCCAAAGCTGGTACGACGACAGCGGCCTGCCTTGGGTCAACCCGTCGCCCTCGATGCGCAGCCTCACGGCCGCGACGCTCTATCCCGGTTTCTGCCTGCTCGAAAGCACGAGCGTCTCGATGGGCCGCGGCACGGCGAAGCCGTTTGAACAGGTCGGCGCGCCCTACATCGACGGCGTGAAGCTCGCCGCGGAACTGAACCGCGCCGGCATCCCGGGCGTGCGCTTCGAAGCGGTGAAATTCACGCCGCAGATGGCGTTCTACCCCGGCCCGGCCTCGTCCTTGAAGTACAAGGATCAGGAGTGCGGCGGCGTGCGGGCCATCCTCACGGATCGCGACCGGTGTCCCGTAATCGATATCGGGCTCGAGCTCGCCCTCGCGGTGAAGCGGCTTTATCCCGACCACTTCAAGGTCGAGGAAATGGGCCGGCTGCTGGGCGACGACGAAACGCTCAACGCCATCAAGGCCGGCGAGTCTCGCGCTACGATCAAGGCCCGCTGGACGAAGGCGAGCGCACTGTTCGAGGAACAGCGCCGCGCCGCGTTGCTGTACTGAACTTCCTGGATTGCAGGCAGAGGCTCTCCCGCGAATCACGCGAACACACGCGAATCCGGAGGTGAATCACAGGGGATCGCTCCGGTTCACGCTCAGCAGCGAGTGACGGTCTGGTTCGTTTCCTCTTCGCGTCCCTTGGCGTGATTCGCGGGCAACCGAACTATTCCGCTTTCGCGGAGCCGAGCGTCTTGTTCGCCACGCGATCGAGCACGACGCAGCCGAGGTAGCCGCTGAGCGCGGCGAGCACAAACGCCCCGAACGGCGTACCCAGAATTCCCGTACTCAGGTCGACGCCCACGAGTCCGGCCCAGGCCGCACCAACCAGAATCACGCCCACCAGCATGCCTTCCACGACGCGCCGCACGAGCAGCGATCCGCGCCGGCCCTTGTTGCGCAGGTAACGCGCCGCGCCGCCGAGCGCGCCGCCCACCGCCGCGGCGACGACCGCCGCCACGGGAAACACGAGCGCAACCGGCAGCGTCGCCCGCAACGCCCCGCTCTGCGCCCCGATCTCGTCGGCTCCAATTCCCGCGGTCCTGAACTCTGAGACCGCGGTCGCCTTGCCGGCCTCGATCACCACGGTCGCCGGCTGCCGCAGCCGACGGCTGGAAAGTGACACGGTGATCGGCTTCGCCACCACCAGCGGCATGCCATCGCGCGCGAGCACGCTCACCGTCAGCTCGCCCGATCCAATGCCGAACGCCGGCAGCTCCCGCGATGGCAGCGACAACGCGAGCGCGCCCGGCTCGCGTTGAATCGCGACGCTCGCCTTCAATTCGTCCATCGCACTCACCCGCGCGGTGAAATGCGTCTCTCCTTCGATCTGCCCCGTGGTGAGTGTGACGCGCTGATAACCGGAGCCGCCGCTGCGGTTGATCGTGACCGTGTCGGCCTGCACCCGGGCGTTCGCGCCCTCGGCGAAAAACGTCACGGTTTTTGGCGCCGGCAGCGCAGCCTCCCGTCCGTCCTCGAACTCGTAGCCCACCACCAACTCCGTGGCGTAGGCCTTCGCCGGCTCGCTCCACGTCAGGGGCACGACGGCCGGCCGGATGAAGAGCCCGCCGAGATTCGCTCCGCCGGTGGCGCCAAACGTAACGTACCGCGCCGGCAGCTGCAGCCCTTCGCGGGGGAGCGCGCGGCGGGGCGGCGGCGGCGGCGCGAGCACATAGGCGTGCGCCGGATTGACGTCTGCTTTCAGCCCACCGTCCGGCGTGCGCATCACCGCGACTTCCTTGCCGACGGCATCGAACAGTTTCAATTGCGGCGCGACGTCGAGCTTCGCCGCCACCGTCAGTGTCGCGCGATCGCGGGCCACGCGTTCGACCTTGGCCGACACGATGCCCGCCGTGACCGACGGGCGCGTCACGGGCGCGGTGGCCGCGGATTTCGCGGCGGGTGTCTGCGCAATCAGCGCACCCGACACCAGCAGCCCTCCGGCAACGAAAGCGGAAAAAGCATGCATGAGCAGAGAGTTTCAGCCCGCCCGCGCAGTGGATTTTACTCCCGCAGGAAACCCAGATCGAGCGGCGCGTGCGCGCGCTTGCCGTTCGCCGCGATCAACTCGATGCCGCCGTTCGCCGCGTGAATGCTCTTCACCCGATCAAAACCGGCGGGAATCGCGGCGACACCCATGATGTAGGCAATCGTCGTCGGCTTCTTCGCCGACAGCTTCAACACCGTCGGCAGGCCGAGGCGGCTGAGCGCGTTGGGCTTCACCGACTCCGCAAGCCCGTAGTGGAAACAACTCGTCGTATCCTCGATCCCCATGACCGACGTATGCCGGCCGTTCCACGGCGCGTAGTGCCGGCCCCCATTCGAGATCCACAGGATCGTGTGCCGCAGCGCGCGCGGATCGCGGAGCGCGAAATACACGTAGCGCTCACGGGGGAACGTGACGGCGTTCCACGCAAACGGCAGCTTCGGATCCGCGCTCAGCAGCACCAGATCGTCGTAGCCGCGCCGGGCCGGGAAGTGCGACACATCGGTGGACTCACCGTTCAACAACGGCACGCGATCGAGCGACTTGATGACCGCGCCCGGCTTGAGCGACTGGTAGCCGCGATTCTCGGGTCGCTCGAAAAGATCCGGCAACACCTGCGCATGGACAAACCGGCTGGTGCTCACGACGCCGCTGCCCGGGACGTCGGGGAATTTCAACAACGCATGATGGCCGACACTCATCGGCCCGCTCTGGTGCAGCACGTGCTTTTGATACACCGCCGTGTGGCCCTCAACCAGCGTGATGGCCTTGTCCACCGAGCCCGCCCGCACCGTGGTCTTCAGACTCGCGTGGAACGTGAGCCGCTCGATGGTGCGATCAAAGGCCTTCAGCCGCCAGCCGCCGTTCGCGGTCTCGCCGTGCGGCGGGTGCGACTCGCCCCGCCACGGCGTGCCGTTGCCGCCAAATGGCGCGCAGAAGAAATCGCCGCGCAACGCGCGCAACAGCGCCGGCGTGTCCGGCGCCAGTTTTTCCTCAGCCCACGGCGCAATCGCAAACGGTGACACCAGCCGGTGATCGAGGCGGAAGGCGACCGGCGCCAGATGGCCGCCGAGCTTGGTCAGGTTCGCATGGACGTGACTCGAGCGAAACGACCATGACAGTTGACCGTGGACGATATGCAACGTGGGGGCGCTCATAACGAAGCCAGCGTCCGCGCTGCGCCTGCGCGTGGCAAGCGCGCCTTTCCACGGCCGAGCCCGGTCCGAGGCCATTTCGTCGCGACGATCCTGCGACCCTACTTCTTTTTCACCCACGCCTCGTACTCCGCCCGCGGCATGAAGCGCAGCGACGCGCTGTTGATGCAGTAACGCAACCCACCCTGCGCGCGCGGACCGTCGGGAAACACGTGACCGAGATGTCCGCCATCGATCGCGCAATGCACCTCGACGCGCCGCATCCCGAAACTCGTGTCGACATGCTCGGCCACAAACGCGGGCTCGACCGGCTTCGTGAAGCTCGGCCAGCCCGTGCCGCTCTCGAACTTGTCGCGGCTGTCGAAGAGCGGCGTGTCGCTGCACACGGAAAAATAGACGCCGTCGCCCTGATGATCCCAAAAGGCATTTTGAAACGGCGGCTCGGTGCCCTGCATGCGGGCCACGCGATACTGCATCGGCGTGAGCAGCTCCCGCCATTCCTTGTCGGTGCGCTGCACTTTCGTCTTCGCCAGATCGATCACGGCATGGGAGGGCAGGCCGCAGGCGGATTTCTCGGACGCACTTGCGGGCTTCGCGGACTTGGTGGGCATCGTTTCACCGTAACGGCATCCGCGAAAACTTCCAGTCGCCGCCGAAAAAGAAAAAGCCCGCCGGAGAGGGCGGGCTGGTGCGGGCGGCTCAAACGTGGAGCCGCCCGCGGGATTGGATCACAGAGCAGGAACGACGCGCGGTCGACCGCGCGCCCGTCGCTCAATATTTCGCGGTCAGCGAGAACACCGCGCGCCCCGGCAGGCCGCGCTGCTGATTGGCCGGGAAGTATTCCACGTCCGCCATGTTCTGCCAGTTGATGACGGCAGTCATCGGGTGACCATCGTACTTCCAGTCGTAACCGACGGCGGAGTTCCACAGCGTCTCGGCCGGCAGGAAGAGCTTCGGATTGTTGGTCCGCTGCGCCTTCTTGCCGGTGTAGTTGAAGCCGCCGCCGACCCAGAAGCCTTTCAGCGCGCCGTCCTTGAACGAATAGCGCGTCCACAGGTTGGCCAGCGCCTTGACCGACGCCTCGGGATGCGCGCCGAGAAACACTTCCTCGCCCTTCGGCACTTCCTTCACGCGGGTGTCGTTGAGCGCGCCGCTGACGTACACCTGCCAGTTGTCCTTGGGCGACCACGTGATTTCCGCCTCGATGCCGTTGCTGCGATCGAGCGTGCCCTGCAGGCTGTTCGTCACGGTCACGCCGGTCGCGCTGAACGAATTGAAACGGAGGATACGGTCCTTCTGGTCGATTTGGAAAACCGCCACCGTCGACGAGACCCGGCCGTTGAAGAGATCGGTCTTCACGCCGAGCTCATAACCTTTCGACGTCGTCGGCGCGGCCGGGCCAATCGGCACGTTCTCCCGCGTGAGGGCCGCGGCGTTCAGCACGAAGGACTCGCTGTACGATCCGTAGAACATCAAGTCGCGCGTCGCCTTCCAGCCGAGGCCGAGTTGCGGCGTCGTCTTCTTGCTCGACACCTTCGAGAGGCTGCTCGCGGGCGCGAGGAAGTTGTCAGTCGAACCGGACGCCTTGTTATACCGGGCCCCAATGACCGCGTTCAAGCGGTCCGCGAGCAGCGAGGTGTTCAGCACGGCGTAGGCGGCGCTGTTGCGCGTGATCGAACGGTTGTTGGTCGAGAACGGCTGGGTCACGGGATCGAAGTCGGTCGTGTAATCCCAGGTCGACGGATTCTTGATGTCCCAGACCGGGAAGAAATTTGCCGTCGGGCTCTGCCGCAGCCGGCCGTAGCCGCGACCTTCGTTGTAGAAGGCGCCGAGCAGGGGCTTCAGCTTGATGCCGTTGACCACATGGTTGCCGGCGAGTTCGACCTGCGACGCCTTGCCGTGGCCGAAGTCCTCCTGCAGCCGCTTGCGCCGGCCGAGCTGCGCCTGCGGCGCGAGCAGCGCGAGATCGGGATTGCCGAGCAGATCGTTCGCGTAGGCGCGCGCCGCAATCAGGTAGTTGGCCGCCGAGATCGGCAGCGTGGCACCCGCGGGATAGTAGCTCGTCGGCACCGTGATACTCACCGCGCCGAGGCCCGTGAGTTTCTGCGCGGTGCGCCGCTTGTTCCAGTTGAAGTTTGCGCGAGCCGACCAGGCGTCGGACAACTTGGCCGTCAGCTCGGCGTTGACCGACTCGTAGTCCGAGAAGCGGTGATCGTTGTTCGAGACGTAATTGAATTTCCGCGAAAACGGATACGCGCTGAGGAAGCCGGGATCGCTGTTGTCGAGCGGGTTGATCAGGATGCCGGTCGCGCTGAGAATGCCGCTCGCCGGAAGCGGTCCGACGATCTCGATGTTCGGCTTGATGTGCGCGGAGGGAGGCGTTTCGCGGCGCGAGAAATTCTGGTAGTCGACCGTGAGCGCCAGCCGTTCGGTGATGCGCCACGTCACCACCGGCGCGAGCACCGTCGTGCGCTGCTTGCCGGGCGTGATGAACTCGAGGCCGTTTTCAAACGCGCCGTTGAAACGGAAGAGCAGCGTCTTGCCGACCAGCGGCTGGTTCACGTCGAGCGACGTGCGCCAGAAATTGTGGGTGCCGACCTGGGCGTTGACCACGGTCGACGGTTTCGTGCCCGGCCGCTTCGTGATGTAGTTCACCGTGCCGCCGGGGGCGACCTGACCGTAGAGCACCGAAGACGGGCCCTTCACCACTTCGACGCGCTCGACGCTGACGGTGTCGACGTAACCTTCGCCGACGAAACCGTTGTGCTGCGGCGTCTGTTCAAACCCGCGGATCGTGTAGACCGCATTGCCGGCGTTGAATTCGCGGCCCGCGCTCGTGACACCCGGCGCGTACTGCACGACGTCGAAGAGATCGCGCGCGCCGATGTCCGTGATGAATTGCTGGGTGAACGCGCTGATCGCGAACGGCAGATCCTTGATCGGCGTGTCGATGCGCGTGGCCGAGACGGAATTGCCGGCGCGGTAACCTTTGTCGGCGGAGGTCGAGACCTGGAACTCCGACAGTTTGACGACGTCGTCGCCGGTGGCCGCGGGCGCGCCGGCGGGAGTCTGGGCACTCGCGACGAGCGTCGCGAGGGAGAGGGCCGCGCCCAGGGCGCGGCGGAGGTTGGGCAGGTGGGCAGTCATGGGTACAGGGTTTGCGCCGGAGTTGCCGGCGCTCAAGGGGTTGGCTTGCTCATAATTATTAGAGGCCGGTGCCTGCCAAGCGCAAAGTGCGTCGCGATGCGCGCCGGCGAGTGTCATCGCCGTCGCGTCGTTCAAACTCCAAACTTGGTGCAGGTCACTGCCCCGGCTTCGACTCCACCCGGACCGGCAGAGTTCCGTCGGCGAACTCGGCGGTGAGCCTTTGGTCGGCCGATGCCTGGCCCCGGCGCGTCACAGGCCGTCCCTGCGCGTCGCGCATGAGCACGAAGCCGCGATTCAGCACCGAGCGCGGGCTCGCGGCCTGGAGGCGTTTCCAGAGTGAAAGCAGGCGGTGCGATTCGAGTTGCACGCGTTTTTCCGGCGAATGCTGCGCGAGCGCGGAACGGAGTTCGCCGACCTGTTGCCGGCGCTGCTGCAGCGCATGCCGCCACGAGGCGACGAGCTGGTTGGCGAGATCGTCGACGCGGAGAAAGCCCTGTTGAATCTGCGCGGCCGGTGTGAGCAAACGCAGCCGCGAGCGGGCGTGATCGAGTTGCGCGCGGGCCCGCTCGACGCCGCCGGCAGCGAGGGTCTCGAGCGCGAGGGCGGACTGCCGGGCGCGCTCGAGGCCGTCAACAAAGTGACTCGTGATCAACTCCGCCGCCGCACTCGGCGTTTCCGCCCGCAGGTCGGCCGCAAAATCGCACAACGTGAAATCGATCTCGTGCCCCACCGCGGAGATGATCGGCACGGTGCAGGCCGCCACCGCGCGCACGAGCGGCTCCTCGTTGAACGCCCACAGATCCTCGAGGCTGCCGCCACCGCGTCCAATAACTATCAGATCGAAGATCTTCAGCGCCTGCGCCTCCCGCAGCATCGCGATCATGTCCGCCGCGGCGCCTTCGCCCTGCACTTTCGCGGGCAGCACCACAATCCGGCCGCGCCATTTCCGCCGCGTCATGATGCGCACGAAGTCCTGCACCGCCGCGCCCGTGGGCGACGTGATGAATCCCACCGTGAGTGGCAGCGTCGGAATCGCCTGCTTGCGCTCGGGCGCGAACAGCCCCTCGGCCGCCAGCCGCGCCTTGAGCGCCTCGAGTTCCCGCTGGAGCCGCCCCACGCCGTCGTCGACCACGACGCGCACGATGAGCTGATACTGGCCGCGGGCCTCGTACACGCTCACCTCGCCGTAGACGATGACCTGGAGGCCGTCGCGCAGCTTCACCGTCTGGCGCAGGGCGTCACCGCGAAACATCACCGCGCTGAGCTGCGCGCCCGCGTCCTTGAGCGAGAAATACACGTGGCCGCTCGCCTGCGCGCGCAGGTTCGAGATTTCGCCGCGGATCCACGCCGCCTGCAGGTTCGTCTCGAGCAGGAGCTTCACCCGGCGGGTGAACGCCGTGACGCTCTCGGCCCGCGGGCCGTCGCCGCCCGGCTCCGTATCAGCCTTCACGCGGGAAGTATTTTTTTCGCAGCCATTGCAGACCGATCGTCGCGACCACGATCACGCCGACGGCGGCGATGATCGTCTTGAAATTTCCATTGCGCAGACCCTGGCCCAGGATGATGGCGGCGAGCGCGTAGGGTAGAATCGCGAGCCACGACACGATCATATAGAGTTTGAACGGCGCCTCCGCGAGACCGAGCAGGAAGCACTGGAAGGCGTAGGGCGGTCCGGGCGTCAACCGCACCACGAGCAGCACGCTCAGGGCATTCTCCCGGGTGATGCGCGGCACCGAGTAGCCGTAGCGCGTCAACAGGCGCGTCAGCAACGGGCGCAACGCATAGCGCGCCACCCAATAAGACAGCGCGAGATTCAGTGCGATCACCACGAGGGCCACGGCAATCACGCCGCCCATGCCCATCGTCGGCGCGAACGCCTCGCCGGCGGGAATCGTGAACGCCAGCATCGGCACGCCCAGGGCCGGCAGCACGGTCATCGCCGCGAAGAACACCCAGGGCCCCATCCCGCGAATCACGCCGACCAGCTGATCGAGCCAGCCCACCAGCCGCTCCATGCCCACGGCCCGCAGCACGAAGACACCCGCGATCAGCAGCACCACGGCGACGATCGCGAGTGTGACGAGCGGTAATTTCTTTTTCGGCGGCGCGCTTTCCACGGACATTCGGCCAGCCTGCCGTGGCGGGCGCCGCACCGTCAAGCCGGCGGCCCGCCGGCCGAGGCCGTGGACCAATTCCGTCGGGTCACCCCAGCGCCGATTCCCCTCATTTCGGGTATAAAGTCCGCACCGATGTCAGCTTGCACGCGGGTTCAGGCCCGTTTGTCATCGGACATCGATGTTGCGCCCCGCCGATCCCGTTTCCGCTGCCCGCGTCCAGGCGGATCCCGGTGCGCGCGCGGTTTCATTCCTGATTCGCGTCGGCCTGATCATTGCCGTCGCCGCTCTGGCCACGGTGACCTGCTGGGAACCCTCGGCGTCACGACAGCACACCTGGCCGCTCGCGGTGGTTGTGGCCTGCATGTGGTGGCTGGCTCCCGTTGTGTTCCTGCATGGCGTCCGGTACTGCTCGCAGTGGCGGCTGCCGCCGAAGTTGATCGTCGCTGGAGCCACGATTCTTGCGCTCGGTACCGTCGTGTCCGCCCAAGCGAGCCCGTTCGGAGCGCTGAGCGAGGCCAGGATTTGGCCCACCCTGAGCGGCGTGATCCTGTTACTCACCCTGCATCACCTGTGGTCCCCCGGCAGCAGGTCCAATCCCTCCCTCCTGCACCGCCCGGCGCGCTGGCTCGGTCTCGCCGGCGCCGGGTTCGTCCTTGCCAGCCTCGCGCTGTGGTTGCGGGCCACGTGGCCGCTGCCGTGGGGCACCCGCAACGGCGCACCGTTCGGTCACTCCACCTACACCGCCGGGGCCGTGGTCCTGTTTCTGCCCTGGATCGTGTTGCAGGCGTGGTTTGCCCGCGGCCGGCCGCGCGTGCTGTGGTTGATCGTCAGCGGCCTCGCCCTGCTCGTGCTGGCCTCCACCAGCAGTCGCGGCGGTGTGCTGGCCGTGGCGAGCACGGGCTTGGTGGCCGCGTGCCTGGCGGTCAGTCTCGGCCCGTGGTCAACCCGGCGCAAACTGCTCCTCGGCGTCGGCGCCCTCGCGCTGGGTGCCGTGGCGGTGTTCTCCAATCCGCGGCTGCGCGAACTCGTGCTGCAGCGCGAATGGAGCGAGGGTGCCCGTGAAAGCAACCGACAGCGTCAGGCGATGCTGGAAGCCGGTTGGAAACTGGGCCTCGCGCGGCCGCTGCTCGGCTGGGGTCCCGGCTCGGTGCCGCTGGCCTATCCGCGCGTGCGCGCGCAACTCGAGGGTGGAACAGAAAACATCCTGCAGCTTCACAACACCCCCGCCCAGGTGTGGGCCACCACCGGAGCGGTCGGAGCCGTGGCGATGCTGCTGCTGGTGTCGGGTACGCTCCTCGCCATGGCCCGGGCCCCGCGCACTCCGGTGAGCGGGGCGGCCGCGGCCGCGCTGCTCGGCTTCGGCATCGTGGCGCTGACCGACCATCAGCTCGACCTGCCCCTGATGAACACGGTCGTGGTGCTCAGTCTCGCGTTGCTGACGGCGCCCGCGCCCGACCGCCTCCTGCCCATCTCGCCCCGAACCCGGGATCGCATCGCGCTCGGATGCCTGCCGACGTTCGCCGCGATCGGCGTCGCGAATGCCACCTTCGGCGATCTGGACGCCCGCCATGTCCACGAGGAGGCGCTGATGGAGCTCGGCACCGGTCAGCCGGACAAGTACCTCGAACTCCTCGATCTTTCCGCCCGACTCGCGCCGCTGGACGTCTTTTTCCAGCATCAGGCGGCCTTCACCGTGCTTGAACAACGAGCGCGCCTGCCGGACGCCGCCGGTCAGCGCGCGCTGACGCAGACCGCCGCCACGCGCCTCAAGCGCTCGCTCGCGACGGGCGTGCACACCGAATACGCCCACTTCAATCTGGGCTGGCTGCTCCTCGACCTCAACGAGCCCGCGGCCGCCGCAGAACACTTCATCGCCGCGGCCCACGTCGTGCCCGACAAGGGGGGCGTTTACTTCGGCCTCGGACTCGCGCTGCAAGCCGGCGGCCGGCTCGACGATGCCGTGCGCGCGTTCGCCCTGGAGATTGTCAACGATCCCCGCCACGCCACCTCGCCCGCCTGGGAAATTCCTCATCTCGCCGTCCTGCTGCCCGCAGTCCGCGCCGAAGCCCTGCGGCGACTCGGCGAACTGAGCCGCGAGCGGCCCGACGCCGCGCGCCTCGAAGCCTGGCTCCGCTGGTGGTGGGTCGATCCGGCGGCCGCCCCGTCGCCGCCCGGTTTCAATCGCGAGAGCAGCGGTTTCCTCGCTGCCCTGCCCGCCGTTACGGCACGCACGCCGCTGCCTGTGGCAGTGGCGGGAACGGCGTGGGGCCGCGCTTACGCCGACTGGCTCGCCACGGGCACCGGCGGCACCCCACCCGACACGTTTCTCGCGACGGCCGGCGGCGACCGCGCATTTGCCGACGCCCTGCTGCGCCGCGCCCGGCGCCATCAGGACTCGTTTCGCGCATTCCTCACGGCGCCGACGGAGGACGAGGCGGCCCTCACGCTGACCTACCGTCGCCAGCGGCCGGGTTACGGCATGCTCACGTCGCATCCGGAAGGCCCGGTGCTGGCGGACGCCTACATCGTCCAGGAAAACCGTCTCGTGACCGCGCTGGCGGCCGGACTCTTTCCCGCGAAAGGCTGGCTGCCCGGCCGTTTCCTGCTCGCCTTGCTCCCGGCCCATCCGCGATGAGTGCACCGCGATGAGCCGCTCGCGTTCCAGCCGACTGCGCAAAGTCATCCTTCCGGCCTGGATGGTCGTGGGCGATGCGGTCTTCGCGTTTGCCGGACTCTCGCTCGGTTTCTGGCTGCGCTACAAGACGCCGCTCCGCGAGCTCGGCCTCGACGTGCCGAACGCGCAGTTCGCCGCCTACGTGCCGCTCCTGCTGCTCGGCGTGGTCTTCCTGATCGCCGGCTACGCGCAGCTGAACCTCTACGAGGAGCGCCTGCTCTTGCGCAAATACCAGAGCCTGGCGCTGATCATCAAGGGCACGACGCTCTGGCTCGCCGGCTACCTGGCGCTCGCCGTCGTGCTGCAATTTCAGCCTCCGATCTCGCGCCTGTTCGTGCCGCTCGCGTACCTCTGCATCATCGCGGTGATGTTCGTGTGGCGCAGCGCATTTTATGCGGCGCTCATCCGGCCGTCGTGGCGCCACCTCATCCGCCAGCGCGTAGCCGTGCTGGGCTGGAACGAGGAGGCCCGCGCGCTGGGCGTCGAACTCGCCTCCCAGCCCGCCCACCCGTATCAGTTTTGTGGTTTCATCACGCTGCCCGACGAACCGCCCCCGGCGGGAGCGATCGGCACGCTCGCGCATCTGCCCGAAGTCATCGTCCGGCACCAGCTCGACATCCTGATCGCCGCGCGCACCGATCTGCCGCGCGAGCAGCTCCTGCAGATCGCCGAGGCCTGCGAACGCGAGTACGTGGAATGGAAGGTCATCCCCTCGTCGTTCCAGATTCTCCTCAGCGGCCTGCGGCTGCAGACCATCGGCCGGCTGCCCGTCCTCGGCATCGAGGATCTCGCGATCAACAAGCTCTTCAACCGGGTGCTGAAGCGCTTCGTCGACGTCGTCGGCGCGACCGTCGGCCTCATTGGCTCGGCACCCATCATCGCGCTGCTCGCCTTCATCATCAAACGCGAGTCCCGCGACGGCCCGGTGTTCTTTTCGCAGGTGCGCGTGGGCTCGGGGCACCGGCACTTCACGCTCTGGAAACTGCGCAGCATGGTGCCCGACGCGCCCGCCAGCGACGGCGCCCGCCAGAGCACCGCCCGCAACGACGCGCGCCTGCTGCGCATCGGAGCGTTCATGCGCCGCTGGAATCTCGACGAGCTGCCCCAGTTCTGGAACGTCCTGCGCGGCGACATGAGCCTCATCGGCCCGCGACCGGAACGCCCGCTCCACGTCGACCGGCTCTCGTCGGAGATCGCGCACTATCTGCCGCGCCATCTGGTGAAACCCGGCATGAGCGGCTGGGCCCAGGTCAACGGCCTCCGCGGCGAATCCTCGATCGCGAAGCGCATTCAGCACGATATATACTATATAGAAAACTGGTCGCTGTGGCTCGATCTGCAGATCCTCCTGCTGACCTTTGTCCGCTGGAAAAACGCGTACTAGGCCTGACGCCCGCGCGCGGAGCGCCGCTCAATAACGCCAGCCCGCGGTCGATCAGGGGCCCATGCGAGCAGGCTCCGACACGACCGCCAGTCCAGCATCACCCCGCTGGCACTACCCGGCCGCCATCGCCCTGCTGTTGCTTGCGGTCCAGGCCACCACCAACCCGCGGATCCTCGATTTTGAGACGCGCCGGACGATCCGCCAGACCTTCGCCACCGCCCTGCCTGACGACGCACCGGGCCGCTGCAGCCCGACCGCCGCCGAATGGGCACTCTACGTAGCCGCCCGCGCCGGTGCCCCCGCCGCACCCCGCGCCGCTCGCGTGGATTTCTTCGCCAAGTGGGTCCATGACCACTCATCGCATGACGGCATTCGGCCCAATCTGACTAGGGACATTCGCTTCACTGACACCATCGCCCAGGCCTTGCTGGCCCATGCGTTTGGTGAAAAAGAAAAACCGAGTTTGGGCTGCGGCCATCGCAACAATATCCTCAAAAAGCTCCTGCATCTGGACGCCATTCCCGCACGGATCGTGAATATATTGGGCAATGGCGCGAAGGACGGCCTTTCCTATGGACATATTCTCGTTGAATATAGCGATGAACACAATGACTGGATAACCGCCGACGCCGACTTCCTGCTATATTGGACCGATCTCACGGGCCACCGGATCGGAATCCGCGCGGCGATCCAGCTTCCCTCCACCAGCGTGATTCCTCACGGCCGCGACGGGCGGACCGGTTACGAAACGGAGTATCCCGAGGGAAAGTCGCCGCGAGTCTTCGCTGAATTGGGTCTGTTCTCGGCCGCGATCGTCCTCACCGATGAACCCAATGCCTATGACTACGTGCGGTTCTACCTGAATCCGACGAAGGTCGCGCCCGACCTCGCACTCGAAGGAAAATCCTACCGCGAACGTTACGGCCACCTGCCGACGGAATGGCTTGCACCGGCACCCGGCGAAGAGTGCGACCCGGTCACATGGGCCGAACTTTCCGATAACCCGCAAGGCGCGCCTTGAACCGCGCGACCGCCTTCCACAGCCCGAAGGCCGCCGTGTATTTCCAGCGGACCAGGGCCAAACCCCGCGGATTGAAGTGCTTCAGGTAGACATCGCGGTTCGCATCGAAGATCGCCCGCGACATCCGCTCGAAGTCCCGCGCCACGCTCACGCCCTTCAAGTGCGTGATCGCCACGCGCCCGTCGTACACGATTCGCCACCCGCCGCGCGTCACGCGGATGCAGAGATCCAGATCGTCACCATACATGAAGAAGCGCGCGTCGAACACCTCTCCGTCAGGCGCCACCTGCTCCAGCACATCCCGCCGTGCCAGCATGAACGCGCCGTTGATCGCGCCGACCTCATGCGTGCCCTCGTCCGACAGATGCGTGAGGTTGTAACCGGCAAAGGCAGGAACCCGCGGGAACGCCGACGCCAATCCGCTGGCGCGACAAAATCCGTCCCACAGCGTGGGAATCGATCGCCGGCACGCCAGATCCAGCCGGCCGTCCGCGAGTCGCAGCTGCGGTGAAATGAGCCCGATGGTGGCGTCCGCCTGCACCTGCGCGAGACAGTGCGCAAGCGCGGCCTCGTTGCATATCGTATCCGGATTCAGGAACAGCACGTGCTCGCCCCGCGCCCGCGCGTAACCGAGATTGTTCGCGCGGCCAAAACCGAGGTTCGTCGGCGCCGGAACGTAGGCGACGTGAGGATACTGCTTCCGGATGATCTCGCCGACCGCGTCGGCGCCGGAGGAATTGTCGACCACCATCACCTCGACGGGCCGCACTCCGATGGACGGCGGCAGCGAACTCAGGCACGCCTCGATCTCCGGACGCGACTTGTACGCGACGATGATGATCGAGAGGAGCGGCACTCCGGGCATGGACACCGCGCGACGTTGAGCCGGGGCGTTTCCGAACGCAATGTCCGCCCATTCGAGAAAACGCCGTCAAAATCATCCCGGGACCGGCTCCGGGCCGTGGGGGAATTTGCCTGGCGACTTTTTTTGCCGCTAGGCTCTGTGTTTCCACTTCACGATGAACATGATCGTCCGTCCCGATCGTATCCGACCTCTCACCACGTGCCGCCGCCGGGTGCGGGTCGGACTTTTCCGTTCATGACGCCGTCATCGACACCGCGCGTGGCCGTGTTCGGCTGCGGCTACTGGGGCCGGAATGTGGTCCGCAACTTTTACGGCCTCGGCGCCCTGGGCGCGGTGGTGGACCCGACCGAGTCCGGTCGCGCCGCCGCCGCGCAGCTGGCACCCGGCGTACCCGTTTACTCCGATCCGGAGGCCGCGTTTTCCCGCTCCGATCTGCACGCGATCGTGCTCGCGACGCCCGCCAGCACGCATGCCAACCTGGGGCTCCGCGCGCTCGACGCCGGCAAGGATTTGTTGGTGGAGAAGCCCATGACGCTCACCGTCGCCGAGGGCCGCCAACTCGTGGCCCGCGCCGCCGCCACGCAACGCATGCTGCACGTCGGGCATCTGCTCGAATACCATCCTTCCTTCCTGAAACTGCGGGAATGGGTGTCGAACGGACGCCTCGGCAAAATCCTGCGGCTCCACTCGCACCGGCTCGGTTTCGGCCTCGTTCGCACGGAAGAGGACGCACTCTGGAGTCTGGCCCCGCACGACCTCGCGCTCGTCCTGCGTGTGATGGGCGACCTGCCGGAAGCCGTGACCTGCCACGGCACGCACGCGCTCGGCCAGCCACGGGCGGACTTCGCCGTTTCCCTGCTGCATTTTTCCGGCGGCGTGGACGCCCACCTGCTCAGCAGCTGGCTCCATCCGATGAAGGAACAGAAGTTTGTCGTGGTCGGCGATCGCGGGATGGCCGTGTTCGACGACGCCAATCCCGACTACAAGCTCGCCTACTTCGAACAGCATGTGACGTGGAAGGACGGCCAGCCCGGCCTGCACAAGGGCCCGGTGAGCTACGAACCGCTCGTACCCGCGGAGCCACTACGGCTCGAGTGCGCCGCCTTTCTCCAGGCGGTGGCCACGCGCCAGCCCTCACTCACCGACGGCCTCAGCGGCCTGCGGGTTGTCGCCGTGCTCGACGCCTGTCGCCGCTCGATGGAGAGTGGCGGCCTCCGCACCCGCGTGGAATCCGTCTGACCATGGCCGCCAGTCCCCAGATCCATCCGACCGCCGTCATTGATCAACCGTGCACGATCGGCGCCGGCACCCACATCTGGCACTTCTGCCACATCTGCGAACGCGCGGAGATCGGCGAAGCCTGCAATCTCGGTCAGAACGTCATGATCGCCGGCGGCGTGCGCATCGGTCGGAACGTCAAGATCCAGAACAACGTCTCCGTCTACAGCGGCACGACCATCGAGGACGACGTGTTCCTCGGCCCGTCCTGCGTGCTCACCAACATCTCCAACCCGCGTTCCCAGATCGTGCGGCGCGGCATTTACGAGACGACCCTGATCCGCCGCGGCGCGACGGTCGGTGCGAACGCCACGATCGTCTGCGGCGTCACCCTCGGCCGCTACTGCCTGATCGCCGCCGGTTCGGTCGTCACGCGCGACGTCCCGGACTACGCGATGATCGTCGGCGTGCCGGGAAAAAGCCGCGGCTGGGTCAGCCGTCACGGCCATCCGCTGCGCCAGGCCCGCGCCGGCGTGTACACCTGCCCCGAAAGCAAACTCCGGTATCAGGAAAACGCTTCCGGTCAGCTCCGGTGCCTCGACCTCGATGAAGAGGCGCCGCTTCCCGCCGAACTCGCCACCGGCCGCCAGTCGTATCGATCGTTTCGCGCCGATTGAAATTTTCCCGCCATGTCCGTCCCCCTCCTCGATCTCAACCGTCAGAACGCCTCGCTCCATTCCGAGCTCGTCGCCGCCTTCGAAAAGGTGCTGCGCTCAGGTCACTTCATCCTCGGCGGTGAAGTCGAGAGCTTCGAGCGCGAGGCCGCCGCGTTTCTCGGGGCCAAGCACGCGATCTCCGTGTCATCGGGCACCGACGCGATCCTCGTCGCCCTGATGGCCCTCGGCATCGGACCTGGCGACGAGGTGATCTGCCCGTCGTTCACATTCTTCGCGACGGCGGGTTGCATCGCGCGGCTCGGCGCCACGCCGGTGTTTGCCGACGTCCACGCGGACACGTTCAACCTCGACGCTGCCGACGTCGCGCGGCGCATCACGCCCCGCACGAAGGCGATCATGCCGGTGCATCTCTTCGGCCAGTCGGCCGCCATGGAGCCGTTGCTGGCCCTCGCCCGTCAGCACAACCTCGCCGTGATCGAGGATGCCGCGCAGGCGCTCGGCGCGCGGCAGCACGGCCGCTGCTGCGGGACCATCGGCGATTTCGGCACGTACAGTTTCTTCCCGTCGAAAAATCTCGGCGGCTTCGGCGACGGCGGCCTCGTGGCCACAAACCGCGACGACCTTGCGGAGAAAGTCCGGCTCCTGCGCACACACGGATCGAAGCCGAAGTATTATCACAAGGTCGTCGGCGGAAACTTCCGCCTCGACGCCCTGCAATGCGCGCTGCTGCGCATCAAGCTGCCGCACCTGCCGGCCTACTGCGCCGCCCGCCAGCGCAACGCCGCGTACTACGGCAGCCGTTTGGCCGGACTTGGCGGACTCACCCTGCCGCAACCAGCCGTCGGCAACGATCACATCTGGAATCAGTACACACTGCGCGTGGGAGGCCACGGCCGCCGCGACGCCCTGCGCCAGCACCTCACCGCCGCCGGCATTGGCGCGGAGATCTATTATCCACTTCCGCTCCATCAGCAGGAATGCTTCGCGGGCCTGCCGAAGGTATCGCTGCCGACCACAGAAGCCCTGGCCCGGGAAGTAATCAGCATTCCGATCTTTCCGGAGTTAACGGAACGCGAAAAAACCGAGGTCGCCGACAGCGTCATTGCCTTCTCTAAACTCAGCGGGACGGTGGCCGCTTGATCCCTGCTCTCGCACCGATGTCCGCGCCCACCCGCACTTGTCTGTTCTATGATCCGATCAAGGTCGGTCGCGTGGACATGCTGCTCGGCTGGGCGGAACGGGAGGGACTGGATGCCCGCGCTGCGACGGGCGTGAAACTCGCGCTGGGCTGGCGCCGGCTCGCTCCTCGCTTCGATCTCGGGCTCTTCATCCAACATCCGATCGACGGCGAAGAGGATCTCCAAACGCTCGATCGTTTTCTCGCGGCGGCCCGCGCCACGCGGGGACTGCTTTACTACGCACCGCGGCCCAATCACTACCAGCACGCCGAGGCCGCCACCCTCCTGGCCGCCAGTCCGATGTCGGCCACGCAACCGGCGTTTGGCGTGCAGCTCCGCAGCCGTATCCGGCAGGCGGTTGCAGCGCTGCAGCTGCCGACTGCGCTCAAGTCCGGCCTGCGCGGTCTCGCGGTGACCGCCAAGTCGTGGGCCCTGCGCGAATCAACGTCAGTCGCGGTCACGACGACCGACAACCAGCTGCGCCCGAGCCTGCCGCCGAACCTGCTGCTCTGGGCGGGAGCTTGGACGCCGTGGGAAGCCGACAATCTCACTCTGCGCCGCGATCTGCTCGATCGCATCGACCGCTTCTTTCCCACGCCGCGTCATCTGCACGTCATCGTGCTGAACAAGTGCAATCTCCGCTGCGTGATGTGTCCGTATCACTCGCCGCGTTACACGCCGCAGCACACGTCCGGCTATTTCGATTCCCGGAAGGCGATGGACGACGAACTCTATCGCAAGATCATCACGTACGCCGGCGAACATAAAATCAGCCTGCAGTTCGGCCAGATCGAGGAGGTGCTGCTGCATCCGCACATCTTCGACTACATCGCGCTCGCGAAGGCCGCGGGCGTCCCGCACGTGCATGTGACGACCAACGGCACCATGCTCGATGCGGCCAAGGGTAAACGCCTCGCCGAGAGCGGGGTCGACTCGGTGATGTTCAGCATCGATGCCGCCACCGCCGAGACCTACCGCAAGGTCCGCGGCCGCGACCTCGAGGAACTCGAGGCCAACATCACCGCCTTCCTGCCGCACGCCAAGCGCCACAAGATCCCGGTCACGGTCTCGTTCATCCTGCAGGACGAAGCGCGGCACGAACGCGACGCGTTCCTTGAGAAGTGGCGCCGGGTCGGCGTCGACAACGTCACGTTCTACGTCCTCAGCGCCTTCGATCCCAAAACCGGCGAAGTCATGCGTCAGGCCGCAGTCTACGAACCGGGCAGTCGTTATCCCTGCGCGTCTCCGTGGTCGCAGTCGGTGATTTTTCCCGACGGCGAAGTCTCGCTCTGCTGCAAGACCATGCTCGACGTTGGTTGGCGCGGCGTCGTCTCCGTCGGCTCGTTGCGCGAGCATTCGATGCACGAGATCTGGCAGGGCGACGCCTACCGCCGCTTGCGCAGCGAACTGATCAAAAACGAATTTCGCGAATTCGAGGTCTGCAAGAAGTGCGGCATCTGGTCGGCGTCCTCGTATTTCGAGGAGCGCACCGCGACCTACAGCCGCAGCTACAACGAGACGAGCGACACGATCCGTTTCATCGCCCAGGGCTGATCGCACGCCCTGCACGTTGTTCAATCAACGCCGTGATCCACCTTACGCACTTCCGGACGCCGGACCCTTCGGGTCGACGCCCATCTTGCGGTTGATGCGATCGAAGACGGCGCCGATGGCGTCCAGCGAGTGATGCCGGATCGCATACTCGCGCGAGCGACGGCCGAGCGCGGGCAGCTCACTACGCCGTTCCACGAGGTCGCGAATCGCGGCCTTCACCGTTTCGGGGGTGCATTCGACGATCGGAATTTCGCCCGGCGAGATCAGGCCGGCGCGTTCATAAAGCGCCTTCAAATCGGGTCGCAGGTAACACAGCACGGGCTTGCACATCGCCATGCCCTCGAGGGCGAACATCGCATACCAGCCCACGATGAGTTGATCGGCGATCACATCCGCCGACCGAATCGTGTCGCGCACGCGATCGTTCGGCACGCGTTCTAGCAGGATGAGCTCCACCGGACACCCCTCGGCCCGCAACTGCTCGACCGCCTCGATGAAGAAGCGCGTGCCCTTGATCGTGCGATGATTCGGCGCATGCAGGATGCGCAGCGGCCGGTCCTCCGCGGGTGCCGGCGGCGCGTCGTCGGACCACCAGGTGGTATCGATCGAGAAATGCGCCAGCATCAGCGTGTCCCAGTGCCCCATGTAATCCACCCACTCGCAGCCACCGATGATGTGGGTCGCCTGCCGCGTCCATAACCGCACCTGGCGCTTGACCGTGCCGATGCGCCGGCGATCCGTGGGATAGTCCTGCGACTTGGCGTGCTTGAAGTGCAGATTCGGCGAGAGCTGCATGTCCTGCACGTCGCTGCCGTACGGCAGAATCAACGATCGGACGCCCCCGGCGCGCAGGAGCTTCGGCTCGAACCGCCACAGCCACAGCGTGCCCGAACCAAGCGGGCCGCCGTTGAACGAAATGTAGATCGCGCGATAACGCCACAGCACGCGGATCGCGAGCAGCAGTGAAACCAGATGCGCGCGCAGCACGATGGATGGCAGCCAGGCCAGCATGCGATCGGCCCGCACGTCGAACGCGCCGGTGATGAACGAGACCGAACTGACAAACGTCTCCGCCCGATAGCCACGAGCGACGAGTGCGCGCTTGTGATAGATATTGTTGATCAGCGGCTCAGGACCGAGCCCGACGTCAATCGGCTTGTCCCGCCGCCGCGCCACCCAGGCCACCACGAAGAGCACCGGCAGCGCTGCCATTTCCACCGCGGAGAGAATGAGGGCCCAGATGAACATGCGTTAGATCACGTCGATGATTAGTTCGTCCGACCACCACACATAGGAAGGAAATTCGTCGAGGTACGCGGGAATCGCCGCCGCCGCGACGTAGTACCGACCGGGCGCAGTGAGTTTGAACTCCAGCGCGGGCTCGGTGCACGCCACCTCGAAGACATCGCTCGCCGTCTCCTGCGCCAACGCCGCAAGCACGAGTCGATCGTAGGCAAAGCCGCGACTCCTCCGCCCACACCGCACGCGATAACTCGCAGCGCGGTCCGCGTGCTGGGATTGAAACGCGAGATTCACCGTTGCCCCACGTTCCACCGTCAACGGCCCCACCCCGCCGCTCCATCGCGGCACCCCGGGCGGTCGCAGCACGGTCGGAGCCGCGTACCGAGCGCTGATCTGGCCGTCGACCTCGGGACTGTAGAAATCCACGTAGCCGAGATAGGGACGGCCGGTGCGCGGGTTGCGCGCATAGACGCTATCGCGCCGGAACATCCAGCCGGTGGGCTTGAAGCGGTCGACCACATAAGGATTGGCCTCCACCGCGCGTTTCGTGATCAGACCGCCGCCGTCCTCGAAGAAGACCCCGTGCTTGAACGCATCCGCATCAATCACCCGCGTCTCACCGTCGAGATCCACTTCGACGGCGATGTGATGCGGCAACTGCCACGGCCGCGCGGCAAAACCCGCGCGCTGCAACGCCGCGCACAGCACGGCCGCGCACTGTCCGCAACGCGCCTCGCCGAGTTCGAGCAGCAGCTCCGGATCCATGATCAACCGCTGATGCATCGCCGCGCGCACTTCCTCGTGCCCGGCCAGTCCCGCGGGGAGCAAACCCGCGCGACGCAGCCTCCAGTAGCCCCAGCGCGCCGTCGCCGGCTGCAGGAGCGGCGGGTGTACCAGCGCGGCTTGGACGAACCGCGCGATCCCGCGCACGGCCTCGTCGGCCGTGCGACTCTGACGCCTGATGCCGTCGATCGCCGCCTCCAACCGCGGACTGCGGCCCAGCAAACGCTCCCGCGCCGCAATCACCCGCGGCAACGGATAATCCAGTGGCGCGATGCGGCTGCAGTCGAACCCCTGCCACCAGAACGGCGTCGGCTCCCGTTTTTCGGAGGGCGTGGAAGTTGTGGTCGTCACCGGTTCAGCCCGTGTGGTTGAGGCGGTATTCCCACAGCCGTCGCCCCAGTGGAATGCCGAATAGCAGGAGAACCACGACGCTCGCCAGGATGCGTTCCGCCCAGACACCGCCGAACGGAAGAAAGCCCGGCCGGTACGCCACGACCAACGCGGCAGCGACGATCAGGATTAGCCAGGTGCGCAGCCAGGCCAGCGGCAAATTCTTCAAATACCGCGTGCCGACAAAAATCCAGCAACCGAGAATACCCGCTTCCGCCACAACCGCGCCCGCCACCGCGCCGGCGGCACCGATTTTTGGCACCCACCACCAGCCCACGCCCAGATTGAGCGCCAGTCCGATGATGTACACCGGCAGATGCAGTTTCGAAATCCGCGCCATCGTCGTAGTCGCAACCGCCACCAGCGACAACGCCGACACCGCGACGCCGAGTACAATCCAGGGCACCAGCGGAATCGTCGCCCAATACTCCTGCGGATACAGGAGCGTCACCACGGGCTGCGTCCACACCGCGGCCATGCCCACAAGCACCGCGCCGACCCGGGCGATCAGTTCCTTGGCGTCCTGCAAACGCGCGAGCAGGGCGTCGCGTGACAAGGTCGGGATCCATTCGATCAACTGCGGATCCCACACGAGTGCGAACCACGTGCGCAACATCGTGGCCACGGCACCGAGTCGGAGCGCCAGGGCCAGCACCGCTGTCTCGCTTGGCCCCGCGAACCACGTCACCAGCAGCCGGTCCAGCACGGTTGAGGTCGCATAGATCGCAAAGCCCGGCACGAGCACGATCCCGAAGCGAAACATCGCCCTCGCTTCAGCGCGGTCAAAAAGCCTGGCGGCAAACGGCGTGAGTCCGCCTCGCGCGAGCGTCCACCAGCCGAGCACCGCCGCGAGCGCCGACACGACGGCTGAGATGAGAAAGCCCACCCAGAGCCGTTCCGACTGCACGGTCACGAGCATCACCGGGATCAGCACGATCGCGCCGACGACGCGGCCAAGGAGACTCACGCCGGCAAACGCCATCGCGCGGCGCTCGTAACGCAGGACGTAAAGAAACCAACCAACGATCGCGCCCGGTGCCAGGGTCAGGACGTAGCCGAGCAGCTCCCGTTGTGAAACACCGGCGAACGCCGTGATCCACGAGGTCAGCAACCCGACGGCGCCAAAGGCTCCCGACACCACCACGGCCGAGATCACCGCGATGAACGACGCCGTCACGCGCAAACGTCGCCGCTCGTCCTCGTCGCTCGTGCGCGAGCGAAAATTCGGATACGCCGAATCCATGCCGCCGAACTGCGCGAGCGCGACGAAGCTCCAGATCGCGCCGAGCGCCGCCTGCGCACCGTACTGCGCGGGCGTCAGCAGCCGCGTGAAGATGGGCGACAGTACCAGTCCGATCGACGAGCCGAGCAGGTCGGCGGTCGCGTAGATCACCATGTCTTTCCCGAACCGTGCCATGGTCGACGCCTACCGCTCCGCCACCAATTCAAGAATGCTGGTGCGACCGTAATACTTCGGCGGGTACGCCGCCGGCACTGGGACGACGCCGGGCGTCAGCTGCAACGTCCCCTCCGCGCCCAGCGCATGCACCCGCAGTCCCGCCCGCTGCAATTCGCGTACGAGCCACCGCTCGCGCACGACAATCTGGCTCGTGTGGCCCCACAGTGTGCGGCGGATCATCGTGAGCGCCGATCGCACCATGCTGAGGCTGCGCTTCTTCAGGCCGCGATCGATCAGCAGGTGCGCGTACCAACCCGTGCTGTTGGCATTGAGATAAACGCGCCCGCCCGGCTTCAGGACGCGCCGGAACTCGCGCAGTGTTCGGGGCATGTCGGTGAACATGAACGCGCCGTAGCAAAAGATCGCATCGAACGAGCCATCCGCCTGCGGCAATTGCTCGAGCGGCGCATAGGCAAACGTGCAGGTGCTGCGTCCCTGTTCAGCCGCGAGCGCCCGCGCCACCAGCAGCCGGCCAGGATTGATGTCGACGCCCTCGACGTGCCGGTAGTTTTCCGCGAGCGCGAGACTCCACTGGCCAATCCCGCACGCCGCATCGAGCACGCGCTCGCCACCCGCGAATCCGATCATCTGCAGCCGCCGGGCGTAATAGTCGCGCGTGCGCTGGCCGGTCATCTCGATCCACATGAAATCACGCTCGTACGGCGAGAGCATCGGCGGCAGCCACGGCGGCAGACGCCAGCCCGCCGCCGCCACCGCAGCGATCAACGCATCATCACTCGCTGGTCCGGAAGGCGTCATCACCAAATGCCGGGCATGCGCGCCGGCGTCACCGTCACGGAATAGCGTCCGTCGTTTCCTTCGGGCCCGTTCCACGTCGTGGTGAGCGCCCTGCCGGCATAGGTCAGTTTCACGCCCTGACGCGGATCCGCCATCACGGTCAGTCCGCCGAAGAACCGCTGGGGATCAGGCACCGGCAGGGGAAATTCCAGCGCGATATCATGGCTCTTCTCGTCGCGACGGAGCGCGACGCCACGGATCATCTCCGCGTAACGCAGAAGCTCCGCGCAGCCAGCGACCCAAAGCCGGCCGGCGTCCTGCTCGTGCTGCAGGATGCGGAACGGCGTCAAATAAACCTCGGGCCGTCGCAGCACGGATTCAATCGTCGCGGGCGTACAGGCGCCGGCACTACGCTGCAACACGCCGAGGTGCTGGTAAAGCATGACGGCGCCCCACTGCTCGTAGAGGTGATTCCATGAAATCTGCCGCACCTGCGAGAGGAGCGACGACAGATTGGGCGCGTACGTGCCGGTGCCGCGAAACCGCCGGAAGCCGATAAATTCCCGGCCGTCCTGCAAGCGCACCGGCACCAGCAACCCCGGATCGGGCGGCGCCCACTGGCGTTTCAACGCTGCCTTCCAGCCGGTGGCCGGCGTCTCGGATATCACCAGCGAATCCGTCCACACGTAACGCACGCCATGTTCGGTGAGGAGATCGGCGTGATACGCGAGGTCGCCGAGGACATCGCCGCGATGGTACGCGGCGTCGGCGCCGATGTTCTGCGCGTTGTCCACGCCGCCGTGATTTGAAAACACCTCGGGCCGCGCGCCGGAAATCTCCAGGGCGCGAAATGCCGCGATCGCGTGATCGCGGGAGCAACCGCCCACGCCATCGAAGTCGCCATACGCGTGAATCGTGTCGATCCAGCCGGCCTTGAGGTAGGAATCGATGCGGTCCGCCACGCGCGAGCGCGGCGCGTCCGGTCGGTCGCCGGCAAAGTACGAAAAATTGTAATCGCGAGCCGAGAAGAAGAACATGCTCGAGGTCACCCGCAACCCGAGGCCCGGCCCGAGCGCCGTGGATTGGCGCGTGTTCAGGAATCGCATCAGCGTCTCGAAGAACTCGAAGTCGAGATACTCGGCGTCGTTCGAGATCGCCACGGCGCCGCGATACGGAAACGGCAGCGGCCGGATCGCCGGGTCCGCGGGCCGCAGCGGAAAGAAAGGCGCGGGCCGGCCGCGCCCGCTCACAGGGCCGCCCCAGCCGGCGTTCGCGTTGGAGGCTTGGAAGACGTCGCTCATGGTCGGTTCGGGCTCATTTCACATCGCCGCCACTGCCGCAGTACGGATTGGCCGCGTCGCACGTTTCTGGGCCCATGCCACTTCGTAGTCCGTGAGCACCTGCCGGGCAATCTCGCGCGGCTGGTGCCAGCGGCGGACAAACTCACGCGACGCCCGGCCGCGGGTGGACAACTGATCGTTTCCCGCTCCGAGCCAGTCCTGCAGCACCGCCGGCAGCGAATCCGGCGTCGCGTTGATCAACGGCAATTCCGCACGCATCGCCGCGGGCAGACAGCCGAGATCGTCATCGCGCAGATAACAGATGACCGGCACCGCCAGCGCCATCAGCTCCACCGCAAGCGCGCCGTAGAATCCGGCGAGCACCTGATCGATGGCGAGATCGGCGGTCGCATACACGCGTCGCGCTTCGGCGTGCGTCATGTTTTCGATCAGGATCAGTTCCACCGGCACGCCCTGTTCGCGCAACCGGTTCACGGCGGCGATCACATGGCGCGTGCCCTTCACTCCGCGATGACTCGGCGCGTGCACGACCCGCCACGGACCGGGCTGTCGCGCGGCACGCGGCGTCGGCTGCCAGTCGTCGACATCGACGCTGCAATACCCCTGAAACCGCGCGCGCTCCGGCAACACCGCAAGGAGATCGGGGTTCAGCGCGTAAACGAGATCCGCGTAGCGCGCGAAGGCCGCGGTGCGGCGCCGGGTGTTGCGATCCGTTTCCGCGGTATAGTAACCAGGCTCCACCTCGTGCGCGAAATGGATGGGATAACGCCGCGCCACTTCCCCCACCCGCGCATCGTCGCCCTGGAACGTCACCGCCACGACCTTGCCGCGCCGCGCCGCCCAGCGCAGATCGCACATCTCGAACGGGAGCGCATACAGGAGATTGTGGATCGCCGCCGCCGGCGCGAGCCACCGCTTGCCACCCAGACGCGAACGGAGCGGCGCGAGCGTCGTGCCGAAATTGTAGTGGATGACATCATACTCGCGCAACGCGCGGCGAATGAGCTTCCAACGGGCAAACTCGCGGCGCAGCCAGCCGCGCCCCGACAGATCCTCGTCGACGGGATAGCCGAACGGGTTCGGCGCGAGCGTCACGCACTGGCTTTCCGCACCAAGTCGACTCAACGCCCGCGACAACGCCGGCGGGTTGCCCCCGACCGCGGTGGGACAGTGCAGCACGCGCAGGCTCATCGCGCGATTTCCCCTCCGGCCCGCGACACCGGCGGCACACCGAGCGTCGTGTTGATGTCAGCGAAGCGCCGGCCGATCGCCGCGAGCGAGTGATGTTTAAGCACGAACGCGCGCGCCGCGCGGCTCTGCGCCTCGAGATCCGTACGGTTGGCGGCGACCGCACGCAGCGCCTCGACCAGGTTCTGGTGCGTGACGCGCGTCACCGGGAGCTCGTCGTTTTCCAGCAGGCCGTGATGAATGTAGAGCCGCTCGAGCTCGGGCCCGATGTGGGTGAGCACGGGCTTGCCCGAGGCCATGGCCTCGAGGGCGAAGATGCCATACCAGCCGATGACGAGCTGCTCGACGACGACGTCGACCTGCCGCACGAGACGGCGCATCTCGGTGTTGCTGACGCGCTGCACGATCTGCAGTTCAATCGGGCAGCCCTCGGCGCGCAGCGTCGCAATCGCCTTCTCGAGCAGCGTCGTGCCCTTGATCGTCCGGTGATTCGGGCCGTGCAACACGCGCAGCGGCCGCTCCGCGGTGAAGCGCGCAGGCCGCGTGTACTCTTCCGGCGGCGGCACACTCCACTGGTCGGTATCAACGGAGAAATGCGCGAGCATCAGCGTGTCCCAGTACGGCGTATAGTTCACCCAGTCGCAGCCCGAGATGATCCAGTCCGCGTGACGCGACCAGCGCTGGACCTGCTTGCGGCGCGAACGCATGCGATTGCGGACGAAGTCCGGGTAATCCTTCAGATACGCGGCGCGGTACACGACGTCGTCGTGCACGTTGAAATCCTGCACGTCGCCACCGTACGGCATCGCGACCACGCGCGTGCCGGCAAGTTTGTAGAGATAGGGTTCGATCGCCCACAGGCCGGTCCACGCGAGCGGACCGCCGTTGAAGTAGATGTAGAGGATGCGGCAGCGGAAAATCGCGAAGAGAAACAGCGCGTAGTGATTGAACGGAGACCACCGGAGCAGGCGCAGGTCGAACTCGTTCGTCACGAAATACACGTGGCTCACGAATGTCGTCACATCGTAGCCCTGCAGACGGAGCGCGCGCGCGTGATGGACGTTGTTGATCAACGGCTCCGGTCCGAGACCGATGCGGCGCTTGGTGATGCAGCGGGCGACGAGACAGGCGATCAGCAGCGGCCCGACTACCACGATCGCAAGCCCGACCTGCAGCGCGCGGTGCACGAGGGCGCGCGCGATGCGGCGGAAGGTCGATGGTTTTTCAGCCGACATCAGGATTCAAAACTGTCCGGGAGTGGAGCGAGCTGCGCTGCTGAACGTGGCGGCGTCATCGCGTCAGAACAAGGTGGGCCCGGGCTGGCGTTCGCCCTTCAGGAAGACGCGGCACCAGCCTTCGAAGAACATCAGGCTCCAGATCGTGAGCCGTTCATCGGCACCCTGATTGTGCCGGTCGAGGATGGCGCGAATCGCCGCCGGCTCGATGAACTCCCCGATGCAGCTGCGCCGCGAGAGGAGCAGTTGTTGAATGTAGTCCTTCAGTTCGCGGCGGAACCAGGTCTTGTCCGGAGGCGTGAACCCCTGCTTGCGCTTGTGCAGAGTCTCCTCGGGCAGCAGCGGCTTGAACGCTTGCTTGAGCAGGTATTTCGCCACGCCGTTCCGCAGCTTCTGCTCCGTCGGTATCCGCGTGCCGAATTCAACCAGCTCCGTGTCGAGAAAGGGAAAACGCGTCTCGATCCCAAACGCCATGCCAAGCCGGTCCTCGACGAGCAGGAAGCCGTGGAGGAACGTCATCGAGTCGAAATACAGCGCGCGATTGAGCGGCTCCGCGTCACCGGCTCCGGCCATGACGGCCTGAAACGCCGCCCTCGGATGCGTCGTCGAGGTCGTCCGCTGCACCCGGTCCGTGAAGAACCGCGGCTTGTCCGTGTCCTTGATCAGCCGGCTCCACCAACTGTAGTACGCCTCGTCGAACGCCGCCGGATCCGTCAGGCCCTGCACCGGCGCATACCGCCACGGATAACCGGCGAAGATCTCGTCCCCACCTGTGCCGGAGAGATTCACCGTCACCCACGAGCTCACGAGCTGCGAGATCGTATGGAAGGTGTAACACATGCCGACCTTCGGATCCTCGAGGTGCCAGACGATTGCCGGCAGCGTGTCCATCACGTCCTGCGGCGCGATCTGGCGTTCGTGATGATGTGTGCCGAAGCGGCTTGCGATCAGCCGCGCGTCGGCCTGCTCGCTCACGCAGCGGTCGTCGGCGTCGACTGACGCCGTCTCGAAAAATCCGGTGAACGTGTGCATGCCCCGCAGCTGCTCGGTCGCGAGCGCCACGATCGCCGACGAATCCATGCCGCCGCTCAGTGTGGCTCCGACCTCCACGTCGCTCACGAGGTGGCGTTTCATCGCGCGGCGGAACACTGCGAGAAACTCCTCCGCGAGCTCGTCCTCATCCGCCGCGACCGGCGCGAAACGAAGCTGCCAGTACGCCTCGCGCCGCTGCCGGCCGGTGTCGAGGTCGACGAAGAGATTCGTGCCCGGCGGCAGCATGCTCACGCCAGCGAACAGCGTCCGGTACGAGAGAATGTTTTGAAACGTGAAGTACTCGTTCAGCCCGTCGCAATCGACCGCGGCCGCATGGCCGGCGGCGAGGATCGCCTTTACTTCCGACGCCGCGAGCAAACCGTCCGGCGTCGAGGCCACGTACAGCGGCTTCATCCCGAGCCGGTCGCGCGAGAACAGCAGCCGGCGGCGTGCGGGATCGTAGAGCGCGAAGGCCCACATGCCGTTGAAGCGGCTGACGCAGCCCTCGCCCCACTCGGCGTAGGCGGCGAGAATCACCTCGGTGTCGGACGTCGTGGCAAACCGCCGTCCGCGCTGCTCCAGTTCGCCGCGCAGTTCGCGGAAATTATAAATCTCGCCGTTGAAGACGATGACCGTGCCGCCCGGGCCTGTCATCGGCTGGTTCGCATGAGCCGAAAGATCGAGAATGGAAAGCCGGCGGTGGCCGAGGCCGACGCGGCCGTCGGGCGAGACCCACGTGCCGGACGCATCCGGTCCGCGGTGACGCTGCGCGCTGTTCATCCACGGCACGCGTTCCCCGGCGTTTCCGCGGGTGGAGAAGACGGCTGAAATTCCGCACATGGCAACGCTGGCGGTCAGCGCCCGGTCACCTGACGCAACGGGGCGACGAACTCGTCGAGACTGCGCTGAAGCGTGCCCCAGAAATCACGTTCGAAGACAATGCCGAGTTCCTGCCGGATGCGCGCGTTGCTCACGTCGAAGTGCATGATGTCGCCCACGAGCGGCTCCTTGTGCACGATCGGGACGTCGGCCTTCATCATCGCCACCATGCGCTGGGCGAGTTCGAGGATCGTGACCTGGATGCCGGAGGCGGCGTTGTAGACGCGGCCCGTGCTCTCCGGCCGCGTGGCCGCCGCAAGGTTGGCGCGCACGAGATCCTTCACCCAGGTGAACGACCGTTCCTGATGACCGTGGCCGAAGATCGGCAGCGGTTTTCCCTCGATAATGTTGCGGAGGAAGATCGAAACGACCCCGCCGAATTCGTTCGATTCCTGCCGCGGGCCGTAGACATGGAAGTAGCGGAGAATCGTCGTATCCATGCCATACAGACGGTGGAACACATCCACGTAACGTTCGCCGGCGAGCTTCGAAACGCCGTAATAGGACACCGGCCGCAGCGGGTGATCTTCGTCGGTCGGCAGGATGGCCGGTTCGCCGTACACCGAACCCGTCGACGCGTGCACGAACTTGCGCACGCGGTGTTCGCGGGCGAGTTCGAGAAGATTGAGCGTGCCGCCGCCATTCACGCGCAAATCCTTCTGCGGATCGATCAGGCAGACGTTCTTCTTGGAGGCGGCGTTGTTGAAGATGACATCGGCGCCGGCGATCACCGGACTCATCGCGGCCCGATCGCAGATGTCGGCCTTTACCGCGCGAAAATTGCCCCGGGAGGTCAGAAAATCGATGTTGCGCGAATGCCCGGCGGAATAGTCGTCCACGCTCACGACCTGGGCGCCCAGGGCGGTCAACTCTTCACAAAGATGTGAACCGATGAAGCCGGCGCCACCCGTGACGACGACTTTCTTGCCTGCGAGGGAGGATTGTTCGTTCATGCGACTGCGAGGAAACACGGCCGCCCGCAGACCCCAAACCGGGTCGCGCGGATGGCTGGAGACCATCAGGGACCATCTCTCAATGAAAACACAAAATGTAATCACAGCGCTTGATACGATTTACGAGCCGTTCGCACGGGCCTGAAATCGACCGATGTGCGGCATCGCCACCCTCGTTGAGCCATCGGCGCCCGCCTGGCTTGCAGCCACGGTTAGGGCCATGACCCGCGCGGTGCGTCATCGGGGGCCCGACGGCGAGGGTTTGCTCTTCATCAATCCGGCTGCCGGCACGTCGGCCATCGTGCTGACCGAAGACACGCCGGCTGGCATCAACGGCGAGGCGGAAGCGCCCGCCGGCTCGACGCTCGGCCTGGGCCACCGCCGGCTCGCCATCCTCGATCGTTCGTCCGCAGGTTTTCAGCCGATGCGCGACTCCTCCGGCGGGTGCGCGATCACGTACAACGGCGAAATCTACAATTACGTCGAACTGCGCGCCGACCTCGCGCGCCTTGGCTACACGTTTCGCAGCGGCACCGACACCGAGGTCATTCTCGCGGCCTGGCGACACTGGGGCGAAGCCTGCCTCGCGCGCTTCAACGGCATGTTCGCGTTTGTGCTCTACGACCGCCGGTCGCGGCGGATTTTCGCGGCGCGCGATCGTTTCGGCGTCAAACCGCTTTACTACTGGCCCACGCCCACCGGCGGCATCGCGCTCGCGTCGGAGATCAAGCAGTTCACGTTTCATCCCCGCTGGAAGGCCCGGCTCAACGGCCAAGCCGCCTACGATTTCCTGAACTGGGGACTTTCCGACCACACCGCGGAAACGTCGTTCGCCGGCGTGCGCCAGCTGCGTGGCGGCGAGTACCTGTCGGCGCCGTTGGAAGACCTGGCCCGTGCGCAGCCGCAACGCTGGTATGAGGTGCAACCGACGCCCTTCGTGGGCAACTTTGACGAGGCCTGCGGCCGCTTCCGCGAGCTGCTGGATGACTCGGTCCGGTTGCGCCTGCGGTCTGATGTTCCAGTCGGATCGTGCCTCTCCGGTGGCCTCGATTCCTCCGCGATCGTCTGCACACTGCAGGCGCAGCTCGGCACCGCGGCGGCCTCGCAGCAAAGCACGTTTTCCGCCTACTCGGACGTCGCGCGTTTCGACGAACGCTCCTACATCGAGGAGGTCACGGCCGCAACGGGCGCGGCACCACATGCCGTCGTGCCGTCGCCGAAAGCCCTGCTCGACGAACTCGATCGCATCGCGTGGCACCAGGATGAACCGTTTGGATCGACGAGCATCTTCGCGCAGTGGTGCGTGTTCCGGCTGGCGAGGGAGAACCGCGTGACCGTGATGCTCGACGGCCAGGGTGCCGACGAGGCGCTCGGCGGCTATCACGGTTACTTCGGGCCGCGGCTGGCCGGCTTGTTGCGACGCGGCCATCTCGCGACGTGCTGGCGCGAAGCCGCCGCCATTCGGTCGCTGCACGGCCAGACGTGGAAACTGCAGGCGCAACTCATCGCCAACGAATGCCTCGGCGGTCGCGCCGCCAACCTGCTGCGTCTGCTCGCCGGCCGGACGGTGGACGTTCCCGATGCCATCAATCTCCCGCTGCTGGGAGCGAAGCCCGGTTCGCCGCATCTCGGAAGCGTCAATCTCAGCGAACCGCTGCGTTCGCTCGGCCGCGCGCAACTCACCCGCCTCACGGTGCCGATGCTGCTGCGCTTCGAGGATCGTGATTCGATGGCGCATGGCGTCGAGGCGCGGCTGCCGTTTCTCGACTACAGGCTCGTGGAATTCTGCCTCGGTCTGCCGGAGTGCTACAAGATGGCCGACGGCTGGACGAAGCGCGTGCTGCGCGAAAGCATGCGCGACCGACTGCCCGAACGCGTGCGCACGCGGCGCGACAAGCTGGGCTTCGCCACCGCCGAGGAGGTCTGGATGCGGGGCGCCCACCGCCTGCCGTTTCAACACCTGCTCGACCAGGCGATCGACGCCGCGGGTGGCATCCTCACGCCGGCCGCCCGGACCAAAGCCACGCGCATCCTGGAGGGCGATGAGCCCTTCAGCTTCCTGCCGTGGCGGATCATCAGCTTCGGCACCTGGCTGCGTCAGTTCAACGTGGATACAACGTCAGCCCGCCTCGCGGCATGACTCCCGTCCTCCCCCGCGCCCCGAGGATGAACGCCCACTTCGTCACCCGCGCGTGCTGTCCGGTGTGCGGCACCGGATCCGCACCGACGTTGTTTTCGCGTCCGTACGCGGAGCCACGCCTGCGATTGGCGCTCGAGCAGTTCTACGCGGAAGTCGGCCGGATCGACACCGGGGCGCTGCGCGGAGCCGACTATGTGCTGCAGGGCTGCACGCGTTGCGGCCTCGTTTACCAGCGCGACGTGCCCGACGATTTTCTCCTCGGGAAGCTGTATGAGGAATGGATTTCGCCGACGCGCGCGTTTGAGCGTTTCCACGCCCAGGTCACGCCGGTCCGGCAGGCGGAGATCGCCCGCGACGTCGCAATCAGCCTCGCGCTTGTCCGCCGCCCCGCCGGCCCGCGCCGCACTCTCGACTACGGTTGTGGCTGGGGCGAATGGGGCCGGGCCACGATCGTCGCTGGCACCGAGACCTGGGGCACGGAACTCTCCGCATCGCGACGCGCCGCCTGCGAACGCGATGGCATCAAGGTCGTCGCCGACGAGGCGTTGCCGGACGGCCATTTTGATCTCATCAATGCCGATCAGGTGTTCGAACATCTGCCCGCGCCCGCCGCCACCCTCGCACGGCTCACGCCGAAACTGCGTGCCGGGGGCGTCATTCGCATTGCGGTGCCGAACAGCTGGCGGATCGCGCGCGCACTCGCGGCCTTCGATCGCGAGCTGCAACGGCCGCGTCTTGGCAGCCTGAATCCCGTCGCGCCGCTGGAACACCTGAACGGTTTCACCACGCGCAGCCTCGTCGCGCTTGGCGCCAGCTGTGGGCTCGTGCGCGTCCGGCCGCCCTGGGGCGTGCTGCGCCGGGCGAGTTGCTGGCCGCCCGGTCTACGCGCGAAGGTGAAACAACTGGTGCTGCCGGCCTACCTGCGCAGCCGGTGGAGCACGCAGCTTTGGTTCACGGCCTCTGCCAGCAGCGCATGAGCGTATCAGGTTCCATGACACGCGTCGTGCGGCGCCTGCGCGGCGGCGGCCTGAGCTGGCTGGTTTCCGCAGTCGCGGATCGCGTGTCGCCGGCCCGACCCGCGATGCGGCCCGCCGTGGCGGCAGCGACCACCGGTGGACACGGCCTCGAGATCGGCGGACCCAGCCGGGTCTTCACCGCGCGCGGCGCGCTGCCGGTGTATCCGCACGCGGGCCGGATGGACAACGTCAACTTCGCCACGCAAACGGCGTGGGAGCAGGGCCTGCAGGACGGCGGTCCCTTTCGTTTCGATCCCAACCGTACGCCCGGCACGCAATGGCTGCGCGAGGCGGTGGCGCTCACCGGGCTGCCGGACGCAGGTTTCGATTTCATCGCGTCGTCCCATTGTCTCGAACACGTCGCCAATCCGTTGCGGGCGTTGCGCGAGTGGCACCGGGTCACCCGGCCCGGCGGCCATCTCATCCTGGTGTTGCCCGATCCGGAGCGGACCTTTGATCATCGGCGTACCGTGACGACGCTCGCTCACCTGCAGGAGGATTTCGCCCGCGACACCCGCGAGGACGACCTCACCCACGCCGAGGAGGCGATCGCACGGCACGACCTCGATCGCGATCCAGGCGTCGGTTCAAGCGACGAATTCCGCGCGCGCGTCCGCGCCAACGCGCAGAATCGCTGCCTGCATCATCATGTGTTCACGCTCGAGCTCATGACGGCGGCGTTGCGCGCTGCGGGCTGGACCGTGCTCGCCGCGGAAAAGGCGCGCCCGCTCCACCTGCTCGCGCTCGCGCGCAAGGAGTCCGCATGAGGATCGCGTACCTGGGACAGATGGCCGACGTCTCGCGCGAGAACGGCATCTGCAAGAAGATCGTCTCGCAGGCGCGGTCGTGGATGGGCGCGGGTCACGACGTCCGCTACTTTTCCCTCGCGCCCACGACGACAGTGTGGCGCGGACTCGCTCCGCTCACCGCCGAGATCGTCGCCCGCGGCAGTCCGGGTCAGCGCGTGTTTCGCTCCTTCGAACTCGTGCGCCGGATTCGCGCGTGGCGGCCGGACCTGATCTATTTTCGCTACGGCTATCACAGCGCCGGCCTGCCGGGATTATTTCGCGCGATTCCCACCGTCGCGGAACTCAACTCGGACGATCTCCACGAATATCCGCTGACGTTTTCGCCCGCGAAACTGCTCTATCATCGCCTGACGCGGCGGCGCGTGCTCACGACGGCGGCCGGCTTCGTTCCCGTCACGCACGAACTCGGACGCCGTTTCGCGGCGTTTGGGAAGCCGGCGGAGATCATCGGCAACGGCATCGCCCTTGACGCCTTCACCGTCGCGCCGCTGCCCGCTGCCGGGGCGCCGGTGCGACTGGTGTTCATCGGCAGTCGCGACACACCGTGGCACGGCACGGAGCGCGTCGCTGACCTGGGGCGCTTGTTTCCCGATGCGGTCGTCGACGTGATCGGTGCCGAGGCCGTGCCCGCGCCGGCCAACGTCCATTTCCACGGCGAGCTGCCGCGCGAACGCTACGAACCGCTGCTGCAGGCGGCGACCGCGGCAATTGGCACGATGGGGCTGTATCGGAAACGCATGGACGAGGCCTGTCCGCTGAAAGTCCGCGAGTACCTTGCGCTCGGCCTGCCGGTGGTCGGCGGCTATCTCGACACGGACATTCCGGCTGACGCCGACTACTTTCTGCGCGTGCCGAACACCTCCGCGCCGCTCGATCCGGAACGCAGCCGAATCGCCGCGTGGCTCGGGCGCTGGCAGGGCCGGCGGGTGCCGCGGGCCGCGGTCGCGCACCTCGACAACGCCGTGAAGGAAGCGCGCCGGCTCGCGTTTCTCGAACAGATCCTGCGGGCGTGATGAGTGACTCACCCGCCATTCCCGGCGTCGTGGTGACGTTTCATCCCGACGCCGACTTCGAAGCGCGGCTGAGCGCGATCGCGCGCGAAACCAATCCCGTGATTGTCGTCGACAACACCGGCGATCCCGCCACGGCATCGCGCCTCGGGGCGGCCTGCGCGACCCACGGCGCGCACCTGATCGCGAACGCGCGGAATGCGGGCCTCGCCGCCGCGCTCAACCAGGCGTTCGCGGAATTGCAGGCGCGCGGCTTCACGGCGGCGGTGGCCTTCGATCAGGACAGCACGCCGGCCGCGGGATTCATCAAGGCGCTGCGCGCGACCGCCGCGGCAGATCGCAACCGGGCCATCGTCGGGGCCAACTGGCATGACGAAGCCCGGCCCGGCTTCGGCTCGCGTCACTTGCGCCGACACCGCGTCGTTCCCTTCCTGTTCGAGCGTCCGGCCGCGACACAGGACCTCGATCAGGTGACGTGCGTGATCACGTCGGGCACGCTTTTCGATCTCGCCACGTGGTCGGCGCTGGGCGGTTTCGACGTTTCGCTGTTCCTCGATCTCGTCGACACCGACTATTGCCTGCGCGCCCGCCGCGCCGGCCACGCCATCGCCGTCTCCGCCGCCGCACGCCTCGCCCACCGGCGCGGATCGAAGCAGCCCGTGCGGGCACTGGGCCGCACGTGGTGGCCGGCGTTCATGTCGCCGCTCCGCCTGCGCTACCTGTTTCGCAATCGCATCCACCTGGCGTCACGCCACGGCGGAGCGGTGCCGCACTGGGTGGCGTTTGAGATCGTCTACACCGTCAAGATTCTCGCTGAAGTCATCTGCCTGGAGACGCAGCGGCGCGCGAAACTCACGGCGTGTGCGCAGGGTCTGTGGGAGGGATTGATGGGCGTCGAAGGGCCGATTCTGCGCGTGTGACACGGTTGCGGACCGGTTGCCGAGGAAAAGGCTTTCGCCGCGCACCCCCGGTCCGCTAGCGTCCGGGCGCGCAGCATGAAACTTTCCGTCGTCATTCCCTGTTACAATGAGGCCAAAACGATCCGCACGATCGTAGACCGCGTGCGCGCTGCGCCGATTGCGGACAAGGAGATCATCATCGTCGACGACTGCTCGCGCGACGGCACGCGCGATCTGCTCCGCACGCAAATCGCGCCGCTGGTCGACAAGATCATCTATCACGAGGTCAACCAGGGCAAAGGCGCGGCGCTCCGGACCGGTTTCGCCGCGGCGACAGGCGACGTCGTGATCGTGCAGGACGCCGATCTCGAGTACGACCCGCAGGAATATCCCCGGCTGCTCAAGCCGATCCTCGACGGCAAGGCCGACGTCGTCTTCGGCTCGCGCTTCATGGGCGCAGAGGCGCACCGCGTGGTCTATTTCTGGCACATGGTCGGCAACAAGTTTCTCACGCTGCTCTCGAACATGGGCACGAACATCAACCTCACGGACATGGAAACGTGCTACAAGATGTTCCGTCGGGAAGTGCTCCAGAAGATCAAGATCGAGGAGAACCGCTTCGGCTTCGAACCCGAGATCACCGCCAAGGTCGCGAAGCTCGACTGTGTGATCTACGAGGTGGGCATCAGCTACTACGGTCGCACCTATAAAGAGGGAAAGAAGATCGGCTGGCGCGACGGCTTCCGCGCGCTCTGGGCCATCTTCAAATACAATTTCCTGCGCTGAGATCGCGCCGCGGGAAGCACGACGTTTCAATTTCGTAAATGTCGTCCGTTCCCTCGCGAACGGCGATTTTACGCGAGCAAGCCGGCGGGCGGACTGATTCGCTGGCCGGATGACGTCACGCGCCGTTCCCACCCGCGCCGGCTGGTTCCACGCGCCGCCGGTGGTGATGGTGCTGTTCGCGATCCTGGGCGTCACCGGATATTGGATGCTTTTCACGACGCTCCCCGCGTACGACGACGAAGGCTACATCCTGATCTCAGCCCGCGAGCAGTGGCGGACCGGCGGACTCTACCACGCGGTGTACAGCCAGTATGGCCCCGCGTTCTACGTGCTGACCGACGCAATTCAAGGCGTCCTGGGAAAACCGTTCACCCACCACGGCGCGCGCTGGCTGACGCTCGCACTGTGGCTCGGCACCGCGGGCGCGTGCACGGCGCTCGTGCACCGGCTCACCGGCGCGCGCAGCCTGGCGCTGTTCACCGCGGCGAGCACGTTTCTCTACCTGTACTTCATCCCGGATGAACCGTTTCACCCGGGCACGCTGATCATCTTCCTCCTCGCGAGCGTCGTGTACGCCCATGCGATCGCCAGCGATACGGGCGCGTGGCAAAAGACCAGCTGGCTCGCCGGCGCCACCGGCGCCGTACTGCTGCTGTGCAAAGTGAACGTCGGCGTTTTCTTTGCCGTGGCCGTCGTCGTCTGGGGCACCTTGCACGCGTCCTCCGACCGCGTGCGTCGATACGCTGCCCTCGTGGGACCGTGGCTGATCATCGCGCTGGCAGTGGCCCTGATGCGACCGCTCTGGTCGCAGCCCTGGGTGTGGACGTATTTGGGCGTATTCGCGGTCGGTACCGTAACGGTTTGCCGTTCGCTGCGGCCTGAACCGCTGCTCACGGCGACGTCGGTGCGCGCGCTGCTGCTGGGTGGCTTCATCACGGCGGGCGCGATCATCGGCGTGGTGTGCGTGCGGGGCACAACACTCTTCGCGCTGGTCGACGGCATTCTCCTCGAACCGATGCGCCACGCGGCGCGCTATTCTTACGCCGTCGACTGGCGGCCGGGCACCCTCGCGTTCGCCGCGCTCTCGCTGGCGGCGTTTGTCCTCCACACCGGGCTTCTGCGGCGCGGCGCCACGGCGGCGGCGGATCGCCTGATCCTCGGACTTCGGGCCGTACAGATGATCGCCTTGTTGATCGGGATCGTACTCCTGATGGAGGCGCGGGTGATCGGTGCGATCTTCAGCTACCTCGCCCCCTCCTTCTGGATCTGGACGATTCCACTCACCGGCGCGGCGGCGGTTCCGGCGATCACGCGGTTGCGCGGCTTCCTCGCGCTGGTGCTTCTGCTGCAGTACCTGCACGCGTTTCCGATCGGCGGGATTCAGGAGAGCTGGGGCACCTTCCTTTTCATGCCGCTCGTCGCGATCGGTCTCGACGAGGTGCGGCGCTGGCTGAACGCCCGCGGCCCGACGCCGGCTTCCACGCTGCTTCGCTGGCAAAGCCTCGCCGTCGTGATCGCCGGGGTCGCCGTGGGCAAATCTCTTTGGGTCGCGCAGCGCACGCATACGACGCACGCGGCGCGGGCCGATCTGGAATTGCCCGGCGCTGAACTGATCCGGCTGCCCGAGCCGCAGCGCACCGCCTATCGTATCCTCGCACTGAATGCAGCGGTTCACGCCGACATGCTTTTCTCCCTGCCGGGCATGTTCAGTTTCAACCTGTGGACGGGCCTCCCCACGCCATCGCAGCGAAACACCACGGTGTGGTTCACGCTGCTGAGCGAAGCCGACCAGCGCGCGATCATCACGCAACTCGAACAGACGCCGCGCAGCTGCGTCGTCGTGGAGGAACGGCTCCTGCACCTGATGAACCAGATCGGCGTGCCCGTGCAGGGCGCGCTCCACGCCTACCTGCAACAGCACTTCGCACCTGTCTTCCGGCTCGACGGCTTTGCGCTGCACGCCCGCCGCGGGGCGGCCATCGCCACGCTGAACATCGCCGAGGTTGCCCCGACGTCGTCTTCGTTGGCCGGCGTCGCCGCGAACCCGCAACTGGTGTTCCGTCTCGTCGGCGACGGACGGCCGATCGCCGCGATTGAGGCCGCGCCCCTGACGGACACGCCGTCGCACGGCCTCGCTTTGAATGGCGGCAATGCGTCGGCGACTGTGACGCCGATCGATCGAGCCGGCCGCCCTGTGCGTCTCGGCCAGGTCATGCCCTGGCCGTTGACCATCACCGGGCTCGCGATGGTGGCCCTGACCTTCGATCCCGCGCTGACGGCGCTACCCGCTGGCACCGCCATTTTCTACCTCAAAGGCGTCCACGGCGAAAACCTCGGCGAAGTGCGCCTGCCCGAATGAACGAAAACATTCTGACTACAGGCCGCCTGACGCGGCGGCCAAACAGTTCTTTTACACTCCCCGGCTCCACGGTGTGCCGATGCATCCTTTCAGCCGTCGCCGGCCTGATGTTCGCTGACTGAAATCACTGATCAGAAACGGCGTTGCGTGCCGTTTCGCCAAAGCTCTCCCTTACTCTCGTGTCCTCTCCCGTCGTCACCGTCGTCACGCCCGTGTTCAACGAGGAGGCCGTGTTGCCCGAATTGATCGCGCGACTGACCGCGCTGTTCGACGGCAATCCCGGTTGTACGTGGCGCGCCGTGCTGGTCGACGATGGCAGCCGCGATCAGTCCGTGGCGGTGATCCGGACCCACGTCGCGCGCGATCCGCGTTTCGAGTTGGTGGAGCTGTCGCGCAACTTCGGTTTTCAGAGCGCGCTCTCCGCCGGGCTCGCGCAGGCCGCGACGTCCGATGCGGTCATCACCATGGATGCCGATCTGCAGGATCCGCCCGAGGTGATTCCGGCGATGGTCGAGGCGTGGCGGGGCGGAGCCGACGTCGTGCGCGCGGTGCGTCGGTCGCGCAGCGAGTCCGGCTTGCGGCGGGTGGGCTTCGACGCCTTTCACCGCCTCTTTGGCAAACTCACCGACTATCCCATCGAGCCCAACACCGGGACGTTCGGCCTGCTCGGACGCGAGGCGCTGGCCACGTTCAACTCGCTGCCCGAGCGGCATCGCTTCTTTCCCGGATTGCGCGCGTGGATCGGCTTCAACACCGCGGACGTTTCCTATGATCGCCAGGAACGCGCGGCGGGGCAGCCGCAGCAGAGTTTCAAGCGCCTCGTGCGCTACGCACTCGACGGCCTCTTCAGCTTCTCGCATCTGCCCCTGCGGGCGCTGACGTATGCCGGCATCTTCATCGCGTTTGCCGGTTTCGCCGCCGCGATTTTCTACGCGGCGCGGCGTATCATCGGAATTGAGACGGCGCCCACCGGCTACACCACGCTGGTGACGGTCGTGCTCTTTCTCGGCGGCGTGCAGCTCATCGGCATCGGCGTGCTCGGCGAGTATCTCGGACGCGTTTACGACGAGGTGAAACGCCGGCCCAACTACGTCGTGAAGCAACCGGGCCGGACGCGCGCCCGGGACAACTCCGGTTCGACCACGTGAGGGAGTCGTCCACCCGGGTTCAACCCGCCTGGCTGGAAACCGTCGTGCTGGGCGTGGCCACCGCGCTGCTGGTGGTGGCGGCGACGTTCGTGATGTTCAGCGCGTTCATGTACTACGACGACGAGGGCTATGTGCTGCTCTCGCTGCGGAACTACGCCGAGCACGGCGGCCTCTACCGCGAAGTCTATTCTCAATACGGACCGTTTCCGTTTGTCGCGTATCACGCGCTCCAGTCACTGGGCCTGCCGCTCACGCACACCGTCGGCCGACTGCTGACCGTCGGCACGTGGGCCGGCATGGCGATCGCCTGCGCGGCCATGGCCGGCTACGCGACGCGCCACCTCGTCGCCCGACTGGCGGTGCTCGCCGGCGTCTTTGTTTACCTCTGGGTGATGGCCAGCGAGCCGACGCATCCGGGTGGCTTGATCGGCCTGCTGGTCGCGCTGCTGGCCGTGTTCGGTTACAAATGGATCGCACGCGATCGCATGGTCGCGTGGGCGCTGCTCGCCGGCGGCATCACCGCCGCGCTGCTGCTCACGAAGATCAACATCGGCGTTTTCGCCGCCTTCGCGACGTGCACCTGGTGGGCGCTGCATCATCGCAACGACTCGGTCCGTCGGTGGGCCCCGTGGGTGCTCGGAGCCTGCACCGTGGCAATGCCCTTCGCCCTCATGCGGCCGCTGCTGGGGACGCCATGGGTGCAGGACTATGCGCTCGCCTTTGCCGGCGGCGGACTGGCGACCGTGCTCGCAATCGCAGCCGGAGCGACGGGGCGCGTCGGCGGGCGTGAACTTGGCATCGGCCTGGCCGCAGCCGGAGGCGTCGCCGTCATCGTGCTCGGCGCCATTTTTCTTCGCGGCACGACGCCCGCGGAAGTGCTCGAGGGCGTCCTGCTCGGCCCGTTGCGGCACCCCGCGAGCTTCAGCCTGCGCTTTGTATGGCCGCCGGGCATACGTTGGATCGCGCTCGGATCACTGCTCGCCGCGATCGCCGCGTGCCTGCTGCGTCAGCGTGATCCTGCGCGCGTCGACCGCGCTGTCGCCTACGCGCGATTGGTCGTCGCGACCCTGCTCGCCGTCGTCTTCGCGCGCTTTCCCGGCGTCAGCCCCGACTACCTGACCTTCGGCTGCGCGCTGCCGGGCATCTGGCTATTCGTATGGCCGCTCGGCGGCGGGTCGTCCGCCGCCACGCAGCCCCGCAGCTGGCTCGCGCTCCTGCTGCTGGGCCAGTGCCTGCATGCGTTTCCGGTGCCGGGCAGCCAGATGGCGTGGGGATCCTTTCTGGCAATACCACTGGTCGTGATCGGTGCCTGGGATGCCGCCACCTGGCTCGCGCACCGGCCGCATCCGGGCTGGTTTGCACGCCGCCCCGTTCGCCTCACGGTGCAGGTGGCGCTGATCGCGTTGATCGGAGCGTTGGGCTGGAACCTCGCCAAGGTGGGCGGTCGCTACCGGCACGGGCAGAATCTCGGTTTGCCGGGAGCGGAGATGATTCGCCTGCCCGATCAATCGTCCGCGCTGTTTCGCGTGCTGACCATGAACGCGGCCGCGCACGCCGATCTGCTGTTTTCGCTGCCGGGCATGTTCAGCCTGAATCTGTGGACGGACCTGCCCACGCCGACGAAGGCCAACGTCACGCACTGGTTCTCGCTGCTGGATGAATCGAGGCAGCAGGCCATCATCGACGCGCTGAAAGCCGCGCCCCGCGCGTGCGTGATCATCGATCGCGGCCACGTCGAGTTCCTCGCCGAACGATCACTCGCCCCAAAGGGACGCCTGCTCGCGTACGTCGAAAATGAGTTCGAAACCGCGTTCACGGTCGACCGCTTTGAGTTCCGCGTCCATCGCGGCCGGCGCATCGAACCCTACCTGCTCGCCGAATCCCGGGTGCGCGCCACCGCCGCCGACGGACCGCAGGCCGAGAGCACGCTGCTGACGTTGTCGTTGCTCGTGCCGCCGCGCCGGCCGATTGCCAGCATTGAACTGCTGCCCGCCGCGAGCGCCGTGGTGCTCAACGCCACCAATTCCCGCGTCGAAGTCACCGCGCTCAACCCGCGCGGGATCGCCGCCGGTGCACCGCAGCGCGCCGCTTGGCCGCTGCAACTGTCCGGCCCGAGCCAGCTCTCGTTCTACTACGACCGCGAACGCCTGTCTCCGGTGGGGAACGACGCGACGATCATTTTCCGCGACGCCGACGGCGCGGAGATCGGTCTCGCCCGCGTGCGGCGGTAGTGGCCAGACGGATGCGTCGAGGCCAGCTTAAGTTCCGCGGCCGCGCCGTCACGCGCGCCGGCGAGCCACCAAGATCAAGCTGACGCCGAAGGGAAACGGTACCGGCCAGTGCGCGAGCTGGACGAACTGCGCGCGCAACAACGCATTGATCGGGCGCGCGGGAATGGTGTCTTCCGTACGCGCCGTGGTCGCCGCCGGACGCTCGGACGACGCGCGCCACTTGCGCCAGGTGCGCACGCCCCACACGGCCGGATAGACGAGCACGTTGGTGTAGTTGACGTGGACGACGTCCCACTCCGCCGACGGAAACAACGCGCGCAACTGCGGCCGATCGTATCGACGAAAGTGATGCAGCGCGACGTCCCAGTCGCTCCACAGCGCCATGCTCGCGGGCACGGTGATCACCGCGAGCCCGCCCGGTTTCAACAGGCGATGGAAGCCGCGAACCACGGCGCGATCGTCAGGCACATGCTCAAGCACGTCGAGTGCGGTGACGTACTCCAGCGAGGCATCGGGCAACGGCACCTGATCGCCCGCGAGACTGAGGATCTGGTCCGGCCGGAAGCGCGTGCGCAGCAAACGCAACGCCTCCTCGTGATCGTCGAGCACCATCACGCGGCACAGCCGCTCCATCTCCTGCGCGAACGAACCGGTCCCGGCGCCACAATCGAGCAGAAGGTCGTTCGGCCCGGGCGGACGCACCCGTTGAATCCATTCCCGGACGAAACGGCGTTTGCCCGAATAGTACCAGTGATCGGTTTCGAGTGCGGCGATGTTGGCGTATTCGGCGGCGTCCATCCGGTCGTGCAGCACGCTGTTTCACCCCTCCGGCTTCTCCAAGTGCAAAAGTCCGTAAAGCTGAAGCGCTTGGCCGCGAATGCACTCGACACGTCCGGGAGCGGACAAAAAATGCCGGGAGATGAACGTCTCCCCGCGCCACGCGTGCGTCGGCAACCGAGCGACGGCGCGCCGTGTCCGGTCGCCGGCCACCGCCGGGTAGATCCGCGCGTTCCGGCATGAGCCCCTCCACCGCGCCCGTCCGCCCGACGGTTTCCGCCCTGCGCCTGGGCACCTGGTGCGCCTTCGCGCTGGCCGCCGGCCTGCTCGCGATCTGGCTGTGGAGCCGGTACTGCCGCTTTCCCTCCGTGCCCTGGAACGACATGCGGCTCGCGCCCACCATTGCGCTCGCGCAAGGCTGGCCGGTGTATCCGACCGCCCATGACGGCACGGTCAGCACGTGGATGTACGGACCGCTGCCCGTGCTGTTCTTCTGGCCCGCGAGCTGGGCTTCGACTGCCGCCGACGCCATCATGATTGCCGCCGGGATGAACATGGCGCTGACGCTCGTGCCGATCGCGCTCGTCTGCTTCGCGTGGCCCGCGGCGGATCACGGGACGGACACCTGGCTGGGGCGCGCGCTCGCGTTTCTGCTCTGCCTCGCGGTCTGGCCCGAGCTGCACTACTCGGTGCTCTTCTCTGACAATCTCGCGGTCGCCTGCGGTCTCGTGGGAAACCTGTTGCTCGTGCGCGCCCGCGGGCAAACCGGGCTCTGGCTCGCAGCGCTGATCGCCACCGCCGCAGTCGCGTGCAAACAGATTTGCCTCGGCATTCCGCTGGCGCAGGTGATCTGGCTGGGAGTGACGATCGGCCCGCGCGAAGCGCTTCGTCACGCCGGCCGCTGCGTCGTGGCCGGAACCGTGATCGCGGTTGCGGCCATAGCCATCTTCGGTGCGCCGGGCCTCTGGCACACCTTGGTCGCCGTGCCGGGCCGTCTCGGTTGGGCCCCCGACGTCGCGCAACGGCTCCGCGCCGTCGCTCCCGAACTCCTGCTGCACGCCGGGCTGCCCGCCTTCGTGATGGTCGCCGGCCGCCGCGCGTTTTCCCAACCGCGTCTGCTGCTGCCGGCGCTCGCGTGGATCTGCACGCTGCCGCTGGGCCTCGCGGGCATGATGAAGGTCGGAGGCTGGACGAACTCCATTCACAGCTTCGTTCTCTGGACTCCCGCCGTGCTGGCAACGCTCTTCACCACGAGCGCACCGGACACGCGCCGGTGGACCGCGTATTTTACCGCCGCGATCGCGGCGGCCGCGCTGACCTGCGGCCGGGTGTTGCACGAATCCGATCTCACCCTCCGGCCGCAGACCAGCGAGTATCACGTCGCAGCGCAGCTTGCGGCCCGGCAACACCACGCCGTGTGGTTTCCGGTACATCCGCTGGTGACGCTCTACAGCGATCATCGCTACTATCATGACGAGGACGGCATGTACGCGCGCTTCAAGGCAGGCATGCCGATTTCACCCGCACATGCGGCGACCCAGCTGCCGCCCGGCCTGCGGGCGATCGTGTTTCGCAACGACTGGTCCGACTGGGGCATCGCCCGCCGCATGATGCCGGCGCAGACCCAGGACACCGTGATCGGCAACTGGACGCTGCGGATCGGCGTCGCCGCTGCCGCGCCACCGTGAGAGCGCCCTCCACCGCATTTCTACTGGCGCTCGCCGTAGGGCTGGCGCTGTTACACGCGACGCTCGCCGTGACGGCGACCGCGGAAAAGAGCATGACCTCCGACGAGATCGCTCATCTCGTCGCCGGCCAGGCGTACAACACCCGCGGCGACTACCGGCTGCAGCCGGAGAACGGAAATCTGCCGCAACGCCTCGCCGCCCTGCCCATGACGCTGGCCGGGGTCCGCCAGCCGCCGACGACGCTGGAGTCATGGCGGACCGCCGACGTCTGGAATTACGGATACACGTTTTTCTACCGCAACGGCATCTCGGCCGACGAATGGCTTTTCCTCGGCCGGGCGATGATCGCGCTGGTGAGCGCTGCGACGGGTTTGCTGATCTTCCTGTGGTCGCGCGCGCTGTTCGGCTGGAAGGGCGGATTCCTGTCGCTCGTGCTGTTCGTGTTCTGCCCGACGTTCCTGGCCCACGGTGCGCTCGCGACGTCCGATGTCGTGATGACGTTTTTCTTCGTCGCCTCCGTTGGTGCCTGGTGGCGCCACCTCGAGCGGCCGGGTTTTCTCTGGGGAACGATCAGCGCCGTCACGCTGGGCGTGGCGTTCGTGGCCAAATTCTCCGCGCCGCTGCTCGCGCCGATGCTCGCCCTGACGGCAGTGGGCTGGGCGCTCGGCGAAGCCCGACGCGCGGGCTGGCGGCCCACGCTGCTGCGCCTCGCCCGTTCGACGCTCGGGCACGCGGCGGTCGCGTGGGTGGTCGTGTGGATGTTTTACGGCTTTCGTTACAGCGCGTTCAGCCCGGAGCTCGCCGCGGAGGCGACGTTCAATCACGGCTGGGGCTGGACGCTTACGGGCATCGGCTTCAAGGCGAAGATCCTGTGGTGGCTGAACCACTGGCGAGTGCTGCCGGAGGCGTGGCTGTACGGACTGACCTTCGTGCTGCAGTTCTCCCGCGCGCGCGGGGCGTTCATGAACGGCGAGTACGGCATCTCCGGCTGGGTCTCGTTCTTTCCCTTCGCCTTTCTGGTCAAGACCACCCTGCCGCTGCTGCTGCTCCTCGCCGGCGGCGCCGCCGCCGCCATCGCGGTCACCGCGCGACGGATACGCGGCACCGGCCTCGCTGCCGCCCTGCAACCGCTGCGTCCGCTGCTGCCGCTCGCCGCGCTGTTTGTCGTCTATTGGATGACATCACTCGCGAGCCATCTCAACATCGGCCACCGCCACATCCTGCCGACCTACCCCGTGTTGTTCATCGCAGCCGGCTGGCTGGCAAAAGGGATCGATTTCCGCCGCCCCCTGCTCGCGGTCGCAATCCTGGGTGCCGTCGGCTGGCATGCCGTGGAGTCGATGCGGGCGCGACCGCACTACCTCGCGTACTTCAACGCCATCGTCGGCGGATCGCAGAACGGCTGGCGCCACCTGGTGGACAGCTCGCTCGACTGGGGCCAGGAACTGCCAGGTTTGCAGCACTGGCTGAAGGCCAACGCCCGCGGCGAGCCGGTGTATCTATCGTACTTCGGCACCGGTGACGCTCCATATGAGGGCATTCAGGCGACCGCGCTGCCGACGCTGCCCGAGGTCGGGCCGGCCCGCCGGTGGCACATGCTCAGTCCGGGTGTCTACGCGATCAGCGCCACCATGCTGCAGCACGTGTACGCGAAGATCCGGGGCGACTGGACCATCGAGCTCGAAAAGGAGTTTCAGCAGCTGCGGCTCGTGGAGCCGGACCTGCTCGCGTACCAGGGCGATCCGCAGCGCCGGGCGGCGCTCCTGCGCGATGCGCCCGCAGAGAACTGGAACGCGGCGTGGAAACGCTACGAACAACTGCGTTTCGCCCGGCTGTGCCACTATCTCCGCGCGCGGCGCGCGGACGCCGTCGTCGGCCATTCCATGTTCATCTTCCGGCTCACCGCCGCTGAAATCCAGGGCGCGACCGGCGGCTCGCTCGAGGCGTGGCGCCAGCTGATCGAGCGCGCACTGGCACCAGGCGGCGCTACTGGCCGGTCGGAGTAACGGCCGGCACGGGATCCACGCCCACGAGCCGGCTGATGCGAATCCAGCGGCCGCCGAAGCGTTTTTCCTTCAGCGTTTCGAGGCGGAAGTTCGGCGGCAGCACTTCGTCCGGATCGACGATGGCGTCGCCCTGCGCCGAGGTCGGTCGCAGCACTTGGGATACGATCACTTCGCGGAACGTTCCCTCCTTGAGGTGCCAGGCGATCTGCGGGCCTCGGACGGTTGCGATCGTCGTGTTGAGCGCGGGAATTTTTTCGAGCAGGAAGGGCAGCGTGGCTTTCGCGGTGATCAGGAGAATCGGCCCGCGCCGATGGCGTTCCGCCGCCTGCTCGAGTTCCCAATTCAATTCGTGCAGAACCATGTTCTGCGTGGTGTAGAAGCGGTGGGCATACGCGGGTGCGGCAAACACGAGGAGCCACACGCCGAGCCCAAGTCCGGCGAGGCGCGTCGCGGCGAACCGCTTCAGATCCCACGCATGCGCCACCCAGCCCGCGGCCACGGCGAGCGCGAAACAAAACGGCAGCGCAAAGCGGGTGGCGATGGGTTCGTCCAGCCGGCTCCAGTAATAAAACATCAGCAGGCCGAGATTGGCGGTGAGAGTGAGGGCAAAGAAGCCGAAGACGGGAAACCCGGCCGGCACCGGCGGGAGCGTTTCCCGCTGACGCCAGCGTTGCGCGAGTCGCACGAGCGCCCACAGGACGCCCGCTCCACCCACGGTTACGAGCCAGAGTGAGTTGGGCTGGCCGGGCGAGAGGCTGAAGAAGTAGCCCTTCGCGCCCTCGAGATTGCCGGCAAGATACTTCCACGCGAATCGCGTCTCCTCGCCGTCGCGCAACTGCCAGAGGATCGGTTTCGTCGAGACGAAGCGATCATGCCAGACGTACGGCACCAGCAGCAACGGCGCGATAATCGCCGGCCAGGACAGGATCATACGTCCGTGACGCAGCCAGCCGAGGACGATCACGGCGGCGACCGGAAAGACAAACAACACGGACTCGTAGCGCGTCTGCGCGAGCAGCACCGTGCCCAGCACCAGGACGCTGAGCCGATCCGGACCAGGCACCCGCAGGTACAAGGTCGCCGCGACCATCACGCCCGCGATCATGCCAAGATTGAGGAGTTCCATGCTGGCGCCCGTCGCGTTCTGCCCGAAGAGCGGGAGCGTTGCCAGCAAACCGACGGCGAGGCAGGCGGGCGCCACCCGGGCGGTGAGCGCCTTCACCAGCCAATAAGTCGCGGCGAGCGTCGCGAACGCCACGGCGACATTCAGCGCGAAGACATTCGCGATTCTGAAACCGGTGAGGTCGTGGATCAGCGAGACGAGGAACGGGAAGAAATACGGCCGCTTGTCGAGGAACGTATCGATCACCAGCCAGGTCCCGTCGAAGTCGTAGGCCCGCAGCGGCGTGCCCACTTCCTTCGTCAGATGCATGTGCCACGCGGTGCCCTCGAGGACGTATTCGTCAAACAGCACCTTGTGCGCGAACGTGTCGCTCCACACCGCAAAGAGCGTCGCGGCGACCAGCACGAGGCCCGGCCAGCCCGGCCGCCTGACCCACCCCGCGAGGACGTCGCGCCGCGCCGCGACCATTCGCCACGCGAAGTACATCCAGAGACTGAATACGGCCAGAATGTAATAGTAACCGCCGTGCACGATCAGGCGCTCCGCCACCGCCGGCTTGACGAACACAAAACCCGCAGGCACGGCCAGGACGGCACACAGGACGAAGGCGGCGAATGCGCGCGCATCACCCGGCCCCTGCAAGAGATTCGCAGCGCGCTTGATCACCGCGTCTCTTGGTTGCGCCGCCCGCGTGACCGGCCCGGACGCGCCTCGCCGGCTTCGGTCCGCGTCTTCACGGCAGCTGTTTCATGTAGCTTTCGAGAAACTGCTTTCGCGCGTCCTCGATTTCCTTGCGGGTCTTCTTCGACGCCTCGTCCACCGGCGCGCGCGCACTGATCGCGACGTCATCGGCGCGGATTTCCCGCACGCGACTGATGCGCGACAGCGTCAGCAGTTGCAGCCGCACCTCGGCCACCGGCTCGAGCACGAACGCGGGGCCGAGATCGTCGCCCTCGCGCAACGCCCGCTCGCTGGTGTCGGGGTTGATGTTCAGTCGCTGAAAAACGAATACGTCGGAAAAAGTACGGTTGCGCATGTGAAACGCGATGTCCTCGCGACGCTTGACCGCCACGACCGTCGGCGTGGCCGAGACGCGATGCGTGACCCACAGCGCCGAGTCGTTGTCGATCATCAGGTAGTCGGACCGCGGCTGCGCCGCCATGAAGTCACGCCGCCACGCCACTTCCCGGGCGGGCAGGTATTCCTGGCTGTAGGCGTGCGCCGCCATCGAAGGCACGCTGCGCACCACGAGGCCAAGGGTTGCCAGCCCGAGGAGCACCCGCGCCACGGCCGGTTTGGGGAACTGCGGCAGGACCGCCATGACGCCGAGAACCATCGCGAGATGGGTCGGCAGACTCAGCCGGCGGGTGACGACTTCATCGAACCACCAGACGTAACACATCATGAGCGCGAACTGCAGGGCGAAACCGAAACTGAAGACGGTCACGGCGACATTGCCCGCCGACTCCTGCGGGAGGGTGCGCACGCGCTTCAGAACGAGCAGCGCGAAGAACGGGAGGGCGAGACAACCCAGGACCGAAAGCACGATTGAGTTCGGCTGGTCGGACGCGGCTCCGAAGAAAAACTTCAGCGCGTGCACCAGACTCTCGGGAATGTAGGTGAGCGAGAACGGCGTCGTGTAGCCTGGCTTGCTGACCATTTCCCACGACGATTCGCGGATCTCGAAAATCCGGTGCTGCAGCGGATAGTGCACCATCAACAACGGCGCCACGATCACCGGCCAGGTCAGGATCGGACGGCCTTCCTGCCACCAGACATAAAGCACGAGAATCGCGACCGGCAGCAGAAAGATGACCGATTCATAGCGCACCTGCGCCATCAGGAGCGCGGAAAAGCAGAAGGCCGTAAGCGTCGGTCCATCGCGGCGCTCCACCCAGCGCGCCCCCAGAAGAAGGGTGGCGAGAATCATCGTGAGATTCAGCAACTCAAAGCCGCCACCGGTGCTGTTGTGGGCCAGCAGAGGGAGACCGGCGAACAGCACGACCCCGAGCCAGCCGGCGACCCGGCCGGCGAGCATCCGGCCCGCCTGAAAGACGAGACCCAAGAACACGAACGTCAGGCCGGCATTCACCACGAACGCGTTAGTCGGACGATAGCCGGTGAGGTCGTGAATGAGTGAAACCAAGAAGGGAAAGAACAGCGGCCGCTTGTCCATGATGCCCTCGATCACCACGAACGACCCCTGAATGTCATTCCCGCGCAGAGGGGTGAGCGCGCTCTTGTCCAGATGCATGCTCATCGACGTTCCGAGCAGCATGATCTCATCCATCACGATCTTGAAACCGAAGGTCTCGTGCGCGAGGAGGACAATGCCGCCGGCCGCGATGATGAGGACGGAAGCGACGTCGATCGAACGCCACCGCCACGCCCTGAGTTCCGCGCCAAATGTTTGCCACAGGGCCCACAGGGCGATGGCGAACGATGCCAGGACGAACCAAAATCCGTACTTCGACACCAGGGTGATCGCCACGCGATCGGGAATGGCCACGAATCCCAGGACGACCGCGAGCAGCGCCGACAGCACCAGCAGCCAGCTGCGCCGGTCGGTAATGAGGGCGGGGAAAAACGCGTTAGTCATTGGGGACGCCGGTCCGGGAAGGTCGCGCCGCGAAATCAATGCGCAGCCGGCCGGGCGGCGTCCATCGCCAAAGCGAGCGGCCGGCGCCTTGCGCCGCCGCCGCACGGCGCGTCCTTACGGCGTGTAGGTGATCGTGCGCAGGCTACCGACATTCGTGACCGTCAAGGTGACACCCTGGGTGTAAAAACTGGGATACACCTCGCTGGCGACCGTACTGAACTGTTTGAGGTAACTGCCCGCGCCGACCAGATTGGTCGAAGCGGCGAAACCACTGCCGGTTTCGAGGAAGTATTGGTCGGCGGCAGCGGCGAGTTGCCGCGCGTTGTTCAGGACCGTCTTGTCCTGGGAGGCCGCGCGGACCTTTTGCCATGCCGGCAACGCGATCGAGGCCAGGAGCCCGATAATGACCACGACGATCATTATCTCGATCAAGGAAAAGCCCGCACGGCTGGAGCGTGGCGCGGATTTCATACAAAGAGGGAAATTGGCTGGCCAGCATCCGGGAACGTCCCGGTTCAGGCTGGAATCTTGATCCTGCCAGTGGCGGGCGAACTGACCGGCAGCCTGAGCCGCCAGCGTGCCGGAGGTAATTCCGGCAGTCCGCCCCATCACTGCAAAAAGCCGCCCAATCGCTTGGGCGGCTGAAATGAGGATCTAGCAACCTGAATCAGGGAGCGTAGGTGATCGTGCGGGCATTCGCGATGCCGGCGATCGTGATCGTCATACCCTGGGTGTAAGCAGCCGGATAGGACTCGCTCGCCACCGTGTTGAGGGCCTTCACGTAGTTCGTCGCGCCGACGAGGCTCGACGAGTTGGCGAAGGTGGCACCGTTTTCGAGATAGTACTGGTCGGCGGCGGCCGCCATCTGGCGGGCATTGTTGAGGACTGCTTTGTCCTGGGAAGCGACGCGGACCTTCTGGAAGGCAGGAATCGCCATGGCGGCCAAGAGGCCGATGATGACGACGACAATCATGATTTCGACGAGGGTGAAACCCTTCTGCGTGGAGGAGTACTTTTTCATGGTGAGAGCACCGACTGACGACCGTTCGTATGATGGATGATAAACAGCTCAAGCGTGAGCAGTGCGGAGAGCGTGCCGTCAGACCCCAAAATCAGCAAGGTCAAAAATCTGTAAGCCCCTGAAGCCCACTACGTATCATTCCCAATGGCAACAACCGCAATTAAGTTCTTGCCGGTTGTGCCGACCCCCTAGGAGCGCGGGCGGCGAGCGGCTTTTTTCGGCGCTTTAGCCGTCGTCTTGGCCGGTGCCTTCTTCTTTGGCCGCGCCGCCTTCGCGGCAGACGGCAGGACCTTCGCGAGTGGCAGAGCGACCGCGTCACGCCACAAGCGCTCCAAGCCGTATCGCTCGCGCGCCTCGGCGAGGAACAGGTGGACCATCACATCAAATGCATCGATGACCACCCAACCGCTCTCCTGAATGGCATCCATCCCCACCAGATGCACCTTGGCTGCATCGAGCACCTTTTCCAATTCGATGCGGAGGGCGCGCAAGTGCGGCTCCGAGGTCGCGGTGGCGACGATGAGATAGTCGGTGATCGAAGACTGGGCGGACACATCGAGCACGGCCACGTCGCCGGCTTTCTTGTCCTCGAGCGCTCGACAGCACAGGCTCACCAACTCGGGCGTCGCGGACTTCTTGGGTTTCATCGTATGTCGCGATACAGACTGTGTTCCTTGATGTAAACAATCGCCTTGTGCGGGACAAAATAATCAAGCGAGAGCTCCCGCCGGGTGCGTTCCCGCAATTCGGTCGAACTGATGGCCAGGAGATGGCCGTCGCAGCGGTGCAGCTTCAAACCCGGGATGTCAGCCCGCGCCTTAATCGGATATCCGGGGCGCTCCAGGAAAATGAACTCCACGAGCTGGGCGAGTTCATTGATGTCTTTCCAAAGATGCAGCTTGGGCAGCTGATCACCGCCGATTACCCAGTAGAGTTCGTCGTTGGGATAGAGGTTTCGAAAGTGCCGCGCGGAATCGATGGTGTAGCTGACGCCGCCGCGCCGGAGCTCGATATCCGAAATCTCAAACCGGTGATCCCACTCGATGGCCGCGCGCAGCATGGCGAGCCGATCCTCGGACGATGACTGCACGTCGTTGGGCTTGAGCGGTGCCTGGGCGGCGGGCACCAGGATGAGCCGGTCGAGCTTGTGTTGCTCATATGCATCCTGTGCGGCCAACAGGTGCCCGAAGTGGACGGGATCAAAGCTCCCGCCGAGGAATCCGATTTTCACCCGGCGCAACGTGTCCGCCGCATCCACCCCCGGCAAGGTCAATTCCCCCGCGCTGCCGGGGTCCGCGTACAGTTTGTCTGGAATCCCAACGGTGGGTGCCTTTTCCTGCGAGGGAGCGTTGCCCGGGTGGTGGAATGGTAGACACTAGGGACTTAAAATCCCTTGCTCGTAAGAGCGTGCGGGTTCGAGCCCCGCCCCGGGCACCAGTCTTCGCTGCGCCGACGCGACGAACGTCACACCTTCGCTCTTGGGAAAATACGGCCACGACGCGGCGCGCAACTCGGCGTCAGGACTTCCCGCAAAATCCGCACAAGCTTGGCCAACGCGTGCGTTGTCAATCGCACCGCGGAGAACTAGAGTGAGCACATGAAAACGATCCTGGCCCCCGTCGACTTTTCCGGGGCTAGCGACGCCGTCATCGCGGAGGCCGCTACCCTCGCCCGAGCCCTGGATGCTCGGGTCGTCCTGCTCAATATCGTCCAACCCCCAGTCCTGACCGCTGAGTACGCTCCACTCCTCCAGGACATCGCCGAAATTACCGCCGCCGGTGAAAAGAACGCCGCTCGGCAGCTGGAGAAACTCGAGGAGAAACTGAAAGGCGAGTTCGTCACCGTGGAAGGCGTCCACGCGGTCGGCGCGCCGATTGCACACATCATCGAACAGGCCGACAAGGTCGACGCCGACTACATCGTGATGGGATCGCACGGGCATACCGCCCTCTACGATCTCCTGGTGGGCAGCACCACGCACGGTGTTCTCATGCGGGCGAAATGCCCGGTGATTATCGTCCCCGCGGTCAAGGACGGCAAAGTGCGCAAACGCAAAAGCGACAGCCGGAAAACCGTCGCCTGAATTTTTGGGTATGTGGGAACAACGGGCGCGGGCACAGGCTCGCGCCCTTTTTTTTAAACCGCTTAGACCTCCAACCTGTTTCGCCAGTCGCAATGTCCTCGGCCCCACCCTCAGGCCGCAGTCCGCTCCACCATCCGGCCCCGGAGAACGGGACCGGATTTGAATTAGAGTTTTTCGACCCAACTCCTGCGCCATAAGCCCTCCTTTTCTGATTCCAACCCAACCACTATAGACTCGCGGCACCGCCGCCGGCTCGCCACACCAGCAGGGTCCCAAAACCCCTTTGGGAGCGAGATAGTCCAGTGCCCCGGGCAGATTTCGTTCACCACCCCTACTATGCAATTCCATCGATCCCTTAAGTGGGGCGCCGCTGCTTTGGCGGCGACCGCCCACTCCGCCCTGCAAGCCAGCGAAGCCGACATCCGCATCCCCGATCTGCGGACGATCACGTTCATGGACGGATCGCTCGGCGGCATGACAATCCTGATGATCGGCCTGGGCGTGTGTGCGCTCGGCATGATCTACGGCTGGATGCAGTTCATCCAGACCCGCAATCTGCCCGTGCACAAATCGATGGCCGCGGTTTCCCAAATCATCTGGGAAACCTGCAAGACCTACCTTTTCCAGCAGGGGAAGTTCCTCGCCATGCTCTGGATCCTGATCGCGATCTGCATGGGTTATTACTTCGGCGTGCTGTCGCACATGTCGGTCGGCCACGTCTTCGTCATTCTCGCCGCCTCGGTGCTCGGGATTCTCGGCAGCTACGGCGTCGCCTGGTTCGGCATCCGCATCAACACCGTCGCCAATTCCCGCGCCGCCTTCTCCGCGCTGCAGGGCAACCCGCTCGCCACCCTGCTGATTCCGTTGAAGTCGGGCATGAGCGTGGGCCTGCTGCTGGTCGCGATCGAATTGTTCTTCATGATCTGCATCCTGGCGTTTCTGCCGGTGGATCTGGCCGGTCCCTGCTTCATCGGCTTCGCGATCGGCGAATCGCTCGGCGCCTCCGCCCTGCGCATCTGCGGCGGCATCTTCACCAAAATCGCGGACATCGGCGCCGACCTGATGAAGATCGTCTTCAATCTGCCCGAGGACGATCCGCGCAACCCCGGTGTGATCGCCGACTGCACCGGTGACAACGCGGGCGACTCCGTCGGCCCGACCGCCGACGGCTTCGAGACCTACGGCGTCACGGGCGTCGCGCTCATCGCGTTTCTCGCCCTCGCCCTGGCCGCCAACCCCGCGCTGTGCGGCGTGCTGATCGTGTGGCTCTTTGCGATGCGTATCCTGATGGTCATCACGTCGCTCGTCAGCTACTGGGTGAACGATCTGATCAGCCGCTCGGTCTGGGGCAACGCGAAGGACTTCAACCTCGAGCATCCGCTGACGAATCTCGTGTGGATCACGTCGCTGGTGTCCATCGCCGTCACCTACGCCGCCAGCTATGTGCTCCTCGCCAAGCATCCCGCGGTGGGGCCCGGCCTCTGGTGGGTGCTCTCGACCATCATCTCGCTCGGCACGATCGCCGGCGCCCTGATCCCGGAGTTCACCAAGATCTTCACCTCGACGGAAAGCCGCCACGTGAAGGAGGTCGTGACGTCGTCACGGCAGGGCGGCGCCTCGCTCAACATTCTCTCCGGCCTGGTGGCGGGCAACTTCTCCGCCTTCTGGACCGGCCTCTGCATCCTGGCGTTGATGGTCGGGGCGTATTACTTTTCCGGACACGCCGCGGTCCAGACGATGATGCCCGAGGCGTTCCGCTTCGCCGCCCCGATCTTCGCCTTCGGCCTCGTGGCCTTCGGCTTCCTCGGCATGGGACCCGTGACCATCGCGGTCGATTCGTTCGGGCCGGTGACCGACAACGCCCAATCCGTCTACGAGCTCTCGCAGATCGAATCGAAACACGGCGTGTCCGCCGAAATCGAAAAGGAGTTCGGTTTCAAACCCGACTTCGAAGGCGCAAAACACCAGCTCGAGAAAGCGGACGGCGCGGGCAACACCTTCAAGGCGACCGCCAAACCCGTGCTCATCGGCACCGCGGTTGTAGGCGCCACCACCATGGTCTTCGGCATTATCATGATGCTGAAAGCGCTCTACCCGGACACGATCGAGAAGCTCTCGCTCGTTCACCCCGAGGCCATCATGGGCCTGCTCATGGGCGGCGCAGTCATCTATTGGTTCACCGGTGCCAGCATGCAGGCGGTCGTGACCGGCGCATACGGCGCCGTCGTGTACATCAAGGAGAACATGAAGCTGGATTCCGCTTCGGCCGCGACCGACGCGTCCAAGGAGGTCGTCCGCATCTGCACTCAGTATGCGCAGAAGGGCATGGTGAACATCTTCATCGTGATCTTCTGCTTCAGCCTGTCCCTCGCGTTCTTCGACCCGTTCTTCTTCATCGGGTATCTGGTCGGCATGGCGTTCTTCGGCCTCTTCCAGGCCATCTTCATGGCCAACGCCGGCGGCGCCTGGGACAACGCCAAGAAGATCGTCGAGGTCGAACTGAAGATGAAGAACACCCCGCTGCACGCCGCGACCGTGGTCGGCGACACCGTCGGCGATCCATTCAAGGACACGTCGTCCGTTTCGCTGAACCCCGTCATCAAGTTCACGACCCTGTTCGGCCTGCTCGCCGTGGAAATCGCCGTCAAGATGGAGGCCGGCCTGAAACACACGCTCGGCGGCATCATCTTCGTCATCGCCCTGGTCTTCGTCTATCGCAGCTTCTACGGCATGCGGATTCCGACGAATCCCCGCGATGCCGACGTGGCGCCGCATCAACTCAAGAAAGGCTGAGCCTCCCAGCGTTCGCGGGGCGGCGGGGAGCGTTCCTTCCGCCCCGGATTGGCAAAAGCGAGTCAGGAAAACCTGACAGAAACGTCAGTCACGCGCGCTTGGCAGACCCGGTCTCAGAACCACGCTGGGAGCGACCCCCGCAGGCTGCGAGCCGCACTGACATCATCCTCTCGGGGTGAATGACATGGCGGTGCCGGAGGGGTGCTGGTCCCCGCGCGTCGCTGCTGGATCGACGCGCGGGGTTTTTTATTGAGCGAGACCCCGCTCAATCAAAGACGACCGTCTTGTTGCCGTAGATCAGCACGCGGCCTTCGAGGTGCCAGCGCACGGCCTGCGCCAGCACCAGTTTCTCGAGATCGCGTCCCTTGCGCACCAGATCATCGACGCCATGGCGGTGCGTCACGCGCGCCACGTCCTGATGAATGATCGGGCCCTCGTCGAGATCACGCGTCGCATAGTGCGCCGTGGCGCCGATCAACTTGACCCCTCGCGCGTGCGCCTGGTGATACGGCCGTCCTCCGGCAAATGCCGGTAGAAACGAGTGGTGGATGTTGATCACCGGGCGACCGAACTTTTCCAGGAACGTCGCCGAGAGCACCTGCATGTACCGCGCGAGGATCACGAGATCCACGCGCAGTTCCCTCAACAGCGCCAGCTGCTCGGACTCGGCCGTCTCCTTTGTCGCCGCCGTCACGGGAATGTGGACAAAGCGCAGGCCGTAGCCGCGGGCCACCTCCGCGAGATCGGTGTGGTTGCTCACCACCGCCGCGATGTCGCACGGGAACTCGCCCGCCTTCCAGCGCAACGCCAGATCGTGAAAGCAGTGGTCCGACTTCGAAACGAAGACCGCGACGCGGGGCCGATCGACCGACGAAAGTATCCGCACGTTCATGCCGAGCGTCGTACGCGCAAAGGCCGTGAACTCCGCCTCCGCCGCAGCCAAATCGACCGGCCGGGCCAGCGCGCCGCCCGCGGCCGCGGCACTCGCAAACGCCGGTTCCCATTCCACCCGTTGGAAGAACACGCCGGACTCCATGTCGCGGTGCTGATCGGCGTGCAGGATGTTGCCGCCCCGTTCGAAGATCCAGCCCGCCACCCGCGCGACGAGGCCGGGTTGATCGGGACCATGCAGGAGGGCAATGAGCGTGGCGGGAGCGGCGGACATGGAACCGCCGAGCGTGGAGAACCGCCGGCGCGATGTCACGTGAAACGCCGCCAGCCTCCCCGCCCGTCCGCCGTGCGGCGTCGGTTACGGCACCAACAGCACCTTGCCCGTGGTGCCGCGGCCTTCGAGCGCCCGGTGCGCATCGGCCGCAGCGGAAAGGGGAAACGTGGCGCCAACCCGCACCTTGAGTTTTCCTGCGGCCACCCAGGCGAACAAATCCGAGGCGCGGGCCTGCAGCTCGTCCGTCGTGAGCGTGTAGTGCGTCAGCGTGGGCCGCGTGAAGAAGAGCGACCCTTTCTGCGAGAGCACGAGCGGCGCAAAGGGCGGCACCGGGCCGCTGGCATTGCCAAAGGAGACAAACATGCCGCGCGGCCGAAGGCTGTTGAGCGTGCCGTCAAACGTATCCTTGCCGACCGCGTCGTACGCCACGTCCACGCCGCGCCCGCCGGTGAACGCCCGCGCCGCGTCGGCGAAATTCTCCCGGGTGTAAACGCACACGGCATCGGCCCCGGCCTCGCGCGCCAGGCCGACCTTGCCGTCGCTCCCGACCGTCGTGATCACGCGCGCGCCGCGTTGCTTCGCGATCTGTATCAGCAACAGCCCCACGCCACCCGCGCCGGCATGGATCAGCGCGGTATCGCCCGGCTTCAACGGATACGTGTCGCACGCCAGGTAATGCGCCGTCATCCCCTGCAGCAAAACCGCCGCCGCGACTTGCGCCGACACGCCGCCCGGCACCCGCACGGCATGCGCCGCCGCCACGACGGCCTCCTGCGCATAGGCACCGGTGGCTCGTGCCGTGGCGATGCGATCGCCGACCTTGAGGCCGGTGACGCCCTCGCCCACCTGCGTCACGCGCCCGGCCGCTTCCGATCCGATCGTGTGCGGCAGCTCGACCTTGTAGAGCCCGCTCCGGTGGTAGGTGTCGATGAAGTTCACCCCCGCCGCCTCGACCGTGAACCGGACTTCACCGCCCCGCGGGAGCGGCACCGGAATGTCGTCAGCGCGCAGTTTTTCCGGGCCGCCGGTCTCATGGATGCGAATCGCGAGCATGCCGCTCACGAAACGCGAAACCGGAAAAAAGGAAACCGTCGAAACGCCCTAAAGACGTTTTTCGATCGCCGTGAACACCTGCTGCGCCGGCGCGAGACTGCCCTTGAGGCCGTAACGAATTTTGATGCTCGTCCGGTTCTTCGCGATTTCCTTGATCTTCACGACGACGAGCGTGTCGGTCGCATCGCGCCCGTTCAGTTCCGCCTCGACCACGAGCCGATCGTCGCGGACGGCAAAGAGGCCCATGTCCTTCATGCCGTTCTTCGCTGCCGTATAGGCGGTCGCGAAATCACGATCCACGAACACCTGCAGCTCGCCCAGCTTGTACTCGCCGCGCTGGTCGGGCGAGAGGAGCACCTGGGTGCAACCGGCAGCCACGCCGAATCCGGCGACCGCCAGCAACAGCCCGATCAACCTGCCCCGCGAAAGTAAGGAGGAGAGCTTCATGAATGATGTCTTCGCGCCCCATGACACGCGCGGCCATCCGAAGTTCAACTCCCTGCGCTCGCGACTCTCCGGCTTTACGGACTCCTGACACCCCGCGCTCCTTTCGGATTCAGCGTGGACGCGGCTGCGCTCAGCGCGATGTGGCTGCGAGCGCCCGCGAGCGGACGCACCGCCACTCGCGGGCGCTCGCAGCCACATGGGCCGCTCGCAACGCCCACCGTGTCGTGCGGGACCGGTCGTCAGCCGACGATCGTGACGTTGCCGCGATACTTCTGAATGGGACGAACGCCGACGTGCTTTTCCTTCAGCGCCCGGATGCCTTCCACCGCCGCCGACGCACCCGTGAGGGTCGTCATGATACAGACGTTGTGGGCGTACGCGGCGGAGCGGATGGCGTTTTCGTCGCGGCGCGGAATCATTCCGCCCGGCGTGTTGATCACCATTTGAATCTGCCCGTTCTTGATCAGGTCGACGGCGTTGGGCCGGCCTTCCTGAATCTTCGCGAGCTTCTTCACCTTGACGCCCGCGTCGGCGAGCGCCTTTGCCGTGCCGCTGGTCGAATAGATGGTGAAACCGAGCTTCTCCAACGCCAGCGCGAGCGGCACCGCCCGCACCTTGTCGGCGTCCTTGACCGACATGAAGACGTTGCCCTGCACCGGGAGGCCGGGTTTGGCCGCAGCCTGCGCCTTGGCGAAGGCCACGCCGAGATCCTCGTCGAGGCCCATGACCTCGCCAGTCGAACGCATTTCCGGCCCGAGCGCGATGGTCGCCCCCGGGAAACGCACGAACGGAAACACCGCTTCCTTCACGCACCAGTGCTTGGGCGTCTGCTCGCGGGTGAAGCCGAGATCCTTGAGCTTCGCGCCGGTCATGACCTTGGCGGCAAGCTTCGCGAGGGGGACGCCGATGGCCTTGGCCACAAACGGCACCGTGCGGGACGCGCGCGGGTTCACCTCGAGGACATAGAGCTGGTTGTCCTTGATCGCGAACTGCACGTTCATCAGGCCGATGACCTTGAGTTCGCGCGCCAGCTCGTGAGTCGCCTTGCGGACGATGTTGAGCATGTCCGGCGAAAGCGTGTGCGGCGGCATGACCATGGCGGCATCGCCGGAGTGCACGCCGGCGTACTCGATGTGCTCGAGCATCCCGCCGATGATCGACGTCTCACCGTCGCTGATACAGTCGACGTCCAGCTCGATGGCATCCTCGAGGAACTTGTCGATCAGCACCGGCTTGTCCGGCATGACGTCGAACGCCTGCCGCACGACGGCGCGGAATTCCTCCTCGCTGTAGACGATGAACATGCCGCGACCACCCAGCACGAACGACGGCCGGAGCAGCACCGGGAATCCGATTTCCTTCGCGAAGGTCAGGGCGTCGGTCTCGTTCATCGCCGTGCGATTCGCCGGCGACTTGAGCTTCACCTTGTCGAGAATGGCCGAGAACAGTTTCCGGTCCTCCGCCGCCTCGATGCTCTCGGGCGACGTGCCGATGATGTTCACGCCATTCGCCTTCAGGGCGGTGGCGAGATTGAGCGGAGTCTGACCGCCGAACTGCACGATGGCGCCGGAACAACCTTCCTGCTGGTAAATCTCCAGCACGTCCTCGAGCGTGAGCGGCTCGAAATACAGGCGGTCGCTGGTGTCGTAATCGGTGGAAACCGTCTCCGGATTCGAGTTCACCATCACGCTCTCGTAGCCGATTTCGCGCAGGGCGAAGCTCGCGTGGACGCAGCAGTAGTCGAACTCGATGCCCTGGCCGATGCGGTTGGGCCCGCCGCCGAGAATCATGATCTTCTTCTTGCCGGTCGGCGGCAGCACTTCGCTCTCGTCGCCGTAACTGGAATAGTAATACGGCGTGAACGCCTCGAACTCCGCGGCGCAGGTGTCGACCAGCCGGTACGTCGTATTGACGCCCCGCGCCTTCCGCGCCGTGCGCATCGTCACGAGGTCGGTCTTGAGGAGATGCGCGAGCTGCGCGTCGGAGAAGCCAAACTGCTTCGCGCGCCGCAGGACATCGGTCGGAATTGCCGGCCGCGTCTCCGTCTTCGCCGCACCCTCGAGCGAGAATTTCCGCAAATCCTCCTCCATCTCGAAAATCTCCCGCAGCTGGTGCAGGAACCACGGATCGATCTTCGTGAGATCGAAAATCCGCTCCACGGTGTAGCCGGCGCGGAAGGCGTGGCGGATGTAGAAAATCCGCTCGGCGTTGGGCGTGCCGAGTTTGGCGTTGATGACCTTTTCCTCGACGGGCTCGTCGCCGCCGTGCTTGCCGCCGCCGCCGAAGCCGCGCGCGCCAATTTCGAGCGAGCGCAGGCACTTCTGCATCGACTCCTTGAACGTGCGGCCAATTGCCATCGCTTCGCCGACCGACTTCATCGCCGAGGTCAGCGTCGCGTCGGCATCCGGAAATTTCTCGAACGTGAACCGCGGGATCTTCGTCACCACGTAATCGATCGTGGGCTCGAAGCTCGCCGGCGTGAGCCGCGTGATGTCGTTCTGGAGTTCGTCCAGCGAGTAGCCGACCGCCAGCTTCGCCGCGATCTTCGCGATCGGAAAGCCGGTCGCCTTCGACGCGAGCGCCGAGCTGCGGCTGACACGCGGGTTCATCTCGATGACGACCATGCGGCCGGTCTCGGGATCGACGGAGAACTGGATGTTGGAGCCGCCGGTCTCGACGCCGATTTCGCGGATGACGGCGAACGACGCGTCGCGCATCACCTGAAATTCCTTGTCCGTCAGCGTCATCGCCGGCGCGACCGTGATCGAATCGCCGGTGTGCACGCCCATCGGATCGAAGTTCTCGATCGAGCAGATCACGACGCACTGATCCTTGTGGTCACGCATGACCTCCATCTCGTATTCCTTCCAGCCCAGCAGGCACTCTTCGACGAGCACCTCGTGCACGGGCGAGAGGTCGAGGCCGTTCGCGACGATCCGCTCGAACTCCTCCTTGTTGTAGGCAATGCCGCCGCCAGAACCACCGAGGGTGAAGGACGGGCGGATGATCAGGGGAAACATCGCCAGGTGCTCGGCGGCGGCCTGCGCCTCCGCCATCGTCTTGACCGTGCGCGAGCGCGCGACGTCCAGGCCGATCTTGAGCATCGCCTGCTTGAACAGCTCGCGATCCTCGCCCTTCGCAATCGCCGGCGGCTTCGCGCCAATCATTTCCACGCCGTACTTCGCGAGGATGCCCTTTTTATCGAGCTCCATCGAGAGGTTGAGCGCCGTCTGGCCGCCAAGGGTGGGCAGCAGGGCGTCGGGCTTCTCCGCCGCGATGATCTTCTCCAGAAACTCGACCGTGAGCGGCTCGATGTAGGTGACGTCCGCGAACTCCGGATCCGTCATGATCGTCGCCGGATTCGAATTCACGAGGATGACGCGATAGCCCTCCTCGCGCAGGGCCTTGCACGCCTGCGTGCCGGAGTAATCGAACTCGCAAGCCTGGCCGATGACAATGGGACCGGCACCGATGATGAGGATGGACTTCAGGTCAGAGCGCTTGGGCATGAACGTAGATTTCGGCGAGAGTTGAGAGCGCGGAAACCCGCGGCAAGCGGGAAAGCGGGCCGGGACGCAAACGGGGCCGGAAATCACCGCCAGGCGCCCCCGGGGTGCGACGCGGCGCGATGCGGCTCACGCCGTCAGCCCGCAACCGGCAACGCCACCACCCGGGCGCGATTTGACATTGCCTGCGGTCCCCTGGATCGAGACACCTTTGGCGCAACGCACGCCACCCCCGTTCCGGCCGCGTTCCACTCCCGCTTTCCCGTGCGCTTCGTCTTCGCCCTGCAGGCCCTGTCGGTCATCGCGTTTGGCCAGGATCCTCATCAGGACATCAGCGGCCGTCGTGCTGCGACGACGCCGCTCGCCGCCATCGCGCTGACGCCGGAAACCGTGGCCGCCGGCCGAATCCTGTTCCAACGCGATTGTGCGCTGTGTCACGGGGCCCAGGGCGAAGGCGGCAAGGGTCCCACGCTGGCCGTGCCCTCGCTCAATCGCGCGACCGACGACGCCGCGCTGCTCAAGGTGATCACCGGCGGCGTGCCCGGCACCGAGATGCCGGCCTCGCGCAAGACCCCCGAGGACATCGCCCGGTTGGCGGCGTTCGTGAAATCGCTGGGCCAGCTCCCCGTCGAACGTCTTGCCGGCGATCCCGCGCGCGGCGCGCAGCTCTACGCCACCAAGGGCGCCTGCGCCCAATGTCACACATTGCGAGGCCACGGCGGCGCCTTCGGTCCCGATCTCACGACGATCGGCCGTCGCCGCAGCGCCGGCTACCTGCGCCGCGCGCTCACCGACCCGGCGGCCGAGGTGCCGAACAGCTCCACGCCGTATCGTTCCGATGTCAGCCTGCCGGAAAACTTCCTCTTCGTTCGCGCCGTCACCCGCGATGGCCGCACGCTGGCCGGGGTGCGGGTGAACGAGGATGCGTTTTCCCTGCAGCTGCGCGAGGCCTCGGGCCGCATCCACTCGGTGTTCAAGGGCGAACTCACCGCCTTGCACAAGGATCGCGGCGTCTCCCCGATGCCGGCCTACAGTGGGATATTCACGCCCGAGGAACTCGACGACATGGTCGCCTACCTGGCGTCACTGCGCTCCACCCCATGAACCTCCTCCCGCGCTTTTGCCTTGGGTCGTTGGGCCTCGCGGCCGGCCTCGGCCTCGCGTTGCCGGCCCGCGCTCAAGTGGAGGTGTCGTACGAGCGGCTCGTGCACGCCGCGGACGAACCGGGCAACTGGCTCACCTATTCCGGCAACTACGCCGGCCACCGGCATTCGCCGCTCGCGCAGATCACGCCGGCCAACGTCGGCGGATTGAAGGCCGCATGGATTTATCAAGCCCGCGAAGCCGCCGGCAAACTCGAGTGTTCACCACTCGTGATCGACGGCGTCCTCTACATCACCGAACGACCCAACATCGTCACCGCCCTCGACGGCCGCACCGGGCGTCCGCTGTGGACGTATCGACGCCCGCTGCCGGGTGACGTCCAAGGCTGCTGCGGCCCGGTCAACCGCGGGCTGGCCGTACTGGGCGACACGCTCTTTCTCGCGACCTACGACGCCCACCTCGTGGCGCTCGACGTCAATTCCGGACGCGAACGCTGGGACGTCGTCGTGGCCGACTATAAAACCGGCCATTCGATCACGGTCGCGCCGCTGGCGGTGAAGGACAAAATCATCGTGGGAATTTCCGGCGGCGAATTCGGCGTGCGCGGCTTTCTCGATGCCTATGACGCCCGCACGGGCGCGCGCGCCTGGCGCTTCTGGACGGTGCCCGGCCCGGGTGAAGCCGGACACGAGACCTGGGGCGGCCGCGGCAGTTGGAAAACCGGGGGCGCGCCCACCTGGGTCACCGGCACTTTCGATCCCGCGCTGAACCTGCTCTATTGGGGCACCGGCAATCCCTCGCCTGAGTTCGACGGCGACGATCGGCCCGGCGACAATCTTTACTCCTGCAGCATGCTCGCGCTCGATCCGGACACGGGGAAGCTGCGCTGGCATTTCCAGCACACGCCCCACGATCTGCACGACCGCGCGTCCAACCAGATTCCCGTCCTGATCGATGCGACCATCGACGGCCGGCCACGCCAGTTGCTCGTCCAAGCCAATCGCAACGGGTTCTACTACGTCCTGGATCGCACGACGGGGGAGTTCATCACCGGGACGGCGTTTTCGCGCGTCACCTGGGCGAGCGGATTGGACGCCCGCGGCCGTCCGATCCTGAATCCAGACATCGCACCCAGCGCCGCCGGTTCAACCGTGCTGCCCGGTTTGGGTGGCGCGACGAACTGGCAGAGCCCGGCTTTCAACCCCGCGACGCGACTTTTCTACGTGCTGGCGGTCGAGAACAACGCGGAGACCTTTTTCAAATACAAGACGCCCTACGAACCGGGCGCGATGTACCTCGGCGGAGAATATCGCGCTCCGGCCGGACAGGAGGCGACGAGCGTGGTGAAAGCGCTGGATGCCGTGAGCGGCAAACTGCACTGGGAGTTTCCGCTCAACACGGCGTCGATGTGCGGCGTGATGTCGACCGCCGGCGGACTCGTCTTTGGCGGCAGCCGGGAAGGCTGGTTCTACGCGCTCGATGCCAGCACGGGGAAACCCCTGTGGCGCTTTGCGACGGGCGGCTCGATCATGGCCAACCCGGTGAGCTTTCTCGTCGGCGGCCGGCAACACATCGCCATCGCGGCCGCGTCGAGCATCGTCGTGTTTTCTTTGTAGGGCGCGACGGGGTGTGCAGGCCCGGGCGCGGACGAGCCGCGTCCCTAAAACCACGTTCAACCCAGCTTGCTCACATCGACGCCGAGCACTTTCGCAGCGGCCGTCTTGTCGTTGCGACAGGCATGGAGGACCATGTCGAGATACTGTTTCTCCTGACCGGCGAGATATTCCTCGAGCGTCGGCCAGTGTTTGAGCTCGCGCAGGCGCAGCGGCAGTTGCTGCGACGTGATGACGCGCGTATCGCTGGTGCCGGCGATCTTCGAGACGACCTGGGAAAGCTCCGTGAGATTGCCCGGCCAGTGATAGGCCGACATCACGTTCTTCGCGTCCTCGGTGAACTCGATCAGGTTCGCGTCGAAGAGCGGATTCGCCGCCTGCGCCGCGTAGTGCTTGACCAGCAGAGGAATGTCCTCAGCCCGCTCGCGTAGCGCGGGCATCTGCACCGGCAGCGACGCCACCCGGTAGAACAGTTCGTCGTGAAACTTGCCCTCGTCGACCAGCTTCTCGAGGTCTTCGCTGGTGGTGCAAATCAGCCGGAAGCCATGCGCGGTATTGCGCAGCACGCTGACCAGCTCCTTTTGCACGGACTGGCTGAGCGACTGGAGGTTTTGCAGGAAAAGCGTGCCGCCCTTCGCCTGTTTCACCCACGCACCGCCCTCGCCGTTCTGGCCGAGCAGGCCGTCGCGAAAACTCGCTTCCGAACTCAACGAGCAGTCGATGCGCACCAACGCGGCATCGGGCGCGCCGTTGGCCGCGTGCAAGATCTCGGCGACCGAGCCCTTGCCCGTGCCGTTTTCGCCGATCAACAGGACCGGCGTGCGCACCGTCGCGAGTTTCCGGATTTGCGCGGACAGCTTCGTCAGCTTGGCACTCTTGCCGATCAGCCGGCTTTCGATGTCGGCGGTCTTGACGCCCGAACCCGCGATGGCGGCGGCGCGTTCCGCCTGAAATTTCCTGAACTCGAGGCCGCGGCGGAGTGTGGCGATCAGTTCATCGACACGGAAAGGCTTCTGCAGGTAGTCGAATGCCCCGTGTTTCAGCGCCTGCACCGCGCTCTCGGTCGAGGCGTACGCGGTCATGATGATGACCACCGCATTCGGATCGTAGAGCTTCAGCTGCTTCAGCAGCGTGATCCCGTCCATCGGCTTCATGTCGATGTCGGCCAGGACCAGTTCGAATTTCTCCGCCTTGTAGCGCACGAGCGCCTTTTCGCCGTCGGTGGCGAAAGAGGTGGCAAAGCCCGTGGGCTGAATGACGGCCTCGAGCATCTCGTGGATGGAGACGAGGTCGTCGACGATGAGGACGGAGGGCATTTATCGGGGAGACAGAACCGCGGACGATCCGGGAGGCGGAGCGTGAAGTCAAACGGCCGTTACGAAGTCTCGACTAGTTGAGGCCACCGGCCACCGCGCCGAGTTGGAAGATGGGGAGGAACATCGCCATGACGATACCGCCGACCACCACGCCGAGGAACACGATGAGCATCGGTTCGATCAACGAGGTGAGCGCGGCCACCGTGGCTTCGCACTCCACATCATAAAAGTCGGCAATCTTGTTCATCATGCCATCCACGTTGCCGGTGGATTCACCCGCCTTGACCATGTGCTTCATCATGGGCGGGAAAAAGGGATTCGACGCCAGCACCTCGGAGACCTGACCGCCCTGGCTGACGTGTTTGGCAACCTCTTCGCAAGCGTCCTCGATCTGCACCTTGCCGCTGGCCGCCGACACAATCTCGAGCGTGCGGAGAATCGGCACGCCGGAACGAATCAGGGTCGCGTACGTGCGGCAGAATCGAGACAGCGCGATCTTGTGGATGAGATTGCCGAAAATCGGCGCGCGGACGAGGAAGTGGTCGCGGGTGCGACGACCGTTCGGCGTCGCGGTGAATTTGCCCAAGCCCCACCAGGCCACGTAGGTGCCGATGCCCATGGCCCACCAGTAGGCTTTCATGAAGTTGGAGACGTCGATCAGGAACTGCGTCGGCGCCGGCAGCTTGGCGCCGAAGTCGGCGAACATGGCGGCGAATACCGGAATGACGAAAATCAGCAGCACGTTAACCAGCGCGACCGCGAGGCCGATGACCGCGATCGGATAGGTCATCGCGGACTTCACCTTCTTGGTCAGCTTGACCGTCGCTTCGAAATAGAGGGCGACCTTGCCGAGAATCTCCGCCAGACCGCCGCTCGCCTCACCGGCCTCGACCATCGAGACGAACAGCGTGTTGAAGGCGTAGGGGAATTTTTTCACCGCCGCCGAAAAGGAATTACCTTGGGAGATGTCGGAGCGGACATCGCGAATCACGATGCGGAAACAGGCGTCCTCCGTCTGGTCCTGGAGGGCCTCGAGACACTGCACCAGCGGCAGACCGGCTCCGAGCAACGACGCCAGCTGCTGCGTGAAGATCGCCAGCTCGCCCATCGGCAGCCGGTACTTCTTGGCCTTCTTCTCGAGCGCCTTCTGTTTCGCAAGCGCCTGCGCAGCCTTAACGTTGGTGGTTTTCTTCTGAAAGGAGGCACGTGAAGCCTGGGCCGGGGCGGGTGCTGCGGAAGTGAAAATAGCCATACAAATCAAACAACGGCACAGGTTTCAGTCTCGCAATGCGGGACAGGGTAAAATTCCGGTGAGAAAGGGGCGCGAAACCACACTGAAAGTCGTTGTTTCCGCCTGCGTAAAAATGCGATGCGAGCTTGACCGAGCCGCCCCGAGCGCGAAGCTGCGTTCCTGCGCCAAGCGGGCGTAGTTTAGTGGTAAAACTCCTGCCTTCCAAGCAGGTCTCGTCGGTTCGATTCCGTCCGCCCGCTCCATCCTTCGCCGTAGCGAAGCGCAGTCGAAGGACGCGCTGCGAAGCCTTGGCGTAGCAGGGCCCACGCACTCCGCCTGCGGACATGGCTACGGATGGCACGGCCATCCTCCGTCGTAGGCTAGGGTACGCGAAAGCCGCCTCGCCGAAGCCTCAGCGAAGGCGGGCCACCTTCCACGGCCATTGCACGCAGCCGTCGACGTCGCGAATCAACGCGAACTCAACCTTGCCCTTCAGCACAAACGGCAGGACGTCGACTGACGCCGGTAACACGCTTCGCGCCGCGTGCCAGCTCCGACCGCTGACGTAGACATCGTCGACGAGCAGGATGCGACGCCACGACCCCAATTCCGGCACCGCCGAAAGCACCTTCGGCTCGGCATAACGCGGCACGTTGTCGTCGTCGCGATAGTTCAGCGCGAGCACCTTCATCCCGACGCCCAGCCGCATCGCCACCAACGCCGCCGGCACCACGCCGCCGCTCGCAATGCCGACCACGCCGTCGATCCCGGGCGGAAACGTCCACGCCGCGAGCCGCGCGGTGATATCGGTGAAGGAAAGCGGGGGCATCGTCGCCACTGCAGCCGCGGAACGCATGGCGGGTGCAAGGCGGGCGCAAAATTACGACGCGACACCCGGCCCGCAAACCCCAATCTGCTCCGGTCCCGCGTGAATCTCATCCTTTTCGAATCCACCGAAACCGATCGCCCGCTGCCCCGCGCCGATCGCCGCGCCGTGCACATCATGGACGTCCTGCGCCGCGCGCCCGGTGACACCTTCGACGTCGGCTTGGTGAACGGTCCACGCGGCAAGGCAACGCTGGTCGCCCTTGGAGCCGACGACATGGAGCTCACGTTTCAATGGGGCCCGGCGCCCCCGCCCGCCGCACCGATCACGCTCGTTGTCGGTCTCACTCGACCGCAGACGGCGCGCGATATCCTGCGCGACGCCACCACGCTCGGCGTGCGCGAGATCCACTTCGTCCGCACCGAAAAATCCGAGGCCAGCTACGCGCACAGTTCGCTCTGGTCCTCCGGCGAGTGGCGGCGCCACCTGCTGACCGGCGCGGAACAAGCCTTCGACACGTGTCTCCCCGACGTCACGCATGACCTCACGCTCGCCGAGGCGATGGCGCAACTTCCTTCGGGTGCAGTCCGGCTCGCCTGCGACAACTACGAATCGCCAGGCGCGCTCGGCGAGGTCGAGGTGTCGCGGGAAAAGCACTACGTCATCGCCATCGGCGCGGAACGCGGCTGGTCGGCCCGCGAGCGTGACGCCCTGCGCGCGCAACAGTTTTCCCTCGTGCATCTCGGCCCCCGCGTGCTCCGCGCCGAGACGGCGGTGCTCGCCGCCGTTGCCATCCTGCGCGCTAAATTCGGACTGATGTAAGGAGGTTTTCCCCGGGACCGCGACCGCCCCCGGTCGCATCCGATCGGCAGCGACCGAGGGCGGTCGCGGTCCAAGGGGAGAATATCCCCACCTTCTACGGACTCTGCCGCCGGAAAAATGCCACCGTCGGCTGGCGCGCGCCTTTGCCGAGCCGTTTCAGCACCGTCCAGCCGGGCGGCATCAATTCGATCTCACCCGGCATCTCGAACACCACGATGGCATCGGGTTTCGCGTGCAGCACCTCGGTCAGCCGCGCAAAGAGCGCCGGGGCGATGTCTCCAATGATCTCATACGGCGGATCGATGAACACCAGATCCGGCACCGTGCTCTCCGCGCCCAGCGGCACGAGTCGCGCGTCCGCCTGCACCACGCTCAAACCGGTGGGCGGCCGGCCGAGACTCTTGCATACCGCGACGATGTTCTGCCGGACACAGGCCGCGGCCTTCGCGCCCTGTTCGACAAACACACCACCGGCCGCGCCCCGGCTCAGTGCCTCGAGCCCGTAGGCTCCGCTGCCCGCAAAGAGATCGAGAAATCGCGCGTCCGCCACGCGCGCACCCAAACTGGAAAACACCGCCTGCCGCATGCCGTCCGTCGCTGGGCGCGTTAAGTCTCCTTTCGGCACCACCAGCACAATGCCGCGTGCGCCGCCGCCACTTATACGCATGGACGCTCCCCCGTGCGACCCAGTGCAGGCGGGGTGCCCTCACCCCGCTGGCAATCGCGCTCCTCGCGATCGGCGGGGCGCGGACGCCCTGCCCGCACGATCGTCAGTTGCAGCCATGGCAAAACGGAGTTCATAAGAGCGGGTCCAGATGACACTGCCGCGCTCCGATCACTTCAACGGGAAAACATTTTTTCAAGGTCACCACGCGGGCGCGCTGCGTCACCGCGACTTCTGGCGGTGGCAACTCACCGCGCGCCGCAAGGCCTGGCCCCGCACCGTCACGGTGCCGCTCCAGCCGCCGCCGCCGCGGCCCGGCGCGGACGAAGTGGTGATTACGTGGATCGGGCATGCGTCGTTTCTGCTGCAGACCCCGACGTCGAATCTGCTGATCGATCCGGTGTTTTCCGAACGCGTGAGTCCGGTGAGCTGGGCCGGGCCACGGCGGGTGCATCCGCCGGGAGTGGCCTTGGACGCATTGCCACCGATTCACACCGTCCTGCTGAGCCACGACCACTACGATCACTGCGATCTAGCATCGCTGCGGCCGCTGGCGTCACGGCACGATCCGGAGTTCGTCGCTCCGCTGCGCCATCGCGATCTGCTGACCGCAGCGGGCGCGAAACGCATCACGGAACTCGACTGGTGGCAGACGCACGCGGTGGCCGGCGGCGCGTCGCTCACGTTGACGCCTTCGCAGCACTGGAGCAACCGGCTGGGCACCCCGCGCAACTACCGACTCTGGGGCGGGTTCTTCCTGAAACTGGGCTCAAAACGCGTGTGGTTCGTCGGCGACTCAGGCTATGACGCAGAAATTTTCCGCTCCGTTCGGCAGCACGGCGGCGCACCTGACGCCGCCCTCGTGCCCATCGGCGCGTACGAGCCGCGCTGGTTCATGCGGCCGATGCACATGAACCCGGCGGATGCCGTGCAGCTGCATCGCGATGTTGGCGCCCGCCTCAGCATCGCCATGCATTGGGGCACGTTCCGACTCACCGACGAGGGTCGCGACGACCCGGTCGAAGCGCTGGCGACGGCGCGAACGGAGGCCGGCGTTGCTGCTGCGGACTTTCGCGTCATCGCCCCGGGCGCCAGCGTTGTTGTATAGGGAATATCCCGAGCCGCGGTGCGGCGCACCGAACCCACGGAACCCGGAGCACTTCCGGATTTCAGACCGGCAACATAAAATTTGCACCGCTTCGCGACCCACCCAACGTTCCCACCTCACTTGAACCACGTCGACCGCGGCTTCCCGCCGACCGGTCCACGATCCGTTTTTCCTCGTTGCGCCTCTTCCCGCTGAATTTCCACCGACTCGTCCTTGTGCTGGGGCTCGCCGCCGCAGCCGCGATCGGACGCGCCCAGCCGTGGGAGCGGGAGGAAAACCTCTGGCCGGTGGTCGTCCGCAGTCCGGGTCCGACCGTCGAGACTGCGGCGTGGACCGGCGCCGGACCGTTTCTGTTTCGCAAACCCGCCGGCGATCTCGACGGCAACACCGTGAGCGGCTTCCGGCCGTTCTGGGTCAAGGTGGCCACGCCGCGCGGTGAGTTTCGCGCCGGCTATGTCCTGTACCCGCTCTTCACCTACGCCGTCGACGAGACCACGTACCGCTGGAGCGTGTTCGAACTGATCCGCCGGTGGGACCGGCGCGCCGGTGCGGCGGCCCCGACCAGCGTCTACGACCAGCGCGGCGAATTCGAAGTGTTTCCGTTCTGGTTCTCCCGTGAATCCGGCGATCCCGAGGCGAGTTACCGGGCGCTCTTCCCGATTCACGGCACCATCAAACACAAGCTGACGCTCGAGCGGCTGTCGTGGACGCTGTTTCCGCTCTATGTGGTAAACGAACGGCGCGGCGCGGTGACGACGTCCACGCCCTGGCCGTTCATCCGGATCACGCGCGGCACGGCGCACGGCTGGAGCGTGTGGCCGCTTTACGGATACGTCGAAAAGCCCGGCGTCTCGCGGCACGAAAGCTACCTCTGGCCGCTGGGTTTCAACGCCATCCGCTATCCGTCAGCCGATGATCCACCGGGCACTGCGCCCCGCCGCGACGTCGGCTTCCTGCCCTTCTACGCGAAGAACACCGGCCCCGGCTACATCAACGAGGATTTTCTGTGGCCCTTCTTTGGCTACACCGACCGCACGTTGCCCAAGCGTTACAGCGAACGGCGCTACCTGTGGCCGCTCTTCATGCAGGGCCGCGGCGACGAACGTTACGTGAACCGCTGGGCACCGTTCTTCAGCCACTCGATCATCCGCGGCTACGACAAGCAGTGGCTCATGTGGCCGCTGCTGCGGTCCGCGGAGTGGATGGACGACGGCAAAATCGCGCGCAGCCGCACGCAACTCCTCTACTTCCTTTATTGGAACGAGGAGCAGCGCATGGCGGGCCGCGCGAACTCGCCCGTGGCTTCGCTGACGCACGTCTGGCCGCTCTACAGTCACTGGGACAGCGGGGCCGGACGCCAGCAATGGCAGGTCTTCAGCCCGCTCGACGTCTTCTTTCCGGGCAACGAAAAGATCCGCCACGCCTGGTCGCCGTTCTTCGCGCTCGCGCGCCACGAGCAGCGGGACGGCGGCAGCGCGCGAACCTCGCTCCTCTGGAACGCGGTCACATGGGAGAAACACCCGGCGGAAGCGCGCAGCGAATTTCACCTCGGCCCGCTGCTGGGCGTCACCTGCCAGGCCGGCGACCAACGCATCGCCATCGGCAACGGCCTCTTCGGCCTGCGTCGTAGCGCGAACGGCTGGCGCTGGTTCTGGTTAGATTTTCCGGCCAAACCCGCTACGCCTTTGCCGGCGTCCCGCTGACATGAGACAACTCAACAGAATCCTCGAAGGTTTCGGCAGCACGATCCTGCTTCTCTTCCGCAGCATCGGCTACCTGCCCACCCTGCCGAGACAGTTCGGGCGCTTCATCGAGCAGTGTTACCTCATCGGATACACGACGCTGCCTATCGTCGCGATCCTCAGCTTCTTCATCGGCAGCGTGCTTGCGCTGCAGGCCGGCTACTCGATGGAGAACTTCGGCGCCAAGCAGTTCATCGGCAGCCTCGTTGGCCTGTCGATGGCGCGCGAACTCGGCCCCGTGATGGTGGCCATCCTGCTCGCCGGCCGCGTCGGCTCGGCCATCACCGCGGAACTGGCATCGATGAAGGTGTACCAGGAAATCGACGCCCTGATGACGATGAACATCCCGCCGGCGCGCATGCTCGTGATGCCCCGTCTCGCCGCGACGGTCGTGATGATGCCGGTGCTCGCGATCATCGCCAATCTCGTGGGCTGGTTCGGCGGCGCGATTGTCTCGAAGTACACCGCGTTCATCTCCATCGATCCGCCCGCCTATTTCGCGGCGCTCCGGCGGTTCATGGAATTCGAGGACGTCCTGAACGGCCTGATCAAGGCCGAGGTCTTCGGTTTCGCGATTGTCCTCGTCTGCTGCAACATCGGCCTCAACACCCGCGGCGGTCCGCGCGAGATCGGCGCCTCAGTCACCCGCGCGGTGGTCACGTCGCTCATCCTCATCCTCGTGCTCGATTACTTCGTCACGAAAGCCCTCATGTAATCATGTCCATCGCCGCTGACGTCACCCGCAATCCGTTTACGCAGATCGAGTCGCCCGCCGTGGGCGTGACGGTGGAACACCTGTCGAAATCCTTCGGCACCTTCGAGGTGCTCAAGGACGTTTCCTTCGCCGTCAAACCCGGCGAAATCTTCGTACTGATGGGCCCCAGCGGCTCGGGCAAGAGCGTCCTGTTGAAACACATCGTCGGCCTCGAGCTCCCGACCTCCGGCAAGGTCACCGTGGATCGGCGCGACGCCACCGAGGAGACCACGCGCGAACACGTGCGCATGGCGCTCGTGTTTCAAGCCGGCGCGCTCTTCAACTCGATGACCGTCTACGACAACCTCGCACTGTATCCGCGCGAACATCGCATCGGCACCGAGGCTGAAATCAAGGAGAAGGTCATGCACGCGCTGCAGATCCTCTCGCTCGAAAACGCGTCCCAGAAATTCCCGTCCGATCTCTCCGGCGGCATGAAGAAGCGCGTCGCCATCGCGCGCGCGCTGGTGATGGAGCCGCAGCTCATGCTCTACGACGAGCCCACGAGCGAGCTGGACCCGGTGATGGGCGCAACCATCAGCGAGATCATCGCGACGCTGAAGGACGAGTATCACGTCACCAGCATCGTGGTCTCCCACGATCGCGACCTCGCCCTGGCCATCGCCGATCGCGTCGGCATCCTGATGGGTGGCAAACTCGTGTTCCTCGGAACTCCCGCCGAACTGCAGGCGCCGAAGGATCCGCGCATCGCCGACTTCTTGAATCCCAAGATCGATCTGAAGAAACCCCGTTTTAAACGATTGGAAACCTGAACCATGAACAACCTGCAACAAACGGCCCGCGTCGGACTCTTTTTTCTCCTCGGTCTGGCCCTCACCTGGGTGACGTTCGAGACGCTCCGCGGCGGCAAGATCTTCAAGGATCAAGGCTACAACCTCATCGCCGGATTCGAGACGCTCAAGGAGCTCAAGGACGGCGACGAAGTGCGCATGGCCGGCGTCAAAATCGGCGAGGTCGAGAAGACCCGTCTCGCCGGCCGCCGCGCCGAGGCGATCCTGCGGATCAGCCACGAGGTCAAAATCAAGAGCGACGCCACCGCCAGCATCGTGAGCGCCGGTCTCCTCGGCACGAACTACATCGGGGTTGATCTCGGCACGGAATCCGCGCCCGACCTGCCCGATGGCGCGGAAATCAAGACGAAGACGACGCCCGACTTGAACTCGGTGATGAGCCAGATCGGCGACCTCGGCAAGAAACTCGAGGGTGCACTCGGCAATCTCGGCACCGCGCTCAGCGGCGACGGCAAGGGCGGCCCCGGCATCATCCAGAAGGTCGACCAGCTGGTCTCCGAAAATCGCGAGTCGATCAACAAGACGACCACCAACCTGCAGGCGATCACGGACAAGGTGAACAAGGGCGAGGGCACGCTCGGCAAGCTCATCAACGACCCGAAGCTGCACGACGATCTCGTCGCCGCGCTCGGCGAGATCAAGCAGGGCGCCGCCGAGGCGAAGACCTTCATCGCGAACGCCCAGGCCATCGTCGACCAGGTCAAGGCCGGCAAGGGCACGATCGGCGCGCTCGTCTTCGATCAGAAGGCCGGCGACGACATCCGCGCCTCGATTGCGACCATCCGCGCCGTATCCGATAAAATCTCACGCGGCGAGGGCACGCTCGGCAAACTGCTCAACGACGACAGCATTCTGCGCGACGCCCAGTCGATCATGAAGAAGGCCGATCGCGCCCTGGACGGACTGGACGACACGGGCCCGATCTCCGCCGTGGGCGTGGTTTATCGCGGATTGTTCTAGGTCGTCCGTTTCACCCGGGACCGCGACCGCCCCCGGTCGCATTTTCCGATCGGGCGGCCGGGGGCGGTCGCGGCCCCAGCTCCGGCCAGCTCGATCGTCTTCCACGCCAAACCGGAGTTCCAGTCGTTCTACAGCCTCGGTCGCAAAAAGGCACGCCTCTCGTGAGGCTTTTGCATTCGGCAGCGGCCTGCTCAACTCTCGGCTCTGAGATCCCACTCAAAACTCCGCCGCCTCACCCCTTCGGCAGCACCAGCCGGAACGTGCTGCCCTTCGGCTCGACGGGCGCGTACTCCAGCGACCCGCCCGTGACCCGCATGTAAGCCTTGGTGATGGAAAGCCCGAGACCGAAGCCGCCGCTGTTCCGGCCGCGGCCGCGATCGGGGCGAAAAAAACGATCGGTGAGATGTATCCGGTTTTCAGGGCTGATGCCGCCGCCCTCATCGGTGACGCTCACTTCCACCGCGTCCACTCGGTCGCGCACCGCCACGCGGATCAAGGCGCCGTCGGGGCTGTACTTGATTGCGTTGTCGACGAGATTTTGCAGCGCCTGCCGGAACAAAACGGGATCCGTCTCCGCCGTGCAGGGCACGCTCTCGAGTTGGATCTGCTGCCGCTTGTATTCGGCCAGGATGCTCAGCTCGTTCACGCACGCGGCGGAATACTCATCGATCCGGATCGGCGCCCGGTGCACGTCGGCCGCGCCCCCTTCCGCACTGGCCAGCTCCAGCAGCCGTTGAATCAACAGCTGCAGCCGCTGCGCCTCCTCAAGCATGCTACCGATGATTTCGCGGTATTCCTCGACGGTGCGGCCGCGGCGCAGGCCCACTTCCCCCACGCTGCGCAGGGTCGTGAGCGGCGTGCGCAGCTCGTGTGAGGCGTCGGCCACGAAACGGTCCAGGGCATCGAACGACCCCTGCAGGCGATCGAGCGTCACATTGAACACCGAGGCCAGCCGACCCAGTTCGTCGTGCGGATTCGCCACCGGCAGCCGGCGGCTCAGATCGTCCGCCGTGATCCGGTTGGCCTCCGCGGCCATGCGGCCGAGCGGATTCAGCCAGCGGCGCGTGATCACGTAGCCGCCGATCACAAGCAGGGCCACGACGATGGGCAGGGTCACGAAGATGATCACGCGCAAGGCCCCGAGCGCATCGCCCGTGGGCTCGTGAATGCGCAGCAGCCGGATCATCCACGCGTCGTTGTGATCGGGCAGGACGATCGGCACGGAATACACGCGCAGCCGGAGATCGGGCGCGACATTGTAGATGGCGAGGGTTTCGCGGCCGGGAAACGGCGCACTCGGAGCCTGCACCACGCGATTCGCCGCGAACGGCCACAGCCGGCAGACAAGTTGCTGGTTGGCGTCCCACAACTCGAACCAAGGATACTCTGTCGTCCACGGGGAGAACGGCGCGACGCGGGCCCCGTTCCAAAACACATTTCCATCCGGTGTGACGGCGACCTTCCGTTTCACCTCGGCGAGATCGAGGATCAATTCGTGCGCGAGCGGCCGCCCCATCCGATCAGCCACGTACAGATAAAGCGTTGCGCTGAAGCCGGCGAGCAGGACGGAGCCGCCCGCCGCGTACCAGAGCGCGAGGCGAAATCGAATCGTCCGGCCGTTCCACCAGTGCGTGATCCACTTCCGCATGCGCCTTATTCCGGATCGCCTCCCAGCCGGTACCCGACGCCGCGCAACGTGTGGATCAGGCGCTCGGCGCCTTCGACGTCCACCTTCCGCCGCAGGCGCATCATCTGCACGTCGATCACGTTGTCGAGGGAGGTCATGCGGTGAACCTGCTTCCACACGTCCCGTTCCAGCATTTCGCGCGTCACGACCTGCCCCTGGTTGCGTAACAGGTATTCCAGGACGTCGACCTCGCGCGGGGTCAGCGGGATCTCCTGCCCGGCGCGCACCGCCACGCGCGCCCGCGTGTCGAGCTGAAGATCCGCGCAACGGAGCAGCCGGTCGGCCGTCCGCGCGGGCCGGCGCAGCAACGCCCGGCACCGCGCCAGCAGCTCGGCGAACGCAAAGGGCTTGGCCAGAAAATCGTCCGCCCCGCTGTCGAGACCCACGACCCGATCGCTCAGCGCGCTGCGCGCGGTGAGCATCAGCACCGGAATGTGATGCCCCGTGCCCCGCACCTGGCGCAACACATCAATGCCATCGCGCCCGGGCAGCATCCAGTCGAGCACCACGAGGTCGAACGGTTCGCGCCCGAGCAGCCCCAGTGCCTCCTCGCCGCTCGCCGCCGTCTCCACCGCCCACGCCTCCATGCGCAAACCCTCCGCCAGCGAGTCGAGCGTCTTCTGCTCGTCTTCAACCACCAGCACGCGCGGAGCACTCGGAGTTTCAGCGGAAAACATGATCAGGAATTCGCAGCGCGCCGATGGCTCGCGACCTTTCGCGCCGGCCCTGACGCCCGACCGCCAAGGCTTAAGCGTGATTCGAGGCACGCGAAAGCATTCTCTCTTACATTTGTGTCAGTTTTTCGCCCCCGTTGGCCCAACCGGGCCGTCCCCCGCGGGCGGCAACTTTACGCTTCCCTGATACCCGCGACAGTTGCGCCCGCAGGGACTGCGGGCACCCTGAGCCACCGCCCGCCCGCCATGATTCGCGCCGCCCTGCTCCTCGTCCTTGCCGGCACGCTGCCGGCCGGCCCCCTCGCCGCGCAAACGCTCACCCGGATTCCCGCCACCGCGCTGCGCCTGCCCGCCACTCCGCCCGCGACGAGCTATGCCACCGTGCGCGCGTTTCCCACCCTCTCGTTCACCCAGCCCGTCGCCACCGTCATCGCGCCCGGTGAGACGCGCCGGCTCTTCGTGGTCGAGAAGCCCGGCCGGATCTGGGTCATTCCCGACGTCACCGCCGCCAGTCCGACCCGCACCCTGTTTCTCGATCTCACCACGCGGATCGCCGCCTCGACCGATGCCAGCGATGAACGCGGGCTGCTCGCGCTGGCGTTTCACCCGAACTACGCCGTCAACGGCCAGTTCTTCGTCTGGTACACAGTGAACGCCACGACCAGCGCCGGCACCGGCCTGCACGATCGGCTCGCGCGGTTTCGAGTCTTGGCCGGCGACGCGAATGCCGCCGACGCCATTTCCGAGCAGCCGCTGCTCACGCAACGCGACGAGGCGAGCAACCACAACGGCGGGCAGCTGGCCTTCGGGCCCGACGGCTACCTATATCTGTCGCTGGGAGACGAGGGCGGCGCCAACGATCAGTTTCAAAACAGCCAGCGGATTGACCGCGATTTCTTCTCCGGCGTCATCCGTCTCGACGTCGACCGCCGCGCCGGCTCGCTCGAACCCAACCCCCACCCCGCCGTCCACCCCGGCACGTATTCAGTTCCCGCGGACAATCCGTTCGTCGGCGCGGCCGCCTTCAACGGCAGTCCCGTCGCCGCCGCCGCGGTGCGCACCGAGTTCTGGGCGGTCGGACTGCGCAACCCGTGGCGATTCTCGTTCGACGCCGCGACCGGCCGGCTGTGGCTTGGCGACGTCGGCCAGGGCACGCGCGAGGAGGTCAACGTGATCGTCCGCGGCGGCAACTACGGCTGGAGCTACCGCGAAGGGACGGTCGCGGGCCCGCGCGGAAATCCGCCGGCCGGCGCCTCGTTCCTGCCGCCAATCTGGGACTACCCGAATCCGAGCCAGGGTTCGTCCATCACCGGCGGGCTCGTCTACCGCGGCCCGCGGCTCCCGGCGCTTGTTGGCCACTATCTCTTCGCCGATTTCGTGAGCGGCCGGATCTGGGCGCTGAATCCCGACGGCGAAAACTCCGTCACGGCCGATCGGATACAGCTGCTCGCCACCGACGGCGGCATCAGTTCCTTCGGCCTCGACCCCGCCACTGGTGATGTGATCGTCACCGACCTGACGGAAAACGCGCTCAAGCGGCTCGTCGCCTCGCCCGCCGCCGGCGGCACGCCGCTGCCCGCCACGCTCTCCGCCACCGGCGCATTTTCCAATCTCGCCACGCTCACGCCCGCCGCGGGACTCGTGGCGTACGAACCGAATGTTTCGTTCTGGTCGGACCACGCGAAAAAGCGCCGCTGGTTCGGATTGCCGGATGCGACGGGCACGTTTGGTTTCTCGCCGGACGGCAACTGGTCGCTCCCCACGGGCGCAGTCTGGGTGAAACATTTCGATCTCGAACTCACCCGCGGCAATCCCGCGACCTCCCGGCGGATCGAGACGCGCTTCCTCGTGAAGACTGCGACCGGAGTGCACGGCGCGACGTATCGCTGGAACGACGCGCAGACCGACGCCACGCTCGTGGGCGATGACGGCGCAGAGCAGACGTTCACGATCGTCGACGGCGGCAGCCCGCGCCCGCAGACGTGGCGTTTTCCCGGCCGGGCCGAGTGCCTCACGTGCCACACCAGCGCCGGCGGCTTCGCCCTGAGTTTCAACACGCGCCAGCTCAACCGCGAGCAGGCCATTCCCGGCGGCGCGGCCAATCTCATCACCGCACTGGCCCAGGCGGGTTATCTCAACGTCACCACCACGCCGTCGCCGGGTTCGCTGCCCGCGCTGGCCCCCGCCGAAGATCTCGCGCAGTCGCTTGAGCGCCGGGCGCGCTCGTATGTCGACGCCAACTGCGCGCAGTGTCACCAGCCCGGCGGCACCGCGCTCGGCCACTGGGACGCGCGCAGCGCCACGCCGTTGATTCTCGCCGGCCTGCTGAACGGTCCGCTGATCGACAACGGCGGTGACGCCGCAAACCGGCTCATCGTACCCGGAGATCCCGGCCATTCGCGCCTGTTGCAACGCGCCGCGCTCCGCGGCCCGGGTCAAATGCCGCCGATCGGCACGCACGAACGCGACCTCGCGGGCGAATCCTTGCTTCGCGCCTGGATCACCGCACTCGGCACGCCGTCGTCGCCGCAGCCGCCGAGCCGCCTCGTCAATCTGGCCGCGCGCGCCGCGGTCGGTCCCGGAGCCAACGCCCTCATCCCCGGCTTCGTGATCGGTCCCGGCGCGCAAAAAACCGTGCTCGTGCGCGCCATCGGTCCCGCGCTCGCCGGCGCCCCGTTCAACGTGCCCGGCACCCTCCCCGATCCGCAGCTCACGCTGCTTGGACCGGACTCGGCCACGCGCATCGCCGCGAGCAATGACAATTGGAACGCGACTGATGCCGCCCTGTTCAGCGCCGTCGGCGCGTTTGCGCTGCCCGCCGGCAGTCGCGACGCCGCGCTCGTCGTCCGGCTCGATCCGGGAGCGTACACCGCGCAGATCACCGGGGCGGGGAACACCTCCGGCGTCGCACTCGTTGAAGTTTACGACGCCGACGCCACAGTGACCGCAGCGTCCTCGCGGCTGATCAACACCGCGGTCCGCGCCCAGGTCGGCAGCGGCGCGAACGTCCTGATCCCGGGACTCGTGGTGAGCGACGGCGCGCCGAAGACCGTGCTGATCCGTGCGGTCGGTCCCGGCATCGGCGCCGCGCCCTTCAACGTCCCCGGCGTGCTCGCCGAACCCGTGGTCACACTGTTTGCCGGCAACCAGAGCGTCGCGACCAATCGCGCCTGGAATGCCGCGGTGAACGTCGCCGAGATCCGAGCCGCAGCGCGATCGGTGGGCGCGTTTGCGCTGACCGAGGGCAGCCGCGACAGCGCGTTACTGGTCACGCTGCCACCCGGTGCCTACACGCTCCAGGTGTCCGGCGCCAACGCCACCGCGGGCATCGCTCTGGTCGAAGTCTACGACGTGCCGTGATGGCCCTGAACCCAAGGCGAGCGTAGGGCCGCGGCGACGCAGCGGTTGACGGCTCGGCTCGCGTCACGGGCGTCCAAGCCGACGCGGCGTTTTCCGCAAGATTTGCCGAGCCAAGGTCCGGACGTATCCGTACACTGACTGCGTATGGATTGGCTGATCGCACTCTTTTCGCAGGACTCCGTGGCTCGCACCGTGATCCTTCTCGGCATCGCGGGTGCCGCGGGCACGGCCTTGGGCAAGATTCGCATCGCGGGCGTCAGCCTCGGTGTCGGCGGCGTGCTCTTTGCCGGACTTTTTCTCGGCTACCTCAAGCTGACGATTGACCATCACGTGCTCGAGTTCGTGCGCGAGTTCGGGCTGATCCTGTTCGTGTACACCCTGGGCCTGCAGATCGGTCCGGGATTTTTCGGCTCACTGCGCGCCCGCGGTCTGTTGCTCAACGGCCTGGCGGCATCCGTGGTGCTGTTGGGCACGGCGCTGACGGTCATCTGGATCGGTTTTGGCTTCGTCGATCTGCCGTCGGGCGTCGGCTTGCTCTCGGGTGCAACGACCAACACGCCCAGCCTCGCGGCCGCGCAGCAGGCGCTGACGCAGATTCAGGCGCCTGAATCCGCGACAGTGATACAAGGCCTCGCCTACGCCGTGGCGTATCCGTTCGGCATCATCGGCATCATTCTCACCATGCTGCTCGTGCGCCGCGTGTTTGGCATCGACGTGAAGGCTGAGGTTACCGCGGCCGAGACGGCACAGGCGCCGCAGATCCCCAAGCCGGCCACCCGGAATTTTGAAGTGCGCAACGCGAATCTCGTCGGGCGGCCGCTCGGCAAAGTCCCGGGGCTCGCCGGTTCGGGCGTCGTGGTGTCACGATTTTCCCGCAACGGCCAGGTCGAGGTGGCGCGCGCCGAAACGCTCCTGCGGCTGGGCGACATCCTGCACGCCGTCGGGCCCGAAGAGGGCCTCGATGGACTCCGCGTCGTCGTCGGGGCGGAGGCCGGCGTGGATCTGAAATCGCTGCCCGGCCCGGTCACGAACCGCCGCCTGATCGTTACCCGCAGCGACGTCTACGGTCGCATGCTCGCAGACCTGGAGATCTTCAAGGAGCACAATGTGGTCGTAACGCGCGTGACGCGCGGTGGCGTCGAGTTTTCACCCACGCCCGGTTTTCGCCTGCAATTCGGCGATCTGCTGATGGTGGTGGGTGAATCGCCGCACATCGATCAGGTCGCGGCCACCGTCGGCAATTCCAACAAGGCGCTCAACACGCCGCAGCCGATTCCGTTCTTCGTCGGCATCGCGCTCGGCGTGATCGTAGGCAGCATTCCGCTGGCGATTCCCGGTCTGCCGGCCGCCGTCAAACTCGGCCTCGCCGGCGGCCCGCTGGTCGTCGCGATCCTGCTGTCACGCGTCGCCAACACCGGCCCGCTCGTATGGCACATGCCGACGAACGCCAACCTCATGCTGCGCGAGGTCGGCATCACGCTCTTCCTCGCCACCGTGGGACTGAAGTCGGGCGAGAAGTTCGTCGAGCTGCTCCTCGGCGGCAACGGGCTGCACTGGATGCTTTACGGTGCGACGATCACCGCGATTCCACTCGTGACCGTCGGCGTGATCGCGCGCCTCTGGAAGAAACTCAACTACGCCGAGCTGTGCGGCCTGCTCGCGGGCAGCATGACCGATCCGCCGGCGCTGGCCTTCGCGCAGCAGACCACCGGCAGCGACGCGCCCGCCGTGGCCTACGCGACGGTCTATCCGCTCGTGATGCTGCTGCGGGTGTTCTCCGCGCAGCTCGTGGTCTTTGTGCTCTACAAGGTCGCGGGCGGCTGAGCGACCGCACCCCCGCGTGACGATCCGCGCGTAGTGCCACTTTCAATACTGTCGGCCGGCCGCACCGCGCGCGCCCGCCTCCCGAATCCCACCTCGCGGCCGCAGGCGGGCCGATCGCCATCTCCCGCAACGTGCAACAGCCTTCTCTGAGTGAAAGCAGTCAAGTGGGATTTTGAGAGGTATGGGAAAATTGGATGCTTAGCTTTCTTGGCTTTAGTGTCCCTAGCCGGGGTGCGGGGGCGGCAAAGAGCGCCCCGCGGGAAGATCCCGTGGGTGGAGACCGGCTTTGCGGGTGAAGAAAGAGGAGATTCCGCGATCACACTTCTCTCAGCGGCAGGCACGAGGCCTCCGGCAGGGTAATGAATCAGATCCCCGGCCCTCTATCCTGACCCAAGACGCGCATCACTGAGGATGCCGTCAGTCCGTTATGAGAGTGGCCGGGGAAGTTGGTTTGGCGACGGGGGCGTGCGGGGAGTAGTCTCGTTCCTCGGTGAGCATTTTCCAGGCGATTTTAGCCATGCGGCGGGCGACGATGGTGATGGCGTCGTTGGCGCCTTTGCCACGCAGCCGCTGCTTGCGATAGAAAGAGCCAAAGTAATCGGAGCAGCCCACGGCCACCCAGGCCGCCTCGATGAAGGCCCACTTCAGCCAGCGGTTGCAGAAGGGTAGCATGCGGCCGTGTGCGATCTTGCCGCCGGAGGCGTGGGTAGTCGGGACCAGGCCGGCGTAGGCGCAGAGTTTGTCGGCGGTCTTGAAGCGCTTGACCTGGTCAATCTCCAACGCCACGACCGGAGCCAGGATCTTGCCCACCCCCGGCAGGGTTTGAAGCCGCACCGCCAGCCGATTCGCGGCGTTGTCGGCGACGATCGTCTTCTCCAGCGCGTCGATTTGAGTTTGCAGCAGCGCGTGCAACGCGAGGTCGTCGTCCAGCAACGTGCGATCGGCGGTGGGGAGCGGGGCGCGCTTCATCCACGCTTTGCCCTGGTTGCTGAAGATGTCCTTCACCGCGGGCCGCTCCAATTGCGGGTGCCGGTCGATCACGCAGTGGATGCGATTGCGAATCATCGTGCGCAACCGGGCCAGCCAGAGGCGCTGCCGCAGCGCGTTCTTGCGCTGACGTACGTCGCGGGACGGCACGTGCACTTTCGCGACGAAGTCGCCCCGCAAGAGCGTGGCGAGCGCCTTGGCGTCGATGCGGTCGTTCTTGATCTGCGCGTCCGCGATGATGCGATTCTTCGCCGGATGCGAGAGCACGACCTTCGCCACGCCCGCCGTGTCTTCGAGCAAATCGTAAAGCACACCCCAATTCCAGCAGGCCTCGATCACCACCTCGCTGGGCGTGCCGAGTTTCTTGAAGTAGGCGGCAAAAGCCGTGGACGCGTTGCCGTCGATCCGCGCTTCGTGGAGCTTCTGGCCTTGGGCGTCCAGCGTGCAAGCCACCGAGTAACGTTTGTGATAGTCGATTCCAGTATAGATCATGGCACTTGTCATTGTAGCACCACGCACCTCGCGTCGCGCTATCCCGACTTGCCGCTCATGTTACCTGACCCCTTCGAAAGGGGTCAGGCTGTTGCACGTTGCGGCGCGTGGCTACTTTTCCGCCTGCCCGCTTCGCGCACGCGCAGCGCAGCGCGCGGGTATATCAAAACGGTTACCATCACGCCCTCGAAACTTCGTCCTCCCCGCGCACGGTTGCCGGCGTCATGCAAAACACATCGAAACTCCTCCGTTCCGCGATGGCCCTGGCTATCGCAGCCTTCACCCTGTTCGCCACCGCTCCGCTCAGCCAGGCGCGCAAGGGCGCGGATGATCCCGCCGGCCACGATTCCGGTGATGACAAGGGCGGCCGCCGCGCTCCTGGTGCCACCGATGATCCGGCCGATCACGATATCAACGACGACAAGGGGGGCCTGCGCGCTCCGGGCACCACGGACGATCCGGCCGACCACGACAGCAATGACGACAAGGGTGGCCAGCGTGCGCCCGGCACCTCGGATGATCTCCCCGGCGGCGACCAGGGCGGCACGCTCAAAAAGGGCGGCAAGGGTCGCGGCGGCAAGGACGACGCTCCCGGCCACACCTGAGCCTCGTTCCGGCATCCATCGCCTAACCCCGGTTCACTCAACGCGGATCCGACTCTGGTCGGACCCGCGTTTTTTTGTTTCAACGGCCGGAGCGGGCACCGAGACGCTTCACCGATTTTCCGCCGCCGACCTCGCGGATGTATTCACGTTTCCCGCACGCCCGTTTGCAGAGACGTGCCACCGGACGACGCGACGACCGCAACCGGTGAAAAATGTCTGAAGATCGTGCGGCGGCCACCGCGCACCTTCGGAACTGGGGCACAAAACCATCCGGCGCGGAACGCTCGCGCCGTCTTAACTGCCCTCGCGCCACGGGGTAGCCCGTGCTGATCTTGACCGATCCGCCGGGAGTCCATTCGCACCTAATCCCCGTAGGCCTGAAAAACCAACCCGGATGTCACTCACCACGGCGGTGCCACCAGCTATAGTCGTGGAACTACGATGCGTAGCGTCCGCCCGGTACCACCCTCCGCAGTCCTTTCCCGTCGTTCTGCGGTGTCGGCCGCGGCGGCATCCTGGAACCGCCGCCGGCACCAGCACGGTTTTACCCTGCTCGAAGTGGCAATGGCCGCCGGTGTGATGGCCATGGGCCTGGCGACGTCGATCATCGCGATTCAGTCCGCCTTCCGCCATCTCGACCTCGCCCGCGGTTCAACGCTCGCATCGCAGATCATCCAAAGCGAAATGGAGCGCCTTCGCCTGATGAGTTGGGCGGGCATCACGGCGCTGCCTGCGACCCAGACGTTCGACGGCGGGACATTTTTCAGCGCCAGCAACCGGGTGGTGGGACGGTTCTCCGTCACCCGCACGCGCACGCCCGATGCTACGCGACCGACCGAGGTGATGAACCTGACGGTCGCGGTACAGTGGGACACCTACGACGGCCGGCTGCACCGCCGGACCTTCAGCAGCATTTACGCAAAAAACGGCCTGTATGACTACTATCACACCATCGCCCACCCGTAGTCCGGCGCGCCCCCGGCGGGCTGCAGGTTTCTCGCTGGTCGAAATCATGATCGGTGCCGGTCTTTCCGCCTTCATCCTGGCGGGAACACTCTCGACGTTTCTCTTCCTCGGCCGCAGCGGTGCCAACATCCAGAACTATGCCGACATGGAGTCGCAGGCGCGCCGCGCCCTGGAGACTTTTTCCCGCGACGCCCGCCAGGCCGGCGCGATCACCTGGACGAGCAGTATCCAGATCACGCTTACCGTGGACGGCGCCAGCGTCGACTACGCCTACTCGGCCCTGACCGGGTCGTTCACCCGCACCGACGCGAGCGGCACCCGGACCCTGATCACCGGCATCATGCCCGGGACGTTCACCTTCCGGCCTTACAATCTCTCGGGGGTTCCGCTGCCGCTGACGACACCCGACGAGCTCGCTGCCGCCGGGACGAACACCAAGCAGCTGCAGCTCTCGCTCGAGACCGAGCGCAGCCGGCAGACGGCGGTCACCAGCACCAACGCCGTGCTCTCCGCGCGTTTCATCCTTCGCAACAAGATCGTCACGGCCTGAAGCCATCACCAGCATGAAAACATCCCGTCTCCCGTTCCGTTCGGAGCGCGGTTCCCTGCTCATCGTTGCGATGATCTTTGCCGCGATCATCGGCGTTTCACTGGCGAGCTACCTGCAGCTCGGCCGCAGCAGCCTGACCATCTCGAATCGCGCTCTCTACAATCAGGCCGCCATGAACGTCGCGGAGAACGGACTCGAGGAGGCCATGTACTCCATCAACAAGCGAATTGCCGATCCGTCCTACAACTGGGCCGGCTGGACCACAGGTGGCGGCAACGCCTGGCGGCAGTTTCCCGCCACCGGCTCCTACACCTTCGATCAAGGCGCCACCGGCGTCGTGCGCGTGCACGTTTCCAATTACCTTGGAAACACGCCCGATGTCGTCGCCCGTTCCACCCTCATGCTTGGCGACGATCCGAACCGGTCCATCGAAAAGTGGGTCCGTATCCAACTGAGGAAGACGTCGAAGTTTGCCAACGGTCTGGTGGCCCGCCAGGCGATCCGTTTCAGCGGCACGAACGCCTCGGTCGACAGCTGGAACTCCGACCCCGACAACAATCCGGTCACGGCGGCGATTCCCTACAGCTCCGGCGTAAAGCGAGCACAGGGCACCGTCGCCGGCAACACCATCGCCGTCGACGCCGTGCTCCTGCACAACGTGAGCATCTGGGGCTACGCCACCACCGGCGGAACGATCCCCTCCGTCGGATCCAGCGGGGCGATTGGTCCCTTTGGAACGCCGGCGGGAACCATCGTTGCCGGGCACGTCGCGACCGACTTCATCGCCCACCTCGATCCCGTTGCCGCTCCTTCCACGTCCGGATACATGCTGGGAGCAATCACCGGTGCCGGGAGTCTGCCTCGCGCCGGTGATGTCGCAGCGGCTGACGGTCGTTATTATTACACCCTTCCGTCGATTACACTGAACAACGCCACGCTGCAGATTCAGGGAACCGCGAATCGCGTGGTGCTGAGACTGACCGATCCCCTGACCAGCATCGACGTCACGGGCAGCAGCGGCGAAATCCGCGTGGATCCCGGTTGCACGCTGGAGATCTACGCGCCGGGCGACATCGCGATCGCGGGTCGCGGACTGCAAAACGGCGGAACAACCACCGCCACCGCCAATCAACCGGCGGCGGTTCAATTCTGGGGGACCAAAGCTTCCGGCACCCAGCTCATCACGCTCGCGGGCAACGGCATGCTTTCCGCCGTGGTCTACGCTCCGCAAGGGTCGCTTCGCCTCAACGGTACCGGCGACATCTGCGGCTCATTCGTCGCGAACGATATCGTCGTCGCAGACAGTACTGCGCTGCACTACGACGAATCGCTCGCCACTACCGGTGGCAACAATCCGTTTCGCGTCACCCTCTGGCAGGAGCTGGCCTCGGCCGCGAGCCGCAGTCCCTTTACCGGCGCGCTTAGTTTCTGAGTGCACGGTTCGTACCGGCCGGCGCGACACCCATTCTCTTAAACCATCTCACGCCATTTATGCCCAGACTTGCGGTGGCCTCGCCGCACGTACCTTCGAATGCGTCCCCCGCCCATCGACGCGGACACGCTCGAGGCCGACGGAGACGGGTCCGAGGACACGGGAAAACGCCTCGGACGTGACATTTCAACCCCAAGCATGTGGACAACCAACTCAAGTTCGACGCCGGACAGATCCACCGGCCTCGTCCTGAAACGTCATCCCGGTCGCACGTTACACTGAAGCGAGGGGAGCGTTAGCTACTAGCCATTTTAGGCCTATTGCCATACCTAGGAATAATTGACATGAAGGCGGCGTCGCCGGCAACAGTCATTACTCGCTGTGGTAGAGATAATAATGTCGCGCCGGCATCTCATTCCTGGGTCCGCCGAACGAAACAATGTCGGTTCACGTTACAATTTGCGCCATCGGGCCGCACCTACGGTCCAAAACCGAACATTTTAACCCGCGATTGAATAGGATATTAGGTACATGCAATACACCTGAAATACATTAGGCCCAGTGCTTGCTTACCCGGCCTGACTATCACTTTCCGACTCATGAAAAACCTCACCCGTATCTCCGGCAGCCTGTGCGCCGCTCTTTTCCTCAGCGTCAGCGCCCACGCAGTGGTCTACAACTTTGCCAATATCACTGCGGGCGTTTTGCCTGCCGATAACGCCGCCGACCAGGTCTCGGTGGATGTGGTAAATTCAGTCGCGGGAACGGTTCGTTTCAATTTTTCGTTCGCGGGCGGCGACGTCGGAACGATCGCCTCGATCGGCTTCGGAGGCTCGAGCTCCGGTCTGCTGATGAACACGGGCACACCTCTCCTCTTCCAGTCTGCCGGAGTTTCCTTTGAAAACGGCGGCATGCCTGCCCTCGGTGCCGGTGGCTTCACCCAAGACTATGGCGTGAGTCGGACGAGCGCCGGTGGCATCAGCAATGGGCTTAATTCCGGAGTCGGCGAGACGTTGGGCGTCCAATACGCCCTCGCTGGGACGAACACCTATGCCGATGTCCTCGCCGCGCTCAATGCCGGCAACTTCAAGATTGGTCTCCACATTCAGCAAATCGACGGAGACCCATCCAGCCAGAAGGCCGTCCTCACGCCCCCGGGCGGCGACAGCAACACCCCGGGCGTGCCGGATGGTGGCAACACGGCCGCTCTACTCGGCCTCGCGCTCGTTGGCGCTGCGGCGCTCCGCCGCAAGTTTGCCGGCGCCTGATCCCAATCGATTCCTCTTCTTCAAAGCTGCCGGCAATTTGCCGGCAGTTTTTTTGTGCCCTGCACCGGAGATTCGATCCACTCGCCCTCCGGTCGACCGCGCTGGCCGGCGCGACCTCAGCTCAATTCCGAACCGCCTCCGGCAAAGCCGTGTCAGCTCCCGCAGGAAACGTGTAGGGCAGCCGCCACACTTTCTGTCCGGTTGAGTCCGAGAAGTAGATACGCGACGGGCTCAGTTTGCCCGGGTCGCCGTCCGCCCAGAATGCGAAGAACGGATCGCGCGCGTTGCGGGGCCGGCGCGCGTAACTGTGGTTGAATTCACTGCGCTCGGTCACGTTGCGGCGACGGCTCCAGGTCCTGCCCTCGTCCTTGCTCGACCAGAGCACCATTTCTCCACCGGTGCCCCAGGGCTGCGGCCCGACATCGGTCGGCGCAATCACCAGCCACTCGTCCTTCAAGACGTAGAGACTGCCCATGTCGTAGTTGTGATCGGACGTCGTGATCGTGGAAAACCGCCATGACCCGCCCTGCCAATGCGCGACAGTCCACTCGCGTTTTCCTCCCGCCGGGCCGGGTTTGAAATCGCGCGACAGCACATACAGCAGGATCGGATTGCCCGCCGCGTCGAAATTGAGATCGCAGGTGTACACGAGCTGACCGCGCGCAGCATAATCAACCACGAGCGCCGGATTCTGGATGTCCGACAGCGGCAGCGTGAGCGGCGTGCCAGCGGCCGTCGTCCAGGTCGCGCCGAAATCCGTCGTCTGCGCATAATACAGATTCGTGCGCTTATCGACGACACCACCCGGATGGTAGTTGAAAAACGACGCCACCTTGCCGTCGCGCGCGCCGCTCGTTTGATAGTGACCGCCCATGCCGGCGAGCTTGCGCGTCTCGCTCCAGTTGCGTCCGTCCGCGCTGGTTTCCCAATACAGTTCGCGCCCCTTGGTGTAACGCGTGAACAGGTGCAGAAATCCCTTGCCGGCGATGTGCCAGGGTTGCGGATACGTGATGATCTTCTGCGCCACGAGTTCGAAGCGCGAGTGATCGTAGGGCGCGACGCTGCGGTAGATGAAACCCGGCCGGGAATTGGCGCGGCCGCTGACGAAGACCCAGAGGTAACCCTCGGGATCAATGTTCAGGCTGGGGTTGTCATGGGGATCATCGACCGGCCGCTTGTCGTGAACCACGACCGGGCGCGTCACGCGGCCGCTCTTGTGGTCGAAACTGCCAATGAGACAGAGCAGCTGCCGTTCACCCGCCGGCGATCCGCCGTAGACGAAGAACGTCTTGTCCACCGCCGCGGCATAGACCGCGAGCGGGTTGTGGTTGGCCGTGTACGTGCCGAGGCCGCCGGAGTATTTGTCACCGTACTCGGACATTTGTCCGAGCGTGAACCAGATCCCGCGATAGCCCTCCACCGGAGGCGTCGGGCCGACCGCGGTCTTGGCCGCCGGTGCCGCTGCGGCGAATCCGCCCGCGTGCACCGCGAGCCCGGCAAGAAGTCCAATGAGAAGGCGACAGGAATGTTTCATGAAAAGGAGTGTCTGGTTTCAGCGCCGATCGGTCATTCCGGCCGCCAGTTCCGCAATCACCGGCCAAGCCTGATCCGGATAAAACTGATGACCGCCCTCACCGGCGATCAGCCGGACGTTCCCGCCGACTCCCGCCGCGGCAAAGATCTCCTGCGCGCGCTGAAAGCCGCGTTCGACGCCTGCAAAGCGCGCAAGGTTATCCTGCTTGCCCGCCACAATCAGCAGCCTTCGCGGAGCAATCAACCCCGCGAGATCAGGCATGTCCGCGACCTGCAGGATCCCCGGGAGGTAGCCGCACGCACAGTGCGGCAGGCTCATCCACGAGTCCTCGAAGGTGCAGAACGAACACGACACCACCGCGAGCCCGATGCGCGGCTCCACGCAGGCAGCATAGAAACTCACGGTGCCGCCGGTCGAGTTGCCGATGCAAGCGATGCGCGCCGCATCGAGGCCCGGCTGCGTGCCGATGAAATCAACGGCGCGCTGCACATCGAGCACGCGCTGGCCCGTGAGGGGACGCCCCGCGTGCAGCGCGCGCAACGCCGTGTCGTTGCAACTCACCGCGCCGACGGCGCGCTCGCCAAACCCACGCTGCTCGATCACCAGCGCCGCCCAACCGCGATCGACGGCCTGCAACGCGAGATCGCGACCGCCGGCAATCGACGCCTTTTCCCGTTCGTTGCGCGCCTGGCCGATTGAAATGTGCATGCCCGGCGAATGCCCCTGCAGGCAAATCATCACCGGCAACGGCCCGCGCGCCTGCTTCGGTCGCAACAAATACCCGGGCACCACCTCGCCCGGCTCAGCCGTGAAACGGATGCGTTCCATCGTGTAACGTGCGGTCTCGGCCTCAGGCGTCACATAAGGAACAAGGGGCGCGGCTGAACTCGGCGCGATCGCGAGAATCGCCGCGAGTCGCACCCGCAACGCCTCCTGCCACGCACCGACATCACGACCCGCCTGAAATCGCAGCGCCGGCTCGGGCGCCGCTTTGCGCACCGCCATCGGCGTCGCACCCCGGAGCGACTCACCGAGGCCCGCCGCCGCACTTCCAGCCAGTGAAAGCCGGAGAAACGTCCGGCGTGGCAGCAGGGATCTCATGCGACGACGACGCGACGGTCGCGGCTCAACCGAAAAGCGCGCTGATCGGCTTGCCGCCGTCGGTGATCGGCACCGGGCGATCGCCATCGTAGAGGTTCTTCGTGTAATCGATCCCCATGGCCGCGTGGATCGTGGCAAAAAAGTCCGGCACGCTCACCGGCGGACTCACGGGTTTGCGCGCAAGCTCATCCGTTTCGCCGTACGCGCCGCGATGCCGCAGGCCGCCTCCAGCCAGCACGCACGTGAACGCCTTGCCCTGATGCCCGCGACCGCCGCCGCTGTCGAACTCAGGCGGCCGGCCAAACTCACTCGTGATCACGATCAGCGTGCGATCGAGCAGACGCCGGTTTTCGAGATCGGTGATCAACGCGGAGAACGCGGTGTCGAGTTCGCCGATGAGCACGTGCTGCTGCTGGATGCCGGCGTTGTGCACATCCCAGCCTGTCCCGTTCATGAAATTGAGATTGTGCGAGACCTCGATGAAGCGCACGCCACGCTCGACCAGCCGCCGCGCTAACAGGCAGCGCTGACCAAACTCCCCGCCGTAACGCGCGCGCAGGTCCGCCTTCTCCTCCTCGAGCCGGAACGCGCGGGTGAACTCGGGGCTGCTCAGCCTGAGGCTCTGGTCGATGGCCGCGTCGTAGTCCTTGAGCCGCGCGTCCGCCGATCCCGGCGTGCCGCTGCGCAGGTTCGCCAGAAATTGTTCGCGCCGCGTCTGCCGGTCCTGGCTGATACCATCAGGGCGCGAGAGACCCGCGGGCCCCTGATTCGTATCCGTCAAATAAAGATATCCGGCCCGCGCTCCCAGAAATCCGGGACCGCGCGTGATGTTGGGATATCCAATCAACACATACGGCGGCGCCCCGTCGACCACGGCCCGGCGTTCGTGCGCGACGACGGATCCAAGTGATGGATACACGACGGTGCCGCTCACGGCCCGGCCGGTGTGCATGCGGTTCGTGGCCGCCGCATGTTCGTCGATGACGTCATGGTGTACTGTCCGCACCGCGGTCACACGATCCATCAACGGCGCCGTGTGCTTGAGGTGTTCGCACACGCTCACGCCCGAGACCGAAGTGGGAATGCTGTCGTAATACGCGCCCGCGATTTTCTTCGACGGGTCACCGCGGCGCTTCGGATCAAACGTGTCGATCTGCCCCATGCCGCCGCCGAGCCAGATGGAGATGACGTGATCGGCCTTGCCCTTGAGCAGACTCGGCGGCGTGACGGCCGCACGCGCCAGACCGGGCAGCAGGGCCGCACCGACGGAAGCAGAGATAAATTCGCGACGATTCATGACAGGGGGCTCGGTTGATCCGACATGGGCATAAGGGGCGGACGAACGCGTGAGCAACTCACGGCAGCCACACGAATTCCCGCGCGTTGACGAGACTCCAGACCGTGTCCTCCAGGATCTCGCGCCACGCTGGCACGAGCCGCGGATCGGCAGGCGGCCCGCTGCGCGCACGCTGTTCGAGTTCAACCTTGATGGTGTTGGCCTCCGGCGCGAGATGGTTGGACCACCCCACCGAAGGCAGCGGCGGCAGGGCGCGCACCGTTTTGACCTCGGCGGGAGCCACCAACCGCGTGCCAAAATCCTGCGCGAGCGCGCGCCCAAACGTCGCGCGCTCCTGCGCCGTCGGTGGACGGCTATAGTACCGCAGGAACAGCGCTTCCACCAAGGCTTCGGGCGAACGCGCATTCACCGCCAAATCGGCCAGTTCACTGCCATGCGACGCGCGCGTCACCCACACGGACACGACGCTGTTCGCGAGCACGCCGGGCTGCAGCACGTTCGGATCGGATTCACGATCAGTGCGCGGGTTCTGCCGCGAGCCGGTCCAGCCAAACGCCTCCATCACGTCGATCACCGCCTGCGCGCGCGGCAGGTTCAGACTAGGCCGATCGCGCTCGTTCGACAGGCTGGCAAACATCCACGCGCGGCGCGGCACCCCGAGGGAAACAAACGAATCGGCCGGCCGGCGCGCATCGGCATCAAGCGTGATTTCCTCCACGTCGATCGGCTGCCGCGAAGCGGTAAACAGCGAATCGACCACCTGCTCGGCCGACAGGCGGCGTCGCTCCGGCGCGGCAAAGAAACGCAGGTCGGCGCTGGCCTTGAGATTCTCGCCGGTCGCTGCGCGTTGATACACTTTCGAGGTGAGAATCAGCCGCACGATGTGTTTCGCATCGAAGCCGTGTGCCACAAATTCGCGCGCAAGCCACGTCAGCAACTCGGGATGGCTGGGCGTGTGGCCTTCCCAATCGTGGGCCGGCTCGACGAAGCCCGCGCCGATGAGTCGTTTCCAAAGCCGGTTGACGATCACCTGCGCAAAACGCGTATTCTGCGGCGCCGTGACGAGTGCGGCGAGGCGCTCGCGCGGGTCCTTCGGATCCTGCATGAGCGCCTGCAGCGACTCGTCGTCGGCCACCCCGGTGACGTCCGCAAACGGCCACGCGGGCGTGACTATTTCGCTTGGCTTGAGCGTGACCTTGATCAGCGATTCGCGCGTCTTGTTTTCAAAGAACGCCGCCGGCACCCGGCTCGACGCCGGCACGGTCACGGGCTTGCGCTCGAAAAACGCCGCGAGCGAATACAGATCACGCTGCTTCGTGCTGTGGTACGGCGAATCGTGACAGCGCGCGCACTGCAATTCGATGCCGAGAAACGCGGTCGCCACGATGTGGCCTTTCGCCGCGAACGGTGCGTCGTTGTCCGCTGCGAGCCCAAACCCAGCGCTGCCGCCCTCGCGCACGCTGCCGCGCAGCAGAATGAGTTCGCTCACCAGCCGGTCCATCGGCTTCCCGTCGCGCAGCGCCTCATAAAGGAACCAGCGAAACGGCCCGGTGTTGTTGAGGCTCGGCTTGAGCATGCTGGGATTCTCCGCGAGCACGTCCTGCCAGTAACTCACCCAGTGATCGGCCGCGCGTTCGTCCGCGAGGAGCCGATCGATCACCCGGTTCCGCTTGTCGGCGGAACGGTCGGCCAGAAAAGCCGTCACTTCGTCCGGCGCCGGCGGCACGCCGACGGTATCGAAATAAACCCGACGCAGGAAGGCGGCGTCATCGATCACCGGCGCGAGCGCGACGCTCTCCGGTGCAATCGGCGGCGCGGGCCAGCGTGCGCCCGCCTTGATCCAGGTTTCCAGCGCCGCGATTTGCTCGGCCTTGAGCGCGTCGCCCTTCGGCGGCATCCGGTCCTCCTCGTCGTGATGCCGCACCCGCGCAATCACTTCACTCGCGGCCGGGTCGCCCGGCACGACCGCCGGTTTCCCCGACTCGCCGCCCTTGAGGATCGCTTCGCGCGTATCCAGTTTCAAACCACCCTTTTGCTTCTCGCCGTGACACCGGAAACACTCGCCGCGCAGCACCGGCAGGACACTGGTGTGGAACTGCTGCGCCTCGGCCGCCGGCGTCTTCTGCGCCTCGGCCACGGCCCGATCAATTTTGCTGATCAAGAATGCGTCAATCGGATGCCCCGTCTTGGCCGGTACGGCCGGCGCGGGATGTTCGCTCGCCCAAGCGCGCGCCACCTCGTGGCGCTTTTGCCAGAAGGCATCCTGCGTCGCCGCGCCGTCGCGCCGCACGCGATCGTCGAGCGCAGCGATCGAGGCCTCAATCGTCGCGATCGCGGACGTCATGGCGTCGTCGGTCAGCGCTACGGGCTCGGCCTTGGCACCGGCGGGCTGCAGCAGGTTGAAGGAGCGACCGTCCGGCGTCTGCACGGCCACGGTGAGTTCACCGGGCTCCGCGCGGTAACGTTTCCCGCCCACGACATTCTCGAGCACCACGCGGCCGGTTGCGCCCGGGGGCACGACGAGGTCTGCCACCACTTCCTGGATACCGAAGCCCACGGGCCGCAGGCCGGGCAGCGGCGGGGTCGGCACGGGCGCGACCGGATCATGGCCGCCGGAATCGCCCTTGTGCGGCAGCGTGCTGGCGACAAGTTTGCCGTCGAACCACAGGCGGCTCAGGCCGCGGGCCCGCAACACCACGCGATGCGTGCCGGGTGCGAGGCTGACGTTGGCCGCGAGGCGCGCGAGCACCGGCGGTTTCCAGCCGGCGCGAATGCCCCACGCATCGTAGCGCAACGGTAGCCGCGGCAGCAGAAAATGGTTACCCGACCAGCGGGTCGTCTCGGCCGGCACCGCTTCGCCGGCGTTGAGCCAGCGATCGTGCGTCGGCATGCCTTCGTGGAACGTCATCAGCACCTGCCCGGCCGGCAGCGGGCCGAGGTCCGGCATCACCGCCGGGGCCGCCTTGGCCACAACCGGTCCGCCGACCCGGCGAAACCGCGCCTTCAACTCGGCATCGGTGAGAATCTCGCGGTGGATCGCGACCGCATCGAGCGAACCGCGAAAGCTCGCCGACGCGCTGCCCTTCATCGACGAGCCGATCCACACCGCGTCGTCGTCCACGACGGGGGCGTCGGTCGTCGGCCCGCCCATGTCCCACATCCCGGTCTGCGGCTTGCCATCGACCCACCCGCGGATGCTCGCCGGGTCGCCGAACTTGTAGGTGACCGCCACATGATGCCAGCCGGTGTCGCGACCGAAGCCGGCCTTGCTCGTCCACCGGTGCCAGTGTGAATCCGCCTTCGCGGCAGTTCTCGCGCGCGGCGTGGCGAACAGGAAATTCACGGCGAACTGATCGCCCATCGCCCGGACGCGCAGCGCCCAATTCTGATTGTCGGCGGGGAAACCCGGCGCGCCGGTGCGGCCCTTGCCGACGACATAGAAGTTATCGCCGGACCGCAGGCCATCGACGTTCACCCAGGCCTCGAGCGTGATGGGGTCGCCGTTGGTGAAATCGAAGGCGCTCGCCGCGCCGGGATCCGCGAGCACGAAGCGCGCGCCGCTGCCGTCGAGCCGTACCGCCGTGTTGTTCTTTTCGAAATCGGGAAACGCCGGCGGCCGCGGCCCCGGCACATCGCGCTGCACCGCACCGACCGGCTCGAGCCGCGTCGTCTCCTCCTCGCCGAAATCCCAGCGCGCGACCGGAGCCGCCACCGCGTTGAGCGACAAAAGGGCAAGCCACGGCCAGGCACGGAGCAGGGTCTTCATCAGCAGGGTAAGGTGGGTGAACAAACGAAACGGAAAAACAGTCTTCCGGACCGGAAAGCACAACGGCCGGAATGGTACCTTTTCGTGCGGCCCTCCAGCGGGGTCAACTCCGGCCGACGGCGAGCCCGTTTCGGCGGCGTGGCGAAACGCGGGCGCATTCCGCCACGGTCGGCCCTATTTCGACTTCGCTTTCTTCGCCCGCCGCTCCTGGACCGACGTCATCCCGAAGCTATCCAACTTCGGATCGCGCACGTTGGCGTAGCGGTCGAGCGCGCCTTGCAAGACCCTGGCGGCGGCCGCCGCCTCACCGGCAAGCGCCGCCACTTTCAACGGCACCTTCTCGTCGAGATCGTTTGCCAGGTCGTGAAACTCGCCCGTCCGGTAAAGTTTGTAGCGCGCGGTGAACGCCATCTCCCGCACCGTGAGCTCCTCGCGCTGCCGCGGCGAATACCAGCAATACACCCACTCCCGCGGCTGCCCTTTTTCGCCGCGCAGCTGCGGCAGGAAACTGCGGCCATCGAGCGGCACGCCGGCGGGGAGTTTCGCCCCCGCTGCTTCCACCACTGTCGGGAAAAAATCCGTCGAGTCCACGAGGCCGTGGTGGACCTTTCCGGCCGCAATTCCCGCCGGCCAGCTGGCGATCAGGGGCACGTGCATGCCTGCGTCCGTGGTCGTGCCCTTGCCACCGATGACGACGCGATCGCCCATCCGCGACGGCGTGCCGCGACCGGTGCCGTTGTCGCCGACGAAGATCAGCAGCGTGTTCTCGCGCACGCCGAGGGCGTCAAGCCGCGCGACGAGTTTACCGATCAGTTTGTCCATGTACTCCACCATCTCGCCGAAGTGCTTCACGTTCCGCTTGGCCTGCTCGCCCTGCAGGGTCGGATCCCAGTCGGGGCTGTCCGGCGTCGGCTGATACGGGTCGTGCGTCAGGATCATCGGATAATACACGAAGAACGGCGCGTCCTTTTTCCGCGCGACGAAGTCCATCACGTAGTCGTTGACGATATCCGGCCCGTACTCGCCCTTGGTGTAGTCCTTGGGGACACCGTTGATTTCAAGTCCGGGATTGGCATAGCGCGGCGGCCGGCGGGTGTGCTGCCAGAGGCAATACTCGTCGAAGCCGTACTTGCGCGGCAGGTTCAGATCCTCACCCAGCTGCCACTTGCCCGCGATGCATGTCGTGTAGCCGGCCTGCTTGAGCTGGTTGCCGAACGTGATCGCGTTCGGGTCCATGTTGCCAAAATTAATATAGTTTCGGACGTTGTAGAGCCCCGTCATCAACTGCACGCGGGTCGGCGTGCACAGCGGCTGGACGTAGCACTGCGTGAAACGCGCACCCGTCGCCGCGAGCTGGTCGAGCACGGGCGTGCGGTAGCTGGTGCCACCGTTTGCGCCGATCGTCTCGTAGCCGAGATCGTCGGCCATGATCAGGATAATGTTGGGCTTCGAGGCCGATCGCGCATTCGCAGCGAAGGACCCGAGCGGCGCAAGCGCCAGCACGACACAGACAAGGCGGATGAGAGAAGTTTTCATGGGGTAAAGGAGACAACCGAACGCGACCCTCCAGACAGGGTGGCCCACGGAACACACGGAATACACGGAAAACCGGCGGAGGATTTAGGATGAGGAATCAACGGGTGAGATCGCATCCGCACCGATTCTTTCCGTGCATTCCGTGTGTTCCGTGGGCAAACCCATCCGCCACTCTCGGAACGACGTCACGCGAGGATCGCTTTCACGACGTGTGCTTCCTCGACGCCGGTGAGCCGGACGTTGAGGCCGCGGAACTTGTGGCTGAAGCGCGCGTGATCGATGCCGAGGCAGTGCAGGATGGTCGCGTGCAGGTCACGCAGGTGCACGGGATTCTCCGTGATGTTGTAGCAGAAGTCGTCGGTCGCGCCGTACTCCATGCCGCCGCGAATGCCGCCGCCCGCGAGCCACACGGTGAACGCGCGGCCGTGATGGTCGCGGCCCATGCCGGGATCGCCGAGCTTCCCCTGGCTGAACACCGTCCGCCCGAACTCGGTCGCGAACACCACCAGCGTGTCCTCAAGCAGCCCGCGCTGCTTGAGATCCTTGATCAACGCCGCCGTGGGCTGATCGATGTCGTGGCACTGGTTGGGCAGCTGTTTCGCGATCGCGATGTGCTGATCCCAGCCGCGGTGGAAGAGTTGCACGAAACGCACGTTCCGCTCGAGCAGCCGGCGCGCGAGCAGGCAGTTCGCCGCGTAAGTGCCGGGCTTGCGCACCTCGGGTCCGTAGGACGCGATCGTCGCCGCCGACTCGCCGCTGATGTCGGTCAGCTCCGGCACCGACGTCTGCATCCGGAATGCCATCTCGTAGGCATCAATGCGCGCAATGGTCTCCGGGTCGCCGAGCTCGGCGGCGCGCTGGTGGTTGAGCACCGCGAGATCGTCGAGCAGCGCGCGCCGCTGCGGGCGGTCGACGCCCGGCGGATTGTTGAGATAGAGGACCGGATTGGCGCCCGGCCGCAGGCCGACGCCCTGATGCGACGCCGGCAAAAAGCCGCTGCCCCAGAGGCGCGAGAAGATGGGCTGGCCGGGATTCTTGCCCGTGCCCTGCGACACCATGGCGATGAAGGCCGGCAGGTTCTCGTTTTCCGTCCCGAGTCCGTAGCTCGCCCACGCGCCCATGCTGGCGTATCCAGGTAGCTGATTCCCGGTGTTCATGTAGGTGATCGCCGGATCGTGGTTGATCGCCTCAGTGTGCAGGCTCTTCACGATGCAGATGTCGTCCGCGATCGTCTGGATGTGCGGCAGCAGATCGCTGATCCAGGTGCCATGCTTGCCGCAACGCTTGCCGGGTTTCAGCGGCGGCACGACGGGATACGCGCTCTGGCCGCTGGTCATGCCGGTGAGACGCTGCGTGCCCTTGACCGAGGCCGGGATCTCGAGGCCCGCGTGCTGGTGCAGCATCGGCTTGTCGTCGAAGAGATCGACGTGCGACAGGCCGCCGCTCTGGAACAGGCAGAGCACGCGCTTCGCCTTCGGAGCAAAATGCGGCAGGCCGGGGAGCATCTGCGCGGTCCCTTTCGCTCCCGCTGCGCCGGTCACCGCGCGCGCGAGACTCGACGAAAGCAAGGAACCGAGCGCGATGCCGCCGATGCCGCGCGCAGCGCCGCCGATGAACGTGCGACGCGTGAGGTGTTGAAGATAATCGTGGGCGGGTTGCATGGCGGGGACGGGTTCAGAAATCGGAATTTTTACAGGAGCCAACGGAGGCCACGGAGAGAGACAGCCCGGACTCAGTTGCCTCCGTTACCTCCTGTAAAGTCCCGGAAGCTCGAGCGCAGCACGGTCGGCCTTTGTACCAACTGATCATATGGGTTGATTGATCGCCAGGCTCAGTTGCGAGTGACCGTCTCGCTGAGATTCAGCAGCAACGAAGCCACCTGCGTCCACGCCGCGTGGTCGGCGAGATCCAGCTTGGACGAACGCGGAGCTTCGCCGGCGGCGAGCAGCGCGCGGGCGGCAGGTTCATTTTTCGCGTAGCGCTCGCGTTCGCGCTGCAGGGCGCCCGCCACGACGCGGAGTTCATTTGCCTCCGGCGGACGCGACAGGCACTCGGCAAACGCCCACGCGACGCGGGCTGAGTCGTTGCCGCCCCGGGCCAGAATCTTCTCCGCAAACACCCGCGCCGCCTCGACGAACTGCACGTCGTTCAACAGCACGAGCGCCTGCAGCGGGGTCGTGGTATTGCCGCGCGCCACGGTGCAGACCTCGCGATTCGGCGCGTCGAACGCCGCCATGCTCGGCGGCGGCGCGGTGCGCTTCCAATAGGTGTACAGCGAACGTCGATACAGCTTGTCGCCGTGATCCTGCACAAAGGTCTGCGCCGTCGCCGGCGAGCTGCCATAGTGACTGACCTCGCGCCACAAATCGAACGGCAGGTACGGATTCACGCTCGGCCCGCCGACCTGCGGCACCAGCAGCCCCGAGACCTGCAACGCCGCATCGCGGACCAGCTCGGCCGGCAACCGAAAGCGCGGACCGCGCGCGAGCAGGCGGTTCTGCGGATCGCGCTCGAGCAGCGCGGGCGCGGCGACCGACGACTGCCGGTACGTCTCGCTCATGACCATTTGCGCCATGAGCCGCTTCACGTCCCAGCCGTGCTCCATGAAATCAACCGCCAGCCAGTCGAGCAGCTCGGGATGACTCGGCCATTCCCCCTGCGAACCGAAGTCCGCCGGCGTGGCGACGATGCCGGTGCCGAAGAGCTGTTTCCAAAATCGGTTCACCGCGACACGCGCCGTCAGCGGATTCTGCGGCATCGTGACCCAGCGGGCGAGACCGAGCCGATCCGCCGCCGCACCGTCACCCGGCAGTGGCAGCGCTGCGGGCGTGCCCGGAGTGACCTTTTCCGTGGGCTGCGTGTAATCACCACGATTCAGGATGAACGTGTCCCGCGGCTTGTCCGCCACGGCCATGACCATCGTCGAAAAGGGCTGCGTCAGCGCGGCGAGGCGCTCCTCCAGATTGGCGAGATCGACGCGCGCCCGCTTCAGCTCCACGGCGTGCTGCGCGCAGTACCGCCACAGCCGCTCGGTGGTGGCCGCATCGCGCGTCGCGTCCGGCACCGCCAGGGCCGCGACAATCTCCGTAGGCAGGTCCGTGCCGTCGTCGGTACCGGTGGTCACAAACACCTCCACCAACTCAGGGAGCAGCGACCGGCCCGCGCCGAAGTTCAGCTGCACGTTCAAAAACGGCGTGTCCGCCGCGCGCAACGGCTCGGCCAGCGTCGCGGTCAGGTGCACCGTCCCGCTTGCCGCCAGATCCGGCGACCAGCCGCTGTCGTTGCGTGGATCCAGGCAGCCGGCCGGCGGATTCGCCTCCTCCCAAGTGTTGGCCGTGACCCGCGAGATGCGACGCAACTTGTGCAGATCGATCTGATCACCGGGGATCTGGTCAGCGGAAATCGAAAGCGCTGTCAGACGAAACGTGCCCTTGCTGCGTTCGCTCTCCGCCGGCGCCATCTTCGTCTTGGCGGCCTTGGTTTTCGACGCCTGCGCCGCCGCGCGAGTGATCGGTCCCTTGCCCCAACCGCCACCGGGCAGCTCGGGCAACGGATACATCACCACGCGCAGCCCCGTGATGGGTGCCGAGAGCTTCGGCAGTTCAGCGGAAATATCGATCGCCGCCAAATCACCGGCCTGCCGGATGCGCACGCGGCGCGACTCCTCGACGTCGAGGTCGGCACGGTTGGGCGTGGACACCTTTGCCACCTTCACCGGGTGCAGCTCGAACCCGCGTCCGCGCGTGGCAAGTTGCTCGCGTTCCCGCGTGGCCCAACTGCGCAGCAACGCGTCGTCGCGGGTCACCAGCTGCGTCTTCAACGCGGCAATCCGCCGGCCAAGTTCCTTTTCCTCGTTGGCCTTCAGCACCGTCCGCGCCATCGCCATCGGCCCCGCATTCACGCCGGCGTTGCCGTCGAGCCCGCGGTCGCCGAGCGAGTTGAAGTAGGCGAAGAGTCGGTAGTAGTCCTTCTGCGTGATTGGATCGAACTTGTGATCGTGACACTGCGCGCAGGCGAACGTCAGCCCGAGCACGGCCTCGCCCAGCGTCTTCACGCGGTCGGCGTTGTAGTTGACGAGATTCTCCTCGGGGATCGTGCCACCCTCGTGGGTCGTCATGTTGTTGCGCTGAAATCCGGATGCAATCAGGTCAGCCTCGGTGCGATTCGGCAGCAGATCGCCCGCGATCTGTTCGAAGAGGAAACGGTCATACGGCTTGTTGTCGTTGAACGCCTGGATCACCCAGTCGCGCCACAGCCACATGTGCCGGCCGCCATCGATCGAGAAGCCGTTGGTGTCCGCATAGCGCGCGGCGTCGAGCCAGTCGAGGGCGAGCCGTTCGCCGAACTGCGGTCGCGCAAGGAGCCGCGCGACGAGGTTCTCATATGCCTTCGGATCGCGATCCGCGATGAAGGCCTCGACCTCGGCGGCCGACGGCGGCAGGCCGACGAGATCGAATGACAACCTGCGGATGAGCGTGCGACGATCCGCTGCGAGAGCGGGTTTCAGTCCCTCTTTCGTGAGCTGGGCGCGAACGAAGGCGTCGATGGCGGTCGATCCGGAAACCGGCAGCGCCGCTTTCTTTGGCGGCACGAACGACCAGTGCTCGGCATACGTCGCGCCCTCCTCGATCCACGTCTTGATCTTCTGCTTCTGATCGGGCGTGAGCGACCGGTGCGAATCCGGCGGTGGCATCACTTCCTCCTCGTCCGTGCTGGTGATGCGAATCCACGCCTCGCTCTTCGTGAGATCACGCGGGGTGATGGCCGTGAATCCATTGCGCTCGGTGAACGCCGACTCCGCCACATCGAGCCGCAGTTTGGCTTTGCGGCCCTTTTCGTCGAAGCCGTGACACGAGAAACAGTTCTCCGCGAGGATCGGCTTGATGTCGCGATTGTAGTCCACCGCCGCCGACGCGGCACTCGCGAGGACCAGAGCGGACAGGACGGAAAAGGATCGCACAGGGCTCATGCAGGGGAACGAAGTTTCGCGCAGTGAAAAGACTCCAGAGAATCGATTCCGGGGTGGTTTCTGACCACAAAAAACGACCGGGGTCGCACGAAAGGGTGCAGGCGGGACGCCTGCGCTCCCATGCCAAAAGCCACGGGAAAATTCAAAAGCCAGGAAGCCAGGACAGTTCATGGCTTCCTGACTTCTGAATTAGCTCCCTCTTTGGGCTCGAGCGCTCAATCACCAGCGCGCGGGTAAACCGCGCCCTTACCGTCGTCACTAAAAACCGTACGTCGCCCGCAAGGTCCACGAGTGCCGCACACGCGGCAGGAGGTAGCGCACGATCACGCCGGGCGCGGTAGCTGAATACGGAAGCCGATCTTCCTGACCGAAGAGGTTTTCCACGTTCAGCTGCAGGTCGAGGGACTGGCCGCGCGGGAGTGCGAAACGCTTACCCAGCATACCGCTCCACGTGATCGCGCTGCGCCCGGGAATGACGGCGTCGCCGTTGGCCGCGTCGTAACCGATCACGGCGGGGCCGCGGTAGTTGGCCCCGAGTCCGGCCCGCACGCCGCGCACGAACCACGGGGCGTCGTTGGCGAACCGATAGCTCGTGAACGCGTTGGACGTGTGCTCGACGTGCGCAAAGGGAGACTTGCCCGTGCCGCGCAGAAACGGATCGGCGACCGAGAGACTGTACGCGTAAACGTCGGCGAACGTCGCCGGGTTGGTGACGAAGTCGCGCTGCGGCGTGGCGTCGCGCGTGCGCACGAAGGTCGCGACGACGGCGGGCGTGTCGTCGAGGCGCGCCGTGCTTTTTTCCCAATCCGCCTTCACGCTGCTGAGGAAGGCCATCGAATCGGAAAGAATGTTGGCCTGCTTGAGCTGGTTGCGGGCGACATTGAGCGTGATGCTCCAGCCCGGGGCGAGGCGGCCGGTGATCTCGATCTCGGATCCACGGCCCGCGAGGTCGGAGGCGTCGCGCGCTTGCGACTCGGAGTTGAGGAGCGTGATGCCCGCGGCGGTGACGGATGCGGGGAGCGGCTGGCCGCGGGCGCGGAGCGTCGTGAGCACGGCGTTCGAGGCGGTGGAAATATTGTTCTTGGGCGCGTTGAGCGCGGGCTGGAACTGGTTGGCGCCGTCGGCGCGATAGAGGTTCACGTTGGCCGAAAGGCGGCCGCCCAGGAGCATGAGGCGCACGCCGTAGTCCTGGCCGTCGCCCTCGATGGGCGGCAGCACTTGGGCGAAGATATCCTTGAAGGCGCCCTGCGGAAACACGCTCTGCGACCGGTTGTAGGACAGGCCCAGCCACGGCAGCGCGGTGACGACGGCGCCGAGCGTCTTGGTCGCGCCGGTGTTCGAGGTGAGCGTTGCGCCCTCGAAGCGGTACGGTCGCACCAGCCAGGCATTGGTGGAATTGGGCAGGCGCTCGCCGCCAGCGTTGGCATCCATCACTTCGGCGCGGTCACGGCGGTAGCCGCCGGTGAGCACGACTCGATCGCCGGCCCAGCGGCTCTGGAGGGCGAGCATGCCGCTGGTGTTCTTCTGCGCGACCCACGGGTAGAGGTTATTGAAGACAAAGCCGGCCTTCATGCCCGGTGACTCCGGGATCGGATTGGCCCACGCGTCCAGACCACCGCGCGCACCGCCGGGTTTGTTGAATTCGAGATAAGTGCGGCGGAGGATCGTGTTGGTCGCGGAATCGATCGGCTGAGAGTTGCCGGGGGCGAGGTTGAACTCGGCGATGTTACCGTTGCCGAAATAGCTGCGTTCCTTCTGCCACGCGGCGGCCAGGCTGTGCCGTCCGAGCCACGCGCGCCGGCGCGAGAGATCAAGTTCATAGCCGACGGTGGCGCGCCACGTCTCGCTGCGTTGATCGAAGAGCTGGCGCACGGCCTGCGACTGCACGTACGGCAGGCCGGCAAAGGGATTGGTGCGCGCGATGTCGGGCAGCAACGTGCCGGGCAGGCGACCCGCCGCGATCACGGAGTCGCCGTCGGCAAAATAGGCGCCGGGCAGGACGGGATTGGGATCGCCGACGGCATTGGCGTTGGGCTGCGTGAAGCCGCGGAAATACGTGGTGCGCGCGTAGCCGAGTTCGATGTTCACGGGACCGACCCGTTGGTCGATGAACGCGGACGCGAGCGTGTAGTCGTTGTTGGTGCTGCGCCCGGGGCCGGCGAGGTAGGCCGTGGCGGGAATCACCTGTCCGTAAAACGGATCGTCGACCGTGCCGCCCGAGGGCGCGGCACCCGCGCTGATCGTTTCCCAGAAGCCGGGCGCCTGCGTGCCCGCCAGATCGGGCCGCATGTCGGCGCCCGTGGTGGAAAGGCGGAACGGCTGCGCCCGCACCTGCGGTGCGTAGACGACCTGCAGCGTGTTGATCGTACGTAAAAGCGTGGGCGCGGGATTCGTGCCGGGCAGCGGATTGCCGCCCAGCGGCGCGCCGCCCTTGACCCAACGCGAATAGCCGAAGTCCGCGTGCGGAAAACTCCCGCCCGTCACCTGCTCGCGGATCATGCGCTCCACCCCGGCGCGCACCTGCGTGTGCTTGAAGGGCTGATACGTCACGGCGACCGCGAGGCCCTTGGCCTTGAGCATCTCCGACTCCCACCAGCCGCCGCGGTCCTCCCACATGGCGTTGGTGCGGAGGGCGAGCTTGTCCTTGATGATCGGAAATGCGAAGTCGGCTTCGCTGCGTTTTTTCGCGAAACGACCGACGGTGAACTGCGCGGATTTCTGGCGACCGTTGAGCACGGCGCGCTTGGAATTGAGGTTGAACGCGCCACCGGGCCGGCTCGCGCCGTAGAGGATGGAATTGGGGCCGCGGCTCACGTCGGCGCGATCCACGTTGAAGCGATCGTTGGCCAGGATGCCGCGGTTCTGGACCATGTTGGGCAGATAGTCGCGCGTGATGACGGATTCCGTGAAGCCGCGGATCGTGGCGCGCACGTCCCACGCCTGCCCGAGCCCGCCACTGGAATCGGTGCGCTCGCTGTCGGAGCTCATGGCGAACTTGAGCATGTCGCCCACGTTCTCCGCGCCGATGTCGTCGAGAAATTCCTTCGTGAGCACGGAGATCGCCGCGGGCGTGTGGAACAGCGACGTGTTCATGCGCGTGCCCGAGAGCGTGTTCGCCGCGCGATAGCCGTCATCGCCCTCGGTCGACACCAGAAACGGCGTGAGCTGGACGGGGTCCTTGCCTTTTTCTGCGGGAGGAGTGGCGGACTGGGCCAGCGCCGCCGCGTGGGCAACGGCCACCAGCACCGCGGCCCGCAGGCACGATCGAGTGGGGGTAATCATGGGGTAGGCCGACACTGAAAACGTGAAGCACGCGCCCATGCAAACCTTGATCGGGGACGAGGACGTGCGAGGCCTCTTTTTAAATGGCATTGGCACAGGAGGCAACGGAGGGAACGGAGAAGGGTCTGAACCTCGCCAAACGCTGCTACCGGAAAAGGTGAATCCAGAAGCCATGAAGCCAGGAGCCCGATTCCTGGTTTCCTGGCTTCTGAATTTTTCCTCTTGAAGGAACCAGGGAACAGACCGAACGAGCACGAACCGTCACCGCGCCTCGCCCGCCGTATTCTCCGTTCCCTCCGTTACCTCCTGTAAAAAGCCTCCCCGCCCCCGCCTTGCCCTACGCAATTCCACGCATGCCCCGGGCTTCCTCCGGTTTTCGGATGGCCTCTCGTCGAACGAATTCAACACTCGGAGCCTCCGCTTCCCGATGGTTCACGTTCGTTCTTCGCTCTTCTCCGTCCTGCATGGCCTGTGCGTCGCCGCCGCGATCAGCCACGCCCAGCCGGCGCCTGCCGATCTCAGCGGCCTGCGCCTTGGAACCGCATCCGCTCCGGCGACGAGCGAGCCGCTGGCGTCGGTTCGCGCCCTCGCCCCCCAGCAGCAACGCGCCCGCGCCGCGGAACACGTGAGCCAACTGTCCTCGCGCCCGTCCCGCACCGCCGCCGAGAACGAACTCAACACGGTGCTCGGATTGTACACGGTGACGCGCCTCGACGAATTGCGTGAAGCCAGTGCGACGCTCGACGCCGCGCTGGACGATGCGAGGCCGTGGGCCGCGGAAGGCCTGCGCGCCCGCCGCCTGCTGCGCCTCGCGGACCAGCTTGCGCATGGCGCACCCGCCGCCAAGGCGGCGACGCTCCAGGAATTGGATACGCTGTTTCGCGAGGCGCTGCGCGGCGGACCGCTGGGCGCAACCACGCTGTGCGTGACCCTCGACGCGGTGCAGACCCACGCTTGGGCGCTGGCCGAGAGCGTGCCGCCGGCCGAGCTGGCCCGGCGCATCAACGGCTGGGTGGAATCATTCGTGCCCGTGTTTCCCAACGACGCCACCGCGCTGCGCCGCGCCGCCCAGTTGCACGCGAAGCTGGGAGTGATCGCGCGCTGGAAAGACGACGCCCCCACGGCAACGGATCAGGCCGCGCGTGGCGGCGAACTCGACGGCGCGCTCATCGCCGTTGCCACCGCGCCGTCGCACGATCTGCTCATGGCCGCGCAACACCGGCTCTGGAAAGGCGATGTCGCGGGTGCGCGCGCGCTGGTCTTGAAGCTGGAAGGACGCCCGCTGCCGACACGGTTCGCCGGCTCCGGCTCCGCCGAACGCGTGCGCGATGACTGGATACGCTTCGGCCTGCTCTATCACGCCATCGGCGCGGCCGAGAGCGACGCGAGCCGGAAGGCACGCCAGCAGGCGATCGCAACGCTACCCGCCCGACCGAATCTGGCGGAGGCCGTGCTGCAGACACCCGATGCCGCGTCCGTGGTGCTGGACACGGAGCTGACGATCCTCGAGATCCGGCACGACCAGCGCCGGCTGGGGCTGGCCCGCGACGCCCTGTTTCTCGCCCGGCTGCAACAGGCCGTCGCGAAGCTCGTGTTCCTCGCCAACGTCGAGCCGCTCCCGCTGTCGAAGCTGCTCGCCGCCTGTGTATCTGGTTCCCGCCGCGGCGTGAACGAGGCCGCGGAGGAACTGGCCCGCGACCTGCCGATGAAGGCGCTCACGAGTCGCTGGTTTGTCAACGAGGCGAAGCATCACGAAGCAACGAAGGCCCGGCTGGCCGGGCTGGCCGAGGCCGAGAAAGCGCTGCTGCACTGGGTGGCGCGTGAGCCGCACAATGGCGCCTTCGAGCGCGACACGGCCGCGCTCGTGATCAACGCCCTGCACCGCGGCCTGGTCGCCGCGGTGGCGCAGACGCATACGATGCGCTTCGGTGATCCGGGCTTCGCGGCGGCAACGACGCTGCCGCTGTTCGGGGTGTCAGCCGCGCAAGGCGAGACCCGCCCCATCATGCCGGCCCCATTCGCGGCCTCGTGGAGCGCACTGCAGTTCGAACTGTGTATCGGCTTTCTCGATGCCGTCGCCCTCACCTCCAAGGTCGATGGATTCAAGGCCCACCACGCGACTGCCGCCACCCTGCAGCGGCTGGCCGCGAAGCTGGATCCGACACGCGGCCAGGACCTCGTCGCCGTCACCACCCACTTCAACGCGCAGATGAGAAAAGCCGAGGAAGCCGCCGCCGCCGCGCGCGAAGCCCGGCTCGCCGAGGAACGACGCCGCGCCGAGCAAGCGCGGCTCGCCCGCGAGGCAGCCGAGACCGAGTCCCGCCGGCAGGCCCAGGCCGCGCAGCAGGCGCAGGCATCCCAGGCGCAGGCCGCAGCCCAGCCACGCTTCCGCTGGTGCATGCGCTGCGCCGGCACCGGCACCTACGCGCAATACGTCGACGAAACCAACTACGGCCGCACGTCCCGGGTGCAGAAACAGGTGCGCTGCGACCGCTGCTACGGTTCGGGCAAGCTGCCGTGAACGCCGGGGCGGGCACTGAAAACCGGGATTGAACCACCGAGACACGGAGGCACGAAGAAGACGTGCTGAGCCGGAGGGTGTACTTCAGGATTAGACTGCCGTCGGAGCGAAATCACCGACAGCCCCGACCGATACCGGCCTCGGTCACGCGCGGAGTTCTGTCAGCCAGCCGCTGTCAATCCCAGCTGTCTTCTCTGTGCTTTCGTGCCTCTGTGGTTCAACTCCGACCGGGAATTGGCGTACAACGTCGCCCGCGCCGCGCACTCACTGCTTCCGCTTGCCCTTTTTCGGCGTCGCGTCCGGCGGCGGCGGATCGGTGAACGCGAGCTTCGTCGTCGTCTCAAGCTGCGTCGTCCACAGCGCCGCCAGCTCGCGGACTTTCTCCGGCCGCGTCTTGGCCAGGTCGTTCTGCTCTCCGCGATCGCGGCTCAAATCATAAAGTTCCCACTCGCCCTTCGCGAGCGCGACGAGCTTCCAGTCACCGGCGCGCAGCGCGCGGTTGCCCTCGTGCTCCCACCACAGGAAGTCATGCGGCACCGCGACGTCCTTCGCGAAGGCGGGCGCAAAACTGCGGCCGGGCGCAGCGGGCACGGCGTGGCCCTTGATCGTGGCGGGCTTCGTGGCGCCGGTGAGTTCGAGCACCGTCGGGAGGACGTCGACGAGATGCGTGGGGCTGTGCCGCAGCTCGCCGCGCGCCGCGATGCCGGCAGGCCAGTGCACGATGAGCGGCGTGGCGATCCCGCCCTCGTGCACCCAGGTCTTGTGCCGGCGGAACGGCGTATTCGCCGCGCTCGACCAGCCCGGTCCGAGACAGAGAAAGGTCTTGGCCGAACCCATGGGGGCGGACTGGTCGTGGCCGTCACCGCGCACCATCATCTCGGCGCTCGCACCGTTGTCGGAGGCGAAAAGGATCAGCGTGTTCTCGTACGCGCCCATCGCCTTGAGCTGCGCGATCAAGCGGCCGATCTCCTGATCCATCCGATCCACCATCGCGGCATGAATCGCCATCTTGGCCGCCTGGAACTTGCGCTGCGCGGCGCTCAACTCGCTCCACGGCACCGGCCGGTTCACCTCGTCGGGCCCCAGCTTCACGATGTCATCGGGAAACGAATACGGCGGGCCCACGTCGCGCTCCATCGGCGGCAGCGCGTGCGCGACAAGGCCGGCCTCTTTCTGCCGCGCGTGGCGTGCCTCCGCGATCGCGTTCCAGCCCTGCCCGTAGGTGTCACGGTACTTCGCGATGTCCGCGGCCGGCGCGTGCAGGGGAAAGTGCGGCGCGGTAAAACACAGGTACTGGAAGAATGGCTGGCCGGCGAATTTCTCCGCGTGTTCCTTGAGGTACTTCATGGCGTGCTCAGCCGTGGCGGTCGTCACGTAGTAGTCGGGCGTCTGCACATTCGGCACGCCGTCGTCGGTATTGCCCGGCGCCTTGAAGAAATTGTTCTGCCCGTTGCCGATTTCGAAGCTGTGGTCGAAGCCGTTCTGCAGCGGCTTGCCGTCGATGTGCCACTTGCCGGCGTGATAGGTGCGATAGCCCGCGGGCCGCAGGAATTCCGTCAGGAGTGGAGCCCACGCCGGCCGCGTGCCCCGGCCTCCGCTCGGGATGCCCGTCACCACGTCGCGGCGCACTTGTTGCGCGTAGTAACCGGTCATCACCGCGGCGCGCGACGGCCAGCAGCGCGCGGTGTTGTACGCCTGCGTGAAACGCAGTCCGCCCCGGGCGAGGGCGTCGAGATGCGGCGTCGCAATCTCGCCGCCATAGCAGCCAAGATCCGAGTAACCGAGATCGTCAGCCAGGATGATCAGGATGTTGGGCCGGCGCGGCTCGGCCGCAACGACGGCGGCCAGCGACAGGAGGAACGCACACCACACAAGGACGGATTTCATCGGGGTAAACAGCTCGCCGAAGAACGCCCCCACGCCCGAGAAACGCAAGCCCACCGACGTCAAACGGGGCAAGGCGCTGTCAGCAGCAATCCGACATCCGGCTCCCGTGTTTCAAGTTTCGTCCCGACCCCGAGGTGTTGCGGTGGCGATCACTTCGGCGCAGGCAGCAGGCCGACGGCGTCGATTTCGTTCGCTCCGCGAACCCGGGCGGTGATCGGCGCGAGCGCGGCCTCCGCTCCGGCGCGATCGTCCTGCACCAGCAGGGCCTCGGCCAGGAGCAATCGCGCGCGGGACGACCGGGGAGACTCCACGACGAGGGAACGCGCGGACGCTGCGGCGCGGGCAACCTGGCCGGCCGCTTCCGTGAACAACCGATCCTGGCACGAGAGAAAAGACTGCACGCGCTGGGCGCTGCGGCGCAGGGCGCTCGCGTCGGTCAGCGCCAACGCAAGCGACGTCATCCGTTCCTCGGGTGAACGCGCCTCCGTCGGCGCGCGCAGGCGGATGCGCAACGGGCCGGTGGCAGTCACCGGTTGGCCCGCGCCCGCAGCGGGCAATCGCGCCACGAGCGTGTAGTCACCGGGCGCAATTCCGCCCGTAGCGCGCGGCGGCGTCAGCGCCAGACGTCGTCGGGCGTTCTCAACCAGTTCGAAGAAATAAGTGCGTGGCTGCAGCGACTCGAACGTCACCTCCCCCACTGGCCGCGCGCCCCGCCGCGCCACTCGGCGGCGAGCGGTTTCCGTCGGGACCGTGCAGCTCGACGCTCACCGCGCGGCCAAACTCTTCGTTCTTTGTATCGAAGATTACGCTACGGGGTGCGTCTGCGGTGTCGCGCAACGCCACCGTCACTCCGACAATGAAGGGATCGTCGGCGCGCCATTGCTCGGATGCCGGCGTGACCCGGGCAAGCCGGAGCCAGGGGTCGCCCGCGCACGCCATCGACCCCGCGAGAATGGCGCAGGCGAGGAATCGCAGGGCCTTCATCGATTGATTTTCCACGACAGCTTGTACGTGGCCCGGCCGCCGACGAGCTGCCACGTCTTTGGGTGACCGACCCATGTCCGCGACAACTGAAACCACCAACCAGAAACGAGGCGGCCGCGTTGCCCGGTCCCCGAACCCGGACGTTTGCCCCTTGTGGTCGCGCGCGTCGTCGCAACAGAGTTGCCCATGAATGACGGCCAGAGTCAGGCCAGGGAACTCGTCGCTCGCGCGTGTTCGCGGCTGAGCACCGTGGTGCTCGGCACCGCGGGCGCAGACGGTGAGCCCGAGAGCTCGGTTGCAGCGGCCATCCTCGACGAGTCCGGCGCGTTCATCGTGTACGTCAGCGGCCTGGCAGCCCACACGCGGAACCTGCGCGTCAATCCGCGGGCGAGCGTGCTGCTGGCCGAGGATGAAGCCGAGGTCAGCCACCCCTTCGCCCGCCGCCGGCTCTCGTTCGCCTGTTCCGCTCATTCCATCGCGCGCGAAGCCCCGGACTACGCACCGCTCGTCGCAGCCCTGCGGCAAAAATTCGGCGCCACCGTCGATATGATCGCGAGCCTGCCGGATTTTACCCTCGTCCGTCTCGTCCCCCAACGCGGCCGCGTCGTGGCCGGTTTCGGCGCCGCGTTCGACGTCAATCCTCGTGACTGGCATCGGCCGGACCGGTTGCAACTCACCGCCGTCGGGCCGCAGGCCAGGTAGGCGCGCTCCCAGCCGAGTCGCAGCGCAGCTGCAGTCTGGCGAAGCGGAGTTCACCTGTTCGGCGAGGGAAAACTATCGTGCGCCCGCGGGTGCAGGCTTGAGTCGAGCGCGTGCCGGAGCGAAACCAACCTCAGCGTTTTACCTCCCGTACCGCACTTCGAGCCGGCCCCGCCCGCACCTTTCATCATCGTGAAATTTTCCGTTCTCCTCGGATCCGTGCTGCTCATCTCGAGCTTCTGCTCCGCTCAATCGCGCGCACCGGAGTGGAAGGCCGGCGTCGCCACGCGCAAGCTCACGCCCGATGGCCCCATCTGGCTGGCGGGCTACGCGAATCGCACCGCGCCGTCTGACGGCGTCGACCTCGATGTGTTCGCCAAGGCGCTCGCGCTCGACGACGGCCACGGCGGACGCATCGTGATTGTCACGCTCGATCTCATCGGCGTGCCGCCCGAACTGCGCGCGTTCGCCGAGCGCGAGAGCGCGCAGCACTTCGGCCTGAAACCCCACGAGCTGCTGCTCAATGCCTCGCACACGCACAGCGCCCCGCAGGTCTCGCCGGATCGCATGGTGCTCGAACGCACGTTCAGCCGCGCCGCCAAAACAGCGGACGTCGATGCGGTGAACGCGTTTCAGACCTTCCTCCAGCGCACGGTCGTCGACGTGATCGGCGAAAGCCTCCAGGCGTCGGCTCCCGCCCGCCTCGAGTTCAACCAGGCGCGCGCCGGCTTCGCGATGAACCGGCGCCGGCTCGAACCCAACGGCACGTACTCGAACAATCCGAATCCCACCGGCCCCGTCGATCACGACGTGCCCGTCCTGCGCGTGATCGGCGCCGACGGCAAGCTGCGCGCCGTGCTGTTCGGTTACGCGTGTCACAACACCACGCTCGGCGGCAGCCGGATCAGCGGCGACTACGCGGGCCACGCGCAACGCTTCCTCGAAGCCGCGCACCCGGGCGCGACCGCGCTTTTCATGATGGGCTGCGGCGGTGATCAAAACCCGTATCCGCGCGGCGCCATGGTGCCCGGCCAGCCCGTCGAGCAACTCGCGGAACAACACGGCCGCGCGCTCGCCAACGCGGTGTTCACGGCACTCGCCGCCCGGCCGCGCCCGGTGCCGGGACCGTTGCGGGCCGCGCTGGCCGACGCCCTGCTCGACTACGAGCCGCTCTCGGCGAAGGAGCTCGAGACGTTCAACGCCACCGAGCACACCCCGCCGATCCTGCAACGCGCCCAGGCCCTGCGCGCCGCGCTCCAGAAAGGCGAACGGCCCGCCGCGCTGCCCTGTCCCGTACAGGTCGTGCAGTTCGGCCCCGCGCTCACGCTGGTCGCGATCGGCGGCGAGGTGGTCGTCGACTATTCGCTGCGAATCAAACGCGAGCTGAAGGGCGAGGCCGACGTCTGGGTCGCGGGCTATTCGAATCATGTCTTCGGCTACCTCGGCAGCCGTCGCGTGATCGAGGAAGGCGGTTACGAGGGCATCGGCGCCAACATCCGCATCCTGAATCATCCGGGGCGGTTCACGTTCGCCGCCGAGGACGTCATCATGGCCAAGGTGCACGAGCTGCGGCGGAGCCTCGGACCTTGAACCGCCGGGTCGGACCGTTGCGTACGTGGGTCCACGTAGCGACCGCCCCCGGGCGGCATCCGTTCTCGCTTTCTATGCGATCCCCGCGACGCAAGCTGTCAGGATGAACGTGCGCTTTCTCCGCTGGCTGGTCACGGGCTCGACTCCGCTGTGGGTCCTGCCCGCCACGCAGGCCGTCGACCCGTATCAGTCGCGGCTGGACCGCGAATACAAGTCGTACTCCAACGCGCTGTCTCGCGCGTACAGCCCGCCGCCCCCGCGCCCCTCTCCGACGCCGTCGTACTCGTCCCGCTCGTATTCGTCGCCCTCGTACTCCTCTTCTTCCACCAGCCGGAACTATAGCGCACCGTCATCGTCGCGTTCGACCTCGTCGTACACGTCCCGTTCGACGCCGCCGAGCAACGTGAACTCGTACCGGGAGACGCAGCGAAATCTTTCGACGGCGAAGAAGACCTACGAGAGCCGGTTTGTGTCGCCTTCGCCGGCGCGTCCGGTCCAAACCGCGGCGAATCGGGCGGCGGAAACGGCGGCCCGCGCGGCCAGCGAGAAGGCCGCGCGCGAGGCGTTTCTGCGGGCACCGTCGCATCCGGCCGCGGCGTGGGCCCGCATCCTCGCCGACACCAAGGGCAAGGCACCGCTGGCGGCTCCGCCCAACAGCGCGCTCGAGTCGCGGCGCGGCGAGTTCGCCCACTACCTCGGCGTCGTGCAGCAACTGGGCGCGAAGGCCCCGTGGGAGGCCATGCGGCTCGGCCAGCTGTGCCTGTTGTTCCAGGGCCAGGGCGCGGAGCCCGCGCGCGCCTTCGAATTCTTTTCGCAGTCCAACCCCGCCTGGCCCGAGGTGCAGCTCGGCCTCGGCCTGTGCCACCTGCGTGGATACGGCGTGACGCCGAATCCGGAAAAGGCGCGCGAGTGGCTCGAACAGGCCGCTTCGCCGGCGCATGCCACTGGATCCGGCACGCAGTATGCAGGCAGCGGCGAGGCGTTGGGCGACAGCGGCTACCAGGCGTGTCGCGAACTCGCCGTCGCCTACGATCTGGGCGTCGGGCTGCCCGCCGACCCGGCGCTCGCCTCCCAGTGGTACAGCCGCGCGCAGTTTCGTCCGCTCCATCCGAGGGACTACGACGAAATCCACGCGCTCAAGGGCGAGTTCTGGGCCCGCCATGCCCGCAGCGCGCGGAAGCTGCTCGAGCAGGAGTTTGCCGCGGCCCGGATGACCGCCGGCTCGGTCCCGGCGGATCTGCAGGATCTGTCCGCGATCAAGGATGCGCAGGTGCTGTACGAGATCGGCGAGTTCGCTGACACCCGGAGCACGCCGGGCGGCACCACGGGTGTCCGGCGCAGCGGCAGCACGTACTTTCTCGCCGCGGCCAAGCTCGATCACGACGCCGCCGCGCGCGCGTACTTTTCCCCGGCAAAAAACGGCACCTACAACCGTGACCTCGACGGCGACGCCTTCTGGAAGGAACACGACGAATACGTGAAGGCGCAGTGGCCGAAGTGGGAGCAGGCGTGGCTCGCCGCGGCCAAGGGAGGGGATGCCGCCGCGAATATTCCGCTGGCCTTCTACTATTCCGGCGCGCGCGGGAATCCGCCGAAGACGGATCTGGCGCAGCGGCATGCCGCCCAGATGCCCGCCACGATGCCCGAGGCACAACGCAACGCCGTCCAGATGAGTATCAGTCTCGCGGATGCGCGGCAGAATCAGGAGTGGGTCCGGACCGTCTGGCTCAAATTTGGCGCCACTCCGCCCGCCCTCGATCTCGCGCGTCTCGGCGTGCCGGCCGATGCGGCCCGCGGCGCCGCGCTCCGCGACGAAGGCAACGCGCTCGCCGGCTCCGATCTCAAGCAGGCCCGCGATCGCTGGCGCGACGCCGCCGCGCTCGGCGATCTGCCGGCCCAGGTGCTGCTGTTCATCTACGCCAAGCAGCACAACGCCTACCTCGCCGACCCTTACGAGAAATCCCTGCAGGCCCGGCTGGAAGCGTCCGCAGCCCAGGGCGATCTCGGCGCGATCGCGACCCTCGCAGCGCTGCTCGACGGCAGCTACCACAACCGGCTGCACCTCGGCACCGCCACCAGCCAACTCGGCGGACGCTGGCTGGGCGAAGCGACGAAGCGCGCGCCGCACCGAAGTCAGTTTCTCCAGATTGGCCGCGACCCGAGCCTGACGGATGCGCACTGCGCCCGCGTGCGCGCGGCCGCGTTGCAGGAGTCCGACGCCTGGCAGGCTGTCGCCCGCACCTGGGGACTCACTGGAACCCACGTCATGGCCCAACTCACCCTGACGCCCGCGGAGATTCGGGGCGTCGACGGCAAACGCACCCAGTACCTGGCGCTCGCCGCTGCCGCCCGCCGGCTGGAGGCGCAGCTCGCAGTGTGGGAAAAGGCGATCGCGCGAGACGAGTTCGATCCCGAAGCCGACGTCCGCTACGTGCAGGCCTACGAGGCGTGGCTCGGACGCGACGAAACCGAGCGCGACGTCGCGCGGGCCGTCGACTACTTTGCCCAGAGCGTCGGTCTCGGCCAGCCCGTGGCACCACTCGCGCTCGCCTACTTCTTCGGCAGCGGCTACGGCGGATTCCCGCAGGACGCGGCGATCAGCCGGCGGTTTCGCGCGCTCGCCGACGCACGCCTCACCGCTCTGGCGGAGGACGACAACCACTGGGCGCAGACGATCCTCGGCGACCTGCTGGTGACCGACGGCGCGACGCGCGAGGACCGCCTCGAGAATCCCGGCGCCTTCGAATGGCTGCCGCCGGACAAGCCCCGCGGGTTGAAGTGGCTCGCCGCGGCGGCAATCGAAGGCGCGACGTTGCCGCGAAATTTCGGCGACTCGCAGGGGCAGATGGTCGCCTACTACCTCAGCCAGCGGTATTATGATGAGAAGGACGGCACGTCCTACTGCCGCTGGAAGCTCATCGACGAGGCGTATCGGGATATCCGTGACGACGAGCCCGGCGCCGAGGCGCAGTGGACGAAGGCGAGGGCGTTCGCGACGTCGATTCTGGGCGAGAGCGAGGAGGCGACGAAAGCCCGCCTGGCGCTTGAGACGGTGTTGAACGAAACCGAGGACGAGACCAAGCGCGCCGCGCTGCTCGTGCAACGGGCCCTCGGGCGCAAAGCCGAGCACCTCGACCGCCTCGCCTCACAGGACGCCGAGCTCGCAGTCTCGGCCGACTGCCTGAACGTCGCGGCCTGGAAACTTCTGGCCCGACTGCAACGCGAAGTCGGCGAGACGGCCGAGGCGGACGTCAGCGTCCACGTTACCAGAATCCTGGAAAACGACGCCTCCGCCGCCTCGGAGCTGGAGGCGGCCCTGCGCAGGTTGACTCCCGATCGTCAGGAAGTCCTGCGCTTCCGCTTTGCGGTCACGCTTGAGGGAAACCCGACGTCAGCCCCGCTGAAACTCCTGACCGCGATCGCGACGAAGGTGCAGGAGAAATAGCGGTAGACCGCAGCCGCGGTCGGAGACTCGAAACAATCTCACCAGCAGATTCAAACGGGCGGGATAAACCCGCCCGCCGTCTTCCTTTTCTCAGCTCCGGGCGCTCAACTCTCAGCCTTCAACTCTCACCTGGATCACCCGTCTCACTCCTCCGGCAACGGCTTGTCCTTCGTCTCCGGCAGCATCGGCAGCACCAGCAAGCCGAGGAGCAGCACGAGGCTCATCCACAGGCCGGCCGTGCGGAAGCCCTCGAGATTGCCGCTGAGGCTCTTCGTGATCTGACCGACCGTGAACGGCGCGGTCGCGGCCACGACGCGGCCGAAGTTGTAGCAGAAACTCGTGCCCGTCGCGCGCAGGCTCGTCGGAAACAGCTCGGGCAGATAGATCGCGTACACCGCGAACACCGACAACTGGCCGAAGCCCATCAGCGGAATCATCCAGAAGATGTCGCTGAACTGCCGCATGCCCTTGAACACAAGGACGGTCGAGGCGAACGAGAGAATCAGCGCGAGCGCGAAGGCGAACTTGCGGCCCTTCACCTGCGCCACCTTGGCCAGCACCGTCATGCCGAAGAACGCACCGATGTTCTGCAGCAGCAGCCCCATCGAACCCCAGAAGGCCTTTTCGCTCGCGAGTTTCTCGGGCGACACGTTTGTGGCCTTCAAGTGCTCGCCGACGATCGCCGACACGATGGTCGGGTGGAAATTGCCGATGCCCCACAGGCCGATGATGCCGGCGCTGCACAGGACCAGGCCGCCCCAGGCATGCTTCCGCCAGCGCGGATGCGACAGGAGCGACGCGTAAGAGCCGAATTTCACGCCGGAGATCTTGCCCGCTGCCTTCGCGTCCACCCACTTCTGCGGCTCCTTGAGCTTCGCGAGGATGAACACGCACAGGAACGCCGGCGCGCCGCCGACGATGAACATAGCCTGCCACGTCTTGATCCCCATGGGCAGAAGTTCGCGGGCCGCGAGCATGCCAATACCCATGCCGATCAGACCGGCGGAAATATTCCCGATGCTCGACAGCGACTGGAGCAAACCCAGCGCCGGCGCACGCGCCTTGTCCGGTACCGTGTCCGCGACGAGTGCCACCGCGAGACCGAAGACGCCACCGACGCCCATGCCGGTCAGAAACCGGTAGACGCAGAAGTCAAAGAAGCCGGTCGAGAGCGCGCTCAATCCGGTGAACACCGAATAAAGCAGCACGGACACCGTGAGGATCCGCGCGCGACCAAAGCGATCGCCCAGCGCGCCGAACAGCAATCCACCGGCCGCCCACCCGAGCAGAAACACCGAGGTCGTGTACGAACCGTATTCGATGACCTTGGACTTGTCCGTCAGGAGCTGCTCCATCGCGGCTCCGCGCCCGAGGTTGAAGAACTGCTGATCCATGCAGTCGAACAACCAGGCCAGCGAGGCGACGGAGAAGACGAACCAGTGATCCCGCGTCAGCAGGCGCGTCCAGGGTTGGGAGGGGGAAGCAATAGACATAGGAAAAAAACGGGAGGGCGCCGCTTCGTCGCCGCCAGTCGTCGACGCTGACGGAGCCGCGCCCTCCATCAGCTGCATTCACGAGTGCAGTCTAAAAAACCGCCACAAAATTCTTAGAGCTTCACCGGCATTCCCTTTTCCGCCGACGCATACAGCCCGCGAATCAACGCCACCGCCTTGCGCGCCTCGTGTCCGTCGATCGCCACCGGCCGGTTTTCCCGCACCGCATCGATGAGGTCCTGAATCTGCCGGCGATGACCCTCGAAACTGATCGCATTTGGCGCGCTCGCCCCGGAGCCCAGCGCCGCAGCGTCCTTCCGGGCCCGCACGGCGTCATCGCCCGGCTCGGCCCGCGTGAATTCCCAGCGCGCGATGTGATCGCCGTCCAGCACCACGGACCCGTGCTCGCCGCACAATTCGATCCGCCGGGCCCAACCCGGTTGCGTGGCCGTCGTGGCCTCGATCGTGCCGAGCCCGCCGTGCGCGAATTTCAGCGCCGCGCTCGCCGTATCCTCGGCCTCGATATGATCATACACCCGCCGGGTCGTCCAACAGAACACCTCGGCCGGCAGGCCGGCGAACCACTGCAGCAGGTCGATCGCATGAATCGCCTGATTGATCAGCGCCCCGCCGCCGTCGAGTGCGAGCGTGCCCTTCCAACCCGTGTAATATTCGCGCGAACGGTGCCATTTGACGTAGGCGCTTGCGAGCACCAGCCGGCCAAAGCGCCCGGCGTCGATCGCCGCCTTGATCGTCTGCGCACCTTCCGTGAACCGGGCCTGAAAAATCGGCGTGACCCTGACGCCCGCGGCGTCGGCCGCTCGCAGCAGCGCGTCCGCGCGCTCCGTCGTGATCTCGATCGGTTTCTCAACCACCACGTGCTTGCCCGCCCGGACGGCGGCCAGGGCCGGCTCCAGGTGCGCGCCACTGGGCGTGGTGATGCACACGACGTCGATATCGGGTCGGGCCACGAGTTCGTCGACGCTCGTGGTGGTGAACGGCACCTGGTGTTTCTGCGCAAAGGCCCGGACATTTTCCGGATTCCGCGTGGCGGCACCAACGAGCCGGCCACCGTGGGTGTGCGCGATGGCCTGGGCGTGGAAGTCGGCAATCATGCCGACGCCGATGATGCCGAAGCCAAGAGGACGGGAGGAGGATGCGGACGACATGAGCGCAACAGGTCGTAGCGCCCGGCATGCCGACGGCCACCCGAAAATTTGTGCCCGTCCGCCCGGCGCGCCGCAGCGTCGACCGCAGCCGCGGCATCCCATCATCGGGCGCACGCATGACGATACCGTCGTTCCGAACGTGCATTTTTGCGTCCGGTGGCTTTGCTTCGGGCGTAGCACAGGAATAAACGCCCACCCCGGCCCTCTCACCTCCCACTCCGATGCTGATTCGCACTCCGAAAGATTGGGCTCTGCCCGAGTCCGCCGTTACGCCCGAACGCGATTACGATCTTCGCCCGCGCCGTGATTTTCTCAAAACCCTCGGTTATGGCGTGGCCGGCCTCGCCGGTTCCGCGCTCACGTCGCACTCGCTGCTCGCCACGACGGCGGGATTTCCGACCCGCGTAAACCCGGACTTTCGCGACCCGGCCCTCAAGCCCACGTCGTACGAGCTCATCACGAGCTACAATAATTTCTACGAATTCGGCACCGACAAATCCGAGCCGAAGCCCAACGCGAACAAGGGCTGGACGACGGAGCCGTGGACGGTGGAGATCTCCGGGTTGATCAACAACCCGATGAAAATCGACGCGAACGATCTCGTGTCGAAATTGGGCGGCGCCGAGCAGCGCGTGTACCGTTTCCGCTGCGTCGAGGCGTGGTCGATGGTGATTCCGTGGGACGGCTTTCCGCTTTCGAAGCTCATCGCCCTCGCCGATCCAAAGTCCGAGGCAAAATTCGTCACGTTTACCACGTTCAATGATCCGAAGAATGTCCCGGGCCAGCGCCGGCCCGTGCTCGACTGGCCGTATTTCGAGGGCCTGCGGCTCGACGAGGCCAACCACGACCTCTCGTTCATCGCGACGGGCATCTACGGCAAACCGATCCCGAATCAGAACGGCGCGCCACTGCGCCTGGTGGTGCCGTGGAAGTATGGTTTCAAGTACGGCAAATCGATCGTGAAGATCGACTTCGTGGCGAAGCAGCCGCGCAACACCTGGCAGGCGATGGCCGCGCAGGAATACGGTTTCTATGCGAACGTGAATCCGACGGTCGATCACCCGCGCTGGTCGCAGGCCAGCGAGCGCGTGATCGGCGGTGGCGGCGTCCTCGGCAGCCGCCAAAAAACGCTCATGTTTAACGGCTATGAGAATCAGGTCGCCGGCCTCTACACCGGCATGAACCTGGCCAAGTTCTACTGAGCTCCGGGAGCGCCGGCGTCCCGCCTGCTCCTGCTCAAAAATGCGGGCCGCGAGGCCCGCGCCCCCATGTCTTTGCTCGAAAAACTCCTGCGCTCAAAGGTCGTCGTCTGGATCCTGCTCGTGCTGCCAGGCGCATGGGCGCTGAAGCCACTCTTCCGGCCCGATCCGAGCGACGCGGATCCGTTGAAATCCACGCTGCTGCATCTCGGCCTCATCGCGTGCATCCTGCTCGCGACGGTCCTGAGTTTCACGCCGCTGCGCGTGCTGTTTCCCAAGTGGGGCGTCGCGCTCGCGCTGAATCGTCACCGCCGTCTGGTCGGCGTCAGCGTCTTTGCCTACGCGTTGCTGCACTTCACCGCCCACGTGCTGCATGTTTACGACGGCGGCTTCGAGACGCTGGCGAAGGAAATCCAGAAGCCGTTTCAGCTCACCGGACTCGTCGCCCTGATCATCCTGCTGGCGCTGTCGATCACGAGCGTGAACGCCGCAATCCGCTGGCTCGGCGGCAAGGCGTGGAAAAATCTGCACCGCCTCGCCTATCTCGCCGCCGCGCTCGCCGCCTATCATCAGGCCGCCGCGCGGAAAATCTTTCCGATGCAAGTGGTGTGGATCTTCGGGCCGCTGGTGTTGCTCGAGATCGCGCGCATTTGGAAACAGCGCACGAAACCGAAGGCAGTTTGACGGGAAAACTCCGGAGGTGGGCCCACGGAACACACGGAAAGGAATCCAAGCCGAAGGCTGCAGTGGGGCCTGGGCGGCAACAAGAGGCCACTCCCCCTTCATCGCCTTGTCTGGTTCTTCCGTGTGTTCCGTGTGTTCCGTGGGCAACCCTCCGCACCCCGCCCTATTTCGTCACGCCCGCCAGAAACGCCTCGATCGCGTACGTCGTGAGCTGCCCGCCGGGGCCGTTGAGATTGAATTCGATCGCGTGCGTGGCCCACGGGAACGACACGTACACGCGCGGGATGCGCTGCTCGGCAAGCCGGGCGTCGAGGCGCACGCTGTGCCGGTACCAGACGAGCGCGTCGTTGACGCCATGGATCAACAGCGTCGGCGGCGTGCGCGGCGTCACATGAAACAGCGCGCTCGCCGACTCGTAGTTCGCCCGCGCCGAGTCGGGCGTGCCACCGAGGAACTGCCGCATGAGCGCGGGTGATTTCAGCATGTCGTCCTCGACGGTATTCACGTATCCGAAAATCAAATCCGAGGGCGCGTAGAGTCCGATCACACCGCGAATCGCCGGATCGCCCGCCGTGTACGCCGTCACCAGCGCGATCTGCCCGCCGGCGGAACGGCCGATCACCACGAAGCGTTGGGGATCGATCCCGAGTTCACCCGCGCGCTCCTTGAGCCACGCGATGGCCGCGATCAGATCGTGCTGTTGCGCCGGCCACTGAAAGCGCGGTGCCAGCCGGTACGAGATCGCCGCGACCGCATAGCCACGCCGCGCCAGCCAGTGGTTCAATCCGGGCAGCTGCGTTCGATCGCCGCTGTCCCAACCGCCGCCGTGCACCATCACCACGCACGGCGCGGGGGTGTCGATGCGCCCGACCGCCCGATAAAAATCCAGGGGCAACGCGTTCGGCGCGGTCAACGACTGCACCGCCACCGGCGTAACCGCCGGGCCGAAAAATAGCGTCGCGAGCGAAAACGGCGGCGGCACTGGCTGCGCGCCGCCGAATTGCGCCGCAAGCTGCTCTGCCAATTCCGGCCCCTGGCGCCACGCCTGCCACGCCGGCTTCGCGAGCAACAGCGCCGCCCCCAGCGCGATCGCGAGTGTCACGCGCGCGATCGTGGGCGTATCACCGGCGAGCCATCCCGCCGCGATGCCGATCAGCACGGCCACAATCGCCAGCCAGTGGCCGAACTCCCCGGCGAGCAGCGCCAGCTTCCACGAAGACCAGGCGGGCGCCTTGAACACCGTGAACAGTCCGAGCGCCGCCAGAGCGAGCGCGAAGCAAAGCAAAAACCAGCGAAGCATGGAGGTGATACGCGTGACGGCCCGGAGCCGGGTGCACAATTCTCAACCGCGGGGCGCGCGTCGGAGACGTGGCGGCAATCGCAGCGTGCACTCGCCATCGCACCCCAAGGCAGCTTGCACAGGAGATAACGGAGGCCACGGAGGCCGGGTCCTTTCTCTCTGTTGCCTCCGTTGCCTCCTGTGCAAACTCAGAAAAGTCGAAACACCCATGGCATTGGCGCGTTCAGGTCGCCCGTCGGCACCAGCACATTTTCTCTTTGCTCCCCTGCCCGCTTCCGTCGGCTAATCCCCGCGACTCATGCGCCGTCTCGATCAACTCCTCGCCAATCTGGGCTACTGCAGCCGCCGCGAGGCGCGGATTTGGATTGAAGATGGCCGCGTGACGGTGGGCGGCGAGACGGCGGACGATTTTGGCCGGAAGGCCGCAGAGAATGACGTGCGCGTCGACGGCGAACCGCTGGATCATCCGGGCGGGCTGCTGTTGATGGTGCACAAACCCGTCGGCCTCGTCTGCTCGCACGAAGACCGCGAAGGTCCCAACGTCTACTTGCTGCTCCCGGAACGCTGGCGGCGGCGCAATCCCGTCGTCACGAGCATCGGCCGGCTGGACAAGGACACCAGCGGCCTGCTCCTGCTCACGGATCAGTCCCCGCTCGTGCACCGCCTCACGTCACCGAAGCACAAGGTGCCGAAAGTGTATCGCGCTGTCGTCGACGCCGATTTGTCTCCTGATCTCATCGCGCTTTTCGCCAGCGGCACGTTGCTGCTGGAAGGGGAAAAGGATCCGTGTGCGCCCGCCGGCTTGAAGCTCATCACGGCTCGCGAAGCCGAGGTCACGTTGACCGAGGGACGTTATCACCAGGTACGACGCATGTTTTCCGCCCAAGGCGCCACCGTCGTCACCTTGCACCGCGAAAAATTCGGCCCGCTCGACCTCGGCGATCTACCGGCCGGGCAATGGCGCGAGCTGCCGCTGGATTACTTTTCATCACCCTGAGCCGCGCGGCACCCCGGTGCAGCGACCCGCCCGACCGGCGTCGTGTTTGCTCTGTGCCTTTGCGCCATTGTGGTTCACAACCCTGTTCCAACCGTTCCCGCTCCGCCCTTTTTCCATGTACGATTTTCCTCTCACCGGCGCCCAGAAATCCCGCCTCCGCGCCCTCGGCCAATCCCTCGACGCCGGCCTGAAGGTGGGCCGCAGTGGCCTCACGCCCGAATTCTACGCGGAGCTGCAGAAACTGTTGCGCGCACACGAACTCGTGAAGCTGCGGTTCCTCGGCGCGGATCGCGATGAACGCGAAACGCTCTGCACGCAAATCGCCGATCAGGGCCGCTGCGTGTGCGTCGGCGCCGTCGGACACACCGCGCTCTTCTTCCGCCAGAATCCGGATCCGAAGGCGCGCGGGGTGGTGCTTGAATCCAGTTGACGGTTGAGAAGTTGAAAGTTGAAAGACCGGCAACGCCCGCAGCGACGCACGCTTTCAACTTTCCGCCTTCAGCCGCGCCGGTTGCCGGCGCTCAGAACTGATACGCTACGACCGTGCTCTTGCCCTTGAAGTGGAAGACGCGGTTCATCGGTTCATCGACCATGTACTCGGGCTCCTTGTCCTTCAGCGGGAGCTCGCGATCGGTTTCGCCGGTGGCGAGGTTCACGCCGACGACCCCGATGTCCTTTTCCACCTTGGTGAGAATGTAGGTGTAGGCCTGTGACGCCTTCGAGCTGCCGGCGCGGGCCGCGGCCTTTTCCGTGTACTTGTTGTAGTTGTCGAGGTTCGTGTGAATCGTGGTCACGCCGCTGTTGTAGCCGCTCGTGCCAAAACCGCCGCCCGCCGCGGCCTGCGCGTTGCCGTACACCGCGGCCGCCGCCGTGACGGCAAACATCGCGATGTTGCCCAGCGCTTCGCTCGGCGCGGCATAAAACAGCGACCAGCTGGACGTCTTGGTCTCCGGATCGAAACCGAGCAGATGCTGCTTGCCCTGCACGATGACGCGGCCGCCGTTCAGGTTCACCGCCACCGGCACGTCGAGCAGACCCTTGTTCGCCGACATCACGCCTTTCGCGAGACCGGTCACTCCGCCGAGCGCGCCAAGGCCAATTTTCGCCACGCCGCCCATGCCCATCTTGCGCTTGAACTCGATTGGAACGCGAAACGTCTCCGTCGGCGTCGCGGCCGCCGCGTCGAGCCCGAGGACATTCGCGCCGTCGGCAAACACCACGGTCTTGCCGTCGGCCAGGACCGCCATGTTCGTGATGCCTTCCTTGGCCTTGTCGAAATGGTAGAGCGATTTTCCGTCCGCGGGATCGAGCACCACGATGCCGATCGGCTCGCGCAACGCCGCGGTCTTGCCGTCGGAGAAGTTGCCGCCGTAGCGCGAGAAGATCTTGCCGCCGACGATCTCGAGCTGGGCCACGATGGCGTTGTCGCGCGCCTTGAAGAGTCCGGCGAAATCCGAGATGCGATCACTCTTCCACAATTGGGTGCCCGTCTTGCGATCGATCGCGTACACGCTGCCGCCGCCACCGCCGTAGATGCGATCGCCGTCGATCCGCAGCGGCGCGTAGGTTTTCTTCAGGCCCTTGTTGCCCGCGGGAAATTCCACGCCCCACTTCACCGCGCCCGACGTCAGATCAACGCAATGCACGCCAAGATAACCGACGTACAGTTCGTCGCCATCGACCACCGGGTCGTGATAACCGGAAAGATCCATCGTCGGAATGAAGCGGCCGCTGTTGTCCGCGAGGTGCAGCGGAATGCCGCCGGCCTTGGTGAACTTCGTCGACCACTTCGCCGCGCCAGTCGTGAGATCGTGCGCCATGAAGTACACGCCGTTGTCCTTCTGATCCATCGTATTGACCACGAAGATCACCAGGTTCTTCTGCGGCACCGGAATCGTGCCGTGGTACTGGCCGAGCAGCTGCGGCGCGGTCCAGATCGTCGTGCCGGTCTGCGAGTCGATGGCCATGAACGTGACCTTGCTGTTCATCATCCCATCGTAGGTATTGCAGATGAGGATCGGCGTGCCGGGAATTTCGCGCGCATTGTTGCGGTTCGATTTCTTGATGTCGTCCCGCTTCCAGGCGATCTTCCCGTCCTCGGGCGTGATGGCCATCAGCGCCTGATCCGTGCCGATCAGCAATCCACCGAGCGACGTGAGCTGGTGCCACTTGGCGTCGGCGCCGAGCGGGGTGCTCCACACCTGTTGCGCCGGGGCGGCGGCAAGGTCGGACGCGACAAGCGCGGACAGAATCAAGGCGGAGACGAAGGATCGCGTTTTCATGCAGCGGCGGAAGTTGGACGGAAAACGCCCTGAATGGGCGTGGAAGCCCCGGCAGCATACCTGAAGCTATCCACGTTGTGAATACGTAGGCCTGCGTAGGCCGGACCACGCGACCCGTTTGCACCAAGCGCGGAGTCGGCGGCGTTTCGGTCCACGTCGGCACGCCGATGCCGGCACAGCAACCCACAGCTTGCCGCGGCGAATCGCGGCAGGCAGGCTCGGAACCATGTCGTCGCTTCCCACTCGCGCCGAAATCGATGCTGCCGCCGCGTTGGTCGAGGCCGTGATCCCGCGGACGCCACAGTATTCCTGGCCGCTGCTCAACGCGCACGCCGGCTGCGAGCTCTGGGTGAAGCACGAAAACCACACGCCGCTCGGCGCGTTCAAGGTGAGGGGCGGATTGGTCTACATGGACGAACTGCGCCGGCTCGAACCCGGGTGCCGGGGCGTGGTGTGCGCAACCCGCGGCAACCACGGCCAGTCCGTGGCCTTCGCCGCGCGGCGGCACGGGCTCGAGGCCGTCGTGGTCGTGCCGCGCGGCAACAGCGCCGAGAAGAACGCGGCGATGCGCAGCCTGGGCGCGACGCTGATCGAGCACGGCGACGACTTCCAAGCGGCATTGGAACACGCGCGCGCGCTCGCCGTCAGCCGGGACCTGCACGCGATACCCTCGTTCGCCCCCGCACTGGTGCGCGGCGTGGCCGTCTCGGCGATCGACTTCCTGCGGCACGTGCCGCCGCTCGACACCGTCTATGTTCCCATCGGCCTGGGATCCGGAATCTGCGCGATGATGGCCGCCCGTGACGCCCTCGGCCTCGCCACGCGAATCGTCGGCGTGTGTTCGGCGCACGCACCCGCCATCGCCCGCTCCTTCACCGCGCGCGAAGTGATCGTGCAACCGTCTTCGACCCGGATCGCCGACGGCCTTGCCTGCTCGACGCCCGATCCGACGGCCCTCGCGTCCATCCTGCGCGGCACGGAACGCATCGTGCAGGTGACCGACGACGAAGTCGAAGCCGCCATGCGTACGTGTTTTTCCTCCACGCACAACACCATCGAGGGCGCGGCCGCGGCCAGCGTCGCGGCAGTGCTGCAGGAACGCGCCCTCCACGCCGGCCGCCGCATCGGTGCCGTCCTGACCGGGGGCAATGTCGACACCGCGGTCTTTGCGCGGGTGCTCGGTGAATCGTGACGGGGCGTGACCGTCCACGGGGCTGCAGCGACATGCAGAGCTCCGGCCCGGCGGCCGAAGCCGCACGGGTGGAGTGGAAAAAACGGATACCGACGGGTGGAGTCCGGGCACGCCGGATCCGTGATTCCACCCCTGTGTTCGCGATTGCGACGCGCGGAGCCACCGACTCAATGCCGGGATGCGCCTCGGCCCTCCCTCGTTCGAACGTCGCCCGCTTCCACCGGGTGGGTGCTTCCGGGCGTGAGTATGCGCGCTTTGCTTTCCCCGTCCCTCCGCAGCCTGCGACAGGGCGCGCTCGCGATTCTCGCCGGCCTCGCCATTTCGGCCCGGTCGGCAACATTCGATCCCGAAGCCGGACTGCCGGTGATCCGGAATTTCCTTCCCGAGACTTACCGCGGGCACAGCCAGATCTTCGCATCGGCGCGGGCGCCCGACGGGATCATGTATTTCGGGACGTACGGTCAGGTGGTGTCGTTTGACGGCGAGCGCTGGCGCCAGCACCCCGTATCCGGCACCTGGACACGCGCCCTCACGTTCGGCTCCGACGGACTCCTTTATATCGGCGGTGGCGGTCTGCTCGGCCGCTTGGAAGCCGACGCGACGGGTGGCGGACTCCGCTTCGTTTCGCTCGTGGATCGCCTGCCTGCCGAGCAGCGCGGTTTCGCGACGGTATGGAATGCGGTCACCGCCGGTGACGCCGTCCTGTTCGCGATCGATGGCGCAACGCTCACCTGGCGCAACGGCGGGTTTCGCGTGCAGCCCTTCCCCGGCCAGCGTCCGGCCGTTCGCAGCGCCGCCAACACCGTCTTTTGTCACGCCGGCGATCAATTGCTCCGGTGGGACGGCCAAGACTGGCAGCCGTTCGCGCGCAACGCAGCGCTGGCCGCAGCGCGGCGGATCACGCTCCTGTCCGGCGAGGCCGGCGGCTGGGTGATCGCGCTCGATGCCGGCGGCCTGCTGCGGCTCGGCGCCGACGGCACGATTGCCCCCTGGCCGACGGCGGCAGCCGAATTTCTACTCCGCGCCGGCATCCGCAACGGCGTCCGGCTAGCAGACGGCAGTTACGCGCTGTCCACCGCCGGCGAGGGCGTGGTCATTCTCTCCCACGAGGGCACCCCTTTGCGCCGGCTCGGCGCGGAATCGGGCCTCGCCCACGCCGCAACCTACGGCCTGGCGCACGGAGCCGACGGCGCGCTCTGGGTGGAAACCGCGAACGGACTCTCCACCTTCGAGCCGCTGGCCCCGTGGAGCGTCTTCGATGTGCGTAACGGCCGTCCCGATACGATCGGCGGCGAGCCGTCGCGGTTCAAGGGCGAGCTGATCATCACGATGAGCGACGTCGCTCCGCTGCGGCTGCGGCCGGCGCCGGATCCGCTGGGTGCGGCGCGGCTGGAACCCTACGGAAACACCCGGGCCGCGCGGCTCTCCAACATGGTGCCGATGCACGGCGGGCTGTTGAGCGGCAATGAACGCGGCGTGGTGCGCGCCGACGGCGACCGGCAGGTGCTGCACGCGAGCCCGAGCCAGGTTGAGGACATGCGAGCGTTGCAGCAGCTTCCCGGCGTTCTCGTGATCGGCATGTTGCGCGGCGTCGAACTGGTGCGTGTGGCGCCCGATTTCACCGTTACTTCACTGGGCCGGGTGCCGGACTTTGAACTCGAGACGACCAACATCCGCGAGGCTGCGGGGCGCACGGTTTGGATCGGGACCACGTCCGGGATCGCGTTGCGGCTGCGACTTGGTGCGGACGGGACGCCTGGCGAAGCGACCCGTTTCGACACCGCACGCGGCCTCCCGGCGGGCACGGGCTGGGTGAAAGTGCACCGCACGCCGGAAGGTCCGCTGCTGTGCGTCCGCGACGGCGTCTTCCGCCTGGACGCAACGGGCGAACGGCTCGTCCCGGACCAACGCTTCTCACGGCAGCGTCCGTCCGGGGTGAATACGCTGCCGATCGAGGGCGACGACGCGGGCCGGTTCTGGTTCCAGATTCCCGGCGGTGAGTCGGGGTTTCAAATGGGCTGCCTCGACACGCGCGGCGGCGAGACCAGTTGGACGCTGCTTCCGCCCGCCATCAGCAACTCCCTCGGCTACGGAGGCGCGCGCGACATCTCCTACCTCAGGGAGAACGGGCGCGAGTTGCTCTGGATCTCCGGTGTGCGCAGCACGGTCCGGATCGATCTTTCCAGTGCGCCGAACGCGGCCGTGGCACCGTCCGTGGTCATCTCCGCCATCGTCCAGGGATCGACGCACGGGCAGCCCCGCGCCACCACCCTGCAACTACCGTATCGTCGCGAACCGCTGCGCCTGCAGTTCGCCAGCCCGGAGGCGGCGCTCGCGCCGGTGAGTTATGAAACGCGGCTGCTTGGCTACGCGGAAGACTGGACTCCCGCGACCGCGCCGGAAGCGACCTTCACGAATCTGATCGGCGGACCATTCACCCTCGAAGTGCGCGCCCGCGACGCACTGGGCCGCACCGGCTCCGTGGCCCGGACGACGTTTGCGGTGTCGCCACCCTGGCATCGGACCCCGGCGGCCTACGCGGCGTACGGCCTCGGCTTGTTTGGGGCCGTTGCCGGTTTTGTTCGCTGGCGGCTCACTCGCGCCGAACACGAGCGCCGCCGGCTCGAGGGCATCGTCGCCGACCGCACCCGCGACCTCGCCGCCGCGCGCGATCAGGCCGAAGCCGCGAGCCGGGCAAAGAGCGCGTTCCTCGCCGCCATGAGCCACGAGCTCCGCACCCCGCTGAACGGCGTCATCGGCTACGCGCAGATTCTCCAGGCCGATCCGCGCCTCGTGAGCGATCAACGCGATCGCGTCCGCATCGTTCATCAAAGCGGCGAGCACCTGCTGCGCATGATCAACGACGTCCTCGACCTCGCGAAGATCGAAGCGGGCAAACTCGAACTGCGTCCGGCGCCATTTCCGCCCCGCGATCTGATCCAGGACGTCACGGCCGCGCACGCGCCCGCCGCGCACGCGAAACGCCTCGCGTTTCACACGGAGATCGCGCCCGGGCTGGCCCCGTGGGTCGAGGGCGACGCGCAGAAGCTGCGGCAGGTCCTCGACAACCTGCTGGGCAACGCCGTGAAGTTCACGGAGCGCGGCAGCGTGAGGTTGAGCGTGACCGCCAGCGACGAAGGTGAGCCGGCGACACCGCGGCTGGTGTTCACCGTCACCGACACCGGTCCCGGGATCTCAGCGGCGGATCAAGCGCGGCTGTTCCAGCCCTTCGAGCAGGCTCACGACACGCGCTCCGCCATGCCGGGCACGGGCCTCGGCCTCGCGATCAGTCGCGCCATCGTCGAACGCATGGGTGGCACGCTGGATGTCACGAGCACGCCCGGCACCGGCAGCAGCTTCGCGTGCACGGTGGCGCTACCCGCGTGCGCCGCGCCCGTTCACGCCGTCGCGCGACCGACTGTCACTGGCTACGACGGACCGCGGCGCCGTGTGCTGATTGTCGATGACCACACCGTGAATCGCAGTCTGCTGACCGACCTGCTGGCGCCGCTTGGCTTCACCTGCAGCGAGGCGAGCTCAGGCGAGGAAGCTCTCGCACGACTCACCACCGGCACCGAAGCGTGGCCCGAGCTCGCCATCGTCGATTTGCGCATGGACGGCATCGACGGACTCGAACTCACGCGCCGCATCCGCGCGTTGCCGCGCGGCCAGGCCGTGAAGGTGATCCTCACCTCGGCTTCCGTGATCAGTTTTCGCCCGGAAGACGGACGCGCGGCGGGCTGCGACGATTTTCTGCCGAAGCCGTTTCGCACCGCCGACCTGGTCGAGAAAATCGGTGCGCTGCTCGCGCTGCGCTGGCACGAAGTCGCGGCCGCCCCGACCTCCATTCCGGCAGTTCCATCCGACGGCACACCCCTGCCCGCGCCGGCTGCGGCCGCGCTGCGCGATCTGCTGGCGAGCGGCGACCTCGAGGCCTTTCGCGCGGCCCTCGCCCGCGAGCGCTTGGCGCATCCGGCGGCGGAGGCACAGTGGCAGGCGATGGACGAAGCGGCCGCAACCTTTCAACTGTCGCGACTGCGGCAATTGCTGGCATGAAACGCCGGTCCCCAGCGCGCCCGTTGAAGCCGGCGTGGGTCCAGAGCTTTCTCGCCCTGGGATCAGGCCGCTCCCACCTTCCCCGGGCCCTCGTTCTGATCCCCCTTGGGCTTTGGTCGGCGGGTATCGCGCACGCCGGCCCGGACGGCGAATCGGGCCGCCCGTTCCTGCAAACGTTCACCCCGCGTGATTATCGGGCGCACCAGCAGGTCTGGATGGGGGCGCAGGGACCCGACGGCCTGATGTGGTTCGGGAACAGTCACTCCGTCATCTCCTACGACGGTGCCGCCTGGCGTCGTATCAACATTCCGGGCACAAGCTGGATTCGCACCCTCGCTTTCGGCCAGGATCAGCGACTCTACGTCGGCGGCACGGATCAACTCGGCTTCATCGCGCCGGGGCCGGACGGTGCGCCCCGCTTCACTTCGCTCCTCGAAAAACTCCCGACGGCTCATCGTTCGTCGGGAGTCATCTGGAGCATGGCGGCCGCCCGTGACGCGGTGTGGTTTGCGACCGAATCCCTCGTGCTGCGCTGGCAGCGGGGCGAGTTTCGCGCGTGGTCGTTCACGAATCATTCCCGCCAGTATCTGCAGCGCGTCGGCGACGAACTGTTCCTGCACCGGCAGGGCGTGGGGCTGTTTCAATTCGCCGGCGACGACTTCTCCCGGGTGACCGATTCGCCGGAGGTGGCCGGATCCCAATTCTGCCTCGTTGAACGCCTCGAGGATGGCAGCCTCCTGCTCGGACTCGGCACCGGCCCGTTCTTTCGCTGGCAGGACGGGAAGCTGACGAGGTATCCGACTCCGACGGACGCGCTCTTCGCCCGCACCAAACTTCGCTACATGGTGCGGCTGCCAGACGGCACGCGCGCGATCGGCACGACCACGCTGGGTGTCATCGTCACCGACGCCGACTTCAATTTCCGCACCCGGCTCAGCGCGACCAACGGTCTCGAGAGTGAACAACTGCTCAGCCTCACGCCTGACCGCGAACGCGGCGTCTGGATCGGCACCGGCAACGGCGTGGTGCGCGCCGAGATCGGCTCGCGTTTCAGCGTGTTCGACAAACAGAGCGGCCTGCCCCGCAACCTCACGCACGATCTGCGCCGGCACGCAGGCACGTTCTACGCCGCGACCGCCGAAGGTCTGCTCCGTCTCGTACCCGCGGATACAGCCACCGGCACGCCGGCGCGTTTCGAGCCAGTGCCGGGTGTGCGCGATCCATGCTGGTCGCTGGCGAGCCACCCCGCCGGCCTGCTGATCGCCACCGGCCGCGGCGTGCTGCAGCTGCCACCGGACGGGACCGCCCCGCGGCTGATTTTCGAGGCACCCGACGGCGTCAGCAAACTCACCGCGCTGCGCGGGCAACCCGACCGGATGTTTGTCGGGCGCTTCATCGGCCTCAACGTCCTGCGCTTTGCCGACGGCCGCTGGCGCGATGAAGGTGGCGTGCCCGGACTCAAGACCGAGATTCGCACCGTGGCCGAGGCGGCCGACGGCGTCGTCTGGCTCGGCACGCCGACGCGCGGCTTCATCAAGGTCGTGCGCCCGCCGGGCAGCCGTGCCGACGACTGGTCACGCGCGACGTTTTCCAGCTACCGTGAAGATCATGGACTGCCCACCGAGCAGGGCTGGAGTCACGTGTACGCTCCAGGCGATCGCGTCGTATTCGTGACCGACTCCGGCACTTTCACCTACGATGCCACCGCGGATCAGTTTCGCGTCGATCCGGATCTGCAGATCGCGGGACGTCACGTGCGCACGCAGCTGTGGCCGCTGACACCCACGGCCATTCCGGACGTGCTGTGGGCGCAGGCCGACACGGAGAACACGGATATTCCGCGCCAGCTCGGCCGGCTCACGCGCCAGCCCGGACGCGCCGCGGAATTTTCACCGCTGCCCCGAAAAATTCTCGAGCAGGTTGCGTTTGGCGGTGCGCGCACGCTCGCGTGGGAACGCGCCGACGATCGGGAGTACTTGTGGCTCGGTGGACCTGACGCGCTGGTGCGCACCGACCTCGGTGCCGCGCCGCCGCCCGCGGCCACGTGGAACGTGTTGATTCGCGACGTCGTGCTGCCCGACGGCACGCGCCTCACGCCCACGGCCGGCGCGGCAGCTCCGCGCTTCGCCTATGCCCGCGCCCCGCTCACGCTGGCGTACAGCGCGCCGCGTTTCGGCGCGGGTCCCGTCATGCGTTACCAAACCCGCTTGATCGGCTACGACGACGCGTGGCAGCCGTGGTCGCCGCGCACCGAGGCGGAGTTCACCAATCTCTCCGGCGGACCGTTCACCTTCGAGGTGCGCGCCCAGGATCCGGATGGCAACATGAGCGCGCCCGCCCGCTTCACCTTCTCCGTCGCCCCGCCCTGGCATCAAAGTCTCGGCGCCTACATTCTCTACGGCCTGGTCATCGCCGGCGGACTTTTTGCCTTCGTGCACTGGCGTCTTGGCCAGGGCGAACGCGAGCGGGCCCGGCTCGAGGCGCTCGTCGCCACGCGCACCGGTGAACTCGCGACGGCCCGCGACGCGGCGGAAGCGGCCAACCGCGCCAAGAGCGCGTTCCTCGCTGCGATGAGCCACGAGCTGCGCACTCCGCTCAACGGCGTCATCGGTTACTCGCAGATCCTCCAGAACGACGCGCGCCTGCTGCCGGACCAAAAGGAACGCCTCGGCATCGTGCTGCACAGCGGCGAACACCTGTTGCGCATGATCAACGACGTTCTCGATCTCGCCAAAATCGAAGCTGGCAGGATCGAGCTGCGGCTCGCGCCCTTCGCACCCGGTGAACTCCTGCGCGACATCGCGGCGAGTCACACCTCCACCGCCACCAGCAAGGGTCTCGCGTTCACGCTGGAGTTGCCCGCGGAACTTCCCCCGCACGCAATCGGCGACGCACAGAAACTCCGGCAGGTACTCGACAATCTGATCGGCAACGCGATCAAGTTTACGCCCCGAGGAAGCGTCATTGTGCGCGTGACGTTGCTGAATGCAGGCGAGGCGCCCTCGGCCCCCGATCTCACGGCCGCCGCGGGGATGGACTCGCGGGGCGTGGTCACCCCGCCTGCCGTGGAATGCGCGTTCAGCGTGACCGACACCGGACCGGGCATTTCCACCGGCGATCAGGCGCGTCTGTTTCAACCGTTTGAACAAGCCGAGGCCTCGCGCGGGGACGCGCCCGGGACCGGGTTGGGCCTCGCAATCAGCCGGGCGTTGGTCGAGCGCATGGGCGGAGCGCTCGTCCTGAGCAGCGAGCCGGGCCGAGGCAGCACCTTCACCTTCAACCTCGTCCTGCAGCCGGTGAGTGCTGTTCCCGCAACCGCGGCGGCCCTGAATCACATCATCGGATACGAAGGCGTCCGGCGGCGCGTGCTCGTGGTCGACGATCATGCCATCAATCGCCGGCTCGTGGCCGATTTGCTCGTTCCGCTCGGGTTCAACTGCACGGCGGCGGAATCCGCCCAAACGGCGCTCGCCGGCCTCACGTCAGGCGGCGAACCGTGGCCCGATCTCGTCGTCCTCGATGTGCGCATGGCCGGGCTCGACGGCCTGGCGTTGACGCGCCGGTTGCGCGCCCATCCGCGCGGGCGCGATCTCAAGGTCCTGCTGATGTCGGCGTCGGTCTTGAGCTTCGATGTTGCCGAGGGTCACCGGGCCGGCGCGGACGATTTTCTGGCGAAACCGTTCCGCGCGCCTGAACTGCTCGAAAAGGTCGGACACCTGCTGCAGTTGCAGTGGGCAACCTTGAGCGCGACCGCTGACGAATCGTCCCGTTTTGCGGCGGAAACGGACGTCCCACTTCCCGCCGGTGGCCTCGCTCAGTTGCGCGATGCGCTCGCCCAGGGTGATCTCGCCGACTTTCGCTGCCAACTGGCGGTCCTGCGGGCGGCGCACCCGGCCGCTGAAAGACGCTGGCGGATGCTCGACGAGGCGGCGGCGGCGTTCCAGCTTTCCCGTTTGCGCCAGCTGCTCGAATCTCCATGAGTCCGCCCACCGTACTGGTCGTTGACGACACGCCCGCTGCGTTGGGCGTGGTGTGTGATGCCTTGCGGCAGCAGGGTGTGCGCGTGCTGCTGGCCGAAAGTGGTGCGGCGGCCCGCGCGGTGCTCGCGCGCACGCAGCCGGATTTGGTGCTGCTCGATGTGATGATGCCGGGCGAGGACGGGTTTGCCGTGTGCGCGGCGTTGCAGGCGCACGCGGTGTGGCGCGAGTCGCCGGTGATTTTTCTCACCGCGGTCGACGAGCCCGATCAGAAAGTGCGGGCGTTCGCGGCGGGCGCCGTCGACTACGTGACGAAGCCGGTGCACGTCGCCGAGCTCGTGGCGCGCGTGCGCGTGCAGCTCGAATTGCGCGCCGCGCGGCGGAAACTTGAGGCGCAGAACGCCGAACTCGAAAGCGAAGTCGCGTTGCGGCTCGACGCCGAAGCCCAGCTGGCCAGTTCACTCGATCGCGCCGTGCTCGTGCTCAACCCGGCCGGCGAGCTGCTGTTCGCCACCCGGCTCGCGCACGGACTGATGGCCAAGTTTGGGATCGCGCCGACCGACCTCCTCAACGCGAATCGTTTCTCGGGCCCGGCCGGAATCCTCAACGTCCGGCATTTCACCGAACCTGGCCGCGACGATCTGGTCATGCTCGCGCTCGAGGAGGAACACGCTCCGCCCGGGCCGGCAGCACTGCTGACGCTTGGATTGACACCCCGACAGGCCGAGGTCGCCTATTGGGTGGCGCAGGGAAAAACCAATCCGGAGATCGCGCTCATCCTCGGCGCAAGTCCGCGCACCATCGACAAGCACATGGAGCGGATCCTCGAACGCCTTGGCGTCGAGAACCGGATTGCCCTCATTGTGCACACCGGCGCGCTGCTGCGGCCGCGGACCGGGGGGTGAGATCGCTCGCAGTTTGGCGCCGTTAACCGCGCCGACTAGGCGTGGCTCGCGCGGTCTCGTGCACCGAGGGAGGTCAGGCCCGTTCGTCCCGGGGAATCCTCCCCATACGCAGGTCCACGTAACGACAGGTTTCGCAATCGCGGATATTATCGGCGGTTCGCTTCAAACCATGTCACCTCTTACTCTCCTTGTCCGCCCGCTGCGCGCCGCCTTACCAGCCGCGTTGCTTCTTCTCGGGCTCGCCGCCACCCCGCGAGCTCTCGCTGTCACCAACGATGAACTGATTCCGGCCAACCTGGTCGGCAAGACGCTCACCTTCACCTACGGCGCGGGCACGCCGAACACACTGGAGGCGATCAACAACTTCACGCTGCAGTTCACCACGGGCTCGACGTACGTCCGCAGCGCCACGGGCCTGGCGACGGAGGGCGGCACCTACACCGTGCTCGATTCCAGCATCGCCGCCTCCACGGGCAATCGCGCCACCACGATTCAGATTAACAACAACTGGTTCTCGCCCGGGAGCACCACGGCGGTGCTGCTGGTGTTGACGCAGCAGAACGGCTTTGGCGCGTACGCCGCGAGCGAGTTCTTCAATCCCTTCAAGACCACGGGCGGCCTCTTCACCATCGGCGGATCAACGAGCGGTGGTGGTAGTGGTGGTGGCGGCGGAACGACGACCGTGCCGACCATCACGAACTCCGTGCAGCAGACGGCCACCGTCGGCGCGCCGTTCTCGCTGCAGCTCACGACCAGCACGGCGGCCACGTCGTTCGAAAACATGGGCGGCAACGCCCCGATCGCGATTAACCCGACGTCCGGCCTCGTGACCGGCACGTTCACCGCTGCCGGCACGTTCACCTTCAGCGTGCGGGCGATCAACGCCGGCGGCCCCGGTGCCACGGTGGTATTCTCCGTCACGGTCAGCGGCGGCTCCACGGGTGGCGGTGGCGGTTCGACGCTCCAACTCGGTGCCGGACTCGTCGCGTATTATAAATTCGAGAACAACACCAACGACAGCGCGGGAACGAACCACGGCACCCAGCAGGGCGGGCTCACCTACGCCGCATCGCGCAGCGGCTTCGGCCAGGCCGCGTCGTTCAGCGGCGTGAACCAGTACATCACGATTCCCCACTCCGCCGCCCTCAACATCGGTACCACCGGCCTGACCGTGTCAATGTGGGTAAACACGGCCAACCCCAAGGCCGCCTCGAATGGTTCGCGTCTGCTCGACAAGCAGACCTCGGGCGTCGCCGACGGCTGGTCCTTCGACACCTACGATCTCGCCCGCCAGTCGCGCAATGTGGTGCGCGTCGCCTCGTCGACCGCCGGCTTCAACAGCACCCGCACCTTCACGCCCAGCACCTGGCAGCATCTTGCGTTCGTCTACAACGCCGGCACGGTCACGTTCTACATCAATGGTGTGGCCTCCGGATCCGGCCCGGTCGGTAACCTGATTAACAATACGCTGCCGCTGCAGATCGGCGGTCCGCGCGGCACACTCGCCGCCGGCGAATACTTTGCCGGCCTGATGGACGAAATCCGCATCTACAGCCGCACGCTGACGCTCGGAGAAATCGGAAATCTTTCCGAAGGCGACCAGTCGACCGGCGGACTCACCGGCGGCGGCGGCGGTGGTGGTGGCGGAACGGTGACGTTTGCCACCGCTCCGTTGAACCTGGTCGGCTACCGCAACAAGGTCGGCCAGACCTACCAGTTCACGGTGACGGGCGCGACCGGCGGAGCCGTCTGGGGCACCGACGTCTACACGGACGACTCGTCTGTCGCGCGCGCGGCCGTCCACGCCGGCCTGCTCGCCGTCGGCGAGACGAAAAATGTCACCATCACGCTGCTCGGCGGCCAGGCGTCCTACGGCGCCAGCACGCGCAACGGCGTCACGACCTCAAGCTGGGGCGCGTGGCCCGGCAGCTTTGCGTTCTCGGGCGCATCCGGCGGCACGGCGACCAGCCGGCCGGCGATCGCGACCGGCTTCGTCGCCGGCAGCGGCACGCTCGCACTTGGCGGACGTTTCGTGTGTCCGATCACCGTCACGGGCGGCGGGACGTACACGTATCAATGGTACCGTAACGGCCTCGCCATCGCCGGCGCGACCGCGAATCCCTACGTCGTCGAAGTGGTCGGCAGCGGCGACGCCGGCACCTACACGGTCGACGTCACCAACGCCCTCGGCACCACGCGGCTCACTGCCGGTAGTCTGACCGTTGGCGCCGCCGGTTCTCCGGTTATCACGCTGCAACCGCTCTCGAAGGTCGTCGTGCCTGGCGCCACGGTCAGTTTCGCCACCAGCGCCACGGGCACGGGCCTCGCGTATCAGTGGTTCCGCAACAACGTCGCCCTCGCTGGCGAGACGGGTGCCATCCTGCTCCGTCAAAACGTGAACGCCGCCGACGCCGGCACCTACTCGGTGCGCGTCTCCAACGGCTCCGGCAGTCTCACGAGTTCGGGCGGCACCCTGACGCTCTCCGCCAACGCCTCGCGCCCGGCGAACATTTCGGTCCGCACTCGCGTCGCCACCGGCGCCACGGTCATTCCCGGCTTCGTCATCCAGGGTACCGGCAACAAACGCGTCCTGATCCGCGCCGTCGGTCCCGGCCTCGCTCCGTTTGGCCTCACCGGCCTGATGTCCGACCCGAAGCTCACCGTCTACCAGGGCTCGACCCGGATCACGGAGAACGACGACTGGTCCGCCACCAATGTCGGCAATGCGTTTGCGGCCACCGGCGCCTTCGTGCTGCCGAGCGGGTCCAAGGACGCCGCACTCGTCACCGACCTAGCGGCCGGACGTGATTACACCGTGCAAGTCACCAACGCGACCGGCACCGGCGGCATCGTGCTGATTGAAGTGTACGACGCCGATTCCCTGACCGGCACGACCTCGAGCAAGCTGGTCAACGTCTCCGTCCGCGGTCAGACCGCGCCGGGCGACGACGTGTTGACGCTCGGCCTCGTCATCGGCGGCACCGGCCAGCGCACGCTGCTGGTCCGCGGCATCGGTCCGAAACTGGCGGCCTTCGGCGTCACGGGCACGGTGGCCGATCCCCGGCTGCAGATCTTCGACAGCCAGCAGCGCGCCATCCTCGCGAACGACAACTGGAACAACGCGGACTTTGTCAACGAGCTCACCGCCGCCACCGGTTACGTCGGTGCCTTCGCCCTCGACAGCGGCAGTCAGGACGCCGCAACGCTCAGCCTGGTCGAGCCGGGCGCATACACCATTCAGGTCAGCGGTGCCGCGGCCTCGCCCACCGGCGAAGCGCTGGTGGAGGTATACGAGGTGCCGTAACCAGAATCTCGATTCACGACTCCAACGAAGCCGTCCCGCTCGCGCGGGACGGCTTTTTCATGGCCGCCCGCCGGCAGAGCGCGCGGTGCATCTGACTTACAGCACGCCCCTCGGTCGTTGACGCATTGTGCAACGTTCCCTTTTGTCCGGCCCCATGTTCACGATCATCGGCGCGGACGGGAAGGAATACGGGCCGGTCTCGGCCGAGCAGATCAAGCAGTGGATGGCAGAGAACCGCCTGACGCGCGACATGCAGGCGAAGCTCGCCGGCACGAGTGAATGGAAGCGAATCGGCGAGTTTCCGGAGTTCGCGCCGTCGATGCCTCCGCCCATGGCATCTGCAACGCCTCTTCCGCCCAACGCCGACGGCAGCATGACGGCAGAGGCAACCATGCCAGCGCCCCCTGCAGCGTTTACCTTCACCGCCGATTGGGGCGAGTATTTCAAAATCTGGATCGTCAATGTGCTGCTGACGATCGTGACAATCGGCATCTACGCGGCGTGGGCGAAGGTGCGCCGCCGGCGTTATTTCTATTCGAATACGCGCCTCTTCGGCCACACGTTTGAGTATCTCGCCGATCCCGTGCGGATCCTCTACGGTAACCTGATCGTGGTCGGATTGTTTCTGCTGCTGACGCTCAGTCAGGTGGTCTCGCCAATTCTGTATATCGGGCTCGCGATCCTTTTCGCCATCGCCGCGCCGTGGTTGATCATTCGGGCGCTGGCGTTCAACGCCCGCAACACCGCGTGGCGCGGACTGCGTTTCCACTTCAACGCGCGCTACGGTGAAGCCGCCGTGGTCTTTCTGCTGTGGCCGCTGCTGATTCCATTCACACTCGGCTTGATTCTGCCCTTGGTGACGAAGAAGCAGAAGGAGTTCATCCTGTCTCATCACGCGTTCGGCACCTCGCCCCTTGCGTTCACCGGCCGCACCGAGGAGTTCTACAAGATTTTCGGCATTGCCGTGCTCTTCTTCCTGCCGGCAATCGCGCTCTATTTTGTTTTCATCGCCGTGGTCATTGCCGCTTCGGCGCGTCAGGGCGGACAACCGCCGCCAATGGCGATGTTCGGCACGTTCGGACTGCTCCTGATCGTCGCCATCCCGCTCGCCATCGCCGGCACGTTTTTCTTCCGCGCCCGCATGTTCAACCTGGTATGGAATCACACATCGCTGGCCGGAAACACCTTTGTTGCGACGATGCGCGCGCGGGATTTATTCCTGACTCACTTCCTGAACTCCATTGTCACAGGCCTCACCGGCGGTCTGCTGCATCCGTGGGCGGCCGTCCGCATGATCAAGTTTCAGCTGGATTCATTGCGCGTCATTCCCGCGGGCAACATCGACTCCTTTGTCGCCGCATCCCAGCCGCCGGTCGGCGCCGTCGGCGACTCGGCCAGTGACTTCTTCGACTTTGATATCGGCTTCGGCGTATGACCGAGATTCCCGCGACCTACTTCGACGGTCGCACGTCGCAACCCCGGCCCGTGCTGCTGCGCTGGCACGCGTTCGACGGCCTGCTTGAAGTGACGGGCGATGGCGTCAACGGTCGATATGCGCGCCGAGACGTCACGATCGAGTCGCGACTCGGCCGCAGCCCGCGCTTCATCCGTTTCAGCGATGGCGGCCGCTGTGAAGTGGCGGACAACGGCGCACTCGACGCCGTCATTGCCACGTGGGCGCCGAACCGCGCGGGCACGTGGCTGCACCGAATTGAAACGAGCTGGGCGCTCGTGCTGGTCGCGGTAGTCGTGCTGGTCGCGCTTGGCTGGGCCGCGCTGCACTTCGGCCTGCCGTGGGCGGCGCGGCGGATCGCGTTCATCCTGCCCGCCGGCATCACGCGCACACTCGGCGACCAGACGCTCGCCACGCTCGACCAGACCGTGCTCGAGCCGACGATGCTGACGCACGAACGGCAGTTGGCCTTGCAGGCAGAGTTCGCCCGGTTTCTCGCCAAATCAGGCGAAGCGACCCCGGCGCGCATTGAGTTTCGCGCCATGAAACAGGCGGGGGCGAATGCGTTCGCATTGCCGTCGGGCGTGATCGTGATCACCGATGAACTCGTTCAACTTGCGGGTGACGATCGGGAGATCGTGGCAGTACTCGCGCACGAATGCGGCCATCTCGCGCACCGCCACGCCTTGCGGGCGGTGCTGCAAAGCTCCGCCGTGTTCGTCGTGATCGCACTCGTGACCGGCGACGTCTCGTCGGCGACCGCATTTGGCAGCGCGCTGCCGGCGTACCTGTTGCAGAATCGTTTCTCGCGCGAATTCGAACGCGAAGCCGACGCACACGCGGTGTCGGTGTTGCGGAAAGCAGCGATGGATCCCACGCATCTCGCGACGATGCTGGATCGCCTCTCGAAATCACACGGTGAGACCGACTCCAAACTCCTGGACTACCTCCGGACGCATCCGCCGACGCAGGACCGGGTCGATGCGATCAAGGGAAAATGAGTGCGCCCCCAAATATTGACGCACGCCCCGGTGCGGTGTTCGTTGCGCGCATGTTCATCATCATTGGCGGCGACGGTAAGGAATACGGACCAGTGACCACCGACCAAATCCGGGCGTGGATCACCGCCGGCCGCGCCAATCTGGAAACTCAGGCCAAGCTGGAGGGATCAAGCGAGTGGCAGCGGCTCGGCGATTTCGCGGAGTTCTCGGGTGCACCGGTCCCGCCCTTGGTGGAGTCGGATTCCCGCGACGTGGTGCGACGAGATGCAACGGAGGCCGCAGGCCGCGGCGCGCGGATCGGAGCAGCCCTGATCAACGCCATGATCTATCTCCTCAGCACCATTCCCGGATCGCTGCTGATCAGTCGCAAACTGCTCGAACAGAATCCTGAACTCGCGCACGGCGGCCTCCCCAAGATGGACGAACTCGATCTCGCCCCTTTGATGGGGGGCGTGATGTGGGTCTGGGTCGGCATCCTCGGCGCCGTTGTGTTTCAAGCCATCCTGATCGGACTGCGCGGGCAGAACCTCGGGAAAATGCTGGTGGGCATCCGCGTGGTGCGAGTCGACAACGGCGAGGCCGCGGGCTTCGTGCGCGGCGCGCTGCTCCGTTTCCTTGCACCGTTTGCCATCATGGTCGCTCTGAATGCGTTCACCGGGGTTCTCGGCTTCTTTTTTCTGCTCGTGGATTTCTGCTTCATCTTCCGCGAGGACGGTCGCTGCCTGCACGATCTCATGGCCGGCACGAAAGTGGTGAGGGCGTAGCAGCCCAGGCGAGCCGGCACCCCGAAACCGGTGCCGGAAAACTCGCTCCACCGGCGACTGCACGTCGTCAAACGACCCGATCGATCATCGGGCCACCGCTTTCAAAAGCGGCAAGATTGCGCAGGAAGTGTTTCACAATGGCCGTATCCTGATCGTGGCGACCGCCTGCCGTGTGAGGCGTCACGTAACAGTTCGGCTGTGACCAGAACGGATGGTCCACCGGCAGGGGCTCCGTTTCGAAAACGTCCAAATACGCCTCGCTGATGCGTCCGGAGCGCAGTGCCTCGAGCAGAGCGCGTTCGTCGACGGTGGTTCCGCGCCCGACGTTGTAGAATCGCGTGCCAGGTTTGATGCACGCGAGGCGACGGGCGTTCACGTAATTGCGGGTGCTGGCATTGTCGGGCAGAATGTTCACCACGTGATCGGCCGCCGCCAGTGCGCTGCTCACGGCCTCCTCCGGAATAATCCGAATCCCGCGTTCGCTGCGAATCTGGCGTCGAACCGCGCTGAGATTCATTCCGAAGGGAGCCAGCAATTCCATGAGTCGACGTCCAATCGCGCCGTAGCCGAGCAGCAGCACGTTTTGTCCGGTAAGCAGACGGGATTCATACCGGCGCTCGACGTAGCCCCAGGCGCGCGTGGTCAGCTGGTCCCGATGAGACGGCAACAAGCGGCGACCGAGCGCCAGCATCATCGCGAGCACATGCTGCGCACACGGATCGGCGAAGACGTCTGAAACATTGGAAAATGCCGCGCCCCGCGCCCTAAATCCCTCCTGAAATTCGGGTGTGTCGTAACGCGTGTAGCCGGCCGTCGTGACCTCCACCCAGCGCAGCCGCGGAAGGGCAAGACACTGTCCGGCATCCGGCTGGCCGAAAGCGACGTCGGCGTTCGGCAGATCGAGATCCGCCTTCCCCGCGTCCAGCACCGAGGCGGACGCACTGCGCGCAAACACCAGTTTGTGTGATCGCGTGCCTTCAATCAGCAGCTGCTTGTCGGCTTCAGCGAAAACGGCGTTGCACCAAATCGTCAGGCTCATGTGAGGAATGGGAAATCCAAAAAGCCCGATCGCCACGAGGCAAACGGCAAGTGACGCAGGGATGGCGACGGGGTCGAATGCCAGCGACTGCCGAATCTGGCGGCGCCGTTTCCTGGCTTTCGAATTAATCGGTCGTGACGGCTAGATCACTCGTTCTCGGAAAACTCGCACAGGGTGTGCACGGAATATCCCGCCGCCCGCAACTTGGCCGAGCCACCAAGTTCCGGCAAATCGATGACGGCCGTCACGCCCTCGACGATGCCGCCGAGCGACCGAAACAAACCCGCCGCCGCGAGCAGCGTTCCTCCCGTTGCGATCAAATCGTCGACAATCAAGATGCGATCGCCGGCGCGACACGCATCGGCATGAATCTCTATCGTGGCCGATCCGTACTCCAGTGCGTAGTCCGCGGAGACCGTTTTGTACGGAAGCTTGCCTTTCTTTCGCACGAGCGCGAACGGCGTGTGAGTCGCATAGGCCACGGCCCCGCCGAGGATGAACCCCCGCGCGTCCACCGCGGCGATTCGAGTCGCACGCACGCGCTGCGCTTCTTTCGCGAGCGCATCGACAATGGCCCGAAAGGCCTCGGGGTCGCCCAGCAAGGTCGTGACATCGCGAAAATTCACCTTCGGCTTCGGCCAATCGCGCACCGTGCGAACGCGGGACTTGAGAAACACAGCCAACTCGGTGGAGTTCATCACGAATTCGTTTCGATCAGGAACCGCGCTACCATTATCAGCAAGGAAAAGGTGCGGTGCAGAGCGACAATGGCGTGGACCAACCCATCAATTCGACAGACCGCGAATCACGCCAATTCATGCGAATCAGAACCAGCGGCAGGGGCGAGCACCCAACCGTGAACACCCTCGGTTCCTTGATAGACTTGGCTTGATTTCACCTCTGAAACTCGGGCCCACTGGCGCGATTCGCGGGCGGTCCTTTGCATCGCCCTGCATTGTTCGCCAGTTACCACCAACCTCGCTGGGCCGCGAGGTGCAACGCCTCGTCCAGCGACGGCAGATAGGGATGCCACTGCTTCTCCCATTCGAGACTGACGGGGCCGCCGAAAGCATCGGCGCGCAACACTGCGAGCAACGGTGCAACAGGAAACTCACCGCCCCCCGGCAGCACATAGGTGAAGGGATGCCGCGCACTCGCGATCGGCACACTGTCCTTCACGTGCACGTGAACGACGGCATCACCAATCGCGCGCCAAGTCACGAGCGGATCTTCCCCGCCCTTCCGCCACGTGTGATGTGCGTCCCAAAGCACCGCCGCACCTTGGACAGCCGCGAGAAACCGCCCGATCTTTTCCGCGGAAAGAAGCGAATCATGCGTTTCCACCATGATGTCGACCTGCCAGCCACGAGCGGAACGTAATTTTCTCCACCACTGGAACGCGGCCGCGGCTTGGGAGCACTCCGTCGTATCGGCGTTTTGTCCACCATCGAAGACCCGCAACCAGCGAACCCCAAGCGCCTCCGCCCAAGGCACCAAGGCTTCAAGCTGGGCCCGCTCCGCGTCGGTGCCACCCACGAGGCGCCAGGACGCATTGAAGGCCACCACGCGCACGGAACTACGCCGTACGGCGACGGCAAGACGCTCGGGCGAGCCATACTCGGCAGTAAAATAGGCCGGCAAGTCGACGGACCCGCCGAGCGCGCGCAGCTCGACCAGCGGGATCTCGTGTTTCACGGCGAGATCCAGCGTAGCCGCCAGCGACAGTTCCGGACAACCGAGGCTGGAGATACACCGGCAAAGAGGCATCGCGATAGACTACCGCAGAGGCGGTCGAGCACCATCGTGTTTTTCAGCTGAAGTTCGGCCAAGACGCATCTCGGTTTTCTGCGCCCCGGGGGGGGGCGCGGCCTGACCACGCCACGCGCTATCGCGTAAACCGGACGCGGCTTTCCGAGAGAGGCTGAACTCGGGGAAGACTGAGATGCGCTCTTCGCAGCCCAGGCCGTGACATTCGACTTGCCGACGGCCACCCCCGCGGCGAAACCATTCGGCCTCATCCCCCTCTCCATGCCCCGTCCCGTCACCCTGTTCACCGGCCAATGGGCCGACCTTCCCCTCGAAAAACTCGCCCCCCTCGCCAAGAAGATGGGCTACGACGGCGTCGAACTCGCCTGTTGGGGCGACCACTTCGATGTCGATGCCGCCACGAGCAGCAAAAAATATGTCCACGACAAGTGGGCCCTGCTCAAGGACCACGGTCTCTCCTGCTACGCGATTTCAAGCCACTTGGTAGGCCAGGCGGTCTGCGATCATATCGACGGGCGCCACAAGTCGATCTTGCCGCCTGATGTCTGGGGCGACGGCGATCCGGAAGGCGTGCGCAAGCGGGCTGCGAAGAAACTGGCGCTCGCTGCGAAGGCCGCCCGGGCGTTCTTCGATGCCAAACCGGGCCGCGGCGCGTCCGATGATTTCCCGGCCGTCGTCAACGGTTTCACCGGTTCGAGCATCTGGCACTCCCTCTACGCTTTTCCGCCGACGTCACAGGAATATTGGGACGCAGGTTTTGCGGACTTCGCCAAACGCTTCGGCCCAATTCTCGAGGCCTTCGAAAAAGCCAACGTAAATTTCGCCCTCGAGGTACACCCCACTGAGATCGCGTTCGACATCGCCAGCGCACAGCGGGCGATCGACGCCGTGAAGGGCCACCGCCGATTTGGCTTCAACTACGATCCCTCTCATCTCGGTTACCAGGGCGTCGACTACGTGAAGTTCATCCGCACATTCGGCAGCCGCATCTTTCACGCGCATATGAAGGACGTTTGGTGGGGCCACGGTGACGGTACCGTCGGTGTATTTGGCGGCCACGTGAATTTCGGCGACGCGCGCCGTTTCTGGGATTTTCGTTCGCTCGGCCATGGTGACATCAAGTTTGAAGATATTATCGTCGCGCTGAACGACGTCGGTTATCGCGGCCCGCTCTCCGTCGAGTGGGAAGACAGTCGGATGGATCGGGTGCATGGTGCCGGCGAAGCCGCCGCATTCGTCCGCAAGGTGGATTTCCCCTCGAGCGCGATCGCGTTCGACGCCCAGTTCGACAAGAAGAACCAGTAAGAGATCTCAATCGCTTCGCCCACGGAACACACGGAGTACCCGGAAGAACTCGAGCCGCTGCAGGCCTTATTTCCGTGTAGACCGTGTGTTCCGTGGGCTCTCTCCCCTTACCCTTTCATGAGCAAAAAAATCGCCATCATCGGTGCAGGCGGCATGGCCGCTTATCATGCCGCCGGATTTCGCCAGGCCGGCGCTGAAATTGTCGCCCTCGCCGACGTGAGCCAGCCGGCTGCCGAGCGGGCTGCGGCCAAGCACGGCATCAGCCGCGTGTTTTCCGACGTCGCCGAAATGCTCCGCACGATGCCCGAGCTCGACGCCGTCTCGATCATCGTGCCGAACAAGTTTCACGCGCCGCTCGCGCTCCAGGCGCTCAAGGCTGGCAAGCATGTCTTCTGCGAGAAGCCGCCCGCGATGAACGCGAAAGAGATGGCCGGGCTCAAGGCCGCGGCCGAAAAGTCCAAGCGGACGTTGATGTTCAATTTCAACAATCGCGCCCGGCCTGAGAGCTACGCCATGATGGACTACATCGCCCAGGGCGCCGTCGGCACAATCAACACGTGTCAGGCGAAATGGATCCGCCGCACCGGCATTCCCGGTTTCGGCGGCTGGTTCACGACCAAGGCACTTTCCGGCGGCGGCCCGTTGATCGATCTCCTGCACATGATCGATTTGGGACTGCACTTCATGGGCTACCCTGAGCCTGCGCACATCCTCGCGCGGACCTACAACGACCACATCGACAACAAGGCGTTCAAGGGTCCCTGGGGAATTCCCGACGTGGCGAATGGCGTGACCGACGTCGAAGCCGCAGCTCACGGTTTCGTTACCTTCAATACCGGCCAGGCAATGTCGTTTCAAGTCTCGTGGGCCGAGATGAATCGACGCGAAGAAGTGTCGGTCGCCTTCCAAGGTCAGAAAGCCGGCGGCCTCGTGCGTCGTCTGTTCGGCACCGACGGCCTCGACAACACTGCGATCGATTCCTGTGAACTCTACACGAACGAGAATGGTCGCCAGGTGAATCGCAGCATCGTGGTTGCGCCCGATGAGACGATGGGCCGCGTTCGCTCCGCCGCGAATTTCATCCGAGTGCTTGAAGGCACCGAAAAGCCGCTC